>OZ244999.1:2010000-6810000 GCA_965223265.1 Planctomycetota bacterium
GCGTAACGACTGGACCGGTGTCTCAACGAAGGACTCGGCGAAATTGTAGTCATGGTGAAGATGCCATGTACCCGCAGCTAGACGGAAAGACCCCGTGAACCTTCACTATAACCTATTATTGGGTTTGGGTATCATATGTGTAGGATAGGTGGGAGGCGTTGAAAGAAGGTCGCCAGATCTTCTGGAGCCATCCTTGAAATACCACCCTTATGTTACTTAAATTCTAACGAGATTCCGTGAATCCGGGTCTCGGACAGTGGTAGGCGGTTAGTTTGGCTGGGGCGGCCTCCTCCTAAAGAGTAACGGAGGAGCCCAAGGGCTCCCTCAGTGCGGTTGGCAATCGCACGTAGAGCGTAAGGGTATAAGGGAGCTTGACTGCGAGACCTATAAGTCGAGCAGATGTGAAAGCAGGGCCTAGTGATCCGGCGTATTCCGCGTGGAAGGGACGTCGCTCATCAGATAAAAGGTACTCCGGGGATAACAGGCTGATCTCCCCCAAGAGTTCATATCGACGGGGAGGTTTGGCACCTCGATGTCGGCTCATCGCATCCTGGGGCTGTAGGAGGTCCCAAGGGTTTGGCTGTTCGCCAATGAAAGCGGTACGCGAGCTGGGTTTAGACCGGCGTGAGCCAGGTCGGTCCCTATCTACTGTGGGTGTAGGATATCTGAGGGGTTTTGACCTTAGTACGAGAGGATTGGGTCGGACGAACCTCTGGTGTGCCTGTTGTCGTGTCAACGGCATTGCAGGGTAGCTACGTTCGGAACGGATAAACGCTGAAAGCATATAAGCGTGAAGCCTTCCCCAAGACCAGATATCCCATGAGGCACCTCGAAGACGACGAGGTTGATAGGCCGGAGGTGTAAGTGCAGTAATGCATTTAGCTGACCGGTACTAATTTGCCGATTGGCTTGATCACTTTCATTCACAGGCATTCGAATCACCTATCGAGATCACTGGGTGGTAGGTGCGCTGCTGGACAACACCGATTTCTTGAAATACATGACGCTGTTGTGTCGATGGGAGTCGTCGAGGCTCAAGAGTCAGGCGACACCCACCTCGAAGCAAGCTCCGTCGCGCTGAGATCCCGTTTTCAGTGGCGGCGTAGACGGACACAGCGATCAGAAGAATTTGCGGGTGCTTACAGTGAAGGGGCCACACCCGTTCCCATCCCGAACACGGAAGTTAAGCCCTTCGCGCCGATGGTATTGGCCACCACCGAGAGAGTAGGCGGCGCCCGCATTTTTGAATGCCTTTGTTTCTGATTTATGAAAGCCCATGCCTGGACAAGGTGCGGGCTTTTTTTATGCTGGGTTCTGGCCAGAGTGCGAACAACGGATGAATTCGTCGCGCACGTTCACGTGAGACGTGAGCGCACGTGCGCCGGGAGACATCCGGGAGATTCGTGCGGACGTCGCCGGAGGGGCGGCCGTCTTTCTGTGCGGTGGACTGCCCACGGGCTGGGTTGAGACCGGAAGTGAATGACGACAGGCTGGTACGGATCTGACGGTTGATGACGGTTCCATGGTGAAGAAAGGTTCTTCGACGATCGTGGTCGCCTCCGCGGTGGGCGGCAACTTTTCGGTGTCGATCGCCAAATTCGTTGGCTGGTTTCTCACCGGCAGCCCGTCGATGTTGGCAGAGTCGATTCACTCGCTCGCGGATACCTGCAACCAAGCTCTGCTCCTCGTCGGAATCCGTCACGGGCGGTTGGGAGAGAGCCCAGAGTATCCGTGGGGGCGATCGAGCGCGACGTACCTGTGGAACCTGATCTCGGCGATGGGGATCTTCTTCGTCGGCTTTGGGGTGACGACTTATCACGGCGTGGCGTCGCTACTTTCGCCGCACGAGAGCCACGCGGCCGAGCATCGCTGGACCCTCTTCGGGATTCTCGCATTCGCGTTCGTCGTCGAGGTGATCATTCTTGTCGGCGCTTACCGCGAAGTGGCTCGCCGGCGCGGCAAGAGGGGACTATGGAACTACATTATGACGGGGGACGACCCAACCTCGGTGGCGGTGCTTCTTGAGGATGCTGTCGCGGTGCTCGGAGTCCTGTTAGCGGCGCTGGGTGTGTGGGTGTCCAGTAGCACGGGTTCTTCGACGGCCGACTCGATCACCTCGATCGTGATCGGGTGCCTTCTCGGCTTCATGGCTGTGGTGCTCGCCTACGCAAATGGTCGTCTGCTCGTTGGTGCTGCGCCGACTCCGCAGGAGGTCGAGGCGATCAAGGCATTTCTTGAAGGACAACCGTCAGTTGAGAAAGTGTTGGTCCTGAAGACGAGAATCGGCGGACCAGGGCAGGTTCGGATAGCCGCCGAGGTCGAGTTTCACGGCAGTGCGCTCATCGATCGCGAACGCATCAAACAAGATGCAAACCTATTGCGCGACGCTCCGGCGGAAAGCACCCGCGTTCTCGCCGACACGGCAGAGCGTATGGTTCGGGTCATGGGAAACGAGATCAACCGCATCGAGCGCGAGCTCTACGAAGCGTTCCCTAGAATCTCGGCGATCGAGCTCGAGGTCAATTGAAACGGTTCCGGTCGAAAACGGTGCCTCTTGCTCGCCAGGCGCGATAACATCGGGAGGCAGGGGGGCGCATCTTTCCAAACCGGCGTATACGGCGCTGTTTCGCTTTTTTCGCGGCGCGGCTCTTGGTCAGGGCACGTTTCGTCCAGTCAGGCAGGAGAGGCCCGAGATCGAATGTTTCGACGGCGAGCTTTGAATGTGGGGGGCTTGGTCGGGGCGCTGTTTCTGTGCGCTCAGGTTGTCGCGGACGTCGGCGACCTCGTCATCTCCGAGCTCATGGCGCTGAATCGATCGGGACTTGAAGACCGCGACGGCGATCGCGTCGACTGGTTCGAGGTCTTCAACGCCGGCGCAAGCGTCGTCGACCTCGATGGCGTGTTTGCCACCGACGATCCGGCGAATCTGACGAAGTGGCGCTTCCCGCCGAAGGTTCTCGCCCCGGGAGATTTTCTCGTCGTCTTCGCGTCCGACAAGGATCGACGTGACCCTGACGATGAGCTTCACCTCAACTTCAAGCTTAGCTCCGCAGGCGAGCCGCTTCTTCTCGTCGCGCCGGACGGTGTCACCAAGATCTGGGAATATGCACCCTATCCACCTCAGATCGCCGATGTCTCGTACGGACTCAAACAGGGCGGCGGCGGCGTCACTGGGCTGCTCGCTAGCGGTGCAGGTGCTCAGGTCCTGATTCCGGGCGACGGAACTCTCGCGTTCTCGTGGACCCAGGCCGATTTCGACGCCTCGGCGTGGGACGCCGGTTCGACGGGAGTGGGTTACGACGCCGACTTTGTGTTCAACGCTGCTGGCCCGATTTCGACCAACGTGACCGCGTCGATGTTCCTCACCAGTGCGACGGCGTACATCCGCGTGCCGTTTCAGCTGCAGACGACGGCCGGGATCGACGCGTTCAACTTGCGGATGAAGTACGACGCTGGCTTCGTGGCGTACATCAACGGCCAACGAATCGCGGCGCGCAACGCGCCTTCGTCTCCAACGTGGGAGTCGGCCTCGACGGGTTCGCGCAGCGACGTTGACGCGGTCGTCTTCGAGGAAATGGTTGCTGCGAACCCGGGCACCCTTGTCAGCGGCGAGAACGTGCTCGCGATTCACGGTCTCAACGAAAGTCTCAGCGATCGTGACTTTCTCATCGTGCCAGAGCTCGATGCGGTTCAGGCTACGGGCGTCGATCCTACCCTACGTGGGTTTTATCCTCAGCCGACGCCAGGACGAGCGAATGTGGGTACGATGTTCGACGCGGTGGCGCCGACGCCCGCTTTGGCGCCCGAGGCGACCGCATTCGTCGGTTCGCTCGTCGTTGCCGTCGAGGGCGACGGCGGCAAGCCCGGCGTCGAATTTCGCTACACGCTTGACGGTACCACTCCGGAGGAGGGCTCGGAACTCTACATCGAGCCGATAGATCTCGAGGAGAGCACCCTCGTTCGCGTCCGTGGGTTCCTGGCAGGCGCCGCCCCGAGTCCGGTCGTCAGCGCCGGGTACCTCCGCGTCAGCAACACGGTCTCGCCGGTGACGTCGAACCTGCCGCTCGTGATTCTGGACAACTTTGGCGGCGGAGCGGCAAACGAGGAATTTCTCACGCCGCTCTACACGATGTTTTTCGACGCAGTCGGCGGCACAAGTCGCCTCGACGATTCGCCATCGCTCACTGGCCGCGGCGGTTTCAAGATCCGCGGCGCCAGCTCGGCCAACGATCGCTTCGAAAAGAAGTCGTACGCTTTCGAGTTCTGGGACGACGAGGACGAAGACCTGAGTCGCTCCCCGCTCGGTATGCCCTCGGAATCCGACTGGGTGTTCTTTGGCGTTCACAACTGGGACCGTAGCTACATTCGCAACGCGCTGGCATTCGACCTCAGTCGACAGGCAGGCAGATACGCCCCACGCACGCGTTTCATCGAGGTTTACCTCAATACTGACGACGGCGTCGTTGATTCGTCAGACTTCGTGGGCATCTACACCTTCATGGAAAAGATCAAGCGTGACGCGGACCGCGTCGACGTCGAAGAGCTGACGCCCGCTGATCGAGATGAGCCCCGGGTCAGTGGTGGTTACATCCTCAAGATCGACCGCCTCGATCCAGGCGACAACGGCTTTAGCGCAGGCGAGCGGACGATCGGCTACGTCTACCCGAAAGAAGAGAACATTACGTCTCATCAGAGCACGTGGATACGCGGTCACATGAACTCGCTTGTCCAATCGATCAACAGTCCAGGCTTTCGTGATCCCGACACTGGCTACAGAGCGTTCATCGATGTCGATTCTTGGATCGACCATCACATCTTTGGGGTTTTCCTCAAGAACGTGGACTCGCTACGGCTGAGTACCTATATGTTCAAGGCGCGCGAGCGCAAGCTGGCGTTCGGTCCACTGTGGGACTTCGATCGCTGCATCGATTCGCGCGACGACCGCGATGACGACCCGTTTTCGTGGACGCCGATCTCTGCCACGCGCGAAGGTACGCAGTACTTCGACGAGCCTTGGTGGGACAAGCTCTTCACCGATCCCGACTTTTGCCAGCACTGGATCGACCGCTGGGACGAACTGCGCCAGGGCGCGTTCGACGTCGCGAGCGTCACCGCGACCGTCGAGGCCATGGAAGACGAGATCGCCGCCGCACAGACGCGCGACGACGCACGCTGGGATTTGATTTCGCCGAGCGCGTGGCGCGCTGAGATCGACCATGTCATCGATTGGCTCAGCGACCGCGCCGGTTGGATTGACTCGCAGTTCGTTCGCGCACCTCAGTTCAGTCGCGTCGGCGGACCCATTGAACCTGGCTTTGTGCTCGAGATCTCAGCAGACGCTGGAGACGTCTACTTCACCCGCGATGGGACGGATCCGCGACTCCTCGGCGGCGGCGTTTCGGGGAGCGCTGAGCTCTACACCACACCGATCGTTCTCAGCGCGAACGCCCGTGTCGTCGCCCGCGCTCGAGTCGCAGCTGCACCGGGTGCCGACAAGACGAGCGACTGGAGCGCGCCGAGCGCCGCAACGTACGTGGTTACGCCGCCCCCGCTGGTGATCACGGAGATCATGTACCACCCGCCGGATGAGCTCGCCACGTACCCGTTTGCTGCCGATGACTTCGAATTCGCTGAACTCAAGAACGTCGGCGATGAGGCACTGAGCCTGGCGGGATTTGCTCTCACCAGCGGCGTCGAATTCGAGTTTCCTGACGACGGCAGTCCACTCCTTCCGGGCGAACACGTTCTCGTCGTGAAAAACCTCGCCGCGTTTGCATCGCTTTACGGTCAAGGCACCGTCCGAATCGCTGGCGAGTACAACGGCAACTTCAGCAACGCTGGTGAGCTCGTGGTCCTTGAGGGACCGCTCAAGGAGCCGATCCACGCGTTCTCCTACAGCGATGGGTGGTATCCATCGACCGACGGTGGTGGCGATTCACTGACGATTCTGGATCCCCGCGCGCCACTGGGGAGTTGGCCGCTGGCGGCGAGCTGGCGAGCGAGCTTAGTGTCGGGCGGAACTCCGGGAACGAGTCCGGGCGACGAGGGAGGTTGGCAGCTCGCCGGCGACAGCAACCAGGATGCGTCCCTGGACATCTCCGACGTCATCTCGCTCCTGGGACGTCTCTTTCTTGGGGGCGATCCGCTGCCATGCAGTGGCCTATCCGTTGAGTCGCCCGCGCACGTTTCGCTTCTCGAGGTCAATGGCGACGGATCCATCGACATCTCTGACGCTGTATTTTTGCTGAACTATCTCTTTGTTTCCGGCGACCCGCCGCGACAAGGCACAGGGTGCTTTCGCATCATCGGCTGTTCCGACGTTTGCACGCGGTAGATCAGTGTGACGCGCTCCGTGGCGAGCCTGACGTCGCCCCCGAGAACTCGGGTCTGGTGGTGTTTGGCCCGATCGCCTACGCGTCTTCTCTTCTTCTCTCGACTTTCCAGCCACGCGACGCAACGATTTGAGATTCAGCGTCGGGAGGTCCACGCGGAAATCACCCATCTTGAGACTCGACGCTTTCGTCGGCTCGCACCAAACTGTTGTTCTCCCGAGGCGCCCCGTCCGCGCCTCGCCAACTTGAGCCCCGTGCATTTTCGCAAGGAGACACCCGTGACCCGTTCTCGCCGCGTCGGCTTCAGATCGCCCATGATTTCACGCCTGTTCACTCTTAGCTTTTCAGTGGCAGCTTTGCAGTTTTTGACCGCGACGCTCGGGGCAGCCGAGAGAGTCGATTTCTCCAAGGCGCAAATCGCTAGCACTCCAGCCGGCGGTCCAGCCGCAGCAAAGGCGGTCATGGTACTGCGACAAGAGATCGCCTCGCGGACAGGTCTCAAGCTCAAGATCACAACCGAATGGCCCGCGGGTAACGACCCAGTCATCGCCGTCGGTTTACGCGCCGAAGGCGCAAAGCTCGCAGGTCCTCTGGCCGCGAAGGTTGCGGCGCTTCCTGCACCTGGCGCCGAAGGGTTTCATCTGCTCATCAGCGCGCGTCCGCGCCCGGTGGCCGTGATCGCGGCGAGCGACGACCGAGGAGTCCTCTACGGGGTGGGTGCGCTTCTCCGTAAGCTCGACTGGTCGGAGGGATTTGTAGGTCTTCCTGCGGCCTTGGTCGTTACGAGTACGCCTGAATATCCTATGCGCGGGCATCAACTCGGCTATCGGCCGAAGACGAATGCCTACGACGCTTGGACGGCGGAGCAGTTCGATCAATATATCCGTGAGCTCGCTCTCTTCGGATCCAACAGTATCGAGCTCATACCGCCCGTCTCGGACGACGAACGGGTGAACGAGCACATGAAGCTCCCGGCTATGGAGATGATGGTGCGGATGACCGAGAGCATTCACTCCTACGGGCTCGACGTCTGGCTTTGGTATCCGAACGTCGGCGAAGACTACGAGAGCGAGAGCGGCATTGCGGCGGAGCTTGCCGAGCGTGAGGAAGTGTTCTCCAAGCTGAAGCGTGTGGACGCGCTCCTTGTCCCGGGTGGCGACCCCGGTGAGCTTCACCCCGACGTCTTCTTTCCGTTCATGGGCAAAGTCGGCGACATTCTTGAGCGTATCCATCCCGGCGCCAAGATCTGGGTGTCACCGCAGGCGTTTCAGCCGACGCGGGAGTGGCTCCGGTCGTTCTACGCGCACGCAAATGAAAAGCCGAAGTGGCTCGGAGGTGTTTCCTTCGCGCCGTGGGTGAAAACGTCGTTGCCCGAGATGCGCGCCGTTCTCGATCCGGAGCTGAAAATTCGGCGCTATCCCGACATCACACACAACCTCGCCTGCCAGTATCCGGTGCGCGACTGGGACCTCGCCTTCGCACTGACGCTCCATCGCGAATCGTACAATCCGCGGCCGACGGCGTTGAAAACAGTTCACAACGCACTGCGTGAGTATGCGGCTGGCTCAATCACCTACACCGAAGGGATCAGCGACGACGTCAACAAGTTCGTATGGGGCGACCAAGACTGGGACCCGAACCGCCCTGTGATCGAGACGCTGCGTGACTATTGCCGCTTCTTCATCAACTCCGAGTACAGCGACCAGCTGGCTCACAGCTTCATGGCGCTTGAGCGCAACTGGGAAGGGCCGGTCGCCGCCAACGATCAGATCGACATCACCTTGCGCCAGTGGCGCAGCTTGGAGAAGATTCTGCCGATGGTGTCCAAGGAGCGTTACCGCTTTCAGATGGGACTTCTTCGCGCCTACTACGACGCTTACATCCGCCGACGCCTGATCTACGAAACCGAGCTCGAGATGCGCGCTCAGGACGCGCTCCGCACGGCCGGTGACATCGGCGCCGCTCGTGCGGTCTCCAAGGCGCGCGAGGTCCTGGGTCGCGCCAAGTCGGAGCCTGTCGCCCCCGACTACCGCAAACGATGCGAAGAACTCGCCGACTCACTGTTCGAGAAGATCGGCTCGCAGCTCACGGTGGCACGGCACGGCGCACAGCATCGAACGCGCGGTGCATTCATGGACGGCATCGACGAGCCGTTGAACAACACCGAGTGGCTTGCGGACCAGTTCGACAAAGTCGACCAGCTCGCCGATGAGACGAGTCGCCTGCAAGCCATTGAACGTATTCTCGACAGAACGAATCCGGGGCCCGGCGGCTTTTACGACAACATGGGCGCCTACGGCAGCGAACGGCGGATCGTTCGTGCCACAACCTGGGAGAAGGACCCGGGTACTCTGTCGACTCCGCGGATTGCCTACGGCTATCGCATCGATGAAGCGCGAGACCGCGGCATTCCACTAGCCTGGAAGAATCAGGCGGGCGTGATCTATGAGACGCCGCTTAAGTTTCACTATGAGAACCTCGATCCTGAGGCTACCTACCTGGCTCGAATTGTCTACACCGGGAAGCGTGGCAAGCGCATTCGCCTTGTGGCGGACGAGAAGTTTCCCGTGCACGACGTCATCGAAACGTGGAACCCTCCAGTACGAGAGTTTCGTATTCCCGGAGGTGCGACCGAAGACGGCCGCCTGACCTTGACGTGGAGCTGCGGTGAAGGCGAGCGCGGCGCGCAGGTCTCGGAGATTTTCCTGATTCGCGAATGACGGCGCGGACAGAGTAGCGGGCACGCGCCGAGGCTGTGAGTGTTTTAGACCTGCCGGTCACGGTCCACGGTCATCTCCGGTACGGTACACGGTGTATGCCTGCTACTCTAAACGCGTGCCGCCAGCACGACCGTGCGTTGCGCGTTCACGTTTGAAAACTCACAGCCTCGCCGTGTGCTTGCTACCCTCGGCGCTCACCGCTTGATCCGCTCGAGAGGCGGCCACGCCGTGCGGAGTTCCTCGCGCGTGGAAAGCTCGAGCGGTGTGAAGCGCTGCGGCGGCAAGCGGCGCAGCGCGGCCTCGCGTTCGAGCGCATAGTAGCGGTTGTACTTCTGCTGCGCGGCGTGGACCTCGCCGAGGGATACGGTCTCGATGTAGGTCTCCCAGCGTTCGTTGAATGCGTCGACGCGTCTCGAAAGTTCTTTGATAACGCGCCGGGCGTCGGCTCGACCTGCCGCAGAGCGTTTGAAGAACTTCGGTTCGCGGGTCAGGACCTCGAGCAGGCGCAGCACGGATGCAGGCAGCTGGGTACGTCGCTGCTGGAGCGCGAACGCGAGCCGCCCGGCGGGGAGCAGGCTCTCGAGACGTTTCGATCTTTCGCGACCGATGGTTGCGTGCAGTTTCGCCAACGCCGCCTCAACGGCTTGGGCGCGGCGCACGAAGGACGGTACGCCGATGACGGCAGCCCGAGCGAGACGCTCGTCGCGGATAAGCGACGTCACGATGCTCTCAGGTCCGACCTCGTTTGGCGGATCTGCCGCGCCGGGACTGGTCACGTTCTGCGTCTCCTTGTAGATGAATCGAGACGATCGGAAATGCCACGACGGTCCGAAAACCGGTAGTCGACACCGCCGTGCGCGATTACACTATTGTCCTTCCATGACGCCGTGTGTGCACGGGTTTCCTCGATCATTGGCACCCACCTGATGGCGCGAAGAGGTCGACCGCTGCGTCGACGTGCGTGCACACGAGGCTATCCGCAACCTCACCCCGATCGACGAGAAAGGTGTGTTATGACTGCCGTGACTCGCTCAGTTCGTTCCCTCTTCTTATTCCTCGCGTTCGCTTTCATCGCGGCACCTGCCGCTCGAGGCGAGAGTGAATTCAAGGCGATTTTCGATGGCAAGACACTCGACGGTTGGGCTGGCCTTGATGGCCTCTGGTCAGTGAAGGACGGCGCCATCGTCGGCAGCACGAAACCGAGCGGCCGCAAGGGGAATACGTTTCTCGTTTACGAGAAGGCTTTGACGGACTTCGTCTTGCGGATCGAGTTCAAGCTCCTCGCCGGGAATTCGGGTGTGCAGTTCCGCAGTTCGCGCGTCGGCAATCCGGCCGACTACGTCATCAGCGGCTACCAAGCCGACATTGGCGAAAACTACTTCGGTTGTCTCTACGACGAAAAGCGTCGCGGCATGCTGCAGGAGACCGATCGAGCTTGGTTGGCGCCGTTTTTGAAGAAGGGCGAATGGAACAGCTACGAGATCCGTGCCCAAGGCAACAAGATCACTCTCGAAATCAACGGCCTGCAGACCGTCGAGTACATCGAAAAGGACGATTCGATGGCACGCACCGGATTGATTGCGCTGCAGCTTCACGGTGGCGGTCCGATGGAGGTCCATTTCCGTAATATCCAGTTGCAGGAGATCGCGAAGCCGAAGCTCCTCTACGTCACGACAGCGGCAGGATACGCGCATCGCTCGCGACCGCACTCGCGGGAGGTTTTGAAGAAACTGGGGATTGACTCCGGTCTCTTCGAGGCGACCACCACCGATACGACGGATCTGATCTCGCCGCAGGGGCTGAAGGACTTTGACGCCGTCATGTTCTACACCACCGGTGACCTCGCCCAGTTCCCGCTCAGCAAGGAGAACCGCGAATACTTGATCCAGTGGGTGAAGGATGGGCACGGCTTCATCGGCGTCCACAGCGCCACCGACACCTACAAGGATTGGCAGCCGTTTTGGGAGATGATCGGCGGTAGCTTTCAGGCTCACCCGTGGAATGCGAACGACCCCGCCATCACGATCGACGTCGAAGATCCGTCGCACCCCGCAGCGCTTGATGTGCCGTACGGCTGGAAGATCCAGGACGAAATCTACGAGTTCAAGAACTATGCCCGTAGCCGCCTGCACATCATTTTGAGCATGAACCCGGAGTCGGCTGCAGGCAAAGGCTCACGACCCGATCGCGATTTCCCCATCGCGTGGTGCCGCGAATTCGGCAAGGGCAAGGTGTTCTACACCTCGCTCGGACACCGCTCGGACGTGTGGGATAACCCCATCTACCAGCGCCACTTGACGGGCGGCATCGGCTGGGCCCTCGGCGCGCCAGGTTATGAAGGCGATGCGACGCCAGGGCTGGCGAAACCGTCGAATCAATTCGTGGCGCTGTTCGACGGCTCGTCGCTGAGTGGCTGGACGCCCAACGAGTATGAGAGGAAGGACACGGCGCGTTGGGTCATCAGTGACGAAGGTGTTGTCGTCGGACTGCCGACCGACGCGAAAAACGGCCACGGCCACCTCTTCAGTCCGCGGCAGTACGAAAACTTCCACTACAAGGCAGACATCAAGATCATCGACGGCGGCAACAGCGGCATGTACTTTCGCGCTAGCAAGGGTAAGCGCTGGCCGGACGGCTTCGAGGCGCAGATCAACAGCACGCACGGCGATCCTGTGCGTTCAGGGAGTCTGTACCACATTCACAAGGTGTTTGAGCAAATGGCGAAGCCGAACGAGTGGTTCACCCAGGAGGTGATCGCGTACGGTGGTCACATCGTCATCCGCGTCAACGGCAAGCTCGCCACGAAGGTGAAGACACCGGTCGCGGGTCAAGAGGGTCTGGACTATCGCAAGGGCCACTTCGCCTTCCAGTTCCACGATCCGAAGTGCCACGTCGAGCTCCGCAACGTGATGGTGCGGGAGCTGCCGTCGCTGGAGAGGTAGGAGCGAGGCCCGCTGACACCGATCGCTTCTCCAAACCATCGCCGTGACTTTGCGATCGCTTGTCCGATGGGCGTGCAAAAAAAAACAGAGCTCGGTGTTGACTTCGCGCCGCGGGACGATATTCTTGCGGCCTCGATTCGCTGCGCTGATGCAGCGGTCTCCCCGACAATCGTCCACACAGTCGTTCACATACTGGGAGCTCAGCTCGTGAAGTCCAGTAAACCGCAAGTCTTGAATTTGATCTCGCGAATCAGCGCGTATGCCGCTGACGGTGCGCTGCGGCGAGCGGTTTATCGAGTGCTGTGCGAGTCGCGTCTCTTGCACGACGGCTTCGAACCCACCTCGAATCGCTTTGACGCGAGGGGTCCAACGGGGATGTAACGTTTCACTGAGAAGAAGAAAACGCAAAGCCCCGGAGGTCACGCTTCCGGGGCTTTTTCTTTGGGCTTCGACGTGGCCTCTGGGGGACGGACAGGAGATTTCGTCCCATGAAAAGATAGCGTATCGCCGTCGTGTTTCGTCCGGTTTCGGATCGCAATGCCGAAACGGGTCGACGTCGAGCTTTTACGAGAGGCACGACGTCGGGTCGTCCGCCGGCGCACCGCGCTCTGCGCGTCTGCGTCCCGGGAGACGGTATCGCACGCCCGAGAACCAGGCTGAGGCCTGATCTGTAGCTCAGTTGGATAGAGCAGGTGACTGTAACCACCGAGTCATGGGTTCAAATCCCATCAGATCCCCTCGACGGATTGGACCTGCAAGGGTCCGCATTTTGGTCGGTCAGAAGCTCGAGGCTGAGTCGTTCAGTCGTGTTCTTTCGCACTGGGTAGTTGTCGTCGGAGCGCGACACCGTCGGTGGCTGGTTCCTCGGCCGCCACTCGGTCTCGGCTTTGTAGCGGGGCATCCCGACGCGATCAAAGAAGCCGCCACCTGAGAGCTGCCAGCCGATGAGCTCGAAAGCTCAGCGATCTGGAAGGCTCCCCGGCCGCGGATCTCCCTGAGAGCGCTCGCACCTCGTTCCGCCGAAAAATGACCTCGCTTGTGAGGTCGCGACCGCGGGAACGATTTCCGCACGACTTCTGATCGGCTCTTTTGGAGCAGTTGTGAAGATCAAGATCCATAGGAGGGTTCACTGGGAATCTTCCACAACCACCATCCACTCTGACGGAGGAACTGCAGCTATGTTCCGTACTGTTCGAATCCGCGATCATGAGCGCGGTCTGTGGTTCCGTAACGGGAACCTCCACCGCGTCCTCGCGAGCGGTCAATATCGTTTCCTGGCTCGCGCCCTATCGCTGCACAGCGACGAGGTCGAGATCTCCAACACGCTGGACGGTCGCTTCGATCACCCCATGCTCGACGTTCTGGTGAAGAGCGATGAACTGCGGAGTCTACTCGAGGTCGTGGAGCTGGCGGAGTCGGACCGCGCACTCGTCTGGACGGATGGCCGATTCAGTTCGATCCTCGGTCCGGGCCGGTACGCGTACTGGAAGGTGCACCGTAGCGTCGAGGTTGAGCGATTCTCGATCGATGATTTCTGGTTCCGGCATCCACAGCTCGATGCCATCCTGGGTCATCGAGAGAGTCTGAAGTATCTGACCTGCGTCGACGTGAAGCCAGAAACTCAGACGTTTCTTCTCCGCGATGGCGATGCCTACGAGGAGCTGAGTCCTGGTCGACATGTCTACTGGAATGGTACAGCTCCGACCTTGGCGGTTAGCTTGGAGCGCCGTGAGCAATCTCTCGATGTCGCCGGCCAGGAGATCATGACGAGTGATAAGGTGACGCTGAGGGTGAACCTCTACGTCACTCACCGCATCGTCGACGGTCGCGCGGCGCTACAAAACGTTCAGGACCACTCGGACGCGCTGTATCGTGAGGCGCAGCTAGCTTTGCGGGCGGCCGTGGGGCGACGTAAGCTCGATGCTCTCCTTGCCGACAAAGAGGTCTTGGTGCCTGAGATCCGAAAGGCTCTCGAGGCTCGAGCTTCCGAGTTCGGGGTGCAGATCGTGAGTGTCGGTCTCCGGGATGTGATCCTGCCCGGAGACATGAAGACGATCCTGAACCAGGTGATCGAGGCGGAGAAGAAGGCGCAAGCCAACCTCATCCGTCGTCGAGAGGAGACCGCTGCAGCGCGCAGTCAGGCGAACACCGCCAAGCTGATCGCAGACCACCCGACTCTTTTGCGTCTTCGCGAGCTTGAGATGCTCGGCGAATTGCTCGCCGGCACCCGTGCCACCTTTGTGCTCGGTTCCGGGGACATCGTCGAGCAGCTGCGTTCGCTCGTCGCTCGGGAAGCCGAGTGAGGCATGTCGTCCGCTGCTCTGGATCGTTTGGCCCCCTGCCCTCCTTGGGCGGGGGGCCTTTAGCTTAACAGCCCGCCTGAAAAAGTCATTCGGCCGAGAAACTAGCCTCTTCACGCCCAACTCGGCCGCGTCAATATCGCCATCAGAGTCAAAAAAGCGGGCCCGAAGATTGCCTCCGTTTGCCGCAGCCGATCTGGACGCGAAGAGACCAGTTTTCGACTCGAAGCACCTTTTTCAACAGGCTGTTAGGCGTGGCACGCGCCGCGGCGGAGTTCGCTTGCTTGACCACAGGTTGAAGGAGCGGGCACTTCTCCAGCACGCCTCTGGGAGGTCGCGCTTTGAGGTGATCGCATCGGGCTCGCGCGTCCACCGTTGCTACAACGTTGGAAGCTCTGACTCGAGCTTAAACCGCCGCATGGCCTCGGGGTAGTCGAACGTTTGCCTCTCTTGTTTCCACCATTGCGTCCAACGATCGCGGAGCTTCTTCCAGTCGTCGTCGGACAGCTCGGGATGATAGCCAAAGTACTCTTGGGTCAGATGGTGTAGAGGCCGCATCCACATCGAGATCCCTGAACTCCGGTCGGGTTCAGTGTAACCCAAAAGTTGGATCAGGCCATCCAAACCGCGCCGGTCACCGCGAATAGCGAGTTGTTCGTAGGCCCACCATCGATAGAACTCGCGGAGCGACTCGTCCTCAGCGAATCGCGACCATAAGGAAACAATGTCCTCTCTTTCGGAGTGTTCCAGCGCGCCCATTACGTCGTCAGCACAACGAGAAATCTCTGCGAGCTGTGCCAGGTAATCGACGGATCGATCTGACTCCGTGATGGACAGCAGCGCGAGAAGCCTTTCGTTCGGGCATTCGGTTTTCGACTGCCTTCTCAGTTCGTCCGTTGCGGGAAGAGCTCGTAGAAGGGCGTCTGTGACGTTCTCGGGATCGCGCCGTGCCGCCCGGTTCATGGAAGCAGTCAACTGATCTTCGCAATCGTCGGAGTTCGAAAGGGCAGCAAACGCCTCGAAATCGAACGTTTCGAGTCTCCGTTCAAGCCACCTCGTTCCCAACTGACTGCCAAGCGTACGAGTCCAGCTGTCCCAATCAGCATCTTCGCTGTCGCAGGGAGCGTTCCACGTGATGGCGTTGATCGTCTCTCGAGTTACGTCCAAGGGATCGTTTGAACGTTCGGTCCATGTGTCCTCTTCTTCCTCGTCTTCGCTTTCGTTTTCTGGCTCGTCCCCGTCCCGCTCGTCGTCGTCCTCCTCCTGCTCCTGCTCCTGCTCCTGCTCCGGGAGCGGTTTCGTCGAAAACGCGTGATGCCACTCGAGTGCGAGTGTCAGCGCCGATCGTGGCGCCGTCGCATCAAAGATCGCGAGCAGTCGAATCGCGACAGCCCGATTGTGGCCCTCGAGTTGTTCGACGGCCAGCCGCAGCGTTGGTTCCCATTCCGGCGAGCCAAGGCGATAGAAGGCGTGGGCCATCTCCGGCAGATCTTCGGCCGAAATCCTGTCTCGGAGTCCCACAAGAAGTTCAACGTCCGAGTCCTCACCAATCTCCCCGAGGACTTCGATCAGGAGGTGCACGCAAGGCGATTCCGCGTTTGCCGCCTGCAAAGCCTGTCGAACGGCATCTCTGAGGAGAGCTCTGTTTTCCTGCAGAGGAAACCGTGAGAACCCAACCGGTGTACGTCCCTCGAGAACGGGGTCGATCCGAGACGACAGGCCATCCAGAACGATTGCCCCAAGACTATCACAGCTCCAATTCGGATCGCTCAATCGTCTTGATAGGAAGGGTAACGCGCTATCGCTTCCAATCTTGCCAAGTGTTGTCAGCACGCCGACGGTGAACAGCTCGGATTCGGGGTCATTTTTCATCATCGAAGACTCGGCGGCCGCGACGAGCGGAGCGACTGCAGGCTCTCCGATCAACGCCAGAATTTCCATCGTCTCTGAGTCGAAGCTGTGAAAGACGTCGCGAATTGGCAGATCTTTCCACAGGTGCGCCACGAGATGAGAGGCGAATCGGTTTCCATCATTGATCAACGCGGCCTTGGCGTATCGATAACTTCGGTAGTTCGGGTCTTCGAGTCCTCCAGTCCGGTGCCTCAAACGTTCAGCCAGACGCTCGAACGCACCGTTCTCTGTGGCGTTTGCGGAGACAGAACAAGACAGACCAGCGAGCGTCGAAAGACACATGACGCTCGGGAATAGCACTTTCTTCAGTGCGTTGAACATTCGCGGTCTCCTTGAGGAGCGCCCGATTTGCCGTCGTGGTGATCGCAGTGCCCGCAGGAAATCTCTTCGTCGCCGTTGGCGATCCTCTCCTCCGTCCGCCCCTCTTCTACTACAACCGCCGTTACTGAACCTCAACCGCGAGCGTTCGTTTCGGCTGGCGCGTCGCCCAAACGAACTGTTTGTGTCTCACCGCGGTCTCGGAGCCCCGACCTCGACCACGAGTGGGGCAAGCATGGACTGCGCGCTCGTCGCGGCACTGACATGCGGTGGGAACGGCACGAAGTGGAGCCCGTAGTGCAGGCGTTTCTCCTCCGCCTCAGTTGCCGGTGTGCCGCTTCGATACTCCCTCCACATCGCAAGGTCGCCCGCGCTGCCGGTCCGGATGCGATCGCTCGTGCTGCGGCCGAACTCATGCAGCCCCGCGGCAACACAGATTTCTTGGTCCATCAAGTGCACCCACCCCTCGGGCGTACCGAGGGTTCCACTGCCCGGCGAGCCGACCACAAACGGCGCGATTCCGTTCTGTGTACTGCGGAGGACTTGCCACTCGCCTTCGCCATCGCTGTTCGCCACGAGTTCGAATTGCCACCCCGGTCTCAGGGCCGCGTAGACGAGTGTTGTCGCGCCGAAATCCGCCATTGTCGGCTCGCCCTTGGCTTCGTTCCCAAGCGCCAGCGCTAGCTGCGTGCCGAGCTGCGCCACTCTGCCGCCGGGATCCTCCACCTGCCAGTTGACCTTCACCCAAGATTTCGTTGCCGGAAACTCCAGGGTCACCCGCGACCGTACCCCCTCCAGGCGTCCTTCTCGTTCCTCCTTTTCGAACGTGAGTGCGATGGCAAGACGCCCTCGGCGTGCGACCCGTGCTGCGATCGGCTCTTCCCGATCGCCGTCGCTGAAGCGAAAGACACGCCCGTCACGGCTCATGAATTGCAGCCCGATGGCGCTGGGCTGCAGGTAGTCGTGCGATGGTGTTTTGAAGCGCCGCACGACGCCGCTGAGATCCTTTGCAACGGTCCACTCGAGATACGGCGCGTTGGTGATCACAAACGCGTCGTCCGTCTCCTCTAGCTCAAGTCCGCCTGAGCGCTCCGGCCCTGCCTCTACGCCGGCTCCGTACTTTACCGTCAGAGTCCGCTCTTCGTGCGGCCCCAAACTGATCGGGAAGTCCAGCCACCACCGATCGGCGTCGCCGCTTTCTCGCTGTGGGCTAAACTGTGCTGCGATCGGACGCCCGTCGGAAAGTAGGCGAAACGGCGTCGTCGGTGTCACGGCGTGCGGCACCTTCAACTGCACGTGCACCGGATAACTAAAGCGTCGGATGCCGGCGGTCTCCCGCACGCGCAGCTCGATTTCGTCTCCTTGAGCGACTCCCATCGAACACAAAAGAAGGAACATCAGGAGCGGGCGGGCACGCTCAATTCGCAGCTGAGCGCAGTGCTGCGGAAAGATCGCCGCGCGCCACGCGGCTCTCTTCGTGGTCGGCACGATGGCGTGCGGCAGACTTGGTGCGGTGGACATGACAGCAAGCTGAAATCCTGGTGGTCGTGAAGAATCTTCGGCGCAGGAAGCCGTGCGGACGCCGATCTAGCGCCGTAACATTTGAAGCCGTCGGCCGACAGACCCGCCGGCGACGCCGTTGCGATCGCATTGTACCCATGCAGACGTTAAGATGCTCAGCGACATGGAACAGCGACCAAGCCAACCGCCACCGACGCCACCTGAGTCCACGCATTCGGCGCAGCCGGCCGCCGCGCAGCGCCCGAGACGTCGCCGCCGGGTCTGGCTCAAACTGGTCTTGGCCTTGGTCATCGCACTTGCGATCGCGATCGCGTTTTTGCCGGCGCTCGCATCCAAGTTCGCCAAGGGTCCGATCGTCTCCAGTCTCAGCGAACGCCTTCAGGCCCCTGTCGCAGTTGAGAGCTTGGAGCTGTCGTGGGGCGGCGAGCAGCGCGTTCAAGCGGCGGTCATCGGAGCGCCCAGTGGCTTCCCTCAAAATGAGGAGTTTCTCCGGTTCCGCCATGCGACTCTCCGCAGCGGTCTCTTCGGGCTGCTTTTTGGATCGAGTCCGATCACCTTGGAGGTGGAAGAGCCGCTAGTCAATATCGTCCGGCGCAGCGACGGCAAGTTCAACTTCGAGGCGTTCATCGCTGCGAGCGACGACCAGGATGGGAGGGAAAAGGAAACGCGACCCGACGGCGACAAAGAGTCGTCAGAGCCTCCACCGCAGCATCCAGATTCGCAGGACGCGGACTCTTTCGCACGTGACGTCGTATTCTCGCTCAAGGGAGGCACGGTCGACTATCGCGACGATCATCTCGGCACGACGGCTCGACTCGATGCGATGGAGCTCGCCCTGACGAAAACTGCGCATCAGATCAACTGCGTCTTCTCTGCGACGTCGCGCGCTCGTGAAGGCGCTCAGCCCGGCACCGTCAAAGCGCAGTTGGCCGTCGACGACATCGAGTCACTTCGTGCGCGCGGCGCCGCGGATGTCAGTGGGATCGCCGTCGACGCCTCCGTTCGCAACTTCGATCTGCGTCCGTACCGCGGGCTTCTGGAGAAATTTGCGAGTGTGAATTCGCCACCGGAGCCGGTAGACCTCACGATCGATGCGTCCAGCGGCCGTGATTTCCTTCGGCTCACCGCCAAGGCGGACGTCGGCTTCGCTACACTCAACGAACTATCCATACGCCTGCCAACGGGAGTGGGCGACCACTCCGAAGCCGGCGCTGGAGTCGAGCAGACACCTGAAGGCGAGCTGCAGGAACTTGCGATCAGCGCCGATTACTCACTTTCCCTGGCGCCGCTGCTCGACTTTCTACGACCCATGCACGCAAGTCTGGCGTCCGCCGAGCTCAGCGGTAGCGCCGCAGGAAACCTGAAGCTCTCGGCGCCCTATTCTCTGCAGCAGCTTCTGCGCGGTGACAAGCCGGCACTGCGATCAACACTACACTTCGAGGCGCAAGACATCGAGGCCAGTTGGTCGCCACAAGAGATGTCGGCGCGCGCCGCCGACGCTGCCTCCGAGTCCGAATCTGACTCCGACTCCGTATCCGTGTCTGACTCCGTCTCCGCCTCTGTATCCGACTCCGCCTCTGTATCCGACTCCGACTCTGTCTCTGCCTCCGCCTCTGTATCCGTATCTGACTCTGCACCTGTATCCGCCACTGCCACTGCCTCCGCCTCCACCCCCGAGCCTCCGAAACCAGCGTCGTCATCACCACTGCACGCGCCTCTCCGCTTCGTCGAAAAAAAGATCGTCTGCGATCTCGAAGCCGACCTCAGCGCCGCGTTCGACAGCATCCACATCTCCAAGCTGAACCTCAGCAGCGACGTCGTCAACCTGAGCGCCAATGGATCGATCCAGCCCGCCGGCGGTGCGCGAGCGGTCGACCTCCAGGCGGCGGGCTCGCTCCAGCTGGCGACTCTGGCGGCTTCGTTTGCGGAGCGACTTCCCGCCGGATTCAAGATTTCGCCGGCCACGCGGCTTGCGGTCGATGGTGCTCGGCTCTCTGGAGTGTTGGACCCGGAGAAATGGCGAGAGACCCTCGCAGCGCAGCTCCAGTTGACCCTCGGCGGCGACGTCAGCTACTACGCTAACAAGGTGAGCGCGCTCAAGAGCGACGTTCAGCTCGAGCGCGGCGCGCTGCATCTGACGGAGACGTCGATCGCCGCCAACGGCGGCGCGATCACTCTCGAACAGTTCATTCTCGACACCGCGTCGAAGCCGGCGACCTACAAAGCCGCCTTCAGTGCCCGCGATGTCGGGCTGACCTATGACATGACTGCGCTTTTGGCCTATGCGTTGCCGTTTCTCTCCCTCGAAAGCCGGGAGAACTCGAACGTCGCCGGGCGCGTGGCCGCGAAGTTGTCGATCTCTGGCCGCGGCTTCAGTCTTGAGGACCTGCAGGAGCACCTCACGGGTAGCGGCGAGATCAGTGTCGCGGACGCCACGCTGGCGGGCTCGAAGTTTTTCGCCGAACTTGGCCGTGCCATCGGTGGGCTGTCCGAGATCTCTGTGTTCAAGGAGTTCGGGTCAAAGTTCGATCTTGCCGGCGGCAAGCTGTCCGCGTCGCGCGTTGCACTGACTCCGGCGGCTGGCAGCAAGGTGCGCAACCTCGGCCTTACCGGAACCACGTGGTTCGACGGCCGCCTCGACTACGGCGTCGATCTTGCCGCGCTGCACGAGACCATCGGCGATAAGAAAATACGCCGCATTCTCGAGGATGCGCAGAGCATTCTCGGCGGCAATCTCGCCCCGCTTAAGCTGCGCGGCACGCTGCAGAAGCCGCAGCTCACCCTTGACGTCGGTGGCAGCACGCGCGGCGGTGGGCTGCTCGATCAACTGCCGGGCATTCTCGGCGATCGAAATGGTCGCCGGAAGCCGAAGGCCCAGGACACCCAGGACGCCGACAGAGCGCGAACGCCTGAGGGTGAACGTCAAGGCGATGACGCCCTCATCGACGACGTGCGCGGGCTGATCGATCTCTTCAAGAAGAGGAAGAAGAGGCGCCGAGAGTCGCCGTCGGAGCCCGAGAAGTAGTTCTTCACTCCGATAGCCCACGACTGCCGATTGTGGTAAGTTGAAATCTGCGGGCCTGGTCCGCAACGACCGAGCAGCAGATCGAGGAGTTTGCGTGTCGACGGCCGATGCCTCGCCGTGTTCTCGCTCTGAGGTCAAAGGGCGCGCGGAGAGAACGAGTGAAGCCCGATTCCTTTCGTCGCATGAGCGAGTTGTTCGAGGCGGCTCGACGTCTCGAACCAGAAGCCCGCGCCGCGTTTCTTGCCGAGGCTTGCGGCGACGACGCCGCGCTGCGCGACGAGGTGGAAAACCTCCTGGCGCGACACTCGTCGTCCGGACTCTTGGGTGAGACCGACGTGGAGCAGCGCGGAGCGGATTTGCGCTTCGCGGCGGCCGCAGAACTCGGAGCCGATGCACCTGAGCGCCTCGGACCCTACCGCATCTTGGAGGTCTTGGGCGAGGGGGGGATGGGGATTGTCTACTACGCCGAGCAGACGTCGCCCGTCCGTCGTCGCGTCGCGGTCAAAGCGATCAAGCTTGGCATGGACACCAAGGAAGTGTTGGCGCGCTTCGAGGCCGAGCGCCAGGCGCTGGCTCTCATGAACCACCCGAGCATCGCTCAAGTGTACGACGCCGGGCATTCCGGCGATGGACGTCCCTACTTCGTCATGGAGTATGTCGCCGGGACTCCGCTGAACACTTACTGCGACCGAAATCGACTCGGTGTTCGCGAGCGGATTGAGCTGATCATTCAAGTCTGTCATGGCGTCCAGCACGCCCATCACCGCGGCATCCTGCACCGCGACCTTAAGCCGTCCAACGTTCTCGTCGCCGCGCCAGACGATCGTCCCGTCGCTAAGATCATCGATTTTGGCGTCGCGAAGGCGACCAACCAGCAGTTGACCGAGCGGACGCTCTACACCGAGTTCGGCCGCGCTGTCGGGACGCCGGCCTACATGAGTCCTGAGATGACCGAGCTCTCCGCCGAGCAGGTGGACCACCGTGCCGACGTCTACTCGATGGGGGTCATACTCTACGAGCTGCTCGTTGGACAGTTGCCACACGACTGGGAAACACTGCAAAAGGTCTCCTACGACGAGATGTTGCGACATGTGCGCGACGAGGAACCCGCGACCCCAAGCACGCGGTGGACACAGTTCGATCGCAGGCAGACCGAAGAGCTCGCCGCAGCCCGTCAGGCGGACTCGACACAAATCACAAAGCAGCTGCGGGGCGACCTCGACTGGATCACAATGCGTGCACTCGAGAAGGACCGTCGGAGGCGTTATCAGACCGCCGCTGAGATGGCTGCAGACCTCACACGCTTCCTTCACGGTGAGCCGGTCGAGGCTCGTCCTCCGAGTGCTGCGTATCGAGTACGAAAGTTCGTGCGGAGGCATCGGGCGCTAGTCGTTGGAACCGCGGCGGTCTTCATCGCGCTTCTTGCCGGGCTGATCGTCAGTCTCGTGTTTTTCGTTCGCGCGCATCGGAGCGCCGAAGAGGCGCGGCAGCGCACAGCCCAAGTTCTCCAGCTTTCGGACATTCAGCGATTGGCTGACTATCGGCGCGAAATGGCAGACCTTTGGCCTGCGCATGCGCGTATGGTGGGAGCGATGGAAAAGTGGCTGGCGAACTCCCGCGCACTGTCCTCGCGTCTTGCGGACCATCGCCAGCAAGTCGACGAGCTCCGACGTTTGGCCGCGAGCGAGGGCGATCGTTGGCAGTTCGATTCCACGGAGAACCAGTGGTGGCACGACAATCTCGCTACGCTAGTCGACGATTTGAGCCAATTCGCAGATCCTGTTCACGGCGCCATCACCGAGGTCGAACGCAGACTCGAATTTGCACGCACGATCGAGCAGCGATCGATTTCGGACTACCGGGCCGAGTGGAGCGAAGCGAGGAAGTCGATTGCGGCGGAAGGATCGCCGTATGCGAGGCTCGATCTCGCCCCGCAGCTCGGGCTCGTGCCGTTGGGACAAGATCCCGTCACGGGGTTTTGGGAGTTTGGGCACCTGCAGACTGGGGCGGTGCCGCGCCGTGGCGACCAAGGTGAGCTACTGTTGACGCCAGAGACGGGGCTTGTGTTCGTGCTGATCCCTGGCGGTCGCTTTCGCATGGGCGCGGTGGCGGCGGCCGAGCCAAAGCCTGAGACGAATTCGACCACCGCGAATGGCGCGGACAACATCGATCCCGATGCCGAGATGAAGGAAGGGCCGGTGCATGAAGTGGAGCTGGCTCCGTTCTTTATGTCGAAATATGAGATGACTCAAGCTCAATGGTTGCGCGTGGCTGGCGGCAACCCGAGCGTCTATGACCTCGAGAAGACCATCGGCTCCAAGAAACACAGCCCTCTCCATCCGGTCGAGAATGTGAGCTGGAATGAATGCGAGACAATCTTCCACCGGCTCGAATTGCAGCTGCCTACTGAGGCGCAGTGGGAGTACGCCGCGCGTGCAGGCACCAGCACGGTGTGGTGGACGGGAGACGATCCAGCATCACTTGCTGGCGCGGCCAACCTCGCAGACGCGTACGCACGCGATCACAACGGTCCACGTAGCTGGATCTACGAGGCTTGGAGCGACGGTTACTTGGCGCACGCGCCTGCGAACAAGTCGAAACCAAATCCCTTCGGTCTTCACGGTATGCTCGGAAATGTTAAAGAGTGGTGCCGCGATCAACATGGCGATTACGCTCAACCGGTGGCGCCACGAACCGGCGAACGCCAGGCGGAGTCGGACACGCGCATCCTGCGTGGCGGCAGTTATGACATGAACGCACGTCGAGCTCGCGTGGCTTTCCGAGGGCGTGGCCGACCAGAGCTCCGCAGTCCGAACCTTGGAGTGCGGCCTGTGCGCGTGATGTTTGTTCCCGGCGACTCGATCGAAACGGAAGCAAGCGCAAACGACATGGAAAACTGAGGCTCGGAGTTAACTTAACAGCCCGTTGAAAAAGTCATTCGGCCGAGAAACCGGCCTCTTCACGCCCAGACGGGCCGCGTCAATACTCGCCGTATACCTTATAGAAGAGGGCTCGGAGATTACCTGCGTTTGCCGCGGCCGATCTGGACGCGAAGAGACCAGTTTTCGGCTCGAAGCACTTTTTCAACAGGCTGTTAAGTTAAGTTAAAGGATCTCCACGCGATGCGGATTTTTCCAATCGGAAGGACTTTTTGGGCGAGCCGTTGAACACGCTGTTGGCTCAGCAGTACCATCGTTGTGGGTGTCGTCCTTCGACGGGCGTTCACCCTACTTTCTTTTATCCGAGTGCGTGAAGATCGAGGTACTCCCATGAAGTTCTTGCTGCCGGCATTCGTCCTGGGCGTCGGTTTCGTCTTCCCAGGGAAAATCGTCGCCGCACCGATCAACTGCGGTGAACCGGTGCCGGTCAGTCTGTTCGGCACAGAGACCACGGAGTTCACGTTCTCCGGCAACGCCGGTGATCGCATCTTATTCAATCTACTGCCGGAGGACGGCAGCGCCTCGATCGAAACGCCCGCTGTCGATCTCCTGGCGAGCGTCTCCGGGGACCCAGTCGTTCTCGGCGGACAAGGACTGTCCGTCGCCGAATTGCCCACCACAGGGGAGTATAAGTTCGTCGCTCGAAACCCATTCCCGGAAGCTGAGTGCTGCGTCGATTCGGAGCTCAATCTCGACTGGCTAGGTCCGAGTGAGTCGCAGTGCGCGGACGCTGCTCTCACCTTCGGGGAAAATCTTGTCGCCGAAGTAGGGGCGGTCGAGGAGGATCTCTACAATTTCGTCGGCAGCGCAGGCGATACGTTTTCGCTCACCGTGACGCGCGAGCCTGAGTCGACGTTTGGCACCACGGTTCAGTACGAGCTCTACGGACCCGATGTTGCCGGATCACTCATTCAGGGGACCGTCCCTGTTTCCAACTCGCAATCGACGAGCGTCATGGACGATCTCGACCTTCCGGTGAGCGGGACTTACACGCTTCGGATCCGCGTCGCCGAGCCGTTCGAGACGCCTCAGAACGTCGCGTACGTACTTTTCACTCAGCTCACCGCGCCGACCACACTCTTTCAGCGTGGAGACATCGATTTCAGTGGTGATCACGATATCAGTGACGCGATCAACAGTTTGAACTTTCAGTTCCTCGGCACGTTCGAGCCGCTCTGTCGCGACGCGCTCGATCTCAACGACAGCGGCGACATCGACATCTCCGATCCGGTGCTGAGTCTCCTCTTTCTCTTTGTCGGCGGCGTCACGGTCGCGGAGCCTTTTTCTGAGTGCGGACCGGATACGACGCCAGACGCGCCTGTCGAACTGACGTGCGACTCCTTCCCAATTTGTAACTCGTAGCAGTCGACCCGTGCGGATCGCGCTGAGCGTGGAGCGGGCACTTCGGCTCGTCGACTTCAGCCACGGCGCAACTTGCCTCTCCATGAAAGCCAGCCGCGTCGCTTCATCATGTCGAGGTGGACTGCCGCCAGGATCACCAGACCGAAAACGACTTTTTGCGAGTGGCTCTCGATGCCCACGAGGTTCATGCCGTTTCGTATCACCGCAATGATGAAAGCTCCGATCAGCGTCCCGAGGACCCGCCCTTCGCCGCCCATGAGGCTCGTGCCACCGACGACCACGGCGGCGATGACGTAGAGCTCATACATGAGTCCGTAGGTCGGTGAGCCACTCTCGAGCTGAGACGCGGTCACTACGCCGCCGAGGCCGGCCAGAAGTCCGGAGACGGTGTAGACGAGGAGGAGGACTTTCTTGACGGGTACGCCTGAAAGCCGTGCGGCTTCGCGATTTCCGCCGACAGCATAGATGTGTCGCCCGACGACTGTACGTGTCATGACAACGTGGGCCGCAGCGTAAAGTAGAAGCATCAGCAAGACTGAGTTTGGAATCCGGATCGCGTCGGAGCTGCGGCTGAGCCAGCCGAATGAACTCGGAATCTCGTGCACCGATTGGCTCTGTGTCAGCCAGTAGGCGGTCCCGCTCGCTACAAGCATCATGGCGAGTGTGACGATGAAGGGAGGAATGCCGACGATGATGTTGAATCCTGAGAAGCCACCGACGAGACCGCAGATGCCGACAGCGCCAAGGCAAGAGAGCGTCATCCCGAGAGGAGTCGCGGCCTCTGCACCAGCGAACTCGC
Organism: Planctomycetota bacterium; assembly: GCA_965223265.1. GTDB lineage: Bacteria > Planctomycetota > UBA8108 > UBA8108 > SXIK01. Next base: position 2,036,170 of record OZ244999.1, read on the forward strand.
GCATGAACAGCGTCGCGAGCACCGCCGACAGAGCGATCAAGCTGCCAACGGAGAGGTCGATTCCCCCGGTGATAATCACCGCGGTCATGCCGATCGCGATCATGGCGATCACTGCGATTTGGTCCGCAACGTTTCTGAGGTTGGAGACGGTCAAGAAGTCAGGCCACACGTAGGTCGGAGGCGTTTTCACAGCAACGGACTTGAGTTTGGGGAAGCTCGAGCCAAGTCGCTCAACGAACGGCAGATTGGCCGTCTGGTGCGTGCACGCCAGTATGTCGGGCGGCGTGTCAGCGGAAGCCAGGCGCGAGAACGCGTCGCGTAGATCGCTCGGGTCCCCTTGGACAACTGCGAGCAGAGTGACGTCTGTCTCTTCGAGCTGCGTCGTGAGCGCTGCCAAAAACTCAGCCTCTTCACTACCGGGGCGCCCGACGGCAAGAACGCGCGCTTGTGGCGTCTCCTTGACGATGGCGGCTGTTAGCTCCGTACCGGCCGCAGTTCCGGTGGGGTGCTGTTCCTTGACGGTAGCGAAACAGAAGAGCGCGCACAAAAAAACGAGCACGCCCGCCATACTGTAGTCAGAAAAGAAGCGGGCGAAGAGAGTGCGCATACCTACTTTCGAGACGGTTTCGTGTGAGCGTTTCATTGCACCGCGAGTCGCATGATGTCTTCTTGAGTTGCATGCTCGACGTCGGAGATTTCGCCGCAAACGCGTCCATCATGCATGACGATGATCCGGTCTGCCATGCCGAGGACTTCCGGCAGTTCCGAACTCACCATCACGATCGCTTTCCCCTGCGCTGCAAGCTCATTGATGAGCAAGTAGATCTCGTACTTCGCTCCGATGTCGATGCCGCGAGTCGGTTCATCGAAGAGGAGCACCTCACAGTTTCTCTCCAGCCACTTCGCCAGGACGACCTTCTGCTGATTTCCTCCCGACAAGTCTCGCGCGTATTGGTCGACGTGCGAGACACGAAGTTGAAGGCTATCGATGAAACGGTTGAGACGGTTTCTCTCCTGTCGTTCCGAAACGAAGCCGAGGTGCGAGAGCTGTTTAAGATTCGGTAGACCAAAATTCTCACGCACTGACTGCGTCAGCACCAATCCGCTGGCTTTGCGATCCTCGGTGAGCAGGCAGATACCGCTACGGATTGCGTCGCGCGGATTCGAAATCGACAGACGCCTCCCGTCAAGCTCCACGCTGCCACCGCGGCGGCGATCTGCTCCAAAGATTAGGCGCAGGGTCTCCGTGCGACCTGATCCGACGAGACCTGTGAGCGCCACGACTTCACCTCGTCGTACGGAAAAAGAGACACCGTACACCTGATCGCCTTCAAGATCTGAGACGACGAACCGGCGTTCGCCGATAGGGCACGATTCCTTCGGAAACTCGTTTTCGAGCCGACGCCCGACCATGGCTTCGATCAAGCCGTCGCGCGTCACATCTTCGATCGCCTCCGTGCTGACATGCGCGCCATCGCGAAGCACCATGACACGGTCGGCCACGGCAAAAATCTCATCGAGGCGATGGCTGATATAGATGATTCCGATTCCTTGAGACCGCAGCTCACGCATCATTTCGAAGAGATGTTCCACTTCCTGTGACGTGAGCGTCGCACTCGGCTCATCCATCACCAGTATGCGAGCGTCAAGGGCGAGCGCTTTCGCAATCTCGACGATTTGTTGCTGCGCAACGGTCAACTCTCCGCAACGAGCATCTGGATCAATGGCAACGCCAATACGATCGAAGAGTTTGCACGCGCGGCGGTGCTGCTCTCGTCGCCGCACGAATCCGACGGTGGCGTCTTCGTGGCCGAGAAAGATGTTGTCGGTAACGGTGAGTGACGGAACCAGGTTGAACTCCTGGTAGATCACGGCGACGCCTGCTCGTAGCGCGTCGGCGGGAGTCGAGACTCCCGGGTCTTTTCCATCGATGCGGATGCAGCCACCGTCAGGTCGGTGGGCACCGGCGAGCACTTTGATCAGTGTGCTCTTGCCAGCGCCGTTTTCTCCGAGCAACGCAAGAATTTCTCCCGGCCGTAGCTCCAGATCGACGCCCCTGAGAGCCTTCACTCCCGGAAATGCCTTCTCGATGCGCCTCATGCTGAGGAGCGGAGGTGCTGGGGCTTCATGCGGGTTGGTTGCCGCGGCGCTGGTCATCCCTACGGATTGTCGTCGTGGTTCACGAGGCTCGATCCTCCACCAGAATGCTTGCAGTTACTGCAGCGACGGGTCTTTGTCGGCGTCGGACTTGCGGTAGAGAGTCGTTGGGATGTCGTATTCGGACTCGACGGGTTGGCCGTCCAGATACCGTAGAATGGCCGTCGCGGTGCGCTGCCCCATCTCGTCAGGATGTTGGATGGGGTCAGCGTAGATTCGACCGTCTTTGATCGCTTGTTTACCCTCGGGCTGGCCGTCGAAACCGACGACCACGATCTGCTCGGACTTGCCGGCACTTTCGATCGCGCGACACGCGCCGATCGCAGCGGGGTCGTTGATCGCGAAGAGTCCAGTGAGATCAGGAAACTTCTGTACCGCGTCTTGTGCAGCGCTGAAGCCTTGTTCGGGGGTGCCGCCGCACGGCAGTTCAACCACGATCTCGATTTTGCCGCCGCGTTCGCTCGTGTTGTGAGCTTCGATAACTTCCTTAAAGCCACGCTCGCGCTCGATGCAGGACTCGACCACGTCGTAGTCGAGAAGGGCCACTTTGCCCCCCGTCTCGCCGAGCGCTTCGACCATCGCGTCGCCCGCTAGTTTGCCGCCGCCGTAGTTGTCGCTGCCGACGTGAGCGACGACCTTCGCTTCTGGGTCGAGACAGCGGATGTCGACAGTGAAAACAGGTATCCCTGCCTTGTTGGCGTCTACGATAGCTGGACCGATGGCAGCTGAGTCGCGCGGGTTGACGACGATGGCAACGACGTTCTTGACGATGAAGTCTTTGAACTGATCACGCTGCTTGGCGACGTCTTCTTCGCCGCTTTGTAGGTCAATCGTGTACCCGTGCTGCCTCAACTCCTGTTCGAGATTTTCGGCGATCACCATAAAAAATGGGTTCGTCAGGTTTTGGAGTGTGACACCGACGACCCCTTTGTTCTTCGTTTCCGTTGCCTGCCCTCCATTGCCCTCGTCAGAACCGCAACCTACACAACACATCACGAGCAGCGAACATGAGAAAATCGCGCGGTGCAACACCACCGTTATTCCTCCGACAAGGGGCTATCACGATACCAGCTATGGTGCTCACTCTATCAAAACCTGCGCGTCGCTGTCCATCGACGCCTGTCGCGGCTGGCGATCTCCGTATCCGCCGGGAGCGGGCTTGACTCGCAACACCCTCTGAGCAAGACTTCGAGGCATGAATTTCGAGGAATCTAGAGTGCCGACTGACCGGCTGCGACAGACGTGTGACCCGGCTTTGTTCAGCGCTCACTCTACTGCCGACATGGAGCCACTCGCTGGTGTGCTTGGGCAAGAGCGCGCTGTCCGTTCGATCGAGTTCGGACTCGATATCTCGAGTTCTGGATTCAATCTCTTCATCGCCGGGGAGCCTGGCACCGGGCGCACGACGATCCTTATGGACATTCTTAGACGGCGAGCTCAGACGCTACCGACGCCTGACGATGTCGTTTTTGTCCACAACTTTGAGAATCCCGACACGCCTCGTGTCATGCGTTTGCCACCGAAACAGGGTGCGAGATTCGTTCGACGCATGTCTGAGACAGTCGACGAGTTACAAAAGCAGATTGCGCGTGCCTTAGAAAGTAAGGAGTATCGCGAACAGGCGCGGGTCTCGTCGGAGCGCAATCAAGAGCTGAAGAAGCAGCGTCTCGACGCGCTGACGCAAGCTGCGGCGACAGATTCCGTCGACATCAAGGCGACTCCCGAAGGGTTTCAGCCAATCCCCCTCGATCGCAGCGGGAAACCTTTCACCGAAGTTGCGTACAAGCAGTTGGATGACGCCGGGCGCAAGGCTTTGCAAGAACGCCTGGAAAAGGTACAGGGGCTCATTCGCGAGTTTGTCGCGGAGGTGAAACAGATCGATCGGAGCCACAAGGCGGAGTTGAAGGCGCTCGATCGTCGCGTCGTGACGGCTGTTCTCGAGGATGTGCTGCTTGACCTTCGCCAAGAGTTTGCGGCGCACTCGGACGTCTTGCGCTATCTCGACGCGGTCGAGTCAGACGTGCTCGATCACCTCGACGATTTTCGACAAACGGAGCCGCCGGTCGCTGTGGTGCCGGGTTTGACGTTGCCTACACGTGAACCCGATCTGACGCGCTATTCGGTGAATCTTGTCGTCGACAACTCGAGCGTCGAAGGCGCTCCGGTCGTGCTCGAGACGAATCCCACCTATGGAAACCTCGTCGGACGCATCGAGCGCCGCGCTCAGTTGGGGACGCTTGTGACCGACTTCACGATGATCCGTGCCGGCGCGCTTGCCAAGGCGAACGGCGGGTTTCTTGTCGTTGACGTCGAAGATCTCCTTGGGGCGCCTCATTCCTACCAAGCCCTCAAGCACGTTCTGAAAGACCGGGTTCTCGCAATCGAAGACCTTGGTGAGCGACTCGGGCTGCTGGCGACGCAGTCACTCCGTCCGCAGCCGATCCACCTCGACCTCAAGATTTGCCTGACGGGGAAGCCACTCTACTACCACGCGCTCTTCGCCCAGGACGCCGACTTTCGCGCTAGCTTCAAGGTGAAGGCGGACTTTGACTCTGACACCGAACGTTCAGACGAAGCGATCCGAGGCTTTGGTTCACTGGTCGCTCGGTTGGTGAACGAAGAGGGCTTGCTACCCTTCGATCGTACGGCCCTTGCAGCCCTTGTCGACGAGAGCTCGCGGCTCGTCGAAGATCAGAACAAGCTGTCTCTCGCCTTTGGTCAGATCAACGATCTCGTTCGAGAGGTGGGATACTGGGCCAAGAAGGATGGCGGCGATCACGCCGCGGCAGCCGACGTCGAACGCGCTGTGAAGGAGCGGGACTTTCGCTCCAGTCTTGCCAGCGAACGCGTGCAAGAGCTGATCGAGCGGGATGTCCTCATGGTCGACACCAGCACCGCGACGGTGGGTCAGATCAACGGCCTAGCCGTGCATCAGTTGGGCGACTATCGTTTTGGGCGTCCGAGTCGCATTACGGCGAGTGTGCGCGTGGGAACCGAAGGCGTCATCAACATCGAGCGGCGCGTGAGTCTGTCCCATAGCTCGCACGACAAGGGTGTCCTGATCCTCGTCGGATTCGTTGGTGCACGTTTCGCCATGGAGCGCCCGTTGGCCTTGTCCGCGTCGATCACATTCGAGCAATCCTACGGCGAGATTGCAGGCGATTCGGCTTCGACGACCGAGCTTTATGTACTCCTTTCGGCGCTTTCTGGACTGCCGATTCGACAAGGCGTCGCCGTGACCGGATCCGTCAATCAGCGTGGGGAGGTGCAGGCAATTGGCGGCGTGAACCACAAGATCGAGGGGTTTTTCGACCTGTGCGCCGCGCGCGGCTTGACCGGAGACCAGGGTGTTCTTATTCCGGTGCAAAACGTCCAACACTTGATGTTGCGACGTGACGTCGTCGACGCGGTGAAAGCCGGCCAGTTCAGTGTCTGGGCGATCGATCATGTCGACCGCGGCATGGAAGTACTCACAGGGGTCGAAGCCGGAGTCCAGGACGATGGAGGGAACTGGACGCCAGGTTCGGTCAACGATCTCGTGGCGCGCCGTTTCCGAGATCTGAGCGACCGACTGCTGGGGGCGAGCGGCGCCGAGTCACACTCGGGCCCGGATATCATCCTGCCGAGCGACGTCGGTTGGGTGGACGCTCCGCCGCCGACGCCGCCAGGGCCGCCCCCGGCGTAACGTCGACAGAGGCAGAGGCGGAGGCAGATGCAGAGTGCTGGTACGCCCACACCCACGCACACGCCCACGCCCACGCAAACGCAAACGCAAACGCAAACGCAAACGCACACGCACACGCTCACACCCACGCCCACGCCCACGCCCATGCCCACGCCCACGCCCACGCTCACGCCCACCGGTGCGGCCGCGGCGATCGAGCCTAACGTAGAGGAGAGCTCTTCTGCCCCGTGCGTGCGGCGGCGGTTTTGTCGATCGTAACCAAACGAGAGACGGCCTCAAGGGTACCCTCGCTGCGCTCGGCGCTTCGCGCCCTTGACCCCGTCTCTCGGTCGGTTGTCGGTAGTGAAACGCCGCCGCGTCGGGCGTCGGCGACAGTTCACTCAACCGTTACCGGAGTCACTCATGGGCTTTCTCGCTTTGGATCACACTTTTGTCATCGTTCGTCAGCTGCGCCCGCTTGTCTCGAGCGTTCGTCGTCACGACTCGAAGCTGGCCGCTCAGCTGCGCGACGCAGGCTCTTCTCTGGCGCTCAGTTTGGGCGAAGGCAATCGACGCGAGGGGCGTGACCGCGGGCATCTTTGGCGCATCGCTTCGGGCAGCGCTGAAGAGGTGTGCACGGCACTTCGGGTTGCTGAAGCTCGGGGCTACATCGATGCATCGCACACCGCTGCGGTACTCGCGGACATCGATGCGCTGCAGGCGATGCTCTGGAAGCTGACGCACTGACGCAGGAGCCTCGGGCCCGCCGTGCACGTGGCGGGCTTGAGACAGAGGCGCGCGCCCACGGTCACCGTCACCCAGGCCCACGCCCACGCCCACGCAAACGCCTCGTCTCGCCGGCGCCCTCGGTCCAAGCCCAATCCGGCCGAACGGACGGTCCGAGCCCAAGCGCGCAGCTCCCACTCCGTCCGCTCGTTCCTGCGCGAACGCGAATGACCTTGCCCTCGATCTCCCCTTAGTCTGACGTCAGACGCTCCTCGAAGAGCACGTTCCCGTCCACCGAGTGATGTCGGAATGTGAGCGATGCGGCGGTGTCGTCTTCTTCCACGGTGGCCGAGAGGAAGCCGCCGACGACGTTCAGGTAGCGGTGGTACTCTTTAACGAAGTTCTCTTGCTTCCAGCCGCCGGCGTGCGCGTCGCTGGCCGGGCCGCAGGAGAATTCGAGGAGGCCATTGGCGGGATCTCGAGACACGTACTGCCAGTGACGGTCGCCGCAGACGACCACCGTGTTTCGCTGCTGGGCGAGGAACGCGCGGATCTCATCCCCCTCGTGCTGGAAGGCCGCGTTGGAGTGGTTGTCGCGTTTGGCCGAGCGGTCAGGACCGACGATAGGGGTGGCGCTGATCAGGACGCGGAACGTCGCGTTTGAGGCAGCGAGAGATCGCTTCAACCACTCTTTTTGCTCGGCTCCCCAAATGGTCTTTTGAGGGCCGTCTGGGTCGCCGTTCGGACTGCGAAAGTCTCGTCCTTCGACCAACCACACCTGCAGATGCTTTCCCCAGCGCCGTGTGCGGAACGTGGACTCTCCCATCGGTACCTGTTCGCGAAACAGCGCCAGTCCTTGCTCGAAGGTGAACTCGAACATGTTGTCACGCTGCATACCGGGCCAGCAGTCGTTTTGCCAGGTGTCGTGGTCGTCCTTGATGAAGTAGCTGGCGACTTGTCGATGGAAGTTGACATTCGACGGCAGCCCGTACGTCCGCTGCCAATGATACCGCGCCAGTGGCAGCGACTTCGCGAGACGGTCGTAGTAGACGATATCACCGGTGTGTACGAAAAAGCTTGGGTCGAGCTGCAGGATACTGTTGTAGATTTTGAAGCCGTCAGCGCAGTCTCGGTCTTTGTATGCTTGGCCGGTCGACACAGCGAAGACCACCCTGGTGGGAGCATCGGCTGCCGGCGCTGTGCAGAATCTCCCAGACAGCGATTGGCCCGGTTGACCGCTGTCTGCGTCGCGCGCCTCGACACGCACCAGGTACTTCGTTCCCGGGGTTAGACCGTCCAACTCGAACTGGTGGGTGAAGTCACGACGTGGGTCGACGGGCTGCCAGGACGTGGTCTGCCAGCTGGGATTGGCACTGTTGGCCGCGTATTGGACGCGGACTTCTCCTGGCATCCCAGGCGCGGCGTTGCGGAGGTCACGGGCGTCAGTTCCAACGCGGTACTGAATACGCTCGACCCGCCGGCGCTTTTCGTTGCGATTCGGGTCGTCCGCCGCAAACACAATGTCGACGGCCGGGGCGGTCGCGGGGTTGCGCTTAGCGCGCTGTGTCAGGCGTGTCCAGATGATCGCGGAGTTTGATCCGACTTCGCCGACCTTGAAGCCAGTGGCTTGAAACGGAGCGGGTCCAAAGAGTTCGGTGTCGAAGTTCAACTCGCTTCGGTCCGCCCACTCGAACCAAAGCTTCTTGAGCTTCTCAACGCGCTCCGGGAAACGAGCCGCGAGGTCGTTCGTCTCTGTGGCGTCGGACTCGAGGTTGTAGAGTTCCCATCGACGCACCAGTTTGTCCCAGACAATCTTCCACGCGCCGCGCCGCAGCGCTCGGTTTCCACCCCATGCCCAGGCGAGGAAGTCGGGCGCAGGTCTTGAACCGCCGACTAGAATCGGCGCCAGGCTTCGGCCTTCGAACGGCAATATGGCTTCGCCATCTACCTCTGTCGGCAATTCGACCGCCGCTAGCTCCGTGAGCGTCGGTCCGATGTCGATGATGTGCCCAACTTCACGCGTCATGCTCCCCGCTTTGATGCGAGCCGGCCAGCGAACGATGAACGGGGTGCGCACGCCGCCCTCGTTCACCCAACTCTTGTAGCGGCGAAACGGTGTGTTCTGCGCCCAGCCCCACGCTGGGCCGACGGCTACGTAGTCGTCGACCGGCCCTGGGTTGCGCTCGGCAGGGTCTCGTCCGCCAGGTTCCTCGGCGCAGCCTCCATTGTCGGATAGAAACATGACGATCGTGTTATCGCGCAGGCCTGTTTCGTCGAGCGCCGCGAGCAGTCGCCCGATGTTTTGGTCCATGGAGTCGATCATCGCAGCGTACACCGCCATGCGCAGGTCCTCAAAGTCCTGCTCCGCACTCTCCCACGGATAGGATCGTGAGTCTGTTTCCGAGAGTGGGTGCGTTTCTTGATCGATCAGCCCCATGGCGAGCTGTCGTTCGTATCGCTGTCGCCGCAGCTCGTTCCAACCGCCCCGGTACTTGCCTCTGTATTTGGCGATATCAGCGGGGCGTGCGTGGAGTGGGTAGTGCGGCGCGGTGTAGCAGAGATGCAGAAAAAACGGTCGCTTCTGACGCGCGAAGCGACGCAGAGATGTGATCGCCGCGTCTGTGAACGCGTCGGTCGTGTAGTAGTCGGCTGGGAAACTGAAGATGCGTCGATCATTCTCTGCGAAGTAACGAACACGACCGCCCTTGTAGTGTGGATCCGGCCGACCCGGATCAAAGAAATTGCAGCCGCCATCGAGCAGGCCGTAGTAGGAGTCGAAGCCGCGATAAAACGGATGCGCGACGTGGGTGCGTCCGAGGTGCCACTTGCCACTGAGCGCTGTTTGATAGTCACGTGGTTTCAGCATTTCGCCCAGCGTCAGCATGTTCTTTCTCAGCAGCCCTCCTTTGCCGCGACGTGGGTAGAGGCCGGTGACGAGGGAGGCACGCGTCGTCGTGCACTTGGCATTGTTGTAAAACTGCGTGAAACGCAGACCGTCCCGGGCAAGTGAGTCGATGTGTGGTGTCGCGATCTCGCTTCCGTAGCAGCCGATGTCCGACCAGCCCATGTCGTCACAGAGGATCAGGATGACGTTTGGTGGTTGCTCTTGCGCGCCGCCCGTGGGCTGCGGCGTCGCGGAAAAAACGTCTAGTGTGGCGGCGATCCAGATCAACGATAGGACCGCTATGAAAAGAACGACAGGAGGCATCGACGCCAATCGCATAGTGGCTCCTTGCTGAGCAATCGATGGAAGGATGAGATATTGACTCCGATGCCTCGCGACAAGAGTTTCTTTGTCGGCGTTGGATTCGAGGCAGCGTGGATACAGGAACGAGACGTGCCGCGCAGCCGCGCGACCTGGTTGGCGTTCGAAGTCGGCTCGGGTGGGTCTCCAACGCGAGCTCCTCAGAGGATCGGAGCGACCGCACCGATCACGATAGTCAGGGTTTCACCTTGCGTCAACACGACGCGGGCTTCCCAGGCGCATGATGATGATGCCCGGCGATCCGTGTCCTGCCATCGTGCGCGTCTCTCCAGGCTCTTCGCCCCTGGTCAGTCGCGAGGCGAATGCAGGCGCGCACACGTTGCCGTGTTCGCCTGCCGATTTCCTATCGCAGAGATAGGTCACTCAGCAGGGGCTAGCCCCAGGTCACGACGTGAACTGCGAACGTGCCTTCAATCTCACGCTCGTCGATGACGTCTCGGACGCGGAGGCGCACTCGTCCGGAGAGCGTCAAGTCGCCATCCCTACCAGCGTACTTTCCTGTAAGGCGTTCAGGACGCAGTTCGCCGCCGATGACTTCGAGAACCCGTTCCGATCCGGGAAGGCGGAGGGCCCCCAGCTTCGGCTCGTGCGGATCGCCGCCTTGCGGCCGCAACTCCATAGCGTGTCCGATGACCTTCTTCCACTCGGCGCCATATCCGACCCGGACGGAAGGCAGCTCGCCGACGAGTGTGACCCCTTCACCGACAACCTCAAAGTCTTCGACGGTCGTCTCGTCGTCGTAGAGAAACAGATTGAGCACTTCGAGCTTGAACTCGACTTCTGTGCCGTCGACATCGAGCTTCAAGATCCATGGTGGCGGCGCGGAGCTCGCGACGCCACCGCAACCCGCAGCCGACAACAGCCAGACGGCGAGAAGAATCCTCTGCGTCGATCCGTTCATACCCACGTCTCAATTCCTCCGCTAACAGTTCTATCCTCTCCGTTCGGCTTTCGAAGGCGTCAAACATTTGTGGGCAGGGATGGGCATGATTACCGGAGCGCGGCCTCTGGCAACCGTACCGAACGCTTCCGTCGATGCCGCGCGCCGGCGCTGTGTCGACGCCTTGTGCCGTTGCGCCCTACCGCTGCGCCCTACCACTGCGCCGTGCCGCTGTCTCGAGGCGGACCTTCGTGACGGCTCCTCGCGTCACGGCTCCAAGCGCGAACGTGACCCGACGCACAGAGGTCGCCACGGCAGGCTCGCCGTCCGCGGCTGCGTTTCCTTCAAGGTTGACGGCGTCATCGGGCGATTTTACAATGTGCAGCGCGGATCTTAGGGTTTAGCGAAAGCCCGCCGCGCTCCAAGTTTGGCCAGGTTGACGTTCATTCTGGCCATTTCAAGTGTTGTTGATTAAAGACCTTAAGAGAATGTCTTTCGGCGTGCGCAAGAGGATTTGTCGTTCCCGTTCGAGCCGGCTGGTAGGCGTCGTTTTCGGCGTCATCGCGGTGAGTTCGCAGATCGACTTTGGCACTTTTTCGCGCACGGTTTGCGAGACCTCAACGTTTTCGAAGAGGGCGGTGTCTGAGAAGGCGGCTTCCGAAGTAGCTCCAGCGAGCGCTTGCGGGGTGTCGTCGTCGGGGCATCGCGACGGCGGTCAGGTCGGTCCGTGGGTTTTGCGTTCGGCGACCGTGCGCCTGGAGGCTCAGACTCCGGGGGCACGTAGCGTACGCAACGGCGCGCGGGTCGCGACGGCGGCCACGGAAGAGAGAGTGTGGAAGTGTTTTACACAGAAAGAACTTTGTTCACTAGGTTCACTATTCGTCTCTAGGATTTTACAGATCGCGAACAGCGAGGAACGCAGTGCGCTCGAGATCCTACAAGGTCCGGGCCGCTTTCCCCGCAGGTTCCGCGGGCGTTACGGGCGACCAGGCCCGTTGGCGTCGCGCGGCACCGATTTCGTCTATGAACGTCAATTAACGGAACCTCTCCATCGCCGACTGAATCGAGGCGATCGTCGCCGGTTCCACTCCCGCCGTGACTTGCTCCCTGCGACGCGCCGCGAGGGCGCGTCTGATTTGGTGCCGTGCCGCGACGTTTTGCGCGGCGTACAGCATGCGGCGGTTTCCGCGCAGCCCTGTCCGTGTGGGCCTGCTGCCCCTGACGTCTGCCGACGAATTCGGGTTGTCGCCGCGCTGCCGATGGTGACTTAGGTCTCTTCTGAGACCTCGTTCGCCCTCGTCGCCCGTGAGAACCAGCTGTCTGTGCTCAAGGAAAGGAGAGCGCCGATGCTGCCGGTTCGAGGTGAACAGACGCCTCCCGCTGCGTTGAGGAGCGCCGGATTGGCCGAGCAAGGAGGCCTTCCGTCCGCTCAACCCGCTCCTCCCATCTCGTGTTGCGCCGCCGAGCTGGTGGCGCCACGTTCGTGGTTACGGTCGAGTCATCGAGCCGCGAGCAAAGAGCGAGTCGAGCCCGGCGCAGCTGCGTTCCTACCCGACGTCAGCGAAAAGGGAGTCAGCGATGGATCCTCTCAGTATTGCGACCGGCGTTCTCGCCGGTCTCGTGGTCTTTCTTGTCTATTGGTTGCGGGTGCGCTCGGCGAAGAAGACGGCCGATGAGATTCTCGCAGCGGCGAAGGTTGAAAGCGAGCGCCTGAGTGAAGAGTCTCGCAATCGCCTTGAGAGCGAGCTGCGTGAAAAACGTTCGAGCGTCGACCAAGAGCTCAAAGAGAAGCGAGAAGAGCAGAACGCCTTAGAGAGGCGTGTCGAGAAGAAGGAAGACAACCTCGATCGAAAGTTCGATTTGCTCAACAAGAAAGAGAGCTATCTCGACAGCAAGGAGAAGAGCCTCGAACAGCGGTCGCGCATGATCGAAAAACGTGAGCAGGAAGTCGAGCAGACGATCGAAGAGGAGAAGCAATCACTCTACAAAATCACGGAGCTCAGCAAAGACGAGGCCGAAAAACTGCTGCTTCAAAAGCTTGAGCGTGAGTTCGAGCATGAGAAAGAAACCTTGATTGCGCGCACCGTCGACCGAGTGAAGGAGACTGCGGAGACCCGCGCGCGCGAAATCCTCGGGACGTGCATGCAGCGGATAGCGTCGAGCTACTGTCAGGAGATCACAACAGCGACGATCGAAATTCCGAATGACGAGATGAAGGGGCGCGTTATCGGTCGCGAGGGACGCAACATTCGCGCTTTCGAGCAGGCGACCGGTGTCGACGTCATCGTCGATGACACACCTGGGGTGATCATCCTTTCGTGTTTCGACAGCATTCGGCGTGAGATGGCTCGCCGCGCCATGCAGAAGCTCATTGCGGATGGGCGCATCCATCCGGCGCGGATCGAAGAAGTTGTCGAGGAAACAAAGAAGGAGATGAACGAGCTGATCCAGCAGGAAGGGAAGAAGGTCGTCTACGATCTCAATCTTCCGGGTGTTCACCCGAAGATGATCACGCTGTTGGGGCGCCTGAAGTTCCGCACTAGCTATGGTCAAAACGTTTTGACCCATTCGCGCGAATGCGCCAACCTGGCCGGGATGATCGCTTCGGAGCTCGGACTCGACATGACGTTGGCGCGCCGCTGCGCGATCATGCATGACGTCGGCAAGGCCGTAGATCACGAGATCGAAGGTGGGCACCCCGAGATCGGGGCGAACATCGCGGGGCGTTACGATGAACCGCCCGAAGTGATCAACTCGATCGCCTCGCACCACAACGACGTCCCGCAGGAGAGCATTTACGCCGTGATCACACAGATCGCGGACTCGATTTCGGGCTCACGACCTGGCGCCCGCGGTGAAACCCTCGAACGCTACATCAAGAGGCTCGAGAAGCTTGAGTCGGTAGTTCTCAGTTTCGCCGGTGTGAAATCCGCGAATGCGATTCAGGCCGGGCGTGAAGTTCGTGTCTTCGTCAACTCCCAGAAGGTGAGCGACAAGAAGGCGCTGAAGTTGTGTCGTGATATAGCCGCTGAAATCGAAAATCAATTGACCTATCCAGGTGAAATCAAAGTCACGCTTCTGAGGGAGACGCGTGTCGTTGAGTATGCCAGATAGTTCGAACGAGTGGCGATGCGAAGGTTTTGTCTCGGCGCGAACACGCTTCGCGCGTCGTGATTTAGAAAGGATTTGTGTTGGAAGTCCGCATACTTGCGATCGGCGACATTGTCGGCAAGCCGGGGCGCGGTGTTCTCAAGGATCGATTGCCTCAGTTCGTCGAGGAGCGCGACATCGACTTCGTGATCGCCAACGGTGAGAATGCGGCACAAGGCAGCGGCATCACGCGCAATCTGTTCAATGAGATTCGTCGCGCCGGTGTTGATTGTGTCACCTGCGGCGACCACGTCTGGAAGCGTATGGAGATCACGCAGGTGCTGGATTCCGACTCCCGACTGCTTCGGCCGCTGAACTATCCCAGCCAGGCTGCGGGGCGAGGCATTACTGTACTCGAGTCCCGAAAAGGCGTGCGCATCGGAGTGGCGACGATCATCGGGCGAATCTTCATGGGGCCGGCAGATTGCCCTTTCGCAGCTGCCGACCATGCGCTCGAGCGTATGAAGGCCGAGACAAATATCTGTGTGGTCGAGATTCATGCCGAGGCGACCAGCGAGAAGGTGGCGTTGTCGTGGAAACTCGATGGTCGCGCGTCACTCGTATTCGGCACTCACACCCACATTCCGACGGCCGACGCCCGAATCCTGCCGCGGGGCACAGCCTACATCACCGACATTGGGATGACGGGACCATACGATTCTGTCATTGGCCGCGACGTCAAGAACGTCCTACACAAATTCGAGACCAGTATGCACGCGCAGTTCAACGTGGCCTCTGGCAACACCCGCTTGTGTGGCGTGCTCGTCTCGGTCGACGATCAGACTGGCAAAGCGCTCAGTATCGAGCGTGTCGATTTGCCTCAAAGAGCGCGCGCCTGAAGGAACGTGAAACGGTCAGCCGCAGTACTGTAGCCGGCTGCAGCAGAGCTCGGGCGTTGGCCACGAACGGAGGTCGATGTGACAGGGCTAGCTCGAGGCTAGGGAGCGCACGTCAACGCATCTTCTGTCGGATCGCGCCCGGGAACGACGCCGCCTGGAAGCGGGATGGCGCGATCGCCGGCGAACAAGGCCCGCAGGAGATAAACGGGGTCACTGAGGTCGGCGGTTCCGTCGTCGTTGACATCGAGGCGGTCCATGCACTCGGGAGCACTTTGGCCGCGGAAAAGGATGGCGATCAGAGCCAAGGCGTCCGTGAGGTCGATCACTCGATCGTCGTTGACTTCACCGCGCCGGAACTGTTCCGAGCCCTCACCGACGCGTAGCTGTGCAGCGATCAGGCTTGAGGTGCCTGCGGCGGTGGTGACGCGAACGACACCGCTCGCAGCCTGGCGTGGGGCTTCAAGGACGAGCCGAGTCGGTGTCCATCTGATGACACGCGAGGGTTCAACCCCTATGGTGACGCGCGCATCCGCATCGAAGCCTTCGCCCGCGAGTGACCAAGTCTCACCGAACGCGAGTTCCTCGCGCGGCCACGCATCCCACACCAAGAGGCCGGTTTCGGGCTTGCTCACGGCATTGCCGAGCGCCTGCTGCGGCTCGAAGATCGTCGATTCCGAATCGAGCAGCCGAGATCCTAACGTGCTCAGGGCTGAGGCGCTTCCCACCGCGATATAGTGGACGAGGACTTTGTGTTCACCCGGGGCGAAAGATAGCGAAAACTCTTCGCGCAGACGATCGACTGCCGGGCGCGACGTTCGGGGGGGAGGCGATGTCCGGGGGTAAACGTGTAGGAGCGCAGCGTCTCCTCGGCCCAATAGAGCCCATGAGCCCTGCCGGGACTCTGTGTTGTCGTCACTTGAAGTGTCGAATCGAGAGGTGAACGAGTCGAGGGCGACGTCGAAGTGCAGTTCCACGAGAACGTCCTGGGCACTTGCGGTGGAGTTGATGAGTTCGTCTTCGATGCGTATGAGCGGCTGCGGCCCGAGTTGGGAAGCGACGTAGCGACGTAGCGTCAGCGGGCCGACTGCGGTAGGACCGACGATGACGCCCCGATCGCCGGGTAGCGCCTTGGCGATCGCGACAGCTCCGGCGAAGTCGCCGTCAACACTGAGCACCGCGGCGTTGTCGACAACCACGGGAGTTGCAGTGGGCTCCGAAAGCGCCGTCGACGGCAGGACAAGCCATGACGCCTCGCCGGCGTTCACCACGTGCGGTAGGGTCGTCTCGACGACATCGTCCGCCGCGATCACCGGGTTGAACTGTGGCAGCTCATCGCCGTCATGAAGACCGCCTCCATCGGAATCGCCCAGCCACGGAAACGTGCCGATCTCGACCGCAGTACGGAAGGCGTAGCTCGCCGTTTCAAACCGATCACCGATGCCGTCTCCATCGGTGTCCGAGTTGTCCGGATCCGTGCCCCAGGTGACCTCAAAGCGATTCGGAAGTCCGTCGCCATCGGCGTCGATATCTGGCGTTAGGACGCGCACATGTGACTGCCCGTCGGTCTGCACGACAGAGGAGCTGACGCGGAGCGTTGCCAACGCTGGGCGATCGGAGCCGACGCTGACGACTATCCAACCACCTCGAGGTCGTACCGTTACGGACTGAGCCGTCGGTGGCGTCACGGCATCACCGTGGAGGATGCCGGCGAAACGCGCGTCGTCGGAGAGCTCGAACACAAGCCGGACGTCCGCATCAGCGATCGTCTGATCGGAGAGCGGCGTGCCGTGGGCGTCGCGAACCGCGACGCGGTAAACGATCGGTTCGTCCACGATTCCGACGATCTCCTCGCGGTGGTGGAGAACGATATGTGTGTTCGGGAGCGTGTCGTCTGCGTCACCGATGCCGTCGCCGTCGGTGTCGGCGTTGGTTGGCGAGGTGCCGCGGTTCGCTTCTTCGCCGTCCGAAACTCCGTCGCCGTCGGTGTCGGCGCGTAGAGGCGAGGCTCCTATTGCAAACTCCTCAGCGTTTGTTAGTCCGTCGCTGTCAGGGTCAGCCGCCGCGTCGTCCGGATCGCTTGGGTCAAGTCCAGCTGCGGTCTCGAAACGGTCCGGTAGACCATCGCTATCGCTGTCGATCTGAAAGTTGACGACGTTGGAACGATCGGCTGCATCGAGTCCCTGCAGATACGCTCCCGTCGGCGACCTGACGTCGCGCAAGATGGCCTCGACGACTCCTAAATCTTCTGAGACAACGACGTACGACAGGAGCGATGCGAGACTCTCCGGAGACTCCGGTCCGATGCCATACTCGATCGACGCGCTCCCGATGGCGTCAACACCGATAAAGAATGGCCGCAGGATCGCGCCAGCGCCGACGAACGCGTGGCCGAGGAACAAGTCGTTTCCCAGACGACGGAGCCGGACGACATAAGCGTCGTCATTGGCATCGAGAAGTTCATCGCCGCTCGATGTCGAAACGATCTCGACTCCGTCGAGAGACATCAGGAAGCTTTCGAACGCGACGTTGGCAACGCGCGAATCGCCTGAAAAGCTATCGTGCCACCGCAGCCATGGGGCTTCGGGATGGACGAACACCTGCCGGATCACGCCCTGCGGTGAAAAGAAATCTGCAGAAAAGAGTCTCAGCAGTTGTCCCTCCTCCGCCAGAATTCCGGTTTCGGAGACAAACAACTCGTCGTCGACTGTGAGAAGGCCGAGATCCACAAGAATCGACTCGTCGTCCATGATGGCAGCACCTAGGGAGAGGATTTGCCACGTCCGCTCGTCCGCACCCGTGACGACTACAGGGTCGAACACGTCGACAGACACGGTGTCATCGCTGGAAACATTCGGATCGTTACCTCTTCGGACTTCGTCACCGTCTCCTTGCCCACCGCCATCCGTATCGGCGGAGGTTGGCGATGATCCAGTGTCGTTCTCGTCGACGAAGATTCCGGTCGCCGTCTCCACCTGGTCGCCGAGTCCGTCTCCGTCGGTGTCAGCGTCGTCCGGGTCTGTCCCTCGGGCGATCTCGTCGCGATTGCTCAAGCCGTCGTTATCGTCATCGAGTCCTGGATCGAACGCGCGAACTGTTGTTTTGGTCTGCAATCCTTCGACGAGAAAGTCGTCGATCTGCCAGCCACCGAACTCGATGGAGAAGTCAGATAGGAGAACGAGCACAAGGCGTCCGCGTCGACCGCGGAGAGACGACGCAGACACCCGCACGAGCTCGTAGCCTAACCGTGTGTTCGTCGACAAATCTGTGATGATCTCGATGTCTGACTGACCATCGTCGAATGCTATGATTGCGATGTCGACTCCCTCTTCCAGCTCTAGGATGTGCTGGAAGCTGATCACGGGCGAAGAGTCGACGGCGAACGCAAAGACCGGGGTGACAAGTCGGGCTTCGACGTTGGGCGGATAGTCGCCATCGATGACGGTCGCCCAAACGTTTTGTCCTGAATGAGCTGCGGACAACTTGGGAGCTCCCCATTGCCAGACGTCAGACGTGACGCGCTCTTCGAAACCAGCAGCGTCACGCTCGAAGTCGTGCGAGAAAGACTCTTGCGGCGCGATCCCGGCGCCATCGGTGTCGACGATTGAAACCGTCAACTCGCCGGCGCTCGCGGCGCGCACGCCGACGACGAGTTCTCCTGACGCCATCTCGGCACGGAGGAGCGCCGTCCCCAGACCGCTGAGCGCACGACCGCCTTCGATGGGGTCAGTGAACACCGCCTCGACTCCTTCGAGCGCCAGTCCGAGCCGCAGCGGCTCGGTGAACGCCTCGCCGTCGACCTCCGCTCTGACGCGCACCGTAGCAGGCTCGCCGACGAGTGCAGAGACTGTCGGCGGTAACAACACCGCGATCTTCGCCGCCGGAAACGGATCGACACCATCGGGAACGCCATCATGATCCGAATCCGACAGCAGAGGATTGGATCGACCGTCCGTGGCTTCAGCGAAATCGGACAGCCCGTCGCCGTCGGTGTCCGCGTCGGTCGCTGACGTACCCAGTGCCGCCTCTTGCGCGTTCGACAGCCCATCGGCGTCGGCGTCGGCGTCAGCGTCGAGTGGATCCGTCGGGTCGAGTCCGTGAGTTACCTCGTAGAGCCCTGACATGCCGTCGCCGTCCAGGTCGAGTGCGAAGTTGACGACTTCGAGCTCGTCTCGTGGACGGAGCCCCGTGAGCGCGGCTTGCGGCTGCATGGTCAACCAATCGGCCTGGGCGCGGCTGGCGTCCAGGTGCGGACTGAGAGAGCCGAAGTGAAGGAGTGCGCGCGTCTCTCCGGGCGCCAACTGCAGCCGGAAGCTCACTGCTGCAGCTGTACCTCCAGCGGCGAGACGCTCGGATGTCGCGCTCAGAAGGGTGGCGTCCTCGGGGGTTACCTCCGCGCCGTCGTCGCCGTAGAACCAGAGGAAGGACGGCATCCCATCGTCTGGGTCACGATCGTTGAAGTGTGCGTACCGATCGCTCGCCAGCCAATTCACCGGTGAAGGTGACGAAGTGCTGGACTTCGTCGCCTCGACATCGATCCAGCCGTCGTGGAAAAACTCATGGCGCAGCTGCACCACGATCTCCGCGGACTCGGCAGTCACATTCGTGAACCGCTCAACGTATCGAACCAGTCCATGCGTCGGGGAAACCCAGACGCGGCGGATCGTCTGGACTGAGTCGACGCGTGCGTCCGTGGCGAGCAATTCGCCTGCCTCGCCACTTTCATGGAGGCTCGCCGTACTCCTGAATCGTCTGCCGTCAACGTCCAGTTGGAAGCCTCCGCCGTCGGCGAATGCTTCAAGCAGTGGATCGCCGCCGAGCGTGCTTGCTGTCGCAGAGCTGAGAAGCACCCACGCCTGGCCGCTGCCATCGATGCGCCGCGCTGGAGTCGTCACGGCTCGCGGGTCATCGGCGGAGTCGTTGGGGTCGCTGCCGACGGCAACTTCGAATCCGTCAGAGCTCCCGCCTGAGTCCGTATCGGGCGCGCGGGGATCGGTTCCAGTGCTGGAGTTATCGACGAAACGTCCCGAGCGATCCTCCACCTGATCGGAGAGGCCATCGCCGTCGGTGTCGGAGCGGCGCGGGTTCGTCTCCTGTGCGATTTCTTCTGCGTTGGTCAGCTCGTCGCCGTCTGCATCTTCGTCGGCCGCAAGCATCTCAACGCTGAGATCGGTCGACTCAAGGGAGAGGTCGTCTAAGTACCAGCCGCCACCCGGAGCGCAAGCGCTACAGCGACTCGCGGCGCGAAAACGAATTCGTACGGCGTCGCCGGCGTCGGAAGCGTCTAGCTGGATCAACATCTCCTCAAACCCGCCGCCGTTGTCGCGGCCGAGCACGGGCTGGGGGGCTGCCGGCCCGTCGTCGGGGGCACACACGTCGGCGAGAAGGTATGGATAGCCGTCGATGGGCTCGATCGTTTCCCACGGACGATGTGGTCGAAGGATTTCGATCCAGCCGCCTCGGTGGACGCTGTTCTCGACGGCTCCGCACGACGCCGGCTCGAATTCATAGCGTGTGACCAACCGAAGCCGGGCGTCGCCTCTTGCTGGAACCTGTATCGGTACTGAGACGATCGTTGATTCACCGTCGCCGAACAGCTCGCCGCTCCACCACGCCGCGGAACCTTCTCGCACGTCGGCGTCGTCCGGCTCGGTGGCCAACGCCGTGATCATCCACCCCATGCCATCCGAGTCTCTCTCTGTCTGCCATCGCCGCACCGCATCGACGCCATCGACGCTATCGAGCGCGACACGGTGGCGGACGGCGTCGATCGACAGGCCGCCTCCAGTTTGCGACAGGAGGAATCGCAGTGGGCCTGGCGCTACTCCCCGAAGAGCGATAGCGAACTCACCGGCGATCGTCTCGCAGCCAACCACAGGTCCCCCAGCTCCGGACGTCAAAATGCCCAGTGCGGCGTTCTCGCCGAACACGGCGTTGCCCGAGACGGTCAAAAGAAAGCGGATAGGTTCGTCGATGCGTTCACCCCGATCGTCGCGAAACACGAGGTGTACGAGAGGTTCACTTGTGTCGACGAAGAAACTCGGGGCGAACAGAGTAGCAGTCGCCTGACCGTACGCTGGAAGACTTTGCGTCAGCAGGGCCGAGGCGATCGTGAACCACGTAACCGCCATCCGATGGACGAGTCGAAGGCAGCGGCACGTGCAAAGCGTTTTGCGCCATGGGTCGCACGGCGGGCGAGATGGCGCGCGATGCGGCTTGGTGGGAAAAACGTATGGTTTTTCAGGCGTCACAAGTGAGCTCATCCGGGGTCGGATCGTCACCGGCACTGGGATAGGGTGCCGCGGGCGGTTCTTGACCGCCGAACAGAAAAAGAAGAAGAGCGATCGGATCTGACACGTTCAGCTGTCCATCGTCGTTGACGTCGGCTGCTTTTTGGCACTGCATGGGACCGGAAACGAAGAGATGCCGCAGTGTTCTCACCGCGTCGTTGAGACTGAGGGTTCCGTCGAGGTCGGCGTCGCCACGAATGAATCCGCCGAAGCGAAGGCCCCATGAAGAGACGGTGGCTGGATCCAAGAAGTCACCATTGCTGATTTCCAGGCTCCAGACCCCGGCGATCGGTTCACCTGCAAGGGACTGCAAACGACGCGACGAGGCGTCGTCGGCGCCGAAAATAAATGGAGGCGACGATGCGCCGAAACTGCTCTGTTGTAGCTGTACTCGAGTGCCAGTAGGCGACTGAAGTGTCATCTCTAAGCCGAAGGGAAAGTTGTGGACGACGTCGACGTAGACTTGGATTGGCCGACTCGGGTGCGCAGCTGTCTGGATGTTGCCGGTGCGATCCAGCAGCACCTTGAGGGTTCGCGTTGTCCCAGCTGTAATCACGACATTCGGCGCGAAGCGCACCGAGTGAAACCACGACAGGCTGAGACGTGAGTTCAGAAATCCTCGTCGCCCGAAAACTCGCTGAAGTAGTTCGGCGTTCGAGCCCGCGTTCAGAGCCTGGTCGGCTTGAATGACTGCATCAGCGGCGTCGCGAAATGACGCGTTGTTGGACAGAAAGAAGTGGCTTTGAAAGACAAGACGAAGAGTCTCGTTCCGACCCAGCTCGGTGAATATCTGCCAAAGGGACGCCGACCACATTTCTCCATCGGCGTGTGGCTCGCCAACGAGTGCTTCGGGATACTCCTTCTCTGAGTCGAGGCGACGGATGCACGGTACGTCGAGGAAATCCTCCAAACCGCGGCTCACCCAATCGGCTAGGCAGAGGTCGCCGAATCCATCGCTGAACTCGGCCAAGTACGCGGCGGCAAAAAAGTCGGACCATCCTTCGCCAATGGCGAACGTCTCGAAGGATTCGAAGGTCGCTCCGAAGTTCGGAATCTGATTCTCCTGGGTCGCATGGCCGTACTCGTGGATGATGACTTCGGCATCTTCGGCGAAGTCGACCCCACCCGAGCCAAATGCCATCGCGCCGCGTCCGGGTGTGTCAAAACTCGGTTCGAAGAAAGCCTGGGGGTCCTCGTATGGGATCCCGGGGGGCTGTGAGTTGGCGAAAGCCGCGATTGGCCAGTTGGCGATGTCGCCGAACCCGAGCGACTGAATGAAGCGCTGCACGGAATCGATGTGATAGTAAATCATCACTTCTTCGAAGCCATCGTGGTCGCGGCGGAACGGAAAGTCGAGGCGCACGCGCCGTACCGCGTTGGGAGTTGATGTGGTGTCAACGAATTCGCCGGCGCAGCCGCCGCTGCCGTCGAGGCCGCGAAGCGCGACGTCTGCATACGCTTCATCGGGCACGGCGGACGCGTCGTCGTCGTTATCCTCGAGACTCGGATTCTTCAGCGCCACGACTGGGTTGACGAGAAATACGCGTCCCGTTCCGTCACGTGCTTCGCCGGGGCCGTATCGCAGTCGGTCAGTCGTCGAGAGCAGCGCCCCGGAATGGGCATCGATGCGAAGTACGAACATGCCGCTAGGTTTCGATGTCCAGACCGTCACGGCCCAGGTCAAACGCAGCGGAAGTGGTAGTGCGTGGAGCTCGAGTCTGGCCCTCGGTGGGCGGCGCTGCGCTGCTGCAAGGTTGCGAACCGCCGCGTCGATCGCTTCCGCTGCGGTCAACGTCGGGGTGACCAGCTGAAGCAAGTCCTGGGGCGGCTCTCCTAAGAAAGGAAGAGTGCTCGTGACACCGATCAGGTCGACCGTTCCGTTTGCAGACGAACGATCGACATGGACAACGATCTCTCCGCTCGACAGCGGGACGGCTTCGACGAATGGCTGGAAGCGGACGTGGGTCGTTCCGATCCCCTGCTGCTCGCTCGTCGCTATCAGAGTCACCCCGTCGTCGGCTCCGCCGACAAGCGGTTGGACCGCTGCGAGGAACGCTTGGCAAGTCTCGGCGATCGAGCCTGTGAGCTGCAAAGGAATGCGGGCAGTCAAGGCGCGGATTCTCCCGGTGGACTCGTCCCAACGTGTCGACAGCGGTTCGGTTGAGAGTGGCCGCAGGTTTTCGAGCACACGCTGAGCTGTGCGGGTCGGCGGGCGCAAGAGTACCGGCCGATCTTGCGAAAATGCCCCTTCGGCAAGGATTGCGATCAAGAGGGTGAGCGGCGCACAGGCTCGTGTGACGCCGGAAACATCCCAACGAGCTGGTCCAGTACGAGCCTTCCCGACAACACTCATGCGTCCGTCGCGCAACTGCTTTGCCTCAACTGCTTTGCCTCAACTGCTTTGCCTCAACTGCTTTGCCTCAACTGCTACAGCAATCACGCAACGCGGCAGTGACTGCATCGCTTCTTTGTCCGCATTGTAACCGAAGCGTGAAGCGCAGCATCACGTATTCCTTTGCGGCTGCACGGGGAACATGTCAAGGCGCGGTGACAAGATCAAACGGACGACGAACCTGTTTTTCGTATCGATGGTCAGGATGTTTCGCGTCCGTGGTGTTGGTGAGCGTCAGTCTTGTGGTTGCGTGGGCGTGCGGGTGGGGTCCTCGAGCGCCTGCCGCTTCTCTGTCTGATCTTCGTAGAAGGCCACAAGTCAACCGAGGAAACCTTGGTTTCCGTCCGAGCGTAGCGAGGTCCTCAGCGCAGGTCGATCTTTGGACATCGCTGTTCGACCTGCGCCTAGCGAGGCGGCACCGGAGGTCGGTCGCAAAGGGGGCAGGATGGGCGGCCCAGCGGCCGCGGAGCGTCTGTTGGTGGTATTGCGAACGACTTTCGGTGCTAGAGCAAAGCGCGCCATGCTTCCATTCGCACTCGGGGTGCAGGGTGGGGTCCGAACCAGTGCGGGCGCTGCATTCTTCGTGACGACGTCGAAGGAAATAGGAGTTCCTTGCAATCAGGAAACGAACCGCAGTCACCCAGACTGGGCATCTGTCACTGTGCTCTATTTGTCTTGGGGTTGTTTTAGCTTAGCGAGTCACCTCCGAGTTGCGTTTGCTTCGTGTTTCGTAACGGAGAGTGCGAAGAGATCAGTTCGCTCCTGCCAACTGCGACGAGCTTTTCATCTTCCCTGGCGGACGGCGCCCGTGACCAGGAAGTGACTGCTTCTGAGGCGTTCCGTTGGGAAAGGGTTGGTAGTCCTTGTCGTTATTCCACAAGTGATGGAGCAGAGCCGCCAGCTTGCGGGCGACCGCGACGACGGCTCGTTTCTTTGCGCCTCGGTTTTTCGAACCTGGAGGGCAAATTCGCTGCCCGAAACGGCGCAGCTCACTGTCCAGAGCGTGGGGGCCGAGGATGCAATGTGCCGCTGTGACTAAGAGCTTGCGCATGTAGGGGTCACCACACTTGCTGATTCTCAGTTGCGGATCGCGCCCCGAGGACCGATCGACTATGGGAGTAAGCCCAATGTAGGATCCCACCAGACGACTTTGCTCGAAACGACGGTGATCATGCACAGTCAAGACGAACGCTAACGCCGTGAGGGCACCCACGCCGTGTACGGTTCGCAGCCTGTCAGTCGGCGGGTAACTCTTGCACAAACCTTCGATCTGCTTGTCGAAGTCCGCGATCTGTGCACTGAGGTTCGCGATCTGCTTCAGGATCGCAAGGAGCGCGGGCGCCAGCTCTTGCGGGATCTTGTCTTTGACTTTGCGCTCGAAGTAGTGACCGTCGCACGCAGGTAGGCAGCAGCCAAAACTCAAGCAGCGCGAGCGCACGTGATTGATCATTTCCGTGCGCTGTTTGACGAACAGCATGCGGCTGCGGATCACTGCAATCTCGGCTTGCTGCTTGAGACTGCGCAGGTGCACCAGAGGTAACTCAGCTCGGTCGCGCCATGCTGCTCGTGCCAGCTTCTTGGCGTCGATGCGATCGGTCTTCTTCTTTGTCTTGTAGATCTCCGGCATCTCGCGCGGATTCACCACCAGCACGGTGTGACCGAGCTTCTGCAGTAACGCGTTGACCCAGACGGCCTGCGGTCCAGCCTCGATCACGACTTCAGCGTGCTCCCATTGACCGAAGAACTTCTCGAACGTCTCCGCCGAGGAGCTGATCAATTGATCCTCCAGGAGTTCGCCTTGGGGCGATACGGCAAAAACATGGCTCTTTCTCTTCCCGAGATCGACACCCACGGTAATTTCCCGACGACGATTCGTGCTAAACTGACGCATGGCCAATCCTCCTCTGAGTTTGGGCTCGCCACGAGCGAAGCCCGTGATTTTAACTGCAGGCTTTATAGCACTGCGTGGGGATGGATTGGCCTTCTCATCCCATTCTTCGTTTGCTTCGTTTGCATCTGTTCAAGATTCAAGAGATCAGAAGAAGAGTTGAACAAAAGGAAACAAAGTCAACGAAGGAAGACCGTCCAAAGGAGCAAGCAACGTCGTGTGTCGTCCGGTCTGGCACACCCCGACCCCGATGTTGCAAAAGAAAAGCGCTTCAAGGCGATGCGCGATTGCGTGTGCGTGTGCGTGTGCGTGGGAGTGGGAGTGGGAGTGGGAGTGGGAGTGTGCGTGGGAGTGGGAGTGTGCGTGGGAGTGGGAGTGGGAGTGGGAGTGGGCGTGTGCGTGTGCGTGTGCTGAAAGTAGCAGGCACACTCCCGTGTGCCGTCCGGTCTTGTGTGAGCGTGAGCGTGTGCTGAAAGTAGCAGGCACACTCCCGTGTGCCGTCCGGTCTTGTGTGTGAGCGTGGGCGTGAGCGTGAGCGTGTGCGTGTGCGTGTGCGTGTGCGAGGGCGTGTGCGTGTGCGTGTGCGTGTGCGTGTGCGTGTGCGTGTGCGTGTGCGTGTGCGTGTGCGTGTGCGTGTGCGTGTGCGTGGGCGTGTGCGTGTGCGTGGGCTGAAAGTAGCAGGCACACTCCCGTGTGCCGTCCGGTCTTGTGCGTGTGCGTGTGCGTGTGCGTGTGCGTGTGCGTGTGCGTGTGCGTGTGCGTGTGCGTGTGCGTGTGCGTGTGCGTGTGCGTGTGCGTGTGCGTGTGCGTGTGCGTGGGCTGAAAGTAGCAGGCACACTCCCGTGTGCCGTCCGGTCTTGTGTGTGAGCGTGGGCGTGAGCGTGAGCGTGAGCGTGTGCGAGGGCGTGGGCGAGGGCGTGTGCGTGTGCGTGGGCGTGGGCGTGTGCGTGGGCGTGGGCGTGGGAGTGTGCGTGGGAGTGTGCGTGGGAGTGTGCGTGGGAGTGTGCGTGGGAGTGTGCGTGGGAGTGTGCGTGGGCGATCGAAGACCGGTTCTCTGCGTCTGGCTCCGTATCTGTATCTGTATCTGCCTCCGTATCTGCATCTGACTCTGATTCTGACTATTCTGCCTCTGCCTCTGCCTCTGCCTCTGCCTCTGACGCCGTATCTGCATCTGTCTGGGTACGTCCGAACTACGTCCGTGTCCGCCGCCCTTTCCGAAGGACCAAGACCTCGGCGATCAACCGCGATCGGAACCGATCGCACCTCGCCTTTGTGATACACACGTCGTGTCATCCGTGGCATCATGCCGCGCATGAAGAGCTTCTCTTTCGAGCCCGGACTTCTGCAGGAGCCGCCCGTTTTCACCGTGACACAAGTGACGGGCGCGCTGCGTGAGACGCTCGAAGAGGCGTTTCCGTACGTGCGCGTCCAAGGTGAGATCTCGAATTTTTCGCGGCCGCAGTCTGGGCATCTTTACTTTTCCCTTGTGGACGACGCCGCCAGCGCCGGGACGTCGCGGATGGCGTCCGCGCAGCTGCCATGCGTGATGTGGCGTTCGTCGGCGTCGCGGTTGAAGTTTCGTCCGGAGAATGGTGTTCGGGTCGTCGTTGCCGGTCGGCTAACGGTCTATGAGCCTCGCGGCACGTATCAGCTCGTGGCAGATCGTCTGCAACCGGTCGGCCTCGGCGAGCTGCAGCGTCGATTCGACGCGTTGAAGGAAGACCTCTATCGCGAAGGTCTCTTTGCCGCCGAACGCAAACGGCCCCTGCCGCGCTGGCCGGCGTGCATCGGGCTGGTAACCTCTCCCACTGGAGCCGCGATACGAGATTTTCTCCGCATCCTGTTCCAGCGCCATCCACGTGCCTGGGTGCGTGTTGTTCCCGTACGCGTTCAGGGCGATGGCTCGGCCTCGGAGATTGTCGCTGCGCTCGACGTGCTCAACCGTTCGGGATCGCCGGTTGACGTGATCGTTGTGACGCGCGGCGGTGGCAGCCTGGAAGATCTCTGGTCGTTCAATGAAGAGCCGGTCGCGCGTGCGATCGCGGCAAGCGCCGTACCCGTCGTTTCAGCGATAGGACACGAGGTCGACTATACGATCGCGGACTTCGTCGCCGACGCCCGCGCGCAAACTCCGACCCATGCGAGCGAGTTGGTCGTGCCAGACGTTAGTGAGGTGACCGAAAGGCTTGGGGCGACGCTACGCCGGCTTCACCTTGCCGCCGGTGGTATCGTCGCGCGCCGCCGCGAGCGGGTCGACGAGAGGCTCCAGTCACGTACATTCGCGCGACCCGTCGAGATGTTGGCGAGGCGGGCGGAGTACGTGGACCAACTTTTCGACAAACTCGACAGTGGCCTTCAACGGTGGCTCGTTCGCCAAGAGCATGAAATTCAAGCACTTGCTGGTCGACTGGGGGCATTGGATCCACGAAGAGTCTTGGCGCGAGGTTATGCGAAAGTGACCAATGCGGATGGAGAGATAGTCCTGAACGCTCGACAAGTGAAGATCGGCGAGCTTGTCGCCGTCGAACTGGCCTCTGGTCGAATCGAGGCGCGTGTCGAGTCGAACGGCGACGCATCGGAGTTTGCTGAATGAGTGAGCCGGAACAAAGTCCCTACACATCGTTTGAAGAAGCGTTTGAGGCGGCAGAGAACGCAAGCGATCGACTCGAGCGCGGCGACCTAACTCTCGAGGCGAGCTTGAAAGAATACGAACGCGGCGCACGTGCTCTGCGTGAGTGTTATCGGATGCTCGAGACGGCGCAATCACGGCTGGAAGTGCTGCGCTCGGAGACGCGAAGTGACGGAAACGATTCAGACAGCGCAGCATGGGTTGTCGCCAAACCATCTGGGCCGTTGGAAGAGGTGCTTCGGCATTTGGGGCAGGAGGGGGAAACGCCTCAGAGCGACGGTGCTTCAGAGGCAGGAAGGATCGTCAAAGAATGACGAGATTTCCTTGTCTTCTGGCAGATGCGAACTATTATTCTTCGTTTGAACTTGCAGCGACGGCCCGGCGGCCGCAACGGCCGGCCAGTGAGCTTGTCGATTGAGCTGAGTTCGAAGAGGAGCCCGCTCATGCCTGATGTCCTGTCTCGTGTCGATCATCCTCATGATCTGCGCGGACTCTCGATCGCGGAGCTTGAACAGCTCGCTACAGAGATTCGCCAGCGGATTATGGAGGTCGTCAACGTCAACGGGGGGCACCTGGCGTCCAATCTCGGCATGGTCGAACTGACGCTGGCGCTTCATCGCGTCTTCGATCTGCCTCACGATCGTCTCGTTTGGGACGTGAGTCATCAGACGTACCCCCACAAATTGCTCACGGGGCGTAAGGATCGATTTCATCTTCTCCGCAAATACAACGGGATTAGTGGGTTCTGCAACAAACGCGAGAGCGTCTTCGATCTCTTCGACGCTGGTCACGCGGGTACGGCGGTGTCGCTCGGACTCGGCGTCGCCGTTGCCGACCACCTTCTCGGTCGGCGAAGTAAGACGATTGCGGTAGTTGGCGATGCAGCGATTGCCGCCGGCATGGCATTTGAAGCGCTGAACCATGCCGGCGAGCTGAAACGCGACTTCATGGTCGTGCTCAACGACAATCGAATGTCGATCGACGTCTCGGTGGGGGCGCTGTCGAAGTACCTGAACAAGCTGCGCACAAAGCCCAAGTACCAAGATCTCAAGAAGGATATGCACGACGTCTTGTCGCGCATTCCGGTGGTCGGCAAACGGATGGAAGGGACGCTCGACCACGTTCGGGAGTCGATCAAGCATTCGTTTGTGCCTGGACTGATTTTTCAGGAGCTTGGTTTCAACTACTACGGGCCGGTCGACGGACACGATCTTTCGGGACTGCTGCAAGTTTTCGAGGATTTGAAACAGCAGAGCGCTCCGATTCTCCTGCACCTTCACTCGGTGAAGGGGTGCGGCTACGATCCCGCGACGAACGATCCGGTCAAGTACCATGCTCTGAAGGGCTTTCTCAAGAAAGACACCGTCGGCGACAAGAGCGACGAGACGGACAAGACCGACAAGACCGTCAAGCCGGAGACAGCGGCGCCGCCGAAGCCGCGTCAGGTGATGTACTCCGACGTCTTCGCGGAAACGCTGATCGAAGCCGCGCGCAAGGATCGGCGCTTGGTGGCGATCACGGCCGGCATGCCTGGCGGGACAGGGTTGACGGCGTTCGCCAAAGAGTTTCCAGAACGTTACTTCGACGTCGGCATCGCGGAGCAGCATGGCGCCGCAGTCAGCTCTGGGATGGCGTACGGCGGCTTGAAGGCCGTGTTCGCCGTCTACTCAACGTTTTGCCAGCGTGCGTACGACCAGTTCGTGCATGACGTTTGCATTCAAGAGAATCCGGTCATCCTCTGCCTGGATAGGGCTGGTCTGGTCGAGGATGGATGGACGCACCATGGCGTGTTCGACATCGCCTACATGCGCTGCATTCCGAACTGTATTTTGATGGCGCCCAGAGACGCCGAAGAGTACGTGCGAATGTTCCAGCTGGCTCTTGAGCAGACCGACAAGTGCGTCGCGATACGATACCCCAAGGCCGCGGTGCCGAAACTGCCCTCGAGTCGTGAGCCGCAGCTCGTCCTTGGCAAAGCCGAAACCCTTCGACAGGGCGAAGGCGTGGCGATCCTCGCCTACGGTGCGATGGTCGAGTTGGCCTACCAAGCTGCTTCTGAGCTCGAGCAAGGCGGTGTTGATGTTACCGTCGTCAATGCTCGATTTGCTAAGCCCTTCGACACGGACCTTCTGTGTCGACTCGCGCCGCGGCACCACAGCTTGATCACGATCGAGGAGCATGCGCTCGCCGGTGGTTTTGGCAGCGCCGTCCTCGAGCACATTGCCGATCTCAACTTGTCGTTCTCGCGCGTGGTCCGTATGGGCGTGCCGGATCACTTTCAGAACATCGGCGCGCGTGAGCACTTGCTTCAGGACTGCGGGCTGACGGTCGAGAACATCGTGAGCTCCGCTCGCGAGCTTCACAGTGGCAGCGAGTCGACCCTGCCAACGGCGCAGAGACCGGTTCGAACCAGCGGCGCTGAGGCTTCAGGGCGGAGTCGGTCGGACCTTTCATCGCCGGTTCGGTGAGGCTCACCCCACGGATCTTCGCGCGAACCATCTTTCTGGAGCAGCACCGCATGCGCGCCGTCGTCCAGCGGGTGAATCACGCCGAAGTGACAGTTGGCGGTGCGTGCACCGGAAAGATCGAGCGTGGTCTTCTTGTCTTTCTTGGTATCGGCCGGAACGACACCGATGACGACGTCCGCTACTTGGCTGAAAAAGTAGTCGACTTGCGCATCTTTCCCGGCGCGGACGGCAAGTCGATGCAGCGGTCGCTTCGAGACTTGTCCGGCGGCGAGGTGCTGCTTGTCTCTCAGTTCACGCTCTATGGTGATTGCCGCAAGGGCCGGAGGCCAAGTTTTGACGCTGCCGCGCAACCCGAGACTGCCAAGACTCTTTACAGGGGATTCGCGGCGGCTTTGACCGCGAGAGGATTTCCGCCGCAGGAAGGAGTCTTCGCTGCGCAGATGTTAGTGTCGCTGGAAAACGACGGGCCAGTGACCATTCTTCTCGACAGCGAACGGACTTTCTGAAACCGAACCACCGCCGCAGTAGAATCTCGTGCGAAATCCCGGCTGAGATAGTCTAATAGTCATAGCCTATGCCCACCGCCACCGCCTCTCCACGCAACTACTATGAGGTCTTGAACGTCTCGCCGCATGCGAGCCTTGACGATATCCGTCGCGCGTTCAAGCGGCAGGTCATCGAGGCTCATCCGGACAAGAATCCTGAGCGGCGCGACTGGTCGGAGCGGCGCGTTCGAGAGCTCATTCAGGCGTACGAGATCATCGGCAAGGCGGACTCTCGTGAGCGTTTCGACCGTGAGTATCGAGCCTACAGCCGCATCCGTCGTAAGCGAGGATTGCAGCGACCGTTCTTTTTCGACCGCACTGATCCGGGGTCGCGCGCACTGTTGATCCTCCACCATCTCGGCCGCCAGGAATCGGACCGTGCGGTGGATCTCGTCTGGGAGATGGAAACGCGGCTTGGTGGCCGATTCCTTGAGGACTACCTCGATCGCAGTGACTATCTCGACTGTCTCTTTTTGCTCGCCGAGCATCACGTGCTGCGGCGGCAGTTCCGAGAAGCTTTCAACCGTCTGCGAGAGTTCTACCTCGAAGACCGCGATGCGGTCAATCGACGCCATTACTTTGACCAAGTGGTTGATCGACTCAAGGATCTCTACCTCCGAAAACTCCCGCCCGTTGTCGCCTCGCAGGAGATACCGCGACTGATGCGTGAAGTCGAAGGCCTTGGTCTGACGAAAGCAGAAGAGAAGCTTCGCTTGCGGCGCCTCGCGGAAGCGCATGTCGATAGTGGAAATCTGCAGGCTGCCCGCTCGGTGATCGGGGTTCTGCGTAGCACGTTTCCCAAGGCGAAGGAAATCGAAAAGATCGAGAGTCTGCTCTCGCGTCGCGAGCGTTCCGCTTGACGTGACGTGCACTCGTTTGGAGTGGAGAAATGAACGACACCCTGCACATGCATGCGGTGATCATGGCCGGGGGGTCGGGAACTCGTTTCTGGCCGCTGAGCCGTAAGAATCTTCCGAAGCAGTTTCTTGCGCTCACCAGCGAGAAGAGTCTCTTGCGCGAGACGTATCTGCGTCTTCGGGAAGTCGTCAGCGCCGACCGCATCTGGGTCATCGCCAACGCGCATCACGTCGACCTCGCGCGTTCGGAGCTGCCGGAGGTGCCACCGGAGAACATCATCGGCGAGCCGGTGGGCCGCAACACGGCTCCGTGCATCGGTCTGGCCGCGGCGTGCGTCGCGGCGAAGGATCCCCAGGCACGACTGCTCGTTTGCCCTGCTGATCACAGCATTCGGCCAGTGCCTGAGTTTGCCAGCAGTGTCGCCACGGCGCTCGCGGCCTTGGATCAGCTTGAGACAGAAGATGAGCCCTTCACCGTCACCTTTGGGATCAAGCCGCACTATCCTGCAACTGGATTCGGCTACATCGAACGAGGCGAAGGGATTCGCGTTGCCGGTGAAGACGCCGGCGTCTTTTCAGTCTCCAAGTTCAAGGAAAAACCGAGCTCGGACGTGGCGCGCGAGTATATCGACAGTGGCAGCTTCTACTGGAACTCGGGGATCTTTCTCTGGCGTGCTGGCGGCATTCTTCAGCTGATCGAGACGCACCTGCCCGAGCTGTCTGCCGGGATCGACCTGCTCTCTCAATCGGGTCTCGAGCCGGCCGATTTGCAGACCACGCTCGACGAGCATTTCGCTCGTTTGCCCTCGATTTCGATCGACTACGGGGTTCTAGAGAAGACACCGAGCGTTGCCGTTGTCGAGGCGACGTTCGAATGGGATGATGTTGGATCCTGGAAGGCTGTTGAGCGCTATGCCACCGACGACGGCGCCGGTAACCATGTCATCGGTCGCCACGTTGGTATCGACACCGGGCGCTCCATCGTCGTCGCTGGGAAGCGACTTGTTGCCACGATCGGGCTCAGCGATGTCGTCGTCGTCGAAACGGATGATGCAGTGCTGGTCTGTCACCGCGACCACACTGAACGGGTGCGCGAGGTTGTCGACTTGCTGCCGGAGTGCGGCGAGGAACAGCTGCAGTGAGTGAAGCGGCGGGCGACGCATGACGCGTCTTCTCGGCATTGACCACGGTGACAAACGGATCGGGCTGGCGCTCAGCGATGAACTGCAGCGGATCGCTACGCCGCATGGAGTCGCGCACGGCGAGGCGGAGTTGGGGCGCGAAATAGAGCGACTCATTCGTGACGAGTCGCTCGTCGGTTTAGTCGTTGGACTACCGCTCAATATGGATGGTAGCGCGGGTCCCAAGGCGCGTCAGGTGCTCGAGTTTGTCGAGCGACTGAAGCAGCGATTCGACTTGCCCGTTGAGACCATCGACGAGCGACTGACGAGCGTCCAGGCCGAGTCCATGCTCCGCGACATGGGGGTGCCGCCAAAGAAGCGAGCCGCCCGGATCGATCAGGTTGCGGCGCAGATCATCCTGCAGGATTTCCTCGACGCGCAGGCCCGGCGGCGACAAGGCGGCGACGGACCCACGGACGCTTCCGGACTCGCGGATTGCCCTTAGACGTTTACACCCTGAGCTTTACGTTGTTCCCCGAGCTTCGAGATGTCACTACAAAGGGTGGAAAAAGAGTGGTTTTCACCGCTCCGCGGTGGTGTTAGGATATGGGGCTTGTTCGATCACCGGGATAAAGAGGACGCGCGAGCCTGGCTATCTCGCTGGTTGTAGGTGTGACCGCGGGCGTCCGTGAGCGGGGGCTCAACGTCCAGGCCTCGAAATCCTAAGCACAGGAATTTTAATCAAACTGGTCTCAATGAGCTTGACCAAAGAGGAATCAGCACGCATTCGCGGCGAGTACGCCCGCAAGCAGAACGACAGCGGATCGCCCGAAGTTCAAGTCGCACTCTTGAGCGCCCGCATCAAGAGCATCACCGAGCACCTCAAGAGCCACAAAAAGGACCATGCGTCCCGTCGTGGACTTCGCATGCTCGTCGGTCGGCGATCGAAACTTTTGCGCTATCTGTCACGCAAGAATTTCGATCGTTACCGTAACCTGATCGAGTCGCTTGGCCTGCGCCGGTAGAGCCAACGAAGCTGCGCGTCCTCGGCACAAGCGCGCGCTCAGGCGACAATGCCCGACTCTGTGTCTCTCCACAGAGACGGCGTCCGGCGTTCTGGGTGACGGGCTGCGGCTGCCTCGCAGATTCGCGTCGCGTCACGAACTCCCTTATCGGGCGTTCGTACGCCGTCGCTGCGGGTGGCAGAAGCCGACTGGCAGAGTGAGCCGGCCAGCCTTGATCGGAGACTCGCTGCGCATCCGAGTGAGAAATCTGTTGAGCCTGCGGCTGAGGCCCAAAATGTGCCGAAGATAAGGCGATGAGATGTGACGTTATAGGCAACAGATGCCGCCAACGGAGTTCATCGCAAGGAGGTGAAACGGACGAAAATCCCTGACCGGCTGGGCGGTCTGCTGAAGAATAAGAATCAAAGATGCGGCCTTAAGGAACTGTCACGAGGCCAAGATGTTTCCCGCCGTCTGCGGGCGTGTCCGCCGTTTGCTGCGACGTCTCTCAGCTTTGGAGTCGCTGCGCCGTTCGGACCATGAGGCGACCTGTGCGTTGAGTCGGGTGGATCCGACTCCTCAGGTCGAAGAGGTTGAAAGCAGGTTAGATCAAGATGATTCACAAAGTTGAGAAGGTGATTGGCGGCCGGACCCTGAGTATCGAGACTGGACGCATTGCTCGACAGGCCGCCGGGGCGGTGCTCGTCGCTTACGGCGAGACGTCAGTTTTTTGCGCCGTGACCTTGGCCGAACCACGAGAAGGTTTGGATTTTTTTCCACTCACCGTCGACTACCGGGAAAAGACGTTCGCGGCAGGAAAGTTCCCAGGCGGATTCTTTAAGCGAGAAGGCCGTCCGACGACCAAGGAGATCCTTACCTGCCGGCTCATGGATCGTCCCATTCGTCCGCTTTTTCCATCCGAGTTCAAGATGGATACGGCGGTTCAGTCGATGGTCCTGTCGGCTGATGGTGAAAACGATCCGGATATCCTGGCAATGGTCGCTTCGTCGGCGGCGCTGGCGATTTCCGAGGCGCCGTTCGGAGGCCCAACCGGGTCGGTGCGCATTGGGCAAGTCGACGGCGAGCTCGTCGTCAACCCAACGATCTCAGAGCTGGACGCCAGCGAAATCGATCTGGTGGTTTCAGGGACGCGTGATGCGGTGACGATGGTCGAGGCTGGCGCCAAAGAAATCTCTGAGGAGCGTATGCTCGAAGCGATCGTCTTTGGTCACGGCGTGATCAAAGAGATCATCGAGCTTCAGGAAGAGCTCGTGCGACGATGCGGCAAGCCGAAGCTTGAGCTCGAACCGCTCGAGGATCATTCGGCGCTGACCACCGATCTGAGAAATCGCTATTTCGATCAGATTCCAGGTGTTCTGCGCACTGAAGGCAAGCTCGCGCGCAAGGAAGCGACGAAGAAGTTCGTCGAAGCGTGCCTCGACGAAGTCGCTCCCGAGCCTGAGGAAGGCGCGGAACCTCCCGCGGGACAACCCGATCGCAAACTCGTCAAGGCACTCTTGAACGAGCTCGCGGAGGAAGCTGAGCGCGAAATGATCCTTGGCGGCACCCGCACCGACGGGAGGAGTCAAACGGATATCCGCGACCTGTCGATGGAGGTCGGGTTCCTGCCGCGCGTGCATGGCACGGCGCTGTTCACCCGCGGCGAGACTCAGTCGATCTCGACGGTGACGCTCGGAACGCGGGAGGATCAGCAGATCGTCGATGGCCTCGGCGACGAGGTCAAAGAGAAGTTCATGCTGCACTACAACTTTCCGTCCTATTGTGTCGGAGAGACGTGGCCGAATCGTGGCCCCAAGCGACGAGAGATCGGCCACGGCGCGTTGGCATCGCGCGCCATCAAGGCTGTGCTGCCTGACGTCGACAAGTTCCCCTACACCATCCGCGTCGTCTCGGACATCACGGAGTCGAACGGCTCGTCGTCGATGGCGACGGTTTGCGGCGGTACGCTGGCGCTCATGGACGCCGGTGTGCCCATTCAGCAGCCGGTCGCCGGCATCGCCATGGGCCTTGTCAAGCAGGACGACCGCGTCGCGATTCTGAGTGACATTCTCGGCAGCGAAGATCACAACGGGGACATGGACTTCAAGGTCGCCGGGACACAGCGCGGCATTACGGCGCTGCAGATGGATATCAAGGTCACCGGAATCTCGCAAGAGATCATGTCGCGTGCGCTCGCGCAGGCGAAAGAGGGGCGGATTCATCTGCTCAGGCAGATGCTGAAGGTGCTGCCACGACCACGCGACGAGGTGTCTCCGTATGCTCCGAAGTTCTGCACCATGCGCATCGATCCGGAGAAGATCGGCATCGTGATTGGGCCGAGTGGCAAGGTGATCAAGGGCATTCAGGAAGAGACCGGTGCCAAGATCGACATCGAAGACGACGGCCGCGTCAACATCTGGGGCACGTCATTCGCGAGTGCACGTGCGGCGCAGGTGCGTATCGAGTCCTTGACTGAGGAAGTGCGGCCAGGACGCACCTATGAAGGCAAGGTCGTCTCGATCAAGGATTTCGGCTGTTTCGTCGAGGTGCTACCGGGACAGGAAGGCCTTGTGCACGTCTCCGAACTTGGAGATGGCTTCGTTCAGAAGGTCAGCGACGTCGTCAAGATCGGTGACATCATTTCGGTGAAGTGCATCGGAGTCGACAACCAAGGTCGCATCAAACTGTCGAAGAAGGCCGCGGAAGAAGGCGCGCACAACCCCGGTTGATACTTTTTCGACAGCCGGAGGGGGCGGTGGCGCCTTTGGGCCACCGCCCCCTCCGGTTTTTCCGTGTCCTTGAGGCGGAGAAGGAGACGGAGCTTGCCACGTTCAGAGACCCACGAGAGCGTGCCTGCTGTTTGAGCGATTACGCCGACGCAATCGCAATCGTTCACGCCCACTGGCGCAGCCTCATCGGAAACGCAAGGGATTGCGCCCGCCGCGAGCGCAGCGGGCGCATGGGCTCGCACGCTCAGCGAGTCAGCCCGCGAAGAAGTGCGAGCAGACGATCAAGCGTCTCGAGAGACGTCGTGACGTCGTCGCCTCTCAGATCGCCCCAGGCCAGAGCCAGTCGTAGCGCGGTCTCGACCTCGCGCGCACTGCCGCGCGCGACGCGAAAGAGGTGCTGGCGATCTTTCCCAGCGCGCTCGGCGCCTTCCGAGAGGTTGAGCGCCACCGAAGAAGCAGCGCGCCGAAGCTGCCGATGCAGATCGGGATCGAGCCGCCGAAGCCGCGCCAAAGGAACTCGCAAATCGCCAATCAAAGCGAGACTGACATCGAGAGCGATGAAACGCATGTGAAGCCTCCGCAGAAAAAGTGAGTCGAAAGCCCGCCACGTCCGAGCGGCGGTACTGCACCCCCCAACGCGGAGCGGAGGGGCAGTCAAGGGCGCGAAGCGCCGAGCGCAGCGAGGGCACCCTTGACTGCCCCGAGCACCGCGTACACTCGACAATGACCGCCGCCGTACGGTGACCCCTGCTACAGAAGCAGAGGCGGAGACAGAGGCAGAAGCAGCGTCAGAAGCAGATACGGATCCAGAGACGGAGACGGGCCGCCCACGCCTACGCCCACCCACACGCCCACGCACTCGCCCACGCACTCGCCCACGCACTCGCCCACGCACTCGCCCACGGCCTTGAAGCGCTTCTTGTTCGCGACAATGGGGGGCGGAGGCGGATCGCGGCATTGCATCACGCGTGGGCGCTGGTCTCGGCTCCCTCAGCTTCGCGTGATCCGCCGCAAGATCGTCGTTGATTCGAGAAGGCGTGCCTGGGCGCTCACGAGCGCTTTGAGGTTTGGGTGAACCGGTGGTCGAAACAGGCGCCGGAGTCGACGAACGACCTTGTCGTCGGTCTCGAGTCCTTCGTAG
Organism: Planctomycetota bacterium; assembly: GCA_965223265.1. Lineage (GTDB taxonomy): Bacteria > Planctomycetota > UBA8108 > UBA8108 > SXIK01. Next base: position 2,073,912 of record OZ244999.1, read on the forward strand.
GCCAAGGTGGCGAGGACGCGCTCTTCGCCGACCTGGATGATGCTTTGTTCGGCCTCCGCTGCGCGGAGCTCATTGTCGCGCGATAGCGCTCTTGCGTCGACGAGGAACGGTTCGAGCAGGCGATATGCGCCGCGCAGGTCGCCTGCCGTCGCCAGGGCGAATGCCGACTCGATCGCTTCTGCGTCGCGCTGGTTGCGCGCACGTCGGTCGCGCGCGAGACGTCGAATGCGTAGCCATACGTCGGGCGGTAGCTGTTTCTCCCAGCGTGCGAGCTCGAGCTCATTCGTGTCGAAGACGAGGACGGCGGGGAGCTCCTTGATCTCAAGCGCCGCCAGTACCTCTGCGACTTCTCCTGCCCCAACGAGAACACCGCAGAGCAGATCGCCCAGGTCTCGGATGCGCTGCGAGGCCGCAACAACGCGGTCCTCGCCCAACTCCGTGGGCGGGAGATAGACGACGAGGAGTTGATCGTTCTGCTGCGCTTGGTCGAGACCGCGCTCGTAGGCGTCGAACCAAGTAACTGGCGTGCGCGGCGAAGAAGACTCTGCCGCAGGCTGCGTGTTGAGCGGCAGTGTCGCGGCAACGGCCACAAGCATCGCCACCACACGGCACACGTTTCTCCGCACCGCTTGCTTCTGCGTTGCCCGTGACCGCGGCTTGAGTTGGAACGGAAGTTTTCTAAGCATCCGCCGAGAACCAGTGCGCGTCCGCAAACTTTCAGCCAGCAGGACGGACCTGTTCCTGCTTCCAGCGCAGGACCATCCAGGCACCGATGAATCCGACGAGAACACCAATGAAGACGCCAACGATGCCGCCGACTCCCGCGTCACTGTCCGGAGCGTGGGCAGCCGCTTCTCCGTTGCCATCGCCCTGGCCCGGCGCTTTGTCGGGACTTTCGCTGGCCGCGCTGCGCGCCTGCGAGGCGTTGGCGTCGGGGGCACCGGCGGTGTCGTTCCCGCTGGGGCGGCGCCGTTCTGTGTTTCCGGGCTGTTTGCGTTCGCTAGCGGCACTGCGCGTCGTGTGACCGGTGGGATCTCCCGGCGTGCTCACGACGGTCGCCTTGTCGGTCTCTTTCCTGTCTTCGGCGTCGTCAGGCTCCTCGAGGGTCGTCGCGATCGCTAGATCTGCGATCCGCCGTTGGGTGCTCGTCTCCAGTTCCTTCCACAGCTGTTTGATTTCCACAGCATCCGTCGTCAAAGTCTCCGGCGCCAGCTTCGCGAGGGCCTGGCCATGCGACAGTGTGATTTTCGTCACCGTACTGATGTTGCGTTCGAGCTCGCGCCGCCGGCGGCGAAGGGCGCCACCTGCGAGTTCGTGTTCCACTTCACGCCACGACTCCCACAGGCGACTCACCTGACGGAAGCTCTTGTGTTCCTTCAAAAAGATCGGGTGCAGTCGTTCCCAACGCTGCTCGAATTCGCGCACGCGACGCCGGATCTCGAGCATCTCACCCGTCTCGGCGAGCGTCGACGGGGAAACGGCCGCGTCTTCCGCCGCATCGTAAAGCTTCTTTTCCGCGATCTTCAGATCTTCGAGCACGTACTCAAGGTCAATTCGTAAGTCGTCCGAGAAGATGTCCAGGTGCTCGTCATATGTCTGCGTGACGCGTCGGTAGTCTGCTTCGAGCTCGGCATCCGAAGGCGTCGCCGGCTTTTTCTTGGTCGCTTGCGTCTCGCCCTCAGCGCCTGACGACGCGTTGGCGTTGGCCGCATTCTTGGCGCTTCCGTCAGTGCTCGTTTCGTCGCCACTCTTGCCTTGATTCACACCGCGCTGCGTAGACTTTAGCTCGGTAAGACGGGCCGTTAGTCGATCTGATGTGAGCCATTTTTTTCCATCGCACACGCGACACGTGACTTTGCCAACGAAGCGGCACGTGGGGCAGATGCGATCGAAGATGAGTTTCGGGCATTTGCGTTCGCTTCTGCCGAGACAAGCGCTGCAGAGAAACGAGCCGGCACCGCGGCAAGTAGGGCACTCGCGGTCGTCGCTCACCTTGCCGTCGCCATCGCATTGGCTGCAGATCAGGCGTCCCGTTGACTCTTTGCCGTCCTGGTCACAGGCCGTGCAGGCACGGCGTCCGGTGCCCTCGCAGCGCCGACACTTTCGACCGATCTGCCCCTTCCCTTCGCACTGCGTGCACTCCTCTTTGCCGCGTTTGTCGCACCTTGGGCAGCGTTCCTTGCCGTCGGTCTCGCTCTCGGTCGGCACCGGGCTGGAATCTTCGCGGGCGACTGCCTTGGGGGCGTCTTTTGTCGGGGTGATTTCGCCCGCCGCGCTGCTGGGGGAGATCACCGCGAAACCGAGGACGCATACGGAGAGCCAGCGCCACCCCAAAGACCTGAACGACAACGGCTTCGAGAGGACCCGCCCCGTGCTGATCATTCGCGAGTGAGTCGCGCCTGCCGTGGTCGCGACGAGGCCAAAACCTTGCCTCCAATTCAAAGGCTCGCTCCTTCCTCCAATGCGAGCGGACGTCGGAAATCGGAAACCGTATTCTACAGGGCGTTTCCTGAGGCCACAACGCTCGTTCAGCGACCGAAAACTCTTTCTGCTCCGGGGAGAGAACGCAGGCATCGCCGCCAGGCATTCTGGCTCGCCGTCGCGCGTCTCCCCCTCAGGCGAACAGACGGTTGCGACTACTGGCAGGGCGCGAACGCGCGACAGGTGAGGTCGTCGGCCGTCGGGTCAGTGCCGCACGTATCGGTCGGTTCGTTGAGGAGGTCGCCGGCGGCGAAAAGGCGGTTGAGGAGGAAGATGGGGTCGGCGACGTCGAGTCCGCCGTCGTCATTCGCGTCGGCGGTCTTCTCGCACGTCGGTTGCTCCTTGCCTGCAAAGAGCGCGTTGAGGATGAACACGGCGTCGGCGAGGTCGAGGACGTCGTCGGCGTTGGCGTCACCGCGGCGGTACGGCGAGCTGGCCTGGTTGCGACCGAAGATCACCGTGAGCGTCTCGGATGAGCGATTCGACGTCAGGACATCTTGGTTGCCGTCGCCGTTCAGATCTCGCACCTCCACCGTGCGTGCGTCGCCGGTGCGAAGGATGTCGATGACCTCGTACGAGCTGCCATCAACGCGGCTGACGACCGAGATGTTCCGGTCGTCCGAGCTTGCCGCGAAAACTTCCACCGCGCCGTCGCCTGTGACGTCGCGTGCGCTGAGGGACGAAACGAGTGGGAAAAGATTGACCGGGACTGGGTCGCCAAAGTTGCCATCGCCAAGACTCGCAAAGAGCTGCAGACCTCGGTCGTCGGCAAAGATCAGATCGCCACTGCTCACACCATCGAGAGAGCCGACAGTGACCGCGAGCAGCCCGGGGACTTGGTCGACGGTCTTTTGCGTCGGGAAGCCGCCTTGTCCGTCACCGAAGAACGCGGTGAAGCCGCCGTCGCCGGCGACGATGATGTCAACGGCACCGTCGCCACTAACGTCTGCCGCCACGAGATCGTTTGGCCCCGCCAGTGTCAGCGTCAGCGTGCCGCCGCTCGCGAGTGCACCGTCGCCACCACCGCGAAGAAGCGTGATGTCGTTCGAGCCAGAGTTGAGCACGGCGCCATCGAGTCCCGCGGCGTCAAATGTAGCGAGAACGATCTGGTTTGGCAAAACGCCGACATTGACGGTGCCGCCCGGCGCCGGAAGCGCGCCGTCGCGGCCGTGGAACACACGCGCCTGCCCAGCGGTGAAGTCGACGGCGACGATGTCGCCGAACGGATCGCCGTTCAAGTCGCCAATGGCGACGTCTTCGAAGAAGGCACCGCCGGCGCTGATCGTTTCCGACTCGGAGTAGCCGCTGGAACCGGAGAACACTGTGAGGCCGCCGGTCAGCGACGCGACTGCCTCGTCCTGGCCGTCGCCGTCGAGGTCGCCTGCCGCGGCGCTCGTCGGGCGGTCAGCGAGCGGTAGAGCCAGACCGCTGCGAAAGGTCCCATCACCGCGGCTGCGAAAAACTGTCACCAGCGTGTCGTCGGTTGTACCGACCACGAGGTCGCCGCCGTCACCATCGCCCTCGAAGTCGGCGATTTCGGCGGTGAGCGTCCCGCGCTGAAAGAACTGCAGAAGCAAATCGTCGAAGCTGCCGTCACCAACGCCGCGGAAGACATCGACGCGGTTGCTGCTGACCTCGTTGTCGTTGACGATCACCGCGATGTCGAGGTTCGAGTCGCCGCTCAGCTCGCCGGCGATGATGAAGAGAACGGGGTCCTCGAGCTGCAGCGTCTTCGTTGTTGGAAAGTTGCCTTCCCCATCGCCGAGGAGAACGTCGACTCTGCCCGAATTCTGACTGGCAAGAGCAACGTCGGTGATCGTGTCTCCATCGAAATCACCCGTGGTCAGCCAGCGCGGGACCAACCCTGCCGGGATGCTCGTGCTGACGAAGGAACCGTCGGCCGCTCCCGTGAGCAGATTCATGCGCTGCTCGTCGCCGATCGCGACCACCAGGTCGCCGCGACCGTCGCGGTTGAAGTCGCCGGCAACGATGGAGTGCGGACTGGACCCGACGTTGATGTCTTCCTTCTCGGCGAAGGTTCGCGGCCCGGTGGCACGAAGGATCGAGATACTGGAGCTACCCGTATTCACCGCCGCGATATCGAGCCGTGTGTCGCCGCTGAGTTCTGCGATCACCGCCTGGCGCGGACTGAAGCCGACTCCGTGCGGCTGCGGGGCATCGAACGTTCCGTCGCCACGACCATATAGAACGATGACAGACTCGGCTGACGAATCCGTGACCACAAGGTCCATGTTCTGGTCGCCGTCGACGTCGCCGGCGGCGAGATCGATCAGAGTGCCGTTCAGAAAGAGCGGCTCACCCGCCGACGTGAGGAATCCCTCGTTGTTGGTGAAGACGCTGAGATCCCCCGATCCACCCGCCGCCAGATCGACCAAGCCATCGCCGTTGAGGTCGGGCGCGGCGAGGGACAGGGCCGGTGGCAGGAATAGGGTTTCTTCGGAGTCGAAGAGGCCGCTTGTTTGAGCGACCAGGCTGACGGGGAGGGCCACCATGAACACGATCAAGACACGAGGTCCGAACGTGCTGACGAGGTCGCGGTAGGCGGGGGATTTGCGGTGAAGGGACATGACGGGCGGCACTCTTTTTCGTGTTTTTCTCGCTTCTCTCGCCCCACCGACGGCTGGACGAGAGCGGACTTCGTTTCGTTAGTGGTGGGAGGGGAATCCCTTCGTTTTCAGCACGAAAACAGCGCTGAGTCAAAGAGAATCGAACGAGAAATCGACGCCAAGCGAACGGCCCTAAAGTCGGGCAAACTTCGAATCGCTCCGAAAAGTTCGTTGGGAGTGCCGAGCTCATCTTGTAAGATCAGCAACATTAGAATTCGAGAGGGAAGCGGTCCGGGAATAGAGCATTTGCTAGTCGACCGGAGTCGCTTCAGGGAGAGACGGACCTCTCGCCCGTGGCCCCAAGCACGTCAGCGAGCGGAATGTCGATCGAAGGGTTTTTTCGCGGGAGATGACAACGTCTACCGGGCTGGTGCGCGGCCGCTTGGTTGTTTTTCATAGCGTTCGCGTAGCAGCGAGTTGTTTCGGTAGCGGTGCCATCGCTTCGCAAAATGGTGTTTTCCCTTAAGGAGGGGCCCATGCGGTATGTGTGTTCTTTCGCCTTGGGTGCAGTTTTGTTGGTCGGACTCCAGGCGCAGCTGTTTGCGCAAGGACCGGCGATGTTCGACAAGTATTGCGGTCATCTGTCGATTCCGTACGCCATGAACGATTCCGGCGCAGATGATCCGGCTCAAATCGCGCTCAACCCGAATCCCGAGCTCGATTGTACGAACGGTGTCGACGACGATGGCGATGGCCCCGTCGACTTCGACGACACGGACTGCCAAGGTGACCTGCAGGTCCAAAACGTGAAGACGAAGCTCAACTGGCGCGTCATCACGTCCATTAGCGGTACAGACGCTCGTTTCAACGGTCGCGACCGTAGCGGCGACTCCGCATCCGAGCTGGTGCTGAACACGACCGGCCCGGGTGGAGTGAAGCAAACCTACCTGCACGGTGAAGACAGCTACACCGCAGTGGGTGTCCGCAGCGTCTATCTGCCCGGTCTTGCGGGCAACGGCAGCAGCCCCGCAGCTGTGCGCATTCAAGGCGATGGCCAGAGTTACTACGCCGCGGTCAACGCTGGTAACGCGGGTGTCTCGATCGAGCTGATGGCCGCCGATGGCACGTCGAGCACACTTGCGAACGCCGTCAACTGGGCCTCGGGGGAAGCCATCTCGATCGAAGAGTACGACTTCGCAGCGCCCACGTGCTACATCGTCGACCTGAGTGCCAACGGCGCGAATCTGTCGCTGACCGTGACCGAGTCGACCTGTGACCCGTACTTCCCGGCGCCGACGAATGACCGCACGGTCACCATCGAAGCGAGCGACACGACGCTGGGCTCCGGCGCCGTTGGTGCTTTGGCGAACGGCGATCTCGGTGGCGACACCACCGACGACGTTGCTTCTGCCGACGGTGGCGACTCCTCGATCCTGGACGCTTTCGTCTACGATCCGGGCAGCCTGCCGCCCGACGGCGCGCCGAAGGTGCTTTGGATGCGCAGTGGTAGCGGTGGTCGCGCGGCACACGTCTACACCGACCCCATCAGCTCGAATGACGGCAACCCGTTCAAGCGTATCGTGCAGACGCACGCCGACGACGCCACGGGTTCGTACCTGCAGCTCCTCGGTTTCGACGTTGACACCGTCACGATCAACGCTCTCTCCAGCGGCATCATGACGACCGAGGATATCAACGAGAATTATGACCTCGTGGTCATCCCCGGAAGTGGTGGTTCATCCGCTACGAGGACATTTGCGGTCGATATCCACATCCCGTTCATGGTCGCCGAGCACATCGCCGGCCGCGCTGAGTGGGCGGGTCTCTACGACAACAACAGTGGTAACGAGCGTCAGTTCACCTGTGCGGAAGGCTCCTCGCCGGTGAACGGTCGTCCGACCCACCTGCATATCTTCACCGAAGAAGAAGGTGGCTCGCCGGATCACCCCATCGTCGCTGGCATTCCCCTCGACGGTCAGAACAACGTCGAAATCGCCAACGCCAGTTACTTCGACCTCAACCTCGCGGCGCCGCTTCTCGGCAACGTGACGGGTATGAACGGTGCGGAGTTCTTGACGGTCGAAGAGGTCCTGACGGCGAAGGACGAAGGCCTTGGCTCGCAGACGCAGATGGCCGGTTGGCCTCTCGCTGAGGGTGGCTTCCAGCTCGCCGGTATGGCGAACCCCTGCGACGGCACGCCGATCCACCAGGTCGACCCGGACACGGGTGAGCTGATTTCGGCCCAGGCCGGCATCGCGCTGGCGGCCTTTGAGACCGGCACGCAGACGCTGGATCACGGTCCTTGTATCGACGCATGCGCCGGCGACCCCGACTGTATCGCTCTTTGCGACAAGGGTACGACGCAGGCACGCAAGGTGTTCTACTGGTTCGACGATACGTCGTGGCCATATTCGTCGCAGGCGGCGATCGACATTTTCCGCCGCGCGGCCATGTGGAGCCTTGGCATGCTCGATAGCCCGAACCGCAGCTCGCTGCCGTTCGGTCGTGGCGATGCGAACGACGACGGCGCAACCGACATTTCGGACGCCCTCTTCTCGCTCAACCACCTCTTCGTGGCCAACAGTGACGCTCCGCCATGTCTCGACGCGGCGGATGCCAACGACGACGAAGCGCTCGACATCGCCGACGCGGTGTTCACGCTCAACTTCCTGTTCGTCGAAGGCAGTACGCCGATCTCCGGCTTCCGGAGCTGCTTCTCGTCTTGCATGCTCGACTTCACTCCGTCCGCGGAGGCAGAGGCGGGTGGTGCAACCGTACTGTCTTGTGCTGCCTACAGCAGCTGTCGTTGAGCTGATCGTTTGACGACTGAGTAGACGTTCACCCGGTGGGGAGTTCGACTTCGCGGTTGCGCGAAGTTCGAGCACTCCACCGGGTGTTCGTTTTTTCGGGGCACGTTCTTTCTTTCAACGGCGCGCACGAAGAGGGGCGGCTCGTGTGGCTGACCGCTCGCACCTGCCGGAGGCGACGGGCGCGCGCGTCAACGCATGTGTGCTATGATGGGAGTCAACAACGGCTCTTTCCGACGTTTGACGAGGGAATCGCATGAGAGGATGGAAACAGCTGCGCCAGAGCGCGCGCATTAGCGGACTTGGTCTCGGCTTGTTGATTTTTGCCGTCGGCGTCGCGGGTGGCTATCTCGTTCGCGGTGGCAGCCCGGCGTCTGCGGCGCCCACCGTGGAGGAGTGGAACGCCGCCAATTTCCAGGGCGATGTCAACGGCGATGGCGAGCTCAACATCAGTGATGCGATCTTCCTGTTGAATTTTCTTCTCCGCGACGGCGATGCTTTGCCGCGCCTGCGCACGTCCGGTACGGCGCTCCCGACCACTGGGCAGAGATTCTGTTGGTCGGGTGTGCGAGGTGAGCTGCAGTCGCCCTGTCCGGGCCCCGACGAAGACGACTACGGCCAGGATGCCAGCTTCGACGCGGGCTACCCTCACGACTTCGAGCTCGTCATGGCCGACCCGGAGGACAGCTCGACGTGGATCACAGTCGACCACGCCATGGGCCTCATGTGGATGTACAGGCCTCGACCCCGGCGGGAGAGCTGGCGCAGCGCCCTCAAGTCGATCCAAGGCGATGAGGTCGGCGGGTTTGACGATTGGCGCATGCCGAATTTGTTCGAGATGATGTCGATCATCAACGCCGGAGCCGTCACCGTCGAGGACGGTTCTCAACCGGAGCCCTTGGGGAGAACCGTTTACGCAGATTACTTTTTCATTCAGTCGAACAATGAGTTTTGGACTTCGACGTCATGTGTCGACGACGCCAGCCGGGCCTTCTCCGTCGAGTTTTCCCGTGGCCTGACGAAATGCCCGGACAAGGGCGAGCAAGGCCAGATCGCGATTAAGCTGCTCACGCTCGGCGTCAGGTCGATCGACTAGACGCGTCGTCGCCTATTGAGCGATTGCAGGCGAGCCACAGCCGTAGTTGTCGCCCGCGGCTTTTCGGAAAAGAGTTTCGTTCGACCGCACCGCGCCTCAGAATAGTTGAGAGGTCGAGGAGGTGCGTCGTTGAAGGTGTCATCCAATGCTAGTGAAAGCCCGTCCCTTCGTTTGCGCCGCCTTTCTACTCTGGGCGAGCACGCCGCTCACGGCCCAGTCCTCACTGGAGCGCGTCGAGACGCAGGCTGAGTTTGAGGCGATTTCGATCCCCGACTCCGACCCGCAGATCGACCGGGTGACGAAGTTTCTCGCCCCGATCGACCCAGCCGATCCGTCACTGCTTGGGCTTGTTTTCCAGAACGTCTCGGTTTTCCCTTTCCATGTCGACTATCTGCGCAGCCTGCCGCAATTCGCAGGCCTGAGCGACACGGAGTACCGCAGCCTGGTGGAGACGCGTGCGACGCGGAAGTATTACGCTGGGCTTCTCTCGCTTCTCTTGCCTCCTGGGCAAGAGCCGGTGTTCGGCTTCGACGTCATCACGGCCAACGCCGAGGACTTTCCTGACGAGCTTCTGACGCAGGCCGAAGTCAAGGGGATCTACGAGCAACTGAAGTCGTCGTTCCTGCTCACGCCGCTCGCCTATGCGCCGCAGACGCGCGAGGCGATCGAGGCGGCGGCGGAGTGGGAGCCTGACCCCGACCTTCCGGTGTTCCTCGGCACTTCCGACACGCCTTACATTCCGTACACTCAAGCGGTCGGCTTCGGATTCGTACGCGTTTGGGACGCGGATGAGTTCGAAAGTGCGGCGAGCCGCGGCCTCATCACGTTTCGCGACGTTCTCATCCTCGAGCGCGCGCCGCGCGATATTGAAGGCGTATTCGCGGCAGTCATCACCGACGAGAAGCAGGGAGAGCTGAGTCACGTCGCCATCCGTACGGCGCGCCGAGGCACGCCGAACGCGTTTGTGCGCGGCGCCACCGGCATCTTTCAGGAGTTCGAGGATCAGCTGATCCGCATCGAAGTCGGCCCGGCCGATTTCGAATTTCGGCCGGCCGAGCTACCCGAAGCCGAGGAGTTTTGGGATGCGAACAGGCCGAGTCTTTCAGTGCTGCCGACGATCGATGCCGACTACGCCGGGCTCGACGCGCTCTCGGAGATGGACCTCAGCTCCGAAGTGAATCCGGTGTCGCGTTTCGGCGGCAAAGCAACCAACTTGGCCCGCCTGCGTCTGTACGTTGATGAACCGTATAAGGAGGAAGGTTTCGCGATCCCGGCACGCTATTACTTGCAGTTCGTGCGCGAGAACACGATGCCGTCGGCCATCGACCCGGGACGCATGGTCACCTACGAAGAGCATCTGAACGAGCTGTTCACGCTACCGCAGTTTCAGAACGACGCTGAGTTTCGCTTCGATGCGCTCGATGACGTGCGCGACCACATGCGCGATTTCGGCCGCGTCGACCCGCAGCTCGTCCAGCGTCTCGTCGAGCGCATCGGTGAGGTGTTTCCGTCGACGACGACGATGGTGCGCTTTCGCTCGTCGTCGAACGTCGAGGACGACCTCGAGTTCAACGGTGCAGGTCTTTACAACTCGACTTCGGTGTGCGCGGCGGACCAAGTCGATGGCAATGACTCCGGTCCGTCGCTCTGCGATCCGCTCAGGGACGACGAGCGGACGATTGAGCGCGGCCTGAAGCGCGTCTGGCGCAGCCTGTGGAATTTTCGCGCCTACGAAGAGCGGGAGTTTTTTCAGGTGCCGCAAGATCTCTCGGCGATGGCGATTCTCGTCTCGCGCGCTTTTCTCGACGAGCGTGCCAACGCGGTGGCCTTCACCGGCAATCCGTCGAGGCCGTTCGACCCGCGTTATTTGGTGGTCGCCCAGGCGGGTGACGAGGCCAGCGTCGTTAGCCCGGAGCCGGGCGTCATCAGCGAGACCAGCCTTCTCGAGCTTTCGAGCGAGGGTGAGGTGGTGCGTATCGTGCGCGGCCAGGCGTCGTCGCTCGTGCCCGAGGGCGAATTCGTCATGAGCGACGAGAAGCTGCGCGAGCTCGGTGCGATTCTCTGGGATCTCGATCAGAACTTTCCGCTCGAGCTCGGCGAGCACAGCCGCGACGAAGTGCTCCTCGACACCGAGGTGAAGGTGGAAGCTGACGGTAGCCTAGCGATCAAGCAGATCCGGCCCTTCCTGTTGACGATCAGTGGCCCGCGTCCGCCGACGTTCGTGCTCGACGTGCCGGACGGCACGGAGACCTGTGGCGTCTGGCGTGAGGGACGCTCGGCGCTCAAGGCTCACCAGCTGGAAAGCCGCATCCAACTGCGCAGCGGGCGCTTCGACTTGCCGGCGGCGCTTGAGAACTTTGCGATCGATCTGGTGGAGAGCGTTGAGGTCGGACCTGACCGCGTTCCCGGCGTGCCGGTCGGCGAGGGCGTCATGAACGTCCAAGTGCGCGCCGGAGCTCAGCCAGGTGTGGTGGTGTACACGTTTGCGTTCGAGCAGCGCTTCGATGTCGGCGGACAGGAACTCGTTGTCGAGCTCGCCCGAACGCTCGAGGCCAAGGACGGCGTTCCGGCTGAACCCGAGTGGCAGCTCGACGAAGAAACGATCATGCTGCGCCTCGAGCTCGAAGGATTCCTTGCGCGCGAAGGCGACAGCGACACGATTCGCTATCGCTCGTGCACGCACGAGCTGCTGCCGATCAACCGCATCTTCGTTGACCTCGATGGCGGGCATTCGCTCGAGATCGAAGAGCGCTACGAGCTCGTCAATCTCGGCAACTCGCCGGCCGACTTCGTGCGTGCTGAGGTCAATCTCGGCGGCGAGACGCGCGTCGTCGAAGACTACACCCAGCTCGTCTACGCAGCGCAGCGTCACAACGAGCGCGTCGTCGCCTGGATCGTTTTGGACCCGCCGGTGACAGTGGGGGCCGACACCGTGGGGGCGATCGAGCTCGAGCTGGAGGATTTCAAAAACGCTTCACCGCTCTACCCGCCGGCGGCGCGATTCCTCGCGCCGGACTTCACGGTCCTGCGCAGCGTCGAGATCGTGCGCTACTGCCGCCAGGAACCGGGAAAACCGTGCGCCAGCGATTTCCGCCGCGGTGACGCCAACACGGATGGCCGCGTCAACTTGTCGGACGCTGTCGCCGTTCTCAACTGGCTTTTCCGCTCCGCGCCGGAGCTCGCTTGCCCCGACGCCGGTGACTTCGACGACCGCGACGACATCGAACCGGCCGACGCCATCCTGATCCTCAACTTCCTCTTCCAGAGCGTCGACTTGAGCACTCCGCCCGGCCCGTTCGACTGCGGCCCCGACCCAACGCCGGACGGCCTCGCGACGTGCAGTTACCCGGAGTGCTGACGGCGCGTCCAGAGCAGATTTCGTCGGAGTGTGGCATCTGCCCGTTCGACGTGAGGCACGAGGAAAAACTCGCAGCCTCACCGTCTGCAAGTCTCTCGCACTCGGGAACTCTCTCGTTCTCAGAATGGGCGGAGGCTCGAAAGCTCACTGAGAACGAGAATCTCTTCAACAACCTGACGACTTCACATTTTCAGGTACCCGTCGCGTTGTAGAAAACCTGTGCTACGATCGATGGTCGGCCATCAAAACACGTACCAAGTCTTTGCGTGAGGGGGAGTCTATGAAGGGACTCTGCGTGTGCTTTGCGATCGTCAGTTTCGGCGGCCTGCCGCTCGCGAGCTGGCGAGCGGCCACGGCCGCGCCGGCCGCCAGACCGTGGAGCGCGGACAGCTTTCAGGGTGACTTCAACAGCGATGGTCAACTCAGCGTCAGCGACGCCGTCTATCTTCTGAACTTTCTTTTTCGCGGTGGGAAGGACTTGCCGCGACTGCGCACGGCGCGGAGCTCGCTGCCGTCGACTGGCCAGCGGCACTGCTGGTCGGCGACTGGTGAATTGCTCTCACCCTGTCCCGGCCCCGGCGAGGATGACTACGGTCAGGACGCCCAGTTTGGAGTCGGCTATGAGCACGACTTCGAGCTCATCAAGGATGATCCCGAGGATCCCTCCACTTGGATCACGGTCGATCACGCCATGGGGTTCATGTGGACCTACACCGACGACGGTGAGCGCAGGTCTTGGCTCGACGCGCTTCATGCTGTCGAGGAACTGGAGCTCGGCGGGTTCACCGACTGGCGCATGCCGAACCTCTTCGAGCTGGTGTCGATCATCAATACAGGTGCCATTCTGGACGAGAACCGCAACGATGTGTTTCAAGTCGTGACGTACGGAGAGTTTTTTTCCGTCGCTCGTGAGCTCTACTGGACTTCCACGACTTGCGCATCGAATACACGACGTGTCTATGCCGTGTCGTTCGACGAAGGGCGGGTTTTGTGCCCTGACAAGGGATTGGGGAGCGTGATCGATATTCGCCTTCCTAGCTTGTGGATTCGCTCTACTGATTCGTCACCACCGATCGAAACAGTTCAAGGCGATGCTGACGGAGACGGTGATCTCGACGTCAACGATGCTCTCTTTCTCCTCGATTCTCTTTTCGCAGCTGGTGATCCTCTGCCGATGTTGCGTACTTCGGACCGTAGCCTGCCGTCGACCGGCCAGATGAACTGCTTCGTGATGCGTGGCATGCTACAGGCTCCGTGCCCGCAGCCAGGTACGCCAGGATATGGTCAGGATGGTCACTTTCGGCTTGGCTATGCACACGAGTTTGAACTTGTCCGAGATCGACCAGAGGATGCGTCGACCTGGTTCACAATCGACTATGCGACGGGACTCATGTGGAGCTACGGAGCCGACACTCAGCGTCGGAATTGGCGAGACGCGCTTCGACATGCTGCTGAGCTCGAACTGGGCGGATTCACCGATTGGCGTCTGCCGACAATGCTAGAACTTGTGACCTTGCTGAATGCGGGTCAATCCGTGGACGAAGACGGCAATCTCGTATTCCGGCGAACGTCGAGCTACGAAGGAGTCTTCTCGCTCTTCCCTGGTCCTGACTATTGGACCGCCACGACGTGCTCTTTCCGGGCGAGCCGCACCTACACTCTCAATTTTTTCTCAGGAGGGCTCAAGTGTAGCGACAAGGGTAAAGACTTTTTTCCTTCTCTTCCGGTGCGCTCTCTTGGCCCAGCCGAAGGATCAACGCCGTAGGTTCGGCCGTGGGAAAGCGGTCGAGGGAGGTCCACGCGCGGTGGAGCCCGGCCCGTGAAGTGCGTCGGGTTGCGCACGAGAGAGGCAAGCGGCGTGAGCGCGGATTTGACGACTCTGCGCTCCTCCGCATCCTGTGGTAGAAACTCTTCTACCGTAGAGGTAGGAAGAGTGGGGAGTTCGAGGGCGGCACGCCGCTGCAACGCTGACGCTACGCTCTTCCAAAGTAGTGGGCACACGCTGTGTACCGTCCGGCCGTGTGCGTGAGCGTGTGCGTCTCCCAAAGTAGCAGGCACACTCCGTGTGCCGTCCGGTCTTGTGACCGTGACCGTGAGTTGCGACGGCAGTCTCAATGATTTCACAGTCTCGCCGTGTGCCGCCGGAGGTCCAGATCGAACCGAAGGAAGATCGGAACGGCACTCGTCGTGAGCCTGCTACTTTGGGAGATCCGCGGCGTTAGTCAGCGCTCCGCGCACTCGCCGTTGTGCTCGACCGCTGATTTTGGATCGCCTCGACGACCTGGTCGATCGTGTAGAAGTCGCTCTTGAAGACCTCATCGCCGCTCGGCGAGTAGATCACCAGGAGCGGGATGGTCAGACGCCCCGTTTCCTTGAGCTTCGCCTTGGCGGCGGGGTAGTTTCCCGTCAGATCGACCTTGATGGGGACGACGTCGGGTGCGGCGAGGAGACTCGCGACCCGCTGACTGTGCAGCACCGTCTCTTCGAGTGCCTTACAGTTGAGACACCACTCCGCGGTGAAGTCGACGACGACCACTTTCTTCTCTCCCTGCGCTGCTGCGAAGCGCTCCGGCGTGAAGTAGACCCACTCGATGGGGCCCGACTCGGTGAGCCGCACTGCGCCGCCGATCGACACGAGCATGATCACCACTCCGAGAGCGCCGTAGAGCATGCGCTTGATCTTTCCCGGCGTGATCTGAAACGTGCGCCACGACAGCCAGAAGCCGGCGCAAAAGCTCAGCGCCATGACCATCCACCAGTAGGCCCGGCTGGGTGGATCCGGGGGCGTGTTGAGGAGCGCACTGAGGCCGACGCCGAGAAAGTAGGCTGCCGCCGCGAGCATGAGGAGGCCCATCACCTGCTTGATCAGCTCGCTGGCAGGTCCGCTACGCGGCATCTTCTTCACCAAGTCGGGAAACGCCGACAGAATCAAATAGGGCAGCGCCATGCCGACGCCGATCGCCGCAAACGTCGTCAGCGTCGTTGCCGCTTGCTGCGTTGCCGCCCAGGCCGCTGCTGCGCCCATGAATGGTGCTGTGCACGGCGTCGACAGCACCGCCGTCATGATGCCAAAGCCGAACGAGCCGAGAATGGTGTCGTGCTTCGGCGTGATCTGGTAGACGAACGCCGGCAGGCGCAGCGAGAACACCCCGCACATGCCCACGGCCATGATCGCGATCACGGCACCGACGGAGATCGTGAACAGAGGGTATTGGAAGAGCTGGTTGGTGGCAGAAAAGTCGGCCACCTTGGCGACGAGAAGCCCGAGGCCAAGCCAGAACGCCACCACCCCGAGTGACATGGTCAGCCCGAGCGCGAAGCAGCGGGCGCGGTTGCCCGCCGCCTGGGAGAGCCCGATGATTTTGATCGGAATCACGGGGAGGACGCACGGCGTGAAGTTGAGCAGAAACCCGCCGAGTGCTGCGACCACCAACAGCAACAGGAAACCGAGTGAAGAGGCAGCGTCGATCTCGAACTTCCAGCCGAAGAGGTCGAAGCGCACGGTTTCTTTTGGTAGCTCGGCGGCTCTGTAGTCTTTGAACAGCTCTTCGTTGATTCGCGACACTACAGCGTCTGCAGCGACGATCTCGAGGGTGGCGGTGTGGCGCTCTGGCTTCGGAATGAGGCAATTGGTGTCGTCACACGCTTGAGACTCGATGTCGAGCGTGATGACCTGCTGGCCAGGCTTCGCGTCGTCGCCGACTCGCACCGGGAGATAACAGATCGTTCGCCCCGAGAACGAGTAAAGGTCGCCGTCCGCGTAATTCACTTTCACCGGGTGCGGCTTGGGAAAGCGTACCCGCTCGAGCGTCAACGCATCGCCGGCGTCAGCGACGTTGATCGACGTCGGGTAGGGCTCGAAGTCGCCTACTGGGACGACCTGATGCTCGTCAGGGTTGATGTGATAGCCGGCCGCAATGTCAGCGACGATGGCGAGAACCACGGCGTCGCCCGGTCGTGCCTTGTCCTGGTTCCACTGGACGCTCCACTGGACCGGATTTTCGGTCGGCTCCGTAGCCGCGGGCGTCTTCTTCTTACCGAGGATCAGCTGAGCCTCGAGCGGGTCGGCCGTCAGGCCGAAAAGGAACAGTCCGAGCACGAAGGGCAGAAAGCGATGGATGTTTTTCATGGCTGCAGATGAACGTTCGATCCAGGAGAGATAGTTCCCACCGACGGCGGCCAGTGTACCCGAACACCCGAGCAACGACAGCTGTCTCGTACCGCTTCACAGGATGTATAGTGGCCTCGGAAGGCCTTGGATTCGGAACGATCATCGCCGCTTCGAGGCGAAATCGCGTGAGCGACGGCCCGGAGGTGCCCATGCGCCCGGCTGGCACTGGGTGAACATTTGTTGTACACTTCCTCCTTCGGCCGCAGCCGAATAACGAACCTGTGAGGGCGGTGGAATCGCCCTCGAGTCGGAGGAAGACATGTCTCTCGAATTCAATGATGCCAACTTTCAGTCCGAGGTCCTCGATGCCGAGCAGCCGGTCGTGGTCGATTTCAGTGCTGCATGGTGCGGCCCGTGTCGGCAACTTGCGCCGATCATCGATGAGCTCGCTGATGAGTACTCTGGCAAGGTCAAGGTGGGCAAAGTGGATATCGACGATGCCCAGGAGACTGCCGGCAAGTACGGCATCATGAGTGTCCCGACCGTGCTCATCTTCAAGAGCGGCCAGCCGGTCGACCAGATCACTGGTCTCTTTCCCAAGAGTCAGTACAAGCAGAAGATCGACGCGCTTCTGTGAGTGCCGGCGCCACGCGCAGCGCGGGGAGTGACATGGCAGGTCGCGAGCCTGAAGGGAATCGAGCGCAGGACACCGGTCGACCCGGCGTCCCGGCTGCGTCGAGCCTTCTCGAAACCCACTTTCTCGAGCCGCAGAATACGGGCGTGCTCGAGGGAGCCGACTGGAAGGTTCGCATTGAGAATCCTGTCTGCGGCGATTTGCTCGATCTTTATGTCCGGCGCGACTCGGAGCAGCGCATCGAGGCGTGTACGTTTCAGGTTTACGGCTGCCCGGCCGCGATTGCCGTCGGGTCATTTCTCTCTTCTTCACTTCAGGGCCGGAGCCTCGACGACCTTGCGCAGTTCGATCAGGAGACGATCTCCACCGCCTTCGGGGGAATACCAGCGGCGCAGGTTCACGCCGCTCACCTTGGCGCGGACGCCGTTCGTGAACTCGAACGCCTGTGGCGCCGGGGCGAAACCGAATGACCGTCACGACGTGTGAACATGCCTCGCCGGACCAACCGTCAGCAAAGAAGTCGATGCCAGCGAAGAACATGATGCAGCCGATGGACGCGCTTCGTGAGCGTGGCCTCTTCCACCAGTCGACGGATGACGAGAGCGACGAGAAGCCTCTCGCCAAGCTCTTCAGTTCGAAGCGGGTGACGCTCTACTCTGGTTTCGACCCGACGGCGCCGAGCCTGACGATCGGGAATCTTGTGCCGACGATGATGATGGCGCATCTGCAGCGCGCCGGACACCGTCCGATCGCGCTGGTCGGCGGCGGCACCGGCCTTGTCGGCGATCCCAGCGGCAAGACCGAGATGCGACAGCTGCTGGCGACGGACGACGTCGAGCGCAATCTCGAGGCTCAGAAGGAGCAACTGGGGCGCTACTTGGATCTCAGCGGTGATCCTGAGGCTGACGACCAGTGTGGCTTTGTCGTCAACAACGCTGACTGGCTCGTCGAGCTGAACTATATCGAGTTCCTGCGGGAGATCGGCCGTCACTTCAGCGTCAATCGCATGCTCGCCGCCGAGAGTGTGAAGCAGCGAATAGAAAGTGCATCCGGGCTGTCGTTTCTGGAGTTCAACTATAGTCTCCTGCAGGCGTACGACTTCCTCGTTCTCAGCCGCCGATATGGCTGTGAGCTGCAGGTCGGAGGGGGCGACCAGTGGGGCAATATCGTTGCCGGAATCGATCTCATACGTCGTGCGGACGGGCGACGAGCTCACGCCCTCACCGCCCCTCTGCTGACGACTGCCAGCGGCCAAAAGATGGGAAAAACCGAAAAAGGCTCGGTTTGGCTCGATGCGACGCGCACATCCCCGTACGATTTCTACCAGTACTGGATCAATTGCGACGACCGTGATGTGATCCGATTGCTGAGGACGTTTACGTTTTTGCCGTTCGAAGAGATCGCCGCGTTTGAAGAACTGGAAGGCGCCGATCTGCGGCAGGCGAAAGAAGTGTTGGCCTACGAAACCACAAGTCTAGCGCACGGCGAGGAGGAGGCGAAGAAAGCGCGCGCCGGGGCGCGCTCGCTATTCGGCGGTGGTGTGGCTGAAACCAAGGGGGCGCCATCCTTTGACGTCGAGTCCGCTCGTATCGATGCGGGCATCGGTGTGCTGGAGCTGGCAGCAGAAGCCGCGCTGTGTGAATCGAGAAACGCGGCACGTCGGCTGGCCCGTCAGGGTGGCCTTTACGTCAACGGCAACGCCGTAGCGGAGGACTACACTGTGACTGCGGCGGACCTTGAGGATGGCGCTGTGCTACTCAGGGCCGGAAAGAAACGGTACCTACGTATCACGCTGTCTCAGTAAACGCGCGAATCAATCATCGAGACGAGAGGCTCGAGTCGTTCGAGCCACCTGTCACACCGTCTCCCTCCGAGGATGTCAGCTGCGGCGCGACGACTCTCGCGAGAGAAGCGGGATTCATCATCGGGTCATCGAGGAGCACGGAGAATGGAATACGAAGATAAGGTCATCGTTTGTGAGGACTGCCAGACGGAGTTCACACATTCGGGAGAGGATCAAGCACGCTACGCGAGCCGAGGCTTCACTTCGGATCCGAAGCGTTGCCGCGAGTGTCGTCAAAAGCGCAAAGAGAGGTCACAGCAAAGTCGCGGCGGGGGCGGTCCTCGGCGTGGCGGTGGTGGTGGCGGGGAGTTCGCAAGTCGGCGCCACCGCGAGGAGTTCGAGACGGTGTGCGCCGCCTGCGGCGTGACGACGACGGTGCCGTTCAAGCCGCGTGGGGACCGCCCGGTGTACTGCCGCGACTGTTTTCGATCGCAGAAGCAGTGAGGCGGTGGGAGGCGGAGACGGAGACAGAGGCGGAGACGGAGACAGAGACAGAGGCGGAGACAGACCCTACAGTTGCATAGATTTCTCGCCGGAAGATCTCGGAAGCTCTTGTTCTACGGCTCGATCCGCGGTTGTGGGACGTCGCGGCAGACTTCACGTTTGGTGAGGTTTCCCGGAGTGCCTGCTCTACCGCCAACGCTCACCCACACACCCTCACACCCGCACTCTCTCACGCCCACCCGCTCACGCCCCGCACTCGCCCTCCCACTCGCTCACGGTCTTGAAGTGTTTCTCTTTTGCAACATTGGGGACAAAGGCGGAAGGCTCGCACGCCCGCGCAAACGCAGATTACCACGCTTACGCAAACGTACACTCCCACACACGCCCACTCGCACTCCGACTCCCACGCAAACTCCCCTCGCGCTCTCCCCGGCCCACGCTCGCTCCTCGCCCTTGGACCCGGCCGCCGATGCGACCGCGGCACGACGAAAAAAAGCCCGGTTCCCTTGCGAGAACCGGGCAGGCAGGACGTTAACCACGCCTCGTGAAAGCGTCGGCGTGAGTCAACTGAGGCTACGCGTCACACCAGTCGTACTCGGCGCAGTCGAGAGGATCTTCCGTCGGATCCTCGCCGCAGCGCGACACAGGTGGCGGTGGCGGCGGAGCTCCCCTGACGAACAGGGCGTTGAGGCCGTAGAGTCCGTCTGAGATATCCATCCCACCGTCGTCGTTGACGTCACAAGCGTCGTCGCACGTTGGCGTGTCGGAGCCTTCCACGAAGAGGTAGTTGAGGCTGAAGAGGGAGTCAGAGATATCCATGGTGCCGTCGTTGTTGCAGTCACCACGGCGGAATCCCTCTTCCTCTCTGCGGCAACGCCAGCAGATCTCGTCGATGCAGATCTCCGCACCTTCGATCGTGACGCGGCGGATCTCCGGTCCGCTCAGGATCACCGTTTGCGGGCCACCAGCAGCTGGCGCGACCTGGGTGTCGACCAGTGCACCGCCAGCGTCGAACGCACGCCACGTGCTCGGCGGGGCGCCTTGCGAGAAGGTGATCGCCACCTCGACGGGGTAGGCTCGGTCGCAGAGCTGCTCAAAGCCGATCACGGCTGGAATTGGCGCGGTCGCCTCGCTCCAAGGCACTTCGATCTCGAGGTCGCCGTCGTCGTCGCAATCCCGGATATTGAGTGGGACAATCCCGACAAAACCCGGCAGGACGGCTGCGTGGATCGAGACGCCGTCGAGATCGATACTCGGCAGGTTCGGCGTCGGCCGACTGAAGCTGGTGCTGGCGTCGCGGCACGTCTCCGGAGGCTCCCGGGGCGGCTCGCAATCCCAGCAGATGCGGTCGATGCAGATCTCAGCACCGCGTACGAGCACTCGAGCGATCGGTTCCGCCGCGGCGAGCACCACGGTTTGCGGCAATCCTGGATTCAGCGTCACCTCGGCGTCAACGACACCGCCGCCGACACCAATCGCGGTCCACAGGACCTGCTGGCTACCCTGACGGAAGGAGATCTCGACGCGATAAGGACCGTCCCCGTCACAGACGCGGGATAGGTGGATCATCGCCGGCTTCTCCCAGTCTGGGCTGCTCTCGAGGATGAAGACTTCGAGCTGGCCGTCGTTGTCGCAGTCCACGACGCGGACTGGAACGACCGCACCACTTTCGTCGACACCAGCGGAGACCGCTGCGCCGCCAAACTCGATGGTCTCGTCCTCGAACGCTTCGTCGTAGAACTGACCAGGTTCGAGGCAGTCCTCAGGTGGTTCGCGTGGATCACAGTCCCAGCAGATTTCGTCGATGCAGATCTCAGCACCTGTGACTTCGACGTAGAGGATCGGCTTGACACCGCCGAGCACCACGGTCTGGCTGTCAGGGACCTGTACTGTGGTCTCGGAATCCACCACGCTGCCGTCGGCGGCGTAGGCGACCCACTTGACCTCGTTGACGAACTGACGGAACTTGATCGAGACGCGAGAGGGTTCGCCCGGTTCGCAGACGCCGCGGAACCAGAGGCGGGCCAGTTGCTGCGCCGTCTCCTCGCTCCAGGGAATCTCCAGCTCGAGCTCGCCGTCGTCGTCGCAGTCGTGGATGTTGAGACCAGCGACGTCGCCATTGGGTAGCACCGCAGCGCGAGCACGGAACTGGTCCATGACGACCAAGTTGAGGTCGAACGCAGGACCACCGAAGAACGTGCCTGGCTTGACGCACGGCTCGTCTTCGCGGACTGGCTCGCAGTCCCAGCAGATCTTATCGATGCAGATCTCAGCGCCGACGACTTCGACCCACATGATGGTTTGCGCACTCTCGAGAACGACGGTTTGCGCATTCATCATCTGGAAGGTCGTCTTGACGTCGACGAGCGCACCACCCGGCGAGTAGGCACGCCACTCGACTTCTGGAACGCCTTGCGAGAAGGTGATCTCGACGCGGGTCGGTTCGCCTGGATCGCAGGCGCCGCGGAAGAAGATCTTGGCCAGTTCTTTGCCGCTTTCCTCGCTCCAGGGGATCTCGAGCTCGAGCTCGCGATCGTTGTCACAGTCGCGGATGTTGAGGCCGGCGACTTCGCCGGTCGGGAGCGTGGCTGGCGTCGCCCGCACCGGACCGAGATCGACGGGATTGAGCCCGAGCGCTTCGCGGTCGAAGAACTCGTCGGCGCTCACGCAGCGATCGGCGGGGGCGCGACAGCGCCAGCAAATTCGGTCGATGCAGATTTCGGCGCCGACGACTTCAACGTAGAAGATGCCGTCGTCGCTGGCGAGCGTCACCGACTGTTGCATGCCGAGGTTCGGCGTGACCTCGACGTCGACCATGTCACCCGCTGGTGAGTAGGCGACCCACTTCACTTCCTCAACGCCGTGCCTGAAATCGATCGTCACAGCCTTTGGGGCGCTGCCTTCGCAGACCGGCTGGAAGAAGATCTTGGCGAACGTTAGCGCCGTCTCCTCGGACCATGGAATTGAGAGCTCGAGCTCACCGTCGTCATCGCAATCGACCACGTCGAGGCCGACGATGTCGCCGTTGGGAAACCGCGCTGAATTGACCGACACCGGCCCGAGGGGGATGGTCGCCTGGCCGAAGAGCGGGCGGTCGTAGTGGTCTTCCGCCTGCACGCAATTCGTCGGCGGAGTCGTCGTCGGACACGTCCAGCAGATGAGATCGACGCAGATTTCGGCTCCGACCACTTCAATCCAGCGGATTCCACCGACATACTCCAGTTGAATCGTCTGGTTGGTCGCCGAAGCGGGTGACACGACGGTGTCGACCCAGACGCCTGCCATGTCGAACGCTCTCCACGTCGCGGTCTCAGAGCCCTGGCTAAAGGTGAAGCTGACGCGATTCGGCCCCGTCCCCGGGCACGCGTCCCAAACGAGGAAGCGGGCCGGCGGCGCCGCATCCTCGGAGCTCAGACGAATGAATAAATCGAGCTTCTCGTCTCGGTTGCAGTCCATGATCGCCAGCGGCATGGCGGCACCATTCGGACTGACCGCTTGTTGGACCTTGATGGGGCCCAAGACGACTTCGTCGTGCGTGCCTTCGTCGGCGTAGAACTCGTCGGCGCTGACGCAGCCGCGCGCCGGGTCGCCGTTGCCCACGTCGACTCCGGCGTGCACCGAGTGGAAGAGACTGAAACAGACGGCCAACGCGGCCACGATGGGGGTGAAAAGATAGGGGCTCGATCTCATAACACACCTCACTTTCGAGAAAAGAGATCCCGATACAGGCCCAAGGTCTGCAGGAACCGTGGGGAGGTGTGGGGGGAGGGCTCAGAAAAAACGGAAAGTTCGTTCGCCTTGGATATAAGTTGTTTTTTGAAAGCATCTTAGGTGGCTGGCCTCGCCGGCGTCGGGCGGTAAAACTGACGACGCCACGCCGCTGGGAGCCGCCACTGCCGTGGTGCGTTTCGTTCGGTGTCACTCTCCTGAAGAGCCGCGGTGCTCCGGAGCCAGAAAAGTGACCGGACGGCCCACCGTGTCATGCTACCGCAGGTATCAAATGGCCAAACTCGAGCTCGCAGCGCGTCGACGCCGCCATTTGGCCACTCGACGCCCAGCTCGACCGTGTCAACACGCGAAGAGAATACGCGACTGGGCGTCGCAGCTGGGAGAGGGCCTGATCAAACGTTGCCTGCAGTGCCCAAAGGCAGCAGACGAGTGAGAAATCGATCCGCGACCGCAGTATACTCGTGAGTCCGCGCGGCGCGCGTCGCCGGACTCGACTCACACCTGGATGCAGACTTGATGCAGCTTTTCAACACGCTCAACGGCAAGAAGGAAGAATTCCGTCCCATCGGCGCCGGCCGGGTCGGTATGTACCACTGTGGACCGACGATCAAGGAGCCGCTCAACCTCAGTAAGTTTCGATCGTACCTGTTGGCGGATCTGCTGCGGCGTAAGTTTGAGTTCGACGGTTTTGAGGTGGTGCAGGTGATGAACATCACCGACGTCGGCCACCTCAACGAGTTTGAAGAGGATGTCGTTGAGATTGCTGCAGCTCGCCGCGGCATGTACGCCTCGGAGTTGATCGAGCGGCAAGAGAAGATCTTTCACGAAGATCGGCGTGCGCTCCACATCCTCGACGCGCACCACTACCCGCACGCACGTGAACACATCGATGACATGGTCCACACGGTCCAGGAGCTGGAGAGCGCCGGACGCACCTACAAAGCTGACGGCAACCTTTATTTTGACGTGACATCGTCGAAGCTACTCGGGAAGCTCAGCGGCAAGAGCAGCACTGAGCTCACCACAGCCATCGAAGCGTCGAGGACAAAGCCGCATCCCGGCAAACGTCATGGGCTCGACATCGAACTGTGGCGGACCGACCTGGAGCACCAGCGACACTGGAAAAGCCCATGGGGGCGCGGTTTTCCTGGTTGGCACGTCGAGTGTGTCGCCATGGGGAGAAAGTACCTTGGTCCACGCTTCGATATTCACACCGGGGCGCACGACAACGTCTTCCCACACCACGAGTGTGAGATCGCACAAGCGGAGGCGCTCAGCGGCGAGGTGTTCGCGAACTACTGGCTGCATTCGGCCGAAGTACTCGTCGACGGACAGCCGATGAGTCTTGCCAACCGTAATGTCGTCACGATTCACGAGCTCCTCGAGGCTGGGTTCCGGGGCTCGGTGCTGCGTGTCGCACTGCTCGGTATCGACTACCGCGAGACGCTTGACTTCGGCGACGAGCGGCTCGACGACGCCCGTGGTAAGGCCAACGCGGTCCTCGGATTCTACGAGTACCTCAAGGACGAGACCGCTGGAAAGAAAGACGGGGGCGGAGCTGTGGGGGAGTGGATTCAGGTCACCGAGGAGAAGTTTCAGCGCGCGCTCGACGACGATCTGAATTATCCTGCCGCGCTGCAGGCGGTCGTCGACGTCATCGACGAGCTTGAGCCCGAGGGCGTCGGCGATGCCGGCGCGGCGAAAGCCGCGATCGAGCGTTGGGACCGTGTGCTCGGAATTCTCGGTTAGCCGCCTCACCGCTTGCGCGGGAGCTGAGTCTGAACTGCTTGCTCTTTTCTGAAACGGGCTTTGCAGTAACCTCGCGTGCCGCGATGTCTCGAAACCTGAGACCGTGAAACTGCGAGCGAGTCAGACCTTCCTCGCCCGGCTCGCTTCCAGCTCGCATTCCCGTTTCTTCTCGGGGCAGTCGGCGCAGGCATCGCAAACCGGCTCGCCGTTCTCGTCAGTCCACGTGCTGAGCCCGCCGCACGAGCCGCGGATGCGTTTGCCCGCGAAGATCACGCCGACCGACATGGCAAGGATGACGAGGAGGAAAACGATCAGCGTTGCTACGAAGGCTTTCACACGTCACCTCGGCCGGCTGCAGGGGCTGATTCGGCGCCGTAGGGTTTTTGGGAGCGAGTTCGGGGGATCTGTGTCACGGCGTTGTCCTCTCCGCGAATTCAACTACGCTTCGGAAGCCCGCGGCACGGTGCGGTCGCGAAGACGGAGTCGCCAAATGACTCCGATCACGAGCACGCCGAGGATAACGTACCCCCACACGCTGCGGCTCTCTCGCGGGTGAAGCTGCTGCATGGCGGGCGTCTCCTTAACTTCCCAGCCGTCTGCGCCGCGCAGAATCATGAGCACGGGCCAGCCGCTCTCTACAGCAAGATCATAGCCCGAGTCGGGGCCCAAGACCAGAAGGCCCGTGGCGAGTGCGTCGGCCTCCATGCACGACGGGCGGACCACCGATACCGACGCCAGAGCGTGCTCCACTGGGCGCCCGGTGCGCGGGTCGATGGTGTGTGAGTACCGCTTACCGTCGTGGACAAAGAATTTGCGGTAGTCACCGGAGGTCGCCATGGCCTCGCCCGCCAGAGCGACCCGCGCGTGCGCGCGCCGGAGGGATTCCGATGGCGTTTCGATCCCAGCGATCCACGGCGTGCCGGACGGCTTCGGCTTCCCGACGCGAACCTCGCCTCCGATGTCGACCCAGTAGCTCAGCCTGCCGATGGACTCGAGATACTCGCTGACGACGTCCACCGCGTAGCCCTTAGCGATCGCTGACAGGTCGATCGCCACGCCGGGCTCGCTCTTGCGCAGCGCGGGAGGCTGCAATCTCACATTGATCTTGTCGGCACCGATGCGCTCGACGAGTTTCGCGACCGCTTCGGGCGTCGGCGGCGTGTCGCGCGCCGGGTCAGGCCCGAAGCCCCAAAGATCCACCAGTGGGCGCACGGTGACGTCGAACGCTCCCGACGTCGAGCGGTGCACGGTGAGCGCCGCTTCGACGACCGTCGCAGTTGCTGGCGAGACACTGAACCAGTCGCTATCGTCGTGGGCCGCGAATCGCGACACATCGGAGTCGTCAATGTATGTCGACATGGCGCGGTTGATCGCTTGCAGGCGTCGTTCGATTTCCTCGCCGATCTCCGGCGGCGGTGGAGCTCCGTCTCCGCGTGGGAGCTTGACGCTGTACGACGTTCCCATCGTCGCACCGCGGAACTCCACGAGGGCGTCGCCGCGCTGCTCCGCGCAAGCGACGACCGCGACGACGCAGGCGACAAGACCTGTGATCGTGAGTCGGAGCATCGAAGTACCGCTGTCCTATTTCTGGCTGCTGAAGGCACTCGCGAGGCGCACTCTTCGTCGATCGTGCAGGCGGACGACGAACGCCGGACTTCTGGCTGCGTCTTGGCTCTGAGTTCGATCGCTACGCAGGTGCCTGAGAGGGTCTACCCGAAGTCGTCGAAGAGGATGTTCTCCTGCTCGACCCCGAGGTCATCGAGCAGCTTGAAGCATGCTTTCAACATCATCGGTGGGCCGCAGAGATAGTACTCGCAGTCCTCAGGGCTCGGATGATCCTTCAGGTAGTTGTCGTAGAGCACCTGATGAATGAAGCCGACATATCCGTCCCACTTGTCCTCGGGCAGCGGATCCGAAAGGGCGACGTTCCACGTGAAGTTGGGATGTGACGCCGCCAAGCTGTCGAAATCCTCTTCGTAGAACATTTCGCGCTTGCTGCGCGCTCCATACCAAAAGCTGATTTTCCGTTTTGAGTTGATCCGCTTCATCAAATCGAACAGATGGGAGCGCATTGGCGCCATGCCTGCGCCACCACCGATGTAGATCATCTCGGCTTCTGTGTCCTTGGCGAAGAACTCACCAAACGGTCCCGAAATCGTCACCTCATCACCGGGCTTGAGGTCGAAGATCCACGACGACATTTTGCCCGGCGGTAGCTCCTTGGCCGCTGGCGGCGGCGTGGCTACGCGGACGTTGAGCATGATGATCCCCTTCTCCTCCGGGTAGTTCGCCATGGAGTACGCGCGGGTCACCACTTCATCGACTTTGGACTCGAGCTTCCACAGGTCGTACTTGTCCCAATCGGCGCGGTATTCGTCTTCGATGTCGAACGACGAATACTTCAGGGCATGCGGCGGACATTCGATCTGGATGAAGCCACCGGCCCGAAAATCGACGTTCTCGCCAGGCGGCAACTCGAGAATCAGTTCTTTGATGAACGTCGCCACATTGTGATTCGACCGCACCTTGCATTGCCACTTCTTGACCTCGAAGACCTCCGCTGGCACCTCGATGCGCATGTCCGATTTTACCGCGACCTGGCACGATAGACGGACTCCCTCGGCTGCCTCGCGTTTGGTGATGTGGTCTCGCTCGGTCGGCAGAATGTCGCCTCCGCCTTCGAAAATCTTGACCTTGCACTGCGCGCACGTACCGCCGCCGCCGCAAGCCGATGAAACGAAAATCTTCTTGTCGGCAAGAGCGCCGAGGAGTTTGCCGCCGCACGGAACCGAAAGTGCATGCTCTTCGTCGTCGTTGACGACAACGCGGACGTTGCCGCTCGCGACCAGTCGCGACTTGGCGACGAGGATAACAGCGACGAGCGCCAACACGACCGCCGTGAACATCGTGACGCCATAGAAAATGTGAAGTGCTGGCGCCGTTTCGGCGGCGGCGGCGAGAAGCAGAGAGCTCATAAATCCACTCGAAGTCTACATTCCGGAGAAGGCCATGAATGCGAGGGCCATGAGGCCGACGATGATGAACGTGATTCCGAGCCCGCGAAGGCCGTGCGGTACATCGCTGTACTTGAGCTTTTCCCGAATGCCGGCGAGTGCGATGATCGCGATCGCCCAGCCAACGCCGGAGCCGACGCCGAAGATGACGCTCTGGCCGAAGGCGTAGTCGCGTTCGACCATGAACAGGGTACCGCCAAGAATTGCACAGTTGACCGTGATGAGCGGCAGGAAGATACCGAGCGCGTTGTAGAGCGCCGGGAAGAACCGGTCGAGAGTCATCTCGAGGATCTGTACCATCGCAGCGATCACACCGATATAGCTGATCAATCCTAAAAACGTCAAATCCAGGGGCTTCAGGAGGTGCTGAAAAATCAAGTTGTTGATCGGCACAGTGAGGCTCTGGATCACGATCACCGCAATGCCGAGACCGACAGCGGTGCTGACGCGCTTGGAAACCGCGATGAACGTGCACATGCCGAGAAAGAAAGCCAGCGCGAGATTCTCGACGAACACGGACTTGACGAAAAGACTGGCGGATTCTCCGAGCATCACTCAGCCTCGATTTGATCTGTTTTCCAGGTGCGAAGCGCCCAGATCATGAACCCGATGATGAAGAACGCGCTCGGCGGCAGAAGGAGCAGGCCATTGGGGACGTACCAGCCGCCTTCAGTGCTGAGCTTGAAAATCTCATAGCCGTAGAGTTTGCCGGAGCCAAAGAGCTCCCGCGTGAATCCGACCCCAAGAAGGATGATGCTGTACCCGATGCCGTTACCGACACCATCGAGAAAGCTCGTCTTGACGTCGTTTTGCATCGCGAAACCTTCGGCGCGACCCATGACGATGCAGTTCGTGATGATCAGACCGACGAAGACGCTCATCTCTTTACTCGTTTCGTAGTTGAACGCCTTCAAGAACTCGTCGACGACCATGACGAGCGTCGCGATGATCGTCATTTGGCAGATGATGCGGATCGAGCTTGGGATGTGATTGCGGATGAGACTCACAGCAGCATTCGCGAACGCCACCACGAAGATCACTGCTATGCACATGGTCACGGTAGGCTGCATCTTCGTCGTCACGGCGAGCGCCGAACAGATGCCAAGGCACTGCTTTGCGATGGGGTTATCACCGAAGACCGGGTTGAGGAGTGCCTCTTTGGCTTTGGTCTTTGCCATTGGAGTCAACCTCGCTGCTCTTGTCTGAATTTCTTGAGGAAGTGGCCATAGCCATGATCCCCAAGCCAAAAGCGGATCAAGTTCGTGACGCCTCGCGACGTGATGGTCGCCCCCGACAGGCCGTCAACTTTGAAGCGGGCAGCGGGGTCGTCCGCTGGGACCCTTCCTTTCAGCACTTCCACTCGAACTGAGCCCAGGTCGTCCGGGTCGAAAGCGAGCTTGCCGCGCCACTGTTGTTTCCAGTTCTTGTTCTCGACTTCGCCGCCGAGACCCGGGGTTTCGCCATGCTTGTAGAACGTTAGTCCCTTGATCTCATTGCCATCCTGAGCCAAGGCGACGAACCCGTAGAGCGTTGACCACAGACCGTAGCCTCGCACCGGCAGCACGAGGAAGTCGCCGGTCGGATCCTGGAAACGGTAAACAACACCGTACTTTGCGCGGCGCTGAACCCGAGCGATGTCGACATCCGACGGGAGCTTCTGCTCCTGCTTGGCGGCTTCATCTTGATCGTATTCGTCGGCCGTAGCGATGTTCAGTTGACTGGGGCTGACGTAGTCACCGGTGGCGAAGTCGACGATTTGAGTCTCGACGCGCTCAAAGGCCGATTCGATCTCCTCGCGCGACGGAGCGCCGTCGTCCGCGATCGCGCCCGCGGCGATCAATATGTTCTTTCTCTTGTCGAGTTCGCGGTTGGCTTCTTGTCGGCCGCGCAGCAGCACTGCCGATGTCGACACAAAGACCGAGCAAACGGCGCAGAGGAGGAATGCGACCAGGAATGTTTTGAGAATCGAGTCGTTCTGCATGGCGATCGCCTTGGCAGCACAGACAGGCGCGCGACGCAAACCGTCGCTGCAGGCCCTGCTGCTCTATCTATATGTCGCTCTCAACGTGCTGAGTGTCTCTTCTTCGGCGTTACCCATCGTCACGGCCGTCAGTACTGCCGCCTTGTGGTCGTGTACGAGCGAGTCGTCTCTTGATGTTAGCTTGAAGAACGTAATGGTCCATCACCGGCGCGAAGACATTCCCGAAAAGGATCGCCAGCATGATGCCTTCCGGAAAAGCCGGATTGACGACCCGGATGAGAATCGTCATGGCACCGATGAGCAGACCGTAGAGCCACTTGCCGACGTTTGTCATGGCGGCGGAAACCGGATCGGTGGCCATGAAAACCGTGCCGAACGCGAATCCACCCACGACGAGGTGCCAGTGCGGTGCCATTTGGAACATCGGATTGGCACTGTCGGAGCCGAGGGCGTAAAACGCCGACGACAACGCGAGCGCGCCGATCACGACGCTTGCCATGATGCGCCACGAGCCGACGCCCGTGCCGATGAGCACGACAGCACCGATCAAACAAGCGAGCGCTGAGGTCTCTCCCATCGAACCCTGGACGGTGCCGAGGAACATGTCCATCCACGTCTCATGGACGGCCTCCATGCCGCCGGCGGCCGCGGCGCCGAGCGGTGTGGCGCGGCTGAAGCCGTCGGCTGCAGTCCATACGGTGTCGCCGGAGATTTGTGCCGGGTACGCGAAGTAGAGGAATGCGCGCGCCGTGAGCGCGGGGTTGAGGAAGTTGCGCCCCGTGCCACCGAAGACCTCTTTACCGAGGACAACGCCGAACGAGATGCCGATGGCGACTTGCCACAAAGGTATGGTCGGCGGCAGCGTCAAAGGAAAGAGCATGCCAGTGACAAGGAACCCCTCGTTGATTTCATGCTTGCGGACGATCGCGAACAAGGCTTCCCAGAAACCTCCCACGACGTTGCAGACGATAAACACTGGCAGGAAGTACAGTGCCCCGTGGACGAGGTTCGCGACGATACTTTGAGGATCATATCCCACGCCCAGCATGTCGATGATGGTGCCTCGCCACCCTGCTGCGGCAGCCGCTTCCGAGACACCCGCTAGCGCCAAGTTTGCCTGGTAGCCCGTGTTGACGAACGCCATCAGAATGCACGGCACGAGCGCTGCGACCACGGTGATCATCATGCGCTTGAGGTCCATGGCATCGCGCACGTGGGCAGCGCCCTTCGTCGTCTCCCCCGGCGTGTAGAGAAACGTGTCGAGCATCTCGTACGCCGGATAGAGCTTGGCAAGCTTGCCACCGTCCACGAAGAGAGGGTGGAGTTTATCGAGAAACTTTCTCAGTGGCTTCATCGACTACCCATCCCTCTCAATGATCGTGAGGTTTTCGCGCAGAATGGGGCCGTACTCTTCCTTGCCTGGGCAGACAAATGAACACAGGCCGAGATCTTCTTCATCCAGCTCGAGGCAGCCGAGGGCTTGTGCCTGGTCTGTGTCTTTGACGAGTAGCGCGCGAAGGAGAAACGTCGGTTCCATGTCGAGCGGTACGACCTTTTCATAACTTCCGACGGGGACCATCGCACGGCGGCTGCCGCCCGTAGACGTCGAGAACGCAAACTTCTTACCGCTCGTGAGGCTCGAGAGAAAGACTCTCTTGACGGAAAACTTGTCGAAGCCCGGGCTTTGCCAGCCAAGAAACTCGCGTTTATTTCCTTCCTCGACGGCGGAGACTTGGAGGTGGTATCGCCCCAGGAAGCGAAGCGTACCAGCGGCGCGGCGGCCCGAGAGCACTGACCCTGAGATGACTCGGATGTCGCCGTCCTCCAGTTCGTCCGCCATCAGTTGCGCCAAGTCCGCTCCGAGGCGTGTGCGCACCAGCCGCGGGTTCTTGACCTTCGGGCCAGAGAGTGCGATGGTTCGGTCGGGAGCTACGCGACCCGTCGCAAAGAGTTTTCCGATGGCGACGACATCCTGATAGCCGATATGCCAAACCGTCTTTTTGGGGCCGACGGGGTCGAGGAAGTGAACGTGCGTGCCGACGAGGCCGGCCGGATGAGGCCCGTCGAACTCGACTTCTTCGACTTGCCCGGGTGGGTTTGCACCGACGAGGCTCGCGCCCGGCCGACGACATACGAAGACGCGGCAGGCGCTCAAGGCGGCGACGGCGACCAAACCGCGCTGGAATTCCTCTAGTGACGAGGCCAGCACGACCTCGGGGTCCGCAGCCAGTGGGTTGGTGTCGATGGCCGTAACAAAGATCGAGTGAGGCTCGGCGTCAGGAGCCGGGACCTTGCTGTAAGGGCGAGCGCGTAGAGCCGTCCACATCCCAGACTCAACGAGCGTGCTTCGAATCTCTTGGCTCGATTGTTCCTCGACCGGCTTCGCCGTTGCCTTTTCGAACGTCACGGCCGGCTCATCATCGCCGACGCCTGGGTTGTCTAGTTCAATTTCGACGGAATCGAGAGCTCGCTTTTCGCCTCTGTGGATGGCGGTGACTTTGCCTGCAGCCGGCGACGTGTAGCGCACGCCGGGGGTCTTCTTGCAGCTAAAAACGGGGTCGCCGAGCTTGACTTGATCGCCGACCTTGACGTGCATCGTCGGTCGCATTCCCACATAGTCGGGTCCCACGAGAGCGACCGACGCGACCGACACGGGCGCAGGCGAGGTCGTCTGCTCGGGTGTCCCCTGAATCGGCAGATCGAGTCCTTTGTTGATTTGAATCTTCTTCGCTGCTGCCACGTGTTCGCTCGAAATCACTCTGGTTTTGGCCGCTGCAAATGCCGGCGCTTCTGGCGCGGATTGCTCGAAAAAGGCGCTTCGGACGGGACTTCGAAGCGGCAACAGCCTGCTCGGTCGGAACTCAGATTCACAGCAGATGCCATGCGACGCGCGCTATCCATGAGGTCGGCTTTTCTGCATCGGCGTCGGCGGGGTCACGACCTGAGGGGGCGGGCTGGTTGCGGCGACGGGATTCTTGCAGTTCTTCCGATAACGGGGGGTGCTCACTTTACCAGCGAGCCAGTCGTTTTCGGGTTTTCCCGTCGAAGTCAGTCGTTCTCTCAGGGGGTCTTGCCGCGCCGGCGGCGCCGCGAAAAAGCACCAGGGCGGCCAAACGCGCGCCTTCTCGGCTTCTCCACCGCTTTTCCGAAAGCCACGTAGGATAGAGACTTCGGCATCCAAACTCCAGAAGAATCGGGCGTAGAAAAGTCGTCCGGCTGGGAGGCGACTAGCCCCGACTTCGGCCGTACTTTTCCTTGCGCGTTAGCGGGGCTGGACGTACAATAACACCATTCTTGCTGTATAATCTTTATATAATCTATAAATAACCGGTCGTTGCCACCTTCGCTGATGACAGTCGCCTGATGACATCGGCGTCTGACGGCAACTCTCCTCTCAGGCATCAATGTCGAAATCGTCCAAAAAACTTGTGCGCACGTTCACCGCGACACCGCGCGACCTTCACATGCTCGAAGCGTTAGCGCGCTACCACGGCTTTTCGAAGAGTGCGACGATCACCAATCTGATCAAGAAGGAGTTTTGGCGCGTCTTTCCGAGCGGTACGGAGGCTGTTCCTCCGGACCCTGGCGCTCGGATCGAGCCGCAGGAGTCGTCATGAGTATCGCCAAAGCATCGTCTGCAACCGCTGCGAACCGCGGGCCGCGCGACACGGCGCTCTTGGAGAGTTTCGCCGCGCCGCCGGCTTGGAAGCTGGAAGACGACGCGTTGCCTGAGGTGCGTCGTCTGCAGGAGGAAATCCGTGCGCTCGCATCGGAGAAGCGCGCTATCATTCTCGCCCATAACTATCAGCTCCCTCAGGTGCAGGACATCGCCGACTATTTGGGTGATTCACTCGGTCTGGCGATGGAAGCCCAGAAGACGGGTGCCGAAAGGATCGTGTTCTGCGGCGTGCACTTTATGGCGGAGTCGGCCAAGATTCTCAATCCCGACAAGAAGGTGTTGCTCCCGAATCTGTCCGCCGGCTGTTCGCTAGCTGACTCGATCAGCGCTGAGTCGCTGGAGGAGTGGAAGGAGCGTTACCCAGGGTACGCCGTCGTCACGTACATCAACAGCACCGCCGAAGTGAAGGCGCTGTCCGACGTTTGTTGCACATCGGCCAACGCGGTGAGTGTCGTGCGGCAGTTTCCGTCTGATCGCATTCTCTTCACGCCTGACCGTAATCTTGGCGAGTGGGTCAAGCGTCAAGTGCCTGAGAAGGAAATCGTCATCTATGACGGAGCGTGTCCGACGCACGACGTTCTTCGCGGCGCCAGTCTCGATAAGGAGCGTCAAGGCCATCCAGAGGCCATCGTGATTGCTCACCCGGAGTGTCGAGAGGACGTTTTGCAGCTCGCCGACGAAATCTGCTCGACGAGTGGCATGGTCGATGCCGTGGCGCGGCATCCAAACACGAAGACGTTCATCGTCGCGACCGAATGGTCGATCGTTTATCGGCTCCAAAAACTCTACCCGGATCGGGAGTTCGTGGTTGCTGATGGCTGCATCGGCTGCCGCCTCCACTGCCCATACATGAAGATGATCGACCTGCCCGCGATCAAACGCTCGCTGGTGAGAGACGTCGTGGAAATCGACGTTGAGGCGGACGTCATGGAGGGCGCGAGACGCAGCCTTGAGCGCATGTTGGCGATCCCGCGTGATCATTGAGCGGGCCGGACAGCCCCGGATGAGTGGCGCGCACGACGCGAGGCGGTCGTTTGCGTCGGGCCAGACTGGACGACAGGACCCCTAGGAAAAGCTAAGACGACGCCGCCGCTGGTCGCGCCGCGTTGGGAGAGGTGTCAAGGATGTTCGTTGCACTCGCGGCGTTGATCGTCGTCGACTGTGTGTTGATCATGATCACCGCGGCGGTTGGTCTCACCCTCGAAGGCCGAGAGACGCTCCTACGTCACTTTCTCCTCGGGCTGTTCACCGTTTGCTTCACCTGCTTCATCCATGTGCTCGTCATGTTCTATTTGATTGGCACCGGGAAAGACATTCGCGACGCCGTCGAGGATTCACCAGGGCTGCGGGAGAAGTTCATCCCGGTCACACGCCAGCTCAAGCGTCTTGTGTTTCCGCGCGCCTGCTTGGCGATTTTCTTGTCGATTCTGGGCGTTCTCATGGGGGGGGAGATCCACAGCCGCATCGTGAGCTATCAGCCAGCTGATGGCCTGTACCCGATACGGGCCCTTTCAGGCTGGTGGATTCATGTCACCCTCATGGCGGCAGCGATCCTCGCGAACGTGTGGGCGTTCGTGGGCGAATGCCGTGCCGCACGACTCAATCGAAGCGCCATTCAGGCGATCAATGCCGCGCTTGACCCTGATGCTGGAGCAGGGGGCGCCGCGGCTGCTGGCGTCGACCAAAGCGGGGTCACGTAACGCGGTTTGGCCCGGGGGCTGCGGCGAAAAAAATCATTGCAAAAGCGGCGGAACTCTTTACGCTCTTGCCGCTGGTGCGAACGTCTTTCTCTACGCCGCCTCGTTCCGAGTGCGGTCCGCGGGTGACGGGTGGTCCTACGGTCGCTTCATGCGCCGCGCCGGACACTCCTCCTCGTGCCGAGCCGCATTTTAAGACGCAAAGAAACCATGGGTTACGAACACGCAGCCGTCCTCGTCTTCTTCCTTTTCGGCCTCGTTTTTGTATTCGCCACGGTCGCGATCATCGGGCGCATCCTGCGACCCCGTGTTCACGATCCGGCCGAACCGGGCAAGCACGAAACCTATGAATGCGGTGAGCCGACCGTCGGATCGTCGTGGGTTCGCTTCGACATTCGTTTCTACACCGTCGCGTTGATCTTTCTGATCTTCGACGTTGAGGTCACCTTTCTCTACCCGTGGGCGCTGGTGTTTAAACCACTTCGTGAGGCGGGAAGCGGCCTTTTCGTCTTCGCGGAAGTCTTCTTGTTCCTTCTGATTCTGGGCGTCGGATTGATTTACTGTTGGCGCAAGGGTGACCTCGACTGGGTGAAAGCGACTGACTTCACACGACGCCTCAACCAGCCGAAGCGGCGAACGGTAAGCGCCACCGGGCAACAGAGCGAAACGGCGGAGGCTGTCCGCTGAACGCCGTGGCTGGAGGCTCGACTACCGTCGTGGCAGGACGACTTGAACTAGCTGGCTGCAGGAAAAACTAACGGATGAGCACGCCGGAAAACCTGAATCCTGATCCGCTCACGAAGAACAACGTGTTTGTGAGTCGAGTCGACGACCTAATCAATTGGACTCGGGCTTCGTCGGTTTGGCCGTTGACGTTTGGTCTGGCTTGCTGCGCGATCGAAATGATGGCGACTGGTGCTTCGAAGTACGACATCGATCGTTTTGGGTCCGGGCCTTTCCGGGCGACGCCGCGACAGGCAGACTGCATGATCGTCGCCGGCACCGTCACCCACAAGATGGCGCCACGCGTCAAGCGACTCTACGACCAGATGCCGGAGCCGAAGTACGTCATCGCGATGGGGGGATGCGTCATTCGAGGCGGTCCATATGTCAAATACGGCTACCACGTAGTGAAGGGCGTAGACCTTTTGGTGCCCGTCGACGTGTACGTGCCCGGATGCCCGCCCAGGCCAGAGGCCCTACTCGAAGGGTTGTTCCGTGTTCAGAAGCTCATGCGACGCGAGAAGATTGCGGATCGAACGCGCCGCACGACAAAACCAGAGGTTTACGTGCCGCAGCAAGTTTGAGAGCGACGGGACGAAGGCTAGCGCATCGTTTGCGCGGCCGTAGGCGAACAGGAAACTCAGAGGCAAGGACGACAGCGAATGGGATTGGCGCGAGAAGCAATCCACGATCGGATCAAAGAGCAGTTTGGCGATGCCGTGGTCGATGACCAGCGCGACGTCCCGGACCCGTTTGTCGTCGTTGCAGCGGAGCGGCTAAAGGAGGTTGCCCTTTTCTGTCGCGATGACGCCGAATTGTCGTTTGATCTCCTCAATCTCGTCTCCGGGGTCGATTACCCGGACCGCGACACGATTGAGGTCGTCTACGCGCTCGACTCCACCGCGCAGAAGCATCGGCTGATACTCAAAGTGGCATTGCCTCGGGCGAAACCCGAGGTGGCAACTGTCGAGGACGTGTGGCGTACCGCCGACTGGCAAGAGAGGGAAACGTTCGACCTCATGGGCGTGAACTTCGTTGGGCACCACAATCTCGTTCGTATCCTATGTGCCGAAGATTGGGAGGGGCACCCGCTGCGAAAGGACTACGTGATTCCTGACACCTACCGCGGCATCAAGAACGTTGTTTACTGAACGGGGTGTTCGTGGCGGTGCGCGGGTGGGGATACAAGGACTGGTTGGGCGACTGACAGAACGTACGACGCGACGTTTCTGAAGCATCGAAAAGATCGACGAGATCGACAGGAGGTTCGGTAGCTCGCTATGGAAAGTTCGGTTGCGAACTCGGTGATTCGCGACATCCGCACGGAAGAGATGCTCCTCAACATGGGGCCCCAACACCCGAGCACGCATGGCGTGTTTCGCGTGGTGATCCGTACGGACGGAGAGATGATTCTGGAATCCGAATCGCACGTTGGCTACTTGCACCGCTGCTTCGAGAAGTGCGCCGAAGGAAACAACTACCTGCAGGTCGTCCCCTACACCGATCGAATGGACTACCTCTGCGCGATGGCAAATAACCTCGGTTACGCGGAGGCGGTTGAGAAGCTGCTGCCGAAGACCGAAGTGCCTGAGCGAGCGCAGTACATTCGAGTCATGGTGACGGAGCTCAATCGTATCGCCAGTCACTTGATTGCCTTCGGCACCTACGGTCTCGATCTTGGCGCGATCACCCCGTTCCTGTATGCCTGGCGTGATCGCGAGAAGATTCTGAAGATTTTCGAGAAGCTTTGCGGCCAGCGTCTCAACTACAGCTACATCCGCGTCGGCGGTGTCACGTTCGACATGACTGACGAGATCCTCGAGGATATCCAGTCATTCGTAGACTACTTTGATCCGGCGATCATCGACGAATACGACGCGCTGCTGTCGTACAACGGCATCTTCATTTCGCGGACGGCCAACGTCGGAGTGTTGCCGCTCGACTTGGCAATCAGCCACGGCATAACGGGTCCGTCGCTTCGTGGCTCCGGGTTGGCGCGCGATCTGCGCCGTGACGAGCCGTATTCGATCTACGACCGCTTCGACTTCGACATTCCTGTCGGTAGTGGCGAAATGGGAACGCTCGGGGACTGCTGGGACCGCTACATCGTGAGAATCCGCGAGATGCGGGAGAGCTGTAAGATTATCCGTCAAGCCGTCGCCGGAATTCCAGAGGGGCCGTTCTGCGACAAGAAGGCATTTCGTGGCGTGAAGCCCACGAAGGGAGAAGTCTACCACAAAGTCGAAGGCGCGCGCGGAGAGGTCGGCTTTCACTTGGTGAGCGACGGCTCGACGCAGCCCTATCGTCTGAAAGCGCGTGCACCGTCGTTCTGTAACATCAGCGTTCTCGACACCCTGACTGCGCGCGGCGACTGCATGCTCGCGGACGTCGTCGCTCTGATCGGCAGCTTGGATATCGTCATGGGGGAGGTTGACCGTTGAATTCGTTCTGGGCTTCAAAGATTGCGGTGACTCTTCTCGGCCAGGCAGCTGCAGACGCGCCGCGTTCGGTCGAACAGCTCAATGCCGCCCGCGGCACGCGAGAGCACGGAGCGCACTATCTGGAGTCGCTCGCAGAGAACGTCACCGGTGAGAACTTTTCTACGTACGTCGGGCTCGAGGGTGTTGTTGTTGGACTGACGATGCTCGTCGTCTGCTTGATGGTCTTCGGGTTCATCAACGTCTTTGCGCTTTTTGCAGTTTGGCTTGAACG
Organism: Planctomycetota bacterium; assembly: GCA_965223265.1. GTDB lineage: Bacteria > Planctomycetota > UBA8108 > UBA8108 > SXIK01. The sequence continues at coordinate 2,112,537 of OZ244999.1, forward strand.
TAAGGTCTCCGCGCACATGCAGTGTCGATTGGGGCCAATGGAGGTTGGCCCACACGGTGCGCTGCAGACACTTGCCGACGGGCTCAAGCTCATCGCGAAAGAAGACATCGTGCCGCGGTTAGCCAACCGGACGCTTTTCGCGCTGGCGCCGATGGTCGTTTTCGCCGGTGTCCTGATCCGTTTTGTGCCGTTGCCGTTCGGTGAGCATCTGATCCCCAGCGACATGCACCTCGGCCTTTTCTTCATCGCCGCGGTCGGATCGACCGAAGTTCTTGGCGTGATCATGGCGGGGTGGTCTTCGAACAACAAATGGTCAATGTTTGCGACCATCCGCACGGCGACGCAGATGGTCAGCTACGAGATTCCGATCGGACTGGCGTTCGTCACAGTGGTGGTGCTCGCCGGGACCTTCTCGCTCAACGACATCGTCATGCAACAAGAGGGCTGGTTTTTCAGCTGGTTTCTCTTCCGGAATCCTTTCATGCCGCTCCTTCTGCTTGTTTACGTCATTGCCAGTCTGGCGGAGTGTAAGCGAGCACCTTTCGATCTTCCGGAAGCGGAATCGGAGCTCGTGTCCGGATTCCACACCGAGTATAGCGGCATGCGATTCGGCCTCTTCTTCATGGCCGAGTACGGAGCGATGTATCTCGTCGCCGCCGTCGCCGCCGTTCTCTATCTCGGTGGCTGGTGGAGCGGGATTCCGATGATCGACAACATCGGACGCGGTCCGGACGACTCTGCGCTTCTCGTTGCACTCGGAATAGGAATCAAAGCCGGAGTGCTGATTTCGAAGGCGGTGGTTCTAGTGTTTGTGCAGATGTGGGTGCGGTGGACGCTGCCGCGGATTCGTCTCGACCAAATGATGTATATCTGTTGGAAGGTCCTCTTGCCCATTAGCCTCGTGTCGCTTGTCGGCGCCACGCTTTGGGAGTTGGCCTCCGGAGGGGCTTCCTTCTTCGGGTTTGGGCCAGCCTGATCGCAGGCCTTGGCAGACGCGATTTGATTCTCCGTAATTTCGATTAGGACGCTTAGGGCTTAGACATGTCAGTCGGTCGCTACTTCTCGGACATCTTCAAAGTGAGCAAGTCGATTTGCATCGGCATGGGGATAACGCTGAAGTACTTCCTTAACTACAAGAAGCACACATGTACGGTGCAGTATCCACGTGAGCGTGAATTGATTCCGCCGCGGCATCGAGGGCTCCACTATCTGGAGACCGAAAAGTGCGTCATGTGTTGGAAGTGCTCCGATATCTGCCCCGTCGACTGCATCTACATCGAGGGGACTCGTGGCTCCGACGGCGTCCTCGAAGGTGGCTATCGCGGCCAGAAGGCGACGCTGGCGAAGTTTACGGTCGACTACACCGTATGCATTTTTTGCGGGCTATGCGAGGAGCCGTGTCCACCGAAGTGCATTTATCTTGGGCCGGACTTCGACTTTCACGCGACCGACCGCACCATGATGGAAAAGAATCTTCTCACCGATGAGGTGTACACCGAAGAGGACGAGAAGTTCGTGCAGTGGGCGCGAGGAGAGAACGAGCGATTGATGGCCGACAAGAAGCGGCGTGCTGCTGAGGAGAAGGCCAAGGCGGCGGCCAACAAGCCTACTGACAAGAAGAAGTGAGGCGTGGATTCGGTGCGGTAGTGGTTGATTCCGCAGAGCCGGTGCGGGCGATTGGTGCTCGCGATCACGGCCGCGAAGCTCTTCGATTCGAACCAACAGAGATAGGGTTGTCAGACTGAGTGAAATGTTGTAGGACTCTGCTTTTCTCGCCGCGGCTGGTCCGTCGTGCGGATCGAGAGAGGGCACGTTTGCGGCCCGAAGATGAAGAACGTTCCACTGATATTCACGTCTGACTGTAGTGTGAAAAAGCCTCCGAAAACTAGACGGAAGAAGTCGCGGTAGCTCAAAAAGGGAAACGGCCAAATGGAGTGGTTCAGCAACCTCATGTTCTGGGTGTTCGCCGTCGCGGCGATACTCCCGGCGTTCTTCGTGCTCGTCTCGCGCGAGATCGTCCACATGGCGTTTTGGTTGCTTCTCAGCCTGGCGGGCTTCGCCGGACTTTACTTGCAGATCGGCGCCGGCTTTCTTGGATTCACTCAGGTCGTCGTCTACATCGGCGGCATCTTGATCTTGCTGCTCTTCGGTATCATGTTGACACAGAAGTTAGACGTGCCGCTCCGCGAACGTCAGAGTTGGACATTTGTGTTGCCGGGGGTGTTTGCTGGTTTTCTGGTGATCGTCGGGCTTGTTGCCATCGCCGTAGCAACACCGTGGAGCGTCGTGGAGACGACGGCAAGCGAGTACGCGGCTCCAGACATTGGCGCGGCCTTCATGAGTACGTACGTGCTGCCGTTCGAGGCGGTTTCTGTCTTGCTGCTCGTCGCCATGGTCGGCGCGAGCTATTTGATTCGGAGGGACGAGAAGGTTCCCGACGAATCGGAAGACAGCGCGGGCGAGGTCACTAGCAATGAATCTTCCTCGCAAGGGGGCGCGCCATGAGTTTCTTTCAGCTTGGAGTTGTACGACTGAGCGAACTGATCTTGCCGTTGGCGCAGGCGGGTGAAGCACAGGCGAGCGAAGCGCAGATCGCCGCGGCGAGCGGAGAGATCGGTTTGACGCACTATCTCGTTGTCAGTGCACTCAGTTTTGGCTTCGGACTCATGGTCATTATCACGCGACGTAACACGATCGCAGTGCTCATGGGGATCGAGCTTATGCTCAACGCGGCTGGACTCAACTTCGTGGCTTTTTCAAAGTTCACGCACGCCAGTCCGGTGGACGGCCAAGTCGTGACTCTGTTTTTGATCGTGATCGCTGCCGCCGAAGCCGCGGTGGCTCTCGCGATCGCACTCAACTTGTTCAATAACCTCAACACGGTCGAAGTGACGGACGCGCGCTCCTTGAAGGGGTAGGTGCGTACGGCACCGGTGTGGCCGGACGGACTGAGACGAAAGCGAATCGGGAATGCCTCAGAGCACTGAGCAGGTCGACCTTTGTCGGTGGGCGCTGGCGATCTTTGTTTTGCCCCTCGCCGGTTTCGTTGTTCAGGCCTTCTTTGGCAAGAAGCTACCGCGGCAGGGTGACTGGGTGCCGACCCTATGTATCTTCGCCGGCCTCGTCATCTGCTGCGTGTTCATGTTGCCACCGTTTTTCGCTTCGGAACACGGCATTGAAGCGCAGCGCTGGTATCCGCAGCTCGGTCTCAATTGGCTAAATGTCGGCGGCGGCGACATGGGCACTGGTGGCTTCACCCTTCACTTTGGCGTTTTCGTCGACAATTTGACGGTCGTGATGCTGTTCGTTGTCACGCTGGTCAGCTTCCTCGTGCACCTCTATTCCTGGGGATATATGCACGGCGAGGAACGCTACAACCGCTTCTTCGCTTACTTGGCGCTGTTTTCGTTCGCCATGCTCGGCCTCTGCATCTCCAGCAACCTGCTGTTCCTTTTCATCTTTTGGGAGCTGGTTGGACTGTGTTCGTACTTCTTGATTGGTTTCTACTTCGAGAAGAAGTCCGCGCAGCATGCATCGATCAAAGCGTTCATGACAACGCGCATCGGCGACCTCGGGTTTTTCATCGCCATACTCATCATTGCAGCCCAGGTTCGGTCGCTTGAATTCCATGACATCTTCGAAAGCCTGCGCGACGGGACGACGTGGGTCGGCGCGGCAGCAGCGCTGTTGACCTTCTCAGGGATCGCGCTCTTTTTCGGCCCGATTGGCAAGTCGGCGCAGTTTCCTCTGCACGTCTGGTTGCCCGACGCCATGGAGGGACCGACACCGGTCTCGGCTCTCATTCACGCCGCCACCATGGTCGCGGCCGGAGTTTATCTCGTGGGCCGCATGTTTCCGTTTCTCGCTGGGCCGGAGTATTTCCAGGGGAATTTCTTCGAGAGCGACGCACTTTACTTCGTCGCCCTCATCGGTGGCTTCACCGCGTTCTTCGCTGCGACGATCGCCTTCGCGCAGAACGACATCAAGAAGGTGCTTGCCTACTCCACGATTTCTCAGCTGGGCTACATGATGTTGGGCCTCGGTGTCGGGAGTGTTTACGCTGGACTGTTTCACCTGACGACCCACGCGTTCTTCAAGGCGCTACTCTTCCTCGGTTCGGGAAGCGTGATTCACGCCGTTCACTCCAACGAGATGAGCGACATGGGCGGGCTTTCGAAGAAGATGCGCATCACGTGGATCACTTTCATGATCGGCACGCTGGCGATTGCGGGGTTGCCGCTGCTGTCAGGGTTCTATTCGAAGGATGCGATCTTGGCGCAGGCGTACGCGTTTGGGGAGCACCGCGGCTCGACGCTAGCGTGGCTACCCTACATCCTCGGCGTCGTCACGGCTGGGATGACGTGCTTCTACATGTTCCGGATGTTCTTTAAGACGTTCCATGGGCCGCCACAAAACGAGAAGGCGTATTCCCACGCGCACGAGTCACCGTGGACGATGACGGTACCGTTGATCGTTCTCGCGGTCCTGTCTGTGATTGCCGGTGGCGTCATGGGAACAGGGACCGATCATTGGTTTGAGCACCGCGTGAGTTCCGGTGTCCTGTATGCTCATGCCGAGGGAGAGATCTTTCAGCACGTCGATCATGTCGTGCACGAGGCCCACGGCAGCGTCATGATGACGGCGACGCTCATGTTCGTTTTGGGGCTTGCCGTCTCGGCGCTTTTCTTCTCCCCCATGGGGCCACTGCGAGGCAAGGACGTCGTCGGCAGCGGCCCGCTCGCGCCTCTGAATGCCTGCCTCAGAAACCTCTGGTTCATCGATGCTTTCTACACGTGGCTCGTTTTGCGGGTGCTGCACGTGTTTAGCTTTGCGAGTGGCTTCATCGACAAGTACTTCGTCGATGGATTTGTGAACTTCTGGGGTGGCCTATGCCGCTATGTCAGCAGTGTGGTCGGCACGCTCGATTACCACGGCGTGGATGGATCCGTGCGTGGCATTGGCGAGACGACGCTGTGGGGCGGTCGGCGCGCCAGACGACTGCAGACCGGTTTCTTGCAGCAGTATGTGTATGCGTCGGTCTTTCTCTTTGCCGGCGTCGTGTTGATCGCGTTCCTGGTGTATGTCTTCTGGCATCCCGGTTTGAATTGAATTAGCTCAAGCTCGGGACGCTCCCGTGCGCGAGATCTGCTGAGGATTGAGTTGAGCTCATGATTACTCTTACTTGGTGCATCTTTCTGCCTTTGATCACGGCGGCGGTGCTACTCTTGATCCCCGGAACGTGGAAGCCGCTGATTAAGTTGGTTTCCATTGCTGGCTCGATCGTCACGTTCATCATCGCGATCTTGCTCGTGCGCCAGTACTCCGGTGACACGCCGGACGCTGTCGAAGCACTCAAGAACCGTCAGGACACGCTGCTGGCGAAGACTTACCTGGGCGACGCGTACGCCTCGCCAGAGGGCAAAGAGCGTTGGAAACGCGAGTTTTTGACGCCCGACGAAGACGGCCTCTACAGACTATCTGCCGAGCAGAAAGCGAACTTCACGCCGGCAGCGTTTGAGGCGTGGGACGAGTGTGTTGAGCTCAGCTACGCCATAGGCGTCGCCCAGGCGAAACACTTGCGTTTCGTTGAATACGTCCCGTGGATCTCGAAATTCAACATCAACTATTTCCTCGGTGCCGATGGCTTGAGTTTGCCGCTGATTTGGCTCACGGCGTTACTCTCGGTGCTCTGTCTCGTCTACTCGTGGAACATCGATAAGGGAACGAAGGGGTACTACATCCTGTTTCTCCTCTTGGAGGGCGGGCTCATCGGTGTTTTCTGCGCGCTCGACTTCTTTTTGTTCTACGTGTTCTGGGAAGTCGTGTTGCTGCCGATGTACTTCCTCATCGGTATTTGGGGCGGTACCAATCGGCTCTATGCCGCAATCAAGTTCTTCATCTACACGCTGGTCGGCTCTGTGCTCATGCTGATCGCGATGTTGATCATGTACTTCGTCTCCGAGCCCAACACGTTCAACATGTTGACACTCATGGCCATGGAGCCCTTTTTCTTCCATGGTGGTGTTTTGGGTGTGTCGCTCTTTCTGCTTCTGTTCATCGGTTTTGCCATCAAGGTGCCGATCTTCCCGTTCCACACTTGGCTACCGGACGCGCACGTTGAGGCGCCGACGGCTGTCAGCGTCATGCTGGCCGGGATTTTGCTAAAGATGGGTGGCTACGGTCTCTTCCGAATCTCCTATCCCATGCTGCCTTCTCAGGCCACGAAGCAAGTGTTCATCGCCTTGATCGCGGCGCTCGCCATGGTCAATATCATCTACGGGGCGTTTTGCGCCCTGGCGCAAAAGGACTTCAAGAAACTGGTCGCCTACTCATCCGTGAGTCACATGGGTTACGTGCTCCTTGGCCTGGCGGCGTTGACGTCGGCCGGAGTGACCGGCGCGGCCCTGCAAATGTTCAACCACGGCGTCTCGAGCGCCATGCTCTTCCTGGTCGTCGGCGTCATTTACGACCGTGCGCACCATCGTGACCTGACTCGTTTCGGCGGCATCGGGTTGCAGATGCCGTGGTACACGGGGATCGCCACGGTGGGCTTCTTCGCCTCCCTTGGACTCCCGACACTGAACGGGTTCGTCAGCGAATTCCTTTGTTTCATGGGAGCCTGGGACTCGAAGTCCAGTCTCATCACAGTCGCTGGACACGGCCTTGGCGCACGGTGGATCGTTTACGTCTGTCTCTTGGGCGTCGTGCTTGGCGCTGTCTATATCCTTTGGACGATCCAGCGGGTCTACCTCGGACAGATCAAAAACGAAGAATACAAGCGCTTCCCGGACGTCAATTTCCGCGAAGTGGTCGCGCTCGTACCGTTGGCTTTTCTGTGCATCCTCCTGGGGGTCTACCCGAGTCTGCTCATCGACTTTATGGACGGCTCACTGCAGTCAATGACGGAAATGGTGCGCGCGGTTCTCTCCAACGGTTAACAGAAGTAACAACACCATGCAGGTTGGCCTACTCAGCTCTGAGCTCTTCTCGACGACGTGCCTCGCCGCCGTCGACGCGGCGGCTTTCGCCGAAACCTTTGTGCCCGCGATTCTGCAGGGTGTGGAGCAACTCGGTGCCGAGCTGCGCGTCGTGGTCGCAGCCGCGGCCATCCTTCTCCTCGACCTGTTTTTGCCGCTGCGCTGGTCACGCCAGCTCGCCTGGGTGGCGGTCCTGGCCTGCATCTGGCCTCTCGCTTCGATCCACGTGCCCGAAGAAGGCCAGTCACTCTTTCTCGGCATGATGGCGATCGACTCGTTCTCATGCTTTTTCAAAGTGCTGTTTTTGGTCGGCGCGATTCCCGTCGTTCTTCTCAGCTACGTCTCTGAGGAGCTCAAGGGAAGACGAATGGGGGAGTACTACTTCATCCTCCTCGTGTCGCTCTTTGGCGGCATGCTCATGGCGTCGTCGACGCATTTTCTCATGCTCTTCTTGTCGCTTGAGATTTTGAGCGTCTGTTCCTACGTCCTGGTCGGTTACTTGCGCGGCAATCGACGCGGCGCGGAAGCTGCACTGAAGTACATCATCTACGGCAGCGTTGCCGCAGCGATCATGGGTTTCGGTTTCTCGCTCTGGTATGGGCTGACCGGCTCGGGACACATCGAGTCGCTCGCGCAGCTGCTTTGGAATCCTGAAAACGAGATTTACTCTGAGAGAGCGATGGAGCTGCGAACGATCATCGCGGCCACAGCGGCGCTGCTGTGCATCTTCGTAGGCTTCGCCTACAAGATTTCGTCGATCCCGATGCATTTTTGGGCGCCCGACGTCTACGAGGGCGCGCCCACTGCGATCACCGCGTTTCTCTCCGTTCTGTCGAAGGCGGCTGGGTTTGCCATTGCGATTCGGTTCTTCGAGGCGCTCGCAGGTTCGATCGGTGACGCGATTGCACAGAGTGAAGCGTTGAACAGCCTTTGGACAGCGCTCGATTGGCGCCTTCTCTTGATCGCCCTGTCGATCATCACCATGACCTTCGGCAACCTGGCGGCGCTGTGGCAGACGAACATGAAGCGCCTGATGGCCTACTCGTCTATCGCGCATGCGGGCTATCTCATGATGGGGCTGACGATCCTCGGCCTGACGTCGGCGAAGTACACAGGCACGCAGACGATCGCATTCTACCTCCTCGCCTATCTGGCGATGAACTTCGGCGCGTTCGCCGTCGTCATCCTTCTCGAGAACCGTGTCGGCTCGTCGGAGCTGTCGGCGTACGGCGGCCTCGGTTCCCGAGCGCCCTTCCTGGCAGCGTCCCTCACCGTGTTTCTCTTTTCACTCATCGGTGTGCCGCCGACCGCCGGCTTTCTTGCCAAGTTTCACCTCTTCATGGGCGTGATTGACGTTGCCGGGCCGGTGGTTGACGGCGACGAGCCGACGTATCTCTATCGATATTACGTCTTGGCTTTCGCCGCCGCAGTCAACACGGCGGTGTCAGCGTATTACTATCTCAGGATCGCCAAAACGATGTACTTCGAGAAGTCCTCCGAGAGCACAAGCCTTGAATCGCCCGTGCTGGGACGCCTCGTCGTCGCCAGCATGGTGTTCTTGACGTTCTATTTGCTCTTCAAGGCGGAGACGATTCTCAAGTCAACTCTGGACCTACAGCTCCACCTATGATCGACGCCGCACTGATCGACACGCTCGAAGAAGTCTACGCCCTCGAAAGCACGTCATTCGTCCGCTACATCATTTGGAATGCTGAGATCCAGGTGGACGACGACTTTGATCGCAAGGTGAGATCTTTTCTAAAAGATTGGTGCCGGACCGGCGACCTCAATAGAACCGCGTTCGTTGAGCTTCTTAGTGAACAAGACCACATCGTCGAAACCTACAGCTATCCGATTCGATACTCCGAGTATCACTACCTCAAGGCGAGCTATCTGCTCCGTCCGGCTGTGCGCTTCATGACGGACACGCTCGCGGAAATCGAAGCTCGGTCGGCGGGCCTGGCGGGCTGGCCGCGGGCGAGACAGCTCGTCGATGCGGTCGTCGAGCGCGAGAGGCCGTTTCTGGAGCGCGCCAAGGAGCTCGAGGCGCAAAGCCGCGAGCGACCCTCGCCCGAAGCGCCGCCGAAGATCAAGGGGAGCAGCGCGTCGCGCTGGTAGCGGCGCAGGCGTTTCGACTGGTCCTGCCGGAGTCGTCCGTCCGACGCTTTTTTCTTTGCCGGCACTCGAGCAGACGCGAAGATTGAGGGCATGAGAGTCCTCTGTGCCGCCGCGGTGGTCTGCGCCTTCCTCGTTTCGGCGTTTTCGCCCGTCCCAGCCGCGGCTGCGATGCGCCGCGGCGCGGAGCGTGAGCGTCATGTTGCGATCACGGCGCGCGAGAACGAGAAAGCGCTCGAGCGAGCTGGTGAGAGCCTCGACTTTGACGCATTGTCGGCGGCTGCAGGCAAGGTCTTGGCGGCTGGGAAACGCCGCGGCGTCGAAAAGGTCCTCAGCGTATACGCCGCCTATTGGTATCGGGCGGCGAAGATCGTTGAGGCCGACGCGATCTATCAGGCCCATGGTCACATGGCCGGACAGTTTCGTTCTTTGACAAGTGTCACGGGACTGAAGGCGCTCGCGAAACTGCAGAAGTCGCACCGGGAATGGCCAGCGCGATTGCTCGCGCTGGACGCGGCGGCGTTTTGCGCCGCGGATCAAATGGCCATGGCTCTGGTTGGGCTTAAAGACAAAGAGCCGATTGTCGCTCGGCGCGCGGTGATCTTGCTACGCAAGACGAAAACCCGCGCGGTCGTCGAGGAGATCCTCGCGTGTTTCGAGGCCGCCGAGGCGAAAGCCGCAAAGAAAAACCGCACTGACGATTGGTCCAGGACCGCTTTGACGTGTAGTGGCGTGCTTGCCGAACTCCTGCGCGTCGATTTGGTTCACGCGCGCGACTATCGGAACTACTTGGTCGGTCGCCAGGAAGACAGCGAAGAGGAGCTGTTCAAGGGGCGTAAGAAGCGAACGCGCGAGCGCACGGCTCTGACGCTTTTTGGTCGTCGAGTGACTGGCCGCAACATCGTGTTCATACTCGATGTTTCAGGAAGTATGTTGACGATCGACCCAGACTCCGGCGGTGATTCTCGGGCCGTTTCCAAGCGCGGCAAGCGTACGAGCACAGATCGCGATCGGAAGCAGGACAAGAAGAAGCGGTTCGTCGAAGCTCAACGCCTCACGCGCGCCAAGCGTGAGCTCTCGCGCGTTATCGAAGCGCTTCCCGATGGCTCCCGATTCAATATTATCGCGTATTCGACCGTCGTCCGTTCTTGGAAGGATCAGTCGGTCGCGTCGAGTCGTCAGGCGAAAAAGCAAGCACTGGATTTCGTCGCCGCGCTTGAAGCGGAAGGAGTAACCGTGACGGACCGAGCGCTCGAGACCGCCTTCAGCGATCTGAAAGTGGACACGATTTACCTCGTCACCGACGGCGCCCCGACGCATGTTGGCGGTACAGGTAAGCAGCTCCCGCGCGATTCCAACGAGCTCATGCAGAGTATTCTTCGTCGCGTGCGGTCCCTCAACTTCCTCCGGCAAGTACGCGTGTTTACGCTCGGGTTTCGCGACGCCGAGGAGCGGTTTCTCAAGCGACTTGCCCGTGACAACGGCGGCAAGTACGTTCGGATCCGGTAGGCGATCCTGACTTCATGTCGCACGTCCGAGGAGCCGCGTTCTCGGAGAGCGAGGCCGGAAAACGCGAGAGTCTGACGTCGGCCGACTGGGTCTGTTGCGCTGTCGTCTGCTGCCTGAGCCGGGCAAGTGCTGCCACTAGTGGAGCCGCGCTGGTGTAGGATGAACGAGAGGAATTCGCCCGATAACCTCTCACACACGCTTAGCAGCCTGTTGAAAAAGTGCTTCGAGCTGAAAACTGGTCGCTTCGCGTCCAGATCAGCCGCGGCGAACGCAGGTAATCTCCGAGATTTTCGAGGCTCGCCGCGGCTGATCTGGGCGTGAAGAGGCCGGTTTCTCAGCCGAATGACTTTTTCAACGGGCTGTTAGGCTAGGAACCTGCCCACTTGGTGGGATTCTCGCAGCGCTTTCGCGAGCCATTCGACAACGATTTGGCGCTGCGGCGAGCCGTGATTCTGTTGAGAATTTTTCGGACAGGATTTCGGACTGGGCGCCGACATGGAGATGGGGCAGGGTTCAATATTGAAGCGAATCATCGATAGATAAAAAACAAGCAGCCAGCTGCGAGTCTGATCGCGCACACATCTGACAGAAGGACAGGAATCCATGGATTCAGCTGCGAATCGCGACGCCGCTACGAGACGCAAAGTAGTTGTCTTGGGCGGTTTGCGGACACCTTGGGTGAAGATGGGCATGGGGCTTCACGACGTGCATGCGGCGGACCTGGCGCGCGTGCCGGCGGAGGAGCTGTTACTTCAGCTGAACGTCCCGCTTGAACAAGTGGATGAAGTGATTTTCGGGAACGTCTCGCAACCAGCTGACGCGACCAATATCGCCCGAGTGATCGCATTGCGCCTGGGGCTCCCTCTTTCGGTCCCGGCTCATACCGTCCATCGCAATTGTGCTTCCGGTTTGGAGGCGGTGACCGAGGCCTTCGACAAAGTTCGCTTCGGGCAGGCGGACCTTGTGCTTGCGGGCGGAACGGAGTCGATGTCGAACGTGCCGTTTTTGTTCTCAACGCGGGCTCAGCGCAAGTTCGCCAAACTGGCACGGGCGCGATCGTTGGGAGCGAAGGTCGGTGCGGTTGCGAGCTTTCGTGCCGGAGATTTCAAACCGGTCATCGGGCTCGAAGTTGGACTCACAGATGGTTTCTGCGGGCAGAATATGGGAGAGACCGCTGAAAACCTAGCGCGCGAGTTCGGCATTTCACGTCAGGAGCAGGATGAGTTCGCGCTCGAGAGTCACAAGCGTGCGGTCGCGTCGGAGGAAGCAGGATTCTTCGACAACGAGATCGTGACGATGTATCCGCCACCAGACTTCGGCCAAATTGACGGTGACATCGGCCCTCGCGCCAATCAGAGCATGGAAGCGCTGGCGAAGCTGCGTCCTTACTTCGATCGTAAGTTTGGTACCGTCACACCAGGGAATTCCTGTTCGATCACTGATGGCGGCTGCGCACTGCTCATTGCGAGTGAAGAGAAGGCCGCTGCGCTTGGGGTCGAACCGCTGGGCGCGATCCGATCGTACGCCTATCGTGGCTGTCCACCTCACCGCATGGGGTTGGGTCCGGCGTTTGCTATGCCGGAGGCGCTCGATGCTGCGGGAGTGACGCTCGAAGACATTGATCGCGTCGAACTGAACGAAGCCTTCGCGGCGCAGGTCATCGCAGTGCAGCGCGCCTGCGCATCGAAAGACTTTGCGGTCGACGAGCTCGACCGAGGCGAAGCCACCGGCGAGTTGAGGGCAGACCGTCTTAACGTCAACGGCGGTGCGATCGCACTGGGGCATCCCGTTGGCGCTACTGGTGCCCGGCTCGTTTTGACGTTGCTGCGTGAGCTGGGTCAAAAAGGTTTGAAGCGCGGCCTCGCGACCCTCTGCATCGGTGGTGGCCAAGGCGCTGCGATCGTCGTCGATCGGACTTAGCGAGGCTTCGAGATTCCAACAACACGAACGTTGAGCTGGCTTGTGTCACGCGAAAGTCGGCACGACAACATGAGAACACAACCGCGGCGCCGCGCTTTGGCGTGGTCGACTAAAGCGTTTAGCACAAAGGGATTCAACCGTGATTGACATATCTTCGCTAACGAAAACGGAAGCGTGGGCGCTGGTTGACGAAGGTGACGGGATCTTCCGCCTTGTTTTCGACTTGCCTGGTGAGAAGGTCAACAAACTCACTGAGGCCGTCCTCGTCGACTTGGAGAAGATTCTCCAGGCCGTCAGCAAAGAGAGTGACGTCAAAGCGCTGATTGTGTGTGGTGGTAAGGAGGAGTCGGACACGTTCATCGCCGGCGCCGACATCAATGAAATCCGAGGCGTCTCGACAGCGGAGCAGGCGGCGACCAAAGCGGCACGCGGACAGGCCGTACTCGATTTGCTCGCCTCGATTCCGGCGGTCACGGTTGCAGCCATTCACGGCAACTGTTTGGGGGGCGGCACGGAGCTCGCGCTCGCCTGTGATTTACGCGTTGCCAGCCTGAGCGATGCGACGAAGATCGGGCTGCCCGAGGTCAATCTCGGAATCATTCCCGGCTTCGGCGGCACGCAGCGTCTGCCGCGTCTCATCGGGATCGAGCGTGCGTTTCCACTCATCTTGACCGGACGTCCCGTCGACGCGCGCAAGGCGGGTCGGCTCGGCGTCGTCGACAGCGTCGTCTATCCAGATCTCCTCATCGCCGAGGCCAAGGCGCTGGCCAATCGTGCCTTGGACCGGGGCGGTAAGAGGTTTCGCCCGTCCCGCCCTCGACTCTCCTTGCGTCAGCGGTTGTTTCAGGCTCTCCCCCCCGGACGTGCCTTGCTGCGCCGCATGGCCAAAAAGAACGTCGTCAAAGTTTCGGGTGGTCACTATCCAGCGCCACTGGCTGCAGTCGATGCCGTGATCGACGGGTTTCGTCGTTCCCTCAAGGACGGCCTTGCCCTTGAGGCTCAGGTCGTCGGCCGGCTGATCGTGTCACCGGAATGCCGCAACCTGATCGATCTGTTCCTGTCGCAGGAGAGCGTTCGTCGCGGCTCCGGTGAAAAAGCCGCACAGGCTGGTAGCTCGGTGATCGACGTCGACGCAGCACCAGGGAATCGTCGCGCCGCCGTTCTCGGGGCGGGAGTTATGGGGGGCGGCATCGCGACTCTTCTGGCTCGAAAAGGCTACCGCGTTCGCATGAAGGATGTGCAACCTCAGGCGATTCAGATTGGGCTCAAGAGTATCGATAAGTCGCTCTCGACGCTGGTGCGCAAGAGACGCATGAGCAAGGCCGACAAGAATCGTGTTCTCAGTGCGATCACAACGACTCTCAAGGACGACGGGCTAGGAACGACATCCGTCGTCATCGAGGCTGTCGTGGAAAAGATGTCCGTGAAGCAGGACGTCTTTCGAGCCCTCGAAGATCATGTTCCGGAGGACGCTCTCCTGTGCTCGAATACGTCGGCACTGTCCATCACTGAGATGCAGTCGGTGCTTCGGCATCCGGAGCGGCTGGTCGGGCTTCACTTCTTCAATCCCGTGCATCGTATGCCACTTGTTGAAGTGATTCCGGGCGAACAGTCGAGTTCCGAGTATGTGGCTGCAGCGGAGAAACTCACGCGGCAGCTCGGCAAGTATCCTGTGCGCGTTGCGGATCGCCCTGGGTTTCTCGTCAATCGTTTGCTGGCTTGCTACTTGAACGAGGCTTCTCATCTGTTCGTCGAGGGCTTTTCCCCGACTGCGATCGATGCCGCTTTGAAGAGTTTTGGCATGCCGATGGGGCCATTTGAGCTGATCGATGAAGTCGGACTAGACGTCGCCGCAAAGGTTGCAGCCACGCTCGTCGACGGCCTTGGAAGCCGTATGCAGCCACCTGATGTGACAGGGCGACTTGTCGAAGAGGGTAAACTCCTTGGCAAGAAATCTGGCGCGGGCTTCTACCTTCACCGCGGCGGCAAGAAGATCCTGAATGAGCGCGCTCTGAGTTTCGCCGGACGCAGCGACGGCAGCTTTGAGTCCGATCAACCGGAGCTGTGGCTCAAGCGCTTGGTCTACCCAATCATCAATGAGGCCGCTATGGCGCTGGACGAGGGTGTCGTCGCGTCGCCAGCACTGCTCGATCTCGCTATGGTCATGGGGACCGGATTCGCACCGTTTCGTGGTGGTCCCTTGCGCTACGCGGACTCGATCGGGGCCAAGCAGGTCTGCGACGATCTGACCGCGCTCAAGCACGAGCGCTTCACACCGTGCTCGGCGTTGGAGCGACTTGCGAGTAAGAATCAGAAGTTTTACGACCTCGAGTGTAACGATGTGGTCCATGCGTGAGTGAAGGCTGCTGCGCTCATGACGAACTGTCCCTCGTGCCAACAAAGTAACCCGCCGGACGCGACCGTATGCTCCGCTTGCTCGGGTCAGCTGCCGAACTCGGACGGCAAGCCAACTAAGCAAGGAAGCGTCCGTCTGGTCGGCAAGGTTCTTAACGGCAAGTACCAGGTCCTTTCGCTTCTCGGCGAGGGCGGCATGGGGGTCGTGTACAAGGTTCGGCACCTCATCCTCCAAAGCAAGAACCTCTTTGCGTTGAAGATTCTGCACCCCTCTTTTTCGCAGGATTCGCGTTTTCGGGCGCGGTTTCTTCGAGAAGTCGAACTGGCGATGGAACTCACCCACGAGAACATCGTTCAGATTCGTGACTTCGGGATGACAGAAGAGGGCCTCCTCTTCTTCACTATGGATTACTTTGAGGGTCAGAGTCTGCGGGAATTCCTCGATCAAAGCGGGCGCCTCCCACCAGCGCGTGCAGTGCGTATCGCGACTCAAGTGTTGGCAGCGCTAAAAGAAGCCCACAAGTGCAACATCGTTCATCGCGATTTGAAACCGGACAACGTTCTGATCGATTCAGCTTCCAATCGCAGCGATCGAGTTCGTATCTTGGACTTCGGGATCGCGAAATTGACGACCGACTCAGGCGAATCGAATCTTACGCAAGGTGCGGTCATTGGTTCTCCCAAGTACATGTCGCCCGAGCAGGCGTCCGCCGAGAAAGTGGATCCACGCTCCGATCTCTACGCGGTCGGAGTGATCCTCTACGAGATGCTGACCGGGAAAGTGCCTTTCTCCGGCAAGACGACGCGCATGATTCTCATGCAACATTTGACATCTGAAGTGCCGTCGTTTGAGGCGGTGTGCCCAGGAATTCAGGTGCCGAGCCGACTCGAGAAATTGGTGTTTCGTCTGCTGCAAAAGGACGCCGAGAAACGTCCCGCATCGGCTCAGGAAGTCCTCGACATTTTGGACGGCAACGCGACCGTGCTTGCTGCTCCGGTAGGGGCCAGTCGGCGCGGCGGATTGTACAAGGTCGGCGCTGTCGCCGCTGTCCTACTCTCCCTCGCCGGGGCTGCGTGGTTTGCGATGACGCAGTGGGGCGCCCAAGGGAGGATGCCGCAGGTCGGGGCTCAGGGCGCTCGAGAGAACGAGACTGCAGCCCCTGCGGTCATCGATGCGCCGAGCAGCGAACAGCCGGGAGGCGAGTCTCCGCCGCAGTCGCAAGCACGACGCCGGCTTCGCTGCCGGGTCTGTGATCGCGTCTTCCTGGAGAACGAGCTCGAGGGCAACATGCATCACGATTTACCGCTCGCGCCCGCCGAGTAGCGGCATCGCCTCCCGTGACGACTGATTGGCGGATCGGTCTCGGCTGAGTCACTCTTTCACGGCCCAGCCGATTTCTTTCGCCGTCACCTTGGCGATCACGCACGCTTGTAGGTCGCTGACGAACGCTTCGCGCCGCGGCGATTGAGGAATGCCGAGTGCCATAATCTCGGCGTGTGACTGTGGGTAGAGAGGTTCACGCCCCGGGTCCGCGTATCCCGCCGGGAACACGGTCCCGTTCGACGTGTACTTGTCCGTGGCCCCGAGCGTGTGACAGAGCTCGTGGACGAAGAGGACGACGTAAGAATTCAGCGTGCGCTCGTCGATGGGGACGAAGACGTAAGCTCGACGGCCCTTCATGCAGGCGACGGAGCGGCTGGAATACCGGGCTCGCTCGGCCGCTGGGTAGAATGCGACGAAGATCGTGGAGTCATGCTCGTCGGTCGCTGCCGTCGACAGGGAGGCGTCAAGTCGATCGAAGTACTCCGTGAATCTCTTCGTGCTCATCCAGCGATCGATCAGCCCGCACCCCGGACGTAGGATCGCCGGAGGGGGCTGTGCGGGTGCGATCTTGGGTTCGATTTCAAAGGCGAAGTTTACCGGTTGCGCGGTGAAGCGACGCGCCTGTTCAGCGAGCCAGGAGCGAGCCGATCCAAGACTCGTCTGGTCAAGCGACTCGAGATTCAGAAACATCTCAACAACTTCGGCATCGTCACTCGCCTTGGAGTCGACCTCGGGAGCGTCACCCTCGGTAGTTCGTGGCAGCAGTAACGGAACGACGCGCACGCGGACCGGTTGACTCCACGCCAAGGCTGGACGCGTTGAGGTTGTCTCGAATACGGCCCACACCGCGACGGTGGCCAACGTAGCCCACAGGATTTTACTTCGGGTTGTGTTGAACAAGGGCTGTCCTGGAGTGTGATTCCTCGGACGGGACTTGCAGTCTCGTATTGATATCGACCGGATCACTCGAATGCCTCGAGTGCATCCGTGCGTATCCGGATACGTTGACACGCTCCTGAAGCGACCTATAATCCCGGTTTGCTTCGTACTCTTACGCCGTAAAGGATTCCCTTCGTGACAAAGAGTTCTCCCGGCTCTGCGATCCACATCTCGCCCGTCTCCGCAATGAGCGGCACGGTGAGTTTGCCTGGGTCGAAATCGATCACCAATCGCGCCCTGATTCTGGCAGCACTGGCGGAAGGAACTTCTGTTCTGAAGAACACCCTCGATTGTGATGACTCACGTTATCTGATCGAGGCGTTGATGCAGCTGGGTGTGACGGTGCGTCGCGATGCGGACGATCGCATTGTGGTTTTCGGTATTGATGGGAAGTTTCCGGTGCGATCGGGGAGGTTTTTTGTCGGCAACGCGGGGACTGCAGCTCGCTTTCTTTCTGCCGCGCTGACGGCGTGTGGCGGCGACTATTGCGTGGAGGGCGATGCCCGCATGGCCGAGCGCCCGATCGCGCCGTTAGTGAAGGCTCTTTCAGAGCTGGGGGCTGAGGTGTCTGCGCCGACTGGCTGCCCACCGGTGACGATCGGCGCGCGCCCCATCGTCGGTGGTCGAGCCGATGTTCCAGGGCACGTTTCGAGTCAGTTCATCTCGGCGCTCTTGATGGTCGCTCCTTACGCGCAGCGAACTGTTGCGGTTCGGGTCACGGGCGAGATCGTCTCGATGCCTTATGTTGACCTTACGGTCGAAGCGATGAGGGCGTTCGGCGCCGATCCATACGTCGATGAAAAGCAAGCGGATGGACAACTTGTCTTCTCGGTGCGTGCAGGACGTACTTACAAAGGCTGTGAGTACCGCGTCGAAGGCGACGCCTCCGCGGCCAGCTACTTTTTCGCAGCGGCCGCCGTCACAGGTGGAACGCTTCGAGTCGAGGGGGTTGGGCGCGAGAGTGCCCAAGGTGATGCCGTTTGTGCTGACGTCTTAGCGTCGATGGGTTGTCGGGTCAAAAAGGAGCGTGACGCGATCACGGTCACGGGGCCGCAACCTCCGAGCGGATTCTTGGAAGGTATAGACTACAACTGCGGCGAGATTCCGGACGTCGTGCCGACGTTGGCGGTCGTCGCTCTGTTTGCGCGCGGGCGGACGCGGCTACGCGGTGTCGCGCACTTGCGGCACAAGGAGAGTGACCGTATCGAATCAGTCGCTACCGAGATTCGCAAGCTCGGCGGCACCGTCAAGGAGCTCGCGGATGGCCTCGAGATTGAGGGCACGTTTGGCGTCGACCCTTCGCCGCTTCATGGCGCCCGCATCGATACGTGGCAGGACCACCGCATCGCCATGGCTTTCTCGGTCGCCGCCCTCGCAGTTCCGGAAGTGTCGATCGATTCGCCGCACGTCGTCTCGAAGTCCTTCCCTGAGTTTTTCGACGCGCTTCGCGCACTCGGCGTCGAAATTGCCACAGTTTGAGCGATATCATCACTGACGCGATCTTGACGCAGCGGCGACCTGCAAAGTGCAAAGCCGCCTTGACCTGCTCGACCTGCGAGCCGTCGACGCCGTGAGGCTGCAGCTGACGACCGCACCTAGCGGCGTAGAGTGACAGAAGCGAACCATGCCCAATTCCAGATTTGACGTTGTCATCGTTGGCGGCGGCCACGCGGGAATCGAAGCTGCGCTTGCAGCCGCTCGTATGGGCGCTCGCGCAGCGCTCGTAACGCTGGACGTGAAGGCGATCGGGCGCATGTCGTGTAACCCGGCCATCGGTGGCCTAGGGAAGGGTCAGATGGTGCGCGAGATTGATGCGCTTGGCGGAGAGATGGGGCGCGCTGCGGACCAAAGCGGAATTCAGTTTCGCATGCTCAACACGCGCAAAGGTCCTGCCGTGAGAGCGCCCCGGGCGCAGTGTGACAAGCACGTGTATCAGGACTATATGGTCGCGCGAACACACGCGACGGAGAATCTGACGATCGTTCGCGGTAAAGTCGACCGCTTGGTGACGGAGTCACAAGGAGGCAGAGATTCGCAGCATCGAGTCTGTGGCGTGCGCCTCGATGATGGCAGCGAGCTCGAGTGTCGCAGTGCGATCTTGACCACCGGCACGTTTCTTCGCGGGCTGATGCATTGTGGCGAACGCCAGACCCGCGGTGGTCGAATAGGGGAAGGTGCTGCGTACGGTTTGTCACACTTTTTGGACGAGTTCGGATTCGAGCGTGGTCGCCTCAAAACTGGGACACCCGCGCGAGTGCAGGCGTCGACGGTCGATTGGGCGCACACCGAGGTGCAGCCGGGAGACGACGAGCCGGTGCCATTTTCGCACTTCACTGAGTCGTTGCCTCTTCCTCAAGTACCTTGTCATATCGTCTACACGAACGAGGAGACGCATGACGCGATTCGGGAGAGTCTTCATCGCTCTCCGATGTACTCGGGTGCCATCGAAGGCATCGGCCCGCGTTATTGCCCGTCCATTGAGGACAAGGTCGTGCGCTTCGCAGACAAGCCTCGACACCAGATCTTTCTCGAGCCCGAAGGCCTCTCTACAGACTGGATTTACGTCAACGGGCTATCGACGAGTCTGCCGGATGATGTGCAGGACGCGATGCTCGCGTCGATCCCCGCACTGCGCAACGCGGCCATCCTGCAGTATGGATACGCTGTCGAGTACGACTTCTTTCCCCCGACTCAGATCGATGCGACGTTCGAGACGAAGCTTGTCAGAGGACTCTTTTTCGCCGGCCAGATCTGTGGCACCAGCGGTTACGAGGAAGCCGCTGCGCAAGGTTTCCTGGCCGGCGCGAACGCTGTGCTCAAGCTGCGAGAGGAGGAACCACTAGTCTTGGATCGTTCGCAGGCGTACATGGGGGTCCTAGTCGACGATCTCGTCGTCGAGTGTCCGCGCGAACCGTATCGTATGTTCACCTCCCGCGCGGAGTATCGCCTTCTCCTGCGCACCGACAACGCCGATGAGCGTTTGATGGAGATCGGCCACCGCCTCGGTCTTATCTCAGGCGACGCACTACGAGCCGTCGAGCGGCGGCAACAAAGAACGGCGGAGACGCTGTCCTATCTCGACCAGGCCTGCTATCATGGCAAGTCTCTGCTGCGGATTCTGCGCCAACCGGAGCGGACGCTCGCCGACGTTATGGCCCTTGACGCTCATCTGGCGTCCCTCGAGTGGACGCGCGCGGAGATCCAGGCGGTGGAGATCGCGGCGAAGTATGAGGCGTATGTGCAGCGTCAACTCTCGCACGTTGAAAAGTTTCGACGCATGGAAAAGCGGCGGATCCCGATGCAATTTGACTACGAGAACATCACAGGGATACGGAGCGAGTCACGTGAGAAGCTGCTCCGTGTACGCCCGCGGTCGCTGGGGCAAGCTTCTCGCATCCCCGGTGTGACGCCAGCCGACCTTTCCGTGTTGATGGTGCACCTCGATGCGCGGCAGCGGCGATGGGGGGCTTCATGAAGGCGCGGCGAGGCGTTCGAGGCGCAGACGACTGCCGCCGTATCGGACGTGAGGAGAAGTTTCGCGGCCGTTTCATCCAGGTATCGATCGACCGGGTCTCCTTTCCGGGCGGACATGAAGTGCAGCACGAGGTCGTCCACTTGCCAAGCGCTGTGTGTGTTGTCCCGCTCATTGAGGCCGCGGCGGCGCTCGAAGTTGTGCTTGTCGAGCAATTCAGAAACTCGCTCGATGGCTACATCCATGAGATTCCCGCCGGGATCCTCGAGGCAGGCGAGGACCCAGCTCTCTGTGCGCGCCGAGAGTTGGAGGAGGAGACCGGGTACCGCGCTGGTCGCTTGACTCATCTGACGACACTGTGTCCCTTGCCCGGGGTCTCCGACCATCGCATGCACTTTTTTCTCGCCGAGGACCTCGAACCGGGGCAGCAGCGTTTGGAACCTGCTGAGTGCTTGACTGTGAAGCGACTCCGCTTTGAGCTCCTTCTCGAATCGTTGTTGTGCGCAGATCCGCAAAACTCGGTGGACGTTCACATGAACGACGATAACGGCGAGCGCCGAGTCTGTGTCGCGGACGCCAAGACGCATCTGGCGCTTCTGCATGTCGACGCTCTTCTCCGCCAGCGTGCGAACAAGCCGCGAGGGGAGGTCCCGTGAAACTTCCAGTCGTCGCGATTGTGGGACGGCCCAACGTCGGCAAATCGTCGCTGTTGAATTGTCTCGCCGGGCGTCGCGTGTCGATCGTCGAAGAGACGCCAGGGGTCACTCGCGACCGGGTTACTGCCGTGGTTTCGCAGGGCGATGTGACGATGGAGCTCGTCGACACCGGAGGCATCGGAGTCGTCGACCGCGACGATTTGAGTGGACATGTCGAGCGCCAAATCGATTACGCGGTGCGCGGCGCGGATGCAATTGTTTTCGTCGTCGACGTGCGTGACGGTGTGATGCCGCTTGACGTCGAGGTCGCCAAGAGACTTCGTGAGCGCGAGCGCAAGGTGCCGGTTTTTCTGGCGGTCAACAAGGCAGACGGGCCGCGTCTGGACGAGCAGGTGGGGGAGTTCTTCAAGCTTGGGATTGGGGAACCCTTTCCCATCAGTGCTAAGGAGCACCTCGGTACTGAGGTCCTGCTCGAGCTCCTTGCTGACAAGCTGTGGCCGACCGGGGAAGGGCGACCAGATCCCGTGCTGAAGATTGCTGTCGTCGGTCGGCAAAACGTCGGCAAGTCTTCCCTCGTCAACTCGATCGCCCAAGAGGAGCGAGTCATCGTCAGCGAGGTCCCCGGAACAACTCGCGATGCGGTGGACGTCCAGTTTCAAAAGGACGGCCGGGAGTTCGTGATCATCGATACCGCCGGCGTCAAACGTAAGCGCGCCGGCAACGACTCCATCGAGTTTTATAGTCGAGTCCGGACCGAAATCGCCATCCGTCGCGCCGACGTGGTCTTGTTCGTGGTGGACGCCAGTCAGCCGATTTCGCGCGCCGACAAGAAGCTCGGAGAGCTCATTGTGACGATGTCGAGGGTGTGCGTCGTCGTCGCGAACAAGTGGGATCTGGTCAAGGACGCTATGTCTACCGAGGAGTATGCAGAGTACATCTACAAGGTGTTTTCCGGGCTTCGCTTTGCTCCCATCGTTGCTACGACTGCCACGCAGGGCCGCAACCTACAGTCAGCTATTGATTTGGCCCAGCACCTCTACAAGCGGGCGTCCCGTCGCGTCGGGACCGGAGAGCTCAACCGAGTCATCGACGCGATCAAGGAGTATCACCCGCCGAAGATTCTTCGGAGCAAACGGCCAAAGATTTTCTACGCAACACAGGTCGACATCTGTCCGCCGACCTTTGTGATCTTTGTCAACGAGCCTGCGCTCTTCGCCCCCGACTATCGGCGCTACGTTGAGAATGCCTTTCGAGAAAGCCTCGATTTTGCTGAGTTGCCGTTGAGGATTTTCTATCGGGCTCGGTCGCGGAACGAGCCGGGCCAGCGCTCTGGCCCGTCGACGGGTACGCGGATCCGCAGCGGCCGGACGGAGGATCATGGAGTCTATCTGCCGCGGCGGCGCGGGAGGGCTGAGAAACAGGTCGGTAAGGAAAGTGGGCGTCGGACGCCCTGAGTCTCCCCGCAGTGCGACATGTGCGGGCACAGACTTTACACGTAAAGCGCCCTAGGCTATCTTCCGGGGACTCGTCAGCCATAGTTTGGTCCGGGCAAGCGTGGACGGGCGCCGCTACTTCGTGCGTCGACACCGCCACCGGCCGGATCATTGTGCCGGCCGGAATTGTGTTCGTTCAGAGACTCATCTGGGTAGACCAGACCTCGGCGCGTGTGGTTGCGACGTTTGATCGGTGGTGAATGGTGCGTACGCCTGGGCGATCTGGTGGTGGCCAGCCGCCTGTGACAGGGTGAAAAAAGATGGAGTCAGGCC
This sequence comes from Planctomycetota bacterium, assembly GCA_965223265.1. Classification (GTDB taxonomy): domain Bacteria; phylum Planctomycetota; class UBA8108; order UBA8108; family SXIK01. Next base: position 2,135,570 of record OZ244999.1, read on the forward strand.
AGCAGAACCAAGGCAGCGTCCGCGTTCTCGGCATCGATCCTGGCACGCGTGCCATGGGTTATGCGGTGATCGATCCTGTCTCGTCGCGCCGCGCGGAGGTCGTGATCTCAGGAGTGCTGCGGCTGTGCGAACCGGAGATTCCTGCCCGACTCGATGAGCTTTTTCGCTGCGTCGAGCAGGTCGTCGAGGCCACGGCACCGAGTATTCTGGCGATCGAAGATGTTTTTCACGGCAAGAATTTCCAAAGCGTGCTGAAGGTCGGCCAGGCACGAGGCGTCGTCATGCTCGCGGCGCAGCGTCTCGGTCTCAAGGTCTACGAATACTCGCCGCGAATGATCAAAAAAGCCGTGACCGGAAACGGAAACGCGGACAAGGTGCAGGTGCAGCGTATGATGGTCCGGCTGCTATCTCTCGAGAGTGTGCCTGAGCCGAAGGATGTCTCGGATGCCATGGCTGTCGCTTGGTGCCACTGCCAGCGCCGTTGGCGTCAAGGGCTCGAGACTTCGACGACCAAGCCGAACTCAGCGACGGCCACTCGTGATCGTGCTCCCCCTAGCGCCACAGCCGCCGAACTACGACGGTTGAAGCTCGCGCGCCGTGAGGGGCAGTCGCATGCCTCGCGTTCGAAGGTGCTCGACGCCTTGATTCGGTCCGGTCGGGCTGTCGAAATCGATCGGGACAGTCGTGGTAGTGTGAGCGAACGTAGTGAAACTCCTTGAACTGATCAGGAAGAAATAGACATGAGCGAAGTGCTCCTCAAGAGCGAGATACCTGGCCTTCCCTGTCGACGAGGCAAGGTGCGCGACGTGTATGACTTCGGCGACGAGCTTCTCGTGGTGACCACAGATCGCATCTCCGCGTTTGACGTGGTGCTGCCGAACGGAATACCTGACAAGGGAGAGGTGCTCACGAGGCTGTCGACGTTCTGGTTCGACTTCCTGGGCATCTCGAACCACGTCATCACGACGGAAATCGATCGAATGCCAGAGGTTGTTCGGCCCTACGCCGACCAACTGGCGGGGCGTTCGATGCTCGTTTCGAAGTTGAACATGCTGCCGATCGAATGCGTCGTGCGCGGCTATGTTGCTGGTTCAGCCTGGGCGGAGTACCAGAAGAGCCGGTCAGTGTGCAGCATCCCTCTACCCGAAGGTCTGCAGGAGAGCAGTCAGCTGCCACAGCCTCTGTTCACTCCGTCAACGAAGGCCGAGGAAGGCCACGACGAAAACATCTCCGTCGAGCAGGCCGGCGAAATCGTCGGGGAGTCGCAGATCGCTGCACTCAGCGAACGGAGCCTTGACGTCTACTCGCGGGCTGCGGAGTTTGCGCGAACGCGCGGCATCATCATTGCAGACACGAAGTTTGAGTGGGGCCAACGACCTGGGAGCGATGAGCTCGTCTTGGCCGACGAAGTCTTGACGCCAGATTCGTCCCGATTTTGGCCCGCGGATCAGTTCACACCGGGCAAGTCGCAGCCGTCGTTTGATAAACAGTACGTCCGCGATTATTTGCGCGGGCTCGATTGGAATCGCACGCCGCCGGGGCCAAAGCTCCCGGAGGAGGTTGTCGCGGAAACTTCGCGACTCTACCGAGAGATTTACGAACGCCTCACTGGTAATCGTTGGACCACTGCATAACTGAACGGAGCGAGAGAGAAATCATGGCAGATGAGAAAAAGGTGCTCATCCTCATGGGAAGTGACGGCGATTTTCCGGTTATGCGGAAGGCCGTCGACACGTTAGCAGAGTTCGGCATCGAGACAGAGACCCGGGTGCACTCCGTCCACCGCGTGCCGGAAGTGGCGCTCAAGAAGGCGACGGAGGCGGAGGCGGAAGGCTTCAGCGTGATTATCTGTGGCGCCGGTATGGCCGCGCATCTCGCCGGCGCTGTTGCCGCCAAGTCGAACCTGCCGGTGATCGGTGTGCCGCTGGAGAGCGGCGCACTCAAAGGTGTCGACGCGCTTTACTCAACGGTGCAGATGCCCCCTGGCGTTCCCGTCGCGACGATGGCGATTGGGGGTGCGCGCAACGCGGCGCTGTTCGCCGTGCGCATCATGGCCCTGAGTGATCCTGGTCTCGCCCGCCAGATCGTCGAATTCCGTGCCAACATGGCGACTGAAGTGTTGGCGAAGGATGAGCGGATTCAAGCCGAGCTGGCCTAGCCTAACAGCCTGTTGAAAAGTGATCGCGAGAACTTCGACAAAGTCCCGACGCTCGTCGAGGCGGCTCTCACTTGGCGAGCCCCCGAAGGCGGTTCAATGGATCGGCCAGGTGGGCGGGTACCTGTCGCTGACCGAGCAGACACTGCTGCCGGCGCGACTGCGTCGAATGCGCATCACCGACGCGCGCGCGCTTTGGGACGCAATCGTCCGGCTTGACGTGCGTGGTGCACCGGCGATCGGTGTTGCCGCGGCCTACGGCGTTGTGCTGGGGGTGAGAGATTCCAAAGCGCGATCTCCGCGGGCGCTGTCGACGGGTCTGCAGCGCACTGTTGACTACTTGGCCTCGTCGCGGCCAACCGCTGTGAATCTCTTCTGGGCCTTGGACCGCATGGCCGCGCACGGTCGGCGGCTGCTCGAGGGCGAGTCGACAGTTTGGAATCCGCGCCACCAGCCCGCGACGAACGTGCGGCGCTTTGCGGCTCACCTCCTCGACGAGGCGAAAGCGATTCACGACGAGGACGAAAAGCTCTGCGAGGCGATCGGAAAGAATGGCGTCAAGCTGCTCAGGCACGGCTGGAGCGTGTTGACCCACTGTAACGCTGGAGCGCTCGCAACCGGGGGCAGTGGGACAGCATTGGCGGTCGTGTACGCCGCTGCCAAGGCAGGAAAAACGGTACGGGTCTTCGCCGACGAAACTCGGCCACTTCTGCAGGGGGCGCGTCTGACCGCATGGGAGCTGCAGCAAGCTGGTGTCGAAGTGACGGTGCTGTGCGACAATGCGGCAGCTTCGCTCATGCGATCGGGGGCGATCGACTGTGTGATCACGGGCGCCGACCGTATCGCCGCCAACGGTGACGTCGCCAACAAGATCGGCACCTACGGCGTCGCCATCCTGGCGCGCGAACATGGGATACCGTTCTACGTCGCTGCTCCCAGCACGACGTTCGACCTCACGCTTCGCAGCGGAGAGTTGATTCCGATCGAGCAGCGCTCGCGCGAGGAGGTCGCGGCGGGGTTCGGCCAGCGGACGGTACCGCGCGGTGTCGGTGTTTACAATCCGGCGTTCGACGTGACACCCGCCAAGTTCATCTCCGGCCTCATTACGGAAGTCGGGATCATCCGCCCGCCGTTTCGCCGTGGGATAGCTGCCAACATCGCCCCTCAACTTGCCGACGTTTGACCCCGGCCGGCACCTGTAAGAGAGTGACAGCGAGAAACGCCTTCGCTCCGCCTTCTTAGCCGGCGCTGACGTGTCGCTACCGGCTTCGAATGCGGTTTGGCGCTTTCACGTCGAAGTCTGTGGGTTCGGTCTATCGACGGGAGTATCGAAGCCAACCATCGATTTCGAGTGGCAATGCGTGGGACGTCGCCAAGACGCGGATGCGGCGACGCTGACAAACCCTGCGAAACTCGGAGCTGACTTCGATCGGACCGTCGAGCAGCACAATTGCGTCTGGTGTCATGCGGTCAAGAAGGAGAACGTGACTGTCTTTTGAGCAGAAATCTGGGAGCGCGAGGAGGACCGACGTCGCGGCGAACTCGGAGCGCGCGAGTTGTGCGGCAAGCCCTTTGGAAATTGCACCGTCGAGGTAAACGATTCCGAGCGATTCGAACGAGAGTAGGATCGTCGACTCCTGACGAGAGAGGCTTCTTTCCCGTGGCAGATGGGCGACCACCAGCGGGGAAGACTCGTCGCTGTGTCGCCAGGAGACGCCACGACGGATCGACTGTACGGACACCCCGCGCCGCCGGAGTTGCTCGACGCTGCGCCTGTGCGTCCGTGTGGGACGCGCCGGGACCCATACCGCGTCGATCGCGACGACTCTCGACAACTGGGCGATGTTGCTCGCCGCGGTGGCGTTGAGTCGACGCAGCACGATTGCATCGAGTCGAGTCCTGCCGCTGCGAGCCATTTGCTGCGCGGGCTGGCTGACGTCGAACTGAACTTGGTTCAGCGTCCCATTGTCCAGTAGCAGCGTGAGGTCGGGCGTCGCCAGGAGTGTCGCGCTCGCCTGACCGCGCTGTATGGTGTCGAGGTTGACGTGAGGCGGTCTTCCGATCCACCCGCTGACTCCTAGACCCGCGGCGAAGATCGCGGCGGCGGCCAAAGCGAAGCGCGGCCGAGTGCAGAAGCTCAGCGCCAGGCAGAGGTAGAAGGCGGACACGACCGTGGCTCGCGGCGGCGGTAGGAAGAGAGTGCTTCCCGGCACCTCGCGTGCGAGGGTCAGAGCGTCGACGAGCGTTGCCACGAGGAATTCGACAAGGTCCGCCACGGGCGCGGCGAGCGACGGATGGACCGCTCCGAGGAGCAGCCCAGCGAGACTAGCGGCGAGTGTGATGACGGTGAACGGGTATGCGAGGATGTTCCACAGCGGAGCGAGCGGATGCAGGCGCTGGAAATGGTGCAACAGAAGCGGCGCTGTTCCGAGGAGCGCCGCTATCGACACCGCGGCGAGACTCCAGAGCGCGCGGTGCGCTGCCACGACCGTCGCGACGGGCCAAGCGGCAGCGGCAGCACGCCGGTGCTGGGCGCGGCGGCGCGAGCCATCGGCGCGGAGAACTCGCGCTGGCGTGACATCACGAAGGCGGCGTCCCCAGGTGACGATCGTGAGCGCGGCTGCGAAGGAGAGCTGGAAGCCGACGTCGAATAGCAGTAGAGGGTTCCACGCCAGAAGTGCGACCGCACTCCAGCCGAGCACGTTGAGCGACGACGGGGAACGACCGGCGCTGCGGGCGAGGAGGTCACCAAGAAACAGCAGCGTGGCGCGGAGCACCGGCGGTTGACACCCGGTCACCAGAGCGAAAGCGACCAGGAAGGCCGTGCGTCCTGGCGTTTGAAGATGCTTCGGTAGCGGGATCCGGAGCACGACCAACATGAGAAAGCCAACATGCAGGCCGCTGATGGCCAGGAAGTGAAAGGTGCCCGTGTCGCGAAGCGCAAGTCGTGAGTCGCGGTGCAGGAGGCGGCGATCACCGAGGAGTAGAGAGAGCACGTAGCCGCGCGTCTGGTCGTCGTGGTACACCTCGGCTGTGAGCTGGTAGAGAACTTCGCGCAGAGAACCCAGCAGGCGTGGCCAGCGAGAGCCGTCTTCGGGGCCGACCTCGACGTTCTCGAGGTGATCGACGCGGATGGTGGCGGTCGCGCGTGCGTGCGTGGTGAGCGAGCGGACGGCCTTGACGTAGACGCCTCGCACAGTGATGCGGTCGCCGCCCCTGATATCGGCCAGCGGCACACTCGCGACGATACGAATGACTGCGGGGAAGGATGGCGCGTGGAGGTCGAATGAGCTCGACCAGCGTCCGGGTTGGGCACCATACGTGCGGGTTACGCACGGGCGGATCACCGTTCCGGAGACGGACACCGGTGCACCGTCTTCCGGCTCGACAAACGCGGCGAGTTTTGCGGAGTTCGCTGCGTAACGCTGCGTCCCAGTGAGAACAAGGAGAGCAAGGACGGTCAAGCGGCGACGTATCGTCCAGACGGAAGAGATGCGACGCGGCCGGCGAAATCCTTTAGCGGCCACCGCCCCGATCGCACCGACGGCTAGGACCAGCGCTGCGGGGAGAACACCGGCACGCACTGCGACTCCGGCACCCAGAGCGGCGGCCGCATAGAGTCCGAATGCCGTCTGCAGGGATGAGGCCCTGTCGACGTGACCGGGGCCGCTGCGGCCGTCCGAGAAGCTGTTCCCTCCCACGATCGTGCCCTCGAAGTCATAACTTGCCGGGAGCTGCCGTTGTCAGCGATCTGCCGCTGCTTCTCTGCTGCGGCATCGATGCAGCCTTTTGGCGTCGCGATGCGTCACCGACCCTTGGCGACTGTCCGCGCCCTGGCCGTTCTTTAAAGATATAAATGTCCTAAAGGAAAAGTCAAATGTTTCGAATAACCGCTCCCGGACGGTCGTCTCAGAGGGCAAACGGGCGTCAAATTCCCAACTCGACCGCCAACAGGAGGACCCTTCATGAAAGCGAAAACGACCATTGTTGCTGCGCTGTTGGCCTTGGGGCTTTGTGGCGCGTCCCAGACGGCATACGCCGGCGACTGGGGATTCGGTTTCGGTTTCGGATCGCACGGCGGCCATTTCCGCGTTGGCTACCGCGATCACGGCCACCGCCACCACTACCGACGTAGCCACCGCCGTTATCACCGTCGCCATCATCACCGTCGACACCACCACCACCACGTCCACTCGCGGTACCCGGTCTACCATAAGGTGTGGGTCGCCCCGGTCTACCGTACGATTGTCGTCGGCTACGACCGCTGCGGCGCGCCGATCTACGACCGTGTCGTGACTCGCGAGGGGTACTACCGCCGGACGATCTCGCACTACTCATGTCGCAGCTGTGGTGTGCGGCTGCACTGAAGCCGCAGACTCCCGCCGCGCCGTTCACGGCCAAAAGAAAACCGGAGCCAGGTCCTGTGACCGGGCTCCGGTTTTCTTTTTTCGAGCGCCGTCACGACCTCGCGTTGACGTGCTACAGCGTCGCCGCCGGCTGTCTCGAGTCGACCGCAGACGCTCGCACCTCGCACGGCCCTGTTCCGGAGGCTTCTCGCTTGCTTCGTCTGGGTCGGCGTGGGTACAACTCGTAGATGAGTCGACGAGATGAGCTGCGCTCGACCCGGCTTCCTTCGGGCCGTAGCAACACATCAACCGCAGGAGACAGCGGCAAGGATCGAGGCGCGAGGTGAAGCAGAGAGCCAGGGGTATGACGAAAGTTGCGGTCGGGTGGGTGGTGGCATTGGCCGTCTTCCAAGCGTCGACGTTGTCGCTGACTGGCTGCTCGACAGCCCGCCGCGGACCGCGTGAGAAGGAAGTCGCCAACTATACGGTCACCGTTGACGATCCCTCTCAAAAGGATCCGGCGGCGACATGGGTCGAGTACGTCGACGAGCGAATCTTTGGATCGCCGTCGCCGGCCGCTGGCAGCGCGGGCGCGACCGCGGGAGAAGGAGCCCAACCAGCATCCTCCGCGGACGAAGCGGCGCAGAAGGCGGAGTCTGCCCCGACACTCTTCCGACAGGGAAGGCAGGCCGCCGCCTCAGCCCGCTACGCGGAAGCGCTGCGTCTGTTTGCGCGTGGAGCCGCAGTCGCGTCGCCCGAGCAGCGCTGGATTTTCGAGCGCGCCTCCGCCGACCTCGAGCTGGGAATGTGGTTCTGCGTTGCCGCGAGAGCTCGCTACCAACACCTTCTTCGCACGCTGCCGCGGTCGCTACACCTCGCCTTACGCTGCAATCTCGCGGTCGCCCACCTCCGACTCGAAGAGTGGGACGAGGCGGAGCGAGAGATCGACGCGGCTCTATCCATCGACGCCGATTTTCCTGAGGCGATCAAGACTAAGGGGTTGATCGCGATCGGCCGCGGTGACGTGGCGAGCGGTGAACGTCTCCTTCGCGAAGCGGTCTCGGCGAAGCGGGAGATTCCCGAGGCGCAGATCGCACTGGCAGAAATCGACGCGGCGGCGGGCGACGTCGCATCCGCCGCGGCGCGGTACCGATACGTGCTCCAGCGGTATCGCGAACATGAGGCCACCGATGTCAGCGGGCGATGGCACTTCCTTTTTGGGCCGAAAAAATCGACGATACGTGAACTTAAGGAGCGCATCGCCCGACTCATCGAAGAGGCGGAGCGTTCGGCGCCCGCCCAGCGTGGCGAGAATCCGTGAAACACACGCCGCTCAGCGGCGTCTCATCAGCGAGACGTCGGTAACAGACGACTCAAAACCTAAACGAGAACGCAAAAGATGAGCAACCCGCAAGAGCACGTCGTCATTCGTTCGTGGCCGAAAGTGATCTTTCTCTACCCGGTCATGTTGGCGAGTTTCGTCTGCGGTATTTGGCAGAGTCTTGTCGACGACGGCATCGGTAGCGATGCGGCAGCGACGTGCGGCGCACTTTTCGTCGTCGTACTCTGCGTGAACGTTCTCGTCATTTCGTTCGAATTCTCGCGCTTCAAAACCATCGCGATCGTCGGGTTCATTGTTGCGGGGTTCTTTCTCCTCCTCTATCTGAACACACGGTGGGAGGTGTTCCCGTTTCTGCGCGACATCTTTCACAACTTCGATCTGCGTGCGACGGAGTGGTTCTACTTTACTGTTGGCGGTTATCTGGCGATCGTCTTCGGATTCGTCTTCCTCACGACACGCTTTGACTATTGGGTGATTAAGTCGAACGAGATCCTACACAAGGAAGGTTTCCTCGGGGACGTGCGCCGTTTTCCGTCGCCGAACCTAAAGATGACCAAGGAGATCCGTGACGTCTTCGAGTTCATTCTCTCGGGAGCAGGGCGGATCGTGCTCTATCCTGCGAGCGAAAAACAGGCGATCGTCCTCGACCACGTCCTCTGGGTGAACTCGAAGGAAAAGAAGATCCAGGATCTGCTCTCAGCACTCTCCGTCGAAATCTCGGGTCACGAACACGACGACGAAGGTGTCGGCATTGGCATCGGCGACTGACACTCCGGCAGGAGCATCTGCGAGAACGGCGAAGAGTGCTCCGAGCGAGAGTGGTTCAGTCAGTGACTCGAAGAGTGGCCTCGATGCCCGTATAGAGGAGGCGACACGTGGTTGAGCACGCGCGCTCTGAACACGTGCCGCCGTCTGCCTGAGCTGCCGCTGCGCGGTTGGGCTGCAGCGATCAACTCTCGTCGGCGGCGCGGAGCATGACGCTCTTTGCGAAATTGACGTCGATGAGCGTGGGGTCTTCCATGAACCAGACGAGGCTACCGGAGCGGTCGATGATCACGAAGCTGGCGCTGCCGACCGTCACTTTGAAGTCACCAAAGAGCTTCTGGTCTTCGGCGTCCGGGTCGAATCCGGCAGCCCCGAGATAGCCGATGTCGTTGATCTCTTGCACGAGGAGCTGTTCACGCTGCTGACGATCTTGTCCCTGGCGGAGAAAGTGGGCGGCGACCATCTGCAGGTCGTCCCTACCGGCGCAGACGAGTGACATGCGCGCCATGAACTCCTGCGAGCGACGTTCGCCGGCGTTGCGAAAGAGAATGCCGGTGACCTTGCCAAGGGATTCGCTCAGCTGTACCCGCTGCGTTGTCACCCACTGCAGGTCCAGCTCGCGGGGTGCCTGACGCTCGGCCAGCTCGTTGAGGAAATCCAAAGTCGCCTGCGATCGCCCGCGGTAAACGGAGTATTCGGGCTTGAGCTGTTGTCCTTGAGTCGCGAGTTCTTTTTCCCAGGCGTCAAGTTTGGCGATGTGGTCGGTGAACGCTTGGCGCGCCGTGCTGAAGTCGCCTGCGGCCATGCGGCCGTATCCATACCAGAAGCCGTAGTAGTGCATTAAGCGTTCGCAAGTCTGTTTGACGCGCGTCGTCGCTCCGGGGCTTGATCCCTTCAGTGGAAGTGTGATTTGTCCGATTCTGACGGCTCGCTCGAAGCCCGCGATGTCACCTTTCCCGACGTTTAACTTGCGAAGCGTCTCGACATAAAAAGGGTAACTCTCGCTCTCGTAGTACTCTTTGAGAGCCTCCTCCAAGACCTCCGTGCCCGTCTCGTAGTCTTCGCCATCGAGGTGGTTGCGAGCTGCGGCCTGAGCGATTCGATGCGCCTCTGAGTCGTCGCCATACTTGGTCAGAAACTCTCGGTAGGCGTTGTCAGCCTCCCGGTGTTTTCCTCCTTCGTGAAGGCTCAAGCCGAGAAGCTCGAGCCCGCGAGCGCGATACTCGTGATTTTCAGGAAGTCGCTCGAGTGCTCGGCGCGCGAGAGTCTGCACCTGCGTGAAGTAGTCCGACATCCTCCGGTCTAACTCGGCACGTAGATCGGTTACACCGGTGCGGCGAAGTTCGTCGTAGACGCTGTGGCGAAATCGCTGTGACAGGATGTAGAGCGCTTTGGCATAGATGAACTCGATTTGTCCGGTCTCTTCTGGGCCGGCACCGGTAGCACATTCCTTGAGAAACTCGTGGCACTGTTGCACGGCTTCTTGAGACTTCCTCGCCAACTCATCGGCACTCTTTCCCGGCGCGAAGGTCTTCGGCAGGCTCTTGTAGAAGCGAGAGATCTCATCGCGCCGGTTCTTGCAAGCGGCGTCAGACTCCTCGAGCGCGAAGAGCGTCGACGCGCCCACGATCCACACGGAGACGAGAGCGACGGTGGTTTTCATGATTTTTCTTTCTCCTTGGAGGGGGCGCCCGTCCACGGAAGTCGTTGCGGCGCTGGGACGCCGTCCACGGCCTGGACGGTCTCTACGACCGTCGGAGTGCGGCGCGTACCTCCGCACACCTCATTCTTCCTCTGCGAGAGCGGTCGAAGAGGCGTTTGGAACGGAGAGCCAGTCTTGTCGCGTCCTCAGTCCACTTCAAACGAGGGCAATCCCCGAGCCTTTGTCTACAAGACGTTACGGCGAGTGCCGCCGCTGAACTGGGCGTGAAGAGGCCAAGTGACTCGGCCGACTCTTTTCAGATTGAGAGCGTTCTTGGTCGTGGCGGATTTCTCGATGGGTTTTCCCTGGAGAGACAGCAAACATCTTGCCGAACCGCAGGGGGCGACGCTCCTAAAGTACCGCGTCGGCGGCGAATTCGTAAGGATCCCGTCGAAACACCTTTCGCCGACGTGTGCTTGACATGGAGCGGTCGGGTCGTACCATGCGCTCGGACGTTTCCGCCAGCGGTCGTCGTAGAAGTGAAGAGGCGTATGGTAGGTCCGCGGTTATCCCGGCCGCTCACTCTTTTGTTTTGCTTTCTTGCCGCTGCGGTCTGGGCGCTTCCCGGTGCGCTCGCTGCTGAGGCGACGTCGGGGACGGGAGCGACTCCTGAGGCGCCTCCTCAAGCGGGATTCGGTGAGAACTCGTCAGCGACGCCTGCCGCCGATCGAGATGCAGCGGAGGCTGAGCTCGAACGCGAGCTCAGACGTGCGGCGGACGACTTTAGTTTTGAGGACGTGCCGCAAGGAGCCGCCGACACCTCGGAGTGGTCCGACTCCACCTTCACGATGGTGGTTGTCGGTGGGGTGACCTGGCACTACCACCTCGCAGGCGAGCGGGTCCGCATGATGGCGGACCTGTGTCGAATATCGGTCGAACTGACGGATGAGCTCACGCTTGAGGAGCTCCGAGATCGGAGATCGCACTCCGAAGAGCGAGCCGAGGGCCGTGCCGATGCCGGCATCGACGCCCACGGTGCCCTTCCGAGCGACAGTGTCGTGCCAAGCGACGGCAGCGTTTCGAGCGGGGCAGAGGCGACGGCGTCAAACGACGGTGAAGGCGGGGCCCGCGGTCGCGATGCCGACGGCGGCGATGAGAGCGGCAAGAACAAGATCGACTTGAAGCGGTTTCGAAAATTCGCGGTTTACCTCGAAGGGCACGTGCGTTTTGAAGTCCTCGACCGCGATCTACACCTCGAAGCCGATTCGATGTATTTCGAGCACCCGTCCGGAGTCGGTATCGCTCGCGGCGCGCGGCTCTCGGCGACGGTGGAACGTGCCGTAGAGATTCAGTCCTTGATTCAGTCGAAACGGATGACGCCCGACAGCTCGGCTGCTGGGTCGCCGTTCGGAGCGTCGCCGTCGAATCCGTTCTATGATTCACCGCTGGTCATTCGCGCGGCGAAGCTGCGCATGTACGGCCTGCGATACTTCATCGGCGACGAGGTGGAGGTGTCGAACTCGCACTACGCTGTGCCGCCGGTGGCGCTGCGGTCGCGATCGGTGGAGGTCTATCCTGTCGACTCCACGGCAGCCGAACGGGAGCGCTTGAGACAATTGGCGGCAGGCAACGCCGAGGACGTCGATCCGACGTCTCCGAGCGCGCATGCCACTGCGGGGGTTTCGGCGTCGCGCGACGTCGCAAGCGATCGCCGTGCTCAGAGCGTCGGCGCCGGAGAACAGCCTGAGGCAGATTCCGGGCAGCGAGGTGAAGCAGTTGACCCGAAGACCGACCTTGAGGAAGGTGCTACGGAGTCTGCCGATGAGGAGGCAGAGCGCGTGACTCACTTCATCATCGATCCCGAATCGACCTGGATCACGGTGCTCGATCGACCTCTCGTGCCGCTGCCGCTGAGCTACTGGGACACGCGGTGGCATGACTACCTGCCGATTCGCGAGGCCCAGCTCGGCTCTTCCTCTGAGCTGGGAGCCTTCGGCGAGATCAACTGGAACCTCAATTATTTCCTGCGCCTCCTGCCGTACGGCGATTCGGAGCCGGCGAAGGCTTTAGATCGTGACGCCCGATTGGGCTTCTCGACTCTCTACTCCGACCGCCGTGGCTTCGGCTACGGCCCGAACGCGGTTTACGGGCAAAGCCCCAGAAGCTGGGCCCCATGGCAAACGCAGCTCGATGCTTGGACGCTCTACGGCGAGGGAAGATACTTCACGATCGACGATCGAGGCGACGAGGATCGCACCACGCGCATGCCGATTCCACGCGATGACCGCTTTTGGGGAACGATTGCGCACAGGCAAGCCGTGCCGCACCTCGGTCTCTTCGACTTTGAGTACTCGGATCTCTCGGACCGTGCCTTTCTCGGGGAGTATTACGAGGACATCGCCAAGCAGGAGAAGGAGCAAGAGACGCTCGTTTACTGGCGGCGGAACTTCCGCGACAACTTGGCGCTCACCGGCTTGGCCCAGTTCCGCACGGATAACTTCGTGACGCAAACCGAGCGTTTGCCGGAGGCGAAGGCGTTCGTTCTCCAGCAGCCGGTGTTTGGCTCAGGACTCTACACGGACTTGACGGCCCAGGCGGCGCGGCTGCGACCGCGTCCGGACGACGCGCTGGGGCTGCCGAGCCGTGGCTTTGAGCGCTACGACTTGTTCAATTCCTGGGCCTACCCCCTTCACCTCCCATTCCTAGATTTGCGACCGTTTTCGCTCCTGCGCTACTCGTACTACGACGAGCTGGCTGACCCCGCGGCTGGTTCAGAAGATCGGGGCACGGTTGGTGGCGGCATCACGCTGAGCCAGGAGTGGCGTCGGGTCTTCGATTTCGAGCACCGTTCGCTGATGGATCGCCTCTTCGACGTGCGGAAGATGAAGCACGTCATCGTGCCGAGCGTCACGTATCTCAATGTCGCCTCGAATGATCTCGATCCAGCTCGGACGATCCCGGTCGATGATGTGGACACGGTCGACCTGCGTGAGTCCGTGTCCTTGTCGCTGCGCAACGAATTGCTTCTGCGGCGTCGCCTACCCGGACGGTCACGCCAAGTCCGACCACTCCTTGGCGACCGCGACGCCCTGCTGACGGCCGCCGACTTCGAGACGTTTCGTCTGTTCGAGAGCGATGTGAGCTTGGTGGTCTTCCCACGTCCACAGCGCGACAACGCCGGCGACGAATTCTCACGACTGCGGCTAGACAACGCGTTCCACGTCCGTCGCCTGTCGCTCCGACTTTGGTCGGAACTCAATCCCAACCGTGATTTCAGGATGGAACGGCTGGATTTGTCGACGACTCTGCGCGTCGTTCCGGAACGCCTTTTGTTCACGGTGGGGGACCGTTTGACGCGTAGTTTGTCGAACATCCTGTACGTCGACGTGAGGGCGTGGCTCTCCGAAAAGTGGGCCTTTTCGACCTACTGGTCGCACGACACTGACCGCGGCCGAGGCATCGAGGTGAGCTTTGCTGCGACGCGGATGTTTCACCGCTTTGCTGTGACGTTTGAGTTCGTCGAGGACGTAGGCGAGGACCGCAACCGCTCCTTCTTTGTCAACGTATCGCCGCTCGAGCTTTTCCGTGCCAGGCACGTTCGATGAAAAGGGGGCGTATGCGTGGCCTTCGCCGCACCGCACGGTTCGATGTAGAATGACGTACGAGGCGCTGCGGCGTCGGAGCGTCCCACCGGCACCGTCTTTTGTTTGCAGGCACCCCGGCTTTTCTTTGCAGGCACCCCGGCATCGCCTACCGGCACCTTTCAACAGCACCTCTCAACACAGCACGTCTCAAGGCCAACCCTGGCGACGTCTGGGGCAGAGGAGAGAAACTAAACTATGGCCGAACCAGCCAGCGATTCGATCGCGATTTTGCCAGGCAGCTACGACCCTCTGACGCTGGGGCACGTGGACGTCATTCGCCGCGCCGCGCCTCTGTTTGAGCACTTGATTGTTGGCGTTCTCGACAACCCCGACAAGCAAAGCCTCTTCAGCGCCGAGCAGCGCGTGGCGCTGATCGACGCTGAACTGGCGGATTCTGCGGGCGTGAAGACTGTGGCTTTCTCCGGCCTCGCCATCGATTTCGCGGCCCGGCAGGGTGCCCGCTGGATCGTCCGGGGTATCCGCTCGGCGACCGATGCGGCGTATGAACTGCCCATGGTGCACACCAATCGCGCTTGTGGTGGCGTCGAGACAATTCTGGTTCCAGCTCGCCCCGAGCTCGCGTTCGTCTCGTCGACCCTGGCACGGCAGATCGGTGCTGGCGGCGGCGATCTGAGCGCTCTCGTGCCGCCGCGAGTTGCCGAGGCACTCCGCAGCAAGCTCAGCAGCCGATGAAAAGGGCCATTCGGCCGGGCGCGATCCGGCTCGGGTCGTGGCGGAGGACGGAGGCACCTCTTCACGCAGGCTGACAGGCCGCGTGCCACTTCGGAGCCGGAAGGTAGCTGACACCGCGCTGGCAAGTCTCTATCATACCGCCCCTATGAAAACTGCCGCGTTCGTAACGCTCGGCTGCAAGATCAATCAGTACGAGACCGCCGCCATTCGTGAGGAGGTGCTCGATCTCGGCTACCGTGAAGTCGATGCGAGCCAGGCGGCCGACGTGTATGTGGTCAACACCTGTACGGTCACTGCCATCAGCGGCGTCAAGAGTCGAAAGTACGTGCAGCGCGCCGCCCGCACCAACCCCGACGCCAAGATCATCGTTGTTGGTTGTTCGACCGCGTCTGAGCGCGCGCAACTGGCGAAGATTCCGCAGGTCGCCGTTCTGGCCGGAAACGAAGAGAAGACGCTCGTCGGCAGCTTTCTCGAAGGCGGGTGGAAGCCTGGTGAGCCGTTTCCCGAGCGCCAAAAGGACATTTTCAGGCTCAGCGTGTCGCGCTACACCGGCCGTACCCGCGCCAACATCAAGGTTCAAGACGGCTGCGACAGCTTCTGTAGCTTTTGCATCATCCCGTTTCTGCGCGGCCGCTCGCGCAGTCGGCACCCGGACGCGGTGGAGGAGGAAGTGCGCCGCCTCGTCGACGCAGGCTTTCGGGAGGTCGTGCTGACCGGAGTGCACATTCAGGACTACGGGTCGGATCTTGACGACTCGGTGTCGCTCGCAGGGCTCCTGGAGCGCGTCGCGGGCGTTGAGGGGCTGCGCCGTATTCGCCTCAGCAGCATTGGGGTGCGGAGCTTTGATGCGCGGCTTTTCGCGGCGCTCGAGAATCCTCTCTTTTGTCCTCATTGGCACGTACCGCTGCAGTCTGGTTCCGACGCGGTCCTCACGGCCATGCGCCGCGATTACAGCGTCGAGGAGTTTTTCGCTGTGCTCACGGAACTGGCGAGGCGCCGCGGCGACGTCGCCATCTCGACCGATGTGATCGTTGGCCACCCCGGCGAGACCGACGGGGACTTCCAGGCCACGGTTGCCGCCTGTCGGCGTGCGAAGTTCGCGAAGATCCACGTCTTTCCGTACAGCATCCGTGAGGGGACGCTCGCGACGAAACTGGACAGGCACGTCGCGCCAGCGGTCATCGCTGAGCGTTCGCGTCAATTGCGCCAGGTTGAAGCCGAGTTGGCCCTTGCCTACAAGGAGCGCTTCGTTGGCTCGCGCCAGGAGGTCTTAGTTGAGGGAGAGGCCGGGACCACAGGGCGTTTGAGCGGGTTCACGTCGCGCTATCTGCGGGTGGAGTTTCCTGCCCCTTCACCCGCGTCGCTGCAGCGTTTTCCCGGCACGTTTCAGCCAGTCAGGATTGTGCAAGCGGAAGCCGCCGCGCTGCATGGCACGTGGTGCGCCACAGAGAGTTCCGCGGGAGCCGAAGTGGGGCGCGTCGCGGCGGAGACCGAGGCGTGAGTTCGGGAGACGTCGACCGCCGCCGGACCCTCCGCGCGCTTCGGCAGCGACTTGAGCTCCACAAATTGGCAGGTCTGGAACCGCAACTGAGGCGCCCCCGGTCTTCGACACTGCCGGTGGGAAGCCGGCCATCGAACGTGCTGCCACACGCCGTAGGGGCGGCTCGGCAGCCGCCCGGGCGTCCGGCCCACTCGGGAGCTCCCACGGGTGGTGGCGACCTGCTGGCGCGACAGCTCGCCTCAGAATCGGGCCCGCCTGCCGACCGCGAAACAGCCTCCACCGCGGCGCCGGACGGTGAGTATGCCGCCGGCGAAGCGCGCGCGGGCGAACCTGACACCGTGCTCACCGTGCTCGCGGAGCTTGCCGACCGCGTGCGGGCGTGCCAGGCGTGCCGCTTAGCGCAGGGGCGAACGCAGACCGTGTTCGGTGTCGGGTCCCCTTCGGCTCGTCTCTTCATCGTCGGGGAAGGCCCTGGGTACGAGGAGGATCAACGCGGTGAACCGTTCGTCGGCGAGGCAGGACAACTACTCAACAGGATTCTTGCCGCGATGGGCCTCAGCCGCGAAGAGGTCTACATCGCCAACGTCGTGAAGTGCCGTCCACCGAAGAACCGCACGCCCGAGCCCGACGAGATGGCTGCTTGCGCAGGCTTCCTGGAGTCTCAGATCGTCGCTGTGCAGCCGCAGCTGATCGTGACGCTTGGAGCGACTGCGGCGCGGGCACTCCTCGGCGGTGCCGGCTCAGTAGGCCGCCTGCGCGGGCGGGTCCATGAGTGGCGGGGCATAGCGGTCGTGCCGACCTACCATCCTGCGTACCTCCTGCGAACTCCAGCGGCTAAACGCAGCGTCTGGGAGGACATGCAACTGGCGATGGCTCGACTTGGTCTCGGCGACTCCACTTGACTTCAGACTGAGAGCGCAAGTACACTCGCTTCGTTCCCGCATCGTCGAATGCGCCGTCAACGCAGACTCCCGGGGCGCCTCCGCAGTGAGGAGGGAAAGCGAGAGACCTGCGGTAGCGTCGTGGACGAGGAGCGCGGGGACACCGAACGACTGTTGCACAGCGGCGGCGACGCCGCTGCTACGCGAAGCAAGCGCCGACGTGAGCAGGAAGGTAGAAATGGGTCCGGACTGCTGCGCATTGACGTGGGTTGCAGCTGAGTCTTTCGAGTTTCGAATCAGCGGCCGGTAGCGCTCGCTCCGGCATTCCGTCTTCAAATCAACACGCGCAGAGGGCGCGAGGAAGTCGCACCTTTGCTGAGGTGTGGTCTAGCAGCCCGTTGAAAAAGTCATTCGGCTGAGAAACCGGCCTCTTCACGCCCAGATCAGCCGCGGCGAGCCTCGAAAATCTCGGAGATTACCTGCGTTCGCCGCGGCTGATCTGGACGCGAAGCGACCAGTTTTCAGCTCGAAGCACTTTTTCAACAGGCTGCTAGGCCGCCTCGCCGGCGTTTTCGTCGCGACGAGTGCTCTTTCAACGCATCTCATGACATTTTTTCGCTGTCATTCGTGTAAGTGGCTTATCTGCTCGCTTTTGTCGAGCTCTTCTGCCGGCATTGACACCTTATCGGAGGGTGTGCTACGATCCAGGGATTCTGCGAAAAACTCTCCTGTCATTGCGGTTAGGGTTTCTGGGTAGAAGTCTTGAGCACACATTCTGTGGCACGCGAGGCCTTTCAAAGCGGGCGCCTCAGGCGGCGTCTTCGAGGGGGTCCCGGGCCGATGTCTTTGAGCAATAGCTTCTGAGCCGACCGCGAACTGCTGAGTTCTGATCCCCTAAAATCTCGTCTTCTCGTTTGGCCCCGAGCAGCATGCTCGAGCCGAACCGACGGTGCCGGTTCGGCCCGGTTTTGCCCGAGCCGGTTTTCAATTGAGGAATAGCGTCCATGGCATTTCGCACGATCTGGTGTGTCGACATCGGCAGGTGTTCGCTGAAGGCAGTGCAGCTTCACCGCGACCGCAACAACATTGAAATCCTTGCCGTTGACAAGGTCGACTACAGTGCTGGCCCCGATGGCTTCGATCCCGACCAGGCACGCGAAGCTCTCTCTATCTTTGCTGCGCGAAATGAGATCCGAGATCCGATCGTTGTGATTCATCCAGGTCAGGGAACGTTTATGCGTTTCATCAAGATCCCTGCCTTCGATGAGAAAAAAATCAACGAGATGGTCGGCTACGAAGCGCAGCAGCAGATCCCGTTTCCACTCGACGAAGTGATTTGGGACTTTCACGTGGTCGATCGCGACTACATGAGCGGAGAGGAGCGCGACGTCGGCATGTTTGCCGTCCGCCGTGAAGCGATCGACGACTTTCTCGAAGAGTTCAGCGATGGTGGCATGCAGGTCGAGATGCTCTCGATCAGCTACCTCGGGATGCACAACTTTGCGGCGTTCGACCTCGACGTCTCTGAGCCGACGATCGTTCTCGATTTGGGAGCCTCACACACTGACTTGATTCTTCTCGATCAAGATCGCTTCTGGATCCGTCAGGTGCCGCACCGTGCCGAGGACATCACGCGTGCACTGATGCAGCGCTTCAAACTTGGGTTTGCCGAGGCGGAACGCCTGAAATGCCAGCTGGGCAAGAATCCCAAACAGGCGGCTAAGATCTTTCAGGTCGTGATTCAGCCGAAGCTGCGCGAGCTCGTCCAGGAAGTGCAGCGCTCGATGGGATACTACCGCAACCAAGCGGGTGAGACAAAATTTGAGCGCTGTCTCCTCTTCGGCAACGGGGCCAAGCTCCTCGGCATCAAGAAGTACCTACAAGACAATTTGGGACTCCCGGTCGAACGCGTAGCGAGCATTAATCACCTGCGCCTCAGCCGTGAAGTCAACGTCAAGTTGCTGCAGTCAGAGCTGCCGTCGTTCGGCGTCGCCTTTGGTGGCGCCCTACAAGCCCTCGGTGTCGGATCGTCGAACGTTGATCTGATACCGACCGAGGAGAAGGCAAAAAAAGTCGTCGCGCGCAAACGCATCCACGCGTTCATTGCCGCGGCGATTCTGTGTTTGTGTATTCTCGCGGCGATCGGCATCGTACGGCAACAGCGGGCGTCTGTGAGTGGAATCGTGGAAGCTGCGCAGACGGCGCGTGAGCATCCGGACACACATAAGGAGCGTGTCGAGCAGCTGCAGACGATCCTCAGCGAAAAGCTACCGGCAGAGATTGACGAGCTGATCAAGGTGGGTGAGCGACGCAGCGATACGCTGGAGTCGTTTCGCGTACTCTTGGGGATCTTCAAGGACATGAAGAATGCCGACGCGCCAATCAAGGTGATTCCTGAGGGCGATGAGGCTGCAGTGGAACGTCTTGTCAGACAGGCAGAGGCGGGACTTGGCGACAAGGTGTGGCTGCCGTACATGAAGATGGAGCGGATCCTAAAGAAACCGGAATTCGGAGCCTTCGGGGGTGACGAAGACTCCGACAAGCAGAAGGGAACTCCGGCGTGGAAATTCGATGCGTTCGCCGTCATCAAGGCGCGCGCGAACGTGTCGCTTTCTCATGATGCTCTCCGTGACATGTTCAGTAAGCGTCTGTCGATCGCGCTGGGCGAAGCGCGGCGGCGCGACGGCAGCCAGTTGACATTTCTCACCAATGTCGACTTGGCGGCAGGTAAGAACCTGGACATGATCCAGATGCAGGCGGAGGGGGATGCCGGCGCCGGCACTTTCAGCCCGCTCGACGGCGACGACGAGGAGGGCAAGCGAAAGACGCAGCGCGGCGGGCCATACTATGGCGCCATGGCGACCTGGCATATCATGGCGGACAAACCGAAGGATCCCGATGCCGGCGAGGAAGATGAAGACGATGAGGATTTCGACGATGACGATGAAGATTTCGACGAAGACGAAGACGAGGACACGGACGACGAGTGAGCGCTACGTCGCGGCTTCGCAGACGTCCTAACCGAACCGACGGAGAGACCTCCCAAAGGCCATGGATTATCTGAAAAAGAACTGGTACTGGATTTGTCTGGGTATTGCGGGCGCCGGTTTGATCGCTCTTGCCTGGTTTTTCGTCATCAGCCCAACGGTTGTTTCGTCGGCTGAAGATACGCTGGCGCAAGAAGTGCGACGCGTCGATCAGTATCTCAAGGGTGACATGATCCCTACCGCGCGGTTGGAGACACAGCTCGAGACGAACGTCAAGAACGTACGCGACGACAGAGACCGCGGCATCGACTACTACAACAAACGGTTGAAGCGGTTCAACGAGTACTTCGACGGCCAGGAGGAGCCGCCGCCGGTCGGCAGCTTCGCGGCGCGATACACTCAGGAGATGGACCGGCTGATCCAGGCGTATCGTGACGAGAACGAAATCGCTGTTGCCGAGGACGCAGATGAAGCTGATGCAAAAACTCTGCGACCGGTCGTCGACGTCCAGCCTCCCGGCAGCATCACGCCGGTGAACATGCAGACGACGATGCACGAGTACTGGGTGACGCGGTCGATTTTCGAGTCGGTGAACGACCTGAAATTGAAGGGCCTCCAAGAAATCCGATTCGACCGCAGTGAAGACGGTGGTGACGAGTCGCCGGCCGAGGAATTCGCCGCGCTCAAGACGGACGTCAAGATCTCCATGCCGCTTGCTCGGGTCGACGAGTTGGTCGCGGATCTCATGAACGACGATGAGGTGATGTTTCTCTTCTACGGGTTTGAGTCGCAGAAGGGAGCCATCCCGGCAGAGTTCATGGAGCTAGTGAAGGTCGTAGAGCACGAAGGGCCGCCTGGCGGTCTTGAACACGCCGAGTTGATTCAGGATGCCCCGGTGACGATTACGCTTGATCTGCGCGTGTTCCTCTGGAAGGCGCGAGATGCGGTCGATCCTCTCGAAGAGCTCGAAGTCGGGCTGGAGGACGACGAGGAAGACGACCCAGACGACGAAGAGGAATGAGCTGATTCATGGCCAATAGAAACTTAGCTCAGCACATCGATAAGATTTCGTACGCGGTCGCGGCGGTTCTCGGCATCGCAATCATTGCCTTGCCGATCGTTGCGGGAAGATCTCTCGGCGATGTCCAGGAAGACCTTCGAAACAAGGTCGATCAACTGAAGGAGAGCCGAATGAGTCAAGCGCTGCCGTCGGTTCCCGAACGGCGCACACCAGTGATCGACAATCAGTGGGAGGCTGAGCTGCGGCGTGGTTTTCCGATTGCGTGGCTGACTGAGCAAGCACCCGCGGTTGTGGTTCACTCCTCGATCGTGCAGACGACTCAGGCCGTCCACGAGGCGGGACGCATCGAAGTGGTACGCGTCGAGCGTGATTCCGAAACCAAGAAGGCTGGCCTCGCGGTGGTCGGTGTCATGGGCGCCGGAAACGAAGCGATTGAGATTCAGCAGATTCGCTTGCAACGTGCCGAGATCGACGAGAGTGGATCCGTGGGGCGTTTTGTCTCGGTTCCTGACTTTGACGTAGAAGGCGACTTTGAGTTCGTTGATTGGAACGTTGAACCGGGCAAGCGCTATGCGTACCGTTTCACGACGATGGCACGGCTCGACCAGGATGCCGGAACGAATGTCCTGCCACCGACGGACACCAACCTGGATTCGAACGTGCTCGAGACGGAGCAGGCGGTGCCGTATGACCTCAGTGTCAAGCTCAGTACGATTCAAGTCGACCAGGCGTCACTGACCGCTTCGGCGCGCTTCAGCGTTTTTCGCTACTGGGATTACGAAGCCGGCGCGGTCAAGAGCGCGCGCGGATCGTTCAAGCGTAACGACAAGATTGGTCCCTGGACGGTTGGAGCGATCAACGAGGACAAAAAGACTGTCCGCGTCTACAAAACGACCAATAGGCTCCAGTCGTACGTTTTCAAAACGACGGGCGTCGAGCGTCCGATCGAAGGCTGGGAACAATCGGCAGAATCCGACGACGTCGACGAGGACGAGGAGTCCGCGACAGACGAGTCCGGCGCAGACACTTCGGTGGCCGCGGAGGAGTCCGTCGCCGCGGAGGAGTCCGCCGACGAGAACGCAGCGGAAGCGCCGACGCCGGAGGAAGGTAGCGCGGCTCGTGGTGGGCGGAGCTTTTGATCACCGCTCGAAGCTCCGAATTGATACCGAACGTAGTGAAATGACAGCAGTAGGAGGCAAGGAGAAAAAAGGTAGATTTTCGCGTTGGAGGGTGGGAACATAGTCATTGAGTCGGTTGCGCCCATGGCGACCGCGATGAACCTCGGAGCTTTCGGGGTGGTGCTTGAAAGCTCTCTCAGCGTCCTTGCTGTTGGTTCGCGCGGCGAGCTTCAGGGTCTCGGCTTGAGGATGCGCCGCTGAGCCGCACTTCCGGTTTGGGTCTCGCCAGCCAGGTGCAGCAGACGCGTAACATAGGCGCTGGCGTCGTCTCCTACCCCTCCCTCATCGTTCTACCGGTGGCTCTCCTGTTCTGTGTCTCTGCACAGAGTCCTCCCTAAGATTTGATTGATTCCGAGAACAACAGTCGATCGTTTGCAACGCTCTGTTGTTTTCAGCCTTTCGTTTATGACTCTGATCCTGATGCAAAGAACCTCTGGCAGGAGCCCAGCATGAAGATTCTGACTCAGAATCGGATGCGAGTCTCCCGTCGCGAGCGGATTGCTCAAGATAGATTTGCTCAAGAGATGACACGGCAAGAGATTCCAACTCGGGGAAGCCTAGGGGTTTTCCCAGGGAAAGGGACTTCGATGAATTGCACCTGGCTCCGATTCGTTTTCACATGGATTGCACCGCTTGTCTTCGGGTCTGTGCTCGTCGTCGGCTGTACGAGTAACGGCGTTGCCGAGCGGGCGATGCGTGCGCGCGCATCCTCAACCGAGCAGCCGGAGTTTCGCGGTGCGGAGCGTGACCGTCGCTCCCAGCTTGATCGTGACTCTTTTACCGGTGAGTCGGAGCTGCGTCGTTCGCGGATCTACGGCGGTGGCGGGCCCGAAGAAGACGCCGACGAACTCGATCGGTTGCTTGATGAACTAGCGAACGAAGCCGAGTTGGACTCGGAGCTTGACGCCGAGGTCGCTGATGACGAGGCGGATGAGCTGATGGAAGACCTCGGCGCTGACGGCGACGTCGCCGCGGACGAGATCGCCGAAGACGACGACGGAGGGCGCGACCGGCGCCGAAGCGTCGCGGAAGAGCTTGGATTAGAGGACGACGAACCTGTCGCACCTCGCTCGCGACCCGCGCGGCGTGAACGCGGCGGCGGTGTGGAGGCACTGAACCGTTCCGCATCGGTGCGCGAACAAGAGGCCAACGAGCTCGCGCGCCTGGCAGGCGAAGCGATTCAACGCTTCGAGCTCCAGAAAGCCCGAAGTTACTTGCGCGACGCCGAACGCTTGAGCCCGAACAATGAAGCGGTGCAGCGGTTGAAGGCGGAATTAGCCGTTCTCATGGGAGACGTTGGCGCTCGCCCTCAGGCTGCCGTGGACATCATTCGCATGCAGCAAATCGCGACCGAGCAGGCCGTCGTCGAGGTGCAGCAACGCGTCATCAACGCGGAGCGGTTGACCGACGAAAAGAAGTACGCACAGGCAATCGCAGAGTACGAGCGGGCGCAGAGGGTGATTCAAAACTTTCCGTATCACCTAGGTCTGACCGACAGGGAGCGGAATATCTCAACGAGACTCACGGAGCTGCGGCGACGCAAGCAGGAGCAGGATGCGCGAGAACGACAGCTCTTGCAGGATCAGATCCGAAACGACCTCGAGGGAGAGCGACGGACGGATGCCCAGCTCGTTCGCGCTAGAGTCGGTGAATTGCAGCGGAAAGCCGAGGGGGCAGAAGCGGCGAACGACTACGAACGTGCGATCAAACTCTACGAAGCGATTTTGGCACTGAACCCACAAGATCGCGACTCGAGGACGGCCCTGAACAGGGTCCGGGAAATGCGCCACCGCTTCCGGCTGGACGAGCTGCGGCAGCTAGCAGATCAAAATTACGATCGTGCAGTCGTTGGTATCGAGGAGAGCTCGATCGTCTACCAACAGATCTTCCGCTACCCAGATCGCGAAGAGTGGATTCGCTTGGCGCCGAAGGATTTGACGCTTGCGGAGCAGATCGAGGCGAGCGAATCGGAGCATGAGCGAGAGATCAAGCGCAAGCTCGCCGAACCAGTCGGCGACGTGATTATCGACGACCAACTGCCGGTCAGCGAAGTGCTGCGCAACCTGCGTGAGATCTCCGGGCTCAACTTTGTGCTCACCAACGAAGGAGCCGAAGTCGAAAATGCGCAGATCGCGGGTGCGGAATACAGCAATCTACCGCTGGAGAACGTCCTGTCGTTGATCCTACGGGCAATCGGCGCGGTGGACGGCAAACCGTACGCCTACGCGATTAAGGACGGCGCGGTCGTCATTGGGCCGCGTGAGAGCTTGAAGCTGCCCGAGTATCTGATCTTCTATGACATCAGTGACCTGGTGAGCCGACGCCCAGATTACAAGGCGCCCCCACTGGCGCTGGACGAGCTGGCCGGGAAGAGCGCAGGTGCTGAGGGCGGCGGTATTCTCCCCGAAGAGGATGACGTCGGCGACGATCCGATCGGTGGCGAGAGACTTCTCGAGCTCATTCAAAGGGAGTTGGCCGGTGACGGCGAAGAGGAGGAAGATCAAAGTGGCATCGCCCTCTTTGGAGCGAAGCTCTCCGCGCGGACGACACTCGAGAACCACTTGAAGTTGGCGCAACTCTTGGAGCAGTTCCGTAAGTCGATCGGCGTCATGGTGACAGTTGAGTCTCGCTTCCTCGACATTCAGGACAACTTTCTCGAGGAGATCGGCGTCGACTTCGGTAGCGGTGGCAACACGTTCCTGCCGAACACCATTCCCGACGTCGACGGCGCCGGAACGAGTGTCTCGCCAGGATACGAGTATGTCAATCCACAGGGTGACTACAACGCCAGGGTGGCGTCCATAGGACAGCTCAGTACTCCTCTTGGTTCGGCAGTCAACCCGTTCAACCTTTCGGCGGAGGGCGGCGGTGCCTATCAGCTCAACGTCTTGAAGGCTGAGCGTTTTCAGCTCGAGGCGATTCTTACCGGCGTCGCTAAGGAGCAGGAAATTCGTAAGCTGAATTCGCCGCGCGTGACGGCGTTCAATGGCCAGACGTCGCACACGCTCGTGGTGAACCAGAGCGCCTACATTCAAGATCTCGAAGTCAACCAGACCGGTGTGATCCCGGTCATTAACCCAGTGATCGGAGTGCTCAACTCGGGCTCGATTCTCGAAGTGCGCCCGACACTCAGTTACGATCGTAAGTACGTCGTCCTCGAAATCCAGCCGACGCTGGCCGAGCAGCTTGAGAGCGACGTGGCGATTTTGAACCTATCCGGAAACTTCACTGTCGTTCCGGTCGAGCTACCGGTGCTTTCGGTGACGAAGATCAAGACCACCGTCACGGTTCCAGATGGTGGGACGGTGCTGGTTGGAGGATTGAAGCGCGAGATTTCTACGAAGACGTCGATCGGAATCCCCGGATTGCTGGACATTCCGGTCGCGAATTTGCTCTTCGGCCGTAAAGGTCAATCCACGCTCCGGTCCAATCTTTTCGTTCTTTTGAATGCGAAGGTGACGGTCGTTCACGAAGAGGAGGCCCGTCTTTTCGGCGATCTGCAGTAGAAACCGGGCGCCGAATCGCGCTGAAGTGGAAGCTTCGGAGGTGATGCGGCGAGCGGCGAGGTGAAGAAGAGCGACGGTGAGCGAGCGCGAAGTGCGTGGCTGAGACTTCTTGCAGCGAGATGACTGAACGCGGACATTCTCTCTTTCCGGGAAGGGCGAGTGGGTCACGGTTCGCTGCATTTTGTCTCAGCGCGATATGCTTGATTCCCGCACCTCTTGTAGGTTCTGCTGCTTGGAGTCGAGAAGATGCTGCGTTCGCCGAGTTCCTCATCGTGTCGCTGGGTTACTTTGACACGGCCGAGCGGTGGCTCGCTCAGAGGGCTGCGGAGTGTCGTGACGAGTCGTGTCGTGCCGAGGTCGACTCGAAGCGTCTCGACGTGCTGCGCCGGCGTGGCGACACGAAAGCCCTGGAAGCCGCGCTGAAGAAGTTTCAGGAAGACTACCCGTGGCACGGGAGGGCTTCTCTTGCCGACCTCGAGCGTGCAAGCGAAACGCTGACCGCGATCCGGGCTGATTTGGAGCGTGCTGCTGGCGCCCCGAGTTCGGAGGCGGCGAAGATCTATTCTTCCGCACGAAGCCGATTCGCCGAGCTCGACCGTGGGATGGAAGGATTGATCAAGTCGTTTGAGAAACGTCTCCGGTCCAAGTCGTCGGATCAGGACGAGTCAGAGCGATTGGTGCGCAATCGCGACCAGACCGAGCTCGCGCGCATCAAGTTTCACCTCGTCTATGCTCGCCGACTGCCGATTGACGCGAAAGACCGGCTGCGTACGCTCGAGAGAGGACTCAAGCTGGCCGACGAGTTCGTGTTCGAGCGGGCTGACTTCTACGTCATGCAGTACGATGCGCAGCTGCAGCGTGGCCTTCTCGCCTACGAGCTCGGCAAGTATGTGATGGCGGAATCACACTTGAGTGCTCTCTACTCGGCGCCTCCGCAGGGGCCGCCTCCCCACTCTTCTGAGCTTCTAGATCTCCTCAAAGAGTTGCGGTTGAATGCGCTCTTATTCGGCAGCCGCGCGCTCAATGCTGCGACGAACTTCCGCGTCGCCAGCGACACGCTCAAAAAGTTCGCCTTCACGGCGGACCCGGACGATCCTATCGATCTCACAAAAGTGCGCGATGACCCTTCTTTGCAGCACTTCGGCGTGCTCCTCGATCTAGAGTACGGAGTGGCGCTCGTTGGTTCGGGGGCGCGTGACGAGGGCTTCGCTGCGATTCAGCGCGTGATCGCCGATTTTCGCGACAAGAGTGATGCGGTCTCGCAGGGATTCGTGACCGACGCACGGCGTGCCCTTGGTCGAATTGCAGCGGTTAAGGGAGTTGATCTTCGTGGTCGTGACGTCTACGAAGCGGCACAAGGCCTCAAGAGCGAGCTTCGCTTCGCCGACGCTCTCGATGCTTTCCGCGATGCTCTCCGTGTGTCGTCGGAGAGAGAGCTCCCTGAAATGGGCCCACTCTGTCTGAATGAAATCGGCGAGCTTCTCTTTCTGCTCGACCGTTTTCACGAATCGGCGGTTGCCTACGCGGAGCTGTTCGGGTCCTTTCGCAGCAGCGTGGCGGAGAGTGCAATCGCCGCCAAGGCTGCCAACAACTTCGTTGCGGCCGTGACCAAAAGCATGGAGTTGACTCCTGGCGGGCAGGATAACGAGGTGCTTCAGAAGCTGAACGCTGAAGCCAACAGAGCATACGAACGCTTCGGCGGCACCGGCCTGGCGTCGGAAGAAGCCCTGATGGCTCAGGCGCAGCAATTTGAGGCTGACGGTGATTTCGAGCGTGCGCGCGAGACTTATCTCAAAGTGCGGCCCGTCGTCGAAAGGAAGGATTCCGAGACCAAGGTGCCTTTCTATTGGCGCGCCCAGGCGAGTGCCGAAGCGATGCTGTTCGCGTCTTGGCGCAGCACTCAGGGAGAAGGCGCGAGCCAGAGTGAAGTTGACATTTCCGAGGTCGTCAATCGTCTCAAGGAGATTCAACCGCAAGCGCTGAATGACGGTGACATTGGCGGTGCGGCGACTGCGACGCTGACGCTCGGGCAAATTCACTACGAGCAAGAAGATTGGGCCGCCGCTGTCGATTTTCTCCAGCCGTTTGCAGATGGCTCGCTTCAGGGTGCAGATGAGCTGATCTGTGCGGGCTTGGGTTTTTTGACTCTGGCTTATGTGCGGCAAGGGCAGTGCGAGCCGGCACAACAGCACTTCGATGTGATGCGCCGCGAATTCAAGAAAGAGTGCGCCGACGCACCGATCTTTGCATTTGCTGCCCTCGATCTCGGCGACTGTTTTTTCGCTGCTGGCGATGCCTCAAATGCAGCCTTGTACAGTCTTTCCTTCGCACTTCACGGTACATCCAAGGATGACCTGCGAGATTTCGACACGCTGGTGATGGTGGCATCGCGCCTTGCGAGCGGAGCCGAAGTCGCTAAGGGCCGTCGACGGAAAGTGTTCGTCCAGCAAGCGAGCCGGTTTCTCAGGGCTGCGAAGAAACGCAAATCAGCAAAGAGTTCGGAGTCGCGGCGACAGTTGGTCCTGATCGAAGCCAAAGTCCTCGCGCTCAGCGGCAAGGAGGCTGCCGCTGAGAAGAAGCTGCTGTCGTACGTCGAGCGCTTTGGTGCGGCGAAGGGAGAAAACCACGAAGATCCCTTCGTCTTTCGTGACCTAGCCGAGCTGTTGTGGAAAGAGCGCGAAGATGGGAGGCGAACGACCAAGCGAGTCGAGTCTGCCGCGAGATACTACGAAGCGGCGTGCGCATTGTTGGAGCGACGACTGGTGGGGCAGCCACAGCTGCAGAGCATGTTTTGGCAGTGGGCTCTGCAGATGGTTCGCGTGCGGCTGTTTCTCGCCGAAGCTGGCGATGCGAACAGTCGCGGAAGAATTATTACGTTCATCAAGCCAAGACTTGGTTCCGAGATGGGCGGGCTGAAAAAGGAATTTCGTGCCGTGTTGGCGCGAGTGGAGAGGCTCAATGAAAAGACGTGAATCGACGTCGACGGCTCCGCGTGCACCTGGTTCGGCCCGTTCTGCGCGGGGAATGGTCTGCGTGCCGCGTCGCGTTCGAATGCCCATGCGTCCACTGAACGTCAGTCTTGGAGTTGCGCACCTCGCGGTAACGGCGGGGCTGTTCTGCTTTGCGGGATTCGCCGCGGCTGACGAGATCGAGTTGGTCTCCGGTAGTCCCCGCAAAAACGTCAAAATTGTTCGAGCGACTTATGAGGAAATCGAATACACGCTCTCGGGAGCGGGGAAGTCGACACAGAAGGAGCCTGCGGAGCGCGTCCTTTCGATCACCCGCGCGACGTCGAGCAATGATTTGCGCGCTGGGCGTGCGGCACTGGAGCGCGCAGACTACGACACCGCGATCCGGCGACTTGAGGCGATTGCCAAGGCTGCTGCGGATTGGGAACGCGCCGAGGCGGCGTATCTGGTCGGACGAGCGCTCGCTGCCAAGGGAGAGCGCAAGAAGGCAGCAGCGCAGCTGCAGCAGTTTGTCGAGGAATTCGGTCCAGCAAAGGACTGGTGGGTGCCTCACGCTCTCAACGACTTGGGGGACATCCAGATCCGCGGCAAACGTGCCGCGTCGGCGAAAAAGTCGTTCGCCCGACTCGGGAAGCTTGGTGGCCGCTGGGAATCGGCGGCCACGGTCGGCGCGGCTCGCGTCGCCATCGCCGAACGTGACAAAGACGGATACCGCGGTGTACAGGAGAAACTTGGCTCGATTCTACGCAGTAGAAACGCCCCGCGACAGCTGAAGGAAGAGGCGGCACTTCTACGTGCAGAGATTTTTCTTCTACGTTCCCAGGGTGATCGTGCACTCGAGGAGTTGGGTCGGATCTTCTTTGACGCCACAGCGTCAAGCGAGGCCGGCTATTCCGCCCGACGCGCTGCTGCATACTTGCTCGCAGGCAAAGCGGAAGCCAGCAAGGGAGGAACGGGGAATCTTCAGAAAGCAGAGATCCATTTTTTGAAAGTCGCGGCTCTTTTTCGCAACCAGGGCGAGGTCTATCGCGACGCCTGCAGCGAGCTGGCGAAAATCTACACTCAACTGAAACAGCCGAAACGAGCTGACCACTGGAAGAAGCGCGCCAAGGAGTAGAAATGATTGATCGACAACTGGACATGGGTCGTTCGACTCGGTCGACCTGCCCGCGTCAAAGGCTGATGCCGACCACACTCCTCCACCCTGCGGCTGGGAGCGTCGGAGCGCGCGCTGCCTTTTTGTGCATGCTCTTCGTGGTCACCGGGTCTCTCCTCATCGATCCTGCGTTCGTGTTTGCCCAGGAGTCAGCCTCACAGCGTACGATGTTCGACAACGTGATCAGCGGTGGAGTTGTCGGATTCGTGATCATCCTGTGCTCGTTCGCCGGCGTTGCCCTGGCCGTAACGTTTTTCATGCAGATTCGGCACGACGTGCTCATTCCTCCCGAGGCACAAGAGCATGTGCAGGAGCTTCTTGACCGCAGCGATTTTCGCGGCGCCATGGAGTTTTGCGAGGAAGACGATTCATTCTATTCCCGCGTGTTGGCACCCGGGTTGAGTCGAGTCGACGAAGGGGTCGACAGCATGCGTGACGCCATACAGGAAACCGGGGATTTCGAAGGCTCGAAGCTCCGTCAGAAGATCGGCTATCTGGCGCTGATCGCATCGGTGACGCCGATGCTCGGTCTGTTTGGTACGGTCAAAGGTATGATCGGGACGTTCAACACGATCGCGGACGCCGACACGCAACCGAAGCCTGCGCAGCTCGCCGATGGCATTGGCGAGGCGCTCATGACGACGTTTCTGGGACTGTTGGTCGCGATCCCGATGCTTGTGCTGCACTATTTCTTCAGGAATCGGCTCGCGAACATTCTGTTCGAGGCCGGGGTTCTTATGGACGACATGACGCGGGCCCTCAAGGGCCAGCGGCGAGGGGCGTAAGCGCATGCGGCGAACTCAAGCTGACGAGTCAGCAACCGAAATCGACATGACTCCTCTTATCGATTGCGTGTTTTTGCTGATCTTGTTTTTCCTCTTGACCACGCAGATGGTGGCGCAGATTGAGGAAGTCGAGCTGCCGATTGCGCTGGAGACTCGAGAGCCCCCGAAAGGGCTCGCGGACAAGCCGCTCGTGATCAACGTCGTGCCAGGGAACCAGGAAGACGTGGGAGAGATTCGCTTCAGCGGCCAGACGATGACCCCTGAAGAACTCGAGAAGGCTCTTGCGGCCGAAGCACGATTCGATGCGGAAGCGCCGCCGCATGGCCGTGGTCGAGGCTGGGAGACGGTTGACGGCGGTCGGGCGTCGAAGCTGCGTGTCGTCGTGCGAGCCGACACCAACGTGTACTTCGAGTTTGTCGAAGCTGTGATGATGGCTTGTAGCAAGGCGAAAATCTACAAGATCGAGGTCGCCTCGCTCGAGCCATGACTGCACTTGTTGATTGCGATGTGTTAGCACTCATTTCATTGGAAGCAAGATGAAGTTCGGACGACCAGACGTCGAAGACATGAGGCCGAATCTGACGCCGATGATCGACATCATCTTCCAACTTCTCATCTTTTTCGTCTTGACCGCCAAATTTGTCGCCTTGGAAGGGCAACTGCAGGCGTACCTTCCAAAGGATCGAGGCGCTGACGGCCCGCCGATGCCGCAGTTGGCTGACGACGTGCTCCTCTTCCTCCATCGCGTCGAAGACGAGATCATCTGCAGCACGATTAACTATCAGTTCGGTGACGTCTCCAAACCCGAACATCGTTTTCCACGAGATCCAACCTCGCAGCGCACTGCCTCAGGGGGGTGGTCGACGCAAACGACGTGGGGCGAGGGTGACAACCGGGTCGATGTAAGCCTTGATTACGCGGCTCCCCATCTTGCAGACGTGGAGAAGTACCTTCAGTATCGCAGCGAGCAGTACAAAGTGAGCGGCATCAGCGCTAAGGGTCTGCCAGTTGAGCTAAAAATCGCCGACGACGTGGAGTGGCAGATGGCGGTGGCGCTTCTCGATATCTGCAAGCGCGTCGGCATCACCGATGTGACGTTTGCCGGCGACGAGAGCGGCTGACGGAACGTCACGGATGTTTGGAGAATGAAAGGATTGCGAGCTCGAAACTAACCGGATTCTTTCACGTTTGAGGCCGCGGCGGCTCTCACGAGCTGCACCCCGCGCTGGCGACAGAAGCCGCGTCGAGGGTCCTGGTTAGGGCCGGAAGCCGGGAACGGAAAACCGGGGTTTCGCTGATTTTTCTAGCCACTTTTCGTCGCCGATGGTGGATCATCGAGGACTCTGCTCATCTCGTGAGCCTTCCTCTCGATTCACAGTCTCTCGATGCCAGTCGGTCCCGTCCGTTTCCGACCGAAGAGCTGGTGTCGTTCAATCCGTTAGAATGAAGTTGAGTTTGAACCCGAAGGGTTTATCTCTGTGTAGAAGGAGCCCCTCATGTTGACTCCGATTGTTGGAGTGGACGCACGACGCGCCTTGGCGTTGTGCCTGACTGCTATGCTTCTCTGGACTCTTGGCTGCGGAAGTCAGGAGTCGATTAGCGAGCGGCGTCGGCAGGCGCAAAGGCAGTTGCCGACGCGTGGCGCGAGCGAGTCAGAGCCGGTTGGCGAGACGAGCGCGCCAGTCGTCGACCAGCGCGAGGACGGTGCTGCGAGCGACGGCCGCGATGAGCTTGACGCACTCGGTCTCGACGACGATGCGGACCTCGACGAGCCGGACGATTTCGCCGATGCGGGTGACCGTGGGCGCGTTCGAGAGGGCGGCCGGGAGTCGCAGGCTCTGGAGCATTTCCGCCGACAGCTCTCGCTGCGGGAAAAAGAAGCGCGCTACCACAAGAAGGCAGGCGATGGCTTTTACCAGCAGGGGCGATTTGAGGATGCCGTCGCGAGTTATCGACGCGCTCTCGACCTCGACCCGGGTTTCGAGGCGGCACGTGAGCGGTTACTCGACACGCAAGAGATTCTCGGTGATCGCCCTGCCGCAGTATCGAACGCTCCCAACCTGATTGAAGAAGAAAGAATTCGCCGCGAACAGAGAACGATCGAAATCAACCGCGCGCTTCGCGACGGCGAGGAAGCCTTCAACCGCGGCGAGGTTGACGAGGCGGAGCGGCTCGTGCAGCGGGCCGTCGATGCGATTCGAACTGATCCTGATTACGATCCAGATCAGCGCGCGCGGGCGCAGAATCTGCTGGAGCAGATTCGTTCCCAAATGGAAGAGGTTGCCGCTGTCGTGCGAGACCAGCAACTCCAAGAAGCGCAGCGCCAGCAACAACACGAGCTCGAGGCGGAAGAACGGCGCAAGCATGAGCGAGTTCAGGTGCTTCTGCGAAAGGCTCTCGATCTTCGTCGCAAGCGTCGCTATCAGCAAGCTGTCGTCGTTTGTGAGCAGATTCTGACGATCGAACCGGCGAACCGAATTGCTCGGTTTTGGCTCAACTCGTCGAACGAGGAGCTGATCAAGGAGCGACGTCTACGCTTAATCCACGATCGCGATATCAACCGCAAGCTGCTCAACGAGAACATGCGTGAGGGCTCGATTCCCTACAACGACGTTTTCGTGTTTCCGGATGCCGACGACTGGGAGCGTACACGCAGCCGCTCTTCCACTCTGCAGTTCGGTACCGAGACTGTTGACTCGGAGCCGGTGCGGCGCATCAAGTCGATTCTGGAAAGTCGGCAGATGGACCTGCCGTATGACGAGGCCACCCCGCTGAGCGATATCATCGCAGACTTCAGGAATCTCCTCGGCATCAACATTGCGATCGATCCCGAGATCAACACCGACGAGAACCCGATTAGCATCAACGTTCAGAACGTGTCCGCCAAGAACGCTCTGAATCACGTGCTCGAGAAAGCCGGTCTTGGCTATAGCTTCCGAGACAACCTGCTGTACATCACGGCGCCTGAGAAAGCGACAGGTGACCTCAAGTTCGAGATCTACGACGTCTCGGATATTCTCAACAGCATCCGCGATTTCGCCGGTCCAGAGCTGCAGCTGAGGAGTCCTGGCGACACCACCTCCGGGGAACAGTCCATTGTCTTCACCGACGATCCGGGTGAGGCTGGCGATCAGACGATCGACTCCGATCAACTCATGGAGCTCATCGAAGGCAGCACCGGTGGTGAAGATGCATGGGGCGACCAGAACTCGATGGAGGAGCACAACGGCAGCCTCCTAGTGACTGCGTCTGCCGACATGCACGCGGGGATCGAACGCGTCCTCGCCAACCTTCGAAAGGACTCGGATCTCTTCGTCGTGATCGAGGCGCGGTTCATTGATATCAACGACGATTTTCTCGAGGACGTGGGTATCGACTCTCGAGCGCTCGGCGTCGTCAATAACTTTGGAACGCCGTTTGGAAACGTCATCAATGACACGAGAACCGGTGGCCAAGACCTCGGTTTCTCTAAGACTGGAAGCCCCACGCGCGACGTGACCCTGATCATGGGCCAGGACCGCTGGGCGGGTCGTATCGCCCACGTGATTGATGGCTTCACTGGCAGTTTCCGCCGTAACGGAAACCTGAACGCCGGTGGTGGAATCGGCGGTTTGACCCTTCAGCAAACTTGGCTCGAGCCGTTTCAGATCAACACGATTCTACGTGCGGTTCAGGAGCGTGCGGACGTGCGCCAACTTACGGCGCCAGTCGTGACCGCTGCGAACAATCAGCGCGTCTACGTGTCGGTCATCACCCAACGTGCGTACATCGCCGACTACGAGCTGGTCTCCGGTGGTACCGGTTTTGCGATCATCGAGGTCGCGGACCCGGTTGTTCAGACTTTCCAAGAGGGTGTGATCCTCGACGTCGAGCCGGTGATCTCCCACGACAAGAAGTACGTAACGCTCGACGTCAGGCCAACGCTTGCAACGTTGATCGGTGGCATTATCAGCACGATCAATATCAGCCTAGGAAGCTTTACGAACGTCGCGTTCCAGGTGCCCATTGGCATCCCGGAGATCTCGCTCCAGCAGTCGTTCACCTCGGTCACGGTGCCGAACCGTGGCACGGTCCTTTTGGGTGGGTTCAAGAGCCTCGACGAAGGTCAGTGGAAGTCGTACCTGCCGATCCTTGGGGACATCCCTCTTTTCGGGAATCTGTTCCGCAGGAAATCGACCGTGTCGGAAAAGCGGAGCTTAGTGATTCTGCTGTCAGCGACCATCGTCGATCTTCGCGTCTCCGAGAAGCAGAAGTTCAACGAAGCCGATTGACATCGCCTCCAAGCGGTAGCAACTGTTGAGAAAAAATGCTCCAGGCCAGACGAAACGTCGAGCCTGGAGCGTTTTTGTTGCTGCGCACTCTTGAGACGTGCGGAAGTCTCTTGATCTTTGTGAGCTTCCCAGGCCTGGCGTGATTCTCTCTTCTGCACGCCAGCTCGCCAGGGAGCGTCTCCGATTCGTGGCGCGCAGAGCCTGGCCTGCCTGAGCTGTGCTGAGTTGCAGGCGAAGTCCGCGCTGTAACATTATCTCCCCTTCTCGCTGGGCCTGTCGGGCGGCATGGCGACCTGGTGTGCCAGGAAACTCCGATGCGGTCCCTGTCCCTCGAAGAAGATGATTCGCTCGAGACTGCTCTCTTCGCGGCGTGGAGATGGTTCGTGCTTGCCCGGCGGTTTGGGCGTGGAGGGAGCGGTTTTCGGCTCCGAGCGCTTTTCGGCAGGCCGCTGGGACGTTCTTTGCGGCTTGTGGAACGTGGTGACAGGTTGCTGAGAAAACCAACGACTGCCGATATGATGTTGGATGGAGTGATTATAAATTCAACCCTAGACGGAGTGACCGGCGAGCATGTCTCCTCCCCTGCGTGGGATCTTTTTCGACATTGACGACACGCTCTGCTGCACCAGCGAGTTCACCGAGAAGGCCCGCTCGGCGGCGCTCGACGCCATGATCGAGGCGGGATTGGCTGTCGACAAGCAGCTACTCGAAGAAGAGCTTGCGGAGGTGATCAAAGAGTTCTCATCGAACTACGAGCATCACCTCGACAAGCTTCTTGTCCGCATTCCACGGCGCCACTACCGAGGTATGAACACTGCGGTCCTGATCGCGGCCGGGGTCATCGCCTACCACGAGAATAAGATGCGATATCTCGCACCGTACGAGGACGCCTACGAAGTCTTGAAGTTGCTGTCGAAAACCGACCTCGTCCTCGGCGTGATCACGGAAGGACTGGAGGTCAAGCAAGCTGAAAAACTCGTGCGCATGCGGGTGCACAATTTTCTCACCCCGAACGCGATTTTTGTCTCCAATCAGATCGGTATCTCGAAGCCTAACCCTAAGATTTACCAGCGTGCGTGCAGCGATCTTAATTTGCGCCCTACGGAAGTGATGTACGTCGGTGACAACCCGCAAAATGACATCGACCCACCAAACAAGATCGGCATGATGTCGGCACGCATGCGTCGCGGCAAGTACGCCCAGCTGGAGAGCGAAACCCCCGCGAACATCGACGTTCAGAACTTTTGGGATCTTCTCGACCACCTCAGGCAAGAGTTTTCTCTCGACGTTTGACGCGAAGACTCGAGGGTGGCGGCGCTAGAGCGACGACAAACGCTACAGCCCCATCGCAACGTCATTCGGCCGAGAATCTCGGCTTTTCACGCCCCGTTCGGAGTCCCCATAGTCGCTGCAACACATGGAGTCGGAGATTCTGCGGTCGGGGTGGCTGAACTGGACCGGAAGAGACTAATGTTCGAATCTAAACACTTTTCAATAGGCCGCTCAGCCAAGGCTCCGTCGTGACCACCAGAGGCGTTCGACTCCCGATCAGCGTTGTGATCCCTCTCCTCAACGAGAGAGAAAGCTTGCCCGAGTTGCACGCTCGCCTTCGGGAACACCTACCTTCTTCTGCGGAGCTCATCTTCGTCGACGACGGAAGCACGGACGGCAGTGACCAAATCCTTCACGAGTTGCAGAGGGAAGATGAAGAGGTGGTTGTGATCCGCTTGCGACGTAACTTCGGCAAAGCCGTAGCTCTCGCAGCTGGCTTTCGCCAAGCGCGTGGCAGTTTGATCGCCATGAGCGATGCGGATTTGCAAGACAGCCCTCAGGAGATCATGAAGGTTGCTGCGAAGATTGACGAAGGGTTCGACCTTGTCAGCGGTTGGCGACGTCGGCGTCAAGACTCGACGATCAAGGTGTGGGGGTCTTGGGTTTTCAACTGGATCGTTAGCGTCGTCGCAGGCATACGGGTTCATGATGTGAACTGCGGCCTCAAAGTCATGAGACGTGAGGTTGTGCGCAGCGTCCAACTCTCCGTTGGGTTTCATCGATTCATTCCTTTGCTGGCACACTGGCGCGGCTTTCGCGTCACTGAAGTCGAAGTCGATCACGCGCCGCGACGATTCGGTCGTTCGCGCTATGGGACGGATCGTGCTCTGCGAGGTCTTCTCGACTTGACTGTGCTCCTGTTCCTCAATCGCTTCGAGCGGCGACCAGGACGTTTCTTTCTCGTCCTCGGAGGAGGGCTCGGATGTTTCGGCTTTGCGATTTGTCTGCAGCTGGCCTGCGTGTGGTTCGCAACGGGCAGCATTCAGAGCCGATTTCCGCGGCTGGCGCTTGGCCTCGTCTTGATGGTTGTCGGCGTACAAGTCTTCTCCATGGGGCTGTTTGGCGAACTCCTCGCGCAGCAGTTTCGAGCTCTTGGCAAAGCGGAACCTGCCGCCGTCGTGTTCCGTGGTGGTCGACGCACACCCTCCCGCCGCCGGCGACGTCGACCGCGAGGGAAAGCGCGCTCCGAGGCGATGCGCGACGGTGACGCAGGGGATGCACTTTGATCCCTGCCGTCGCCGATTCTCAGGCTGGCATTCGCACTGTGCTACCGTCGCGACGCGAGGGGCTGCGTCGGCTGATGGTGCTTTCGGCGGCGTACCCGTCGCCAGCAGAGCCACAGCGCGGCGTCTTCATCGAGAATCTCAACAGTGAGCTGATCGTGCACCTAGATCCTCCGTGCGCTCTCACAGTGGTTGCCCCTCGAGTTCACCGAGCCGACCCGACACGTGAGACTCGGCGCCGCGGCGTTCGCGTGCTGCGCTTTCGGTATCCCGGGGGCGGGCGACGCCTCAAGGAACTTGCCCGCCCGGGGATTCTCCTTCTGGCACTCTACTGCGTCTCCGCTTGGTGCACGGTCATGCGAGCGTCGATTCGGCGCCGTCCGGATGTGATGGTCGCCCATTGGGTGTTACCCATGGGACTCATCGCGGCTGCGGCGTCGCTGTTCGTGCGTTGTCCGTTTGTCGTCTTCGCTCATGGCTCAGACATCTACCGCTACACCGTCGGAGACGGACAGCGCGCTTCGCTGCAGCGCTGGCTCGCGAAATGGACCCTACGGAGGGCACACCGCGTCTTTGCTGTCAGCCGTGAACTCGAGGAGATCCTCTGGCGCCGTTTTCGCGTGCCGCTCGAGCGTCTGCGGCATTTACCCATGGGAGTTGACGAGCGTTACTTTGGGAGCGAGGCGGCAGGCAGCGTCGAGAGTGATGCGGCGACTCACCCCTCTTCCGACGACGAGTCGTGTCGACACACCGCAGCCGAGTCCTCGACACTGACGCCGGTGTGTCGATCGACGGGGGCGCCCGGATCTACACCTGCCACCCGTGTGCTCTTTGTCGGCGATCTCGTCGCCGCGAAAGGCGTCGCCGAGCTCGTGCAGGTCTGGCGATCGTTGGCCCCGGGCTACCCGGGGCTGCAGCTTTGCTTTCTCGGCGATGGGCCGCTTGCGGCTCTCGTGAAAGCGGAGCTCGACGACCTGATCGGGACTGCGCAGGTGCTCGTCTGCGGCCGAGTGGAGCAGAAGGAACTGGCGTCGTGGTACCGCAGCTCCGACCTCCTCGTCTTGCCGTCGCATTCCGAAGGCACTCCGGTCGTCGTGCTTGAGGCGTTGTCCTGCGGTCTGCCGGTCGTGGCCACGCGCGTCGGCGGCATTCCGGAGGTCGTGGCGGATGGCAAGACGGGGCGAATCATTCCGCCGCGCTCGCCACAGGTGCTCGAGATGACGCTCAAGACGCTTCTTGTCGATTCTCCATCGCTACTGGCAACGATGCGCCAACACCTGCGGACGAATCCTCCTCGCCTTGGCGCCCGAGTGCGCGCGCGTCAGGCGGCAGACGAGCTGCGACGTATTCTCGAGGAGCGGGCGCATGGCGTTTGACCCGCAGAGGTACTACGACGATTACTGGCGTTCGCGCGGCGACGAGCGAACGGCCGCGCGTAGCCGCGAGCGGGCGCAGGCGGTGCTGGCGTTGCTGGGGCCCGCGCGCAACCGGCGGCTGCTGGAGATCGGCTGCGGTCCGGGGTGGGCCCTGAAGATGTTCGTTGACGCCGGGTTCGACGCTCGCGGTGTTGACGTCTCGTCAGACGCCGTCGAAAGGGCCAGGGCGGCGGGGCTGAGGGCGATCGTCGGCGACGCTGAGTCGGACGTCCTCTGCTCGAAACCCGGCGCCGGCGAAACTCCTGAGATCGCGGACGTCGTCGTTGCGCTCGAGGTTCTTGAGCACCTTGTCGATCCAGCTGCAGCGCTGCAGCGGATGCGCCAACTGCTGACGCCCGGAGGTCGGCTTGTGGTCTCACTGCCCAACGAAGTCGCGCTACCGGCGCGGCTGTCGATCTTGTGGGGGCGGCTGCCGTTTGGCGGCCACGCGGATCCGCACGTCAGACACTTCGACCGTCGACGCGCGCTCGAGCTCTTTGATGCCGTCGGCCTTTCCGTTGTCGCTACACGGCCGATGCCTCTCGTTCCGCCTCGATGGCGTCTGCTGCAAGCGCTGATGATGCCAGCGACTAGTCTGTTTCCCGGCAGCTTCGCGATTGCTACAGTCTTTCTGTTGTGCGCTGAGGAGAGCGGTGCAGCGTAATCTCACGCGATACTATCCCTGGTTGGTCGGTGTGGTGCTTGTCGCCGCTGCGGCGCTTCCCTACGGGGGGGTGCTCAATGCGCCGTTTGTTTTCGACGACATCAAACTCGTCCGCGACAACGCCTTTCTTCGCGGCGCGATTGAAGAGCCGTCCGCCGTCATCGAAACGTTCGACATCACCTCGAACCGATGGGCTGACGAGGAGCTGCGGCCCAATTACAGACCACTGCGGTTCCTCTCCTATTTCGTCGACTATTGGCTCACAGTGAGCTGGTACGGCAAGGCGGCAGCGGAGGACTTGCCAACGTTCTTTTTTCACTTCACGAACGTACTGTTTCACGTCTTGAATGCTCTGCTCGTCTTTGCTCTGGCGCGCGTGCTGCTGACAGACTGTTCGCAAGGTGAGACAGTGTCAGGTGCGAAGAAGAGAGCTCCGTCTCCTGCGATACTCTTTGGTGCCACCGCAGCGGGCGTTCTTTTCGCGCTCCACCCTTTACAGACAGAAGCAGTGACGTATATCTCCGGGCGGCGTGATGTACTCTCGACTTCGCTCTTTCTTGGCGCGCTCTTGCTTTCAGTGCGCGCACTGCCGACGCGGCCGGTAGGTTGGCTGGCCTTGTTCGCAGCGCCGCTCCTCTTTGTCGGTGGCATGCTGACAAAGGAGATGGTGATCACGTTGGCGCCTCTCCTCGCGGTCGTTGATTGGCTCCGCGGCGCGAAGCCTCTGCGGCGACGCGTGGCGCTTCACTCTGCGCTGTGGGTCTTGACTGCCGCTTTCATCGTCTTGACGCTGAACAACCGCGCGCTCATTGCGTCGGCAGCGCTCGGTGAGAGTGAGAGCGCGTTTTGGACTGCCTCACGGTATGTCGCGCGATACTTGGGCCTTTTGGCTTTCCCGGTCGGGCAAAGCATCGACTACAGTTTCGCCGCATTGACACCGTCGACCGGACCCACTTCGCCGTGGACGACGCTGCCTGCGGCGGCCCTGACGTTAGCCATGGTCCTGGTCGGCGTCGGCTGCTGCGCAGTGGGGCGCGTTTCGTTCACGCCTCGGCGGACTCGAGGAAGACCGTGGGGAATCGTTGCTCTCGGATTGCTCTGGTTTCTCGGGGTTCTCGTGCCGGTCCTTCAG
Source organism: Planctomycetota bacterium (assembly GCA_965223265.1). Taxonomy (GTDB): domain Bacteria; phylum Planctomycetota; class UBA8108; order UBA8108; family SXIK01. The sequence goes on from OZ244999.1 coordinate 2,176,178, forward strand.
TTTGTCCCAATTCCAGAGCGGTTCGCTGAGCGGTATGCCTATCTGCCGGGAATCGGGCTGTTCTTGCTTTTGGGAGGTGGTCTGGCGGTACTCTGGAGGCGTGAGCGTACCGTTGCACTTGTGTTCGCATGTTTTGTATCCGTTGTGCTGGCGACCGCAACGGTGCGCCGCAATCAGGCTTGGACGTCTCCGCTTTCGCTGTGGACCTCCGCAGTCGAATCACAGCCCCGCGCTGCGCGGGCGCACGTCGGACGAGCGCACGCGCTCAAAGTGGCGGGGCGCCGACGCGAAGCCGTGCGGGAGTATTCTGTTGCGCTTGAGATTTTTCGTGAACGACCCGATGCGCCGCTGCACCACGGCTACATTCTCCAGGCGCTCACGTTTCGAGCAGAGCTCTATGCTTCGCTCGCTGACGACGATGCCGCACTTCTCGATCGCGCCGCTGAAGACTACGCCCTTGTCCTGTCGCTCAAAGATACCGATGGAGTCACCATTGCCGGATCTGCCAAGCACACCGCGATTCACTTCAACTATGCCAGTGTGCTTCTGAGGAGAGGAGACCTTGCCGCCGCCGACGCGGAGTACGATCGCGTGATCGCCATTGGCACGCCAGCCAATTTGGTGGGTAGTGCCCACTACTATCTCGGCAAGATCTACTTGGCGCAGAGCCAAGAGCGGGAAGCGCTGCAGTCTTTCCGGCGTGCCTTCGATGAGCTTCCGGGTGCGGCACGCGAGACCCATCGCGTCGCCGCGGAGCTGGTTGATCTGTTGATCGCGCGCGGCGATCTCGCCGACGCCGACACCTTGATCCAAGCTGCACTTGACCGCGGCGCGGACGGGAAGGAAAAGCTTCATTTGCTGCTGCGCCGCGCCAAGATTCTGGATCGGCAGGGCGAGCTTGCGATGAGCATCGACGTGCTTGAAACGATTCGGCGCCAGGATGACACCTATCTACCGGCGCTGATTTCCCTGGCAGGGATTAAAACGAATCAGGGCGAGTTCGAAGCGAGCGCGGAGCTCCTTCAGCACGCCCTCCAGCTCTCACCCGGCCATACGGAAGCCCTGCAGGCGTTGCGACGTTTGGAGGTTCAGCGGCGGATGAGTGCGACTGGCGGCGGCGAAGATGGTAATACTGACGGCGGCGATCAGGAGCAGGAGACGATGCTGCGTGGGATCGCTGAAAAGGGGGCACAGCACGTCGGTCGGCTCGAGCTCAAGGCAGCTCAGCAGGTCTACACGGAGTTGCTCCGTCGCGCGGAGACGCTGGAGAATCTTCACTATCAGACGAAAGCTCTTGTCGGCATAGCAACTGTTCAGTCTCGTCTCGGACTCTGGGACCGCTGTCGGGAGGCGGCGGAGCGGGCGCACCGCTTAGCGCCGCGAGCGTCAGAGCCTCTACGTCTCTTGGCTGACAGCTACTTCGTCACCGCCGTCGAGGATGAACGGAGCCGCGGCTACTATCTCCGCTTCGTTGAAACCGTCGGCGAGGAGCCCGTTCCAGCATACGCCCTGGCGCGTCTCGCAGCGCTTTCCGTCGCGTCCGACGCGACACAAGCTGAAGAGTTTTTGCGGCGCGCGATCGAACGCAAATATGCGGGTCCTGAAGTCGCGTACGCGCGCGGCTTCTTGCATGCGCTCCGCAAGGACTGGGCAAGCGCGCTCGACGCCTTCAACGAATATCTCGACGCCGCCCCGCGCTCCGAAGTGGCGCGTAGCGAACAGGTGCGGAAGTACGTCGACGAGAACGTGGTTCCTCACCTTCTCAGCGAGTGACCGGATCGGATGCATCGGCGTAGTTTCCTGCTGCTATGTTGTCTTCTATTCCTGACCGGCGGCGCGGCGGTGGGAGTCGAGGTCGTGTGGGCAGGGATGCTCCGGCGTGTTTTGGGCTCAACCTCGTTCGCCCTCGCGGCGGTGTTGGCAGGGTTTCTGCTCGGCATGGGCTGCGGCGGCTATCTCGGAGAACGTCGTCTCCAGTCGATTGAGCGTCCGCTGCGCGCCTACGGCGTGTGTGAGATCATCGCTGCGTGCGCGTCTCTGTTCTTGACTGCGCTGCTGTCGATGCTCTCTAACTGGCATGGCGTCGTGGCGACACCGTTGGCTCTTTTGGGACCCGCGGCCGCGACGATTCCGCTCGGCGCCACCTTCCCGTTCTTGGTGGCCGCGTTAGAGGGCAACCGCGCGGCAGGCGACCAAGTGCGGCGCGTTTATGGCTGGAACGCGGTCGGAGGCGCCTGCGCTGCAGTAGGTGTCGGACTGGCACTGATTCCCGCCATCGGCGAGTTCCGCTCTGTTCTCCTGCTGTCGTTGATCCAGGCCGCCTGCGGATTGGTCGCGATACTGATCTGGCGTTCGCCACGCGGTCTGGAATTCGGCGCGCGGGTCGCGCCCGGCGCCCGTTCGACCTCGACGGCGCAGGCAGCGACCGATGCAGCGCGCGGCGCCCCTTGGCGACCTCGTCAGTCGACGACGTCGGTGCCGGTGCCCGTTTGGGCGTTTCTCCTCGTCTCAGGCTGCGCGGTCTTTTTCTGGGAGGTGCTTTGGTCGCGCATCCTCGTACTCACGGTCGGTGGCACGGTGTACGCCTTTGCCGTGGTCAGCGCCGCCGTGATCTTAGGAATCGGCGTCGGTAGTTTGTGTGTATCGCACAGAAGGATGGTCCAACACGGCGCATGGATCCTGCCGGCAGCGGTGACGACGTTGACGTCCGTGCTCTATTTTTTCGTGCCGAGCTTTCCCGTCGTGTACCTCACCGCCGTCCGGTTCTTCGACGACTCGCCCTTGGTGTGGGGCAGCCTTGGTGCCGGCGCGCTTGTTTTCGTGCCAAACTTTCTCCTCGGCAGTGTCTTTCCGATTCTCGTCGCTCGCTGGCGGCGACGAGCAGGCAGCTTTTACGCCATCAACTCGCTCGGAGCGGCGAGTGGCGCCCTTTTGGCAGGTCCGCTTGCTGCCAGTTGGTTGGGTCTCGAAGACACCTACCTCGTCGGCCTAGCCCTTCTTCTCCTGTTGACTTCGTTGGGGGGCGTCATGGCGCTGCGGAGTACGCGCGGTGACGAGAGCGCGGTGACGCGCCGTGGGGCGATGATTGTCGTGTGCCTACCGCTTGCCTGTGTGGCAACCATGCTTGTTCTCCGTTCGACCCTATTTTCGAGCGGCTGGGACCATCGTTACCTACTTTCGGGTGTCTACCAATGGGCCGCTCCGGACCTGTTCGACGCGTCGCTGTCGATCGAAAAACGTTTTGCGGACCAGACCCAAGTGGCTGTGGTTGAGGGCCGTGAGGTGATCGTTTCGGTCGACGTGGATCGCCTGGCGAACACCGTGTACGTGCGTTCAAACGGTAAGGTCGAGGGCAGCGTGCCCCTCGACCCCGAACGCGGTAGTCTGGCGGATCTCCCGACCCAGATCCTTCTCGGAGAGTTGGCGTCACAGCTATGGAATCCCCGTGAGCCGTTCTCTGCGCTTCTCATCGGCCTGGGTAGTGGCGTTTCGCTCGGTGCGTTGATCGAAGGGGCGGGGCCAGGATACCGTCCAGAGAGTGTCGACGTGATTGAGCTTGAATCGGGGTTTTTGACTGCGCTCAGGCACGAACGCGTCGCACCACTGTTCCGCGAACTATTGCCGCCCTGGATCTTGTCGGGAGGTAGCGCACCCGAAGGGCAGCCTCGTTGTGACTTTCACTTCGGCGACGCGCGTCGCCTCCTGCTGAGTCGTTTCCGCCAGAAGCGTTGGCACGTGATCGTTAGTCAGCCGTCCGAACCATGGATTCCTGGTGCGGCGCCCCTCTTTACGCAAGAGTTCTTTCAGCTCGCGAAGGCGAGGCTCGAGCCCGACGGCGTACTGATTCAATGGCTCCAGATGTACAAGCTCGAGGTGTCGACGCTGCGTCTCTTGATTCGGACGATGCGCCGAGAGTTCGCCGAGCTCTTCTTGCTGCGTCCTCCCGCGAGCGGGCAGCTGTTGATCGTGGCTTCGCAGGTGCGGCCCGACCTTTCGCGTCTGTTGAGCACGCCCGCCAGTCGTTTTCAATCGGCGACGCTCATCGAGATGCCGGCCGATCGCCTGGCGATTTTCCTCGGTGGCCCAGCTATCGTCGACGCTTGGGTAGGGCTTGATCCGTCGCTGCCGGTGAACAGAGACGACCTGAGCGTTACCGTTGAGCTGACGCGTTCACTCTATCGCCGCGACGACGCGGCTCGCCACAACCTCGAATTGCTCCAACAGAAGTTGGGGGGCGACTCGGTGTTCAACTATCTGGATCCGAGTCTGCGGAGTCGCGACGACTTGCGACACCTCCTTGCGCGCAGGAACGTGCGTCTCGGCGAGTGGACAGAAGCGTTACTGCTCCTCGAAGGTGACGCGAGTGACGCCGCGGCCGCGATCAGAAGCGAAATTGAGGAGCGCCAGCGGCAAGCAAGCCCTGACCGAACGGCGCCATCTCGCTAACGGTTTTTTCAACGGGCTGTTCATCCTGGATGTGCGACGGTCTTGGCGAGGCCGGCGCCCGAGGACGGCGGAACTAGTCGGCGCAGGGAGGGAAGACTTCGCTTGTGATTCGGTGACTCAGATCAGAAGATAGAGCGCATGCGCCGCGTTCGCGTTGTCCTATCAGGCGAGGTCTCAAGCGGCGACGTTCGCCCGCTCTCGGCCCGCGACTCCCATCACGTGGAGCGCGTACTGCGTCGACGAGTTGGCGATGTCGTCGAGATCCTGACGCGCGGTGGGCTTCGCTACGCCGGGACGATCGTCCACTTGACGGGCGGGGCGAACCCTCGCGGCGGTGAGGCGTGCGATCTCGTCATGGTGCGTGTCGGGGAGGTGTTGGGGGGTGATGAGCCGTTGGCGTTGATTCGTGCCGTCGATATCGGACTGGCTGTGGTGAAGGGGAATTCGTTCGAGCTCGCGCTCAAGATGGCCAGTGAGCTGGGCGTGCGTCGCGTGGTCCCGCTGTTGACGGCACGAACAGTCGTTCGCCGCGCTGGGGGCCGCTCGAAGCTGGAGCGGTGGACACGCATCCTCGAGGAGTCGGCGAAGCAGTGTGGCCGCGAGCCCATGGGCCTCGCGGAGGAGGTCTCTCTCACGGAATGGCTGCAGGAGTTCGATCCCGCACGATCCCAGGGGTGGATCTGCACGCCTGGCGGGCCAACGACCGCCGACCTGAGTTGGGACGACACTGCACGGACGTTTCTGATCGGCCCCGAGGGTGGATTCTCCGAGGCCGAAACCGAGGCCGCAATGGACTGCGGCTGCCGAGTTTGCAGCTTTCCGCTGCCGATTCTGCGGACACCCACCGCGGTCGCGTTGGTGGCCGCGCTGCAGCTGGTTCGTCGGCAGCCAGAACGCCCGGATCCGGGTTGATTTCCAGGTTTTGGCTTTGTACGATTGCCGCTTCGCTTTGCGGCGGTCGGCTCTACAGGATGGGTCAACACCCGCCTCGAGGGGGCGTTGAAGGATCCTCCACCGCGGCGAAGCCAGATGAGATGAACACAGATCCAAACCTAAGCGGCGACGCTAGACAGATGGCGTCAGAGAGCGTGAATCGATGAAATCGTTCAGGATGCGACCGGAAGATGTGGTGCGACGTTGGTACCACATAAGCGCGGAGGGGCAGACTCTGGGCCACCTGGCCGTGAAGACGGCGGTGATCCTCATGGGGAAACATCGGCCCACTTTCACGCCTGGCGTCGACAGTGGCGACTTCGTCGTCATTACAGGTGCCGAAGGCATCAAAGTGACCGGTAACAAGAAAGAGAAGAAGGTCTACCGCCGCCACACTGGTTGGGTCGGAGGTCTTGTCGAGGAGTCCCTCGACGACGTGATGAGTGCGAATCCGGAGCGAGTCGTCGAGCGCGCCGTTCGGCGTATGCTTCCGAAGACCAAGCTGGGGCGGCAGATGTTTCGACGTCTTAAAGTGTACAGCGGGACGTCGCATCCGCACGATGCGCAGAAGCCCGAAACGTTGACGATCTCGTGACTGCCACGCGGAGCGAAGTTGAGCTGGAGGACGGAGAACTGTGGCGAAGGTGAAGAACGATCTTTACACGTGGGGCATGGGACGTCGCAAGAAGGCGATCGCGCGAGTGCGTCTGAAGCCGGGTGGATCGGGAAACATTTTGGTCAATCGACGCAAGTGCGAGGACTACTTCCCGTCTGCACGTGAGCAGCAAACTGTGCGGGCACCATTGAATTCAGTCGGCGCGGAAGACACGTTTGACATTTTCGTCAACGCTCGCGGCGGTGGCTATACGGGTCAAGCCGGCGCGATCGCGCTTGGGATCGCCCGCGCTCTGCTGAGTCACAATGAACAGCACGAGGAGGCCCTCCGTGCTGGCAAGCATTTGACGCGCGACGCGCGGCAGAAGGAGCGGAAGAAGTACGGGCGCCGCGGCGCTCGACGTGGATTCCAGTTCTCCAAACGCTAATCAGCGCCTGTTCCGTACAGCTCGTCAGTGGAATCGCGTTGCGCGACCTCGCTGCACGTTGCAAGTCGTCGAACGAGTGTTAAAATCGTCGCTGGCAGCCGGTTGAAGGCTCCTCGGGCGAGGCGTGGACCCTTCAGGCTTGGCAGCCGCTCGAGACAGTGCTTGGAGTCCTGGTCTGCAGCCGGAGCTTTCTGGAGCCGCTGGGCGTGTCCCGCGGTAGCAGCCGGGAGACGGCGAGACGAGGCGCCACCGAGCTTTTTGCGAATTCCAGGCTAACAACTGTCGTTGACGAACGGCCGTCGTGTTAGAGCTCCGTCGGGAGAGAACAGGACCTGGGCATGGGTCGCGACCAGCACAATCGCCCGAGAACGCCGAGTTCGAGGCTCTACCCGGCACCGGTGGTGACGATTTTTTTCACCGTCGGGTTGATTCTTTGGCTTCTGGCGCCCGACGACCATCTCTCTTGGAATCAGCTGCTGCGTGTCGATGCTCCGACCTTCGAGGGGTTTCTCACGTCACACCTGGTGCACCTCGATGGGGTGCACTTGATCGTCAACTGCCTCTTGATTCTCGTGCTGGGTACGGTTCTCGAATCCCGGTGGGGGTCATCTCGTTTCGTCCTGTTCTATCTTCTCTGTGCGTGGGGCGGTACGACGGCGACGATTGTCGTCGGGCAGTTGCTCGAGGTTCACGGCTATTCATGTGGCGCTTCGAGCATCGCGCTCGGATGCTTGTTGGGAGTCGGGTACAGCTTCCCGCACGATCGGATCTGGCGTTGGCTGCCGGCGAACAAATACCTCGTGTGGATCGCGGTTTTCGTCGGTGCGGCGCTACTCGCGGAGATGCAGATCCGCGCGGGCGATGGCGGCGGACTGGGACCTCCGTATCTCCTGCCGCAGACGATCGGAGTACCGCTGGCGCTCGTGTTCTTCGCTTTTTTGCCACGTCTCGATGCATGGAATGATGCTCGGCGAGAACGACTGGTCGAAGAACAGCGCGCTCGGGTGTTGCAGATCCGTGAGCGCGTGGACGAGCTTCTCGAGAAGATCAGCACGGAAGGGTACGGCAGCCTGAGTCCCAAGGAACTGTCGTTTCTGCGTCGTGCGAGTAAGCACTTCAGTGACGACCCTCGAGGCTAGCTTGGAGAGGCCACGCAATCGCAATCGCGCATGGCCTTGAAGCGCTTCTCTTTTGCAACGATTGAGACGGACTCAGATCAGAGCCAGACCTGCAGTTGCATAAGTTCTTCGCCGGAAGGACTCAGAAACCTTTGTCCTACGGCTCGATCGGCGGTTGTGGGGTCGTCGCGGCGGTTCAGCGCCCGAAAAAGTTTTCGTCTTCCGGAAACCGTGACAGTTCCTTCCCGGGGAGCGGCTGGATCTGCGTTGTGTGTTACTTTTGAGAAAGGTCATCTGCGCACTTTTCCCACGGGCGCGGAAACCTCCGGTTTTCTTTTCCGTGCGCCGGTATTGCCGCAGGATCGTGGTCTCATTCGATGGTGACTCAAGCGCTGAATGACAAGCTCGCCGAGGCGTCGACGCGCCTCACCGACTTGTGTCGTGATGCCGGTGAACTCGGCGATCCAGGGCGTGCACACTCTGCGACCACTCGCATCGAGATCGGACTCCGCCGACTCCAGGAGCTTGAGCTTACAGAAGAGTTCGCAGCGCTTTCAGTCGCTGCTGCGCGCGTCGAGGCGGAGCTCGGCGGCTGTACTGAAGCGGATGTCGACGGCGCTGCTGAAGCCACGCTTGTTCTCGACTTCGTGACTCGTGCCCGGCAGTTCCTGCATCTGGTGAGATCGGGAAGGAGAGCGCCTGCTGATTTTTTCTTGCCGGCAGCGGCGGTGGAACCCGCAACGGAGAGTCAACAGGTTAAGAGTGATTCGTCAAGCGCGACGCTTGCACCTGGTGAGTCCGTCGACGAAGTAACGACGCAGGAGGTTGGCCCGTGCGCGAAAGAGGACGACATCAAGCGTCTGCGGAGGATCTTGCAGAACGCGCCGCCCATCAAGGCGAATCTACGCGGACTCGCAGAGCTAGTGTGCGCGCGGCTCGGAATCGCCGAGTCTGAGTTCGCAGAGTCCGAGAAAACGCCCGACTCAGACTTCGAAAGTCGGCATAGTCGGAGCCGGACGACGAACGACCCCGCGGCGCGCGACCAGGCCGCGCCACCTGACGCACCAGCCGCGGCCCCGGAGGCCACCGCGACAAGAGACAGCGCTCGCTCGCCCACTCCGGAGCCATCGCGAGTACCACGTGACACCCGGGTAGATGTCGCTCGAGAACTCGGAGGGTTCGTCCCGGAAGCTCTAGCTCTTCGGGACACGATCTTGCGGGAGGACTGGAGGCATGGTTCGAATCGCCAGCAGATGCTCGTCGAGCGAGTGAGCGGATTCCTTCAGAACATGGCGAACTCTATGACGCTGGCGCAAGGACTCGTCTTGAGCGACTGCCTCGATGAGTGCGCCGAGGCCCTGAGAACTGAGATTGACAGACTGCGCCACGACATCTCTGTCCACACCACAATACCGCTCTCTCGAGTCCGTCTGCCCGCTCTGCTGGCGCGGTTGATTCGCGAGTCTATGGTCCAGCTGCTGAGGATTGTCCTTCTGACGCGAGGGGGACGATCTGCCTTCGATTCGACGGTTTGCGTCGAAGGGCATGTCATGGAGGACTCGGTGCAATTCCACCTCGTGGGGGCTTTTCTTCCCACTGGAGCTGCGACCGAACTGCGTATCTTTCCGATTCGCAAGCTCCTCAGCACGCTTGGCGGAGATGTCTCTTCGTGTGAAAAGAATCAGCGGGTCGTGATCTCTACGCCGTTAGATTTTCTTTCGATTGACGTAGTTGTCGTGCGCTCCGGTACCAACTCTCTCGGGATTCCTGCCCATCGAATCGTTGAATCGCTTGACACGAAATCAGGGCGTTACAAAGACGTATCCGAGAAGAGCGAATTGCGCTACCGAGGCGAGATGATCCCGATCGTGGATCTGTCAGTCGGCGACGAATACGAGCCATCGGCTCTGGCTACGACGAAGGAGATTCTCGTTCTGCAAACGGATGCGGGGAAGCATGCCGTGCTGGTTGACGCCATCGTTGCTAAGAAGTGCATGCTCATCTCGCAGCGACAAGAACAGATCACTGACGACTTCATTGGCTACGCCCTGGACACGGCGGAACAGGCGAAGGTGCCGGTTTTGAACTGCAGTTTCTATTGATTCTTCTGGTCGCTCTTGGCGGCCGTTTTCCCCTGAGCTCTTGAACTACTCCCTGAAAAACTCGGCGATTCCAATGCGCGTACTCCTTGTCGACGACTCGAAACTCATGCGTCAACTACACCGCGAAGTGCTCCTTTCGTTCGGCGATTTGGATGTGGTTGAGGCGGAAGATGGGGTGCGTGCTGTGGAGACGATGCAGGAGTATGGATTCAAGTTCGATCTGATCTTGCTCGATTGGGCGATGCCGCGGATCGACGGGCTGACGTTGGCTCGCGAGATCAAAGCGGTACCGAGTCTAGCCGAGATACCGATTTTCTTGGTCGCCAGTTCCTCCGACGAACAGCGTCTCCAAGAAGCTTGGGGCGACGCCGCGGATGGGTATCTGCTCAAGCCGTTCACGGGTCAGCTCTTTGCCTACGCGCTGTTGTCTCTGCAGCCACGGTTGATTGGCAGCGCTGGTCCCGACGCGTCTCCGCCTTCTCCACCGACAGAATCTCCTCCGGCCTTTCTGGAGACGTTGGGGGAGGAGATGCGACGGCGCGTCTTGGATATGAGTTTTGTCGTCCAACTGGAGGCCGAGGAGGTGTTGCTGAGACAGGGTGAATCTCCGACAAACTTCTATTTTGTCGCGCGCGGGGAGATCGATCGCCGCGGACCGGCGCCGCGATCCTACCGCAAAGGCGACTGCTTCGCGCTCACTGAGGTCATCACTGGCGACCCGGTGGACGCGGACTTCGTCGCTAAGGTTGCGAGCACGGTCGGGCGCGTTCCGAAAGCCGCGTTTGAAAGCATGATGGGAAGATATCCTGAACTGAGTCGAACCTTGGCCTCTTATCTAGCGAGCGAGGTACGAGGCGCCTCTGGCGTCTCAACTGAGCACGATCCGCTTTCCGAGAGCCAACTCACCGCGCTACTAGCTCACCTACAGACGCTTCACTTGCGTCAAACGACCTGTACGATCGCACTACCGGGCGAAGATGCAGAGTTGGCGATGGTGTGTGGGCAGATCGTCGGTGCGCGCTGTGGCGATCTCGAGGGCGAGGAGGCGTTCTTCGCCATCGCCGAAAAAGGGACGTGCAACCGGGAGGTTCGTTTTGACACGCCTTCCTTGCCACCATCGATCTCGAAGCGCACAACACAGCTGCTCATGGAAACCGTGCAGCGAGAGACGGATCCTGCGCAGCTGATCTGATGGCCGCACGGCCGTGCCCGGCCCTAGCACTTGGCTAGGGCTGCATCATAGATTGGATGTTAGTAAGTCTCATCGTGGCGATGACTTACGACGATTCATCGACGGGGCGCTGGTTTTCGCGTAAAAAAACCCTCCACAGCTCATCGCCAAACAAGAAGTGGAGGGCAAACAATGAGCCACGATTTTATCCGGTGTGCGTCTGCGTTGAAACGGGTCCTCTCGGAAAAAAGCATCAACACGATCGCGTCCGAAGCAGTTTTCTTCGAGCGGCTGCGAAAGTTCACGCCTATTCGTGCGGTCTGGACGTTCGTGACCGCGATGGGATCGGGAACGACAAACAGTCTCGCGGCAGTCTTGAGACTGTTTACCGATCTGACGGGCGAGTCGATGTCCTACAAGCCGTTCCACGATCGCCTTTCAGTTCCCGGCTTTCCGGAGTTCATGCGTAAGACGCTGGCCTTGTTCATGAGCGAGTTGTCCGATCCCATTCGACACGGCAGATCACGGTATCTTCGGCGATTCGAAGACATCGTTGCGCAGGACGGGAGCTCGTTCGAGGTAAATGATTCACTCGTCGATTACTTCCCAGGACGATTTACGAAGATCTCCCCTGCAGCGATCGAAGTGCACTGCACGTACAGTCTCTACGACGGCCAACCGGTAGCGGTGGCTGTCGCGCCCGATAGTGAAACAGAGCGAGACTTCCTTCCTGAGCCGGAAGAGGTTGCCGGCAAACTCATCCTGGGGGACAAGGGGTACACCAGTTACGAGTATCCCGCTCGGGTGAGAGCCGCGGGCGGGGATTTCCTCGGCCGCATGAGCCACAAGGCGTTCAATCCCAAGATCCGCAAGTGCTACCGTGGTCCCTTCAAGCACCGCACAACGGAAGGGATGAAACTTCGCGATCTGAAACTTCCCAAGAGCAACGTCGATCTGCTTATCGAAGGGAAAGGCCACTGCCTTCGGCTCGTCATCTTCTATGTGAGACACAAGGACGTCCACGTGTACCTGTTGACTACGCTGTGCCCTAGAGCGTTTCCACCGAGCATCGTCGCGGCTCTCTACAGACTGCGTTGGCAGATCGAGCTCTTTTTCAAAGAATGCAAGTCGTTCACCAACTTGCGGAAGTTCCAGACAAAGGATCCTCACATCGTCGAGGGACTCGTCTGGGCGAGCATGCTCGCCGTGCTTGTCCGAAGGTTCCTACTCTATTCAGCGTTTCGAAACACAGGGAAGCATGCCGCACCGTTCATCGCCGCCGACCTGAGCTGGACATTCTTCAGGGACGTCGGGCGAGCTTGCATCTCGAAGCCGCGCTCCCTTGTCGCGATGCTCAAACGCGTTCTTCTCCTCTTGCGATCGACAGCCGGACGAACGAATCCGCAAACGAAGAACGCCTTCGAGACCGTAGACATCGATCCCATAATCGGTTACGGCTAACCTCCCAATCTATGAGGGCTGCATAGCCCGCTTTGACCTTGGGCGCTGTTGCGATTGCAATCATCCGCGGTATCGCCGAGGATCATTCTCTTTCGCGTCTTGCAGTTCGTTGTCGTGCTTCGAGCCAAAAACTGGCTTTTTCACAGCCAGATCGGCCGCCACCAGCGCAGGTGATCTCCGAGCCCTCTTTAGGGTATTACGGCGAGTATTGACGCAGTCGAGCTGGGCGTGAAGAGGCCGGTTTGTCGGCCGAATAATTCTTTCAACGGGCCATTAGGCCAGGAGCGTTTTGCGACGGGAGGTCGGGTGGAGTCGGCGTACTTGACTCAACCGGGTGCGATCGAGATTCGGGAAGTCGATCGTCCTCAGCCAGGACCTGGCGAGATCTTACTGCGCATCGATTTCGCTCTCACTTCTGGGACTGATCTGAAGGCGTTTCGTCGCGGGCATCCATTAATTCCCATGCCCGGTCCCTTTGGTCATCGGTACGTCGGCCACGTCGAGTGCGTCGGACGGGGAGTGCGAACGTTTGAAGTCGGAACCCCTGTATGGGGCGTTCATAGCGCTCCATGCGGCCAGTGTCGACCGTGTGTTCGGGGGCGCCCGAATCTTTGTGTGCAGCTTCGGGAGAATCTCGTCGTCGGCGCCTTCGCGCAGTTCTTTCGTCTTCCGAGTGCGGTCGTCGCGCAGAATCTACTCGTACGCCCCAGCTCTGTCGAACCGCTCGACGCGGCCCTTCTCGAGCCTGTCAGCTGTGTCGTGCATGCTCTCGAGCGCCTTGATTGGCGCGGCGTCGACCGTGTCCTCATCATCGGCCTAGGATCTATGGGGCTCCTCTTTTGTCGATTGCTCTCCCTCTACACTTCGGCCGAAGTCTTCGCCCTCGGCCGTCGACAAACGCGCCGAGATCGAGCTGCCGCTTTTGGCGCTCAGGTCTTCGCCGACACTGAAGTTTTGGCAAGCGATCGCTCGGCTGGATCGTTCGACTGTGTCATCGAATGCACCGGCGCCGAGAGTGGGTGGACGCTCGCCGCGGCGGCGGCGTCTCCAGGCGGGCAGGTTCTCTTCTTCGGCGGGCTGCCGCGCGGGACTTCGCTAGCGTTCGACACGCACCGGTTACACTACGAAGAGTTACGATTTGACGGTTGCTTCCACTTCGGACCACAGGACGTCCGTCGCGCAGCCGACCTGATTGAGGGAGAAGAAGTGAGAGCCACACAGTTCGTTGATGGCAGCTTCGCGCTACGGGATCTCGTCAAAGCGCTTGAGAAGATGGCGCAAGGTGATGGAATACAGTACGCGATCGACCCGTGGCGGAGCGAAGATCGTTCATGACGCGCCCAACCATGCACCAAGGAATGATCGTGAGCGCGACGACGTTCTCCGTCGAGCGTGTCGAACGACCTGAGCTTCAGGACGAAGAAGATCTTCTTTTGCGTACCGCCGCTAGTGGCATTTGTTCGGGTGATCTGATGGAGTGGTATCTCCAGAGAAAAGTAGGCACCGTCCTCGGGCACGAAGTTGTCGGGTATGCGCACGAGGTCGGCTCATCAGTTCGGCACATATCTCCAGGCCAGCTCGTCTTCGTGCATCACCATGCGCCGTGCGGCGACTGCAGATTCTGCCATGCGGGAGATCATGTGCAGTGCGACGTTTGGCGGCAGAGCTATCTCGACCCCGGAGGCATGGCGGAGTACATTCGCGTGCCGGCGATCAACGTACGGCACGATACGTTTGTCATTGAGGATCTTTCGTCTGACGTCGGAGTGTTCATCGAGCCTCTTGCGTGTTCCGTCAAGGCGCTGCAGCGCGTCGCGGACCAACCACGAGATTTTGGCGTTGTCGTCGGTTGCGGAGTCATGGGGCTCCTGTCGCTTGGGTGCTCGCAAGCTCTTGGCGTCAAGGAGATGTGGGCAGTTGATTTCGACGAAAGACGATTGAGAGTCGCGAGGGAAATTGGTGCTTCGCAGGCGCTGAGACCTGACTCCGCGTTGGCCGCGAGCGCGTCGCGTCCAGCCGCGGAGCGCGCCGACTTCGTCGTCGTCGGTCCCGGATCATCCGAGGCGATCCGGCAGGCTCTCGAATACGTTCGACCTGGCGGCGTTGTCGTTCTCTTTACACCGACGCCCACTGGCATTGAGACCAGCCTTGACCTAGGCGATCTCTACTTCAAGGACATCGCGATCGTTCCCTCCTATTCATGCGGTCCACAGGACACGCGGATGGCCTACGAGCTCTTGCGGGAAGGACGGATCGATGTGCGCCGTTTGATCACGCACCGATTTCGCCTCGCCGAGCTGCAACGAGCTTATGACACCGCGAAGCGAGGTGGCGAGGCGCTCAAGGTGTTGGTCGAGTTCGATGCGCCCTGACGAGGCGGAACCGCATGCAAACTTGAGGGTTCTTTCCGACGACTCATGGCGCGTTTGACGTCGACTTCGGTGCGATGCGCAGCCAGAGATCCCGCGTCGGCTGCAGCGTTGTCAGCGGCCGTGGTCGAAGCGGGCGATCGTCGAGGGGCTCGAACGCGAAGTCCCGGCAGAGGACCGCGCTGGCGGTCTGCAGAATGAGAAGGGCCAGGTGGTTCCCGATGCAGAGACGTGGGCCGCCGCCGAATGGCAGGTAGGCGAATCGTGGTGTCGTTTCACGCTCGCCGGGAGAGAATCGATCCGGCCGGTACTCGGTCGGCTTCTGCCAGTGGGCGGGCAGTCGGTGGGTGACGTAGGGGCTGATCAAAAGCGTCGCTGCTGCGGGAATTTCATATCCCGACAGCTCATCTGCTTCGCGGGCGGTGCGAACCATGATCCATCCCGGTGGGTAGAGACGTAGCGCCTCGTGCACAACCTGAAGGGTGTAGGGTAGTTCAGCATGGGCGAGTCCCTGCTGTGTCGTTGCCGATTCGCTCTCCGCGGCAACCCTGGCACGAACATCCGGATGGCGGCTCAGCAGATATGCGTTCCAGGTGAGAGCCGCCGCTGTGGTTTCGTGAGCCGCGAAGAGAAGAGTGACGACTTCGTCACGCGCCTGACGGTCGGCCTCTGGGCTCGCTGCTTTGTCTGATCTCTCTGAGTTCGCCGAAGCGACGAGCCGCGAAAGTACGTCATCTCTCTCCGCGCCAGTTTCTTTGCGGCGAGCAATCATTGCGTACACGATGCGATTGATCACCTGAATCGCACGCCGGAACCGAATAGCTCCCGGCGTCGGGATCGTCGACGGTACCGCGAGCGGCATCCAGGCACGGACGTAGATATGCCGCTGCGCCACTTTCAGCGCCGACTGCAGGGCAGAGGCCTCTTCACCCAACGCACTGCCGAAGAGTACGTCCAGCAGCAACTCTTGCGTGAGCCTGTTCATGAGCGCTGAGATATTCGTCGGGGCTTCTTTCGTGCCGATGGCGTAGCGGCACGACCTGAGTACGTCGTTAGCGAGATTGCTCGTGTGGCGGCGTACGCTCTGAGTCGTGAAAAGCGGCTGCAACAAGCGTCGCTGCTGGTGCCACAGCTCTCCTTCACTTGTCGCTAAACCGTTGCCGAGAAGTGGGCGGGTAACGCTGAGGCCGCGACCTTTCCAGTAGTTCTGTGCATTGTCCTGAAGTACGTGCTGAATCGCGTCGGGAGACGAGACGAGATAGATGTCATGACGCATGAATCGCATGCGAGCGACCGGGCCGTAGTCTTGTGCCACTCGTTCCAAGTATTCGAGCGGCCGCCGAAACATCTCAGGGAGAATGCCGACAAACGGATAGCCTCGAGGACCCGGAGGCGAGGGATTTGAGTGGGTGTTCCTCGTAGTGACTGAAGGCATCGGTTTCAACGCTGGGATAGCAGAAATCCCGTTCGTAGCGCGAGCGCGACGAGAGCGACGCCGATGACCCACGCGATCAACTTGAGGAACGTCGCCGTACCGCGGGAGAGGGAGGACTTCTGTGGCGGCTCCGGTGGTGCGTCGATCGTCGTGCCGGCCAGGCTCGACCTTTGGTGATTCTGGGCGTCTGCTTTCGATGGGACTCGTACGGTCTTCGGCGGCGTGACCGTTTCGCCATGACCCGCGGGCAGTGTCGTGGCGGTCGTTTGATCGCTTTCGCTTCCCGCGTT
Organism: Planctomycetota bacterium; assembly: GCA_965223265.1. GTDB lineage: Bacteria > Planctomycetota > UBA8108 > UBA8108 > SXIK01. The sequence goes on from OZ244999.1 coordinate 2,192,546, forward strand.
CAGGGGCGGCCTGTGCTTGTGGTCCTCATTCGGACCGATCAGCGACAACTCCTGATAACCCAAGTTGAGCGGGTCGCTCGTCGGGTTGGGACCGGAGCGTGGGCCACGGGCCGCGCCGCGAACCGACTCAAGCACATCGGGGTCCGCGGGATCGAAGCCTAGCACCGATTCTGCCAGCTCTTCCTCTTTTTTACCCCACGTCAGCGGGATGCTGGGACCGCTGAGCCATTCCGGTGCCGTCGTACAGCTGCAGCTCTTGCCGAGCATTTCGAACCAGTTGTAGAGGGTTTCTGCCCGAATTGCGGCGCCGCGCAGCACGGAGGCGCGCTGCTCTCCGCGGCCGACGAGCATGATCGCCCGCGGCCCTGAACTCGCGGTCTCTCGTAGGCGCAAGCTCCACAGCAAGACGCGTTCAGCCGGATCGTCGTGCGCCACCTCAAGAACGCGAGGCGGTGAGCTGATGATGAGGCCAAGCTCGGTGTGATGGCCGCGGATGCGCTCGACGGCGCGGTGAATCGCCTGACGTGCGGTCGCATTCGCGCTGTCGTCGGCGCCGCAAATGAGCAAGACCACACACCAGTTTCGCAGCAAGGATTCGCGGATCGTACGGCGAACCGGTGAGGTAACGACACGCTCGGCGAGTGCGAAGAGAACCTGCCGGTCGGCGAGGGGCTTGTTGCTGAGATTGAGTGCGCGTCCCGAACGATCCAACAGGACCGCGGTCGGCTCTCGCTGCGACTTGGCGTCCAAGTCACTGTCCTCCGGGCTCGACGCGTGAGCGAAAAGTGGTTCGCTGGGTGCGCGTGAGCGGACCGAGACGTTGGTTTCGGCGAGCCACGCCGCCTGCATCGCCGCCAGGTGGCTGTCGAAAACGTCGGCAGCGGCGGCGTTCTCCTCGCCGCTACTGCGGACATAAAGAGTAAACGCTGCGTCCGAATTCTCGCGCGTCAGGAAGGCCGCGTCGCGGATCGAATAGGGGCAGGCATGAGCAGTGAAAGAGGCGAAGATCCCGGCCAGAAGGAAGGCCGCAGGGACGTGGAGCGACTGCCCCGAGATGCGCGACGCCCGCGGTGCCGCGGTCATTGAAGTTCCCTGAGGATGTCCGCGGGGTCCTGAACCACTGCGGTCAGCGTCGGCAGGTAACTGGCCATAGCGCTAATGAGCGGTGCACCGAGAAGCGCACAGGCTATAACTTCTCCAGTCAAGTTGAGCTCTTCGGCTGACAGCTCTAGTCGACTGACACCGAGATGCTGCGCCAACCAAAAACCGACCGGCAGCCCAATCGCGGCGCCCAAGAATCCCTGAGCGATTGCCTTGCCGAGAAAGATTCCTCCGATCTTGAACGAGCCGATTCCGAGGGCGCGGAAGATGCCGATTTCGCCACGGCGCTCCCGCACGTTGGACCAGGCAAGAAATCCGATCCAAGCGGCGCACACCAGTATGACGAGCGGGATCGCGACGGTGGCGGCTTGCTCGAGGCGTGATTGATCACGGTCACGGTTGGCTTCCATCGCTTCGAGAGCGCGGGTCTTTTGCTCGGCGACGAGGTCGCGCTGCTCCGCGCGCGCCAGCGCGATCGAGCGGAATTCTGTGATTTTCGTATCTGGAAGAACGGCTTCCAGTTCCTTCCGCACTTTTGGAAGTCGTTCGCCCTGGCACCGACAGCCCAGTGCGAGGATCTGATTGATCTTTCCCTTTTTGTCGAGGAGTCGCTGCGCATCCGAAAGATGCATCGCGAGCGTGATGTCCTGTTTGCTGCCCATCTCGCGAATCAACCGCGCGACCCGAAACGTTTCCCCGAGGATCTCGATCTCGTCGTCCGCTTTATGATCTCCGTGAAGCTCGTAACCCAAGTAGACCGTTCCAGGCTCTATGTCGTATCCCATCGGGGTTTTCTTGGCGCGGTGCGCTTGTGGAGTCTCCTTCAGGTGGCCGACAAGGAGCACCCGTCTCTTGTTCCACTTGATCTTTTTCTGCAGCGTTGCGACCAGGTGAGTGACGAGCGTGATGCTGCGGGCGCCCGCAAGACGGTCGACGTATTCCTGGGGCATGTCGACGGTGCTGAAATCGTCGTTCCAAAAATCCGCCATATTGGTATCGCGGTGAACGACGAGAAGATTGAATCCCATATCGCGCATGGTCTTTCGCGTTTCGTCATCGAGTCGCGCGAGCTCAGCGTTCGCCGCCTTTTTCTCTGCGTCAACGAGTCTCGCCGTCTCTGCCTGGTAGCCGTCGATCAGTGTCGGACCGGCGATAAAGAACGCAGCGGCGATGGCGATCGCGGCGACGCCGAGAATGAAATTGAGACGGCGGAAGCAGATCTCCTCGAAGATCATCTTCAAAAGACCCATGGTGAAACTCCGATTCAGAATGCCGGCGGGAATCGTCTACGGCAGCACGACAATGTTCTCACGAGCGCGCCCTGCCGCTGATTCTACCGGATCGCAGCGGGGGGTCAAACAGACGGGGAGCTCGGTGGGCGGCCGCTCGGGAGTGAGTGGGCGTGGTCGATCGGCTGTGGACGTACGTCAGCTGATTTCGAACGCTAGAATGTCCTTGTTGTGGACGAAGAAAACGTGAGACTCTCCAGCGACGGTGGGGCCGAATCCGACGGAATCTCCGTCCTGAAAGAGCAGTTCAAGCTCGCTGTCGTCATCGGCGCGGTAGTAAAACACGTCGTGTTGATGCGATGTCGCCTTGACCCGCAGTAGATAGTCGAATGCTTGAAACGCGGGCTGCGGAATGAAGCTTGTGTAGTCGATGCGGCTTTCAGCCGGGTCGATTCTATTGAGGAAAGTGCTGAAGTAGAGTGCGCCATCAGGTCCCACGACCGGAGGATGGCAGGCGCGCCCGTGTGCTGTGCGTGCGTCGAGCTGTTCGCCAAACTCGTCGTACGTCCGTAGCTCCCAATCATCCCACGTCGGCGATTCGTTGGTGCCGACGAGAAGAGCGATACGCTGGCCGGAGATCTCGGTGCCGGGGCCACCATGAGAAAGGCGCCAACGCACGTTTCCCTCGAGATCGCTCAGCGCCGACTCGAATCGACCATAGCCCGTGAGAGTGTAGAAAATGGCGTCGCCGCCCACAGGGAAGAGGCTCGTCAGCGGGCCGAGTTCGCTTTGCCACAGCAGTGAGCCAGCGTGGCTAAAGACGAGCAGACGACCGACGCCGCTATTGTAGTCGACGGCGCCAACTACGATGCCCTCATCGCGCTCGTAGACGCCCAGGACGACGACGGCACGTACGCTTTCGCCTAAGGCTTCCCTCAAGCGGTATTTCCAGATCACCTTGCCGTCAATATCCATGGAATAGAGGCGCGTCAACGTTGCAATCAGAGTCCCCGTGCGCAGTGGCACTGGCGCGTGGGAGATTTCATGGCGGGTCTTCTGCGTCATCAGAACACGCCCGTCGGCAGTGATGCGGTGGGCCGCATGCAGCGTTGTCGCCAGGAGCTCGCCGTCGTCGTTCCACGCGACGCCAAGGGCTCGTTCTCCCAAGTCGACTTGCCACAGGACTTTGCCGTCTATGGCCACTGCCTGAACGCCATACGTGGTGTTCACAGCGACGCCGCGGTTCTCGGGCAAGGCCACGTAGTTCCCGGCGCCGATGTAGTCAGATCGAAGATGAACGTACTTCCGAGACGAGCTCATAGCATTCCTCGAGTTTGGCTACTTCGCGCCGGCCTGGCCGGACGATTTCGCCGAGATTGCACCACGTTGGAGACTTTTCCTATCTGTCAGATTGGCGGAGGACGTAGGAACTCGTCGCTTCCGCGACCCTCGTTCAACGCAGCCGCGTAGCGGCGTGTTTCATCACCACGTTTAGTTTCGCCGCTACCGGCCTGAGCTTTAGAGTCAAAGAGCTCTATCATTCCCGACGCCGTTCACTGCAGTCAAGGGCGTGCTTTTGCAACCCCTCTGACTTCCTGCTAAACTACGTCGCCTCGGAAGACATCGGAGTGTCTTTGGCTGGCCTAACGATCGGCGAAGGAAGCCACTATAGCGGCGATTCGGGCCGTGCGGCACCTACGGTCAGTGGGCGAAACGATGATTCGGCGCTGCAGAATGACCATGTGATATGGGCCGAGACCAATACGAAAGCCCGCTGGTTTCCCGATACGCCTCCCGCGAAATGACTTGGAACTTCTCCGATGAGAAGAAGTTCCAAACTTGGCGACGCCTATGGGTGAGCCTAGCGCGGGCTGAGCAAAAGCTCGGATTGGAAATCTCGGATGAACAGATCGCCGAGATGGAAGCCCACGTCGAACAGATCGACTACGAGGCGGCGGAGCGCGAGGAAGCGAAAACGCGTCACGACGTGATGGCCCACGTTCGGACATTCGCGGCCTGTGCGCCGCAGGCCGCACCGATCATTCACCTCGGCGCCACCAGCTGCTTTGTCGGCGACAACACCGACTTGATCTGTATTCGGGATGGCCTTGATCTGCTGCTTCCGAAGTTGGCGCGCGTGATCGACCGACTGGCGGGCTTCGCGCGGGAGTACCGCGCCCTCGCCACGCTCGGGTTCACGCACTATCAGCCAGCGCAGTTGACCACCGTCGGGAAACGAGCCTGCCTTTGGCTTCAGGATCTACTCTTGGATCTAAAGCACCTCGAGTCGCTCCGTCAGGAGTTGCGCTTCCGCGGCGTCAAAGGCACGACCGGTACGCAGGCGAGCTTCCTAGCTCTTTTCGACGGCGACCATGAGAAGGTTGAACAGCTGGATCAGCTCGTGACAGCGGCGTGGGGATTTGATCGAGCCTACCTGGTGACCGGGCAGACCTACAGCCGCAAGGTAGACTGTGATCTCGTCGGTGCCCTGGGCAGCCTCGGCGCTTCGGCCCACAAGTTGTCGACCGATGTCCGGCTGCTCGCGAACCTCAAGGAGATCGAGGAGCCCTTCGCGCGCGGTCAAGTGGGGTCCAGTGCGATGGCGTACAAGCGGAACCCCATGCGCTCCGAGCGTTGCTGCAGTCTGGCACGGCACCTGATGTCGCTGGTCGCGAACGCTCAGCAGACCGCGGCAGTGCAGTGGTTTGAGCGCACTTTGGACGACAGCGCCAATCGACGATTGACCCTCGCGGAGAGTTTCCTTGGCGCCGACGCCGTGCTCATCTTGCTGCAGAATATCTGCGAAGGCCTCGTGGTCTACCCGCGTGTGATCGAGCGCCGCATCGCGGCTGAATTGCCGTTCATGGCCACGGAAAACGTGATCATGGCGATGGTGAAGTGCGGCGGTGATCGACAGGAATGCCACGAGCGCATTCGCACGCTCTCCCAGGAGGCCGCCGCGCAGGTGAAAGAGCATGGACTTGAAAACGATCTTTTGGATCGCATCCGTGCCAGTGATTACTTCGCCCCGATCCATGCCGAGCTCGATGCGATCCTCGATCCGAATGCCTTCATCGGTCGCGCACCTCAGCAGGTTGATCGATTCCTCACCGAGGAGGTCGCGCCCGCGCTGGAGCGCTATCGAGACCAGCTTGGGGGGGAAAGTAACCTCCGCATCTGAGCCGTGTCTCTCCGGTCGAAGGTCGACCGCATCTAGCCGCTGGTCGAGCGCACGGCGCTAGGAAGAGGCTGAAGAGTAGGCTTTGAGCCCTCGGCGCCACAGCCACAACATGAGGGTGAACGCCGCCGCGACGACTCCGACGTTGTGACCAACCCGCTGTAGGGTGACGCCTTCGAACAGGATGCGTGTGGGGAACGAAGCGATGAGACAGAATGGTAGAAACGTCACGAGAACCCGATGGAGCCAACCACTGAAGATCTGATCAGGTCGTTCGCTGAACTTGATCATTCCAAAGAGGAGCTGTCGCAAGCCGTACTCCGAGTGAATCCAGAAGACCGGGATCATGAAGATGACGTAAATGCACCAGTGAAGGGCACAGCCGAGAACGAGGAGCGAAATGTAGACGGCGATTCCGGTCGCCGGCAAATCGCCCGGGTATCTGGCCAGAGCCCACCAAAGGATGCCGCAAGCCATGATGAGGTTGAGAAATGAGTTGGCCGCGAATTCGCGAAAACTCAGGAAGAACAAGCTGGAGACGGGACGAACGAGATAGTAGTCGAGGTCGCCGCGGTTGATGAGAATCGGCAGCATCCACATGTTGTTTGCAAACACCGTCATGTGGAGCGCGTCGACGAAGAAGAATCCAGAGATGAACACCAGCGACTCGTCGAGTCCCCAGCCGGCTATGCTGCCGGTGTGAAGATAGAGGACAGAGAAGAATGTCAGGTTCACGGCATAGAACGCGAGGTCCATGACGACGCGAAAGAAGAAATCGACACGGAACTCCATCGCGCGGCTGAACGAAAACCGTAGGAAACAAGCGTAGAGTCGCAAGTAGCGAATCATCAGATGCCAACGCCGGAGTACGTGAGCTCACCACGCCGCCAAAGAGCTCGACCGAAGAGAATCAGCACGCCACACCAGCACAGCGCGATCAAGATCCCCTGGGCCCATTCCTGCGGCGAAATTTTGCCGAGCAGCGTGTTGACTGGGTATGAGAAAAGATATGGAAACGGCAGCCACGACAGGAGCGTGTGACTCCAAGTCGGAAAGAGACTGAGCGGCAGAAAAAGCCCGCCCAGAAGTGAGCCGACGAAGCGCATGAGGACACTTAGGCTCCAGACGTTGTCAGCCCAGAACGCGACGGTTTGCACGGGGTAGGTGAGAAGAAACGCCAGTAGATTGGCTACCGCGACCGACACCGCGCAGCGAACGACTGCCCAAGTCGTGACCGTGATCTCGGACGGAAAGTCGAGGGTCAGAGCAAAGAGAGTTCCAAACACCGTGATTTGAACGAGTCCTGGAAAGTGTGCACCCAGGTGCTGGGCGTATTTGAACAGCGCGTAGGACGTGGGGTAGACCAGGTAGCGAGATAGTTCGCCTTGATAGATGTCGTTCGCTAGCGTCAGGGCTAGGTCTGGGCCTTGGATGACCCGCCCGAGAAGCGCCGCCAGAATGTAGTAGAGCACCATTCCAGATAGCGTATAGCCGCCGATCTCCTCGTTTGGCGACGCATCGAAAATCGCCCGCCAAAGAAAATAAGGGATGACGATTCCAGCGATTAACCCGACGACGGCGTTGAGCCAAAAATCGACCCGATAACTCATCATTCGGCGCGCTTCCGTCGTGAATACGTGGAGAAAGAGCCTGATCCTCATGCCCCTTCTCCCTGCGACGTCTGAATCCGTTCGATGAGCGCGCCGATTTCGATTTCTTCGATCGAGAGGTCGGCAACGCGGAAGCGCTCAAGGATCAAACCGGCCGCTCGCGTAACGTTGCGGCGATCGACCGCTACCTTGAGTGTCGCACCGTTCCATTCGAGCACCTCCCCGAGGCTGTCGATCTGAGCATCCTTGGCTGGCCGGTTGCCGTCGTCGTCATGGAGATGCGCCGTGATAATCTTTTCATTTGCATAGCGGTCCACGACTTCGCGAAGTCCCCCGTCGTACACGAGCTCGCCATCGCGCAGAATGAGAATGCGTCGACACAGTTTCTCTATGTCGTCCATGTAGTGACTGGTGACGATCATCGCCGGGTTGTACTCTTCGCGATACTGGAGAATGAAGTCGCGGATCATTCTCTGTGCGGTCAGATCGAGTCCGATCGTCGGCTCGTCGAGATAGACGACACGAGGCGAGTGGAGGAGCGCTGCGATCAACTCCATTTTCATTCTCTCGCCGAGGGATAGGCGGCGGATCTGTACCGTGATCTCCTGTTCGACACCCAGAAGGCTGGTGAGTCGCGCGAGGTTTCGATGGTAGTCGGCATCCGGGATCTGATAGATCTCTTTGAGGAGAAGGAAACTGTCGGCGGCTGGAAGATCCCACCATAGCTGCGCCTTTTGCCCCATGATCAGCGCAATCTGTCGGCGCATACGCTGGTCTCGGCGCCACGGGTCGTACCCGAGGACGCGTGACGTACCGGAAGTAGGGTGTACGATGCCGGCGAGCATCTTGACCAACGTCGTCTTGCCTGCGCCATTGGCACCGACGAGACCAACGATTTCTCCTTCGCCGATCGAGAATGACACGTTGTCGACTGCGACTTTGGCGACGCGCTGGCGCACGAACAACGATTTGAGGGAAGCGAGGAGACCTGGGTCTTTGCGGTGGACGTAATAGGTCTTGGAGAGGTTTTCGACCTCGATCATGGCGGTACGTAGGGGTGCGGCGGGGCGGATGCAGGCCGAATCGACGTGATTCCCCGAATTGGGGAGCGGCTGGCCGAGCGGCGGGCCAACGGCAAGGCCGAGCGAATCTTACCGCTTTGCCACCAAGGCGTCACCTGACAATGCGGTGGCGCGAGTACATGCCGCACGGAGAGGCTGTGAGTTCTTTGAAACGAGCCATCGTAACTCACGGACATTTCCGGACGGCACACAGGAGTGTGCCTGCTACTTTAAACAACGAGTCTGCGGCGGTCTATAGTAGCAGGCACACTCCTGTGTGCCGTTCCGAAGGTGTGCGCGAAGCGCTCCGTTCTTCGCGAGCCTGCGACTCCATCGTGCCAGGACCCTCTCACGGTGAGGTCGTGGACGTATTCGGCGGTGGATAGTGGGAGATCACCGGCTTTCTTTTCTGGAAGGTGACCGGATCGCTCGCGAGCAATGGTGCAGGTGCCGAGTCCGTCGTTCGAAAGATGATCAAGCGGTAGACTCCTCTCAGTGCCGATAAAAGTCGACTCAGGTTTGCCGCTGTCCTGAAACGCCCGACTGATTCAGAATGGAGCCCTTATGAAAATCCTCGTTACTCTGAAGCGCACACCGCATCGCGATACGCGTTTGAAGATGACTTCCGACGGAGCGCTGGAGCTCGAGGGCGTACAGTTCGAGGTGAATCCGTTCGACGAGCTAGCGATTGAGGAGGCGCTGCGGATCAAGGAACAGGGTCTCGCGACAGAAGTCGTCGTCGCCACGGTAGGTGGTGTGGAATCGCAGGAGCAATTGATCGCTGCTTTAGCGATGGGAGCCGACCGGGCCGTTCGCGTTGATGTGAGCGACACGCTCGACGCGCTTCAGATCGCAAAGATCCTGGCGGCGATCGTGAAGCGTGAATCTCCCGCCCTTGTTCTCTCGGGGAAACTAGCCATCGACGATGAATGTGGCCAGGTCCCTCTCATGCTCGCCTCGCTACTTGGATGGCCGAGCGCCAGTCAGGCGTCGAAAATCGAATGTGCCGGCAATGGCTCGACCGCCCGCGTCAGCTGCGAGGTCGACGCTGGGATCGAGACCGTCGAGCTCACTCTGCCGGCATTGATCACCGCGGATCTGCGCCTCAACGAACCGCGCTACGCGTCGCTACCGGGAATCATGAAGGCGAAGAAGAAGCCGATGGAAATGTTGACGATGGCAGACTGCGGTGAAGTTGGAGGACCACGTCACCACGTCGTCAACTACAGCAGTCTGCCAACTCGAGCCAGCGGTCAGCGAGTCGAAGATGTCGAGACACTCGCGGCGGCCTTGGCGGCGAGAAGACCGTCGTGAGGGCATGATGAGCATCGACGCGCTGGCAATCCTTGGTCCGTGCAGCCCAGAAAGTGACGCTGCACCGCGAAAGAGTGACCGAGCGGCTCTCGGTTTTGCGCAGGACTTCGTGAGTCAAACGGAAGGGGAGTTCGACGTCCTCAGCATCGGGCCGCACGCCGGGTCGTGGCTCGACGCGGTGCGACGATTCGGGGCACGGAAGGTCTACGTCGCCGATCACCATGATCTGCAACCCTACACCGCGGAGGGGTATGAAGCTGCGGCAGCTCAGCACATTGCGGCACACACATATCGCTGCGTCGTCGCGGCGACGACGTCGCCAGCTCGGGAGTTTCTGCCGCGGCTCGCCGCTCGTCTTGACGCGCCCATGGCGACCGACGTTGTCGCCCTCGGCGAGACGACGCCCGAAGCCGTCCGTCTCACTCGCGCGGTCTTTGTCGGCAACTTGCTTGCGACCGTCGAGATGCGCGGTCCGAATGGCGTAGTGACCTGCCGGCCGTCTGAGTTCACAGGCTCAGAGACGAGCGAGATGTCGCCGCATGCGTCCGTCGAACTCAATTCTCCACTGGTGCACGCCCGCAAGTCGAACGTCGTGCTCGAAGCCGCATGCTCGACGCGTCCTGATCTCAAAGAAGCCGAGGTCGTTGTGTCGATCGGTCGCGGCGCTAAAGGGGACGAAGGGGTCGCCCTTGCGGGAGAGCTTGCAGATTGCCTTGGCGGGGCGCTCGGCGCGACTCGCGCGGTTGTCGACGCCGGCTGGCTGCCGAACGAACTGCAGGTGGGCCAGACTGGAAAGATCGTCGCTCCGGATGTTTACATCGCGATCGGACTGTCCGGTTCTATCCAGCATCTGGCCGGCATGCGAAACTCGAAGTTTATTGTGGCGATCAACAAGGACCCAGACGCACCGATTTTTGGTGTCGCCGACATCGGTCTCGTTGCAGACCTTTTCCAAGCGGTACCGGAATTGACGCGACAGCTGCGCCAGCGGGAGAAGAGTCATGGCGGCGGTTAAGGTTCGCGCCGCTACACTGGAGAATGGGCGCCACGCCGCACGATCCCGCGCTCATGACAGCGTGCGTCGCGCGATCGTTGCGAGCGTGGTCGAGCCGTCACTGACGAGCCGCCGGCGATCTACGTGAACCCTCAAGACATCACTCGCGAGATCCTTTGGAATGTGCCGGCCTGGGCGCAGTGGCTCTTCTACGGCATGACGCTTGTCGCCGCCAGCGTCTGCGTCGGCGGCTATGTGCGGCGCTGGCGGGCGTGGCGACGCGGTCGGCCGGTGGCGCAGACCCTCGCACGGGAGTCGCTGTCGACGCGCGTCCTGACCTTTCTCGCGCAAGCGGTGTTCCACGTAAAGATCTGGCGATCCGGGCTTGCCGGTTGGAGCCACGCAGCGATTTTTTGGGGCTTCGTAGTCCTTTTCATCGGGACGTGCATCGTGGCGGTCGAGCACTACGGTGCGGCGATTTTTGGGGTCACGCCGTTCGTTTTCTACGGCGACTTTTACCTGGTCGTATCCTGCGCGCTCGATCTCTTTGGTTGCATCTTTCTGGCAGGAGTGGTGGGGGCTGCGATCCGACGGATCAGCGAGAGTCGCTTGCGGCCACTTCGCAGACGGATCGACATCGCAATTCTTCTCTTGTTCATTGGGCTCGGATTGACTGGCTTTGTGACCGAAGGGTTGAGAATCGCCGCGCAGCCGGGAGGACTTGAGGCAGCTACCTTTGAGCGTTGGTCGTTCGTCGGTTGGGCGCTCGCGCACGCAGTTTCCGGACTTGAGTCGGACGTTCTCCGCGGCGCACACCTGGCGATTTGGCTGTTCCACGCCATGTTGTCGCTTGCCTTCATCGCCCTATTGCCGTTTTGCAAGCTGCGACACATCGTGATCGCTCCGTTTCATCTTTTCTCACGACCGAATCGTCGTGTCGGCACACTCTCAAGAGTTTCGATGGAGGAGGTCGAGGCCGAAGAGCGCTATGGTGTTTCCCAGGTCGAGCACTTCACGCGCGACCAGCTACGCAGCTTCGACACGTGCACCGAGTGCGCTCGCTGCCACAACGTCTGCCCCGCATCGCAAAGCGGTAAACCGCTCTCACCCATGCGCTTGGTCACGAAGCTCGCGGCCGCAACGCAGACGGCGAATGCGGGGTCGGAACCTCGCGGGGAATCAGACTCTGAGGCGGCGACGACGCTCCACGGCGAAATCGTCGGCGAGGAGGAGTTGTGGGCCTGCACTACGTGCGCTGCGTGCGTCGACGAGTGCCCTGTGATGATCGATCAGCTCGAGGCGATCGTCGACCTGAGGAGATTCCTCGTCGGTGAAGGCATGATCCGTGGAAGTGCCCAGGCGGCGCTGCGTTCGAGCGCCGCGGGCAACCCTTGGGGGCTGCCTCAGTCCGAGCGGCTTGCTTGGGCCGAAGGATTGGAGGTGCCGACCTTAGCGGACGAACCCGAGCCGGAGGTTCTCCTCTGGGTCGGCTGCGCAGGAAGCTTCGACCGGCGCAGCCAACGAGTATCCCGCGCTCTAGTGAAGATCCTGCGCTGCGCTGGCGTCAAGTTCGCGGTTCTTGGCGAGTGCGAGCGGTGCACGGGAGACCCGGCTCGGCGTCTCGGCGATGAGTTCACCTTTGCGGCGCTGGCGGAGGAAAACGTCGCGTCACTGAATGCGACCGGTGTGCGAAAGATCCTGACCACGTGCCCGCACTGTTTCAATTCGCTCAAGAACGACTATCCGAGTGTCGGCGGAAACTATGACGTCGTTCATCACTCGCAGTATGTTCGGGATCTCTTGGAAACCGGCCGGTTGCGTTTGCGTGAAAGCAACGAGTCAGTAGCGCGGACCGTTGCCTACCATGACGCTTGCTACCTTGGCCGCCACAATGGTGAGTACGACGCGCCGAGGGACTTGATCGCGGCTGCAGGCGCTACGACCGTTGAGGCGGAAGCGTCGCGGCGGCAGGGGCTGTGCTGCGGTGCCGGGGGTGGGCGTATGTGGATGGAGGAGGCACCTGAGCAGCGCGTCAATGCGGCGCGCTGGAAGCAGCTTGAGGTCCTGACTCCCGACGTCGTGACTGTGTCTTGTCCGTTCTGTATGACGATGCTCACTGACGCAGCGCAGCAGAAGGAGAGCGGGATTGACGTCAAGGACATCGCCGAGATCGTCGCCGAGAAGTTGGCCCCTGCCGACGGATCCGAGGTGTCGTGAAGGACGGAAACGATCTCATGTCCGAGTCGCCGTGCACGACTTAGCCGCACCGTCTCGAGGCGTTGAGGGCGCACGCCGTTTTGATCGTCGCGCTTTCGCAGCGGATGGCGGCGATTGCGCGCTAGTGAACGGGCGCACCGATGCCGCGTCGAACGACAAATGCGCGTCGCACGACTACGACGTGGGGCCTACCGCTGGCGGCACGGGGGCAGGGCCATCTTCTTTGAGCAACTCGGCGACCCGTCGCTCAAGGTCCAGGCCGCGTAGTTGTTGGTAGCGCAGACGACCGTGGCGGTCGAGCAGAAACGTGGCGGGGATACGCCGGATGCCATACTCTTGTGCTAACCTGGTCTTCCAACCGCCGCCCTCGCACACTTGCCGCCACGTCGCGCCTCGTCTGCGCGTCATGTTGCGGACCTTCGAGGATGACTTCTGGCGGTCCAGCGAGATGCCGACAACCTCGAATCCTTGATCCTTGTACTTCTTGTACGTCGCCACGACGTTAGGGAGTTCCCTCAGACATGGTCCGCACCAGGTCGCCCAGAAATCGATCAAGACCACTTTTCCTTTGTAATCACTGATCGAAAAACTGTCGCCGTCGATGTCTACAGCCTTAAGCGACCGAAAGTCGCGTCCTCCCTTGGCACCTTCACTTGACTTGCCACGGTCCGGTGTCGCAGCGCGCGGCGCGGCAGCTCGCGTGCCGTAAAGGTCCTGAATCACTTTCTGTTTCGCCGTCGCGCTCAATTCGCTATCCGTCAATAGCTGTACGAGCAGGTGGTTCAGGAAGTCCTGCCCAGAATTCGTCGTGTCTCGGCGAACCGAGGCCGCAATTCTCTTGTAAACGCCAGCTCGATCGCGGCTGAACTCTACGGCGAACGGCAGCGTGAGTTTTGCCGTGTCGTAGTCGCGATCCACGACCGAGCTGCCGGTCCTCGACAGCATGATCAAGCCAATGTAGGGCGAATAAACGGAATCGGGAAAGTCACGATACTCGCGGACGTACTCGAGCATGATCGCGTTCGCCTTTTCGGCGTCGTGAACGAGATAGCGAGCGACGCCCTCGACGAAGGCGTACTCACCGAGATCGAGGGAAGTCACGGTGAGTTTAGTCAGCCAAAGCTGGATGTCGTCACGCCGTTTTTGGATCTCAGGCCCTGACGCTTTTCTCGCCACGAGTGCCTCGAGCTCGCTTAGGCACTGTTCACGCGTCCATTCGCCGCTCCATGCTAGCGGCGAAGCAGCGAGCGCCATGAAGAAGCAAACTGCTCGGATCATTTCGTTCCTAGGCAACATACACGGTATACTTGGCGTCTTTCGGCCAACGGGCTGGTGGTGAAGTTGGGATTCGGGAGGCATCCGGCAGAAAAGCGACTGACTCCGTCAAATATATGGAGAATGGTTGTCGATGGGTAGGTCGGATCTGCGAACAAATCTCGTGCCGGCATTGTTTGCCGCAGTGGCTCGGTCGGCGCGCCGCCCGAAGCGGAGGCCCACAGCAGGCTTCGGTTGATATGAAGGCGTCGCTTTGGCGCCGGACTGGACAGCGAAGAGCGGTGTGAATGATGAGAGTTTCCTTTGTGACGTGCTTCCGCGACGCGGAGAAGTACGAGCGTTGCCGCATTTCGATCGCACAGCTGAGTCGAGCTCCTGGCGTGGCGATCGACGTCGTTGCCTGCGACAATCGGGCGGGACTGGAGTCGTCGCCGCAGGCTCTGAACCGTGGCCGAGGCGTTGCACGTGGTGACATTATCGTCTTCTGCCACGAGGACGTCGTGTTTCCGCCTCGTTGGCTCGTCTCCCTCCAAGATACGCTCGTGCAGCTAGAGAACCGGTCGCCGCGCTGGGCTGTCTTGGGGCCGATGGGGAGGCAAGCCAAGCGTTTCCTGGGTCATGCGCTCGATGGCGACGGGCAGGCGGCGTACTACGGACCGTTACCGGCGATCGTTGACACGCTCGATGAGTTTTGTCTTATCGTGCCGGCAAGCTGTCCTCTCCGATTTGACGAGCAGCTCGGCGGACATCATCTCTACGGCGCCGACCTTTGTATTCAGGCGCAGGAGGCAAGTCTCGGTTGCTACGCCGGGGATCTACCGTGCGCACATCATTCGCGGACTCGGCATCGGCCGCCCGACTATCACGTGATCAAGCGCCGGCTCCAGCGCAAGTGGATGTTCAGGCGTCGCCGCGTCGGTCGGTTGATCGGTACGACGTGCGGTCGGATACGCTTCGGGGTTTTCGAGGGCTGGATCTAGCTCGCTCCCGACTTAGTCTCGGATTCCACCTGAGACGGCGTTCGCCCCCACGCAAACGCCCACGGTCGCGCCTACGCCCACGCAAGCGCTTATCAAGCGCTCATCAAACGCCGTCGCGTCGGGCGTCGGTGGCGATCGTTACCGAGGTACTTGCCGCCACCTTCTTTCGCGCGAGTTGGGGTTCGCCTGCGCCCTCGGCTCTGGAATCGGAGCGATTTGAGGCAACGAAACCCGGCAGTTTGATCGAAGAAGTGGAACAGGGTGGAGACCGTTCGCGAGACGTAGATTATCGGAGAGCCATGCCGACAACGCCGAGCCGTGCGAAGCTGCCCCCGACGCGCGGAAACACGTGTGCCGTCGTCGTCACCTATCATTCCGACGATCAGCTCTTCGAGCGTCTGTCTGCTGTCGCGTCGCAAGTGGACCGTGTGTTCATCGTGGACAACGCGTCTTCGCCGGACGAAGTCCAAGCTCTGCGCCAGGGCGTCTCCGCCTTCTCGTCGTTTCAGCTTGTCGAAAACTCCACTAATCTCGGTGTTGCAGCGGCGCTGAATCAGGGCGTCGAGCTGGCCCGCGCCGGCGAGTTTCAATGGCTTTTGACGCTCGATCAGGACACCTGGGTCGACGATGAACTGATCGCTACGTACGCCGAGGTCCATGCGCAGTGGGAGGCGGGTAGACGCCCCCTTGGAATGTTGGGGGCGAATTATCGGCACGATCCTAGCGGCCGGCTAGCGTACATTCCGTCACCGAGCGATGGAGCTGCGATCGCCACCGAGGTGGTGATCACCTCCGGCAGCTTGTTGTCGCTGCACGCCGCAGTGGACGTCGGGGGCTTCGCCGACGCGTTCTTCATCGACTGCGTCGACAACGAATACTGCCTTCGGCTACGCCGCCGCGGCTACGAAGTGATCATGACGACCCGACCACTACTGCGGCATGCTCTCGGCGATCAAAGGGTGCACCGCCTGCTCTGGAAGCGGCCGATCTGTACGCATCATTCACCGCTGCGCCACTACTACATGACGCGCAATCGACTTCGTCTCGTGTGGACGTATCGGCGTGAGGAGCGACGTTGGGCGCGACGTGAGCTCAAGGCCATGGCAGTTTCGATCCTCCTCCTCGTTCTGTATGAGCGACCGAAGATCCGTAAGCTGCGAGCTGTGCTCGCTGGCGCCATGGACGCGCTGCGAGGTCGCTCGGGACCGCTCCTCGCCGAAGGTCGTGGGGGGGTGCCTGGGCCATCGCCGCAACAGTCGACCGCAGCCATGTCCGAGTCGAGTTCTCGATCGCCGGGAGACAGTCGCCAATCGGTGAGCGCGCGTTGAAAGAGATCCGTGACATGTCGAGACCGCTGGCAAAGGCGCTGGGATTTGGCGATTGAAAAACGCTCACGGCTGCTTATTTTCTGTCTTGTGGTAGTGTGTTCTCTTAGTGGGTAGGTGCGACGTCGCGACTTGATGGAGGTCTCGCGCTCTTATGCGCATCACTTGGTATGGACATGCCGCGTTTGCGGTCGAGGGAGAACTGGACGCAGCTTCCGGGGCGCTGCGCAAGGTGATTCTGGACCCATACAACTATCCGCTGTGCGGTGGATATCTGCCGATCGACGATACGGCGGATGTGGTCTCTGTCAGCCACGACAATCCCAAGTACCATTCCGACGTCTCGACGATTCGAGGCAAGCCACACATCCTCAAGGCGCTCGATCTTTGCGGCCAGACTCAGGTCATTCGCGACATAGAGTTCGCCGCGTGCGAAGTCTTTGAGAATGCTGTGGCAGAAGGCCCGAACGCGATGGTGAAGTTCTGTCTCGAGGGGCTGACCGTGGCGCACCAAGGTGATCTCGGGCACGCGCTCACCGGCGAATCCCTCGATTTTTTGCGCGACGTCGATGTGCTGTTGGCACTTGCGGGTGGACCACCGACGCTGACGATCCCGGATCTTCTTGCCGTGATCCGTGAGACCACACCAGCGATTGTGATTCCTATGCATTACAAGACACCGAAGGTCAATTTGGACCTATTCCCGGTCTCCGAGTTCCTGACTGCCTGCGACGAGCTCGCGATTGAACGACCGGGGACAAGCTGTTGGGATGTACACCGGGACTCATTGCCGTCTTCAACGACGGTGATGGTGCTTGAGCACGCACGCTAGATAGGGCTTGGCGCTAATGACGGACGACCGCAATGAATCTTTGCCGATGCGCGCCGATCAAGAGGCGCTCTCCGAGCGTGAGACGATGCGCGAGCTCCGTAGCATTCCGGGAATGCGCCGGTATCTTCCTGCGGTCGGCCCACGCCTTCACAAGCTCTTGTATCTTGTTTTGACTCTCTTTCTGCTGCTCGCGATCAACTCGGTCTATCTCGTCAGCGTGACGATCTCGGAGTGGTACACGGGCGTTGTCCGCCAGAACTACTTTTACCAGTACATGTTTCTCGCCCACTTGGGCCTGGGACTGTGTGGCATCTTTCCGCTGTTTCTCTTCGCTGCGCTCCACGTTCGCAACGCCAAGGATCGCCCAAACCGTCTCGCTGTCAGAGTCGGATACGCTCTTCTCGTCGCGGCTACCATCTTGGTGTTGACTGGTCTCTTGTTGACTCGGATCGAGGGTGTCTTCGACCTCAAACATCCGACGCTTCGCCGCACGATCTACTGGATCCACGCCGTGAGTCCGCTTGCGGTGATTTGGTTTTACATCCTGCACCGGCTCGCCGGGCCGCCGCTCAAGTGGCGTGCGGGAATCGTTCTCGCCGCGCTGGGGGTTGCGAGCGCCCTCGTCATGATGGCGATGCATGGTCACGACCCTCGTACGTGGAAGGACGGCGACGCCGTGGAGCGCGACTTCGCTCCGTCGTTTTCGAAGACGGCTTCTGGTCACACAATTCCCGAAGGCGTCTTCATGAACGATGCATATTGCATGAAGTGCCATCCCGATGTCTACGAGGACTGGTCACACAGCATGCATCGCATGAGCTCGTTCAATAATCCGGCTTATGCATTCTCCATCAAGGCGCTCCGTAAGGAACTCATGGCACGCGACGGCAACGTCGAGGCCTCTCGCTTCTGTGCTGGGTGTCACGATCCGGTTCCTCTCTTCGCCGGCACCTTCGACGACCCGAATTTCGACGTCAAGAGCTCGGACGGCGGCACTTCGGGCAGCGACAGCGCCAGTGCCGGAATCACCTGCACGGTGTGCCACGGTATCGTCAGTGTGGACTCACCGCGGGGCAACGGCGATTACACCATTGACGAGCCAGTGCACTATCCATTCGCTGGGTCGCAAAACAGTTTTCTACGCTGGGTCAATGCGCAACTCATCAAGGCGAAGCCCGCGTTTCACAAGCGTACCTTTCTCAGGCCACTTCATCGCACACCGGAGTTTTGCGGCACGTGTCACAAGGTTCATTTGCCGAAGGAACTGAACGACTACAAGTGGCTCCGTGGGCAAAACCACTACGATTCGTACCACCTCAGCGGTGTCTCAGGGCATGGAGCATCCAGCTTTTACTACCCCGAGAAGGCGGAGGAGAACTGCAATGGTTGTCACATGCCGCTCATCGCATCCGGCGACTTCGGCGCTGCGTTTTTCGACGATTCGAACGAGCTCAAGGTTCATGGGCATCAGTTTCCTTCAGCCAATACGGCGATTCCTCACATGCTTCGTTTTCCGGAGAAGGTCAATGAGGCGCATCGACGTTTTCTCGACGGTGTTGTTCGTGTCGACCTCTTTGGTCTCAAGCGTGGTGAGGATGTTTCGGGCCAACTCCTGGCACCTCTGAGGCCCACCGTCCCGGAACTTGTCCCCGGCGAGACCTACCTTATCGAGACAGTTATCCGCACGCTTCGACTTGGGCATTTGCTCACGGAAGGGACGTCGGATTCTAACGAGCTGTGGATCGACGTGTCTGTGACGACCAACGGTCTCGAATTGATTGGCCGCAGTGGAGGGATGCTCTCCGATGGCAGTGTCGATCCGTGGTCGCACTTCATCAATTCCTACGTGCTGGACCGGCAGGGACGTCGCATTGATCGGCGGAACGTCCAGGACGTGTTCGTGAGTTTGTGGAACCATCAGATTCCACCGGGCGCTGCCGACGTCGTGCACTATCGTCTCCGCGTCCCCGAGGATGTAAAGGAGAGCATTACGGTCACGGTCAAAGTGTTGTATCGAAAGTTCGACACGACGTTCTATCGCCATTTGAACGGAGCCGCCGTTCGCAACGATCTGCCGGTGACCACACTTGCGATCGACAAAGTGACTTTGCCGGTTCGAGGAACTGCGAGCACACCGTTCAATCGCCGCGTTGAAACGGAGCTCTGGGAGCGCTGGAATGACTACGGAATCGGCCTCCTGCGCAAAGGGAACAAGGGCTCGAGTCGAGGCGAGTTGCGCCAAGCCGAAGCGGCCTTTCGACAGGTGCAGGAACTCGGCAAGGTTGACGGGCTCGTGAATCGTGCCCGTGTCTACATCAAGGAGGGACGACTCGCCGAGGCAGTTCAGGTGCTTGGCGTGTCTGCCAAGCATGATCCTCCTCCGCTGCCCTGGACGCTTG
The DNA here is from genome assembly GCA_965223265.1 of Planctomycetota bacterium. Taxonomy (GTDB): domain Bacteria; phylum Planctomycetota; class UBA8108; order UBA8108; family SXIK01. Next base: position 2,212,061 of record OZ244999.1, read on the forward strand.
CGTGGCTCACCGGAGTCGTCAACAAACAGAACGGTCGCCTTGCCGCAGCGCGTGAGAGTTTTTCGCAGTTGGCGCGAAACGAGTTCGCCGCCGCAGCTGATCGCGGTTTCGATTTTAGCCAGGACTATCGCGTCCTCAACGAGCTCGGTTTGACAATCTTCGAGGAGAGCAAGCGAGAGCGAGGCGAAGCTAGAAGGGAACGGCGTCAGGCGCTGCAGCGAGAAGCGATCGCGTGGTTTCAAAAGACACTCCGGCTGGATCCGGAAAATACCTTGGCGCATCACAACCTTGCACTCATCTACGCTCGACTCGGGATGCCGGAGGAGGCCGAAGCCCACCGCGTTCTTCACGAGCGCTACAGGCCGGACGAAAACGCGCGGGATCGGGCTGTCACGCAACACCGAGCTGAGAACCCCGCCGCGGATCATGCGGCAGAAGCCGTGGTGATCTACGACCTTCAGCGCGTCGGCGCGTACGAGCTGCCGCCAGACCGAGCCGTCGAAATGGAGAAGTGACGCCGGCGATCGCGTGTAGAATAGGTGGAGATGCCACCGCCTTCGACACGCGATTGCTGCAGATGATATTGAGCCTACGATGACGCAAGAGAGCCGTGAGAACGAGATGCAGCCTCCTCGGCCTGGCGGCGAGGCCGTCATCGCCCGTGCGCTTAGGTGGTCGCTCGCCGTGGCTGTCGTGATTGGTGTGACGATCACTGCACTCGTTTGGTATTTGAACAAGCCGAACGACAGCGTGACGGTCGTGGAACCGCCGCCGACTCCCCCAGCTAACCCGCACCGACCTGCCGAGCCGCCGCGAGTCATCTTCACCGATATCACGGCGGCTTCAGGGCTCGATTTCGAACACACGAGTGGCGCAACTGGTGAGAAGCTGCTTCCAGAAACGATGGGGCCAGGCTGCGCGTTTTTGGATTATGACGCGGACGGCGATCCTGACATCCTCTTGGTCAACGGTAGGCCATGGCAACACGACGTCGTCGGTGCAAGCGACCGGCCAGCGCCGGCACCTGCGCTCTTTCAAAATGACGGTCGCGGTGGTTTCACCGACGTGACGAAGGACGTCGGCCTGGACGTTAGTTTCTATGGCATGGGGGTCGCAGTTGGTGATTTCGATAACGATGGCTGGGTCGACGTCTACTTCACGGCGGTCGGTAAGAATCGCCTATTTCGCAACGTGCAGCAGCGTTTCGCCGAAGTGACCGATCCGGCCAGGGTCGGTGGTGGCGAGGATGAGTGGAGCACGAGTGCTGGATTCTTCGACTATGACGCCGACGGAGACCTCGATCTCTTCGTTTGCAATTACGTGCGGTGGAGCCGTGAGATTGATCTGAGCACGAATCAGCAGCTCATCGGCGATGGTCGTGCGTACGGACCGCCAACTGACTTTGCTGGCACGCAGCCGTATCTGTTTCGCAACAACGCGAACGGCACCTTTTCTGAGATCGCTGCCGAGGTTGGGCTGCACGTGACGTCGGCCGTCGGTGGCGAGGAGACAGCTGTAGCAAAGGCTTTGGCGTTCATTCCTGTTGACGTCGATCAGGACGGTCGTCTCGACGTGGTCGTCGCCAACGACACGGTACGTAACTTCCTGTTTCGGAACCGCGCCGACGATACTTTCGAAGAGATCGGTAGCATGGTCGGCGTCGCTTACGATGGCAACGGCGCCGCGACCGGTGCCATGGGGATCGACGCTGCGCACTATCGCAACGACGCCAGCTTAGCTATTGGCATCGGCAATTTCGCCGGCGAGATGAGCTCACTATTCGTCTCCGATGGAACGTCCGCGTTCTTCTCCGACGAGACTATCGCAGAAGGTGTTGGACCGGTCAGCCGGCAACTGCTGAGCTTCGGCCTCTTTTTCTTCGACTACGACCTCGATGGCCGTCTCGATCTCTTTCAAACCAACGGACACCTTGAAGAAGAGATCAACAAGCTGCAGCCGAGCCAGCATTACCGACAGCCATCACAGCTCTTTTGGAACTGCGGCGACGCGGGTCCGAGTTGCTTTGTGCCCGTGGCAAAGGGTAGTGCCGGCGATCTGGCCAGGCCGGTTGTTGGCAGGGCGGCGGCGTACGCCGACATCGACTCCGATGGCGACGTCGACGTTCTCCTGACGCAGACGGGAGATCGAGCACTTCTCTTTCGTAACGACCAGCAGGAGGGGCACCACTGGTTGCGACTTCGGCTTGTCGGCAGCCGTGCGAATCGCGATGCGATCGGAGCGCGCGTCGAGATTGATGCCGGAGGAGTGACACAGCATCGTGTCGTCATGCCAACGCGTAGTTACCTATCACAGATGGAGACGACGCTGACGTTCGGCTTGGGAGCCGTCGACCGTGTCGATCGCATAAGGATCAAGTGGCCCGGCGATGAGCGGCCGTTCGAGATCGGCGGCGGCAAGGTGGACCGCGTCCGCACGATTCACCAGCCACGCTGAGTGGTGAGTCGTCTCCGATGCCGACGCCGACGCGGCCCTGGCGTCGGACGACTCTCGAGCGTGCCTCGGCCTTGGGAACGAGCGTCTTCGCAACGGTGCTCATCGCGTATTCACTGGGTGGGATGAGCAACCATCTGTTTTCAACCGGCTGTTGACTTCATTTCGACTCGGAACGTTGTCTTTGACGAGATGTCGACGATGGGATTTCGTAGACCAGTTGTGGCTGCTTTCGTCGTGAGTTGTTGTTTGATCGGTGGGTGCAAGGACGAATCCGGGATCCGCGCCAATTGGGATCAATTAGAACTTTCCGAGAGCGAAAGGGATGAGTTGCATTTCGTTCTCAAAAGACTGCCCTCTACTGCCTACACGTATGTTACAGAGGAGTTAGCGAAGGGGCTTGGGGACTGGGTGCTCGTGGAGTGCTACGACTATCATTCTGGGGAATACCGGTTTTTGCTTCTTTCAACTTCAGAGGCTGGACGGTTTAGAGTGCTGACGAATCTTGACGAGCCTACTTGGGGGCAGCCTACGGACGAAGGAGGATTTTCTTCTGAGTTCAGAATATCGAAGCATGATTTTTATTTTCAAAAACCCGAAGATGATGAAGTGAAGCAGCTCTGCAGTTTTCCAAAGCTCGACGTGGGTGTGGTGAGCGAAGCAGAGGATGGTGCTGCCTGGTTATTGTCAGATTACCGAGGCTCGCGCGCTTTTCTGTATCCCGGCCGTACACCGTACTTGGGTGCAGTCGCAGCATAACGCGGATCAGGCCGCGATTTTCATCTCGCCGAGTATTTGCTCATGAGCGCCCCAGAACGAATCCCACCGTCGACTCAAGACGGCGCAACGTAGATTCAAGATCTGCTGGCCGCCGCGAGAGGACCACCGCATGCCGGATCGTTTGAGACGGTGTCCGACGACGGTCTTGCACGCAGCTTCGACGACACCGCTGCCAATCGGCAGTCCCTTGGTGAGATAGGTCGAGTAGCGCATGTGTTCACGGTTGCGGTCGTAGTATCGTTCGGTTTCGTGAAGAGTCTTCGCTCGCTTCCCTGACGTGATACCTCGCCTCGTGCGACGGTTGCGTAGGGACCGAAGTACGTGTTTGACCCCGTCCTTCTGCTCGAGAAGCTTCGCACGTTGCTCTCGGAACCACGTTGTCGCTTCCGGGCTCCCGGGACCAAACAGAGCTTCGGAAGCTTCGCGCAGCTTCTCGGCAGCGTGAAAGAAATCGAGGATGCCTGTGGCGCGCTTGAGGATCGGATGCCCAGACTGATACGTCCAGTTCGAGAGCGCTCCGTCGGCGAGAAAGACCAACTTCGCGCCCCGAGGAAGGCTGCCCTTGACAGCTCGGACCTCTCGGTCGAGCTTCTCGTTCAAACCTTCCACGCTTCCATCGGGCATTTCAGCGACGTACTTTGTTGAGAGTCGTTCACCAGCTTTGTCGTAGAGCGCAATCGTGCCGACCTCCGCCTGACGCCAGCCCTCGCCGCGAACGTTCACCATGGTGCCGTCTCGACTCACAGCGGCGACCTTAGCCGACTCGGCTTCGTCTTCGGTGGACACAGCGTGCTCGAAATAGATCTCAGAGAGATCTTCTCCTAGCTCGCCGACTTCGCTTGCTACGTGCTTGATCACCGTCGCGCATGGACGAAGAAAGTGCCAGCGCCGACAGAACTCTTCGACTTCCGCGGGGACTGACAATGCCGTCGAGTAGCTCACGAATTCGGCGGCCAGCGGTGTCATGCCGTGGTGCAAAATGCCTGCATTGCGCTCCAACGGACACATGGTGCGAGCCCTCGCCCCGTTGGCCTGATAGACCGTCCGCTTCACTTCGATTTTCCCAAGAAAGCACTGATACTCCTTGGGGCCGCGGTACTTGCGGTAGTGCCGTTCGCCATCGATGTCGAGGTGCGGTTCGTCAACGTCGCTTTCTTCAAGAACCGACTGTTCGATCGTTCGCCCAAGCTCCCCGAGCTGTTCGAACAGCGACCGCTCGAAAGCCGACAATGACCGCGGGCTCAAGCCCGCCGACTCGAAATCCCCGAGCGTCTCACAGAGCTGACGCTTGAACTCTCCAAGCAAATCGTCGATCTTCTCCAGCATTGTCATGTCCTTTCTCTTCACTGACTTTCCAATTCGAAGAGAAAGGACTTTTTTCGTGCCGTGTCAAGCTGCTACGCCTTCGTAAATCCCTACGAAACCGACGTTATGCGACATCTGCACCCCCGTACTTTGGAGTGCGCCCGAAAGAATATATAGATATGCCGAGAGATCCCAAAGAACAGGCCGCGGTGAAGGCTCTACTCACGGTGTTCGAGGTGTGGCAACGGCTCCAGCAGCAAAGGCCAAGTCGCTCTTGTACTACGTACTTGTCAGATCCTGATGACGAGTCGGATTAACAGCCCGCCTGAAAAAGTCATTCGGCTGAGAAATCGGCCTCTTCGCGTCCAGATCGGCTGCGGCAAACGCAGGTAATCTCCGAGTTTTTTGCGGATTGACGCCGTCGAGCTGGGCGTGAAGAGGCCGGTTTCTCGGCCGACTTTTTCAGGCGGGCTGGTAACACTCAGCGATCTCGAGCCAGCGCACGAAGGTGACGCGCAGGTCGCGGAAGCGGATGTGAGGAGGAGACAATCAGGCCGCTCGTTCGGGGACTTCAACTGGCCTAAAAACTGACGAAGTCTAGTTCTTGGCCGTTGTCGTGAGTCCTTGCCCCGGATATGGCTCTGCCCGGAGTCGAACCGGGACGCCCTTAACGGGCAACGGATTTTGAATCCGTCGCGTCTGCCAATTCCGCCACAGAGCCGCAAAGATGCACTTCGCCTCAGCGGGGCGGGAGCATTGTAGCGGCGACCTTGTCGGCTGTACACCCCTGTTTGGCAGTGTCTCCGCTCGTCGAGACGACGTCCGCCGCTTCGTTGGAAACACCTCTGGAGACGAGACGTTACCAGTCTCTCCAAAGAGTGCTTCCACGTAGACCGGCCGCTTGGCGTCAGAGGCGGCGAACGCATGGTCGTCTCCGGGCCTTCGGAGGATTTCCAAACTCGATGTTAACGCATCGGAGGTTAACAGCCTGTTGAAAAAGTGCTTCGAGCCGAAAACTGGTCTCTTCGCGTCCAGATCGGCTGCGGCAAACGGAGGCAATCTTCGGGATTTTCGAGTATTGACGCGGTCGAGCTGGGCGTGAAGAGGCCAGTTTCTTCGGCCGAATGACTTTTTCAACGGGCTGTTAAGTTAATACATGGGACGCCCGCCCAGATCACGCTCAGCCTGAAACGACCGTTTGGAACGGGGCGGTGAAAAAATCACCTGCGCTACGATCAGGTCTCTGAGAGTCAAGTGTCCGTACACTGGCGTGGAACGTGCCGCCAGAGCCGCCGCCCGTGAGCGCCGCCTTTCCCGCGTCGCGCGTCGCTGGTTCCACGAGCTGCGAAGACGACGTTTCGCCAGACCACTCTCGAGATGGCGGCGTTCGGCGACCGATTCGATGTGCCGCGACTGGAGTTTTGAGACCAAAAGTTCGTCGCTCAGCTGTCGGTCGCCGCGCGCGTCTTCCGCCGCATTCGCTTCCTGCGGTTGTTCTAGCGGACGCCGGCCTCGCTGCTGCCGTTGCCTCTGCGCCGCTTGACGCCGTTGCTGCAGCTCTCGGCGGCGTTCCCGCAGCGCTTCTTGTCGCGCCTGCTCTTGCTGCGCCGCCGCGACATCGTACTCGACGGCGGCGGGTTCCGCAGCTTCATCCGGCTGGACATCTCGTACATCCCGCGCGCCCTGGCCTTGCGCCTCTTCTGACTCTCGCCGTACTTCTTCAAGAAACTCCCGCAGGCCACGCGTCGTCGGTGGTCGCCGTACTGCTTTGCGAGCACTGAAGAGTGCCCGCAGAATCCCACCGACGATGACGACTACGACGAACAAGATTTTGACGAGCTGCTCTGGGTCGGCAAAGGCACCCATGAGCAGCATTGTCACGAGATCGGGCATGACTGCGTGTAGCTCGGACATATTGCGAAAGCCTGTTCAAGAGAATCGTTTTGGCCGGGAGAACGGCCTATTCTGCCAGCCCCATCGCTTCCATCTGGCACAATACTTTGCGGCAGCAGCTCAGTCATTGCCGGTGCTCGCGACGGCAGATCCGAGTGCGAGTAGCTTCGAATCTGTGGCGCAGCGCCGCAGCGGGCTCTTAGGTCCTTTCCGATTCGTCCAGCGAACGATCGTCTTCCTCCTCTTCGACGTTCTTCGCTAACTCCTCTCGCATACGTGTGTCGGCCTGCAAGTTGCGAAGATTGTAGTAGTCCATGACACCGAGGTTGCCGTGACGGAACGAGTCAGCGATCGCCGACGGAATCTCCTTCTCTGCCAGTACGACCTTGGCGCGGTTTTCCTGCGTCAGTGCCTCCATCTCTTGCGCGCGCGCCACGGCTTGCGCGCGCCGCACTTCGGCCTCGGCCTGCGCCCGTTTCTTTTCGGCTTCTGCCTTGTCGACAAGGAGCCTGGCGCCGATGTTCTCGCCGACGTCGATGTCGGCGATGTCGATCGACACGATTTCGTAGGCGGTTTGCGCATCGAGACCGGCGTTGAGAACTTCTTGGGAGATCTTCCGCGGATTAGCTAGCACATCCTTGTGGGTGTCGGACTGGCCGATGGCAGCTACGATGCCCTCACCGACGCGCGCGATCACGGTCTCTTCCGTGGCGCCACCGACCAGCCGCGGCAGGTTCGTGCGCACTGTCACGCGGGCGCGGCAGCGGAGCTGAATCCCATCCTTGGCGACGGCATCGATGGTGGCGCGGCCGCGACCGGGACTGGGGCAGTCGATCACTTTCGGGTGCACACTCGTGCGTACCGCGTCGAGGACGTCGCGCCCCGCCAAATCGATGGCGGCTGCACGTTCGAACGACAGAGGAATTTCGGCGCGAGAGGCGGCGACGAGCGCCTGAACCACTTGGCGAACGTTGCCCCGGGCCAGCACGTGGCTCTGTAGCTTGTCGATGCCAACAGGAATGTTGGCCTTGGTGCTGGTGACGAGGACGTCCGTGATGAGCTGCGGGTTGATCTTCCGCAGGAACATACCGACGAATTCAGTGATCGCGATCGGGCAGCCGGAAGAGTAGGCCTGGAGCCACAGCTTGCCGAAAGCGAGAAAGAAAAAGACGACTACGACAGCGAAGAGAATACCGACGGCGGCGCCGATTCCCTGCCAGATTGTTATGGCTAGCCACGGCGCATCCAGCCCAAACGTTGACCACATTGGGACCATTACGTTCCTCTCTTTCCTCTTAGGCGCCCGCGTGTGGGCGGGTTGAGTTTCTATTTTGTCTCAAAATGAACCGATCGCCCCGCACTGCTCTCCGTCCCCGCGCCGCGATCCTCATGGCGGCGGCGTCGTCTCGGATGTCTCAGCGCATAGCTTCACCAGCACTCGGTTTCCAGAGGCGTCGGTGACTTGGACTTTGGCTCCCTTGGGGATGAACCCGCCTGAGCTGATCACGTCGATCTTGTGTCCCCCGATGGCGGCGATTCCGGCCGGGCGCAGCTCAGAGATGGTCACCCCCTCGAGGCCAACGAATTCCGAAATCGCGGTTTGGCCACGCATCGGCTCATCGACCGTGAGCGCGGTCTTCAGAGAAACCTTTCGCAGCCAGTATCGAATCGATAGGAGCACGACCGTCACCGTGACCGCGATCGACGCGACCGCTAGCACGGTGTGGCCCTGAGCGAAGAGACTGTAGATGCCAAAGACGGTACTCAGACCGCCGACGATGCCGAGAATGCCGAGCGACGGAATGAAGAGCTCAAGAAAGAGGCATGCGATCCCCACCGCAATGAGCAGGAACGCCAGCAGAGGGCTCGAGATGAATTCTGACATTAGGGTTGTCCCAAGCGGCCGCTGCGATCGGGCCGACTCGCCTCTTCATAACCTCTTCGGGTTGCGTCTGGCACGCAGCGTGTCATTCTGTCGTTTCCGGTGAGCCTTCGACAGCCGCGACGACGACGTTGGCGCCAATCGACTCGACGATGCGGACCATTTGACCTTTCTCGATATACTGACCGTCCGAGACGACATCAAGCTGTCGTCCGTCCTCGAGCTCGATCTTCCCCGCGGGGCGCAACGTGGTCACGGCGCTCCCCGTACAACCAACCAGCTCTGCCGTATCTGATTGGGACTCGAGCGCCGAATCCGCCGTCGGCACACCGACGATGGCCGTCTCGGTCACCAACCCACGCTTGCGAAACGCAGAGGACGTCGACAGATACCATAGCAGCGCCATGAACAGCATGACTCCAACCCCAAATGACCCAAAGAAAACGAATAGCGCCTCTTGGAATCTCTCGAGTCCGCCTTCTTCGGTCAACCCACCGCTGATCATGGCCAAAATGATGCTCAGTCCGCAGAGCGCTACCCCCAAAAGCGCGAAGATCGCGACACCCGGAAAGGCAAGCTCGAGGCCGATCAAGCCGAGCCCAACGACGAAGAGCAGCACTTCGTAGATCGTGGCGCTGGCCTGTTCGGCTCCGGAGACCGGGAAACATGCGGCGACGAAAAAGACGATAAAGCAGAGTGCACCGCACGCAGCAGGGATCATCGTGCCGAACATCTTGAACTCGAGGAGGAGCCCGAGACAGCCTCCCATGATGAGCAGGAAGCGGACGAACGGGTGATTGAGAAAGTCGATGACGCTCTGCGCTTCAGGCGACTCCGGCTTGAACGCGGCGTGCGACGGGTCGACGACCTGAGCATCGGCGAGATCGAGTGCGACGCGGAGCTCATCAAAGTCGTTAACGATGTGGCGCGCGACGCCGAACGTTAGTGCATCGCGGGCGCCAATGGTGAGTGTGGTCCCCTTCGCGACGACGACACGTGCTTCGCCGACGACGCGAATCTTTCGTGCTCTGAGGTCCTGGAGATCTTCGGGGGTGACGAAGCGGTGCGTCTCCACGTCCTTACCGCCGCGGAACTCCGCCGTCCTGACGTGGAGGACGTCGCTCTGTGCCGGAGTGAAGAGAGCGCTCGCCAGTGCCACTGGATAGTTGCGACTGGCCGCATACTTTCGCGCCAGCCGCAGAATTCCATCGGCTGGTGCGGCGTCGCCGGCCCGGGCGCTTTCGCGCGGCGCGCCGAGATGGCTCTCTTCGCCCATGACGATTTCGTTGCAGGCGAGCGCAATGAGCGCCGTCAGCGCTGTCGCCTGTGCCCCGCGCTCCAGGAAAGCGGTTGTGCGAACGCTTTTTAGCCGGCCGAAGAGGTATTCTGCAAGTTCGACCGCGGCCTCCGAGTCGGCACCCGCCGAGTCGATCTCGACGATGACGTGGGTGATCCCCGGCTCCTGGCGGAGACGTCGTTCGACTTCTTCCTGGAGACTCTTCGAGAGTCCGTCGGTGACATGGCCCTTGATGCGGACGGGGAGTAGCTTTGCCCGCACGTCGTCCTCCGCACCGCTCGGGTCTTGTGGCACCACCAGACCGCTCGCGAACAGGGCGCAGACAGCCGCCAGCCAAACTGGGCGACGGCCGCGCCGCCACCTCACGGCGAGCGCGCGCGACGTCGAAGTCGCGGCGTGGCGTCCGGCTCGATGCGGGAGAAAGATCATAAGTCGACGTGCCTCAAAGAATTGCAGCCTCTTACCCGAAGTTATTTTGGGTTCCTTTTCGGACCTTGTCAATGGCCTCACGCCGAGAGGCGTTGTGTTCCTTTTTCGGCCGCTTGCCGCCTCGAGCCAAAGGCCAATCGTGCACTGAGCGGAGCGTCTTGACACTCCCTTGGGATGAGCTCCTGCCAGGCGCATAGACTTGATCCGCCACGGTCGTGCTTCATAATCGTTTCTGGGCCGCGAACGACGGTGTGCAGGCACGACCGTCCCGGGCGATCGCCGCGCCGTCGTGGAGCTCTTTCTGCGGCGCCTTTGGATCGGCTTTTCCGCGTCGGGGCGACCGCACGGCCAGGATCGAGCCGCCGTGCCAATGGCTGCTGCAAACTTCTGGACACCGGCGCGGTGAGTTCGATCGCCCAAACCCAACTACTGTGCGGACGCAATGGTCCCGGCCGCAACCGTTCGGCGCTGCGGTCCATCCGGCTGACTCTCGCGGCGTTGCGATTCTGACGAATACGAAGAGGGCTCATGAGCATCGCAGACGAGCTTTTGACTCGAGGGCTCATCACGGCCGACCAACTCGCCGAGGCGCTGGATTTCGGCACCAACCAGGGAGTGCGTGTCGATCGCGCCCTTGTTCAGCTCGGCCACGTCAGCGAGCTGCGGCTGCTCGAGGTTCTCGCTGAGGAGCTGTCACTCGAGGTGGTCGACTTGTCGACGATCACAATCGATCCTCAAGTCCTACGTTCGCTCCCGCCTAAGTTTGTCTATCGTAAACGCCTCTTGCCATTGTCGCGGGAGAACGGCACGCTGCGCGTCGCGACGAGCGACGCCTACGACCTCTACGCTCTCGACGAGGCTCGCATGCTGACGGGCCTCAGCGTCGAGCCTGTTTTGGCGCCCACCGAAGAGATCGAAAAAGTCATCAAGGCGCAGTATGGAGTCGGTGGCGACACCATCGACGAGCTTGTTGGGACAGACGGGCTCGAGTTCCTCAGCGGCAGCGATGAACCGGAGGATCTTCTCGAGATGGCGCACGAAGCAAGCGTCATCAAGCTGGTCAATGAGATCATCCTCGAAGCGGTCAACGAGCGCGCTAGTGACATTCATATCGAGCCGTTCGAACGCCATTTGTCCATCCGCTACCGCATTGACGGTGTGCTCCATGAGGCTGCCTTGCCGCCGCAAATTCACCGCTTTCAGGCGGCGATCATCAGTCGCATCAAGATCCTCTCCAACTTGAACATCGCTGAGAAACGATTGCCACAGGATGGCCGGATCAAGTTCAACGTCGGCGGACGGCAGCTCGACGTTCGCGTCAGCGTCATTCCGATGATCTTCGGCGAAGGCATCGTTATGCGTCTTTTGGATAAGTCGAACGTGCTGTATTCTCTTCCTGAGCTCGGCATGGACGCCGAGACGTTCGAGACGTTTCAGCGACTGATCGAGCGGCCGCACGGCATCATCCTTGTCACAGGGCCGACTGGTAGCGGTAAGACGACAACGCTCTATGCGGCGCTCAACGCGATCGTCGGGCCTGAGAAGAAGGTCCTGACTGTCGAGGATCCGGTTGAGTACAACCTCGACGGCGTCAATCAGATCCCGGTGGAGCCGAAGGTCGGAATGACGTTTGAGCGTGGGCTCCGGGCCATCCTGCGCCACGATCCTGATGTGGTCATGATTGGTGAGATCCGCGATCTCGAAACTGCCGAGGCGGCGACTCAGGCGTCGTTGACCGGACACCTCGTGCTCTCGACACTGCACACCAATGATGCAGCCTCCGCGGCGACGCGGCTCATCGACATGGGCGTTGAGCCGTTTCTGGTCACCAGCACGCTCGTCGGCGCGATGGCGCAGCGGCTGGTGCGGTCGATTTGTGTCGACTGCAAGGAAAAGTACAAGCCGGACCGAACGCAATTTCCGGCTGACCTCAAAGTGTCCAAGTCGGCAAGGATTGCTCGCGGCGTTGGGTGCCGCGCGTGTCGCCAGACCGGCTATCGCGGTCGGACCGGTGTTTACGAGCTCATGCGGATGAGTGACGCGATCGGCGAACAGGTCATGCAGCGGGCTCCTGCCACCGACGTTGTTCGTGTGGCTCGCTCTGAAGGCTTGCGATTGCTACGGGAGGATGGCTGGGCTAAGGTTCTCGCCGGCATCACCACACCCGAAGAAGTCGCGCGGTGTACGGCCGGTTGAGCGCGGCAAGCACGTTAGGATTCTCATGGCGAGCTTTGAATACACAGCGAGAAACGCCAGCGGCGAGAAGGTTGTCGGCTCGATCGAGGCTGACAGCGCGGCGGCGGCGATGCGCTCGCTCGATGAGCGGCGCCTTTTTCCCGTCCAAATCGTCGAGAAAGCAGCATCCCGCGCCGAGACGAGCACGCGGCGTGTCCGGTCGCGCGATCTCGGAATCTTTTACGGCCAGCTAGCTGATCTCCTGCACAGCGGCGTGCCGCTTCTCAAGGCGATCGACTCTCTGATCCGTTCCTCGTTCAACCCGCGTCTCAAGGCGCTGCTGCGAAAGATTCGCGACGACGTCGCCGAGGGAACGTCACTCACCGAGGCGTTCCGTCAGCATCCTCACGCCTTTCCACTCCTCCACGTCGCCATGGTGCAGGCGGGGGAGCGAGCCAGCTTTCTCGAGGAGGTCCTCTACAGCCTGTCGGGCTTCATCGAGCGGCTCGACGAGCTGCAAGGAAAGGTGCGTGGGGCGATGATCTACCCCGCGCTTCTTTGCGCCCTCGGCACCACGGTCATGGTCGCGGCACTTATGTTTTTCGTGCCCAAGTTTGAACCCCTTCTCGAAGGCGTCGAGAAACCGCTTCCGACTCTGGTGATCTTCGGTCTGAGTGCTCTTGCGCGCCAGCACTGGTTCACCGCGATCCTGCTCATGGCTTTGGCGACCTGGGTCCTCGTCAGCGTCGTCCGCAGCGAGTGGGGACGCGATGTCTACGAGCGCTTGCGTTTTCGCATCCCAGTGCTCGGAAACGCCATGCGTATGGTGGCGATCACCCGTTTCTGCCGCATCCTCGGCACCATGCTCGCCAACGGCGTGCCGATGCTCCAGGCGCTGACGATCAGCCGTGACGCGACAGGTTCTCGCGTCATGGCGGAGCTCATCGAAGCCGCAGCCGAAAGCGTCCGCGGCGGCGAGACTTTGAGCGGGCCCTTGGGTCAGGGGAATGTCTTTCCGGCGCAGATTTTGGCGATGATCACTGTTGCCGAGGAGTCGAATCAGCTCGAGAAGGTGTTAGTGCAGATTGCGGACACGGTCGAGCGCAGGACGCACCGGCAAGTCGACCAGGCGATGCGACTTCTGGAGCCGGTCATCCTCTGTTTGGTGGCTGTTGCAATCGGTTTTTTGGCGTTAGGCCTGCTGCTGCCGATTTTTACGCTCGCTGGTTCGATCGGCGCGACCTGAGGCTTCGTCTACTTCTGTTTGACGGTGGCGCCATCACGCACTACAGTGATCAATTCACCCCGTTTTGCGGGAAGTCAACAGACGCGGTCGACACTGGCGCGCCGGCCTCGTAGAGGAATTAGCGTAAAGAGGAAGAAGATGCTGCACAGAATCAGCACGAACTCGGGTGGTTTTTCACTTGTTGAGGTCCTTCTCGTCATCGTGATCATTCTCATGCTTGCGGGTGCGCTCGTTGTTTACGTGCTGCCGCAGCAAGAGGGTGCTCAGGTCAATTCGACGGTGATCAAGCTGAAGTCCATCGAGCAGGCTCTCAGTAGCTACAAAGTCAACGTCGGACGGTTTCCAAATGAGGACGAAGGCGGACTCCAGGCGCTCCTTCGGCGCCCTGACTTTGAAGACGAACGACTCGGTGACAAGTGGAATGGACCCTATATCAAGCCTGGTACCCCTCTCGACGATGCCTGGGGTAACACGCTGCGCTACGAGCTCGTTGACAAGACTCTCATCGACGAACCTGACGCACCGGACTACGAGCTCTTCTCCGTTGGTCCGGACGGGCTCGAAGAGACGGAGGACGACATCCGCGTCGGCGCTAGCGTTGACGGCGATGGCATCGACATCGACACCGAAACCGGAAACGATACCGCGCCGATTTGATGGCGTGGACTGATCGCGTCGGGCCGCGGCCTAACGTATGTGTGCCATACCACCGTGGTTCGGCGAGATTTGGGCTCCGCGTTCGGGACTTAACAGCCTGCCTGATAAAGTGCTTCGAGTCGAAGAAGTTAACCCCAGCGCTTGCAGAGAAATTGACGACGAAGACCTGTTTTTTGTCGCTAGTTCCATGCTGGCATTGGAGCTTTCTGCGGGATCGCGGAGGTTGCGATGGCGCGTACTGACGTCGGGGCGTGGCTGCGGCGCGTTCGGCGAATCAGGGAGACCGAGGCCCAGGCTCGCGACGGGGATGATCGTCGCAGGCGCGGCTTCAGTCTCATCGAAGTGCTGCTTTCCCTCGTCCTGCTCGGGCTTTTTCTTAGCGCCTTGGTGTGGAACTTCACGAATTTTGGACGCGGAAACGACTTCGAAGAAGGTGCGCGTCGAGTCGAAACGCTCCTGCGCTTCGCCCGCGGTGAGGCATCGCGACTGGGGCGACGCGTGCGGCTCGAATTCAAGCCGCGTCACGAACCCGGACTCGAGGGCACTCTCGAAAGCGCTGCCGCGCCGCTAGGGGACGAGGCGACGCTCGCGTCGATCGTCTTCACCATTGAACGCGACCCGCTCCTCACACCGGGAGTTTTCACTTCTCCCACTGGCGACAGTTGGATGACAAGTGACGTCAATCAGCTCGTGGGTGTTGAATCGGTCTCCGAACTTGATCGTGTCACGGGCGTGGACGTGCTGGGAACCGCGGTTGACGGCGATCTGGACGCCGTGCCAGGTGAGGGGGAGCTCTTGGAATACGGGGAGGCGGGAGTGTCTCCGGAGGCGGGGGTGACCCTTGAAAACGCCGCAACGGACCAAGCGCGGCGCGGTTTTGTCGCCGCTGAGGAGGGTGACCTCGAGTCTCTGCTCGGCCCAGTGACGTTTTACCCCGATGGTTCGAGCGACTCCGTACGTCTGACGTTGGCGCCGCTCGAGCCGAACGCTCGCCGGCGGGTCACGTTTGAGCTCGCTGGGGTGACCGGCTCGATCCGCCGCATAGACCATGCCGTCAGCGAGGATGAAGATGGCGCGTTGGAGCCGGAGGAGTCGGCGACCTCGGAGCGCGACGAGTCGAGCTATGAGCCGCAGACGCAGCGACAGGACCCGAATGACGGACGCGTCGCACCGAGCGTGCGCGAGCCCAACGTCTCACAGCCCACCGGGCCGCCACGCCGCGGGCGTCGCGATGGAGCTCTGCGTGACCGAGCTGGCGGCGGCGCTCGGGGATTGGAGGCGCGCCCATGAGGTCGGCTGAGGTGTCCCCCCAGCGATTGGTGCCGCTGCGGTCGGCGGCGATGGCTGCGCCGGGCGAGCCTGGCGTGCGGCGGCACGATCCAGCGTGCGTCCGCGGGGTCGTCCTGTTTGAGGTCGTGTTGGCGATCGCGCTGTTTACGCTGACCGCGTCGATCGTGGTCGGTGGACTTGGAACGTCCGTGGCAGCGGTCGATCGCTTGAAGCTCAAGACGCACGCAGCCCATCTTGCCAGCAGCGTTCTAGCGCGCCTCGAGATGGGGCTCTTGTCGTCCAGTGAGGGGGGCGAGCGCCCGTTTCCCGCGCCCTATGGTGGTTGGACCTACGAAATCGCTCGCGGGGACGAGACGGACGCGGCTGGAGGAGGAGGTGGCGGTGGTGGTGGCGGTCTTGCGGCTGGCGGGGCGCATGAGGCAGCAGGTAGCGGCCTCGAAGCACAGCTGCAAGCGTGGCAGGTGATCGTCCGCTACCAGCCAGACCCGTCGATCGAATATCGATTGACGCAGATCACGGCTGCATCGACCGCACGACAACCCGGAGAGGAGCCCGCGGCGCACGAAAGCATCAGCGATGCTGAGCTCGAGCGCGTGCGCGAGATCTTTACAGCTGAGGCGGAGCGATGAGACGCGCAGCGACGAGCAGGAGCATGGACATGTCGCCGCGTCGCTGCGAACTGGGTCGGGAGCGGCTGCGGCGCGGCCGCATCGTGTCTTGCGGCGCGTTTACACTCATCGAAGTGGTCCTAGCGATCGCGCTCACCACCGGTCTTCTTCTGACAGTTCTCGTTTTCTACCAGGCCGCCGCAACGCTGCGCCGTGATCTTGAGGAAGATCTCGAGGGCACCGCTGAGGCGCGTCTGCTGCTCGACCGTATTGCAACGGAGCTGCGCGGCGCGGTCCACCAGTCGCGGGCCGGGTATGGCATGAAGGGCGGTGAGACCTGGATCGAGTTCGTCACAGCCGTGGTGCCAACAGATTCGGCTTGGAACATCGACTACGCCGCCTCGGCGCCGGTGCCTCAGACTGATCTTGAAGTGGTCCGTTACGAACTCAAGCTGCGGCACTTCGATGATGGGGGCTTCGAAGATGTCAGTGGCCGGAATGTCGGCACCGCTGCGGCGTCGCCTACCTCTCGGCGTGACCTTGACCTTCCAGCGGCCCCGGCGGGGGCGGCATCGAGGAGATCGGACGCGGCACCGCGACCGTCGACGCCGCAGACCGGCCGCTTCGATGCGGCAGACGCGATCGATGCTGGATTGGAGCCGGTTGGGGACGGGATCGTGCGTGCGGCGCAGCGGATACCTACCGGATCGAGGCGCAGACGTTCGGTCGTGGTGGCGCCGCGCATGCGACGGATTCGCCTACGCTACTTCGACGGCGTACGGTGGCAGACAACCTGGAACCGATCCGGGATACCGATCGGGGTCGAGATCGGCGTCAGTCCCGCACTGCCCCCTGCCGATGTAGTGACGCGCCCGTTCGACACGGGTGACGCCGACATCGCGGCTTCCACCGGCAACGCCGCACCGACCACCGAATCCAGACGCGTCTCAAGGTCCAGCCAGATCCGCCGCCCGGGCACTCGCACCGAGCAGGGCTCTCGGGCACAAATGGCGCGCCCGGCAGCATCGCCGCGGTCGAGCTCGACGTCCCGGGCGGGGCGCCAGCGACCTTCGTCGCGATCGCTGTCGCCAACGTCGTCTCGCTCACGCTCGGCTCGCGGCGCGAGCGCGGCGGCCAATGAACCAATCGATGACGGCTGGGAAGACTCCAGCGCTGGATCTGAGGGCGGGGAGGAAGAGTTCAATATCGATTGGTACTCACGCGTCGTTTATTTGCCTGGCTCAGCGAACCCTCGCGCCGTCGCACGAATCGATGCTGACGGCTTTGGTGACGATCTCGATGGCGAGGAGACGGAGGGGGGCGCGACGCAGAGCAGTGATCCATACCCCCGCGCAGCGCGGGAAGAGGGTGACGAATGAAGCGCGCCGCACCGACGAACGGTTTTGTGCTTCTTGCCGTGCTCGTGGTCAGCATGTTGGCGGCGATGCTGGTTCTTAGCACGCTGTATCGGATCCGCGCTGAACACGGCGCTGAATCAGCGGGCGAGGGACGCGAGCAAGCGTGGCACGCCGCGATGAGCGGTCTTCACCGCGCCGCGTCGATCGTCGCCGACGCCCCCTACGATCCTGAGCGTTGGCTCCACAATGCCGCGCTCTTTGAGCGCCAGTTCGTCGCTGACGACGGCGCCGACGACTGGTATTTCACGGTTTACGCGGAAGCGACCGACGAGCAAGAGAGCGGGGAAGTGCGCTACGGGGTCACTGACGAAAGCGCTAAGCTCAATCTTCACTTCGTGGATCGTGAGGTGCTAACCAAGATCCCCGCGCTGACCGAGCCGCAGATCGCCGGTCTCCTGGACTTCCTCGATCCTGGAAGCGAGCCGAGGCCTGGTGGCGCGGAGGATATCTACTACGAGACACTGCCGACGCCATACCACAGTCTGGACGGTCAAGTGACGACGCTCGACGAGCTGCTGCTCGTGCGTGGGTTCAACGCTGGTGTGCTCTATGGCGAGGACGCTAACCGTAACGCCCGCCTCGACGTCGGCGAGGATGATGGAGAGCTGACGTTTCCGATGGACAACGGCGACGGTGAGCTCGACCTCGGCTTACGCCAATACTTGACAGTCCACACGGCGCGTTGGGCGGTCGACCGCGAGGGGCGTCCGCAAGTGAATCTTAACCGCGACGTCGATCGGCTTGCGGAGCTTGGATTCTCGGATGAGACGCTGCGATACATTGCGACAGCGCGGCGGCAATCGAGGCAAGCGGCGTTTTCGCACCCTGTCGACCTCCTCGAAGCAGAACCCATCGAAAGCGTTGACGAGAACGGCGAGACGGTCGAGCTTGAGTGCGGTGTTGGGGAGGCCGATCTCGAGAAGATCCTCGATCGCTGCACGACCCAGTCAGAGGAACGCGAGGTGACGCCGTGCATCAACGTCTACACCGCCAGCGCGAAGGTGCTGGAGCTCGTCGCCGACATCGACTCGGAACTCGCTGAGGCGATCGTGTCGCACCGCTTCTCCATACCTGTCGATCGCCGCCACACCACGGATTGGCTTCTCCGCGACGGCCTGTTAGACACCGAACACTACAAGAAGATCGCTCCGAGCCTGGGCACGCGCGGCTTCCAGTTTCATTTGCAGGTGATCGGGTTTGGAGTACCATCAGGCAGATTTCGGGTGCTGGAGGCGGTGGTCGACGTGGGGTACCCGCAACCGCGAATCATCTATCTGCGCGACCTGACGCGTCTCGGCGTACCGTTCGCGCTCGCGACGGAGGAGGGCCGAAGCTTTGACCAGCCGTGAGGCGAATCAAGAAGCGACTCGGATGGTGGAGCGCTTGGGCGCGACGCGCCGAAAGCCGCCTTCGAACGCCGTCGTCATCGAGCTCGGTGGGGCGTACTTGCGTGCCGTCGAATGTGCGCGTCGCGGCAAGAAAGTCGTCGTCACCCGCATCGTCACGGAACGCTTGCCCGCGGATCTCATCTCCCAGCGCGATCCCGCGGCCACGGGTCGCTGGATCGCGAAGACGCTCGCGCCGTACAAACTTCCTCTCAATCAAGCCGTGATAGGCATCCCTCGCAGCCATGTCTTCTTGAAGCCGATCTCTCTTCCCCCTCCTGGGGATATGCATGAGCTTGCGTCGATGGTTGTTTTTCAGGCGGCGAAAGAACTGCCGTTCGCGGTCGAAGAGGCAGTGATCGACTACACAGTGCAGAGTCACTTCGATATTGTTCCGGCGACTGAAGGCGATCTGGCGGAGGAAGCTACCGGGCGCGTAGCCAAAGAGACCATTGAGAACCGTGGCTCCCGCAGCGGCGAAGGAACGGATGGCGCAACCGAGACGGTGCGCGTGCAGGTTCTCGTTGCTGCCGTTCGGCGCGACGTTGTGGACGAGTACAAGGCCATCGCCGCCGCGGCTCACTGTAAGCTGCGTTCGCTGACGCTCAGATCGCATGGAAACGTTCGAGCGATCGAGCTCTGCGAGGGGCGTCCGTCTGGCAGCGTCGCTCTTGTCCACGTGCGCGAACGAGAGCTGATCATCGACGTTTTGGACGACGGCGACCTGGCGTTTAGCCGAGCGATCAATTTGCCGGCCGCTGCCGCGCCGGACGCCAGCGCTGATCGCAACGACGCTGTCGTGGAGCTTGCGAGTCGAGAGATCCTCCGCAGTGTGCGGAGCTACCAGGCGCTTGAGACGCGCGGTACATTGACGAAGGTTGTCGTCGTCGGGGAGGAGGAAAGAGCGACCGAACTCGTCGAACGCGTTGGAAGTCAGTTGGGCATCCCGACGTCACAGCTCGACCCAGCCCAACCACTTGGGCTCAAGGGCGAGGACGCAAAGAAGGCCCAGGGGTCGGTTGCAGCCATCGGACTCGGTATAGGGTTCCTCGATGGGCGTGGCCTCCTGTTCGACTTTCTACACCCGAAGAGAGTTCCGCCCAAAGTGAATTGGCGCCGACGCGCACGCGTTGGGGCGATCGTGCTCGTCGTGGCGACGTTGGCTGGGCTTTTCTTCGTGCGGTCACATTTTGTCGGTCAGCTCGATCAAGAGCTCAACCAGGTTCGTTCGCAGCTTTCGTCTAGAAAGGCGCTGAGACAGTTCAAGAGGGACGAGAAGAGCGCGCTCGAGATCGAACGCTGGATCGACGGCGACTATGGATGGCTTGATCAAATCGCCGACTTGAGTCGTGTCCTCCCCGATTCCGATGCGGTCTACGTCGACAATCTTGGCATGAGCGCGAACGGAAAGATCCTCGTGTCGCTCCGGGCTCGTTCCGGCGAACTTCCCGATGAGGTGTATCAGCGTTTCAAGAAGGCGGGGTATCACGTCAGCCCGCCCTCAGTGACGCCGTCGCGTGATGCGCACGGCTACGGCTTCAAGACGACCGTCGAGCTCACAGCTCGTCCGAACGAAAAGAAGAGAGCCAAACTAGCAGCGCTCACTTCACCGGTGCGGTCATCTAACGCTGTCAAGGCGACCAACGAGAGCGTCGATCCTGAGCTGGCAGGGAAGGAGTCACCAAAGTGACGCGTCGCGAACGTATGCTTTTCAGCATCGTCTGTACTTTTGTGGGTGTCGCGTTCTTCGGCGTCGGCGTGAAGAAGTTCGTCGTTGATCCGCTGAAAGAGAAGAAGCAACAGATTGGAGTGATCAGTTCGCGCCTCGGTGAACATAGGCGAGCGAAGAAGCGAGCCGCGAATGCGAGACGAAGGATGGTCAACGTTGCGTCGCGGACCTACGCCGGTAGCCTCGACGAGGCGCAGGCCCGTTGCGGTCGAGAGATCAGCGAGCTGTTGCGGGCGGCCGGGCTCGACGAAAGTGTGTTCACGCGCAGGCCGGTTCGACCGAGTCGCGTCGGCTCGGAGGCGTTCGAGACCGGATGGACTCTCCGCGGCGTGGGGCCTCTAAAAAGTCTCGTAGACTTCCTGTATCTCCTCGATTCCGTGCCCTACGCCAGCAAGATCGAAAAGTTGTCGCTCACTCCGAGCGATCGCGTCACCGGATCGATCCATTTTACGTACCTCACTTTGGCGCTGCCGAAGAAGTGGCGCGACGGTGTCCCGCCAATCGACAGGCAGCCGCCTGCGTCAGCGTTGGCGACAGCTGAGCGCAAGGCATACGACGTCATCACGGGGCGCAACTTCTTCGCGCCGTTCGCCCCAACGCCAGAGCCGCCACCGGTGCCCGCGCGTGATCCTGTCGCGGAAGAGCGTGATCGTTTGGCGGCGTTTAGGGTCGTGTCACTTTCCGAGTGGAAAGGTACGCCCGAAGTCATGGTCCTCGATGTGGAAAAAGAGAGCACAGAAAAGTATTATCCTGGGGACACTCTCGCCGGCGGTGAAATCTTAACCATCGATTACCGCGCGCTCCCAAATCCGGCGAAGCCCGGGATGACTTCGATTAGTCGGGTCATTATTGGGGCCGGCGCCGAGTTTTGGGCGATCGAAAACGGCGCGACGCTCGCCGAACGCCGTCGCCTTAAACCCGAAGATCTTCCGTCTGGCCTGCAGGGTCGTTGATCGGGACCGAGATTCCCACCTTTCTTCAATGTGGAGCCCGTGCTCCACGTCAGTCATTGTGAGTCAACCTTGGGCGCGTACCGCACCGTCGCTCTTTGATGGTGTGATTCCGCGTTTTCAGCGGAGCTAAGACACAGTTGAGCTTGAGAAGAACCGTCTGCCTGCTTTGCGTTCTCCTGTTGACCACTCGCACCCCGTTTGCTGACGAGACGGGGGGCGACTCTCAGCCTAAAAAGCCGACCGGCGACACGTCCGCAGGCGAGGCGGCGAATTCTGCTGCCCCGACTTCGCCAGAGAAGCACAGCGACGCGGCAAACGAGACTGCAGCGGAGAAGGACGCCTCCAAGAGCGAGCGCAACATTCGCTTTCAGTTCAGCGGCATTCCCTACGCTGACGCGGTGCGGCGTTTCGCTGATATGGCCGGCAAGCCTCTGGTGGGGGAGGTCAAAATCGACGGCCTGCTGACCTTCGCGGATGAGCAGGCCTACACGTACGATGAGGCACTCGATACGCTCAACGTGATTCTTGCCATGAAGGGGCACGTGCTGGTCGAGGCCGGTCGCTACCTACGGCTAACGACGAAGGACGAGCTGCCGCAACTACCGCTCGAGATCTTGTACGGCACGAAGCGAACGGGAGACAAGCGTCCAGGCCAACTGGTGACGGTCGTCTTTCGCCTCAAGCACCTGGATGCCAACGAGACGGCGGTGGCTGCGAGCAAAATGCTTTCAGGCGCCGGGTCCGTCTCGCCGCTGCAGCGCGGCCGCGGCTTGGTTGTCACCGACGCACTCTCGACGATTCAGCGTATCGAGGAGTTAATTCTCGAGCTCGACGTCGAACAGCAGGGTACGCGGTCACTGAAGACGTTTCGCCTAGTGAATTCGTCCGGCGCTGTGCTCGGCGAGATGATCCAGCGAACTCTAGGGTCGGAGACTGCACCGCGCGAGGCGCGCTTCGTCAACAACAAGTGGGAGGTGGCTCCACCTGATCCCGAGCTTTTTGTCACCGTCACCTACGACGAGCCGACGCAGACGCTCGTCGTCTTCGGGCCGCGAGATCTTCTGAAGTTGGCGGAGGAACTCGTGACGCGCTTCGAGAAGGAAGGCGGCGATGAGGGTGAGCTTCGCGTCTACACGCCGCGCGTGTTGAAGGCGGAGACTCTCGCGCCCATGATCCGGCAAGCCGTACCGGGAATCGCTGGAGAGAGTGATAGCGCGGCGCAGGCGAGCAACAAGGCCCGCCTTATCGTCGACGCGCAGTCGAATCGTCTGATCATTTCCGCGCGCGTCGGAGAACAGATGCAGCGGATTGAAGAGTTCCTCCGCGTTGTGGACCGTCACGAACGAGAGGCGAAGAGTGACAAGGACGACGATGGAGACGGCGGCCCGCAAAGTCGCGTCCTGCCCATCGCCACGGCTTCGTCAGCAGGAGTCATGGAGATCCTCCGCTCCGCAACGACCGAGCGCGATCGCGATGGCAACGTGCTGCAGCGACTTCACGTCGCTTTTGACGCTGAGACGAAGGCGTTGATCGTTTCCGGGTCGAAGCACTACGTCGAGCTCGCCCAGCGTCTCGTTCAGCAGCTCAACGACGCGGCGACGAGCACGAGTCCACGGCAGATGCGTTATCTCGACTTGACAGGAAAAGTCGCCGCCGCCGACCTTCCGAGCACAGTCACGCTGTTGCAGCAGCTCGTGAGACAGCAGCTGGGCACAGGAGCCGGAGATGCAGGAAGTGTCACGATGACGCCCGCGCCGAATCGCGCTGGAATCATCGTCACGGCTTCGTCGGAGCACCTAACCACGGTCGAGTCGACACTGGCGGGATTGCTCGAGACGGCCCCCAAGCGTGAAGCACGCTCTCTCCGGGCCATCGTTTTGCGTCACGCGCGGGTTGACGACGTGATGTCGACGCTTCAGAAACTCACCGATGATGCTGCGCGTGACCGCTGGCCGGTATCGCCGCCCTCATTGGTTGCGGACTCTCGCGGCAACCGGATCCTCGTGACTGGCACCATGGAGCAGCTTGAAGCCGTCGCCAAGTTGACCGCGGAGCTCGATCATGCCCCGGTGAGGACCTCCCGGACGGTGCGCCGCGTTGCCGTGCGGTCCCATCGCCCCTCAGAGTTAAAGCCTCTGCTTGACGCTTTCTTACGGCAAGAGTTCTCGGGTCGCGGTGCTAAACACCCGCTGCCTGAGGTCTTCGTCGACGACGTCGGCCGCCGCCTGATTGTCTTGGCGGAGTCTGACGATCACGCCCCGATCGAGGCGATGATCGGCGAGCTCGACGCGAAAGAGGTGCAAGTACGGACCACGCGCGCCCTCGACCTGAAAGCGCGCCGAGCCGCCGAGATCTTGCCACTTGTGAAGAAACTTTACGACGCACAGGTAGGTCAAGGGGGGGACGGGCGAGCTCCCAGCCTTGACGCTAGCGGCGACGGCAAGCGTCTCCTTGTCACGGGCACCGACGAAGAGATTCAACGCATCGAATCGATCGTGCGTGCGCTCGACGTCGCCGAGCGCCCGGAGATCGAGCGCCAAACACGGGCCATTCCCGTGATCGCGCGAGAGGTCGACGCCTTTCGCTCGCTGGTCGAGCAGCTTTACACCGCGCAGCGACGCGGGCAGCGTCCGCCACCTGGAGGAGCGACGACGATCGTCGCCGATCCGAAGAGCCGAAGGCTCCTCGTCACAGGCGCGGCAGAGGAGATTGCCCTGGTCGAGTCCATCGCCCGACAGCTCGATCCGCATGAAGGGAAAAGCGAGAGACCCGAGACTCGCGTCTACAAGATCGGCACCGCGAACGCGACGGAGCTCGTGGGACTGTTGGAACAGACGCTGAATCAGGATCCCGCGCGACCTGCGGCTCGTGTTTTGGCGGACGCTCCGAGCAACCGTTTGATCATCACCGCTCCCCCGTCCGTCCTCGACACCGCCGCCGCCGTGATCGAGGAGCTCGATCAGAAATTCGATCAGCAACCGCGTGAGCTTCGTATCGTCGAGCTCGACGTCGGCGACGCTGACGAGACCGCGGCGCTGGTCACGCAGCTTCACGG
The DNA here is from genome assembly GCA_965223265.1 of Planctomycetota bacterium. Classification (GTDB taxonomy): domain Bacteria; phylum Planctomycetota; class UBA8108; order UBA8108; family SXIK01. The sequence goes on from OZ244999.1 coordinate 2,236,614, forward strand.
CGAGCGCATGCGGAGCCTTCGTGGCGGGCGGTACCAACCGCGCGCGAAGATTCTCGGCGACCGGTCGACGAATCGGCTGATTCTGACCGCGGGAAGCGATGAGATGAAGGTTCTCGACGAGATCGTCTCGCAGCTCAACCGCGTCGATCGGAAGGAGGAAGACTCGCGAGTCTTTCGGCTGGAGCATGTCAGAGCCGAGCAGATCGCCGACGTGGTCGCGACTGCTATGACGACGTACGACGATCGTCGGCGCCCAGTCGAGCGCGTCCGGGTGGCGCCCGACGCCGCGACGAACAGTCTTGTGATTTCTGGCAAGACGAGCGATCTGGAGCTGGTCGCTTCGGTGGTGCAGCAACTCGATCGCGCCGACTCGCGCGGCAAGGTGGGGGTGCGAGTTGTGGAGGTCGACAGTGACCGAGCAGCGTCGGTGGCTGCAATGGCGGAGCGAGTTTGGGGTGAACAGAACCGGGATGCTCAGGGGGCCGACGCCCTGGCGGTGACAAGTCGCGGCGGGCGAGTGGTGATCGCTGGACCGCAGAACGTTCTCGGACCTGTCGCCTCGCTCGTTGAGGAGATCGGCGCCCAGGTGACGAGCGCGCCGCGGCGTCTCCGAATGGTCAAGCTCGAGAACGGCTTGATCGCCGCTGATGCGCTGCCACTTCTCAAGCAGAGCTACGATGCCGAGACGCGCGGTACCGCCAACGGCGATGCGACGTTTCGCGTCGACGCCGCCGGCAACCGTCTCCTCGTGATTGCCAGCGACGCCGAGTTCGAGATCATCGGCGAAATTCTCGCGACGCTCGGCGAGGGGATTCGAACCGCCGAACGCAAGACGCGCATGTTTGAGTTCGCCGGCGCCACGGAGCTGACTCGCGTCGCGCCGCTCGTTCGCCAACTCTACGAACAGGAGCTCAAAGGTAGCGCTGAGCTCGGCCCACCTGAGGCTCAGTTTATCGAGGATTCGCGTGGCGCTCGGTTGATCGTCACCGCGTCTGAGCCTCACTTGGAACGCGTCGCGTCGATCATCAGCCGGCTGGATGCCGAGGAGGGTTCAAGCGCCCAGCGTCGGCGCGAGACGCGCACGTTCAGTTTTACGACGGACGCAGAGCTGAGACAGACGCAAGATCTCGCGCAAAAGTTGTACGCCGCCGAACTCGAGGGTCAGCGCCCACCCGCCGGCGGTGAAGCGACGTTCACTGTCGACGCGGCAGACCGGCGTCTTCTCGTCACCGGGAGCTCGAGCGAGCTCGATCGTGTCGAAGCGATTTTTGCTCAGCTCCGCCGCGACGCGGCGCGCGATCCGCGGCGCACGACCAAGTCACTCGAAGTCCACGCCGAGCGAGTAGGCGATGTTTTGGAGCTGCTACGAACGGTGTACCAGGCGCAGCTCGCGGGTGGCGACACTCCGGTTGGCGGTCCTGCCACGATCGTCGCCGATGCTAAGAATCGCCGACTTCTGGTCACTGGGGACGATATAGAGCTGGCGAAAATTGAGGCGCTGCTGCGACAGCTGGACCCTGCCGACGCCGAGCGGCAGGGAATCGGGACGCGCATACTGCGAGTGCGATCGGTGGCCGCTGCGGACGTTTTCGGTCTGGTCGAGAAAGCGCTCAACGGAGACCGTGAAGTGCCTCTCGTTCGACTTCAACTGGACCGTGAAAGTAACAGTATCGTCGCCACTGGTACGGAGTCGGCATTGAAGCTCACTGCCGAGATCGTGAGCGAGCTTGACGATGATCCTAGATCCGGTCCGCGCGAGCTGAAGGTGATCGAGCTCGAAGTTGGCGACGCCGACTCAATGACGACGACGCTGAAGCGGCTCCACGAAGAGGCCCTTCGTTCCCAGTTCGGCCTCAACTACCGATCACGGGCCAGTTTCATCGCGGATGCCGCCAACAATCGCGTCATCGTCACCGCTCCTCGCGACGAGATGGAAGCCATCGATCGATTCGCAGAGCAGCTCAACCGAGTCAGTCGCAAACAGGAAGACTCGGTCGTGATTCCGCTCAAGCATGGCCAGGCGTCGCGACTCGCCGAGATCGTACTGCGTGCGATGACGGTGTACGACCGCCGCAATCGCCCAATTGAGCGTGTGAGGGTTGCTGCCGACGATGCCTCGAACAGCCTCGTCGTCTCCGGCGCGACGGCTGATCTCGAGGCGGTTAAGGCGTTTATCGCGGAGCTCGACTCTCCGCTGCAGCGGCCGCCGCTGTCGCTGCGCATCCTCCGTTTGGCGCGACCGCATGCAGACCAAGTCGCGTCGCTTGTGCAGAGAGTCGCGAGCGAACACCAAGCCTCCGTCGGCCGCGACGCCGTCATTTCGGTTCAGCCGTCAGCCGATCGCCGCCGCGTGATCGTCGTCGCGCCGAAGGCAGAGATGGAACAGATCGCCGGTCTCGTCGTCGAATTCGACAAAGCCTCGTTTGACACGCCGAAGGAGCTCTATGTCGAGGAGCTGACACATGCGAGAGCGCAGGAGATTGCGCCACTCGTGCAGCGAGCCTACGACGATCAAGAGCTTGGCGCCGATCACGGCGCGGTGATTCGAGCCGATGCGCTACTCAATCGTCTTCTCGTCTTGACGCACGCAAGCCAGATCGATCGTGTCCGCCAGATCATTGCGAAGCTTGATGTGACCAGCGATGAGGATCGAGAGACGCGCTTTTTCAGGCTTCGCGACGTCGACGAACTCGGACAACTCCACGTGCTCGCTGAGCGTCTTTATCGTGAGGAGATGAAAGGGAACGGTCCTCGCAACCAAGCCGACGCCCAGTTTATCCGGGACGACACGAACGTGCGGTTGATCGTCACCGCGCGCGCGTCGCACATCGAAAAGATCGCCGAGATCCTCGACCGATTGCGGACAGGAAGCGATCGCGACCCACGCCAGGAATCTCAGATTTTCGCTCTTGCCGACTCCTCTGAGGTGAGCCGGCTGCTGCCACTCCTGCAGCGGCTCTATCGACAGGAGTTCGAGCATCAACCCGGCGGCGCAAGCGCTGAGTTCATCGCCGACGCCGAGGCGCATCGAATCATCGTCTCTGGTCCTCACGCTCACCTCGAACGCGTTGCCGAGCTTCTGTCGCGGCTGCGGGCAGAGACTGCGCCTGACGCCGAGCGTGAGCTACAGGTCGTGGAGCTTGATGCCGCTGACGCCGACTCCGCCGTACCGCTCGTTCTGGAGTTGCTGCGAGACCTGATGCAGAACCGGCGCGGACCGGGATACCGTGTACAGGCACGAATTGTTCCGGACGGCGCGAGTAATCGTCTGCTCGTCACGGCGCCGGAGCACGAGCTCGCCGAGATACGCAAAATCGCTGCCTCGCTCGACGCTGAGCGTGACGACCCGGAGCCTGAAACGCGTGTCTACGATCTTGAGACAGCGATCGCCTCGAGCTTGGCGGAGACCGTGCGGCGGCTGTACGAAGAACGCTCCGCAGCACGAGGCGCGAAACGCGTCGGACAGGTCATGATTCTCTCGGACGAGGCGACGAACCGTTTGGTGGTCACTGCACCTGCCGACGAATACACGGTCATCGAGGAGATCATCGAGCGCCTCGATGCAGTCAGCAAACGAAGCGCCGGCACGCGTATCTTCAAGCTGAAAACCGCCGATGCGCAGCAACTCGCGACGATTCTCTCCAGCTCGCTCACTCGACGCGTTGGCAACCGCCAAATCCCGCGTGTCAGCATTGGCGCCGATCGCAAGACGAACACTTTGATCATTTCGGGTGAGCCCGACGATCTGCAGGCGGCAGCGTTGATCGTCGAAGAGTTCGAGGGAATGGACTCCGAGGCACCCGCACTCTTGCGAGTCTATGAAGTCAAAGAGGTCGACGCCGGCAAACTGCGTTCGGATTTGGAGAGACTCTACCGCCGGCAGGCCGAGAATACCCCGAATCTCGGAACGGATGCACTCTTCCATGCTGACTCGGCGACCAACCGGCTGTTCATCATCGCTACGCAGGAGGAGCTTGTACGGATCCACGAACTGATCGGACAGCTTGACGTCGACCAGGGACCGGACACGCGCCAGCTGCGCGTTTTTACCGTGAGTCGTACATCTGCGGCGTCAGTGTCAGCAATTCTGCAGCAGTTTTTTGTCGAACGCGCGCAGGGCAGCCACGCCGAACGCGTCCGCGTCTCGGCGTCGCCGGACGACCGCACGATCGTCGTCAACGCCCCAGCCGCGATACTCGAGCGCATAGAATCGCTTGTGACCGACCTCGACGGAGAAGGGCGATCGGATCAGCTTGTCTACCGGTCGTACCAACTAAGCGACGGCGATGCGTCCATCCTCGCCCCGAAACTTGAGCGACTTTTTGCTCAGGAGCTTCAGACACCGACGACAGAGCCGCAGGCACGCTTCGAGGCTGACGTGACTCTGAATCGTTTACTTGTCGCGGCGAGGGTCGATGAGCTCCCAGAAATCGACCGTTTGGTGAACGAGTTGACCTCGAACGCGCAGCTCTCGTCTCAGGTGCAGACGATTCTCCTGCGGGAGAGTAGCGCCACCCAAGTCGTCTCCGTTTTGAAGGAGCTTTTGGCCACTGAGAACAAAGAGCCTGAAGGTGCCCAGGCGCTCAGGGTCTCAGCCGCTCCAGCGCTCAATGCCGTCGTCGTGCATGGATTACCGCAGCGTATGGCGTTCGCGCGGGAGCTCATCAAGAGCCTCGATCGAGTGCCGGAAGGCGGCAAAGCCGTTGTGCAAACCGTCAAGCTCAACAGTGCCGAGGCTGTCGGTCTGGCTGCCGCGGTGTCGCAGGCTATCGAGGCACGCGGCTTGAGCGACCGCACGCGTCGCGTGCGCGTCACCGCAGAGCCGAACTCGAACAGCATCCTGATCGATGGGCCACGCGACGAGGTCAACGAGGTCATAAGAATCATCCGAGAACTCGATTCGAGTGCGCGCGGCGGCGGCATCGACGTGCGGATCTACAAGCTTGAAAACGGTCAAGTGCGTGAGGTCTCAGCGACGATGCGGACGATGCTCGATCAGATCATTCAGCAGCAGGTGCAGCGTAACCCGGGCATGCCGCGACCACCGTTCGTCGTCTCGGTCGACGAGCGCACCGAGACACTCATCGTGTACACCACTCCACGGCATTTTCCGATCGTCGAGCAGCTTCTCACGAACCTCGACAAGGCCCCGGAGCGCTCGGCGCGCACCGTTCACTACGTCGCGCTGGAGAATATCGATGCTCTTCGTGCCGTGCGACAGCTCGAAGCTCTCTATCTCAATCAGAGCTCCGGCGAACGTCCCGTGATCGAAGCCGACTCGCTCGACAACTCCCTCACGATCATCGCGAAGACAGCGGATTTGGACGCGATCATCGATCTCGTCGAGCAGCTTGACGCCGCGGCGCCATCGAGTGAGATTCAAGTTCGTGTCGTACCGCTTGTACAGATGCCGGCGGACCAGATGGCGAGCATGCTCATCAGTCTCTACTCGCAGATGACTGAGAGCGAAGTGCAGCTAAGCGAGAGATTGCCGCCCCGTGGAGGAGACGGAGTCTCCCGTGCCACAGACGGACCCACCGGGGCGCCGCCAGTGTCGCCGAGATCGTCCGAACCGTCGGTCACAAACGGCGCCGACGAGGCAACTGGAGGAGCAAAAAAAAAAGAGGCTCCCGAAGATACGAACACCGGCAGGGACGGCGGATCTCAGGGGCGTGGAGCTGACACTGGTCGTGGCGAGTCAGGGGCCGGAAGTGCGGCGCCTGGAGAGCCGGCGGCGGGCACGGAGAAGCAGTCAGGCGACTTGGCGCCACCGTCCGATCCTGCTCGTCCGGGGGTGACAGAGGCACCCTTGGCTCCGGCGGATAGCACAGCGGATGACCGCGATCCGACGAGCGGGGATGCACCACCGACCGGGGCACGCCGAGGCGACGATGCGAGGCAAGAGGAGGCAGAGACGCCCAGCCACGCCAAAGTGTTTCTCGCGGTCGACAAGAGTGCCAATGCGATCCTCCTTTCCGGCCCGAGGCTGGAGCTCGACGTCATCGAGGAGCTCATCGAGGATTTGTCGTTCAACTTCGTCACCGGAGACGCCGAGTTCCGGTTCTTTCGAATCAAGCATGGCAACCCGACAGCGATCGCGACCGCTCTGGACAACCTCTTCAATTCGAAAACGCCGCGCGTGATCGATCCACGCGGCTTCGTTCAGTTGCCGCCGCCGGTGATTCAGATCGCTACAGACCGTCGCCTTCGCAGTGTGATCGTGCGGGCTACGCCTGCAGACTTCACGTTGATTGAATCGATTATCGAGCAGCTCGACAGCGAGGGGGCGATGTCTGAGCTGAGGTTTCGGTCGTTTCCTCTGCAGCACGCTGACCTTGATGAGATCTTCCCTACGGTTCAGCAGCTCGCCGAGGAGCTTCAAGCCGAGAACCCTGGCGAGCCGGTGCGACTGGCGATGGACACGAGATCCGGGGCGATCGTGATTGCCTCGAGACCTCAGATCATCCTTCAATTCGAGCGCTTGATTCAGACAATCGACCGACCATCGACCTACTCCGCCGCCGAAGTTCTGCTCGTGCCTTTGCGTCAAGCCGATGCTGGCGCCGTCGCCGCCGTTTTGCAGCGCATGCTGCAGCCCAGTCCGGGGGCGACCGCGACTCCAGCGGCGCGTGCTCTCCAGGAGCAGGTGCGCCAGTTGAGGATTCGTGACTCCGAGGGCGTGCCTGTGCTGCTTGATCTCTCGGAGCCGATCAAGATCATGGCCGATTCTGCCGCCGGCCAACCCGGTGGCAATCGACTGATCATCACTTCAACGCCTGGAAATCTGCGGGCTCTTGAGGCGGTCGTGCAGCTCCTCGACACTGTACCGATCGTCGACGGTGTGAGCGTTCGCCTGGTCAAGCTCAAGCGAGCCGATGCCAACACCGTTAGCCAGATCGTTCGTGACGTATTCCAACAGGGAGTGCGACTCGGTCTCGGCAGCGCGGGGCCGGGACAACCGGAGTCAGAAGCTGGCCGTGCGTTGACGCGTCCGCTGAACGTTTCTGCTGATCGCCGGACCAACACGTTGGTGCTGAGCGGGCATCACGCTGCAGTCGCGCTCGCCTTAGGACTCATCGACGACATGGACCAGGCTGGGGATCTTTTCTTGACAGAGGTGAAGCTCTTTCCGCTGCGCTACAACTCGGCGCAGCGTCTTTTGCCGCTTCTGCGCTCGGTGTTCTCAGAGTCTGGTGCCACGCCTGGATCCGAAGGTGTCAGCACCCAGGTCACGCGTCTGCGGACTACCATGCCACAGCTTGAGCCCAAGACGACGGAAGTCGCAAAGGCGCGCGCACCCCTCACGATTCAAGCCGATGGCGCATCGAATACATTGATCGTTGCAGCGCGTTCGGACAGCATGCCGCTCATCGCCGACATCATCGCGACGCTCGATATCCCGGCCGCTGCTCGCTTCGAAAACGTCCGCATTTTTCCTCTGGTGAACGCCAGGGCCCGCGACCTGCAGCAAATGTTGAGCGATCTCGTGCGGACCTCGACGGTGAGTCCTGCAGATCGACCATCAATCAGTGTCGACCTGCGAACGAACGCACTCGTTGTGGCCGCCTCGGAGCAAGGATTGGTCGTCATCAGACGGCTTGTCGAAGAGCTGGATCGAGAAGTGGTGGACGGCGTGGAAATGGTGGCGCTGCCTTTGAAGTACAACGATGCGCTTCAGGTCGCGGCCTCGCTGCGACAACTTTTCAACACGCGCCGCCGCGCGGTGACGCTCGGGGGTGGGCAGGCAGACCCTCGTGATCGAGTGGACGTCCGCGCCGATCGCTTCACCAACTCACTTCTCGTCGTCGGCACGAGCGAGAACATCGAGCTTGTCCGGCAGATGCTACTGGATCTCGACGCCGAACCAACGGCCGAAGGGGGCGTGCTGCACATCTTTGTTCTTCAGCACGCAGACGCGCAGCGCGCAGCGACGATGCTCCGCAATCTGATCCGCCAGGGGCTTTATCGTCCAGGGGCCACATCCGGCGGCGCACAGGCGACGCGGGAACGTATGGCCGTCACGATCGACCCGCGCGTCAACGCGCTCATCGTTTCTGCTAGTCCCGAAAACTTGGCGATCGTCAAACAGCTTGTCGGCCAGATCGACCGTGAGGAGTTTGCCGGTGTTGCTGGAGTCAGGCTCTTCAAGCTCAACCATGCATCCTCCGCTCGATTGGCTCCGATTCTGCAGCAGTTCTTTACGGCGCGGCGAACAGGCGAGGCGACGGTCGGCGATCCAGAGCGGCTCGTGCCCGTTTTCTTCATGGCCGACAGTCGGACGAATACGCTGCTTGTGGCCGGCAGCCAAGAGAGCTTTGCCGCGATCGAGCGTATGGTGAAAAAACTCGATGTGCCGGATGTCAGAAGCAACGAGATCTTTCAGGTCTTTCATCTTCGCCAATCGAGTGCGACGCAGCTGCGCGACACGCTGGACAAGCTCTTCCTCAATCGGCCAGCCGTCCTCGGCAACGTTCCCGTGCAGCCGATCACAATTGTTGTCGACACGTGGGCGAACGCTCTGATTGTGCGCGCGTCGGTCGATGACATGGAGATGGTGGCGTCGCTCGTCGAGCGTCTTGATATCGAGCTCACATCGAGCGGTACGAAAGTCCAAGTGATCTCTCTCGAGAAGGCCAACGCTCAGAGCGTCGCGACGACGATTCGCTCACTCTACGCCTCGGGCGGCGACAGCGCACCGGTAGCCATCAGTGTGGACGAGCGACTCAACGCCCTTGTGATTTCTGCCGGAGAAACCGATCAGAAGCGTATCGAAGATCTTGTCCAGAAGCTCGATTCCGGATCGGTTGCAAACGTCAGCGAGATTCGCGTCTTCACTCTTGAATTCGCCGATTCGGTGCAAGTGGCAGCGCTTCTTTCTGACGTCCTCACGAACGCACCGATCAATGACCTCAACACCAATCGCCAGACGCTTCTTCAGTTCATCTCGCAAACGGAAGACGGGGAAGAATTGATCGCTTCGGCGCTGCAAGAGGGCGTCGTCGTGCTTCCGGATACGCGTACGAATTCGCTTTTGGTTTCGACTCCAGTCGATAGTTTGCCACTTCTCGAACAGCTTGTGCACAGGCTCGACAGCAGTACGCCGCCGCTCGCCGCGATCAAGGTGTTCACCCTCAAGAATGCCGATGCGCGTCAGATGGCAGAGCTCCTTTTGGACATCTTTCGCTTGCGTGAACCGGGTGCGAGTGCAGCTCGGTCGATTCGCTATAGCCTTGATCGACGCGGTGGTCAGGACGAAGGCGAGCCAGATGCAGAAGGAATGCAACCGTTTGAGTCCGCTGATGACTTGGGTGTCGCGACCATCGGTTCGGCAGAGCAGGCTTCGCTTACGGTTACCGTCGACGTTCGCACCAATAGCATTCTGGTCGGCGGCAGCGAACAGTATGTCGCCTTCGCCGGGGAAATTATCGAAGAGCTGGATTCCAGTCCAGCGCGTGAGCGACGGACGCAGGTCTATCGCCTGCGTAACGCTCAAGCGGAGAGTATACAGACTGCGCTGACGAGTTTTCTTGAGCAGAGCCGTCAGCGCATTACCGAAGCGCTCGGTGTCGAGGCTCTCGGGTCGGCAGAGCGGCAGCTCGAGGAAGAAGTCGCCATCGTCGCAGAGCCTGTCAGCAACACATTGCTCTTGTCGGCGAGCCCTCGATTTTTCGACGAAATCTACGACATGATCGAGGAACTGGATCAGCCAGTGCCACAGGTACTCATCCAGGTGCTGCTCGCCGAAGTGACGCTCGACAGCACGAACGATCTCGGGATCGAATGGATCACCTCGGGTGACATCGACGGCACTCCGTTCGAGAGCTCGACCGACTTCGGGGTGCCCCAAGACCTGGACACCGCCGGCGGTCTTGCGGCGTCGATCACAGGCGGCGACGTGCGGTTCCTGCTCCGTGCTTTGCAGACGGACGGGCGACTCGAAGTGCTGAGTCGTCCCCAGATCCTCGCGACCGACAACCAGCAAGCCGAGATCAACATCGGGCAAAACGTCCCTCAGATTACAGGCAGTCAGTCGACGGAGCTAGGCAGCGTCAACAACCTCGTCGAGTATCGAAACGTCGGTGTCATTCTGCGTGTCACGCCGCGGATTTCACCCGACGGTTTCGTCAAGATGGACGTCGAGCCGGAAATCAGCTCCCTCAGTAGTTCGTCGGTCGATTTTGGTACTGGTGTGACCGCTCCCATTTTCAACGAGCGCAGCGCGACGACAACGGTGAGCGTGCAAAACGGTCACACCATCATCATCGGTGGCCTCATCAGCACCTCGGACGATGAGCGAGAGCGCAAGGTCCCGATTCTTGGTGACATTCCTTTCCTGGGGGCGGCATTCCGTAGCCGCAAAATGGAGAAGAGACGGACCGAGCTGCTCATTATTTTGACGCCGCACGTGCTCGTCAATGTGGCAGAAGCGGATCGCATTACCGACGACAACATACAAAAATCAGGAATCCAAGGGCAGGAGAAGCGCGATGAGATGCAGAAGGCGCTTCTTGACGAGCTGTACGACCTGAACCGACAGCGCGAGCTCGAGGTGAACCAGCCGCACGACGATGTGTCTCCCTTCGTACCTGGCTCCGAAGACGAGGAGCTGCGGCCGCTTGAGCCGACCCCGGAAGGGCTCGACATCTCACCATTCGTCGACGCGTGACGACGATTGATCTAGCAGCCTGTTGAAAAAGTGCTTCGAGCCGAAAACTGGTCTCTTCGCGTCCAGATCGGCTGCGGCAAACGGAGGCAATCTTCGGGCCCTCTTTTTTCGATTCTGATGGCGAGTATTGACGCGGTCGAGCTGGGCGTGAAGAGGCCAGTTTCTTCGGCCGAATGACTTTTTCAACGGGCTGCTAGCCTCGAGTTTGGCCATTTCGCGCCGGCCTGGCCGGACGAGTTTCGCGGGGATTCAAAGGCCCTTTCAACTTTTTTGTACCTTGAAAGCCCTTGTGCATGTTCAAAAACTCCTGTCCGGCCCTTCGGGGAACGCCAGGAGCGCCGATGCCCGCGCCCGTCCTCCGCCACGACCCGAGCGGGATCGCGCCCGAGTCGTTCCTTGGCCTCGACGCTCCTGGCGCTGTCAGGCTCGACGCGAAATGGCCAAATCCTGAGTTCAAGGAGCCTCGCGGCTCCTCGTTGGCCGCAGGAGCGACCGTCGGACGTGATGGGAAACGCTTCGATTTGACGGCGAGGTCAGAGGGAGAGGCAGCGGCGATAAGGCTCACGCGAGGGAGCCCCAGGAGCGGAATCAACCGCGTGAACGGTGTCTGCGACGTGCTGAGCGCACCGAATCTCGCGTTGGCAGTCGCGCTGGTCACTGTGGGAGCAGACCGGGGGCGCCCCGCCGTTGGCATGGCGGGTTTTCGGGCGCAGTGGGTCGTTCGGTGGGAGAGTGTTCACGGTGTCTTTCTACCGGGAGTCGCGGAAACCGACGCGATGAAAGACGATCGCAATGACATGTAGCCGGCCCCCGCAGCACGAGCAGAAGGGATGTTCGGTGGGACTGTCCGTCGTCGTCGACGGCGCCGCCCTGGCTCCGTTCGCATCGGAATGAATCTGTGCGCCGTCGGCGGGAGGGTTCACTCTAGCGACAAAGACTCGCACCTCGTGGAGGGAGACGGCGCTTTGCGGACTGAGGAATCCGTAGTGACGCACCTTCTGTAGCCCCCGAGGTAGGACGTGCTGGAGGAAGCGGCGGATGAACTCCAGAGCATCGAGCTCCATGGTCCGCCACCGCCGACTGCCCGACTTCTTCCAGCGAAAGCGAACGCGACCATCGTCGCAGGAGACGATGCGGGCATTGGAGATCGCTACGCGAAAGACGTAGCGTGATAGATACGTGAGTGTCGACTCGCCGTCACCGACGGCGCGCGAGTCGGTGACGAAGTTCTCTGTCCACACCGCAGGCGCAATGTCCTTGAGAAGACCAGCCCGCTGCAGCTCGTGGCGGAATTTGGCGCGAAAGATCTTCGACAGCGCCTTGACCGGCACGAGAAAGTCGGGGCGCGAGGTGATCCAGCTCGCACCATCGTCGCTCAAGCCGCCGGCCGGCACCAACACGTGCAGGTGCGGGTGATATGCCAACGCCCGTCCCCAAGTGTGCAGAACCGCGGTGAAGCCAAGGCGCGCCGCACCGAGAAAGCGTGGATCGCGTGCGAGCTTCTGAAGCGATTCAGCGGCGGCGCGAAAGAGCGCCCGGTAGCAGGCACGCTGCTGCGAGCGCACGAAGGGTCGTAGCGTTGCGGGCAGAGTGAATGTAAGGAGAAAGTAGGGCACCTCGAGTCGATGCTGTAATTGCTCGGCGAGCCAGCGCACGTTCTTGGAGGACTGACAGCCCGGACAATGGCGGTTGCCGCACGAGCGGGGCGTCCGGTGAGAGCGAGCGCAGCTCTCGCAGCGCCAGCGCACGTAACCCAGATCGCCAGTGCCACAGGCGCTCAGCAGCGCCAGGACACGACGGTGCTGCAGAGGCACGCTGGAACCGTGACACTCCAGATACTCCTCGCCATAGCGCGTGAAAATCTCCGCAAGCGACGCCACGGTGCGCTATTGGCCGGCGTTCGTCCTCGCCGCTTTGCCTCCTCTGAGCGAGGGCGTACCATGAGCGCGTTGATCGTCGCGTGGGCCTGCTCTTCGCCATCACGTGTAAGGTGCAGGTAGATCGACGTAGCCTTGAGCGACCTGTGGCCGAGGTACTTCTGGATAACACGGAGGTTGACACCAGCCTCGAGTAAGTGTGTCGCATAGCTGTGGCGCAGAGTGTGGGGCGAAACGCGTTTCTTGATGCCAAGCTGCGTGGCGACGCGACGCAACGCTGCCTGAGCTGTCTTCCTCGACACGGGCTGCGTGGCCGATCGTCCCTGCTTGTCCCCGCGGCCGCGGGCGGGGAAAAGAAGTCGCGGGTTGCGATGCGTCTTCCAGTAGCGGCGCAGCGCTTCGAGAGTATCGGGGGGAAGCGGCACATAGCGGTCAGCGGCACCCTTGCCGCCACGAACGTGCACGAAAGAGCGTGCCGCGTCGACATCTCCTACTTCGAGCGAGATGCCCTCAGAGATCCTCAGGCCAAGGGAGTAGATCATCCAGAAGCAGGTGCGCCACTGCTGGCTGCAGGTCGCCGCGATGATCTCGTGAACCTCTTCGACGCTGAGGACGTCTGGCAGCTTGGATTCCTTCGGCGTTCGCAAATCCTCCAGCGTCTTCCAGTCGCGCGGCACCGTGCGTCTGAAGAAAAATCTCAAAGCGCTGTAGGCGATTTTCAAGGACCCGATAGCGAACTGACGCTCGTGCCTGAGGTGGAAAAGATAGTCGCGGACTTGAGTTTCCGAGAGCGTATCGGGAGACTTGTGATAGTGTTTCGCCAGCTGCCCGACGGCCCAAACGTAGACCCTGCAGGTACCGTCGGCGAGGCCGGCAAGTTCCAGATCCTGGAGAAACTTTTGGCGAAGAGGCGTCATAGCGTGCTCCTTTCTGAGAGGTTGCTTTCTGCAGAAAGAGCATCATCGACGCCTCGACGCCTTTACGCCTCATCGAACGGGCCGCAGAGCGAGCACACCGGTGGCCCGAGGCGGCCGGCGATCGTCACCCAGAACGCCTGAACGAACCGGGCCTGCCGCGAAGCGGCTTCCTTGAACTCGAGGCTAGCGCAGACGGCGTCCCATTCATCCGTAGGCGTCGCGAGCATAGGGCGTTGCCATGTTGCGACGCTTACGGATAATTGCGGCGCGGTGACGGCCGCAGTTCGTGGCCGTCTGGCGCGCCAATCGCCGCCAGTCGCGACGAGACTCAACGAATGAATACGCTCAACGAACCAACACGAGAATGCGATGGGACGCTTTTCGATGCACCGCCGGTGGGCTGATGTTCCTCAACTCGTCGTGTGCGTCAGCACTGGCTTCGTGCTGTGGAGCTGTGCGGCGCTACAGCGCGAGCGCACCGATCCCTCGTCGCCGGTCGTGGCTCTCAACGTCCTCTCGACCCCCGCGCCGACAGCCGAGGGTTTCGGCGTGAACGTCTTCGCGCACCGCAAAGGTGAAACAAAGGCGAGCCCGATCGTTGATGGTTCTCTTGAGGTGAAGCTGTTCGACGGGCTGGCCTCTGGGGACGACGCCGGCGCGCTCGAGCCATTGGCATCTTGGACCTATTCCGCCGAGGATCTTCTTGGGCGTGAACATCGCTCGTATCTTGGCGTGTCCTACGGTCTCAGGGTACAGTGGGGACGCAGGAAGCCGTCGGCGCGACATGTGACCATTTCCGTTCGCTACATACCTCCCCAAGGACAGGCCGTGGTGGCGCCGCTCACATCGCTTCTCGTGGCGCCGTAGCTCACCGGGCTGTCTGGACGGCGTCCGGACTCCGGACGTAGAGCAGGAAGTGGCAGAAGCAGAGCGCCAAAAAAAAAGCGCCAAAAAAAAGCGAGAGTGAACGGTGTTCACCCTCGCTTGCGTCTTGTGGTGGAGGATAGGGGACTTGAACCCCTGACCTCAGCACTGCCAGTGCTGCGCTCTCCCAGCTGAGCTAATCCCCCGTAGCATGCGGACAGTTTCCGGCGGTGCCGCTAATGATTCGGCAGCGCGCCGGTTGATTCTTTTTCGGTCCACCGCGACATGACTTCACGGCAGGTCTTCTGTACCTGGTCTGCGACCGTTTTTGACGGTGACCTTTAACTGCGGCCGTTTTGGCTGTGACTTTTTTGGGCTGCGATCTGGTTGGCTGCGGCCTGGCCCTGCGATCCGATTTTTCTTCGGTCAATGCATAGCATCGACTTGATCGATCGATCGCAGGAAAAAAAGATCATAGAGCCGGTGCGATGCCTGTCAAGGTCGATTTTGTTTGAATGAGACAGCCATGCATTATACTTTCTGAGCCACACGGCGCGTCGCTCGCTGGTGAATGGAACGTCGGTGCTTCGCCGCTGCAATAGGCTTTTGATCGCCGGTCGAAGAGCCGTTCGGCCGAGAATCTGGCCTCTGTCCGTCGTGCTCGACTGTGTCGGTGTCGCCGACCACGTACAAAAAACCATAGAAGGCTCGGAGATTTCCTGCGTTTGCCACCGACGATCTGAGCGGGAAGACAGGTGTCGGCTCGAAGCGCTCCGGCGGGCCGCACTTGCTGCGCAGACAGTCAGCTACGGTGACCCAAGGCAATGCCGAACCCAAAGCCGAGAAGCAAGCAAATGGTCTATGTGTCTCCGGCGGCTGTCGGAGGTCCTCCGCGCGAAGTTGATCTGAGTTTCGTCAGACGGCTGCTGCTCGCGGATACGTGGGCCAGATACGCGACGCATCGCCGGCAGCGGGAGCCTCTCGTTGCCACCGGGGTGGAAGCTTTCGGGCAGGCCGCCACTGACCGTGCCGCGGCGGAGGAGCGGAGCGGCTTCGACGTGGCAGCCAGCGGGATGGCCGGCGTCAAGGAGCTCTGCGAGCAGTTGCAAATTACGCCGACCCCATCGCTCCACTCAACGGCCGACCCTGTGTCTTGCGGTTTCACACAGTGGATTTTCTTGCGCCTCTTGGAGGGAGGGCTTCTCGAGCGTGTTGAGCGCGATCGAAGTGTTTGCGAGCAGTGCCAACGAACGTTCCCGATAGGTCGCTACACCCGCTGCCCGTTTGACCAAGGCGCGTTTGTGGACGATCAAGTGACTCGGTGGTACCTGAATCCGGGGCCGTTTGCTGAACGACTCCTGAACGACGTCGACAAGGGAAAATGGAGCCGATCCAATCGGCGTGAGCAGCGGGAGATGCTCGATCGTCGTCGCGGTGTCGAACTGATCTTTTCGATCTCACGCCCTTTCGAGCAGGAGTACTTTGAGGTCGAGGTCTTCACGACGAATATTGAGGCGATCCATGGCGCGACTTTCCTGCTCTTCGACCCATTCCATCCGCTCGCCGATAGTATCGTCGACGCCGCGTATTTGGACGAGGTCAACCGTTATCGAGAGCGCGTCAAACATGGAACCGAACGCCGTGGTTCTGCGGTGCGGACCGGGGGGTTCGCACTCAATCCGGCCACGCTCCAGCACATCCCGATTCTATTGAGCCCACTGGCGAACGAGCCGTTCGGTGACGGGGTCGTGATGGGGGTGCCGGCACACGACCGCGAGCTCTTTGCCCTGGCCCGCAGTATGCGTTTACCGATTCGGGAAGTGATCCATGGCAACGGCGCTAAGTTCGATGACAAGAGCCGGCTGGTGGAGCCGTGGCTTGGCGATGGTGTCCTCACCAACTCGGGACCGCTGACGAGTCTGTCGCGTAAGGTTGGGCGCGACCGCATCATCTCGACGCTCTCGCGTCGCGGGATCTGTCGCCGCGTTACCCGACACCGATATCGTCGCCACGCGATCTCAGGTCCCTATGGCTGGGGAGCGCCCGTTCCGGTCCTTCATTGCGGAATCTGCGGACCCGTGGGCGTTCGCGACGACGAGTTGCCGTACGCGTTTGCTTCGGCTGCGACCAAGAGCGACCAGGCGCCAAGCGATGCGTCGCTGCGATGTCCTGAATGTGGTGGGCGCGCTGACGCCGATCCGCACACGATTCTGCCATGGCTCGGGCATTCGTGGCATTTCTTGCGGTCGATCCTGCCGAGACTTGAGGTCGCCGCATCTGTACCTGAGGTCGACGCGTCGCAGGCGACTGCGGTGTCTGAGCCAGCCGTAGTTGAGCCGGCAGAGGCAGCCGAGGAAGCCGCTTCGAGCTTGAGTTCGACTCCGAGCCCAACACCGGCGACACCTTCTTCGAGCATCGCTTCGCGCCACGCTGCCGTCGATTCTGACGCGCCAGCTGACGAACCTGTGGCGACGGGCACACCGCCGCCGTCCGCGCCGTCGATCAAGACTGCATCGGGCGATGCCGCCGAAGAAGAAGTGGTGTCCGGCGACCAAAGTCGCGGTGGGGCCGAAGTCCGTGTGCCGGCTCATGCGGAGAGTTCCCCGGCTGTCTCCAGCGACGCGGGAGTTCCCACGCAGCCAGTACCGGAGTCGCAAAATGCCACGAGCGAGTTGCCCGAGGAGCTCGACGCTCCCGAGCGTCCCGACGCGTCCTCTGAGGCGAGAGAGACTGGCGCGGCGGCCAAAGTGAGCAGCGAGGCTGTGGGAACGGAAGGTGAGAGCAGCGACGAGGATCAAGCCGAACCATCGGTGGTGGCGGCGCCTCAAACCGCGGCTGCTCCAGCGGGAGACGGTCGGCCGCAATCATCGCCGGCAGAGCGGCTTGCTCCTCCTCGTCCTCGCAAAGGGTTTCGTCAGCGTCGTACGTTTTCCGGCCCGCAGCTGCCACTACCAGTTGACGCGGCTTTCGGAGCCCCCGACGAATGCGTCAAAGAGGTTCTTGGATATCGTTTCGTCACCAAGTTTCTGTACGACCTAGGCGAGTGCCCAGTCTATGAGCCGTTCAGTCGGTTTTGTTCGGTCGCCACGGCGAAGTGGGGTGACGACGGTGACAACGCCGCTGCCGCTCGCTGTGTCGATCGGGGGAAGGTGGACGAATGGATTTCACGTTACGGCCTTGACGCTTTGCGGTTGTCCGTCTTGTTTGCCGGGGCGGTCGATTCCCCTATCGAGTTCGACGCACGACGAGTACGGCAGATGCGGCGACTCTGCGAACGCATTCGACGACAGGTGAAAGAGCGTCACGAAAAGGGTAAGTTCGTCTCCGGCCGCATCCTTCGCCGTAAGCACCTCTTGATTCATGCGCTCACGGAGCGTTTGGAGGCGTGGAAGTTCCACACTGCCATCGCCGCACTGCTGCGTTTCGTGCGCCTGCTCGGCAGTCCGGAGGTCACCATCGAGGAAATGGACTCCGCATCCTTGCGGACCTTCGTCATTCTGCTCTCTCCGTTTGCTCCGCAGCTCGCCCAAGAGTTGTGGGGGATCTTGGGCCAGGAGGGTGAGGTGGCCTCACAGCCTTGGCCCGTCGCCATCGACGAGCATGTCCATCCTCCGGAGCGTGAGTTCGCGATTCTCGTCAATGGCAAAGTGCGCGACCGAATGGAGCAACCGGCGACGTTGAAGGCCGAAAAAATCGAGTCGAACGCCTTACAGCGCGAGGCGATTCGCGAGCTCGTTGGCCCGAGAAAGATCAGCAAAGTCGTCGTCGTACCGCACCGGTTAGTGAGCATCGTGTTGGAGGCAGAGCCGAAAGCCGACGACGATGCTTGACGGGCTGTCGACCTCCGTTTGAGCTCGACGCCGGCTCGCGTTTTGTCTCGCCGGTCATGGACCGAGTAAGCGTGGCGACGCGGCGATCGAGCGCTCTGGCTCGGCCTCCCGCTCTCTCTCAGCGGAATCTTGCGCGTTGAGACGTGCCTTCAGCCGAAGAAGGTTGGGAATAACCGAAACTGCAAAAGCCGCCGGAGACCTTTCATGCGTTTTGGGAACGTATCCAAGAGACTGCTAGCAGATCTGACGAAGCTCGCGTTGCTCGTTTCGATGTTCTTCGTTCTACAGCATCAGGTTACGGGAGTGCGCGCAGTTGCAGAGAGTGAGTCGCGGGTTGTGGCCAATCACGCCGCCGATCAGCGGCGTCTCGCTGAGCGGAACGAAGAGCTGCAGACCCAACTTGAGCACGCGGTACTCACGCTGACGGAGCTCAAGAAAGAAGTGCGGAGCCTCTCGACGACACTCTCTCGGGCGCGTACCGAAACCGTGCGTGTGGACGAAAAGATGGCGTCGCTTGAGACTCTCGTGTCGCGGCGAATCGACGGCGAGAGCCGTCGCGTTGACGCGCTTGAGAAGCAGACTGTGAAGGCAGATTCCCAGATCGCCGAGCTGTCGAACAACCGCGTCCGCGACGCGAAGCGAATGAAACGCCTCATGCTTGACCCCACTGCTCAGCTGCGCGGCAACGGCACCGTGGGGAGTGGTGTCTTGTTCTACAGCGAAGCGCAACGGGAAGAGTCTGTAGATGCCGGTTACACAACCTTCGTTTTGACCGCCTATCACGTGGTCTTGGAAGTGTCTGGAGACGATCACCCGCTCTTCGTCGAAGAAGTGCGCGTGACGATTCCCGGGGCTGACGAAATGACGCCGTTCTCCGCGCGCGTGGTCCTGTTTGATCGCCAGCGCGACTTGGCTCTGCTCAGACTCGACGCAGATGTGCGATTCGACAATCTCGTCGATCTCATGCCCCTGGAGGCGCTCGACCGTCTTGATGTCTTCTCACCGGCTTACGCAGTTGGCTGTCCGCTCGGCAATCAGCCGTTCCCGACGCTTGGCGAAGTGTCTTCTCGCAACAAACCAGTGGGCGCGCAGAATTTTTGGATGCTCAACGCGCCGACGTTTTTCGGCAACTCGGGCGGCGGAGTCTATCTCGCCGAGAGCTGCCGGCTGATCGGGATCTCCAGCATGATCTACACCTACGGCAAGTCGAACCCCACCGTCGTTCCCCACATGGGTCTTTTTGTGCCGCTGCGGGAAGTTTATCGCTGGCTTGACGAGGAAGACTTCGCGTTCGTCTACCGTCGCCGGCCTGTCCCGGATCGCCTGGTCTGGAAGCTGCTTCCCTCCGTCGAAGAGGGGGAGGCCAGCTCTCCGTTCGCGAGCACCAGCGCGACCGCAGACGACGATTGAGGGCCGTGAGGCCTTCGTAACTCGACGCAGAGGAGAGGGATCTCGCCGACGGCTACAGCGACCGGGGGCGAGCGCTCAGGGTGTTCAAAAACTCCTTTGTGACGCACCCGAACAGTTCCTATAATCTGGGGTTCGCAGGGAGTGAACCATCGGGCGGTACTGGTGGCACTCCCACAACCGACCATAGCGTTGCCTCGCAGACTGGATTGGCGTACATTCGTGCCTCTTCGGTCCATCGGGATCGACGGGGTGGGGGCGAAGCCGATTTTTTCCGAGAATCGCTTCGACCATGATACGTAAGTAAACTGACGGTCGAGCCGTTCGCGCCTGTGTCTATTGGCGGGTGCAGCGGGCGACCGAGTCTAAAGTTAGCGGAAATTGAGCTCGGCCTGGTTTCGTAAGCCAGGGCGGCGGCGTGCGCGCCGCGCCGAGAGCTTTCCAAGCGGCCGACGAACGGAGAGTCGAAACATGCGGAACAGTCATCCTTTTGGTTGTCAGCGAATCCTCAGACGGGCGGCTGTCCTGACGGCCAGTCTCCTTTTCGTCGCCAGTTTCCGCGTTGCACCCGGCTTATATGGCCAGACGGACGCTCCAGTGCTGATTGGGCCAGGAAACACGGCACGCACGAGTGATCCCGCCGCCGTCAAGATCGTCGATCGATATCTCGACTCGATCGGTGGGCGTGAGACGCTGAGCAAGATCAAGGATCGTCGGACTGCGGTCACCAACGTGCTCTACCAGCCTGCCGGGGAGGCCCACGCGCGGATCTCCCTGTTCATCAAGGATCACTACAACTTGCGTGAGGAGTGGGAGCTCGACTATGAGCTCATGGAGAACCAGAAACTTGCGTTTGTGCAGATCTACAACGCTGAAGAAGAGGAGGCGTGGGTCCGCGTCCTCGATCGTGTCGATCAGCTTGACGGCCGGACGTTGCATGTCTTCGTGTACGGGAAGTACATGGACGATTTTTTCAATCACTGGGAAGCGGATGGCTACACCCTAAGACTTGATGGTGAAGCCGAAGTCGACATGGGCGAGGATAGCGAGCCCATCCCTGCTGACATTGTGTTGGTGACTGACTTTGGGCGACGCCAATCGGAGCGCTACTTCTTCTCGAAGGAGACAGGCCTACTGATCAAGAAGGAGTGGCGCGACACGACGAAAGACCCGAAGAAGCCGATCCGCCGCGAGCAGTACTACAAGCGCTACAAATCGATTCCTTTCATGGACGACTCGGGCCTGTCGATCAAGTTTGCGATGGTGCTCGAGATCTTCGGCGACGGTGATCTCGACACAGAGCGGAGATTCTCCCTCGTGCAGTTCAACTCTGGACTCAGTCAGGATCTGTTCAAGCGACCGGAAGGTAAGCCCGGTCCGCGCGTCACTGGATCAGGGCAGCGCGGCGTCCCGCCGGTCGCTCCCAAACCGGAAGGGAGCGGGACGCGAACGCGTCCGGGAGGCAAACCTGGAGGCAGTGCCACGCGCAGACCAGGAGCGTCGGCTCCGACGCCCGCCCCGGCTCCGACGCCCGCCCCGGCTCCGACGCCCGCTCCGGCTCCTTCCCAGCCGTGACCATTTTTGGTGCGACTTCACAGCGTCTGGCCGGTGTCTGAAGGTTGGACACTCCTGCGCGCGCTCGCGGTTTTCATCGCTTGTGCTAGTCGTAAGTCCGGCATCTATAGCGCTCTGGCGATGAGCCGCGCCTTGCTGCTGGGCGCCCACCGACGCGGACTGTGTGGTTGGCGCGGCCATTGCAATTCGTTCGGGCGAGTCGAACGACGTGGGGCAGTTGCCTGAGTGATCAGCCCCGAACAACGACCCCTCCTCCGAAGTCCCCACGTCCGATTTCTGCTCTCCCACCGCGCCCCGGGTACCCTCCTCCCACACCTGGGGCTTTTTTTTTGCCTTCAACCGATTGCGCTAGCGCCAGGCTGAGCGTGACTCACCCGGCGCAACTGCTTCTCCGCGTCGCCAAGCTGAGCTGTCCGCACGCGCCTTGAATGTCTTCGCCCCGGCTGCGGCGGATCGTCACGCTCCCACGAAATTCCGCCTCGATCAGCCAGCGGCGAAACTGAGTGACGCGACTCAACTCTGGTTTTTCGTAGGGCGCTTGCGGGAATGGGTTCATGCCGATGAGGTTGATATTGCCGGCACTGCGCCGCAGGAGGCGGGCTAAGTCTCGTGCCATCGCATGCGAATCATTGACGCCCGGGAGCACGATGTACTCGAACGTCGGCCGCCGGCCTGTGGCAGCGGCATGATCGGCCACGGCAGCGAGAACGTCGCCAATGGGGTGGCTCTGGTTGAGGGGGATGAGCTTGGTGCGCAGTTCATCGGTCGGGGCGTGTAGCGAGAGTGCTACGTTCACCTGTGGGAAACGTTCACCCAGCGCGCGGATTCGTTCAGGAACACCTACCGTTGACACCGTGATGCGCCGTGCGCCGATGGCGACCAGGTCGCGATGAGTCAGGATCTCGAGGGATGCCGCAACCGCGCCAAAGTTGAGCAGCGGCTCGCCCATGCCCATGTACACGACGTTGGTTTCCTGAGCGCCGGTAGCTCTACGCATCAAGAGAACCTGATCGACGATCTCTCCGGCGGAGAGTTGACCGCTGAAGCCGCCATACCCAGTGGCGCAGAACGTGCACTTCACGGGGCAGCCTGCCTGGCTCGAGATGCAGTAGGTCGTTCGATCGCCGTCCGGAATGACGACGCTTTCGATGGTAGCGCCGGAGGCTTGCCGCCAAAGGAACTTTTTCGTACCGTCGCGCGACTCCAAGGCGGAACGACTTTCGAGAGGATGTAGGACGAACCGGTCGGTCAAACGCGTTCGCAGTGTCTTCGGCAGATTCAACATAGCCGCGAAATCGGCCGGTGGTCGCCGATAGACCCACTCCGTAATCTGCCGTTCTCGGTAGGCTGGTTCGCCACACTCTGCCAGAAATGTCTGCAGCTGCTCGGAAAGAGCCGCGGCCGAAAGATCCAGCAGGGTAATCTGTTGGTGGCGAGGCGTTGGCGGCGTGAGCTCACTCATGGTGGGGGCGGGGCGTGCTTGCTCTTGTGTGCTCGAGGTGAGCAGTCTGTTGAGAAAGTGCTTCGCGCCGAGACCTGGTCTCTTCGCGTCCAGATCGGCCGCGACGAACGTTGGTGATCTCCGTGCTGATTGAAGATCCCAGTTTCTCGGTCGAATGATTTTTTCAACGGTTTGTGTTGAGTTAAACAGCTATAGATCACATCCGGGGCCGCGCTGGCTGGACCTTTCTGAGTACCTCGATGGCTTCACCTGGCTGCAGATAGTAAGGGCGACCATCGATGTGCCACGTTTTCGCCAGAGAATCGAATTCCAGCGTGGCGAGGCCGACTTGAATCGTTTCTCGAACGATGTGTCGGCGCTGAAAGCGCGATCGTGAACGTCGCGTTTCCGTTCCGGCGACGGCTCTGCCGACCTCTTCTTCAACGTAGTAGTAGTGGACTGACGGAATCCAACTCAGCTCCGTTCGAACGACGATTTCTTGGCCGCGAAACAGAAAACGGAAGTCGCCGCGACCCTGTTTGAAAACGAACAGGCGAGCGCGAGGCTGGCGAGAGTACTGGTGGGTCCCGACCCACCAGCGGGCGTGACTGAGCGTTACCTGGTGAATGTCGCCGACGGAATAGAGCTCTTCGCCGCCGCGGAGGCGGGGCGTCACAACGGGCATCTGCAGCGTGTCGGACGACCATGGTAGAAGATGCTCACGATCGAGTTCCGCATGCATCTCAAACGCGATACTCGTTCCGTGGTAGGAGCCAGCATCGACGATATGCGCGCCAGAAGGAAGTTGAATGAACTGAAAGAGCGGCGGCAGAGAAGCTTCGGGCTGCGTCACGCACGCGAGAGAGAGACAGCACGCCGCGGTGAGAACCGTTGTCGTCAGGCGCACAGCGATGGGGACGTCGACGGCGTTCATTCGGTGGCGGCGTGGTGGCGAGGCGAGACTCATTCTCTAAGATCCTTGTACCGTCGCAAGAGGGTCGTTGCGGGTCGAACGTGCGTTATAGCACGGTTCCTTGATTGTGGCTGGTCCGACCGAAAAGTCCACCCTCGCTACGTCCCTCGGTGGCGAGCTACGTCGCTTCCGCGCTTCCATTTGCCATTCGTCCGAATCGTGGTATGCCAACTGTAGTCGAGCTCCCGCGAGCTCGGCGAGACCGCCATCGGATCACTTTTCACTCCGCTTTCACGGGATCACTTGGAGGTCGACGATGGATTCCATCTCGGGAGGCGTTCCGCTGCACTCGGCTGAACACGAGTCGCGCTCCCCGGCGCTGGACGCGGCAGACTCTCACGAATCGATCGCCGGCGCGGAGTCACGCGGCCTCATGCCCGGGAGTGAAGACCCCGAAAAGGTGATCGCGTTTCTAAGGCTGCATCTTGCCACTCTCTACACAGTCGGCTTGGGAGTCGGTATCCTCCGCGCTGTCGGCGGAGGTGTCGAGGCGCTTTTCAGCCACACCCCCGAGTCGCTTTGCGATTGTGCCGACATTCCGATCGCGACGGCGCGGCGGATTCTCTCCGCCCGTGTCGCCGGTGCTGCGACGAAGGAATACGAGCGTGCCCGCCGCGAGGGTGTCGCAATCCTCTGTGCGCCGCGATGGAGCTTGCCTCCCCTGCGCGACGAGCACGAACAGCCCGTCGTTTTGTTTGCACGCGGTGATTGGCGCCGCGTGGCGCAGCGACACGCCCACCTTCGAGGCGGTTCCTGGCCAACGGTCGGGGTGGTGGGTTCTCGCGAACCGTCTCCGTATGCGCTGCGGAGTGCTCAGCGTTTCACGAGTTTCCTGGCAAGGCATGGCGTCGTCATTGTCAGCGGGCTCGCGCGTGGCATCGATCGGCAGGCTCACGCTGCTTGCGTCGAAAGTGGTGGATGCACGATCGCTGTCCTCGGTTCCGGGCTGGGTCGCGTCTACCCAGCCGAGAACCAGCCGCTCGCTCGCCGCATTGAAGACGATAGCGCGGGGGTGATCGTGACTCCGTTTCTCTTCACAGCGCCGCCACGTGGGTTTCACTTTCCGCTGCGGAACGCCGTTATCAGCGCCCTCTCGACGCTCGTTTTCGTCGTCGAGGCCGGCGAGAGAAGCGGCAGCCTCATCACCGCAGACCACGCGCTGCGCCAGGGGAAGCCTATCTACACCCTGCCGAACCGTGTCGACGATCGACGTGCGGCCGGTTCGCTGCGGCTGCTACAGGACGGCGCCGCAGTTGCGCTGGCGCCGTCAGATTTGGTCTCCGCTCTTCTCTTAGAGGAGGGAGGTCGCGTCTCTGATGGAGCTCGATTTCGTCTCGTGGGCGCGGTAACACGTGGCGGCGACTCGTCCGAAGATCGCGTCGGGCTAGGAATTAGAATCGACGGGCCGTTTGGCGCACAGTTGCGTCTCCTTTTTCGCGACGAGGAGGCCTGGACGTGCGACGCTCTGGCCACACGACTTGGCGTTCAGGGAGGCGAACTCTTGGCGGAACTGGGTCGGCTCGAAATGCAGGGAATCCTCAGACGCGCGCCCGACGGAGCCTACGTCTTGGCGTAACTCGCATGAGCGACCGACGATTTTGGACGTGCGGACACCGCCCATCGAGAGGCCGATCGAACCTTCGGACGGGTTTCTGAGCCCTGCCTGCCAAAGATCGATGCAGCTGTAGGGCGGAGATGGGGATTATCGCGTGGGCGCCAGTTCCTTCCTCACATCTCGGAATCGGGCGAAGACATGCGGTTCCCGTAAGGTTCGGACATTTAGCTCTGCTCGGCGACAGGGACGTGGACCAAATGCGCGAAGTATAAGGGGTTCGATCTCGAGTTGTGAGAGCGACGTTCTCGGCACGCGCGGTGGGCGCGCGAAACTGTCTCGACATCGTATTCTTCTTTGTCCAATCGAGAACTGCGGCTCTCCATGTCCTCGAGTTTGGCCATTTCGCGCCGGCCTGGCCGGACGAGTTTCGCGGGAATTCAACGGCCCTTTCGACTTTTTCGTACCCTGAGAACCCTTGTGCATGTTCAAAAACTCCTGTCCGGCCCTTCGGGGAACGCCAGGAGCGCCGATGCCTGCGCCCGTCCTCCGCCACGACCCGAGCGGGATCGCGCCCGAGTCGCGCCTTGGCCTCGACGCTCCTTGGCGCTGGCAGGCTCGACGCGAAATGGCCAAACTCGAGCTAGCAGTCCGTTGAAAAAGTGCTTCGAGCTGAAAACTGGGCGCAAAGAGGCCAGTTTCTCAGCCGAATGACTTTTTCAGGCGGGCTGGCTGGGCGATCAGGCAGCTTGGAAAGGTGTCGGGGCTTCTTGTCTTGGTTCAACGGGCACTCACGTTGCCGAGAATGTCGACGAAGTCAAGCTGGGCGGGAAGCGGTAGACCTCAACTTCGGAAAGATTTTTTCGGGCAGGTTGATAGCCCACGAAACTGATGACCTTACAGGTGGCTACACCGAACGCTACTAGCACCAGTCTCGCGGAACGCTATCGCATTGTCCGTGAACTCGGACGAGGTGGTATGGGTAGCGTGTACCTCGTCGAGGATCTGCGCGTTGGACGGCTGGTCGCGCTGAAGCAGATGCGACCTTCCGTCGGTGGCGGCGCTCGCATACTGCAGAAGGAGTTTCGTGCCCTCGCGACGCTCCGTCACCCTGGTTTGGCTCGAGTGTATGACTTCGGGGTCGACGACAAGACTCAGGACGTTTTTTTTACGTCGGAGTTCGTCGACGGTAAAGACGTTGTCAGCGTCTGCAAACCATTGGATCTGTCGCGTCAAGAGAGCTTGGTAGAATTCCTCGATGTGATCGCCCAGATTCTTCGCGGACTTGAGTTCGTTCATTCGCGTGGGCTTGTGCACGGCGACCTTAAGCCTGCGAACATTCTTGTTGCCCGAACATCGAACGAGAGCTTCCTCAGCAAGCTGATCGATTTTGGATTGATCAGTCGTGAGAAAGACTTCGGCGGCCGACGCCTCGTCGGCACCGCGTACTACATCGCACCTGAGCGAATCCTGGGGGCGCAGATCGACCGCCGGAGCGACCTCTATTCTTTCGGCGCGTTACTCTATCGTCTGGTGACTGGTCGCGTGCCGTTCCCTAGTAAGTCGAAGTTGGCAGTATTGAAAGGGCACATGGAAGGTGTCCCCTTGATGCCGGTGGACCTCGTGCCCACGATTCCGCGCAAGGTCAGCGACATCATCATGAAGCTGCTTCGCAAACAGCCAGCGCAGCGGTTCGCTAGTTGTCTCGAGATCATTGAAGCGCTGAATGACGCCTACCAGCTCTCCATGCCTCTCGAGACGGAGGAGACGACGGCGAGCTATGTTGATAGTCCGAAATTCGAGGCGCGCGATCGCCACATGAGGACCTGCTACGAATACTTCCTCTCGGCGTGCAATACCGAGGTCGCGCGTGACGAGAAGGAGGACATGGAGTTGACTCTCTTCGCGTCGTCGCGCGATGACGAGCTTGGCTCCGCGGGGAGAAGCGCGTTCCCTTGCGGCCGCATGGTGATCCTCAGAGGTGAGTACAATCTGCAGAGTATGTCGTTTCTCGACGAGCTCAAGAGCCTCGTCGAAACGAGTCATGCACGGTTCGTAGCCATCGATTGTGGGCAGGAAGAGCACGGTAGCCAGGGAGACTTTCTGCATCTCGTCCGTGAGCTCGCATTCATCGACAAGAACCTCATAGAGGAAGGGTTGTTGGAACAAGCCGAAGCACTCTGTGCATCGGGCGAGTTGCAACCCAACGGTGCGCTCCTCAAGATGTTGATCTACGGATTGCTTCAGCGCACGAAGAGCGAGCCGTGCGTCCTCTACTTCGAAAACCTTCACGCCGCGGGCGAGATGTGTCTGCTGTTTCTCGACTATCTGATGGGCGTTCAAACGCGAAGCGAAGTCGACGGTAGCAGGCTCTTCACCGTCGGGGTGTTCGACGACGATGCCTTCGATGAGTCCGGAAGACTTGGAGAACTGCTCCATGGGGCCGAGTGGTCGGGGCAGTTTTTGGATGTATGGCTCGAACGCCTGAAGCAGCCGGAAGTGGTCCGAATGTTGAACTCAACGTTCGTTGGTCACGATTTTCCAGACAGTTTCGTCGGTTCCCTGACCGAAACGAGCGACGGTCAGCCGGAGATCATCGTGCAGATTTGCCGCCAGTACCTGAAGGAGGGAATGATTCGGCGAGCTCCGAACGGTTGGACGTTGGACGACAACTTCCACCAGGTCGAATTGCCACATCATGTTCGGACGACATTGAAGAAGACGATTGCGGCGCTGCCTCCGGACGCACTCAAGCTCGCCATTGGTATGGCTTTTCTCGGTGGCCGTCCCGACACCCAACTGGCGGCGAAGTTCTCGCGATTGAAGACGTCTCGAGCCGAAGAGTGCATTGACTTGCTACGAGAACGGAAGATTCTTCGTCGTGATGGCACGGGGTATGCCTTCAAGTATCGCAGCGCTGGAAGAATCCTCTACGATCTGGTGCCAGAGCAGCAACGTCAATCTTTTCACGAGCGTGCCGGTGTCCTCTGCGAGGAGTACTGCAAACTACGAGGGGAGGCGAATCACCCCCTGATCGCGAGACACTTCATTCTCGCAGGGAATGTCGACAAAGGAGTCAATTATGGGCGTATGGCCGCGCGCGACCACGAAGAGCGCAAGCGGCTGCGTCAGGCGCTTTCGACGTATGTCGAAGTCGTCTCCCTCGCTCGTCGTGGACCGCGTGAGGACTATCTCCGGGCGCTTCACGAACTCGTCCGCGTCCGGCTTAGCGTTGGTGAGTACCCGCAAGCCTACGAGGAGCTATCCGAGCTGGTCATCGAAGCATCGAATACGACGACCCCCAGCCGCGCAGAGGTCCTGATCGACCTCGGAAGGGTGAACGTCGGACTCGGGGACATGCGAGGGGCTGAGTCGTACATCGACGAGGCGGTTCATCTTCTCGCGGGTGCCGACGACGGGACTCTCCGGGCAGACGCATACACCGTACGCGCCCGTATTCGGTTGATTCAGGGACGGTTCGAAGAAGGCATTCGAGACTGCGAGTTGGCACTTCGAGTTGAGAAGCCGCGGAAGAAACTGGATTGCGCGTTGGCCGACGCACAAAACGCACTCGCCGACTGCAACTTCGCACGTGGGGATCGTCTCGCTGCGATCAACGCTTGCGTGCGTGCATTGACAATTCTCGACGACGAGCGACGCCCTGAGCTTGTTGACGAAATTCTTTTCACTCTTGGAAAGCTCTACAAGTTCAAAGACAAGTTCTCCATGGCGCGTCACGAGTTTCGGGTTTGTGCGCGCCTTCGTGGTGGCATGGGAGCAGTGGCCGCTCAGGCCGAGGCACTGAGCGAGCTCGGAGGTATCGAGCTCTTCCTCGGCAAGACGCGTCGTGCGACTGCGTTCCTCGCTCATGCGGTCGAGCTTTACGATCGGACCGGCAACTCCCTGGCGAAAGTCAAATCGCTCAACTTGCTGGCAGAAGGGCATCGCCTGCTCGGCGAGTACGACGATGCGACCAACGCAGTTGAGAGCGCCTTAGCCATCGCGAAAGACAATGACAATCAGTTTAGCGCATCGGAGGGACTGTTCGTTCTGAGCAAGATCGCCCTCGACACCGGCGCAATCGATCGCGCCAAGGAATACCTCTCGATCGCCTACGAGGAAGAGCCGACGGAGAACCCTCGTGCGCTGGTGAAACTGCTGGGATTTCGCTCGCGCATTGCCGCGGAGGTCGGAGATCTCATGAGCCTCGCGAGCTTCGCCAATCGCGGTCTCGAGGTGAGCGACTCGTATCGACTCGCGTTCTACTCGGCAAGGTTCCTAGCCACACTTTCAGAGCTGCATCTTCGCCTTGGCAATATCGACGATGCAGAGCGAACGGTCGCGCGCTTGAGGGAAGAGTCGCTGCGCTGCAGCTCGCCGATCTTCACGGCGCGTGGTCTGCTTGCTGAGGCGACGCTGTTCGCAGCGCAGAAGAGTACTCGGCGCGCGGCTACATATTTCCGGCGCGCCGAGAGGATTTTCGACCAGGAGGGCAGTGAAAGAGACCTCTTACAGCTCTACTACGCGTTCGGACTCTTTTGCACAGAGCAGCGCGAGTTTGAGCAGGCTTTCGTCTGTTTCGAGGAGGGTGGGTACCTTTCGAAGAAACTGAAGCTGAACTACTGGCGCGCTCAGTTCAGCTACGCCAAGGGAAAGTTCGAGTGTGCATCACCCGAGGGGATTCAAACGCGGGCGCTGCGTTTCTTCCAAGAGGCTCAGCGTATCGCGTCCGAATCAGGCTACGCAGGCGTACTGTCTCTTGTGCGGAAGTCGCTCGTCGCGTCGGGGCGGCCGTGAGCTTCGATTTGGCTCGCCCTTGCTCAGGGTGCACGGTAGAATCCCGCTTTCGAGTTTCGCCTCTTCACTGGTCTTGTTAGCGGAGCACCTGAAAAACTTCCATGGCCGAAGATCGATTAGAGCGACCTGCGTTGTCGGCAGGGTTTCCCAAGAGATCCCACAACTGCGGTGCACTGCGGATCGAGGACGCGGACACAAGCGTCGTTCTCAACGGCTGGGTCGAATCGATCCGTGACCATGGCGGTCTGCGGTTCGTCGATTTGCGAGATCGATATGGCATCACCCAAGTCGTGCTTGATCCGTCGCACAGCTACAGCGCCGATCAGAAGTCGCTGAGGAGTCAGTTTGTCATTGCGGTGAGCGGGCGAGTTCGCGGGCGCCCCGAGGGTATGCGGAATCCGAACCTCGCGACGGGGGACGTAGAGGTGTGCGCCGACGACCTCCATATCCTGAATCAGTCGGAAGTTCCGCCTTTTGAGATTGGTGCGAGCGACGCGGAACCAGGCGAGGAGATTCGTCTCCGCTACCGCTACCTCGATTTGCGCCGTGAACCCGTGCGCCAGCGACTCATCTTAAGGTCCAGAGTGACGCAGCTGCTTCGCGGTTTTCTCGCCGACGAGGGATTCCTCGACCTCGAGACGCCGCTGCTGACAAAGAGCACTCCAGAAGGCGCGCGCGACTTTCTCGTGCCGTCGCGCAACCATCGTGGGAAATTCTTTGCCTTGCCTCAATCGCCGCAGCTGTTCAAGCAGCTGTTCATGATCAGTGGGTTCGATCGTTACTATCAGATCGTCAAGTGTCTACGGGATGAAGATTTTCGCGCCGACCGTCAGCCGGAATTTACGCAGCTCGACCTTGAGCTCGCATTCATCGATGAGGAAGACGTCTACGATTTGATCGATCGGTTGCTGGCGCACCTCTTCGGACAAGTGCTTGGGGTCGACGTCGCGACGCCGATCGACCGCATGCGGTACGCCGATGCGATGGAGCGCTACGGGACGGACCGTCCCGACCTTCGGTTTGGACTCGAAATCGAGGACGTCTCGGCGTCCGCGGCGGAGACAGAGTTTCAAGTATTTCGTGCCACAGTCGCCAGCGGTGGGCGTGTCCGCGCGCTCAAGGTGCCGGGCGGTGGTGGGCTCTCCCGCAAGCAAATTACGGCGTGCGAGGCGATTGTCAAAGAGTTCGGAGCGAAGGGGCTGGCCTGGGCGAAGATGGACTCGGATGGATTCAAAGGGCCGGTCGCAAAGTTCCTTGCAGGCACCGCGCTTGCGGCCCGTCTTGCGGCCGAGCCAGGGGACATCGTCTTTTTCTGCGCGGACCAAGACGGCATCACGAACCCCGCGCTCGGAGAACTACGACTACACGTCGCGAGAGAGCTCGAGCTGATCGACCAAAATCGTTTCGAGTTTGTATGGGTGACAGACTTTCCTCTGGTCGATTGGGATGCGGACGATGAGAGATGGGTCGCACTTCATCACCCGTTCACGAGTCCACGTCCAAGCGACGTCCCGCTCTTGGATTCTGACCCTGGAAAGGTACTTTCCAGAGCCTACGATATCGTACTGAACGGTCTGGAATTGGGCGGTGGTAGCATTCGTATTCACGAGCCTGAAACGCAGCGAAAGCTGTTTTCGTTGATCGCCCTTGGCGAAGAAGAGGCGCGGCAGAAGTTCGGGTTCTTGCTCGATGCGCTGGCGCACGGAGCGCCGCCTCACGGTGGGATCGCGTTGGGACTCGACCGTCTGATCATGTTGATGACTGGCGCGCCGTCGATCCGAGACGTCATCGCCTTTCCGAAGACGGCGCGTGGCAACTGCCTGATGACGGACGCCCCGGGTGGCGTTTCTGGCGACCAGCTGTCCGAACTCGGGCTCAAAATCGTCGCTGATGCCACCGATTAGGGCCGGCATTCGGTCGCGATTGGGTTTATGGGAATTTCTGTTGACGCTTCCTTCGACGCTCCGTTAGCCTCTATACGTCTTAGGTGTTTCGTCACCAGGCTGAAGGTCCGCCGGTGTTTGGTTTCTTCAAGCTGAGCCGACGTGCGGCGACCTTGCGAAAGTCTGGTGACAGAACCTGGTGCCGAGAGACGGTGCCGCGAGACAGAGTTTCGTGCTAGTTGGTCTCGTACTAGTTGGTTGTGTGCAAGGTTGCGAAGCTGCAACTTCACACGAGTGATTCACAGTAGTGCAGGAGGAACTGCCATTCGACCACCGCCTCCGAACAAGAACCCCGTTGCGAAACGAGGTCCACGCATCATCTACCGGCAGCGCCCTGGTGATGTACGGCTCATTTCTGAAACGGGAGAGCAGTTGGGCATTGTGTCGGTCAATGATGCGTTGGCACTCGCCGAAGAGCGTGGGCTTGATCTGGTAGAAATGGCTGCCATGGCAGATCCTCCTACCTGCAAGCTCATGGACTATGGCAAGTACAAGTTCGACCAAAAGAAAAAGGGTCGGGGTCAGCGCAAAACGGTTCAGCGGCGCAAGGAAATCAAGCTCCGTCCCAAGTGTGAGGAGCACGATTTCTCCGTCAAACTGAATCGCGCCCGCAACTTCTTGGAGAAGGGACACAAGGTCCAGGTGACCATGATGTTCCGAGGCCGAGAGTCCGTTCATGTCGGGATTGGAACCGAGCTGATGCGGCGTTTCGCCGGCGAGCTCGAAGAGATCTCGAAGGTGGAGCAGGCGCCGTCGCGGGAAGGTCGTAACCGAATGGTTATGATTCTTGTGCGTAAGTGATCTCAGCCAGCAGATCGGCAACCTGGCTTCGTGCGGACGACGAGGGCTTCGGGGGTCGACCGGGTCCTATGCGTGCTGCCCTGCGCACGGGAGTTTCGTCAGAAAAACGCTTTCGTGGGCCGGGCTTGGTGGTAGAATCCTGGCTTTTCGCCGTCCGCCAGCGACCCGCCTCGAGGCGGCGTTGGTGACGGTGGGGCTCGCGCCGAAGGACGAGCCCAGTGAAGAACTACCCTGGAAGAACTACCCTGAGAGCTGAGTCCATGCCGAAGTTGAAGACGAACAAGGCGGCCAAGAAGCGTTTTCGCGTTTCGAAGACCGGGAAGGTCAAGCGAAGTCGGCCAGGGCGACGGCACTTGTTGTCGTCAAAGACGCCCAAGCGCAAGCGAAAGTTACGGTCGCGAGAGGTCTGTCCTCCGGCAGATGGGCGCAAGGTGAGAACTCTCCTGCGCGTCGAATGAGCCGCAAGCCGTCTCCTTTGGGTGTCGAATGACCGTTGTCATTCGCACGGCTTATCTAGGGAGCGGGTTTTCGGTTACCGCAGAAACCACTGAGATCGATCACGGAGAAGAACGATGCCTCGTGCACGCAACGGAGTGGCCAAGCTCCGTAAAAAGCGTCGCCTGATGCGGCGCGTGAAGGGGTTTTGGGGTGGGAGAAGCAAGCTCCTGCGTACAGCGAAGGAGACGCTGGTACGTGCGGAGGCTTTTGCCACCAAGCATCGCCGAAAGAAGAAAGGTGATTGGCGACGATTGTGGATCGTGCGCGTCAATGCTGCCTGCCGTGCTCGCGGTATCACCTACAGCCAATTCATTCACGGGCTGTCGCGTGCGAACGTGCAGCTCAATCGCAAGATGCTGGCTGAGATCGCCATCAACGACGAAGCGGCGTTCGACCAGTTGGTCGCGACGGCGAAGAAATCCGTCGGGGCGAGCTGACCGCCGGTTGAAAGAGCCGTGTGACCAAGCGACTGGTTCTCGCGCCCAGCAACCGCCTCCACACTCGGGTCACGACTTTGAGAAGCTCAGAGATTACCTGCGCTTGTAGCAGCCGAACCGGGCGGCACGAGGTCAGTTTTCAGCTCGGGAAATTCGTTCAGCAGGCTGTTCATCGTCGCAGCTTCGCTCTGTGTCGATCACGCGGTTGCGTCCATGCGATGGGACGATCACGAGTCAGATCTATCCCGTGAAGGAAGAACTCGACACCCTTTGGACTGAGTTCGAGGAGGCGCTCGACAGCGCCGAAAACGAGCACGACCTCCAGCAGCTCAAAACGCGGCTGCTCGGCAAGAACGGTCTGCTGACGGCAAAGTTGCGCCAGCTCGGGCAGTTGCCCACCGGGGAGCGCAAGAGCGCCGGACAACTCGTCAACGAGCGTAAAGCTGCGGTCGCTCGTCGCTTGGACGAACGGCGCGAGCAGCTCGCTCAAGCGGCTCTCAGTCACCAGCTCGCGTCCGACTGGCTCGACGTGACGTTTGACGCTCGTGAGGTTTCGGACCCCGGACGACGTGGACCTGGCAACCTTCATCCGACCACTCAGATCCAATACGAAATCGAGGACGTCTTCACCTCGATGGGCTTTGAGGTGCTTGATGGCCCGCAAGTCGAGACCGATTTTTATAACTTCGAGGCGCTCAACATTCCTGCGGATCACCCGGCGCGTGATATGCAGGACACCTTTTATCTAGAGGACGGCAATCTCCTCCGCACCCATACCTCGAGCATTCAGGTACGGGGCATGAGGCGTCTGCGCCCGCCCTTTAAGATCATCGGCCCTGGCAAGGTGTTTCGCTGCGAGCGCCTGGACGCGAGCCACGAAGCGACATTTCATCAGCTTGAGGGCATGATGGTCGATCGCGACATCAAGGTGGCTCATTTGATCTATTTCATGAAGACCTTGCTGTCGCGGATCTTCGGGCGCGATGAAGACGTTCGATTGCGTCCAGGCTATTTCCCCTTTGTCGAACCAGGATTCGAGCTCGACATTCGCTGCCTGATTTGTTCTGGCAGCGGCTGCTCTGTGTGCAAGCAGAGCGGGTGGGTCGAGCTCGTACCTTGCGGCATGGTGCATCCGAACGTCCTGCGGGCTGGCGAGATTGATCCGCTCGAGTATTCAGGGTTCGCATTCGGGCTTGGCCTTGATCGCCTCGTCATGATGCGCTACGGCATCGAAGATATACGCCATCTGCACAGCGCCGATCTTCGATTCATTCGCCAATTCGGACACTGACGCAGAATCATGTTGATTTCGTTGAACTGGGTGCGGGAGTTTTGTCCGTTCGAGACTGGCGAGTCGGCCAACGAGATCGGAGTCCGATTCTCTCTGCACACAGCTGAGGTTGAATCCGTCGTCGAGATCGGCGAGGCCCTACGTGGAGTTCGCGTCTGCGAGGTCCAAACCGTCGAGCCGCACCCGGATGCAGATCGACTCGCCGTGGTCAAGGTCAGCGTCGGTGAGGACACCGCACACGTGGTCTGCGGGGCTCCGAATGTGCGGCCTGGCCTGTTGGTCCCTTACGCGCCACCCGGCGCGACGGTCTCTGGGAGGCAGATCGCGCGAGCGAAAGTGCGCGGCATCAGTTCTGAAGGGATGCTCTGCTCGCAGAAAGAGCTTGGCGTCTCAGCGGATGGCGCCGGACTTTGGGAGTTGCCCGCCGGGATCACTCCCGGCACGGCGCTCGTCGAAGAATTAGCCCAGCTGGATGACGTGATTCTAGAGGTCGACAACAAGTCCCTCACACACCGCCCAGATCTGTGGGGACACTATGGGATTGCGCGTGAGTTTTCCTGTCTTTACCGCACGCCGCTGCAGCCGTTGTGTCTCAGCGAGGAGCTTTCGAATGCCTCTGGCCAGAGTCAGGTCAACGTGCGCTTCGACGGCGACGATATCGGTGGCGCCGACGGTCTTTGCCGTCGATATTGTGGGCTCGAGATCGAGGGGGTCACGGTGGGGCCTTCGCCTGCATGGCTCCAGAGCCGTCTTCTCGCCATCGGAAGTCGCCCGATCAACAACATTGTCGACGTCACCAACTACATTCTGTTTGAGCTTGGCCAGCCGCTCCACGCGTTCGACACCGCGCTCGTCCGCGGTGGCGAGATCGTCGTGCGGCGCGCTGCGGCCGGTGAGAAGCTCGAGCTTCTTGACGATTCGACCGTAACTCTGGAGAAAACGGACCTGGTGATCGCGGACGGCAGCGTCGCCGTCGCACTCGCCGGCGTCATGGGAGGGGCTGGTACGGAGATCCGTGATGACACCACTCGGGTCTTTCTCGAGTGTGCCAACTTCTCACCAGTGCAAGTGCGCCGCACTGCGCGTCGACTGGGTAAGCAGACCGACTCCTCGATGCGCTTTGAGAAGTCGCTCGACCCGGAGATGGTTCGCGACGCGATCTTACGCGCCGCACAATTGATCCTCGACATCTCGCCAGGGGCGCAGGTCGTCGGTCCACTCCAGGACGTGGGGTATGAACCGGCGCCTTCGATCGAGATCGAGTCGAGAGCGAAGTTCATCTCGAATCGTCTCGGCGCTGCGACGCCGGCAGCGAAGGTGCGCGAAACTCTTGAGCAGCTGGGGTTCAAAGTGAAGGGGAAAACGGACGGGGCCTGGAACGTGACCGTGCCCTCTTGGCGCTCCACGAAGGACGTTTCGATCCAAGAGGACCTCGTCGAAGAGGTCGGCAGGATTCACGGCTACGATTCGATCGAGGCGTTTGCGCCGCAGTGGGAGGTTGCTGCCCCGAATGGTAACCCTCACCGCACCTTCGAGCGTAAGGCCAAGGAGTTCCTCGTTCAGTTTGCCTGTCTGCACGAGGTCTTCACGTATTCCATGGTCGGCGCAGCTCATTGCGAGCGCTTTGGCCTCGATCCAGATGCCCATCTGCGCCTGAAGAACCCGATGAGCGAGGACCTCGACCGCATGCGGCGAGAGATCGTTCCCCTCCACCTCGAGAAGGTTAAGGAGAACCAGCGCTACCAGCTAGAATTCGGGATGTTCGAGATCGGCCGTGTTTTCAGAAAGGCCGCAGCGCGTCTGCGCGATCCCGAGCTCCCTGAGGAGCTGAACCGACTGTGCGTCGTGTTGAGCTTTGAGAAGGAATCGAGCGCGAATTTCTACCACGCGCGTCATATCGCCCTGAGACTTCTTCGCTGGCTCGGTATCGGCGGTTGCGAAATGTGTCCACTGCCTCCCGCTCGAGACGTCGCGAAGTGGGTGCACCCCGAGGTCGCGGGACGCCTCGTCACCGCGGGCGCGTCGGACGGCGAAGAGTGGGGCGTCGTGTATCGGGTTCATCCCGAGACGATGCGGGCGCTCAAGCTGAAAGGCGACGTCGTCGCCATCGATCTTGCCTTCGACGCGCTCTACGAGCGTGGACCGCGCTGCGCAATCGATTACGTCCCGCCACAGCGATATCCGACGGTGCCGTTTGACGTTGCGGTTGTCGCTGAGCTCCGCACTCCGGTGCGAGAGATCCGTACCGTCATCGAGCAGGCGGCCGGTGGCGCGCTGCTTGAAGTCGAAGTCTTGAGCGTGTACGACGAGCTTGGCGACGGGAAGAAATCCGTGGCGTTTCACCTCGTTTTTGGCTCGCCCGAGCGCACATTGTCCGGAGACGAGGTCTCTGCGCTCCAGCAGCGAGTCATTGGCTTGCTGCAGGAACGCGGGTTTAACCTACGCTGAGCGTTAGCGATCGCAAGCGATCGCTTGCGATCTGCGTCGCCGTGCGCAGGGTGTTCGATGCGAGTCGGGCGGTGCCGCGGAAATGCTGATGTAACACTGTCGGCGCGTGATACAATCAGCGCGCTTCTAACCTCGAGGCCGAGGGAGCTTGTGAGGAGAATGGACGTGAGGTGAGAATAGAGGAGGCTTGTCGTGAAGGGAGTAGCCACACTCTGCTTAGGTTTAATTCTCGGTGGCTTGGGTTTGTGGGTGATTCAGAGCTTCAGCTCTTCGGCTACGAGCGACCGTCCACGAGATCAAGTCGCGACTCCTGAGCTCGTCGCGTCGCCGACCGAGGTTGCCTCGAAGGAGTCGCTGGACGCGCCCGCAGCTCCGGGCTTGACGGCAGTGGATGAGGGCCCCGCGGCAGCGGACTACGTGCCGCCGATGCGGCCGATTCCGAGCCAAGATGCGACCGCCCGATCGACGTTTGCGCCGGGCATACCGGAAACTGTGGACGCCGTCGTCCAGCCCGCGACGCAGCCGCTGGGGGACAAACTCCGCGGCGAGCGAGATCTTGCGGTGGCGACCTTCGACGCCGGCGAGCGAGGCGTGGGCGAGCGGCTCCTACGGGAGGTCTATACGGTCTACAAGAGTCGTGGTGACCTTGACTTGACGCCGGAGGTGTCGCGTTTGTTGGACGTCGAGGACGACTTTTCGTCGCGCCTTGAATACACCGGTTATCTCGCCGAGCGGTCCCCCGGACCCGAAGTCTTCGAGCGCCAAATCGGCCGCGCCAGACGCCTGTTGGCCACTCAGAGTAGCGACTTGGAGCACTTGGTGAGCGTGTGGAACGAGCTGTCGCTCGCGTACGAGGTGGCCTCCAATCGTGCGCAGCGTCTTATGGCGCTGACCGATCTTGAACCGTTCGTCGACAAGCACATTCTGTCCGGCAGAAAGTCACCGCTGTTACACTCGCATCTTGTTCGTAGCGGTGAACACTTGTCAGGGATTGCCAAGAAGGTGCGTGTGCCCATCGATTCGCTCAGACGACTGAATGCGCTGAGGTCCGACACGATTCGTGTCGATCAGGTTCTTCGGTACCTGCCTGGAGCTGTTCGAGTCCACATCGACAAGAGCGATTATCGTCTGTGGCTGACCGTGAACGATCGTTTTCTCTTGGAGAAACCCGTCGGGCTTGGCAAAGAGGGGAGGACGCCGACCGGCGAGTTCAGCGTCGACGTCAAGGAGAAGGATCCGAAATGGTGGCGACCGGGGGAAGCGCCGATCCCAGCTGGAGACCCGCGCAATATTCTTGGCACGCGCTGGCTTGGGTTTGCGGCGTCCGACGGCCTTGGAATCCATGGCACCGACGATCCTAACTCGATCGGTCAACAAATGTCAGCCGGTTGCGTCCGTTTGAAGAACCCCGACATCGAGTTGGTGTTCGATTTCGTCCCCTATAGGTGCCAGGTTGTGATTCGCGACTGATGGCGTCGCCGCAGCGGCCTGGTCGCAATTGGGCCTGGACGAAGACGGCGGCGATCGATAGGCGCTGCACTGGAGGACTTCCGCATGTGGCGACCCGTTCGCTGGAGACTTAAGGCGTCGCTGCACGCAGTGATCCTTGGCGGCTGCCTGGCTGCGTGCGCGTGCTCTCAGTCCGCGACGCAAGCCGATTTTTCGGTTGGCATGTCGCGTCAGAATTTGCGTGGGCGGTTCGGTCAGCCGATACACGTGCAGGCGCTGACGAAGACGGACACGCACCTCTTTGGCGCCGTCGAGGATTTGTGGTCCCGCTTGCAGACCGGTGAGCGCGTCGAGATTTGGCAATACCGCGTCGAGGGTGGTGTCGTCGAACTGTACTTCGTCAACGGCAGCGACTCCGTCTCGGAACTGGCGTTCGTTGCCGAAGGCACCGTCTTTTGAATTCCCGCCTCTGAGTCTCCTCCCCTGAACTTCGAGGGAAGGTGAACTGGTCGAATCGTGCGCTCTACGGCCGCGGCAGACTCTGATCTGTTTTCCGCGATCGTGCCCCGCGTGCGGTAGAATGGCCTGCATGGTGTGTCCTGACGAAACGGGCGATCCCGTTTCTCGCTGTGTCAAGCTTGCGGGTGAAAGTCCCGCCGCGGTAGGAGCCGGTGCGCCGCGTAGCAGGTACCGGGCGTGGGGAGAGATCCCTCCGTCTGAGCGGTATGTCAAAGCCCTCAGGGAGTCGTACGACTCCTGCGGAGGGGAGCAAAGCCGCGGGCCCGATGCGTAAGCGTGAACCCTGCAGCCTCGTGAGATAGACAATCGAAAGGTGGAGTGGCCGAGTGTCACGACGAAGGCAACAGACTGTACCTGGGCAATCCATGTGGGTCGTAGTAGCCGCGTGCGGCGAGGCGGCCGTGATGGACACAACCGGAGGGGTACAGGACGCTCCCGGGGTATTGGGGAGGGCACGTGGTTACGGTTTGACACGGAACAGGAGAGGCCCTACCCGGCTGCCGACGTCGGGCGAAGGCGGCGCCTATAAGCCGATGGCGAAATGGCGTCGTGCGGGGAGGGAATCCGAGGGGTTCATAGTACCGCCGAGGCTGCGTAACAGCGGGGGAGGGAAGGGGCCCTGCTTTAGTCACGCCTCATAGATTGGGAGGTTAGCCGTAACCGATTATGGGATCGATGTCTACGGTCTCGAAGGCGTTCTTCGTTTGCGGATTCGTTCGTCCGGCTGTCGATCGCAAGAGGAGAAGAACGCGTTTGAGCATCGCGACAAGGGAGCGCGGCTTCGAGATGCAAGCTCGCCCGACGTCCCTGAAGAATGTCCAGCTCAGGTCGGCGGCGATGAACGGTGCGGCATGCTTCCCTGTGTTTCGAAACGCTGAATAGAGTAGGAACCTTCGGACAAGCACGGCGAGCATGCTCGCCCAGACGAGTCCCTCGACGATGTGAGGATCCTTTGTCTGGAACTTCCGCAAGTTGGTGAACGACTTGCATTCTTTGAAAAAGAGCTCGATCTGCCAACGCAGTCTGTAGAGAGCCGCGACGATGCTCGGTGGAAACGCTCTAGGGCACAGCGTAGTCAACAGGTACACGTGGACGTCCTTGTGTCTCACATAGAAGATGACGAGCCGAAGGCAGTGGCCTTTCCCTTCGATAAGCAGATCGACGTTGCTCTTGGGAAGTTTCAGATCGCGAAGTTTCATCCCTTCCGTTGTGCGGTGCTTGAAGGGACCACGGTAGCACTTGCGGATCTTGGGATTGAACGCCTTGTGGCTCATGCGGCCGAGGAAATCCCCGCCCGCGGCTCTCACCCGAGCGGGATACTCGTAACTGGTGTACCCCTTGTCCCCCAGGATGAGTTTGCCGGCAACCTCTTCCGGCTCAGGAAGGAAGTCTCGCTCTGTTTCACTATCGGGCGCGACAGCCACCGCTACCGGTTGGCCGTCGTAGAGACTGTACGTGCAGTGCACTTCGATCGCTGCAGGGGAGATCTTCGTAAATCGTCCTGGGAAGTAATCGACGAGTGAATCATTTACCTCGAACGAGCTCCCGTCCTGCGCAACGATGTCTTCGAATCGCCGAAGATACCGTGATCTGCCGTGTCGAATGGGATCGGACAACTCGCTCATGAACAAGGCCAGCGTCTTACGCATGAACTCCGGAAAGCCGGGAACTGAAAGGCGATCGTGGAACGGCTTGTAGGACATCGACTCGCCCGTCAGATCGGTAAACAGTCTCAAGACTGCCGCGAGACTGTTTGTCGTTCCCGATCCCATCGCGGTCACGAACGTCCAGACCGCACGAATAGGCGTGAACTTTCGCAGCCGCTCGAAGAAAACTGCTTCGGACGCGATCGTGTTGATGCTTTTTTCCGAGAGGACCCGTTTCAACGCAGACGCACACCGGATAAAATCGTGGCTCATTGTTTGCCCTCCACTTCTTGTTTGGCGATGAGCTGTGGAGGGTTTTTTTACGCGAAAACCAGCGCCCCGTCGATGAATCGTCGTAAGTCATCGCCACGATGAGACTTACTAACATCCAATCTATGAGTCACGCCTGTGTGTGGAGGTAAGTACGAGGGCATGACCTCCCACGAGCGCATCGTGAAAAAACTTGGCCTCCATCGTTTAGTCGGCACAATACGTTACCCGGGAGGTGTACACGCGCCATGAGAAGACTATCGGGGTAAGCCGTGTGCGGGAAATCCGCACGCACGGTTTGAAAGGGGGGCTCAGGAAACGGGTCCCGATTACTATGGGACACCGCGCCTGAGCCCTACCAATGACAAAGAAGAAAGGGCGTCGTTTAGCTCTGGCACTTGGACTCGGGGCTGCGGTCATCGCTGCCGCAGTCGTCGCGTTCAACTGGCCACACGTGCGAGCCAAGTACATCCTTTGGAGCGAGTTCGAGCCCCTTGGAAAAAACTCGAAAGGCTACGACGAGTATCGACACCGACGCTCGGAGAGTGTTTTCATCTTGCTTCCGGGAGCCCTAGTAACGCCGCGAGAGGCGAAGTCCTTCATTGAACTACTTTTGGACTTAGGTGTTCCAGTCGAAGCGCCTTTGCAAGACGTAGAACTTCGACCATTTTTGATCGAAAAGGACATTGTAGTGGCGCCTGAATACTACGTCGATGTTGATGATCTTTCGGATTTCCCAGAGGAACGTTCGAGCAGGCGCTCGCCAAGTTCGAGCTCTCCGCCCCGACCGGGGCCGAATTAGCTTACGCCCTGGAGTTTTCTCCAAACGAAGTTTCGAACGCATTCGGAATACCGGTCGATGGGATATTAAGACCGCTCCGCGGAGTCCGCCGCCTCTACCGGTAGACACCGTGCCAGAACGCCTCGATCACCCAAATCCTCTTGCCGTGAACAGCAGCATGGCGCACATCATGTGTCCTGACGAAACGGGCGATCCCGTTTCTCGCTGTGTCAAGCTTGCGGGTGAAAGTCCCGCCGCGGTAGGGGCCGGTGCACCGCGTAGCAGGTACCGGGCGTGGGGAGAGATCCCTCCGTCTGAGCGGTATGTCAAAGCCCTCAGGGAGTCGTACGACTCCTGCGGAGGGGAGCAAAGCCGCGGGCCCGATGCGTAAGCGTGAACCCTGCAGCCTCGTGAGATAGACAATCGAAAGGTGGAGTGGCCGAGTGTCACGACGAAGGCAACAGACTGTACCTGGGCAATCCATGTGGGTCGTAGTAGCCGCGTGCGGCGAGGCGGCCGTGATGGACACAACCGGAGGGGTACAGGACGCTCCCGGGGTATCGGGGAGGGCACGTGGTTACGGTTTGACACGGAACAGGAGAGGCCCTACCCGGCTGCCGACGTCGGGCGAAGGCGGCGCCTATAAGCCGATGGCGAAATGGCGTCGTGCGGGGAGGGAATCCGAGGGGTTCATAGTACCGCCGAGGCTGCGTAACAGCGGGGGAGGGAAGGGGCCCTGCTTTAGTCACGCCTGTGTGTGGAGGTAAGTACGAGGGCATGACCTCCCACGAGCGCATCGTGAAAAAACTTGGCCTCCATCGTTTAGTCGGCACAATACGTTACCCGGGAGGTGTACACGAGTCATGAGAAGACTATCGGTAAGCCGTGTGCGGGAAATCCGCACGCACGGTTTGAAAGGGGGGCTCAGGAAACGGGTCCCGATTACTATGGGACACCGCGCCTGAGCCCTACCAATGGCGAAACGGAAGGACGATTCACCCCGCCGCATCTACTTGGATCACGCCGCGACGACACCGCTGCGTCCCGAGGTCGTGCGCGCGATGCAGCCTTTCGCTGCGCAGTGCTTTGGGAATCCAAGCTCGCTCCATCTGGAGGGACGGCAGGCGAAGGCGGCTCTCGAGGAGGCG
Source organism: Planctomycetota bacterium (assembly GCA_965223265.1). GTDB lineage: Bacteria > Planctomycetota > UBA8108 > UBA8108 > SXIK01. The sequence goes on from OZ244999.1 coordinate 2,279,744, forward strand.
CGCGCCGCGGTGGTTCACGCTTTGGGCGCGCATGAGTTCGATCTCGCGTTTGCATCGTGCGGCACCGAGGCGAATCATTCAGCCTTGATCGGCGCCGTCCTAGCAGCCAAAGGACGACTGGCGCGGCCACACGTGGTGACAACGGCGATCGAGCATGCCGCGGTGCTCGAGTTGCTTCCGCTCCTGGAGACGCTCGGCGCTGAGGTCACCCTCGTTCCATGCAGCGAGCAAGGCGTCGTTGAGGCGCGAGCGATCGAGGCCTTGGTGCGCCCGGAGACGAGCCTCGTCAGTGTGATGGCGGTCAACAACGAGACCGGAGTCATTCAAGACGTTTCAGCGATCGGCGCTGCGCTTCGGGCCCACGACTGCTTGGTCCACGTCGATGCGGTCCAGCACCTTGGCAAGCTGGAACTTGACCTGTCTACTTGGCCGGTGGATCTCGTCACTCTCTCCGCGCACAAGATCTATGGACCGAAGGGCGGAGCGGCGCTCGTTGCGCGGCGCGGGATTCAGTGGGAACCGCTGCTCCGCGGCGGCGGGCAGGAGGGCGGCAAGCGTTCGGGCACGCCAAACGTTGCCGCGGCTGTCGGGTTTGCTCAGGCTGTAGAGCTCGCGCAGGCCGAGTGGGCATCGGAGGCGGAGCGCCAGAGGCAGCTTCGAGATCGGCTGGAAGCGGACATCCAGCGGCGCGTGCCGGAGGCGATCGTCAATGGCGGGCGTCAGCATCGGGTGGGCGGGCTTCTGAATGTGTCGTTTCCGTTCGTCGAAGGTGAGTCGCTCGTGCGCCGGCTCGATGCCCGCGGCGTTGCCGTGTCGACCGGAAGCGCCTGCAACATCGGAGCTCACAAGCCATCGCATGTCCTTCGAGCGATGCAGAGATCGGCTGCGGAGGTTCGCGGATCGATCCGTTTTTCGCTTGGACGCGGGAGTACCGCTGACGATCTCGCGGCAGCGAGTCAGCTGCTCTTCGAGGAGCTTGAGGTGCTGCGCCGCATCGCACCGAGTGGCAGTGCGCTGCCGAGCACCTAACGCGCATTTTCGAATCGTCAAGAGGCCAGTTTCCTCGGCCGAATGACTTTTTCAGGCGGGCTGCTAGCTTCGAGTTGGCCACTTCGCATCGGGCCTGGGAGCGCCAAGAGCGTCGAGGCTGCCAGCGCCAAACGATCAAGCCTGACACTTGCGACGGGCGAGCGCGTCTCGTGGGACTGATAACTCTACGCCCGGGAGGGACGGCGTCGCTGGCGCGACTTTGTCAGCACAGCGCGGGGGGTGTACGCCGAAGACAGGCTGAAGGACGGCGTCGACGGGAACGAGCTTCGAGGTGGGTGCCTGGTACGCATCGCTCTCGAGCCTCTCTCGTCGCACCGGCTCAGACGACTGCACCATGGATAGCTCGTGATGGTTGGTTCACCGCTGAAGGTCGCCGCTGTGTTCGGAACGCGGCCCGAGACGATCAAGATGTTTCCGGTCGTTCGCTCCTTGGAGGAGGCTCCAGAACTGGAGCCTCTCGTCGTACTCACGGGGCAGCACCGCGAGATGGTTGACGAAATCCTTGAGCCGCTGGGGCTGCAACCGACGCGCGATCTGGAGGTCATGCAGCCGGGTCAGTCGCTGAACGAGGTCGTCGCTCGCCTCCTGCCACTTCTTGACGAATGCTACGCCGAACTAAGGCCGGACACTGTCCTTGTTCAAGGGGACACGTCGAGCGCGCTGGCCGCAGCACTTGCAGCTTTTCATCGGCAGATACCGGTCGCCCACCTCGAAGCTGGTCTGCGCAGCTTCGACCGCGCCCACCCGTTTCCTGAAGAAGCGAACCGGCGCATGATTACTTCGCTCGCGTCACTTCACTTCGCGCCGACGCCGACGAGCTCTGAGAACTTGCGTCGTGAGGGGGTTCCCGCTGATGACATCGTCGTCACAGGCAACACTTGCATCGATGGGCTTCAGGTTGCTCTCGAGCGTTGTGGAGACAAACCAAAGGCGGCAGATTTCGGCGAACCGCTTGTTTTGGTGACGCTGCACCGGCGAGAGAGTTGGTATTCGGGTGACAGCGGATCTTCGCCGCTCGAACGCGCGCTCGGGGCGATCGCGGGCGTGGCAAGATCGCGGCCCACGACGCGCTTTGTTCTTCCCGTCCACCGGAATCCGCGGGTGACGCAGATCGTGCATCGAGTTTTGGGCGAGTCGCCGAATGTGGAGCTTGTGGCGCCGCTACCGTATTTCGCATTCGTCGATCTCCTGAGCAGCGCCGCCGTCGTTGTTACTGACTCGGGTGGCATCCAGGAGGAAGCGCCGTCACTCGGAGTTCCTGTGGTCGTCGTGCGCGAGACGACAGAACGACCCGAAGGCTTACTGGTCGGCACGAATCATCTCGCCGGGCTTGATCCTCATCGCGTCGCGACTCTGCTCACGTCACTTCTTGACGACCGGAATCCCTGGGACGGAGAGCTGAGGTCGAGTCCGTTCGGGGATGGTCATGCCAGTGAACGAGTCCGAGCTGGGCTGCTTCACTTTTTCGACCGCGGGCCGAAGCCTTCTGACTTCTCGCCTGCAGAGGTGGAGTCGATCGGAGCGACACGAGAGCCGTTGCCTGCGGAGGGCTCTCCTCGCTACTGAACGGGTCGCGAGTTGGGCCAGCGATTCGGCGCTTGGTGGCCGTGTACAGCGTGCTGATTTGGCTTGCGGCGCGCATTGGGAGACCAGACAATTCAGGCGCGGCGCTCGGAGCGTTATGCCACCCGCGGCGATTCCTCGTGAAATCGCTGGCAGCGGTGCGCGGCGCGACTTGCATGCGATCGGCGTTCTCGTGGTAGACGTCAGCTAGCGGAGGTAGACGACATGCCGATGCAGCGAACCGCGCTCGTGGTGTGGCTCGTGGTGTGTGGTGGCGGTTCGGACTGGTGCCGTGCAGCCGATTGCAACGCCAATGGGGTAGATGACCAGAGCGACCTGAGCAGTGAGTTTAGTGTCGACTGCAACCTCAACGGCATCCCTGATGACTGCGAAGTAGCACCGGTGCCGTTTCATGCACTCACGAGCGTGCCGTTCGATGAAAGCGCGCTTGGAGTTCTGGACGTCGTGGCGTCCGACGTGAACGGCGACAACATCATCGATTTGGTGACCGTTCAGCGCGGGACTCTGTCGCTTAGGCTCGGTCAGGAGGGGATGCGAGTCGAGAACTACGGCAGTCAGGAGTTCGAGGTTTCGTCGACTGCGTTTCATGCGCAGCTCGGAGACTTCAACTCCGACTCGAACACCGATCTGGCGGTCTTTGATAGCTCTTCCGTACAGGTTTTCTCTGGCGATGGAGTCGGTGGGTTGCTACCGGGAGAGTCCATCGTGATCGGAGCGGAGCTTGGTTCGGGCGCCATAGGGGACATGAATGGTGATGCGCGGAGCGACGTGGTCGCGACTCTGCGCGGCGAAGGCGCTTTGGCGGTCTCTCTGAGCTCAGGAGCGGGTTTGGGCGTGCCGACGATCTACGCGAGTGGAGGCGATCTTCGCGGTCTCGCGCTCATTGACTTCGATGATGATGGTGCCCTCGACGTTGTCAGCGTCGACCGGGCTGCCGCCGTGATGGTGTTCCACCGGGGAGACGGCACGGGGCGCTTGGAGGCGGCTGGGCAGCAGCCACTTGCGTTCGAACGACCCGAGCGTCTTTTGGTCGCCGACGTCGACGGCGACGGTACGGACGATCTGCTCGCGGCAGGCCGACCCGGTGTCGAAGTCTTTCACCGTCAGGGCCCGGGACACTTCGTTTCCGCCGGGCTGCTTGTGGCCGACATGCAGAACAACACGGGAGTCACCACTCTCGATTACGACGGCGACGGCGACTTGGACCTCGTGGGCTCGTTCGTCCAGCCCCTTGCTGTCGGTGTGTTTGCAAACCGCGGCGACGGGACGTTCAACGCCGGGGTCCGTACTAACTTTGAAGGGAGGGTCTTTAGCGTTGAAAGTGCCGACATCGACTCTGATGAGCGCGTCGATGTTCTGCTTCTGTTCTTCGGGCAACCCATTGTGACGGTGCTGTGGAACGACGCCAGCCGCGACACCGGCTTGTCGTTCGATCCACCGATTGAGTATTCCACCGATGGCGATCCACACACTGTGACGATCGGTGACTTTGACGGCGACGCTGATCTGGATATTCTCACTGGAAACCAAGACGAGGGCTTGACGCTTCTTCGAGGGCGAGGAGATGGCACGTTCGAACCTCTCGCGGCGCAAGATCGTTACACGCGTGCGAACTACTTTTTTCTCGCGTCTGACGATTTTGATAGCGACGGCGACCTTGACATCGTAGGTGTTCCACGCAGTGGCATTGGTGTCGGGGTGGGGGCAGGCGAGGAGGGAACTCTTTTCTACGTCACGAATCAAGGCAACGGCTTGCTTGATCCACCGGTTCAGTTCGCCGTTGGCGCGAATCCGTTTCATATCGGGTTAGGGGATCTCGACGGGGACTTGAGAACCGATTTGGTAACGTCAAACGTTGCTGGAAACTCGATCTCCGTCCTCCGCAACCAGGGAGCGGGTCTGTTCGGTGAGCGGCAGGACATCAGCGTTGGCAACGGTCCAGTTGCGGCGGCGGTGGCTGATTTCGACCTGGACGGAATCGCCGATATTGTTGTTGCCAACGAAAACGCGGCTGAACTGTCGATCATTCGTGGCCTCGGGGAGAATACCTACAGCGCCGCGCTCGCCCTGCCGCTACCGAGCGCACCCCGTTACGTTGAGGTCGCCGACTTCGATCAAGACGGATACGTCGACGTCGTTGTCGCAAACAATGTGTCGAGCGTAACAACCGTCTGGAACGTCCTCGGGTCTCTTGTCCTCGGTGGCACGCATCCGGTGCATGAGCCGCCGTACTCGCTTTTGACGACGGATCTCAACGCTGACGGGTTGGCGGACCTCGTCACCGTATCTGAGGAGGGCAACAGCATGTCTATGCTGGTCAATGCCCAAACCCGCGAGTTCACGCTCAGCCGGATCTTCCCGATCGGCGCTGGACCAAGGTTTGCAGCCGCAGGGGATCTCGACGGCAATGGATTGAACGACGTCATCGGCGCGAATCGGAACGGACGCGACATCACCGTATTTCTAAACCGTTCGGCGTCGCGGCGAACGGTGGAGTTTCTAGAGCGGCTCTGTACGACGTCGGAGTTCTTCTCGTTGACGGTGCCGTCTCGTCGCGCCGTGCGTGTTGGTAAGTATATCTCCCCGGCCCGTGAGGATCCGGAGCTTCTGCCGACGATTTTTCAAAACGTAGCGCTGTTCGATCTCCACGAAGATTTTCTCGCGCAGGTGTTTCCCGATCGTTTTGGGGATGTGGTCAGCGATCGGGAGCTTTACAACGAACTGGTCGGTCGACGTGCGACTCGAGACTACTTTGTTGGCTCCATCTCGCTGCACGTAACCAGCGACGGCCCACTCTACGCCTTTTCGGTCTTCGCCGACACCGGCTTCGACTTTCGTGAGGAGTTGACGCAAGCAGAGGTGGAGAGCGTCTTCGCAACACTGAGCGAAAAGTTCCATCTGGGACCGTTGGCGTACCAACCGGCAGGGCAGACGGCTCGAGAGGCTGCAGCCGAATGGAACGGCGTACCGTTTCGGATCTTTGAATCAGACGGCGGCAGCGGATTCACATTTGAGCCCTACACGATCGCGGTCGGCTACGGTCGTGTCCGTCTGTTCGACTTGGAGGCGTTCGAGGCGGCGAACCGAAGTGGACGGTTCACCTTTCAGGACATCCTGATTGTCGACCAAGCGCCGAGAGATGTGGAAGGCGTTGTCGGCGGTGTCATCACTGGGCAAGTTCAAGGCGAACTCAGTCATATTGCCGTGCGGACGGCGCGTCGTGGAACTCCGAATGCATTCGTCGACGGCGCGGTCGAACGATTCCGCGAGCTCGAAGGCGAGCTTGTGCGACTCGAGGTCACGGCTTCCGATTTCGCGGTGCAGGTCGTTGAGGCGGCGGAGGCTGAGGATTTCTGGTCTTTGCGTCGTCCGTCGCTCGCCGCCGATCCGGCCATCGACGCGGAATACGCGGCGCTCGACTCCTTGCGCGAGTTGGATCTTTCTGCTGCAGCGGTACCGGTGTCTCGATTCGGCGGGAAAGCGACCAATTTCGCGCGTCTGCAGCGCGTCTTGACAGGAGAATTGGCGCGCTACGGAGAGGAGGGTTTCGCGGTCCCGATTCGGCACTACGTCGAGTTCATGCGGTCAAACACTCGCACCGTGGCAGGCCGAGAGGTGACCTACGAGAGGTTTCTTCTCGACCTTTTCGGCTCGCCGGATTTCATCACCGATTCCGAAGCTCGATTCTCGGCTCTCGACGAGTTCCGAGATCATGCGCGTGCAAACGGTACCGTGGATGTGGAGCTGACTGCGGCGCTCGCTGAGCAGATCGTGGGAGTGTTCGGTGATTCGACCACGATGGTGCGCTTCCGATCGTCGTCGAACGTCGAGGATCAGCTCGAGTTCAACGGCGCCGGCCTCTACGAGTCGACTTCCGTCTGCGCGCGAGACTCGATCGATACTGTCGTCCGGCAAGGCTCCCACTGTGACCCGACGCGGACAAACGAGCGAACGATCGAGCGCGCCCTCAAGAAAGTGTGGACGAGCCTCTGGACGTTCCGAGCTTATGAGGAACGCAACTTCTTCCAGATCCCGCAAGATCTGGCAGGGATGGGCATTCTCGTCAGTCGCGCGTTTCTCGACGAAGCGGCGAACGGTGTCGCGTTCACCGGCAACCCGTCGAACATAGACGACAAGAGATTCGTTGTCGCCGCGCAGATCGGCGAGGCGAGCGTCGTGAGTCCGGAGCCCGGCGAGCTCGTCGAAAGGAATCTCCTGGAACTTGCCGACGGGGAGGTCGTCCGAGTCATACGTAGCCGCCGCTCTTCGCTGGTTGAACCAGGCGAGCATGTACTTTCCGACGCTTTGCTGCGGGAGCTTGGTGGCCTCATGTGGCGCATCGAACGGGCGTTCCCACTCAGCTTGGAGGGGTACGATCCGCAGCAGGTGCTGCTCGATTTTGAGTTCAAGGTCGAATCCGACGGCTCGCTGGCCGTCAAGCAGGTACGACCGTTTTTGATCGCCTCGACAACTCCTCGAAAGCCGACCTTCGAACTTGAGATTCCCGCGGGAGCGGTAGCCTGCGCGGTGTTCAAGAAGGAACGAGATGGGCGTCCGCCAGCGGTCGAGTATGAGTTCAAGGCGACGGTGCGCTTCGTGCCAGGCACTCTCTTGCTCCCAGCGGGCCAAGGAGCGTTTGCGGCTGACGTTTTCGCGGAAGTCGTCTTCGGGCCTGCGATGGAGGTTGCGGCGCCACTTGAACCTGGGCGCTTCGAGGTGCAAGAGATCGGTGACGGGACCGAGACGATCTATCGTTTCAGCTTCCGGCAGGAGTTCGGGTTGTCGACTGGCGAGAAGTTCGCCCTGACTCTCTCGAACCTGAACTATCGCGGCCGCGGCGAAGTACCGCTTGAACGTTCGCGGCTGATCGATGAAGACTTTTTCACCCTTGATCTCGAGCTCCTCGGGAGTCTTGACGGCGTCCCGGTGATGGGGTTCTCCTCGTGTCGCTACCCGACGTTGCCGCTTTTCGAGATTGTCGTGACGACGGAAGACGGCACACGCATTACGCTGACGGAGCGTTTTCTCGAAGAGCTGAGCGACTTCGAATCGGCGCCGGCAGCTCTCGTAGCCGCCGAGGTGAAGATCGGAGGCGACCATCGCAGCGTGACGGATTATTTTCGCCTAGTTTACAGTGCGCAGAGACACAATCAGGACGTCCGCTACTGGGTCGTGTTCGACTCTCTCGTGGACGCTGCAGGTTTGTCGCGGCCAGTGCACGCGGTCGAGGTGGAAGCACCCGACGACGTGCGCCCTGGCGAAGTGCCGGAGGAAGCGATTGTTTCGTACCTCGACGAGAACTTCGATGTCATCGCCCGTCCGCGGGTGCTCTCGTTCACGAAAGTACCGATTGATACAGCTGCGTCCGATTTTAGGCGTGGCGACAGCGACGAAAGCGGGACAGTCGATCTGAGTGATGCCCTTCACATTCTCAATTTTCTTTTTCGCCGTGGATCGAATCCCAACTGTTTGAAAAGCGCGGACGCCAACGATGACGGACGTCTCAACGTGACCGACGGTGTGGCTGTCCTGCGTCACCTTTTCGCCGCGGGAGCTTCACTTCCCGCACCGACGGACTGCGGCGGCGACAACACCTCAGACGACCTCAGCTGCGTAACGTACGGCAGCTGTCCTTGAGGGTGGACGCTGGACGTCGTCGTTCACTGGTAGCCTTGATAGATCGTGACGCCTTTGCGTGCTGCATCGACAAGGCATTCCGTGACGCGGCGAGCTGAAACCATATAGACAGACACGCCGTGGAATCGCCACTGCATCAGCTCCTGCGGCGACATGAGTCTTTGGAGCACGTCCATACGGCGCGGTGGCGTCGCTTCGGTCCCGGCTTTCAGCGTGTAGACGTGCTCGGCGCCATCGGTGTCGAGGATCTTAACCGACCTGCCGGGTAAAGAAGCATCCCCGAGAACTCCGGGAACCGGAAACTCCTCGCCTAGTAGGCCTTCCGCTGTGTGTACTTGCGTCAGGCTACGAAAGTACTCGGTGCCAATCCCGACGATCACGGCGTCTTCCTCAGCCATGATTCCAAACGGCGTGCCCTCGCCGCAGTTCGTGTCGACGAGGTGATGGTCGCGGGTGAGGCGTTCGGCCGCCGGGCCCGAAGCGAGCACGCTGTGGGTGGGATGGAGGCTCCGCTTGACGCCTTTGTGTCGCCTAAAGATTTCTGTCAGGAGCCCCATCTCGGATGGTGTCCGACGCGCATCAAAAACCGGGTCGTCCATCGCCAGAACCCTTCCGTAGGAGAATCCTGGCATGGCGAGCGTGCGATCAGCTCCGCAGAGATCCTGGAGCGCACGGAGTAGATCGAACGGACCTTGTTCGTACATCGGGAGTAGGTCGTTGTACGATGAGTGGACCATTAGAATGCTCCACTCTCTGCCCGCCAGCCGTTGCTCGAGTTCGCCGATCAGGTCGGCTGCCGTGAATGTGCCGTGGAGCCGTCGTATGATCGGCGCGAAACGGTGTTTGAGTGCGAGGATGTCGCTTTTGAGCTTCGTGCGTTTCTCTTGCGGCAACACCTGCCTGAGCGTGTGGTAGATCAAACGACGCACGACGTTCACCCCTCCGATGCAGTCGTGAACGCGATCGCATTAGGCGCCGGGTATGCTGCATCGGTTTCCCAAGAAAATGTGCGGCCATCGCTACTATTGAATCCCGAGGTTTCGAGAAACCTGAGGCATGGGCGGTTCTTCTCGGTTTCTCGGTAGACCGCAACGACCTTCTTGGCGTTCGCTTCGCGCGCAAACGAGACGGCCTCGTGCAGCATCGCGTTCTCCACGGTCCGGCCCATAACCCTGCACGATAGGATGAAATCGACGACGTGCGCGACGTGGTCGCGCAACTCGACGCTGAGAATTCCAGTCAAGCCGTAGTCGCCGAACTTGTCAGAGACTCTAAAAGCCCACATCCGGCGGTTCGACTGGCTTTTCCACTCCGTCAACTCTGACTCGGTCATTCTTCGCGTCGACAAGTTCATTTGGTTCGTCTTATTGAGCAGCTGTGCGATGCGTGGGATATTCTCTGTCGTCGTCGACTCGATCGTCACAGAGATGTTGAGCGACTCGATCCACTCAGACACCGATGGCAGCTTCGCCTTCAATGCTTGTCGCTCTTGCTCCGTCGCGTACATCGTTGCGCGTGAGCGGTCTTCCTCAGTTAGGAGCGGTGGTGGGAAACAGTTGAGCTCTTCCAGCTTCGAGGAGTAAAGCAGTGGGCTGCTGGGCCAATCTGGGACGAGCACCTCTGGCAGTGCCTCGCGTACGCGCTCCCGTTGGCCGGGATCGTCGTCGATGAACACGGCGGACTGTAAACCGAGATTGAGTGACTCGGCGATCTCGCAGAGGTTTCTGGCCTTGTCCTCCCAGTTGATGCGCCAGGCGGAGAAATCGTCCCGACGAAGAATCATCTCGGGATGGCGGTCGATCGCCTGCAGAGCCGTTGGCTCCTCGTTCCTGCTGACGATCGCGAGCAGAACTCCCTTGTTCTTCAATGCCTTCAGCGATTGTTGGAAGCGAACAAACGCTTCACCCACGGCATCGTGCCCGCCGAGTGCTAGCGACTCCCAGCCGATGTCACCGACGACGCCACCCCAGAGAGTGTTGTCCAGGTCGACTACCACCAGCTTGCGATGGTTTCCGAGCAAGCCCTTGAGAATGTTTTTGATCTCGAGCGCGGCATGTTGAAACACGGCGACCGAATAGGGGATTTTCGATAGGAACCAGTGGGACGGGCTGAATGCCCGCACCCCGGACATGCTGACCCAGCGTTCCGCGTTGACGACATAGAAGTGGCGCTTTTCTGCCAGGTTCGCCGCCAGACGTAGGTTCATTTGCATGAGAACGTTCGAGCGTCCGAGGCCGGGGGTCATGTCGGCGAGTCCCCACCCCTGGTGGGACGGAGATTCGACCCAGGTGGGAACGATGACGCACGGCGAAGGGATCTGAAGAAGTGCAGCACAGTACGCATCAACTTCCCCAAGAAGCTTGTCGATCGGCACGTTCTCGAAGGCGAGAAACCGGCCAAACGATTCGATCACCTCGGACGCCTGCGTCCAAACGACCGTCGCGAATGGGTTGTCTTGCCAATGCGGTGCGTTACGATCCGCGATCGACGCAATGACGTTGCCGAACGGTGCCGAGTCGACTTCCACTCGCGGCGCATCGTTCTCCTTCGTCAACAGCGCGGCGAAGTTCGCCGGGTTGAAGCTCGAGATCAAGAGAACTCTGCGCTTCTCCACCGAATCGTTGCTCCACCGGTTCCGCCGCCGCCGAATTGAAGGAAACGTGCGTACGTTCGACAAGGATCCGAATGATAGCAGAGGAGTCTGAGACGGTCAAGAAACCCAGAACTGGCGCCTCGATAGGATGACTTGGGTGAACTGTTCGTTCTCTCCGGTGCACCTCAATCTCCGTTGAGCCTCACCCGTTCGTTGACAGCATCTGTGAGGTCGATAGAATCGTGCGGTCGGTGTCGAGGGGCGGGATCTCGAAGCGCCACGAGGTAGGATTCCATGCCAGCGGTTGACCGGAGCCGGCTTCTTGACGTCGTCTACGACGCGATTGACGAGGTGAACTCGCTCCGCGAGGCTTCACAACAGATTGAGAAGAGCGAAAACGTTCGGCTCTATGGGCAGGCCGGTGCGTTGGATTCGCTGGCGCTCGTCAACTTAGTCGTTGCGCTTGAGCAGGGAATTGACGACGCATTTGGGGTCGGCGTGTCTCTCGTCACCGAGGAGACGATGTCGCCGACAGAAAGTCCGTTTCGTACGGTGAAGCAGCTCGTCGACTATCTCGAGCCCTTGATCAGTGGCGCCTCATGACGGCGGCTCTCCATTCGCCGAAGTGACCTGGCGGTCTCGCCGGTGTTTTGTTTATTCGTCGAACAGAGTGAGTTGCGTAAACTGCGGCTGCGGTTTAGGGCGGTGCCGCGACGATGTCGCGACAAGAAGCTGCGGGTTGATCGTTTCCACGAACGGCGTGCGCGCGAGTCGGCGCACCTTACCTTGCCAGCGGCGCTGCGCTGCATGGGTGAGCAAAAGACGCTTTTCGGCACGGGTCATGCCGACGAAAAACAGACGTTGTTCTTCGATGAGATTCTCCGTGCTCGCGTCTCCATCGAAGCGAATGGGTAGGACGCCATCTTCGCAGCCGACGATGAAAACGATCGGGAACTCCAGACCCTTGGCAGCGTGCAGCGTCAAAAGCGAGACCGCTTCGGCGCGAGGATCCCAGAGGTCCACGTCGACGCCAAGCTGGACGTCACTCACGAACTGTTCGACCTGATGGCTGCGCTCGGCGACCTGTAACAGGGGATCGAGGTACTCCTTGATCGTCGGGTCGTCCTGTTGCACCAGTGTTGCTACTTCAGTGATGTATTCCCGGACCGAGAGATCGCTGCGCCGCTCAAGCGGTGTGGCGGCGATGTGCGCGAGGAGTGTCTCCACGGCTGGGACTGCGGCGAGGCGCTCGTGAGAGCGCTGCTGAAAAGGCATGCCGGAGCGATGGAGGGCTTTGGCGATGACGTCTGCCTGTTTTTGCGTTCGGTAGAGAACCGCGAAGTCGCAGAAGGCGAGTGAGCTTCTGTCTTCGCCGGCTGTGACGCGGCCGCTGTCCATCGAAAAGAACGTCGAACCGCCGATCATGCGCTCGATCGAATGAACGACAAACTCAGCCTCCGCCCGATCGGAGGCGCAGGCCCGCACCTCGATGTGCGGAAAACCGTCGGTGACGCTGGTCAGCGAGCGGTCGGCCACCAGGCTGACCGGTGCGATCATTTGCATGGAGGCATCGACGATCGCACGTGAAGAGCGGTAGTTCGTCGTCAGCGAAACCTCACGCGCCGATGGGAAGTCTTTCTTGAATGACTGAAAGAATCGTACGTCGCCACCGCGAAAACGGTAGATCGCTTGGTCAGGGTCGCCGATGACGCAGATGTTGCCGTCGCTGGGTGCCAGTTGGCGAATGAGGCGATACTGCAAGATGTCGACGTCTTGATACTCGTCGACAGAAATCCAGCGAAAACGTTCGCGGTATGCGGCTGCGAGATCAGGGCAGTCGTCAAATAGTTCGACCGGCAGTACGACCAGATCGTCGAAGTCGACGCAGCCGGTTTCGCGCAGCTCGGCGTCGTACTGCTGCGTGAGCGCCTCGAGAACATCCGTGGTTATCGCTGCGCCAGACCTTTGAAGGTTTCGATCGTCGGCACGTTCTTTGTGTTGGCCGCCGCGTTTAAACCGTGAGAGCGTGCGCAGGAGCTGTTCGAGCTTGCGCTTCCCCCGCAACTGAGCGCCGACACCGAGCGTGCGGGCGGACTTCTTCGCTGCTTCGAGTTGCTCAGCGGTCGTGGCGATGCGAATGGGGCATTTCACACCGACACGTGCGCCGTGCTCTTCGAGGACAGATCGACCGAAGGCGTGAAACGTCGCGACGACGATGCGGCGTGCAGCAGCTCCGAGTGTCTGCCGCAGGCGACGGCGCATTTCCTCTGCGGCTCGGTTCGTGAAGGTGATGGCCAGACAGCTTTCCGGTCGAGCTTCACCTCGTTGAACGAGGCGCACGAGTCGCTGCGTCAATGTACGGGTCTTGCCGCTGCCGGGGCCAGCAACGATGATGACGGGCCCGCTGGTTAGGTTCACGGCCAGAGTCTGCTCGGCGTCGAGTTCATCGTTCGGCTCGCTGCTGGCCGCCGTGGATGCAGCGGATGCATCGCCGCTGTGGATGACCGGCTTTTCCTGCAAGGCGGCGTCAGTTCTCTTCGCTGGCGTCGCTTCTGCGGCTGCTGCCGCTGCCGGCCGTTTCGATGTCGTCTGGTCCGGCAGGGCGAACAGGAGCCCGCCTTCTCTGCGGCGAGCTAGCTCCTCCGGATCGAATAGGCGGATGGTGCCGTACTGGCCGTCGAATCCGGGTTCACGGATGACGTCGCCTTCGCGCATGCGGCGGAGGGCCTCAGCGACCAAGGGCGATCCTGCACCTTCGACTTCCTCGAGCGGAACGTCTTCCAAAATTGACAGCTCCGGTCCAAGGCGCGAGACCAGGTGGGCGTAGCGGGTTTGCACGGCTTTGCTCTTCGGTCCTACCCCTTGGACCTCGGAGATCACTTCTTCTAAGGGCACGAAACTTCTGAATGGGGAATCGTCGTCGGTGCGAAAACTTTCGTCGCGGTCAGCCAGCTCGCTGATGCGGCGCATGACGCCCAGTGTCAGCGGCTGACCACACTCCGGGCAGCGGTCGTCACACTCGCGAGACTCTTCGGGGGTCAAGCAGACGCCACACTTGCGGTGTCCATCGAGGTGGTACTTTCCCTCCTCAGCGAAAAACTCGACGGTGCCGCCATAGTCCTCCCGCGTCTCGAGCGCGCGCCGCATGGCCCAGTAGTCGAGATCCGTCTCAAAGCGACACGCCTCGCGGCCGATCTTTGGTGGCGAGTGGGCATCCGAGTTCGACACCAAGGTGTAACGATCAAGCATCGATAGCCGGCGATTCATCGGCGGATCGGAGGAGAGGCCGGTTTCCACAGCGAAGATCTCTCCGGCGAGATCGCCGTAGCAGTGCTCGATGGAGTCGAACCCTGACTTCGAGCCGAGGGCTGCGAACCATGGTGTCCAGATGTGTGCTGGAATCAGGTAGCACCCTTCACCCGACTCGAGCGTGATTTCGAGGAGATCACGAGAGTCGAGTCCTAGGATTGGCCGTCCATCGGAAGCGAGGTTGCCGATGCGTCCGAGCGCGCGATTGAACCGGCGCACCGATTCGAGATCCGGAGCATAGATCAGGTGATGGACTTTGCGGGTGGCGTCGTCCTTTTTGTAGATCGTCGAGATCTCAACCTCGAGCAAGAAGCGCGTCGGCGGCGCGGCGGGACCGTCGAGCCAGCTGTCGACCAGCGCCTCGAGCTCGGGCGTCAGCCGGAACAGACCCGGCTCAGCGGCAACGAGTTTGGTTTCGATCTCGCTGAGCCACTCCGGATGGGTGAAGTCGCCGGTGCCGAGAACGGTGACGCCTTTCTTGCGCGCCCAGAAGGACATGTGCTCCAGATCGAGGTCACGGCTAGTTGCGCGTGAATACTTCGAATGCACGTGAAGATCGGCATAGAAGCCCATCGGAGCCTCCGGACGGATTCTCGGATCGAACCGGCGCGATAGATTGATCAGGACACGGCTTGTTCAGAATGCGGGGGACTGCGAGAGTTACGTGGATCGCGTGGCCGCGCCATCGCGACGAGTCTCAATGCGCACGAGGATGTCCGCGAGCTGCGCGATAACCCGGCGCGAGTCACGCAGGTGCTCGTCAGACGTTGTGTGTGCACGAGAAGCGCCGCAAGCACAAGGAACCACCATGAACCACCTGAGGCTTCTCTCTGCGCGGCATTGTGTTCCAACGCGGCGGTGATGTCCATGCCTGATTTTTCGCGGGAATCGTATCGACGCGCGATCACCGTCGACCTCTCTCTGTTCTTACCTGTAGCGCGGTGGTCCCGCGACTCGAATCCTGGACCTCAAGTCGTGAGGCCGTCTGGGTTTTGGGGTGCACGCCGGAGCTATTTGATGGATCATGGCTCGCTCCGACGCCAAGCTCAGCGTGGCGCGGAGGGTCGGTGCATCTGTGGAGGTTTCCTTATGGCACGGACGAACCGAGGCGACGAGGAGCGCGGCGATTGGCGTGGCGCCTACGGGCGCGTCGCAGCGTGGATTGCGTTGGCTTCTCTGATTGGTGGCATTGCTTCGCTGCTAGCTTTTCCGTGGGGGTCGCTAGCGACGAGGCTTTTTCTTCCCGCGGCCCTCTTTGGTGAAGCTGCAATCGTCGCCGTCCTTGGCGTCGCCTTGAGCGTGAGCGGGGGGCGTCGCGGCGCTCTCATTGCCAACCTCGTGCTTGTTGTGGTCATTGTTCTCACGGTCGCTTCTGGGGTGTCCCGGCTGGCTCAGGGATGGGGACTGAGAGGTGGTGCTCCACTCGACTGGCGCGGAAGGGTTGTGCTGCCCGATGATTACGAGCACCCCGACGCAGGCTTGTTGGACGTGAGCGTGAGCTACGAGTGGTTTGGCCGGGGACTCAGGTATAGCCATGGTTACATAGATGAGAACGGAGTCTTCGTGATACCGCCCCAGTTCGATGTCGCGGGGGCCTTTAATGACGGCGTCGCCGTGGTCTCTGTGGACGATGAATACGGCGTGATTGATGCGAGTGGGACGTGGTTCGTTCTCCCAGGCTACACGTCTTGCCTGTGGCGTTTTCGTAACCATCGTCTCGGGGTCGAAGCTCTATCCGGGCTCTGGGGATTTGTCGACCCCAACGGAGTTGAGGTCATCGCGCCTCGGTTCGACGAAGTTAGACACTTTTACGAAAATTATGCCGCCGTGCGGATCGGCGACCTGTGGGGATACGTAGATCAAAGCGGAGAGATGATCGAGCCTCAGTTCGACGAGGCTCAGTATTTTGCCGGAGGTCTCGCCGCTGTGCGAACCGGCGACCTGTGGGGATACGTAGACCGACACGGGGAGTACGCGATTCCGCCGCGTTTTGGCGAAGCATGGCCTCTTTCCGATGATCGAGCCGCGGTGAACGTCGGTGGCTTCACTTCTGCGATGCTCGAGTGTCGCGGTGGCGCCTGGGGCTACGTCGACAACGAGGGAAAGTTGGCGATCCCCCCGAGATTTCCGAGCCCGAGCTGGTTCGATGCGGGGGTCGCCAAGGTCGAACTCGGCGCGCACGAGTTTCGAATCAACAAGCAGGGAGGCATCGTCGGCACGCGGGCGCCGGCGGGTGACGAACGATGGACGCCTCGTTTCACGGCGGGTCAGCGCCGTGAGTTTATGCTGTCACAAGAGGTCATTACACAAGGGATCGATTCAGAAACCGTTGTGATGGCAGACCGAGACATTGAAGTGACGGTGCGAGAGGTCAAATCTGAGGGTGCCGCCATCGATTGGCGCGCTGGGACTCTCGATATGGTCGACGGCGACCGACAGGATATCCCGAAATGGTTTCGCCTTGATGAAGACTTTCAGTACCGCGTTCGCACCGATGCGAGTGGCTGTCCCCAAAGGCTGGAGAATCTCGTCGCGTATCAGAAGGTCGTAGCACCCACCAACGGAAAGGGGCATGAAGACGAAGCGGGCGAGGCGGATTTGACGACGAACGGTACGTCTGAAGGAGGGTCTCTCGGCATTTCACCAGATTTTCTCGAGGCTTTCGCACTGCGCGATATGTCGATTCTCTTTGGGGCCTGTGCCGTGCCAGCGATCGCAGCGGAGTCGAAGCCTCGGCGCGAGTTGGTGTGGCTGCCTCGTTTTGGCGCGTTCGAAACGGAGACAAATCTTCAAGTACTTTTGCCGGCGTCGGACGAGGACGTTGTCGTCGTGCACCGTTGGCAGCAGGGGCAGCCCGCCGGAAGATCTGGCGCCGAGGAGAGGTCGCGCGTGACTGATAGACTCTTCGTGCAGACGATCTACGAGATTGACCCTGCTAGCGGTTGGCCACGAGACGTCACGTACGAATCGACCGTGCGCCTTGGAGACGATGTGCAGTATTTGCGAATGATCTTCGAAGCCGTCACTGACGATTAGACCGCGCGTTCTTCGGCCGGCGTACCGCCTCTCCGGACTCCGCTCAGTTGTGTGTGCGCGGCGCACCGAACTTGAGGGTTTGCGCCGCACCTCGAATCTCTGTAGCATGGGCGCCTTCTTTCCCACCGTGAGCACGAGTGCGCCATGCCTGACAACGCCCCAAGCGCCGACTCCGCTGACCGCCCAGCGCCGCAGCCGCGCGAGGTCGAGATCAGCGCCTCTCTGGCGCGCTATTGGCGGTCGAACGTTCTGACGATGGCGTTTCTGCTTGTGATCTGGGCGGCCGCGGGGCTCGGCTGCGGCGTCCTCTTCGCTGACCGGTTGAACGCCTACAAGATCGGCGGCTATCCGCTCGGCTTTTGGTTCGCACAGCAGGGCTCGATCATCGTCTTCGTGCTCATCATTTTGATTTACGCCATTGCCCTCAACCGGCTCGACGCCAAACACCACCGCGAAATCGAGGCGATCAAAGCAAGGCGCGGCGAGGGGCGATCATGAGCGTTCGTGCGTGGACATTCATCTTCGTCGGCATCACGTTCGGGCTTTACCTCGTGATCGCCTGGCTCAGCCGCGTGCGCGACACCAAGGGCTTCTACGTTGCCGGCCGCGGCGTCCCGGCCGCAGCCAACGGCATGGCGACGGCGGCGGACTGGATGAGCGCAGCCTCGTTCATCTCCATGGCCGGGCTCATCAGCTTCATGGGCTACGCCGGGGGCATGTATCTCATGGGCTGGACGGGGGGCTACGTCTTGCTCGCGCTTCTCCTCGCGCCGTACCTACGCAAGTTCGGTCACTTCACCGTGCCGGACTTCATCGGTGACCGCTACGCATCGGATATGGCGCGTGCCGTCGCCGTCGTCTCGGCGCTCTTCGTCAGCTTCACGTACGTGGCGGGGCAGATGCGCGGCGTCGGTGTCGTCTTCTCTCGTTTCCTCGAGGTCGACATCAATGTCGGCGTCATGATCGGCATGGGCATCGTTTTCATCTACGCCACGCTCGGCGGCATGAAGGGCATCACCTGGACGCAGGTAGCGCAGTATTGGGTGCTGATCACGGCCTTCCTGATTCCCGCCATCGCCATCAGCATTCGCCTCACCGGCCAGGCGTTACCACAGGTCGGACTTGGCTCGGAGCTGCAGGCTGGAGGGTACCTGCTCGAGAAGCTGAACCAGATCCACGCTGATCTTGGTTTTTCGAGTTACACCGCGGCGTTCGAAGGCAAGTGGGATAAGGCCAACGTTTTCTTCGTGACGCTCGCCCTGATGGCTGGCACGGCAGGCTTGCCGCACGTGATCGTGCGTTTCTACACGGTGAAGAACGTGCGCGCGGCGCGCTCGTCGGCCTTCTGGGCACTGTTCTTCATTTCGCTTCTCTACCTCACGGCGCCTGCCACGGCGGCATTTGCGCGCTACTACATGATCGACTCTCTGCAGGGGAAGGTCGCCTCAGAGCTTCCGAACTGGTTTCGCAGTTGGGAAAAGACAGGACTGATCCTTTGGCTCGACGACGGGGACGGCAAGCTGCGCTACTCGGCCGGAGATGACAACGAGGTGTTCAGCTTCAACGCCGGGAAGGTTCGCGAGAGCGCCGGCGAAGCCGTGCCGCATGCGACGATCGCCGCGAATCACCAGGCATGGATCTCCACAGCCGGCCGTGAGGGGGAGGACTGGCGGCCGCGGCTGCGTCAAGCGGGGCTTTCTGGGCCGGACCGCGACATCATCGTCTTGGCGACCCCTGAAATGGCGGACCTTGCCGCGTGGATCATCGCGCTGGTCGCGGCCGGCGGACTGGCTGCGGCGCTGTCGACAGCGTCGGGGCTATTGTTGGTGATCTCATCCGCTGTGGCACACGATGTCTACGCGCGCATGGTCAACCCGGATGCGAACGAGAAGAACAGGCTTCTTGTCGGGCGAGCGGTGATCGGAGTTGCCGTCGTCGTCGCGGGCCTCTTCGGCATCTTTCCACCGGGATTTGTCAGCGAAGTCGTAGCCTTCGCGTTCGGCCTTGCCGCGGCATCTTTTTTTCCCGCGATCGTTCTCGGCATCTTCTCCAAAAGAGTGGGCACGATCCCCGCCGTTGCCGGAATGGTCGTTGGGCTAGCGTTCACCAGCTACTACATCGTGAGTGTCGTCTACGCGGAGATGGAGCCGTGGACCTTCGGAATGTTCGAGCGCGGCATCAGCGCACAAGGGATCGGCTCGATCGGGATGCTCCTCAACTTCGTCGTCACGTTAGCGCTGACGCCGTTCTTCCCAGCCCCCAGCGCGAAGGTACAGGAGCTCGTCGATCTCGTGCGCGAGCCCGAAGGCGACGCGCCTGCCGTCGACATTGACTCTGCGCCCGAGCACTAACCCGGTCTTCTCATGAGATTCCGTCGCGAGGCGCCGTAGGTTGGGGCCTGGCAAGGAAGAGTGATCGATCCGACCGGAGGCGTGGTTCCTCCACATCGAGGATCGGATCGATTACTCTGACGCAGTCCAGGGCTCATCATGCGGTGCCGCAGCAGAAATCTCATGAGAAGACCGAGTCAACGCCGGGTCCGCCGCGCGACGTGTCTTCTGTCCCACCTCGCGGCTCGGGAGCTCACGCGTCAGGTCGTCTCGGCGCAGGTCACCGCGCTGCCGCCCGGGCGTACGCCTCTTCGATGACGACGTTCACCTGGCGCCCGTCCTCGCCGTCGACACCTGGCCGTCTGCCAGCGAGGATCGCATCAACGAAATCGTCAATCTGCGGCGCGTTCAAGTTGCCCGGGGGTGGAAGGTGTTCGAGACGCAGTCCCGCTGCGCTTTCGATCGTGAGGTCGCCGTCGTTCAGACGCCCAACGCGCAGCGAGCCGTGTCGACCGACCACGAGGAAATCGTCCAGGTCGGCACGCGTACCGAAGAAACAGTGGAGTGTGCCGTGCGCACCGCTGGCAAAGCGCACGTTGAGCGACGCGGTGTCTTCTGCTTCGATCGGAGCGGAGAGCGTTGCGGTCTGTGCGTCAACGCTGACGATGGGACCGAAGAGATGCTGAAAGAGATGGATGCGATGGCTGCCGATATCCATCAGCGAACCGCCGCCGCCTTCGCCGACGATGCCGCGCCAGGCGCGGGCGTCGCCTGGATCCAAACCGAACGCGTTGGACGTGTTCGTGGTGACCGCCAGTGGTTGACCGATCTCACCGGCGACGAGGAGCTCCGACATGCGCGCGACGACGGGGTAGAACCGCCGGTAGTACGCCACGGCGAGCTTCACGCCGCTCCGACGACACGCGTCGATGATTTCGTCACACTCCGCGACGTTCATCCCCATGGGCTTCTCGAGAAGAACGTGTTTGCCGCGCTCCGCCGCGCAGATCGCCTGGGTGCGATGGAGATAGGTCGGCGTCGCGACATAAACGGCGTCGACGGTGTCGAGACGGCAGAGATCGGAGGCGTCTTCGACGCCCTGCGGCACAGAGAACTCACGACAGAACTCCGCCAGCGCTGCCGCGTCGCGCCGGCACGCAGCCACCACACGGCACCGCGGGTGCGATGCGATCGCTGCGGCGACGCGCTTTTTGACGACGTCCCCGCAGCCGATGATTCCCCAGCGGATGAATTCCTGTCGTTGATTCATACGATGGCGACGTGCGGCCCGATGGGGCTGTTAGGCCAGCCAGGCTTTGTGCAGATCATCGAGCCCCGCGCTCTTCGGATCGCCCGCGTGCAGGACGACGCGGTAACGGAGCCGCAGCTCCTTGCCTCGCTGCAGGTGCCAAGGCTTTTCGAGATAGTTGAACGGCGACGGCGAGAGATGCCCGTACTCCCGAGTGAACCAGGGGCAAGGCGCCCATGGATTCTCCGGGTGATCGAAGATCGCGATGCCCTCGACAACGTCTGGGCGCTGCGCCCGGCGACCAAAGTAACCGCACCACGCGGCCGGTTTTCCGTAGGTCCCTTTGGCGCCGATTCCACCTTCCGAGTTGATCAGCGTGCCGCCATACATCGGTGCGATGTCGGGCGCACAGCGCATGGCGAAGAGCGAGTGCTTGGCCCTCTTGATCGTGATGTCTTGACGGGCGAAGAGTCGCAGGTCGACATCGACCACGTGGATGCGGTCATTCACGATGCGAAACGTCAACTCGCGTTCGTCCCGCAGCGGCGACGGCGCGGCGGGCCGGATCCACTCGCAGTCGTTGCGGAGGGTTGCGTGCCGTGGAGAAGACCCGGTCACCTCGAGTCGCGTCGAGCGGATTTGCCCTTCCTCGAGCGGTCCGTCACTCCAGTAGTTGCCGCCATTGAGGGGGTCACAGCCGAGCCAGACGCCGCGGTGGTGTGGGTAGGGAAGCGACGACTCGCTCGTCAGCGGCAAGCCGCTCACCGGTCCACAAAGGGGATGGAGATATGGATACTTCTGGGCGGGGCTGGCGCGGTAAGCCGCCGTCGTGACGTTGTTCCAGCGCAGCAGCAGTTGGCCGCCGTTGAGGTAGGCGCTCAGGTTTTCCGACTCGGGCACTGGCGCGGTGTAATCCCGTGCCGCCGCGGAGTGCGGACGCACGTTGCTGAGAGTCCAAACAGCCGTCGTAGCGAGAGCGCCTTTGAGCAAGGATCGTCGCGCAATGGGTCGTTTCTCCATCGTTTGGACCTCCGTCCGTTCTGTCGGTGTTCGCGTCCGAAAGAGAGCGTCGTCCTGTACCGCCGGGGCGACAGTTTCGTTCGCGGTGCGTTTCGTTTGATTGCTGGGCAACATTCTACACCAACCGCAGTGCACGTCGATCGGCTGCACTCAACAAGGACGCTTGAGGGCGAGCGAGTGATGAAGACGCGAGCGCAGTCGGGTCTGGAGCACAAGTACCGGGCCCAAGCACTTGGATTTCGCTATCGTTTCGAAACAGGCTAGTTCGCCACCAGCAAACCCTTGACAGCGGGGGGCGATCTATAGAGGCTGGTCCTGTTCTGTCTTCGGGGAGACGCTTGCGAATCCCCGTAAGCGCTTTTGTGATCGTCAGTTCGCGCGATCGTGACGCAGGTGATCGAGGCTGGGGCGGCCGGGGAGCGGTAGATTTTCTGAGGGGCGCAAGGTCTTGGCGCTGGCGCGGGCGGACAGCGGCACGAAATAGGAGACAATGAAACCACTACTTGTTTTCGGCGCCCGCCCGAACTTCATGAAGATCGCCCCTGTCTATCGGGAGATGAAGGGGCGACAGCAGGTCGAGCCGCTTCTGATTCACACCGGTCAGCACTTCGACCGCGAGATGTCAGAGAGTTTTATCGAGGCGTTGTCACTGCCGTCACCGGACTACCACTTGGCCGTCGCGGGTGGTTCGCAAGCGTTTCAGATCGCCGAGGTGATGAAGAAGCTCGAGCCGATCATTGAAACGGAGACCCCTGATGTAACGGTCGTCGTCGGGGACGTCAACGCAACCATCGCCGCCGCGTTAGTGTCCTCGACGCATTCGGTACCTGTCGCCCACGTCGAGGCCGGGCTGCGCAGTCGTGACTGGGCCATGCCGGAGGAGCGCAACCGTCTCGTGACCGATCGACTGTCAGCCTATCTTCTGACACCGTCGCCGGACGCCGACGAGAATCTGCGCGCGGAAGGTTTCCACCCATCGAGGATTTTTCGCGTCGGCAACGTCATGATCGACTCACTCGACGCAATTCAGAAGACGCTGCCGCACGAGGACGTGCTCAGGAGGTTTCAGGTAGAGCCCCACACTTACGCGCTCACGACGCTTCATCGACCGAGCAACGTCGACAACGTTGAGACACTCACCGGGATACTGGACGCTCTGAGCGACGTGAACGAGCAAGTGCCGATCCTGTTTCCCATTCATCCTCGCACACGCAAGTCGATCGAGAACTTTGGGCTCCAAGAACGCTGCCGGAATTTCCGGCAGTTGCCGCCGCTCAGCTATCCCGAGTTCGTTTCTCTCATGACGCATGCGACGATGGTATTAACGGATTCCGGGGGAATTCAGGAAGAGGCGATCGTCCTGGGGGTACCCTGCATCACTTTGCGTGAGAACACCGAACGGCCGATTACGGTCGAGCTCGGCGGCAATCGTTTGGTTGGCATCGACCCAGACAAGATCCGGCACGCGGCCAGCGAAGTCCTCGCGGGAGCACGGCCCAAGCCGATACGGCCTGAATTGTGGGATGGTCGAGCTGCGGGGCGCATCGTCGATGTGCTGCAGAACGAATCGCCGTCGGAGATCATGTCGTGACCTTCACGTCCCGGACGCCGAGTCCGGAGTCGAATCCGCCGACTGTTGCATCTGTGCCGGTTCGGAACCTTTTCGATGTCCCTGTCCATGCCGCAACGATGGAGCAGGCACTTTCAATCTGTGAGGAGAGCGTCGCGAATCGCAAGAAGTTGATGATCGGTGTCGTCAACGCAGCGAAGATCGTCAACATGCGGAAGGATCCACTGCTGCGGCAGTCGGTTGTCGAGTCGGACGTTGTTTTTGCTGACGGCATGTCCATCGTGGTGGCAAGTCGCCTTCTTGGTCAGTCACTTCCCGAGCGCGTCACTGGTATCGATCTGTTCGAGCGGCTCCTGAAGCTCGCCGACGAGCGTGGCTACGGGGTCTATTTTCTCGGTGCCAAGCACGAAGTTCTTGACGAAGTCGTAGCCCGCGTGCGAGCGACGTACCCCGGCGTCCGCATTGCCGGTAGTCGCGACGGATACTTTTCCGAAGACGAGTCAGACAACGTCGCCGCGGCCATCAGCGCGACGCGCCCTGACATGCTGTTCGTCGCCATGAGTCCACCGAAGAAGGAGATTTTCCTCGGTCGTTACGGGACCGAGATGGACGTGTCGCTGTGCCATGGCGTCGGCGGTTCGTTTGATGTGTTCGCCGGCAAAACCAAGCGTGCCCCGGCCTTCTTCCAAAAGCTCTGTCTCGAATGGCTGTACCGCATCATCCAAGAGCCGAAGCGTATGTGGCGACGCTACCTTGTGACGAATTCCGTGTTCATGGGGCTCTTCGTGCGTGCGTTTTGCCACCGGTGGTTCTGGCCACGGCGCCGAGGCGAAGTGGTTGGGCCGACAGACGACTTTGGTGAGTCGGATGCCAAGTCATAGTCCCTCCGTCGGCGCCGATCCCTCGTTCGACGGCATCATCTGTATGGGGGGCGGTGATTGGTGGTATCACAACCGCGGCCACTATGACATGCGCATGATGACGGAACTGAGTGCGCGCCTACCGGTTCTCTACGTCAACTCGATCGGTGTGCGAATTCCTCGTTTGACGGAAGGCCGCATGTTTTTCACGCGCGTGCGTCGAAAGCTCAAGAGCCTCCGGCGGGGGTTCCGACAGGTGAACGAGCGATTCGCGGTGTTCACGCCGTTCGCTGTTCCCGGTAGATTGGGCGTCGCTGTGTCTCGGCGTTTGCTCGCGAGTCAGGTCGCACGAGCCGGCCGCAGGATTGGGATTCGGCGACCCCTCGTGTGGGTGACATGTCCGCCAGGAGCCGAAGTCGTCCGGCGGTTGAACCCTCCGGCCGTTGTTTACCAGCGGACCGATCGCTGGGAGGCGTTCCCGAGCGCCGACGCCGAGCAGATCAAGCGCTACGATGCATTCCTGAAATCTAGAGCGGACGTGACGCTTTATTGTTCGACGCTGCTGTTCGAAGAGGAGGCTGATCAGTGCCGACACGGTCTCTACCTCGATCACGGTGTCGATTTCGACCGTTTCGCCGCTGCCGGGCGCGCTGAGAATGGTGCGCCGAGCGACGTCGATGCCCTGCCGCGGCCGCGCGTCGGTTTTATCGGCGGCATTGACGATCACACGTTTGACCCGCCGCTCTTCGCGAACGTCGCCCAGGAACTCTCTGACGTACAGTTCTTTCTTGTGGGCGCTTGCTCGCTTCCCGAGGGCTGGTGCGAGCTGCCGAATGTGCATCTCCTCGGTCAGAGACCGTATGAGGATGTCCCTCAGTACATGGCTGCCGCTGACGTGCTGATCATGCCATGGAATCAGAGTGAGTGGATCCAGGCCTGTAACCCCGTGAAGCTCAAAGAGTACCTCGCGGTCGCGCGGCCGATCGTCACGACGAGTTTTTACGAACTGCGGAACTACGACGGCCTCGTCAGCGTTGCACGAGATGCCGGAGAATTCGCGCAGGCGATCCGCGCTGGGCTAGCGTCGCGCATCGATCCGGAGCTTCAGCGTCGTCGTGTGGAGAAGGAAACTTGGTCGGCCAAGTGCGATCGTCTGCTGGACTTTTTTACGTCTGCGAACTTGACGTAGTTTTCTTGGCTGTAGGCCCAGATATTGCGCCGGTCGACAGTGCTGCGTCCAAACACCAACAAAGACCAGCAATCGATGGGCGAGTTCGCTGCGGAGACGGGGTATGGACGCAGCGCGTCCGTGTGAAGAGGAGGAGTTTTGGGGCCGAGGCGACTTCTGAGAAGGTGCGATTCCGCGTGCACGAGTCGCGACCATGCCTTACGATTGGCGTGGATTCGTGGTTCACTGGGAGTAAACCGGGACTATTTCACCATGTTTTTTAGAAGTTCGCGTCGACAGCGACTCGCCGTGGCAATTCTGCTTACGGCGGTGTTCTCGTTTTTGGCTCAGCCTCCGGCGTGTCTTGCGCAGGGGCTTGTGATCTCAGAATTCATGGCTGCCAACGACATCGCCCTCTTCGACTCCGACGGCGACTCGTCGGACTGGGTCGAGGTCACCAACACGACGAATGCGCCGCTTGACCTTGATGGCTGGTCGCTTTCCGACAATCCTCAGCAGCTCAGGAAGTGGGTGTTTCCGCCGCTCGAACTCGCCGCGCGTGAGTCTCTTGTCGTTTTCGCCTCGTCGAAAGATCGACGCGCTCCGGGCAGTGAGCTGCACACGAATTTTAGGCTGAGCGGCGGCGGTGAGTTTCTGGCGCTTGTCGAGCCCAACGGCTCGACGATCGCGACTGAGTTTCGCCCGGAGTACCCGCAGCAGTTCGCGCACGCGTCTTACGGTTTTCCGATGCAGGTGGACGCAGTCGAGGCGCTCGGCAGTGGGCAGCTGTCCTACTTTGTGCCGCCGAACGACGACCTTGGAGCGTCGTGGATCGACGTCGGGTTCGATGACACCGGATGGTCGAGCGGTGCGTTTCCTCTCGGGTTTGATTCAAAGGACACGCCGACGTTGGTGGTGAACACGGACGTCGGCGCCGAGATGCTCGAGGCGTCTGCGACGGCCTACGTTCGAATTCGTTTTGACGTCTCGGATCCAGCAGGACTCGACGCGTTGATTTTGAACATCAAATTCGACGATGGGTTTGTCGCGTATCTGAATGGCCAGGAGGTTGCGCGGCGTCACGCGCCGCTCGAGCCCACAGCGGACGGTGCTGCCACGACAGAGGCGGCCGAGAACTCAGCGCTCTTCTTTGAACCGATCGATATCTCGACGTCGATCGGAAGCCTCCAGGCCAGCGGCAACGTCCTGGCGCTGTATGCGCTCAATCGCAGCCTGGCGAATCCTGACTTTTTCATCGACGCGGAACTGCATGGGCTGCGACTTCTCGGCGTTGACACGAGTACACCACGGTACTTTGAGCATCCGACACCTGGATGGCCGAACTCGAGTGGTGCTCCTGGTGTCGTTACAGAGCCACAGTTCTCCCATGTTGGTGCGGCGATTTCTGAACCGTTTTTCTTGGAAATCACAGCCGGCGATGGCGATCTCATTCGGTTCACGACGGATCGAACCGAACCCACAGAGCTCTCCCCGCTCTACGAGGGACCGATTCGTATCGATGCGAGTATGGAGGTGAGGGCAAGGGCATTCGTCGCGGGCATGGTCCCGAGCCGGACAGTCCGAGAGGTGTTCGCCATGCTCGACGCAGACCTCGTCGACTTCAGCTCGGACCTACCGATCGTTGTTTTTAGCTCGTTCAGTGGACGGATCGAGCCGGTCGAGCCTGGAGACGGCCATCTGTTTATCTTCGAGCGTAGCGGCGATGGGAGGACGCGCTTGACACAACCGACGGAGTTCGCGGGCGCTGGATTCATGCGGTCGCGGGGATCGAGTACCGCGCTGCATCCGAAGAAGTCGTGGCGGCTCGAGATCCGTGATGGGCGCGGCAACGACCTGAACACTCCTGTTCTCGGCATGCCGGCTGAATCCGATTGGATTCTTTACGGTGCTCATCAGATTGATCCGTCGCTGATGCGCAACGCCTTCATGTACGAGCTCAGCAATCAGATGGGACGGTATGCCGTGCGTGGACGTTTCTGCGAGGTGTTTCTGACCACGGTCACCAAAGATGTTGAACGTGCTGACTACGTCGGCGTTTACTCTTTTTTTGAGAAGGTGAAGCGGGATCCGGAGCGGATCGATATCGAGGCGTTGCGCGTCGATCACAACACCGAACCCGAAGTGAGCGGTGGGTACATCTTGAAGTTCGATCGCGGCGGCCCAGACGATCGACAGATCGACGCCGGGGGCGCGTCGCCTCTCGTCGTCTACCCGGAATCCGACGTGGTCACGGATGCCCAGATTGATTGGATCACCGCATACATCGACTCGTTTGCCGCGTCATTCGATCTCCCTGGTTCGTTGGATCCCAGCTTGCCGGTTTTGCAAAAGCCCTACGCCGACTTCATCGATGTGGGCTCGTGGATCGATCACCACCTCTTGCAGGAGCTTTCGCGGAATTCCGACGCGCTGTCGCTGAGTACGTTCTTCTACAAAGACCGAGGCGGCAAGATGGTGAAAGGGCCGATCTGGGACTTTGATCGAGCTGTCGGGGCAGCGAGCACAGGAACATCGGTTCCGGAAGGATGGCAGTGCAATTTCGCTCACTCGTGGTGGGGGCAGATGTTTCGAGATCCTCTCTTTTGGCAGACCTACAAGGAGCGTTACCTTGAGCTGCGTACGAGTTCGTGGCGAACGGCGAATTTCGCTGCGATCCTAGACCAGTTCGAAACGGAAGTGGCCGAGGCCCAAGCGCGCAATTTCGACCATTGGGGGCACGAAGTGATCGACCACGGATCGTGGGCTGGCGAAATCGAGTACTTGCGTGGGTGGCTTGCTGACCGCACTGCGTGGATGGACGCGCAGTTCATTTCGGCGCCGGTGTTCAGCACTCCGCCCGGCCTCGTCGCCGCCGGAACCGAGGTGAACATCACGGTTGATGATAGTCTGCCGGGATTGAACTGCGAAGAGTTTCGCGACATCGTCTTGCCGCAGCAAGGGGAAGTTTATTACACGACGAACGGAGCCGATCCGCGTGGTGCCGACTTCGCGCCAGACCCGAGCGCTGTGCTTTACACGGGTGAGCCGCTGCAGGTCAACGACGATACACTTTTCCGCGCCCGGACCCTGGACGGCGGCGGCTGGAGCCGTCTTGCCGAAGCTGGCTACGTCACGTCGCTAGCGCCGCTCGTCGTCACCGAGGTGATGTACAACCCGGCGGTTAAGCCCGAGGACAATTTTGGTGCCAGCAATTTTGAGTTCGTCGAACTACAGAACGTCGGCGACGTACCGGTATCGCTCGTCGGAGTCGAACTCGCCGCGGTGGGTGTGACGTTTGACGGAATGGATGTGTTCGGTGGCGAGTTGTTGACCTTGGCGCCCGGAGGGTACGTGGTCGTTGTCCGTAATGTTGAAGCCTTCACCGCGCGCTACGGCAGCGATGGGATCAGGATCGGCAGTACCTTTGCCGCCGGAAAGACGCTGTCGAACTCCGAGCAAGAGCTGGCGGTGACCGGGGCGTTTGGCGAGGACTTACTTCGCTTTCGCTACTTGGACGATTGGCAACCCACAACGGACGGCGGCGGCTATTCGTTAGTGATTCTCGATCCCACCGCGCCGCGAGAGAGCTGGGCCGACGGATCCAGTTGGCGAGCGAGCAGCAGTATCGACGGTTCTCCAGGCCGGGCCGATCCGGTGCCGGACAGCCTGCAGCTTCCCGCCGACATCAATCAAGACCGCAAGCTTGATCTCTCCGACCCGATTGCGCTTCTCGCGCATCTGTTCCGGGGCATCCAGAGCCGGCCATGCGCGACGGATGAGGCCAACGACTTGCTCAACGACTCCAACGGCGACAGCACGGTCGATCTTGCCGATGCGACCTACACGCTGCTGCATTTGTTTGCGTCCGGACCACCGCCGACGCTCGGCAGTGGGTGCGTGCCAATCGAGGGCTGCCCGTCTCTATGTGAGTGAAAGACTGTTTAGGTGGACTCGATGATGCGTAACCAGGTAGCCGCACTTTTTGTCTTGACGTTGTTCGCGTTGAGCGCGTTCCTTCATGAAGAGCTCCGCGCGGCCGACTGTAATGGTAACTTCGTCGAAGATGCCAACGACATCGCGTCCGGCGACAGCCTGGACTGTAACGTCAACAGCGTGCCGGATGAGTGCGAAGGAGCGCCTCCTACGTTCGATTCGGCGACGTCGTTGATCGCCCCGGGCGTCGGCTCGGATTCGGTGATTGCTGACTTCGACGGCGACGAGCGACCCGATCTTATGCTCGGATTCCGCGGTGGTTTCTCTGTTCGACTCAGCAGCACGGGTGGCGATTTTGTCGACCGTGAGGACGTCGTCTACGAGGCCGGCGGGCCGACACGCCGCAGTTGGCGAAGCGGAGACATCGACGGTGACGGTGATTTGGATCTGGTGACGATCGATTTCGCCGGTTTGCTCTTCTACTTCAACGATGGTGGCGGGGCTTTCAACGAATCGCGATCGATCGCCAGCGACGGCGTCGGGCGGTTCGTCGTCGTCGACTTGAATGCGGACGCGGTGGCGGACATCGTCGCGGCCTTCCCGCGGCAGAACATCGTCGGCGTTTTTACGGCGCTCGGCGGCGGTGACTTTTCCGCGCGGGTCGACCATGCCGTCGGTGACAACCCTGTGGCCATCGTCGCTGGCGAGTTCGATGGTGTGGCTGGTGCCGACGTTGGCGTGCTCAGCACCGATGCGCGTGTGGTGACGATCTTCGCCAACGACGGCGCTGGCCGGTTGGTGGCTTCGGCCTCGGTTCCGGTCGCAAGGGACCCGACAGATGTCTTCGTGGCGGAGGATTTCAACGGTGATGGGTTCACCGACTTCGTCGTCGGTAGGAATTCGTTCGCACTTCTCTTCGAGAATGATGGCGCTGGCGGTTTTGTCGTGCCGCCCCAGGAGCTGACCTCCGACGCGGAGACAGTCGTCGCGATGGGCGCCGGCGACACCGACGGTGATGGTGACATCGACCTCGTCGCGCGCTTCGTCGAGCCGTCTCGGGAAGTGCAGTTTTATCTCAACCAAGGTGACGGCGTATTCAATCGAGGCCTGTCGGTGAATCTTGTGGCTTCGACGACCTCGATTCGCGTTCAGGATCTCAGTGGAGACTCCGTGAGCGATGTGGTGATGGTCGGCTCTACGGTCAAAGAAGTGGTGGTCCTTTGGAACTCGCAGGATGAGACTCGCTTGCCTTTGTTGACTCCCCAAACCTACGAGGTTCTCGGGGAGCCCCACACGGCCGACCTAGGTGACATGGATGGCGACGGTGACCTCGATATCGTCACCGGAAACAACAACGACAACACGATCTCGGTCCTCTTGAACCAAGGCGACGGTACGTTTGTGCCGCGGCTAGATCGACTTTCGCTGCAGTCGTTCTCGCTCGCATTGGCCGACCTAAACGGCGACGGTGCGCTCGATATCGCATCGGTAAACGCTGCACAGGCTGTTCATATCTTCTTGAACGACGGAACGTCGACAATGGGTGAGCCGGAGAAATATATCGTCGGTAGCAATGCCTTTCACATTCTTGTCGACGATCTGAACGGCGACGGCTCGGGTGACGTGGTGACGACGAATCGCGGCAGCAGTTCGATCTCTCTTCTCATGAATGCCGGCGATGGCACATTTTCCGATCGGAATGACTATCCTGTTGGTAGCGATCCGCGCGCTGCGGTTGCGGCGGATCTCGATCGCGACGGTTCCGTGGACATCGCGGTCGCCAGTCATGGCGCCGGCGCCGTCTATCGTCTTCTCAACGACGGAAGCGGAGCTTTGGGAGTCGCGGAACAGTTTCCGATCGCCGATCGACCGAACTTCATCGCCGCCGGTGATTTTGACAACGACGGACATGTCGATCTGCTCACGGGGAGTGAACTCGGGTCCAGCGTCAATCCGCTCTGGAACGTCGGGGATGGAAGTGCCAACTTCGAGGTTGGCGCACGCGTCCGAACGAATAACTCACCCTACTCGCTGACCACGGCCGACTACAACGAAGACGGGTTCGTCGACGTTGTCAGTGTTGCCGAGGTCGCCGATCGCGACGGGAACAGCAGTGTGGCTCTGATGCTGAACCGCGGCGATCGTGGCTTCAAGGCGCCGCTGAGCTTGCGCGCCGGCGTCGGGCCGCGTTACGTGCTCTCGGGAGACATCGACGCTGACGGCGACATCGACATCATCAGCGCCAATCGATTGTCGCAGGACGTCACCGTCTTTCTCAGCGGTGTTGCGGAGAGTGCGACCGTCACGCATTTGAGCGAAGTCTGCACAGAGTCTGACTATTTCAGTATTTCATTGCCGACGAGTCGCAGCACGAACCGTCGTCGCATTGGCAAGTACGTCGCACCGTCACGCGATGGTGAGGGGTTGCTTGGCCCTCTGTTTCAAAACGCGAACACGTTCGAGTTGCACGAGGAGTTTCTCGGGACGGTATTCCCCGAGGAGTTTGGTTTTGTGCTGGAGGACCCGGCGGCGTACGACGACCTTGTGGGCCGGCGCGCAACGCGAGACTACTACGTCGGGACGCTGGATCTCCGCCAGCGTCCTGAGGGTTTTCTCTACACGTTCAACATTTTCGCGGACACGGGTTTTGACAGCCGCGAGACGCTGAGCCAAGAGGAAGTGGGTTCGGTGTTCGAGCGTTTGAGCGCGTCTTTTTCGCTGCGTCCACTGGCGTACGCCCCTGAGACGCAGCTGGCAAAGGCAGCTGCAGAGGAGTGGGAGTCGGCACCGTTTCCGATTTTCTTTGACGACTCCCGTCCAGCGTTCGACTACGAGGCTTACACGCTGTCTGTGGGCTACGGTCGAGTGCGTTTGCTGACGCTGGAGGAGTTTTCGGAGCTGAACTCAGCGGGCCGTTTCACGTTTCAGGACATTTTGGTGATCGACGAGTCGCCTGCAGATATCGAAGGTGTGGTGGGCGGTGTGATCACGGGCACGATTCAGGGCGAGCTGAGCCACGTGGCGATCCGCACGGCGCGGCGCGGGACCCCGAACGCTTTTGTAGCGAACGCTCGCGAGGAGTTTTCGCAGTACGCCGGTGAGCTGGTGCGCCTGGAGGTGTTCCCGGGAGAGCACTTTGTGACGGTGGTGGACGCATCGGAAGCGGAGGAGTTTTGGTCTCAGAACCGCCGGGAGCTGTCGAGCGACCCTGAGATCGACACGGAGTACCGCGGTTTTGACGATCTTTTTGAGCTGGACGTGGAGGCTTTCGGTGGTCGCCCTGAGTCTCGCTACGGTGGCAAGGCGTCGAACTTCGCGCGTCTGCAGCGGGTGCTGACAGGCGAGCTGTCGCAGTATGTGGAGTCCGGTTTTGCGATCCCGGCGTCGTACTACACGGAGTTTATGAGCACGAACGAGGTAGAGCTTGGCGGGCGGAGTCTGACGTACGAAGAGTGGCTGTTTGAGCTTTTGTCGGACCCGTCGATCGAGAGCGACTCTCAGGCTCGCTTTGAAGCCCTGGAGGAGTTTCGCTCGTTTGTGCGTGCGAACGGCGCAGTGGATAGCGAACTGGTGTCGCTCCTGGCGTCGCGGATCGAGAGCGTTTTCGGCGATGTTCGGCGTATGGTGCGGTTTCGCTCGTCGTCGAACGTAGAGGACGCCCTGGAGTTCAACGGTGCGGGCCTTTATGAGTCGACGTCTGTGTGCGCTCAGGACACGCTGGATCCAGCGAGCCCGGACAGCTCTCACTGCGATGCGAGCCGCAGCAATGAGCGGACGATTGAGCGTGCGCTGAAGAAGGTTTGGGCGAGCCTGTGGACGTTCCGGGCGCATGAGGAGCGGACGTTTTACCAGATTGACCCGTCGCGCGCGGCGATGGGTATTTTGGTGTCGCGAGCGTTTTTGGACGAGTTGGCGAACGGAGTGGCGTTCACAGGGAATCCACGCGACGTGGGCGACAAGCGCTACGTGGTGACGGCGCAGGCGGGTGAGGCGAGCGTAGTGAGCCCTGAGCCTGGTACGACGGTAGAGCGCAGCGTTCTGGAGCTTGACGAGAGCGGTGAGGTGGTGCGGGTGATCCGCAGCCGCGCGTCGTCGCTTGTGGAGCCTGGTGAAGTGGTGCTGAGCGAGGAGAAGCTTCGCGAGCTTGGCTCCCTGATGTGGCATGTGGATCAGAGGCTGCCGCTGGACCTTGAGGGTCACGCGCGCGAGGAGGTGATCCTGGACTTTGAGTTCAAGGTGGAGCCTGACGGTTCGTTGGCTGTGAAGCAGGTGCGTCCTTTTTTGATCCCGAGCGCGTCGATCCAGACGCCGACGTTTTCGCTGGAGGTTCCGGCCGGTACGCGGGTGTGCGGAGTGTTTTCGGCTGAGCGTGTGAACCGTGAGCCTCGTGTGGAGTATGAGACGAAGAGCGTTGTGGAGCTGCGGGCGGGAGTGTACGAGCTGGCGACGTCAGGCGGAGTGATCGAGGCGGACTTGATCGAATCGCTACGCTTTGGCTCGGAGCGCTCGCTAGCGCAGCCGCTGGGCCCCGGGCGCTTCACTGTGACGCCGATCCCCGAGGAGGGTAGCCGGACGAACTACCGCTTCAGCTACGAGCAGGAGTTCGAGCTGGCAGCGGATGGGAGCACGTACGCCGGGGGGCGTCTTTTGGTGCAGATTCTGCAGCTGGACTACCTCGGTCGCGGTGAGGTGGCGCTGGACGGCGCGAAGGTGCTGGACGATGAGTTTTTGACGTTCGATCTGGTGATGGGGGCCTCAGTGGACGGTGAGCCTCTGGTGGGCTACTCCTCGTGCAGTTACCGTGAGCTACCTCGCTGGGAGCTGTCGGTGGATCTTGGCGGTGGTTCGCGGGTGGATCTGGTGGAGCGGTTTTTGCCGTCAGAGAACCTGGCGGCGACAGGCCCCGCGAGCTTGGTGGAGGCGGTGGTGGAGCTTGGTGGAGTGCGCCAATCGACGCGCGACTACTGGCGCCTGGTGTACACGGCGCGTCGTCACAACCTGGATGCTCGCTACTGGGTGGAGCTGGATCCGTTGGTGGAGGTTGAGGTGCAGGGCGAGCCGCGGGCGGTTCGGGTGGTGGAGCTTTTGGCGCCGGAGCCGCCGATCGGTGAGGATGTGGACGTGGGCTCGGCGCGGGTGCGTTACCTCGATGAGAACCTGGAGGTGCTCGTGGACCGGGGAGTGGTTGGCTTCGCGAAGTCGGAGCGGGAGGTGGAGCCCGGAGAGCGCTTTGTGCGCGGCGACGTGGAGGGCGACGGTCGAGTGGATGTGAGCGACGCGATCGCGCTGCTCAGTTATCTGTTCAAGCGCGGTGCGGTGCCGAGCTGTCAGAAGGCGGCCGACGCCGACGACAGCGGTCGCCTGAACGTCAGCGACGCGGTGACAGTGCTGCTGTCGCTCTTTGCCGGCACCGGGCCGCTGCCGCCGCCGGCGAGCGTTTGCGGCGAAGACCCTACCAGCGACGCCCTCTCGTGTGAGACGTTTGCCCTGTGCGAGTAATTCCGAGGAACACGGGGGCGGTGTGAACGAGACTACCGTTCCTGCGACGCACTCCGATTCCCGCACGTCGCCAGATAGCCGGCAGGCGCTCACTCTGCCTGTAGCGCGTGACGCGCAACTGTCCGAGGCTGTGAAGTTTTTGGAGCCTGCCAGCGTAACTCATGGTCACGCTCCACGGTCCACGGTCAGTTCACGTCCGGAACGGCACACGGCGTGTGCCTGCTACTATCAAGACGTCGCCACCACGATCTTCAAAGTAGCAGGCACACGCCGTGTGCCGTTCCGGCATTGAGCGCCAAGCGTGACCGTGAATGTGACCGTGAATTACGTTCGAGCGCCCCAAGAACTTCACAGCCTCGCCGTGTGCCATCCGAGGAGGACCGTGGGTTACGACGGCACGTTCAAAAAACTCACAACCTCTCTCGATGTCGCTCTTGCCATGAACGGCGTGTCACCTGAGAATTGTGACGTGAATTTTCTGCATCACCCCAAGAGTTAGTGAGATGACCCGCAAAGGACCGATTGTTTGGATTCTCGCCGGCCTGCTTGGTTTGGGCCTTGGTGCGCCTGTGCGCGCAGTCGACTGTAATGGCAACGGGCTCGAGGACGCCGAAGATCTTTCGGCGCAGACGAGTGAGGACTGTAACGACAACGCGATCCCAGATGAATGCGAAGGCCCGCCGCTCGTTTTTAGTTCGACGCTGCGGCTGGAGGTCGACAACGTCGCGCGGCAGATCATGCCGGGCGATTTCGACCTGGACGGACGGCAGGATTTCGCCGTCGGCACGTCGCGGTCGCTTGTTCTCAAGCTCAACGATGGTAGCGGCACAGCGGAAAACTACCCGGAAACCATCGTCAGCGTCGACAGTCTTGGCCTCAGAGCCTGGGCGCACGGCCATTTCGACGCGGACGACAGCACCGATTTCGTCGCCCTGGACACACAAGGACCGTGGGTGCTCCTCGGCGACGGAGTTGGGGGAGTCCAGGCGCCGCTCAGGTTGGAGCAGGCGAGCGGAGGCAACCAACTGGCCTGCGGCGACCTTTCGGGCGACGGTGTCGACGATCTGGTCATCGTCACCAGTCGCCCGCAGGCACTGGTCACCGTCCTCGTGGCGGCGGGCGACGGAAGTTTTGGCCCCGCCGCAAGTCTCCTCGATGGACTGGGGCCAACGGCGGTCGGGCTTGGAGACCTCGACGGCGACGGTGCGCTCGATCTCGCTGTCCTGCACCGATCCCTCGCAGCTGTCTCTGTCGTCATCAACGACGGCGCGGGCACGCTCGTACCGGCCGCGCCGCTGACGATTGGCGGCGACAACCCTGAGACGCTTGCTGTGGTCGACGTCGACGCCGACGGTCTTGCGGATCTCGCCGTCGGCGATCGCGTCGGTTTCCGCCTCTATCTCAATCAGGGTGGCACCTTCAGCGATGCCATTGACCTGGTACACGCCGGCGCGGAGACTTCCGCGCTGACAGCTGGCGACTTGAACGGCGACGGCAACGTCGATCTTGTCGGCGCACTCCGCGTTCCGCGGAGCGTCGCTATCTTCACCGGCACAGGAGATGGTCGCTTCAACAGCGGTTTTGGACCGAGCCTCGATACCTCCAGTGTGGGCCTCGCGGTCGCAGACGTTGACAGCGACGCGGCGATGGACGTCATCACCATTCCGTTCGGCCTCAAGCGCGTCACAGCATTTCGAAACGACGTTCAGAGCCGCTCACTGACGGTCGACCTGGGCTCGCCCATCACGTACGTCGCCGAAGGCAGACCTCACACCGGGGAGGCGCTGGACTTCGACGGTGACGGCGACGTGGACGTCGTCACCGGCAATAGCTTCGACCAGACGATTTCCGTGTTGAGGAACCAGGGTGACGGTACCTTTGTCGCTACCGCCCTGCGGTTGTCAGTGACCGCCTTTTCGGTTGCTGCGGGTGATTACGACAGCGACGGCGACGCCGACCTGGGTGTCGTCGGACATGGAAATCGGATTATCCTTTTTGAAAACAACGGCAACGCTGAGTTCGACATGGCGGGCGGGATCCCGCTGGGACAAACGGCGTTTCACGTTGCCGCCGCCGACGTGACGGGAGATGGCCGCGTCGAGTTCATAGCAGCGCTTCGCGGCGGTGACGCGGTCGCTATCGCTCAGAACACAGGTGGCGGCTCGTTTGGTCAGACGAAGCGGTTTGTTGTCGGGCGTGCGCCACGTGCTGTCGCAGCTGGCGATTTCGACGGTGACGGCCTTGTCGACATCGTGACGGCAAACGAGAATTCAGCGGACCTGTCGGTGCTTTTCAACGACGGCGTTGACGGTGAAACGGTGGAGTTTCTCTCGCCTCTACAGGTCCCGCTGGCGTCAAGCCCCTTCTTCGTCGCTGCTGGAGACGTCGACGACGACGGTCATGTCGACATCATCGCTTCGAGCGAGGTGGGTCGAACCGTTTCGGTGCTGTGGAGCGATGGCGCTGGTGGGTTCTTACCGCCGGCGACTTGGGATCTCGTGCACCAGCCCTACTCGCACATCGCGGTGGACCTCACCGCTGATGGGCTCCTTGAGATCATCAGCGTCGCCGAGATTTCCGACCGCACCGAGAGCACGACTGTTGTGCTTGAGAACCTCAGTGGTCGCACATTCGGACCGTCGAAGCGATTCCGCGTCGGCTCGGGGCCTCGATTCGTCGTTGCGGCAGACTTCGACGATGACGAATCTCTCGACCTCATGAGCCTCAACCGAGGCTCGAGCGATGTGACGGTGCTCCTCAACGAGTCGCGCCCGTCCTCCGAGCTCGACTTCCTCGAGACAGTTTGCACAGAGTCTGACTATTTCAGCATTTCATTGCCAACGAGTCGTAGGACGAGTCGTCGTCGCATTGGCAAGTACGTCGCACCGGCACGCGATGGTGAGGGGTTGCTTGGCCCACTGTTTCAAAACGCGAACACGTTCGAGCTGCACGAGGAGTTTCTCGGGACGGTATTCCCGGAGGAGTTTGGTTTTGTTCTGGAGGACCCGGCGGCCTACGACGACCTGGTGGGGCGCCGCGCAACGCGTGACTACTACGTCGGGACGCTGGATCTCCGGCAGCGCCCAGAAGGTTTTCTCTACACGTTCAACATTTTCGCGGACACGGGTTTTGACAGCCGCGAGACGCTGAGCCAAGAGGAAGTGGGTTCGGTGTTCGAGCGTTTGAGCGCGTCTTTTTCGCTGCGTCCACTGGCGTACGCCCCTGAGACGCAGCTGGCAAAGGCAGCTGCAGAGGAGTGGGAGTCGGCACCGTTTCCGATTTTCTTTGACGACTCCCGTCCAGCGTTCGACTACGAGGCTTACACGCTGTCTGTGGGCTACGGTCGAGTGCGTTTGCTGACGCTGGAGGAGTTTTCGGAGCTGAACTCAGTGGGCCGTTTCACGTTTCAGGACATTTTGGTGATCGACGAGTCGCCTGCAGATATCGAAGGTGTGGTGGGCGGTGTGATCACGGGAACGATTCAGGGCGAGCTGAGCCACGTGGCGATCCGCACGGCGCGGCGCGGGACCCCGAACGCTTTTGTAGCGAACGCTCGCGAGGAGTTTTCGCAGTACGCCGGTGAGCTGGTGCGCCTGGAGGTGTTCCCGGGAGAGCACTTTGTGACGGTGGTGGACGCATCGGAAGCGGAGGAGTTTTGGTCTCAGAACCGCCGGGAGCTGTCGAGCGACCCTGAGATCGACACGGAGTACCGCGGTTTTGACGATCTTTTTGAGCTGGACGTGGAGGCTTTCGGTGGTCGCCCTGAGTCTCGCTACGGTGGCAAGGCGTCGAACTTCGCGCGTCTGCAGCGGGTGCTGACAGGCGAGCTGTCGCAGTATGTGGAGTCCGGTTTTGCGATCCCGGCGTCGTACTACACGGAGTTTATGAGCACGAACGAGGTAGAGCTTGGCGGGCGGAGTCTGACGTACGAAGAGTGGCTGTTTGAGCTTTTGTCGGACCCGGCGATCGAGAGCGACTCTCAGGCTCGCTTTGAAGCCCTGGAGGAGTTTCGCTCGTTTGTGCGAGCGAACGGGGTAGTGGATAGCGAACTGGTGTCGCTCCTGGCGTCGCGGATCGAGAGCGTGTTCGGAGATGTTCGACGTATGGTGCGTTTTCGCTCTTCGTCGAACGTAGAGGACGCCCTGGAGTTCAACGGTGCGGGTCTTTATGAGTCGACGTCTGTGTGCGCTCAGGACACGCTGGATCCAGCGAGTCCGGAGAGCTCTCACTGCGATGCGAGCCGCAGCAATGAGCGGACGATTGAGCGTGCGCTGAAGAAGGTTTGGGCGAGCCTTTGGACGTTCCGGGCGCATGAGGAGCGGACGTTTTACCAGATTGACCCGTCGCGCGCGGCGATGGGTATTTTGGTGTCGCGTGCGTTTTTGGACGAGTTGGCGAACGGCGTGGCGTTCACTGGGAATCCCCGCGATGTGGGGGACAAGCGCTACGTGGTGACGGCGCAGGCGGGTGAGGCGAGCGTAGTGAGCCCTGAGCCTGGTACGACGGTAGAGCGCAGCGTTCTGGAGCTTGACGAGAGCGGTGAGGTGGTGCGGGTGATCCGCAGCCGCGCGTCGTCGCTTGTGGAGCCTGGTGAAGTGGTGCTGAGCGAGGAGAAGCTTCGCGAGCTTGGCTCCCTGATGTGGCATGTGGATCAGAGGCTGCCGCTGGACCTTGAGGGTCACGCGCGCGAGGAGGTGATCCTGGACTTTGAGTTCAAGGTGGAGCCTGACGGTTCGTTGGCTGTGAAGCAGGTGCGTCCTTTTTTGATCCCGAGCGCGTCGATCCAGACGCCGACGTTTTCGCTGGAGGTTCCGGCCGGTACGCGGGTGTGCGGAGTGTTTTCCGCTGAGCGTGTGAACCGTGAGCCTCGTGTGGAGTATGAGACGAAGAGCGTTGTGGAGCTGCGGGCGGGAGTGTACGAGCTGGCGACGTCAGGCGGAGTGATCGAGGCGGACTTGATCGAATCGCTACGCTTTGGCTCGGAGCGCTCGCTAGCGCAGCCGCTGGGCCCTGGGCGCTTCACTGTGACGCCGATCCCCGAGGAGGGTAGCCGGACGAACTACCGCTTCAGCTACGAGCAGGAGTTCGAGCTGGCAGCGGATGGGAGCACGTACGCCGGGGGGCGTCTTTTGGTGCAGATTCTGCAGCTGGACTACCTCGGTCGCGGTGAGGTGGCGCTGGACGGCGCGAAGGTGCTGGACGATGAGTTTTTGACGTTCGATCTGGTGATGGGGGCCTCAGTGGACGGTGAGCCTCTGGTAGGCTACTCCTCGTGCAGTTACCGTGAGCTACCTCGCTGGGAGCTGTCGGTGGATCTTGGCGGTGGTTCGCGGGTGGATCTGGTGGAGCGGTTTTTGCCGTCAGAGAACCTAGCGGCGACAGGCCCCGCGAGCTTGGTGGAGGCGGTGGTGGAGCTTGGTGGAGTGCGCCAATCGACGCGCGACTACTGGCGCCTGGTGTACACGGCGCGTCGTCACAACCTGGATGCTCGCTACTGGGTGGAGCTGGATCCGTTGGTGGAGGTTGAGGTGCAGGGCGAGCCGCGGGCGGTTCGGGTGGTGGAGCTTTTGGCGCCGGAGCCGCCGATCGGTGAGGATGTGGACGTGGGTTCTGCGCGGGTGCGGTACCTCGATGAGAACCTGGAGGTGCTCGTGGACCGGGGAGTGGTTGGCTTCGCGAAGTCGGAGCGGGAGGTGGAGCCCGGAGAGCGCTTTGTGCGCGGCGACGTGGAGGGTGACGGTCGAGTGGACGTGAGCGACGCGATCGCGCTGCTCAGTTATCTGTTCAAGCGCGGTGCGGCGCCGAGCTGTCAGAAGGCGGCCGACGCCGACGACAGCGGTCGCCTGAACGTCAGCGACGCGGTGACAGTGCTGCTGTCGCTCTTTGCCGGCACCGGGCCGCTGCCGCCGCCGGCGAGCGTTTGCGGCGAAGACCCTACCAGCGACGCCCTCTCGTGTGAGACGTTTGCCCTTTGTGAATAGTGGATGGGGGCCGTCTTCGCTGCTGCTGATGCTGACCGATTCCTTCATGTGCTAGGGAAATGGCAGGTAGCGTGGGAACGGTGCGTTCAATCCGTGGGATCTGAGTTGCCTAGGCACGTCTTTCTCGATACGATAAAACGTTCATGTCGGGTGCGAGTGGGTTTGTTGGGTCACCTCCTCCTGAATTCTGTTCGCCGCTAGCTCTCTGTCTCAAGCTGGCTTTCGACCTAAGGCAGACAGACGGAGGAGTGATAGGTTTTTTTCTCGGTTCTGATGGGAGGGTTGGTATGTCTAAGAGACAACCACTGATGCTCTGCTTGGCTCTTTTAGCCGTCACCACGGCGCCGGTTGGCTTTGGTCAGGTCACGAACGTTTTCGACGATTTTTCGACTGATCCGTTTGAAGAGGGTAATCCGCGCTGGGGACGGAACCAGTCGGACCCCCACACGGCGGCCTGGATCCCACCGGAGGCGCCTCTTTGCGTCGGGACGCTCCCGGACTTGACTGAGATTTTCTCACCGTACTTCGAGTGCGGCAATGATCAGCAGCCGGCACCCAATAACTTTCCGTGCTCGATCTACAGCGAAGCCAACATCGAGGACATCGGCGAGGTCCCCGCGAACTTCGGATTCGTCGCGCTCAACTCCGGTAAAGATCAGCGTTCGAATATCTACCAGCGCGAGCGCGTCACCATCGCCGACGTCCAGGTCCGCATGATCCTCGAAGCCTCGGGTGGTTGCCGATTCGACAACCCCGCGGACGGCTTCGGCGTCACGCTCGTTGAGCTGCAAAACGAGCCGCTCCTCGGCGACGGTGGTGGTAGTAACGGCGTCACGGGCTATGTCTGCCCGGAAGGCCAGGGCTGTCACGAAAACGACGGTAACAACGACGGCGTCCTTGACGGTGGTCAGCAGATTATCTTCGAAGCCGACGTCAACGGTGGTAACGCGGGCGACGCCCGAAGTGCCACGCGCGAAGACCACGTCGGTATCTACTACGTCCCGCAGGGTGCCCCCGGTGGGAACGTCCCGCCGCCGCCAAACGGCCCGACGATCCTCATGCCCGAGGGCGTGCTCCTCCACAGTCGTACGAACATTATCGATGCGCAGGCTGACTACGTGCCGAACCGCTTCGAGATCACGGCTTTTCTGAAGGGACAGACCGCGGCGATCGAGCTTGACTTGCTCGACCAGAACATCGACTTCGGCCGCGTCGCCCAGGTGACCTTCGACGGCCTGTCGTCGTTCGAGGGTTACGTCGTTGCCGCGGGCGCCACCGGTGGCCGTGACGCGGCGAACTACCTGCACGAAATCGAGATCAGCGCCATCGAGGGCGAGTGCGACGTCATTCCGGCGCCGGCAGCCTTCACGCACCGCTTCACTGGTCTGCAGGACGACGAGTGTGGTGACTTCGTTCCCGGTCAGAACATTGGTGTCAACGTCGACATCGCGAATCTGCGCGACATCGGTGCGTGCCCGATCGACACGACGGTTGTGCGCGACACGCTGCCGCTTGGGTTCACCGTCGCCGGATCGCCCAGCCAGAACGGTGTCATCATTCCTGCCGCGGATCCGGACGTTGACCGCACCGCCGTTGAATGGACACTGACGCCGGCGCAGATCAACGCTGGCGTCGCCCTCAACTACACCGCAACCGCAAACTTCCCGGATGCGGAAGAGACCGAGTTCGAGTTCAACCTGACCTACTCCGAGCTTGCTGTCAGCGACGCCCGCGCCGACGTGGACATCCTGTCGCCGGTTGGCGGTTTCGATCCGTTCTGCGGCGGAATCACTTGCTGGAACATCCTCGGGCCGTTCCGCAATCCGTTCTGCGATCCCTCTTGCATCGAGGAAGACGGCGCCGTGCCGTCGCGTTTCCTTCAAGCTGATTGGGCGGTCGCGGACCAAGACAATGACGGCACGGCCGAGTCCGGCGTCGCCGATCTTGTCTGGCGTCCGGGCCTTCCCGTCAACATCGTCTTCAACGACGATCTCGCTCGCACGGGCGATGACCTGCTCAGTGATGCGTTCTCACCGTCGCCGGGTCTGCACCCGACGCCGCTCGAGACGACCCTCAACGGCGGTGGTAGTGCCCCGGAAGTGTTCGAGCACACCAATGGTGACAGTCTCATCAACTTCCAGAGCGAAGTCTTTGGTGGCGTGAACCTCGGCAGTTTCGCCTACGCGCAGTGCTACGTCGAGTCCGACGCCACGCGCGAAGTGTTCGTCAAAGCCGGTGCCTCGAAGAACTTCTTCGTCGAGCTCAACGGTCGCACGATCATTCAGCGCAACAACTGCCTCGGCATCACCAGCTGCCGCGCCCGGACGTCCGCTTGTAGCGGCGCTCGGAACCCGGAGAAGTCGGTGGTCCCGGCGGACGTCGATGATCCGAACACCGACATTGACGAGCGCGAGCCGATCACGCTGATCCAGGGTATCAACACGCTGCTGGTCGGCGTCCACAACGAGGACGACGTCTTC
Organism: Planctomycetota bacterium; assembly: GCA_965223265.1. Lineage (GTDB taxonomy): Bacteria > Planctomycetota > UBA8108 > UBA8108 > SXIK01. The sequence goes on from OZ244999.1 coordinate 2,323,043, forward strand.
AGCGGCAAGTGGGACTTCTGGATTCGATTCCAAGACAGTGCCGACAACGGTGGTGGCGCCCTGCCGATCACTGAAGGGCTGACGATTCGTTTGACGCCTGGTGGAACCAACGAAGTCGGTCTTGTTCCTGGTGACTACAACAGTGACGGCGGCCGCGACATCTCCGACCCGATCGCGCATCTCAACTTCCAGTTCGGTGGTTTTGAGCTCGATCCGTGTTACGTCGTTGCAGGGACCAATCCTCCCGTCCTCCGGGACACGGGAGTGGCGATCCTCGACTACAACGGCGACGGTAGTGTCGACATCTCCGATCCGATCGGCGATCTCAACTTCCAGTTCGGTGGCACGGGTGTGCCGCACGTTCTTGGCGACGTCTGCCGCGTCTTCGATGACGAAGGCTGCATCGAGATCTGTACACCGTAAGCTCGGGTTGACCTGAGCCACGGCTGAGAATCGATTTCGATTCTCGAACACCCGAGTGGGTCCTAAGGGCTCACTCGGGTGTTTTCTTTGAGCCTTTGACGTCGTCGCCCCCGACGGCGAGCCCCCACGTCGACACCGCTCTCCACGTCGGAGGATTCCCTTGGTACGATGGAGGGGCGAGGTTCTCTTCGATCGTGTTGGACATCGGGGAGTCCCGCTGTCGAGGTGGACGCCAGATGGCGCCGGTGAGAGAGATGTTTCGAGTTCTTCAGCATTCGTTTCGACGTGTCTTTGGTCCCTCGGGCGCGCCCATGAGTGTGGCGCGTCAGCGGCTTTCTGAGGCGTTTCTCCTTGCTGCGCTGATGATCGGGCTTTCGACGCCGCTAACGTCGCAGGTCATCATCAACGAAGCTCTCGCGGTCAACGCGGCGACGATCCTCGACGAGGAGCTGCAAAGCTCCGACTGGGTCGAGCTGGTGAATCGCGGCAGCACGCCCGTGAACCTGGCCGGATACGGGCTTTCGGACGATGTGCGTGAGCCGATGAAGTGGGAGTTTCCGCCGCTGGAGCTCTCTCCGCAGGAGTACCTGGTCGTTTGGTGCTCGGGAGAGGATCGCGTCCTCCCGATTTCGCCCGCCGCCGTTGTCGAGGGCCGCGTTCCCTTTGTGCCGACCCTAGTGACGCGCGAGGCTGAGTGGAGTTACCTGGTGGGGGACGCCGGCGCGGAAAACTTGGAGCTTCCAGCTGGGTGGACCGATCTCGAATTCGACGACGCAGGCTGGCCGACCGGGCAGCCTGGGTTCGGATTCGGCGATGACGACGACACGACGGTGCTGCCAGAAAACATCGGGGCGGTTCTCCTCCGCCACCGCTTTCGCCTGAGCGGCGATGATTTAGCGACGGGTACGCTGTTTCTACAGGCCGACTTCGACGATGGATTCGTCGCCTATCTCAACGGCGTTGAGATCCTACGCGTCAACGTCGACGAGGGCGCTCTCGATTTCGCCAGCAAGGCCTCGCGCGGTCATGAGGCTGGCGAGCCAGAGCGTTTTGCTCTCGGCGAATGGTTAAGTCTGCTCCAACAAGGGGACAACATTCTGGCGATGGTTCTCCTCAACTTGAGGGTCGACAACAACGATCTTTCGCTCATTCCAGAGCTGGGTGAGTCCGCCTTCGTGGCCCACACGAACTTTCGGCTCTCGAGTAGCGGCGAGACTGTTGTGCTGACCGCCCCGGACGGCACGCCAGCGAGCTCGTTGACGTTGCCTTCACCGCAGGTGCGTGACCGTTCGTACGGGCGAACGTCTCCGAGCGCCGAGAGCGGCATGTATTTTCTACAGCCGACACCCGGTGCGCCGAACGACTCGCTCGCTTCCACCACCCCGATCGCCAGCGAGCCGCTGATTGAACCCGCAGGCGGTCGGCAGACGGCAGCGGTGACCGTGAGCGTCTCGGCTGAAGGTTTTCCCTTCGACCAGGTCGAAGTGCGCTACACCCTCGATGGCTCCGTCCCCACGGCGGAGAGCCCGCTCTATACGGCACCGTTCGTTGTCGATGGCGATGCGAGCGTCCGCGCGGCAGTGTTCCGGGCGGCAGAGCGCATCAGCGAGGTGGCGACGCGCGGCTATTTCTTCACGGCGGACCGCTTTGCTCTACCGATCTTTTCCATCGCCATGGCACCCGAGCGTTTCGAAGCGGTTCATGCCAGCGGTGCGGGCGAGACGCCCATCCATCTAGAGATCCTGGCACCGTCGGGAGAGATCGTCGCCTCGACCGGGGCCGGAATGCGTCTCCACGGCGGCGCGGGCCGCGGTGGCGATTTGAACATCAAGAAGTCGTATCGTCTGAATTTTCGTTCGCGCCACGGCGATGGTGTGCTGCAAGCACCGGTCGTGCTCGACACTCCTGTCGACGAATTCGATAAGCTCGTCCTCAGGGCGAACTTCAATGACGCATTCCGCAACGGCCCCCGAGCTTCACTCATCCGCGATCAGGTCATTCGTGATGTGCATGGCGAAATGGGCGGTGTCTATTCGCATGGCGGGTGGTTCAGCCTCCTCGTCAACATGGAATACCGCGGCATCTACAACGTTGTCGAGCGCATGGATCGGAAGTTCCTAGCGTCGTACTTTCCAGGCGAGGGCGAGAATTGGTACGTCATGAAGACCGGTGAAACCCCTCTCGACGGTGGCAACGAAGCGGTGGATGCTTGGAGGGAAATGAAGGAGTTTTTCGAGACTTCAGACTTCACCGATGACGCCTCGCTGGAGGCTGCGGATCGCGTCATCGACCTCCACGACTACACGCGGTATATGATCGTCAACATCTGGGCGCAGAACCAAGACTGGCCACAGAACAACTGGTACGCGGCGCGGCCGTCGCGTTTTGACGGTCGCTGGATCTTCATGTGCTGGGACGCCGAGTGGGGACTCGGCTACAACCCGCAAGGTTGGAGCTCCGACACGCTCGAGCATGTGTTCGAGCGCGAAGGCGCGCCGGTTGCCATTCCTTTGGTAGCCCTCATGGACAATTCGTCGTACCAGCGGTTCTTCTTCGCCGAAGTCGAGCGTTACCTCGAAGGTCCACTGCGAGCCGAGAACGTCCTCGCGCATATCTCCCGGGCAGGAGATTTCGTCGCGCTCGACATCGCTCACGAGACGACGCTACCGGGGCCGTCCGGCGACTTTGACGTCGCGACCTGGGAAGCGAGCCTTGCCGAGGTGGAAGAGTTCGCCATCGAGCGTGGCGCGCGATTTCGTAACATTATGGCTGCCTCCCAGGCGTTTACGTTTGCGCGCGTGACCAACGCGCGTCCTGAGGAGATCAGTCCCGAGGGGCCAGGATTTGAGGTGTTGCTCGCCGGGCGAAACCTCAGCGTGGAGACGCGCATTCTTTTCAACGAACTGCTATCACCGCGTGTCGAGCTGGATAATTCCCGTCGCATGCGAGCAGTTTTGCCCTACGACCTGCGCGTCGAGGGCGAGCCTGAGATCACCGTCGAGGATCCCGTCTCGGGGGTTTACGCGGCGCGCGGTCTCCTGCGGGTGACGTTTCCACGGCCGCAGCCGACGAGCCTCACTCCGGCGCATGGCACGCCTGAGGGCGGCGACCGCATCGTCATCAGCGGCAGCGGCTTCGTTTCGGGCGCCCGAGTAGAATTTGGCGGCGTCGCAGCAGCGTCCGTCGATGTCATCGACGGTTCGACCTTGAGCGTCGTCACGCCTCCGGGTAGCGGTGTGGTCGATGTGCGCGTCGTCAACACTCGCCCTGGGGAACTACCAGGAGAGATGACGCTCGACTACACCTACACGCCGGCGAGCGGCGGGTTTCGGCGTGGTGATGGCAACGTCGATGGTGCGATCAACATCACGGACGCCATCGCGACGCTGCGGTTCCTTTTCGCCAGCCTCGCGAACCTACCGTGCGAGGACGCGCTCGATGCCGACGATTCCGGAAGGGTCGAGGTGTCTGACGCGATCCACGTCCTGAACTATCTGTTCCGCGCCGGCAGCCCGCCGCCCGAGCCGCCGATCGACAACTGCGGCGACGATCCGACCCCGGACGCGCTGCGCTGCGACTTGGGTGTCAGCTGTTTCTGAGCGAGCTCGGGGGCAAGAGGTGGAGACTGGGGCAGAGGCGGATACAGATACAGATACAGATACAGATACAGAGTCAGAGTCAAAGACGGAGACGGATACAGAGTCGGAGTCAGAAGCAGAGTTCTGGTACTCCCACGCCCACGCAAACGCAAACGCCCACGCAAACGCCCACGCAAACGCCCACGCAAACGCAAACCGGCGCGGCAGCGGCGATCGACCCGAAGGCAGAGAAGAGCTGTGCTGCTCTGGGCGTGCGTGCGGCGGCGGTTTTGTCGATCGTAACCGAAGCCGAGACGGCCTCAAGGGTGCCCTCGCTGCGCTCGGCGCTTCGCGCCCTTGACCCCGTCTCGGCTTCGGCCAGCGGGAGTGAAACGCCGCCGCGGCGGGCGTCGGCGACAGGTCACTGGGCCGTTACCGGAGGCACACATGGGCTTTCTTGCTCTGGATCACACTTTTGGCATCGTCCGTCAGCTGCGTCCCCTTGTCTCGAGCATCCGTCGTCACGACTCGAAGCTTGCAGCTCAGCTGCGCGATGCCGGATCGTCGGTGGCACTCAACCTTGGCGAGGGCAATCGGCGTCAGGGTCGTGACCGCGGACATCTTTGGCGCGTTGCTTCGGGCAGCGCCGAAGAGGTGCGCACGGCGCTCAAGGTTGCTGCAGCGTGGGGCTACATCGATCAAGCTGAGGCTGCCGCAGTGCTCGCGGATATCGATGCGCTGCAGGCGATGCTTTGGAAGCTCACTCGCTGACGCGGGAACCCTGGCCCGCCGTGCCGTTTGGCGCGGCGGGTTTTGGCGAGGAGTCAGAAGCGAATACAGATCCGGAGACCGCCCACATCCACGCTCGCAAGACCGGACGGCACGCGGCGCGTGCCGTCTACTTTGGGAGACGCCCACGCAAACGCAAACGGCGCCGTCACGGATCCTGGCTTCGACTCAGCCCATCGTCTGCCGCTGATGCCAACAGTCTCAGAGGCCTACTCGAACCAGGCCACGAAGAGCGTTGCCGTACCGTCGGCCTGTGTGATCTCGATCTCTTGTGGAGGCGGCACTTTGAGCCCTGCCACCGGTGGATGCCAGAATTCAAGGGTGTACGTCCCAAGGGGCACGTTCGGAATGTACACTTGGCCCTTCTCGTTACTGATGCCCCAGGCGGGGTGCTCCATCACGCAGGCGTACGTTCGTTCCCAAGGGTGCTTGCTGCAAGTGATTTCGACACCGATCTGGGGCTCTTGAAACCATTTCTCCTTGAAGACGCCAAGCCGCTCCATCTTCGGGAGTTCGACGGTCGCCGGGCGGCCATCGACGATGTTGACGATGTGGGAGAACGAGTCGGCGTTGAGCAGGCGCAAGTCTTGCCCGATGTGGATCCCGAATGTTGGCGGCGAGAAAACGCACTGGTGAACGTCAAGTAGGACGGGGTCGGAAGGCGGCGCTGGGAAGGCGAAGTCACTGAGGTCTGAGGCGCGAATGTACACGAAGACGTTGCTCAGTGTTTCCCGGACGCCTAGAGTCACCTGACTGTTCGCGAGGGCCTCTTCGCCACTGTTCGCCTTGACGCACTCAGGGCTCGACGAGATGTCGACCTTCGCCAGTTCGTTGATTCTTTGGATCGCTGCGGGCTTGATCTTGATGACGCCCTTGAGCCAACCGGTTTGATCCAAGACGTGATCGCGGCGCGTCAGCGGCCAGCCGCGCTTCTTCGTCGTTGCATCGCCTTCGGTCTCATTTGCGTCGTCAGAGACCGTCGTGGCGGTTTGTGCCTTTGTCTCGTCCCCGGCGACGGGCTTCGCAGCAGTTGCCGCGCCAGCCGTCGAGTCGCTCGTTTTGGTCGATCCGGCGCGGTCACAGCCGATCGGCCAAAGCGCGGCGGCAGCCCAACAAAAACCCACGATCACCCATCGGCGCTGCAAGGTCATTTCGTCGTCTCCTGTAGATTCGTCAAAGGTTTCCATTTTATGGGTCGGGCGGCGCGTTGAAACCGCGATTTGACTGAGAAACGGGCGGCTGGGCTGGCGCGACAGGATTCCCCGGACGACCGAATGGTGCGCCCGTTCGATTTGCGACCTGCCGAGGTGCGCAGGAGTGCTTCCGGGCACAGGGATTTCTCTTAGAGGGGCCTTCTGCGCCATGCGCAGCTCTCTTTGCGTCCAGTCACGACGAAGGCGATGACGGCGGAGGTTTCGTGCCGAGCGCGGCGACGAGCTCTGCCGCCGCGTGCGCTAAGATTTTGCTTTTTCGCGTTTCGTTCGGTTCGCAGTACGCGAAAAGAGCTAACGCGATCGGCCCGTCGTCGGTGTAGACGATTCCAACATCGGCCTTCACGCGCCAAGTGCCACCGCTCTTATGCGCGACGATGACGTCAGGGGAGAGGTGCCTGGGAATGACGGTTCGGTCGGCGGTTAGTCGCATGAGATCGAGAATCGATCTGGACGCTTCCGCGCTGACGACCTCGCCGGCATGGAGTTTTGCGAGCAGCTGCCCCATCTCGCGCGGTGTCGCGACATTCCCGTCTGTACTGCGGTCAGCGAAACCGCGTGGTACGAGGGTGCCGGCACGGGCGCGAGCCGTCAGCTGTGCGTCGAGCTCCGCCGACGCGGTGTCGGCGCCGACATCCATCATGCCGTAGTGCATTGCCGTGACGTTTGCCGACACAGTTGTCCGCTGGAGGCCTAGGTTTCGGAGAGACTGAGTCACTGACGCCGCGTCGAGCGTCTCCATGAGGGTGTCGGTGGCGACGTTGTCGCTGAAGATCATCATCAGGCGGCTGAGGTCGCTGACTGACAGTTCCGCATCGGTGCTGAGGTGTTTGAGGACGCCCGTACCGTGGCGCGACGCGGCCCGCGACACTCGACGGCGCTCGGCCAGAGTGAGCTCGCCTGCGTGGACGCGCCGGTGTAGCTCGACGAGTACGGCGAGCTTGAAGACGCTCGCAGTTGGGAAAAGTTCATCAGCATGCCGAGCGAAGGTGGCGCCGGTGCGCAGGTTGCGCGCATAGATGCCGACATCGCCGCGAAAACCATGGAGCAGCACCTCGATGCGATTCTCGATTGCTGGGGCACGCATCGACGTCGCTGTGCAGCTCGCCGCGCAGAGCATCGTCACGAGGCTGCAGGCCAAAAGGCGCGTTGTCTTCACGGCGCGATTCTCTGCTTCCACCGCAGCACGGCTGCTTCGCCGCTCTCCGGTATGACCATCCCTCCCTGTCTCGCCAACCCGCGCGATCTCATCATCTCGTCATAACAGCCTGTTGAAAAAGTGCTTCGAGCTGAAAACTGGTCGCTTCGCGTCCAGATCGGCCGCGGCGAACGCAGGTAATCTCCGAGATTTTCGAGGCTCGCCGCGGCTGATCTGGGCGTGAAGAGGCCGGTTTCTCAGCCGAATGACTTTTTCAACGGGCTGATAAGCGACGTTTCATTCAACGGACGATTCCGCAGCCCGTCGGCCGCGGAGGCGCACGACGTCAAAGCGCCCCGTGTCGTCGAAGCTGCCGACGCCGATCTCGCCGTGAAGAAATGTGTAGTCGACTGTGTGCATCACCGGGTGAACCATGTCGTCGAAGTAGACGTCGATCGTGCCGTGCTCCACGTCGCGCGCAACGCGCACGCGATGCCAGCCGTCGTCCCAGTCCGTGCCGTCCGTGCGACGGCGCGCGATGCTGACGCGTGCAGAATCGTTCACGAGGAAGATCGAATTGGCATGGGCGTCCGCTTTCTTTCCGAGATGCACATAGTAGAACCGCGTCGGACCTTGGTAGCCGAAGAAGAGGCAGAGGTCGCGGTGGCCGTAGTCGGGTGTGGTCGACTGGACGCGTACATCGAAGACGAAATCGCTGACGTCGACGCCTTCGAGGCGCGAGTAGTTGAAGGGCGAGCGTACTTTGGTTTCGTAGTCACTGCGCTTTTTGATGAGTGCGTACACGGTGTTAGCGCCTTCCTTCTCGATCCGCCAGGCGCTGTCGTCGGTTGGCCTCCACCCACCCGCGCCGCTTGAGAAGTCGTCGGCGTAGAGAAGCGGCAGCTCGGAGCCTTTGAGGTAGGCGTCGAAGAAGCGAAAGGTTTCATGGGTCGTGCGTCGACGCTCCATCCCCCGCCAGCCGTGACCGCGGCCAGCAAGGATGTTCAGCTCGTTCGGGACCCGCGCAGCAGCGAACGCTTCGTGCAACACGTAAGCCTGCTCGACCGGTACGATGCCGTCGGTCGTGCCGTGAAACGTCAGCGTTGGGGCATCTCCGGGGGTTACGAGCGTGAGCGGAGAAGCGGCAGCGTGTTCCGCCTGTTTTGCATCGACAGGGCCGCCGATGAACGTCGTGATGATGCCGCGGGCACGTTCGCCGTAGTTTGCCGCGGCGAGGTCTGTCGGACCGAAGAAGTTGACCACCGCCTGGACGCGTGCTTCGGCGTGCTCGGCGCCATTCGGGAAGCCGCCGAGCATGAGTGAAAGGTGGCCGCCTGCCGAGTGACCGGCGGCGCCGATGCGCTCGGGGTCGATCCCGTACGTCGAAGCATTCTCGCGTAGCCAGATGAGTGCGGCGCGCACGTCCTCCCACTGCGCTGGCCACGTGAACTGCGGTGCTAGGCGATACGTCACCGTTGCCGCGACGTAGCCGCGGCGGGCTGCTGCTCGTACAAGTCGAGACTGCGCCTGTCGCGTCCCAGCTTGCCAGCCGCCGCCGTGAATGAAGAGAATCGCCGGTCTCCCGCTGCGACCTGAGCGCAAGGTTGGCCAGGCTATGTCGAGATGCAGATCGGTGTCGCCGACTGTCCTATAGAGCACGTTTTCCTGGATCGTGATGTCGACGCAGTTGTTGACGTCGGACGGGTGAGGATCTTCGGCGGTGCCTGGGACGGGCAGCAGCAGTGACGTGGCGATGCAGAAGAGGCGTCCGATGGACTGCGCGGTGATTCTCATCCGTGGTAGCTCCTGAGCAGTGTCGTTGATCGGCGGGTGGATTCGACCGTATGAGCAGCGGGCGGGCATCCTTGCCGGCGTTTCATCGTGCCTTCGCTGCACCTCTGTTGCGAGCGATTTTCGGGCGACGTGTGCTGGACGCTGGGGCGCCTCGCCCAAGTTCTCCCGCAGCAACTAACGGGGCCACTCGGCACTGTAGCGCAGGCCAAGGTTGACGATGCGCTGGATGAGAGGTGCGTACTCAATGCCGGCGGCCTCTGCCGCCGAGGCGAACTCGTCGCCGAAGGCGAGGTCAGGGTTAGGGTTGGGCTCGAGAAGATAGATCTTTCCTTCAGCCGACAAGCGGAAGTCCATTCGCGCGTACCCATTGAGCCCCAGAATGCGATAAATGCGCTTGCAGGTCTTTGCGAGACGCGTCTCCAAATCAGCGGGGAGCTTTTCGGCGCGACCGGTCTTGATGCCGCCGCGCTCCTGATACTCTTGATCCCACTTCACTTTAGCTGTAGCGATGGGAAGTGTACCTTCTGGGAGGTTCTCAAAAGTCATCTCCCACACTGGAAATGTTTCGAGGCGGTGGTTGCCGAGTACCCCAACGTAGAGCTCACGCCCTTCGATGTATTCCTCGGCGACGGCGCCCGTCTGCACGTGTTCGTGCACGAAGCGGACGCGTTCTTCCAGCTTTTCGTCACTATGGACGATCGACGCTTGTGCGATGGCGACGGATCCATGGCCGCTGGCCGCCTTGACGATCAGAGGAAACGAGAGGCGTTTGGGACGCTTGACCTTGCGGCCGATCGGAAACGAAGCGAACTCAGGCGACCGAATGCGATGGAAGCGGAGGATCTTCTTCATCATGAGCTTGTCGTCAGACAAGAGAAGACTCGAGGGATTGCAGCCGGTGAACGGTTGCCGAGCGAGCTGCAGGTAGCCAAGGAGGAACGGAACGTAGAGGCCTTCGCCACGAAACTCTTCAAGCAAGTTAAAGACGATGTGAGGCTTCCACTCCCGGGCCACCGCGCGTATTCCGGCTACCTCCTCGACTCCGCCCATCGTTTGGACTTCGTGCCCGAGCTCCTCAAGAGCACTGATGACATCGTACTCAGTCTTCCAAGGCGCGATTTCCTTGTCGGACAGAGCGCTGATGTCCGTTGGAATTGCTACGTCCTGATGCGTCAGGACGAGGACCCGAAGTTTCACACTTCCTCCACCGTAGCCACCGCGTCCACCAATCTACAAGATTCGAAGCAGCGAGTTTACATCGTGACTCGATGATCTTTGCTGTGCAGATAGTTCATCGTCTGCATCGTGAGAAAAATCGCCGCCTCGAGTTTGAGGTTGTCCTCCTGGCCGGAGACGCGCAGGTCGAGCTCGCGAGAGCGCGCGATCATATCTTTCAGCACCATATTGATGGTGTAGGCGTACTCCCCAGTCCAGCGTGCGATACGTTTACGAAGTTCCGGCGCGAGTCGTCGCAAAAATGAGGCTGCCGGTCTGCCGCGCGGGTTTTTCGTGCTACCGACGAACAAACGCCGCAGATGGGCGTCGTAGAAGTCCGGGTAGTCCGAACCGTAGCGCTCTTGTTTCTCCCGATAGTGCTCTCGCAGTGTCGTCGTCAGGCGATCGATGGGTTCCACTCTGGCTTTCGAGCGTTTCGGTGGCGTTTTCCCGCCGATCTCCTCCATCAAACGGTCGACGTACTCGAGCTTCTTCACTGCTGGCCAATGATGATAGCGCTTGCGCCAGTTGGACCCCGGTCTTAGCCAAACGGCGAAGGTTTCCGCGAAGTCTTCACAGGGGTGGCTCTGAGCGTACCACCAGTCAAGATGGAGAACGTAGTCGCGGCTGAATGGCTGTGGTCGATAGTACTCGGGGTAGGGCTGAGACGCTGAGCCGAACTGTTCACGCCAATTCTTGCGGCGGCTGAGGCGATAGGCGGTCTCGTAGGCATGGCCGGCTTCGTGGCGAAGGAGCTGCATGCACCACTTTTTCGTGCCGCCTTCGATTTCGAACATCTGTCGATCCTCTAGTCGCATCAGGCGGGGATGCGTCAGATAGAAAGGCATTGCGATGCCCGGGATATCGTCTGGAGCGAACCATTCACTGGAGAGCCAACAGCGTGGTCGGAACGACAGACCAGCGCCCGCGAGTTCCGCGTAGAGCTCTTCGACGCGCGACTCAAGCGCGGTCCCTTCGATGCGCACGCCGAGGTCACACAGTCGCAGGTCGAGGAGCTCCTCGTCCGACAGACGTACCCAAGCCGGCTCGCGGCTTGAGGCGCGGCGCCGTGAACGCGGCTGCGTCGTCAAGTTTTCCACGTGTCGTTCCTTCGCATTCTCGTCACGGAGTTCACCTGGCGGACGCTAGACGGTGAAGCCGCCGCAGGATGATTTGCGATCACCGACACCCGCGGTCGGGTGAGCAGCGTGTGCTCGCCATCGGCGTTGCCGCACGATTGTAGCGAAAACAGGGAGCGACGTCACCTGCGTGGGGAATGACACGGGAATCCAAAGTCGCAGTCACCAGGGAGGTCGCCGAACTTCGTCGTGCATCGCATGAGCACGCGACTTCGCGCCATCGAGGGCTCCGGGCGGAGGCGTTTCGCAGGCCGACCCGTGACTTTAGGCGTCGTTGCCAGAGCTGGTCGATGCGCTGCCGCGTCGCCTGTGGATGGTCAGGGCGGCGAGGATGAGCACGCCCGTGGCGAATACGAAGATCCAGCCAGGGCCGCTCCAATGTTCGGGCTCGGGACGCCCCCAGAACTCGAAGTTGAGACGAAAGTACACGGCCGCAGAGAGAATCAGTGCCCAGCGCGTGAAGGTGACGCCCGGTTGTCCTTTCTGTCCGCGGCGCGCGAAGAAGATCGCAGCTGCGAGCATGATCAGCACTGGGAAAACGAAGTAGTATTCCCATGCCTTCGCAGCGAGGAGGAAGGTGGTCTCAGGGTTGTCGAGGTCGCCGCGGGCCCGCAGCGTTTTGCCGGCAATCGGGATGGCGAGGAGCGGGAGTGCCAGCAGATACGGAAAGTAGCGGCCACCGAGGATGAAGACGAGCGGCAGCGCACCGACGGCGAGAACGGGATCCGTGAACTGAAGATCCATGCGGACGAGCGCTAGGATGTAGACAATCGCCACAAGCCACTCGACTGCCGATGGGATCGAAGGGGCGTCGGGTTCCGTTGGGGCGTCGGTGTCGAGCGGAGCAATCAACCGGCGGTTGAGCCACAGCCCGACTCCCATGCCAAAGCCCAAGACGAGCCCAAAGGTCGTCTCCATCATGTTCCACCAGTTGCCCACTTTGACGAAGATGCCTTCGTGGAAGGGTTTGAATCCCCACTGGCGCGCTGCCTGGACGCTTTGTCCGATCGTGAACCCGAGTCCGCCGGAGATGAAGCCGACGATCGTCATGTTGCGCGCCAGACGATCCTTCTTAAACCAGCCCAGGTAGACGAAGAGAGTGCTCAGGGCCAGGAGGAGACCGCCCCAGCTCTCGCGGCGCGGTTTCATGTCGACTTTGTCGGGTTCCCACTTCCAGTGATCGGAAAAGTAAATCGCTGGCAGTTCACGACTCTCTCCAGCGAACGGACGAAACGGTTCGTTGAGAAGGAAGCGCCCAAGAAAATAACACACGACCAGAGCGACCATGACTCCAAGAACCTCGAGCGGCCGGTACTTCTTGCCGCTCAGGCCGATGCCGAGGAAAGCGCCAGCGAATCCGATCCAAATGCCTCCCTTGATGAAAAGGCCGACCATGCCCCATCGCAGGGCCTTCCAATTACCGTTGAGTTCGTAGTCGTGCGTCAGTCCGACGGTTTGCCCATAGGTCATCGAGCCGCCAAAACTAAACGCGAGTGCGGTCAGTGCGACGGCGCGCGCTGCATTCAGTGACGTCGCGCGCGGGCAGGAGAGAAACACGAGAACGAGCCCGACCAGAACGCCCGGAACCATCGCCCCCGTCTCGTGTCCGTACTGGCCACGAATTCCCCAGCCCAAGCCTCCAGCTAAAGATGCCAGTAGGGCAGTACCAAACAGGGCGGGAAAGGAGTCGAAAAAGGAGTCGCGCTCGCTTTCGAATTGAGCTAAGTCGTCGCTCGGAACGTTTGCTGCAGTGTCGCTGGTGGTGTCCATAGACTCACTATTCTCTCAAACGGCAGCGGCTTTCGGAAGAGGCCGGTGCGTGACGAGAGAAACGCAGATCAGTCGATCTGCAGCGTTGCGACACACCGATGGTCGTCTGTTAGGTTTGTGTAGGGCGATCGCCGCCTTTCGCCGAAGGCGTATGCACTCGCACGTCGCGTCGTTGGAAGCGCAGGCGGTCGCCCGCGGCGGATGCAGCGGATGCAAGAGACCTTTGCTAGCGAGGACGCTTTGATTACAGAGTCGGAGTCAGAAGCGGATCCGGACGGCCAGATGCAGATACAGGATACAGATCCGGATACGGGGTCAGATGCAGATACAGATACAGATACAGATCCGACAGTTGCATAAGTTTTCGCAGGAAGGGCTCAGAAACCCTTTCCCTGAGGTTCGATCGGCAGTTGAAGGACGTCGCGGCGGACCTCACGTTTGGTGAGGTTGACGGTGTGCCGTGTTCCCCCTCGCCCACGCACACCCACACGCAAACGTACACGAAAACTCTCACTCAATCGCAATCGCGCACGGTCTTAAGGCGCGTCTCTTTTGCAACGTTGGGGACAGATCCGGATTGGGATTCAGACGCAGAAGCAGATCCGGATACGGATTCAGACACGCAGAGCGCCGGCGCGCCCACGCCTTCGCTTGCAAGACCGGACGGCACGCGCCCGTGCCCGCTGCTTTAGGAGACGCCGGCTCTCTTCTGCCTAGCAGCCCGTTGAAAAAGTCATTCGGCCGAGAAACTGGCCTCTTCGCGCCCAGATCGATCGCGTCAATACTCGAAAATCTCGGAGATTACCTGCGTTTGCCGCGGCCGATCTGGACGCGAAGAGACCAGTTTTCGGCTCGAAGCACTTTTTCAACGGGCTGCTAGGCGTCCTTCCCGGGAAACAGAGGATGCGATCGCAGTACGCGAGGTAAGAGCTTTGGGTTGATTCGCCTCGTCTCGCGCCAGTTCCACTTTGCTCGGGCGCATAAGTCCTTCGTCGCCGGGGTCCACTCAAGCCATTTTCTCTCGTACCAGTCTGCAGGCAGTTCGTGGGCGTGACTGTACGTGTTGATCTTTTCATACATGCGTTCGTCTGAAAGGACCCAACCGAAATGCCAGAAAAAGAGTTCCTTAGGTAACTGCACGTCTGGGATTTCTATCGTGCGTCCTCGTTCGAACGAATCGATCGCATCTGTCCTGTAGCATACGTTGTGCCACAGGTCGTCTGCGATGATTTCGTAGTCCATGCGCCTAAAGAGATTACGGTAGCGACAGCGGAAACGGTTGTGATGCTTCTGGGTCACGATTCTGCTCTTGATCTCCTGCAGCATTCCATCTGCATACAACTCGTCGGCGTCGAGGACGTACGTGTAGTCGATGCCCCAGCGCTTGAAGAGGTCCAACGCTTCCGTGCGCATAGCCTCTTCGGAGTCCCAACGACCTTCAACGACGTGGATGTGAGGATTCTCTTTCGCGTGTCGTAGAACGATCTCGCGAGACCCATCGTCGCCGCCAAAGTGCCGTCTTGCCTCGACGTTGTACTTGACGAACGGCACATCTGTATGCATGCAAACGATCACATCGAACTGATCGGCTGCAGTCTGAAGACAGTAGTCGATATAGTCGACCTGGCGGTAAGCCAGGACAATCGCACCGAACGTTGCCATGTCGTCAGCTGCCTGCCCCCTCGGCGGCGACCTCTTCGAAGTCGGTGAAGCCCCAAAAGCGAGCTGCCCACTCCGAGTAGGCTTTCCGTTCGTCAGGGTGCATCCTTTTGGCGTATCGCTGCCAAAACGCGAGTAGGCCATTGCGGTTGGCCGCGGAGCCGGGTGTTGAGAGTCGAGGGCCATCGTGCGTGCGAAAGATGACTGTGCGAGTCGGAATGCCCAAGTACTTCTCGTCACTGTCCGCCAGTCGAATCCCAAGATCCAAGTCGTTCATCGCCGGAAACTTCGAGTCGAATCCGCCAACGCGATGAAACGCCGCCGCCGCGATCGTCAGGTTCGATCCCCGCAGTCCTGGATTGCGACACAGGAAGCGCTCAAACTCCAGTCTCTCCGGAGCGATCAAGCCTGCATGCATACCCGTCGCGTCGAGGTCCCAGAAACTGGTACACACGACAGAGGCGCCGCTACTTTCGATGCCTCGCCTGACGCAGTCGAGATGGGTCTCGAGCCAAGTGTCGTCGTCATCGAGGAAGGAGATGTATTCTGACGTCGCTGCCTTGGCGCCTATGTTTCGGGCCGTGCAAGGATTCTCTCGACCACCAGTCCAGACGCATCGCACATTCGAGGAGGGGGGAGGCGGCGCTTCTTGGGTGTCATAGACGACAACCACTTCGTCGGCCGGGGAGATCTGACGTTCGATTGAATCGAGCGCGGCAGCCAGTGTTGGGCGACCGGTTGTTGTTACGATCACCGAAATCGTCGTCATCTCGCAGACCCAAAGTGTTCACCACGTTGGCTAAGTATAGAACGTTGTCCTGCGACGACAAAGAGGATAGCATCTCGTACGCGTTCGCAGTGAGAGAACCTGCTCCCCTATCAGCCCGTTGAAAAAGTCATTCGGCCGAGAAACTGGCCTCTTCACGCCCAGATCGACCGCGGCGAGCCTCGAAAATCTCGGAGATTACCTACGTTCGCCGCGGTCGATCTGGACGCGAAGCGACCAGTTTTCGACTCGAAGCACTTTTTCAACAGGCTGCTATGCGGCGAAGTCGACGGGAAGCTGCAGGTTTCCCATCGCGAGCTTGGAAGCGTGTAAGGTAGGGTCGTGAGAGAGCGGTCCAGATGGGGCCATCAGGGGAGGTTTGCGTGGCGACCAAACGGAGCTGTCGTACCCGACTGCCGCTACCATTCGGCAAACGTTTGATCTAGTCGCGATGCAAATACGTGCTGTGTTTTTTGGTACGCTTCCTCCGCACCAGGGGGGAGCCCCTCTCAGTTTGGCGCAGATCCTGTGCGGAATTGCGCGGGCCGGACATGACGTTCGACGCGATGTACTCCAGGCGGTGATGCGTGTTCAGACGACACGGCGCTCCGCTAACGACGACTCGGTGCCGTCGATTCGAGGAAGTCGCAGAGAAGATTCAGGTGGCGCACGAAGGTCCTTATGTGGAATTGCTCACCGTCCAACCATCGTCCCCTGCGATCGAGGGAGGCGGCGAGTTCCTTCACGCGTGATTCGAGGCGTGCAGCACGGCGGGCATGAAAATGCGGCGTTAGATGTTCTTCGCGGGCCTTGAGGATGGATTCGCGACTTCGCGATTGGAGTTCGCGGTAGCGCTTGATCGCTGCGTCGATTCCGTAGCCTCCCTGCCAGCCGTAGCTTCTGCGTTCGCGATCGCTGATCTCGAAGATGCTGTAAAACGTCTGCCGCGGCGATTCGCGATCGCCGTAGATGGCTCTATTCGTGCCGACCTCGTAGAGCCGAGCCCAAACGCGCGACGTGTCGCCGCGGCGGCGGCGGATTCGTTCCACCGCGACGTCCGCTAACGCGAGTTTTGAGCTCTCAAGCCACTCGATCGCTGGTGGAATCGGCGCCAAGAACTTCGAAGAACCGGTCTGCAGGTAGAGCTCGACGAGGGTGCCGATATTTTGCGCCGTCACCTGACTGCAAACACCCGCCGGCTCAAACGAGCGGGCCGCCGCTGGACGCCCGTCGTGCGAGTACTGCTGCGCCCAACCTGCCTGAGGCGACGGCAACTGCGATGCGATGATGAACTCACCTGCCCGCCGGGCTGCCGTCAGGTAGCGACCGGTGCCGTACTGCTTCTCTGCTGCCAGCAGCACAACGATGCAGTCGTTGATCGCCCGATCGTTGAACGTGTAGTAATCGTGATAGCCACCGCGCAGCGGATACCACTGCGGCCAAGCGCCATTGGGAAACTGAGCCTTGAGGAGAAAATCCAGCCCAAGTCGAATCGATTCTTGAAGCCACGGCGCGTCGATCGTCGTGTCGAGGTCCATGAGAAATTGAAGGGCGCCCTGCGTGATGCGGTCGTCGAGCGTCCCGTGGCCACTTTGACGCGCGACACGGACCGACTGATCGATGCCCTCGGCTTCGACGCTCTCGGGCATGTGCGCGAGATCGGCGCGGTGGTCCCAGCCACCATGCTCCCTTTGTCCCCAAGCGAGCGCGCGCCCGGCGCCGCGCGCCGCGGCGAGATATCTGCTGTCGTTCGTCGTTCGGTAAAGGCGCAGGAAGGCCTCTCCGACGCTCGGAGTTCCAGGCGGCTGGACCCAGATTTCGGTGGCCGTGGCCTTCTCGTATGGTCCTTCGCCGAAACGCTCCTTGAGATCGAGCGAGTACGTGCCGGCGAAGCCACCGCGTGTCGAAATGGAACTCAGAAATCGTGTCGCCCGGGTCGCTGTTTCCATCGCTTCGGCGCGCAGCGTCGCGGCTCGTTTCTGGCGCTCTCTGTGAATGCGCTCGCCTTCGGGGGCGGCGGACGTGTCCTGCGGCGTGGCGTTGAGAAATGCCGCCATCTCGGTCGCGGCGAGGAGCGCCATGGCGCCGCCGCGCGGATCAGGTCCGAGTATGGCGCGGCGGTTGAAGTAGGCGGCGAGGCCTTTTTGTTTGCCGGTGCCGGTGCAGACATCGACGAGACTGCCGTCAGCTGCGACGCGCAGCTTGATCGCCCGCCACGAGCGTTCGATCACTGGGGTGTAGACGGCTCGATCGAGCCAGCCGCGCCGGATGCCGCGCAGCAGCGCGAACGTGATCATGCATGTCGAGCTGAGTTCACGATAGCTCGCTGGGACATCGATGACCTGATGCCAGGCTCCACTCGCGTCCTGGTGACGAACGAGCGCTTGCATGTGGTCACGAAACGCCGCCAGCATCTCTTCACGGCCGCTGAAGCTCAGCGGTAGCGCTTCGAGGGAGAGAGCCAATCCAAGCGCTGGAAACCCGTTGCCGCGGCCCCACGCGGCCTGATCGAGCGGCGAGTGGCGGTGCAGGCCATCGGCGCGTAGATTGAGCTCGAGCATGAAGCGCATGTGTCGCAGACACATGTCGAAATACTTTTGATCGCCCGTCAGGCGACCGACTTCTGCCAAGATCGGGCAGCCCATGAAGACGGCATCGCTCATCTCGCTGTGAGCCGGCATAGCCTTGTGGGGCGTGCCGTCCGCATTGAATCCTAGATCAGCGGCGCGCCGTGCCAGGTCGATATAAGCCGCGTCGCCCGTCAGCCGCGTCAGCTCGGCGAACACCAAGTGGCCAGAGAGATGGCTCCCCGAGACCCGGTCGGGGAGCGTCGGGGTGCGGTGCGCGCGATAGGGGTCCACGATGCGGACGACGTCTCTCAGATGGCGCGGATTTCCCGTCAGCTCCCCGAGCCGAAGGCGACCGATGAGGGCGACCGCAGGAATGTAGGCGACCGAATCGAGCGCGTGCCCGTAGCGTCGCGACAGCTGCTTGGCGATCTCGAGGGGACTGCGGTCGAGACGCCAATCGAGCTCGGTGCGGGCTGCAGAAGGACCGCGGAAGTCGGCGGCCGTGAGCGACTCGAGGAGACGGGACAGAGCCTCGTGCGGGGCTGCGGCGGAGACCTCAAGCCGGACGCCAGGAATCGTACCCGTGGCGCACGGCGTCGACGTCACGAGAGCTGCGATGAGGCCTGTGGACGATTTCAGGTCGGCGCTGAAGGCAGCGCTGTCGCGCAGCCGCTGGAGGCCGCGGTGGCGAGTGGACGGCGGCACGAGCAAGGTGGGCTCGCCGTTTGAGAGGGTGCTGATCTCGATGACCAGATCGGGCGCATGCATGCCGATCCAGCGCCACAGGTACGCGGCTCCGGGCACCGTGGCATTCCCATAAGCGACGCCAGTGGGCGGGAAGTCGACGGCGACGGGAGCTTTTCGATCGCCGTCGATCGCAAGCCGTGCGGGCGGGAAGATCGTCGGCACGGCGGCAATCGAGAACCGTTGCTGCAAGGTCGCCGCACGGTCACTCGTGGCCCACCAGGCGAGACAGGCGACCGTCGCCGCCGTCGAGTCTTCCACCCGATCGAGGGCGCCGACCAGGAGAAGACGCGTGCGGTCTGTCTCGAGATCGTCCCCGTCTGCACCGAGGAAGGCGACGATCGGCATGTGCTCAGCGGTCAGCCCGATCGGCGTGGGGGTCCAGCCGGGGATCGATACCCCGCTGAAATCCTCGGTCGGGACGCCTTCAGCCGCTCGCAGAAGCGGCGGCGTCGGGTCACTCCACACAAGCGCGAAGAGCGCTGCGCCTATGAGCGCCCTCGTTCGTACTGGTCGCCAGGTTTGGGGGGCTTTCATCGTCGGCTCGTCTCCTCGAGAGAGGTTCAGGGGCTGTTTGGGTGTGACTCTTCAGCCTCCAGCAGCCTGCAGGCGATCCTGCCGCAAGCAACCCAGATCGTCGTCGTACCCCCCGCGATTAGGAGCGATGTGTGCCCGCGGGTCAACTCCCAGGGCCACGCGGCCGTGCTGGTGGATTCCGCGTGCCCTCGGTTTTTCCGGTCACACGCCGTTTCAGATCCCGTCCGAATCCATGAGAGCTCGAAACGGCGAGCTCAAGCCAAACGCGAACCCCAAGCACTCGGAGGAATCCCATGAAGCGTTCGACCAACCACTCGATCCTGATCGCAATCGCGCTCTTCTCCCTCGCCGCCTCGTCACTGCTTCCGGCGAGCGAGAAGTGTCCGTTGAGCTCATCTGAGTTTCTGATCTGCGACGTCAAGCTGAGCCAGGTGGAGGGAAAGCTGATGCATCGCAGCCCAGTGACGATTTGGTTCAACTACCTCGTCGGACGATCGTATCCGGTCAAAGTGATCGCGGAGCCGTACTCGAACGGTGCGCCAACGCCGAACGGCTATTCGTCAGAGGTCGAACTGCCCGCGGGGAAGGAAGGAGCCGGTGCGCTGACGATCTCCGTCCTCTCGGGTATCGCCACGGTCGACGAAATCCGGCTTCGCGTCACAGATCCGAAGGGCGGCGTGCTGGCCAAGACATCTCTCGTCGTCAAGCTCCACTACGGTGACGACCCACCAGCGATCGTTCAGGTCCGTCTCTTGTCGAAGTCTCCCGACTGTCTCGCCAATGGTGTGGGCGCTTCGCTTGAGGTTGACTATCGAACCAACGAGGTCGTTGACATCTTCGCCTTGCCGCTAACAAACGGTGAGATCACGCCCTACGCGACGACCGGTAGTCCGGACGGCAGCCTCGAGGTCGATCCAGGAACTGGCACCGTGCAGCGCGCCTTTAGCGTCAGCCAGGGAGATGCGAAAGTCGACGCCATCCGCGTCGTGATGAGGTCGCAGAAGTCAGGTGATGAGATTGCGACGAAGGAAATCCCTGTCCAGTTTCGCTTCGGTGACTGTCGGCCGAGGCTCTTCGACGTTCGGTTGCGTGACGAAACAGCAGGCTGCCTCGACAGCGGCGAGTACGTCTATGTCGATTTCAGCTATCTGTCTCACGAGCCAGTCATTGTGGTTGCCCAGCCGCACTTCGGATCCGAAAAAGTCCCTGCAGCGGCGTCGATTCATGACTACCCTGCTGAGGAGAGTGCTGGCGAGGCCTGGTTCAACGCCTCGTCCACCCAGTTTATCGACCGCGTCGTCGTCAATATGTACTCCCTGGACACGAGAGAACTTCTTGATAGCGTCACCGTGCGCGTCAACTTGCGCTTTGGCGCCTGCCATGCCTTCAAGGCGGTGTCCGCGGATCCTGCGCCAGGGGGCGACTGTCTTGAGGCCGGCGACTTGGTGAAGATCAAGCTTCTCTACTGGTCGCCCGAAGCGGTCCGCGTCGTCGCCATTCCCCTGACGGGAAAAGAGCTCACACCGAACGCCCGCTCGTACACCGAGACTTTCCCAGCTGGGCTCGGCGAGGGCGAGACTGGTTTCACGGTGATGCTGCCGGCGAAAACGAACTACGTGCTGATCCGGGTCATGGATCACGCCATGGAGAACGTGATCTTGGAGCAGGCATATGTCGCTGACTATGAGTTCGGTTGTGGTTACGAGCATCCTGCCGCGTACTTCGTCCGGGGTGAAGTCAACGCCGACGGAGATATCGATATGAGCGACGCGCTGTTCACGCTGTCAGCCCTTTTCACCAAGAATGCTGCTCAACCAAAGTGCTACAAGGCCGCTGATATCAATGACGACGGCGGCATCGACATTGCGGATCCGGTTGCCCTGCTCAACTACCTCTTCGTGCGCTACTCGCCACCACCGGCCGACCCGTTCAAGGAGTGCGGCCAAGATCCCACGCCCGATCAGTTGACCTGCGAGGGTGCAACGGTGTGCGAGAGATAAACTTTGCGAACCGACCTGACTGAACGGGAGCCCCTCGACGACTCGTCGCAGGGGCTCTTTTTTACTTTGCGCTCTTCTGGACGGCGAGTACAGCGGCACGGGCGATCTGCCGGGAGCGGTACGAAAGACCAATTCTCGACGGCTGTCAGATTGCAACCGCACCGTCAAAGCGCTGACATGGACCCAGTGGAGTCCGGAGACCGAAGCGAGTATAGTTCGTGACAGTTCTCTCGACACTGAGACTAAGAACCCAGGAGCTCACCTTGGAAACTCTCGAAGCGATTCGTGGCCGTCGAGCCGTCAAGCACTTCGATCCCAATCATCAAATCAGCGAAGCGGACGAACGAAAGCTACTGGAGGCGGCGATCCAGTCACCGACGTCATTCAACATCCAACACTGGCGGTTCGTGATCGTGCGCGACCCGGAGCTGCGCAAGGAGATCCGCGCCAACGGCAACGACCAGGCCCAGATGACCGACGCGTCGCTTCTGATCGTCATGACCGCGGATATCTCGGCTTGGAAGAAAGACCCCGCCCGCTACTGGCGTAACGCTCCGAAGGAGGTTGCGGATCTTCTCGTCGGCTGGATGGGGCCGTTTCACGAGGGCAAGGAGCAGCTCCAGCGCGACGAGGCGCAGCGTTCGATCGGGATGGCGATGCAGACACTGATGCTCGCGGCGAAGTCCATGGGCTACGAGTCGTGCCCGATGATTGGCTTCGATCATGAGGCGGTCGCCAAGCTGATCCGTCTGCCTGCGGATCACTGTATTGGCCCGATGGTGGCGATCGGCAAGGGCACGAAGGATCCATGGCCGAAGCCCGGGCAACTGCCGCTCGGTGAGGTCGTCGTTGAAAATCGGTTTCCTGCATAATCGCGCGGGGTTTTGCTCGAGACGGCGACAACAGGCGCGCGGCAAGCGCGGCTTGGAGGAAGATCGATACGTTCTACCACGAGAGGGATAGAAGACTAGAGGAGTCCGATGACTGAAGAACGCCAATTCGCCCTTGAAACGCAGGTTCTCCACGCCGGGCAGGAGGAAGCCGATTCCGCGACCAATGCTCGCGCTGTGCCGATCTACCAGACGACGTCGTTTGTATTCGACAGCGCGGAGCACGCGGCCAACCTTTTTCAGCTCAAAGAGTTTGGCAACATTTACTCGCGCATCATGAATCCGACGCAGGCGGTTCTCGAGCAGCGTCTCGCTGCGATCGAGGGAGGCGTCGGGGCGCTGGCGTTGGCGTCGGGACAGGCGGCAGAGACCCTGACAATGTTCACGCTCATGAGCGCTGGTGACCACCTCGTCTCATCGACCGCGCTCTATGGAGGAACGTACATCCTCTTCAAAAACGTCCTGCCGAAACATGGCATCGATGTCACATTCGTGGACCAATCGGACCCAGAGAACTTCCGCGCCGCGATCAATGAGCGCACCCGATGCGTCTACGCTGAAACGATCGGCAACCCCGAAGGAAACGTGCTCGATATCGAGGCGGTTGCAGACATCGCGCACGCGCAGAATCTTCCTTTTGTGATCGACAATACGTTCGCCACACCGTGCCTCTGTAAGCCGTTCGACTACGGCGCCGACATCGTCGTCCACTCATGCACCAAGTGGATCGGTGGGCACGGAACGACGATCGGTGGGGCGATTGTCGACTCTGGAAAGTTCGACTGGAAGGCGAGTGGCAAGTTCTCCGAGTTCCACAGCCCAGACCCTGGCTATCACGGACTCAATTTCTGGGAGACCTTCGGACCGCTGACCTTCATCCTCCGCGCCCGCGTCAGCTCGCTCAGGCCGATGGGATCATGTATTGCGCCAATGAATGCTTTCTTGCTTTTGCAAGGGCTGGAGTCGTTGCCGCTGCGCATGGAGCGTCACATCGAGAACACTTTGGCGCTCGTCAAGCATCTCGAGGCGCACGAGAAGGTCACGTGGGTGCGTCATGCTTCGACTCCGGGAAACCCGAACTTCGAAGTGGCGAAGAAGTACACGCCGAAGGGAGCTGGCTCGGTGCTGACGTTTGGGATCAAAGGTGGCCAGGAGGCGGCGCTGCGCTTTACGGAAAACGTCAAACTCTGTTCGCACCTGGCCAACGTCGGGGATGCGAAGACATTGGTGCTCTATCCGGCCGCAACGAGCCACCAGCAACTGACCGATGAGGAGCGCCTGGCGGCCGGGATCCCACCCGATCTCATTCGCATCTCGGTTGGCATCGAGCACATCGACGACATCATCTGGGACATCGATCAAGCACTTGCGCAGGCCTGACGGGCACGCTCGAGTTCAGCCGTTCGCTGTCATGTGGCAGGCACACGCCGAGGCCGTGAAGTTTTTGGAACGTTCCAGCTGAACTCACAGCCACGCTTCCGCTTACCTCCGGAACGGCGCAGAGGAGTGTGCCTGCTACTATAGAGACGTCGCCAACTCGATCTTCAAAGTAGCAGGCACACTCCGTGTGCCGTTCCGGACGGGATAGTGGACTGTGAGTGTGAGTTTCGACGGCACGTTCTAAACCGATTCAGCTCGCGATGGCATGTGGCTCACTGACTTCCTTCTCGAGCTCGACGAAGTTGCGCCTCTTTTTTCTGCAGGCCGTCGTAGGCCGATTCGTAGGTGCCCTGTGCGTCGTTGTCATTGGCAAGTACAAAGATGGAAGCATCGTGTAGGTCGCCGACGGTCAGGGTTGCCTTATTCTTCTCCAGTGAGAATTTTGTTGGCGAGACGCCGTCACCCCTCATCCGGAGCGCTGCTCTAGGCGTGATCCACGCTGGAAGCTTGACTTCGATCTCGACGTCGCGCTTGTCGGCGAAGGCGTAAGCATCGTCGCGAATCTGATAGTCGAGATTCGAAACGCAAAGAATGACTTTGTCCCAAGCGAGAAGAGTCGCGACGTCGACCTTCTCTGGCGCTGCAGTTCTCAGGCGAGCGGGTTCGCTCGACATCAAATCCTCTTTGAGGACGTGCATGATGCGGTTCCAGTCGACCGCGGTTTTCAAGAGGGACGGGTACTCTTCGGCAACTTGTTTCTTCCAAGTGAACCACAGGATTCCCTTGGCGCCGCGCCCGAGGTTCTGGACAAGCTGCACCGAGAGTTCCTCGCTCGTTGGCGTGCCGCGTTTTGGTCGCTGCGTCCAGTGATGGATTCCCTGCGACCATACGACGGTCGGTTTGGGTTCGGAAGCATATTTGAGATCACGGGTGTAGTACCCCGTCTCTTCGAGGCGTCCACCGTACTCGTGTTCCCAAACGGCCGCCGTGGGCGCGGTCACACAGTAGTGATCCATGCAGGGGACGTCGACGATGGGGGCGAACTCCATGAACTTGACGTTGCGACAAAGCGTGACGAAGATCGGTTTCGTGCTGTCGATGGCCTTCACTGCGTCAGCAAGTGAGAGGATCTCTTGAGAGTGAGATGACCAGTCGGGCTCGTCGCGTAGCATCCAGGCGAAGACCGCCGGGTGCCCCGACAGGCTTTTGAGACGCTCGACATTCTCTGGCCAGTGTCCCACGTCCACGAGCGAGCGCAGGCCGTACTGCTGAGATGCCCCACCGAAGAACTCGTCTCCGCGCCGTCCGCCTTTGACGCCGGTGTCAATGTGGCTGTCCGCGAGAAACTCGTAGTTCTCCTTGTCCATGCCCCACGTGCCGACGGGAAACTTGTCGGCATAGGCCCGTCGGTGAGCGTAGAGGCTTCGAGTCTCACCGTTCTCGCGCAGAGTGACTTTGAGCAGCAACAGCGTCGACGGTTGGACAGGTTCCGCGAGCCTCACGCGCGCGATCGCATGTCCAGGTCCCGAGACGCTCTGGCCGCGCCATGTTACGTCTGCGACGCTCGCCCCCTCGAGAGCAATGTCGGTGAACTCCACGGCGCCGTTGCCCTCATGGCGCAAGTGGACTTCGAGCCGATCCATACTCGGCAGGACCCGCAGGTAAGACACGTTGACCGAGTCGGCCTGGAGTCTGCCTGAATAGCGCATTGCGGGCTCCCAAGTGCCATCGACGAGAGAGAAACGGAAGTCGGTGCCAGCTTGGAAGTCGGTTGAAATGCCGTTGATCTCGATGACCGTCATCGCACCGGGCTTGAGATGCGTCGCGAGCGTGCGATCCCAGGCGATGAGATTTCCCTGCAGCCAGTGCGTGCGGTCTTTGCCTTGGTACTGCCAGTAGCGGATCCTGCGGTCCGCGGCGCTGGTGTTTTTGACGTACAAATAGACAAGGCCGCCCCGATTCGGGAGTTCACGTTCGATCTCGACGACCTGCTCGGTCTCCCATTTTGCCGGGCGGTAGTGGACGTACTCGACGCGAAATGATTCGGTTGCGAGCGGCACCGGCTCGGCCGCCGCGACCTTCGCGTCGGGGGAGGCGGCACGTACAGGCTGCGCCAGGCACTCATTGAGCACGTTGCCGTACGGCTGCATGAGAACGAAATCGTCCATGGTGTAGCGCGCCACCACCTTGAGAAGACTCTCCAAGGAGTCGCGGTGGATGTTCGGCGTCACCGGCCACTCTTTGGCGTACTGGTAGAGGCCCCAAATCGTTCCTTCGTTGTCATCGTCGACGTACTTCCATGTCCACGGAGACCAGTGGAATCCGTGTCGGTTGAACATCGTGAGAAACGTTCGCATGCCCTCGATGTCGTTGGGATGGTCGCCCATGGTGCTGAACTCGCCGAAGTAGATCGGTACGTCATGGCGGTCCTGCACCAGACGGGCGAGACGGAGCACTTCTTGCGAGCGTTTGTCGTGGTCAGCGAGGCCTTTCTCGTCGGAGAAGAGAGGGTCGGCGCCTGAGTAGAAATGGATCGAGTAGATGAGATTCTCCCAACCCATCTTGCGTGGGCTCGGGAAGAAGCCCTTCTTCGTCCAGCGCGGGAACTCCAGTTTGTAGCCGTCTTCCATGACGACGATCTTGTCCGGATCCACTTCGCGTATAGCGTCGTAGAGGAGATCATGTGCTTCGGCCCAGTTGTCCGTGTCTGTGGCGCTGAACGGCTCGTTCAAGAGGTCGTACGCCCACACAACGGGGTTGTCCTTGTAGCGGCGGGCGATCTCTCGCCAGAGTGCGGCGGTTCGCTTTTGGTACTCTTTATTGCGGAAGAATTCGATTTCGCTGAGAGTACCGGTGTGGTCCCACGGGCTTTGACCGCCGACAGCGCCGTGAAAGTCGAGCATGACGTAGAGTCCGTGCTTTTCGGCCCAGGCGACCGCCTTCGCCAGATATGAAAAACCATACTCGTGGTAGCGGTAGGGTGCATCATCGGTTTCGAACCAGCGATACCAGAACGGGATACGGATGAAGTTGAACCCGTGCGCTCGCGCGAGTTGGAAATCGCGTTCCGTAATCCATGTGTCGTGAAACGCGTCCCAGAGTCTCTGCGCTCCGACGTCGCCGAAACGTTGCCTCAAGATCGCGTCCATCTGCTTCGCGGCGAAGACTGATGGTTCCCGCTCGAAGAGTTCCATGTAGGCCGCATACTTTTCTGCGGGGGCGTGCTTCTGCAGTTCCGTGTTGAGACGCGCGATGTAGCTCTGATGCGTTTCTGCCATGGGCGAAAAGGCGCCGCTGTCGTCCTCATCGGGCATGAACTCGCCGATGATTTTCAGGGACTTCTTGAGCTCCTCCAAAACGCCGGCTTCCTCTGCAAGTCGAGGCAAGTGGTCGTGCCACTCCATCTCAATGCTGGGAATCCAGGTTTCCATGAGCAGCCAACCGCCGAAGTTCATGCCACGCATCGACATGATTTTCCCGCTCCTAGTGACGACGTTCCGCCCCTTCACGGTGAGCGGTTCGAGAGCTGTCGTGGTTGGGACAAGGCAAATGCTGAGGATTAGCGAGCAAGCAAATCGGTGGAACATAGCGCTTCGAAAACGGGGAATGGCGAGGAAGGTATGGCTTGACGGTATAGGGTGCGGCGAGGCTCGACTCGCATTGAGCCTTTCATGAGCCAAGGTCGATGCGCCCTTCGCGCAAGGTCGCGCATGAGCCGACGAAATGCCCGGAGATTGTACCAAAAAGAGCGAAGGCGGATCGATCGTGTCGTCGAGCGTCCTGGCTCGACGTTAGCCTTGGATCGCACGGAAGAAGGTGGTAGGTTTCTGGACAAGGATGACTCTGCGTCGTCAGCGGGCGGTCCGTCTGCCGGCTCGAGTCTTAACCAGCCCGCCTGAAAAAGTCATTCGGCCGAGGAAACTGGCCTCTTCGCGCCCAGACGGGCCGCGTCAATACTCGCCATCAGAGTCGAAGAAGAGGGCCCGAAGATTGCCTGGTTTGCCGCGGCCGATCTGGACGCGAAGAGGCCAGTTTTCGGCTCGAAGCACTTCAGGCGGGCTGTTAACTCCAATTCGCGCAGTGCGCACAACTAGCGGAGAATGAATCATGACGAACTCGGTTCCGAAACAGTACGCATCGAGAGGACTCTAACTCACATTCAACGACTTGATCGCAGCCGGCACTACCGCGACGAACGGGGCCTCTTCTTTGTCGAAGGCGTTCGCAACTTTGTCGCCGCCGTCGACAATGCCTGCCGGTTTGCCACCGTTCTTTATAGCGACAAACTTCTGACCAGCGGCGTGGCTCGCAAGTTGGTACGACGACTACGCCGCCACGGTGTCTCCACTGTCCGCGTCTCTCCTGAACAGTTCCGTGCCGTGTCTCGGGCACAGCAAGCTTCGGGCGTCGGAGCTGTCCTTCGACAACGCGTCCAGCGACTTTGCGACGTGCGTCCTGCTTCGGGGCTTGTCTGGGTCGTGCTCCGCCATTTACGCTCGCCAGGCAATTTTGGTTGTCTCATTCGGACCTCTGGAGCCGTGAATGGCGCCGGCTTCCTCCTGCTCGACAGCGGTCTCGATCCGTTCGATCCCGTCGTGATCCGCAGCTCCATGGGTGTTTTTTTTCGGCAGCGGTTTGTCCGCGCCAGTGCTCTCGAGTTGCGGCGTTGGGTGCTGTGCCACAGGCTGCAGGTCATCGGCGCGACGCCGGAAGCGAAGAGAGCCTACGACGAAATCTGCTATCGGACTCCGTCGTTGCTCGTGCTCGGCGACGAGCGTAGCGGTCTTGATCCGACTCAGCGGCAGCTGTGCGACGAGCTGGTCCGCATACCGATGGCGACCGGTCAGGACTCGCTCAACGTGTCAGTGGCCGGCGCGCTTCTCATGTATGAGGTTTTGCGTGCGTCGAAAGGATCGGAGATGAATGCAGAAACTCCGTTCGATAGCATCTAAGGCATCGCTAGGCATCGCTAATTCGTCTCTGCGGCGGTTGGCGTGGAAGAGCCGACGCCGATTGCGTGTGCGTGAGCGTCGGAGGGGCGCTTCTTCATTCGGCGGAACAGCCGTGGGTCCGCGTCGACGGTGCAGACGGCTAGCGGATCGCCGGAAGGCAACGCTCATGACCGGCCGCGTTCCTGCGACGGTCCGTGAGCCTCCGCACGTGACGACTCTACACCCGAAGTGATATGAAGCCCGACGAGCCGCGCCACCAGAATCGTGAGGTACGCTTGGCCTACGATCGCCTCCCACATCGTGAGCGTCCGCGCCGCTGGGGTCAGAGGCGTGACGTCACCAAATCCCAGTGTCGTGAGTGTCACGAAGCTGTAGTAGAACAACACCGAAGAGCGGCTGTATTGATAGTTCTCGTCTGCGACTGCAGGCAAAAGCCCGTCTGCGAAGCGAAACGACTCTGGTATCTGCGTCTCGATCGCCGCGTACGTGAAACCCCAGACGAGACCAAGGAGCAAAAAGACGCACAGCGCGCCGCACAGTCGGTCCGTTGTCACCTGCCTGCCGCGGAACACGCTCTGCAGCACAAAGACGACGACGACAACGAGAAACGCGCCCATGATGTAGTACCGAAAAGCGCCGAAGTCGGCAGACCCGAGAAAGCCGACGTGAGGGAGCGCGAGGACGACCCAGAACGAGAGAAACGCGGGGATTCCGAGAACGATTCCGAAGGTGAGGCCTACTTTCGAGCGACGAACGGCGAAGAGGCTCGCAAGAAGAACCACGCCGAATGCAATGTGGAATGCGAGCCGGGCGTCCGCCCACCGCTCCGCAACCGGGTGAGCTAGAATCAGCAGAGACAGGGCCACTAGCAGGAGAGAGAAACGGTGGTTGCTGAGTCGATCCAGTGGGCTCGGCACAATTCACCTCGTGTTGTCGGGGTGCCGTGGTTTCTATTGTCCGAAGATCTACCGGACGTCGATGCCGACGCCGACGGTCTCGACCGACTCGGCTGCGGAGTTGACGCCCTCACAGCTTCTTAGTTCTCATCTGGCGACTGGCGATCGGCGCCGCGGTCGGCTGCTTTCGCTGCAATCAAGTCTCTAAGCAGGGGGGTGTCGCCACCCCTGGGGACGAGCGTCAATTCAGCGTCCGACTCGAGTAGTTTGTTGACTTCGAGGACGCGGAGGAGCGCTTGGACAGTTCCCGGTTCTTCCGAAATCTCTCGAAATGCTTCGCCGACAATCTGCGGACGAATCGCCGCGGCGCGGGCGAGTTCCACCGCTGCCTCTTTCTCGGCC
Source organism: Planctomycetota bacterium (assembly GCA_965223265.1). Classification (GTDB taxonomy): domain Bacteria; phylum Planctomycetota; class UBA8108; order UBA8108; family SXIK01. Next base: position 2,352,896 of record OZ244999.1, read on the forward strand.
TTGCTATCGATGATGTTCACCTGGTTGTCGCCTGCTTGGCGAATAGCTGACGTCACCTGCCGCAAACGGTTGACGACCTTCTGCTCGATCTGCGCGATCATTTCGTCGTCTCGAAAGTGAACTTTGCGAATGTAAACCGATCCGAGGCGATAGCCCCAAGCCTCCGCTGCTGGAGATACTTCAGCTCGGACCGCTCGACTCATACTATGGCGATCTTCGAGCATTTTGCCGAGGGGAAGGTTACTGAGTTCGCGCACAGCTGCATTGGCGACGTTCGCCCGCAGAGATCCAGCGGGATCTGTGTTTTCGAACAGAAACGAGACGGGATCGCCTACGCGCATTTCGTACCAGACACCGATGCCCATCGGCGTACCCTCTTCGGTGTTCACGGGCTGGCTGCGAAGATACGTCTGGTCGAGGCGTAGATCGACGTCGTAGACGTTGCCGAAAAAGCGCACCAGAAGAGCTTTCGGTCCGAATGCACCGATCGGAAAGCAAATTCCAGGTTGATCAAGAACGCCGACAACCTTTCCAAACAGCAGATAGACTCGGCCGCGGCACTCATCGATCGTCGTGTAGATGCAGAAAAAGCGAGCGATCGCCGAGAGAATAGGGACACCGACGAGGAGGGCAACGAACACCCAAAATGCTGTCTGAGTGACGCTCATGACTGCACCTCTCCGATTATGCGCTGCGCTCGCGGCAGTAGGTCGATCTCGACCTTGCGAAGATACGCGTCGAGTGCCACGTCGCCGTTTTTCTTGAGGAGAGCGAGCTGTTCCGCCATTCTGAGCAGTGGCTGAACTTCCGCCTCGGCGCGCATTGTCTCAATTTCGACTGCACGCTTTGACTGCTCGATTTTTTGATCTGCGACGGCACGGGCGGCGCTGATTTCTGCAGAAACTTCGTTGTGCGCGGTGGTGATCGCCGCCAACGCGGACTCGATTTCGTCCGGTGGATCCATTCCAGTGATCAACGATGCATCGAGAACGATGCCGTAGCGTGCCGCTGAGGATGAGCACTCTCGATCCATGTCAATATTGAGCTGGTTGAGATTCTTGCGCAGATCATTGATCGAGATGCCTTCGATCTCGAGGGAGTCGGAAACGACGTCAGGCAACTCTTGCTCCGCCTTCTCACCCTGCGGGCTGCGAAAAATGGCGATGCGCTCCCGCAAGATCGAAACAAAGTAGCCCATGACGTGAGCGATCGGTCGGTGGACCCCAAAAAGGTATGCGTAGAGGTTGTCCTCACTCACCTTGAATCGCAGTTGCCCGCGAACGCCAATGTTCAGCTGATCCTTCGTGACGGCGTCCAAGATCGTGTTGTTGTGATTAGCCTCTGGCGCCTCCGGTCGAATGCTGCATTGACGGTCTGAATCGCCACGTTCACTCGGTGAACTTTCTGCCAAGGCCATTTCAGATAAGGACCGCCGGGGCCGATGGTACGCAGCTGTGGATAGGAGTAACGTTCCCGCTGATCGTCGTTCAGGTTGTGAGCTATGGGTAGATCCAGCGTCGTTTTACTGCCGACTCTCTGGGCGCGCCCGAAGCTCGTGAGGACGACTCGTTCGTTCTGCTGCACGGTGAAAAACCCTGTCAGCACGACGCGAACGAAGAAGTAGGCGGACAGCCCGATGACGGCGCCGAAAACGAGTTCTTGCATGTTTGATCCTTGAGAAGATTACGGACTTCGATAGGGCATGCTGACGAAAGCGTGAGCTACCGTCTACAGTCAGAACAGTCGGGCACGGCACGCGGCAGCATGGTCTCTCCTCAGCCTGTATTCTTCAACAAGTTTGCCTCCGTTAATCGACTCTGTTCAGATGCACTACGCGTCGCGATGAGCTTCAAGGTGAGTCTACGTGAAGAGCTCATGGAATCCACACAAGCGCGCGAGTCTTCATGCAATCTTTACGTTGCTCTGCGACCAGATGGTCAATTGGACGTCGCGCAAAGAGATTCGCCACTGCCGCGTGAAATCTACTGGACACCGACCGTATTGTTGCGAAAGAGACGCGGTTCAGGCGCTATGGGCGATTGCTTGTGCGTGCGTGATCGCGATCGCGATTGCGTGGGCGCACCGGGCACTTTGCATCTGACTCCGCATCTGTATGTGACTCTGCATCTGACTCTCCGGTGCGTCGTCCAGTCTTGAGAGCGTGAGCGCATGCGTGCAAAGCAGCAGTCACGCGTGCCGTCGTTCGGAGTCAATAGCGGAGTGCGGTTGCGTGCGTGCAGGACGCGCCTCACGATCCACGGTTCGGTGGATTGAACAGCCGCTCCTGTTTCGTTTCTATGTTGATCGCGTGCGATCGTTCCCGTCGTGTTGCTGGCAGGTCTAGCTTTTCTATGACAAGTGAGCTGCGAGCTTGCTCTGCCATTGCCGCGAGGCCTCTAGTTTTTGGCAGCGGTGGGACTCGTTGACGTCCGGAAGTCGAACGAACCGACGCGAGCAACGTGTACATTATCGCGTGCAGGGGTAGGGGCTGGCGGTGCGTCCGGTCGATAGGCTGAGAAAGTGTCTTACGTTCTCAGTCCAATTTTACTGGAGGCACCCATGCGTACGTTTTCAGTGATCTGTTTAGCGTTGTTCGTTGGTTCGATCGCGTTTGCTGGCGTTGAAGTGCCGAAGATTGCCAAGCGCGGCGATGCAAACGGTGACGACACGGTTGATATTTCAGATCCGATCTTCATTTCGAACTATCTGTTCTCAGCCGGTCCGGAGCCCGCATGTCTGAGCCAGGCAGATTCCAACCACGACGGAGACGTCGACAACTCCGATGTCGTCTTTCTGTTGAACTGGCTTGGTAGCTCCGGGTCTCCACCACCGCCATATCCCGGACCGTACAACGACGAGTGCGTGGATGATCCAGCGCCAAGTCCTGGCTGCGCAAATTCTTGCGAGTAGTCGCGTTTCCGAGGTCGGCCGTCTGGTAGCCTCTGTGCCTCGGTGGCAGAGACGGTCCTGCGTCGTCCGCTCTCGGCCTGACCTGAATCGGTGTCGTCGGTACCTTTCGTTCGTTGGGGGCTTGGCGAACCTGCCGTGAGTTTCTTTTCCTCACGCAAGGTCGCCAAGCGCGCAACGAAAGACGCCAGAGGCGCGACCGATCGCACGCGGACCCGACAGTTGCATAGGTTTTTCGCAGGAAGGGCTCAGAAACCCTTGTCCAAAGGTCGGATCGGCAGTTGCGGCGCGTCGCGGCGGAATTCACGTTCGGTGAGGTTTGCCGCTGTGCCGTGTTCGACCAACTCGCACCATCGCTCGAACTGCAACCGCATCGTGACGCGTATCCCCACGCGCGCAACGGCACTCCGCTATTGACTCCGAACGACGGCACGCGGCAAGCGCACGCGCACGCAGACGGGAAAGGGAACGCAGGGCAGAGATGGGGGGAAAAGACCGACGCACACCCACGCGCACGCACTCGCGATCCCGCATGGCTTAGAAGCGCTTCTCTTTTGCGGCAATGGGGGCGGAGGCTATGAATGCACGCGGTTAAATGGACAACATGAGCTGAGCCCTTTCGCTCAGGCTCAGCACCAGATCGCTCCGCCTCTTGAGAGCCTCTTGGGTCGAAGTAGGAATCGGCAGAACCGATATGAATTGCTCCCAACGCTCCGCCTCCAAGCAGAGATCCAGGTATTGGTAGCAAGAGACGAGCGTAGATGCGGCAACGCCTTGGCCGTACGGTGTCCTCCCTGCTGACGCGAAAATTCCTGCGTGCTCTAACAGGATGCGCGGCTCTCGTTTGTCAACTTGGAGCTGGCAGCACGCAAGCCCGCTGAGATAGAGCGACGCTTGCTCGGGAAGAGGATCGGTCTCAAGCAGCGCACGAAAGGCCCGGCGGGCCAAGTCGATCTCGCCGAGACGTAGCAAGACTTTAGCCTGCACCGCCGACAGCAGCCGCAGCTCGGAAAAGTGCTCGTCGCTGGCTCCATCCAGCGTCCATCGGGTCGCAGTGAGGATCTTGCGCAGTCGACTCTCTGAGCGCTCGAACAGAAGTATATTCTCAATCGAGTAGCACAGGAGCAGAATCGCGTGCTCTGGCGACAGAGTGGCCGAGCGTTCAACTGCCTTGCGCTTTGCCGCCGCAAACCAGCTCTCTGCTGAAAGAACTCGAAGAGACAGCGACGCGATGCGACCGCGGAAAATATCCGCGATCCAGTGGTCAGTATCGCCGAGGAAGCTCTCCCACTTTTCAAGCTCGCCTCGCCAAAGAAACTCCAATCCCCAACTGTCACCTATCTCCATGCTCCTCCCTTCGTGAACCTCTACGTGAGACGTTTCTGCGATCGAGGCCATCCGTTTCGCGTCTGCTCTTGTGGTGGCGAATCAATTTGCTCACCAATCGATTGCGGGTCACGTTCGGATCGTCTGTTGCTTTGATCGCCGCAAGCCACTGGTCAAGTAACGCCCACTCAGGTTCGGACGTTTGTGTTGACTCCGCGTGCCTCCGCTGGCGAGCGTCGACGAGCTCTTCCGCGAGAAGTCGGTCTTCTCTTCCTGAGGTGTTCTTCTTTTCCGACATTTGACTTGAATTCCCTTCTCTGGTTTCGGCCCGCATTTCAGCGGCCGATCCGTTGACTGTCAAGTGCATGTCCAAGACTTTCAAGGAGCAGCGCGAACGTAGTCGATGAAGACTACGCGAACAACACCCAACGCTTCGCCATTCCACTTCACTCGGAACTTATCGCTCAAGCTCGCAGAGCGAGAGGCTATACACCCTCTTTCTTGGCCAGGTCAATTCAGTTGGGGCTTGGTGTGAAGGATCACGCTATGGGCGAGGCACCGATTGAGATTCGGCCGGTAGACTTTCAGCAAACCGCGGCGACGTTTCGGCGCCGACTCCGCTTCCAGTGGACGATTGAAAACAGCAACTCGGCGCCGACTCCGCTGAGGTCGATCAACAGCCTGCCTGAAAACATGCATAGTCTGTTTTGGTGAAGCTCATCGCGCTGATCTGGGGGTAGAGAGGTCGGTTTCTCAGCCGAATGACTTTTTTAATGGGCTGTCAGATGGCTACGAAGCATCCACGCGTTCTTTTCGTGAACGTCGATTCTGCGTACGCCAAGATCTGCGCTGGCGTCGTCGTGCCCTACTTGGGCGGTTTGCACGAGGCGCCTGGCCGACACCAGGACCTTTCCCGAGTCAGAGACAAGATTTCCGATCATCTCGTCGGCCGTGGGGACTCCTGTATCCTCTTCGACGGCAGACAGTGCCATGAACTGAGAGTAGCTTCCCGGTGCCGGTGCACCGAGCGATCTAACCCGCTCGGCGATCGTGTCGACAGCGATGGCCAGTTCGCTGTACTGCGTCTCGAAAAGTGTGTGGAGCGTTGTGAACATCGGGCCGGTGACGTTCCAGTGGTAGCTGTGAGTTTTCAAGTAGAGCGTGTAGGTATCGGCGAGAAGCCGCTCGAGGGTTTCGATCACTGCTCGTTGTTCGTTCGTCATGGCTGACTCCCTATGATTCAGTTCGTTTCCCGTTGCGCTCCCGGGCCGTTGGGCGGCGCACTTTCTAAAGTCTACGTCGCCTGCAATGATTCGTAAAAGATCTTGATCCTATTGATTCAATAGGATACACCTATCATTTGGCTGGGCTGAATTCAGACGTTTCGGCTGCCTCGAACACCTATGGAACTCCACCAGCTCCGTTACTTCGTCGCTGTCGCCGACGCTCGCAATTTCACTCGGGCTGCGGAGAGGTGCTCTGTCTCGCAACCGTCCTTGAGCCAACAAATCATCAAGCTGGAGGCCGAAATCGGCAAACCGCTGTTGGACCGGACGGTTCGGCGCGTCCGTCTCACCGACGCTGGAAGAGTCTTGTACGATCGAGCGGTCGAGATTCTTGCTTCGGTGGAGGCTGCTAGTCGAGAGGTCCTGGAATCCGTCGACGAGGGGCAAGTGACGGTCGGGGCGATTCCAACAGTGGCGCCGTACTTCTTGCCTCGGCTTCTTTCGCGCTTCGCCAGGAAGTGCCCGAAGGCGGAAGTGAAGGTCGTCGAAACCTTGACGGAGTTTACGCTGAGATCGTGCCTTGAGGGTGACATAGACATCACTGTCGTGGCGACGCCGATCGACGACGAGCATTTAACGGTGGAGCCTCTATTCACCGAGGAGCTACTCGTGGTGATGGCTGCGGGGCACCGATTTGCAAAGAAGAGCCGAGTCACCATGAAGGACATCGCCGGTGAACGATTCGTTCTTCTCAGTGAAACTCACTGTCTTGGAGATCAGATCGTGAGCTTCTGCAGGCAGAAGTCTTACCTGCCTGTTGTCAGCTGCGACAGCGCTCAGCTTCTCACCGTCCAGGAACTCGTCGGGCTAGGCCAGGGTATATCGCTGATTCCGAAGATGGCTGCCGACGCGGATCGTTCAAGCCGCCGCGTCTACCGACCGCTGGCTGGGGAGAAGCCGAAGCGTACGCTCAGTATGGTCTGGCGAAAGGGGCGCTTTCAGAGCCACCTGGTGAAACGGTTCATCGACGTCATACGGGCAGAGGCGAAGCGCCATTGACGTGCGAGCAGATCGGCACCAAGTGTGCCGCCTCGAACTTTGTCGCTAGATCCCGATCATCTTCGTTACGACGAAGACGCGGCGCGTCGGGATCTCGACGCCTGTTCGGTGTTCGAATCGACCTTCGATGGTCACGACCTTGCCCTCAGCGAAGCGCCGCTTGATCTCTTGCGGTAGGTCCAACTCAATTAGCTTCCCCGCCGTTGTCATCAGCCCGAGCCCCGTGGATTCGCCGCCAATAGCCGCGTGTTCGGTCAGCCGACCTCTGTATGTGTGGGTGAATGCATCATAGCTGTAGCGCGTCACGATCTCTCCTGTCGACCGGGTCTCTTCGACGATCAGACGCGCAAGCACACGGTCCCTGCACAGCCGCGTGCGGTGATCCGTGATCTCGATTTTCGTGAACGGTGTCGAAGTCTCATCCTCTGGCGGAGATCCCTCGCCTTCGTAGTTGATCTCGACGCTCGCGTAACGCCGCGAACCGCAGTCGTCCTCGAGGCGAGTCAGTCGATAGGTTCGCTTCTGCCGGAAGACTGCTAGCAGCCTGTTGAAAAAGTGCTTCGAGCCGAAAACTGGTCTCTTCGCGTCCAGATCGGCCGCGGCAAACGCAGGTAATCTCCGAGATTTTCGAGTATTGACGCGGTCGAGCTGGGCGTGAAGAGGCCGGTTTCTCGGCCGAATGACTTTTTCAACGGGCTGCTAGCTCGAGTTTGGCCATGGATTCTGGTCATGCAACGAGCCCCAATGCTGCGAACGCAGCCTGAAGGGTCTTTTGTCGCCCCCGAACAGAAGCCGGGGTGCGTCGAAAGTGCTCGTGGAGTGATTCGGCTCGTAGCGTATCGACCATATCTTTAAACGAAGCAAAGCACTTACGTTCATACCAAGGGCGATTTGGGAATCGACATTTCTTATGACCGTGGGCGTTGAACCAAAGAATCACCATGCTGTACAACAACGCACCGAAAGGCGCCGTGCGTTGCACGGCTTCGACGGTTCGATTCTGTGGATCTTCAAAGCCGAAGTGCCCCTTGGCGTTTTCGAATGCGACCTCGATGCTCCATCGTCGCGAGTAGGTCTGAAGAATGGTCGTTGCGGACGCCTTGGTGTCGGTGGAATAGAACGCTTCGTCTTTGTTCACACCACGAGGGTCGCGCACCACGACGACCTTGATGGGGCGGTAGTCGCTCTTGAGCCAGAGGCCTTCGGTCTCTTTGACGAGAACGCGACGCTTCGCCCCGTAGAGTCGAAGATTCAGCTTTTTCCATGGCCTTCTCGAAGACGCGATCTGTTTAGGACTCGGCAGACGCTTTCCTCTTCGCCGTGGACGCCCCGTACCCGCATAGCGCCGTGGCGGCGGAGCAAAGAGCGCGGCATCCATGACGATGCGGCTGGTGAGGTGAAACCGCTCGGGAAGATTTCTCAACACCGAACCACCGCCATACGCCGAATCGCCAACCAGCAGGAAACGCCTATTTGGGTGCCATTTGGCGATCATCTCGAGCATCTCCACTGCGAGCTCGGGACGTGTGCGATAGACGGTCTCTTCACGCCACCGCTGGCTCTTCGGTCTCGTCTTGGTGACGTAGAGTCGAAACGCGATCGGAAGACACCACGAGATTCCACGCGCGAACGGGAACTCGACGATCACGCCGACGACCACCCAGTTGTGGCCCCAGCTCAGTCTCGCGAGCTTACGAGTCGACGCCAAAGCATCACGGTGCATACCACTGCCGAAGATGTGCTGCCCGCCTTTTTTGCAAAGCGTGTCGTCGACGACGAGGCGGACAACTCCACCCGGTGGAATCAGACGCAGCGCGAGCGACAGTACCAAGCGGCCAACTTCGTCGATCGACCACTGTGCGCGATTGAAAAATCGATGGAACGTCGAGTAGCTTTTCAGTTCTACCACACCTACACGCTGAATGAGCTCGGTAACCGTCCTTCGTCGCGTGCTCAGGACCCAGCCACCGGCGAGCAACTGGAAGTTCTCAAAACTCGACGGCGTCATCAGTGGAGCAAAGCTGGCCAAGAGGGACAGAAACGACGATACTGGAGACACTCTTCACCTCCGTCCGATAATAGTGTTTTGCAACTTCGTTATCGGTAGCGGAGGTGTCTTTCTTTACCGGCCTATTCCATGGCCAAACTCGAGGCTAGCGTACAGATGCCGTCGAGGCGATTCTCAATGGTCGCCGTCGCGCCTTCTTCGGTCACCTCGGTCAGCGTCAGTTGGGCGTAGGAGTCGCAACCGATCGACGGCTCGGCACCAGGTGTTGTATAGAGCTTGAAGATCTCCTGCGGACTTCCGTCTTCCCGATCCGCGGCCGGTGTCGTTGAGTCACCCGGGTTTGCCTCACGCGCTCTCCTGTCTTCAGTGCAGCCGGAGGCGACGAGTGCGAGGATCGCTGCGGCGAGGATCCAACGAGACGTCGCTCGAGGTTGCGATGGAAAACGAAGGGACGAACTGGCTGAATTACGGTTGAACATGATCAGCACTTTGCCAGTCTCTGGCGAGAATCTCAAACAGAGCCCGACCGTCCCGCCCGTAGCTTTGTTGACGGATGCGTGACGGTGACTCGACTGGAGCTGGCACGTCACGGATCGAGAGCTGTGACGCTGCCGGTGGAGAGGTTGAGCACGAACATCTCCCCGGCGGCGTTGATCGCGAAGGAGCGGTACTGCGTGTCGAGCTGAAACGCGGCTACGAACCAGTTCCCGCCCAGGGACGTGTCTCCTGGATGGTATTCGTAGGTGTACTCGCCCTTGCGGAGAAACAAGGGCAGCCCGGTGGGCTCGAATCCGGCGACGTAACCGACCGCTGCAATCTCCGGAAAGTCGGCCGGCCATCCGCTGAAGCGCCCGCGGTACTGGTGGATATCGGAGCAGATTGACCTCAGCCCGCCCACAGCTGACGACTCCGCCGCGGAGATGCGAGCGTTGCGTAGACTGGGAATCGCAATGGCGAGAACGATCGCGATGATGGCGACCACGATCATGAGCTCGATCAGAGTGAATCCGGCGTTTCGTCGGCGCATTCGGGGGGCTCGGTGAAAGGACATTTGGCGTCTATGACGTCGGACGACGGCGGCACGGCCCTTGATTTGGGGCGCTTATCGGCAAGTGGGCGACGAGAACGAACGTTGGAATTCGAAGATTCGCGGGGCCGCAGTGCACGATGAACCCATCCCTCAGCGCCGTTATCTGATACCCTGGTACTTGGGCTCGAAAGCGTGCCCAACGGACGTCTGCTTCCGTGATCTTGACGACAGGTTAGGTCTACGTTGTGAAATGAGCTCGATCAAGAAGTCGCCGCGGCGTTGGGGGGCGGTCGTGTGGGTCGCGGCAGTGGCCGTTTGTGGCGCCGCGAACACGCTGGCGCAGGAGGTCTCGTTCAACCGTGACGTGCGCCCGATCCTCTCCGATCGCTGTTTCGCCTGCCATGGTCCGGACGCGCGCGAACGCAAAGCGCAGCTGCGTTTGGATCGTTCGGGGGGCGACGACGGCGCCTACCGAACCGAAGGCGGTTCGACCGCCATCAAACCCGGCGCGCTCCAAGAGTCCGAGTTGTGGCGGCGGATCACTGCCAGCGATCCTGATGACAGGATGCCGCCGCCTGAGGCCGGAAAGAAGCCCCTGACGTCTGAAGAGCAGCGCATCATCCAGCTGTGGATCGAGGCTGGAGCGCCGTACGACGAGTTTTGGGCGTTTGTACCGGCAAGAAGGCCGAGCATGCCCGCCGTGATCCAGCGCGAGTGGAGCGACCAGCCGATCGACTTGTTCGTTCTGCGGCGGCTCGAAGCAGCGGGGCTCGCACCTTCCGAGGAGGCGGACAAACGCACCCTCATTCGCCGCGTGACGTTCGACCTCACCGGGCTACCGCCCACCCGAGGAGAAGTGCGCACCTTCCTAGCAAATGAGAGCCCGACGGCTTATGAGACGCTCGTCGATGGCCTGCTTGCGAGACCGGAATACGGCGAGCACATGGCGCGCTACTGGCTTGACCTGGTTCGCTTCGCCGACACCAACGGCATGCACAAGGATTTTTACCGCAACTTCGTCGCCTACCGAGATTGGGTGATTCGAGCGTTCAATGACGGCCTCGGCTACGATGATTTTGTCCGCTTCCAGCTGGCCGGAGACGTGTTTCCTGATGCCACGAACGATCAGTTGATCGCGTCGGGATTCAACCGCCTCCACCTCATCATCGACCGTGGTACCGCGCTCCCGGAGGAGAGCTTTTTCAAGAACGTAACGGATCGGGTCACCGCGGTGGGCACCACCTTCATGGGAATGACCGTCCACTGCGCCTCCTGCCACGATCACAAGTACGATCCGCTCACGCAGAAGGACTTTTACTCGCTGTTTGCCTTCTTCAACAATATTGACGCCGAACCGGAAACTCGAGGGGCTCCTAAAGACGGTCTCCAGCCGCCGTTTCTGTGGCTCGGGACGCCCGAGCAAACGAAGAAACTAAGCGCTATCGACGAGCAGCTGGCGGCGCTTGAACCGAAGGTGCAGCAGTCGGAGAAGGACACTTCGGGCGAGAAGGATCCCCAGAACAAAAAGCTTCTCAAGGCGGCGCTTGAGCAGCTTGTAGACGAAAAGAACTCACTCATTGCGAAGCGCGGAGAGCTGACTCGGACGATGCAGGTGGCGATGGTGATGAGGGAACGCACCGAGGTGCGTCCAACGCACATCATGGTTCGCGGGCGATACGACCAGCCCGGGGAACCAGTCGTCCGTGATACACCGGAGTTTCTCCCACCGATGCGAAAGACGGGCGAGATCGCCTCGCGACTCGACCTGGCGGAGTGGTTCGTCGACCGTCAGAATCCGCTCACGGCGCGCGTCGCGGTCAACCGGTTTTGGCAGCAGCTCTTTGGTGTCGGTCTGGTGAAAACCTCCGAGGACTTAGGAGCTCAGGGCGAAGTGCCGAGCCACCCAGAACTGCTCGACTACCTCACCGTCTCCTTCGTCGAATCTAACTGGAACATCAAAGCTCTGATGAAGCAGATGGTGATGACGAAGACCTACCGCCAATCGTCCGTGGCGACGCCGGAGGAGTTTAACAAAGACCCCGAGAACCGCTTGCTAGCGCGAGGGTCGCGCTATCGCATGGATGCCGAAGTGATTCGCGACCAGATGCTCGCTACCAGTGGGCTGTTGTCGAAAAAGATGTACGGGAAGAGCGTCAAACCACCGCAGCCCGACGGTCTCTGGAAGGCTGTCACCATGATTGGTGAGCGCTACAAAGCTGATACAGGCGAAGCGATCTATCGCCGCGGCGTCTATACGTACTGGAAGCGAGCGATGCCACCGCCACAGATGACCATCTTGAACGCCCCCGCCCGGGACGCCTGCATCGCCCGCCGTGAAAGGACCAACACGCCCTCACAAGCCCTGCTGCTCCTGAACGAAGGTGAGTACCTGAAGGCCGCTCGAAACCTGGCGCGACGCGTGCTGACACACGGTGATCTCACGACGGCCGAGTTGCTGGACATGGTGTATGAAATCGTCACGTCGAACGTGCCGCACGGAAGGGAACGAGCCATACTCTCGAGGCTCGCCCAGGATTTAGAGCAGCGCTATCGTGATAGCCCTGCCTTGGCGGAAGAGATCTGCAGTGGAATCGCGCTAGAGAACGTTGAGGAAAGGGCGAAGCTCGCCGCTTGGACCGTTCTCGTCAGTACTCTCTACAATTTGGATGTCACGAAGACGCGCCAGTAGCATGGACGGTAGTAGAAGTCAGACAGATGGCAATACGATGAGCACACAGCAGACAGACGAGCTTGCCGAATTGAACCTCCAGTCCCGCCGGTCGTTTCTACTCAACACCGGCATGGGGTTGGGCGCGACGGCGTTGACGTCCCTGGTGACGGGAGCTGACACGGCGCCACCAGTACCCAAGTTCCAGCATGGACTGCATAGCGAGGCTCGCGCCAAGCGGATCATTTTTCTCTTCATGGCGGGGGCACCGAGCCAGGTCGATCTCTTCGACTACAAGCCGGGCCTCCAGAAGCTCTTCAGGACCGAGCTGCCTAAGTCGGTGAGTCGCGGACAGCGCGTCACGACGATGACTCGCGGCAAGCAGCAGCTGATCGCGCCGTCGAGGTTCGACTTTCTGCGCCGTGGTCGGAGCGGGGTGTGGATGTGCGAGCTGCTCCCTCACCTCGCTTCAGTGGCGGACGACCTCTGTCTCATCCACTCCTTCAACACCAATGCGATCAACCATGATCCTGGAAAGACGTCCTTCTGTACCGGATCGGAGATTCCCGGCAAACCGAGCATGGGCGCGTGGCTGAGCTATGGCCTGGGATCGCTGAACCGGGACCTGCCGGATTTTGTCGTCATTCCCTCGGCCTTCTGGAGCGGCAAGGTGAATGTTCAAGCGCTCTACGCGCGACTTTGGGGCAGCGGGTTCCTTCCCTCCATGCATCAGGGCACGTCCTTTCAGACCACCGGCGATCCCGTGCTCTTTTTGTCCAATCCACAGGGAATCGACGCCGGGATCCGGCGACGCATGCTGGACTCCCTTCGAGAGCTGAACAGAGAGCACTTCGCGGCGATCGGCGATCCGGAAATCCAAACGACCATCGCCCAGCAGGAGATGGCGTTTCGCATGCAAGCTTCCGTGCCGGAGTTGACGGACATTTCCAATGAACCTCAGTCGATTCTGGAGACGTATGGCCCGGAGGTCCACACCCCAGGTTCCTACGCTCGCAACTGTTTGCTCGCGCGCCGCATGGCGGAGCGCGGCGTGCGTTTCGTCCAGCTCTTCCATCGCGGCTGGGATCATCACTCCCGCCTTCCGGACAATATGCGCGGTCAATGCCGTGACGTCGATCAGCCGACCGCGGCTTTGCTCAAGGACCTGAAGTTCCGCGGCCTACTAGACGAAACCCTGGTGGTGTTCGCCGGCGAATTCGGTCGCACCGTGTTCGGCCAAGGCAACATCACCCGCGATGTTTACGGGCGTGACCATCATCCGCGTTGCTTTTCCGGTTGGATCGCGGGTGGGGGAATCAAGGGTGGCCTGCACTACGGGAGGACCGACGACTTCAGTTACAATGTCGTTGAGAATCCGGTCCACGTGCGTGACCTCCATGCCACCATGCTCCATCTTCTCGGCATCGATCACCGCCAACTGAGCTTCCAGTACCAAGGGCTCGATCAGAGACTGACCGGCGTTGAGGAAGCCCGCGTGTTGAGGGAGATTCTTAGCTGAGCTCCAGAGACGAACGTCGTGCCGCTCTTTTGGAAACTTCGGGTGCCTCGACGCCGCGAGGCTCCTAGGGCTCTGACCTTCAAGTTAAGCTAAGCAACGCCCGAGACGGACCTCGTTTTTCGTGAGCTTGGCCGGATCCAGCGAAGGGGTATTGTTCACGCCATGTAATGGGTCGTCGTCGACTGGCAAGATCATTCGGCCGACAAACGGAATCCGCCTTGTCGTCGGTGATCAGCGTGCCTCGAGAGTCCACTTCGCCTGCCTTAGGACCGCCATCGGAGTGTCGGCCATCTTCTCATACCAGACGGTGACCAGCGATCCGTCGTCGAGCTGTACTGTGCTTGGGTAGCCGATGTCGCCGACACCATCGCCGGAGAGAATGATGGGCTCCGACCAGGTGCGACCCTCGTCGTCGCTGATGCGGGCCTGGTTTCCCCTTGGCGGGCGGCGGTGGCCGTAACTCATCAGCAGACGACCGTCTTGTAGTTTCATCAAGTGAGAGGGGTACCCCCAAACGCCGATCGACCTCGGCGGCGACCAGGTGGCGCCACCGTCGTTCGATTCCGATTGCAGCGTCTCGCCTTTGCGTTTTTCGTTGTGGTTGCGGATCTGAACGATGATGCGTCCTTCGGCGGCCTCGACGGCGTGCAGTTCGTGATAATCCTTATAGCGGTCACCGTCGTGCTCCGGGATTTCCGCAAGCCAATTCCAACTCTTGCCGTCGTCGGTCGACTGACACACACCGATTCTTCCCCCACGCCACAGGTCCTTTCCCGCGTAGAGTAGACGACCGTCGGAGAGCTGTACTGGACCGTGCGGACTGTTCACGAGTGAGTCGTAAGGCTCGGACCAGCTGATGCCGCCGTCTGTCGAACGAATCATCCACACCCCCAGCGCGTCCTTACGTTCCTTGGCTCCGACGCGAATGTGCGCGGCACGCCAGCGAGCGAGGCGCTCGGGATCGTCCTGCGGCATGCGGTCTGTGTACGCAAGCGACGTGAACGTAGTCACGAGCAGAGCTCCCTGCGCAGTCTCTAAGACGCCCGCGTCGCGGTCGTCGATCGGGCCATCGAGGACCGTGCGCGGCCAACTCCAGGTCTCGCCGCCATCCTTCGAACGCATCAGATCGACGCGGCCGAAGGGGCACACGTGCCCGTCACGGCCGCCGGAGCAAACGAGCAGCAGCTCACCGTCGTTTCGCCGCGCCAGCGTTGGCCAGCCGTGAAAGCGATGGGGGAGATGACTGATGACGTTTGTTTGTATCTGTTTCGCCCGGGGTCCTGCTTTGGCACGACCGGTGCCGAACGCAACTCCAATTGCCGCGGCTCCGGTGCCGATCAACCAGTTGCGTCGATTCACTCGCGTGGACATTTTCGCCTCCAGCTTGGTTGGTGACTTCGGGTTCGATTTGGGATTGCGGCCGTAAAGGGAAACGATAGGGTCTATATCCAACTGCAGCGTGGGTCAGAGCCCTGGGAGCCCGCGGCGCCGGCGGTGCCAGTCGGAGTGACCGTCGTGGCCGAAAGCGGCGGTCGAGGCCGAGACCGGATAGCAGGCTTCGAGGTTCGAATTGTCGAGGAAGGCGTCGAGGAGCTCAAGGTTTCCAAAGAGCGGCACGATCCAGCGAAGCGGCATCGTTCGTGCCATGTAGTTGGTTTCGTAGATCGCAATGCCGTCGACGCCTGCGGCCAGGAGGCCACGGGCCCGTTTGAGTCCCACCACGTGCGCCTTCACACCCAACGTCCAGGTCGCCCCGACGCCGCCGAGGACCGACACGCCGTGCTTCGCACCAAGCTCGACGTAGGGCCTCACGTCGTGGCTGCCCTCGCCGCCGCGCTCGTGGAGCGGGTCGAGCATGAGCTGATCGACGAGCCCCTCCTCGAGCCATTGACGGACGTCGAGCCCTTCGGCCATGTTGTAGAAGAAACCCGATGACGGGATACGCACGGCGACCGGAGTGGGCCGACCGGTCTTTTCGCGAATTGGTGCGAGCTCGGTTTTCAGGTCGCGCAGCAGCTGGGTGAAGTGATCGGCGCGCCACGTGATCCACCGCTTGTATTCATCGAGCTGTGAGAGGCCGCGAAGCTGCCGCGGATCAACACCCGTCTCCTTGATGTACGCCTCGACCATCTTCGGGTGGTACCGAAGCATCGGAACCTGCCGGCACGTACCGATGAGGAGTCCGTCGGGGCTCTTTTTTGCGACCTCAAGAAAAATGTCCAACCGTTCGCGCCGCACCTCTGGGAAAAAGTATGACACGACGCCGCCCGCCGGGTGCCCATCTTCCTGGTATCCATGCCACTGGGGATTCTCTTTGAAGAAACGCGACGCGAAGATGCCACCGTATGCATGCTCGCCGTAGTGACGGTTCATCGAGAGCCAGGGCCAGATCGTCGCTCCGAGCCGCGTGCGCTCACTCAGGACACGCTCCAGAGGCCGGAATTGGTTGACCATTGTGGCGCGGCCTGCGTAATCGAGCGCGTGCGGCCACTTCTTCGCCGCCTCTTTCAAGGGTACGGCAGGAAAATAGGTGACGCCGGGGAGTTCGCTTCGGTACTCGATCCACGACCTGCCGAGCGACCAGTTGAGGTGGCGAAGGCCGACCTCGGTCTGGCCACCCACGAGGACGTCCAATTGGTCGGCATTGAGCCGACACGGACCATGGAAGTAGTCGCACCAGTCGTTGATGCCAAAGAGTGGGCGCGGTGGATCCGAGGTCTTGCGATAGAATGCCTTCACGCTTTCAGCAGTCACGGGCATGAAGTGCAGCTCGCGAAGCCCGCTGCGCGGCTCGTTCCAGGGATCGTAGGCATAGATCGCGACGCTCTCGCGCGTGAGGTCCGCCGCCACGACGAAGAGAGGAGGGTGCGTCGCCGGCCTCGGCGTCGTGTAACTGAAATCCCGAGAAAGCACCGAACGCACGAGGCCATCGCCACGGACCTTCAGGAGGCAGCCGTCCGCGGCGGGCCGCGCAAAGACGGCGTAGTGGCCCCCAAGGCGCGGCCGCAGGACCAGAGGCTCCGGATCTGCGCCAGCCGGGGCGTAGAGGGCACGTCCCTCCCTTGAGCTCGTGATCTTCCAGCCGGCGGGCAGCCCGTCGGACCATTCGCTCGCGGCCTTGTCGAAGTCCCGGATCTCGAGGAGTTCTCGGCTCGGGTCGCGCTCGAGCGACCAGGGCGCGAGATGGCTGATCTTGAGCTTGTTCCCGTCCGGCAAACGTCGGCGATAAACGATCGCAGGGCCATCGTCGAAGACTTGTTCCTCGTTCCCTTGATAGGGCGTCAGGATGGGGGCGAGAGAGATGCGGTAGTCCCCGGCGGGCCAGTCTCGTGGATCGATCGCTGTTTCGGTCCAGTCACCGGGCGTCTTCAGTTCCAAGCGCGTCTTGAAACGCGTTTCTCCGTCCGCAGCGCGAACCTCGAGCTCACACGACAGCGGCTCATGATAGAGCTTTGGCGTCACACCGGGCGTTAGTCTCGAGAGCACCCGGAGCGCGTCCGGATCTTCCAGGATCGTTTCAGAAAGTCTGACGACAAGTGCCGGCTCGACACCGTACGCGGGGTTATAAACTTGCCTCACCGGCTCTCCCGCCACGAGCCGCTCTGGGCTCATCGCCATGTGCGTGTGCTGATGAGGCCTCATGACGCGGATGCGCGATTCACCCTGTTCCACGAAACGTTCGGGTGTGAGCGCGTCCTTGGAAAGCGACTGGTAGAAGGACTGGCGATCCATCAAGTCGCCGCTTTCCGCATCAAGGATCCGGATGTCGAGCCGGTAGCCGCGATAGAGTACCTCCCCGGCCTCAAAGTCATAGACGGGGGGCACGGCGAGGGGGCCGAGAGTGAAGAATGCCTTCCCGGCTCGCGTGACAGCTCGTTCGAACACCGCCTCGCGGCCGTCGGGTGCAGTCTTGCGTATCTTCAGCTCGACCTCGTCACCCTTGATGCGATGCCACTGGAGGCGAAACTCGAGCACGTTGGCTCGACAGGGATAGAACGGCAGTTCGGTCTCGTCGCCCGGAAACTCGCGACCATTCAGGATGAGTAAGAACGCACGCTCACCTTCGCCCGCTTTTGCAGAGGAGAGGGTCGGAGGAGGTGCGATAGCGGCTTTTCCTTCGAGGACTTCGCGGGAGATGGAAACGACTTTCAGGCGGTTAAGCCTGCCGATCTTTTCATTGCCGGCGCAGTACGAGAGGAGCACGCGGTCGGCGAGGAAGCTCATTGAAGTGTAGCAGTACCAGCCGCGCTGATTGCGTTCGACGGCGCGCGAGGGTTCCCAGGTCTTGCCCTCGTCTCGACTGATGGCGACGCACAGCGGTGTCCGTTTTCCCCGGCGGAAGGGATGGCGGCCGGTGTGATCGTTCCACACGCAGACAAGATCGCCCGACCACGGGAGTCGCTCGATAGTCGCTGGGCTTACGGGAGAAGCGAGGCCTGAAGGGGTCGGTTTCGTCCAAGTGTCTCCGCGGTCGCTCGAGTAGCAGACGTACTGGCTGCCCGCGTTCGTTCGCATGAACATTAGGAGTCGTCCGTCTTTGAGCTCGATGACGCCAGGCTCCTGCGCCGTCACACGCTCACCCGCCGGGCTGAACACCTTGAAGCGGTCTTTGCTCGCGCGCCAGGTCTTTCCCGCATCGTCCGAGAAATAGCAAAGGATCGTCCCAGCCCAGTCAGGCTTCTCCTGGCCGGGAGTGTTGTGGAGCGCCAGCGGCAATATGATGCGTCCACCTGAGAGCTCGACGGCACGGTCGTTGTTGAGAACGAAATAGCCGACCTCGTCCGGCACGCAGAGTGTCGCCTCGTTCCAAGTCCTGGCCTCGTCTTTGGAGACGCGCATCATCGGCCGGCAATCTTCAAGCGAGTTTTTGTAGAGATAGAAGAGTGCGATCGTGCCGTTCTTCAGCCGCAGTAAGGACACGCTCATGACATTCATGCCGGCATCGCCTTCAACGACGATGTGGTCGTCACTCCACGTTCGGCCGCCGTCGGCCGAGATGCGCATGGCGAGATCGGCGGGCGAGTCATCGCGCGTGCCCGCGCCGCGCGCGCGTTTTGATGCTTTCCCGTTGTAACGTGAGTAAATCAGGCAGAGTCGCCCATCGCGAAGCTGGATGAGATCTCCTTCGGAGTTTCGCGGCTGCAGGTCGGTCGGTTCGATCGTCAGGAGCGTTTCGACGTCGGCATGAACGTCGGCCTCGATCGCGATCAGGGCGAACGCCGAGAAACAGAGACGGCGGAACATGGATGCATCCTCCTGAAAAGATTCCAGCGCCTCGTCAACAAAGAGTGGCGCGCAGGAACGGAGACGAGAGCGTCAGGAGCGGCTCCAGCGCCGCTCATGGTGAGTCGTTAGGGTTTCAAGCAGTCTGTCCGAGGGAGAGATGGTTGTCCGCCCGATCGCCAGCGCTGGAGGCTTGATCGAGCGGGGGCTATGATGCCCAGATGCAGAGTGGATATCGACCCGAACGCAGGAATCGAAACATCGGAACTCCGATTCGGGGGCACGGCTCCGACAACCGGATGGTCATTCCGTCATGGCACCAGGATCGAGTGTTCTACGAGGTCGTGAGCGACCCTCGTCACGTTCCGATCGACCTCAGTGTGCGACAGCTTGACGTTCTCGTACAACCGACGCGGCAAGGATTCGTTCATCCCTGCACTCCCCAGGACCTCTCGGAGGTGCTCCGTCACATTCCGGTTTTCGATCTTCGAGACCTCTCCACGATCGTACTGCGGCAACCGACGCGAAAGCAGGCGGCGCTGAGTTCGGTGTGGGGGCGCCTCGTCTATTCCGCGAATCTCGGGCGCTTTTCGGTTCAACCGTAGTGTTGGGGGCGCAGTGCCTGTCCACGACGTTTCGGTGGAAGAGGTCCTTGACGCCGGAACTCACGAGAGAGTTGGGGGCGTCGGCGCAGCGCGCCAAAGCCAAAGCTGCAGCGCGCAAGGTGCGAGGGAACTAGGGTTTCAATGGAGAAAGACGAAGCGCTCGCCTACCAGATTCTTCGCCGTGTGCTCTCTGAGTGCAGGACTGAGAGTGAGCTCCGGGCGTGGTTTAAGAGCGAAGAGTGCGAGCGCTTCGTGAGGCCGGTGTTTCTTCGCGAGCTTGGGCGTGAGCTTCCCCGCGAGCTCGGCGGAGAGAGCAGTGCGTTCGAAATTGACTCGCTCTGAGCGCGCCGCGTCATCTCATTGCGTAGTCTGATAAGCGTACAAAAAGGTCCGGGGGTTTTTTTTTGCGCTTCGCTTCTGGGGTCGTTAAGTTCATCGCATAGTGAGGATTCGAGGAAGAAGGAAACCGTCACTAAGGGCAAAGAGCGAAGAAGTGAGCGGCTTAGGGTCTTCGCGGCGGGCAACGTGATTGTTGGGTTCTATCGATCTGCGTTCTTGCGGGCACGCAAGAGCTTTCGCAGTTGACGAGCGATTCGAAGCGAGTTGTGCGAGGCTACTTTCGCACTGGTGGCTGTCGCCTGATGCGTAAAGCAAGAAGCGCTCCACGGCACTTCGTACTTGCGTGGTTCGTTCACTCTTGCTTGCAGTGTTTCTCTATCGCGTCGTTGTTCTTGTTGGGTACGAAATCGGGGAAGTATGAAAATGAAACGACAAACGGTGATCGCGATCGGACTGGTGGTGCTTCTTTCGCACGCTGTCCATGCCGATGGTTTTGTCTTTGCAGATCCGGTGCTCTATCCGCTCGGACCGAACGGAACCGCACCGCACCGAATGGCCTCGGGCGATCTGGATAACGACGGAAATCCAGATCTGGCGATAGGAAACAGCGGTGGTGGTCGGATTACAGTTTTGTGGAACGACGGCGCGGGAAGATTTACTGATCCACCGGCCGAGCTGAATGCGGCAATTCCAGAAGTGCGTCCAGTAGCAATTGGCGACATCGATAACGATGGAGACAACGATATCGTCACCGTGGGCAACGTCGCTACGGTCGTTGCGTTTCGAAACAACGGGAGTAGATCGTTCACTCGTCGGGCGAGCTCGATTGTGACTGGCCCAAACACTCCACACTCCATCGCCATCGGCAAGCTAGATGGAAATGCGCTCCCGGACATTGTCATCGGCTCCCAGAGCGGTGTGCTAGTGTGCTTCGGAATCGGCGGTCAGCGGTTCGGCCCAGCGGTGTCTGAGTTCACCGGAAGGGCAGACTACGTGAGTCTCGCTGACGTCGATGGCGCGAATGGCCTCGACATCGCAATCGGTAGCCCGTTCTTTCTATCGACGGCTGAACCGCAGTTGTTGAAGAACAACGGTCAAGGAGGTTTCGCGGCGGCGGTGGATTTGTTTCCTTGGCCGGACAACGACGTCAATAATCGTGGTACCGGCCACGTGGCTTTCCTATTCACCGGTATGACGGTCGATAAAGCCGCGGTCGGGAGCTTCGGGGGTGGAAACACGATTCGTATTTCGAATGTAGCGAGTCCTTTCAACCCTGACGATGTCACTGTCGCTGCGACGGTCAACCTCGAGGGACTCGTCGCCGCCGACCTCGATGATGACGGCGATATGGACCTGGCAAGTAACTCATTCGCCGGCGGAACTGCTCGCGTCTTTATCGCCGAAAACGAAGGGGGAAACGCCTTTGCCGACACTGCCTGTGAAGTGACCTTGGGGGCGGGAGCTAGTTTCCCGCACTGGGTCGTTGCCGACGACTTCAATGGTGACGGTCAAGCGGACCTTGCGATCCCCAATCGGACCTCAGACAACGTGTCGGTACTACTCAACTGCGCCGGCAATCCCGCGGGGGAATGTGAAGCGTTTAGGAGGGGGGACGCGAACGCTGACGGCACTGTGAACGTTGCGGATCCAAACTTCATCCTCAATTTTCTTTTTCAAAATGGGCCACCGCCTCCTTGCCGTGAGGCGGCTGACGCTAACGGCAGCGGCTCTGTCGATATTGCAGATCCAACCTTTCTCCTGGGCTGGCTTTTTCAAAATACCGGCGTTCCTCCACCCGCTCCCGGTCCCTCACAGTGCGGGTTCTTTAATGGTGGGTTGGGCTGCGCCACCTACAACTCGTGTTAACACGATTCCAAACAACGGTGAAGAGCGAAGAAGGAGAGGCTTAGCCTCGAGTTTGGCCATGGATTCTGGTCATGCAACGAGCCCCAATGCTGCGAACGCAGCCTGAAGGGTCTTTTGTCGCCCCCGAACAGAAGCCGGGGTGCGTCGAAAGTGCTCGTGGAGTGATTCGGCTCGTAGCGTATCGACCATATCTTTAAACGAAGCAAAGCACTTACGTTCATACCAAGGGCGATTTGGGAATCGACATTTCTTATGACCGTGGGCGTTGAACCAAAGAATCACCATGCTGTACAACAACGCACCGAAAGGCGCCGTGCGTTGCACGGCTTCGACGGTTCGATTCTGTGGATCTTCAAAGCCGAAGTGCCCCTTGGCGTTTTCGAATGCGACCTCGATGCTCCATCGTCGCGAGTAGGTCTGAAGAATGGTCGTTGCGGACGCCTTGGTGTCGGTGGAATAGAACGCTTCGTCTTTGTTCACACCACGAGGGTCGCGCACCACGACGACCTTGATGGGGCGGTAGTCGCTCTTGAGCCAGAGGCCTTCGGTCTCTTTGACGAGAACGCGACGCTTCGCCCCGTAGAGTCGAAGATTCAGCTTTTTCCATGGCCTTCTCGAAGACGCGATCTGTTTAGGACTCGGCAGACGCTTTCCTCTTCGCCGTGGACGCCCCGTACCCGCATAGCGCCGTGGCGGCGGAGCAAAGAGCGCGGCATCCATGACGATGCGGCTGGTGAGGTGAAACCGCTCGGGAAGATTTCTCAACACCGAACCACCGCCATACGCCGAATCGCCAACCAGCAGGAAACGCCTATTTGGGTGCCATTTGGCGATCATCTCGAGCATCTCCACTGCGAGCTCGGGACGTGTGCGATAGACGGTCTCTTCACGCCACCGCTGGCTCTTCGGTCTCGTCTTGGTGACGTAGAGTCGAAACGCGATCGGAAGACACCACGAGATTCCACGCGCGAACGGGAACTCGACGATCACGCCGACGACCACCCAGTTGTGGCCCCAGCTCAGTCTCGCGAGCTTACGAGTCGACGCCAAAGCATCACGGTGCATACCACTGCCGAAGATGTGCTGCCCGCCTTTTTTGCAAAGCGTGTCGTCGACGACGAGGCGGACAACTCCACCCGGTGGAATCAGACGCAGCGCGAGCGACAGTACCAAGCGGCCAACTTCGTCGATCGACCACTGTGCGCGATTGAAAAATCGATGGAACGTCGAGTAGCTTTTCAGTTCTACCACACCTACACGCTGAATGAGCTCGGTAACCGTCCTTCGTCGCGTGCTCAGGACCCAGCCACCGGCGAGCAACTGGAAGTTCTCAAAACTCGACGGCGTCATCAGTGGAGCAAAGCTGGCCAAGAGGGACAGAAACGACGATACTGGAGACACTCTTCACCTCCGTCCGATAATAGTGTTTTGCAACTTCGTTATCGGTAGCGGAGGTGTCTTTCTTTACCGGCCTATTCCATGGCCAAACTCGAGTTAGCAGCCTGTTGAAAAAGTGCTTCGAGCCGAAAACTGGTCTCTTCGCGTCCAGATCGGCTGCGGCAAACGGAGGCAATCTTCGGGATTTTCGAGTATTGACGCGGTCGAGCTGGGCGTGAAGAGGCCAGTTTCTTCGGCCGAATGACTTTTTCAACGGGCTGTTAGGGTCTTCGCGGCGGGATCACCGTCGAGGACACCGAGCGCTTCGTGGACTACTGCCGAAAGCCGACGGACTTCCCGGCGATCGTGGAGCGGCTCACGAAGCTGTGGCAGGCAAAGCACCCGAAGCGAAAGGTGGGCGCCGTCCACTTCAAGCCGAGATCCCCCGGAGCGATCAACAAGCACCTCGACCGGCTGACCGAGTTCTTCCGGTTTGCCATCAATCTCGACAGAGAAGGACGACTCGAAGAGGCCCTCGAAACCCTCGACACCATCGGAGACGACGACGAACAGATCGCCCTGCGTGCCAAGGTCGCAAGGCTCGGCACGCTGAACAAGCTCGGGCGCTACGACGCTACGAAGCGCCTTGCCGAGGAGCTGCTGCTCGGTCTTCCCGAGGATGCGCCGGACGACCAGGTGGCCGCCGCTCACGCCAAGAATGGCGTCGCGCTCTGGAACGATACGCAAGACGCTGAATCCGCTCTCGCCTGTGCCTGGACGGCCTTCGAGCACAGGAAGGACGAACCAACGGCACTCTGGCTGCGTCCGGGAAATCGACGGGGAGGTTTCCGAGTCCGCCAGATACCTGAGGATCTTGGTCGAAGGAAAGTGGGCGTGGGATGATGACGATGGCCCGCTGGGCGTCTACACGTCCTACGACGTTGTGGCAGACAGCGTCGAGGAAGGATTGAGGTTGCTGAAACGTTTCGAGCCCCAGGAAGTCCGAGACAGCGTTCGAGTAGAAGGCTGTGAGGATATCGAAGCTCGGCCCGACGAGCCCAAGGGCGTGTATCGGGTCACGGGCTACAACCTGTTCCCACTCGAAGGGGACGACGAGAGTGGCTGATAGACCCTTGTTTTTGCGAGCCCCAAACCGGCCAAAATACCGAGACGACCCTGGACTCGTGCAAGGCCATTCGGAGGCGCTGGCGGCGCAGCAACGTCTGGTACGCGAAGCGTCAAGAATATCCGGCGCGACAGAGTGATCGTTTGCCGGACCGCGATAGGGGAGCTACAGTTACCCTCTTGGCGCACATGTAGCGCGCGTAACATCGTCTTCGGTTCGTCTATATATGCTTCTCACCGTAACAAACAGAACACCAGTAGCGACGGATCTGGGATTCCTGCTGCACAAGAATCCCGCCCGGCGTCAGACGTTCAACCTCGCCTACGGCAAGGCGCACGTGTTCTATCCAGAAGCGTCTGAGTCCCGGTGCACCGCAGCACTGCTTCTGGACGTAGACCCCATCGGGTTGGTGCGGAACCGTCGGGGACCCGCTGGGGAAGGGTACACACTCGCCCAGTACGTCAACGACCGCCCCTACGTCGGCTCGTCACTTCTCAGCGTCGCCATCGCGCAGGTTTACGGAACTGCACTTCAGGGACGCAGCAAACAACGACAGGAACTCGCCGAACAGCCGCTCTCGCTTGCCGCACGGCTTGCCGTTCTTCCCTGTCGAGGTGGCGAGGTGTTTCTGCGAAAACTCTTTGAGCCGTTGGGCTACGAGGTCAGCGCGAAACGTCATGTACTCGACGAGCAGTTCCCCGACTGGGGAGAGAGTTCTTACTTCACGGTGGACATCGAGGGCGAAGTCCGCCTCCAGGACCTTTTGAGCCACCTCTACGTGCTGATCCCGGTTCTCGACAACGACAAGCATTACTTCGTCTCCCAGGACGAAGTGGAGAAGCTGCTCAAACGCGGCGAAGGGTGGCTGGCATCGCACCCCGCACGCGATGAGATCACGCGGCGATTCTTGAAACACCAGAAGGGGCTCGCGAGACAAGCCCTTGCGCGGTTGACGGAGGATTCCGACCCGGACGAAACGGACGAAGTTCAAGCGCAGGAAGAAGCAGAAGTCGAGGAGACCATCAGTCTTAACGAGCAGCGCATGGGGTCGGTGGTAGCAGCCTTGCGAGGATGCGGTGCGAAAACCGTCATCGACTTGGGTTGCGGGGAGGGAAAGCTCCTCCAGGAGCTGTTCAAGGACCGCTCATTCGAGAAAGTTGTCGGGATGGATGTTTCCATTCGGGCGCTTGAGAAGGCACAAGCCAGACTTCGATGGGATCGTGTGCCCGACATTCAAAAGAACCGCATCGCTCTCTTCCAGGGCTCCCTGATGTACCGAGACCGAAGGTTGGAAGGATTCGATGCTGCTGCCGTCGTTGAAGTCATCGAACATCTCGATCCGCCACGACTGGCTGCGTTCGAGCGCGTGGTCTTCGAGTTTGCCCGTCCCCACGCTGTTGTCGTGACCACACCGAAAGTCGAGTACAACGTCAAGTTCGAGACGCTTCCGGCGGGACGATTTCGCCACCGCGACCATCGGTTCGAGTGGACTCGAAGCGAATTCCAGGGCTGGGCAGAAAACGTGGCGGCTCGGTTCGGATATCGAGCACGGTTTTTCCCGGTCGGAACCGAGCTGGCAGACGTGGGCTCTCCGACTCAGATGGCGGTGTTCGAGCGATGAAAGTCACGGTACCCGAGCTTTCTCTTGTCGTCCTGATAGGACCTTCGGGTTCAGGGAAGTCCACGTTTGCACGCAAGCATTTCTTGCCGACAGAGGTTCTGGGCTCGGACTTCTGTCGGGGGCTCATCTCGGACGATGAGAACGATCAAACCGTCACGGATCATGCGTTCGAGCTGTTGCACTTTGTTGCAGCGAAGCGACTCACGAAGAAGCGGTTGACGGTAGTCGATGCGACGAATGTCTACCCGGAAGACCGGAAGAAGCTCGTCACTCTCGCTCGTCAGTTTCATGTGCTGCCTGTCGCCGTCGTCCTGAACTTGCCGGAAAGGCTTTGCCAGCAGCGAAACAAAGAGCGTCCCGATCGTGACTTCGGTCCGCATGTCATCAATCAGCAGCGTCGTGCTCTCAGGAAGTCCCTCAGAACTCTGAAGAAGGAGGGCTTTCGCCACATCTTCGTCTTCAAGTCCCCGGAGGAAGTTGAGGAAGCCACCGTCGAGCGGGCGAAGCTATGGACTGACCGGCGTGACGAGCACGGACCATTCGACATCATCGGGGACGTTCACATGCGGCATCGGATAACACGCAAAGCTCTGTAGAGATGAAACTTACGGCGCCACATCAACGAAACACCTGACTCAAGAGTGGGCGTCTGTCAGTATGAGGGTCGACAATTTCGTGCAGGAAGGTGTCGACGAGTCCAGCGGCGAGGCGAGCGTCTCGGGGTGGTCGAACGACGAGGAGTTGAAGCTCCTGAGCATAGTTCGCCAGAAGCTTCCACCAACGCCCTGCAGCGACTCGCTCGGCACCGCTGCGGACTCGTGAGACAAGGTGGCGTAGAAGCTCTCGGCTGACGACAAGTGTCAGAATTGCACAGTAGATCATCGCTTCCACCACGTGGGGGCGCCGGCTCGTCAGCTGGTCCATTCGGTAGCCGGACTTTAGCTCCTTGAAGATGAGTTCGATTTCCCAGCGATAGCGGTAGACGTTGGCGATCTCCTCAGCGATGAGATCGTCGTGTTCGACGTTGGTGACGTAGAGGTGATACTGGCCGTCGTCTTCGTTGCGGATGGCGACAAGTCGAAAACGCTCGTGAGCGCGACGCGCCCGGCCTCTGTGCTTGCGCGTTGCAAACGAGGCTTCGATCTCAACGTCGAGAGTTTCTCTTTTCAATCGAGGTAGGACGTCTTGAAGTCT
Source organism: Planctomycetota bacterium (assembly GCA_965223265.1). Taxonomy (GTDB): domain Bacteria; phylum Planctomycetota; class UBA8108; order UBA8108; family SXIK01. Next base: position 2,379,990 of record OZ244999.1, read on the forward strand.
CTCCCCCACGAGGGGGATCGAGTTGCCGCGAACACTGCGATGGATTTTGGTAATTGTCGGGTTGGCGTGTTGCTTCAATCGAGTCAGGAAGAAGCCACCGTTTTGCCTGATGCGATGGAAGAGCTGCCACTTGAAGTAGCCGAGATCGAAGAGAAGAAGACGGTCTCGAACCCACGGACCTGTGCGAAGCTTTCGCAGGTCCGCACTTCGCTCCGAAGTGAGAGCGACAGTCGAGCCTCCTTTGCCGCGCACACTGAGGACTGCATGAAGTTTCGCCGCAGCCGGCGCTGAGTTCGTTCGGCACCCTGGGAACGATCCGCTGAGCTTTTCGTGAAGCTTCATCACTGTGGAGTCAACGATGATCAAGTCCGTAAACTTTCCTACGCGCTCCTCGATTTCAGTCCACGATGCCTGAAAGGTTGCCAACGATCGCTTCACCGCAGCTTTCAGAAAGCGCACAAGACTGGCGTCGAAACGATCGTAGAACGAGGACGGAACAACGGTCGACGACGTCGAGCGTTCGTAGGCTCGACGCAGCGCAGAGATCGTCCGCTCCGATCCAACCCCAAAGCCCAGGACTAGCGTCCAAAAGAACGGAACCGCCTTGATCTTTCGCTCGCGGATCACAAAACCACTCGCTCGAGACTCATCGCGGATCAACTTGTCGGGAAAGAGGCTCTTGAGACAGGATCGTAGTTCGATACACTTCCTTGTGGCCATGATCTCTTCACTCCGTTTCTGTGGTTAGTCACGAAGTGTCCGAGATTTTGGCCTCTTTTTCTATACACTCGCGGCGCTCGTGTCGTAAGCGATGACTGCGATGGAGTTTACGGCTAACCGATCACGCATGGGGACGTTCACGGGTGCTACGACGAACTGGAGGAATTGCTCAGCACGCTCGGTTATAGCGCGACCGACCGTGAACCGGCGAATCCGCTGGAATCATCGCGAGTCTACAGGCATCCCGAAGGACGGAAGCTCGTCTTCGTGGGCGACCTCGTGGATCGGGGACCTCGAAGCCTCGATACATTGAGGCTTGCGTACACGATGGTGAAGGAGAGCCTGGCGATCTGCGTCCCGGGGAACCATGACATCAAGCTCTTGCGAAAGCTCCGGGGAAAGAATGTTCAGATCACGCACGGGCTTGCGGAAACGTTGGCTGAGCTGGAATCCCTGCCCACGGAGACCCGTCCAGCATTCGAGGACGAGGCAATTCGCTTCATCGATGGACTCGTGAGTCACTTTCTGCTGGATGACGGCAAGCTTGTCGTTGCCCACGCTGGGATGCGGGAAGACATGCAGGGGCGAGCCTCCGGGAAAATACGGGAGTTTGCCTTGTTCGGTGAGACAACCGGCGAGACGGACGAATTTGGGTTGCCCGTGCGCCACGACTGGGCGTCGGAGTACCGAGGAAACGCGACGGTCGTTTACGGTCACACTCCAATTCCCGAGGCGGAGTGGCTGAACCGAACGATCAACATCGACACCGGTTGCGTGTTCGGCGGGAAGCTGACCGCGCTTCGCTACCCGGAGAAGGAACTCGTTTCTGTCGATGCGCGTCAGACCTACGCCGAGTCGCGCCGTCCATTTCTTCCCGAGGAGGAGCAGGCTCCGAAGCTCTCCGCACAGCATCAGCACGACGACGTTCTCTACGTCGAAGACGTGAGCGGGAAGCGTCAGGTCCACACCCGGCTGCGCAAAGCGGTCACGATCCGTGAGGAGAACGCCATCGCGGCGCTGGAGGTCATGACCCGCTTCGCTGCAAATCCGAAGTGGCTGATTTACCTGCCGCCCACGATGTCTCCATCGGAAACCAGCAAGGAAGAGGGGCTACTGGAACACCCGCAGGAGGCGTTTAGCTTCTACCGAGGTCGCGGAGTACCCAAGGTCGTCTGCGAGGAAAAGCACATGGGCTCGCGGGCGGTCGTGATCGTCTGCAAGGACGAGGGCGTCGCTCGCGAACGATTCGGCGTCGAGGGGGACGGGGCGGGGATCTGCTACACGAGAACTGGACGACGATTCTTCAATGACCGGGTGCTCGAATCTGAGTTCATCGATCGCGTGAAACGTGCGTTCGATGAGTCCGAGATGTGGAGCGAGTTGGGCTCGGATTGGGCTTGCCTCGATTGCGAGTTGATGCCGTGGTCCGCGAAAGCTCAGGAATTGCTTCAGCACCAGTACGCGGCTGTCGGTGCGTCAGCGAAGGCTGCACTGGCGGAAGTCCTTCCCGCTCTTCGAGGTGCCGTAGAACGCGATCGCGAGATTCAGGAGCTTGTTGACCACTACTCGCATCGAGCGGAACTCGTCACACAGTACACGCAGGCATACCGACAGTATTGTTGGTCAGTGTCCAGCGTCGATGACCTGAAGCTCGCCCCTTTCCACATCCTCGCGACCGAAGGCTCGACGCACGTAGACAAAGACCACGTGTGGCACATGGAGACGATCAAGCGATTCTGCAGAGTCGATGAGAGCCTACTCCTTTCGACGCCGTACCTTGTCGTCGATTTGATGGACCGCGCGAGCGAAGAGGCGGGAATCCGGTGGTGGGAGAAGCTGACCGGCGATGGCGGCGAGGGGATGGTCGTCAAGCCTCTCGATTTCGTCGCAGTCGGGAAGCGCGGATTGATGCAACCGGCAGTGAAGTGCCGGGGTAAGGAGTACCTGCGGATCATTTACGGACCGGAGTACACAGTCCCGGAGCATTTGGAGCGTCTTCGAGGACGGGGGCTGTCAGCAAAGCGGTCGTTGGCGCTTCGAGAGTTTGCCCTGGGCGTAGAGTCTCTTGAACGGTTCGTTCGGAAGGAGCCGCTTCGCCGCGTCCATGAGTGCGTGTTCGGAGTACTCGCATTGGAGAGTGAGCCGGTCGATCCGCGTCTTTGACCGGAGGTGTCGATTGGAAACGGAGATCGCCAGTTACTTCCGCGAACTGGGGCAGTTAAAGCGCGTGAAACGTTCGGGCTGGTGGCTCGAGCACGCTGAATGGCTACCGGGACAACTAACGCTTCTACAACAAGTTCTTCGGCAAGGATCTGGGTCACGAGATTACGGTCGAGAAGATCGAACGTTTTGTGGACTACTTCCGAGAGCCGGCAAGATTCCCGGCGATCGTGGAACGACTCACGAAGGAGTGGCAGGCTAACTACCCCAAACGGAAGGTACCGGCGGTACACTTACCAATGGGAAAGCGATCGGAGTTGAACGCCGCGAAACGACGTGAGGTGGTGCTGGCGTTGATCAAGAGAGAAGAGCCCGCAAGTTGGCTCGAAGGTATGAAATCTCGGAGCGACGCTGTATCGCTGGCGGGACGAGTTCCTCTCGGCCGGGGAGGCGGCGCTGTCGCCGAAGAAGACCGAGAAGGGAGACCTTCAACGACGAAAGATCGAGCAGCTGGAACGTGAGCTCGCTCAGCGTGACCAGGTCATCGGCGAGCTCACCATCGTCAGCTTGGACGGCAAACTCCTCCAGCTCTTTCTACAGCCCATACTCGGTCCCGTTCGGCATCCAGTCGCGACTGATGAACCCCTTGCTGTAGACGCGGGCTGCCCGGCCATCATCGAATACGACCGCGACAGGGGAAAAACGGTAAAAGGGACTGATCTCCAGGCGCTCGTCGGGCGCATCGCCGTACAACTTCTTCGCGAAGATCGAAATCGACAGCCCGGAAGTGATCGCTTCGTTGTGCGCCGGTTTGCCGAGCAGAGCATTCACCTCGGCTATGGACATTCCAAGTTCGATTCGGAGGCCATCAAACTGGCGCAACAGTTCGAGGTTTCGCTCGAAGCCTCTCTTGATCCGAGCCTTGTATCCCGTCAAGGTCATCAACGGCTCGAAGATGAAGAGGGGAATCTGGGGCCCAGACTTCGGTCTCGGCTGCGAGTACCTGTCGATGACTGCGCCGATCTCCCTCCGTGACTGTCCCGGCAACGACAGGATTTCGTCGATTCGACTCTCGTCCTCTACGCGCCACGTCTTTGGTCGGCTTGCCGTGGTACCCCGGTAAGGGTAACTCTCCAAACTCTTCGGAAGCGAGCGGAGGATCCTCAGGAGCGAATCATCTTTGAAGAGGCCGTAGAAGGCGATCCCAGATTCGGTCTCTGGCCGGTTCCTGATGAAGTACGTCGTGAGCAGGTAGGTGCTGCCGTCCTTTTGGTAGGTGAACAAGTGTCGCCCTGCCGTTCCAAGCAGGTCAATCGTCTCTCGTCGCGTCACACCGGGGCGGAGGTCCAGAAAACCGGACGGCTCGACGAGAACGTGTCCAGTCATCTCCTCGAACGCCGTTTGGTCCCTGCTCTTCTCCTCGCGAGGCTCGGTGTTCTGGCAGCCAATCAGCACCAGCCCGCTGAAGGCCAAGGCGATTCCCTTCAGCCATCCGGTCCGCGGCTTGTTGTCCATGCCGCCATCGTAGCCCGATCGGGCGCGAGTGCTACGGAGGAAACGCGGTCTCAGTGACGGACGCGACACCACCGTATGTTCTTGAAGCGGTGTCGTTCGGCGATGACATGCGTCTCCATCTGGCACCGTGGCCGGTTCTGAGGCCAAGATGAAAAAAAGCCCCTACGACTCGTCGTCGTAAGGGCTTCTGAATACTTGGCGAGGCGGACGGGACTCGAACCCGCAACCACCGGATCGACAGTCCGGTACTCTAACCAATTGAGCTACCGCCCCTCAACTGAGCCAGTCGGGTATATCATCGTTCGTCAGGATGTCAAGCCGGTTTTGCCGCTGAGGTGGGCTCCCGCCAGGCGGTAGCGCTGGCTGTCCCAGTCAAAGTGGATGTTCAGATATTTTCTCAGCGTCGTGGACACGCGCTGGGACAACTCGTCCGGGCTCAGGTCGGTCTGGTAGCCCGAGATCAGCACGCGGCTGGTAATCTCCGACACCTTGAGCGGCGTCGGCGACTTGTCCAGCACATCGATGATGTAGTCCTTCAGCCTGGTCTTGTTCTTCGGCAAAATCGCCTGGGTCTCTTCTGTGAGCGTGTACTTCTTGCCTTCCTTGCGAAACGCCTCGTACTTCTTCAGTGCCTGGAACACCGTGTTGTAGAAGGACCGCTGGCTCGTCGAGTTCGACTGGTACCCTGCGTCTGGCAGTCGCCTTTGAATCTCCGACGGTGACAGGGGTTCGCTAGCGTCGTGCAGCACCTGCGCGATGTAGTCTTTGAGGTTCTTCTTGCGACGACCGGCGAGGTAGTTCACTTCGGCCTTCTCGGCCGGCTTCTCTGGCGCGATCTCGGTCGTCGGCGTCTCGCTGCCATGCGTCTGCCGCTTTTCTATCGCGTCGATCGCATCCTCTACCGTTCTCAGCTCAAGCCTCAGCCGATCCCGCTCGCGGAGCAACTCGCCAAGCTCTGCGTTCTTTTTCTTGATCTCGAGCAGCTGCTCAAGATCCCTTATCGTCAGTTCTTCAATGACGGTCTTTGGTACTTTCGACAACATGTCGGACCCCTCGTGCGCGCAGGGCACGCTTGGATGTCTGGCGCGAGTGCACCAGCTCCTCTGACGAAGTCGATCAGCCGACCGATCAAGACGTTCACTCGTCGTGTTGGACACGACGGAGATTCGATCGCCAGCTGCAAGAATCCTTCAGGCGGGCTCTGGCGCGCTTACGCCGTTCACTTCACGCAGACTGTAGATAGAATTGCGTAGCTACAGTCGCCACTTCTTTCCATAACGCTCTCTTCACGAGCAGTTCGAGTCGTTGCCATCGAGCCGCGATGCGTCAGACGGAGAGCTTCAGACTGAAGATCGTACTCTCAGCACTCCGCCAGTCACGCCGCGCTCATCACGCTGGGCGACGGTCGCCTTGCGACTGCTCCTGCCACCATGGATTGGCCAAACGCTATGCGTTCCCGGCATACTTGGCCAAACCACCTTTGACCGGAGCTACGGATCGATGGACCACCAGGGGAGATTCTTTTCTCGCAGGAGGCGCGCGTTTGACCCAATCCCCCCGCGGGCTATACGGCGCCGTAGACACTTCCTTTCGGAGGCATTGTAACTTGAGGTCGTGACCGATCCAGTGGATTTCCATCTTTTTCCGGCAACGTAGCGTTTGTCCCGGTGGGGATGGCGCTCTTGAACGACCACTCGAGGCCCTGCAGGGCCTCGCCCAGATGGTGGTAGAGAACTGGATCGAACAGCCCCCGCTCTGTTGCCCGCCCCAGTCGTGCCCACGCGTCGTCAAAGGGCATCGCAGCGCGATGGGATCGCGGCGAGATCATCGTGCAAAGGCTATCCACGATCGCCATCAGTCGCGCCATCTGTGGCACCTCAGCGCCGCGTTTGCCGGCTGGGTAGCCGCTGCCGTCGTGTCGTTCGTGGTGGTCTTGCGCGCAGTGGGCGACATCCGCGCTCCAGGACTGAGTCGCTGTGATCAGGGCGCATCCGATCCGAGTGTGACCGTGAAGGTGGTGATGGTCGCTTTCACTGAGAATGTCCGGCCGACGCAGGGCTGCCTCGCGAACGAACGGCATGCCGATGTCGTGAAGCAAACCTCCGAGGACGAACACCCTACGCGCCGGGTCGCTATAGCCAAGTCGATTGGAAATCCGGTGGCAAACCGAGGCGACGAGTACTGAGTGGGCCGCGGTTGGATCCGATGCGCCTCCACAGGGAACCAGAAAGCGTAGATCAGCGTTCGGATTCTCCACAAGAAACTCTGTCAGCGAGTCCACCAGAGCCTCGACGCGGTCGACCAGCAGAATGCGCCTCTCCAGAGCTTCCTGAAAAAGTGCTTCAGTGCGGCGGAGCAGGTTCGTGGCGATTTGATTGTGTGCCGCGGTGAGCGATCGCGAGCTTTGACGCTCACGCGCGCGGCGGGGAGGGCGACTCGACGTCGATGGTCCCATCCTAGCGGACTGCCGGCGGGGAGGCGCTTCTCCGGCAGGCTCGGCGACGACAGGCGGCACTGGCTTCGAGTCGCCACTCTTCAGCTGATCGGAGCTGGCGGCATCAGCCTGCTGCGCCTGCGCCGTTGGGCTCTCGTCGTCTTCCTGGCGAGAGACATGATAGAGCGTGTGAAGCGCTTGTTCGCGTACTGCAGAGCTGAGCGGTCTGCGAACGACCGACTCAGAGAGGTAACATCGAATCGCTTCTGTGTCACTCAGTTGCATGACAATCGCTGGGATCCTTTCGAGCCCAAGCCGCTGCGCGGCAAGGAGGCGTCGGTAGCCGCAGACCACCTCGAGCCCCGTCGACTTTTCACGCATCAGGAGTGGGGAGAGGATGCCATGAAGTGTGATCGAGGCAGCGAGATCCGTCACGCTGCTCTCTTCGCGATCCGGAAATGGCTTCTCGAGGATCGGCTGATGTCCGTGTTCTCCTGCCTTGGCGTCGAGATGGATCCATCTCAGTTTGTCTTTTCGTGCCTTCATGCTCGCTCCGCTTCCTTTCTTCCCGGCACCGCCGCCGTCCGTCGGTGTCGTGTGGCCGCCCTCGTTGGCTTGGCCGCCGGTGGTCGTTCGTCGCCGTGCCACCAGAGTCGGCGACGAGTGTGATTGATGACGATGCCTTCGAGTTGGGCCTTGGCCTCCAGCAGACGGGTTCTCGCCCAAACCGCTCGCATTCTGTTCGTAGTCCCTGGTTCGACGACGAGCAGGGTCGCTTCCGTGCTGCGCGCGCATGCGATCGACGCTGGGTGATCGCTGAGCGCAGGTGTGTCGCAGAGCACGAAGTCTGCCTGCCGTCGAAGTTCCAAGAAAAACGGGCGCAATTGATTCCGCGTCAAATATTTCGGCTGTAGAAAAGAAATTCCTCCGGCGCAAATCAGGCGAACGTTGGGCATGGCGGTGCGAGTCAAGGCGCGGCGGGTCAATTCCCAGCGCTCGCCGTCGGACCCGGCGGCGTGAGCGACTAGTTCGGTGAATCCAAACTCGATTGCGGTGTTGAAGTGATCATGGAGAGCTGGATGGGAGACGTCCGCGTCGACGACGATCACCCGATAACGGCGGCGACTCAGCTCCTGTGCGACGCGATAGACGAGCTGCGTTCGGCCCTCGCCGCGCTCGGTGCTCGTGATGCAAACGCTGCGCAGGTCGCAGTCCTCACTGACCTGAACGAGGTGATCGACAAGTTTTTTTGTTTCGTGCTCGTGCCGTCTGACGCAGCGGCGGTCGTTTCGAACGCGCGCCGGAAACTCCGCCGTCACCACCGCGTGAAGGGTCTCTTCCACCTCGACGACGCTCTTGAATCGGGTGGCGTAGCGCTCCGAGAACCAAGCCGAGGCGAATGCGGTCAAGATTGACACCACGCTGATCCCGAACGCGCCAGCCACGCCGAGGCCTCGCGTCGGCGCGGCTTCCGTGAGGCTCGTCACCACGAATCTGCGCTCTGGCGTTGAGCTTCGTCCATCGGCCGTGCGCGTGATCGCCTCGGCGACGGCCCACGCAAAGAGTGTCGCCCGATCTGACGAGCCGTCGGACGCGCTCACGGCCAGACCTTCGGCCGTCGCTGTGACTTCAACCGATCGCCTCAGCGCCGCACTCAGACCTCGGTCGTGCCACCTGCGGGCGACCGCTTCGGACTTGAGCGCGCGAAGTTTCCGTCTCTCGGCGCGACGTAGAAAGAGGGCGCTCTGAAATTTCGTTTCGCCGCCGACCAATCGAGCGGCCTCCCACCACGTCCGCACCTGAAGCTGCCGCCGCGTTCCCGTTCGAAGGGATCCAGAGTGGACGTCGCGGCTCTCGGATTCGTGGAAGCGTTTCGACTGGTTTCTGAGTGAGGTCGGTGGCTCACACGAAAGTGATGCCGTGGCGACCGACGCAAGGTTGAGGTTGCCAGCGACTGCCGCGTAGCTCAGGAGCGGTATGAGGCCGCCGAGTGCGTACGCCTTCCAGTAGCGCCACGGCTGATTCGAAACACGTCGCCACGTCTGCCGCCTTCTCTTTCGTACATCTTCGCGAGGCATCGTGTTGACGATCACTTCCTCTGGCCACGGGTGGTGCGATGTCGCTCACTCGCTCTGTCTTGCGGTCGTTCTCGCGCACTCAGGTATCGGTCGGTCGTCTGCATCCACCCGACCGAGATCGACGCTTGAGCGCTTTTTTGCGCACACAATTGGCGGCTGCCGTCGTGAGTGGTCGTTATCGGCACGGGGGGCGCTTCGCGCAGCCGTGCCGCGGGGCTGTGGCTAGGTTCAATTCCGCTCATGCGAGCTCTACTATCCAGTCGACACTTGGAATAGAATCACGGCCGGAAGCGAAAACGGGCTCCAAGCGGCGGGAGAAAGTGGCCAGATTGTCGTGTCAGAAACAACGGAAGTGCCCAAGTTGAAAGAGATTGTACGGCTGGCCGAGGCCGGGTTCGGTGCTCTCGAGGTCGACTCAAACCTGCAGGAGACCGCGAGTCAGAATCTCGCGACATGGCTAGAGACTCCGTACGGACAGGAATCACTGGCGCAGATCGAGCACCTGGTCGAGCAGCGCCAGTTCGGAACACTTTTTGACGCTTTTTTTCGTCAGATTCCGTTCGGCACTGGTGGCAGGCGAGGTCCCGTCGGGTACGGCACGAATCGAATCAATGCTGCCACGATCGCGACGTCGATCCAGGGGCACGCAGAGTTTATCCGGCAGCGATTCCCGAATCGAAGCGACCTCTCGGTCGTTGTCGCCTTTGACGTCCGAGTGTTTCAGGACCTGCGAGGCGTGTATGATCCTTCGCGTCCCCATCCACTGCTTGGAGCGACTTCAAAAAACTTCGCGTGCATTGCTGCCTCGGTCTACGCTGCCAACGGTATCAAGGTTTGGCTTCCCAAGTTCGACGGTAGTTGCATTTCCACACCGGAGCTGTCGTTCGCCATTCGGTTCCTGGGGAGCTGCGGTGGGTTGAACGTCAGTGCCTCTCACAATCACCCTGACGACAACGGAGCAAAGATCTACAACGACCGCGGCAGTCAGGAAATCCCCCCGCTTGACGAAGAGCTCGCTCGAATCGTTGAAGCGACGACGGAGACGCGTTCGATGCCGTTCGCGGAGGCCGTCGGACAAGGGATGGTTCAGTGGCTATCGCCCGATTGTTACGAGGCCTACTTGCGCATGAACGTCGCTGCATCGCGGCGTCCGGAGGCGCGTTCGGCTCGCGTCGTGTTCACGCCCCTTCATGGCACTGGATATCATTCCGCCGGCGCCGTCCTTGAGCGGGCGCAGTTCCCGGTGGAACTCTTCGAGCCGCAGGCGTCTCAGGACGGCACGTTTCCTGGTGTGCCTTTTCGCTCGCCCAACCCTGAAGTTCCCCAATCGTTAGAGGCCGCCGCCGCCGCCGCCAAGGAGCGTGCTGCCGACTTAGTCCTCGGCACGGATCCGGACGCCGATCGCATCGGCATGATGGCACCTCACGGCGACGAGTGGGTGTTCTTCACGGGGAACGAGATCGGCCTCATCCTTGTGCAGTACCTGCTCATCGACGCCGAGAAGCGCGTGCGCGGTAGTGGACACCCCTTCGCTGTGACAACGGTCGTTACAACCTCTCTCTTCGGGAAGATCTGCCGGTCGCAGGGCGTTGAGGTAATCGACGATCTCGGCGTCGGGTTCAAGTACATCGCCGACATCATGAATCTGGCAGAGTCCGAGGGTGGATTCCGCGGCGTGCGCGCCGGCATCGAGGACTTCGTGCTCGGTATCGAGGAATCACATGGCTACCTGATCGTTCCGGATGTGCGCGACAAGGATGCTGCCGGCGCGGCGTTGCTTCTTGCTGAGCTCGCATCCGTATTGAAGCAGGAGGGCCGCAGTTTCGTCGACTATTTGAACTCGATCTATCTTCAGCACGGCTACGTTCGCAACGTCTTGGTATCGACGATCATGCTCGGCGCTACCGGATTCACGCGCATGCGGAAGATTCAACAGTCGCTGCGAGACGATCCACCGGCGCAAATCGGTGGGCGTCGTGTTCTCGAATGCATCGATCGCTGGGACGAAAGCGGTCCGCTTGGCAAGATCGTCTCGGAGACCGACCGCACGTCTCGTGACCTCATCACGTTCCAGCTCGAGGGCGGTGCGCGGCTCACGCTCAGGCCAAGCGGCACGGAGTCAAAAAACAAGATTTACGTCGAGGTGTGTGGCGAGTCGCTCGGCGAACATGCTTCGAGCACGGCGCTGGAAGAGGAGAAGTGTCGGATCGACGCTGCGGCGCGTGAGCTTGCCAAAGCGTTCACGCGTGAGATGCTCGCGCGGATTGAGATCTCACTTCCTGACTTTGCGCTCGAGATCTCCGACCTCGTTCCGCTCGAGTGCAAGGTCGACTTCGCGACGACGTTCATGCCGGAGCTGAAAAGGCGTTTGACGGCGGATGGGAGTGGGACGGCCACCGGGGCGTGGATTGACGAGCACCTCAAAAGCTACGGCGCAGACGCGCGCCTTTTGGTGCGACCGGCGGTCGCTGCTTACATCGCCAGCGAGGCGCCGGATGCGGACGTGAAAGCTGCATTGGAAGGACTTTTCGGGCTTGATTAGAAGCATGCCCAACGGCATCGTCGGTCGTTCCCTGTCGCGTCGAAGTCATCGGCAGGGGATCCACCCGGCGAGAGCTGGGAAGACTTCGGGTCTTGAGCAAGAATTCATTGTTAACCGTCGCCGCAGGGCTCTAAGAGTGTCCGCGCGATTTTGATCAGGGAGAAAAACGATGAAACAGGGTTTCTCGGTCGTACTGGCGTGTCTTGCCGTCGCGGGTCTGGTTGGCTGCGGCAGTGCGGAAACGTCGTCGCCGCTCGACAGGGTTGAGGGAACGAAGGACTCCCACGAGTTCAGGAAAATCTTTCACAGGGCCGTCGAAGGTAGCTCGAGGGAGCAGAATCACGTCGGCTACTCGGACCGAATCTTCACCGACGTGGATCCGGACGGAATCACGTATGTGATGGACCTGAAGTTCGAACGCAAGGGCTTCGTCTTGCCGTCGGGCGCCGCGTATCGTTACGAGATTCGGGGCGATGAGGTCGACACTGTTGAGCTCGGGAACACGGGTTTTGTCAACGGCGTCAAGGGGATCCTTGGTCTCCGGGGACAAATCACTCTCGAAGTGGCCACGTTGGACGGCGAGTGAACGAAGGGTTCCCTACACGGTTAGGCACAGAAGAAAGCGCGCCGAGTGAGCGAGTTCGTTCACTGAGCGCGCTTTCTTCTTGGCTGAACCAACGATCGGAGTCTCTGACCTCGAGTTTGGCCATTTCGCGCCGGCCTGGCCGGACGAGTTTCGCGGGAATTCAAAGGCCCTTTCGACTTTTTAGTACCCTGAGAACCCTTGTGCATGTTCAAAAACTCCTGTCCGGCCCTTCGGGGAACGCCAGGAGCGCCGATGCCTGCGTCGCTCCTCCGCCACGATCGCAGCGGGATCGCGTTGTCGTCGCTCCTTGGCCTCGACGCTCCTGGCGTTCCCAGGCTCGACGCGAAATGGCCAAACTCGAGCTGACGACCCGTTGAAAAAGTCATTCGGCTGAGAAACCGGCCCCTTCACGCCCAGATTTCAGCTCGAACCACTTTTTCAATGTTAGTTTAGTCGGACTCGCAACCGAGACTACCGCTGCCGTCGTCGGATGGGTCGACGCCGGGCTGCGGGAACGGTTCTGGGGGCTGCGGGCCGCCAACGAAGAGATAGTTGAGCGTCCAGATCGCATCCGAGATGTCGATCTTAGTGTCGTTGTTTGCATCCGCGGCGTCGAGGCACGGCGGCGCTGGACCGCCGGTGAACGCCCAGTTGAGAGTGTACGTCGGGTCGGAGATGTCAACGACGTCGTCCTTGTTCGAGTCGCCGCGAATGAAACCACGACGAATGTCGATGCCGCCTCCGGTTCCAAGCTCGGGGCGAAACACGTCACCACCGATCGTCACGACATTGTGCACCTCTGGATACGACTCAGGTGGGTCTGGGGAGTTGGCTACGGGGATCACGATGCCGTCAACGAAATCGATCGCAGCGAAGCCTTGGTCGGCGCTGATCACAATGGAACACTCGAGGGTTGCGACGAGCTGGTCGGAGCCTGCAGGGAGAAAAGGACTTTCGCCGACCGTGAAGTAGAACGGTGTCGCGAAATCCTTGAGAGCTGCAATGTAGGCGACGCCCTCATTGTTGTTTTCTTCTGCAGTGATGTACTCGGTGCTTTCTGCCGACAGCAGCGTGCCTTCCTCGGTGTTGATTCGATCGACCTGAATCTGATTCGGGTCGTACCCAATGAGCATCGTCAGGCCTGTGACTTCCGCCTCATTACTCATCATGATCGGCACGGTGATGCCGGTGTGACTGGGTACGCCGGCGTTGGTTCCGATGGAGAAGGTGAACCGGCTGTCTCGTCCATCAGGCACCGTGACATCCGGCGTTGTGTCGGCTCCGGGAGTCTCGAACGGCGGTGGGGGTGGCGGGCCGTCGTTGAACAGAAACTCGACCAAGTAGGTGTAGTCAGCGACGGTCACCAAGCCGTCGTCGTTGACATCGGCAGCGTCCGGACATCCCGATACCGGAGCACTCCGTGCGATGAACATATAGGCGACAAGATCTACCGCGTCGTTAAGATCTACGACGACCTCGCCTCCCGGCTCGAGGTTGACGATATTGCCTCGAGTGAACACGCAGTCCTGCGCGGCGACGGGTGGCGCGAGAAGCCCTGCAACCCCGCACGCACATACAAACACAATGGACCAGCACTTCATTCTTCCTCCTCGAGTCCTCCACCCAGTACAAGGATTCCGCCGAAACCCTTGACCCTCAGAAGAGACTCTTCGATAGCTCGAACACCGGCATAGCCGGGGACCCTGCTCTCACGCTCTCGGAGTTGCTCCGCGACGCGTGTCCAAGCGATTTTGACCCGTCACCCAGGTGGATTGCCAACCTTTTCCTTCGACCCATGGCTGGAACCCACGTCGAACCTGCATTGTAGGCTGCGGTCGCATCCAGCGCAAGGGCAGGTTAGAATGATTGTCGGGTGAATGAGACGTTGACGGGGGCTGGGTTTTGGTGAGATCGCGCGGTCGCGAGGGGGAGATTCGAGGCGAGCCCTCTTAAATGGCGCCCTAAATCGTGAAACCGTAGCGCATTTGAGCCGACACACGGTTCAGAAGAATTAAATAATCGGGCGTGTCGTAGCGTCATCCCTCCGGGGCTTTCATCCGCAGACCGCCGCCATTGTCAGAGGAGCTTGAACATGCAACCGATGAGCCGAACCGCCGCGTTTTTCGCTGCTGTGGCCGCTGCCGTCGTTTGGTCGTTCCCGGTGTCCGCGTCGGAGGGGCCAACTGGAGGAGAGCCGGCACCTTCGACCAACTCGAGCTCTGACCCTGAGGCGGTGCCGGTTCTGGTGATCGAGCAGCGAACGAGTGGACTTCCTTCAAATGACCCCGAGGAGAAGGCCGAGGAGGGGAGGCAGCTCATCGTCGTCGACCATGGCGGCCGCAAGCTGCTCATGCGTGACTTTCGCATCGACGCCAAGAGCGGTCAGGCCGTTCTGCAGCGCACCGTTCTACTTCGCCTCGATCACGAGCCGCCGCGTATTTACAGTATTGCACCTGACGGCAGCTGCTTCATTGAGCACCCTGGCGACCTGAACGATCTTCAGGTCAAGCGACGTATCCAGGAGCGCAATTTTCTCGAGCAGGTGAAGAGACTTTCCGCCGCGGAGCGAAAACAGTTCTTCATAGAGAATCCTCGTCTGCGTCCAGACGGCCGACGCGAGGCCACGCAGTCGATGCTGCAAGGTGAGACGCACCTTGAGCTCGAGTGCGAAAGGCTCGTGGTCAAGGAGAACGATCTGACAATCATCGACGCGCAAATCACCCGAGAGCTGCCCGGAGCTCGCAGCTACTACCACCTCTATCGCCGTCTCGGTGTGTTTTCCGAAGAGGTGTTGGACGTCCTCAAGGAGATCGAGGGGGTGCCGCTGCGCAGTCGGATCACCGTCGTCACGGCGCTGCCGATCTGGACGCTTGAAGCTGAGATTCTGAGCTATCGAGAGGAGATGCTCTCGCCCCGCGCTTTCGAGTTGCCGCCCGACGCAAAAGCATGTCCGAGCGATGACGTCCCGGCCAATTGTCCGCAGTGCGC
This sequence comes from Planctomycetota bacterium, assembly GCA_965223265.1. GTDB lineage: Bacteria > Planctomycetota > UBA8108 > UBA8108 > SXIK01. The sequence goes on from OZ244999.1 coordinate 2,395,013, forward strand.
TAAGGTCATCGAGGATCCGGCGAGCGCGGTTCTGTACATTCGCCGAGGTGGCACACGCGTACACTTGTGCTCGGAGGAGTGCGCGGATCGCTATGCCGACGAGCTCCTAAAACAGCGGTCGAAGAAACCGCGCGGGAGGCCGCAGAGCGGCAAGCCGACCGGAAAGAAGTGATCTGCGCCTTCGCGTTGTGCTGGCGATGTTTTCGCCGCTCTCCGGTGCGACGGCGCACGAAAGACCGACTTGTAGCTCATGGCGCCCAACAAGAAAAAAGCGGCGCCGTAGTCGAAGTCGTGTCGACTACGGCGCCGCCAAGAGCGAGCATCTCGCGCAGCTAACGCGAGCAGTTGAGCGGTTAAGGCGCGACGCGCAGACCGGTAGGAGCCGCCGGCGGAACGTCGTCGCTCGGCGTGGGCGTGACCGTGACGCCACTGTACTTTGCCCACATCTCGTCAACGAAGCTGCTACGAGACGAGCCTTGTCCGGCCCAGCCGGAGGTGTCAATGTTGTACTGAAGAAGGGCCTGTCGGTGAACCTCGGTTTCTTCCTGAGTCATCCACCGTTCAACGTAGTCGAAGAAGGGAGCGTGATCCCACAGCTCTTCGGCACCCATGAGCCGGGCCGCGAGGGCCATGCCAACGAAGGCGTGCGAGGAGCAGCAGCGACGGTACGACTCCGCTCGTTTGCGCACTGCGTTGTTCGCCCACAGGTTTGGGTGCTGGAATTCGTGGAGCGGATAGATTCCGAAACTGTTGCCATCTTTGAGGCGCCACATGACGGTGTCACCGCTACCGCCGCTGGCCTTGTCGTGCCAGCCAGTGACACCACGAACCTTTTGGGCGCCGGCCGTCGACGAGCTCACAGGTCGACCTTCTGCATCGACGTACTCTGGAAGCTCGGGATCGTCGAAATAGTAGGTTTGTCCGTCTTCCTGAAAGAGGAAGCGGCCGGTCGACGCTCGCTTCGGTAGCGACTTCATTCCTGGTTCATTCAACATGATGCCAGCGAAAAGGATCGGCCACTTGCGACCGAGATAGATCCCGGCATCAGCAGACCAGGTGCCGCCAGCCTTCATCAAACCGTACAGATCGATTCCGGCTTGCACGAAACCGTACATGGTCGGCTTAAGCTCCTCGATCGGATAGTCGAGCAGCAGCTGAAGGCCGACCTCGGACGCGTGTTCACCGATCCATTGACCGTAGCTCGGAATGTTTTCGTACGGCGCGCTATCACTCTTCACCCAGCTGTCGACGTGATCGATCCACGCTCTTTGCACCTTCTTGAAGGACGAGGCCAGGCTTGGAAGCGAAGCGATCTCTGAGCGCGGAAAACGCGGCAGCAGATTCCACTGGATATCGTTCGCCGAGAACGAATACGGATCCTGTGAACTGTCTGCGATGCGCGTTGGACGCGAATACGGTGGGCGGAATTTGTCGGGGCTCTGCGGTACGTCGACGACCGTCAAGACCGCGACCGTTCGCACCCACGTAAAGGAATTGAGTTTTTGAGCAGCACTCACTGCTGAACAGATCGTGTCGCCCGGGTTGAGAGTCATTGGAGGCGAATCGCAGAGGTTCGCGTCGTAGTTACTCGCCGAGCGAATGCGATTATCGTATCCCTGCTGTGAGACGAACCCCGGGTTCACCATCGAACCGTTTTGCCCATTGGCGCACGGCTGCGGGCTGATCCCTGTGATGTTCACTGGGCCGACGACCCAGTAGTCGCCGTTGACATACTGGCCGATCTCATACTGACGATCGAATGTCCAGGTCACCCCGTACTGGGAGACGCTGCTAGCCGTTGCCGCGACGAGTGAGTGCGGCAAATACAGCATACTTAGGAAAACGAACGCGTACGTTAACTTCGGTTTCATGACTTCTCCTCATGCCTGCCTCGAATGTGGCGAGTTTCTCGAGAACTGAAAAGCTCAATGTATCGTTTCCACGACGATCGCAGCAGCAAAAATCGTCATTCGTGGTTTCCCTCCGATGCGATCACTTCTCCTGGGCTGCAATGGCGACACAACACCACGGGGTAGTAAGCAATGCAGGTGCCAAGGCTCTGAAGACTGTGGGGCTGCGAACTTAACACCTTTGAAGACAAAGCGTTGCAATGAAATCGTGGGCCAGACAGAAAGGCTAAGGCAGGTAGGTAAGAATTACCCGATAGTCCGAGATCGCCTGACCGCACCAAGAAATGCTGGTTTCCCGGACATGAGAGTGCGCCTGCCGTGCGTGAAGGTCGCCCGCGCAGCGAAGTCGCGGTGGACGCGCAGACCGACGTCTCGGTGGGTTACGTAACGTCGGGGCTACGGTGCGTCAAAGCCGCCGATGACGATCCATGACTTCACGAGGCCGCAGAATCGTTCCGGGACGATGCGGGCGGCGGGGAACGCCTCGGCAAGTTCGCGACGTTTCATGAGGCGCACTTCACGGACGGCGGCCTGGGCGTCGGCAAGATCTGGACATGGGCCGCGCCAACCGCAGCGTCGGCGGCGGATGAGCGCCACACGCGTAGACTCTGGCAGCCACTGCCACCCAGGCATATGAAAGTGAGGCTCTACAGGGAACCAGTAGTTCGGAGTCTGCACCCAGTAGGATTTGGCGACGCGCGTCACCTCGCGTGCCATCGCGCGCTGGTTTTCGAGGGTGAAGAGATGCTCGATCACCGAATTGCTGAACGCTATGTCGAAGCTGGAATCCGAGAATTCAGCGAGGTTGGTCGCGTCGCCCTTGGCGGGCTGGATGTTGTCGTGTTTGGATTCTTCCAGCTCGAGATTGACCAGGGTGATTTGATAGTCACTGTGGCCAGCCCAGCCGCGTTGTTCCCAGAAGGAGTTCGTACCACCGATGTCGAGGATTCGAAGCGGTTTTGCGAGCGGCCGGACCAACTCTTCGAACATTTGAAACCGCTTGGATCGCAGCCGATTGCCCAGCGACTTAGGATCATGCGAATCTGCGAACCGCCGCAAGTTCACCATAAGATTTTCGACCATGAAGCTTGTTGATGGTTGCGCCGAGCTGCCGCGGCGTCTCACTCAGTCATCATCGGCAGTCTATGCTTCCAGACTGGTGAAGGCGACACCAATCTCTCGCCTCGTGGAGGACCTTCCGAAAACCTCTCAGGGTAGCGAGTGTGCCGACATGGCACCTCAGGCGAAGCAACCCCTGAAAAGCCTATCGACCCGGGGCATCAACGGTTCAAGAGGGGTTGCCGGAACCGCGGACATCGCCGCTGAGCGCCAGAATTTCCTTCACACGCCCGCTTGCCTTTCCGATCTGTGCAAGTACACTCTGGGTTTTCACGGCATCGTACGCTGGGGAATCCTAGACAATCTCATTCGACTTAGGCCGGTTTTTGCGCGCGAGATCCCGCCGCGCGGCCCGTTTGTGGCCGTCGTCAGCAGAAGCGGATCTGGTGACTTGCGAGACAAGGTCTCCGTAGAAACACAGGCAGCCTCAGGGACCTCCAAGAATGACTCACGTGACGGCTGACTCGGGACCGTCCGATGCCTCACCAGCGCGCGATCGATTGATCGAGCTTTCCCGTGACCCGGGGCGACTTGCCGGCGACCTCCCGGTGCGCTGCGTTTTCACCGATCGCTTCGGAAAGAACTGGGAGATTCGTCACGACCCTGACCTCGACCTTGGCGTGACGTTTCCGCGCATTGAGCCTGGCGACCTCGGACCGTACTACGGTGAGGACTACCACTGCTTTGCCGCTGGACGCGGGCCCGGCTCACTCAATCACAAGGTGCGCGCTGCGATCTATCGACGCCCGACGCTTGGGTTTTTCAAGAACTTCTTCGACGTCATCATTGACCGTCTTCCACCAGACGGCAGAATTCTCGACTTCGGTTGCGGCAATGCGGATCGCATGCGCTTCTACCGTGCCCTCGGCATTCAAGAGGTCTACGGGCTTGAGCCAAATGTTGAGCCCAACGATGAATGGGAAAGAGAGGGCATTGTCGTCAAGCGCGACCTCGATGAGTACGCCGGCTTTGAGTTCGACGCAATCATCCTTTCCCACGTGCTCGAACACCTCTTTGATTTCCAGGCGACTCTTGAACGTCTGCGCACTGTTTGCCGCCCGAACGCCAAGATCTACATCGCAGTGCCGAACCTCCACTCAACGATCTTTCAAACGATCGGGCCTAACTGGCTCATGCTCGACGCGCCGCGGCATCTTTGGCACTTTTCGTACAAGTCTCTACGCACGACGCTTGAGGCGAGCGGGTACGAAGTGGTGAAGTTCTACACCAAGCCGGTCTATCCAGCCAACATTGGGGGACAGTCTTGGTTGCGAAAGAAGATGCTGATCCTGAAGGCCCTAGCGATTTGGTCCCTGAACCGACAACGAAGCGACGGGATTACGATGGTGGCTCGGGCGTCCTGACCGGAAACGAAGGCACATTCGTAGGGGTGATCTCGCGCGTCAGAGGCGAGACCAGTGCGGGCGTTCACGAGAGATTTTGATGGTGTAGGAGGTCAGCACATGCAGGTGCTGTTGACACTGGACTACGAACTTCACGGCAATGGAACCGGGGATCCGTACGACGTGATGGTGGAGCCCACCGATCGCATGTTGGCGGACTTCGACGAATTCGGCGCCGTGCTGACCATCATGCCGGATGTCCCCGCACTGCTGAAATTTCGTGAGTACGCGGAGTCGACGGGCACCGACCGGTTCTCCTACGAGAAGATCTGTGAACAACTGCGTAGAGCACTCGGCACTGGGCACGACGTGCAGCTGCACATGCACTCTAGCCGCTTCAATGCGCGGTGGGAAGACGAGAGGTGGGTGGGGGATCTCGCGGAGGACAACATCGCGGTGCTGGAGTTGGAGCGGATTTCCGAGATGCTGCGGATTGGTAAGGAATACCTTGAGGAACTCCTCACTCCGGTCGACGCAGGTTATCGCTGTACAGCTTTTCGTGCGCCAGCGTGGACTATGCAGCCGTCCAAGAACATGCTGATTGCTCTGGCGGATAACGGCTTCGAGATTGACACATCAGTGTTCAAGTACGGCAAGATGAATACGAACATCCAGTTTGATTACTCGGGCGCCGAGAGCGAAGTTGTTCCATGGCCTGCGTCTGAATCGAATGTGTGCCTCCGTGACCCTGATGGGAAGATTCTCGAGATACCGATTTATTGCGAGAGACGTCCGATATGGACTTTTCTGACGCGTTGCCGTTTGCAGCGAGTGATGATGGCGCGGCGTTCTGCGAAGGTCGCGAAGGCTGCCGCGACCACCAACTCGGCACAACCAGGGACGACCGTGCAGTCGCAACCTCGGGCGAGTCTCGCTCAGCGTGCTGCGAAGGCCGTCTCTATGGTCACTCAACTCCATCCGTGGAAACTGGACTTCAACCAGTGCTCAGGTCACCAGATCGTCGCTGCTTTGAAGCGAATTCGTCGTACCTACAGCGATCTCGACGTCGAAATCCCGGTGGTGTTGATTGGACATTCGAAGCTCTACACCCATGAAAACTCTAAGAGCCTGCGGCCGTTCCTTGAATTCGTCTCGAAAGAGCCTGAGATTCGCTTCGCGGCGTTTCGTGACGTGGACGTCGAAGCGTTTCGACGCTGAAGAGCCCGGACGCCGCTGCGGCTGAAGGCGCGTTCAAAGGCGAGTGAGCACCGCGTTCGTCCCATGGTGGACTTTGACGACTACTCGACCACGTACGATGAGGCCGTCGACCGCGGTTTGCGCCTCGTCGGAGAGTCGCGTGAGTACTTTGCCCAGGCGCGGGTTCGAGAGGTAGGGGCGACGTTAGCTCGTCATGCCTCAGACCTCCAGGTGAGGAGGATTCTCGACTACGGGTGCGGCACCGGCGAGACTTCAATGTTGCTCGCCGAGGCGCTGGACGCGGAGACAGTCATTGGAGTGGATGCATCGCAGCTGACGATTCGCGAAGCTCGACGCCGGTGCCGAGGCTCCACGGTGCGGTTTGTCACCGTCGAGGACGCCTGCTCCGAAGAGCTGTTTCAATCTCGATTCGACGTCGTTTACACCGCCTGTGTTTTTCACCACATCGATCCGGCCGAATGGCTCGTCACAGCGAAGCGACTTCACGAATCGCTGCGCCCTGGTGGCATGCTCGCTTTCTTTGAGCACAACCCTTGGAATCCCGGAACGAGGCTGGTCGTCTCTCGCGTCGAATTCGATCGCGACGCCGTACTTCTCAGTCGGCGTCGTGCGACGAGTCTCTTGCTAGAAGCGGGATTCCAAATAGCAGTGCGACGTAGCTACTTCTACTTTCCCCGCTGGCTGTCATTTTTGCGGCGGCTGGAGTTGCCCCTGGGGCGACTTCCTTTCGGCGGCCAGTACGCGCTCTACGCGCGGCGGAGGCAGCAGGTCGATCATGCGCCTGGGGGGTGAGCGCATCGACCTATCCTAGCGCTAGCCTGACCTCTCGCTACGCACTCAGAAGGCGCAGGCGTCAAACTGCTCGCAGGCGATTGGATCCTCAGTCGGGTCAACGCCGCATGCGAAGGTCGGCTCTGGTATCGCGCTACCGTTCAAGAACAGCGCTTCAAGAGCAAAGATCGCATCGCTGACGTCCATCAGCCCATCGTCGTTGCTGTCGCACGCGTCGTCACACGTCGGCAGCGTGACAAGCAGAGACTGGTCGAACATGAAGATCAGAAGAGTGAGTGGATCCGAGATGTCGACCGCCCCGTCTTGGTTGCAGTCGCCGCGTGAGAAGCTGAACTCTGTAACCACTACCGGCGCGGAACTCTTTGAAGGAGCCAATGTTGAGCCGTCGCACGTGACGGCCGATCCTGCTGTCGGGCTTTCCACGTCGATCTTAAGACAATCAACAAACGCCAACTCGGATGTGTCACCCGGTATGAGCAGAGGCGAGGACTCGTAGACGATCGTTGCAACCTTCTGATTGGAGCCTGGCGGTAAAGCCGCGGAGAGTGGGTCTGTGAGGCTGCCCACCATGGCGAAAAGTAGCCCTGCACGGGCTTCGTCGCACTCCGCGGTGACAGGGTTGAGCATCACGTTCGCGAAGTCGGGCCCCGACCCGGAATTAAGGTCCAGCGAGATGCCTGAAGGAAAACCGTCGACCGGCATCATGAACGCTTGATCGTGAGCGATTCCGAAACTCAGTCCGATCGTGTCGCAGGTAGAGCTGAGCTCGATGTCAGCTTCGAACAGGCCGGCGTGGCCGATCTTGAGCGCTCCGGAGGCCTGGCCGGTCTCCGGATCGACTTCATACAGATTCAAACCGTCTGAGAGTAGCAGTCGATCCGGCGTGCCGATGCCCGAGATCCCTCCCGTGAGGGTGGCGAGCGCTGGGTTGGTTGCATCGATGTCGAGCGTCGAGATCACAGTGTCTGTGTCAGGATCAAAAACATGCACGTCTGCGTCGCCTGCATCGAGGATGTAGACCCTATCGTTGAGAACTGCCAGCCCTTGATAGTTTCCAGAACCGGTGGTGAAGATGTCAGCGTCGAGCACTTGTCCAGTATCAGGGTTGAGCTGGTAAAGTAAGTCCGACCCGAGTCCGTTGAGGAAGAACAGATCGCCGCCGCCGTATGCGAGTCCGTCGTTCTGTTCACTGGTGGATTCAGGTGCGGCGAAGCGATTGATTTCCGCGCCAGTCTGCGGATTCAATTCCACGATGTCATTCGTGGCGTCGACGGGGACTGCAAACAGTCTGCCCGGAAAGACGAAGTCGTCGCTCCCGAGCGCTGACAGCGGGTAGGGAAGTGCCAGGGTTCGTTTGGTATCGCCACCGCGGTCGATCACCGTCAGCTCTGCGACGCCGATTTCACCGATGAACACGTCTCCGGCGACGACAGCAAGTCCTGACACTCCGGTTGTCGGTAGCGCGATCGGGTGAGGGCTTTGCGTTGTGATCGCTAACGACGCCGGAGGGGATGACGTGTTGTGTAGAACGAGGCGTGAGTCTTCGTGGCCGAGAGTGAAGGGAATACCAGTTCCGATCGGTTCGCCGTCTGCGAGTACGCCAGTTACTCTCTCACTTGAGAAGGCGAGGTCAAAGCCAAAGAAATTCACTGTGCTGCCGGCAACGTTGCTCTCGTCGACGATCAGAGTCGAGCGAAATGTTCCTCCTTGGACGTTTAGTTCGCTGCTATCCACCTTCAGATCACCGCGGACCGTGCCGCTGGTGATCGTCAGAGCCCCGACGTCCTGCGCCGAAACGGTGAGGTTACCAGAGACGAGGACGCCACTCACGTCGATCGCGGCGCGGTTGAGGCTCAAGTTGCCAGCGACGAAGCCGCCGGTGATGGATCCGAAGCTCGGCTCGGCGCCGCCGAGAGTCACATCTCCTGTCACCGTTCCACCTGAAAATTGAAGCCCGCCGCAAAGGAGCAGAGAGCCCTCGAGAATGCCGCCGGAGATCGCGACGGATCCTGTTGACGGGATAATGTCGATGTCACCGACCATGCGACCACCACTCAGGGAGAACGTGAGTCCGTTGACAGAGTTGACGTTCCCCGTGACGTCACCGCTTGAGAGATTCAGTACGTTGAAGGATCCTGCGTCACCGATATCTCCATCGACGATGCCTCCAGCAACGTTGAGCGTGGCGCCTGCTGGTGGAAAATTGAAGTTGTCGAAGAGCGCGCCGTCAACTGAGCCTCCAGTGACGATGTCGACGGTGATGCCGTTGCCGGTGATGACGATTCGATCGGCGATCACTGTGTCGATGACCGTGTCGGAGCTGATCGTCACGTCAGCGTCGACAAGAGTCGCTGCCGTGACAACCCAAACGGCTATGCAGAACGCTTGGCGGGCGAGGCGTTCGCTTGCGCGCGAAGAGCGTGACCGGTGAACCAACGCGTTCGCGTGCTTCGTCTTTCGCAACATGTCGAGCCAGTCATTTGTTTCGTTGATGCCGCAAGACTGTCGCGCACGACTGGCGTCGCGTCATGCCTGGAACAAGCGGAGCGCGGGTCTGCGAAGATCTTTTTGCGGCGAGAAGTGCACCCCTGACAGGCCTCTGATTGTAACCTAACGAGGGCCTCCCACAACAACTCGTCGCGCAGCAGTCGTGCGCCCACCGTCAGGCACGACTCTGCGATCGGAAGCGCGGCGAGCGACCCCGACCGTACTTCTAACGTACGACCGGCCGGGGTCGAATCTACATCAGCTGTGTTCGGGTCCCGCATCGACCGGCGTGGACGTCTTGCTCCCTTTGCGAGCGACTTTTGTGCGATCCGCGCTTGCTTTGTTCGTACCTGCCGCGTCGTCTTTGACGAGCTTGCCGAAGAACTCGGGCATCTCGACGCCGCCAACGTCGCGCATGATGTTCAGCATCGGAGGGAGCGACTTGGCCAAGCCCTGAAGAAACCCGGCAGTGCTCGTTGTGCCGTTGCCATTACCGCCGTTACCACCATCCCAGACGACGACCTTGTCGAACTTGATGTTTGAGATCGCGGCCGCTGCTGTCTTCGAAAGCTCTTCGAGATGCTCGAGCATGAGCATTTGAAATGCTTCCTGCGAACCGCCGCAACCGTCGACGATCTGTTTGAGCCCCTCTGCTTTCTTCGCCAAGATCTCGTAGTTGCCTCGTGCTTCGGCCTCGAGCTTGGCGAAAATCGCAGATGCCTCTCCTTCCGCGTGAATGCGAATGCGCTCGGCGTCGGCTTCTGCGTCGACGATTTGTTTGGCCTTGGCCGCTCGTGCGACCGACTCGAGCTCGGCACGCTTTTCCTGCTCCACTTTTGATGCGAGCGCTTCCGCGGCCCGCGCTTCCGCGACGTACTGTGCTTCGCGAACTGCTGCCTCCGCCTCGCGATGGCGGGTTTCCGAGCGCTGAAACGCATCAGCTTGCTTGATCCGCAGCTCTGCGTTCACGTCAGCTACAGTGGCTGCGGCGACGTTTTCTCCAGAGACGGCCTGGGCGTTTGCATCTGCCACTGCAATGCGCATCTGCCGTTCGGCTTCCTTCACTTGAGCTTCGCGCTCGAACGCTGCCGCCTGCTCGCCGACCGTTTTCTCTCGGTCCAACTGGGCGACGCGCACGTTCTGGTCCTTCTCCGCCTCCTTCGTACCGATTTCTTGGAACTTGTGCGCTTCCGCCACCTCGATCGCTTGAACCTTCTGCGCTTCGGCGACGCCAATCGCTCCCTTTTTGACTTGATCGGCAACGTCAATTTCCGCCTGCTGGATTGCCTCGGAAGCGGCTTTGCGACCGATCGCCTCGATGTAGCCGGACTCATCGGTGATGTCCTTGATGTTGACGTTGATCAGGACGAGACCGATTTTTTCCAGCTCTGGCTCGAGCGACGTTTGCACGTTTTGGAGGAACTTCTCGCGGTCACGATTGATGTCCTCGATACCCATCGAGGCGATGACTTGGCGGAGCTGGCCGAAGATGATGTCTTCCGCTTGCTTCATGATGTCTTCGGTCGTCAGGCCAAGCAGGCGTATCGCAGCGTTTTGCATCGCCTCGGGTTGAGTGCCGATCGCCACCGTGAAAACGCTCGGCACGTTGACGCGGATGTTTTCGATCGACAACGCGGCTTCGAGCGGAATCTCGATCTGAATGGGGTCAAGGGACAGATAGTCGAAGTCCTGAATCAGCGGCCAGATAAAAGCGCCGCCACCGTGGAGACAGCGAGCTGATGTTCCACGTCGAACTTTGCCGTAGACGACGAGGATGCGGTTACTTGGGCAGCGCTTGTAGCGTTTGGCGAGAACGATGATGAAGCCGCTCATGAAGAGCGTTGCAGCGATGATGATCGCAATGGCGTATGGGTTGTTCTCCAGCCACGGCATATTCAGCTCCTTTCCGTCAGTTGCACGGCGAGGGTGTCCGACGTCGTCGTCCCAACGACTGTGACCTCAGCACCCGTGGGAATTTCCTCCCCCGAGGTCACAGCCTTGCATTCGAGGCGTCGTCCTTGCACTGAGACGATCACTTTTCCCGCTCCCGAGTTGTCCGCAGGGACAGTCAGATAGACTGTCGCGCTGCTCCCAACCGCATTGCGTAGATCCACGTTGCCCTTAGCCTCCAGCTTCGTCAGCAAAACCATCAGATAGGCCACGATGTAGAGCGCGGCGACGCCGGCAGCAATCGCAGTCAGGAGCGTCGGAATCGGTGCCAGTCCTCCAGTGCTGCTCGCGAGACCCGTGAGTCCGAAGAACGTGATGAAGGCGACCAATGTCTTGAAGGACAGTACTTTGAACGTGGCTTGAGACTCATCACCGTCGAAATCTGAGTCGACATCGACATCGCCGTCGCCGCCGTCGCCGCCGACGAACAGAAGCGCTGTCTGCACTACTAGAAACGTGCCACCGACCACTGCGGTGAGGAGATAGACGCTGTGCATGATCGCTTCCATGGGCACCTCTTTCGCCTGAAATATGTCTGCCTCACGAACCCGAACGAGCTGCAAGCCCTCAATGAAACAGTCGCGTTCAGTGGCTCTGCGTTACAAGAATTGTCCAAGGGTACCCTCGCTGACGGCGTTATTCCCTGTTCTACAAGGTGTTATGCGCGTCGTCTGGTGCCCTATCAACAGCGCCTGCAAGTCGGGTCAGGCCCCCGGCGCCGCTGTGCAGTACCCTCTCACTCTGCGTCGCTCTGGCGTTTGAGGACGAGCAAGAACTGTCCGCGTTTGACGTCCGCAGCGAACTTCTTCGGACGCGGACCGGAATGAACAAAGCAGATGCGCAGAGTATTCTCACGAAACTCGTAGATCCCTGCCGCGGTGGCGCGCGGGCGCGGATCGCTGCTCCGATGCTGCAGATCGATCTCCTTGGGACTTTTTCCTGAGCGAAGCGTATAGAGGAGCTTCGAGCCGATCGTGCGTTCGCTGATCGGAATGAGGAAGGTCTTGCCGTTGACGGTGGCGGTCCACTTGCCGAGGATTCGCTGGCGGTCCTTGGGGGCGGCCTGCGCCGCGGCCTTTCGCTTTGTAGGAGTCTCCCCCGCAACGGCAAGGCTAGCTGCGGTGACGACGGCGATCAAGAGGAACGGTAAAAGGGCGCTCGCTACGACACGCAGCGTGTTCCGCGCCTCACCACGAGTTGCTGAGCGGCAGTGTCGCGCGTCCCGTCGCGCTGCCTGAGGAGGTTCTTTGGTCGCAGCGTCCGGTAGCAGCCTAGCCATAGATTTCTCGAATCGGCTGGCCCAAGTACACATAGTGCGGTCGTCCGGCGACGTCCTGATAGGTGGAGTTTTCCGGGATCCCAAGGGCGTCAAAGATCGTCGCGGCGAGATCCTCGGGTGTCTTCGGTAATTCTTTTGGGTGTCCTCCGATGCGGTCGGACGCACCGATGATGCTACCGCCATTGACCCCAGCACCCGCAAAGAGGACGGACTGGAGCGGTCCCCAGTGGTCTCTCCCTGGGCGCCTTCCAAGAGGTGCAGAGATGCGCGGCGTGCGGCCAAATTCGCCGGCGAGTACGACGAGCGTCTCGTCCAGGAGTCCATGTGCTGCCATGTCATCCAAGAACGTCGACACGGCGCGGTCGGTGTAAGGCAGCAGAAAGTCTTTGAGAAGTGGGAACGCTCGACGGTGAAGATCCCACGTGCCGTTGCGTCCAAGGCTGACTTGCACCATGTTGACACCGGCCTCGAGCAGTCGGCGCGTCAGGAGAAGCGACCAGCCGAACTTATTGCGGCCGTAGGCGTCGAGGACATTCTCTTTTTCATTGCTGAGATCCAGTGCGCGGCGCACGCGCGGCGACGTCAACAGGGAGACCGCCTGGTCGTGGAACTCGTCGCCGTGTTCTTGGCGACGTTCGGCGTTTTCGGAGAATGTCACGTGCGACTGCTCAAACGCATCGAGGAGCGAGAGCCGTGAGCCCAAGCGGCCCGGCGACAGCCCACTGGGGAGTCGGAGGTTGGGCGGATCGAACACCGGTCCCGAGACGGTGTGACCGTGCTCGAGACCAAAGGCAAAGACTGCATCATCATCACCGTCGTTGAAGCAGTCGGGGCACGCGCCCCAGCCAAGGCAGTCCGAGGCTGCCTTCACTAACCAGGGGTCGTGTCGCGCTCCAAGTCGACCGCCAGTCTGACCTGGGGTGATGCGTCCCGAACCCGATCCTCGTCCGACGTACTCTGGAAGCACCGCTGCGCCGGGAAGTCCACTCCGTCCCGGTCGATAGTATCCCGCCAGCGCGGCGATGCCGGGTGTGTCGTTGACGTCCGGGTTTTTATCCGCCGGCGTGAGCGAGGGAACCCGCGTGTCGCCCGACACCATGATTGTCGTGCCGGCGATGTGGTCGTTGCTGTGGTGGTGGAGAGTGCGAAGGATCGCAAAGCGTTGGCTGCGCTGCGCGAGGAGCGGCATGTGCTCGCAAAGATACATCCCGGGTGTGCGGGTCGGAATGACGCCAAATTCGCCGCGCACTTCCCGCGGCGCATCCGGTTTCGGGTCGAACGTCTCGTGCTGCGGAGGGCCGCCAGGGAGGAAGATAAACGCGACGTTCTTCGGCCTGCGACGGGGGCTCCGATCGGTGGCGTCGCGGCGCGCGCGATCTTCCGCCAGCAATCGGCTGACACCGCTTGACGATAGCCCCAGAAGTCCAAGTCCACCAACCTGGAGCGTTTCACGTCGACTCAATCGCGGGTGTGCGAGTTGCGTAGGATCGTGCATCGCGCCTCTCCGTACTTTAGCAGCCCGATCGACTCACCACGCCACGGATTGTACGCTGACGCCGGGGGGCGATGCATCGTTTTTGTCCGTGAATCGTCGCGACCGCGCTACGGGCGTAGCGTGTGGGTGTGGGGGCGTGGGCGGGGCGTGGGAGTGGGAGTGGGCGAGTGCGTGGGCGTGGGAGTGGGCGAGTGCGAGTGGGAGTGGGCGAGTAGTGCGAGTGCGAGTGCGAGTGCGTGGGCGAGTGCGAGTGCGAGTGCGTGGGCGTGGGCGTGGGAGTGGGCGTGGGAGTGGGCGTGGGAGTGGGAGTGGGCGTAGTGGGCGTGGGAGTGGGAGTGGGAGTGGGAGTGGGCGTGGGAGTGGGCGAGAGCGTGGGCGTGTGTGTCTCTGCCTCGTCATCCGTCTCCGTCTCTGTCTCTGCCCCTGTCCCTCGCGGGACTGACTCCTTCTCAGATGCGGCAAGGACAAGGTTCCCTTGTTCGTTCTCGGACTCGGAGTATGATGGCCGGAAGTGTCTGCTTGATTTCGAGCAGGTCTCCGTGCGCATCCCACGCACGGATCTCGTCACGAGTTCTCATCACAGCGTTCGCCGACAACATGAGGCAGAAGACACGGTGACACTCTATCGAGTGGCTGTTAGCACGACTTGCACTCCCGTTGACGCCGAGTTCGTGCGTCTGTTCGTTGGACGCCACCCGACACTTAGTCCGGCGTGCTCATGACGCGGCGCCGCGCAGCCTCGAGGAGGATTACGTGGGTCGTGATGGTTCTTGCGGTGACGGTTTGTGCACTCGCGACCGTCTCTCTCCGGCGGCCGTTTCTCAAGCGCTGGTTTCTGCAGGAGTTTCGGAGCGCTGAAGGGAACGCGCGAGTCGTCGCTGCACGCAATCTGGCGAATGTCGCGGGTGTTGGAGACCTGCGAGAAGTTCTGGCTGCCACGGCCGCCCTGCGAGCCCACGATGCCGCTGCGGGACGGTATTGCGATGGCGATTTCTTTGGGCCGCTTGCAGCATTCGTCAAACCAGCCGAGCGCGCGTTCGCGATCGAGACGCTGAACGAAGCCCTTGAAGACGGGGATTCCAACGTTCGTTTCGCAGCTGCGCACCTCATTTGGAATCTGCTTTCGTCGCCGAGCTCGGTGCACGGGGCCGATTGAGGTCCAGGAACAGTCCCCGTATGAGCGAAGTCCGAAGCCCGAGAAAGTCCGTTGTCAGCGGTAGAGATGCGAATCTGTCGCTCCCTGCGACGGACGCTAGCGCTAGGCTCTACTACGCGATGATGCCGCGCACCACTTCGCCGTAGACGTCCGTGAGGCGAAAGTCTCGCCCGGCATAGCGATACGTCAGGCGCTCGTGATCGATTCCGAGTAGGTGCAGGATCGTGGCGTGGAGATCGTGGACGTGCACTTTCTTCTGCACTGCCGCGAAGCCGAAGTCGTCGGTCTCGCCATAGGTCATGCCGCCGCGTACACCGCCTCCTGCCATCCACATAGTGAATCCCCAGTGGTTGTGGTCACGCCCGTTGCCATTTTCGGAGACTGGTGTGCGACCAAACTCGCCTCCCCACATGACCAGCGTCTCCTCGAGCAGCCCGCGTTCCTTCAGATCGTTCAGCAGTGCAGCCATCGGTCGATCGATGTCGCGCGCGAGCTTACGCACGCGGGCGTTGTGGTCATTGTGCGTATCCCACGGCTGACCGTCGCCGTAGTAGAGCTGAGTGAAGCGAACGCCACGCTCGGCGAGGCGGCGCGCTAAGAGACAGCCGTTCGCGAAGTGGCCTGTGCCATAACGCGCTCGCACTTCCGCGGGCTCGCGCGCGATGTCGAAAGCTTCGCTGGCTTCGAACTGCATGCGGAATGCTGTTTCCATCGCTTCGATTCGCGCGCTGAGAGCATCGTCTTGACCGCGCTGCGCGAGGTGCTCTTGATTGATCGCTTGCAGCAGATCAAGTTGCCGTCGCTGCTCCTGTCGATCGAGCGTCGGATTGCGAAGAAACGGCACGAGCTTTTCGGGAGCGAGTTTCGAATGGTTGATATAGGTGCCTTGATGCCGCCGCGGTAGAAACGAGCTTGTCCACAGGAGGGGAAACTCGACCGGTCTGCCTGGGCAGAGTGCCACGAACCCGGGCAGATCTCGATTCTCGGTGCCGAGCCCATAGGAGAGCCAGGAACCCATTGACGGCGCAGTCGGCGCGATGGTGCCGTTGTTGATCAAGAACATCGCGGGGTTGTGATTCGGATTGTCGCTGTGACAAGAGCGAATGACGCAGACGTCATCGATGCACTTGGCGAACTCCGGCAATAGCTCCGAGACTTCGAGGCTGCTTTCGCCGTGCCGTGCATAGGCAAACGGCGATGGCAAAAGTCCGCCGGTGACGCGTTCGGTGCGCAGGTCAGCGCCGGGCGGCCGCTTGCCGGCGTACTTCTTGAGCGCTGGCTTGGGATCGAGGAAGTCCGCCTGAAACGGACCACCGTTCATGAACAGGTGGATGACGCGTTTGGCGCGCGGAGCGAAGTGCGGCCCTGGCGTTCCGGTAGTGACGGCGCCGCTAAGAATGTCGTCGCCGAAGGCCGCAGCGATTCCGAGAGCTGCAGTGCTACCTCCGAGTCGTTGGATGAGCTCGCGTCGAGAAAGAGCTCGAACACTACGCTGCGCTGGATCCGTCATGAGACTCTTTGCATCCTGTGATCGTTCGCTGCGCCGTTGATGGGCGGTGGTGTTTGAAACGCCCTCATGATCGACTCAGTCGACAAATGCGAACTCGTTGCTTGCCAGCAAAGCCTGCAGATACTGCTGCCATGTTGTAGAGACTTCTGCTGCGTGTTGAGACCCAGTACGATTCTCGGCGCCGACGAAAACCCGTGCCAGGCGAATCTGCTGGGCTGTTGCGCGTCGCCCGAAGAGCCACAAGTACACCTGGCGTACCTTCTCGTCCGTCGTGGGAAGGCCGCGACGCGTGAGGCGGTCGTGGAGGTGACGAGCATGGGAGCGAATGAAGGGGCTGTTGAGGACGAACAGCTGCTGAACCGGTGTTGTCGTCGGTTCGCGGCGCGGGCTGTGGCCGGCGGGATCGGGAAAGTCGTGTAGCCGTAACATCGTGTCGAGCTCGCGTCGGTCGATCAAACCGTATAGGGTGCGGCGGCGATTCTCGTCGGTGCTGAGCGCTTTCGGGGCGCCGCCGACCTGGAGATCAAGGCGACCGCTGGCGGCGAGTGCGGCGTCGCGCCACGACTCGAACTCGAGGCGGCGACGATTCATTCGCCAGAGCAGGCGATTCTCTGGATCGATTGCGAAGCTGTCGGAATGCATCCGGCTCGATTGCTGATAGGTCGCCGACAGCATGATCGTTCGGTGAAGCCATTTTAGGGACCAACCGCTGGCGATGAAGCGCGCTGCGAGATGGTCCAGAAGCTCGGGATGCGACGGCCGCGACCCCTGGGTGCCAAAATTGCTTGTTGTGGCGACGATGCCGCGGCCGAAGTGTTCGCCCCAGATGCGGTTGACGATCACCCGCGCCGTCAGCGGGGCGGCATCGTCGACGATCGCGTCGGCAAGCTCTCGGCGGCCGCTGCCTTGTGTGAAGCTGCGGCGGGGTCCTGTCGAGAGCACCGAAATGAAACCGCGCGGCACCGTCTCGCCGAGCTTCGTTGGGTCGCCGCGCAGGTGGACGCGCAGGTCTCGAGGTTCGCCCTTGCGATACTCGATCTTCGTTCGGTTGGGGCCGTTGGCGAGGACGTGAATGCTCGACTCTTCGACCGCCGCTGCGAGCGGCAGGTCATAGTCTGCTACGGAGCGTTTCGCCGCATCGATTTCTGCGTTGATTTCGCGCCGGCGCTTCTCCTCCGACTCGCTGCGCGCTTTCTTCTCCTGAAGGCCTTGGCGCTCTTTGGTGAGTCGCGCAACGGTTTCGCGTGCTGCTTGGATCGGTTGCCAGCGCTCGTCCGAGACGATGGGGCGATCTTTCATCCGCGTGCTGGCAACGACGCCAGCGAGCGCGTAGTAGTCGGTCGTCTTGATCGGATCGAACTTGTGGTCGTGACAACGGGCGCACGCTAGTGTTAGCCCGAGAAACGTGCGACCGATCGTGTCGACGCGTTCCTCCCACTCTTCGGCGACAACGCCTTTGACGAGCGAGTTGTCGAGTTTGAGCTCCTTCCAGTATGTGGGGCTCAGGCCCAGGAGGCCGAGTGCGGGGTGGTCCTCCGGTCCGGTGCTCGGTAGAAGGTCGGTCGCAAGCTGTCGTGTGATGAACTCGTCGTAAGGCACATCGGCGTTGAAAGCACTGACGACCCAGTCGCGGTAGAGCCACGGCGACGCCTGGCTACCGTCCCAGCCTGCCAAGCGATCTGTGTAGCGGGCCTTGTCCAGCCAAAAGCGCGCCCAGCGTTCACCATACTGATTCGTGGCCAGAAGACGATCGATCAGGCGTGTGTAAGCGTCGGGGGACTCGTCGCTGACGAACGCGGCGACATCTTCGGGAGTTGGCGGTAGACCGATGAGGTCGAACGTCGCGCGTCTTAGGAGCGAGGCGCGATCCGCCCTCGGGGAAGGCTTGAGGCCGGCAGCTTCAAGCTTGGCGAGAATAAACGTGTCGATGGGGTCGGCCACCGCGTCGATGTTTTGTACCGTCGGCGACGAGGCGCGGATGAGTGGACGCATCGACCAAAAGTCTCGCCCCTCTTCGATCGACATTCCTGCTAGCGGAGCTGACCCGGAGAGCTCGCGCTCGCGTGGATCTGGAAGGCCAAGCTTCACCCACTTCTTGATGAGAGCGACATCGTTCTCGGAGAGCTTTCCAGACGGCGGCATTTGGAGATCCGCGTCTTCGTAGCTGACCGCTGCGACGAGCAGGCTCTGGTCGGGGGAGCCGGGTAGGACGGCGGGTCCGCGACTGCCCCCCTCGAGAAGACCAGCGCGATGATCGAGCTGCAGCCCGCCGCGCGATTTCTTCGCGCTGGCCGAGTGGCAGCCGTAGCAGTGCTCGACCAGTAGCGGGCGAATGTCGGACTCAAAGAACTCGAGCTGCTCAGCGCCGAACTCAGGGGAGGCGGCGGTCGCGGGCGCCCTAACCATGAGCGAACCGGCGCTGGTGAGGAGTGCGGCGACGGCGCAGATGCCGCTGAGACTCGCTGGCCTGGCTAAACGCCGCTGGCCGCTTGGGGGTCTGGTCGTTCGGGGCCAGACGGTTCGCGCGAGAAGTGTCATGTGCTCCTGAAGCAAAGTGGACTGTGTCTTCGTCCGTCCCATCATGGACGGACGTCACGGCCGCTTCAAGAGCGAACACGGGCTCTTCAGGAGCGACGGGGCGCTCGCGGAAAGCTGGTTGCCGACAGATCGCGACAAGCAAGGCGCGCCCAGCGCAAGGTGGGCACAGTCGAGATGCAAACGAGCGCGCTGTTTTGAGAGCAGCGCGCTCGCGTGGTTTAAACTTGAAACTAACTCAGAAGGATCGTGGTTACGACTTGGGCAGGGCCTTGCGGCGACGGCGCAGACCCAGGCCGACCGCCGCGGCGCCAAATCCCAAGAGCAGCATCGATCCTGGCTCCGGAGTCGACAAGCCGCCGCCACCGCCGAGCGGGGCGTATTCGTACTTGAAGTTGTCGATCGAAAACGTCGAGCCGTGGTTATGGATCAGCACGTAACCGATCTTCTCGTTCGATTCCCAGCCGAGAAACCCTTCGCCCATGACGCCGATGCCGTCGTCTTCGGAGTCGTACAACTTGACGCCGTTTTCGTCGAAGACTTCGAGGTAGACGTCGCTGACGTTGACGTTGTAGTCGAAGCCGATGCGGTTAGCATCGACACCGCTAAGGTCAACCTTGATCGTGCCCGTGACACCGACCACCGCAATTGGCTGCAGGCTGTCGCTGCCGTCGTTGAGCACGTGGAGAATGGAGCCGTTGACGGCCTCAAACGTCACCGATCCCGATCCGAACGAGGCGTAGAGCCCGAGACTGATGTCTTCGAAGTTGATCGTTGTGGCTCCAGCGAAACTGCTATCGTCGTACAGCAATCCGGCATGGGCTTTCGGCGCCGAGAAAGCAAGTGCTAGAAGCGTTGCACAAGCACAAAAAGAAAGGCGGTTCATGGCTGCCTCCTGAAGTTCCTTACGCGTCACTCACGTCAATATCGTTTGAGCTTCTGACCCCGTAGAACCCCCTGCGGGTTCTCCAACCAACGCCGTTAGGCTATCAAAACCCGACAAGATTGCTACTCAAAAAACCTACCGCGCGCCGACTTTTTCCAGAAAGAGGGCGAGGAGTGAACAAAGACCAAACAAATGAGCACCGCGGCGCCCGCCGGGTTCCAGCGTGGCGCGTTGTTGTCAAGTTTGACCGCAGCAACGATATAACGTCTCGGATGGATCTCGAGCGCGCGCCTTCGTCCGGATGGCGCGAAGCGCGTCGAGGGCAGCTCGAAGAGCCATCCCCATTGACGACCGATTCGGGCATGATGAAGGTCGGGCCGACAAGGACTCAGACCGATTCAAGTCAGGAGAAAGCATCATGCACCGTCGTCAGTTTCTCAGATCGGCTGCGCTCGCTGTCGCCGGCGCGCCTGTGTGGATGGCGTCGTTCCCCAGTCGCTTGTGGGCCAAAATCCCCAAAATTAAGATCACCGGGCTCAAGACTCTGATCGTCGAGGATGAGGTCTACTTGAAGATCTTCACCGACCAGGGCGTCGTCGGCGAAGGACACGCGACCGTGCACAGAAAGTCGCGGACGTGCGAGACTGCGGTCCAGGATCTGGAACGGGTGATCGTTGGAGAGGATCCGACGCGGATCGAGTTTCTCTGGCAAGCGATGTACCGTTGGCCTCGTTGGCGAGGCGGGCCGGTTCTGAACGCAGCGATCAGCGGCGTCGACCTGGCGCTGTGGGACATTCTCGGCAAGCTGCTCGATGCGCCGATCTGGCGACTGCTCGGAGGTGCAGCCCGCCAGCGTGTTCGGCTTTACATCCATGGTAGCGGCCGTCAGGGGGTGCGCCGCGCGAAGGAGCTCGGTTACACCGCCATCAAAACGTCGCCCTACGTCATCGATGAGATTGACGGCCGGCGCACGATCAAGCGGCCGTGGAATTTGAAGCGGGCTGTGAAAATCATCGAGGAGATGCGCGACGAGGCCGGCGATGACTTTGACATTCTGGTCGATGCGCATGGGCTCCTGACTCCCGTGATGGCGCTCGAGTTCGCGAAAGCGATTGAGCCCTTCCGGATCATGTTTCTTGAGGAGCCGATTCAGCTCGAAGGTAATGACGCCCTCGAATGGCTCGGCAGGCAAACGACCGTGCCGCTTGCCACCGGCGAGCGCCACACAACGAAGTGGATGTTCGAGGATCTCATCAGTCGTCACCTCGTCAGTTACGTGCAGCCTGACGTGATCCAGTGTGGCGGCATCACCGAAATCAAGAAGATCGCCGCCATGGCCGAAGCCCAGTTCATCGAGGTGGCGCCGCACTGTCCTGGCAACTTTTCGACCGGTCTGGGCTTGGCGTCGCTCCACGTCAGTGGGTCGTCGCCGAGCTGTGTGATTCAGGAGTCGCAGCCGAACCCGACAGGTGCGCGCCTGGATCTCTTCAGCGGCCGGACCGTGAAGATCACCGATGGCTACGCCGAGCTGCCGCCGTGGCCCGGTTTGGGGCTCAAGCTCGACGAGAATGTAGCGAAGAAGTTTCCGGCGCAGAACCCCAATCCGAAGGTTTACTTTGAAGATGGATCAGTAGCGGACTATTGAGTGGTGGCGAACTCTTGACCGACTCACGCCGCGGGGCTGAGTGTTTTTTAAAACGTGCCGTCGCAGCTCACGGTCACGGTCCACGGTCAGTTCACGTCCGGAACGGCACACGGGCTGCCGGAACCGCACTCAACTTACCCGGCGAGCACGATCTTCAAAAGGGTACAGCCGTGTGCCTGCTACTATAAAGACGTCGCCAACACGATCTTCAAAGTAGTAGGCACACTCCCGTGTGCCGTTTCGGCATTGAGCGCCAAGCGTGACCGTGAGTTACGCTGGAGCGCTCCAAGAAGTTCACAGCCTCGCCGTGTGCCGTTCCGGAGGTGAGCGTGAGCTTCGACGGCCCGCTCAAAACTCACAACCTCGGCATGTGTTCGCTTGGGCGCTCGGCGGCGATTGGCACGGTTCCGTCTTGATCGACTCTGCTTTGCGGTTAAGTTGTGGCAGGTTGCGGCCGATTCCATCGTCGCTGTCTGCACCGTCCGGTGAGCGTCGGGTGATCTCGCCATCCTGCCATTTTCGAGCACCGTCGGCCGCAGAGATTCCGTCGGCCCCAAGGAAGAGCTAGCCAAAACAACATGTTTGCGGATCAACTCGGAACACTCGCAGGAAAGTCGATTTTCGTTACCGGACATACTGGGTTCAAGGGGTCGTGGCTGTGTCTTTGGCTCTCGAAGCTCGGAGCTCGGGTGACTGGGTATGCACTCGAGCCGCCAACGCAGCCGAACCATTTCACCGAAGCCAACCTCGTCGAGTTGCTCGAGAATCACCACATCGCCGACCTGCGCGATCTACCGACACTACAGGCCGCAATCGAGGCCGCGAAGCCCGACGTCATCTTGCACCTCGCGGCGCAGTCGGTGGTTCGTACCGGCTTCGAGATCCCACGCGAGACGTTCGAAGTCAACACGATCGGAACTGTGAACGTCCTCGAGGCGGTTCGGGTGCTCGGTCATGCCTGCGCGATCGTCTGCATCACGAGCGACAAGTGCTACGAGAACGTCGAGCAGGTGTGGGGCTATCGAGAGATCGATGCCATGGGCGAACACGATCCCTATGGCGGCAGTAAGGGGGCTGCCGAGCTCGCGATTCGATCCTACCGGCACTCGTTCTTTCACCCGGAGGCGCTCCCCAAGCACGGTGTCAAGCTCGCTAGTGCGCGCGCCGGCAACGTCATCGGCGGCGGCGATTGGACGAAGGACGCGCTGATCCCCGACATCGTCGCGGCGGTCATTGAGGGGAAGCCGATTCAGATCCGCTACCCGAGTGCTCTGAGGCCGTGGCAACACGTCCTCCAGGCGCTGAGTGGCTACTTGGTCCTCGCCGCGAAACTGCTCACAACGGATGACAAACGCTTCATGGATGGCTTCAACTTCGGGCCGCTACCGGGAAATGAGATCCCAGTGCGGGATGTCGTCGATGAATTCTGCCGAGAGTGGGGCAGTGGGACTTGGGAAGCGGAGTCGAACGTCGACCATCCGCACGAGTCGCAGGTGTTGCGCTTGGCCGTCGATAAAGCGTTGTGGACTCTCGGGTGGAAACCCGGGTGGCCGGTGCGCGAGTCGCTCCGCCAGACAGCGAGCTGGTTTAAACAGTGGAACGAGGGTGACGCCGACATGCGTTCCGTCGGCCGGTCGCAGATCGAGAGCTACGAGACGTTCGTCGACCGGATCGACGATGTGACGCGGCAACCTGTTTGAAGGGCCCGTGCCGCGCGAGCTCGGTCCACAGGCGCGCGCGCGTTGTTCGATCGGAGAACCGCGCTGTGGAGGGCCGTCCCCAGGGCGACGTTTACCGGACGACCGGGGTTTTCAGGCGGCGAAGGAGCGTAGATATGTGCGCTCGGGCGCGGAATCGAGTAACATGACCGCGCGTCGCGCCGGTGTGCGGAACTTCTCGCACCTCTTCGGCAGGCGCACTAACGTGACGCTTCCTTCGCGACGCTCGTTTGCTGGGGAACGCCACAACAGCGCGCGGTAACCTGCCGCAGGTCACATGCCGGAGTGTAGCTGATCCATGGCACCATCGTCACCGTCCACGGGGTTGCGAGTTTCACAGCGGGCCGGCGTCTCGCGCCGTGCGTTTTTACGCGGGCTCGGTACGACCATGGCGCTGCCGTTCCTCGAGACGTTCGCGCCGACGTCCGTCCTTGCCGGCGCTGCGGCGCGCGCAGTTCCACCGCCACGCCGTTTGGCATTCCTCTACATTCCCAACGGCGTGCAGATTCCCGAGTGGACGCCCACGAGCGAAGGGGCGAACTTTTCGCTGCCTTACATTTTGGAACCACTCAAGCCCCTCCGAAAAGAGTTTCTCGTTCTCACCGGCCTGACCAATGACAAGGCGCGTGTCAATGGCGACGGGGGCGGTGCCCACGCCCGGTCGTCGGCGGCTTTTCTGACGGCGGCGCAAGCGGTGAAGACCAACGGTGCCGGGATTCGTCTGGGGCGATCGGTCGACCAATTGGTGGCGCAGGTCGTCGGCCACGGGACGCGACTGCCGTCTCTCGAGCTCAGCTGCGATCCAGCGAGTCAATCGGGATCGTGCGACTCCGGGTACAGCTGCGCGTACACGAGCAACATCTCATGGCGCACCGAGACGACGCCGATGCCGCGCGAGATCGACCCGCGCCTTGTGTTCGAGCGGCTTTTTCGCAGCGGAGACGACCGTGAGGACGCTCTCAGTCGTGCCCGGCGCCAGCAGGACCGGCGCAGCATCCTCGACTTCGTTTTGGAGCAAGCTCGTGGCGTCGAGCGGCGTGTCAGCGTCGACGACCGGCGGAAACTCGATGAGTACTTCGCGTCGATTCGCGAGATCGAGCGCCGCATCGACGTGGCAGCGATCCGCGAACCGCGACAGGAGAATGCGTCCTCGCCCGCGGCGGTTCCACCGGCAGGGGTCCCCGACGACTACCGCGAACACCTTCGCCTTCTCAGCGACATGATGGTCCTGGCGTTTCAAGGCGATGTGACGCGTGTTGCGACGCTCATGTACGCCAACGCCGGAAGCAATCGAAGCTTCCGTTTCATCGGTGTGCCGGAAGGGCACCATGAGCTCACCCATCACGGCGGCGACCTGAGGAAGCAGGAGAAGATCGCGGAGATCAACCGTTTTCAAATCGAGCAGTTCGCGTACTTGCTCGGTCGACTACAGTCGATTCGCGAAGGCGACGAAACGCTTCTGGATCACTGTATGATCATGTACGGCAGCGGCATCAGTGATGGAAACAAGCACAACCATGAGGATCTGCCGATCCTCTTGGCTGGACGTGGAGGGGGCACGATCGACCCGGGTCGTCACGTTCGCTACCCGACCGAAACGCCGCTGAGTAACCTGTACCTTTCGCTGCTGGAGCGCATGCAGGTGCCGGTGGAACATTTCGGCGACAGCACACGCCCGCTCGACGGGCTCACCGCCGGATTGCCGCGACGATACTAACTCGGATCTCGCCGGAGGACGACGCGAACTCCACTGCCGTCGGTTCGTTTCATTCGATTTGGCCGCTCGCTGCAAACCCGCGCGAAGCGCGTCGCTGGATGCTGTGACAGCGCGCCGTCATCAAGTCGCCGAGCTCGAGATCAGAACTCGTGATACTTTGACAGTTTGAGCACGACTGCTTCGATGCGACGTCGAATCCCGTAGTCGCGACCCATCTGGCTCTGCTCGAGCAGCTCTTTGTCGGCCAGTCGCTCACGGAGAAACGGAACGGCGCGCAGCGCGTCGATTCCGAGGTTGTTCATGCCTTCGATCGCGGCGAGGCGAACGAACGGACTTTCGTGCTTCATCTTTTCGACCAGCAGCGGAAGATCGTGCGGTCCGATCTTTGCGAGCGAAATCCGGGCAGCGTAGCGATCCTCGTCGTCCTCCATCAAGTTGAACAGCGCCGGGACGGCGGCCTGCGCCGGTGGGCCGATTTCTCCCAGTTCGTAGGCGGCCACACGCCGCACTTCGCGGTCTGCATCCTTGAGCGCTTTGAGAAGCGGTGGCACGAGCTGGGTGACGTCGTGGATGATGGGGCGGAACGATTCGATGACGAGAATGCGAAAGGCACTTTCCTCGTGATGGAGAGCGCTTACGAGTTGAGGTACGCACGGCAACGATTTCTCGCCGTGACGCTGGAGCGACAGAAGGGCCTGTCGCCGTACACTTACGGACGCATCGGCGATCGCCGCGCCGAGCCCGGCGAGCAGCGGCGGTCCGGGGGCGTTCACCGTTCCGAGCGCGAACGCTGCGCTGGCGCGCACAGTCGGGACCGGATCCTGCAAGCTCTCCAGGAGAGGCGGCACGATCGCTGCCGTGACCGTATCCGTGGCGACTCCAGCTGCCGCGCCGAGTGCACGACTGGCTTCGCTGCGGATTTGGCTGTCGGTGTCGCGTAAGGCGTTGACGAGGGCTTGGGTGGCGCGCGCGGCGGTCCGCGGCTGACTCGCGAGTGAGACGGTCGCTGCCCGGCGCACCTGCGTTTCCGGGTCAGTGAGTGCGCCGACGTAGAGAGAAGTGTGCTCGACGTCGTCTCCTGCGGTCTGGCTCAGCGCGATCGCTGCTGCGGCGCGAACCGCCGCGCTCGTGTCCGACAGCGCGGCCGCAAGATCGTCGGATCGGTCGCGGGCAGAGGCGCCAAACTCGCCGAGGGTCTCGGCTGCCGCCGCGCGCACGATCGCCGCGTCATCGTGCAGTAGCGAAGCGATGCGCGCCACGATTCTTGCACGGAGGTCAGCATCGGCACTCTTTCCCATCGCGAGCGCGAGGGAGGCACCCGCGCGAACGCCGGGGGAGCGATGATCGAGACTGTCGACGAGGGAAGGTATGGCGTCCGATCCAATCTCGACGAGGGCCGTGACGAGACGGCGCAGGGTCGACTCGCCGAGTGACGGCGTCGTGAGAGCGCCAAGAATGCTTGGGACTGCGACGACGCCAAACGCGCTGAGTGCCTCGGGAAGCACGAAGTCGCTGTCTGATTCTCCGATCCTCACAAGCGCGCCGACCAGTACCGCCGCGGCGTTCGACGAGATTTCGCTCGCACCTCCGACATCGAGTAAGTTCAGAAGATGCGCCGCACGAAGGACCGTGGCGACGTCACCACGAGCGACCAGCTGGTTGAGGCCCGCGATTGCGATCGCGGGCGGTCGAACAAGGACCAAGAGTTCACCGGCTGTGTGGCGGACTGCGGCGTCATCGTCTTGAAGGAGCTGCGTGAGGAGCGGGACTAGTTCGGACGGTGCCAGGCCAATGAGAGCCACCGCTCGCGCCGCGCTGGATCGAACATCTGCGCGGCCGTCATGGACAAACTCTTTGACCGTGGACAGTGTTGCGTGTGCTGGTGGACCGATGGCTTGGAGCGCACGGAGAGCGCCCGCGATGGCGTCGCTTTCCGTGTCCGCCAACACGCCGAGCAGAGGAGACACACTTTGGCCGCCGAACCGTCCGAGCGCGAGGGCCGCTTGGTCGCGCACGGTAGCATCCGTGTCGCCCAGAAGAGCTATGAGGTGTGGCGTCGACTTGGCGGCCGATACTCCGATCCAGCCGAGTGCCTGCGCCGCGCCGGCGCGGCGGCGCGCGGAGTCCGAGGTCAACGCTTTGACCAAGGCCGGCATCGAGCTCGGTCCGATCCTGGCGAGCGTGTCGGCTGAGCGATACCTGACCTGAGCTCGATCATGGTCGAGCGCTTCGACAATCACCGGCACCGCCGCGTGGGCTTTAGGTCCCAGCTCACGGAGAGCTCGCAGTGCGTCGGACCACACCTGCGGATCTCTGTCTGCGAGCGCTTCGATGAGCGCCGCGATGGCGCGCGGCGTCGAAGTGCGACGAAGCAGCAGTTTTCGCGCTGCATCGCGACGCACCTGAACTTCAGATGACTGAAGATCGGCGAGCGCTGCGATGACGGTGGCGTCGTCATCGTCACCGGACGCGTGTGCGGGATGCGAAGAGCACAGGCTGAGCGCGGCTATCGTGAAAGCTATGAACGATCTATTCAACGTTCTCGTCGCCGGAAACGCAGTCAGTCATCGAAGTCTCGTGGAGTCATTGTATCCCATGATCCTCGAGAAGAGTGCCCCGATCGGCTATAACGGGCGTAAAGATGGCTCATGTACGGCACAAGCGCGGACGTGGCACGGAAGGTATTTCGGCTGAATCTCCCGTCGCTGTGCAGCAAGGATAACTTTTGTATGAGCTCGAAACGATGATCGAAGCGGCGGCGACGAACGCCTGCCCCCAGCCTCTCGGCGCTTGTGAACAAGCAGCGAGTTGGCGACCTCGATGTCTGCGTTCGGCGCGTGCCGGTTCGGCGGCGGTGGCGCTCGGGATTTGCATCGCGAGTCTGTTGTGGGGCACGGCCTCTCTCGTTGCAGACGTTGAGGAACCAACTGTGAAGCCGTTGCTGCTTCGCGAGTGGCGTTTCGATCGCGATGGTGCAGGGTGGATCGCCCAGAGGGATTGCCGCCGGACGGTCATCGACGGCATGCTCTCTGTCGAGTGTACGGGTGACAACGCAGCTCTCGTGGAGCATGTTTCTGCCGCGCCGGGGCTCATGAAGCTCTCGCTGCGCATGCGCGTTGAGTCGGAACACCCAGGTCGCGGACAACTGTTTTGGGTCACTTCGAGCCATCCGCGTCCTTCCACCGCACGATCGACGGTGTTCTCGGTCTTTCGCGGTTTTCAGTGGCATGATTACGCGCTCTGGATTCGCCCTGACGAGGCCATCAGCGCGCTTTGGTTCGCGCCGATGAACACACCAGCGCGGGTGGACATCGAACGCATGGCGCTCGAGCGCGCGGAGTTTCCGGCTGCGCAGGCAACTCCGGTGAGCGATATCGAACTGTTGCCGGGTTTTCGTGCTGAGCTTCTTTACTCAGTTCCCAAGGAAGAGCACGGCTCGTGGGTGTGCATGGCCTTCGACCCGCGTGGCCGTCTGGTCGCATCGGATCAGTACGGTTCGCTCTATCGCATCACACTTCCGCGCGGCGATCGCGCCATTGAGGTCGAAAGGCTGGACGTCGACATCGGTCAGTGCCAGGGAATGCTGTTTGCGTACGACAGTCTCTACGTCACTGTCAACGGTGTCGCGGCGCAGAGTCGCGGTTTCTATCGTCTCCAGGATACGAGCGGCGACGATCAATTCGACAAGGTCGAGCTCCTCAAAAGTTTCACTCCCGTCCCGCGCGATCACAGCGATCATGGTCCCCATGCAATTGCTTTAGGACCGGACGGCATGTTGTACGTGTTGGGAGGAAATAACTGTGCGATTCCAACGGACTCGACACCCACGTCACCGCATCGCAACTGGAGAGAGGACCTCCTCATTCCCCGACACACTGATCCCAACGGCCACAACACGCGCTGTTTGGCCCCCGGTGGCTGGGTTTTTCGCACAGATAGGGACGCACGCGTCTGGGAGTTTGTGGCGGGGGGCTTTCGTAACCCGTACGACATTGCCTTCAATGAGCGGGGGGACTTGTTCACGTTCGACTCGGACATGGAGTGGGACGTCGGCTGTCCGTGGTATCGACCGACGCGTGTCAACATGGTCTCGAGTGGTGCCGAGTATGGCTGGCGCAATGGTGCGGGAAAGTGGCCGCCATACTTTCCAGACAGTCTGCCGGCGATCATCGACATCGGCTTGGGTTGTCCGACCGGAGTCACAACGGGCGTCGGCGCGCGTTTCCCGGCGAAGTATCAACGTGCGCTGTTCGTGAACGACTGGACCTACGGCAAGATGTACGCCGTCCACTTGGTGCCGACCGGATCAGCGTACACCGCGACGTTTGAGACGTTTGTCAGCGGAAAACCTTTACCTCTCACAGACGTCGCGGTCGGGCCAGATGGTGCGCTCTACTTTTTGATCGGCGGGCGTCGACTGCAGTCCGGTCTCTATCGTGTGACCTACTTTGGGCGCGACCCGCCGCAGCGGGCGCTGGCGACTGAAGGGGCCGCGAAGGTCGACGGGACGGCGATCGACGGGAAAGCGACGACGACTGACGAGGTCGCTACCAAGAAGGTGGCCGCGGCCCGCCGACTGCGCCGGCGCTTGGAAGCGTACCATGGACGTCACAACGCGAATGCCGTCAATGAGGCGTGGGAGCACTTGAACAGCGATGACCCGTTCTTGCGCAGTGCTGCCCGCATCGCGATCGAACATCAGCCAGTGTCTACCTGGCGTGAACGAGCCCTGGCAGAGATGCGGCCGACTGCCGCGATCCAGGCGCTCGTAGCGCTGGCGAGGAACGGATCTCCAGAGGTGCAAGGACGACTGATCAAGCAGCTGAGCGCTCTCCCCATCGAACGACTCACAGAAGAACAGGCTCTTGGCATTCTGCGCGCGTACGCTCTCGCCTTCAGCCGTTTGGGACCCCCGGACGATGCCACGGCGGCTGAAGTCGTCGGTCGTCTCGATCCTCTCTACCCCTCACCGAGCGACCTCTTGAATCGAGAGCTCTGTCGAGTGCTGACGTACTTGCAGGCGCCGACCGTGGTCCCCAAGACGATGGCTCTTCTGGAACGGGCGGCGACGCAGGAAGATCAGATGTATTTCGTCTACGCTTTGAGTAGCGCACGAGAGGGTTGGACTCTTCCGCTGCAGAGAAAGTACTTCAGCTGGTTCCATGTCGCGACTGCGAAGTACACCGGCGGCGTGTCGTTTCAGGGATATGTGAAGAGTATTCAGAAGGCTGCTGAGGCGCATCTCAGCGATGCGTCGCGAGCTGCTCTCAAGGACGTCTTGGAGGGTGAAGTCACGCTGTCAGTAGTCTCCTCAGATGTCAGTCGACGCTACGTTCACAACTGGCAGATGGCAGATATTGTCCCTGCACTTGCCGACGTTTCTCATGGGCGGTCTTTCGAAAAAGGAAAAGCTGCGTTTGAGGCGACGAGGTGTCTTGCATGCCACCGTCTCAACGGTCAAGGAGGGGCGACGGGTCCAGATCTCACCACCGTGGGCAACCGGTTCAGTGACCGCGACGTCCTCGAGTCGATCTTACATCCCTCGAAGGTGATTGCGGACCAGTATCGGCCAACGCAGTTCGTATTGAACGACGGCAGTGTGCTGGTCGGTAACGTCGAAGAAGAGAGCGACGAGAGCTTGGTTCTCAGGGCGCATCCGCTCGCACCGGAGAGTCGTCGATTCAAAAAGTCGAGTGTGGTCACACGCCAGCCCGCGGCGCTTTCCTTGATGCCAGCGGGTCTGGTCAGCATCCTCACGAAGGACGAGGTGCTCGACTTGGTCGCCTATGTGCGGGCAGGAGGTAACCCCAAAGCAGCCGCGTTTCAGCCGCGACCATCGCAAGGTAAGGGGCAGTCATCGGATCCACCTCGTCAGAAGAGTGCGGACTCGGGCACACCGTGAGCGGGGCGCCGACGCTGGCAGGATCGACCTGAGCGACTTGAACAACTTGAACGATCTGCGACGAGGCATCGGGCACGTGAAAGTTCTTGGAGGCGAACAATGAGAAAGCAGCGCGCGAGCTGGCGGCGAGGCACCCTGAACGTTGGACAAGTTGCGGGCGTATTCGTCTGTTTTGCTGCGTTTCTCTCGTGCCTCTTGCTCGATTCAGTGGCGGCTCAAGAGCAAGACCGTGTAGGCGTGAAGAATTCGACCGACGATGCGGAGATGATCTTGATCCCGGCGGGGACCTTCTTCATGGGAAGCTCGTCGGACGAGGTCGATGCTCAGTTTCTCGATACGAAGTTGCCGGAGGATTGGAAGAAGTACACTGCCGACGAGCAGCCGCGACACGAACGCGAGGTGCGGGCTTTCTACATCTACAAGTACGAAGTGACGAATGCGCAGTACAAGATGTTCGTTGACGCTACGGGGCACCGGTCGCCACCGCACTGGAGTGGAACGACTTACCCAGAAGGTAAAGACAAACACCCGGTGGTGGAGGTGAGCTGGGACGACGCGCAGGCATACTGTCGCTGGGCCGGAACGCGCCTGCCGACCGAGGCCGAGTGGGAGTACGCTGCCCGGGGCGACGGCGGAGCCGGAGAGGCAAGCCTCGCGTTTCCGTGGGGAGACGCGTGGGATCGAACCGTCTGCAACAACTCGTCGTTTCACGCCGGCAAAGAGATCACAAGCGCTGACGACTGGAACGC
The DNA here is from genome assembly GCA_965223265.1 of Planctomycetota bacterium. GTDB lineage: Bacteria > Planctomycetota > UBA8108 > UBA8108 > SXIK01. The sequence continues at coordinate 2,426,424 of OZ244999.1, forward strand.
GTGGTACAAGGGCGTCGAGGCGTCGTCGTTTCCGCTCACAACTCCCGTCGGTCTGTTCTCGAAGTCGGCGAGCCCTTTTGGAGTCGAGGACATGGCAGGCAACGCGTGGGAGTGGTGTGCGGACATTCAGGCACCCTATCCTGAGCAGCGCGCCAACGACGCGGACAACCAGAAACTACGCGCACGGCGCGGCGGATCGTGGGCGAACGTCGCGCTTCACATTCGCAGCGCTGACAGGCAACCTGCAGCGCACGACAACGTGAATCTCTACACCGGGTTTCGTTGCGTCAAACCAGTCATCGAGCAAGCCGGCGATCTCTTCGTCGAGTTCGTTTTGAATGAAATCGAAGCAGCGCGGCATCAACTGCCGGTGATGACGCAAGCCGCAGAGCTCGCGGCGCAGCGCATCGTCGATCGAAAAGGCGAGTTGCTGTCGGCCGGGGATCAGAGTTTTGCATTGGAGCCGGTGTGGCGAGCCGGTGGGATCGCCTTCGCGCGACAGTACCAACCGGACAAAGAGAGCGCCGGTTTTTCACAGCTGGAATCGACCGGGGATGAAGTCCCGTACTATCGCACGAAAGAATTCGTCGAACACTTCACTGTGCAGAAGGCTTCGAAGGACGACGTCGTCCTTTTGGGTTTCGAGAACGAGAAGGAGGAGCAGCGTCATCTCACTTCGACGGTGGAAGAACTCTTGAGCGCCGAGGCGCTTGTCGTGTTCTTTGGCTCGTCGTTGGCAGCCGCAGAGCTGCAGGCAAAGTTCGGGGCGCGCGACAACTTAGTCATCGTTTCCCACCATGTCCCGGACGGCGGCATCGTCGAGGTCTCGGGCTGGCCTGAGAAGATCTGTTCCGGTCGAAGCATCGCCAATCGGCTCTACCTGTGGGCGTTTCAGGCCGAGCTGATCAGCGCCTTCATGCGGCGCGGCAAGATTCCTGGAATCTTGCTTTCGGTGACGTATGAAAGCCCTCAGATCTGGAATCTCCCGTTGCTCCATTCGTACCGATTCGTACCGGCGTTCGACGTCACGCCAGTGAAGGAAGGCGTTTTCGGAAACACCTACCTCGACCACTTGCGCCGGATCGTCGGCAGCATCGTGCCAGCGCAGCGTCGTCAGTTTCGCCAGGCGGCGACGTGGCTTGCCGATGCCGTCCGCTCGAAGGCGACCGCTTTCGCACTTTTGATCCATGGCCTCGATCCCGAGGGCCTGCCCGGCGACCCAGGGTTCTTCAAGGTCTACAGTGAGGGGAACGCCTACTACCCGCAGCTCGACGGGGAGATGAAGAAGGGCGATGTGGCACTCTTCGTCGGCTACAACTGGTATCCGCGGCGACTGGCGGAGACGGTCGACCGCGCGGAGGGGAAGCAGATCCTCTGTTTCACTCTCGTCCAGGACGTGCCGCCCGTGCCGGCGGTCTACGGTGAGGTCGGCGAGCTCTTTCACCCGACGTCGTTCGACCAGGTGCCGCAGGGGGACAACCGGATTTACATCGATCTGAAGTTCGCGCAGTACAACGCCGTTCTGAAGATTCCGGACTACCCGATTCCCGCGCTCGAAACATCGTCGTTTGCCGAGGACGTGGTCTACTGGCACTTGGTGGCGGATGTCGCCGAAATCCTGGCGAAGGACTCCAAATGAGTTCCGCTGTCCAGTCACACTGGCGCCCGAAACTCATGTCCGGAAGGTAGCAGGCACACTCCTGTGTGCCGTCCGGAGGTGACCGTGGACCCGTGGCCGCGAGTAACAACGGCACGTGTTATTCACAGCCTCAGGAGTGCGCTCGCCGCTTCGGTGCACGAAGCGACCAACTGAATCTGCGTGAAGTGCTCGCGCTGCGAGCTCGGCGGCTCGCAAGGGGAACACTGTCAAGAAACGTGACAGATCGGACAAGCCCTCTCGCTCGCGCCGTTGCCCAAACCACAGCGAAGTGTCAACCGATGACGATGGCTGAAATCGCAGCGACGCCTCTCCGAACTTGTTTTCCTTACACGGTTCTGTGCGGTGATTTCCACGACTCGCTATAGGCAAGCGCTGCGGTCGCGAGTCGCGTCCGGAGAACCTGCTCGTAAGGCTGTGCGGCGATTCGGCACGAATCTTGACGCATCCTTCGATGACAGTTCACTCGGGAAGCTCACCTTCCGCTTTTGATTTATATCTCCCACCTTCGAAAGGTTCGACATGCTCTACCGTGCCACCCCTCAACGCGGCCACGCCTTGATCCTCAGCGTCATGGCTCTCGCCCTGTTGGCCGGACTTTCGGCGGCTCAGGTTACTTCGTACGTGAAAAATCAGCAGCAGGCCTCCTTTTTTGAGACGCGATCTGAGTTGCGGGACGCCGCTGAGTCGGGTCTTGCCATCGCGGTGCATGACTTCGAGAGCGGTGCCGGCGAGCTGGGATTCATCGGTACGAGCGCATGGACCACGGACTCTGACTTTGGCGCCGACGGCTATCCTGGAACGCTTGACGACGGTGAGTCAGACGGTTTGCCGACAGCAGGAGAGCCTGGAGTTTTTCCGGTTCGGTTCGGGGCTGATCGTTTTCGTATGAGAGTCTACACGACAGTCGTTGACACTGCGTTTCCGAACGTGCGCCGTGCGATCTCCACCGCCATCACGGATTCGGACCAGGTTACTGTTGAGAAGTTGATTCAGACGACTGAGGCGTTCACGATCCCGAAAGTCGGCGCACTCTTCGTTGACCCAGGCGTGGCACTCGATTTCAACGGCAATGCTTTCTTTATCTCGGGGAACGACACCAATCCCGACGGCTCTGAGGGAAGCGGCGACGATCTTGCTGCACTGTCGACGGAAGAGGATCCCGACGAGCCAGGCGACAATCTCAACTCCCTCATGTCACAGCTCGACGACAAGACGTACGATCAGCTCGAAGGTGCCGGCGGTTTTCCGTCCGTCGACGAGAGCAGCGACATCGACGTGAACGCCCTCGCAGACCAGCTCTTCGCCATGGCGACGCCGCTGGAGCCCGGCGACTACTCGAGCGCCAGCTTCGGCAACTGGGAAAATCAGGACTTCCAGCTTCAGGCCGTACAGGGCAACCTGACGCTCTCGGGGTCGACCAGTGGTGCTGGAATCCTCGTCGTCGACGGCTCACTGGATATCAGCGGCGAGTTTCAATACTACGGCCTCATTCTCGTCCGCGGCGACCTGCGCCTCACCGGCGGTGGGTCGCAGGCTCACGTCTATGGCGCCGTCATGGTGACGGACTCCTTCAGCGCGATTGACCCGAGCGACTCCGGCGAGAGCGAAGTGACAGTGAACGGCACCGCCGACATCTACTACAGCTCGCAGGTCATCGACGCGATTCAGAATGCGTTTCAGCGAGACCCGACGCTTTCGACTCTCTACTACAAGGAGTCGTGAGCACTCCCGGGGGGGCCGGAGTCGACGGACTTCGGCCCAGGTTCATTTTTGACCCCGACGGAGGAATCGGCCGTTCGGTGAGGCGATGGCAACTTTCCGCTGGTGAAAAACGCCCGCCTTACGGCGGATCGCCGTCAGAGACAACCGTTTCCGGTGCTGACGGGAATTCTCATGCAGCTCTGAGAGTTCGGAGACAAGAGCTGACCGCAGACGGAGCTCCAAACAGAGCGTGATCTGACCAGCTGACCAGCCGCCCTACGGCGGTCGCACGCGGTCAGGTTGATTCGAGCATGGCGTTTTCAGCTCCGCGTCAAGAGTCGTGGTTAACCTACGCCCCTGAGTTGCGACAACTGCATGAGAATCCCCTTCGTAGTGTCAAAACGAGAGCCCCCGACAGAGGTGCGCCCCCGAAGCACGTCGTTTCGACGTCCGAAGCAACGACCTGATTGACCGCCTTGCAAGGGCGCAGAAGGAACTGGCGCTGCGCACAGCGTCTGGTGATCATGTAAGTCGTCCCAGGGATGATTCGTCGCGGCGCTGTCATCGCCGCGACCTATAGGCAAACGCTGTTCCACGGGGTGGAAGCGGTGGGCAATCCGACGTAAATCAGTGCGAGAACTCAGTCTCGTCAGCACTGCCGACTCTCAAGACATCGATCAGTTGTTTCATAATTGCTACAGTGTTCGAATACGGACGACCGAATTTGACATCGCGGGTTTTTTGTTCGATTTGTGACGCTATCTTGTTGTCAAGAAGCCGAAAAGATGACCCTGGGACGGGTTCGACGGGCATTGGAGGGTAGAATGGAAGGATCGATGAGACGGTGTTTTCTGTTCGCAAGAGCCGTGGGTGGTGGCGATTACGAGAGAAGAGTCGTTTCGGACTTGCAACTCGACGACGTGTCTCAGGTCTCTTTCTCATCGTCCGGGAGTCGGCTTGCGGTGGCCACCGGCTTCCGGATTTGATGACTCCCTGTTGGTGGTCGAGGTGAAGTTGGGATTTCTTCGCCGTTCGGCGGCGGGAGGCATGCGTGTCGACGACTTTCGATTGGAAGGCGACTTGGCGTTCGATTTTTTAGGCGAATCTCCCTTCTTCTTGCTGGGAAGGAAGGAGTCTCCGGTCGAGATTTGGACGTACGAAACGTGGCCGCCGCACAAAGTCGCGGACATCGAGGTGAAGTGGGACTATTACTTCTTGTTCCCGTGGGAACTCAGGTCGAACGCTGACGACCATACACTCGTCATCGAAACTGAAGATACAATCCGGGCGTACGTGTTGAAGACGGGGACGACTGCGACCTCGGCGCTTGTCGCTGAGCGGAAGAGTTCAGGCATTCTATCTTGCTCGCTCTCCGACGATGGAATGACGCTGGACTATTTGACGGAGGACGGTGAGCTTCGAGAGTGGGAGCTCGCAACCAGCAAAGATCGGCTTGTGGCACAAGAATCTGTTTTCGACGACTTCTCGGATTCCTCGATCTTGGCGTCTTTGGAGAGCTTCATAGTGGTTTTCGAGACAAACCGCCGATGGTTTGTTGGTCGTCACCGAGCTGTGATCGTGGAGCGATCATCCGGCAGATCTATCAGCGACTCGGCGCTCCCGAGCCGAGTCACCGATGTTCAGGAGTTCGGCGACGGGCGACACATCGTTGTCGGAAGTGCTGACGGCAGCGCTTCAATTCTTCGCTTTTGAACAAGCAAGACGGTTGAAGTGGGGGGCTGGGTAACAGCTGACAATGCGGGCGATCGCCACAAGGTGTCTTTCGTTCTGCGAGGATCTGTGGATTGGTCAGACGAGAGAGTTGTCAGGTACTTCGCAAGATCCAGTATCGTATTCCAATCGACTTGGTCAGTTTTCATGGCATTCTGGGACGACTTTCTAAGTGTCGAAGATGACTGAGACCGTATGGATTGGAATGCAAAATTACGCGACGCGGTACAGGAATCGGACTACGGGGGCACGATCTGGGCAATCAGAGGCGGTGCGGACGCAAACGTTCGGGACGGTGACGGCGACCCTATACTCGTTTCGGCGTTCCTCTCCGGCGACCTTGAGATTGTTCGACTCCTTCTTGACGCTGGTGCAGATCCTAATACGCGAGATGGCAGCGGCTGTCCGCTCTTGAGATTCGTGCCGATTAAAGCCGCGGAGGTCCTCATCGAAGCAGGCGCCAATCCAAACGCGAGTGATTCCGTTGGCTCACTCTTGAACCACGCCGTTTTTAGCGGGGATGAAGCCCTCGTGAAGGTGCTCGTCAACGCAGGTGCTAGCGTGGTCGGTGGCGAAGAGGACCAAAGCTCACTTCACCTCGCAGCCGAGGCTGGATCGATCGAGATCGTTCGGATTCTGTTGACCGGTTCCGACGTTTGCCTGAACAGTTTCGATGAGCTTGACTACACACCGCTTTGTTGGGCGGCGTACAACGGCGATGTCGAGATGGCGCGACTGTTCATCGAAGCAGGTGCCGACATCAACTGTCACAATGGACGTCGTGCCGGGGAGACAGCTTTGAACGTTGCCGTGGAGAACAGTAAGGTCGATGTCGTCGCGCTACTTCTTCAGTTCGGTGCTAGCATCTCGGTTCCCGGGTGGATGGGGAATACGGCAATGGACCGCGCCGAACGCTTGACTGGACCGAATGGCAAAAAGATTCGCGAAATGCTGGAGTCTCAATCTAGTTAGACTTCGAGCGACTCCTCAGTGAAATCCAGTCCTCGCCGGAGCCCCAGGTTTGTTTTTGAACCGAAACTCCCAGACGAGGAAAAGCGGAGACCCAGGAGCGAAGATCGATTCCACTTGAACCCCGAGCCAAGACAATATGCACGAAGTCGAATACGTTGATGGATTGGAGGGCCCGGTTCTGGCCCATACTTGGGATCTTGGCGGATTGGCCTCCGCGCTGCGTACTCGCTTGTGCGAGGCTGCTTCGTGGTGTCTTTTGGAATTGGGAGACGACCCGGACGATCCCGCGACTCTGTTTCGGTCGCCGGAATTGAGGCCGCCACAGTCGGCAAATTGACGAGATCATGGGAGTGCGTTCCCTTGATTCGTGAATGCGTTGAGTATATCGCTCACATGCGATCGCGATGTCTTCGTGACAGAAGAGTCGGGCAAGTGTCATTGGAGTTCGCATTACAGTCTGGTTGGATCCTAGGCCATGCCATTTCGCGTTGTACAGCTGACCACACAGCTCACACAGTTTCTCCTGTGTTCGACAGGTGGGACAACATTGGCTGGGATTGTTGGGTCATCTTTGGATCGACAACTGATCTCACGCCGCCACCGAGTGAATTCGACTTCACACTGTCGTGGATGCCGAAAAAGATAGTCCCGCTGGTCGACGAGGCGATGTTTGGCCCTGATGATTGTCTCGTCTGGATTCCCCCGGAGCGCTTGTCGTTGACGTCGTCGTGAATTCGCTTTTTTTTTACGAATCGTCTTTCAACGCGCGAGCTGCAGGGATGTCCGACTTGATTGAAGTCATCCGGGTATGAACGGATCACCCTTCAGCCCGTGCTTGAGCGACTCATAGGTGCGTTGCAGCCGCCAATGGACGGTACTTCGGCTGATCTCCCGCTCCCGTGCAAACTTTGTGCGCTGCTGGTTGCGGTAGAACGTGGCGTCGAGAAGATCCCGGTCCATAGTGTCGAGACGCTCCTTGATCGCACGCTGTAGATCTCCGACGACTTCGAACAGCTGGCACAGATGATCAGGCTCGTGAAGGTTCGACGCGGGCAGCACTTCTCGAATCTTTTCCGACTGGCTGTAGGAGACTTCCGGCGGCCGCGGGGAGCGTCGGGAAGCGAACTCGACGCGGCGTCGATTGAACACGACGTGGCGGACGATCGACAGAATCAAACGTCTCATTGTTTTTTCGCACTGTGGCAGATTCAAATCGCGGCGCCAAGCGACGATCAACGTCTCCTGAAAGAGATCGTCCACTTCGCAGCGTTTCAGTAGCGACCGCGACGCGCAGCGTGCAATGACGCGTCGGATTTCATCTTCCACCGCGAGGATCATCTCAATCGATCCCACGCTGCCGTTGTGCTCCCTCCGCGCTCGGCGTCGACTCGACGTCGGAGTGCCCATGTCTTCTCCCCATCGTGGCTTGCTTGGTTTGCCCGTCATTCGATCCGTCGCTTGAGCACAATCTGCTCACTCGATCGACATCGAATCACCCAAAACGAAACGATATGTTCGCTACCGCAGCGCGACTCCACCAGGAAACGAACGCTGCTGTTCAAGCGTGCCCACAGCTCGAGTTGATGGTTCCTCGTTCTCGATTTCACTAACCGTAGGGTGTGTCTGTGCGCTTCGCAAAAAAAAAATTGGAGGAGAATTTTTTCAAAAAACAGTGCGACACATTTCGTATTTCGTACCTAGGAAAAGAGAGGGGAGAACAAAATTTCGGCTGCACAAGCATTAGCAGTTCAACGACCCACGGATTGTGAGTGGCATAGTCTATAATGCGTACGAGCGGCGGCTTCGTCGAGATTGGTCTTTTTCGTAGCTGCTGATGGAGAAAGCGTTTCGATTGTATGAAATGACTCGGATTCAAGAGTTGCGGCACAGAGAATCAAGAACTGGAAACCCATAGTGAGTCAACCATTCGTAGTTCATGATTTCAGGGCGCTCGCCATCTCTACCCGCGTCCTTCGCAAAGCTCCGGTGCAGAGCACGACCCCAAGTGAAGGCGGCATACGGGCGGCTCTACGATCCGCTAATGGGGCGAGGGTTGCGCCAATGGTGGCGTCGCATCCGGCAGCGCTGCGCTCGCAGCGACGCTGCTGCAGTCCGGTGCGCGGTCTCGTGATCGCCGCGGTCGCCGCCTTCGCCGTCGGGTATCCGAATACCTCTGTCCCTCAGGAGACGGACAGGGAACCAGAAGTTTCCGCCTCACCTGAGGATACGATCCAGCTCAATCTGCCCGGCGAAATTGAGCTCAAAGTCTTCGTCGACCTCGTGAGTCAGCAGCTCGGAGTGAGGATCCTCCACGACGAACGTCTGAGCGGCAAGCGTCTGACGGTCAAAGCGCCGACCGACATCTCTAAGTCGTCGCTGCGCGGCATCTTGGAGAGTGCGCTGCGGATGAAGAACCTCGCGTTAGTGGAGGCGGGGGAGCCCGGTTGGCTGAAGATCGTCGAGGCGCAGAACCTCGCAGCGGTTTCGAGTCCCGCGTCGAAGATGCCGGCAGATCTCAGCACCGCCAACCCAGTGCGTGCTGTGACGCAGGTCTTTCAGCTCCGGCATGTTGCACCGTCCCGCGTGCAACAGGTGATCAAGCCATTCCTCTCAGACCGCGGCGACAACGCCATCAGCGTTGAGGAGCAGCGCATTCTCATCGTCACGGACTACGCCGGCAACATGAACCGCATCCAGGAGCTCGTCGATCTCGTCGATCGGAAGGCTCACACGGTCAGCGTCACCTTCATCGATGTCCAGCACCAAGCAGCGGCCGATGTTGCTGCAAATCTGACGGAAATCCTCGACGCCCAGCACAAAGCGGAAGGAGCGAGCGGCAAGCGGGAGGGCCTCGAGATTCTCAATCTGGAGCGCACGAATCAACTGATCGTGATTGCCGCACCGCCGATTCTGCAAGAGGTCGAGAGGCTTGCCAAGCAGGTCGACGTTCCGCTCGGACTTGAGACCAAGGTTTACCGATTCACGAGTGCCTCGGCAAAAGTCGTCGACCAGTTGCTGCGGAGCTTGGTGGCGCCACAGGCGCGCGATCGGTTGTATCAGGCCGCCGTCAACGAGCCCGCCAACAGTCTCGTCGTGACAACGACACCAGAGATTCACGCACGTGTCGAGTCGATCAAGTCGAATCTGGATACGCAGCTGGCGAAGCGTGAGCGTTCGGTTCGTTTCTATAAACTCGCGAACGCGACAGCGGCAGAAGTTCTCTTTGCGATTCAAGCGATCGAAGGCGTCCAATCAAATGGAGTCGGGGGCGGACCCGGCTCAGGCCTCGGTCCCGGGAGTTCCTCGAGGCCATCTCTGGATCCTATTGCTACGTCGCCAGTCGATCTGCCCGAAGGATTGACTCCCGAGCCACAAGTCCCCGCTGGACCGCCGTCCGATCAGGAAGCTGCGCCGCCGGACGCCGCGCCCCCGGGCGGCGCGCCGCTCGAGGAGACCTCTCTGCCGAATCGCACCGCGTCGTCGAGCCGTAGCGCGGTGGGCAGGTCAGGAAGTGCCCAAGGAGTCACCACCTCCCGCGGCCGGATCATCGCCGAGCCGAACACGAACAGCATTGTCGTCGTCGCTACGGACGAGGATCAAGAGATGTACGCAGAGCTGATCCGCAAGCTCGATCGTCGTCGTCCTCAGGTGCTCGTGGAGGTGACCCTCGTTACGCTCGACACGAGCGGCAGTTTCTCGCTCGGAGTGGAGCTCTCGCACGCCGACGAAGACGACGATGGGGACCCACGCGTTCTCAACTTCAGTTCGTTCGGACTGAGCGAAGTAGATCCAGCGACTGGACGACTGACGCTCGCGCCCGGCCTTGGATTCAATGGCGCGCTCATCAGCGAGGACATCGCCGACGGCGTCGTCCGCGCCTTGGCGACGAGCGGTCGGGCAAAAGTCACCTCGGCACCCAAGATCCTCGTCAACGACAACGCCTCAGGAACTCTCAATAGCGTCCAAGACGCGCCTTTTACCAGCGTCAACGCTTCGAATACGGTCGCGACGACGAGCTTCGGCGGCTTTGAAAACGCCGGTACGACCATTTCGGTCACACCCCACATCTCCGAAGGAGAACACGTCAGGCTCGAGTACTCGATCACTCTGAGCACCTTCACCGGAGATTCGGGTGACGGTATTCCGCCACCTCGGCAACGCAACGAAGTCGAGAGCGAAGTGACGATTCCCGATGGCCACACGATCGTCGTCGGTGGGCTGCACCGCTCTGATTTCAGTGAAACCATCACGAAGGTGCCAATCCTCGGCGACATCCCGATCCTTGGTTGGCTCTTCAGCAACCGATCGAAGAACGACACCGCGTCGACGCTGTTTGTATTCATTCGGCCGGTGATCTTACGGCAAGACCAGTTCGAAGATCTGAAGTTCATTTCGTCCCTCGATCTCAGAGAAGCCGGAGTGGCGTCGAACTATCCTGCCAGTGAGCCAGTGCTGATCGATTGAACGAAGGTCAACGGATGACACCAATGCACCTCAAGAGAGAGATCACTTGCATGGGGCGATGGGTTCCATGAAGCACGAGCCAACGAAGCATGCCCGTTCGCCCCACGACGTGCGGTTGATCGCCCCGCCACGCTGCGACGTTGAGCGCCGCCGCGAACGTGCCGACATCATTGACCGCACGGCAGAGCTAGACTCGGTCGATCAAGCGGAGAATATAGGCTCCGCGTCGTCGACTCCATCGCCCGACTCGGACGCCGACTCCACGCCAGCGCGAGAGATCCCTGGTCTGCGCGCTGTCAATTCAAGCCTTGGCGAGCATGAGCTGACATCGATCGCTGATTCCGCGGTGTCCTTCTCGCGCTGGCAAGACGTCGCCGAGCGTCTTGGCGTCTCGAGTATTGATGACGTTTCGAATTGCGTCGCCGACCCACGATTTGTTAGCCGCATCTCCATCCAGTACGCGCGGCAGCACGGTGTTCTTGGAGTCGATCGCCAAGGCCAGGGCTTGACGCTTCTCACGGCGACGCTCGAAGACTTCGACGTCTTCGACGTGCTGGCTCGTTACCTTGGCGTCACCGTGACGCCATGCCTCGCACCGCGGCGCGCCATCGAGCGAGCCATCAATCAAGCCTACGAGCAGAAGAGCGGAGAGACAGAGGAACTCATCGGCACCATCGACCGCGACTCCGTGCTCGGTGAGCTGAATCAAGTGACGACGCGCGAAGACTTGCTCGAAACTTCAAGTCGCGCTCCCGTGATCAAGCTCGTGAACCTTCTGCTCTTCGAGGCGGTCAAGACTTACGCTTCGGACGTTCATATTCAGCCCTACGAAGACACGCTCGCTGTCCGCATGCGGATCGATGGCGTTCTCTTCGACATGTTCACGGTGCCAAAGGCGATTCAAGAGGAGGTCGCTAGTCGCGTCAAGATCCTCGGCAACATGAACATTGCAGAGAAGAGACTGCCGCAAGACGGCCGGGCGACGGTCAAAGTCGGTGAACGCGTCATCGATTTGCGTCTGTCATCAGTGCCGACGAGTCATGGTGAACGCATTGTCATTCGGCTACTCGATAAGAGCGCGCGGCTCTACACGCTCGAGGAGATCGGCATGGACGCCGACACGCTCACCGCGTTTCGCGAACTTATTCGCGTCGAGCACGGGCTCGTGCTCGTGACCGGACCGACTGGTAGCGGCAAATCGACGACGCTCTACGCCGCGCTCACTGAGATCAACAACCGTCAGGGCAACATTATCACGCTCGAAGATCCGATCGAGTACCAGCTCGAGGGCATCAGCCAGATTCAAATTGCATCCAAAAAGGGGATGACGTTTGCGAGTGGACTCCGGAGCGTTCTGCGGCAAGATCCCGACATCATCATGGTCGGGGAAATCCGCGACGAAGAGACCGCCGTCATGGCGATCCAGTCAGCGCTCACAGGGCATCTCGTCTTCTCCACGCTGCACACAAACGATGCGGCGAGTGCGGTGACCCGGCTCCTTGACCTTGGGATCGAGCCCTACCTCGTGGCCAGCTCCGTGATCGGAGTGCTCGCGCAGCGACTCGTACGGCGCATCTGTCCGAACTGCGCCGAAGCGTACGCGCCCTCGCGTCGCGAGAAGCAGCAGTTGGAGCTGACCGCCGAAGCGGTGAGCGGGGCCCGCGTGCAGGTGGGGCGTGGTTGTCGTCGGTGTCGCACGACCGGCTACCAAGGGCGCGTGGGGCTCTTTGAGCTTCTTCCCACCAGCGCTCGCATCCGTGAGCTCGTGAGCGCCCGCGCCACGGCAGCGGAGATCAAGGACGCCGCACTCGACGCCGGCATGCGCGCGCTCCGCGACGACGGTGTTGAGAAGGTTCTCCGCGGCGCCACGACGATTGAAGAGGTGAAGCGCGTCACCATCGCGAGAAGAGCATCGTAAACGATTGGGATCGACAACCGACCGAGGCACGAGACATGGCCCTCTTTCATTACAGAGCTTTCGACGGCGGCATGGTCGAGGTCAGCGGCACGATCGTCGCCGACTCGCCACGCCATGCTCGGGACACCCTCCGCGGCAAGGGGTTTCTCGTCGAGCATGTCGAGCCACTCCGCGAGGTGCGGCGACGGGCCGCGAAGCTCGTCTCGCGAGCTCCAAACTCAGCCCGTCTGACAGAGTTGATTCGGGAGCTTTCGACCCTCCTGGCGGTCGACATCCCGCTTCTCCAAGCTCTCGACACTGTGATTCAGCAGCAGCGCGGCCACTTTCGTGACGTGCTCCTTCGCCTACGCGAGCGCGTTGCGGGCGGCGCCAGCTTAGCCGAGAGCATGCGAGCGGAACCGATCGTCTTTGACGACCTCACCGTCAATATCACCGAGGTCGGCGAACGATCCGGGACGCTCGACGAGGTCCTCACGCGCCTCGCGGAATTCAAGGAGCGCGCGGGCATGCTCAAAGGCCGGATCGGGAACGCACTCATCTATCCAGCGATCGTTCTCTCTATGGCTTTTCTTATCGCTCTGCTCCTCATGACGTTCGTCGTCCCAAATATCCTCGAGCCGCTCGTCGAAGCCGGCGGCGAGTTACCGCTCGTCACGGAGGTGGTGAAGAGCATGAGCGATGTTTTGATCAACTACTGGTGGCTGTTGGTCGTGGCGGGCGGCTGGGCCGCGGCGACCGTCGTCTTCTTTCTTCGCAGCGAACGTGGCCGTCTTCTCTGGCACCGCCTGCAGCTTCGATTGCCAATGATCGGCGGCATGGTGCGGCGCCAGTCGATGGTTAGGATCGGCATGATCATCGCGACGCTCATGCGGAGCGGCATCGCATTTCTTGAGGCACTGCAGATCGCCAAGCGGTCGACCTCAAACCGGGTCATGCGAGCGGCTCTGGACGACTGTGAGACGGCGGTGACCGCGGGCCGTGACATCTCCGAAGCGCTCGACAAAACGGGGGCGTTTTCACCGACGGTCGTGCAGGTGTTCGCGGTGGGGCAGCAGTCCGGTCGACTGGAAGCGATGCTCGAGCGTCTCGCAGTCGACTATGACCAACAGCTTCAGAGTCAAGCGCAGAGACTCACGGCGCTCCTCGAGCCGGTGATGATTCTGATCCTCGCGTTCGTGGTTGGGTTCATCGCGTTTGCCACCATCCTTCCAATTCTGGAGGCAGGAAATGTTTTATGACAGCACCGTCCATCGTCGCCGGCGAGTGCTCGAGATTGGCGATGATTCGGGTCGTCGGCCGGCCGGCAGTGGCTTCTCTCTCATCGAGGTCATGGTCGTCTTGGTGATCATCGCGCTTCTTGCCAGCATCGTTGGCATCAATGTCAAAAGTCACATCGACCGGGGCCGCCAGAAGAAGGCGCGCGCCGATATCTCGGTTTTGACCACGCAAGTCAAGCTCTTCTACGCCAACACTGGACGTTATCCCACGGCGAGCGAAGGGCTGCAGGTGCTTGTTCCGGAATACGTCGAGACGCTGTCGAGAGATCCGTGGCGGAACGACTATCAGTACGAAATCCCTGGCCGCGGCGGCGCGTTCGACGTGATCTGCTTCGGCGCCGATGGACGTGAGGGCGGCGAGGAAAGCGCTCAGGACATCACCAACTGGGACCTCGACGAAGAGGGGTAGCTGCTGACGTGAACGAACGAGGTTTTACTTTGATCGAAGTCGTCGCCGTGCTTGTTCTCACGGCGCTCCTCGCCGGCGGTGTCGCCGTCTCACTTCGCAGGGCGCTGTACAGCGTTCAGCTCCGAGACGTCATTGGTCGTCTTGTGGCGTTTGATGTCGAGCTGCGAGCGGCGGGCGTCGCGACGGGCGAACCGCAGGCGCTGCGGTACTCACTCGACGAGAACCGCGTGGCGCGTGTTCGTGATCGTGACCGCGGCTCACGCGCGACTGTCGAGACGTACGCGTTGCCGCAGCGCTTCGACCTGCGGAAAGTGTGGCTCTCGGGTCACGGCGAGCGTCCGGTCATCAGCGGCACCGAGACCATCGGAAGCTCGGCCGACGGACAGACGCCGTCCTATGCGGTCTCTGTCGCGGACGGCACCACAGGGCAGACGGCGACGCTCGTGTTCTCAGGGCTTTCAGGGCAAATCACAAGGCTGGACGATGAACAAAAGATCAGCGAGATCTTTCGACTCTTGGCGCGGTAGTACCCTTGTCGAAGTGATCGCCGGGCTCGGTTTGCTCGGGACGCTTCTCGTCGCTCTCGTTCTGGCGCGCTCCCGGCTGCTGGAGCAGAATGCGCTCGCGCAAAAAAAGATGGACGCCGCCGCCGTCGCCGAACGTCTGCTTGCGAGTTGGTGGACGAGCGGCGAGCCCATGCCACGAGAGGAGAGGGGTGAGGCGGATGGGCACCGCTGGCAGACGCGAGTTGTGTCGAACGATGCGCTGCGCGCCTGCGACGGAGAAATCCTTCGCCTCGAGCTGCTTGCGCAGACACCAGCACTCAGCGGTGACCCACTCGTGGCGGTGGAAATCGCCCTCCCGCGCCCCGAGGCGGACGCGAAAGACTCCAATGCAACTGGAGTGCGAACAGGAGTCGTTCGATGAGAAGAGCCGCACCGGGTTTCACACTCATCGAAGTCCTCCTAGCTGCAACCTTGAGCTTGCTCCTCCTCGCGGCGCTCATGCCGCTGGTCGGCTTGACGGCTCGCGATGCACGCGCTGCGCTCGAATCGAGTCAGAGGCGGGAGCCGCGCTGGGTGAGCGCCGCGGTGGAGGGGTTGCGGGCGGATCTTGAGAACGCGCGTCGGATGGCGGTGAGCCCCGGTGTGCTGCGTCTTCTGAGTTTTCGTAGCCTTGACGGTGAGTCGACGCGAAATGGTTCCCTGCGGGAGGAGCACGACCTGGTGTTCATCTCGTACGTCCGCCTGGCCGGCGGCTGGCTGGTGCGTTGGGAGCGTCGTGCGGGTGCGCAAGCGACTGGCGGTGATTTCATCGAGATTGTCGCTGGTGGTATTCGACACTTCCAGGTGAGCGATGCTGAACAGGAGGTCCTTCGTTCTGCAGACGGAGTCGCTAACGCGCGGCGCGCGAGCGGAACGCGCAGCGACGGCGGCCCTCTCTCACGGCGGCGCGGTGGAACTCGAGGGGCGCTTGATCTACACGCCGACACATTCGCTGAACTGGACTCGTCGCCTGACGAGTGGCAGCCGATGCCAGACGCGCTTCTCGTGTGGCTTGAGTTCACACGCGACCGCGACGCAGCGAGCGGACGCGTGTCGGCGATGGCTCGTCGGCCTGGATCTCCTGAAGTCGAGTCCACACATGTCGTCACCGAACACGTGATCGTTCTGAGGTGATAAGGATGCGAACAGTGCCGGGACGAAAAGATCTCGATCACCACCAGCGAGGATACGCGCTTCTCCTGGCGCTCTTCATGGTCGTGCTCATGGCGTTTTCGATCGCCGGCTTAGCACGAGCCAGCCTCGCAGCGGCGCTGGACGCCCAGCGAGTTGAGTCAGACCTCCGGCGTCGCTGGGCGACGCTCAGTTCGCGGCGCCTGCTCGCGGCGCAGCTGCCGGAGCTCCTGGACGAGGAGTTCTTGCGTTACCACGACGAGCAAGTGAAAGCGTCGAAGAGTCGATCGCAAGCGGCGGTGCGGCATCGGCGTCCGCCGCCGACCGCGCTCGTCGGTTCCTTCCAGCTCGGCGGCCAACACGTCGAGTTTCGTTTCGCGGACGAGGAGGCGAAGGTGAACTTGAACACCCTTTCATCTTCGGTGGACTCTGAACGCGAACTGGAGCGGCGTGCTGAGAACCTGCTGGCCGGACGCGATTTTGGACTCTCAGTTAACCTTCAGCCACACTCGGAATTCGAGCGTGAGCAGCTGAAGATTCCGCCTTACACCCACCTAGGCCAGGTGGTCGCGACCGTGACGCCCGCCGCTTTGGTGTTCGGAGACGGTGGTGATCACGACGTGCCCGCTCTCGCGACCGAGAGCTCGGGCCAAACGCCTTCGTCGCAGCGAACTGGCGTGGCCGCTGAGCGGACCAGCGCACAGTCTCCTTTCCTTGTTTCGCCGTCTCCGGCCGTACCGCCCGCGCCGCTTGATCGTGTGACGCTTTGGGGGACGGGAAGGCTCCGTCTGCAGCGAGCTGCAGATGTTTCCGTAGAAACGCTACTGAAAAAGAAGCTGCGCCCTGAAAAGCTCGCCGCCTTCTTGGCGGCACGGCGTTCGTCGCCCAGTGCGCTTTCCGCCGCACTCGCGCACCGCGTCGCGCTCAGCGTTGAGGAGCACCATGCCGTACGTCGTCTTCTCAGTGACCGCGACGATACGTACTCGCTTTGGCTGCGTGTGTCGGGCGCGCGCCGAGCGTCGTCTTCCTTGTCTTTGCATCGCCGCCGCGGTGGCGAGGTCGAAATCTTTTCATGGTGAGACATGCGCGTTGAAACCTTGAGTCGACTCTGCTGGAGCGGTAGCTGCACACTGACGTTGCTCGGCGGCGCGGCGATCTGGTATGCCTTCGCTCGACCACTCGACCTGCCGCCGCAGGGTAAACAGACGACCGCCGAAGTCGTGCCCGTGGCAAGCGAAGTGAGCCGCGAAGAGCCTGAGCTTGAAGCACTCCTGGCAGCGTGCAGGGTGCCGCTGCGCAGGCCGATTTTCGACCCACCGCCGCCGTTACCGCCCGCGCCGCCGCCGAAGATCGTGAGACCACCGCCGCCTGTGAAACTCCTTGGCACCGTCCTTGGCAGCGGCGAACCCATGGCGATGATCGCCGACGCCAGTGGTGCGGTTGAGTTCAAGAAGGTTGGCGACGGCATCGGCGCGAAAGACAGCCAGGCGGTAATTGCCGCGATCGAGGCCTCCAGGGTCGAAGTCGCGCACGAGGGACGCACGATCGAACTGCGGATCGAAGGAAAGGAAAAACGCTGATGCGAAGATCTCCGTTTGTCCTTTCTCTCGAGACCGCGACGAGCGGTGTGGGATGCGTTCGCGCGTCGTGTCTACGCGATGGCGAAGTTGAGGCAGCGGAGCGCGCTGGCAGCCAGGCGACAGATGAGCACGCTGCTGCAGCGGCTACGCTCTTGCGCGAGCTCGGTTGGAAGAGTGAGCCTTTGATTCTTGTGCTTTCGTCGCGGGAGTGTCTGAGTGCACGCGTCGAGATTCGCGACTTGCCGGAGCGGGGTCGTGAGCGCCTTCTGCTCTATCGGTTGGAGGAAAAGTTGCCACTGACGGCTGAGGAGGTCGCAGTTGACTTCGTCACGTGCGACGAATGTGCTGTCGGTGTGGCGGTCGAGGCCGAGCGATGGGCAGAGTTCCTCGCCCAGCTCGAAGCTCGGGGGATCTTTGTCGAGCAGATCGTCCCGGCGGCGTTCCTCACGCTCTGCGGAGAACAGTCCGTCAACGACAGAAGTGAGTTCACGGGTGCCGTAGTTTCGTCAGGCGGTGACTCCGCCGACGTGTTCGCGTTCAACACCGGGAGACTCATCGCATGGAGGCACTTGGTCGGCGAACTGGAGGAGGCCCTCAAAGTGACTCTACGGCAGCTGGCACTGGAAGCAGAGGCGCCGCGAGGCAGCGACGGTGAAGTCAGGCGGTCACAATCGAACGGCGACCACACGGACAGTTCGTATCGCGTTCGGTTCTTCGATCCGCCGGAGGGAGTGACAGCTGCTCTCGGGGACCTGCCCGAGATAGCAGTCGAGACCGACGCGGCGGACTCGCGCCAAAAGACGCTCCTTTCGGGAGCGGCGCGCAGCCTGGCTCGCGGTGTCCCGTGGGCGTTGAACTTGCGGCGGGGGCCGCTCGCACCCGCGGATCCATTCCGCCGCGCGCGGTTGCCGGCACGAGTTGCCGCGCTCGCCGCGCTCGTCTTCGTCGTCTGTCTGAATGTAGCACTCATCGTCCGCGCACGTGCCTACGACACGGCCGCAACAAGCGCACGAGATCGCGTCGCCCAGGTCTACCGCACGGCGTTTCCCGACGAAGCATCTCGCTCCCTACCGACGAGTGTTGAGCGTCGCATGGAGAGCCGAGCACGTGAATTGGAAGGACTGCGAGGCGTTGCAGCTAGTCCCGAGAAGAGGCCACCCTCGATGGAGAGAGTCTCCGCGTTGAGCGCTCTGGTTGACGTGACGAATGGACTCCGCGGCGACGTGCGATTTGCGCTGTTCGCGCTGCGGATCGAAGGGGAGAACGTGTCCCTGCGCGGACGGACTCGGAGTCACGGCGACGCCGACCGCCTCGCAACAAGTCTCCGACAAGAGGGACGCTTGGCCGTCGACCCGCCGGTGACAGAGATTCTGCAGGCGCAGGGCGTAGGTTTTGCGCTCGCTGCGAAGCGCGTCCATGCGGCGTCTGAAGGGGAGAGCGCACACCTTTTCCCGACGCGAGAGACGAGAGAACAGCCCCGCGGCGGAGGTCATCCATGAGCGACACTCCGAGAAGGCGTTGGCGTTGGCTCTGGGCTCTTCTGGTTGGGCTCTTGGTCACGGGGTGGAGCTACGTTGAGCTCGCCGGCGCGGCGGCCCGCGCCACATCCAACCTTCGCGAGCTCAAAGGTTGCCAGCGATTGGCAGCAAGAATTTCTGGTTTGCGCGAACGACCCGAAGTGGCGGAGCGCCGCGAGCTCGAGGCGAGTGAGCTCACTGCGCGGATCGAAGAGGCGGCTGCGCGAGCGGGCATCGGCACGGAGCAGCTGCTGCGGATCGAGCCGGGGCCGGCGCGGCGGCTTGGTGAGAGTGCCTACCGGGAGAAGCCGACACGCGTCGAGCTCGGGCGGCTCAAGTTGGAGGCGCTTGTGAGATTCCTGCACGACCTGGTGGCGCAGGGGAGCTCGCTTATGGTGACGGATCTGAGAATCGAGGCACCGCATGGTGACGAGGAGGGCGAGGATTGGACGGCTGAGGCGACGTTGAGCTATCTCGTCTATGACCCGAAGGTTGCGAAGGAATGAGTGCAAGAGTGATGCGTGCGTCGGCTCGCACGCCGAGAGTGAGTTTTGAGATTGCACCGGCGGAGGCCAGGACGAAGCCGGGTCGCGTGTCGACGAGGCTCTTTTCTGCGGACTCTACCGAGACCCACACTCGCCGTTTTCTGTCGCGCCTTGGTCCGACGCTGTGAAGGAGGAAGTTTCGTGAGAGCGATCAAGAATTCGCCGGCAGGCCTACGTTCCGCGCGAGGGTTGTGGCGCGCAGTAGGAACCTCGATCACACACATCCTGTGGATCGTTGTGGTGGGTCTCTTCGGCGTGCAGGGCTGCGCAGGGCCTGAAGCGACTGGAGGAGAGACGTACGCCACCGTGGAAGTTGACGTGGAACGAAGGACGGAGACCGCGAGGCAGCAGAACGCGAGGGCGGCGGAGCTCGTACGGGGCGGCGAGTACGACGAGGCGGAGACGCTGCTGAAGGAGGCGCTGACGGCGGACGTGGCGTTTGGTCCGGCTCACAACAATCTCGGCAAGGTGTACTTTCAAACGGGCAGGCTCTATCTGGCGGCGTGGGAATTTCAATACGCGGCGAAGCTCATGCCGCACCATCCAGGCCCGAAGAACAACCTGGGGCTCGTGTTCGAGCGCGTCGGAAAGTACGACGACGCGGTCGCGCAGTACGAGGGCGCCCTCGGGATCGAGGCGGACAACCCGGAGTTCTTAGGCAACTTGGCGCGCGCGAGAGTGCGTCGAGGCGATCGCGGCGGTGAGGTGGCGGACCTCCTCGAGGACGTCGCGCTCAAGGACACGCGGCCCGAGTGGGTGGCGTGGGCGAGGGAGCGACTGCACACGCTTGAGCGCAAAGAGACGCAAAAAAAGTAGCAGGCACGCTCCGCGTGCCGTCTGTTTGATTCTCCGACTACAGAAAGCCGGGTGTGCATGCCACCGGCTCACCAAACAGAGAAATCTGAGAATTGATTCTAGCACATTCGCAAAAACCTACCTTAGTAAGATAGGAGCGCAGAGTTTTTGTTAGTAGGCGGGCGGAGGGAGGTTGACCGAAACTCCGATATCTTCGGTCTTCGAAAAAGTAGCAGGCACACTCCGTGTGCCGTCTTCTCTTGTCTCTTCTCCTCTTCTCCGGCTGCAGCGCACTGAACGTGCCTGCCACCTTGGTTCGCCAAATGGAAGAAATCTGAGAATTGATCCTAGCACATTCAAAAAAACGTACCTTAGTAAGATAGACATTCAAAGTTTTTGAGAGCGGATCGAGATATCAAGTCAGGAGTCGAGAAGGATTTCAATCATCCCAGGGATTCTGTGAAAAAGATCAAAAACCGTCTAGCACATCTGAAAAAACCTACCTTAGTAAGGTAGCGCGTACAGTTGACAGGCTCACAGCGAGCCGGCGCCAGAGCGCGGCGGGAATGGCAGAAACTTCGCGTGCGAAAGAGAGAACGCATCGATCCTGAGGCTCACGCCTCGAGAGACATCTCAAGGAACCCACGGAAAACTGAACCAATCGGCGGGAGAGGAAAAAGGCGATCAAATGCTCAGTTCGAAAGCAGCAGTTGACAACACGTCGTAGCTCGCCCGTCGAGCGGTAGCGCTTGCGGCGCCGCGGTGGAAGTAGCCGTGGCGCCGAAGCGAGGACAACACGGCAGTCGTTCAGGCCCGCGTGGGCAGTGCCCGCTCGGGGCTTCAAAAAAGAGCCTCTTCGGAGGTGCGGGAGGATTCTATGCCTATTTCGCGGCTTTTACTTTGTGCGGTCGGACTTTTCGGCGTCGGTGCGGTGCTCTTTTTGACCTTACGCTCGCCAGCGGCGTCGCAGGAGTTCCAGCAGATCACGAAGGATCAGTACGAAGAGGAGCTCAGATCGGCTCCGTACGCCGGCCGTCTTGCCCGCGCCCGTGAGGTGCTGCTTGGAACGAGCGACGCGGAGGTCGCGGTCAAGGCGCTGCGGGAACTGCGCGACGTCTCCAAGGAGCTCGGGCGTGAAGACGAAGCACTCGAGGCCGTGGAAGCTTTTCTCGCCCAGGAGCCCGAAGGGAGCGTACTCTACCAAGACGCCCACTACGTCAAGGCGCGGCTGCTTTTTAGAAGCGGCGAGACCGACGCGGCCCGGGCGCTCTTCGCTCAAGGAAGCACCAGCGGCTGGACGCCGTACGACCGCGAAGATCCCTTCGAGGCGCTCAAAGACACGCTCTACCAAAGTGACGTTGCCAGCTACGCGGTGGAGAACTGTAACCGCGCCCTCACCGACGAAGCGTGGTATGAGCGTGAGGGCGATTACCTGAAGATCCTCGGCATCAATCTTCTTTGGAGGGCACGCCGAAGCGGCGAGACCTTCGCCGAGCGCGACGTCCTGCCAAACTTAGGCGAGCGCACCGACGCGCCGCACCATCGCCAAGCAGCGAAGGTCGTCTGCATGATCGCCGACGGGCGCTACGCCGAGGCGCGCGATGAGATCGGCGTGCTCGAGCGCCAGCTCGCCGGTGTGCATTCGGCAGCTGCGGGGGACACGCAGGGGTACTTCCGCGCCAACGAGAAGCGTAACGTGCCGCTCTACATGGCGGCAGTTCTACTCCTCGAGGGACGCGACCTCTCCGGCGCGCGCGCCGCGATGGGCGACTTCTACGCGCTTAACACCGACCGCGCTGAGTACGTGCGCGAGCGACTCATGCGCCTTGTCTTCACGCTCGAAGGCGGCGGGGCGTCGCCGTATCGGCGCGCCTCGGCGGCGACGTCGTTTCTCATCGACAGCGGCTTCACTTCGGACCCGTCGATTCTCTCTCAGTTCGCGCCGAGCTCGCACCTCTGGATCCTCGACCACCAGCTGATCTCGCTCTTTCACCAGCGGCGCTGGGACGAGGCCGTAAGTGTCGCCGAGGAAATGGCAGCGCAGTACGACCCAGACGACATGGCGGCCAACAACGGCCTCTACACGCTGGGGCTGATCCACCTGCGTGAAGGGCGCCCCAGCGAAGCGGAGGCGGCATTTCAGCGTCAGATCGCAGCCGAGACGCCGGCGCGCTGGGAGCGTGCGGCGAAGGCCAAGCTTGCCGAGACCTGGATTGCACTCGAGAAGCCTGCCTCCGAGGTCCTGGGCCTCACAGCCAATCTCTTGGAACAAGCGTCGCCTGAGGAGGCGAGCTTCTATGGATACGGTCGGAGCATTCACCGCGCTGGGCGTTATGCGGCTCAAAAGAGTGAGGGATGAACAGGCCGGAGGAGAGTTCGAGCGAGTGATGAGCGAATCGTTAAGGACAGAACACTGAAGAATTCGAGTCTCATGAGGTCAATCGTGAACGGTCAAGAAGCTCAAACGCCAAGAAGTGTTGTCGAACAGTGGGTTGTGTCTCTGCTGTTTTGCGCTGTTGTCATGTGGGGGAACTTTCTGCAGGCCAACACCCCGGTCTACCCTGAGTTCTTCGTGGTGGATACTCCGAACATTCATGATCAGCACTCGATCGATGACGGAAGGAGCCCGAGCGAGGTCACTCTCACCTGCAGCGGTACTGGTCCATGCGGGGTCGTCCAAGACGGAGTCGGGTCATGCAGCTCTGACTCCGCAGTCGTCGGAAAAACCTCCGCTCCGGTGTTTCTCTATCGAGGATCTGCTGTCGAAGCGGTGACCGATCTCAGTCTCCCCGGGATCGCCTTTCCCTGGAGCCACACGCGGACGTACGACAGCAGGTTGATCTCGTCGACCTCGGCCCCTTTGCCCTCGATCAGTGGCGAACGCTGGATCGGCGGTTTGGCAGAGCTCCACATTGAAGAGGATGCAGCTTCTGGAGACATAACACTGATCGTGAACGCGTCCACGAAGCGAGTCTTCGACGAGGACTCTGGAAGCTATACCGCGCCTCTTGACTACACGGCGACATTGGAAATAGCGAATGCTGGAACTTCCACTGAAGAGTTCACTCTCACGCATGTTGACACTGGTGAAGTTTTTGTCTTCTACGGCTTCACCCCCGAGCCATCAGGCATTGACGCCGATCTACACGGAAAGCTTAAGCGCCGTTCCAATCGACACTTTGAAGAGGAGTCAAAAAATGGGAACGAGTACGTCTATGATGAAGACAATGGTCAAGTTGAGACGATCAATATCAAAAATGGGGCGGCGGTTCTTTACACAGTAACGTACAGCTATAGCAGCGACAGAATCTCGAGTATTGTTCTCAAGGAGGGGGCGACCGAGCTGAAGAAGGTGGAGTACACCTATTTTAACGCTGCCTCACATCATGAAGATGTCGGTGCTGCTGGCGATCTCGTGCAGGTTAGCCAGTCTGAGAAAGCCTCGGACGGCAGTACGTGGATCACGCACATTACCCAGTATCGCTACTATTCAGACGGCGACGACGATGGCGGAGCACATCAATTGAAGGCAGTCTACGAGCCTGGAGCTATTGAAAGGCTCGTTGGACATATCCCGGAGATCACCTCGGCAAGTGGCATTCTCGGCGAAGCCGATAACTATTCGGGCACCGGCTCAAGCGCGGTGGAGGCGTTCTCCTCGCGCAACTTCACATACTACACGAGTGCATTCGACACTGGTACCGCGCAGACGCCAACTCCTTGGGGTGTTCAGAATCTGGAATCAGACTATGGTGGCAGCAACCTCTTTGAGTCTGGTTGGGTGCGAACCGAGACCGTAAATGGTTCATGCTCGAGCTGTGGCGGTGGGTCCGGTGGTGGTCAGAAACGGACCTACTTCTATATGTCTCTTTCTCAAACGCAGCCTTCGGTTTCCGAGGTGACGCGTATTGTGGTCGAAGACACGGAAGACGCAAGTGGAGGCGAAGCGTACCGTCGCATCTATGGACTGAACAAGCAGGGTAAAGTACTTCGCAGGGCGTTTGTTGAAGACCCGACGGCGACCACGCTCACGGTTTGGTGTGATTCGGTCAAGATCAACTCCTCGAGCCGTGTGACAGAGCTTCGAAAACCCTCAGCACACGAAGTGACGAGCAACTCTCTGTTGACGAAATTCCTCGATCCTGAGGGGGGATCGCCGACCGCCGGCCAGAACGACACTGACACGCTGAAACCGAGCGATGGGGCGATCTACGTCTACGACCATAACGCCGACGGACGGCGCAGGTGGACGCAGATAAAGAAGGGGCGAACCGGAACAGCGTACTATGTCAGCGGGACAAAGTGGGGCGACGGCATCGTCGCCGACGAACCCAAACACCTTCCCGTAGCAACTTACAGATTCCCGAAGAAGACAACGAACTCGGGCGACACGTCCCGCGTCGACACGAGCTTTGCCTACGATTTCTGGGATACAGATGACACCCAGATCAAGGTGAAGACAACGACGCTGCCGGTCATCTCTACGAGTCAAAACGGCTCCGGCACTGCGACCGAGCTCAAGGAATACCATGACGAACTCGGGCGTCTTCGCTGGGTGAAGGATGGAGAGGGGAACATCACCTACCACTCGTATCACCCCGAGCTCGGCAGACGGGCTTACACTATGGTCGATGTCGAGACGGACTCTCTACGGAGCGACATCACCGCCGGGGTGAGCGGTAAGTACGTCGAGTGGGACGATGGAGCGGGAGGTGACACGATCCCGAGTGGATTCACGAACACCGACAACGACAACCTCGAGATTGTCACCAAGACCGAATACGACGAGCTCGGCCGCACCGAGCTCCAGATCGACGCCAAGAGTTTCGAGCACTACACCGTCTACCAGGATGGTCGTACGCTCGAGTTTCCGTATTGGGATAGATCGGGCGGGGAACCGAAGCGTGCCATTCGGGTAGTGGAAACAGATGATGCCGGCAACCCCGTCGACTTCTTCACCATGTCGCCCTCCCAAGCGACGTCCACAGGGGGCGGTTCGAACAAAGTTCCAACTGGAGTCTCGGACGCTGATAACCAGGTCTACTATCTGAGCTGGACGCATTTTGGCTATGACCCGGACAGCGGTGAGTTGGTCGAAGAGGATCGCTATTTCGATATTCCCCGGGAGGTCGATCGTGAGCTTGGCACGCTGTCGACAGACTTTCACCGGAAGGCCTTCAAGTACGACGGACTGGGCCGGCGGGAGTTCGTCATCGAGGTCTCGAGTGGCACGCTCACAAGCAGTGGTGTCGAGCAGATTACGGAGAACGTCTATGATGTACGTGGTCGCATCACGAGGATTAAACGCGGGATCAGCGACGACTCACACAATATGGGCGCAAGCTACTCGATTCCCACGAGCGGCATCGATACGGTCGAAGAAATCGTGTACGACGACGGCGGTGTCGGCGACGGGTACGTCACAACTCGTAGGAGATACCATACGACAACTGGTTTCACCGGCGAAAGATCGCACATCAGTTACAGAGGAGACCTGCGCGGGATTGAACCCTTCTACGGTAGCGGGGCCACCGAAACGGCGATCGGCCCCTTCACGGTCTATGACATGAACTGGGCGGGCGACTGGACCGCGATCGGTGTCTACGACGTGGAGCCCAGTTGGGAGGGTGTCGGTTCCACCGTTCTCGCTGGCGACGGGTACAACGACTTTGCCAACACGCAAGAGAGCAATCGAAAGGCACTCACGAAGCGCGCCTACGACGATCTCGGACGCGTTTACGAGACGGAAGTCTGGACAATCAACGCATCGACCGGGCAGAAAGGGGTCAAATCTGCTATCGAGCAGTTCTACGATCGTAACGACAACATCGTCGCGCAGACGACGAAGAATGAGGCGTTCGTC
The DNA here is from genome assembly GCA_965223265.1 of Planctomycetota bacterium. GTDB lineage: Bacteria > Planctomycetota > UBA8108 > UBA8108 > SXIK01. The sequence goes on from OZ244999.1 coordinate 2,452,532, forward strand.
GAGCAGGCCTACGATGGAGCGGGAAGGCGCTATCAGTCGAGAGTCGTCGTCGACGACATCGCCGCGAATCCCTATTCTTCAGGAGCGTTCGTCTACCGCGACCCGAAGCCAGATCCGGAAGTGCGAGACATGGACGCCTTGACGTCGAGCGGTGGTGACGATGATGTTCTACAGATAAGTCACCAGGAGCTCGACGCTTCCGGGCAGACGGTCGAGATTCATGTCTTTGAAGCCAACCATGACGACACTGACGGGATTGACCTCACAGACGACGACGACTACGTACGTCTCTCAGACTTCTTTTGGTATGACGCGAACACGGATTTCTTAACGACGCGGGCCAACTACGGCAGTGGGGACACCGCTGCGGGTGCGGGTACATGGGATCGCTTCGCGATACCCTCGCCAGCCACAGCGCCTACTTCCAGCAGTGATCAGACGCTCGTGACGAAGTTCTTATTTACCGATTCTAGCGACTTAGAGACGGTCACCAGGCCGAGTGGCGCTTCCGGCGAGAGCGTCGAGAAAATCTTCTACGACGATCTCGGCCGCAAAACGTACGTAGCAGAAAACTTCGTCGATTTCGTAGTCTCGAGCGAGTCTGGAACGGGAGGAACGGACAAGTCAGAGGATCGCGTTACGTATATCTCCTACAACGGTCTCGATCAGATCACCGAGCAGGCCGCGCTCGACGCTAACGGCGACGGCTCGACGAGCGACGAGCAGATCACGACCTACCTCTACGAAGACTCGCACTCGGCTGCGCTCGTCACCAGCATCATCTATCCCGACTCCGCCGATACAGATTCCACGGGCTCGGACCAAGTGAAGTTCGAGTGGAACCTTGACGGCTCGCTCGAGCGTAAGACCGATCAGCTCGAAACAGTGATCGAGCGCACGTACAACAATCGCCGTCAGCTGGACTTCGAGAAAGTCACGACGCTCGCTGAGGACGTCGACGGACACGTGCGTTCGATAAAGATAGAGTACGACTCTGTGGCGCGCCTCGAAAAAGTCACTTCATACGCCAACAGCGATGGCACGGGCACAATCCGCAACCAGATCCTCTTTGAGTACAACGACCTTGGCCAAGTCGAAAAATCCTGGCAGTCGCACGAAGGGGCGAAGATTTCGACAACGCCGAAGGTTGAGTACGACTACGATCTCTCCTCGCTCAACGGCGTCTACAACGACGGCGCCCGCTTGAATTACGTTCAGTACCCCGATGGCCGTAAGATCCACTACGGCTACTCGACGAGCGGTTCGGCCTCTGACCGAATGAACCGCGTGGCGTCGATCTCCGAGGACAACGGCTCGGGCTCGCCGGCAGCGACGCCGCTGGTGAGTTACGACTTCAGCGGGCTAAACCGGCTCGCTGAGACGCACCTCGAAGCCCCCGGGGTGAGGTTGACACACCATCACGGTGACACCGACGGCGACTACGAGGGGCTTGACCGCTTTGCGCGGCCGAAGGATCACTTCTGGGACGGCTCGCCGGACGTCGATCGATTCAAGTACACCTACGACCGCGCGCACAACGTCACTCAGCGAATCGTCGACTCATCGATCTACTCGACGCAGGACAAGGACCAGGTCTTCGAGTACGACGGCCTGGAGCGTTTGACCTCCTACGAGCGGCGAGTGCTCGTCATCGGCCCGGTCAATCACGAGCAGGACTACACGCTCGATCAGCTCGGCAACTGGACGGACTTTGTCGAAAAGACCAGCGGCACGACGGATCTCGATCAGGACCGCGGCCACAACGACGCCAATGAGATCACCTCCGTCAGTGCCCCGCCGATGCAGCCGCAGTGGATCACACCGCTCTTCGACGCTGCCGGGAACATGACTGAAGGGCCGAAGCCGGGCGACGAGACAACGAAGCACCTCTATGTTTACGATGCCTGGAATCGGCTCGTCAAAGTGAAGAACGCAGCGGGCACGACAACGCTAGCGACGTACGAGTACGATGGCTTGGACAGGAGGATCCGCGTCGAGGACAGCTCCCAGGATAACTGGGACTACTACTACAACGAAGACTGGCAGGTCATCGAGATCCGCGAGGACGCCGACCCCGATCCGCTCAAGCAGTACGTCTGGCATCCGTATTACATCGACGCTCTGGCGGTGCGCTTTTGGGACCAGCACACAACGGGGTCCCAGACGACGCACTTCTACACTCACGATGCCAACATGAACGTTACGGCGCTTCTCGACGACAATGGAAGCGTCAAGGAGCGATACGAGTACACTCCGTACGGCCAGGTGAACGTACTTAACTCGACTTTCGGTGCTGGGGGCGGAAGTCTTTACGACCAGGAAGTGCTGTACACCGGTCAGCGTCGAGAGCCAATTTCAAAGCTCCATCACTACCGCAACCGAGAGTATGATTCGTCTCTAGGACGATTCCTAACGCGAGATCCACTTGACTATGTCGACGGCTTGAACCTCTACGAGTACGTCAAGAGTGGCCCAATCATCGGAAGAGACCCGTCAGGACTTCTGGTCCCTCAGGCGTTTTGCGTTGGGTGTTTTGCTGCCCTAGCCGACCTTGCGAAGGTATGGATTGACGCATGTATAGGCAATGCTGCTCACCCAGATTTCATGAAGTGCTTTCTTTACGGTGATGGCACGCCGGGTTCTGGCTATCTGGCGTCCATTGACACATGGGGGATTTTTGCCGTTTGTCTCTGTTGTGGCGGATCTGCGGTTTTCAGGAAATTCGGTGAGAACGCTGCAAAAAAAGCCTGGGAAAAGTGGCTTAAGAAAAAAGCCAAGAAAAAGCTCCTAGCACGGCAAAAAGCCAGACAACTCGCTAAGAAGAAATTCCAAGACGAGGTGTCGGAAAAATCCAAAAAGAGGATTATCGAGTGGATGAAAGATATCGATAGAGGTTCAGTGGACGTGAATGAACTGCCTGACGGTGTGACCATAGACGATGCGAAGCGGTGGCTCGATTTGCTTGAGAAATCGCTCGGTGAGCGGAGTGGATTCCAGACGATCGACAAACGCCTTCCGGCTATTCGAGAAGCGATTCGGCGTGCAAAACCTTGAGAGTTTCCTATACAGCGGCGAAACTAGACGGTGCGCAACTAATATGTAGATTGCAGGACCGGACTGATTCACTATTGATTCTGTGTGTGGGTAGGTGGGGGGGATTGTACCGTGCTGGACGATGAGAGTTCGTCAGAGTGAAGACACATCGGTTGCCCGAGTGGACGAGAGCACGATAGGCAGACGATGTGAATTATCGATCGCGAGGTGATTCTCGCGTTGATTCGAAGAGGAGGTTTCGGTAGCGCAAGATTGCACGTCATGTGGCGTGCCGGAGCAGAGTCTCGCCCGCCGCGGGATGGGTTTCTGAGCGCTGACGAGCGCGTCTCACGAGGAGAGCGGAAACTCAAGATCGAAGAATCATTCCACTTGAATCCCGAGCCAAAACAATATGCACGAAGTAGAGTACGTTGATGGATTGGAGGGCCCGGTTCTGGCCCATAATTGGGACGTTGGCGGATTGGCCTCCGCGCTGCGAACTGGCTTGTGCGATGCAGCTTCGTGGTGTCTTTCGGAATTGAGAAACGACCCGGAAGATCCCGCGACTCTGTTTCGGTCGCCGGAACTGAGGCCGCCACGAGTCGGCGAATTGACCAGATCATGGGAGTGCGTTCCGTTGATTCGTGAATGCGTTGAGTATGTCGCTCACATGCGATCGCGATTTCTTCGAGACAGAAGAGTCGAGCAAGTGTCATTGGAGTTCGCGTTGCAGTCTGGTTGGATCCTTGGCCACGCCATTTCGCGTTGTACGGCTGACCACACAGCTCACACAGTTTCTCCAGTGTTCGACAGGTGGGACAACATTGGCTGGGATTGTTGGGTAATGTTTGGATCGACGACTGATTTCACGTCGCCACCGAGTGAATTCGACTACACTCTGTCGTGGATACCGAAAAAGATAATCCCTCTTGTCGACGAGGCGATGTTGGGCCCTGATGATTGTCTTGTCTGGATTCCTCCGAAACGGCTTGATCTAGATTCCGAGTGGGTCAAGTTGTAGGTTGCCGCAGTTGGGGGTTGTGTGGGGAGCCATGCGGCATCGGATAACACGCGAAGCGCTGTAGTAGTGAAACTTGCGGCGCCGCACATGCGTGATCGGTTAGCCGTAAGCTCCATCGTAGTCATCGCTTACGACTCGAGCGATTCGTGCGTATAGAAAAAGAGGCCAAAATCTCGGACACTTCGTGACTCACCAAAGAAACGGAGTGAAGAGATCATGGCCACAAGGAAGTGTATCGAACTACGATCCTGTCTCAAGAGCCTCTTTCCCGACAAGTTGATCCGCGATGAGTCTCGAGCGAGTGGTTTTGTGCTCCGGGAGCGAAAGATCAGGGCGGTTCCGTTCTTTTGGACATTGGTCCTGGGCTTTGGGGTTGGATCGGAGCGGACGATCTCTGCGCTGCGTCGAGCCTACGAACGCTCGACGTCGTCGACCGTTGTTCCGTCCTCGTTCTACGATCGTTTCGACGCCAGTCTTGTGCGCTTTCTGAAAGCTGCGGTGAAGCGATCGTTGGCAACCTTTCAGGCATCGTGGACTGAAATCGAGGAGCGCGTCGGAAAGTTTACGGACTTGATCATCGTTGACTCCACAGTGATGAAGCTTCACGAAAAGCTCAGAGGATCGTTCCCAGGGTGCCGAACGAACTCAGCGCCGGCTGCGGCGAAACTTCATGCAGTCCTCAGTGTGCGCGGCAAAGGAGGCTCGACGGTCGCTCTCACTTCGGAGCGAAGTGCGGACCTGCGAAAACTTCGCACAGGTCCGTGGGTTCGAGACCGCCTTCTCCTCTTCGATCTCGGCTACTTCAAGTGGCAGCTCTTCCATCGCATCAGGAAAAACGGTGGCTTCTTCCTGACTCGATTGAAGCAAAACGCCAACCCGACAATTACTAAAATCCATCGCAGTGTTCGCGGCAACTCGATCCCCCTCGTGGGGGAGAGACTTCAAGACGTCCTACCTCGATTGAAAAGAGAAACTCTCGACGTTGAGATCGAAGCCTCGTTTGCAACCCGCAAGCACCGAGGCCGAGCGCGTCGCGCTCACGAGCGTTTTCGACTTGTCGCCATCCGCAACGAAGACGACGGCCAGTATCACCTCTACGTCACCAACGTCGAACACGACGATCTCATCGCCGAGGAGATCGCCAACGTCTACCGCTATCGCTGGGAAATCGAACTCATCTTCAAGGAGCTAAAGTCCGGCTACCGAATGGACCAGCTGACGAGCCGGCGCCCCCACGTGGTGGAAGCGATGATCTACTGTGCAATTCTGACACTTGTCGTCAGCCGAGAGCTTCTACGCCACCTTGCCTCACGAGTCCGCAGCGGTGCCGAGCGAGTCGCTGCGGGGCGTTGGTGGAAGCTTCTGGCGAACTACGCTCAGGAGCTTCAACTCCTCGTCGTTCGACCACGCCGAGACGCTCACCTCGCCGCTGGACTCGTCGACACCTTCCTGCACGAAATTGTCGACCCTCATACTGACAGACGCCCACTCTTGAGTCAGGTGTTTCGTTGATGTGGCGCCGTAAGTTTCATCTCTACAGAGCTTTGCGCGTTATCCGATGCCGCATGAGGACACGGAAGACTCCGCAGGGAACGAGGCGTGCCGTCGCATCTATGGGTTGAACAAACAGGGTAAAGTGCTTCGCAGGGCGTTTATTGAAGACCCGATGGCGACGACGCTGACAGCTTGGTGCGATTCGGTCAAGATCAACTCCTCCAGCCGCGTCACGGAGGTTCGAAGGCCGTCAGCGCACGAGGTGACGAGCAACTCCCTGATGACGAAGTTCCTAGATCCTGAAGGGGGATCGCCCACCGCCGGTCAGAACGACATCGACACGCTGAAACCGAGCGACGGCGCGATCTACGTCTACGACCACAACCCCGATGGGCGACGTACGTGGACTCGGATCAAGAAGGGGCGAACCGGAACCGCATACTATGTCAACGGAACAAAGTGGGGTGACGGCCTCGTGGCTGATCAACCCAAGCACCTCCCCGTAGCAACCTACAGGTTTCCGACGAAGACAGATGATTCGGACGACTTGTCGCGGGTCGACACGAGCTTCGCCTACGATTTCTGGGATGCGGATGAGACCCAGATCAAGGTGAAGACAACGACGCTACCGGAAATTCCTACTAGTCAGAACGGCGCCGGCACCGGCAACGCCACGGTACTCAAGGAGTATCATGATGAGCTCGGGCGACTTCGTTGGGTGAAGGATGGAGAGGGATACATCACCTATCACTCGTATCACCCAGAGCTTGGCAGGCGCGCCTACACCATGATCGACGTCGACACCGACGCTCTACGGAGCGACATCACCTCTGGGGTGAGTGGCAAGTATGTGAAATGGGAGGACGACTCGGGCGGCAGCGACGCGCCGAGCGGATTTCTGAACGGCGGCAACGACAACCTCGAGATTGTCACCAAGGCCGAATATGACGAGCTTGGCCGCACCGAGCTTGAGATCGACGCCAAAGGCTTCAAGCACTACACCGTCTACCAGGACGGTCGCACCCTGGAGTTTCCGTATTGGGATGGATCGGACGGGAAACCGAAACGTGCCATTCAAGTCGTGGAAACAAATGATGCAGGCAAGCCCGTCGATGTCTTCACGGTGTCGCCCTCTCAGGCGACGTCGACCGGGAGCAATCCGGACAAGGTTCCGAGCGGGGTCTCGGATGCAGACGACCAGACCAACTACCTGAGCTGGACAAACTTTGGCTACGATTCCCAGACTGGCGAGCTCGTCGAGGAAGATCGTTACTTTGACATTCCCGGCGCCGGGTCCGGGACGCTTTCGACACACTTCCATCGCATAGCCTACAAGTACGATGAACTCGGCCGTCGCGAGTTCGTCATCGAGGTCTCCAGCGGCACGCTCACGAGCAACGGTGTCGAGCAAATCACGCAGAACGTCTACGATGTGCGTGACCGCATCACGTGCATCAAACGTGGTGTCAGCGGCGATTCACACAATCTGGGTTCGAGCTATGCAATCCCCACGAGCGGCATCGATACGGTCGAAGAGGTCGATTACGACGACGGTGGTGTCGGCGACGGGTACGTCACAACTCGTAGGAGATACCATACGACAACCGATTTCACGGGTACGAAGGTCCACATCACCTACAAAGGCGAACGGCGCGGGGTCGAGCGTTTTTTCGGTAACGGAACCACCGAGACCGCGGTCGGACCGTTTATTGTCTACGACATCAACTGGGAAGGAAACAGAACCGCGGCAGGTATCTACGATGTCGAGCCCAGTTGGGAAGGCAGCGGTTCCAGCGTCCTCGCTGATGAGGGATACACCGATTTCGCGAATACGCAAGAAAGCAATCGAAGGGCGCTAAAGAAGAACGCTTACGACGATCTCGGACGCATCTACCAGACAGAGATTTGGACGATCAACGCATCGACCGGGCAAAAAGGGGTTAAGTTTCTTATCGAGCGATTCTACGATCGTAACGACAGCATTGTCGCCCAAACAACAAAGAACGGGACGTTCGTCGAGCATGCCTATGACGGAGCGGGAAGGCGTTATCAGTCCCGGGTCGTCGCCGACAACATTGCTACGAACCCCTATTCTTCAGGAGGGTTCGTTTACCGCGATCCAAAGCCGGATCCGGAAGTGCGAGACATGGACGCTTTGACGTCAGGCGGTGGTGACGATGATGTTGTCGAGGTAAAGCATCAAGAACTCGACGCTTCCGGGCGAATCATCGAGAGTCATGTCTTTGAAGCGAACCACGACGACACTGACGGGATCGACCTTACAGACGACGACGACTACGTACGTCTCTCAAAGTTCTTCTGGTATGACGGGAAAACGGATTTCTTAACGACGAGCGCCAACTACGGCAGTGGGGACACCGCTACGGGTGCGGGTACATGGGATCGCTTCGATATACCTGCACCAGCCTCAGCGCCTACTTCCAGCAGTGATCAGACGCTCGTGACGGAGTTTTTTTTTAACGATTCGAGCTACCTAGAGACGGTCACCAGGCCCATTGGCGCTTCCGGCGAGAGCGTCGAAAAGATCTTCTACGACGATCTCGGCCGCAAAAAATACGTAGCGGAAAATTTCGTCAATTTCATAGCCTCAACCGAGTCTGGAACAGGAGGAACCGACAAATCAGAGGATCGCGTTACGTACATCTCGTACAACGGTCTGAATCAGATCACCGAGCGGGCCGCGCTCGACGCTAATGGGGACGGCTCGACGAGCGACGAACAGATCACGACCCGCCTCTACGAAGATTCGCACGATGCGGCTCTCGTCACCAGCATCATATATCCCGACTCTACCGATACGGATTCTTCGGGTTCGGACCAAGTGAAATTCGAGTGGAACCTTGACGGCTCGCTCGAGCGCAGGACCGATCAACTCGAAACAGTGATCGAGCGCACGTACAACAATCGTCGCCAGGTGGAGTTTCAGAAGGTCTCGACGCTCGCGAGCGGCGTTGACGGGCATGTGCGTTCGGTGAAACGAGAGTACGACTCGCTGGCGCGCCTCGAGAAGGTCACTTCATACGCCAACAGCGACGGCACGGGCACGGTCCGCAACCAGATCCTCTTCGAGTACAACGACCTTGGTCAGGTCAAGAAGTCTTGGCAGTCGCACGAGGGGAACAAGATTTCCACGACGCCGAAGGTTGAGTACGACTATGACCTCTCGGCTCTCAACAGTATCTACGATGATGGTGCACGTCTGAACTATGTTCAGTACCCCGATGGCCGCAAGATCCATTACGGCTATTCGACGGGCGGTTCGGCCTCTGACCGTATGAGCCGCGTTGTGTCGATCGCCGAGGATAACGGCTCGGGCTCTCCGGCCACGACACCGCTGGTCAACTACGCCTTCAATGGTCTAAGCCGGTTGGCTGAGACGAATTTCGACGAGCCTGACGTCCGTCTGACGTACCACCAGGGAGACGGCGACGGGGACTACGAGGGCTTTGACCGTTTCGGTCGCCCAAAAGACCATTTCTGGGACGGCTACAGTACAACCTCGGATGTTGACCGCTTCAAGTACGTCTACAACCAGGCCGGTACTGTTACGCACCGGATTATCGATTCGTCAATCCACTCGACGCAGGACAAGGACCAGGTTTTCGAGTACGACGGACTCGAGCGTCTGACTTCTTATGACCGGCGGGTGCTCGTTGGATCGATCAACTACGAGCAGGACTATACGCTTGATCAACTCGGCAACTGGACGGACTTTGTCGAAAAGACAAACGGCACGACGGATCTCGATCAGGACCGCGGCCATAACGACGTCAATGAGATCACCTCCGTCAGTGCCCCGCCGATGCAGCCGCAGTGGATCACACCGCTCTTCGACGCCGCCGGGAACATGACCGAAGGGCCGAAGCCGGGCGACGAGACAACGAAGCACCTCTATGTCTACGACGCCTGGAATCGGCTCGTCAAAGTGAAAAACGCAGCAGGCACGACAACGCTGGCGACGTACGAGTACGACGGCTTGAATCGCCGGATCCGCGTCGAGGATAGCTCTCAGGAGAGCTGGGACTACTACTATAACGAAGACTGGCAGGTCATCGAGATCCGTGAGGACGCCGACCCCGATCCGCTCAAGCAGTACGTCTGGCACCCGTACTACATCGACGCGCTGGCGGTGCGCTTTTGGGACCAGCACACAACGGGAACGCCGACGACGCACTTCTACACCCACGATGCCAACATGAACGTTACGGCGCTTTGCGGCGACGACGGAGGCGTGAAGGAACGATACGAGTACACTCCGTACGGCGAGGTAAGTATTCTGACCGCGGCTTTCGCAGAGAGGGGCTCGAGTCTCTATGATCAAGAAGTGCTTCACACAGGGCGCCGACGGGAGCCCATCTCTCGTCTTTACCACTGCAGAAACCGTGAGTATCATCCAAATCTCGGGAGATGGACTCGGCGCGACCCACGGGGGTTCGGAGACGGCATGAATTTGTACGAGTTCGTACGGGCCCAACCGGTTGGTAGAGTAGATCCGTACGGTCTCGAGAGTAAGATCTACTTCGAAGCGGAAGTTAAGATTCTTGAGTTGGATCTCATTTATGATGATGTCATGTATCATGCACGTATAGCCGATACATTCCGCTGTGAAAAAGACGTCCCGGTGGTTGGTCACGCGGCCCCCGAGACAATAGTCGATGAAGGGGATTCTCAAACAAACAATCCCCCTCATGTTGAACCGAACGCAGATTGTGGAAAGAACCAGAGTCCTGGAGTTGTGTATTCATGGAACGGGTCTTCGATTGAGGACGACGCGTTAGGGATGGAAATCGCTGCGGGGCTCGGTGCTGCTGGTGCGGCAGGCGCTGGCGCTGTTTTCGGCTTCGGAGGTGGGGCCATAGCACTCGGAGCCCCTGCCGGTTGGCCCGGGGCTCTCGCGGGTGCTTCCGCTGGTGGTACCATTGGGGGCGCCGCAGGGGCTGGTGTTGGAGGGGCGGCTGAGGAATTACTTGATGACGAGTGGAGTTTGCACTGGCGAGTGAGGTTTAGGCTCTGCTGCATCTGCGAAGAAGCGAGAGAGGGGTTCATTGGGCCCGCAAGCCCGGATCCAGTTTACGAACCTAGGTTGAAGTTCCTCGAGGCAAACCTTAGCTTTGATTCGTTTGGGGAGGATGAGTTCGTGGCGGAGTCTTTCTGGGCTGCACGAGAACGCTAATGGCGTACGAATGTACGGCGACCCATGTGGCATTAGATAACGCTCGTTATCCGATGCCACGTGGGTGATGACCCTGACCGCGGATCTGTGTCGAGAGTGGCAATGTATAGCTCGGGGTTGTTGGGAATCTTCCAGAGTGAGGGCTCCTTCGGGTAAGGTACTTACCCGAATGGAGGTGACCAATGGGAAAGCGATCGGAGTTGAGCGCCGCGAAACGGCGTGAGGTGGTGCTGGCGTTGATCAAGAGAGGAGAGCCCGCAGCGCAGTTGGCTCGAAGGTATGGAATCTCGGAACAGACGCTGTATCGCTGGCGGGACGAATTCCTCTCGGCCGGGGAGGCGGCGCTGTCGCCGAAGAAGACCGAGAAGGGAGACCCTCAACGACGAAAGATCGAGCAGCTGGAACGTGAGCTCGCTCAGCGTGACCAGGTCATCGGCGAGCTCACCATCGCCAATCGGCTTTTTAAAAAACTTTCGGACGGTTCCCTGTGAAGCAGCGAGACCGTGACCGAGTACGTAGCGAGATCGAGAGCAACGCTCCGGCCCGGCTTACCGAGGTGTTGCGGTTGCTGGGGATCGCCTCCAGTAGCTGGTACCGCGAGGCTGTGCCGAGCGAAGAGCGTAAGCATCCCGGGCCGACTGCGAAGGCTATCCCCAAGGAGATTTCCGAAGCCGTCGTGAAGATGGCTACGGACAACCCGTGGTACGGCTACAAGAGGATCGCAGTGATGTGTCGCCGTGCCGGCATCGCCGTGAAGGACCGGCAAGCGTACGTCGTGATGAAACTCCACGACCTGCTTCAAAAGCGTCGTTCAGCGGCAGTCGAGGCACATCAGGCCACGAAGCTCTTCGACCTTTTGCCACAGGGGCCAAACGAACTTTGGCAGATGGACGTCACCTACGTCCACATCCCGGGTCACGGCTGGCATTACGTGGTGACGGTCATCGACTACTACTCGCGGTACTTGCTGGCGTGCTACTTGACGACAAGTTACTGCGCCAGCTGTTACGCAGCAGATTAAACCCGTCACCCAGCCAACCTAGCAGTCTTCCCCCTCCAGGGAAAAGTCTTCCCACCTCGCGGGCATTCCCTGCGTGATCGCGCCGCTTTCATCCTGAGAGAGCGAGCAGGTATGATGCCGGGCTCGTCGTGTAGAGCCCCCTTCAACCTCGGCATCAAAAAAAGCGGTGACGCGTCAGATTTTGGCGGATCTCGCTTCACCGCTGAAAACAAGCGATGATCATCGTACGCTCGCTCTTCGATCGCATCGAGGAGCTTTTCGACGTCGCGCGGCTTCCGTCCGTTGAACAGTTGCGACCGTCGAGTTGCCCGCTGTGCGGCAATCTCGCATTTTCCCCAGGCGAACGACTTGGGATCGTGGGTCACGGCACCTACCGCCGGCAGGTGCTCGGCGTCGTCGAGGTCGAAGGAGAGTCGGTGACGCTGGTTCGGCGTTACTTCTGCCGCGGCTGCAGACACACGATCAGCGTCCTCTCGGGCGATCTTCATCCTCGCCGCTGGTATGCAGCCGGCGCGATCCTCGAGGCCCTCAGGCTCCACCTCCTCGAAGGAGAGAGCGAGCGCCAGATCCGCGAGCGTTTTAGCGTCGCGGTGGACTCCGAAAGCTGGCGGAGCCTTCGCCGTTGGCGCTCGGAGCTTCTTGTGACTCTCTGGTACTGGCTCGGGCGTCGTCTCGGCGTTCAGAAGAAGGTCGCAGCTCGCGGTGATGGTGGCCGACGTCTGCGGCGGCTGTTTTCCGAAGCAGAAGTGGAGTTCAGTGCCGACGGCTCCACGGCGGCGCGCTTACTCCTTGGCTCGACCGTTCACCTCCGGGGACACAGCTGGGCGCTGGGGCGCGACCCTCCAGAAAAACTCAAGGCGGAACTTCCCCTCTGATCGAGCCTTCGGACATCCACAGAGGAGGTCCATCTTCAGCGTTCACGACCCTCGCTACCCTCACCGCCGTTTCGATTCCCCAACAACGAACGGAGGTGCTTATGAACGAAGAGCGCAGAAAAGAGGAAGCGCTCTTTCGCTACGCAGTCCTCGGCGATCTCCTGCACCGAGGTCTGCGCCGTGGTGAGCTCGGTCGCGTCCTCACCGAGCGCGCCCGCAAGCAGTGGAAAGGTCCCGACGGCCGCCCGCGCCGCATCGCCAAGAAGACTCTGGAGGAGTGGTTCTACAGATATCGCAATGGCGGCTTCGAGTCGCTGATGCCGTCGCCGCGCCGCGATCGCGGCAAGGTGCGGGCTCTGAAGGCAGAGATCGAAGAGCTCATCATCGCTATGAAGCGTGAAGATCCCGGTCGCTCGGCGCAGCTGATTCTTGAGGAGCTTGAGCTTGTCGGTCGTTTGCGCCGCAGGGAGGTGAGTGTCTCGACGATCCGAAGACTCCTGAGGCGTGAGGGACTCACCGGGGCGCGCATGGAGCTGGAGCGACCGACGCGTCTTCGCTGGCAAGCCTCTCGCTGTGGTGAGCTCTGGCTGTCAACGCCGGTTAATAAGCGCGTCTATTCGCCGGGTAACGTGAGCTCTCCGTACCCCGCGCCCCTGCCGAGCGGACGCCAGTCCGCACCCCGCGACCTCGCTCTCCCGGCGAGTCGCTCGTACCCCGCCTCCGAGTTCTGGGGTTGATCATCGCTCCACGGTGACGTAGCGTCGGCTGCGCGTGTGCTCGATCGTCTCGACTCAGAGAAAGTGACGACGCTCGATGATCTCAACCTGCGGCTCTCTTCTTGGGTGGAAGCACATTACAACACCCAGCCGCACTCCTCCCTCAGCGCCAAGACACCACTTGAGCTCTGGGAGGAAGACGCCGAGGAGATCCGCTGGGCTGATGATCGCGGCGCCATTGAGGAGGCATTTACCGACAAGCTCACGCGCAAGGTGCGCGAGGACTCCACATGCCAGTTGCGTGGTCGCACCTTCGAAGTGCCGCCGGAGCTCAGAGGGCGCTCGGTGGAGGTTCGTTACAGCCTTCTGCAGCCGGACCGTTTCTGGGTCGAAGACGGCCCCACGCGGATCCCACTGAAAGAAGTCGATCCCGAAGCCAACGCGCGCCGCGCGCGGCAGAGGAACTCCCTAGAGAAGTCGAAAGAACTCCCTCAAACGGGACTCAATCCTGTTGAAGAAATACTGCGACGTGTAACCCAAAAGAGAAAGGATCTCTAGCGATGATGAATAAGGTCTTGAGTCGATTCGGTCTGGCGAAGAACCCCTTTACCAAAGACGTCCCGGTGGACGAGCTCTTTGAGCACGACGGCACCGAGGGAGCTGTCAAACGCCTGAAGGCAGCGGTCGAAGGTCGCTCTTCGGCGGTGCTCACCGGTGAGCCCGGTACCGGCAAGACGTTCGTTCTGCGTGCCCTGGAGGAAAAACTGCCGAGCAATCGCTACCGCATCACCTACATCCACAACTCGCACGTTAACACGCGCGACTTCTACCGCCAGCTCTCGGTGGTGCTAGGGCTGGAGCCCAAGTGTCGACGGTGATCCGAAAGAGACACTATTCGGTGATTAAGCCGCTCCCCCGCTCCGGTTCTTCAGCGACCGATACCCCGCCGCACGCACTGCTCATACCCCGCCTTCCGATAACCGCGCACGGTCATCGCCGAGTTGATCACGGGCCAGCAACGCCGTAGTCTCGCCTCGCGCGTGATGAAAGCCGGGCTCCCCGTCAAAATGATTTGGCGATCATCGGGAAGCCCGTCCAAAAGACAGGCTGAGTGTCGCGCTCTGAGCTCTGCCTGTCCAGTCAAAGTTCGTGGCGGATGGGCGCTCGATCAACTCGCAGGTTCAGCTGCGATCGCTGCGGGAAGCTGGTCGACATTTGCTCTGACTGCGATCGAGGCAATCGCTACTGCGGCTCGGACTGCAGCGCGGCTCGTCGAGCCGAGAGCTGCCGCAGCGCAAGCGCACGGTATCAAGGCACTGAGTTAGGACGTCGCAGCCACCGCGCTCGCCAGAAGAGATATCGCAGCCGCCTCGTGCTCGCCTGCGGAACGCTGACACAGAGTTCTGCAGCGGAGAACTCGAGCAGCGCGCAAGCGCCCGACTCCGAAGCCTTCGTCGGAACGACCGTGACTCATCACGGTTCCGCTTCGTCTGAACGTAACGTATTTCTCCCGTCGGACCGATCCGACAACTCTGCCGTCGCGACGCTGCGACAACTGGCAGATCCCGGACTGACATGTTGCATGTGTGTCGCTCGGTCCCGGCGCACGTGCGGTACACGCTTTTGTCGGGAGAAGATCCTGGATGACGACCCCAGAAATCGAAGCGCAGATTCTCCGTCTTCATCACGGTGAGAAATGGCCACCTGGGACCATTGCTAACCAACTGAACGTCTCTCGTTCACTCGTTCGCAGAGTGCTCGAACGCAATGGCGCACCGCGAGCAACTCGAGCACGTTTGTCGAAAGCCGACGAGTACGTCCCGTTTATCATCGCGACGCTCAGGAAGTATCCCCGCCTGACTGCCGTTCGTCTCTTCGAGATGGCTCGAGAGCGCGGCTACGAAGGTGGACCTGATCACTTTCGCGCGATCGTTCGGCGTTATCGTCCGCCGAGATCGAGCGAGGCGTATCTACGCCTGCGAACACTTGCCGGCGATCAGGCTCAGGTTGATTGGGGACTCTTCGGCAAGATTCAGATCGGCGAGACGAGGCGTCCTCTCGTGGGCTTTGTCATGGTGCTCTCCTACTCGCGTGCAATTTTCCTGCGATTCTTCCCGACGCAGCAACTCGAACACTTCCTTGCCGGCCACCAAGAGGCATTTCAGCGATGGGGTGGAGCCCCACGCTCCATCTTGTACGACAACCTTCGGAGCGTCGTTGTAGAGCGAGTCGGCGATGCGATCCAGTTCAACGATCAGATCCATGCGTTCGCCGGACATTTTCGTTACGAGCCGCGTCCGGTTGCGCCGTACCGCGGCAACGAAAAGGAGTACGCTTCATACTGCACCTATTCCCTTCTTTGCGTGGCAGGTTTTCTCGCCGCCGCTCGGTTCGGGCGGCATTTCCACTTGTACTTCTGCGGACGATCATCTCCGAGAGGTTCGTAGAGGTAGTCGTTTCGGTCGTTGTAGGCGTGAGCTTGCAGGAGTCCACGGCGACGCCAAGTCTTGACGGTGCAACGTGAGACATCGAGCTCTTGGGCGACCTCCTCCTGAGTGAG
Organism: Planctomycetota bacterium; assembly: GCA_965223265.1. GTDB lineage: Bacteria > Planctomycetota > UBA8108 > UBA8108 > SXIK01. The sequence goes on from OZ244999.1 coordinate 2,468,446, forward strand.
CATGCCGGCTTCTCGCAGGCGATCATAGCGGGGCTTGAGCTCGTAGTCCATCCGGAGCCGCCGTACCATGAGGCGGTCGAAGGAAAGCCCTTCGCCAGAACGATGTCCAGCGGCGTTCAGTTTGGCGGCGATCTGTACGTCGGTGTAGTTGTCGAGAAGCCGATCGATTTCCGCGATGACCTGCGGATGGGTCTGGCGTCGCTGCCAAGCCGGAATGGGGCGAGGCAGTGTGAAGGTGCGTAGCGCGCCGCCGCGGAACCGCACCTTCACTGCGATCGCCTCTTCCTTGCGGAGCGTCACGTCCTCGAGCAATAGACGCACCATGCGTTTTCGTTCCCTCGCCGGTGTTTTCGGATCATTCCATAGCCGGGGGATATCGGTAGCGAGCTCGAGGATGCGAGCGTGTTCTTCCTTGTTGAGGATGACTCGATCTGCTTCTCTCTCGCGTTCGTACTCTGCCTCCGCCTCGCGCTGAGTCCGGAGCTTCCGATTCCAATCCGCTTCGAGTTCGTCAGCGACCAGACGGTTGTCGGGGTCTACCTGCAAGTAGCGACGACGAGCGAGTTCCGTTTCGTAGCGAGCCCGCTCCACCTGCTGAGATCGCAGCCGATCGGCCTCGTCGAGGCGCGCCTGGATCTCTTCCTGGACAGCGAGCGTTACCTCGAGTGCCATGGGACTCACGGCCTCGATCAGAAGAGTGCCGATCGCCTCGTCGATGCTTGCTCCGGGAACGCATTGACACGACGGCGTAGCCTTCCGGATTCCCTCGCGTTGACACATATAGACGGGCTGGAGCTGACCGCGGTTTCTCTCATAGCGTACCGTCATACGTTTACCACAGACCCCGCAGACTACGAGCCCTTGCAGGAGTGCCGGGCCTTCGCGCGGAGGGCTGCGTTTGCGGTCGTCGCCGTGAGCGCGCGCATTCTCCGTGAGGCGCCTCTGGTTCTCTTCGAATTCCTCTATTGGGATATATCCAGGATGCGCACCGGGTACGAAGGCCGTCCATTCTTCGCGCGGCAATAGACGATAGCGCTGACCGGTGACATCCGGAAGTTTCCGTTGACGCATGCGACCGTAGAAGAAGACTCCGGCGTAGCGAGGATTGTGCAAGACATGCAGTACCAGAGAGTGATCGAGTTCGGCCCAGAGGATCTCTCCTTTGCTTGGTCCTGTCCGTGCCTTTCGTGGGAAGCGAAGTCCCTTCTCGCGGAACGCTTTCACCGTCGCTGTTGCTGAGCCGACTCGACGAAAGGTACGGAATAGCATCTGTATTGCGTCCCGCACCTGTCGGTCGGGGTGGAGCACGACTCGTCCTTCGGTATCGTAAATAAATCCTATGGGCAGCTTCGAACGGAGCTCTCCCCGACGAGCCTTGTTGATGATCCCTCCCTGCAACCTGGCCTTCAGAACATGCAGCTCAGCCTCACTCATCGTCCCCTTCAGTCCCAAGAGAAGACGGTCGTTGAAGTGGGCCGGATCATAGATCCCGTCCTCATCGAGGATCAGAGTGTCCGTTAGGGCACAGATCTCAAGCAGTCGGTGCCAGTCGCTGGAGTTGCGAGCTAGACGCGAAACTTCCAGCCCCATGACGATCCCTGCGCGACCAAGACCGACCTCCGTCACCAACATCTGAAAGCCCTCTCGTTCGGTCGACGAGGCACCTGACTGCCCAAGATCGCTGTCGATGACGACGACCCGCTCGGCAGGCCAGCCGAGGGCTAGCGCGCGCTGCTTCAAGTCGTACTGTCTTTTTGTGCTCTCGGTGTTCTCGAACACCTGCCGTAGCGTTGACTGACGAATGTAGAGGTATGCATTGCGAGCAAGATGCCGTGAGTCAACCTTCTGGTGGGCTTCGTTCATGTGATGTCTCCAGCTTTTTCCCGCTCCAGCGCCATCCCCGCCAACACCACAACCACGTCCGAGCCGAGCGCACGGGGGATCACCGCCGCGGAGGAACGACCTGGCTGGGGTTCAATCGAGGAGGCACCGAGAAACTCAGTCCAAGCCTGCATCCAGGCCGCCATCCCACGGTGGACGAAGAGTGCGTACGCGTGTCTTCGAGAAGAACTGCCGCCTGCTGCCAGTGCGCCGCGCCGTAGCTCTTCGTATCGTGCCATAGACTCCCCCGGCTCTGAGTTCGAAGTGGCCGAGGAAGTCGCAGTAGTCACTGCCGTTTTTTTTTCCGGCGCCTGAGCGCCCGTTGAACGCTGCGAGGGTGAACTTTGATATCGAACCGCTCTTCGATACGTGTTGCTAGCTGGGACGGTGAAAGAGAGCTGTCCTCTGTGAGAGCACTCTCGGCGAAGTCGAGCACGTCGTCTTTGAGTTTGTGCCGGCTGCGTGGTCCTCGTTTTCGCGGCACGAGACCAGGTATCCCGTCGCGTGCAAGCGCGGCCTGAGCGGCATAGAACGCTGGCCGGGAGAACCCGAACGACTTGGCACAGTCGCTGACTGACGCCCCCTCGATCTGAGCCCGTCGAAGCATCTCGTACTTGACCTGAACCAGGTCCCGAGGGTCGAAGAACTCGTCGTCGGTGAAGAGGGGGTCGGTGACTTTCTCCGGCTGGCGATTGAGCGCCTGGTGCTCGAGGAGATGGGTCTCCTTTGGATCCTTCGGTTTTCGCGGGCTCATGCAGACCTCCAGGTGACACCGAGAAGTATGTAATATAAATTACATCCCTAATCGCCTCGGTGTCAAGGTTCATTCTCGGAACGCCAAGGCCTATAAATAATTGGGTATTAGGCAAGCTTACCCCTGCTCACCCTGCCCATCTTTCGGGACGTATTTTACTTTACCTTCATGGACGTCTTTTCCTTTACACTCTCCATCCTTCTCGGAACGATCGCTTCCCTCCACGTTCGTCACCAGCTCTACAAGGCGCAGGAGGTCGGCGACCCTGAAGAAGGCGCGGCCGGCAGAGACGACCACGAATGGATCCTCGGCACAAATGCTCGTCCAGCTCGCCGGCAGGCGCCGAAGACTCCCGTGATCGTCGTGGAAGTAGACTCGCTCCTCGCCCCAAACCTTGCCCAGCTCGACCAGCACGAACTCCCGTCCACAAAGCGGGTGAAAGGGGTGAGTGACTCGGAAAAGCTGCTTCGCATCTTTTCCGTCGACGGCATTCGACAACTTCTTCCAAAGGGCGCGTCGAAAGAGCCATTCGCTACGTACGCGACAACTTCATCCCTGCCCGTTCGTTCACGAGCTTCGAGGACATCAACGTGCAGGCTGATCAATGGTGCATGGGAAGCACACTGCGACGCCCTTGGCAAGAGGATCGCAAGCAGACCGTTGCCGACGCACTCGAGCGGGATCGAGCCGCTCTGCGACCTCTTCCCGACAATCCGTTTCCCTGTGAAGAGCGCGTCGTTGTCAGCGCCGGAAAGACGCCCTACGTTCGTTTCGATCTCAACGATTACTCGATCCCTCACACGCATGTCGGCAAGCGCCTCGTCGTACTGGCGGATCTCCACACTGTCCGCGTTCTCGAGGGCGTCGAGGAGATCGCTCGGCACAAGCGATCGTTCGAACGCGATCGACAGATCGAGGACGCTAATCACATCGAGACTCTCGCCGCTAAGAAACGGCATGCCGGCAAGACGCGCCGGACCGACGTGCTGGCGAAGGTCGCACCTTCAAGTGTGGAGCTTCTTCAGAAGCTGGCTGAACGCCACCAGGCGCTTGGACGTCACGTGCGGGAGCTGCACGACCTCCTTCGGACCTACGGTGCACAGAAGCTTGAAGCGGCGATCAAGGAAGCACTGGAAAGCGAAGCACCACATCCGCAGGCAGTTCGACACGTCCTCGAGCGAGATCGAGAAGCTCAAGGACAGGCCGCCGCGCTGCCGCTGCCGCTTCCTGACGACCCGAGGTTCGTGGGGCTCGAGTTCACACCGCACTCGCTCGAAGACTACGACGATTTTCTGAGCGACGGCCCTGAGAAGGAGGAAGATCGATGACCACGACAAGGAAAGAGGCGAGTGAATCGCCGGATGACTACCGGCGACGACTGGAGCTGCTGGGCTTCCGGGGAATCGCTGAGAACTGGGAAGAGTTCGCCGGGGCAGATTGGATGCCGCGGCTCCTCAAGGTCGAGGAGAGAGACCGTGCCAAGCGGGGTCTTGAGCGAAGGCTTCGAAACGCTAAGCTCGGACGCTTCAAACCGTTCGCGGACTTCGACGGCTCCTGGCCGACGAAATACGATAGCGAACAGGTCCAGGAGACGTTCTCGCTCAGCTTCGTCGAGGAGGCGGCAAACGTCGTCCTGGTCGGACCGAACGGCATCGGCAAGACGATGATCGCCAAGAACCTCGCCTACGAGGCCGTCCTACGCGGGCACACTGCGCGCTTCATCACAGCCAGCGAGCTCCTCAACGACCTCGCGGCACAAGACACCGGCACCGCGCTGGCGCGAAAACTCAGGCAGTACTCGCACTGGAAAGTTCTCGTCATCGACGAAGTGGGCTACCTCGCCACCACGAATCGTCACGCCGATCTGCTGTTCGAGCTCGTCAATCGTCGCTACGAAGAGAAGCCGATCATCATGACGACCAACAAAGTGTTCTCCGAATGGGGCGAAGTCTTTCCCAGCTCCACATGCGTTGTCACCATGATCGACCGACTCGTGCACAAGTCCGAGATCATCAAGCTCGAAGGTGAGTCCTATCGCGTCAAGGAGGCGAAGGAGCGCGAGGCCGAGCGTCAAGCCAAACGGACGGCCAAGAAGAAGACCTCGAAGAAACAGAGGGCCTGAGATGATCTCCCGGCAGAGGCTCAGACAGCTTCGTAATCGCGTTCCGATCGACGACCTGTTCGCGGAGCTCGACATCCCAGCGAAGCGGAGCGAAGGCTACACACGCTTCCTCTGTCCCCTCTGCCAGGAGTTCAACACCGCGACGAATCCAGCGACCAACCTTGCTCGCTGTTTTCGGTGTCAGAGGAACTTCAACCCCATCGACCTCGTCATGGTCGTCACCGGGTGCAAATTCCTCGAGGCGGTCTGTCGCGTCGAGACGCTACTGAACGAGTAGCTCGGAGGCTCGAACGTGTTAATCACCGAATAGTGTCCTTTTTCGGCCACCGTCAACACCCAAGGCGACCTCCGAAGCGCTCTTCCGCATGATCAGCCGTCACCTGGAGGAGACGGCGCTCTCGAAGGTGCACCCGGTGATCGTCTTCGATGAGTGATGTGGAGCTCCACATCACCGCACACATGGGGAGTTCGGAGTTATGTGGAGTAGCGGAGTGAAGTCGTTGCTTTACAACACGTTCCAGTTCTCGCTCTCCCCATAAACCGGTAGCGTCGGTCTCCTCAGCACCCGCGGTGGGTGCCCCTCAAATCGGGAGATCGACCATGATCGAAAAAGCTGAATCGTTCCCAGGCAGATCGTCACTCAGCGGCCTCGTCGCCGCTGCTCTTCGCCACCTCGAAGGTCTCGGCTACAGCCGACGAACTGTCGGGTACTATCGGAATTCGTGGAACAAGCTTCTCGAGTTCGCTCGAGAGTCGAAGCGGCGCGCGTTCTCGTCCGAACTCGTCTGTCGGTTCTTGGCTCACCACGGGATCAGCTCCGACGCTGATCAGGGGAAGCTACGCTGGCGTGAGGTCGAGCTGCTCAAGGCGCTGCGGATCCTCACGGAGTTCGCCGAAGGCGGCAGCTTTCGGCCGTACCGCAAGCGGCTTCCCGAGCCGGTCTTCGCCAAGACGATCGCGGCCGAGCTACTGGCCTACGAGGCCTTCTGCCGTGAGCACCTCGGACATCGCCCCTGCACCGTCGCGCAGCGCCGAAGAGTGGTCGTCCAGTTCTTTCAGTTCCTCAACCCTCGAGGCATCTCCGCCTTGCGAGGACTGAGGACGCGCGACTTCTGCGATTTTCTCGACTCTCTCACGCAGTTGAGTCCTCCGTCGCTCGCCGCCGTATCAGGAGCGCTCAAGTCCTTTGTCCGCTACCTGTGCATGCGTGGGATCGTCGAACCGAAGGTGGCGGATGAATGGGTTCCCATCCGCTTCGCGAAGGAGAGTCGGCTTCCGTCCGTCTGGCCGGCAAGCGCGGTAAAGGAACTCCTCGCCGCTGTGGATCGTAGCACCACACAGGGCAAACGAGATTACGCCATCCTTCTCCTCGCTTGCCGCTTCGGCCTTCGAGCCAGCGACATTCGGACGTTGCGTCTCGACGACATCCGTTGGTCGAACGGTCGCATTGACCTTCGTCAGTCGAAGACAGGTCAGCCGTTGACGCTCCCCCTCGAGGACGACGTCGCCGACGCACTCATCGATTACCTCCAACACGGCCGGCCGGCGACGAGCTATCGCCAGGTGTTTCTGAAGACCCGTGCTCCGGTGGCACCTCTCGGGGAGCGAAACAATCTCGTCACCATCGTGTCTTCTCACCTCAGCGGCCTGAAGACGCCTCTGCCTGCGGAGACCCGACGCGGCCTCCATGCTCTTCGTCACACTCTAGCCACACGTCTCCTCCGGGCTGGCGAACCGCTCGAGACGATTGCGGCGATCCTCGGACACACCTCGGTCGAGTCGACCAGGCTCTATACGAGTCTCGACCTGGAAGCTCTGCATTGCGTCGCTCTCGACCCCGAGGAGGTGCTCCATGGGTAGCGAACAGTCAGCGTTTCGCAGTCCCGTGCGAGATCTGATGGTGAAGTTCCTCGAGGAGAAGCGCGGCTGTGGATACCGCTATGAGAGGGAGGAGTACCTTCTGCGAGCGTTGGACAGCTTCCTCGTTGCTCGAGGGCTTCAACGCCGGGAGCTGCCGAGAGTCCTCGTACAGGACTGGACCGCCGCGCGCGCCGATGAACGTCCCAGGACGCAGCGCATGCGGCTGACGATCGTTCGTCAACTGGCGATCTTCCTCTGTCGGCAAGGCTGCTCGGCCTACGTTACGCCCCTGAATCCAAGGCGCGGTACACGTCGTGAATTCACGGCGCGCATCTTCAGCCGGGAGGAAATCGCAAAGATCCTTCAGGCAGCTGACGACCTCGCCCCCTGTCGATGGTCGCCTCTCTATCATCTCGTGATCCCGGAACTCTTCCGCGTGCTCTACGGCTGCGGTCTTCGCCGAGGAGAGGCTCTTCGCTTGACAGTCGGAGACGTCGATCTCGTGGACGGAGTCCTTCGAATTCGCGAAGGCAAGTTTCGCAAGGACCGCCTTGTTCCCATCGCTCCCGGCTTGACTGAGCGGCTTCGTAGGTACGCCGAAGCACTCGACCCCCGCGAGCCTGGACAGCCGTTCTTCCCGTCCCCGCGCGGCGGCGCGTATTCCTCCGGGCGCGTGTACACGATTTTCCGCAAGCTCTTGGGAGCCGCTGGCATTCCACACCACGGTCGCGGACGCGGCCCTCGTCTCCACGAGATTCGCCATTCCTTTGCCGTACATCGGCTCGAGAACTGGTATGCGGAGGGTGTGGATTTGAACGCGAAGCTGCCGCTGCTCTCGTCGTACATGGGCCACCGCTGCATGCACGGTACCCAGGTCTACCTCCAGATGACCGAGAGCCTGTTCACCAACGTCACGGAACGGCTCGAAGCCGTCTGCGGTCATGCCATTCCGAGCGGGAGCAGAACCTCATGACGATCGCGAAACCCACCGACTTCGCCTGTCGACTCACTTCTTTCCTGACCGAGTACCTCCCATCCCAGCGAGGTCTCAGTCCGAACACGATCAAGAGCTACCGCGATGCGTTCGTGTTGCTGCTGCGCTACTGCCGTGAGGTCTGCGAGATGCGCATCGAGCGCCTGTCGCTGGAAGCGATCGACGCGTCTCTCATCGTGAAGTTTCTCGGGCATCTCGAGAAGGAGCGCGGCTCTTCAACCCGAACTCGAAACCATCGCCTCGCCGCATTCCACTCTTTCTTCAAGTACGTCCAAGTCGAGGAGCCGGATCGGATTCAACACTGCCAACGCATTCTCGCGATCCCGCTTCGGCGCATAGCGCAGACTGAACCCACCTACCTGTCAGTCGAAGAACTGGCCGCGATCCTGAGACAACCAGACTCAACGACGCCTCAGGGACGCCGGGACGCTCTCATGTTGAGTCTGCTTTACGACACAGGAGCTCGCGTGCAGGAGTTGATCGATCTCTCGATCGCGGACCTTCGTCTCGCCTCCCCTCCGCAGGTGCGCTTGACTGGAAAGGGGCGAAAGATCCGCGTCGTCCCGCTCATGAAAGGAACGGCTGCCAACCTCGGCGAGTACGTCAAGGAGCACGCTCTCGATCGTCCCGAACAGGCGAACGAACCGCTCTTCGTGAACCGGGCGGGTAACCGTCTCTCCCGATGGGGAATACGACATCTTCTGTCCAAGTACAGCGAGGCCGCTCGAGTCGAGTGCCCGACGCTACCGCAGAAGATCACTCCTCATACCTTACGCCACACGAAGGCGATGCACCTCTTGCAGAGCGGCAACCCCGCCGTCGTAATCCGCGACTTCCTCGGTCATTCGGACATCCAGAGCACCCAGATCTACGCGAAGGCCGACCTGGACATGAAGCGGCGCGCCCTCGAGAAGGCCAATCAGCTTCCGGAGAGCAAGAAGGACCGATCGTGGCAACGCGATCCGGACCTTCTCACGTGGCTCGGATCGCTGTAGACGCGCGGCCGATTTATGGAGAGTCCCAACGCGCCGAAGCGCCTCCGGTCGAGACAGGCGTCCGCTACTCCACATAACTCCGAACTCCCCATGTGATGAGGCGCAGCTCATTCCGGTTCGTGTTCTTGAACAGTTGCCGGTGCTGCTCAACTTCCAGAAGGACTCCAAGCCCTTTCTCTCCCTCGTGCTCATCGGCCTGCCGGAGCTTCGTGATCGACTGAGAAGAAACGTGCTCTCTTCTTTAGCGGCACGGCTTCCGGTGCGCATCCAGCTCGATCCACTCGGCGCACTGGAGGTCACCTCCTACCTCAAGCATCGCCTTCGCACCGCCGGCTGCACCAAGGAAGTCTTCGGCGAAGACGCGGTGCTGCTCATAGCCGAAGCCACTAGCGGCGCGCTGCGCAAGATCGATGTCGTCGCGGCGCACTCACTAGAAGAGGCCACCGAAGGCAAGAGCTCTATCGTCGACACAGCGGTGGTGGAAAGAGCGATCAAACGATGCGCCGAAGCTCTGAGCTAACAGAACCGCTCTCGGTCGTGCAGGTGGCAGCGGTACAGGCCGGTGGTGAGGGGACGAGCTGGCTGGTGGAGAGCCTCTGGGAAGAAGAAGGCGTCGGCATTCTCGGAGGCGCACCGAAATCGTGCAAAAGCTGGCTCGCCCTCGACCTAGCCTTCAGCGTCGCCACCGGCACGCCGGCCCTTGGGAAGTACGAGGTGAAGAAGCCTGGACCGGTTCTCATCTTTGCCGCTGAAGATCAGCCCGCGCGTGTGCGTTCGCGCCTCGAAGGTTTTGCCGCTCACCGCCGGCAGAGCCTTGAGCGCGCCCCAGTGCATCTCATCGTGGAGAACGCTCTGCGGCTGGACACCGAGCGCGACCAACATCGATTAGCACAAGCCGTGGGCCGGTACCGACCGCGGCTGTTGGTGCTCGATCCCTTCGTGCGCTTACACCGAATCGATGAGAACTCCGCTCAGGAAGTCTCGCGGGTGCTGGCGTATCTGCGCGAGCTTCAGCGCCAGCATCACGTGGCGATCTTCCTCGTTCATCACTCCCGCAAGGCGGGCGCCGGTGGGGAGCAGGCGGGCCTGAGTCTTCGTGGCTCAGGGGACTTCCACGCCTGGGGGGAGAGCAATCTCTATCTGCGCCGTCGTCGCGGTGCGCTAGAGCTTGCCGTGGAGCAGCGTAACGCGGCGGCGAGCGAGCCGATCCAGCTTGCGCTGCGTGCGGAGAATGACTCGCCGCCGCATCTGGAAGTGGTGTGTACTGCGGCGCAATCTGGAGAACTCCAAGAGCTCAAGTCGCAGGTGCTTGAAGTGCTCGCGGCCAGTGATGCGCCTCGTACGCAAGACGCGCTGCGTTTGGAGCTTCGGGTACGGGTGCAACGCCTTCAGGCCGCTCTCAGAGGGTTAGAGAAAGAAGGGGTCCTCGAGAGGACGTCGACGGGCTGGCGCTTCCGGCCGGCGCCCGACTCTTGAGACGAGTCGCACCCGTTAAACTCCGACGGCTCCGAAATGACGTCGACATCACAATCGTCGTCGATCGCTTGGGCCTCTCGGTCTATCGCCCTGGCCGTCGGTGGCGCTTTCGCTGTCCGTCCTGCGGGAAAACCCAAACGCGGCGAACTCCCCGAAGCAATCTTGCGCATTGCTTTCTCTGCGCACAAAGCTTCAATCCCATCGACCTCGTTATCGCAGTGCGTCGCTGTAACTTCCTTCGAGCAGTCGAGTTCCTCGAAAAACTGTTGCTCGACCGTTGAATCGGAACGCTGGCAGTTGTGGGACCCCGCCCGTTTTATCTTTCCCAACACTACAGATGGGACGGGAAAGATAAAACCGTCACACCGCAGACTCCAATCTCCCTGGGGTAATCTGATTGGGACGCCCTGGAATAACGTGCTCGGTAACACCATGGAGCGGCGCACTTCGTCGACGGCGTCTGAGGCGAGCCGTTGGACATGGAAGCGATCAAAGATGATGTCCGCTTGGGGAAGCCAGTTCTCGACGGCCTTGATGTAGCCTCCCGCCATGTCGATCGTCACCTCTTTGATGTTGAAGCAACGCAGCACCCCGCCGAAGAACCCCTCGGGGACCTCGGCGCTTCGACCCTCACCTCACCAGCCCAGATCACTCGTCCACGATCGTGGTCAACGACTATCGTCAAGTACCGATGCCTCTTTCGGTAGCTGAACTCATCGACCCCGATGCGACGGAGATCCTCGAGCCGCTCGGGATCGAGTCGCGAAGCGACGATCGCCCCTACCGTAACCCACGAAATTCTCATCAGCTTGGCGACTTTCGTCTTGTCGGTGCCTTGCGCCAGGTAGGCGACCATTTCCTCGAAGTCATGGGTGAAGTGACTCTTGGGCGCCGCCCACGGCACTTCCTCGACTCGCACGCCACAGCGAGGGCAGTCAACGCGCCGTGGCGCGTAAGAGAGCCAGATCGAGCAGCGCCCCAGTGCGAGGTGCCGCCACCTGCGCGCTGGCTTCCTGTAATAGCCTGGCGCCTGCTTGCTGCAGCGGCTGCAGCGCGGCAAGCGCCAGCGGGGCTGAACATGGACCACAAGGCCATCGAATGCGAAGTCGACATTCTTGACGAGGAGTTTGGTGAAACCGAGAAGGTTTCGGAATACCGTGGTAACGTGCACGGGTTCTTGCCTCCTGTAGTCGTGGAAAACCACAGAAAAGCAGGAACTTCGTGCGCGTTTCCACCTCCAAGGGGTAGGAGTGGGCGACCAAGCGGCCGCGAAGCGTCAACTCCTGTCGCTCGATGGTTCCGTCAGGTCACCCACTCAGACTTTAGGAGAGCCTGATTTCTCCGCTCCGGTGTATTCTGCGGAAGACAGCTGGCCGTTATGATCTGTTCGACAGGTTCCATTGATTGTCATCATTGAGGTGTTTACGATGCAAAATCGATACAAAAGATTTTTTAAATTGTTGACATTTGTTTCTCTTTTCGTTGCGTTGACGGTTTTTGGTTGTTCTGGGTGCGCTCGAGATTTTGGCCCCCAGGGTGTGTTGACTTGCCGGTTTCGGGGAAACGAGGTCTTCGAAATCCGAACATTGGACCGAACTGAGGTCGTCATTGTTTTCGACGGTCCCATCGAGATCTCGTCTGCCGGACGAAGTGGTGGCGCTCGCCGAAACCGTAATAAGTACTGGTTCGAGGACCGCTTTACGACGACTGAAGGATTTCGTTTTGAAATGGCCTACACTAAACACAAGGGACAGATAACCATTAATAAACAAGAATATAGTATCCGCAATGGGAGGTTATTCTTAGTTCCATTTGGAGGGGGGAGGCCACAGCAACTCTTCGTGTCCGTGCCGAAGAGGTTGGAAGATATGCCGTCTTTTTTGGAGGCACTGGTGGCCGAGGATTCTGATGTGCGAAGATTTTTAAGCGAACCGTAAGGGTATTCTGCGAGTCTCTTTGGAGAATAGAAACCTTGGAATCGTGGGATCGATTATGAGCGAGGACAATTGGTATAGGGATCACATTCTCTGGAAGGCTGGCCAACATGGCATTCCGAATGAGGGTTGCTTTCTTTTAGATCTCCTACAGTCCGAGTGGGTAGGTTCCTGGTAGTGGAGGGGCAAGCTGGACACCTCCGCTGTTGAGAAAGAACATCGCGATCAAGGCGGAGGCGCAGTGAAAACCGAAGGCGCGCCGGGCGACCATGCGAAGCTTGTTGTTGAGTCCCTCGACCGGCCCATTGGTCAGGCGCGTTCTGACGTATGCGACGACGCCGTCGAAGTGCTGGCGTATTGTCCGTGAGGCCTTGACGAAGGGTTTCAGCTTCGAACGTGAAGCCCACGCCAGCCACCGTCTCAAGGCACACTCTGCCCTCTTCGGTTGCAAGTAGTTGAGTGTGTCCGCGAGCGTCTCTTTGAGAAGATAGGCGCGGTAGAGGCGTTTGTTTTTGCTCTGCACCTCGCTCAATTTCATCTGCTGAGACGTCGTGAGGTCCCAAGGGTTCTTCAGAGAGCGAAGCGACTTCGCTTGATCGCTTGATCGCCTTCGCCTCCTCCGGGTCCTCGACTTCGCGGACCATGGAGCGGCGCACTTCGTCGACGGCGTCTGAGGCGAGCCGTTGGACATGGAAGCGATCAAAGATGATGTCCGCTTGGGGAAGCCAGTTCTCGACGGCCTTGATGTAGCCTCCCGCCATGTCGATCGTCACCTCTTTGATGTTGAAGCAACGCAGCACCCCGCCGAAGAACCCCTCGAGGACCTCGGCGCTTCGACCCTCACCAGCCCAGATCACTCGTCCACGATCGTCGTCAACGACTATCGTCAAGTACCGATGCCTCTTTCGGTAGCTGAACTCATCGACCCCGATGCGACGGAGATCCTCGAGCCGCTCGGGATCGAGTCGCGCAGCGACAATACGCTCGACGATCGCTCCTACCGTAACCCACGAAATCCCCATCAGCTTGGCGACCTTCGTCTTGTCGGTGCCTTGCGCCAGGTAGGCGACCATCTCCTCGAAGTCGCGGGTGAAGCGGCTTTGGGGCGTCGCCCACGGCACTTCCTCGACGCGCACGCCACAGCCAGGGCAGTCAACGCGCCGTGGCGCGTAGGAAAGCCAAATTGAGTAGCGCCCGAGTGCGAGGTGCCGCCACTTGCGCGCCGGCTTTCTGTCATATCCGGGCGCCTGTTTGCTGCAGAGGCTGCAGCGCGGTAAGCGCCAGCGGGGCCGAACATGAACCACGAGGCCATCGAATGCAAAGTCGACGTTCTTGACGAGGAGCTTGGTGACACCGAGAAGATTTCGGAATACGGTGGCAACGCGCACGGGTTCTTGCCTCCTGTAGTCGTGGAAAACCACAGAAAAGCAGGAACTTCGTGCGCGTTTCCACCTCCAAGGGGCAGGAGTGGGCGACCAAGCGGCCGCGAAGCGTCAGCTCTTGACGCTCGATGGCTCCGTCAGGTCAGCCACTCAGACTTTAGGAGAGCCTCTTTTTTTTGGTCTGGTGTCGTCGTGAAAATAGAATCCCACCCAAAGACCGACATCCTGCGATGAGGCACAAGCACTGCGCCGTCGTCGTGTGGGCGCTGAAGCAACGGCTTCGTTGGGCGAACTGATAGACTGTGTCGGAAACTCATGGTCGAAGGGGGCTGACGGGGAAATCCCGTCCCAGGTTCGATCCAGTTTCTAACTGGCCGGCGCCGTTGCCATCGGAAGATCGGACAACTGGCTTTGGATCACCGAACAACGGAGTCGTTCGATCTTGACTGCAGAAGAGCTCATTGTGTTTCGGGCGTTCGTGATCCGTCTCGTGCTATTGGGCGTTTTGACGGTCACGTTCGGCGCCGGGTCACAGATCCTTGTCGGCGTCACACTGAGCCGTAGTCCGTCGTTGTATGAGGCTCTTACCCTTGGCTGCGCTATCGGGGCTTTCAACTGCGTGATCCTGGGGCTTCTCTCGCGACCAATAGAGATCACCGTACGGAATCGTCAGCGGGCTGAAATTCGCGTTCGCGTTGACGATCTCCTCGAGGCGTTCGGGTACGAGCTGAGTTTCCGCAGAAGCGACACGTTCGTGTATCGATGCCGTCTACGGACCAAGCCCGGTCACTACCCCCTTGCGCTGAGGTACTGGAGGGATCGAACTGCGACTCTGTACGGCCCGCCTCTCATTGTCCGACGCGTCCGCAAGACTCTCGAGTGCGTGTGAGCCACACATCGCAGAGCCCGGTCTGGCGCGCGGGCGCGTTCACCGGTCGAGGCCATATGCGCTACAGACATCGGCGCGCATTGAGCATTCGTTCGTTCGCCGAAAGACGAGCTTGCGGTGCTCGACCGGGCGGGATCTCGCATCCGGTGGCTGTGACGGCGCTGGCGTCTCAGGCAAATGAATGAAGGCCGCGCCCTCACGTCAGCGACGTTTCATGCGGGACATCATTCCCTTCTTGCCACGTCCTCCAGGAGTGAATCATTGCTTGACGTTGCGCGCGTTCCCAGCTCGAAGTAAGATATCGACCATCGATGCTAACCTGATATGCCCGATCGGATTTCGGTACCGCACGCAGTGTCTTCGCGCCTCTAGAGCTCTCACAGCACGAGATTTACAAGGCAATGCGCCCGTGCGAACGTATCGATGTAGCCTGCTCGCTCCATGACTTCGCCTATGAGCGGGTGCTTCTCGGTCTCCGCAGTCGGTACCCAGAAATGCCGCTCGAGAGGCTTCGGCTCGAAACAGCGATTCGCTTCCTGAATGAATCAGAAGGAATTCTTCGAGAGAGTTTTGGCGGTTCTTGAAGAATCGAGGATTCCGTACATGGTGACGGGGTCGGTTGGCGCGATTCTGTTCGGAGAGCCAAGACTGACCAACGACATGGACGTCGTCGTGGAGCTCTCGGCCGACGCCGCGGATCAACTGTGCCGCGCGTTTCCTCGCCAAGAGTTTTATCTCCCGCCTCGGGAAGCGATCTATGCGGAAATCGAAGCTCGCCAGCAATTCAACCTCATTCACGCCAAGAGCGGATCGAAGGTAGACTTCATCATCGAAAAGAACGGGCGTTTTCATTGGCTGAGTTCGCACGTCGCATCCGGGTGCCGTTTTCGGAGAAACTCGAAGCGAGCTCAGCGACACCGGAAGACATCATCCTTTCGAAACTGCAATCCTACGAGATCGGCAAGTCCGAAAAACACTTCGAGGACATTCGCGGCATTCTGCGTGTGTCGGGGGGCGAGCTGGACATGCGCTACCTGAGAGAGTGGTCCGAAGCGCTCGGGGTCTCGGAGGGTTTCCGACAACTCACGACTGACGAGTCGGAGGGGATTCGCTGACTTCTCCGGCCACTCAGATCTCACGTAGCAACAAGCGCCTCGCGGCGCGCCGCGAAGTGGAAACGCATGACGCTCGAATTTGACATCGCCGGTCTTTTTTTGATCTGTGACGATATTTTGCTGTCTAAGAGATCCTGAAATCTGGAGACGGCGGACGAAACCGAACCTCGGACGGAGTTGTGACAAGGCAGTGCGCCCGACCGTCTTCGCGAACAGACCACCTTCTGAGATGCACTTTGGACAGAATCGCGCGACTGTCAGGTGCAGCTTTCGCTCCCACGGTCGATTCGAGAATCACAATACAACCGTGAAGGACTGTGGACATGCAAGAGAAGAGCGATGACCTCCGGAAGATCCAGGAGGTGCTGGAATGGGTGCAGGAAAGTCTGAACGCGGTAGGGGCAGAGTACATAGATGTCAGCGGAGTGTGTTGTCAGGTGGGGTCGCCGACCTGGTGCGAGTCTGCTTCGGAGCGACAGCTTCGAGCTCAGCAAGAAATGCGGCTGTTCTGGGCCCTTGACGACGCCGGCGCAGTGCGTTCGTCACACCGCAGTCTGTCGGTCTTCCACGCCTGGGAAAGTCGCCTTGCTAAAGCGGGGTACGAGTGCACGAATGAACGCGTCGGCGATCGAGGCGTGCTGCATGTTTTCGTTCGCCAGACAACGGATGGCGAGGCCGGCAACCTGGACATCGTCCTTGACAAGGCAGCCGCGAGGATCGAGGCGCTCCTAACAGCGGGTTGAGAAAGCGCTTCGAGCCGAAAGCTGGTCTCTTCGCGTCCAGATCGGCCGCGGCGAACGTAGGTAATCTCTCCGAGCCCTTCTCTAGGATATACACGGCGAGCCTCGCCGCGGTCGAGCTGGGCGTGAAGAGGCCAGTTTCCTCGGCCGAATGACTTTTTCAGGCGGGCTGCTCACCGGACCGGATCGGTAGGTTCGGCAGCAGGGCATCCAACACTTCCCCGGTGACCGCTACGCCGCGATGGACCAGGCAAGAAGGGCTGGCGACGGAGAGAGCGCGGGGCGAAGCGGAGAGCCGGAGGCCGACTTGACAAGACGAAATTGCGCACTGCCGTGCTAACATGCGCGCATGATCCCACGAGCTCTGATCAAATCGACAACTGCTGTAGTCATTCTGGCAGCGGTTTCGGCTCTCCTCCTTTCCTGCCGCACGGATTTGAGCGAACAGGACCTTCCGAAATGGGAATCGGCTCTACTGATCGGTGATACCGACGAGCTGAGACGACTCGTCAAGAAGTCTCCTGCCCTTGCGCGCATTCCGCAAAGCATGAGCGGCAGTCGCGCGCTCCACGTCTTCGCGGCCCATGACGATGCGGACGGCATCAAGCTCTGCCTCGACGCGGGCGCAGACGTCAACAGTGCCGATGAGTGGGGGCGAACCCCGCTTTTCTTTGCGGTTGGGAACGGGATGCCAGAGACGATGGAGCTGTTGATCTCGCGTGGCGCCGATTTGCGGATCCGTGACGTGGCTGGCGTGACGCCGCTGATGTGGGCTCCCGCGTGCGAGAAGGACGATGCCGTCGACGTCCTCCTCAAGCACATCTCGGCGCCCGACATCTTCGAAGAGATCGCGCTCGGGAGGAGGGAAAGAGTCGCCGCGCACCTGAAGAGCGACCCTCAGGCGGCCGAGTCTACCCCTGGACCGAAGGACCCGAGGACCCCTCTTCATTTCGCGGTCCTCTTCAAGCGCTACGATGTCATCGAGCTCCTTCTAGCGCGCGGAGCCAGAGTCGCAGTCTGCGATCCAGCCGGAATGTCCCCTCTGCACACCGCAGTGTTCATCGATGCTCTGCCGGCGATCGAGATCCTTGTCCGAAGTGGAGCCGATCTGGATCAGATATGCCTGGACGGCCGTGGTGGGTTGACCCCACTCGCAGTCGCCATTTCGAGCTCGCAGCAAGAGTGCGCCAAGTTGCTCTTGGAGCTCGGCGCCAATCCGGAAGTCGGCGGCCGATCGGGCATGTCGCCTCTACACTTCGCCGCGATGAAGGAAGATCCGGTGTGGGTGGAGTTGCTTCTCGCTCAAGGCGTGGACCCGAACCTCCAGGACAGTGTCGGTAATACACCGCTTCATAGTGCGGTTGACGCGACAACACCGTCAGCAGCGACGATGAAAGCGCTGATCGCCTCCGGCGCTAACGTGACCGCTCGGAACAAGGCTGGAAAAACGCCGGCGGAGACCTTGCATGAGGTGCTGCAAGCTGACCTTGATCGCGCTGACGACGAAGACCTGGACGCGTACGACGAGAAGTGGAACAAGGCCCGGCAGGAGATCCTCAAGTTTCTTCAGGAGCACACGGACGAGCCATGACGCTCACGTTTAGCCTGCGTGAAAAGTACACGATGGCAAGCTCCTCGTCGTCTTCGGAAACCCGTCCCAGGTTCGTTTTCAGTGTTGGGACGCCTGTCCCAGGGTAGTTTTTCGCGGGAAGACCCGCCCCAGGTTCATTTGGGAAACCGGAAACCCGTCCCAGGTTCGTTTTCCGGGACGCCTGTCCCAGGGTCGTTTTTTCGCGGCGGAAAACCCGTCCCAGGTTCATTTTTCGGGGGCCGGTGTGTCGTCGGGAAGACCCGCCCCAGGTTCATTTCACGACGCGGAAAACCCGTCCCGGAAGACCCGTCCCAGGTCCATCTTCCGGGGCGGGTGTGTCGTCGGCGAAGACGTCCGATTCTCATGGCGCTCGCGTTTGGCGCGCCGAGTCGACGCACTCAGGTCGTAGGGGTGGCGCCGGGCTTCGACGAGTTCCTTTTGGTAGGATTGACCTGGGGACCGGGCTCGGGCTCCGTGCGTTTTCAGACCGGGGGCCGGGCTCGGGTGTGGCCCGTTCGAAAACTCAGAACGTCAGGACGCGCTTTGGGTTGTCGACGAGCATGTTGCGGACCTGTGCCCGCGAGACGCCGACTTTTCCGAGGGATTCGACGAGTTGAGTTGTGATCGTCGTGTAGTGGGAATCGGAGCTCTTCCAGTTCTCCGGCTTCTTCTCACCTTCGCTGAAGTCCGCGTAGAAGTACGGCACGTTGTCGTGGCTGACGAGGATCTGTTCAACGAAGCCGTGGTCGATGAGGTCCTTAATCTGACGCGCTTGGCTGTCACACGTGTACCTCCCGTGACCAACACGGTCATACTGCACGCTGACACCGAGATCGGCCAGCCGGCGGTGATACTCCAGCGCCTCGTCGTTCTCGCGGTCGTCCTTGTATCCCTGGTGCCCGATGATGATCTTCTCGGGCTGCGCGCCGTTCTTCAGCAGAAACTTCGCTTGCTCGAGACCGCCTCCGTCCGTCGTATGCGTGGTAATAGGGCAGCCCGTCTCTTTGCTGGCGATGGCAGCCGCCGCGTGGATCACACGCTCGCTGGGTCGCAGATAGGTGCTCGTTCCAATCTTGATGATGCCCGCTTTGATGCCGGTGAAGCGCTCTCCCCACTTGCCAGATGGATCCTCCATGCCCGAGTCGATCTCGCGTAGGAACAGCTCCGCCATCTTTCGAGTCCCGCCCTTCTCAACGCTAAGGCGAACCGCCCAGGGGTGCTGCGGTGCCAGCGCCTCGCACCAGAAGCCGGTCGACGCGATGATGTGGACCTTGGTTCGCTTGGCGAGAGCGACCAGCAATCGTGGATAGCGGCCGACTCGGATAGGAGTGGTCTCGACGATGGCGCCCGGGCCGTCGTCGTTCGCGAGGGTCTCATGGAACGCGTCCAGGAGCTTCGTCGTCCTCTCGAGCATTCTTTCTCGCACGGGCGCGATGGGCGCTGGCGGGGTCTCGTACAGCTCGGACCAATCCACGACTGGCGCGTGTTCGTGCATCAGGCAGGCGCCGAGCTGGGCGGGATCGATGGGGCCGAGCACAGTGTGGATCAAGCCCCGTCGGCCAGCAGCAGTCGAGTCTCCGAGCACGGCGGTTCCCAAGGCGGCCGAGAGAGTGCCCGAGGCGGAGTACTTCAGGAAGGTGCGACGGTTCATCAACGCGAATTGTCCTCGATCATCACCCTCGATGCAATTCTCCGTCGTCTCAGGAAGTCGAAGGACTTGTTTGAGTTCGCGAAGCGGATTCTCGACAAGGTATCCTGGTCCACCGCCCAGCCGAATTGAGAAGTGCTAGCTAATGGACAAAGACCTTATCTAGGCACTGGAAACAGCCTATGAGGAGTGTTTCCTAAACGACGCCTTTCCACGGATGAAAAACGTTCGCCTCGCGGCGAATTGCCGTCACAGGCAATTGCGTCTCGCGCGGAGGCGGAAGTTCACGCGCCTTCGGCTCGGCGATAGCAAGCTGCCTCACCCAGCTTCACTTCCCCTCACCGCATCGAATGCGTCCACTGCACCTCGACCTCCGGGCGATGGCGGCGGCGCCAGAGCTCGAGCAGCGACTTCATGAGCGTGTCCGCGCCGCTGATGCTCTCGTAGTGGCGGTACCTCGGCGTTGCTGCCGGCAGTGGGCCGTCGCGCAGGAACAGGTGGATCGACCTGCGGGCGAAGTGGTCGGCGCGGTCGAGGTAGCGCTCGTCTCCAGTCAAGTCCGCCGCGACCATGAGAAGCGCCATCACCTCGCCCATCGTGACTGGGTGGAGCCCCTCGGGTCGATCCGGCTCGCCGATGAGGTAGCGCGCCGCCGCGTCGAGCACCAACTTCCTGAGCCCCGCGTGCGGCACCTGGCGGTAGCGCGTGTAACACAACAGAGCGATCGGTGCGTCGCTCGGGCTTCCATAGCTCGTCGCCCACATGTCGCTCATGGTTGGCCTGTCTGTGGCGTGCTCGTCTAACGTCGAGGTGTCGCCGCGGCAGAGAAACCCGCGGCCCGACGGCGAGAGGTCATGCTTGGCGTCGAGGAAGATCGCATCCGATGCCAACGCTCGCTCCCGCATCCGGTCGCGCAGCCGCGGCGGCAGATTCTCCGATCCGTCCCACAGATCGACTGCCAGCGACAGATTGCTGTTCGGCCATAGGATCGACCGACTCGTTGCGGACCAGCAGCACGGGATCGCGCCCGTCACCGGATGCGCCGTGCGCTCGAAGTGTCCCAGCACCGTCTCAATCGCCCGTAGAAAGACCTCATCCCCGGTCCTTTCGTAGGCCTCCGCCCACGTCGCAATGTAAAACCCACCGTGGCGCGGAAAGCCGCTGCCGACGCCCGTCTCGTGCCAGCTGTACCCGGCGTGTCTCGAGAAGTCGCCCGTCTCATGATCGCCGACCTGATGCTCCCACAGTCCGCGCGCAAAGCGTGTACACGCCTCCGCCGCCAAGTCGAACGAGCGTTCCCACAGCACCCACGGCTCCGCGAACTCATGGATCGGATTCTTCTCGCTGCGACTCGACTTCGCGCCCTCGGTGAAGAAATCCCACCCGATGTGTTCACCCCATGCCAGGAGCCCGGTCTCGGGACTCTGACAGTTATTGAAGAACCACTCGAGCGTCCGGTCGGCCTCCGCAGCGTATCGTTTCTCTCCGGTCAGCTTCGTCAGCGCGTAGAGCACCTGGAAGAGATCCTGGTCGTGCATGACGTTTGAGCCGCTGAAGCAGCGATCGCCGTTGCGAATGCCCCAGTTCTCCCAATCGGCCAACCGGACCTGAAAGAGCATACGCTGACCGGCTTCGTCGAACGGTTTGAGTGTTCTGCGATCCAGCGTCACCCCGAAAAGCGGCGAGTGTTCGGTCCCGTACGTGTCGCGGCAATGCTCGATGAGCGTGTCCGCATAGCGTTTGACCAATTCCAGGTAGTCGTAGCCGACGACGTCGTCACCGAGAAGCGCGGCGAGCGTCGGCTCGATCGATTCCGCCCAGATTTCATAGCCCTTCCCAGAGAGGTGCAAAAAGTCCGGCATGATCTCCTTCGCGAGTGAACCGTCGGCCGAGACGAAGTTGTGCCCGATCGGGAGGAAGTGCACGAACGCTCCATCGACGAGTCTCCTGAGCGCCTGATTCACTTGGAGGATTTGTCCGCGCACTTCGTTGAACTGCTCGCCGCGCGGGAAGATGTCGAGGAGGAGTATTTTCGTGCGTGGCAACTTCTCGCGCAGCTTTTTGACCACCGCAGTGATGCCATCCACGATCTCCGCCGCCGTGTTGCGTTTGCCCGAGTTGTTGGTGCCAATCATGATGACCGCCACCTTGGGTCGGATGCCGTCGACGTTGCCGTTGTCCAAACGCCACAAAACGTGCTGCGTGCGATCGCCACCGATACCGAGATTGACGGCACTCCGATGTCCGTAGTAGCGCGCCCAAACGTCCTTGCCTTCACCCTCCCAGCCGTGGGTGATCGAGTCGCCGATGAAAATCAGATCGACGTTCCCTTCCTTGACGCGCGCGTTGAATGTCTTGTGGCGCTCGAGCCAGCTGCCTTCCCGTGGTACGGGCGTGACAGCTGAGTGGGTGGGCGCGGCGTCGCCTCTGGCAGCGTCGGCGTGCAGCAGCGACTTCGGGAGCAGAATCCAGGCAGTCGCGCAGGTAGCGGCAACAGCGAAGCAGGCGAAAGGCGAGCGGGGCGAGCGGAGTGTCAGAGTCATCTTCATCCTCGGGATGGATTGACGGGCTGGCGCTGCGCGGCCGCCGACACGGCAGCGCCGCGCAGCGAGAGAATTGAAGTTGTCCAAAATGAAGAAGCTGGAGCGTCCTCGTTCGGCGGCGAACTTGAGCGCGCGGAGGGGCTCTGGGCGGAAGAACGAAACTAACCGACGCGGCCTGCATTGACCACCTCTTCCGAACGGCGTCTTCGATCGCCAGCGTCGCACTCCGCCGCAGTGCGGTCACGCGCAGGCCGCTCAACCCGTCCACGCACCTTCCGAGCCGAACTTCGCGTTTGACCCTTGGTCCCAGAGTGCTTCTACGGTTATATGAGGCGTTTGGCAGCGCGCCGATCCCGTAGGCGCAACGGACTTTGCCACGAGAGGTGATCAGGTTGGTGGCGCAAGCGATCTCAAGGTGCGGCCCTCTCGCCGCACGTGACGCGGCGGCGAACGTCTACCGGGTACGGAATGTTTGAGGAGGCGATGGAGTCCGCTGCAAGCTTGACGCGCCGCGGGTCGTTGATTCGAGCGGCGCGCCGATGTCGCAGCGTAGCGCTGCCACGCGGCCGCGATCATATTTGTCGCGCCTCCCGAGGACCGTGCGGACAGGGGAAGCGATGAACGATAGCCATCCCACCAGCAAGCGCTGGCGCGGCCTTCGCGATCTCCGCGTCATCGTCGCACTGACGAGCGTCGCGTTTTCGCTCTGGTCGATCGTTCAGGATCCGGTCATCAACGTCGACGGGACGCTGTACATTCAGGCAGCCGCTCGCTTCGCAGCTGGCGATTGGGGGGCGGGGTTCGCGCTCTATAACTGGCCGTTTTATTCGCTCGTGATCGCTGCCATCAGCACGATGACCGGCTTCGGCCTCGAGGCCAGCGCGCACGTGCTGAACACACTCTCCTTTGTCGCCATCTGCGTTACTTTTGTGACGATCATCCAGCGACTCGGCGGCGACAGAAAAGTCATGATCGCTGCGGCGCTGCTCATACTCTTCTATTCCCACCTCAACGAACAGCGCTCGTCCGTCATTCGTGATCCGAGCTATCTCGCCTTCTATCTCCTGGCCGTGCTCCTGTTTCTTCAGTATCAACGCACACCCACCTGGCCTCGCGCTGTCGGTTGGGGTTTGGCAATGGGGGTCGCGACGCTCTTTCGTATGGAGGGGGTCGTCCTTCTCGTCCTCCTGCCGCTTGTCCTCTTCATCGACGGGTCTCGCACCTTCGGCGTGCGCTGCAGGGTTTTTCTCAAAGCGCACGTGGTGTTGGTCGCGCTCTGCTGCGGACTTCTTGTGCTTCGGTTGGTCGCCTCGGATTCCGACGCGTGGAAATCAATCGCCGGAAGTCGGCTTGGGGAGCTCGACGTGCTCCTCGGCGCGTTTCGCCGCATTGTGACGCAGACGCTTCCGCATCGCGCGGACGTTTTGGCAACCACGCTACTCGACGGCTTTTCAGCTCCCTACGCTCCTGCGGTGATCGTCATCACCATGGGGGTGATCGTTTTCTGGGAGAGCCTTTCCGTCCTCACCGAGCTGAATGCTCTGCTCGTGGTTTTGGCGATCGTGCTCTGCCGTGGGCTGTTCGGTGATCGACGGGCGCGATGGATGTGGATCACCTGCATCTTCCTGAACGTTCTCATCCTGATCTTTATCGTTGTGATCAACTTTCACCTGACGGGGCGCAGTGGGTTCGCCCTGGCGCTGACACTTCTTGTGGCTGCGCCGTTCGGTCTTGCAAAGCTGTACGAGGATTGGATCGCTCACCGTCGCGACAGGAGGCTGCGCGCGCTGTGGTTTCCTGTCATCTGCATCTGGCTCGCCATCGCTGCGTGTGACGGTCTCGTGTCGTTCGGGCCCGGCAAGAATCACATCCGGCAGGCGGGACTCTGGGTGCGCCAGAACGTTCCCGAGGCGGCGCGATTCTTCACGAACAACTCCTTGGTCGCGCACTACGCCGAGCGAGAATTCCACCGACTTCCTGTCAAGGATGCACGAGAGTCGGCGCTCTCGATCATCCGCAGCGGTGAGTGGAAACGCTACGAAACCTTTGCGATTCGCATCCGCAGGAGAGACGAGCGTCTCGAGTCGATCTATCGCGACGCACTGCGGCGCGAGCCAGTGCAGGTTTTCCGCAACGGAGCCGGCGATCGCGTCGCCATCTTTCAGGCGCGCGGTGCGTCTCGCTGATCACTGCGCTGCGGTCTGCGATTCTTGATTTCATCCTGCAGCTTGATATAAAGAGAGCCTCTGTCTTGGTTTGACGTCTGCGGGAGCCTTGGCCGCGTGTTGCGGCCGAATTCTGCAGCCGCGTCACGGGTGTGAGAGCTCGGGAGGATCCACTGGAGTTCATAGATTTTCTGCGCGTCGTCTGGCGCCAGCGACTCCTCATCATCGTCGGCCTGTTGGTCTGCGGCGGACTGGGTGCCGTGGTGGGGCTGTGCCTACCGAAGGTCTATGCAACCAGCTTCAACCTTCTCAACGGCAAGGTCTGGGAGAAGCCGATCGGCAACGTCTACCGAGTTGCCGAAATCATCAACGGCGAACCCTTCCTCGACGCTGTCCGGGCGCGAGCTTCGCTTCCTAAGAGCGCTCGCCGTCTGAAGGCTGACGGCGACATCGTCGCCAGAGCCATCGAGGGGAGAAAGACACCCGGGGGCGATCCTGCCGTTCTTGTGCGTGTTGTCTCGCGTGGGAGTTCTCCGGAGGAGGCGCTGAAGGCTGCCAACGCCGTCGCCGACCTGATCATCGAAGATCACAAGGGGCGCTACGATCAGATTCTTGCCGAGTATTCTCGTTACCAAACGGAGATTGAGGCGCAGGTGGCGGCGATCGAGCGAGAGATCGAGCAGCTGTCGAGCGATGTCAAGCAGCAGCGCACGGGACCTGACGTCAAAGCGCCGGCGGTGATTCTTCTGCAGGCGCAGCTCGAGCAGAAGCATACGCAACTGCTCGCGTTTCTTCGTGAGCTTCGCAACGTCAAGCTCAACAACACGTGTCGAGAGTTCACCGAGAACACCTCCGTGCTCTATCCGCCAGTTCGTCCTGTGGAGCCAGTCAACCTCAAGGTGGCGCAGACGACGGTGATCGGCGTTGTCGCCGGGTTCGTTCCGGTGTTGCTGCTGGCCTTTCTCGTCAACTACATCAAGACTGCGCCGCGAGACGATCAGCCTGAACCGCGACACGCCGCAAGTTCTTGACGAACCGCGCCGGAGCCGGGCCGCATGAAGCAAATCCTCCAGAACCTCCGCACCGGCGAACTGCTGCTCGAGGAGGTTCCCTGTCCGAAGGCGCGGCCCGGGACTCTATTAATCCGAACTAGCTGCTCGCTCATCTCGCCGGGGACCGAGCGCATGCTCGTTGACTTCGGCCGCTCGGGATATCTCGCCAAGGCGAAACAGCAGCCAGAGAAGGTTCGCCAGCTCATCGATAAGGCGCGTACAGACGGTCTCTTGGCGACGTACCACGCTGTCACCTCGCGACTGGATCAGCCCCTTCCCTTGGGTTACTGCAACGTCGGTGAAGTTTTGGAGGTCGGAGAGGGGGCTGAAGGATTCGATGTCGGCGATCGCGTGGCGTCGAACGGGCCGCACGCCGAAGTCGTCTGCGTGCCGGCGAATTTGTGCGCCTCGGTGCCGCCGGGCCTTGCCGATGAAGATGCCGTCTTTACTGCGATCGCCGCGATCGCGCTGCAGGGAGTTCGGCTCGTGAATCCGACGCTGTGCGAGACGATCGCCGTTTTCGGTTTGGGGCTGGTGGGGCTCGTCGCCGTGCAGCTGCTTGAAGCGAATGGTGCCCGTGTTCTCGGGTTTGACTACGACGAGGAGCGCGTGCAGCTGGCAAAGTCGCTCGGCGTCGAGGCGATCGACCTTTCGAGCGGTGTCGACCCTGTGGTCGCCGGCACCGAGTTCAGCGGCGGGCACGGCACGGACGGTGTGCTCGTGACGGCGTCGACGCAGAGTCACGATCTTATGCATCAGGCCGCGCAGGTGTCGCGGCGGCGTGGGCGTATCGTATTGACCGGGGTTGCGGGGCTGCACCTCAATCGCAGCGACTTTTACGAGAAGGAACTCACGTTTCAAGTCTCCTGTTCCTACGGTCCGGGGCGCTACGACCCGGCGTATGAGGAACGCGGTGAGGACTATCCCCTCGCGTTCGTTCGCTGGACGGAGAACCGTAACTTCCAATCGGTCCTTGAACTCATGGCTGCTGGCCGGATCAACGTCGCGCCTCTCGTCTCGAAGCGAGTGCAGTTCAGTGCTGCGAAGGAGGCGTACGACGCGCTAGTGACGGGGAAGGACATCGGCATCCTGCTCGAGTACGAGCGTGCCGACGCAGCCGCTGCCCAGACGCAGTTGCGTGAGTCCGTCGTGAGAACATCGGCGGCACGCAGCTTGCACGACCAGCTGGTTGTGGGGGTGATCGGTGCGGGGAACTTCACGCGTCAGATGCTCCTTCCCGTTTTGGGGCGATCTGACGCGCGTCTGAAGTGGGTCGCCAGCTCCGGCGGCGTCAGCGGCGCGCACGCCGCCCGTAAGTTTTCCTTCGAGAACGCGACAACGGAGAGCCAGCGCATCGTCGACGACCCTGAGGTCAACGCGGTCTTCATCACCACGCGTCACGATACGCACGCGACGCTGGTGATCGATTGCCTACGTGCAGGAAAGAACGTTTTCGTGGAGAAGCCACTTTGCATCACGCGCGAGGAGCTTGATGCCGTCGCCGCGGCCTACGACGAAGCGTCCAGTGCCAGCAGCGACTCGCGCCCCGTACTCATGGTCGGGTTCAATCGCCGCTTCGCGCCGCTGACGGCTGTAGTCAAGGAACGGCTCGAGGGACGCCAAGCGCCGATCTCGCTCACGTTCACGTGCAATGCTGGTGCGATCCCGCCGGACCATTGGCTGCAGCGCGCCGACGTCGGCGGCGGGAGAATCATCGGCGAGGCGTGCCATTTTTTTGATCTGTTGAGTTTCCTCTCTGACGCTCGTGTCACCCGAGTGGGTGCCATCGCTCACCCGCAGGCGGACGACAACGCTGCGATGACTCTGGCATTCGAGGACGGCTCTGTTGGTCACGTCAACTACTTCGCCAACGGCTCGAAGCGTTATCCAAAGGAACGTCTCGATGTCTTTTTCGATGGCAAAGTGCTGTCGTTGATCAACTTTCGACAGCTGACTGGGTATGGCGTGGCTGGGTTTTCCAACAAGAAGCTGTGGAAGCAGGACAAGGGCCACGAGGGCGGATTCCTCGCTTTTCTCAACGCCGTGAAAGAGGGCGGAGAGTCTCCGATCCCGTTCGACAGCTTGGTGGCGACGACGCGGGCGACGCTCTGCGCCGTCGAATCCATGCGCATGGGAGAGATCGTGGTGGTGTGAAGCAAGACAGCGTCGCTCCTATGCTTGCGTTCGTTCACATCGAAAAGTGCGGTGGCACGACGCTCCTGCACCAGTTGAGACGCGGGTTTGGCATCGACCACTTTGACGTCATCCCGAAGGATAAGGAAGCGGTGCTTTTCGGCGCTGACGACATGCGCGCGCTCCTCAAACTGCGTCCCAGCGTCAAGAGCATCGCCGGTCATTCCGTGCGGATTCACTCCGGTCTGGAGTCCGTGGTCGAACGGGTCAGCTACTACACGATTCTGCGTGACCCGGTGGCTCGGTACATCTCCGACTACCAGCATTTTGTCGACCTGCTGGACTTTCCCGACGACTTTGAGCGCTGGCTCGACTTCGAGGCGAGGCACAACTTTCAGACGCGCGCCATTGCTGGCAGTGATGACCTGGAGGCAGCAAAGACGATCTTGCGAAGTCGCTTCGACCTCGTCGGGCTCGTCGAAGAGTACGGAGAATTTTTGGAGCAGCTGAGCCTGCTGTCGCCGTCGTGCGGACTGAGCCTCGAGTGCGAAGTCCGCAACAGCGCCGAGCAGCGAAAGTCGCATCGGAAACCGCTGCCGCTGGATCAATTTCGCGAACAGATCATCGAGAACAACCGGATGGATCTGGCGCTCTACGAGGACGCGCGGGACGTTTTGCTGCCGGAGCAGCGAGAGCGGTTTAGCGCGCGATGCGAAGGCGCCATCAGCACCACCGCGGCGACAGGCCAGCCGCGGCGACATCCCCTACGCGAACGAACGCGAGCATCGATGAATCGTTTGTACAGAAACTTGATCTACAAGCCGTACCTCGGCTACGCCCCGTTTCGCTACCACGCCCTGCCACCCTATCGTAAACGCTCCAAGAGAGACTGATGATTCGTTCGTTTCTAACGAAACACGCTCTCGGCATCGCATGGAGCCAAGCCGGCAACCGCGTTGCACGGCTTGTTGCGGCGCTCCTCGTCTTCCGCGTTCTTGACGCCGACGGCGCCAACAGGTTCATGTGGCTTTTCTCCGCTGCCATGGTCGCCAGCGTTCTCAGTGATTTCGGGCTGCGGAACACTGTTTACGCCAGAGTCGGGCGATTGGATCGAGATCAGCTACGGACTTACCTCGGCGAGGTCTATGGCTGGAAGCTGACTGCCAGTCTTGGGATTCTGATTCTGTTCCCGGCCTACATTCACTGGATTCACGACGAGCCCTGGCTCGTTGCGTTCCTCGCGGCGCTGCTGTCGGTGAACCTTTTCGTCTCCGACCCGGGCGTGCAGATACTTCGTGGCGTCGTTCTCGGGCACCTTGAATTCGTCGTTTTCGTGGTCGATAGCCTCCTGCCACTGGTGTTCATGTTGGCCCTCTGGTTCTTCGGATGGGATAGCCTAGCTTTGGTGGTTGCGGTGTGGGCGCTGACGAGCGTCATGCGGTCCGTGCTGACGTTCGCCTTGGTGAAACGGTACGTGTCTGAATTTTCGTTCTGCCGCTCCCCATCTCGGTTGCGCGCACTCGTTGCCGACAAAACTGCTGCGGGAGTCGTGCTCCTGATCTTTATGCTTCATCTGAGGTTTCCAGTCCTCGCGGCACCCTATTTGGGCATCGAAGAGCAGACTGGACTCATCGCCGCTCTCCTCATGATTCTGCAGTCGTTTCAGATCATCCCAGGGGTCGTGTCGAACGTGCTCATTCCGCTCCTCTACAAGGATGACCGAGGTGCCGATGTCTCGAAGCTTGTCGCGCCTTGCCTGGCGCTCAACGTCGTCGCGGGAGGTGTTGTCGCGGTTGTGCTTTTCTTCTTGGCGGCCCCCATCCTGATGCTACTCGACCCTAATCTTGCGGCGGGAGCTCATCTGCTACGGCTTTCGGTGCTGTCGCTGCCGTTTGTGTGCGCTAACCAGATGCTCCGACTCCTAGCGATCGCAGTCGAACTCAAAACCGTGCTCGTCGTCTCCATGGGATCGAGCGTGCTCGCTTCGATTGCGATGATCACCTCGCTCAGCTTGTCGCATGGGGCGAGAGGGGCCATCATAGGCTACATACTCTCTGAGGTGCTTCTTTTTGCCGTCCTTTGCGTCCTCGTCACGAGGAGGGGCGCGAAATGATCACTGAGTCTCGCTCTGCGTCGCGCACGTGCTGTGACCTATGGGTGTTCAGCCTCTTCGCCCTCGTCTTCGTGTTCGCCTCGAAGAGCCTATGGTACGACCTCAGGTTGATTCACCGCGAGCTGCTCGATCCGAGTCGTTTTCGACTCCTCTTCATCGTCTACGCTCTCCTCCTCTTACCGTTTCTTATCGTCGTGTTGTCGAGAGACGTGATCGGCGTGCTGACGAAGCGATGGAGTTGGCTGTTCGCAGCGCTAGCCTGGTACGGACTCGTCCCCGCTCTCATCCACCGAAACGATTTGATCTACATCGCTCAAGATCTTTTCAAACTGTCGTTCGTACCGGCTGGATATCTCGCGTACCGTCTCGCCAGAGAGCGACTCGACGTGAAGAGATTCGCACTGTTTCTTGCGACTTCGGTGCTACTGTTTGAGATCGTTCGGCTCGCCATTCATGTGCTGGCGAAGGGTACGGGGACGAGGCTCGTCTACGGGACGATCATCGATGTTCTCCCGGTCGCGGCCTTTTTCGCTTTCATGTTGCATTCAACAGGTGCGAGGCGCTTCCTGTTCTTCCTGTTGACAGTTGCCAGTTTGCTCATGTCGCTGATCGGTCAGAAGCGGACTGTGCTTGCGTGCATTTGTCTCCTGGCATGCTTTTTCGTTGTCTCCACGCTTCGCAAGAATACGACGTTCGTGGTCTTTGCCGCGATCGTCACGACGTGTGCGCTCGCCGCGCTGGCGCTGGCAGGAGCTCTCAGCGGCGAATTCGAGGTCGACGTCTTTCGTCGGCTTGCCGCAACCGACGTTCGAGCTGACATTGGCGAGTCCTCCGTGCGTTTCAAGGAGGTCAAAATCGCCATGCGGACGCTAAAAGAAGGCGGTGTTGGCGCGCTTCTGTTCGGTTATGGGCACGGCGCCACTTTCGAGCTGTGGCATCCAGTGCGCGGCGTGGAGACGGTCCACAGCATGCACTTCACTCCGGCGGCGATGATCTTTCGCTATGGATTCTTTGGCGTGGTTTTCTTCGCGATCCTGTTCGTGGCGATTTGGCGTCTCGTGTTGAGGCGAACGTCGATCGCCGCCTCAGCCGATGAAGCGGCCGTGACGCTTATGGGAAAAGGCTATCTTCTCAGCGCATCGATTGGCTGCTTTTTGCTCTTTGGTCTGGTGGATGATCTACTCTGCGGCGTCTTTTTGGGCGTCGTCGAGGATGGAACGCGGCGAACGGTGAGAGAGTGACTCAGTAATGTGTGGTATCGCCGGGTTCTATGGTTCTTTCAATGGGCAGCTGCTCGAGGCGATGAATGCCAGGACGCGCCACCGCGGCCCTGACGACGAAGGTACTCTCCATCTTGCCGATGTCGGCGTTGGTCTTGCCCACACGCGCCTGTCGATTCTCGACCTTTCGGAGCGTGGGCGACAGCCGATGTGGGACGCGACGAACTCGGTGGCGATCACGTACAACGGCGAGATCTACAACTACCGCGAGCTGCGTGAAGAGCTATCGAGCAATGGGTTCGCTTTTCGGAGCGGAACGGACACTGAGGTTCTTCTGAACCTTTACTTGAAGCACGGCGAGGAGATGCTCAGCCGGCTCAATGGCATCTTCGCGTTCGCGCTCTGGGATCGTCGTCAGCGGCGGATGCTGGCGGCGCGGGATGGTTTCGGGGTCAAGCCACTCTATTTCGCCGAAACGACGGCCGGGTTCGTGTTTGCCAGCGAGATCAAAGCGCTGCTTGAGGCGGAGTCCGTCGCGCGTGACCTCAATCCTGCGGCGGTGCGTCACTACTTGACGTATTTGTGGTGTCCGGCGCCAGAGACGATCCTCAAGTCCGTGCGCAAGCTAGAGCCTGGACACGTGCTCACCTTGAGTGACGGCAAAATCGTCTCATCTCGGTGTTTCTACGAGCTTCCCTACGACCAAGCGATCGCCGAGCCGTCGGTGGAGGAGGCGGCGGCGGAGCTTCGAGAGCGTCTTGAGAAGGCGGTCGAGCGACAGTTGGTTTCCGACGTGCCGGTCGGAGCGTTCCTCTCCGGTGGGCTCGACTCTAGCGCCGTGGTGGCGATGGCGAAGCAAGCCGGCAGCGAGCGCCTGCAGTGCTTCACGATCGAGCAGAACGATCCGCGCGTCGAGGCGAGCGAAGGTCCGTCGCTTGATCTGCCGTATGCGCGTAAGGTGGCGAGCCATCTCGATGTGGACCTCCACGTCATTACTGTCGGTCCTGAAATGACGGATCTGCTCGAGACGATGATTTATCACCTCGACGAGCCGCAGGCCGACCTCGCCCCGATCAACGTCTACTTCATCTGCAAGTTGGCGCGTGAGCATGGCATCAAGGTGCTGCTCTCTGGTGCTGGCGGTGACGATATCTTTTCAGGCTACCGCCGCCACTATGCGTTGGGTTTGGAAAGGTTTTGGAGCTGGATGCCGCGCTGGGCGAGGCGGTTCGTTCGCGGTGGAACGCAGTTGGTGCCGGTCTCCCACCGCGTTGGCAGGAAGCTGCGCAAGGCGTTTGAGTTTGCCGACGTCGATGTTCTCGAGCGGACGGCTGGCTATTTCTACTGGAATCATCCGGCGTTCCTCGAGACCCTTCTTGCGGACAGCGCCGCCGACGGAGACGGCACGATTGCATGCCCGCTGACGCGAGCCCTTCGACGATTGCCTGCGGAGATGCCAGCGCTCAACAAAATGCTTTATCTCGACGCCAAGTATTTCCTCGCTGACCACAACCTCAACTACACCGACAAGCTCAGCATGGCGCACGGCGTTGAGGTCCGTGTGCCACTCCTCGACCCTGACGTGGTCGCCATGGCCGCGCGCCTGCCGGTCTGGATGAAGCAGAATGGGCGGACGGGCAAGTGGATCTTTAAGAAGGCGATGGAAGCGTCGTTGCCGGAGAGTGTGATCTACCGTCCGAAAGCCGGCTTCGGAGCCCCGCTTCGCACTTGGCTCCGGGGCGAGCTGCAGCCGCTCGTCGAGGACGTGCTGTCGGAAGCGTCGCTTTCGAGGCGAGGACTCTTCGATCCGCAGGGGGTGAGACGCATGATTGAGCTCGACCGCCGTGGTGCAATGGATGCGGCCTATCCGACGCTGGCGCTGATGTCGATTGAGTTGTGGTGCCGGATCTTCCTCGACCGCCGCACCACTCCTGAATCGGCCGCCCCCTGAGAACCTCTCCGATCGAGCTGTGGTGCCGGATTTCCTCAATCGCCACACGACCCGTGGATCGATTCCGAGTGCCTCCTTCTCCTTCTTCTCCTCTCCTGAACCAATCCCAGGTTCCTTCTTCTTGTTCTTCTTGCAGGTTGGAGGAATCGGTCCGAATCCATGCCGAACAGCGCGCTTTCGACTGCGGAAGCGGCTTTCGTCACAACGACCTGCCGTCAAACGCTGTCGTTTCGACCTGCGGCGGAAGTTTTCATTCAATTGTGGCGTTTCCGCGACGTACATCGGCCACGGTTCCAACGCGGAGTCAGAACGTTGTTCGCGGATCAAGATGCGTCGATGTCGATTCCATCCGCTACGGCGGCATCGGCGCGCAGCGCGCCGCGAAGTGAACACGCATCCAGTAGGTACCGAACGGGAACAGCGCCTCGCGAAGGCCGGCGCAGAATTCCGTCAGGGCGCTACGGTACTCTCTGAGGAATCGCTTGTATTTCAGGAGTGCGTCGATGCGTCTCTCCTTGTCGCGGCATGCGAAGCGGGGATTGAGCTTTCGATACGGTTCAGCATTGCCGGGGCGAGCCAGCGGACTTTGGCGACGGACGGCTCTGACGCCTGCGAACCGCCTGCCGCGCCGATCCATGTCGTTCCGTATGTCGGCTTCCTTCGATTCAAGATTCTTTTCCACGAGAGACGTGAGCTGTTCCTGCGAAAGTCCGGACTGAAGCGGCGGTGCTGAAATGTTTAGAGAGACGCGGTCGGGCATACTGCCATTATCTTGAAAAAAGAACGCTGGACGTATGATCTCACGGCAAGTGCCGAAGTCCTGCGGCGATGAACGCAGGCCTGGCCACTCGTCTCCGTGAGAAACTAAACCTGCCGCCACGGGGTTGGCGAGGACGTAGACAGTCTTGTCGATCACGTCTTCTTCGCCGACGAGCGTCACTGCGCTGTACGAACCCGGTGTCCAGACGTTCTCGCGGCGCCCATAGTAGGCATTCAGCGCTCGCGCGACCAAACAGTTCAGGAGTTGAGTAAACGCAGGCAGGTTGCCAAGTCGGTCTGTGACAATCAAGTGGTAGTGGTTGCTGAGAACACAATAGCAATGGACGTCGATGAGGAAGCGTTCGGCAGCGTGCGCTAGCAGGTACAGAACAACCTGATTGACCACCTTCGACGGACGAAGGAGGAACTGCCGCTGCGCGCATCGACGCGTAACCATGTAAGTCGTCCCAGGGATAATTTGTCGTGGTGCTGTCATCGTCGCCACATATAGGCAAACTACGTTCCACACACGCCAGCGGACGCAAATAAGTCGTAAGTCGTGGCACTCGTTTAGCCTTGTGGATTCAGTCGAGGCGGTCTGTCCTGTCGAGTTGTCGCGTACCTGCGACAACTGTTCGATTCCGAGCGGTCAATCGTCACCGGTGGTTCTTTCTGGCTTTGCGTGTGAGTCTGAGATGGGTCGTCAGGATCGCTGCAAGGAAGGGACAGGGAGGCGGCAGATGGGCCAGGAACAAACCTGGGACGGGGAGAAGGAAGAGAAGAAAAGAAGGAAGAAGGAGAAAAGAAGAACGAACCTGGGACAGGGCTCGGGAAACCAAAACGAACCTGGGACAGTTCGAGGTTCGAGGTTCGCGGGGGCTCGGGAAACCCGTGGGTGAAGAACGAACCTGGGAAGGGAAGGACGGAAGGACGGGCGGCCTGAGGAACCTGGGACAGGATTCGGCGAACCTAAAAAGAGAGGAAGAAGGAGAAAAGAAGAACGAACCTGGGACAGGGTTCGAAAAGAACGAACCTGAGACAGGGTTCGGTCCGGGGCTCGGGGTTCCGGGAAACCAAAACGAACCTGGGACAGGGTTCGAACCTATGGGTGAAGAACGAACCTGGGACAGGGAAGGACGGAAGGACGTGGGTGAAGAACGAACCTGGGACAGGGTTCGAACCTATGGGTGAAGAACGAACCTGGGACAGGATTCGGCGAACCTAAAAAGAGAGGAAGAAGGAGAAAAGAAGAACGAACCTGGGACAGGGTTCGGTCCGGGGCTCGGGGTTCGCGAGAAACCAAAACGAACCTGGGACAGGGTTCGAACCTAAAAGAACGAACCTGGGACAGGGTTCGGTGGTTCGGTCCGGGGCTCGGGGTTCCGGGAAACCAAAACGAACCTGGGACAGTTCGGGGTTCGCGCGGGGTTCCGGGAAACCAAAACGAACCTGGGACAGGGTTCGAACCTATGGGTGAAGAACGAACCTGGGACAGGGAAGGACGGAAGGACGTGGGTGAAGAACGAACCTGGGACAGGGTTCGAACCTATGGGTGAAGAACGAACCTGGGACAGGATTCGGCGAACCTAAAAAGAGAGGAAGAAGGAGAAAAGAAGAACGAACCTGGGACAGGGTTCGGTCCGGGGCTCGGGGTTCGCGAGAAACCAAAACGAACCTGGGACAGGGTTCGAACCTAAAAGAACGAACCTGGGACAGGGTTCGGTGGTTCGGTCCGGGGCTCGGGGTTCCGGGAAACCAAAACGAACCTGGGACAGTTCGGGGTTCGCGGGGTTCGCGAGAAACCAAAACGAACCTGGGACAGGGTTCGGGCCGAGAGTGTCCTTCCGGCAAGCCTGCATGATCACGGGGGAGAATTTCGATATCGTCAGCGGTCCAACCCAATCCAAAAGGAGGACCGCCGATGCCCCGCAGAGCCGAACCGACACCTCGCCGACTTGAGACCGCACGCCTGCGCTTCGAGGAGTGGCGCGCCGAGCGCAAGCGTGGAGCGCGCATTCCGAAACGACTCTGGTCGCAGGCGGTCGAGCTTGCGAAAGAGTTTGGACTGCACCGCACCTCACGCGCTCTGGGGGTCGATTACGCGACATTGAAAAGACGAGCAGGCGCAGTCGGTGAACCAGTCGTCGAGACACGGGAGCGCGGCGGCTTCGTCGAAGTCGCCGTGCCTCCCGCCGCTACACCTGGCTGCTGCACCATCGAGATCGAAGACGTCACAGGCCAGCGGATGCGCTTCAAGCTCCCGAGCATCGATCCGGCGACACTCACTTCCATCGCTCGTGCATTCCTTCGAAGCGAGTCATGATCCAAGTCACTCCACAGATGCGGATCCTGGTGGCGGTCGAGCCGGCGGACTTCCGTAAGGGCATCGACGGTCTGGTGAGGATCTGCCGAGAGGAGCTTCCCGCCGATCCGTTCTCCGGCACTGTGTTCGTCTTCCGTAACCGGCGCCGGACGTCGATCAAAGTCGTCGTTTACGACGGCCAAGGATTTTGGCTCTGCCAGAAACGCCTGTCGACAGGACGTTTTCGCTTTTGGCCGAACTCTTCAGAGAAGAGTCGGCAGCTCGAAGCGCACGAGCTCCAGATGCTTCTCAGTGCTGGGAATCCAGAAGCCGGCGCGGCTCCAGAGCCGTGGAGAAGCGTCTGTGTGGCCGTCTGATTTTTTTGAAAGAAACACTAGATTTTTGCGTTCCGCATCGCTACGCTCCAGCGTGCTACCTCAGAGAGCATGACTGGAAGTGACGAAGAAACCTGAGCGAATCGATATCACCGAAGAGGAGCTCGAGGCGCTTGTTGAGCGCGTTGAGTCCGATCGCCTTGAGCCCGGCGACTACGAGGTGATCAAAGCGATGGCGGAGACGATTGCGTATCTCAGCCAAGCGATCGACCAAAAGGGCGTTCAGCTCAGGCGTCTTCTGCGCACGCTCTTTGGTTCTGGGAGCGAGAAGAGAGCGGAGGTTTTTGCTGAAGCGCTCGCCCGTGAGTCAGAGCAGTCAAGCTCGCCCGAGCCGGGAGAAGAAAGCGCAACTTCCGAAGCGGCGAGCGAGTCGGAAGCGACGGGCCATGGGCGTCGCGCCGCCAGCGAGTACACGGGCGCAGAGACGGTCGAGGTAAAGTTCGCGGGTCTCAGCTCGGGCGATCCCTGCCCAAAGTGCCCGAGCGGGAAAGTTTACGAACTGCCGGTTCTCGGCACGATCGTTCGAGTGAAAGGAACGACACCGTTCGAAGCGACGGTGTACCGCCTTGAGAAGCTGCGCTGTAATCTCTGCGGCGAGATCTTCACCGCGGAGCCTCCCGCCGGAGTCGGCACAGAGAAGTACGACGAGTCAGTGGTGAGTCTCCTTGCCGTACTGAAGTATGGCACCGGGATGCCCTTTTACCGACTTGAGAAGCTGCAGGAGTCACTCGGCGTGCCGCTACCGTCCTCGACGCAGTGGGACATACTGAGTGGAGCGCTCAAGAGGATCGAGCCCGCTTATGACGAACTTTTCCGTCAGGCGGCACAGGGTGAAGTGATCCACAACGACGACACGACGGTGAAGATCCTGGAGCTCATGGGTAAACGGCGGGAGAATCTTCGCGATCCTCCGGAGCGTACGGGCATGTTCACAACGGGGCTAATATCGAAGAGGGAGTCACGAACGATTGCGCTTTTCTTCTCGGGATCGGACCACGCTGGTGAGAACCTGGAGAAGCTGCTGACGCTGCGGCAATCAAGCAGCGATCCGCCGATCCAGATGTGTGATGGTCTTGACCACAATCAACCAGCGGGGAAAGAGACCATCGTCGCCAATTGCCTCTCGCATGGTCGCCGCCGATTCCTGGAAGTGATCGAGAACTTTCCCGCCGAAGTGCGCCATCTCATCGACGTGCTCGCCGAAGTGTACAAGGTCGACGGGCGAGCTCGCGCTGAAGCGCTCAGCGCGGAGGCGCGTCTTGAGCTTCACCAGAAGGAGAGTGCGCCGCTGATGGCGGACCTCCAGGAGTGGCTCGCGGCGCAGCTGAGCGAGAAGCGAGTCGAACCGAACTCGACTCTCGGTGAGGCGATCCAGTACATGCTGAAGCGCTGGGATGCGCTGACGCTGTTCCTCAGAAAACCCGGCGCCCCGCTCGATAATAATATCTGTGAGCGCGGACTGAAGAAGGCGATCCTTAACCGGAAGAACTCGCTCTTCTTCAAGACGCGTCACGGCGCTCGCGTCGGTGATCTCTTCCTCAGCCTCATCCACACCGCCGAGCTCGCCGGCGCCAACCCGTTCGAGTACCTGAGCGCACTGCAAAGGAACTCAAAGATCGTCTCGAAGAAGCCACGCGACTGGATGCCGTGGAACTATCTTGAGACGCTCAAGAGCTCGGCGCCAACGACCCAGTAGCTTCGAGTGCGAACCGTCTCGTAACTGGGCCGGGAAGGCGCAACTCATCAGATTGGCGCTTTCCGGCCCCGCCGAACTTCCGGTGCGTCACGTGTCGGATAATTGCTCGGCGCGCGGCTGTCGGTGCGCCTCAACTCCGACCGCTCCGGGTGGGTGCTGCCAATTTTGCACGCCTGCCGGAAGGACACGGCCGAGACGGGGAGAGGGGAGGACGAAACGGGCGCGACTGGCGCAGGCGCGACTACTTCTCCTCAGCGGTCTGTTTGACCACCTTGCACGGGACGCCGTACGCGACGCAGTTGGCCGGGATGTCCTTGTTGACAAGGCTCATTGCGCCAACGACCGCGTTTTCGCCGACGGTGACGCCCGGGAGAATGACGCTGTGGCTGCCGATCTTGCAGTTTCTCTTGAGGTGGACAGGGCCTTCCTTCTCGTCGATCGTCGACACGGTGTACACCGAGCAGTGCGAGCCGATCTGTACCTCGTCCTCGATAATGACACCGAACTTGGCGTTGATGTACGTGAACGCACCAATGTCGGTTCGGTGGCCGAGCTCGAGTCCGTCCTTGTTTTGCACCAACCAGTTGTACTTGGTGAGCTCACCTTCCTCGATCGCCGGCGGCTTCCAATCTGCGAACCTGTCGGTCATTCGCTCTGCGCCTCCTGCTGCGGGCGCTCCGTCCCTCTTCCGCTGTCGCTCGCGGTGCTCCCGGCCACGGTACCGGTGAACTTCGGCATGGTCGCGTGACCGGGCGCGTTGATCGCCCGCGGCCTGACGATCTGGCCGACCGTCCGGAAGAGGATTCTTACATCCAACCAAAACGATTGGTTTTGCACATACCACACGTCGAGTTCGAACTTCTCCTCCCACGAACGAGAGTTTCGCCCATTGATCTGCGCCCACCCGGTGATCCCCGGTTTGACGTCATGGCGGCGTGCTTGCTCTGGAGAGTAGAGGGGGAGGTACTCCATGAGGAGCGGCCGCGGGCCGACCAGGCTGAGCTCACCTTTCACCACGTTCCACAGCGCCGGTAGCTCGTCCAAGCTTGTCTTACGCAAAAAGCTTCCGTAGCCCGTCAAGCGCTCGGCATCGGGGAGCGGATGGCCAGCGCCATCGCACGCGTTCGTCATGGTACGAAACTTGATCATGAGGAACGGTTCTCCATGGAGGCCAGGGCGCTCCTGGCGAAAGAATACCGGCGAACCAAGGAGGATGCGATTCAACATCGCGATCACGAGCAGCACGGGCGACAGCAGGATCAGCCCGAGACTCGCCGCGACGAAATCAACGCACCGTTTCATGGAATTCTTCGAGGTAGTCGACGAGGCGGTTCGCCAGCTGCTGTCGACTGAACTCGCGCTCTGCCAGTTTTCTGCCGTTTCGGCCCATCTCATGGCGCTCGTCCGGATGGTCTGCTAAATAAATCAGTGCATCGGCGAAAGCTTCCGGGTCTTCGGGCGCTACAGCGATGCCGCACCTGTTCTCTCCAATCATATCGGCCAACCAGCCCGGATAGTTGTTGAGAACCGGCAGACTCGCGGCGATGTAGTCGAAAAACTTGTTGGGCGACGTCCCGTAGCGAAACGCCGGACAGTTGGCGAGAACCATGAGGCCGACGTCTGCGCAGCGAATGAGCTCCGCGAGGCGCGTTTTCGGCACCGGGTCGAGAAACAAACAGTTGTCCAGCTCGTCCTGCTCGGCTCGCGCGACGAGCTGGGGCTTGAGCTTTCCATCGCCGATAAAGACGAGCCGGATGTCCTTCCGACCGCGCCCCGCGAGAACTGCTGCAGCGTCGAGGATGCTGCCGAGCCCATTGGCGATCCCGTGGGTGCCGGTAAACACCGCGACGAACTCGCCCTCGCGGGCGCCGGGGAAAGCGCGATCGCTGCTTGCGGCGTCTCCGAAGAGCTCGAGGTCGCAGCCGTTCGGCACCATGATCGTGCGCGACCCAGGTCGACTGCGTCCTTCGATCCCACGAACGATGCCCGGAGACAGTCCGACACATCCGTTCGCGGCGCGATAACTCAACCACTCGAGAAGGTCCATTGCCTTGAGGATCACCGGGTTGGTGATCACTCCCATTTCGCGCGGTAGCTCCGGCCATAGATCGCGCACCTCGAAGACGAAGGGTTTGCGCCGGCGCAGCAGCCTCATGCAGATGCCTGGGATCCCCGCCGTCAGTGGCGTCGAGGTCGCGAAAAGAAGATCGTACTTCGTCGATAGTGCAACGCGAAGACTACGCATGGAAAAAGCGAGAAACGTCCACGTGCGCTTCAGAAAACCATCGCGATTCGAGTAGGGGAGGCAAAACTCTACGACCTTAATTCCGTCGACGACGCCGCGGCGGACACCGCGCACCGGTTCGCCTTTGAGTCCCGTGTCGGCGACTCCGTAGGCGCCGCACACCATGGTCACCTCATGACCTCGCGAGATGAGACACCGCGCCATTTCATAGGACCGCGTTCCGGTGGCGCCCTCGGGTGTCGAAAAGTGTTGATGGAAGTAGAGGACGTGCATGATGCGTTTCCTGACCGCTAGGCCTCTTCGACCGGCCGGTGCATGACCTTCAGCTGAGATGAATCGAAGTGGTGATGCTGTACGTGCCCGGCTGCTCGATCTTTGCCTCGAGCACTGGAAGCTGTGTGCGTCTCAAATAGTAGAGGGACTCCCAACCAGCAGTCATCGAAAGAGCTATCGACGCATCTCCGGCGTCGATTTCCAGTCGACCGAGCGAACTCTCGCAGGCGTTACCGTCGAGGCTCCAGTTTTCCGGCGCCAAGCGCCAACGAAGCACCGCCGACCGACGGAAGCCGGAGACTGTATCGCGTACGAGCCAACGATCGTTCGATACCTCCACTCGGCGCTGGTGCGTGCAGCCTCTGTAATCTGTGTAGGCGCCTTGCCAGACGGCACCGCCCGACGTCGTCGTGAGATCCCTCTGCGTCTTGACAGCCGTCCAAGCGCCGAACAGGAAACGACCTATTCGCGGCATTTGGTCGCGACTGTCGAACTCCACCGTACTGTGACCCCTGGTGCCAGTGAAGTCATCGTACAGTTCGGGCTCGCAGTTGTAGCTGAACGAGCCACCATCGCGGATGACGTTGCAGCCTTTGTGCCAAAGATCCAAATGGAGCAGGTCGGAGTGAGGCGGGCGAAAGCGTGTGTTGGACGTGCGGACCAAAGCCCACGATTTGTGGCTGCGCATGACGACAAACCCGCCACCAGGGAAAGTTTGGCTGCTTCGGGTCAAACGCCGCGCCGTGCTATCGTGACAAACCTTCACGTCGAGCCAGCGTAGCGCCTCGTCCCAAGGGCCAGAGGGGAAGGCGGTCGCGTCGCAAAACAGAGCGGCGCCAAGCTGAACCGACGGACGAAAGTCGCGGTAGTCGCAGGCGCTGAGTGGCAGCAACTGCGCGCCGTCGTTACCGCCCAAGTTGGGGGCGTCACCGGAGACGTCATCGACGAGTTGGTAAAGCCAATGCACGGCGGCGCGAGCGCGCTCTCGAAACGTCTCGGAAAAGCCGCGGAGGTCGAACGCCATCTGCCAAAACTTCGACACGCTCAGGGTGTCGAGCAGGAGGCGGTGGTACGTGACGGACGACTGCGAAAATGATCCGTCTGGAAAGATCAGTTTCTTTACTCGGTCTTCTAGCCAAATCCGACCCATCGACGACCAGTTCTCCGCCTTCGCCGTCATCGTACTCGCCGATTCATCCGACTCTTGCCGTTTGAGCCAACTGCCAGCGACGAACAATGCCGCCGCTTCGCTCGTGCCGTGATTGTTGTTCTGCGCGATTGCATAGCGAATGGTTGCAGCGATCCGCGTGCAGTGTTCGTCAACGAAGCGTGTCAGAGCCGGGGTTGGCTGGTCCAGTTGCTGGAGGAAGAATCCGCTCAGAAGCACATGCAGGAGGCGAATCGATGTTTCCTGACCGCACTTCCAGTTCGGGCCGCGGTTGAGCGGATTGGCGGCGGTCCAGCTGGAGATCCAGCGATTGAGAAGGTCACAGTGTCTGGCGTCACCCGTCACACGATGAGCCTGCGCTAGTTTCACAGCCCAGTCGAAGCGCGAGGGCTCCCAAACGGTTTTGATGTCGCCGACGCCTGCAGAAAAATCGCTGATCTCGACCCAATGGGTGTTGGGCTCGCTCAGTCGAGCTCCAGTGAACGGATTACAGAACCAGTGCGGCGGATCGCCGACGTCGAACTCGTGTGCTGAAAAGAAGCGCATCCGGCCAGCGTGAAGATTCTCCACTTCTTGAGCGAGAAGACGCCGCGACTCTCCATCGATTTTCACCTTCTGCGGATTCTGGAGCGGTGTGAAGAAATCGCCGTCCCAGGGTTTCCCCGACGGCAGCCATACTTTGCGAGCACCGCTCTTAAGCGTCGCGCGGTAGTACGCCGTGTAGAGCACGTTTCGCAGCCCCAGCCGCGGGATCGTTGCGAGCATCCAGCGCATGCGGTCGAGGGAGGCCAAGCGTCTAACCGTCCGGGGAAGGGTTTGAGTTGCGTTCGACGATCCTTGTCTCGCGCCGTGGAGTCACAATTATGATCAACACGAAGCGACGTGCAGAACTTTAGCAGCCGCGCGGCAGAGATCGTCGATCTCGGAGGTGCCCAGCGTTGGGTGAACCTGAAACATGAGGCTGCTCTCACCCAACTCGCTGGCAACGGGAAGGCGCTTTCGCGGTCTCAGATCATCCGTGTCGAACGCCTTTTCCAGGTAAACCTCGGAGCAAGAGCCTACGAAGCAGGGGACGCCTTCAGCGTTGATCGCGGTCAAAACGCGGTCACGGTCCCAGCCGGATCGGAGTCGCTCGCTGCGTAGAAACATGTAGTATTTGTAGTACGAGTGTCGCACGTGCG
Organism: Planctomycetota bacterium; assembly: GCA_965223265.1. GTDB lineage: Bacteria > Planctomycetota > UBA8108 > UBA8108 > SXIK01. Next base: position 2,511,023 of record OZ244999.1, read on the forward strand.
ACGGCGGCTCCGTAAGACGCAGCGCCGGAAGCTCTCGCAATCGACTCGTCAGATGAGCCGCATGGCCTAGCCTCGTGTCCACTTGGTCGGCGAGCTTGCGCAGCTGAGCGCGCCCGATCGCCGCTTGAAATTCGGTCAGACGCCAGTTGGTCCCGAACGACTCGTGGAGCCAACGAAATCCAGGTCCATGCTTCTTGTGGTAGACCGTGTCGTAATTCTTGCCGTGGTCTTTGTAGGCCCACATGCGTTCCCAGAGTTTGGCATCGTTCGTCACCACCATGCCACCCTCGCCGCCCGTTGACATGATCTTGTCGTTGCAAAAGGAGAACGCCGCGGCGTCGCCGAAAGAGCCGACAGGGTGTCCGTTGTAGGTGGCGCCGTGCGCTTGGGCGCAGTCTTCGATCACCTTCAGGCCGAGCTCTTCCGCCAGCTTCCGAATCGGTTCCATCTCACAGGGCCAGCCAGCGAGGTGTACGGCGATGATCGCTTTGGTCTTGGGCGAGCAGAGTGGCCGGATCGTGTCGACGGTGATGTTCTGGCTCACGGGATCGACGTCGGCGAATACTGGGCGCGCCCCAACGAGTATGACTGACGACGCAGACGCGATGAACGTCCGTGCCGGCACGATCACTTCGTCGCCCCGACCGATGTCGAGCGCGGAGAGCACGAGTTCGAGTGCAACGCTTCCGTTTGCAACTGCGACGGCGTGATCGACTTCGCAGTGAGCCGCGAACTCTGCTTCGAACTGGCGACATTCCTCTCCGGTCCAGTAGTTCGCCTTGCCGGAGCGCAGGACGTTCGCAGCCGCCTCGACTTCGTCCGCGGCGAAGTGAGGCCATGGTGGAAATGGTTCTTTCCGGATCGGAGTGCCGCCGTCGGCGGCCAATCGGACATCGGTTGATTGTTGCAACTCGGTCATCCTGCGTGCGCGATCTGGGAGTGCGTCTCCTCGAAGCAGCCGGCACACTCTGTATTCCGTCGGTCTGGTCTCAAGCCACGGCACACGGAGTGTGTCCTGCTACTTTTTCGGACAGAAGTTTTCAACGGGCTGTTAAGCCGTTCACTCGAGAGCGATTCAAATACATCCCGCCATCGATGTCAAAGCACGCGCTTGGTTTGCCGCCGTTCACGAAAGCCCTGGCCAGCTCACGGGACCTTCCGGCTGAGAGCTCTCCGCACTGACCGACGGTGACGACTGGTGGCGGGTCGCCGCCGGGAAGCGGCTGGAGACCGGCGCCGGCGTAGTCTTCCGGGCGACCTCGAGTGCCGCCAACGTCTCCTGGTGGACGGGTGAAAAATCGGCAACGAGTTCGGTCAAAATGCGAAGCGCCGTGGGACGGTCTCCCTCTCTCGCTGTGGTGAAGAGAGTGGTTAACCGCGCGGCCAGATCCGGCCACTCCATTGCAGGCGGTGGGGCGCCATCGATCCAAACTTCCGGGCACGACGTTCTGGAATCTTCGGAGTCGATGAGAAGTTCCTCATAGATCTTCTCGCCAGGCCGCACACCGGTGAATTCGATGCGGATCTCGTGGCCAGGTTCTTTTCCCATGAGCCGGATCAGGTCAGTCGCCATGTCGGCGATGCGAACCGGCTCTCCCATGTCGAGCACGAACACCTCGCCGCCCTCGCCGATCGACCCAGCCTGGATCACGAGCTCCACGGCCTCCGACGTCAACATGAAGAAGCGCGTCATCTCCGGGTGGGTGACTGTAACGGGACCGCCGCGGCGGATTTGTTCGCGGAATTTGGGTACGACGCTGCCCGAGCTTCCAAGTACGTTGCCGAACCTCACCGAGCAGAAACGCGTCGAGCTCTGCTCGTTCAGGACCTGCATGATGATTTCACCGAGTCGTTTCGTCGCGCCCATGACGTTGACCGTACGCACCGCTTTGTCCGTCGAGATGAACACGAACTCATTCGTGCCGTGGGTGTGAGCCGCGAGCGCCACATGGTAGAGGCCCTGCACGTTTGCGACGATTCCTTCGCACGGGTTGAGCTCGACCAGCGGCACGTGTTTGTACGCCGCGGCGTGGAAAACGATTTCGGGGCGCGCTTGGCGGAACATGCGTTCAACGCTCGCGGCGTCGCGAACGTCGACGAGGTAGGGGTGCTCGAGGCACCTGTTCCCGGTCGCCGCGACTTCGCCGTGGATGCGAAAGAGGTTGTACTCGCAAGTGTCGCAGAGCGATAGAGAGGCCGGCTCGAGCTGGCTGACTTGGCGCACGAGTTCGCTGCCGACGCTGCCACCCGCGCCAGTGATCAACACGCGGCGACCGCGCAGCCAGCTGCGCATGCGGTCTCGATCCAGTTTGCGAGACGGTCGCCTGAGAAGATCGGAGATATCCGGCTCGTGAAACGAGGCGAGATCCGATGCGAGCAGCGCAGACTCAAGCCGCGGGAGTACCTTGACGCGCACGCCTTTTGCTTGCGCGCAGTTGTACACAGCCCGCAGCCGCTCGCCGGCGAGCTTGTCGATGCAGACCCAGATTTCGTCGACGGGGATGCGGTCGAGAGTGTCACTCAGAGTTTCGACGCCGCCGAAGATCTTGACCCCGTGGATCTCCTGGCCATGTTTAGTGGGGTCGTCGTCGATCAGCGCCTTCGCCGCGTAGTCAAACTTGAGCGACATGCGGAGGCCACGCAGGACAAGCTCCGCCGTGTCGCCGGCGCCGTAGAGAATCACCCGCGTCGCATCGCCCGCGACTCGCTGGCGGTACGGCAGGCGAAACGCGAATCGGACGCCGCCGATGAGGAGGAGCGCTTCCATGCCGTAGATGACGAACACGCTGCGCGGCACACCGTCGAGACGAAAGAGCATGAAGAGTGCCAAGCAGGAGAGCAGCACGGACCAGAGGACGGCCTTGACGACCGCGAGCGCGGTGGCCGTACTGGTGTAGCGTAGGATGCCGCTATAGAGTCGGTGGCGAGCCTGGGTGACGATACCGACGCCGAGGATGACGGGCAGCGTCTGCAGGATCGTGCCGTGGTAGCGGGTTGACTCCGTCCAGCCCACACGCAGCACGAAGGCGCCGTAGTAGGCCGCTGCCAGCAGCACGCCGTCCAGCGCCATGAGGCCCAGTTTGCGCCACGGTCCTCGCAGGTTCATCCGCTTGAGAAGCCTTCCTGGGCGAGCTCTTTCGGCCCCGCCGGAGTCACCAAAGGCGCGCCTGTTCGGCAGACGCTCCGCATGGAAAGAAACAGATGCCGTCGCACGCGACGCATCCCAAGCACGAAACTATATACGGAAAACTTCTTGGATGGGACAATCAATTCTCGTCAGCTCGAGCCTGCGATCCCGACCTGTCAGGCCAAGTTTTTCTGCTCTCGCCAGCAGGAAGTTGCAGACAAACCCCATGTTCTGAACTCCTTACTGGATCGGTTGTCCAAGGTGGGCAACTGAGCACGCGGCGTCCCAAGCCGATCGGCTGACCGTCGGAATTCTCGGCTCACTCTCAGAGATTGCTCATGAACGCCTCTCGACGCACGGGATACTGGGACGACGTGCACGTGATTCGAAGCGAGTGTGGATGGTGTCGCGGCGTCGGGTACCGCAGCCCGTGGGACGAATTTGTAGATTGATGGGGTCGGGCGGGTTCTCGCTCCACGAGCAGTCGGTCACGGTCACTGGCGCGAATGTGGATGCCGAGACGCCCACGCCCACGCCCCACGCAAACGCCCACGCCCACGCAAACGCGAACGCCCACGCAAACGCAAACGCAAACGCAAACGCGAATAAGACCGGACGGCACACGGCGTGTGCCTGCTACTTTTTGAGAGGCTTTCTGTGAAACTCGCTACACTTTTTGTTGCTCTCGCTCTGCTCCCGATCGCGGCGCCGCGACAGCAGCAGGCACGACTCGTTGAAACGCAGCCGCTGAAAGAGGGCGCCGCTTCGCAGGGGGTGGCGCTCGCCAAGGATTTCTACTACGGATCAACGAGTCGGACGATTTGCCGCTTTGACACGGACTGGAAGTTCATCGAGCAGAAAACGATCCAGGTTGCAGGCGTGAATCACATCGGTGCGATTCACTATGACGCAGGGTTCCTCTGGGTCGGGCTGCTGCATGGTCCCGTGAAAGGAAAACACGACCCGAAGCTCGACCGCGCGATCGTCGCTAAGGTCCGCGCGCGCGATCTCGAAGTCGTCGACGCGTGGGATCTGTCCAAGGACGTCACCTGGATCGATCCGGTCTGTTTTGCCGCGAAACGTCTCTGGGTGGGGGATCTCAGCGACCTGGGCATTCACCGCTACAAGCTCGTCGATGGCGAGCTCGTTCGCGACGGTATCTTTCGTTACCCGAAAGCCATGCACTTCTCGCAAGGCATTCGCATTGTCGGGGACAAGCTTTACAGCACTCACACGTTCGGTACGATGGACGGTCTCTTCGAGTTTCAGCTTCCCGCCAAGCTCGACGGCAGCATCCAACAGCCGCGCCGCGTCTGGCCGATCCAGGAGAGGCGTTCGCACCTCGAGGGCTTCGCCTTCGTACCCGGCCGACCGAACGAGATTTGGCACGCACAGGGGAGCGAAGTCGACCGCTACGTGCTCGAGGGGCTCAAAGCTGACGACCGTCAGCGGTGATGCGTCGCAGCTAGTGAGCGCTCGGCGACTGCGATTCAAGGCTCGGCCTCGTCCGCGGCGATGCATTCATATGGTGGCGATCCCTGACGCCGCCGCGACGACCCGTGGGTTCAACGACTCGCGCGAACGGCATGGTCCAGCCGTGGGTGGCCGCCGTCATCTCGACCGTTCCAGCCAAAGCTGTAAAGGATGTAGCCCGCGCCGACTCTTCGGTAGACGAGATCGCCTCCAGTGCGTTCCTTTGGCACGGCTTTCATGTGGTCCGGGACCAGATCACTCAGACTTTCAGGGTACTCGCCAGTCTCGACACGGTGGAGCGTCAGCAGAATCGCGGTGCGGACGATTCTTAGCTGTGTCTCCGAATCCAGAGCACATTTGATTAGGTTTTGTGCTGATGGGCTCGAGCAAAAGTCCAGATAGTCGTCCAAGCACTGGGCTGGCGGCGACAGAAAAACACGCTTCAGCTCCGACGACGCCTGCCGTAGCCAAGCCCAGGTCTCGCTCGATCTTTCGAACTCCACGGCTCGGAGCCACTGAGCAGAAAGGTCTGACCCCTCAAGCATCGAGGCTACATCGTCGTAGGCTCGGTTCACTCGAGCGAGACAGCGGTTTGCATCGATGTCGTCGATCGTCAACTGCGCGAAGACTGAGTCCGCGGGATCTGACGCATCCACATTAAACGCGGAGTGGACGTCTCCCGTGCGCAGGAAGTTCTGGATCGAGTCGAGGTTTGTGTAGCGATCAACTTCTAGCGCCCAAGCCGAATCGGTTTGTGGAAGAGCGTCGAGGTCAGCAAGCAGTTGATGGAGCCGGCGCGGCTCTCTCGGCAGAGCGTTTGCCGCAGCGAGCTTGAGCCTGAGTCCGTGGTTCTCGTGCGCGATCCCAAGAATGAACCCCAACCATGTTCCCTGTGTCCCGACAAATCGTCCCAGGCGCACGACGCCGAGCGCGCGCCGCCATGCGCCGCGGAAGTCGCCGCAGCCGAGTTCGAGAAAGCCTTGGCGAACTAAAAGCCTCGCGCTGTGGTACAGCGAAAGAGAGTTCATCGACAGGTACACGCTCGTCAAGCCTTCGGCGTGGTTCGGCGGGATGCGCGGTATGAAGAACGCGGGTCGTTCGCTGGCCATCTGCAGGAGCGGAATAGCGAATTCATTTTCCTGCAGCCAGGCGTAGACGAGAGGAAATTCGTCTGGAGTCCATGGCCGCTCGGATGCGACGTCGCATTGGAGATCGAACAGCTCCTTGGCTTCCGGGCCGCGCTGTTTGTCCAGACGAGACGAGTAGCGGAATTCACCGACCACGTACCGCCCGTCCTCGCGCAGCTCGCCGAGCCCAAGCGCCTCGAGGACGCGGCGGTTTCCGCTGACGAACTCCGGCCCGAACGCAGTGATCATCGGAATGGCGCCGTTCGTCTCATGCGTCACGCCGCGACCGATCTTCTCGTTGATCGCCGTGACGTAGTCGATTGTGCCGTCCGGATAGCGGGGTTCGAGGAGGTACGTCGTCTGGCGCGAGTAGATGAGCTCCATCGATCGAGGAGCCGCAGCGATCGTCCAGAGCGCGATCGCGCCAGAGACGGCCAAGGCGCATGCGGTGCCGTAGAGCAATCTACGGGTGATCCGATGGCGTCCGAGAGGCTGCGTCCGGGTCGTTTGCATTGCGGCGAACTCCTCTGCCATCGCTTGCAGGCGGCGCTGCGGGATGACCTTCGCTTGGGAGTCTTTCTACCACGGAAGGGGCGGAAATCAGCGCTGGAAAGGAGCCGTTTCTTCCTCAGCAGTACGATCACTCACGTCTCCGGTTGAGTCGAGGGACCGTGACGTTGGTGATGGCGCAAAGGTTCGGTCACGCGGTTTTCATCCGCATGCTTGCCCCACCCGCCAAGCCCCGGGGAAGTACCGCTGGGCCGCTCGCGGCCGCGGCAGTACAATGCGATCGCTGCTATGGTTTTCCGAGATCTCCGCCAAGCGCGAGGTGCGACATGAGCAAGACTTCTGGGAAGCAAATCGAACGCCGGACGTTTCTGCACACGAGCTGCGCGCTCGGCGCCGGTCTGACTGCGGGAGCGCTCTCAACCGCCGCCGGTGGGGCGGCCGGGGCGAACGAGCGTTTTACGGTCGCCGTGATGGGGCTCAGCCGTGGGCTTGGGATCATCCGGACTCTCTTCGATGTGCCGAACGTCGACATCGCCTACGTTTGCGATGTCGACCTGGAGCGCATCGACCGCGCTGTGCAAACAGTTGACAAGCGCATTGGCAAGCGTCCGGCCGGCGTCCAAGATTTTCGCCGTCTGCTCGACGATCCGGCGATCGACGCTGTGTTCATCGCCACGTGCAACCACTGGCACGCACCGGCGACCATTCTCGCCTGCAAGGCGGGGAAGCACGTTTATGTCGAAAAGCCGGGCAGTCAGAACCCGCACGAAGGTGAGCTCATGGTCGCCGCCGCGAAGAAGTACGGGCGCACGGTGCAGATGGGAAACCAGCGCCGCAGCTGGCCGTCGATCATCGAGGCGATCGCGAGGCTGCACGGCGGGGCGATCGGAGTGCCGCGCTTCGCACGCTGCTCGCACAACGGCGCCCGCAAGTCGATCGGCCGCGGTCATTCCGTGCCGATTCCAAAGCACCTCGACTACTCGATCTGGCAGGGGCCAGCTCCGGAGCGGCCGTACAAGAGCAACCTCGTCCACTACAACTGGCACTGGCATTGGCACTGGGGGAACGGCGAGCTCGGCAACAACGGCGTGCACTCTCTCGACATCGCGCGCTGGGGCCTGCGCGTCCACTACCCACTAAGGGCGTCGTACGTCGGTGGCCGCTACCACTTCGACGACGACCAGGAGACCCCCGACAGCGGCGTCGCCAGCTTTGACTTCGGCGACGTCGGCATCACCTGGGACGGCAGCAGCTGCCAAGCGCGGCGCGGCGACCGCCCCGCCTTCGTTGAATTCAGCGGCGACGATGGGACGCTTGCGATTCGCGACCCGGGTTACGTCATCTACGATAACGACGGCAAGGAGGTCGTGTCGAACGCTGGCAAGCGAGACGACCCGCCGCACATGATCGACTTCTTCGACTGCATCAAGAGCGGCCGGAAGCCGCACTCACACATCGAGGACGCGCAGCGAAGCACGCTCCTGTGCCACCTCGGCAACATCGCCTACCGAACCGGAGAGACGATCCATTTCGATCCCGCGGCGCGTCAGATCGTCGGCAGCGACAAAGGGGCTGCGCTTTGGAAGCGCGAATACCGCCCCGGATGGGAGCCGACGCTCACTTGATCCGCGCGATCACTCGTCCTCGTCCCCGCCCTCGCCCTTCGCCTTCGTCGCCTTCAAGGCGACCATGACCGCCTGATCAGGGTGCTCAAACGTGCCGTTGGTGCCGACATAGAGAATGCCGTCGTCTCCGAGGGTCATTGCCTCGGCGAACAGACCTCCCTTCGGCACGACTTGCTTGCGCCAGATCGTCGCGCCGTCTTTGAGCGAGAGGCAGTACACCCCGCCGTCGTCGCAGAGCGAGATGTAAACGGCGTCTTTGTTGACAATGGGACTGCTCATCTCGCCCTTGATGCCGTAGAAGGCGCGGCGCCACTTCTCTTTGCCCTTCAGGTTGACGGCGATCAGGCGTGGATCGGCGCCGACCGTGGAGAGGTAGATGGTATCCTTGTCCATGGCGGGGAAACGTGGGGCGTCGCCGGGAAGGAGCGGATCGAACAGCCACTTCTGCTTTGGGGAGCCTCCCTGATCCGTCAGCGCGAACAGGAATCCGTGACGGCTCTCCTGTATGTAGATCGTGCCGTCCCTACCGACAATCGGTGAGCACCAACTAAAGTCTGCGTTAGGAAACGCGAACGTCCACTTGAACGTGCCGTTAGACGTGCTCAGGGCATGCACGTACCCTTCGCCGCGGCTGCGAAAACCGCCGCCAAAGTAGACAGTTTTCTCATCTCGAGAGAGAGCAGGAGATGACGTGACCTGCGATCGCTCGAACGATGACGTCCACACGACGTCGCCGTTGTTCGGATCTATCTTGAAGAAATCTCCCTCGACGCTGCCGCCGATGTAGACGGATCCCTTGCGATCGGTCACCGGAGAAGCCAGCACGCCGTAGGAACTCATGGATGTTGAAGTTTCCCATTGAAGCTCGCCGCTCGTACGACTGAGCGCACCAACGTAGCTGTCTCGAAAACCCGAGATGAGTCTACCTTTCCTAACGAGCACGGGAATCGACAGACCATCGCGACGTGCAGCACGCGAGTAGCGCCAGCGTTCCTTCCCCTTCGGAGTGAGCGAAAGGATATGATCGCCGCCGCCAAATGCACAGTTGACGTAAAGATTCCCTTTTTCGTCTATGATCGCCTGAACGGTCACTCCGCCGCCGGAGAGACCGGGCGCGGCTTCCCACAGAATCTCGGGTTCCGTCAGCGGCCCTGCACGCTCCGAGAAACCTGTGCGCTGAGGGTTACCCGCGGCCATCGGTTGCGCCGATTCGACAGCCTGCGCGTAGGAGTCCCTTGCAGCTAAGAACGGGAACGCGACGCCGACAACGAGTAGAGTTAAGGTCGCCCGAGTTTTCATCGCTGCACCCAATACTTTCTTCGCCGAGCTCCCCGGCTCAGCAGTTACCTTGTCACATCGAGACGAGCTGGACGTGGGGGTTCCGCGGCTTTGCCACAAAGAGAGACTACCGTCTCCACCGCGCCCCACCAACCTGTTTGCTCTACTTTCCGTTTCGCCGCTCGCATACCCTTGTCGACGTCTGACTTGCGAGGAGAGTTTATGCTACTGCACGTTTGCGCCACCTCACGCGTCGCCCTCACCTTCTTCGCCGTGACCACGACGTTCATGAAGCTGCCGACCATCGGGGCGCTCGAGATCGGTCGTTCGCCAGGCGCTGTGGAGCTGACGACGCTGGCAGGGCATCGCTTCAAAATGGACAACTACGGAGACCGTCGCGGCACGGCGGTCGTGTTCCTTTCTGGTCGCTGCGCGCGCACGGCCGAGAGTATCGAGTCGATCAATCGTATCCATACTACCTACCGACTTCGTGAGATCCTGTTCGTCGGCATCGTGTCGAACAGTGTGGAGTCGGGAGCCGAGATCCGCACTTTCGCGCAAAACACGGGCTGCATCTTCCCGATCTATCGCGATCCCGAGCGCCAGGCACAGCGCCGGTTCGCTGCTGAAGTCACTCCGGAGGTGTTTCTTCTCGACGGCGCGGGGCGTCTCGTCTATCACGGCGCCGTCGACGCCGTCGAGGGAGGCGGCGGCGTCGAGCCTGCGATCGTCTCGCTCCTCGCGAAGCAGCCGATCGTGACCTCTCGCCTGCCAGCGACGGGCACGGCGATCGACGTCGTCGGCCAGGAGCTTCCCCGCGGCAACCCTTTCGGCCGACCTGCCTTTTCGTCCGAGCTCATCTTCGAGCACATTCCAGGCGCTCCTGTCCATCACTGCTCGACGATCACTGAGGCGCCCAGCGGCGACCTCCTTTGCCTCTGGTACGGCGGCAGCTACGAATCGGCCGAGGACCAAGTACTCTTTCTGAGTCGACGCACTCGCGGCAGTCGCGTCTGGAGCGAGCCGCAGGTCGTGATTCAGAATCACGGTCAGCCGCCCGGGAACGCGGTCATCTTCACCGACGGTCTCAAACGCGTGTGGATCGTCTGGGGGCGCATGGAAAGCCGTCGCCCGATCCGCCGCGGCTCAGGTTGGGGGGAGTGCAGGCTGCTTTATCGCACCTCCGGCGACGATGGTCGCACCTGGAGCGAGGATCGCGTGCTCCCGGGCGAGCTGGGTTGGCTGCCGCGGAACGTTCCTCTTCGGGTCAAGTCTGGTGATCTCCTCCTGCCGCTTAGTGGCCGAGTTGACGGCGCCTACGGCTCGTTCTTTTTGCGCACGTCTGACCATGGAGCAACCTGGAAACGCTCCGGTGTCATTTCGCGAGGCAGTCAGCCCACGCTCGTCGAGCGCGAGGATGGGGCGCTGTTCGTCATGATGCGCCACAGCCCCCGCAGTCTTGAGAGCGTCTCGATGGACGGTGGAGCGACATGGGAGCCAGTGGCGCGCTCGGAACTCAAGAATCCCGGTGCCGGCATCGCTATGACGAAGCTGCGCAGCGGCATGGTCGTTCTTGTGTTCAACGACACCGAGCAGGAGCCGCGTTCACCCCTAAGCGCTGCGCTGTCGCTGACCGAGGGGCGAACCTGGGAGAAGCCCGTCCAACTGGAATCAAACCCGGGCGAGTACTCCTATCCGTGCGTCGTTCAGACTGCCGATGATCGAATTCACATCACCTACACGTTTCGGCGCTTCGCGATCAAGCACGTCGAAATCAACGAGGATTGGTTGACGCGGTTCGAGCGGCCGGATTGACACCCCGCTTCAGTGCCGCAGCTCGGCTACGAAGCCGCCGAGGGGGCGTCGGCTGAACCGCGACCCTCGGGCCGCTCAGCGGCGCCCAGGTCGCTCCTGCCGTCCAGCCCTGCGTTCAGCAGGCGCGGGGCCAGAAGTTTTAGAAAATCCGCGACGCCGTACGTCATCACTTCGGCCGGTCGAGCGTCTGCGCCCGTGATCTACGTCTACGGGGCAGTTCAGAGCCTCATTCGCCACGGTGGAGGCCCGAATGGATGTCGTCATGAATCTGAGGTCGAAGTTGGAGGCGCTCTACCTCGAAAACCGCCAACAGCTCTACACCTGCGCCCTCGCGATCGTACGCTGCCCAGAGGGCGCAGAGGACGCCGTGCAGGAGGCGTTTTCACGGCTATTTGTGATGGGCACCGCTCCGGGCAGCATCAGAGCGTACGTATTCCGTGCCGTACGCAATGCCGCGCTCGATCAGCGCCGGCGCAAGGGGCGAATCGTCGCCGAACTGAGCCACTACATCTTCGACCCTCGCGACGGACCCCACGAAACGGCGCTGGCGAATGAGTTCAAACAACGCGTGGTGGGGGCGCTCCTCGACCTCGACGACGAAGATCGTGAGATCGTCATCCACCGTCTTTACGTTGATTTGACGTTTCGCGAGATCTCCGAAGTCATGGATCTTCCGCTGTCGAGCGTTGCCTACCGCTACAGGCAAGCCCTCCAACGAATGCGAAGTTCACTCAAGGAGTCATGATGGATGACTTTGAAATTCAACTGAAGAGTCTACCGTTGCTCCAGGTGCCGGACTCGCTGGATGTCCGCGTACTGGCAGACGTACTGGACGACACGAGCGAGAGCCCGAGACCTTCGGCACGCGGCACGCGAGGCGCGTGGATTTGGAAGTGTGTCGCGGCCGCTTTGGTGGTTGGCGCGATAGGCGTCGCGATCACCCTTGCGCTGCGATCGCGTCCGCATGACGTGGCCGTCCATCGACCGGCGCGGTCGCTCGTCTTCCCGCAGGAAACTTCGATCGGCAAGATCCAGACAAGGATTGCGAGCGGGCGCACGTTTTTAGAGGTGGAAGCCCCGTGGACGGAGTTAGGTGTGGCTCAGGGCGAGTTGGCGGTGCCGGCCGGGACTGAGGTTCGCCTTGACGTCAGTCCGCGAGTGAAAGACCTCTCACCTCTCGCTCGCCTCGCACCTGATGCGCTCGATAGCCTCATGCTTTGGGGAAACGGACCTAGCGAGAGCGGGTTGAAGCCGCTCGCGCATCTCAGCGGCCTCCGTCAGCTCAACGTCAGCTATCGACGCTTCTCTGGATCGCTTGAGCCACTCGCGGGACTGCGCGCGCTTGAGCATCTCAGTCTCTCGACGGGCGGGGAGCTCGAGGACGATGATCTGCGCTTTGTCAACGGGCTGCGCAAGCTGCAGACTCTATGGATCCCGCGCAGTCGGATCAGCGACGACGGTCTACGGCACTTCCGGGGTTCGCAGAGCTTGAATTCTCTCTTGCTGGGGGACGCGAGGGTCACGGGGTCCGGGCTATCCCACCTCGCCGGTCTGCCTTTGACTCGCCTAGGGCTTGTCGGGAGTCCCCTGATGGGTGATGGCTTGCGTCACCTTGGGAACCTACCCCGACTCAAGTCGCTGTTGCTCGGAGACAGCGAACGACGCGCCGTAAGTGACCTCGGCGACGGATGGATCGTCCACGTCGCACAATTGCCGGAGATTGAAGAGCTCAACATTTTCCGAGTGGCGTTGAGCGAGAGGTCGGTCGAGCAGCTCACTCGGCTGAAGTCGCTACGTCGTTTGTGGCTTGTTGGTTGCCCGATCGCCGATACGGAGTTGGAGCGCATCGCCGCGCTTTCGTGGTTGGAAAGTCTCAATCTAGGTGAGACCCGTGTGACGAACCGTGGCCTGGCCGCCCTCCAATCGATGAACTCACTCGAGACCCTCAATCTGACGGGCACGGCAGTTACCGACGAAGGATTGAGCTCGCTCCAGAAATTGCCGAATTTGGCGTACCTCCGAGTGAGGAGAACGAAGGTTACGGCGGCCGGGTTAGCCCAACTGCAGCAGCTGCACGCTTATCAAGTCGTGCACCAGCGTTTGGGGAACAGGGCTGAAATCGGCGCGGCGGCGCCCCTCTTTACGGTCACAACACTTCAGGGGGATCGGCTCGATCTGGCGAGCTATCGAGGCAAGCTTGTTCTCCTCGTGTTTTCGAGTTCGTGGGACTCGGGCGTCGACCCAGGTGCGCTTAAGGAACTCCACGAGACTTTTCGTCGACAGTCTCGATTCGTCATGATTGGGCTAGGCATGGACCACGAACGAGAGAGCACAACGCGTCGAACAGAGAACCACGGGCTGACCTGGCCTTGGGCTTTCATCTCGTGGCGGGACTGGCCCGACGGCGTTGCCGGTGCCTACGGCGTCGATGCGACGCCAGCATTCATTCTCGTCGATGAAGACGGTCAGCTGATTTGGCGCGGGGTCGGCGATATCTCCGCTGCGCGTGAAGCGATCGCGGCGGCGCTCGAGTAACGGGCGCGACTGGAGCTCGAGGTCGCACAGCTGTAGCGGCCGGAGTCTTCTTCGGTGCGCTCTGTAAAGGTGTCAGCTCACTCCGCACCCGTGCCCGCGACCGCCGCCGGCAGCTCGCTCGACCACACGATGTCGATCGTCGCGTCGCCGTAGATCGGGTCGCCGTTCTCATCGCGCGCTGTCGCGCGAATCGTCAGCGGCATGTTGAACGGCCCCGCCAGCTCAGCTGCGCGAAGAACGAGGCGGGCACTGCTTTCGGACGCGGCCACGTCGACCGGCGCCGCGCTCAGGCCGCTCATATGCGATGGGACGATCAACTCCACCGTGACCGGAGAGTCCAGGTCTGGGGCGCGACCGACCTTAGCGTTCAGCGTCACTTGAGAGTTCGGTGAGAGAACGACGGAGGGGCGGTCAAGTGAAACGTTGAGGCGTCCCGAGGTCACGCTCAAGACGAGCTGCGGGGATTCGGTGTTGGAAAACGCCACTCGATGCTTCGTGCCGTCCGGCTCCTCGATCTCGCCGATGGCGACAATGAGGACGCGACCCGTCCGCGCGATTTCCATGAGCGGGCGCAACTGCACCGTGTATTCGAACTCATCGACGCCAGCTGGAACAACGAGCGGCTTGGCGGTGACGCCTTGAAGGTGGCGACGCTGCTTTTCGGCGAGCCTGATCGTGAGTGGACCCTCGTACCCATTTCGCTTGATGCGAAACGGCTCGGTGACGGCGCAGCCGCGAGGAGCGCGCGAGTAGTACGGGCCCGTGCGGTGAATCTCAAACGGTGTGCTCAACGTGACAGCCACGAGTACATCCTCGATGGGAAGCTCGCCGCGCCGTCCAGGTTTCATCGCTGTGCGCTCGACTCGAATGCCGCCCAAGTCGACTCGCCCGCGGACGCGGAGAGCGCTGCCGCGGATGGCGGCAGTGTCGTCGGCTACGAGCGGGATCGACGCGGAGTTTTTGTCCGCAGGAATCACAACTGACTCGGCAGTGACTCCCGGCGGCAAGTTGTCCACGATGAGCTCAATCGGATCCTTCGTTCGGCCCATGCGTCGCGCCGTCACCGCCACCGACCCTTTGCCGCCGCGCTTGAGGCTGAGCGCGTCCTGCGGAAGAGTGAGTTCAAAATCTGGACGCTCTAGCGACCGTAGATGGAGCCGGTAGGCGAACGCCGGGCCACCACGCGAGCGAAAGCGCTCGGCGACGCGCACCTGGTAGACGCCGTCAGCAGGTGGATCAAACTCGAGCTGCGAATCGGTGTTGCCGCCCGTGTCGTCCGCGCGTGCGAGCTCGCTCCCGTCCGCAGCGACAACTGTGATCACGGAGTCGAGCGGGCTGCCCAGCTCGGCGGCGTCGAGGTCGATGATCACAGGTGCACCCTTCCGTGCTTCAAAAGCCCACGCGTCCATGTCGCCAGGAGCGCCGACGCGGCCGTTGAGTGTCACCGGAGGAGCGGCGGCGTTTTCCACACATTGAACCTCCGCGGTCTCGACTTCGAGGCGCTCGGGAGCGTCGCCGAGCTGCAAGAAAACCGTATTGGAATAGGCGCCGTCGCGCTCGAGTCGATAGCCATAATCGCTCGAGCCCGTCGGCGGCAGACGCACTGTCCGGGCCTCCGTGCGGCGTGCACCTGCAGTCTCCGTACCAAGCTCGAGCGCGAGCTCGCCGCCGCGCTGGCCACCGAGCGGATAGTTCCAGGCGACGTGCACACCGCGCGACACGGTGAGGCGGTAGACGTAGCTCTGCGCGCCGTTGTACTTGACGTCGCTCAGGTGAATCTGATAGACGCCGTCGACAGTGGCGATCAAGTTCAGGAATGGATCACGATTCGTGCCGCTCGTCTCTTCAGCGATCTTGCTGCCTTCGGGATCGAGAACGACCAGACGCGCATCGAGGGGCGACTCCAGACGTGCCGCGCTCACTTCGATGTTATAGCTCTCGCCAGCCCGAGCGTCGAACGTCCACACATCGACGTCTTCGCGTGGGAAGATGCGCCCGTTCACGGTCACAGGCAACTCGATCTTTTCCGGGAGCGGCGCGCCGTCTGCCTCCGCTTCCACGATCTCCGGCAGGTCGCCGACGACGAAGCGCCGCGCCGGCGTAGCTCCCTGAGCCGTCCACACGCGCCAATAGCGGTCGCCCAACGGCGCCGTGGCATGAATCGTCACTTCGCCGGCGTGATCCGACGGGTAGTCGTCTCCTTTGAGCGACAGCGGCCGACGCACGAGAGGGCCTTCAAACCACACCGTGTCGATCTCATGAATCCTGTCCCGCGCCTCGACGCCGGGACCGCTCATGCCGAAGCTCGCTTCGCCGAGGAGGAATTGACCGCCAACGCGCACGTTCACCGTGGTTCCCCGCTGGCCGCCGGCCGGAAAGATGTACATGGCGGCCGGGTGATAGTACTGCGCCACCGATACGCTCGCCCAGCAGACCGCGAACAGGATCGCCAGCGTCACCAGCCGCGTCAGGCCATGGCGTGTGGCTCGCGACGAAGTTTGGTGGGACGCGCGGGCCATCCAGCCGCGCTCGATAGGCAGACGTAGGGGGAAACGTGACGGCATAGCTTGTCTTTCACTCAGTGTTATTCGCCCTGCGAGTAGACCGGCCGGCAAGAAGTTTCTATCAGAGCAGCGAACGGATGACTTGGCCGTCATTGACGATCTTGAAAGGCCTTCCATCCGGCGCGTGGAACTCTCCGCCCGGGTCGACGCCCATGAGGTGGAGAATGGTCGCTGCCAAGTCTTCGGGCCCGTGCGGGTCGGCCGCCGGCTTCGCTGCGATCGCGTCGCTGCGGCCGACGACGCGGCCGCCGTGGACGCCACCGCCGCCCACGGCCACGGTGAACGCACTACTCCAGTGGCCGCGGCCGCCGTTATCGACGCGCGGCGTACGTCCGAACTCGCCGGTGACGACCACGAGGGTCTTCTCGAGCATGCCGCGATCGGCGAGATCGCGAAAGAGCGTCGACATGGCGGGATCAAGACTTGGCAGGAGATGTCCTTTGAGAAGCTTGAAGTTGTCGCCGTGCGTATCCCAGTTGACGTGCTCGATCGTGACGCAGCGCACGCCAGCCTCGACGAGACGACGTGCCATGAGGCAGCTCTGACCGAGCGTCGTACGGCCGTACTCGTCGCGCAGCTTCTCCGCCTCCAAGTTGATGTCGAACGCACGCTTGGCGGCGGGAGACGTCATCAGCGAAAAGGCTTTCTGACGAAAGACGTTCAGCGTCTTCGCAGACTGGTTCGCCTGCGTTTCGACTCCCTTCTCGAAGCGTCCCAGACGACTGAGCAGATGCTGTCTGGAGTCCAGGCGCGCCGGGTCAACGCTGAAAGGCGGGGCGAGATCGGGGACGGCGAAATCCGGTGCGTTCGGATCGGCACCGATGACGAACGGCTCCGAGCTCGGCCCGAGAAACGCGGCGCCGGCGCTCTTGTGCATCGTCGGCAGGCAGACGTAGGGGGGAACTGAGCCTTTGGGGCCGAGCTCATGCGAGATGATGGAGCCGAACGACGGCCGCTCGTTGTTCGGATTCAAAGCACGGTTGAACGACGCCGTTGGGTGGTAGCCGGTCAGCATGTAGTGATCGGCGAGACCGTGACCTGAGTTCGTGTGCGTCAGCGAGCGGATGAACGAGACCTTGTCCATCTGCGTCGCCAGCTTCGGCATGTGCTCGCAAACTTGGATGCCCGGAACGTTCGTCGAGATCGGTTGGAACTCACCCCGAAACTCGCTCGGCGCGTCCGGCTTCAAATCCCACGAATCGATCGTGCTCAAACCGCCGCGCAAGAAGACGTAGATGAGCGACATCTCGCTATCGACAGGTCTTTTCCCCTCGGAGGCTGTCGCAGCGTGCGCCTGCGCCTCGAGCAGGTAGGGAAGCGAGAGTCCCATGCCGAACAGATTTGCGCTGCCGATGCGAAGGAACTCACGCCGTTCGACTCCGTCGCACTGTTTCCGACTGATCTTCATATCGTATGACCCTTGCAGTGAACCGTTTCGATTTTGAGTCTTGTGATCAGATTTCGATCGTGTTCCTAGTGATTGAGCGCGAACTCAAGCGAGTTGAGTAGGCTCCACGCTAAATCCACCGCGGCTTGCCGTCGCCGCGAGCGATGAGAGCTGAGATGCTTCGCGGCGAACTCCTGCTCTTCCGCGGTGGGATATCGATTGTAGAAACTGAGATAAACTTCAGTCACGAGTTTGGCGTCGTCCCGGATCTCGCGTTCGAGGCGAGCTACGGTGCCGCCGTCGTGGACGAGCTTGTTGTGGATGAGTGGCGAGTTCATCAGGTGAAGGACCTGCGCAACGTTGGGCTCGCTCACCCGTTCGCATTCGCAAGCGCTCTTGCGAATGGGGCGCCCGAAGAGATCCAAAAAGTCGTGTTCGACCTGACTGTCCCAGAGGGCGATGGCTCGCTGGCCGTACGGCACGCCGCCGAATTTTTCGGGCACGCCGGTGACCTGGCACACCGCATCGAGGAGAACTTCCGCTTCGAGCGGTTTGAGAAGGGCGCGAGAGTAGTTTTGCTCGTCGTTTTGGTTCGTCGCGTTTGGTGTTGATGAAAGACCGTAGACGCGTGACGCGGTGATGGTACGAATCAGTGCCCGCAGATCGAAGCCGCTCTCAACGAAGTAAGCTGCGAGCGCATCATGCAGCTCGGCGTTACTGGGTGGGTTCGTGGCGCGAAAGTCGTCGACTGGCTCGACAAGACCGCGGCCCATGAAGTGCGCCCAGACGCGATTCGTCAGGTTGTGCGCAAACCACGGATTTTTTGCCGCGGTCAGCCAGTCGGCAAGAACGAGCCGACGGTCGCCGCTCGGCGCTGCGCTCGGCATGCTCGTACCGAGCGCGTGGGCGTAAACGACCTTGCCACTGCGTGGGTGCTTGGTCTCGGGATTGCCAGCGGCCATGAGAAACTCGCCGCGTGGCGACTTCTTCGTCTCGAGCTGCGTGAAGAAATCCACCATGCCATAGTAGTCAGTCTGACTCCAACGATCGTAGGGATGATGGTGGCACTCAGCGCAGTCGATCCGTAGTCCCAGGAACACCTGGGAAACCGTGGTGGCGCGCGCGCCTGGTTTTTCGACGACGCGAAAGAGGCTTCCCTGGGGCGCCTCGTCGAGAGGGCCTTCTGCCGTCAGGATTTCGTAGACGAATCGATCCAGCGGCTTGTTCTCGGCGAGACTGTCGCGGATCCAGCGGTAGTATTCGTAGGCGCCTTTATGTCCGAGGACGTCACGATCAACGCGCAGGCGGTCGGCCCACTTGAGAGCCCAATACGTCGCATATTCCGGGCGCTCGAAGAGAGCCTCCACCAAGCGCGCTCGCTTGTCGGACGCCTTGTCGGCGATGAAGCGCCGGGTCTCGTCCACCGTCGGCAGAGTGCCAATCACATCGAGAAAGACGCGGCGGAGAAAATCAGCGTCGCTGGCTGGCCCTGACGGGACGACATTCAGCTTGCGCAGTTTCGCGTAGACCAGCTCGTCGATGAAATTGTTGGCGACAAGCTGCGGGTAGTCGTCAATCGTTTCCGCACGGGGTATCAGGGCGCGAAAAGTATTCACCGCGCCATGAAAGTTCGCCATGATGGCGACCTGGCCGGGGATGCTCCCGACGGTCACAAGACCGAACTCGTCGACCGAAGCCAGCCCTTCATTGTTCGATTGATACTTGGCGAGCGGCGTCACGTCGACCTCATGCCCGTCGCTGTAGGTGGCGACGACGCGCAGCTGCTGCGTGCTCTTCATGCGCAAACGGCGTTCACCCGGCGTCACGACGATGCCGCGGACCGTCGGCGCGTCGTCGCGTCCATACGGGACGCCTGCACGCATCCAACCGCGCAGCGTCTGGTATGCCCACGAGTCGACCTCAAAGCGCCGCCCGCCACCGTGAGGAATCTGGTTCGTGGCTTTGCGCAGAAGGAGGCTAAGGTCCGGGGCGGCGAACGAGACGCGTCGGCCCCGGGCGTCAGCGACGAGCTCGTCGTAGTCGGCGGCGGCGTCAAAGCCAAACACCGAGAGCTGAAAGCCGTTCTGGCCGCCGTTGGCCTTGGCGTGGCAACCGGAGCCGTTGCAGCCGAAGCGCGTCATGATCGGCAGAACGTCATTCTCAAAATGAAACTCCCTGGGGCGGTCGAAATCTCTCACCTCAACGGCAACCTCGACGCTGCGTCCAGCAGCTTCGACTTCGATGGCGGCGGACCCGGCAGCGACCGCGCTCACGACCCCGCGCTCGGAGACGAGCGCGATCTCAGGGTGTCGTGAGCGGAACCGAGCCTCGTGGGTGAGATCAAACTCGGGCAATAACTCCTCGGGCAATAACTCACCGCCGTCGGGGGCCTTCGCGGCTCGGCCGTGGACGAGAATCGAGTAGGTTTCGGTGGCGCCGCGCAGAATGATCGACCGCGGCGAGACTCGGATTTCGGTTTCTCCGGCTGCGGCCGTGACCTCGGAACCGTGGACACTGCGGTCGGCTGGGGTGCTCAGGGCCCCGAGAAGCGACAGGCAGAGAATCGCTAGAAACAGCAAACAGCTCATACGGCCCGCACCTGTTGACTGGAGGAGGAACTTGCTCGTTTGAATCGAAGCCGTTGTCGTGGCTTGGGTTACACCACGCGCCGGCTACGACCGGCATAGCCTAACGGAAACACCGAAGACTGTTCAACAACCTTCGCCTCAGCGTTCAGGATTCGCGGCTGCTCGCGGTCGACGAGTCGCGCCTCGTCCGGAGAACGTGCGAGGTGGTGTCGGCTTCGTAAGTTATTTGATCGAAGTGCTTTGTGAGCTTTCGGGGCCGCCATCCGTGGCCTGTCAGATGCCCTCAGCCCTCCGTCAACTGGCGAACGAGTTCCATTGCGTGGTCTTCGTAAAGGCGCTGCCAACCAGCCCCTAAAAGGCAGTCGCTGTCCTCCTGCGCGCCGCCGACGTTTCGTAGCTGCTCTTCGGTGGGGGCGTAGTAGATGTAGCCGTTCGTGTATCCGGCGACGAATGTGAACGCGTGTTCAGAGGCGCGTTTGATATTGAGCCCGATGCGAACGGTCAACTCGCCTGGGAATGTCGTCAGGACGAAGTCACCGATCCGCAGCCCCATGAGTTCGACTTCGATGGTGTCTCGGCCGCTGGCAACGCGGCGTGATTCGTGTTTGCGCAGCAGTTTGAGGTTGGTTTGGAGGCGCGTCAGCTCCTCCATGGTCTGCACGTTGCGCACGTACTGCGTCATGTTGCGGCGGTTTTCTGCGTCGAGCCTGCTGAGGTGTTCTCGGCCAACCGCCTTGTCGTGCAGATAGCGGTGAGAGTAGTAGGAGGGGAAGTCTCTCGAGAGGTTGTACTTCACAGCGAGGTGAAGGAACGTTTTCAGGTTGAGGCTTGTGCCGGTGAGCGCCGCAAGTAGGCGCTGCTGCTCGGCTTCCATGGCGGCGATGCGCGTCGCGAGCTTTGCCCTCGGGAGCTCGATCACGCGGCGCACGACGCGGAGTCGAGAGTCCGCTTTGGTCTGGACCCGGCGAAGTGCTCGCAGGGTGCTGAGCCCAAGCAGGTTGCCGAGTGGCTCCGCGTCTCGCGGGTGGTCGACATCTTTGTACCAGACCGGATTGATGTCGCCCGCGCACCCCTGCACGAACAGCGCGACTGTCCCGGCGCTCAAGTTGTCCTCAATCACCTGCGAGGCAAACCCCGTCACGTCTGCCGTGTTACCGCCGCTCGGAACGCCTTGGATCGGGTGGCAAGCGAAATTGTAGACGACCGCCAGAGTACGGCCGTCGGTTCGGTCGAGCCGCAGCACCCCGATCTCCGGGTCGACCGGACCGACTGCGACGACGGCATCGTCGGGCGGCAGGGAGTACGCGTGACGCACATCGGCCTCCCTGCCGCTCTTGAGTTTAAGCCGACGGTTTTCCATGATCCGGTCTTCATGCCCGGTGCCGGTGCCGACTTTCACCGGCACAACACGCTGAGCAGCGTCTCTCACCGCTTGGACCGTTCGCGCCTCGATGTCGGAACAAACGACTCCGTGGCAGTGACTGGCGTTGATGAGGACGTTTTCCGGCGCGATCCCGAGTTCTTCCTTCAGACGCGAGCGAACTCGTGCCAAGTAGTCGTTGCCGATGGAGCCGATCTCGGCAATGGCGACCGCGTCGACCGTGATCAGCACGACGCTGGCCGATTCGGCGCGCAGCACGAGCGCTTTGACGTAGAGACGGTCATTGATCGGACCCGCTTCGACGTTCGTGATGTCGACTTTCGCAGCCCCGGCCTGGATCTCGGCGCCGACGATGTGAGGCGGCAGCGCTGCGGCGGCGCAGAGCCACGCGGTGAGCGTCAGAAGTCGGTAGCGATCCACTCGTCGAGATTTCATGCGCCCGACGAATCTGCCGAGAGAGTTACCCGCGAGTCCGCCAGTGATCGTGTTCCACTTCATGGTGAGCAGCTCCAAGAAGAATACCGAGCGTTGTCAGTGTCATTCGGATGCGTGGTAGGATATCGGCGCAGAGGGTTCGCGGACGATACCAGAGCTGGAGTATGCCGTGGAAAAAGTCGCACTGTTCGTCGACGTGCAAAACATCTACTACACGACGAAAGAGGCTCACGGCTGCCACTTCGACTACCGATCGTTTTGGCAGGCGGCGACCTCTGGACGGCAGGTCGTCGGCGCGAACGCTTACGCGATCGACCGTGGCGATGGAACGCAGAGGCGCTTTCAGGAGATCCTCAAGCAGATTGGCTTCGAGGTCAAGCTGAAGCCGTTCATTCGACGCCGCGACGGCTCCGCCAAGGGCGATTGGGATGTCGGGATCGCCCTCGACATGATGGAGTATGCCGAAGTTGCCGACGTGCTCGTCTTGGCCTCGGGCGACGGAGACTTCGATCTCGCTCTCCGGCGTGCGAAAGACAAGTTCGACGCCGCCACGGAGGTGTATGGCGTCGCCGGACTGACGGCTGCCTCCCTGATCAGTGCGGCGTCGCGCTACATACCGGTTCAGGGCGAGCTGCTTCTGGATCCAGGCGAGAAGAAATAGACCGTTGCCGCAGAAACCAGGTGAACCGCTGGCAAGCTCACAGAGCGCTGACGTCCATACGCTCGCACATCGCCCCGGCGCGGCGCGCGTCTAATGAGCCGCAGGCTGCTAACGCTCCACTCGAGGCGAGTGCGGGTTTCAACCAGTGACTGGCTGCTAGCCAGAAACAGGAATTTTTTTGCGAGCCTTCTTTGCCTTCTCCGTCTTGGGCAGCGTCACCGTAAGGACGCCCCTTTTGAACTTTGCGTCGACCCGCTCCGATTCGATTTCCGTTGGTAGAGGGATGATCCGCTCGAATCTGCCGAAAGAACTTTCCTTGATTTGAATACCCTCTTCGGTGCGTTCCGACTCGTCTTTCTTCTCCCCTCGGATGGTCAATGAGTTCTCGTCGAGCAGGAGCTCTACGTTCTTTTCGTCCATGCCTGGAAGTTCCGCCTTCACTTTGATGTTCGCGTCAGTTTCCGAGATGTCGACTGTCGGCGAAAACGAACCATCATCGTCGCTAAAACGCAGCGGCTGCGTGAAGAAGTTGTCGAAGAGACGATTCACTTCCCGGCGGAAAGCTGTGACCGAGTCATCTCCGCTCTGACGTGCGGCAGCGCGCGTTTTCCATGGCACGAGGTCGGTGAATTTCATGGCCTATACTCCTTTCTTGAGCAGGGGCCGCACCGCGGCCGCTGCGGCGCTCGAATTACGACGCGGAATGTTGCCGGACCGGCATCACTCAAAAGCGAAAGCAAAACATGTGCCGCTGGCACACCACTTTTTGTGCGCTGCTCGATCCGCTGCTGGACGCCGAAACGGGGAGGGGGCACGTGCACGAGCGCGGATTTTTCTTCAGAGCTCGGAAAATGACGCATCCTCGGTCGGCGGATTTTTCCACGGAGCGTGTACACACGCGTCACGTTGCGCGTGGAACGAAATGTGCGCTTTTTCTCCGCGAAAGTTCCGTCAGTTGAATCCTCTCGCGAGAAAATCATGGCCTCGATTCAGTTCGGAGTGTCGGCCTTGGTGATCGTCACCTGCGGCGTCGCGCTGACGCGTTTTGCTGACGCGATGGCGAGCCACACCCGGCTGGGACGACTCTGGATCGGAACACTGTTTCTCGCTGCTGCTACGTCGCTGCCAGAGCTTTCAGTCGACATCGCGGCTGCGCGGCGTGGTCTCCCGGATGTCGCCGTGGGAGATCTGCTGGGGAGCAGCCTCTTCAATCTCCTGATTCTCGCAGTGCTCGATCTCTCTCGTCTGGCGCGCGGTCACCTGCTGTCGCGAGCGGCGTCGGCGCACGCTCTCGCCGGAGTCGTGGGGATTGTCCTGATCGCATTGGCCGCCGGCTCGATCCTCCTTGGGTCACTCGCAAATGTCGGGTCGATTGGCTGGGGCAGCTTGGCGATCGCTGCTGCGTACATGCTGTGTGTGCGTCTCGTCTACTGCGACCAGATATGGACTGCTGGTGCCAACGGTGGGGCGCTTGAGGCTAAACGGCCATCGCCGAGCCGGCTCTCACTTCGACAGGCGGTGCTTGGATTCTCGTTGACAGCCGGTGGGATCCTCGTCGCCGGGCCTGTTCTCGCCTCCTCGGCTGGGGAGTTGGCAGAACAAACGGGATTGGGCGACACGTTCGTAGGTACGACCCTCGTCGCTCTCGCAACGTCGCTCCCCGAACTCGTCACGACGCTCACCGCGTTGCGCATTGGTGCGATCGATTTGGCCGTTGGTAATATCTATGGCAGCAACGCCCTAAATGTGTTTCTTCTCGCCGTGGTCGACTTTGCCTATGAAAAGCCTCTGCTATCTGTGGTTTCCTCGCTCCACGTTTTCACTTGCCTGGCCACAGTCATTATGACGGGTATCGCTGTCCTCTCGCAGCTTGCGCATATGGATGGACGTGGACGCGCCGTGAAGCCAGGTGCATGGCTGATCATCGCGCTCGCTCTCGGTGCCCTTGGCGTGATCTATTCTCTACGTGACGGGCTCTCATGACGACACCCCGCTCTACCGCACTGAAGCTCCGCTCAACGATCGTCGAGCCTCACAGGTTGAGTCGCGAGGACGTGCTGGGAGTTCTCGGAAGTGATCAACAAGTAGGCTTAACAGTCGCCGAAGCACAGCAGCGTGTCAAAGAGTGCGGCTGGAACGAGATCGCTACCGCGCCGCCGATCCCATTGTGGCGGAAGTTCGCTGCACAGTTCCGAGAGTTGGTGATCTGGATTCTCATCGTCGCGGCCCTTCTCTTCGGTGTTCTCGGTGATTGGCCCGATGCGCTCGCCATTCTGACGATCGTCGTCCTGAACGCGTTTCTCGGTTTTCTTCAGCAGGAACGGGCAGAGCGTTCTCTCAACGCTCTGAGGAAACTCTCGGCGCCGCAAGCCAAGTCAATTCGCGGTGGTTTGCTGCAGGTCGTGCCGACTAGAGAGTTGGTGCCTGGGGATGTGATCGAGCTCGAGGCTGGCGATCACATTCCCGCCAACGCTCGAATTCTTGAGTCGTATGAACTCAAGGCGCAGGAGGCATCGCTGACAGGCGAATCCGTGGCAGCGAGCAAAGACCATCGAGCTCTCCTAGCCGGCGACGCGGCAATAGGAGACCGCGTCAACATGGTGCACTTCGGCACGATCGTCGCAGCAGGCAAGGCAAGAGCGGTCGTTGTCCGCACGGGCATGGAAATCGAGCTCGGGCAGATTGCCGGGATGCTTCAAAGCTACGACCGTGAGCCAACTCCCCTGCAGCGTCGACTGCGGCAACTCGGAAGGCTCTCGTTTGGGACGGCGACAGCGACTGTGGCATCGATCGGATGAGAACGCGCGTGGTAGAGGTCCAGGCGCTGATGAGTGAACGTAGCGATAGCGACGAACGAAAAGCCAACCAGACTACGCGGAGGTGACCATGGCGACTACACGCGGGAGCGCTCGTTATATCCGTTTTTTTGATGAGCTGAGTAGTGACGACGTTGCGCTGGTCGGGGGAAAGAATGCCTCGCTCGGCGAGCTGTATCGCGAAATGACCGAAGAAGGCGTGCTTGTGCCGAACGGATTCGCTGTGACTTCAC
This sequence comes from Planctomycetota bacterium, assembly GCA_965223265.1. Lineage (GTDB taxonomy): Bacteria > Planctomycetota > UBA8108 > UBA8108 > SXIK01. Next base: position 2,536,578 of record OZ244999.1, read on the forward strand.
ACGCTTATGTCGACATACTCGAGCGTGCGGGGGCGTGGCCGAAACTCCATAAGGCACTCGACGCACTCGACCCTGACGACACCGACGATCTTGTCCGGCGCGGACGAGAGGCCCGAGAGATTGTTCTGGCAGCCGAGTTTCCCGCGGAACTTCGTCGAGAAATCCGGGCTGCCTACGGCCAGTTGATGGAGGCGATCGGGCCGCAGGCGTCAGTTGCCGTGCGCAGCTCCGCCACGGCAGAGGATCTCCCGACGGCGAGTTTCGCCGGCCAGCAGGATACGTACCTCAATGTCAGCGGCGAGGCGGCACTCCTCGACGCATGCCGGAGATGCTTCGCGAGCCTTTTCACTGATCGCGCGATTCACTACCGCATCGATCAAGGTTTTGACCACTTCCAAGTCGCGTTGTCGATCGCCGTGCAGCAGATGGTCCGCTCTGATCTCGCTGCCAGCGGCGTCATGTTTTCTCTCGATACCGAGTCGGGCTTTCGTGACGTCGTGTTCATCACGAGCGCGTTCGGGCTCGGCGAGAACGTCGTGCAGGGCAGTGTCGACCCCGATGAGTTCTATGTTCACAAACCCACGTTCCAGAAAGGGCACCGCTGCGTCCTGCGAAGAACTCTTGGGGAAAAGAAGATCAAGATGATTTACGCGGACGGTCGCACGCGTGAGGCGACGCGCAACATTCCTACCTCGCGTCAGGACCGTGCCCGATTTTCGATCAGCGACGATGAAGTAATTATGCTCGCCGACTACGCGATTAAGGTCGAGAGGCACTACAGTCGGCGCGCAGGTGTGGATCGGCCGATGGACATGGAGTGGGCTAAGGACGGGCTGGACGGCAAGCTCTATCTGGTGCAAGCACGGCCGGAAACCGTGGTGTCGCAGTCGCGTGCGGACGTCCTCGAGACCTACGAACTGAGTGGGAGTGGGACTGTCGTCGCTCGCGGGCGTGCTGTCGGGACGAAAATAGCAACGGGGCCGGTGCGATTGATTCAAAGTGGGGGGCGCCTTGGCGAGCTCAAAGACGGGGAGGTGTTGGTTGCTGATACGACAACTCCCGACTGGGAGCCGCTGATGAAGACCGCCGCGGCGATCGTGACCAATCGCGGCGGCCGTACTTGTCACGCTGCGATCGTTGCACGCGAGCTGGGAATTCCGGCCGTGGTGGGGGCCACAAACGCAACGCAAGTCATGCGAAACGGTCAGATCGTGACGGTCTCCTGCGCCGAGGGCGAGATCGGAAAAGTCTACGACGACAAGTTGCCGTTCGAGATCAAAACGATCGATCTAGGTGGGCACGCGCGTCCCGCCACACATATCATGGTCAATCTTGGAAACCCGGAGCTGGCCTTCAAGACGGGCCGCCTGCCAAGTGACGGCGTTGGCCTTGCACGTCTCGAGTTCATTATCAGCGAGTCGATCAAAGCACATCCGATGGCTGTCGTTCACCCCGAGCGTGTGGAGGATGCAGCCGAGCGCCAGGCGCTACAGGAGCTAACACAGAATTACGATAGGCCAGCGGACTTTTTCGTCGAGCGACTGGCGGAAGGTGTCGGCACAATCGCCGCCGCCTTCTATCCCAGGCCCGTCGTGGTCAGGCTCTCTGACTTCAAGACGAATGAGTACGCCCAGCTTCTCGGCGGTCGGTGGTTTGAACCTGAGGAGAGCAATCCGATGCTCGGGTTTCGTGGTGCGTCACGCTACGCCCATCCAGCGTATGAGGAAGGGTTTGCCCTTGAGTGCGCCGCGATGCGTCGTGTGCGCGACGTGATGGGGCTCACTAACGTGAAGTTGATGATTCCTTTTTGTCGTCGTGTCGACGAGGGCCGGAAGGTTCTTGACGTCATGGCTTCGCATGGGCTGCGACGGGGTGAGAATGGTCTGGAAGTTTTCGTCATGTGCGAGATCCCAAACAACGTCGTGCAGGTGGATGCTTTTGCTGAGATCTTCGACGGATTCTCCATCGGCTCGAACGACCTCACCCAACTGACGCTAGGTGTGGATCGTGACTCGGAACTCGTCGCGTTCGATTTCGACGAGCGTGATCCCGGGGTGCTCGATCTGATCAGCCAGGCGATCGCCGGCGCGAAACGAAGTGGGCGTCACTGCGGCATCTGTGGGCAAGCGCCGTCCGACTACCCTGAAGTAGCAGAGTTCCTCGTCCGGCATGGGATTGACTCGATCAGTCTCAACCCTGACAGCGTGCTAGCGACGTCGATGCGCATTCTAGAGGTCGAGAAAGAGCTCGGACGTAAACCTCGCAGCGCACCGTGACGGCTGTACATCGTTGATGCGTTCTCGCGCCTGGCTTGCGCAGGCGATTTGTACCTGCGCCCGATCGGGCGCAGAGACGCTGTCCGGAAACGCGTTCGATCGAACCTGCTGCAAAGCTGAACGCTGGATTTTAGGGACAGGCATTCCTCTTCGTTTCCTCGTCCTTCAGACGTACAATCCATCGCTGGAGAAGGTCGATGACGCGATCAGCCCCGGAGGGTGGCACATGCCTTTAATTGCACGTTTTTTCGGCGCAATCTTGACCGTTTGGCTCCTGTTCTGCTCGTCGCTAGTCGGACAGGACTGTAACGGCAACGGCGTCGAGGACCGAGAGGACGTTCGTACTGGGACGAGCGAGGACTGTAACGGCGACGAAGTTCCCGATGAGTGCGAGTTCGCTCCACTACCTTTCGACGCCAGCGACAGCTTTCATATCCCAGGATCAGTCGTTGATCTGATCGCACGGGATTTCGACGGCGACTCCGAGCTTGACTTTGCCTTGAGCTACTCCGGCGGTGTGATGATGCATCTAAACCGCGGCGGCGGCGAATTCGACACTGTCAACCACCCCCTTGCCGGGACGAGTAGCCGCTGGGGTGCGGGTGACCTCGATGCCGACGGCGACGTCGATCTCGTCGCGCTCTTCGAGGATGGTGTTCGGGTGTTGGTCAATCGCGGCGATGGTCAGTTTGATGCGGGCGAGACGGTAGCGCTCCCGAACCTTCTCGGTATTGACGTCGGTGATCTCAACGGCGACGGAGCCGACGACATTGTCGTGGCGAACGGCGAGGAGGACCTGATTTCCGTGCTCATGGGGGCGCCCGACGGGGCGCTCTCTCCGAAAGTCGACTATCAGGTCGGCGACGAGCCGATTGGCGTCGCCCTCGGCGATATCGATGCGGACGGTGACCTTGATGTTGCCGCAGCGAACCAGACAGCGAACACGTTTAGTCTGTTGATCAACGACGGCGACGGGACCCTTCAGACGGCTGCTACAGTGCAGGTTGGAGGGGTACATCCAGAGTCGATCGGCATGGCTGACATGAATGGCGACGGGCGAGCTGACGTCGTCGTGGGCGATGATTTCGTGCGCGTTTTCGTGCAGCAGGGCGACCTTGAGTTCACGCCTTCGCCGCCTTTTTTTGTCGGCTCGAGGTGGGTTGCCGATCTCGGATTCGGTGACCTTGATGAAGACGGCGACGTCGATGTCATTGCCGGTACGCGGACGCCTGGGGCGACGTACGGTCTCCTCAACGACGGGCAGGGTGTCCTGCGCTCAGGGACGAGCGTTGGCACCGGCACGGGCGCATTGGGGTCGGCGCATGGCGATTTCGACGGCGACGGAGACCCCGACCTGGCGATCGGCGGCCGGCGTGACGACTCCGCGACGATTGAATGGAACAACGACGCGGCCCGAGCACATTTTGTTAAGGTCCTTGTCGAAGATACCGTACCGGTGTTCTTTGAGCCGCATGCTGGAGCACTCGCTGATGTCGACAAAGATGGCGATCTCGACCTACTCTTTGTCGACGGTGGTGCGAGTCTCTATCTCATGCCAAACGATGGGCAAGGAACGTTCGCGCCTCGCTCTCCTGAACGTCAGTTTTCCATGCGCGCCAACGCTCTTTTTTCTCTGGTGGTGAAAGACCTGAACGGAGACGGCAACCTTGACGCGGCCGCGATGAGTGACGTTCAGTGGCTGGTCCACGTGCTCCATGGCGACGGTCGGGGGGCGTTTGAGTACGACACTGCGTACACGATCGGCGCTGGGAGACCGTTTTTCATGAAGGACGTCGACTTGAACGGCGACGGACTCCCGGAGCTGCTGACAACGAATCAAGGCGACAATTCACTCTCGATTCTTCGCAACTTGGGGCCGGACGGATTCGCGGATGCGGAGCTTCTCGATGTTGGCAGTGGGCCGACCTCAATCGCCGGTGCCGATCTTGATTCTGACGGCGATCAGGACGTGATCATCGCATCATCTCCGCTGATGATTTTCTTCAACGATGGCGAAGGGAATCTCTCGCGACGAGTTGATTTCGAGGGCGCCGGTGCGGCGTTTGTCGTCACCGATGACATGGACAGCGATGGCGATCTTGACATCATCACTGGCGGGGGATCTCCTTCGGTCGCTCTCTTTGAGAACGACGGACGTGGTGGATTCCGTTTTCTCTCCGGCGTCAATACGCAGACCTCCGTCCACTCGCTCGCGACGGGTGATCTGAACGGCGACACGCGCGTGGATGTGATTACCTCGAACAGTGTGAACGGCACCATTTCGTTGGTGATCAATCTCGGCGGCGGTGAACTCGAAGTCGTGCGCGAGCTCGTCGTCGGCGAAGGAACACGATTCGCTCCGGTCGGTGACATCGACGGCGACAACGATCTAGACATCGTCGCCCTGAACCACGACACGAAGGACTACACGGTCGTCCGGAATCGCTTTGTCGGGGAAGTTGGAAGGCCATTCCTCGAGGGCGTCTGTACGGAGGGGGATTTCTTCTCGATCTCGGCGCCGTCAACGGTGAGTAGCGAGGTGCGGCGAGTGACGAAGTATCTCCTGCCGGCCGATCCGAGCGATCCCGAGCTGCTGCCGCCTCTCTTTCACAACGTGCGGCGTTACCCTCTGCACCAACAGTTCCTGGCGGCCGAGTTTGCGGACCGGTTCGCCGTCGAGTTTTACAGTCAGCTCGTCGGTGATCGCGCCACGCGTAAGTACTTCAGCGGCGCGGTGTTTTTTCTCCAGACCGAAGAAGGCCGGCGCTATGGGTACAACGTTCTCACGAACTTTGACTCTGACGCGAGCGAGCTGCCAACGTTCGAGGAGGTGCGCGGGGTTCACGAGCAGATGTTGGAAGCTTTCACTCTCAGACCTCTCTTTTACTTTCCGAATTCGCGCATAACACGCGAGGACGCTGCCACCTGGCCGGACACTAGCTTCGTTCACTTCGGCGAAGCTGACCCGGAGCTGTCGTTCCAGGCGTACACGCAGGGCGTCGGATTCGGCCGCGTGCGGCTGCACACACGCGCTAGCTTCGACGCCGCCAACGAGAGCGGGCTCATCAGTTTTCAAGACATCATCGTGCTTGACCACGCTCCCCGCGATATCGAGGGCGTGGTGAGCGGCGTAGTGACGGCGGAGCCGCAGAGCGACCTTAGCCACGTTGCTGTGCGGACTGCTCGCCGCGGGACGCCGAACGCGTTCGTTCAGGATGCATTCCAGGCGTTTCAACAGCACGAAGGCAATCTCGTGCGGTTTGAAGTGACCGCAGCAGACTTCACGATCACGCCGGCGACGAGTGAGGAAGCGGAAGCGTTCTGGGATGAGAATCGTCCTCAGCTGTCAGTTCTGCCCGGCATCGATCCGGAGTATCAATCGTTCGATCGTTTGACCGAGTTCGACCTGAACAACGACAGCATCGTTCTGGAAAACAGATTCGGCGGTAAGGCGAGCAACTTCGCTCGCCTGCAGAGCGTCCTCGACGGGCCGATGGCGCAGTACCGAGAGGTTGGATTCGGAATTCCAATGCACTACTACGTGGAATTCCTGAACGCTGGGAGAATCCCATCGGCTCGCGATCCAGCCAACGACGTCAGCTATGCCGAGTACATTGCGGAGCTCGAGAATTGGCCAGAGTTCGAGAGTGATTCACAGCTTCGTTTCTCTGTTCTTGAGAACCTGCGAGACCACATGCGCGAGAACGGAGTCATCGATCCTGAGCTCGTGTCGACGCTCGCCGCACGCATCGAAGAGGTCTTTGGGTCGCAGCGAACAGTGGTGCGGTTTCGTTCCTCGTCGAATGCTGAAGACGCGCTTGAGTTCAACGGCGCCGGTCTCTATGACTCGACTTCCGTGTGTGCGCTGGACGACTTCGATGCGAACAACTCCGGTCCGTCGATCTGTGACCCGACGAAGAACAACGAGCGTACGATTGTGCGGGCACTGAAGAAGGTATGGGCGAGCAATTGGAACTTTCGTGCTTATGAAGAACGCGCGTTTTTCGGCATGCCTCAAGACTTGACGGCCATGGGGCTGCTCGTGAGCCGTGCGTTCCTCGACGAGACGGCGAATGGTGTTGTCTTTACAGGTAACCCAGATCAAGCACTCGACAACAGGTATATCGTCACGGCGCAGGTCGGTGAGGAGAGCGTCGTCAGTCCCGAACCTGGCGTCGTCGCCGAGAAGAACGTGCTGCGAGTCGAGGAGGGGCGTGTCGTCGAGATCTTTCGCGCTTCGCCATCGACCTTGACGGCACCAGGGGAGGTCGTGCTCACCGACGATCAGCTGCGAGAGCTTGGCGCCCTGATCTGGCACATCGATCAGAACTTTTCGATCGACACGGGTGAGTATTCACGCCGTCAAGTTCTCCTCGACCTTGAGTTCAAGGTCGAGCCGAACGGCGATTTGGCCGTGAAGCAGGTGCGTCCGTTTCTGCGCACGGCCGAAGCACCGCCGGCTCCTACGTTCGAGCTTCAGATCCCGTCGGGGGCGGCTAGCTGTGGGGTGTTCGTGCATTCGCGTGGCCAGCGGGAAGCACTGTCGCTGAAGAGCCGGTTGGAGTTCATCGACGGGATCCATCAGCTACCGACAGATGTCGAAAGTTTTACGGGCGAACTCTTTGCCGAGGTTCGGTTCGGCGATGAGAACGAAATCGCGGTGCCAGACGGTCCCGGTGTCTTTCGCTGGACGGCTTTTTCCGGCGGCGGTACGACGCAGTACAACTTTCGCTTCGAGCAAACGTTTCGCTTGTCGGATGGTGAACCCCTCACGCTGCGACTACAAGACCTTCAGTTCCGCGGCGAAGGCGAGTTGAGCCTCGACCCTCCGAGGCTCTTTGACGAGGAGTTTTTGACGAGGAGCTTGAGTCTCGAGGGAGAGCGCGGGCTCACGGTCCGCTACTCGTCGTGCACCTACGAAGTGTTGCCGCTTTGGGAGGTCGGCGTCACAGCCGCGTCTGGTGAGAGCTTCCGTCTACTGGAACGCTTTGAGCCGGCAGCCGATCCAACCCAAACTGGCCCTGCGAGCTTGGTGTTCGCCGAACTCGACTTCGGCGGCGGTGTTCAGAGGCAAGTGATCCGCTACTGGGACCTCCTCTACGGCTCTATTCGGCACAACCGCAACGTCAAGTATTGGGTCGTCCTGTCGCCACCGGTCGCCGTCGACGGACTTGCCGAGAGCGTCCACGTCGTTGAAGTCGTCGCCGAGGAACCAGATCTGGCCATCAAGGCCGAGGTCAACTATCTCAACGCGAACTTCGCCCAGATCGCGACGCTGAGCGGTCTGACCTTCGAGAAGAGTATCGTCTCCTCGGGCGTCGGCGAGGACGTTCCATTCTCGCGCGGTGACGTCAACGGAGATGGTCGTGTGCATCTGAGCGATGCCGTCGACTTGGTCAGTCAGCTCTTCCGCGGCACGCCGAACACATCGTGCTGGAAGATCGCCGATGCGGATGATGACGGCCTCGTTGATCTCTCGGACGCTGTCGGCATCTTGCTTCATCTCTATGGTGGAGCCGGACCGCTGGCGGCGCCGTTCGGCGCCTGTGGCGTCGATCCGACGCCCGACAGTGTGCCTTGTCGCGAAGACGCAAATTGCGTGAGCGATGGGTGAGATCTTCCCGGCGACCAGCCAACGACGTTGAGATTTAGTCGACGAGACTCCACCGAATCACGGCGAACTCGGTTTGCCCGGTGAAATCCTTCCACCCGATCTTCTCGCCAGAGTATGTTCCGGTGAGCGTGAGCATCTCTTCGCCGTCGAGGGTGAGCGTGCGTGCAAAGCCGGCGATCAAACCGTTCGATAGGTAGTAAACCTCGTCTCGCCAGGTCTCGCCGTCGTCGTCGCTGACTACGGCGCGTGCGCCGCTCATCGGTCGAGGGTAACGGTGATCGTACGCGACGACGACGCGGTTGTCTGTGAGGCCGACGGCCTGTCCATGGCACTGCCCAACCTCGGTCGTCACCTGCCGCAGGCGTGACCACGTTTGACCGCTGTCATCCGAATGGCTGACAAAGACGTGCTTGTACGGGAACGTGTGGCTATGACGTTTTGCTCCGGTGACGACGAGAATGTTCGGAGGATCGGACGGCAGCGTGTGCCGCTGGTACCGGATCACGGCAAGCAGTCTGCCGCTGGGGAGTTCTGTCAGGTTGATCTCGTGTCCCCATTCACCGATGAGCGTTGGCGCGGCAAAGCTTTTGCCGCCATCGCTCGAGCGGAAGAAGAGAGACTTGCCCTCTTTCCAGGCGCTCTCTCCAGTCGCCGACTGCTCCCAGTAGATAGCGGTGACCGCAGCGACGACGCTGCCATCGCGGAGGACCTCGATGCAGCCGAGGCGAACATCGTCTGTTTCGAGCGCCGCACCGATCGTCTGCAAGTGGCGCCAAGATTTGCCGTCGTCTTGCGAAATCGAAAGAGTGATCCTGCCCGGCTCGTTCTTCGCCTGAACCCAGGCGCCATCGGCGAGGACGCGAAGATCCATGAAGTGTTTTTCAGGCTCGCCGATGTCCTCGATTTCATACGACGTGTGGTTCCACGTTTTGCCACCGTCGCTCGAGCGCGACAGCACGGAGCATTGCGCCGCGTAGAGCGTCCCATCCAGACCTTTAAAGAAGGAGAGGCGCTGCACGTGACCGCACGGGTCGAGTGGCAGAGCCGTCTTTTCGGCAGGTGTCGCCGAGATCTTGCTGTCGTGAGATCGCAGGACGTAGTCGCCGGCCTGCATCTCGCGCAACGCTTCGACGGTCGGGAGAATGCCTCCAAGAGCAACCGTCGACCAGCCGCGGGCGGCATAGTCAGGGGGCGGTGCGACGCTTCGATGTGCTGGCACATCGCCAGCCAATGTGTGCGCCACACAGACACAGAGGAACGCTGCAGCGATGCAGTCCTGATGCCACCGCCGACACCTGCGAGACGTGCGACCACAACACAAGAAAGATTGAGTTCGAGGCATCGGTCGACTCATTTCGCTAGCTCCAACTTCGTTCACGAGTCCTGCAGGCGCGCGTTGAGGGCGACCAGCGCGATGCGACTGATGCCAACGTCTTCCTTATTGATCGAATACGCAATGTAGAGGTGTTCTTTCCAGCTCGTCGACGACGGGTACTGGAACCCATCCAGCTTGTTCAGACCCTTGAAGCGTTTAGTGGTCGGTTCGCCGCGGACGACGAAGGCTCGATCGAACGTGACTCCGTCGCGACTGAAGGCGATCGTGAGTGGAGTTCGACGGCCAATCGATTTCACCTCGCCGGCGTTGTGGTTTGGGTTGTTGATGATGTACGCGGTCAGGTCGCTGAGGTTGCCAGCGTGCGTCCGCGCTGTCGCGCAGGGAAAGTTAGTCGGTGCGGGGCGTGTCCAGCTGCTGCCGCCGTCGCGGCTGATGCTGGCGTACAGAGTGGCTTCGGGCCGCGGCCTTGTTCGCGTCCGAAACAGCATGACAACGGAGCCGTCGCGGCGCTCAAACCATGTCGGCTCGGGCCAGCCAAAAAGGTCGGCGAAGGGAATCGAGGCATCCTTCCACCCTGAGGTGCCGTCGGGGGAGTCAGAATAGAGAAGACGCGGCTGACGATGGGGGAACTGGCCATTCATGAGGAGTCGGCCCGACCGCAAGCGTCGTGGGCTCTCGATGAAGAAACCGGCGACGAGATCCTTCTTCTGCTTCCACGTCGTTCCGTCCCGCGACGACATGGCAACGAGTCGGTCGCGCACGTGCGTTGTGTGATTGTCGACGATCGTGCTGTAGTAGGCTACGAGCTCGTCTGTGGCGACGTAAAACCCAGCTGCTACGCAGCCGAGTTCGCCGCCGGCCCCATCAGGGTCGGCGGCAAGGACCATGGGCGTCGACCAATGATCGCCATCGTCACTGAAAGAAAAGACGACAACCTGGCCGTCGCGATCTTCCTCACGAATCCCGCTCGACCAAGAGGCGTAGAGACGATCGTTGAAAACGGCGAGGTTGGAATGGTGGCAGAATTTGTAGCCGCTCGGTGAGGCGCGGTAGAGCGTCGTGTGCGTCGCCGGGATCGTTTCTAGACCGAGCGCGCGGGGGTCGCTCTGATCGAACAGACCCTTCGCAGCCTGGATGGGGGGCGGATCTTCGCGTGGCGTGCCATGAAGCGCCGCGGCACTCCAGGCGATGAGCGCCAGACAGCGCATCAGCGTGATCGATCCAAACGCCCTACCGCGTCTCGCCGCGCGATGGCCGCAAGGCGCGCTACGAAGAACCTTTGCACGCGCGTAGAATGAGTTGTTTGTGCTCGCCATCTCTTTTGGAGCGACGGAGTCCACTAAAGCGAGAGGGAGTGAGGCAGTATTCGTGTTCGACCGCCGCATCGTACTGGATGAGGCTCTCTCATTCCCCATCTGATCTCTCGCCCCGCCTTGTTGACGCCTCTCTTTGGTGTTGCGATCGGAGCTGCCTTCGAGGCGTACAGCCGATCCTGATCGAGAACCGTTGCGCTCGTGTCGGTGCACCTTGACGGCGACTCCATCTTTCGCCAAACTCGAGCGTCAAGCGCGAGTGCTCTCAATGTTCTGTTTTTTGTGTTCATGGTGTCAGTAACACTCTCGGTCGAGGATTCAGAGGCGGTGTTGTGTCGCTCTTGAGTGCTCGCGGCGTCGGTCGACGTCAGGCGAGCGACCAGCCCTGGCTCTTGGACGACGTCTCGCTCGAGATCTCACGCGGTGGGCGTCGAACGATCGTCGGTCCAACCGGCGCGGGAAAGACGCTTCTCCTCAGGGCGTTAGCCTGCCTCGATCCGTTGGACCGTGGCGAGATCCTATGGCGCGGCGACGCGGTTCGTGGCCGCGATGTGCCACGCTTTCGGCGCCAGGTGATCTATTTGCACCAACGCCCTGCACTCATTGAGGGCACGGTGGAAGAGAATCTGCGTCTGCCGTTCAGTTTTCGCAGTGGCCTCGCTCGGGGACACACTCAGTTCGATTTGGGTGCAGCACTTTCCCTTCTCGAACGGGCAAATCGGACGAGAGACTTTCTCGATCGGCTCACCCGAGATCTTTCCGGCGGAGAATCTCAAATCGTCGCCCTCGTTCGGGCCGTTCAGCTTGACCCGGTAGTGCTCTTACTTGACGAACCGACCGCCTCGCTGGATGGCGAGACGGCTGGACTGCTCGAAAGTCTCGTCATGAGCTGGTATGACGCTGCGCCCGGCGAACGCGCCTTCGTCTGGGTGAGTCACGACGCAGAGCAGGTTGCCCGCATCGGAGCCGAAACTCTCACGATGCGAGCCGGGCGTATCGTCGCAGGCGGCGACCAGAGAGCGGAGGATCGGACGTGAAGTACCTCGAACTGACGTCCATCGATGTCGCGCTGGCCGCAGCGCTGATCGTGATCAACGGCGTCATCTCGCTGCTGCTAGGGCTGCGGATGGAACGTTCGCTGATTCTTGCGTCTCTGCGCACGGTCCTACAGCTGCTATTGATCGGACTAGTTCTCCAGTCAGTGTTTGAAATGAAACACTGGCTTGCGATTGCAGGCCTCTTGATCCTTATGACGTCGATCGCCGGGGTTGCTGCGGTCGGTCGCGTGCAGCATCGATATCGCGGCATCTACGTCGACAGCGTCATTGCCGTCTGGTCGAGCTCCTGGTTGGTGGCCGCCTACGGGCTCCTGGTCATCTTGCGCCAGAACGAGCCTTGGTATCAGCCTCAGTACGTGATCCCACTGGTCGGAATGATTCTTGGGAATTCCCTCAACGGCATTTCCTTGGGGCTTAATCGACTCAACGGGCAGTTGATTGCGGATCGCGATCGCGTCGAAGCTCAACTGGCGCTCGGTGCCTCGCGCTGGGAGGCGGCGCGCGGGAGTGTGCGGCAAGCCGTGCACGCCGGTTTGACACCGATCATCAATTCGATGATGATCGTCGGCATTGTCAGTTTGCCCGGCATGATGACGGGCCAGTTGCTCTCCGGTGTGTCGCCTCTTCAAGCCGTGCGCTATCAGATCGTCATCATGTTTCTGATCGCCGCGGCGACTGCACTGGGGACGGTGGCCGTTGTGCTGCTCAGCTATCGGCGGCTCTTCAACAGCGACCATCAGTTCTGCTACTACCGACTGCGCGGTGAAGGTCGTTAGAAGCGCTAAGTTCGACGCTGGCGAACGCCGTTTCGTGTCTTTTGGAAAAGAGGAACTGCGGGATGGACTACCACGAGCGCGGGTAACCTCCGACAGTCTTTGAGTCGTGACGCGGCCGCGCTTGGCGGGAAGAGGTTAGCTTCTCGGCCGAATGACTTTTTCAGCGGGCTGTTAACCCGGGGTAGTCGAGCGTGTACGGCCGACGATACTCCTTGGTCAACAGCGCGTTGGCCTTCTGCAGATCGGCGCTCGAGCGCGTAATGCGCTGGGCAGCAGGATCGTACGTGAGTGTGGCGTTTCCGAGTCGCGTGCCGATGTTGCCGAGGTTGCACAGGTTCGTCGACACGGCGGCGATTTCGATCGGCGCATGGAGCCGTGAAGGATCGTTGTGGCGTGCCGCGTCGATGAAGTTCTCGAAGTTCCCGCCTGTTGACTCGATCCCGTAGTCCTCGGCACGGATCTGAATCTTCTCACGACCCTTGTCGCGGACCGCCGTTGAGCCGGTCACGAAGCCATCGGTGCCGTAGAACACGGTGTGGTTGCCGCCGCCTTCGAGTCCGTAAGGCGTCCACAGACGCATCTCATAGATCACCTGAACGTCAGGATAAACGTACACCACGTTCTGCGTGTCCGGCGTCTCGTGGTCGTCGTCGTACCAGAGCTGCCCGCCCGAGGTGACGATCTCGGTTGGATACTCCCGGTCTTTTCCCATGCCCCAGATCGCCAAATCAACGTGGTGGATGCCGTCGTTGACAAGGTCTCCGCCACCATAGTCCCAGAACCAGTGCCAGTTGTAGTGCCACCGATTCTCCGTGAACGCATGCTTTGGCGCGGGACCCTGCCAAAGATCGTAGTTGACGCCTGCGGGTGGGGCGGTCGGTTTCGCGCGCCCGATCTCTCGCCGTCGCTGGTGGTTGATCGCCTTGGCCATCAAAACCTTGCCGACGATACCCGCGCGCAGCGCTTTGGCGACCGCCATGAAGCTGGCGACACTACGCCTTTGCGTGCCGTGTTGAACGCACTTGTTGTTTTCGGCCGCTGCCCGCACGAGAAGGTTCGCTTCGTGGACCGTGTGACTCGCTGGCTTTTCGACGTAGACGTGTTTGCCCGCGAGAATTGCCGCGAGCGCCACTGGTGCGTGCCAGTGATCACAGGTGGCGATACTGATCGTGTCGATGTCTTTGTCGTCGAGGAGTCTGCGGAAGTCATCGTACTTCTTCGGTTGGGCCGCGTCGCCGACGCGTTCGGCGGTCTTGTCAAGGCGCGCCGGGTCGACGTCACAGATCGCGACGAGCCGGCAGTTCTCCGTCTTGGCGAACCCTTCCGCGTGTCTGGATCCCTGTCCACCGACGCCGACCACCGCATGGTTGATCGTCTCATTGGCGCTCGCCCCGCGGGCCGAGGAATAGACTGCAGGGGCCGCTGCCGCCAGAATTCCCGCCCCGGTCGTCTTGACAAACTTGCGACGCGTCCAGTTCGTCATCTGTTCTCTCCTGATCCAGTTTGTGTCGGCCTGAGAGCAGCTTGCCAGAGTCGCCCGCTGTCTCGAATCAAAAATTCGTGTCATTTTCGCACGCAGCCCTGATGGCCGCAGTTTTTACCCGCCGAAAGGGTGGCACGCTGGACACAGGCTTGCCGGCCTGGACCTTACGGGCTAACGTCATGAGAGGAGAAACGAGCTCAATGATACGAGGTCTCTGGTTCGAACGATTGAAAGGACTGCCGTTTCAGCTTCGGTCGGCGTGCGTTCTCTTCGCCGTCGTGTTGGTCTTTCACGCGACGCGCACGGGCGCGGCCGCGTCTGACGGCCCCACCTCGTCTGGCGCAGCTGCTCTGCCGCCGGTGCCGGATCAACGCGTCGAATTCGAGCGCGATATCCGACCTCTTCTGAAGAAGCGTTGCCTACGCTGCCACGGTCCGAAGCGTCGCCAGAGCGAGTATCGGCTGGACAGAAGACATGACGCCCTTCGGGGTGGCCTGACCGGCGTCGCGATCATCCCCGGGGACAGCGCCCGCAGCCCTCTGATCCACTACGTCGCGGGACTTAACCCCGATCTTGTGATGCCTCCAAAGGGAAAGCCACTGAGCTCCAATCAGGTCGGTCTTCTACGCGCTTGGATCGACCAAGGTGCGGATTTCGGGAGTGCTCTCGAAGGCGAGGGGGCTGCAGCTGCTTCGCAGGAAAACGTTCATTGGGCATTTCGGCAGCTGTCGCGCCCTGCTGTTCCCGCACGCCTGGAGGGCAGCGAGCGTGCAGGAGAGACCCCCATCGATGCGTTCGTGCGTGCGCGGTTAGAGACGGCCGGGCTGAAGCCGTCGCCGACAGCCGATCGCGTCACGCTGATCCGTCGACTCGCGCTGAGTGTTTTGGGATTGCCCCCCTCACCCGAAGAAGTCGACGCGTTCGTGAACGATCCCGATGCAGGCGCATATGAAAAACTCGTCGATCGCTTCCTCGCCTCGCCGCGTTACGGAGAACGCTGGGCGCGTCACTGGCTCGACGTCGTCCGCTTCGCCGAGACGTTCGGCTTCGAGCCGAACAAGCCGCGTGAGACCGCCTGGCCCTATCGCGATTACGTGATCGATGTGTTCAACCGAGATAGGCCCTACGGGGAATTCTGTCGCGATCAGATTGCCGGCGACGCGTACGGCGAGCATCGCGGTACCGGCTTTCTTGTCGCTGGACCGCAGGACAAAGTCGAGAGCCCAAACCTCGAGTTGACTCTGAACAAGCGTGCCAATGAGCTTCACGATATCGTCTCGACAACAGGTTCTGCTTTTTTGGGGCTCACGGTTGGTTGTGCACGTTGTCACAACCACAAGTTCGATCCGGTGTCGCAGCGCGATTACTACGCCTTGACGGCGGTTTTTGCGGGGGTCCATCACGGCGAGCGTCATTGGCCGGCGTCGTCCTCGATGGAGGCGGGGCGCCAGCGCCAGCTACGAGACGCGGAGACTGAGCTGCTCAGCATTTTGGGCGAGCTAACAGCCGCCGCACCCATCGCCGGACAGTCGGCTGGCAGTGGCGGCGGGCGCAAGAGCGTTCGCCCACCGCTTGACGCACGCTTCAATCTTGACCGATTTGTGCCGACGGTCGCGACGGCGCTCCGCTTCACGGTACTCGATTCTGGCCAGTCCGAGCCGGCGCTGGATGAGATCGAGGTGCTGTCGACCGAATCTCCACGTCGTAACGTCGCGGCAGCAGCTCACGGCGCGGTAGCACGGGTGTCGGGAACGCTCATCGGATTCAGTCGCCACAAGCTGCGCCACATCAACGACGGATGGTATGGCAATGGACGCAGCTGGGCCTCGGACGAGCTGCGGCGCGGCTGGGTGGAGATCCGGCTCGCCGCGGCGACTGAGATCGACTCGGTCGTCTGGGCGCGCAGTCGCCTGCGAGAGCGCACTGACCGCGTGCCGACCGCTTACCGCATCGAGGTGCAGGTCGACTCAGGGGAGTGGGTCACGGTCGCTGACTCGACGGATCGGCAGCCGCAGCCGGAGAGAGACAACTCTCCTGCGCGTGCGAGCGCGAATTCACCCGAGTCCGCAGCGGCGGCGGTCAATGCGTCGTTAGACAGCGCAAGTGGTCTCGGAGAGCTCTACCGGCGTCGCGAGGAGCTGGAGACACAACTGAATGAGCTGCGCCGCGGTCGTGCAGCGTACTTCGGCCAGTTTTACCCGCCGCCGCCGACGCATCGTCTGCATCGCGGCGACCCACTGACGCCGCGAGAGGAGGTCTCGCCGGGGGCGATCGAGCGCGTCGGTCCGCGACTCGAGCTGGCAGCCGATGCCTCCGAGCAGGAGCGTCGAGTCGCCCTGGCGCGGTGGTTGAATCATCCCGAAAATCCATTGCCCGCTCGCGTCCTGGTCAACCGCCTCTGGCTGCATCACTTTGGCGCTGGCATCGTCAACACTCCCAGCGACTTTGGCGCTGGCGGTGATCGACCATCGCATCCTGCCCTTCTCGATTGGCTTGCGAGCGAGCTCGTCGACAGCGGCGGCAGCATCAAGCATGTGCAGAGGCTGATTTTGCTTTCATACACTTATCGCCAGGCGAGTCGGCCGAACGACCAGGCGCGTTCCATCGACGCGCAGAACCGTCTTCTCTGGCGTTTTCCGCCGCAGCGACTGGCCGCCGAACCCATTCGCGATTCGGTTCTTGCAGTGAGTGGTCGCCTACGGCTGACCATGGGCGGGGAGGGGTACCACGTCTTCGAGCCAAACCAGGACTACGTGCGTGTCTACACGCCGAAGAAGGTCTACGGGCCAGCTGAATGGCGACGCATGGTCTATCAGTTCAAGCCGCGCATGGAACAGGATGCCGTGTTCGGCATCTTCGATTGTCCTGACGCCGCCCAGGTGGCGCCGAAACGAACTCGATCGACAACCCCCCTGCAAGCGTTCAATCTGTTCAACAGCGGGTTCATGCTGCAGCAAGCCGAGGCTTTTGCCGCTCGCGTGGAGGACGGTGCTCGCCGCGAGGGCCATGGTGACGCTGAATCGAGGGACGGCGAGGTGGTCGCCCGCGCGATTCGGCGCGCGTTTCGTTTGGCGCTCTGTCGCACGCCCGATGCTGTTGAGCTGCGCGCTGCAGTCAATCTGGCGACGCAGCACGGTTTGGTTGCGGTCTGTCGTGCTCTCTTCAACTCGAACGAATTCCTTCATGTGTACTGATGGACGAACCTAGCCCTTCACCAACCGGACTTCGGCTCCTGGATCGTCGTCGTTTCTTGCAGGCCTCCGGTCTTGGGCTGGGTTCCATGGCCCTCGTCGAGTTGCTGGGGCGCGACCGACGGCTACGTGCGGCGGATGAGTCGAGCGGGAGTGAGCCTCCCGACGCACCGTGGCGTCCGGACGTCGACCCGGCGCGTCCCTATGCGCCGCGCGCTGGACATTTTCCGCCACGCGCACAGCGAGTGCTCGTCATCTTTTGCTCTGGCGCTTGCAGCCAGCTCGACACCTTCGACTACAAGCCCGAACTCTTTCGCCTGCACGGCAGGCCGCTTCCCGGATCTGATCAGATCATCACGTTTCAGGGGAGACAGGGGCGCCTGACCAGGAGCCCTTATTCATTCGCACCGCGGGGCCAGTGCGGCAAATACACATCGGATTTGCTGCCGCACCTCTCTGAGCTCGTCGATGAGATGTGTTTCATCCATTCGATGACCGCGAAGACGAACACGCATGGACCTGCCGAAAACCAGATGAGCACGGGATACGTTGCTGAGGGGTTTCCGAGCATGGGGTCTTGGGTTTCGTACGCTCTGGGCACCGATGCCGACGACCTCCCCGCATTCGTCGCCATCCCGGATCCGCGCGGGGTGCCGCAGTCCGGTCCGAATAACTGGGCGTCCGGATTCCTGCCCGCGCTCTTCCAAGGTACGCCGTTTGGTGCCGATCGCCCGATCCCTCATATCGATCGGCCGGCTTCGGTCTCTCGTGTCACAGATGTCGCCACGCGCGACTTTCTTCGACTGCTCAACGATCGCCACCTGGAGAAGTTTCCCGGTGACAGTCAACTCAGCGCTCGCATCGCCAGTTATGAGCTCGCCGCGAAGATGCAGCTGCGCGCCGCTGCGGTCGGCGACTTGTCGACGGAAAGCCCGTCGACGCTCAAGAGCTATGGCGCCGACGACACGCAGAACAAACTCAAAGCGCGGTTTGCGCAGAACTGTATTTTGGCGCGTCGCCTGCTCGAGAGAGGAGTGCGCTTCGTGCAGCTCTTCAACGGTGCGTATGCGATGGGCGAAGGGGTGGGCAATTGGGACGGTCACAAGGAGCTAAAAAAGCAGTACGACGTTCATGGGCCGATCTTGGACCAACCGGCGGCTGCCCTGCTACGTGACCTCAAGGAGCGCGGTCTACTCGACGACACGCTCGTCGTATGGACGACGGAGTTCGGGCGCATGCCCACCTTTCAGTTCGGGGCGCAAGGCCGGGATCATAACCCGAAAGGGTTTACGGTTTGGCTCGCCGGCGCCGGCGTCAAGCGTGGTCACTCCTACGGCGCCACCGACGAGTTCGGCTACCGCGCTGTCAAAGATGTCACAACAGTCTACGACCTTCATGCCACGATCCTGCATCTGTTGGGCATGGATCATGAACGCCTCACCTTTTACCACAATGGGCTTGAGAGACGACTCACCGACGTCCATGGCCATGTGGTGGAAGACGTTCTCGCTTGACGCGCGTTGCAGGCCGGAGATCTGCCGCTCCACGGATTCAGCAACTGCTGAATGGCTATCCGCACAGCGCGACTTTTGAGTCGCGTTAGGTCGATCGTCGTCCTGCGACACTTGGACTGGCGACAAGCCCGTTAGCTGCGCATTGGGAATGCGGTTATCTGTTTGAGGCAGCGCGACGCCGTGCTTGGTGTGGGCGCCGTGGGTTACTCCTCTCCGCGTCGACGACAGACGAAAGTTGACATGAATTCGCTACCGCATCGCAGCTGGCATCGCTCCACGTTCATCTGCGCGGGTCTCTACAACCTCGCTTGGGGAGCCTACTCTCTACTCGATCCGCAGTGGTTCTTTCGCTTCGCGGGTTTGCCGCTGTCGAATCATCCGGAGATCTTCGCCTGCCTGGGAATGGTCATCGGACTCTACGGAGCCCTCTACCTGCGAGTCGCCTACGCTCCCGAGAGTGGCGGCTGTATCGCTTTGATCGGACTCGTCGGCAAGGTGCTCGGTCCGATCGGCGCCGTCGCTCTCATCTGCCGCGGCGATTGGCCAGTCAAGGCGATCGCGCTCTGCGTCGCGAACGACTTCGTCTGGTGGTTTCCGTTCGCGCTTTATCTGCGAGACTACCGGATCGTTCTCTTCAGACTGACCGCAGATCCGCGTTTGGCGTCAGAATCGGAGGACGGGCGTGGACAGTGCGCCAACGCCGAGACGGGTCCGAAAACGTTGGATCTTGGCATCTGATACCTCGTTCGGGTGACGTGTCGTAATCTTGAGCAAGGCTTTTTCACGAGCGGGAATCACCCGTGCTAGTCCGGTCCAACCAGCACTCGAACCGATGTTCAAACCCCGAATCGTTCACCGGCGCTCGTTCGGCTTCACGCTGATCGAGCTGATGATCGTGGTCGCGATCATCGCTATTGTCCTTGCCATGGCAATCCCGAGCATTCGTAACGCGCGTTTGGCGGCGAACGAGAGCTCGGCTGTGTCGTCGCTTCGCTCGCTTTATACCGCTGAACAAATGCATCGCACGCGCTTCGGAAATTTCACGAACGTTGCCGATCTCAAGACACTTGGATTCGCCGAGGCGTTCGACTTCTACCAGAGTGTCAATCTGAGCAAGGCTGGTTATGGATTCTTCTTTCATACCCTCTCCGCGGGGCGCTGGCGCATCCGAGCCAATCCTCTGCGGGCAGGATCGACTGGAACTCGGTGGTTCGTGATCTACGACGACGGGGTGATTCGCTACTCAACAACGCGCGCCGCGGGCATCAGCGACCCGCCGATTGACTGACGGTCAGCTGCGCGCAAGATTTCCCTCCTCACCGTGCGCGGCGCGATCGTTTCGCCTTCACGCGCGCGATGCGGTAAGCGCAGCGGCGATGCCCGGAGAGCAGGTGTTCCGTCCGTTCAACGACGACCTGCGGACCGAGCAAGCGCTGAAACACTTCGAGCTCAGAGCGGCACAGTCCGGTACAGCTTTCGGCTGCCTCGCACACTGGACAGTGATTTTCGACCAACAGATAAGTCCCCGCGCGTTCCCGCTCGACCTCAGCCATGTAGCCTTCGCGAGTGCGCAGGGCGGCTAGTGCTTCGACACGAGATTTGAGCGACGACTTAGCCCCCGGCATCCGGGATCGATAGCGCCGTAGCTGTTCGCTCGCGCGTGTGTCGATCACGCGATCCAGGCCCTTGTCGCCAAGCGTTTTGCGCACGGCATCGATCAATTCCACGGTCAGGGCGCCATGATGATCGGGGAACAGCTGCGCTGCCGCATCGGTCAACGACCACAAAAGCGCCGGGCGGCCGCGACCGACGGCGTCGCTGCGTCGCTGGACGACAAGTCCTGAACTTTCCAGAGAGGCGAGGTGTTGCCGCGCGGCGACGTTCGTGATCTCGAGTGCTGAGGCCAACTGCGAAGCAGTCGAGGGGCCGTGAGTCTTCAAGAACTCGACCAATCGTCGTTTGGCGCCCTGCACGGCTTTCGTTTCCATACCTCAACAATACCGCAAGAGTGCCGTGCGCCACCACGATTTTAGAAAGATAATGCTTGTTAAATTGGGCTCCGGATATATAAGAAAGTGTAGACTTTCTAAATTCACTCCAAAAGGAGGACGCATGTTTATCGAGCATGTCAATCTGACGGTGTCTGATCTCGAACGCTCGATCGACTTTTACTCCGAGTTGTTCGACTTCCGCCTGCGCTGGCGAAATCGTCGCGACACTGGCGAGCAGCCAGCGGCTCACGTCGGCGACGATCGCTCTTACCTGGCGTTCTTCGAAGCGCCGAAGCCAGGGCAGGTCGATGTCGACTATGACAAGGTCGGACTCAATCACTTCGGTCTTGTCGTCCCCGACCTCGCGCCGTATCGATCCCGACTCCACACCCTTGGCGTCGAACCTCACCTAGAAAGGACGTACGACCCCGGAGAGCGCCTCTACTTTTTCGATCCCGACGGTATCGAAGTCGAACTGGTTGCGTACTCCTGAAGGTGGTCGTGGTCGCTAGCGATCGTAGAGCCGGAAGTATTTCTGTCTCGTCTCAGCTTCGTCTCAGCTTCGTCTCGGCGAATGAGAACTCGAGTCGAGTGCAGCTGCGTCGGCGGCGCGTGTTTGTCGCGAGCTCCCCGAGTTGCGAGCCCAGTGGTTTCGCGATAGAATCCCCGACATGCGAAACGTCGCTGCTGCTCTAAGCTCTCTTTGGCTGTTCTTTGCGCCCACACTCTGCGGTTCGGGCCTGTTGACGCACACATGCGACTGCGCACGAGAGGCAGAGAGCGTAGCGTGCTGCGCAAACAACGAACGTGCCGAGGCAGGCGGCGCCGTCGAGGCGGGATGCCAGCATGGTAACTGCGCGAATGACCCTTGCCGCACAATGGTCGCGGTCAAGCGGCTCTGCGAGACCACAGTTGTTCCACCGGCGGATGATGCGTTCTCGGCTTTCGTTACGTATCCGCCGCTGGACCAGCTGCGGCCCTGCGGCGCGCTGGTCGGCCGGGCGAATCCACCGCTGGACCGGCGCCGCCTTCCGTGTCACGCCGCGGATATTCCGCTGCGCCTCTGATCCAGACCCTGTCATTGACACTCCAGAGCGTTCGCGGTGCAGGCAGACTCAGCCTGAACTGCATCGCGATCTGTGTTTCGCAGGGATCAGAGGTCTCATGACAAGGTTAGATTTTGCGTCTCACCAGGGGATTGCCGCGAGCTGCTGGAAGTCCCTTGTCGTCGTCTTGAGTTGTGTTGCCGGGTGCTCGCAGTCACCGACCAGCCGCGCGGAAGTTGTCGCCTTACCCCTTGGCCGTGAGTTCGCGACTTTCGCCGCGCCGGCACATGCGCCGGCGTCCCCACCGTCGCCCGGGCTGCAGCCGCACACGGACGCTCCAGTGGAAGGAGTCCTGGCTCTGCGAGACGTTCTCGCACGGGCGCTGCTCGGCAATCCGGAACTGGCGACTTTTTCCTGGGCGCTCCGAGCCAGTGAGGCGCGTACGCTGCAGGCGAGGTTGCTGCCGAACCCCGAGTTTGAGGCAGAGGTCGAAGACTTTGGCGGCAGCGGAGAGTTCAGCGACTTCGACGCGGCCGAGTCGACTCTTGCGATCAGCCAACTAGTGGAGCTTGGCGGCAAACGAGCCAAGCGCGTCCGATTGGCCGAGCTCGGACGCACCCTGGCTGCGTGGGACTACGAGGCCGCCCGCCTGGATGTCCTCACCGCGACGGCGGAAGCGTTCGTCGACGTTCTCGCGGGTCAGCAGCGAGCAGAGCTTCGCGCTGGCAGTCTCGCGCTGGCGCGGACGGCACTGCGAACCGTTTCCGAACGAGTTGAAGCTGGTAAGAGCTCACCTCTCGAGCAGACGCGCGCGGAACTCATCGCTTCGCAGGCTGAGATTTCACTCGAGCGCGCGCTGCGCACGCTGACCGCGGCGCGGACGCGACTTGCCGCTATGTGGGGGCAGCGACAACCAACTTTCGAGTCCGTCTCCGGCGCATTCGACGAGACCCCTGAGCCGCCGAACGTTGTGACGCTTGAGGCTTGGGTGAACGAGACGCCTGACATCGCGCGCTGGGCCGTCGAAGTCGCGGAGCGGAAAGGGCGCGTCAAGTTGGCTAGCGCGAACGGCGTCACGGACGTCACCGTCAGGGCTGGCGCTCGATTGCTCGAAGGATCCGACGAAACAGCGTTCGTGATCGGTCTATCGGTTCCGCTGCCACTTTTCGACAGAAACCAGGGCGAGAGGCGGGAAGCGGAATTCAGCTTGGCTAAGGCGAGGGAGGAAAGCAGAGCAGCCGAGGTGCGCGTTCGCACGGCATTGAGCGAAGCGTATCAGTCGCTCCTCTCGACATTTCGCGAAGTCGCGACGCTCCGTGACGTGGTGGTCCCCGCTGCTCGGTCGTCGTTAGAGGGTATCAGCGAGTCCTACCGTCAAGGAAAGTTGACCCAACTGGACGTTTTGGACGCCCAACGCACCCTTTTCGCCGTGCGTGAGCAGTACACCGAAGCGCTGTCTTCGTTTCACCACGCTCGAGTCCGCGTCGAGGGACTCGTAGGACGACCGATCATTCAACCGGACGGGGAAGAGAAGCCATGAATGCCATGTCGAAGTTGACGATCCTGGCGTCTGTCGTAGCGTCTGCGTTCGGCTGTACGCCTGATCACCCTGTCGACACTCATGAGCAAGATCACGACCACGAAGAACTTGTCCTTTTGAGTGACGAACAACTTGAAGAGTTCGGCATCGTGGTCGACGTCGCGGGCCCTGCCACTCTCGAGCTCGAAGTGAAGCTCGCTGGAGAGATCGTCGCCAATGCCGATCAGGTCGCACACATCGTTCCGCGTGTCCCGGGTGTGGTGCGTGAGGTGAAGAAACGGATCGGAGACCATGTACAGCCTGATGAAGTCATGGCCGTTCTCGACAGCCGAGATTTGGCCACGGTGAAAGCCAGGTTTCTTGCTGCGCACGCACGCCACACGCTAGCTCGCGCAACCCTTGAACGCGAAGAGAGCCTGTGGAAGAAGAAAGTTGGCTCAGAACAGGAGTATCTGGAGGCGAAGAGTCTCTTCGAAGAAGCGAAGATCGCGCTACGCGAGGGGAAACAAGCGCTCCACGCCCTTGGATTGTCGGAGGAGGACGTGCTGAGGCTCTTGGAAGCGCCTGACACGACATTGACGCGCTACGAGATCAGAGCTCCGTTTGGCGGCGAGGTGATCGAACGGCACGTCGTTCGTGGCGAGCTTCTCAAGGAGGACTCCCAGGCGTTTGTTGTAGCTGATCTCGGCAGCGTGTGGGTCAACCTCACGGTCCATCAAAAGGACCTCCCGTTCATTCGCGTCGGGCAGATCGTCCGCGTCTCCCCTGGAAGGGAGTTGGGAGACGTGGTCGGGACGATTTCATACTTCAGCCCACTCGTCGACGAGGCGACCCGTACCGCGACCGCACGCGTCGTGCTCGCCAACGAAGCCGGTGAGCTTCGCCCGGGGCTGTTCGTGAGCGCAGCGATTGTTGCGGAGAAGCTCGAGGCTGGCATCGCTGTGCCGAAGAGTGCACTTGTAGAGAGCGACACTGCCGTCTTTGTTCAGACGGACAAAGGTTTCGCGCGACGCAGTGTCGACATCGGGCGTTCTGACGCATCACACGTTGAGATCGTCGCAGGGCTCTCAGCGGGCGAGCGCTACGCGGCTCAGGGGGCGTTCGCGCTCAAGTCAGAGTTGGAGAAGGGGTCCTTTGGTGACGGCCACGGTCATTGACGGGAAACATGATCGCTAAACTCATCGCAGCGAGCTTGCGCTCCTCTCTGCTTGTCCTCGTCCTCGCCGTCGTCGTCATGGCCGCCGGATACTTCAGCTACCGGCAACTTCCGGTGGACGCGTTTCCCGATGTCTCGCCGAACCTCGTCCAGGTCTTCACCGTCACTGAAGGCTTGGCACCCGAGGAGATCGAGACGTATGTGACGTATCCGATCGAAGCATCGATGAGCGGTCTACCCGGAATCGAGAAGATCCGTTCCGTTTCGAATTTCGGCTTGTCGGTCGTGAGCGTCTACTTCGACGACGGCGTGGATGTGTATTTCGCCAGACGTCTCGTAGGCGAACGTCTGCAACAAGCGCGCGAAGAGATTCCGGAAGGCTTTGGGGAACCGCAGATGGGCCCCATCTCGACAGGGATGGGGCTGGTGCTCTTCTATTACCTTGACGACACCACCGGCCGCTCTTCGCTTGAAGATTTGCGTACCATCCAGGACTGGCTGGTGAAGCGGCATCTACAGACTGTTCCGGGTGTCACCGAGGTGCTTGGTATCGGCGGCTATGAGAAGCAGTACCAGGTCCACGTCATCCCGGAAGCCCTGCTGCGCTATGAAGTGACTCTGCCTGACCTCATCGAGCGCGTTGAGGCGAACAATCTAAACGTCGGTGCGCAGTTCATCGAAAAGAACGCCGAGGAGTTCGTCGTTCGCTCGGTCGGACTTGCTGCGTCGATCGACGACCTGCAGCGCATCGTGGTGAAGTCTGTGGACGGCCGACCGATCTACCTGCGCGATCTCGCCGACGTCCGCATCGGCGGAGCGACCAGGCGCGGCGTTCAAACTCGCAACGGCGAGGGCGAGGTCGTCGCGGGGATGGTCGTGAAGCTGTACGGGACCAACTCGTCGACCGTCATTCGGCGCGTCGAGGCGAAGTTGAAGGAAATCGCGAACATTCTTCCCGACGGTGTTCGCATCGTTCCCTATTACGAGCAAAAGAGTCTCGTGGAGTCATGTGTGCGCACCGTCCGTGCGGCATTGATTCAAGGCATCGGTCTAGTGGTCTTGGTCTTGCTGGTTTTCATGGGGGGAGTGCGGCCGAGCGTCATCGTCGCGCTGTCGCTACCGTTCTCTGTGCTCTTCGCGTTTCTTCTCATGGGGTACTTGAAGATTTCCGCCAACCTTATGTCGCTCGGTGGATTGGCGATCGCCATCGGGATGATCGTCGACGGCGCGATTGTCATGGTGGACAACGTGGACCGCTCGCTTGCGCAAGGCGGGCGGTCGAGAGCTGAAGCGGTGAAATTTGCGTCCTGCGAGGTCGGGCGTCCTCTGGCGTTTTCCATCATCATCATCGTGCTCGTGTTCGTTCCTCTCTTTGCGCTTCAAGGCGTTGAGGGGAAGACCTTTCGACCGCTTGCTTACAGTATCTCACTCGCGATGGTGGGATCACTCGCCTTTGCGTTGACGCTCGCTCCCGCGCTCAGCGTTCTCCTGATGCGCGGCTCGCGGGCCTCATCTGACAAGAGTGAGAACATCATCGTCCGCAAACTTCTGGTCTTCTATGTGCCGCTCTTGAGATTCTTCATCAGGCGTCGTGCGCTTGCGGCGATGTTCGCCTTAGTGCTCCTCGCCCTTGGCGCCGTCGTGTTTCCGCGTCTCGGTTCTGAGTTTGCGCCTGAGCTCAACGAGGGGACGGTGGTCGCACGGCTGACGATGGCTCCTTCGATTTCCCTCCAAGAGAGTCGACAGGTGACGCTGCGGGCTGAGAGGCGACTCATGCAACTCGCGGACGTCGACGAGGTCGTCAGCCGCATCGGCCGAGGCGAGGTAGGGGCCCACACTGACCCGATCAATAGCGCGGAGATGTACATCATCCTGAAGTCTGAGGCGTCGAAACCAGCCGAAGATCTCGAGGCGTCCATGCGCGAGACCTTGGAAGGAATTCCGGGTGTAGTCGTGAGTTTCACGCAGCCGATTGAGATGACGGTTGACGAGCTCCTCGAGGGCGTGCGCGCAGAACTCGCGATCAAACTCTTCGGCGAAGACCTCGACGTGCTTCGGCGCGAAGCCGAACGCGTTGCCTCAATCGTGGGTGGCGTGCGTGGTGCCGTCGACGTTCAGATCGATCAGGTAGGTGGAGCTCCGCAGCTACTTGTCCGGGTGAATCGCGACGCGATCGCTCGCTATGGAGTCAACGTCTCGCAGGTCCAAGAAGTGATTCGTGCAGCTGTTGGCGGGCATGTCGCAGGACAAATCCTCGAGGGCGTACGCCGGTTCGACATTCTGGTTCGCTATGCCGAATCGTATCGCGACACCAGGGAAGCGATCGCTTCGATCTTGGTCGAAGCGCCGAACGGGGTGAAGGTGCCGCTATCTGAGCTGGCGACGATCGAAGAGGTCATTGGGCCACGCCAGATCACACGCGAAGACGCCCAAAGGTTTATTACGATTCAGTGCAATGTCCAGCGCCGCGACATTGGCTCGTTTGTAGCCGCGGCACAGGCCGCGATCGACGAGCGTGTTGATCTTCCCTCGGGCTATTTGCTGACGTGGGGTGGTCAGTTTCGGCTGCAGCAGGAAGCCAATCGTCGTCTTCTGGTCGTTGTGCCGATGACGCTTTTGGGGGTGTTTCTTCTCCTCTACGGCAGCTTTGGTTCTCTCGCCAACACGCTATTGATCCTCTTGAACATTCCGCTCGCTCTGGTCGGAGGCGTGGTTGCGCTCTGGCTCAGCGGTCAGAATCTCTCCGTGCCGGCGTCGGTCGGATTCATCGCGTTGTTTGGGATCGCGCTTGAGAACGCCATGGTTCTCATCACCTACTTGAATCAGCTGCGTCGCGACGGTGTTTCGGTCGACGACGCGTCGGTGCGCGGCGCCGCGCGGCGTTTGCGGCCGGTCCTCATGACGGCGCTGACCACCGGCCTTGGCCTCCTGCCGCTTCTCTTCGCGCAAGGTACTGGAAGCGAGGTGCAGCGGCCGCTCGCGACCGTCGTTGTCGGCGGACTGGTCACTTGCACGACACTGACTCTGCTTGTGCTCCCTGCGCTCTACAAGTGGTTCTCGACAGGCGGCGTCTACCCTGGCGCGGCTGCGGAGTGACCGTCCGCTGATTCCGGTGAGCGCCTCTTTCTCCGAGGCTTGCCCCATTCCGCCTCGCACGAGCATGTCGATCGCCTGAAGGGATTCCTGTGCCACCGTCGAGATCTCTTGGCGTTGTCGTCAGGCATGGTCGAGGAATTCCCGCAGGAATTCACGGTGGCGATCGTCGTATAGGAAAAGTGGGAGTTCTCAAATCGGGATGGTCAAAAGGAGATTCCGTCGTGCATATAGCGAGGCGTACCTGCCGACTAGCGATCTTTGGGGGGATGATTTTTCTGGTCGGCGGGTCTTCCTTGCTATGTGATCATACAAGTTTTCGTCGCGGCGATGTGGACCGCAGCGGCTCACTCACTGTGGGAGATGCAATCGACATCCTTGGCGTTCTCTTTCGACGTTCAAATGTCCGTCGAACGTGTTTGGATGCCGCCGATGTCGACGACAACGGCTTCGTCGATGTTGCCGACGCGGTGCGCCTCCTTACCTTCCTATTCGCGCGCGGTGATCCACCTGCGGCCCCATATCCTTACTGCTGGGTCGATCCAACGCCTGATTTCGTCTCGTGCAATCAGCCCAGTTGTCTCTCCGACGCCAGCGCCCCGGCGATCTTTGGTGAGGCGGATGGAATGGTCGTCGTGGTCGAGAAGTCCGGTGCCTTCGCTTCGAGCGGCGAACTTGAGATCTCCAAGCGACACCTCGTTCGTAGTCTCAGGAGCCTACCGGCTGAAGCCTTGTTCGGTTTCGTTTTTTTTGACCGATTCGCGACGGTCTACCCGCCGACAGAGCAGCTCGAAGTCGCCAACTCGCAGACAGTCGCCCGCTCTATCGATTTCGTCGAGTCGACGGTCGCCGGCTCTGGATCTTGCCTTCAAGGTGCGCTCGAAAAGGCATTGACTCTAGTGGCGAGTCGCGATGGCAAAAGAATCTCTGTGTTTCTCCGTGGTGGGAATCCCGCCGTGGTCAACGGTGGAGATCTCAACCGAGACGGGACTCTCAATGGGCAAGACGCCAACATCCTTTTGCGCCGACTCCTGCCGGAGCAACATGATCGCATTTGGCCGTGCGTTCCGTGACCCAGACGTCTCTCCAGACGAAAGAAGGCTTCACTTCGCTCATCCTGTCATCCAAGTGATTAGTCGCTCTGTCTTCCGGCGGATCGTCGCGTTTGAAGAAACCGCTCTGTTCTGCCGGCGGGATCCTTGAGAGTCGTTGACTTTGAAGCCAACCGACGTACCATCATCACCCGGGGGTGAGAGGGTAGGCCGCTCAGGGAGAGGGCACCGAACAAAACGTGGGACTCGCAGTCTCGCGGGCTAGTAAGGAGAACGCATGGGCGCAGTGGACGCGGGCGATATCGGGCGGGAGCACCAGGAGCGGCTGGACGAACTGCTGCGTCGAGTGGTGAAGGCGGCTTCTGAAGGGCCTGCTGAAGAGAAGCCAAATAAGAACGGACTTCAGGTCATCGCCAAGGAAGAGAGCGGTGACTCGATGTTCTTTGTGATTCGACTGAAAGCTCAGGCGCTCGCAGACCTGAGCCCGCGGGAGCGCGAAATTGTCGACCTGGTTGGCGACGGGTTGTCGAACAAGGAGATCGCGAAGCGGTTAGGGATCAGTACGGCGACCGTAGCGGCACACATCCGTCGTATCTTTACCAAACTGCACGTCAAGTCGCGGATCGAGCTCGTGCGGTTGAAGATTCTGCTAAGCTGAGAGATCGCGCGCCATCCGTTACTTTCGAAGGGAACGCTCCTGCGAGTCTTTGGAATTGCGGGCAGCTTCCGAACAGGGCGCTCGATTATTTCCCTAGCACCTCGACGACCGATGCCGCGAGCACGTCGACGATCTGGTCGAGTTGTTCGTACGTCGTCACCATGGGCGGCGCGAGGCAGAACACATCGCCGCGCAGGCGACTGAAGAGCCCTCGCTTCTGAGCCGCGGTGTGGACTCGGATCCCGACTTTTTTTGCGGGTGAGAACTCGGCTTTCGTGGCCTTATTCTCGACGAGCTCGACGCCACACATGAGTCCCATGCCCCGCACGTCGCCGACATGAGGGTGGTCTGCGAGTGCTGCGGAGAGTTTCTCGAGCAAATACCTACCCTTTTCGTCTGCCAGTTGCGGGCAGTCTTCGCGCTCCAGGAGGTCTAGATTTGCGAGCGCGACGGCGCAGCCCACCGGATGGGCACTGTAGGTGTACGCGTGCATCCACACGGCCTCGCCGCTGTCGAGGGTAGCGCCGATTTGATCGCTGACGCCGACTCCGCCGAGCGGGAAGTAGCCGGAGGTGAGCGCCTTCGCGAACTGTACGATGTCAGGCTCCACGCCCCAATGCTCGAGCGCAAACCATCTTCCCGTGCGCCCGAAGCCGGTGATCACCTCGTCGGCCACCAGAAGGACGTCGTAGTGATCGCAGATTTCTCGAATGCGGCGGAAGTATTCCTCCTGCGGTGGAATCACGCCGCCGGCACCTTGCACCGGCTCCGCCAAAAACATAGCGACCGTGTCGGGCCCTTCGCGGAGGATCGCGCTTTCCAGTTCATTGGCTGCAGCGATTCCTTGGCTGACTCCTGCGGGTGCTTCGTAGCGGTAGGGGTATGGGGAGGGAATGTGGACGAACCCGTCAACACGCGGTTCGAACATGGGCCAGTAGCTTTGGATTCCGGTAGCGCTCATGGCTGCGAGCGTGACGCCGTGGTATCCCCACTGACGCGAAATCACTTTCGTCTTTTGCGGTTTGTCCCGCATTTTCCAGTAGTATCGAGCCAGCTTGAAGCTGGTGTCACTTGCCTCACCGCCACCTGACGTGAAGAAGAAGCGGTTGATGGATGGGTAGGTCATCGAGGCCAAGCGCTCTGCGAGCTCGATCGCGCGTGGGTTTGAACTCCCCGCGTATCCTGAGCAGTAGGCAAGTGTCGACATCTGTTCCGCCGCCGCCTCGACGAGCTCCCTGCGTCCGTGGCCTGCCAGCACGTTCCATAGGCCGGAGAGTCCGTCGATGAACTCCTTGCCGTCGGCATCGATCAGTACCGCTCCGTCGCCTCTGACCCACACGTGTCCACTCGCATGCAGCGCACGATCGTGGAGTGGGTGGATCAGGTGTTTCTGATCACGACGCAGGAGTTCAGCGTTGTCGGCGTTCATGGAGCCTCCGTTTCGCAGCTGGTATTGTGTGCAAACGTAAGACGGCGAGTCGTCCTTTCGCGCAGGTCGTATCGGCCCGCGTCATGATTGTTCATGTTGACGGCGTACGCGCGTCGATCGGCCGGTTCGGGTTGATGAGAATCCAAGCGGCCGCTGCGGTGAAGTAAAACGCGGCGTGCAGGTAGATCACGCCATCCCAGTCGCCTCCTGAACTGCGGATCGTGTCGAACCAGCGTCCCAGAAGCCATGGAAGCACGACCCCGGCGAGACATGCTGCCATGTTCATGGTTCCCATGACCAGTGCGGTGTTTTTCCCGCCGAGGTCCATCGTTGTCGCCCACGAGGCCGGCGAGCCAAACCCAGCGAAGAACGCCCCGATGGCGATCACAACCGAAAGCTGCGTTGCCGACGACGTCAGCGTCGACGATGCGGTCAGACTACCACTCAGAGCGAGAGCCAGGGCTGCGACCCCACTACGACTGAGCTTGTGATTCCCTGTCCGTCGCAAGAGAACATCAACGAGGAAGCCGCCCGTCAGCGTACCGCAAACGACGGCAATCAGGGGCAAGCTAGTGAGGAAGCCGGCCGCGGCTTTGTCGATCCCGTAGGCGTACTCGAGGAAGGCGAAGAACCAGGTGGCAAAGAATGCGTATCCTGCGGAGCGAAAAAACGCTTGGACGCAGAGAAACCACATGCTTGGACTGGCGAGCATTGCAATCGCCATCGAGTTTGCCGGAGTGGACCGTGTCGCCGCATCGGGTTCGATTCTCTGTGTGCGACGATGGTCGTCGTCACCTGCTGCCGAGATCAGCTTCAACTCCGCTTCGTTCACGCGCGGATGATTCTCCGGGCGCGTGCGAAAGAACCACGCGAAACCGACTGCCCACACGATTCCGACCATGGAGTAGGCGGAGAAGATTCCCCGCCAGTCGTACTCGGCGCGCAGCAGCCTCCCCGTGAGCCAGAGAGTCAGTGCTCCGCCGACGGACATGAACGCGCCGATCGCGGCGCTGCTGACTCCGCGGGACTTCGCGGGGATCCAGTCGTTGAGAATCTTTGCGGAAATCGGCGCGAGGCCGGCCTGAAAGAGTCCTAAGCCGAACCGCGAAGCGTAAAGCGCCCCGAAAGCTGAGGCAAGGCCGGACCACAGATTGCACATCGACCAGAGGACGCTGAGTGCAGCGAAGGCGGCGCGGGTACCGAACCGAGTTCCAGCCCAGCCGGCCGGTACTTGAAAGAGGAAGTAGCCGAGGAAGAAGGCGCTCATGATGGAGCCCATCTGCTCGTCATCCAGACCGAGCTCCCCTTGGATCGTCGTGTTCGCCGCCGCGATGCAGTTGCGCGTCAGATAGGCGCTCGCCGCCGCGAACGCCACAAGCGCCAGCACGCCGCTGCGGACGTTCGTCGCGCCAAATCTGGGAGGCGGCACTGACGCGGGGGTAATGCCGCGTGGCTGCGGTGGGTCCATCGGTCTACCGCTCGATTGGGTCGCCGGCAGAGCGTGCCACGACCGCTTCTCGAAATCCTGACGACCAACTCTTTGGTTGCGATGAGCGGCGCCTTGCGATGAAATTGAGGTGATGGGGCGGAGTACCACTGCCTGTGGAGGAGGCAAACGCAATGGTTGGACGACGCGTGTCACCTCGCGGCCTCGCCATGAGCGAAGCTGCGAAAAAACATCTGAAGAACCGTAAGCGGCGAAAGCAGCGCGGTGTTGCGGAAACGGAACCGGAGACAAGTCGGCAGGGTTTAGGGATCCTCATCGCCATCGCTGTCCTCGTCTTCGTTCTCTTCATGGCGTGGGTCATCGCGACGCACTGAGCGCGACTCCCGATCTGCCTCGCGCCGCGCCCTGCGCTCAAATGCGGTTGTACTCGTTGATCGCCTGCTGCAGCGATTTCGACTGGTTCAGAAGCGGGATCATCTTTTTCTCCTTCGCCTCGAACTCCAGCGCCCGCTCGATCACAGCCTCGACGTGCTCGGAGGGAATACGAACGACGCCGTCCCGATCGCCGACAAGATAGTCTCCAGGGCGCACCGTGATGCCGCCGCATTCAATTGGGGTGTCGCGTGCGATGCTCGTCCACCTACCGACGATCGTCGACGGTGCGACGCTGCGCGAAAACGCCGTGAACCCGAGGTCATTCATCTCTTCGACATCGCGCACCGCGCCGTCGATGATGGCGCCTTCGATGCCGCGCAGCTTCGCGGTGCGTGACATGAGCCCACCGAAGCCGGTGATATCGAGACTTCCTGTCGAGGCCACGAAAACCTCTCCAGGACCGGAGGAATCGAGGATCTCCACTCCGTACTTTAGGCCGAGGTCCTTCTTGTCGGGGTTTTCGCTGATGGGGCCGAGAAGAAGCGTCCGAGCACGACCGGCGAGGCGCTGACCTTGGGGCAGGCTCACTGGGCGCATATCATGCGACATGAAGCCGCGTGCGCCGACCACGGTGTCGACTGCGTCGGAGAGGGTGGAAGCGGGGATCGATCGAAGCCTGGAGAGAACGTCTTCACCGTCCGCGCGGTGTGAGCGCGAGAGACAACCCGTGGCACCGATGAGAGTCACCACGGCGATGAGGCCAGCAGACCGGCGGTTGCAGATGCAAGAATCGTGCGCTGAGTTGTTCAAGTCTCGGATTCCCTTTGAGGACGGTTACTGTTTTCGCGGCCCGACAGGCGAGTCGCGGGCTGTCAACGAAGTGATCGAGAGATCGAGACGGATCCGTTGTCGGACCGAACGACGCCGCAATTCGCTGGCGCTCAGCATACTCCGCCGGGCTGGGCCTGAGAAGGCGAGAACTGCGGTGCAGCGTTCGTTGTCCTTCGTCCTCAGGCCTGTGCGCGCAATCGACTCGGTCACGTCTTTGAGCGCGAGGTGCAACCTCGCGTCGATGAAGAGCGGCCCGGCAGCTCCAGAAAGCGGCTACCGGGCCGAACAGTGGGACTCTCTTCCTTTTCACCTCAGATACGCGTGAAGGCAGACGGCCGCTGCACGACCTCGCCCTCGAGTCGCGGATCAACTCACTCTTCGAGTTCGAAAATTGGTTCCTCGGTGATCGTTTTGTTACCGCTGGCCTCCTCAGCGATGACTTCTACCTTGAGCTCCAGCAGTGCACCGGCCGCCGCGAATTCGTCGGCCAGGTTCGCGAATTCCGGGGAGACCGTCATCGACGTGATATCCGCGGGGAAATCCGTCGCTTGAACGAACACTCGCTCCTCGCCGTCCTCCTCGGCGACCATCTCGGCAACCGCGTGGTAGCGCACGACCTCGGGGCCACCGTCCCCTGGTTCCCAGGCGATGAGCGGAAAGTCGTCGACGATCAGATCGACCATCGCTGGAAGCGCGTGCGTCAGTTCCGCCGTGCCTTCGAGCTCTGCACCATCGATGGTCTCGCCTTCAAACTCGTAGGTGCCGGCGGGAAACTTGGCCAGGAATGCGGCGATGTCCGCCTCAAGGTTGTTCTCGTCGAGGGGCGGCTCGGCGCTCTCAGTGAAAACCTCCGTGCTGCCGATGCGCTTGAGGCCACCGCCGTTTTCCACTTCGAAGATGCTACGACCGCCAGGGCCGGACACTTCGACTTCCTCCCAACCAGGACCGTCGAAGAAGAGCTGAATGCCGAGGTCGTTGTCTGTGGCGTTGAATTCAAAGAAGATTTTTGTGTCCGCGAATTGTTCAACTCTGTCGTCCCGGTGCTTGTTCCGTTTGCTCCGTTTCTTGCCCGCGAATGATTCCGTAACTGCGGGGCCGATGCTGAGGACTGCTATCGCAGCCAACGAAAGGGCGATGATCGAAAGTTGTTTCCTCATGCGACTCTCCTATGTGAGTTGCAGGTAGTGGGATTGGTTCAGACCCGACACGAACTCAACGATACCGCTCGGCGGTTAGAGCAGGATTAGGGCAGCGTTAAACGGCACTAATCGGTCGACAGCGCGCCGGGGAGTCGTTGTCAGGCGTTCTTTACGAAACTCGCCACCGCTTCTTCGACAGCGCCGAAGTCGGACAGTTTGAGTCCTACGTTCCCAGCCGGCCGAAATCTTCGAAGATTGGGGGCGACCGCGTATACTGTCCGAGTCCGCAAAAACGGACGCACGATCGGACTGAGGAATGAAAATGAGCCAAGAGACGAGTCCAGCTGTATCCTTCGACAACACGTTGACGAGTGAACTGCCCGAGGATCCGGAGACGTCGAACCACCGGCGACAAGTAGAACGAGCGTGCTTCTCGCGCGTCCTACCGAAGAGTGCTGCGCGTCCTCGGCTCGTCGCTTACTCACCGGAGGTCGCCGAACTCCTCGACTTCTCGAGTTTCTTCTGCGATTCCGAGGAGTTCGTGCAAGTCTTTTCAGGGAACCAGCTGATGCCAGGAATGGACCCGTACGCCGCATGTTACGGCGGCCATCAGTTTGGAGCCTGGGCGGGGCAACTCGGCGATGGCCGTGCCATCAACCTTGGGGAAATCGTGAACAAGCGAGAAGAGCGCTGGACGCTGCAGCTCAAGGGTGCCGGTCCGACGCCCTATTCGCGCGGCGCCGACGGACTCGCCGTCCTGCGATCGTCGCTCCGCGAGTTTCTTTGCAGTGAGGCCATGCACCATCTGGGAGTGCCGACAACGCGGGCGCTCAGTCTGATCCTCACGGGCGAAAACGTCGTGCGGGATATGTTCTACGACGGAAACCCCAAGCCGGAGCCCGGCGCTGTGGTTTGCCGGGTGGCTCCATCCTTCACCCGTTTCGGCAACTTCCAGATTCATACGGCGCGCCGCGAGTTCGACGTGCTCCGACAACTCGTCGATTACACGATCCGCACCGATTTTCCGCACCTCGGTGCGCCTGAGGCGGACGTCTACGTGGCCTGGTTTGAAGAGGTGTGTCGACGAACTGTCGACATGATCAATCATTGGCTACGCGTCGGGTTTGTGCATGGGGTGATGAACACCGACAACATGTCGATCCTCGGTCTGACGATCGACTACGGACCCTACGGCTGGCTCGAGGATTTCGACGTCAACTGGACGCCGAACACCACCGACGCCAGCGGTCGGCGGTATCGTTTCGGAAACCAGTCTCAGATCGCGCTGTGGAACTTGGTGCAGCTGGCCCAGGCGATCAGCCCACTCTTCGAAGACATCGAACCACTCAAGAACGTCTTGGAGGAGGTCCCCGACCGCTTCCAAAGCGGCTGGCGCTCGATGATGGCCGCGAAGCTTGGGCTCGAAGGGTTCATTCCCGATCTCGACGACGCGCTCATGTCCGACCTGATCTCCGTCCTGCAGCTGGTCGAAACCGACATGACGATTTTTTTTCGCGCCCTGGCAGCGATCGACTGCTCGCCAGGCGCGGCGGACAGCGCGAATGACGAGGAGCTGTTTGCGCCGCTGACCGACGCCTACTACGAGCCGGCGAAGATCACGGTGGAGCACCGTGCACGCATCGCCGATTGGCTGCGGCGCTACCGGCGTCGTGCGCAGGCGAGCGGTATCCCTGAAGCAGAGCGCCGCGAGAGGATGAACGCTGTGAATCCAAAGTACGTCCTGCGCAACTACCTCGCCCAACTCGCGATCGACAAGGTAGAGGAGGGCGACATGACCATGGTGCATGAGCTACTCGACGTTCTCCGCCATCCATACGACGAGCAGCCGAAGAGTGAGCACTTGGCGGCGAAACGACCAGAATGGGCGCGTCACCGCCCCGGATGCTCGATGCTTTCCTGCAGTTCCTGAAACCATCGGAAGACGAACCATGACCCGTAGATCGATGATTGGGCTAACGCTTGCGGCTCTTGTCGCCGTCAGCTTGTTCTTCTCGGCGCAGGTGCACGAGACTCTCGCCGGCGAAACCGCGAGCACTGCAGCGGCTTCGGCAGAGGCTCTCGCGACCGACTACGCGACTGAAGTGCAGCCCCTGCTTGAGAAGTACTGTCATCGATGCCACGCCGGCGATCGCACCGAAGCTGAAATCGATCTCGGTGCCGTCGCGTCATTCGTTGACGTAAGAAAGGACCCGCGCACATGGCAGAAGGTGCGCGGCATGCTCGTGAGTGCGCAGATGCCCCCGAAAAAGTCGGCGCAGCCGTCAGATGCCGAGCGAGCTCGGTTGACCGCTTGGGTGCGTGACTATCTCCGCCTCGAAGCAGAGGCGCACGCCGGAGATCCGGGTCGTGTCGTCCTGAGGCGGCTCAGCAACACCGAGTACACGTACACTGTGCGTGACCTCACAGGCGTGACGACGCTCGACCCTGTACGTGAATTCCCAGTAGATGGTGCGGCTGGCGAAGGATTCACGAATACCGGCGACGCGCTCGTGATGTCGCCGTCGCTCGTCACCAAGTATTTGGATGCCGCGAAAGACATCGCGTCTCACGCAGTACTCTTACCAGACGGCATGCGTTTCTCGGCCGGCGCGACGCGTCGAGACTGGAGTGATGAGCTCTTGGGAGAGGTTCGCGAGTTTTATCGCCAATTCACCGACCGCGGTGGCGGGGCGCTGGAAAGCGTCACGGACGAATCGCAGCGCTTGCCGCTCGAGGAGTACCTTAGGGCGACGCTCACGGAACGTCGAGTCCTGCAGCGGCAGAAGCAGTCGATCGAAGAAATCGCGCGTGCGCGACGATTGAACGCTAAGTATCTGCGTGCCCTTTGGACCACGCTCACGGCCGATGACGAGACCACGGCATCCTCGCTACTCCTCGACCGCGTGCGGCAGCGCTGGCGCGATGCAAGCGAAGACGACGCTACGGAACTGGCGGATGATATTGCCGCCTGGCAATCAGTGCTCTGGAAGTTCAACAAGATCGGGCAGATCGGTCGCGAGGGCGGCCCGGAGTCATGGCAGGAAGCGGTCGACCCGCTCGTCGAGCGGCAAGAGTTTCGCGTGCAGGTGCCCAAAGATACGCGTGAAGGGCTTGTGACGGTCTATCTCGCCGCAGGCGATGCGGGCGACGGGAACAGCGGCGACTACGTCGTTTGGAAGAATCCACGCCTCGAAGGTGGCGGTCAGGTGACGGTGCCGCTGCGGACAGCGGCTGGATTGGCGCAGCGCCTGGAAGTCTTCCGCCGCACAGCGGTGGCGAAAACCGCGAAGTATCTGGCCGCGGTTTCCGACTTCGATGCAGCGTCGAGCGCAGAGACGCTCGCGACCCGCTATGGCATCGATGCTTCGGTTCTGAGCGCGTGGCTGAACTATCTCGACGTCGGCGACCCGGGCCCCGTCGAAGTGAAAGGGCACCTCACGAACAAACTGGAGAAAACGGGAAACTACGATTTTGTTCGCGGCTTCGGGAGTGAAGGAGCTCCATCGATCGTCGCGAACGCCTCCGA
Source organism: Planctomycetota bacterium (assembly GCA_965223265.1). Taxonomy (GTDB): domain Bacteria; phylum Planctomycetota; class UBA8108; order UBA8108; family SXIK01. The sequence goes on from OZ244999.1 coordinate 2,574,422, forward strand.
CGACGAAGTACGCGTTCCTGGCGTCGCGAAGCCGCGTTCGGTCTTGGCGCATCCGTCTGCGACGCACTACGCGGCTGCCGGATGGCAGAGCCCCATCGCGGGTGAGGTCCACGTCGCTGCTTACCTCAGCGATGCCCATCCTGAATGCGGCAACGGCGTTGAGTGGGTACTGGAGCACCGAACGGGTCGAAAGACGACGCACCTCGCCGAAGGTAACATCAACTACCGCGACTCGGCACAGCCGGCAGTTGAGAGCGTCAAGGTCACCAAGGGCGCCCTGGTCTCCCTCCTCACCGGTTCGAAGGGGCATCACGGATGCGATCTCACGAACATCAATCTGATCGTGACCGAGGTCGGTGGGGAGGGGCGCGTGTGGAACTTGGCAGGGGACGTCGCGAGCCGCGGCCTCGACAGCAACCCGCACGGCGATGCCTACGGCAATGCTGCGGCTTGGCATTTCTTTCAGGGCGAAATGGCCGCCGTGCACGCCCGCGGCAAGACTCCCGTCGTTCCGCCCGGTTCACTGCTTGCGAGTTGGCGTTCCGCGGCTGACGCCGGTGAGAGGCAGGCGCTTGCGGCGCGTATCCAATCCATGGCGGCGGGGGAGCCTCCGCAAGAAAGCGAATCTCCGGATGCCGTTCTCTATCGCCATGTGCAGATCCTTTCGGCTCCGAAGGATCATACGAAGCTGCTTTCAGGAGCTGACGTCGATGCACGGTTCGGTCGCCACCCGCTGGGCCACGCCGTGGACGCCGGCGATCTTGTCGTTCAGGCGCCGTCGGTTGTCAAGTTCCGCTTGCCAGCAGAGCTCGCTCACGGCGAGGGGCGAGAACTTGTTGTGACCGGGGGGCTCGATGCGGAGAGCGCCGAGGGCAGCGTGCAGCTGCGCGTCGAATTCGCCGCGAGCGAGGCAGCTGATCTCTCTGCGTCGGAGCCCGTGGTGGTTCGTAATAACGGAGCGGCCCGCGCGCGCTTCGAAGCGGCCTTCGATGCGTTTCGGGAACTCTTTCCCGCGGCCGTTTGTTATCCGCGCATCGTGCCGATCGATGAGGTCGTGACCCTGACGCTCTTCTATCGCGAGGACGACGTCCTCCAGCGACTCTTTCTCGACAGTGAGCAAGTGGCGGATCTAAACCACCTTTGGGACGAGCTGCTGTTCGTCAGCCATGAACCGCTCGGGCTCGTCGTTGCATTTGAGCAGATTTCCGAGTTCGCGACCCAGGATCGCCCTGATCTGGTGGTGGCGTTGAAACCACTCGAGAAGCCGATCCGTGACCGAGCGGAGCGTTTCCGTGAGCGACTTGTTGACGCGGAGACGGTCCATCTCGAAGCAATCCTTGAGTTTGCGAACCGTGCGTGGCGGCGTGCTTTGAGCGAGGCTGAAGCGATGAGTCTGCGCGACTTGTACGCGGACCTACGCGTGAGCGAAATTTCACACGAGGAGGCTATACGGCTGACACTGGCGCGTGTGCTGACATCACCGGCTTTCCTTTACCGCCTTGAAGAACCCGGCGCCGGGGCTGAGCCCGCAGCAGTGTCGAGCGTCGAGCTGGCCAGTCGTCTCAGCTACTTTCTTTGGGCTTCCATGCCGGACGCACGACTGAGTCAGTTGGCCGCGGCAGGTCGATTGCACGAGACGTACACGCTCGTCACGCAGGCACGTCGCATGCTTGACGACGATCGTACTCGACGGCTTGCCGTCGAATTTGGCTGCCAATGGCTTCACCTGCGAGGCTTCGATCAAAACGACGAAAAGAACGAGAAGCTCTATCCAGAATTCGCGGCGCTGCGCGGTGACATGTACGAGGAAACGATTCGCTTTTTTATGGACCTCTTCCGTCGCGACGGCTCGATTCTCGAGGTTCTGAACGCCGACTACGTGTTCGTTAGCGACGCTTTGGCCGAGCACTACCGGATCGGGAGTCGTGTCCGCACTGGTGGGGACGGCTGGAGTCGCGTCGACGGCGTGCACGCCTCGGGGCGCGGCGGAGTCCTGGGTATGGCGTCCGTGCTTGCCAGTCAATCCGGCGCCTCGCGCACGAGCCCGATTCTGCGCGGCAACTGGGTGTTCGAGACGCTACTAGGAGAGCGGCTGCCGCGGCCTCCTGCGAACGTGCCGCAGCTTCCAGACGCCGTACCGAGCGGGTTGACCGCGCGTCAGCTGATCGAGAGCCACAGCTCGGTTCCCGAGTGCGCCAAGTGTCATGCCAAGATCGATCCTTACGGCTTCGCGCTCGAGCAGTACGACGCACTCGGTCGGCTCCGACCGAGCGCGGTCGACACGAAGACGAAGCTTCCAGATGGCAAGTCCATCGATGGCCTCGAGGGCCTGCGCGATTATCTCGCGCAGGATCGTCGCGAGGACTTCGTACGGCAGTTTTGCCGGAAGCTTCTAGGCTACGCGCTCGGGCGTGCCGTCCAGCTTTCGGATGAACCTTTGCTCGAGGAGATGGCACACCAACTGAAGGGGAACGGCTATCGCTTCAGTGTCGCGGTCGAGGCCATCGTCACCAGTCCCCAATTTCGCCGCATTCGGGGCGCTGAGAGGGCTCACGAGTGACGAGCACACACGATCGCGTGGATCCTCCGACCAGCAGATTCGTAGCCGCACGACCAAAGACATCGGGCGCCGTTTTGTGTCTAATAGAGGAGCATCGAAAACACCGGTCCATGGACGAAGAATCATGACGACGACGAACTACCAGTTCTCACGACGTGCGCTCTTGCGCGGTCTTGGCGTCAGCATGGCGCTCCCTTGGATGGAATCGCTGCGCGTGTGGGGAGACGAGCCCAAGGCGAACGCCCCGGCGAGCGAAGCGCCGACGCGCATGGCGATCCTCTTTGCCGGCTGCGGCTTTCACAAGCACGAATGGTGGGCGAAGGGCGAAGGTGCGTCGATGGAGCTCGGTAAGGTGCTGGCGCCGCTGAGCGATTTCCGTGACCGCATGGTTTTCATCAAGGGCCTCTACAACGCGGAGGCGCTCAAGGGAAACATCCATAGTTCGCAGACGGGCAATCTGCTCTCAGGCGCTCCGCTCGCGGCGGGCGGCACGATTCGTTCCGGCACAAGTGTCGATCAGGTCGTAGCACAGCAGGTCGGGCGGCAGACGAAGGTGCCGAGTCTGGTGCTCGGCTGTGAGAAATCCAATCCATCGGTGCACAAGAACTACTCGATGCTCTACAGCTCGCACATCTCGTGGTCGAGCCCGACGACGCCAACGCCGCTGGAGGTTTACCCAGCGCTGGCGTTCGACCGTCTCTTCAAGGATAGCGTCGAGCGCGGTGATCGGAGCGTTCTCGATGCTGTGCTTGCCGATGCAAAGAATCTCAGGCGGCGTATCAGTCGACTCGACCAAAGGAAACTTGATGAGTACTTGAATTCGGTACGTGAGGTCGAGCGACGCGTCGACGATGCCGGCAAGCGTGGTGAGCTGCAGGGATGGAGGCCGACGCTGACGCAGCCGGACATGCAGCGTCCGAAGGACGGCTACCCGCAGGACATCGTCGAGCACATGCGCCTCATGTGCGACATTCTCGTGCTCGCATTTCAGACGGACTCGACGCGGGTCTGCACACTGAAGCTGAACAACGACCACGGCACGCTGCGTTTTCCCCACCTGGGCGTCGACTACATGATTCACCACCTGCTTTCACACAGCGACACCGACGACTGGCTGAAGGTGAATCAGTTCTTCCTTGAGCAGATGGCGTACATTGCCCGCCGTCTCGACTCCATTCAAGAGGGTGAGCGCACGGCACTCGACAACTCTATGGTCATGCTTTGCTCCAGCATGCTCACCGGGCACCACGACGCGAAGAAGCTGCCAGTCGTGATGGTCGGCGGCGCAGGCGGCCGGCTTCAGGGTGGGCGCAACCTCGACTATAGCGACAACCCTAACCGGCAGATGTGCCGACTCTATCTCACCATGATGGAGAAGATGGGCGTGCGCTTGACGAGCTTCGGTGACGCCACGGAGCCGCTGGCGGAGGTTTGAGAGTCGGTGTTTTCGAGGCCACGGCGGATGGCGTGCGTGCTTGGAGCGAGGGAGCCAACGGCGTCGACGACGCGGGGCACGAGCGGAAGGATATCGTAATGACCTGCCGTGACTGATCCCGGCTTGCGGCCACAGAAGCCGCTTGCATACGGGCTCTCGTTTCGCTTTGCTGTTTGCCGAGAAGCGCTATACGCGGCGCCGGAGCATGGCGTTCTTCTCGCTCGCTGTCAGATTTCGACTCACGAAAAGCAAGAGAATCTACATGCCCAAGATCGACTGGCTCTACCACCGCCCCGGCTGAACCTCCTGCACCAGATCGCAAGGGTTCCTTGCCGACACCCCACTCGAAGTCGTCACGCAGGTCAACGCGCGACAGAATACGCTAGGACGTGCCGACGCTCTCAAGCTGGCGAAACAAGTCTCAGAGATCTATGCCATCAAGGGCAAGAAGGTCACGCACGTGCGGATGCGGGATAAGCCGAGCAGCGACACACTCGCCGCGCTTCTCCTTGGCCCGACCGGCAACCTGCGTGCGCCAACTCTTCGCAAAGGGAAGACCTTGATCGTCGGCTTCAATGCGGACACCTACAGCGAGGTCCTCGGAGTCTAGCCGGTGTGTCGGCTCGTTCGGCGTGCGGCGCGCTGCTGCTATGCTACTTCGATGGCGTGGATTTCCTCGCCTGCCGTAGGCAGTAGAACTTCGTCAACGTGCGGATCAAGAGCCGGTCTCCTGCAATCGCGGGCGTTGCCATGCACATCTCCTCGAGAGGATTGGTGCGCACGAGTTCAAACTCAGGTCCTGCACGAACCACCAGTGTGTCGCCGTCCTCGTTCAGGCAGAAGATTTTGCCGTCGTAAGCCCACGGCGAAGCCGTGTACCCGGAACCGGAGCCTAGCCGCTTCTTGCCGTAGACGAGCTTCCCTGTCTTCGCTTCATAGCAAGCGAGAAAGCCGCGGTCGAGAAGTGTGTAGAGATAGTCGCCGTAGACGATCGAACTCGGATTGTACGGGGCCGCCTTCGGCTGACTCCACGCGATCGAACGGTTAGCCGTCTCGCCGCTCCGAAGCGAGATGTCGCCTTGACCGCCATGGCGGATCGCGTAAAGGGGGCGGTTATCATCGAGCACATATCCAGAGCTCACGAAGAGGAAGCCGTGTGCCGAGTAGGGCGTCGCGATCGTGATGCTCGACATGCCCTTGAGCTCCCAGAGAAGCTGACCGGCGAGATCGTAAGATCGAACACGCCCTGAGCCTGCCGTGACGATTTCGACACCACCTTCGTGCTGCCAAACGTATGGTGTCGACCAGTTGCTCTTCTCGTTACGCGGAGTTTTCCATTTGATGTCACCGCTGCCAGCGTCGAGGGCGAGCAAGTACGACGCCTCCTCGTTGTCGTTGACGAGAATCAGCTGATCGTCGTGGATCACAGGCGAGGCCGCCGTGCCCCAGCCGTAGCGCAGGGGCATGGGGTCCAAACGATGGCTCCAAACGAGGTTGCCATCGAGATCGTAGGCAAACACGCCGACGTTGCCAAAGTAGGCGTAGATCCGTTTGCCATCCGTCACCGGAGTTTCCGACGCGTACGTGTTTTTGATGTGGATCGGCGTTTCAGGCTTGGCCGCATGCGCCACCTTGTGCCATAGAGTTTGCCCGGACTCGAGATCGAAGCAGTAGACGACGTAGCGGTGTTCGTCCTGGAGCGGGTCCTTGCGATTGCCGCCGAAGTAGAGGCCTTTCTTTGGATCATGATTCTTGCCGGCGCTCACGGCGCTCAGGAGGAACGCCTTCTGTCCCCAAACGACGGGGCTGGACCAGCTGCGACCTGGCACGTCCACGGCCCATGCGACGTTCGTCTGAGTGTCCCAAACGTGCGGAAGTCCGGCGTTCGTGGCGACACCTCGCGACTGTGGGCCACGGAATTGGGGCCAGTGATCTTCCGCAGCGGACCCATGGTTAGCACAGCAGAAGAAGCACACGAAGAGCAGCGAACGGCGGTTCATGACGCCTCCAAGTCGTTATCTGGGTTGGCCACTTGTCGTATCACACCTTATCGAGGTGCCGCGCGGTCGTCCACTCGAGTCCATGGCGGTCAGCGGCGTCGGCGAGTTCGACGGGTCCCGTCGGTGCAGAAAAAAGAGCGCTTCATGCGAAGATTTCACCATTCCCGTCGAGAGGGGGCGTGCCGTGGGGCCCTTGCGTGAGTGCGTGTGCGTGTGCGTCTCCCAAAGTAGCAGGCACACTCCGTGTGCCGTCCGGTCTCGTGTGCGTGTGCGTGTGCGTCTCCCAAAGTAGCAGGCACACTCCGTGTGCCGTCCGGTCTCGTGTGCGTGTGCGTGTGCGTCTCCCAAAGTAGCAGGCACACTCCGTGTGCCGTCCGGTCTCGTGTGCGTGTGCGTGTGCGTCTCCCAAAGTAGCAGGCACACTCCGTGTGCCGTCCGGTCTCGTGTGCGTGTGCGTGTGCGTCTCCCAAAGTAGCAGGCACACTCCGTGTGCCGTCCGGTCTCGTGTGCGTGTGCGTGTGCGTCTCCCAAAGTAGCAGGCACACTCCGTGTGCCGTCCGGTCTCGTGTGCGTGTGCGTGTGCGTCTCCCAAAGTAGCAGGCACACTCCGTGTGCCGTCCGGTCTCGTGTGCGTGTGCGTGTGCGTCTCCCAAAGTAGCAGGCACACTCCGTGTGCCGTCCGGTCTCGTGTGCGTGTGCGTGTGCGTCTCCCAAAGTAGCAGGCACACTCCGTGTGCCGTCCGGTCTCGTGTGCGTGTGCGTGTGCGTGCGAGCTATGACACGGGTCACCGTACGGCGGCGGTTGAGTCGATGGTACGCCGTGCTCGAGCTTGTGAAGTCGAGCACACAATGCACCTCCAACCTTCCGCTGTCGTAAGTCCTTTCGGTGTAAGCCGACGTAATCTGACGAATCTTTGATACAACCCGGTCGATTTACCTTCATAGGTCGTCGAAGAGCGTCATCTGGTTCTTCGCGCAGCCCTCCTTAGGCGGGAATCGACCCGTCGCCTTGAGCGTCGCCACGAGGCTCCGGACTCCTGGGGAGTCCAGCTCGTGGCGAGAGACGCGCCAGGGGGCGAACTCGGCGACTTGGTTTTTCCTGATCAATCCTCGTTCGACAAGCGTACGTAATGCTATCGAGGAAACTCCTAGGTACTTGCTGGCGCCGTTCATCGACAACGCATCATCGGAGGACTGCGCTGAATTGATACCGTTGTGTTTGCGAAATTCGGTCACCTTGTCTTTGGTCCACCGTGTGGTCGTGAGCCTTCGTCTGTTAAGCACTAAGGCAATCTCGCTGTCACTATGCGCCGCGGCGCTGAGCCGCTTGATCAGCTCGAGCACCGAAACTTCCCTTGATGCCTTCGGAGAGGGGAATCGCAACAGCTCGGAGGTAGAGTGTACGCCGCCCTTCCAGTGAATCGTCAATTCCAGGCGGCGACTTTGCCGATTGGATCCAACGAGCTCGCCGCTCTCCTTGATCATGATCTCGTGAATCGCTGCTCGCAGCAGAGTCTTCTTCAGCCTGACATCAATCGTCGATCGCCAGACCAACTGGAAGTTCCGTGCGAGAGTCTCGAGACGTTTTCGCTCTGCGACAGTCAACGTCAATCTCGACGACTGCTGCTTGTGGAGTGTCTCCTTTGCCTCGGCAAGCCGCTGAAGCTTGTCGTTGAGACGTTTCTCGAGGTTGTCCGCAACAAGGCGATTCCTCGGATCGCACGCGTCGAACTGTTCGAATGCATGACTGGCGGCGTACTGCGCAGCCTCGATCTGCTGCTTCGCGTAGTTCAACTCGTCGGCTCGGCTCTTCTCGATCTGCTCGAACGCCCTGGTCGCAGCCTCGATCCCCGAGGAGTCAAGCGCTCGACACAACTGCTGCGCGACGATCGGGTCAACGCGACATGCCCCAACAGAGAGACAAATGCGTGAGTTCCCCTTTCGTGTGCCGTCGCAGTAATAGAAGGCCTTCTCGTATCGGTACCGGACCTTCAGCTGATCGCCACAGTGACCACAACGCAACATCCCCGCCAGGAGAGCCTGGCCTTCCCGCGCGGCTCCTCGGTTGCCGTCGAGCCCTCTTCGCGGTCGATTCTGCGATAGCTTCTTCAAGTTCGCTTCGTACTCTGACCAATCGATGTAGGCTGGGTGATGGTCACGGATCATCACCCGAGCTTCACCAGGATCTTGCCGACGTTCACGCTGTTTGACCAGCCTCCCATCGGCGATCTTGCTTGTCGTCCTTGAACGACCCCAAGCGTAGGCTCCAGCATAGGTCGGATTGACCAGGAGGTTGTGTAGCGACTTGGCCGACGGCACCGCCCACCTGACCGTCTTGTTGCCCAAGCCCCGACTCGGAAACTCGATCCCCGCGTCTCGGTAATGCAATGCGAGCTGTCGGGCACTACTGGAGCCACGGAAGTCCTGAAAGACACGGCGGATCGCGGTACGGATTCTCTCGTCGGGATCGAAGACAATCTCAGTGTCGTCGTAGACGTAGCCGATCGGTAACTGAATCCACAGCTCACCTCGCTTCGCTTTCGCCTGCTGACCTAGGCGCAATCGCAAGCGAATCGTCGCAAGCTCGGCTTCTGAGATCGAGCCACGGATGCCGATCAACAGTCTGTCGTTAGAGAGCGACAGATCGTAGACCTGCTCGGTGTCCGCGATCAGCGTATTGAAGTGCTGACAAAGCTCCATCAGTCGCGCCCAGTCCACCGAATTCCTCGACAATCGGGAAATCTCGAGACAGAAGATAATCCCGACTTCCCCGGCAATGACCCAGCTCTTCAGTTTCTCGAAGCCGGGGCGATCGACGAATCCAGAAGCCGACTCGCCGAGATCGTCCTCGATGAGAATCGGCTCGCGCCAGCCAAGATCGACCGCCTTGTGCCTCAGTTCGCGTTGCAGGCGCGTGCTCTCTTCGTTGTTCTTCACCTGTGTTGGCGACGATTGACGAATGTATACTACTGCCGCGCGCCTGAGGTGCTCGGTAGTGACGCCACCTGGATGATTGCTATCGATCCTCATCGTTCTCGCCCTCCACACCGTGGTTCTCGATGATCGCCTGCAGGAGAATCGCCACTGCCCGAGCGATTTCCTCCCGCTCCTTCGCGCTCAGCACTGCGAGCACGCTTTGATCTTCCGGCGGCAAGAACGGTAGAGTAAGCTGCGTCCACACCATCGTCCTCCTCCTTGGTTCGAGTTGGTTCTGAGTCAAGGATGGACGATGGTGCTTCTTGGAGTCGAGACTCTACGATCGCCGCAATGACGAGGAGCTCCTCCACGTCGATGTGGGGCGATCTACACAGCTCCACCCACATAGCGCTCTCCTCGGTCATCCAGCACGGCACCAAGAGCTGGCGCTTCTCGATTTGAACCAAGTAGCAGGGCGGTTCTCTCGAGGTCCGCCGAACGACCGGCAGAGAGCGTCCCGCAAGGGGGTGGTAGGGATAGAAGACCGTTACGGTCGTCAAACCAACATCAGTGTGGGCTACCCGTGGTCAAGAGTCCCCTCGCTGCGCTCGGCGCTGCGCGCCCTTGACACCCACTCCGCTCCGCGTTGGGGGGTGGAGTACCGCCGCCCGGATGCGGTGGGCTCTTGAGTCACCTTCTCTTCGGAGGCTTCACATGCGTTTTATCGCTCTCGACGTCAGTCTCGGTTTGATCGGCGACTTGCGAGTCCCTTTAGCTCGACTTCGGCGTCTCGATCCGGACCTGCACCGGCAGATTCGGCGCGCTGCTTCTTCGGTGGCGCTCAATCTCTCAGAGGGAGCTGAACGCGCCGGCAAAAATCGCCAGCACCTCTTTCGCGTAGCGCGCGGTAGTGCGCGCGAGGTCGAAACGGCGCTTCGCGTCGCCCAGTCCTGGGGCGACCTGAAGCACGACGACGTCGCGCGCGCTCTCAAGACGCTCGATCGACTGCTGGCGCTTCTTGGCGGGCTGACTCGCTGAGCATCACGTCCTGTGCGCCCGCCGCCTCCGTGGCGGGCGCAATCTCCTGCGTTCGAACGAAGCGAGAGCGCCTTCCAAAGTAGCAGGCACATGCCATGTGCCGTCCGTCTTGTGTGCGAGTGCGAGTGCGTGGGCCGACCAGCACTCTGTCTCTGGCTCCGTTTCCAAAGTAGCAGGCACATGCCATGTGCCGTCCGTCTTGTGTGCGAGTGCGTGGGCGAGTGCGAGTGCGTGGGCCGACCAGCACTCTGTCTCTGGCTCCGTTTCCAAAGTAGCAGGCACATGCCATGTGCCGTCCGTCTTGTGTGCGTGGGCGAGTGTAAGTGCGTGGGCCGACCAGCACTCTGTCTCTGGCTCCGTTTCCAAAGTAGCAGGCACATGCCATGTGCCGTCCGTCTTGTGTGCGTGGGCGAGTGTAAGTGCGTGGGCCGACCAGCACTCTGTCTCTGGCTCCGTTTCCAAAGTAGCAGGCACATGCCATGTGCCGTCCGTCTTGTGTGCGAGTGCGTGGGCGAGTGTAAGTGCGTGGGCCGACCAGCACTCTGTCTCTGGCTCCGTTTCCAAAGTAGCAGGCACATGCCATGTGCCGTCCGTCTTGTGTGCGAGTGCGTGGGCGAGTGTAAGTGCGTGGGCCGACCAGCACTCTGTCTCTGGCTCCGTTTCCAAAGTAGCAGGCACATGCCATGTGCCGTCCGTCTTGTGTGCGAGTGCGTGGGCGAGTGTAAGTGCGTGGGCCGACCAGCACTCTGTCTCTGGCTCCGTTTCCAAAGTAGCAGGCACATGCCATGTGCCGTCCGTCTTGTGTGCGAGTGCGAGTGCGTGGGCCGACCAGCACTCTGTCTCTGGCTCCGTTTCCAAAGTAGCAGGCACATGGCATGTGCCGTCCGTCTTGTGTGCGAGTGCGAGTGCGTGGGCCGACCAGCACTCTGTCTCTGGCTCCGTTTCCAAAGTAGCAGGCACATGCCATGTGCCGTCCGTCTTGTGTGCGAGTGCGAGTGCGTGGGCCGACCAGCACTCTGTCTCTGGCTCCGTTTCCAAAGTAGCAGGCACATGGCATGTGCCGTCCGTCTTGTGTGCGAGTGCGAGTGCGTGGGCTGACTAGCACTCTGTCTCTGGCTCCGTTTCCAAAGTAGCAGGCACATGGCATGTGCCGTCCGTCTTGTGTGCGAGTGCGTGGGCGAGTGTAAGTGCGTGGGCCGACCAGCACTCTGTCTCTGGCTCCGTATCTGCCTCTCGTTCTGTCTCTGGCTCTGTATCTGCCTCTGCCTCTGCTTCTGCTTCTGACTCTGCCTCTGATCCGCGTGTCCCGAGAGCGTTCGAAATTTCTCGCAACCCATACCGAGCGTCGGGGTTTCAAGGAGTGGCCTGTGGTCGTCCTGACACTCTTCGTGCGCGACCAGGAGCGGGTTTGGGGCGCCCAGCGACTGCGGACGCACAGGCATCTTCGGCGAAAGGAGAGACGGGATATGAAGAAGGGATTCAGTAAGCGGTGGGTCGTGTCCTTCGTTGCCGTGTTCACACTGCTCGGGGTGTTGGCTGAAATTCAGGAGGCCTTTGGGCATGATCGCGAGCGTCGACATCGCCATCGACTTCACTCTTGCCTCGTGATGGAGTTCGACGCCAACGGCGACGGTGTGCTCTCCGAAGAAGAGAAAGCTGCCGCAATCGCTGCACGCGAGCAGGAACTCATCGAAACGTACGATACCGATGGTGACGGCGCCCTCTCCGACGAGGAGAAAGCCGCCGCACGGGAGGACTTGGCTGCTCAGCGTGCAGCGCGCCGCGCAGCCCGTCTTGCCGAGATCGACACCGATGGCGACGGGACAGTAAGTGAAGAAGAGCTCGCCGCCGCACGTGCCGCGCGCCTCGCCGAGATTGACACTGACGGCGACGGGGAGATCAGCGACGAAGAGCGGGCGGCGGCACTTGCAGCGCGCTGCGAGGCGCGCCGCATGAGCGAGGATGACGAACAGGAAATGGTCGTGATCGAAGCCCTGACGCTCAGTCGCGATTTCGTGCGCGGTGATGCGAATAGCGACGGCGAGACGGATCTCTCCGACAGCGTGTTCGTGCTCAACTTCCTGTTTGTCTCTGGTGAATCACCCGTGTGCCTCGATGCCGCCGACGCGAACGACGACGGTACCATCGACGTCGCGGATCCGATCCGGACGCTCAACGCACTCTTTATCAGTGGCGCTGAGCCGTTGCCGCCGCCAACCGTAGCCGCCGGTGCTGATCCGACGCTGGACGAGATCGATTGCGATGGCGGATTGAACAGCTGATCCACCCTCGACGTTAGACCGCGGGGCGTCCGACAAGCTTTTTTAGGCGGCGGGCGCCCCGCTCTGTTTCACTGAACGTTGAGCGTGAGCGCGAGGGCTATGCCGCTCAGTCGCGCCGTTTGAAGTGGGGAGGGTAGCGGTTTGCCGGCGTGTCTATTTTCAGCTTCGTCGCTCCGTCACTCGCCGGCGGCGGGTGGCTGCCAAATCGTCGCCGCAATGTAGCGCTCTGACTCCTTGCCGTCGGTGATGTAGTAGACCGTCACGATGCGTCCGTCAGGTCTCTGCACCGAGCGCGGATAACCGAGATCCCAGTAGCCGCCATCATCGCGCAGAAAAATCTCTTCGCTCCAAGTCGCGCCGTCGTCGGCGCTCAGGCGCGCGCGTATGCTGTAGGGTGGAGAGCGGTAGCCGTAGACGAGGAGCAGGCGACCATCGTGCAGCTTGAGCAGATCCGGCGGATTGCCGTTCTTCCCGGTGTCGCGAACCGGATAGCCGAACGGCTGCCACGTTTGACCGTTGTCGTCGCTGCGGTAGAGGTCGATGCCCGCGACGCGCCGCCGCGCGGTCAAGATCGTCTGCGGTGACAGGCGCACGCTCGCGGGCATGTTCGCCTTGTCGCCGACTCCTGGCTCCTCGCCGATGTACCCGTGCAGCTGCCACGACGCGGCGCCGTCGGTCGTGCGTGCGCAGATGATCCGTCCTTGGCGGCGGTTTGACTTCGCGGCGGTCAAAAAGGCGAACATTTCGTTCTCGCCTTCGATCATGTAATCGGTACGCGCAGCGATGCCAGGCAGGCCAAAGTCAGGCAGCTTGAACGGGCCACGCCAAGTGCGACCGCGGTCAAGCGTGTAGAGAAAGCGCGATGGTCCCACGTGGTAGCTGAGCATGCGCAGCGTCATGGCGAAGTCAGGGTGAGAGAAGTTGATGCCGCCGGGGCAATCGACTGGTTGCTGACCACCTTCGCCAGTGGGGACGCGCGCGACCTTCTCGCCAGCCGGTGGTTTGAGTTCCGGTGGGCGCTCGACGCTCCACGTTTCGCCGCCGTCGAGGCTGCGCGCGAGAACGTGTTCGGCTGGGCGTGTGTAGTCGATCGCGTGGGTGTCTTTCGTTTGACTCAGGGGGTTGACTGCGGGTTGAGTTCCCTTGTGGTAGCCGATCTCGAAGCCGACCAAGATTTCGTCGCCCCATGACCAAATGCCGTGATTGGCTGGCCAACCGCCGTAACGTCCTTTTTCTTTGTAGACAATCACGTGCTCTCGGGCGTCAGGCTTGGGGCGAGCTGGTGAAGCACAGCCGACTACCGTGACGAGGACGAGCACAACGAGACGGGAAACTTGCATGTAGATCTCCGGAGGTTGCGATCCATCGAAGGCCACTCAGACGCTGAGGACAGCAGCCCGTTGAAAAAGTCATTCGGCTGAGAAACCGGCCTCTTCACGCCCAGATCAGCCGCGGCGAGCCTCGCCGTAGTATCCATAGAAGAGGGCTCGGAGATGACCTGCGTTCGCCGCGGCTGATCTGGACGCGGAGCGATCAGTTTTCAGCTCGAAGCACTTCTTCGACAGACTGCTTGGGGGCGTAAAGTCTCGCATTTTCCACATGTCGGGCGCTGGAGTCTATGCCGTCTCGTGAGTTTGAGTCGCCGACCATTGAAATCGGGTGGGCCAGCCCGGTCAGGCTTGAATTTTCCTGCGCGTGCGGCAGATACTGACTCCTCTAGCGAGAGACTTTGCCACTCAATCGATCCACTTGCCGGCACTGAGCATCTTCACCGAGGGAGGAATGACTCATGGGAATGACGCGTCGAAAGTTTATCCAGGGCGCTGCGGCAGCCGGCGCGGGAATCGGGCTTGGCGCTGCCGGTCAGGCGGCCGGAGCGCCGGGCGAGTCGACAACGGCAACGCCAAAGAATAGCAGGAAGCGTCGTACGATCTACTTCAACGACGCACGGCACTACTACCTTTATGTGTTCGAGCCGCCGATGCGGCTGGAGGACGCGTGGGTTCCAATCGACGAAGTCGCGGGAACGACGGTGGATACGTTCAGCTACGGGGTGGCGCGCGGCGATGGCCTTTTCTACCCGTCGAAGATCGGACTTCTCTTTGGCGACGACAAACGGCCGTTCGAAATGGCTGCTTACTGGCGTGCATGGGAGTGTATGCAGAGTCTGATCGCCCGCGGGCTCGATCCGCTCAAGGTGCTCATCGATCGCGCCCACGCCAAGGGGATGGATTTCATCGCGAGTCTGCGCATGGCCGGTCATGGCGGTATGAATCCGAAACACCGCGCGCCGGAAGGTCGCGGTATGGCCCATCAGGAAGTCCGCGATCATCAGTTCAAGATTCTGAATGAGCTAGTGACCGACTACGAGGTTGAGGGCGTCGAGCTCGACTTCGCAGCCTCTCCGGGCGGTGCGCCGCCAATCCTGCGCCCCGACGACGTCAAAGAGTACACGCCGGTGCTCACGGAATATGTCCGCGGCATTGCCAAGATGGTGCGCGATCGACCCGGGCCGACGAAAGAGATCGGCGTACGGGTGTACCCGACGGAGGTGATCAATCTGGCGCAGGGGCTTGACGTACGTACGTGGCTCAAGGAAGGCCTGGTCGACTACGTCATGCCGATGCTCTACATCGACTTCACGCTCGACACCAGCATTCCCATCGATTGGCTCATTGAGGCGTCGCATGAGCACGACGTCGCGGTCTACGGCATGCTGCAGCCGTACACAGCGAGCGAGTCGGCCACGTCGCGCCAGCGCTTTCACTTGACGCCGGAGACCATGCGGGCCGGAGCGGCGAACTATTGGCAGCGAGGGGTCGACGGCGTCTGCGCCTGGTTCTTGACCTGGCCGCTGGGCGACGCCGAGAAGCGGGCTCTCACAGAGATTGGCGATCCAGATCGTTTGAAGGAGTCGACGAAACGTTATGTGGTGCGGCGCCGCTCGGAGCAGGCCGTCGAGATGGGCTACGATGCCGCACTACCGATCAAGATCGAGGCGGCCGACCCGGCGAAACGTTACTCCGTGCCGTTTTACATCGCCGACGACATCGAGGCTTCGCCGGACCGTTTGCGCCATGTGCGGCTGAAGGTCCACATCGCGAACGTCGTCAGTGCTGACCAGCTCACGGTCCTACTCAATGGCAAGTCCCTCGCCGGCGAGGCGTGCCGGCGGCGCTTTAGTTGGCACGTGGCGCCGTATCAGGGACAGATCCTCGAGTTCGAGCTCGAGAAAGTTCGCCCACGCCAGGGAGAGAACACACTCGAGATTTCACTCGATCAGAGACCGAAGCGCTTGGCGGGCGGTGTCACGATCGAGGAGGTCGAGGTGTTCGTGGAGTACGGGATTTACCCGCCGGGGCTGGAGGCGTAGGCAGGGCAGAGGTCAGAGACGCGAGAATGGACCCGTCACGTGAGAACAATCGGCCGCATGAACATTTTAACGCACACAGTTTCGCGAGTTCGTCGCGTAGCCCTAGCGACGCTGCTGTTTGTTGTTTCTATCGTACCCATTCAGGCGTTTCCTGGGCGCCAACCGCCGCCGCGCGAAGGGGCATCCTCGTACCGTACGATCCCGCCCCATCGTGCTGTGGCGCTTGACGGGATTCATGCCTACGCACAAAAGAGCATCGCGGCGGGAGAAACCGTTCAGTTTCGCGTTAGCTCGACGATCCCCTACACGCTCACCGTGTGCAAGCTCGGCACCGTCGACGCTCCAGAGACTGATCAGATACTGCGCTCGTTTCCGCTGTCCGCACCGCGCGTGCAGCCGATTCACCCTGGGTCCTATGTGCATGTTGGTGGAGCATTCCCCAGCAACGTTCAGTCCGAGGGCAAGTTCGACGCGCTCACGCTCGAAGTGTGGATACGCCCGTGGCAGGCGGCGCGCGTTCAAGGGCTCTTGACGCAAACCGACGATCTGGAACGCTCTGGCTTCGCGCTCATCCTTGATGCTGACGCGCGCGCTGGATTTGTCCTTGGTGGTGTGAGGAAGGTCGGCGGAGGCATGCCCCTCGAACCGCGGCAGTGGCATCATGTCGCGGCGACATGGGACGGCGCGCGGGCAACACTGTGGTTGAACGGAGCTCGCGTCGCGAGTGGGCTTGCGGATTCACTGCTCCCGAGCGCCGCGCCGTTTCGCCTCGGTGCCTTCGGCGCGGAGGGCGTTGCGGAAGGGTTTTTGGATGGCGACATCGCGTTGCCGGCCGTTTATCGCCGTGCTCTCAGGGCTGAGGAGATCGAAGCACATGTCGTCCAGGGGCGCAGCGAGCGTTACGACGGCGCCCAACCTGGCGGAGCAGCGGGTGATTTGATCGCTTTTTGGCCACTCGACGAAGAGGCCGGCGATGTCGTACGCGATATGAGCGGGAATGGCCATGACGGTCGGATCATCCATCGCGGCACATGGATGATCGGCGGCCCCGCGTTTCGGGGCGAGGCCGTACCGCGCTTCGGCGACTACGATCCGCGCCATGACGCGCAGCGCGGACACGGCCTGCGGTTAGCATCGGATGACCTTTACGACTGCAGCTGGGAGGTGACGGAGGAGTTCACGATTCCCGTAGATGCGACGCCGGGATTCTATGCCGGTCGTCTCAACTATTCGTGGGAGGGGGAGGCGCAGACTTACGATGTCACGTTCATCGTTCGTGCGGCTCGGAGTCAACCAGCGCCGCCAATCGCCGTTCTCTGTTCGAGCAGCACCTGGCTTGCGTACAGCGCGACGCCGTTTGCAGCGACTCCGGTGACCGATCCACGCTGGTCGACGAACGGCAAGAAAAACAGTCACCCACTGGCACCGGCGTATTCGTGTTACCGGGATCACGCTGCCGGACAGCCAACGTATCAGATGGGACTCAACATGCCGTGGCCGGTCGCGGGGCCCGAAGTCCTCTACAGTCCCAAGAGCATCGGATACAGTCACTTGGCGCGGGCAGAACGCTTTGCCCACAACTGGCTGACGGCTGCCGGCTACGCCTACGACGTCGTCACCGACCTCGATCTCCACCGCGACCCGGACCTGCTCCTGCGCCACAAAGTGCTCGTGATCAACGGCCACAGCGAGTACTGGTCGATCGCCGCCTACGAAGGTGTGGATCGTTTCCTGCGACAGGGCGGCGCGGCCGTTGTGTTCTCGGGGAATACTCTGTTTTGGCGCGTCAGCTTTGACTCGCAGGGCGAGGTGATGGAGTGCCGCAAATTCGACCCAGCGATCGGCGGGCGCAAGTACGCGACGGTCGGCGAGCTCTATCACAGTCACGACGGTCGCCGCGGCAGCCTGCTGCGCGAGTGCGGCTATCCAGCGTGGAAACTCGTCGGCCTTGAATGTATCGGTTGGTGGGGGACCAGCCGCCAGGAGAACTACTACGTCTACGAAACAGAGGTCCCGGATCACTTTCTCTTTCGCAAGCCGATTGTCGTGGATGTGGCATCGGGCACGACGTTCGGGCACGCGCCAAACGGTGGACTACCGCGTGCGGGCGGACACGAAGCTGACGTACGCCTAAGCACGCTCAGGCGATTGACCGGCGCTTCGCCGCCCGGGGCGCTCTTTCCTGAGGAGCCGGAAGGAATCGTCACCCTCGCGCGCATGCGAACGACAGGTGCCCGGGCGCTCGACTACTTCGCGCGTTGGGATGAGAATCCCGAGCAGGTCGTCGCGGAGATGATCTACTGGGAACGCCCCCAGGGCGGGCGCGTGTTTCATGCCGGCACCATTGCGTCGGGGTGGGCGCTCTCGGTCGACCCGAAGATGCAGCAGCTTGTAACGAACGTCTTGAATCACTTCGGCGTCAAGCCGGCCGGAGTGGGGGAGTGAAGGAGGCAGAGACGGAGAGAGAGGCAGAGGCGGAGAAAGAGAACGCCTATACAACCGCCCACAGGAATGGGAACGCAGAGTCGGGGCGGCGATGGATGCTCGCGCCCACGCCCACGCAAACGCCCACGCAAACGCCTTCAAACGCCCACACAATCGCACAGGACTTCGCATGAACGACACCACACCCAGCATCCACCGTCGCCATTTTCTCTCCGCCGCGGCAGCCGGCGTCGCTGCGTTCCCGCTTGCCGCTCGCGGGGCCCGCGGTGCCGATGCCGCGAAGAAGCCAAAGATCAAGATCGGCCAAATCGGGACCGGGCATGCGCACGCCCGGGGGGTGTTCTCGTCGCTGCGTGAGGTCGCTGATGACTTTGACATCATCGGCGTCGTGGAGAATGACCCGCAGCGGCGTGAGGCGCTCGGCGGCGCGTACCAGGGAGTTCGCTTGATCAGCGAAGAGCAGCTCTTGAACACCCCAGGCTTGCAGGCCGTCGTCGTCGAGACCGAAGTGCGGGATCTTCTGCCGACGGCCAAACGCTGTGTGCGAGCCGGAATGCACGTTCACCTCGACAAGCCACCGGGCGAATCGCTCGCCGAGTACAAGCAGCTGCTCGACGACGCGACGCGACAGCAGATCGTCGTACAGATGGGGTACATCTACCGCTATCACCCTGCTTTTCAGTTCTGCTTTCGCGCCGTTAGCGAAGGGTGGCTCGGAGATGTCTTTGAAGTTCATGGCGTCATGAGCAAGAAGGTCGGGCCTGAGTCGCGCCGCAAGCTCGCCGAGTTCGCTGGCGGCTCGATGTTCGAGATCGGTTGCCACGTGATCGACGCAATCGTCACCGTGCTCGGACCGCCGCAAAAAGTCACACCCTTCGTTCGCCGCACGCATCCTGACCGCGATACGCTCGCCGACAATCAGCTGGCCGTCTTCGATTACCCGAACGCGACCGCTGCTCTGCGCAGCTCGTTGATCGAGTATGCGGGCGGCCAGCGGCGACAGTTCACGGTCTGCGGTGAGTATGGTACCTTTGATCTGCGGCCTCTCGGCGGTACCAGCTTTCGTCTGGCTCTCGAGCGACCGCGAGGTGGGTTCAAGAAGGGGTATCAAGATGTCACCCTGCCCACGAGGCGGCGTGGTTTCGTCGGTGACTTCCGCAACCTCGCAGCGCTCATTCGTGGTGAGAAGGAGAACGACTACCCGCCAGAGCACGACCTGGCCGTGCACGAGGCAGTACTGCGGGCGAGCGGGTATGATGTTGAGTGAGAGAGAATCGATCGATCATCGCCAGCGTGCCCACTGCCACGGCAAGCGCATTAAGGACATCCGGTGGACACCAAACCGCGACCGAATCATAGGCTCTACGTCCGCGTGCTGAGACGGATGACACCAGAGGAACGGCTCCGCAAGGCCTTCGAGCTGTCGAAGTTTTCGCGTGACCTTTTTGTGCAGGGACTTCGCAGTCGTTATCCCGATCTCTCCGAAGATGAGTTTCGCGAGATTCTTCTCGAGCGTTTGGAGCGATGTCACAACCAGAACTACTGAATCTCGTTGTCAGCGTGCTGGACGACTGCGAGATCGAGTACATGCTCACCGGTTCCATCGCGTCGAGCTTGCAGGGGCAACCGCGCTCGACGCATGACATCGATTTTGTCGTGGCGATGCAGGCGGCTGACAGCGCGAGGCTACTCAGTGCTTTTCCGCCTCCTGAGTTCTATCTTTCCGAAGAGGCGATACACCAGGCGCTTGAACGCAGGTCGATGTTTAACCTGCTTTCCACTCGTGAGGGTGACAAGGCTGACTTTTGGCAGCTGACGGATGAACCGTTCGACCAGTCACGTTTTTCGCGTCGGATTGTCGAAGCGTTCGGTGGTATGAATCTTCGAGTTTCCGCGCCTGAAGACACCATCTTGGCCAAGCTGTCATGGGCGCAGCGCTCCGGGGGAAGTGAGAGACACTTCGTGGATGCTCTGAGTGTGTACGAAGTGCAGCGCGAGACGCTTGACGAGCGTTACCTGGACCACTGGTCGCACGCTCTTGATGTGGCGAGTCTTTTGTCGCGCGTTCGGTCGCAGGCGAAGGATTGACCGCCGCGACGCCGCTGCCCGGTCACATCGGGTGAGAACCACGATTTGGGCCTAGCGCCAACGACGTGACCTCAGGAATCCGCGGTCGAGGCCTATGGGGCGATGTGTGATAAGATGGTCCTCTGGGATCGAGAGACTGCCGGTGCGGCAGAGAGATGAGGTTGAGATGGTTGAGAACAAGAGCGGGACAATCCGCAGGCCTCGATGCCAGAGTCTGCTTGTGATCGTGGCGTGCGTGGCCGCTTTCGTTGCCGCGGCACCCGTTGTGGGTGACACCGTCGTCTACTTCGAGATGGCCCAAGAGTGGCGCTTCTTTCAAGGCACTGCGGAGCCTTCCGGCCGCACTCTCGACTGGACGCAGCCGCAGTTCGACGACTCGACGTGGTCCTCGGGCCTGGCTCCGTTCGGCTTCGGCAACTCGCCACCCTTCGGCACCGATCTGAGCCAACTCCAGCCGCCGATGCAGGACAACTACACGACGCTCTACCTGCGGACGACGTTCGAAATCCCAGAGCTCGCCGACGTCTTCAGCTTCGTGGCGCGAGTCTTCGTCGATGACGGTCTTCGCTTTTGGATCAACGGGCAGCTCGTTCAGGTCTTCAGAGCTCCTGACGGCGAATTCGTCCCGTTCGATGCCGTTGCCACTGCTGCTCACAGTCCGCGTGTTCCAGAAGAGTTCGTCTTTGAGGACCCGAGCAGCTTTCTCGTCGAAGGCACGAATGTCGTCGCGATCCAGCTCTTCAACCGCAGTATCACGAACGGCGATCTTAAGTTCGACCTCGAGTTGCGCGATCCGATTGGACCTGACATCGTGCCACCAAGTCTTACGTCGGTGCTGCCGTCTCCGGGTCGTGTCGTCAGTCGATTGACTCGCATTGAGGTTTCGTTCGACGAACCGGTGACCGGTGTCGACCCCGAGGACCTCCTCATCAACGGCGCTGCGGTCGCCGCGCTTCGGGGCAGTGGTAGCGGACCGTATGAGTTCACGTTCGACGCGCTCCCACGGGGCGAAGTCGCTGTGGCGTGGCGCGACGGGCACGCGATCACCGACGTCTCCGAGAAGCGCAACCCGTTCGCGGGCGACCCCTGGAGCTATCGAGTCGATCCCGACGTCGCCGTTCCGGCCGTCGTCATCAGCGAGTTCCTGGCGGCAAACCGCTCTGGAATTCCCGACGAGAATCGCGACCGAGGCAGCTGGATCGAACTGCGCAGCGACGTGGTAGACCCCGTCAGACTCAGCGGTTTTTCGCTCACGGACGATCGCCGTCGCGTCGACAAATGGGTTTTCCCCGACGTCACGCTTGATCCGGGGGCGCGTTTGGTCGTGTTCGCCAGCGGTAAAGACCGCCGTGCACCCGATAGTGAACTGCACACGAACTTCGAGCTCGACACGCGCGGTGAGTATCTCGGACTCTATGACGATCAATCGCCGCGCCGGGTGATCTTCGAAGTGACGCCGCGTTACCCGCAGCAGCAGCCGGATGTTTCGTATGGCCTCAACGCTGCAGGCGAGTTCTCCTACCTTAGCCCGCCGACACCTCTTGAGGCGAACGACAGCGCCGTGGTGTTCGGCGAAATCGTCCGCGCGCCGCTGTTGAGCGTCGAGCGCGGTTTTTATACAGATCCCGTCGAAGTCACGGTCGAGGCGCCCACCGCTGGATCTGAAGTTTTCTTCACGCTGGACGGCTCTGAGCCGACGCCGGACGCCGAAACTGCCAGTCCCTATTCAGAGCCGCTGACCTTCACCACTACGACGATGCTGCGTGCGCGAGCGTTTCGCAGCGGCGACCTACCCAGCGCGACGGCGACGAGCACGTACATCTTCGTCGACGACGTGGTTCAGCAGCGGTTTTTACGAGCTGACGTCATCGACGACCCCGCCAGTAACGCGGCGTTTCGCGCCAGTCTCGAGGGGATCCCGATTCTATCGATTGTCACTAGTCGCGACATCATGTTCGGACCCGGCGGTGCCTACAGCTCAAAGGGGGACCACCCCGCGTCCGTCGAGCTCATCCACGCTGACGGCGCCGAGGGTTTCCAGGTCGACTGTTCGATCGAGCGTCACAGTAACGCCGAGAGCAAGACGAGCCTGCGCCTCATGTTTAAGCGGGAGTACGGCGTCGACAAGTTGCGCTATCCGTTCTTCGATTCGGCGCCGCTGCACGCGGACTCGGCGGTGCGTGAGTTTGACCGCATCATTCTCCGCAGCGGTAAGAACCAAAGCTGGCCGAACGGCCGATTCCGTGAACTCGTGACATATGTTGAGGACCAATGGGTGCGCGATTCGCAGCTGGCGATGTCAGGCATCGGATCGCACGGCACGTTCGTTCATCTCTTTATCCGCGGCAACTACTGGGGACTCTACAATCCGGTCGAGCGCCCCGATGCTTGGTTCACCTCGGCTTACTTCGGCGGCGGGAAGGCCGACTACTTCGCCACCAACTTCAATATCGACGAAGGCAGCGGACGGCACCTCAGCGGCGATCCGTCGCGCTTCAACGACATGGTCGAAATGGCCCTGGAGCGTGAGTTGGCTGATCCCGAGCGGTACGCCGCGTTTCGCGAGTTCGTCGACGTCGAGAAGTTCATCGACTACGTGATTTTGTTCTGGTTCTCGGGTTTCGGCGACGGAATCGAGAACAACTGGTATGGCGGTGCGCGGACATCACCGGCGGGGACGTTCATGTATTTCATGTGGGACGGGGAGTTTATTTTTCTGAGCACCGCTGGGCCACCAGGGAACGGTGTCGCGTGGGTGCCTCCCTACTTTTTCAACAACGACCTTGGGACGACATCCATCGTTCGCGTCTGGAAGGCTCTTCTCGATAACCCAGAGTTCCGTGTTCTCTTCGCCGATCGTGTCTACAAGCACTGCTTCAACGATGGCGCGCTGACAGCAGCGGAGTCGCGCGCGCGCTTGAAGGCGTTGACCGACTTTATCGAGGACGCAATCGTCGGCGAGTCAGCCCGCTGGGGTGGGGGCTTCACGCGTGAAGGCCACTGGCGGCCAGCCGTCGAGCGGCTCAATCAAAAACTCGTCGACAACGTCGAGATCTTTATCATAGCTCTTCGCCGCTGGTCCCATGCGGGTTGGCCAGGGGCGGAGCTCTATCCGAGCGTCGATCCGCCGCTCTTCAGCCAACATGGTGGTGAGATACAACCAGGGTTCCTGCTCACTCTGATCCCGCCCGATTTCGAAGGTGTTGAGGTCTACGTGACAACGGACGGCAGCGACCCGCGCACACCGCTCACAGGCGACGTGTCGCCGGGTGCGATGCTCTACAGCGAAGCGATCGCTCTCGATAAGCAAACAACGGTGAAGGCGCGTGCACTTCAGGGGGGAGTGTGGAGTGCGCTCAACGAGGCGGAGTTCGTGATCAGCGATCTCCCGCCGCCAGTCGGCGTGGTCATCAGCGAGATTTTCTACAACGCTGGCGGCGTCGACTCGGAGCACGATGTGGAGTTCGTCGAGCTCACCAACCCCACGGCGGCACCCCTGCAACTTGATGGAACGTTCTTTTCTGATGGGATCCGATTCACTTTCCCGCCAGGGACACAGTTAGAACCCGGGGGGTACATCGTGCTCGCGTCCGACGCGTTCGTTTTCCGCGAGCTTTATCCCGGCGTGGCTCTCTTCGACACGTTCGCAGGTCGGCTCGCAGATGGAGGTGAGCGTGTGACGCTGCGGAGTGCGGCAGGCGAGCGACTCTTCTCAGTGAGCTATGAAGACAGCGGGCTGTGGCCGGTGGCGGCAGATGGCTTAGGCTTTTCTCTCGTCTTAACGGACGGTGCTGCCGTTGACGATCCAGACGCAGCCGACGACCCGTTTCGCTGGCACGCGAGTGAGTTGGCCGGCGGCTCACCGGGGCGCACTGAGAGCACAGTATTCAGCGCTGACGTTTTCATCAGCGAAGTCGCCGTTCAAGCTCTGCCGGCAGTGGACGCCGTTGAGTTGGTCAACTTCGAGGACGTCGATGTCGACGTGAGTGGCTGGTTTCTGAGTCCGGCGCGCTTTGACGGCGACGCGCTCCGACGCTTCCGCATTCCGAATGGCATGGTGATCGAGCCGGGCGGCTACCTCGTGCTGCGCGAGACCGAACTGCTCGTGTTGCCTGAAGATCCAGGTGACCTATTGCCGCACGATATCGGCGGCAATCTCTACCTCTCGTCTGCCGATGCGAACGAACGGCTGACAGGACACATCACGAGCGCGCGGTTCGGTCCGGAAAGCGTCGGGACGAGCTTCGGCCTGCACGCGACGTCGACAGGGCTCGACTTCACCGCGCTCCGCTCGACGACGCTGGGTCGTGACAACGCCGCGCCGCGTCTCGCCGAGGTCGTGATCAACGAGATTCACTACAACCCAGCCGATACAGGGAGCGAATTTGTCGAGCTGTTCAATCCGGGGACGACCGCGCTCTTGCTCGACGGCTGGGAGCTTGGGGGCGTTCGCGATCGCGGCGGCGAAGAGCGTTTTGCGTTTCCTGACGGCGTGACGTTAGCCGCGCGTGGTTACGCGCTGATCGTAGGTAGCGACCCGGAGGCCTTTCGTTTGGCCCACGGAGTACCACCGACCGTGCCGATCGCCGGTCCGTTCGCCGGCGCGCTCAGTAACGGCGGTGAGCGCCTACGACTGTGGAAACCGATTGCCGCTGCGTCTGACGTTTTCAGCCGCGTCGATTCTGTGCGCTACGACGATGCGGCGCCGTGGCCTGAAGCAGCTGACGGCGACGGTGCATCGCTTGAGCGCATCGAGGCGTCGGCGTACGGCAACGAAGTCTTGAACTGGGCCGCATCGCTCGCCGCGGGTGGCACCCCTGGAGAGAAAAACAGCGCCACTCCCGACAGTGGTTCGGGCGGTCAGAGACTGCCAAGCGACATCACACAAGACGGCCGCCTGAGTGTGAGCGACGCGATCGTGCTTCTCGGACATCTGTTCGGTTTTCTGCCAGCGCAGACTCCGTGCGGTGACGGAGAGCAGGCAGAAGCCGGCACGCGGCGCCTCCTCGATGCGAACGGCGACGTCCTCGTCAACGTCGCCGACGCTGTCTACCTGCTCAACTATCTTTTTGCCTCGGGCCCGGGGCATCGGCTCGGCGCGGAGTGCGTACCCATTGTGGGTTGTCCTAACGGATGCCCGTAGCCGTGCGTCGCGAAGGAACCACTCCACGGGCACCAGAGAGCGCCGAGCTGAAGCGCGGCGAGGCATAGTCGAGGTTGGGCTGGCCATCGGGACTCAGAAGTCTTGCGCACTCTTTCCTCCCCTGAGAGAGTTTGTGAGTGTTCAAAGACTGTTCCCGAAGAGTAGCAGGCACACTCCCGTGTGCCGTTTCCGGACGTGAGCTTAGAGCGTGACGGGGACCGTGGACCGTGAGCGTGACCGTGACGTCTTGGCGCGTGCCTGCTACTTTGAAGACGTCACTCTGCGTGCGATCACGTCTCGCAGTCGAAGAGTCGATCCGGCGTCGCATCGACGCCTGCTTCCGGATAGGGAACCGGTGGGCGTTCACCACTGCGAAAGAGATAGTTGAGGAGGAAGACCGGATCCGCCACGGTCAGCACACCGTCGTCGTTGGTGTCGCTGGCGTCGCCGCAGCGCAGGGCGCGGCCGCGAAAGAGCTCGAGCACCTGGACGACCGCGTCCCCGAGCCCGAGTGCGCCGTTGGCGTCGCTGTCACCGCGCAGGAACACCGACGCGGCCGTGGCCTCACCCTCGAACTGCAGCTGGACAACGGCGATATCATTCTCGTTGCCGTTGAATTCAGTCCCGGCGGTGACGATGCGCCCCGAAGGGGTGAGCGCGAAATCTTGGATGTCGACGAGGTCGTCGAAGCGGCGATGCGAGAAACTGAGTCGCCAGAGATCGGCACCATCGGCGTCGACGGCGATCAAGTTGCGTCCCGCATGCATCACGAAGCCGCTGCTCGTCGCGAACACTGCTCCTATCATGGCCCGGTCTTCAGCGACAGTGAAGACTCGTTGCCATCCTAGACCACCATCAGGGGTGATTCGGGCGAGATAAGGGCGTGTTCTATCATGCTCCCCGGAGACCCCGATACCGCCAACACCGTGATCCACCGCACCCGCGCGAGGTTGGAGATCTGGGCAATTCCGTCCCACACCTCCTCCCCAGTCGCAGTGAGCGCTCGGACTCCTTGACGGGGCACTGCGACGATCCATTCATCACCTCGACGCGCGATGGCTTCGATTCCGGATAGATCGAGGATGGCGTGGGTCTCCGTGCGAGTAACGCCGACGAGCCCCGCGTCGGTCACCACAGCAATGTCTCCTGGTCCTATCGCGAACGCCATGGGCTCTGCATTCCGCGGGCCGGCGGTGATGTTTTCGACACGAATCGACCTTTCGACGTTGCCATCGGCGTCGAGCCAGACGACGAGATCGCTACCGACCGCTGCGATGCTGCCGTCGCTCAGGCAAACCACTGAGCGAACGCTGATGAGTACCTCCAGAGTTCGCTGCCAAAGTACCTGACCCTCTTCGTCGAGCTTGACGATGTATCCGACCTCAATGGGGGTGAAGGAATCACTCTCGCCGCCGACGACGATGCTGTTGTCCGTGCCGACACAAACGCTCCGGGCGGAGTCGTCGATCCCACCTCCGATGGCTCGCGACCAGGCGGTGAAGGGCCTGACATCGTCCGCCCCAGCTGGAGGCGCGGACACGAATAGAACCAGAAACCAGAGAGAAAGAGCGAACGAACGAACGAAACAGATGTGACGTCGCACTGCCATACTGACCTCCATTTCCCCGGAATTTGCCAGTTGCGTTTGAAATAAGCTCTGGCGCTGAAGACGAAGCCCCGCGCTCCCCCTCAGAGGCGACGGAAGGCGTCACCCTCTCGATCCTGCGTGCCGGCGCGGGCGACGGCTCGATTTCGCCCGGTCGCCACCTTTGCGGCGAGCCGGACACGGTTGCGTGTCGAAAACTCCTGGCCATCACCCAAGCGCGGAATCCCTACCCGACCGCCGAGTCATCACAACGGCTCGATGCAAATGTTATTCCGCAGTCGCTTCCGTCGACGTCGACTCGCGTAAGTCCTCTCGCGTGACGACGTTTCCTCTGTTGTCAACGGCGGAGTGAAAATCCCCGCGGCGTCGCAGTGTTCCAAGGTGCCTTTACACTGTGTGTCCCAACCGCCCAGGCCGAAAGCAGGGAGGAGCTTGAGGAGAGCACGCAGATGTCAACGATGTCGACTGCGGGCGCACCATGGACGGTGCACGCGCACGAACCCTGTGCCTCAATAGAAAGCGCCCGGGAAATGCCGCCTCGTGTGGCGACATTTCCCGAGCGTACAAGAGATTCTCGTGACACCGGAACGGGGCGTTTCTCAGATCACTCGTTCGGGCCGATCGGGTGCGTCTCGGGAAGCGCCTCGGCGATGCCGATCACGTCATCGTCACAGGCTGGGTGGCCGAAACCGCCCGCACTGACGCCATCGGCAATGTCGAAGATGATGTTGTCGTCGCCGGTGGCGCTGACGCCGAGGGGCACGTTGTCAAGGCCAAGCCCGTCGCGGATCTTCCAGGCGACGACGTGGTCGGTGCAGGAGGTGTCGCCGCTGACGCCAATGGCGCCGACGACTTCGCCCTCTTCGTCATAGAGCGCGAGACCGCCGCCGAAAACGTTGACGCCACCGATGCGCTCGCCCGCCATCGGATCGTTGTGCTGGCCGTAGTTTCTGGGGTTGCCGCGGTAGGCGGCATCGGTGTTGACCGGGTTACTGAGCTGCAGGCCGAAGAGGCTGCCGCCGGGCTGGACGGCCGAGAAGAGGTTCGCCGTCGACAGCGCCAGACCTGCCGCGCCGCGCGTGTCCACCGGCAGGCTGAACGAATTGGCCGTGTTCGCCTTCTGCGCCGAGATCACGCGGCTGCCGGGCCACTGGTCGCCGCGATCGCTGCCTGAAAAGGCAACGGCGCAGACGATGCCATCCCGATTGACGAGCGTTGCCCACATGTCGTTGGCAAGGCCGCTGCTGCCCGCTTCCTCGACGACGGCGAGAAGCACTTCGTGGAGTTCTTCATGGCTCGGAAGACCGGCGCACGCTGCCTGCGCGTTCGCCTCAGCGGCGAAGGCCTCCTTCGTTTCGACGAGCGCGCCGCCGCCGGACGATTCGGTGCAGCCACTGGCGACGATCCAAAGTGCCGCGAAGAGTAGTGAAGTGACAATCGTCTTCATTTTTTCTCCGTTTTACATCATCTTGCTAATTACGAATGAAAAACCGCCGCGTACGCATCCCCACGACCGCGTCACGGATTCCTCCTTTCACGATCCGATGCACGTTGACCTGTGATGCCGTGCGCCCGGCTCTTGGCGCTCGGGCCGGGACGCGCACGCCGGCACTATGGCCTGAAGCGTGCTACGGCGGCCCGCCGCGACACCCGATTGTGCGTTGCCGCGAGTTTCCTCTGTTCCTTGAACCCAAACGCTAAGGTTTAGCGAGCGGCGGAGCGAGCATCAAGGGGTTTGCGCTCTTCTTTAGTGGTAGGAGGGGCGGTGATGTCGTCTCTTGGTGCGTCTTCGTCGGAGCTGGCTCGACGGCAGGAGAGGCCACGGCACAGCGCGGCCAAGGCTTGGATCGCGATTGCGAAGGCGCCGAGAGCGCCACCGCAGAGCACACCGGCCGTCGCGCCAAGCACGACTGCGAGTCCGGGTGGATCAACCTCCTTGTTTGGGATCGCACCGTCGAAGAGCCCCGGGGCGAGCGTGCCCGCTGCGCATCCGAAGGAGGCCCCGAGGAGCATGCCGAAAAACGCGGTGGCGGTGACCGTTGCGATCGCAGAAATCGCATTGAGCCGCACACAAGAAACCTCCACAATGGTTTCGCGCGATTGAGAGCATGACCGAGCTCTGTCCAGATCGCCGTAATCTCTTCATGATCGCCCGGGTCGATGCCGATTGCACGGCTTTCGTGCGTCGCTCGCCGCCGGCTGCAAAAGAGTGGCGTGTAAGTTCGACTCTGACCTCACTTTTCACCCGCGTCGAGGTCGCCTGTACTCAGACCGCTTGCCGCGGGAGCTCGAGGACAGCTTGCATGGCAGAACCTATGTTGGAGCATGAGGAAGTCGTTGTGTCGGATACAGTGAAGTTCCGTTTTTACCTGCTCGTCCGTGCCCTTTTCGTGGTGCTGCTGCCAGTCGGCGCTGCCGTTGCCGATGAGCCGGCCAGAATCCTTCAGGGCGCGAAGCGGATCGTCTTTCTTGGCGCTTCGAACACTTATTCAGGCCACTACGTCGCGCTCGTCGCCGCGCGTCTGCGACTCGAAGCAAAAACTCGTCGGATCGAGTGTGTCAACGTCGGCTTACCGAGCGAGACGGTGAGCGGCCTCTCGGAGCCGGACCATCCGTTCCCGCGGCCTGACCTGCATGAGCGTCTCGACCGGGTCCTGGCGAAGTTGCAACCAGACGTGGTGGTCGCCACCTACGGCATGAACGATGCCATCTACTATCCGTTCAGCGCAGAGCGATTCGCTGCCTTCAAGGGCGGGATGCGGCGCCTGGTCGACAAGGTCAAACGCAGCGGCGCCAAGCTCGTGCTCTTGACACCAGCGGCGTTCGACCCCGAGCCCATGCGGCGTCAGGGAAAGCTCCGCGGCGGGGATGCGGAGAAGTTTGCCTGGTTTGCGATTTACGAAGGGTATGACACGGTGATGCGCCGCTACGCCGACTGGCTGCTGGAGCAAAAGAGCCAGGTCGACATCGTCGTCGATGTGCATAAGGCGTTCACGACGTACCTCACCGAGGAGCGCAAGAAGGACCCAGATTTCGTTATGTCGGACGACGGTGTGCACTTCGACAAGTCGGGGCATCGAGTCGTTGCTGCGGCGGTGCTCAAAGCATGGGGCTTTTCGCCGCCAACGGCTGTCGACGAGGATCTGCTCCAGCTTGTCGCCGAAAGGCAGGAAGTCCTGCGGAACGCCTGGATCGCGGACATCGGCCACAAACGCCCTGGAGTCAAGAAAGGACTGCCGCTCTCCGAGGCCAACGAGCGCGTCGCCGTTCTTGAGCGTCGCATCTCGTCGCTGCTCGAGCGTTGACGACGTGTCGCATTGACAGCGTGGCGCGCTTCAGCTCCGGCTCCGGCCTCTACGACCCCCGGCTCTCTTTGCTGCTCTTCTTGCTTTTCTTTCTCTTCTTCTTTTTCGTCTTCGACTTGGCCTTGTCGCGGGTGATCATTTTTTCTCCGATCTGTTGCTCGACCCACTTCGGATCCAGCTTGCCTTCGATGACCACCTTGAAAACAAAGCTCTGAACGGAACCGTTCCAGCAGAGGCCCACATTACCAGTGGCGCCGGACTTGCTGAGAAACCGCGACTCCTCCGTCTTCGCTACAGGTTTTTGACGACGTGTCGATTCGAGCGACTTCGCCGTCAGTCGAAACCCAAACGAAAGACGTTTGTTCGAGATCAGCTTTGGCTCCTTCGCTGGCATCGGCTTGCAGGCGTGTCGACGCCCGCGAAGGCTCACGAATTGACGCCCGGCGTTCGTCCCGACGCTGCGTTTCGTCTTGCTATCGCGATAGACCGCGGCCAAGAAGGTCCCTGGGCGAAAAGAGCTGACGTGCATGACGTTGACATCGCAGCGGACTTTCCTCAGAAAGCGAGCCTTGTGGTACCACTCGCCGAAGTCGCTGACGATGATTCCATTCTCGATAAAAATGCCACCTTCTCCCTCTCGCGCCCACCGGACACGAGACTTCGTCTTTTCGATGCTGGGGATCCAGTCGTACGTCAGCGAGTCGGTTTCCGACTCGAAGTTATAGACTAGGTGAAGATTTCCATTGCTGAGAAAACGCTTTTTGCTGGCATCGAAGAGCTTGAGGATCGTCGCTTGCTGCTCGCGCAGTCGGGCTGACTTTGATTTCTTTTTCTTCGCCTCAACGTCTCCGATTGGAGTGACGAGAGCGGCGAGCACGGCAATCACGCAGAGACCCCAGCGCAACTCTCTATGTGGCTTCATGGCAACCTCCCCGTAGCACGTCGTCAGCACCACTTGATCGGCGGCGTGCGTGGGCCGCCAATTCCATGGATTCTATCGTATGAGCACCTTTGCCGGACTGCAAGCGGCGGCGTGGGACGCTCCAGGCGCGCAGCCGTCTGCGCGTGAGGAAGCGCTGGGAAAGCGATCGTTTTTTAGGGTGATCAGCGAGTCCATCTGCTACAACAGAGGCATGTTTGGGCGGGCAAGTCGTTGTTCTTGTTGGCAGCGCACCGGAGACGACTCTGGGCAGGCTGTCCGAGTTTTTCAGAGTCCTTCCTGAGGAGGAAAAAGGATGAGCGTCGTATTTCGGTCTCCGACAGTCGGTCGCACACTTGCGGTCTTGGCTGCGATGTTCGTGGGCTTGTGGGTAAGTGAAGTCTCCGCGGCAACTGTGTCCGGGTGCATCATCAAGGACCTCGCCTGCGATGGCGTTTTCGATAAGGGAACCGACCCTGGAATCGATGGCGTCACGATCGAGCTGCTTTCTGCGGATGGCAGCAGTGTCGTCGCCACCACAACTTCCGCGAGCACCGCTGACGCGCCTGGATTCTACGAGTTTGCTGACGTTGAAGCCGCCCAGTACCAGGTGCGTGTCGCCGACATCGACGGTCACACTCTTGGTTCCGTGGAGTGTTTGACGTCGTCGGGGGCGTGCAACAATGATACCGAGAACCCGAAGCCGATTGATCTGACGAGATCAGACTTGGGGCAGAAGCTGAACTTCCTTTTCTGCGAGGATCCAAAGGGGGCTTGCTGTCTAGAGGACGGAAGCTGCGTCGAGGCCAGCCCGGAGGCGTGCGAGGCTGAGGGCGGCACATATCAGGGCGATGGGACAAGCTGCGACGACACGGTCTGCGAACCTCCGAAGGGCGCGTGTTGTCTTCCCGACGGCACCTGTGTCGATGATGTGAGTCTCGAAGCGTGCGAAGCCGACGGTGGCTCGTACCAAGGCGATGGGACGCGCTGCGAGGACGCGGCGTGCGAACCTCCGAAGGGTGCATGTTGTCTTCCTGACGGCAGCTGTGTTGATGACGTGACGCTTGAAGCGTGCGAAGCTGACGGTGGCGCGTACCAAGGCGATGGGACGCGCTGCGAGGACGCGGCGTGCGAGCCTCCGAAGGGTGCTTGCTGCCTCCCCGACGGCACCTGTGTCGATGACGTCAGTCTTGAGGCTTGCGAAGCAGAAGATGGTGAATACCAGGGAGACGACACCCGCTGTGAGGACGTCGACTGTGGCCGCGCCGAGGGATGCACGCCTGGGTTCTGGAAGCAGGAGCACCACTTCGCCTTTTGGGGCGTCGACCCGGACACCGCCTTTGCCGACGTTTTCCAGTCCGACGCGTTCGGTGAGCTCTCGATGTTCCAGGTTGTGCGTCTGAAGGGCGGTGGCTTGAATCGATTAGGGGCGCACGCAGTATCCGCCTATCTGAACGCCCTGTCGCTCAACTATGCGCTCGGCGCGGGCGATGTTGTTGACGCGTTCAACGCCGCAGTCGCGAGCGATGATCCTCAAGCCATCGAGAACCAGAAGGACGAATTCGCCCGTTTCAATGAAGATTCGGTCTGCCCGTTCGGCAACGAGAACGGCGAGAAGTTCGGCGACGGTAAGGATGGCGATGATGGGGACGACGACGGCGACGACGGCGACGACGGCGACGACGGCGACGACGGCGACGACGGCGACGACGGTGGCGACGGTGGCGACGGCACCGATGGCGGTGACGGCAGCGACGGCGGTGACGGCACCGTGGAAGCGGAGCTGCGCGTCTTGGCCGAGCCCGTGTTCCGCCGCGGCGATGCCAACGCGAACGGCAACGTTGATCTTTCGGATGCCGTGTTCGTTCTCAATTGGTTCTTCGTCGGTTCGGAGCCGGTGACGTGCGCTGACACCGCGGACGCGAACGACGACGGACTGCTGGACGTCTCCGATCCGATCTATCTCCTCGGTGCTCTCTTCCAGGGCTCCAACGAGATCCCGATCCCGGGGATGAAACACTGCGACATCGACCCAACAAACGATGCGCTCGGCGGCTGCGAATACGCGCCGAGCTGTCCGCTCGTTTCTGACCTCTAGCACTAAGCTAAGAGTCGAGCGGCTCGTAGTGAACGTAGCCCCGCCTCGGTGCACCTCGTAGTGCACTGGGGCGGGGCTTTTTTTTCGGCGAACTGGCCCGTCCGGTTCGCTCATTCATCGGGCGTTTCCGCTGTCGGCGTTGGGTAGCCGTCGGAGTAGGAGTTGCTGGCAACGGCCTCGACTGCCCACAGCAGATCGTTTCCTGAGATGAGACCAATCGCGTCGATTTCGTTCCAGCCGTCGACTCGATTGGTGTCGAGAGTGACCCGCAGCCCAACAGCCGGCACGCCGCCGCCGAAGTCGATTTCGAAGTCCCCGGGGCTTTCGGTGGTCGGGTCATCGCCCTCCCACACCGTGTGGTAATTGCCGCTGGCATCGATCGCTTCGACACGCACGACGGCGCCTGGGTTGTACGTCTCGCGAATCAGCGCTCCGTTGGCGACGACGCTGCGATCATATCCTACCTCGATCCACTGTTCCCCGGAGTTCCCGCCCTGTGTCGTCCAGGCAGTGGGCAGATCACCGTTCTCGAACGTGTCCGGCTCCCCGAGCACTTGGTTGGCGCTCCAGTGCAGCTCTCCGGGGTTGCTGCCGGTCATGGTCCGAGGTGGCGCGGAACGGCCAGTGAACGTCATCGTGCCAGATCGTGCCGCCTCAAACTCCCCAACCAGCCGGCCCAGCTTCTCATCCATCTCGGCGAGCAGGGCCTCAATCTCTCCCACCGAAAAGTCGTCGCTGGCAGGATCTTCGTTTTGATCTCCACCGGAAGCCTCCCGACCGTCCGGCTCGTGGAGGCTTCGCGTACCCGCTTGTCGCGCGGCGGTCGTCCGCAGTTCCGCCAACAACTCCGTGGTTTGATCCTGTTTCGCCTGCATCAGAGCGTCCAGCTTCCGTTCGAGGCGATCAAGTCGCGCTCCTATGTCGTCGCTTGGTTGTTCAGCGCGCTGCGTCTTCCAAAGGACGACGCCAAGGAGCAGAGTCGCCACGAGAGCTGTGGACCAGACGAGTGGCTGCGTTCTGAGCGCCATGAAGGCCTCCTCTCAACGAGTTTGGTGTCCTTGAGTGGTCAGACTTTCAACCGCCGATTCAATTTAACAGCCTGCCTGAAAAAGTCATTCGGCCGAGAAACCGGCCTCTTCACGCCCAGCTCGACCGCGTCAATACTCGAAAATCTCGGAGATTACCTGCGTTTGCCGCGGCCGATCTGGACGCGAAGAGACCAGTTTTCGGCTCGAAGCACTTTTTCAGGCAGGCTGTTAGCCGCCGACAACTCGATCTCGTAGTCCTTCCA
The DNA here is from genome assembly GCA_965223265.1 of Planctomycetota bacterium. GTDB lineage: Bacteria > Planctomycetota > UBA8108 > UBA8108 > SXIK01. The sequence goes on from OZ244999.1 coordinate 2,608,921, forward strand.
AGATAAGATCTGATGCGCTGTCGCACCGCTGCTGTGAGGTCGCGGCGTTGTCCGACGACAGAGCTCAGATGGAGACCACGATGGCAGGCACATCCAGTACACGTCTTTCCGGGCTCCGAGAGCAGGATCGAGAGTTCTTCGACCGCGAGCTTGCCTCCTTTCTGCCGGAGCGCGTTTTTGACGCCCACACGCATCTCTTTCTTCACGCCGATGTTGGCTGGAAGATCGCGGGCTCTGATCGCGACGTGGGACTCGCAGAGTATCTCGATCTGAGCGAGGATCTCCATCCCGGCCGCCAAAAAGCCGCATTGTTCATACCGTTTGCTACTCCGGAGCAGCCCGAGCGACGCATACGAGCCAACGAGTGGGTAGCCGAGCAGATCCGTGGCCAGTCCGCCTTTCGAGGCCTCTTCTTTATCACGCCGCAGGACGACCCCGAGTGGGTGCGAGCGCAAGTGCGCCGACTGGGCCTCGTGGGTCTGAAGTGCTATCACACCTACGCTGCGGTGACACCGACGTGGGAGGCCGCGATCCCGGAGTTTCTTCCCGAGCCGATCGTCAAGGTGGCGCACGAGGAAGGCTGGGTGATTACACTGCACATGGTGAAGCGGCGTGCCGCCGCGGATCCGGAGAACATTCACTGGATCCGGCACTACTGCGAACGCTACCCTGGCATGAAGCTGATCCTGGCGCACTCAGCGCGCGGGTTTCAACCAGCGCACAACCTGGAAGGCTTGCCCCAGCTCGCTGGCCTCGACAATCTCTACTTCGACACCAGCGTTAACTGCGAGCCGGTCGCGCACCAGGCGATCATTCGTCATTTTGGCCACGAGAAGCTTCTCTATGGAACGGACCTTCCCGTTAGCCATGAGCGGGGGCGGTCCCTGGCGGCGGCGGACTCGTTCGTCTGGCTCTACGAAGCGACACCGGTTTGGGGCGAGCGACATCTGAAGATTGACCCGGTGCTCGTGGGGCTCGAGCACCTGAGATCGATCAAGTGGGCTTGCTGGTCGGAGCGCCTTTCCGATGGTCAGGTCGAGGACATCTTCTGGAACAACGCCGCCGCTTTGTTGGGCGTCGAAGCCATAAAATGATCGCTTGAGTCGGTGCTGCGATTGCATGAGCGGTTGTATCAATGAGTGAATGACCGAGGCTGCGTCGACGGACGAAGGACACCATGACCAACGAATTTCACGATCGTGTTGCGCTTGTCACTGGGGGATCGAGAGGTATCGGCCGCGCTATCGCTCTGCGTCTAGCGCTTGAAGGAAGCCACGTCGCCGTCAGTTATGCCAATCGTCGGGAGCCCGCCGCAGAAGTCGTGCGGGAGATCGAGGCGCTCGGGCGGCGTGCGGTCGACGTCCGCTGTGATGTGTCCCAGCCCGATCAGGTCGAAGCGATGGTTTCCCTGACGCGCTCGAAGCTCGGCCCTGTCGATTTTCTCGTTCACTCCGGCGCGATTTCTTCGGTGAGCGATCACAACGAGCTCACGCTCGACGAGTGGAAACGAATGATTGACGTCAACCTCACGGGAACTTTTCTCGTCGTTCGAGCCGTGAAGGACGAGATGGTGGAGCGCGGCTATGGTCGAATCGTCGTGCTCGCTTCGGTCGCAGGACTGAGAGGGCGGGCGCACCAGGCTGCCTACTCCGCGTCGAAAGCTGGAGTGATCGCGCTGACTCGGTGCTGGTCCGATGGCTTGGCACCGCACAACGTACGCTTCAATGCGATTGCGCCTGGCCTCATCGAGACGGAGATGGTGCACACTCTTTCGGACGAAGAGATTGCCGAAAAGGTGAGTCAGACACCGCTTGGCCGGATTGGCGAGCCGGATGACATCGCCGGCCTGGCACGTTTCCTTCTCAGCGATGACTCTAACTTCATCAGTGGTCAAACGCTCGTCGCCAGTGGTGGGCGGGTGCATTTGCCTTGATCATGCCGCGAGACAGAGACCAAAGTCGGCAGATACCGGGCGTCGACAGGAACTACCGTGCCAGCGGCGAGCACATCCAGCAGTCGGCAGTGGCATGGTGTTTCGCTCTCACCGATGACGGCAGCCCAGCAATGACTGCCTCAGAGCTCGCCAGCCTCGCGAAGCGACTTGGCATGAAGTCTGTCGAGATGGTGCCACCGGAGAGCTTCGGGACCATTCGCGCCGCCGGTCTTGACTGCGCCTTGGCACCGATCGACATGAGCCCCGATCCTCCGTTCGTCAAAGGATTCAACAACCCTGCGTATCAAACTCAAGTCATTGAGGCAACACGCGAGTCCATCGATGCGTGCGCCGCCTTCGGATTCCCGGCGGTGATCGCCTTCACTGGCTACAACGCGGTCGACGTCGATGATCCGGCCAGCGGCCTCATTTCTCGCGACGAGGGTCTAACCCATTGCGTTCACGGGTTGAAGAAGATTGTCGGCTACGCGGAGGAGAAGGGGGTTGCTCTCATGCTCGAAATGCTGAACAGCCGTGATGCGTCGCACCCCATGAAAGGCCACCCGGGCTACCAAGGCGATGACCTTGAGTACTGCGTGGAGGTGATCAAGAGGGTCGGATCCCCGAACCTCAAACTACTCTTCGACATCTATCATGTACAAATCATGCACGGAGATGTGATCCGGCGGATCGAGGAGCTTCAAGAGTTCATCGGGCACTATCACACTGCGGGCGTGCCCGGACGCGGTGAGCTCGATGATCAGCAGGAGCTCAACTACGGAGCGATCATGCGAGCCATCGTCGCTACCGGATACGACGGCTACGTCGGGCAAGAGTTTATTCCGACGTGGGGGGACAAAGTGGCCTCATTGGCACATGCCGTGAAAGTTTGCGACGTCTAAGCGAGTCACACGGCGCTGTGATCGGAAGCATCGCAGAGAATATGTACGACTCGGCGGAGATTTATACGCCCGGTCGATTGCTACTCCACTTGTTCAGAAAGTGGCGCTTCTTCACTTCACTTAGAGTTTGGCCGTTTCGTGTCGGCGCGGAAAGGTTCGCCACGATCCACTGCTCCTTCGCACCCAAGCTACACCTTGTCTGGCTCCGGGTGCACCCATGGTTGGCGGTATGGTCGCCGCAGCAATCGGTTGGCTTCCGCATCGCCCGCGATCTGACCACCGGCAACATCCCAGGCCAGCGTACGGCCAAGCTGCATTGACAGGTTCGCAAGGATGCAGCTGGTGCTAGAAATGAAACCCTCTTCGACGTCCGCTACAGGTCGTCCTCGAGTCGCAATCGCATCGAGGAAGTTTTGCTGGTGGCGGCGATTTGCAGGCGCGGTGTCGGCGTCGAGGCCTTTCTCTTTCTGGTCTTGCGGAAACTTGTCGAACTCACGCAGGATTTCACCGCGAATCGACTTCCCGTCCCCATGCGGTATGAAATCCCAACTGTTGACGCTCGCTTTCAGTGTCCCCTTGTCGCCGTAAATGAACGCTGCCCATGGGTACTCTGGGTCGGGTGCGTGCCCCCAACTGCGATGGGTCCAGACGACGTCGTAGTCGTCGAACTCGAAGGTGGCCACTTGGGTGTCAGGGATGTTCGCACGACTCTTCTTGTCGACGAGAATTCCTCCCGACGAGGAAATGCGTCGCGGCCAACGAAGGTCGAGCATCCAACGCACCATGTCAAGCATATGGACGCACATGTCCCCCATGATGCCGTTGCCGTATTCGACGAACGCGCGCCAACGCAGCGGATGGACGAGTGAGTTGAAAGGTCGCATGGGCGCCGGCCCCGTCCACATCTCGTAGTCGAGGTGCGGCGGTGGTGCCGTGTCCGCCGGCGCTTCACTGGCTCGCATGTGATAGTAGCAGCAGATCTCTACATGGCCGATCGTCCCGAGACGCCCGGACTTGATGATTTCGTCAACGGCGCGCACGAGGTGCGGCGTGCTGCGGCGCTGCGTGCCGATCTGAACGACGCGCCCGTGCTTGCGTGCCGCCGCCAGGATTGCCTGACCTTCGACTACGTCGACGCTGATCGGCTTTTGCAGATAAACGTCGGCGCCGGCCTGCATCGCGGCGATCGCGGGCAGCGCGTGCCAATGATCCGGCGTTCCTACGATCACGATGTCGAGGTCCTTCTCCTTGAGCATGTCGCGATAGTCGGAGTAGGTACGCGGGCGATTGCGGCTTTGGTGCCACCCCGAGGCACGCGTTGCGGCTTCGTCCAGCATTTTTGAATCGACGTCACAAAGCGAGACGACCTCCACAGGTGCCATCTGCGTGAGCGCGTAGAGGTCTGTCTTGCCGTACCAACCGCAGCCGATGAGTCCGACGCGTTTGGAGTTTTCCTTGCCGGCAGCGAACGCACGTTGACCCAGAGTCGAGTACGCCGCTGCGGCGATGCTCGTGCGAAGGAATTCGCGACGCTTCATAAGTCAGTGTCCTTTCTCTGTTTTCGTGTTCAAGCCGATCTCGTCTGGCCTGAGTGCGATGTTATGGTATCCGGGGTGTGGCCGCGAAGTCGCCTGCGTGGCAGAGGAAAACCACGCCTGTCGCGAAAAAGGTCCAAACAAATGCGCCGGCCTGGCCGTCTAGAGGTTGTGGGCACGAAGTCGGGGCGAGCGAACCGCGTCAATGAACCATCGTTCGAAGTTGTAGTGAGAGCGTAGACCATGAAGTTTCAACCACTTAGCGTTGTCGGGGTGTGCTGGGTCGCAGCCTGTTGGACCATCGTCTCGTGGAGCTCTGGGGCCTGCAGTGCCGGCGAGAGTGCTGCCCAGAATCCAAACGAGATCGGTTTCGTGGAGGAGTTCGCTCTTGCCGAGGACCGCGCCAAGGCGCTGGAACAGCTCACCCCGGGCACGCGCGACTACTACTATTATCACGCCCTACACCTCCAGAACAGCGGCCAGCTCGACGAGGTCGATCGTTTGCTCGAGACGTGGATCAAGCGCTACAAGCGTACTGGGCGCGTCGTCGAAATTGAGAGCCGTCAAGCTTTGCTTCGTTACCCAGAAGACCCGGAGGGGGCCTTGGCCTACCTACGTCGTCAACTCAATCTGCGCTTCGATCACCAACGCGAAGTTGAGGACAAAAAGCGCCAGCTGCCGACAACGCTCGATCAAGGACTGATCAGCCGCGAGACGTTGACGCGGCGAGCACTCGCCGGCCATCGCGGCACGCTCGACGGCTTCGAGACGCGTGCCTTGGAGTGGACCGCGAGCCGTGGGCTGTCACCACAGCGGCGACGTGATTTGCTGTCGCGACTCCAGCGTCCTGATCTTGACGGCCTTCCTCGACTTGTCGTCGACGACCTGAACCAGCGCGGCAGCCGCGGTTTCGGTGCGCACGGGATCCATCGTGCGCTTCTTCAGAGCCAGCTCGAGGAGTGTGTGCGGCTGAAGCCTGAGCTGCTCAACGACGCCAGGTTCGTCGGCGTCTATCTGACGAAGCTACGTCCGAAGCCGGATCTCAACTGGCGGCAGGATCCCGGCGTGCGAGAGGCGTATTTCGATCGGTTGTGGGAGTTCGTCTCGCGCCTGAGCGAAGGTCACAACTCGCTCAAGGCGAACGTGCTCTATCACCGGCTCATTCACGACCGCAGTCAAGGCGAATACAACAAGGGGCGATTCTTGACCTATTTGCGGCTGCCGCGCCACGCGCCCTACGTCAACCCACGGTACCTGAAGGCACGGGAACACCGAGGTCACGGCGCCGACCTGAGTGCGGACTTTCGTCAAGCGTCGCTTTTGCCGCCGATTGGTAGTGATGAACCGCTGGTGCGGAGTTTTCTCGAGCACTTTTTCCTCACCGACGACAACTACCGTGAGTACGCCCAGTATCTGCGCGACGACTACGTCAAGCGCCGCTTCGCTGAGACGAAGATTCTCGCCGGCATAGGGGACATGGAAAAGTGGTACTCCATGGTGCCGCCAGGGGATCTGCAGCGCCTCAGGGAGCGCGTCGATCTCGATTTTGCGTACACGAAGAAGTCAGTTTTCGATCCGGACGCGCAGGTGTCGTTCGATCTTTACGTCAAGAACGTCTCGACTCTGATCGTCAAGGTGTTCGAGATCAATACGCTCAACTATTACCGCTCGAGACGCAGCGAGGTCGACACCGCGATCGACCTCGACGGACTGGTGGCGAATACCGAAGAGACTTTTACGTACCGCGAGCCGCCACTTCGACGTATTAGGCGGCACTTCGAGTTTCCGAGCTTGGGTCGCCGCGGTACGTACGTGATCGAGTTCATCGGCAACGGCAAAAGCAGTCGTGCGCTCGTGCGGCGTGGGCGACTAACCTTTCTGGAGCGAAGCAGCGAAGCGGGACATATCTTCACGATTCTCGACGAGTCGAATCGCCCTTTACCGAACGCGCGACTGCTCCTCGGTGGGCAAGAGTACGCGGCGGGAAAAGACGGTGAGGTTGTCGTGCCGTACTCGAACGAGCCGGGTAGACGCCCGATCGTTCTCGTCGACGATGGCTTCGCATCCCTGCATCACTTTGAGCACAAGTCAGAGGCGTATCGGCTCGAGGCGGGCATCTACGTCGATCGCGAGGCGCTGATTCGTCGCGGCGAGGCAACCGTGGTCGTACGACCTTCCCTGACCCTCAATGAAACCCCTGTCACGCTTTCGGTTCTTGAAGATGTCAAGCTAATGGTCTCCTCGACGGACCACGACGGCATCAGTTCGCAAACGGAGGTCAAAGATTTTAAGCTGTTTGAGGACCGTGAATCGTCGTTTACGTTTCAGGTGCCGGATCGCCTGGCGCTGGTACAGCTTCGACTCGAGGCCCGAGTCGAGAACGTCAGCGCGAGCGAGCGTGAAACGCTCACCGTGGAAAAGAGCTTCGCCCTCAACGGGATCGACACGACGAAGAACATTGACGCGCTTCACCTCGGCTTCGTCGAGGGAGAATACGTACTTGACCTCCTCGGCAAGTCGGGGGAGGTTAAGGCGCATCACGCCGTCTCGATCACCGTGAAGCACCACGACTTTCGCGACCCGCTCGTCGTCGCCCTTGAGACCGACGCTGACGGCCGTGTCCAGCTCGGAGAGCTACGTGGCATTGAGTGGGTCGCCGCCGAGGGGCCGGACGGCCAAGATCGACGTTGGCGTCTTAGCAGTGACCAGAGCCTTGTCCCGACGACGATCCACGGTGTTGCTGGCGAGACCGTGCTCGTGCCGTATATGGGGCCAGCGACGCGTCCTCAGCCGGCCGAGTTTTCTCTCCTCGAAGTGAGAGATGGGACGTTCGTGAGCGATCACTTCGCGGCGCTCTCACTCGGTGACGGGTTCTTGCGACTGCGTGGGCTTTCTGCTGGCGATTATGATCTTCTCCTCAAGGGGAGCGGACAGCGGACTTCGATTAGGCTGACGAAGGGGAAAGTAGAGCATGGCTATGTTTTGTCTCCGTACCGTCGATTGTCTATACGAAGGCAACAGCCGCTGCAGATCTCGAACGTCGACGTCACCGCCAACAAACTCAACGTTCGACTCCAGAATGCGACGCGCTACGCGCGTGTCCACGTGGTGGCGACTCGCTATATCCCAGACTATAGAATCTTTGATTCTCTTGGTGCGGTTTCACTTGCACCCGTGCAGGGCTCCGTCGTCTTCAGGCCGGAGACGCAGTACGTCACAGCGCGCGACATCGGTGACGAGTATCGCTACGTACTGGAGCGCCAGCATGCCACCAAGTTTCCGGGAAACCTGCTTGCTCGGCCGAGTCTGCTCCTCAGTCCTTGGGATCTTCGCTCGACTCAGACCGGGGTGCAAATGGGAGTGGAGGGAGAATCTCTCCGGCGCGAGGCTGTGCCAGCATCGGAAGCCGCGGTAGCGAGCACCGACGCGTTGGCCTCTGCCGCTCGTTCGCAAACGGAAGCGTACGTCAATCTCGATTTTTTGGGCGAACCGACTGCTGTCATCGAGAATCTACGCGTCGGGGAAGACGGCGTCATCAGCGTGCCACGCGAGAAACTCGGAAGCGGGCAGCATATTCACATCATCGCTATCGACCCTGAAAACACGATCTATCGTCACGTCTCGGTGAGTGAGAACGACGCGAGTTTTAGGGATTTGCGGCTGGCGAACCACCTGGATCCCGAGAAACACTTCACCGAACAGAAACTGATCAGCGTCATCGAAAAGGGTGTCGAATTCACTCTCAGTGACATCACCACGTCAGATTTCGAAATCTACGACAGTCTCGCGAGGATTCATTCCCTCTTCACGACTCTGACGAGCAACTCAACGTTGGTGGAGTTTTCCTTTCTGCTTCGGTGGCCGGAGCTCACGGACGACGAGAAAAGCGATCTCTATAGCCGCTACGCCTGCCACGAGCTGAATTTCTTTCTCTTCAAGAAAGATCCGGAGTTCTTCTCGACGGTCGTCCTGCCCAATCTTCGTAACAAGTATCACAAGACGTTTCTCGACGAGTGGTTGATTGGCAGCGAACTGGAGGACTATCTGCAGCCCTGGGCTTACAGCCAGCTCAACATCGTCGAGCGGATTCTGTTGGCGCAGCGCATCGCAGCGGAGCGCGAACACGCACAGCGCCATGTTGAAGATCTGTACGATCTCGTGATTCCCGATGCCGGCCAACTAGAGCGTTTCTTCGACACGGGTATTCTCGGTCGAGCGCTTGACGTCGGCGGTGGCCTCGGAGTTGACGAGGTGAGAGAGGCACTGGGGAAGCAAAGAAGGCTGAAATCGAGGCTGGGGATGATGCGGCGGAGAGGGGCGCTTCAGGACGACGCAGTTGAAATGGAGGAGGAAAACCAGGAGGCGGGCGACCATGATCACGGCCACGAGCACGATGCGCCTGCCGCAGCTGCCCCTCAACAGGCAGAGGCGGCCGGGTTCTTCCAGAAACGCCTCGCGGGACGCGAGGTGTTGCGACAGCTCTACCGTAAACTCGACCAGACGCGTGAATGGGCGGAGAACAACTACTACCGCCTACCGATCGAGCGGCAGAATGCCGAGCTCGTCACAGTCAACGCTTTCTGGCGTGACTTCGCTCGCCACACTGAGGGGACCCCATTCTTCTCAAGCCACTTCGCTGAAGCTTCGCGAAATTTCACCGAAATGATGTTCGCCCTCTCGGTTCTGGATCTCCCTTTCAAAGCTGGGGAGCACAAAACGGAAATCGCCGACGCAAGCTTCCAGCTCGATGCTGCAAGCCCTCTCGTGGTGTTTCACAAGCAGATCAAGGCAGCGGAACTGGCGGGTGAGCAGTCGCCCATTCTTGTGAGTCAGAATTTCTACCGCAATGGTGCTCGCTATCGCCATGAGGGCGGAGAGCGTGTCGATAACTACATCAGCGACGAGTTCCTGGTTCATACTGTCTATGGTGGCCACATCGTGGTCACCAATCCAACCTCCTCACGCCAGAAGCTGAACGTCCTACTGCAGATTCCGCGCGGTTCGCTACCTCTTTCGGCAGGAAGGCAGACTCGAAGCATCTCGATCGACCTGAAGCCCTACCGTACGTGGACTCACGACTACTTCTTCTACTTTCCCGCTGCAGGCGACTACCCGCACTATCCGGTTCACATCGCCAAGGACGAAAAGCTCGTTGGTTTCGCTGCGCCGATGCAGTTTCGTGTACGCGAGCAACCGAGCCAGATCGATCGAGGGTCGTGGGACTACGTTTCCCAGCACGGCACCGAGTCGGAAGTCCTTGCCTTCCTCGAGGCGCACAATCTTGGACGGGTCCAGCTGGAACGCATTGCGTGGCGCATGCGTGACGCAGACCTTCACGCCAAAGTGCTATCGCACCTCCGCCAACGACATGTCTACAACGATGTTCTGTGGTCATATGGCCTCATGCATCGCCGACCGGCCGTGATTCGCGAGTTTCTCAGCCACTCGACAGCCTTCATTGGGCGAGTTGGTCGCGCCATCCAGTGCCAGCTCCTGAGCCTCGACCCTGTTGAACGCAAGACGTATCAGCACATGGAGTACTTGCCGCTGGTGAACGCACGCGCGCATCGGCTCGGCAGGTCTCGGACGATCCTTAACGATCGTTTTCACCAGCAGTACGTGAACTACATGGCGGTCTTGTGCTATCGCCCAAAGCTGGGAGACGAGGATCTGCTCGGAGTTACATACTACCTCCTACTGCAGGATCGCATAGAGGAAGCCGTTGCGTTCTTCTCCAGAGTCCGACCTCAGCGTCTGGCCGCCAAGATGCAGTACGATCTTGTCGACGCTTACCTCGGGTTATCCACCGACAACTTGCGCCGGGCGCGTTCGGTCTGCGACCGATATCTCGACTATCCGGTCGAGCGTTGGCGTCAGCTGTTCACCGCCGTCAATACGCAGCTCGATGAGATCGAGACGGGGCGAGCGGCCGAAGTTGTGGACGATAAGAGTCGAAGCCAACAGCAGACTCACCTGGCGGTAACCGAAGCGAGCTTTGAGTTCCAGGTGGAGGCGAAGCAGATCGAGCTCCGTTCTCAGAATCTTTCAAAGTGTACGATCAACTTCTACCTGATGGATCTCGAGCTTCTCTTCTCTCGCAGTCCATTCGTACAGCAGAACTCGGATCGATTCTCGTACGTACGGCCCAACTTGACCCAGCAGAAGGAGCTGGACCCATCCAATCCCAACCATACCTTTCTCCTGCCGGACCGCTTCCACAGCGCGAACGTCCTCGTCGAAGTCGTCGCCGGCGGTGTGCGGAAGACACAGGCCTACTTTGCCAATGCCCTCAACCTACAGATGGTCGAGAACTACGCCCATCTGAAGGTCGTAGAGGAGGACTCCGGACGACCACTCGCCAAAGTCTACGTCAAGGTCTTCGCTCGCATGCGAGACGGAAGTGTTCGTTTCTACAAGGACGGTTACACCGACCTTCGTGGCCGGTTCGACTATGGCTCGCTGAGCACGGGCGAGATCAACAATGTCGATAAGTTCGCGCTCCTCGTTTTGAGCGAGGAGAGAGGAGCCGTCGTCAGAGAAGCCTCGCCGCCGCAGCTATAGGTTTGCGGCATATGGTCCTTTCGACGTCGAACCGCCGACTGCCGAAGCTCGCAAACGTACGACCAACAGAGACGACGACCTCAACAACTGGAAGGCCGGCGGCAAGAGACGCATGAGTGACGTTACTGTGAAGTACGCTTCGCGTTGGCGCCGCGTCTCGGGTGCGAATACTCACTCACCGTCCACCGTTGCTGCTCGCCATTTTTTGCAGGCACGGGCTCTGAATCTACGACGATTTCCTTCGCTTTCGTTTGAGGCACTCCCCACACTGGGGATGCTGGGGGGTGGCTAGGTGAACGCCTGAACACTTCCAGCCGGCTCACTCGGAGGTGCTCGTGCGGATTCTAGGTTACAGGCTCGTCGTTGGTACTGTGCTCGGGCTCGCACCGGCGCCTCTTGCCGCGCAGATCGTGATCAACGAAGTTCTCGCCGACAGTCGCCTCGCAAGCCTCGACGTCGATGGCGACGACTCCGACTGGGTCGAACTCTACAATGCCGGGCCTGTGTCGATCGACTTGGCTGGTTACGCACTCAGCGATGATTTACGCCAACCGCGCAAATGGATTTTCCCCGGAGCCACCATTGAGCCCGGCGGCTACCGCCTGATTTGGTGTTCGGGTAAGGACCGCGTGCAGCCGGCGACCTCCGTGCTCGAGGGGCTGACGGAGCCAATCGACTTCGAGCATGTCCTCGTGCCGTTGGACGCCGAATGGCGCTACCTCATCGGATCACCCGATGATGGCGCTCCTCCAGCGGGCTGGAACGAGCCTGGTTTCGACGATTCAGCGTGGAGCTCGGGACAGGCTGGGTTTGGGTTCGGGGACGACGATGATGAAACCGTTTTACCGCGGGATATCGGCGCGGTGTTCTTGCGACAGAGCTTCCAGGTCGACGATTTGACCGCGCTCGACAATCTCGTCCTCGACGTCTGTTATGACGATGGCTTTGTTGCTTACATTAACGGCGAGCGAGTTCTCTCTGCGAATTTCCCTGCGGATGAGGAGCCGACATTCGGCAGCTTGGCAGCCGAAAACATCGAATGCCGCGCGCCGGAGCGCTTCGACTTGTCGAGCGCACGCGAGTTCGTACAGAGCGGCGCGAACGTGTTGGCTATGGTTCTGGTCAATCGCAGCGTGACGAACAACGACTTATCGTTGGTTCCGCAACTCGGAGTCGCGCCGACGGTGCTCCATACTAATTTCAGGCTTAGTAGCTCCGGCGAAGATCTGGTGCTCACGGATTCCAGCGGTCAAACGATCGATCAAGTGGCGCTGCCGGAGCAAACCGAGGATCATTCGTTCGGGCGCTTTCCGAATGGGCTGGGAAGTTTCTTTTATTCACCCTTTCCGACGCCACTAGCGAGCAACGACGCCCGCACCGCGGCTCGGGCGATCGTTGAGGAGCCGCTCTTCATACCGCCGAGCGGCAAGTACACTGAGCCGCTCGCCGTTACTCTGGACCTCGATCTTGACCTCGCCGGCGCGGAGATCCACTACACACTGGATGGTACCCGCCCAACGCTTGAGAGTTCGCTATACACCGGACCGATCCTTGTGAGCGAAGACACCGTGATTCGCGCTGCAGGCTATCTCGATGGCACGCTGATCACGCGCTGCGCGTCGCACAGCTACTTCCTCAGTTCGATGGCCCACACGTTCTCGCTACCGATCTTTTCGGTGTCGATGGCCCCCGACGACTTTGAGTTTGTGCACTTGGCGCAGGATCGTCGTGGGCCTCTGTTCGAACGCCCCGGCTACCTGGAGATCATGGACGCGGGCGGAGTTCGCGTCGTCGGCACTGGATTCGGCATTCGTCTCCATGGTGGTGTCGGGCGTGAAGGAGATCTCGACACAAAAAAAGCGTACCGCGCGTACTTTCGCCGCGAATATGGTGACGAGCGACTCCGCTACCGCGTCATTCCGGACACCGAAGTCGAGGAGTTCGACAAACTCGTTCTGCGCTCCAACTTCAATGATTCCTTTCGTGGTAGTGGTGGGTTTATCCGCGATCAACTGACGCGTGACCTTCACAAGCAGATGGGCGGTACGATCTCACACGGATCTTGGTATCACCTCTTCGTCAACATGGAGTACCGCGGCGTTTACAACGTTGTCGAGCGGATGGATCGAATCTTTTTCGAGTCACACTTTTCGGACGACCCCGCCGAGTGGGATGTGATCAAGAGAAGTCGAGACGACGAGGCGCTCGACGGTGACACTGCGGCGTGGAACACACTTGGGAGATTCTTCCGCGACAATGACGTAGTTGATGACGCCACTCTGGAGGAAGGGCTTGAACTGATCGATAACGACGTCTTCGTGTCATACATGATTCTCAATATCTGGGCGCGCAATCATGACTGGCCGCAGCAGAACTGGTTCGCCGCACGGCCGCGCCGCGCTGATGGGCGCTGGCTTTTTCTCGTGTGGGACGCGGAGCTGGGAGTGAGCGGAGCGGAAACGGACTCTTTCGCACGCCTATTCGAAGGCTCGCGTTCACGCATTCAGGACGTCTTCATGGCTCTGATGAGGAATTCGCACTACCAACAGTTCTTTTTGGCCGAAATGGAGCGACACCTTGAAGGCGTTCTCGCGCCAGACAACGTCATCGCTCACATTCGACGTTTGAGTGCACGCATCGAGAACGACCTGCGTTTTGATGCGGCGCTCGCTGGGCGCACCGACACGGTCTTTCGCACCCAGGTTCAGGAGATGGAGACGTTCGCGCGTCGGCGCCCGGCGTTTTTGCGCGCCATGGTCATCAACTCCGAGTTCTTGAACCCTCGCGTGCTGGAGGTGATTCCGGATCGAGTCGAGTTGGATGGGGCGGGCCCTGTCGAGGTCACCCTACGTGGTCACAGCTTTAGCGAGTTCACCAAGGTGTTCTTCGCGGGTGTGCCAGCACCACATGTGGAGCTTGTATCGGTGGTGGAGATGAAGGTCCAGGTGCCGTTCAGCGTCGGCGTCCAAGGCTTTCCAGCGATCACCACCAGCAGTTCGCGGGGTGGCACCTTCACCGCTGAGAGATTGCTCGAGGTTGTCCTATCTGAAACGCCGCTGCGCCGCGGCGATGCAAACGGCGACGGTGCTCTCAACGTCAGCGACGCCGTCGCTATCATTCTCGCGGTCGCCGGCGGAGTAGGTCCTCCGTCCTGCGCCGATGCCCTAGACGTGGACGACTCGGGAGGCGTGGATCTCACCGACGCGATCGCACTCCTCGGCTATCTTTTCGGTGACTCGGGAGCACCGCCAGCCGCACCGCATCCTGGCTGCGGCGTCGATGCCTCACCGGACGCGCTGGGTTGTACGACCGGGGCGGATTGTCGCTAACGTTAGCAACAGGTCGCCGACTCGAGGCAAAGGCTAAACGAGCTCCGCGATCGGGCGTCGGTTGTCGACGAGGAAGTGCGGTCGGCCGCTAAGGTCGGTGAGAGTCGTGCGCGCTACATCGATCCCCATGTTGTGGTAGAGCGTCGCGAACACTTCTCGAAAGTGCACCGGCCGCTCGGTGACATACTCACCGAGGTGATTCGTCGCACCGATCACCTGCCCTGTGCGCATGCCACCGCCAGCCAGGAGGACGTTACCAACCTGCGGCCAATGATCACGCCCAGCGTTCTGGTTGATCCTCGGCGTCCTCCCGAATTCACCCCAGACAACGACCGAGACATCGTCGAGGAGCCCACGGCTGTCGAGGTCCTCGACAAGCGCGCTGACGCCTTGGTCGAGAAATGGCAGAGCACCGCGCGCTTCCTTGAAGTTGTTGGAGTGCCAGTCCCAGTTGTAACGCCCCTGGAGCATGCGACCGAGTGGGTAACGGCTGAAGACGACTGTCACGCAGCGCGCACCGGCTTCGATGACGCGGCGCGCGAGGAGGAATTGTTCGAGAAGCTTTGGACCGCCGAACTCTGGATCGCCGCGGCCAGGTACGCCGTAGCGGGCGCGGACGCGGGAATCCTCACGGTCGAGGTCGAGAGCTTCAGCGAGTCGAGACGACGTCAGAATGCCGAGCGCTCGCTCGACGAACGCGTCCATTCCCTTCATTGTCCCGTCGGTATCGATCCCGCGCCGGAACTGATCGAAACTTTTCAGGAGCCGGCTGCGTTCGGCGATACGATTCGGACTCACCCCATTGAGAACGAAGTCGTCGCGCGCCTCCTCATTGGGTTCTAGCGCGGCGTGTGCCATGCCAAGATATCCCGTCTGGCCTGGTGCCGCCCGGGTGATGTCAATTGCGCCCTCAGGCGCCAGACTGATCGAGGCCGGGATCGTGTCACTCGACGTCCCCTGCAGTCGAGAGATCGCCGCGCTGATCGACGGCCAGCCGCCTTCCGGATAGCCCGGAACGCGTGGGGAGTCGCGCATTGCGGGGTGGCTCTCCCATCCGGTCAAGCACTGGTGCAGGTTGTGCTGATCGATGGCGCCGACGAGCGAACGGACGATCGCGAGCTTGTCCATGATGCGGGCCATGCGTGGCATGAGCTCGCAAATCTCGATCCCGTCCACGTTCGTCGGGATCGGCCGAAACTCACCACGCACCTCACGCGGAGCCGTCGGCTTGAGGTCGTACATGTCGAGGTGGGGCGGGCCACCCGGCAGAAGGATCATGATGATCCCTTTCTGCTTGCGTCCTGCGCCCGGCTTCGACGTGCCGTCAGCTGCCGCCTCGGCACGCAGTAATTGAGGCAGGGACAAGCCGCCGAAGCCCAGGCTGCCGATCCGCAGAAAGCTGCGGCGACTCAGGCTTAAGGGGCGCCGTCGCGGATCTCGTGGTGTCGCTTCTTCTGCTCGACGGTCGACCAAATGGAGCACGTGAGCGTCTCCCTAGCGAACGAAGGCTTTCGAAAAAATAGAATGCAGGGCCGGCCGCGTGCCGCGCGGCGCTCACCGTCAGGAATGGTGCCATAGTAGCTTAGATCTATCGTGTCGACAACTGCCGCCGTTTGATCCTGAGCAATTCCTCGTGGCGCAGGATCGCACTTGAGGTCGTGGTTACGCCTTCCACACACGCCGAATGGCTAGTGGAATCAGCCACACGAACACGAGTCCGGACACCAGTGGCGGCACGACGAGAATCGCGCATAGGGTCGGTCCGAACCAGAGCGACAAGAAACCACGGATGCGCGCGTTCGAGGGTTCGTCCGGCGCGTAGAGTACTTCCACCGAACTACCGGCGGCATGGCTCGGCGGGTTGCTGGCCCAGCGCGAGATAACGCGCTGTGTGGCGCCGGATTCATCGGAGAACTCGAAGACGACGTAGTAGGACTCTGACCCGTTTGAATCGGCGCTCTTTTCAATCGCCGTGACGGTGCCTTGCGTCGTCTTCGACGTGGCCAGAAAAGAGCGCGTCAAGGCGAAGAACCAGACGCCCAGAGCCGCTGGAACGAGCGCCAACAGCAGGAGGATGCAGCCGATAATACGGGCGGGCAGTATGAATCCGTGAACGTTCACAATTGAAGCCTAACTCTTTCGTCCTGTCGCCAAAATACTGTACCTTACGACCGACGCGCGTGAGTTGAGTTGGACTCGCCCGAGACGACGAGCCTATGTTTGAGGTGACGAGGTCGCCGCATAGGCAGAAAACATGATCGGGCGGCCGATGAAGGGTTGGCGAGGAGTGTTTTTGTGTCAAGGCATTCCATGCGAAAACTCGGAGGAGAAGAGATCGAGATGCCCATCCGAAGAGCGTCAATCGCGGACCCTGATGAGCGCATGGCCCGTTGGCGTCCAGAGGATTTTTCTGCCCGCGTCTCGGGTCGCCGACAGCGTTACGCGGCCGGTTCGCCGAGCGGCGCCGAAATCGAAGCTTACCGCGACGAGATGCGCGCGTCCTTGGACTCGAGCGGGGTTGCACGGGCTCTAGTCCTTGGTATGACGCCGGAGCTGCGACAACTCGCCGTCGACAGCGGCTCTG
Organism: Planctomycetota bacterium; assembly: GCA_965223265.1. Classification (GTDB taxonomy): domain Bacteria; phylum Planctomycetota; class UBA8108; order UBA8108; family SXIK01. The sequence continues at coordinate 2,625,765 of OZ244999.1, forward strand.
CGCTCACTAGTGTAGATCACTGTGAGGCGGCGATCGAGGCATACGGTGATTGGATTTCTCCAGAGGCGACGGAGAAGATTTTACGCCGCGAGTGGACCGAGATGGACGCTTCAACGCTTGGTCATTTCGGGGTCGTGTTCGGTGACGGTGTGTTCCCAAATCTCTTGTCACTCGCTCAACAGCAACGCGTGCTTCGATTGCTCGGTGACGTACTGGCGGATGGAGCACGCGGCATTTTTCGGCAACCGCTCTTGCCGGAGTCGGAGGTCATCCGCTCCCTGTCATTTGACCGCATTCTTGACGCCTATCGCCGCGGCGCGATGAGCGTGCCGGCATTCGCCCTCACAGCTCGGTTGTGGGGGTTTGCGTCGACGCCGGGAGTCCTCGAGCGCGGCGTCCTCGACAACGCGCGCGTTTTTGAACTCATCGACGCCCGGCTCGCGGCAGGTGACATCACGCCGGCCGAGCATGAGTCCCTGCAGATTTTCAGCTACTCAGGCAAAAATCTCTTCTTGACCAGCTCTGAATGGGAGTCCGCCGTGCATTCCGAAGGTCTTTCATGCAGGCGTATCGAGCTGACAGGCGAGCCGTGGTACGCGTACTATCCTCTGTACGTGCTGGAGCGCGGCGATGCAGGATGATCCCGCCTACGCTGGGACACCGCTTTCAGACGCACCGAAGCCGTGGATGCGTTTCGCTGACAAGCTGGATCGTCTGCGCTACCGGATCGCGCGACGATGGCCTCGAAACTCGCGTCGACGTCAGCACCTCGCGATCGTCGACTTCGACACTGCGCGCGTCACTTTTTCCGACCGTCACGCGCGCTGGATCAACGCGCGCAGTGAAAGATTCTCAGCTTGCGTTACCCAGCGTCCGGAACGTGCCGATGTCATTTGGGTGCACGTGCAGGATCCGATGTCAGCAGAGTCGCGCGCACGGACGGATGCCGTCCTAGCGGAGAGCCGTGGCGTGCCGATCATCAACCAGCCGAACCGCTACAACTTCTACCATGAGCCGGGATCTTTTCAGAAGCTCGCAGCGGCGGGTGTCTCGGTCCCCGTCGAGATTCTTCCCGGCGACAACTACTCTGGGCTGGCGGTCTACAAGCAGGCGAACACCCAGGTCTCTCCGAAAAGCCTTGAGCCCTACGACGGCCCCAGAGAGGGCTACCGGGCTTTTTCGTACCTTGACTTCCGAGATGGCGATGGCGCTTTTCGTCGCTATCGCGTTTTTTATCTTTGCGGTTGGATTCGAGCGAGCAAGCTGTTCGTTTCTCGGCACTGGAACGTGTCTGGCGGATCATGCGAGCGGCTCTTCTACGGATTTCACCTGACGCCGAAGATGCGAGACTCTGTGGGAAAGATCGCGGAGGTCAGCGGGCTCGATTTTTTCGCAGTCGACATGCTCGTTCGCGCCGAGGATGATGAGCCCTTCTTTGTCGATATCAATACGTACCCGCGGATCAATTCACTGCGTTCAACGCAAATCGCTGCAGGTGCGCTCGTGGTACCGCACACCTTCGACGCGCGTAGGGTTCTCGGGATGCCTGAGCCTGATGGGATCGATCCTGGAGTCGCTTTCGACTTGGCTGTGACCCGCTGGCGCGAGAAAGTCTTGGAAGGTTAGCACACCCGTCTCGTCTCCATCGGTGTTGGAGAAGGTGCTCCGGAAGCGCAGTCAAGTCTGACCGACGAGATTGATCACGATGAGGTCACTCCTCCTCAACGTCCTCTTCGAAATAGTATATGCCGAGCGCAGCGCGCTTGCGTCCGGTGCCGCGCACCCCGGGGGACGCGTCGCGGTCGTGGCGCGCCATCACAGCGTCGAGTTGCTCAAGCAACTTCTGGGCGTCCTGTGCCGCGAGGGCGCGTAGGCGTGTGACAAACTCCGCCGTGAGGTTGTCGTAGGCTACCTTGCGCTGAAAGAAGGCGTCGTCGCTTGTGTGAGTGAGGTTGTGGTCGATGGTAGCCACGAGCTCAGCGACGTCCTGTCCGAGCACTCCGAGTTTTTCTTCTTCGCCTGTGCGTGGTACGTAAGCGCGCGTCACGAGCTTGATGCGACCGTCTTTGAGTCGTTCGACAGCACCGACGCGGCTGAGCTCATCGAGGACAGCGCGAGCCGGCATGTCGCCACTGAAACTCCTCACGAGCTCGGCGAAGCTCTTTCGGTCGCCGTCGAACGGCAGTGAGGCCGGTGCGCCGCGACGATCTTGGAATCTTCGGGTCCTCACCCAACCAGAGATCACACGAGCGGCTCGATTGTAACGTTCCGTGTCGTCGGCTGTGGATTCGGTGTCCTGACTCAAGAGGCGCGCCACCTCCTTGCGCGTCAGGCCAGTCAAAATCGAAATGCGTGACTGTGATGGTTTTCTGCCAGGGACTGCAAAGTCGTCGCTTGCAACATCAACGTAGACTCTTTTGGCGTGCTCCATGAAAACGCCGAAAGGCATGCTGTTGCGTAGCAGGATCCGGACTAGCGGACGCAGCAGCCTTTTGATCGCCTTGCCGAGAGCAGCGCGAACGTCCGCCTTCATACCAGCCATCCAAATTGGTCTGGAAGATCAAAGAAACCGCCGGCGCGCGGGTCCCCAGCCGCTCGACGCTCGCAGCGAACTCGTGGCGTGTGAGGCACTCGACTGTTTGCCCGTAGACCCGAACGGCTACGAATCAAGCTCGAACTCCACCTCATCGGCTTGATCGATCGACGCGTTGTCATCATCTTCGTCGTCCGAGACCTTGACGAGATCGCCTACCCGGATGCGCGAGAAGAACGCGTCGGCGCCGATCTCCGTGTCGCTTTCGTCCTGAAACTCCGTCGTTGCGTCGGTCGGGACCGTTTGCCCGAGAATCGTCACCGTCCGAGCGGCCACGTCAAAAGTCTCGACGCGCCCCTGCAATTCGACGTCGTCGCTATCCTCTCGGCGTCGCAGCGTTGTGGCGATGACGCTGCCATCATGACCAAGGAATCCGCGCACCTCAAGATAGTCTCCGGGACTTAGGCTGCCGACGGAAAGTTGCTGGTCATCGTCAATCTCATCGTCCGTCTGTGTGCCAGCATCGACTGTGACGGTCACGCCCAAGAGTGTGAACCGACTCGTCGATGCATCAATGCTTGCCTCGGTGTCGATCTCCGCGGCAAGGCGTATCTCAGACTGCCGCAGTTCGAGTTCACGGGCTACGAGGACGCCGCTGTTGAGTCGACCCTCGACCTGCACGCGCACGCCAGCCCGAAAGAGCGTTGGGTCGTTAGGGCGCAGTGTCGCGCTGGAAGCGTCGACGGCTTGCCCACCGATCGAGAACTCCCCGAGGCTCTGAAACGTGGTGATGAATCCCTCGATCTCGACGTCGTCACCCTCGACCGAGACGCCGCCGATCGTCACATTCTCGTTTTCAAGCTCGATGCGCGAAGCCGAGACGTCGCCCGCGGCATCGAGGATTCCTTCAACTTCGACGAAAAGTCCGTTGGCGACGCCCGAGGGCAGATCGGTCAGATCGGTCGACACACCGGTCGGATCGAAGCGAATGACGATGCCGGCGAGGCGGAATTGGTCGACACCGTCGAAGTCTGACACGCTGCCTTTGATCTCGACGGGGGTTCCTGCGGGCGAAACGACGCCAGTTTTTTCGATTCGACTAGCGCGTAGCCTGCCACTTTCGTCGGTCAGGCCGCTCACTTTGACGACGTCGTCGACAGAAACCGACGCGAAAGCAAATCCTGCACCACTCGAGGCGAACACGGTAGAGTCTTCGTCGACCACCACGATCGTTCCCAGCACGCTCAACTCCTTCACCCGACCGTCGCCCGGTAGAAGTGTCACCTGCGACACTGGGCCTTCGATATCGTCGTCGTACTCTACGTCGCTAGCGACGCCGCGTGAGGTGTTGTCATCCACAGAGCCGCGGACGGTGACGACCATGCCGAGGGCGAGATCTCCGTCGCTTCCGGGCGCGTCGTCGATGCTGACCGCGGCGCCCTCCGTCTCCCATTCGACGCCGCCGACAAAAATGCTCCCGAAACCGGTGATCGGACCGCGCACAACCGTGACGCCGGAACCGGTGCCACCGATGCCGCCGCTGGCGATAGGGCCTGGGCTGCTACCGCCGCCGCTACTACAGGCTAAGGGCAGCGAGCTCAGCACGAGCAAAATGACGATGGAACGCATACACACCTGCGTCGACGAGGACTTGGGGCCGTTCAATTTGGGAATATTATCCCATTTGATGGCTCGCGGGTCAACCCGGCCGGCGATCGATCGAGCTGGTTGGGTGTCGCGATGTATGCGCTCCGTTCTCTGATGAGGCTGAGTCAGAGCCGGAACGCTACTCCGCCCACCCGTGTGCGTCACGCACGTTCTTCATCATCGCGAGGATTTTGTTCCACGTCTGGGGATCTTGCATGACTTGGTTCGGGAACATGCAGCCGTCCCAGCAGATGTGGCGGCAGGTCTTTGTCACCGTGCCGCTGGCGTCTCGCAGCCAGTGGCCGGATGCCCAGACGACATCAAGCTTGCCATTGGGGTCGTCCGGGAGACAGTGGCGCCCTGTCTTGTCATGTGAACCTGAGCCCTTCACCGTGGCGTCGTTTTGAGCGACGTGAAAATCGATCGTCCACGGGCGCAGCGCGGCTGTCAGTTGTTTGTAAGCCTCGGCGAATGCTGCCTCGTCCGCCCAGTCGAAACCGGCCGGGACGATGGCGTCGTCCGGCGCGTTGTAGCCGAGCAAGTAGAGCAGCGTGTGCGCCAGATCCGCCTGAAAACCAAGCGTTTGCGGTCGATCGACGAGCTCGAGGAGGCGGATCATTTCGTTCCAGCTGTGCATGCCACCCCAGCAGATCTCTCCTTCCGCCGCGAGCCTCTCGCCGTAGCCTTCGGCGATCTCGCAGGCCTTTCGAAAGGTATTCGCGATCTTCTGGCTGTTCCCCTTCGGGTCAGCAGACCAGGTTCCGGGATCGACAGCGGAATCGATGCGGACAACGCCGCTTGGCCGCACGCCAAGCGCACTCAGTTTTTTGGCGATGCCGCAGGCCTTCTCTACCATGGAGATGAACTTCGCGCGCTCCTCGTCGTTCCCCATGGCCGATCCACCGCCGGTCGGTGGCCACACGGGCGCGACGACCGAACCGATCACAAGTCCTCGCGACTGGACTTTGTCTGCGAGTGCCTTGAGGTCATCCTCTGACGAGTCGATGTCGACGTGCGGCGCACTAAGGAACAGATCGACTCCATCGAACTTCGTACCGTCAACCTCAGCTGCCGCCGTCAGGTCGAGCATCGTGTCGAGATCGATGAACGGTTCGTCAGCGTCGGGGCCTTTGCCGACGACGCCCGGCCAGCCGGCATTATGGAGCTTCGGGTAGTTATTCGTGCTCATGAAGGACTTTCTCCGTGAAGAATCTGCTGAAGTGCACCCTGCGCGCCGTTCGGGGCAGTCGGTCGGACGCAAGCGGTCATTGTAGTCATGATCCGGAGACATGGAAGCCCCGAGGGGGGCTTTCGCGCCTGCGTTAGAAGAACGGAAATAGAGAGCGCAATTCCTGCGCCGACGGTTGCCGGCCGTACTCGCACAACTCGAACGCCTCGGCATGCTGAATCGCCGTGGCAGCGCTCGCTCCGTAGAGCTCGCTGAGAATCGTGCGGTGTTTTTCGGCTGTGTCGGCGAATCTCCGCGCGAAATACGATCGTACTTGCTGGTGGCGATTCTTCTTGCCCTGCTCGTCGGCCGGAATGAGTCCTGCGTTTCCGGTAGCGCCGCCCTCGAAGAATTGCGACACCATCACGCCGAGGGCGTCGAGCTTGACTTCGATGACGTCGTCGATGGCGATCGCCACATCGGCTTCGAACGGATTCGGCTTGAGAAAGCGATCTGAATAATACATGAAGACTGGATTTCGCGTCAGGTTGGGTTCGTCGGGACAGAAAAACGGCACCGTGACCATGTACGCTGCATCTTGCACAAGAATGCCGGCGTAGCGGTGGTCGGGGTGGTAGTCGTTGGGTCGATGGGTCAGGACGACGTCAGCTTTCCACTGCCGAATGAGGCGTGTGACCATGCGGCGGTTCTCGAGCGTCGGGAGTAGCTCGCCGTCGTGGATGTCGAGGACCTCCGTGGTGATTCCGAGCAGTTTGGCCGCCTCGGTAACCTCTTTGGCGCGACGTCGAGCGAGCGGGCCTCCGGCGCTCTGCCAGTGCCCGATATCGCCGTTGGTCAGTGCGACGAACTTGACGTGATGTCCCTGGCGGGCCCATTTGGCCGCCACGCCACCGGCCTTGATTTCGCAATCGTCCGGATGCGCGCCAAACGCGATGATTCTGAGCTTGCCATCGGTCGCAGCCAATGCGGGTGCGGCCAAGCGCGGAACGACAGCCGTCGGCTCGCCCGCAGTCGCATCGACCAAAAGTTGGCGTCGGTGATCGTGGAGAAACCACCCAGCCACGACGCCGACGAAAACCAAGAAAACGGTTGTGACGCGTGTGTGGGAATGACGCATGGCTCCAGTCTCCAAGCTAGTTGAAGGAGGTGATGGGATGACTCCAACGTACCGTAGCCTTGCAGTCGGCAGTCGAAGCAGCTTCGCTGCGACGTTGATGCTGCTGCGCTGGGGCGCGGAGTTGGAGTTGGAACGGACCAAGAGACGCTTCAGTCTAATCGTCCGCTGTGTCTCAGGGCGAGCCGGATTCGATACCAAAAACCTGGGACGCGCGCGGCGTATCACTGGGTGCTCGTCTGCTGCCGCGCGATGGCCGCGCGATTCGCGGCGTCAGATTGGCTCCCTTTGTTTCGCCGCTGCCTTCGGTGCAAGACTTTTCGAGCACCCGATCGCACGTCAGGGCGGGAATCGAAGCAGAGGACAGAGAGAACGAAGGGCTGAGACGCCGTCGCTGCCATGCGGCGTCGCGCCTGCTAGGACCAGCTCTCACCGGGGCCGCTTGGTGTCGCTAAGCCTTGCCGAAGAGGGGAAATGCGAGACGAGGACCTGAACTCTGAATCCTTTTGCATCTTCGAGGGCTCCTGACCTACGATGATTCGCGACGTCAGACTCGGTTGATTTGTAATCTTCCTGTGATCGAGGCCGACCATGCACCGCTCGTCGCGACGCGCGTTTCTCCAGCGCAGTTCGTCCGCAATCTTGGCCGCCGGACTTGGTGGGGCGTCGCCCCTGCTCGGGCTGCGTGAGGCGATTGCCGCCGACGATCGACCGCCGAACATGATCCGCGAGTTCTCGCGCGGGGGCATGCGGTATCGGCGCTTGGGCACGACTGATGTGTTCGTCTCCCAGTTGTCGTTCGGTTCGCACACCGACCCCGCGTTCAAGGTCACCGGCGGTGGTCTCAGCTCAGAAGGACAGAAGCGCCGCGACAGGCAGATCGCGCGGGCGATGGACCTTGGGGTCAACATGGTTGACACCTACGAGAACGCTCGCCAGTGGGAGCCCATGGCCCGCCTCATCAAGCCAAAGCGTGACAAGGTCCTGGTGTCGCTCTGTCGCCAGTTTCCGAATTTTGTCGGCAACAACATCGATCAAGGCGCGAGACTCTTTGGACACGTTGATCTGTACAGGATCTATGTGGGCGATGCGGCAGCCGTGGATGGTCGGATTCTGGAAGACTGGGATGTCATGCGCAAGGCGAAGAAGGCTGGAAAGGTCCGCGCGATCGGCATCTCGACTCATAGCGAGCAGATGATGGTGAGTGCCCTCAACGAACTCGAGGGCCTTGACTACATCATGTTTCCCTACAATTTCATTCACGCGCGCGCCGACTACACACAAGCCTTACCCCTCGCTATCCGAAAGAACGTCGGCTTGATCGCGATCAAACCCTTGGCAGCCGGCTCCATCGTTCGTCTCGACCCCAATGCGAATCCTGGGTCTGTTCCCGAGGGTGACCAGGCTCGACTCTACAAGGGTCGCAACAAATCGCTTCTGCCGGCAGTGGTTTCCAAGCTTGTCAAGGGACTTGATCAACTGCCGGGTGAGACACTTTGTCAAGCTGCCTTGCGGTTCGTGTATTCGCGGCCTTTCATCACCTCGGCGATGCCAGGGATGTTTCAGGATCACGAGGTCGAGGAAAACTACGGTGCTCTCAAGCGTGACAAGACGCTGGGTCGCGCCGAGAGGTCTGTCCTCGACGCTGCTGGGGCGCTGGCGAAACTTCAGGGCAGCGAGTGGTTGCCGAGCCACTACAGGTGGCTGGATGAGCGATGGCTCGCCTAGCAGCCCGTTGAAAAAGTCATTCGGCCGAAGAAACTGGCCTCTTCACGCCCAGCTCGACCGCGTCAATACTCGAAAATCCCGAAGATTGCCTCCGTTTGCCGCAGCCGATCTGGACGCGAAGAGACCAGTTTTCGGCTCGAAGCACTTTTTCAACAGGCTGCTAGCTTCGGTCCCGGGCGCGTTCATGTTCTTCGCTTTGTTGGGGACCGCCTGTTCTCGGGTTCCACCGCCAGCGCCCGCGGCTGTTGAGACGACTGCCGCCGATGCCGAGGCGGTGAATCGTGAGCAGGTCGAAGCGGCACCGGCGAACGTTTCGCCCGGTGCAGAGTTGGTGCCTCAGCTGGCCGCGAATCAGATCGACGCTGCTGGCTCGTCGCAGCCTGGAACGAACGCACCACCGATCCGCCAGGCACTCGCGTCGAGTGAGCACGCCCCGGAGTTTGAAGAAGCCGGTGTTTGCTCCCGCTGTCATGTCGTCTCCGTCCTTGAGTGGGATGTTTCGGCCCACGTCGAAGCTGGTACCACCTGTCAGGAGTGCCACGGCGAGAGCTCTGAACATGTTGCCAACGAACGCAACGAGGTGAAGCCGGACCGACTGCCTCGAGGCGCTGAAATCGCTGCGCTCTGCACGGCGGAGTGCCACGACGACGGCTGTCCCGAGACGCTGAAGTTTGTTACGTGTGAGGAGTGTCATCATGTACATGCGCTCGTCGATCCGACGCAGACGGAGCTGTCGAAAGACGAGCAACTGAAGAGCCTTTTTGAGCGCTGGCAGAACTTTCGCGCCACGATCGAACGCGGAGACAGCCTTATGGGTGGCGAAAACTGGGCTCAAGCTCGGGCCGCGTTCGAGGAGGCGCTGGAGATGATTCCCGAAAGTGCGGCTGCGCGAGAGCGCCTGGGAGCATCTTTGCGGCGTCTGGCTCCTGAGATCCCTGGATTCGTGCTGGCTGGAGACGAGTACCACGCCTCGACCGGTTTGCCGCGGAAGGTTTCAGTCGCAGCACTTGATGTTGCCATGGTTCTCGTGCCGCCCGGGAGCTTCGACATGGGGGCGGACGATCTGTCGCAGTCGCAGCCGGCACACACGGTGCGTGTGGAGCCGTTTTACCTTTCCGTTACCGAGGTGACGCAGGCGACCTGGAAGCGCGTTATGGGTTCGAACCCCAGTTTTCATCAAGGCAGCGAGTTTCCAGACGCGGACACGATGCCCGTCGACAGCGTCTCATGGGAGGATTGCCAAGTTTTTCTCGACAAGGTGAACAGCATGGTGTCAGGCGGGGGTTTTCGTCTGCCGACGGAGGCCGAGTGGGAATACGCGTGTCGCTTGGGCGGCCGAGGCGAAGCGACAGCCGAGCTAAGTCAGCTCGCATGGTTTCGACCGCAGCCTAGCGCTGCCGACTTAACCGGCGATCGTTTTCGAAAGATCGAAACGTACTCGACGCGCGTCGTTGCTTCGCTGCAGGCGAACGCCTGGGGCCTGCATGACATGCAGGGGAACGTCTGGGAATGGTGCTCCAGTTTAGCTTGGCCGTATCTCTTCGATGCGAATGATGGTCGCGAGTCCCCAACCTCTGCAGGTCTTCGAGTCGTTCGTGGTGGTTCGTACGCAGACGGCGCCGACATTCTTCGCCCGGAGATGCGTCATGCTGAAAGACCACATCGGCGGTATCGCTGGAACGGCTTGCGTGTGGCACGAAGCGTGCCGCAGCCGAGCGGTCGCGGATCTGCCGAAGCTGTTACGCCACAGACAGTGTCAGAGAAGTAAGTGGCACCCCGGCGCTCCCAAGCTCGACGCCAAATGGCCACACTCGAGGTGAGCGTCGCGGGAGAATCTCGGTTCCGACGTTCGTTGTCTTTCCGCATGCTCCCACGCATCGCTGACGGCTCTACGCAACTAGGGAAGAATGGGACACCGGACCGCGGTGGGCATGGCCTCTTCGGGCGCTTCGTAGGCGTCTGTCCTCGTGCGTAAGTTCAATGGATCGAGGAGTTTGGTCTTGAGAGTAGGTTTGGATCGATTCTTGCAGTCTGTATTTCTTACGGTAGCGGCGCGAGGCGTCGCTGGTCCGCACGAGTTGCATTGGATTCGAATGTTGGAGTTTCGGATCGGGATCACGGGGAAGAGAAGATGAAAACGCAAGCCCGCCTTTTTGCAGTCGTTCTCAGTGGACTGTTCGCTTTGACGATCGGTACGCCGGCCAAGGCAGAGCTACGGTCGTCAGTGTCGCAGTGGGGAGTTACCTGGACGTTTGACAAGCCCTACGAGACAGGACAGTTCGTCAACGGTGACTGGTGGGTCCTCGGGCCGGCGACGATCGTCAATGTCGATCCGGCGCCCGGTGAAGCCCCGGACGGCGAAACGATCAACACCGATCCAAATCAGTTCGGTGACGTAGCCCTGCAGGACGATCGCACCATGCGGAACGGATCGATGGTGATCGATCGATGGGGCTCGTTTCAAGGGTACGACTCTCGAGTGAAAAATTATGACGCCTCGCTCACTGTCCGGTTTCCCCATACCCTGGCGGTCAATCGTTCGTTGATTTCCACCGTGAGTCTCCTCTCGACGGTGGACAATCCGAATTTCGTTCAAGGACACTTCGAGGATTCTTGGTCGGTGCTTAAGACGGCTGCGGTGCTCACGTGCTTGGACGCCGCACCACCGTCCGACGCTTTCCGTCCACCATACTCGGGAACCGAGAAGCCGATCTATCGAGCGGGCGATCTGCGACGAGATCTCCTCCCGAAGCTGCCCGCCGTCGCAAATACGCCTGACTGGGATCTCTTCGGTCGCTACTTCGAGCGCGTGTGGATCGATCACTCCTATAGCTGGCTGCATTCGCGCGTCTGCCCGCTTGAGAACATGCCAGGCTATGGACGCGAGTATGCGCGGCTGACTTCCATGGGGAGCCTCATGCTGTGTCTGGACGTACCGGACGCGCAAAAAGAGAAACTCTTGATCGGCTTCGTGCAGTTAGGAATCGATTTGCACGGAATGCGTAAGAACGGCGGTTCATGGTATGGTGGAGGCGGTGGTTACAATGGGCGCAAGTGGCCCGTCGTGTTTGCAGCTCTCCTCTTCGGTGACGATGCGATGCTCCCGGACGTCAAAAGCACGACGTCGGTTTTCTCCGAAGATCAACAGACCTACTTCGGCCAAGGATGGCACGGTGAGACGGCGCTGTTTCAGATGATCGATCATCACGGTCCGGTACCGCCCTACGAAGAGAAAGATCCGAGCACCTGGTCCGATATCGACAAGCGATCGGAAAGCTACCGCAAGTGTTGTACCTCCAACGCCTTCATCGGCACGGCACTCGCAGCTCGTCTTCTTCGCGCCATGGAGGCGTGGAGTCACGACGCTTTCTTCGCTTACTGCGATCGGTGGATGGCTGACGATGACCAAGTCGGAGCGCTCAGCGGCGGTGTCGCGTGGGATCCGTTCGTCACGAACATGTGGAAGGCCCACCGCGCTCAGGCACCGGCTCAGAAGGGGGCACCTGCAAACTATAAGTGGGTCCACGACGGTGGGGGCCAGTGGGTCCTGAATCCCAACCCGGATGCCTCCGATGATGATGTCGACTCCGTGCCACCGGCGCCGCCGCAGAACCTACGGGTCGTTGCCGACAGTTGATCGGCCAGTCATCGGTTGCTCGCATGTGCTAGCGAAGCGCGACGATCGCGGCTTCACTCGCAGTGCGACGTGGCTTCATCGCATCCGAGGCTTCGATCGTCCGACGACTGCATGAGCGTGCAAACTGCGAACGGTTCGGCGGGCTGGGGTCCACCCAGGAAGCTGTACTGTAGCATGTAGATCGCGTCGGTTACGGATCCCAGGACTATGCCGTCGCCATTGGCATCGCACGCTGCCAAACAGGACGGCGTCACCCGCCCGTCGAAGTTGTGGATGAGTAAAAAGATCGCGTCGCTTAGGTCGCCGTCTTCGCCGTCGCCATTGCAGTCGCCACGGTCGAACAGGGATCCAGCTGGCACCCACAGGGCTTCCCAGAGATCATAGCCGTGGTGCGTATTCCCGCCAGGGTGCGATTCGGATGCGAAGTAGAGCTTTGACCTCAGCGCCGGCCAGTCAGGTGCGATGTTCGGAAAATTCTCAATTTGCACCGTACCCGTGTTGATCGGTGGTCCTGGGTTGAAGACGAAGTCGAATTCTGTCGTCGGGTCGCTACGCGCTGCAATCCACATGTCACTCGGGCCCACGCTTCCGGGCCGCGCTGTGAGGTAGTCGCTGAAGAAAAGTGTCGTGCCATCCGCGGAAATGCTCGGGAACGCGTCATCGGCAGAGCTGTTGACTACAGCTCCAAGGTTGACAGGATTCTCGAAGGCCACGGCGACGCCGTCATCGTCCACTTTTCGATCGCGCGTCGCTACGAAGATATCGAGCCCGCCCAATCCGCCCGGGCGGTCGGAAGCGAAGTAAATCGACAACTCGTCGCTCGATATGCTGACGCCGTGCTCGTTGAACTCCGAGTTGATCTCAGAGCCAAGGTTTGACACGTTCCCAAAAGGAACCACAGCGCCGTCAGTATCCGTCACCTGATCTCGCGTGGCGACGTAGAGATCGAGCGCCCCGTTTCCTCCAGGACGGTCAGAGGCGAAGTAGATTGACAGACCATCGAGAGAAACGCTTGGCGTTGTCTCCGCAAACTCGGTGTTGACGCCGTCCCCCAAGTTGGCGGGGCTACCGAACGATGCGGAGGTTGTCAGTCGCGTCGCTCTCCAGAGATCGAAATCTCCGGTGCCGCCGACTCGATTCGAAATGAAATACATGGTCAGCCCATCCGGCGTGACACTTGGAAACGTTTCATCCGATGACGTGTTGATCGCAGAGCCAAGATTCCTGACGCTCAGGAAGAACCCACCATCGAGAGCCCGCAGCATCCTATTGTGTGATGGAAATAAGACGAAGAGCGAAAGTGTCAGCAGCACAGCAGCGATTCTGTCGTGGTTCTTCAGCATCCTTAGCCCTCCCGTTAGTTCATCCAGCAGCGACACCGTGAACTGAACTACTTCAAGGTTAATCGAGTTCGATGGCCGAACCAAGAGAAGAGTCTCGCTTTACACGCCCCTGGGAGCTGCGGTTGTGGGTCAAGTTGGGAAGAGGTTCGGCCGATTCCTGAAGCGGTGGCGTCAAGCGGTGCCTTCCGATATCTCGAAGCCCACGTACCCGACATGCGAACCCAGGCTTTCACACTGATTGAGCTCATGATCGTCGTGGCGATCATTGCGATCATCACTGCCATCGCGATCCCGAGCCTGACGAATGCCCGCAAGGCGGCAAACGAGGCGCGAGCCATCAGCACTCTGCGGACGCTTTCCACTGTTCAAGAGCAGTACAAGACGCGCTTCGGAGGTTATGCTTCAAGTCCCGATGATCTTCAAGACACAGGGTACGTTGACATCATCTTCGATGAATACGCTCTGCTCAGCTATACGTTTTCTCGGCACACATGGTCCTTGAGCGCCGGACCAACAACTCCTTCCGATGGGGACAGATTCTTTTTCGTCGACCAATCGGGAGTCATACGCTTCAGCGGCTCCGGGCCGGCGACCAGCAGCAGTCAACCAGTGGATTGACGTTCACAGCCCGCCTGAAAAAGTCATTCGGCTGAGAAACCGGCCTCTTCACGCCCAGATCAGCCGCGCGAGCCTCGCCGTCTATATCCTCTGGAAGAGGGCTCGGAGATTACCTTCCTGGCGTTCCCAGGCTCGAAGCGAAAGGACCAAACTCGAGTTAACAGCCTGCCTGAAAAAGTGCTTCGAGCTGAAAGCTGGTCGCTTCGCGTCCAGATCAGCCGCGACGAAGCGTCGAGGCCAAGGAGCGACTCGGGCGCGATCTCGCTCGGGTCGTGGCGGAGGACGGGCGCAGGCATCGGCGCTCCTGGCGTTCCCCGAAGGGCCTTTCAGCCCAGCACCTCGCGGCGTACGCGAGCCTCGGCACCGGCGATCGGTACTGGCTGTCCGTCGCGCTTTTTGATCGTCAGGCTGGGGTCGATGCCGAGCAAATAGAAAGTCGTCGCTAGCAGGTCCTTTGGCGATACGGGTGTCTCATGGACTTCACCGCCGAGGCGATCACTCGACCCCACAACGCGGCCGCGTGCCGCGCCACCGCCCGCCAGCGCCACCGAGTAGACCTGTGACCAATGGTCGCGTCCGCCACCTTTGCGATCTTTGAGCTGCGGCGTGCGACCGTGCTCGCTGAGCCAGAGCACGAGGGTTTCGTCGAGGAGTCCGCGGCTGTCGAGATCTTCGATCAAGGCTGAGTAGGCAAGATCGAACCCAGGCAGGAGACATTTTCGAAGTCGCGGGTAGTGATACTGGTGTGTGTCCCAAGCGCCGTTGGCGAACTCGCCGTAGGTGTCCCAGAACACGGTTACGAACCTGCAGCCCGCTTCCACGAGACGCCGCGCGGCGAGGCAACCCTGCCCAAAGAGGGTCATGCCATACCGTTCGCGCAGTCCCACGGTTTCGCGGCCGATGTCGAGTGCCTCACGCACGGTCGGAGAGGTGAGCAATGACATCGCCTGGGATTCGAATTTGTCGAATGCGCGTGCGGCTTGTGGTTCCAAGTACGGACGCGTTCTATCGAACTGCGACAAAAGGAGTCTCCTCGCATCGAAGCGAGCGCGTGGTATTTCCTTGAGCAGCTGTGCGTCTGGCGCGAGTCGAAAACGGCTTTCTCGCCGAATCCCCATGTGGGGGTCGTAGTACTCCATGCGCTGGGTGAGTGTGTTTCGGGGCGCGATCTTGGTGCCTCGATCGACGAAGTCAGTCCAGACGGGGTCGTAGGCCTGGCCCAAGAACGCAGCATACGGACCTGCCATGGGAGCGAAATCGGTCTTCGATGTCATGCGCCAAGGAAGGCCGACGTTTCGCGGCAAGTTCGGCGCGACCACTCCCGAGCGCCTTTCGTCGACGTAATCAACGATCGAACCGATGAACGGCCAGTGTCTGGCATCGCGAGGCACGAGCTCTAGGTCTGGAGTGTAGGTGGGAATACCGCTGAGCGCGTAGGCTACGCCGTGAAGCGGGTAAGGATGCGTCACCGATCGGACGACGGTGACGCGATCCATGACCTTGGCGACTCGTTGGAGCTCGTCGCATACTTGGAGGCCTGGAACCGCCGTATCGATCGCGCCCATCTCGCCTCGAATTTCCCGCGGCGCCTCGGGCTTCGGATCGAAGGTCTCATGCTGTGGAGGTGACCCGTAGGGAAAAAGCAAGATGCAGGATTTCGCTCTGCCGAAGTGCGCGTCCCGCGTCTTTGGCGAATCTCTCTCTGTCGACGCATCAGCTCGCTGCAGGCAGAGAGCGTCAGCAAGCCCGATTCCGAATGCCGACAAACCGCCGGCGTGGAGGAAGTCGCGGCGTGTACCGCCATCACAGAGAGTCTTCGCCGAACCGTTCAGCCGTAGCATCTCGAGTTCTCAGCTCCTCAGGAACCATACACCTTCAGCATAACCGAAGAAGGGCGCAACTGGTAGCAGAGCTGTCGGGGCCGGTCCACGGTCTTCTGAGAAGAGGTCTTCGCCGGTGTGAGGCGGTTGCCACAACTCGCCGCAATCAATTCCTTCACCGGCAGGGATCCAGGTTTTCCGCTCGCGACCGCTGGCGACTTTTCGGAGGATGTCTTCTGCGAGCGGTCGTTAGAGTTCTATGTTGCCGTCCGCGCTGATTTAGCAGTCAGTTTGAAAGAAGTTCTGCGAGTCGAAAACTGGTTTTCTTCGAGTCCAGATCGGTTGCGGCGATGTTATACGATCGCCGTGATTCTGAGTCGCGACGCGAGTTGAGTGTGAAGAGGCCGATGGATTCATCGGCTGCATGACTTTGAGCGGGCTGTTGGATGCCCGACCTCAATCCAATCACTGCGAAGTCAAACTGCCGGGAGAAATCATGTCCAAGACAAGTCGACGGGATGTACTGCGAGCAGGGGCTGCGGCGATCGCTGGGGCGGCCGCCGGAGGTGGTGCGAACGTGCCAAAAGCGGAGGCGCATGCTCCCTTGACGCCGAGCAGTCCGTGGGACTCGGAGTACAATTTTGGCCACACGCAGCTCTTCATGGAGGAGTACCTGCAGGGGACTCTCGAGATCCTCGGTCGGCAGAGCGGCGAGCTTGATCAGATTGGCGAGCTGACAACACGCGCTGCCCGCGCCATCCGCGGTGGTCATACCGTCTGGACGTACATGACGCTGGGGCACTTTCCTCACTACGAGCAAAAAGCCACGCGGCGCGGCAGCCCTCAGGTGATGCAGGACACGAACAAGTTCGATCACCTGAAGAAGGGCGACATGATTTTCACTGACCGCTGCAATCGGGACGTGCTGGACGCCCGTGAGCGTGGGGTCTACGTCGTTTGCGTGACCTCAAATTACCAGGACAACGAGTTTCGCCCGGCTGGCTTCACCGACATCAGTCATGCCAATCCCGATGGGCTCATGCTCAAAGATGTCTCGAATGAGATTCTGCACAGTCACACTCCGTACACCCAGGGGCTGGTCCACGCGCCTGAGATACCGGAGTTCGCCATCTGCCCATCGAGCGGCACGGGAAGCGGTTCGATTCATTGGCTTCTGAATGCCGAGCTGGCGAATAAGCTGGCCGACCGCAGCGCACCCGCTGTGCTGAAGAGCGCAGAATACCTACGGATTCTCACGGCGCGTGTCGAGCAGCTTCGCAGCCAGATGGGTGCGATACGCCAAGCCGCAGTCACGATGGCGCGACGCGTTCGTGCCGGCGGGCGATGGTTCGCGCACAGCGAAGAACATCCAGGGTTCAAGTCGGAGTTTCACGTCGCTTCCGGCGTGCGAATGGTGAACTGGGGTGACTGGGACGCTGCCACGGAACGAAACGTCTTTCTCGTCAACTCGATTTCTCCTGCGTACGAGACAGAAGTGCGGCTGGCACGTGAGAAACAAATCGAAGGCGCTTTCGTTGTAGGCATTGGACCGAGTTCGACCGACGGTTCTGTGCCGCATGGTCGGTTGATCGACATTGCCGATGCAGGATTCGACAACCTCTCACCTGAGTCGGGGGGAGTCATCAGCATCCGTGGGCGCGAGGATTCAATCTGTCCGACGTCGGGAATTGTGGGTAACGTCATCCAGCAGATGGTCGTTGCGCAGTGGGCTGACGAGATGGTGCGGCGCGGCTCCGTGCCCTACTTTCTGATGGGTATTTATCAAAAGGGCGGACGCGAGTACAACTCGGCGATGACGATCGTGTTCGAGCGACAAGGATTCTGAGGCGTCGCCACTCCTTCGCTGAAGAGTGGCCGGACAACACCGCAGCTGCGCACGGAGACCGTCGAACGTAGAGGTTCAACGGTTAGGCTGTCGCACTTTCTCGAAGTAGTAGAAGAATCGCGGCATCGAACGGCTCATCATGCCCATACTCTTGAAGTTTCGCCCCTCACCGTGTTTGTCGAGATCGGCGCACGAGCGACTGTAGAGTTTCAGGGTGTCATCGACGATCGAGCGATAGCGTTCGTCGTCGCGTCGACCCAGGTATTCGGCGTAGATCATTCCAGGCAGGACCATGGGGATCGTGCGCCCGTCGTTGTATGAATCCCAGTACCTATCCCACTGTTTGTAGCGGATGTTTTTGACCGTGGGATTCCACATCTCGTCGGAGAGCCAGCGGCTGGCTCCCACCAGGCTTTTTGCGACTCTTTCGTCCCCAGTCTTTTCATGATAGCGCAGCAATGCCTCAGTGAGGACGCCTAGCATGAAGCACGAGCCGCCGGTATCGAAGTCTGGATGGGGCAGATCCCTTGGCCAGTGACCACGTTTTGGATGCTGAGAAGCGACGATGCCGTCGACGAACTCTTTCACTGCGTGGGAGTACTCGGCGTCACCTGTGACCTCTTCTAGGAACATCAGCGACAACAAGGTCCAGCCGAGGTTTCGCTCCGACATCGGAATCGTGTGTGGTTTGGCCTTGAGGCGAGGTGTCATCTCTGCCACATAGGCAAGAAGGGGGACGCCCACAGAACGAGCCACCTCGAGGCTGCGGCGGTCGCCGGTGAGAAGGAATTGAAGCAGCATTCCTTCGGTCCACTGATGGGCGGTGTCGTAACCGGTGCCACCGGCGACGTGATGGTCGGTGTGTCGGATCGACTTTCCTGTCATGTCGCCGTGGTGGAGTGTGTCGATGTCGCGAAAGTGTTTGGCGAAAGCGACGCCTTCCTCAAAGAAACGGTGATCCCCTGTGCGCAGATAGTGGAAGAGCATGGCGAACGAAATGCCGAACTCGTTGTTGCGTCGAAAGGCATTGTCTGCTGACCCTTTGCCGTCGCCGAAGTCCCAGAAGCCAAACTCGTTGACGTCGAATTTTCGCTTCTGGAGAAAGGACATGTGTTCCGCAACGTGGCCATGGTACGTGCCATGGGCGAGATTGAAGTCATCGAGGGTGTAGTTTCCGAGGACGCCGCTGGAGCGATACCACTGCGGAGATGCGAAGGCGTGAAGATCCGTTAGGGCAAGAGACTCGGCGCTGGCGCGCTTTTCCTTCGCGTCGCCGACGACGATCGTGAACTCGCCACGCGTCGCCCGGCCGGCGCGATGGAGCGGTGAAGGCGACTCGTTGGTGACGGGATAGAACCACAGATGAACTTCATCTTTAGTGAACGCGAGTTCCGAAGGGTAGCGCTGCCAGAATTCACTGAGCGCGATCCCGAGGCGTTCTCTTTCGCCATGTAGCCAGGCGCCACCGTGATAGCGAGCTTGACGCGGAGAGTTGTCGAAAGACGCGCCGAAAAAGCGCGCCGAATCAGCAGTGAGTTGGCGCACGCCCACGCGCGAGGTCGGCGAAGCGGGGTTCGTCGCAGCGGTGAGCGGAATCGTAGCGTCACCGATTTCGACCGACGTGAAGCGCTCGGCTATGGACAGCTTCACTCCAAGACCGTGGAAATCGTTCAGGCCGTGGTGGACTACGGTGTAGTCCGTAGCGATGTGCCCCGACGCTGAAATTGTCACGCGTGAGATGAAGTCGAATGAGCTTTCTGGGGTTGCCAGCACGGTGCCGTGGGACCTGATGACTGTGCGCAGTGCTCCATGTTCCTCGGTCTGGATCTCGCGGAGGTGGACGCTGTCAAGTTCGATCGGGCGGCCGTGAAGAATGAGTCGACCACGCCCGCAAAGCCCTTCGGCGACGGGCGTGTTTTCACGGTGGATCGAGTGGACGAGACCGAACACGTTCGTCTCCACGGTCAGATGCGGGAATTCGACACGCACACCATTGTCGAGGCGCGTGATCTTAGGGGGCGGAGCTTCGGAATCTGACTTGCCGTTGGTCAGTATGAACTCGTGGATGCCACGAGCCGCCAGCTCCGGCACCACTACGGTGATCAAGCCCCATTTGATCGAACCGTCGTCCCAGTGCGACAAGGCGTCGAATTGACTGGCGATGGTCTCTCCTGAAGACCGTCGAGCCGTCACCGCGCCACCGCCTTCCAGGGTGCCGCGAGGAAACGGCAGACCGGACGAGACCACTACATTCGTCCGTTCCACACCGCGCGGCTCGCGGATGGCCACGGTGACGAGGGGTGAGGAGGAGGTCTTTTTCTCGCTGCCCAGCAGCGTGAGTGGAAAGAATGCTTTGAGAGAGAACGTGACGAACAGGAGAGCAATCTCAAACGCGCTGCGCATCGTTCCATCCTGTAGCTATGTTGTCTCGTGCAATCGTTTCGATACGTCGGTAGAAGAACACTATACATCTGTTGTCGGATTTGCGGAATACGGCAGCACCGGGGTGGATCCAGAGGGTTTTCGCGGCGGTCGGGAAGAGTTGTAGGCAATGCGGGCATCGCGGTTGTCGTTTGCGGCCTGTCGTGACGTTTTTCCTGTGTGTCACCGTCGACAAACAAACACATACACCGTGAAGTGCGCTGCGCGTCAGAGCTCTTCGAAAGCCCCAGCAAGTTGCGTTGAAATCACATGAATCAGTTGAAGGCTGCCCTTGGCATGCTCGTCCGTCCCCGGGCAACACTCGCCCTTCTGCCTTCGGACCACTTCTATGTTTTGTGAAGAAGAGTGGGAGGAAATCGACGAAGAAGAATGGGAGGAGGTCGACGAAGACTGAATCCTGCTGGCATCGACGATTCTCTGATGCTCTCTACTGCGCATTTTGGGCCGTGATGCTGCCAAGCGACGCGCCAAGGTCGACCCCCGTGACGGAGTCTCCCAAAGCGTTGGCCACGACGACCATGTTTTTGCAGTCGACTCCTTTGATTCCTGGCGCATGAGCGCCGACGAAGCTGTTGCCGGTGACCACTGCTCCAGCTGCGCCTCGGACGTGCACCCCGGCGGCGTTTTCTCTGAAGACGTTGCCCGTGAGGCTCCCACCACGGAAGTTCTTTTCGATCAAGACCGCCGCCGCGCCGCTGCTGGCGATGACGTTGCCGGAGATTGCTGCTGCCGTCGCCGAATCAAGGTGGATCCCGTGACGGCGGTGATGGCTGATGTTGTTGCCGTTGAGGCAGAGCGTCTTCGTGCGCTGTGCGTTGATGGCGTCGCGATTCCTCGCGAATTGGTTCGCGCTGACGACGAGATCACTCGACGCCAGTGTATAGAGTCCATCGAAACCGTTGTCATGCACACTGCTGCCGAGGACGCGTGGGCCTTCGAATACGTCGAGAAGGCGGATTCCATGCTCGCCGTGATGATCGACCGTCACCCCCCGAATCGAGAGCTCCTTGACGCCTTCGACGAAAACCCCATCACCACTCTTCGGGTTGCCGCTGACGCGTAAATCTACGAGCTCAACGTGACTCAAACGCGCGAGGGGTTCGCGAGGCCGGTCCTTGTGCTCGAGAACGATGGCGTGCTGCTGCTGCTCGTTACGGTTGATGACACGCGTCGCTGCTCCTGCACCTTGGATGCGAGTGTTGTCGGTTATGATCCAAAGGGGTTGATCGATCTCGTACTCTCCCGGAGGAATCCAGAGGAGGCCTCCGGAGGCCGGCAGAGCTGCGACGGCAGCGTGGAGGTCTGGATAGTCGCTGGCATCGATGATTTGACGGGTCGCAGACGGAGAGGCTTCCGCCGGCCTTTGACGCGCAGCGTCCTCCTGGGGCACTTTGCTCTCTTCAGCCTCGGAGTCACGCATCGACCGTGCAAGTGCACAAACGGTGAGAGTGACGACGATCGCCCAAAATGTAGGACGTGGTGTGGAGTTCATGTGTTGACCTCTGTCGGGTACAAGTGCCGCGGTGGAGTCGAGTGAATTCAATCGGGGGGCCCCGATGCTGGATCATCGGTTCGATACGTCTGTTTGATTCTCGTCGGACGACGGTCTCGACTCAAGACGGTCACGCTCTCGAGCGAATCCTACGTTTCGAGTTTTCTGCTCCTTCTTTGACTCATCTCCAGCACTGCTTCTATACTCACGTTGCTATCCCGAGTGCGTGGCGTACTGGTCTGTAAGTGACTCACCGAGCTACACCGAACTGTGCCGAACTGTGCCGAACTGTGCCGAACTGTGCGACTGCATCCATTCCTAAAAAGCTGGTTGGCGTGGAACTTCATTTTTTTCACGCTTCAATTCACGGCATTCTGGTTTTTCAGAGAGTTGCCTCGTGAAGGACGTACGTTCGTGAAGTGGTTTTACCAACCGGGAATCGAGTTTGTCGAGACGGTGATGCAGCGACCAGCGAGCCAACGTGCGCTCGCGTTTGCACTTCTCGCCGGTCTCTACTCCGCGCTGCCCGCGGCGCTTGTGGCCTGGTGGCGATGCCGAAAACGCCCAGCGCCGCCGCTGAACCGTAGCACCATCGGCGACCGCATCCGCTGACTACCTCTCGAGCCCTGGGAGTCGCGTGTGCGGATTTCCTCCCTGTGTGCGAAAACTCACGCCGTTTCGGCGGATTCGCCGGCATGCTCGTCATTGCGGCTGGAGTTCTGGAGTGGCACGCTGGTGCTTTACGTTTGCGTTGGTCGCGCTGAGGGTATGTCGTTTGCTATGCTGGGGAGTGAGATGCAGGGTGGGGGCGCTGACGAGTCACCGAGGACACGCCCCCAAACTCGAGGCTAAGCTGCATGATCCGTAAAGCGTACCGTCTGCCGTTCAGACTGCTGGGAATACCCGTCGATCTTGACATCTCGTTTCTTCTCGTGCTGCCGCTGTTGGCATGGATGATCGCGACGAACATTCCTGCCTACATTGAGACCTTTGGCCTCGAGATTGATCCGGAAACACTCACCCAAGCGGCGCACCCGCTCGTTCTCGGGTTGATCGCTGCGCTTGGACTTTTCGTCAGCGTCGTGATCCATGAGCTCGGTCACTGCGTTGTTGGGCGATACTTTGGGATGGAGATCACGTCGATCACGCTGTGGCTTCTTGGCGGTGTTGCGCAGTTCAAGGAAATGTCACGACGTCCCGGCGTCGAAGCGATTGTGGCGATCGCTGGGCCTCTGACGAGTTACGCGCTGGGTGGTCTCGGGTGGGTGCTGTTGGCTCTCTCGTCTCGGGAGATTCCAGTCCTTCAGTTTCTTCTCTCATACCTCGCCTGGATGAACGTGATTGTTGCCACGTTCAATCTCGTGCCCGCAATGCCGCTCGACGGTGGACGCGTCCTTCGTTCGCTCCTCGCACTCCGGATGACGCGCATCGACGCGACACGCGCTGCGCTGGGCGTTAGCCGCACCCTCGCTTTCCTCTTTGGGCTTCTTGGCCTCGTCTCCTTCAACGTGTTCTTGCTCCTCGTGGCGTTTTTCGTCTACATGGCGGCGACCAGTGAGACGCAAGTGGAGACAGTGCGATCGATGCTGCGAGACATCCGAGTGCGCGATGTGATGACGCGCGATGTCAAGTTCGTTCGATCTGGAACAGATGTCTCACAACTTCTCGAGAAGATGTTCACGGAAAAGCATCTCGCCTATCCTGTTCTCGATGCCTCCGGAGATGCAGTCGGCATCGTCACACTCAAAGAGATCTACGATCACGGAGCGACTCAAGACGGCGGCGGCGATGTCGATGTCGCCTCAGTGATGACGGATTTTGCTACGATCGATCCGAACGATAGCGCCTTCGATGCATTCACGCGAATCAGTCAACATCCGACCGGGCGCCTGTTGGTGCGTGATGGGAGCGGGCGTGTGGTGGGGATACTCAGTAAGACCGATCTAGTCCAGGTGATCCAATTGCGAACAGTCGGCGAAGCGTTGACGCAGAAGACGGCGAACGCTGAGCAACAACGGCAGAGCCTCGAGTGAGTCGATGAGACGTTCGGTGAAATCGATCCGTGTCGCCGCACCGAAGCGGCAGACAGCATGTGGCGGTCTTGGATCGTGGTGCATGTGGCTGAGGTCGGGAAACATGGGTGCAGTAGCAAGACTGGCATCGATCCTGCTGTGTGCGTGGTCCGGTACAGCCACTGCGGCGCCACAAGCGCTGGAGTGGACGGGCCAGGGAAGCTTGAGGCTACTGGTCCGGGTTGGGCCAGTCGTCCTTGATGGCCGTGAGCGCGACGAATCGGTCGCGGTCTACGAGTTGGATTTTGATAAGTTGCTCGACGAACGCTCGGCAGCAGGCGTCGTCGATCTCTCCACACTCCAGGTGCACCGCTACGACACCACGACCGGTAGGGCCATACGGTTTGGAGCGCGCACTGACCCGAAGCGTCCGTTCGACCACCCATGCCGATTCGACGACGAGCTCGCATCGAGTGACTATCGTAGCCGCGTCGGCCGCGCCTCGAACTATCCCAACGGACGACCTCCAATCACGGTCCGCCGGGGTAAAGCACGACTCTTCAACCGTGAGCACGACAGCCGTTCCGGGCGCATCGTGTGGGTTCACACGCAAGAGAGCAACGAGCCTTCTCATTATGCGATTTACTTCGACGTCCGCACGCGCTCTACCGCCACCGGCCCGGCGCCTGCTCCCTGGATTGGTGACGTCGACGTGCTGCGCCGACGCCGCGGTCAATCTCTCGGAGGCTTAGCTCATCTAACGACGGCGGTGGGGGACTTCGATGGTGACGGTCTGTTCGATCTGATCGCCGGTGCTGAGAAGGGTGATTTGATGTGGTTTCCCAATCGTGGCGAGGTGGGAAAACCGCGATTCATCGGCTGTCGTCTGCTCTTTGACGCCGACGGTCCGCTCGACACCGGCTGGTACGGAGCGCCGTTTCTCTTCGACTGGGACGCCGACGGGCTACCGGATCTTCTCGTCGGCACCAGCGGCAACGTGATCGTCTGGTGGAGGAACGTCGGTCAAAGGCGAGCTCCGGCTCTCGAGTATCGCGGCTTCGTTAGCGCCGACGGCGGCCGTCTGGAAGTGCCCGAGTCGCCCGTGGCAGAGGACGCCACCGGAATTTTCGCCCGCGATTACTACAATCAGCCGTGGGTCGGCGATTGGGATGGAGATGGCTTACCAGACATTCTCACCGGCGGTTACACGACGGGTCACGTCTTCTACTATCGCGCCATTCGGCGAGACGCGCTGGGAGTTCCCGTTCTTAAGTACGTGGGCCCTATTCAAGCTGACGGGATGCCGCTGGATACGACGTGGGCCGCATCGCCGCTGGCCGGCGACTTCAATGGCGATGGAAAACTCGAGCTTCTCACAGGCTCGTGGTGGTGGTCAGGAATCTCCCGGAAACCCGATCCTGGTGAGGCTGACTACCTGATGTACTACAGGAACTCGAGTCCGTCGGAGATTCCTTCGCTTCAGCGCACTGCATTTCCGCAGCTCGGACGTTTTCCCCGCGGTGTGATTGCTCGCCCCTCTGCGGTCGACTGGAACGACGATGGCCTCATCGATCTAGTGGTCAGCGACAACGGTGGCAACATATACCGGTTTTTGAACGTCGGCACATCGACCGAGCCGAAGTGGGATATGAACGCTGAGCCGCTCACCGCGCCGTGGGGATTCTTGCGTGGTTACGGGTTGGCAACTAGTGCAGCCGATCTCGATGGCGACGGAAACGTCGAGACGATTTCAGCGAGCACACTGCAGCGCATCGTCGGTTCGCCGCATGCGCCACGCGTCGAGCCGTGCGGGCAGGCGCTCGTGGGTGGGCGACCCATCGAGCACGCTGGCCCGGGTTACGGCGATCCCTACGCCTTCTCGATCCTCAGCGACTGGGACGGGGACGGCCGCGCCGACATCCTGTGGGCGACACACCAAGGAAACGTGTTTCTGCATCGCCATCTCGGCGGCACCGACCCGTTCGAGTTTGCCCCGGGCGTGACTCTTCGACTCGTGAACGGCGCGGAGCTACAGCTGGGGCCACGCGCAGTGGCAGATGCCAGCGAGGCCGCCGACTTCACGATTCTGCAAGGCTCTCGGCTGAAACTCGCAACGGCCGATGTTGACGTCGACGGGATCGTTGATTTGATCGCCACAGAGACGTTCGCGAACGTTTGGGTGTTCAGAAACACTCGTGCTGGCGGGAGCGACACCTTAGCTCCCGGCGTCAACGTCTACAAGTTGGCGTCGCGTACGGCAGCGATCAATACGATCGACTGGAATCGCGATGGCAAACCCGACTTGATCACGGGTGGTAGCGCGAGTCGGCCGGGGGCGGTCCTGTTGAATCGAAGTGAAGTGGGTGAACCTGCTTTTGGTGCGCCCATCCAGCCGCTCGACTTGCCGTACGTCTTTTGGGGACCTCGGTTCCAAGCGGTCGATTGGAATCGTGATGGTGACGAAGATCTTCTGATTCAAAGCGAGTTTTACTCGTTTTGGGCCGAACGGTCGTTCATAGACCACGGCTACCGGATCGCGCGCGTGATCGGCGACGGTACTCTTGAGGTGCGACGAAAGGGTCTTTGAATCCCGCGAAACTCGTCCAGCGAGGCCGGCGGGAATGGCCAGACTCGAGGTTATGCGGCATCGAGTTGATCAACCACTCAGCTCTTCATACCATCAGCTGAGATAACGGACATGCACATGGGCATTCTCGATGGTGATGGGGCGCCGCGCCGTGCTCGTGCGTTTGGCGATCACAACGGTGACTTCGTTGACGCCTTGCTTGACGGTTTTGGGCTCGATCGGTAGTGCGAGCCAGCCATCCTCTCTTTGGAACTCAGTGTCATGACTCCAGTCGTTGAACAGAATGGTCATGCGATCGCCTCGCGTCGCGCCGCTCGCCTGGACGCGTAGATTGACGTCGCGCAGATAGTCGCCCGCGAGTGCTGCGCGTACATCATCACCGACGCGTACCGGGATCACCGCCGCGTCGCCGGCGCCTGTTCCGAGCCGCTGGGGCAATGGCGCTCGCGCGCTGGCCCGCTGGTACTGTTCCCAGACGCTCCGGTTGACAGCGAAGGTCTTGTCCAGACGCCGAAGATTCTGTGGTGCAGAAATCTCTGTCAAGACGTCGCGATAGAGCTGCGAGCTCGGCTGTCCGTAGCCCAATTTGCCTGGCGCGTCGATGTAGTGGAAGTTCCACAGGTAGATGCCGTCAGCTCCGGCCCACCATAGATTCGACGCCGCAGCGCGAAGGTTGCCACCGCCGAGGTCATAGTTCGCCGGACAGTTGATGCACGGGTAGACCGGGACGTCGTACCGGTGGCCGAGGCGAATGAGTTCCTCGGCCGGAGTGGAATAGCAGACGTACCCGCCACCAGTCAACAAGCGGTCGACAAGGCCTTCGCGAAGCCAAGTCTCGAGGTCGATACCGATACGGTGGCACGCCTCGAGCGTGCCAGGCACGCGAGCGCCGAGTAGGACGGCTCGGCCGCGCCGTCGGCCGACGACGTCAAGTCGTCGACGGGCTTCGCGCACCATCTCTGTCATGAGGGGCGCTCCCGCCTCTTCCTCGCCGAGGCGAAAGTAAAACGGCATACGAAAGAAGTTGAGATCGACGCCCGCAAACCCGTAGCTCTGAGCGGTGTGTGCGATCCACCAGAGCCGATCGTCGCGAACTCGTTTGTGAGCGAAGTTGAGCCCTGACCAACTTGCCGCGGAAAGTCCATCGCTGGGTTTGCCGCGCTGGCGTTCGTGGCCAATGAGAAGCTCTGGGTGTTCCACTTTGAGCGGGTAGACGAGCTTGGGGAAGGGAAGGCCGAACGCGTCGTGGCAGTCGTTCATGCGCAGCGAGCCAAAGATCTCGATGTCGCGTTCGCGTCCGAAGTCAGCAACGACGGTGCTGGGGTCTGGCATGTTTTCTTGGAATGGAACGCCCTGCTTCTGGTTCTGCCAGTAGCGAACTTCTGTCTGCCCTTTTTTCGCGATGCCCCACATCATGCACCACGCGATGCTGTCGATGCCGACAGCTGCTGCATCCTGCATGCGCAAGCGCAAGAACGCATCTGGGCCTTCGCGTGCGGCGTCGGCGTACACGAGATCGCCATCGTCGTCGAGAATCAAAGCGCGCTTCCGCCAGGCCGCTTCGCGCCGTGCCGTCACCCTCGCGGGATTTGACGACCGGAGGTGTGTCCTACACCCGAGAGCTGCCGCGCTGCCGCCGGCCACGAGGGCTGCGGAGAGGAACGAGCGTCGAGGGATTTCTCTTGAGTCGATCATATCGCGGTATGGGCCTTCGATGCGCAGTGTGCCTGCTGGCTGACCTGTCGCTCGGCGCACGGCTCCAACTCGCGGCCGCTCGACGCGACTCTTGTGTGGTTCATTTGTCGGTGCGCCGCGCCGCAACCACTCCCATCATGATTTGCGACTTGGCCGGCAGCCGAGGTACGACCACGACCGAAAGCGCTGGTGGCTGTTCCGGGAAGTGCGTCTCGTAGGCGGAGGCGACGGCGCCTGCATCAGTCTCTGCTGCTAGATAGATGCGAACGTCGACGACGTCGCTTAGACTCAACTCACCGGCGCTAAGAATCGCGCTCATCCACTCGACGGCGGAATCGACCTGCTCTCTCAGCTCGCCATTGCGGCGAAAAATCCCGGCGAGGTGGAGCGTGCCTCCACTGAGGAGACCGCGACTGTAACTGCTGCTCGGGGGCTGTCCTGCGCCAATGACTGCCCGACGGGAGCTACGGCTTGCGATCATCGTGATTTCGACCGGCGAGCCGAGTGGAAGCGCCGCAACACTCATCGGCAGACGTGCAGGCTTCGGATCCTGCGTGATTTTCGTCAGATAGGCGGCGCTTGCAGCGCCAAACTGATCGGCATCCGTCATGTAGAGGTATGCTGAGACGACGTTCGAGAAATCCATTTCGGCCGCCTTGAGGACTTGATGGATATTCTCGAGCGTTTGGAGTACATGCGCGCTTGTGTCGCCGTCGATGAGCTTGCCGGTCTGTGGGTCGATGCCGACGTGCCCAGAGAGATAGAGTGTGTCGCCGGCGAGGACTCCCGGACTGAAAGGTAAACCGGCCTTTGCGTCGCCAGGAGGATGGATCACCTTTTTGGGGCCCTTCACCGCGACCATCGAGATCTGCACTGGCGATCCGTCCGGCAGAGCGGCGACGCCGAGTGTTGTGCGTGTGGGAAAGCGTTCGCCAAAAAAGCTGCCGTAGGCCTCGTTCATGGCGCTGTAGTGCCCGAGATCCGTGAGCCAAACCTGTGCCGCGACGACGTCGGAAAAATCGAACTCCGCCATCTCGAGTTGGCGTTTGAGCTTTTGCATGACGACGTTCGTCGCCGCTTGAAGATCACCTGGGTGGTCGCCGGTGACGGGATCCCGGCTTCCCTGGGCGGAAAGGTAGAGTGTATCCCCGATGCGGACCGCGTCACGCTGTGGTGGCGCTCCGTCCGCTGCAAGATCCTTCGTTGCCGAGGGCGCCATAGGCGCCGCGAACAATGCCAGCGCGGCAACGAGCCAGTGCAAGAGGGATTTTGTCCGAATCGGTCGGGACTTGAAGGTCTTCATGGAATGGGTCTCGGTGGGTCTTTCAGGTACAGGCGTGCATCAAAACCGATCGCTGTGCCAGCGCGCAATGGTTTCCTGTCGGACTCGACTGCTTCGAGTTTGTCGGGAAGTGCCATGCACAGTTTCTTCTTCCGCCAGCTAGTCGCTTTGGGTGAAGAGGAGCAGAGAGTTCGCCAAATGGCCGTCACACACGGCGCTCGCGTGCGGCACGCTCCAGGCCCGTGGCACCCGTTTCTCAGCCCGATGGGCTCGCCGGACACGACAGTTGTGTCTATTATGTACGCACTATGATCTACACAAAACGAATGTCCATCGGCACAGGCTTGCTCGCGCTCAGCCTCCTCACTTCTTTCGCGGTTTCGCTTTCGGCACGGCCCGTCGATTTTTCGCAAGGCGTGATTGTCGGTGCCTCTGATGACCTTCCAGCGAAGACTCTTGTCATGCTGCAGGAGGAAATCGAGGAGCGGACTTCAGTCCGGTTGCCGATCTCGTTCGCCGTGCCCGACGAACGACCGACGATTCTCGTCGGCACGCGGCGAAGCTTTGCCAGCGGAGGCGTCGCAATCCCGCCCGGGATTGATTTGCCGTCAAAAAGTGAAGGATTCGCGGCTTGGGTCGACGAACGGCGCTCTCCGGCACCTGCCGTCTACCTGGTCGGTCACGATGGCCGTGGGGCTCTCTTTGCGGTCGGCCGTTTGCTTCGAGAGTTGACTCTTGCGAAAGGACGCATCGAGATTGACTCGGGCTTCGCTCTGTCGCGTGCTCCACGCTATCCGATTCGTGGACATCAGATCGGATACCGTCACACGGCGAACACGTACGATGCCTGGAGCGTCGAGATGTACGAACAGTACATTCGCGACATGATCCTTTTTGGCGCCAACAGCGTCGAGATCATTCAAGAGGGCGGGCGCGAACACCGCGACGGACCCGTTCTGAGTGAGACGCAATGGACGATGAACGTCAAGCTCACTCGCATGATCGAGGACTATGGCATCGATATTTGGCTCTGGGAACCGCTCCTGGCAGACGTCCGAGACCCGGACGTCGCTGCGTCAGAACTGAAGCGACGCCAAGAGTTCTATGCTGAATGCGATCGTATTGATCACGTCATGGTGCCGGGAGGAGATCCCGGCCACACCGATCCGGCGGTTCTGATGCCGTGGTTAGAACGACACGCTGCGGCACTACACCAAGAGTTCCCCGACGCGGGCCTCTGGGTGTCTCACCAAAAATTCAAGAAGGACGGCCTCGACTACTTCTTCAAGTATCTGCACGACATGAAGCCCAAGTGGCTGAGAGGAATCGTCTACGGACCTGGCACCAACATGACGCTCGCGGAGACGCGCCGTCGAACGCCTCGCCACTACCCGATTCGCCGCTATCCGGACATCACGCACAACGTACGGTGCCAGTATCCAATTCCGGCACTCGACGTCATCTTTGCACAGACTCTTGGTCGTGAAGGCATCAACCCACGACCGATGGCGACGAGCCATATTCACAACGTTCTCGCCAAGCACGCGGACGGGTTCGTGTCGTACTCAGACGGCGCACACGACGATCTCAACAAGATGGTGTGGAGTGAAATGGGCTGGGGAGCGAAGGGCACGGCGGAGGAGATCGATGCAATCTTACGCGACTACGGGCGCGTGTTTTTCGGTGCTTCGCTCGCTGCCGACGTTGCTGAGGGCTTGAAAATGCTCGAACAGAATCTCGCCGGCCCCGTCTTGGAAAACGACGGCATCGACGCGGCGCTTCGCCATTGGCAACAGATCGAGAGGCGAGGTGGTGACCGCTTGTCAGCGAATTGGCGGTTTCAGATGTACCTATTTCGCGCCATGTTCGACGCCTATGTTCGAGCTCGTCATGTTCTTGAGAAGGGCTACGAGAGGGAGGCGTACGCTGCACTCTCACGTGCCCGTGAACTCGGCGTCAGCCCGGCGATCGCCGCTGCGCAGTGGGCGCTTGCCGAAACCGATCGCACGCGGCCGTTCCTCGACGATCGCATCGCTCTCGAAGCGCTCGGCGTCAAGCTTTTGCAGCTCATCGGCTTTCAGATGAGCGTCGACCCACCGTATTTGGCCCGTAACCCTGAGCGTGGTGCGCTCCTCGACAAGCTCGATCGACCGCTGAATGATCGGCTGTGGCTCGAGGATCAATTCCGCAAGATTGTGGCGATTGAGAACGAGGCGGAGCAGCTGGCGTTGATTGACCGCATCGTCCATTGGGAGGATCCTGGGCCTGGCGGTTTCTACGACGATCTTGGCAACGCTCTCAAGCAGCCGCACCTTGTGCGCTACCAGGGAGCGGACGATCCCGGCTTCACGCTCGGACCGCAGGAGGCCCACTATCGTTCGTTGGACAACTACTCACTTCAAGTCTCGCGGCTGAAGATGTCTTGGCTAGACTATGCACAAACTCCCAGTCGCATTCCGCTCAAGATGCGTTACGAAGGACTCGATTCCGACGCAACGTATCGCCTGCGAGTGACGTATCACGGGCGTTTCGCACCGATCATGCGACTGACAGTGGACGAGTCGATCGAGATTCACGGTGCGCTGCCGATGCCGCAGCCCGTTTGGCCGGTCGAGTTCGAGATCCCGCATCGAGCGACGCGCGACGGCACGCTGGATTTGCGTTGGGATCTCGTCGACCGTCGCGGCTGTCAGGTGGCCGAGGTGTGGTTGTTGCGGCAAGGACCGGCAGGCTAACCCGCGTTTCGTGTGACGTGCGATTCCCGTCGCCTTTCACACTCGAGTTGTGCACTCTGTTCTCTATATCTGTGTATGTCGACTTGAGCTCGCCGTCGAATGATCAAGGCAGGTCATGGATGCGGCGGTGCGGAACACTGGATCCCCAATGGGAAGGAGTTTTGATGGCCGACCATGCTGTCATCGTGCACCTTGTGCTCTCCGATAGCGACTTTGGCACTGAGGACGAGCGGGCGCGTGTCCATGAACTTTCGGACCGCATCGAGGCGGAGATCAACCTGAGCGGCGTTGGTGAATTCGACGGCGATGAATTTGGCGCCGGTGAGTGCACTCTTTACATGTACGGACCTGATGCCGATGCGCTGTTTGATGCGATCGAGCCGGTATTGCGCGGATCGACGCTCTCTTCGCGCGGCTACGCGATCAAGCGTTACGGCGACGCCGAGGATCCGGACGCGCGAGAGGTGCGCGTCGATCTGTAACCACCCCCGGCGTTCTCTCGCTACTTCGAGCTTGGCGGTCGCACGCCACGTTTGTGGCCGCCGACTTTGGAAGGCGTCGGATCGTAAGCGCCGACCGTCGCGGCGTTCGCACCGTTCGCAGGGATCGACCCCTCCATACCAAGGCACCAGAGAAGCGCGTTGATCGACAGACGTCGCATTGACTCGCGCTTGAAATCCAGTGGATGGCCGAGACTGGTATAGAAAACACGTGTCTCCTCGCCGCCGTCCGAGCGTTTGTGTCGCTGCAGCCAAGCGCATGGGTGCGAGACTGGTGGCTTCTTATATTCCCCGCCCACGGGATGGCCGACGAGGAGGAACTCGGGAGTCTTTGCGAGTGGGTACTCTTCTCGCTCTGCCGTGTAAAGCCAGGACCGAGCATGGAACGGCTCGACCCCGCGCAGGACGACGTGATCGCGGTTCCTTTCGAATAGCGTGACGTCCGTCTGTCCGGACTGATAGCCGATGAAGCGCTGACCAAAGAACTCGGTGCCGAAACCGTAGTCCCACTTCTTCCTTGGGTCGCCCTCGAGGGCACGGTAACGAAACGCGTGATTGGTCGTCCGAAAGGCCGCTCGAGGTTTTCCGGATTGGCAGTAGTCGAGGATCCACTGAAACTGCTCCTGTGGTAGCGCACGGTAGCGGATGAAGAACACCGCTAGATCTGCCGTCTTGAGCGCCTGGAGTCCCGGCAGGTTGTCGACGGTGAGAGGATCGATGTCTCCGCTCTCCTTGTTGATGGCGTAGAGTACGGTTGTGCGAATCGGGTAGTCGCGCTCGAGAATCTTCGCCAACATGGGCATCGACTCTTCGGAGCGGTATTCTTCGTCGCCGGTGACGAAAACGACATGTTTCTTCTCTTCGACGGAAGCGGCGCCGCCGTCGTCGGCAGTACCAACGGACGAATACGTGTGCGCGATGAGAACGATGAGAAAGAACCGTGTCACGTCGAGGAAGTGTACTCCCGCCTTCTCTGAACGTTTGGCCAGCCGGAAGTTCGACGGTGTCATTCGCATTAAAACGCGCAGTTCGTGGGGAGAGGTGGCTCCAGGGCGAGATCCGGAGCGAAGTCGGGCTCAAGTTCTACTTCTTCCACTCCCGCCTCAACGCTGCCGCGAAACCCTTGCCGGCTATAGCCGGAATCGCTCATGTGGGCTCGCACCACGACGACGTCACCTGGCTGGATGGGCACTGGGCCGCCGCTTCGCGTGAAGGGCTGCTCAGTGACGTGGCTGTGGAGCAGGACGCGGCGGTAGAGGAGTTCTCCCTCGGGCGTCGCGACTTCCCACCAATCGGCGTACCGTTCGCAGCCGGTGTCGGGGCTGGTGACGGTAACCGAAAACGTGTAAGCACCTGGCGCTCCACTTACGGTGACGTTCGTCACGCGCGCCTCTTCCGCGCCGTCGCTGCAGACGGAAAACTGCGCGCAGGAGAGAGGGTCAGTCGTCGGGTCAGGACCACACGAGTTGGCCCCCGGCGCGGGGATTTCGCCGTTACCTACGAAGAGGAAATTGAGCGTCGCGATGGCGTCGGAGATGTCGACGCCGCCATCGTCGTTTGCATCGGCGGCATCGTCGCATGCGATCGTTGCAGGATCGCTGCGAAAGAGGAAACCAAGCGTCGCCAGTGCATCCGAAATGTCGACTTCGCCATCGACGTTGGCATCGCCTCGGATGAAGTTCTCGGACGCCGGGCAGACAACGGCGCCTACGAAGATCATGATCGTACAAACCGTCCAGATCACACTCGAGCGAACGTTTGGCGCCAGAATCTGGGTAGGCCGGCCACTCGCATCGTCACTCGTCAGCATGGTGTCGACACCGAGGGCGTTTCGGGTCGGACGGGTCCACCGCCGTCGCCAGCGCGACCGGTCGTTCGTCCGCTTTGTTGTCGATTCGCTATCCATGAACTCTTGCGGCTCGAATCGCTACCTCTACGAGTGGGTAGCTTGCCAGTGCTACCCACTTTAGAGTCTTGGATGCCAGGAGGTATTGCAACCCCTTTCCCGACGCGCGCAACGTCAGTGACTGCCGCGGTCGAGCTTGCCGTTCATCGGCCAAACGTCCTTTCAACGGGAGGTGCACTCGAGGCTACACCTGCTGACCCGCTTGCCGAGCTTTCTCGGCCAGGAGCTTTTTCTGGTAACGGCCTTGCACGAGGTCGGTCAGCACGAGGATGACCAGCACGAAGTAGAATGTCGTCTTCGTCATCGGCGTGATCTCGTTGCCGAACAACTTGAGGTGAGCCAAATGCCCACCTTCTGTTACCAGCATGATGCCAACCAGAAAGAGAACGAAGAGGCCAAGAACCTCGTACATTCTGTTCCTCTGCAGGAACGTAGAGACGCGGTCAGCGAGCCAGATCATGAGCACACCGCCGATGACGATGGCGCTCGCCATGACCCAGAAGACATCGCTCAGAGCCATGGCGCTGAGAATCGAATCGAACGAAAAGACGAGGTTCATGACCACAATCATGAAGATCACCCGGTTCACAGAGCGGGTTTCGCGTTTCTTCGATTGCGCATGATCGTCGATGGAGATCATGTGCCAGATTTCTTTCATGGCTGTGTAGATGATGAACCCGCCACCGGCGAGCACGATCAGGCTGTGGAAGTTGAATGTGCCGTCGACGTACTCTCCGACATGGATACCGAAGAGGGGATCCTTGAAGTAGTCAATCACAGCGAGCAAGACGAACAGCAGAACGATTCGCAGGCCGATGGCCAGACCGATTCCGACTTTGCGGACGAACGCTCGCTTCTCCTCTGGAGCGTTCTGTGATTCGAGCGAAATGTAAAGAAGGTTGTCGAAGCCGAGTACGGCTTGGAGCAAAACGAGCATACCGAGCGTCAGGAAGTTGTCGATGGAGAGCGTGTCCACGGAATCTCACTCCTTGAGTCCAGCCAGCAAGAACATGAAGTGACCAACCAGATCCTCGAGCGAGGCATGGTAGGAAGGTTTGCCGCGTTGATCAAGTCGACCTGTATTTTCCCGACGACTATCGACTGCGGACGCGAGCGAGCTTCATGATGCGGCCCGAGACGTTCCAGTCCTGCACGAAGAGGTTTCCCTGCTGGTCCCAAAAGGAACCGTGCGTGCCGCTGAAGAAGCCCTCGACCCAATTCTCTTGCTTGATCCCGAACGAGCGCCCCTTCTTGGCATCGGGGTTATGACCTAAGACCGCGATGATCGTGTTCGTTTTGTCGAGGATCACTACGCGCCCATGCAGGTCGGGCACCGAGACGAAGTCGCCGAACACCGCTGCTGAGGTCGGCATCCCAAGCCCAGTGACGACTTCCGCGATGAACTTTCCTTCGAGGCTGTAGTGAACCAGACGTCCTTTTGGTTGGTGGTTGCGGTCGCAGATGAGGAGGCGCGGCGGCTCGTAACGGGTGTCGAGCGTCATGCCGTGAGCAGTGTTGAACTCCTCCTTGCCGTTGCCCTTGGAGCCGAAGTGCATTAGGTACTTGCCATTCCCATCGAACTTGAAGATTCTGTCGCTCGCGTAGCCGTCTGAGAGAACGATGTCGCCGTTCGGTGCTACCGTGATGGCTGTCGGGCTGAACCTCGTGCCATCGAGCCCGGATTTTTTGGGAAAGCCGAGCCTGAGAACGATGCCGCCGTCGCTCGCACGAAACTTGATGCCTTCGCGATCGTTGTTCCGTGCTCCGTAAATGTACTCGACGCCGCCCTCATCGCGGATCTCCAGGTCGTGAATGTCGGAGTGGTCCTTGCCGAGAAACGAGCGGAGCACTTTTCCGGCGGGAGAGAATACGACAACACCCTTCTGCGCACTGGTGTACACGTTGCCTGCCCTGTCCACGACGACACCGCCGTGCGTTGGCCCGAGAATCGACCTCCCGTCGTGGCCGAGACCCCAGCCCGGCACCGTATCGAACGTCATGACACCGCAGCCCATCCGTACTGGCTCGACAGCATCCTCCGCGAAGGCGAAGGCTGTGAAAAAAAGAGCGACGAGCGCGGTTGTCGGTTGGATGGGACGTGTCATTGGTTACTCCGATGTGAGAATGCAGCGATTCACTTGCCAAAGGGGGGAGTCGGGCGAAACGGAGAATTCGGCTCCGTTGCTTCCGTATTGTCTCTTTGCGGCTGCAGACAATCAAGATTCTCAACGTTTTGCAGCAGCAGCTGGACACAATGGTGCCGCAACTGACCACGAACGATCCTGGGTTCGCGGACCAGGCGACTATACGCTAGCCGACGAGTTCAAACACGTCAGTGCTGTTGCGCTCGTCTCACCGCACGAACTCAAGCTCGACCGTCGTGTGCGCGACGGCCGGATATTTGCCGTCCTGCATCGCCGTGGCGCGGACGATGAACTTCTGCCGTCCCAGCAAACGATCGTCGTTCGCCGAAGTGACGCGGAACACCGTTTCGGCTCGACCCGGTTCTATGACGACTGATTCTGCCTTCAGGAGCCCTGAGTTCACTTCATCCGGCACGAGCTCAAGGGTCGTCTGCTCGTTCAGCTTCACCGAGCGAAAGAGTTGGAGCGGAATCTCGAGAGTGTCTCCCGGCCTCGCGATCAGCTCTTTCGCGCCGTTCGATAGATTCATCAGCGCGCCCTCGACGCTCATCGTGATGCGACCGTCCATTTTGCTCGCGATCCAGCGCTTGTTGCCCCGGGGGTCGGGTACGTGCACGAGCGCGTTGCAAATCATGCGCGACGTGCGGCTCGTTTCCAGCCACTCCGGCATGTAGACCGGGAACGGCACACGCGACTCGCCTGCCGGCACCAGCACGTCACCGGCATTGATGCCCTGGCGGTGACGGCTCTGACCAGCCGCCATCTGCAGCAGGACGTCGCCGTCGTAGTCTCGGTAGCGATCGATAATCACCATGGCAGGATAGGTCGTGCCGGCGTGGACTGTCCGTCCGCCTTCACGATCGACTGGGGTCACCTTCGCCAGAGGTTTCATCGTCGTGGCGAAGAGCATCGCGCCGCTCTGACGTTCGATGCGCGCTGTGCCTTCTCCGGCGACGCCGCTCACGCGCAGCGGGCTCGCCTTGGCCGGCGCGTCTGCGGACACGTTGACGGCAATCTTCAACTCCGACGCGTCCGCAGCGATGACGAGCTCGTCTGCAGTCGTGGCGCCATCGAACAGCCCTTCGACCGTGAGTCGAATTGGTTCTTTGAAGCCGCCGACGCGATCCGCCTTGACGGAGAACTCTGTTTTTGCCCCGATCGGCGCCGGTAACTGTTCAGGGATCGTCAGTTTGAATCCAGGTCGCGGTGGTACCACCGCGAGGCGGTAGACCGAAGCTTCCGAGCGCGGTCGTCCGGAGAGGTCGCTGACTTCAACTCGGTACGTGCCATCCGCCGGCACTGTGAACGTCAAACCGGCGTCGGTCGTGCCTGGAAGGTCATCGGCGCGCGCGAGTTCCTTCCCCTCGGATTCGTGCACCGCGAGCACGAGGTCTAAACGGGCATCGCTGCTGGCTTGCCTGAGACTCATCGGCCAGACCTCGTCCTTTCGGGCGGTGAACTCGTAGTGATCTGTCTCGCCTGGTAGGAGGGTCCCTGTGATGGCGCCGGGAACCGTCATCTCCCGTTTGCCCGCGGTGGCCGCAGTTTGTGACTCGAGAGCCGCCTCGCTCAGTTCCGGTGTGTCGCTGAGCGAAAACTCGTGCTGTACGCTTCCTACGAGCGTCTCAAGTGTGAACGGCATCGCAGCAGCTTGGTCAGACTTGGCCTCGAACGACACAGAGCGAGACACCGTCTCGAGTCGAGCTTGCTCGGATCTGAGGCCGTAGCCTATGAACTCCACCTCCTGCGTCTGCCCACGCTGTCCAGCTGCCGGGCGCGTCGCGACGATGCGTGGTCCCTGAGTGATCTGGAGGCGATACCTGAAGGTGCGGTTGCCGCGATAGTCGAGGTCATGAAGGCTCACGAGGTACTCGCCGCCGGCCCGCGCAGCGAACGTCACGGTGAGGTCTCGGCCTTCGGTGTCGACTTCGTCGACAAGCACGTTTCCCGATCCATCGGACACTTTCAGCGCGGCGTTCAGCGGCGAGCCAAGGCGTCGTGCGAACGAGTCAATCGTTACCGGCCCTGCGACGGGCGCTGCGAATCGGAAACGATCGACTTCTTCGATTCTCATCACTTGTCCCGAGACGATGACCGGCAGCGCCGGCAGCAGCTGTGGGGCACGGCGGTGACGCTCCTCGACGACTTCCGTCGTCCGACTCACCCAGAACCTACCGCGCGCCGAGACGCCGTTGGCGTTGGCGACCTGCCAGTGAATCGGGCCGGGGGCACGGTCCTCTGGGATGGTGAGGCGCGCCGGAACTTCGCGTGGAATCGGTAGGGCACCGCTTCGTCCCTTGGCCCCGAACCAGTAGGGAGGTTCGGGCACAATCATGTCGCCTAGTGGTCCGACGATTTCGAGGTCGACGTCTGACTCGAGGACGAAGAACTCCATGTCCGGTGTCCAGTCGAGACCGGCCAACGCAACGTCGACGGTCGTCCCTGCCTGACCGCCGGCGGGAT
The DNA here is from genome assembly GCA_965223265.1 of Planctomycetota bacterium. Taxonomy (GTDB): domain Bacteria; phylum Planctomycetota; class UBA8108; order UBA8108; family SXIK01. The sequence continues at coordinate 2,664,498 of OZ244999.1, forward strand.
AGATGTAAGCGATCGCCGGCAGAGAGGGCGACGGCTCTTGAGCCCGAACTGAGGTGGACATCCACAGCAGAGCTGTGCAGAGGACGAGCGTTGAAACTTTCATGATCACCATCCTGAAACAACCTCTCCCAGTGGATCCGCCGCAGTGCGCTAGTAGCCTACCTCGCTCTTTTTCGAGTATCGACGCACCGGCGGCAGGGGTCAAGGTTGCTACGGTAAGCGCGGGCGCTACGAAGCATCTTCCAGACGTTCGTTCGCCCGCAGTCTAACCGACCAAATCGCGGACGAGGTGACCCCCGTTGACGATCGGAACGGGGCGGCCGAGCGGTGTGTAGTGGATCTTGTTGCCGTCGATTCCGAGTTGATGAAAGATCGTGAAGAGAAGATCTTCCACACCAACCGGGTCGGACGTCGGGTAGGCCGCCTGCTTGTCCGTAGCCCCGATCACACGACCCGGCGGGATGCCTCCACCAGCGACGACGACCGTTTGCGCCATGGACCAGTGGTCGCGTCCCGCGTGCTGATTGATGCGCGGCGTTCGGCCCATCTCTCCCATCATCACGACGAGGGTCGAGTCGAGCAGGCCACGCTGCTCGAGGTCGGTGACCAGCGCGCTAAACGCCATGTCGGCGTGGGGAATGAGATCGTGCGTCTGGCTCGGGAAACAGCTGAAATGGGTATCCCAACTGCCGTGATCGATTCCGACGAAACGGCAACCCGCCTCGACCATCCGGCGCGCCAGAAGTGCGCATTGGCCCAGCGAGGTATGGCCGTACGCCTCGCGCACCTGTTCGGATTCCGAGTTGATGTCGAAAGCCTTCTTCGCTTCAGGCGAGGTGATCAGATTGAACGCGCGGTCGTAGTACTTCGACATGACGCCGGCGTGGCCGCCCTTTTCAAGTTTGCGCTCGACTCCGTCGACGGCGTTCAGGAGGCGCCGGCGAAGGTCGAAACGTTTCGAGGGCACGCTCGAAAGGGGGCTGACATCCTTGACCTGAAAATCCGGCTCGACTGGGTCGGTTTCAATGACGAACGGCGCATGCTCAGCGCCGTAGAAACCAGGACCGCCGGCCTTCATCGGATCCGGCATGTTGATGTTGGCTGGCACCGAGCTGCGCGGGCCGAGTTCCTTGGAGACGATCGAGCCGATCGCCGGATACAACTCGTTCGCAGGCGTGGCGACGTCACCATCAGAGAAGTTCGGACGATAGCCCGTCAGCACATAGTGGTAGCCGGTGACGTGGCCATTGTCGTTGTGACTGTGGTTGCGCATCAGGGTGAACTTGTCCATCACCTTGGCGCAGCGCGGTAGGTGTTCGCAAACCTGGATGCCCGGGACATTGGTCGGGATCGGCTTGTACGGCCCACGGATCTCGCGGGGTGCCTCGGGTTTCAGATCCCACATGTCAATGTGGCTCGGGCCACCTTCGAGGAAGAGCAGAATCAGCGACTCCGCTTTTGCCGGCCGCGTCGTTGGCGCCTCCGCCTGTAGTCGCATCAGTTGCGGCAGAGTCAAACCGCCAAAGAGTCCGGTCGTCCCCAGCCCGATAGCGCGTCGACGGGACATGCGGTCGCAGAAACGTCCCTTCGAACCGCCGAGATCCACTTTCAACATGGTTCTGCCGTGGCTCCGCGTTGGTCCTCAGCTGGACTCTCCAGCTGTCTCTTGCTGACAATTCTGCTCGACGGCTCAGACGACGGCGATTCCGGCGTGACAGCCAGCGGGCAAACGCTGCCTGGGCGCCGGAGTTCGGCGACAGTCGTCCCTCGAGCCGACGAGACACGAACTTTCTGCCATCCTAAGAAATTCCTTAGTGGTTGTAAATGAACCCTTTGGAATTAATGACCGCCCACACGACGTCCTCAGTTGCCTGCCGGCGATCCCGGCCGGCTGTCTGGTCCTCGAAACTGTCGAACGCCACTAGCATGGCAGCGCGTTCGGAGTCGCTGGGAAAGCGCGCGAGCGCTGTCAGGAACACCTCGTCGATAATCTGCGCCGGTGAGCGTTCGGACGTCGCGAGGCGGTAGCAGTTGCCGTCACGAGCCTGGAGCTTCTCCAACAGCTCTGGCGAATTGAGGAGATGAAGGGCCTGCGAGATACTCGGCTCATTGCTGCGCTCGCATTCGCAGACGCTCACGCGCAGCGGGCGGCCGAAGATGCGAAAGAAATAGGACGGCATACGGCTGTCCCAGACCTGGATCGAGCGAAATCCTGCCGGCCAGCCGTCGAATTTTTCGCCGATTCCGGTCACTTGGGCGATGGCGTCGAGCAGCACCTCGGCCGGAAGCACCTTTTGATAGGCACGCGAGAAGTTCTGCTCATCGGTTGCATTCGTCTCGTTCGCTGCGCCGCTGATCTGATAGACCCGGGAGTTGAGAAGTGTCCGCGTGAACGCGCGGACGTCGTAGTCGACATCGCGAAGATGCTGCGCCAGCGCCTCCATGAGCGGCTCGTTTGTCGGTGGATTCGTGGCGCGCAAATCGTCGATCGGCTCGACAAGGCCGCGGCCGAAATAGTGCGCCCACAGCCGATTGACGATGATCTTGGCGAAGAAAGGGTTGTTGGGTTTGAGCATCCAGTCGACGAGCTTCGTGCGGCGATCGCGGATGGCGGTGAAGTCACTCGGTGGGGCGCCGAGGGGCCGTGCCGCCACGGCTTCTCCGGTGCGCGGGTGGTTCAGGTCCGTACCGCCATCCGACATCAACGCCTCGCCACCGCCGGGGAGGCTTTTGCGTTTTAGCCCCGTGAAGTATCCCGCCAGCGCATAGTAATCGTCTTGGCCCCAACGTTCCGACGGGTGCTGGTGACATTCGGCGCACTCGATGCGCACACCCAAGAAAAGCTGACTCATCGACCGAGCGAGCACATCCGGCTTGGATGAGATCCGATAGAACGTCCCGGGTCCCTCGGCCAGCATGTTTCCTTCGCTGGTCAGAATCTCGCTGACGAACTCGTCGTAGGGCCGATTCGTCGCCATCTGCTTCCGCAGCCATCGAGTCATTGCCACGGCACCCGCTGGCGTGGCGCCGCGCCTGTCAACCCGCAGGATGTCGGCCCACTTCATAGCCCAGTAGTCGGCATACTCTGGACGCTCGAGCAGAGTGTCGATCACCTTCGAGCGCTTCGCCGTGTCGGTATCCGCCAAGAACTCTCGTACCTCCGCGCTCGTTGGGAGCGTGCCGATCGTGTCGAGGTACGTTCGCCGCAGAAACTCCGTGTCCGTTGCCGGGCCACTCGGCTGGATACCGAGTCGCTCGAGCTTGTTCCACACGAGCCGGTCGACGAAATTCACTTCGGCTGGGCGTTCAATGGTCACGCCCGGACGAGGATGGGTGATGCGGCAGACCGCGACATGACCCATGTAGCGCACGAGAATCGTCGCCTCGCCGGGGACATTCCCTGCCTCTACGAGGCCGCGCTCGTCCACGGTGGCGATCATCGCGGCGTTCGACTCGTATTCCGTCTCGACCGTGACGCAGCGGCGCGCTCCGTCCGTGCCGACGGCGATGACTTGAATCTGCTGCGAGCCGCCGGCGTAGAGGACCTGCTCCGGCGGTGAAATCTCGATCGACTCTACCGCCGCCTCGCCGAGGGCGCTGAAGGCTGCACCTTCGCGCACCCAACGCAGCAGCCGCGCGTAGCGCAGGGCGTCTCTCTGTTTGTCGATCTTTAGCCCGCCGCCGTGCGGCACTGCGGCGGTCCCCTTGAGCACGAAGAGACTCGTCTCGGGAGCTGCCGGCCGCACCCGGCGACCGCGGCTATCCTTGGCCAGCGCTTCATGATCCGCTCGCGGGTCAAAGCCGAAGACGCTCAACTTGAGACCGCCCTTACCCTCGGCTTTGCCGTGGCAACCGCCGGCGTTGCAGCCTGCTTTGGTCAGGGACGGAATGACCTCGTAGCGAAAAGAGACCGGCTCAGGGGAGGTCAGACCCGTGACGTCGACCGGCACACGAACCGTCACCAAGCGGGCGCTGTCGGTGGTTTCGCCGAGCTCTTCCAGCGCGGTGACGGCCGCGACGTCGACTTCGACGACGATCTCCGTTGCACCTTCGCCCGTGGGAACCGCCAGCCCGCGGTGACTGAGGCGCGCGATGTTTGCGTCGACACTATAGTTTGCCGCGCGCGTTGCATCGACACGCAGGCCGTCGGGGCGCCGCACCGTCACCAATAACTGCTGCGAGGACTCCGGTCCCGCGAGGCGGACAACTGGCGGTGACACTGTCAGCTCCTGGGCCGTGACATCACCGGCGGCTGTGGCGAACAGAACGAGCAGTGGAAGCACCGCGAACAATGCGCGAACCCACATGACGTTGTCACTCCCGTTCAGACAGACATCTTGAGACAGGATCAGCTATGTAGCACCAGGCGGCGCTACTGCTACGCGCCTCGGATTATAGTCAACAAGGGCGAAGGCCGCAATTTTTCGAGTGGGACAGTTGGCTCGCCGCGTAAGCCGATCGGCGCACGTCCTCCCGATGCGTCGACGATTCGCCGGTCGAATTCAGGTCGAGCACGGCCCGGCGCGGCAGGCGGAAAGCGCGTCGCCTGAGACGTCGACGCCACAGCTGGGGAAAGGCGCTGCTGGCTCGGCGCCGCCGGTGAAGAGGAACCTGAGGAGACGGATCGCATCGGAGATCGTGACTCGACCCGAGTCGTTCGTGTCGGCGGCGTCGACACACTCGAGGCTCGCCTGGCGTCCGAAGAGGAATCCTAGCGTGAGAAGTGCATCAGCCTGATTTACGGTGGAGTCGCCGTTGGCGTCGCCGCGAACGAAGCCTGGAAGCCCGGGAGCGCCGAGCGGTGCGTGCACGCCTTGCTTGTATCCGACATAGTCGACTTGGATCGAGCCAGCCTCATCCAGCGCCGCGAGGCCAAGCTCCAGGTAGAGTCCGTCGGCATTCGCATCCGTGCCGCTGCTTGGCACGCGCACGAGGTCGTCAAACGCGGCAGTCTCCGAGCCGTCGATGTACAGGCGCAAGCGATGTTCGTCCCCCTCGCGCTGCAAGGTCACCCATGCAGCGTGAAATGCGTGCGGCGCGAGAGCGACTGGGGGTGTGAGATTCGTCGTCAGGCCCGCGTCGTCGAGCCACATGGAGAAGTGGCCGCGGCCGTCCTGGGCGCGATAGCCGATGCCGACTTGGCCTCGAAACGTTGGCCGCGGGGGCGTCTGCGCAGTGGGCGCTTCCAGGTCGGTCGGGTGAGGGTTCACGCGGAGGCGCGTCAGAAGCGTGATGCCGGAGTCGATCAAGTTAACGCTTCCAATCGGGCGCAGAAGCATGATGCGGCGATTGCTTGGAAACACGAACTCAGGTCCCGGACTGCCGGGATCTTCGACGGTCAGCACTGAAACCGGACCGCCTCCTTCGCCGCCAGTTTCGATGATCTCAGCAGCGATACCGCCCGGCGCCGAACCCGCTTCGCCCGGACGGCTGCCATCCCATTCGTCGAGCGCACTCGGGCCCCAGCTGCCGTCGAGCGACTGCTCGCCGAAGACGAGCGCGTCACGCTGGCGATCTTCGCCTGGGCGCGCTTCGTAAAGATAGTTCCAGCCGCCGTCGGGCGTTTGCCAGCCCCCGCGCCCGCCAGCACCGGTCTTCACCGTCAACGCCGCAGAGACAGGAGATTCAGCTCCGACGCCGGTGACCACGACGACTTGGTACTCGTGGGTGGCGCCCGGCTCTGCGGTGTAGTCGGTGAAGTGCGTACCAGAGACGATGTGTCGAACGAGGAGCTCGCCATCGCGGAAGATCCTATACCCGAGCACGCCGGAGCCGACGTCCACAGCCGGAGTCCAGGTGAGTTCAACCGAGCGCACCCCGACTCGCGCTGCCCGCGGCGCTTCCGGAGTCGGGAGCGCCGTCGTGTCGGCTGCGGTGCCGAAGGTGAACGAGGTCGGTTCTGAGAGGAAGCTCCAGCGTCCGTCAGCGTCCATGAACGCGACGCGGAAAAGATAATCTTGATCCGCGACGAAGGCGTCGTCCGGCACGGTCGTCTCGACCAGATCGACGGGACTGTCCAGCTGCCAGGTCGGAACGGCCCAGTTGCCGTCGGGCTCGATGATCAACCAGCGGGTTGTCGCGTGGGCCGACTCCACCGGACTCGCATACGAAGCAGCACGGAGAGTCACTGCTGCAGCGGGGCGACTGTCCGGCAGCGGTGCAAGATTCTGGGGCGTGGTGGGAATGGCGTCGTCGTTGAACTCTCCGACAAGACGCCCACGTAGCTGCGTGATCACACCTTTGACTTCGAGAGCGCGCTCGACCACCGTGTTTGACCATTTGAAACGATCGAAGTCGGCGTTGGCGGTTTCGCGGACGAGCTCGACGGACGTATCGATCGCCCTGAAGAGTCGCCTGCGGTCGTAGATCGTCTGCCACAAAAACCGGAAGCGGTTTTGATACTCTTGGCGAAAAGAGACGATCAGGTTCGCCAGTGGGTCGACACCGCCCATGCGCGAAAACCACAGTGTGTTATCGAGGTCCCACGGCAAGAACTCCCAGTCGCTAGTGTCCGAATTGAAGTAAAGATAGAAGTTGTTGAGGTTGTCCATGTCGTGATGGTTGATCAACTCCGAGACAACACGAAACGATAGGTAGTGGGGTACGTCGAGGTTCGCCTCAACCCATTCACGCGACTGACCTGGCGCTTCGGCGAGGAATGTGTTGACGCTGTCAGTCGACGGGTTGCAGTCGGGATGCTGCTTGTTGACGCCGAACGAAAACTTGTAGAGGCCTGCGGCTTCATCCGTGGGGCGATCAAAGTCTTCCAGCAGCGCCTTGTCTGGCTCTTGGATGTCGAGGTAGAGACCGAAGAAGTCGCCGATCTCCGCGTCGTGTTCGTCCACGGCGCGCACGAAGCGTAGCTGCACAAAGGCTGTCGTGGAGGCGGCAATCCCTGAGTCGCGGTAGATTTTCCAAGCCAGCGCCGGTAGCACACCAGCATCCCCTTGCAGAATGCTTCCCTGCATGAGGTTGACCTTCGAGCGTGCGCTCACAAAGCGTTCGCCATCGTTGAAACGACCGCGAAACCGGTTGCCCTTGTTGAACTTGAATTTCCAGCTTGGCTTTTCACCGCCTCGGCCGCGACCACGGAGGCGAATTCCGACGTGGTCATGGACGCGATGCTCATGTACAAACGTGATGCGTCGGTGGTAGGCCGTGCGCGGCTCGAAGAGGATCGTGCGCACGTCTTCGATGTCCTGCGCCGTACCGATGACATGGTAAACCGGAAGTTTGTCCATATTCGTGTGCACGAACTCGCCGTCACCGAACGCGCTGTCGCTGGCGGTATAATCCGGGACACCGTCGTAGACGAAGTACGCAAGGTTTGGCTCCGGGTCGCGAGGAAACGGCGCGCGTGCCGCAGCCGGAGTGCTCGCGGCATCGGTCGCGACGACGCGGTAACGTACGAGCGTGCGGTGCGGCTGCGCGGGAATCGTCGCAGCATAGCGTTCGGTTTCGACGCTGTAGATCATCGGAACTGACGTCCAGTCCGTCTCGAAGCGCGCATCGGTCTTGCTTATGTAGTCACCTGCGACGCATAGTTGATATTCGAGCTGCGCGTCGGCAACGCCGTTGCCGTCAACGACTCGCGCTTCGATGCGTACTGCGTCGGTTGCGAAAATGTCATCGCGCTCGGGGTCGTCGGCTGGTGCGGCGCTCAGCCGTGTGATCTGCGGCCCAGAATTGCCGCCGAACATCGCGAGCTGAAGCGCTGAAGAGTTAGGTGCACCAGGTGTCCCCGTGAAGGGCTCGCTCTCACGCCACGCCTGGCCGCGCGCGTTGTCACTGAAAGGGTCGGCGAGTTCAAGCGAGCCGCGGAGACCGTCGGGGTTGATCGGCCATGGGATGCGATCGCGGTAGTCGACGAAATCGACTGGGAGGTCGGCGGCGTCCACGAGGAGCAAGTCCTCGCCGCCGTTACCGAGTTGACCGGCGTACGGACCGATCGCGTTGATGCCCTCTCCGTACTTCGCGGTGAACTCGTCGGCATCTCGATAGATCGCCATGTAGTCGCCGGGCGCCAGCACCGTGCCTGGGGGAAATGTGAATTCGATGCCGTCTGCGAAACTCCAATTGGAGACGTCTATGCTTTCAGTGCCACGGTTGTGAATTTCAAGAAACTCCTCGGCGACGCAGTGCCGAAGAAGCAGTGCGTCGGGATTTTTGACAGCGCTGTAGAGGATCTCGTTGATGACAATGTCGTGGCGTGTCGGTATGTCGCCTTGGCGCGAGTTCGGCCCGCCCGGCGTCCCGGGACGTTCGGCCGCGGCGCTCGCCGCAAAGTTGGTGAAGTCGGTGATGAAATCGGCGGCGGAGATGCGCTCGAGGCTCGAACCGTCGCCGTCCGCTTCGGTCGGCCAGGGCAGATCGTCGGAGTAGACGACTTCGTCGACGAGAACGCCCGCTGCGTCGAAGAGGCGCACCGCATCGCCGCTGTTGGCGAGCGCGAAATCAACGTCGCCGACGATGTCGAAACTGTCGCCGTAGGCTTCGCGCAGCGCTGCCGAGTTGCGTGCGACAACCAGATAACCTCGCGGCGCGATTCGAGTCCCGGCCGGAAGTACGAATACGTTTTCTTGGTTGGAGTCCTTGAGGCGCCATCCGGAGAGGTCGAGCGGGTCGTCGCTTTGACTGGCGATTTCTACGAACTCAAACTCGGTGTCGGCTCCAAGGCTCGGGGGCGGATTGTATTGAATCTCACTGATCACGATGGGACCTGCCGGGGCGAGGTCGCTCGCCAGTATCGGCGTTCGAGCCGCTAAAACCACCAGCGCGAAGGCGCAGATGGCGACACGACGGAGCGGAGGTCCCAGCGGCAGGGGCGATGTTTTGGAATTGGCAGGTAGGACAAACACTCAACCATTGTCCGGGGTGTTCGCCGTGGGCGTCAAGGTCCGTTCCCGCCGGGGAGTTCGATCCGAGTTCGTGTTCGCGTGCGTCCCAAAGTAGCAGGCAAGATCAGCGTGGTGTTGGATCCGGTGAGCGTTTGCGTTTGCGTGAGCGTTTGCGTGGGCGTGGGAGAGTGGGTGTGCGTAGGCGTCACTTCAACGTAGCACGTACGCGCCGTGTGCTGTTCCGTACGTGACCGTGGACCGTGACTGTGGCCGTGACCGCGAGGCGCGACGGCGCGTTCTAATAAACTCACCGCCTCTCCGTGTGCCATCCTGCCTGGTCGGCGTCGGCCGTTCCCGTTTGCGCTTGCGAGTGCGTCTGCGAGTGCATGGGAGTACGAGTACTCTGCTTCTGACTCTGTACCCGTCTCCACATCTGCATCTATCTCCGTCTGCCTCTGCCTGCCTCGATCCCTTCAAGGTGGCGGACGCGCTCCCGAATCCTAGCCCCCAACGCAGGGTGCGTGATGATCGCAGCTGAGTCCGTCGGGCGTTGGGTCGATCCCGCAGCCTGCGCTTGGCTGGGGTAGTGGTCCGTTCCCGGCAAACAGGTGGAGGAGGAGCGTCATGGCGTCTGCCAGATCGAGCCTGCCGTCATCGTTGGTGTCTGCGGCTTTGGCGCACGGCGGTGCCGCGGCGCTGCGGAACAGGTGGTTGAGAAGTGCGACCGCGTCGTTGACGTTCGTGGCGCCGTCCGCATCGAAGTCGCCGCGACGGTAAACGCTGCGAATCTCGACATCCGTCTTGTTGAACGATCTGAGTGCGGGGTTTGCCAGTGGCTGGAAATCTGCTCCGAGGAGCGTCACACCACCAGGAAAGGAGAGCGTTGGTTCCGGTGCTGCAATCTCGACGACACTCACCGGCGCCGCGAGTCCGTCCACCACTACGGGTGGTTCGAGGAGCACCCAGTACTGTACGCTTCGATTGTGCCGTGCCGCGGCGTAGACTAGCTTCCAATAGTCGCCGACGATGGAACGATCCTGACCCGTGAGAGTGACATCGGCGCGGACGATCGAGGCCGGGCCACTGGAGAGCAGGTTCTCCGACTCCAGGAAGCGCTCCTCGAGCTGGATCCGGCCGCCGGCGAATTCAACGTCGATTTGAAAATGAGGTAGCAGCTCGTAGAAGCACGACGAGTAACCGACCACCGGCTGGCCATTGAGGCGGCCGAGCATCGAGAGGTCGAACGTGAGGTATTCTTCGTCGAGGATACGAAACTCGTCGATCGCTTGACTGCCTTGGCCTCGGAAGTTCAGGTTGAAAATCTCAATTTCGAGCTGATCACCGCTAGGCAATGTGAATCGCTGCGCGTAGCTGAATCGGTAGATGACACGGCGATCGGCATCCTGAACGCGAACGATGTCGACGCGGCCGCTCGCTACGGGCGCGGCGATCTCTTGTTCAGGTCCGAAGATGACCTGGTCGATGAGATCCAACGCGAAGGAGTCCGAGCGCGTCGGCAGTGGAAAGACGCCGCTGCGAAAGTGGACCATGCTTTTGAGCTCATATTCGGTGCGCGGCGGGCGATCCGTGCGATCTTTCGAAAACACCGCGCACACCGATGTGCTGTCCGGGATACGAAGCTCGAACGTCGGAGATTCGACTCGCGTCGTTGTGAGGAGGAACGGGCGCACCTGTTTGACGGCGAGGGAGCCATCGGCTTCGACCTTAAATTCGAAATCGAGCAGCACTTCGTCGCGGGTGTGGGTGCCGAGCTCAATTGGGAAATTCTCGTCAACGTGAGCCATCAACGCGCCAAGTTCGCGCAGTTGCGCATCCGTCATGACGACTTCGCCCGGTGGCACAAGCGACGAACTTCGGTTACGGAATATGTCGATCACTTCGCCATCGACGACCTCCAGGAAATTGCGTTCGACGCGCACTCCTGGTTCAGGACTCACGCTGCTCGCTTCACCCAGCTGCGCCGTGACGACGTAGCGTCGATCACCCGCATTGGTTGGGTTGCCCGTAAACGCAACACCGTTGGCTTTCTCATCAAGAAAGGCGCGGTTGACGAGAATGCCCATGGACGCGGCTTCGCGTGGAATTTGAAAAAACGTCCGCTCCTCGTGGGCGCGGAACGTCCAGAGGCTCGTCCATACCTTCTTGAGAGCTCGTTCGACCGTCCGTTCGGAGTTTCGGCTCGGGTCGCAGTGAGATGCGTCCGGAGTCGCCGGGTCGATCGTATCGGCCGCGCACACCGAGGTTGATTCGTAGAGCCCAGCACCGTTGAACTCGAGTCCATCCTCGACATTGGACGATGAACGAAAACGCACCATCAAATCTGTGGCGCCGAACACGTCACGGATCCTCTCCGTGAGACTCGCGACGAGCATTGGGTCCACGACGCCTTCGCGGCGCGCGAAGCTGCGGAAGTCGTCGAGGAGCGTGAATCGGCGCTCCGAGTCGGTCTGCACGTCGGGGTCGTCCAGGAGCTCGAAGAGTAATTCCTCGTAACTCAGGGTGCGGTCGTCGAGCTGGAAAGAGTTTGATTGCATGAAGTCTAGATAGTAGCGCATGGGGATTGCAAAGCCGATTTCGCGGTATTGTGCGTACGGACCGGTCAGGACGGTCTGCAGTCGCGACAGGTTCGTCGCCTTGCCGCCGAATCGCGACACCGAGGCGCCGTCAAGTGCAACATCAAAGTCGAAGAGGTGATCAAGACCGCCGTATTGCGAATCTACCGTGGGCAGCTGCGGCAGCGACGGACGGCTTTGGTCCCAAAACTCCTCGGCTTCGCTGAGCTGTGCCGGTTCGATGCTGTATCCCGTGTCGAGAACCTCGAATCGCACGAGTTCGCCGTCGCGCCCAGCGAGTTTGTCCGTCGCGCCGGCAATGAACGCGTTGGGCGTCCCGCGGCGCGCGGTGCGTACCGCGATATGACTCAAGTTTCCTTGCGGCTGGCCTGTGATCACGCCGCTGACGACACCTTCGATGTCCTGAGGGACCTCGTCGACGACCACGATGTCTTGAAGCGTGAAGCGGCCACTGCGGCTCGCAGCTTCGAATTCTGCAAGCGTCAGGACACGCACACGACCATATCCTACGCCCCGAGTGTACGGCTCATAGTCACTTTCGGGGAGTCCGACGCCTTCACTGAGAATCGGAAACGGGGGATTAGTCCAAGTCTCTGCTTCGTCTCGTGCGAGTTGCGTGTCGGGGTCGTACGCTAACTCGCCGAGAGAGAACACGTGCGTTAGCTGTGTGTGTACCCACTCGATTTCTTCCAGCTGCAGAACTTCGCGAACATCGAATCCCGTGTCTGCTACGACACTGAATGCGAAAACGGGCTCCGTCTCAGGCTTGAGCCGCGACAGCACACCGACGTAGAAGTCACGCGTCGCACGGCGCCCGACCAGCCTGTTGTACTCGTCACGTGTTCCCCCGGAGAAGATGTTGGGAAAAACTTCTGCGAGGAACGACTCATGAAGTTGAAAGCGGTTGACGTTTTGAAAGAGGACGCCGAGAAGCGTCTCATCATCTCGGGCGGGCACGATGAATTTCGTTGCCCGATTCGGCGTCGTCTCGCCCAGTGGCACCGATGCGCGGAAGAAATCGAGCTCAGTGCAGAGCTGCTCGAGAAAATCGAAATCGCCACGTTCCGTCGTCGTCTCCAGATTTTCGAACACGCTGACGTTTTGCGTGTCGTGATTGGCGCTGATGAGCTCAGCGTCGCCATCGCCATCGAGGTCTTGTCCGAAGACAAATCGAGGTCCCGAACCGCCGATCGCGATGGATTGCCGATCGAGTGCGAATCGGCGGTTGCCGAGGTTGAGCACGACGTCGATCGCAGTGTTCCGCTGCGATCCACCCAGTAGATCCACATGTCCGTCGCCGTTGACGTCGGCAAGGCTTACTGAAAGGGGCGTGAACTCGAGCGGCTGAGACGACCCGAACTGACCGTCGCCCTGGTTCCAGAGAATCGACACGCTTTCGCCCGAGACCGCAGCGAAATCAAGTCGGCCGTCGCCATCCAAGTCGGCGCTTGCCAAGTAGAAAGAAGGCGTCAGCAATGGAAGGGAGCGTGGCTGCTCAAACGATCCATCGCCGCGATTGAGAAGAAGTGCGACGTCCGACATGTCTGTGCGGGCGGTGGCGATGTCCACATCGTTGTCGTCGTCGAAGTCGCCGACCACGGAAGCTGCTCCGAGAGTTGGCTCATGATTCGAGACGACCAGCTGGCCGTCGCCGCGGTTAAGAAGGATGACGCTACGATTCGGGTCGGTAGAGAGGACGTCCAGGTCGTCATCACCATCGAAGTCGCCGGCACTCGTGTGTACGTTCGCCCCGAGGTCGATGAAGAACTGAGATGATAGGTTGCCACCGCCATCGTTGACAAACGTCTCGATTCCCAATCCTCGCAGGCCAACGGTGAGATCGAGGTTGCCGTCACCGTTCAAATCGCCTGCGACGACAGTGAATGCGCGCCCTTGAGCGTCGAGTTGAACCGGCGCTGAGAGCGTCCCATCGCCCTGATTCCGCAGCACTGAGATACCGGCGAAATCTCGATTGTTCGCGGTGATGACATCGACGAATCCGTCGCCATCCATATCGGCGACCGTAGCCCCATGCGGCTCTCCAAGCGTCGGATAGAGTGATTCGGCACTGACGACAACCTGGCTTGCCCTCGCGTCCGGGATGCGTCCTTGCCACACCATGACAGCGCGACCCTCCGACAAAACGGGGAGCGCCAAATCATCAGCGCTGTCGCCGTCAAAGTCACCGCCGATCAACGCGCCAGCAGCGACGCGAAACGGCAGGGGCGACAGCGCATCGAATTGACCGTCGCCGCCGTTTCGCGCCACGACCACGCTGCCCCCTAGATAGCTCGCAATGACGTCCAAGTCGCCGTCGCGGTCGATGTCACCGCACGTGACGTCGGTGGGGCGCAGCCCTTCGGCTGTCACAACCGTCTCAGGGCGAAGGCCAGATGTTGTCGCCATGAGGACATGGATTTCGCCACGTGCCGCGATGATCAGTTCGCCTCTCCCGTCACCGTTCAAATCGGCGACGGTGAGCTGCTCGGGCTTTTCGATTTCTATCGTTTCTTCGCTGAGCGCAAAGGCATCACCGTGATTCTCGACAACGGTCAGGCTGTTCGCGTTGCGATTGCCAGTGACGATGTCGATGTCTGCATCGGCGTCGACGTCGAGCAGTTCGACGGCGATAGGAAACTCGTCGACCGGCAGCTCGGCGACCTCTTCGAGTCGGCGGTTGCTCCGACTGAGTAGAACCTCCACCGTGTCCACTCTGAGCGTTGTGACGACAACGTCCGTGAGGCCGTCACCATTGAGATCGCCGACAGCGAGGGCGTGGCTGCCGCGGGCAACCTCTACCCCTTCGGTGGAGCTGGTGAACTGGTCGCTGCCATCTCCGTAGAGAACCACGACCGCGTCAGTGTTGACGTACACGAGATCCTGATGGCCGTCCGCATCCATGTCTGAGGCGCCCCAGCTACGGATGCGCGTGTCCGCGATTTCAAGGTGTCGGCTGTCGAAAAAATCTTCTCTAAACTCGCCGCGTTCATCGATCGGTCGTTGAAGGAGGATGGTTGCGCCTGAGGAGTGGCCAAAAGCAAGATCCATGAGCCCGTCGGCGTTGAAATCTTTGGCCATGACCGAACGGGAGTCGCCGTCGAGTTCAACGTTGCTGACCGAATCCAATGCCAGCGGCGGACCCTCGCAAGTGTCTGGCACACCGTTAAGGTTGCAGTCTTCAGCGTCGCCGCGGCCGACTTCAAGTTCATCCTCGACGCCGTTACCGTTACAGTCCGCGCCGTGCAGCGGTGCGGCGTGTGGGGAGATCAGTGAGCCGAGAAGGGCGAGGAGAGCTGTGGCGCAGAGGCGAGGGCAGGCTGCACGCACATCGATGGGCGCCGAGGGGCTGAGGTGTGTGGACACGCAGCGGCTGTGGATCATCGCGAACCTCCCTCGCGTACGCCCTCGTCCGCTACCCAGGACCCCTCTCGACCCTCGTTCGAGTGGCGGCTGTCAAGAATCGATGTTAAGCGACAGTTGCCCAGAAAGCGAAGACGATTCTCTGCCGCCACCACCAAAATCAACAAGCGCAGTTCTCCGCATGAATGTCTTAACAGCCCGTGTGAAAAAGTCACTCGCCCGAGAAACTGGCCTCTTCACGCCCAGCTCGACCGCGGCGAGCCTCGCCGTGTATATCTTATAGAAGAGGGCTCGGAGATTGCCTACGTTCGCCGCGGCCGATCTGGACGCGAAGAGACCAGTTTTCGGCTCGAAGCACTTTTTCAGGCAGGCTGTTAACTCGAGGTTAAGTGCGATGCAACGAAAGTGTCTGCATTCTCCGGCGCGAGTTCAGATCGAACACGTCGATGGTCTCGACGGCACAGTAGCTTTTGGCGCCGCTTTTCTGCAGGTGTTGAGGATAGACTCATTCCTACCAGTCGTCCGAATACACGAGTCCTATCTCGCGGCGCACGAATGTGACTGGGTGCCCGTGAGAACGATCCGGAGAAGAAACATGGAAAGACGAACGTTCTTGAGAAAGGGGGTCGCCGCTGCCGCGCACCTACTCGGCGCGTGGGCACTGTTTCCCAAGGCGGTGCTCGCTAAGATGCCGCGCGACCTGAAAGTCACGGCGCTCAAGGTGATTCCCGTCTGGACCGGGTCGATGAACTACGTCTTCGTGAAGTTGTACACGAATCACGGCATCACTGGCGTCGGCGAGGGCGGGATCCGAGGGCGAGGCGGCACGATGATCGCGGCGATCAAGGAGCATGAACGCTACATCGTCGGCAAGAACCCACTTGAGATCGAAAAGCACTGGCAGGCGATGTATCGCTGGCCGCGGTGGCGTGGTGGGCCAATCTTGAATAGTGCCGTCAGCGCTGTTGACATCGCGCTCTGGGACATTGCCGGCAAGGTTCTCGACGCTCCGATCTATCAGCTTCTCGGCGGTGCTGCAAAAGACAAGATCCGGCTCTACGTCGGTGGCGGATCGGCGGACGGAGTTCGGCAAGCGAAAGAGCGCGGCTTCAACGCTTGCAAGACCGGCCCGGCTCTCGCGGTCAACGGAGTCATTCGCCAGCCGTGGGACGTCAAGTCCGAGATCAAACGCCTGCAAGAAATGCGCCAAGCGGGCGGGGATGACTTCGACATCCTCTACGATGCGCACACGCAGTTTAAGCCGGAGATGGCACTCGATTTTTGTATGCGGGCCGAGGAGCTGCGGCTCTTCTTTCTGGAGGAGCCCATGTTGACCTCAGACATCGGCAAGATGCAGTGGCTGGCGGACCGCGTCAAAGTGCCGCTCTGCCAGGGTGAGAGCCAGTTCATGAAATTCGGCTTTCAAGAGATGATCGATCGCCATCTCGTCAGCTACATCAATCCCGACGTCATACACGCCGGCGGCATCTCTGAGTGCAAGAAAATCGCCGCCATGGCGGAAGCGCATTTCATCGACGTGTCACTCCACAACGCCCAGAGCCCGGTGATGACTCTGGCCGGCCTCCACGTGAACGCCTGCACGACGAACTGCGTCATCCACGAGTTCAATCAAGCGCGGGAGTACGCCCCGTGGGAGGAGGACCTCTACCGCGGCGTCAAGATCGCGTATGCGAACGGCTACGCGGCGTTGCCGGAAGGTCCAGGACTCGGCATCGACATTGACGAAGCGGTAGCGAAGAAGCGCCCGGCGCGACCCTTCACTGAGACGCGGGGCACGCTGAGATGGCCGGACGGTTCAGTGGGGGACACCTGATCTTCACGATCCCTCTGTGAATACCTGTGGCTCGATGGCCATGCGGTGCGGAGAGGCAAACTCTCGGCCGGATTCCCCCATTTCGTACGGCACCACGATTCCCATCGCGAAACCCGACCGGTGCTCGACCGCAACGTGAATTGCATCGAGAGTTTCGCCTGACTCTGGATTGGAGAGCGTGACGTCCGTGATCACGGCGAGCGCGATCATGTCGCTTTCCTCACGGAACTTTCTCAAACCTCGGTAGAGAGTTGTGATCGCCTCATCGGTCTCCATCCCAGGATCGGTCGCGATCATTTGTCCCTCGGAGTTTTCGATGCTCGTGAAGGCGTAGGGGTGCAAGTCGTCGGTGTTCGCGGCCATCATCGAGAGGGAATTGAGAGCCTGTTCGTAGATTGCTGTAACTTCTTGTTCTGTCTGTTCGTCCATTCTGATTCCTTGAGACTCTGATGGAGTGATCTTCAATTGCGTCAAACGCTCATTCGTCACGAAACAACTCCCGCAGGAAACGATCGGGACTCTCGAGGAACGACTTCGTGATGACGTAGTGCTCGGTCTCTCGGTAGTCGACGGCGCCGATCCCTTGGTCGGTCAGGTGGTAGAGCGTCGCGTCAGGATACGCCATCAAAATGGGGGAGTGCGTCGCCAAGACAAATTGGGCGCCGGCGCTGGCGAGATCATGAATGAGCCTGAGGAGCGAGAGTTGACGTTGGGGCGAGAGGGCGGATTCCGGCTCGTCGAGGACATAAAGCCCTTTCTCGTGAAATCGGTTCTGCACGACCCAGAGAAACGCTTCGCCGTGAGATCGAGAGTGGAGGTCCTCCCAACCATAGGCAAAGAGCCCCCTGGTTTCGATCTCGGTGGAAACGTTGAACATGGTTTCAGCCCGCAGAAAAAATGCAGATCGCTCACGTGTGGGGTTGCGGACGAGCCGCAGCGCGTTGTGCAGCGACGACTCAGACGGTCGCAGGGAATAGTCGAAGTTTTTGCTGCCTCCTTCGGGGTTGAGTCCAGCAGCGATGGCGATGGCTTCAATGAGGGTCGACTTGCCGGAGCCGTTCTCTCCGATCAGCATCGTCACTTGGGGTGAAGTGAAAGCGTCTCGAGCCCTTGGATTGCAGGAATCGCAAAAGGGTAGACCTCGAAGCTCTCCACTCGATCGCGACGCAGCTGGATTTCGCGCAAGAATCCGCGTTGCTGCAATCTTACTGTCACTTTCATTGGTGCCGTTTCGTCCATTCTGTCACGAAGCATCCTTGCGATCGCAAGTTTTCTTTTTGCTAGGCGGTTCGTGACTGCCCACAATCACCTTGGGATGACCATCGAGCAGATGCTGGGGAGCATATGGAGCCATCACTTTCGTCACGTTTCGTCTCCGTCTTCGAAGGCCGTCCTTCAGAAGTGTATGTGGTCCAGGCGACTCTCGAAGCGCAGGGTTTTCACACCTTCGCGGCGGACGAAACCATCAAGACGATCGACCCGTTCATCACCGGTGTGGGCATGCTGCGCCGCACGCTGCAGGTGCCGTCGCAGCAGGTCGAAGCGGCTCGTTCGTACCTCGCCAAGCTGGAAGCATCGCGCAAAGAGGCTCCAGGAGCGAGGGTCGCTCAAAACCACGAGCCGACCCTGGAACGTCTCGGACGCCGGCTGCGATGGGGCGCGCTTGCGAGTCTGTTCGCACCGATCGTCCCACGTCTGGAGTGGTTGGCGATCGCCCTCTTCGGGGTTTTTTATCTCAGGTATTTCCTGTCGACGGTTACGGTTCAGCCGAAACCGCGGGCGCATCGCGCTACGCTCGTCTCCGGCGTCGTAATGATCGCCCTCCTAGCAGCCCGTTGAAAAAGTCATTCGGCCGAAGAAACTGGCCTCTTCACGCCCAGCTCGACCGCGTCAATACTCGAAAATCCCAAGATTGCCTCCGTTTGCCGCAGCCGATCTGGACGCGAAGAGACCAGTTTTCGGCTCGAAGCACTTTTTCAACAGGCTGCTAGGCGTCGGTCACGATTCGAAGAAGCGCTGCCGCTTCCTCGCGCACACTCTCAAGCGCGCGGTCGTATCTCGACGTGCGTTCCAGCTCGACCAGCGCCGCGTCGAAGTGCTTGAGGGCCTCTTGGCGCTCACCGAGATGCCAGAACGTCATAGCTAAATAAAAATCATCGAAGGCGTTCGGCGGGCGCAATCGCGTCGTTTTCTTGAGCGCTTCGTAAGCCGCCGCCCATTCGCCCGTTCGAAAGTGCGCCACGCCAAGTGTGTTCCAGTATTCGGCTCGTTTCGGCGCGAAACGAACAGCCACCTGAGCTACGCGAAGTGCGAGAGTCAAGCACTCGGTCTGCGGCTGGGTCTCGGCAAGGGAGCTCCACGCGATATCGTTCAGCCGCGCTGCAAGTTGACGGCGTGTCGAAGGGCTCGGCTCGAGGGTGTCGATGCAGGCTAAAGCGGCATCGAAAGAAACCGAAGCTGGAGGCCGACATTCCGAGTGAGCCAGCGCCCAACTGCTGAGCAGCCACTCCGAGTAGCATAGGAGCGCTGCCTCGTCGTTCTCGCTCTCGCGCCTCAGGGTGTCGCAGAGTTCGCCGTATCTGCTCTGCGCGATGGCGTTTGAGTCTGTCGGCAGAGGCTTCGTCGTCGCGATGATTTCTGCCACCAAACGCTGTGAACCAACAACGCGACCACCTTCAGGAGAGGGCGGTCGCGACGTTGCGGTCGACTCACGACTGCTGCGACTCGCCTCTTCGCGTACGTACTTCCAGGGAAACGGCGCCAACGCGCGCGTCCTGCTGCTTTTTTTCGGCTCGTTTTGGATCGCGAGTGTCGCCTCGGTTTGTAGCTCATTCGAACGAGAATCCGCGATCGTCGGTACTGGCCATAGGAGGACGCCGCTCTGTGTCGTGCCAACTGCGAGCTGTGCGCCATCGGAACTGAAGGCGAGAGTCCGGCCGCGGGAGCTGTGTAGCAGTGGCAGACTGTAGAACGGAGGCTCAGTCTTCAGGTTCCAGAGACGGGCGATGCCATCCGCGGACACCGCTGCCAAGAGCCGGCTGTCTGAGCTGAATCTCACGTCAACGATGGCACTCGCATGCCGGGTTTCGGCTCCGATGCGTCGACGGACGCGGCGATCCCAGATTTCGATCGCTCCCGACATGTTCCCGCTAGCGAAGTAGTGACCGTCAGGGCTAAAGGCGAGGGCGTGTGTGCGACCATGCGCGAACGGCCGGCGCTGTCGCCTCGAATTCATGTCCACAAAGGTGTTCGCCCCGGCTCCACCTGTGGCCAAAAGTTCACCCTCAGGGCTGAATGCCATCGCCAGTACTTCGCCATTTGGTTTGGCCATCAGATCGTCGGCGAACTCTGTGTAAGGCGGCTCGATCCAACGGACCGTACCCTCCCGTGTGGCGACTGCGAGGGCTCCGGTGCGGGGTTGAAACGACACAACGGTGATCTCGGTGTCGATTTTGAGCGGCGAGGCGCTGCGCGTCCAGGTGTTGCTGCTCCAAAGGTCGACGACGCCATCTTTCGAGGCGACAGCCAGCAGCTCTCCGTCGGCGCGAAACGCCATTGTGCGAATGTCTGGGCCGATCGTCTCGAGTACGCGCTCGCGCGAACGTGTCTTCAGGTCCCACACGTCGACCGATCGTTTCGAGTGTGCGATGACCAACGAGGAGTCCCGTGGCCGAAACGCGAGGGCGTGGACCTCGCCGCTGAGCGGTATGTGCGTAGCTTTCGGTGCCCGACTCACATCATAGAGGCGCGCGTAGCCGGCCTTCGAGGCCGTCGCGAGTCGACGTCCGTCTGGGTGAAACGCGATCTTGTAGACGAGACTCGGGTGCGCAAGGACGAGGCCGTGCCTGCGAGCTGTGGCGGCGTTCCAGACATGGACCGTGCCGTCGAGAAGGGAGGTGGCAAAGAGGTGCCCACGTGGTGCGAAGCTCATGCATTCGACGGACGATTGGTGCTGCAGCGGTGCGCCGTGGCGCGTAGCGTTCGCGGCGTTCCACAGCTGCACGGTGCCGTCAGCTAGAGCAGTAGCGAGGTATGTCGACGTGGCGTCGAACGAGAGCGCGACGCAGTCGCCGTCATACGGAAGTGGTGAGCCGTGGGGCGACATATCGTCCTGCCGCCACAGCTGTGCGCTTCCGGGTGAGCTGACTGCGAGCCATCGACCGTCTCGACTGAACGCCGTCCGATGCATTCCGTTCCCCTTGCCGACGCGAGAGCCGTGCGGCTCCCGGTCATCGACTCGCCACACGCCCGCGGGGCCGTCGTTGGATCCGGCTGCGAGCAGGCGGCCATCTGCACTGAAGCGGACTTCGCTTGCGCGTACGTGTCGAATGGGAGGTCCGTCGAGGACTCCATCGTCGCAGTTCCACAGCTTGATCGTCCCTTCCCGTTGTGAGCTGCTCGCTAGCAGACGCCCGTCCGGACTGAACGCGAGATGAAAGATTACACTCGTGCCGTGCGACATCTCCCTCAGTGAGCCGGTGGTCGAAGACCAAAGCCGAACTTCGCCGCGGTCGGTCGCTGTGGCGACGATGCCGCCGTCTGTGGGGCTGAACTCCAGCGCGGTGACGCGCGCTCGGTGCGCGAGCGGGAGTTCGCTGAGAACGCCGCGTGAGAGGTTCCAGATCTGAGCCTCATTGGGGCGGCCGCAGCCAATTGCCAGCGTGCGTCCGTCAGGGCTGAAAGCGATCGCACGCACGTGGCCAGTACCGTAGGTGCCAAGGACATCGACGAGTTGATTTGGGAAGATTTGATGCCAGCCGGACAGAATCCAGTCCGCTACTGAGCGGAGCGGATTTTCTTGCGGAGCGATACGTCGGGCCTCCAGGACGTGGAGCAGCCCAAGAGGATTTCTGTCATCGAGCATCTGAGTTCCAACGTCGAGCCGCGAACGTGCGAGTAGTTCTTGCGTGTGTCGTAGGCTGTCCGCCCGGCTGCGCTCGCTCTCCTCGACGCGCTGCAGGGCAGCTTGCGTGCGCCGCTGCTCCCGCCAGATCAGGACAACGCTTGTCAAGAGGCCGATGAACAATAGAGAGAGCACACCGACAGCCATCGTCACGCTTGTACGGTGACGCTGGTAGAATGCTGCGCCCTTCTCCCACCTCGTCTGTGGTCGCGCTTCGATCGGGCTGCCACGAAGAAATCGCTGCAGATCTTGCGACATTGCCTCCGCCGTGGCGTAGCGATCGCGAGGCTCCTTGCGCAGGCACTTCATCACGATCGTGTCGAGATCGACCGGAATGGCTGCGTTCAAACTGCGCGGAGGGCGAGGTTCTTCCTGAAGTACGCGGCTCAAAGTGTCACGATGGTCTTTGCCGCGAAACGGAGGTTCACGAGTGAGCGCCTCGTAGAGAGTCGTTCCGAGGCTGTAGATATCGGCGCGATGGTCGATCCGCTGCTTTCGGGTCTGGGCTTGCTCAGGGCTCATGTAGAGAGGAGTCCCGAGAATGTCGCCGCTGAGGGTCAGCGACTCCTGGCCCTCGAGTCGCGCTAGACCGAAGTCCAGGATGCGAAGACGTCCGTCCGCATCGATCATCAGATTCGACGGCTTGATGTCTCGATGGATGACGCCCTGCTGATGCGCATGCTGCAGGCCCGATGCGACATCGGCGAAGGCCTCAGCGATTTCGTAGCACTCCCGCGCGCTGACGGTGTCAACGCGATCTGCCTCCACAGCTTGGCTTTCACGTGGCACCCGAGGACTCGTGATCGGGCCGCCCGCTGCAAGTGTTTGCGCCAAGGTTCGACCGTCAACGAACTCCATGGCATAGAACGGAGTCCCTCCCTCGACCCCCATGCCGTAGACCGAGACGATGTTCGCATGGTTCAGCTGGCCTGCAACCTGTGCCTCGCGAACGAAGCGTACGACGTTGCGCGCATCGGCTGCAATCCCGGCTGGCAGCATCTTCAAGGCGACGCGCCGATGCATCGACTTCTGCCAGGCTTCATAGACGACGCCCATCCCCCCGCGTCCCACTTGCCGCCGCAGTTCATAGTCGCCGATCGTTCCGAGCGGTTGAGTGTCACCGTCACCATCACCGTCACCGAGTCGTAGGAAGGTTTCGAACTCGACCATGATCTCGGCGGCGAGCTGTGGGTGTTCCGCCTCGACGACTTCACGATGGATCCATTCACCAGCGTTCAACCGGTCGATGTAGGCGAGAAGGAGTTCGTCAACGCGTTGGGCTTTTTCGGGAGTCGGCGTCGTCTGCTGATCCTTACTCATGACTTGCGTCGTCGCTATCGAGCGTCCACGGCGGGAGGTGAAGACTCTCCGTGTCTCCGAACTCAAGGCGGAGCTTCTTGAGTGCTCGAGCGAGTAGCTGCGCTACGGCCGCTTTGGAGCGCTGCATTCGCCTGGCGATTTCATCGCTCCGCACTCGTTTGACGCGGGCCAACAGAATCACCTCTCGGTGATCGGGGCTGAGTCGCCCCAGAGCATTCTGGAGGCGCTCGAATCGCTCCTGGCGCTGAATTATTTTCCACACGGGAATCTCTCCAGACGAGGTTTCCTGGTCGAGGCCGCGATGCGCGTGCGAGCGGCGTGCTCTGCGAGCCTCCTTGAGGATCACATTTTCGGCGATGCCTCCTAACCAGCGCATGAGAGAGTCGTCTCCCTGCCAGCGAAAGCGGACGATCGAACCATACGCTCGCGTGAGAGTCTCCTGAAGAACATCTTCGACCTCGACTTGTGCACTCAGTTCAGGACCCAGACGCGCGCAGATGAGTGCCTGCAGGCGTCCTCTGAGGAGGCGGGCGAGCTGATCAAACGCGTCTCGGTTTCCGCCCTGCGCCTCTCGAATGAGCGCCTCAGTTGGTACCATGCACCTTACATCCTTGTCAGTCCCCAGGCGTCGTCGCTATGACGCGCCAATTCTTCAATTCTCCGTCGTCTGCAAACAGGTGCCAAGAACGGTCTTGGCGTGTCGCTGCCGGCTCAGTGCCACGCGGCGCACAGCGCGGCGGCAGTGGTGAAAAATGTTGGGATTTTGCGTCAATCGGGCGCCCTTTCGGGACTCACAAGGGTAGTTGCGTTACGATGGCGTGTTCCGACGGCCTGATGGTCCCTCCATCCTACGCTACACTGGTTGCAAGACACGTCTCCGCAGTCGAGAGGATCAAAATGCGATCACCGAAAAGAGACCTCACATTTCGATTTCTCGCGTTCGTCTTGCTCATGCTCGCCCACGCCTCCACGGTGGTCGGCAACGTCGTGATCACGGAGATTCACTACGAACCGGAGGACATCACCGAGCCATCCGAATTCATCGAGATTTATAACTCCGGAGGCGAGGCCGTCGACCTGGGCGGTTGGTCGTTTGCTGACGGCATCCTCTACGACTTTCCTGATGCGACCATGCTGCCCGCGGCTGGATATCTCGTGCTAGCGAGTGAGCCGACGGTGGTCGCAGAGAAGTACGGCATCAGCGTTCTCGGCTCTTACGACGGCAAGCTGTCGAATCAAGGGGAAGAAATCGTACTCGTGAACGCAGCGAGGGAGGAAGTCGATCGCGTCGACTATCGAATCGGCTTTCCCTGGCCGATCGCCGCCGCCGGTGGAGGCAGTTCAATGGGGCTCATCCACCCGCTGCTCGACAACGACCTCGGCGGCAGTTGGCGCTCCGAGACGCCGACGCCTGGCGCGCAGAACTCCGTTTTCGCAGCGAACGCGCCGCCGCAGATCCGTCAAGTGCGCCATGCACCACAGCAGCCGCGCGCCGACGAAGAGATCACGATCACGGCGAAGGTCACCGACCCTGACGGCGTCGCCGCTGTGAGCGTTTTGTATCAGATCGTTTCGCCCGGCGATTACATTCCCGCGTTGTTGCCGCACTCCCGCGCGATTCATTTCCGCGATCCCTCGACGCCGCAGGAGCCAAATCCGGATTTCGAAGATCCGGCGAACTGGACGCGCCTCTCAATGACCGACGACGGCTCCGGAGGAGACGAAGTCGCCAGCGACGATGTCTTCACGGCGAAGCTGCCTGCGCAGCCGAATCGTACTCTCGTGCGTTACCGCATCGAGTCGGGCGATCGCGCCGAAGCGGGAGGTGCCGTCGTGCTCGTCCCCTATGCAGACGACCCCTCGCTCAACTTCGCGCTCTTTGTTTATGACGGCGTCCCTGGTTACACCCCGACCGCGCGCACTGTGCATCCCGCGGGGCTGGGGCACACCTACAGCGCCGAGTTGATGAACTCGCTGCCCGTCTATACCCTGATCACGCGCGCGACCGATTTGGAGCGCTGCGTCGCTTACGACGGCACCTTCCAAATCGACCGCTCGAACAAAGCAGCGCGGAGCTACTTCAACTGGGAAGGCGCGTTTGTCTACGACGGCGTTGTCTATGACCACGTCCGCTACCGCCTGCGCGGCCACAACAAGCGCTACCAACTGCGCATGAAACGCAGTATGCGTTTCCGATTCAACAAGGGGCACTTCTTTCAGGCTCGTGATCAACGCGGCGAGGAGTATCCCACCGAGTGGCGGACGCTGCTGACCGGGAAGATGTTCGGCCCCCGGGACGTGGGCGGCTTTGGCGTCACCGAGACGATGAACAACTTTCTGTGGGACCTTCTCGGTGTGCCGGCGCCGTTCGTGCACACGTTTCACTTTCGCGTCATCGATGGCGCCGAGGAAGCGCCGACGGGCGAGTCGGGGCAGTACACCGGCGACTTCTGGGGCATGTTTCTCGCCATCGAGGACTATGACGTCCGGTTCTTGAGAGCGCGCGACTTGCCGCGTGGAAATCTCTACAAGCTCAAGGACCGTGAACTTGACGGTGGGGAGCAGCAGCGCTACCAGGCGGCAGACGCGGTCGCTGCAGCCGAGGACTACGACACCATCGTCGCCGAGCTTCATCCAACGCAGGACGTCGACTGGCTCGAGCGTCACGTCGACTGGGAACAGTTCTTTCACTACCACACGGTCGTGCAAGCGATCCGTCACTACGATCACGGCGTCTTCCCGACCCGGGAGAACAGCTTCCCACCGGTCGACACTCCGGCGCTGAAGAACGCCGCTTGGTACTTCGCGCCAAGCGACGACAACCCGCTCGGTAAACTGTGGATCTTGCCTTTCGATACGGACCAGTCGTGGGGACCGAACGGCTCGCACCAAGGTTGGGACATGCCGTCGTACGCCATGATCGCGCCGCGTAACGACACTGACTACGAAGGCGACGCGGAGCGGCAAAAGTCCGAGCTCTACGTGCGCTATCGCAACGTGCTGCGGGAGTTCCGCGACCTCGTCTGGAATGAAGAGACGCTGAACCCGATGATCGACCGCTACGCCGCAGTCGCCGCCGAGTTTTCACCGGCTGATCGCGACCGCTGGAAGGACCATCCACTCACTGGCGGTGAGTTGAGCGATTTTGGTGCGCTCGAAGACCGCGTCGCCGACATGAAGGTGTACGCTTTCGAAGGTGGCTCGCACTGGCCGGTTCTCGGCCGCGAGACATCGCCTGTTGCACCGGGAGGACGCGCGATCGAGCTCGATGCGCGTGCGAACGTGCGAGAAGACGAGACGAGCATTCCAGGGACACCGACCGTGACTTATGTCGGCGATGCCGAGTTCTCGATCCGCGGCCTGACGTTTGAAACCACGCCGTTCGACGATCCCCAGGGCGCACAGACGTTTGCCGCACTCAAGTGGCGGGTCGGCGAAGTCACCGATGTGAGCGCGCCAGCGTATGATCCTGCGGCGCTGCCGATCTACGAGTGGACCGAGGTGTGGACAAGCGGTGAGCTGACAGACTTCGCAGCGCAAGTGACAGTGCCGCCCGGCGCCGTCCAGGTGGGGCGTTCCTATCGACTGCGCGCGCGCATGAAGGACGACTCCGGTCGTTGGGGGCACTGGTCGGCACCAGTGAGCTTTGTGCCGACGCTCGAGGAGACGGAGACGCCTGGAGACGTCATCATCAGCGAGTTCTTCGCCGACGCCCAGGGAAGTGACGACGGCAAGGAGTGGATCGAGCTGTTCAACACCACGGACGCTGCGATCGACCTCACGGGCTGGGTCCTGCGGGACAACGGCGAGGATGCGCACTCAGTGGGCGGCGATGGGCCCGTGATCATCGGCCCCAAGGGCTACTTGGTGCTTGGCGAGTCGCTGGACGCGGAAGTCAACGGCGGCATCGCGATCGACTACGCCTTCGGCGACGACATCACGCTTGGCAACAGCGCCGACGAGATCATCCTCATGCAAGGGCAATCGGTAATCCATTCGCTCGGCTATGGGGAGTTCTCATCCGCCCCAATGGCGATCGTCACCGATGTCGGCGCCGAGCCGGAACGCGGTGCGGCGCTTGGAATGGGGATGGACTACTGCGCGGGTCCGGTGGGGGTGTGGGAGAATCAAACGTCGTCATCATCATCGTCAACATCCCCGGGGACGGTGCCTGCCACGGGAACTCCGGGCGCCGACAACGACGGTGTGGCGGTGTGCGTCACGGGTGGTACCGTGTTCATGCGCGGTGACGTCAACTCCGACTTGATCGTGAACTTGTCAGACGCCGTGGCGATCGTGGAGTTCCTCTTCCGCAGCGGCGCTGAGCCGACCTGCATGAAGACCGCGGACGCCGACGATGACGGCAAGCTCGATGCCGCGGACGTCATGCGCGTCTTGGGCTACCTCTTCATCAGCGACGGGCCGCTGCCCGAGCCGGCCGAGTGTTCCCTCGATCCGACCGCGGACGACCTCAGCTGCCGGGAGTATCCCATCTGCGAAGGATAGGGGCGCTCTCGCACGTCGACGCCACCAGGATTCACCGCAGAGAATCAAGGCGTGGGGACTCAAAAGTGCAACGCGAGCTAACAGCGCCGTTGCCTCTGCGACTCTGTGGTAGAAGTTATCAGGAAGAGTCGTTCACCGCAGAGTTCGCTGAGTGGCGCAGAGTATGGATGAGAGGTTGATCTCGCGAGGTTCACTGCGTTCCGTGGTGCACTCTGCAGTGAATCGGTGCAGCAACGTCGATCGCTCTACTCCCCGCGGATCGACCGGATGGCCTCGATCGCCGCACCGCGGACGCGTGGGTTGGGCGAGCGGAGTGCCTGCTCGATTGCTGGGAGCGCGCTGGCAGCCGTCTGTCCCTTGCGGCCGAGCGCGTGGGCAGCTACGAGCGCAACGCCTGGGAAGGTGTCGGTGACGCTTTTCGCAATCGCGCTGATGGCCGCCGCGCCGATGGCGTCGAGTGCCATGACCGCGTGCATGCGGACGAACGGGTCGCGGTGACGTAGCTGCGCCTCGAGCGCTGGGAGCGCGGTCACAGCGGCAGGACCCATGGCACGGAGTGCGCGCAGCGCAGGAATGCGAACGCTTTCATCTTCTAAGCTGGCGACGAGCAGATCCGGAGACTCTCCCGCGAGCTCGCCTTGACTGCGGAGGGCGATCGCGCACGCTGCGGCTCTACGCTCTGCAGTCGTGCCGCGACCGAGAGCCGCAAGACATTCTCGGGCGTCCCTGCCGTCGAACTCCGTGCCCTCGAGTCCGCTTGTCGGGAGCGCGTGCGAGGGTGGGGCGGAATTCTCTTCGCCCGCCGCCGGCGGTAGCTGCTCGATCAAGCGAGCAGCGACTTCGCGGATCGTTCGATAGTGCTCCGGCGCAACGCTCGGATCGGGGTTCAGCCAGTCAAGATCCCAGAGTGTGACGAAGTCGAGGAGCACGCCGCGCAGCGCCGAGCGTTCGATCTGCTGCTTGAGGCGGCGCAGCCATACGGTTGCCTCTCTCTTTGTTTCGTTTTGCGCCGGCGCTGCCGCGACTCTCGATTCGAGAAGCTGCAGGTAGCGGTAGTCGTCGATCCCTTCGCGGCGCCCCTCGTAACCGACGCCAGGGATCGGTCCGTCAGGGCTTGGCAGGATGAAGCCCATGATCTGCTCGCGCGATGGTCGCCGCTCATCCGGCAGATACACCGGATGCTGCCAGTTGTCTTCGCCGTGGTGGTAGGCGTACGGCACGTTGCCGTGCAGTCCGAGCCCCCAGGTGTAGAGCCCGGCGTAGTAGCGGTTGGCCATCGCGTTTGTGATCCTGAGGTCGTGAAGGTATGTCCAGACGCGTGAGCGTTGCCGCACGGCTTCGCGCACCATTTCAGGCGTCGGGAAGCCGCCGAGCACGATCCACACGTCGTGAAGATGGCCCCAGGCCACCGCGCTGTCGCCGCCCATCGCAGCGACGCTACGGCACTGTGCTAGTCGCTTGTACTGCGCGATGTGATCCACGAACTCTTGGCTGAACTGCGGACCGGTCCATGCCGGAGGCTCGTCGCGCATGTAGAGGAGAATCTCCGGCCAGTTCTTCTCGACGGTGAGCCGCCGCAAAGTTTCGACGACGAACGGTTTGCGGGGTCCAGTTGGATTGTCCTGGACTCCGAAAACCGGGATGTCGATGTGCGTTAGTCCCGCCGCTCGACACATCTCAAGCTGTGTTTCGAGAAACTGCTGCGGATCGATGACGCCGCGGGCGAAGTCCGCGGGGCGAAAGAGATCGCGCCACTTGACGATCCACTCCGGCGTCGGCACCTTGCCGCCATCCTGGAACGCATCCAGCCCGAAGGCGGAGAAGTACGAGATGATCTGCGCGCAGTTGTGCCCGTGCTCGGCCTGGTCGCGGAGATACATCTCCTGGTGCTTGCGGCCGTAGTAGACGGGGACACGGTCGATGCGATAGTAGCAGCCGAACGCAGCGCGCGCTCGCGGCAATGCAAACGGCCGCACGTGGACGTCGACGTTCAGGACGATCGGGTCGATACCATTCGCCGCGATGGTTATGGACGCTGTGTAGGACCCTGGCGGAACGCCGTCGCGATCACCAAACGTGATCCAAAAGGCGGCGCTGCGGCCTGGACGGATCTCGCTGATTGCGCTGCCGGGCATGACGTAGAGGGGAAGGCTCGGGCGACGGTGATCGTACACTTGTCCATGGTCGAGCATGCGCCGGCGTGCCTTGGCCTCGTAGTAGAGGTAGCCGATCTTGTGCGGTAGCACGCAGCGCACCGCGATCGTGATGTTCCTCAGTGCTTCCGGTTGCGTCGACGGCATGTAGAGTCCGAGCTGGAGTGGCTCGTATTCATTCGTAGCGAGTTGCACTATACGCTGCGCGTCGACTTCGCCTGGAGTCGGGACGTAGTCGGCAAAACAGGGCTGTGCATGGTAGCGGCTATAGACGACAAGGGGTCGTTCGAGGCGCGCCCCGAGTGCTGGCTCGACGTTCCGCGGCGGCGCGATGAGATCGGCCGCGGAGACAATGCGTGTCGTGGCGACCAGAATGAGGATCGCGTTCAGGGCGTTGGAGGCGGTGCGCATAGGTGGGTGGTCGGGTGTTGCGGGCAGCTTGTTGTTAGAGCGCTACACTGTAATCGAGGGCCCGCGGAAATGCAGCGGCAGAGACAGACCGCGATCTGATTGCTCCCGCGCCGGTCGCTGCAACCGTCAAGACGATCGTGTTCGCCGAATCGGCCGCATCTGAGTCGGCAGCATGGCCTCGACTCGGTGAATCCACTGACTCCACAGACGGTGCTGCACGCGCTCACGTGCGACCTTCATATCCCACCACGAAAGCTCGTCTGCGTCATCCTCGGCAGCCATGTCGCTCTCATCTGCGGCCGCGATTTCACGGGCCATGGCGAGCGCCATTTCGATCGCTGCGCGTGCCGCTCCCTCGAGTCGACATTGGCGGCACAGCGCTGAATAGTGGCGCAGTGCAAATGAGTACATCGGCGGATGGTTGCGCAGTCGATAGTAGATCGCCGCCAGGTGCCGTTCGCGATTGTCGCTGCGCAGGGCGATCTTGGTGATTCGCTCCAAAGCGGTGCGGGCGTGTTCACGCGCGTGTGGGTTCGGATGAGCGCGGTAACGGAGCATCACCGGCAAGGCGTCGAATGCCTCGGCTCCGATTTTCCCCAGGGCCCGAAGACTGGCTCTCAGACCGTAGCCGTCCCGCCGCCGCAGAAACGACGTGAGCCGCTCAACCGCCTCCTCGACCGGTGCGTCGACGGCATCTGCGAGCGCGCCGCCGAGCATGTCCACGGCGACGATGACTCGACCAGCATCCGGTTCGCTGGCGATCAGATCCAGGAGCGTGCGGCCAACCTGACTCCGGTCACGCAGCGGCCGGAACATCGCACGAAGTTCGTCGAGGGAAGGCGGACGGAAGGCTTCAGAGTTCACTGTGGTCCTGCTCACTCTCGGAGCTTTGCGGATAGAACTTCGAGTGTGCTGGACGAAAAACTCTCAGGGCGCTATCGCCGCCATGATCGGCGGTGACATGGATGCTGAGCGGCGCAGTCTCAAGCCAAACGATCACGGGACGGTGCTGCAGCTGAGGTCTCTCCATGGCCCCGGGGAAGTAGAGCTCCGCCTGTGCGGTCACCTGATGCACGTGGAGCCTTCGAGTCGACTGCGAATGGAACACCGAGGCGAACGTCGGCGCGTCGCCGTAGCAAACCCCTCGCACGAGGAACGCTTTGAACCCGGGTGCCGCGAATTCGTTCGGCGCCAGGTGGAAAGCCTGGCGTCGTGGAATTTCAACCGAGTCGACGAACATGAGCAGCAACTCAGCGTCTGCCAATCTCGACTTGCGCACCCAGAAAAACCGCTTCGGGTCGATGGGAGACCAATCGGAGGCTTCTGGGCGCACCTCCGAAACGCTCAGCCAGCCGATCTCACGTTGGCTTGGTCCGGCGCACGAGGGCAGAAACAAGGACGACGTGAACACGAGGAAGAGCGAGGACTTCACAACCTTCATGGCGTTGTACTTGGATGTGGATTCGAGACTTTGTTCGCGTCTCACCCGCGATTCTTCGCTCGGGTGGCAATGTCCATGCTGGCTGCAACTTGAGATCTTATCATGAAGCCGTGAACGTTCGTTCGTCGGACTCTCCGAACTTTTTCGTTCAGTTCGTTGTACCTTTGGACAGAGATGAACGTGATGACGAACGAAGGTGATCCAGTTCTTCAAGAGGCCCTCGCACTCTCACCCAGAAGAACGGATCGAACTCATCGAGAAACTCACTTCCAGTCTTGACCCTGTTTCTCGCCAAAGAATCGATGATCTATGGGTCGAGGAGGCTGAAGATCGATTGTGCGCTTACGATGAGGGAAAGATCAGGGCGATTCCAGGCGCCGGCGGCGCTCACTCCCCCGAGCGCCCGAGCACCACGTAGCCGCGCGGTTCCGTCTCCCCACTCGGCGGCCACGGCACGTAGAGGCGCTCGCCGCGGAGCGTCATCGGCAGCGACGTGCGCTCGGGATGGTCGGCGCGGCGGCCGAACCAGTCGAGCCAGACGCGAGAGTCCTTGTGGCCCCAGCGGTGTGCGTCTTCGACGACGTCGCCGCTGCGCAGCGCGATGGCTGCTGAGCGATCGCGCTTGAACTCAATCATCGTGAGCGGCAGGTTCGCAGCGGCGTCACTCTTCGCAGAAGTGGCGATCTCCTGGCCCGGATCGTTCACCATCCCTAAGGCCTCCCAGCGTCCCATGACGCGCACCGCCTGGCGCCAGTAAGCATCAGGGCCAAAGCGTTGGCGCGCTCCGGCCGCTGGTCCGTCCTGCATCGCCATGCTGAGCACCGAGATCAGTACTAGGACGACTGGTACGGACGACCACACGAGAGCGTAGCCGCGGCCGACGCGCCATCGCTGGTCGGCGCGTGTCACCTCTTCCGTCGACGGCCCCGGCACATTCGCCTGCGCTGCCGCATGCTGATGCCACAGCAGCATGAAGGTGACCGCACCGGCAAGGACAAAGAACGTCGCGTCGACGAGAGGGAAGTTCTGCACGCGCGCTCCCGGAAGGTGCTGCAAGAGTCCACCGACGGCGACGACCCACAGGAGAAGGATCAACGCCACCGTGCCCTTAGCGTAGGCGCCGCTTGGCAAGAGGGTGAGCGTGCCGCGCCAGTACTGGGCCAGAATGTAGAGTGCGAGTGCGGTGAGCAGCAGGCCGCCAGCTGTGAACCAGACCCACGGCATGAGTCCAGCGACCGGCTGGTTGGGCACCGCGTCGTAGCGGTGCAGCCACGCTATCGGCGCCCGGCGCAGGTTCATCCACATGAGGGCGATGAGAACGACGAAGGCGGCGAAGACATCGAGACGCCGCCGCGGCGTGTCCTCGGGCGCCGCTGCCAGTCCGCCGTGCGCAAGTCGCACGACGCCGAGCGCGATCGCGACGCCCATGAAGAGTCCGAAGCTCTCTTCGGCGATCTTCCAGTGCATCCTTCCTCCCCAGGCTTCGAAAGGACCCCAAAGAACGCGCACCGGGTGGCGCACGAACACGGCGACAGCGAAGGCAAGCCCGCCACCGACGACGCCGTAGAGACACAGCATGAGCGCAGCTCGATTCCCATGCCGTTTCAAGTAGAGCGCGACGGCAACGAGAATGCCGAGGACACCGCCCCAGCCTTCGTTGCGGTAGGGGGGAGCCAAGTTGAGGCCACCGAACTTGGTCAGGCCGAGGTAGCCGATCCACCAAAAGAGTGCGCACGAAAAGAAGAGTCCGGCTTCGGCGCGCTCTCGTGGTCTCAGTAGCATGTGAAGTCCCGCAACGACGGCCACCGTGATGGTGGGAAACCAGTCGGCGTCGTGAAAGTGCTGCGCGGTGAGACGGTCGTATCGGTCATGCACCTCGGGGAAGAAGAAAAAGACGCCGTAGGTGGCAAGAAAGACGCCCGAGATGGCGACAAACGGCGGTACGAAACGTTCGAGGTGCGAGCGCGGAAGCGTCAGCGCCAGGCCGAGCACACCGCCACCGATGCCTGCCCAGATGCCGCCAAGAAGAAACAGACATGAATAACCGTAGACGACGTCGAGGAACGAGTCGGTCACCGTATAGAACGTCTGTTCCATGTAGCTGAACGAACCACCCCATGCCCAGCCCACGGCACCGAAGAGCCCAGCGACGAGCGAGCGGCGGTGCCAGTCGGAGCGCATCGAGCCGAGACAGACGGCGAGCCCTAGCATCGCGCCTGGCACCATCGCACCGCCTTCGTGCCCGACGATACCGCGATAGCCCCAGCCATACGCCATGACGAGCCCGGCGAGGGTGCAGAGAAAGAAGGTGCTGGTCGATGGTTTGTTGTCAGTCATCCGTTCTCACCCGATGTCAGTGCTTGCACTCGCGGAATCTGTTGGCCGTGGTTTTTGCTTCCACAAAACATGCCGCGCGGTCGAAGACACCGTGGGATCTTATATGAGTCACGATTTCCACCGCAGTGATCGAGTCCCAAACCACGTGTGCTGGCCGCAAACGAGTAGACCCCCCGCCGAGCGCTCAACCGGGCATCGTCGTGTTTCCCTGCTGGGCGGAGCGGCTCCGCGCGTCGGCCGCGGCCTTCTCGAGCAGCAAGGAATCGGTGCTACCGCGAGTGGTCGCCAGACTCGAGACTCCATAGCCAAAGCCCGACATGCTGTTGAACCAGATCTCTTGGCCGGTGTGTGGGTCGAGGCAGTACTGATATCCGTTCACCGCTACGAAGAGCTGATCGCCGTCGAGGAGTAGCGAGACGTATCCGGATCCGGACGGCGCCTTCCAATCCCAGACGATTCTGCCATCGCGTCGCTCCAGCGCGGCGACGCGCGAGTTGAATCCTACGAAGACGAGCTCGTCGGTTTTCATGTCTCACCTCATGCTTTTGCGGTCGCTCCTGTCCGGAAAGTAGCAGGCACACGCCGTGTGCCGTCCGTCGCCAGTTTGGGAAATAGCTGCGGTCAAAGGAAACCGTGAGCTGCAGTCGTCACCACACGGCTACAATGGTCTCGCATCGCACCGATCGGCGTCGCATGAATCGAGCCGTGCGAGACGAACGGCCGCGCTGCACCCGCGAGACGATCGGGCTCATCTCAACACACACGACAACACAGGACGCGAGTCGACATCCAATGAATAACCCCTTGCAGACCACGCGAACGCCGCCGCGGCGGCGTTTGTTGAAGACGGGATTCCCTCTGGTTTTGCTAACGCTTGGCGTGCTCCTACTCGACGCGTCGGCCTCGGAGTTGCATGCATCCGAGATCGATTTTGCACTTCCTTGGCAGCGGCTGACCGTTGTTGGCAGCGACGAGCCCACGGCTGTTGAGCAGCGATACCTCGAGCTCTTGACCGACCGGCTTCGCAGGATCGATGGCGTTGAGGTTGAAGCGGTGCAAGACCTCAGCACCGACGTCCGCCGCGACGGCCTCGTTCTTCTCGTCGGACGCCCGTCGAATCACGCCGCACTGGCTCACAAGCTTTCCGCATGGCGTGTGCCCAAGCCGACCGAGAAGAACCCGGGTCCGGAGGGTTTCGTTCTTCGTTCGCAGCCTCTGGAGGGTGGGGGAGTGACGGTGCTCGCGGCCGGAGTCGATGAGAGGGGCGTCCTCTACGCGATCGGCGAGTTCCTCAGGCAGATCGAAGAGCGTGGCGATGGTGTGGTCTTTCCGTCGCAGCTCGACATTCGTACCGCTCCCGCCTTCGAGATCCGCGGCACCGAACCGCGGCAGGGACACACCGTGCGCGAGCTCACGGGCACGCGCGACTGGACTGAAGAAGAGCGCCAGGACTATCTGCTCGATTACGCTCTCGCCGGTGCCAACACCTTCGCGTACGAGTACGAGCTGCCGGCCCGCTATGGCCTCAAGTCGCTGGTTGGCCACTGTCCGAACGTCGGCAGCGGCCCCGAAGAGTGGCAGGCAATGGAGGCGATCGGGCGTACCGGTTACCTCTGCCCGTCGGTGCCGGAGGCGCGGGAACATCTTCTCAAAAGCTGCGAAAATCGTTTCAAGAACGCGCCGCCGTGGGACTACGTGCGCATGAACTCCGGCGACGGCGGCGGCTGTGAGTGCGACCGCTGCGCGCCGTACGGCGGGACGTACATTCGCCTCGCTGCCGACATGGCGCAGATCATCCACAAGTATCTGCCGAACGCCAAAATTTTCTGCACCAACCAGAAGCTCGACAACGCCGGCGAGGAGGCGATTTTCAACTACCTGAATGAGAAACCGCGGCCTTGGCTCGCTGCGATCTGCTACGCGCCGGGGTCAAACGCCATGAGCTTCCAGCCGGGGCGACGGCAAGACCATCGCATGGATCTCTTTCGCTACCCGGCTTTCGGCGAATACGACCGCTATTTGCGCGAGATGCTGCACCGCTTGCCGCGCCAACAGGACATCGTCTTCTTCACGGGTCTGACGCATTGGATCTATTCGGAGTACGGTCTCGTGACCGGGCCGTTTCCGCCCGATCGCAACTACGAGACGCCACCCCACTGGAGCCGACACATCTACAACAAGAGGCCCGATGCCGCACTTGTGCGCGTCTACAACCGCCGCACGTTCCACGTGCGGCCGCGGGCCTACTATCGCGCCTTCCAGGAAACCATGCGCTACTCGATCGGCGACGTGACCTATTCAGAGGGACAACACGACCACTTCAATCAGTGGATGTGGCAGCGCCTTTTGTGGAACCCGCACCAAAGCGTCGAGGAGGTCGTCTCGGAGTACGCGCGCACATGGTTTGGCCGCGACGCTGCGCAGGCGATGGCGAAAGCGATCTTTCAGCTTGAGAAGAACTACTCGACACCACTGGCCACGAACGAGGGGATCGATCGTCTGATTCTCCTTGTCACCGAGGCGGGCCTGGCGATGCCGCCGCATCTCAAGGCGAAGAACGTCTTGTGGCGCCAGTACATGGAGAAGGCACTCCTCGACAAGTACGTGCAGCTGCGCCTGCGGCGGCAGCTAGCGCTCGAAGCTGACGTGATGGAGGTCCTCAGCGCAGCAGATCGCGGCGAGCGAGATGCGGAGGCGGCACTTGCGATCGCGGCGGAGCGTTTTGCCGCCGCCATCGAGAGTGCCGAGATGAAACGACTGCGCGCTGAGGCCGATCGGCTCGGATCTGAGACCGATCGGCTGCTTGGCGTGCGCAGCGATGGCGCGTTCAATCTCGAGCAGGACCTTGTCGGGCTTGGTTGGCTCCGTCAGCAGGTGTCGGTAGCGCACAAGCTCGACTCGGGCGACGAACGTCGCCGGGCGATCGCCGCCATCGTTCACTACGAGGACCCGGGTGAGGGTGGTTTCTATGACAATCCCGGAGTGCCCGGTGGCGCGCCCCGACTTGTCTACGGCTTTCCGCGGCGTTTTCGTGCCGGGACGTTTCGGGCATCGCAATCGTCCTTTGCCTACACGACCGACGAGCAGCGCGGCGTCACCTTTGCCTACGACGGTCTCGATCGCGAATCCTCCTATCGCATCCGCTTCACGCTGGCGCGCTGGGAGCGTCCGAATCGGCCAGGGAGAAGGCCGCGCCCGAAGTTTCAGAAGACGCAGTCGATCTACGCCGACGGGCACGCACTAGCGCAAGACCTCGAGTTGCCGGCGAACGACCCGTCATTCTTCGAGTTCGACATCCCTGCCGATCTGACGCGCGACGGCCAGCTCGAGGTGTGGTTCGAAAAGGAGAAGGGCGTCGGCGAGGGAACGCAAGCCGAGAAGACGATCTGGCGTGTGGCAGGCGGCTGGGGTACGCTGTGCAGTGAGGTGTGGTTGATGAAGCGGCCGAGCGGGTCGTGACGTGGCAGTTTTTGTTGCGGCTTCAAATCTGCGTGGGTGAAACGTCGAATGTTGCCCGTAGACGATGTTGCCCTGGCCGCAGGCATTCAATCACGCCGCTACAAGCTGCTGCCGTGGGTCGTCGGTGCGATGGAGAAGAGGTTGATTTCTGTCGCGCGGGAACGCGAGTACGGCGTCGTTTCGAGCCCGCGCTCGGTCGGTTGGCGCGGCACTCTTCGCATCTTCCGTCGGATGCTCGCTCCGAGCGACACGGTCCCGGAACGAGTGTGACGTTGCCATAACTGAAGGATCATCGAATGGAATCCCCGTACTCTCCCCCTTCCGAAGATCACCTCCGGCGCGGTCAACAGTACGACTTTGTTCCGGCGAACACGCGTGGGTTGGTGACCTTCCTTTTCATCGGTTTGATCGTCGGAACAGCCATTACCCTGCTCGATGTCATGTGCGCGCTGACGATCCCAACGTGGAACGATCCCAATGCAGCACCGAGTAGTGACTTCGAGGTCACGGCGATCAATCTCGCGCTGGCGGGTGGTTTACTCTACATTGTTGTCTTCGTGGTCACCATTGTGCTTTTTTGCATTTGGATCCACCGAGCGAATCGTAACGCCCGAGCACTCGGTGCCCAGGGCATGGCGTTCACCCCGGGTTGGTGCGTCGGCTGGTGGTTCGTGCCTTTTCTCAACTTGTTCAAGCCGTACCAGGCGGTGAAGGAACTGTACCTCGCCAGTGATTCGAAGGGAGGTCCCGAGGGATGGCAAGCCGCTGCGGCGCCCCGGGTTTTTGCCCTCTGGTGGAGCACATGGATCATCGCGAATCTTGCTAGCAACGCCGAGCTCCGCCTTGGCATTCGGGATGATCCGCAGCTTGTCGAGGCCAGCTCCTGGTTTGGCGCCGTTGGAACGGTGTTCTCCATTCCGTCCTGCTTCGCCGTCGTCTGGATCATCAAAGCCATTGAGCGAAGGCAGCTGGTCACAGCTGGCTGGGACGACATCGATGCTGCCACGGACGGAATCTCCGCGGTGGACTAACTTCCGAGAGGGAGGTCATGAAAGCGTTCACACGTTTGTCCCTTTCGTGCGGCGAAACTGCCGAGTCGATACAACTCCGGACTCACTCGACTGCGAGTCATATCCGCTCTGCGAGTAGGATGTGTGGGGGTGACGACATCGTCATTCGGCGGAGCTTCTTCGCACGGCTCTTCGAGTGGCTCAACGGTTTTTCCGAAGCGTTACCTGATCCGCGTGAACTATGAGACGACCAAGCTTGGAATTGACCTCGGTGCAGCGATCGCTTGTTGCCGCTTTTTTCGCTTCGGTCTGTGCCGCAAGTACGTACGGCGATGCATCGGACCCGCCGTCTCTGAAGATCGTGACCCTCGGCGATTCGATCACCAAGGGTGTTCGCACGGGTGTTCGCGCGGAGGAGACCTTTGCAGCGCTCGTCGAGACCGGCTTGCGGCAGCGCGGGGTCGCCGTTGAGGTGGTGAACGCCGGCATCGGCGGTGAGCGCACCGACCAAGCACTCGCACGGCTCGAGAACGTCATCGAGCTTGCGCCCAGCTACGTCACCGTCATGTATGGGACGAACGACAGCTATGTCGACCGTGGAGGCGAGGCGAGTCGGCTCTCAGTCAGCGTGTATCGTGACAACTTGCGCGAGATCGTCCGGAGGTTGCTTCTTGCCGGCGCTGAGCCGGTTCTCATGACCTCACCACGCTGGGCACCTGGAGCTCGCAACGGCATCGGCGAAGACCCGAACGACAGGCTTGTAGAGTATGTGGAGGCTTGTCGTCAGGTGGCGCGAGAACTTGACGTTGCGCTGGTCGATCACTTCGCTGCTTGGACGAGTGCGGAGGCCCAAGGTGAAAAACTGATCGACTGGACGACCGACCGCTGCCATCCCAACCGGCTCGGTCACGTTCAGCTCGCCGAGAGCATCTTGGCGGTGCTGAACGAGAGACTGACTCAAGCGGCCGAGGCCGTTCCGTTTCGCGTCAACCTGGAGACGATTCTCGAGCACGACGATGGGAAGTTTCTCTGGTTTCATCCACGAGTGACCGCCATGCCGAGGCGAGAAGACGAACTCTCACCGACGGTGCTCATGACGATTCAGAAACACCTGCGCACATCCGATCACTACTCCGGACTGAGCGATTTGTACACGCTCGACCTTGGCGCGACGTGGAGCGCACCGCGTGCACGTCCCGAGCTCGACTGGACGCCGGGAGGCGAAGGCGTCGACGTGGCGGTCGCTGACGTGACGCCGGGCTGGCACGCTACCAGCGGCTGCGTGATCGCCATCGGCGCGCAGGTGCGCTACAGCCGTGATGGCCGACAGCTCGAGGATCAGCCGCGCGCGCATCAGACGGCGTACGCGATCTTCGATCCGCGACATGACCGTTGGACGCGTTGGCGCCGCCTCGACATGCCCACTGCTGCCGAGTTCAACTTTGCTCGCAGCGCCTGTGCGCAGTTTGTCGTGGAGCCGGACGGGACGCTGCTCCTGCCGTTTTACATCGCCACGTCAGCCGCCGTACCCTACTCAACGACGGTGGTTCAGTGCGCCTTCGACGGCGAAGAGATCACCTATCGCGAACACGGCGATGTGCTTGAGCTCAGCGACGGGCGTGGCCTCTACGAGCCTTCGCTCGTGCGGTTTCAGAAACGCTACTATCTAACGATCCGCGGCGACAGCGGTGCTTACGTGACTGCGGGCGAGGACGGGCTTCACTACCGGCCGGTCAAGGCGTGGCGATTCGACGACGGCACCGAGCTTGGCAGCTACAACACGCAGCAACATTGGCTAACAACCGCGAACGGTCTCTTTTTGGTCTACACACGACGCGGCGCCGAGAACGATCACATAATGCGCCATCGCGCACCCCTCTTCATGGCGCAGGTGGACCCAGATCGACTTCACGTGCTCCGCGGCACGGAGAAGGTTCTCGTTCCCGAGCGCGGCGCAACGCTTGGCAACTTTGGTGCTGCACCGATCAATAGGCACGAGTCCTGGGTGACCGTCGCCGAGGGCGTGTGGAACGACGATGCCCGGCGACGCGGCGCAACCGGCGCCGTTTTCCTTGCGCGCGTCGAGTGGTCGAGCGCGGTCGCGCACACGTTCGACGCGGGCCATGAGGGGTGGAAGGTCTACGACTATGAGGCGGCTGCGGCGCGGCGCGATGGCTTTCCCGCCGTTACCTGGGAGCACAGCGACGGCGTCGCCGATTCAGGTCACGTTTCTGCGGACGATGCACGCTGGACGATCGACACCCCAGAGCGGCCGCACTCCATTCTGCCCTTCATCATCTATCGGCAGTGGACGAAGCGCGGTGGGCTCGACCTCCGCGGCGCGACGCTGTCTGTGTACTTGCGCGGTGACGACCTCGATCTCAAGGGTGGAACGTGCCTCTTCTGGGTCCTGAACCACAAGAGCGGCACACGGTGGCACTACGCGGCGAATCCTTTGACCATCTTTCGCGGCGGCTGGGGGCCGAAACAGCAGCTGGAGCTTGCGAACGACGCGTCGCTCTGGAACATGAGTTGGTCGCGCGATCCGAAGAACCCTGC
This sequence comes from Planctomycetota bacterium, assembly GCA_965223265.1. Lineage (GTDB taxonomy): Bacteria > Planctomycetota > UBA8108 > UBA8108 > SXIK01. Next base: position 2,705,222 of record OZ244999.1, read on the forward strand.
GAGCCTTGACGCGGTCCTCAGCGATGCTGACAGCTACGGATTCTCGTTCGTCGGATTCTTGAGCGAAGTGACGGGCACAATCCGCATGGATGAACTTGCCATCGAGGGACGCTGAGCGTCCTTCCAACCCATGCGATAGACGAGGAAAGATCGACGGTTCAAGAAAGGAAGAGGGATTGAACAGAAGAGCACGAAGGTAACGAAGACCGGAGTCAGATGTCGGCACTCCACCGCCGATTTGTTCGTTGCACGTGGTGTGGTTCTGAAGAGCGAGTTGGGCTCGGTGGGCGCAACGAGCTTGTGATTTTTCTCTTTGCCTTCGTTTTCTTTGTTCCCTTTTGTTCGAAGAAAGAGGGATCGAAGAGAAGAGAACGAAGGTAACCAAGGCGGAGGGGGCGATTCGCTTCCGCCTTGTCTGAGAGCCAGAAAACCAGGGTCGATCCTTGACTTCGTCGGGGCTCTTACGGAGTGTGGGTTGTCGCTGAGACTAGCCCGCATTTCTCACCAGAATTCGTAGCGAGGAGCCGTAAGTCGTGTCGTGGCAAGGAAGACTTTGCGATTCGACTGTTGAGTCCGACCGAGGAGGGAGGACGAAAGTGCTTCCTGCACACTGAGGATCGAATCGTGAAGTCTGACGCAGTCCACGGCGCGACTTACGGCCCGCAGTAGGAATCTGGTGAGAAATGCGGGCTAGCGTCATGACCTTCCTTCGCCGAACTCGAAAGGACGCCCTACGATGAAACCAGCGCACGACATCCAGAAGCAGTTTCCACAAGCCGACCGTGCCATGATCGAGTGGCTCGCCGCCAAGGAAGAGAAACAGAAACGGCTCTCGCGCCGGCGGTTTCTCGGTGCTGCAGCTGCCGGCCTCGGTGTCGTCGGACTTCTCGACACCATGCGCCGCGTTGAGGCTGATCAGCACAGCCGCGCACTCATTTCTCGTAACGAATCGATCAAGATCACCAAAGTCGAGAGCTTCGTGCTCAAGAGCAGCTGGGTGTTCGTCAAGATCTCGACCAACGTCGGGCTCGTCGGTTGGGGCGAGATGCTCAAGGACCGTAGTCTGACCTGCGCGACCGGACTGAAACAAGTCGAGCCGTATCTCCTGGGCAAGGACCCTCGCCGCGTCGTGCATCACTGGCAGGCGATCTACCGCCATGCTTTCTACCGCGGTGGACCGGTGCTGACGGCAGTCCTCAGCGGTATCGATCAAGCACTCTGGGACATCAAGGGCAAGGCGCTCGGCATGCCGGTCTACGAGCTTTTGGGTGGTCCGACGCGCGACAAGATCCGCGTCTACGGCGGTGAAGGCGACGTGCGCGCCGGACGCGTCAATGCGTGCAAGATCGGCCCGGGTGCCGATGGTCGCAATCCCTACCGCTATGTCGAGAGTCCGGGGATGGTGAAGAAGGTTGCAGAGCGGTTCCGGTCGCTGCGTGAGGAGTTCGGCGACGACGCCGACATCGGCATCGACTTTCACGGTGCCGTGCAGCCGCAGACCGCGATGCTGCTCGTCAAAGCTCTCGAACCGTACCAACCGTTCTTCTACGAAGAGGTGATCCAGTGTCAGAACGTCGACGCCATGGCTGAGATCGCCAGCAAGACGCACATTCCCATCGCCACCGGCGAGCGTGTGTTCACAAAGTGGGGCTTTCGCGAAATTCTCGAGAAGAAAGCCGCGAGTATTCTGCAGCCAGACGTCTGTTATGCCGGCGGCATCACCGAGCTTCGCCTCATCGCCGGCATGGCCGAGTCCTACTATGTGCCATTGGCGCCGCACAATCCGCAGGGACCATGCTCACTTGCCGCCAGCTGTCAGATTGCTGCTGCGATTCCGAACTTTCTTATCCAAGAGGGAGGTGCGCGTTCCTACGCCCATCTGCTCAAGGTGCCGTTTCAGCAAAAGGATTCTTACCTTCCACTGCCGCAGAAGCCAGGACTCGGCATCGAGATCGATGAAGAGAAGCTGCTGGCCCAGGTGGGGCCGCCGTCTCAGTATCCCGAGACGTACGATCACGAGGACGGATCGGTGGTGGACTGGTAGGCGACCAGTATGACGACACGGCTCTGCCTCCTACGCTCGAGCGCTGCGATTCTTCTGACGGCGATTGTGCCTGCGTGTTGCCGAACGGTTCATGCCGCACCCGGCGACTTTCCAGAAGTCTTCAACACGCAGGAGGTGACCGTACCCCTCACCCCAGCGGCAGAAGCGGCGCGGCGCATGCAGGTCCCCGACGGTTTTCGTGTCACAGTCTTCGCCAGCGAACCTGACGTCAGGCAACCGATCGCTATCACGACGGACGATCGTGGACGACTGTGGGTTTGTGAGAACTACACCTACGCCGAAAGTGCGATCAAGTTCGATGCGCGTTTGCGCGACCGCATCGTGATCTTGGAAGACAGCAACCACGACGGCCGCGCCGACCGCCGCACTGTGTTTTGGGACGGCGCCGACAAGCTCACCAGTGTCGCGCTTGGCTTCGGTGGCGTCTGGGCTTTGTGCGCACCGCACTTACTCTTCATCCCTGACCGCGATGGTGACGACGTTCCCGATGGACCGCCGGTGGTGAAGCTCGACGGCTGGGACGCTGAGCGTGTGCGTCACAACATCGTCAATGGTCTCCGCTGGGGACCCGATGGCTGGCTCTACGGCCGCCACGGCATCCTGGCGACCTCGCGTGTTGGAACGCCGGGGGCGTCGAGCTCGCAGCGCGTCGCGATCAACTGCGGCATCTGGCGCTACCACCCGACGCGCGACGTCGTCGAAGCTGTCGCCCACGGGACAACGAACCCGTGGGGATTTGACTACGACGATCACGGGCAGATGTTTTTCATCAACACTGTCATTGGTCATCTCTTTCACGTCGTCCCTGGGGCGCACTACAAGCGTATGTACGGGGTCGATCTGAATCCACACGTCTATGAGCTGATCGACGCCTGCTCAGATCACTACCATTGGGACACCGGCGAGCGCTGGAGTGACACTCGCAAGATCGGCGTGACGCCGACGACGTCGGCCGCCGGTGGTGGCCATGCCCACTGCGGCATGATGATCTACCTCGGCGACAACTGGCCGGAGCGGTACCGTGGTGGCGTGTTCACGGTCAATTTGCATGGCCTGCGCGTCAACAACGATCGACTCGTGCGACGCGCTTCGGGTTACGTCGGTGAGCACGCGCCGGACTTTCTCAAGACCGACGATCCGTGGTTCCGCGGCGTCGAGCTCGTCTACGGCGCGGACGGCGGTGTGTACATAGCGGACTGGTCGGACGTCGGCGAGTGCCACGAAAACGACGGCGTGCACCGGACGTCGGGGCGGATCTTCAAGGTCACCTATGGCGATCCCGCACCGCCACCGGGCGAGTCGTTGAACCAACTCAACACCGTTGAGCTTGCGGACCTACAAACGCATCGAAACGACTGGTTCGTGCGCCGTGCACGGCGTCTGCTTCAGGAGCGCGCCGCGGCGGGCGAAGACCTGCGTGAAGCGACAAACGCCCTGCGCTCGCTCTTTACCCAGCAGACCGACGTGACGCGGCGACTGCGTGCGCTTTGGGCGCTCAACAGCGTCGGCGCCGCCGACGAACCGTGGCTCGCCTCGCTTCTAAGTGACGACAATGAACACGTGCGCGTGTGGGCGCTGCGGTTACTCGTCGACGGCGAAGTGATCCCGCGCTGGCTTCCAGATCGTCTCACGCAGCTCGCGGCGGACGAGCCCTCGGCAATCGTGCGTCTCTTCATCGCTTCGGCGATGCAAAAGCTGCCGCTTGCCGCACGCTGGCCGATCGCCGAAGCACTTGGCGCACGGCGCGAGGACGCCGCAGATCCGATGATTCCACTCATGCTCTGGTATGGCATCGAGCCTGCGGTACCGGCGGCGCCGCTGCGCGCGGCACGGTTTGCCGTCAAGTGCCAGCTCGCGACGACGCGGCGGCTGGTCGCTCGGCGTCTCACCGAGGAGATCGAGATGTCACCCGCTGGCGTCGGAGAGCTGGTCAAAGATCTTCCTCGCATCAACTCACGTGCCTTGCGTCTCGATCTACTGCGCGGCATGAACGCGGCGCTCAAAGGTTGGGGGCGCGCACCAGCGCCGATCGGCTGGGACACTACCTCTGACGCGCTCGTCAAGGCGGAGGACGCCGAGGTTCGCCGTCTCGTCGGCGAGCTGTCGCTCGTCTTCGGCGCAGGGCGTGGCGTCGAAGAGTTGCGTCAGCTGGTCGCGAACAATGAGGGTGAGCCCACTGCACGGCGCAGTGCCCTTCGCATCCTGGCGCAAAATGCACCGCCGGATTTCGCCCCCGAGCTTCAAAAGCGGCTGGGCGACCGCGTCCTTCAGCTCGAGGCGGTCAGCGGCCTGGCTCGCTTCAACCATCCTGCGACCGGTGGGCTTCTCATCGAGCGGTTCGAGAGCTTCGATCCCGACGTGCAGGCCGCCGCCGTGGTGACGCTGGTCGCCCGGCATGACTCGGCGCGCGCGTTTCTTCAGGCCGTCGACGATGGCGCCATCGAACGCAGCGCGATCACGGCGCTCGCAGCGCGGCAGATCGTGAGCTTCAATGACGCGCAGCTCACCGCGCAGTTGACGCGGCTGTGGGGCGCCATTCGAAAGTCTCCTGCGGAGAAGCGTGAGCTCATCGCAAGCTACAAGCAGAAGCTAACACCGGAGGAGCTCAGTGGCGCGAATCTTCGCAGCGGGCGCGCCCTCTATGATCGCACCTGCGCGTCGTGCCACGTGCTCTTCGGTGCTGGACGGCACGTTGGTCCTGATCTCACCGGCGCGGGCCGGCAGAACCTCGATTACCTGCTCGAGAATATCGTCGACCCGAGCGCCAGCGTGGCGGCGGATTTTCAGGTGTCGGTGCTCACCTTGAACGACGGCCGCGTACTCAGCGGAGTCGTCCTGCGTCAGGACGAGCGGGCGATCACCGTCCAGGTGCAAACGGAGACGTTGACCTTTCCGAGAGATTCGGTCGTGAGCTCCGAGCGGACACCTCAGTCGCTCATGCCGGACGGACTTCTGAACGCTCTGAGCGGCGCTGACGTGCGCGACCTGGTCGGCTACCTCATGTCGCCTCGGCAGGTCGAGGTGCGGTAGCTAACGTCCCACGCAGTCCGGGAGCATCGGGCAGCCGGCGATCGGCACGCAGCCCCGCGTTTCGTTGTTTTGGGGTCTGCTCACGTCGCATCTCATTCCGATCGTTGACACGTTTCTACGTCCCTCTTAGCATGCGCTTGCGTTCGAGGGCGCTGCCGGGTCCGCGGAAAGGCCATGCCACCTCGTCCACTCTCCGTGATTGCCAACGACCTTCTTTCTGCCTGTCGTGAGCGGACAACGGGCATCATCGGCCGTCAAGGCCGGATCGCGCCGAAGGCGATCCCTCAGGCGTGATGAGAAAGGAGTTCAAATGGATGCGCCGCGTCGTTCCTCTCCGACTCGTACCCTGCCCGGCCAGCCCGAGCTGTCGCGCATTCGCAAGCAGGCGAAACTCTTGCTCAAGCAGTTTCGTGCCAGCGATGTCGAAGCCACCTCCGAGGTCAGCACCCACTATCACGATGCGGATCCTGGGGCGCTGCGTCTCTGCGACGCTCAGTTGGTGATCGCACGAGCCTATGGTTTTTCCAGTTGGCCGAAGCTCGCGGCTCATGTTCGATCGAAAGAAGTGACCGCCGATCAGGATCCTCGCCACTACAAAGATGTATTTCGTGCGATAGAGGAGGGGAACACACAGAAGGTCCTGTCTTTGATCGATGTCGATGAGTCTCTACTCGACGTTGCCGATCACAACCAAAGCACGCCGCTCACCCGGGCTTTCGCGTTCAATAACTTAGAGTTGGCAGGTCTGCTGATTGAAAGGGGAGCCAATGCGTTCGCAATGAACCATTCGGAGAAGTGGGCTATGCGGTCCGTTGTCGAACGCAGTGGACTGCGTCGCGAGGATCGCGAACGCTTGGTGGAGACAGCCATCGCCGCGCGAGTCTGGGATGCGGAGATCTTTCATGCGGTGTGGCGCCGCGATCGCAACCTCGCAGAGAAAGTACTGAAGGATGATCCGGCGCAGGTTTCCATCCGCCTTGCCGTTCTCGATGCAGCGGATGGTTTTTGGAACACGCTTCCCTACTGCGGTCTCAGCCCGCTCCACTATGCCGTCATCGCTGGTGATTTGCGCATGGTTCGTCTTTTGCTGGAGCGCGGAGCGGAAGTCGATGCTCTCCCACACGCTCACGAAGCTGACTCTCGATTCACTCCCATGTATTACGTTCCCAGTGGGTGCGGCCCGATCGCTGAGCGCCTCGTCGAGCACGGTGCGAACGTGAAGCACACGAAGTGGTACCTCACCTCCGGCAGCAAGGCGATGCGAAAAGTCGTGGTTGCACATGGAGCTGCCGGTACACCGCTGTTGGCGGCGCTGTGTGTCGGTGACTTGAACAAGGCGATCGACATCGCACGTCAAGACCCAACTGTCATTCACGACCGATTGAAGGAAGCCTATATCGACACGCCACTGCACATGGCAATGAAGGCTGGCTGCGCCGAACTGGTAGAGATCTTGCTTGACCATGGGATGGATGTGGACACTCCATCATCGCGAGGATACACCCCGCTGACGATGGCCCCTGAGCTCTATTGCTCGCTCGATATGATCAAGCTACTTGTCGAGCGTGGAGCGGATGTTCACGCCGGCATGTCTGCGAGCGGCTCGGGCTTCTTGAGTCACGACGCCGCGCTCCACAGCGCCATCTGGCAACATGCATACGAACACTGGGACTACGAGGCGGTGATCCGCTACTTGGTTCGGATCGGCTCACGTCCCTGTGGCTTGTATCACTGTGCACTCGGCGGGAATCTCGCCGCGGCCAAACTGCTCGTCGAGCTAGGCGCCGACGTCAATGAAACCGACGACAAGGGGCGCACAGCGTTGGACTACTGCACTGGCGCCGCGGCGGAACACGAGCACCCAGACATCGCGGAGTTCCTACGGCAACACGGCGGCAGGCACGCGGAGGAGCTCGTAGGACCCTAACGTTCGTGGCCGATTCTTAGATCCATTCACTTGCTTGGTTGGGCACTCTGTTTGACTCAGAACTAGGGTGTCGCTCGCGACTACTTCTCAATGAAGAACGGTGGGACCTCGCGGTTACGTCGAGTTTTTGCTTACAATCGGCGACTGCAGCGCGTCGAGAAAGGTGCATTTGAGGACGGTGAGTTCGAGGACGGTGGGTTTGAGAAAGGCGAGTTTGAGGACGAGGCTTCTGCGGACGGGATTCTCAGTGAGGCGATGCTCATTAGGGGTTACGCGTTTTGGAAAGAGTCGATCGTGACTGAGAGCGAGGCCCATCGAATTGCGAGACGTCGTAGAGAATAGCAACAGCAAGAGCGAGAGTACTTTCCGGGTCATCGGCGCGGCGCTGAGGGACTACGTCCAACGGTGTGCGCCTTGCCTCCGTAGACTCTCTGCGACCGAAGCCGTGGCTCCGCGCGGCGAGGGCAAGTGGACGAAGATTGAAATCCTGGGCCACCTCGTTGACTCCGCGGCGAACAATCACCACCGATTTGTCCGCGTGCAAGAGTCATCCAGCGAGTTCGCGTTTCCTGGATACGCACAAGATCAGTGGGTCAGCACACAGGGCTACGCAGAGGCTGACTGGAATTCAGTCGTTTCGCTTTGGGAGCGGTACAATCTACACCTGGCAACTGTCATTGACCGGATCCCGTCCGAGCACGCCGAGACTCCCTGCAGGATTGGGGATGAGCCTCCCCAATCACTCGCCGACCTGGCCCGAGACTATGTCGACCATGCGTGCCATCACATCGAGCAGGTCGTTGACGTTGGCGATTCTTAACAGCCTGTTGAAAAAGTGCTTCGAGCCGAAAACTGGTCTCTTCGCGTCCAGATCGGCTGCGGCAAACGGAGGCAATCTTCGGGATTTTCGAGTATTGACGCGGTCGAGCTGGGCGTGAAGAGGCCAGTTTCTTCGGCCGAATGACTTTTTCAACGGGCTGTTAAGAGCGATTCTTGGCGGCCTTTGCAAAGAATCGTGCTCCGCCAGCCACACATGGGTCATTTACCGGTGCTGGATTGCTCGACTGCTTCACGCGGGATTGTGCCTTCGTAGCGAAGATCGCGGAGCGAAGCGAATTCCACGGCGAGGAGCTCCGAGTCGGTGAGTGATCTCTTCTCGTCCGCGTGGTAGCTGAAGAGCCTTTCTCCCGCAACCTCGAAGACAACAATGTTGCTCAGTTTGTTCCATGCTATCTGGGCTCGAAACTCCCTGTCAGCGGGAGAGAAGTCAGGTGAGACATAGATTCGGTGCCCATCGACACTGAGGCGAAAGTTGACGTCGATGCCCTGCGTGCGGACAAGCTTTGCGGTGTGTTGGCCGTTTGGGCTCGCCTTCTTCATGACGGTCCAGGTCACCAGTGAGTAGAGCCAGAGCACGAGTGCCCCGACCGCGGCCGGAGCGACCACACCGAGCGCGATCGCGACGGGCAGAATCTGTCTCAGCTTTCTGGGTGTCGGCTCTGGCATCGACAGCTCGTTGAAAAAGTCATTCGGCCGAGAATCTGTCCTCTTCCCGCCCAGCTCGACGGCGTCAATACTTGCCGTAATACCTTGTAAGAGAGGGCTCGGAGATTACCTGCATTTGCCGCGGCCGATCTGGACGCGAAGAGACCAGTTTTCGGCTCGAAGCACTCTTCAACAGGCTGTCAAGCATCTACGCCTCGAGTCACCACTCGAAGTAATCGCGCAGATCCGGCCACTGCTTCTCCATGAACACGAGCACCGACATGCCGAAGTAGAAAGCTGCGCAGGCTATCACACCCAGGCGGCTGTACCAACGTGGCCTGAGCTCCGGCGGCAGGAACTTCACGTTAATGCGCAGGAGGGCGACAGCGGTCACGGCGAGCGCGACGTTGTTGATGTTGGCGATGAGGATCACCATGAGCTTGGGCGATCCGTGCGTCGTGAAGTACCAGGCGCACAGGTACGACCAGGCGACGTAGGCGAAGAGGATGCCGTAGTAAAGGCGCTTGACGTGCCTGGGATTCATGCGCTCGCGCACGAAGCGGCTGCCGGACCATGAGATGTCAGTCCAGCGGCGACTGAAGCCGTCGACGATCGACATCTGACTGGGGAGGAGGACCGCGATGCCGACAAAAAGAGTGACGATCCAGAGAAGGTTCGCGACGCCGGCCGAGAACTGCGGCGCGTTGCGGATGCCGTCCGCCGTGATCACCGCTTGCGCCCAGTCGAGCCCCGCTTTGTCATGGTAGAGCGGCGAGAACTGGGCAAACTCGAGCGACAGCAGCGCTGGGAGTGCCATACCGGCGAAACAACCGGGGCCCCAAATCAGCACCTGGTCCCGCACGACGTAGCGCCACCAGCTCTTCCAGCGTGAGAGGTTTTCTGCGGTCAGTGGGAAGACCTTTCCGAGATGGCTCAGTGTGATCTGGCGTCCGCCGATGGCGCTCGGGATCGCGCCAACGCGTTGACCCATGCCCCAGCCCTTGTCGCGGACGTAGTTCGAGTACGCCGCATTGGAGAGGCCGCCGCCACCGGCGTAGCCCGCGAAGGCGCCAAGGACGGCGATGTTGGCGAGCGCGATCACAGGCCATTCGCCGTGCTCGAGCCAGTGCGAGACGGCGTTGACCACCGTTTCGCCGCCTTTGCCATCGCTCACGGGAACGTTGCCGAACGCTACGAAACCGCTCAAAACGTTCCACCAGTTGGCCGGGGTGACGAAAAAGATTCCCATCAAGAGGCAAAAACCGAGCACGAGGAGCACCTTGGTCGTCATCACTGCCTGCAGCGTGTTGTAGACCTTGCCGCCGACGAGCACCGGCAGGACGACGACACCGAGCGTGATGTAAGCGAGGATCTGAACCAAGTGCTGGTCCGCCTCACCGGGTGGGTGGCCAAGGTACATCGAGGCGATCAGCGCGGCGCCATGCGTCGACAGCCCTGGGATGAGTGTGCCGACGTTGAGGATCATGATCACACCCATCCAAAACGCCGGCCCAGGTCGCATGCGCATGAAGCCGGTCATGATGGGCTCGCCGCAGTAGAGCGCGTAGCGGCCGGCCTCGAGGTTGAAGAAAACTTGCACGACGATCGCCACCGTTGCAATCCACATGAGGCCGCCACCGTAGCGCGCGGTGATCTCAGGGCCGAAGAGCCACTCGCCACCGCCAATCTGAATGCCGCACATGACGATGCCAGGTCCAATCAGCGCCGCCCACTTCTTCCAAGTCGATCGCGCTGTCGCCGCGTCCGGCGCCGCCTCGGTCGCGGGAAGATCCTCGACGGTCCAAGGCGGCAGTTGTGTGGGCGGCAGAAACGCTGCCGGAGCGCCGTGTTCTCTGCTTTCGTAGTGGTAGTGCTCCATGGTCGGCCTGTTCCCTGCCATGATCTCAAAATCGAGCCGGAGCGCGAACGGGCGCGCCGCGAGGACGAGATCGTCGCTGATTGTCTTCGGACGGTCAACTTGATTCGAGTAAGGTGTCAACTCGCAGAAGGAGTCTTCACCGCAGAGGTCGCAGCAGCGCGCAGCGAAGAGACAATCGGAGTTCTCTTCTTGCTGTCGTGGAGAAGCGCCGCCGAGTGACGTACAATTCGAAGGACCATTGCGGAGGCCCACAACTTGACGAAATCACCGTTTCTTTGGTGCGTTCCTTCTGCGCTTCTTGCCGTCAGCTGTGTCAAGAGTGACCAATCGCCGACCGACGCGAGGGAAGCCTATACGATGGCATCGCCCTCAGATGGTCGTGAGAATGAATCCACGCATGGGGCAGCGACCGAGTCAGCGGACGGCTGGCGCCGCATCGACGCGCGAAAGTTTTCATTCCTCCTGCCAGACGACGTGAAAGAAGTCCCGGTGCAGGGCATCGACTCGCTGGTCGGTCAGTATGCCGGCGCAGAAATGGCAGTGTCGTTCGACTATGGTTGGTATTCGAATTCGTTGCCGAGAAGCGATGACAAGCAAGGTTTCACCAGCGAAGAGACCGAAATCGGTGGCAAGGCCGTTCGGATCGTAACCTTCATGCGTCCGGACGACTCGGACGACTTCTCCCACGTCGTGGGCGTTCATTTTCCTACCGTGAGCACAAAAGGACCGCATAGAAAGAAGAAGCTCACTTTGCTCGTCCGCTACTCCAAGGCGGCCGAGCGGCCAACTGCTCTACGTATCGTTCGGTCGATTCAGTTTTGACGGGCGTCCCTGCTCTTGATCGAGTTGAGATCCGTCGGATCTTTCGAGGGCTCTTTAGTCATACAACCGACGGACCGGGCGCATCGAAGATTCGATCTCTTCCAGGCCGAACGCGTTGAGCGGTTCGTCCGCATCCGTGCGAAACGCGTGGGCGATCTCCGCGCCAGTCGGAACGGAGAGCCCCAATGCAGCGTAGCTCGAGGCCAAAGACCCGGCGGGAGAGAGGTCGACGCCGGGGCCGCCGATGGGGGCGACGTCGATTTCGTTCCTCTTGGGGATCAGGAACGGCCTGACCTTCACAGCCGTCGACGGTGCTTTGACGGGCCAAAACAGCTGCAGCAAGTCGAGAGACGACTTCGCCTCCTGCGGCGAAACGATCCCACGCGGCAGCAAGACAAACACGGCGTCGGTCTCGAGATGTCTGTATTCCTTGTAGCCTTGTGCGTTCTCCCCGAGAGATTCAAACTCGCTGCGAAGGATGTGCCGCGCTTTCACGTGAGACCAATTGGCAACCACGAGAGCTGAGAAAGTCGTGGCGATCAGGAGACCCAGCACGATGACGAGGCGTCGTCCACGTTTCTGCGATGACATGCCAGCCATTCTAACGTCGAATGGTCGGGAGGACGACGCTAAGGATGACCGGCGGGAAGCCAACCTTCCCGAGTGAGCTCACCGGTGTATTCGTGCCCCGGTACACCCACTTGTTATGTGGCGTATGCTTCCGTCATCCATCCTCGCCACCTTTCATTTTTCAATGTGCTCGAAAACCTCTTCCAGCGGTTGAAAGGTCAAGTAGATGACCAGAATGCCATCGTGGTTTTCGGTAAGTTGAATCGCAAACTGCTCGTCTTCATTTCGCCAGAGACCCATCCCTGGATCGTCCGCGAAGTCGTCCTTTTCGTACTTGCCGTACAACTGGTTGAGCGCCAGGCGCATTGGTTCCAAGCTCACGGTCTTTGGATAAGTGAGCACTGCGCCGATGTATTTGCCGCCTTCGGCGTCCAGATGGACGCTTGTTGGGGGGACGGCACCCGGATGAGACGGCAACATTCGTTGAGGAGCATCGGCAACGTTCTTGCGAAGTAGACGCGGATTGAAATGCTGCACGTTCGCAACGCGTGGATTGGGTGGGGGCGATGGCTTGGCAGTTGTGTCAGAGCACGAAGTGGCTGTAGCGGTGAACGCCGAGAGAAGGCCAACCACAAGGACTCTTGAGTTTGGCGGCACAGGATTTCGGATGAGCGAGCCTGACAGCGCGGATAACATGAGTGTATCGTACCCTCATGAGTCCCCTGCTGCTGCCTTTGCTTTGGCCGAAGCACGTCAGTAGACGAGTTTCAGAGTTTGCCTGCTACTTTCGAACAAAGCTTCGCGGCGTAGCGAACAAGTATGCCCTTAACAGCCCGTTGAAAAAGTCATTCGGCCGAAGAAACTGGCCTCTTCACGCCCAGATCGACCGCGTCAATACTCGAAAATCCCGAAGATTGCCTGCGTTTGCCGCGGCCGATCTGGACGCGAAGAGACCAGTTTTCGGCTCGAAGCACTTTTTCAACAGGCTGTTAACCTAGAGTTAACAACCCACTGAAAAAGGTGCTCAAACGGATTTCGGACGTCGACGACGATTCGCTACATTTCGTTCGACATATCGAGGCGTAGAATACGCAGGAATTTGTTCGATGGAACCATTGTCGCCCTTCTTTGTTGCCTCTGTTGCCTTCTGTTCGGAAACTCTTCTGTTCTTGAACAGAAGGCAACAGAGGCAACGAAGGGGGGCTTCTCGGCGCTCTTTGCGTAGATTCCCTTCCCAAGTCGGACGGATGCGTTTTCAACGGGCTGTTAATCCAGAGACGCAGATTGCGGATCCCATATGGTCGCGGCGATCGTGCGGATCGGCGCGCCTTCGGTGCGGTAGTAGTACACCGTGACGCACTTTCCGTCGGGTCGCTCGACCGTGCGTGGATCGCCGATGTCCCAGCTGCCACCATCGCGACGCAGGACGATTTCGTCGCGCCAGGTTTGACCTTTGTTCCGCGGCAGACGCGCGTGCGCCTGCGAGTCTCCTCTCAGCGACAGATCGTCTCGAAGATCGGCTTTGTGCTCGGTACGTCGGAAAGCGTCGCGCGAGCGTTTTCGCGTGGCCGACCGTTTTTGGGGTCGACCGGCATGAGCGATTGATCGTCACAGTCGACCAGCAGCTGATACTTGCCCGCGCTCTTTTTGTTGCCGGCTTCCGTCGACACTGGATTCACCCAAATCAGCTTGCCCGGAGGAGTCTTCGACTCTTCGATGCGCGCACGGTCATAGTAGTAGTCGAAAGTCTGCGACGGATCGCGATAGAGAAGCTGCCAGTCGCTCCTGGGTCGACTCGGTGCGGTGACTGCGGGATGGGCGCGGCGAGCGACAGCCGGCGGCGACGTTCGGCGACCCTCTCCAGTCTGAAGACTTTCGGCTACTTCCAAGAGCGAACGCGTCAGAGCTTCAACTTCCGCGTCTGTCTTTTTGCCGCGACTTGAAAGATCGACCCACAGACAGCCAGTGCCTCGAGGCTCACGTGGTACAAGGGCATTCGCTGAGAGCGATGTGTCCGAGCGCCAAATCGCGAGCGTCGCCTCGCGTCCCAGCACCGACACCTTCTTGACTGTCGTCGGTGCGACTCGTCTGCGTTCAGTGGTCGACTCGACGAAAGCCTCAGGTGTCTTTGCGGCGCACGATGGGAGTGCTCGCATTCGAGCTTTGCCATCGACCCTGACGAGATAGATGTTTCGCCAGACGCGCGTGTTGTCGACGCGGAAGTAGAGGTACTCAGTCCAGCCTGGAGGGATGCGTACCGAGAGTGTCCCGTCGTCGTTGACCAGGCGGCCGCGAGGCATTCTCCGCTTGGCGCCATCGAGCTTCAGACTCCGCAGGATCGCGCTGAAGGCGGCGCGCTTGGTGCCGACTTCCTGCGGCGTGGGGGAGCCGTTGACTCGGAAACGGATCAGGCACTGGTCTTCCCCGGAGCCTGGATCGAGGGGGATCAGGATATGCTCGATGTGACGGTACGGGAGGTCCCAGAGAATGCGTGTGCCGTCGCGCTCGGCGACGCGGATTGGCTCGGCGACGGCGGACTCGGCGACTTTCTCGACATGAATCGGCACGACCTCGATGCTGTGACGCTGCTTGCGAATGAACTCTTCTGCGGAGGAAGCAGGTGCGTCGGGTGAGGTGAAAATGTCGGCGCGTTTGTCCTCTGACGTGAGGACGAGTGTTTGGGGTGGGCTCGAGCTTCTGCCGGCGACCCAGCCGGACGGGAGCTCGAACGAAATGCTGCCGTCGTCGTTGCGGACCCGTTCCGCGGCGACGGAAACGGAAGTTACCGAAAGAAAGAAGAAAAGCGAGCACCGAAGCATTCCGACCTCCGTACACGTGCCGAGAACAACAGTCTACATTTGCATTCACCTCTTTTGTCGACTGGGCTGCGAGGCGTTGTGAACCCACGTGCCAACTTGGCCGGTAATCTCCGTGGATGTGCGGATTGCGCGTCCGTGATGAAGCTGCGGCGAGCCTTCACGCGACGCAGTTCGATTCCTAACGGAGTCTTGGGGCTGCGCCGATGTCGGCACGACGCTGCAGTGCCGTACCGAGTTCGCGAACGCTCCTCACTTCATTGACACGTCGTGCGCTCACACCCAAGACTCGCTCCAGGTTCGGGGTCCGCGCCGCAGTTTGGATGCGGCGCTGGTGGGACCTCGCTGCCAGCGAGGAAAAGAAAGTTGAAGATGAAGACGGCGTCGGCGATATCGCTCGAAGCATCGTCGTTGGCATTGCATGCCTCGACGCAAGAGGGTAGCTCGGAACCGGCGACGAACAGTGCGTTGAGGTGAAAGATGCCGTCGGAGATGTCGAGGAAGAGGTCGCCGTTGCAGTCGCCACGGAGGAACGCCGAGTTGTCTTTCTGGTTGCCGAAATTGATACCTTCGACGATTTCTCCGGATGCGAGTTTGACGACATGGGCACCACTCGTTGGTGCCTGCGGCGTCGGAAACGTCTGCCGAAAGCCATCAGGGGCGACTTCGCGGACGGTGTGAGTCCCAGGCTGAACGTTCAACCAGTAAAGTCCAGTTTCGTCGAAAGCGGTGACTGGGCTGTCGTCCATGGTGATGGTCAACGGCTCGCCGGCGTCGAGGATTCCATTGTCGTTGAAGTCGAGAAAGATGGTGACGCCGGCGAGGCCAGGCTCGTTCTGATCACGCCGGCCGTTACCGTTACGATCGAGCCACTTGACGCCGTGAACGCTTGCGGGCTGGACTTCGTGGTTGCCAAAGTTGAGCCCCTCGACGACGACGCCCGAGGCAAGAACGACGCTATGAAAACCATTCACTGGGAACGTCTGTGCGAAGCCGTCGGGAACAACTTCGCGTATGGTGTAGGTCCCGGGCTGCGCTTCGAGCCAGTAGAGTCCCGACTCGTCGAACTGAGTGTTGGGATTGTCGGTCATGGAGACGGCCGATGGTTCGGCAGCGTCGAGGAAGCCGTTGTCGTTGAGGTCGAGGTAGATGGTGACGCCGGCCAGGCCAGGCTCGTTCTGATCACGCCGACCGTTACCGTCGCGGTCGAGCCACTTGACGCCGTGGACGCTTGCGGGCTGGACCTCGTGGTTGCCAAAGTCGAGCCCCTCGACGACGACGCCGGAGGCAAGAACGACGCTATGAAAACCATTTGCCGGGAACGTCTGTATAAAGCCGTTGGGAACAACCTCGCGGATGGTGTAGGCTCCGGGCTGCGCTTCGAGCCAATAGAGACCGGTCTCGTCGAACTGAGTGTTGGGATTGTCGGTCATGGAGACGGCCGATGGTTCGGCAGCGTCGAGGAAGCCGTTGTCGTTGAGGTCGAGGTAGATGGTGACGCCAGCCAGGCCAGGCTCGTTCTGATCACGCTGGGCGTTTCCGTTACGGTCAAGCCACTTGACGCCGTGAACACTGGCCGGTTCGATCTTCTGAAGTCCGAAGTTGATACCCCGAACGTTCGTTCCCGCACTGACTTTGATAAGATGGGCGCCACCGTTACTGGTCGGAAATGTTTGACTGAACCCGTCAGGAACGATTTCCCGCACGACGAAAGTTCCTGGCCCGGTAACGAACTGAAAGATTCCAGTTTCGTCAACGCCGGTCGACGGATCGTCGGACAAGCTGTTGATGGCCGGCTCGCCTCGGTCGAGAAAGCCGTTCTCGTTCAGATCGAGGTAGACGACGACGCCCGCAAGGCCTGGTTCATTCGCGTCACGATTTCCGTCACCGTTGGCGTCCGACCACACGGAGCCGCGTATGCTTTCACTCGGAAGTCCGCCGAGCAAGACTCGTCGATCCTGAACGGGGTGTCGTGACACCATCGGTTCGAAGAATATACAGACCAGCGTGATCGACAGAACGAGCGCCGTGCGGTTCATGATGCACCTCCTGATCGCACGCGCTCGGAGCGGCGCGAACAGGGGAGGTGTTCACACCGTGCCTTGGAACGTCCGACCTCGATCCCTAAAATGCCTCGCCACCCTAACGGACGACGATGCCTCTTTTTCCCTACGTTACGCCCCTAATATATCAACCCCGGGAGTTTTCGCCTCGTCAATTGTAGCTGATCGGATGTCGTGACGCGGAGCGGCAGGCACCCAAAGTAGCAGACACACTCCTTGTGTTCTTTTGGCTGCGAAGCGCAGAGCGCGCCCGCTACTTCGAACGAAGCTTCGCGGGTAGCGAAAAGTGTGCCTCTAATCCAGGGACGCCGCTTGCGGATCCCATATGGTCGCGGCGATCGTGCGGATCGGCTCGCCTTCGGTGTGGTAGTAGTACACCGTGACGCACTTTCCGTCGGGGCGCTCGACCGTGCGCGGATAGCCGATATCCCAGCTGCCACCATCGCGACGCAGGACGATTTCGTCGCCCCAGGTTTGACCTTCGTCCTGCGACAGGCGTGCGCGCAGGCCGTACGGGGCGCGGCGCCAACCGTAAGTCATCGCAAGGGCGCCACTCTTCAGACGCGTCAGCGTCGCAGGATTGCCGGCATTGTCGATCCGCGGCCTTTCCAAGAGATACCACGAGCGGCCGTCGTCGGGTGAGACAAACGCCTCGAGCCACCATCGCCTCTCACCGTCGAACACGCCGCCGCGCCGAATCATGCTCAGATAACCGTCGCCCCGCAGCCGCACCGTCGCCGGCATGATGGCGTAACCGTATCTGGCAGGAGGCTGCTCGCCGATCCAGCCAACGAGATTCCAGGTGCGCCCTCCATCGGTCGTGCGCATGCACAATGGCTGACCCTCCTTGCCGCCTTCCTTCTGCGCCGCCACAAATGCCGTCACGCGGTCGGCGCCTTCGACGATGTAGTCTGTACGGCAGAGCAGGCCGGGACGTCCGAAGGTTGGCAAGCTATAGGGTCCCTCCCACGTCTTGCAGCGGTCGTGCGAATAGTAGAGAGCGCCGCCGTTGAATCTCAACGCGAGATCGGACGCGCTGAAATCTATGCCGTTGCGTAAGGTGTTCGGCGCGTCCGCGGAGTTGGGACTGCCGGCGTTGCTCGCCGTCTCCAGCGTCCACGTCTCGCCGCCGTCGAGACTACGCGCCTGCCGCTTTTCCGACGGACGATCACGGTCGATATCATGTCCGCCGGTGGGGTTTTTCTTGTAGTGGCCGAGCGTGAATCCGACGACGATTTCGTTCTCCCACGACCAAATGCCGTAGTTGGCAGGCCAGCCGGCAAACCGACCGGACTCCGTGCAGACGTCGACGTGGCGCGTCGGTGTTGCCGTCGTTTGATTGTGAGCTGCGAACGTGATGGCCGCTGCGACGGTAACGATCACGGATGTGCGAAGCATGGGGTCTTTCTCCTTTGTTGAGTGTCGTTCGAACAGTCTCGCCCAGCACCAACACTTTGACCACGAAGAAACAGGCAGTTCGTAGAATCGTGGTCGATCTCGTCGCTCTGCCGCCGACGCTCTCCCTGCCGGTGCATACTTGTCTCGCGGCTTGGGGCGCGAGTTGCTCTCGTGCACGGTGGTGAGGGGCCGTGAAAGATTTCCGATTGCCGAGCGATCCCCGGGCATCGGGCGAACCATTCTGAAGCGCTGTCGTGACTGGCCAACGGCCTCCTATCCGTTGCCGCGTGTTGGAACAGACACTTTGCCAGCTTTTGAGCTCGGCGTACGAGATTGAAACTTGAACACACTTGCGCCGCTCATGAGCTGCGAGGAAGATGGAGGCAATCTTCTGCGCTATTCCCTTTGTCTTTTTGCGCTCCTCTGATTTCCGTGCTCAGAACGTACACACTCGTCGCGCTTGTTTGGCTCTTCACGCCCGCCCTGATGGCGCAGGAGTTGGTGATCTCGGAGTTTCTAGCCTCGAACCAAGGCGGGCTTCGAGACGAAGACGGCGACAGCGCAGACTGGGTCGAACTCTTCAACCCCGGCGCCAACGCAGTCGACCTCGCCGGTTGGGCGCTGACGGATGATCGGGCAGCGCTTCGCAAATGGGTTTTTCCGGCGCGCCAGATTGGACCGCGACAGCACCTCCTCGTCTTCGCGTCCGGCAAAGACCGAGCACCGGATACCGGCGAGCTGCACACGAACTTTCAGCTGCAGTCAGGCGGGGAGTATCTGGGGCTCGTGTCTCCCACCGCTACGGTTGTGCACGAATACGCTCCCGAGTTTCGCCCGCAGAGGGAGAACATCTCGTACGGCCTCGCGGCGCGAGACCTCTCGCTGCTGCCAAGCGATGCAGCGGTCACTTGGCACGTTCCTTCGGATGGCACGCTCGACGCCGTCTGGATGCTACCCGAGTTTGATGACTCGGCCTGGTTTGAGGGCGCTCTACCTGTTGGGTTCGAGTCGGAGACTCCAAACGCCGCCAATTTCTACGCTGCCGTGATCGCTGACGAACCTGAACTCGCGGCGTACTGGCGGTGCGGCGACAGCGACACTGTCGTGCGCGACGAATTGAGGCGGCGCCAGGGCGAGTACGTCGGCGATTTCTCGCTCGGAGCTCCTGGTGCGATCATTGGTGACGACGACACAGCCGTCGATTTCGTCGTCGGCTCGGTCGTGTTTCCACCGGAGCCGCCCTTGCGTCTGACCGAGGCCTCCTTCAGCATCGAAGCGTGGGTGCAGCCGGATCTGAGTGGCCCGTTCCAGTGGATTGCGTCGAGAGACGACAGCCTGTCTCTCGTTGACTACATGGTCGGGTTTTCTCCCAGCGGCCGCGTGCGCTTCGTAACGCAGGGCGGACGCAACACGCTCAACACGGAGGCGCTGACTCTGGATGGTGAGCAGTGGTACCACATCGTCGCCGTGCAGGATGCTGCCGCGAGGACGAAGACGATTTACGTCAACGGCGAAGTCGCTGGGCAGCGCGAGCTCGGGGTCGGGTTACCACCGACCTCGCTCGAGAACGGTCTTCGTCTTGGCGCACGTTCGGATCGCGGCGGTCGCCAGCACCTAGATGGACGTCTGGACGAAGTCGCGCTGTACCGGCGTGCGTTGACGGAGACCGAAGTGCGACGTCATTTCGATCTCGCTTCGACGCCTAGAGGCTTCGAGCCGCTCATCGCGACGAATCTGCGTGCCGCAATGAGAAATCAAAACTCCTCAGTTTATCTGCGCATCCCATTCGACTTGAACACTCAGCACTCGCTCGACACCCTCGAGCTGCAAGTGCGCTACGACGACGGCTTCATCGCCTATCTCAACGGAGTGGAAGTGGCGAAGCGCAATGCGGATCTGGCCGTGTGGAATGCCGCTGCCAACACTGATCGCCCGAAGCGGGCGAGCCTGCGCGCTGAGGTCATTGATCTGTTGGGCGCGCGCGAGCTCTTGCGTCCGGGCGGAAACGTTGTCGCGATTCACGGCTTCAATGACGCCGTTGACGGCAGCGATTTCATCGTTTCGGCGCGGCTGGACGCACGCACGGTGCCGGTACCTGGGTATTTTCCGGAGGTGACGCCGGGACGCACAAACTCTGCGAACTTCGTCGACTTCGTCGGTGACACGAGATTTAGCCGCGATCGAGGCTTCTACGACGAAACGTTCGAGGTTGTGATCAGCACGTCGACGCCGGAGGCCGTCATTCGCTACACAACGAATGGGTCTCCACCCATGGCGGACACTGGTCAAGTGTACGACGGTCCGATTTTGATCGACCGTACGACCATCCTGCGAGCTGCTGCGTTCAAGGGTGGATACATTCCGACGAATGTCGACACGCACACTTACATTTTTCTTGATGACGTCCTTGTCCAGGATGGGAGCGCTGCCCCGGCGACCTGGGGCCCGACTCCGGCGGACTACGCCATGGATGCGACAGTCGTCAACGACCCGCGGTACTCGGGGCAGTTCCGTGACGCACTCACAGCCCTGCCAACGTTGTCGATCGTCATGCCGCAGGCCGATCTTTTCGGTGCTGATGGCATCTATTCCAACCCGACGCGAACCGGAATCGTTTGGGAGCGTGCGGCGTCCGTCGAGTACTTCGGTGACGGCGCGGCGGGATCATTTCAAGTCGACGCCGGTGCCCGCATGCACGGCGGCAGCAGTCGGCGGCCGGACATCACACCGCAGCATTCTCTGCGTCTGCACTTTCGCGGCGAGTACGGCACCCCGCGTCTGAATTTCCCGCTGTTTCCGGATTCTGACGTCGAGAGCTTCGACACACTCGTGGTGAGCGCGAGCTCGAGCGACAATTGGACGAGTGCCAACACCGCGACCGGAGCCGTGGCGCAGTTCATCCGTGACCAGTGGGCACGGGACGTGCAGCGACAGATGGGGCACGAGTGGGTGCCAGGTCGTTTCGTGCACCTCTACCTCAATGGGCTCTATTGGGGGCTCTACAATCTTGTCGAGCGCGTCGACGATGGGTTTGCTTCGACGCACTTTGGTGGCGAGAAACTTGAATATGATGTCATCGTCGACGGCGAAACGAGAAGCGGCAATTCGATCGCTTGGCGAGAGCTGCTCAGCAGCGCACGTGCGGCAGACTTCGATGCGGTGTCCAGGCTTTTAGATGTGGACAACTTCATCGACTACATGCTGATCAACATGTTCACAGGCAACTGGGACTGGCCCGATCACAACTGGGCCGCGATCCGTCGCCGCGTACCCGATGGTCGATTTCGTTTTCCGGTGTGGGATGCCGAAGTCGGCCTTGGCCTCGACGTCAATGTTCCTGGCCCGATCGTCGCCAATGTTCTGGACGTCGATTTGACTGGAGAGCGCGCGGACGTCGCCAGCTCTGATGTGGCCAACGGTCCAGGTGAGATCTACAACCGACTCCGTGGAGATCCTGAGTTTCGCTTGTGGTTCGCGGATCGGCTGCAAGAGCATCTCGTCGGTGACGGCGCTCTGGCTGCAGAACAGGCCACTGCGCTTTACGAGGTGCGCGCCGGTGAAATCGAAACCGCACTTCTCGGCGAGTCGGCGCGTTGGGGCGACGTGCGTCGCACGCCGCCAGACGTGCCGGACGGGCGCTGGCTCACTGAGCGGCGGTGGATTGTCGACACGTTTTTTCCCGCACGACCGTCGATCGTGCTGGAGCAGTTTCGGCGTCACGATCTCTTTCCAGCAGTGGCTGCGCCGCTCTTCAATCATCCCGGTGGTGTCGTCGACGCAGGTTTTGCTTGGCGGGCTTCGACTGCGTCAGGAGGAGACGGCAGGATTTTCTACACGCTCGACGGCGCCGACCCTCGACGTATTGGTGGCGGCGTCTCGGGGGCTGCCCTGGCGTTTGACGTCTCAGGCGAGCAGCCGCTCAGGCGGACAACAAGGATCAAGGCCCGTACGCTTCAGAGCGGCGTTTGGAGTGCCGCGAACTCCGCGACGTACTACGTTAGCACTCCGGCCCTTCGCATCTCGGAACTCATGTACCATCCTCTCGAGCGGATCGACGAAAGCGAGTTCGACAGCGACGAGTTCGAATTCATCGAGCTGCTGAACATCGGGCCGCAGCCGATCAATCTGACGGGCGTGCGTTTCACCGCGGGAATTGACTTCGTGTTCCCTGAGGAGCCTCACCCGGACGCCGACTTGGCGCCCGGCGAGGTCGTGCTCGTCGTGCGCAATTTCGAGGCGTTTGCCAGTCGTTATGACACGACAGGGCTCTATGTCGCGGGCGAGTTCACCGGCAACCTGGCGAACAACGGCGAGCGGGTCGCGCTGCACGATGCGACGGATCGAATCGTCTTTGAGTTCACCTATGACGATGCATGGTTTCCGGCGACGGATGGCGGCGGTCGCTCGTTGGTGCCTGACGAGGTGAGCGGTGATTCGGTCATGCTACGTGAGCGGTCCGGATGGCGTGCGGGTGCGGAGACCGGCGGTTCACCCGGAGTTGTCGAAGGTGAGAGCATCCTCGACGGCTTCCAGCTGCCTGGCGATGTGAATCAAAGCGGCACGCTCGACCACTCTGATGCGATTTCACTTTTGAGGTACCTGTTCGCAGAGAACGGCGGTGCGCTCCCGTGCTTAGGCGGGTCGATGGCATCCCGCGCCAATGTGGCGCTCGCTGACGTCGACGGTAGCGCTCGCGTGAACGTCACGGACGCTATCTATGTACTGCGCCATCTTTTTGTCGGTGGACCGCCTCCGGCCTTGGGTACAGAGTGCGTGCCGCTCGCCGGGTGTCCCTCAATTTGCGCGGGCGCTCAGTAGGACGCAGTTTTCGGTGAAGTGTCGGGACTTCGTAACCGGCTTTCGGTCCTGGACTCGCCTGTCGAGCGTCTGACGGCTTGCGGTCACGGACGCCTCTCGTAGTCGGAGTGAAATCACCGCTCAGGCTTCGGGCTCCACCGCCGCACGAAGAACGCCGCATGTCCATAGCAGCCCTGTGCGCCATGGGGACACCTCGCCACCGAGTTCTCGGGGCAGGCGCGGTTCCGAACAGCGTTTCATCGATTGTGGAGCGTTTATCGTCGAGTCAACGACGAGTCGTCGAACGCTCGGAACTCGACCAATTGGAAGGGGGTCAGCATGTCACTCCGTCAGACTGTCAAGCACAACAAGTCTGTGGTCGCTCGCGCTGTGGCGCTCGGATCGGACTCGGGATTCTGTCCATCGCTCCGCCGACGCCGCACGAGCTTGTTCTTCCTTGGGCTCGTGTGCACGTTGACGTTGAACGCGTCAGCGCAGGAATCTTTTGTTCGTGGCGATATCAACGGTGACGGTGGCGTCGATGGCGCTTCAGATTTCGTCCAACTGCTCGGCATCTGGTCAAGTGCCTTCCCGGAGGCTTCCATGAGCAACTGTATCGGCGCGCGCGAGATAGAGGTGGGAGATGTGAACGACAACGAGTCCTTTGGACTCGGCGACCTCATGAGCTTCGGCTATGCGTTCTTTGAAGGTGGCCCGACGTATCCGCCGCTGTTTGGTTGTGGTGCCGACCCCACGGACACAACGCGCGGTTTCGACGAAGCGGATACCGACTACGTTCTTGCGATGCCGTGCATCACTTCGACGGACGACAAAGTCGAGATCCCGGTGTTCCTCAAGTCGCCGCAAGACGTTCAAGGTATCAGCTTCGCTCTTCGCATCGGTGAGAACATGGTGCCTCAGGAAGATCGACTCGCTCAGTTCGACTCCACGGTGAATCTGGATCCTGCGACGTCGGTCAATTGGCAAATCCTGGAAGACGATGTTTTGTCGATTCACATCGGGAAATTCACCGACTTCGCGGGCGAGCCGGTACTCGCGGGGACGAACGGTGAGTTCGTCAAGATTGGGACGTTGCGCTTCGCGCTCGTTGATCCGCCAACCGAAGCTTCCTTTGAGTGGCTTCCAGACTTCACGCTCAATACTTTCCCGATGCGTGCGACGGTTGCCACGGTGAGTGAGGTTGGGGCTCCGGTCGTGGACCATCACCCGCTATTCACGACGAATCCTGATGTCTGCACGGATTGCTGCGTGTCGCAGGATTTTATCCGCGGCGATGTCAGCGGGGATGGAAGCGTCGATATCCAGGACTTGGTCGCTTTCCTCAACGCTCTGTCGTCTCCAGCGAGTCCGTTGGCGAACACGTGCGGCCCGAGTCTTGAGGGAGCCGACGTCAACGACAACGAGTTTCTCAGCTTCAACGATGTGCTGCTGATCGGCGGCATTCAGTTTGGTGGCCTTCCGGTGCCGCTGTCAGAGCCCCATGTGTGTGGCCCTGATCCGACGGACACGACACGCGGCTTCGACCAGGTCGACCCTCGCTTCGAGGTCTCCATACCATGTATCTCACGCAGCGGCACCGAGCTCTCGATCCCTATCGACGTTCAGAGTCCGACTTCGATTCAAACGGTCAGCTTTGCACTTCGAGTCTCGCCCAATATCGTGCCGTCGCCGGGTCAGGAGCTTCTCACCCTCAATCCCTCGATCGATGAGTCGACCCTCGCCTCGGCGAGGTTTCACGACGACCTTATAGTTGTCGACGTTGCCGGCGAGTACACTGTCGCGACGACGAACGGAATCCTTCCGCCAACGGGCGCGACGCCGACGCATCTCGGCACTTTGCGCCTCGCCCTCGTCGACCCCGAAGGCGACGCGTCGATCGAGTGGGTGCCCGACTTCGAGATTCATGGGATTCCTCTACGCGCCACGGTTGTCAGCGGCCTGGACTCCCCAGAGCCGTTTGAGGATCATCATCCCAGTTTTTCGAGAACTGACGCCGAGTGTGCCGGCCTGTCGCTGTTCCGCCGTGGCGATCATGACGGTTCGGGTGCGGTGGATCTAGCAGACGGTAACGAGATCCTTGCTTTCCTCGCGTCCGGCAGCGCCGCCCCCGAGAACTGCGTGGGCGAGGTCGATCTCGATGTTCCCGACGTCAACGACAACGAGCACGTTACCATCGGCGATTTCCTCAAGCTGCGGAGTTCTCTCTCCGGGTCCTCGCTTGAGCTCTCGAACCTCTGCGGTCGGGATCCGACCAACGACCCTCGCGGATTCGATGCAGCGGATTCTGACTACGTGCTGACGGCTTCGCGTGTCCAGGTGATCCTGCCGCCGCCGCCTGCGAATCAAAACGAAAACCGCGACGTTTGGATCCCGTTGAGCTTGATCGCGCCCGGGCCGGTCACCGGGCTGCAGCTCATGATCGAGTACGATCCTCGAGCGTTGACGCCTCTGGGAGACGCCGAAGGCGGTGTTCTCTTGACGAGCTTCGGCGACAGCTTTTCGCGCGTCGTGCCGGTGGGGCCTAGCCTGTCGATTCTTATCGTCAGCCTCTATGCTGCTGAGGATGGGAGCTTCGTCGTGTCGGATGACACGGGCGGCGCCTTCTTTCCCGTCGGGACGCTCCGCTTCCACTTAACGGATAATGCAGTTTTTCGACCTCTTCTTTGGCGCGACGAGCTCTCCCTGCCAGGCGAGGATCTACGCTACCACGCCTCCGTCGTCGACGCAGAGTTCGACGACCACCGTCCACTTCTGCGCACCGGCGAGTTCGAGTTCGTCCGCGGCAACGCTAACTCGGACGCCCAAGTCGATATCTCCGACGGCATCTTCACGCTCAACTTCCTCTTCGACGAGTCGCTCAACGAGGACTTTCCGAACTGTTTTGCCGCGATGGACGTGAACAACGACGAGGTATTGGATATTTCCGATCCGATCTTTCAGCTCAACTTTCTCTTCGCCAACGGCCCTGTCATACCGCAGCCGTTTCCTCAGTGCGGCCTCGACCGCGGCGGAATCCCCATCTTCTCGTGCAATCCGCCGGTGGAAGAAGACGCCTGTTTTGACCCGAGTTCGTGACTTCGGATCATCGAGCTTCGTTGCGACGCCGCGTACTCGACTCATTGCGGCTCATTGCGGCCTACAGAAGAGAGCTCGACTGGAGACCTGAGTTCTTCGCGGCCGGATCGATCAGCGCCGTGTATCTTCGAGACACTCGAAGATTGCGTGGTCGAGCTGGCCGGGAAGAATTTACGTCTTTGCGAATGACTCGCTCTGCAAGCTGACGCTAAGGTCGAGTCGGGCCAAGTTTGATGACGGAAGCGTTCGCGTGGGTCGCGACGTTCAAGGCCACGTTTGTGCCGTAGTAGAAGAGAATCGAGGTGCCCATCACCGAACCCGTCAGCGAGGATCCAACATCCATGTTGAGAGTCGCCTTGCTGAAACCGTCCACATCGATGTTTGCACTCCCGATCGGGTGAGAGTCACCGAAGTTGAGTTGACTAAGGCCAACCACGCTCGCCGTCAAATCGTCAACCTTCAGGGCGTCGCCTCGTAGCTGGCTCACGCCGGCAACGTCGACGCTGAGCTGCGCCTGGTCGAAGCCGTTGAGAGTGACATCGACAAAACCCTGCAGTTGGAGGGCATCGAGGGCGGGAAGCGTGACAATCGCCTTGAGCGTTTGGATGTCGTGGTCGCCGACGAGCAAACCCATGTTGAGCCTGGATCCACTCTGCGTGA
Source organism: Planctomycetota bacterium (assembly GCA_965223265.1). Taxonomy (GTDB): domain Bacteria; phylum Planctomycetota; class UBA8108; order UBA8108; family SXIK01. Next base: position 2,731,830 of record OZ244999.1, read on the forward strand.
TGTCCAGTTCGTCCACAACTTCCTCGTCGATCGTGATCTCAACTAAGAATTCCGGTGCTTGAGCGACTGTGACTTTGAACACACTGAAGACAGACATCTCGGTGAAGTTCTCGAAGTCAAACGTCACTGTCTCAGTCGGCTCGACGAAGCGGCCAAAGAGGATCTCGCTGGCTAGGATGCTTCGACCGTCGGCGGCGACTCTCCCATCGATCGTGATTTGCACATTAGCTTTGAGGTCACTTACGGCGCCGTTGCCAAAATCAGTGTCGGCGTCGGTCGTCACCGGAAGGCCGTTGAGGTCGAAGTCGTTCGTCGAGCCAAAGCGCGTGACCCACCCTTGAACCTGAGCCCGCTCGTCCGGAACTCCACCCGCTGAGTCGTAGAGGCTTTCCAGTTCGTCCGCCAGCAGGATTCCGTTTGCCAAGGTGCCCCTCACGACAACGAGAAGGTCGGCGACCGGTGCGCCGGTCGGCAGGTCGACGATCGTTGCTGCGCTGTAATCGATACTCAATCCGTTCACGGTGAACAGCATGTTGGAGAGGTCCAATCCGGCGACGCGTCCGATGATCTGCACACCGACGGTTGCGGTATCGAATTCCACCAACGTTGCGACGATTTCTCCATCGGCGTTCAGAAAACCGCTAACCTGAACGATGGACCCCATGACCAGGGGCGCAAAGTTGTTCGGATCGAGCCTTGAATCGAACAGGGTCTCCGCATCTGTCAAAACTGTTTGCCCCATGACGACGAGCCGGCCGAGCCCTGCGTCGATGCTTTCCACCGGACCGATGACCGTGGCTTGGTACTCGATGAGATCAGTGGTGCCGTTGGCAGCGTTGACTTCGATCGTCCCTTCCAGCGAGACAACCTGACCCGGTTTCAGATCGAGGAAGCTTCCAGGCTGCCCGTTGATCGTCACTGTCGTTGCGGGTGTCTCGTAGCGCACTCCGTTGACCGTGACCTCACCCAACACAGCTGTGATCACGCCGGTGGCAGAAATCGGCTCGGTGATGGGCGGCATGGCGGGTGCCGGGGAACTTCCGCTGCTACCTCCACTGCTGCAGGCCCAGAGTAACGTCAAGCAAAGCAAGCTCAAGTTGGATGCCGGACGGGTGCGAGGGTTCATGGGTGCGACCTCCGTTGAGCGGAAGACGAAACGCGCGAGGATGGTAGCTGTAGCAAGACTTACAGCAAACCGCGTTCCTTTGGACGCGCACTTGATCGGGCGCTAACCCCATGGCGTCACAGCCATTCGAGGTCAGGGATGCGGCGCTCTACGAACTCGAGACCATCGGCGGAAAGTCCGAAGAAAGAGTCAGCTTCTCGCGTGCACGGGCGTTCTGTTGTGCTTGAGACGGCCTCGCACAGAGAGAAAGTCAGCGTTCCTGTGGAAAATCCCATGACGCGAGTGAACAAGCGGATGTTCTTCTGGAAGAGTTTCGTGTGCTGTTTTAGGTTTCTGGATTCGTTCAATGACGTCGATTCCCGACCTTGTAGGCTGACGACAACTGAGAAAGCGCGATGATTGAACTGATCGTCCTTACCCTGACCTTCATCTTCTTTTCGGGACTCGTTGCGATGGTCGACGCAGCAGTTCTCAGCGTGTCGAGAGCCGAGACCGAAGAGATGGTCATCAAGAAACTGTGGGGAGCTGTCCACGCTCGGACGCTGACGAAGCGTCTGACTCGCGCTCTCGTCGTGATCGTCATTGTGACGAACACCATCAATATTCTCGGTCCGATCCTCGTCGGGCAGAGCGCCGTCTCCACGTACGGGAAAGCCGCGATCGGCTGGGTGACCGTCGTTCTCGCTTTCGGGACAATTGTCTTTTCCGAAATCGTTCCCAAGTCGATCGGCTCGCACTACGCGCCCCAGATCGCCCGCTTCGCCGCGCCGCCTCTTCTCGCGCTCATGTACATCCTCTATCCGCTGGTGCTCGTCTTGGATCGTTTCTCTCAGCTCTTCAGAAGGGGAAGGCGACGAGTCGGAACGGAAGAGCAAATTAGAGCCCTCACCACGCTCGGGCGACGTGCTGGCTACATCGAGCCGGATGAGGGCTTGCTGGTGCACAAAGCGTTCATCCTCAACGATCGCACTGCCGCCGACATCATGACCCCACGCGGCAACGTCGTCGGGTTCACGAGCGCATCGACCCTGAGGGATGCCGCGAAGGAGGTTCTTGAGTCCGGCTTTTCGCGTTATCCCCTTTGCGGAGAGTCCATCGACGACTTCAAGGGCGTCGTGCTCGCACGCGATATCCTTCAAGAGCTCGTTCGTGGAGGAGAGGAGAAGCCGCTGAGCTCCATCGCGCGCAGAGGGTTCACCGTCGCAGCTGATCGTCGCTGTGATGATCTTCTGCTGCTCTTTCGACTGAAGCGACTCCACCTCGCAGTCGTCGAGGACGGGGGACGAGCGGTTGGAATCGTCACGCTCGAGGACGTACTCGAGGAGCTCGTGGGAGAAATTAGCGACGAGAAGGACATCGCCTTCTGAATCTCAGTGCGAGATCAGCTTCCGGTTCGCGGTCTCGTCGTCCCGCGAGCTCGACGGGAGGAGCGCGCCGAAAATCCCCGCCGGTGTGACATTTTCCAGCGTCGTCCGTAGACCGGCGGCCGCGCGGCCGATGGGTCGCGCCACACGGCGAAGGAGTCCAAGCTGCCCAAAGCTTCGCGGACACTTTGTCTAGCCCGTGGGGAACGCTACGGTACGCCGTTTGCTGCGCATGTACCCCCATGACGTGCACTCACTATGGCGGCGTGACGACGTTAATACGGGCGAGACTAGAGTAGGAAGCATGACCTTTCGAGACGAAAAGCACGAGCTCAAGGTAGAGATTCGGACGGACAGCTACCATCTGAGCGAGAGAGAAAAGCAGGACATCGAAGCCGACTTGGGCAGCTTGCGAAAGGTGGCCAGGGATTTTCCAGTTTCGCAACTGCATCTCGACATTCGCAGGCATCCGCAGCGACGAGACTTTCACGTCAGGGCGAACCTACACGTCTCGAAGCACAATTTGTTCACGGGTGAGCGCGGTGCGATCGTCACCCAAGCGGTGGAGAGCTGCGTCCGCAAGCTCGTCAAGAAGATCAAGTGCTTTAAGGAGAAGCATCGAGGCAGACCTGGCGAGACCTGGGAACCTACGGAGCCGACGATGGAGCTACCTCAGGACTCGGAGACAGATCCAAGGGTGCTGGCACGTGCAGTGCGGGAAGCCGACTTTCCACAGTTTCGCGACGCGATCGGCGGTTGCGACGATTCCCTCAGTCGGCAGGTCGAAAGTCAGATCGCGGAGAACCCAGAGCTGGAAGCTCTGCGTGGCGAGGACCTCGTGACGTCAGAGATTTTGGAGGAGATCTACTTGCGTGCCTTTGAACGCTTTCGCGACAGAGACTCTGCCGCAGTCAGCACCTGGATCGAAGATTTGATCGATCCATGCATCCAAAGCGTCGCGAAGCGTCGCAAAGGGTCATGACATCTTGCAGTTAGGTTGACTCGTCGACGACCGAAGTGGCGTCCGACTCACAACGTGGCGCGCGACGGTTTCGAGTCTTGAACGGCCTGACTTCCTCATCGCAACTCAAGAGTGCCCGTACCCCACTTTGAGTTACACGGTATGATTCGCTCCGTCGCTGTTACCACCGACTTTTCTGATCTATCTGTGCAGCCCTTCGAGGCTGCAGCCACGCTTAGCCGAAAGTTTGGAGCTGGACTTGTTGTCGTCCACGTCCTACCAGAACCAGAGATCTACACCTCGTGGCAGGTTGTCCGTGAGTCGTCAGCTGCGAGACAAAATCGCCTCGAGAAATCGAAAAAGAGGCTCCAGCAAATCGTCCAAGAGCAAAGCTGTCTCGCATCCTTGGATGTCCGTACTGCCATCCTAAGCGGGCCACCCGCTGAATCGGTGGCAGACTTCGGCGACAGCGAAGGGATCGATTTGCTGATTGTTGCTTCCCATGGTCACACGGGGATGACGCATTTTCCGTTAGGAAGCTTCACAGCGAGAGTGCTCGAGTTCAGCCGCTGTCCCGTGCTGGTCTTCAGAACGCGAGAGTCCGCTGGCGCGCCGTTTGAGCGTGCATTCACGTGCGAAAGGATTCTTGTAGCACACGACTTTTCTCCTGCATCCACTTTGGCCGTGCGAATGGCACGAGAATGGGCAAAGGCCTTTGAAGCCGATACCAGAATTGTGTTCGTCATGAATCGGTCTGAGGGACGAATGCTAGGCGACGACGGTGAATGCGAACGTCTGACAGCGGAGGAACTGCGGTCAAAGGCACTGCACGAGATCGAACGGATCGCCGATTCGGAATGGAGAGGGCTGCCGCTCCGGCCGGTTATCCGAACAGGGCATCCCGCCGTCGAGATCTTGAAGGAAGAGAAGAGCTGCGCTGCGGAAATGATCATCATGGGAAGCCGCGGACTATCGCCTTTTGGCAGACTCGAAATGGGTAGTGTGGCTGAGAGAGTCGTTCAGGGAGCCCGCTGCCCCGTCCTCGTCAACAAGGCAGCAGCTCGTCGCACCTAGTGAGTGAACCCTTTGTTTTCCCGCCCTGCAATTGAATCTAAAGATGCAAGACCCACACGACGCGAAACTCAACAATCCGTGGCTCGTCGCTGTTTGGCCTGGTATGGGCAATGTGGCGCTAAGCGCTGGCTACTACCTGATGGCCAAGCTTGGCATGCACGTGCTGTCGGAATACTCACCCAACGAGTTTTTTGACGTTGAACACGTTGAGGTCAAGGGCGGTCTGATCCGTCCTGCCGCCCGGCCTCGGAGCCGGTTTTTCGTCTGGACCGACCCGAAGGAGCATCGAGACATCGTTGTCTTCATCGGTGAGGCTCAGCCGCCGACCGGAAAGTACGCGTTCTGTCGTAAGCTCATGGAGTTTGCCACCAACGTGGGAGTCGAGCGCGTGTTTACCTTTGCGGCCATGGCAACTCAAATGCATCCGGATCATGACTCGCGCGTGTTCGCCGCTGCCACCGACGGCGAGACGCTCAAGCGTTTGCAGCAGTTGGAGATCGATATTCTGCAGGATGGCCACATCGGGGGCCTCAACGGCGTGCTGTTGGGGGCGGCTGCAGAAGCCGAGCTGCCGGGCACCTGCTTGTTGGGCGAGATGCCTCATATCTTCTCCAATCTCCCTTTTCCTAAGGCATCGCTGGCGGTGCTTAAAGTGTTCACGACGATCGCGGGAGTCGAGCTCGATTTCACGGAGTTGTCAGCCCAGGCTGAGGCCATGCAGGAAAAACTTGCAGAGGTGATGTCTAGCGTCGAGAGTGCACTCGATCAACGCAGCGAGGAGAAAGAAGGGGGCTACCAACCAGATACCACTGAAGAGGAACGACTCGATCAGGAAGACGAGGCACGCATCGAAGAACTCTTCAGGCGAGCCGCGGTGGATCGTTCGACCGCCTACGAGCTCAAACGAGAGTTAGATCGCCTCGAGGTCTTCAAGGAGTATGAGGATCGTTTTCTTGATTTGTTCAAGAACTCGTCATGATCTGTATGCTCGGAGACAAAACGATGCTCATTCGATCGAAATCATGTCTCTGGACTGTGTCGCGCCAAAACAGATGGCGGTCGGAGTGGAGGGTTGGTTTCACTCGGCGTGCCGGCTCGGAGTCAACGTGGACGGACAACATCGTTTCGTGTCTTTGAGGAGATCGGAATAGACCTCGGTTCTGCGCTGCATGAAGAATCGAAGAAGCATCGCCTACTTTTCGATGGAGATCGGTCTCGACGTGCGCATGCCCACGTACAGTGGTGGGCTTGGGATTCTGGCTGGAGACACGGTCCGAGCTGCGGCTGATCTCGACGTACCCATGGTGGCCGTGACTCTCGTGCACCGGAGGGGCTACCTGTACCAGAAAATTGATGCGTCTGGGGCGCAGCGGGAGGCCCCTGCCGAGTGGGTCGTCGAGGACTACCTCTCAGAGGAACCAGCGCGCGCTGCGGTTTCGATCGAAGGACGAGACGTGATCGTTCGAGCCTGGCGGTTCGACGTGGTGGGGGTGCACGGATTCTCTGTTCCCGTGTACCTCTTGGATACGGATCTTCCCGAAAACGCGACAGCAGACCGAACGCTGACGCATTACCTCTACGGTGGCGATCAGCGTTATCGACTGTCGCAGGAGGTTGTGCTCGGAATCGGTGGCGTTCGCATGCTTCGAGCCCTCGGCTTCTCCGAGCTCGAACGATTCCATATGAACGAAGGGCATGCGAGTCTACTGACTCTTGAGCTGCTTCAAGAGGAGGTGAGAAAGGAGGCGAGAACCTCGATCACTTGCGAGGACATCGAAGCCGTCCACGACAAGTGCGTCTTCACGACGCACACTCCCGTGCCTGTCGGACACGACCAATTCTCAATGCAGCTCGTCGCCGATGTCCTGGGAGCGCGCGATCAATTCGTCGACATGAAAGACGTCTTCTGCATCGACGTCGTTGGCCGTGTGCTAAGACAAGACATCGAATGGGCCAGCAAGTTCGGCGACCTTGTCCGCCCCGGGGTCAACCTCAACTTGACGTATCTAGCGCTCAATCTGAGTCGATACGTCAACGGCGTCGCGAAACGGCATGGTGAAGTCTCCCGGCACATGTTCGCGGATTATCTGATCGATTCGATCACCAACGGAGTTCACACGGCAACCTGGGCAGCTCCGCCGATCGCGGCCCTCTTTGACCGTTATATTGCGAGTTGGCGCGAAGACGGCTCGAGCCTCCGGTATGCGCTGGCGATTCCAGACGACGAACTTTGGGCAGCACATCAGGAGGCGAAGCGAGAGCTCGTTGACTACGTCAATCGCCAGACAAACTCAGGATTGGAGTTGAATGCGTTTACAGTCGGGTTCGCAAGGCGCATGACGGGCTACAAGCGGCCGCTCCTTGTATTCGAGGACCTGAACCGCCTCCGAAGGATCTGTAAGGACGTGGGAAACATTCAGTTTGTCTTCGGAGGGAAGGCGCATCCGCGGGATCAGCTGGGGAAAAAACTCATCAAGCGGCTTCACGCACTCAGGGAAGAACTGCACGGCGAAGTTCGCATCGCGTATGTCCCGAACTATGACATCCGAGCTGCAAAACTCATGACTGCAGGCGTTGATCTGTGGTTGAACACTCCCGAGCCACCGAGGGAGGCGTCGGGTACGAGTGGAATGAAGGCTGCCCTGAACGGAGTACCCTCTCATAGCATTCTTGACGGCTGGTGGATGGAGGGGTGCGTGGAAGGGATCACCGGATGGGCAATCGGCGAGAGCCGTATGCAGGGCGAATCGCCGAATGATCGGCGCCTCGATGCCCTCGATCTCTATGACAAGTGGGAGCAGGTCGTGGTACCTACATACTACGGGGACCGATCCGCCTATGTGACGGTCATGCGCCACGCGCTCGCTCTCAACGGGTCGTTCTTCAACACGCACCGCATGATTCAACAGTATGTTCTGAAGGCGTACCTCTGAAGAGCGGGTCGGGCCAGACCGCAGAGGGCGAGTTCACGGTTTGCTTGAGTCGGAACTCGGCGGTACATCTGTCGAGATCAACGCCGTTTGAGGTGAGCTGCAACCAAGAGCAACCCCAGCGCAATGATCACGGCGCCGGAGAGCAAGGTTGCAGGGGGCAAGAAAGGAAGGATCGCCAGGCACGAGAGTGCACCAGCCAGCGGCACACCCACGTGCACCTTAAAAACTCCGCTCGGTGTACCATCCCGTCGCTTGATGACGAATAGTGACGTGTTCACCGCGATAAAGACTAGCAACAGTAGCACGCTCGTCGTTCCGGCGAGGTAGACGAGTGTCCCAGAAAACGCCAGCACGGCGGTGACAAGAAAGACGCTCAAAATCGCCCAGTGTGGGGTGCGCGTCGAGGGGTGGACGGCACCGAGCCAGGCGGGAAGCAGTTTTTGAGTCGACATGCCGTAAAGAAGACGCGAAGCCATTATGGAATTCGCCAAGCCGGTGTTGGCCACGGCGAAGAGCGCGATGGCGGTGAACAACCATGTTGGGATTGCGGGCGACGCTCGCTGAACGACTTCCACGAGCGGTGCGTCTGTTGCCTGCAGGTCCTGCGGCGACACAACCGACGTGGCGAGCAGAACCACGGTGATATAGAGCAGCCCAGCGATCGCCATAGCCGTCACAATCGCAGCCGGAAGATTCCGACGCGGGGATCTGACTTCTTCGGCGACGTTCACCATGTCCTCAAAGCCGATGAATGCAAAGAATCCCAGCGCCGCTCCTTGCACGATCGCCACGAGCGACCTGGGCTCTGCATCAGCCACCACCGGGGGCGGTTTCGCCTGCCCGCCGAGAAAGATAGCGCTGACGACGATGACGATCAGCAAGCCAGACGTCTCGATCACTGTACAGGCCATGTTGGTCAGCGAAGACTGCCGGATTCCCGAGAAGTTAATGCTCCCCAGAACGAGGAGAAAGCCGAGAAGCATGATGCCGTGGTGGCTCTGCGGCAGAACTGCGCTGAGATAACCGGCGAACGCTCGAGAGACGGTGGCGAGAGACACGACCCCGGAGCACAGCACAAGCCAGCCGACGAGTAATGGAAGCTCTCGACGCCGGATAGCTTGCTGGGTGAAGTAGGCTTCGCCGCCGCTTTTCGGGAACCGACTGCCCAGCTCTGCGTAGGACAAACCGGTCAGCCCAGCGACCCCGAGCGCAACCGAGAATGAGAGCCAGGCGTCGTGACCAGCGACGCCGGCGACTTTTCCTACCATGGCGTAGATCCCTGCGCCGAGGATGTCGCCGACTCCGTAGACGGTCAGAGCCCAAAAACCTAGCGATCGCTGCAGTTTCATTCGAGCCTACGCCGACAGGCGCGCTCCGAATCCGTCGTGTCAGTAGGTCCTTCGAGTGCACGTTCTTCGTTGTGACGCACCTCTGTTCTTTTAGTGCTTGCGACCGCCTTCTTGCTTGGTGAGCACGACTCTCACGGAGGCGCCGTCGGTCACCTCGTCGGTGGGGTGCAGCACGGTGACGTCACCCAGACTCAATCCCGTCAGGACTTCGACTTCTAGTCCGTTCGTTTTGCCGACCTCGATTTGCCGAAGTCGAGCTTTGCCATTCTCGACGTGATAGACGTGCCAGGCGCGTGCCTGTCGGAAGAGAGCACCTGTCGGTACCTTGACGACATCGTCGGCTGTGTCGACCACGATCCGTGCTTCGATGCGGAAGCCATCTCCGAGGCTCTCGCGATCCTCCGGCGGACTGCGGAAATCCGCGATGATGTTCACCCTCTTCTCCTCGACGCCGAGTGCCGATACTTTCAAGAAAGCAGCCGGTTCAACGACCCTGACGACTCCTTCCAGAGTGCCTTCCCCTCCCCAATGGTCGACGTAGACCGTCGCGCCTGGCTTGATGCGCACCGCCTCGCTCGAAAGCACGTCGATCTCCACTTCCAAGTCGCTCGGATCACCTAATTCGAGTATTCTCATTCCCCTTTGAACGATTCCTGCGTCCTCGGTGAAGACGCGCAAGACCTGACCGTCGATCGGCGACACGAGGGTGAATGTCGCAGCTGCTTCGTCATTAGCGCCGCCTCCTTGGGCGCGGATCAGCGCGGCTCGAGCGACATCGCGCTCGAAACCTGCAACTCGAACCGCGAAGTCAGCTGAACGCAAACTGGCTTTGGCCATTCGGAACTGATGTTCCGCCCGGTCGAACTCACCTTGCGATAGCGTTCCTTCTACGACCAGACTGCGGGCGCGGTCGTACTCGTGTTCTGCGAGCTCTAATTCTTCGCTCGACCGTTTGCTGCGTGCGGCGGCCGACTCGCACGCGGCCTCGGCAGCGCGGACTCGGGCCTCGGCCTCCGCCTGGGAGCGTGCGTCGAGAGGCTCTGGCTCTCCGGGAACAAACCGTGCCAACACCGTTTCACCTCGTCTGACTACGTCGCCGGCGTGCAGCTCGATGCGGAGCATTTTTGCCGTGACCGGAGACGTGACGACGTATCGTTCTCGGATTCGCGTCTCACCGTCGTCGCTCACTGTGATGTCAAATGAGCCGCGATCGACCACGACCCCATCGACGTCGACCGGCTGCGGCCAGAATCCATAGACGATGAATCCAGCGAGCAGTGCCGCGACAGCGAACAGCGGAATCTTGCGCCAGGTCTTCTTCATCGGTTCCTTACTCTTTCACCTTCAAAACGGCGATCAGATCAAGCTTGTCCAGCATCCGGCGTACGATCAGAGAGGAGACGACGGCGCTGGTGATCACGACGACGACCGCGTAGGTCAAGGTCGCCCGTGTCAGCACCAACGGGAAACGATGTGTTTCCGTATCAAGAGCCAGCGTCGCAAGCCACGCAAAAAAAGAGCCGATCGGTAGGCCAACGGGGATCGCAACGAGCGTGATCACAGCCAGTTCGCCTAAGAGAACGGTTGAAACCTCCCAGCGTTTAAACCCCATCACGCGCAGTGTAGCTAAGTCGCGGCTGCGTTCAGCTAGGGTGACCAATGCACAGTTGTAGATCACGCCGAATGCGATGATGAACGCAAAGGTGGCGTTGGTGATACGCATTCCGCGCAGGTTTTCCGCGATCGTCTCGTTGAAGTTCTGGATGGCCGCTTTCTTGACTGTGACGCCTGCGACGGCGGGAGTTTCCTTGAGAGCAGCGTACAGATCAGGGATTCGTTCCTGATCCGCGGCAACAAAGGCGCCGGAATAACGTTCACCTTCCGCCAGCAGCTTGTGTAGTTCGCGCAAGTTGAGATACGCGCCGGGATCCGTGTAGTCTGGGAAAATCGCCTTCACGCGGGTGGCGTAGTGGCCCCGGCGGCCCTCCATTAACTCGACCGACAGCTCGTCGCCGATCTTCAGGTCCAGCACTTCAGCGAGCTTTTCTGAGATCGTCACTCCTGGTCCAGTCAGATCGACCTCCTTCTCTTCCTCGTCAAGGACGCGAAACAAACGGGGCTGCTCTTCGAGGGCCATTAGGCTCAGACGGCGCCGGAGTTGTCCATGCCTCAAGTGAACAGGCACAGCGCGAAACGGTTCTGCTCTGAAGATTCCAGGTAGATTGTGGACGTCATGAAGCACGTGGGTGGATGCATTTTCGTTGAATGTCAGAAGAACGTCCTGTCTTTGCGCTCTTTGAAACTGTACGTCGATGACATGGTCTACGGCGTCCTCCATGAACGTTCCGACGACCAGAACGGACACGCTGGCCGCCATCCCGAGCACCGAAAGGGCGGTCGAGCGTGGATTGCGCTCCAACCGTCGCAGGACCATGAGCGCCATAGGAGAGAACATTTTCTGTAGCCCGACTTTTTCTGCGAGCGATCGCCCGGTGGACTGTGGCGCTTCGGCGCGCATGGCAACCGCAGGCTGCATTCTGATCGCTCGCCTGAGGGCTGATCCACTGCCTGCCAGCGCGCCCGCCATGCTGACCGCGACGGCGAGCGTCGCTTGACTGTAGGCAAATTCTTTGTGGACGATTGGGAACCGGAAGAATCGCACGTACTGCTCCGTCATCCAGCCCGCCAGGAATGATCCGAGAGCGCATCCTGCCGCCGCACCGATGATGACGAGCAAGAGAACGAACTTGAGGTAATATCGTCCGATCTCCCACCGCGAATAGCCGAAGGCCCGCAGGGTGGCGATCTGCTCTTGTTGGTGGTGGACCATTCTCGACAGGACGATGTTGAACAAGAACACGGCGACTGCGAGGAAGATCGAAGGAGTCACCAGCGCCATTCCCTTGAGTTGATGTAGCTCGTCGGCCGCGCGACGGTCAGACATCTGGTCGCTGCGATCGTATGCACCTCGTCCTCCGTAACGCTCGGTCAATCGATCTACATGCAAGATAACTTCTTGAATCGAAGTGCCTGCGAAGAGGGCGAGCGTAGCATCGTTGAACGCGCCTTCCATGTTGAACGCTGCAGCCATCTGGCGATACGGCATCCATAGCACCCCGAATCGCCGATCGTCCGACAGCAGTTGGCCGGGCTGCACGGCGTAGATGTACTCGGGAGAAATCGCGATCCCAACGATTTCCAGCTCCTCCTTGAGGCCACCCATAATGACTTGAACTTTGTCGCCAGGCCTCCAGCCATTCGCCTCGGCAAACCTCTCGCTGGCCAGAACCTCGCCTTGCGTGGTGGGATTCGGCAGCCGGCCACGGCGTAGATAGATCCCATTGAGGTCTCTCTCCGGGTCGTCCGCCAGTGAGATTAGCCGACAACTCGCGGGTTCCATCATGCCAGGGACATCCAGGATCACGTCGCGAACGACGCGAGTCTGAACACGTTCGACGCCGGGAATCGCCGCCAGACGGTGCGCGAGTTCATTTGGGGAGCGAACCAGGCGCACGAACACGTCGCCGAAATGAAACCTGCGATAGTACTCGGCGCGTGTTGTGTCGAGTGACCGCATGGTACTCGTCGACATAACCGAGGTGCCAATACCGCAGGCGAGAACCGCGCAGATGGCGAGACCCTGGCCCCACATGCGTCGGAGATCGGAAATCAGCAGTCGATCAAGGGGGCGCATGGTGTGTCACCAAACGATGTCTTTTGCGGGCTTTCGTCGTTCGTTTGTCTCGACGTCGACGATGCGGCCATCCGACAGGCGCACGACTCGGTCCGCCATGTCGGCGATCGCGGCGTTGTGCGTGATGACCGCAGTCAAGGTCCCGAGCTCTGCGTTGATGCGGGCGATCGCGTCGAGCACCAAAACGCCCGTCTTGACGTCAAGGGCGCCCGTCGGTTCGTCGCAAAGCAGGACGTCCGGCCGCTTACCGATGGCGCGCGCAATGGCGACGCGTTGCTGCTCACCGCCCGAGAGCTGCGCTGGATAGTGCGTGCTTCGCTCCGAAAGTCCGACCAGCCGCAAGGCTTCGGTAGGCTCCAGAGCGTTCGGTGCGATGTCAGCCACGAGCTCGACGTTCTCCAGCGCCGTCAGTCCGGCGATCAAATTGTAGAACTGAAACACGAACCCTACGTGCTCTCGGCGGTAAACGGTCAGCTGCTCCTCGTCGGCGTCCGTGAGGTCATGATCGCGATAGATGACCGCGCCGTCGGTTGGAAGGTCCAGCCCACCTATGATGTTCAGGAGAGTCGATTTTCCGCTTCCCGACGCTCCTAAAATGACGACGAATTCGCCGGCGTAGAGCTCGAGGTCGACCCCGCGAAGTGCGTGCACGTCCACTTCACCCATTCGATACATCTTGGTGACGCCACGCACTCGAAACACGGGCTCTCCGCGCTCCTCAGGAGGACATGCCAAATGGGAGGTGTTGTTCTGTGCAGTCACCGGTCCTCCGTTCACGCAGGCTGGTTCGGTTTGAGAGACGGATCCTCCAACCACTTCGCCACAGTCTCGCGGATCCGGAACTTTTGGATCTTTCCTGTCACCGTGACGGGGAACTCATCGACGAGCCAGATATAGCGCGGAATCTTGAAGTGAGCGATGTGTCCCTTGGCGTATTCGCGCAGCTCGTCGGCTTCCGCCTTCGCACCTTCGTGCAGCTTGATCCAGGCGCCGACCTCTTCGCCGAGACGCGCGTCAGGCACGCCGAAAACCGCCACTTCGGCGACTTTGGGGTGTTCGAAATAAAACGCTTCGATTTCAGCGGGGTAAATATTCTCCCCGCCGCGGATGATCATATCCTTGAGCCGACCGGTGATTCGAAGATAGCCGTCGTCCTCCATGATTCCAACGTCGCCGGAGTGGAGCCAACCCGCCGCGTCGATCGTCTGTTTCGTTGCATCGGGGTGACCGAAGTATTCCCGCATGACATGGTGGCCACGGAAGCAAACTTCACCGGGCTCGCCGACGGACAAGAGCGCGCCCGAGTCGGTGTCGACGATCTTGACTTCTTGGTGCGGGAGGTTGACACCGACTGTCGTGACCCGTCGTTCGCGACTGTCATCGGGGCGCGTCAGATGAGTTATCGGCGACGCTTCAGTCTGCCCGTAGCCGATGAGGAGGTCGTGGCATCCCATGTCGTCGATGACTCGGCCAACGAGCTCGGGCGCGCATGGAGCACCGGCCATGATGCCGGTCCGCAGCGTCGACAGGTCAAAAGAGCGGAACTTGGGGCACTCCAGCTCGGCGACAAACATCGTCGGTACACCGTGCACAGCGGTGCATCGTTCGCGTTCGATCGTCTCTAGCGTTGCTGCTGCGTCGAAGTGTTCGGCTGGGATGATGATCGTGGCGCCGTGCGTCAAGGATGCAAGGTTGGCGACGACCATCCCGAAACAGTGGTAGAAGGGCACGGGCACGCAGAGACGATCTGCTGCAGAGAAACGCATGGCTCGAGCAGTGAAAAACCCGTTGTTGAGAATGTTGTGGTGGGTTAAGACGACGGCCTTGGGAAACCCGGTCGTTCCAGATGTGAACTGAACGTTGATCGCGTCGTCTGGGTCGAGGGTCTGAGAGCGTTCTTCAACCTCCGTGCCGCCGACGCTGTTGCCGCGCTCCAGCATCTGCGGCCAGGTGAGAAACCCGCTGGCGGGTTGCGCGGTGGAGTCTGGGGCCGCCGGATCAAACACAATGACGTCGCGAAGTTCTGGCAGTCGTTGCGCTTCGAGTCGTGTGCCTCGTTCTCGCTTGAGCTCAGGGCAGAGCGCGCAGCTCATCTCGACGTAGTCTGAAGTTCGGAAGGCCGGAATCAAGAAGAGAATCTGCACGCGCGCTAAGCGCAGCGCATGCTCCAGCTCGGAGACTCGGTAGGCGGGATTGATATTGACGAGCACCGCCCCAATGCGTGCGGTGGCGAGCTGCAGTAGCACCCATTCGACGTTGTTCGTCGACCAAACGCCGACCCGGTCTCCAGGTTCTACGTCGAGGGAGAGCAGCCCTTTGGCGACCAGGTCGACCTGGGCGTCGAGCTGCGCGTAGGTCAGACGTCGCGATTGCGCCGCCGACACCAGAGCTTCGTTTTCGGCGTGGGTCGCCGCGACCTGGCGCAAAAACGCGTCGATGGTCGCACCGATGAGCGGCGTCACGCCACCTTCGTGGTGGTACGCGGGCCGTGCGTGCGCTGCTCGGCTCGCGTCGGTGAGGTGGGAGCCACGATGTGCCATGGGCGTACCGTCTAGCAAGCCCTGTACCAGTACCCAAAGTGGCGCGTCGACCTGCCGGCGTCGCATCCCGCTGCGCGTCAGCGTTGGTTGAGAGGCGGACGCGCGGGGGAGAATTCCGCGGTTGCGAGAAAATCCCCTCCTGATTTCCGCGCCATCCGGAGGAGTTGGCGTCGCCGCCGTGGAACGGGCTTTGCTCCTCCTTTCGTGTTCACGAATCGTTCCGGAAGGATCTCACCGATGATTCGCATTCGCTTTCATGGTCGCGGTGGCCACGGCATCAAGACTGCGAGCCGCATCGTCGGCTCGGCTGCGTTTCTAGCCGGCTATCAGGCTCAGGATTGCCCTGTCTACGGTGCCGAGCGACGGGGCGCCGCCGTCGCTGCTCACACCCGGATCGACCACGAACCGATCCTTGAGCGTGGGGTCATCGATCGTCCCGACCTGATCGTCGTCGGCGACGACACGTTGCTGACCGAGCCGAGCGCTGCGGTCTTGACGGGGATCGAGGGCGCCTCTGCGGTATTCGTCAACACGGACAAAAGTGCGGAGCAGCTAGCGCAGCACACTGCGGGTGCTCGCTCCATCGCACTTGATCTCACGGGGCGTGCGCTTTCTCAACTCGGTAGAGTCTCGACGCTGAGTGCGCCACTTGCGGCAGCGGCGCTACGTCTTTCGGGAGTCGGCGAAGTCGAGAGCTTGCGGGCGGCAACACGCGAGGAGCTCGAAGAATTGCGGCTTGGCAGCGAGGTGATCGATCAAAACGTCGCGCTGGCGGAGGAGGTTTTCGCCGCTCTGCCTGTCGTCGAGATGCACTCCGCTGGGGCGGCGCAGAAGACGTCTGTCGTGTCGGTTGAAGATGACGGTTCGTTCCTTGGCACGCCGAGCATCCTGGCGACAGGAAACAGTGCTGCACGCCGCACAGGTTCGTGGCGCGTGGAGCGTCCGGAGGTCGATCTGGACCAATGCACGCGCTGCGGAATCTGCTTCCTTCGATGTCCGGACGGCGCTATCGCACTCGACGAGCATGGTTACCCGATCATCGACTACGACCAGTGCAAGGGCTGTATGATCTGTCTACAGCAGTGCCCGCTGAGCGCCATCGAGCGCCACAAGGAGGTCCGTGCGTGGTGACGAAGCTGCTCACCGGTAATCAAGCGGCTGCCTGGGGAGCCCGCCTGGCACGCGTCGACTACGTGCCGGCGTTCCCGATCACGCCGCAGACCGAAATCATCGAGAAACTCGCCGATTGGTTCGCCGCAGGCGACATGCGTGGAAAATTTGTAACACTCGACGGTGAGCACTCGATGGTGACATCGGCGGGCGCCGCGGCGGCTACGGGCGTGCGTACTTTTACGGCGACGTCGAGCCAAGGCCTCCTCTACGCTCTCGAGACTCTTTATACGGTGGCGGGGTGGCGTGTGCCGTTTGTGCTCGTCAACGTCTCGCGTGGTCTTGCCGCGCCGATCACTTTAGGTCCTGATCACAACGATGTCCTTGCGGCGCGCGACACTGGTTTCGTGCAAATCCACGCCGAGACGTGCCAGGAGGTTCTCGATTCTGTTTTGATGGCGTACCGCATTGCTGAGGACACGCGGGTGATGCTGCCAGTACTCGTCAACCTCGATGGCTTCTATCTCTCGTTCACGCGAGAGCCAGTCGAGATTCCGAATGCTGAAGTTGTCGCCGACTTTTTGCCGCAGTTCGAACCGACGGCCTCGGTCTTTCGCGCGTCACGCCCGATCGCGCAGGGGGCAGCGGTGCTCGACGGAGCGACGTACAGCTACTTTCGCTATCAGATGCATCACGCCGTTTGCAACGCCCTCGCCGTGCACGACGAGGTCGCGGCAGAGTTCGAGCGTCTCCTCGGGCGTCGCTACGAGGCGCTCGACCTGTACCGAATGGACGACGCTGAGATCGCCCTGGTGATGGTCGGCTGCTTTGCGACCAAGGGGCGAGAAGCGATCAATAGGTGGCGAGCAGAGGGGCATCGAGTCGGACTCTTACGAGTGCGCCTCGTGCGCCCGTGGCCGGCTGAACAGTTGGCTGCAGCTCTCAGCGGGCGGCGCGCCGTTGGCGTGATCGACCAGAACCTATCGCCAGGGCTCGGTGGAATTCTTTTCCAAGAAGTGGCTGGTGCGCTGGTGTCGTGCCCGGAATGCCCACAAACGCTGCGTTCCTTCGTCGGCGGCCTCGGTGGCAAAGACATCAGTCAAGGTGAATTTGATTACGTGCTCGATGCCTTGACACACCCTCAGCCGCGCGCCGAAGTGACTCGCTCGGAGCTGCTGATGACCCGAACTCAGCAGCAGCGCGTTCGAGGTCATCTCGCTGCTGCGGGCAAGTCTGGCGCTCCGGAGAAAGAGTCATGAGAGTCAAGCGAGAGTTCTACAAGAACATTAAGGACTTGCCGCAAGCCGAGTACCTCGCACCAGGCTCGCCCCTCTGTGCCGGGTGCGGTGGGTTGACGACGCTGCGGCTTATACTCAAGGTGCTCGGGGAAAACGTTGTGATCGTCAACGCAGCCGGCTGCATGACGCTCATGGCCACGTATCCCTTCACGCCGCTGAAGACATCTTGGCTCTACACGACGATGGCGAGCGCCGCTGCTGGTGCCCAAGGGATTCGTGACGCGCTCGACGTGCTGCGGGGAACGGGACGATTGTCCGAGGCTGATGACCTCAAGGTTGTCGTCCTTGCAGGCGATGGTTCGACGTACGACATGGGGCTGTCTGCGACCTCCGGCGCAATCCACCGCGGGCTCGACTTTTGGTACCTGTGCTACGACAACGAAGCGTACGGCAACACGGGTTTTCAGATGTCGAGCTCGTCGCCGTTTGGATCTCGGACGACGACGTCGACGACAGCCGCTGCGGCAGCGGAAGAGTCGACGCAGAAGAAAAAAGACATGTTCGAGATCTGGCGAGCGCAGCACCCAGCGTTCATCGCCACCATCAGTTCGCACCAGCCCGTAGACCTGGCGGAGAAAGTACATCGAGCGCTGGATTTGAAGGGCCCGAAGCTGTTTCTCGGTCTCGCGACCTGCCCAACCGGCTGGGGATTCAATCCCGAGCTCAGCGAGGAGCTCGCGGGGCTGGCGGTGGAGACTGGCATCTGGCCGCTCAAGGAAGCGCTGCACGGCAAGGTGCGGCATACGTACATTCCCAATCGCTTCTTGCCCGTCGAGGATTACCTCCGGCCACAGCGGCGGTTTCGCCATCTATTTCAACCACAGCGTCAGGAGGATGCGCTTGGGCGAATCCAGTCCAGGGTCGATCGATATTGGGCGCACGTCCGGGAGGAAGAAACACATGAGCGGAGGTGAGTGCGTGCTGGATCAGTACACCGACGAGCTGGGACCAGAGAAAATCGTCTACGTCCACGATGCACGGAGCGGGCTCCGCGGCATCGTCGTGATCGACAACGTCGCCTGCGGCCCGGCCATCGGCGGCGTCAGGATGGCTTTGGATGTAACGACCGAGGAGGTGTTTCGGCTGGCGCGCGCGATGACACTGAAGAACGCCGCAGCTGGCCTACCTCACGGGGGCGGCAAAGCCGGGATCTTGGCAGCTAACCGCACGCCGGACAAAGAGGATCTCATCCGCGCCTTCGGCAGAGCCATTCGCGAGCTCACTGACTACATTCCCGGACCGGACATGGGAACCGACGAGACCTGTATGGGGTGGCTGTTCGATGAAACCCGACGAGTCGTTGGTCTGCCTCGGGCGCTTGGCGGCATCCCTCTCGACGAGATTGGCGCGACCGGCTACGGTCTCGCGCAGTGCGCTGAGGTGGCGGCGCCGTTTTGCGGTTTGAAGCTCGATGGCGCGACGCTTGCCGTCGAGGGTTTCGGCAACGTTGGTAAGCATGCGGCGCGCTTCCTTGAGGAGGCGGGTGTCAAGCTGGTTGCAGCGAGCGACACTGGAGGGGCGGTTCACGACCCCAGGGGGATTCCAGTGGCCGCTCTCATCGCTGCGAAATCCGCCGAGGGAAGCGTTACGGGCTACGAGCAGGGACAGCCACTCAAGGCCTCGGAGATTTTTTCGATCCCGCACGACATCTTGATTCCGGCGGCGAGACCGGACTCGATTCACTCTGGCAACGTGGACTCCGTGCAGGCAAAGCTGATTCTCCAGGGTGCGAACATTCCCGCCACGGCGGCGGCTGAGGCGGCACTGCACGCGGCCGGTGTGCTTGTCGTTCCAGATTTCATCGCTAATGCGGGCGGCGTGATCTGCGGAGCATTCGAATACCATGGTGGTGCCGAGGCAAACGTTTTCGACGAGATTGCTGGGCGCATCCGCCGCAATACCGAGGCAGTGCTCGCACGCTGCAGCGAGGAAGGCGTGGAACCTCGGCGCGCTGCGATCGATCTCGCGCGCGAGCGGGTCGAGGAGGCCATGAAGTTTCGGCGCGCGCGGTGAATCGATCGGCTCTTGACTTGAACCTTTGCCCCCCGGAGGGGCACACCGATTGTTCGAAAGACGGAACGGCACACGGAGTCGTGCCTACTACCTTGGCCTGAAATGAACGTCGATCGCAAAGACCGCCTCAAGCTGTCTCGCCAGCACATGCCCGCGCAGCACCCCGAGGTGAGGAAGCGCAATTTCGAAGAGGTGAACTTCGGCCTTCCCGTTCTCATGGCGAAGCGCGAGGCGCAGCGCTGTCTTGAGTGTGCGCAGCCAGCGTGCGTTCGTGGCTGCCCGCTTGGCGTCAAGATTAGAGAGTTCGTCGAGCTCGTTTTGCAAGGCGACTACCTCGGGGCGGCGGCGAAGATTCGTGAAGACAACGCGCTACCCGCCATCACATCGAGGGTCTGTCCGCAGGAAAAACAGTGCGAAGGAACGTGCGTTCTTGGTAAGCGCTTTGAACCGCTAGCGATCGGCTATTTGGAGCGCTTCGTTGCCGATTACGAGAGACGAACCGGTCGCGTCGGCTTGCCGCAGCGGGCACCGCGAAGCGGCCAGCGCGTAGCCATCATCGGGAGTGGGCCGGCGGGCCTCAGCGCCGCTGGCGATCTCGTGCAGAAGGGTCACGAGGCGAAAGTTTTTGAGGCTCAGCACGAAATCGGCGGCATGTTGACCTACGGCATTCCTGAATTCCGCCTGCCGAAGGAAATCGTGCGCGAGGAGGTCGAGAACTTGCGGCGGATGGGCGTTGAGTTCAAAACTGATTCCGTGATCGGCGAAGACGTCACCATTGACGAACTCCTCACAGAGGGACACTTCGATGCGGTATTTGTCGCAACTGGTGCCGAGGTGCCTCGGCGCCTGGAGATTCCCGGTGAAGATCTTCATGGCGTCTACTCGGCGCACGAATTCCTCGCGCGCGTGAATCTTTCCGGGGCCTACCTGGGCGCGTCTTCTGATCAAAAAGACTACGACTTTCTTGGTGAGCGAGTCGTCGTCGTCGGCGGCGGTAACACGGCGTTTGATGCCGTGCGCTGCGCAGTTCGCTTGGGTGCGACGGAGCCGCAGATCATTTACCGGCGCACGGAGAAAGAGATGCCGGTATGTCAGGAGGAGTTTGAGCAAGCCGAAGACGAGGGGGTCCACGTGATGAGTCTGGTGACTCCTCTTGAGTTTCTCGGTGACAAGACGGGGAGTTTGCATCAAATCCGATGCGTCAGGACACGGCTTGCCGAGCCGGACGATTCCGGACGCCCGCGTCCGTTGCCGATCGAGGGATCTGAATTCCTCGTCGACGCGGATGTTGCCATCACCGCGGTTGGCACGCGTGCCGACCCGCTCGTTCGCAGCGGGACTCCCGATCTCGAGACGGATGTCACTGGATATCTACGAGTTGATCCGGAAACGCATCAGACTTCGAAAAAGGGGGTATTTGCGGGTGGCGACGTCGTCACTGGGACGGCGACCGTCGTATTGGCCATGGCGGCGGGGCGCAGAGCCGCGAAAGCGATCCACCGTTACTTGCGCAGTGGTGAGTGGTCCGGGCCGCGCGCATCGGATCCGTAGCATTGAACGTGGTCAACGATTGCAGTTGCTGTGGATGATTTCTCTGGATGACAGTCGCTGCGCTTGAGTTGTGCAGTCGGAGCCGGTAGGAGGAGGCATCATCATGTGTCGACCGAAACGAGCGATGGCGTCGAAGGCCGAGTCGTCCGGAGCGGATCACGAGCGTCTCGCGCGCGCGGAACAACCTGCCCAGGATGCGATGCGGCTGCACCCGTTCTATCGAGGCAAGGTGCAGACGATGCTGAAGTGCCCCGTTCGCGACTACAGTGATTTTGCCGTCTGGTATACGCCCGGCGTGGCCGCCCCTTGTAAAGCGATTCAGCGAGACGGGAGCTTAGTTTATGAGCATACGAACAAGGGCAACACGATCGCGGTTGTCTCTGACGGCTCGCGTGTCCTCGGCCTGGGCGACATAGGACCGGAAGCTGGGCTTCCCGTCATGGAGGGGAAGGCGCTCCTGTTCAAGTTCCTTGGCGGCGTTGACGCCGTACCGATCTGTATAGGAACGCGTGATCCCGACGAAATCATTCGCACCACGAAGCTCCTGGAGCCATCGTTCGGTGGGATCAACCTTGAGGATCTCTCCCAGCCGAAGTGCTTTGATGTACTCGACAAGCTGCAGGAGGAGATGAACATCCCAGTCTGGCACGATGACCAGCAAGGGTCAGCGACTGTGCTCGTCGCCGGACTCTTGAATGCGCTCAAGCTGACTGGCAGAACGATCCGCGATGTGAAAGTCGCTATGGTCGGCATGGGGGCGGCGAACGTCGCGACGTATCGTTTGATCACGCGCCTTGGAGTTGATCCGGCCGGCGTCGTCGCCTGTGATAGCAAAGGGGTGCTCCACCAAGGTCGAGACGACATCGAAGCGGCTCAGGACCGTTACCGTGACAAGTGGAATGTCTGTCGGGAAACCAATGCCGAGGGAGTGGTCGGTGGCATTTTGGAAGCGCTCCGTGGCGCGGATGTTTGCATCGCTTTCTCCAGTCCGGGACCGCGGACCATCGAGCCGGAGTGGATTGAAGGGATGGCGAAGGACGCGATCGTGTTCGCGTGCGCCAACCCCATCCCGGAGATTTGGCCGTGGGAGGCGAGCCAGGCGGGTGCCAGGATCGTCGCCACGGGACGAAGCGATTTCCCGAACCAGGTGAACAACTCACTGTGCTTTCCGGCGATCTTCCGCGGAGCTCTGGACGTTCGGGCGCGCACCATCACCGACGAGATGGCCCTCGCGGCTGCCGAGCGCCTGGCGCAGTGCTCAGCAGCAGGTGATCTGAACGAGGAGAGTCTCCTGCCACGCATGGATCAGTGGGAAGTGTTTCCCCGGGTCGCGGTGGCGACTGCGATGAAGGCTCAGGCCCAGGGTGTGGCTCGCTTGGAGAAGACGGAGGAGCAGCTCAGCCTCGAGGCGCTGGAGATCATCGGTGAGGCTCAGAGGGCGGTGCGACTGCTCATGGACCAAGGGCTGATCAAGGATGCACCGTCGACTTAACGTTAAAGGTAGCCGCGAGGAAAGAACCGTTCAGCTAAGCTCGAGGCCTAGCCTAGCAGGCCGTTGAGAAGGGAATTTGCGCAACGAGCGCCGAGACGTCCCCCTCCGTTGCCTCTGTTCCACGAGCCTCAACGTGGCGGGCATCCTGACTTGGCACCGCGATTCGGCTTGGCGTTTTGGCATTATGGGCGTTCACCAGAGGGCGGTTCACGGTCAGTGAATCGGCGTTACTTGCACCCGTATTCAATCCTCAACCTCAGCGACGCAGGCGGGGGAATATCATTCGGGTTCGGAACGACAACACCTGTCGGGCAGGTCTCATCGCTGCGCAGGCGCGTCGAGATACTCCAGGTTCCTGTGGGTGATTGACCGTTGAATACCGAGGTTGAAGAATTCGCGGCGATTGGCGATGTAAATGCATGGCTCACAGTAACGTTTCGACTGTTGGGATTGTGGACGTTCTGGATCACCTCGTTCTTCGCGAATTTTCTCGGCGCACCATCTTTGACCTCGGTCTCATAGGTCGCGTGAGTGCTCGAGCAGCTTTTTTGCAGGAGCACCAGATTGAGTACTTGTCCGGATCGACCCACTTCGACAGTTGCAGAGTCTTGCTTCAATCCCACCGACGAATGTCCCGTGATGACGAATTTGGTCGTACCGTCTACTGTGATCTTTCTAGATCCGGACGCTCCATTCACCGGAGTGATGAATTGCCCGATTTCCGGGGCGACTTCGTAGTTACCGACGCGAGACACTTTCCAAGAGACGGTGACCTCACCTTTGTCGCAGATCAAGCTTGGATTTACGGAGATTTCGACGGAGGGTTTCGGACATCCCAAGAGGAATGACGACGAGACGAGCGCAGCCAGCTTCAGAAGAGTGTAGGTATGCATGTGACGACCTCGGCTTATCAAACTACCTGGCCCAGTGTGTCGAGTTCGAAATCGTCGAAAGAATCGACGTCGCACGCTCTCGTGGGAAGAGCGCTGCGCGGCGACAATTCGCGAAATGGAAGAAACGAGCGTTCCGGCTTTGTTACCTGAATTTCAGACTCGGCACACCTGGAGACGAGCTGCGTTGATCACGCAACTGACCATCCACGACGCGAATGAAGCAAAAACGAAACCGGGCTCGTCCATCACGCACCCCTTCAGGCTTTCCTCTGTAGGTTTGCGGGACCAAGCTGCAAACGTTGTTCCATTTGCACGCGTGACGTGGTGCTCAGGGGAATGCTGGTCTATGTCCTCGGTGTGTGACCGACGGACGATAGACGAGCGGAGGAGAAGGCGAGGAATTCAGCCCGATATGGGAAATTTCCGACAGCCGATGAGCTCGATTGTTGGAGGGTGTCGACCCTCGCGCACGAGAACGGTGGGAGGACCCTGGATTGCCGCTGCGTGGGACGATGACTTTCGCGAGACAGTGCAGAGCTCGGACCTCTCCGTTGTCAAAGAGGTGAGCGGAGAGTTCGTTCAATGAGACCGTCGGGTCGACCCGGTGTTGGCGATCCCCTCAGAAGACATGCGGGCGCCGTGGACCCCGATACGGCTCGGCGCCGTGCTGCGCTTCGCGCTCTTCGACGGTGAGAAGACTTGGGTCAGTTGTGGTGGGCGCCTTGATCAAGCCGTAGTAGCGGCCCATCCAGTAGGCATCCAGATAGCTGGATGGATCGAGGATGTTGCGGCTGCCACCGCCGTCGAGTTCGAGCGGATTGCGATCCCAGCGGCGGATGCCTTGCTCGCGCGGCCCCATGGCCTTGGTGTCCGTCACGTAGTTGGTGTAGCCCGCTGGGACGTCGAGATCGTGGCGGTGTGAGTTGGTGAAACGATAGTCGGTGCAGTCGAGCGGGTAGTCGCGCAGGTGCTGGACGGCCTCCTCGTTCTGACAGGCGTTTCCCGTGAGTGCGCCGTAGATATAGTTGAACCAAGTCTGGTTCTCGAAGCGTTTGATCTCCCAGCTGCGCTGCAGGCTGCGCATGTACGTGCCGCGCAGCTTTCGATCCTTCTCGTAGCGCAGCAGCGGATAGTAGGCCAGGAACGCCAAGCGATCGTCGAAGTGCGTGTAGCCGGGGAAAACGATCTTCGTCCGCAGCACGTTCTCAGGGTATTGCCATCCGAGCAGCTGCTCCTTGGCTCGCGCGTACTTGTCACTGCCGACGATGTGCTGCGCGGTGGCGATCATGCTCAGCGCTTGGCATGAGTTCAGGCCGCGCTCGTCCGTGTGGTACGGGCTGAAGATGAACTCCGGCTCCCAGCGCGCCCACACGGTCGGCTTGCCATCGAGGTCGCGCAGCACCCAACCACTATCGATGATGTGATCCATGATCCGCTGGATGTGCTCGACGACAGCGCGCTTGATCTCACCTTCTGCGACCAGTTCGTAGAAGATTGAAGCTGTGTAGTAGTGGGCGATGACCTCGTCGCTCGACGTATCTCCCTTCCACTCCCACTTGCCGTCCTCTGTCGGATTCCACTCGGCGGCGCGGCCTGCCGAGCCGCCGGTCGCCTTGATGGCTTCCTCGCCGACGGCGTAGATCGCGCGAGCGGGAAAGCCGCGCATGGGGGTGATCTCTTCCAGCCATTTGATCGTCTTAAAGACGTCGATGGCTTCGTCCCGCACCGTGGGGTCGCCGGTAACGGCCCACTCAAAGCAAAGTGCGTCGAGGTAGTGGCACGCCCAGCCGCCGTCGTTGTCACCGAGGAATCGAATGTACGTGCCATCGGGGCGAGGGAGTAGAGTGTTGACGAAACCCAAACGCTTCATACCCCATTCCTTCATCCAGCGTTTGTACCAAGCCGCCTTCTTCTGCAAGGTGTAGGGCTCGTAGCGGACGATGCCTAGACCGCCGTCGGTCGCGATGTAGGCGACGTTGTCACCGCACGCGATGGCGTTGACGCTCTCATGCGGGATCCAGCGCTCGTGGCCGAAATAGTGAAACTCGCCTCCGACGACACGAACGGCGCCGCGCCGCGTGCCCACCCAGTAATCGCGATCGAAGCCTGCTGCCGTGCAGGTCGTCTCTTCATAGCACAGACCGTCAGCGCCAGTGATCGTGTTCCACGACATCCCTCGCAGCACGGCGAGTCCCTTGTCGGTGGCGACGAAGAGTTCGCTGTCGCGAGCAAGCAGGTCTTGGGTCACTACGCTGCGAGGCAGGTGCCCCCAGTCTTCGACGTCGTCGTATTCGTAGCGGTCGCCATCGAAAAAGCCAACGCGGTCAGCGTGGCGCACGTACAAAGTCTCGCTGTAGGAAGCTACCCCCTCGATGGGCCAGCGGCTCGGACGATCGTGAAGTGGCTTGAGTCCGTCGTCCGTGACGCGATTAAGGCGGTCGCGGGCTGCGACGACGATAGCGCCAACGTGTGAACAGACGTCGACGAAGCCATTGCGCGCAGCGTCGTCTCCGACCTTCGCCACTTGCGACCAGCCGTTGTTGGCGGTGTAGCGCCACAACTCACGTTCGGTGACTGCCCACAGACTATTATCTAACGTGCGCAGTCGACGGACCTCAGCTCGAGGTCCGTCGGCACCGACGAGTCGGTCTCCTTCGACCCTCTGCACTCCCTCGGGCGAGCCGACGTACGCAACACCGTTGAGCACAGCGACGCTGAGGAGTGGGCGTTCGGTCGCAATCTGAGAACCGATCTCTTGCAGGTACACCTCGTCGACGAGAGGTTTCCACCGCGGATTCGGGGGAATCGGAAGCTCCGCGAAGGCCGAGCTCGAAACGCCGGCCAGGGTGAAGGCCGCTATCAATGTGAAGATCCGTGACATAGACGTTGCACCTCTCCTGGCTCGCTGCGAGGTTGTTCGACCGGCGTGCGACACGCGCGGCTGTTTCTCTGATCGTTGGTTGATTTGCGGAGCGTGTATCGTACCCTCTAGCCGTGGTGAAGCGAACGCTTCGTCGCCGAGAGAGCGCTCAGCGAACCAGTGAGCTGACGTTCTCGTGCACTCGAGTGCTCTAGCGTCAGCATTTCGTATCGGTGCCGGCGCACAACGACTAGCGCGCAAGCGGGAACGCGACTGGGCATGGTCCCAGGCTACGTTCCCGCCTGCACGTGGTCACGAGTGTGCTCGGAGTCGATGCCGTCGACGCTGCGCTCGCGTTAGTCGCATGCGAACCGCTCGCATGCTAGCTCGCTCTCTGCGTCTTCAACACTACCGCACTCTGGGTACGGTGCGGCAGGCGCGTCGCCGCTGACGAAGAGAAAGTTGATGACGAGGATCGGGTCCGAGATGTCTTCGCCCAGGTCGCCGTTGGCGTCGCAGGCCGCTGGGCAATCGGAAGCCGCGCCGCTGGCAAAGAGCGCGTTGAGATGGTTGATCGCGTCGGAGATGTCGACGAAGCGGTCGCCGTTACAGTCGCCGCGAAGGAACTGCGGCACCTCCTCGCTGGGCGGCTCGACCTCGCGACCGCGGATGGCGCCGACCTGCTCGTCTGCAAACAGGCGCTCGTTCATCGATAGGTCGATGTCCGTCTCCGTGATTGTGTGTTCGGTGAAACCGTACGCCTTGGTACCTTCACTGACGGCGGTCCAGTTGTAGCCGAGATCGGGATCGTCGAGCTTGGGGCCGGAGCGCGGCTGTGCGTAACGCGTCAGCATGTTTCGGCTCGCGTCGTATTCGAGTCGCCCTTCCAGCGGCAGCTTTTGATAGAGGACTGCCGCTTGACCGGCAGGTAGATCCAGTCCGAAAAAGGAGCTCGAGACGCCAGCCACCAAGATGCCGTCCTCGATGACGTCGACGCCGGTGAAGGATTCGTTGAAGATCCCAGAGAACGTCGTCATCCACTGGACGCCGAAGTTAGAGTCGATCTGAACCGCGATTGCGTCGGTCGCGTTTCCAAGGCCCGTACTACCGACGATCACAGCGCCGCCCGGGACCGGGGCCACCGCATAGCCCGTGTCGTAGGCCGTTGCGTCGCTCGGGTTGCCGACGTACGTGTCTTGATCACGGTCGTTGATGCTGTCGAGGTGAAGTTCCCATTGCTCGTCGACGCTGATGATGACGTTGTCGCCGTCGCCAGTCTCAAGGTCCAGCTGGGCGACCCAAATCGCGGCGTGCCCTTCGGAGACTGTGGGCTGGACGTTGCCACACGCCCACACCTTGCCTTCTGGACTCGATGTGACGGAGTAGAACGCGCCGCCGCGGTAGTTCTGCATGAGCGAGCGCCAGATCGCGCTGCCGTCCGGAGCGATGCGAAAGACCAGGCCCTGCTCCTCCCACGGATCTTCGCTGGCGAGTCTAAACTTCCTCCAGCCGCACACGAGCAAGCTGCCGTCCGCGAGCGCCGTGGCGTCTGTGGGAACGTCTGCGTTCGGGGCACCATACTGTTTCGCCCACAGAAGTTCGCCGACCTCGTCGAAGCGGAGGATGAACGGCTCGCGGTCGAAGATCGATTCATGCGTGACGAAACCGATGATCGAGAGAGCTACACCGCCTTGTCCGTCGGGGCCCGCCGCAAAGTCAACGGGAGTCCAGAACGAACCGATTTCGAATGCGCGGTGCCACAGCAAATTGCCGTCGCCATCGTACTCGGCGACCCAGACGGTCTTGCCGGCGTAGCCGCCTGCGAAGATGCGGCCGCCCGGAAGCTCGATGGCGTCGAGAAGCGTCGAATAGCCGGTGCGTCGTTGCCAGATCACACCTCCTTCGCGTTCGACGCGCGCAAGTTGACCGATTCCGCTGCCGCGCACGACGATGAGAGCGTCGCCGTTCTCCAGAGAATGGATGCGAGGTTCGCCTGAGACAGGCCGATCGCCATCGCGCAGAGTTGATGCCCAGCGAGCATTCGCGTCATGGACGGACGGTGCTTCCTCGTCGAGCGCGTTTGGATCCAGCGCGAGCCCGCCTCCGCTGCCGCCGCCAGACGCCGGCCCATGTGATTCCATCGGGAAGTTCCAATCGACCGATTGCGTGCGGTCGAAGTTGATCTTGATGCCGAGGAAGTTCATCTTGAAGCCAGCTTTTACGCCGGTGACGAGGTCCAGACCGCGCTCCATCTTCCAGGAGCGATCTTTGAGCGGTGTCACGTCAATGCTGCCGTAGCCGGTAGCACGGACGAACGGCCCCGCCACGCCGTTGATACGGAGCGTCGACTCAACGCCAGCCCACGCCTTCAAGTGGAGCCCGCTGGACTCTTCGACGTGCGGCGCTGTGAACTCGAAGGGCACATGAGATTCGTAAGGCTCGAAGACGGCTTCTCCGTCAGCGAAACCGATGTAAACACCGATCTTGGCGTTCTGGTTGATACTCGTGGTGCCGGTTGCGAGGAGCTCCGCTTTGGCCCCAGCCAGAAAGACGATGTCCATCGAGATGGTCACCGGCACGCCACCGACGTAGACGGTGAAGATCGGCAGATTGACTGAGTAGAGGTTTTTCTCTGTGCGGGCAGCGGGCGGCCCGATGCGCGACTTGAGCTCCAAACTCGCGGAGTACGACAGTTCGAGGTCAACGACGACACGCGTTGGCAGGAGCTTTCGAAAACGGATCTGCACCGACGCGATGCTGGCGCCGAAGCGAATCTCGCCGCTGAGCTTCACGTTGTCGCCGAGATCCAGTTCGTTGAAGCGGATAGGAAGGCCGCGTGCCTCGCACTCGGTGTACTCCTGGTCCAGAGGGTCCAGAGGATCTTCTTCGGTGTGGGTCTCATCGACGCAGCCGTCCATCAGTTTCTGAAAATCCTCCAGGGTGAAGGTCTCCCCGAGTTTGGTGCCATAGCCGAGGCCGACTTTCATCGAGCCGGTCTCATAGTCGTCTTCGGAGAGAGCTTCGCAGACAAGTGTGAGCGGTCCCGACTCGTCCGCAGATTCGTCCTTGCGAACAACTTTCAACGGCAAGATGCTAGCTAAGTGGCCTTCGGCCTGGAAGCCAGAGGGGTGCGGATCTTCAGCGAAGATGTTTCCCTTGTCGAGCGCGTCGAGGAGGTCTGTCGGGTAGGAAAACCGCAGATGAAAGTAACCATCCGAGACTGGTATCTGTCGGTCATAAGCGACTTGCGTAGCAGAGTCGAGATAGCGAGTCGTGCCGGCGTAGACGTTGATTTCTTCTCCAATCACACGATAGGGGATGCGCCCCTCTTCGAGAGCGAACGGCAGCTCGGCGACTTCGTCGGTCGGTGCGTTCACGGTCCAGACGGTGTCCGGGCTCACCGACCCGGTGCTCGGCACCGACGAGAACGACATTTCATTGTGGATCACCTCGACGCCGCGGCCCGCGCTGCGCAGCTTCGCTTTCGCGCTTGCCCAGACCGCGGGGCCGACATTGCTCAGGTCGGCCGCGATGTCGACTTCACTGCGCCGCTGGTTGATTTCCCGCACGGCGACGATGCGGAAGCCGTGCAGGTTGAGCTCGTCGCTGTCGTCAAGTTGCGGGTTGGTTTGGGCGCGTGCGGGAACGGTTCCCGAAAGTAGAAAAGCTACGAGCGTGAGAAGATAGATGGGCAGAGAGCTCTGGCGCGAGGTCATGACTCTTCCTTTCGCCGGCAACCGGCGTGGGGGCTGGTGGGGCCTTTCGCCCCTTTGGGTGGGTTATTCAGCCAAGGAAGAAGTCGGTGCTCGGTTCAGACCTCCGAATTTTGGAAAAAGGAGTCGCCCAGCGGCTGAGCCTGGCTGCGGTCATCACGGATTCCCTGGCGGCACACGACGTTGGGGCGCGGCGTCACTCGGGCAGCGTCGCCGACCGGATTCCGGGAGGCAGCGGCGGTGCGCTCTCAGGGACGCCGATCATGACTCGGAGTTCTTGCACGTACTTGCTGTGGCACGGGAGGCCCAGTTCAGAGCGCCGGCGTAAGAGATTCGCAGGGTCTGAGATCGGAGTCCGTGGTCCGAAGTGGACCACCCCGTCGACGGAGACGGCAATGTACTGCGTGCCGTAAAGTTGTGGTTTCCCCGCAGCCACAAGAGTGCGATCTGTGAGCATGGCGAAGCGGTCCGCTGAGACATCTCCCGTGCGGACGAGAGGGGTGATCAACTCGAGAACGTGACGCTGGAAATCTGGAGCCGCGTCGCCGTGTTGAACGAGCAACCATGCGGCCTCAGAAGCTGTGGGACCCACAAGGCGGTGCGTCGGCCACCCGTGCTCCGCGACGATCTCTTTCATGCGGGCGAGGTTGCGCGAATCGATTTTGTGGAGACGCTGCTGCAATTGCGACGGCACTTCGACAGCGCCACTTTCTTGAAGATGCCGGGCCAGCTCTTTCCTGACCTGTTGGTCGTCTGCCGCCATCTCGATCAGCTCGCGCGCCAGCGCACTCGAGACTGAACGATCGACATCTTCTGGTTGGCTGCAGCCGGCGCCAACCAGAGCGAGAATCAGGAATGCGAGGCGTCGCCGGTTCATGTTGGCTTCGAAGGCGATGAAAGAAGATAGAGAATCAGAAGGAATCAGAGGGAACGAAGATGGAACGACGATTCTGAGAATCGCTCATTGCTTGAGTCGTCTCCGATCTTGATCAGCTCTTGTCAGCCTTACGCTATCTCGGTTCATTCTGTGGCTCGAGTTTTACGTTCAAATCGGTCACATCTCGACCGCGTTGAACTCGGATCTCCCCGGGGCCGGACGGTTGCCAGGTTGCCGAGAGCTCTGGTTCTTTGAAGGAAAATGGGGAGTCAGGGTCTTCACGCTCTGACTCTAGAATTTCCATTCGATACACACCGTGATGCAGCGACTGCGAGAAAGTTCCGTTCGAGCCGAGCTCAGCCGTGACGGCCTCCAGGTCCGACTCACCCGCAGGCTCGAAGTGTAGCCATGCGGTTTTCTGTGGATTCCATGTCACCGGCAAGAAGACTCGACCACTCACTACAGGGAATGGCTCGAAAGCAACTTTTACCGTGCGCTCTCGGCCTTGTTGGAGGTTGGTGACGCGTCGACGAAAAGCGTAGTACCCATCAGGCGCCTCGATCTCGAGCCAGCCGGCTCCGCTCGGAAGTCCGCGAATTCGTTCTCCCGTGGGTGCTAAAGCAACGAATACTACCTCTGGTCCTCCGCCGGATTCGCATGTGAAAGCGAATTCGAACCAAGAGTCCTTACCGTTCTGTGGACGATTCGTGAATGTGACGACCAGCGTTGCCCCCTCGACGAGCTTGCCGACTCGAACCTCCGTGGTCCGGTGGGGGGCCACGACGACACGGTCAATCGAAATGGGTAGGAAGGGGCCCAGTCGTTCTATCCGAAGCTTGTACTCACCCGGGAGCACTCGATCCAAGAGGATCAAGTCGTCGACCGGTCGTTCGCGAAAGCTTGGTGAGTCATAGCGTCCGTCGCGTTCGACAGAAATCGTTCGGTCGTCGGATGGCGTCAGAGCACCGAGTGATCCCGGGGGAAGTTGAACACGAACCGATCCGGTCCGGGGGACGACGAACGTGTTCCTCCCAGGTACTAACCGGTACTTTGAGGTGTCAATGAACTCAGTCGAGAAGTATGAGTTTTCCTTCTCCACAGTCATGTCGAGGTGCCCTGGAGTATCGATTTCGACACGGTCCCACTCGGCGACGAACAGCTCTCCTTCGTGGTTTGATACCTGTCCGTTGTTGACGGCGCCGACGACGGGGTTGCCTTCGTCGTCGACTAAGCGCACTTGATACTTGGTATCGCGACTCAGAGTCACATCGAGGTTGTGTCCCGTCAGCTGCGGTGAGATCTCCAAATCTGTGGACAACAATCCTTGGGAGTAGATCCATGCGCTGTCTCTCGCAACGACATTGGGAATAACAAAGACACCGTCTGAGTCGCTGAAGAACGTAGTTCCGAGAACAGCGATGCTTGCCCCGACGATCGGACTTCCCGCCTCATCGAGCACTCGTCCTGTGACCTGATCGGGTCTTATCTCGAAGATCACAGCCTCGTCACTGATGCCGTCGGGCATAGTGCGCCATCCATACCCCATGCTGCCAGCGAACAGCGAGACGCCACGGAGAATGTGTTTTCGCGAGGCTTCGCCTAATCGCACTCGGCCGTTGGTGTCCGTGATGCCTCTTGAATAGGCATGGGAAATATCAGTCGTGCCCACGAACACTGACACAGGTACGTTCGCCACCGCATCCCCGTCTGTCGACTGTACGATGATGTCGACCGTGTCGATTGCCTCGAGACGGTAGCTTTTTCGAAAGGGAGTCGACGTGAGCACGACGTCGTCGAATACCGGTTCGTAGCCGAACGCTCGGACGGTGAGGAGATACTCAGACCCTGGCCAGAGATTGGCGACCTCGAAGGCGCCCGTCTTTCCGGTTGCGCTACCGATCTCCGAGTGTTTACTGTGTCCCGGAGGCCACAGCTCGATTTGAGCTCCCTTGATGGGACGTTCTGTCTTTGCGTCGAAGACTTGACCAACGAATCGTGCCGAGAATTGGTTTCGATCCACCTCCTCGCGTGCCTTCAGCGACTCCCATGAGACGACGACAGTGTGTTGACCTTCCGGTGCAGCCCTGCCGGGCTCGCTGTGGGATGGCCAAAGAAAGCCACGAACGGCAAAATCTGCCAGAATCCGGTAGGAAGACGTGGGAGAAAGACCGGTCAAGACAAAGCGACCGTTAGTCGCCGATCGCGCCCGCGGGAGAGCGGCAGCCAAATTCGGTCCAGACGATACAAACGCGTAGACGCTGACCCCACGGACTGGATCTCCGTCAGGGTCTACGACTCGCCCTTCTACCGACACGCCGGCCTCGAGCTGTACGGTCAGCGGCTCGGCGTTCCTGCGAAGCACTACGGTCTTCCGGGCGAACCCGCGACCCGAGACCTCGAGGAGCCCCTCTGCCTCAGTCACCGGTCGCCACACCGAGAACCGCCCTTTGTTATCGGTGGCGCAGTGCGATATAGGAATCGGCCGACCAGAACCCTGAAACCCGAAGAGGGCGTCTGGGTGCGAGAGCTGCCTCACAGCAAAGAGTTCCGCGATGACACCGACGACAGGCTTTCCAGCCGAGTCGACAACGAAGCCCTCGTGACAGACGCCTCTTGGAACACTGAGTGGGCGAAGCTCCCGGGCCTCGAGACCAGTAGCGATGAGTTCAAGCGGCTGAAAACGAGGAAGAGACGGGCCGCTTGCGCTAAGAAGAAAAGTGCGGCGGGCAGGTAGGGCCGGGAACATGAACTGGCCGAAGTCGTCAGTCCTAGCGCGCCATGAAATCTGCTCTTCACCAGGAAAGATCCCTTTCAGAAACAAACTCACCTCGGCGGCCGCAACGGGACTTTGATCGTCAGAGTAGCGAAGCGACCCGAGCAAGCCTACAGTTTCCTGACCTGCCAGTGGCGCGCTGGTGTTCACGATCAGAGCGACAATCGTCAATCGGAAGATCAATCGTCTGATTGGTGTCCTGTGGCGTGTAGTCCGACGTGCAGGCTGCTGACCAACGGCCGAGAGAATCATGAGTCGTCTGTTCCAGGTTCTGGGTTGAGCTCACTTGCGGAATTGACGCATGCCTCGAATGCGCGTTCTTGCTGGTGCGCGAAAGGACTCACTCGCGCCCGACGTGAGACGTGGCGTCGTACCGCTCGATTCGCTCGGAGCTGATCCACGGCTCTTCCTCGAGAACCCACGTCTCGAGTGGTGTATCGAAGGCGCCAGACCGGACGAGATAGATCCCTACCGCTGGTCCTCGGTAGAGGGCGATCGAGACGGCGATCGCGATCGCGACCGCCACGCAGGCGCAGAGAATAGCGATGAGTTTTTGTCTTGATCGCACGGAGAACGACTCCGCCGCCAAAGCTTACGACCCCTGACCGAGCTCACGCTCTGCCTCGGAAATCAGTGCGACTTCTTCCTCGGGAGCCTGAGCAACGAGGTACCTGCGACTGTGGAGAAGGTAATAAACGAGGCCGACAACAAGGAAGATCATAACGCCGTAGATTCCCGGGCGCATGTCCTTGTTCGCGAGCGTCGCACCAAGCGCTACGAGCGACAACGCCGCACCGAGCGCGGCTCCGGGAATCCCGAGCGGGCTTCGGTACGGCCGCGGGAGCTCCGGCCGCGTCAGCCGCAGCCGAATGAAGCTGAACATCACCATGGCGTACGAGATCACCGCTCCAAAGACTGCCATGTTGAGGAGCACCGCACCGACCTTGCTCTTCTCGCCGCCGGCGAGGTGAATCGCCAGCGCGCAACCGATTCCCACCACGGCACCGAGAATCAGGGCGACGTGAGGTGTGTGGTGTCGTGAGGTCGGCGAGATCCAGCGTGGAAAGTAGCCAGCGCGCGACAGAGCGAAGAGGACGCGGCCGTATGCATAGATAATCGTATGGAAGCTCGCGATGAGGCCGGTGAGCGTCAGCAGCGTGATCAGAACGGCGAATTCGGTGTGGTCGCTCAGCACCGATTGGAAGCCGTCGGCCAGAGGTGCGCCTGAGGCTCCGAGAGCCGCCGCACCGCCGCCCACCCCTGTATTGAGCACGAGCGTCAGAGCGGAAAGAAGGAGAAGCGTCCCCATGCCGAAGATCAGCGCTTTCGGCATGTCGCGGACGACGTCGTGCGTCTCCTCGGCAGCAAGGGGGAGTTGCTCGATCGCCAAGTAGAACCAGATCGCGAAGGGAAGCGCTGCGAACACGCCCATCCAGCCCATCGGCAGCCAGCGGGAGCCGCCCGATTGTGGTTCGATGTTCACCAGCTTTTCGGCGTCGAACGAACCGGTCAGCAGAACGCTCGCATAGAAGATAGCGAGGACTGCGATCGCCACCACCGTGACGACGAGACCTACCTTGAGCGTCAGTTCAACACCGCGCACGTTGATCCAGAGAAAAATGCCGTACGCGACCAACCACCAGAGCGGCGCCCAGCGCGCAAGCTGGCTCGAGTCCATCCCGAAGATGCTCGCGAGCAGCTCGTTGAAGTATCCCGCGATGCCGACGACCACGACCGCGGGTGTGACGACGTATTCGATGGTGTCGGTGAGACCGCACACGTACCCGGCGGTCGGCCCCATGGCTTGTCGAACGAACGAGTAGAAGCCACCGGCGTGCGGCAGCGCCGCGGAGAGCTCGGCGATAGTGAAGACCATGCAGATGTACATGACGGCCATCAGCAGCGTCGCGATGCCGAGTCCGCCGAACCCGCCCTCAGCGAGGCCAAAGTTCCAGCCAAAGAAATCACCGGAGATCACCGCGCCAACGCCGAGTGCCCAGAGCAGCTTCCACCCGGCGCTCTTGCGGAGCTTCCGCTTCTCGAGATAGCCATCCGAGACGTTTTCGTAGCGTGCGAGGCCCGACTTCTTTTCCGTCATGAACTCCTCGTAGGATGGAAAGTGTGCTGTGTGAAACGCCCCATCATAGGTAGGGGACAGCGGCTGACAACCCTGGCAGACGGAAAAGTGACCCTGCTGCAGAGCACTTGCGTAGATCTACGTTGTGTTCGTACGCGAGAAACTATCTTTCAGGTCGACGTGAAATATTACGTCGAGTGCGAAGGAGTTCGCCTTCGCAGCTTAGTTTTTTTCGACCCCTCCGGGCCGGCCGATCGACTGCGGCGATGTCTCTTCCTGGAAGAGCGAGGGCGGCTCCGCGTGAGGCTGCCGCCGAATCATCTCAGGAGAAGTCTTCGAGGCTGGCACCGGATTTGCTCCACTCTTCAGTATCATTTGATTCCGTGTTCGATTGAGGCGAAGGAGACGGCCATGGCTCAGTCTAAGATCGCCGTGACGACCGACTTTTCCGAAGAGTCGATCCGTAGCTTTCCGATCGCAGCGTCGTTAGCTCGAACCTTTCATCGTGATCTGATGGTCGTGCACCAGGCTCGGTTTCCCGACGTCGGACAGATCATGAAACTGCAGGGTGAAACGCACCGTGTGGACGAAATCGCTGAGAAACACTGCGCGGCCCTTGAAAGTCGTCTTTCAGAGCTCACCGGCGAAGCTGTGTTTCACGATGTCACGGTGACAGGTCGACTGATCCGTGACTGGGGGGTCGATTTTCTCAGGAAGTGCTTGCACGACGAACAGGTCTCGCTGCTCGTCACATCCACCCATGGCTACACGGGCACGAAGCGTCTCTTCCTGGGCAGCTTTGCCGCCAATGTGGTGCGTGTAGCCCCTTGCCCGGTCCTTGTTTTCAGATCGGATGGATCGCAGGGTTCGAAGGCCGCGGAGGAATACCGTCCGCGCTGCATCTTGAGTCCGACAGACCTCTCGGAGAACAGCGTGTCCGCTCTCGACCTCGCCACGTCGTGGGCCAGGACCTTCGCTGCACGTTTGGTGCTACAAAGTGTCATCGAGAAGCCGACGGGCTTCTTGGGGTATGCGAAAAACATGTTCGAAGGGTGGTGGGCTCACGAGCAAGAAGCCCGTGTAGAGACCACAGCCCGATTAGACCAGATCATCACAGAAAAATGCAGCGACATCGACGCTCGCTATATGATCGGCGTGGGCGACCCGTCGAGCGAGCTCTTCTCAACTCTCGAAGAGACGGACGCCGACCTTGTGGTTATGGGGACCCACGGGAGGTCTGGATTTCAGGAGTTCTTTTTGGGCAGCGTGGCGCACAAGCTTGTCGCCGGCGCGCAGTGTCCCGTCCTTCTTGTTCCTCCGTCAGCGAAGTGACGGCGCACCGAGGTCCCAACAATCTGACGAGAAGAGCGCGTCCTATAATCCTTCCCCGAAGAGAATGATCTTGGAGAACACTCGGCGTTTACGGATCGCACCAGCGCTCCGCGAAAGAATTCTAATTGGGGCTCCTTGCTGGAAGTTTGACGGACTCAACTCCCGAGGACTCGCTGGTTCTGACCAGCGAATGATTCATGATCCAGCAATACTCGATGGCGAAAGCAGCGATGACACTTGAATCGGTCCTGCGCGCGTCCGACACGTACGATCCCGCGATCCACCTGGCGGTAGTAGCGCCAGGCGCTGATCTTTCCCACGAGGCCCAGACGCTAGCTGCAGCAACGAACAGCGTCGACACCGCGGCGACAGCCGCTATCTTCACTTGGACGTTCCGCATGGCGTGATCGTACCGCGGTCGGGGCATGCGGGCAACGCCGAGGGGAACGTCGTGGGGGCAATTCCTGTTCATCCGACTTCGCGATCGTGGACCTACAACTCTACTCACACCGACATCTATGAGACACCTTCTTTGTCGTGTCGGCTTGACCCTAGTGAAAAGAGATCAAAAGGCCGCGAGCCACCTGCACACATGAAACGCCAGGTACGAGAACGGCACGAGCCCATAGGAAAGGAGCGCCCACTCCCGCCCTGTGACAGCCGTGACGACCAACCCGGTGCAGAACAGAAAGCAGCCCGTTTGCAGGAGCAAAAGCTGGGGTAGGAAACGGATGCCGTACGGAATGAATTGTTTTGCCTCTGGATAGAAAATCGGAACCAGAATCCACTCTGTCCAGGCGATCAATCCCCAGATTGTCGAAAGGACGCCGACCGCGTGAACTGACCTGTGCACCTGTTTTCCGGCTTGCATGTGTGGCTCAAATCCGGAGGTACATCCACTCTTCGTTCCTCTTGCCACCATGGACGAATGTAAAGTATGCAGTCCGCGCAAACGCCGTCAACCACTTGGTCTCTGACGTAGACTCTCCCGGCTCAATCGGTCGTTGTACAATGGAGAGTTAGAACAAGTGGAACGAATCGATGCTCGGCGCAGACGCGTGGATTCCTTCATACTCACCTTTCTCGCCTCATCATCCGCGTCGCGATCACGAGGAACTGCCGGCGTCAGAGTGGCCTCGTTGAGAGCCTCAAAAGCAAGTTGGGCATGATCGTCTGACGCGCCTTCAGTTTTCAAAGCGCTTCGCTTTGATCGCGACTCTTTCTCAACAGCGGCGGTATCCAGCTTGCCCGTCCGCTGCTCGGAATCTACCGACTCGGACTGAGGAGATTTCTTGCGGTCTCCGGGGGCGGTTTGCGCAGGAGAGGACGTCTGGACGCCATCCGTCGTCCGGTGAAAACGTCACCCTGTTGGAAAGGAGTCGCCGCATGTGTAGCCCGATGACTCTCGTTCGTTCCTTCCGTATCCGTGCCTTGGTCGCTCTGGCCGTCTCATTGGTCAATTGCGGTCAAATCACGGCGGCGGACGACGGCTTTGACTGGAATCTCCTGAGCGAGCATCACCTGCCGCGGAGCCGCGCCGTCGACGTCCTTGCGAAATTTTGGGAGGCAAAGGTTATTCAGGCCATCGTCGACGGTCTCGACTCGCGCAGGGACAGCATGACGCTCCAATTCGAGCTCGACGTCTTCGCTGGCGTCTTCGACTTTGGCGACGCGAACGGAGATTTCGTCATGGAACTCAACGTTTCCTACCTCGATGGCGGCGGTTACGAGGTGATTCTCGGATACGACTTGTCGGGCGGTGTGGCGGTCGGAGTTCCAGCCATCGTCGACGCTGGAGTCGGGGCCGGGCACGACTTTCGCACCGTTTTCCAGTTTCCCTCCGTGGAGCAAGCGGTTGACGGGATTCAGGCACTTGTGCTCAACGAAGCTCTGGGACCAATCAGTATGGAGCTTCTCGCTCAAGCGGAGGATCTCGCAGCCGAAGCGGAAGACCTCGTCGACGCCCTGTCCCGGGCTTTGGAAAACACCCGCGGTGTTGTTCGCGAAATTTCGGCTCGCGTGAGCAGCACGGAGCGGCGCTTCCACCGGTCGAGTCGGTGGGGGCGGCGGATTCTCCACGGGGCGTTGTGGGCACTTCGCAGCGCCCGCGCGGCTGCCATCAACGCGCTGAACGGTGTCGAACTCCTGCTGTCGGCGGCTCAGACCCGTGCTGCTGAGGCTGCCGCCGGTGTGAGCGGAACGCGAGCGCTCTTGAGCGAACTCTCAGCAGCGCAGATGCTCCTTGAAAAGACAGCTGTCGGCATCCAGTTTCGCGTGAAGACTTTCGGCGAGTTGGAGCTTCTTGAGGTCTTCGGTGTCCGCCTCGAGTACTTGCAGCTCCTTCCGTGGCCGCACTTCGAAGTGAAGGCAAGCCCAGAAGTCGATCTCCGCGCCATCCTCGGCGGCGACGGCACCGTGGAGATTTCGGCGGAAGCCGCGTACGATCTGAGCGGCGCGGCGTACTTTCCTCCGGGCGATCTACCCAGCTCTTTCGAAGCCCAGGGCACCATCAAGATCGGCTACCGTGCCGACCTCACCGTCGACTTGACGACCGGCGAGCTATCCGAGCACTTGTCTCTCGCACTCGAATTCAATGGGGAGACCCTCGATGCGTACGGCGATTTCATTGCGGAAAAGTTCGGGGACGGTCGCCGGATGAGAATCGAGCTCCTCGGTGGCTGGAGTCTCTCGCTGCCGGATCTCGAACTACCCCAGAACCTGGACGAGGCCTTCGCTGCGCTGCTGAATCAGCTTCTCGAGCTCGTCCCGGACGAAGGTGGGCTCCGCGTCTCGAGTCAAGATCGATGGGTCACGGAGATCGCCGCTTCCATGGCTGTGGATGTCATCGTCGCAGGGATCGGCGTCGGCCTCTCCGGCACATGGGTCGACCAGGGCGCAGACGTCGTTCAAATCTGGACTCCCGCGGGCGGCTGGAGAGTCGAAGGTCTCCCCGACGACGGCTTCGTCGACAAACGTGCGCGGGCCGTCGTCGTCCAAGAGGCGAAGCACGCGGTGTTCGACTGGCTACGCGCGACGCGCTAGCTTCGTGGGAGACTGTCGGCAAGGAACGCAGACGAGGAAGATAGGCCGTGGACCTCATCATGGGCATCATCGAGGTTGTTCTCATCATCTGCGAACTCATTGTGGCCTTTCGCAGTCGTGCCAACCGAAAAGCAAGGCGCGACGCGAAGAGTGCTGGACAACCCATACCGAAACGAGACGTCTGGGCCATTCTCTACCTTGTTCTCTTTTTTCTCATTTTCACCATTGGCGCTGCAATGTTGGCATTTTGGCTATCTCTGACCTGACCGACGCAGGTGTCATTCGTACGGCGTGATCACGCGACCTGCGGAGTTCCCTGGGGAGCGCGCTGCAGCTGCCGCTAAACGGCTTCCCTTCAGGTGCGCTGCGATCTTCCAAGAACTCGGCTGTAAGAACGAATCAGCCTCAACGCTCTAACCACCGGGCGCAGTGAATGAAGAGCACAACGAGAACCATGCGAAAGGAGACGAAACGGCCTCGTTTGGATTGGCGTTTCGCCTTTCCCCACGACAGAATCGTAGAGTAGAGTCGCGCAGAGGCCTGCGGCCGCCGTTCGCAGCGATCTTCACATTCCCAAATGTGGGTCCTCAAAAAAGGAGGGAATATGTCGGTTCGACGTTGTGTGCTCTCATCTTTGGCGAGACGGATGGTCACCGTCTCACTTGCCTCCGTCTTCGCCGTCGCCTCCCTGTTCGTCCTAACCGATTGCGTCGTTGCGCAAGAGCGCGAAAACACACGCAGCAAGACGGATGGTCGTGCAGACGACGCGAGCGCGTCCGCTCGTGCGAACGAGAAGGCTCTGAGGTACTTTCAGGTCTTGCAGCGAAGGCCTCGCCCCGGGTATCTGTTCGACCGCTTCTACAACGCGTGGCTCGACACCGATTCGATCGCGGGACTTGAGCGTTTTCTGAGCGCCACCGTCGAGAAAGACGAGACGACACCGAACCGTCTCCTTCTCGCGTTCTTCTACGCCAAACAGGGCCAGAATGTCCGTGCTTTGGAACAGTTTCGCGCCGCTTTGAACAAAGATCCGGGCAGCGCTGAGGCGTGGTATCACAAGGCTCTCGTGGAGCAGCGCACGCTCGACTTTGACACCGCGATCGAGGATCTTAGGCGCGCGCTCGATGCGGAGCCGAGCGCGGACCTCGAGCGTGACATCCTGCAGCTGCAAGGACGCCTCTATGCCCGAAGTGGTGACGCGTCAGCCGCCGCGCGCGTCTGGAGTCTCCTCCTCGAGAAGAATCCCCGCGACGAGGAGCTGCAGGAGGACTTAATCGAGCTGCAGATCTCCGAAGGGCTCTTTGATGTGGCGCTGGCGACTGCCGAGTCTCTCGTTGAGATGACGAAAGACCCATACCTCAGCGTCGTCCGGCGCCTTCGGATCGGTGACATTCATCAGTTGGCGGGCGCGCGCGACAAGGCTCTCGCCGCCTACGCCAGTAGTCTCGAGAGAGTCGGGAGCGACACGTGGCTCGAACGCGAGATTCTTCGGCAGATCGCCCAAGTTTTTCGCCGCGAAGATGACATCATAGGCTTGAAAGCGTACTTCGGGAAACTGCTCGAAGTCCACACGAAGCGGATCGGCCTCAGACGTCAGTACTCCGAGACGCTCGCCGAGCTCGGGGAGAAGAAGGCTGCGAACAAGGCGTTCCTCGAGGTCTTACAGTTGACTCCCGGTGACCGCTCTATCCGGGAAGATTACGTCGACATGCTCTCTCGCCTTGAGCTGCGCAGTGAGGCGATCGAGCAGCTGCAGCTGCTCGTTAACCAGTATCCCGACGACGGCGAACTTCTGATCAAGCTGGCCAAACTGCAGCATGAAAATGACGACAGTGGTGCCGCGAAGACGACGCTCGAGCGCTACCTTGAGACGTCGGACGGCTCTGAGTATTCGTACCTTCGTGCAGCACAGCTCATGGAGCAGTTTCAGCGCCAAGAGGCCGCCGACGCTGTCTTTCGGGAGTTGCTTGCGAAGTTTCCGGAGAGCGAAGGAGCACGCGATGCTCACGCGGCGTATCTTCACCGCCAGGGCCGGAAAGACGAAGCGATCGACGTCTGGCGAGGGCTCGCCCACGGAGCCGACCGAGAACGACTCGTCCGGGTGGCTCGCGCGCTGTCGTCGCGCAGTGAGCTCGTAGCTGCGTTTGAAATCCTCTCCGCGCGGTTCGGCGATTTCGGCAACGATCCGATCTACCTCAGTCAACTCTGCACGGTGGCGATTGGGCTCAAGAAGTTTGACGCGGCGCTACCGTGGGCGCGTCAGCTTGTCGTCCTTGCGCAGAAACCGCTGGACGTCGAGAACGCCGTCGACCGCGCTGCGCGCATCGTCCAGCGTACGGAAAAAGAGGTGGAGCTCACGCAGGCTCTCGCTCCATCCGAGCTGCCGCAGGAGATCTGTCTGCTTGCAGAACTTCACGAGCGCGCCGGCGACTCTCGAAGCGCTGAAGCCGCACTCGCTCGACTTGATCTTTCCGCTCCGGTGCTGGCGACCACGCAGAGAATTCGACTCTTCCGCCAGCGCGGCGAGTTCGAGAAGGCGGCGCGAGAAGCCGCAAGACTCGTCCGGCTTCCGGGCGGGCGACGCGCCGCGAACGTGCAGAAAGTCGTCGACCTTTTTGGCCGTGCTCACAATCTAAACGAGGCGCTGGAGTGGATCCCAGAATGGAAGAAACTCATCCCTGGGAGCACGGTACCGTGGCTCACTGAAGCGCGGTTACACCTCGCCGAGGGCCGAAACCATGCGGCAGTTGATGTGCTGCGCCGCGCGGTGCAAGCCTTCTCCGGCGACGCGCAGCTCCGTGCTACGCTCGCGGCGGCCTACGCGGACGACGGCAAGCTTGCAGATGCTGAACGCCTCTACGTGCAGCTCTACGAGGAAGCACCCAACGCCAGCGAAAAGATTCGCTGGGTGCAGGAGCTTGCGCGTGCTGCCGAGCTGCGCGGTGCGACAGAGAGTCTTGTTGAGCAGTTCGAAGAGCGTCGGCGGAGCAACCGCACATCCATCGTGCCACTCCTGGCGCTGGCGGAGATCCATCGCGTCGGCGACGACTACGAAGGGCGCCGCCGCGCACTCTTGGAAGCGGCGCGCATTCGTCCACAGGATCTGGACCTGCTCCTCGAGATCGCGCGCGTTGAGGAAGCGGAGCAGGAGTTCGATCGT
Organism: Planctomycetota bacterium; assembly: GCA_965223265.1. GTDB lineage: Bacteria > Planctomycetota > UBA8108 > UBA8108 > SXIK01. Next base: position 2,775,062 of record OZ244999.1, read on the forward strand.
GCGCTCGCCACCCTCGCGACGGCCGCTAAGCTAGCCAAGGGAAAAGAGCGAGACCGCATCCGCGAGCGTGTCGCGAGACTTCACTTCGCAGCCGGCGACGAGGACGAGGGCTTTCAGGTACTCCAGGAGATTGCTCGTGGCGATGACATCGACGCGCAGGCGGTCGAGAATCTCGCGCAGGCCATTTTTGAAACTGGTGACTGGAGTCGAGCTGCCGACTTCCTGCGGCCGTTTGTCGACAAGTTCTCCAAGCACTACGGGATCGGCTATCTCTATGCTGTTGCGCTTGCGGAGAATGAAAGAGAGCTCGATGCTGCTCGCGTCTTCTCAAGCCTTCTCCGGGTTGACGAGGAGCCACCGAGACTCAGCACAACGGTCCAGAGTCACCATGCCTTGCAGGAGATCGAGAGCCAGCTGCGCGTTCTGCCGCCAGCTGCGCTTGAGCTTGTCAGCCTCCAAACAGCCAGTCGTTTTGCGCTGCGTCACAGGCAAATGAGCCGGCAGTACTTCGGGCCTCTGGGATTTTCCCAGACCGCCGTAGAAGTGCCACGAGACTTGAGGTCACTGCGCAGCTACTGCTTGGCATACCTCTCAGCCATCGGCCAGGAGCTTGAGGGCGATGATCTCGCCGAGGTCAAAGCGGATCTCGTCAGCGCTGGCGTCTCCTACGCGGACTACTTCTTTGACCTCGACTTCAATTCACTGCAGGACGGCGGCGGCATCGCGGCGCTTTTGGAGAAGCACCCGCGAAGCGAAGCTCTACTGTCCGTCGCTCTCATCTTCCAGGCAACCGGACAGGGAGTGATGGCGATTGATCAGCTTCGAGTAGCCGTTGAGACGTTTGAGCGAGAGTGGCCGGAGCTGGCGTACTTAGGCGCGCTTGGGGCGAGTTTCTCTTTGGACGAAAATGTCCCCGAGGAGCTCAGCGAAAAGGCTTTAAAGCTTGTCGATTCCATCGACAAACCAGGCGTAGTTACGTGGGTTTCGACCCTCATGGCGGTTGGTGGTGCAACTTTCGGGCGTGACGTCGTCGGCGCGCTCGACGACAACGACAAGAAGATCCTCACCAGGAAGCTGGTCGAATGGTACCCGAAGGTCAACATTCAAAGTCTTCCGATCCAGTGGGTTTTTTTGAGCGTCGCCTCGGCGGTCGCCAGCTCTGAGGGCACTGAGGCGTTCCTTCACTTTCTCGACCGGGAAGTGCGCGAACGGATTTCCACACGCTCGAGAAAACCGTCACAAGTTGCCATGTTCTTCGGTGGCCAGACTGGAAGTGAGCTTCTCGCTCCTTTGGAGTTTCCACCGCAAGTCCTCACCGACTTTCCGACCGTTGTGTTGACGGCGCTCTCGAGCGACCGCAGCGGTTTCGCAGTGCAGCTGTTCGGCGATGGGCTCGAACTTGATGACGACGAGGTGAGAAAGTACATCGCCGAGCTGAAGTCTCCCATCTTGCGAGTTCTTCTCTTTCATCGCGTCGACGAGATCGACAAGGCAAAGGCTGAGATTGCGGCGCTCATCAGCGCCGAAGAACCGCGCGTCGACTCGTTTCTTCTGGCCGCAGCGCATTCTGCTCGGGTCGAAGACGACATGCTGAGCGCGATCGAGTATCTCGAGCGAGCTCGGTTCTTGCCCATGACGCGGGAGACGCGCCGGCGAATCGACGGGTCAATCGTTGCTTGGAGCGTCGACCGGTTGACTGGCGAGCCAGCGAAGGACGAAGAGATCAAGACTGCCGGACGAGAGGCCGTCCTGCGTCTCCGGCGTGCCTCGCTGACGGCGGAGCAGCGCGACGAGCTGGTCGCTGCGATGGAGCAGCTCGAGTTGACCAAGGAGGCGGAGAAGCTTCAGGATCGTATCGCATCTGCAGTCAATCAGCTCTTCTCCTTCCCCTCGGGGGGAGGCGCTAACCCGCAAAGCCCAGAGCGACTACAAAAGCTGCTCGTTTCCGGCGACAGGGATCGGGCCCTGAAGTTACTGGGTGCAGACCTCAAACGCTTCGCCAGCAAAGGCCTTCACGTTCAGACAGCGTTTGACGAGTCCTACGAGCTTGAGGAGTGGCTTCGCCCGATCGCCGTATACAACTTGGGAGAGGACCTCCTGAGTCTCGTCGATCCGGGGACCGCCGAGAATCCGCGGCGCTGGGCTCAGTACGGGTTCGCGTGCGAGGTGCTCGGCAAGAGGGAAAGAGCGATCGAAATGTACAAGCAGGTTGCCAGGGAGCGCCCGAAGGAGATGGGCGTTCGCGTCCGCTTGGTCGCGCTACTCCTTGAGACCCACCCGGAAGCGGCGGTCGGCCCTTTGCGTGAGCTGGACGCCATGGGGCTGGCGGCGGTCGGGCAGCACGCGACGGGCATGGTCGACGAGGAACAGATTCCTTATGCTGATCGCCTCCGTCTCGTCGAGACCATCGTCGACGCGGTCGCACAGCTGGAGGATACCTCGAACGTACCGCTATTTTGGGTGCCGCATCTTCTCGACCGACTTGTCAGGTCGAGCGACGCGGACGGTGTCGAGATCGGCTCGCTATATGCTGCGTCGCGGGCGAGCGCTCCGTCGGAAGCTGCAACGCCTCTTCGTGACCAGATTGCGTCTTTTCAAAAGCAGCGTCGAGAGATCCACGACAAAGTTTGCAACGTCATGCTCGGCGTGCCGTCGCTGGCGTCTGACGGATTTCGACGCCTCTCTGGTTTCCTCTCCCTGGAGGGCAGGGAGGAAGAAGCTTTTCAGCTCGCCAAGACGGCGATTCTGGCGCAAGCAGAATCATCGCCGGGGCCGGTCAACCCCATAACGTTTCTATCGTTCGGCCTCTTCGAGTCAAACTCGGAGTCCATTCAGATGTGGGGGCCCGAACAATTCGTCGCCCGCTATGCATGGAAGAAGCAGGACCGCTCGCTCATTGAGCGTGACATTGTGCAAGTGGTCGAGAAGCAAAAGGGCCGCGCCAGGAAAGCGCTTGTCGTGGATCTCCGCGACCGTACCGAGCTTTTTTTCACAGCGCCGGAGGAGTTCCTGGAGCGTGCGAGAAAACACTGCAAGAAGCGCAGGAGTGGACCGTTTGGACCCATGCTGAGCGCTGGCGCGCTACAGCAGGTCCTGGACGTTTGGGAGCTCAGAGAGCTCGACGTCGAGATCGCTCCGCTCATCGTGGGGGAGCTCACGAAGACGCAAGACAGAGGTTTCACCGATTCGTTCAGTTTCCTCCACCGGTTCGTTTTGGCGCAATACCGGCGAGGCGGAGCGAAAGCCACTACGGCGGTGCTCGAAAGGATTGCAGAGGGCTATCTCGGTCCGAAGGAACAGCGCGCGGCGCGCATTGAGAAGCACTACGATCCGAACGACTACTCGATTGGAACACCGAACGCGTCGATCCAGGCATACCTTCAGATCCTCGAGAGGCTCGGTCAGGACCACCGGCTCTTCGCTTCGGTCTACAGGCACTCTGAAGAACAGATCGAACCGTTTCTAGGTGGACGGCTCGTGGAGATCACGCCCGAAGCTCATCCCCTACTTGAACCCGAGACGTTCAAAGATTTTGACCGGACGACGCGGCTACTGACAGACTCGTTTTTCTTGGGCGGTAGCGACGACGTTCGCTTCTATCGAATTCACGGCGACGATTTCATCGACAGCATGTTTTTCCAGATTGGCTACCAGATGCGGCGGAGTGGGGGTGATTTGAAAGAAAAGTACCTCGCATTCCTCGACACAGAGAAGACGCTAGGCCGTGCCCTTCTGGGAGCGATCGCTGGTGACGAGCCGGAGAGGTGGAGTGGATTCCTCACAGAATTTCGCGATGAACTTAGAGCGCTCGCGCCGACACCTCGAGCGATGTTTGCCAAGCACGCCCGCGAAGATTTCGCTCGCTTCGTAGACGTCTCGAAGCTCACGGCTGAAGCGAGGGCGATCCTCGAGTGGGCGGAGACGCTCGACGACACCTCACGGCAAGGGAAGATTGACGCATTGCTTGCGGCTAAAAGCGTCCGCGAGCTGAAGATCGAGCCCCACGAATTCGAAGATCATTTCGTCGAGTATCTCAGCGATCTCCTACCGCAGGAGAGCGAGCGAGCGCTCAAGGTCTTTTGGAAGATCGCGGAGCTTGTGGAAAAGTCTGGACGGGACCGACGTAGTCGATTCTATAGCGCCGACTGGTCGATTTCCAGCCAACTGCTGCAGAGTCTCCTCTCGTCCGAAGGCAGTCCAGCGACGCTGAGTTTCGTCTACGACGTTTTGACGACGCCCGAGCCGCCCACGAAAGTGGAAGCGCCGAGCAATCGTGTCTTCGAATTCAGTTTGCAACAGCTCGTAAGCGATGCTCGCGGCGACCAGCAGCCCCGCTTGGACGACCGCGCCGCCCTGAAACGCGCCATGGAGCGGTTGGCAGGGGCGCTTGCAGCGAAACACTATCGCTTGGCCGCCGCACCGTTTTTTGGGTTTCTGACTGCCCTAGTCGGATCGGACCAGGGGCGCATTCAGGCGCTCCTGCCGCTTTTGCGCGAAGAGATGCAGCGCGATGCATATCCATCGCTCGCGAAGGAACTGTATGTTGTCGCGGCGCTGCGGGGGCGGAACAGTTCTTCGGATGAAGCTGCGTCTCAAGGCGCTCATCTAGGCGACGAGAACCGTCACGTCTTGGCGCTACTCGATGACCAAGAAGTTCCGACCAATCTGCGCCTACGCGTTGCTGCGGCATTCTTGGCCTACAGTGGTGACGTTTTGCCGCTTGCAGTCACCGCCCGCGCAATCGATTTGCTGGTCGCCGCGTGGGATCAAAAGATGTCCGTCTCCGCCGATGATGTACGGCGCGCGGCGCGAGGCCTGATCCACCATGCCCGTCAACGGGATGGAGCCTGGGATGCAGCAGCAGCAAATCTTGTGCAGGCTTGGAAGAAGAACGTGCTGCGAGGCGAGGCTTCGCGCCGGCATTCGTCGTTCGATGTCGGCTACCAGTCGAGGTCGGTGGTTTTGCAACTCTGCATCCTGCTCGGGGACGACGCCAGCATGAATCAGATCCTGGAGAAGTCGGATGGGGAGCCGGGTGCTGAGTGGATGTTGCTTCTCATTCGTTCGGGCTCCGCTGAGCAAGTGACGCGGGTGCTCATGCGTCGCTGGAAACAATTCGACTGGCGCGGCTTCAATAGAGATCGGGAGCTCTACCTCTACGACGAAGAGATCGAGCGGAAGGTGCCGGCGATCCTCGAGCGACTCGAAAACCCTGACATGAAGCTCTTCTTCGAGGCCTTTGTCGCATCGCTTCCGGACCCAAGTGCGCCAGGAGCCGATGTCACGCCGCGCGAAGTGGGTAGCACCAAGCCGAGTCACACGCAGAGTCGCGACGCGGAAAGCTCGCGTTTGACCCCACGCGACGAGCGCCTTCTTCGGCTCGGTGAGCGGATCCGTCAGCACCAATTCCAGAACATCTCGCTTCGCGACGCGGTGCTTAGTTTCGTGACGGAGTCACGACCAGCGGCGGCGAAGCTGTACGACGAAATCAAAACTGCGGCGGCTGGAGTGACGCCGCTGATGTTCGCACAGGATCAATTCGAGAATCAAAGCGGGTTCGACTCAACCCAAACGAAGACACTCTTCGAGACCTATTTTCGGTTGTCTCTGCAGCGTGGACCGCAGGTTGCGAGCGAGACGCTCGCGGCGATTTCGAAGATCCAAATGCGACAACCATATCTCCGTCAGATGGCGTTAGCTCAGTTTCTCGGGATGTTTCATGACGCGTTCAGAGAGGACGTCGCAACCTGGACACCGCAAGTACGAAGTGAAAACGTTGGGTTTTGGAGTGAGTTCATCTCAATAGAAAAACCCTACCAAGCGCTGGAGGAAGAGTTGTTCTCACTCGCGGGGATTGGATTTCTTTACTCCTATTTCGAAGGCGACGGCACCGCGAAGGTGTATGAGGCGGCTTTTTCTCAGCTCGATGCGCCGACGCTGAGTCGATTCGAACAGAACGTTGAGTTCTTCGAAGCCGCTCTCCGAGAGGTGCCCCATGCTATGCGGAACCGGTCGATCCCACGGGAGCGTCGCGTCGCCACGGCGGTCGCGCTGCTTTCCCATCCGGTCGTCGTGGCGTCGATCGAACGGCACGAGGAGTATCGTGTACGTGCCTTTCAGCGGCTGCTGAAGTCACAACTACTTTCCACGAGCGAACTCCTGGAGATCGGGCCTGAGCTGATACAGGCAAGCCCACGTGGTGGATTTGCTGCCGGGGAGCTTGCTAGTTACCAAGAGAGCGCGAAGCAGTTCGAGGCTGCGATCGGATCGTACGACGAGGGGATTCGCCAAGTTCCACCGGCGAGTAGGGGACGCTACTCGCAGTTCCACATTGCCAAGGCGAAGCTGCTGAAGCAGCTGCAGCGACCGAAGGAGGCGCTTTCGGCTCTCGAAGAAATGGACATTGAGCGCCTCAGCGATTCGCTCGCGAGCGAGTTTAAGAATCTTCACCTCGAGCTGGAGCTCGCTACGAAGGTGGTGACGAGCGACGAGCTCGACATCGTTCAAATGCTCGCCAGCGGTTTTGCAGCCGGGGAACAATCGGATGGAGGCCGAATCGCTGCGATCGGGGTCGCGTTCCAAGCGCTCGGGGAGCATTGCGCTACCCAACAAAAGCACGAAAAGGCGGCAGCCTATCTCTACCTCGCTGCGAAAACGTTTCAAAAAGTCGATGCGGAGAAGAAAGGCAGCGTGGGCGAACGCTTGGGGGCCATAGCGCGCGACCTTGCGATCTCCCAGGCCGCTTTGGCGCGCATCAAGAAGCCGATGGAGATCGTCACGCCAGGTGCTGCCTGGAGATATTTCGACACAGGAGCTGATTTAGGTTCAGCGTGGCGAACCCTCGAGTTTGACGACAGTGGCTGGCGCCAGGGGTTTGGAAAGTTCGGCTATGGCGACGGCAACGAGGCGACCACGATTGACTTTGGCGGCGACCCCAGAAGGAAATACATCACGACTTACTTTCGTAAAGAGATTGGAGTGGACGACCCGGAGGAGATCGAGACAGTCACCGTCGATGTCCTGCGCGACGATGGCGTCGTTGTCTATATCAATGGCAGGGAGCTCTTTCGCGACAACATTGCAGAAGGCGCGGTGACGGCTCGAACTCTTGCGGTGGAGACGATAGATCGTCGCGATGAGAACAGGTTCTACAAGCACGAGAACCTCGAGGTGAGTGAGATGATACTGGCCGGCAGAAACGTCATTGCCGTAGAGCTGCACCAGCGGCATCCAGCCAGCTCGGATTGTGGCTTCGACATGTTCGTGCGCGCTAACGTCGTCAGCCTCGAGGAGCTTCTGAAAGGCGTGCCGGTCGATTCTCTCCCCGCGACCCTCGGCGACGACGTCTGGAATGCCATTCCGACGGCGATTCGCCCTGCCGTGCGGAAGGCTCCGCAGGCCGGGCTGCCTGCAGCGTCGGACGGCGCGAAAAAGACATCCAATGAGGAGCGCGGTGCGCCTGCAGAGAAAGCGGGCGGGCGGTGAAAGTGAGCGCCGCGCGAAGAGTCGATGAATGCGAGTGAGTGGGCACTCTCGCTCTGACGTACTCGAGGTGATTTTCGGCGCGGGCGGTCGCGGAGCTTGAATCGTGAAACGATCCAAACAGGTGATTTCCGTTCTTGTCGCGTTTGGCGTAGGACTGATCGGCCTGCGCTTGAGGCTATTGGCGGTCGGTGCTGCGGGATACTTCGCCTCAACGCACGAGTGGCAATTGGCTAGCGAGCTGTTGTCGACGTTGCTGGTCTACACGGCAGCAGGCTTTCTTGTCGGCCGGCGTTGCGCGCGGGTCTGGCTTCTTTGCTGCTGTGTAGCAATCCTGCCCTACGCAAGCTGGCTGCTGTTGAAGTTCGCCGACTCGGTTGTCGTCGAATCAGTCCATTGGATGGGGTTTTACGTCGCGATCATGGGGACGCTGGCCGGAGCGAAGCTCGCGGTAACGCTGATTCTCACGCGCGTTCCGCTCACACCGCGGCGCGCCCACCGCCAGATCGTCGACGTATGGATCTTTCGTCCGTGAACTCGCGGCAACGCAGCCGCTGCCTCAGAAAGTGTAAGAACTTTCTCGTCGAGAATAGCCATGTAATAAAACCTCCAAGAGCGTCATTGCAATCACTGCGAATTGAGTGGAGGATTTACCATAGGTGGTTGCGCTTTCCGGCAGTTTCCGTCGCTTTCCGGTGGTGTCAAGGAGGTTGAAACAAGTGAAATCGGCACAAACAGCAGAAGCGATTGCGGGGGTGGCTGGCGCCATTGCCAATCCATGCTCCGCTAGCCTTGGTGAATTGATATTCGAGCACGGTCGGCGAATCCTTGCCGTGATCAAACACGAGTCCGGCGAGCAAGACACTGTGGATCTCTCCGCAAGAGAGGAGTTCGAACGGCTGGCTTTCGCACTCGGTATAGCGCGATGGGATCTCGAAAGACTCTCACCACAAGACGTGGAGCGACTGGCTAAAGGTAGATTCGAACTGAAGCTGTTTCAGAACGCGCGGGACGTTCTTCAAGAAAGCGAAACAGAGCCGTATGAGTGCTACGTCAGACTGAGTGACATGGCGGCGGTGGTAAGAGCGAGCAAGAGTACGTTGGAGAAACGTCGAAAGAAAAACCCGCTGCCAGATCCTGTCGTAAAAGGAGGGAGGGGGCGGGCTGCTCTGTGGAAATGGAGCGACGCGAGGGGGTGGTTGGAGAAAGAATTTGATCAGATAATACCGAATCGATTTCCCGGAGATCCATTTTATCCAAGCTGAGACTCGGCGTGCGTTCGTGTGGGTGCGCGGCATCAAGACTGAAGCTCTTCCTGGGCTGGTTACGACGATCGCGTTGGCATTTGAGTTCACGTGAGTGTTACTCGCCAAACGTATGCAGCATCTCAACCGATCTGGCTCATCACTTCGATGGCTCTCCGCTCGTCGAGTTCGGCGTACGTCTCGGTCACCATGGGTGAGCGGTGCCCAAGGAGGATGCGTGCCACCTCGAGTCCGAACTCCTTACGCAGATTCGTCGCCGCGCTGTGACGGAGCTGATGCGGTGTCCACTTGGGAATTCCTGCGCGCTTGCACGCACGAGCGATCGCTCTGGCATAGGAGCGCGTGTCGTAGTGGCCCCTCGGTGGTCGGTCACGGTGGGGGACTCGGTTTGTACCGGGCCGATTTCCGTACGGTAGTGGCGTCTTTCGCAGGGAATGTCGCTGCGCCAGTCGCCTCTTCTCTGCCTCTTTTGGCGAGAAAAGGTAACTGTTGAGTGGACGCGTCTCGATGAACCGCTTCAAGATCAGCTGGGCCTTCGGACCAAAGTAGATCGATCGTCTATGGCCGTGGTGCACGGTTTTGTGCTGAGTCCCACAAACTCTGGCTCGTGAGCAGCGACGAGTCTCAGATTCACTGACCCGGAAACGCCCCGGCATACCCCGCCGAACCGACCGTCCGATCATACCCCGCCTACCCCGCGCCCCCCGTTCGACGCTGCGCCCTGGACCTTCGCTCGACTCCTCGCCTCACCTCGAGTAAAGAGGGGAGCGGAGAGACCGGTGTTGGTGCACTTCTCTCCGCAAGTCCCCGTACGGAGAGAGCGATGCTACCCCATTTGGTCAACGCGATACAGAGCTATGGCGAAGCTGTTCGCCGCCGTGAGATCCAGCCGACCTGTAACCGCTGCCCGAATTGCAGCGGGGAGCCAGATCGGTTCCGCTACCGCGGTCACCGAGAGCGCGTGTTCCTCGTTATCGTCAGGCGTCTGGTCGAACCTGTCCTGTCGCTTCTGAGTCGCTGGAAGTGTCCTCTGTGTAAGCGCTCCTTCACGCTCTACCCGCCCTTCGCGCTGCCGGGGAAACGCTACGTTCGCGACTGCGTTTTCGATCACGCTCGGCGCTACCTCCAGATCGACGAGCTTTCGTATCGCGAAGCCGTCAAGGTCGAACACATGCCCGTCTTCCACGAGGGTGACGACAGGGGAGCGATCGACGAGCGCAGCCTCGCGCACTCAACACTTCATCGTTGGCTTTCGTTCTTTCGCTCTCTCAACGCCACGCTCCTGGAGGCTCTCCGCCTCATCCGAGAGCGCTCGGCGAGGTCCGACATCTTCCGCAAGGTCTTCGCCGTCCGTCCAGCCAAGTACCGAAGCGAATCACGGCGGGACACTCTCGTCGCGGCACTTCGAGCTCTCTCGATCGACCAGGTGTTCCGTTCCCTCTTCGGCCGATCGATCTTCCCCGACTTGGCAACCTCCGCAGCCTGGGCGTGAGCGAGAATCACGCCTCGCTCGCCCCATGCGAGGTGTGATCATGAAAGCGAAAGATCTCGATTGGGCTATCTTCTGGGCGGCTCTTCTCCAGCCCGTCGTCATCGGCGAGGTGCCGGAGGAGGAAGCCGCGCGATTTCTCCGCGAGCTCGCCAAAGAAGAGCGCATCTTTCCCGACGGATCGCGACGCAAGCCGGCTCTTTCGACCCTGAGGCGGAAGCTTCGCATCTATCGCGAGGAGGGCTTCGAGGGTCTTGCCCGCAGGCCGCGAAGCGATCGCGGGAAACCGCGTGCCCACGGCAAAGAGCTCGTCGAGAAAGCCGTCGAGCTGAAGCGTGATCAGCCACTGCGCTCCCACTTCGCCATCAACAAGTTCCTCCAGGCTCAGCACGGAAAGACCATTCCGCGTTCGACCCTCTTCCGCTACCTCAAGATCGCCGGCGCGACGCGGCTGAAGCTCGGTGTCGAGAGGAGGAAAGTCCGGAAACGCTGGACTCGTGACTCCACCCATGCCCTCTGGGTCGGCGACTTCGCCGATGGACCCTACGTGCTGCACGACGGCGAAGTCGTCCCCACCTTCCTCTGTGTTCTCATCGACTGCTACAGCCGCTCGCTCGTCGAGGGGCGCTACTACCTTCGGCAAAATCTCGAGGTCTTGATCGACTGCTTGCTGCGGGCGTGGGCCAAGCACGGTGCTTCGGACGAGCTCTATGTCGATCAGGCGAAGGTCTATATCTCCAAAGCGCTCAAGGCGGCATGCCTTGCCGTTGTCACCCGGCTCATCCATCGCGGCAAGGGCGATCCGCCACCGGGTGGTCTCGTCGAACGACTCATCGAGACGATACAGGGCCAGTTCGAGGCCGAGGTCAGAGCCGGCGAGATCCTCACTCTCGACTCGCTCAACGGAAGCTTCGATTCCTGGAAGACCGTGGCCTACCACCGCCAGGTCAACACCGAGACCGGCGAAACACCCGAGGCACGAGCCGAGGCCGGCCTCAAACGGCCTATCCGACACGTCGACATTCAGCGCGTCACCGAGTTCTTCATGTGCCGCGAGACGCGGCGCGTTCACCCGGACTTCTCCGACGTCCAGCTCGATCGCCGCTTCTATCGCGTCGACAAGAGTCTGCGCGGTGACAAGGTCGAAGTCCGCTACGATCCCTTCTCCGCGCCCGACACGGTTCTCATCTACTCCAGCAACGAAGAGTACCTCGGAAAGGGCGTCCTTCACGAGCGCGAAGAGGGCGAGGACGCCGGTGCTCCCGCCCCTCCCGCCAAAGCGAAGCACAACTATCTGGAGCTTCTTCGCCGTGAGCACGACGAGGAGCTCAAGAAGCGCGCCCAGGGGATCGACTACCGTCGTGTCATCGCCTCTCGCCAGTGGCCCTTCACCGACTTCGCATGCCTTCTCGGCCGGCTCATGGGGCGCAAGGGCGCCCTCTCGAGCTTCACCGCCGAGGAGCTCGAGGAACTCAAGAAGTTCTACAACCGTACTCCCAGCCTCACCGAAGTCCTCTTGCTGAGGGCCTTCGAGAAGGCTCCGGAGAAATCCATTCCCTACATCGCCTACGAGCTTCAACGACTCGCAGGCAGAAAGGAGGACTGATGTTCACCACCCATTTCAAGATGACGACGCAGCCCTTTCTCGAGCGCGCGCCCGTCGAGCAGATTCTTTCCGACGAGCGCATCACCCAGGGACTCGCTCGACTGGAGTACCTCGCCAAGTCGGGCTCGATCGGCCTGGTGACCGGACTCACCGGGGTGGGGAAGTCGTCTCTGGTGAAGCTCTTCGTGCGCTCGCTGAGCCGCAACCTCTACGACCCGATCTATCTCTCGCTGACCTACGTCGGGGCAAACGGCATTCTGAAGCTCCTGGTTTCCAGCCTCGGCGAGCAGCCCCGCCGTGGCAAGGAGCGGCTCTTCCTCCAGATCCTGGATCGCGTCGGGGCGAACGAGCACACGACAATCCTCGTCATCGATGAAGCGCACCTGCTTCCTTCGGAGTCGCTCACCGATCTGAGACTTCTGGTCAGCTCCGGACTCGAGGACGGCCCGCCATTGAAGATCCTCCTCAGCGGACAAGAGACCCTGAGAAAGGAGCTTACCCGAGCGCGCCACGCCGATCTCACGCATCGGCTCAGCGTGCGCTACCACGTGCCGCCGCTCAGCAAGGAGCAGACGGTCGAGTACATCGACTTTCAGATGCGCGCAGCCGGCGCCTCGCAGAAAGTCTTCGAGCCTGAAGCGAAGTCGCTCATCCACGACTACTCAAGCGGCGTGCCGCGGCGCATCAACAACATCGCCACCGCCTGCCTCATTCAGGCCGCGAGCAAGAACGTCCAGAAGATCTCCGAGGCGCTCGTCAACGACACCGCCCCCGAGTTCCATCTGCCCTGAGAACGGAGACTGACGCGCCATGTTCCACAAGACCCTGATGCCTCGAGTCAACGACTTCGCCGAGTATCCTGAGCTCGCCGTTTTGATGACCCTCGCGACGAACCTCGAGATCGCCCTGTTCGCTCTGAACGCCGCGTACCCCGATCTCGACTTCGACTACACGCAACGCTCCTCCTACACCGAGCAAGACGCCTATCTCGCCGCCTTGGGCGCTCAGCTGCGAGCGCTCCAGATCGTCCTCGAAGAGTATCTCGAGAGCCTGCAACGAATCCGATATTTGAAGGCGCCGAGCGGTGGAGGTGGCGTCGCATGACAGGACGATTCTCCGGCAAGCTCCTGCGGTCGTTGAGAAACGATATACCGATCGCGTGGCTCCTCGATCTGCTCGGCGTCCCCGCGAAAATCTCCGAGGGCTACGTGCGCTTCCTCTGTCCGCGGTGTCGCGAATTCAACACCGCGACGAAGGCGTCCACCAACCTCGCGCGTTGCTTTCGCTGCGAGACGAACTTCAACCCGATCGACCTGGTCATGATCGTCAAGCGGCTGAATTTCGTCGACGCCGTCGAGTTCCTCGCCGAGCTCCGCGATCGTCGCGGTGACGCTCGCGCCACGCCTCGCCCTTCGTGATTCCCCGGGTCGTCGTGCCGTCCGGGACACGACGACCCGCGCCTTCTCGCCTCGCAAATCGCATCTCGCACCCGCGAATCAGCACCATGCCATTTAATCTGGGATTTCCGCGCCAGATACTGTGGGACTTAGCAGTTTTGTGCTGCTCTGGGGTGTATGTCCAAACTCCACCGCTGGTGTCGAGGTCGACGGCTCGTAGGGGAAGGAGCTCTCCGGATCGCGCGCCGCTGAGACTTTGGAGCTCAACCAGTGCCCAAACTTCGCTTGAGACATGCGGCCGAATCGCCGCGACGTCTCTCTCGGCAACAGCCTTCACGGGATCTGGCTCGCGCGCACCGGAGCGTCCACGCTGCAGTCCTCTTACCGTCTGGAGCGCATGATATACCTTCGCGTCGACTAACTCTTCTTCGCCCGCCCACTTGAAGACGCGCCGCAAGCGATTCATTGCTTGATTGATCGATGAGCGGGCTAGCCCCCTTTGAATCAAGCGTGCCCGTACGGTCTTCATCTTCCGTGGGCCGAACTCAGCGGCGGGTGACTCACCGTAAAGCTCGGCGAGCGGACGAAGCACCACCTTGAAGTTCTCCGTCTCTCCCGTGGGGGACCCGTCTGCCCTTCTGTAATGGAGCTTGGCGTGTCTGAGAAAGCGAGCGGCAAGCTCTACGATCGTCAGATCGCTTTGGGCCACCGTAACCTCGCCGTTCGCCTCCCACTCGGCAAGGACCTGATGGTACTCCTGGCGGCTCTTTTGCGTTCCGTAGAGCCCGAGGTAGTGACGGACTCCGTTCAGCTCGACGAATGCGAGATCGGAGCCGTTGCTGCGCTTCTGCCTGCGGTACGAAGGTGAGCTTCGCCGAATCATGTGGGCCTCCCAGAGTCGACGAATCGTATACAGGTATACGACTCTGACAGTGGGTTACAGCCGCTCCCCCATTGAGGGGGGTATCCTAACACAAGGATTCAGCGAGGTTTAAAATGGTGGGCGTTACTGGACTTGAACCAGTGACCCCCAGCTTGTCGACGAGGAAAAACCGATGTATAAGAACTCGTGTTAACCCTTGAGAATGCTTTGTAATATATTATTATATCAATATTTATGAGATCGTCCTCTACGGCTCTCCAGTGCTCGCTCTCACTCGGAAACGCTCATTTGTAGGTACTCATACAGGTACTCATCGTGATTTCCTTTGGCAAGATCCGGCGGCGCAAATTGCACGGTCGGTTGACGTCCACTTACTGGGTGCGTTGCTGGGATCCGCAGCGAAAGAGGCAGTCCTGGCGGAGTACCCGATGTAAGACGATCCAGGCGGCAAGAGAGTGGGTGCGGACGCAGGAGGTCCGACAGGCTCTCGGCAAGGATCGCCAGGAAGCGGTGGAGCAGGCGGAAAAGACTTTCGCGGCTGCCTACGCCTCCTGGATCGGGCAGAAGCGGGAAAAAGTCTCCGTGAAATGCTTTCAGACGCTGAAGTATCAGGGCGATCACTTCTGGCTTGGATTCTTTGGAGAGAGAGCTCTCTCTGAGATCGATACGGAGCTTGTTCAGGAGTATCAGAGGAAACGCAAATCTGGAACGATTTCACATCCAGATGAGACACGACGAAGACGAATACGACGAATCGGTGAGGTCACGCTCAACAACGATCTAAGACACTTCGGAAACCTGCTGAAATACTGTCGTCTCAGGGGATGGATGGATACGAACCCGCTCGAAGGGATCTACCGTCACTCGGAACAGATACGCAAAAGGACTCGGTACATCTCTCGTGAGGAAGAGGAGCGACTGTTGAAGGCATGTCGTGAACCAGTCGTCACGCAAGTCTCCGCGAAACGCAACAAAGGCGGGCGACGTGGTGGGGTGGTCTCCAACGATCCCGTCACGTTTCAGCAAAAGGTTCCGATCCCTGATTATCTCTACCCACTCGTGCTCACCGGGCTTCGAACTGGTTTGCGCAGACGGACACTCCTCTCGCTGTGCTGGAGGCATGTCGACTTTCAGGGGCGACGCTGGCGAATTCCGGCTGAGCTGATGAAATCGCGAGAAGATTACTGTGCTCCCATCGCACAATCCGTCGTTGACGAACTGAGGAGGTATCGAAAGCACCTGAGTTTGAGCCCGAAACGTGTTCATCCGAGTGCAACGATCTTCGGGCTGACGCCGGATTCTGAGTTCAAGCGTAGCTTCCGCAACGCGGTGAAGAGAGCCAAGCTTACGCTACGGTTTCATGACTTGCGCAGAATCTTTCTTAATCGCTGTCGGGAAAAAGGAATCAGCATCGAAACGGCGATGGCGCTCACGCAGCATCGTAGCCTTGCAACCGTGCTCAAGCACTATCGTGAGGTTCCCCAGAGGGATCTTGAGCACGCGGTAGACGCCCTTGACGGTTAGGCTCGACTGTTCTTCATCGTCGCCGTCGTGGATGTCGTCGTTCGTCGGGCGCTGTGCACGGATTCTCATCGAGGAACCGTTCAAGCGACGACTGCGAGACACGGATCAGCACGCCAACTCGGATTGCGGTGAGCTTCCCTTCAAAAATGAAGCGTCGAACCGCAGATTCGTGGATCTGAAGAAGGTGCGCGACCTGCTGCACCGAGAAAAGACGAAGGGAGCCTGGAAGATCGGCCGTTGAGCTCTGTTGGGGAGTGGTGCTCATGGTGGATCCCCCGCAAGTGATGTGGTCTCTGAGTGGTCTGTAGGTGCGCGACACGCTTCCCGCAATAGCGGCAACACCTCAAAAAGAAACTCCCGGTACAGCTCCTCGCTGAGAACTCCCTGCGCCCAAGCAGCACACAGGCGGAACTCGAGGGCTTCGACAGCCTGCAGGTTGTGGACGTCCGAACGGATGCGAACGAGCGTCTCTTCGATCTCAAGCTGCGCTTCGAGGACTTCGATGACGTCGGGAATCTTGGCGTCGACTCGGGCTCTGACGGCGCTAGGCACGACCTCGGCCGGCGGTTCATAGCAGACGACGGTGGTGCCGTCGGGTCGATGGAGCTGGTGGGGGCTCCTGGCCGCGGGCCGGAAAAGCGAGATGCACGAGGCAGAGATGGCGACGAAAAGCAGCGCCGTGAGCGTCACGGCGAAGGTTATGAGTGAGCGGGTTGGAAACCGTACGCTGAGCAAAGAAACCTCCTGAAGAGTCTGAGAGAGTATCAAAGACTGACGCGGGCGTGCGCGATGCACGCTTCCACCTCTTAGTTGCCGCAAACGGCGGATGTGCGAAACGGAATCTGGGAAGTTTTTCGACGTGACGATTGGCAGCTGAGGAGTCAGAGCGAAACCCAGTTGATCAAACGAGATGGGTTGAACGACGAACGAGCGCCCTCTCCCCCGGCGCTGCGCGCCGCTGGCGGCTCGGGCCGTCCTCGGTCTTCGCTCCGCGGCGAGACGCGAACGCCGCGAGGCGTCGTTCGCTCAGACGCCGCTGCGCTACGCCCTCGGATGCGGCCTCGCCACCAGCGGCGCGCAGCGCCGGGGGAGAGGGCGCGTGGTGCTCCGGCTCACCACGCGCAGCTCTCAGTTCATGTGCCCGTCGCCAAGGGCGTGTCAGTCGCCTTGCTCCAGTTTGATGCGGCTGGCAAGCTGCCCCACGGGGATCTCGCGCCAGTCGTGCTCGGCGCGCTCGAGGGTTTCTTGCAGCCAGGCGTCGTCAAGATCGTTGATCCGCTCGGCGTACTGGCTGTTGCCATCGGCGCCGCGGCGGCGTGAGTAGTGGCGTAAGGATTCATCGAAGCGCACCTGCTGGTGGGTGCCGAGCTCAAGGAGGATGTTATAGAGGCGCCGTCGGGCTGGGTCGAGCCGACGTGGCTGTCGTTTCGTGACAGCGCCGGCCGGTGGGCGTGCCGAGGGTGTCTCCTGTTCGCCGCGGCGGCCAAAGTCGACGGCGGCGACGCCATCCTTCGTGACGCCGGCGGCGCGCACTTCCTCCCAGGTGATGCCGCCAAGCCCGAGGATGCATTTGACGGCGCGGATCTGGGCGTTCGTGACGGCCTTCTTGCGCACCGCGCTCAGATCGATCTCCGAGAGCGGCAATCTCTTGCCGCGGCGGCGTGAGAAGAAGCTCTCGCTCGAGCTGGCCACTCCTTCAACTTCAACTCGGCGGCCGAGGAAGCGAGCGGTCGTGCGGGCCACGTAGCGGATGACGTCGCTTCCGCCAGCGTCATCGCGTACAGCCTTGACGCGTGTGCCAGTGAGGCTGACGCCGAAAATCGCGGCGATTTTCATGCAGCCGGCTGTGCCAAGGTAGGGTTGGCCGCCAACGTTCGTCCAGTCGCCTCGCGTTGTGGCGCTCAGCGCGACGCGGCGGAGCCGAACCACGTTGGGAAGGGCGGCTTCGAAAGCGGCAAGGTCGGCGTCGGTGACGGAAGCCGTTCTGTATGCGCCGGTTTGGTGGGCGTTGCGGCGATCATCGTCGCGGCCGACGATCGCTTCCGTGCGAGCTGTCGCTTCTGCGTCCGGTAGGGACGGAGCGTCTGAAGCGCCTCCCACATCGAATAGTTCCGATGCAAGAGTTGCGGAACGGGTAGAAACGACGGTAGAGTTTGGCATAGCTGCCTCCTGAAAAGGTGGTGGTGAATGGAGCTCTGCTTGTCAGCGAAGACACATGGCGGAGCTCCGCCTTCTTGTTCTCCCGGACCGTCCAAGGAGAACGCCGTTGTGGTCGCAGTTGAGCACGCGCAGCACTGCGTGATGCTGACTTCATCGAAGAGAACGAACATCGTCTGCTTTCTTTCGAAGAAGCATCCCACGGTGCCGCTGACGCTCACACGTCAGTGTGCGAAGAAGAGAAAGCGCGGATCAATCACCGCGAGCATCTCTTCAGCGCACGATCAACTGCACTACTATAACTTTAAAGTCTCACAAACAAGTTTCAACAAAATATTCTGTACATCGGAAAATTTCTCATAGAATCTAATCATGACAAAGAAAAAGAAGAAAAGAGGACGACCCAAGGTCGCGAGATCAAAGTTCAAAGGCAAGATTGTCAACCTCCGCGTCACCGACGCGGAACATCGATTGATCACCCGCGTCGCCAGGCGCGAGGGACTCACCGTGGCGGAGTGGATGCGGCGGTTGATTCTGGCGGCGGCGGAATAGCTGCGTAGAGTGCATGGGTCCGGCGAACCGCGTCGGTACAGCGCACTTCTGTTCGGCTCGCCGACGGGAACACCCCCTGCTACCTCACCGCGTCAACTTTTTTCACCGTTTCATCTACGTGCGCGACGCCACGCCTTCGAGCAAGAATTCAATCCGAGGACGTCGTTCAAGAAGCTTTGCTCAAGGTGTTCGAACGCGCTCGTGTTTTTCGTGGATCTGATGAGAGAAGCCACTGGAGCTGGCTGACGAGCATCTCTGGGCACCTGATCTCGAACGCTTCACGCGAAGATCCTTTCCGGGGAAATCGCTCACGTTGGAGGATTCTCGTTGGGGGCGTCCTGCGCCGCTTCCAGGCGATCAGATCGACGGCGTAAGGTGCAAGCGCGTGGCGGCCAACCGAGCCTCTCCTTAGTACTTCGCCGGTCCCCCGGCGCTGACTGAAGTTTCGATCTGCAACGCAGAAGAACTCTGCGAGGAGGATTCTCACCTTTAACGTCAACGCTTTCTTTGCCGCTGCAATCGAAACGCCGGAGGCGCTGTTTCCTGCCGTTGAGAGGAGCCCGATCTGGCGGCGAGCCTGTGACCGAAGCCAAGATCAGAAGAAGTCCCCATTCCCGAAAGTCGTGCGGACGTCCAAGCACCATCACTCGAGCCTTCCGTCCTGGGAAGGACTCTTTCGCTGAGGTGTCGGACCACTGGTACGCCGGTGAGTCGGACGGAAATTCATGATTGATTCTTCCTCAATCCATGACAACCTTTGTTCAGTCGATTCCTGATACGCGGATTGCTTCATGAACCAAGAATCATCTTCAGTCATCCGTCTTGTGCATCTCTGTTCGTGCACTCAGCTTGGAAAGGATTGCGACTGGTGCCAGATACGGTCACAGTGGCTGCATTCGCAGTGGCGCTGCCGCTGCGTGCGGCTGAAAGTTCAAGCTTAGTTCAGGAAGAACAGTGGTGATTCCAGACGTTACACTCCATGTCGAGGAAACGGACGATCCCGCGTTCGCACGGTTTGTGCTCGCCGCCTTGCACCGGCTTGGTGAGCTCTACGAACCAGTGGCGAGTTACGTCGTGAGAATCGACAACTGGTTCAGCCAGCGGTGGCTGCGGTTTTCTCACAAGTGTCTCGGGTCGTTCGGAGTCGCTTCTTCAGAACTTGTGATTCCTCCGTTCGTTCCGAATCGTGTCGTCTCAGAAGATTTCTTCGGCCGACTCACCGACGAGCCAATCGCGCTGCACCGCCACCAAACCAGCAGCTCCAACGCGTCAAGAAGACTGAAGAGTCTGGTGCCCCAAGCAGCCTTGTTCTGGTGGAGCGGTGGCTCCAAGGCGAACGGTCGCGGCTCGCTAATGGCCTATCTGCCGACGATTGAGGGGCACGTACCAACGTACGTCGAGCTGAAACGCGGTGAGGTGTGGTCTGTCGTCACATGCGTTGGCGTCGATAGCCGCGTTCTCCGCGAGATACTCAACACCGAATGTTGAGCCGATCGCGCAAACTACCACCCCAACCCCACCGACGCCAACTCCTCCCGGATCGCCGCGATGTCCCACAGGCGCACCTGTCTTTCGCGCAAGACGAGGACTCCCAGATTGTTGCCGTCTGGGGTGAACTGGATGCGGGCGACCGGTGCTTGGAACGTGCGCTGAAAGAGCGGTTCCCACTCGTTGCCTTTCCGCCGGAGCAGCCGGACTGTTCGATCTCGTCCGGCCGTTGCGATCAGGTTCGCCGCGGGGGAGATGGCGACGGAATTGACACGCACGGAGTGCGACGGGAGTCGTACCCCTTCCGTGAGTCTCAGACTTTCGTCGACCTGTACGGTGAAGACTTTCCCGGAGTCTGTTCCGACTACGAGCTCGGCTCCGTCCGCGCTTGCCGACATTGCGGTGATTGGATTGGAGCGCGACGTCGAGAGTATGTGGCTGACTTGGCCGTCGGAATCGAGTGTCTTAAGGAGTCCGTTGTCTCCTCCGATGGCCGCATAGCGCTCAAGCACAACGGCTGCACCTATGCCGGGGACTCCTGCCTCGTCGGTGTTGGTAAAGACCGTAGTGGTCTCTGACTCGCCCGGTAGCCAGCGAACGAGCTTGTGGCCGTGTCCTTCCCCGCAGGCTGCCCACAGCACTCCGCGGGCGAAAGTCAGCGACTTCGTTCTTCTCTCCATCGTTGGGCGCAAGACGGCCGTGTGTCCAGGGCGCCAAATAGCTAGCGGACTCACACGATGGTCGTCATCTTGCTCCATGTAGAACGCGACGAAATCTTCATCTGCACTTAGCGCGACGAAGGCCGGTTTGTCCAGAAGACTAGCTGTCGTTGTTTTCGACGCAACCGGGCCGACATGTGGCGCGTTACGAGTACTCCAAAGAGCGACGACGTTTTCCGACTCGTCACTGCTGACCGTCGCCATGGAGTCGCCCGACTTCGAGAAGGCAAACGACCGGACAGGACGCTCCTGGACGGCGACTGATCGAAACGGAACTCGCGAGCTTCCTACGCGTGAGATTTCTGGTTTTCCTACTTTGTAGACTATGCTCTCGAGATTCTCGGTCACAGCAAGTCGGTGGCCGTCGGGACTGAAGGCTATGAAGACGTTTCCCATCCCGGCCACGGGAATTCGCGCCAGCAACTCACCCGTTCCTCGATGCCATAGCTTCGCGGAACCGTCATTGGAACCTGAGACGAGCAGCACTTCGTCAGTGCTCAGGTCGAGGCTGCGAATGTCTTCCGTCCTCGCGTGCGCGTACCCAAGATGAGGATCACGAAAAGTCTGGAATTCGACCATGTCTGTGTCGACACAGACCAAATCACCGTTCGAGCCGAGGACGAGATTCCCAGTTGACGGGATGAAGAGAAACTTGTTGATCCCTACCTTGAAGCGATTGAATGGTCGACGGGTATGCTTTCCGATGCTGGGATCTTGAAACTGTACGAGCCCGTCATTCCCGGCCCAAAACACGATTCCAGTGGTCGGCGCTGCTCGAACTTCTCCGGCCATCCCTGGATAGGCGTACGAGAAACTCCAAATAACCTCACCAGATTGATCGTCGATGGCTCTGATGAAGTGACCATCTGAGATCAGGAGAACGTTTGGCGTCGGCGTGAGTTTGATGTCCCGCACCCAACCGGTCATGTGGGTTAGCTGGGTAAACTCCTCAGGGACGTCAACATCCCTCCACGAAAGGATAGCCCTCGACCGTACGCCCACGAACAATCCGCGGCTGTCCCGCGCGAACTGAAGCGCGCGCACGCCGCGAGCCGAGAGAGGAAGAGTAAGCTCCTTATGTTCCTTCCCGGTGACAGGATCGTACAGCTTCACAGAGCACGGCCCCTCTCGCACGTTCTGACCGATCGCGAGGCGTCGACCGTCTGGACTGAACGCAAGGGTGTAGGCATCGATTCCTACTGCTAAGGTGTGTTCCTTCTCGAGGTCGTACATGGACGAGACGCTCAAGTAGAGACTCCGCAGTTCGTAGTCGTCGCGAGCGTCGATGTCTGCTGCCGTGAGATCGTGAAACGATGCGAGGGTCTGGCTGCGGAACCCCAGACGCGGGTCGTGAAGGAGCGTACGGATGTCGCTAATCGCCGCGTAGTAGTCTCCGATTCGCTTGTCTCTGGCCAGCAAGAAGCTCCATATGGCGAACGCCGAGAGCGCCGCGAGCAGCGCAAGGGTGACGACGGTCATCGGACGACGTTTGCAGAACTTACGCGCTCGGTAGCCGAGAGAGGGCGGCGTCGCTTCGACGGGGAGACCGTGCAAGAATCGTTCGACGTCCGCCTTGAGCGCCAGCGCCGAATCGTATCGTCGCCCGCGTTCAAGCGCTGTGGAGGTCATAACGATGTTGTCGAGATCCGCCTTGATGCCTCTTGCCGTGGACGCCTTTGAAGCGACCTTGCTTGGGAGCGTCAGGTTGCCCTCCAAGATTTGCGCTCGCATCGACTTCTCACTCCGCGTCCATGGCAGTCGATCGGTAAGGATTTCATAGAGAACGATCCCGAGTGAATAGACGTCATCTATGACATCCTCTGAGTGATCGGGCTCATCGATGCGCTCAGGGCTCATATAGACGAGCGTTCCGATCGGCTGCCCTTCGCGGGTCAGGTGATCCGTCGAGTCCATCGTCTTAGCGATCCCAAAATCGAGGATGCGCGGGATCGGTGGCTTTGGTTCGCGCTGGATCAGTATGTTCCCTGGTTTCAGGTCGCGGTGGATGACGCCCTTTTGGTGGATGCTGTGGACGCCTTCGCACACCTGGCAGAAAAGACGCAGGCGTGCGTCGAGCGCGATGTTTTCCTCACGGCAGTAGTCCGTGATCGTCGGGCCGTCGATGAGGTCCATGACCAAGTAAGGGCGTTTGTCCGGGAGTCTCCCGGAGTCGTGTACCGTGGCGACGTAGGGCGACGAGAGCCCAGCAAGGATTTCCCCCTCGAGGAGAAATCTCTGCGTCATACGATCGGAGGGACTCGCGATCACTTTGATCGCGACTGGGCGTTTGAGATTTGCCTGTTTGGCGCGATAGACGACTCCCATACCGCCACGCCCAATTTGCTCCACTATGTGGTACTGGTCGATCTCCGATCCGACGAGGTCCGCCGGTGCGGCGGCCGCGCTCGCAAATGCATCGGTCTTCAAGATCGATGGCATTCTATGATAAGCGCGAATCAACTGTCGGGCATCCTCGACCTCGGCGCTCTTGCCGTAGGTTGTTTCGAGCTGGCGGATCGCTTCGTCTTCCGGCAGATGAAGGAGTGAACCGACGATGCGGTCGACGGCGCTGCGATCAATCGGCATCGTATGAGGCCAGGAGACGCGAGAGTTTCGCTTTGGCGAGGCGGTTATCGCGCTCGATAGTTCCGAGTGAGACGTCGAGGCACTTTGCGATTTCTTCCATGGTCAGTCCCGCGAAGAAGCGAAGTTCGACGACCGAGAGCTGGCGTTCGTTCTCGTCTCCCAGCGTGGTGAGCGCAGCATCCAGGTCGATGAGCTCGTCAGCGGAGTAGCCGCGGCGCTCGCCGATTCCGGAGAGTGCCGTTCGCTCTTCGATGTGCTCACGCTTTTGCGCCTTGCGGTATCGTGCGCGGTCGACGAGAAAGTGCCGCATGGCCCGCGCCACGTAACGTAGAAGTTCCTCTGGGCCGCGTCCAGAGGATTTCCCTTTGACGCGCAGGAACACTTCGTGCACGAGCTCGCAGGAGTCGATCGTTGGGCGAAACTCTGCCGCAAGCATCGAACGCGCGAGTTGCCGCAGGTCGCTATAGAGCGCTTCGAAGACGGCGTTCGTCGGTGTAGATCCCTCAGCCCAAGCGAGTTGGGCCAGCGAACGTCGTATGCGTGTGACCAGATCATGGTCGTCGACGGCCATTGATCAACCTTGCCCCGCCGATCTCTCGATTTTTTGTTAAGGGTGAGGAGCGGTTCTTACGCCTTATTCGGTAGTGGAGCATCTTACTCCACTGCGGGGCATGTGTGGGAGCGCGTTCTACGCGGGTTCTTTTCGTTCGGTTTGGGTGGGATGAAATCGATGGAATGTACGCGATGGTCGGCGGCGAGTTACGTCGCCTTGTGGATCTCTCTTGGGTCGTTTGTCGCTTGTTTGCAGCCGGTTTGGGCACAGTCGAACTTTAGGCGGGGCGACTCGAACGTCGACGCCGATTTCGACATCAGTGACCCGATCTTCACGTTGAGTTTTCTGTTTGTGGCTGGCTCGGCCGCGCCGGAGTGCCGGGACGCAGCGGACTCGAACGACGACGGCGAGCTCGACATCTCCGACCCGATTCATTCACTTTCGTATCTGTTCGCCAGTGGTGGAGCTCCTCCGGCGCCGTTTCAGGTGTGCGGAACTGATCCGACCGCGGACGAGCTGGAGTGTGTACGCTTTGTCGTGTGCCCATCCGTCCCGCCGCCGTCGCCGACGATTCTGCCGCTCGAGCGAGTGACGCGGGACGACGCCGTCGAGGTCTCAGGCACGGCAGAGCCGGGGACGTCGATCGAAGTGGTGACGGGAGACCAGATCGTTCGCGGTGACGCTGCGGATGGATCGTACTCTCTGACTGTTCCACTTCACGAGAACCGACTGAATCGACTGTTCGTGACGGCGGTGACGTTCGACGGCGTGAGAAGCGCCCCGGCGACGGCGCAGGTCACGCAGGATGGGCAGCGTCCGTCCGTTTTCATCGATTTTCCCGCACAGAGCTCGCAGCTTCCGCTTTCGGAGGTGACGGTGGTCGGTCGCGTCAGCGACATGCTGAGTGGATTCATGGGGCTCGACGTGACCGTCAACGGCCAGGCTGCCAACGTAGACATCGGTATAGGGACCAACGGGACGTTCGAGCGGGCGGACGTGCCTCTGGTGCTCGGCGCGAACCTGATCACGGTGGTTGCCACGGACGGCGTCGGGAACCAGGCGATGAAGAGTATCAGCGTTACGCGAATTGAAGCGACCGGGCCAAGGCTCGAGATCGTTTCGGGAAACAATCAGAGCGGGGAGGTGCAAAGCACTCTCGCCGATCCTCTGGTGGTTCGGTTTGTCGAGGAAGATGGGACGCCGGTGTCCGACACATCCCTGGTGTTTCGAGTCAAGCGTAGTGACGGTGTTCTCTCGCTGGCCGAGAACGGTGAGACAACACGTCGCCTTGAGATGACAACCGACGCAGCGGGCGAAGCCAGCGTGTTCTACAAACTCGGAACCGATGCGGGCTGCGGGAACAATCGGGTCGAGGTCTCAGCAGGCCAGTCCAGTCTCTTCTTTTGTGCGACCGCCACTCCGTCGGCACCTAAGCAGATCAACATTGGTTCGGGAAACAATCAGAGGGGCGAGGCTGGCGGACCGGCTGTTGAACCTCTCCGAGTCTGGGTCAGCGACGGGTGCAACGGGATTGTTGATCAAGATGTAACGTTCACCGTGACAAGGGGAAGCGGCACGGTCAATGGAGCGGAGAGCGTGACTGTGCGTACGGTAGACACAGGCCATGCCGAAGTGTCCTTCGTGCTGGGCTCAGAACCAGGAAACAATGTGGTTGAGGTGAACTTTCCTGGCAATACGACCTCGCCAGCGTCCTTCGTCATCTTTGGTGTTGAAAGAGACCAAACGCATCCTACGTCCTTCTCAGGGCTCGTACTCGACAATAGCAGCCAGCCGCTCGAAGGGGCTTCTTGTTCGCTGGTTTTTCCAGGCCAAGAGCCTTTGACCGAGATTTCCGACGTCAACGGGCAGTTCCGCTTTCCCGACGTGCCAGGTGCAGGTGCCGCTCATCTACACGTGAACGGACTCTCTGTGAATCACCTTGGAGGGGAAAACGGAAGGTCGGTCGATCCCGGCAGCTTCCCTGCTCTTTCGTATGAAGTCTGCTTAGTTCCGAACGCAGAGAACTCGCTACCGACTCCAGTTCTCCTCCCGCCACTGGATCCACGGAATGCTCGCACCTATGACGGAACACGCACGGTTGAACTGACTGTCGAGGGCATCGAGGGCCTGAAAATGATTGTCCGGGAAGGAACAAAGGTCACGCTCCTCGACGGCTCAATCGTGGATGGAACGGACGGCAACTCAACAACTCTCGCTCTCAATCAGGTCCACCATGATAAGGTTCCCATGCCAATGCCGGACGGAGCGGCTCCGCCGTATGCCGGGACCCTTCAACCGGCGGGCGCTACTTTCGATCCGCCCGTGCAAATCATCTATCCGAACATGAGCGGGTTGGCTCCTGGTTCGCTTACAAATTTCATGAGCTTCAATCACGATACCGAGCGATTCGAGATCATAGCGACTGGACAGGTAGATGAGGGTGGCGAAAGCATTATCAGCGATCCCGGGACAGGGATCAGCGTGGCGGGATGGCATTGTAATTGTCCGCCGTATTCGGTTACGGGGCAGTGCCACTCCTGCGTGAATGACCCACAGATTCTCAACCAGATCGCACAGTTGAAAGCTCAACAGCTTCAGAAACTCGCCGAGGCTGCTCAGCACCTTCAGGACGGGAGTAACGCTCTGTCTCTCGCAGGCTTGCCAATTGCCCAGGCTGCTGCCCACATCTCATTCGTCGCAGCGGGGATCGCCGCATGCGGAGCACGTGGATGCCCAGTCACAGTCATCTCATGCTTGGCGTGTGCGCCGTTGATCGCACCCCTCCTTGTCGACCTCCAAACGCTAGGGCCGGGGCATGCGTTCCAGGCGGTCAGTAGACTTGTCGAGGCTGCGTCTCACTTAGCTGACGCCGCTTCGTCGCTGGGGCTCGCCTTGGCACGTGCGATTGAAGCGATTCAATTAGCGGCCCAAATTGCGGTCTTATGCCCTCCATTGGCGGTTCAGAATACCGGGGAAGCCTTACGCAGAGCAATCGAGGCCGTCAGAAACGGAACTTTGGCAGGTCTTCAGGCAAAGATCAACCGCCTGCAGCCGATTGCGAGTCGGCTGTTACGAGCAGTGCAAGCTATACAGGCATGCCTTGATTCGGGTTTGGTTTCTTGTGTCTTTTCGCCGTTTATCGGCGGAGGTGGTGGAGCTGGGGATCAAGAGATCGATGATATCGAAGAGTTGGTTGAGTATACGGAAAGTGTAATCGCTGAACTCCAAGAGGAGTTTTCTTCTACCGACGAAGAACTCGCTTTAGTAGAAACAGGTTTGCAGTCGATTGGACATGAGTTCGACCAACTGGAACGGGACCTAGATCACAGAAACTGGCTTGTGTCGCTGGCCGGGCAGAGCATCGTTCCGAACGACGATGGAACCTTTGCTTTCCGAAACACCTCCGCTCCCGACCTCTTTGGCCCCGGCGGCCCCGGTTCCCCCCCCGACTTCCTCAGCGACGATTTCATCCGAGTTCGTGCCACCAGCACTCAGGATGGCGTCACCCGTTGGGCCTTCAGCGAGCCCTTGCAGATCCGTCAGGGAGAGATCTATATCATCGGCGATCTTACCTTCACGGATTCGCCGCCCCTCACGAACCACTCGCTGACTGCGAGGGCTCTCAGCCCAGTCCTGACCGCCATCGATCAGATCGGTCAGCTCGAAGTCACGGCCCTCCTCTCAGACGACACCACCAAGGACGTGACCTCCCGAACCGAATGGACCGTCTACCGCACGAGCAATCCGGCAATCGTGAGCGTAGGGCCGGATGGCCTGGCAACTGCTAACGGACCTGGCCGGGCCATAGTCACGGCGGTAAATGAGGGAGCAACGGCAGTTACCCGTCTTCTCGTCGCTCCGGGCGCTGCGACGACTATCGACGGGATGGTTCAGTTGGGAGACGGGACGGTCGTGTCTGGGGCTATGGTCTCCGTGGTTGGTCAGCCAATCAGCGGAACGACGAGCCTCGATGGCTCCTTCGAGATTGGTGGCGTTGCCGCCTTTCTCGATCGTTCCCTGACTCTCGTGGCTCGCCTCAATCAGGGCGACTCAGTGCTGACGGGTTCCGTCGCAGGCATCGAATCGGTACCGGGCGGTCTGACCCATGCTGGGCTGATCACGTTGCGAGAGGCCCAGACCGATTCAGATGGCGACGGACTTCCGGACGAAGTAGAGACATCCGTCGGCCTGAATCCGAACAGCCAGGACTCGGACGGGGACGGTGTGCTCGACGCAGAAGACGATCTGGACGAGGATCTCTTAACGAACTTCGAGGAGTTTGTGATTGGCACTGCTCTGAATGACGAGGACACAGATAGTGACGGCCTCGTAGACGGTGCGGAGTTCGAAGGGGATACCGATCCAGTCAACTATGACACCGATGGCGACAAGTTCAGTGATGGCGACGAGGTGGCGGACGGTTCGAGTCCAACTGACCCCCTTAGTCTCCCGCCGAGTCTGAACGTCGGAGTTTCAGTTGGGCAAAACTTCACCATCTTCAATAAGACCGACCCGTCCAAGAAGGTAGGAATAGCAGTCGGACCAAACTTTACAGTGGAAAACCTGGCGAGTCCTCCTGAAGGGGCCGTCGCCGAGGAGAACAAGTAGGGGGCCTCTGATGAAAAGCTTAGTAAAGCATCTGACTCTATTTGTTGGGCTTTTACTTATTCCAATCGGCTATCTAATCCACTCCGAGGTTGTTGGCAATGGACAGACCGTCCCCAACTTCGACAGCGAGTCCGATGGATCAGATGGGCCTCTGGTCATCTCGACGCCGAGTGTCGACCCGGAAGGCTACCTGTTCGACCCGAGAGACCCGAGTACGTTCGATCCCGACGGGAACAACGGTCGAGCCATGCTTGACCCTGACAGGGATGGAGTTTACCACTTTACGGAGATTTTGATCGGGGTGGGGGTGACCGTGAGGCTCTCGGCAGTTCCGTTAGGGACGACGCCGGTGATTTGGCTCTCGGAGGGGCCAATCGTCATTGACGGGACGCTTGATCTGAATGGAGAGGACGGACATCTATTCGATGCTGCGATTCGTGTGCCGTCGATTGCGGGGGCTGGTGGGAGTTCGGGAGGCGTAGGAGGAGACAATGCTGATACCCAGCGAGGTTTTCCGTCCCAACCTGGAGCGGGGCCAGGAGGTGGCGGCGTAAATCCGACCCCCGGAGGCTGTGGGACGTCAGCGGGACATGCATTCAACGTTCAATCAAATGCTTGCGGCGTCGGTCCCCGTCTCGGTTTTGCCTACGGCAATGAGTTTCTATTGCCGCTTATAGGTGGATCTGGCGGTGGAGGGATGTGGGGTAACTCGACGAGTTCTGGAGCCGGAGCTGGTGGAGGGGCTTTGTTGCTTGCGAGCTCCGAATCCGTGAGCATCGACGGTGTTGTCAGCGCCGATGGAGGAATCGGCGGAACGCTAAGCTCTGGAGGGGGCAGCGGCGGAGCGATACGGCTTGTTGGGCCAGTGGTAGCCGGCAACGGCTCGCTTTTGGCAAGGGGGGGCGACGCAGGCCACGGTGGATCGGGCTCGGTCGGACGAATACGAGTAGAAACCTACGACTCTCAGTTCGAGGGAGTGACAGACCCGCCGGCAAGAACCTCCAATCCAGGCCTCCTGTTTTCTCCGAATCCTCTGCCGATCGTGAGGGTGGTGAGTGTAGACGGAACGGGGCTTCCATCAAATCCGATCGGTGATCCGCAGGTCCCAGACGCACAAATCGACGAAGACGGTGACACCGTGATCGCTATCGAAGGCAACAACATCCCTGTCGGCACAATCGTTCGTCTGAACATGCAATCGGACAATGGTCCGCCTATGATCGTCGAGTCCAGTCCGCTTGCTGGGACATTTGGCTCGTCAACAGCAACCGCCTCTGTTCAACTTCCTCCCGGTCTCTCCCGCTTTTCTGTGATGGCGACGTGGGACCCGGACGGAGGTGGATAAGGGCAGATTGGACGGAACGCTTGCCACGACGTTTGGCGACGACGATCTCAGGTTTTGATCCGCACAATCAATGATGGTAGACGTGAAGATTCTGCGTCTTCGGCAGCATCTCCGGCGGTGGGGGAACCGAGAGGAGTGCCTCTCGAAGTCGCGATTGGCGCAGTTGGCGCCGAGTGCTGCGGAGCTCGGACCTGATTTGCTTCTCTTCCGATGACAGTCGGGCGCTTTGCAGGTGCCGCTCGTTCTCCATTCGCTTGCGCTCGAGGGCCAGCTGTTGCCGCTGGAGGAGCCATTGCATCTTCTGCTCGGGGCCGAGCTGTTCGAGGAGGTGCTCAACCGCTAGAAGATCTTCAAGCTCTGCCTTGTAGGCTTCGAGCTCAGCCCTTACCTCGGCGAGCTCTTCTCGGGTCTCTTCGTGCGCGTCGATTTCTTGATCCAACGCAGACGGGGAGTGAGGAAGATTGTGCTCATCCTCGAGGTCCCAAATGATCCTGCCAACACGACGAGCGTTTTCCTCGTGTGCGGCCTGAAGGTTTCGGAGCGCAGGCAAATGCGCTGGACCGTACTCACAGCCGAGAGCGCACAAGAAGCCAAAGATCAGCGTGAAACGAACACCCATGGACTGCCCTCCCTTCTCGGAAGAAGCGTACGATGGGAACTGTCGCGTGACCAGGGGGCCTGTAAGTCGTCACACGATTGGGGGTTGTGTTGTCTGGCTATGTCGACTTAACGCTCGCGGTCGGACGCAACTGGCGATGACTCGACAAACGGTTAGGTCTCTTCGATTGATGTCGCGGCAGTCACCGCTGCGCCTCCGCCACCCCCACGGCCCCCGCCCACCATCTCACACCCAACACAAAGCACCCGCCGCTTCACCCCCTGCAGCGTCACCCGCACCGTGGTGCGGCCGGCGTCGACCCTTCGGAGGAGCCCTCTCTCCTCCAGCCGGCGCTGGAGCGTTCGCAGGCCGACCCCGACCGCGCCGCCAACTGTTGTGGCGAGCTTTTGCACCATCGAGTACGCCGCCTCTGGGTGGAGCAGCAGGTCGCCCTCCGATCCCAGCCATCCGATGCGATCGCCTTGTGGTTGCCAGAGCGGTGCGCGCTGGTCGTCGCCGGACGCGCTTCGCCAGCCCCAGGCGAGCGGGTCGTCCGGTGGGGTGCCGTCGACCGACGCGACGTGCGCTTGGCCCGCCGCGATCGCCGCGCCGAGGAGTGCGAAGAAGCGCTCGGTCGCATCCTCTGCACGCTCGTGCTCGGTCTGCTCGCGGCCGAGCTCCAGGAAGACGTTCTTCGCCTCGTCCCCGAGCTTCGTTGCGGCACTGCCGTCGATGGCATCGGCACCGACCGCGAACCAAAGAAAGATGTTCCAGCCGGCGAGGAGGCTCGCAAAGTTTCCGAGCGATCGCTTGTGCGCACGCGGGCTCTCCGCCAGTTCGGCGCGCAGCCGCACGACCTCTCGCTCGAGCACGCATCGCATCTCGTCTCGCTGCGGCGCGAGCCAGGAAATGAACGCAGCCATCGAACCAGCAAGCTCTCCGCTGCGCGCGGCGCCTTGGGCTTCTGTGAGCGCCCTCCAGTCAACATCGCCTCGCCCGATCTCGACGATGACCATGCGTGCACGAAGACTCTCGCCACGCGGTATGTCCTCACCGGTTGAGACGATGAGCCCGCGCGGCGGCCTCGCCCGAACGACTTCACCATCGGCGCGCAGCCGCTGTCTGCCCGATCGATTCCCCTGCGCTCTGAAGAGCCGGTCCGCACTGCCGTGCAGCCGCGTGATGTCCTGATGACTGCCGATCGGACAAAAGTCATCGACGACGAGGAGCGCGTCCTTTGCCGTGAACGCGACGCGCTCGAGTGAGTTCGCCGTGCTCGACCAGCTCCCCGGCAGGCTCGACGCATCCATGGCGGCGCCGAAATGTTGCTGCGCTACTGCCGCCAGCTCCGTCTTGCCCGCGCCGCTCTGCCCGGCGAGGTGAAGGCTCACACGCACGTCGCCGAGAACGGCCCGGTACGTTGCCGCAAGGAGCGGCAGCGTGACGCGGCGCGGTGCGACGTCGAGGAATGAGATGCTCGCGCGCACGAACGCGGTCAACTCCGCGCCGCACGGCGGCTCGGGGAGCGAGTAGTTTTCAAGTGCGCTTTCGAGCTCCACGCGGACGTCTGCGCACATGCCCGCTGCACCGATCGCGCCGCCGGCGTGGAGAAAGAGCTGCTCTCCGCCGACCGCCCGCCAACCGGTGTGCGCAAAGACCTTCGCCGCTTCCACCTCCTCACTCAAGGTCTGCACGGCGCAGCGCGTGTGATCGCGCTTGCCTTCCCCAGGATAGATGATCGCCTTGGCGCCGAGGTGCTCGCTCGCCCAGTCGAGGCTGCGAAAGCGCGCCACTGGCACGGTGAACCTGCGCTCTTCGCTCCCGAGGCGCGCGCTCAGTTCGAACTCGCGCCGCGGCTGGGCACCATCATCGATTTCAATGTCGCGAACGATCGTGGCGACAAAGTTCGCCAGCGGCACCGGCGAGATTTCATCGCGAAGCACGCGATTCCACACAAGCCCATCGTCGGTGGCGCTGTAGGTCTCGGCGGTGAATGCGCCGCCCCTCAGCTCCGTCTCGGCGAAGGTGAGGAGTTCGCTCGTCGTGCCGCCAGCTGCGAAGTAGTCATCGAGTCCAACCTTCTCGCCGGCGTCCCCCGGCGGTAGGTAGATCAGCCGGACGTTCGCCTGCCGCGACTCGAGAAATCCCTTCAGTCGCGCCAGCGCCGCATGAACTGCCTGCTTCTCCATGACGTCGCTGTCGAACGCGACGTACACCTTGCGGGCTTTCAGCGCGATCGACTCCCAATCGGCCAGTGCGCACTTGCCACCCTGCTCGTTGGTGCCGCGAAAGTTCCACACGCCCAGAAGCGCGATCGTGCAGAGTCCCTGCGAGACTGCCGAGTCGGCCTTGCGTACACCTTCGGTGATGAAGAGAGGCCGCGCGGGATCGCCGAGCCAGCGGCGTACGGGCCGCGGCACATCGAGGACCATGCGAGCGCCGGCGATCGTTTCGTACTTGACGCTCTTACCGTTTCGGTCGACCCGCGGCGTGTCGGGACGGATTTGGTAGGTGGCGACCTCGCCGTGAACGTCGTAGATGGGTACGAGAAGCGCTGGGGTGCGCGCTTGTCGCTCGCTGAAGCCGAGTCGTCTGAGCTCGGCGCGGACTTCGACCGAGCGGTAGCCACGCGCTGCGGCGACTTCGTCGGCGATGGCGGACTCGCGGATGCGTCTGGCGTGGTGCGCCAGTAGTTTTTCAGGGGAAGATTGAACCAAAGGGTCTCCTCCAGAGTCTGCTGAGGCGAGCTTTCTGCACGTCATGGGTTCACGAGCGTGCAGAGAAAAAGATTCTCCACCTCTTAGTTGCCGGAAGTAGCCCCTGAGGTGATGTGAATTCTGGAGAAATTTTCGAATGCGCTGGTGAAGTCGACTTTTGAGTCCGCTCAAGGCCGCCAGAGTCCTGTTGAGTTCTCCCGAGCGCACTCGAGGTGTGTGGGCGAGCACAGCGAGCCGCGGCGAGTGCGAGGGCGGACCGCGCAGCGCGCGCTGAGGGCGAAGAATCGCAGGGTGGTTCAAAGAGGTTCACATTTTCTCGATTTTTCGCATCACCTAACGCCAGTTTGCGGCAACTGACATGTAGGAGGCGCTGGCCGTGCTTTTTAAAGCTTCGACGTTGAAGCCGGCGCGGCGATCGGGAGTGCGCGAGCAGCGAATCGCAGGCGATCAAGCGCGCGTAGAACCGAAGGGCGCTGAGACCCGCAACTGGAGGACGTATGGGAACGAACGACATGGAGAGGCGGACGCTGAAGTCGCTCGCTGGCAGTGCAGTAGCCGGAGAGAAGATCGAGCCGCTCCTACGCTCAACAGAGGTGTGCGAGATTCTGCGCGTCTCGAAGACGACGCTTTGGCGGCGCATTCGGCGCGGCGAGCTTGCGGTGATCCGCGCCGAGCGCAGACTCCTCTTCGAGCCGGAGGAGGTGAGGCGATACATCGCGCTGAGGCGATGTCGCGCGCGCAGTTGATCGAGGCCGCGTCACGTGATGTTCGGCAACAGATGCGACCGCGCAAGAAAGTTGCGCGAGGTGCAATCGGCGGCGCACGGCTCGGTAGCGTCCCCGAGAGAGTGTGTGTCACATCGCCGCGGGTTTTCAGGGGTGTCTATGCGCGCGTAGCGGTCCCAGCGGTCCCAACGGGCCTGCGCCATCGCAAACTCGTTTGCATACGAACGTTATGAGCGCGCGATGGGGGACCGCTACGCCAGATGCGCGCTGTAGCGGTCCCCGCAGCGGGCCTGAGGTTCGCCCACGGGACCGCTACAGATCGCCAGAGGACCGCTGGGACCGCTACGGATGTTGAATGGCCTTCATCTCAAGGTGTCATGCGCAAAGAACTTAGATGAGCCGCGGGACCGCTGGGACCGCTGGGACCGCTGGGACCGCTACGCGCGCATAGACACTCCGGTTCTGGGTGACGATGTGACAGACACATCTTCGTGTGGGGATTGTTGGCTGGTCGCGGTCTGAGCGTGAGCGACCGTTCGGCGGTGAGCGGTGGTGGCTGTTGGTGAACAAGCAGCCGCGATGCTCACTCTGGGCGGCCGACCGGCAGACCGACATGTCGTGCGACTTGGTCGCTCGACGAGCACGGATGTATGGTCCCAGGCACCGGTCTACTTGAGACTATAGACAGGGCGGAACCCTATCTCAGCACCTCCGTAGTCGTCCGGTGGGCCATATCTGCGGAGAGCCGAATAGCAGTAAAACCAACCGTAGTTCCAGGTGCCGCCTCGGATGACCCGGAGGTCGTTGCTGCCGGCGGGACGAGAACTGCTGATGGGGTCCGTTGCCCCCTCCTGAAGTTTCTCGTACCGATTCGGGTCGTAAAAGTCCGCGCACCATTCGGAAACGTTGCCATGTGTGTTGTGGAGACCAAAGTCATTGGGTACTGCCTCGACCTCAACCGTCATGTAATTGTCGTAGTTGACCTGCGCCTTGCTGGGTCGCGTGTTGCCGAAAGCAAAAAGTGTGTTTGTCCCCGCCCGGCAGGCGTATTCCCATTGCGCTTCAGTCGGAAGCGAGAGTCCTGTTTTCTCACAGAAATCCACGCACTCCTGCCAGGATACTTGCTCCACAGGGGGCACGCGTACGTGGATTCTCAGTTCGACGCCTCACGACCAGCGATATGGCAAGCCAGATTCCGCTCACACCGATGATCGCGGTGGGTGCCAGCCACGTGAGCCAAGAGTCGTTCACTTGAACTGACGTCGGTCTGGAGGGTACGTACGTGACGGGAACTGAGTCGCCCTCACCTTGTTCCGTGGTGAATTCACACTTGTAGCGTCGCACAGAGCTCTCGCGACCGCGAGAGGCATGGGTGATCGTACCTTTGGTCTCGACTGAGATCATCGAAAACACAAGGGCATACCCGAGGAGGACGAAACCACATACCACGCCGAGCGCGGCCAAGCCGTAGAAGTCCCAAGCGAATCGATGAAGCGTTGCGCGGAATCGTTGGCGGCTCATACCATCGTCCAACTCTACTGGATCGCGCTGAAGGGGAGAGCAAGGATTTGATTGTCGTCGCGCGACGCGATCGCCCTCGCGACCGCGACTGCGACCACGCAAGAAGTTTGCGTGAGGTGCAATCGGCGGCGCACGGCTCGGCAGCGTCTCCGAGCGAGAGTGTGTCACATCGCGGCGGATTTCAGGGGTGTCTATGCGCGCGTAGCGGTCCCAGCGGTCCGAGCGGGCCTGCGGCATCGCAAGTTCCTTTGTATGCGAATGTTATGAGCGCGCGATGAGGGGCCGATGAGCCAAACGCGCGCTGTAGCGGTCCCCGGCCCACGGGACCTCTACAGATCGTCAGGGACCGCTGGGACCGCCACGGATGTCGAATGACCTTCATCTCAAGGTGTCATGCGCAAAGAACTTAGATGACCCGCGGGACCGCTCACGTCGGTTCGGGGTGACGATGTGTGACACACCTTGGCCGGGAACTGGCGAGGTGTCACCAACCCCATTTGCGACCGAAGTGAGCCGGGGAATTCTCGGTCGGTGCAGGTTTTCGAGTACAATCCGGGCGTACTGAGGGATTCCGGACTCTTACATAGCGGGCATTTGGAACAGGGGAGAGCGAGTGCCAGACATCTTGACGAAGAACTTTGTCCTGACGGCTGTGTGCGTGCCTGTAATAGGTCTGTTTTCGTATCTGTGCAGCCTCTGCGTATGTCTCATCATCGACCCGACGGCCTTGTCGTGGAAGCTCGGACTCAACTCACCCGGTAGCATTGCGGGTGACAGGATAGAAATGGTAGAGCTCGTCCAGGCCATGATGGTCGCTGGGGGAATGTTCATCGGAGTTCTGGTTGCCCAAATCGTGTTCGTTGTGGCTCACCGTGGGGGAACGCAACGTGAAGACACTGGAACCAGCGAGAGAGATTGAGATGACTCTTGCCAAAAGGCGTCTTCGTGTGCCCAGCGAAGGCTGGCGCGTTCAGTGGGATTGAAAAACCCACCGGGGCAAAAGTCAGAGCCCTCCATCCTGAGCGCGGATTTCACTCTCCCTTCCCGCACACCCTTCCGCCCATTGCAGCGTGAGCCGCGGCCGTTGCCGACTTCCTGACATCCTCCCTGGGAACGAAACGAAGCGCGCGGACTGCCTAGTCGCGACGGTTGCCGAGCTCCTCGTCACCGCGCGCCAAATAGATCACCACGGGCGACCACCCCGTGTGAAGCCTGCACCAGACGCATTCCGGCACACAGAGCCCATCCAACGCCTCGAAGAGTGTCTGTCACATCGCCACGGGATTTCAGGCGGTATATGCGCGTGTAGCGGTCCCAGCGGTCCCAGCGGGCCTGCGCCATCGCAAACCCCTTCGCATGCGAACTTTACGAGCCCGCCTGCCGGGACCGCTACGCGAAAAGCGTGTTTCGTAGCGGTCCCCTGAGCCCGCGTAGCGGTCCCGCGGCCACTTTCTGCCCACTTCGCACGCCGTGAATCTGCCTCGGTGGCCTCGTGCAGAAAGTTTTTTCGCGTTTTTTCGATTTTCCACATCACCTAACTCCTTCGAGCGGCAACTAAGAGGTGGAGAATAATTCATCAGTTGGCCCTTTGAGAAGGAGTGAGAGAATGCAGTCAAAAACGCGCACCGCCCGCCGGCAGAGCCGCTCGAGAGTGCGCCCCGAGGTGCGAGTGTTTCGCCGCGCCCGTGCGCGTCGACCCGTCGCGCCCAACGAACTTTTGACCCTGGCGCGGAGCGTTGCCGCCGAACGTGCGCTCAGCCACTCGCTGAGGCTCTGCACCGTCGACGACGTCATCGCGGCGATGGAAGAGCACGGCGTTGACGGCTCGGCGCTCGGGCCGCTGCTCGGAAACGTCTTTCGCGGCCGCGAGTGGAGCGCGATGCCATGGCGAGTGAAACGCGCCGGGCGGCGCCGTCGCCTGCGGCCGATTCGCATCTGGCAGCTCACCGGCGAGCGATCTAGCGCGTGGATCCATGAAGCCGAGATTGGCTCGTTCGGGCTTGGCGGCATGCGCGGGCGGGGCGGATGAAACGGTGCAGTCCCACACCGGCGGCGACCGCTCGCCTCGGCACGGGACGGGGAGGAGGGCGGGAGCTTTTTCAGCCGCACGCAGGGCGCGAGGAGATCACGGGTGTGATTGAAGCGATGTCTCCAGAGTCATTCGGGCGACCGGCTACAGGTGGGGCCGGTCGCCCGGAGAAAGGAGGTGAAGAAACACCAAAAAAACTTAACTGCGACCACTAAAGACAAGTAGACCTGCATGAAAGAGTTGGCACTGGGAGACGACCACAAGATAGCGCCCGGTGCCGGCTCTTCCTTTTGAAGTACATTGGAGAGACGGAGGTGAAAACTCAAGGGTATGACGGGCAGCATGAACGGTCAGAGCGATGAAAGCGGCCTCGCGCTCGAGGTCTCGGCGCTGAAGACACGCGCGGCGAAAATCGAGACGCAGCTCGAGGCGATGCGAAAGCTCATCCACGGAAATGGCCAAAGCATCCCGAGCCAAGTGGTGACGAACCGCGAGCACATCCGCCTGGTCAGCAGCCAGGTGAGCTGGGCGTTCGTTGTCATTCTCGGCGTGCTCGGACTCATCATTCAGGCTTTGATTTTGTACTACACGCTTTTGAACTGATCGATCGCGCCCTCTTTTCGACGGCGTGTACAGGGCGTGGAGCGATCGCCCCGAACCTCCAGCAAGCGCGCGAGTGGGCGAGCGAAGCCGAATCGTAAGGCGGTGAAAACGAACGAACGAAATGAAATCAAAAGACGTTCTCGCACTTTACCTTGAAGCACCGACGAGCCAGCGCTTTCGTAGCGTCGTTGAGGAGCTGCGCGATCACGTCTACGTGCTGGCGGCGCGGGTGCTGAAGGATGACGCGCTCGCCGAGGACGTCACGCAAGATGTGTTCCTGCTGCTCTGCGACGCTAGCCGCTGGCAAGACCACAAGATCCGTAGCGGTCTCGGCTTCGTGACATCGCTGACGCTTTCGGTAGCGCGCACGAAAAAGCGGAGCGAGGCGAGAAGGCACTACGAGATTCTGGCGCCAGACGTGGTGGAGAATGCCTCCTCGCCCATGGGGCTCTCACCTCTCGATCTGGCAGTGATCTACGAAGCGATCGAGTCGCTCCCTCCCGCCCACCGCGAGTGCGTTGAGAGGCGCTACCTCGAGGGGCAATCGATCGATTCGATCGCTGAAGCGATCGACCGAAATCGGCGCACCGTACTCTATCGCATAGCAGCCGGGACGAAGACACTACGTCAAAAACTCAGCCCGGCGCGCTTCGCTCTCATGGCGGCGGTGCTGCATCCGCTCTACGACCGGATGAAGGTGAGCGCAGCGGAAGTCCCGAAGGCGCTTGCCGCGCGGCTCGACGAGATCGCCGAGAGCTGGAGCGGCGCTGCGCCTACGCGTGACTCGGTACCTCTCAGAAGCCGCCGGCGCGAGCGGCTGCCCGCGGGGGCATCGGTTCAGGCGGCGAAGCTGTTTTTGGTCTCTGCTCTGCTGGCTTCTCTCATCTTCACGGCGGTGTGGCGCATGGTGGAGCGCGACTTGAAGCAGCGCGCGGGCGTTGCAGGTGCTCCGGAGCCCACGGCGGTCGAGTCACAGGCCGCGAGTGAGCCAGTGGCGCAGGTAACACCAGCCGTCGCGCGCAGCGCTGAAGCACCGCCGGCGCCGAGGCCTGCTGCGGCCGCCGAGCCTGAAGCTGAAAGCGGTGAGACGGCCGCCCTCGAAGAGAAGAAGCCACCGAAGGTGCTCGCGTCGGTCGAGCTTCACGTCGTTGACGAAGAGGACGTCCCGGTCCGTCACGGAACTGTCACCCTCTACGGCCCGGGCATGGTGCCAGGTCCAGACCAAGGTCTTGTGCGCGGCGATGAGATCGCGCTTCGTCTCGACACCTACAATCTCGCAGAGAGGAACCCGCGGCGCTTGCGTTTTCTTTCGGAGCGTTTCATTGGCGTCGATCTCACCGCGCGGGTGTATGCCGATGAGTACCCGCGGCTGAGCCGTGCTCGCTTTCGCGCTGAACTTGGGGAGAACCGCAAGGTTGAGATCGTCTTGAGGTCGCGGCTGAGGGCGCAGATTGCAGTGAAGGACGCCGTCACGGGCGACGCTGTCGCGCGCGCGGCAGTCATGGCCAAGACCCGCATTGAAGAGAAGAACACCTACCAGCGCATCCGAAGTGTCTCGAGCGAAGAGGGTTTTTGCACGTTTCGCGGTCTTCGAGCAGGCAGCTACGATCTCGACATTACCGCGTACGGCTACGAGAGC
The DNA here is from genome assembly GCA_965223265.1 of Planctomycetota bacterium. Classification (GTDB taxonomy): domain Bacteria; phylum Planctomycetota; class UBA8108; order UBA8108; family SXIK01. The sequence continues at coordinate 2,814,548 of OZ244999.1, forward strand.
ACATCGCTTCGGAGTGTCGACCTTGAAGGACTCAACACGGTATGGATTCAGCCGTCGGCGCCGCCAAGCGGCGAGGCGACCGTTCGCGTCTACGATCCCGAGAGCAAACTGCAAGAGGGCGTCGAGGTCACCTGCAGGTTCGCAGGTGATGCCATCTCCGAGACGACGAACGTCGAAGGCGTCTGCGTTTTCACGCATCTTCCTGCGGCGGAGTGCAGGTTCGAGATCGAGAGGCCAAAGGGCGCGGGAAATCCGTTCGTCCATCACGTGACCGCAGCGCTTGGGGAAGGTGAAGCGCTGAGCGTCGTTCTCGGCAAAGCGCCGACGGTCGTCGTCCCAACGCGCTTCGTCGATCCCGCCGGCAAGCCAGTCGTGAAGCTCATTCAATTTGCTGGCTCTGCGTTCCTTCGCGGCAAGACCCGAGAGGATGGCGTTTTGATGTTCCGCCACGCGCCGGGGGACTACGTCGTCAGCATTCTCGGCCCAACGGTTTGGGAGTTTTTCGAGCGATTGAGCGTCACAGCGACATCGATGCCCGAAGTTCAGTTCGTGGTGGGGCTTAAGAGCCTGAGCGGGGAGATTGTAGGCGCCCCTATATATAACGTGTCGAAAGTGCGTCTCGAGGGGGCAGATCGAAGCGGCGAGACGAGAGTTTCGGAAGATGGCAGGTTCATGTTCGAAGGCCTGGTGCCGGGGCGCTACGAGCTCGTAGTGCCGGAGCTCGAGTACCCGCTCGCGCCGCCGATCGAGCTTGAGATCGATGGCGGCGAGGAGGATGCCTTGGGCGAGGGAAGAGTTGACGATGAAGTTGTCGATGACAAGGCTCGCGTCCCTAACGAATTGGCGAGAGCTACGCAGTCGATCTCGATCGATCTCGAACGCCGCGGCGTTCTGCGTCTTTCCATTGCAGACGCCGAAGGACGTCCGCTACCCGACGCGGAGGTTGAGTGCTGGAGACGCGGAGAAGACGGAGTGCGCCTTGACTTGCCACCGCACGCAAGCGGCGAGCGCCGAAGCGTCTTCGCGGCGCTGGTCGAAAGCGGTAAGTACCGAGTCGTCGCGAGAAGCCGCGGTCACGACGTCTGGCGCGGCAGCGCCGAAGTCGCCGCAGGCGAGATGGCGAACGCCGAAGTTGAGCTTGAGGTGGGGGAGTGATGGAGTCGTGTCGCGAGGAACGCGCAGCGTGTTGAAGAGCTAACAGTCGGCTCCGCGCGCAGTAGTGCGAGGCAGGAAGTAGAGAGCAAATCCTATGGTTACAAAGAAAGGAAAGTCACATGAGAGGTCGCACGTTCCTCATGGAGTTCGCGTTTTTCGCGTGCATCATCCTTGTCTACGTCCGCGGATGGATCTACTCCGTCGAGCGTCGCGAAGAGATTCACGCCGGGTATGTGGAGAGTCGTGCAGAGTTTGGCTGGGAGGAGGGCAGCTACGAGTGGGTCACGCTTGGGATCAAGTTCGCTCAGACGGTAGAAGAAGTCGATGCACGCATGGCCGCCATTGCTGAGCGAACAGCCAAGTACGAGGTCTTTCGTGACATGAAAGAGGAGGGTATGTCGTTCGACGGCATGATCAACCAGTACACGTTCGAGCACCACGTGAACCCAGAGTCGGAAGGTTTCGTCCACGAGCTCTACACCGTGTGGTTCGATTCCACGGGAGGGGCCGTGAGGATGCGTCGCTCATTTTTCGGAGCCCATGGCTACTTCGAGCCTGACGAGAATTTCTGCGAGGTCGATCTCTGGACGGGGGAGATCATGCCGACGAACGGGCAGTCGACGCTCAGGAGTCGAGCTCTGGTTCCTTCCGACGCCAACCAGCCGATGCGGTGCGGAAATCGCGGCGGAAGCTGAACTTGACGCCCACAATCGTGGGCGTTCTCGCTGACAGTGAATAGTGAATCGACTCGGCGACGGTGAGGATAGACGGCGGCGAAACTGTGTAACGGACGCGTACCGAGAGCGTCTGGATGGGCAATTGCGCACCGCGTCCGCGGTGGAGCAGGCTTGAGCTCGAACGGCTTGCCGCTAACCCGCTTCTCGGTACGGTCAAACCAAGGTGAGGTCGACGCATGATGTGTCCGAACTGCCAGTCAGAGCAGCCCATGGTTCCAGGCAATGCGGTCGTTCACACCACCGGTGTGGGGTTTATGACGGCCGGTTGGTCGTATCAGCACTGCTGGTTTCGCCCGGCCGGCTGCCGGGAGAAGGACGACGAGATCATCGTCCACAACCCAACCGGGCTCTTTGCGTTCATGCCGTCGAAGAAGCAGGCCGCGCCGCCGGCTCACCGCTGTCGCGGGTGCGGTGCTGTGGTGATTCTGCCGCCGCGGATGCCGGGGGAGGAGCGGCGGGAGGCGCGAGAAATCGCGCGCACGAATGCGTAAGCGACCGAGCACGAAGCCTTTTCGAGTATATCAGTTGTATTCAGTGGCCGTCTTCCATTCGGCACCGCCTCACTGAAGTGATGTAGAGAGCTTTGGGCTTCTCGAGATGTCCAGAAACCCAAGACGAGGGTCGGTCGGCTCCGAACGACGCAGCGCGATCGCCCCATTCACGGAACAGCTCGACGTGGCCAACTCGCGCGAGATGCTCACGTCTCCTGGGATGTGTGGAACATTGCGGGCGGCTGACCCTTCCTGTGTGAAGTGTTTGTCATCAATCTGCGTACCTCGCGGGAGCTAGTCGAGCGCTCTGCCCCAAGGAGGACGCTTGCGCCATCCACGATCGCGCCGAATGTGGGGTTCACTCAATGAATCGCCCGCCTCGAGCACCGCAGAATTCCCGCATCCTCTCGAGAACACTCTCGTCTCATGAAACGTCCGACGTGGCGAGGTGCTACTCGAGTCTTCCACTCAGTGCGCTAGCTCTCCGACTCGCGAGCGAGAATGTCCGCGCTCACTTCACGCTGGTCTCACGATGCATCCAAGCGGCTAGCTAGCCTCGGCTCATGCTTCCTCGCTGAGCGCTTTGCTGCGGATTTTCTCCACCTATCAGACAATATTCCCTGCTTGAAGAGGTAATCAGAACGCCCGATGGACTCTTTATGACGATGGCCACGGATTTGCTTCTCCTGTAACGCGGCAGTGCGCAGACGCGTGAAGGGCAGCTGCGCAATTCATCGTCGACGTCGTTCGTTGGCGTGGAGCAGTTCTTAGTCGACTGCTGTGGCGGGAATTCCCGCATCTCGCGTGGGTGGAACCCGCCACGGCCCAAGTGGATACGGGAGAAGCGTCGCATGAGTGCTAGAACGAAAAAGAAGTTCGCTCTGTTGATCGTATTCTCGGCGGTAGCAGGCTCCGTGGGCGGGTTCTTTCTTATGGTGGAGCGAACGAAAGGAGCGCAGGAGGACCCTCAACTCGAAGAGAGCCGCGTCCTCAAGCCCTTTCAGTGGGGATACGACCTAGGTCAAGAGCGCGCTGGATTCTCTGGCCTCGACACAGTCTATGTCTTCGCCGACTCTACAGTGAATCTTCCCGTCCTCGAGGCTTGTTTGGATGATCCAGCGGTTGAAGCGGCAATGGGCACCTTCGTTGGTGTGATCCTTTCTGAGACCGAAGAGGACGCTGTTGCTCGTCGCTTGCGAGAGAAGGACCTCCAGCAGGTTGTCGTCGAATCTCTCAGCGGTCGATATCGCGGTTCACTTCCGCCCGGCTTTACCTGCGATGAGCTGGTTCTTCTTCTCGAGTCGATCGCCCGTCGACGCATCATCAAGCCCGCTCTGAGTCCGATCCGTTCCAGACTTCGAGTTGACCCTACGGCCATTGATGAGTTCGTTGCGCGCGGCGAAATAGACCGCGCACGCAAGTATCTCGACTTCCTCAAGGAGTTCGAAGGAGCGGACAGTCCGGTGGCGCTAGCCGTTGAAGCCCGGATTCCCCAGTAACCCGGCTGTTCGCCCAGTCCGAGTGCCCGAAGTCAACCCGATCCAATTGTCGGTACCAAAGAGAATCGAAAGGGGTGTTGAAATGCTGCACGGCACAAAAAGTCCTCTCGTCGCGCGACCCGGTGTTTTCTCTCTCTGTTTGGTGGGGCTCGCTACCATCACCCTCAGCAGCCTCGCGGTAGAGGACGACTACGAGTTCATGCCGACCCACGCTTGGAGATTCTTGGGTTCTATGGGTGGTGACGACGTCTCTCTCACGCTCGCGGAAGGCTTTCCGGGACATCGAGTCGAACCCAAGAAGAATCGGTGGATCGCACCCGTTGACGGCGACGGCGGCTTCGACAACGTCGCTCCCCGCCTCGCAGCCGAAGAAGGGCCGGGAGGTCTCGAATGGGATCCGTCGCCGACTTACCGAACTCGCTACAAAAACGGCACGAACTACTTGCCGAACTCGACGCGACTTCAGGGGAACAACTGGTTCACGAGGATCCCGTATGCGGAGTATGACAGCACCAATGACGTTTGGGTCATACGCTTTGACGCGAACATGATTCGCTATTTCGACGTCGACAGCCAGAGCTCGACTGTCTACTGGGGGCGCTACGGCAACTCGCGATCGAAGCTTGTCAAGTCGGGAACGAGTCCGAACGGGCTGCTCAAGCTCAGCGATGCCGGCGGCAAGGTGTACACGTTTAGTGAGTCAGAAAGCTACAAGTGCACGAAGATCGAACCGGTAGGGATAGCTGAGACGACGATCACCTACGCTACGAACACGATCACCGTGATCCAAAAGTCGAACTCGAGCACGGAGGTGCGAAAGTTCACGTACACCCTCACCGACCATGGAAACGGAAAACGCATCGACAAGATCGAAGTCGCCGAAAAAGACGGCACGTGGGGTAGTGCTTACCGAACCATCGACTTCACGTATCATGAGCAGGTCACGTCGCCTGCGGGCAGCTCGACGGGAGACCTCGTTGGCATCGAAGAGACGATGGATCTCTCGGAAAGCGGCAAAACATACTCGAGAAAGTGGGTCTTCAAGTACTACACGGGCAGTTACAACGCTCAGACGAATCCCGGGAATCCCTACCAGATCGAGGCGATCTTGGAGCCAGGAGCGGTTCACGGCTACGAAAGCGCAAATCCAACGCACAACATCTACGAAAAGAGCGTCACCGACCTGGCGAACTATGTGGACCGCACGTACGAGTACCACTCCGATCGGCGGCTCAAGGAGCTCACGCTCAACGACAACTGCGGCTGCGGCGGATCGTCCGGAACGTACACGTACTCTTGGGTCAAGAACGGGACGACTCCGACAGATCTCGACACGTGGTTTTCCCGCGTCACGATCACGCTACCAACGAGCGCGGGCCACTTCATTGACTACAACAAGTATGGGCAGATCCTCAACAGTATGATCCAGGAGGATATAGCGCAGAGCGGCTCACGAAAGTGGATCCGAACGTACCGTCGTGATGATGATGGATTCTTGACCGATAGTTACTCGGTAGCCGCGTGCGACAGCTACAATACCACTACGCATATCGTGACGACGAACACGACTGGAGGTATGCACTACCAGTACGATTTCACCTATGACTCTGGGGACGATGACTGGACGCTCACTGCCAAGCTGCGCGATCCAGGAAGCGGGGACTGGAACTGGCAAGCAAAGAGAGTCTTTACGCTCAAGACCTCGGGTGATCGAAGGAGATTCTTTCAGGACTCCGAGACGATCTACCCGACCGAAACAACGACGGATTCCGGCGACACGACGTCGTTTGCCTACGAGACCTTTCACACGCTCGACGCTCTGGCGGTTGCGCGTCGAAAGATGACGTTTCCAGTCGTACCTACAGGGGAAAACGGATCTGGCAACGCAGTCAGTATCTACGACTATTTCGAACTGGACTCGCTCCACACGTGGACGAAGGACGGCGAGGGGCATGTAGACTACATGGGCTATGACGGCGATCGGCGCACGGAAACGATGCACGTCACGGACATCGATACCGATAGCGCAGACCGCCCGGCCGGCGTCCCGGCACCTCCCGATACAACGTTCAATAGCAGCAGTGGCCTAAACATCGTGACAAAGGACGAGTACGACGTACTCGGGCGCGTCACGAAGAGTGAATCGGCGGCGTTCGATGCGTGGAACGGAACGAGCGTGACGTCGACGAAGATCACCAAGAGGTGGCACTACGATAAGCTTTCAGGGGACGAGCTTGTCATCATGGAGTACCCACACATTGACTCTTCGTACCATCATGCTGCGATTTCCCTGCAGGTGATCGACCACGATGGGAATGCCGCTACGAGCGCGATGGGAGAGCTCGATACGCTCAAGCGTGATACGACGCTGTCTGACGATCTCGACGACACCGAAGCGACGATCGAAGACGCGTTTGAGGGGACGATCGTTCAACGCAGAGACTCTACTTACGACGGTTCTAAGGTCCTAACGAGCGAAGTGTGGAGCGACGCTTCGAGCTCCCTTGCAGATAAGCACATAACCACCTACACCTACGATTCTTCCGGGAGATTGGAGACAACTAAGAATCCCGCCGGAACGATCACTCGCTACACCTATGACGTCCTCGGCCGCACGAAGATCACGGAGATCGGGACGGTCGACAGCGGCCCAACTCCCAACATGACGGCGACTGAAAAGCTATTCTACGACGACGAGGAAGACACCTCGAGCAACGTGGGCGACGGCTTTCTCACAAGTCGTGTTCGCTACACAAAAAATAGTCTAACCGAAGGACTGCGAACAACCGACCATGATGTCGACTATCGCGGGCGGGTCACGACAGTGTTTGAGCCTCTTGATGTAAGCGAAGATCGTACGTACGACAATCTGGATCGCCTAACCCTCATTGAGCGATATGACGATGGCGGTCAGTCCTCAGTCCTCATGAGGAAGACTGAGAATTTCTACGACCCTCTTGGTCAGGCCTATGAGGTGAGAAACTACGGGATCACGGGTGGAAGCGGATCTGACTACTCGAAGACAGCGTACTGGCATGATGCGCGGGGTCTGAACATCAAGACGCTGAGCAACGGAAAAGTCTTCAAGAAGACGCAATACGACGGAGCCGGTCGCGCGATCAACCGTGCGACAAGCTATGACGCGGGACAGGATGAAAGTGCGTATAGCGCGGCGGACGATCTCGACAAAGACACGGTAATCCAAGAGAGTGTCTACACCCGAGATGCTAGCGGACGAGTGGAGCTTGAGGCGACATATGAGCGGCGCCACGGAGCGACGGGTGAAGGGAGTCTGACCGTCGGAACCAGCGGCAACGGTCGAGCTCAGTACGTTGCCACTTGGTTCGACGAATTTGGCAGATCTTCTTGCAGAGCCAACTACGGGACAAACGGAGGGACGGACCTAACGACGCGGCCAACAGGTAGCCCTCCGGCAACGTCAGACGCCAATAGGCTCGTTACGGAGACGAGCTACACGGTAAAGGGAGAAGTCGAAGAGCAGAGAGGTCCGGCTGTCAAGACTCCTGCGAGTGAGGGCCTTGTCGTAACCCATCGCTATGAGTACACCGACTGGGGAGCCACATCCAAACGTATTGACAACTACGTTAACGGAACCCCGGGAGTCGACGACGACAGAACGACCGTCTATACGTACGACAGCGTCGGAAGGCTGCAAACAATCACCGCCAAAGCCACTACGAACGACCAGGTGACGGAAAATGTCTACGGTGTGACCCGAGGTTCGGGCGACGCGGATTCGCGCATCGCCTCCAATGATCTCATCAAAACCGTCAAGCACCCTGACCCGTCGAATGGGGGTGCGGGTGGCGTCAACGACCAGGTGCACTATGCGTACAACGCACAGGGTCAGAGAACGTACATGGAGGACCAGCGTGACACTGCGCACGTTTATGAATACGACGATCGAGGTCGAGTGATTCACGACCGTGTAACGGTCCTCGGAGACACAGGAGTAGACGGTGCCATACGCCGAATTAGCTGGATCTACGACGCACTCGATCGTACGACGAGGGTCCGCAGCTATGACAACGCCAGCACGACGTCCGGGACGATCAAGAACGAAGTTCACTATGTCTACGACAAATTCGGCGTGGTTAAGACAATCTATCAGGAATGGAACGGCTCAGTTGACCTGGGTTTCTCGAACAAGGTGAGCTACGCGTACAGCTTTCCGACCAATGGGACAACGGGACTCCGTCAGACTTCCACAACGTATCCGAGCGGCGCGGTCATCACAAATGTCTACGATAGTGGAATCGACGACACAATCAGCCGAGTCAGTGGCAAGAAAAAAGGAAGCGACTGGCTTTTCGAGGATGATTACCTAGGGCTCGGCAGGCTTGTCAAACGAAGGTACGCTGGGTCCGACACGTACTGGACACTCGAGGGAACAGACTCTGCCAACGCCGACAACTACGTTGGCCTCGATCGTTTCGGGCGAATCGACGACTTGGTGGTGATTGATGGGACCACCAATGTCAATCGCTACCTGTACGCCTACAATGACCGATCCCAGATCACCTACAGGGAGGACGAAGTAGGAAACGTCTCCGGGTCTTACGAGTTTGACCAGCAGTTCACTTACGATGGCCTTGGACGGCTCACAGAACACGAGCGCGGCGAGGAGCTGGATCAGACGCCAACACATACCTCTCACGAGTGCTGGACGCTCAATCGCTCGGGGGGCTGGGAAGATTACTACGAAGGGCTAGCGGATCCCTGCGGGACAGGCGTCTCGTGTACGCTGAACTCCTCGAATGAGATCACAGACGTAGACTCTGTCGACTATTCGTACGACCGTGCGGGAAACATGACAGAGCGTGGAAGTGATTATGACCTGATCTTTGATGCCTGGAGTCGTCTCGTCGAAGTCAAGGATGGGGCGGTCACAGTTTCAAAATACGCTTATAACGGAATCCATCAAAAGATATCGAGTGGCGAGTATTCGTCACTGGAGTACGACTACTATTACTCGAATAATAATCAAGTCGTAGAGGAGTGGTATAGAGATGATGACGATTACAAGCAGTGGTATGCCTGGGGTACACAAGATGTTGATGACATCGTCGTTCGATCGACTGGATCAACTTCGTCCTATTTCAAGTATTATGTCCTTGATGCAAACCTCAACGTGGTCACTCGCCTTGGTTCGACGGGGGCGCCGATCAGCCGGTACGTTTACTACAGCTATGGTGAGCCCAAGCAGCTGAGTTCTAATTGGACGACATGGCAAACCATCACCGAAGACCATTACCTATTCACCGGTCGGCAGTATCACCGGAGGCATGGTGCATACGACTATCGAGCTCGCTTTCGGGACGCGGAGATTGGTGGCTTCGTGCAGCGTGACCCAATAGGGAGCTGGGGCGATGAAGAAAACTGGGGAAACGGATATATGTACGTGGCAAGCGATCCGGCAAATTTGAGAGATGGCAAGGGGTTGTGGTCGACGTCTGATCACGAAAAGCTAACAAACACCACACTGGATCACCTTACAATACGGGAATTATTTGGCGGTTGGGGCTGGATTGGTCGCTGTAAAGAACGAATAACTGATGACTTGCACTACTATAATGAACGGCAGGATTCATCCTGGATACTTGGTCCTGTACTTTCTCCTTCAAGGCATTTTATGGCTCCCTACATTGTCAGTCAAAAATGGATGAGGCGTAGATATATTCGATACGTTGACGATGAAATGGATACCCTGAAAGAGATATTAAAAAATAGTGTTGGAGATTTCGGAGACGATGGATGTTGGCGATTTAATAATATGGAAAAATGTACTGAGCAATGCAGTTTCGCTTTGCGATCTCTTGGATATTTGTTGCATAGTTATCAGGATTATTATGGTCACTCTACAAACTGGATTAGTGGTGACAATCCTCTCCGACACAGTGATGCGTCTCTGCCAATGAGATGGGAGCCTGAGCATGAAGAGAGGAACTCTCGTTTCCACTCAGCGCGTTTTTCTTCGGCCTCACTTTGGTCAGCTGAGAAGATATCGACAGAACTCTATATGATGAAAACAGGAAAGATTCGTAAAGTTTTGAGTCATCTTTCCCTCCTTTGCTGTGATCTGTCTAGTCCATTTTGGCCGCGAGCTTAAAAATCCCAGGTCTATTTTGTTTTTGTTTTTCCTTCTGCCATGATCGGGCGAGCAGAGAGGTTGAGATGAGGAGCGCTATCGGCGTCCTGGTAATTGTTCTATGTTCGATGTCGGCATGCGGTTGCGTTATGACTTCGGCGACCCAAGTGTCTTACTGGAGTGAGGAGCGCGTGTTTCATAACTTGGTGGGTGACGAAGTTATGATATATGGTGGAACATTTTGGGATTTTGCGCTTTTGGGTGGCTGGTTCTACGTCGGAGTAACCGAAGATCCAACTATGATAGCTTGCATGCCTCTCGCGATTCTTGACCTGCCGTTCTGTGTGACAGCCGATACGGTTTTGCTCCCGATGACGATACCACAGCAAATTGAGGTGCTTCTGAGGGATGAAACCTCGGGATCACAAGAGGACGCCGAACTGGGCGCCGTACAAGAGGGCGGAAGTGATGGTTGAGCGCTCGGTGATCCCTCTGTCTTTCACTTCGCAGGGCTTATGGTTCGGACCGCAGTCAACGGGTTGCGCGGAGTGTTCAAGATGCTCTGAGTTCTTTCAAGGCAATCTCGTTGTCTGTGATCGGTGTTGGCGATATCCGTTTGACTAAGGATGTTCTGGAGACGGCGAAGAATGAGAAGCCTGTGTCGAAGCACCATTGGTTTCTTTTTTTTCTGTATAATCACTTCCGGTTGTATGACCGTTATTAGCCAAGCGGAGTACTGGAGCGATCTTCCGAAATCTCCTCTCAAAGATGAATTCGACCCACTTGTTGCGACTTACGGGGGTGTATACAACGGTGGGCTATTCATACGGCGAAGCGTCGACGCCCTCTCCAGCGACGTGAATAAGATCGTGTTCGTTCCTGCCGTGTTGTTTGATATGCCACTCTCTTTCGTCGTAGATACCGTTTTTCTTCCGATGACGATACCACAACAGATTGAGATTGGCCTGCGTGATCGACCGGACGAAGAAGAGCTCGAGATCTCTTTGCCTGGAGATGTCGCTGTCAGGTTTGCGTCAAGGAGTGAGACTGCAGAGTTCCTCGGCACGCGCGATGCGTTTGTCTCGGCTATGAGTCCCTTCGACAGAGCGGTGCGGATGAGGAGCCGCGAAAGGTTTTCGGAAGCGGAGTTTCTCGAGTTTGTAGCCCGTCAGAGCCGGGACTTTGGCGGCGCAGAAAAACGGAAGCTCCGGACAGTTGTTGCGTCGATCGCGAAGAAGTTCTCTGCGATCAACCTTCGGGACGTGTTCCCCGCAGAGATCACGATTGTAAAGACAAGCGGGAAGGAAGAAGGTCATGCGGCATATTGCCGTGGCAATCACATCGTCCTTTCAACGCGAATGCTCCGTCAAGGACGAGGTGAGTTGGAATTTACGCTGACTCACGAGCTGTTCCACATTCTCTCCAAGAACGACCGTCAACTGCGTGCCCAGCTCTATGAGATCGTCGGGTTCAAGCCGTGTGACCCCGTTCCCTTTCCCGAATCTCTACGCGCGAAGAAGATTACGAACCCAGACGCGATCGAGAACGATTTCTACACGCAGGTGACGGTCGAGGGGCGCGAAGAGAAAGTTCTGCCGATTCTCCTATCGAGCCAGACCAGCTACGATTCTCGGCGCGGCAAGGATCTCTTTGACTATTTGACGCTCATGCTTCTTGCGATTGAAGAGAAGGATGGACGTTGGGTCCCCAGATACGAAGGCGGCGAGCCAGTACTCTTAAGTTTGGGAGAAGCTCCGGAGTACTCAGAAAGGTTCAAAGACGGCTATGGCTACATCCTGCAGCCGGAGGAAGTCCTTGCCGACCAGTTCGTCTTTATGGTTGAGGGCTCCAGCGAGTTTGCGATTTCCCAGGCCATGCGTGAGGTTCTTTGCCGGTAGCCGAAGTCAAGGCGTTCGCGGCGTGTGCAGCGGTAGTGAGGTGCGTCGTTTGAGGCGACCACGGAGCTTTTCTGTCGAGCCGGAGTGGCAATCAGCGATCCGAGCCTCATCGCACGGAGCACCGTGCGCTACCCACTCGGGGGCTCGACGTTCGGGCTCTGCGCAAGACGATGGGGGCGGATTTCCACGAAACGCAATCAGACATCAGGCGCAATCGAATGGGATCAAGGATGCGCGATGACGCCACGATCGCTGGCGGGCCTCGTGCGCCGTTAGCAGGCTTCCTATGGACACACTGAGCACTGTAAACGTCCGGTGAAGCACATCTGGCGTGGCGTGTCGTTGTGTGGAGACTTCGTGGTCGAGGAGGTGAACCATGAAGAGCTCCAGATCGAGACGTCGTTCGCAGCACGAGATCGAGGAGATTGTCGCAGCGTACCACCGAAGCGGGCTTTCGCAGTCAGCGTACTGTGAGTGCGAGGGACTGGCGCTGTCCACTCTGAGCAAGTGGCTCTCGAAGTCACGCAGGGGCCGGACGAGGCAAGCGGCAAAGCGTAGCTCCATGGAGTCGCAGTTTGTCCCCGTGAAGCTCGTGGACGCTTGTGAGTGATCCCTTGGTAGGTGGCCGTTTCGCCCGCTGTTTCGTTCGCGATGGTGAGGGGGCGACGTACTCTACTCTTGGAGCGCTTTTGGTAGATCGCCCCCGGTCGCAGAACGGAATCTTGGAACAGGGTGGACGGACGTCCAGGATCCGACAACTCAAACCGACCGAGGTTTCAGGCGTCCTCCGAGCTTGCCGGCGATGTGTGGCGGATCGTCCCGTGCGATGTGGTACTCCGTTTTCCGAAATGTCGTCACGCAGAGCTTGGCTGCCCAACCGCCCAGCGACGACCCACAAACCCACTCTCAACCACTCCCTCACACTCCCCAGCAGGTACTCATACAGGTACTCACGCCGATTTCTTCGCAGCGTCCCGGGCAAAAAGAAAGCCTCGTAACTCTTTGTCTACGAGGCTCTTACGTGTGGTGGGCGTTACTGGACTTGAACCAGTGACCCCCAGCTTGTCGAGCTGGTGCTCTAGCCAACTGAGCTAAACGCCCAAATACGTTGTCGTCCTTTTACCGTATGCGGTGGCAGGCCGCCGGGCTTGGTCCGTCGCCAGTGGTGACCGCGGCGGTGGCTACGTCATGTTTTGTCGCGCCGTTCCTCGGGGGGCAGCCAATCAGGCGCGTAAACTACCCTCTCCCTTGGGCACCGTCAAGACACGAGCCCCCCTCGCCCTCGGGCGCTCGAGCCTACCCGGAGAATGCCGTCGGTGCCTCTCACCACCGTCCGCCCGGTGCGGGCTTGCTCGTCCGCTTCGGGGCCTCCGGCTCGGCGACCTTCGGCGGCGATGCCGCCCGCTCGTCGCTTGCCGCACCCTCCGTCGCCGCGTCGCCGTGACCGCAGAGGCGCCGCACCCCCCGGTGCACCACGTCACCAAATCTCTCGAGGCGTGCCATCGGCGCGGCGTCTTCGCCCTTGGCGTTCACTTCCAGCGCCGACACGCCACCAACCCAGAACACGAATACGAACAGCACCGGCACCAACATGCATGCGGCGATGACCACCGCGCTCTTGGGTGTCTTTCGCTTTCCGGCGCCGCCGTTCGCAGTGTTCTTTTTGACGAACGAGTCAAACTCGTCGTCGCCGAGCAGATTCCCCTCCGAGGGCCAGTCCTCCTCATCGTCATCTCGATCTCCGATTGCCGCGGCGTCAAGCGCAGGCGGGACGACCGCCGACGAGGCTCTGGCTGCGCCTCGCCGCTTCTTTTCTCCAACCAATTCGTCGACCGCGGGAAGGTCGACACCGCCCACGCGCCGCTCCGTGCTTCCGGCCACATTGAGCTCACCGAACGCAAGCGTGTCTTCGTCACCTAAAAAACCAGTGGCGTCCCCGCCTTCCGATTCCTGAGTACTACCCGCTGCGCTGTCAGCGGCTGCTTCGCGGCCCTGACTGGACGCCACTTTTTTCTGGGCCAAGCCCTGACTCTGCGGCTGGGCGACCGGAGCACTGCGAGTCGCTGCTTTCTTTTTGCGGATCGCCACCGAGGGATTCTTGCCTTCCAGACGCCCGTCCGCTGTGACGTAGAGCGGCTTCTTGCAGGACGGACACTGCAGCTTGCTCGTCGTAGCTACCGGTCGAATGGAAATCGGTGATTTACAGAAAAGGCAACGAAAGACAATCTTCTGGGCGTTACCGGCCGGGTGAGAGCTGCCGGCGTTGCGGCCTGGCGAGTCGCCGCCCTCCGCTGCAGTCGCCGGTTCGCCTCCGTCCTGTTGCGGCGCCGGAGACTTCGGCGTCTTGACCACCGATGAACCTCCCGACTTCACCAATCGCAGCTTTGAGGGCTGAGGGCGAGCCTCTTCTCGCGAGCTCTCTCGGGCGTCGAGTTCTTGCTTGCGTATCGCGATGGAGTCCTGTGAAAACAATTCCAGATCGGTGAGGGTCATCTGCGCGGGTGCGGCGCGACGCTGCAACCCGTTTGGTTCGGATCCAGCGTCGCCCCCTTCGCACTGACTGCAGATGAACGAATCTTTCAACGTGATCGGCGCGTCGGAGTCACTCTTGATGACGTCGCCGCATCTTTCGCAGTATCGTAATTCCATCGGATGAACGTCCGTTTCGTTAGTGATTCAGGCCGAGGAGGAACACGGTCCCGAGAAGCCCGAATTCGGCAAGCTGCACCGCGAGGATTGAGAAGACGAATCGGTTCGACGACTGACGCTTGACAACGAAAAAGAGAAGGACAGTTAATCCGAGGCCGAACCCAATTTCGAGCAGCGAGACTGCTGCGAGCGCGCCTACCGTCTGTGCCGTGAGAGCATCTTCGCGGATCCAGCCGACGCCATAGCTCAGTAGTAGGGCCAACAGCAAAGCAACCAGCGCAGCGTTGAGGACGAACGCAAACTCCATCACGCGACGTGTGCCGACCATGGGGTCGCTGCCTCGACTGGCGCTGAAACTGAAGAAGAACGCGAACGCGAACGTGAAAGCGAGCGCGACAAGGCACAGCACTGACTTTGAGTCGAGTTCCCGAAATGGCTGAATCGCTCTGGCCAGGACGTTCTCGTCGTGAAGTCCAGTGCTCACAAACGCGCCTGCGGCGAACAGGTACGTGAGTAGGACACCAAGTACAGTGAAGATTCCGCTCGAAGTCGGTCGCATAAACTGGTCCAGTGATGAGCTAGATGAGTGACCAAGCTATGTCTTCGACGCGGGTGCTGCACCGCGCCGAGTCGCAGAAGTATACCCTTTGCTCCAAGCAGCGGCAAAACGACCTGAAGTTGTCACCAGGGCGACCGTTGCGTATACTCTCGGTAGGTCGTTTCCGACTTCATCTACCCGTCGATGACGGCTTGAGCTAGGGGCAAAACCACGAGTACGCGACCACCGCGAAAAGTGCCGTTCAGATGCAGCTCCGATAAGACACCCGATAAGACACCCGATAAGATACCCGATAAGATACCCGATAAGATAGCAGCGCCGAGGTGGCGTTGATCAGGTGCGGTGCTGATAACGTTGTTGCGTGCCAGAACCGGGAGTGAAGTGAATGCGAGAGCGCTGGACGAAGGACTGGGACCGTCGTTCACCCGACGAGCGACAGGCAGCGCAGCTTCGCAGGCTGAAGACGTTTCTTCGCTATCAAGTACTGCCCTTCAGCCCATTCTATCAACGCCTCTTTCGCGATGCGGGCGTCGATCCTGCCAACATCCAGTCGTTACGTGATTTTCAGCAGTTGCCGTTCACGTCGAAGGACCTGATCGCACCGACTGCCGACGAGCCGCAGCGTCCTCGCGATCTGATTCTGCAGCCGACTCCAGAGATTATCCGTGCGCAGTGGCCACTCTCTTGGAAGCTTCGCCTTCTTTGGAATCGATTGTGGCAAGGCGAGTCTGGCGTGCGCGAAAGCCTCGAGAGAGAATACCGTCCCGTTTCGATGTTCTTCACCACGGGGCGTTCAGCGTTGCCAACGCTCTTCACGCTCACGAACTACGATCTTGCGCTCCTTGAAGAGGTCGGGCGCCGGATTTTGCAAGTGGCGGACATCGGGTCGCGCGACAAACGCTTGCTGAACCTCTTCCCCTACGCGCCGCATCTGGCGTTTTGGCAGGTGTACTATGTCGGTATCGGGAGCAACGTGCTGACGCTCAACACCGGTGGCGGCAAGGTCATGGGGACGGAAGGAATTCTGCAGTCCATCGAGCGGATTCGCCCCTCCTTCATCATTGGCATTCCGGGATACGTTTATCACGTCTTGCGAGAGGCTCATTCCCGTTCCATGGACTTGAGCTTCGTCGAAGGATTGGCTCTGGGCGGCGACCAGGTGACGCCTGGTTATCGGTCTCGCGTCAAGGAACTCCTCGTGTCGATGGGCGCGACAAAACCGCGTGTTCAGAGCGTTCTTGGTTTTACAGAGTCGCGTAAGTGCTGGGCAGAGTGTCCTGGAGAGGCGGACGCGGGTTTTCATACATATCCAGACTTTGAGATCGTCGAGCTCATCGATCCCGAGTCAGGGAATCCTGTCGGCGAGGGGGAAACCGGAGAGCTGGTGTATTCGTGCATCGACGGGCGCGGCAGCTGCATCCTTCGCTATCGCACGGGCGACCTGATCGTCGGAGGTATGACCTGGAAGCCCTGCCCGCACTGCGGCCGAACCGTGCCGCGGCTTGCTTCCCAACTCGAGCGCGTCAGCAACCTGAAGAATTTTCAGCTTTCGAAAGTGAAGGGCACTCTCGTGAATCTGAACGTCTTCAAGGAAGAGCTCGATAACGACCCTGTCGTCGAGGAGTGGCAGCTGGTCATCAAGAAACGAAACGACGATCCGTGCGACGTCGACGAGATCCATCTCAACCTGGCGCTTGCCGGCGACGTCAGCGACACCGATCAAGCTGCTGTCGTGGAACGCCTTGAAAAGCATCTCTTCAGTGTTTCCGAAGTGAAGCTGAACTCGACACGCGTTTTGGCGCTTGAGAAGGTTCTTGAGCTGCTCGGCATGGAGACTCAGATGAAAGAGAAGCGCATCGTCGATTTGCGCACCGAGACCGCAAATGCCACCACGACGGCGGCGGCGCAGCAGCCGGTGAAACCGTAGTGGGATGCGAGCGAGACGAACATGGGTGAAGCAAAACGAAACTGTCTGGCGCTTGGTGGTGGCGGAGCTCGAGGACTGTCGCATTTGGGTGTTCTCCAAGTCCTAGAACGCGAAGGCGTTTCGGTCGACGCTATCGTCGGAACTAGCGCCGGCGCGGTCGTCGGCGCCGCCTACGCCCTCAATCCCAGTGCCACGGAGATTACCCGAGTTGCCCTGAAGTACTTTCGTGAGAGCGCCGAACGCAGCAGTGCCTTTAAGAAGGTGCTCCTCGGCAGTGAAGATGCGGAACAAAACTTTGTCGCCAACTTAATTTCGAGCATCAAAAAAGGGTACGTCTTCAGTGCTCTCCTACGACGCCCGTCGATTTTCCCGACGAAGCGTCTCATGGACGTGATCTCCGACCTCGTTCCTGACAAACAGTTTTCGGATACGCAGATTCCGTTTGCAGTGCCGGCACTCGACATTCGTTCGGGCGAGGAAGTGCTCCTTCGCGAAGGCTCGATTCGAGAAGCCGTCCTGGCGAGCTGCTCGCTGCCGGGCTTTTTTCCTCCCGTGGCACACGGAGAGCAACTGCTCGTCGACGCCGGAGTGATCGGGCCGGTGCCGGTCAGTGCGGCCCATTCGTTTCGGCCGGGCCATGTGATCGCGGTCGACATTACGTCACAACTGCCAGAGATCGTGGAGATCACCCAGGGGCTTGACGCGATCTTGCGCGTCGAAACGATTGCTTGTAAGCGACTGAACGACCTTGAGCTTGAGCGCGCCGACGTCGTGATCCGGCCGAACGTCGGTGAGAAGTACTGGTCCGACTTCAGTGGTCTCGATGCGCTCATCTCCGAGGGTGTCGGCGCCGCGGAGCTCGTGCTCGACGAGCTGCGGCGGCTGAGCCGTCCGCTCGCGTCGTCTTCAGCTGAGTGAACGGGCTTCTGCCCGACGATCCGAGTCGGTCTTGATACTGGCGGTGGGAGAGCTTCGCGCCGTGGCCCACCCCCGGTAACACAGCACTGGAGCACGGATTTCGTGCAGCCGCGGCAAACAGCGAGTGGGGCCTTCGAGCTCGAACGAAGTGTCTCACTGGCGCAGAAGGTTCCAAGAGGCGGTGGAGTCGCGGCTAACTGGCGGTGCGCCGCCGGCGCAAAATGGCCAAACTCGAGGCGATACGCTATTCTTCCCGTTGGTCGTACTATGAACAGTACGTAAGGCGGCGATCGCATTGGTCCAGGAGCTTTCATGTTCATCGCGCTTGAGGGCGGCGACGGTTGTGGGAAGAGCACGCAGGCTGAACTTCTTGCCGCGCATCTTCGCAGCGCCGGGCGTTCCGTCCTCGCGGTCCGCGAGCCAGGTGGCACGAAGCTCGGCGAGCAGCTGCGCTCGCTTCTTCTTGATGGCTGCGGCGAGGAGTTGTCACCCGTTACGGAGACGTATCTATTCATGGCGGCGCGAGCTCACCTTGTCGAGCAGCGCATTCGACCAGCGCTCGAAGCCGGGGAGATCGTCATTTCCGATCGATTCTGGTGGTCAACTGCAGCCTACCAGGGTGCGTCTGCAGGCCTCGAGCCGGAAGAGATCCTGAACCTCGGCCTCCTCGCGGTCAAAGGTGCGACCGTGAACGAAACGATCCTGCTCGATCTCGATCCTCGCGTTGCCTTGCATCGCGCTGCCGGTGCCGACCGTATGGAGAGGCGAGGCGTCGAGTTTCAGCAGCAGGTGCGCCGCAACTTCTTACTGCTCGCAGAGCGTTTTCCGCAGGGCGTTCATGTCATCGATGCGAAGGGCTCAGTTGATGAAGTTCACCGGCGAGTCCTCGCGAGTCTTGACGTCGTGTCCCCGGGGAGTTGCTGACGTGGTTGCGTTTCTACCGCACTGCGAGGGGCACATGTTTGCGCGCGAGTATTTCGAGAAAGTTCTCGATCGTGGGCGGCTAGCGCATGCGTATCTTCTTTGGGGAGATGTTACCGACGCAGGCGTGCGCTTCGCGATCGAGTTCGCCAAAGCGATCCACTGTGGGAGTGGCCGACCATGTGGCGAGTGCGCCACGTGCCGCGCCATTGAGCACGACAACTATCCGGCGGTTAACACATTCGGGCTGGCGGAAGGAAAATCAAAAGTAGATATCGACACCGTGCGACAGCTCTGCGAGCGTCTTTACGTGCAGAGCGACCGAACGAAAGTTGCGATTCTTAGTGATGCGGACCGTCTTACCGAGCCGGCAGCGAGCGCGCTTCTCAAAACGCTGGAAGAACCACCAGAGCGATCGCTTCTCCTTCTGATCTCACGTTCGACGGGTACGCTTCTTGAGACGATCGTGTCGCGCTGCCACCGTGTGCCTCTGACCTCCTCTGAGAGTCGCGAGGTGGAGGAGGGCGTCGACGACGAGATACTCGGTCTCGTCATGCAGCGGGGTTTTTTTGCACGAAACGATCCGAAGGAATGGCTTGCTGCTCTTTTCCCGGACGGCACCCACCGCGAGAAGGTGCGGAGTTTGACTAATATTCTTCTCGTGCGCTGCCACCGCGAACTCGACACCGCGGATGAGACGAGTCTCGACCGGATCCTTCGCGCCATGGACGTTTTGTGTGAACTCGCCGAGGCCTGGGACGGCAACGTCCACGCCGACTTGATCCTCGAGCGATTGCTGGCCGAGCTCCGGCAGGGAGCGCGGCGCTACCACGAAGCTGCTCGCTGACCGGGGCCTATCGGGCTCCTGGTTGACCAGGCGGTGAGCTGGAGTTGTCCACCCGCGCCGGACGGTCGTTTGGAAGGTGGTGTTGTCGCCCGCCCCGGGCGGTTAACAGCCCGTTGAAAAAGTCATTCGGCTGAGAAACCGGCCTCTTCACGCCCAGATCAGCCGCGGCGAGCCTCGAGAATCTCGGAGATTACCTGCGTTCGCCGCGGCTGATCTGGACGCGAAGCGACCAGTTTTCAGCTCGAAGCGCTTTTTCAACAGGCTGTTAAGGGCTGCCGTCCTCGCCTCCCCACTCAGCCCTTCTTCATGCCTTCGTGATCGCGCGGGGCCCCTTCCGGGAGAGTATTGGGCCGTTCGATTCAAATCGATCCCCTGCTGCTTTCCATAGCCTTTTCTGACGGGGTGAGTTGCATGGATCGGAGCACAAAGGACTCAATTTTTTACCGCCGCCGTCCGAACTATCCGGATGAGAGTCGACGCCAGTGGCGCGCGCTGTTGCGCCTCCGGCGTTTGCCGTTCAGCAACTGCGTTTCAAGCGGATCGCTACCTATGACCGCAGCCGAAAAATTCCGACGCCTGCTTGCAGACGACAGTCGCTATAGCGCCGAGACGTATAACTTCGTCTACGAGGCCCTCGACTGGACCTTGAAGAACGTTGTCTCCGACGACGACCGCGAAAGTCAGCACGTCACCGGGCCCGAGCTCCTCGAGGGCATCCGCCAGTGCGCCGTGGCCCAGTTCGGGTGTCTCGCTCGAACGGTGCTGGAGAGTTGGGGCGTAAGCTCGACGGACGACTTCGGCGAGGTCGTCTTCAATCTGGTCGAGTACGATCTCATGGGGGCCCAGGAGACGGATCGCCGTGAGGACTTCCACGGCCTCTACGACTTCGAAGAAGCCTTCGATCTCGTACCTCAGTTCTCCTACTCTGCCGACACGGACGAGTGGGACACCGACTACGTGGTGCGCGCCAACGAGCCGCTCGACGCTTGAGTTCACATGCTCACGTGGAACTTCCCGTGCGGCGCCGCACCGGCGACTTGACGACGGTCGCATTCACCGGGGAAACGGCCGGGGAGAGTCGTTCGACTTGCGACGGCTTCGCCTCGTGCGCCTACTCTTTCTCGTTCGTCGCTTCGTCGTTTGTTCCCGGCTCGGGTGCGGCATCGGACGCCTCGCCGGCGTCGCCCGCACCTTCCTCGACCCACGCGCCCAGGTCACGGTACTCCTCAAACGTCGATGCGTCGTCACCGCGCAGGTTCAAAACTTCGAGCAGCGCCGCCTGGAGCTGTCGGTCTTCGAGGTAATCGGAGGCAAACTCATGCTTCGCTGCGTCCTCCAGCGCTCGTCGCACGAGTTGCCTGACCACTAACCGCACATCGTCCCGCGGCAGCGTGGTGTTGAGCGCAGCGTAGAGCTCCTCGAAGCGTGGGTAGTTGTCGAAGCTACGGGCTTCTTTGCGATGGTAGGAGTCTTCGAGCTGCTCTCTGTGTTTGTGGACGTACGTCAGGAGCTCGTTGGATGACTGTAGCTCATCGATCAACTCCGCGCGCCACGCTTCGATGCTCCTCGAGGCCACCCGAATGTCCGGTTCAATGCCGCCGCGTGTGACAATGTTTCCTCGCTCGTCCGTAAGATTGTGGATCAGCCGGCCGAGAGGGAGAAAGTAGTACTTCACGGTGAGGCGCAGTTTCGCGATGCCGCCGAGCGTCGCAGCCGAGCGATTGGACAGCTCGACGACTTCCTGCACGGTGCCCTTGCCGTAGGAACGCTCGCCGATCAGCGTCGCGCGTTGAAAGTCCTGGAGAGAACCGGCGACAATTTCGGAAGCGCTGGCACTTTCGCCGTTGATCAGGACGACCATCGGATAAGGAGGTCGTTCGGCGTCGTCGGCTGGCGTGCTTGATTCGCCACCGTCGCGCCCCTTTTGGCTGATGATCGGCAGACTGCCGCTGACGAATTGGTCCGCAATGTTGATGGCGCCGCTGGCGCGTCCACCATGATTGCCCCGCAGATCGAGGACGAGGCCAGTCATCCCGTCTTCTTCGAGCTCGTCGACCGCAGCGGTGAATTCGCGTGCGGTGCGATCTCCGAAGCGTGTCACCCGCGTGTAGCCAATCTTGCCAGGAAGCATCTGCGAGTAGATCGTCGGAACTTCGACGCGCCCTCGACGAACGGTGTATTCGGTGTGGCTCGTCTCGCCGACACGCTGAACCGTCAGGCGGATCTCACTGCCCGCGGGGCCCTTCAGTTTCTCTACGACAACGCTGAGCTCGAGAGGTGCGGTCTCCACGTCGTCAATCTTGACGACCAAGTCGCTCGAACGGACACCGGCGGCGAAAGCCGGCCCGCCATGTAGAACCTTGCGGATCTCGAGTGGGAACCCCGGTCTCTTGTTGACGTGCGCACCGATTCCAGAGTACTCGCCGGCCATGGACTGGCCGAAGTCTCGTGTCTCTTCGACGGTCATGAAAGCTGAGAACGGGTCTAGGCTGCCCACCATACCCTTGATGGCAGCGGTGATCAGATCCTTGCGTTTAACTTTCGTTTCGTCGACGTACTTTTCCTGCACTGTGCGCAGAACTTCCTCGAGGATGGCGGTGTGAGCGTCGAGTGTGATCGACTCGGCGCGTCCTGAATTCGTCGGCCCACCTTCGGTTGCCGCTGCGAGCTGCGCCTCGAGCTCCTCGATGCGCTGTTTGCGGATTTGCAGCAGTTTCGTCGGATTGACGCCTTCGAGGAGGATCTCGCCACTGTCGAGTTTGCGGTCGAGTTGGCGCGAGAGCTCCTGCACCTTGCCGAGGATTGCCGCGCGGCGACCCTGCTCGCTCGGTTCGGTTTCGAGCTCTTGAAGGATCGTACGCACTTCGCCTTCGAAGTAGCCCATCTGCGCCAGCGTCAGCGCCGCTTCACGCCGGACGCGGAAGTCCTTAAGCTTCAGAAGCACGAGGAGCTTTTCACGTCCCGCCGTACTGCGGTTGAGTTCCCAGAGAGCTTCGGCGGCGCGGATCACGGTCATTGGATCCTTTGCGGTCGCGAGCGTCTCTTCGAGCACTGGTTCCGCTTGATCGATCTCGCCGTAGAGGCCGTAGAGCTGCAGCGCGGCAAGTCTCACTTCTCGATCTCGTGCTTCGCGCGCAAGACCGTCGAGCGTGCTGGAGGCAATCGTGAGATCCGAGTCGCTGATGGTTTCGTCGTCCAGCTCGAGGAGGATCTTAGCGCAGGCAAGTCGTGCTCGTTCGCCGACCGTGCCGATGGCGTCGCGAAGCGGCTGGATCGCGGCGGTTCCGAGTGACTGCAATCTCGACACTCCGGCCCAGTATTGATCGCCCGAGCGTTTTTCGAGTTGACCGAGAAGCGCTTGGATCTGCGCTGGAGTGCTTTCTTGGCTGGGGACTGGAGACGCCACCGCGGCCGCGGCGAACATGGCAAGAAACGCGACGAGGTGGGTCCACCTCGACCGGCGCCTCACGAGTGTCTGACGCGGGGTGCTAGTCATGAAAAGTGCGGTCTCCTGGGTTGCGCGCGGGCACATTTCTTTCTTTATCGGCAAAGTCAGCTCGAATGTCCGCAACAAAGCGGCGTACTTCCGTGGGCGGACTCCCAACAGGCCGAACGGCTCCTGCCAAGACTGCCAGAGCTTCTCGCGGGGAAAAAAGGGTACTGAACCATTTTACTGGGAGGTGTCAAGCCGCGGCACTAAACTGAGGGAACCTACTCGCTGGGCGCAGAGCGCCGGGCGTCGCGCTGGCCGCGCTGCCGATCTGACGTGGCCGCGCTTTCTGACGATCGTTCTCTTTGATCGTCGGTTTCCTTAACTTATTCCCTAACAGTGAGTAGAGACATGTCTCAGGACGATGAAAGAGGGGCTGAGGGGGACTCGGCCACAGCTTCCCGCCCGCAGCCGCAGCCGCCAGGAGCGGCGGTGTGCGACGCGACTGCGGCGGGAGTCACTCCCGCGACGGCGAGCGCTGGAAACATGGTACGGCTTCGCGGCGGAGACTTTTTCGGACTCGAAGGCCGCATGGTCGAGGTACAGGTCGACGTCTCGACGCGTGGACAACCGGCGGTCACGATCGTCGGCCTCGCCGGCAAGTCGATTCGCGAGAGCCGCGAACGCATTTGGGCCGGAATCAAGAACTCAGGCTTTTCGTTTCCCTTCAAAAAACGCATTCTCATCAACCTGGCCCCGACCGCGCAGCACAAAGATGGAGCTGGATTCGATCTGGCCATCGCCGTGGGGATTCTCCTGGCGGATCGCCAGGTTGCGCCCGGCGATGGCTGGATGTCGCCGCCGGGGCTGCTCAGTTGCGTTGGCGTCATCGGGGAGCTCGGGCTTGAAGGCGAGCTCCGCGCCGTGCCGGGGGCACTGCTCGTCGCCGACGGTTTGGTGCGGGCCGGCGTGCGCCTGATGATCGTGCCACAAGAAAATGCCGCCGAAGTACGGTTGGTGCGGGACATCGAGGTTGTCGCGGCATCGCGGCTGCGCGAAGTTCTGGACCTTGTGTCGCAACCTCTGGAGGCGGTGCTGCGGCAGGCCCGCAGCGGCGACGGCGAACGCCAGCTCGCCGCTGCGCCGGCTGACCCGAGCGTTGACTTCGAGGAGGTGCGCGGCCAAGAAGCGACGAAGCGTGCTCTCCTGATTGCAAGCGCTGGTGTTCACAACGTTCTTCTCTGCGGGCCGCCGGGAGCAGGGAAAACGATGCTGGCGCGGCGACTGCCTTCTATTCAGCCGCCGCCGGGGTACGAGGAAGCCCTTGAGATGACCCGCATCCAGAGCGCGTGCGGCGGCGTAGCGTGTTCGGCACTCGTCTCCGAGCGACCGTTTCGCAGTCCCCATCACACGATCAGCTACGCAGGGCTCGTCGGCGGCGGTTCGCTGCCGCAGCCTGGTGAGGTGAGTCGGGCGCATGGGGGTGTCCTATTCCTCGACGAGTTCGCTGAATTCAGCCGCCGTTCCCTCGAGTCGCTCCGTGAGCCGCTCGAGGAGGGGATGATCAGGATCGGCCGATGCAGCGGCTGCGTCACTTTTCCGGCCCGGTTTCTGCTCGTCGCCGCCATGAATCCTTGCCCGTGCGGGTACTACGGCTCGGAGAGGCGAGATTGCTCGTGTTCGCGGCAGGCGGTGGTGCGCTACGCGCAGCGTATCTCCGGGCCGCTGCTCGACCGCTTCGACCTGTTCGTCGGCGTCCGCCCCGTCGATCCGGGGGCGCTCTTGAGCTCCGGGCGGAGTGGTCTCAGCACGTCCGCCATGCGCGATGTCGTGGCTCGCGCCCGGAAGATCCAGGAGCGCCGCTGGGGAGGTGGTGTGGTCAACGGGCGCGTACCGTTTCCGCGGCTACTCAAGCGCGGGGGGGCGACATCGTCGGCTCTTGAGACACTGGCGGCAGCCGCGACGCAGTGGCAGCTGTCGGCTCGCGGTTACTCCCGCGCACTCCGAGTGGCGCGTACGGTTGCTGATCTTGCCGGACGTGACGAGTTGCTGCCGGAAGACGTCCACGAGGCGTTTCACTTTCGCGAGTGGCGGGGCGCCCGTCAGAGTTGAAATGCAGTTTTTTTCTCACCGCTGCAGTATACTGAGGGACTTCATCGCGCGTCGGGTGAGCCCCAGGACGGCCGGCGCACAGCGAGCTTCGCGGCCGTAGGTCGTGCTATTTTCGATGATGAGTTGATTCGGAGCGACGCTGCAAGCGGGTAAAGCAGGCGGAGGCAAGCAGGTGAACGATGATCTTCGGTGTTTCGAAACCTGAGTTTGTGATCGTCGCGGCGGTCGGCTTTTTCCTCTTCGGGGTGCCACTCATGGCCCTCGCAACGGCTTATATCAGACGCTGGAAGGAGACACGAGATGAGTAGTGCGCGGGTGGCGGTCGTAGGTGCGACCGGCGCCGTTGGTCAAGAGATGCTGAACGTACTCGAAACGCGGGATTTTCCCGTGGCCGAGTTGATCCCTCTCGCTTCGCCAAGATCGCAGGGTCGCACCGTGCGATTCAAAGGTGAGGAAGTTCCCGTCAGTGTGCTCGGCCGCGATTCATTCAAGCGCATAGATCTCGCACTCTTTTCGGCTGGCGGTGGCACGTCGAAGGAATATGCTCCTGTCGCGGTCGATGCTGGCGCGCTCGTTGTCGACAATTCGTCGGCGTTTCGTTACGACCCAGAGATACCGCTCGTGGTGCCGGAGGTGAACGCGGCAGCGATCAACGGCCATGGCGGAATCATCGCCAACCCCAATTGCACGACGATCATCATGGTCGTGGCGATCGCGCCGATTCATCGTCTGTCGCCGATTCAGCGACTCGTCGCGTCAACCTACCAGGCGGCTTCGGGCGCCGGCGCGAAGGGGATGGACGCGCTGTCGCGCGAGCTCGGGGGGGAGATCGGCCCTGACGGGCGCGCCGTGGATTCGCCGTTTCCTCATCGACTTGCCGGCAACGTGATCCCGCGCATCGATTCAGTGCAGGAGAACGGTTACACGCGCGAGGAGATGAAGATGGTGTGGGAGACCACCAAAATCATGGGGCTCAACGACGTGCCGATCAGCGCCACGTGTGTGCGAATTCCCGTCGAACGCGCTCACTCTGAGTCGATTCAAGTGACGACTGAGGCGCCTCTCGAGCTCGACACGATCAGAGCGGCGTTGGCTGCGGCGGACGGGGTTTCCGTGCTGGATGCACCGGGCGAGGACGTGTACCCAACCCCGCTGAGCGTTAGTGGTGCCGATGACGTAATCGTCGGGCGGCTGCGACGGCATCCCAACGACCCCTCGACGTACGATCTTTGGGTGGTCGGCGACCAAATTCGCAAGGGCGCCGCGTTGAATGCCGTTCAGATCGCTGAGTGTGTCTTTGGCTGAAACTCACGCCCCAGCGCGCCGCCTGAAACTAACTCTTGCCTACGACGGTACCGAGTTCCACGGTTGGCAGAGGCAAGACGGCGTGCGGACCGTGCAGGGAGAGCTGGAGACCGCGCTGCGCGTCGTGCTGGACCGCCAGCAGATCGAAGTGGTGGGCGCCAGCCGCACGGACCAGGGCGTTCATGCCTGGGGGCAGGTGAGTTCCTTCGCCCTGTCGCACCCGATTCCATGCGCGCGTCTGGCTCGCGCCATGAACGGGCGGCTGCCGCCGGACGTCCGCGTCCGCCACGTCGAGGAGGTCGACCACGACTTCAGCGCTCGCTTCTCAGCGATCGGCAAGCACTACTTGTACCGGATCGACTGGCGTGCAGAGATCGATCCGTTTTCGCGGCGCTTCGTCGCTCACGTGCCTTTGAAGCTCGATGTCGAGCGTATGCGCCTGGCCGCGGAGCGTTTCGTTGGCGAGTATGATTTTGCGCCGTTGAGCTGCGTCTCGGGGCAGCCGGTGCGGACGACCGTACGGAGAATATACGCCTCGGGCGTCGAGGCCGAAGAGCATCGCATCGATGTTCACGTCTTTGGCAGCCATTTTCTCTATAAGATGGTGCGAAGAATGGTGGGGACACTGATCGAGGTCGGACGCGGCCGCATGGCGCCCGAAGACATCACCGCTCTCTTAGCGCCAAACCGCCGTCCAGCGGCAGCGGGTCCGACCGCGCCCCCCGAAGGTCTTTTCCTCGTAAAGGTTTACTACACCGGTGACGACCTCGATGCGGATGTCTTAGCGAGGCGCCAGGGGAGTACTTCTGGTCGCCCAGCCGAGAGCTTTGCCCGTGACCTGCGTCCGCCGATCGAAACCCGCCCGGATTGACTGCGAGGGTCGGCGCTGTTATACTGCCCGCACTAAGTGCTTTCAGGAATTTATTTTAACAGCTCGTTGGGAAATCGTGCGGCTGCAGTCGACTCCCCCTCAAATTGAGCTCGATCCGCTTCAAAGCAGGCCCCACTTGTCAGCGAAAAGGCGTGGCACGCAGGGTTGGCGGTGGTGCTGCGGGGAGTCGGGCGTTCGGCTTCAGCACGCCGTCTGCGGGCAACTGAGACTGGGTTCTCATTGAAGGAGCACCGTCCTATGGCAACGATCGTCATCAAGGGCAGGCATGCTCAGCTCACGTCTCGCCAGCGCGAGCATGTCGAAGAGAAGCTCGAGAAGCTTCAGCGTTATTTTGGCGGGATTTCGCGCATCGAGGCCATCGTCGACGGCGCCGGGGAAGAGGCGGAGGTCGAGCTCGTGATTTCGGTGCCGAAGGGAAATCCCATTGTCTGCCACGCTAAATCGCGCGAGCTGTACGCAGCCGTGGACGTGGCGGTGTCGAAGGCGGAAACCGGGCTCACGCGCCTGAAAGAGAAGAAGCGGGACCATCGCGCTCAGAAGGCGCCTCCGGCAAATCCGGTGGAAGCGGTGGAAGCCGAAGAGCTCGAGAGTTACGAGGAGATCGTCGACCGCACAGACTTTTCCTCTCAGTAGCTACGAAAGGTGTTTTCTAGGTGAAAGCTGGGTCTCTCTTGCCCAGGTCGGCATCGCCAGGTCCGCAAGTAGCCGTCGCTGTTGAACTGAGCGTGCATGCCGCGCTGCGCGATGGACACTCTCACTTTCGAAATCGTGCTCGAGGGCTAAAGGCGCGCTTGGCGCACGCGTTTTCGACGACAGGCGGGGCGGAACGTTTAGAGTGTGAGCGAGTGATGTTTCCCCATCTTTCCCCTAACCTCGAGCGTGGCCGTTTCGCGCCGCCCTGGCGGCTCGCGTTCGCCGCGATTCATAAGCCATTGGGAGTCTTTTCGGAGCGGGGCTGTGGGGGTGTGGTTGGCCCGGGTGCGGAGACGCCCCGTTGCCGTTTTCCAGTCCCTGTTTGACGTGTCGGTATCGTCTTCGCGCATGAACGAAAAAGAAGTTTCTTTGGTCGCGACGTTTCCCTCCGATCGCGTGATCGTCGATTTGCAAGCACGCGAGAAGAAAGCGGCAATCCGCGAGATTCTGCAGTCGCTTGTCGAGTTTGGGGCCTTAAAGGACGACGGAGCGAAGAAGGCTGAAAAGGCGATTTTGAAGCGCGAGTTGGTTGGCTCGACCGCGATCGGAAAGGGCCTCGCGATTCCCCACGCCAAAGACTGTTCCTTTGTGGATGGTTTGGTTGGAATCTTTGCGCGCTCGAAGTCAGGTTTGCCCTTCGACGCCCACGACGGTGCGCTCGTCCATGTGATTTTCTTGGTGCTCTCGCCGGCGAATATGGCCGCCCAACATCTTGATCTGATCAAGCGAGTCGCGTCACTTCACAAGGATGAGAAAACACTACGGTATCTTGCTTCGGACGAGAAACTAAAGAGCCTCGAGGCCATCTTTAAGGAAGTCGATGAGCAGTTCAGTTGAAAAGAACGCTGGCATCAGGCCGCGCTCGCACGGCTCGAGGACGGGGAACTCACTTCCAAGTCGGAGAGCGGAAGAGGCGTCCGCGCACGAGCGACGCGGTCTCAAGACCGTCGCGTTCGGCGGTGGGACCGGTATGGCTGCCCTCTTAGCTGGCCTCAAGGCTTACACCGAAAACATCACAGCAGTGGTCACTGTTACAGACAACGGCGGCAGCTCCGGCCGACTGAGGAATGACTTTGACATCGTTGCGCCTGGCGACCTGCGAAACTGCCTGCTCGCTCTCGCCGACGTCGACCCGTTGATCGAGGAAGTCTTTCAGTACCGCTTCAGTGAGGCTGAGTTCAAAGACCACTGCTTCGGAAATCTGTTCATCACGGTGTTGGCACGTGTGGTGGGAAGTTTCCGCGGTTCGATCAGTGAGATGAACCGTTTGCTGAGAGTTCGCGGCAACGTCATTCCTGCCGCCGGTGAGAAAGTTTCCCTGGTGGCGCACCATCCAGACGGCACGAAGAGTACGGGGGAGGTGCAGATCACGCAGAGTCGAAAGCCGATCGAGCGTATCGAGCTCCGACCGTCGCCGGTCAAATTGCTCCCTGAGATCCGCACGGCGATCGAAGAGGCTGAGCTCTTCCTCTTCGGACCTGGGAGCTTGTTCACCAGTGTGATTCCGAACCTTCTTCTTGAAGGCATTATGGATGCGATCAGGGCGAACGCCAGCCCGCAGGTCTACATAGCTAACATCATGACGCAGCCTGGCGAAACCGACGGCTACGATCTCGCGGATCATCTACGCGCGATTCGACGCCACGTTGGCGACGACTTCCCAGATTGTGTGCTCGCCCACAGCGGTCCGCTTCCCGAGGACCTGGTCGCGAGGTATCGCGCCCAACACGCAAGCCCGGTGACCTCGGGATTGCCTGCCGAAGAATTCGCCGACGTGCGTCTGATTGAGCGCGACTTTTTCTCGGCTGGCACGACGGCACGGCACGATTCTCACTTGCTGGCTCGAGCGATTTACGAAGAGATTATTCTGCCGTTGGCGCCTGTTGGCGGTTGACGGCATGCCACGCCCGCGTCGTGGTGACAACCGTTTGGATACAGGATGGAACTCAAGCGAAGCGTAGAACTCACGAACGAGCACGGTTTGCACGCTCGTGCCTCGACTCGACTGGCGCAGGTCGCGCAGCAATACCGAGCGTCGATCTATGTCGCGCGCGAAGGCGCTCATGAGGAGGTCGACGCAAAGAGCATCCTTGGCATCCTGACGCTTGGGGTCGAAAAAGGCGAAAAGCTTCAGCTGCGAGCTGACGGAGATGACGCGGAGGGGGCCATCGACGCCCTCGTTGAGCTCATCAACGACAAATTCGGCGAGGAGTGAGTGGAAGTCCGCCGCAAAGGAATTCCAGTTTCGCCTGGCATCGGCATCGGCGATGCCATCGTCGTCGCCCAGCAGGACTTTCGCATCCATCGTCGTTCGGTCGACCCGGAGGACGTCGAGGCCGAAGTCGAGCGCTTCGACAACGCTGTGGAGCGGACGGTCGCGGAGATCAACGACGAGATCGGGCGCTTCGGCGAGGATATGATGATCCCGCGGCAGGTGCTCGAGAGCCATCGAGATATGGTGGCAGATCGATATCTGCGCCAGGAGATCGTGGCGTCGATTCGTGACCATTGTTACACGGCGGAACATGCCATCTCTCTCGTTATGCGAGCCTATCGGAGGCGGTTCGAGGAGATGGAATCGTCCTACATTTCCGAGCGTGCTCACGACATCGAGGACATTGAGCGTAAGGTCCTCGAGACGCTGCTGGGAAAGCAGTCCGTAGACGAGTTGGCACGTGCGAAAGATGCTGTGCTAGTCGATCACGATCTCAGCCCGAGTCAAGCGGCGCGGCTCGACAAAGAAGCCGTCAGCGGTGTTGCGATCGACGTCGGTGGACGAACATCGCACGCGGCGATCATGGTGCGCGCCATGCAGATTCCTGCCGTCGTCGGTCTTGAAGATTTGTCGACGTGCGTCAGCGGCGGGGAACGAATCATTGTTGACGGTTACAGCGGCGTCGTGATCGTCGACCCAGAGGAAAAGACGCTCGATGAATACCGCGTTCGGGCTGCACTGTCGGATGAGTTTTTTCGCAGTCTTCACTCTGAAATACGTTTTCCCTGCGAGACGCTCGACGGATATGAAATCTTCCTTGCGGCGAATATCGAGTTTCCCGAAGAGATCGAGCCCGCACTTGTTTGGGGAGCGCGTGGTATCGGGCTCTATCGCACCGAGTTTCTCTACGCCAGGGACGTGCCTGACGAGGAGCTTCACTATCGGACGTACCGCGCGGCGATCGAACAGCTCGACGATCGTCCACTCGTGATCCGAACGCTAGATGCCGGTGCGGACAAGTTTCACACCGAAACCGTCCGTTTTCACGAACCGAACCCGTTTCTCGGCTGTCGATCTCTGCGTCTGTGTTTCCAGCGTCCGGACCTCTTCCGGGCACAAATCCGCGCGATACTTCGCGTCTCAGCGCTTGGTCCGGTGCGCATCATGTTGCCGATGGTGTCAAGCCTCGAGGAACTGCGGCGGGCGAAGGGATTCATCGAAGGGGTCCAAGAAGAGCTCCGGGAGGAAGGCGTTGAGCACGATGCGAACGTTCAAATTGGGATCATGGTCGAGGTGCCATCGGTCGCCCTGATGGCAGACCGGTTCGCACGCGAGGTAGACTTCTTCAGTATCGGAACGAACG
This sequence comes from Planctomycetota bacterium, assembly GCA_965223265.1. Lineage (GTDB taxonomy): Bacteria > Planctomycetota > UBA8108 > UBA8108 > SXIK01. Next base: position 2,846,268 of record OZ244999.1, read on the forward strand.
ATCTGGTGCAGTATTGTCTGGCGGTCGACCGAGTCAACGAGAGGGTCGCGGATCTTTACCAGCCCGCCCATCCTGCGATCCTGCGCATGATTCGCGGTGTGATCGACGCGAGTCAACAACACGGCATTGATGTGTCCATCTGTGGGGAGATGTGCAGCGAGCCGCTGTATGTCGTGCTGCTTCTGGGGCTCGGCCTGCGCAGCTTTAGCGTTAGTCCCATATCGATTCCGACGGTGAAGCGAATCATTCGACAGCTGACCATGCGCGACGCTCTTGACGTCGCACGTCGGTGTCTGCAGCACGAGTCCGCCAGTCAAAGCCAGGCGTTCCTGGAGTCCCACGTTAAGGGGCTATTGCCGCAGTTTGTCGGTATGGTCTGACGCACTCGCGTCGCGGGTACGACTTCGGTCGACATACGCGGAACGTTGAGAGCTGGTGCGTGCTTCGTAGCTCCTTTATTGCCACGTGTACGCAGCGCGGAGCGGGCAGTCTTTCCGATAGACAGTGGTGCGCGTGCATGTGCGACGCCGCGAGTCTCTCCGGTCGGTGTCGTGAGGCGGCACCAAGTTCCGAGATCGCTTGCCGCGCGGGATATTCAAAGGTCTCTCGTCTGCGTTGACGATTTAGAAGGGCGTTGTATTCTTCTGCGGCTCTTCCGGCGGACGATTTCCGTCGTCGTGGTTTGGGTCCACGGGCCATTCTTACGTAGCAGGTCCGAATCTTTTCGTGGTGAAACATGATACGAAAGAAGAGAAGTCTCGTCGGACTCGACATCGGCTCAACTGAGGCGAAAGCTATTGAGCTCACAGAGTTCGGCGATCAAGTGAAAATCACAGGATTCGGCAAGGCCGCGATCGAGTCACAAGACGCGATTCCTGACACCATCGCCGACCTCTTCCGACATGCTGGAATCCGTACTAAGCGAGTGGCCACGGCCGTTTCCGGCCGAGCTGTCATCGTTCGCTATCTCAACATGGTCAAGATGGCTGAGGATGACCTCAAAAGCGCACTGCGTTACGAGGCCGATAAGTACATCCCGTTCCAGATTGACGAGGTCTTCCTGGACTCTGCAATTCTTCCTGACTTCGACGAGTCTCACGACGCGGCGAATGAGGAGATGAAGGTGCTTTTGGTCGCGGTGAAGCAGAATCTCGTCGAGGAACACCTTGAGTTGCTACAACGGGTTGGTCTGATTCCGACCGTTATCGACGTTGACACCTTCGCGCTTGGAAATGCGTTCGAGTTGAACGCTCTCAACAGTCCACGAGTTGAAGACGAAGACAAAGTTCTTGCGCTTGTCGACATTGGTTCGGTGAAGACCAATATCAACATTGTGAAGAACCATACGTCCTATTTCTCGCGTGAGATCTACCTTGCAGGGAATGACTTTACTGAGGCCGTTTCGCGACGTCTTGCCGTTGACACTGCAGAGGCCAATGCTCTCAAGCATTCACCTGAGGGACGCGAAGAATCGATCGAGGAAAGTATCCTTCCGGTGCTTGACGACCTCGGCAACGAGATTCACTTGTCGTTCGACTACTACGAGAATCAGTACGACCGTGAGATCGACGAGGTTTATGTCTCGGGCGGCAGCGCCAAGCTTCCTGGTTTGAAGACTAATCTCGAGCGCGTCTTCGATCGGCGTATTTACTCGTGGGACCCGACGGAAAACCTCGAGGTCCGTGACGATCGTGTTGACGTCGACTTCATGAAGGAACACTGCGAACAGTTGACCGTAGCGGTGGGACTGGCTTCGCGAATTCTAGACGCCTAGGAGACAGTTCATGATTCGCATCAATCTACTTCCACCGGAGCTGCAGCGCGCGGCGAAGACGCCGCCGAAGTTCTTTCTGTCTCTTGTGCTCTCAGTCGCGTTGGTCGCAGTGACGGCATGTGTGTACGTGTACATCTGCTTCAACGTGATCGTTCTGAACGAACGCGTAGAGCGTAAAAGGGCCGAGGTTGAACACGTTGAGAAAAACGCCCAAGAAGTGGATACGCTTCTCGACGAGATCGCGGACTACAAGTCTCGAGAAAAAGCGATTATCTCAATCAAGACCAATCGCATCATTTGGTCCAAGAAGCTCGAGATGTTGTGCGACATTACTCCGCCGTTCATTTGGATTATCCGCTTGGAGATGCGTGAGAGTGATGGCGCTCCCGCCAAAGGCGGCGGCGCTCAGCCCGGGGGGCTGCTCGCGCTTCACTGCTACTCGTCGGGAGACGAAGTTGACCGTATGACGAACTATCGCCAGCGGCTCAAGAATGTCGACGAGTTTTATCTCCGCTTTCTTGACGAGAGCGTCAAGCCTGGAAACTTCTATTCCGACTTCAACAACATCACCCCACCGGAATGGAAGTTCGTCAAGTTGAGCGAATACCTCGAGCCGAACAACATTCGCTTCGCAGTGAAGCTCGATCTGCGTCCATTCATCACCAAAAAATAGACTTCGAGGCCACTACGATGAGACTCAACGACAAACAAAAGATGACTGTCGTTCTATTGGTCATGGGACTTGCTCTCATTGGTCTCGGAACGCTTACGTTCTTCAAGTATCGCGAACGCAGTGAGCGACTCACGGAGATGGATGGCTACGTGAAGCGCGAGAAGGCCGCGAATCAGAAAATCCAGAGGATTCCGGAGCTGCGCAAGGATCGCGATCGGCTCGCATCGACCATCAAGGAGTACGCTGACATCCTGCCGAAGGAGGCTCATGTCGAGCACGATGCCTTCGTCGACACGATCGACAACTACCGCCAAGACACGAACATCGTGATTAAACGTGCTGAGTACGTCAAGCCCACGGCGGCGCGCGGTAAGAAGAACGCCGCCCCTACAAGTCCGACAAAGTTCATTCGCCACAAGTACAAGTTCGAACTCGTCGGCACGATTCAGGATTTCATCTCCTTCATCAACAAGATTGAGAATCACACTCGGTTCCTGAAGGTCGATGCGTTCAACATTCGCCCGCTCGGAGCTCCGGCCACTGCGCCTCGATTTGATGGCGTCTCGTCGGATCGTGAGCTGGCGAACGCAGACAACCCAATCAAGGAAATCGACCTTACGATCAGCACGTACACGTACAAGCAACTGTAAAGAGAGATACAATGAAGACTCCAGTCGTTTGTTTGCTTGCCGTGCTTGTGGGCTCGTTCCACGGCGTCGGTGTATTCTGCCAAGAACCGACGGAGGCTCCTGCGCCAGCGGACGAGGAGGCGTTTGGACTTGAGTCGGAACTACCCGCCGAGGACGTCCCTGGTGACGAAGCGGCGCCGGATGAAGACGATCCGGAGGAGTTCTCCCCGGCGGACGAAGACGTCGCCAGTGAATCGAGTGAACCTTTCGTCGTGCCATCTGCAGTTGGCGATGAAACGCTGGATGCCGGCGACAACGAAGCGAGCGCCGCTGATGGCAGCAGTGGGAAAAAGGGACTCGTTGGACGTTTGCGGGGCCTCATGGGCATTTTGGGACCGTCGGACGAAGACGCTGAATCCGCAGATGACCCGAGTGAGACGCACGACGAGCAGGACCGGCGGATCAACGAGCTGCGTCGCAAGGCGACGACGAGTATCCAAAAGAAACGTACCGATGTGGCGATCAGCGCGCTGAACGAGCTGATCAGCTTGAAGCCGTACGATCCGGACTATCACTTGGCGCTCGGGTTCTGCTACCGCGCCAAAGGGAGCTTCCGCGAGGCCCTCCGAAAGTACGACGACGTTCTCGATCTCGGTGGCGATAAGGCGTTCGTTGCCCTCATGCGGGCGGAAGCCTTCGCCGTGCAGGGAAGCCGTGCCAAAGTATTCGACACGCTCAAAGAGGCTGCGGTCGCCGGGCGTAATATTATTAACGACATGCGGCTTCTCAAGCCGCTGAACAAGTATCAGACGGATACGGACTTCATCAAGCTGGCTCTGTCGCTGGAGCGCGTGCAGGTTGACGTCTCGAAGATTCGTGACCCGTTCACCAACCCGTTTCCGACGAAGGGTGCGGATCCAGGACCGGGTAACGCTGACGTTCCTGTCATCCTCGAGCCAGAGCAGCAGGAGGAGCTTCTTGAGAGTGCCAAGAAACTCTTCGAGCGCGTGAAGTTCTACATCAAGCTCGAGGACGACACCAAAGCGATGGAGTCCTACATCCAGCTGAAGGAGACGCTGGAGCGAGAGCACCTCTTGACGATTCCGAAGATTGTCAGCGAGTTCAAGGTGATCCGCGGCAAGATCCCGAGCGTCGAGATCGAGATCGAAGGCATCCGACTCAAGTATTACTACCGCCAGGCGAAGGAAAAACTTGACCAAATGAAGGAGGTCTTCGAGGACGGCGGTTACGACCGTGTCGCTCGCATCCACGGCGAGGTGCTTCGCCTCACCGAGGAGATGACCGCAACGAACGAAAACTACCAGCCGGTGGCTCAACGGATTCTCGACGCGTCGAAAGGATGGTTCACGCGTGCCAACATCCGAAAAGAGTTCGAGACAGTGCGCCCGAAGATCGAAGGCATCATCATGTCCGACGACGGTCGCATGGCTGTGCTCAACGGCACGGTGGTCGCACAGGGCGAGTTCTTGGATGATCTGCGCGTTGAGATGATCGAGAGCAACAAAGTGACTTTTCACTACAAAGGGGAGCAGATCCCGGTCGTCTTCCGCCGATACTGACCAAGGAGATTAAGAGTAGGCTCGACGGGAGCGGCGCGGGAGCTCAGACGGGAGGCGATTCGCGGGGATCGCTGACCAAGATTGTTAGTTAAATGTTAGGAGCGTGGGTTAGGGCGTCGGACGCCCAACCCAACGACAAGGAATCGTGGAACACACAGGGTGGTCCGCCGCGCGCGGAGTTTACACCGTTGGAGGTCACATGGGTTGGAAAGAGCGGCGGCATGATTGGCGCTTGCATTGTGTAGTGGCATGTCTCGTCTTTGGTGCCTCGTTTCTCCAAGCGCAGGACGCGACCGGCGCGGACGAAGGAGACACAACGGCAGCGATTGACGACTACTTCGGTCCGGGTGACGCTGAGACCGTCGGTAGTAGCGAGTTCATCACGCTCGACGTCCGCGACAAGGATCTGCGTGAGATCCTTAGCTTCATCAGCCGGCGCGTCGGCGTGAACATCATCGCGGATCCTGAGGTCTCTGAGACCGTGACGGTCCAGCTCGACTCGATCGACTGGCGCGAGGCTCTTGGTGTGATTGCCAATCAGGCTCGCTGCGAGATTGTCGACGTCAGCGACCGTCTGATTCGTTTTGCTCAGCCGCCTTCGATCAGCATGGAGTTTCAGGATGCAGACATCAAAGTCGTGCTGGAGCTGCTTGCCAAGCAGGCAGGTGCCAACATCATGCTGGCGTCCGACATTCAGGGACAGATTAGTTTGAGCCTTCGCGAAGTGTTCTGGCGCGAAGCGCTGGATGCTATCGTCAAGACCGCCGGCTACGTGATTGTCACGGAAGAGACCAAGTCGGCCAAGGAGATCCTGCGCGTCGTGCGGCCGGAGACGCTCAAGCGGCAGCTGGAAACGCGTAGCTTTCAGCTGCGCTACGTTCGACCGGACGATCCGTACACCGCGATCATTGCAGACGTAGAAAAGTATGCCAATTCACCCTTCGCGGGCCAGGCTGGTTCCAACGCTTTCGCGAATTCCGGAGGGGCGGCGAGCCAAGCGAGCTTCAGCCTCGAAGGGGCTCTGCGAGAAGTGGTTTCCGAGGAAGGCTCACTCAACTTCGATTTCAACACCAACACGATCATCGTCAAGGACGTGAAGCCGAAGCTCGACGAGATCGCCCACATCATCGAGCTCGTCGACGTCCCACCGCCACAGATCTACGTTGAGGTGAAGTTCATTTCGACGAAGAATGCCGACCTCCTCGAGCGCGGTGTGAAGTTCGACCTTCCGAACACGCCGGAGCGCGACGGTTTCCAGGTCATCGCCCGTGGCGCTGATCCAGACCCGCTTGCCTTCGATCCTCTCTTCCGCTTCGGCGGCACGTTCCCGTTCGATATCGGCCAGATCGATGACATCCCGGATGACTTCGAAGCCCTCGGCATTCTCGACTTCACCGAGACGAGACTTCTTCTTCGCCTTCTCAAGGACGACGAGAACAGCCGCATCGTTCAGGAACCGACCTTGACGATGGTCGATAACAAGCCTGGCACCATCTTCGTCGGCGAGACGATCCCGTTTGCTGTGCAGCGCGTCAACGTCGACCAGAACGGTAATGCGACGGTGACGATTGACGAGAACAAGCGCTCGCCGATCAACGTCGGGTTCACGCTCTATATGATCCCTCACGTCGTTGCGGGCACCGACTCCATCGCCATGACCGTGATTCCACGTGTCTCGACACTCGTCGGTACGACGTCGACGATTCAGGGTTTCGATCGCTTCGAGTTCAGTCAGGAAGCGACTGGCGCGCAAACTTTCATCGACTTGCCGCGCGAGTCGTCGCAGACGGTCGTGACGTCTCTGCGCGTCACGGACGGTCACACCGCTGTGCTCGGCGGTCTGCAGACGGAGAGACGCGAAGAGATCCAGACGAAAGTGCCGATCCTCTCGAGCATTCCGATCCTTGGAAATCTCTTCACTTGGAGGCGCAAAGCGAATGACGTGGAGTCGCTGATCATCATGATCACGCCACACATTCTCAAGAGCGTCGAGCAGGACGACAAGCGTTTCGAGCGCGCCATGGAGAAGCACAAAGAGCGTGACTTCTTCTGGAAGAAGTACGAAGACGACACGCCGGTGAAACGGGACGAAGAGTAAGCTCTTCGGATCTCGGTCGCCGCGGTGCGATCCGGGCGAGAAAATGAGTCGCTCGGATCGCTGAAGTCAGGTAAAATCTGCGAGCGGGAGTCTCTCCCGCTCGATTTTTTTCCGGCGCGGCAGCAAGAGCCCCGCGCGGGAGTGGGCAGGGCAGCGTTCGCGGCTGGTTCGGAAACCGGGCCGCGGCGTGATCAAAGTCAGTAGAGAACAAGGTTTACGCCCGGACAGTTGGTCCAGGTCTGCACGTCGACCGAAGTGTGCTCACCGCGCCCACTGCGCAGTGAAACGTTTGAGCGGCGCTGCAAGCAGCGGCACGGCGTCCGGGGCGAGTAGAAGAATCGGTTCGAAGGAAACAAAAGGAGAGTCGCGAAGTTTTCGCGCGTTCCGGCCATCGCAATAGGGATGCATCTCAGGAGAGTGCCAACGGGGAGATTGCTCATTCAGTAGAGACTGCTCAGGAAGTTGTGCGAATCGGCAGAGAGCGAGGCGGCGCTGGTGAGCCCTCTAAGCAACGGCGCGCTCGCGGCAGATCAGCGAGCGCCGCGAAGAGCCAGGCCAGCACGCGAAACAGCACATGCAATAGCACATGCAATAGCAGAGCGCTGCGCGCCACAGCTGAAGCACAACACATAGTTAGCACCATCTCGGCACCATAATCAGCACCGCCGTCCAGCCAGCCGTACAGCGATCTGCCCGCAGTTGCAGGGTGCGGAATGCGGCACGACACAGCGACCGCTTGGTTTTGACCTGTGGCCGAGCTGCGAACCGCTGGTTACGGAGGCCGGTCCGTCGCACTGGGCCGCGAAAGTGCCCAATTGCGTCCGACGGCGGTGCCTCTGAGTTGCAGTCAGATTTTTTTGAGCCTCTCTTCGCGCCACCGCGACGCACGCGCGGTGCCTGCTCACACGCTTGAGTTGTGGACCGCCGAATGACGTTGGCCGCGCGGTGATCGTCCGCCTTTGGCAGTCGTTTGAAGGGCGCTTTGGCCTCCCCGGGCGAGTAGCGTTCGGATGTCGACAGCAACCGGCGGCGGATCGTCGGCAGCACAGTCCTTGTCGAGGTGCCGGGACGCTTGAATTCAAGAGCGGCTTGAAAGCCTTTGGTGAAAAACGGTTTCGAGATTGAAGGCGTTCGGGGCAAAACCAATCCAGAGAGCTCAAAGGCGGAAGGCGATTCCGGAGAGAAGCGACCGCGCGCTAAACGGCGCCGTTCGACGGCCGCTTCACGCTCTGGGACACCCCGCGGACGCGCCACGAGTCGCTCGGCGAGCGAGAACGACGCTGCGCTCGAAGTTGATGACGGAGCCAAGGCCGCAGGTGTCGTCGCCGATACGCGTCCACGAAGTGGGGCGAAGCGGCCACGGCGTCGCACCGCGCCGCGCAAGAGTGCCTCTGGAAAGAGGGCGACGAAAGAGCCGTCTGGCGATGGGCCGGAGAAGCCTGAGGTGGCAGCCACTCGTGAGCGTGCCACTCGTGAGCGTGAAGCTCCTCCGTCTGCACAGAGGGAGCGCGCTGTCGACGCAGGGGACGCAAGATCTGGAGCGCCTGATTCTGCGGATGCAGTCAAGGGCTCACCCGCGGCTGCCGCGTCGACCCTAGAGGCGGCTCCGCAGTCAGCGGTAGATTCAGCGTCAACGTCAACCGCAGGGCCTAATGACGCATTCGGTGCCGGGCTTCTGAGCGACCGCGAGCCCCCGAAGCGGGGAGGCTCTCGCCGCCGGGGTGCTCGAGCGTCAGCCGCCGGCGCGACTGCGCCGGCGCCGCGGAAGCGTTCGAGTGGTCGTGCCTCCCGCGAGTTAACGCGCGACTCTGCCGCCGACGCCTCGGAGAAGCTTCCTGCAGAGCAGGGGCAAGACGACGACGGCGCGAGTGCGCCGATCGATTCGGAAGCGGGCGATGACTCGCGCACCCCGGTGCGACGTCGGCGCGCAGCTGTTTCGTCGCGCGGCGTGGGCCGCGCCGTCGCGGGGAGAAAACGTGCCGCCTCTGCCGCACGCAAGACCGCAGACGAGGACCTCGACGACACCGATGCAGGTGATCGCGCCGCGCGCGACACCGGTTCGTCGGAGGATCCCGCTGCCTCTGCGCCGCCAACGGCGGCGCCGGACGAAGTCACCGCGGCGGAGGAGAGAGGACAAGATGCCGAGTCGACGAGTGGCCCCTCACAAGAGGCAGAGTTCGTTGACGAGCCCCCAGGACGCGAGCGGCGGCGTTCAAGCCGCGGTCGCCGGCGGGCAAGTTCGCGTTCGCGGGGTGGATCCCGCAGCCCACGCGGTGACGCGGCGCCACGCCCGAGGCCAGCACCTGCCGATGAGCGGCGCGACTCACCTGCGTCTGTCGCTGCGCCCGAGTCGCGTAGCGGACGCAGCGGCGTCGAGGAGGTCACGCTCCCGACCTGGGTCGAGCCGTCACATGATCCACCGGCCACCTCGGCGAAGGGGCGAGATCTCATGCTTGCCGGCCGGCCCATCGTCGATGAGAGCGTCCAGGAGCAGGGCGGTCGGGCGAAGTCACTGCCCAAGCGCATCCTCGTCAACGCCGTCGACCCCGAGGAAGTTCGCATCGCCGTCATTGAGGCTGGGCGGCTGAACGAGCTGTACTACGACCGCCCGCACGAGAAGAAATACCTCGGCAACATCTACAAGGGACGCATCGTCAACCTCGAGCCTGCCATTCAAGCGGCGTTTGTCGAGATCGGCATCGGACGCAACGGTTTCCTTCACGTCTCGGACGTTTTACCGGCTTATAAGGACGCCAGCGCAATCCCTATCGATGGGCTCTCGCAGCGAATTGCAGACCGTCGCCGCCTGAAGATTCAGGACATCTTGCGCGAAGGGCAGGAAGTGCTCGTGCAGATATCAAAGGACGCGATCGGTGCCAAGGGGCCGAGTCTAACGACCTACGTCAGCGTGCCAGGCAAGTATTTGGTGCTCATGCCCGGCGTCAATCGTTTCGGAGTCTCGAAGAAGATTCATTCCGACGAGGTCCGCCACCGCCTCCGCAAAGCTCTCTCTAAGTTGAATCCTCCCAGTGGGTTGGGGTACATCGTCCGGACGGCATGCTACGACGGCACGCAGTTGGAGTTTGAGAAGGACTTTGACTACCTGATGAAGGTGTGGGGCGATCTCACCTCGAAGGTGCAGGGCTCCGACGCGCCGTGTCTGGTCTACGCCGAGAGCGATTTGGTGACGCGCACCATGCGCGACTTGGTGGGCGCTGACGTTGGCGAGGTCCTGATCGACGACCGCGCCGTGCACCGGAGCGCGCGGGCGTTTTGCGCTGAGATCGACCCGGAGACCGAGAAGAGGGTCAAGCACTATTCGGCCGCCTCGCCTATCTTCACGCGCTTCGGTGTTGAAGAGGAGATCGAGAAAATCTACAATCGCAAGGTTCCGCTTCCGAGCGGCGGCCACATCGTGGTCGAGCAGACCGAGGCGTTGGTGGCGATCGACGTCAATTCGGGGAAGTACCGAGATGAGGACGACCTCGAGGCGACAGCGCTCAAGACCAATCTCGAAGCGGCTGAAGAGATTGCTCGTCAGCTGCGTCTGCGCGACCTTGGTGGGGTGATCATCAACGACTTCATCGACATGGAACGGGAGTCGAACCGCCGCGAAGTGGAGCGTGCCTTTCGAGCTGCGCTGCGCAGCGAACGTGCGAAATGTTGGATCTCGCGCATCTCGCGCTTCGGGATCATCGAGATGACCCGGCAGCGTGTGCGGCCGAGCTTCGAGAGAGCGCACTACGAGCCGTGCGAGTGCTGCCGAGGCACCGGAGTGATCATTTCACCAAGGAGTACAGGAACCGCCATTTTGCGACAGGTTCGAGCTGGTTTGGCACTGCGGCGCAAACGCACTTGCGAAGTCATCGCCGCGGCCGAGATCGTCGATCACCTGCTCAACGAGCGGCGGCGCTACCTGGTCGAGTTAGAGTCTCAATTTAGAAAGAATATCGTCGTCAGAGCGGATCCGACGTTCGTCTCTGATCAGTACGTGATACGGTACCAGTGAGCGGTCGGTGGACCGCTCAACAGACTGCGCCGCCAAATGGGCTGATCTACAGCTCAGGCCGATCGGCAACTGGAACTGATCTGCGCGGCGCTGGAAGAGAAGGTTTTTACAGAGATCCAGAGAGAGCGGAAGCATGGAAGCAATCATTCAGAGCGATGGCCGGCAGTATAAGGTCGTCGAGGGCGCTACAGTTGACGTCGACTACCGGGAAGAGCTCAAAGAAGGATCGAGCCTCGAGTTTTCGGACGTCCTGTACGTCACGAAGGATGGCGACTCGACTGTCGGCACGCCAACCATCAGCGGCGCCAAAGTTGTCGGCACGGTCGTCGGACACGTGCGCGGACCGAAACTGGTGGTTATGAACTTTCGTCGTCGCAAAAACTCTCGCCGCCGCGTCGGCCATCGACAGTCGTACACGCGCGTCAAGATCGATCGCATCGAAGCGTCTTAGGGAACCGGGGCGGTGGCGACTCGACGAAGAGGCTACACGCCTGAGAGCTGATCAGCAGAGACACGGAATCACTCAAGAGGAACAAGGTTCATGGCACACAAGAAAGGCCAGGGGTCGTCGAGAAACGGCCGCGACAGCAATCCTCAGCATCGTGGCGTCAAGGTCTACGGTGGTGGACTTGTCAACGCTGGAACGATCATTGTCCGGCAATGTGGCACGAAGTTTCATCCCGGGATGAACGTTGGTGTTGGCAAAGACTACACGATCTTCTCTCTGATTCCTGGGCGCGTGAAATTTGAGAGCCGCCGCCGGATCAGCGTTTACCCTGTCGAGAACTGACCTCTCGGGTTCTGCATTTGAGCGCGCCTTTGAGCTGACGCCGAGCGCTTCCGCCTGGATCTGGGTGCCGCGTTGAGCACTCCGGCACGCGCACGCTGACGATGTTTATCGACGAAGCTACGATTCTGGTGCGCAGTGGTGACGGCGGCCACGGATGCATCAGCTTTCGGCGTGAGAAGTACATCCCGAAGGGCGGGCCGGACGGCGGCAACGGCGGTCGTGGAGGCCATGTCATCTTGCGCGCTAGCCGAGGCTTGAGCACGCTGCTCGATCTCTCTCGCCGCCGACATTACCGCGCTGAGTGCGGCCGGCCCGGCGGCGGCAATCAGCGTACTGGTCGTCGCGGTGGTGACCTCGTCGTCGACGTGCCGCTGGGCACGGTCGTGAAGGAGCGAGACGCGGAAACAGGGGAGAGCGTCGCATTCGGGGACTTGCTGCGCGAGGGCGAGACTCTCCGCGTGGCACGTGGGGGTAAGGGCGGGCTGGGGAACAAAGCTTTCGCAACCAGCACGCACCAGGTGCCGCGCACTGCGACGGAGGGCGGGCCGGGTGAAGAGCGGCGTCTCGACCTTGAGCTCAAGCTGCTCGCGGACGTCGGTCTCATTGGCCTGCCAAACGCCGGCAAGTCGACGTTCCTGGCGCGGGTCTCGGCGGCGACGCCGAAGATTGCCGCGTACCCTTTCACGACTCTCCATCCGAACCTTGGCATCGCTGAACTGGACGACTATCGCCGCGTCGTCCTCGCCGACATTCCCGGACTGATCGAGGGGGCACATGCTGGCCATGGACTCGGCATCGAGTTTTTGCGGCACGTCGAACGTACGCGTGTTCTTGTGCATCTCGTCGCTGCTGAGACGAACGACGTCGACGAGTTAGCTGGTAATTACCGAACGATCCGCCACGAGCTCGCCAGTTATAGCGAGGAACTTGGTCGCAAGCCTCAGCTTGTCGCGCTGAGTAAGATCGATCTCATCGAGGAGTCGCAGCGGGACGCGCTCGCGCGCGAACTCGAGGCGCGCCTCGCTGCTCCCGTCGCGACGCTTTCCGCGGTTACCGGAACCGGCGTGCGAGCACTTCTTGAGGCCGCCGCCCGCGAAGTGGAGAGCGCGAAGACTCGCGACCAGTCGGCCTAGCAGCCCGCCTGAAAAAGTCCTTCGAGCCGAAAACTGGTCTATCGTGTCCAGATCGGCTGCGGCAAACGCAGGTAATCTCCGAGATTTTTGAGTATTGACGCGGTCGCGCTGGGCGTGAAGAGGCCAGTTTCTCGGCCGAATGACTTTTTCAGGCGGGCTGCTAGTCTTTGCGGCGCTCCTGGTCGTAGACGAAACCGCCCTACGTTCTGGTACTGCCCTGCCAGAGAGCGGTGTGCCCAAAACGTCAAGCGTTCGTCGCTGTTTCAGCGCCGTTGTATACTCCTCCGACCGCTTCCGCGCCGCGACGCGACCCGTACGTCGCACCCAGGTCGAGAAATCTACGCAAGTCGATTCAAGCGAGGCTGAGGATGGAATTCCACGAAATGCTCCGGAAGATGGTGATCGAAAAGGCCTCGGACCTTTTCATCAAGGTCGGCACGCCGCCTTCGCTGCGTATCGATGGTGCGATTCACTTTATCGATACGGACGAGATCACCCCGCAGGACACCCACGAAGTCTTTGAGATCATCGAAGACTCAAAAAAGGAGCGATTCGTTTTTAAAGGCGACATCGACGTCGCCTACGAGCTTCCTGGCATCGGCCGATTTCGCGTCAATATTCTGCGCTCGAAGGGACATCTCGGATTCGTGCTGCGTCACATCGAGAGCAACATCCCCGGCTTCGAAGAGCTCTACTTGCCGGGAGTGGTGCTGACGAAGATGGCGACCGCACATCGCGGGCTCGTCCTCGTTACCGGGCAGACCGGAAGCGGAAAGTCGACGACCCTCGCGTCGATGATCAATTACATCAACGAAGAGTTCAACAAGCACATCATCACGTGCGAAGATCCGATCGAGTTCATGTTTAAGGATCGCAAGTCGATCGTCAACCAGCGTGAGATCGGAGCCGACACACCGGACTTCCTCAGTGCCCTGAAAATGGCAGTGCGGCAGAGTCCCGACGTGATCTTGATCGGTGAGATGCGCGATAGCGAGACGACCGAAGCGGCGCTCTCGGCAGCGGAGACGGGGCACCTCGTCATGAGCACGCTGCACACGGTGAACGCGATCCAGACCGTTGAGCGCATTATAAATTTCTTCCCGCCGCATCAGCACCAACTGATTCGTCTGCAGCTGTCGCTGGTTCTCGTCGGTGTCATTTCGCAGCGGCTCATTCCAAGAAAACAGGGCGGCGGCCGCGTCCCGGCGATTGAGCTCATGATTCAGTCGCCGACGATTCGCGACCTGCTGCGCACCGGGCAGACCCAGGATCTCTACAATGCGGTCAAGCAAGGCGAGTACTACGGCTGCCAGACGTTCAACCAGTCCCTGAAGGGGCTTTATCAGGAAGATCTGATCAGCCTCGAGAGTGCCATGGCTGCCTCCGACTACCCGGATGAGCTCAAGCTCGACTTGAAGGGCATCTTCAAGGGCGGCATGGCGAACCACGAAGACTTCAACTTCAATTACTGATTCATAGACCGCGTTTCAGAGCTCTTCTGCAGCTGAGCCGTGGTCATCGTGGGCAAACTCTAAGGCGCTTCGCCGGCGAGCGCTGGCAGCGGCAGGGGGCCTCTGGGATATAATCCCGGAATGCTCGCGCTTCTACTCGGCAACACCACACTGCGTTTCGCGTGTCTCCGCGACGAGTTACTTCGTGGCGACGTTCTTTCCCAGAACTCGCCGCCGATGCGGATCGAATCGCGCCGCATCGCGTGGGAGGACTTGCGGGCGCAGCGCGAAGTGGTGCGCCGCGAGTGGCGTGCGGCGGCGGGGCAGGGAGTCATCGCCGCGTCCGTGCGCGACGATCGAGTCGAGCTCGTCGAGGCACTCTTGCCGCCCGGGACAGGTCTCGTCCTGGCCGGGCGAGATTTTGAGGTGCCTGTTCGGAACCGCACCGACGCGCCGCAGCAAGTGGGTGTTGATCGGCTGCTCAATGTCCTTGCGGCGCGGCGCCGAGCCGGTGGGCGTGCCGCCATCGTCGTTGACTTTGGCACGACGGTGTCGATTTCCGCGATGTCTGCCGAAGGCGACTTTATTGGCGGTGCGATCGCGCTCGGCGTTCCAGCCGCGCGGCATGGCCTCAGCGCGGGCACACCACGCCTTCCGCGTCTCGAGCTCGCGGCAGAGTCGAGTCATGTGGGCAGAACGACGGAGACGGCACTGAGCCGAGGCGTTTATTGGCAGCTGGCTGGCGGGACGCAGGAACTGCTGCGCGGCCTTTCCCGCGAACTGATGTTGAGTGATCCGCTCGTACTCGCGACGGGAGGTGATGCGGAGCTGTTCGCGGCCGCCGTCGACTCCATCGACGAGGTTGTGCCCGAGCTGACCTTCGAAGGCTTGGTTTTAGCGCATAGGACCCGTCCAGACGTGGCGTCGCGGTGAACGCGGCAGCAGATTTCACGTTTCATCTCGCAAGTCCCGCCGGCGAAGGCGCGATCGCACTCATTGAGATTTACGGCGCGGGGGGCGAGTCGGCGGTGAGGGCGTGTTTCAAGTCACCTAAGGGGGCACTGCCGCGCGTCGGGCGGGCGCGCTACGGCGACTTTGTGCAGCCGCACGGCGACGTGATCGACGACGTCGTCGTCCAGCGCATTCCCGCGGCGGCGATGTGGAGCGGCCGCGAAGCATGGGTCGTCGAACTACACGGCGGTCAGTGGCAGCAGGCGCAAGTGCGAGCGACGCTCCGGCGCGTCGGAGGCGTCGAGCAGTCGCTTCGCGAGGTGTTGGTTTCGTCGGTTCGAGAGCAGACGCTGGACGCGATCCAAGCCGCAGCGTATGAGTGTTTGGTCGAGGCCCGATCTGAAAAGGCGGCAAGGTTTTTTCTTCGGCAACACAGAGGGGAGCTGTCGCGCCTTGTCCGCACAGAGCTTGACCAGCTCACAGCGGAGACGCTCGAACGACTTGCATCGCGCGCGGCGCCGTGGCTCGAGCGTTCGCGTGCGGCACGGCATCTCGCAGCGCCGCTCCGTGTCCTGATCGCTGGACGTCCGAATGCCGGCAAATCAACGCTATTCAACCGTCTGGTCGAAGAGGAGCGTGCTGTGGTCTCGGACGTCGCCGGCACGACGCGCGATGTGCTTGTAGCGCAGATCGATCTGTTTGGCTATCCCGTCGTTCTACACGATGGCGCAGGGTTGCGGCCCGAGGGGGAAGGCGATCTTGTCGAAGAACTCGGGATCCGAAAGGTCATCGCAGGCGAGTGGGATGCGGTCATTCACCTCGTCCGCTACCCTTGGAGGCTCGACAGCGCAGAGATCGAACTACTCCAGCGCGTGCCAGCCGGACGTCGTCTGATGGTTGCCTCCGGAGCCGATTTGGCCGTCGACAACTCGTCCGATGTTGACGCCACTTTCGATCTGAAAGTTTCTGCGCACAGTGGTGAAGGTGTTGATGAGCTGCGGCAACTCATAGCCGAGCGTTGGATCTGCTCCGGGCTCGGTGCGGACGACGAAGTGCCCTGTGCTCCGTTCAGCGACCGGCAAGTCGCGCTCTTTCAGGCTGCGATCACGGCATCGGCGAGCCGCGAGGATGACGCCCTTGACGCGACTCGGGCTGCGTTCTTACAATGCCTGCGTTCCTCCTGGCCGTGAGAGTGATTTGGGTGCGTTTGCCATCGTCGAGCGACTGCCAACGGCAAGATTCGACGTCTTAGCAGCCGGCGCTTCACTCGTGCGGCAGGCTAGGACGTGCAGCCGGAAGATTCAGCTGTGTCGGCGCCGGGCCAGCGCGTTAGACTTCAATGACGGTCGCGCCAGTGCCGACGATTCGGAGGTGAGGAGAGTGATCGCGCTACTTGAGAGCGGAGCGGGCGTTAACAGCCCGCCTGAAAAAGTGCTTCGAGTCGAAAACTGGTCGCTTCGCGTCCAGATCGGCCGCGGCGAACGTAGGTAATCTCCGCGATTTTCGAGGCTCGCCGCGATCGATCTGGACGTGAAGAGGCCAGTTTCTCGGCCGAATGACTTTTTCAGGCGGGCTGTTAAGCCCGAAGTACGTTTTCAGGCACGCGACCGACGCCAAATGGGCCTATGAGTGTACCTCCAGACACCTCCGACGCGAGTGAGTCGCTGCCAGACGGGCGACTCTTCGACGCGTCTGTATTTGCGGGTACGTTCGAGTCGTGGCGACTTGCCATACAGGAGGCGATTGAAGCCGATCGTTCGTCTCCGGCCGAATGCAGCTGGGCGCTGGTGGGGATCAAGCGGCGTGGCGCAGTCCTGGCGCATCGGCTCCGCGATTGGCTCGAGTCACAGGGAACGCCGGTACGCTACGGTGAAGTCGACATCTCGCTCTACCGCGACGACTACCATTTGCAGGTTGCCAATCCTCGCGTCCTCGGCACAGAGATACCGTTCAACGTCGACGGCGTCAAAATCCTCCTCGTCGACGACGTTCTCTTCACTGGAAGGACGGTTAGGGCAGCTCTTGACCTCCTACTTGATTTCGGGCGGCCGAAGGTGATCCAACTGGCGGTCTTCATCGACCGCGGTCACCGCGAGTTGCCCATCGCAGCCGATCTCGTCGGCAAAGTGATTCCGACGCGCGCGGGGGATCGGGTGCGTGTACGGCTGAAAGAGATCGACGGCGAGGATTGTGTATTCTTGGAGGGGCGAGCCTAATCGTCGTCGGCAACCATGCAGTGGACTCGAAAAGACTTGATCGGGCTTGACGAGCTGAGCGCAGAGGAGATCGAGTTCATCCTCGATACGGCGACCGGCTTCACCGAGGTTTCTACACGCAGCGTGAAGAAGGTGCCGGCGCTCCGCGGTAAGGTCATCGTCAACCTCTTCTTCGAAGTGTCCACGCGCACGCGGATCTCGTTTGAGCTTGCTGGTGCGCGCCTCTCGGCCGACGTGATCAACTTCACGGGGTCGATCAGTTCGACGCTCAAAGGTGAAACACTCAACGACACGGCTCGAAACATTGAGGCGATGGGGGTCGACATCGTCGTGCTACGCCATCCCTGCTCCGGTGCCGCTTATCAGCTGTCACGGGTTTTGAAGGCGAGCGTCGTGAATGCCGGCGACGGTTCGCACGAGCACCCCACACAGGCGCTACTCGATATCTTCACGATTCGTAAGGCGCTCGGGCGCATCGCGGGATTGAAGGTCGCCATCGTTGGAGACATCGGGCATAGCCGCGTCGCGCGGTCGAACATTTGGGGCCTGCAAAAACTGGGGGCCGACGTCTACGTTGTCGGGCCGCCAACTTTGGCCTCGCGCGGTCTCTCGAAGCTGGGGGTGAAAGTTTGTCACCATTTCGACGAGATTTTGCCCGAGATGGACGTATTCAACATGCTGCGAATTCAGCGTGAGCGTCAGGATCCGGGACTGTTTCCGACGCTGCGGGAGTACTCGCGTCTTTTCGGCCTCACAAAACAGAGAATGCGCCACGTCAGACCGGATGCGCTCATCTTGCACCCAGGGCCCATCAACCGAGGCGTGGAGATCGCGCCTGAAGTCGCGGACGGCCCGCAGTCAGTCATTTTGGATCAGGTGGCGAACGGCCTGGCTGTGCGCATGGCTGTGCTCTACCTGGTCGGGGCGACACGTTCCGAGCAGCCCTCCGACGCACCGCTTAGCGCGGGAGGTGGCGTATGACCCGTCGTCTCTTGATCCGCGGCGGCCGTGTCGTCGACCCTGCGACGGGGCGGGACGAGATCGCGGACGTCTTTGTCGAAGGCGCGAGAATCGTCTCGATCGGTCACGCCAGTGCACCGACTGACGACACCGTTGACGTCTTCGACGCGTGCGGTCTCGTGGTGACGCCCGGGCTCATCGATATGCACACGCATTTGCGGGAGCCAGGTAACGAAGAGGTTGAAACCATCCTCAGCGGCGCACGCGCCGCTATCGCTGGCGGCGTCACGAGCGTCGCGTGCTTTCCGAATACCGACCCCGCGATCGACAACGAGGCGGCCGCCGAATTCGTCATCATTCAAGGTAAGCGGGCTGGCTATGCCAATGTCCTGCCGGTCGGCGCCGTGACCCTCGGCCTCGAAGGGACGCAGCTTGCTGAAATGGCCGGACTGGCTCGCGCCGGCGCGGTGGCGTTCACGGACGCGGATCGCACGCTACGCTCGGCGGAGATGATGCGCCGCGGTCTGCTCTACGCCAAGATGTTCGACCTGCCTCTCATCGCGCACTGCGAGGACGAGGATTTACGGCGCGGCGGTGTCATGAACTATGGACGCGTCGCGCTGCGCCTCGGGCTTGCCGGAATTCCGGAGGTTGCAGAAGACATCGTTGTCGCGCGCGACATTCGTCTCGCCGCCATCACGCAAGCACAGTTGCATCTCGGCCACATGAGTACGGAAGACGCGGTCGCACAGCTGCGGGCGGCGAAGGCGAGTGGCGTCGCGGTCACCGGCGAAGTGACCCCACCGCACTTCACTCTGACAGAGGACGAGCTCACCACCTACGACCCGAACTTTAAGATGCTGCCGCCGCTGCGAACTCGTCAGGACGCAGATGCGCTGATCCAAGGATTGGCCGATGGTGTGATCGACGTGATCGCTTCCGGCCACGCGCCTCATGCGCCTGAGGATAAGGACGTCGAATTTGTCTACGCACCTCCGGGGGTCGTCGGGCTGGAGACTCTCTTCTCGGTGGCTTACACGGTACTCGTTCTCAAGCACGGATTTTCGCTGCCATCGGTGCTCGAAAAGATGACGATCAACCCGGCGCGGATTCTCCGGCAAGATCAGGAGCGCGGTAGCCTCGCGCCCGGTAAACTCGCGGATATCGCCGTGTTCGACCTGTCCACGGAATACACGGTCGACGCCTCGAAGTTTCAATCGAAGAGCCGCAACACGTGTTTTGGTGGCATGCCGGTCTTTGGGCGGGCCGTGTTCGTCGTCGTTGGTGGCCGTCAGGTTCTGCGCGACGACCAGTTGGTACCTGTGCTGCAGTAGTGCTCCGTTTGCATTCGCCCCCGCTGGTACATGGGGAGTTCCCATAAACTGTTGCGGAGAGGGAGAACCTTGGGAAAGGTAGTGTTCCGGCGAAATCTGTCTTGGTAACATGCTACCCGGCCCAGAGGAGACCGCGCGTATGGGAGGAATGACCCCACCGAGGGGCTACACCAAGGAACATACCGAAAAGCGTATTCGGTGGTTGGCAGAAAAGACCGGGTTTCACGTCAGGAATGGTGAACCCGATGATCCGGCGAAGCTCAAGGGCATCATTGAGAATCACCTTGGCTTTGTCCCCATACCTCTCGCTGTCGCGGGTCCCCTGCTGATTCATGGCGACTATGCGGAGGGGCAGTTCTACGTGCCGCTCTGTACGCTCGAGGGAACGCTGACGATCTCGATGACACGCGGGCTCTACTTGACCCAGCTCGCTGGAGGCATCAAGACCCGGCACATCAAGCAGGAGTTGTCGAGGAGTCCCCTCTTCGTCTTCAACGACATCGATGAAGTGGAGCCGTTTCAGGAGTGGGTGGACGCTTCGTTCGAGTCGATCAAGGCTGCAGCGGAATCAACGACACGCTATGGGCGCCTACTACGGATTGATCAATACACCGTACGTAACAGCGTCATACTGGATTTCATCTACAATACTGGCGAGGCGGCCGGTCAAAACATGGTGACTCTCGCGACGTACGAGGCGTGCGCGTACATTCGCCAGAACTACACCTCGGGACGACCGCGAAACTACTACATCGAGTGCAACTTCAACTGCGACAAGAATCCAGCGTACAAGTCCGTGCTTCATGGCCGAAGCCATCAAGTCATCGCCAGTGCGCTCATCCCCGGCCGTTTCTTGAGGCGCGTGCTTCGTACCACCGCGCAGGAATACTGCGAAGCATGGTCTCACTGCACCCGCAGCGGGCAGATCGCGGGCGTCGTTGGCAACAACCTTCATGTCGCCAACGCGTTGGCCGCCATCTATCTTGCCACCGGGCAGGACGTGGCCTGCGTCGCCGAGAATGCGGTCGGCAACGTTGAGTTTGAGGTGCGAGACCAGGAGAATCTGTTCGTCACGTTGACGATGCCGTCGATCAGCGTCGGCACCGTAGGTGGTGGAACGACCTTGTCACATCAGAAATCGAATCTTGAAATGCTCGGCTGTAGCGGTAAGAACTCCTCTAAGAAACTTGCCGAGATCGTTTGTGCGTCTGCTTTGGCGCTGGAGCTCTCTTTGGGAGGCGCCATCGTCAGTGATGAGTTTGCCCAGGCTCACGCGATGTTCGGTCGGCGCTAGCGCCAGTAGCCATGCGTCGAACACCGCGCGAGCGTGCCGCGGCAAACAGTTCGAAAAGCCGTTTCGAAAAGCAGTTCTGAAAAGACACGTGAAGTAGGACCGATCCAGATTGACGACGCTGCCGACTGACCATCTCCAGTTGAGTGGCGCACTGAACTACGAACGGAGCGAGAGTCATGGTGAAAAGTCTTCAGTATGAGCTGGAGCATGCGACAACCGAGCCCCAGGTGACGTCGCCGCATCACGATTCACCGCTCTTCGTGCGCTGCACGCAGCGTTTGTTTCAGTCCTTCAGTCAGTTCGTGCTGAAGTTCTACTGCCCCATGCAGGTCGACGGCCGTGAGTACTTGCCCACGTCGCCGTTTCTGCTTTGCAGCAATCATAACAGTCACATGGACAGCCCCGTCCTCATGACTGCGTCTCGATTGCCGTTTTCGAGCTTTGGGATGCTGGCAGCGCGAGACTACTTCTTCGAGAATCGCACTCGCCGCGTCGGCTCGCAGATGATCATGAACCTCATTCCGATCGAACGCAACGCCAACCGCAAGAGTATTCTGCAGTCCGTTGCTTCGTGTCAAAGTTTCATTCGCGCTGGCGGCCGCGGCTTGATCATTTACCCGGAAGGGACGCGGTCGACGACTGGCGTGCTGCGTGGCAAATTCAAGAAGGGGCCGGCGATTATCGCAGTCGAGCTCGGCCTGCCGATCGTGCCGGTCTATGTCTCGGGCACGAGCGCGGCGTGGGGTAAGGGCAAGCGATTCATGCGACCGCGACCCATTCGGGTGACCTTCGGCGCGCCCATCATGCCTGACGAGTTCGCAAGCGATGGGTTCGGGCAAGACGGCGGCGGTGACGTGTCGCGCTTCGAAGCCTACCGAGCCATGACGGAGGAGCTCGAGAAGCGTGTGCGGGCCCTCAAACCCTCGGGCGATTGAGTGTCCGCGCCGACGCAGATGAAGTGGTGGGGTTGGGGCGACCCGGAGAAGGCGTTCGATCCGGCTGATAAGCCCTACCTGTGGCCGTTCATCGAGACGACACTCGGGATTTCTTCGCGGGCTCAGACGCCTCCGGTTCGCCTCGACGACATCGACATTCCCCCAAGCCGGTTGCACGAGACGGCGTTCAAGCACCTTCGCTCGGAGCTCGGCGACGAGCGAGTTTCGTCAGATGACTTCGATCGACTCCTGCACGCCTACGGTAAGAGTTTTCGAGATGTCTGGCGACTGCGCCATGGCATCGTCGACGTGGCTCCTGACTGCGTTGTCTATCCTGAAACGGAGCGCGACGTCGTCGCGGTTGTGACCGCGTCGCTCGAACACGAGTTCGTTGTGATCCCGTTCGGTGGCGGCTCGAACATTGCCGGCTGCGTTGAAGCGCGCGACACAGAGCGACCGATTGTCTCCGTCGACATGAAACGGCTGAAGCGGCTCCTGCAGGTTGATGAAGAGTCGATGATCGCGCGGGTCGAGACAGGAGTGATGGGGCCTGATCTTGAGGCACAGCTCGCACCGCATCGTGTCACGCTGGGACACTTTCCCGACTCGTTCGAGTACTCGACTCTCGGCGGCTGGATCGCAACGCGCTCTGCCGGCATGCAGAGCGATAAGTACGGTAAGATCGAAGACATGGTCATCGCCCTGCGAATGGTGACGCCGCAGGGGACGATCGCGACGCGGGAGGTGCCGAAATGCTCGAACGGCATCGACGTGAACCACCTTTGCATCGGCAGCGAGGGAATCCTCGGAATATTGTCCGAAGCGACCATGCAAGTTCATCGTCTGCCCGAGCGGCGGGAGGCGTACGGCTACCTCTTTCCCGACTTCGAGAGCGGTGTGCGGGCGATTCGTCGCTGTGTCGAGGACGACTGCATGCCGGTTGTGACCCGATTGAACGACATCGGCAAGACGGCGCTTTCGTTCGCATTCAAGTCACCGTCGACTGGCTTCAAGACGGTGGCGAGCAAGGCCGTGAAGTCCTACTTGAGCAAGGTTCGTGGTTTTGACTTGCAGGCTTGCTGCCTCATGGTGACGATCCTCGAGGGCAGCGAACGCGATTTTCGTCGGCAGCGCCGCCGTGTCGAGCGCATCTACCGTGCGAGCGGTGGTGTGTGTCTGGGCACGGAGCCCGGCCGCTCTTTCGAACGTGCGAAATACGACTTTCCGTATTTGCGCGATCACGTCATGGACCACAACATCATCGCCGACGTGAGCGAAACCTGCACCGTGTGGTCGAATCTCTTGCCCCTTTATGAGGGTGTTCGCAAGGCGATCGACAGCGCCATTCGTGACACCGGCCGGCAACCGTTTCTCGGTTGTCACGTCAGCCACACGTATCACACGGGCGCTAGCCTCTACTTCACGTTCGCCTGCGAAGGCGTGCCGGAGCGAGAGCTCGAGCAGTATCTCTACATCAAGAAAGCAGCGCAGGATGCATTCATCGCCGCCGGGGGCACGCTCTCGCACCACCACGCTGTCGGTTACGAGCACATGCCTTGGATCGAAGAGGATATTTCGCCCGCAGGCGTCGCCGCTGTGCGCGCTCTGAAGCGCGGCCTCGATCCCCGCGGCCTGATGAACCCGGGTAAGATCCTTCCCGGCGATGCGGCGCGGCGATTCGACGATTGGGGGTTCGGTGCGCAAAGTCAAGCTCGGTTCGACGAGCAGCGTGAGGCCTGAGTGAGCGAAAGCGCTGTGCCCAGCCGTGGTGGACCGTGCGGCGGCCAGGCCGTGGCCATCACCGGCGCTTCGTCCGGCCTCGGAGCGGCGCTCGCCGAAGAGTTCGCCCGGGCCGGCGCTGACGTAGCGCTCTTCGCACGCCGGCGGCCTGAGCTCGAGGCGGTTGCCGAGCGATGCCGCCGGCACGGAGCGCGTGCGGTCGTTGTCGCCGGCGACGTGACGCGTTACGAGGATTGCGAGCGACTGATCGAAGACGCCGCGGAGCAGCTTGGCGGCGTCGACTGCGTCGTCGCCAATTCAGGTATCAGCATGTGGGCGCGCTTCGATGAGGTGGAAGACATTTCCCTCTTCAAGCAGCTGATGGACGTGAACTACCTTGGCGTTGTGCATACGGTGCACGCCGCGCTTCAGGCGCTCCTCAAAAGTCGTGGCATGATCGTCGTGGTTTCGTCCGTGCAGGGATGCGTCGGCGTGCCGTTTCACACGGGCTATGCTGCGAGTAAGTTCGCACTGCACGGATTCGTCGAGTCGCTGCGCCTTGAACTCGAGGGCACGGGTGTCGACACCCTCATCGCCATGCCATATTGGATGCGCGGCACGGAACTCAGGGGAAGCGCCCTGTCGGCAAGCGGCGGCGAGGTAGGGACGGCGCGGCGCCAACACTCGCGCGGCGCCGTCGACGTCCAGGAGTGCGCGCGGCGCATTGTCGCGGCGACCGCGCGGCGTGAACGCCAGCTGACGATTCCCGGCAAGCTACGGTTTCTCCCGCTCCTCAAGGCGTTGGCGCCGCGGCTGACCGAGTCGATTGTGCGGCGCAAGATGCGGCGCGAGGATGCGCGAGGGCCGGCAGGAAGCGAGTGAGGCTGGCACGTTCTCGGCGGAGCTGAAGAACGTCGGCTTCGACGCCCGGCGCGCGGCGCGGCGGGTGTGGCGATCGCATGATGCGCGCTAGCGCGAACACCAAGAGCGACGACGTCGACCGATCGCATCGGTGTCGATTCTGCCAGTTTTGGTCGCGCTCTCAGTCGTCGGCGTCGCCCGAGTCGCCTAAGACGTCCCCGGTTTCCGGCGGAGCAAGCTCATCGACGACAAAGTCAACCCGCTGACTGACGAGGACTCCGGGCTTGCTCGGGAGATAAAGCTCGACATCGGCGTACGAGACAAGACGAGTTACAGGGTTCGAGGTGTAGAGTAGCTGTAGGCTGATGGTTTCGGGGCCTGAGACACCGAGGGCGGCCCGGTCTATGGCGACGCGTAGTCGCAGCTGTTGCGCTTGTTGAGGCTTAAACCCAAGGCCGTGGTTGGCGAGAACGGCCGCCTCCGGCGACGGATAGTACGGAATACCGTTGATCCACCAGCGAGCGAGAATGCGCCTGGCGGCGGCTGAGACTTCGACTCGCGAGGACGACGTGAGCAAAAGGTCTGGACCGTCGACCTTCAACTCGAGACCACTTGCGGGGACGTCGGCTCCGCTGAGGTTCCGAAGCTGGGGCAAGTGGGTCCGAGAGGCCTGAAGCGCCGCCTGCGTGGCTGAACGCGGGAAGGGTATGGTGCCGTTGCCCCAACCGGGAAGGGCGATGCTTGAAGTGGGTCCCGAGACCTGGGCGGCCACAACTCCAGGTTGGGTTCCCTGGGTGATTCGGGTCTCGGCCGGTTCGAATGCTATCCACGGATGTGACGGGTGCTCCTCAGCGTGGAGAACGAACTTGAGGATTTCTCGCTGCTCGGAGCTGATTCTGATGGTCTGCTCGCGCGCCTCTGTGACTGGCACGACGCGGAGAAACAGAAATGGTGGTGCGAGAGTTGAGGAATGCTGATGTATGCCACGGACGAACTGGTTCGAATCGTCGCTACCTGCGACTTCAACGGTGAGGGGGCCGAACGGTTGTCCGCGGTTGTGGCGAAATTCATACGACCGAGGACCCTCAAACAGGCAGTAGAGGAGCACGCCAGAGTGAACGCGCGCACTCGATGCCTCGACTCCGACGCGCACGCTGTGGCTGTCGCCGACTCGGATTGCCGGCTGGCGTAGAAGGTCGCCCCATGTCCGCACGACGGGGACGCCATTCCACCAGTCGCGTAGCTCCACCCGCCGCACGTACGCCAGAGCTGCCGCCAGCAGCGCCGTCACGGTGAGCAGCATTGCCAGCAGCCGCTTCGGTCGGCGGCGTCCTGAGGGCTCCGATGCGCGCTCGGCCAACGTCCGTAAAGCCTTTCTTCGACATGGGTTGAGGATTCGAAGGATTTCGTTGAATGCTGCCTTGGTGGCGGGCGTCTATTCCGAGAAAAGCGACGCCAGATCACGGTGCAGCGAGCGACAGCTGCGCGTGGTTCTGCTAAAATCAGGTCATCTTTCTCTTATTGTAGACTCCATATGACCGGCGGATTCAACTCAGTCGCATCGTTCCTTGGACGACGAAGGGGGATGATCCCATGACGGGAATTCAAGTTCGATCGCATCGCGGCGCGTTCTATTTCGCGGTTTTCGCCGCGGCGCTGTTTCTGGCGAGTTTTGTGAGCGCGCCGGTCGAGGCGCAGCGCGCGCGATCGGGCGGTCGTTCTTCCGGCCGCAGCATGAGCCGGGGCTCGAGTTCCTCGAGCCGTAGCAGTGTGGGTCGCTCCCGCTCGTCCGGTCGCAGCGTCAGCCGTGGTTCTTCCGGCCGTAGCCGCAGCGTGAGCCGTGGTTCTTCCGGCCGCAGCCGTAGCGTCAGCCGCGGCTCCGCCGGCCGTTCGCGCGCCAGCACGGCGCGGGGCTCTTCGGGCTCGCGCTCCCGGAGTGCGGTTCGCTCCGGCGGACGGTCCTCCAGTCGATCGCGCCCGTCGGCCAGTGGGACGCGTTCACGCGGCTCGTCTGCAGCTGCGAGCCGCGGTACGCGTTCGCGGTCGTTTTCGAATCCTCGTGGCCGCGGTGGGGCAACACGATCCCGATCGTTTTCGCCGTCGGCGTCGCGTTCCCGTGGTTTGCCGTCGCGCTCTCGCTCTCTCGGTCGTTCGCGCCCGGCGAATCGCGGCTTACGTTCCTCACGTGGTGTGACGACGCGTTCGGGCGCGCGGGGAGTGTCACGTTCCGCCACCTCATCGCGCGCTCTGGGTCGCTCGAGCATTGGACGTAGCAGGATAGGTCGCAGCAGCAACCTCGGCCGTAGTCGCATCGGACGAAGCGTCCAGCGCGGCACCGGCGGCGCAGTGACGTCGAGATCGCGTGCAGTGGGGCAGCTAGCCCCCTGGAAGGTCGGTGCAACAAGGTCGACGTCAGGTCGCTCTCAGGTTGCCTCGCGCACGGACGTTTCGCGGCGCGGGATTTCGAGCCGCGCCAGCCAAGCACCATGGCGCGCAGGCACCTCCGTTGCCGCGCGGCAACAGGGGGCGCTTCGCAATCGCCTCGGTGCGCGCTCGTCAGGCGAGGCCGTGTCACGGACACGGGTTAGTTCAGGTACTGGCGGTGTTGCCTCGGTTGCGACGGGTAGCCGCAGCGGTACACGTCACCGCTTGCGCTCTGGTGTTCCGTATCTGAGCGAGTCTGCGACGCGTAGCGGTTCCGTACGATCGTTGACGGGCGGCCGTGGCGGCAACGTGCTGTCAAGTAGCGGTGCGATTTCGTCGCGAAGGGCAATTTCGTCCCGCTCCGCGGTGTCGAGCGCTTCGCTTGGGACGGCCGGGGCGAGCACCGCGCTGCGTAGTTCCGCAGGCGTGACTTCGGGTGGCGTTCATTCAGCTGTCGTGCCCAGTCTCGATGCAGCGTCGACGTCAGCGCGCCATTTTTACCACGGCCACCGTCGACATCATGGTGATCATCACGATTCCTATCATCACGCCTTCCATCATGGTTTCCACCATGGCCACCACCACCATTTTGGTCACTTCTATGGCCACTATGGCTTCGCGCATCACTACCGTCACTATCACCACTTCGGCTATCCGTACTTCTCGTTCGGTATTTCTTTCGGATCACCGTACTACTACGCGGACGCCTTCTATCACGCCTACCACCACTATCCGTCACACTATTACCGCTACCATTACTGGCGCCCGGACGTCTACTACTACGCGTATCCTTACTACGCGCCCGTCTACGTCGCTTATCCTCACAACTACGCGTCCGACACGGTGGACTATGAGGTCGCCGAAGTCTCCTACGAGCCGCGGCGCGAAGTCGTACGGCCGCAGGAGTATGTCGAACCGAGCGACACGGGCGTCGTACCTGTGTCAGCGCCTTCAGACGCGAGCGCGGTAGCGAGTAGCGTCGGCCAAGGTGGCGAGGTCGTGACCGACGCGCAGCGGAGTTTCGGACTCGGACTGCTGCACCTGCAGCGAGGCGACTTCAGCGCCGCCTCGGAGTCGTTCTATCTTGCCACGCTGGACGCTCCCGGAAGCGATCTGGCGAAGGTCGCCCTGGCGGTGAACCTGTTCGCGATCGCTGAGTATGAGCACGCCGCGGAATACTTAAGGGGCGCTCTTGCGGGGTGGGATGGTTTTCCGAATGCGGGCTTGGATTTGCGTAAATTCTATGGCGACACCGCAGCTTTGGCGCTGCACACACAGCGCTTGAGCGCGGCGCTTGAGCTGAATCCGTCCGACCGCGACGTGCGCCTCGTTTACGCCTTCGTACTTTTCCACAGCGGCGAGCGGGATGCTGCGGCTGCCCACTGGGACGCTCTCGACGACCTCCCCTCGAAGGATCCGGCGGAGGCGGCCGTGGTGGCGCGTTACCTAAGAACGTACGATGCCGCGGCGGCCTCGGAGGCCTCGTCTGTCAGTCCCGAGATTCGGGCGTTTCTCGACGATCCTGACTTCGCCAAGGTGAGCGCACTGCCACTTGAGTAAAGCACTGTCGTTCGAGTAAAGCACTGTCGTTCGAGTAAAGCACTGTCGTTCGAGTAAAGCACTGTCGTTCGAGTAAAGCACCGTGCCCGCCGAGTGCGTTTGCGTGCTTTTTCCCTCCTGCGCAGGCTCTGATCGTGGTCGAATGATCGCTTGCTGCAAAAGTCGTCGGTGAGATTTGTCGTCATCGTTCGTCGCAGCCGTCGTCCGTTGAGCAGTGTGTGCAACCACCTTCACGCTCGAATGTCGTGACGTTCCCCCGACGGTCGAAGTCGACATGACAGCAGGAGAGCAGAGTGGTTCTCAGCAACTCTCGGCCCCGTTGAACGCGCGATTTGGCTCCGGACAAGGAGAGTCCGAGGCGCTCTCCGACGGCGCGCTGCGTTAGACCTTCGACTTCTGCTAGCTCCAATGCCTCACGGTATTTTTCCGGCAACGACGGGAGCATGGCGTGAAGACAGCTGCCGACTTGGTCGTTGAGGTCGGATTCCTCTTCGTTTTCATCCGCCTGCGGCTCGTGCTCGAGGGGTTCGAGTCTACGCCGGGTCCTGAAGTGGTCCGCCACCGTGTTACGTGCGACTCGGAACACCCATGCGACGAGCTTGCGGTCGTCCTCCAGCTCACCGAGCCCTTGGTGTACTCGCACAAAGACCTCCTGAACTAGGTCAGCCGCAGTCTCGTCGTCGGCGACACGACGCCGAATGAAGGCGAGAAGGCTACGGCTGAGCTGTTCCCAAGCGTGTTCGGTCGAGGTGGGCATTTCAGTCATGATAGCATGGGGTCCTAGCAGCAGTCTGGACCACAGTTGCAAGCTGCTTCGCACGCCTCCTCGGTGGGATTCTGTCTGGACGAGACTTTGGCGCTGAAGAACCGTTTCAGGTTGTCGGGCACGTCGTCGGTTCCACCTTCCGGCGGAACGCTCTCCTCGCCTGAGAAGGACTCGGCGAGAATGGCATGCATGAGGAGAGGGACGGGCGCGGTCGTGTGCTTTTCTCCGTCCCAGTCCCACAGTCGGCATTCGACTCTCGTGGAACCGGAGCAGCACAATTCGCCGCACTCGCCGCATTCGTTCGCTTCCCAGTCGGGCTGAACGTCGCGGCCATTGATGCGGACGGTCGGGGATATCTCCAACCTGTGCTTGCGAGCTTCTTCTTCGTTCTTCACGTGGACCTTCCGAAACGCCAGCTCGACGCCAACCTCGGCGAGTGTGGGCGAGAGCCGGTCGACCGCCGCCTTAAGACTGCCAGCCGTGCCGATACAGCGGCCGCAGGTCGTGAGATCGAGGTACAGAAACTCGACGGCAAGCGTGCGTTGCGTTCTCATAGATACTTTCCTTTCAATCGATGGGCTCTCAGGAGCAAGGCAGCCGGTGAACAGCACTACGGGAACCAGTGCGACTCTCGTAGCGATCGAGGCGGGTCTGAACGACGACTGCTTGTTCCTCATGGCTTTGCCTCTCAGTCACGCCAGTCCGAATTGACTGGCTCTATCCATGCAGTCGGAGAAGTTGCGAAAAGGACGCAAAAAAGTTCGGAAGACGCTTTGGCGTCAATTTGCGGGCGCCGCCGAGGGAGCTGGACTCGAAGGCACTCACCCCCACACCCGCCGGCACGCTTGGGGATCTACGTCGCAAACCGAGGCTACGACCTTCAGTTCACCCAAGAGCACCTCGGGCAATGCGACCCGAAGCACGCCGTCCACTCCGCCCGGGTTGCCGGGCAAGGAAGCTTGCTCGGCCCCTCAAGTTTATCTGCCCCATCAGCCGACGATTCTTCCATAGAGCCGCCGCGGGATGGGACCGCTGCCGCATCAGGAGATGCTGCGGTTGGCTTCGGACGACGGCAGATGCGATGACTCGGGAGAGACGCTTGTCGGCACAGACGCGACAGCAGAGCGAACCTCACAGCGCCACGATGGCCGGCCGCGGTCGACGAAGACGACGGCGGTGGCTGTTTTGGGGTGCGTTCCTCATTGTCGCCATCGTCGCTTGGCGTTTCTTCGCCGCACCGGCGCCGACGGTGCCGGGAACTGTCGTTGTCGTTGAGCTCGGCGCAGAGATGCGCACTACTCCGCCCTCTCAGCTGCAGGCTTTTTTAGGCGCACCAGAACTGAGCCTACTGTCGCTCCACGAGGCGCTGGATGCGGCTGGCAAGGACGAGCACGTCGATGCGGTATTGCTTAAGATCGGCGCTCATCGCGTCGGCCGAGGGGTGGCAGAGGAGATTCGAGGTCTGGTAGCGGCGCTTCGCTCTAGCGGAAAACGGACCATCGCTTTTCTGTCGCAGCCCGACAGTGAATCGTATTTGATCGCATCTGCGGCCGACGAGGTGATCCTCGAGCGCGCCGCACTTTTTGACGTTAGGGGGATTCGCCTGTCGTCTATGTTTCTCGGAAAGACCTTGGCGCGTTACGGCGTCGAGGCTGATTTTGTCCGCGTCGGCTCATTCAAAGGGGCGTACGAGCAACTGGTGCGCTCGACGCCTACGCCAGAGTTCGAAGCAGCGATGGAATCCCTCGTTGACTCACTCTATGAGAGCTTGATCCGTGCAATTGCTTCGTCGCGCGAACGTCAGCAGGATGCTATTGGCTCGGCGATCGATGCCGCACCGCTGACACCGCAGGAGGCGATCGCGCAGGGGCTCGTCGATCATGTGCTGTTTGAGGACGAGCTCAAGGCACACATCGATAAGACTCTCGGCAGATCTGAGCTGCACTTCGAATCGGCGCAGTCGTTTCTGTCGCGGTGGCACCGTGCTGTCGACCGCGACCGAGCGTCGATTGCATTGATTGCGCTTGAGGGGACAATTGTCGATGGGGATTCGGGGAGACTTTCGCTCGTTGGCAACGTGAGCGGCGCTGACACGATTGTCGACGCGATCCGTAGCGCCGAGGAGGACGACGCCGTCAGCGCGATCGTCCTTTACATCAATAGTCCGGGCGGCGGTGTCGGTGCCTCGGAACGCATTTGGCGTGCGGTAACTCAGGCACACAAGCCCGTGGCAGCCTACATCGCTGGCGTTGGCGCGTCAGGGGGATACTACGCAGCGGCGGCTGCAGATGTTATCTTCGCGCAAGAGATGAGTTTGACCGGCTCGATCGGGATCTTTGGGGGTAAGTTCGTGGCGGCGGAGCTTCTGGATTCGCAGGAGGTGGGGGTGCACACTTACTCGCGAGGTGCGCGAGCAAGCATGTTTGATCTTTCACGCCGGTTCAACGCCGATGAAAAGACAGCGCTGGCTCGCACGATGCAGAAATCCTACGACACGTTCGTCGAGCGCGTCACACGTGGCCGCCGCCTAGAACGCAGTGAGGTTGAGAGGGCTGCGGACGGGCGAGTCTGGAGCGGGGTGCAGGCGCGGACGCTTGGGCTTGTCGATCACATCGGCGGGCTCGCCGATGCCATCGGCGAACTCGAGGAGCGTGCGGGGGTCTCGGACACTACACTCGTCGTCTACCCGAAGCCTCCCGGGCTTCTGGCGCCGTTCGTTCAACATCGAGAGCGCCTCGTGCACAACGGGAACCAAGCCGGTGCCGCCATGCGAGCCGGCGACTTGGCACGGACTCTCATCGAGGAGTTGTCCTGGCTCTCCGACGCTCGCGGCGTCGCCCTTATGCCGCACTTTCTTGAGGTGCGCTGAGGCTTTGACGCGTTCTCTTGACGCTCGCGCCCATTTCTCATAAGTTCTGCTGCGGCTGTGGAGGTCGCGTTTCGGTCAAGGCGTTACGACCTTGGCTGCAATGCGTTTCCCAGCGTCAGTCGGAGCGAAATGGACGAGAAGCGCGCCGTGGCCAAGAACGTGGTCGCAAACGCATTCCTGAACGATAGGAGACGTTGCTGGTGTCGATCGTGGTGATAAAGGTGGTGACGAAGAGGCGCGGCTGGCAGCGATTTAGGTGGTTCGGACTCTGCTGCATTTTCGCCGCGTCTCTTACATCGTGTGCGCATGAGCCAGGCTACTTCCTCGACGTCGCGGAGCGCGACGGAATGGAGTTCGTGAGCTACTCGGGCGATCGTCTGTGGTACCTCATCGACACGCTCGGCGCTGGGGTGGCGGCCGGAGACTATGACGGCGACGGTGATTCAGATCTGTTCTTTCTTTCTGGCCACGCGATTCTCGACTCGTTCCAGGATGAAGCTGACGAGCACAGTAACGCACTTTGGCGCAATGACGGCGGGACCTTTACGGACGTCACAACCGAGACCGGGTTGCATAGAACCGGCTGGTCGAACGGTGCAGTGTTTGCGGACTATGATGACGACGGTGATCTTGACCTCTACGTCGCCCGTCATGGCCCGAACCTTTTGTACCGCAACGACGGCGGAAAGTTCGTCGAGCGGGCGGCGGAGGCCGGAGTCGATGATCATGGATTTGGCACCAGCGCTTGTTTCTTCGACTACGACGGTGACGGAGACCTCGATCTCTACGCTGCCAACTACGCTATCTTCGACGTCGCCGAGCAGAAGGGCAAAGTCAAGTGGTTCACCGACGGCGTCAAGCAGTTCCCGCAGTACTTCGAATCGCAGGACAACGTCCTGTATCGCAACGACGGCAACGGCCGATTCACGGACGTCACCGAAGCCGCTGGTGCCGCGGGCACGGGGCGAAGCCTTGGCGTTGTCGCGACTGACTATGATCAGGATGGGGACCTGGATCTGTTCGTCGCCAATGATGTCGGGTTCAACAATCTTCTGCACAACGACGCCGGAGAATTCCGTGACGTCGCTCTGCTCACCGGAGTCGCGTGCAACGAGAGAGGTGCCTTCGAGGCCTGCATGGGCGTCGACGCTGCGGATATCGACAACGACGGTGACATGGACTTGATCGTCACGAACTACGGCGGTGAACAGAACACGGTGTACCGCAATGAGGGCGACGGGTTTTTCGTCGACGCAACACGAGAACTGGGCCTTGTGAACCAGGCGGTCCTCGATTGCGTCGGGTGGGGCGTCGGATTTCACGACTTCAACCAAGATCAACATCTTGATCTCTTCGTCATCAACGGACATGTCGTCTCGAATATGGTGGCGTTCTACATGCGACACTGGAATGACAGTTCGAACGATATTCCGCAGATGGGCGCCGGCTCGTTTCGCCTTGGCGCGAAGCAAACCAAACTGTTTTTCTTTGGCGGGCCAGACGGACAGTTCCGCGATGCGACGCAGGAGTGTGGCTACGAGGTTTCTAGTCCCCGCATGGGACGGGGAGCGGCGTTCGCTGATCTCGACCTTGATGGAAGCGTCGACGTCGCGGTGAGTAACAAGAATGCAGAGGCCCAGGTACTCCTGAATCGATTCCCCAATCGCGGCAATTGGATCGTCTTCGACTTGCGCTCGCCGCCGCCCAACCGTTTCGCCATCGGCGCTGTGGTGTCCATTCCGATCGCAGAGGGAAAGAGCCTCACGCGCGAGCTGCACGCTGGTACGAGTTATCTCTCAGCGAGTGAGCTTGCCGTCCACTTCGGTCTCGGAGAGATGACGCTTGTCGAGCGCGTCGAGGTCCGCTGGCCGGACGGCGTCGTCGAGGTGTTTGAAGACCTCGAGGTGAATCGACGGCATCAGCTCGAGCGTCGCGTTGGGGCCGCGCCGAGGTCGTTGAGCGTCGACCCCTGACAGCGCCCGCTTGGTCGCCGTGAATTCACTTTCTTCGACGCTGCGCCGGGCACGTTTTTCTGAGGACGATGCCATAGCGCTGCATGCGGCGATAGAGAGTTGAGCGTGAGACGCCGAGCCTTTCGGCTGCGATCGTCAGGTTGTTGTTGGCAGCCATCAGCGTTTCGCGCACGACGGGTCCGAGCAGTTGGCGCTCGAGGTCAGCCAGCTTGGCGTGTTTCGACCGCGCGCGGCGGGGGCGGCGTGTTCCGTTCAGGATGCGCCTTGAGAGTTGTCGTTCTGTCACCGTGCCTCGGTGAGTGCATACCAGACGATGCACCTCGTTTTTCAGCTCGCGTACGTTGCCGGGCCAGTCGTAGGCGATCAATCTCTTCATGGCTGCTTCGGAGAATCGAAGCGGCGGTGTCCGATCTAGGTGCTCAGCGAAGACGTTGGCGAAGTAGAGGACCAGGAGGGGGACGTCGGTGGCGCGGGATCGCAAAGGCGGAAGGTGGATTGTGGCGACGTTGAGGCGGTAGTAGAGGTCCTCGCGAAACTGTTGCCGTTCGACGAGATCCTCCAGCACCCGATTGGTCGCGGAAATGACACGAAAGTCGACCTTGATCGCCGCGCTGCCGCCGATTCTTCGGACCTCGCGTTCCTGGAGCACGCGGAGGAGGCGTTTCTGCGTCCCGAGGTCCATCTCGCCGATTTCATCGAGAAAGACGCTGCCTCCCTGGGAACGCTCGAAGATCCCGGCGTGCCCGCTCGCCGCGCCGGTAAAGGCGCCGCGTTCGTGGCCAAACAATTCAGCCTCGATCAGGCTGGGCGGGATGGCGCCGCAGTTTTCGCTGATAAAGGGCTCGTTGCGACGCTGGCTCAGGTTGTGGATGGCCTTCGCCACGAGCTCCTTCCCGGTGCCGCTCTCGCCTTCGATCAGAACCGACAGGTCCGACTTGGCCAGTGTCGCGATCGAGTGGTGCACGCCTCGAAGCGCCGAACTGCTGCCGACCAGTTCGTCCACGGCGTCACTCCATGATGATTGTTGTAACGTCTTTTGGTCTACAGTATTATGTGGCTTCCCCTGCTCCGCTGCGGAGCGGTTGGAGCCCAAGGGATTATTTCTTAAAGTTAAGATTTGTCAAATGATTAACTGGTGGGCGAGCGCTCACCCAGCGCTGACCAGAGGTGCAGAAGCTACGGGACAGGAGTGGAATCCAAGGAGCGGATCCGCACCGCGTTTGTAGCCGCAGCTGCAGCGTGGGGCGGCTCCCGGAGCGACACTACACGGCGGTCGCTCCCCGCACCATCGTTTCCGTTTGGCGCGCCGTTTGGGCGCCGGGAGGGAGTCTTGGCTTTCGGACAACATTGGGAGTGGCGAGGATTTGGTGCTCTTCCTATGGAGTCGCGTCGCCGTATCGAGTCTTTGCCGCCACGTTTTCCCCGCGCTCAAGAGCTCACCGATCGTTATCTCTGGAGTGCGCGGTCGAAGGTCAACGTCAAGCTTCGTCATGGCGACCTCAAATTCAAGCGCCTGGTCCGCCAACTAGACGACCTCGAGGAGTGGCTCGAGGATCGGGACGAGAACCATCCCTTTCCGCTCGGTGCGACCGAATGGGCTAAGCTGGCGAGCGTACTCGACGTCGATCTGGGGGCACCGCCGGCGGTTGAGATCGAGCGCGATGGGTTGCTCGCTGCGATCGAACGGCTCTCTGAGGTCAAAGTCATCGACGTCACGAAGCGCCGGCAGCAGTTCAGTCTCGACATCTTGATGCGAGACGAGATGCATCCCGTGATTGTTGAGCTGGCTGAGATTTCAGCGCCGGAACGCATCGTCAGCGTTGGTATCGAGAACGAAGAGCGTGAGCTCGTCGAGCGAGCTCGCGTGGAGCTCGACCTCGGTCCTGAGGTCGTCGCGCTCAGCTATTTCGACGCTCTGGGGCGCTGGGCGCGCGGCTTCAAGATCGATGTCGCTGCGGGACGGCAAGCGCCGTAGCGGGTTTCGTCGTCGAGCGCCGAGACCACGTTCTCCGATTCCGCACGGCGTGGAATGCCTCTTCGTGCGGTGAGCCTCCGCGAGCTTGAGAGAAGGGCTAAAACGCTGAGAAGAGGGCGTTGACGAAAGTGCTGATTGGGGCTTGCTCGCGCAAGTCTTCAAGCGCCTCGCGGGCTT
The DNA here is from genome assembly GCA_965223265.1 of Planctomycetota bacterium. Taxonomy (GTDB): domain Bacteria; phylum Planctomycetota; class UBA8108; order UBA8108; family SXIK01. Next base: position 2,882,419 of record OZ244999.1, read on the forward strand.
GCACGAGGATGCTGACGAGCTCGCGCCACGCTTGGTCGTTGTTGACGATCTGCCCCAGCGTGCCGTGACCAGAGTTGACTTTGTTGACGATGTCACGTGCCGACTCCAGGATCTCCTCGAATGACTTGGCCAGTTCACCGTCGGTGAGAAGCTTTGCGACAACTCCGTCTCCTTGGCGAAGCGAGTCGGTCACCTCACGCAGGTTGCTGATTGCGACGCGCAGCTCTTCCTTCGCCGCCTCGTCGCGCAGTAAAAACGCGAGGATCCCCTCGCCGGCCCGTAGCTCCTCTGAAACCTCGGAGAGGTTCGTGATCAGCTTGAGTGCCTCGTCACGCGCTTTCGGATCCTTAATCAACGAACCGAGCAGTCCTTCGGCCTCTTCGATGGACTTGGCGACGCTACTAAACGTATCGGACATTTCACGAAAGCTGCGGATGGTTTGGCTGAAGTCATCGCCGAGCTCAACGTCATGGATCACGCGCCCGAGAATGCCGCGGCCGGTCCGCAGCTCTTCAACGACGTTGTGGATGCCCTCGAGGATTTCCGTGATGCGCCCCGAGTTCTCCTGTACGAGATTCTCCAGCTGTTTGAATAGATCGCCAGCGGCCTCGCCGCGATACTCTCCATCCCTCAACACCGGTGTCACGATTTCGTCTTCCGATCGGCTTGTGATCTCGACGTGACGGCCACCGAGCGCCCCGGAGCTTCTGATCTCGAAACTTGGATTTTTGCCGAGTTCGAACTTGTCGTCGAAGATGCGACATTTCACGAGAATCGGGTCAGCATTGACTTTGCGGTTTAGCTCGATGTCATCGACCATGCCGACTCGAAATCCCTGATAAAAGACACGATCGCCGGGCGAGAGACCATCGACATTCGCAAACCTCACCGAAATCGTCTTCGGTGCCGCTGACAGCCATGAAAGTTCGCCCACCTTCAACGTGGCAACGCCAAAGATGAGGAGGCCGCCTAGGAAGGCGACGCCGACGATGAAGTTACGGAAGCCAGGCGCTTTCGACATGAGTCGCTCCTTCTAACAGCCTTTTCCTGTCAAGTGTTCGTCGATAGTAGGTCGGAACTGCTCGGACGACCGCGTGCTGCGTCGCCGAAACACAGATGCTTCGACTGGCTTTTAATCATCGCGCGTTAGCGGTCCTTTCGTGCTGCCGGAAATGAACTGCTGAACAATCGGATCGGACGAACTCCTAAACTCGTCTGGGGATCCGACAGCGATGATGCGTCCTTGGTAGAGCATTGCGATGCGATCCGCGATCATGTACGCGCTCTCCATGTCGTGCGTCACGACGATTTGAGTCGAACCGAGTGCTTCTCGGGTGTGGATGATGAGTTCGTTGATTGTGTTCGCGATCACGGGGTCGAGTCCTGAAGTTGGTTCGTCGTAGAGGATGATCTCGGGGTCCAGTACGATCGCCCGAGCGAGGGCTGCGCGCTTCTTCATGCCGCCCGATATGTCACCCGGGTACTTGTCACGGGCGCTTTCCATTTCAACGAGGCGGAGTTTTTCGAGCACGCGCTCGTGGCGCTGGGACGCGGTCATTTGGCGTCGATGCTCGAGGAGGGGCAGTTCGATGTTTTCAGCGACGGTCATCCAGTTGAGCAGCGCCCCCGCCTGAAACAAATAACCCATGCGCAGACTGAGGGCCTGGCGTTCTTTCTTCGTCAACTGCCTCTGATCGCGTCCGAACACGGTGACGCTTCCTGAGTCTGGTTCGAGCAAGCCGACGATGTGGCGAATCGTGACACTTTTCCCCGTTCCGCTCCGACCGATGATCACGAGAGTCTCATTAGGGTAGACCTTGAGATCGAGCGAACGTAGGACGTGAAAGCTTCCAAAGCTCTTCGAGACACCCTTCAGCTCGACGAGCGGCGCCTCCGCATCGTCGCGTGCTTTCGGTTCAGGGGGGCTGTCGTCTTTGGGCGGATCGGTGGTCAGCAAGGTTCAGAGATTCAACCGGAAGAAGATGAACGTGATGTAGTAGCCAAGAATGATGATCAGAAGGTAGGAGTAAACGACCGACTTGCGCGTTGCTTGACCAACGCCGATGGCGCCCCCTCGCGCGCGCAAACCTTGCGAACAACCGACGATGGCGATGACGATCCCGAAGATGACCGCCTTCAAGACTCCGGTGTTGACGTCCTTCAGGGTCAAGTAGTCGAGCGCGTCCGTGCGGAATCTTTGAAAGCTGACGTCGAATTGCGCGTAGCTGATCACAGCGCCGCCGACGATTCCGACCAGGCTCGTGTAGACGGTGAGCACTGGCGTCATGATCGCCATGGCGATCAGCCGCGGCAGCACCAAGAAGCGTGCCGGATCGATGCTCATGATCTCGAGCGCGTCGATTTCTTCCGAGACTTTCATGGTGCCGAGCTCAGCGGCGATCCCTGAGCCAACACTCGCCGCCAGGATCAGCGCGGTCATAAACGGGCCCATTTCGCGCACCATCGAGACGGCCACGATCCTCCCGATGAGCTCCTCCTGGTCGATCTCTTGTAAGCTGAGGCCGCCGTTGAGCGCCAGAATGACCCCTGTGAAAATGCTGACGACGAGCGTCACGGGAATGGTCTGAATGCCGCAGATGTACATCTGCCGGTAGACGCTTTCGCGGTAGTGGCGGCGCAAGAGAGCCCCCACCTGGAGCGTCGAATGCGCCAAAAGACTTAATCCGTAGCCGGTGCTCTCGGCCGCAGCGGTGAGTACTTCTCCGATTCGGCTGATCGGGGCAGTGAGGAACTTCATGGCTCCTTCGTCGACAGGTAGACGCCGAACGCTCGGACTTCAGAGGTGACTACCACAGTGGAATGTAGAGTAGCTTGAGCGTCACCCCGCCGTCCTGCCGGCCGCACTCCAGCAGCCCGCCGAGGAGGCTGAACACGCTTTCGCGGCGCGTAGCATCGCGCCGAAACATCACGGCCCCATAAAGTACTTCCCACCCGGAAAGGTCTTGAGTCCACCGGTAGCGAAAGATGCTGAACCAGCGAGCATAGTGACGCTGGTATGGCTCGGCGTCGAACCAGAGCGGCGAAAACAGGTCGAAGCTGACGTCGTCGCCTCGTCGCTTGTAGTACCAAAACGGCCACACTTTCCACTTCTCTTCGGTTGCCAGTGTGTCCGTGTCAATGTAGTAGAAATGCCAGAGCAAAGGAAGCAGCCAGAAGCGTGTCGTCTCCTGGTTGCCGTCGGCGAACCAGTCGTAGCGCTCGATGGGCCAGAGGAAGAAGTGCCGATAACGTCGCCTGGCCGTGGCTCCGTCGCCGATGGGCCCGGGCTCTTCGAGCTGCTTGACGCCAAAGAACGGCCACAGGTCATAGTGGTTGTCGGTGAACCGGTACGGGATCACGTATCCCATATGGGTCGTCTGGCCGGTGCGTAGGTCTTCGTGGACTTGATAGAACGGCCACAGATAGGTTCGGGTTTCAGATCGTTCGCCGAGTCGATGACCGTAAAAAGGGAAGGTGAAAAACGTTTGCTGCGGGCTGTCGTGCAGGCGATCCTCTCGCTCGATGTAAAACGGCCACAAGACGAAGCGCTGACGGCTCCGCGGCTCGCCATCTTGAGTCTGTGTGGAGTAGCGGCCATAGAACGGCCAGGCGCGCCAGCCTTCCCAGTTGCGGCCCCACACTGTGTTGACGAACGGCCACAGAACGTGGAGCGAGTGTTTGGACTCGTTCTCGCTTTTCCAGTAGATCGGAAAGAGGGCGAAGTGGATTTTGTCTTGACCGAGGAGGCCGCGTAGTTGTCCGCCGACTGGAAAGAAGGCGAAATAGCTCCCGGCGCCGGGTTCGTGCCCCCAGAAGAAGAACGGCAAAAGCATCCAGTCGCTGTCTGCGCCCTCTGGGCCACGGCGCTGGCGGTGAAAGAACAGGGGCAGGAGCTGCACACGATGTTGGTTGTGTTCAAGTGACACGTCGACCACCGGCGGCAAGGACCGCACGCGTGTCCTTTCCAACTCGGGCGCGACCTCATCTCGCGGCACCCCGAGCGGTAGTGAGCGCTCGTAGCTGAACAGCGGGCGATAGTACACCTCTCGGCCCGTGGCTGCTTCCGGGCTGCTTGGGCTCGGGTACTCCTCGTAGAAGGGGGGGACGCCGTAGGTACCCTCGATCGTTCGGCAGCCTGAAACGCTGAGGACAAAAAGAGCGAGAGCCACCCCGCAAGATAGCGCCGCGCGCTCCGGCGCCGTCAGCGTCAGTCGAGCCGTACCTGCGGGAAGAAGTTGGGGACGATGAATCGCCAAACCAAGTTGCTCTTCTGGCTGTATGGAAGGAGATGGCATGGGTTGAGGCTGAGCGTCTTCGTGGCTCCCTGCCCTGTGTCATCGTCCGTAAGTAGCAGACTCAGGCCGAATCGATAGCCTTTCGGCGGCGGATTCTGCGGCGAGAATTCACCCGAAAACGTCGACCAGGGAAGTGCTACTTCATAGATCGCGCCGGTGTTGTCAAGCTTTCTCTTGACTGCGAACTTGCCGTCGGGTTTCTCACCTTCTTCTTCGTCCTCCTCTTCTTTCTCGTCCTCGTCTGTGTCCTCGCCAGATTCTTCGTCTTCGTCACTGAGTTTGTCTTCGTTGCGGCGTTTCGGGACGGTCAGCGCCAAAGTCATGAGGAGGTCTGTACCGTGCTGACGGTAGCCCTTGTCCGCCGTTGGGTCGACGCCAATGATCAGGCAGTCGCCTTTCCAATTCTCTGCGTCGCGGTCATACGGGTGCAGCACGTCGTCGGTCACGTCAAAGGCAAAGTAGAAGTAGTTCTCATCCCAACCGGTGTAGAGGGTGCCAGAGAGATCTTCTTCGCCTTCCCAGTGCTGCAGGATTTTAGGGCCAGGAATGGAACCGATGTACCGTGGCGTATTGAGGTCCAAGCGTGACCCGATGTCCCACCAATCGTTGAGGCGCCCGTCGATCGTCGGTGGGTGGGGGAGGCGCCGAGAGGTGATCTCGGGCATTGACCGACCTCTTTTGAACTGACGCTCCATGTGCTCCTGCTTGAGGCCATCAAGCACGAACTGCGCTAGGAGCTGTTCCTGGCGAGATTGACCGCCAACGGATTCCTCCTCAAGAAGTGAGCGGTCCACGAGTCGAATGGCTTCTTCGATCTTGTCTTTGCGAAGGAATTCTTGCGCTAGTCTTGTCAGCACCGTGGTGTCGTTCGGTTCGGACAGCCATGACTTGAGCAACGGAGTGTCGGTGAAGAACCGCTGCTCAGACTCGGTGTCGGACTCGAACGCGGCGTCGCCGCCGTCACTTAGGACGACGAAACGTCCGTCGATGAGTGCACTTGCGAAGCTCCCCTTCTCTTCCAAGAACTGATTGACCTGTTCCGCAACTTCCGGGCGTCCCGTACCCTTCTTGCGGTCAAACACTGAAATCGAGTTGTTCGGGTCGTGAAAGATGATCAGTCCAGGCGCCAGGTAGAGGCGCCATTGAGAGCTGTAAAACGTCCCCAGATTCGGCTCCGACGGCCACACCTTGCCGATGACCGCTCGATCGACGCCGCCGCCGGGGCGTAGCTCCAGGGCCAGCAGCTCCCAGTGGTCGTCACCGTGCACTACGTAGAGCTGTTGTCCGTCGCGAAAGATAGAAAACCGCGAACGCCGAGAGGGGAATCCTTCGTAACGCCACCGTTCGGTTCCGGTGGTCGTGGAAATCGACACGAGCGCCGGGTGGTTGCCCGCTCGGTTGAGCAGAATGATGCACTCGTTGGGGAAATCCTCGAAGTGGTTCAGCGTACGTATGAAGCCTTTGCCGCGGTCGGGGGCGTAGCTCCAGAGGGTCTGCTCGCTGCGTAGGTCGAAAAGGTCGACTCGCCCGCGGTAGGGTACGAGCAGCCGATGACCCGGCAGCACGATGCGTTCGGGCCGCAGAGTCGCACGCTCGCCGGCAATGCGCCGCAACAGAGCTCCTGTCGTCGCGTCGTGAACGTGGATGCCCGCCGGTGCCTTGCTGAAGATGAAAATCTTCTCGAGCGCGAAGACGTGTTTGACGTGATCCGGTTCGTACGTCAGCTGCACCTCCCAGATTCTTTCGCCATCGATCGAGTAGCGAAACAGAGTGCCGCGACTCGTCAGGGCGAAGAGTCCGCCGGCGTCGATCTCAACGTGGAGCAGCTGCTCGCGTAGCTGACGCAGATTCTTCGTGTTTTCACCGAAGGGCACATGCCACTTGACGAGCCCGTTCTCCGTGTCAATCGCGAACAGATTGCTCCGATCGAAGAGTATCAATAACGCGTCGACAAAACGGCCGCGGAGGGCCCGTGGCCCGTGACGCGGTAGCGTCGAGAAATACGTGCCGCTGTTGAGCACAAAGCCAGGGATGAGGCTCAGGTTGACTCGCCACTTGTACAATCCGGTGTCGACGCCTCGAAGGTCGACCATTTCATTCGATTGCGTCAAGAATGTCCCGTCCAGAGCCGCAGGCGCGTCGCCTTCTGGAACAAGAAAGAGGCGACTCACCGCCTCAAGATTCGCCGGCGAGCGCCACGCTTTTCGGAGCGGCGCACGGAGCGTTTTAGGAGCGCCCGCTGGCAGCCCAATCAGTCCCGGGTCTCTGAGGCGCGGCTCCAAGTAATCGCGGACCGTCTCGCCGCTCTTCATGTTGCCGACGCCATCCACGGTGTCGTCTCCGAATTGCTCAATCACCGCGAGCGAAAGCTCTTTGGCTTTTTGCCTCTCGCCGCTTTGGAACAAGAGATTAACGAGGTGGAGGTGCACGCGCACGAGTTCGCCTCGATCGATCTGGGGGTCGTCAGCGTAATCGCGAACGTATCCTTCGAGCGCTCCCGCTGCCTGCTGAAGGCTGAGACGATCACGATATCTTTGCGACAGATCGAGATACGCCGCGGCAGCCGCTCTGGTGAACGGGTAGGTTCGGATCACTTCCTGGTAGAGAATCGGCGTGCTCTTCTGACGTGCTTCAGCAAGCCGCGCCGCAGCAGCGGTTTCGACTGCTTCGAAGACTCTTTGCGGTTCCGCGCTCTGACGTCGCAAACGGCGGATCCGGTCGCGTAGATATGCGTCACTGCTGACGGATAGGAGCGGTGTCGGACTATACTCCGTCGCGCCACGATCGACCTCCAGCGCAGCGTGGAGGTGAGCGAGAGCCGCTGCGGCTTGCCCGCTCGCCTCGAGCGCGTCTGCAAGCGCGACGGCGGCGCGAATTTTCCGCTCGGCCGTGTTTTCGAGGCGGACCCGAAACGTGAGTAGTCGCAGGCGTATCGCGTCGACCGCCTCGGTCGTGCTGAGAGCCGCAAGCAAGTCCGCGAGTTCCAAATGCAGGCTGTCTTCGTCGGAGTTCGGAACGGGAGGTTGCGGGTTCGCGCTCCACCATTCATCGAGGTGTTGAAGACCTACGTTCACGGCATTGGCACGGAACTCGTGCTTGGCGCGCAGGAGATGCTTGACGCGGTTGTCAGCGCCGCGGCCGGAGAGTTTCTGCGCCGCTTTTCCGCGCGTTCCATAGAGGCAGACTGCTTCGGGCGTTGTCACCACGAGCGCATCCTCGCAGAGCAGCAGATTGCCCGCTCCGCCTCGATCCCAGAAGGTGCGCGAAAGTACCGATCCATCCTTCGGGGAGAGGACGAGCAGCGACCGGCGGCCAGGGATGAGAATGGAACCTTCCGTGACATGGCCGCGTCCAAATGGAGAAAAGCGGACCTCTTCTCCGTCGAGATTCCAAGCGACGTCGCCGCGGTCGGGCCCGGTGAGCTTCACCGCACTGACCGAAGTGCCGCTGAGCACGCACAGATCCTCGGTGGCGCCGACGATAATGCTGTGGGCCTCGCGCAAAACGCTCCAGTTTAGCGCAGCGCTTCGACGGTCGATTGAAAAGAGGCGCGTGGAGTCCTGAGGTGCAACAACGAGATGTTCTCCCGAGTGGATGATTGGATTCGGTAGCCATCGATTGGCGGTCCGGATCGCTGCCTGCTGAGCGAGAGCATGCAGGCGGGGGTATTCAATGATCCATTCGATGACTCCGTCTTCGCCATCCAAGGCAGCTACGAATCCTTGGTTCGTGACGACGTAGAGGCTTTGACCGATGCTCAGCGGCGGTGAACTGTAGCCGCCGAGCCCAAGGTAGTTCGAGTTGCCCGAGGAGCCTAGGTAGGTTTGCCACCGAGTACGGCCGTCAGTGTTGAGGCAAATCATGTAGACGAGAAAGTCTTGCCCGTGGCGCACGGTGATCGGCACGACCAGGTTCTCGGCATGCAGCGCCGGTGGACTGAGTAGGCACAACGGTGGCGTGCTCGCCTCTGATTCAGCTGGTGTTTTGTCGCTATGCCTGTCCGGCGGGTGCGCCGCGGCGACGATCTCACCATTCGCGGCGTCGTAGTCGAACCAGATACGCCATCGGAGTTGTCCCGAGTCGCGATGGACGGCGACCAAGGAACTATCGTAGACGAGGTAACATTCGTCGGTGCCTAGAAGTGGAACGCGGACAGTCGAAAGTGCATTCGGTGCTTCATTTACCTCGAGCGTCCACAAGAGCGAATTGCGCTTCAAATCCAGAGCGATCGCCCGCCCGGCGTGATGCGTGAGGACGAAATCTCCCTGTGCGGCTGAAAAGTACGGCAGCGGTACGAGGCCGTCGTGTGGCATTGACGTGCCAATCTGGTCCATCGACGTGCGTAGGCGGCTGTCCGGCAGAGCGAACTGAAAGGTGACGTCTCCAAGTTCAAACGGCTGCGTTTGCGGCGACGCTGCTGGGGTTTCGGATTGAAATACGCTTCGCACTTCAGAGTCTGAGGTGTCGCTGGCGGACTTCAAAACGCGCGGTGCAGACTCAAGTGCCGCGGCTACACGTCGGCGCACGTCTTCGGCCAGCGTATCGTACGAGGGTTCTCTCGTGATGCGCTCGATCGCAGCGGTTGCCTGGCGCAGATCGGACCCGTTTTCGAGAATGATGGCCAGTTGCAAAAGTGCGAGCTGGCACTCAAGCCACTCGAGGAGGCGAGCGTTCGGAATGCGGTTCTCGGTCGAATTGCGCTGAAGAGTTTCTGCTAGTCGTTTGCACGCCGCGCGAGCTCGGTGCCAGTTTCCTGCTTCGAACGACACATCGACTTCTTCACGCAGCAGCTCGACGTCCAAGCTGTTGCCCGGATAGTCCCGCAGGAGACGATAACGCAGCAACCCGCGGCGTGCAGGCGAAAGTGTCTCGGCTTGGCTCTCCCAAAGGGCGCGCAGGGTGGCGTCTCTTCGCTCCACGTATTGCTGACGCATCTCATCTGGGAGCGAGTCAATCACCCGGGCGTAGAGGCGTCGAATGCCCAAGGCTAGCCCACGCCCGCTCTCGCCGACGCTGTTTTCGGATGCCTCTTGGGCCAGCTCTGCGTGTCGCGTCAGGCCCTCGAGGACGGCTTCCCAGTTTTCGCGCGTCGCGAACGCTTCGAGGCGCTGCCAGTGGAGCGCGTGGCTGCCACCGGTCGGCAACACCAACGCCGACTCAACGCGCTCCTGCGTCCAGCTCTCCGGGGCAGCAAAACAGACGCACGTCGCCATGACGACGATTCGAAGGTGCGATCCCGTCATCGAGTACCTGCTGAGCGCGGCCGCGCGCTGTGTTGAAATGTCGCCGCGATCTAGAGTTTGGTCGCGCTCTAAAGTGTTGCCGCGATAAGTGTTGTATTGATTGCTTCGAAGGTCCGGCATTGTAGGTCGACGGCCGGAGAACGTCAAGAATCCGGCGGTGTGGTGCGCTGCAACACACGTGGCGCAACCACCTCTTCTCTACAACTATATACAGTGAATCGTCTCGATCGCACGTGCGGCTTGCGTGCATCTTGGCGAGTGTGCTGATTTGTCCCACCTTGCCGCGTTGACATCCGGCGCCCGTCTGACGTGCGACAGGCGTCTTGATTACCGGGCGTCGTTTGCGACGCTCGCGAGCATCCGGTGGGAGCAAAGATCGGCTTCCGAGAGCCAGGGCGAGTCGTCGAAGGCCGCCCTCAGTACGCGATTATCCGACCCGCGAGCTGACTCGTTGGGGCACCGCGTTCCTGGCGACAAGACGCAGCAGATGGAGCGGCCTGGGTGTCGCATCTCCTTCGCCAGAGCAGCGAAAGATCAGCAGACTCACGCTCTCGTCGGCGCTGTCATCAGCAGTTCTGAGGGGCACTCGAAGTACTTCAAGCGGTTCCGTGCGGTCGCCGAGAATCGACGGCGGAAGCGATCGTCCTGGCGAGACCGTTCTCCAGCTGTTGCTTGCAGACCTCAGAAGTGGCGACCAGAACGCCCCTCCGGAGGTCGCCGTCGCTATGAACTGCTCGTCGTAGCCACCAAAGAGGCCCCAGCCGTAGCGGAGCACCAGCGACGTCGACGAATGCTCGACGAAAACGCCACCGAGAGCAGCGAACTGTTCGCTCAAAAAACCCTGCAGCTGGCGCAAGCGAGTGCGTCTCTCCGCGTCTGAAGATGCGTCGCCGCAACTGCCGGCGAGGTCTTCGAGGAGGTCATAGTATCGGTCATTCTTCGCCCCCGGGTTGGGGGCGGTCGTGCACTCCTTGGCGGTGTTCTCGGCTCGGCGAGATACAGCTTTGCGAACGACGGTGAGCAGATCTTTGTCGAAATCGACGATGGGCTTCGTGATGTAGTCGAATGCTCCCATACGCAGCGCCTCGATGGCGCTGTTCATACTGCCGCAACCGGTTGCGATGATGACTTCGACCAGCGGGTCCTCTTCCTTCAACTGGCGTAGCACTTCTAGCCCATGGATTCCCGGCATAACCAAATCCAGGAGGACGGCGTCGGTCGGCTGCGAAGCGTCGCGAAACATCTCGAGAGCTTCGTCGCCACGTTCACACGACGTGACCTCGTAGTCATGAGTTTCCAGGTAGAGTTTGAGGGCATTGCGGATGAACGGTTCGTCGTCAACGACGAGGACGCGAGGTCGTTCCGGATGCGCCTGGGCGAGTTCTTCTGGCATGGTCGTCTTCAGTCCAATCCGCTCAACTGATCGATCATCGCTGCTACATCGTCGATTGGGATGCGTTTGGCTTCCTCGACTCGCAGAGGCTCATCCGGCCGTGAAGTCGAGTCAGACGGTGCTCCCTGGCCGCTCGTCTTGAGCGTCTCGACGACGCTTTCCTTAACGCGACCTGCAACCTCCCTGGCGATCGCGAGAGTCAGGTTCTTCGGCAGCTCACCACTTGGTTGGCCGCCGTCGTTTGAGTTCGCGATGTGCTGCTTGAGCAGCGAGACCATCTCGGCGAGCCTCTCTTTGATCTCAGGATCGGTGGACGTCACCGGGGCCGCCGTGTGCTCTATGGATACGGGGTGCGCTGGCGAATCTGAAGCCTCTTCGGCGAGCGAAGCGTCGGCAGCGGACGCCGCCTCTTCGGGTTGTCGGGCCGGGACGGGTGCTTCAGCAAGCGGCTCTGCTGCTTTTGGGGTGAATCGTGGCTTGGCGCTGGAAGGGTCTCGCGTGTCGGAGGCGTCCCTGATCTCCATCTTGCCTGCGCTCTGAACCGAGGCGGTTGCCGGGTGCTCGCGGGCGAGCACCGCGCGAGCGGATTCCCACTCCTGCTGAACTTCTTTCAGGTCGGGAATGCGGAGATGGCGAAGCGCCGTCTGAAACTCTTCTGGCTCCAAGGCCCGCTTCAAGTCGTGAAGGGAAGCCGAGAGTTCGCTCCACTCATGGGCGGCTTCGTCGAAGAGCTGGCGGATTTCCGTCATCTCTTCGAGCTGCTCGCTGCTTGATTCGATTCGAGTTTTCGCTGGGCGTTCGATGTCTTTCATGTCTCGAAAGTACGTCGATTCGGAGTGTTACGTAGATGCGACCTAAAAAGGTGTCTTTTTAAATGTACAGTGCTCTCCGGCATTTGTCACAGAGGGGGACGAACTGTAAAAGATGTAGACGAAGCTTCTCCGCCCACTGGTGTGTGCGGCGTAGGGCAGCCCTCTGCGAAAGCGGGAAAAGTTGGCGTTTGCGTAACACTGGTCGCGTGTGTACTTTTTTTTCTCGCTCGATCGTCCAGAAGGCGTGCATGTTGCGGAGGCAATCGTTACCGGACGCGCACTGCTCTCTGAGGGCATCGCCGTCCTCAATCTGAACGAAGAACCTCCACGTCGCTTCCGCTACACACACGATCGAGATTCCGCATGAAAGACCAAGAAAACTCCTCAGTGTCTGCGATCTACTTCAAGGAAACGAGTTCGAAGGCGGGCGACTTTCTGCACGAACTCAACGACCCGAAACTATTGAAGAATCGCGACATACCGGATACCGCGAAGATCGAGCTGCGGCGTCACCAAGTCGCACGACTGCGGTCCACGATCGACGTTCTGAAGGCGAAGCGAGATGAGTTCAACCGCCGCATGGACGACTATATCGGTAATCTGACGAAGCTGGCGAACGAGCTCAGCTCTGGAGTGACAAACGGTGACACCGAAAACGACGCCGACGGTGAGGCGACGGATAGCCACTGCATCTTGACGCGTGTCCATTGCCTCCACTGTAGCGCCGAGAAGTGCTTCGAGCAGATCAAAGTCGTATTTGCTCGCGAGTCCGAAGAGTCCCTCTCAACGCCAACGGAGCTCTACGTCCTCGACCATGGAGCCTTCAAGAAGGGACATTTCTGCTGCGAGAAGTGCGGCACCGAAGGCCTCGTCATTAAGGCCAACTAACTCGTCTTCTGCTCCTCGTGTCGCTCTGAATTGCGGACTGGCAGGCGGGCGCCGTACGGTCCGTTTCTGCATGCTTCTTAGGTCGTCCCGCGTCGAAGACGCGAAACGCGAAACGCGAAGACACGAAGCAAGCCGAGCTGTGCCTCAGGCGTGACAGGCTTCCCAGCTCAGGTTCAACAGCTTGGCGAGGTCTTGTAGCTTGAACGGCTTCAGTAGGTGTCCGTGTGCGCGTCGAATGTACGATTGAAACGTCTCGTCAGGGAAGCGTCCCGACGAGAAGATGATTTTGGGCGGCGGAGAAAAGCGTTGGAAACGCTCGAATGCCTCAAAGCCGTTCGCGGGTCCAGGAAGACAAACGTCGAGGATCACGTAATCGAACGGCTCGACCGCGAAGGCCTCCACCGCGGGTTCGACCCGCGAGCAGCAGACCACGTCATGGCGATTGAGAAACTCCCGAACCGAGTCCCGCGTGGCGGACTCGTCGTCGACGATGAGAATGCGAAGTTCCTTTTCCGGGACGACAATCGCGGAAGATTCTATCGCCGTGCCTGATTCGATCGCGACTGGACAGGGATCCTTCGAGATAGGGAGTGTCACTGAAAAGATCGTGCCGGTCTCACCGGTCGTGACGTCGATCCTGCCGTGATTGGCATTCACCATGTTGTAGCAGACGGTCAAGCCTAGCCCAGTGCCCTGGGCATTGCCGCCTCCCAGAGCGCCTTTTGTTGTGAAGAACGGGTCGAAAATCCGCTCGAGATTCTCGGGAGAAATCCCTTTGCCGTTGTCTTGCACGTCGATGCGCACTGCGTCGTTGGTGGCGTCTCTCGAGGCTTTGATCACGATCGCTCCGACGCCCGATTCGACTGCGTGAATAGCGTTCAGAACGAGATTGAGAATGATTTCCTGTAGATTGCCGGCGCTGATCTTTGCGTAGAGGTCCGATTCGACGTCGTCCGACACACGAACCCCGTTCTTTTCGACCTCCTTGGCTGTAAGTCGTAGGGTGTCTTCAATCACTTCGCCGACGTTGCAGCCACCTGCGTCGATACCCTGCGTGCGGTTGTAGGTTGAAAGGCTGCGTGTCAACTCGAGCGCCCGAGTTGTCTGGGTCAGAGCGACGTCAATGAGTGCATCGCACTGTGTCGCGTCCCGCTTTGCTAGCTGGGCGTATGCAGAAATTCCCGCCATGATGTTGTTGAATTCGTGCGCGATCCCGGCTGCCAGCAGTCCGATCGTCGCCATTTTTTCTGCACGGACGAGGTCACGCTGACTCTTGATCAGAAGCTCGTTCTGCGCTTCCAAGTCGTCTGTCAAGTGCTTGAGCCGCATCGCGGTCCGGGTGCGTGCGAGTAGCTCAGGTACATGAAACGGCTTCGGGATATAGTCGTCCGCGCCGGCGTCGAAACCCTGGACTCGATGATCCACTGAGGCTCGTCCAGTGACTAGAATGATCATGATCCCTGCCGTCGACGCGTTTGCTTTGAGGCGGCGACACACCTCCAGCCCGTCGATTTTCGGCAGCATGATGTCGAGAAGGAGAAGGTCCGGACGAAGTGCCTGCACTTTTTCTATCGCTTCAGCACCGTCAGTCGCCTCCGAGATCTGGTAGTCCTGCGTCGAGAGAATGCGGTGGATCACTTTGACGATGTCTGGATTATCGTCGACGATGAGGACATGACCTGCGGAAGCGGATGGCTTCGGTGCGATCCGTGTCGCGTCGGAGTTTGCCCGCAGTTCTGTACTCATGCCGTCTCCACCGTCCGTGTCATGCCGCGCGCTGCAAGTGACTGATGAAGAATACGATGGCGCTGCTCGGGAGCCCAGCTGGGGTGGTGTGCCCGCCGGTCCGAGTGCCGGCAAATAGACTACCGCGCCGCTCGTCTTACCGGGCGTAGCGATTCGAGTGTGGCTTCGAAGTCAGCTGGCAGAGCGGCGTCGAGTTCCACCATGGACTTGCAGCGTGGATGGAAGAACCGAACGCGACGGGAGTGTAAGAGGTAGCGGTCCGGAAACATCTCGTCAGGCTCCCGTCCGCAGCCGTAGCGGTCGTCGCCGACAACTGGGTATCCTAACGCCGCGAGGTGCACTCGGATCTGATTCTGCCGGCCGGTAAGGGGACGGCAAGAAAGTAGCGTGTAATCATCAAAGCGTTCGAGCACGCGAACGTCTGTTCGCGACACTTTCAACGTCCGGTGACTGAGGCAGCTTCTGAGATCGTTTCCTTCGCCGAGCGGAATGTCGATGACAGTTTTTGCCTCCTTGGGTGGTCGGTCATTCGTCGGCAAGTGCGTTTCAGTGTGGTGACGCGGGAATTGGCCGCGCACGAGCGTGGTGTACTCCTTCTCGACATGACGTCGCTCGAACTGCCACTGAACCGCACGGTGGACGAAGGAGTCCTTGGCGATGACGAGGGCCCCGGTGGTGTCGCGGTCGATGCGATGGCAGAGGCGTGGCACGACGCAGTGTCCGTCTGGAGTTTTTTCGCCGTGGTACTCGTGGTGCAGATAGTTGATGAGCGTGTCATAGACATGTCGGCCTACCGGATGGACGAGAATCCCTGGTGGTTTGCTGACGACAACGAGCCAAGGGTCTTCGTAGAGGCGTGGAAACTCGCGGTCCGCAAACGTCTGTGGGATTCCCGTGCCGTCGGAGAGATGCAAGGTCACCACGTCACCGGTCGATACCTTGCGTGACGCCTTCGTGGCTTCGCCGTTGACTCGTACGTGGCCGCTCCGTATGAGCCGCTGGATCCGGGAGCGGGATTTCCAGTCGAGGTGGTGCAGAACGTAGACGTCGAGGCGAATCGCTGTCTCGGAGCGTACGTCGAGGTCGATCTGTTCGCGCCGCAGCGCGAGGTTCCTGCCTCGACCGATCACGGATGCGGCTCCAACGGATCGATAGAGGACGAATCGGGCTCATGACTTGTCACTGCGGCTCGCATCGGCAGCGCGCTCGAGACAGTGTCGGTCGCCGTCGACCAACCGAGCGCAGTGGCCAGATTCCCGGGGAGGGATGACGGACGACCGAACAGTTTCATGAGCTGCAAAGCGTTGCCGACTGCCTGACCTCGGAAGTGGTTGTTGGTGATCACATAAGCGGTCGTTGTGCGCGACGCGACGCGGGAGATGCGCTCTGCGATCGCATCTAGCTCTGAATGCGAATAGAGGTAGTCATATTTGGCATCTCTACCGCTCTTCGGATCAAACCACGCCACAGCATTTCGGCCATGCAGGCGGAAATAACCTAGCGGACCTGTGTTGATCGAGCAGAGGCCTGGCGATGTCGACGAGTCGGGCATGTCAACGTTGACGAGGTTGGCGCCGAGTCGCTCGAAAAACCGGAGCGCACCGTCAGCGGTGCCGTCAATGAAGGACTGATGTCGTACTTCGACAAAGACGGGAAGCGGTTCCAGGCACTCGATCGAACGCTGCAGGTGAACGCGATTTTGTGGGCGGTCTTCGAAGTACCACGGGAACTGCAAGAGAACTCCGCCGAGCTTGCCTGCTTGGGCGAGTGGCGTCACTCCACCGCGAAGCTCCGATGCAATCGCTTTTGTCTCGTCCCGGCTTGCTTCTTGAACGTGAGTCAGCGCCTTGGGTGCCTTGACGGTAAAGGAGAAACGTGTCAAATCTAAGACCGTCTCGGCCCAACGAGCCGACGTGCGCTCGTCGACCGGTCGATAGAACGTGCAGTTGATCTCGATTGTGTCGACGAGTTCAGCCAGATAGCGAAGTTCAGAGAATCCTCGCGGGCGTTTGGATGGATACACGACACCGCGCCAGTCAGGGTACGACCAACCCGCGACGCCGAAGCGGACATGGGCGAAGCGCCGAGAGGTGCTGTCGGCTTCTGAGGCTGTCATCGGATTCGACACTCTTTTCCAACTATGGCGAACGTTTGACCCGATCGGGCTGAGCCAGACCTCAGATTGTCCCCGGAAGGACTCTGCAACGGGCTGCTAACTCGAGGTTAGGATCACGAGGACTCAGGGCGCCTGAGAGCCGCGACGAACGCCTGATAGCTCCATTCGTAGCCGACCCGCTGTGCAGCGGTGCGGATGCGAGCATAGTACTTTTCGTACAGAGCTTCCAATGCCTCTCGATACGAGGCATCGCAGAAGTACGTTCTACACCCGAGCGGACGCCGCTCCCTCTCGGTGCACAAACCGTCTTGCCAGAACGGACACAGGACGCTGCCGTGCGGCCAAGCGAGCGGATGCTTTTGTCGCACAAACGCGATCTCGACGCTGCTGGCGTAAAGTCGATGGTCGACGCGCTCGAAGTCGCAGCACGCCTTCTTGAGCCAACACTCGACCCCCAGTTTTTCGATCTCAAGGTCGACCTCCGTGTAGATCGCGCGCAGCTCCTGCTCGAGCTGCACGGGAAGAGCCGGCGGCAGGGGCGTTCGAGCGTTGGAGGCGGCAGCGTCAGGCGACGCGCCAGAGTTCGGAGAAGAATGCGGACTTTCCACGGACGCAGTATACCGCTGGAGGGCTGTTTGCCGTGCCGATTTCGACTCACGTCGCGCCGCTCTCGAGGCGCCGAGACGGCGGCGAGCGAGGTGTCCGTTTTTCTGACGCCGCACACTTTGCTGCGCGCAAGCTGGAAACCTAACTATCAGCGAAAACTTGGTTTGTGTTTCCCGCCCGCTTGGCTTGAAGATTGCTTTTTCAGTTCCCCGGTCGCCGACCGAGCCTCAACGAAGCTTGGTTTTGGGCGGATTCGCATCTCCCAAACACCTATGATGAACTGTCCGGTGAGAGCAGCTCGTCGGGAGAGTAGAACAGCTCAAGTCCCCCTTGCTTGGCCTAAAGCCGGGCTCGAGTGCGATGCGGTCGGCGGCCGCTCTCAACTTTCGCCTCCTGAAACCGGGGCAGCTCCGTGCGGCGCGAGCTGCGAGTTTCAGGACGACTCACCACGGAGGCGCGCGACTGAATCGTGGGTGCGACGACGATCTCTTGAAGTTCACCGTGTTCTCACCAGCTTGGTTGCCGATGCGTTTTGGGGCGGTCGCCGCTGTGGTTTTTGGGATGGCGCTGCCCCTGTGGGCGGCGCCTCTCGACGCCACCTCGGATGCCCGCCGCCGCGTAGCACAGGCGGAGGCGCGAGGCGACGCCCACTTTCGTAAGGCGGCGAAGCACTACAGCGCTTCGAGGCAGCGCTGGGCACGAATCGAAAAGGAAGCCGGAGAGAGGCAAGCGCACGACGTCGCTCGCGCCGCGGTCGCAGCGCGCACCGCTCTCGCCGTGCTGCTCCGCCGCCCACAGCTCCTCCCTCCGGCGACTCCTCCGCCGCCTCCGCCGCCGCTGGCGGCTCGCGCTGACGCCGCCACGCCGGTTGAACTGGAGCGCCTACTTGGATTCGTCACCACGATTGAGCGAGGATTCCTGGCGCAACAGAATCGCGAGCGTCGCGATGATCTGCTGCTCTTTGAGACCCTCGCACTCCTTTTACGTTTGGCCGGCGAGATTCACCATGTGCAGGCAGACGCCGAGTATGCCGCAGCGCTGGCGGTGGTCGAACGTCACGTGGACTCCAAGGTGCCGGCCGCGGCTGCGGTCGACGCCGGCGCTGCTTGGCGTGATTCAAGCCGCGTTCGTCTTCTCTACAAGCTGCGGCGGTTCGACCGTGCAGCGGCGGTTCTCGAGTCAGAGAGCATTGACCTCGATGCGCTTGACTCGAAAAACGTGACGCGTCATCTCCGCGTCGTCTTCGGCCTCGCACGCTTTCGCGGCGATTTAGCTGCTGAGGGCTCGGCTCTCAAGGAGCTCCGTCGGCGCGGCGAGAAGGCAGAAGAGAGTACGCGGCTGGGCGCCCGCTTTCGCTCTTTCGCCCTTGGTCGCAAGGTTGACCTCGTGCATGCCGCGGACACGTCGCTAGCGGTCCTTCAAGGGTTTCAGTTGCAGCCGCACGACAGTCGGCTGCTACGTCATTTCGCCGCGCTTTGTGCCCTGGAGTTGGGGGAGTACTCCCTCGCCGAAGAGATCCTTGCCGGCGGCGATCTGCGGGCGGAACGCGATTCATGGCTCCGGGCCTCTATGGCCGCTCGCCTTGGGCTCGCACGTTCTCGCCTTGGCGACGACGAGGGTGCTTTGATCGCTTTCGAGTTGGCGCGAGCGAGCACGAAAGAGCTCCACCCGAGCACGTCTTTCCAGGCTAAGTTGCTCCTCAACGAAGCCCGGGCGGGTCTTGGGCTGTGGAAATTGGAGGACGCCCACAGGCGGGCCGCCGCAGTGCTCTCCCTTGCTGACGTTTCAGCCGAATACAAAGTGCGGGCGCGTCTACTCATCGCCAACGCTCTCTACGAGCGGAGCAAAGAGGAACCTTCGCTTTTGGCCGACGTCCGGCGCACGCACGACGCCGCGCAGCGGGACCTCGACACCGCGACGAATCTCGCGTCGGACGTCGTGGCAGAACTGCGGGCGGCGCTCGCGATTGACCGCGCCAACGCGCATCGCCTCGAGGTGCTCCGGCTGCGCGGCGGGGCGGCGATCGAGGAGCGCCGTCGTGAATTGTGGAGCGAGGCGATCCGGCTGCAGGACGACGCCTTGCGGCAAGCGGATGCGGCGAACCTGCCGCGACTTGCATCAGTTGCCGCCGGAAATCTCGGCGAGCTCTACCTCGAGAGCGGCGACATAGAGTCCGCGAAATCATTCGTCGACTGGGCGCTCGAGCGCGCGCGTCAGCTCGGACTTTTCGAGACTGAGTGGCGCTGCCATTGGTACCGCGCTCGCATTGCCAGTGCCTCCGGTGACGAAGAGGGCGCCGACGCGCACTACAGCGCGGCTCTTGATCTGGTTGAGGGGCGGCGGGCTCGGATCGTCGATTTTGGACGCAAGAGCGGCTTCTTGAACGACAAGAGTGCTCTCTACCGCGACCTCGTGGCGCGCGAGATCCGTCGAGGCAATGCCGCGAAGGCATTGACAATGGCCGAGCGCGCGAAGGCGCGTGCACTCGTCGAGTCGATGGGGTGGCGACACTTTCCACTGCACGATCAGCAGGAGCGAGCTCTCCTCGGGCGATGGATGACCGCCATCGCACGCCACGAGCGCGCGTCGCAGTCGCGGGCTCCACGGCTTCTTGGGGCGGCAGCGAAGCCACTCGATCTCGACGCGGTTCGTCGGGAGCTCTCTGAGATCAAGAGCGAACTGGCGAAACGCGTACGACCAGGATCGGCGCTTGCGGCAATCGTCAACGGCGATCCTGCGGACGCCCAGACGATTCGAAACAAGCTGTTGCCTCCCGCACAAACACTGGTTGAGTACTTCGCACTTGAGGATTCATTGGTGGTGTTCGTCGTCAATGGGGTCGGCGTTGACGTGCGCCGTCTCGGCGTCTCCGTGACAGACGTGCAACGTCAGACGGAATCCTTTCTTCGCGGTGGTGCGGCTGACGTTGCCGCAGCGCGACGTCTCTACGATTGGCTCGTCGCACCGGTTCGGCAGCTCATGGATCAACCGCGCGTTGTCGTCGTACCCTATGGTCCGCTGCACCAACTGCCGTTTGAAACGCTTCGCGATCACAAAGGTTCGGCTCTCATCGACGCCTACGAGATCTCGTACCTGCCGGCTGCCAGTGCGCTCAGATACGTGAACAAGACACGCCCGTGTGCTAATAAGGAGAAACTGCGGTTGCTCGCAGTCGTCGATCCCGCTACTGACTACGACCGCGACGGCGAGCCGGACCTTGTGCCGCTGCCATTCGCGCGCCAAGAGGTTCAGAGTTTTGCGTGGCGATTCGCTGAGCGCGACGTTCTCGCGGGAAACCAAGCGATCGAGTCTGAGTGCGTGCGGCGGGCGGGTGACTACGACGTCATCCACTACGCGTGCCATGGCGAGTTTCATGCCTCGCGGCCTTGGGAGTCACCCCTCTTTCTGGCCGCCGGCGACGGCGAGGACGCCGCAGCGGACGGGCGGCTTCGGGCTGGAGAGATCTACGGCTTAGACCTTCGCAAAAGTTGTCTGGTAACGCTTTCAGGCTGCGAGACCGGTAAGAGTGCGGTCGGGCGAGGGGACGATCCCATCAGTTTGTCGACGGCGTTCCTCCACTCGGGCGCGCGGGCGTTGATCGTCAGTCTATGGCGGGTCGAGGACGAAGCGACATCGGTGCTCATGAATATTTTTTATCGGCGTTGGCTCGAAGAGGGGCAGACGAAATCTGCGGCCCTCCGCGACGCAAAGTTAGAAATGGCGGCCGGCAAGTTCTCTCATCCCCGTCAGTGGGGTGCTTTTATCCTCATCGGTGAATCATGAATCGTTTGATTTCAATCCGCACAGTCGGCCCGGCGCGGCATCTGTGCCGCGCTACGACACCGCCGACGCGTGCGCGTTCTCGAGTCTGGTCGACGCTCGCTGACCAGAGCTCGGGCCGCATGCTGCGGTCTTTCGCCCTGGCTCTGAGTTTGACATGCGTTCTCTTGGCGAGTGGCTGCTCTGTGCCGTCTGACGATGTGGCCGGTGGGGCGCCCGCGGCGTCCTCGGCGGAGCCGCAGCGTGATGACACTCCACCGATCGCTGAGCCCACTTCTCCGCCACTGGTAGAGAAGGATGCTTCCGGGGACGTGAGCGACACCGAAGCACCGCTCATCTCCAGTCGCGTTGACGTCGACGTTCGCGCCGTGGCCGGTGAGGTCGCCGAGGAGGCGAGCTCGGGAAGCGCTGTGTCATTGGCCGGTTCTGATGATGAACCACTTGAGTCGGTGGTGTCGACCGACGAGCTGTCGCCTGCGCAAACGGGCGCTACGGGTGAGCGTTTGACAGACGAGGACGGCTCGGCGTTCGAAGCGGCCACTGAATCCGGCCCCGCGGCGCAGTCGGTGGACGATACCGTGGTTTCGCAAGGTAAAACCGTTGAACAGAGCCCTGCCGGGAGCGCGGTGTCGTTTCTATCGGAGGGCGATGCCGACGAAGAACCCGCGCTGCGCGACACGGCCCAACGTGTCCCGGCGCCGGGTGACCCGGCGCCGCGTGACACGGCGGCGCGGCAGCGCCTGCTCACGGCGTTCCTCCGCGGGGAAGATTTGGGCGCACAGGGGCTCGACGACGAAGGGGAGCGCTCGCAGGGTGATTCTGGCGCTCGATCAACAACCTCTGAGCCTCCTGCTGTCGACCGTCCAAACGACCAGGGCTTGGGAGATCTCCGCGGCCGACTCCTTCGCTCCGCACGCGAACGATCGGGCAGTTTGCCGCCGCCGCAGTCTCCGGGGGCAACCGAGAACGAGCCGAACCAAGGCGGTTTGCGCCAACTCAGTGACCAACGACGCAGTGACTCACAACCCAGTGACGAATCAGCCGGGCGCCGCGACGACGGATACGGGCTTGAGGCGCCGCCACCGAGGCTGCGGTCCGGCGCCGCGCCGCCGCGTTCTTCCGAGACTCTCGATGTGAGCCCAGGCGGAAACGTACCCGGATCGGAGGGCGAGCCCGCTACCAATGGGTCGACTGCCCGTGCAGCAAACGTGAAACGTCCCGGTGACGACTTCGAGATCGTTACGCTCCATCACAAGACGGCTGGCGAGTTTCTGCGTTTCGTCCGAGAGCATTTCCCAGTGTGGATCGAAGCCGGGTATCTGCTCAAGATCGAGGGGAAAGCGCACTCGCTCATGGTGTTCGGAGTTGACGCCGAGGATGCGACGCGGAGGCGAATCATTGCGACGCTGGAGAGGTTCGATCTTCTCGAGGTCAAGCCGACGCAAGAGTTTATCCGCCCGCGTTACATCGACGCGAAGATCGCTCTTGATGCCATCGCTATGCGTGGTCTCGCCAAGATTTGGGTCCTCACCGACGAGACCAAGACCGCTTCGTGGAAGGAAGGCGAGAACACGATGACCGCCAGCTATCGCAAGGAGGTGTATGCGCCTCAAGAGCTTGCAGCCGGCGAGGCAGCACCGGTCGACATGCGACCGACGATTCCCTACGTCTACGAGCTCCCCTCCGTTGATCCCTTCGAGATCCCGGAGTTTTCGGCGGGCGAAGGCAACAACGAGACCAAACTCGTGCGTTTTGACCAAACATCGTCGACCGAGCGGCGCGGAGGTTTCATCGCGGTTGGTACCGAAGAGAACATCGCGGAGATCAAAGCCTTCGTTGAGGAGATCGATCAACCTGCGAAGCTTGTGATGATCGAGGTGCAGGTCATCGAGCTCGATGCAAACAAGTTCCTTGACCTTGGTATCGACTCGATCCAATTCGGCGAAGGACACACTGTCGGGGGCATCAGTTTGCCCTTGCCTGGTGAGCCGATCGTTCAGCCGGGTCTCGGCGACGCAGCGCGTGCCGATCCGAACCAGTTCGTCCCGGAGCTGACTCAGGAGGGGCTGTCCGCCATCTTTGATGACACGTCGGTCGATCTGTCTGGACGCTTCATCGGCAACATCCATGCTCTCGTGCGCGAAGGGAATGCCAAGATCAAAGCGCGGCCGAAGATTTTGACGCTCGACGATCGGATGAGCGTACTGCACATCGGTCAGGATGTGCCAGTGTTCGAATCGACCAGCGTGACGCGGGACGCCACCGATGGGAATCTCGTCAGTGAAGTGCAGGAAGTCGGTACGCAGTATGTCGGATTCACCCTCAACATACGTCCACGCGTCACCGGCGGTGCCGAAGACCGCATCGCGCTTCAGGTGGAGGTGATCGTCAACGCCCTCGGTGAACGCCAACGGGTCTTCGAGGAGGATCTCGCGGGGATTCCGGCGGTCATCACGCGCCGCTATATTGGCATGCCCCTGGTGAAGAACCACCGCCCGATCGTTCTCGGTGGTTTGATTCAGGAAGAGGAGGTCGAGTCGATCAACAAGATCCCTCTCCTTGGAGACATCCCGCTGCTGGGTTACCTGTTCCGTCGCACGCAGAAGACGCAGTCGCGCAACGAGGTGATCTTCGTGCTGACGCCGCACATCCTGTCGCAGAAGGGCGTCGACCGGCAGGGGACGCCGAAGGAAAGTCCGATCTTCGACACGTTTGATAGCGCGCTCTTCAACGACAAGCACATCATCAAAGGCCGCGACGTGCTCGGTATCGACCCGATCACCGGCAATCCTGCGGTCGTGGACGGCAAGCAGTTTTCCAAGGAAGAAGTCGTCGACCTGACGCTCCTTAACATCATCAAACAGCGTGAGCTCATTAGCAAGCTTGGCATTTTGGACGACTACTTGAGTGACGCCCTCTCGGATCTTAATTGGCTCCAGCGTAAGTGGCCGGAGCGCACCGTCGGCTGGTGGTCGGCGCGCGACCAGGAAGTTTTCTTTCGCGCCTCGGCGATTCTCATTGAGAACATCAAGGAACTAAACTCCGATCTGACTTATGAGGAGCTGACGCTGCCGCGCCGCGAGATCGTGCTGCCGACTACACCATTTAGAATCAGTCTTAGCTACGACCAGGTCCACGAGTTGCAGCTCCTCGGCGCACCTCTTCTGCGCGGCGAGCGCGTTGAACTTGACGAAGAAACGCTCGGTGTGCTGCGTGAGGCAGGCGATCGCAGCCTCTTGGACTTCGCCGAGTTTCTCGAACGCCGCCAAACGAAAGCTGAAGATCATGGCGAGCTCATTGTCGAGCTCAAGCGCTACTACGGCGGACTGAGGCCAGATAGCTCAAAACTGGAGTCGATTGCGTACGCCGAGATCTACCGCGAATTGGCCGCGGAAAAAGTCAACTTCACAGGATTGGCGACGTACCTTCGGGAAAACCTGGCGACGCGCTATCGCGATTTCGGTGCACCCGATGTTGGCTCGTTTGCACAGGACGTGACGCTCTTCTTGAAATCTTCTGTGACTCTTTTTCATCGCGGCAAGCGGCTGCGCCAGCTTGAGACCAAGTGGATGAAGATTGGCGAACCACCAACGGAGCAAGAAGATTCGAACCAGTAGACCATACAGTACGCGGCCCAGTTTCGATGAGATGCATGTGATGGGGTCAACAGTCAGGCTTGCTGGCCCTGGGGCACGCTCGCTTCGCGGTCCGTCCACGGCGTTCTTCGTGCTGGCGTCTCTCTTTCTCGGCGGCTGCGCAGCGACCGAAGAAGAGCCGGAGTCGTTCAGCGAATTTCTCGAGCGCAACAGCAACCTTCTCACTGAGCTTGGCAGCTACCAAGTCGAGGTGAGCGCGAACGCGGTGCGCCGCGTCAAAGGCCTTGGTCGCGATCAGGGGCGCGCGCTCGTCCTGCATCTTCTGCGAGATCCGCAGCTCGAGAATTATCGCGTTGAAGTGGTTTTGGCACGCATCCTTGCCGAGTGGAAAGACCCGCGGGCCATTCCATATTTGCTCCAGTTCTTGCGCCATCCCGATCGCGGTGCAGCGAAGAATGCTTCGGAGGGGCTCGTCGTCTTCGGCGGCGAGACCGACGTGATCGAGGCGTTCGAGGAAATCCTTGAAGGCGACGTCGTCGGCGATCGCGAGCTGGTTGCGGACACGCTCGGCGCCATGAAGGGGCCGCGTGCGGTCGAGCTGGCAGTGCGCCACTATCCGCACGAGCCCGATCGCAACGTCCGCGGAGGCCTCTTCATGGCGGCTCAAAGTGCCAGCGAACCGCAGCGGCAGCGATTCCTCGTCGAAGTGTTGAACGACGACGATCTCAGCATGCGCGACATGGCGTGGCGGGCGCTCCAGCAGTACCGCTCATTGCCCAAAACTGACTATCGCCCGCAGGCGGACGCTCAGTCTCGCGCGGCCGCCGTCGCAGCTTTGCGCCGATGGGCAGGGGCGGAGGCGCAGTGATTTTCGTTGCGGGCGCGGCGCGGGGACAGCGTCGGATGCAGAGACAGAAGTCAGAGACAGAAGCACGGTCAGATTCGGAATACCGATACAGAGTCAGATAGAACGCCAGGGTACGCCCACGCCCACGCCCACGCCCACGCAATCGCCAATCGCCTACGCCAACCCACACCCACGCAATCGCGAATCGCTCAAGCCAACCCACACCCACGCGAACGCAACTTTTGAACGCCCACGGGTCCCTCGTCCCACAGCCCCAGCCGCTGAGACTTCCCCGTGCCGTGGATTTTGTGTTAGCTTCTAGAATTTGGAGCCGCTGCGTCCGGAGAAGGTGACGGAAGATGAACGCGCTCGATTACAACTGCGATCTCGTGGCGTTCGACAGCGTCAGTCGACGCTCGAACCAGCCGGTGAGCGACTACGTGCAGGCGGCGCTCGAGCGACTCGAGTTCGTCGTCGAACGCCTGGAGTACGAAGTCGCTGGCGAGCGGAAGGTCAGCTTGGTTGCCAAGAAAGGCAGCGGCGCCGGCGGCATGGCCTACTTCGCGCACACCGACGTGGTGCCTGCCGATACATGGTTCAGCGACGAGCACGGTCCTTTTTCTCCGACGGTGAAGAACGGTAAACTCTACGGTCGCGGCAGCTGCGACATGAAAGGGTCGCTTGCCTGCATGCTCGCCGCCGTCGAAGACTTGGGCGTGACCGCGCTGCGGGCACCGGTCTACATCACATGTACTGCCGACGAGGAGATCGGCTACGGCGGTGCGGCGCACGTGGCGCGTGAGTCGAAGCTCTATCGGGAGATGGTCGAAGGTGAGAGCCGCGGGATCATCGGCGAGCCGACGCAGCTCGATGTCGTGTACGCCCACAAAGGGACCTTTGGCATCGTCGCCACGTCGCACGGACGCGCGGCACACTCGAGTACGCGCGAAGGGGTGAACGCCAATCTGGCGATGATTCCGTTCCTTGCCGAGATGAAACGTATCCATGACGAAACACTCACCGATCCCGCTTGGCTGAGCGACGAATTCGATCCGCCTCACATCAGTTGGAACATCGGCATCAACGATCACACAGCGGCGGTCAACATCACGCCGCCGAAGAGCGTGTGCACGATTTACTTCAGAACGATGCCCGGCCAGGATGCCGAGATCTTGATCGGACGCGCGCGCGCCGCCGCCGAGGCGGCCGGCCTGGAGTTTGAGGTCCGCGCCAAGGGGACGCCGCTCTACGTCGATCCGCAGTCGCACTTTGTGTCGGAGCTGCTCGAGCTTGCCGGCGCGGAGCGTCCGAAGACCGTGTCGTACGGTACAGACGCGACCCAGTTCTCCGAGATGAAGCATTTGGCGGTCTTCGGCCCTGGCGACATTGCCCAGGCGCACACCGATGACGAGTGGATCGATCTGCGCCAGCTGGAGCTTGGCACGGAAGCCTACACGCGACTTGTCCGCGCTTGGTGCTGCTGACGAGCAGCTCGCGGGCGATTGACGGCGTCTCCGGACCCCAGCGCGGCGCCGACTGTGCTTGATCTCGAGCCGTTTGGGGGCGGTCGTTACTCTTTGTCTCGCATGGTGTTAAGCTATTCGCTAGAGCGGAGAGCGGCGGTGCCAGCGGCGACGCTCGTTGGCCGGCGTGAATGATTCGACGCAGGTCTTGACAGAAGAAGCGGGTGTGATCACACTAAGATCTTTGTCAGGAACGACTTGCGGCGTAGGTTCGGGCGGCGTCGGGCCGCCGAGCGGGCGCCTCAGCCGAGAGGAGGTCACCAGGACGGTGGCATCGCGAAGCGACATGATCAGTCTCAGTCGAGGTGTGTTGTGTCTGCTGGTGGCCGGCTTGTTGGCCGTCGGCCCGCAAACCACGCGTGGCGATGTTGCAGCTGCCGCAGCTCTGCCAGCTGCCGTAGCTGCAAAGGTGACAACGGCGTACCACGACGTCCGCGTTGATCCCGAGCAGGTGGAGTTGATCGGCCCCGTGGCTCGCTACACGCTTCTTGTCAGCGGCGTCCGCGCCGGCGGCGCGCAACGCGACGATCTGACGACGACGGCGCGCTTCGACTCGGAGACGCCGGGGGTCGTGGCCGTGGACGAGCGCGGCGTTTTGCGGCCGGTCGCCGATGGCGTCGGCACCGTCCGAGTTGACGCCGGCGGCTTCAGCAAACGAGTGACCGTGACGGTCCAGCATGCGGACTCACGGCACGCCTTTAGCTTCGTCAGTGACGTCATGCCGATCCTGGGTAAGTTCGGCTGCAGCGGTGCGGGTTGTCACGGCAAGGCGGAAGGCCAGAACGGATTCAAGCTGTCGGTGTTCGACTCGGATCCGCGGGCGGATCATCAAGCGATCACGTCGGACAGTCGTGGCCGGCGCGTCAACGTGGGCGCTCCCGAGCACAGCCTCATACTTCTCAAAGCTTCGGGGCGTGTGCCGCATGGCGGCGGCAGCCGCATTCTCGCTTCGACGGAGGAGTACGCGACGCTTCGCGAGTGGCTGCGGGCTGGGGCTCCGTATGGCGCCGACGTCGGGGCGGAGGTTGTGCGCGTGGAGGTCACTCCCAAGCAGCGGCTCTTGTCGATGGACGATCGGCAACAACTGCGTGTGGTGGCGCATTACTCCGACGATACATGGCGTGACATCACGAACGTCGCCCGTTACGAGTCGAACAATCCGGTGCTCGCTGAAGTCGCCGAAGACGGATTGGTCACGACGCGAGATCGACCCGGTAGTGCCGCTGTGCGCGCCAGCTATCTCAATCATTTTGATGTTATGTCGGTGCTGATTCCGCGTCCCGAAGTGATTGCGGACTACCCCGAGCTGCCGGCGCATCACTTCATCGACCGACTCGTCTACGCGAAGCTCCGGGCGCTGAACATCGTCCCTTCCGAGGTCTCGACGGGCGCTGAGTATCTTCGACGTGTCTACCTTGACGTCATTGGTACGCTCCCAAGCGCGGACGAGGTGCGCCGCTTCCTTGCCGACGAGCGTCCCGATCGGCGTGCGCGTATCGTCGACGAGTTGCTCACGCGTCCTGAGTATGCGGATTACTGGGCGCTTCGCTGGTCCGACATCCTGCGCGTTGAACGCGGCAGCGGCGCGTTGGATCACCGCAGCGCCTACTCCTACTACCGGTGGATCCGTGACAGCTTCGCGGCGAACAAGCGTCTCGATCAGTTCGCCCGCGAGATCGTGACAGCGCGCGGCGCTCTAGTCGATTCGCCTCAAGGCTTTTTCTACAAGGTGGTGGGCGATCCTGGGGAGCGCGCGAGCCAACTTTCGCAGGCGTTTCTCGGTATCAATATCTCCTGTGCTCAGTGCCACCATCACCCCACAGACGTCTGGACGCAGTCGGACTACTACGGCATGCAGAGTTTCTTCACCGCAGTGAGCTTCAAAGGCACACCACGTGGCGAGGCTCTGCGCTCGGCGGGCAACCCACAGACAAAGCATCCGCGCACAGGTGAGGTCGTATATCCGCACCCCTTGGGAACCAAGATGCCGCCAGCGCCTCCGTCTGCTGCGCCCCCGATTGAAGATCGCCGCGAGCGACTAGCCGAATGGCTGATCGACCCGCACAACCCGTGGTTTGCGCGCAATATGGCTAATCGCATCTGGGCGCACTTCACGGGCCGA
This sequence comes from Planctomycetota bacterium, assembly GCA_965223265.1. Taxonomy (GTDB): domain Bacteria; phylum Planctomycetota; class UBA8108; order UBA8108; family SXIK01. The sequence continues at coordinate 2,911,386 of OZ244999.1, forward strand.
GGCCTTGTCCATCCTGTCGACGATGTCCGCGGATCGAACCCACCATCGAACGCCGCACTACTTGATGCGCTCGCGGCCCGACTCGTCGAGCTCGATTACGACATGCACGGGTTCATTCGTGAGATTACCTCGTCACGTGTCTACCAGTCTTCTTCGGTTCCTAACGCGACGAATGCCTCGGACGAGCAGAACTACTCCCGTGCGATTCTCAAGCCCCTCGAAGCTGAAGTGCTGCTCGATGCCGTCTGCGCCGCTACAGGGGTCTCAGAGAAGTTTCCGGACGTGGCACCAGGCTACCGCGCCATACAGCTTTGGGACAGTGGCGTGGATCACTACTTCCTGAAGCTATTTGGCCGTCCGGTACGCAAGTCGGCGTGTCTTTGCGAGCGCATCAGTGAAGCCAATGTCGCGCAAGCTCTTCATCTGATGAACTCGCCGCAGATTCACGCCAAGCTCAAGCATCCCAGCGGCGCCGTGCGGCAGTTGGTGCGACGTCACGCCGACGACCAAGAGCTCGTGGAAGAGCTCTACTTGCGTTTCTTCGGTCGCTCGACCGACCCGGATGAGCTCGCGACCGCGCTTGCTTACATCGAACGAGTGGGAGATCGCATGCGCGCCGCGGAGGATCTCGCGTGGAGCATGCTTTGTTCGATTGAATTCATCTACCGCCATTGAAAAAGCTCATGAAACTGACAATGATCACGACAGGAACGATCTGGACGATCAGGGAGAATGCGATGAAGGAGGCGAAGCTGTGAACGCCCTACGCCCTTTCTGTGATGGAATGCGCCGGCGCGATTTCCTACGAGTTGGTTCTGCAAGTCTCTTCGGAATGAGCATGTCCCTGCCGGAGCTTCTGGCTGCCGAAGCGAAGGTCGCCGAGAATGGTGGCGCATCGAACGATGTGTCTGTCATTTGGCTCTTTCTTTGGGGCGGGTTGAGCACGATCGATACGTTCGACATGAAGCCAGATGCGCCGCGGGAGATTCGCGGCGAGTTCCAGCCGATCGCTACGAACGTGCCAGGCTTGCAGGTTTGCGACCAACTTCCCAATTGCGCCAAGATTGCCGACAAGTATTCGCTGGTTCGGTCGTTCGCCCATGGCAATTCTTCCCACGGGCCGGCAGACGAGTTGCTAATGACCGGCTACTTACAGAAGAAGCGCCCCGCCTTTGGGTCAGTCGTAGCTCACGAGTTCGGCGCGCAGGGTGAATTGCCTCCGTATGTGATGCTGCCGCGTATGCATCCGAGCGCCGGACCTGAGTTCCTGGGTTCGAATGCGGCACCGTTTTTGATCGACGCGGACCCGAGCATTCCAGGGTTTTCCGTTCCCGATCTGGCGCCACCGCTCGACGTTGACTCGAACCGCCTGGCGGATCGCCGTGGCCTGCTCGGTAAGGTGGATCGGTATCGAAAGCACATCGAAAAGCAAAGCGCCGCCGGCGCCTTCGGTGAGTTTCGCGATAAGGCGTTCGGTCTCATGACGTCGGATGCAGCGAAGCGTGCGTTCGACATTCAGTCCGAGCCTGAAAAGATGCGGCAGCGCTACGGCATGCACACGATGGGGCAGTCGCTGCTTATGGCACGCCGGCTTGTCGCCTCGGGTGTCCGTTACGTCATGGTCGCGCACAACAACTGGGACACTCACGAGAACAACTTCGGCGATCTCAAGCAGAACCTGCTGCCACATTTTGATGAGGCCTTTCCAACCCTGATCAACGATCTCGATGACCGCGGCATGCTCGAAAAAACCCTCGTGATCGTAACAGGTGAGTTCGGGCGCACACCGCGGATCAATAACAACGCAGGGCGCGACCATTGGGGCCCATGCTTCACGATCCTGTTCGCCGGCGGCGGTGTTCAGGGTGGTCGCGTGATCGGCGCTTCCGACAGCTGGGCAGCGAAACCGGCGACCGCGCCGTATGGCCCACACGATTTCGGCAAGACGATTTACCAGTTGCTCGGAATCGACAGCGAAAAGCTCGTGTACACCCCGGATGGTCGCCCAGTCAAGCTCCTCGACGAAGGGCGCGTCATGCAGGAACTCCTATGACCATGAGTCTCACCTCAAATCCGCTGGACGACTGTCGCTTGCGGCGTCTCGTACGAGCAGTCGCGCTGCTTTCGTTTTTGTGCAGCTGGCCGCCGCTTTTCGGCCAACCCAACACATCGGTAGAGCCCATCGCCTCGTATCTCTTTCCCGCCGGTGGGCAGCGCGGTACCGAGGTTGACGTGCGCGTCGGGGGGATGTTCCTGCACGACGCCTGTCACGTCGTCGTCAGCGGCGACGGTGTCGACGTTGGAGCAACGTTGAATGCCACCGAAACTCTCCTGATCGACAAGGTGACACCGCCGAAAACCTACTTTCCCCAGGAGACGAAGTTTCCGCGTGATTATGCCGCACACGTTAGTGTCGCTGCGGATGCGGACTTGGGAGCTAAGTACCTACGGTTGTGGACGTCGCAGGGAGCGACGACGCAGCTTGCGTTCATCGTCGGCGACTTTCCGGAAGTGGTTGAGGAAGAAGTCGCAGGCGATCCTTTGCCGGAGCACGTCACCCTGCCGGTGACGACGAACGGGCGTATCTATCCACGTGAGGATGTCGACATCTGGTCGTTTGAAGCCAAAAGCGGCGATACGATCACGTGCGAAGTGCGGGCCGCGCGACTCGGTTCATCCTTGGAGTCGTTTTTGGAGGTGCGGGGACCTGACGGTGGGCGCATCGCGGAGAACAGCGGCTACTACGGTTCCGATGCGATGGTTCGCTTCACGGCGCCGGTTGACGGCGTCTACGCAGTCCACGTCTCGGACATTCGTTTTGGCGGGCTGCAAAGCTCGGTGTATCGCTTGACCATGACCGCAGACGCTTACGTCGACGTGACATACCCGCTCGGCGGACGAGCTGGAAGACCCGTGCAGGTCGAGCTTGTTGGGTCGAGTCTCTCGAAGCAGGCGGTCGCGCTCCGCATGCCGCGAATGTCGACGAGCGCATTTCGAGTGGTCGTGCCGTCGAGTCGCGCGGCAGGCAGTCGAGTCGAACTCGATCTCGGCCGATTTCCCGAGAAGCTCGAAGTGGAGCCCAACGATGCTCCGTCGACGGCTATGGAAGTTTCGCTGCCGGTGACGGTGAACGGACGTATCGATACGCGTGACGATGTCGATCACTGGGCGGTCGTCGCCAACAAAGACGAGACGATCGAGTTCGGCTTCTTGGCGCGGAGCTCGGGCTCGCCGCTTGACCCGCTCCTGGTCGTTCTCGACCCTGAAGGCCGTGAGGTGACGCGGTCGGAGGCATCTGGGAGTTTCACGGCGCCGAAGCCCGGGCGGTATGAGCTACGCGTCGTCGACGTCTTCGGCGGACGTGGTGGACCGAGCTTCGCGTATCGCCTCGAGCTTAAGTCGCCAGGTGAGACTCAGGCTGATTACCAGCTGGCGCTGACTCGTCCGTCGGTGACCTTGACGCGCGGCAAACCCGCAGAGTTGACAGTGCGCGTGGTGCGCAGCGGCGGCTTTGATGCGCCGATCGATGTGAACGTGGGGCCACTTCCTGCTGGTGTCAGCGTGGATCCAGTCACGATTGCACCTGGCAAGCCTGAGGCGAAGATCATCTTTAAGGCCGCTCCCAAGACGCGCATTCGTGCAACTCGATTGCAGGTGACCGGTGTGGCGACGGCGAACGGGTTCCGAATGCGGCGCACGGCGTCATTTCCAGTCGACTATGACGGCGGTGCGCTCGACGACGTGCTTTTGGCTGTTGCGATGCCGACGCCGTTCAAGTTTGCCGGCAAGTACGAGATACCCTTCGCGCTGCGCGGGACATACCACTATCGTCACTACAAGCTCCATCGCGGCGGCTTTGAGGGGCCGATCTTCGTGCGGCTGTCCGACGTGCAGATTCGTCATCAACAGGGAAGCACGGGCCGAACGATCACGATCCCCCCAGGGATCAATGAGTTCGACTACCCGTTCCGTTTGTCCCACTGGATTCAAGTCGGCAAGACAAGTCGCACGGTCGTGATGGCGTACGCCGACGTCGAGGACTTCGACGGCTCGCTCCATCGAGTCGCCTACACATCTGGAGGCACGGGCGACCAGATCATGGTGCAGCCGTCGGCCGAGCCGCTTGGGATTGCGGTTCAACCGAGTGCGATCGAGGCGGACAGTACGCAGCCAGTCCAGGTTCGCGTAAGGATCATCCGCGACTCCGACCTGCCACTCCCGGCGCTCATCGAGGTCGTCCCGGCGCGTCATGTGCGAGGCATTGCGGCTGCTCCGGTGCTCGTGCCGGCGGATGCAGACGAGGCGGTGCTGTCGATTCGATGCGCGCCGACAGCAGGCCCGTTCAACGCGCCGCTGGTGATTCGTGCGACGATCGACCTGCCGCGCGACATGGACGTCCGTGGGCGTCCTTTGCGGCGCGGCGATCCGGTGGTCGCGCGCACCGAGCTGGAGATTGTCTCGCCGCCAGAGGTGGCGACGAGTGTGTCGCGGGCGTCCGACTGAATCGTCCGCTCAGCGCGAAACCTGTAGCTCTTCCACCCGGGGGGAGCTGCGGGCGTTGACCGGAGGGAAGGCGAGATTCGAACTGTGCGGACGACTCGCCGGACTACTCGTCGCTGGAGACAATCCATGCTGCCGCGGCGAGCGCCGCGTCGTCTCCTGTTTTGGAACTGATCTCTACGACGCCCGGGCTCCCCGCAGCGTTGTAGCATGCTGCGATCACGTCTGCAACCGAGCCTGAATTCCCACCGATCCAAAGCGGATGCGGCGCTGCCAGAGAAAGGAGGCCGGGAAGATCCCCATACTTCACGGCGCCGGGGAAGAAGTTCACGTCGCTATAGTGGCCCAAGGCGGCGAAGCGGAAATCTCCAGCGTCGATCGCCGTCTTTGCGACGGAGTCGCCCGCTTGCGTGCGCGCCGCAGCGGCGATCGGCCCAGCGCCCCGTACACCGACCACGTGGATCTCGTCTGGCTGATACGAGCTGTGAGACGCAAATGAGATGAGCGTCAGGACGTCGTGAACGCGCTGGATAAAGAGAGGGGCGTTGTAGCCGAAGGTGTAACCGGCGAATGCGCGCCTTGTTTTGACCATCGGCGTCTGAGTGAGAGGCGCGGCGCCGGCGTCGAGAAACTCGCCTTGATAGAGAAGGTCGGCGGTGAGTACTGAGCAGCCGCGGTTGAGCAAAGAGGTGATTTCCGGCCGCAGCGAGCCGGTGTCATCGTAGAGCCCAGCCTTGCCGCTACCGGTGATCCAGATCACCACTTGGCGGTTCCACTCCTTCGGGTAGAACGACAACACAGGGATCTCTTCACCCCGTGCATCGAGTCGCAGCACGTCCGCGAAACGGAAGTACTCGCCGAGGTCTTCCTTGCTCACCTTTTTGCGAGCGATCGACTTCTTGGGCGAGATTCCGCGTCCAACGATGACACCGAGTGCGCCGCCGATGACGCGTCGGTACTCCTCAAGAGAGCTGAGGTCGCGTGGTACGAGCGCGGCAATCTGTCGATTGGCGTCACGGTCTATCCACCGTGTGAGCGACTTTTCATGATCTGGGCCGCCCGAGGGTGGTGGATGCTCCGCATCCCAGACAGTCCACTCTTGGCTTGAGAGGGGCTTGTAGTCCTCTTCCACGATTGGTTCTTTAAGCCCAAGATTCATATACTTATTGAACCAGGAATACATCAGCGCGCGAGTCACGTAGTTGTAGTTGTGCGGGAAGTGAACGAGCGATTTGCAGAAGACGTGCTCCTTGGCGCCGTAGAGTTCGTAGAGCGCCTGCAGTTGTGGATAACCTTTGGTCATCATGTCGCGAGTCCAGTCGTCCGCTGCGGTCATTCCCTGCGGCTTTGGTGCGAAAAGTGCAGCGAGTTCGACATTTCCGGTGCCAATCCGAAGGAGACTCGCGTTCTCACATGTACAGCCGCCTTGCATCGAGGTCGACACCATGCCCTGTGGGAACGCGACGATCGGCCTTGGGTCGAGCGCTCCGATGACGATGGTCTGCGTGCCGCCGCCGCTGCCTCCGGTGACACCGACGCGTTCGGGGTCGACGTCCGGAAGGCTGCAAAGAAAGTCGAGTGCGCGCAGGGAGTTGTAGGTCTGCAGCCCGAAGAGGCTCTGCAGGCGAAGCTCGGCTTGGGTTGAGAAGAAACCCCAGCCGTCCGGCCGATCGAGTTCGGGCCGTGGATCGACGATGCGGTGTGAGTCGCGCTGAGAGATCTGGACGCTGTCAGCGTAGCCCACCATGTCGTAGATAAACGCTACGCATCCCATGCGTGCGAGTTGGGCGCAGCGAGACAGCTTGGGGAATCTGCCAGAGCCTTCGAAACGTTCGGCACCCTGCACAATGTGCTTCAGCACGCCCTCAGCGCCGAGATCTTGTAGACGGCCACCGTGACCGTGTGGGGAAAGCACCGCAGGCCGTGGCGCCGATCCGCTCGTGGGGCGAAAGAGGAGACCGGTGACGAAGTGCCCGGGATAACTCTCGAAGAAGACTTTTTCGACCGTGAAGCCGTCTCGCTTCGTCCGCCCGTGAATGACAGAGCGTAGCGGTGTGCGTGTGGGCATCGGCCAGAGACCCGAGGAGACGAGAAGGCGGCGTCGAAGCAGCTCCGCGCGCTCTTTCCATTCCTGACGACTTTTGGGAACGATGAACGGAAAGTCGTCGTTGAGAGTTTTGAGGTGGCCGATGCGTCCATCGGCGGGTTTGACTCCCTCCGGAAAGACGCGTGGGAGCTCGGCGCTGAAGAGTCGCGCGTTGAGCCCCGCGAGCATGACGGCGCAAAGGACAATGGCTGTACTGGTGCGAGGACGAAGTTTGGGTGCGGAGATCATCGCGTTGATAGTCGCGCTCATCGAGCTGCGAAAGCTCCCTCGAAGCGTGTGGATGGAGGTTCAGACCGCGTCCTTACGATACGAAGCGAGGGCCTACGCATCCAGCCCTCCCCGAGCGATGGCCTCGACACGGCGGCGAACATTCCGCGATCACGTGGTACCATGGGCTGAAGCGCCGACTCCGGGGGCGAGGGCTCCCTTTCCGCTCGAATCGAAAGTGGGTGAAAACTATGTGTCGACCGCGACCCGTTGCGCTCCTGCTGTTTTTGTTGTCACTTTCCTCGATCGCCGGGCTTGAAGCTGGAGGAGCTGCCTCCTCCGAGGACAAACCGACTCAGCGGCAAATTCGCGAGGAGTTGGGTCGACTAGAGCAGGCGATCAAGCGCGGCGAGGAAAACGAGATCTCCTCCGCTCTCAAAGCGATCGCGCGAGGTGGGGGTGTCGAGCGCCTCGCCGCACTTATGAAGTGGGCGAAAAGAGTGTCCGCGAATCAGCAGACCGTTTACTGGACGCTCATCCGTGGCATCGGGAGCTTTCGTGATCGCCCCTCGCTCGAGCACCTTGGCAAGGCGATTCTGAAGGACAAGAAAGGGGTGTTGGGGCGCGACGCTCTGTACGCCTTGACGCGCAACTCGTCGCGATTCAGGGTGTACGCTTTCGGGCCAGTATTGCAGCAGGGTGCGCAAAGCCTGAAGGAGCTCGCAGCCGAAGGACTGGGGAGCGTCAAGTCACCGGTCGCAGTCGACTACTTGGTCGAAGCCCTGCTGGTGGAGTACGACCGCGAAAAAGAAGAGCAGAGCACGTTGGCGCATCTGATCGTCGAAAGTCTGACGCGATTGACTGGGAAGACGTTTGGCTTCGCTACCTTGAACTGGCAGAGCTGGTGGAAGAAGAACCGTGACCGACGCTTGCGCGGTGCGTCCAAATCGGGCGGCGGGTCGAAGACTTCTACAGGAACTGCTGTCGATTACCTTGATCGCGAACGACGCAAGCGATTTGTCGGCGTCGAGAAGGCACCCAAGAGAGCGGTCGTCGTCTTAAGCGCGACGTTTTCCAAAAAAGCTGAAATCGACCTCAACAACGACTACATCGAGGTTGCCCTCGAATCCATGGGCGTGCCGCACACCGTTGTACCTCGCGACGAGTTCCTTCGCTTTGATCTATCAAAGACCGGTGCAGTGTTGATCAACTGCGCGCAGTTCCATCGCCTCTGCATATGTCCCGATTGCAAACAATCAGGAGGGATCAAGAATCGCTTGCGAGAGTGCTCCGGGTGCAATCGACATATTCCATTCTTTCCACGCCTGAGCAGCCAGCATGTGAAAAAGCTGAAAACGTTTGTCGCCGGCGGTGGGTTTGTCTTTTGTGAAGACTGGTCGGTCAAAGAATTCCTCGAGAACGCCTACCCCAAGTACGTTACCAGCGGTGAGAAACTGCGGCGGACGAAGGCCGGTGCGATCAACCTTGACGACGAGCCGACGTACCTCAAGAGTTTTTCAGTCGATGTGTTCCCGGCGCGCGGCCAAGCGACGCATCCGTATTTGCGCGGTGTGTTCGCTGGCGATCGGTCTGTCCGGCGCAAGAAAAAGCTCGTCAAACTGAACTATGAATGGCTCGTCGATGATGAGAGTTTCGCGCTAAAGGTTCACAACAAGTCGCGAGTTGTGCCGCTTCTTGTGAGCCCCGATCTAGAGGAAGACGTGGGAGACGACTCGCTCGTCGCCTTGGCTTTTCGGCCAGGCAGCAAGGTCCCACCAGGGCGGTTTACTGGGGGTGGCAAGCTCCCTGGCGTCGTCATGCAGGTGCTGAGCCATTTCGGTCACCAGGAAAGCGTGCTCGACCAGCACAGCATTCAGAACCTGCTCTTGAACTTCCTCATCGACGCAAACGTCGAGACGCGCTACCGAACAGGTCTTCGCGAGGAAGAAGAGGACGGCGGAGACGAATCTTGAGGCTAGTCCGCGTCAGCTGCGACTGCTTCGGCTTGGCAGCGTCGGACTTCTTCGACAAGCTCCTGAACTTCTGGCCATTCTGGATTCGCGCAGCGTTCAAGGACGCGGAGCGCATCTTCGAACGATCCGGAGCTTAAGAGAAGGCTGGCCAGGTGCAGCGTTGGCGCGTTGTAGCCGGGGTTGAGCTCGACGACACGGCGCAGCTCGGTAACTGCTTGCTCCCTTTCTGCACCATCGACAAGCAGAAGAGCCAGGTAGTAGCGATAGTCCGGGTACAGGGGGCGCAGAACCACTGCCTGATGCAAACAACGCTTTGCTTCGTCGAATCGATCGTGATCAGCGTGAATGAATCCCAACTCGACGTACGCTTCACTGCAGAGCCCGTCGACCGTGATGGCGGCTTGGTGCCAGCGGACCGCTTCATCCCATCTCGACTGCGTCTGTAGGAACCTCCCCATGTGGTTCATAAGCTGTGTATGCCCCACGGTCCTTGCGTTCGCGTCGAGGAGTACGGATTCAGCGGCTTTGACGTCACCTTGGTTGCTGAGTGCATTGGCGTCGAGAATCGATCTTTTGACGGCGAAGGGGTTCGACCATGTCTTGCAAGCCTGCAAATCGACGGCTGCGAAGAACTCGCGATCGACCTCAAGTTCGCAAGCTAGTTTGTCGTGAAGCGCGGCAATCTGCTCGAGCCGAGCCTTGACAGCGTTTACTTCGCCGGCCTGGTCCATGGCAGCGGCCACATGGGCAAGAACGTAGGGGGCGTTGGGGCGGATCCTTTGCGCCCGTACGAGTTGGGCGATGCCAGACGACGTCCAGCCGTGCCGCATACAGAAGACACCAAGAGGAAAAATGACATTGAAGTCATCGAGATTGCTCACGCGGAGACGGCGGAATTCGTTGATGCTCGAGGCCGTCTTTCCTGCTTCGGCCAGGGTGAAGCAGCGCGAAATCGCAGGGTCGAGGTAGCGAGGATTGAGGTCGTTGGCTTTTGTAAAAGCCATGAGAGCGTCGTCGTAGCGCTCAAGCGCAGAGAATGTGAGGCCCAAATGGTACCACGCATCGGGGTACTGAGAGTCGAATCGCGCTGCGTCGCGTACTTGTCTCTCGTAGATCTCGCGGTTCATCGTTGCGCCTCTTTTTTCTCCTCTTGGTTCTCACGCTCCTCTATCTCCAGGGTCTGCTGCGCCTCGTCGCAAGCATTGACCGCTGACGCGCGTTTCGTGTTCTCCCACTCTCCGGTCGGACTGCGGCGCCACGACGCGAAATCGAAGAACACTTGGCGGACCGCGGGTATCCGGCGCACCTCGCACTCCAGAGTCTGAAGACGCTTTTCATCGATCACGTGGACGCTCGAATCGCCCAGCTGGACTAAGTCGCCGCTGACGCGAACCGTGCCGCGGAAGGAAGAGATCCGGATCTTTTGCACGTCAATCCAGTGCCGCGCGAAGACAGATCTCGTTCTCGAATTGATTTGGAAATCTGAGACCGACACGTCGTACCGCCGAGGAGTTAGAGTGTAGGTGTGTTCCCGCGAGCTGCTGAAATCGATCGCTCGTGAGAAGCGTACGACGTGTCGGTCTCCGCGGCGAGCGATCTACGCCCGATTCGTAGATTGTGAGAGGTTATCGTCGAGATCGAGGAGCATTATCGACGCGAAACGCCGAACTCGAGGTGAGTCGAAGTCCTATTGCAAAAGGCGACTAGTCCGCATTTCTCACAAGATTTCGTAGCGAGGTGTCGCGAGTCGTGTCGTGGCAAGGAAGGCCTTGCGATTCGACCGTTGAGTCCGACCGAGGAGGGAGGACGAAAGCGCGACTTATGGTGCCGCAGTAGGAATTTCGTGAGAAATGCGGACTCGGCTACCAGTAGCGCATCGCGTCGCGAAACATCGCTGTGAGGTCCTTCGCTTCAGCAGCGCGGGGCGAGAGCTTTGTGACGCGGTGCTGCGGTAGGGTACCTTCCACAAGTGACGGAATATCTCGCTCCTCATAGCCGATCGCGCCTAATCCATTGGGGAGTTCGAGTCGGCGCATCAGTTCGATGATCTTCGTAGCGAGTAGCTCACCGGCATCGGCAAGCGGGACCTGATTCGTATCCGCCCCAAGAGCTGCCGCTGCTTCCAGATGGCGTTCGGCACACGCCGGGGCGGTGTAGCGGAACACTGCAGGCGCGTTCAAGATGACCGAGATTCCATGCGGCACGATCGAGTGGTCGGTGGGGTAGCCGGGTGGATGGAAATCACGGACCAAGCCTGAAACCGGATACGACATTCCATGGCAAAGGTGGACACCGGCGTTGCCAAACCCGACCCCGGCGTAGGCGGCGGCGAGAAGCATCTGTCCACGGGCCTCTTCGTCCTCGGGCGACTCGACGGCGCGGACAAGATAGCGGCGAACGATGCGAAGCGCCTCCAGCGACCAAAGGTCGCTCATTGGGTTGGATCCCTGATAGGCCGGGCGTTCGATTGGTCGGGCAGGCCGGGGGCGCGTGTCGAATCTTCGTGCGGTGTACGATTCGATCGCATGAGCCAGAACGTCCAGCCCGCCGGACGCGGCAACGAGCTTCGGCATACTCCGCGTGTTTTCGGGATCGACGACACCAAGCAGCGGTTTCAGATAGCGGTGTGCGATTCCTGTCTTGGCGTGCAGTGGCGAGTAGTCGAAGATTGCGACACCCGTTGTCTCGCTGCCCGTACCGGCGGTCGTCGGTACCGCGATCAGTGGCGGCAGCGGACCGGGAACGGGCTTTCCTTTGCCGATGGGAGCGTTGACGTAGTCGAGAAAGTCGGCGGGATACACTGAATAGAGATTCGCCGCCTTGGCAGTGTCGATCGAGGACCCCCCGCCGACAGCGATGAACGCATCGAACCCGCCTGCGCGGGCGACTTCGATTGCATCCTGGAAGGATTGATCTGTCGGCTCAATGCGGACGCGATCGTACACCTCGAAATCGAGCCCCTCGGTCGAAAGCGAGGCCGTGACTTTCTCTACCGGCGATAACTTCGCAACTCGTGAATCCGTTACCACGAGGACTCGGCGACTGCCTAAGTCGCGCAGGTCCATGCCGACTTCGCGAGTGACGCCCGGGCCGTAGCGGATACTCGACGTCGCCATCTCGAACGCGGTGTCATTGGTCATCCTGTTCACTCCGAGTCACGTGGCAATCGTTGAGGTTTTTGTCTGCTGTCAGGTTTCAGCTGAACGAGGGAAAACACCCAGCAACCACGCCGCGGCTCCCGGCGCTCACTGGTTGAACACTCCCCTTGCCACATGATGCCTCGACTGAGTGACGATGGGTACCTCTTCCTTGGAGCTCGTAAAGTGACGCGCGCGGTCGCTAGGGGCGTTTCTGTGCTGTGGCACTATTGACTGAGAGGTCTCTGTGTGATTTTTTGACGGTTTGACGGCGCAAAAGTCTTTTTTCGTGCCAGCGCCGTGACGACGCAAACGAACAGCCAACCGCATGAACAGATCCGGATCGCCCCGTTCACACTCGCAATCGACACTAGCCGACCTTCTTGGGCCGCATGCATTGCGCGCGTGGGCTTTTGCGGTAGTGCTGGCTTGGTCGGGCATCATGGGCTGCACGGGGACGCGTCAGGGTCCCACAGGTGGGGGGCGCGAGTCAGTACTGTCCGCCGACGACTTGTTGGTTTACTTCGGCACGTACACTCGTGGCGATAGCAAGAGTGAAGGGGTCTACATCTACGCGTTTGACGTCGCGAGCGGTTCTCTCAATCAACTCGGCGTTGCAGCTGTCGACGACAGCCCATCGTTTGTTGCGATTCACCCTACCGGACAGTACCTGTATGCCGTCAATGAGATTGCCGAATTCGAAGGCAAGAAGAGCGGTACTGTGAGCTCCTTCTCCATCGACTCGGGCACCGGCATGCTAACGTTCTTGAATCGGCAACTTTCAGGCGGTAGCGGGCCGTGCCATCTCGTCGTCGATGGCTCGGGTCGATCCGTCCTGGTGGCAAATTACGGCGGCGGGAGCGTAGCGGCTCTGCCGATCCGAGAGGACGGTAGCCTTGGAGATGCAACGTCGTTCATTCAGCACGAGGGCTCCAGTATCACCCCTCGCCAGCGCGGACCACACGCACACTCAATCAACGTCGACAACTCCAATCGTATGGTGGCTGTGGCCGACCTTGGACTCGATCAGGTGCTGCTGTATCGCTTCGATTCCGAGATCGGGCGGATGACGCGAAATCATCCGGCGTTCGTCGCTTTGGAGCCGGGCGCCGGGCCGCGTCACTTCGCGTTTCATCCGAATGGGACGAACGCCTATGTCATCAATGAGCTCGACTCGACGGTCACCGTTTTTTCCTACGATCAGATCGCCGGATCACTGACCCCGCGGCAGACGGTCGTCACGTTGCCGCCAGACTTCGTCGGCGAGAACTCAACTGCGGAGATTCAGGTCCATCCGAGCGGACGTTTTGTGTACGGTTCCAATCGTGGTCACGACAGCATCGTCGTTTTTCGTGTCGTTCCTGCGACCGGCGAGTTGATTCGCGTTGAGAACGAGCCGACGTTGGGAGCCACGCCACGAAACTTTGGGATCGATCCGTCAGGGCGGTTCCTTTTGGCTGCGAACCAAGGGAGTGACTCGGTGGTCGTTTTTCGGATCGACGAAACCTCTGGCGAGCTCACTCCGACTGGAGAGCGTGCGTCGTTGCCGTCCCCTGTGTGCGTCAAGTTTCTAGATCGATCGACCGTTCCGGCGAAGCGATAATGCAGCTCAGAGGGAGATCTCAGAGCGTAGATCTTTGCGCCAACGGTCCGGCTGTGCTGTTGCGAGGATCCCGATCGATGAGTGGCCAGCACACGCCGGCCCGAGATGAAAACAACGCCCGCAAGAGGTAGACGACCTCGTGCGGGCGTTGAGTAAAAGAGAGCGGAAGTCCGCGGGAGGATGGGGGAGTACGTCTGGAGCCAACGTGAGCAATCACCTGACCCACATCGCTTTCCTCCGCTCTCTTCAGTTGGTTCACGCTGAGTTTCTGCTGTGGCTTGCCTCCTTTACGTTTCGAATACGACGTTTCCGTTCCTACTCGAGGACTTCTTGGAGCTCTGCAGCGAAATCACTTTCGTTGCCGAACTCGTCATACGCGGTCACCGAGAGGAAGTAGGTTCCAGCCGGTAGATCGTCGAGAGTGGCCTCGTTGACATTGCCGACGTCGGTGACATGCGAATAATCACCCGGCGCTTGCCCGTCGTAGACCTTGAATCCTGCCAAGTCAGACAGTGGCAATCCGTTGTTGTCGGTTTCGGGTGGATCCCATTGCAAGCGAATCGAGCGGACGACCGGCAGACTTGCGGAGGCGATAGCGGAGAATCCAGACTCGTTTCCCGTCTCATCGATGGCGGTCACAGCGTACTGGTACTCGATACCCGCTTCGGCTGTTTTATCGCTGTGGCTTGTGGTCTCCAGTCCACTCGCCAGGAGATCGAAACTGGCTCCCGTGGAGCGGTAGATCGAGTAGGACGACCAGTCGGCTGCGGAGCTCTCATTCCAGGAGATTTGGATGGAACCACCAACGATGCTGGCAGTGACTCCGTCGGGAGCCGGCGGCGGTTGGCTGTCAGGCAGCATGGCCGCGGCTTCGTTCGAGTGTCCAGAGGAGTTTCCGGAGGCGTCGACGGCAATCACCACGTAGAAATGAGTCACGCCTACCGCCGCGTCGCCGTCGGTATGGTTCGTCGTTTTGACGTCGCTGGCCAGTACGGAGAAGCCACTGCCCGAAGTGAGGGAGCGCAGTATCTTGTAGCTCGCAACGTCCTCGGCGGTGCTCGCCTGCCAAGAAAGCGTGATCCTACCATCCCCCGTCGAGGCGACCAGCCCAGTGGGGGCGACCGGCGGTTCGGTGTCGATGACCGTAGCCGAAACAGCTGTTGACGGCGGCGAACGGTTGGACGACACGTCGATGGCAACGACCGTGTAATAGTACGTCGTACCACTCAATACGTCTTTGTCGTGATACGTGTTCGTCGTTTGCGCCGAGATGACATGGTATCCAATCTCTGGGTTCACGGAGCGAAGTAGTTCGTAGCTCGTCACGTCGCTCTCTGAGCTCCGCTGCCATGAGAGCACGACCTCGCTACTACCAGCGTCGGCAGTCAGACCCGACGGGGCAGACGGGGCATCCAGGTCGAGCGGTTGAGCGGAGACCTCCAATGAGCGGCTGGATTCGTTGCCCGTCAGATCGCTCGCTGTAATGACATAGAAGTAGGTGGTACCGTTCTCGACCTTGTCGTCGACCAGCCCTGGCGTTGACAGATTTGCCGCGATCGCGCTGAACGATGAACCAGATTGCGACGAGCGGTAGACGGTGTAACCGGCGAGGTCGGATTCGCCGTTGCGATTCCAGGCAAGTTCGACGGCGGAGTTCTTGCCAATAGCAACGGCACCGGTCGGCGCCGCTGGCGCGGTTGTGTCCGGCTCCGGCTCCGGCTCTGGCTCAGGCTCCGGCTCAGGCTCCGGTTCCGGCTCAGGTGTGTCCACCCGCTCGAAACGTACGGCGTCTGCACAAGTTCGGTGCGATCGGCGCGCCGAGAGGATGACCCGCGAATCTGAGTCCAGGTCGAATTCACCGAGGAGGTTCCAGGTGTCGCCGTTGCGTCGTTGGTTGAGCCGGAAGTCGTGGATCGCACCGGCCGTACCATAGATGACAACGGGCACTCGGTGGGACAAGCCGCTGACGGACGTCCACCGCATTTCAACGCGGTATTTTCCAGGCTCGAGCTGCGGCGCGAAAGTGAACTTGCCGCTATTCCCATACGCAGCGTCGCCGCCGTAGGGGGAGCCCTCAGACGAAATCTCCCACGCCGACGACGATGCTGACGCGTCGGGCGAATTGTTATCGATGACGGTGACTTGAGACTGCACCCCTGTAGTGAGGGCGGTCGAGACCGCAGCCACCAGCAGAATTGTGCGCCGAAAGCTGTTCATGACAAAACACCTTTGAACGAGTCAACCCTAGTCACGACGAAGCGAAGGATTCGTGGACTTCTCCTCGTCACCTGCCCGGCCCGAACGCTTCGCGGCCGTTCACTCGAGCACCACTCGCGAGTCGTGTGCCAGTGTTTGCGTCCCAGGCCTTAACCAACCCGCTTTGAAGGAATTACACGCCGGTGCGCAGGTCATGCGGGCGCGAATTGGCACAGCCGTTTATTACACGCTGTGGAGCCTTTACTCGTCGCAGTAGGGGAATGTTCGCGAACATCACACTACTCGATCATGTTCGGCGTCATTTAGGGGGTATTTAGGGAAGAGTTTGTGATCGCCCCCCCCACGCCCTGGACTCACGAACGGCCAACTCGAGGGTCAGATCACCATGCCCGCTGCGACGGTGGTGTTCGAGAAGGCGTCGACCAAGATGACGCTCCCCGTGAACCGGTTGCGTCGATAGGAGTCGACGAAGAGCGGGTTCGAGGTTCGAACCTGGATGCGGGCGATGTCGTTGAGCTCGATCGCTGGCTGATCCTCGATCTTGTGGAGCGTGTTGATGTTCATCTTGTAGCGCACTTCCTTGACGAGACACTTCATCTCTCGACTGGTGTGACGCAGCGTGTATTTCTTCCCGAGCTGCAGCTTATCTCTCTCGGAGAACCAGCACACCATCAGTTCGAGATCCTGCGTGATCTTCGGATGATTGTTGGGCTTCGCAATGAGGTCGCCACGGCTGATGTCGAGTTCATCTTCCAGCGTCACGGCAACCGACATCGGAGAGAACGCTTCATCGAGGTCGCCGTCGATTGTGTGAATGCCTTTGATGCGTGACGTAAATCCTGAGGGCAGGACAAGAATCTCGTCTCCCACCTTGAAGACTCCCCCGCAAACGCGACCCGCAAAGCCGCGGAAATCGTGGAATTCGTTCGATTGAGGTCGGATCACCCACTGGACGGGCAGGCGCGCATCGACGTGATTGTATTCGTTCCCGATGTACACCGTCTCAAGAGTGTAGAGAAGAGTTGTTCCCTTGTACCACGGCATGTTGGTAGAAGGTTCAACGACATTGTCACCGTGCAGCGCGCTGATGGGGATGAACTTGATGTCGGCGACGTCGAGGCGTGATGCGAAGTTTTTGAACTGCTGTACGATTTCATCAAAGACTTCTTCCCGGTAGTCGACAAGGTCCATTTTGTTCACGCAGACGACGATGTGCTGCAATCCGAGAAGTGAGGCGATGAACGAGTGGCGGCAAGTTTGTTCGACGACCCCTTTTCGCGCGTCGATCAGGATGATCGCCAAGTTAGCGGTTGACGCCCCGGTCACCATATTGCGTGTGTATTGAATGTGACCGGGAGTGTCCGCAATGATGAATTTTCGTCGCGGCGTCGCGAAATAACGATACGCCACATCGATCGTGATGCCTTGCTCGCGTTCGGCACGTAGCCCATCTGTGAGAAGGGCCAAGTTAGTGTAGTCATCGCCGCGCTGCGCGCTCGACTGTTCAATGGCGTCGAGCTGATCCTCGAAGATGGCTTTGCTGTCGAAGAGTAATCGCCCGATCAGCGTGCTCTTTCCGTCGTCGACGCTGCCTGCTGTCGTGAAGCGCAGCAGGTCCATGTCGAGATAGCTTTGGGCGTCCTGTTGGTCGGTCACGGGTTTTTGGCTCATTGATGATCGATGCAAAACTGACAGAGACGCGCCGCATGAAGCAGTCGTGAGGCGCAAGGAAAGCCCAGTGGCGCCTCGACCTGCGTCCAGCTGATCCTAGAAATATCCTTCTTTCTTGCGGTCTTCCATCGCGGTTTCGGAACGCTTGTCGTCCGCCCGTCCACCGCGCTCTGTCACACGTGCTGCAGCTACTTCCTGGATGATGTCTTCGAGCGTCGAAGCTGACGACTCTACCGCTCCGGTGCAAGTCATGTCGCCAACCGTGCGGAAGCGTACCACCCTCTCTTCGACGGTCTCAGATCCCTTCACTTCGATAAATTCCGAGTCAGCCAGCAGTACGCCAGCTCGATTGACTACACGCCGTCGGTGCGAGAAGTAGATCTCGGGAATCTCTAAGCCTTCCAGCGCTATGTACTGCCAGACGTCCATCTCCGTCCAGTTGCTCAGCGGAAAGATCCGGAAGTGCTCGCCGACGTTTTTACAGGCGTTGAATAGGTTCCACAGTTCGGGGCGCTGATTTTTCGGGTCCCACTGGCCGAATTCGTCTCGGTGGGAAAAGAAACGTTCTTTCGCGCGGGCCTTTTCTTCGTCACGTCGTGCGCCGCCAAGAGCTGCGTCGAACTGAAACTCCTCGACAGCGTCCAAAAGGGTCGTTGTTTGCAAACGATTTCGACTCGCGTTCGGTCCCTTTTCTTCGACGACGCGACCCTTGTCGATCGAGTCCTGTACGGTTCGAACGATCAGATTGGCTCCAAGCGATTCGGTGAGGCGATCGCGAAAGTCGAGCGTTTCCGGGAAATTGTGCCCGGTGTCGATATGCAGAAGCGGAAACGGCAGTTTTGCGGGGTGGAACGCTTTTTGTGCCAATCGCACCATCACGATCGAGTCTTTGCCGCCGGAGAACATGAGCGCCGGTCGCTCAGTCATCGCTGCCGTCTCGCGAAGGACGAAGATCGCTTCCGACTCGAGGTGCTT
Organism: Planctomycetota bacterium; assembly: GCA_965223265.1. Taxonomy (GTDB): domain Bacteria; phylum Planctomycetota; class UBA8108; order UBA8108; family SXIK01. The sequence continues at coordinate 2,929,776 of OZ244999.1, forward strand.
CAAGTGGGTCAGGTGGTACGCAGGCATGACGCTATACAGGTTTTCGTGGTGAGATTTGCGGGAGGATAAAACTTTGGAGCTGCGTCATGCTTGACTCGACACTTGCTTCGTTGGTACTGACGACGAGCTCGGGCGCTTCTCCAGGCTCGAATCCCGAGTCTTTGCCGGTGAAGTCTTTGAGTCCGCCTTGACTTGCTTTCGCGTAGAGGCCTTTGACGTCTCGCTGTGCGCACGTCTCAAAAGGACAGTCGACGAAGATCTCGATGAAAGAGGATCCAATGATCGCCCGAGCTTGAGCGCGCATCGATTTCTTCGGCGTAATGCAAGCGACGAGAGTGACGATTCCAGCGTCGCAAAACAGCTTCGCTACTTCCGCGACACGGCGGATGTTTTCGGTCCGCTCTGCGTCCGAAAAGCCAAGATCACTGTTGAGACCTGTGCGCACGTTGTCGCCGTCGAGAAGAGCCGTATGGAAATCCCGTTGGTGGAGTTCGTGCTCGAGCCTCGTCGCGAGGGTGCTCTTACCAGAACCCGACAGACCGTAGAACCACAAAACCTTGCCGCACTGGTGGAAACGTTCCTCTTTGCTCCTGCGCGAGACGGCAGCGCTGGTCACTGGGAAGAGATTCGCCGTCTTTGGTCGGCGCTTGGTCTCGCTCATTGCTTCAATCCTGGATGGGCTCCGTCGCAGCAGAATCATGCATTAACGCACGTAAAGGCTTTGAAGTCAACGCCTTAGAGGTCTTTCTCAGGTGCTCCTTAAGTCGTTCAACCCGGGCGTGATAGGTTTTTAGCTCTGGCGCTGTCGAGGTATACTCCTAGGCTTCTCAAAAGTTAGCATAGACCTGAACAACACCCCCCGCAGAGAGCTGCCGATGTCGCCGGATCCGCATCCACTAGAGCGCGAACTCGCCCAACGAATCATGATCCTCGACGGTGCCATGGGCACCATGATCCAGGAATATGAGCTGGGTGAGGAGGAATTCCGTGGCAAACGATTCGCGGATCACACCGCGGAGCTCAAGGGTAACAACGACCTCCTATCCATCACACAACCAGAGAAGATTGAGGCGATTCACCGCGCATTTCTTCAGGCTGGCAGCGACCTGATCACGACGAATACGTTCAACAGTACATCGATCTCGATGGCCGACTACGCGCTCGAGCGGAGTGTGCGCGAGATCAATATCGCGGCAGCGCAGCTTGCTAGGCGTGTGGCGAGTGAGTTCACGGCCCAGGATGGGGATAAACCCAGATTTGTCGTGGGCGGACTGGGGCCGACGAACAAGTCGTTGTCAACCTCGCGCGACGTCAACGATCCCGGAGCTCGCGACATCACATGGGATGAGGTTGTTGCGGCGTACCGTGAGCAAGCCGCGGCGCTCCTAGAAGGCGGCGTCGACGTCTTGATGATCGAGACCGTGTTTGACACGCTCAACGCGAAGGCAGCGATTTTTGCCGTCGAGTCAGTCTTCAGCGACCTTGGCCGTCGTGTGCCGCTGATGGTTTCAGGGACGATCGTCGATCAGAGCGGGAGGACGCTGTCGGGGCAGACGACGGAGGCGTTCTGGATATCCATAGCACACGCCAACCCCCTGGCGGTCGGCCTCAACTGCGCGCTGGGCGCTCCAGACTTGCGGCCGTATGTCGCCGAGCTGCATCGCGTCGCGTCTTGCTACGTTTCGTGTCACCCGAACGCCGGGCTGCCGAACGAGTTCGGGGGTTACGACGACACGCCAGAAGAGATGGCGTCTGTGCTGCACGAATTCGCCGCTGCCGGCATGCTCAACCTCGTCGGCGGTTGCTGCGGCACGACTCCCGAGCATATCAAGGCGATTCACGACGCGGTAGCCGGGTGCGCGCCGCGGGCCGTTCGGTCGACTGAACGGAGGTCGCGATTCAGTGGGCTGGAGCCGTTCGTGATCACGGACGAAACCAACTTTGTCAATGTCGGCGAGCGAACGAACATTTCCGGTTCTCGCAAGTTTGCTCGATTGATTCGAGAAGGCGACTTTGAGACCGCGCTCGAGATCGCCCGCCAGCAGGTCGAGAATGGAGCACAGATCATCGATGTGAACATGGATGAGGGCCTGCTCGATTCTGCCGCGGTGATGACGAAGTTTCTCAACCTTATCGCGGCCGAGCCCGACATTGCGCGCGTTCCGATCATGATCGACTCGTCTGAGTGGAAGGTTCTCGAAGCGGGCTTGCGATGCGTACAAGGGAAGGGCATCGTCAACTCGATCAGCCTCAAGGAAGGTCCTGATCGCTTCCGCGAACAGGCGAGCATTGTTCGGCGCTATGGCGCAGCTGTCGTTGTGATGGCCTTCGACGAGCAGGGGCAAGCTGAGTCGCTTGAGCGAAAAGTGGAGATCTGCACTCGTTCGTATCGTCTCCTCGTCGACGAAGTGGGATTCCCGCCCGAGGATATTATCTTCGATCCCAACATTCTGACCGTTGCCACGGGAATCGAGGAGCACAACGAATTCGCGATCAACTTCATTGAAGCTGCGCGGGCCATCAAGCGCACGTTGCCGCACGCGATGGTCTCTGGGGGTGTCAGTAACGTGTCATTCTCCTTTCGCGGCAATGATACGGTTCGAGAAGCGATGCACTCCGCGTTTCTCTACCACGCAGTGCGCGCTGGGATGGACATGGGGATCGTTAACGCGGGGCAGCTAACGGTCTACGACGAGGTGCCAAAGGAATTGCTCGAGCTGGTGGAAGACGTACTCTTCAACCGATCGCCGCAAGCCACTGAGCGACTCGTAGAGTTCGCCGAAAACGTTAAGTCGAAAGGGAAGTCTTCCCAAATCGACGAAGCATGGCGTCAACTGCCGGTCGAAGACCGGCTTCGCGAAGCCCTCGTTAAAGGGATTGTGGCCTACATTGAAGCGGACACTGAAGAGGCACGTCAGAAGTTGAAGAGTCCGCTGCGGGTCATCGAAGGGCCGCTCATGGACGGAATGAACGTCGTTGGTGACCTCTTCGGCTCTGGTCAGATGTTCCTGCCGCAGGTGGTCAAGAGCGCTCGGGTCATGAAGAAAGCTGTGGCCTATCTGACCCCGTATATGGAGGCAGAGAAAGCCGCCTCAGGCCGCCGAGACAGCGCCGGGCGAGTGCTCATGGCGACTGTAAAGGGGGATGTGCACGACATCGGCAAGAACATCGTTGGCGTCGTCTTGCGATGCAACAACTATGACGTCATCGATCTTGGCGTCATGGTACCGGCGCACAAGATTCTGGAAACAGCTCAAGCAGAGGAGGTTGATGTCATCGGGCTGAGCGGCCTGATTACGCCGTCACTGCACGAGATGGTCCACGTCGCACAGGAAATGGAGCGACAGGATTTCCATGTCCCGCTGCTGATCGGCGGCGCGACGACTTCACGGACGCACACCGCCGTTAAGGTGGCGCCAGAGTACAACGGCTGCACCGTCCACGTCCTCGATGCGTCGCGCGCCGTTGGCGTCGTCAGTAGCCTCCTAAGCGACGAACTGCACGCCGAGTACGTCGAGAATGTGCAGGCAGAGTACGAACGCACCCGAGCCAGTTACGAAGGGAAATCTGCTGTGCGTCTGCTCCCTATCGACGAGGCGCGTCGACGATCGTTCGAGGCCACTTATGACAACGCCGCTCTCATCAGACCCGCGTTCCTCGGTGTTAAGGAGTTCGATGACTATCCGCTCGAGGAGCTGCTGCATCGAATCGATTGGAGCCCATTCTTTACCGCTTGGGAGATGCCCGGAAACTACCCGAAGATCCTCGAGGATCCCAAACGCGGTGCGGAGGCGCGTCGCTTATTCGCCGACGCGCAGAAGATTCTGGAAACGATCGTCGCGAAGCGTCAGCTGACAGCGAGGGGCGTCGTTGGACTGTTTCCGGCGAATCGCGTTGGTGACGACATCGAAGTGTTCCGTGACGAAACGCACTCAGAAACTGTCGCGACCATCCGCACCCTCCGCCAGCAGAAGGTAACTCCGGCGGGAAAGCGTCGTCATGCTTTGGCAGACTTCCTTTTGCCGAAGGAGTCCGGCGTCGTAGATTACATTGGCGCGTTCGCTGTTACTGCCGGTCTTGGGGCCGAAGAGCTCGTCAAGGAGTTCGAACAGGCCCATGACGACTATTCCGCTATCATGGTGAAGGCGCTTGCGGATCGACTCGCCGAGGCTTTTGCTGAACGTCTGCACGAGCGTGTGCGTCGCGAGTTTTGGGGCTACGCGACCGATGAGGATCTCTCGAACGAGGAGTTGATCCGGTGCTCGTACCGCGGGATTCGACCGGCACCGGGGTATCCTGCCTGCCCGGACCACACAGAGAAGCCGGTCCTCTGGGATTTGCTTCAAGTCGAGAGGCGAGCCGGAATCCAGCTGACCGAGTCGTGTGCTATGGCGCCGGCTGCATCGGTGAGTGGGTTCTACTTCGCACACCCCGAAGCTCACTATTTCGGCATTGGAAAGGTCGGGCGCGATCAAGTGGAAGACTACGCGGCGCGCAAGGCAATGAGTGTCGAAGAGGTCGAACGGTGGCTGGCGCCGAATCTCGGATACCGTTGAACGTCGAGGCGTGCGTCAGGCTGTCACGAAGACTCACGCGTCGAGCTGCAGGTGCCCAGGCGACCTAGCGAACCTCAACGCCTCCAAAGGGAATGGTTGAGGTTGAAAGACGAAGAGCGATCGATCGCGGCGTTTGGATACGCCGCGGTACACGGAGCGTACTTCGCTGTAGGTGAGCGTTGCCGACGCGGTTCGACCGTCGTTCCCGATGCGCTATCGCCGAGCTCAGTCGTTTGCCGCTGCTATCTTTCGCAGGCGTCGGCGGCAAAGTCTGAGAACGAATCTTCTGCTAGGAGCTGCTCCATCGCCTCAGCCGGCTGAGGAGGCGAAAACAGGTATCCCTGTCCGTACTCACAGTTCAGCGACTTGAGGGTGTGAAACTGATCTTCGCTCTCGATGCCTTCGGCGATGACCCGCATCCCGAGGTTGTGGGCCATCGAGACGATCGTCTTGACGATTTCGTAGTTCTTGTCCCGTCCAAGCATGCTGCCGACGAAGCTGCGGTCGATCTTCAGGGCACTCATGGGCAATTCGCTGAGATAGGCGAGAGACGAGTAACCCGTGCCGAAGTCGTCGATTTGCAACCCCACACCAAGGGCGCGAAGTTCGTTCAGCAGTGGGATGCTCGAGGCCCGATTCGTCATGATCAGGCTTTCCGTGATCTCGATGTGCAGCAGTTTCGGATCCAGTCCGACTTTCTTCACGATGTGTTCAACCCGTGACGGGAGATCCGCATGCGAAAACTGCCGACCTGAGAAATTCACGCTAACTGTCAAGGGACGCGGAAGAATCGATTGCCATCGCACCACTTGCGCAGCGGCGGTTTCGAGAACGTATCGATCGATTGGGATGATCAATCCTGTCTCTTCGGCGAGAGGGATGAACTCGTTGGGCGGGATCAGTCCCTTCGTTCCATGTGACCAGCGGACCAAAGCTTCCACTCCGCTCACCGTCCCGGTGGGAAGGTGGATGATCGGTTGGTAATGGATGACCAGCTCGTTTTTCCTGATGGCTCGATGTAGATCCGCCTCAAGGTCCATCTTTTTTCGCATTCGTGCGTGCTGCTCGTGGTCGAAGACGTGGTGCTTCACGTCTGCGTCCGATTTGGCGCGGTGCATCGCGGCTTCGGCATCACGCATCAGATCTTCACTGTTCGTGTACTCGTCCCTACTGAGTGCGATCCCGATCGTCGTCGTGGCGTAGATGTCTTGTGAGTGAATCTTGAACGGCTGTTCGACTTCCTCTTGGATGCGCAGGACTGTGCGCATGGCTTCGTTTTCGGTCTCGATGTCTTCGAGTAGGATCGCGAATTCATCGTCCCCGAGACGGGCGACGCAGTCCCCCTCTCGGAGTGAGTCCTCTAGTCGAGCTCCGATCGCGGACAGAAGTTTGTCGCCGATGGCGTGGCCGAACGTGTCGTTGACGACGCTAAAGCGGTCGACATCGATCACGGCAACGGCGATTCTTCGCTCGGGATGCCGCTTGTAGCGATGAATAGCGCGTCGAACGTAATCGTAGAAGAGGAACCGATTCGCCAAACGGGTCAACGGATCATAGAAGTTCGAATCGACCGTCGCTCGCAGGAGAGCTTCGTCGAGCTGCTTGCCCGCTTCGACGACTTTGATGGCGATGCACGCGAAATCTTTGCCCGCGAGTCGAAAGCGACGGATCCCGGCTTCGACCGCGAAAGGCCAGCCCTTCTTGGGTTTGCAGTTCGTTTCAGATACGAAGCTGTCGACGTCTTGGAGATCGTGCCATAGACCGACCCATTCTTGGCGAGAAAGGTTGTCCAGGATGTCCCACGTCTTGACTCGGGCTAACTCCGAATCGAGATAGTTCAGGAGTTTGCAGGCGCGGTCGTTCACGTGAACGATGTCGCCGTCGTGGGTGGCGATGAGAACCGGATCTGTGAATGCGCAAAGACCTTGGTGCAGAAATGCGGCCGACAGGTCTGTCTCGAAGTCCGTGCTCTTTATGACCATCAGCGCCGCTGTAATCGCTTCAGAGTCTGAGCGGATCGGCAGCGCCTTGACGACGACGCGAAGCATGCGCTTTTTTCCGGGTTGGCGAAGGAAAAACTCAGCAGGGCCGAACGACGTGCCTTCGAAAGCACGCGATAGGGGATTGTTTCCCGCGCGTATCGGGCGTCCGGTGGAAGGATCGATCAAAACCAGATGGGTTGCCCATGTGAGGGCGTCCTGTTGCGGGGGCGTTGAGCTCAGGATTTCTTCTGCTGCAGTATTGACGAATAACAGGTCCCCGGATCGATCCACGATGAGGATCCCTTCGTCCACTGCGTCGAACGCAGCGGTGACGATTGCCGGTGAGATTTCGAGATCGATGGCGGTGGACACTTGAACTCCTGAGCCCGCGACATTCCCTACGTCGCCCAGAATTTGGCTGCGAAGGGTTTCCTCCCAATCCAATCGCGATCCTCCGAGAGAAGTTTTGGTAGTCGATCCAAACTGCTGCTCGACGGAGCCATGATCGCAACCACTCGGAGGAATTTCGGCCACCATGGTCGCCATGATCCGTGCCGCTCGCGGGGTCCACGCCCCCTCGATGCCGCTTCGAACCGAAGGGCCTCCGCCGATGGGTTGAGACGTTCCTTTCGACCTTCATCGACTAGCGAAACGCTTTCGAGTACTTGGAGCGTTTGCGTGCTCACCATTGATCGACCAAAACTGAGTCGAAGGTGAATCGACTAGTTCGAGTAGAAGGCCGGTAAAGGTGGCAGGGTCGGTCTCGACGGGTCGGTGTGAAGGTCGACGCGTCGTATGCCCGGCTGCAGCTCGACTTGAGGGCTTGCTACATCGCTGCCTAACGGCACGTAAGGCACACCGGCCGCGCGGAGAGGAGCCGCCCCTCTCCTTGGTCTGCGACGTTCGAGTTTCCCGGTCGCTATTTCGGTGCCGAGAGAGAGAAATCGAGTCGCGCCGTTTTTCCGGCCTCGATCTTGAGCTTTTTCTGGACCACCTTGCCCTTGATCGGAGCTAATCTCTCGTGCCACGCACGAATATCGTATTCGCCGGGTGGCACGTTGACGATCTTGAACCGCCCTTCGACTCCGGAGACGTCGAAGAGTTCGTGTGGGAACACCTGCACGTGCGCTGACATCCAGGGATGAAAGTCACACTTGAGCATGAACCAGCCAGGTCGGCGCAGTCGTCTTCGAGGGATTTCGCCACCGACTGGTACGACGAGGTTGAAGTTGTCGAGGAAGAGCCCTCGGGAGTTGTGAAGGAACGAATCGTTGTTGGTGATTCTGAGCGTGCTGCCAGCTGTCGTCGCCTGCACGTGCGGGACGAAGGAGCAGTTCTTGTTGTCGATGACGATTTTGCGCTTCTTTGGCCGCTGTGCTGGCTTGTAGCCGTCGACTGAGACGACGACGTTGGCGACCTCTCGTCCTTCACCCAAGATCAAAATCTCTGACCGGACGTGCTTCGCACAGGCGGAGTGATCTTTGTTTGTCTTCGGAACTTCGATGGGCGCGATCTCGGGTGGGTCACCTTGTAGTAGAATCGAGCCTTCGATGGCTCCCAACGAAGGATCCTGTTCCGGGTAGGTTTTCTTAGGGGGCGCCTGTTCGGTTTTTCCGGCCTTCGGAGCTGTCTCTTTCGGCTTGCTGTCTGCCGCCGCGGCTTTTGTCTCGGGTGACGTCGACGTCTCGTCGGCTTGAACGAGTAGGATTGAGACGAAGCAAGCGATGGCCAGGGCAGCCGTCGAGATGACGCCGATTCTGCTCATAGGTCGTTCCTTGTCCTTATTACGTGTGGCTCGGCTCAATTCAACCTCGTGTCGGATGGGACAATCGTGAGACGCTGGCTGAGCTGATTTCATTCAAAATCACATGGTGTTTGCGGGTCTCTAACGACCGATCGCGCGGTCTGTCGGTGGCAGCGTGGAAGGAAGCATTCTACAAGCAATACGCCGGCGATTGAAGAGGGGCGTTCCTTGGACGCCGTAGAGTCGCTAGCGCTTCTGGGAGTCTTCGAGGAGCCCCTCCACGGCGGTGGCGGCTTGTTGCCAGATCGGGTCGCCCGAGTTTAGCTGACGGCGCAAGACAGTCCGGTAGTGCGGCTGTAACCTGAGGCACCTATCGAGAGCGGTCAAAGCCTGGGCGACCTCGCCAAGCCGTAGCCAAATGCGCGCTGCGTCGAAGAGACGCTGGGCGTCACCAGGTGATCTGCGGACGTATTCCTCGATCACGCGTTCCACAGTTGCGCGGTCGCGGTCTTCGGCCGCAAGAGTAGCTTGCGAGAAGAGTAGAGCGTCCCACGTTGGATGCCGCTCGAGCGCTTCGCGCAGGAGCTGCCGCGCCGCCGCACGGTCGCCGGCCGCAAAACGAATCCGCGCGCGAGAGATCGGGTCACGACGAAGGCTCAACTGAACCAGGCGACGTAGCTCCTGGACTGGTCGTGGGTGGTCATCCACGCGCACGTCAACATAGCGATCGTTGAGTCCCGCATAGCCACCTCTGAGCCGGACGACCACGCATGCGGCTGACTGCTGCCCACGGACATCGCCGCCAGCGGCCTGTCCGGCTGCGAGCGCTGTGACCAGCCGCTCCGCCAGCTCGCCGCGGCTTTGGCGGTAGGCCGAGGCCATCGCTTTCACCGTCGCCTCGCTCACCAAGAGGTTTCCTTGCACGGCGAACGCGTCGCCGCGTTCGTGTCCGGCCCAGGAGTAGCACTCGGCGCCGGTATGGGCAGCCACCCGGCCGTTCGCGCCGACGATGGCGACTTGCCGCTGGGCACTCTGAGGGTCGGACGCGAGCAGCGCCTCGAGAGCCTTTTGCGGTGCTTCACCCCTCCTGAGTGCGGCGAGAGCGCGAGGCCCGAACGTCGTGTTGGCGAACGCTTGCGTGGCGACAGCACCCACCCCGGCCTCCGCCCACGGAACGACCGCGCCGACGGCGAAGAACTTTGACTGCACGGCAACACCGAGGTCCTCAGTCGCGGCGTCGTAGGCGACAATCGAGAACGTTGCCGTCGGTGTCGTCGTCGCCTGGGGAGATGGGGATGTGTTCGCAGCGTCTGCGGCCGATCGCTTACTGTCGTCACGAACCGCTGCATGTCGACCGACCTGGCCGCTAGCGGGCGGTGCCCTTGTCACTGTGGCGCAGCTGGCGGCGGTGACGATCAACGCGGCAAAGAGCAGCGCGCTTTCTGTAACAAAGGCAGCCGCGTCCGAGTGGATGGGCCGTGCTGGACGACTGACACGCGACCAAGCTATAACGTACCAAGTGTCTGGTTGAGTCGCTGAAACTCGACTTGAATCGTGCAATCGTAGATTGACTCCTGGCGATGATGGAAGCTTTACCGCTATACAGCGATCTCGGCCATTTGAGTTGTCTTGACTATCTCTGCCTTCTTTTGCCGGACCGATCTCGTCGGATTCTCGCCGAGCTCTTCGCTGCTGGCAAGGTGCGAAGCAATGGGCGTCCTATTTCGCCGCGTTCGCCGGTTGGCGAGCTGCGAGACCTCGTGCTGCACCAGACGGTCGAGTCCATCGACACGATGTTTGCGCAGTGTCAGCCGGCAGGCGAGCGTCTCGCCGTAGCGGACCCAACGATCCTTCACGAGGATGGTCGGCTCGTCGTGCTCGCGAAACCAGCTGGCCTGCCGGTGGTGCCGGCACGAGACCGCGGCTGTGGAAGCTGTCTCGAGTTCCTCACGCGCCGTGAGATGGCCATTCGCGTTCGCAAGGCGCCAGCCGAGTACGTACGCTACCGCGTCGCGCATCGAATCGACCGCATGACGAGTGGCGTCGTAATCCTAGCAAAGACTCCGGAGGCAGAGCGCCAGCTCGGTGCGGATTTGGCTGCGCGGCGCGTCGTCAAGGAGTACGACGCGTTATTGAGCGGCTGTGTCGCCGCGGCCCGCGTACGTGTCCTCTGCCCGATCGCGCCGGGGAGGCGGGGTAAGATGCGAGTCGTCGCAGACGATGTGCCCGCCGCCAAGGCGGCTGAGACGAGGTTCGACGTCATCGAACGTTTCGGTTGCACCACGTGGGTGCGAGCCATCCCGGCGACCGGTCGTCAACACCAGATTCGAGTCCATGCCTGGGCGTTTGGGCACCCGCTTGCCATCGACCCGCTCTATCGTGGTGCGCAGGGCTGTCGCGCCGTACGCGACATGCATCGTTTGACCCTTCACGCATCGCGCTACGAGCTACCGAGAAGCTGGGCGTTACCGCGCGCGTTCGTCGCGCCGCTCCCTGACGATTTCGCCGCAGCCATTGCAGCTTTGCAAGCGTCAGCTCAGTAGGTTCTCCGAGGCTGAGGGCTCCTGGCGTCGATTGCTGCGCTCATCGGTGACTCGTTCCGCTGCGTTTCCTCGTGCGTGAGTCGCAGCGTGCTGATCCGACTGCCTCGGTCCGCAGTTAACAGCCCGTTGAAAAAGTCATTCGGCCGAGAAACTGGCCTCTTCACGCCCAGATCGACTGCGGCGAGCCTCGATAATCTCGGAGATTACCTACGTTCGCCGCGGCCGATCTGGACGCGAAGCGACCAGTTTTCGACTCGAAGCACTTTTTCAACAGGCTGTTAAGCACCCTACGGGCGCCACTTGCCCTGCGCGACGCTTGGCACAAAGTCGTCGAGCCCCGGCGGCGGGAACTCGAGCACCCTTTTTTCTTCCGAAGACTGGTAGCACGCCATCAATGTGCGCACAACCTCGTGTCCGTCGTGCCACGTTTCGTCAGGCATCGCGGCGCTGAGAAAGCGCTGGACCATGTGACGGTTTTCAGCCTCGTAACCGTAGTAGCCTGCCTCGTTGGCCAGGACCGGGCTTAACCCTTGCTCTGCGTTTTGTTTCTCGACCAAATCTTCGCCGGCGTCGCCAGAGACGCGGCGGCTGAAGAACACTTTCAGATCGGAGTCCAACGAGTTAATCGCCATCGCGTACTCCGGGCCGAGAAGCTCAAATGACAATCGTAGACCAGAGCCGACGAAGCTCCACGACGTGCTCGCCTCGAGGATGAGCTCGTTGCCGTCGGCGTCGGTGTACGATAGGTTCGCGCGCGCAAAGTCTTCGGCTGGTGCTTGGCTATAGTCCACCCCGCTCATGTTCTGCTTGAGTTCGGCGGCATATTCGGGGCGACCCCACTTCAGCACCGCGATCGTCGCGTTGACACTCTTAAGTCGAATCGAATCGCGTGGCTTCGATGGGTCGGTCAGAAGAAGGCGACCTGCTTCGACGGAATGGCACAGCATGTCGTTGAGGACGCCGCCTCCCTGCCGCGTTCCATCCCAAAACCAAGGATTGTGGGGTCCGGAGTGTTCTTCCGCCGTGCGCGCTAGATATGGACGCCCGGCGATGGCTGCACCACGGCGCCAGATGATCTCGCGGCCTCGCACGACCGACGGTGTGAACACCTGATTCTCAAGATACCCGTGCGGCAGGCCGGAGCTGACAGCGAGATCGAGCATTCGCTTCGCTTCCTTGACGTTGCGTCCGAGCGGCTTCTCGCACGCGACGCCCTTCAGCTCGGCTTTGCCTTGATCATGAAGGCTGAACACTTCCTCAGCGTTCTCGACGCGTTTGTGGTTCGGTCCGGCGATCCATATGGCGTCGATTTCAGGAGCGCAAACCATTTCCTCCAGAGAGCTAAAGGCACGGCAGCGTTTGTCGCCACGCGTTCCGACACCGAGGTCGATTGCCTGCTGCGCAGCACTGGCGGCATTGTCACGATTCGGGCTCCAGATTCCCAGGATATCGGCGTCACGCACGGCCTGAAAACTCTGCAGATGAAAGCGCGTCATGAACCCGCTACCGATAAACCCGATTCCAAGTCGGGGGGCATCGCTCATCGTGAACTCCGAGGAATTGTCTGTGGGGATAGCTTCTTTCGCACTGTGAGGGTATGAGTGTAACCCGAACTCGCGGGTGGACCTCGCTAAAGGATGTAAGAATGTGAGTAGCGAAAAGCCATCGTTTTTTCGGTCCAACTTCTCGTCATCCGCGCAGGTCGCAATGAACGTGGGTCGATCGCTTCTTTTCCGGCCGATTGATTGAGTGCATATGAAAGTCCTTACTTTGACCCGTGAGTATCCTCCGTACGTCTACGGTGGAGCCGGCGTCCATGTCGATCACTTGACCCGTGAGCTTGCACGTATCATGGACGTTGAGGTGCGTTGCTTTGGCGATCAGAGTGCGCCCGGTGCAGCGTCGCCGAGCGTACGTGGCTTCGTGCCCTCCGAGGCGACGCTGGCGCATGCAGACCGCCTCCTGCGGCGAAGTCTGGAACCCCTCTCGGTGGGGGTTTCTATGGCCGCAACTCCCGTCGATGCCGACGTGCTGCACTGCCACACGTGGTACTCGATGGCGGCGGGGTTTTGGATGAAGCTACTCTATGATTTGCCTCTCGTCATCACGACCCACTCTCTTGAACCGCTGCGGCCGTGGAAAGCAGAGCAGCTGGGCCGAGGCTACCAGCTTTCGAGTTGGATCGAGAAGACGGCGATCGAAGCTGCGGATGCGATCGTCGCGGTTTCGAGCGGAACCCGACGTGAGGTCCTCGACTGCTACGACGTCGATCCGAAACGTGTGCACGTCGTCTACAACGGCGTCGACCCCAGCGTCTATCGACCGACGGATCCAGCTCCAGCGCTTGCCAAGTACGGCATTCCGAGCGATCGCCCTTACCTGTTGTTTGTCGGGCGTGTCACGCGGCAGAAAGGCGTCACCCACCTCGTTCGAGCGCTCGAGCACGTCACGCCGCAGCTGAATGCCGTGTTGTGTGCGGGCGCGCCTGACACGTCGGAGATCGAACAGGAGATGGAGGCCGCTGTCAGTGACGTTCGGGCTCGCCGCGGCGGCGTCTACTGGGTGCGCGACATGGTGCCGGTCCCTGATTTGGCAGCGCTCTACAGCGGCGCATCTCTGTTCGTCTGTCCGTCGATCTACGAGCCATTCGGGATCATTAACCTCGAGGCGATGGCGACAGGATGTCCGGTCGTCGCCAGCAGTGTTGGCGGCATCCCCGAGGTGGTCGTCGACGGTGAGACTGGAGTCCTGGTGTCGTTCGAGCCTCGCGGCAACGGTGATTTCGCGCCCAAAGACCCCGAACGCTTTGCCGTCGATCTCGCCGCCGCGATCGAGTCCCTTCACGCCGATCCTGACGCGCGCGCTAGAATGGGAGAGGCCGGGCGCAAACGCGTCGCGGAGCTGTTCACCTGGCCGAGCATCGCGGCTCAGACAAAGTCGCTCTACGAGCGTGTTGTGGCCGCTACATCTGGCGCGCATTCGCGCTGACGAGGACAGGGCAGAATCGCGTCAGTGGTCGACGATCTACGGGCAGAGACCAGGAACTGGCTGAAGGTCCAGCTGCGTCTTGTCGCCCCCGAGCAGCGCTCGCACCCTGCGTTCGCGTTCCGCGACCTCGTCATCGCTTGTATGGACTGAAAACGTCAGCGAGGCAGTGAAGCTGGCGCCGCCCTCGAGCGTTGGGACGCGCCCGTTTTCGCGCTCGAACTGTCGGTTGTTGGGGAAGTTAGTCGCTGGCTCGATGCCCGTGACGTAGCCGTCGCCCGTAGCGGCGGTATTCTTCCAGATCGTCAGATGGGGCAACTCGTGCAGCGAGAATCTGATCGAAGCACCTCGTGAGCCAGCCGCGTTTTTCAGCAGCACCTCGGTCTCTCCTAAATCGTTTCCTTTGAGCGCGAGAAAATAGACCTGCTCAACGTATCCGGGAGTCGGCGGGTCGTACAGGTGCCAGCTTCTCATTCCACCCTCTGCCGCACGCGGATCGCGCGGTGTGACACGTACGGCGGGAGCGACGACTTCGGCACCGCCTTCGAGGATCGTTGGGCCATAGTTGGCGTGGTAGAGGAGTTCGAATTCTTGACGCGAAGCGCCCAGGTTCGTGATGGTATCGCGGATCGTCAGACTCTTCGAGCCGATGGTTGTCGTGATCTCAGTGGTCATCCTGAGCTGCGTCCCGTACATCATCGTCTCGTCGACGACGCCGGTCACTTTGATCTCAGGCTTCTCGCCGGGGCCGACCGCGACACTGACATGGCGTGCCGGAACGTAGCTGATTTTGCCGTGGAGGCCGAGCTGAACCGGGGCGATCGAACCGGTGTTCGTGACGACGTTGTCCACACCAGGCGCGCCATTGGATGCAAGGCCGCAGCGGCACATCCAAGCGCCGAACCCTTCGAGCCATCCAAGCCCACCGCGGTCGCTCAGGTTGACGAACTGCGGGTGAACGACTTCCTTGACCGGTGAGTCCCAACCGAGTCTCACATCTCCGCAGCGCGCATCCCAGATGTCCATGCCGCGCGTTGGAATGATCGTGAACGAGAGAACGCCGTTGTCGACGACGATGCGGTCGACGCCCTCCTGTCGGCCGCCGCGAAGGACGTCTTTCGTTACGGTCCAGTCCTCGCTCCCGGTCTTCCAGTTGTCGATACGAATGTTTCGATCTACATCGATCAGGACCTGAGTGGAACTGGCCACTGATTTCTCCTCTTCGGCGCTGAGAGTTGTCGCCATGACTGCAGCAAGGATCGTTGCGGGGACCCATCGAGCGAGGACCCGCGCGACTCGGGCGACGCAAGGTTTGCCGACAGACGCGGCCGTAGAATCCGCGTACGCCACCGCGAGCGAGGAGGTCGGTTCGGCCGCAGTCGGTGGGCGCTTCATCGCCGTGAATCGAGTGGTGACGTGCGGCTCACTGAAGGGCTGTGTCACGGTGGAGTTCTCCTCGGTGGTGGTGCCATTGTTGGCTGCAATTGGTGTGGATATCTCTGATGCGCTGGGCATAATACGGAGGTGCAGCAGCTCTGAGCACAAAGAATACTGGATACCACGCGTCGAGGCGATGTTTCAAGCTTGGCTGCAGCTTCGGCTGTAACAGAGCAGAGCGCTGCCAGTGCTTCGCTGAACGGCGCTGCGTGTCGACCCGCAGCGCCGAGGCTCGGAGCTCCATCCGTGAGCGGGTTGACGAACTCGAGCGCGAATGAATCTTGCCGAAGGCGAAACGACTCACAGGAAAGACGGTACACAAGGAGAACGTGATGCCCAAGGGCGGCTCCAAGCCTGTCGATGCCGAAGCAGTCTTGAGTGTCTTGCGGACGGTGCAAGACCCAGACCTGCATCGCGACATTGTGTCGCTCGGTTTCATCAAGGACCTGACGATCGATGGCGGCGTGGTGGCGTTCAAGGTTGAGCTCACAACGCCGGCTTGTCCTGTCAAAGATCAGCTCAAGGCTGAGTGTGAGTCAAAGGTTGCTGGCCTCCCCGGCGTTGAACAAGTCGACATCGAGATGACCGCAAACGTTCGTCGCGGTCCACAGCGTGAACCGAGCGATGCGCTCGTCGGTGTGAAGAACGTGGTCGCGGTTGCCAGCGGCAAGGGAGGCGTGGGCAAGTCGACGACCTCCGTCAACCTCGCATTGTCGCTGCTTGCCTCGGGTGCCAAAGTTGGACTCCTGGACGCGGACGTCTACGGCCCTAGCCTGCAGATGATGCTTGGAGTCGACGAGCGGCCACTGCCGACTGCCGACAAGAAACTAGCCCCAGTCGAGTCGCACGGGCTGAAGGTCATGTCGATGGCGCTCCTTCAGGATCCGACGAAACCAGTCATTTGGCGCGGGCCGATGGTGCATGGCCTCTTGCAGCAGTTCCTACGTGACGTGGTTTGGGGAGAGCTCGACTATCTGGTCATCGATTTGCCGCCGGGTACTGGCGACGCCCAGCTTTCGATCTCGCAGGTGGCCTCAGTCACCGGCGCCGTGATCGTCACAACGCCACAGGACGTCAGTCTGCTCGATGCGCGCAAGGGTTTGGAGGTCTTCCGCCAACTCAAGATCCCCGTGCTCGGCGTCGTCGAGAACATGAGCTACTTTGTCTGTGGGCACTGCGGAGAGCGAACCGAGATCTTTCGCCATGGTGGCGGCGCGAAGATGAGCGAGGGTCTGGGAGTACCCTTTCTGGGTGAGATCCCGATCGATCCCGCGATCGTCGTCGGGGGCGATGCCGGCGAACCGATCGTTGTTCGGGAGCCGAACTCGCCGGCGGCGAAGGCGTATGTTGAGTTCGCCGGCAACGTGGCGGCTCAGCTCAGTATCGCCGCGGCGGAGAGTGCGCCGGCGCACCCGCCGATCATGCCGGGGCGGATTGAGTGGAAATGATGGCGGACTCGTTCGAATATGAGTGCTGATCCGACAACGCCGACGTCGATTCGACAGTCCGGGCCTCATGAGCTTGAAATCGCGTGGCAGGACGGACACGTCAGCCGCTACCCGGTGGCTTTTCTGCGCCGCGCGTGTCGCTGTGCTGCGTGCGTCGACGAATGGACCGGCGCTGCCTTACTCGATCCCAGTCAGGTTCCCGATGATGTGCGACCTGTGACCGTCAAACCGGTCGGAAACTATGCCATACACATCAGCTGGAGCGACGGACATGAGAGCGGCATCTATTCGTTTGAGCACTTGCGGCGGCTCGACACGTCAGCGAAAGAGGAGTGAGCCCACCTCCTCAGCGAATCGAAGGTGAACGCGAAGGTGTCGGCTCGGCCGCGAGCACGAGCTCAGCGGACTCCTTCACGCAGAACCTGAACCTGCACAAAATGTGCCTTCGGCGACGACGAGACGACGCGAATGCTTTCAATGCTGCTGCCTCGAATTTGGGTGCGAGGCGCGGGAAGCTGGTCGTCCACGACGTTTCGGGTCTGATCGAAGAAGACCGCTTTGACGCGAATCCAGATCGGATCTGGCGTGCTGTTCTGCAGCTGAAACGTGTACGTCAGGAGACCGTCATCCGTCGACCCGTACGCTTGCCTGTCGTTCGGGATAGCAAGAGATTCCGCCAGGTAGGGATCCATGACGACCGCAGTCCGCGGTGAATCAACGATGCGCGGCGATACTGGAGCGGCGTGTGAGCATGCCGAGACGGCCGCCACCGTCGCGATCAGCAGCACGGATGTCGTGAAGGAATAAGCTCTGTGTGTCATCTCAACTCCTCTTGCCGGGCGCGTTTGCGGGTCCGTTATGGGCGGCGCGTGTTCCCCTTCGGAGTTCCGAGAGTCGATTCTTCGCGAGGTTCGGCCGGTGGGCGGTGTGTTCGCAGCGGCCGACGCACTCACGGCGGTCGACGATCAGGTCTCGGGGGGCACACGTCCGGGACCGGACGGCCGGGCTGGTTTGATTGGCGGCGCCCATATGCCGCCGCTACGGTTAGGTAAGAGTCTGATCCAATACAAGTTGTTCTCCGGCTGCACCGTCACATTCGTCCACGATTGGGACTGCCCGCCAGCCTTGACTGCAAGGGTTCCCGTAGTCGTCGGACCGACGCGTCCGACCCCTAAATAGATGTGGCGCGGTAGGAGACTCCAGGCGCGAGTGTCGGCGCTTGGGTCGACTGCCGCGGAAGCGAAGATCATCGCCAGGATCCCGGCGCCCATGGCCGCGTATCCGGCGGTGCGAACATTGCGATTGCGGCGACTCGAGCCGACCGAAGCGAGTACGTGGCCGGTTGCCGCCACGGCGAACCCGGCAGCTTGGATCGCGTCGCGCCGAGCCGCCTTTTCTCGATTCAAGTCGTCCACCTGACGACCGCCGAGAGTGGTCGCTTGGTCGTAGAGGTCGTCCATGAGAGAAAACGACAACCCCACACCATCGACTTCCAGACGCTGGATTTTTGGAGCGCTGGTTTGCACGTAGCTGAGGACGGCGCCTTGTGGGCCGCTCTTGCGTTTCTCGGGGGCGCGCCCACTCTCGATCACCATGAGCACGTTGTTACTTGGCTCCATGGCTTCGTCGAACAGCTCGGCGATCTGCGGAGCGATTTCCTTGGCCAGTTCTAAATTGCGTCGTGCGTTCTCCGGCTCGCCGAGAAGGGAGTAGCATTTGGCGGCGAAGAAACGAAGGATCGCGTAATCGTCGGCGTAAAGCCATCTGCGGGTATTGTCGCCTTCACTCCTGGCTTCTTCGCTATCCACCGGCAAAAAGTATGCGCCGCGATCCTTGTTGATTGCGGAGCGAAAAGCCGCGAGCGCGCCTTCGAAGTCCCCGACGCGGTATCGCAGGAGGCCAAGATAGAAATCGGCCATCGCCTGCTCATGCGGCTCGCCTTTGAAAGCTTTGTCCTTCTCCTGACCCAGGAGGCTGAGGGCGTCGCGTTCGGCAGAATCTTCTCCAAGGTAGACGTTGCACAGAATCGAGGCTCGCGTCGCCAACATCTCAGCGTCTTCCCAGCGGCGTTCAGCGATGCTCGCCGAAAGGAGTTTGAGGATGCCCACGAGGGCATTTGGGCCCGTATCCGTGAGTGACTCGCGATAGCTTTGCGTCACCAGTGCAGTCTGATTGCGGTAGTAGTAGCTGTCGGCCCGTTTGTACTCAGCATGACCGCATCCGGCGACGCCGAATAGGAGGTGACAGGTTGTGAACAGCCAAAGGGCGTAACGTTGAAACCGAAAGCCCGCAAAAAGCGACAAGTGCGAGCGGCTTCTGATCGCTATGCAGATTGGGCGCTTCGTCTTCATCGATACACCGCCCCGATCATTTGTTGTTTGACGATTTCGTGTGCGTTGGTCCAGATCAGCGTGCCGTCGGAAACCCTTGTGAGTCCCAAAGTGTATTGAACCGTTCGCCGTTCGAGCTCGCCGCCGCCCGAAGCTGCGTTGCGATAGAGTAGCTCGCGAACCTCCCCGCTCAGGACGTATTCGGCGCCCCGCAGGCGCTCGATCGGTTCGCCGCTCACAGTGCGGCTCGCTCTGAGTTCGCGCTCGGCGAGCACGCTCTCGCGTTCGAGGAACGCGTACGCTCCCGCTGTGTCGGCGCTCGCCAGTCCGGCGAGGACGCGATTGACAAACAACTCCTTGTCGAAAACCGCGATGCTCGTCCGATGCTTGAATTCGCCGACGAGAATGTTCAGCGGTGTGGACTCGTTTCTCAACTCGGAAACTCGACGATTTCGACTCAAGGAATCGATCATGGCTTGCGAGATCGCGCGGATGTCGGCGACTGAAATCAGCGTGCCTTGATCCGTACCCATTCCGTCCGGGTCCAGCAGGATGGAGCTGGAGTTCTGCGTCCGACAGCCGAACCACGGACTGACGACGAGAAAAAGGAAGACGGCAAGACGAATGCGCCGGAAACGCTGCAGGCTCACGACCTCGTCCGCCCAAGGGAATGGTGGCTAGAGAATCGGGCGTACACTTGCGATGCTCTCAAAGGTTTTCTCACTGCCGGCTGGTTGAATTCGAATCGCAAAAACGCCTCGGCTGGGCGAGGAAGGCTTTCCGGTGGATTGGACGCGATCGCTCGCGCTGGTGCGCAGGCGGCGCGCTGTCGGCTCCTGGTACGCTTCGATCCTATAGTCGTTTCTTGATCTCAAAGGAATCCGTCCAGACGATGATCCCGTCGAGGTTCGTCAATCGAAACGTGTACTGAATCGTCTTGCTGGCGTATCCCTGCAGATTGCGCAGCTCGATCTTCAGCGCCATGGCGGCGCCAGCTAGAAGATCGACTCCTTCGGTTGTGACCTCGCCCGACTGCTGCAGAGCGCGCTCCTCGGCAACGGACGCGCGATCGAGGAAAATCAACTTCTCACTCGTGTTCGTCAGAGCGCTCAAGAATTTGTTGTAAATGATGTTCTCGTCGTAGTTGGGTTCGCCAGTACGGTTGACGATTTGACTGAGTACGACGCGGTTGTTCTTCTGCTGCGAGACCTTCGGCGAACGCGCGAGCGACGCCAAAGCTCTCTGCACGGACTCATAGATGTCGTCAGTGCCGCCAGACTCGGGCGACGTCTCGGATGGATCAATGAGAATCGGATGTCCGGTCGTGCGCGGACTGGCGCAGCCGATAGCGAGGCAGGTGACTGCTAGACTGGCAGCGATCATGGACAGTCGGTTCATAGCCGTTAACTCCTCGGGTTGTTTTCACCTTGATTTTTTGCGGACGTAAACAGTGGCCTCTTTACTCTTTCGGACGTGGCCACGCGTGCCTGAGCCTCAACGGCCGTTCTTCATCCACACCGTCGGCGACGATAACGAATTCCGAGCCATGGTGTGGCTTGGCCGGCGGCATCTTCTGGCGACGGTGACCAAATTTCAAGCTTCGCCGCTGACCTCCTGAGCCAGTTTCTGCCGCACGGAAATCGAAGCGTCGGGCTTTCTGCGGTCCACAAAAGAAGATACGATACCCGCTTGCGCAGTATTCATGACTTTGCCCGTACTGTCCAAAACTGGTACCACTAACGAGGAGGACTTCGGAGCCATGAGCACCGAGCCGCTGGGAATCGCCATCGTTGGCTGCGGCATGATCAGTCAGTTTCAGTCGCTGGCCATCAACGCCTTACCGGACGCTCGAGTCGTTGCATACTTTGACGAGGTTCCGGAACGGGCCGAGGCGCGAGCTTCCGAGCATGGCGCCACCGCGTTCGCCGGGCTTGACGAGCTGCTGCGCTCCGACGCGGTCGACGCAGTTTCGATTTGCACACCAAGCGGGGCGCATCTGGAGCCAGCACTAGCGTCGATCGCCGCGGGCAAGCATGTGATGGTTGAAAAACCTCTCGAAGTAACTACGGAACGGATTGACCGGATCCTCGACGCCAGCGACAGCGCGGGGGTGCAGATCGGCGCGATTTTTCCTCGCCGATTTCAAGAATCCAGCCGCGTCGTGAAACAGGCGGTCGACGCCGGCCGCTTCGGCACCATCTCTCTCGCTGACGTGTACATCAAGTGGTACCGCACGCAGGAATACTACGACAGTGGCGGCTGGCGCGGCACCTGGAAGCTCGACGGCGGGGGGGCGCTCATGAATCAAGGGATCCACGGCATTGATCTTCTGCAGTGGCTCATGGGCGGGGTGCGAGAGGTCTTGGCTTTCACCGATACGCTGTCCCACGAGCGCATCGAGGTGGAGGACACCGCCGCCGCGGCACTCCGATTCCATTGTGGTGCTCTGGGCGTCGTCGAGGGGTCTACTGGGTGCTGGCCGGGTACCAAGATTCGTGTAGAGATTGGCGGTTCGGCGGGCTCGGTGGTCATGGAAGACGAGACAATTCTCGATTGGTCGTTCGCGGACGAGCTCCCAGAGGATGCGGCGATTCGTGAAAAGTTCGGTCCTCGGGAAGGGCTTTCGGGTGGTGGGGCGAGCGACCCGAGTGCGATCGACTTCGAGGGCCACCGCCTCCAATTTGAAGACTTTGTCGCGGCCATCCGAGCGGGTAGGGCGCCGGCATGCAGTGGCGTTGAGGCGCGTGCTGCGGTCGACATCATCACAGGCATCTACCGCGCTGCGAAGGACCGGCGGGTGGTCACGCTTGGCGCGTAGAAATCCTACTGGGCAGAGCTCAAAGTGCGGGCTCGAACCTGTGAGGATCAATTCGAACAGAACAGACGAACGCAACGAAGAGGGGCTTGTTGAGTCGCTGTGAGCTCGAGCGTGCCTGCTATTCTCCTCTGAGGCCAGCGCGAAAATGGCCAGCGCTCGAAAGCGCTCGATCTTTGCGGTCAAACCTGTGAGGATCAATCGAACGAGGGCAACCAAGGGGGCACAAAAAAAGACTCGAACCCGAAGGGATCGGGCTCGAGTCTTTGCCTGAATCTCAGAGGGTGGGAAGCCGAGGCTTCACACCTTGAGGGCTTCGCCTACTGGCAAGTTGGGGTGCAAGTTGAACCGGCGAGCGGAACACAGTTCCCCGATCCGAGCACGTGGTCCGGGTTGCCGGCACCGACGAACTGGAAGTTGAGGCTTCCGACCGGGTCGGAGATATCGACCGCTTCGTCACCGTTCCAGTCACCGATCGAGACGCCGGTGGCGTTGAGTGCCGGTGGGTTCGTCCCCGGCGTGATCTGGCAAGCGTCGACCGGAATACCAGTGAACAGGAAGTTCAGCTGTGCGACCGGGTCGGAGATGTCAACACCACCGTCGAGGTTGATGTCGCCCGGGTTGTGCGAATTACCGCTGGAGTCCGGCTCGAGGTTGTGCCAGAGCGCCAGGGAGTCGACCGCCACCTTGCTGTTGCTGCCAGAGCCGGTGGTCGCGAAACGGATCTTTTCGACCGTTGCCGAGACACCCGGTGAGAGGCTGGCGACCTCATCGTAGATGAAACCGTCGGTCATGAAATCGAAGCGGTAGATTGGGTAATCGCCCGCGAACGACTGCAGGAGGGAGACGCCCGCGTTGCTGGCGCGCAGCACGAAGCGGGTGTAGGCCGCCACGTTGCCGTCGCCGAGCTCGCCGGCCGGGCCAACAGCACTCGACGTCGTCGGATTCTCCGCGAGGCCGTCTGCGTTGGTGGTACCACCGATGTTTACGGTGGTGCCATTGGCGCTGATCTCAGCATAGGCGATAACGCTGCCGTCGCCGCCGAGCAGGATCATTTGATGACGCGCGTCCTGAGGGACGCCGCCGCCACCGTCGCCGATGTTGTACTCACCAAGCTCAGTGAGCATGGTCACGGCGCCAGCCGTGGTGTCGAGTGATCCGAAGACCGAGTGCGTGATGGCGCCGGCACTGGTGCTCGTGTTCACGAGCACTGCGTCCTTGACCGTGTCAGTCGTGCAGCCCCAGTCGATTCCTGCAATGTCGTCGCCAGGAGCGTCGACGCGGATCTCCCACGGGCTCGGATCGTCGGTACGATCGGCTTCATTGATGATGTTGCCGCGCTCGTCGTGGTCGGCGATACGCGCCTGGGTGCCGTCCAGATTCTCGTAGTTACCGAGCGACTGGATCTGGCCATTGGGCTCGCCACCGTCCGGACGACGGTTGTAGTTGTCCCAAACGTACATGTTCCGTGCGACGCCATCCTCGGCGGCATCCGACCAACCACGTGACGCTGTGTTTTCGTCAGCGATGGAGAGCTCGACATTGAGGACGTCGATGCGTGAGATTCGAAGGACCGCGTCGGTCGTCTTCATCGCATCTCCGTCAGCGCCGTTGGGCTCGATACCCCAGTAGGCAGCCGTCTGCAGCGCATCTTCGTGCACGGCACACTTGTCATACTTGTTGACGACGATCGGCTGTTCTTGCTGATAGATCACCAGATGGGTCGCGCCGCCGTCGAGCGAAACGCCGCCACAGCTGAACGTGCTGTCTTCGAACAGGAAGCCGCTTGACGACACCACAGGCTCTAGCGTGTCACGCACGTAGTCAGCCATGTCGACGCTCTGCCAACCGTGGAGCGCGTCCAGGTCGCCAGTCTGCAGGCCGGCGATGTCCGCCATCGGAATGATGATGCCGCGGTGCGAACCATCATCGAGGCTCATCCAGTCACGGCCGCGGTTGCTGCATCCCGTGTCCTGCTCGTTGAAGGGGGTCGCCGGGTCATCGGCGCCTTGGATAAAGCTCGTGAACTTGACGAACTGTTCCATCTCGTCGAACGTGGCGCCAGGGCCTTGATCCATCGAGATGGTGTAGCGCTTGCGACCGTTACCCCACTGGTTGTCGCGGTCGTTGTTGTACTGCAGGGCGTTTTGGCCCCATTCCCACTCGTAGCGACGCTGGATATCCGTGAAGCCGCCGCGGTCGTTGTACTCGAGTTCTTCTGCGGATGCCGCGATGTCGGCAGCTTGGTCACGCAGTGGCCCTTCGTTGAGGACCTGCTTGTGGACGTTCCAGTCCTCACTCTCGTACAGCAGGCCATATTCCGGATAGCTCCGGGTCGACCATGCCTGCTCGCCGGCATAGCGCGCGAAGGGCTGGTCGCCCTCCTCAAAGACGCCGTTACCGTTGAGATCGATCCACATGGAGCCGAGGGCTCCCGCCAAGTTGCCGTTCGCCGGGATGGCACCGCCGCCTGCTGCAGGCGTGAGGTCGTCCGCCGTGTAGGGCAGGCCATCCTCGCCAGCCCAGCTGTCGACGTAAGTATCACCACCAGCTGGCACCCACAAGCCGCCCATAACGTGCGTCTCACCTTGCGCGAAGACACTCGCACCGCTGAGAACGCCGAACAAGAGAGCGAGGGCCGCGAACGACCCGCGACGCGTTGTCTGAAGCATCGCATCCTCCTAATGAAACCCCGGGGGCCTTTGGCACCCCTTCCTCGAAAAACCTCCAGAGTAGAGGAAAAGCACGCAAGCGAGTCATTCCAAAACGGTCCAGCCTTCGACCATGTGCGGTCCACCAACGGCGAGATTCTTGACATCTCGCGCTGGTCCAGACCGCTCAAGATAACCCGCGTCTGCGCGTGGACTCTTCCCTACCCAGTACGCAGTAACTCCTGAAATCCCAAACGTACTCCACAATGTTTATTGAGCGTACTTGTCCATTTGTACCGATGAAGCGGCGGACTACAAGTAAAGAACTCAGGAAATCCTTGTTGACCGAAGTTTCCGCACCTGCGGTCAGACTCGGTTCCCACGGGGATGCACCAGTTTCGCGCTCAGGGTGAGCGTTTTGTTCGGTGCTCGTCGTTGACTCCCGGGTCGCTAGACCGAGGCACATTCGGCGGCGGGCTTCAAAGGCTCACGGGAATGGGAGCTTGAGCCCAATCATGAGCCGCACTAAGATCTCTTAAAGCTATTCTTCGCTAAGTGTTGCCGGTCTTTTCGGGGCGCCGGAACACGGTTTGTGCGAGCAGCGAAGCGGGTTGTCGTGATGGCCCGCCAGGTCTGCTGGAGCTTGTGCGTAGGCATGGGTACGGTCGCGAATGCGAGTGCCACGAGCGGGCGCGCTCCGGAGAAGTTCTTGAAGAGACTGACTTGGCTTACGTCGTTAACTACAGATGACTTGGAGTGTTGGCCCGAGGCGGCACTCTCCGCACCTGCGGACTGAGCTGCCTTTCGGGTATCGCCGTCGCATCAGCGATCCGCCTGGGGCGACTATGAGCGTGCGTCCTATGCAGTGCTGCGGGATTTAGGCTAGGTACGGTAAGGTGAACGAGAATCCCATTTCCGGCACCGCGGGGGAGGACGGTGGCGTGGAGTCGGCGTCGGATCGCCAGGCCAACGATGGGGCGCCCCGCGGCACGAAACCGCGGCAGGCGGGCGGCGACGGTGACAGCGACGCTACTGTCTCAGAGGCGACGCCGCTGCGACCCGAGGAGGTGGCGGTCGAAGCGGCCGACACCCGGGCGACCGAATCGGTTCACACACCGTCCGCGATCGCTCACGGCGCTGCGGCAGTCGATAGCAGCGCGACCTCGGACACGTCCACTCCAGGTGAGTGGCGCATCGGACAACTCGTTGCCGAGCGTTTCCGTATCGTCCGTTTCATCGGCCAGGGTGGAATGGGCAAAGTCTATCTTGGGCACGACGAGGTTCTTGATCGCGCGATCGCCCTGAAGCGCATCCCAGCGGAGATCCTGTTTGACGACGACGCACGTGAAGACCTGCGTCAAGAGGCCAACCGCCTGCTCGATCTCGCCCACGACAACATTGTCCGCGTGCACACGTACTACGACGGACCGACGTTGCCGTTGATTGCGATGGAGTACATCGCTGGCCCGACTCTCAAGGATCTCTTGACCACACGTCGTCAACGCGGCGCCGTGTTTCGCGTCGACGAAGTGCTCGCGATCGCGCGTCCCGTGGCACGCGGTCTCGACTACGCGCATTCGAAGGCGATCGTTCACCGCGACCTCAAGCCTGGCAATCTTATGCTGAGCGAGGATCCTCAGGAGCCAATCACCGACCCGGTCGAAGTGAAGATCACGGACTTCGGAATCTCGCGTGTTGTCGCCGACGGCACGCTGCGCCACACGGGGCGCCGCACGGGCACGCTTCCTTACATGAGCCCCGAACAGTTTTGCGGCGAGGCGACCAAACCTCAGAGCGACGTTTACTCCCTGGCGTGCACCCTGTACGAGCTCCTCAGCGGGCGACCGCCGTTCTTCACCGGCGATATCGGCTACCAGATCATGCACGTCGTGCCGCGTCCTCTCACGGCGGTGCCGCATCACGTCAACAACGCGATTCTTCGCGGGCTTGCGAAATCCCCACTTGATCGATTCGAGAGCGCCAGTCAGCTAGTGCACGCTCTCGAGGGCAAGATTACTGTGTCACGACCACGCGAGCACGGACGTCGTTGGCGGCGCGCCGCGACCGCGGCGGCGGCACTTCTTCTGCTGACGGTGATCTTTTTCGGCGGAATCGGATTCGGTCGCCGTCAGGGAACCTCCACGAGCGGCGGATCGCCGGCGCGCGGATCCACGGAGCCGATTGGCGCCCTTGCGCCCGAGGACGAAGCCGGCAATGGGGTCAGGTTTTCGCTCGACTTGCGAGAGAAACTGGAATCGCGGTTTCCGCGCATCCTCGGACCGAAGCACGCGCTCGACATGCCGGTCAGTGCCACAGACGGTATGCGATTTCAGTTTGAGCTCGAGCCACCTGCCGATCCGGCGCTGAGACGTCACTTCGAATCCCTGTCGATTCGCTGCGTGCTCAAGGACACCGGCGATGTGGAGGAAGCTGAGGTCGCTGTCGACGCCGCCACGGGCAAGCGACGTTTCGCGTTCGAACGGCTGCGAGACGGCCCCTACGTTCTGGAGCCTTCCGTTCGCGGTGAATCGATCTTTCGCGACGATGGCTTTGAGTTTCGCGTTGACCTGACGCCTCCCGCCATCGAAATTGCTCCTCTCGACCCTCGCGCCTTGATCGATGCGGGGGCAACTCTTCTGACGAATAGCTCTGGGGCTTCGGGAGCCGAAGCCGAGCGCGAGTGGGTGACGTTTCTCGATCGGCTCGAAGTCGAGATCCAAGCCAACGAGCCGGTCGAAGTACGCTATAAAGCGTATGCCGACCCGAGCGCTCCGGCGCTTCCTGTGGGCGACCTGAGGCGCTGGGCGCTGAAGCTGGACGAAGGCGAGAATCACTTGCAGTTCGTCGCCTATGACCTGGCGGGCAATCGCAGCCGCGAGGTTGTGCAGAGCATTTGGCGCATGGCGCTGCGAGTGCGTCGACTCGAAACCCAACGCGTCGTCGGCGACGTCGCGGAGGTGGGAGGGGAGATCGAGATCGGGAGTGACATGCCGCCGCGGCTTCGTTTCTTCGTCAATGGGGTCGAGTCTCTCACCGGTGCTGTCGATCCGTGGACGGGCACCGCAAAGGCGCATGGCCGCCTCTCGATTCTGCCGTTCAGCGCTGAAGTGCGGTTGCCGCGAGCCTCGTCGAATGAGATCGAGGTGCGCTTCGACCTGGGCGATGGGGTGGTTCGGCCTTTCTCTGAGCCAGCCCTGGCAACGCTTCCGGGAGTCTCCATGGGGGCGCCGCGCATAGACATTGATCCGGTCAGTGAGCGGACCATTCGCGAGTTTGTCGAGATTTCGGGCCGAGTCACGCCGTACATGCCAACGTTGACGCTCGCCGCGGTGGCGAAAGGGGCACGCAAGCGGCTGGACTTGCGCCCCGACGGCCCAAACTCTGCGACGTTCAGGACGCAGTTTAAGCTCGAGCCGAACGCCGAGCAGGTTCTTCAGATTCAGCCGTGGGTGTTCGGACAGGAGCTCGAACCCGCGCCGCCGGCAATTCGCATCGTTTGCGACCAAATCCCGCCGACGCTCGCGGAGCCAGTCGAGTTCACGCCGGTTCGGGACGGGCTGTGGTGGGTGAACATTCGGCCCTCCGAGGATCTCAAGTTTTTGCGTGTGCAACTCGTCTCGGGCGGGCAGGCGCAACCCTGGATGGAGGCTGAGCGACAGACGTCTCGGCTGTACCGTGCGTTGATCGCGCTGCCGCGCCGCGCCGCGGAGGTCAAGGTCGAAATGACGGACCTTGCAGGCAACCCCGGCCTGGAGAGGGCAGACTGCCCCTACCGCGGCGAGACGATCGGACCGGCACCGGGAGAGTCTGCGCCGGCGCCGGCAGTGGGTGCAGAGGCCGACCTCGATGAAGTCACTGCAAGTGGTGACGTGGACGCGGCGCCGAGGAACGCTACCGAGCCAGCCGTAGGCCGTGAAGGCGTTGAGTTTCGCGCACCGTTTTTGCGACGTATGCGGTTGGTGTTTCGTCCGTTTGGTTCGGATCGACTCGAGATGATGCGCACAGAAGTGCCGAGTCGCGTCTGGCGAGACTTCTTGATCGCCACGGGGCGCGACGCTGAGACCGAAGTCGCTACCGTAGATGCGATGAACTATCCAAAGGTGCTGTCGGAGGAAGGCGAGCTCGAACTGCTCGATGAGTTCGTCGCCTGGTTCGAGCGCGAAGCTGCGGATGGTTTCACCTACGCAATTCCTACACCCGCGCAGTGGCTGAGCGCGTTCACAGGCGCGAGCGACCCAAGCTATGCCCGTGGACAGATCGAGGAGTGGTTTCGAGGCGGGCGCCGCGATAACGTTCGGTTCGAAGCGCACCCGAGCGTTCCCTACGGCAGCGGCGTGTTGAACGAGATCGGCAAGCGACCCGAGAATCGTACCCCGACGACAGAGCTGCTCGACATGGAAGCCAACGCGCGAGAGGTGGTCTTTGACGGCATGGGGTATCGCGTCATCGGCGGCTCGAATGTCGAGACCGCCGCGGAGCTCGAAGTGGCGTGCCAGAAAACGTACGCGTTCGACGGGGCGCACGCACGCATGACCGGCCTGCGTCTGTTGCGGCGGCCGCGAAATCTCGAGCGATAGCGGAGGCAGAGGCAGCCGGCGGAGGCAGAGACAACCGGCCCCCGCGAACGGGAACGGGAACGGGAACGGGAACGGGAACGGGAACGGGAACGGGAACGGGAACGGGAACGGGAACGGGAACGAAGAGTCGGGGCGAAGTGGACGCCCACGCAAAACGCCCACGCGAAACGCAAACTCGCGCAGCCCGTCCCGGCACCAGGCACACACCGCCGCGAACACTAGCTGGAACGGTTTGCAGATGTGACCTGGCGGGATTGATGCCGCGAGGTTAGTTGCCCGCCGGCGCAGCGTCACGTGACACTCGGTAGAGCGTAACGTCCGTGTCGCTGTAGAAGGGACGACCACAACGTGCTACGAGTTCTTTTTCGATCGCGTGCAGCGTCGCTGCGGGGATTCCTTTTTCCGGGTTGTAAAGTCGCCTCTCTTGGTCGCTCGCCTGCGCACGGCGTTCGTTGAGGAGTTCGCGTACGCGCTGCCGATGGACCACCACAGTGGCGACGTCGAGCTCGTCGAGAACACGCGGGAGCTCTCGCTCGATGATCTCCGGTCCGACCTTTGGACGGCCCTCGAAGATGAGCTGCAAAAACGGAAGATCGTGTACGCGTTCGGCGACTTCTGGCAGCACACAGGAGGTGTATCCGCCGACGATCGGGCGACCGTGGAGCGTTTGCAGGTAGAGGTCCTCGGCGCCGCGAGCGCGGTACCCTCCCGGCACGTTGAGCACGAGTCCGCGATCGCTTTCGGCAAGGACTTGTGTCCACGGCGGCCGCGGCAGCGGGCGCATCGACAGAGGGGCGAAGGCGAAATCAACGGCCACTATGCTGGCGATCAAGCACGTAGCTAGGCGTGGGCGGCATGCGCAGCACGGTCGGCTCAGGAGGGCGCGCGTGCCGAAGGCAGCTAGCATGGCCAGAGGCAACATCGCTGGGACGATGAACCGATTGGCGACGCGTAGGCTGCCAGCCAGGGGGACATCTCGAAGCAGGCTGAACGGGAGGGGGATGGCGAACGTCCGTCCCGCGCAGAGCAGTTCCGCCCCAAGTGCCAGCAGTGCATAGCCGAGAAAGAGGACGCTCCACAGGCGCACGGGAGGGCGGTGTGGCGAGCCTACGCCGTCGGCGTCGAGCGCCGGACGTCGCTTCGAGGCGCAAAGAGCGAAGAGTGCCAGCGCCAACGGCGTCCAGCCGAGATAACAGGTGAAGCCGACCGAGCCGTAGGACTGGAGCGAGCGGTAAAGCGGCGAGGCCAGACTTCCCCACAGCGAGTGGTACGCCGGCGGTATGAAGAGAAACGCCAGGTCGACGCCTTTGTTCACCGGGGGCTTGATGAAATAGCGCGCGCCACTGGCGATCTCTACGAGTTTCGGCCAGAGAAACGGCAGCAGAATCGCGGTCGTCAGGAGCGCGGCGACAGCGACGTCGCGCACGAGCCGCAGGCGCGGCCGCGGCGGGCGCACGATCGACGCGGCGAAGAGGATGACACCAAGCGGGACGATCATGAGCCCGCTGTGCCAGGAGTAGAGAGCGTTCCAGGCGAAGGTCACCCCGCAAAGAGCCGCGTTGCCGAGACCACCGAGCCGCAAGAGCCGAAGAAGGCTGTAGGCGAAGAACGGCATTGCCTGATAGCTCGCTAGGTTGATGTGCTCGAAGCTCTGCTCCACGTGTTGTGGGAAGAAAGCGAAGACAATCCCAGCGACGAACGCACCGCCGCGTGAGGCGCCAAGCTCGAGCGCCAGAACGAACGCGCCCAGCGCGGCGAGGAAGAAGCCCAGGAGGAGGCACGCGTTGTAGGCAGCCGCGACGCCCAGGATTCGGGTCAACGGCGCGGCCGTGAGCACGTTGAACTCGGAGTGGGTGTGAAACGCCAGCGAGACCTCGAGCGGGTCGGCAGAGGTTTGGAAAAGAGCTGTTGTGGTGTAGGGACTTCGCCACTGTGCGAGCGCTTCGGCCCAGGCGTGAAAGTTCCAGAGGTTCTGCCAGAGGTCGTTGTTGCCAGCCGGGACGTGATCGACGAACGTCACCGCCAGCGGCCAGGTCATGGCGACGGTGAGCGCCGCGTAGATGCTGGCCGCGAGCAGTCCGCCCGGCCATCCATCCTGCCGCCGCTCAGACTCCCGTGGGGCCGTGCCTGAATCCCTGCCCGCGCGGCTTGCGTGATCCATCTCTCCCTTGACGCTTGACAGCCCGTTGAAAAAGTCATTCGGCCGAGGAAACTGGCCTCTTCACGCCCAGCTCGGCCGCGTCAATACTCGAAAATCTCGAAGATTGCCTGCGTTTGCCGCGGCCGACCTGGACGCGAAGAGACCAGTTTTCGGCTCGAAGCACTTTTTCAACAGGCTGTTGAGGTCGACTTGAACCGGCGCGGTCGCAGCGACCGGCTGTTGGGCGCATTCTGGGCGTTTGTCGCATGCGAGTCCACACCCCCTGGCGCCCTTTTCTGACGTTTTCGTACGCCGTCGTCTTCAATTGTCGAACGGCACTCGCCGCAGCTGCCTGGGCGGGAAGGAGCCGGTTTCTCAGCCGAAGGACTTCTTCACCGGGCGCTTGAGCCGGCGGATCAAGCCATGATGCCGGTCTGCACTCCGGTGAATCGTGCGACGACCCAGGCGCCTACCGCGGTGATGATCGCAATGGTCCCGGCGACAATGATCCCCATGATGATCGAGAATTCAATGACTTCCAATCCTTGTTCATCACGCAGGAATCGACGAAACCATGAGTGACAGAGCATGTGCAGGCTCCTTTTGGCACGGCCACCGTAGCGGCGAATTGGGGGGAGGGTCGCGAAGAATCCGGTAGGTCCAAGTCGACGTCCGCCGCTCGCTCACGAGCGGGCGAAACGATCCGTGCGGCTGCGTCACCAGGAGGGCAGTTTCGACGTGTCGCTCAGCCGGGGGATTCTTCCGCGGATGGGAACAGGTGGGAAGGGAAAGCGCGCCCCGCACGTGACGGGTTGCTAACTCCGACCCTATCCTACCATCGCCCTTCGGCTGTGAATACGCTGCATATTTCAGAAGCGTTAGCAGCCTGTTAAAAGGTGCTTCGAGTCGAAAACTGAGCGTGAAGAGGCCAGTTTCTCGGCCGAATGACTTTTTCAGGCGGGCTGTTAGCTCGAGTTTGGCCGTTTCGCGTCGAGCCCAAGGAGCGACGACAACGCGATCCCGCCGCGATCGTGGCGGAGGACGGGCGCAGGCATCGGCGCTCCTGGCCGGCGCGAAATGGCCAAACTGGCTGAGGATTTGGGCGAGCGAAGCCGAGTCCAAATCCTGAGTTCAACTCGAGGATAGGTCGGCGTGTTTGCGAATTCCGTGCCCGTCTCCCAGGGCTTAGTTCGTCGCGGCAGTGTTGACCTTCATGCGCTCGATCACCGCGTCGGCGAATTCCTCGGTTGTCAATTGACCGCCGAGATCGCGGGTCTTTTGCTCGGCCGCCAGAGCCTCGTCGTAGGCGGCGCGGATCGTCTGTGCGCTCCGCGCCGCAGCTTGATCGGAGCGTGTCTCGGCGATGTGATTGAGCATCATGACAGCAGACATGAGAAGTGCGAGTGGGTTCGCTATCCCCTTTCCAGCGATGTCCGGAGCGGAGCCGTGAACCGCTTCAAAGACTGCGTGCTCGGCACTGATATTGGCTCCCGGGACGACCCCCAGACCGCCGACAAGCCCGGCGCACAGATCGCTCACGATGTCGCCGTAGAGGTTTTGCAGCAGGAGCAAGCCGAAGCGTGATGGATTCTGGACGATGTGCATGCAGCCGGCGTCGATGATGAGCTCATCGTATTCGAGTTGCGGGAATTCGCTGGCGTGAATGTCACGCGCGCAGCGAATGAACAGACCATCCGTAAGCTTCATGATGTTCGCCTTGTGGAACACCGTGACCTTTTTGATGTCGCGTTTCATCGCGTAGTTGAAACTCCAGCGAGCGATGCGTTGGCAGGCTTTTCGCGTGGCGATCTTGAGACTGGTGACGACGCCGTCGGTGATCTCATTTTCGATGCCGCTGTAAAGGCCTTCGGTGTTCTCGCGCACAATCACGAGATCGACGTCGGTGTAGCGGGTTTGGACGCCGCTCAGCGATCGCACCGGGCGGACTGCTGCGTAGAGGTTGAGTTCCTTGCGCAGCTGAACGTTGACCGACGAGAAACCCTCGCCGACAGGTGTCGTGCAGGGTCCCTTGAGAGCTACTTTGTGACGCCGGATCGCTTCCAGGGTGCTCGCCGGCAGCAGATCGCCGTCGGCGTCCAGGGCGGCGAGGCCAGCTCGGTGCACGTCCCACTCGACGGGTGCACCGCTCGCCGCCAAGATGCGTTTGACCGCCTCCGTGACTTCTGGACCGATTCCGTCTCCGGGAATGAGTACAACGGTGTGTGGCATCGAAAGTGTCTCCTAACAGGAATCTCAGCCGCTGCCCAAATACGAGCAGGAATCTCTGTCTTGTATCGTCGATCGGTTTGCGTTCCCACAACCAGAGTCGCGGTCATCCGTTTTTTTCGCCACGTGAGCGTTCGCGCAGGGCGGCGAGCGCATCGTCAACCGTAACGATCGGCACGCGTTGCTGCGTCGTTGCAGGGTCGGTCGGAGAGCCGTTTTCGGAACACTTGAGCTTGAAGTGGGCTCACAGCACCCCTGCGCAGGGAGCGCGTTGCCGCCGCGGTTTCAGCGCAGCTGACGGCGTTCGGTGCGCCGATCCGAGTGTCTCTTGACACTATTCCTTGCAGGCGTTGGGGGCGGAATCTGGGAGCCGCGCCAGTTCGTCTTCCACCGCGGCGGCAACGTGTTGCCACGCCGGCGGCAGTCTTGGCTTCAGAACGGCGACGACTTCTCGCGTGCGCCGCATCAGCCGTGCCCGGGCGGTCGCGGAAATCGAGTCGGAATCGAGGAGATTGTCGAAGCAATCTGCTAGCTTGCAGATTTGGACCTCGGTCGACGCGGCCGCAAGCGCTTCAAGGTACGCCGTCTCGCGGGCGCTTTCCGGCAGTCGTTTGTCCTTCGTCAGCCGGCTGACGTACTCTCCGACACGCCGGCCGAAGGCCGACTCGATCTCGTCGCGGTCGACGGTGGTGTCCTCGATGGTGTCGTGGAGGAGCGCTGTGGTCAAAACCTCGGGGTCGGTGACGCCGAACACCCGCATCAAAATCAGCGCCACGCGCGTTGGATGCGCGGCGTAGGGAGTCATCCCGTCTTTACGAAGCTGCCCCTCGTGGGCTCGCGCCGCGTGCGAAACTGCCCTCAGTGTCCGCGCGAAATCGGGGTCGAGGCGGCGAGCCTTGTCTTCGTTCATATTCACGCCGAGACGAGACTGACTGTGCGTGCAGGAAGGTTGCAGAGGCGAAAGTCTGTCAACTCGGCTGCTAGCGCCGTCTGCGACGCTGCAGAGCGCGTTTCAATTCCTTCATCGCCTGACGCTTCGCTTCTTTCGACCGGCGGCGCTGCTTGTCGGAAGGTTTCTCGTAGTAACGTCGCCGTTTGATCTCTTTGAAGACGCCTTCTTTAGCGCATAAGCGCTTGAAGCGCTGAAAGAAGCGTTCCGGCGGCTCGCCGTAGCGAATCGTCACCTTGATCACGCTGTTCACCTCTTCGGGGAGTTGTTGATGGAGGGCTGGGGGGAGTCCTTGAGAGACGCGTCCTGCAAAGCCCGAAACCTACTCTTGTACCTTTTTGGCGACCATTTGACAACCCGCAGGGTTCAGGGCCGGCAGCGCCAACCGCGCTCGGCGCTGTTTGTTACGACCGGGAGGTAGGGGGCGCGTCAGCTGCCACGACGGTCAAAAGGCCTTTTGCTGCGATTTCCCCTGCCACGGTTGCCTCGACTGCGAACCGCGCCAAGCTGCCAAAGGCGGCGTCTAAAGTGGCGGAAAGGTCAATCGACTCCCCGGGGCGAATCAGTCGCAGAAACCTCATGCGGTTGACCTCGGCAAGGTAGCCCCGGATCGGGCTTCCTCCCGGTGCCATGAGCGCCACGCCGGCGACCTGTGCCAGCGCCTCGATCAGAGCTACGCCCGGCACCAGTGGATTTCCAGGCAGGTGCCCGTCGAAAACGCGGTGGCCTGGCGGAAAGGTGACACTGCCGACGACCGACTTGCCGACGCTGACCTGATGGATCGTGTCGACGAGGAGCGCCGGTGGGCGCTGCGGGAGATTGCGGAGAAGTTGAGCTGGCTGCGTGAGTGCCGCAGCGTCTGGGGGGTCTGGCATGCTCATGGCGTCGTCCCCAGCGAGCGTAATCCGTCGCGTGCCATGAGTCCAACACGCAGGCGCCGATGGGCTGGGCTCAGAGGGCCCCCGGTGTTGAGAGGTGTGGTGTGGCTACGCACAAGCTCCGCCGCCGCTGCGAGGCGTTCTTCGTCGTCGAGGCGCGCGTTTTCGAGCTCGGCGGCGGCGGCGCGCACAAGAAATGGTCTCGGGGCGACTGCGGTGAGCGCGACGCGCACATCACGCATCGTGACACCTCGCTCCAGGCGCGCAGCGATTGCGACCCCCGCCAGAGGAAAATCGATGGCGCCGCGACGGCGAAGTTTCTCGTAACGTCCGCTGAGCGATCGACGGCGCGGTGGGATCAGAAGGTCCGTCAGGATTTCGTCGGCCCCGAGGTCGAACTTCGCGATGCCATCGTCGACGAAGAAGGCGTCCAGCGGCACGACTCTTGCCTCATCTCGTCGCCGTAGCTGAACGCTCGCATCCAGAGTGAGAAGTGCGGGCGCCAAGTCGCCCGAGGCGACAGCCCAGCACAGATCGCTTGCCGGCGCGACGTGGCAGCGATCGCCATCTTTCTTCAGGCAGAAGCCGCACGCCTGACGCCAACCATACGGCTGGTTGTACCAATGACACCGCGTCTCCAAGCAGACATTACCACCGATGGTGCCCATACGTCGTAGCGTTGGCGCTGAGATCGTCTGGGCAGCCTGGGCCAGCACCGCCAGCTCGCGGCGTACGAACTCGTCGGCAGCCAGCTGCGCAATGGTCGTTAGCGCGCCGATTCTCACTGTTCCATCCCTGAGCACGGAGACACCTCGCAGCTCTGTGAGGCGAGCCAGCGAGATCAGAGCGCGTGGTGTCTCGAGTCGTTGTCTGAGGTTGACGACGAGGTCGGTGCCGCCGGCGATGAGGCGCCCCGAGGCGCCGAGGTCGGCACGCTGCGCCAGCGCCTCGTGGAGCGACTTGGGACGCAGCAGCTGAAACGATGGTAGAGTCGCCATGGCCTATCCGCTCACATCCGACACTGGTGCTCCGCGGCGCTGCGGACTGGCTGCGGGGCGGCCGCAACCCGACGTAGCGGGATTGCGCAGAGCTCGAAGGATTCGCTCAGGTGAGAGCGGCAGTTCGGTCACCCACACGCCGATGGCGTCATGGATCGCATTTGTGAGCGCTGGGAGGATCGCCGCGAGCGAGCCCTCTCCTGCCTCCTTGGCGCCGAACGGACCCTCGGGGTCCGAGCTCTCGACAAGATGAATCTCGATATCCGGTGAGTCGACGCTCGTTGGCATCTTGTACTCGAGCAGACCTGGATTGAACGACAAGCCCTGGGGTGAGAAGTGCTGCTCTTCCCAGAGCGCTTGACCGATTCCCATCCAGATCGAACCGCGCACTTGGCCCTCGACGGCGAGAGGGTTGATCGCCTTGCCGCAATCATGCGCTGCCCACACCTTGACGATGGAGACTTCGCCGCTTTCGACATCGACTTCGACCTCAACGACCTGGGCCGCGTAGCTGTAGGCGACGCCGGGACCGACGCCAGCACCACGAAACGTGCCGCCCTTCGCCGCGCGTGGGGGAGAGTAGGAACCGGTCGTGACCAGCGGCCCATCCGCCGAAACTGCGAGCCTGACTGCGTCGCGAAACGACAGCGACCGCGCCCCGTCTTGCCAGCCGACGATG
Source organism: Planctomycetota bacterium (assembly GCA_965223265.1). Classification (GTDB taxonomy): domain Bacteria; phylum Planctomycetota; class UBA8108; order UBA8108; family SXIK01. The sequence continues at coordinate 2,966,714 of OZ244999.1, forward strand.
CGGCCGCGTTCGAGCCGTAGCTCATTCGTAGGCACGCCAAGCGCCTTTGCCGCGGCGAGTACCAGGCGCTCTCGCATGCGATTGGCCGCCTCCAGCGCGGCGTTGCCGGCCATGAAGGTGACGCGGGACGCGTAAGTGCCGAGGTCCACCGGCGTCAAGAGGGTGTCGCCTGAGATGACCCGGATATCGTCGCAGCGCAGCGCGAGGGCCTCGGCCGTGATCATCGCCAGCAGCGTGTCACTGCCCTGACCGAGCTCGGTTGTGCCGACGAAGAGGGTCAACTTGCCGTCGCGATCGGTCTCGAGTTTCACCGTCGAGTGGGGCTGCGATCCACGAACGATTGCGTTGGACGCGCCGCTGACGTAGTGGCTGGCGCCGAAACCGATGCCGCGGCCGTATGGCAAGCGCCCGCGACGATCTTTCCACTTCGATGCGCGCTCAACGACTTCGATACACTCGGGGAGACCATAGCTAGTGACGCGGAGATCATTGATGGTTCGCGATCCGGCGGTGAGGAAGTTGCGGCGCCGTAGTTCCAGTGGGTCCATACCCAGTGCGACCGCGCCGCGATCCAAGAGTGACTCGAAGGCGTGGCGTGCGGCAATCGTTCCGTGCCCTCGCATCGGACCGCAGGCAGGCTTGTTCGTGAGCACGCGGTAGCCATCGAAGCGTAGGTTGTCGACCGCGTAGAGAGCGCAGAGCAGAGCGCCCGAGTAGAGAATCGTCACCACGCCGTAGCTGCAGTAAGCGCCGCCGTCTTGAAACGTCTCACACTCGACGGCGCGAACGCGTCCTTCTTTGCTGAAGCCGACCCGCATGTGAATTCTGCTTTCAGGTCGACCGCGGTGTAGGAGAAACACCTCGTGCCGGTCGAGTATGAATCGGACTGGCCGACCCGTCCGACGAGCCAGCAGCGCGGCGGCAACATCTGCGGGAAACGTTTCCGACTTGCCGCCGAAGCCGCCGCCGACGGCGCATGGAATGACCCGAATGGACGGCTCGGCGATCTCGAGCGCTCGGGCGACACCCCGTTGAACGTGCCGAGCCGTCTGCGTCGAGGTCCATAGGGTATAGCGGTTGCCGTCTTCGTAGCGTGCGACCGTGCCGTGCGGTTCGAGTGCTGCGTGAGTAACCCGCGGGTGAAAGAACGTGTCCTCAACGATGACGTCAGCCGCATCAAACTCAGCAGCTGGATCGCCGAAGACGTGATGGTACGACTTTTCCACGTTGCGCGGCCGGTTTGCGTGAATCGGCTCGGCATCGACTTTCAGGGCGGTGTCAAGATCGAGATAGGGCGGAAGAATCTCGTAGGCGACCTGCAGTTGTTCGACTGCTCTCTCCGCTGCCTCAGCACTTGTCGCTGCGACCGCCGCAACCTCCTGCCCGGCATAGCGGACCTTGTCGGTGGCGAGAGCGGTTTCGTCGTGTCCCACTGGAAGGACTCCGTAGCGCCGTGGAGTGTCGCGGCCGGTGATAATGGCTTTGACACCGGGGACGCGGAGAGCTGCGCTTGTGTCAATCGAGACGACCCTGGCGTGGGCATGCGGGCTGCGAAGGAACTTCCCCTGCAGCATGCCAGGCAAGCGAACGTCTTCGACGAAGGTGACGCCACCGCTGGCTCGTGCCGCCCCGTCGAGCAGGGGCGCGTCCGCACCGATGTTTCGCGTTCGGCGCCCGACGTCGTCTTGGTTCCGTTCTCCTTCCTTCTCCTCTTCGCGCCTCATGCTCACTTCTCATGCTTCGCGGCCTGTAGTGGCCGGCGGTCTCGGGTCTCAGCTGAGTGATCGGTCCGGCGGGTTGACCGTCGCCGGCGGTGAAATCCTTTCAGAACGTTGAAGCCTCTGGGCCGCTTCGCGTACGGCTTCGACGATTGGAGTGTAGCCGGTGCAGCGACAGAGATTGCCCGCGAGCGCCTGGCGAGCCGCCGCCTCCGTGAGTGTGTCGCCGCGCTCGACGAGCGCCGCCGCAGTCATGATGATGCCGGGCGTACAGTAGCCGCACTGAAGCCCGCCGGACTCGACCAACGCGCTCTGCAGCGCGCTGAGTCGCTCGTCGTTGTTGAAGTTCTCGACAGTGGTGACGGCTGCCCCTTCTGCCAAGAGCGCCAGAAACACACAAGCCAACACGGGTTCGCCGTCGACGAGGACGGTACACGCGGCACAGCTGGCATCATCACAGCCTCGCTTGGTCCCAGTCAGATCAAGCTCGTCCCGCAGCACCTCGAGGAGCGTCTGCTGATGCTGAACCGCTACCTGCTGCGCGTCGCCGTTGACTTGGAAAGAAAGCAGCTCCTTTCCGTTCATGGCCGGGCATGTTAACAGAAACCAGTTACGGTTAGAATTGTCGATTCACAGGAAATCGGCGCCGCGAACGAGCAGAGTGACGCAGCGAGATCGGCTGCGAGAGACGTCTTGACGCGGCGATAGGCGACTGGTCGCATCGTGGTCGGAGCCACGTGGGAGGGAGATGAGATGGCTATGTCCGTGACTTCGGTGGTCGTGTTGAGCGTATTCACGACGGCGGCAGCGCCAGACCTTTCGACTCTTGTTTTCACGGACACTGCGGTCGAGAGGGTCGCAACAGGTTTCTCGTTTGTCGAAGGGCCGGCGTGGAGCCCGGACGGATATTTGCTCTTCAGTGACATCCCCGCCAGCCGCGTCCTGCGTTTCGTGGGTCGTAACGAGGTGGCGAGTGTGCTCTCACCTTCCGGCAAGGCGAACGGTTTGGTGTTCGATTCCGGTGGCAACCTCTATTTGTGCCAAGGCGGCGCGCGCCGCGTCTCTAAGCTCTCTAGCGACGGCAAGCTGGAGCCGCTCGCGACGGCGTTCAACGGACGTCGATTCAATAGTCCGAATGATCTGGCGCTCGACGGTGCCGGCGGCATCTACTTCACCGATCCCCGGTACGGAAGTAAGGACGGCATGGAGCAAGAAGTCATGGCTGTCTACTACATTGACCGCCGTGGCAAAGTCACACGGGTGATCGACGACTTGATCCGACCCAACGGCATTTTGGTCAGCCTCGACGGGCAGCAGCTCTACGTCGCCGAGCCTGACCTGCGGCAGCTGCGAAGCTACCCCATCGAAAGGGCTGGGGTTGTGGGCGACGCCATGGTGCTCTTCACTGGGGATGCAGAGATCGACGGGTACGGTCCCGACGGTATGGCTCTCGACGTGCTCGGCAACGTCTACACTACGTATCGCGGCGTCGTCGTTCTCACGGCAACCGGGGAACTGGTCGGTCGGATCGATATTCCCGAGAACCCAGCGAATTGCACCTTCGGCGGCGAGGAGTTGAAGACATTGTTCGTCACCGCGCAGAAAAGCCTCTATCAGGTGAGGATGCGCGTCGCCGGGGCCCAGGCTGTTTCTTTCGAGATGGCGAAGGAGTCGCAGCGACCGGCGCCGCGATTTGAATCGGTCGTCATAGACGCTGGGGTCGGCATAGGTTACGGCGTTGCTGCCGAGGACGTGAACGGCGACGCTCTCACTGACGTGGTTCTGGTCGATCGCGACGTGGTGGCGTGGTATCGCAACCCTACGTGGGAACGGCAAGTCGTGGCGCAGCGACTCTCCGCGAAAGATCACGTCTGTATCGCGGTGCGCGATACAGACGGCGACGGACGGGCCGAGGTGGCGGTGGGTGGCGAGTGGAATCCGCGCGACACGGTGACCAGCGGCAGCCTTCACTACCTTCACCGCGGCGCTGACGCATCGGCGCCTTGGTCGACCGTCGATCTGCCGGCGGAGCCGACGGTCCATCGCATGCGCTGGATTCGTCGCGAGGACGGCCACATGGATCTCTTGGTTGTGCCGCTCCACGGACGGCGAAATGTCGGCGGCGAGGGCCTCGGTGTGCGGACGTTCCTGTATGAACGTCCCGCGGACCCGCGCACTCCGTGGGGCCGCACCCTCGTCTCCTGGCAGCTGCACATGACGCATAACCTCGACCCGGTCCAATGGGACGAGGACTCTGCCGAGGAGTTTGTCGTTGCGGCTCGCGAGGGTCTTTTTCTCTTCGATCGAACCGATGGTGGCTGGAGGCGGCAGCAACTGGCGGGCGGCGCGGAGTTTTCGGGAGCTAGCGAGGTGAGGGTTGGACGTCTTGCGAGCGGCCGGCGATTTCTTGCCAGCATCGAGCCGTTTCACGGCAATCAACTCGTCGTCTATACCCCGCCGGCCGTGGCTGGCGGCTTGTGGGTGCGCCAGGTGATCGACGACGGGCTGAACGGTGGCCACGCCGTCGCTTGTGGAGATTTCATCGGCGCCGGCGGCGACCAGATCGTGGCTGGGTGGCGACTTCCTAACGCGGACGGCGAAGTGGGGATTCGTCACTATACACCGCTGGATGCCGACGGCCGTCGCTGGCACGCCGCAGCGATCGATCGCAACACCATGGCTTGTGAAGATCTGAGGCTCGCAGACTTCGACGCCGATGGTCGGCTCGATCTCGTTGCCGCAGGTCGCGCGACGAAGAATCTAACCATCTATTTCAACCGGTCAGGCCGCTGAGCTCCTCGAGGCACGATCACGGACGGTCCGCAACGGCTCGAACGAGCACTCCGCCGTGATCTGGACGGCGCCGCGGTGCTCCCGGTCTGTCCCGCCTACTACGGCGCGGCGAGCGGCTGGACGTCTAAATCGGACCTTTGGTGCGGTTGTAAGGTTCTCTCCCCATTATGGTTACATAGTAAGGTCGGTGGAAGTTGAACTACCCAACGCGAGTCGAACAGATAGAATGACCGATACAGGAGTCGATACGGAGTCTCGACAATTCGGCGCACCCAGGCCCGCGAGAGCGACAGACCATGCGAAGACGATTTGGCAATCACACCTTAACGGATTCGGCTTCTCACGCATCAGCACTGACGTTCTTCTTCGTGGCGCTTCTGCTCCCGGCCGCACCCGTCGTCAGCGCCGACGATGCCGCTGCGGCGACAGCGGCTCCAACGACGGAGGCGGATCGCGAGATTGGCAAGAAGGCCGCAGTCAAAAGCGAGTACATTCGCTTCATTCCCGGTCGACGTGGCGAGGGTGTCCTGAGCACTTCGATCGTGACCCTCGAACGGCCAAACGGGGTGCGGGTCGACTTGGTGGCTGCGATCCACATCGCGGATCGTTCCTACTTTTCGCAGCTGCAGAAACGCTTCGAGTCCTACGATAGCGTCCTCTATGAGATGGTGAAGGATCCAGACGTCGATCCGGGGCGTCGCCCTGCTGGCGGTGACAGTCTCCTCAGTCTCCTGCAACGCGGAATGAAGGAAACTCTCGAGCTCGAGTTTCAACTCGATGCGATCGACTACTCCGCCGCCAATTTTGTCCACGCTGATCTGGATCCCAAGACCTTCTTTCGGCTGCAGCGAGAACGCGGCGAGAATGTGCTGACGCTTTTGCTTCAGGGAATGAGGGCGGAACTTGACGCCCGTAAAAGCGGCGCGATCGAAACCGTCGGACCGGGGCAGCTTCTAGCGGCTCTTGCGAGCGAGGATAGCGCCCGCGCCTTGAAGTTCGTATTCGCGAAACAGATGCAACACGCCGAGCTGATCCTCGCCGAGTTCGAGCCAGACACATCGCCGCAGGCGGCCGACGCCGACGACCCGCCGGGGCCGGCTCGAGGCGCTGGCTCCGTACTTCTCACCGAGCGCAACAAAGCGGCGCTCCGCGTTCTCGAGAAGGAGCTGGAGAGTGGCAAGCGGCGGATTGCCATCTTCTACGGCGGTGGTCACATGCCGGATCTGCACGCACGACTCGTTCGGGAGTTCGGTTTTCGGCGCGTAGGGATTGAGTGGGTTGATGCGTGGAATATTCGAAAGAAGCCAAAAGCCTCACGATCCAAAGGGCTTTTCGGACGACTGTTGGGTGGCCGGGCGCGCCGCGACGACGATGCCGAGAGCGCCGATGTCGGCGAGGAGACGAAAGCGACCGACCCGGAGCAGGAGAACGAGGAGCCGACGGGGACGAAGCCGGAGGCGCGAGAGCTCCCGCCGAGCGCTGGGGCCTCTGCGAACTGAGTGCGCTATTTCAGAAGTATTGATCGATGTGTTGGGGGCGATGCGAGTTGAAGAGATGAGGAAGGGCGACATGAGGAACGACGTGACCCGCGCGAGCCAAGCCGGTGGTTGGACATTTATCATACTAGCGCTAGTGACTCTCGGTGGTGGCTGTAGTTCGGAGGCGCCACCGGCCGGAGTGTCGCCGGACGTCCAGCTCTCTGAGGTGATCGCGCACGTCCAAGGTGGCCGGCTCGCGGCTGCTTACGAGGCGTGGCTGCCCGCGTCTTACCGCTCCGATCTCGATCGAACGGTACAAGCGGTGGCCTCGCTCATCGACGCTGATGATTTCGCCCAGGTGACGGGGAGTCTGCGGTCGTCAGGGCGCCAACTCGCCGCCATGCTCAGTCTCAGTACGGAAGATGATGCTCTCGTTGCGCTCGCGAAGGCGAAGCTGGCCGATCTGCCTGCGACGCTTGGGCTGACCGAGTTCATCCGACTTAAGGACCTCACGGCTCGCGACGCCATCGCAGCGCTTGATACGACTTTTTTTGGCGAGTTGATGCAGCTCGACGTTGTGCGCGAAAAGTTCGGACGAATCGATGTACAGTTGAAGAAGCGGGAGCGCGATTGGGCTCAAGTTCTTGTCGTTTCGCACCGCGGGGAATCGCCGCAGGAGGAAGTGGTCGAACTGATTCGAGTCGACGGCAAGTGGCTTCCCAGTGGGTGGAGTCTCGATTGGGACAGGCAGGTGGAGGGCTGGCATGAAGCGATCGGCAAGGCGAAGGAGCTCAAGGAGACACAGCCCGAAGTTTATCGGACACATCTTGGCGAGGTCTGCAAGCGCCTTGCGAGTCCGTTCGAGTTGATGCAGGATTTCTTGCCCCGGATTGGCGATGCCCTTGGCGTTGCGCCGTCCGAGGCTCCTGTGGCGGAAGCCTCGGGCGGCGAGGCCGTCAGGAAGCTGCCCGTTTGGCGGCCGAATCGAGTCGCAACGGAATAGGAGTGATGCATGGACCAGCCAAAAATCGCAAGCACGAGCCCGACCGTCATCGAACTGGAACCTGGAACCTACTGGTGGTGTCACTGCGGCCTCTCCAAGGATCAGCCATTTTGCGACGGCTCGCACAGCGGGACGTCCTTCGGGCCAATGAAGGTCGACGTTGACGCGAAGAAGAAGGTCGCGCTGTGCAACTGCAAGCGCACCGGCGCGTCACCTTTTTGCGACGGCGCCCACGCACGGCTGCCCTGATCCGACACTGCGCGCGGCGTCGTCCGTGGAGCTGCGGCCCTCAGGTGGCAGCGAGTCACCCGAGGTCCCCCCAACGTCGTGAGCTCCCGCACCGGGCGTGGGGCGGTTTTTCCGACGCCGGGGTTTACAGCCGCTCCAAGCTGCCGTTACAATCAATCGTTTCCCTGTTCGCGCGTTTCAGCGGAAATTCCAACGACCGTAGGGAGTATCGATGAGACTCCGGAGCTCGATTCTGATGACGCTATGTCTTGATCACAAGCATCATCTTGGGCCTCATCGTCGCTGCACGGCAGCCGTCCATGGCGATCCTGCCCATGGGCATCATCGAGCTCATTCGTCGCACCATCGCCATCGCCCCTAATGGCGTCTGCGATGTTTGTGGACGATCCACGGCGAGCGTGGTGCTTCGCACTCGCCGATCCGCCAGCGAGCGGCCTGACGCCTAAAACGCTGCGCGGGTGCTCGCGGACGGTTTGATGGCACCGCGGCCGACCTTTCCGATCGCGTACGAGTGATCGCGTTTATTAACGAACAACTGAGTGATGAATCGAGGCGAATCGTGATGAAACTGCGTTTTGGTCTTCCGAAGGGCAGCCTCCAAGAGGCGACGTTCGGGCTCTTTAAGCTGGCTGGTTACAAGTTTAGCGTGTCGTCACGCTCCTATTTTCCGTCGACCGACGACGATGAGCTTGAGGCCATGCTCGTTCGTGCCCAGGAGATCGCGAGATATGTCGAAGATGGCATTTTTGATGTCGGACTGACAGGTAAGGACTGGATCATTGAAAACAGCGCCGACGTTGTCGAGGTGCTCGAGCTTTGCTACTCCAAGCAGTCCATGCGGCCGTGTCGCTGGGTTGTTGCGGTCCCCGAGAGTTCCGAGATTCGGACCGTCGCCGATCTCGCGGGCAAACGCATTGCGACCGAAGCTGTCAACCTCACGCGTCAGTACCTCGGCGACAACAACGTCGATGCGGAGGTCGAGTTCTCCTGGGGGGCGACCGAGGCGAAGACGCCGGAGCTCGTGGACGCGATCGTTGAGATCACCGAAACGGGTTCGTCGTTGCGTGCGAACAAACTGCGGATCGTCGACACGATCTTGACAACGACGCCGCGCCTGATCGCTAACAAGGCGAGCTGGGAGAGCGGCGAAAAACGCGCGAAGATTGAGAATATTGCACTTCTCCTTAAGGGCGCCCTCGAGGCGGAAGGGAGAGTTGGTCTCAAGCTCAACTGCCCGCGAAGCAAGGTCGACGAGATGATCGGTATTCTTCCAGCAATGAAGAGACCCACGCTTTCGGCGCTGGTCGAGGCTGACTGGGTGGCGCTGGAAACGATCCTGCGAGAGACGGAGGTGCGCGAGATCCTGCCGCGACTGAAGAACGCCGGCGCCACGGACATCATCGAGTACCCTCTCAACAAGGTGATCTACTGAGCGCGATCCGCTGAAGGTGGACTCATGGCCGAGTGCCGCGAAGAACGAAACATTACGACCATCGTCGAAGGTGTCATTTCGAGCGTTCGAGATCAGGGCGACGACGCTCTGTGCGAGTTCGCGTCGCGTTGGGACGGTGTGAGGTTGACGCCGAAGATGCTTCGCGTACCGTCTGCCGCGATCGGGTCAGCATCCGTCGACACTGAATTCGCCGCGGCATTTCGCCACGCGGTTGACCGTATTCGCAAGTTTCATGAGCAGGTCAAGCCACGGAGCGTTTTCGTTGAGGATGCCGCCGACGGAGTGCGCCTTGGGCTGCGCTGGACGCCGGTCCGATCCGTCGGCCTTTATGTTCCCGGTGGCAAGGCGAGCTATCCGTCGACATTGGCGATGACTGCGGTGCCGGCACAAATCGCGGGCGTGCAGCGCATTGCCGTGGTGTCGCCGCCGGGGCCGAATGGCGAGGTCTCGGATCAGGTGCTCACAGCGGCACGGATTCTTGGTCTCAAGGAGATCTACCGCGTCGGTGGTGCACAGGCAGTGGCGGCGCTGGCGATCGGTACTGAGGCGATACCACGAGTCGACAAGATTTTTGGGCCTGGAAATGCTTTCGTAGCAGAAGCTAAAAAGCAGCTCTACGGAGAAGTTGGCATCGATATGCTTGCCGGTCCCAGCGAGATTGTCGTTTACGCCGACCATTCCGCTGAACCCGCGTGGGTAGCCGCCGACTTGATGGCCCAGGCCGAGCACGACGAAGACACGCGCATCACGGTTCTCGCTAGCAGTCAGGTCGTCCTTGAAGCTGTGACCTCCGCTTTCGAGCGTGGCATCGAAGACCAGCCGCGGCGCGAGACGATCGCAGCGGCTTGGAAGAATCACGGTCGCGCCGAGGTTGTCGCCGATCCAGCGACGGCGGCGGCACGCATCGATGAAATCGCCCCGGAGCACCTATCGCTGCAGGTGGACGAGCCGTGGCAAACGCTCACGTTGATCCACAACGCCGGCGCTATTTTTCTTGGTCCCAACAGTCCAGTGGCCATGGGCGATTATTACGCTGGCCCCAACCACGTGCTTCCCACCGGAACGACGGCGCGCTTTTCGTCATGTTTGTCGGTGGAAGACTTCATGAAGAGGTCGAACGTCTGTGAGTTGAACCGTGATTTTCTGGTTCAGCACGGCGAGCGCGTCGAGACGTTGGCGCACGGGGAAGGTCTGCCAGCCCACGCCAACAGTGTGCGTCTTCGCCGTCAACCAACAGCGGGGCCTCGCGCCCGGCGTGGGGTGCGGACGGTGCGTGGTTATGACATCGTCGAGGAAGACGCGGCGGTGAAGCTGAACCAAAACGAGTCGCCGTGGGATCTTCCCGAAGAAATCAAAGACGAAGTCGCCTCCCGCCTACGCCGACTCGAGTGGAACCGATATCACCAGAAGGTGCCGAGTGAATTCCTTGATCGCCTGGCTGCCACCGACGGCGTGCGTCCAGAGCAGGTGATTGCCGCCTCCGGTTCGAATTTGCTCCTGCAGTGGATCTTTGAGGCGTATGCCGCCCCGGGCGCCGTCGTCGTCTGTCCGCGACCGTCGTTCTCGCTTTATTCCCTTTGGGCAGGCGTGTGCGAATGCGCCCTCCGTGAGGTCGAGTTCGGTGATGGTTTCGCGTACGAAGTCGAGCCGTTTCTGGCGCGGATTCGGGCTCACAGGCCCGCGCTGACGATTCTGTGTCTGCCGAACAATCCCACAGGGAGCGAGATGCGCACCGAGGATGTCGTCAGGATCGCCAGGGAGGTCGGTGAGTGCGGTGGTGTGCTGGTCGTTGACGAAGCGTACCGAGACTTTTCAGGCGGTGAATTCGATCGCACCGCGCTTTGCGATCGGTTTGATCATGTCATACTCCTGCGTACCTTTTCTAAGGCTTACGCCGCCGCCGGTGTTCGCCTTGGCTACGCGGTCGCGCCCGAGGGCATCATCTCCGAACTGCGTAAGGTCATGCCGCCGTTTCACTTGAACCTCTTTGCTGCTGTGCTCGGCATCACGGTACTCGAACGTCGCGGAGTGTTCTCGCGCAGAATCCAAGATCTGCTGACCGAGCGCGACGATCTAATCGCGGCGCTTAGGGCTCTGCCAACTGTCGAAGTCGTGCCAACACACGCAAATTTTTTTCTGGTACGAGTAGGAGGAGATGCGGCTCGCGTCTTTGCCGAACTGAAAGAGAGAGATGTGTTGGTGCGGCGCGTCGATCCGCGTCAGCTGGGCGGGGAGTACTTACGCGTGAACGTCGGTACACCCGACGAGAATCGGCGCTTGCTTGCCGCCGTGTCAGAGGTAATAGCTGGCCGATAAAGCGTAGCGATCGCGGCACCAACACTTGCTTGGTGCTCGAGTGCCGCTGCGGCGCGCCGGCGGTCGAGATAATAGATGTCAAAGACGCGGTACGCCGCCGCGGTTGGAGTCCTGCCGGTGCGCGTGCTATGGTGAAAGACAGTACGAAGTCGAACGCAAGTCTTGAAGAATTGATGAGTGGTGAGAATTCATGATTGCGTCGCTATATTTTGAGCGAAAACTGAGAATTCAGGAAGAAATAAGATGAGCGCAGCCAAGCGACCCCGGAAAGCGGAGCGTCGGCGACGGACGGGCGAGACGCAAATTCATGTCGCCCTTGCGCTCGACGAACTGGGGAACGTCGATGTCGAGACGGGTGTTGGATTCTTCGATCACATGCTCACAGCACTCGGCACTCACGCGCGCTGGTCGCTCTACGTTCGCGGCAGCGGCGACCTCCACGTCGATCAACACCACCTCGTCGAAGACGTGGGCATTGTGCTTGGTGAAGCGTTTTGGAACGCGCTCGGCGGTGAACGCCGTATCCAGCGCTTCGCGGCCGCGTACGCTCCACTGGACGATTCGCTCGCTAGAGCCGTCGTCGATCTGAGTGGGCGATCCTACCTTCACTATGAGGTGAAGATCTCACGTCCTTTTGTCGGGCAATTCGATACAGATCTCGTGCTCGAGTTCTTTCAAGCTTTTGTGGCCAACGCCCATCTCAACTTACATCTTGATCTTTTGCGCGGGGCGAACGCGCACCATCAGATCGAAGCCCTCTTCAAGGCTGTGGCGATCGCACTCAGAGACGCCGTTCGAATCCAGCCGGAACTCACCGCTGTGCCGTCGACGAAGGGCACGCTGACCGAGGAGTCGGCACGTGTTGACCCATGATGCGTGCAGCGTGACGAGAAAGTCTCCCAATGGTTCAATTTCCTGATTTTCCACGCCCACGCGTCTTTCCTGCGATCGACGTGCGTGGTGGAAGGTGTGTCCGATTGATCCGCGGTGCACGCGATGCCGAGCTCTTCTACGACCCTGATCCGGTGGCCGTGGCAAGCCGCTGGGTGGACGCGGGAGCGGAGTGTCTTCACGTGATCGACCTGGGCGCTGCGTTCGGTGAGGACTCATCCATCGATGTGATCGAGCGCATCGCGGCACAGGTGCCGATTCCAGTGCAGACCGGTGGGGGAGTCCGAGACGACGTCACCGTTGAGCGGTTGCTTGCCGGCGGCATCGGGCGCGTGATCCTCGGGACGCGCGCGTTCAAAGACTTGGAGTTCTTGCGCCGGGTCGTCGAGCGTCACGGTGCGACGCGGGTCATGGTGTCTCTCGATTGCGAGGGCGAGCGGGTCAAGGTCAGTGGCTGGGAGGCTGAGAGTCCTCTGAGCATCGACGGGGCACTCGAGCACATCGAAGAGGCTGGAGTCTCGCGATTGCTCGTCACGGCCACGGATCGCGATGGGACACTCAGTGGCATTCGGATCGACCTGATGGAGCGAGTTCTGCGCCAGTCGCGCGCCAAGGTCGTGGCCGCCGGAGGCGTGGGCGCGCTTGAGCACGTCCAAGAGGCGCTATCGTTGGGCCATGAGCGCCTCGAGGGTGTGGTTGTTGGTCGGGCGCTTTACGAAGGAACTGTCGATCTGCGCGCTGCACTCAAGTTGAGCGATGCAGGGGAAGCATAAGCCGCGGTGCACGTTTCGGTGGTTCGATGAACGGCTGACACGACGTTGAGCCTGTCAGATACCGGGCGAAAAACAAGGTAGAATCTTATCGATGAATCAACCAACAGGGAATGCACACGCTAGTGCTGATGCCTTAGACCTCGTTCGTTTCGACGATTCTGGCCTGGTGCCAGCCGTCGTCCAAGACGCGATGGACGGGCAGGTGTTGATGGTTGCGTACATGAACCGAGAGTCGCTGCGTCGCACCCTTGAGTCGGGATTGACTTGCTTTTGGAGCCGTTCCCGACAGGAATACTGGGTCAAGGGACTGACGTCCGGCAACACTCAGAAGGTCGTCAGTCTTTCAGTTGACTGCGATGAAGATTGCCTCCTCATCGTCGTCGAGCAGCAAGGCAAGGGCGTTGCGTGTCACACGGGAAAGCGTACCTGCTTCTTTCGCCAGGTGGACCCGGTCAAGCGAACGCTGCACGAGCTCGACGCATCGACGCCTCACTTCCTGCTGGGGAAGTCGTGAATTCCTCGGCGTGCTGATGTTGGTGGGGGTAGTGCTGACGCCGTTGGCGCCGATCAAGCACGAAGATCTTTTCGCAGGATTTTTCCGGTCGGCCCTTTCGGCAGCTCCGGCAGAATCTCGACCAATCTCGGGTACTTGGTCGCCGCGAGGTTCTGTTTGCAGAATTCCCGGATGTCTTCAGCGGAGGCCTGCCCTTTGAGAGCGACAACCGCTTTGATTTCCTCACCATACTGATCGTCGGCGACGCCGATGACTGCCGCCTCACTCACGGCCGGATGGGAATAAAGCACCTCTTCGACCTCGCGCGGGTACACGTTGAATCCACCGCGGATGATCATGTCTTTCTTGCGGTCGACGATGTAGAAGTACCCGTCTTCGTCTTGACGCCCCATGTCACCGCTATGGAACCAGCCGCTGCGACAGGCTTCGGCGGTCGCCTCCGGTCTGCCGTAGTAGCCCTTCATTACGTTGTAGCCGCGAATGACGACCTCGCCGACTTCGCCGACGGGGAGCTCATTGTCGTTTGGGTCGAAGATTTTGACGTCGCAGCCGAAAATTGGCTCGCCGATCGAACCCGGCTTCCTCTCTTTGTAGAGGACGTTGAACGTCGCGACCGGAGAGGTTTCGGAGAGGCCGTAGCCTTCGAGGATTTTGACGCCGTAGCGTTTATCGAAAGCGTGCATCACGTCGACCGGCATCGCGGCACCGCCAGAGAAACAGTACTGGAGGCTTGAGAGGTCGTAGCTCTCCGCGTCGTCGACGTTCAGCAGCTGAAAGTACATCGTCGGAACGCCCGAGAAGAGCGTCGCGCGGTCGCGTTGCATGACACTGAGAACGTGCTCTGGGGTGAACTTCTGAATGTAAGTGAGTGTCGCGCCGCCGTACATGGCGCTGTTTTGGTTGCAGGTTTGGCCAAACGAGTGAAACAGGGGCAGGACGGACACGAGCACATGACCTGGTCCAATGCTCTCAGATCTCTCGGGCGTCGAGAGGAGGCGTTCATTGGAGATTTGAGCGTTGGAGTAGAGGTTGAAGTGCGTCAGCTCTGCCCCTTTGGGCTGCCCCGTCGTTCCCGAAGTGTACAAGATGACGGCGGTGTCGTCTGATCGAGTCACCGCGATTTCACAGTGGGCGCCGTGGTCGATCTGTTTGCCGTTTTGAACCGTCAGCGGCCCATCTTGCTCGTTGACTATGAAGAGGTGATGGCAGTCGGGAGCGGCCTCGAACCCTTGCTGGGCGCTGGTGGCGTAATCGATCCATGCCACTATAGCGACCGCGCCGGAGTCGTTGAGCGAGTATGCGACTTCACGTCCAACTGAGAGAAAGCTGATCGGGACCACAACCGCGCCAGCATGAAGGATGCCAAAATAGGCGATCGTGAAGCTCATGCAGTTGGGGACGAGGAGTGCAACTCGGTCGCCCGGCCGTACACCCACGTCGATGAGGTGAGACGCGAACGCCTCGACGCGGGCGGATACTTCCGCGAATGTCATTCGCTCGTCGTCGTCGATGAGCGCGGTATGCTCGGGGTAATAACGGGCAGAGTTGCCGACAATGCTGGCGAGGTTCAGGCTCATTGGCGGTCCTTCGTCCTTCAGTGGTGCTCAGCGCTTAGTTAGCAGCCCGCTGAGAATGTCCTTCGACCGAGAAACTGGCTCTTTTCGAAGCACTTATTCAGCGCGCTGTTAGAGGGTTTCAGAGCGCGCACCGCGAGGGAACAAGGCGCGCGTGCCGCCCATCACAACACGATCGACCTTTGTGTCAAGCCCTCGGCCTCAGCCCCAATCGTGCCTGCGACGCCGACCTGGACGTTCGAAAAGGACGATCGTCCTTCCATTTGGCAGCGCAAGCGCCGTGAACGCCGAGTCGGCGCTGTGAGTCGCTAGCGGCGACGGAGCAAGCTGCGGAGGTCGTTCGAGGTATCCTTTTCGGGAATGTCCTCCGCCGATTGCGTGGCTTCATCGTCAGACGGCTCCTTCTCGGTCGGTGTCTGCAAGATTTCGAACGACCGAATGCTCTCGGCGATGGATTCTCGCAGCTTTTCGAAGTTTCGCGCCGATGACGAATACGTTAGGACGAACACAGATTCTTCATTGCTGGCGAAGATTTGTACCTGACGTACGGACTCTCCCGCGAGGGTGCTCTTGACGTCGAAGAGCCAGGCGCGAAACGGAGCGCCGACGAGGGGTTGGTCGCGAACGACCTTGAAGTTCGATACTTGCAGCGCGTAGGAGCGTGCAGCGCGTCGCTTGATGGCTTCGATCGACTCGGACGACGGGTATGTCAGGATCGTCAAGTTGGCCTGGTGCACGAGATCCCGGAAATATGCGGCGATGCGCGCATCTCCGTGCTCAGGCCCGGGAAAAAAGCCTTTCGGTGGAGCGATCGAGAAGCTGCGTTCGGAATCCGAAAAGCGCGGCTCGACGAGCTTTGGATCGGTAGGTAGCCTTCGGGCGCCGTCGCTTGTGTTTCCGGCCTTCGTAGCTGTGGTCGTTTGCGTCGGAGCCACCGGGGCCGGATCGAAAGACGGGAATGTTCCGCTGGCCTGTACTGGCGGTTTCCGCTGCGGGATCGATGCAGGCTGATCGTTCGACCACTCGCGAGGCGCGTCGAGCTGCGGCCTGCTCCGCATCCCATCCTCCCCGATCAGGTTGCGCCGGTAATAACGCACACGAGCCTTCGTGAACGAAATGACGCCGCCTCCCTTGAGCCGCACGGAGACTTCGCGTTCATCGGCTCGCAGGATGTCGCCGAAGAAGACTTCCCCTGTGACCAACTCGACGCGATCAGCTCGCACAGAGCTTATGCAAACGATCGTCGCAGTCAGCGTCAACAAGGTCGCATGAAGGCGGCGGTAGATGGCTTGTGACATGGACTCTCCGACGTCCTCTTCAGACCGGGAGGACATGGGCTTCCCGCCTCGAGCTCTTGTCGAACCGATGTGGCGGATGACCAAAAAGCGTAGGATGTTTTGACTTTCGCCGCCACTACGGCATGAAAAGCGCCTTGTAGGTAAGCTCGTCGATTTGGTGAGTTACCGGAATCGCGCATTGCCTGCACGTACAGGCGTGGCTCGATGTGGGCGTAAAGTGAGTTTTCGCCTCGGAGTTACTTCCTCAACGACCGCGAGAAAACCGCCGCAAGGCTTCTCTGAGCGCGCTACACATCGAGCCCGTGGCGAAGCCATTGCTTCCACTCTGCGACTTCGCTCGCCCGCTGCTCACCCGGCGCCCGTTTCCAAAAATCCGGATTGGCGATCGTCGGTTTGTGCGCGATCCGTGTCAGGCTCGTCGCCGCGGCAGCGCGAATCTCTCGACTGTCGGATTCTAGCAGTTCGACCAGCACTGCGGTCCAACCACGCCCCGTCACCGTCACCTCGCCAACCGTCTCGATCAAGCGAGCGCGCAGGCGTACCGGTTGGAATCGATCTCTCAACGCGGTCTTGATCTCCTCTAAGCTTGTCTCGAGCCAACTCTCGTCAAGCAGAAACGAGAACCTCGCGCGCTCGAGACGTGTGACGAAAGCTTCAAAGGCGAGGAACCGGAGTTCGAGGTCGTCGTTACTAAAGACGCGGCGGAGCTCCCTCAGAGCTCGTAGATCGTCGAGGGCTCGAGCCTTCCCAAGTTCTTCGAGACACCAGCGTGTCGTCAGTCGGGTATCTGGAGTCGTTCTCTCGACCCGAGAGAGCAGGTGCCCGGTCACGTCAAATCCTTTTAAGAACAGCATCCATTTGGGCTCGAGCGCGCACAGCTCTTCGCGATCCATCGCGATCAGGCTACGGATACGATCGCTGAGTGGTTGGTCATTCGGCAGGTGTTTCTCGAGCACGAAGTAGACGATGGACCAAGCTAAGGCGTAGTTCAGCTCCTTGCTCTCGTCGTTGTGGAAGTCTTTCCAGCTCTTCGTGACGAGGTCGCGAAGTGTTGGTTTTTGCATCGAAGAAAACGCTGCGTCTCGCGCTACATAGTAGAGGAGTGGGTTGAAGAGCGGCTGTTCGAATTGATGTTCGTTGAACTGGCTGACTTCTAGAGCGCCGGCGAGTCCTTCGTTGAGCCAACACTTGCTGCTGGCTTCAGGATAGAGCGTCACGGTGAAGTGATGCGCGATCTCGTGAAGCAACACCTGTCGCAAGAGTACGCGGTTTTCAGGCCAGAGAGAGGTGGTGTCGATCGAGATGAAATTGAACAGAGGAATGTAATAGCCGAGCACGTTGGGGACGCGACGATAATCCGTTACGTGAGTATCACTTCCCTTCAGAACGATCGTCATTTTCGCGACAGTGTCCGGAGGCAGGTCGAAGGACTCACAGTACGCGTCGGTGATTCGTGAGGTTTCCTGAGCCACGAGGCTGAGAAACTCCGGTGTCCGATCGCTATAGAGGAGGAAGCGCGAATCCGAAAAACTGTTCGTGTAAACGAGGCTGCATCCGGTCGACATGGCAAAGAGAGTCAGGATGCAGAAGCTGCACAAGAGCTGAGTGGGGCGTGGCATTGGCGGGTTGTGCTAGGAGGGGACGTGGCAGGAAGCGTTGAGGCGACTGGGAAGGGGGGCGGGTGCTTTGTGTTTTCGAGGCTCGACGCGGTCGAGCTGGGCGTGAAGAGGCCGGTTTCTCAGCCGAATGACTTTTTCAGGCGGGCTGTTAGCTCGAGTTTGGCCATTTCGCGTCGAGCCTGGGAAAGCCAGGAGCGTCGAGGCCAAGGAGCGACGACAACGCGATCCCGCTGCGATCGTGGCGGAGGAGCGACGCAGGCATCGGCGCTCCTGGCTTTCCCCGAAGGGCCGGACAGGAGTTTTTGAACATGCACAAGGGTTCTCAGGGTACTAAAAAGTCGAAAGGGCCTTTGAATTCCCGCGAAACTCGTCCGGCCAGGCCGGCGCGAAATGGCCAAACTCGAGGTTAGGTTAGGCAGGGCGTCGGTAGAGGATGACCCGTACTCTGGAATCGGCGTCCACGGTTTGTACATCGTCGGTGATGATCTGCACCCTGGCCACCTTGTGGTATCTGTTTCCGGCTGGCACGAGGAAGTCGAACCGTGCTTCATAAAGAGGCGGGGCGTCGTCGTTGCCCGTCCAGGTCGAGAGCTTTTCACGCGCGATTCGTTCATACATCTCGGCTTCAAGCTCGCGTTCGACGAAGACTGTATAGACGACGACGTCTTTGTGGGCGCGCCAGGAATTGACCCAGTAAACCGTGGGCGAGTGACACGAAGTCACGATCAACATGAGACAGAAGGCGAGTGTGAGGCGCATCGGATGGTCTCAGAGCACTGATCGACGAACCGCGACGACGCAGTACGAACGTAGGTCTTACTGCGAATTCCATGCCGCGGTGCTGGCCTGAGCGGCTTGTTAGCAGCTGGCCTGAAAGAGTGCTTCGAGATGCGGGTCGCCTGTGGCGCGAGCGCCTTTCAACCGAGTCGCAGCGGCTGGGAACGTTCTTGCCCCGGCGACGCGGGTGCCGGGCACTCCCGGTCGCTCGCGAGAGGAACCTTCAGAGTTAGACACCACGCGTTTGCGGAGACCACAGGACTTTGTGCAACTGCAGGTTGAGTCTCACTGGCAATTTGTCCTCGTGAATCCAGGCGAGGAGCTCGCGTGGATCGAGGCTCCCGAAGACCGGCGAGAAGAGAATCGGTACGATCGATGGAACTCGTTTTCGCGCCTGTCTCAACCACTCGCGTGCCCATTCGTAGTCCGTACGGTCGTTGAGGACCAGCTTCAGTTCATCCCCAGCACGCAGATTCTGGAGCACTTGAGATCGGTTGTGTTGTTCCATGCCGCTCCCTGGCGCTTTCCAGTCAACGATGCGCCGGACGCGGGGGTCGACACGGTCGATCGGCACGGCGCCGCTCGTCTCGAGCAGTACTTCATAGCCCTCTTCGCAGAGTTCCGTCAGGAGCGGGTAGACCGCCTTTTGCAGGAGCGGCTCACCACCGGTGACTTCGACCAGGTTGCAGCCGGCGCTGTGCGCTTGATTCAGGCAGTCGTCAACCGTGTGAATTGATCCATCGAAGAACGCATACTCTGAATCACACCACGTGCAGCGCAAATGGCAGCCGCACAGGCGGATGAAGAAGCAAGGCCGGCCGGCATGTGTGCTTTCACCTTGGACGCTGAGGAAAAACTCACTGACGAAAAGCTCTCGTGAGCCGAGATCGCGGAGCTGCGGGGGAAGAAGCGGCGAATTCACGAGTGTACCAGCATCTTTTCGCGCAGCGTGGTCGCCAGGCTTCTCCCTCGGAGTTGGGCGACGATCTCGAGCGCGAAGTCGATCGCAGTGCCAACTCCTCGACTGGTCATCACGTTGCCATCGACGACGACAGGAGTATCGACGGACGTTGCTCCGACCAGTTGATCTTCAAATCCTGGGTAGCTTGTCGCTCTCTTGCCGACAAGCGCGCCGGCCGCGCCAAGCGCGATGGGGGCGGCGCAAATCGCGCCGACCTTTCGTCCGTCCATAACCTGTTGTTTGATCATTTTCTGCACGACCGGGTGGTCACGAAGATTGACCGCGCCGGGCATGCCGCCAGGAAGGAGAACGAGATCCCACTCTTTGTGCAGTGCCTCGGGCAGGGAGATGTCGGCCTGAATCGAGATTTCATGGCTGCCGCGTACGTGGTTGTCGTGCCCTTCCGTAGTGACAGCCACCGTGGTCACCTGGATTTCAGCGCGCCGGAGGATGTCGATCAGAGCCACCGCCTCGATCTCTTCGAACCCATCCGCAAGAAGCACGCATACGCTATTCATTTTTCACGATCTCCGAGACAACGAATTCAATCCTCGATTTCGCAACGGACGAGTCTCTTCTCGTCGAGCCCTATCCAGCCTTCGTAGATGTCGAGTTCAACGACCCACGTCCAAGACGGTTGTTTTTTGTACGAGACTTTCGACTTCGGAATCGACGTCGAATATCTCTTCGGCTCGACTCAAATCGGCCGGGGTCGAATGAGTGACTGGGTTCGCTGGCATCAGATACGAACAGCAGTCGTCATGCGGTTCAATGGATGTCTCGTAGGTCCCGATGCGTTTGGCCGTCGCGATGATTTCGATTTTGTCCATGCCGATGAGAGGTCTCAGAATCGGCAATGGGCAGGCGGCGTCGATTGTGTGGAGATTCTCCAGGGTTTGGCTCGCCACTTGCCCGAGACTTTCGCCAGTGACGAGGGCGAGCGCCGATTCACTTGCGGCGATGGCGGCGGCGACGCGCACCATGAATCGGCGATAGAGGATGACGCGCAGGCCTGCACGACAGTCTGTGACGATGCGCCGTTGAAGCTCCGTGAACGGTACCATGTAGAGGCGTGAGGGAATGCCGACCGGATGGACCTTCGCGACGAGATCTTGAACCTTTTGTTGGCTCTCGATGCCCGTGTGGGGATAGCTGTGGAAGTGGACGTACGACGGCACCGATCCGCGTAGCAACATTCGGTAGGCGGCAACCGGCGAGTCGATTCCTCCCGACTGCAGACAAACGACGCGTCCCGACACTCCACTTGGGAGGCCGCCAGGTCCGTCGATGCGCGACAGCGCCACGAACGCGGCGTTGTTGACGAGCTCGATGCGGATCACGAGTTCCGGATCGTTGAGATTGACTGGCCAGCCTTTGAGCCCTTGCACGTGGGCTCCTATCTGGCGTTGGACGTCCATCGAGTCGAAGGGCAGGGATTTCGAGGAGCGTTTGCACTGGACGGCGAACCGAGGGTCGTCGTCGATTCCGGCGATGAGACGACCGGTCGTGGTGCGGAGCTCGTCGAGTGTCGAGGCGCAGGAGACGGCCGGCACGAGATACGACACTCCGTAGACGCGGCTTGCAGCCTGCGCGACCCGCCGCCAGTTCGTCGGTGGGTCGATACGTATCGCCAACCGGCCGAAGAGTCGCTGAACGGATGGAGCCTCTCCAGCCGAGTCAACCGTCTGTAGAGCGCGCCGTAGATTCTTGACGAGGCGGTTTTCGAAACGACCTCGGTTTCTACCCTTCAGTCCAACTTCGTTGTAGTGAACGACGATGTGAGACGCGTCGATGGTTTCTGCGGCTGTCTGTCCGATACTCTGGAGTTTCATTCGGGGCGTGCGGGTCGATCACCACTTCGTCAATGAGACCTCAGTAGAATTCCTGATTCTCGATTCTTTGGCGCCTTTTTTCAAACCCCCAGCAGGTTTTTCTGCGTCTGTGGTCTGGCCAAAGGTGGCTGCCGTCGCGGTGGCTTCGCCCCAGTCGGGCCGCGACCAAGCCCTTCACGCTCTCGAGTCGCTCGAGGCGGTGCAGAGAGTTTCCTGCCACTCGAGATCACGAAAGTATTCGCTGCGGGCGGCTTGGCGTTCTCTGGGAGCGGAGGCGCCGAACCTCTCGATCGCGGCATCGACGGCATCGTAGACCGACCGTCCTCCATCGCGCGTGAATCGGAGCGCGGTCCTTCGGCGCAAGAAATCCTCGGGGTAGACGACGAACTCGTTGTGGATTCCGTACACCACTTCGCCGACAGTCTCGTCGACGCCCTCGGCGAGCGGCGCCGCGAGTGCCGAGTTCTCCCACAGGTCGATGATTGCACGCGCTCTGCAGCCATAACGATCATAGAGGCGGCGCAGGACTGACTCTTCGATCGGGTTGCTGGTGGTGGCGCGGAAGCGGTCTAGGAAGACTTCCCAAGTGCCGCCTTCGGCACCCGGTAGAGGCGTGCGGTGCGTAGAACACACCGATCCCGGAAAGATGCGATCGACGACGTCGCGGGCGACGGCACGGTACGTCGTATATTTGCCGCCGAAGACGGTCAGGACGTTGCCCTCTTCGACGATCTTGTGCACGCGAGACACGGCTCCCGTCTTGCGTAGATTGCGCGACGACTCGCGCGCGAGGGGGCGTATGCCGGCAAATGTCCCGATGATGTCAGTCGAGTTGAGTTGCAACCGAGGAAACAGTCGGCGCAGCTCATCTAGGAGGTAGCGAACCTCCTCCGGTTCGACGCGAATCTCGTCTGCGGGGTCGCCGCACGGTGTCTCAGTCGTGCCGACGAGCGCGCTCCCTCGCCAAGGAATCAGGAAAAAAACGCGCTGGTCCTTGGAGTGGCTCATAAGAACTCCGTCCTGCATGGGAAATGCGGGCATGAGGAGGTGGATTCCCTTCGAGCGCACCAAGTGTTTGGGTTCCGTCCACGGGCCCAACGCCCGAACGACGTGATGGGCTTCAATCTTGTGCTCCATACCGGTGACGAGGTCCTCGAGCTGCACTCGAGCGGGCGTCCCGGGCTGAACATGGGTCACGCGGCTGTAGTTTCTAATCGTGACGGAGTCCTTCTGCCCAGCCTCCAGGGCGCCGATGACGTTCGCGAGGCAGAGTCGAGCATCGTCCATGACCGCATCGTAGTAGAGTCCGCCCCCAACGAGACCGTCGTCGATCAGCTCCGGCACGCGCTCTAGCAGTTCGCTCTTAGTCAAGTGGCGAGCTTTACCGATACCGCGGCAACAAGCTAGCCAGTTGTAAAAAGCGAGACCGAGACGGATCATCCAAAGCGGTCGCCCCACGTTTTCATACACGGGAATCACGAACGACTGACCACGTGCCAGATGCGGCGCCAATTTGAGGAGAAGGTGGCGCTCCCGCAAAGCCTCGTACACCAAGGGAAAACGTAGCTGCTCGAGGTAGCGGATCCCTCCGTGCAGCATCTTCGACGACTGACTTGAAGTCCCCTGGCCGAAGTCGCCCTGATCGAATAGCGCCACGCTCTTGCCGCGCAGGGCTGCGTCGAGCGCGATCCCAGCTCCATTGATGCCGCCTCCGACGACCGCCAGGTCGTACGGACCTGAGAGGAGTCTTTCGCGCTCAATATGTGCTCGGAGATGCACGGACTCTAGGGCGTCGGACATTGTCGACTTGTCAAGATCTGAAGGCGAGAGCAGATGTGTCGGTAGGTGAGCGAAAAACCCGAGGTCTCACGTCTTTTTACGTCGGGATCGTGTCACAATTCCCGGAGCGTTGCAAGATGACGCGCGCTCGGGTTGAGTTCGTCTTGATGTGATCGAACCGGGAGGTGTGAACCTTTGCCGTTTGAGTTTATCGACCATACCGCCGACGCGGCGATGCGGCTTCGGGCTCCTGACTCGACTGGGCTGCTGGAGGCGGCGACCGCGGGGCTATTGTCCCTGTACACTGGCAGTAACCGTAGCCACGGGAGGCAGGCAGCAACAGCCGACGAAGCGATGTCGCGCCACTCCCTGCGCCTAGACGCTTCGGACGGCGAAGGGCTGATCGTTACCTATCTTAACGAGTTGATCTACCTGTTTGATACGCAGGGATTGCTGACAGTCGCAATCGATATCGACCAGCTGAAATTGGCAGAACCGGCCTTGCTTGTAGCATCGATTACGTGTCGAAGATGGGATCCAGGCCACGAGATCCTGGCGACTGAAGTCAAAGCCGCAACGTACCACGACATCGCAATTAAGCGTGATGCTGAAGGTTTGTCGGTTGATGTTGTCTTTGACTTATAATTCGCTGTAGGAGATCAGTAGCCTCAACGAGGAGCGAGCGAAAATCGATGACGGTCGAGCTCCAGAAGGTCAACGATTGGTGCTGGCGTCTGCCGAGGGCGGGACGTATGCACACCGACGGCATTGTTTTTGCGAGCGAACGACAGATCACTTCGCTTGCCACCGATCGGTGCTTGGATCAGGTGCGCAATGTCGCTTGTCTTCCGGGAATCGTGGGGCCATCGATCGGCATGCCTGACATCCATTGGGGATATGGATTTCCTATCGGCGGAGTTGCTGGATTCGATCTCGACGAGGGAGTCATCTCACCTGGCGGGGTTGGGTATGACATCAACTGCGGTGTCCGCCTGCTGACAACGTCGCTCCGCATCGGCGACATCCGCGAGCGAGTTCCTGCACTCGTTCAAGGACTTTTTCGCAAGATCCCAAGCGGCGTCGGGAAGTCGCGACGGGACTTGCGACTCAGCCGTGCCGACGCTCGGCGTATGGCGACGCAAGGGGCCCGGTGGGCTGTGCAGCAAGGATTTGGCTCGGCGGAAGATCTGGGCCACATCGAGGAGGGGGGATGTCTTGAGGGCGCAGATTTTGGCGAGATCAGCGACAGAGCGTTCGAGCGCGGACGCAGTCAGCTCGGCACGATTGGATCCGGAAACCACTTCGTCGAAGTTGGATATGTGGATGAAGTGTATGACACGCGGCTTGCGTCTCAGATCGGACTCGCGCCACAAATCGTGACTGTCATCATACACACCGGATCGAGAGGGTTTGGCTACCAGATCTGCGATGATTTTCTGAGAGACATGGTTCGAGCCGCTGCCCAACACGGAATTGACTTGCCGGATCGACAGCTCTGCTGCGCGCCGCTGAAGAGCGATGCCGGTCGTCGCTATTTCGCTGCGATGAAGTGCGGCGCGAACTTTGCTTTCAATAATCGTCAAATCGTCATGCACTGGGTGCGCGAGGCATTCGAGAATGACCTGGGCCTCGCACCCAAGGAGCATGGACTCCGCATCGTCTACGACGTGTGCCACAATATCGCCAAGGTGGAAGAGCATCGCATCGACGGCAAGGCACGTCGCGTCTGTGTGCATCGTAAGGGAGCTACGCGATCGTTTCCTGCCGGTCATCCTGATGTTCCCGAGGTGTACCGATCCGTTGGCCAGCCGGTTCTCGTGCCGGGTGACATGGGGCGCTATTCTTACGTCCTGGTCGGTCACCCCGAGGCGCCAGATTTTGCTTTCGCCAGCTGCTGCCATGGAGCCGGGAGAGTCTTGAGCCGCAGGGCAGCAAAGCGAGCCACGCGCGAGCGACACATCATCCGAGAACTTGCGGAACGAGGAATCACAGTTGCGGCAGCGAGTCGGTCGACGGTCGACGAAGAGTTTCCAGATGCGTACAAAGACGTCTCGGAGGTGGTGGAGGTCGTCCACAACGCTCGGTTGGCACTTAAGGTCGGTCGCTTGCGTCCCGTCGGCGTCATCAAGGGGTAGCGCCTCGAGCTCAGCCGTTTCGCACCAGGATCGCCTCCGAGAAAGGCGCGGCGACGACACGACCAGGCGCCACGAGAACGGCCTGCCTCGAAATCAGGGCGTACTGAGTCGCCTGGCTGTAGCCAGCGTGAGTCCTGTGTATTGGATCAACAGCTGCTCGGTAGCACGTGCCGATCATCGAGGGTTGCGTGTTGCTCGCGAGAGTGGGCCGGTAAGATGACGATATGAATTGATGGCTTGGATTCACGGTGGTAGGTCGTCATGATCTTTACGAGCGCAGACGAGTTCCTTGCGGCCGGGCAGAAGGTTGACGCCGGGACGACTTCGCGGTCGTCCGAACGGGCGGTTCTGCGCGCGGCCATGGTCGTCACACCGGCCGGGTTTCAGATTAGCGAGGAGTCCGCCCGGGACAACCGTTACATGCAAGTCGGCTCCAGCGTCGACCAGGAGCGTGCGCTGCGGCAGCACCAAGATGTGGTGACGACCCTCAATCGACTGGGAGTCCCCGTCCTCGTCTTCCCAGGGGTAGTAGGGCTCGAGGACGGTGTCTATCCGAACAACGTCTTCGCGACGATCCCACGTCGCCTCATCATCGGTTCGATGCGTCATGAGGTGCGTCGAGCCGAAGCGCAGCGCGCCGACATCAGGGAGCTCTTCACGAAGTCGTTTGGCTACGAGGTGGTAGACCTTTCGCTGCAGTCTTGTGTCGCTGAGCTCACGGGTCCGCTGGTGCTCGATCGAGCGCGAGGTCTCGGGATTTGCGGCATGACGGAGCGGGTCGACGAAGCCGGTTGTGAGCTCATGTCGAGAGCCTTTCAACTGCGTGCGACCTGGAGGGTCCCCTTGACGTCCAGTGAGTATCACACCAATTTGGTTTTGGCGGTGCTGGCCGGCCGCGGCAGCGTCGTCTATCCTCAGGCCTTTGAGAACGACGACGTCGCAGCCGTTCTCTCTGAACTCTACGACGGCAGAGTGCTCCAGTTAGACGAGGCCGAGAAGGAAAGTTTCGCGGCCAACTGTCTCGCTATCACAGCCCGAGACGTGTTGATGAGTGCTACGGCCACGGATGCACTTCGCCCTCAGTCGCGCCGACAGATCGAGGCTTGGGGATTCCGAGTTCATTCGGTCGCGATCGACGAGCTGGAGAAGGGCGGAGGAAGTCTCCGTTGTCTGATCGCCGAGGTGTTTTGAGCCAGGAGGTTGTAGTGAGGTTCAGTGTCCACTCCGAGATCGGGCCGCTGCGGCACGTTCTTGTGCATCGACCTGGCTTAGAAGTCGATTCGATGCCCCCGGCGCTGATGGAGGAGCTCCTCTTCGACGACATCGTATACGGCCCGGAAGCGCGCCGCGAGCATGACCGATTCACGGCGGTGATGCGATGTCTTGGAGTTCACTGCCACGACCTCGAAGACCTTCTGTGCGCGGCCATCGGGACCGCGCACGATGGGGTTGCAGAGCTACTGACACAGATCCAAGAGCTTGAGGGAGTTGATCCTCACACCATGCGCGATTTGTCGGCGCTGCCACCGGATCGCCTTGCTGCGGCGTTGATTCAGGGGGTGCGCGTCGATCGAAAGGGGACGAGCGACGACGTGCCGTTTCTCCTGGCGCCAGTTCCGAACTTGCTCTTTTCACGCGACGCACAGGTGGTCATCGGGGATCACTTCATGGTCAGTGGAATGAATCGTCGTGTGCGGCGGCGAGAGGCATGCCTTAGCCGCTTTGCGTTTCGGCATCACGAGCAGTTTGCCGACAACCCGCTGTTGATTGATTTTTCCGAGCGCGAGACGGACCACGGGACGGTCCAGTGCCCTCACGGGACGCTCGAAGGCGGAGATGTTTTGATTTTCAACGAGGGGGTCGTCGTCGTCGGGCTTAGCGAACGCACGATGGAACCCGCGGTCGACCGACTCGTTGAGAGACTCCGTCGACTGAAGGGCCTCCACCATCTGATCATGGTGCCGATCCCAAGAAGTCGAAGCGCCATGCATCTTGACACGATCTTCACGCGTACCTCGGTGACGGAGTGCCTCGTTTACGCACCGATGATCATGCCGGGGCATCTGCAGACGGTTAGTGTGGTGTCAATCGATTTGAGAAAGTCGTCGGACTGGGGGCACCGAATGCCCTCACTTCTGGACGCCCTCGCAGAACTTGACGTCAGACTCGAGCCGATCGCCTGCGGGGGTGAAGTGGATCCGATCCAGCAAGCGAGAGAGCAGTGGACCGACGGTGCGAACTCGTTTGCGATTCGTCCCGGCTTGATCCTCCTCTATGCCCGTAACGCGGCGACAGCGATGGAACTCGAGCGTCACGGCTATCAGATCGTATCGGTCGACGAGATGGAGTTTTCACGTCAGGGCGAATGTCTCTTCGACTTCGAGCCGCAGCGGAAATACGCCGTGCTGGTCGCCGGTGGCGAGCTCTCGCGTGCTCGGGGCGGACCGCGCTGTATGACGATGCCGCTCGTTCGGGATCAGCTGGCGTCATGATCAAGAGGAGCAACCGCGGCGACAGCATTGCCGACAGCGTTCGCGTCGCTATAATGGGCGCCTTTGCCCAGCGTGAGGGGGGCTGGCTCGAACCGATGTCAGGAATTGTGAACGTGATCTCCCGGATGGCCCGATGGCGCTGCAGGACAGCATATGAGTGAAGAAGGCAGAATTCGCAACGTGGCGATCATCGCCCATGTCGATCACGGCAAGACGACGCTCGTGGACAAGCTGCTCGCTCAGACCGGCGCACTCCCCGGACGCCAGGCTTGTGAGGAGAGGATTCTAGACTCCAACGACATCGAGAGAGAGCGAGGGATTACCATTCTCGCCAAGAACATCTCCTTGATGCACGAGGGCGTCAAGATCAACCTGATCGACACGCCAGGGCACTCCGACTTTGGTGGCGAAGTCGAACGTGTCCTGAAGATGGCAGACGGTGCGCTGGTGCTGGTCGATGCGTTCGAGGGCCCCATGCCGCAGACACGGTTCGTTCTCAGGAAGGCGTTCGAGCGAGGACTGAAGCTTGTCGTCGTGATCAACAAGATCGATCGTCATGACGAACGCTCCGACGAAGTCGTCGAGGAGGTCGCGGAGCTCTTTCTTGAGCTCGCCGCTGAGCTGCAGCTCGATGACTCAGGTCTCGATTCGCTCGACTACCCCATCCTTTACGCTTCGGCGAGGGATGGCTACGCCGTCCGATCGCTCGACGACGAGCGTCGCGATGTCCTGCCGGTTCTGGAGACGATCCTCGAAGCGATTCCGGCGCCGGGCAACGACCCGGAGGGAACGCTCCAACTGCAGATCGCGAGCCTTGATTACAACGACTACGTCGGGCGCATCGGGATCGGCCGCATCTACGCCGGTAGGCTCCGAATCGGCGATCAGGTGCTAGCGTGCGGTCGCGGCGGCGAGCGCCGCTCGACGATCAAGGAGCTGTACATCTTCGATAAGCTTGGACGCGTTCGTACAGAGGAGGTTGAAGCCGGGGACATCTGCGCGATCACCGGGGTGGAGGATGTTCAGATCGGCGACACAATCACAGACACTGAAAGCCCCAGACCCTTGCCAATTGTCGACGTTGACCGCCCGACGATCGTGATGACGTTTCACGTCAACGATAGCCCGTTTTCCGGCAAGGACGGGCGTTACTTGACGTCGCGTCACTTGCGCGCGCGGCTCTACAAAGAGACCGAATCGAACGTCGCACTACGGGTATCGGACACAAAGGAGGCGGGTGTGTTTGAGGTGGCGGGACGCGGAACGCTTCACCTCGGCGTGCTGATCGAGAATATGAGGCGCGAAGGGTACGAGTTTCAGGTGGGAAAACCGCGGGTCATTCTTGTCGAGCGGGACGGAGTGAAAGAGGAGCCGGTTGAACGTCTGATTGTGCAAACCCCCACTGAGTCCGCCGGCAAGGTCATCGAGCTCATCGGTGGTCGCCGCGGCGAGATGGTCAAGTACGAGCCGCAAGGCGAGCGAGTCCTCGTCGAATTCCTCGTTCCCGCACGTGGATTGATCGGTGTGAGCTCTCGCATCATGAATCTCACTGCCGGAGAGGCCATCGTTCACCACAGTTTTTCGCGCTACGAGGCATTCAAGGGGGCGATCCCCGGCCGCCTCCAGGGCGTCATGGTGTCGAGCGAGACGGGTCCTGCGGTGCCGTATGCACTCTTCGGCCTTCGTGACCGCGGCGTGATGTTCGTAGAGCCGAACGTGCCTGTCTACAAGGGTATGATCGTCGGCGAGCACTGCAAGGACGATGACATTGTCGTCAACGTTTGTCGCGAGAAGAAGCTGACAAACATTCGTGCTGCTGGGTCCGACAAAAACGTCCTGTTGTCGCCACCGCGGCGCTTGTCGATCGAGGAAGCACTCGAGTACATCGAGCACGACGAGCTCGTTGAAGTGACGCCGAAGACGTTCCGCCTGCGCAAGCGCTTCCTGGATGCCAAGGATCGACGTCGCATGAATCGCTCGGCGCAGGTACACTGAGGCGACCGCGAACGGTTCAGCGGATCGGTGCGTTCGCAAAAAAAGACCCCCAAACAAGCGGCCGCACCGGCCGCCCGTCTAGGGGGTTCCCAGGGGTAAAGGGAGAGAGCTGCATCCCGGCTTGCGACGTCGTTCGCGTCCGCGGGAGGAAGTCAGTCGTTCGGATCTTGCTCGCTGGTTCGACAGATTGCTCTCCTGTGACCGTGAGGGCGCCGACGGCGATCTGCCAGCATCTGTTCGACGAATCGCAACTAACGAGCCGATCGACCTCGGTGTTCTAACGTCGTCTTGGCAACCCGGTTAGAATTTGAGCTGCGTGGTCGCCAGGCGGGTAGAATAGCCACGGCGGCGAGTTATTACGGGGTGACTTCGCATCACTGCCACCCTTGCGAGAGGGCTTCTGGCACTGAACAAGTGCGGCGATTTTGCGAGACTTCGGGCGGGTGAGTGGTAGTTTCGCTGAACTCACCAGCAATCCCGGAGGACCGCAATGCTCTCAAAGCCACGCACTTGCGTTCGTCAATTGCTATGGTCGGCTGCACTCGCCGCGAGCTGTACGCTCTTGCCTAGCTATGGCAACGCCGAGACGCCTGACCTCTACACGCGCGGCGACGTCAACGTTGACGGCGAAACTGATCTCGCTGATGCGGTCTTCACGCTTTTGCACCTTTTTGCGAGCGGCGACACACCCCCTTGCCTGAAGAGCGCAGACACGAACGACACCGGTGACGTCGACCTCGCTGATGCTGTCTTTCTTCTACTGCACCTCTTCCAGAGTGGCGAGGCGCCTTCGGAGCCGTACGAGACGTGTGGCGTCGCGACCTCGGCGGCGGGGCTCACCTGCGTTTCGTTTCCGCCGTGCGAGTTCGAAACGATCGTGACGCGCTACGATCTTTTGACGACGGTGGCAGGCCGTGGACAACAGGACGACGGCGGCCGCAACAACTGGGACGACAGCTTTGAGGGGGCTGAAGGGACCGCCGTGGAGCTGTCGCGGCCTCATCATGCGATCGCGGATGATGCTGGAAATATCTTTATCGCGGACAAGGACGCGCACGGCATTCGAAAGCTGTTGCCCGACGGAACCTTGGTGACGGTGGCCGGCACCAACCAGCCTGGCGACGCGCCAGACACTGCGGTCCCCGGCGTCGCCGCATCCTTGCGGTCGCCGAACGGTCTTTGGGTGCGTGGCGACGGTACGGTTTACATTTTGGACCTGGGCAACTCAAAGGTGCGTCGGCTCTCCCCTGACGGCATGATGACGACGATGTTCAAAGACGACGAGGGGTTGGTCATCGGCCGTGGGATTTGGGTCAGCCCCGAGGAAGATCGAGTCTTTGTGGCTTCGGGTTCCCGGGTGCGGGAATGGACACCCGAAAGAGGGGTGGTGACGTTTGTCGAGGGTTTCGCGCAGCTGGGCAACCTCATCGTTGATCCACAGGGCCAACTGGTCGTCACCGATCGCGGCGCGCATATTGTGGCGCGTGTCGACTCGAACGGCGGCGTCACTCGCATCGCCGGGAACGGTACCACCGGCGGCGGCGGTGACGGCTTTCCGGCGTTGGACACTGGCTTGAACGGGGTTCGGGCGATATGGTTTCTCGACACCGGAGCCTACTTCCTCGGTACACACCGCGGGAGTCAGGTTTGGTACGTTGATACCCGCGGCGTGATTCATCTCTTTCTCGATGGCCGATCAGACGACACTCACGCGGGTGATGGCGAGAGTTTTTGGACGCCTGGGCCGAAGGTGAGCGAAGTGCGTTCAGTCTCTGTCGATTCGCGCGGCAATTTGATCGTAACGGAAAACGATTTGGGGTTCGTGCGTGTCGTGCAGCGGGTTGATCGCCGTGATACCTGACGCTCTTGCCGAGAAGGAAGGACCCGAAGATTGCCGTTTCGTTTCGTCATGTTGGGCATGGACCACACCCATGCCCACGGGATCGTTGAGCAGGTCGCACGTCACCCGGAAGAGTTTCAGCTGACAGGAGCGTATGACTCGAGCGCTGCGGTCGTGGCGCGCAGGCGGGAGGAATGGTTGCCTCTGTTGCCTGAGCTCGAGTTCTTCGACGATCCGGGAAGACTCTTGGCGACGCGGCCGGACGGTGTGATTGTTGAAGGCACAGTGTGGCAGAACCTCCGGTGGGCGCGGTTCAGCCTTGAGCGCGGCTTCCCCGTCCTGTTGGAAAAGCCGGCGGGGAACGATCTCGTCGAATTCGAAGAGGTCGTCCGGTTGGCGCAGTCGCGCGGTCTGCATCTGCAAATGCTCTACCTTTTTCGCTCGATGACTGCGGTCCTTCAGATGCTTGAACTGGCCGAGAGCGGCAGACTCGGTCGCATCTATATGTTTCGCGCCCGCTTGTCGAAGGATCTCGCTGACTACGAGTGGAACGCGAACAGTTTCGCCTGGCATCGAGGTGGAATATTCTTCGAGATGGCCGGTCATGCGATCGACATGATGGTCACGATGCTTGGCCGCCCGGCGAATGTGACTCCCTTCCTGGGCCACCACCACAACACATCCGGTTCGTTCGTTGACAACGGCATCGCAGTGTTCGAGTTTGGTGGCGCGTGGGGGATCGTGGAAGTGCCGGCGCTCGAGACGGCGCCAAATTCGCGACGTTTCGAGGTCTATGGTACTGAGGGAGCATGCGTGATTCCTCACCTCGGTAGCGGACACCTCGAAAACAACGCTAAGCAGCCGCTTCAAGTCTCCCTTGACGGCGAAGGATGGCGGACGCTTGACCTCGATGCTGCGGTACTACAAGTCGCCGACCTACGGGAGTTTGTTGCCTGCGTTCGAGACGGCAAGGCGCCTCGGTATTCGCTAGAGCACGACGTCGTTGTCCAGGAGGCGTTGCTGCGCGCATCTGACTGCATCGAAAGGAGACATCTTCAGTGAACACGACCCAAGAGAAGAAGTTCTCGAGACGAAGGTGCGCAGCGCCTCAGTGGTGCGGGGTGTTCCTTCTCGTCGTGTCGTCTTGTGGGACTCTTTCGCTTGCGGCGCAGTCAACGCCGCCCGCGAGCGAGTCGGCGCGTTGGGAGAAGGCCATTCGCGCGTTCGAGGCTCAGGATCGTGCCCAGCCGCCTGCACGAGGAGGCGTCCTTTTTCTCGGATCGTCGAGCATTCGCCTTTGGGACTTGCCGAATTCGTTCGCCGCCTTGAAGTCGATCAACCGAGGTTTTGGTGGTTCGCAGATTTCCGACTGCATCGAGTTCGCGCCGCGCATTCTCTTTCCCTACGAACCGCAGACCGTCGTTTTCTATGCCGGTGACAACGACATCGCCGCGGGTAAGAGTGCTGAAGTTGTGGCGCGCGACTACCGCCGATTCGTCGCCTTGGTGCACGAGCGCTTACCTCGCACGCGAGTGGTTTTCATTTCCATCAAGCCGAGCATTAAACGATGGCACCTCATCGACCGCATGCGCCAAGCGAACCGGTGGATTCGCGAGTTTAGCACGACGGACCCGCGTCTAGAATACGTCGACATCGACACTCCGA
This sequence comes from Planctomycetota bacterium, assembly GCA_965223265.1. GTDB lineage: Bacteria > Planctomycetota > UBA8108 > UBA8108 > SXIK01. The sequence continues at coordinate 2,999,869 of OZ244999.1, forward strand.
TGCTCGACGCCTACGGGAAGCCACGCTTCGACTTTTTGGATAGCGATGGGCTGCACTTGAGTCCTGCTGGGTACGCGCTGTGGGCGTCGCGCGTCCGTCCCCACCTGCTTGTGAAGAGTGTGAAGAAACCGTGAGCGCCGCGCCAAGAAAACGGGCCGCACGAGCGTCAATCGGATGCGTGTAGCCACGCCAGCACAGGCAGCGACGGTGCATCCGTGAGTTCTAGTCCGTGTGGACCGACGACGGCTGCCTCGATCCAGCAGATGCTCGCGACCGCATCGCGCTGGGTGAATTGGCCGACCGGTGAGCGTGCGAGCAGAAGGCTCGTTCTCGCCAATCGCTTTGGCGTAACAGAATCAGCATTGGCGGCCCCGGAGCCTAATCGTAAGTAACCGATCTGACCGTCACCTGTTTCCCACGTGGCGACCGCCATGTTGGTTGACGGTGCAAGACGGATGTGCGACGCGTTCGCCACGAGCGAGGGGTCTGTGGATTCGACGAGAGTCGGAGCATCGAAGGTGCGCCCCCCGTCGCGAGATCGTGACCACCACAGTTGACCATCCGAGCCGCCAGCGACCCACATCGCCCAAAGTGTGCCATCGTCCGCGGCGGCGATCGCGGGACCGTTCACGGGACAGCAGGAGAACGTCCAGCCCTCTGAGAGCGTCACCGCTGGATCGAACGATCGTTGTGATGGCCGACGTGAGAGAACTCGGACAAAAAGAGATGGGCCGACGCGATCACGATAGATCACGTGAATCGAACCGTCCTGCCCAACGGTCACCGATGGTACGCAGCAAGGACAAACTCCGTCAGCTGAGTCGGTCAGGCGCTGGTTTGATGCCAGGAGCCGGCCGTCCGTACTGACAAGGGAGAAGTAGAGTTGCTTCTGGTTCGGGTTCGACGACGGTGCGTCGCGTTCGTCGAGCCATACGACACAGATGTTTCCGTCACGGGTGACGGCCATGTCGTGATACTCCTGCCCGCAGAGGGCGGTAGCACCGGAGACTGTGGGGGGTGAGGCAGTGTGAACATCGTCGTTGACCCGCGTCGGAGAGGAGAAGGTCGCGCCGTCGTCTGAGGAAACGGCAAGGAAAATATCACCGGCGAGATCGTCGCGGCGATCAACCCAGGACACTGCGATCACGCCGTTCGGCGTGATCGCGACGCGAGGTCCGACTTGACGACCTGCAACAGCCGATTTCGCGCGGTCATTCACAATCCGTGGCCGGCTCCACGACGCCTCGCTCGCGGTGTCGTCGAAACGAGAAAGGACGATGTCGGCGCCACCGTCCCGATCCACGATCGCCCACGTTGCCAGCAGCTGCCCACCTGGGGTCACCGCGAGATCCAATTCCTCGACGCGTCCGTTCGGCAGCACGTCTGCATGTTTTGCCGCGGGGGGCGCAAGACAGCCAGCGACAATGGCGGCTGCCATCGCTAACAGAGCTCCACGCGCTGGGACCGAGACACGTCGTGCGGACGACACGTGCGACATCGTTTTTCTCGGACAGTGAGTGTTTATGCGACCAAGCATCGTGTTGACTCTTTTGAAGTTGTACTGAGTTTAGTTGTTTGCGTTGCGATCAATTGTCCAGCCTCGACTGGCGATCAAACGGTCGGCGATGCCGACGATTCCCTCGAGGCGGACATCAGCGTCTAGGTAACTCGGAGCACGTTCACCGAGCACCGCTGCTGCCGTCGACCAGCCGTCGGCGAGCGTCGCTGTGGATGCGATCACTACCGCACCTCGGTTTTGAGGCAGCGGGGCCAGGGACTGTGGCGACAGAATGTGGCTGAAACGTTGGTTGCCAACATGAAGCCACTTCTCGTAGCCGCCGCTGGCGGCGATGGCTTCTTCGTGGAGCGATAGTGTGCCGAGAAGGGTGCGCGCGTCGCGAGGGTCGCGGACCGCTACCTTCCACGCGTCGCGACCAGGAGGGGTGCCAATCGCGTAGATGCAGCCTGAAAAATTGACGAGCGCCCGCTCAACCCCGCGTTGGCGCAGTTTCGCGACGGCGCGGTCGACGGCGTAGCCCTTACCGAGGGCACCGGGATCAAGGCGCACGCCGTGGCGTCTGAGAGTCGCGTGGCGGCCAGCGTTTGTGTCATTGCCGAGAGAAACGTTGCGATAGTCGATGAGCGGGCGGATGCGCTCTATGTCGCCCTCCGATGGTAGCTGACCCTTGCGAGCGCAAGTGCGCCACAGATCCAGGAGCGGACCGATGGTGATGTCGAAGGCACCACCCGAAGCGGCCGCGATATCGCCCGCTCCTTGGAGAAACCCCGCCGTAAGCCCCGACAAAGGCACTGGCTCGTGCGCACCGTGCTTGGTCAAAAGAGAGAGCTCGCTGTCGAGGCGGTAGTCACTGAGCGCACGATCGACGCGCTCGATCTCGTCGAACGCATGAGTGCAGTGTGCTCTCAAGTCCTCAGCACCGTGTCCCCAAATCTCGATGTCGCACAGCGTCCCCATGATGAGGCGACTCGCACGATAAAACTCGAGGCCGTCGACCGCCGCGGCGTTGCCGACGACGCTAGTCTTGATGGGGGGGCGGGTCGCGATATCGATCTCTTCTCCGTCACGATAGAGGCTCTCAATACGCTCGGGCTGATTCCCGTAGCAAGCGTTCACCACTGCGAGGACTTTTTTCACGCCGTGATTGAGCGAATTGACCGACATCGTGGCGCCGCTGATGTTGATGATGTCGCGATTGATACTGAATGGCTCGTCCACGGTTTTGCCATCGTACTGAGCGAGAAAGCGCCGGCGTGCGACCTCGCCGCCACGCGACTCCCTATAGACCATCACCGCGACGCGGCGGACGTCGCCGACTGGGTTGACGCCGACGATGAACGTGATCAGCTTGAACTTGCCGATCTCTTCCTGGATCACCGCGCAGCCATCGAGGTTGCCGCGAGAGTCATAACCCACGTAGGTCTGGAATTCCGTCTGACTCGTGGGTCGTCCAAGCGCCGCTTGGACAGCCCGGCGTTCAGCAGCCGAGAGCCTTACCTGGGCGCGCACGACCTTCGCAGCTTCCGGGAAGATCAGCCTGAGCGCTTCCACCTCCTGAAGATAGACGGTCGTATAAAACGCTTCGGCATCCTCGCCGTCGCGCTGCGAGTGTGCCCGTGCCCCGCACGCATAGGCGCCAATCGCTAAGGCAAGGAGGAGGCTCTTCTGAACAGGGGCACGTGTTCGCATCAGAAATAGCTCGTCAACGAAATGACGACAGCGTCGTCGTCAGCCGAGGCTGGCGCTTTGCCGGTGCCGTGATTGAATTGGTAGTCGATTTTGATCGCCGCTGACTCCACCGGGCGGTAGTTCAGGCCGGTCGTCAAGCGGCGCTGTCTGTGGGCGTCGAGATCAACTTGGCCCCAACGGACGACGAAGGTAAAGGTCGAGTCGGCGAGAAACAGTGCCGGGACGTTTTCGACAAGCCATGCCGGCATGAAGTGATAGTTCATCTGCGCGTAGTAACCCCACAGGTCGTCGGCCACGCCGCTGGCGCGCGCGAACGAGTCGCGTTCAACCCAAGAGTACGCACCCTCTGCGAGGAGTTCGATCGGGCCGACGGGCACCTCGCAGACGTCGAATTGTGGCAGTGTTACGAGTGCATCGAGGGCTCCAGTCGTGAGGTTGTTGTCGCCAGCTTCGTCGTACGCACCGCTATGACCCGAGATGCCGAATTCGCTGCCGAGGAAGGGGCTCAAGCTGAGCCGGCCGACGCCGGCAAACTTGTTGTTGATGTCGTCGAAGCCGCGAGTGCCCAGCGAACTTCTATGGGCCCGCGCGTTGCGCAGGCCTCTCGCTGACGTGATCGTGGCAGTGCCGCTGTTGTCGAGCCCTTTGAAACCGCTGGTGATGTACGCTTCGTACTTGATTTCCCAAGTGCTCTCCTCGGTGTGGAGGTCGCCGAAGAAGCCTGCACCGACTTCCCGGAGCGTCGTCGGGATGACGAACTGATTGATCAGCGGCCGATCGGTCAAGTCGTTGATCGGTGAGTCGTGGATCAGGTTGAACTTACCCAGCGGATCAAGGATGACTCCGCCCCGAAAGTTGATCTGATCGACGATCAGAAAGTCCAGGTAGGAAAACTCAACGGCGACTTCCGAACCGTCTTCAATCTCGATCTCCGTCGCGAAACGGACGCGTTCGTGAACGTCGGCGTAAATGAACGGAATCAAGCGGTGGAAGCGGAATTCGTGGCGTTGGTTTTCGGGGTCGCGATACTCGACGTCGAAGTAACCGCCGAGCGAGACCTTGGAGCCGACTCCCTCCAAAAACGGCTTGTCATAGAGTCCGCCTTTGTGCCCCGGAAGACGAGTGCCTGCGTGATCACCTTCGAGTCGGCTTTCGGCACTTTGTGCTACCCTTCCTTTTGAGTCGCCGTCTTCTGAGCTGCTGTGCAGCGCGTCGACCGCGGCTCGCATCTCGGCGAGTTCCTTGAGCACTTGATTGTGCTCGGCGCGGGAGACCGGGAGTTCGAGATCGCCGTCGGCCCACACGCGAGTGCCGGCTGGTGATAAAAGCGTCGCGAGAGTCGACAGTGCACAGCTGGCTGCGATCAGGCGCCAATGTGGACGTCTCACCAGAGACACAGCCGCGGCTGCGAGAGGGAACGCTCCGCGGAGCTCAGAGGCGCCCCGGGAAGAGCGCGGCGTGCCATGTCGACGCGCGGGTCGACGCGCGGGTCGACTGGTTGACCCGAAGGTGGCGGAGTGGTCGACGTCGGCCGTGGACATTGGGCGAAGAATCCTCGCGATTTGCCGTTGACGAAGCGTCCCGGGTTTGCCGGAGTGAAGGGCGGTCCAGAGTCGTTAGGACGCGGACTGAAACTTTTGTTTATCCTGCCAAACTTTTGTTTAGCATATCAAACACAATTCGTCGACTCTGTCAATCGCCTTTTTCGGCCCCGGCAGAGAAGATGCAGGGGCGACCTAACTCCTTAATCCACAGAGACTTCAGGAGCTCTCTGGTCTCCGGGAGGGCAGGCGTTGAGAATGGAGCCGGGTGGGCGGCTACGGTGGCTTCGCTCGATCCCGGAGGCGATGGCTGCTGCTCGAGCGCCCCGAGCGGGCGGGCTTTCGGAGCGCCAAATCATCCACCCGGCACCCATCCGGCACCGCTCACGCTTGGGCAGCGACCAGGCGCGAAACCGGCGAGGCATAGTCGCATGGAGACTCGGACTCGCTGCCGGCCAGGTGTCCGATCAGTCCGCGCTAACGCTCGAGCGCGCGAACGCGTCGTAGAGCGCCTCGACTTTCGCGCTCTCGGCGTTGCCTGCGTGGAACACGAAGAAGAATTCGAAGTGAAGCGAATCCCCGGCCTTGATCGTCAGATCACCCGTGCCCTTTTCTTTGCGTTCAAAGTTATGGACGCCAAAGGCGTTCGCAGCGATGAGGCCGTAGTTCCGCGCGTGCCACCACGTCGGGTGGCGCGGGTTCTTCGGGTGATCGAAAATGGCGACGCCGACCGTCTCACCATCGATCTCTCCCCAGTAGTCGACCCATTTGGCGCGCTTGCCCCAAAGGGCGCCGTCTCGCTCGCCGCTGCTGTTGAGCGCATGGCCGTTAGCACTCGTCACGCCGCGCTTTTCATCGTTTGTGAGGCGTAGGTTCGGGTGCGTGCGGATGCCCATCGTGCCTTCCTTCGTGTCGCCGAGAGTGACATCTCCCTCCGACGCATAGAGCGTCACCTCGTAGCGCACGGCGCGGCCGACCGGCAACGCCAGAAAGGTCAGACGCCTGACGTCGGTACATACGACCTTGCCGTCTGGACCGACCCATTTGTTGAAGGTTTTGAGTACACCTTGATCACCGCTACGGATTTCAAGAAACGTGTCGTGAACCGTTTCGCCAGAGCCTTCGTTCTCATGCCAAAAACTGATGCCGTTGACATCTCCGTGCGTGAACCAGAGCGAGCGGTGATGCGGGTGGTCTTTGGCTTCGCCTTTGACGCCGCTAACAATGGGATAGCTACGCGTCATCGCTAGCCGGTGCGGGCCGATGACCGGAAAGAGGATTGGCTTACGATGCCCGTCACCGAGATACTCAGTGAACAGTTCACCGCCGATCTCTACGCGCACGGCTTTGCCAGCGCGCGTTAACTTGACCTTGGGCTCACCGCCAGTAGCCGTGCCGGTGGCGCTCGAGAGCGTGGCGAACACCAAGAGGGCGGACAAGGCAATTCTGCGAAGCGATGACATTCGATATTCCCTTTCTCCAAGGTTCAACACGGGGGATAGATCGTCGGCTCGATGAGGGGATGATTCTAACGGTTCGCTCGATCCTTTTGCAATTGCTTCGGGCATCCTCGAACGTCTCCGACTCTCATAGACAGTGACGATCACGAGTGCTTCCCGACCGAACCTGAGTTGACGGCTCAGGGCGATCGATCTGTTTTCTATCGCTTTGCCGCGCTGCGCCTCCTACACTCTCGTCAGAGACCGATTGTACCCCTGGTAGACCACGATGGATCGTTCACTCATCTTCGTGCTGGCCTTCTGCTGCAGCCTACTGCGCGGTGACGCGCCAGGAGCGACGCTGGCGACGCTACGTCTCGACATCACCGACGCAGCAAACGGACACATGATGCCGGGACTGGTGAAGTTCACCTTTGCGGATGGCCGCCGAGCACCGGTCGAAGGCGCCATCAATCGCGGCGCGGGCTTGCCTGACAACCTACCAATCGGCGACTGGTGGGCACTCTTGCCGAGCCAAGTGATTCGTGTGCCGCGGGCTCCCCTTCGCATTGAAGTCACCGCCGGCCTTGACTACGAGTCCGCGAGCGCCACCGTGGATCTCACCTCGCGCCGCGACGGGCGTGTCCGCCTTGAGCTGAGGCGTTTCGTCGATCCAGGTCAGCGGGGATTCCGCTCCGGTAACACCCACATTCATTTGCGCGACTTTTCGCGCGACGTCGCAGATCGGTATCTGCGAGAGATTCCGCGGGGCGACCACCTCGACATCACGTTTCTTTCCTACCTTGAACGTGTCGACGACGACAAGACCTACATCTCTAATTCGTACACCAAGGACGATCTGGCCGAGTTCACCTCTGAGGGGCGCTTTTACGTCTTTAGCGAAGAGCATCGTCACAACTTTTCGGGATACGGGCAGGGTTTCGGACATGTCATGTTCGTCGATCTCAAAGATCTTGTGATGCCGGTGAGCATCGGCCCGGGCATCATGAAGCGCGGCACGGATTCGATCCCCCTGCGACGCGGGATACAGAACGCGCTCGGTCAGGGAGCGACCGTGATTTGGTGCCACAACGAGTACGGCATGGAAGATTTGCCGAACTGGATCATGCAGCGGATCCAAGCGCAGAATATCTTCGACGGCAGCATCAACAGCGGATACGACGCGACCTTTTACCGTTACCTGAACGTCGGATGGAAGGTGCCGTTCAGCACCGGAACCGACTGGTTCATCTACGACTTTTCGCGCGTCTACGTTCAGGTCGAAGGTGAGTTGACCGTCGCGAAGTGGCTCGACGGCCTCAAAGCTGGACGGTCGTACATCACCAACGGCCCGCAGCTCGAGTTCAGCGTCGATGGCCGGGCGATCGGAGACACGCTGCGTCTTGAGCGCGGTGGAGTTCTCGAAGTCGTCGGCCGGGCGGCTGGCCGCCATGATTTCAAGACGCTCGAGCTGATCCACAATGGCGTGGTTATCGAGCGCGCCGAGAGTCGCGCAGTCGATCAGCATTTCGAGGCGGCGATCCGCACGCGTGTCGAGGTCAAGACGCCCTCGTGGTTGGCTCTGCGGACGCCGCCACCGCCGACAACACGGCCGCAGCCGGGGCAGCCGCGCGTCACCGGCCGCAATGAGTTCGGGCGTGCGCTCTACTCGCATTCCAGCCCCATCTACATCGAGGTCGGTGGACGGCGGATTTTCCGCCGCGACGTGGCGCTCGGCATGCTGGAGGAGATGCGCGAGCACATCGACGTCATTCAGCGCCAGGGTGTTTTTCTTGGTGCAGCCGATCGTGACGACGTTCTTTCCGTCTATCACGAGGCGATCGCCAAGCTGCGCGACCGGCTGGGGCGCGCCGGAGACGAGCGCGCGGAGTAGCAGGGAGCTGTGTCGGTCGCCGCCCAGGCGGTGTCCGTCCCCATTGTTGCAAGAGAGGCGCTGCTAGCCCATGCGCGGGTGCATGGGAATACGAGTACTCCGCCTCTGCCTCTGCCTCTGCCCCATCGCTGCAGAGAAGCAGCGGGATTGCGAGTGCGTGGGCGTGAGCGTGGGCGAGTCCGTGGGCGAGTGCGTGGGCGAGTGCGAGTGCGTGGGCGAGTGCGTGGGTGAGTGACGCGGGCATGCCGTCGTTCGGAGTGAACAACGGAGTGCGCGTGCCTGGGGCTCGGGGCGCCGTGGGCGGCGGTTCGGTTGATGGTGTGAACTGGTCGAACGCCGTTCACCGGCAAACCTCGCTCCGCGTGAAGTCCGCCGCGACTCCCCACAACCGCCGGTCGAACCCAGGATTTCTCAGCCGTTCCTAAGGAAGGAGTTGTGCACCTGTAGGTCGGTTTCGACCCCGTGGCCGCGTCGGGTCTGCGGGACTCGGTCTGGCATCGGCCCCTGTCCCTCCGCCCGCTGTCTCGGTGCCAGGTAGTGTGTCCTCCTCCTCTTCAACAGCGCCAGGGGTTCCGTGCAGACCTTTGCTCTCAAGGGTTTATGACATCACCGGGGCAGTCGAGAGAATCCCCCGAAAAAAGTCTGCGGGGTCCGGTCGGCTCTTGCGCAGAACCAGGCAGAACACGCTGGTGACGTCAAGAATTCAAAACTTACACGAAAGGCTCTGAACCATGTTGACTACCACGACGAAACTGCTCACCGCTCTTCTCTGCGTCTCCGCACTCGCCGCTGGCTGCTCGGCCCCGCAGCGCATTCAGATCGAGTCCGATCCTTCCGGAGCCTATATCTACGTCGGTGGCGAGTACGTCGGAGCTTCTCCCTGCACGTATAAAGTCGACAACGTCGGCGCCATTGACTCACTTGAGATCAGGGCGCGGATCCGCAACCTCGAAGTCGACGGTGTCGTTCTTCACAAGAAGCGTAACGGCTACTTCCCGGAGCGCTCGATGCTCGTCCTTGACGACAAGGACTATCTCGACATCACGTCGGCGCCGGCGACTCAACCGAGCGGTTCGCCGATCATCTACAATCCGATCATGGTGCCGAACAACAACAACGCGCCGAACAATTCGCCCAACAACGCGCCGAACAACAACAATTTTGCCCCAGGTGGGCCACCGGCGTTCAACAACAACGATCAGAGCCGCACCATTCGCTGACGCGGTGGGAGATGCGGCAGGAGATCCGCTCTCGCTCCGCTCTGACAAGTATTGACGTCTGAGATCGGCGAGTCTGCGCTCGCAAGTCGAGACAGCCGCAGCGACAAAAGGTCGTGCGGCTGTCTCTTTTTCTCTGACCACCGGGAATCAATCGGCGGCTGCGTCCGTTGTCCCCATAGGCGATTTCTTGCATCGGCGCGGAATCGGTTGGAAGATAGCAGCGTCTGTTTGTCGCTGATTTACGAAGATGTGCGACCGGAGGACGATCAGAATGAAATCGACTTCACAGCGGAGCGCGAGACTCCGTCGTTGCTTTTCGATCGTAGTTGGCCTGGCCGCATGCCAGGCAGCCACAGCGCGGCTCGGCGCCCAAAGTGAGGCTCTGTACACCTTGAGATTCGACTCGACATGGAGCGCCGAAACCCACCCGGTCAACTTCCCCCCGGGACCGCACTTTTCAGGGCTGATCGGCGGCACGCATTCGAGCGCGGTGAAGTTTTGGGAGTCGGGACAGCTGGCGAGTCAAGGCATCGAGAACATGGCGGAGGTCGGCAGCAAGTTTCAGCTCGCTCAGGAGGTCGAGGCGGCGATCCTGGCAGGGGATGCGTTCGAGGTGATTTCAGGAGGGGGCATCGGCGAATCGCCCGGGACCATCAGCGCTACGTTCACCGTGAGAGAAACCCATCCACTGGCGACCGTCGTTTCGATGATCGCGCCGAGTCCCGATTGGTTCGTTGGTGTCTCAGGAGTGTCGCTGTTCGAGAGCGGCGAATGGATGCCTGAGTTGACTATCGAACTTCATGCTTACGACGCTGGTACCGACAGCGGCGCTTCGTACACGTCGCCGAACGCTGACACGCAACCACCGGAGCTGATTCATCTGCTCACCAGCGGACCATTCGAAGGTAATTCCACACCCCTCGGAACGTTCACGTTTACGCTAGATTCCGTCGTAGAGCACATGATGTTTCTGCGCGGCGACGCCAACGACGACGGTCAAGTGGACATCAGTGACAGTATCTTCTTGCTGAACTTTCTCTTCGTCTTTGACAGCCTGATCTCGTGCCAAGCCAGCGGTGACACGAACTCAGACGGCGCCGTTGACATCGCGGATGCTGTATTCCTCCTCAACCACCTCTTCGTGGCAGGCTCGTTACCTCCGGAGGCGCCCTACCCGGAGTGTGGCTTCGGCGTCGCCGATGCCGACAACTGTGAGATGTCGAACTGCACGTAGGGTGCCCGCCGCGACACTCTCTTGGCGACCGTCGTGTGAAGCGAGAGGGCCAGCCTCGAGTTTGGCGATTTCGCGCCGGCCTGGCCGGACGAGTTTCGCGGGAATTCAAAGGCCCTTTCGACTTTTTCGTACCCTGAGAACCCTTGTGCATGTTCGAAAACTCCTGTCCGGCCCTTCGGGGACCGCCAGGAGCGCCGATGCCTGCGCCCGTCCTCCGCCACGACCCGAGCGGGATCGCATTGTCGACGCTCCTGGCGCTGGCAGGCTCGACGCGAAATGGCCAAACTCGAGGTTACCTCAGCGGCGCGCCTTCTCGATCTTTGCCCACTGGTCTCTGAGCGACACGGTACGGTTGAACACAGGTTTGTCGGGTCGCGTATCCTTGTCGAGGCAGAAGTAGCCGAGTCGTTCGAACTGGAAGCGCTCGTCGCTTGCGGCCGACGCCAGGGATGGTTCGAGCTGACAGTTCTCGAGCACTTCCAGACTGCCTGGGTTGATGTTGTCGGTGAAGTCACCGCCCTCCGGGACGTCGCTCGGATTCTGCTGATTGAAGAGGTGATCATAGAGTCGCACTTCCGCGTCAACGGCGTGCTGCACCGACACCCAATGTAGCGTCGCTTTCACCTTTCGACCATCCGGCGCGGAGCCACCTTTCGTGGCCGGGTCGTACGTGCAGTGGAGCTCGATGATTTCGCCATCCGAGTCTTTGACGACCCCTTCGCACCTGATGAAATAGGCGTACCGCAGGCGCACTTCGCGTCCCGGCGCCAGACGGAAGAATTTTCGCGGTGGATCCTCGAGGAAATCATCGCGTTCGATGTAAATGACGCGAGAGAACGGCACTCGGCGCGTCCCCATCGACTCGTCCTCCGGGTTGTTGATCGCCTCAAGCTCCTCTTCCTCGCCCTCGGGGTAGTTGGCGATCACGACGCGCAGCGGGCGCAGCACGGCCATGCGGCGCGGCGCCGTCTTGTTGAGGTGCTCGCGCAGGCTGTTCTCTAGGACGACGAGATCGATGACGCTGTTGTATTTCGTCACACCGATCTGCTTGCAAAACGACTGGATGGCCTCTGGGGTGTACCCGCGGCGGCGCATGCCGACGATGGTTGGCATGCGTGGGTCGTCCCAGCCGCTCACGTATTCTTCCTGGACGAGTCGCAGAAGTTTCCGTTTGCTCGTCAGCGTGTAGGTCAAATTGAGACGTGCGAATTCGATCTGCTGTGGGTGATAGACCTCGAGCTCGTCGAGAAACCAGTCGTACAAGGGACGGTGATTTTCAAACTCGAGGGTGCAAATCGAGTGTGTGATGCCCTCGATCGAGTCGCACTGGCCGTGGGTAAAGTCGTACAAAGGGTAGATGCACCACTTGTCGCCCGTGCGGTGATGGTGTGCGAATTTGATCCGGTAGATCAGGGGGTCACGTAGGTTCATGTTAGGCGACGCCATGTCGATCTTGGCGCGGAGCACGTGCTCACCCTCTTTGAACTCGCCGCGGCGCATGCGCTCAAAGAGATCGAGGTTCTCCTCTACTGAGCGATTGCGGTAGGGGCTCTCACGGCCTGGGCTTGTGAGAGTGCCGCGGTACTCGCTGATCTCTTCGCTATTGAGGCTGCAGACGTACGCTTTTCCTTTCTCGATCAACTGAACCGCGAAAGCGTGCAGTGCGTCGAAATAGTCCGAAGCGAAATAAAGGCGATCGTCCCAGTCAAAGCCAAGCCAACGCACGTCATCCTTGATGGCTTCGACATACTCGTCGTCTTCCGTCGTCGGGTTGGTGTCGTCGAAGCGAAGGTTGCAAATCCCGCCGTAGTCGCGTGCCAACCCGAAGTTCAGACAGATCGATTTAGCATGACCGACGTGAAGGTAGCCATTGGGCTCGGGCGGGAAGCGGGTGTGGACGCGGCCGTCGAACTTCCTGGTCTTGTTGTCCTCCTCCACGATCGCTTCGATGAAGTTGACGCGATTCGGTTCTTCGTCGGCGTCTCGCGGCGCAGGGGCGTTGGTTTTGTTGGTGGCACTCACAGAGATACCTTTAGTGTCTTCGCTGTTGATTGGATCGCTGCCTTGGACTGCGGCTCTCTGAAACTGCCGCGTCGCGTGTTGGCGGCCCGCGACGAGCCGCCCTGCGATGCCCCTATGATAACGGCCTCATCCTGAATTGGTATCGACCACCGCGGCGCTTGAGCAACAGGGGGAGAACTTCGCAGACTTGCCCATTCGGCGCCTTCGTGCTGAGCTTGACACCCTTCGGCTGGCTGATTTAGAGTCAGACGCCGAGCGTTTACAGGACGCTGGCAGCGGCACGGAGCGGCCGACACGTCAGCGCTGGAGTGTGCTCAGCGCCACTTTGGCGACCCGCCCGTTTCTACCGTTGGCGCGCCACAGTATAGGATAGTTCCGAGAACAGAAGAGCCCGAGGCAAACCGAGTATGACCGAATTGGCGCCGATCGCAGCGAGGACGTGGGAGCTACTTGAGTCACCGAGCACTGCGACGCTCACCACCGTACTCTCGAAACTCGGGCTGTGGAACACGTTTGTCACGGGCGCGAAGCCTCTCTCGCCGGGGCGGCGGATGGTGGGGCAAGCCTTCACGCTGCGCTACATCCCGTCGCGCGAGGACATCGACTTCAATCTCGTCTTCGACAACACCAAGGACCCCCAGCGCCTGGCGATTGAGCAGGTCGGCCCGCGTGACGTGCTGGTGATCGACGCGCGCGGCGACGAGCGCGCTGGGACCATGGGCAACATACTGGCGACGCGCATGGTCGCTCGCGGCGCCGTCGGAATCGTCACCGATGGGTGTTTTCGCGACTCCCCCGCGATCGCGGCAATGGACATCGCGGCCTACGCACGGTCGCCGCACGCCGCGACGAACAAGACCATCCACCATCCCGCCGATGTTCAGCTGCCGGTCGGCTGCGGCGGCGTCGCCGTCTATCCAGGCGACGTTCTCGTCGGCGACGACGAGGGCGCGGTTGTGATCCCGAGACACATGGCCGATGAGGTGGCGACGATGGCAGCGGACCAGGAGCATCACGAGGCGTTTATCCTCGAGAGAATCCGAGGTGGCGCGGCGCTTCTGGGCACCTATCCACCGGACGCCGAGGCGGTCGCGGCGTACGAGGAGTATTGCCGCAGCCATCCCAAGCCGAGTCAGACGACTTAGCCTAGCAGCCCGTGGAAAGACGTGCTCAAACGGAATTCGGACGTCGACGACGATTCGCTAAATCTTGTTCGACATCTCGAGGCGTAGAATACGCAAGAACTTGTTCGATGGAACCATATCGCCCACAGGGCGGGCTTCTTTGTTGCCTCTGTTGCCTTCTGTTCGGAAACTCTTCTGTACTTGAACAGAAGGCAACAGAGGCAACGAAGGGGGCGTCTTGGCGCTCTTTGCGTCAATTCTCTTCCCAAGTCGGACGTTGGGTAGACGGCTCGATCCGCAGGCAAGTAGCTACTCGCGGCGGCAGACGGGCTGACTATTTTGCTGCATCCAGTCTGCGGGCAGAGAGAATGAACACATGGGAACTCGTCCAGTTGATCCGTCGCCGTCGCGGTGGCTGAAGATTTGCCTGCGTTCGCTTGTGGCGGATCGACAGCGCCGCTGTCGACGCCTTGATTTCTCTCGGGGGCCGAAGTCGAATCCACGGCGGCAGCCGGCTTTTTCGGTCGCTCTGATTCTCGCACTAACGTTGTCGCTGGCAATCCAGTTGCTGGCGCTGGTGCACTGTGATGCGAGCGACACGGCACCTTCCGGTTGGACGCAGGTCGAGGTGCCTTCGGCGTGGAAGAAACCACCCGGGCAAAAGAACACCGAGGCGAATGGTTTTCATTGGTATCGCGCTTGGGTTCACGTGCCAGAGGCGTGGAAGGGAAGGCGCCTGCAACTTTTCGTCGAGTCGATGGATGACGTCCGGCAGACGTTTTTCAACGGCGCGGTGGTCGGCGTTAGTGGCAGTTTTCCGCCGCGCTATCGCAGCGGGCTTGGTGAAGGCGGGCGGATCGAGCTGACGCCGGACCGGGTGATTTTTGGCGGCGACAACTTGATTGCCCTACGGACTTATTTTCGCGATGGCAGGACCAACTTCAGCGTCGCTGCTCCTGTTCTGGCGGCGGCGAGCGGCGAAGCCATTCGCATGCGTGGCAGTTGGCAGTACCGGCGAGGTGACGATCCAGCATGGGCCGCTCCTGCAGCGACTCCGCCGCCGCAGGATCTCATCTTTCGCCGCGTCGACGCCGTCGAAGATCTCGAACTCTACGTTCGCCGCCGTGAAGGCGATCATGATGCGCTGCCTCCGAGCGAAGCGCTGAAGAAATTTCACGTCGACGAAGGACTCGAGATCGAGCTCGTTCTCTCCGAGCCGGAGATCGCACAGCCCCTGTACATGCAGTTTGATGGGCGTGGGCGACTTTGGGTGCTCGAATACCGGCAGTATCCGAACCCCGCGGGACTGAAGGTCCTCAGCAGGGACAAGTATCTGCGCACGGTGTTCGACCGTTTGCCGCGTCCGCCGCCTCACGACACACCCGGCACCGACCGGATCTCCATCCACGCTGACCGCGATGGTGATGGCCTCTACGAGACACATCGCGTGTTCGTCGACCGTCTCAACATCGCGAGCTCGTTCGCGCTCGGCAGCGGTGGAGTTTGGATTCTCAACCCGCCTTATCTTCTTTTCTACGCGGACGCAGACGCGAACGACATTCCGGATGGCGACCCCGAGGTGTTGCTCGAGGGCTTCGGTCTCGAAGACACGCACTCCGTTGTGAACAGTCTGCGCTGGGGCCCTGACGGCTGGCTGTATGGCGCCCAGGGGAGCACTGTCACCGGGCGCGTGCGCCGTCCGGGCAGCGAAGAGAAACCTCTCCACACAATGGGACAGCTCATCTGGCGTTATCACCCGGAGCTGCGGCGTTACGAGGTGTTCGCCGAGGGTGGCGGAAATACCTTCGGCGTCGAGATCGACCGCAAAGGGCGTCTCTTTTCAGGTACGAACGGCGGCAATGCACGCGGGTTCCACTACGTCCAAGGTGGGTACTACCGCAAGACGTTCGCAAAGCACGGGGCCCATTCGAATCCATACACCTTCGGGTTTTTCGAGGACATGGAACACGAGGATGTGCAGCGATTCACGCACACCTTTGTGATCTACGACGGCGACGCTCTACCATCGGCTTACGGCGGTCGGCTGTTTGGTGTCGAGCCGCTGCAGGGGCGCGTCGTGATGAGCCGCGTTGAGGCGATTGGTTCATCCTTTCGCACGTCGGACATCGGCTACGCGGTCCGCTCCGACGATCAGTGGTTTCGCCCCGTTGCGATCGCTGCTGGACCGGACGGTGCCCTCTACGTTGCCGATTTTCATGAGCAGCGTATCGACCACAGCAGTCACTTCGCTGGGCGCGTCCGCACCGACACGGGTCGCATTTATCGCCTCGCTCCACGAGGCTTGCGGCGTCCGTCAGCGTTCAACCTGGGGCAGCGTTCGACGAACGAACTCCTCGCGCTCTTGGATCATGCGAATCAGTGGTTTCGCGACGCGGCACGCCGCGAGTTTGTGGCTCGAAAGGATCCGGGGACTGCGACGGTGGCGCGCGAGCAACTTCAGCGCCTTGACGGTCAGGCAGCGCTTGAGCGTCTGTGGGTAGCTCACTTACTCACGCCCTTCGTGGACGCTGAGACCCTTGACTTCTTGGGGAGGCACGATGACCCACACGTCCGTCTTTGGCTCATCCGGCTAGCATGCGACGACGGTCATGTTTCTCCCGCGCTATCTCAGCGCTTGGTGGAGCTCGCAGCGGACGAAACGCATCCCGAAGTGCGTAGTCAGCTGGCGGCTTCGGCGCGGCGCCTGCCCGTCGACGACTGTCTGGCGATCGTGCGTGCACTGCTCAAGCGCACCGCAGTCCAGGACGATCTCCACGTGCCGCTCCTTCTGTGGTGGGCGATCGAGGCACAAGCGGGGCACCGCGAGGAGTTAGTCGCTTTTTTCAGTCGTGGTGACTTGTGGAATTTGGAGTCGGCCCGATCCCATCTCGCGCCGCGGCTTCTCAGGCGCTATGCACTATCGGGATCGCGTCAGGATTTGCTCGCATGCGCGCGACTTCTAGGTTCGGCATCCGCCGTCGGGCCCGTCGTCACGACGCCACTTTTGGAAGGGTTCGAACTGGCGTTCGCCGGACGATCGATGTCTGGCTTGCCACCGGAGCTGATCGATGCGATCGCCGCTTGCGGTGGGGGCTCCCTCGCCCTGCGCGTCAGAAGCGGCAATCCGGCGGCGGCTATCGAGGCGCTCCAAGTCATCGAGCGGGAAGATGCCGACGCCGCCGAGCGTGAGCGCTTGATCGAGGTTCTGAGCGAGACGAGGCATGCTGCAGCGCGCGCTCCGCTACTGAGGTTGGTTGAGGAATCGTCCTCGCCCTCGGTGCGCACTGCCGCGTTGAGCGCCTTAGGCGCCTATACGGACATCGAGATCGGTCCCCGCGTTGTCGATCTGTTCATGGACTTTTCGAGCGATGAACGTCGTGCTGCCGAGGTGCTTCTCCTCAGCCGTACGACGTGGACACAGCACCTCGTTGATGCGATCGACGACCGTTCGATCGCACCGTCGAGCGTCAGCCGCGGCACCGTCGAACGTCTAGCAGCGCAGAATGACCCCACAATGACCGCGTTTGTGCGTCGGCATTGGGGCGAAGCTTCTGCGGAAGCGGCGCACGCCGCCCGATCGCAGATCGTACGCACGAGAGCGATACTCGCCGCGGCCGCGGGCAATCCGTACCGCGGCAAGGTCTTGTACGGACAAACCTGCGGGAAGTGTCACGAACTCTTCGGCGAAGGTCGGGACGTGGGGCCTGATCTCACCGCGCATGACCGAAACGACCTCGAGCGCCTGCTGGAGAGCGTCGTGCGGCCGAGTGCGGAGATTCGGGAGGGGTACGAAAACTATCTTGCGGTCACTCATGACGGTAGGATCCTGAGCGGCTTTATCGTCGAGCGCAGCGAGAGAAGTGTGACGCTGCGAACTGTCGACGGAAAGAACCATGTTCTCGAGCGCAGGAGCCTCGCCGAATTCCGTGCACTCGAGCAATCCATCATGCCGGAGGGCGCCTTGGACGGTCTGTCCGATCAGGACATCCGTGATCTGTTTGCGTACCTCAGGAGCACGCAGCCGCTCCCCTAGCGCTAGCCCGCTGAGCGTTCTGGGCATTCACGGGTGGGTCGTTGGCGCGTCGAGCGCACGCGGCCACGACCACTTACTACTTCAGTGAGGCGAGGTAGTCGACGAGATCCGCAGCATCTTGAGCCGTGAATTCGCGTAGAAGCCCCTCTGGCATGAGAGACTGTTCCTGCATCGACAGGCTCGCGATGTCGCCGTGTGACCGACGAATCTCCTTACCGTCGGCGGTTTTGATGACGACCGCACGGTCGGAGTTGTCAATCAGTATACCGGCGACGACTTCTCCGTTCGTCGTCACGAGGGCGTACGAGCGATACTTCTCCTCGATTTCAAGCGACGGCGAGAGAAGCGTTTCAAGAATCTTTTCACGTGTGTATTTTTTGCCGATCTGACTGAGGTCCGGCCCGACGCTACCGCCTTTACGCTGGATCGAGTGGCAGCTCCGGCACTGGGAAGCGACGCCGAAGAAGAACGCATGGCGCCCTCGAGTCACGTTGCCGCGGCGCGACAGAACTTCCTTCGGATCGATTTGTGGTCCCAGTCGCTTGGTGCGTCGCTCCGGCGGCAGGAAGCGTTCGAACAGTTCCCGAACGTTGATGTCGTCTGCCTGGCTGCCGGCGGCGATCAGCTGCCGGCGCGCCGTGGCGACCATCGACTGCCCGCCAATCCGCGTCTGCGAGGCGAGTGCGTGAGAGAGGGCGAGAGCACGCCGTGGCGACCACGCCCGAGGGGGCGAGTTCTCAGGCGCCTTGTTACCGTTGCTGCGAGATCGCACCTGATTCGCAATCTGTGCTGCGAATTGTTCGGTGGCCTGAGCTTCGTCGCGAGCTGCGGTCACGTCGCCGAGCGACACGATCCAATCGTGGATGAGGTCAACACCACGCTGGTCGATTTCGGTCGCACCGGCGTGTGGCATGCGGCCGCGACCGTGCTTGCTCATACGATAGAAGAGGACGGACGCGTAAGGATCACCAGCCGCGATCACGGCGGGCGCCTCGAGCCCGAAGTCTCCTTGGGACGGGCGCGCGCCGATCGTGAGTGTTTGCTCGAGCGGCAATCGGTAGTTGAGATGGATCATTGACGTGCCGCCGCCGCCGGGGCGGTGACAGTGATAACAATTGGAGTGGAGGTACGAGCGCGCCCGCGCCGTCAGACCGGCAGCGGCGTCAAAAGGGTCCACCATCGCGGCGTACTCTTTAGGCCGCTGTCGCCGGGATGCCAGCAGACCGAGGCGTTCGAGGCGTTGCAGTTGGTTCTCGCGCCTTCCGTCGTGTGAGACGTCACGATCGAGCTGGATTTCGTCGACGCCGAGCACGGAGCCAAGCTTGTCGGTGTGGCAGACGCTGCACTCTGCGCGACTCGCGATGCGCCACCCGTTGGCTCGCGACTGCGTGTTCGCATCGCTTTCGCGCCGGGCTGTCGGGTCCCTCTGCAGCCCTTCGGCCGGAGCTAGCTCTGCATCGCTCCCGGCGTCGTTCCAGATGTAGGTGTACGGTCGCCACTCTGCCGACTCGAGGTGGAGGATTTGTGTTTCGAGTCGGCGCGACGCTGATGCGCCGGCCGGCACCGCCGCCGCGACTGGCGCTGCGGATGTTGCCAGCGCTTTCACGGTAGTCGTGGCAAGTGTGTCTGCTGTGACGCGCTCGGCGCTCGCTTCCAGAGCGCCGCGAGTGAAGACGGTGCGCGCGATCACCGTGCCTTCCGGAAACGTCCAGCGCTGCGAGCTCGCGTCGATTTGCGCTTCACCGGGAATCGCGAGCAGGCGCTGCGCCACCGTTCCATCTTGCCACAGTGGTGAGTTGACCTCGTAGGGTACGACGCCAGACGCCGGTTTCAGATCACGGGTCGATTCGAACAGGCCCGTTTGACTCAACAGGCGCGGAAACTCAGCGCTTCGATCCGGCGTGTCATTGCGCTTGAGCCGGTAGATTCGACCGGTGCGTTCGTAGTCGACAAAGTAGAGTTCGCCGTGGTGATCCTCGCCGTATGCAACGATCTGCAGCGGCGTATTGACGAGCTCGACGAGCGAAGTGACGCGTTCACCGTCGTAGCGCAGGCCCCACATCTTACCAGTCGAAAAATCGCCGTAGACGTACGCGCCCGCGAGATCCTTGAGTCGCTCGCCGCGGTAGACGAAGCCGCCCGTGATCGAGCGCGACTCGTAATGATCGTGTGCAACGACGGGCGGCACGATCGGCGCCGGGCCGACGGGGTCTTCGGGGTGAACCGGCTGCGGCCCTTCGACGACGCTCCAGCCGTAGTTGTCACCTTTCTCGACGCGATAGACGAGCTCCCACATCTCCCAGCCGACGTCGCCCACCCAGAGCTCGCCGGTGAGACGATCGAAGCTCATCTTCCATGGATTACGAAAACCGAACGCAAAGATCTCAGGCCGTGCCTGCGGCAGATGGAGGAACGGATTGTCAGGCGGGATCGCGTATTTCAGTCCTGTCGCGCGTCGGTCTACGTCGATCCGCAGAATCGATGACAATACGTTACTGACGTCTTGGCCGACGCGATGGCGGTCGGGCGGGTTCGGCCCGGTGCCGTCGCCGGTGGTGATGTAGAGGTAGCCATCCGGGCCGAACTTCAGACAGCCACCGTTGTGACCACCCGCAAGCCAGGAGTAGACAACCTCGTGCGTCTCCGCAATGGCGCGCGGTGGGTCGTCGCTCGTGGCGCGCATACGTGCAACGCGGCTCCCGTCGGGATCAGTCCCCGATAGCACGTAGCAGATAAAGAACGTTCGGTTGCTCTCGAAGTCGGGATGGAACGTCAGGCCATAGACGGATGCCAGATTCGGGAAGAGCGCTTTGACATCTAAAAAGAGGTCAGGACGCTCGACGGAGGGGTCTGCCGGAAAGCTGAACACCAGCCCGTGGTTTTCCACCACAAAGAGTCGATCGCTCCCAGGTGCATCCGTGAGCGCGAGCGGGCGCTGGAATTTGAGCTTGGGGAAGGCAACCTCGAAATCGTACGGCAGAGGGGGATCCGGCATGCCGGCGACCTTGGAGGAGGCCCAAGGGGTCTGTCGCTTCGTGCTTTTGGGCGCGGCGTTCGACTCAGTTGCGACGGCTGACGCAGTAGCCGACGCTAAGGCGAGCAGTAAAACGATGACCCAACTGCGCGACGAGAAAGCCGTAGACGCTGCTAGAGCGCCGTCAGTCGTGAGCGTGCTGCGCGTTCCGTGCCGTGAGTGGTCATTCATGGATACTAGCGTACTGACTTACCAGCAGAGCGTCCATGGCGCAATCGGTTGGCAATCATCGCGCGTCGGGATCGGATGTGATCTTTTCGCCACCTGTTGCCGCCTGCTAGAGACTCCATGCGTGATGGTTGCATTGCGAGGACGATGTTTGGGAGACTTCAGAACTTGGTGACGCGCTGGCGCAGCGGCTCACGTAGGGTGTTTGGCCTGGCGAAACTCGCATGAATCCCTCACGACGAGCGGGCACCGCGCGGTACACTGTCGCCCTTTCGTGCGGACTATCAGGAACCATGACAGCAGCTAACGACCAGCGATTTCCCCGCCTCGGTTCTATGACTTGCGAGGAGTTCAAACGTCACCTCGCCGTGTGCGCGGCGGACGTCCCGTGCGACGAGCGCATCTTACGAGGTGAGGAGTCGCCCTTGGCGGCGCCTTTGAAGTTCGGCCCACTCACCGTCGGCAATCGCTGGGTGGTGCATCCGATGGAGGGTTGGGACGGCACGGCTGAAGGCGGCCCGGGCGAATTGACGCTGCGGCGTTGGCAACACTTCGGCGAGAGCGGGGCCAAGTTGATCTGGGGCGGAGAAGCGGTCGCGGTGCGCTACGACGGACGCGCCAATCCTCATCAACTCGTCTGCGTCGAGGCGACGGAGGCGGGGCTCGCACGCCTTCGCAACACACTGATCGGGGCGCATTCAACCCGCTTCGGCGGCACGGACGGACTGGTCGTCGGCCTGCAACTGACGCACTCGGGACGCTTCGCGCGGCCGAACGAAAAGACGAAGCCGGAACCGCGGGTTGCTTACCGCCACCCGATTCTAGACCGGCGAGTGGGTATTGCGAGCGACGACGCGGTGCTGTCGGATGCCGAAGTCGACGATCTCATTGGCGATTTCGCCGCCGCAGCGAAGCGTGCTGAAGAGATCGGTTTTTCGTTTGTCGATATCAAGCACTGCCACGGGTATCTGCTGCATGAGTTTCTTGGCGCGCACACGCGGCCTGGCCGCTACGGAGGTTCCTTTGAGAATCGAACGCGCCTCTTGCGAGAACTCATCGCAGCGGTGCGGCGTGAAGCGCCGAGTTTGGAGGTATGCATTCGGGTCAGTATCTTTGACATGGTGCCGTTTCGGCCCGATCCAGCCCTCTCCGAAGGCAAGCGGCTTGGGCCAGGAATTCCGGAGGACGTCTCGCACTGCCTACCGTATCGCTACGGCTTCGGCGTGGATCAGCAAGATCCATCACAGCCGGACCTGAGCGAAGGTCGGAGGCTCTTGGCGCTTTTAGGGGAGCTCGGTGTGCAGCTCGTGAGTCTCTCTGCCGGCAGTCCTTACTACAACCCGCATATGCAGCGCCCCGCGCTTTATCCTCCGTCGGACGGCTATCAGCCACCGGAGGACCCGCTCGTTGGTGTCGCGCGCCATCTGTGTGCTGTCCGTGACTTGAAGCGCGACTTTCCGAATCTCATGATGGTCGGCACTGCGTTGAGTTACTTGCAAGACTACCTGCCGCACGTCGCTCAGGCGATCGTTCGCAACGGGTGGATGGACGCCGTCGGTCTCGGACGCATGATCCTGTCGTACTGGGATCTGCCAGCGGATACCCTGGAGCGCGGTGAGCTGAAGCGAAAGCGCGTTTGTCGGACGTTTAGCGACTGCACGACGGCGCCACGAAATGGCCTCGTCAGTGGTTGCTACCCGTTGGATTCCGACTACGCTGGATTGCCGGAAGCGAAGGAGCTGCGCGCGATCAAGTCGGGAAGGAGTCGCGGCTAGCCCGCATTTCTCACAAGATTTCGTAGCGAGGTGCCGTAAGTCGTGTCGTGGCAAGGAAGGCTTTGCGATTCGACTGTTGAGTCCGACCGAGGAGGGAGGACGAAAGTGCTTCCTGCACATTGAGGATCGAATCGTGAAGCCTGACGCAGTCCACGACGCGACTTACGGTGCCGCAGTAGGAATCTTGTGAGAAATGCGGGTTAGCAGCCCGTTGAAAAAGTCATTCGGCCGAGAAACTGGCCTCTTCACGCCCAGATCGACCGCGGCGAGCCTCGAAAATCTCGGAGATTACCTACGTTCGCCGCGGCCGATCTGGACGCGAAGCGACCAGTTTTCGACTCGAAGCACTTTTTCAACAGGCTGTTAGATTCGGACCATTCGCTGACAATGGAGGCCGCCGCTGGCCATGACCGACGGTGTGACAG
The DNA here is from genome assembly GCA_965223265.1 of Planctomycetota bacterium. Lineage (GTDB taxonomy): Bacteria > Planctomycetota > UBA8108 > UBA8108 > SXIK01. The sequence continues at coordinate 3,022,986 of OZ244999.1, forward strand.
TCCGTTCGACCGATAGAGCCGTGGAAGTCGCCTACTTCAGCGCACTCTGCGGGGATGACTACGAGTTTTTAGGCGTGCCGTCCGGGACGCTTCGCAGCAGTTGGGATCACTGCCGCAGCATCACGCTCAAGGCGGATCGACTCGGTTTCAATAACATCTTGCTGCCGAACTCCTATGTCCCGGGTCAAGACACGCTGACGTTCGCCGGCGGTATGGCTGCTCTGGTCGAGAAGATCTCACTTCTCGTGGCCGTACGCTGTGGGGAGTATCACCCGCCCATGTTGGCGCGCGCGATCGCAAGCTTGGACCATATGCTTGAGGGGCGTTTGACGCTCAACATCATTTCGTCGGATATGCCCGGTACGACACTGCCGGCAGCGGCGCGCTATGCACGATCGCGTGAGGCGATTCAGATCCTGAAGCAGGCATGGACGCAGGAACGGATCCGTTTCCGCGGCGAGTTCTATGATTTCGACCTGCCGGCGGACCCCGCCAAGCCGTTTCAACAGAGCGGCGGTCCGCTTCTTTACTTCGGCGGTATCTCCGACCCGGCGCGGGACCTTTGCGCTGAGCACTGCGACGTCTTTCTCATGTGGCCGGAAACGGAGGCCAATCTACGCACGACCATGGTAGACATGTCGCGTCGCGCAGAGGCGTACGGACGTCGCATCGACTTCGGTCTCCGAATCCACATGATCGTGCGGCAGACTGAATCGGAGGCGCGCGCCGCGGCGCGGCGATTGGTGTCGAAACTGGACGACGCCATCGGCGCTCAGATCAAAGGGCGCGCCCAGGATGCTCAGTCGCTCGGCGTCCGGCGTCAGGACGCACTGCGGGCGGCAGCCGATGCCGAGGGGTTTATTGAGCCGCTCGTTTGGTCTGGCATAGGCCGCGCGCGTTCAGGGTGTGGAAGCGCGCTCGTCGGTGACCCCGACCAGGTCACGGCGAAGATCGAACGTTACATCGACATGGGCATGCGTGCGTTCATCTTTTCCGGGTATCCACACCTCGACGAGTGCGGGCTGTTGGCGCGGTACATCCTCCCACGACTGAAGACTTGCAAGCTCGCTCACCGGCAGGGTCGTATCGTGGATGACCCAGTAACTCCACTCACGACGGGGAAGCGAACGTGACGCAACCGCCGGAGACTTCAGGGCGTTGGTATGCCGCGGTGACGCGTTATCAGTGGACGGTCCTCGCGATTGCATCCCTGGGGTGGGTGTTCGATGTCTTCGAGGGGCAGATTTTCGTCGCTTCGATGAATGAAGCTCTGCCGTCGCTGCTTCCCGCTGACGCGAGGCAGCGCGTGGAGCTCTACAACAGGTTCGCTCTGGCCGCGTTCCTACTGGGGGGCGCGTGCGGCGGTGTGCTGTTCGGCGTCCTCAGTGACCGCATCGGTCGAGTCAAGACCATGACTCTCACGATTCTCGTCTACTCGCTGTTCACGGCACTCACCGCATTCGTCGACGATTGGCGACAGATGGTGGTGCTGCGTTTCGTCGTCGCTTTGGGCGTCGGTGGCGAGTGGGCTGTCGCGAGCACGCTCGTCGCTGAAGTCTTTCCGCGCCGAGCGCGAGCGTGGGTCGGTTCGATTTTTCACGCCTCGAGTGTTGTGGGTGTCTATTTAGCCGTCGCAGTCGGCATGTTCATTGTCGCAAATGAACGCCTTGGCTGGCGCTGGGGCTTCGCCGTCGGCGCGTTACCTGCACTTCTGACGCTGTGGATTCGCTGGCGGCTCAAGGAACCCGAGGCTTGGGTGGCGTCACGTTCGAGGACGGTCGCGGATTCTGTGAAGCAGCGCCGCGGCGGACGAGTCGGTGAGCTTTTCAGCCGCCAGCTGATTCTCCGCACCATGGTCGGAGTCGTTTTGGCGGCGACGGGAATGGCGACATTTTGGGGGGTGCACATCTACGGTAGGAACGTCCTCAAACGAAGCGCCGAGCGACAATGGGACGAGCGGGCTGCGGGATTGCGAGCTGAGGTCGTATCGCCTCCTTTCCAGGACGGAACCGAAAGTGACAACGACGCCGGGGCTGAAACCGCGGCACCGGCGCCACCTGGGACGAAGGTCGAGAGCAGTGCGAAAACGCGCGCGCTGAAGAATGCCGAGATGCTGGGGATGCTGCTCGCTGCGACCGGCGGTGGGCTCGGGCTGTTTCTTTTCGGCTGGTTCGCGAACCGTCTCGGACGCCGCTGGGCGTTCGGTCTCTTTCACATCGGCGGCCTGGTCGCGGCGCTTCTTCTCTTCAACGTGTTCTATGATGCGTCGCCAATCACCGTGAGCGTCGCGCTGATCGTTTTCGGTTTCCTCACGGTCGGCATGCACGCCGGCTACGCGATCTACTTCCCCGAGCTCTTCCCAACGCGCCTTCGCGGCACTGGTGCCGGCTTTTGTTTCAACATCGGGCGGGTATTCGCCGCGCCGATTCTTATCCTTGGTGGCTGGCTGCAGTCCGAAGGCGGGTTGACGCTGCCACAGACCACAAGTCTCTTGAGCTTGCTCTACATCGTCGGCCTCGTGACGCTCTTCGTCGCTCCGGAGACTCGCGGGGTGGAGCTCGAGGAGTCCGGCAGCGCGGAGTAGTTCCGCATCGAACAGGACGACCCGCAGGTCGTGTGCGTGTGGATCTCCCAAAGTAGCAGGCACACGCCGTGTGCCGTCCGGACGTGAGCGTGGGCGTGAGCGTGACCGCCTCTTCAACGTAGCAGGCACACGCCGTGTGCCGTCCGGCCTTGTCGACGTGAGCGTGAGCGTGGGCGTGGGCGCCTCTTCAACGTAGCAGGCACACGCCGTGTGCCGTTCTGGAGGTGACCGCCGACTGTGACTGTGACCGCGCGTCGTCATCGCTCGTTCTCAAGAACTCCCAGCCTCTCCGTGTGCCGTCCGGCCTTGTCGACGTGAGCGTGAGCGTGGGCGTGGGCGCCTCTTCAACGTAGCAGGCACACGCCGTGTGCCGTTCTGGAGGTGACCGCCGACTGTGACTGTGACCGCGCGTCGTCATCGCTCGTTCTCAAGAACTCCCAGCTTCTCCGTGTGCCGTCCGGCCTTGTCGACGTGACCGTGAGCGTGACCGTGACCGCCTCTTCAACGTAGCAGGCACACGCCGTGTGCCGTTCTGGAGGTGACCGCCGACTGTGACTGTGACCGCGCGTCGTCATCGCTCGTTCTCAAGAACTCCCAGCCTCTCCGTGTGCCGTCCGGCCTTGTCGAGGTGAGCGTGAGCGTGAGCGTGAGCGTGAGCGTGACCGCCTCTTCAACGTAGCAGGCACACGCCGTGTGCCGTCCGGCCTTGTCGACGTGAGCGTGAGCGTGGGCGTGAGCGTGGGCGTGGGCGCCTCTTCAACGTAGCAGGCACACGCCGTGTGCCGTTCTGGAGGTGACCGCCGACTGTGACTGTGACCGCGCGTCGTCATCGCTCGTTCTCAAGAACTCCCAGCCTCTCCGTGTGCCGTCCGGCCTTGTCGACGTGAGCGTGAGCGTGGGCGTGGGCGCCTCTTCAACGTAGCAGGCACACGCCGTGTGCCGTTCTGGAGGTGACCGCCGACTGTGACTGTGACCGCGCGTCGTCATCGCTCGTTCTCAAGAACTCCCAGCCTCTCCGTGTGCCGTCCGGCCTTGTCGACGTGAGCGTGAGCGTGGGCGTGGGCGCCTCTTCAACGTAGCAGGCACACGCCGTGTGCCGTCCGGCCTTGTCGACGTGAGCGTGAGCGTGAGCGTGGGCGTGGAGCATGAGCGTGAGTTGCGGCGGGTGCCGCCCGGTCTTGTGAGTGTGATTGCGATCGCGTGTGAGAGTGCCTCCTCCCCCGCTCCGGCGTCTGCTTCTGCCTCCGCTTCTGTCATCTGCCTCTGCCATCCGTCTCCGTCTCTGCCTCTGCCTCTGTCTCTGTCTCCTCCGCTAGAATCCCATGCGCCTCGCACAGCCCCTTGGTAAACTACCGCGATGCAACACAACACGGTTCGCTTCGGACTCGTAGGCTACGGCCTCTTCGGAAAACATCACGCTGCGGCGATCGCCTCCGCCGAGGGTGGTTCGCTCGCAGCCGTCTGCGCTCCTTCGAGCGCCAGCCAGGGCGCTGCTACAGCCGCACACCCCGGTGCGTTCGTCTGCGCCGACTATCGACAGCTCATCCGCCGCGACGACATCGACGTTGTCGATGTGGCGGCGCCGAATCATCTTCACTACGAGATCGCTGTCGCGGCGTTGAACGCGGACAAGCACGTCTTCCTCGAGAAGCCGATGGCGCTTTGCGTTCGCGAGCTCGACGAACTGGTTGCGGTTGCTGCGGCGCGGCGGCGGCTTCTTGCGATCAATCACGAGCTTCGCCTGTCGCGGCTGTGGGGCGGTGTCAAGGAGCTCATCGACCGGGGCGTCATCGGCACGCCACGCTATGCTCTCGTCGAACTCTCGAGATTTCCCTATCGCCAAGGTGCAGACGGTTGGCGTTACGATACCGCCCGCGTTGGCAGTTGGATTCTTGAAGAGCCGATCCATTTTTTCGATCTGGCCTGTTGGTACTTGGCATCGTGCGGCGTACCCGAATCGATCGATGCGGCCGCAAGCGCTCGCGACGGACGGCACGAACTCGAGCGCAGCGACAATTTCTCAGCGCTCGTCCGCTGGAAGAACGGAGCCTACGCCGTCGTCTCCCAGACGCTGGCGGCATTCGGACATCATGTCACAGCGAAGGTTGCCGGTGAGAAAGGCACGATTTGGGCGCGGTGGTCGGCGCCGGACGCACGTTCCTCCGCGCCCCAGTTTGAGCTGCGTTACGGGCTTGGAGACGTTGTGCAGGAGGTGGCATTCGCTGCCGTGACCGGGGAGCTCGTCGAGCTCGCCGACCACGTCGCCGCTATCATTCAGTGCGTGAAGCACGCTGAGTCGCCACCGTGCAGCGCCGTCGACGGCCGCTTGTCATCCTTGCTCTGCCTCGCCGCGCTTGAGTCGGCGCGGCGGTGCGCTCCCGTAGCTCTGGAAGACTTCGCTGCGGCGGGCGGTCCCGCCGCGCCCTGACCGGGCAGCGACCACTCGGGGCGAGGGCCGCGCTTTTCGCGCGTACAGACTTCGCCGGGTCACAGACACGTCCAGCCGCCGTCGACCATCAAGTTCGCGCCGGTGATGTAAGCTGATGCGTCTGACGCCAAGAACACAGCCGCACCCTTGACGTCTTCGTTTTCGAGCATGCGACCGATCGGCACGCGCTTCGAATACTCGCTGAGGAACGGCTCTTCCTGGTGGTTGAAGTAGCCTCCCGGGCTGATGCAGTTGGCGCGGACGCCTTTCTTACCGTAGTAGCACGCGAGGTAGCGTGTGAAGTTGATCATGCCGGCTTTGACGAAGTTGTAGCTCGGCGGTTGCTTCATACTCGTGCCGACGTAGAGGTTCGGATCATTGGCGACGACCCCGTAGATGCTGGATATGTTGACGATCGAGCCGCGTCCCTGTTCAACCATGTCGCGGATGAAGAGCTGGCAAATGTGCAGTAGGCCGACGAAGTCGCCGTCGCCGCTGCGCGACCAGATCTCCGGCGATTGCTCTTCGAAGCCGCCGCCCGTGTGGCCGTCGCGCGCAAGAGCGCTGTTCACCAGGACGTCTATGCGTCCAAAACGGCTGATGACCTCCTTGTGAAGGCGTTCGATCGATTCGGTGTTCCCGATGTCGAGCTCGAAACCGTGAGCCTCGTAGCCGCTCGCCCGGAGACGCTCGGCAAACTCCTCGTTGGCGGGTAGCGATCTGGAGGCCGTGATGACCGTCGCGCCAGCTTCCGCCAGTGCTTCGCTGATGCTGCTGCCGAAAAGAGGTCCAGCGCCGGCAGTGACAAGAGCTATGCGGCCGTCAAGCGAGAAACGATCGAGGATTGCCATGTGTCTCTCCGTCTTTCTCCGAGTCTTTTCCTTTGTTTTCTTTTCGCGAGGTTGCGGACGCAGGATTGCCAGTCGGTTACGATACCGAGCCGCGTGCGGAGTGGAGAGCGGATTCTCCTCAGTTCCGTCCAGGTCACATGAACCAGCCGCTGGGAGGATTGAGACTCAGGATGCGTAGCAGTAAGACACTTGCCAAGCTTCGCGAGGGAAAACCCGTCCGCATCTGCGCTCTGGGTCATTTCATTCCGCCCTACATCCGTCTCGCCGCCGCCAGTGGCTTTGATTGCATTTGGCTCGATCTCGAGCATCGCGCGTTCGACCCGCGCGAGGTGCAGTCGCTACTGGCGTTCTTTCACCTTTTTGACGTCGATTGCATGCTGCGGCCAGCGACTATCGAGAAGACGCCACTCTACCGCTACCTCGAGGACGGAGCCTCCGGATTGATGATTCCTCACGTGTCGACTCCGGAGAGGGCAGAGGAGATCGTGCGGTCAGTCCGTTTCCCGCCAGAGGGCGACCGCGGCCTCGACGGCGCCGGCCTCGACAGCGACTTTATCTTTCAGGGCGGTGAGCCGTATCCGCCGGCAGCGAATCGCGAGACGTTCTTGGTCGTGCAGATCGAGACGCCTGAGGCGATCGACAACGTCGAAGCGATCGCGGCGATCCCGGGCGTCGATGGGCTCTTCGTTGGTCCCGGCGACCTCGGACTGCGCCTGCGGCAGCTCGCTGCGGCTGCGACGCTTGACGACGCGATCGAGCACGTTGCGGCGGCCGCATCCAAGCATGGCAAAGCGTGGGGAAGTCCTGTCGCTACTTCAGAGCAACTTCGCTCGCGCCGCGAACAAGGGGCGCAGTTGCTGGCGCGGGGCGGCGACTTCATGGCGCTGAAGGAAGCTCTCGAGCGTTGGGCGGCTGATTTCGACGAGTGCGGCGACGCATGAGGTGCGCGTGGCGTGCGGATGCTTGCGTCGGCGCCGGTCGTTCGCTGCGGCTGCCCATCTTATGGCTGTTACTTGTCACTGCCTGGTGGGTAGCCGGCGACCACGGTGCTGTCTGGGCTCAAGCTGAAGCGGGGCCCACGAAACGGATGTCCAGGTCGGCGAGTTCGGAGACGGACTTGGCGGCACCACACGCCATCGAGTGGAGCCACTCCACTCCTTTGCCGCGCGCCCTCGTGGGGCACTTCGCCGGCATCGTTACCTGGGGAGAGGACGGCGAGAAGCCGCTGCGTCGAGCGCTCGTCGTCGCCGGTGGGACTGGCTTCGAGGCTGTTCCTGGGGGAAGCGGCCGCCGTCGGGAATGGTACGACGCCGTCGCCGTCCTTCCAGAAGGTGCAGCCGAGTGGTCGAGCGGATTCGCCCTTGCTCGCTCGCTCGCCCACGGCGTCAGCATCGCTACGGCCGATCATCGCCTCGTCTGCATCGGGGGCGGGGACGATCGCTCGCACTCGCGCGAGGTGATCGCGCTGGGCTGGGACGGCGAGAACCTTAGCACGCAAGCCTTGCCGCCGCTGCCGCGACCGTGCGCGTTCATGGCCGGCGCGTTGGTTGGTGAGGCGATCTACGTTGCGGCCGGGCAGGAAAGTCCATCGTCTCCCGCGCCGTTCAAGGCGTTCTGGCGTCTTGCGCTCAAGCCGAAAGAGAATGGAGAGTGGGGGTGGGAGGAGCTCGCGCCGTGGCCGGGGGAGGCGCGCACCCACGCGATCGCGGCTGCACTTGGCAGCACGTTCTTCTTGGCTGGCGGCAGTCGCGCGCCAGGCGAAGCCGAAGTCGCGGCCGACGATTTCCTTCGCGAAGCGTACCGCTATTCGCCCTCTCCGCAGGGTGGGAAGTGGGAGCGGACCGCTGACCTGCCGTATGGTGTGGCCGCGGCGCCCGCGCACGGCGTCGGCAGCACTCACGTCTTCGTTTTCGGCACCACTCTCGCGCCACCGGTGAGCGCGGCTACTCGGGCGCGCGAGAACGCTACAGAGCGCCGCTACGAGGTTCTCGCCTACGAGGCGGTAACGGACACGTGGCGTGCTTTCGGGTCGGCACCGCGAAGCCTTGCCGCTGCCCCGCTCCTTATGTGGCGGCACGAAGGGCGCGAGTACTCCTTCTTGTTCGCGGGTGGCCGCGGTCGAGACGATCAACCGACGCAAGAGGCTGTGTTCGCCGAGATCGCGAGCGACCCGGCGACCTTTCAGTTCCTCGACTACGCCGCACTGGTTGCTTACCTGCTGGCGATGATCGCCATGGGGCTCTACTTCGCGCGTCGCGGCAAGACGACGCAGGATTTCTTTCTCGCCGGGCGTCGCATTCCGTGGTGGGCGGCGACTCTCAGTATCTTCAGCACGCAGCTCAGCGCCATCACCTTCATGGCGATCCCTGGGAAGGCGTTCGCGACGAATTGGGTGTCGATGCTGATGAACCTGGGTATCGTTCTTTCAGCCCCACTCGTGGTGTTTTGGTTCTTGCCGTTTTTTCGTCGCCTCAACGTGACGACCGCGTACGAGTATCTCGAGAGGCGCTTTAGCGCTCCGATTCGACTCTACGGCAGCCTCGCGTTTATTGTCTATCAACTTGGGCGCATGGGAATTGTCCTTTTCCTGCCGTCTCTGGCGCTCTCGACCGTCACTGGATTCGACGTCTACGCTTGCATCGTGATCTTGGGTGTTTTGTGCACGATCTACACCGTGCTCGGCGGCATTGAGGCTGTGGTCTGGACCGATGTGCTGCAGACGTTCGTTCTTCTCGGCGGTGCGCTCCTTTGCCTCGGAGTCGTGATCACCAGCCTCGACGGCGGCCTCAGCGAAATCTTTGCGGTTGCACACCGAAGTGGAAAACTTCAGACGATCGAATGGTCAGGCGGGCTCACCTCGACGGTGTATTGGGTCGTCATCGTCGGTGGCCTCTTCACGCAGCTCATTCCCTACTGTTCTGATCAGTCCGTGATTCAGCGCTTCTTGACGACGCCGACGGAGAAGGCGGCGGCGCGTTCCATTTGGATTCACGCCGTCATGGTGGTTCCATCTTCGCTCCTTTTCTTTGGGGTCGGCACGGCGCTATTCGTCTTCTACCAGTCGCGTCCTGAGCTCTTGAATCCGACGTCTGCATCGAGCGACGACATCTTCCCTTGGTTCATTGCCAACGAATTGCCCGCGGGTCTTTCGGGTATCGTGATTGCTGGGCTCTTTGCTGCGACGATGTCGAGCGTCGATAGCAGCATGAACAGTATTGCAACGGTGCTCGTGACGGACTTCTACCGTCGTTTTCGGCCGCATGCTGACGACCATCGTTGTCTCAACTTGGCGCGATCGCTCACGATCATCATCGGAGTCTTCGCGACGGCAGCAGCGGTGCTCATCGGGCTTCTCAACGCTGAGTCGCTTTGGGACCTCTTTCTCAAGAACGCGGGACTTCTCGGGAGCAGCCTGGCGGGTATTTTTCTTCTGGGCGTTCTGACGCAGCGTGCGAACACCGGTGGGACCGTCATCGGGGCGCTCTGCAGCATCGGGACGCTGGCATGGATCCAACGACTTGAACCGCAGCCGATCAATGGCTATCTGTACGCCGTGGTTGGCATCCTCGTCTGCGTCGGCGTTGGCTACGCGGCCAGCTGGTTGTTCCCAGCGCCGGGGGAGAGGATCGAAGGGCTGACCGTAGCGACTGTACGGCCGCCGAGCGATTGAGACCCGATCGATCAAAGAAGATCGTCAGTCGCACGATTCTGACAACTTGATGAGCGAACGGAGCGCGTCGCCGAGAGCGCTGACGCCCTCCAGGATCGCGTCCGTGGGAATCACGAGCGGCGGGCACACTTTGACCGTGGGCTGGTTGGTCTGAAAGAGCATGACGCCGTGCTTGACTCCGGCCCACGTCCAGTCGCGCGCCAGCTCCGGATCGGGTTCGCCGCTTGCAGATTTGCGGGTGTGCACGGCTTTCCGAGTGTGCACAGCGTTGAGCAGCCCGAGCCCGCTGACGCGCTCGATGTGATCGGGAAACTCCGCTTGAAGTCTCGCCAGCTCGCGGCGGGCGACGGCGCCTTTCTCGTCGGCGGCTCGAATCAGCCCTTCTTCCTCCAACACATCGAGGTTGGCGAGCGCTGCCGCGCATGAGAGTGGGTGGGCTGCATGGGTGGTCGTGATCGAACCGGGGGGCAAGACTCCGAGGACCGATTCCGGCCCAAGAACGGCAGCGAGAGGCAGGCTTGAGGTGACGCCTTTGCCAATGCAGATCAGGTCCGGATAAATGCCGTAGTGCTCATGGCAGAAGAGTTTTCCGGTGCGACCGAAGCCGGTTTGGATCTCATCGAAGACGAGTAGAACGTCGTGCGCATCGGCCCATTCGCGAAGCCGGCGTGCGTATGCACGCGGCAACGGGAGCGCGCCCCAGCCTTGCATCGCCTCGACGAACACCGCGGCGATTTCTTCGTCGCGAACGCCGCTCGCGTTGAGGGTGGCGATGTTGGCATCGAAGAACGCGGCCCATTCGGCATCGGAGCGTGCCTCGGCGGCGGGCGCGCGAGGAAATGGGATGTGATGAATTCTTGTCGTGCTACCCGGCAGCCACGGTTTCGCAGCAGAGGGGCCGGAGAGTTGGTGCGCTCCCAGCGTCCAGCCGTGATAGTCTCCAGCGTGCGTGAGAACGTGCGTGCGCTGTGGCTTTTGCACCAGCCCCCATTCGCACACAAGCCTGTAGGCGCACTCGATCGCTTCCGAACCCGCCGTCCAAAAGTAGGCCTGTTCACAACCCGGCGGCGCGAGGTCGAGGAGCCTCGTCGCCAGCTGCACGCGCAGCTCGGAGGCGAAGCTGAACTGCGCCAAGAGTCCCGACTCGACGTGACGAGCGATGGCTTCTCGCACCGCTGGGTGGCCGTGGCCGCTGTTGGCCATCACGGCCGTCGACGTGAAGTCGATCCAGCAGTTTCCGGCGCAATCGAAAACTTGATAACCAGCGGCGCGGTCCCAAACGATCGGCGGTTGGAAACAGTTGACCGCGGGAAACAGCCGCCGACTCTCACGCAGTGCTTCGATCGTCGCGGGCGCCGGGAGGTCGGTCTGGATGCGTCGATGAACCGTCGCGATGCGCGGCGTCGGCTCAGGAGTGTATCCGAACGTATTGTCGAGAATCGGCATCAGCGCGCCTCGCTCCCCGCGTCCATCATGCACAGACGAGAAGCAGCGAAGAAGAACGGCTCCAGGTCGAACTTCACGACCCGGCTCGAGCTAGCAAACCATCAGCGGCTTGATCGCGTTGCCTTCGCGATCGCGTACCTTACGGATCGACTCTGCGAGGTCGTCCAGTGCGAACGTGTAACTCTGCACGGCTTGCACGTTAACCTTGCCGCTGTGGATGAGATCGACCGCCTCTGGCCAGGTGTCTGGCGCCAGCCATGAGTAACGGATCGTACGATCCATGAGCATACAGTCCATGGCGGGGAGCGTGTGCACGTCGTTGTCCCCCGGAAGACCAAAGATGACGACGGTTGAATGGCGGCCTGTCGTTGCAATCGCCTGGTCGATGGCAGCGATTGCGCTCGTGGCCGCGATGGCGCGGTCGGCCAGCTCGCCGTCGTTCGCGTCCTTGATCGTCTGCGCCAGATCTTTCGTATAGTGCGGTGAACTCGAGTCCTTGGTGTTGACGACGAGGTCCGCACCCAGCTCTTTGCCAACGTCGAGCCGCGCGTCGCGTGTACCAACTAGGCAGACTTTGCCGGCGCCGTAGATTTTGGCCATCTGCACCATCATGAGGCCGATGGGGCCAGGGCCGAAGATGGTGACGAAGTTGCCGGGCTCGATGTTGAGGTTGCGCACAGCGTAGAGGCCGCACGCCAAAGGCTCGGTAGAGGCAGCCAAGGTCAGGTCCATGTCCTTCGGCACCTTCACGGTCCAGAACCAGTGGGAGTTGCAGTACTCGGCGAAGCCGCCGTTGACGGAGACGCCGACGACCGTGCCGAGGTCGACGTTCGACAGACCGCGTTTGGTCCAGGGCGAGTTCGGGTCCGATTGCACCGGGTTGACGACGACTGGATCACCGACCTCGAAACCGCCCTTCTGAGCGGCGACATCGCCGACCCTGACGACGGTGCCGGAGAGCTCGTGGCCGAGAACGAGGGGGCCCTTGCCCGACTCGGTGCCGAGAGAACTCTTGCCAAAGTAGTACGCCACGTCGGAGCCACAAATCCCAGTGGAATGAACCTTTACGAGGACGTCCTCGGGGCCAGTCTCAGGCACGGGCACGTTCTCGAGGGACATTTTCTCCGGCTCGTAAAAGATCTGCGCCTTCATCGTCGTGGGTACGGACATGAGAACACTCCTTGAGGCGAAAAGATTGCGTTTGGGTGCAGAGGGAGTGCGTCGCGGCTGCCGGCCTGCGGCGGCGCTGCGAAGCGAGGTTTCGGTATCTTAATCCTCGAGTTGTGGCCGGCGCAAGCGTCGGCGGGGAACTCTTGGTGCCCGCTCTTCGTTTGACGATCGGGTAAGTCTCAACGGTTCGGTGCGCTGGGTGCCGGCGTGAATCTCTTGCGGGGGCTGGTCGGCCTGGCGACGAGTGCATCGACCTTTCGCATTCAGCTTGATTGACGGGACTGTGGGAACTTGGGGACGGCGACGCCGCCGGCAATGGACGGAGCGGGTCGGGGTCTCTGCGCTCAGCTCGAACGGCGTTACGAAGGAGTTCCGAAGGAGGTCGCTATGCTCACCAGCTTGCGTTTTGCTGTCGCGTTCGCGTCCGTTTTCACCGTCGTGACCACGATCGAGTCAGCCGAGGCCGGGCTTCTGCCTGCGCCGCCGTCGGCCCTCGAGGCGACTGAGCAGCAGTTCGGGGTTCAGCTCGAGTGGGCGCCAAGCGCTGGCGAACGGATCGTTGGTTACAATATCTATCGCTCGGTGGTGTCGACGAATGCGGACCCCGCCGCGCGCATCAATGCAGAACCCGTCTCGGGCACTGAACTAGCAGCCCGTTGAAAAAGTCATTCGGCCGAGAAACCGGCCTCTTCACGCCCAGATCGACCGCGTCAATACTCGAAAATCTCGGAGATTACCTGCGTTTGCCGCGGCCGATCTGGACGCGAAGAGACCAGTTTTCGGCTCGAAGCACTTTTTCAACAGGCTGCTAGTCGACGATGGCGTTTTCGTCGGCGCTTTTTTCTGCTATACGGTCCGCGCCGTCACTGCCGAAGGGATCGAGAGCGTGGATTCCAACGAGGCGTGTTCATCGTTTCTTCCCAACGCCTTTGGCTTTTTCAAGCGCGGCGACGTGGACGGGAGTGGAGAGCTCGACATCAGCGATGCCATCGCCACGCTGAATCACCTGTTCCTCGGCACGTTTCAGCCGGACTGTCTTGACGCCGTGGATTTCAATGACAGCGGTGACATCGACATCAGCGACGCCGTCGCAAGTCTTGAATACCAGTTCTTGGGCAAGGCGCCGCCGCCGGAGCCGGGCGCCGCGGTTTGCGGTTTCGATCCGACGCCGGACGGCGACATTGAGCTCGGCTGCAACTTTCACATCTGTGAGCAGCTCGGGACTTAGCGCGCGGCAAGCGGCGCGTGTTTCCTCTCGACGCGCCGATTTCTCCACAGCCCGGACGCGAAATGGGCCGCACGACCGTTTTCCCGGTTGCCCTGGCCCATCCGCACGTGTTAGATGTTCCGCCGCAAACTGCGGTTGCCTGTGCGAGAGTGGCGGAACTGGCAGACGCGCAGGATTTAGGATCCTGTACCGAAAGGTGTGGGGGTTCGACTCCCCCCTCTCGCATATCAGTACACCGAAAAGATTTGTGACAAATCCGCGACTTTACTGACGGCAAAAAGTTGCCGTACTGACACCTCGATGTCTACCCTTACTGACGCCTCGTGGCCAGGCGTCGACCCGGTTCCCTCCGTCGGTACCTACGTTCCGTGACGACTTGATGGTACACTCACAAGTTATCAGGAGGTTCTGTGATGAGTCCCACCCCAGTTGATGTCGAGCTGACGCAGGACGAGATCGTCCAGCGGATCGAAGAGCAGGCACAGCAGAGACGTCACATTTCTGCACAAGAGATGGTCGACGCATTCAAAGCGGGGCGCCTTGATAACCCCGGCGCGGTCATTGACCTCCTGTCGCTCGCCGGCATGCTCGACACGGACCATCCGCTTTATGTCGAGCCTTGATCGAGCCCGACTCGGCGGCCAAATACCTCTCTGACGCGAAGACGCTCACTGAACGTTTCAAAGAGGGCACGAAGGACTCAGCGAGAGCGTTTGGGGAGCTCGTGCAGTTGTGGCTGAATCTCACCGTGCTGAAGGAAGGGCAGTCCGTCCGGTTCTTCAGCCGCAAGGATAGGGATCGGAAGAAGGCTGGAGACGTCTTCGTTGTGTCGGGACACGACATGGAGCCGCTTCGACTCAGGGACGATCGATATCTCTGGCTGAACTTTGAGCTTTTCTTGGAAAAGAAGCCGGGTAAGGGAAGGCGGCTCAAAGTGGCCAACTCCGTGGCGTGGTACTCAGTGGATCGGGAGCGAAAACGTCGCATCTTTCGATACGAGTACATACGGGAGCCAGACCACCAGTACGCTGGAAGCCACCTCCACATCCACGGCACGCTCGACGAGCGGGACGTCTTGCCTGAGGATAAGCCTCTCTACAAGGTTCACTTTCCGACGTCGCGAGTCTCGCTCGAGGCGGTCATTCGCCTCCTCGTCGAGGACTTCGGTGTGCCTACAAACACAGATCCGAACGTGTGGCGCCCCGTGCTCGCGTGGACGGAGGAGGAATTCCGCAAGATCAAGCACGAGCAGATCTCCGGCCCGAGACGATAACTGCAGTCGCTCACCTGCCATCGAAGCAGTGCCGACCCTTGCGACGCTCCTCGATCAGCTCCGCCGCCCGGCGCAAAACGATGGTCGCGATCAGAGCCTGATCATCATCATCGAACAGCGCCGCGATCGCCGCCGCCTGCTTGGCGACGTACTTGGTGTGATGCGCGTATAGGATGAGGTATCCGATGACCGATCGGCTGTCCGAGATTCGTGAGTGAAGCGCACGGCCACGACCGCGAGTCATCAGTTCGGAGACGTTCGGCACGTGGGAGCTTGGCCGGTTCGGAGGTACGATGAGGAAATGAACGACCATTAACCCGACCCGTGAGTAAGGGGGTACCCCGGTGAAGCGCGATTTCACAGTTTCGCTGAGCCTCATCCCGATCATCATGGTGATTGCACTTCGCGCTGCCGGCGTGGTGTCCGAAACCATCACGTCTGACGATCCGCGTTGGGTGCACGTGGTTTTTTGGGTATTCGCGGTCGCGGTCCTCCGCGCCATGACCGAACGCTCGCCGACTGTGCTCCTCACCACAGCGTCTGCAAGACACGTGGATTTGCAGAGTGTGGATTTCAGGCTCCGCACCGCATGGGGAACAGACGAGTTTCCAGAAGTGAATGAGGACGGCCGAGGGTCTTTTGCGGCCTTGGGATGGGTTTTCGTTCCGCCGAGAAAAAGTAGGTTAGTCGCTAAGCTGCCAGAGAAACCAAACCAACGTCGCAAGTCCGAATACAATCGCGAGGCCAAGAACTGCGAACGCAGCAACGACGACGCTGTACTCTTCTGTGCTTTCGGGGGACTTGAGCCTGGATGTCGATGCCATGAACTGCTCCTACTGATTTGAACCTAGTCGCGTTGCAGAACCCACAGGAAGTTGTCAGTGTCATCCTTCGATTCGATGGCGACCGGCCGCTTCCCGCCTGCTACGTTGCTTACGCAGATCCGGAGCATGTCTCGGTTGAGGTCGTAGACCCCGAGATGCGAGTCGCCATTGGGCAGGATCATATCGAACCACCCGGGCTGGTGGTTTTCATTCAGTTGGTACACGCAAGTCTCATTGGGCTCGTCAGTCGGGAAGTGCCGGACTTTTTCGCCGTCGAAGCTGCAGTAGCGTGGGTGACTCAATGTAACGGTCTCACCGTCCTGTATCATCAAAACGGTTTTCCACTTCCCCTGGATCCTGTCTGCGTCGCTTCGGTGAATCCATCGCTGCAAGATGTTTCCCCGCAAGCTCGCCATCGCCGCCACCAGCACGACCACGGCACTCGTAGCTAGCAAGATCGCGATCGTCTTTCCACGGTGCCTCATGGCGTCACCGTACGCGTTGGAACGGTGGGATGCAACATGCGGACTCACTTGCGTCGGATGAACGCCACGTCTCACCTCCGGTATCCATCACGCCGGTAGAGCCGATCCTCCTCGCGCCGGTAGGCGGTCTCCATCCATCTCTCTTTCGACGACCGACGTCAACCAGTCACGCTTCGCTGCTGTGGGTAGACCTTGCAGCGAGTCTTCCCCACGGTTGATCGTCTCTATTCTTTCACTTGGAGTCAATCAGACGGGTGCGAAAAACGCGTTCTCCGGATCCATGAACTACAGGATGTACTCAGTGCTCGCCACCCGCGTAGATCCACATCGACTCCGTACGCCCAGCTTTCTTGAAGCCGCACCTTTTGTAAAACTCGATGGCGTCGCCGTCCGCGATGAGAACGTGCTGGTGGAAGCCGGCGTATCTCTGCTTCAAGATTTCCATGATGCGGCGTCCGATGCCCTTGCCTTGATACTCGGGCAGTACCAGCAAGTGGGGGTAGTACACGACCAAGGAGCCATCTGAGATCGCGTTGCCCAGACCGACGAGTTGACCCTCGTCCCATGCGGATACCAGCGCGTGCGAGTTCGCCAGCGCGCTTGCGAGGGCTTCGGGATGGTTCGCGGCGGACCAGTCGTTCGCCTGGTAGAGACGCAGAACGCTGTCGCGCGGGAGGTCGTGGGATTCCCTGTAGTCGATGCTTGCCATGGGCTTTACTCCAAGGTGAGGAGTCGCGACTCCGCGGACTGTGCAACTACTGCATTCGCCCGGGGTCGCGAGATCAGCGGCCGAGTCTCGTCGTCCCGGAGAATGAAGTCGCCGACGCGCGCCGGGGGTGTGTTATGCTACGCCTCAACGACTCGAAGGCGAAGGAACGAAAAATGATACGTAAGATGATACGCAATTTGACGCTGAACCTCTCCATGCTCCTCACTGTCGCGGTGGTCGATCTCTACGCGACCAATGACCCCGCACAATCGCTGCGCGAGAGCTATCTAGGCGCGGGTGGACTTCCGAGCGAGCAGGCTTATCTCGAGCGGCATGGCCTTGCCCCCACACCGGGAAGCGAGAGCTATCGCTGGCAGGCTCAGTTCAAATTCACGTATCGCTCGAAGGATCTCGAGGCGCTCGGCGATGCGGTGCCTCTCGCTACCGATTGTTATTTCACCCGCACACGAACCTACACTGCTGAATCTCGGGCGATGCCGGTCTGGGACGGTCGAGTATTCTCAGATGGAAAGAATCTCGTCGTCGCGGCCTACTCTCGGGGCGGCGAACAGATCGTCGGGCAGATCGTCGAGGGTGAGGTCAGTGTCACCGGGCGCTCGGTGGATGACTCGCGCCGCCCTCCGCTACTCGATCAAAAGAATGTACGCTACAACCCGTTCAGCGGCCGTCTATGGAGGCCTGCCTCCGGTGGCACGATCACCGAGGAGCAACAGTTCTTCCTGCCGTTGCCGCTCATCGATGCGCAGGGACGGGTCGTGCGGCCAACCTTCGAGATCCTTCCGCGCGGCGGAACGCGCTTCGAGTTGGTGGCAAAGAACGCAGCGAGTGAAATCATACTCGCTCGCTGCGAGCTGCGTGACGCCAAACGACGTCCTGGTTATTCACCGCAGCTCGGGCCGGGGTGCGTTCAACTGACCTCCGACGACGTGACCATTCTGGAGGTGGAGGGGCAACTGGTGACGAGTGAATTGCTCGCGACCGGTGACCGGCTTATCCTCAAGAGCTCACAGCCCGACGGGCAACCGGTGGAGAGACCCTTGGCGATCGACGGTGATTTCTCGGAGTGGCGCAACGTCGCCGGTATCAACGATCCACGCGGCGACATCCCCGGCTATCTTGAGTACAGCCCGGACACCGACCTCCTAGAATTCAAAGTCCGACACGATCGCCAGCACTTGTACTTCTACACGAGAGTGGCCGGTCGCCATGGCAACACCGAACCGGGAAACGAGCGGGACCGCTACTACTATTACGTGTACATCGACGCAGATCGCGACCCGACGACTGGCTATCTCCCGACTCGAGACGATGACTGCTACTACGGCGTCACGCTTGGGGACGACTGCGAGGCTCAGTTCGAATTCGTGGCAGGGCGTTTCGTCAAGACGTTCTTTGGTTTCACTGGCGCAGGGACGGAGCGCGATGTGCTTTCGGGGCGCGTCAAATTGGCGCCGTCGTGGTACAGCCGTCGCGACCCTGACGGGAACGTGCGTGACCGTTACAAGGTCGAGTACGTCCAGCAGGATGGAGAGCTGAGCATCACCAAGGACTACCAGGAGGGAACGAGCGAGGACATCACGATCGCCGTGTCTCTGGACGGTACGGAGTGCGAGATGAGGGCTTCGCTCGACGGGTTTCTGAGGGACGCGTCGGGGAAGCCGATCATCGGATTGGGCCAGCGTATCGACCTGGCCGTCGGCGTCGAGGCCGCAGGCCGCGTTCATGGTAACGCCAGCTGGGGCGCCGACAGCACCGTTGCGATCCGCGGCTATTCCATCTCCGCGCGGCCTTAGACGTAGAGGCACCGAACCAGCGCTGACCGCATTGGTCTCCCCTCGTCCGAATTGCGCATATTCTCCGTTTGCGGTGTGCACCGATACCTGAGCGAGGGGCAAGGGGGCTGTTCGTTCAGCGCTTGCCCATTGTGCTGATCGTCGAAGGTTCGAAGAGCACGCGTCCGGGGGCATGTGGGAGTTCGGTTGCGCCTCGGACGCGTGTTCGTTTGACGCCACACTCTTCTGCTCTTGAGCTCTTGCTCTTGAGTCGTTGAGCGTTGGCGACGTGACGGCTGCGGATCTAGATCAATCGCAGCGCAAGCGAGAACACCGGGCCGAATAAGTAGGGAAACGCCCAACATGCGGCAACCAACCCGGCGATACTCACCATCGGCTGGCCCATAAACGTCATGTAACGGCGTGCGTTCACTGGGTCGAGGAAGAGCGGCAGGATCGCGCCGCCGTCCAGTGGCGGCATCGGGAACAGATTGAAGACGAAGAGAAGGACGTTGAGCGAGAAGAGGATGGAAAGAAACAGCGCCGCGTCGCTGGCGATCGATCCGGGTGCCGCGGCGACAATTTGTGTGAAGACGCAGGTCACTGCTGCGGGTGTATGAAAGATCTCAAGCGCCACTCCGGCGCGGATCACGACCGCGACGACGCAGACAACCAGTAGGTTAGACACTGGCCCAGCGAGTGCCATCTTCGCGGCGCGTTTCGGGAAACGCTGTGCCCAGAGCGCGTTATAGGACGCGCTTGCCCACCCGCACATCCAGCCGAGGGACAGAAACGTCAACACGGGGACGGCGATCATACCGACCGGCTCACGCTTGAGGTGGGGGAGCGGATTCAGTGTCACCTGGCCGCCGCGGTAGGCCGTCGGGTCCCCGAGCTGCAGTGCGGCCCATGCATGCGCCGCCTCGTGGAGGACGATTGAGAAAAGAAACGCCGCGTACCAGAGAACGAGCGCAGCGGTGTCTGGGTTTGCGGTCATATGGTTCGCTGCCTTGCTGCTGAGGCGGCCCAAGGATTCGTCGCCCGTGGTCCGAATAACCACCCTTTCTCCCATCTTCGGGCTCGATGGGCGCCGCTCTTGAACGAGTGTGTTCAAGCGATCAGCACGTGCGACATCGGAACTGCCTCCGATCGGTTCGTATCATTCGTGCTCGGATGCCAAACTTCCGTAGCGTGATGTGCCGGATTCATCGCGAAAGCTTCTGATAAAGGTCTCCTGTCGCGGCGGGATTTCTCCATGGAACAAAAGAAAAAACGCACTGCTGTCGTCATCTGGATCGTGATCTTCGCACTCGCCTTCTTCATCTACCGCGAAGTCAAATCCCGCCAAGGCTCAACGCACCACGTCGAGTACTCCACGTTCCTTGAAGACTTGGAGAGCGGTCGTGTCACCGAGGTCTTGGTCGACGGGAACCTCCTAACGGTTACGGTCTTCAACCCGAATCAGACCTACACGACGTTTGGCGCCACTGGCGAGGAGTTCATGGCCAAGGTGTCGGAGTTCGGCGTTCGCGTCGGTTACGGCGACGGTTCGAGCGGCGCGAGCTCCTCGCTGTGGATGTGGTTGCCGCTGGTGATCGTTCTGGCGCTGATCATTCTTTTTTTCGTCTCGCTCAAAAAGCAGCAAGGCGCCGCCGGTAACGTCTTCACGCTTGGAAAGAGTCGGGCCCGAAGGATCACAGAAAACGACATTCACTTCTCAGACGTCGGTGGACTTGCGGAAGCCAAAGAGGATTTTGGCGACCTCATCGATTTCTTGAAGAACTCGCAGCGTTGGATCAGTTCAGGCGTGCGTCTGCAGCGAGGAGTTTTGCTCGTTGGGCCGCCAGGCTGTGGGAAAACACTGCTCGCTCGTGCAGTCGCTGGAGAAGCGAGCGTGCCGTTTTTCACGCTGTCGGCATCAGAGTTCGTCGAGCTCTTCGTAGGTGTCGGCGCGGCACGCGTGCGCGACATGTTCGACCAAGCAAAAAAGGAGTCACCGGCGATCATCTTCATCGACGAACTCGACGCGGTCGGGCGTCGGCGCGGCTCGGGAGTCGGCAGCGCTCACGACGAGCGCGAGCAGACGCTCAATCAGCTACTCGTCGCTATGGATGGGTTCGAGACCACCGACGAGATCGTCGTCATTGCGGCAACAAATCGTCCGGACGTGCTCGACAAGGCCCTTCTTCGTCCAGGGCGTTTCGATCTGCGCATCGAGGTGGGCGCCCCCGACCAGGCGACACGTCTCGAGATTCTTAAGATCCACACGCAAAAGAAGCCACTTACCTCAGACGTGAAACTGGATGCCCTTGCTGAGAAGACCGTCGGCTTCACCGGCGCCGACCTCGAGACGCTCGCCAACCAAGCTGCACTCTACGCCGTGCGTGCCGTGCGCCTTGAGGGCGCCGCAGAGCCGCAGGTAACGCAGGCGCATTTCGACCGCGCTTTCGAAAAACTGGCGAAGAGCGATTGCCTTTTTAACAAGCTCGACACAGCACTCATTGAGTCGGCGTCGCAGTTGTCGCAGCCGACAGGAAACGTCGTTCTGCGGGTGACGCTTCGTGGCGGCGAGAAAGTCGAGGGGCGACTGGTGTGGGCGGATGCGGCGTTCATCAAGATCCGCGAAGCCGATGCTGACGAACCCGCCATCCTGCCAAAACTTCAGGTGCTCCGCATAGAAAGCCTCCCAGGCACCGACGCCGAGACCAACCCGCAGTCGGTGGGGGACCAGTGGGCGCATGGAGTGGCCGAGCTGGCTTGACGGCGTCGAGTCCAATCACTCGGGCCGTCAAAGTGGCGCCATCGGGCTGCGATTCACTCGCACGGCGACGCCCGGCACCCGAGGAGAAGGTCGCCGTCGAGCTCAAGGCTGCCGCAGTCGGGAAAGGGCGCCTGAGGCGATGCACCGCCGGTGAACGCGAATCGGAGGATGAGAACTGCGTCGGAGACGTCGCCCTCGACGCGACCGTCGGAGTTGGCATCGCACGCGGCGCGGCAGATCGGCGCTTCGCCGCCAGCGAAGTTTGCAGCCAAGAGAAAGAGTGCGTCATCAAGCTTCGCTGGGTCGCCATCACCGTTACAGTCGCCGCGGCGAAACTGAATCGACGTCGAACAGCTGCTTTCGTAGGCGCCTAAGTCAACCGAATCGCCACAGCGTCGGGGACGGTCATCGAGGTCGAACTCAGGTGCCCCGGCGTTCACGCCAGCGTCGATCGCCGGCGAGCCGATCTGCAGGCGGTAGTCGCCCGGGTCGATGATGAAGTCCGCAATGTGATCGTCCGTGACGCGAGTGAAATCGAACGTGCCGCGGCGGATGAAGCGAGGATTGACGTTGAGGTTGCCGATTCCCTCAGGCACGTTTCTGCCGGCGACGATGCTGTGGGAAAACCTTGCGTTATTCTTGATGGCGATTCGGAGCAGGTCGTCACCCTGTCCCCAAAAGACACAATTGACGATCTCAGCATGGGCTTCTCGCGACAGCTGCAGGTCGTCACCCTGTCCTCCCGCGTGGTTGTCAGCGAACGTACAGTTGACTAGTCTCATTGTCGTATCAGAGTCACCGTAACGGCTGTCGGAAATCGCGCCACCACCATCCGCAGCGGAGTTGGCCACGAAAAGCGAGCTTTCGACCAATAGTTCCGTGAGGACAGTGCTAAAGATTGCACCGCCGCTCCCGTTCGCTTCATTGCCGCGAAGAATACTAGAGCGAACGTTAACGCGTGATGCGATCGCCCCAATCGCGCCTCCGTTGCCGCAGCGATTCGACTCGATGAGGGAACGGTTGACGCCTAGGCGGGCATTTCTCGCGTGAATGACGCCGGAGTCGATCGCAAACGGTCTTTCATTGCCCCGATTGCGGCGGATCTCGCTGCGATCGATCGTGAGCTCCGAGCGGATGACGATGGCGGCGATCGAGTTTTCGACGAACTCACAGTCCGCGACAGTCGCGCTGCCGTCGGCGGTGACTTGAAGACCGATTCTGTTGTTGTCAAATCTGCAGCCCGTGAGAACTGCCGCGCCGCCGGTGACGTCGACGCTATTGAGGCTCGACGTGAAGTTGCAGTTCTCCAGCTCGACCTGTTCACCACTCGCCACCGAGACCGGGCCACCGGAGACCGTCACGTTCTCCAATCGGGCGCCGGTGCGCAGGCCACGAAGACTGCCCGCGACAACCGTTGCATCTCGGTCCACGCCGCGAAGCGAAATGCCGTGTGCTAAGTTGACGCTGGTCGTCGCCTCGTGTCGGCCCGGCCGCAGCGTGATCCGCTTCGGCGACCGCGTGCCGGCCACGCACAGTCCGAGCGGCACGCCCATGTCGCTGCCGTCTGCCCCCGAGCCCAGGCACGGCGAATTCGCGCCGAGCGCCAGGCTGAAAACCGAGAAGGCATCGGCGAGTGTTGCGAAGTGCCCGCGCGGTCGATTGGCGACCGACGCCAACTCCGGGTCAACCACGACTTCTGCGACGGCGCCGAAGCCGCAGAAAAGCGGATCAGAGTTGATGTTTCCCGCTCCTGGCCATGGAGCGTCGCCCTCGATGCAGCTCCGCCTTACGTGGATCTGTCCGCCCTCTCCGCTTGTGATCTGAACGCCGGTGTTCGCCCACACGATGCAGCTTTCGAGCTCGACGACTCCCGTGTCAACGGCGATGCCGCCGGGAGTGTGGCTGGTGACGTTTTCGACGACCGTGCAGTGAGATAGCGTGACACGGCTCTCTTTGTCGGAGAACAAAGCTCCACCTCGCGCAGCTTCGCCCCCGAGCAGCAGACATTCTGAGAGTTCCACGTTTGATCCGTCGGTCACGAACAGCGCGCCGCCGATCGTTTTGTTCGGCACTGATTCGCTCGCAGCCCGGTTGCGCACGAACCGGCAGCGCTCGACTCTCACGTTCGATCGTTGGAGCGCTGCAATGGCACCGCCGCGTTCAGCGACATTGCCGTCGAACTCGCAATCAATAAAAACAGGTGAAGCCTCCTCGCACATGACCGCGCCACCGAATTCCTGTCTGCTGTTGGCCGCGAACGTCGAGCGTCGAAATTCCGGTGCCGAGCCCGGCTGGCACCACACCCCGGACCCCTGAGAGATGGTGCAGTCGGACACGGTCGGTGCAGATGCGCTTTCGCACACGAGGTTTTCGATCTGGCTTGCAGAGATTTCAGGTGACTCCCCGGAGCTCACGCGGACGCTACCCTGCATCGACGTGATCCGGCTCAGCAGTGCACTGCTGCGTAGACCACGAATCTCGCCTCGGATGATGGTTTCGCCCGCTGTTGACCCAACGACACCGACGTCCTGCACAAGGTTTCCGGCCTCGTAGGTCCCAGGCGCCACGTTCAGGAGCGCCGAGGACCGCCCTGAACGCTCGCAGGTGCCCAAACGAGCACCCACATCCGTCCCACCGAGTCCGCTGCCGAGACATGGTGAGTCGGCGGCGAGGGCGTAGTCGAACGTTGAGAGTGCAGCGGTGATCGAGGGAAACGGTCGCTCGCGGCTGCCGTCGTTGGCGCCGGCGTCATCAACCGCAGCGTCAACGAAGAACTCGCGTTTGGCCCCGCGCCAACCGCAGAAGCGTGGGTCGACGTTGAAGTTGCCCGTGCCTGGCCAGACGGTGTCGCCAGCGATGCAGCTGAAGGAGACCGCAACCTCCGCTTCGGGATCGACGGTGAGGGAACCACCGACGTTGTCGACGACGATCGAGTTGAGAACTTGGAGCTGACTGCCGCGCGTGGCGAAGATGACGCCGCTCTCGAATGAGTCGTTCGCGCTGATGGTGCAGTTCGTCAGAGTCGTGAGGCCTGAGACGTGAAGGGCAGGTCCCTGTCGGTACAGGGCGCTGTTTTGAGTCACAATACAGTCGACGAGATCCACTTTCGCTTGGGAATTCACGACGATGCCTTGGGTGCATCGTTCGATGCGGCAGCGGGAGAGCTCGACTTTCGAACGAGGTCGACACTCGACACCTATGGCCGCCCCGCTGACCTCGCAGTGCTGCAGCTCCAACTCTGCATCCGAATAGCAAAGAACTCCTAAGCCGTTGATCTCCGTATTGATCAGCCGGCTGCGACCGATGACTGCGGCTGCTCGGCGAAGCACGCGAACGTTCTCGAGCGTCATGTCCCCTCTGAGCGAAACAGCGTCGAGAGCCGTTGCATCGCCGGATCCTACGAGGTGGATCGAGAATCCGTGAACCATGTTGCTCAAGTCGAAGTGTCCGGAGCCGAGTTGAATGCGGCGTCCAGGTGGGCCGACAAACTGGCAATCGCCACGGACCGCTCCCATGTCGTCCCCATCTTGGCCGCTGCGGCGGCACGGGGATTGTGCACTGAGCGAGAGTGAGAAATCGGCGAGGACGGAGTCTAACTCTGCTTGTGTAGCGACGATTCTTTCCGTCTCGCTTCCCCATCCACAAAAGAGGGGGTCGGAGTTTTGGTTCCCCGGCCCTGGCCACGGGGACTCGCCTCCGACACAAGAGAAAGCCACCTCGACTGCAGTGTTCTCGCCGTGGACGACATCCTCACCTTGATTCCAGACGATCGAATTGCGAATCTCGAGGCGGTCGCCCCCTGCCACGATGCCACGTACGTTGCCAGCGATGGTTGAGCCTTCGCTGACAATTCCTGAGGCGTCGATCGACTCGATCGCGACGCGGCATTCGCGGATGACGCAACCGCGGAGCTGAACAGATGTGTCGCCTTCCGCGGCGATTCCACGAACCGCCTGAGAAATCGTGCACTCGCTGAGCGAAACTTGTGACCCTCCTGTAGTTGAAAGTGAGCGAAGGTGGCACTGGTCGAACGTGGAGGTCGCTCTTCCACTGAGAACGACATCCGACATCGTCACCTTCCTCACAGTAGCCGCGCCCGTCACCAAAAGGCGGTGTTGCAGCTCGCACTGGTTCAGAGTCGCTGCGCCGGCGAGAGACAACGTTGACTGAAACAGACAGCCTTCGACCATCGGGTCGCCGCGAAACACTGCGGGAATCTCGACGATGCAGTCGTTCACGGTTAACGCCGCATCGATCGTGAATGTCGCGTCTCGTTCACCACGAATCGTGAAACCACTCAAAACGGACGCCGCCGTCTCTCCGTTGCGCAGCGTGATCGAACCTTCCAGCGTCGTGAACTCCGGCCCCTCTTCCGACCGCAGCACGACGTCTTTCACTGGCGGTGCTGCAGGGTCACGTGGGTCGCGCAGGCGGTTGAAGTCGAGAGGGATGTCAGCGACGTAGGTGCCCGGTGCCACGATGATCGTGTCACCGCTTGCGGCGAGATCGAGCGCTCGTTGGATCGTCGCGGCCTCACGTGTCGGCACCCTGATCTCGCGCGTTTCGAGCGCGCCGGCGTCGATGACCGCCGCGGCTGGTGTGAGCAACGTGAGGATCGCTCCGACGCAGAAGCGACGTTGTCTCATGTCTGCCCTTGAAATGGGTTGAGAAGATCTGTCGTTGCGGCGCCGCCGGAGCGTTGGCTGCCACAAGCCACTCAAGAGAACCTTTGAGATGATCTGCCGGCTCCGATCGTCGGGGTGGTGGGGACCGTTGTCAACATCCGTCCGTACGGAAGTTCCGGCGACTCCGGTCGCTTGAACGGCCGCGTTGCAGCGAGCTCGGCCTCGCTCATCATCAGGCCGCACGCTCGCGCCAACGCCGCCAGAACGTGCGCCACGCGCAGGTTGGCCGTGACGTCGGGACTGGTTCGACGATTGGGATTTGTTTGTTGCGCTGGCACGGATGGGGTGCTTTGATCGAAGGGCTCGTGCAGTTGCACGGGGGAGTCTCGGGACGATCTATTCTCGATCCACGAACACTTGGGACGTCAAAGTGTGGAATGAGCGAGATGCGACCTGTCACATGAGCCGGGGGGACGAACATGCGTGCGCTTTGCGCGTCGACTCAGGGCCCCTTTGTCGGCGACCGACCCAGGGCCGTCTACCGCTCTGGGCCACGAGCGATGTGAATAGGTAAGCCGTAAGAAGCCATCGCGCCGGCAGGCGGGCGTTCAGGCGCGAGGACGATCACTCCAAGGGGATTCCCATGCAGGAACGAATTGGGACTCGGCGGCGCTTTGAGATTGGTTTGGCAAACTTGATTTCTCAGACATCGACGCGACGGGGCCCGCACCTGCCAGGCGATCTGTCACGAGCTGCGGTTGTGCGCGGCCTCTGTCTCGTCGGAGTGGTTCTCGGGGTTGTAGGAGCGGCACGGGCGAATGAGTCGCCGCAAGCGGAACTCGACTTTGTCTTCGTTGAACGACCGCTCGGAGTAGCGACCCCGGGGGGCTGGGTGGCATCCTCGTCCACCGTCGTCAACACCGTATGGGGAAGCCGTCTGACGCGACACCTCTCTAGCGGTGAGGTCCGCGTCTTGATCGACGGATCCGTCACGGACGAAAGGCGCAATGACATTCCGTTCGACGTCATGCAGCCGGACATCTCCTACGACGGCAAGAACATTGTTTTCGCTGGCCTTTCACCGACGGAGAACGCTTGGCGCATCTACACGGTCTCCGTCGACGGCAGCGGCCTGCGCCGACTGACGCGGTCGGATCGCCAGCTCGATCTGTCGCGTTTCGGGAATCTTGCGACTGACTTCGAACACTACGACGATCTCGACCCGTGCTATCTCCCAGACGGTCGAGTTTGCTTCGTGTCGACGCGCTACCCTGGCCCTGCCCCAAACGGCCGGCGGCGAACGACGAATCTTTACGTCATGGACGGAGATGGATCCGGTCTTCACCGCATCACGACAGAGCGTTTCGGTGCGGAGACTCCGGTCGTTGATCCGATGACGGGTCGCATCGTCTATTCACGCTGGTGGCGATCGCCGCCGGCGTCAACGCGCCGGGTGAGGCACGGCTCGAACGATTACACCGGTGTTGCCACACAACTTCCTGAGGGTACGATCCTCAGCGGCGTTGACGAAGACGCGTTCTCTGGCGTCAATCATTGGTTCTTGGCGAGTGTTCGCCCCGACGGCGATGGCCTGCGCATGTTTCAAGGCGGCGGACTCGATCGTAACGTCGCAACGGTGTACGATCCGAGCTTTCTTGCCGACGGCAGAGTGATCGCACTGGCGCTGCCGCGGACACCCCAACTGGGGAAGCCGGAGAAATCACACTTCCGTCGGCTCCAACGTACGGCGTCGGAGGTCACCTCCTTCGGCTTTCAGCCAGCGCGATTCTCGGGCGGGGCAGCCGTCGACGAGACTCATATTTTGGTGAGTGAGCTTGAGGCTGGCCCTGCGGGGTCGTACGGCATCTATCTCCTAGAGTTCGCGGACGATCCAGCGGCAATCACAACGGAGAAAGTCGTCGGTGTCGGGGGAATGGACGCGCTCGATCCGGTTTTGGTGCGAGTGCGACCGCAGCCACCTGCCTTGCCAGAGTCAACAGTGACGCCGCGAGGGGGCGACGGTCGTGCGGTCGATTTCATCCCGAACACTGTGAGCGAAGCGTTTCGTCGCGGAACGTTTCGTTTCTTGTGCGAAAACGTTTTTGGTAATGCCCCCGTGGATGAGCCGATGACGCACTCGCCTCCAGCCGGCAAGCGACTCTTCATCGAGTTTTATATGAATCCGCAGCGCACTGACGCGGAAGGCAACGACGAACCACTTCTCATCCGGCGGCAGGAAGTTGCCGCCGATGGACGTATCGACGTCACCCTGCCAGCGGACGTTCCTCTCTTTGAGATCTTGCGCCGGCCTGATGATCGCCTCGGCGTCGGGCGAGATGGGCAAGTCTTTCACGTCGCCGGCCACAATTTCGGAGCACCCGGGACGACCGCACGATGCATCGGTTGCCATGCCGGACACACTCGGCTTGACGTGCCAGCGGAACCGATCTGGACGAACCTTGCACCGAGTGCGCGCGCGACGGCGTCGAGCTCCAACGAGATTCCGGGCAGCAATGATCGATGGCGACCAGCGCCGCGCGTCACTCCCCCGAGCGTGAACGATCGGCAGACGGATACGCGCTGGGAGGCCGAGCCACGGCGAGATGGTTCTGGGCCAGCAGCCGATGACGTTCGTCTGTCGCTGCGCTGGGCAACGCCGATTCTGGCGCGTGAGGTCGTCGTTTACGGCGTGCCGAGCGACAACGCAACGACGACCCAGCCGACTGACGCCGTGGTGCACCGGTTCTCGGTCGTAACCCGCCTGGGCGGTGTCGAGATCCAGCGACGCGTGGTCAGGGACGCAGCAACTCCCGATGGGTTGCGTATCGGCGTCGACCCGTCGCGAGCCATCGACGAGGTTGAACTGGAGATCGACGCCGCCGACGTCACTGGGCATGTTCGCGGCGTCCCTGGCGTGCCGGCACTTGCCGACATCGAAGTGGTCGCACGCGTGGTGCCGGACACGGAGCCAGCGTCCCTCTTCATCCGTAGCGATGCGAACTGCGACGCCAGCGTCAGCCTTGCCGACGCGGTCGCGACGCTTAACTTCCTGTTCCGCGGCGAGGGACCGCTTTGCTGCATCGCTGCAGCGGACACTGACGCCGACGATCGCGTCAACATTAGCGACGCGATTTATACCCTCACGTATCTGTTCGCGTTCGGCGAACCCATCGCGGAGCCGTTTCCGTTTTGCGGCCGAGCCACCGAAGGTGAGCTGTCGTGCGACGAGCACACGTGCCGCTAACGCGATATTCGTTGCGACTCGTTCCGTTGCTGCAGATGTCGACGCAGGTGCGACAGACGAACTGAAAAAGGCGTGGCCTTCACTCGCAAGGAGAATCCACACAGCTGAGGAGTAAGTCGCCTGGTGACACCATCTCACCGCATTCCGGAAATGGCGCGCCAGGTGGTGCGCTACTCGCGAATACGAATCTAAGGATGGAGATCGCGTCGGAGAGGTCGCCTTCGACGCGGCCGTCGGTGTTGGCGCCGCACGCAGCGCGGCACGCCGGTGTTTCACCGCCTGCGAAGTTCGCAGCTAGAAGAAAGAGCGCGTCGTCAAGCCCCGCCGGGACGCCGTCGCCGTTACAGTCACCGCGGCGAAACTGAATCGGTGTCACGCAGGCGCTCTCGTAGGCGCCGATATCGACCGCGTCACCACAGCGGCGTAGATTTCCATTCAGATCGACATCGATCGCCGCCGCGCTGGCCGACGGGCCAGCGTCGATCGCCGGCGAGTCGACTTGCAAGCGATAGTCCCCGGCGTCCACAACGAAACCGAAACTTGGGAAGCGCCGTTTGAAGTCGAAGATTCCGCGGCGGACGAAGCGTGGAGAGCCGTTCCCTCGTGTCAACCCGAGAGCTAACGCTAAGAGCGCGTCGGGGCAAAGACGGGTGTCGACGACGCGTTGTTGCAGTGGGGAGCGAAACGGACGCCCGCAGTCTTCGTGGTCCCACGCCCACGCCCACGCAATCGGTCTTGAAGCGCTTCTCTTTCGCAACATTGGGGTCCCACACCGACTCCGACCCCACAGACCCTTCCTCCCGCATGCGATCGCGTCTATAGTCGGACGGGTCAGCCGCCTCCGGCTGCGGCAGCCTTTCGATCAGCCGGACGATTTCCGACTCAGTCACGCCAAGATTCGACCGTCGCTACAAGGCTACTGTTATGCAGCGCCTCGATCACGTCGCCTTCGAAGTCTCCGACATGGACGCATCCATCCGATTCTATGCGGGGAAACTCGGTCTCAAGCTGCGATTCGACAAGGTCGACGCGGAGCATGGCGAGCGATTCGCTTTTTTTGATCTCGACGGCGCCGCACTCGAACTCGTCTCCCGCCTTGGAGCCGAGCCCTACACTCGAAGGATGCCGCAACCGCCTTACTGTCCTCACGTCGCTCTGGCCACGGACGACATCGACGCGACGGTGCGCTTTCTGCATGAGCGCGACATACCCATGCTCAAAGGGCCCATGGAGATTCGTGGCCAGGTGAGGTGGATCTACGCTTCGGATCCCGATGGCAACGTGATCGAGTTCGTCGAATGGTGCGGGGCGACGGATTCGTAACTGCAACGCGCCGAAGCCGGATTCGAAGGCGCGCGCGCTGGCTGCACCGGCTTCCCAGGAGGTGAAACCTCGATCGCCATGAGAATTGATCACGTCACCCTGGCCGGACCGTCGCTTGTAGACCTGCGACGTCGGGTCCAAGCGAGTGGGCTCCCGACCGAATACGGTGGTCCTCACTCCAATGGCGTCACGCACATGGATCTTCTGGGGTTTCTCGACGGATCCTACCTTGAGTTGATCTCGAAGGTTGAGGGGAGTCGCGACTTCTCGCCGCTGTGGAATACCGCGATCGAACGCAGCGGGGGGCCGTGCGCCTGGGCCGTCCGCGTCGAGGACATCGATGCCGAGGTGAACCGTCTGCGCGGTCGCGGCGTGCCCGTCGCGGGCCCGGAACCCTATTTCCGCGAGCGACCCGACGGTCAGCGCGTTGAGTGGCGTCTGGCGTTTCCCGGTGAGGGTGATCCCGGGTCGGTGCTGCCGTTTTTGATTGAAGACACGACCCCCCGCGCGCGTCGCACCATGCCATCGACGGTGCTCGAGTCGTGGGCAGCCGATGATGTGTCTCCCTGCCGCGTCACCGGTGTGGCCGCCGTCGTCCTCGCGGTCCGTGACATCGAGGCCACGATCGGGCTTTTTCGCCTTGCCTACGATGTGCCGCCGCCGCGGTTTCACGCGGGTGTTGCCGCATTCGATGAGATTCCCGTCATTCTCGAGACCGTGGTCGCCGCCTTGGATGCGACAGAGGAAGCTGGTGTGTCGCGCAGCATCACGGCTCGTTTGACGGAGTTCGGCGATGCACCCAGTCGTTTTCTTCTTGGCGTGAATTCGCTCAAGACTGCTCGCGGACGCTTAAAGCTCAGCCGACCCGTCGTGTCATGGGCGGGACGTAGCGTCGCTTGGCTTGATCTGGATGCGGACGTCACCGCACGGTTTTCAGAGCTGCCGTCGATTGGGTTCGTTGAGGGACGCTCTGCAGAGTGAGTCGATCGTCGAGCGTCGCTGGTTACGTCTGATTGCGGGTCCCGCGTGGGAAACAGCCATGGAAAGCTCAGGTTAGTGCTTCGTTGAGGCGAACGCGGCGACTTGATGCTGTATGCTGGTAAGGTCGCGGCGTCGTGCAACGTCCAGGCTCAGTGTGAACAGCGCGGCTAGCGGGCGTAAGAATGGGAGCGATACACCGTGAGTGATTGCGTGATGAGGTTCGACCGAGGACGATGAAGAAGTGGCGATGAGAAATTCTCGTCACGTGGTTGCTCAGAAAAGTCCGCCGCTCGGCCTTTTCGCCTGCGTGCTTACCGCCGTTTTGCTCAGCGCCGCGGGGTGGATCACCGCCGCCGATCCGCCGCCGCGCCCACCCGCTGAGTTTCTCGCCCGACCTGTCGGTACCGACTTCAAGCTGGCGGACTGGAGTCAAATCGTCGGCTACATCGAAGAACTTGACGAGCGTAGCCCCGCGGTGCGCGTCGAGCGAGTCGGCAAGACGACGGAGGGGCGAGATCTCCGCATCGTCATCATCTCCAGTCCGCAGAATCTTGAGCGACTCGATGAACTGAAGGCGATCTCGAAGCGACTTGCTGACCCGCGCGGACTTAAGCGCGCGGAACGCGATGCGTTGATCGAGCAGGCGCGACTCTTTCTCTTTATCTCGGCAACGATCCATTCCACTGAGGTCGCAGCGGCGGAGATGTCGCTGCAGCTGGCGTACGACTTGGCAACGAAACATGCCGAACCGTGGGCGACCACACGCCGCGAAATGGTCGTCGTGCTGATTCCGAGCGTCAACCCAGACGGACTAGAACGCGTCGTGCGCTGGTACCGAAAGATCCGCGGCACGCCGTACGAAGCGGCCCGTCTCCCTGAGCTCTATCAGACCTACGCGGGCCACGACAATAACCGCGACTGGTTTCTTCTCTCGCTAGCGGAGACGCGTATCGTGACGCGCCTGCTCTACCGTGAGTGGTTTCCACACGTCTACTGGGATGTTCACCAACAAGGTCCGTACCGCGAACGTCTCTTCGTGCCGCCGTTTCGCGACCCTCTCAATCCCAATCTCGACCCTGAGATCATGGCTGCAATTGGCACGCTTGGGGCGCGCATGATGTACGATTTGACACAGGCTGGGTTCAGCGGCGTCGCCACGGGCGTGACCTACGACATGTGGTGGAACGGAGGCAACCGCAACGTCCCAGTACGCCACAACATGATTGGTTTCCTTTCGGAAGCTGCTTCGGCGAACCTAGCGAGCCCTCTGTTTATTCCAAGAGAGCGTCTTGAAGGCCCGCGAGGGTTGAAGAACGGATACGCGGCGTCCAATCAGTTCCCGAAACCTTGGCCGGGGGGGTGGTGGCGCGTCGGGGACATCGTGAAGTACGAGCTCGCGTTGGCGGAGTCCATCCTCGGTAGCTTGTCGCGTGAACCTAAATTGTTCATGAGTACGACAGCCGCCGCGGCGCAGCGTGCCGTTGAGCAGGGCGAGAAGGATGTGCCGCGCACATGGTTGATCCCATCACCTGCGGGCGACCGAGGGGGCTTGAAGCGCATGATCGCGACGCTACTCGACGGCGGTGTCGAGGTGGACGTAGCGCTGGAGGGGTTCACCGTCTCCGGTCGACCTTTCAGGCGCGGAACCGCCGTCGTACGGCGAGCTCAACCGTACGGTAACTACGCGAAGGATCTCCTCGAGTTGCAGCAGTATCCCGACGGGCTACCTCCGTATGATGTGACCGGCTGGACGTTGCCGCTTTTGATGGGGGTGACGGTGATCGCCATGAATGAGGCGCTCGAAGTGCCGACGCGGCGCGTCGAGTCAGCACAGGACCTGCTCGCCCTGCGCCCCAAAGGGGTGCGGCTGAGCTCGCCGTTACATCTGGATGGTGCAGATTCTGATAGCTACCGTGGCGTGATCACGCTTTTGCAAGCACGCTTGCCGCTCCTCTTCGATGCCCGTCCGGACAGCGCTGTTTCGGGTAGCTGGATTCTTCCTGGAAAAAAGAGCCAGCGCGAGGAGGCGCTCGCGCATCTTCGCGAGCTTGGGCTCGAGGTTGACGGTGACGTCGCCTCGCCGCTCACACTCTCAGCGGATGACGCTGCCGTATCACGAGATCTTTTGATCAAGCTCGAGAGGTTACCGCGGGTTGGATTGTACGCGCCGTGGACCGCGAACAAGGACGAAGGTTGGCTTCGCTGGATGTTCGATCGATTCGACCTGCCTTACGTGACAATGCGTAACGAACAGATGCGCAGCCACAATCTACACGAGCTCGTCGACGTCATTGTCGTTCCCAGCGTCAGGCCTGACGTGCTGCGCGATGGCCGTCATGAAGGTGAAGTATTCCCGCAGTACGCCGGAGGTATAGGACGCGCTGGCGCGGTTGCGTTGGACGCCTTCGTTCGTCGTGGCGGCACACTGATCTGCATTGACGAATCGACCCTCTATGCCATCGAGCTCTTCGACCTGCCACTCACAGACGCCACAGCGAGTCAGGATGAGACGTCGTCGTTTAGCTGTCCCGGTTCCATATTGAGGACGGTTACTAAATCAGCGTCGCCGTTCGTCGTGTCGCTTCCGACGTCTCAGCCCGTTTACTTTTCAAGCTCTCGTGCGTTTCGCGTTGACGAGCTCCAACCCAACGCCGGGATGGTCCTTCTTGAGTATCCCAGGGACAATATTTTGCTCTCGGGCTACCTCGGTGGCAGTGACGAGATTGCGGGGACGGCGGCATGGGTTAGGACGCCTGTTGGCGACGGGGCAGTGCATCTCTTCGGGTTCCGGCCGCACTATCGTTCGTGGACTCAGACCACGTTCAAACTGCTCCTGCGCGCGATTCTTCTGGACGCGCCGACGTTCATCGGCGAGCGTGAGGCTGCAGAAGCGAACACCAAAGAGTGAGATCAGTGCCAGAGAGACCCCACACCTCATCGTCTGAGGCGACCCCTGCGACAGGCACGACGCCAGCCTCTGGTGTCGTCGGAAAGCTTGGGATTGACGTGGCCGCGAGGCACATCTTCCTCTGCTGCGATCAAACCAAGCCTAAGTGCTGTCACAAGGATCGCTCACTGGAAGCCTGGAATTATCTCAAGGCACGTTTGAAAGAACTCGGCCTTGCTGAGCGTGGTGGCGTCCAAAGGACGAAGGCGAACTGCCTCCGCATCTGTGAGGAAGGGCCGATCGCTGTGATCTATCCCGAGGGGGCGTGGTATCGTCACTGTGACCCGGAGGTTTTGGAGCGTTTGATCCAGGAACATCTGATCGAAGGTCGCGTCGTCGAAGATCATCTGATCGTGTTGCGCCCTTTGAGCTGACGAAAGCCTTCGCAGCCTCCGGTTACGGTCCCGAATGAATTCGCGCGATGTGTGAATTCGGGGCATTCGACGCGGTCGCCGTCTCGACGTCTAAGAGTTGGACGTAGCGGTTTTTTCCCGTTCACTTTCAGCCGCTGGCGTGACGTCAAGCGAGATCTCGACTTACGCAATCTGCTCGAAAAGTTCAAAACGATTCCACTGTTGCTGCGTTGAAGTCCTCTGCAGGGACCTGTAGTAGATCCGACCAGCGACGGCTGGCGTGGTAGTCTTTGGCAGTCAGCTTCCACTCATCGTGAAGAGAACGGAGGAATCATGCGTACTTTTCTGCTGATCGCGGCCTGTAGTCTTTTGGGTTCACCGACGATCCTATGGTCGCAGGATGATGCCGAGGGTGTACGTGATCGCCGCGAGGATGCGCGTGACCGCCGCGAGGACGTGCGTGACCGCCGCGAGGACGTGCGTGATCGCCGCGACGACGCCGTGCGGGAGCGGCAGATTCGCCAGCTTGATCGTCAGATCGAGCATCTTCAGGAAAAGGGTGCCAATCCGACGGCCATCGCTAAACTGAAAGCGAAGCGAGCGCGTCTTGTGGAGGGTGCCAAGCGCGACCGTCGCGAGGACGTGAGAGACCGCCGCGAAGATATTCGTGACCGTCGCGAGGACGTGAGAGATCGCCGCGAAGATGTTCGTGACCGTCGCGAGGACGCCCGGGAACGCCGCGAGGAGAAAAAAGCTGGCAAGGACCAAGCGCGCGGTGGGAAAGACAAAGCCAAGCGCAGCAAAGCAAAGAAGACGCGCGGCCGCTCAGGCGGTAGCCAGTCCCGCCGTTGATTCTCCACCAACGCGCACGAGAACGTCGGCCGACCGCTTCAGGCAAGAGGCGGTTCGCCGACGTTCGCGTTGGCACTGGTCTCTACCGCGTCCCGTCCGATCGTTTCCCCGGATTTTTCGGCGGGCAATGTTCGCGCGGCGCGTACTTTTGCAGTTTTCGCTGCAGGGAACGACGGTGAATGCCAAGGCGTCGCGCCGCCCTGCTCACGTTGCCGCCACAGTCTGACAACACGCGTTGGATGTGCTCCCACTCCGCTCGCGCGAGAGTCGGCGCCTGGTATTCGGATGTTGGCTCTAGAGGTGCCTTCTCTTCACGTGTGAATGCGGCAATGATCTCGTCTGCATCTGCCGGTTTGGAGAGGTAGCCGGCAGCACCCAATCGCATCGCCTCGACGGCTGTTGCGATGCTGCCATAACCGGTGAGCACTATGACGCGTGTGGAGGCGTCGATGCGGCGTAGATCGCGCAGCAGTTCAAGTCCCGATTCACCAGGCATGCGAAGATCGATGACCGCGAGCTCTGGCGACTCCTCGCGGGCAGCGGCGCGCGCAGCAGAGGGATGAGCTGCTTGGCGAACGTCGTAGCCACGACGCTGAAGTGATCGCGCCAAACGTTCACGAAAGATGTCGTCGTCATCAACGACCAGCAGGGTGCGCGCTTCGGTAGACGGGTGTGCCCCCAAGCCCTTAGAATGGGCTTCACCCGCGATCACCGGGGCAGCGTCAACTGGCGCTCTCAAAACCCGACTCCGGCCATGGAGCCTCCGACGAGATTGATGATCTCCTCAATTCCCATTGGCGTCAGGTCGAGTCGAAGCAGACCCTTCTTTTCGGCAGAGGAAAACTTCATCGCCTTCATGACCTCGATCATCTTCTGGAACACCGGGAGCGGGATTCGCTGCGCCATCTGTTCCATTTGAGCAATACCCTCTTTCAGCTTGCCATCGAGGAACGTGGTGACGGTCTCCGCCTGGTCTTGGTCTTCGAATGCTGCTTCCACACGTGCACGGATCTGATCCTCAGCCGGGGTTACCTGAAACTCAGCTTCCTTCATCCCCCTAAATGCGTCGACAACCTCGGGCGAGGTTTCGCGTTCGAGTTCTCGATGGATCTCGGACGTCAGCTCTTCTCCGGTAAGCGCCAGGCCTCGGATGTGATAGTTTGATCGCAGCGTGTTGAGGAATTTCGCCATGCGTGCATTCGCAGCGAGAGAGTTCTCTTTTGCTTTGAACGCCTTGATGTATTCCTCGAGCGGAAAGTTCTTCGAACCTTCGTCAGGTAGCAGGAGCATGTTGCGCGAATTGAGCGACACCAGGCGAACGTGGTTGCCGGTGTAGACGGGGACCTTCGAGTGCATCTCTCGAGACCACGCGCCGTCTTTCTTCATCGCTCGGTCGAATTTATTTCGTTCGAATTTTCCTTGGAAAAGAATTCCCATCCCACCGCCGGAGTCGTCGAGCTCACCAGCATTGACGACGAGAATTCGTTCGATTCTGACGTTGCCGTACGTGCGAGTGAACTCCAAGATCCCCGCTTTGGCGGAATCAATCTGGCCGGTGAACATTCCACTTTGAGGTCCCTCAGGAAGTTTTTCCGCGACCATCTTTGCCAGACTCGACAGGGTGTGTGTCTTCTTGCCAGGGGCAGCAAGCGGGAGTTTGATCGCGATCAAGAGGTTGGTGGATGCTGGAAGGCAGTCGACTGGGCGCAGCTCCCACTTTCTCGCGCGGGTCTTGACCGGTTCGCCGGTGAGTGCGTGAAGCGACGTCGTCGCGGCGTTCTCTACGAAGACATTCTTGTCATCGACGCTTTCGCGGATCGCCGCTGCCAGCTCCTTGATTCCTTTCTGGGCTGCGGCTCGGATCGCTAGAATCCGGAGCAGATCGCGATCCTCCTTGTTGCTGGCTTCCTTCGCTTTCAACCCTTTGAGGACGAGCTTCGCCTCCTCAGAGCGTCGTTCGTCGTTCGCCTCCAGCTCTTCGATGCGCTCGCGTATGGAGGGGCCGATCGCAATCAAAGTTTCTCTCGCCCGTTGACGGGTCTTCTCGCTGCGACTCGCAAGGTTTTGAATCGCTCGTTCGATCTGTTGTTGTTCCTCCGCGTCTCCACCATCCGAAGAACTTGTTGAGGTCGTCGCCGCGGTAGGTGGAGGCGCTTCGCCTGCGATGAGTTTCGCCAGTGTCTCGCGATCGTGGGCCTGCCCCATCTGTTCCAGCGCTTCGACAGGATCGAGAAGGGCCAAGAAGTCACCGGAGAGTTCAGTGTCGGGGGCTAGCGTCAGAATCAAGAACATCATCGGCCTCATTGCCATCACTGCCATCGTTCGATCCTCCAGTTTCGCCAAACGAACGGAAACATCTTCAGCCAGACTGTTAGCATAGATGGCCGATCACCCTGCGACAACAACTATCAAACGTATCGGCAGCGATCCTTCGGTGTGAAACGCTTGCGTCTGCGTCAACGCCGTCAAGGCGAGTCGATCTTCTCCTTCAACGGACGTGTATGAGCCGTCTCAATTGCTGCTCAGTGGGAGAGCAATCGTAGCGATCGTGCCGGTAGTCGGCACCGACTCGAGATTGAGCGTGCCGCCTATACGCTCGATGATCGTGCGCGCGAGAAAGAGTCCAAGTCCCATGCCGCGCCCCGGTTCTTTGGTCGTGAAGAAGGGCTCCCCCGCACGCGCCAGCGTTGCTGCATCCATGCCGCTTCCTTGATCCCACACTTGAACTTCGAGGACATCGTCTTTCGTTCGCCATCGCACCACGACGTTCGTGTCGTCGGTGGAGGCGTCGAATGCGTTTTTGACCACGGCGCTCACCGCTCGAACCACGGCACGCGGAGGCACGTACAAGATACACGCTTCGCTGCTCTCGACTGGGTCGAGGCGGATACGATCTGTGTCGGCGACCGCGGCGATCGCTTGCTCTAGGAGGTCGCGAGGGGTCATCCGTTCAGGCGCCTCCCCGGAGCTTTGTCCAGCTTCGGCTGACAGCTGTTCAAGGATGGCGCGGCAGCGGTCGACTTCGGCGCGAATCAACTTTGTGTCTTCGACTGCCGGTGTCGACTGAGCGCCGCCCCCGAGCTCGATTTCGAGATCGCGCGCGACGACGGCAATCGTCGACAGCGGCGAAGCCAACTCATGCGCCGCTCCCGCCGCAAGCGTCGCCAGCGCCTGCAGTTTCTCTCCTTGGGCTTGGCGGCGCCGTGCCTCGCGCAGGTCAGATTCCAGCCGCGCAAACTCGGTGGAGAGGTGAAGAATGAAGTAGACGACGACAACTGCGGCAGTGCCGAATGCGACCATGATCCCTTGCAAATAGAGAAGGCGCGCTGCCGCCTCACCGTCCCCCTCCGGCACCGTCAGTACGGCGAGTTGGGTCAGGTCGCCAAGAGCCTCCAGTGGCATGTGAAAAAAAAAGAGAAGGACGAAACAGACGAGAGTCAGTGTGCCGAGAACGTAAGCCCAACGGCCGCGCAGGATGATTGCTGCGAGAGTCAAGTGGACGAGATAGAAGATGGAAAATGGGTTCGACGGGCCGCCTGAGACGTAGAGAAGAGCTGTCAAGAGCAGAACGTCGAGCAGCATCACCCACTTGATCACGTTGCGTAGACGTCGAGCGTCTTCCTCATTGCGACGACGCTCGCGGCGCGACCAAACGACGAGGCCGACATTGGTGGCGGCAGCGACAGCGATGATTGAAATCAGCGCAGCGAGCGGCAGGGCGACCCCGAAGACGGTCGCGACGATGTACACGGTGACCAACTGACCGGAGACCGCAGCCCAGCGCAGACGGAGAAGCCAAGACATATTCACGAGGCTGCGGCCTATGAGCGACGGCGCGCTTGGAGGACGGTCAGCGTCGGGGAGATCTGGCGTCGGCGGGACCATGTGGCGAGTGTAACCGCGTTGGTTGGCTGGGGTAACAGAGGGGTGGGAGAAACTTAGCCTCGAGGGCAGGTCTTGGCGTTGGTCGTGGCCTGGGAACAGACACGAGTTCAATCTGGACGTCTCGAGCTGTGCGCCACACCCTCAAACGGGCGCAACCTTTGAGTTGCCGTGGGGTTGAAATTCTATAAAGCCGTTCAAACGGCGTCGAGTTGACGCGACAATTGTGAGCGGAATCACGGCAATGATCCTCGGTAGTGGCGGTGCTCATGATCTTGAACCGACGGCGGTTTGCTCACGGTAGCTGGATGCGAGCGGCAGCGCTGATTGCGCTTTGGCTTCTCACGCCGTGCGAAGATGCACGCGGGGAAGATCTTCTGTCGCCGACTGATGCCGCCCGCCAGATCGATCTCTTGCTTGCGGAGCACGACCCCGCGCTAGCCGCGTCGATCCGGCGCACCGACGATGCGACGTTCTTGCGCCGCGTCCGTTTGAAGTTGACGCATGAACTCCCCGGGACAGACGAGCTCATGCTATTCGCGCTCGACACGCTCCCCGATAAACGTGAGCGTTGGGTCGATCGCATTCTGTCTTCAAGCGAGGCCGCCGCAGCGTGGGCGAGATCGTGGCGAGATGTCGTGTTTTCCAGAAGTCAGGATCCCCGTGCGCGATTCGCGGCGCCGGTCTTCGAAGCGTGGCTAAGCGCTCAGTTTGCCAGCGAAGCAGGATGGGATGAGGTGGCAAGTGCCATGATCACCGCCACGGGGGACGTGAGGCGAAACGGGGCGACGGCGCTTTTTCTCGCACAATCGGCAGAGGCGACCGAGGTCGCGTCAGAGACGGCGCGAATTTTTTTAGGCGTTCAGCTTCGCTGCGCCGAATGCCATGACCATCCCTACGACCAATGGCGCCGCCAACAGTTTCATGAGCTCGCCGCATTCTTTCCACGGGTGCGCATTGAGCGCAAGCGGTCGGCTATCGAACGTACATTCGAGGTCGTCCCTTTCGACCGTGAAGGCGGCCTTGCTATCGCGCTTCTCGACGATCCGATCGATTTTTTTCGACGCCATGACGCGAACTCCGACGAGATTCTCGATCGACGCGAGCTGCCCCCTCAGCTACGACCTCGTCTCGGACGCCTTCTCCGCCTTGCCGACGCCAACGGCGATGGCCGATTGGCGTTGACCGAAGTGCAAAACGCCCGCCTGCCACGCGGCCGACGCTTCGCCGAGCATTTTATGCCTGACCTGGAGAATCCTGAGGCACTTGGCACCTTGATGCAGCCGAAGTTTTTTCTCACCGGTGCTCAACTCGAACCGGGTGCGCCGGATTCGGAGCGCCGGCAGGCGCTCGCCGACCACATAACGGCTCGTGAAAACCCTTGGTTCGCGAAGGCTTTTGTCAATCGTACGTGGGCTTACATGGTGGGGGTCGGCTTTGGGTCGCCTGTTGATGACTTGGGTCCGACGCGTCCGACGCAGGCTGCCGAAGCGTGGGAGTTTGTCGCCGAGCAGTTCCGGGTCAGCGGTCACGATCCGAGTTGGCTTTTGGCGACCATCGCAGCAACACAAGCGTTTCAAGCTCACAGTCTCGAGGCCCGCGATGTTGACGCGGCGACGGATGCGGCGCTATCGCCAGGTCGTTTTCAGATCACCCGTTTGACCGCACACGAGTTGATTGGCGCCGTTGAGGATGCTTTCGGTAGGCAATTGAGCGAGTTGGCGTCACTGGGCCAGCGGCGTCGAGCGCCGCAGCGTCGCGCGCTCGCGGCGCGCGAAGTGTTCGAGCAAACGTTCGGCTTTGATCCTTCGATGCCAATGGACGAAGTCAACAGTACGGTGCCCCAATCGCTTCTGCTCTTGAACTCACCACTCGTGGAAAAGGCGGTGCAGCTGGTTGTCGCAGAGACTCTCGAGGCTGCCGCTGTCGATCTGGCGGAGCTCTCAGCTAACGACGATGAAGCGTCGCCACCCGGTGGATTCTCCGTCGCCGTCTCAGACCTCTACATGCGCGCTCTGGCCCGCGGGCCATCCGCTCGCGAAGAACAGGTTGTCGTGGGCTATCTGAACGGGAGCGATGACGTGCAGGAAGCACTCGAGGATCTCTTCTGGAGCCTGCTCAATTCCACCGAGTTCTTGCATCACCGATGAAAGTGACTGCCGCCGACGCCAACCGCGACGGTTCTCTAGCAGCGTTGGGGACAACCGAAAAAACCGGAGAAGACCATGTCTGACGCGAAGGCCCGACGTTCCACTACCGTCCCCGCGAATTCTCCCTTGGCACGATTCGTTCGGCGTCGCGACTTCCTCCGACTTGGCGCCGGCGCTGCATGCGGACTTGGCTTCGCTCAGATGGTACGAGGTGCCGCTGAGGACATGCGGCGTCAGGGGAAAGCCTGCATCCTCCTGTGGATGCAAGGAGGCCCGAGCCAACTCGAGACCTTCGACCCGAAGCCGGAGCACGAGTCCGGTGGTCCGACCCGCGCGATTTCGACGAACGTCGCCGGCATCCGCTTCGCTGAGCATCTTCCTCAGCTCGCTCAAGTGACAGAGCACGTCGCGATCATCCGTTCGATGACAAATCGCGAAGGAAATCACCAGCGGGCGACCTACCAGCTCCACACCGGTTACTTGCCGTCGAGTGGCGTTGATTATCCGAGTCTTGGGGCCGTGACCGCGGACCGTCTCGGCGCCGAGCGCGCCGAGTTGCCGCCCTACATCACGGTCGGCTCCTTGGGGCCGGGCAGTTCGATCGGCGGCGGCTTTCTCGGGGTGAAGTACGACCCACTTCTCGTCAGGCAGGCAGGGCAATTGCCGGAGAATGCTCGAGTCGGCGTCGACGATGGGCGCTACGAGCGGCGCTTGGGGCTGCTCGCGCGGCTTGACGATGAATTCGCAGCCCAAGGCGCTGAGCGTGCTGTTACCGCGCATCGTGACGTCTACAACAGCGCGACGCGATTGGCGCGGAGCGAACAGACCGTAGCGTTTGAAGTCTCGCGTGAGCCGGAGCAGGTGCGCGAAGCTTACGGCGACACCGAGTTTGGCCGTGGCTGTCTGCTGGCGCGTCGGCTGATTGAGGTCGGCGTGCCCTTCGTCGAGGTGCGACTGCGAGGCTGGGACACGCATCAGGACAATTTTGAACGTGTGGGTCGTTTGGCGCCCGCCGTCGATCAAGGGTTCGCTCAGCTCTTACGCGACCTTCATGTGCGCGGACGACTTGAGAAGACGCTGGTGCTTTGGATGGGCGAGTTCGGGCGCACACCGAGGATCAATCCGCGCTCGGGACGTGACCACTTTCCGCGCGCCTTCAGTGTCGCGATGGCTGGTGGCGGCGTTCGAGGCGGGCAGGTGATCGGCGCAACCAGCAGCGATGGCATGGAGATCAAAGATCGACCTGTGACGGTTCCTGATCTTTTCTGCTCCGTCTGCCATAGCCTGGGGATTGATCCACGTCATGAGAATCAAGGCACACTGGGGCGCCCGATCCGCATCGTCGACGGCGGTGAGGTGGTGCGCGAGCTTTTCGCCTGACGCCGCGCTCAGCCATCTTGTGGTGGCGGCAACTTCGGTGAGTGAGTCACGAGGATCGCTGCTGCCAACCGCCGCGTAACCGAATTCAAAGAATATTCGACCCGGAACGTGAGGATACCGCTATGAAGCTTTTTTACACTCTGTTCGTTCTGCCACCTTTGCTTCTGTTTGTCAGCCGAGGTGTTTCTCTTGCGGGAGATGACAACGAGACGGGCCAAGACGCTGCTGCGCCTTCTGAGCGCGGGGCGGAGATCTTTCAGCAGCTCGATCGAAATGGCGACGGAGAAGTGGCTCTGGACGAGGTGGACGAGCCTCGGCAGAAGTTCTTTGCTCGTTTACTCAAAGGCGGTGATGCCGACGCCAACGGCAAGTTGAACCTCGAAGAATTTCGTACAGCCCTCGCGACCTTGCCGCGCGGTGCCCCCAGAGCTCTCCGTGGCAGCGACCGTGCGCGCGGTGATCGCCCTCGGCCGAGACAGATTTTTCGCCGCTTTGATAAGAATCGAGACGATCGTATCACCCGCGACGAGCTGCCACCGCGGGCGCGTGCCCGGTTCGACGAGTGGCTGAAGCGTGGCGATCAGGACGGAGACGGAGCGCTGACCCTGCAGGAGGTGGCGCGCGCCCTGCGAACGGATCGAGCGCCGGCGAGCGACCGCCCGCCGACCGACGCGGCCCCCGGGGCGATCCTTTTTGCGCTCTTGGACGGCAATCATGACGGCACCCTCACGAAGAAGGAATTGAAGCGCGCCCCGAAGTTGATTCACCGTTTTGACCTCGATGGAGACGGGGCGCTGTCGGCGCGGGAGCTTCAGCAGGCTCGGTCTCGGGGCGATCGAGCCCCGGGGCGCCGGCCCGGCATGGTGATTCGGCGACTTGACACCGACGGTGATGGAAGGATTTCACGCGAGGAGGCGAAAGGGCCCCTGAAACAGCGTTTCGACGCCATCGACCGTAACGGTGACGGCTTCCTTGGGAGGGGCGAATTGAGGCAAGCCTGGCAGGACCGCCAGAGCGCGAAAGCAGAAAAGGGTAAGAAGGGCAAGAAGGGAAAGAAGGGCCGCAAAGGGAGAAAAGGCAAGAAGGGTAAGAAGGGCAAGAAAGGAAAGCGCGGCGGGGATGAAGCTGCGTCGAGCGACAACGGGGCTGAGACTGACGAGCGTCGCTCTGACGTGGAGATCGACGTCTCGGGGAACTCCGCCAAGGTGCGAGAGTTTTAACCTCCGTCATGGGAAAAGGCTGCTAAGATAGGCCCCTTTATGTTCGCGCCGTC
The DNA here is from genome assembly GCA_965223265.1 of Planctomycetota bacterium. GTDB lineage: Bacteria > Planctomycetota > UBA8108 > UBA8108 > SXIK01. Next base: position 3,067,218 of record OZ244999.1, read on the forward strand.
GAGTGCCGAAGAAGTCAGTATCGGCATCGTCGACTCGGTCGCGCCGAGCACAACCTCTCGTTGGACCCTATCTAAGAGCGCCCTCGCGCAGAGTTGCAACCCATGGCGAATGAAAAGGAAGCGGTCGGTACGCACCGCTACGGCGCGGACCTCGCGAACCGCGTCGAACGCAAGTGGCAGGTCTACTGGGAAGAACATCAGACGTTTCATGTCGGCAATCCGGGTGATCCGGGCTTCGATCCCCAGAAACCGAAGAAGTTCATCATGGATATGTTTCCCTACCCCTCTGGGGTCGGGCTACATGTCGGGCATCCGCTGGGATACATCGCGACGGATATCTACGCGCGCTACTTGCGTATGACGGGGCACAACGTCTTGCACCCGATGGGATTCGACGCCTTCGGGCTGCCGGCAGAACAGTTTGCGATTGAAACAGGGCAGCACCCGCGTGTGACGACCGAGAAGAACATCGCGACGATGCGAGAGCAGATGACACGTCTTGGACTGGGTCATGACCCGCAGCGCTTCATCGCGACGATCGACAGAGAGTTCTACGGCTGGACACAGTGGATATTCTTGCAGATCTATTCGTCTTGGTTCGATCCCGAGTCGAAGAAGGCACGGCCGATCGCCGAGCTGATCAGCGAGCTCGAGGCTGGCACGCGTCCGCCGGTGGACGCTGAGGCCAATCCCGAGGCGCGGTCGTGGGGTGAGCTGGACGCCGCGACACAAACTCGCATCGTCGACAATCAGCGCCTGGCCTACCTGGCGGAGGTGCCGGTGAACTGGTGTCCCAGCTTGGGGACGGTACTGGCGAATGAAGAAGTCACGGCGGAGGGGCGCAGTGAGCGTGGGAACTTTCCCGTCTTCAAGCGTCCCCTGAAGCAGTGGATGATGAGGATCACCGCTTACTGCGATCGACTGCTCGAGGACTTGGAGCCACTCGACTGGCCTGAACCGATCAAAATCATGCAGCGCAACTGGATCGGTCGCAGTGAAGGAGCTGAGGTCGACTTCTATGCCGGCAGATTGGAGAACGAGGACGCGTGGTTCGGTGCTCGGCAAATGGACGGTTGGCCTTTACGAGTGGCCGATGGCGAACCGACGATCCGCGTCTTCACGACCCGTCCGGACACGCTCTACGGCGCCACTTACATGGTGCTGGCACCGGAGCATCCCTTGGTGGACGAGCTAGTCGCGCAAGCGTGGCCCGACGGTAGCGACCCGCGGTGGCGTGGCCAATTTCCGGGTGTACCCGGAGGTGACGCCTCCCCGCGTGACTACGTCGCAGCCTACCGAGCTTATGCGGCGTCGCGTTCGGACATCGAGCGGCAAGTGGAAGCGAAGGAGAAGACCGGCGTCTTCATCGGCGCCTTCGCTATCAACCCGGTCAATCGTCAGCCGATCCCCGTATTCATCGCCGACTACGTCCTCATGGGCTATGGTACCGGCGCCATCATGGCGGTGCCGGCTCACGACGAACGCGATTTCGAATTTGCGACGCAGTTCGGTCTCGACATACCGGTTGTCGTTATGCCGCCGGAGTCGTGGCTACGAGAGCAGATCGGGTCACAACTCCGAGCTGCTGGCATCGAGAGTCCGAGCAGCGAAGATTTGGAGGGTGCTTACCAACACGCCGGGGAAAGCTCGCATCCGCTGGGGTGCCATTGTCGGCGATTAGCCGCTTTTGCCGGCAGCGGACGATCCGTTGCGTCTGCAGCGATCGAAGGGCGCGAAACTGCGGACGCGAAACGCCGAATCACTCGCTGGCTGAGCGAGCGAGGAGTCGGCGAGGGTACGGTGAACTATCGTCTGCGCGACTGGTTGTTCAGCCGCCAGCGCTACTGGGGTGAGCCGTTTCCCGTGCTCCACGGAGCTGACGGCGAAGTCGTTCCTCTGGGCACTGACGAGCTGCCTCTCGAGCTCCCAGCGATGGATGATTTCAGCCCGGAGATCAACGACGATCTCGACTCTGAGCCGAGCCCACCGCTCGGGCGCGCTCGAGAGTGGGCGGGCGTCGAGCGTGACGGCAAGGTGATGACGCGCGAGCTCAACACGATGCCCAACTGGGCCGGGTCATGCTGGTACTACCTGCGCTATTTAGATCCTCACAACAGTGCCGCACTCGTCGATCCGAAGGTCGAGAAGTACTGGATGGGCACCGCCTCAGGCGACGGCGAAAAAGCCATCGGCGGTGTCGATCTCTACGTCGGCGGCGCAGAACATGCCGTGCTGCATCTACTCTACTCGCGCTTCTGGCACAAGATTCTCTTTGATCTTGGCCACGTCTCGACGCCCGAGCCGTTTCAGCGCCTGTTCAACCAAGGCTACGTGCAAGCTGCGGCCTACAAGGATGACCGCGAAGTCTATTTCGAGGCGTCTCGAGTCGTCGAAAAAGACGGAGAGTTTTTTTTCGACGGACATCGAGTCAAACGCGAGTTCGGCAAGATGGGGAAGAGCCTGAAAAACGCTGTCACTCCTGATGAAATCTGCAGCGAGTACGGCGCCGACACGCTTCGTCTCTACGAGATGTACATGGGACCCCTTGAAGCCTCAAAACCGTGGAACACACGAGATATCATCGGTGCCCATCGATTTCTTCAAAGGCTGTGGCGAAACCTCGTCGACGAGGATTCTGGGACGCTCCGAGTGAGCGACGCGCCGCCGAGTGATGCGCTGCGAAAGCTGCTGCACCAGACAATCGCCGGCGTTGAGCACGATATGCGCAGCCTGGGTTTCAACACCGCGATCGCTAAGCTGATCGAGCTCAACAACGCACTGGTGGCGCTGGACAGCGTGCCGCGCGAAGTTGCCGCGTCTCTGGTGAAGATGCTAGCGCCGCTGGCGCCTCACATCGCTGAAGAGCTCTGGGAGCGCCTAGGACATGTCTCCTCCGTTGCCTACGAGCCTTTTCCCGAGCATGATCCAAATCTCTTGAGGGAAGACGAGATTGAGATTCCCGTCATGGTCAACGGGAAGGTGCGTGCGAAGGTGAACATCGCCGCTGGAGTCGATCGTCAGGCGCAAGAGACGGCAGCTCGGGCGAACGAGAAGATTCAATCGTTCATCGCCGACAAGACGGTCAAGAAGGTCATCGTCGTACCCGGAAAGATGGTGAACTTTGTCGTCTGAGCGCCGGATTGCGACGCGCTAACGGTTCGGTACGGCGTGCCTGGTCGTGGGCTGTTTGCCTTTCGTTTTGCCGCATCGTCCGCAGCCCGTGTTATGCTCGCCCTTCTGGATGATGAGGTGCGTCGGCACTCTTCTGTGCGTCGACGGCGCGGCTTATTTACGAATCAGCGCCGCTGCTCGTCGACGGCGCGTTGCTTGCGAAAGGTTGGGTCATGAACAACGGCGTTAGTGTATGGGTCTGGAGCGCGCTTCTCTCGATGAGCATCGGAGCGAGTGCCGAATCACGTCTCGAAGGTGCGGTGCGCTCGTTCGTCCTCGTTAAGTTCTCAGCAGACGCGCCAGCTATTGAACGACAAGCAGCCTTGAATGCTCTTCGCCGCAAGGCTGTAGAGATCGATGAGTGGTCGGGTTTTCAGTGCGGTGTCAACAACAGCCCCGAAGGGCTGGACCAGTCGTTCACGCATGGGTTCGTGGTTACGTATCCCGACAGGGACGCCGTCCAGAGGTATCGAAACGGCCAAGACGCAGAGGAACTGAGGGGCGTTTTCGCGCCGCTCGTGGAGCGCGTGTTCGTCTTCGATCTCGAAGTCGAGGAAGCGGCACCTGCTGCTGAGCCGGGGCGAACACATCACTTGGTGTTTTTTCGCTACAAGGCGAGCGTCAATGCTGAGAAGCGCCAGGAGATCATGCACGCCTTTCGTCGCTTGCCGCTGCACATCCCTGGGTTGATCCAATGCGAGGCAGGAACCAATGTCGGGCCGGTAGAGCTCGGGCTTGGTTTCGACCACGGGTATCTCCTGACGTACGTGAATGCGCGAGCCCGTGACGACTATTTGCCACATCCGAAACACCAAGAGTTCGTCGACCTCGTCAAGCCGGAGCTCGACGGCGTTCTTGTACTCGATTTCACAGTCGCCCCGGCGGACGGGGCGCTCTTTGTGACGCAAGGGCTCGAGCCATATCGTGTCTACCAGCGCAACGCGCAGGGCGTCGCAGACATTGCGTTCGCGGGGACGTCGGGTTATGACGGCGTGCTCCAAGGGCGTGTCTTGAAAGGCCGGCGCATCGTCCCTGAGTTCGATTGGCAACCAGTTGGCGAGGTCGCCGGAGGTGTGTTTGACGCTCAGCTCACGGCCGTACCAGTTGGCGGCGAGTACAGTGTCGAGCTGCGACAGCTTGATCGCCTCGGGAATGTGATTCGCAGCACCTCCGTGCATCACGTGCTGGTCGGTGATTTGTGGATTCTTGCCGGTCAGTCGAACATGCAGGGGGTGGGATTGCTGCACAATGCCGAGACGCCGAGCGATCTCGTTCACGTCTACAGCATGGCGCATCGCTGGGAGCTGGCTGTTGAGCCACTTCACTGGCTTGTCGATTCTCCTGACGTCGTCCACTCGGGGCGTTATTTCAAGTCGCCAATGAACGAAGCCGCACGGCACGCGGTACGTGACTCACAGCGAACAACTCGTAGTCGTGGGGCAGGGTTAGGGCTCCCTTTTGCAAAGGAACTCGTTCGGCGTACCGGTGTGCCAGTGGGCCTCATCGCCTCAGCCCACGGCGGTACCTCGACTCGACAATGGGATCCACAGCTACGCGACAAAGGAGGCGAGTCGCTCTACGGGTCGATGTACAAGCAGGTCCTGCGCGCCGGCGGCAAGGTGCGTGGTGTCCTGTGGTACCAAGGAGAGGCTGATGCGAATCGCGGCGAGGCCGACGGGTATTTCGAGCGACTTCGAGGCATCGTCGACGCCGTTCGTTCCGATCTCGGTGACGCGCGGTTGTCGTTCTACTTGGTTCAGCTCGGTCGATTCCCTACTGATCGGGACGTCGCTGAAGGCTGGAACTCCGTCCAGGAAGCGCAGCGTCGCATCGCGGACGAGTTATTGCGAACCGCGGTCGTTCCGGCCATCGATCTGCAGCTCGATGACCGCATCCACATCGGTACGGATGGGCTGAAGCGTCTAGGGCATCGACTCGCTAAGGTGGCGCACTCCCAACTCTCGGGCGGGGCGAGCCTGAGCTCCGGACCGCGGCTGACGGGCATTCAAGTTGAGGAGGGCGGCGACGCCATCCGCGTCTCCTACCGCCAAGTGAACGGACGACTCTTGCCAGAAGGTCACGTCGCGGGATTCAGCATCGCAGACGGCGACGGCAACGATTTACCGATCATCTACCGGGCGCAGGTCGACCCTGAACAGCCGCACTCCGTCCTCATTCGACTTTCCCGGCCCATCGCCGTGAAAAACTCGCTCAGCTACGGCAAAGGTCTCGACCCCGTTTGCAACTTGGTCGACACAGAAGACATGGCAGCTCCCGTTTTTGGGCCGCTCGAAATCCCATCTTCCCTCCCAGCGAATCGTTGAGGACATGCATGCCGACGAACGCTGATTCGACGCAAGTCATCATCACCGCCGTCGGACCGGATAACCGGCGGCTCGCCGACCCGATCATTCACTTCGTCAGTGGAGCGGGGGCGAACATCAGCGAGATTCAGATGTACGATCGCGACGCGCGGCACGTGTTCGCGATGCTCCTGCGTCTCAACTGGCCAAGCGAGGCGGGAAGTCTCGAAGGGCTCGAGGAAGCGATGGGGCGCATCGGCAACGAGAAAGGGCTTTCGATTCGTACGTGGTGGAGGCCGACCAATCGACGCCCGCGTCTCGCCGTTTGCACGACCCACCGCACGGAGCCAGCACTGGCAGTGCTGCGCGCCATGCGCGACGGTCAACTCGAGGCGGAGCCGGCGGTGATGATTGGCAACCGGCCAACGTGTCGTTCTGTCGCAGAACAGTTCGACGTGGCGTGGCGTATGATCGGCGACGAACAGGGCGAGCCTGACAGTGATCGCATGGTCGACCTGTTCGACGAGTTCGGGGTCGATTACGTCGTCCTTGCGCGCTACATGCGCATTCTACCGGCATCGGTTGTTTGGAAGTTCGCCGGCGGGCGCATCATCAATCTGCACCACGGGCTGCTGCCGGCGTTTCCGGGTCTGCGGCCGTATCACGACGCGTATGCTTGTCGCATGCTGACCTATGGAGCGACGATACACTTTATCGTCCCAGAGCTCGATGCGGGCAACCAGATCATCCACCAATCGGCGTTTAGCGTGCCTCCCGGAACATCAATTGACGAGATTGTTCGTCGTGGAGTCACCGACCATGAGCCCCAGTGTCTTGTGGAGGGATTGCGACGTGTCGTCGACCACGAAGTAGAGCTCCACTTTCACCGCGTCGTCGGTACCGAGGGGCGCTCACCGTCGCGAAGAATGGGCTTGAAATAGGTCTGGCGCTCGGCGACACTCCTGCATTCCCCGCCCGGGATCGTTGCGGCGGCTCGTCTGGCCAAAGCTCAACGGGAGTCTTGTGAGGCCCGTGCGAGTCCATCGAACCGACCACCCGAGTCGAGTTCCTCGCGCCGATTCCCCGAGGGGGCTCGCGGCGATTCCTTCGGAGTCGGTGGAACGATGCGGTCCGGGCTGGGCGTGATCACGCTCCGATTCGTGCTGCTCAAGTTCGAGAGTCAACAGGAGAAGTAGAGTCTATGGCCACCGCGCAGCGTACGGCCCTCAAGCGTGGCTTCGGGGCGACGTCTCGTCGTGACGCCTGGTGGAAGGCGCCCGTCCTGACGTTCCTGGGGCTGTCAGCGTTCATCATCTATTCGACGTGGGCCGCTTTTCAGGCTGAGCACTTCGCATCAGGCCCTTACCTGTCGCCGTTCTACTCGCCGCTGATCTTCAGTCCCGACCCGGAGCACGTGCACCATAGCTGGTTCGGTGAAAACCCCAGCTGGTTCCCGTTTTCTCCGGCGTTCTTGATTTTGTGGGCACCGGCTGGATTTCGACTCACGTGTTACTACTATCGCGGTGCGTACTACAAGGCGTTTTGGGCTGACCCGCCGGCTTGCGCCGTCGGCGAACCTCGTGCCAAATACCTTGGCGAAAACTCTTTGCCGCTCGTGTTGCAAAATCTCCATCGCTACTTTCTTTACGTTGCGATTTGCTTTCTGTTTCTCCTGGCGTACGACGCGTGGAAGGCGATGTGGTTTCAGACTGCGGGCGGTGAGCACGAGTTCGGGATCGGCATTGGAACGATCGTGTTAACGATCAACGTGGTGTTGTTGAGTGGATATACGCTCGGGTGCCACTCGCTACGCCATCTGATCGGTGGCTTCATGAACCATCTGTCGCGTTCGCCGGCGCGGCAGCAGGCTTACCGGTGCGTCAGTTGTCTCAACCGCGGCCACATGCGTTGGGCGTGGTGCAGCCTCTTTTGGGTCGGGTTTTCCGACGTCTATGTTCGCCTTTGTTCTATGGGGATTTGGACCGACTGGAGGCTGATCTGATGGCGGAGTACAGCACTCACCAACACGACGTGCTCGTCGTCGGTGCGGGCGGCGCCGGCCTTCGTGCCGCCATCGAGGCCTCGGCTGCCGGAGTCTCGGTGGGACTTGTCTGCAAGTCGCTCCTCGGCAAGGCGCACACGGTCATGGCAGAAGGTGGCGTCGCCGCAGCGCTGGCGAACGTCGACGATCGTGACGATTGGAAGACTCATTTTGCAGACACGATGCGAGGTGGTCAGTACGTCAACAACTACCGTATGGCTGAGCTGCACGCGAAGGAGGCTCCTGATCGGGTGCGAGAGCTCGAGGCGTGGGGGGCGGTCTTTGATCGCACGAAAGACCAGCGTATTCTGCAGCGCAACTTCGGTGGCCACAAGTACCCGCGTCTTGCGCATGTTGGCGATCGCACCGGGCTCGAGATGATCCGCACGCTTCAGGATCACGGGATCCACCAAGGGATCGACGTCCACATGGAGTGTACGGTTGTGCAGCTTTTGAAAGACGGCGACCGAGTCTGTGGGGCGCTCGCCTACGACCGCGAGCGCGGCAAATTTCGCCTCTTTCACGCCGCTGCGATCGTTCTCGCGACAGGCGGCTTCGGTCGGGCCTTCAAAATCACAAGCAACAGTTGGGAGTACACGGGCGACGGTCACGCGCTCGCGTACGACGCAGGCGCCGAGCTGCGCGACATCGAGTATGTTCAGTTTCATCCGACGGGCATGGTGTGGCCGCCGAGTGTACGAGGAATTCTCGTCACTGAAGGTGTCCGCGGCGAAGGGGGCATCTTGCGCAATGGTGACGGCAAACGTTTCATGTTCGAGGATATCCCGGAGCTCTACAAGAGCTCGACGGCCGACAACGAAGAGGAGGGGTGGAGATACACCCAGGGTGACAAGGACGCGCGACGACCGCCGGAGCTCCTGACGCGCGATCATGTCGCGCGCTGTATTGTTCATGAAATCAAAGAAGGGCGTGGCAGTCCGCACGGCGGTGTTTTTCTCGACATCGCGTGGATCAAAGAGAAGATTGGCGACTCGGAAGCTCACATTCGGCGCAAGCTTCCAAGCATGTATCACCAGTTTAAGGAGCTGGCGAACATCGATATCACCAAGGAGCCGATGGAGGTAGGGCCGACCACTCACTACGCCATGGGCGGGATCAGCGTCGATGGCGACTCACAGATGTCGACAGTGCCGGGTCTGTTCGCAGCCGGTGAGTGCGCCGGGGGCATGCACGGAGCCAATCGCCTGGGCGGCAACTCGCTCTCCGATTTGCTCGTCTTCGGTAAGCGGGCTGGCCAATACGCTGCTTCGTTTGCGAAAGAGAAAGGCTTTGCAGCGATCAACGAGGCGGACGCCACGGCTGCCGTGAAGAAAGCTCTGGAGCCGCTTGAGCGACAAGATTCTGGTGGTGGCGGTGAAGCCGCGTATGCGATTCAGTACGAGCTTCAAGAGGCCATGCAGGATCTTGTCGGCATTGTTCGCACAGAATCAGACCTACAAAAGGCGCTCGAGACGATCCGGTCGTTGGCTGAGCGGTCACAAAACGTCAGTGTGCCAGGCAACCGCGAATACAATCCCGGTTGGCACACTGCACTGGATTTGCACAACCTCCTAACGGTCTCTGAGGCCGTGGCAGCGGCGGCGCTGGAGCGCAAGGAAAGTCGGGGAGCACACTTCCGGGAAGATTATCCCGAGAAGAATGCGGAGTGGGGGCAGACGACGCTCGTCATCTACAAGGGAAATGATGGTTCGATGCAAGTCCGCCGCGATTCGGTACCGCCATTGCCTGACGAACTGACGCAGATCATCGAGGACAATAAGTGATGGCCACAGCCACTTTCAGGATTTGGCGCGGCGACAAGGACGGCGGAACGTTCGAAGACTATAGCACTGAAGTGACCGACGGCATGGTCGTTCTCGATGCGGTGCATCAGATCCAAGCCGAATCGGCGAATGATCTTGCCGTGCGTTGGAACTGCAAGGCCGGGAAGTGCGGTTCGTGCTCTGCCGAGGTGAACGGCGTTCCGAAGCTCATGTGCATGACGCGTTTGGACGATGTGCCGCTTGACGAGCCCGTCAAGATTGAGCCGATCAAGGCGTTCCCGCAGATTAAAGACTTGGTCACGGACGTCAGCTGGAACTTTGAGGTGAAGAAGAAGATCAAGAAGTTCACGCCTCGCCCTCCGGACGCTCCCGATGGAACGTGGCGAATGGCTCAGGAAGACATCGATCGCGTGCAAGAATTTCGCAAGTGCATCGAGTGTTACCTGTGTCAAGACGTTTGCCACGTGCTGCGGGAACACGCGAAGCACGAGGAGTTCATCGGGCCGCGCTTTTTCGTCCACGTCGCCGGCTTGGAGATGCACCCGCTCGACACGGAGGATCGCCTTGAGGAACTCAAGAGTGCCTACTCCATTGGCTACTGCAACATCACGAAGTGCTGCACTCACGTCTGCCCTGAGCACATCACGATCACCGACAACGCGATCATTCCGCTGAAGGAGCGCGTCGTTGATCGTTTTTATGATCCGCTGAAGAAGTTGTTCCGAGTTTTTACTGGGAAGGCCGGAGGCGCGAGCAGCAAGTAGGTGTCGTTCGAGGTTGGCGGCGCAGCGCTTGACTCGAGGACGGGCCGCACCAGCTCTCCCTGGCGACTCAGTTCTCGCCTTGCTTGAGCGCTGCCGCTTCACTGAGGATCGCATGCATGCGTTCGACCAGCTCATGCGGGTCGCTCAGGTATCCATCCATGAGCATGGCTCCTTCGAAGAGCTGCTCGCAGGCCTGCGTTACGAAGGGATCTTCGGCGTCTCGGCTCACAAGTGTTTGAAGGTGAGCGATCAGAGGATGACGGGCGTTGATCTCCAGCGTGCGGACGGGGAGACTTTCATCCTTGTTGATCAGGCGAAAGACTTTCTCCATGTGGCCGGAGACGTCATCGCTCACCAGGCATGCTGGCGAGTCAACGAGTCGGTCACTCTTTCGCACTTCTTTCACCTTCTCACCCAAGATTTCCTTGAACCGAGCGATGAGTTTTGACGTGTCAGCCTCGGGGGCTGGCTCCGGTGCGTCTTCGCTCTTTTGACCATCCGCTGCTGCCTGAACCTCACGTAGCTCTTCGGGCGAGACGTGCTCGGCAGACTTCAGCTCCTTTTCTTCGTAACGGCCGACCGACCCGAGGACGAACTCGTCGGCAACGTCGTACAAGTAGAGCACCTCGATGCCTTTGGAGCGAAAGAGCTCGAGGCGCGGATCGCGCTCAAGCGCAGCACGAGAGTTGCCCGTGAGGTAGTAGATGGCGTCTTGCTTCTCCGGCATGCGTTCGACGTAGTCGGCGAGACTGCAAAGGCTCTTGTCATCGTCGCCGTGCGACGAGTTGAATCGCCACAGTTCATGCAGCGCTTCGCGGTGTGCGAAATCGGAATAGCCTTCTTTGAGGATTCTGCCGAAGGCATGCCAGAACTCTGCATACTTCTCGTCGTCTTCCTTGGCAAGATCGCTGAGTTGACTGAGAAGTTTCTTTGTCAGGGTGTCGCGGATCTTGGCGACGAGTGGATTTTCTTGGAGTGTCTCGCGCGAGACATTGAGCGGGAGATCTTCCGATTCTACGACTCCTCTGACAAAGCGTAGGTACTTAGGCAGCAGCTCTTTGTTCTCTCCATCGATGAGAATTCGTTTTACGTAGAGCTGCAGGCTGACCTCGCCTTGGCCGAAGCCGATCATCTCGCTACTAGTCTTTGGCACGAAGAGGAGCGCCGAGAACTGTAGCGGGACGTCGACCGACAGGTGCTGGCGTAGGAGCGGTGCTTCTGTGTCGTAGCTCAAGAACTTGTAGAATTCGTCGTACTGTTCTGCTTTGACTTGATGTGGCTGCTCACGCCAGACCGCGGTCGTTTGATTGACTTGCTTCTCCCCGACATATACGGGGAAGGCGACGAAATTGGAGTACTTGCGAATGGCTTCTTCGATGGACTCAGCGACCGCGAAGCGTCCTTCGTCCTTCTTTAGTTCGATCTCGATGCTCGTCCCGCGCGGCAGTGATTCGTCGGTGGAGCGAACGCTAAAGCTGCCGTGACCGTCACTCTCCCAAATGATCGGAGTGGCATCTGGTTCAACGGAGCGGCTTTTGACCACTACGCGATCGGCGACCATGAAGACGGAGTAGAATCCGACGCCGAAACGCCCGATGAGACTCAGGTCGTCGGCTCCTTGAAGCGACTTGAGTTGTTCAAGAAAAGCTGTCGCTCCGCTGTGGGCGATGGTGCCGAGGTTCGTTTTCGCTTCGTCGGCAGTGAGGCCAATCCCCGTGTCTGTGATGACGAGTTTTTTAGGTGCCTCTTCTGAATCGCCGGGTTTGCACTCGATGCGGATTTCAAGGGCCGCATCCACATCTGCGATGCTGTTTCCCTGCACCTTGAGAAAACGCACTTTCTCAAGAGCGTCGGCGGCATTGGAGACGAGCTCACGTATGAAGATGTCTTTTGCGGTGTAGACCGAATGAATGAGAATGTCTAGAAGTTGCCGAACTTCCGCTTGAAACTCGAACGACTCGGTCGTTTGCTCTGACGTCTTGGACATCGGTGTGTTCGCTCCCGGTATTCATGCGCGATCATAGGTTGAGCGAGCGAAAGCCGCCGCGAGTAACGACACGTGTTGCTACTCGCAGGACCGCTTTGCTGTCACGTGCGCGATGACGTCTATTTTTAACGAGGCGCGTCTCCTAGTGCAACCGGTGCACGCAGCTGTAGCCTTCGAGGCGGAGACATCAGAGCCAACCGTGAAGCGGGCCACCGGTCGCTCCCAGACGCTCGATCCGCTTGGCGACGGCGGTGTCCGGGATCAGTGGCGGTGCGTGGTGTGGCTTGATTCTGGCGTCGATGAGCAGAGGCCCGCGACATCCCCAGTGCTTATTGTCCACGAATGAGTCGACTCCATGCACGTCATGTGATGGATTGGATCGCGTGAAGGTCACCCAGAGAAAGTTCCGCAGCGTCTCGGCGCAGAATCGAGCATCGTCTACCACGACTACCCACGCGACCTTGCTTAGAGACGATGAGATCGCATGGAGGGTCGTTGACAATCGTTCGATGTCCTGCAGCGCAGTCGGACGCTGCGAGTAGCGAGGGCCTTCGACGACGAGGGCTCCAGGAAACACCAGTTCCGCCCCGTCGAATCCAGGTGGTAGGTGGAGCTCAGCTGGCAGGGTCGTTACGAGCTCGCGGCATGGTTTCCCGGCGGCGGCAATGACGAGCTTCGACCCTTCGTTCAGCCCCGTGCCGGAGTAGTCGAGCGTATCGATCGTCGTCGAGGTCTGAAAATGGAGGTCACGACTCCAATCGGCGCGTTCGAGGACGTGCCGCAAGAAAGCCTCGATGTCGTCGATGTCGAGGCCGGGGGCGTCCTCCCGCGCCGCGACCAGAAGGTATTTGGCGAGCGAGCACTGGTTGAAGCCGAGGATAGCATTGGCGATCGTCAAAAGCTCCTGCGGCCGCCGTTCAGCGTACGGCACATAGCGCTCACTTGCGAGCGCAAGAAGAAGAGGGTGAACGCCCGCCGCGTCGACGGCGTGAAGTGCGTGCAGGCCGGGAATCTGCTTCGGTACCATGGGACCGGTGATCTCATGGATCAGCTTGCCGAACGTTGTGTCTTCTTGGGGTGGGCGACCAACGACCGTGAATGGCCAAATAGCGTCAGGGCGATGGTAGACCGCTTCAACCTCGAGAACCGGAAAGTCGTGGACCAAGCTGTAGTACCCGAGGTGATCGCCGAAGGGGCCTTCGGGGAGCGTGCGACCGGAGGCGACGGTGCCAACGATGCAGAAATCAGCATCAGCGGCGACCTTGAACCCGTTGCGTGAAACGTACCGGAAGCGGCGGCCGGCGAGCATCCCTGCGAACAACAATTCTGAGAGCCCTTCCGGAAGCGGCATGACAGCGGCGAAAGTATGTGCTGGCGGCCCACCGACGAAAATGCTGACCCTCAGACGCTCGCCGCGCTCGAGCGCCTGGGCGTGGTGAACTCCAATGCCGCGGTGGATCTGGTAGTGTAGCCCCACTTCCCGATCGACGGCGTAGCGGTTGCCCGCCAGTTGGATGCGATACATCCCCACGTTAGAGTGTCTCGCGCCTGGGCGCGAGGCGTCTTCCGTGTAGACCTGCGGTAAGGTGATGAACGGCCCGCCATCGTCAGGCCAGCTGCGTATCTGTGGCAACTCCGAGACCCGTGTCGTCGATTCCAGCACCGGTCCGGTGGCGACGCGGCGCGGAAGTGACGTCAGCGCTGTCCAAGGGAGACGCCACTGAGCGAGAGGCTGGCGGAGCGCCTGGGTGGGGTCGGCCTTCAGCTGCACCGCTCGACGGACGAGATCGAGCGTGTCACGAAAAATGAACCGTGCGCGCTCGATCGTTCCGAAGAGATTACAAACAGCAGGAAAACGGCAGCCTTTGAGGTTCTCGAAGAGAACCGCCGGCCCCTGGGTTGCATAAACTCGCCGTTGAATTTCCGCAACCTCAAGGTCAGGATCAACTTCGTCCCGAATGCGCACGAGTTGTCCATTGCGTTCAAGGTCGAGGACGCACTCTTGCAGGCTAGGATACCCCATCGCTCGCAGTCCTATCGGTCGTTTCGTCTCGGTTGGTCGTATCGAATCGACGCGAAGTATACTCGTACTTTGAGTGGCAAGAAAAGGTCACTCGTGCGGCACATGATCTCGTTGGGGGCCGCGGAACCACTAGGGGGATGTGAACGTCGATGCTGCGCTACTTCATCCGGCGACGCACCATTTGGTGTCCGACTCTACTCGGCGGTTTGACTCTTCTCGCTCTGGTTGGGGGTGCTGTGGTACTAACGATCTCGTATGCACACGGTTTTTTAGCGGTTTCGGAGCGCGAGGCGTCGGCTGAAGTGCTCGTGATCGAGGGGTGGCTTCCCGACTACGCACTCGCTGTCGCCGTGAAGGAGCTCGAGACCGGCGAGTACTCGCACGTTTGCGTCGGCGGCGGCCCACTGGATCACGGGAATTATCTCAGCTCCTACCGCAGCTATGCGGAACTGAGTGCGGCCAGTCTCAAAGCCTTGGGGGTCGCCGCAGATCGCGTCATCGTCGCGCCAGCAGCGAACACTAGGCTCCACCGAACGTATGAGTCGGCACGCGCAGTGCGTCGCGCACTTGAGGATTCTCGGGCGAATGTCGCCGCAGTCAATGTTTTGACGCTTGGCGTTCATGCTCGGCGTTCTCGACTCGTCTTCAAGAAGGAGTTCGGTGACATAGCGGTGGGAGTCATCTCGGTGCCGAGAGAGGACTACGATCCGGCGCGCTGGTGGGCGTCGAGTGCTGGAGCCAGAGTCTTGCTCGTCGAAGGCGTCGCATGGATGCACGAATGGCTCTTTGACTCGGGCCGTGAGTGAAACGGCTAGGATCTGCTTCGCTCTCGGTGGTGGGACGACGGTCCGGTAACGGACGGCGTTGGTCAGAGATTGATGATATGTTAGGGAGGGTGGAGTAGCGTGAGCGGCACCCGTTCGCGGTCAAAACAAGCGACAGGCTTTGAGCGCCATGAGTCCCGACCAAACGGAAGAATTACAGGCTCTCCGGCAGAGCGTCGCCCGTTTCGCGTCAGAGCGCATTGCGCCATTTGCGCAGGAATGGGACCGTAAGGAGGGATATCCTGACGATCTCGTGCGCCACCTTGCGGCTCAGGGGCTGTGGGGCATCCGGATCGACGAAGCCTACGGCGGCGCCGGAGGCGACTACGCTATGTTTGCCGTCGTGCTCGAAGAGCTCGCGCGTCATGACGGCGGTGTTGCACTGGCTGTCGAGGCGCACAACGGACTGTGCTGCGAGCACATTGCTTTGGCTGGCAGCGACTCGATCAAACAGCGGTTCTTGCCGAGTCTCGCCCGGGGGGACGTCCTCGGAAGCTGGTGCCTCAGCGAACCTGACTCCGGTACAGACGCCGCCGGAATGAAGACGCGCGCTGTGCGTGACGGCGACACGTGGGTGCTCAACGGCACGAAACAGTTCATCACGAACGGCCATCGCGCCGGCCTTTTTGTCGTCACCGCGGTGACGTCAGCTGAAGGCGGACGCAAAGGAATCAGCGCGTTTGTGGTGGAGCGCGATACGCCCGGGCTGGAGACTGGGGCGCTTGAGGACAAGCTTGGGATGCGTTCGTCGGACACAGTCACGGTGAGTCTCTCGGACGTACGCGTGCCTGATGATCAGCGGCTCGGCGCTGTAGACGGCGCCTTTGACGACGTCAAAGTGATCCTGGCGCAAGGTCGCGTCATGATTTCGGCGTTGTGCCTCGGACTCGCACGCGGTGCACTCGAAGAGAGCGTGCGCTATGCGGAAGAGCGACACGCATTTGGGCAACCGATCGCTAATTACCAACTGATTCAGGCGAAAGTTGCTGACATGGCGATTCAACTGGAGGCGGCGCGCGCGCTGGTTCGTGGAGCTGTCGAACGTCTGGATCGCGGTGAAAGTGTTGCATACGAGTCGGCCGTGACGAAGGTTTTTGCTTCGGAGATGGCGACCGCTGCCTGTCTTCAGGCCATCCAGGTGCACGGCGGCTATGGATACCTGAAAGACTACAACGTCGAACGCTACTTGCGTGACGCGAAGCTGTGCGAGATCGGTGAAGGAACGAGTGAGATTCTTCGGATTCTCGTGGCGCGTGGATTGTTTGCGCGGATGGGGCGGTCCGAATCGACGCAGGTCGGAAAGGCGACTCGATGATCCGCATCGCTAGCGGTCAAGCGTTTTGGGGGGACTGGTCGCAAGCCCCGGCTCTCCAAGTTCGCTCCGGACCGATCGACTATCTGATCTTGGATTATCTGGCCGAAGTCACGATCGCGATTCTCGACAAACAGCGCGAACGCGACGCCGAGGCCGGGTTCGCCCGAGATTTTGTCCGTGACATCGGCGATCTTCTTGAAGAGCTCGTGGCTCGAAATATCAAAGTCATCGCGAGTGCGGGCGGAGTGAATCCATACGGCTGCGCGGAGGCGCTGTGTCAACGGGCGGCGGAGTGTGGCCTGCGCGGAATGAAGGTCGGCGTCGTGAGCGGCGACGACATCCGGTCGTCTCTTTTCCTCGGCGGAGGTGACGGCCGTGTTGCCTGCCAGCCGCTTGAGTCATCTGCCCCAGATTTCGCCGCGATCGCACCGCAGATGAGCAGCGCTCACGTCTACCTTGGTGCAGAACCCATCGCCGCAGCGCTGCGCGGCGGAGCGCAGATCGTCGTCACTGGGCGCTGCACCGACACTGCACTCGCGCTTGGACCGATGATCCACGAGTTCGATGTCGCCGCGGACGACTGGGATGCTCTGGCGCTGGGAACCGTGGTCGGACACATCCTCGAGTGCGGCGGACAGTCCACAGGCGGCAACTACATGGCCGACTGGCGATCGGTCCCGGATGTCGAGCGACTTGGCTTCCCGATTGCTGAAGTTCATTCCCGCGAACGCGCCACGGTGACCAAACATGAGTCGCTCGGGGGGATCGTCGATCTTGCTTCCGTCAAGGAACAGCTGCTGTACGAGATCGGCGATCCGTCAGCGTACATAACCGCAGATTGCGTCGTCGATTTCACGACGATTCAGTTGCGGCAAGAGGACACCAATCGAGTCGAAGTGACGGGAGTGCGAGGCAAACCGGCACCGTCGACGCTTAAGGTTTCGTGCATTTACGACGCAGGCTGGAAGGTGACTGGCCAGTTGACGTACTGCTGGCCAGATGCCGTCGAAAAGGCTCGACGAGGCGGTGAGATCGTGAGGCGCCGCACAGAGACGAAAACTGGCGCGGTTTTTGACGAGTGGCGAGTCGAGCTCGTCGGGGTCGATTCGTGCCACGGCCCGCTCACATCTGTAGCGGCCGAACCACAGGAAGTCACGCTGCGTGTTTCGGCGCGGTCCACGAGTCAGGAAGCTTGCGAGGAAGTAGGGCGTGAGATCATTGGGTTGATCCTGACAGGCCCTCCCGGAGTGACCGGGTATGCGGGCGGACGCCCAAGAGCTTCGCGACTGCGAAATATTTGGTCTGGCCTCGTGCCGCGGGCGTGTGTGCAGCCAAACGTTGAGGTGATTTCCGCATGAAGATGCGACTGCTCCTGTTGGCTCATGGTCGCTCCGGTGACAAGGGCGACACCGTCAACATCGGCATCATTTCCCGTCGGTCGCAGTGGTATCCTGAACTGAAGCGACAGCTCACTGCTGAGCGCGTCAAGGAGTACCTGAGTCCTCTCGATATCGGCGACGTTGAGCGCTACGACTTGGACAACCTCGAAGCGTTCAATTTCGTCATCGCCCATGCTCTCAGCGGTGGTGGTGCGGTGTCGCTGCGTCTCGACGCGCAAGGAAAGACGTACGCGCAGGCGCTTTTGCGGCTGCCCATGGATGTTCCGGACAATGTCGGCCGCGAGGTGCTTGAGGCTTGGGGGGATCGATTACCGCGAGACGGCATCCTGACAACCGACCAGGCTCCGGTGTGAATCGGTGTAGCAAACGGGTGTGCGGTCGTGGTGGCGACTCGCCTGCACGACCGCGGGATCTCAGCGGAGGAGGCGCGTTTTGACGATGAGCCTTGTGATCTCGAAGACCACGAACGGCGTATGCCACGTCGAGCTCAATCGTCCGGAGAAGCGCAACGCTCTTTGCTTCGACTTGCTCGGCGAGCTGGCAACTGAGATCCAGCGCGCACAGAACGATCCGGCTACGAGCGTTTTGCTCATGACCGCGCGTGGTCCAGCGTTTTGCTCCGGCATGGATCTGAAGGCAGTCGACCTAACGGATCGAGGCATCGCGCAGCAATTCGGTGACGCTCTTGCCGAAGTATACCAGCGCCTGCTAGGACTCGACGTGCCTCTCGTCGCTGCGGTCGACGGACCCGCACTCGGCGGCGGCCTCGGACTCGCTGTGGCGGCAGATTTCGTCTTCGCGGGAGGCAAGGCTCGCTTCGCTCTTCCCGAGACACGACTCGGCTTGGTCCCTGCACTCGTCTCGGTGGTAGCGCGGCGCCGTTTGACGTTACAGCGACTCGTTGCTGTCACGGTCTGTGACGCTTTGTTCGACGCTCGCGAAGCCGTCGCCAGCGGGCTTGCCGACGTCTACACCGAGGACGCAGGATCCGCGGCTGCCATCGAGCACTCACAACGACTCGCTCAAGAGCGATCGAGCGCGGCCGCGCAGCGTACGAAACGTTTTCTGAGGCAATTTGAACCCGACGTCGTCAGCCAACAACTCTCGCGCGCCAGTGCAGAATTCGTCGCTGCCGTCGCGATGCCTGAAGCTCAACGTGGGCTCGCGGCTTTTCGTCGTGGCGAGACGGTGTCATGGTGCGCCAATACAGGGCAGGAATGAACCGCAAGACAAAGCCGCTGAGTCCTCACACTGCTGTCCTACAGGACCTAGAAAGACGATTGGCCGAGCAGTCAGTCGCAGGTTCCGAGGCCGCTATTGCTCGCCAGCACAGCAAGGGCAAACTGACAATTCCTGAGCGACTCGATCTGCTGCTAGATCGGACCGCCGATCGTTTCGAGATCGGAGCGTTTGCCGCCGACGGGATGTACACCGACCAGGGACGCATCGTCGCCGCAGGAGTTCGGGTCGTGATCGGCAAGGTCTCCGGTCGGGACTGCATCGTCATCGCGAATGACTCCATGGTCAAAAGTGGCACCTGGTTTCCTCTGACGATCCGAAAGATCTTACGGGCGCAGGAGGTGGCCATGGAAAACCGCCTGCCGGCGATCTACTTGGTCGATTCCGGCGGCCTCTTCTTGCCGTTACAGCATGAGAGCTTTCCGGACCACGACGGAGCTGGCCGAATCTTCTACAACAACGCCCGCTTGTCTGCCCTCGGTGTACCGCAGATTGCCGCCGTCATGGGGCCATGCGTTGCGGGCGGCGCGTACATTCCAGCTCTTTGCGATGAGCTCCTCATGGTTCAAGGCACGAGCGGCATTTTCCTCGGTGGACCTTACTTGGTCAAAGCCGCGATCGGCGAGGACGCCGACAGCGAGGCGCTGGGCGGAGCGTCAACGCACACGAAGCTGAGCGGTATGGCTGACTTTGAGGACGCGACAGAGGAGCGGTGTCTCGCACGCGTGCGGCGTCTGGCCGCGCAGTGGCCGTCGTGTGAGCCTCGAGACGGAGACAGCGACGGTGCGGCCAGCGAGCCGCCGTCAGTGGTTGATCGGGTGTCCCCGGAGGGGGATCCGGCCTCGATTTTGACGATTCTTCCTGAGGATCGACGCAGCGCGTATGACATGAGAGAGCTCTTGGCGCATGTCATCGATCGGGGTAGCTGGGAGGAGTACAAGGCGGATTACGGCAAGACGCTTCTCACTGCCACGGCTCGTATCGGCGGCAAAGCCGTCGGCATCGTCGCGAACCAGCGTCTGGTCACGAAGAACGCTGCTGGGGAGATGCAGATTGGAGGCGTCATCTACTCAGACTCAGCGAGCAAGGCCGCGCGGTTCGTCCTCGGGTGTAACCAGAAGTCCTTACCGCTCGTCTTTTTCCAAGACGTCACGGGTTTCATGGTGGGGACGCGCGCCGAGCAAGGCGGAATCATCAAGGACGGTGCTAAGCTTGTCAGTGCCGTCAGCAATTCACGCGTACCGAAGATCACTGTGATCGTCGGTAACAGCTATGGTGCAGGCAACTACGCGCTGTGTGGGCGTGCCTACGCACCTCGATTCCTCCTCGCCTGGCCGACAGCGAGCATCGCCGTCATGGGAGGCGAGCAGGCCGCTGACACGATCTTGAGTATCGAGAAGGCGAAGGCGAAAGGCACGCTGAGCTCCGACGAAGAGAGCGAAATCCTCGCGAGAATTCGGCGCGCGTACGAAGCCTCCGAGTCGCCCTACTACGCCGCAGCTCGCCTTTGGGCTGATGCGATCATCGATCCACGCACGACGCGCGACGTGCTGAGCCGACTTCTCGACATCACCGCGCGGGCCCCGCAAGAGGACAGTTTCAATCTCGGCGTCTTTCAAGTCTGAGTGATCGGCGCTGGGTGACGACGCGACGAGGCTGCTGGTGCGGGGCTGCGTGGCGGAACGGTGATTCTGGGTTGCGCGGTCGCTTCGCAGGTCTCGGGATGGTCGGCGTGTGGGTGGGAGTGGGAGTGCTCTGCGTCTGATTCTGTATCCGTATGCGTGTCTGCCTCCGCCTCTGACTCTGCCTCCGCCTCTGACTCTGCCTCCGCCTCTGACTCTGCCTCCGCCTCTGACTCTGCCTCCGCCTCTGACTCTGCCTCCGCCTCTGACTCTGCCTCCGTCTCTGACTCTGCCTCCGCCTCTGACTCTGCCTCCGCCTCTGACTCTGCCTCCGCCTCTGACTCTGCCTCTCCCAGTCGTTCTCCCGCTCGATCGCCGACTCCGTATCCCACGTGTTTCAGCCACCCGTTCGTCCAGAGATCTCAAGACAAAGCCGGCGCGTGCGTCGCACACACGTTTCGATATCGAAGCAATCCTCGGCCTTGCGTCGCGCAGCGTGTGTCAGCCGTTCGCGTTCGGGAGCGTCGGTGAGCATTCGATGCAGGCGTTCAGCAGTACTCTTTGCGTCGTCCACCGGCACCAGCCAGCCGGTTTCTCCATCGTCGATGATTTCTGCAGTACCACCGGCGTCTGTCGCGACAACGGCTGTCGCCATCGCGGCTGCCTCGAGGAGGACGCGTCCAAGGGGTTCCTGCCGCGCGGTGTGGACCAACACGTCGATGTCCCGCAAGATCGCCGGGACATCGCTCCGCCAACCAAGGAAGTAGATGCGGTCGGTCAAGTCGCTTCGCCGAACTTGCTCATGAAGCTGTCGTTCGAACTCTACATTCTCGGCCTTTTCGGAGAAGCGAGCGCCCACGATGATGCCGTGTAGATCCGGGAGGACCTTTTGGCAGCGGATGAAGGCGTCAAGAAACACATCCGTTGCTTTGCGCAGCGAAATCTGGCCGATCGTTGCAACGAGCGGTACGTCCCGGCGGAGGTTCAACTCGCTACGAATCGAACCGCGAACCTGAGAGCGATCCAGCTGGGTCAGGTCGACCCCGTTGTGGATCACTTCGATCTGTCCTGCGTCGACACCTTCGGCGACGAGGTGTGCTTTCACCGCGTGCGATACCGCAACAACGCGTGTGTTTTTCGACAGACGGGCACGTCGTGCGCCGCTCAGGCGCTCGATTTCTCTGACGTGCGCCAGGGACGGAACGCCGAGCGACTCGCCGACAAGACCGCTGACGAGACCTGTCGAGAGAGAATTGCCATGCACCAAGTCGGCGGAGACCATCTCCGCCAAGTGTGCGGCATTGCGTTCCGCCGGCGACTTTCCATCCTGTGGCTGGCGGCAGCGCTCAAAAGGCACAAGCTGCACGCTTCCCAAGGCTTCGATGGCCGCGGCCATGTGACTCTCGGGCGGTGCGGTCGCCTGGAAGCTGAATTCGTTCTGCAGTCGACGCATCACTTCGAGCATGGAGCGTTCGCCGCCGCTGACCGTTGGATGCTCGAAAAGGGTTGTGACACGCAGCCGTGGTGATCGTAGCGGCGCCTGACGAGTATGCGTCCGAGGTGACTGGCCACCCTCAGTGTCACTATGATCGGTCTTCACGTCACCACGTTCTGTGGTCGGCCTGCGAAGAACGAAACGACGTTGTCGACGCAGCCGCTGTTGAGAAGATCGATGCCTTCAGGGGTCTGATCAGCAGCGTGGGGGGTGAGCACCACCTGTTCGCAGCGCAGAAGCGGATGGTCTGCCGGCAGCGGTTCGATGTCGAAGACGTCAAGGGCGGCGCCGCCGAGGTAGCCTGAGTCGAGGCTTGCAATGAGAGCATCGGTGTCAATGACAGCTCCGCGCGCGGTGTTGACAAGCAAGGCGCCGCGGCGCATTTGGCCGAGTTCGCGCGCGCCAATCAGACCGGAGCTGTCGTCTGTCAACTTGACGTGGAGGCTCACAGCGTCGCTTTCTCGGAGCACGACCGAGAGGTCTGCATACTCAAAGCCAAGACGTGATGCCTTTTCGGTGGAGGGGTGAAAGGACCATGCTATGACGCGCATGCCAAACCCCTTGGCGAGGGCGATCATTTCGCATCCGATGTTGCCGGTGCCGATGACTCCCAGCGTCTTGCCACGCAGAGAAGTCGCCAGACGACGTGTCCAGCGGCCAGCCTTCATCTCGATCGTCTGAAAGGCCGTTTGGCGTGCAGCGGCTAAAAGGAGCGAGAATGCGTGTTCGGCGACGACCGGTGCTGTGCGTCCCGGAATGTTCGAGACAACAATGCCAAGATCGCGCGCTGCGTCGAGGTCGATCGCGTCGGTGCCGATGCCACAGACCGTGAACATTCGGAGCTGGGGAAGCTGTTCGAGCACCTGCCGTGGCCACTTGACTTGTCCTCGGGAGTTAATGATGGCAGTCGCAGTACGACTCCGCTCGAGTTGCTCCTCAACGCTGCCCGGACGAGTGTCGTAGAGTACGACGTCACCGAAGTCACTGAGACGCTCGAGGCGAGGTGAGCCGGCGATCTGCGGCGGGTCGTCACCCGGGACGACGATGACGGGGCGATCGGTTGATGTCATGGGTCTCCTACCAATGAAATGGACTCGCGTCGCCGCAGCCGTCAGTGGAAGGCGCGATGAACAGCTGGAATGGCGCTGCAGGTTTTATCGGGTTGCGGTTCCTGAGACGTGGACCTCTCGAACCCAGAAGATCAGGAAGGATGTCCACCGCGAGTCGGCGCGTGACGTGATGTCGGTGACACGCTGCGCACCCAGCTCCTGAGCCTTCCGCGTCAGCATAGCAACGCCTCGCTCTGCCGTCGTCGTGTCTTCGAAGAAGGTATACGAACCTGGCTCGGTGTCGCTGCCGCAGATAAAGGGCCACCCGAAGAAATAAACGCCCCAGCAACTCGCATTCACGTGCGCGATCGTCGTCGAATCGTCGCTCAGCTGCAGCCCATCCGGTCGATCGATGACGGCGACGTTCGAGCAGCCGCTGAGGGCCAGGACGGCCACGACTCCGAAAACAAAAAACAGGTGAGTCTTCATGAGGTCGTCGATACGTTCCTATCCTGAACGTTGAAGGCCCCGCCTCAGTCTGGGCACGACGTCGGTCGTGGAAGAGCGGCTCTCGCACGGACGACGGATCTGCGGCCAAGCCCAAAGGTTGTCGCGTTGCGTAGTCTACACTTTTCGCGTCGGCGCCTCCTTGGTATTTTGGGTGTATGCAAAGTTCATACGAGAAAGCCGCCTACGTCGGGCGACGTGAGTTTTTGAAAGTGGCTGGTGCTACCCTGGCGGCGAGCGCGACGACTGTCAGTGTCAGCGTCGGCAGAGCTGCGACGAGCGGTGGAGCGGAACGTCAACCGCTCGTCATCGATTGCCACGCCCATCCGTACGGCACCGACGCGGAGCTCTATCCGACCGTGGAGCGACCCTACCGGCCGCCGCCCGGGACCGGCACACTCGAGCATCTGCGCCGCGAAATGAAGCGAGCGGGTGTAACACACGTGACGCTGATCCAGACGAGCACTTTCTACAAGTGGGACAATCGTTTCACGGTTGACTCAGCTCGCGGCAGCGACGGCGAGTTGACGGCAGTCTGCACTCTTGACCCGGATAATCCACGCAGCCCCGAGATCTTGCGTCGGTACGTGCGCGAAGGAGGTGTACGTGGCATGCGGAGCATCCCCGGTCGCAGCGGACGACTCGACGATGCCGGCGTCGACAAGCTCTGGTCAGTTGCTGCAGATCTTGGAATCGTGATCAACGTCCTGGTCAACCGTGACCAGCGTCGGAATATCGAAGCTCTGGCGCGTCGCCATCCGCGTCTTCGTTTTGTGATCGACCACTGCCTCAATCTGAGCGCCGGCCCCGACATGAGCGAGACTTTGCAGGACGTGCTCGCGCTCGCGGAGTTGCCGAACGCCCACGCTAAGCTGACGTTTATCCCCACGGGGAGTGCAGAGGAATATCCGTGCCGCGACCTCCACGACCCCTGTCGACGCATTATCGAAGCCTTTGAGCCGAATCGTTGCGTGTGGGGAAGCGATTTTCCGTGCGAGCTGTGGTGCCCCAAGCTCACCTACTCCCAGCACCTCCGCATTTTCACGCACTACCTGGGGCTCGACGCGCGGTCCCAGCGAGAGATCCTTGGCGAGACCGCGCACAAGCTTTGGTTCGCCCCGCTGAACGCCCCAGGAGCGACCGGGTAGCGCCCCGTGTGGTCAGGGAGGTCATTCGCGTCTCCTGCTATCTTCCAGAGTCTCTCGGCGGGCGAGCTAACGAGCGAAGCGGTTGAAGTCCGTACGGCCCCGCTTCTTCCAGCGATCGTACCACGGTTGATTGTGCGGCAGTGGTCTTCCATCGCGCGTCCAGCCGTCTCGTCGTCGCTGCGTCGGCATCGCGTCCGCGGTCTCGACGCGCCAATTGTCGAGAAGCGTTCGCAAACGAGCGTAGGTATCTCGATACGTCTGGCGATGGGCAACGCTGGCAAGTGAACTTGGATCAAGCTGCAAGTCGTACAGCTCTTCGAATGGGCGCGGTTCTTGGAAAAGAAACAACTGCGCCGGCGTCAAGCGACCTTGCTCCCTTTCGTCCAGCACCGCTGCCCAGGTGGGCGAATTGATGGAATCGACGCTGTTCCACAGTGGCCGATCGTAGTAGTAGTTGCGAACCAGCAGGTAGCGCTCAGTGCGGACGGCACGGCTGAATTGCTCAAAATCGTGCCAGTTAGCCTCCGCAAAGACCGCCTGTCGATGGGTGATGTCGGAATTCTTCAGCGCGGGGAGCAAGCTGCGCCCTTGGGGCGTTGTCGCGTGGACGCCCGCCAGCTCGAGAATCGTCGGCGCCAGATCGATCGCACTCACGAGACCGTGATACTCGCTACCTGCCTCCAAAAGCGGTGGGTAGCGCAGAATCAGGGGCGTCCGAATGCCTGAGTCATAAAGGGTTGTCTTTGCTCGCGGAAACGGCATGCCATTGTCCGACAGGTAGACGACGCATGTGGTGTCGAGCACGCCCTGGCGCTGAAGCTCAGCAGTCACCTCGCCGACGTGTCGGTCGAAGCGTTGGACTTCGCCGTAGTAGGCGGCTAGCTCTCTGCGGATCTCGACTCGGTCGGGCAGGTAGGGAGGGACGCGAACGTGCTCCGGCATTGGCGGTTCAGGGGTGGCGTCCGCATCGAATGGGCGATGGGGATCAACCGAGGCTACCCAGAGAAAAAAAGGTCGATCCTGTGGGCGGCTACGAAGCGCTTTGATCGCCCTCGCTGCGGTATCGTGTCCGCCGCATTCCTCGATGAGGTCCCAATTACGGCGCTCTGGATCGCCAAGATGCCACTTGCCGGCAGCACTGATGTGATAGCCAGCGGCCCGAAGGTACCACGCCACTGTTCGCGCTCGTTCCGGCAGCGGCGCGTGGAGATCCTCGGCTCCCGTGCTGTGCGGGTAACGTCCGGTCAAGATACTGCAGCGGCTCGGGCTGCATGACGATGTGGTCAGAAAGGCGCGAGTGAAGCGACAACCGGAGGCGGCGAGACGATCTATATTCGGCGTCGCGATCGATCCATTGCCATAGCAGCCCAGGTCGGTGTAGCCGTGGTCGTCGGCGATGAAGACGACGAAGTTTGGGCGCGTCGCCTCGGCCTGCGTGCGCCGGTCGAGGACCGCCAGGCTGACAAGCAGTGCGACGAACGCCAACAGAGCTCTGCTTCGACAGTCCGAGAGCGGCCGCGATTTGTGTTCGCGGTGGGTCGCTGGTGCGCTCGCCGCGGCGTGGGTCATAACACTTCGGCTTGCGCCAGCGCTTCTCGAATCGCCGCTGCCTGCTGTTCGGAGGTCTTCGGCATTGGCGCGCGCGGCAAGCCACCTTCTCTTCCTTGAAGGTTTAGACAGTATTTTACATTCGCCGGCAGGTTGTCGTCGAAGATCGCATTCCATATCCTCAGCAGCGACGCGTGGAGCTCCATGGCGTCGTCGTGACGATGCGCGTGCGCAGCATCCCAGAGCTTGACGCACAGGCTCGGAACGGCGGTCAGGATCGCAGCGATGGCTCCATGGGCGCCGATCATGAACGACGGGTAAAGCAGGGCGTCAACGGCACTCATGATGCGTGCTTTGGTTTGACATTCGAGGAGCAAGTCGGCAAGGAGCTTCATGTCTCCAGCACTCTGTTTGACGCCGATGACACCTTCGACGTTGGTGATAATCTGCGCCAGGAGCTGTGGTGAAAGATAGGTCCACGGCACGACGTTGTAGATCATTACGTCGATGCCGGCACCGGTGGCGACGGCGTCGAAGTGGCGCATCATGGCGTCGTCGTCGGGGCGAAATAGATAGTGCACCGGCGTCACCTGAAGTGCCGCGACCCCGAGATCCTTGACTGCGCGGCCTTTCTCGATCGCATCCTGTGTACTGTCGCTGATGATTCCTGTGATGACTGGCACGCGCCCATTCACCGCATCCGTGACGACCTCGGTGATTTTACGAGTCTCTTCCGTATTCAGGGTGTGGCCCTCTCCGGTGCTGCCGGTTACCGCCAGGCCATGCACGCCTGCGGATTCGACAAGGAAGCTCGCTTCGGTGCGAAGTGCGTCAAGGTCTATCTCACCGTCCGCCTTGAAAGGGGTTACCATGGGCGGTACGATGCCAAAAATGTTGTTGTGTTCAGGAGCAGTCATCGAAGTCCCAAGCAGAAAGTTTGTGAAGGGTGTGGATATCGTGTCGCTCAATCGCGACGCCGTGAATCGCGTGCCGTCTCACGGTGTCTTCGATCATTTGTTTTCCATCACGGTGTCTACTCTCACGGTGTCTACTCTCACCGTTGCCGGGTGCGCCGCTGCAGCCCGCAGAGAACTTCACCGGACCCCCATTTAATCGACGCAGCATGGGAAAGGCCAGTCCGAAAGTCGTGACAGATCGAGGCTCGATGCCGACGCGGCCCCACGGCTTGTCCACCCGCGCTGCGCTTAGGCAGGGTGTTAGGCGATGCCGACTGCGCGGCGACTGGGGCTGGCTCGAGACGAGTCAAGTCGCGGCGCGGGCGCTGGAATTGGCTTCAGGCCGAAAGAGGTCATGCTCGGGAGGTGACATGTCGATTCGCGGGTTTGGTGCGCGCTTCGGTTTGAGTTGGAAGCTCGCGCTGGTCAGTGCGGCCGTGGTTTTTCTCTCGGGGCCGCCGCCGTCGTTCTCGCACGCGGAACGCCCCCAGGCCTTCCTATCTGCCGCGCCTGACAAGACGAAAAAATCGAAGGAAGCTAAGAAAAAGAAACGTTCGAAGTCGGAGAAGAAGAAAGCAAAAGAGGACCGCCGTCTCGTTCGGGATCGGCTGAAGGAACATCTCGACGCGTCGTCGTTCAAATTCCTCGACGGAGGTCAAGTCGAGGCTGTTTATCGATTCCAGACGGAGAAAACGGGTGAGGACGCATTCAAGCCCGAGATCAGCTCCGGGGTCCAAGCTCCGCTTCGCTGGTCGGTACCACGTGAATATCCACGCGGGTTACGCATCGCGAAGCGCGGCTACATGCTCCTCGACTGTGTTTTCGAAGACCAGCTGATGGCGGAGATTCGATTTTCCAATAATCGCAACTACACACCAGCGAGTGTCGTCGCGGTGAGTTACTTCAATGCTGCCGGCGATGGGATAGGGAGCAACTTCGGTAGCGAGTGTGCGGTGTTCACCAGGAAAGGCCGGATTGCGAAGAAGGCGGGCAAAAAGCGAGGTCTTAACTATCGCGCGGAAGCCAATTTTCGGCTCGAGGTTGCGGAGGGAACGTTCACGGCCAGCCGGCGCGGGAAGCGAAAGAGCAGCCTCGCTTACGACGCCAAAAAGTTTTCGTCGGGGAGAGTGGGTATGCGGTGGGGAGGCGACGCCTCGGGTACCGTGCTCGAGTTTCGTGTCCGTGGCAAGGTCGACATCGAAAAGACTGCCAAGATCTTGCGCGCGCAGTCGAAGCGATAACGTATTCGACCTCGGCGTGCTCGTAATTTTCAGCTGGCTTCGCTGCGTCTAAGAGCCGGTGGGGGATGTGGCGCTTGGGAACTCGACCTTGGTGTTTTGAGTTAGCAGGTCCCTGTCGACAAGTGCTCCCCAGGCAGCGATCAGGCGCCCAAATACTGGGCCGATCTTGCCGTCGCCAATCGGGAGGGCGTTGATCCGGGTGGCCGGCGCGAGGCAAAAGGGAGTGCTCGCAATCATCGCTTCATCGGCGTTGATCACGTCGTACAACTGGAAGTCACGCTCAATCCACTGGAGCCCGAGTTGCGGCGCGAGGTCACGCACGGTGGCGAGGCTGACTCCCGGAAGCGTGTTTCGCGGCGAGGGGATCCAGAGCTCGTCACCCTTGGCGACGAAGAAGTTGGCGCCACTGCACTCCGTGACGTTGCCATCGAGGTCAAGCAGAAGCGTGACGCACGCTGGATCGACCAGGCTGCTTTCGCGTTCCGCCAACCACCAGTGCATGCGACTCCGATGTTTGATCTTTGCGTCGACGCAATGAGGCGGAACGTGGCGCGTCGGAGGGACGACGGCGTGCGCGCCTTCGCTGTACCAATGCGCCCAGTGCTGAAACGGGAGCGGAAACGTGTGAATGCAAAGTGTCGGCTGCTCGGCAATCGGTGTGTCGAGCCAGCCGCCGTACGTCGGCACCGGGCCAGGAGACATGAAGTGAATCACTCCCAGGTCCTGGTCGGCGTCGAGAAACGAGCAATTCTGCTCGACGACTTCAAGAGTTACGCGGCGAAGCTGGTCGCGACGAATCGGCGGTTCGATCCCGGCGTACTTGGCTGACCGCAGGAAGCGTGTCAGATGGTCGTCAAGACGAAAAGGTCGGTGGTTGATCGTGCGTGTCATGTCCGTGACGGTGGCGCCGAGAACGATCGCGCGGTCAAACACCGGCAGGCGAGCGTTCTCGAGCGGGACGAATTCGCCGTTGAGGTAGGCGAGGGGTTGGTCGCTTGGGGCAGGTGTCATGGGGGTCGCCCTCGATTTCTTGCTGACTGGACCGCGGCGCCGCGGCTCACGAGCATGTGGAGTGCCGGTGCACTTGTACCGGTGCACCTGTACCGGTGCGTACCGGTGCAATTGGCGTGCCGACTCGGGGTCTGAGTGTAGTCGATCTCGCTAGTGTTTGCTCGAAACTACACCGCAGCGGTCAACAGAATGTTCGCACCGTCCGGTTGCGGAAGGTAGACTAGAACGTTCCGGACGATTGGGTTTTCGTCGACCACACGCCTCTCTACCACGCACTCCATGATTCACGACCGCTTGAAAGCTTCGTCATTGTTGACGGATGTCATGCCCTCTAGGCAAGAGCGTGATGCTCGTCGATACTGGCCAGCAGCGCTCGCCTTGGCGTTGGTCGCGACCGCTGCCCAGCCCCTTTGTTCTCACGTTGGAGAACACAAACAAATCGAAAAGCTCACGGAACGAATGAAGCGATCGCCTCATGACGCGACGCTCTTTCTTCGCCGCGGTGATCTGTATCGACTTCACGGCGAATGGGTTGTGGCCTTGAAGGATTTCGAACGAGCGCAGGAGCTCGATCCGAGTCTTTACTCTGTTGTGCTGGTGCGCGGGAAGCTGTTTCTTGACGCCGGTTGTCCGCAACTGGCGAAGTTCTGCGCTGACGGATATATCCGTCTCGAACCACGAAGTCCCCAAGGATTCTTGCTGCGAGCTAAAGCCCTTGCGATGCTCCACGACGCGTCGGGGGCGGCGAGTGATTACACGTGCGTGATCGACCGTGTGAGTCGTCGACGGCGACCGCCGCCTGAGATCTTTCTCTCTCGCGCGAACGTGCTTGCAGATGCCAAGCGATATACCGAGGCGATCGCGGGGATCGACGAAGGCATTGCTCGACTGGGTTCCGTCGTGACTCTCGAGCGCCGAGCATTGGAGCTCGAGATCGAGTCAGGGCGCCTTGATGACGCCATGTCGCGAGTGCAAACACTTCTATCGGTGTCGTCGCGCACAGAGACGTGGTTGGCGACCATCGGGGAAATTCACACCCTCGCTGGACGTGACGCTGAGGCAATTGCTGCGTACCGACAGGCTCTGCGAGCAATCGACTCGCTCTCGGCACGTCGAAAGGGCTTGGCTGCGGTAGCGCTGCTCGAGGAGCGCGTCCGGCGTGCGTTGGTGCGACTTCAGACGCGAGTCGATGCCGCACGAGAATCGCACGTTATTTCAACTCCGTCCTCGGATAGCAGTTAGATGAGTCGACACGATCCTGACCCGTTTTTGGTGTCAACGTCCAACATGATCCGAGCAGCATCCTCGCGCTGGAGAAGGGCTTCGACTCTGAGCTATGCGCTCGGCTTCACGATTTGCGCCGGCGTCGCGGCCCAGGATGCTTCGATCGTTCGTGGTCCTTATCTGCAGCTTTGCACCTCGGAATCGATTGTCATCCGCTGGCGTACTGACGTGCCGACCGATTCACGAGTACGAGTCGGTACTGCTGTCGGCCAGCTGAATAGTGTGCATTCCTCGGAGACCGAAACGACCGAGCACGAGATCAACGTCGACGGCTTGACACCGGATACGCTCTATTACTATGCGATCGGTACGGCAACAGAGGATCTCGCTGGCGACGATGTCGAGCATCTGTTCGTCACCGCGCCGTCGCGAGGAGTGGCAAAGCGTACCCGCGTCTGGGTGATTGGTGATTCTGGCTCTGCTGAACGACCGGCGGAGCTCGTGCGGGATGCCTATCTGCGCTTCTCGGACGACCGCCTCACCGACCTTTGGATCATGCTTGGCGACAACGCCTACAACAGCGGTACTGACGAAGAATACCAGAATGCTGTGTTCGACATGTACCCCAGCTTACTGCGTACGTCGTCGGTGTGGCCGACACTTGGTAATCACGACGGAATCACGGCTGATTCGGCGACGCTCACGGGGCCGTACTACGACATCTTCACGATCCCTACCGAAGCGGAGGCTGGAGGCGTCGCTTCGGGGACGGAAGCCTACTACTCGTTTGACTACGGCAATATTCACTTCGTGTCACTTGAATCGCATGAGACTGATCGCTCCACGGAAGGGGCGATGATGCAGTGGCTCGTCGAAGATCTGGCCGCAAATGAGAGCGAGTGGTTGATCGCTTTCTGGCATCATCCGCCGTACTCGAAGGGTTCGCACGATTCGGACCGGGAGCAACAATTGATCGAGATGCGGCGGAACGCACTGCCGATTCTCGAGGCTGCGGGAGTTGATCTCGTCCTTGCCGGACACAGCCATAGCTACGAACGGTCAGTGTTGGTTGATCAACACTACGGCCGATCTCATACACTGAGCTCGGAGATGCTCCTCGACTGCGGGGACGGTCGTGAGGAGGGCGACGGGGTTTACCGAAAAGCTCCCGGCCTCACGGCGAACGATGGAGCTGTGTACATCGTTGCCGGTAGCTCCGGTGGAAGATTTGGGTTCGGCCCACTCGACCACCCGATCATGTTTCTTTCCACGCTCGCTCACGGCTCTGTGGTACTCGACTTTGATGGCTCTCGACTCGACGTGCGATTTCTGACTGACCAAGGTGATGTCGCGGATTCCTTCACACTCGAAAAAGACCGAGTCGAGCCGAGGGAGCCGGCGGATTGCACATCTCCTGGCGTCGCATTTCGGCGCGGCGATGCGAACGCCGATGGGAACGTCACACTCCCTGACGCAGTGTGGATTCTCAACGAGCTGTTTCGCGGCGGCGAGTCGACTCGTTGCCGGCGCGCCTCGGACGTCAACGATGATGCGGCTATCGACATCGCCGACGTCACGTTTTTGATCAACCACTTGTTCCAAGGTGGAGAAGAGCCGAACGCGCCGTTTCCGAACTGCGGCCTCGACACGACCTTCGACTTGCTGCCGTGCTCGCGGTACCCCTTGTGCGACGAGGGATGAGCCCGCCTCGGGACTTGAGGATTTGCCAAACGGCCGCAAGTGCGCTCCAATAGGAGCATCTGTCGCGAGCTCACGACGTTCAACAGGCTGGTAAAGCCGTTCGCGACACTTGCGATTCTTGTTTGGTAGGCTTGCGTAGCGAGCCGCTGCGGGGGCAGCGGTTTTCGTCGTGGGTGAGGTGATGACCCGAGTCATGAACGAGCAACCAATTCTTTCGCAGTACGAACGACTCTGTCCAGGTTCGAGGCGTCTTTTCGAGCGCTCTCTCGAACGTTTTCCCAGCGGCGTGACGCACGATTCTCGCTACATGAGGCCGTTTCCGATCTTTGTTGATCGCGCCATCGGCAGCCGCAAGTGGGACGTTGACGGTAACGAGTACGTCGACTACTTCGGTGGTCACGGCGCGCTTCTGCTCGGCCACAATGACCCGACGGTTGTCGAGGCAGTGCAGAGAGCTTTGGAGAGGGGCACTCATTTCGGCGCTTGTCACGAACTCGAGCTCGAATGGGCTGACCTTGTCACCCGGATGATCCCGAGCGCGGAGAAGGTGCGATTCACGAGTTCTGGCACCGAGGCAAGTCAGCTCGTTTTACGCCTCGCTCGGGCTGCCACGGGGCGACGGCGTATCGTGCGATTCTTAACGAATTTCCACGGTTGGCATGATCAAGTGGCGTTTGCTCAGAAGGCATCCTTCGATGGCTCGCCGCCGGCGGGTGTTCTCTCTGAGACGGTCGAACAGATCGTCGTTCTGCCGCCAAATGACCTCGATGCCGTCCGCCAGCTGCTCGCCGAAGACGATGACGTCGCGGCAGTGATTCTTGAGCCGACCGGAGCGAGCTTTGGACAAGTTCCCACGGATGCCCCGTACTTGAAGGGACTTCGCGAAGTCACTGCACAGCATGGAGTGCTGTTGATCTTTGACGAGGTGATCACGGGTTTTCGCTGCAGTCCCGGCGGGGCTCAGGGGTTCTACGAAGTGAAGCCCGATTTGACGCTCTTGGCCAAGGCGATGGCAGGTGGCTATCCGGGCGGAGCCATCGTCGGGAGTGCCGATTTGATGGACTTTATGAGCTTTCGAGATGGCGACGTCGAATGGAATCAACGCCACCGTGTCGCGCATCAAGGTACCTTTAACGCCAATCCTGTTTCCGCCGCCGCGGGAATCGCGACGCTCAAAATCATTGCGTCAAGTGACGTTTGCGAACGTGCCACCGCCGCCGCGTCGCAACTGCGCGATGCGCTCAATGACGTGATTCGCGAGGGGGGATTCAACTGGCTGGTCTACGGCGAGTTCTCCGGCTTTCACCTCTTGGTGCCACCGGAGGATACTGCGGTCACGCTCGAGGATATTTACTCAGGGAGCGTGCATTACTCCGCGCTCAAGAAGGGACCGAGTCAGGGGAGCGTTGATTTGCTGCGCGCTGGCTTTCTCTGCGGAGGCGTCGACGTCGGGTCGTGGCCGGGAGGTTGGGTGTCAGCTGTCCACTCACCCCGAGACATTGATGCCTCGGCCACCGCGATGCGCCGGCTGATTTCGCTGTGGAAAGGTCAGCCAGCGCCAGCGTGAAGACGTTGATGTTGAGGTCAGAGGGCGCCGCACTATTCGCGAACCGGCAGCGCTGGCACGGCCATCGGGGCTGGCGCGGATGCTGACCCTGCCTGAGCTTTTTCCAGGTTACTTGGAGTATGCCGGCTGTGCGTTGATTCTGGTCGGCGCCCAGATCGTTTATGCGGCGGTCGGTTTTGGTGCTGGGATCTTTGCTATCGCCCTGGCGGCGCTCTTACTGCCGGACTTGCGCGGTGCGGTGGTGACTCTGTTTCTTGTCAACGTCGCCATCGAAATCGTCATCCTCGGGCGCATTTGGCGTTTCGGTCGAGTGTGGTTGCTTGCCGGGCTTGTGCCGACCACCGCGATCGGGCTCTGGCTCGGGACGCGGCTACTTGGACGCCTACCGGTGATCGATCTGAAGCGAGCGCTCGGTGTCGTGATCTCCGCGGCAGGCATCTGGTTTTTCGTTAACGATCAAGTGCGCGCCCGGCGGGCGGTGGCCTTGCCCGCCGACGCCCAGCGCGAACCGTCTTTGTCTGCGCGTCCTGCCGGTCGCGTCGTCGACTTCTGGCTGCAGCTCCCCGTTGGGCTGCTCTCCGGAACCCTCATGGGTCTCTTCGGCACTGGAGGGCCGCCCGTCGTCGCCGTTTTGAAAAAGTTCCGGCTCGATAAGGCATCGTTTCGAGCGACGCTCATGTGGTATTTCTTGATCATGGGCACCGTGCGCGCTGGTAGCTACATTCACGCTGGCTTGATGACGAGCGCCGAGCTGAAGGCGGCGCTTTGGCTGTTGCCTCCATCACTGCTCGGCGCGCGTCTCGGCATGGCAGTGCATCGACGGCTCTCGGAGCTCCAGTTTGAAACTGCGGTGTCGACGCTTTTGATTCTTCTGGGGGCTATGTTGACCTTCGGCAGTGGCCGGTAGCACGAGCGAGGAAGATGCGCCCGACTGTCTTTTCGTGCGAGCTTCGATGCCTCTCAGAGCCCGCCGCCGATCGCTGCGACGACGTGCACCTCGCTCGCGTCCTCGATTCGAGCCAGGAGCCCCATCGTGGAGATGTTCCCGTCGATCGAGACTGCCAGTCCCCGGGTCAGTCGATCGCCGTCGATCAGTCGCGCGCCGATCCCTGGGAAGCGTTCGTCGAGTGCGCGAATGACCTGGCGGAGCGTGCCGCCCGGCACCTCGACCTTGTCGATTCCATCGGTGATGTCACGCATCTGCGTTGGGATGTAGACCGTCGCCATTCGCTTTTCGTCTGGGCACGCCGAGCAGGCGGCGCTACGCGAGTTTTTTGCCGTCCTTCTCCAAAACGGCAGCACACACCTTGTGTGGCGCCATTGGCAGATCGCGCAGACGCACTCCGGCTGCGTGATAGATCGCATTGGCGATCGCTGCAGGTGGAGCGACGATGGGCGTCTCGCCGACGCCGCGAACGCCATAGGGATGGTCCGGATTCGGCACCTCGACAATGATGGTGTCGATCATCGGCACGTCAAGGCACGTCGGCATACGGTAGTCGAGGAAGGTAGGATTCGTCATGCGTCCTTCCTCGTTGAACATGTACTCTTCATTGAGCGCCCAGCCGATTCCCTGAACCGCTCCTCCTTGCATCTGCCCTTCGACGTAGCTCGGGTGGATCGCCTTGCCGGCATCTTGAATCGCCGTGTAGCGCAGAATCGACACCTTACCGGTTTCGGGGTCGACCTCGACGTCCACAATGTGCGTTCCAAATCCGTTGGTTGACCCTTGCGGATTGACCGCGGCACGACCGATGACGGGACCACCGGTTTCGTTGAGCCTTGCGGCCAGTTCTTTGAACTCGAGGCGATGGCTGGCGCCGTTCGAAAACACGCCGTCTTCAAAGGAGACGTCAGACGCGTCGCACTCCCACAGCATGGCCGCACGCTCTTTCATCTGCCGCGCGATGTCGATCCCGGCTTCGTACGCGGCCAGGCCTGTTGAGAAGGTGACCCGACTACCGCCGGTAACGTCCGTATATCCGACGCTGTCGGTGTCGACGACCTTCGGGTGGACGTCTTCGGCCGGAATGCCGAGAGACTCCGCCAGCTGCATTGCAACGGACGTGCGCGTGCCTCCGATATCCGTCGAACCTTCGAGCAGACCGACCGTGCCGTCAGGATTGACGTGAGCCGTGACGCTCGACTTCAGGCCGATGTTGAACCAAAAGCCGCTCGCGATTCCGCGACCGCGATTCGGGCCTTTGAGCTCTGACTTCCAGTGGTCACTTTCGCGAGCCGCTTCGAGCGTCTCGATGAGCCCGACACGAGGGTACACCGGTCCGTCAACGCGTCGAGTGCCTTCCTTCGCAGCGTTCTTCAAGCGCAGTTCGATAGGGTCGATGCCGAGCGTCTCCGCGAGCTCGTCGACGACGACTTCGCACGCGAACGCTGCCTGTGTCGCGCCCGGGGCGCGGTAGGCCTGGGTCTTCGGCTTGTTCTGCACGACGTCGTAACCGTCGACGCGCGCGTTGGGGATGTCGTAGCAGCTGAAGACGCACATGCAGCCCGGCCCGATCATACCGCCGGGGTAGGCCCCAGCGTCATACGCCAGCCAAGCGTCAGCGGCGACGAGTTGACCGTCTTTCTTGGCGCCCAACTTGACACGCATGAAGGATCCGGGGGTCGGCCCGGTCGCCTCAAAGACGTCTGCGCGCGGCATGGTGATCTTGACAGGTCGCCCGCTTTTGCGGCTGAGGATGGCGGCGACAGGCTCGAGATAGACAGCGATTTTGCCGCCAAAGCCACCACCGATTTCGCAAGGAATCACGGTGACGCGCGAAATAGGGATCTGGAGCAACTCGGCCGTCTGCTGTCGTGTCGTGAAGGAGCCTTGCGTCGAGGCCCAGACGGTTAGGTGGCCGTCAGAGTTCCACAGCGCGGTGGCGACGTGGGGTTCGATGTATCCCTGATGAACGCTCGCTGTTTTGAACTCGCGTTCAATCACGACGTCCGCCTGCGAGAAACCTTGATCGATGTCACCCTGCTCGAAGTGTAGATGCTGCGAAATGTTGCTCGGCTTGTCGGCGCTCTTTCCCATTTCATCGGTAAAGACGTCGTCATGCAGCAGCGGAGCGTCGTCCTCCATCGCGTCGAGCACCCAAGTCACTGCCGGTAGGACTTCGTATTCCACCTTGATCAGTTCTGCGGCCTCTTCAGCGGCGTGAACGGTTTTCGCCGCCACTGCGGCAACGGCGTGTCCTTTGTAGAGGACCTTGTTGTTGGCGAGGACATTGGCTCCCAGGTGGGCGAGGTTGACGGCACCTTCACCGAGCTCGGCGATCTTGTCTTTGAGATCAGGGAGATCTTTCCCGGTGGCGACGGCGACGACGTCGGGATGCTTCTCTGCGGCGGACGTGTCGATCGACGTGATCTTGGCATGTGCGTGTGGGCTACGGACGACCCAGCCGTAGACCATGCCAGGTAGCTGAACGTCATTACCGTAGACCGCACGACCTGTCATCTTGTCGACGCCATCGTGGCGTACGGGGCGCGTCCCGAGAACCTTGTACTCTTTTTTGCTGGCTGCGTCTTTTGTCGTCGTCATTTGGATGATTCCTCCGCCAACACGCTCGCCGCCGCCTGGACGGCGCGAACGATCTTGTCGTAACCAGTGCAGCGACACAGATTCCCGGAGAGCTCGAAGCGGATTTCTTGCTCGCTGGGGTTCGAATTGCGATCGAGCAGAGCTTTAGCCGTCATGAGAAATCCAGGGGTGCAGATACCGCACTGCAGTGCAGCCCCCTCGAGAAAGCACTGCTGCACGGGATGCAGATGCCCGTCGTGGGCTAATCCCTCCACCGTGACGATCTCAGCTCCCTCAGCCTCGACGGCCAGCACGATGCAGCTGTCGACCGGCTCGTTGTTCATCAGCACCGTGCAGGCGCCGCAGTTACCGTTGTTACAGCCTTCCTTCGTTCCGGTGAGCTTGAGCTCGTCACGGAGCGCCTCAAGAAGGCTTTGATGAGGGGCGCAGAGGAATTCTACCGCTTCGCCGTTGATGGTGGTGGAAACGTGAGTCTTTTTCGACACCGGTTTGCTTCCTTGATCGTTCTCAGGTGAAGAGTTCTTCCGACTCGTGACACAAACGGGGCATTAGGCCTGCTGCGCCCTCTCGCAAGCTTTGGCGAGAGCTCGGAACGTTAGGACTCCGACAAGGTGGATTCTGTATTCGCGCGGCCCGCGTAGATCGGTGATGGGGTTGGCGACGCTCTTGGCGCGCTCAGCAGCATCGCGAAAGCTTGCTTCCGTGGCAGGTTTGCCGGTGAGCCAGCGCACCGCGTCGTCGGGTACAACTGGCGTTGGCGCGACGGCGCCGAGGCCAATTCTGACAGCGTCTACGGATTTGCCATCGTCACTGAGGCGGAGCCAGGCTCCAACACCAGCGACGGCGATGTCCATTTCGTTACGAGGAATGAACCTCAAGTAGTGCGAGCCGCTTCGCGGGGATGGTGGCGGAAGGTCGATGCGCGAGAGAAACTCTCCCGGCTCCAAGACATTGCGTCCTGGTCCAGTACAGAACTCCGCGGCGGGAACTGCTCGAGTCCCCGAAGGGCCGACGATCGTACATGACGCATTCAGAGCAATGAGCGCCGGGATCGAGTCGGCAGCAGGTGACGAGTTGCACAGGTTGCCGCCTATGCTTGCGCGACTCTGTATCTGCCAGCCACCGATGATGCGAGCCGCGTCTGCCAGTGCAGGGTAAGCCCTCGAGATCCGTTCGTCGCGGTAGATTCGGATGCAGGGGACGGTCGCCCCGAGCCTCAACCCGTCCTTCTCGGAAAACTCCAGTTCCGTAAGTTCCGGAATGTGTTTGAGGTCG
Source organism: Planctomycetota bacterium (assembly GCA_965223265.1). GTDB lineage: Bacteria > Planctomycetota > UBA8108 > UBA8108 > SXIK01. The sequence goes on from OZ244999.1 coordinate 3,105,960, forward strand.
ACGACGAGGTCGGCGCTGCGTTGGCCCTCACGGAGCTGCACTAAAAGATCAGTACCACCGGCGAGAAACCGCACACCGGTCGCCTTGGAGCGCAGCAGACCGATGGCCTCGGGGAGCGACGCTGGGGCTGCATAGTCGAAAGTTTTCACCCGTCGTTTCCTTGGTTGGTGGGAAAAAGTTCACGTTCGTTTTGGGGGGGGCGACTTCGGCGGCGACTAGATCTCGCTGCCGGAAAGCCGGAGTCCAGCGAGCTACTATCCGGCATCCTCGCGTCGTCTGTCAAGCAAGGCTGCCGAATCGTCGACAGCTGAACGTGCCGCAGCATCAAAGCTCGACGGCGAGTCTGCGCTGCGCCCGCGAGCCGCTCATTTGTTGAGTGTCAGCGATTGGATCGCATCAGCCCTGCCGAGCGCAATGAAGGAATCTCCTGGCTCGAGTCGCGTTGTGCTCGGTGGCGGCATCAGGAGCTCTGAGTCGGGCTTGCGGATTCCGATGACGACGATTCCTTGGTCAGTGAACGTCGTCTCGTTGAGCATTTTTCCAGCGCAGGTGGAGTCATCGTCGACCTGTATCTCCGCCAAGTCGAACTCGCGCTCTCGAGAGGTGAAGATCTCGATGAAGTTTTCCACGTGTGGATTGGCGAGCAAGCGAGCGAGTTTCACGGCACCGGCGCTGTATGGGCTGACCGTGCCGTTTGCCCCTGCTTTCGATAACTTCTCGCCTTGTTTTGGATCTGACGCCCGGGCGAGGATTTGTAGGTTCGGTCGAAGCAACCGCGCCGAGAACACCACAAAGAGGTTGCCTGCATCCGTACCCAAAACTGTCGCGAGACCTCTGGCATGTTCGATTCCCGCGGCGGTCAGAGTCTCGTCTTCAGTCGCATCTCCAACGAGGAAGTGCCAACCTCTCGTCTCGCAGCCGGAGAGGAGGTCCGCGTCTCGATCGACCACAACAAACGGCAGGTTGTGCTCAGATAGTTGCGAGCAGAGGCTTTGCCCCATGCGCCCGAAGCCGCAGATAATGAAGTGATGCCGAAGAGATTTCAGGGCGGCGTCCATCTTACGATTTTCGAACCAGTGGTTGAGTTGGTTGCTAACGATGAGCTCGCCAAGACTGACGAGGCTGTAGAGAAACACGCCGAGCCCCAAGGCGAGAAACACCATGAGAAAGGCGCGCCCTGCCGTAGAGAGCTCGTAGATTTCGCTGTACCCAACGGTCGTCAAGCTGATGACCGTCATGTAAAGCGCATCGAACCAGTCGTAGTCGTCCTCGATGAACCATATGCCGAACGTTCCCAGCGAGGTCAGGGCGGCGAGGAGCGCCGAAACCTGCAGAATCTTTCTCATAGTAGCGCGCTGAAAAAGTGCTTCGAGCTGAAAACTGGTCGCCTTGCATCCAACTGCTCCGCGGCGAACGTACCTGGTCTCCAAGCTCGCTTGAGGACAGCATGGCGAGGCGCGTTGCGGCTGAACTGGATGTGAAGAGGCCGGCTTCCCAGTCGAACGACTTTTTCAACGGACGGGTAGCGATCCAATCCATCGCTGGACTCTACCGCGGACGCGGACATGACGACCCTCTTGCGTAGTGTTCGAGTTTTTTCAGGTCGATCTCGACTCCGAGGCCGGGGGCTTCAGGAACTCGCATGCGGCCGCGGCAGATTTCGAACGGGACCACCGTAATGTCTGACTCGAGCCCATAGTACGTACAGTCGTTCGCCAGCGTGAAAGCCGGCGTTGACACGACGATATGGAGCATCGCTGCGGTCTTTAGGCCGAAGTCGTGCGCGCAGTGCATGACACACGGTCGACGGGCGGCTGCCGCAATGGTAGCGACTTTGCGCACGCCAAGGATGCCACCGCACTGATAGGTGTCCGGAAGCAGGACTGCGGCGGCGTCGGCGCGCACTATGTCCAGGGCGACCTCAGGGGTGGTCACCGACTCGTTGAGGGCTATTGGCGTACTCGTCGCGCGGCGCAGTTGCGCTGCTTCCGCGATCAACTCTCTGTCCATCGGTTGCTCGAGATACTCGAGCGCGAAGGGTTCCAAGTCACGAGCAAGGGACTTGGCGACGTCCGGCGAGTAGCCCTGATTTGGGTCTATCCTCAGTTTTAGTCGGTCGCCCACGGCATCGCGAACGCCGCGGACCATTTCGAGATCCTCTGCGGCGGAGCGACCTGCCTTCGTCTTCAGGGTCGAGAACCCCATGTCGGTGTAGTGTCTGGCGATCTCGCCGGCGCGATCGTATGGCTGGATTCCCATGCAAGCGGCAAGCTCGATCTCCTTGGCGCGCACGGCGCCACCGAGGAGTTGGTAGAGTGGTTGACCGCACACCTTGCCGGCAATGTCCCAAAGCGCCATCTCGATGCCCGACTGCAGGTGGTCGTCCTGCAATCCGGCGTCGACGTAGAGCCGTTCGATCTCGAATGGGTCCCAGCCCTGCAGGCGGGAATTCAGTTCATCGCCTTCTGCGCCAGAAAACGGTCCTGCATCTACGTAGAGTCGCTGGGGGGTCTCGCCCCAGCCGACGATCCCGCCGTCTGTCTCCACGCGTACGATCAAGGCAGCGCTGCTGGTGCCGGCGCGGTAGCGGTTTTCGTAGGGGGCGATCGGCGCGATTTGCGGTACATCGATGAGCCAGGTCTGGACGCTGTCGATCTTCATAGCTCTTCGTCGCGGTTCGGAGCCTACCACGACTCTTGTCGCGATTTTTGTCGAATCGGATCGGCCGTTGCTTGTCGATCGAGTAAGTGGCGTGCTATCCGATCACTCAACGACGCCGCAGGATAGCACTTGACGAGCGTAGGTGGCAACGGCGAGTCTGGCGCCGGCGTCGACGCGGTCCCAACTGGCGGTGGAGGCAACCTTCCACGCGCAGATGTCGGGTACCCACGGCTCAAGTTCCGACGCGTTGAAACCAACTCCTTCTGTTACGCGATCAGCCGCCATGACGAATCTCGATTGGGGTGTTGTTCTCCTCTACCTTGTCGGTCTTTTCTGTCTGGGAGTGCGTTTCTCGAGACAGCAATCTTCGACCGAAGAGTACTTTCTTGCCGGCAGGAGACTCCCTGCGTGGCTGGCTGGGATTAGCGCTCTCGCAACTCTTCTCTCGACGGTGAGCTACTTGGCGATTCCTGGAGAAACGATCAGGAACGGGATCGGTCTCTACGTCTCACTGTTGGCGTTCGTCGGCATCATTCCCGTCGTCAACCGTGTCATGATCCCTTTCCTCATGCGTCTCAAGGTCACGAGCATCTACGACTACTTGCAGCGTCGCTTTGGACGCCCGACGCGGCTTCTGGGTGCGAGTGTGTTCGTCATCACCCGTTTCGTTTGGATGGGGCTGATTCTCTACACCGCGTCAGTGGCGATCAACGGCGTGACGGGGTGGCGCACCGAGTGGTTGGTCGTCGTTATGGGCGCTGTGACGACGATCTACACCGCTTTCGGCGGTCTGCGAGCTGTGGTTTGGTCGGATTGCCTTCAGTTCGTGCTGCTGTTCGGCGGCGCGGTGTTTATTCCCATCTATATCGCGCTGCAGTTGCACGCCGGACCGGCGACTTGGTGGGAGGTCTTCAGCGATGCGGAGCGGAGCGAACTGACGTTTTTCAGCTTCGATTTCTTCGAGCGCATCACCGTCGTCGGCATCATTCTCGAGGTGTTCGTGTGGAACATCTGCACGCACGGATCCGATCAAGTCGCGGCGCAGCGCTACATCAGCACCCCGTCGCTGCGCGCCGCGCGTCGTTCTGTGTGGGTGTTCTCGATCGCCAACATAGCGTTGATCCTGTTGCTCGTCGTCTGCGGTCTTGCACTCTTCTACTTCTACTACATACGATCCGGTGAGACGCTTGCGGTGTTCGAGGTCGGCATCAAAGAGGGTGCGGACAAGATTCTCCCGAGATTCATCGGCGCGGAGTTGCCTGCCGGAGTCTCGGGACTTTTGATTTCTGCCCTCCTGGCGGCTGCTATGTCGAGTTTGAGCTCGGGTGTCAATTCCGTATGCACCGTTTTTCTCACCGATTTCGTGTCGAAGCGCGATCAGTCGCGCGGCTTGGCGGCACCGATTTGGCTGTCGCTCGTCGTCGGGGTCGCCTCGGTCGCCGCGTCGATTGCGATCATCAAGCTGAAAGCAAGCGCAGGGGAAGACTGGAACCTCACCGACTTGATTCATCGGGTCAACCATCTCTTCGTTGCGCCTTTGGGGGCGCTTTTCTTTGCAGGGATTTGGTTTCGGCGTGCCGGCCAAACGGCCGTGCTATGTGGTTTCGCGTGTGGAGCTGTGACAGGACTGTTGATTTCGTTCAGTCGAGAGTTCTTCGACCTGGAGCGCCACGTGTCGTTCACTTGGATCATGCCAGCCGGGTTCGCCGTCACTCTGGTCGTTACATTCGCCTGCGCATTTCTTTTCGAGCCACCGAGACCGAGTCAACTGAGCGTTCTCGAGGACGCACCCACGAACAGTCCGGTTGATCTGCCACGTCGCGGGTGAGTAGGCTCTTGGCGGATTGGATCGCTGTGCCGTCGATCCGCTGCCGTCCGTCAGGCATTTCGAGGTTTTTCGATGTCGCCCACTTGGATCACCGTCGGAGTCCTACTCGCAGGGGTTATCACGGTTGTCGGAGGCGTGCTCCTCCTGCGCCTGCATGCGTTCTTGGCGTTGATTTTTGGTGCGCTCGTGGTGGGCGCGTTGACGCCAACGGACATCCGTGAGCGCGTCGCCTTGGAGCGCGCCGCAGTCGAGATCAAAAGCGTCGACGCTCTCAGCGGAGTCGTCGAGCTGCAGGCCGATGCGACCGTGGGGGAGTCTTTCGTCGTCCTGCGGCAGGACTCGGGCGGCAGGTTTGAGTCCGTTGGATCGGTGGTTGTCGACGCGATTTCGCCTGGTGCGGCCCGCGGTCGCTTTGTTGCGCTCACCGCGGGCGCTGCGCCATCTTCCTCGGATCTCATCCTCAGAGCTGGGTCGGAGCCGCAAGCCAGGCGCACGGCACGCCAGAGTGTCGGCGAACGGGTGGCCCGTGGATTCGGTGACACTTGTGCCAAGATCGGCATCTTGATTGCGATGGCCGCCATCATCGGCAAGTGCCTGCTCGAGAGCGGTGCCGCCGATCGCATCGTCCGTGCCGGATTGTCGATTTGCGGCGAGCGAGGCGCGCCCTTGGCTTTTCTCTTCAGCGGATTCTTACTCGGGATTCCAGTCTTTTTCGATACGGTCTTCTACCTCATGGTGCCGCTTGGCAAAGCTCTGTACATGCGCACCAAGAAGCACTACTTGCTGTATGTCTTGACGATCGTTGCTGGCGCCACCATGGCTCATTCACTCGTGCCGCCAACACCGGGACCTCTCTTCGTCGCCGAACAGCTCGGGGTCGACCTTGGTGCGATGATTCTCGGCGGCTGCATCGTCGGCCTGTGTGCCGCCGGCGCGGGGTGTGTTTTTTGCTTCTTCATGGATCGTCGTCATGAACTACCTCTGCGAGAGACGGGGGACGCGTCGCTCGAACAACTCGAAGCGTTAACCCAGCGCGACACACGTGATTTGCCGGGGTTCGCGATCTCGGTCACCCCGATCGTTCTCCCGGTGGTGCTCATCACGGCGGCGACGCTACTGAAAAATGTTGGCGACGGGGTACCCGCGAGTCTCAAGGCGTTCGTCACGACAATGGGGAATAAGAACATGGCTCTCACTGCCGCCGCGGTGATCGCCATGATCACTTTGGTCGTTCAGACTCGTTCGAAACTGCAGCAACTTGCGGCTTCGGTGCAGTCGGCGCTGGCGAGCGGAGGCACGATCATCCTCATCACTGCCGGTGGTGGGGCGTTTGGTGGCATGCTCCGCGACACGGGCATCACAACCCTCATCAACGACCTGCCGCAGGTGTCACCGCAGGTGACTCTCATTCTCGCCTTTCTCGTCACCACGGCGATTCGAACCGCGCAGGGATCCGCGACCGTGGCGATGATCACGTCTGTCGCGATCCTCTCCGGTTTGGCGACAGATGGTGAACTCGGCTTCCATCCCGTATACCTTGCGCTGGCAATTGGCTGCGGTTCGAAACCGATCGCGTGGATGAACGACAGCGGTTTCTGGGTGATCGGAAAAATGAGCGGCATGACCGAGATCGAGACACTCAAGTACGTCACACCTCTCAGCGTCATCATGGGGATCTCTGGGCTGGCGGTCGTGCTCGTTGCTGTGACGATCCTGCCACTCGCTTGAGTCCGACTTGTCCGGATGTGGATGTGAGTTTTGGGAACATGATGATCTGCGCTGAGTGGTGTGGACGCACAGTTCAGCCGGGACGGTGTCTATATATCCACTTGTCGTCGGGTCATCGGACATATACAACGGTGGGAATGAAGTTTGCGAGGATTCAATGCCATGGCTAACGACACTGTCCGACTCGGCTTCATTGGTGCGGGGGCGATCTGTCGGGATCGACACCTCCCGAACCTGCAAGGCATGTCCGGTGTCGAGTTTGCGTGCGTTTGCAATCGGTCGGAGGGTAGCGGACGCCGTGTCGCCGAAAAGTGGGGCTTCGCTGAAGTCGAAACCGACTGGCGCCGACTCGTCTCGCGGGAAGACATCGACGCGGTGTTCATCGGCACGTGGCCATACATGCACCAGGAGATGTCGCGCGCGATTCTTGAGGCCGGAAAGCACGTTTTTTGTCAGGCTCGCATGTGCATGAACTGGCATGAGACGCTCGACATGTGCGCTGCGGCAAAGGAACACTCCGGGCTCGTTCACATGATCTGTCCACCGCCGCAGCGACTGCCATGGGAGAGGCTCATTCGTCGGCTTGTCGGCTCGGACGAGTTCGGCGAGCTCGTCGACGTCCGCCTCGAGTGCATCAATGGATCGAACCTCAAGCGCGACGCCGTCACCTGGCGCGAGCGCCTCGACTTGAGCGGTATCCAAGTTATGCAGGTCGGAATTTACGCTGAGACGCTCAACGCTTGGGTAGGAGACTACGCGCACCTCGCGGCGGTCACCTCGACACCGATCGCTTCGAAGAAGGGTGACGATGGCAAGCCGTACGCCATTGGGATCCCGCAGATCGTGACGGTGCAAGGTGTGCTGCAAAACGGTGCGACAGTCACTGAACACCACTCAGGTGTCGCGGTCGGATTCTCTCGCGCTGAAGTGACACTTTTTGGGTCGAAGGGGACGCTTCACCTTGATGTTGACACCGGGGCGCTGTCGCTTGCGACCTCGGGGAAAGAGTTGAAACCGTTTCAGCCTGCGGCCGATCAACTCGATGGCTGGCGCGTTGAAGAGGACTTCATTGCAGCGGTGCGTGCGGCACGCCAAGGCAGTAGTTGGCAGGTGTCACCTGATTACTTCGAGGGCGCCCGGTACATGCGGAAGATGCAGGCGATCCACGACTCCGCGACAAGTGGCCAAACGATCGATCTTGACGCAGTCTTCCCGCTGCCATGACGATTTGATTGTCGGTTGCGAGGCGCCGGCGGGACACTCACGCCTCGCTGGGAAACGGATTGGTTCCCCAGATGTCCATGTCACGAAAGAGCGTGCGGCCCGGCAGGCGACATAAGTGGACAATGGTGTCGGCGACGTCGCACGCGTGAAGGTGGAGCCCAGGACCATGTTCTGGCCCCGAGTCATCACCGGTGTTGATACTGCTCGGATTGAGGATCATGACTCGGATGTTGCTGCGGCGAACTTCCTTCAACAGCGATTGCGAAAATCCTTGTAGGCCAAACTTGCTTGCCGAGTAGGCGGCCGATCCAGGGTCGCCGCTCTTGCCGCTCATCGAGCTGATCATGAAAATGTCGCCGCGGCCACGACGGCGCATTCCCGGCAGAAACGCGCGCGTCGTCAAGTAAACGCCAGTCAAGTTCGTGCCGATGACCTCGTTCCACAGATCGAGCTCGAGGTCGTCGACCGGGGCGAAGCGCATCGCCGCGGCATTGTTGACTAGGATATCGAGCTCGCCGAGCTCGTCCGTCACCCGCTTTGCCATCGATTCAATCGCAGCCGGATCGTTTTGATCGCAAACGAACGCATAGCATCGCGGGCCGACGCTCGCAGCTGCCGCTGACAACGCGGCGCTGCTTCGAGAGGTGATCGCGACAATCGCACCCGCTTCGTGCAGAGCGCGGGCTGTGTGGAGGCCTAGCCCGCGGCCCCCTCCGGTGACGAGGGCGACTTTGTTGTCGATCGTTTCAAGTGTCATTGTCGAGTCAGCTGGGTGTGTTCAGGGTTGGTGTGCCACGGTCACGCGACAGGTTGATACTGCACCGTTCGCAGGTGCGGGGTTTGGATACGTTCGCCGCCGCGATGGTGCGACTCCAGAAGCGCATCCAGCATACCGGTGACCAGTAGCGTCCGCTCGACCGGATAGCTTGGTTTGCCGGTCAGGTACATTTTTTCGATGTGGTTGCTCAAGAAGCTGAAGTGGTCGCGTTGAGGCTTGGGCAGATAGAACCAGGTGGCGGCGGGACTCTGCACCCCCCTGACCTGAGCCGCTAGGGCGAATTCCGAAACAAAGCCGCGCGATAGGTACGCCGTCGCTTTGAGTCCGTCGACATACTCGATCAAAAACAGGGTGGCGCGCGGATCGCCGCGGACGGCAGGGACGGGACGCTTTCCGGGAATCGTGGCCATAGCAGGCTCGACCAGGTGGCCGTTCCAAGCGCCACTTCGAAGAACTTCCCACGCCTTTTCGCCTTCGAGACAGCGTACCGCGCTCACGCCTGTCTCGCCGCCGCGCCGCTTTTCCGCGAACGTCTGCAGACATTCCAAAGTGTGAAAACCGTAACTTTCAATGCCCGCGTATCCCACCGCGAGTAGGCCCTCGATCGGAGTTCCAGGGCGCAGCTCGAGAGCGGGGCGACGCCATGTGACTGGGACACTCGATCCGGCCATAAGCGCGAAATCGAGCTCGCGGGATTGACCGTACATCCAAGCGGCGTTCTCCCACGAGTACGACAGATGTTTGTCGTTGAAGACCGGAACGCTGCGACCGCTGGCCCGATAGACGTCAACGATCTCTTCGTACAAACGACGACGCGGGTAGAGGTGTTGACCCTTGTCATTGTGTGGATAGTTTCCGTGTTCGCCGATCAGGAGCACGCCGTCGACCGCGAGTTCCTTCTCGCCCAGCGTCAGAGCTTCGTGGGGCGTCTTCACAAGCGGAATTCCATAGCGTGCCGCCATGCCGCGCCCGATGTCGCTCGGCGGAAACTGTTCCACGTAAAGGCTGACGACATCGCAATGCGGATTGTGAATGCGACCGACGACGCCGTAGCCCTCGATGAACTTCGTGATGATGTCGTCGGCGTGCGAGTACTTGAAATAAGCCGTGGTGATCGCGGCGATACGCTTCTTCGGGCCGTGTGCCGGGACGGCGTCAGTGGGCAGGTAGACGTCGGGTTCGGGGAGCGGCTGGCTCTGGGTGATCCACTGCTGTTCCCGGGCCGCCGCGTCGAGCGAGGGGCGCTGTCGAAGGAACGAGCCACCCAGGTGTGTGGTCCAGATTCCGGTGGCGGCCAGAGAAAGGAAGCGGCGACGTCGAATGAGGCGTTGGGTCATGGCGTGTCTCTCCTTGACCTTCAACCTACTCGCCGCTGCGCGCGATGTCTGCCTCGATTATCTGGTCGGCACGATCTGTGCCGGTTCGCTGGGTGAGGCCTCGACCGTTTCGACGTTGGTCCCGAGCCCCGCGTAGAGGATGCCTCTCTCCGCGACCGCACTACGGTAGATGTCGTAAACGTCTGGAAACCGATCTTCGAGTTCCACGAGCGACAGTTCTGCAGCCATCACCTTGCCGTCAACGTCTCTGACGCTGAAGAGAGGTCCGACTGGCGACGTCGTCACGGTCACCGTCGCATTTTTTGATCGTAAACTGACGATCGTCTTGCCGACAATGACAGCCTCACCGGCCGCAGTCTCGCTGTGCGCTTTCGTCGCCACGCCAGCGCTGGAGTCTCGACGGAGCGTGTTCGAACTCTCGGTACTTTCGGCTGCCGTTGACTCATCTGAGGAAGTCGTCGCGCAGCCGTAAGCAAACCAAACGCAGCTGAGAAAGATCCATCGTTGCATGGCGAAACCTCTCATCGACGATTCGGTTCATCGAAGATTCCGGCCGTGGTTTGCCCTCCCTCCTGCCCGGTCAGGCGACCCGGAGCCGACTTCCCGGATATGATGGAGACGGATTCCTGGGTTGCCACTTTTTTTCGTGTGAACGACTCGACCTACGTTGTCGCTGCGCGACTGGGGGAGGTGCGTGTTCGACCGCGCTTGGATCAAGCTGGCGTTGGCGCAGTATCCCGCGTTGGCAGAGCGACTTCAGCGGCGGGACGGGCCCAGGTCGTAGTTGGCGGATAGCGTTCGAGAACCTCCCCCATGGGAGCGAACGCGAAGCGCTCCAGCAGCGTCTCGAGGCGTCGCTCCATGCCCTTGAGCCCGGTGTAGTGCCGCAAGCGTGATTTGAGGTGAGCAGCTAACCGAGGTTGTTCTGGATCGATTTCCCACGGGTGGATGTAGACGGTGCCAGGTCGACGATCCTTGACTTCGAGCTGTCGTAGAGCCCAGAGCGAGTACCACTGCGGGAAGATGCGCAAGTATCCGCCACCAGGACCCGGAAAATTCATTCCGAATGCCGTTGCCGTGCACGGCGGGAACTCGATGATCGAGGCGGGGGGAGTCACGTCACCCGAGTCGGCAGCAGACGATTCGGTCTGCTCGCGCCCACGTCCACCGAGGTCGACGCGGACGGGAAAGCGGGGAAAGTCGACGTATCCATAGACGTCATGCCGAATCGGGAAGATGCTTGAGTCGTACGCATAGCCTTCCGACGCGAGAACCTCGAGCGCCCACAGAGATCGTTTCGTGATCGAGTAGCTTGGCGCGCGGTAGCCGCGCACCTTAACGCCGGCTGCGTCTTCGAGTCTGTTTGTCGCTTCGCGCGTGTCCCGACGAAATTCATCGGGGTCGAGTTCGTACACAAGTCGGTGGAGCTGACTGTGGCAGCCGAGCTCATGTCCGCGTTTGACGATTTCCGCAACCACGAGCGGGCACTTTTTCGCCACCCAGCCGAGTGTAAAGAACGTCGCTCGCACACCGAAACGGTCGAAGAGATCGAGTAATCGATAGGTGTTGTCGGCAACGCGGATCGGAAATCGGTGCCAACGTTCGTGTCCGACGTAACGACGGAACGCCTCGACTTGGAAGTAGTCTTCGACGTCGACCGTTAGGGCATGAGTGATGCGGCTGTTTTGAGGTGTCTCACGTGGCGGGTTCACTCACGCGTCTTCGGCGTTCGGGCGTGCTGACCTGCAGTCACGGCCGCGCCTGCGACTATCGGCCTGCGACTATCGGCCCGTGGCTGTCGGCCTGTGACTATCGGCCTGTGACTATCGGAGCCTGCGGGGAATCACCCAGTCGACCGCTCGCGCCGGGATCCAAGACGTCGTGCCATCGAGGAGTCGCACGTGAACCCAGTCTGCGCTACCCTGCTCCGTCCCCCCAGCCACCGAGCTCACTTCCGTACCGGGAGGGAACGGACGCGAGTGCGATGCCGAATAGGTCTCACCGTCACCACGTTTCCCCTCGATCTCGACTTGGATGACGCCGTCTTCTGCGAGCGGCGGTTTTGCGGCATCGACACCGATCGATCCGGCGAGAACGAGGGCCACAACGAGCAGCGCGATGCCGGCGGCGAAAAAAAATCGCCGTCGCCACTGAGCGACCGCAAGGAGGGCGAACGCCAGAGGGAAGATCACGGTGAAGATGGAGAGGCGTAGAGAGAACGTCAGACCGTAGTGCCAAAAGAAAAGCGTTTCTACCAGCGAGTCGGACGCTGAGACCTGTCGGGTGATCGGCATGGTCAGCCGAAGGTGATCGAGGCTGCCTCGGGCGCGCTCGTTGCTTGGGTCGACCGCGAGGGCGCGACGGTAGAAGAGCACCGCCTTGCCGGCCTCATCAGCGAAGGCATAGCTGTTGGCGGCGTTCGTGGCGACTTGAGTCGACGTCACACCCTGGTCCCAGCAAGCTGCGAAGAGGTCGCCGGCGGCGCGGTACTTCGAGCGGGTCTCACCGCCTTGCGATGGATGATTCTCTTGAAACTCCCGTGCGGCGCTGAATGCCTCGTGAGCACGCTTGAAAGTGTCGCCAGCGCTGGGGGGCGTCGCAGCGACATCTGCCGGAATCGATGCGGAGTCGGCGAGAGCTAGGTCTGCACTCGTCATGATGGCGGTGCTCGCGACGGTCACGGCGCATACAACGCTGCGGGCTGCAGACCACACCCAAGTTGAAAGAGGTTGTCGGACGTCCAAGTGAAGGATCTCGGCTCCTCTATTTGAGCAGTGGGTTCAGTCGCTTGAGGACGTCTCGAGCCCGGTCGACAGGAACATCTCGCGAGCCGCCGCCGAACCTTCCGGATAGAAATGACTCCAGCACCTGGAGCGCTTCGTCGGCGAGCTCGGAGGAGACGCCGTGCTCTTCGAGAGTCGACTTCAGCTCGCCCGGGGTTAGCTCGCCGCGCGCAACGCCGGCACGCTCCGAGAAGTAATCCCGGAATGCCGTCGCGGCGTCGTCGAGCTCGGCATCGTCGCTGAGTCGTCCGAGCGCGCGCGACAGGGCTCTGTCCTTCAGTGTCGTCTCCGGTGCGCGCTGTTGGCGTCGTCGGATGATTACAGCAGCAGCGAAAAGCAGCGGCGGGACCACTAACACCGCGGAGATCCGTCGGCTCAAAACGGCTCGCGTCGGTTCAAACGAGGATTGCGCTTGGCCAATGGTGGCGAAGTTGGCGGCGATGCCAGTGCGCGTTCCGATCGACTCGACATCGTTCGGCCGCCGGATCGAAGTCGCTGTCGAGGCGTTTTGCCGTTCGCTGACGATGGCGTCATTCGCACTGACCGTCTTCACTTCCCGGACGGTGATAGGGATCGGTTGCGACCGAAAAATTTCGTAGCGCCTCGACTTCGAATCGTACGACGGAAAGGCGATCGGCGGAATCGCTTTGACGTGTTTACCTTGTGGCCGCAGTCGGAGGCGAAACGTTTTTGTCTTGCCACCGACGACGCCCGGATCCATGTCACCGGAGACGTCGAAGTCTTTCGTCAATGTGTCGTCTCTTGCCCAGAGAGGCTGCGAGAGGTTCTCCAGAAGCGCCTGTGTTGCTTCTGTGCCCCAGCCGTTTTGGCTTGTGACGCGTACCTGCAGCGTCAGAGGCGCGAAGGCGTCCACCTCGGTCGTTGGCGTCTCTACCTCGACGCTATACTTACCTACGGCGCCGTTGTAGGTCGGTGGTTGGCCGTGGCGCGGCGGTTCTTCGACCCGATAGATGACGGAGCCGATCTGGGCGCGGAAGTCTTTGAAAACAGGCACTTCGACGACGCGGCCCTGGAGACCGAAGGCGCGGTTTCGGCGTCTCTTTTCAACCCCCGTCGCCAGCGCAAGGCCGGCCGTCGCCTGCCCGCATTCAATCGAGCCGACCTGAAGAGGGACGACATCGAACGCGAACGAGAGAGTCCTGAAGCCTTCGCCTTGGTCGTTGGTCTCAAAGTCCTCGACGATATGGAGCGCGGTCTTCTCGAGTTTCACCTGTGTCGAGTCTCGGCGGAGTGCGGCGGGAAAGAGCAGCACACCGCTCTGCTGGATCAGCGGTATCTCCAGTGCTGTGAGTCCGAAGGCGGAGCGGCGATCGAAGAAGCTGTCAGAGCCGAATTCATCGTTGCGGGCGCCGCTGTAAGAAATCGTGTACTTGACGCGAAACGGTTCTGCGACACCGCCGCTTGGATTCTGCAGGTCGACGCGAAACCGCACATTGAGAGGCGGTCGTCGGTAGACCTCCAGTGTCAACGCGTCTTGGGATTTGATCGTCCTGGTGCCGACCGTGCCTGTGATCGGTCCGACCTGGAAGGTCTGCCGCTGAGCGGCCAGCGGCTTGAGGAGGTACGTCATCGAGATCGAGAAACGTCCGTTGGTCCAGCGCTGCGTTGGTCGAAACGGGCCGTTGACCGCCAGCCCCCGGATCTCCGGAACGTCGGGCGTGACCTGCGCTGCGTTCTGTCCGGAGATGTATACCTCGAGCTGGATTTCTTCGTCCGCATACGCCTGCGTCTTCGACAGTGCCGCACGGAGCGTTTGCGCCTCGACGACTTCAATGTTGCTGAGCAGCACCAGGCACCCGACCAGGCTGAAAGCGAAGAGGCGGGTAGCATGCGGTTGATGCAGGAGACGATCGATGGACGTTTGTCGACGCCGCAGACCCTCGTGCTCTGGTTGCATGTTCTCTTCCTCTCCTACCAATCTTTGACTGCTGTACGCCCGGAGGAGCCAGAGAAGATCTTCGCCTCTTGCTCGCGGCGCTCTTGGTCCATCCGCTCCCGCTCTTCGCGCGCCTGGCTGACGTTCACTTGCTGGAGATTTTGCTGCTCCTGCCGCTGGTCTTGAGGCTCTTGACTTCGCTGGTCTTGATTCTGCTGTTGCTCGTTTGGGTCTTGACCGTCTTGATTCTGGTCTTGCCCGCTCAAGATCGCCAGGGCTTCGTGAAATGCCGCGATGTCGCGTTCGATCGCTTCACCGGCTTCTTGGGTAAGGCCGCGGTCGAGGGCCTCAGCGGACGCAAAGACGGCCTGCTCGCCTTCTGTCATCTTCGGCAGCGCCTTCTGAGCTCTTTCGTCCTGGCGTTCCTTCAGCTCGGCTGCGATCTTGCCCGCCTCAGCTCCATCGCTTCGCTGGGAAGCGCCGAGGGCCGCGCTCGCCGCTTCCTTGGGCTCGCCGGCGAGGTCTTGAATCCCGGCCGCAGACGTCTCCGCTTCGGTTTGCCGAACGAGGAGGTCGCGCAGGCGTTCCTCCAGGCTCTTGGGTGGTTTGGGGAGGAGATCTTCGGCCTGGCGGAGTGCCTCGAGCGCTCGCTCTTCTGCTACCCGCGCAGCGTCGAGTCGTGCCGAACGCAGAGCGTCGAGTGCCTCCGTCGCTGCCGTGAGCGCTTCAGCGCCTGCGGCCCGCAGTTTTTCACTCAGTTCCTTTGCTGCCGCTTCATCGAGCCCGGCGGTCGGCGCGCCGTGAGGATCTGGATGGTTGCCACCGGGGTGTCCGAGAGGTGCGCCACCGCTGGTGGCCGCCGCCGGCGTCGGCGGCACCTCGGCGCGTGAGATCAAGGCTGCGGCCCAAATGACCTCTTCCTGATCGTCCGCGAGAGTGCGCGCGAGTGTCTTGGTGTGCGGGTTGAGGTGGCGAGCGATCGGCTGCAGCACCTTGTCTTTGAGTGCGCCGAGAAGGGCCTTGCCTGCCCCGAGCGCTTGGTCGGCGAGACTCGTCGACGAGTCGATAGCAGCGTCGCCAGATTTCTCGTCGCCGTCGCCCTTCGGCGGCGCGGAACCGTCGCCTGAGGCGCTTCCGGCGGTCTCTTCATTCTCCCCAAGAATCTGCCGTGTTGACTCGAGAATCGCTTCCTCGAACGCAATGCCCTCGGCGATGATCTCTGGGAGGTGGACGGGGAACGCGAGCAGCGTTTGCCGCAGGGAGCGGATCGCCTCGGTGTGGCGGCCCACGGCTTTCTCGATCGCCAGCTCGGCATAGTCCGCCTCAGCGTTCTTCATGGCTTCGATCGCCTCCGCCAGCGTCTTCGCGGCGGCTTGGAGCTGCTCGGGGGCGGGGGACTCCGGGGGGGGCGGCGGCGGCGTCGTGCCGCCTGCTGGAGCCGGAGTCGAGGCGGAGTTTGCCGCCTTGGAGGCCTCTTCGAGTTCTACCTTGAGGCGGTGAGCGAGCTTTTCGGCGAGGGCGCGGTTTGCCTCCTCCGCTTTGCGAAGCTGTCGCGATGGAATGCGTCGCCGCCGCGGCGGTGCGTCCTCGAGTCCGCGGCCGAGAGCGCGATGCTGTCGCTCCGCGGCGATCAGGCGTCGAATCAGCTGCGGCGGTGACTTGAGTGCTTCGTCCTCTTCGCGCTCGCGCTTTTCCTCTTCAAGTTTGGCGATGCGGTCGAGTACTGATTTCAGCGCGGTCTTTGCTACGCCGAGATTGAAGTCCGATGCCTCCGTCGACGGCTCCACCTTGCGAAAGAACGAGATCGAGCTGCGGAGGCTTTTCGCCGCCTCTGCGAGCTTTTTCACGGTCGCATCGAAATCTGCGGTGGAATCCATTTCCGACGCTTCTTCGAAAGCGGCTTTACCGTCCCCAAAGTGCGTCCAGCCGAGGTTGTAGTGGGCGGCCTGCTGCAGCTCGCCTCGGGCCCGCGTGGCGACGTCTTCGAAGCGCTCCGTCGCTTTGGATCGATCTCCCTGCCGAAGCCAACTGACCCCGGCGTTGAAGCGACGTGTGAGGAGATCGTTGGAAGGCGTTGCGGCCTCGTAGCTCTCAATGGCTGCAGCAAACTCTCCCGCTTCGAATGCATCGTTTCCTTGGCGGAGGAAATCGCTGGCGTCGACGGCGGTACACAGAAAGCCGATACCGCACGTCAGAGCGACTACGGGCAGCGCCGCCAACGGATTCGCCAGCGTCGCGGTGCAGCGCTGATCGAGCCGTTCGGGCTGCATCAGCGCACTTCGTTTGCTGGTGGCGCGAAAGTTTCTGCGGTCGAGAGAACTCGTCGGTGTCATGGCGTCGACTCCACTGACTCGAGTGCGAGTTGTCCTTTCTTCGGACGTTCAGGCAGCGTCACGGCGAGAACGTACAGCACTAGACCGGCCAAAAGAAAAGGCTGAAAAATCTCGGTCCAGAACACTCTCTTCTCGGTCACTTCGTCCCGGGTGTTGGGCGCAATCCGTTGATCATAGAATTCTACCAGGCTGAAGTGCTGCGTGCCGACGGGCAGGAAGACACCGCGGGGTGCTGCGTTCGTCATCTCGATGAGTGTCTTTGCATCGAGTTTCGACTGGACGACGTTCCCGTCGCGATCCTTGACGTATTCGACGTTGCCATCCGGCGTCTGAATGGCGATCGGGGAGCCTGTCTCACTGCCTAGTCCAATCGTGTAGAGGCCGACGTTGAGAGCGGCGGCGTGCTCTGCTGCACGCACTGGATAGGAACCGTGGTCTTCGCCATCGGTGATCAAAAGCAGGTCGGCGAATGACTCCTTGCGGCCTCTCAGCTCTTCCTCCATCACACGGTCACCGACGCCCGGCTCAGCGTCGGCGGGAGACTCGTCGGCTTCGAGCCCCAAGAGATCGTCAGTCGCCTTGCGGATGGCGTCACCGATGTTGGTCCCTCCTGCGGAAGCACTCGTCGTGTCGATGGTTCTCAGTACACTCTTGAAGTAGGTGAAGTTTCGCGTCAGAGGGCACTTGATGACCGCGTCACCAGCGAAGACCACGAGGCCGACGCGATCGCCCTGAAGGTGATCGACAAGGCGAGAGATCTCGTCCTTGGCACGCTCGAGGCGACTTGGCTGTAGATCGGTCGCGAGCATCGACCGGGACACGTCGAGGAGAATCGCGACGTCTCGCGAGCTCGTCCTATACTGCTGCTCTTCCGGGTTGCACCGCGGCTGGACCGCCGCGGCAGTCAGCAACACGATCGCGAACGCGAAGGCGATCGCCCGTCGCCAGCGTCGACGCCCCAGCGATTTGAGCCAGAGCTCTGTACGCACTCGGTCGTATCCGAAGATCGTCAGAACGTGCCGACGCCGCGCGATGCCCCAACCGCAAAGCACGAGAACCAGCGGCGCGGCCCACACCAGGTGGACCCACGGAACGAGTGCTGGAAGGTCAAACTGCTCAAACATGTCGAAAGGTCTACGTCTAGAGTCGAGGTCAACAAGCGACTATGGGATCTGGCGCAAAAATGTCTCCCCGAGAAAGATGGCGACGAGCGCACAGACGAAACCAGGGATCAGAAACCAGCGGTACTTCTCGTGGTAGCTGCGAAACTGAATGGTGCCAACATCCGATTTCTCGATCGCATCAATCTCGGCGTAAATCTCTTCAAGTTCCGCGCCGCTGCGCGCGAGAAATGCACGACCGCCAGATGGCTCGACCACCTGGCGCGGCACTGCTAAAAGCTCGTCCTCGGTGTACTCCCGCACGACGCGACGACCGAAGAACCCTTCGGCCTCGTCGTAGGGATCGCGAAAGACCACGTAGTAGATCCGGATGTCACTTTCGGCCGCGAATTTCCCCGCTTCGATTGGGTCGCGCCCGGCGTTGTTTTCTCCGTCGGTCAGAACGATGAGCACCTTGCCGGTGATGCGATAGCTGCTTTGGTCCGAGATCTCCGTGTCGAGCGAGGTCTCCTGGGCAAGATCATCCTCAGCCGAGATGAGCGCCAACGCCGCGCGATACAGGCCATCACCGATGGCGGTCGCGTTGAGCGGGTTCTCGCGCAGGCGCGCACCACGACTGCGGGCTTTCTGGATGTCGCGAACGGGGGCGCTGTACTCGTCGAGCGCTGGTGCCACTGTACGCAGGTTTTCTACGGCAGTGAGCAGGGGCTCGTGCTCGGAGACGAGGGGACAGTTTTCTTCGGTGTAGCGGGCGAACGTCGTCAAACCGATGAGGTCTGTAGTGCGACCTTTGAGGCGATCGCTGCCGCCGACGAATTGCGAGAAAACATCCTTAACGATGTCGATGCGCTTTGGCCTGCGGTTGTCATGCTGCATCGTTTCTTCCATCGAACCGGAGCGATCGAGCACCATTTGAATGGCGATGCCCTGATTGCGGACGACCGTGTAGGCGTCGCCTTGCCGCGGCCGAGCGATCGCTAAAACAAACGCGACGATCGCAGCGGTTTGGAGCAGCGGCAAGAGAATCCGGAGCCGCTGTCGAAGGGTCGGCCTCACGCCCTTGAATCGTGCCACACTTGGAAAGACGATCGCCGCCTGTCCGCGGTGACGGCGGTATCGGAGAAAGAGCATGAGCAGTGCGGGCACTGCCAGCAAGAGGAGCCACGGGTTTTCGAACTCAAACCGATTGAACTGCATCCCGACTGGTCTCACTCAAGAATTGTTTCACGACATCGAATGCTTGTTGTATGGACGCCGCGTCAGGTTCGTAGCGGGCAAACTTGACCCGATCGGAGACGCGCAGAAAATCCTCGAGGCGGGCGCGATGTTGCCCTAAAGAAGGATGGAGCGAAGCCTCACGCATGAACTCTTCCGTCGTCCGCTCAGGCGCCCGCACCGCGAAGCGGTTTTCGATGTACTCCCGCAAGATGCTCGAAAGGTAGACGAAGAAGCGTTCGATCTCACCTTTCTCTATGAGCCCGAGAGCAACGAGACGGCGGAGCGCATCAAAGGCGATCTCTTGCGGAGGTGTCGGCGGAAGCGCCTTCGGCCCGCCGCGACCACGCAACTTGAGCCAAATCGCTGCGCCCGCCGTCGCAGCGAGCAGCCCGGCCAGGATCCAGGCGGCTGTGTTGTCTGCGCTCTCTTCGGCGGGTGCCGTGAAGATCGACAGCGCGTCCTTGAGCGTCAAGTCGCCGACGTCAGGTGGGGCCGAGACCACGAATTTCACTTCGTCCGTCATGAACGACGACTCGGCGTCCTCACCCGAGCGGCGGAAGTAGACGGCGAGCGGCGCGAGGTAGAGCTCTCCGCTCCAGTCAGGTTCGAGGATGAGAGTCTTTCTACGTTCGAGCGGCACGGCGTCGGACGCGGTCGAGACAGACGCTACGCTTTTCGCATCCGCCGGCGTGGGCGGTTTTTCATGTTCGATGTGGACAACGGCGAAGCCCTCGAAGTCCTCCCGCAGATACTCCGGAAAGTCGGCTTCGAATCCGGGTTCGAGCCGTAGTTCCTGCTGACAGACGATCTGGTCCGCAAGTCCGGCTTGGAGTCGATCGAAGCGCAGAATCAGAGAGACTGGGCCACCCGAAAACTCCTTCTCATAAGCCCAGCTCTGCTGAGCAGTCTTCTCAGGCACGTCGTCGCGGCTAGCGCCGCAGGCAGACGATAGCAGTGCGATGAGCAAGAGCCAACGTTGTGCCGCGGTACTGCTAGCGTCGAGGCGGACGGCGCTTCTTAGTGGGTTCTCAGACGAAGTGAGGATCGATCGACGGCTCATACCTCTCCTGCGCGTCAGCCTATTTCGTTCCTGAGGCGTCCGTCGGTGCTGCAGGCGCCTGGGCGGCTGGGCTTTCTGCCGTGCCTGCGGCCTCGGCTGAAAGCGCCTCTTCGTTGACCTGCACGAGGAACTTTTGCCGCAAATGAGCCTCTAAAGTACCGAGGACTTCCGTCTGCTTAGCGGCGGCGAGATCGTGTAGCACGCGTTCTTTGGCCGCTTCGAAGTCGAGCTGCGCCGCGGCGGTTTTGCTTGTCACTTTGAAGATGACGAAGTTGCCGCCGTGCTCGAGTGGGCGGTCACTGACGCTCCCTTCGTTCAGCGCCAGCAGGTGTGCTGAGATCTCCGGTGCGACGCCGAAACCAGGGACCGCTCCGCCGTCACGAAGCGGCGCCGGCGCGGGTTGCCACGGGAGGGTCTCAGGGGCGGCGCTGAGAGCTGCGGTGGCGGCGGCCTCATCCGCAAACGTGGTCGACTCGAACGTCACGCTCGCGGGCTCGACGTACGTCTCCATGTTCGCCTGGTACTGATTCTGCATGTCCGTCTCGCCGATGCTGGCCATCGCGGTGACGACTTCACGTTCAATGACCTCGCTGGCGATCGTCTCTTTGCGAAAGCGAATGACGGCCTCGCCGACCACACGATCCTGCTCGAGGCCCCGTGCGAGCCCCTCACGGTAGAGGATCTGCCTAAGAATCACCTGCTGTAGCGCTTGCCGCGCCAGGTCCGGATTCGCCAACTGCTGCTCCGCCAGATCTTCTGCTTGCTGTCGCAGCTGCGCCGGTGGTATTGGGGTACGCCGCAGCTTCAGTTGAGCTTCGATGCCGTCGGCCAACGCGGCAACGACGTCGGTGCGCGTGATCGGATCACCGCCGACGGTTGCAACAGCCTGTGTGACCTTTGCTTGGTCGTCGTCCATGGCGTACGCGCGGGCCGTCCGCTCGCGTGCGTCCTCTTTGCCGAGAGCAGAGAGACACTCGAGAAGGCTCTGTCGGGCGCGACGCTTGAGATCTCGATCGAGAGGGAGCGACTGAACCTCGCTGAAGCGACGTGCCGCTTCGTCGTAGTCGCCGCCGGCCTGAAGACACTTTCCGCGTCGATAGAGGACTCTGGCACGCTCTTCCTCGTTCAGATCGGTGGCCTCGTCAAGGTACTCGCCCCAAACGCGATCGGCGGCGAGATAGAGGGTCTGCCCATAGAGATCCTCAGCAAGTTTTTCCAGGCGCGCAGCGGACTCGACCTGCGGTTTCGCGTCAGTCTCGGAAGACGAAGGCTCTGACGGGCGCAGAAGCAGAACGATCACCCCGACAAGGAGAATGACCGTCAACCAGGACAGTGCGCCGGCAAGACGCTGCGGTCGTTTGGGTGCTTCGGGCAAGGAAAAGTCGAGCGAACTCGAAGTGCCTGAAGCGTTCGGCGGGCTTGGCATGGCAGGTCACCTGAACATCTTCTTTTCGCGCATTTTGAAGAAGTGAGACAACTCCTTGATGTAGGACTTCCCGGTCGTGATCTCCAGCTCGTCGATCTTGAGGGAGCGGAGAAGCTCATCTTGAGCACCCCGCTCCTTCTCGCTGCGATTCTGAAACGTGTCGCGCACGCGCGCGCTTCGTGAATCGACAACCACGACTTCCCCCGTCTCCGCATCTTCCAGAGTGATGAGGCCGACGTTCGGCAACTCGGACTCGCGACGGTCGGTCGTGCGCACGGCGATGACGTCGTGCTTGCTGCGCACCGCAGCGAGCGCTCTTTCGAAGTCCGTCGCGATGAAATCGGAGATCAGAAAGATCGTCGCTCGTCGTCGCAACACGCGCGCCAGAAAGCCGAGCGCCTCCTCGACGTTTGTGCCGCGAGACTTCGGTCGAAACGTCAGGAGCTCACGGATGACGCGGAGCACGTGTTTCTTTCCCTTTTTGGGGGGCACGTACTTCTCTACCTGATCGGTGAAAAACACCGTTCCGACCTTGTCGCCGTTACGAATCGCGGAGAACGAGATGACGGCGCTGAATTCGGCCGCCAGCTCAACTTTCTGCTGGGCTCCACTCCCAAAGCGCTCGGAGGGACTCACGTCCACCATGGTCATCACCGTGAGCTCGCGTTCTTCGCGGTAGGACTTGACGAATGGTGTCCCGGCGCGAGCCGTCACGTTCCAGTCGATCGTTCGCACCTCGTCGCCGGGTTGGTACTCGCGGACCTCTTCGAACTCCATGCCGCGGCCGCGAAAGGCGGAGTTGTACTCGCCGCCGAGAGCGCTATCCACCAGGCGATTCGTTCGGATCTCGATCTGCCGGACCTTGCGCAAGATCTCCTTCGGGATCATGGCACCCGGACCCCGTCCAGCACCTTCTGCACGACGTCTTCTGGAGTCATCTCTTCGGCCTCGGCCTCGTAAGTGAGAAGAACGCGGTGGCGGAGGACGTCCAGCGCGATGTCCTTGACGTCCTGAGGTGTGACGTAGGGCCGGCCTTCCATGAAAGCGTTGCCTCGTGCCGCAACCGCCAATGACAACGTCGCGCGCGGCGACGAGCCGTATTCGATCAGATTCGCCAGATCCTGCAGCCCGAACTCCGCGGGATTTCGCGTCGCCGAGACGATGTCGACGATGTAGTCCTTGATCTTGTCGTCCATGTAGATCTCGCCAACCGTCGCGCGGACACGCACGAGGTCGTCGGGAGTGACGACGGCTTCGACCTCAGGTGCCTTGCCGCCACCTCCCATCAGATCAAGGATCTTGCGTTCGTCTTCTTTCGCGGGGTAGTCGACCTTGACTTTGAAGAGGAAGCGATCGACCTGCGCTTCCGGAAGGGGGTAGGTGCCCTCTTGCTCGATCGGGTTTTGCGTCGCCAAAACCAAAAACAGGTCGGGAAGCGGAAACGTCTCGTCACCGATGGTCACCTGGCGCTCCTGCATGGCCTCCAGGAGGGCGCTCTGCACTTTAGCCGGGGAGCGGTTGATCTCGTCTGCCAGAACGAGGTTGGTAAAGATCGGACCCTTGCGCGTGTTGAATTCGCCGGAGTTTGGGTTGTAGATGAGCGTCCCCAAGAGGTCCGCGGGGAGCAGATCCGGAGTGAACTGGACGCGTTTGAAATCTGCGTCGATCGTCTGCGCGAGCGTGCTCACCGATAGGGTCTTGGCAAGCCCCGGGACGCCTTCGAGGAGGACGTGCCCGTTTGACAGCATGCCGTTGACTAACGAGCGAACCAGGTGCTGTTGACCGACGACGCGTCGGCCGATTTGGGCGAAGAGGTTCTCGACGAAGGCACTCTCTTCTTCAACCCGCGCACCGATCTGCTTGACGTCTACTGACATGGGGTCTCCTTCTCTGGCGGAAGTCTTCACAGGCCTGCCCCGCAAGATCGCGCGAACCAGCGACGGATGCGATGACCTGCAAAAAACCGTTTCAGATGAGATGCCGGCGGCGATGCAGATTCGCGAGATTTTGCCGCCATGCACCCAGCGGCCCCCCGGAACTGTCGAACCGTCCCAGACGGCTCGGCGGCGTGCAAGCCGGTGCTCACGGCGTCAGTTGACCGGCGCGACGCCCTAACCTCCCACAATGACCCTCTAAGCTTTTTGTCAACAGGGGCTTGCGACGTCCGCCCTGGCTGCCGCATAGAGAGCGCCGCGACGTCCGAACCGTGGGTGCCGCCGCCTGCGTGTGGAAGCGGTCGCTGCAGCCCAGCCGCCAGCCGTGACGGCTCAGTAATCGAGCGTCAGGTCGTAAATGCGTTCCGCCGAGTCGAGCGTGAGGAGGTGCTCGCGGTTGTCTTTGAGGAATGCGGTGACGCGCGACAGCACTTTGAGGTATTCCTCCTGCCGCGAGTCCGGTCCCAGAATCATGACGAGCACGTGCACCGACTTTTCGTCGAGCGAATCGAAATCGACGCCACTTTTATGGATGCCGAGCGCGACAACGAACTCGCCGATGCTCGAGAGCTTGGCGTGCGGAATCGCCAGTCCGAGGCCGAAGCCAGTCGAAAGAAGCCGCTCGCGCTCGAGGATGGCTTGAAAGACATTTTCCGTCTCGCCGATTTCTGCCGTCACGGCGATGTTTTCGACCATTGCGCGCAGGCAAGCCTGCTTGTCACTGTCCTCGAGCCAAAGAATGCGCTGGGGTGAGAGAAGTCGGGAGAGGGATCTCATGCGTGCCCGTGGAGTGAAGGGGTGCTCGGTAGGTACCGAAAAGGTTGTGAAGTAACGACGTCAGGCGCCGACCCGACGCCTTCCGTGTGAACACTGGCCGCCGGACGCGCGTTATTCGTCGGCGCCGCCGCCGGACACGCGACGAACGACCCCGCGCTGGTGCCGGTTTGCACAACGGAAAGCGCGTGCGCCATGCTTCCCAGGCCGAGCGAGACGAACGCTGGTGCCGTCTTCAATGCGCGGGTATCAAGGGAGACTCTGAATCGACGATTACGCGCCAACAAAGCGTGCGTACAGACTACGTGCCGCGTCGTGATCCGTCAACCCGTCGAACACTGCGCGGCCGTCCGCGAAGAGCGTGAGCTCGAAGCCTTCGCCCTGCACACGGAGGAAGCGGGGGAATCGTGCGATGCTTCCCAGCGATTGCAGACGATCGGCCGCGGCGCCCAGGTCGAATCTCGTCGCGCCGGCCGCCGGCAGAACCTGCACCGAGTTGCGCCCGCAGAAGTTCGTCACCCGCTCCGACAGCTCGCCTGCTAAGCTGTCGAACGAGCCGTGGAAGCAAACCTGGCAGTCTGGGTCGGCGCGGACACCGACGACCCGCGCTGTCAGATTCCATGGAGAAAACATTGCTTTTCGTCCAGCCAGTGGTTCAGAGCGGCGCTCGACAAGGTAGCGCAGCGCCATCGCAGACTGCCACGCCGCCGCGAGAGTCGCCGCCGGACCGATGACGCCGTTGGTGTCGCACGTGGCGATCGTACCAGGCGGAGGCAGCTCAGGCAGTTGGCAGCGCAGACAGGGGCCGTCGGTTCCGGAGAAGAACTGTGCGTGCGCCGTGTCACCCACGGCCCCACAGTAGATCCAGGGAACACCGAGCTTGTAGCTGACATCGTTGATGAGAAATCGCGTCGGCAGATTGTCGGTGCCGTCGAGCACCAGATCAACGCCGCGCGCGAGCTCCAGGGCATTGGTGTAGTTGAAATCGCTGGTGAGGGGTTCGGTGTCCACGGTTGCATTAATCTCACCCAGCCGCGAGGCGAGAGCCTCCGCTTTCGCGCGCCGATGGCGTGCGTCCGACTCGTCGAAACCGGACTGACGCTGCAAGTTCGACCACTCGACGAAGTCGCGGTCGACCAGCAGCAGGCGGCCCACGCCTGCACGACCCAGGAGCAGAGCTGTGGTGGTTCCGAGCGCCCCACAGCCGACGAGGAGAACCGACGAGCCGGTGAGCCGCTCCTGATCCTTTGCACCACCGGGCAGAAAAAGCTGTTGCCTGACGTATCGATCTTCGGGGGCGTCCATCGTCGTTTCCGGAGCTGTGCCTGTCTCGCGTTTTTGATCGGGGTGGAGTATTTTAGCTCCTGCGTAGCGTCGGCTCCACTGAACCGTCAGCAGCGGGGCTAGAAAGTCGACCGACTGCAGGCCGGTCGGTGCCGCACATCACCGAAGCTCTTTTTCGGACGCCATTGAAGGAGCATGTTTTGCTGCAAGACCGCGTTGCGATTGTCACTGGAGCAGCCCGCGGCATTGGTCGCGCCTGCGTGGAGGAGTTTTTGCGTCAAGGCGCGCGAGGTGTCGTACTCGCCGATCTCGACGAGGAAGAAGCGCAGCGCGTCGCGGCCGACGTCTCCCCAGCTGGAGACAGGGCCGTGGCGTTCGGCATGGACGTGACCGTGCGAGCTGACCACGATCACACCGTCGAGGCTGCGCTCGAGCGCTTCGGCCGCCTCGACGCCCTGGTGAACAATGCTGGAATCGCGGGGGCCCAAGGCGGGCTTGAGGAGCACGACGAGGCGGCTCTGGATCGCATCATCGCGATCAACCTTAAGGGCGTCTACTTCGGCTGTGCGAGCGTCCACGGGCACTTTACCTCGACTGGCTACGGCCGCATCGTCAACATCGCCTCCATTGCTGGAAAGGAAGGCAATCCCGGGCTCGTGCCGTATTCGATGACGAAGGCCGCAGTGATCGGACTCACGAAGGCGTACGCAAAAGAGGTCGCGACCAAGAACGTCCTTGTTAACAGTGTATCGCCAGCAGTGATCGACACGGAGATTCTCAAGCAGGTGACGGACGAGGTGCGCGCCTACATGATCTCAAAGATTCCCATGGGCCGCGTCGGACAGCCGGAGGAAGTCGCGGCTTTAGCCGCTTTTCTCGCTTCCGATCGGCTCACATTCACGACGGGATTCTGCTTCGACATTTCCGGCGGGCGCGCTACCTACTAAAGGCGACGGTGAAGTCTCCCCAGACAAGCACGTCGCGCTCGAGCGCCGCCCAGCGGACGCGTTGCCGCGTGGATTTGACGCCGGTGTAAGCTACGCGTCAGAACGGGCGGCCACTATAGAGCGTTTCCTCGCTGCCAGCGATTGGGTCAACGATCTGCACTCCGTCGGCGGAGAAGCGCGCGGTGACGGGTGTGCCGCGATCGCCCTGCAAGTGGAGCAGGTTGCGCTGCGCGACTTCTTCTGCAGCCTCAACGATCGCGACGGACGCTCGGGATGACTCGATGTCAGGGTAGGTTCCCGCCAAACTCTCGCGGCTCTCGTAGCCAAGAAGGATTTCTGCAGCGCGCTCGACGATCACGACGATCGAATCCTTGCCGTAGCCGTTGTACGCGGCGCCGCTTGTCTCCTCTGACGCTGGTAGTCGTGGGATGTCGCGCGTGAAGTGCGGATTGAACGTTCTCGACCCCACGCCTGTGATCGTGGCGCGAAGCCCTCGATATTGCTGGTCAAATTCAACTTTTCCCCGTGTGCCGACGAGCTCCATCTCTTGATTGACAGCGCCTTCGAACTCTTTCGGATTGATCCAGTTATTGACGTAGTCCACTCGGAGTCCGCTGCGGTAATCGATGGCGACTTGCATGGCGTCAAAAGTATCGATGGGTGCCGATCCGCCTTCTCGGTCCCAATGAGCCAGTAGACGCTTCTGGCCGACGGCGTGGAGCGATGCAGGTTCTAGCTGCAGATAGTGTTGAAAGAGGTCGAGCCAGTGGACTCCGACGTAGCTGAACGGGTTCGACGTCGCGGCCCACTTGAAAATCTCTGTTGAAACTTCGAGGGGCTCTTCCAGAACTGCGCGACCATAGAGCGGAGTACCAAGCCCCTCGAGCAGCTCTTCGAAGATGAAGCGATGGCACGGATCGTAGCGTTTGTGCATGTCAACGCCGACGATCAGGTTATTCGCGGCGGCGACGCGCAGCAGCTCGTCAGCTTCGTCCAGGTGGAGTGTCAGCGGCTTCTCGACCATGACGTGGGCGCCGGCCTCAAGGGCACGCAGGGTCGGCTCGAAATGGAGCGAGTCAGGAGTCGCTACAAACGCTATGTCGATCTCTTCGCGCTGATAGATTGTCTCCCACGGCTTCTCGCCGTGATAGGGCGTGGGGGACGATCCGGGGATTTTTTCTCGATAGAGTTGGCAGAGGTTCGCCGCGGTTTGCGGCGTCCGAGTTCCCACCGCCACGAGGCGAAACTCCACATCGGCAACCGACTTGGCACGGCGGTCGAGTCCGACGCGGCCTAGGTAGGGAGACAGGCCACAGCGTTCAAGGTCCTCGATGGAACGCAGGACGACGTCGCCGCCGAACATTCCTCCTCCTATCAGCGCCATGCGAACAATGCGGGGGCTTGGCGACATCGTCTCACTCCAGGTCTGCGGGAAGCCTTCGTGCGAATGGCTCGTGCGGATGCACGCTGCGTGTCACTAGGAATTCAAGGCGACTCGAAGAGCCGGCGGCCACGCGCGCCCGCAGCGACTCAAACAGAATCGAATAGATAGATCACTTCAAGCGTCGCACAGTCTACCCAAGAAGGCGCGCTTCGGCACGAACCGAGTCATGGTAGGGGCGGCATCCGCGCGCGCGGCGTTGAGCGCCGGAAGGGGCTTGACGCGGATCGCTCGCGCTCAAATAATCCTTGGAAGTCGAATCGCTCGTGCAAGGATTGACGATGAGGCCCGGGTGGCACGATCCTGATCCTTGACTTGATTCTGTAGCCACGCTCACATGTTCTCAGTACTGCATCGTTCCGCATGCCGACCCGGATAGCCCAGAAGGAGATTCTATGAACGCTTTGAAGAAGCTTGCCGTTGTCCTTTTTGTCACCGCCGTGTTTGTAGGTGCAAGCGCCCTCTTGCCTCTCGACGAGCGCTCTCCAGCGCGCGCCGCGGGTGACGGGTATGAAATGGTCGCAGAGCTGGGCGTGGTCATGGGGTATGTCGACGAAGTCTTTACGACGATCAGCGACAAGATTGAGGCTGACAAGCTGCGTTCGGTTCGGGACGACGCAATGTTTCTTGCCGAGCTTCTGAACGTCTCGCTGTACAGCGAGGAGTGGCGCGACAAGGAAGGTTGGAAGAAATACTGCGATTCTGGCAAAAAGGATCTTGTCGCGCTGTCGGCCGCCGCGAAGGCGAAGGACAAAGCCAAAGTGGCCTCTCTCTTGAAAAAGGTGGAAGCGAGCTGCGAAGGTTGCCACGACGAAATTCGAGATGCCTAGCGGCCCGATCTCCACGGCAGGAGCGAGGTCGGATCGAGTTCCGCGGCTTTCGCGGAGCTCGGTCGGTCAGTAGCAACGTACGCCGGACGCATGTCGTGTTCGCACAGCGCCGACTCGGGTTGGTAAGTGAAGCTTTCGTCACATCGCGTCTTCGGGGAGAGCGCTGAAGATGTGGTTTGGCGGACGGTAGCACAAGGAACGGGAAGATGGCGATTCCTGAACTCGGTGTTTGTAGCTGGTCGCTTCAAGCGAAGAGTGTCCCGGAGCTGAAAGAGCTCATGGACAGCGTTGGTGCCGCTGTCGCGCAAGTCGCACTCGGCGATCCGAACCATGCCTCCTGGGACGAGGGTGACGGGTTCATCTCTAAGCTCCGAGCTTCGCGGATTCCAGTGAGCGCCACGATGATCGGATATCCGGGCGAGGATTATACGTCCCCCGCGACGATCAAAGCGACCGGTGGCTTTGGTAACGCCGAGACTCGAGAGGCGTGCCTGAAGATTTTTCGCGATGCGGTGGACCGAACGGCCGAGCTCGAGGTTTCCAATCTGATGAGTCACGCCGGATTCATTCCGGACACCGACGATCCAGCGCGCGGCGAGTTTCTCGACTGTTTGTACGATGCCGCCGAGTACGCCGGAGAGAAGGGCGTGACTTTCTCCATGGAGACGGGACAGGAGAGCGCAGAGCTCTTGCGACGTACACTCGACGAACTTTCTCTCGACAATCTGAGAGTCAACTTTGACCCCGCGAATATGCTGCTCTACAACATGGGCGATCCGCTTCACGCCATCGAAGTCCTAGGCCCCGATATCGAGTCCGTCCATGTCAAGGATGCCGTACCACCGACAGTTGACGGGGAGTGGGGAGAAGAGGTGCCGCTTGGAAAGGGCCAAGTCGGAATGCGCGAGTTCTTGGCGGCACTTTCAAACGTCGGCTACGACGGCCCGCTTGTCGTCGAGCGCGAAGTGGGTACGCAGGAGCAGCGGATTCAAGACATTCGCGCCGGCATTGACCTGCTGCGAAAACTGATCAGCGTTCGGTGAACAGAAGACGCGCCAGTCAGGAAGCGCCGGTAGTTTGGGACCAGCTTCAGGGCGGCAGTTCATGACTGGTGATAGACTCTTCGAGTACATCGAAAAGCTTCAAGCCGGTAAACCATGGGGGCGGTTCCTGGACGCTGGGACTGGACGCCATTCGCTGGCGTGGGTCGCGACCCTCGAGACGAGCAGCTGGACAGCCGTCACCGGCGACTCCGAGCGGGCCGCCCGTACCGAACGCGAGTTTCGGGACCGGATTCGGACTGCGGACCGTGTCGTCGCAGGCAACTGGCTTGACGAAACGTTCCTCCACGGCCAGAAGTACGACGTCGTTCTGGCGGACTACCTGCTCGGCGCGCTCGAAGGATTTGCACCTTACTATCAAGACCGTCTCTTTGGCCGCTTGCGTCGTCATGTTCTGGATCGACTCTACGTCGTCGGTCTGGAACCCTACGAGACGTTGTCGCCGACGGACGGCGGGCGTGTGATCTGTGATATCGCGCGGTTACGCGACGCGTGCATCTTGCTAGCCGGTGATCGCTGCTACCGCGAGTATCCGATGGAATGGGTCGTGAGGAATCTTGAGAACGTCGGCTTTACCGTCGACGAGGCTGAACGCTTCCCGATTTGCTATGGTGAGCAATTCATCGGGAAACAGCTGGACGTCTGTGAGCGCAAGCTGCCACGTATCGAGAATCGAGCATTAGCGGCCGGTCTGAAGCGACGGATCGTGGATCTGCGGCGCCAGGCGACAGCGTACTGTCGAGCGCATGGCGGCATCCGATTCGGGATCGACTACGTGATCGCGGCGAGGCCGGGCGAGAAGGATTGACTGCAGAACCGTGTATTGGATAGGCTCCGGCGTGAAGAAGCTACGACGACGTGTGAATTCAAGAGGAAGTGAACTCAAGGGGACGAAATGACCGTCACTCCGGTGCGAATACAGTGTTCACGTTTCTTTTGCCGCTCCGCTTCCCTGCGCCGGTGTCGTCGTTCCGTCTTCGGCGCGGCACGACGCAGTGTTTTATTCCGGCGTCTCTTGGTCGTCATCGCTTTTGGAGGCATGCTCGGCTGTTCCACGCTTCGAACGACTGCGCGCCGTGGCGTCGGCTACGCGGAAAACACCGAGCGCTCGTATTGGACACGCGTGCCAGCGACGCTCGGCGCCGCCCTGGGCGAGGCTGTGGCATTTCCTTTCACTGTCGCCCTATTGCCGTCGTATCCCTGGGCGGAGAGCTACGGCTGGGGAATCGCGGAGCCGGTGCCGGCGGCTTCAGAGGAGGCGCCAGGTGACTACGCGGTGCCGCTCGCCGGATTGCCGAGTGAGTATGCGGCTGGACTCGGCGCCGCGATCTTTGGGGCGCCGTTCGCCGTCCTTGCCGACGAGCCCATCGACGACGAGGCGTGGAGTCAAGAGTCGCCGCAAGCGCCCGACGTAGAGCTGGTTCGAGGCGAGTGAAAGAGTCGTGGTCGGCAGCCTCGTGTCGCTGAGGAAACCGGGACAATCAGGCGCGGTGGCGACGAGAACGTTCTTCCGCGTTCTCGATGCTGTCGGTTTTTCTGCGACAATTGAGATTCAAACAGCCCGCGGCGAAGACGCCGTCACTCTGTGGGGGACCGAGTCACCTTAGGGTGGCCGGTGGCTGGATCAATCGCCAGTGCAGTCTCGCCGCGCAGCCAACCGACGAGCGTGTCACCTATGAGTCGGCGACGCCATCCCTTGAGAAGTGGGATGTCGCAGGAGTCTAACTGATTCCGAAACGCCGCCTCAGCGAGCCGGTAGAGCTGGCTGCGCGTCGCAATGTATCCCGGGCTGATCTCGACGTCAGCGGCATGCAGCTTGAGGAGCGATTCCAGCAAGTCGACATGGATCGCGAGCTCCGGATCTTTTGTGTTTTGTGGTATCGGTGCGGGATGGTCTTTCTTGGGCGCGGAGCGTGCTCTTTCGATGCAGGCGAGCATCTCGGCGCCGCCGCGTTTGATCAGACGAGGATGCAGCCCACGCATGGTTCGCAGGCCGTCGAGGTGGCGCGGTTTGCGACGCGCGAGCTCGACGAGGACTTCGTCTGACACGATGCGAGCTCGCGGTTTATCGCGGCTCTCGGCCTCCCGTTCTCTCCAGAGAACGAGTTCCTGCAGGAATATGAGGTCCTTTGAACCAAGGCGCCCTACGCCTTTGACGCGCTGGTAGAGTTTGTCGAGCGGACGGCGATAGAAGTCTGGGTCGTCGTAGATTTCGAACTCTTCGACGAGCCAGTCGCGGCGCCCGCGAGCGTCCAGCTGCTGAATCAGGTGCTCATGTAGTGGCGGGAGATAGTGGACGTCGTCAAGGGCGTATTCCACTTGTCGCTCCGAGAGCGGACGCTTCGACCAGTCTGTGAAGGTTTCGTCTTTTCGCAACTTGACGTTGAGAACCGTTTCGACGAGCCGAGCGTAGCCGATACTGTCGCCGTAACCGAGGAACGCCGCCGCGATCTGGGTGTCAAAGATGTTCTTTGGCGTCGCTCCCAGCAGGTCGTAAAAGATCATCATGTCTTGCTGCCCGGAGTGCAGAACCTTCTCGATTGCGGGATCGAGGAGCAGTGAAAGAAAAGTCGATAGATCTTGAACTTCGAAAGGATCGACCGCGAATTCTTGCTCCGGGTTGACAATCTGCAGGAGACAGAGGCGGGGGCGAAAAGATCTCTCGCTGATGAACTCCGTGTCCATGCCGAACCACGAGTAGCGTTTCAGCGACTCGACTTGAGCATCGAATTCCTTCTGGCGCGTCACGAGTCTTGGAGGGCTTACGCGCCGGTCGTTGCCAGGGTCTTTCTGTCCCATGTGTGTGCTCTCGTGCCTTCGGCTGAGCGATTGCGACAGTGGAGGACGAAGTTTGTCCAGCGAGAGGTACCAGAGTCTCGTCCGTCAGCTCTTGAGGAGCGAAGCGACGAAGTTGCCCACCGTATCAGAACCAGCGCGGAATGAAAGGGATCAACAAAGTCGTGCCTACTTTCGTCGGCACGACAAACAGATCCTGATCGTGAAGAGTCTGGAAAGTCTCTCCGTCAAAGGTATTCTGTCTTGCAGAGTCCGAAAACGCTGCACCGACTGTGTCACCGCCAATTGCGGCGCGGCGTCCGCGCAGATCCACGGAGAGATTCATGAATCGGTTCGTTTCGAGTTGCTGGTTGATCGTGGTCGCTTGTCTTCAGCTTTCGTGGCTGACGAGCGCTGCGGGGGCGCCCACTGGGCCGCTCTCGCCGCACGAATCCATGGCGCATCTTGACGTCGCTCCAGGTCTCGAGCTGACGCTGTTCGCGCACGAGCCCATGGTGGTGAACCCGACCAACATCGACATCGATCGACGTGGGCGGGTGTGGGTTACCGAGGGGGCAAATTACCGACGCTACAAGAATCTTCGACCGCAAGGTGATCGGATCGTCATTCTCGAGGACACGACCGGCGACGGCCGAGCGGACACGAGCAAGGTGTTCTATCAGGACCCGAGCATCGATTCCGCGCTCGGGATCTGCGTCTTGGGAAAACGCGTGATCGTCTCGCGCTCGCCGAACGTGTTCGTTTTCACCGACGAAGATGGTGACGACGTCCCCGATCGACGAGAGCTGCTATTCACCGGAATCTCGGGTGAACAACACGATCACGGTGTCCACGCGGCCGTCTTTGGACCAGACGGTCGACTTTATTTCAATTTTGGCAACAACGGCAAGCAGCTGCTCGATCGGAGAGGTCAGCCTGTCATCGATCTCGCGGGCCACCGCGTCGAGGCGGGCGGTCATCCCTACAGACAAGGCATGGTGTTTCGCTGCG
Organism: Planctomycetota bacterium; assembly: GCA_965223265.1. Lineage (GTDB taxonomy): Bacteria > Planctomycetota > UBA8108 > UBA8108 > SXIK01. The sequence continues at coordinate 3,139,411 of OZ244999.1, forward strand.
AGCTCGACGGTAGCCGCCTCGAGACTCTCGGCCACAACTTCCGCAACAACTACGAGTTGGCCGTCGATTCATTTGGCACGTTGTGGCAGTCGGACAACGACGATGATGGCAACCGAGCAACGCGCATCAACTTTGTTATGGAGTTTGGGAACTACGGCTATCGAGACGAGATGAGCGGCGCTGGTTGGCGGACCAAACGGGACGGTATGCACACAGAAGTTCCGCTGCAGCATTGGCATCTGAACGACCCTGGCGTGGTGCCGAATCTGCTGCAGACAGGAGCAGGGTCGCCGACGGGGATCTGCATCTACGAGGGTGATCTGCTCCCCGCCGAATTGCATGGACAGATGATTCACTGCGACGCTGGGCCCAACGTCGTGCGAGCGTACCCGACAACGAATGACGGAGCCGGGTACAGCGCCACCGTCCTCAACCTCATCAAGGGACGAGATCAGTGGTTCCGCCCGGCGGACGTGTGCGTTGCGGCAGATGGCTCCGTGTTCGTCGCTGACTGGTATGACGCGGGGGTTGGCGGGCACGACATGGCGGACCACGATCTGAAGACTTTGCGCGGACGGATCTACCGTCTAGCGCCGCCCGGGCACCGGCGGACCGTACCGGAGTTCGACGTCTCCACCGCCGCTGGAGCGGTGCACGGTTTGAAGTCGCCGAACCATGCCCGGCGTTTTTTGGCCTGGCAGGCGCTTTCTCGCATGGGAGAGGCCGCGGAGCAGGAGCTGGTGGGGCTGTGGCGGGAGACGAGCTCAAGGCTGCGAGCGCGAGCTCTACCGCTCCTCGCGCGCGTCGAGAGAGGGGAACGTTACCTGAGCGCCGCGCTCGACGACCCCGATCCAAACCTCCGCGTGGCGGCCCTGAGGACAGTACGGTCGGTCGGGGAGGATCGAGTTCTCGCCGTCGGGCGCTTGCTGCGCGATCCTTCGCCTCAGGTGCGGCGCGAATGTGCCATCGCGCTGCGGCATCTTGATCGCATTGAAGCGCCGAATCTTTGGGCCGACCTGGCTCTGCAGCACGACGGCACGGATCGGTGGTATCTCGAGGCGCTCGGGATCGGGGCCGATCGTCAAGAAGACCAATTCTTCGCGGCGTGGCTACAGAAGGTCGGCAAGAAGTGGAACAGCACCGCTGGACGCGATATCGTTTGGCGCTCCCGAGCCTCTGGCGCGGCCCCGCTTTTGGCGCGACTGGTGCGTGCGACTAGCCCGGAAGACCCATGGCGCTCGCGACTGATTCGCGCCTTGGATTTTCACTCTGGGCCGCAACTCGAGGCGGCACTGGCGACGCTTCTTGAGAGCGACGAGGTGGACCTGCGTGCCGCAGCGCTCGTTCGGAGCGACCGCGTGAATCCAAAACGGTATTCGAAGCATCGCGAGCTCGTCGACGCGGTTCTTGGAGCCGTCAGGGGCCAGGAAGTCTACCTCGACATCGTCGAAAAGTTGAAACTGGGAAGCGAGCAGGAGGGCGTGATCGAAGGCGTTTTGGAGGTTCTGGTCGCGCATGCTGACGCCTCTGCGGGGGCGCGCGCTGCGCGGTGGCTTCTCGATCACGAAGGTGGTTCCGACGCGCTGCGCGCGGCGGTGTCTCAAGACGACGACGGTGCCGCGAGTCGTGTCGCTCACGCGCTCGGCGGCACACGTGATCGACGCGTCGTCGGGATTCTCGTTCCGTTGGTGACGGACGAGGACCGCAGTCCCACGGTGACGGGTCAAGCGGCCCGGGCGATGGTACGAACAAAGGACGGTGCCGCAGAGCTCCTCATGCAGGTGCGGAGTGGCCGCCTGCCGGAGGAGATCAAACCCCTCGCCGGAATGTTGCTGCACAACGTGCGTTGGGACGACCTCCGTCGTGCTGCCGCATCGCACTTACCCCCGCCGCTCAGCAAGAACAAGGAACCGCTGCCTTCGATTCGAGAGTTGACGCGAGCGACTGCAGTCCCCGCAAATGGGCGAGCTGTCTACGAAAAGAACTGCGCTGAGTGCCATCAGGTGAACGGTTTCGGCAAGGATTTTGGCCCCAATCTCTCAGAGATCGGCGACAAACTCAGCCGCTCGGCGCTGTTTCGCAGTGTGCTTGATCCGAACGCTGGGATTTCGTTCAACTACGAAGGTACGATAGTGTCGCTGCGCTCGGGAGACTCCGTTGTCGGCATCGTTCAAAGCGAGACCAGCGACGACATCGAAGTGAAACTCCCCGGAGGCATCGTCAACCGCTACGCGAAAACCGATGTCACCGGCCGCGAGCCGCTCAAAACGTCGATCATGCCGGCTGGACTGCAGGCCGCGATGACGAAGCAGGAGTTGATCGACCTCGTCGCTTACCTCACAGAGCTCCGCAAGGACACCGTGGGCGATTGAGTCGTGTCCGCGAGTTCTGCCAAGATCGACACGGGACTCTTTTTCGGTGGCCTTCGAACGTGTGACGACCGCGCCCTCTTCTGACGCGCTACGCGACCTCGTAAATGCTCTGACGAGGCAGTTTAGTCTTCCGTCTTCTGCGGCGGCTCGAGAGTCGCGAGCAGGCGCCCATCGGCGACGGCCCAAACGCGGACCACGCCATCGTGATCGCCAGCCGCGACGAGAAGACCGTCCGGTGTTGCTTCGGTGCAGTGCAGGAAGGCTTTGACGCCTTCGAATCGGCGCTGCTCTTTGCCGTCGCTTGCCTTCAGTGCACGGACCATGGGATCACCTGAGCAGGCTACAGTGGTGTCGCCGATGCCGGCGAACACGATGCCTGTGACCTGTTTCTGGAACCCGTCGATCGTTCGCTGCTGCTCACCTGTCTCGACGTTCCAGAGTTTGACAACGTTGTCCGCTCCCGAAGTGGCAATCGACTTGCCGTTTGCTTGCCACGCGACCCCGAGGACGTGTCCCGTGTGTCCCTCAAAGGAGCGGATGAGTTTCCCGTCGTCGGCGTTGAAGATGCGCGCGAACTTGTCGGTGCCGCCGGTGGCGATGATGCGATTGTCATACGAAAAGTCGATGTCGCAGATCGTGTCACTGTGCGCGTCACTCGTCGCCCAGACGAGGCTGCCGTCTTCGAGGTTCCAGAGTTTCAGATGGCCGGAACGGGATGGCTCACCGCCACCGGTTGCCAGGAATCGTCCGTCGCGGCTGAACCGAAGTGCCGTGACGCGGTCGACGAACTCCTTGCCGCTGTCCGGTGATCCGATCGTGCGCTCGAGTTTCCACTCGCGGTCGAGCGGCAAGGCCCAAACGCGGTCGCCAACGCGGACGCCAGCGTCGACAAAAGCGACTGAGTGGGAGTTGTCGGCGTCAATCTCTAGCGACGCAATTCGACCACCGTCGCGCCCAGCGTAAAGGTGCAGTCGATCGCCAGCGATGGCGGCCAAGTAACTTCCGTCGGCTGAGTACTTGAGCTTGGTGACAGGGTTTCGACTCGGCTGCGCCTCGGAACTCGCCTTCTCGAGACGTTCATCTGCAGCCGCCTTGGCCGCGGTCGTCGCCTCGAGTTCCTCTCCTGCCTTCTTGAGAGTCGCGCGTGCCTGCTTGAGCGTCAGCTGCGCATCCTCGAGCGCCTTCTGGTTCTTGTCGACGTCCGCCTTGGCTGCGGTGACTGCCTTCTTAGCTTCCTCTGCCTTCTTTTTCTCGTCGTCAGAATCGCCCGTAGCGGCGGCAGCGGCCGCTTCCTTCTCCTTCAGGCTCTTTCTGGATGCGGCAAGGGTTTCGGTTGCTTTCTTCTCGGCCTCGACCGCTTCTTTTTCTTTCTTTTCCGCTTCGGTACGCTGAGCCGTCGCCGCTTTCTCCATGTTGGCGGCGAGATCGGCGCCTTGCCGTGCCATGAGGGTTCGATGTTCGGCGTCGACTGTTCCCCAACGCGTGGCGGTGAGCTTGCCATCCGCAGCGTTCCAGAAAGTCACATCGCCGTTCGCTGCTGCCGCGACAAACTGGGAGCCGTCGGGATGCGCTGCGAGAGATGTGATGGCTGCCTCTTGCTTCAGCTCACGGACTAGTTTTTTCGCGGCCAGATCCCACTGCCGGATTCCACCGTCGGCACTCCCGGTAAGGGCATGGGGCTGCCGCTTCTCCCCGTCGGCAAAATCGAATGTCGCGACGGCCGTCACCGGCGCGGCGTGACCCTCAAGAGTTTCGGGAGCTCCCGGTTCGGCGTTCGTGAGACTCCAAACATAGACCTTGCCGTCGTCACCGGCACCAACGACGGCGTTTGACCCGGCGGCGGCCGCATTGAGCTTCGTGGGCGACGTAATGCTCACTGAACCGGCGTCACGACGAACGGAGATTTCCTTGCCGTCGGCCGAGACCTCAACGGCTGGGCCCGCCGGTGCTGCGGCCGCGTCGGAACTGGCCTGGGGCGTCGCGTCGCGTCGCCAGACCTTCACGCAGCGAAAGCCGCCGGAGGCGATGACGTCGCCCTGCGGCGAGAAAGCGAGCGACTGGACGTGATCGAGATGAGCTACGCCAGGCTGCGAGTAGAGTCCAGACTCGAGCAGCGCCGGATCGGTCAATCGTGTCAGAAACTTCCCGGTTGGGGCTTCGTAGACGAAGATCTGATTCGCACGGGAAGCCGCCAGATACCGGCCATCGGCAGCGAGGCTAATCGCGAACACCGGCTGCACTCCCGGAGGCAACGGAAACCATTCGATCTCCGCGCCCTCTCCCGTCACGTCTCCGGTGGCGCCTTCGTCGATCCACAGTTTGAGAAGAGCCAGCTCCTCTGGCGTCAGATTCTTCGCGCCGACGTCGTTGTCCTCCGGCGGCATGACCGGCTCTTCCTTGTGAGCCGCAACTTGAAAGAGGAGGCTTTCGGCACCCTTGCCGGCTTCCAGGATTGGATCGTTGAATCCACTGGCAAGAATGGCTTTCGGTGTCTCCAGTACCACGTCGGCTTCGGCGTCGGTGGCGTTGTGGCAGGCAAGGCAGTTCTTGCGCAGAATCGGCAGGAGCTCTTTCTCGAAGTTCACCGGCTCAGTTCGCTCGAGTTGGGCGACCTTCAGCTCGTCGGCGTGGAGCCTTTCGCAGGGCACAATTGACGCGATGAGCGTCGCGCAGGCGAAAGCGGCTATGAACAAGAGATGCAAGCGGTAGAAACGGCTTGCGTCGCGACGGCGACGGGTCGGAGATACGAATGAGCTCATTTCAGAATTCCTCTTCGGGTGCATCGTATGCTTGGACGTTGACTTGAATTGTTCGAGTGCTGGTCAGGTCTCGGCCATTCCATTTGAAGCTGGCCTTCAGGGTAGCGTTATGCGTGCCGGGAGGTGTGTTCGGTGCGACCGAGATCGACAGAGTGCCGTGCGCGCCTTGTTTTGCAATCGTGACTGCGGCGGCGGCGATTCCCTTGGCTTTCTCCGGTGCTTCTAAGGCGACGGTGACGTCCTCTTGGAGACCGTAGAGCCGAATAATTTCGAAAGATAGCGGCACATTGGTGTCGCCCTGGTGCACGGTGATCGCGTTGGCGCGTGCGACGAGACCGAGCGGCGACGCCGTAATCGACAGCTGCGTCGGCATGGCTGCCAGTTCGACTTTTCGCTGCTGCGGTTCATTGGCCTTCGTCGCGGTTTCGGCGCGTTTCACGGCAATGTCTTTTGCTTTTTGTGCCACCTCAAGTTGACTGGCGAGTTCGACTGAGAGCTTTTCAAGTTGAGCTTTTTCGGCGGCCAGCCCTTCCGCTTGCGCCTTGGCCTCCTTTGCAGCAGTTTCAACGGCAGCAAATTTGCCTGCAAGATTCTTTGCCTTTTCGTCGATGCCGGCGCTCGACTCCTTGTTCGCCGCGACGTTTTCTTTCGCAGCGGCTAGCTCTTTTTCCAGCCGATCGGCCAGCTGCTGGCTAACGTCGGCGAAGGTGCTCATGATGACCTCGAGCCGCTTCTTGGAAGTTTCGATCTTCGTCGTCAGCTCTTGAACCATCTTCTCAAGCTCTTGTTTTCGTGCGTCCGCTTTCGCTGCTGCCTGTGGGTTGCGCCGGTAGGCAACCTCAGACCGAGTCTCAACATTCAGACGGTAGGAGCCGACGGGTGCGTTCTCTTTGAGGACGATTTCCATCGGCTTGCTGCTCACGTTGCCTTCGATGGTGAGAGGCTTTGCCTCCACATTGCCTGGCAAGCCTGTCAGGGTGACCGTGACGTTTCCTGCGAACCCGTCGCGCCGGGTGACGTAAACTGGAACGGACAGTTTGCCCCCGCGCGCCATCTCAAGCGGCAGACCCGAGCCGACGCGTACCGAGAATGGAGCGGCTTCCACGGCGCTGACCGCCAGCGACAGTTCTCGCGTCACCCGTGCTTGAAGCGTCGCCTGCGAGGCGATCGCCGCCCAGACGACTGTCCCAGCGCGAGCGGCTCGCACAAGATCTCCGCGTGGGTGCTTGCCGTATCCGATCACGCGGATAGTTCCATTCCACTGCGGAGCATCTTCCGCTGCGGCGAGGATCAGGTCTGCTGAGTTCTTGCCCGCTTCAATCGTGGTCGGGACGCACTGGACGCCCGCCGGCAGGTTCTCGACAGCAAGTCGGATCGCTCCGCCGAACCCATCCCGGCGCAGTGCCACGACGCGTAAGCGTTCCGTGCCACCTCGACGCAGAAGTGGGCTCCAGACGTCCGGCAGGAATGCGGCGCCCTTTGCCTCAGCGTCTGGCATGACGGGAAACGCCACCAGAGAAAAGTCGGGCTGCTCCGGCCTGACGATGAGTCGATAGATTCGCCACGGATCCTTACTCAAGCCGTTGAAGTGGTCTATGACCAAAACTCGGTACGTCCCGCTCTCCGGGGCCGTGAAGCGGATCGCGGGATCGTCGCTCCTGGTGTCCCAGAGCAGACCGCCGACGTTGGTCGTGCCATCGTCCTGAGCGCTCACCTCCTGCACCGTTTCCTTTCCATCTTCGGAGCGGGTGATGCGCTGAAGCACAAGCTGCGGGTCGGTGGCTAAGCCGAGTCGGTGCGAGATGACCTCGATGCGATAGACCGATCCCTTGGTGGCTTCGAACTCGTAAAAGTCCTCGTCAAGCTCCGGATAGAACTGCCCCATGACTTCGCACGGCGGAGTGATCGTCTGAGATTCGGCCGCGGTGTTGTTCGGCTCCGCCTCGACGGTGACAGGCGCGGTCGCGTATCCTATACGCACGCTGTTGGAGGAGCCGCTGTCGCTTCGCAACCGATAGTTGAACGAGCCGACACTAGACTCAGCAGGGCCGATGGGGGCGCCGACGCGAGGTGGTGGGAGTGACTCGACTTGCACGGGAATCGTGACCTCGAGGCGTTCCAACTGACGTTCTCCCAACAACACGTCGGTTGGTTCTCCGCCGGGCAAGTTACGGCCGTAAACGGCGAATTTCTCTGTGGCGCCGGGCGTGCCCGCAGGAGGGAAGACGAAATCAATCTGCGGCCCGGTGCGGACGAGAAGTTGGTAGAAATAGTCATTACCGCCCCGAAACAGGAAGTCGTGTAGCTTGATAAAATAAGCGCCCGAAGCTGGCGCGGTCACGTCGAGCAGCGCGTCGCCGCCCGCGTTGTGGTGCGCACTCGCCAACTCGCGCCCGGCCGCGTCGAGGAACTTGATGACCGCCTCGAGGCGCGAGTCAATGCGCTGCGCGCGACACTCGATGAAGACTCGTTGCCCTTGGATCAGATCGATCCGAATGACATCGACGTCCGCGGCCCCGTTGACGCGCCCTGAAAGAACCGACCGCAGGGGGATTGGGTTCGCTTCTTCGGTAGTGGCATTCGGTTCTTTTTCGATCGCGTGGACGCGATCGTCGACAGCAAAGACGCGCGGATTGGAGACACCGAAGCGGCCGCGAGCTCGCATTTCGTAGAGGCCAGGTTCAACGTCCGGGGCGATCGTCAGACGAAAGCGATTCGGCACCGGTTGCGGGTCTTTCTCCAGCGGACCGGGCGGTTCCGCGACTTGCTCCGCCGTGATGCCAGCAGTCGAGAAAAGGAGCGCTGACGTCTCGTCGAGGTCTGAACCTTCTAAAGTGACTTCGACGGTGGTTCCGACCTGTCCCCCGGGGGGGAAACATGAAAGCACACGAGCTGCTGGGAACTGTGCGCTCACCTGGCTACAGGCAAAGACGACGGCGCACAGGGGGAGTCCACCAAACATGCGCCGAGGTTTGGCTGAACGAGTAAGACGCTCGCGCGAAGATTGCGCACGCCCGCGACGTAGCATCCCCAACCTCCTCTTACAGTGGTTTAAAGGAACGCACGCAGACGCCACCAATCGCCGCGCACGTCAAAGTGTTGTTTCGAATGCCTCTCACTTTAACTGCAGGCGAGATTGGACGGTACACAAAAAGAGGGGCGTCGCCCGCGGGCCTGACTCGTTCACCGCGCTTTGCGTGAACAAATGCCAGTCGAAGCCCCGCTCTTTCATGAACTGCGTCGCCGGTCGGATCGTTTTGGGTGGAAATCTCGCTCGAAGCTCGTCCGCGGTGGCGCGCCCTTCTGAGTGCGCGTAGCCGCCGCTGCGAGGAAGGGGCACACGCGTCGCTATGGAGCCGGTTAGCGGCTGTCGTCCGCGTCGTTGGCTCTTGCGTCCGCGGCCAAATCGGCGCGGATGCGAAGGGCGACACTTGGATCGACCATCGCCTGCGTCGCAATGTGAGTGGCGTGGGCGCCCCGGGCCAAGTAGGCCTGGACGTCGGCGGCAGATCGTACGCCGCCGACTCCGATGAGCTGGAGGGCGCAGCGCTGTTCTGCAATGATCGCCGCGAAGATTTCGGTCTGCACAAGCGAGGCGTCCAGCGTGGCAGCGCCGCAGATGCCTCGTCTCTCGCCGCCGAAGAGACGCCTGCCGCCGTGGTCCACAACCGTGGTGGCAACGCTGTTGGTCATCGCTAGCGCCGTGGCGTGAGGCGCGAGCGACTCGACGAGCTGAGCAGCTGCGGTATGGTCCGTGACGTGGCCAATCTTGACGACCAAAGGCGTTGAGTCGATGGCCGCGCGAACCATCGCTGCCACCGTGGCCGCGTCTTGGGAATCCTGATAGAGCTGACCGTCGCAGGTAGCAACGTTAGGGCACGAGAAGTTGATCTCGACCGCGTCGGCGCCGCTTTGCACGGCCCATTGTGCACATTGAGCGTAGTCGGCTCCCAGTTCCTCTATCGACCAGCCATCCTGCATCGTGCCGACGACCGACACCGACAGAATCTTACGCTTCTCAAGGGCGTCGCGAGTGGCGGCGACATCGCGTCGCCACACGTCGGGTGGCTGCGACGGCATACCAAACGCCACTGCCCAGCTGCCCCGCATTTCATCGATAGCAGGAACGTCGGTTTCATTTCCCTGCAGCGCGCCGCAGGCGACCGGCTGCAGGTTGGGAAGCTCGTAGCATGCGCGCTCGCGACTGCGAACCGTCTTGTAGGTCACCACGTCGAACCCGAGACTGGCGTAGTAGAGACACCAGCGGCCGTTCAGCAGTGGACCTGCCGGGACACCTAGCGGCGACGCGACGGGCAGGCCGCAGAATCGCCATTCGCCTGGAACTTCCGCCACCTCGCAGTCAAACGGCTCGGGGGCATGGTGGTAGTTCCATTTGTATGAGCGCGACCGATCGTACCTCGGGGCGCTTCGAAGAGCGTCGTTCGTCGGAGAAGCGTTCCTCCTCACGTCCGGATCGACCACGTTAACAGCCCTCGCTGTACGCTGTTTCGAAGAGGAGGCTGAAACTCCAAGCGTGGGCTACCGTCATTGAGCAGAATCGACTCACTTGATGCGAGCGCGTAAGGGGACTGCGGCCCCGCTGATGGCGGTTGCCCGGCCGGCATGAAGTCACCAGACGCGAGCTTAGTGATTGAAGAGAAACTCCTTGGTGTTCACGAGCGCCCAGATGATGTCCTCGAAAGCCTCTCGCGGTTTCTCAGTCTTTTCGAGGTGGGTCAAGGCAACTTTCGTCTCATCGCCTGTCGGAGCACGAGAGTAGACCCAATAGTAGAGATCCTCGACACGCTTCTCGACAGGCCTCTCGGTCTCCTTCGCGAAGGAGGCTGCACGGCCTGCGTCGGCCGTCAACATATCGTGGATTTCCTTCGAGTTGAGGAGATGGAGGCTCTGCGCCAGACTTGCGTCCTGTGAACGTTCGCACTCACACGAACTGTCGCCCTTCGGCTTGCCGAACACTTTCAGAAAGTAGTTGTCGACGCCGGCGTCCGGCAACTGAAGTGCTCGCGTCCCCGCCGGCAGGCCGGCAAACGTTCTCTTGTTGTCCGTTACCTGGTGCAGGGCGTCGTAGAGGACTTCCGCTTTCAGGCGCTGTGGGTAGTACCGCGAGTAGTTCTGTTTGTCCTTTTGGTTGTGCTCGTTCGGGAGCGCGCTCAACTGATAGGTACGTGACCGAGTGATGGTCCGCACCAGTTCCTTGAGGTCGAAGCCACTTTCGATGAATTGGCTCGCGAGAGCATCCAGCAGCTTTGGGTGAGATGCTGGATTGGTGAGCCGCAGATCGTCTTCTGGCTCGACAAGGCCACGGCCGAAGAAGTGCTTCCAGTAGCGATTGACGAGGGCGCGAGCAAAGAATGGATTGTCCTCGGAACCCATCCAACTCGCGAGTTCTTGGCGCGGGTCACGATCGGCTGCGATCTGGAGAGCCGTTCCTCCCAGTCCCGCCGGTCGCAGCTTCTCGCCCGAACGTGGATTGGTTGCGGTTGCAATACCACGCTTATGATAGATCCGCGGCTCATGGCGCGCCGAGACGCCGCGCCGCCCGTCTTTCTGGCCGACTTGGGAGAAGAACGCCGCGAAGCTGTAGTAATCCTTCTGGCTCCAGATCTCGAACGGATGGTGGTGACAGCGGGCGCATTGAATGCGAAGCCCGAGAAAGAGCTGGGCCGTGTCCTCGACGCGCTGCTCTTGAGTCCGCACCGACTTGAACCAGGTGACGGGCGGATGGCGGACGACGTCACCGCTGGCAGCAACGATCTCGCGCACGAACTGGTCGTATGGCTTGTTTGCCAAGAGGGCTGCGCGGATCCAGCCGTAGAACGCATAGGTGGCGCGGAGTTCTTGGTCGTTGAACTTTTTGTTGCGTAGCACTGCGCTCCACTTGTTGGCGAAGTTGTCCGCGTAGTCGGTGCTGGCGACGAGTCGTTCGATGAGCGCCTTCCGCTTGTCGGAGGACGTGTCAGCCAAGAATTCGCGCGCTTCGGGAGCCGTCGGCAACCGGCCGGCGATATCGACGGAAACGCGACGCAGAAATGCCTCGTCAGTCGCCAAGTCGGACGGTGGGATTCCGAGCGTCTCAAGCTTGGCGAAAATGTGTTCGTCGATGAAATTGTTCGCGGGCGGTAGTTCGACCGGCGCGCCGAGTGGGACGCTGGCACGGAAGACGCCGACGTTGCCTTGATAGCGCACCATGACAGCAACGACACCCGGCAACGTTCTCGTCTCGACGAGACCATTGGCATCCACTTCAGCCATCTCGGTGTCGTTCGATTCGTACTGCGCCATGCGCGTGACATCTTCCATCGTGCCGTCGCTGTAGTGCGCCAAGACACTCAGCTGTTGCGGCTGATTCTTTTCCATCGTCCGCTCGGTGGGAAAGACTTCGATGCCGACCACCGTCGGGTCGTCGGCTGAGCCGTAGGGCATGCCCTGGCGCATCCAGCGACGCAGGAGTCGATACTCGTGCGACTCGCGTGTGATCCGCTCGCCGCCGCCGTGCGGCGCTTCGTTGGTCGCTTTGCGCAGAAGCAGGCTGTGCTCGGGAGAGAGCGGCGACACACGTCGCCCGCGAGACTCGTGGACGAGAAACTCGTAGTCCTCGTCGGGATAGAAGCCGAGCAGCGACAGACGAAAACCGTTCTGTCCGCCGGATTTGCCGTGGCAGCCGCCACCGTTGCAGCCGTACTTCGTAAAGATCGGGACGATCTGATTTGGAAAGTTCGTTGGCACCTCGGTGTCAAACGCGACGACCTCAACTTCCAGCTCGGAGCGAAGGGCGTCCGTCTTTTCCTGCTCAAGAAGAGCGATGACGCTGGTCTTACCGTTGGCGAGAGGCGTGACGTAGCCGCTGTCGCTCACCTCGACGATGGCTTCCGGCGAGGTCGCGTAGGTGACGAGGTGCGAGATATCAGTCTTGGCTCCGTCTGCACCGATGCCAGTGGCGACCAGCTGGCGACGAGCGTCCCGTCCGCGCAGAAGGTGGCCATTCCTTGGCGCCAGTTCGATCGAAATCAAGTCGCTTGGAAGGGAGAGTCGGACGGCTTCGCTGGTCTCAGATTCCGGCTTGGCGTTCACAGCCGTGAACGCCAAAACGGCCACGAACAGGGTCGCCATCGGGACCGCGTTGACGACTGGGCGCCTAGTTTTGGGCTCAACACGAACGGAGTTTATAGACCGTGCCTCGGGCATCATGCACTTTCTCCCGCGTCGGACGTCGTAACGTATCGAACAATCACAGTTTAGCGTATCGCGACGTGACGATAACACGGATCCGGCTGGACGCGCAAGAACTTTGGGCGGGCGTAAGCGTCTCTCGGGCGTGCATCGCCGGTCGCTGGCGCTGCGCTGGGACCGCTGCCAGCCGCCGTCCGCATCGGTTGTCGATGTGGGCCGCGTGTGGTCTGTCGATTCAGCGCTTGGCTTGAGGTTCCCGACAGAGTGCGCGTTTGGGATACGAACGCAAGGACCGCTTTACATTCTTGAGCCTCCTCAACCTGTTGTGTCGCTTTGTAAATGTTTTTGTTTTAATGGTTTGAAGATCTTGTGCGGGATGGAGCGACGTTTGCTTCTTGTTTTGTCTCTGCACGAGTCCTTTCGTGGGTAAATCGCTGACCAGAGTCTCCATAAGGGGGGAGAGCTATGAGTCCCGACCGCACACGGTTCGGTATGCGAGCTTGTTCCTCAGCGCCGCGTCTGTTGGCGCTGGATCCGTTGGTCCTGGCCCTTTCGGTTCTTGGGACCATGACTTGGGTGTTGTTTCACGGCCCGTCGCTCGCTGCCGGCGAGGCTGTTGACGCCCGGGCGGCGCCGCTGCCGGCGATCGTTTTCGCTGAGCGCGATACGATCGCCGCCGACCCCAGCGGCGTCATCACACGGTCGCGCCGAGGGCGTCTGGCCATTCGGGAGCCGGCCCGCGGCGACGTCCGCTATCTTGTCAGTAACAGTGCCGGGGTCGGCTCGACTCCGGTCGACGTTACCGATCCCGACGTTTCATACGATGCCGAGCGCGTACTGTTTTCCGGCTATTCGCCCCGTGAACGCGCGTGGCGCATTTACGAGGTCCGCGTTGATGGCTCCGAGTTGCGTCAGATCACGACATCGGACGGCGACGAATTCAACGTCACGCTCCTCGGTGTCGGCAACGCAGCGCTGCAGAGCTTTGACGATCTGGACCCTTGTTACTTGCCCGACGGACGAATCTGCTTTGTGTCGACGCGCTACCCGGCCTTGATTCCGAGTCAGCGCCAACGCGCAACGAACTTATTCGTCGTCAACCCCGATGGCTCGGATCTTCACCGCATCACCACCGAGCGTTTTGGAGCTGACACTCCGGCGGTCGATCCGATCAGCGGCAAGATTGTCTACTCGCGTTGGTGGCATTCGTTGCCACTCTCGTCAGTTGCGACCGGCACGACGACGACGGTCACCGACTCGATCCCTCCCGGCGGCTACTACAACACCGGGCCGCCACCACCACCGCCGCCAAGCGCTCTCTCGGGGGTTACCGAGTCGGCCTTCAGCGGGGTCAACAACTGGTTCCTCTCCGAGATCAACCCTGACGGTGAGGGATTGCGCATGTTCAGTGGCTTTCGGCTCGACCGACAGGCCTCACAAGCGTGGAAGCCTAGCTTTTTTGAGGACGGTACGGCCCTCTCGCTCTTTTTGCCCGAGCTTCCGAAGTTCGGCACTCCCGGGCGCAAGGGACTGCGGAAGGTCGAACCCGGCGCCACCGCGCCCGAAGAGCTTGCCGGCGTGCAGACGTTTCAGGGCGACGCAATTTCCGATTTCGAATACGCGAGCGCGGTGCCACTCGCCGACGGCCGAATCCTGGTAACAGGACGCTTCTCCAATGACCAGAGCGCGAATCTCTACATTCAGAGCGATCGACGTGCGCTGCCGTCCTTCCTGACAGGACAGCGCAGTTTCGCTGAGATCGATGCCGTGCCGGTCGTAACGCGCGATACGCCACCCGTGATTGTCGATGAGCTCGAGGATCGTCTAGCCGTGACTTCCGCGCTCGACGTCGAATCCGCCTACGAGCGTGGCACGTTCAAGTTCGTCGTCGAGAATCTGCATTTCAACGCTCCGGTCGACGTCGACATGCCGCATGCGCCGCCTGTCGGCTTTGGGCTGGCCATCGAGTTTTACATGGCTCCCCCGCAGGGCGACAGCGCCTCACCGAAGCCGATTCTGATCGAGCGCCGCGACGTCCCGGCCTCCGGCAGAGTTGAGGTGGAGCTCCCAGCCGGCGTGCCTCTCTTTGAGGTGCTGCGGCGGCCCAACGGCGAGATCGCCAGGGGGCGCGACGGTCAGGTCTATCATGTCGGTGGCATGAATTACGGTCGTGTGGGGACGCGATCCACGTGCGTCGGTTGCCATATGGGACATTCCATGATGGAGATGCCCGCGGATCCGGAGTGGACCAACTTAGCGACGAGCGCAGAGCTTGGGCTCCGCTCTCAGGAGAAACTTGTCGACCGCTCCACCGCGGAGGGTAGCACGGCGAGCGCCGGGACTGCATCGCTTGAGTGGCAGGAGCCAATCTACGCTCGCGAAGTGGTTCTCTACGCGCCGCGGCCCGGGCCGCTCAACGAGCAGCGCATTTCCGCGGTGATTCTGCGCGCCTGGGATGGAACGCGGCGCACGGCGATGCTCGATCTGGAGCAAACCATCTCGCCCGAGGGGAGCAGGTTCGAGCTTGCGGCGAGTGACGGCGAACGCGTCCGTCTCGATCGTTTGGAAGTGATCGTTCCTGACGGCGGTGTTGAAGGAACATACCATGGGCGGGAGAGTCCGGTACTCGCTGAGATCGAGGTGATCGCGCGGGCAACAGGAACGGCGCGCTTTCGCCGCAGCGATACCAATTGCGATTCGGTCACGGACCTCTCGGATGCGGTGGCGACGCTCACGATGCTATTCGCTGGAAGCGACGACGTTTGTTGCCTTGAGGCGGCGGACTTCGACGCTGATGAGCGCGTCGATCTCGGCGACGCCGTGGCGCTGCTCAACCATCTCGTCAAAGGTGGACGAGAACCCGCCGATCCGTTCGAATCCTGTGGCACCGTCACGAACACCGGTCGCCTCGGCTGCGAGGAGTCCAGGTGCCGTTCATGACGCACAGGGCCGATGTGAGACGCATGTGATAGCGACGCATGTGATAGGCCTTGGCCGCCCGTCGAAGCGGAGCGGAGGGACTGTCAAGAGCGCGAGGCGCCGAGCGAGCGACGCACTCTTGACAGTCGCAGTGCGGCTCCGCTCGACGCAGGGGCGCCGAGGCCTGCCTCGCTCCTCCGCTACGACCCGAGCGGGATCGCGCCCGAGTCGCTCCTTGGCCTCGGCGCTCCTGGCGCTGGCAGGCTCGACGCGAAATGGCCAAACTCGAGGCTAGCAGCCCCGGCCTCTTCACGCCCAGCTCAGCCGCGGCGAGCCTCGATCATCCCGAAGATTACCTACGTTCGCCGCGGCCGATCTGGACGCGAAACGACCAGTTTTCAGCTCGAAGCACTTTTTCAACGGGCTGCTAGGCAAGGATTTTGTTGACCACGTTACCGCCTACATCCGTGAGGCGAAAGTCGCGGCCTTGGAAGCGATACGTCAAGCGTCGGTGGTCGAAACCAAAGAGGTGCAGCAGCGTTGCGTGGAAGTCATTTACGTGGATTGGATCGTCGACGACGTTCCAGCCGATCGGGTCCGTGCGGCCGATCACTTGGCCGCCTTTGACGCCGCCACCAGCCATCCACATCGAGTAGGCGAACGGGTGGTGGTCACGTCCCGTGTTGTACTTCCGTGAGCCTCGGTTCTCCCCAAGGGGCGTGCGGCCGAACTCCGAACCCCACACGACCAGAGTGTCATCCAAGAGTCCGCGTGTCTTGAGGTCGCGCAGAAGGGCGGCGATCGGTTGGTCCGCCATCGTCGCGTTGTAGCGCAGCTCAGGGTCCAGATTGCTGTGATGATCCCACGACGCATGATAGACGTTGACGAAACGGACACCGCGCTCGACGAGACGTCTCGCCAGCAGGCAGTTGGTGGCGAACGAGCTGAACACCCCCTGGCCGCTGCCGCGACCGCGGAGTTTCGGCTCCGGTCGACCGACGCCGTAATCCTCCAGCGTCCTTTGGCTCTCGTTCGACACGTCTATGAGCTCTGGTGCCGACGACTGCATGCGGAAAGCCAGTTCGTACGAGGCGATGCGGCTCGAGATTTCTGGATCCTGGACGGTCGAGAATCGCTGCCCGTTGAGTGCCCTAAGTGTGTCGAGACTCCGCCGCTGCACGTCGCGATCAACGCCCTTGGGATTGCCGAGGTTGAGAACCGGATCGCCTTGATTCCGAAACAGTACACCTGCGTAGGTCGAGGGCATAAAGCCGCTCGTCCAATTGGATGCGCCGCCACTAGTACCGCGACCGGCAGTGAGGACGACGTATCCCGGGAGATTCTCAGACTCAGAGCCTAGCCCGTAATTGAGCCACGAGCCGATGCTCGGAAGGCCGAAGCGCGGCACCCCGGTGTTCATCATCAACTGCCCGGGATGATGATTGAACGCGTCGGTGTGCATGGAGCGGATCAAACAGATGTCGTCGGCGCACGAACCGAGATGGGGCAGCAGATCGGAAAGCTCCATGCCACAGCGACCGTGACGCTGGAATGTCCGCTTCGTCCCCAAGAGGGTCGCAGTCTCTTTCTGGATGAACGCGAAGCGCACATCTTTCGTCATCGACTCCGGTAGCTGTTTTCCGTGCAGTCGGTTCAGCTCGGGCTTTGGATCGAAGAGATCTAACTGGCTTGGCGCGCCCGCCATGAAAATGAAGATGCAATTCTTCGCGGTGCCAGCGAAATGGCCGGCTCGCGGTGCCAGGGGGTCTGTTCGTCCGGCGGGGTCGTTTGCTGCAAGGAGCCCGTCACGCGCTAGGAGTGAGGCCATCGCGACGGTGCCGATGCCGCTAGCCGACGTGGCGAGAAAACTTCTTCGAGTTGTGTCTACGACGCGTTCGCACGATTCCATTCAGTGCTCCCTGCGACACAGGTTTTCTAACAAACTGCCGGCCGTCATCGAATCACACTCACTCGCCCGAGTCCAGGTGGAATTGCGGCGCTCCGGCGAAGCCGGGCGTCTCGCCTTCGACGACATCTAAGATCTGGTCGGCGGGAAGGTCACGTAGGAGTTGAGTGTGTCCCGACGGCCAGTGGATCTCCACTTCGTCCACTTGCGCGGCCGTGCCCAACCCATAGTGCAAAGTTCGGCTTTGACACGAAAGATAGGCGCCGCCGCAGAGTACACTGCGCCACTGATTTGTCCCGGCTGCTTGAACTCGAACTCGCGCGCCGATGGCGTCGCCATGACTGCGAGTGCCCCGCAGCCGAAGCTGAAGCCAGTGACCTGTGGCGCCACGGCTGATGAGAATCGACGCAGGTTGTGCGTAGTTTTGGATCACGAAATCGAGGTCGCCGTCGTTGTCGAGGTCGGCGATAGCCAAACCGCGTGCGTCCTCGATGCGGTCAGCAGCGTTGACCCCAGCGACGTCAACGAGTTGGCCACCGTCGTTACGAAAGAGAGCATTGTTTTCGTAACCGTTGAAGGATTTGTCGCCGACGTGAATGAACGAGCTGACATCGCCGTCAACTATAGAACGCCGACCGACGTTCTCCAGAAAAGTCGGTCACAAATCATGACGGTCTTTCCCCGAAATGAAGCCGTTAGTTGCGTAGAGATCGAGGTCGCCGTCGTTGTCGTAGTCTAGAAAGCCAGCGCTCCAGCTCCAGCCGGTATTGTCCGTCCCAGCCGCACTCGCCACGAACGTCCCGTCGCCTTGGTTGCGGTAGAAAACGTTGCCGGACATCATCTCGTAGACGATGTCGAGGACGTCATTCCGAAACAGCATCGAGACTGGCCAAGGTGCCGGCGCCGGGTATGCGCGCTGGCGAATCATCCAGCGTGAGTTAGAGGTCATGGCCGCGACGAAGAGGTCTGGATAGCCGTCGTTGTCGAAGTCACCCCACGAAGCGCTCATGCTAGCGCGTCGGGCGGTCAACCCAGCCTCTCGAGTCACGTCGTCGAACGTGCCGTCGCCGCGATTTCGATAAAGCACATCGAAGCCGAAATCGTTGGCGACGAAGAGATCCACGTCACCGTCGACGTCGAAGTCCGCCGCCGAGCATGCGAGGCCGAAGCCGGAGTGATCAACGGAGGCCGCAGCTGCAGTCTCGCGAAATGTTCCGTCCGCGTTGCCCATAAAGAGCGCGTTGGGTGCGGCGTTGAGCGCCTGGTGAGGCGGATCGGGCGAGCACAGAGTCAGATTACAGCCGTTGACGATGAAAATGTCGAGGAATCCGTCGGCGTCGAAGTCTGCGCTGCAGACGCTCGTTGTGTGGCGTGTTGGGGTTAAGCCGACGTCGGCGGCGACGTCGGTAAAAGTACCGGTTTCGTTTTGGAGATAAAGAATGTTGGCCCCGTCGAGGCGGCCGACGAAGATGTCTTGGCGGCCATCGTTGTCGAAGTCTGCGATGAGTGCCGATCGCGACTTGCCCGGCAGCAGTGCGTCAACGCCGGCCGATTCCGTCGTGTCACGGAACGTGCCGTCTTGCTGATTGAGAAAGAGGCTACAGTGGTCTCCGTTGACGAAGTAAAGGTCGACCCAGCCGTCGCCGTCGACGTCGCCGACAGCTAGTCCAGACCCCGCGGGGTAACGTTGGAGGCGACCCTGTCGGTCGGCGACGCCGTCGATGGCGGAAAGATTGGAAACGCCACGTTCGACGGCTTCCTCGGAAAATCGCACCTGGTCTTGAGCCACGATCACTGGCGTCGAGGCGTGCTCGGAGACGATTTTCCATTCGCCCGTCGTGTCGCGTCTGCAGACGACCGCCAGCGAACTCTCCTGGCACACGTCCCTTCGATCCTTACCCGTCCCACAAAGGCTGAACGAAAGTGTGGCGTGGGCTTCGCCATGCCGAATCAGAAGTTCGTCGATCGTCGCTGCCACGCGGCGGACCACTTGAAACTTCTCCAGCAAGGCGCGTTTGCTCTCCTGCCACTCCTGCGTGTCAGCGAGCTCTTTCGTGTAGAGGCTGCTAATGCCCTCGAGGTCCCGCCGGGCGTGTTCTTGGGGGTAACGACGGTGCAGTAGCTCGTTTAAGGGGTTTACGTAGTCTCGTTTCGTTCTTTCCCACGAACCACACCCCGCCATGAGAAGAGCGAGGGTGGCGCCGAGCAAAAGTGTTGGCAGTCCGTGCTGCGGCTGAGGTCGAGCACACCGCGAGGGACTTGAAGCGAAGGGAAGCGAATCGATCACGAAACGAATCGGATGCGGCCTCAACAACGAAGAGCGTTCATCTCCCATCACGAGATGGGGGTTCAAGACGATCCGATTCTAACGCGCAATCTTCGTGAGTCCACTCATTGGAGCGCGAGACGTGAACTCTGCTGTCGACTGCGTCGGGACGCGCATGAACTTTTTCGGATGATCTTCAGCTCGGTCTTTCGGAACATGGACGCAGTGAAGGGACATCCGGACAGTCACTGACGCCAGTGCCTCCCGTTGGGGAGCCGAGATGCCGTCGCTCGTTCCGTTGCCTTTCGAGGGGGGACACCACGCAGTCAATGATTCTGAGCGAGGATTTTGAGCGAGGCGTGCCAGTTGTCGGACGAACCTGGTGATCGGAGACCCAGAGGAATTGAGCCCATGGTCGCACGAGTCGATGCGATCTGGCCAAGCGGCTCACCGCAACCTGCCGCCGGAACCGACTGTTCGGTCGCGGGCGTCGCCCACGCGTGCACCTCGGCGCCGCCGAGACGCCAACCGCGGAAGGTCGCTCCAAGTTTTTCGCCGACCGGAGTGAACCAGACGAGCGCCAGGATCGGGAGGACGAGCGCCGCCTGCGCTTTGCACCAAGGGTTGCCTAAGATGCGCGTCGGCGTCATAAGCGTCTCAGCGAAGATCTTGGCGCCAAGAAACATCAGAAGTGCATCGAGGGCAATGGTTGCGACTTCGAGCTCAGCTTGAATCTCGAACCAGAAGAGGCAGCGAAGAGCGATGATCCCAATCCACACAAAGGCCGGCGCGTGGAGTCTTGACTGTTTCTTTGACAACTGTTCCTCTTGACCGCATCGGTCGGCTGGTTTGGCGTTGACTTCGCTGAATCAGGCGGCTGGCGAGAGTCTTTGTGCAAATTCCATACCGAGGCCGACGGTGGTCGGCCGCCTTGGTGGCTGGGGGTGATAGAAGGAAGGAAATGTCAAAAGCAGAGAAAGCGATCGTCGTCACCGGGGTCAGTCGGGGCCTGGGTCACGCCATGACTGAGGCGTTCATCGAACGCGGCCACACTGTGCTAGGGTGTGCCCGTTCGTCCGACGCCGTTGCGACACTGGCGCGTAGGTGGCCGGCACCGCATCGATTCCGCCAGGTCGACGTCGCTGACGACGCTGGCGTTGCGGCGTGGGCGCAGGAGTGTTTCGACTGCGGCGTGATACCCGACCTCCTTGTCAACAACGCAGCGCTGATCAATGCTAGCCAACCGCTGTGGGAGGTCGGCGTGGAAGAGTTCTCGAGAGTTGTCGACGTCAACATCAAAGGGGTCGCTAATGTCATTCGTCACTTCCTCCCGAGTATGATCGCCCGCGGCGCGGGAGTTGTCGTCAACTTCAGCTCCGGTTGGGGACGCTCGACCTCGGCAGACGTGGCGCCATACTGTGCAACGAAGTGGGCCATCGAAGGGCTCACTCAGGCCCTGGCGCAGGAGTTGCCGCGCGGCATCGCAGCCGTGCCACTCAATCCCGGCGTGATCTGCACCGAGATGCTCGAAAGTTGTTTCGGCGAGACGGCGCGCAGCTACCCCGGTCCCGCGGAGTGGGCGACGAGCGCGGTGCCCTTCATCCTACAGCTCGGCGCGGCGGACAACGGCAAGTCCCTCACGGTGCCTGGCGCCTTTTGAAGTGCGTTCGAGCTGCAGATCGAGCCCTGTCGATCTACGGTTCCCTGCGCTTCAGCTCGAAGTCCTTCTCGCTCTCGAGATCGACTCCGAATGCGTGCCGGAAGCTTGCGGCGACAGCTGCTGTCGTCTTCTGCGGTCCGGTCAACTTGAGGAAGTAGTTCCCCATGTTCGTCTGCACGATCGCCGCGAGCATTTTGGAGCCTGGCGTGCGCCGTGTCTGACGTCGAATCGGTGGCCCGATCGGTTTGTTGTAAGTACCCGTCACGTCGGCGAGGAAGAACGAACCTTGACGGCACTTGCCGGTCGTTAGACGAGACTGACGTCCGTTCGCCTCAAACTGACGTACCCATCGATCGAGGTTTGCTTCGACGGTACCACCGCCACCCTTAAAAAAGAAGACCACCAGTTCTGCCGATTCGTCCTCCTTGACGCCGGGAATCGCGAACTGTGCGACCCGAAAAGGCGAAGTGGGCTGTGAGTAGACCCAGGTCGTCGGGACTTCAAGGCTCAGCGCGCCCGCCTTGACCACATGAGTCGACAGATCGTCGTGGCGCGGAAGTTCGGCGCCCGGAACTTTCATGTTGAGCGCATAGACACTGGTGCGGGCCGTGACGTAGAGAGTCTTGCGTCCCTCGCCGCCGAATGCACAATTGGAGGGCTTCTCCGGAAGCTCCACCCTACCGACGATTTCACCAGTGTGACTGATCACGACAAGTTTTCGGAAGGCAGTGTACAGGTTGCCTTTGGCATCGAGCGCCATGCCGTCAGGGCCGCGCCCGTCGACCGCTGGATCCGCTTTGAAGAAAACTTGGTGTTCGCCGAGTTTTCCCGGACCGGCGATCCGGTAGCGGTGGATTTCTGAGTCGGCCATATTCGCGACAAAGAGGTGGCGTCCGTCGGGCGACGTCACGATCCCATTGGGCTGACGCAAGCTATTGATGACGCGACTGACGACTCCGTCGCGGGACACGTAGTAGACACCCATCACCGGCTGCGTGCGCTCTTCCTGACGACCGTAGTGTGGGTCGGTGAAATAGACACCACCGCTACCGTCGAGCGTTAGATCATTGGGGCTGTTGAACGGCTTGCCGTCGTACTTGTCCGCGATCACCGTAACGCTCATGTCCGCTGGATCGATGCGGACGACCCGGCGAGATCCCCCTTGGCAGGCGAAGAGGTTGCCGCGGTGGTCAAACAGAAGACCGTTGGCACGACCAGAGGGTCGAAGGAAATCGCGCTCGGTTCCGTCGGGCAGTAACTCGACGATACGACTCGCTGGGATGTCGCTGAACAACAGTTGGCCGCGCGAGCTGAACGCCGGACCTTCCGTGAATTCAAAGCCGCTGGCGATCCGTCTTGGCTCGGCGGACTCGATCAGGCTCTCGAGTCCAGCTGCTCGAACCGCCGTGCCATCGGCAACGAGGACTCCGAAAAGGAGGATGAGTGCACCCAGGTGTGCCGGGCTGACCACGGTCGGTGCCGTGAGTCCGAGGACGAGCTTCGCGTTCATGTCTCTTCTCCCCACGCAGGTGGTGATTCACTTGGAGAGCTGGTGACCGAATTCACAAGATGGAACCCGCGAGTCACGCTGCTTCTTCCCATTGTGACCGGATAAACTTGATGCCCTCCTCGTACACTTCTTCCCGCGACGGGAAGAAGTCACGCCAAACGCGCGTCGCGGCAGCTAGGTCCGGCAACGCGCGACCGAACGCTTCGATCGTAAGCCACGAGTCGTACCCGCTGCTTCGAATCGCGCGAAACGTCTCGCGCCAAGGCACGTGACCCTTCCCGGGAGTGCCGCGGTCGTTCTCCGAGATATGGATATGCGAGATCACATCAACATGAGCAGTGTAGGCCGCGACGGGGTCCTTCTCTTCGATGTTGGCGTGGAACGTGTCGTACATCGTCCGCACGTTCGGGTGGTCTACTCGCTGAACGTAGTCTGCGGCGTCAGCCATCGTGTTGAGGAAATAACACTCGAATCGGTTGAGGTACTCGACACAGAGAGTGATGTTGGCGCCTTTCGCGGACTCTGCAACTTGGCGGTGAACGTCGGCGGCGTAAGACTTTTCGTCGTTTGTCGGCGCGCTGCCTGAAAACTCACCGAGGGGCTGGTAAAACGGGCCGCAGACGCGAGATCCGCCGAGAATGGCAGTGTGCTCAACGACCTGACTCAGGCTTTCTACCGCTCGCTGGCGTATCGTCTGGTCTGGGCTGATCGGATTGGCGTCTGGACCGGAGACGGTCACCGTCGTGCACTCGAGTCCCAGGTCGTCGAGGACGCGGCGAACCTTCTGAAAGTGAGCGGCGTCACCTTCGAACAGCGGAATCTCGACGCCGTCGAAGCCGCACGCTTTGATCCGTTCCAGCAACGGGAAGTGTTCCTCGGTGACGTGGGTCGTCCACAGAAGCATGTTCATGCCGATCTTCATTGCCTGGATCGCCTTTCATGTCGACAAGGACTTCGGAAGAAAGCGCAAGCTTGTTTCGGGCCGGCGCGCCAGCTGGTCTCGGTCGTGCATAGCGGTCTGCTTGACGCGCGCGTAACAGCCTGCCTGAAAAAGTGCTTCGAGCCGAAAACTGGCCTCTTCACGCCCAGCTCGACCGCGTCAATAATCGAAAATCCCGAAGATTGCCTGCGTTTGCCGCGGCCGATCTGGACGCGAAGAGACCAGTTTCTTCGACCGAATGACTTTTTCAGGCGGGCTGGTAAGGTACCAACACAGAATACCCTTGAACCGGAAAGTTTGGTGTAATTCAAGAGTTTCCCGTGGGGCACCGCGCCGTGCGATCATCGAGGGTCGTTCCTTCCGCGAGTAAGGAGTCAAAGCATGCCTGAGACGAGTGAGAGAATCCCGCGGACCGTGTCGCGGAACCTGCGGTTCGCCAACGGCGAGGCGATCGGAATCAGCAACCGATGGCGTCGGGGGCAGTACTGTACGATTTTGACGCCCGCCGGAATGGTCGGTTGCGGCATCTACGACGTCGCCACCGCGGCTGCGTTCGGTCAGGCAGTCGCGATCGCTCGCGGCACACCTGAGCGGCCGCTGGTCGAACCCGAAGATCTGCTCAACGCGAAGATCGTCGACGCCACGGCGCAGGCCAAGGCGCACGGAATCAAGATCGGGATGCTGGGCAGGGACGCTGTCGAACTCCTTCTCGGCGTCACCGATGGTGATTGAGAGTTGCGTCGGGGCGAGTGTGAGGGTTTGTGCAGTGTAGGTGAACGTCGGCGTTCAGACTGTAAGCGACTGTCTCAATTGGGGTTGCGCTTGCAACGCGAATTGGTCAGTCGGCGCTGCGGAGAGGCTTTGCGCAAGTCTGCTAAACCTACCCGGGAGTGCTTGAGTTTGTCCGACTCATCGTTTTCAATAAGGTAGATCGAACGTTGGGAAATCAACTGGCCAATGTCATTTCGATTGGTCGCCTGTAAGGGTTGGGGTCCAATCTATGAGATACGGGGCACCAGTACGCTTGCGTTTAGCGGTTGCCGCGTGTTTGCTTTGCGCGGTCTTGCCGATCTCGGTGAGGTCGCAGCTTGCAGCAGGGGAGGTGTATTTCGTCAGCGATGACGCTTACTACCTGATTTGGGCGGTGGACGCAGAGACGGGCGCGGCGGTGCAGGGACTGAGCGCCCCCGACGATGCGATCCTCGGAGTTTCTCCGCCGCCGAGCTCTGGCCTCGCCTTCGCTGCAGGAGAACTCTACTACACCCATGACGCCACCCCGCTTCTATGGGTCTTGGACGCTGAGTCCGGTGATGTGGTGCGCTCGTTTGAGAAACCTGCGACAGACATTTCCGGTCTGACGTTTGCTCATGGCGTTCTCTACGCTGCAGCGGAGATCGATTCACAAGGAACTCTCTATGGGCTGGACCCAATCACTGGCGTCGTTCAGTCGACGCTTGCGGTGCCACGGGCCAGCGGTGCACTTGCGGCGTCGGAGGCGCGTGGGTCGGTCTTTGTGCGCGTCGGTGCACTCGAGGTGCGTGAGATCTCGGCGGCGAACGGCGACGTGCTCGGTTCGATCGTACCGCCTGTCCCAACGACAGGACTTGCAGTTTCTGAAGACGAAGCGCGGCAGTCGCTCTTGTTTCTCAATGCGTCCGGCGAACTGACGACTTACGACCTGTTGGCGGGCACAACGACAGATCCGATGGAGCTCGTCGAGACGGCCGGCAACCGCCTCGTGCGCACCGGAGGGTTGGCGACTGGCACGTTGCCGCCACCGACCGAAGGTGGCGAAGGTGGTGGTGTTCCAGTCTCTGGCGCAGCGATTGAGGTTCAAGACACGAACGTTCGCGCCGACCGCACTGCATCCGTTCCCATATTGATGACCAATGATCAGGCGCTTCAGGGCTACGTTATTGCTGCCGTGCACGACCCTGCTGTCTTGACGTTGGAGGATGTTTCCTTTGCGGGCACAGAGACTGAAGCGAATTTTGCCGAGTTCGTTGCAGCTGAGTTGCTCCCCAATGGAGCGACGATCGGCGTGATTTTCGACGTTGACGCTCCCTTCGAGAACAACGTGCTTCCGCCCGGTGTGGATCAGGTGGTCGCGCGGCTCGCTTACAGCTGCGTCAACCGCGACCCGACGGAGGAAACAAGCACCGAAGTGCGTCTGGTCGATGGGGTGATTGGTCAACCGGCTAAGGACAATCTGATTGTCGTCGATGGTGTCACTTCGACGCCGGAGTTGTTTCCGGGAACGATTCTGTGCGTTCTACCTCCGCCACCGTCCACCGAACCGCAGTTCCTTTGCGGCGGACCTCCGGCAGCGGATGGCCTCCCGACGCCGTTGACGGCTGGGCGAGGAGAAACTGACACGCTCTGCTTTTTCTACGCTTTTCCCAGTGACCGTCCGGCTGGCATTCAGGGACTCTCGATGGCGCTTGCCTACGACTGCCGCCTCGACTGCTTGGAAGAGACGTTTGGACTTGTGCCTGGCGGAATTGCGGACGTGATCGGTACCGAGTTCGTTGAGTTTCAATGCGATGAAGATCCGACCGATGGAGACGGCTGCGAAATGATTCTCGCGATGCTCCTCGACTCATCGCCGCCGTTCGACGGACAGACTCTGCCTCCGACATCTATGCCGTTTCCACTCGCCTGTGTGGACTTGCGCGTGACGCCTGAAGCCACTGTGGGTGAGTGCCTCGACGTGCGTTTTCAGGACGGAGTGAACGGCGAAAACAAGGTGCCAACGAAAAACCTCGTCTCCGTCAAGAATGAGGCGATCGCAGCGCTGACGAGCTCCTGTGAAGTGTGCGTTGTGCCGAGCGGCCCGACGCTCTTTTGCGGCTCTGGGGCGCTGGACGTTCATGGCTTGCCTGGTCCTCTCGTGGGTGAGAACGGCGACGAGGTCGAACTCTTTTTCTGGTACCGTTCTCCGGTGGAGGAAGTGTTTAGTTTGACGCAAGCGGTGCGGATCGATTGTCGTGCTGCGTGTATCGCTGACACGTTTCTGGCCGACCCAGGCCTGCAGGGGGTCGTGAACCGAGGTGACCTCTCACTCGAGTGCGATTCGGATCCAGCGGATGGCGACGGATGCGAAATCGTCTTGCGTTTCGAGCGAACCGCAGGCAACCCGTCTCTTCCTGCCACTGACCTTCCAGTTCGATTAGGACGCGTGCGACTGCGCATCGGAGAGAACATCGCGCGCGGCAAGTGCTTGCCGATTGAGCATCACGACCAGATCGACGGAGAGGGTACGGAGATCGTCGACAATCAAGTGATTACACCGTCCGGGATTCTGTCACCGGAGACGGTCGATTGTGAGATCTGCGTGCGCCCTGCACCGCTACCGCGGTTCTTTTGCGGCGGACCAAACCTCGATCCAGAAACCGGGCTCCCCGAGATTCCATCCGAGGTGCGACTCGGGGAGAGTGTTGAGTTTTCTCTTTGGTATTCGAGTCCCGACGACGAGCTTGACATCACAGACCAGATTCAAGGGCTCTCGATGGCAATTCAGTACGATTGCAACCTGATTTGCCAAGAAGATACGTTCACTATCCCTCCCGACAGCGCGCTCGAGCTTGTCGATGCGGAGTTCGTCTCGTTCGAGTGCGAAAATGATCCGACCGATGGCGACGGGTGCGAAATGCTCTTTGCCGTCTTAGTCGATCTGAACCCGCCGTTCGATGGTCGCACGCTGCCGCAGAGCGACACACCGCTCAAGCTGGCGTCCGTGACGATGCAGGTAGGGCCCGGCGCGGTACTTGGCACGTGCCTTCCGGTGCGCTTTCTCGATGGCGTCGACGGCAAAGGGATTGTTCCCAACAAGAACATTGTTTCGCTGAACAATGAAGGCGTCAGCCCCGAGACCTTCGATTGCGAAGTTTGCGTCCGGCCCCTCGGACCAACGTTTTTCTGTGGCCCGGAGGATTTCGCCCCGGACGGAATCATCGACCCAGCGCCAGGCGACGCCGTGCCTCTCTGTTTCTTCTATTCGTCGCCGACCGACGAGCTGTTTACCGCAATTCAGGGCTTTTCCATGGGCCTTACGTTTGATTGCCGACTCACATGTCTTCCAGACACGTTCCGGCTCCCCGAAGACTCGATCCTTTTGGCCCTCGGCGCTGATTTCGTCGACTTTCAGTGCGACAACGATCCAGACGATGGTGACGGCTGTGAGATGATCTTTGGCGTGTTGATGGACGCTACGCCACCGTTCGATGGTCAAACCTTGCCGCCAACGGATATCCCGCTCAAACTCGCCTGCGTCGACATGGTCATCCCGACCGATGCGGTCTGTTTCGAGTGCTTCGACGTCAATTTCGAGGACGGAGTCAACGGCAACAACAAGGTGCCGATCAAGAATCAGATCGCCGTGGACAATATGGCATTCTTTGCCCGCACCCAAGACTGCGAGATTTGTGTCGACATGATCGTCGAAGAGAAGACCTTTGTCCGTGGCGATTGCAACGGCTCGGCTGGATCCGAGGAAGAACCGGTCAACATTGCCGATGCTGCCAGCGTCGTGTCGCTTCTCTTTGGACTCGACGAATTGAAGCCAGAGCCAGTTTGCCTCGACGCCTGTGATGCCAACGACGATGGCCGTCTCGAGCTCACCGACACGCTTGCGATTCTTCTCTTTCTTTTCAACGACGGAACGCCACCGCCGCCGCCGGGTCCCCACACAGCCGGCTTTGACCCGACGAAGGATGTCATCCCGTGCGGGGACCGGCTGTGTCCGACCGATGGAGACGATGAAACCGCGGACGGAGCTTCAGGCGAAGGCTCGCCTACTGGTTAGCGTTGTTTCCTGAACCACCCGCCGGATTCATTTGCGGCTGAGCGCCGGCAGCCGGTCGTGCCGACTCGCGCTGAACGCCGACAGCGGCGCTGCCGCCGGAGGGGTTGCGTGTTCCAAAGCCGCGCTTGAGCAGCGTCTCGGCGACTGAGATCTCAGGCCGCAGGGCTGCGAGGCGCTCGACGATACTGCGCGCGCGTTCCGGGTGACTGCCAGCGAGCGCCCATGCTTGCCCGAGACATTCAGCGTAGGCGAGGGTGAAGTCGCCGCTCAGCTTCACGCTCTGGAGAAGCGAGTCGATCGCCTCGTCGTTTGCGCCGCGCGCGAGCGCCACCCGAGCTCGAAGGTAAGCATCGCGGGCGCGAAGATAGTTTCGCAGCGCCTTAGCGGCTCCTGAGCGGGAGGTGGGCGCACCCGACAATGCGGGCGCGGCTGATGATTCGATGAGCTGCAGCCACTCTTGCGGGGTCGTTGTGTCGCCGCTGTAGCTGAGGAGCGGTGCCACTGACGAGACTCGGGGCCGGTCGTCTGTATTGAGCTCCAAAGCGTCGCGCGTCCAGGCTCGGAGGACTTCCGCTCTACCGATGAAACGGCCGTTGAGCTGGAGCCTTCTTTGCATCTTCAACTCGCCGAGTGCTGCTTGCACCGGCGGTGGCCTGTCGATTTCGTCGAACGAGAGCTGAATGGGTCGCTCAGCGCCGACAAGTCCGAGCACCGGTTGAACAACGTTTTCGTCGAGCATCCAAGCTGACGCCTCTGGGAAGACGTCAAGGAACGTGCGGACAATCAGGCGCAGTGTCGGCAGATCCAGCTGGTAGATCGGCAGCCACTGACAGAAGATTCCGCCGGCGGCCAGACGTCGGCGCACGGCCAGAAAGTGCTCGCGCGTGTAGAGCGCACCGGCTCCGTCGCGCCCAGGATGGAATAGATCTGCGACGACGACATCGTAGGCCTCGCCGGTGATGCGAACGAAACGACGCGCGTCGCACACAAACATTCTCAAGCGTGTGTTGTCGAGCGCGGCGCTGCTGTACGGGCGAAAGTGATCCATCAGAGCGGCGACGTCGGCCAAGAGCTCAACACCGTCTGCGGTCAGGTGTGGGTAGTCTGCCGCGGCAGAAAATGTGATTCCGGTCCCGACGCCAAGAAATAGTGCCCGGCGTGGGTCAGGATGGATCAGCAACGGCACGTGAGCTTGAAGCCGTTCTCGCGCTTGGCTTGCTGTACTCCCCATCTGGAAACGGTCGTTGACGAGCAAGCGGCGATCATCAGCAGCCGTGGCGACGACCGAGGCCGTCGTCGCGAGGCTCACGCGCCGTTCGATCACCTTCCCATAGCTCGCGTTTCCTCGATCGCGATCAGGAATCAACTGCGGTGCTGTGACGATCACGAGTAGCCCGGCAGCCACAAGGCCAGTCGATGCGAGTCGTCGCGGGGGACGCGCGAGAAGAAGGGCGTACGCGAGTGCGACGCAGACCAGGGCACGGTCGATGTCGTCGTACGCGGCGAGCAGGAGCATGGCGAGAAGCGGCGCTAGAGCTCCGCCGATCAGGTTGATTCCTACCGCCACACCGAGGCCACCGCGGTCGTGTCGTCTCGCCTGTGCAAGAGCGCTAAAGAGGGCGCCCATGAAGAACGTTACAGGCAAGAGAGCTGCTAGGGGCAGGAGGGCTTCGACCGCGAGTGCCGTCGCGAGAGAACCGTCAAACCCCGACCGGAGCGTGTCATAGAGGGGCGCTGAGAATCGAATCACCAAAGCAGTCATGAGCGCCGTGACGACCAACGCGCAGAGCAGCGGCGGCACGACCTGCGCCGCCGGCCAGCGTACGGCCAGACGTTGAAAGGATGCAGCGCCGAGGGCGGTCCCCGCCAGATAGGCGGCGAGAATGAACGCCAGGGTGAAGACCGTGTTCTCAAGTACGAGCGAGAAGGCTCGGACCGCCAGAAGTTCAATCGAGATTCCGATCATACCGCTAGCGAAGAGCAAGCAGTTGAGGCGACGATCCGAAATGGTGGAAGCTTCGGGGCTGCGCGTCGGCGGCGTCACGAGGGGAAGCGTGCGGTCGATCCACAGAGAAGTTGCCGCCGCAGCAGCATTCAGCGCGGCCAGTGCCAAGAGACTGCGAGCGTGACCCAGTTGGGGCAGGAGGACGAACGCCACGGCGAGCACACCCAGCATCGCGCCTAGGGTGTTCGCAGCGTAGAGGCCACCGACGCGGCGGGTCGAATGGGTCAGTCGAGCCACCGTTCGTTCCATGGCAACGAGAGTGCCGCCCATGGCGAAGGCGCCCGGCAAGAGCGCGAGAAACGGCAGCGAAAACGTTGCAACTGTGAAACCGAAGCGACTCGGCGAATGGCCGAGGAGACCTGCGATCTTGTCGGCGCCCCACGGCAGGACGACCGTGGAGGCAACGGCCCACGCACCGATGACGAGCTCGAGCGCGGCGTACGACCGTGCCGGTCGTGCGGCGGTGCTCAGCGGTCCGTCGAGGACCCAAGCGCCCAGCGCCAGCCCAGCCAGTGTGGCGCTGAGAACGACCGGGATCGAAACCGTCTCTGCGCCGAAGCTCAATGCGAGTTGGCTTGCCCACACCACCTCGTATGCTAAGCCGGCGGCGCCCGACAGGGTGAACGCGACGTAGGCTAGCAGGGTCAGTCGTGTGTCGGCGCGACGCGCGAAATCGGTCAAAGTCACACCCGCCTGAGCAACTCGGCGGTGCCGTCACCAGATGCGGCCGGCAACACGCCGGGGCGTCCCGTGACGTCGCTCCTCACGACGTCTGCAGACACGGTCGTCACCCCGGCGACGAGGAAGCGCGTGCTACTTGCGCTTGATCTTGTGAACGGTGTGGCGGCGGAGGCGCGGGCAGTACTTTTTGAGTCCGTCGCGAAGTCCCGTCGGGATGCCCCCTTTGACGTTCACAGACGTACGATAGTTCAGCTCGTTGCTTTCAGTGCACTGCAGCCAGACGTACTCTCGATTCGCTTTCTTCTTCTTTGCCATGAGCTATCCCTCGGCGAGCCGCGGTCGTGTTGACCGCTCTGCTCTAAGTTGCCTCGAAATCGTGAATTTTCTGATGCGGCAAGTTTGCCCGGCCGCTGAGACTCTCGGACCGCGAACGTCTCAGGTATCCGTCGCCTCGCAGGCCGTTATGGCAAAACCCGTCGTAAACGCCGCGATCTTATCACGACGGGGCGCGCCAGCTTGCAGGAAAAGGTTGGCTCGAACAAGGAATTTTAACGCCGGGCCCCGCTCGGTGCCGAGCGCGCCGGGCCTTAGGATGGCCCTCGCAGACACCGTTCGCGACCAGAAATCGACCGAGGAGCAGCTGAATTTTCGGGACAACGGCGCTCCCGTCAATAGAATCTGGCAGACACGTCGGAGCCGGGCGCAACGACGATGGCGCCAGGCGCCGTTTGATGACCGGAGAGCCGGACGACTGAGCGACCGGACGAGGGATGACCACCGCCAGGGCCGAAAGGACGTGTCCGGCCGGGTGCGTCTGATCGCGCCCTAGACGTCATGAGGAGACTGGTTTGGCAGAGACGGCTCAATTCGTCCGCTTTGGCGACAGCAACCCACCTTTCACGCTGAGCCGCTGTGGGTTGCCGTCGCTGGCGCCGGGCGAGTTGCTTGTGCAGATCCTGGGCACAACGATCGCGCCGGTGGATTTGGACATATTCTCGGGTCGCAGATCGGTGGCGCTGCCGTGCGTCCTGGGCAGAGAGACGTTTGGGCGCGTTGTTGCGCTTGGCGCCGGAGAGTTGCCGCTGGACGTCAACGGCGGCGAGGTCAGAATCGGGCAACGCATCACCTGGCATACGACCATCGCATGTGGCAATTGCGAGGAGTGCGATGCGGGATTCGACAATTGGTGCCGGGCCCCCTTCACGTATGGTGAGGGACCGTTTGATCCCGAAGCGCCACTACGCGCGGGCGGGTTCTCTTCGTACGGCCATCTTGCGGCGGGGATGCCGGTCGTCAGCGTTCCCAGCGGTGTCCCAGATGCCGTTGTGCCGCCGGCGACGTGGACGATCGCGAAGTGCAGCGCTATGTTCGCGCGCTTAAGTCCGCCTGAGGCGACGGTCGTGGTCGTGCTGGGGTGTGACTTCCTTGGCTTGATCGCCTGTGCTATGGCTCGGTGGGTAGGTGCCGAAGCCGTTGTCGCCGTCGATAGCGATGGGGAGCGCGTCGAACAAGCGACTCGGTTTGGTGCCACGGTCGGGGTGACATTCGACCGCAGCGATAAGAAACTCTCCTCGAGCGTGCGCGATCTCACGGCAGGACGGGGCGCGGGAATGGCAGTGCTCACGCGTGCGGAGCCCGCGTTTGTGACGCCAGGAATTGAGGTTCTCGCCTTTGGGGGAGCTTTGGCCGTGATCGGCGAGCCTGATCCTGCGAAAGTGGCGCTGGGGTACGAGGCGCTCGTCGGCAAGTCTCTACGCGTCGAAGGAGTCTCGCGGCATGTTTCAGCGGACGTAGTCGATGCTCTAACGTTTCTGCGCGACGCCTGCCGCGACTACCCGTTCGCCGATCTTTGTAGCGAGCGGATTCCGCTCAGCGAGATCGGAGAGGCGTTTCGTATTGCCGGTCAGCGTTCGACGCAACGAGTGACGGTTGTATCGGAAGGCTGCTGACGAGTGAGGCGCCTGTCGCCAACTTGCCTGCGCGCGGAGGCGGAGCGGCGCGCGTCGATGATTGTCAGAGATGGAAGAAGAACTGAACTGCATGGCTGGGCGTGAGCATTCTGGCGACCTTTCGATCCGAACGCGAGATGGAGAGTTCGTCTGGAGGGTCTCTCTCTCGGCACTGAAGGATGTAGGTTTCACCGACGTGGACTCGCTGACGGAAACCCTGACATCCTTTCCCACAGTCGATCGATTGCCAGGAGCTCAGGTACTGAAGGGCAATCGCCTGCGGCGCGTGTGCCGCGTCACGGTTTCGTCGGCAGAAGGCGACTCGAATTCAGGCTTCACGATACTGACCAAAGAGTAC
The DNA here is from genome assembly GCA_965223265.1 of Planctomycetota bacterium. Taxonomy (GTDB): domain Bacteria; phylum Planctomycetota; class UBA8108; order UBA8108; family SXIK01. Next base: position 3,172,731 of record OZ244999.1, read on the forward strand.
CGCTACGTTTCGCTTCGGGACCGCGTTCGATACCTTTTGTGGCGTTCGCGGGCCGAACAAGAATGGTTCGCTCTCGGGCGTTTTCGGCAATTGGGGCTTCCCGCGCCGCGGGCCCTGGCGATCGCCGCACACCAGCAGGGCCGACATATCGCCGGCGGACTTGTGATGGAATTCCTCAACGACACGAGGCCGTTCGTGGAGCTCGTGCACGCCGGCGATTCGCCTCTCCCGGATGGTGCGCAGATCGGGGCCGCATTCCGCGCGCCCGATCCGACGGCACAGCACCTGCGTTGGCTTCAAACGGGGGCGCAGTGGGTGCGGACTATGCACGATCGTGGTGTTTGGCATCGCGACTTGCACGGCGGCAACGTGCTCGTGCATGAGAAAGAAGGACTCTACTTTATCGACCTCCATTCGTGCCGCTTTTTGCCTCGACTGGCCCGTTGGCAGCGCTGGGACGGTGTCTCCATGCTTCTACACTCGCTTGCAGAGAGCATTTCGAGCGCGGGGATGGAAGCGTTCCTCGAAGCGTACGGTGTTGAGGTCCTCGGTGGCGGTGCGTCGCTGAAGCAAGTCAGTCAAGAGCTGCGGCGTCGTATCGCGCAGCGTCAGCGAAAGCGCTTGGCGAGTCGCTCCAAGAGGTGCTTTAAGCGCTCAACGATGTTCGAGGTGACGACCACAGCGAACGTCCGTACCTATCATCGTCGCGAGCTCGATCTCAGTCTGCTGGACGAAGTGTGGCAGGCGCCGAGCTCAGCCGAGCTGCTCAAGAAATCAGATCGCGGTTGGGTGGGGAGGCGTCGTCTCGGTGACCGTTCGGTCTGCGTCAAGTTCCATCGCCCGAGTCTACTGGAGGCACTGCAGTCGTTGTTTGAGTCGCATCGGCTGAGGCGAGCGTACGCTGCCGGGCACGCCTTGTGGGTGCGCCGCATTCCGACAGCACCAGTTCTCGCGCTGCGAGAAGAAAGGCGGTTCGGGCTGCCCCGAGGTACCTTCTTGGTCACGGAGTATCTGGAAAATGCTGTCTCTCTGGACCAGTTCGCGGCGCGCGCTTTCGCTCGTCCGGCCAGGGCGCGAGAGGGGCGTCCGGTCGTCGTCAGGCGGGGGCTCGTCGCTGCGGTCGCGCGGCTTGTGCGACGGGTGCACGACTACGGGCTCTATCCGCACGACTTGTCGCCTCAAAATATCCTCGTCGTGGAGGGTACCCGTTCGTCGGCTGAGTCGTCCCAGATCTCCCTACCCGAAGTGTACCTCGTTGACCTTGACCATCTCTATCTATGGCAGCGGCTGACGGAGCGGGGGAGGGTGAAGAATCTTGCCCAGGTTGCAAACATGCCTGAGGGGCACGTGACAACCGCGGATCTCGTTCGCGGGCTGCGCGTGTACGCCAGCGGTGCTCCGAGCCTAGGCGGCCGAGAGATGCTGGAGGCGATTCGCGAACAGCTGCTCGATTTGCACCTGCGCCTGCTTCTTCGCCTCAACACCTAGTGACGCTCTTTTCGGGATCGGCCTGGCGCGTCGAGCCGGGAGAGGCGTGTGCAGCGAGACAGGGGGCTACGTGATCTTGCCATCGGTAGCAGCGGCGCCTTCGGAACGGCGATCTTGGCGAGCTTCTGCGGCGAGGACGTACGGTCCACACACGAGCAGGCTGCTACGCAAAACTGAAGAGTGAGACCTCCCAGTCGTCCTCTTCGGTGAAGTGCGCCCATCGCAGTGCGCCGTTAGCGACGAGGCACGCCGGATCGCTCGGAACTTGCACCACCGCATGCGTTCCGAACATGTCACGCACGCCATCTTGCAGGCGCGCTGCGAGTCCGGGAATCCGTGCTCCGCCGCCGGAGACCACAATGTGTCCGAGAAACTCTTCGATGGAATCGGACGGGCAGTTGGCGACGACGCGCTCGATCCCACTCAGTGTCTCGCTGACGAGAGGTTCACACGCACGCCGGACGATATTGGCGATGTCGACGTCCTTCGTGACGTCATCCAGAAGCACTCGCAGGGGGCATACCGCGTTGGCAGGTGAGACGTGAGCGAATCGCTCTTTCAGTTGATCGCCCGTGATCGGCGTCACGATGAGGCCGGGGAAGCGCTTCGTTAGATGTTCGTTCAGACGGGCGGTGATCGCGGCGCCACCGCCGGGGAGCAAGACAGACTCTTCCGAGGCGCTCGAGGAGGAACCTTGCACAGCGCAGAGGCGGGTGGCGTCCGCACCGAGATCGATCCAGATCGATTTTCTGGCCACGTCGCGCGAACCGAAACTTGTCGCCATCAACAGCGCGTCGTTCATCAGTCGTGTCCGATCGAAGAGCTCCTGGGCGAAAAGCCGGACGAGCTCGACGCTCTCTTCGTTCGCTCCTGCCTGGACGCTAACGACACCCCAGAGTTCCTTGTCCGAGCGTGGATCCAAAACGCTCCGCAAGCGGGCTGCATAGTCCCGCAGCGCCCGGCGGTTGCGACGCTGGAGTGGGTTGAATGCCAGAACCTCGTGGCGCATCGAGAGCGCCGCGTCGCCAATCGCCACACGGTCTTCGGCGTCTGGCTCATTGATGTAAGCCAGCCACGTCGGAATGTGCGTGGTTTTGGGAAGAAGCAACTCGCTGAGCTGGCCGGCGGTCTGGACGACCGTCGTGTGAGCCCCAAGATCAATGCCGACTCGAACGATTGGTTTCTCTGAAGACTTCGGCTGTGACTTTTTCTTGCGCGGTGACATGTCGACCTGCCTATGTTACCCCTTTGATTGCCGCATGGCTCAGTTTGCCGCGCCGCTGTCGGCGGGCGTGCCTTTGAGAGCAGTTGGGACACTATACGGTGATAGCTGTCCCAGGACGTCCATGCAGGCAACCTCGTAGCGGAAATCGAGGACGAACGCATCGTTCGTTATCGCGCCGTCACCGTTCTCCGCACGGAGAGGCTCTGCTCCTGTCTCGTAACAGTCGTACGCCTCGACGACGTAGGAGAGAATCGACCGGAGTTCCTGGATCTCAGCGATGAATCGCTCGTTGCGTTCCGCTTGTTCGGTTGCTTTGAGGCGATCTAACTTGGTTCCAAGGAAGGCGTCCATCTCCTTGAGAATCGTGACTATAGATGAGTTGCTGCTCTTCATCGCTTGAATCTCGTGGCGCCCAGAGGTGTGCCCGGTTTCGGTCGTTCACGCATCCGCAGCCGGCCAGCTCGCAGAGGTTAGAGAGGCCGGTTTTCTCGCCCGAATGACTTTTCAACGGGCTGCTAAGCCATCGTCACGTGCTGCAACGGCAGTGCCAACGGTGGAGGCGGGAGCATGTGAACGTGTCGGCTTTCGGCCCTATCTACCCGTCGGCGCAGCCTCTGCGGCGTTGGGCATGCGCGGACAAGTTGCACGCAGAGCTCTAGGAGGTGGCCCGCGATCGACGAGATAGTGTCTCAACGCTGGACAGGCTTTGGGCTCACAATCGCCGGAGCTGCCCGCATCGCCGCCACTGGATCGCGGACAGGAGAGCCTGCAGCGACCAGTAGCGGTGATTCGCTCGCCCAGTGGACGAGGGCGGGAGACCTGCGTCGCGGGTAGTGGGGCGACGACGTGTGACGCGGCTTACGACGTGAAGACTTGAACCACGCTCGTCCTCCAGAGACGAGAGCAGTCGCGACGAAACGTCTCGTAGAACGACGGCACCGTGGCGTCGCTCGTCACCTCAAGACAGGGAACGTCACCGTTTTGCAGAAGTGCTCGCCACGGCAAAACAAACATCGTGTCGTCAAACATCACAGCTCGCATCGTCGGCTTCTCGTTGTAGTACCGAATCTCAATTTGCGCCTCGGGCGAGCGTTCTGCGTTGATCGCCGCGATGGTGGCAACCGTCTTGTGGAGGCGCTTCATGTATGTGGCAGCCTGCATTTCCATCTCTGCAAGGACCGACTGATACACCGTCATCTGTCGGCGATCGGGGTCCATTTCTGAGCTCAAGGGGTTCAGAAGAAGCAGCGACACCGGCAAGTCAGTGGCTTTGTTGAGCAGCGGGATGAGAAGGCCTTCGGAGTTTGCTGGACCTTTGACGAGCAGCTCGTAGCCGCTCACGTCGACGACACTGATTCTCTTAGTGGCGGACGCCTTTTCGATCATTTGCGCGCTGAGGCGATTTGGCAGTTGGTTCTTGCTCAGGACCCAGACGCCTCGGAAACCGCAGCGGCTCAGCGTCGCGAAGGCTCGAAACCCCGGAAGCAACCACGAATAGGCGACGAACGATAGGACGATGAAGCTGCTGGCCAAGAATGCTAGGAGGCCGTAAAACGCTACGGTTGTGACTGAGTCGATCTCGTTGCGGATGACGGTGCCGTCGTAGATGCCGAGTCCGACAAAGACGGCCGCCGCGACGAAGAACCACATCTTCACGCAAAAGAGCGTTCGTCGAGCCGTTTCTTCGTCCGGCTGAAAGAGTGCTTGATTGGCGGTGCAAAGCACTGTCCGCCGCAGGCCGACTTGCAACAGGCCATACAAAGAACTCCAGCGCGTCGGGACGACCACGGTCACAAATGCGAAAGCTGCGACCAGGGCGATGGCGATCACTGCGTACATATCTCCTCCTTGCGACGTTGCTCCCCGTCGTCCTACTGCAAGGTATATGCCGCTAGCCGTCGAATGTCGTAAAGTGCTTAGCTGCTGGGAACTCTGCGGTCAGGGGCTCGACCGCCGTGGCGAGCTCCCCGCCCCTTCCTTGCCGTGGCGAACCGTTTTTTTCACGGTGGCGTCGACGGCGTCAGCATGTGGAGCCTTCCCAGCGCTGACTGACCGTAGAATCCCGGCGAATTTTGTCCGGCAGACCAAGGCGAAAAAGCCAAACTCGAGGTCAAGGCAGACAAGCATCGAAGCAGCCGTCGAATCGGCGACATGACAATTCCAGCGTCGGCGCGGCGCTGCTGTCGAAAATGTGACGCAAAAGAAACAGGGCGTCGGCAAGGTCGACGGCCGAGTCCTCGTTGAGGTCGAGGCGAGAGCGATTTGCTTCGTCGCTGGAGCAGGGGCGATGTTCTGCGCCGGCGAAAAGACTGCGTAGGAGAACGACTGCATCGGTCACGTTGACGCGGCGGTCTTGATTGATGTCGCCCGGTGCCTGGAGTCCACTTTCCAGTATTTGCGCATCGATCCACGCGGCGCGCGTCGTGACCCACGTCTTGAGATCGGCGATCAGATCTGGCCAGCCGCCGACCGGGCGAATGTTGTCCCAGCGCTCGAAGTTGCGCACCTGCGCCTCGTTGATCTCGGCAACAAGCGAATCGATGTGTGCTAAGAGATTCTCGTCCGAGGCAGGACCCTGCCGCCACTCGCGCCACCGCGACTGCGTGCGGCGCCAGAAGGCGGGATCAGAAAAGAGCCGGAACCACCACGACTGGTTCCACTTTCGCGACCAGCCCTCGGGGTTATCGAATCCGTCGGCGTGCGATACGACACCAAGTGCGATGTCGAAGTCCCAGATCGGACCCATGGACAGTTTGCCGTCTCGATCTTTGAACATGTACGTACTGAGAACGAGCGCGTCGGGGTTGCGCGCGAGTTCGATCAAAAGGAAGTGATCGATCCACGAGTCTACATCGATGTACGACGCGTAGCCGTCCGGGTCTTCGAGACGGGATGAGCCAAGCGTCGCCGCGAACGCATCGACATAATCTTTGATCCACGCGGCCTGCGCCGTCGTGATCTCGCTCTCCTTTGGATCGACGTACTGAATCTCGCGCCCGCCGGCGAAGAAGCCGACGTCGCCTGGGTCGCTGCGATCGATCTTCAGCAAATAGCCACCACTTACCTCCGGTTCCGAATTCTCGAAAGGTTCGAGTTCCTCGACATCGACTCGACTCTTTCCGCGCTTGATCTTTTCCATGAACGCGTAGACACCGAGGTAGGTCTGGGAAGTCACCGTCGGGTCTCGCGTGTTGAGGAACAACTCAACGAATCTCGAACGCGGTGCGTAGCGTCCCACGGCTCGACTGAGACCGTAAATGAACTGGTTGCGGATGAGCGTTTGGTCCGTATGCAGTGGGGGACTGAACAGAATCCAATCCGAATCCGACTCAAACCCGAGCATTGGGAAATTCGTGTCCTCTCCCTCCGAATCCCAGAGTTCGAGTGAATATTGGTTTCTTGGATCACCCTGGGAGCTCGACCCTCTGATCTTCAGTCCAGCGCTACCGACGTAGTGCGCGTTCCCCAGAGGGCGGCTGCGTCCACCGTTGTCGGTCGGGTCGACCACGACCATCAGTCCACGGGTAAATGATCGCGGTGTGACCCGATTGCCGAACGTGCTGAAAACCACGATCGGAGTGTCGGAACTGAAGTCGACGAGCGCCAGATCGAGGATTGCGAAGTCGAAACGGACCACTGGGCTGCGAACCTGGCCGTCGACGAACGATCGTGCCGCGATGGTCGTGTTTTCCTCGATGGGAAGCGGCGCCGAATAAAGTAAGCCGTGGATCGTCGGTTCCGTTCCGTCGAGCGTGAAGCGAATCTCCGCGTTTGGCACCGAAGACGAGAGAGTGACTTCGAACGGCTCTGCATAGAGGCCGGTTTCATGCGATGAGCTGGGCGCCTCCGCGATGGTCTCGGCGCCGCGCGTGTTGTACCAGCCCGGAGATGGCGCGCCATAGAAAAGGTGTGACGTAGTGTCAATTTCGATTCGGCTCACGCTTTGAAGTTCGCAAGAGAACAGAAATGTCGGATTCACGGCTGCGGAGTTGAGGGCGTGGATGGCCAGGACGTTCTCTCCGGCGCGAAGCGATCCAAGGGCACGAGAGAGGTCGCGAGTTTGAAGCTGAAGCGCAGCCTCTGCGCCTCGTGATTTTGCTGCTTTCGAAGTTGCATTCAACGCATCTGGTGCCAGTTCGCGGAGGGCCTCTTCACCGTTGATGTAGGCGACGAAGCCGTCGTTGTATCGCAGGAGAACCTGAAGGGCTTCGAGCGTCGCGGGATCGTCGACTGTGAATGGGACACGGATAAACAGCGAGGCATTGACCCGGCGCATTTCAGCGGCAACATCCGTGGCGACGAGGTCGGCAAAGGTCGTGCTGCTTTGTTCATCGAAGCCGATCGGAGATGCGCCGACTTGCCAATCGCTGTCGTCGAATCCGATCGTCGTCCAAGTTCGGTCCTCGCCGTCTTCGGGTGTCGGGATGCGAAACCGAACTTCATCTCCCTCCGAAACGAGAGTCGTCAATTCAGCCGACGTTTTCACTCCGTAGCTGACGTGCGAATAGAGGCGAGGGTACTCGGGGTCAAATGCAGAGCTGATGGACCCATCCGGGCGGACAAGTGCCAAATACTCTCCGCCTCGGCCGAGCTTGAAGTTCGTGTGCAACTCGCCTTCTGGATCTCTGCGGTCCTTTCCAGAGGCGAACACGACTCTATACTCACCCGGCCCCAGGATGATCTCGGGGAGCATCCACTTTTGCGGCTCGTTCGCGCGGTCGGTCAGCGACCAGCCACCAAGTGATTCTACCGCGGTTCCGGTGTTGCCCACCTCAATCCAATCGGGGAAGTCCCCGTCGGCGTCTTGGATCGTGGCGGCATTGGCCGCCATGATCTCCGTGATGACGACGGCTGCATCCAGCGGCTGGATCATGAGTCCGAGGAGCGCCAATGTGCCAGCCTTTCTCAAAAGACTGGTAAGCCAAGGGGCGCTCAATAGAGTTCGTTGTTGCATCGCATGCTCCAAGCGCTTGCAGAGCGATCCCCCCGAGCTACTGGCGCCATCACTCTTCTATCGTATCCACCGCGGCGCACATCAACAGCTCAAAAACGTCCGTGCACCATAGCAACCGACAAGCGACGACTATATGGCCGATGCGCTCAGGCGCATTCCCCCGGTGAACTTCTCGACCGCATCGCAGTTCCACTGGTACCCAAGACCAGGTCCGTCGGGAATGCAGATGCAGCCGTTGGCGTCGAACTCGACGGGCGTTGCGAGCAACTCTTCGACGTAGGGAGCCGGTGTGATGTACTCCACCCAGCGAGCGTTGCCAGCGGCGGCGACCAGCTGGAGATCGGCGGCAAGGCCCACTGCAGTGTTCCAGCCGTGCGGTACGAACAGGATCGAGTGGTCGTCCGCGCACTGGGCAATACGGTGTTCCTCCGTGATGCCACCCACCTTAGTAACATCCGGCTGGATGTAGTCGACGGCCCGGCGTTCGATCCACTCCAGAAAGCTTTGGCGCCGCGTCAGCACTTCGCAGCTAGCGATGGGTACTGGAGAATGTTCGGTCAGGCGAATGTACCCCTCGATGTCGTCGGGGCGGAGCGCCTCTTCGAACCAAGCCACGTCGTAGTCGCTGAGCATGCGGGCAGTGTTGATGGCCCACTTGTAGCCATGCGGCCAGAAACCGTCTGAGCCACCTGCGTCCACCATGAGCTCGCAATCGGGGCCGATCGTCTCGCGTGCGGCTTTCACGATCGCTTCGTCCATCTGACGGCTGCGACGCCCGAATGGTCCCCAACCGATCTTGAACGCCTTGAATCCGCGCGCCAGCGCTGCTTCGAGGCGCTGCGACATCTCCGGCGGCTCTGCCATCAGGAGCGACCCGTAGGGCTTGGCGGTGTGCCGTAGCCGGCCGCCGAGTAAGCGGCTGATCGGTTGTCCCGTCACTTTTCCGAGTATGTCCCATAGTGCGACGTCGATGCCGGAAATCGCGTGCGTGACGGCGCCGCCGCGTCCTTGCCAGAACGACTGCTGATGGAGAGTTTCAGAGGTGGCAGCAGGATCCAGCGCGGAAGCACCGATCAGGAACGGCCGCACGACGTCGAGCGCCCCTTGAATGAGCTGGGCCGACGTGAACACGCTGCCGACGCCGGTGACGCCTTCGTCGGTCATCACCTCGACCAGAGTGTGGAGGTTGTTCTCCGAATCGAGGAACTTGCTGTCCCAACCGCCGTCTGGGGTCGCGCCTCTGAGTGGGAGAAGGCGCACGTCTTGTATCTTCATGAGGCACACTCGATGGGTTTTGTAGAGGGTCGGTAGAGTACCGTGGCGTGCAGTTCAGTGCCACCGCGATTAGCGAAGGATCGTGGACTCCTTTGGCCAGCGTCGACCGCGGCGGCGCAGGGGTCGCTAGAGCCCCATAACGTCGTCCCAAATTGGAACCGAGTGGTCGTGCGGAGGACACGGGTTGGAAGTTCTCCTCGTTGGCAGGAGGAATGGCCAATAGTTAGGTCGATGGCACAGTTTCTGCCACGTGTTTGGTATTTCTCCGACGACCCGCTCGTGGGCCAGGTCAAATCCATTGGCGCCGATTTCCCGCCGTGACGGGCAGGCCCAATCGCCAAGACAAGAGGAGCTATGGAAAACTTAACGCCGCTTTGGGGACAACTCGAAGCCGAGGCTCTCGTTCTCAGTAGCGAAGCGGAATCCTTGCCGCTCGTAATCAACGCGTTCGAGGCTCGTCTGGCCGGGTTCGATCTGGGGATCGAAAGCCGCATCGAACTCGCTCATCGTGAAGTCTCCGGGTTTCGCGATGAAGTCGACGTTCAGGACGTGACCACCTTCCTGCGCTTTTGCTGGGCCAACGGGCAGTGGGGTCTTTGGGTGCAAGAAGTCTGCTCGGACGGGGAGAGGCAACCGGTATTGGAAGGTCCGATCCGCCGGCTCGCTGACTGCCCACGCAACGTCCAAATCGATGCGATCTCCCGTTTCTCGGCACTCCTCACTAGCCTTGAGCGTGAAGCGCAATCGAAGACGAAGACCATTCGGTCGGCGAAGACGCAGCTCGGGATGGGCTCAGCGTAAGACAGAGACCGCCAACTGCTGGCGTCTCGAAAACTCCCCCGCTATTGCAGGGAGCTCGCTTCTACTCGCACGGTGGGAAGCTAGTGCAGCTCAAATCGTCGCTTGTCGGATCGAAGCCGCATTCCGTAAATGGCGGACCTGGCGCCTCGCCGCTGACGAAGAGGTGGTTGAGGAGGAAGACCGCGGCGGCGAGATCAAGAACGCCGTCGTCGTTGGTGTCTGCCGACTTTAGGCAGGACGGTTCCTCGCCGCTGGCGAACAGGTGCTTGAGCGTAAAGATGGGATCGCTGAGGTCAACGACCGCATCGGCGTTGGAATCACCTCGCCGGAATCTCGTGGTCTGACCACACTGAGCGGCACACTCGGGGTCAGCGCAGTCGACCAGAAGATCACCATCGTCGTCGAAGCCGTTGTCGCAGATCTCGATGCTTTCACTCGTGCAAGGGAACTCGGTCAGAGGGCGTTGACGACCATGAAAGATCCAGTCCGGGAAGAACTCAGGGACGCTCGTGATGCGTTCCCCTTCGATCTCGAGACCGAGGGAGAAACCCCAAGTGTCGGAGGCGATGGCGGCGTCAGATGCGTTGAAAGTGCCGACGAGAATGCGATGCATGCCAGGGACAATCGTGGCGTTTGCTGTGTATTCGCAGACCTCGCGGACACCACATTGATTGCGATTGAACACGAGTTGGTCGTCAATCCACACCTGGCCGCCATCGTCGAACGCCATGCAGAGTCCGATCTCGACGGGGTCGCGACCAGTGTATTCGATGTAGGTAGCGGCAAAGCTGACAGCGCCTTCCGGCTCAAGAAAACCAGGATCGCGCGTCAGGTCGGTGTCGCCGGTGTCAGGGGTGTCGTCATTGAGAAGACGCCAAAACGGCAATTCGTCCTCGGCGGTCGGACCGATGTAGCCAAACGAAACCGCCTCGTCCGGCGAGTAGCCGATGCGGTCGCCAAGGCGTGGGTACTGGCATTCGATGCGCGTGGGCGCAACGTAGTTGCGTAGTAGGTCGGAGTCGCGCTCGCGGCCGTTGCATTGGATGGTCTGAGTGAATGGACCCAGAACGAGCCAATTTTTGGTCGCGATGAAGCCGCTCTCATCGGTGCGCTCGGGGTGGCAGCAGTCGATTTCGGCGGCTTCGTTCTCGATGCACACTTCGTTGAGTGGCGTCGGTAGGTCCCCGCGAGCGAAAACCGTCGACGTGGTATTCCCCGGGACGGTGCGAGCGAGATCACCGTTGATGAAAATCGAGAGTACCTGTTCGCTGTCGGCATTGAGGGGGTTGCGCCACTGTAGCTCGATCCCTCCGTCGGGCCGGCGCAGACACCGGTCGATCGAAACTGGATCCAGGCGCTTTAGGCGACAGCAATCCGAAAGACCGCTCGCATTCAAGACGCAAAGTTCGAACTCTCCATTTGCAGGAAGTTCACGGTTTGCCACAACGGCGGTCGTCGCGTCACCTGCCACTGACATCACCTCGCGTTCGTCGATGCGAATCGAGATGCCTTGGTTGGCGGCCGCCCCATCGGGGTTGCGCCAATTCACCGCGAGGTTGCCGGTGCGCTGCATTTGACAACCTTCTAAGGTGACGGGGAAGACGACACGCGAGCAGTTTGGCTCGACGAGACCGTCTGGGCGCGAGATGCCATGGAACGTCCAACCCGGAGTTGAATCAGTGATCGGGACGCCACGGCGACGCAGTCCGAAGGTCACTCCCCAAGACTCTCTGCCGCCGATCGATGCCACTGCCACGCGGTGCACTCCAGGAGTTACGCGCATGGCTCTGATGTTTTGACAGAGCTCACGTCGTCGGCACTCGATGTTGTTCAGTACGAGCTCGCGGTCCCACCAGAGCTGCGCACCGTCGTCGGCGCCAACGCAAAGTTCGACGTCGATCGGCTCGGCTCCAGAGTACTCGACATAAGTCACGAGCCAACTCACCACGTCGGCACACTGATGGTCCTCACCGCGACCGCATCGATAGCCCGTATCGGCGTTCAGATTGTTGTCGCCGTTGTCGCTGCCGTCATCGAATTGACGCCAGAGCGGCAAGAAACTGTCACTGAGCGGGCCAATGTACTCGATCGAAGCAGCCTCGAATGGGTCATAGTCTGCTTCGTCACCAAGTCGAGGAAAAGCACATGGGATGGCCGTAGGGGCGACAAAGTTCTGCATCAGTGCGTCGGCCGAGTCGCTGCACGCGACCGCATGGCGAAACGGTCCGAGAACGAGCCATTGACTGGAATGAATCAACCCATCACCGTCGACGACCTGCTGCGCGTTGGCTGGCGGTCCAAAGAATGTGGTCGCACAACCGAGAGCGACTGCGATCAGTAGCGTTCGTCGATTCGGCCGCCCCCGGCGTTCGTGCTGCAGCGTCGCTCTCTTCTCTCTTGCTGACATGGGTACTATCCTACTCGAAGGACGCGTCCAGGTCATAACTCCGAACGTCTTTGAAGTGCTCAAGCGGTTCTTTGTGTCTGTTCTGTAGCCGACCAGTCTTGGCGTCGGCCGGGTTCTGACTTCATCGCGCATGCTTGGTCGTCTCTAGCTTGCTTGTACCTATGGGCAAAAGCTATCCCCCGTGCAGTCGAGGTCATCCGTCGTTGGATCCGGGCCGCAGCTGAGCGAGGGTGGTGGCAACCCAGCGTGCCCTGCGAAGAGGTGGAGCAACATCCGCACCGCGTCGGTCACGTTGATGCGGCCGTCGTCATTGGCGTCTATAGCTTTAGCGCACAAGGGGGGTGGGGCGGATCGGAAGAGGTAGGAAAGCGTGGTCATCACATCCTCGACCGAGATTTCACCATCGCCGTCGACGTCGCCGCGTTTGAACTTCGTCTCCGGCATCGAGGTGTCCAGCCCCCTGGAGTAGCTCGACACTACAGCGCCGCCGATGCGAAGAAAGTTTTCGTCAAGATACGTTACTTGGGGCTCAATTGCCTCGCGCGGTTCTGGAGCGATGATTTCGACGATCGCGATTCCCTGCGCCGCGGGCAGATCGACGTGGGCAGGTAGATGGATCCAATAACTGATTCGTTGGTTGTGCCGGAACGCCGAATAGACCAGATCCTGGTAGAGCGTCACGTTTCGTTCAGCGTTCGGCCATCGCAGTGTCGCACTCTCTAGCGCGGCGATGCCTACATCTTTGTGCGGTTCTGGCTGGAATCGCTCGAGGAGAGAAAACGCACCGTGATCTTCGGTCTCCACCTCGATGCGCCAGAGCGGCAGTCCTGCAAGGCTGCACGAGGTGTACTGGATCTGTTCAAATGACTCCCCTTCGGTAAGGCTTGCATTCAGTCGCACCTGCCCTGACCTGATGGCTTCGTTGAGGCTCAAGGCCTCGAGCGCGCTCGAGCCGCCAAGGTCGAACTGAAGACCACTGAGCTCCAGGTCGAGAACGGCCCCGGAGTTCAATGTGAAGCTTTGATGAAAATCGAAGCGTACCGTTGCCTGACGGTCGCCGGATCCCGCTACGATGACGACATCCGCGAGACCCGGAGACGTGGGCGTCGCGACCTCTTGCCGCGGTCCGAACTGAACCGCCTCAATGAGGTCGATTTCGAATGCGTTCTCGTCGCTGGGCAGCAGAAACTCGCCGACACGAAAGCGCACGATGCTCTTGAGTTCGAAATCGCGCCGAGATCCGCGGCCCGTTCCAAAGAGGGCACACATCTCCGCGTCGGGCGCAGCTGTGAGGGTGAACGTGGGTCTTGGGATGGGCGGTGTTGGCAGAAGGAACGGGCGTACTTGTTTGACTGCCAGCTCCCCCGTTTGCGTCACCTTGAACTCGACTTCAAGAAGAACGTCGCGGCGATCGAACGCTCCCAGCGCCAACGGGAGGTTTTCGTCAATGTGCGCAAGCAGTGCGCCGAGTTCTCTCAGTTCGTCGTCTGAGAGCACGTGTGCGCCGGGTTCGGCGAGTGAGGACGAACGCGCTCGGACGATCTCCTCGACAGCGCCGTTTTCGATGCGAAGTAGCGACCGTTCGGTCGTGGTGCCGGGCTCTGGCGTGACGACGCTCTCCTCGCCGATCTGCGCCACGACCACGAAACGGCGTTCGTTCGTTTGCGTGGGATTGCCGGTCAGGGCGACGCCGTTCGCTCGTTCGTCCGTGAACGCTTTCGTCGCAAGGATCGCCATTGCGGCTCGGTTCTGCGGCACCGAGAAAAACTCTCGCTCCTCGAAAGCTCGGTAGTTCCATAGACTTGCCCACACTCTCTTCAAGGCACGGGCGATCCCACGCTCGTTGTCACGTTTGGAATCGCAGAGCGAAGGGCCGCGCGCATCGGAATCGAGGTCGTCCGCAGCGCATGCTGAAGTTGAGTCGTAAAGCCCCGCGCCGTTGAACTCGAGGGCGTCCTCGACGTTGGACGACGATCGAATACGGATTCGATCGCTCGTGGTTCCAAAGACCTCACCGATGCGTGTAGCAAGACGGCCGACCAAGTCAGGATCGACGATGCCTTGCTCGTTGGCATGATCCCGAAAGGCCTCGAGTGCACGGAAGCGAAATCCAGGGTCACTTTGAAACAGAGCGCTGTTGAAGAGCTCGTCGAGGTAGGACTCATAGGTGACCGTGCGGTTCGGATCGAGGGCGGAAGGCATCAAGTTCGTCCGCATGAACTCGACGTAGTATCGAAGCGGAACAGAGAATCCCGGCGCACGATAGCGGCTGTATTGACCGCTGAGGATCGATTGCAGCCTCGAAAAGTGGGAAGCCTTACCGCCGAAGCGGCTTTCGGAAGCGTTCGGCCCCTCGAGGATGTCGTCGGCCGCGATCGCCAGGAGATCAGGCAGGTCCCCGAACGTAAAGTCGACGTTCGGCTCCAAGGACAGCCGCGGACGACTCGCCTGCCAAAATGCATCTGCCTCCTGAAAAGTGGCGATTTCGACGGTGAATCCGGAGAGCGTGACGTCGAGGCGTACAAGCTCGCCTTCGAATTCGATGAATCGCGCCGACGCAGCTTCGACAAACGCGTTGGGAGTCCCACGGCGTGCGGTCCGTACCGCCAAGTGACTCAATTCGGTCTGGGGCTCCTGCGTGATCACGCCGCCGACGACGCCTTCGATGTCGCGCGGCGCCTCTTCCAACACGAGGATGTCCTGAAAGCTGAAGCGGCCGTTCTCGTTCAGAGCAGCGAAGCTTTCCGCATCGAGACGTCGAACGCGCCCGAACGTGGCCCCGGTCGTGTAGGCTTCGAATCGTCCAGTTTCGATCTGGTGTTCGAAGTCGATCGGAAATGGCGCTGACGTCCACTGACGTGCGACTGCGATGGCCGCAGCGTTCGTCGGCGCGTAAACGAGCGGCTCGAGTTCGAAGGCATCGCTAAGCCGCGTGAAGATTGCCGTCATCTCCTCAAGCGTCAGCGCCTCGATCGACGAAAAATCGGCGAAGACGTTGAAGCCGAAGGTCGTCTCGCCGTCGCGAGTGAACCGTGTAATGCTGCCGACGAAGTAGTCGCGTGTCGCCCGACGACCGACGAGACGATCGTACTCCTCGACGCCGAGTGCCGGGAAACGCTCGGGAAACACCTGCGCGAGAAAGTCTTGGTGAAGAGGGAAGCGCTCAGTGTCCTGGAAGACGGTCGAAAGAAGCTCAGAATCGTCTCGTGCCGGTACCGTAAACTTGAGGAATCGGCCGCTGCGTTCATCGCTGTCGACAGGCGCTGAGAGCGAGCGAAAATCGACGAGCGTGCAGAGCGTGTGACGATACGGCATGACGTCGACGACGATCGATTCGTTGCGAAGGATCGTGAAACTCTTGCCAAGTCGATCCGGAGACACCAAGTCGATGTCGCCGTCGTCGTCGACGTCTCCTGGCAAGACGAAACGGAGGCCGGCACCGGCTGGAAAGTGTAGAGGCGTACTGAATCGTCCGTCACCAAAGCCGCGGAGCATCGACACCGTGCTTTGAATCTCGTTGGCGCTGACGAGGTCTAGGGCGCCGTCGCCGTCGAGATCGACGACCGTTACCGAGTAGGGCGCCTGCCCGAGACCAAGTTCGTTCTCGAGATTGAACGTTCCGTCGCCTCCGCCGCGCAAGAGAGACAAGCTCGACGCGGCAGTGCTGGCGGCAACGAGATCAAGGTGCCCGTCTTGGTTGAGGTCGGCAGCGACAACTGCGTCAGCACGTCCACGGAGCGGGTGTGTGCCACCCGGTGCGAAGAAGCCGCCTCGCTGATTAAGGAGAATGGTGACGTTCTGCGCTTCGGAAACCGCAACGGCGAGGTCGACCGCTTCGTCGCCATTGTAGTCGCCGACCGCAAGAAAGCGAGGTGAGGGGCCGACACGGTAGTCCATGCGTTCGACTTGCTCGACGAGTGTGGGCGAGGCGAGAAGGACGCTCACGTCGCCCGAGTTCAAGTTCGCGCTGGCGGCATCGAGATTGCCGTCACCGTTGAAATCGCCAAGCTTTACATCGATCGGAGCTGCACCGACTCGGTGGATGACCGAAGGGCTGAACGTGCCGTTGCCGCGACCAAGGTTGGCGACGATCGACTCGTTGCGGTGGTCCACCGTGACGCAATCTGGGATGCCGTCCGCGTCGATGTCCGCGGCAGCGAGAGCGATTGGCTGCTCGGAATCGAAGGGCTGAGCCTCGAGCACGCGAAACCCTGTGGGTGTGTTGAGGGCAACGGAAAACGACCCCGGGACTGTGTTGGCGCCAACGATGTCAAGCCGACCATCGCCGTCGAGGTCGACCACCGCGCCGGAGTGTGGGGCGCAGCCGCGGCCGATGAAGCAGCCGGGAAGTTCGATGCGGTCGCTAGAGAATGCGAACGCGCCAGGACGATCGCTTGACCAGAGCATTCCCATGCTCGCGGGACTCGGGCTGACGAACGCGAAGTCGACGTCTCCGTCGGCGTCGAAGTCGGACGCCGCTAGGCCGTTGGCGAGGCGGTTCGTCCCGAAACGGCGTGGTGGCGCGAATCCTCCGTCCCCGTCGCCGAGCCACAGGAGCACCGACGGGGGGCGTGCTGCAGACACCGCAAGGTCGACTGAGCCGTCGGCGTCGAAGTCCGCGCTGATCAGTGATGCTCCGGCGGTCGGATAGGTGGCGTCGACGGTGAGCGTGCCGTTGCGACCGAGCAGCAGGACGATCGCCTCATTCGTCAGCAGGGCCGCATCCAAGTTGCCATCCTGGTCGTAATCTCCCGTGACCACTTCCGTCGGGCGACCGGGAACCGACGACTCGACGGGTTCTGCAAACGTCCCGTCGCTGCGTCGCGGCAACAGCGAGTAGCCTCCGACGCGTGCTACGAGCACATCGTTTCTGCCGTCGCCGTTGAAGTCTGCGGTAGTCGCAGCGACTGGGCTGGCGCCCACGGCGACGCGACCCTCGAGCCGGAAGTCTCCGTCTCCGGTGTTCAAGGCGACGAGCAGCTCAGAGGCTCCCTCGAGTGGCACGAGAAGATCAGGAGCTCCGTCGTCGTCAACGTCGTCGAGCGCCGGTGTGCCAGGCGCGTCCTGCAGTGCCAAGGTGGCGCCGCGTTCAAACTTGTTGCGCTCGCCGGCGTTGAGATAGACGCGAAGCGTATCGGGATAGATCGCGATGAAATCCGTCAGGCCGTCACCGTTGAGGTCGCCGGCGTCGACATGTTCGAGGCCGAAGTTCGCATCGATCACCGAAGGAGTGGTGAACGAGCCCAGTCCGTCGTTGTAGCTGACGAACACCTTTGAGCCGGTGGCTGACGTGCCCTGGCTCGCGGCAAGTAGGTCTACAGCTTCGTCGCCGTCGAAGTCGGCGCTAACGATCTGGCGCGGTACTTGGCTCAGAGGCAGAATCGCTAGCCCGGTTTGGAGATGGAGCAGGGAGGATTCGCATTCGTCGGGTATGCCGCTGGCGTTGCAGTCGTCGCTGAGCCGGAGTTCAATATCCTCTGCGTCATCCCGGCCGTTTCCGTTACAGTCCTGCCCCATCGCGGGAGCTGCGACGACGAGGTGGAGCGTGGCCGCAGCGATCAGGGTCGTTAGACGGTGGCGTCGCGGGCCCACGCGGAGTGACCGTTCGGCGATCTGGCGCAGTGTCGGGAGCGACATGAATGTCCTGTCCGCTAAAGAAGCCCGTCAGCGCGTCTTGACACCAGCTGGAGCTCGCCAGCGGAGTCGCTCGCTCCGGGAACCGGCGACCGCGCGTTTGCCGCCGGCTGAAGCAGCTTGGACAGCTCTGGCGACTCGTTTCGACACACAACAGGCAATCTTAGTGGACCTTGCGAAGGTGGTCAAATGACGCTTGTCTCCCTCTCGAGTACCGGACCGATCGCTCACCCCGACCCGCCGTCAATCCGGTCGGCTGGCGTGCGCCTGACTCCGCCGGAACACGGCTGCCGCCTTTGACGCGATCCTGCAGGCAGAACGTCGTGTTTGTCTGCTCAGCCGTTGCATCGGCGTGCGGCTTCTGTAAGGTTGTTACCGTTTGTTTTGTGTCCCCGATCGACCCCGGGCGCTGGGGCGCCCGTGAAGTGTCTGACGTTCCTGTTGCGACGCGGCCGGGGTCACGTTTTTCGTACTACGTGTCTCGCTATCAGGAGGAAACATGGGAGCTGAAGCCAAAGCGCTTGAGCTGGGTCTGACCTTCCCCAAGCAGGAGCCTGGCTATCTGAATCTCTGCGCGCGCTCGGGAAATCTGTTGTTCACATCAGGGCACACGAGCGACATGAAAGGCAAACTCGGCGCCGACTTGAGCGTCGACCAAGGGTATGAAGCTGCGAAAGATTGCGCCATCAAGATCCTCCGTTCCGTTCACAACGCTCATGGTACGCTCGATGGCTTGCGCGTCATCAAGTTGCTCGGCTGCGTAAACTCGACGCTTGAGTTCACTGAGCAGCATTTGGTGATCAATGGCGCCTCGGATTTGCTCCATGAGATCTTCGGCAAAGAAGGCGATGGTTATCACGCGCGCAGCGCACTGGGATTTGCGTCGCTTCCGACCGGGCCGGCCGTCGAAGTTGAGGCGATCTTCGAGATCAAATCGTAGAGCTGCGAGCACGGTTAACGCTGCAATCCGCGGCGCTGTTGGCGGTTTGCAGACGCCGCCCATGGCGCCGTGGAATGAGCGAGCTGAAGAGGCGGACTCGTGGCGGTACGGCGAGCGAGCGCATTCAGGCTGTCGATGACTTCGCGCCGCCAACGCGTAGACATCGCACTGCGAAGCGCCGGAGCGCGGAGCCGCAGTCCTCCACGACAACCACGGTGGCTGGTAGAAGGAGTGATGTGAGAAGTGTCGAAAGGGCTATTCCTCCGATGACGACGTAGGCCATGGAATAGTAGTACGTACCGCCGAACGACGGGCGTTGAATCAGCATTGGGACCAGACCTATGAGCGTGGTCATCGCCGTCATCAGGATCGGGCGAAGCCGCTCGCGTCCACCCTTGAGAAGCGCCTCGTGGCGATCCATACCTTGGCGTCGATAAGTGTTGATGTGTTCAATCATGACGATGCCGTTGTTGACGACGATGCCGACCAGGAGGAGAACGCCCATAGCGGCGGGGATGTCGAAGTCGGTTCCTGTTAAGTAGAGTGTCCAGATTGCGCCAGAGAGAGCGAATGGCAGGGCGATCATCAGGGCTATCGCCTGTCGCACCGACTCGAACAGACTCGCCATGACACCAAAGACAAGCATGAGCGCGAGGAGAAGGTTGACAACGTACTCGTTAGAGGTCTCTCGCTGTCGCTGTTGCCACGAGCCGAACGTCCACCCGTATCCGTACGGGAACGTCATCGCCGCTAGGGCGGCTTCGACCGCAGGGACGTAGTCGTCTCTCGTACCCATCTCATATTCGGCCCCGACCCAGACACTGGTGTTTCGATCGCTTCGTTCGATTCGATGCGGACCGCGAACTTCGTTGAATTTGGCTACCGAGGCGAGTGGAAGCTTCTCACCCTGTTCGCTCCAAAACGGCAAGTTTTGCAACTGGACCACGCTCTCGGCGTCCTTTTCATCAAGAGTCAAGCGCATTTCGCGCTCGCCCGCGGGGGTCCTGAATCGCTGCAAGCGACGACCTCGAAACGTTAGGCCGACGACTTCGGCGACGCTTGCCGGGGGCACGTCGTAGCGGGACACCAAGTCTCGATCAAGAGTGACGTGGATCTCTTGGCGACCTTGTTCGTTGCTCGCGAATGTGTTTTCCAGGCCCGGAATTCTCGCGATGCGAGTGCGAGCCTCCTCTGCGAGATCGGCGAGGACTTCAGAATCCTCGCCGAAGACGCGAAAGGCGACCCGCTTGCCTCGATCATGACGCCACGCGCGGCGATTCTCGGTCACCTCGAGGCGAACGCCGGCGATTTCGGGGAGGATCTCCCTGAGTCGTTGCCTCACTCTCGTGACGTTTTCTTGTGTCGCTTCTCCATCCCTCAAATAGACTCGAGTCATCGACCAGCGATCACTCCACCAGCTGTAGATGGACTTTGCATTCAGCTCATCTCGGTAGTCGTCAAGGAAGGTCTCAACGTGTGTGATGAGTTGTTCTCTTTCGTCGAGAGTCTTCTCCTCACTGAATTTGTAGTGAATTTGAGCAAAGATGTCTTGTCGATCGAGTGTGAACTTGCGTTCGATCGAGAAGAAGGGATAGAGCGCTGAGGCTGTGACTGCAATGCCGATCACCGGCGCCATCCACGCGTGACGTAAGTGAAGCGCGAGCACGCGTTCGTACTGCAGCTCGAGGCGTCGCATCCATGGCTCTTTTGGCCGAGGCTTGGTTCGAATGAACCATGACGTGGCGAGTGGAATCAGTGTTTGGCTGACGAAGAGAGACGCCAGCAGGGTAAGGCAGACGGTGATGCCGATCTCTTTGAGTGGGATGTTGAGCTCGCTCGGTTTGTTAAAGACGATCGGCAGGAACACAATGACGGAAGTTAGCGTCGCGGTCACGACGGCTACGGAGACTTCGCGCGCACCGATGAGTGA
The DNA here is from genome assembly GCA_965223265.1 of Planctomycetota bacterium. GTDB lineage: Bacteria > Planctomycetota > UBA8108 > UBA8108 > SXIK01. Next base: position 3,193,385 of record OZ244999.1, read on the forward strand.
CGCGCTGCGGCGGTTTTTTCCCTCTTCCTGGTGCCTGAAGATGTTCTCGATCACGACGACAGCATTGTCGACAAGCATGCCAATTCCGACGATCAACCCGAGCAAAGTGAGCGTATTGAGCGTGCGACCGTTCAGCCACAGGATGCCGCACGCGACAATCAGGGAGAACGGGATGCAAGCGGCTGCGACGAGCGTCGTCGAGAAACGCCGCAGAAACACATAAAGCACGAGTGAGGCGAGGAGTGCGCCGAACACTCCGGCGTAGAAGAGTTGACCCAAGGTTTTCTTGATTTCTTTACCTTGGTTAAACCAAACCAGAAACTGAAGCCCTTCCAGCTCGGGATCCGACCGGAGAGCCGCGATGCGTTTTTCGAGCGCGTCGCAGACGGCGACGACGTTGGCTTTCGACTCCGTGCTCACGGTCAGTCCGACTGCGAACTTGCCGTCGAGATGGCGGCCGTACTCGAGTGGGGGCTCGCGGTATTCGACGTCGGCGACGTTCCGCAGCCGTAGACCGTCGCCGCGCAGAGTGAGGTTGCGGATTTGCTCAATGTCGACGAAGCTGCCGATCGTACGCAGTGTGTAGCGGCGATCACCTTCGACGATCTTGCCCAGCGACTGATTGAAATTGCTTCGCCGCAGGATGCGCGATACTTCGCGTACGTCCATGCGATGAAGCTCGAGGTCTGCGAGCCGGAGATTGATCCGCACTTCGCGAGGATTGACGCCGTCGAGTCGGACTTGTGCGACACCCGGGATGCGCTGCAGTGGGCGCACGACTCGCTGCTCGAGGAGATCGTAGTTCTCGCTCAAATTTCGTTTCGAGCTCAATCGGCCTTCGAGCACCGGGTCATCGGCTTCCTGCGAGTTCCAATGTGTTGCCACGGTGATATCGCCGACGTCTTCTGGCAGCTCGCCGCGGATTCGGTCGAGTTTTTCCCACACTTCAACCCGCGCCAGGTGCATGTCTGTCGCCCAATCGAACTCGAGTCGAACGAATCCGGAATCGTCGCTACAGCGTGACCACATCTGTTTGAGCCCCTTCACCGCTCCCAGTGCCTCCTCGACGGGGCGGACAATCATGCGTTCGATCTGCTCCGGTGAGGCGCTCGGGTACGGCAGGCGTACGAAGAGTTCGGGCTCCTCCATATCAGGCAGAAAGGCGAGTGGTAGGCGTGTCATCGCGACGCCGCCGAGCACGACTAGGCTGACGATCAGCATGAGCGTCGTGACGTGGCGCTTGATGGCAAGTTCGGGCAGGGTCACGATTGAGCCTCCGGCAGAGCGGCACTTTCCCCGTCTTTGCCTTGGGGCGTCAACATGTAGGCTGCCGGAATCACGAGCAGCGTCAGAATCGTGCTCAGTAGTAGGCCAGAGGCGACCGTGATGGCGAGCGGCGCGCGCAGTTCCGCTCCCTGCCCCCACGGGAGAGCCATTGGCACGAGTCCAAGCACCGTGGTCAGCGTCGTCATCAAGATCGGACGCAGCCTGAGATGTCCGGCTTGGATCACTGCCTCAAAGCGTTCGACTCCTTGACGACGCATTCGGTTGATCGTGTCGATCAGAACGATGGCGTTGTTGACGACGATACCTACGAGCATGATACCACCGATCAACACGATGACCGTGACCGTCGTACCGGTGAGGGCGAGCGCCGCGACAACCCCGACGAGCGACAGCGGGATCGTGAAGAGAACGACGAATGGATGGACGAACGACTCGAAGATCGAAGCCATCACCAGGTAAACGAGAAAAATCGCCAGTCCGATGGCAAAGCGAAGACTTTGGAAAGACACCTGGCGCTCGCGATTCTGCCCGGCGATTTCAGCACTGACGCCACTGGGAAATGAGAAGTTGGTGAGCAGCGCTTCGACCTCGTCGATCGCCGAGCCAAGAGATCGCTCGCGTAGATTCGCTGTCACCACAGCCGCGCGTTGCTGCTGCACGCGATGCACCTCCGCGGGGCCTCTCCCAACGCGAAGGTTGGCTACGGTAATCAGCCGGATCGGCGTGCCGTTGGCGCTGGGGACGATCAGTCGTTGGACGTCTTCCAGACTGGCGCGGTCCGCTTCAAGATTGCGAATACGGACGTCGATTTGTCGTTCCTGTTGCTTGAAGCGTGTTGGAACGACACCTTGAATTCTGCTCTGCAGTGTGTTCGAAAGGCGCTCCATGTCGAGCCCGGTCGCGGCGATGCGGTCGCGATCGAACTTTACTTGAATCTCTGGGCTTCCCGCCTCCAACGACGAGCGGACGTCCGTCATGCCGTCCATACTGCTGACGCGTTGTGCCAGGGCTAAGGACGCGCTGCGGAGATCATCGAGATCTTCTCCGTAGAGGATAATCTCGACGGGTGTCTTGAGGCTGAAATACGACGGTCGCCCGAACTTGACATCCAAGTCAGGGATCTCTTGGAATTCACCGCTAAGGTACCGGACGACACCATCCTCCGCAGCCTCGTCGCTGCGATCGTGCAGCACGATGTTCAGCTGCCCGAGGTTCTCGGCCTTCGTGTTGAGTGAGATGCCGCCGGCGACGAGGCGACTGCCGACAGTCGAGTAGATGCGCTCGATTCTCTGGTCTGCTTGTGCCAACCGTTCAAGATTGGAGATCGCCCTGTCTGTCGCTTGGAGAGATGCTCCTTCCGGGAGATTGACCTCGAAGTAGAATTCGCCTTCCGTCAGCGAGGGGATTAGTTCCGTCTCGAGTGTTCGTCCAGCGGCGACGACGGCGACCACGAAGAGGAGTGCCGCAGAGCTCAGCGTGACGAACCGGTGTTTGAGTACGGATCTTAGGATTCGATCGTAGAGTGCAGAGATGAACCCCAGGGAGCGCACTGAGGGGGGATTCTTCGCGACGGGCCGCGTCGAGGACGCGTTCCTCCGTCTGCCAACGGCACTCAACATCGGAATCAGGGTTACCGCGACGACGAGCGAAGCAATCAGACTGACCGTCACGGTGAGCGCCTGATCTCGAAAGAGCTGGCCCGCGATTCCTTCGACGAAGACGATCGGTAGGAAGACGGCGACGGTCGTCATTGTCGACGCCAGGACTGCAGGCCCAACCTCGCTCGCTCCCTGAACGGCTGCTTTCTGTGGCGTCTCGCCCGACTGCCTGCGTCGGTAGATCGACTCAAGCACGACGATCGAGTTGTCGACGAGCATGCCGACGCCGAGCGTCAGTCCGCCAAGCGACATGATGTTGAGTGAGATGTCAGCGCGGTACATGACCAGAAACGCGGCGATGATCGACACTGGGATCGAGAGCGCGACGATCAAGGTGCTCCGCAGATCGCGGAGAAATACGAAGAGGATGAGGGTTGCGAGGAGCCCTCCGATGGCTGCGGCGTCTCGGACGCCGCGAATCGCCAAGGAGATGAACTCCGATTGGTCGAAGAGAGTCACCAGCTCGTGGCCAGGAGGGAGCTTCGAACGCCAGTTCTCGAGTTTGTCTTCGAGGGCGCGCGCTGCATGGACCGTGTTCGCATCGCCTTCCTTGTAGATCGCGATTTCGACGCATTCCTTGCCGTCGACACGTGTGATTTCGTCTCGCTCTTTAGTTCCCATGCGCACGTCTGCAACTTCTCGCAGGCGGACCGTCGCGCTGCCGCTGCGCCAGACGATGAGCTCTCCGATCTCTTCCACTGTGCGGAACTCGTTGAGGGTGCGGACCAGGTATTGAAGGTTCTCCCCGCGTAAGGCACCGCCGGGCAGGTTGACGTTCGATACGCCGACGACGTCGCGCAAATGGTCGAGAGGAATACCGAGGGCGGCGAGGCGCTCCTGGTCGATCTCGATCTGCACCTCTTCTTCGAAGCCACCCTTGATCTGGGCCGAGGCGATCCCGTCAACGGTCTCAAGCTCAGGCTTGATGCGACGCTCTGCAAGGTCGCGTATGTCTGTCAATTCGCCTGGGCCTACCAGCGCGAGACGGATGATCGGGTCGAGCGCGGGATCGAATCGCAGCACGATCGGATCTTCGGCCTCTTCAGGAAGAATGAGGCGGTCGATCTTCTCGCGTACCTCCAGTGATAGGAGGTCCATGTCGGATGACCAATCGAATTCGAGCGTGACTTCAGACACCCCCGAACGAGATATCGAGTGTACTGACTGTAGGCCTCGCAGAACTCCGACAGCTTCTTCGACTTCGCGGGTGACGAGGTATTCGACTTCTTCTGGCGCGGTGTCAGGAAAGTTGGTCCGCACCGTGATTGACGGATAACTGATGTTCGGGAAGAGCTCGACAAGGAGGCGTGAATACCCGACGACACCGAAGACCACGACGGCCAGTGTCGTCATGACGACGGTGACGCGTCGAGCGACGGCGATTTCGACGAGCTTGCGCATGCCCAGATTCTACGAGCTGGGGGTGTCGGGAGCGGCGCCCGGAGTTGCTACCTGACTTGCCGCCGGAAACTTGATCTTCTGGCCGTGCTGGAGCGAGCGTTGACCTTTGATGACTACAAGCTCGTCCGCATCGACCCCGCTGATGACTTCAGAAAAAACGTCGTCACGGAAACCCACCTCGACGACACGACGTTCCGCTTCGCCGCCAACCGAAACAAAAGCGACTTGGTCGCCTTTGTGTTCGAACACTGCTTCCTTCGGCACGAGGGTGACGCCCGTACGGCGCTCAGTGAGAATCTGCACCTTAGCGAAATCGCCCGGTCTGGTGTTGGCTGGATATTCCGCAATCTCGACCGTGATCGTGATGGTTCCCGTAGCCGGATCAATGACCGGGCTGATGAGTTTGATGCGACCCTGAAGCCGGGCGCCATCGCTGTCCAGCACGAGCTCGACACGCTGATCGACGCTGATCGCTTTGAATTCCTTGGCCGGCACGTAGACGCGGGCCAGCAGCGGGTTCAAGTCGGCGACCGTGAACAGAGCCGCTCCGATCTCGACGTACTGACCGACGTCGACGAATCGGCGTACGACCCGACCACTGAAGGGCGAGGACACTTTGGCGTAGGAGTAGCTCAACCGTGCCAAGCCCTGCTCGGCGACGGCCTTTGCGAGGTCATTCTTCGCCGTGTCGAATTCCTCGGCTGAGACCAGCCCTTGCTGCATTTTCTTGAGGCGCTCGAACTGCGACTGAAGATTACTTGTCGTCGCCTCCGCCTGTTCAAGTCGCAGCTTGTATTCATCATTGCCGATCCGCAAAAGAAGATCGTTCTCTTCAACAGCATCGCCCTCCTCGACGTGGATGGCCTCGATCAAACCTGCGGCGCGGGCCAAGACGTCTGCCCGTCGCTCTGCTTCTAGGGTCGCAGTGGCGGAGTAGTATTTCGCGATGTCGCCTCGTCGAGCAGCCTTCACCGCCACGGGCATCGGTGCCACCGCTGCCGCCCCTGCGTTTGCGCTTCCCTTAGAATTGGCCGACGTAGAGCGACCGGCGGTAGAGCTCGTGGCCCGCGTCTGCTTGCCGCTGTCGTCGCTTTCGCGCCCACAGCTTAGTAGGGACACGACGGCGAAGAGCAGGATCAAACGGTGTTCGCTACTGATTCGGTGTGTTCGTTTTGTCATTGGCACAACTTGCCCATTCTACTCTAACTTGGTCGCGAATCGAGAACTTGGAGTCGCTACCTCGCGCGGACGCGGGCGCCGCGGCCTCATGTTCCGCTAACAGCCCGTTGAAAAAGTCATTCGGCTGAGAAACCGGCCTCTTCACGCCCAGATCAGCCGCGGCGAGCCTCGAAAATCTCGGAGATTACCTGCGTTCGCCGCGGCTGATCTGGACGCGAAGCGACCAGTTTTCAGCTCGAAGCACTTTTTCAACAGGCTGCTAAGCTAACAGTGGGTGGTTTCCTCCGTTTACGCTCGCCACGATTTCACTTCTTGGATGACGCGGAGGGCATCCGTGCGCTTTTTCTCAAAGAGCGCAAACAGCGCGATGATCGCGACGCCGAGGCAGATTCCACCGACGTACCAAAGCCAGGTCCAGCCGCGCGCGGACGCTGCGTGCCAGATCAGCGTGACGAGCGAAACGAGGAAGAACGCGGATCCCGTGAACAGGAACGAGTGCGCCTTGAGAAGAATTCCGCCAAGGATTCCGGCGACGGACCAGGCGGCTAGGAGAAGCGGCAACCATGGCGTGCTCGCCACGCCGCTCAAAAGGATGTCCGCCGTTGACGAGCAGTACACGAACAGTAGGCAACCATAGCGGATCATCGCGACTTGGGCGGGGAGGAGGCGGTCTCTGACCAGATGGCACGCACCCAAGACTGAGAGCGCGGGGGGAATGAGCCACAGCTGTGGGTGTTCCCAGAGTCTGAGACCGTCGATGCGGTGCCAATAGGACCAGAGCGCACCATTGACGAGAAACAAGGCCACAACGCCGAAGCTGAAGGAGCGCCGCATTGCTGCGGCCGCGCCGTAGAAGAGGCTGGAGAGGAGAAACACCATGGCTGGGTGGGCGCTGGAGCTGAACCCCCATTGCCCGAGGAGAGCGACGACGGGCAAGAAGAGGCCGGTACGCAAGAGGGGTTGCGCGAGCACCGCCCGTCCCTGGCGCTCGAAGATGCTCCCGATTCCTGCACCGGCGTAGGCGAGAGCTAACACGATGAACGGCCAATAGCGTGAGAAGAAGCCGCTGAAGAGCCACGGCATCGTGACGCGGATGTGGATGAAAACGAGAGCGGCGAGCACTTCCGCTAAGTAGACGTAGGACGTTTTGCCGCGGTCTGGGAGGTCCAGAGGGTCGAGACGCGGTGTCACTGCGAAGCGAAAGAGGCAGATAGCGAGCACCGCCGCACCGGCGAGAAACACCGACTGCATCGCGGCAGAGTAGGGCGACGTATTGCCATCCGACCGGCCGGCGAAGTCGAACCAGCAGACGGCCGCCACAGCGAGGAATGCCGACATCAAACACCAGACGGTTACGATCGACAAATCGCCACGCCAAACGTCCCAGCGGCCGCGAACGCCGACGCGCAGATGGCTCGTGAGGGATGCCACGAGGCTCAGCGGTAGGACGGCCGCAGCGAGCAGGTGCGAAAGGTCCAGGTGCGCCAATGGCGGCTCGATCCATGCCCACGCAAAGAGAACCGATGTCAATGCGAACGTGGCTAGTGCCAACTGGCGAGTGGAGGGCTCGCACGTACGCGATATGTCGACGACTGCGAACACCAAAGGCGGCGCGAGTGGACTGAGAGCAATGGCGAGACGTACCGGCAGTTGACTGCCCTCGGGCGCGAGCGTCCACATGCCGGCGAATCCCAGCATGAGCGTAACACCAGTCAGAGCGATGTGTACGCCCAGGAGCCAGTCGTCGATGGCACTTTCGGCGCGGCCATCTCTTGCCTGCGAATGCATGCGAGCGAACCAAGCTCCGAGCGCGCGCTGCACCCGGCGGTTTTGCCACAGCGTCAAACTCAAGCTAGTCGTTGTTGCGAGTCCTAGCGGCAAGACGATTCGCAGCGCTGCGGCACTGACATGGAGCTGCTCGAGCACAAGAAGAAGCGTGAGTGACGGCATCGCGAACAGCGCGGCGGCAGCCAGAGGAGTTCGGCGGCGCAACATCGTCTGCACTGCGAGTGCCGTGGTGACACCAAGCGTGCTCCAGGCGAGCGCCCCAGACGCAGAGTGTGGGAGCCCGCTCCACGCACCGTGGATAACGTGACCAGTAGTCGCCGCCAACGTGGCACAGCCGAGGCCGGTGGCTAAATCCGTCGCTACCGGTGATGACGACGATGATCGGCGGTGGCTCGGGAGCATGCTCGAAGTGACGAGGCTCGCTGCGGCGAACACCGCGACGTTGAGTCGAAGAACGTTCAACGCGAGAGACTGGTCTGGAGGTGGCGGCGGGAGATTGAGCCAGAGGTGTGTCGCAGCGAGCGCGGCAAATGCGGCAGCGGCGGTGGTGCTCAGCCGGGAGCCAAGCGTGACGCCTTGGATCATGCTGAAGACCGCGACCGCGAGTAGCGGCAGTGCCGTGGCAAGGGGCAGCCCGAGGTTGTCGAACAGTGTTCCGGCGGGTAACGACCCGAGGTTCTGCATCGAACCTGGCGACGTGAAAGCTAGCACGAAAACCGTTACGGGCGCGGCGCCCATAAGGGCGGCGAAAACGCGGGTGAATCGCGGGACCCAGCGCTGTGTGGGCTGTCGAGCCTTGCGCGCTTCCAGTAGAGACTTGAACGTCTTCGGCAAGATCCAGAGTGAGCCTGAGAGCGCGCAAAAGAAAACGGCGAGTGACCATTCGAGTGTGATCATCGAGTAGAGCGTCGTCCCCGGCGCTATGCTGATCATCAGCATAGGACAGAGCATCCAGAGTGCCATCAAGAGCGCGACGAAGAGCGGACGCGTGAGGGCGCTCGCGAGCTGAATCGCAAGAGTGAGCGTCAGAACTCCCCATAGCGTCCAGCCGAGACCGTCAGAGCCGACACTGATGGTATAGACCCAAACGGGAATGAGTGCGAACGCTGCCACGCCACAAGTGAGGCGGCATAGAGTCGCGACCCCTAGCTCTTTTGGTTTGACGAAGAAGTGGTACAGCGACACGATCAGCTGGAGCACTAACACCGCGAGTGAACATGCGGCCACCGTCATCAGATCAGGAAGGGGCTGGAATTGAGGCGAGCCGGCGACCGCAGCGGCTCCAGCGCAGGCGGCGCTGAGTGACAGCGTCGCGTGTGCGACGACGCGCAGCGGGGTTGATCCATCGAAGCGGGCGCTGCCACGCAAGATGACGGCGAGCCAAAGGAGACGCGACGCGTACAAAGACATTGGGTGTGGCGCCGCTATCGACCAAGCCACGATCTCGAATGCGGGAGAGATCGCCAGTTGGGCGGCGGCGGCGATCATGGCGACACTCGCTACAACGCGGCAGAGTGGCGAGCAGCGTGCAAGCGCAGCACGAGGGTGCCCGTGCGTCAGGTGGCCGATGATAAGCGCCGCCGACGCAAACGACAGCAGGGTGAAACCGTGTGGCTCAAGCGGCTGGAGCGCAGTCGGCAGCGCAAAGAGAATCCCCTGCGACAAGCTGCCGAGCAGACACACCATGGAGGCAACCGTGAGCGCGGTCGCGGTGACGTTCGAAGTTGCCAGCACGGCAGCGCCGAATGCTGCAGCGGCGCCAACGGCATACGTCCAAGTGACGGCGTAGGGATCGCCGGGGACACCGAAGCCATGCACCGTCAGGAGTGTCATGCTGACGGCGAAACAGAATGCTGCACAGGCGGCAAGTCCAGAGGCGAGCGATCTCGCTTTGCGTTTTGCCGCGATAAGGCTACAGGTGGCGTAGGCAGCAACTGGAATCAAGAGCCAGTTGCCGGATGCTCCTGAGGAAAGCGCGTCGAACAGCTCTCCTGGGGTGCCTGGTTCCTGCCGGTACGTCGAGTGGACGAGGAGGAGAAAACTGGTGATCCAGAACGGCGCGGCGGCGAGGTGGAGCCACGGTCTGTTGCCACCGATTGCTGCCGAGAGCAGGATAACGCCGCTGATGGTGGAGGCCGCGATGAGCTCCGCGGGTCGCGGCCAAGCGAGGACAACACCGATCGCGTGGAGTAGGCCTCCGAGTAGAGAGATGGTGAGCGCGACGACTGCGAAGAGCGGCAGCGTCCGCCGCAGTCGAGCGTCCAGAAAGAGGCCTACGGCGATCGGCACAGCCGCGAACAAGCTGAGTAGGGGGCTGAGCGTCTGAAAGCTCTGCCAAGATCTTCCCGAAGGCGACAGGCGAACCACCAGAAGGAGGAGAGACAACGCCACGGCGAAAGTGATGACGCCATGAAACGAAAGGAGGCTGCGAGCTTTCAGCGCGCCGACGCGCCGCCACCGCGACGCACCGACCAGTGCGATCGCGTGGGTGAGTGCATAGATGGTCAGCGGTGCCGCAGCGAGACAGTAGGCGCTGAGCGGGGTCGACGTTGCGCTCGCCCAGCGGCGAACCCCGAGCATCAAAACCGACGCGCCGACGACTCCAAGCGTCACGAGTCCTGGCCAGGGGCGAGCGAACGTCCGCGCGGCACGAAAAACGAGCAACGAGAATACGACCGCGGCGAAGAGTTCACCGGCGATCATTCCTGCATCGTTTCCAGCGGGTGAACGTGAGAACGCGACCAGCGCCAGGAAGTTCAGCGGCACGAGCATGGTCGAGATGATGAGAAGACCGCGGCTGGTGAGCGGGATCCTCCAACGGTGGTAGGTGTAGAGGCCGGCTCCGAAGAGGGCCGCAGTGATGGCCGTGAAGAGAAAGAACTTGAGGAGCTGGCTCGCTCCGATCTGCGCCCAGAAACTCATCACGAGTGCCGTCGACGAAGCGACGACGAGCAGACCACCGACGAGCTCGCCCCAGCGGATGTTTTTTGCCGCCATGAACCCGGCGAAGAGCTCGCCTACGGACTTGCGCGGCGGTCGGGCGGCGAGATCGGCACTCGGTGGCGCAGTGTCCTCTCGGCTTGCCCGCAGGGCCACTTCGGGGATCACCGCGGAGAGAGGATCGGCTTCCGTGGACCTTCGAGTCTCGTCTTTCGCAGGGAGGACCACGGACTGCGACGGGGAGGTGTCAGGCGACGTGTTCTTCGCCTTCGAGATCGTCCTACCCAAGGCACGAGACCGACCCTCCCGAATCGCAGCGAGGGCGCGTCGATAGGAGGTGTCGTCCAGGAGTTCGGCTTCCCAGAGCCACCGGAGGTGCTTCTCAGTGATCTCGAGCTCCTCGAGATGTCTCTGCGATCGGTCCACCATTTGATCGGCTCCCCCGAGCTGCCGTGCGCGCGTTCACCCGAGCTACGCGAGAGATTCTGCGGGCTGGCGCCAGAGATGACAATGCGCCGATCGTGAGGAAGTTGTGCTCGCGGGGTTGTAGCACGAAGATCCGAATCCGCAGGCGAAGACCACTGCGGACTCGGATCGGGCGTCCATGTCGCTTGGTACTGAAAGTGCCGGAGCCCGCAGGCGGCTCCGGCGTCCCACTCAGCAGGACTTAGCAGGACTCTTCGATCTCCGCGCGGATTTCAGCCGGTGTGATCGTCGCGTCATTGTTCGTCAGGTCGCAGTCGTCGTTTTCTTCGTTGGCGTCGATGAAAATGTCCGGGTCGTAACTGAGCCGCACTTCGTAAGAGGGCGGGAACTCGGTCGAGAGAATCCAAAGGCGTTCATAGGAAACGTCGACACCGAATCCTGCCTGCACGGCGGTGAAGTCTTTGCTCGCGACGAGCGTGCGCGTTCTGCCCTGGACCTCGTAGAGGAGCAGACTCTGTGGACCGAGGCGCGAACGAAAGTCTTGGCTGGAGATGTTGGTCGCTTCACCCCGAATCCGAATGCGGGCCGAGCCGTTGAAACAGGTGACCGTCTGAACTGAGATGCTGGCGGCGAGATCGAGGCCGCAGCCCGTATTGACTTCGCAGGGACCGCGAGTGGCGCAGCCCAACTGATCAGGCGTCGGGTCGAAGCCGCAGGCACCGACAGGTGGAGGGATCGTCGGGGAGCCGAGAAACATGAATCCTAGCAACGCCATCGGGTCAGAGATGTCCACGACGCCGTCATCGTTAACGTCGGCGGCCTTCATGCATGTCGGCTCCGAGCTTCCCGAGACGAACAGAAAGTTCAGGGTAAACACGCCATCGGACACGTCGGCAGAACCATCTTGATTCGCGTCGCCGCGCTCGAAGGGGTGGTCGATATTCGCGATCGGTGGAAGGACCGGGCCAATGATGTCGGGATCGATGATGTCCGGGTCGATCACGATCCCAGGGTCGATCAACTGCGCCGGTAGTGAAGTGGTACCGAGCCAAGCAGTGGCGACAGCGAAAGCCAAGAGACGGATGGCTGAAGTGGTGCAGCGGTTCATGCGTCTGGTCCTCGAGAGAAGTTGCTGTGAGCGTGCCGTCCGTGGCCCGCGTACGTCTTCTGAGGGCCAACATGGCGCCTTGGTGTAACGCACGATTCCTGCTGGTTCGTAGGTCGTTGTGCTGCTTTTGGTTACGCGTTCTCCCTGAGGCGCCTCACGGGTGTTGCTGGTTGCCGCGGAGGGGCTTCGATAGCGACGTGGAGTTTTCGTTCGCCGGTGTGCACAGAGACCATCATTGCCACGCCGCTGCGCCGCTGGTGTTCGGCGCGCCGCATTTCGGAGCGCTTCGCAGTCGCAAAAGCGCCGGGAATTTCCCAAAATCTACCAGCGCCTCCCGCCTGCGCCCAGAAAGGCAACCGTTTTCACCCGCCAAGCCGCACAACGTACAGGAGAAGACATGACGCGAAGCGAGAACCACGACTGGACGGAAGCCAACGCGAGTCACAACGCCGCGGAGAAAGTGAGCAGGGGTGCACCGACGACACTGGGCCGTCGTTCCTTTCTTTCGGCCGCTGCTGTCGCCACTACGTCGACGCTGTTGGGGCGCGAGTTCGGCCCCGGGGCTCCGCCCGTTCGCTACCCTGATCCTGACATCATCGTGCTCGACAAACGCTTCGCAAAGTACAAGCTTGGCAACACCCCGATCCAGCGGCTACATGTTGGCACGCTGTGGGCGGAAGGTCCGGCATGGAACGGTGTCGGGCGGTACCTCCTTTGGAGTGACATCCCCAACAACGTGCAGCTGCGCTGGCTGGAGGAAGACGGCCATGTGAGCGTCTTTCGCCATCCATCTGGCAACAGCAACGGAAATACGTTCGATTTTCAGGGCCGTCAAATCGCGTGTGAACACGGCAATCGACGCGTCGTGCGCTACGAGTATGACGGTAGTGTGACGATGCTGGCAGACAGCTGGGAAGGTAAGCCGCTGAACGCGCCGAACGACGCCGTTGTCCATCCGAACGACGGCGCGATTTGGTTCACCGATCCAGGCTACGGCAGCCTCATGAACTACGAGGGTAAGAAGGGGCCGCTGCACATCAAAGAGGCGGTCTATCGCATCGATGCGCAAAGCGGCAAGATGGCGAAGGTGACGGACGAGATCTACAAGCCGAACGGTCTTTGCTTCTCGCCCGACTACAAAAAGCTTTACGTTGCTGACACGGGCGCATCCCATTACCCCGACGCGCCGAAGAACATCAAAGTGTGGGACGTCGTTGACGGCAAGACGCTCTCCAATGGCGGCGAGTTCGCCTCCATGGAGCTCAGCGGCAAGGCGGGGTTCGCCGACGGCATCCGCGCCGACGTCGACGGCAACATTTGGGCGAGCGCCGGGTGGGTCGGAGCTGGATACGACGGCGTCCACATCTTCGCTCCAGATGGCGAGCGCATCGGAATGATTCGCTTACCGGAAATCTGCTCGAACGTCTGCTTTGGCGGCAAGAAGCGCAACCGTCTCTTCATGACCGCGAGCCAGTCGCTCTACTCCGTCTACGTCGAAACGCAAGGTGCGCACATCAGCTGACTCGCCACGCGGCGGCGCTTCTGGTCGCCGGTGTTGAGTCGTTGGCGGAGAAGGACGGCGCCGTGGGGTGATTCTCTGACTTCCGTGGCGCGTCGGTTGCGTGGATGCTGTCTTGCGGATTCAGACGGCGCATGACGATCTGGCTGACGCTGACGCTTCTGCCACGGTCTCTGTTCGCAACGTTGTCTGCAACAGAGAGGCTTTCGAGACCGTGCGCGATGGAGTGAGCGTGTGCGTCAGCGTGGGCAGGTGTGTTCGGGTGAGCGTGAGCGTGTGCGTGTGCGAGACACGGGTCGGCGCCGGTTCTGTCTCTGCTTCTGTCTCTGCTTCTGTCTCTGCTTCTGTCTCTGCTTCTGTCTCTGCTTCTGTCTCTGCTTCTGTCTCTGCTTCTGTCTCTGCTTCTGTCTCTGCTTCTGTCTCTGCTTCTGTCTCTGCTTCTGTCTCTGCTTCTGTCTCTGCTTCCGCCTACCTGATTCTGCTCGGACCGTCCGCGCCCGCCGAGCCGCGAAGTCGATCTTTAAAGTAGCAGGCACACTCCGGTGTGCCGTCCGGACGTGACCGGTGGACCGTGGACCGTCAGTTACGACGGCACGTTTGAGAAAGCTCGCGCCTCTATGTGCCCGGATCGATCAGATCGAAATTCCCAGACAGCACCAAATCCAGCCTCCCTGTGCGCCAGCCCCGCACCCGATCCCGGACCAGCGGTGTCGGTTCGCGTCGATAGCGCCGGACGACTGCCGTGGTTTCTTCGTCGACTGTCAGCGCACGCCTGGCTTGGGCCTGGAGTGTCTCGTTCGTGGCGGCGTGATCGTCTTGCGGCGCGACGTACACCCTGACGGCACTCTTCACTCCACCCTGCGACGACGAGGGACCGGCTTCGAGAACGTGAATGCCGCTCTCTGGCTGCAGGATGTTGAACGCAGCGTAACCTTCGATGAAAAGATCTGTTCTCTGGGAAGACTTCTGATCGTCCGGGTCGACATCGAGAAGGTTGCATTTCATCTCTCGAGCTTTGGCCCACCGCGTGTACATCTCGACCAGCTGCCGCGCGAAGTCAAGATCACGCACACCGTCTGCACGAGTCGAGCTTGGTTCGACGCGCAGGAACGCATCTCTGGGCGTGCCGGCCATGATTTCTGGATACGCCATCTCCAGTAGGTAGATCTTTTGCGCCACGCGACGCAGGAGATCCGGGCGCATGCGAGATGTCGATGATTCGAGGCGAGAGAGGAGCGCGGCAGTTGACTCGAGGCTCGACTCTACCCGGTCGATGTATTCCACCAAGCTAAGCGTCTTGAAACGTGTCTCGTCCTCCCAGAAGCTGGGCTGAGACATGGAATCGAGCGCGCCCTGCTTTCTGCTCTTGAAAGTATTCGCTTCGAGAAGTAGGGCGAGGTCTTCGTACTGCTGTCTTAGGTAGCGAACTTCGTCGAGGGTGCCACGCGCGTGGAGAACCAGACCGCTAGTTTTGAGGCGACCTTTCGCCTCCTCATCGTCGAGGGGCATCGAAGTACCATGGCTGGGGTGTGGCGAGGCGTCAATGGCGTCGTCTCCTTGATCCATCGCTTCGACGACGAGTCCGCCGTCTTGACGCCGCACGAGCAGAATGTGGTCGCCGGCCGGAAACTCGTGACGAACGATCGCCATGGCGAGTGGGGTGAGGAGATGTTGCTCTACCGCGCGGCGCAGCGTTCTGGCTCCGAATTCAGCGGAGAATCCTCGTTCGAGCAGAAACTCGAGTGCGCTTTCATCCCAATCGATGAGCCATGAACGATGTCGCAAGCCGCGGCGTGTCAGCGCGCGGTCGAGTTCGAGTTTCAAGATCTCGCGCATCGTTTTGCGACTCAGCGGTCTAAAGACCACGATGCGATCGAGACGGTTGACGAACTCCTTGCGAAACGTCTCGCCGATCGCGTTGGTTACTTCCTCGGAGCGGTAGTCCTCCACCGAGGTGGTCGTCGGCGGGACGAATCCCGGGGCAGGCGAGTGGGCATTCGACGCGCCGATGTTCGAAGTCAGAATGAAAATGGCGTTACGACAGTCCGCAGTGTTGCCACGGCGATCCGTCAACCGGCCGTCGTCAAAAACCTGAAGGAACAGATCCCACACCGCTGCGGTCGCCTTCTCGAACTCATCGAGCAGGACGACAGCGAAAGGCTGCTGTCGGATTTGACGGACGAGAGAGAGGCGATCTTCCGCGCTGTCTGAATCCCCAATTAAGCGTCCTAGAGAGGAGTCGGTCGTGAACTCGCTCATGTCGAGTCGAATCATTCGATCCGCGGAGCCAAAGAGGCACTCGGTAAAAACCTTCGCGACCTCAGTTTTTCCGGTTCCGGTCGGACCGGCGAAGAGAAAAACTCCTAACGGTCGTGTTGGGTCGGTCAGGCCCGCCTTGATCATGGCAACTCGTTCGACGAGGACGTCGGTCGCCTCTGGCTGCCCAAGGACGCGACGCCGAAATTCTGCACTGAGTTGCGTGAGATCGAACGACCTTTGTTCGTCGACGAGTTCCGGCGGTAGTCCGGTCACCTGTGTCACTGTGAGAACTAAGTCATCCCGGTCGATCTCAACTGTTCGCGTTTGCGACGCTGGCTGCGACGAGAGCTCCGAGACTTTCCTCTTCCACGTGAGTTTCAGAAAATCTAGCAGGTTGCCCGGAGCTTGGCGCGTGGGGAGATACTGACGGACGAGTTCCGCCGCCTCGTCGAGTGTTTCGTCCGAGATCGTGGCTGGAGACGTCGGCGTTGTGTTCTTGGCAGCCCAGGATCGTGCGATTTCGCGTGTCGTTGTTTCACTTGGCGGACGAAGCATCACGGTCTCGACGACGCCACGCAGACGAGGAAAGGCGAGACAGACGCTCTCGAATCCGCTGGGCAGAAGCTCACCGACGAGCTTCACAGCTCCTGATTCGACGTGAGGCAGAATCATGTGGAGGACGCCGACTTGGTTGAAACGATGGGTACCAGTCGTCATAAGTTCATGAAAGTTCTCGACGACCCAGATCACGCGCTTGTGTGCGATCTGTTGGATCAATGTCGTCACGCGCTCCTCGAGTTGTCCTATGTAGCACTGGCCGGCATTGACCTGGGCGCTGCTAGCCTTGAATACACTGAAACCGTCGTCTCTCAGCTTGTCCACGAGCGTCGACGTCACGGTGGACTTGCCGACTCCGGAATCGCCGACCATGAGCACGGATCGTGGGTTCTCGTGGTCGGTGAGAGCCTTTCTCATCTTGTCAACCGCGCGTTTCAGCGCATCGTGTTGGATGATGTCCAGGTCAGAAGGCGACTCTGCGCCTCGATTCCTGGGCGGGAAAGCTGGCGACAGCGTACCAAAGCCGCTGAGAAATTCCGTGTCGAGCGACTCGGAACGCGAGCGCTTGATTTCGTCGAGAAGTGGTTTGCGGTACGCACTGCGGAGCTTGAGCGCGATGTCTCTGAGCTGTTCGGCAGCGCTGACGGAGAGGCCTGAGCTTGAGAGGCCGAGCTCGAGAGAGTCGCCATCTTCAAGGCGGGCAGCGATGAAGTCCTCAAGCACGCTGACGAGTAACTCGTCCTCCCAGTCGGAGTCAAGCCGACGCAACACGGAAGAGAGAATCGGGCTGGTTGCTTTACGATGAAGAGCGCGGAGAGCGAAGTGGCGCACGGGAAAACGAGGATAGTTGATCGAACGCAGAATGGGTTCACGAATGTCGTCGACGCTAACGTCCGTGCGTAATCCGAGTGCTTCCAACGCTATAGAGGCGATGACCGCGCTGTCGCCGACGTAGTACCCCAAGAGCTCTTTGGCTGAGACCTGGCAGGTGGAGATCTCCTTGGCGGCGGCTTGGAACTCAGGCTCCGCAGCCAGAATGCGTGGATGCGCGACGGAGTCGAAAAGGTCATCAAGCTTTTCGCCTAACTCGCGAATGCGGCGGTGGTCCCGTTGGACGTCGTCTGTCGATGCGTGACTCTCTCCGTCTTCGCTTGCCGTCGGAGAGGATTCGGCGTCTCGACCCGCTGGCGAGTCGGTCTCGTCAGGGGCGACTCGATTAGTGGAGAGCACATTCGGCTCGCTGTCCTGGCGTTCAGGCGTTGGATGCGGCTGACCGGAGTCGTTCGGGGTCGGTGCCGGCTCAACACGGAGCGAAGATCCTCGAACGGCGAACTTTGCTCTTACAAGCCAGCCGATAGCGCAGCCGATGGCCACACAGGTCAGGTATTTCAGGTATTCCATGCGAAGATACCGCGGGTCAAGAATTGAAGCCGAGCGAGTAACATACCACGGACGAACCTGATCGTCGGGCTCGAACCTCTGCCGCTGAGGACCGGGTCAAGTGCGGGCCACGCGGCGCCTCCCGCGCCCTTAACCTCGAGTTAACAGCCCGCCTGAAAAAGTCATTCGGCTGAGAAACCGGCCTCTTCACGCCCAGATCAGCCGCGGCGAGCCTCGCCGTGTATATCTTATAGAAGAGGGCTCGGAGATTACCTGCGTTCGCCGCGGCCGATCTGGACGCGAAGCGACCAGTTTTCAGCTCGGAGCACTTTTTCAGGCGGGCTGTTAACTGCGACGCCGCATCCGTCGAGCCGCGGATCTTCCGACGCCGCACGCATCTAGTACCAGCTGCGCCCTCCGAACGACTTGCGCTCAGGCGGCAGCTTGGGGAGAATTTAACGTTTTGAGCAACAGACGATCGATTCGAGGTAGAGAAATGGCATCGCGTTGGCACCCGATCTGGATCGCCGCGACCTGCGGCGTGATCCTGGCTGTGGTGCGTATCCCTGTTTGGGCCGACGAAACGCCGGCGTCAGAGCGGTTCGCGCGTGAGGTGCAGCCAATTTTCGAGGCCCACTGCGTGAAGTGCCACGGCGCCGAGGTGCAGAGGTCGGGTCTCGATCTAGGTTCCGCGGCGGGGCTACTACGCGGCGGCGACTCGGGGCCTGTCGTGGTGGCGGGGAAGCCAGACGAGAGCGTCCTCTTCGAGCTCGTGAAGGAAGGGGCGATGCCGCCGGCGAAGACGAGCCGCCTCAACGACTCCGAGATCGACACCCTACGTGCTTGGATTGCTGACGGCGCGCCCGTCGATGCCGCTGCCATAGCGGCAGCCCAGTCGACAGCGCCAACCCAGCACGACGTTGTGCCCATTCTCCTCCTGCGCTGCACCGTCTGCCATGGCAGGAGCCGCCAAGAGGGAGGACTCGATCTGCGGACCAAGGAGTCCATGCTGCGCGGTGGTAAGTCGGGGCCGGCCATCGTGCTCGGCCGGCCAAGCGAGAGCTTACTCGTCAAGCGCGTCCAGAGCGGCGACATGCCGCCGCGGCGTCAAATGGTCTCGGTGAGCGTCAAGCCGATGGCGCCGAATGAATTGGAAGTCATCGAGAAGTGGATCGCGGCGGGCGCGCCGGAATCGAGTGCGCCGCCCGCATCTGTCAGCGATCAGGCGGATCCGCTGGTCAGCGCTGCCGACCGTGAGTTCTGGGCGTTTCAGGCGCCGCGCCGTGCTGCGGCTCCGAAGGTTCGCGCTTCTGAGCTAGTGCGCAACTCGATCGACGCCTTCATCCTTGCACGGCTTGAAGCCGTCGGTCTCACGTTCGCGTCGCCGGCGGACAGGGTGACACTTCTCCGCCGCGTCTATTTCGACCTGACTGGGCTGCCGCCGCCCGCCGCAGAAGTGGCGGCCTTCGCCGAGGATCCATCCCCTCAGGCGTACGAGAAGCTAGTCGATCGTCTGCTTGCCTCACCGGAGTACGGCGAGCGCTGGGCGCGCCATTGGCTCGACGTCAGCGGATACGCTGATTCGGAAGGGAAGCGGGAACAGGACCTCGAACGTCCTTGGGCATTTCGCTATCGCGATTACGTCGTCGCAGCACTCAGTGCGGATCGTCCCTACGATCGATTCCTGATCGAACAGATCGCCGGCGATGAGCTTTTTGACTACGAAAACGTCGACGAGGTTACCGACGAGATCTACAGCGCTCTCGTCGCCACGGGCTTTTTACGTATGGGACCTGATGGCACCTGGGCAAATATCACAAATTTCGTCCCGGATCGACTTGAGGTGATCGGGGATGCGCTCGATGTTCTCTCCGCGGGCGTCATGGGATTGACGATGAAATGTTCCCGTTGTCACGATCACAAGTTCGATCCGATACCGCAGCGCGACTATTATCGGTTAGCAGCCGTTTTCCAAGGGGCTTACGACCAGCACGCTTGGCTCCGACCAGGCGCAGCGAAGCAGTATCCGTTCCGCGCGCGCAAGTTTTCGCCGCGGCATCTGCCGTACGTCTTGCCTGCGGAGCGAGCGCGGTACGCCGCAGAAAAGTCGGCAGTCGAAAGCAAGATTGCCGCGGCGCAGCGCATCCTCGACGAAGCGGAGACCCAGCTGCGACGGAAGCTATTAGCAGAGCGGCTGGCCGGTTTGCCGGACGAGCTGCAAGCGGACGTGAAAAAGGCCATCGAGACGCCTGCCGCGAAGCGTGACGAAGTGCAGGCCTACCTGAGGTCGAAGTTTGGGGAACAACTGAAGATCGACCGCGGCGAGCTCGAAGAGCGAGACGCCGACTTCAAAAACCTGCGCGTAGAAACCGACAAACGTGTCGCCGCGCTGCAGCAGCAACTGCCTCCGCCGCCCCAAATTCGTGCTCTCTGGGACACTGGCGAGGCCTCTCCGACCTACATCCTACGGCGCGGGGACTACCGGCGCGCGGGGCGCCGCGTCGAGCCTGGCGTGCCATCCGTCCTCATGAACGCGTCGAGTTCGTTCGCCGTTCAACCGCCCTGGCCCGGTGCAAAACAGACCGGGCGGCGATTGGCATTGGCCCGTTGGCTCGTCGGTCCCAGCCATCCGCTCACCGCGCGCGTCATGGTGAATCGCGTCTGGCGACACCATTTCGGACGTGGAATTGTCCGCACGCTAGGAAACTTTGGCCGCACCGGTGCGCCGCCGACTCACCCAGACCTGCTCGATTGGCTGGCCACCGAGTTCGTTCGCAGCGGTTGGAGTCTGAAGCGACTCCATCGCCTTCTCGTGACGTCCGCGACTTACCGTCAAACCTCCACCGTCTCGGCGCAGAGTGCCGCGCTAGATGCGGATGGCAGCCTCTACTCCAGAATGCCTTTGCGTCGCCTGGACGCCGAAGAGATCCGAGACGCGATGGTCGACGTTGCGGGAAAGCTTGACCGTCGGCGGTTTGGCCCGGCGGTTCCTGTCGAGGCGCGCAAGGATGGGCTGGTCACGGAAATTGGCGGCGAACGAGGGTGGAGGCGGAGTCTTTACATCCAGCAGATACGGAAAAAGCCGCTGACAATTTTCGAGAGTTTCGACGTGCCCGCCATGAACCCTAATTGTATCGAGCGCAAGCAGTCGAACGTCGCACTTCAGGCGCTCTACCTGCTGAACAATCGGCGAGTGTGGGAGCTCGCAGACGCGTTCGCAGCGGCTGTGATGTCGGAGGGAGACGACAGCCTTGAACGTCAGGTCGTTCGCGTCTATCGTCGTGGCTTGGGACGGTTGCCGACCAACAGCGAGCTGAATGCGGCCGTGGCGACGCTCCGCGAGTTGGAAACGGCGTGGAGTGAGAGCCCCGAAACCGGCGGGGATGCTGCCGCCGAAGAGGCCACGAGCAGTCCATTCACCGCCAGCACGCCAGCTTCCGTGACCGCGCGTCAGCGAGCCCTCCGAAGCCTCTGCCACACGATCATGAACTCCGCCGCTTTTCTCTACGTGGATTGAACTGTTTTGATCACCTCTGAAACCTCTTCCACCCCACTGCAGATTCCCGAACCCCTGATGGATCGACGCTCTTTCTTCGATCGCATGTCAGGCGGCGTGTATGGAGCGGCGCTTGCGTACCTGTTAGGGAGTCGGAGTGCCGTCGCCGCGTTGGAGCAACATGCGGCGGGAGATGCAGCGCAGCCTCGAGTGCCACATTTCCGCGCCCCCGCGCGCTCGATCATTCATCTATTCATGAACGGTGGCCCGAGCCAGATGGATCTCTTCGATCCCAAGCCCGCTTTGACTCGCCTCCACGGCACACCGTATTTCGAGAAGATTGCGGGCGAGGTCGAGAATCCTGGGTCGGCCGGCGCGTTGATGCGCAGCCCATTCGACTTTCAGCGCTTCGGTGAATCTGGAATGTGGGTCTCCGAGCTCATGCCAAACTTGGCGCGTCACGTCGACGACATCGCGTTCATCCGTTCGATGCACACGACCAATCTGACGCACGAGACAGCGCTGTACAAAATTCATACCGGGCGAATGTTTCCAGGAAACCCGGCGCTCGGCTCATGGGTCGTGTATGCGCTGGGCTCGGAGAATCAGAACCTACCCGCTTACGTTGTGCTGGACGATCCGCTCGGACTCCCAATCAACGGCATCGAAAACTGGCAAGCTGGGTTCTTGCCGGCCGTGCATCAGGGAACACGCTTTCGCTCCACGGGCTCTCCTGTCCTCAATCTTGAACCGGACTTCGACGTGCCGCCGGCCGTTGCCGAGCTGCAGCGCGGGCTACTGAGGCGACTCGACCGTTTGCATCTCGATCGACGTCCGGCGCAGTCGCAGCTGCAGACGAGGCTCGCGAGTTACGAGCTCGCGGCGCGCATGCAGCTTGCGGCCAGCGAAGCGCTCGATCTGGAGGCGGAATCTCCGCGTACGCTCGAGATGTACGGTATCGGAAAGAAGCCCACAGACTCGTACGGTCGACGCTGCCTGCTCGCCCGGAGACTCATCGAGCGTGGCGTTCGTTTCATACAGCTGTTCATTAATGGTCAAATCTGGGACCAGCACAACGATTTGGCGCCGACGCTCACGAGCGCCTGCCGCCGCACCGATCAGCCCATCGCGGCGCTGCTCACTGATCTTAAAGAGCGCGGGCTGCTCGAAGAGACTCTCGTCGTGTGGGGCGGCGAGTTCGGCCGCTTACCGATCGCGCAATTGACACCGGGAGCGGATCCGCGCAAGGCTGGTCGAGATCACAACAAGAACGCCTTTACGACGTGGATGGCGGGCGCTGGCGTCCGCGGCGGTGTGATCCACGGCGCTACCGACGAGCTCGGGTTCGCTGCGGTTGAGGATCGCGTCAGCGTGCAGGACTGGCACGCGACGATCCTCCATTTGCTCGGCCTCGATCACGAGCGCGTTGTCTTCGAACGCGCCGGCCTTGAGGAGAAATTGACGGGCGTGTTCGAGGCACACTTGATCGAAGCGATCTTAGCTTAGCCCAGCAGCCCGTTGAAAAAGTCATTCGGCCGAGAAACTGGCCTCTTCACGCCCAGCTCGACGGCGTCAATACTCAAAAATTTCGGAGATTACCTGCGTTTGCCGCAGCCGATCTGGACGCGAAGAGACCAGTTTTCGGCTCGAAGCACTTCTTCAACAAGCTGCTAGCCTCGAGTTGGCCATTTCGCGCCGGCCTGGCCGGACGTGTTGACCGGGATTCCACAGTCTGTCTGTCACGTCTCGCAGGGAGCCGTCGGACACTCCATGAGCGCGTCGTCGCTCGAGTCTTCGCCGCAGTTCGGGTATGGCGCCGGTAGGGGGGACGCGCCACGGAACAGAAAGAGCAGGACGCGAATGCCATCGCTGACGTTCAGGCGGCCGGAATCGTCAGCATCGGCAGCATCTTCGCAGGCAACGCCCGCGGTGCCGCGGAAGAGGAAATTGAGTACGGTGAGTGCGTCGTCGAGCGTCACGGAGCCGTCGCCGTTGGCGTCGCCACGAATGAAGCCGCGGTTTGAAGTCGCGGTCACGGGCGCGAAGACACCCCTCTTGAAGCCGACGTAGTCGATGTCAATGGCGCCGAAGTCCGTGCGATTGGCAAGGCCAACTTCGAGGTACGTGCCTTCGAATCCCGTCTCCGTACCGGACGACGGCAAACGCAGCGTCGCGTCAGAACGAGGCTCCGATTCTCCGTTCAAGTAGAGGCGGACGCGATGCTCGTCGCCTGCTGGCTCGATCGTGATCCACATCGATTGGAATTCGCTCATCGACACGTCGACTGACTCACGCGTCGAGCTGTGGAGCTGGCCTTCGTCGAGCCAAAGAGCGTAGTGCACTCGCGCGGTCGAACTGCGGTGGGCGATACCGACCTGACCGCGTACCGGGGTGCCGGGCTCTTGCCCTTTTGCGGCCGGATTGACGCGAAGCCGAGCGACGAGAGTCACACCGTCCGCGAAATCGTTTGTCTCTCCAAGCGGGCGCAGAAAGATCAGGCGGCTGTTGTCGAGCTCTCGATCTACAGGAGATTCGGGATCCTCCAGACTGAGAACGGTTGCCGGACCGTTGTCCTCAGCCATCTCTGAAAGGACGCGAACTTCGACACCGCCTGGGCTGCCTTCTTCTGGTGCACTGCCGTCCCAAGTGCTGAGGCTTGACGAGATCCAAGTGCCGTCGAGCAGCGGCGCCACCGGATTGAGTCGCGCGTCCGAGAATTGATCGGCCCCGACGCTCGCGTCGTAGAGATAATCGAAACCCTCGGGGGGGCGCAGCCAGCCGCCCAGCTGGTTCTGTGCTGGCACGTCGACCACTAACTCCGCGGCCGTTTCGGAGGCGACACCGGCGCCGTTGATCGCCACCACTTCATAGCGATGCTGAGCACCCGGCGTCACTGTGACGTCGACGAATTCCTCGCCATCGATCAGATCGCCAGTCAACAGGACGCCGTCGCGGAAGATTCTATAGCCGAGGACTCCTGAGTCGGGATCCGAGCTGCCGCTCCAGCGAATCACGACCGAGCGAAATCCAACGTGGGAGCTCTCTACCAGAGAGGGCGAGGCTGGGCCGCTCGTGTCCGCGGGACCGATCTTGAACTCGGTCGGATCGGAAAGATAGCTCCAGCGTCCGCTCGAGTCGAGGTGAGCGGCGCGGAACAGATACGAGCCGTCTTCGAGCATGAGGTCGTCCGGAAGCGTCACTGAAAGTAGATCTGCATCGCTTTCGAAGTCCCACAGGGGCTCAACCCAGTCGCCTGACGCGCTGATGAGAAGCCAACGAGACGCAGCGTGTGTGTCGCCTGCATCGGGGTCGACGAAGGCGCGGGTCTTGAGCACGATCGGAGGTGACTGCACGGCACCTGTGAACGGCTCCGTATTAACTGGCGTGCGCGGAATCGTCGGGTCGACGAACAACGGCAACAGTGTTCGGCGCAGCGCGTCGCTTTCACCAACAAGCATGTCAGCGTTTTCTTCAACGCGGCGCGTTCCCCAGCGATCGACGTCGGCGTCGGCGATCTCTTTGATCAGGGAAGTCCAATCCGACAGGATTTGTCGCAGCCGATCTTCCCCATAAGCTACCTGCCAGAGAAAACGAAAACGATTTTCGAATTCAATCGGGAAGAAGCGAAGCGCACGCTGCAGCGGCTCCTCACCACTCGTGTTGGAAAACGCGCCATCGAGATCCCACGGCAGCACTTCCCACTTCGCAGACTCGCTGTCAAAGTAGTAGAAGTAGTTCTTCAAGCTGTCCATGTCGTTGTTGTTTGTCAGCTCCGTGGCGGTACGGAACGACAAGTATCGGTGGATATCCAGGTTCTGCTCGAAGAACGCCTGGTCACCGCTCGACGAGAGCGCAACGTCAAGGAACGAATCGACGTCGCTGCGATCGAGTGGATCGCAGTCGGAATGCTGTTTGTCGGGAAAGCCTCGGAATTTGTAGATACTCGAAGCTTCGTCGGTGGGGCGTCCTTGGTCCCGCAGCATGACTTTGTCGATGCCCTGGAGATCCAGGTAGAGCCCGAAGAGGTCGCCGTCGCGCTGCCCGGTCTCGTTTGGAGTATCGACGATGCGGAGATGGACGAACGTCGTCTGACTCGCCATCACCCCACAGTCACGGTAAACCTTGAGGGCCAAGCTCTCGACCAGTCCAGAATTCTCAGCGCGCACGATGTTGGCCTTTGACCGCCTGTTCGGATATCGCTCACCGTTGTTGAAGCGGCCGCGAAATCGGTTTCCCTTGTTGAATTTGATCTTCCAACTCCGTTTCGCGGAGCCGAAGCGGCTTGTGATCGATCCGCGTAGGCGCACGCCGACATGATCGTAAACACGCCCTTCGTGTACGAACGTCACCCTGTGACGGTAGAGACTGAACATGTCTTCGGGGATTACCTCGAACTGCACCTGTTCGATGTCGTCGGGATGTCCGACGATAAAGTAGACTGGGACTTTGTCGAGATTTGTGTGCGTGAACCCGCTTTCTCCGAAGGCGCTGTTCGTCGCGACGTAGTCTGGAATTCCGTCGTAGACGAAGTAGCCGAAGTTTGGTTCTGGATCGTTCGCGAACGGCGCTACGCTTTCGAGTGCCGACGTGGCGAGGTCGGTCGCGCGTACGCGGTAGCGGACCAGAGTGCGATGTGGCTGTGCGGGAACGGTGGCGACGTGCTTGCCGAGGTCTGCGTCGTATGACATCGGCAGCGAGGTCCAGTCGGTCTCAAACGTTGGATCCGTGCGGCGAATGTAGGCGCCCGGCGCCATGTGCTGATACTCGAGAGTGACGTTCGCGACACCTTGTCGGTCAGCGACCCGAGCCTCTATGCGCACGGCGTCTGTGGACAGGATCTCGTCACGATCGAGTTCGGCAGCGGGGCGTGCTTCGACGCCCGTGATCTGGGGGCCGACGTTGTCGCCAGCGGCTTCGAACGCAGCGGTCGCCGAGTTGAGGGCGCCGGCCGTGCCGTTGAAGTCGAAGCTCTCTCGCCATGCCTGGCCGCGATCGTTGTCGCTCAGCGGGTCGATGAGCTCGAGCGAGCCGCGCAGACCGTCCGGGTTGATTGGCCAGGGTGGTTGGTCGTTGAAATCGACGAAGTCAGCGACTCGCTCTTCGGCGTCGAACAGCACGACGTCGCCGCCGCCGTTTGGCAGTTCGCCACTGTATGGTCCGACCGCATCGGCGTCGGCGCCGAAGCGCGCTCGAAAGGCTGATTCATCGTGGAAGACGACTAAGTGTTCGCCCGCTGCGATCGACGTTCCCGCGGGAAAGGTGAATTGAATCTCGTCCCCAAGTCGCCAGCCAGAAAGATCGACGGCGGTGTCGCCGCGGTTGAAGAGCTCCAGGAACTCTTCATCCGGACAGTGGCGCAGTGTTCGCTCGTCAGGGTCTTTGACGGGGTGGTAGAGGATCTCGTTGATCACGACGGCGTGACGCGCGGGGATCTCACCGGCACGCGAGTTGGCGGCCCCCGGCGTACCCATGAGGTTGGACGCCACGCTGGCGGCGAAGTTTGAAAAGTCCGTGATGTCTTCGGTGGCTGAGATGCGTTCAAGCGTCGAACCTTCGGCGTCGGCTAGCGGATCCCACGGTAGATCATCGCCATACTCGAGGCGATCAACGAGCTCCCCGGCTGGGTTGAACAAACGGATGACGTCGCCGCCGTTACTGAGCGGGAACGAGACGTTTCCGATGACCGGGAGACCGCTCCCATAGCGTTCACGCATTGCCGCTGCGTTACGGGCTAACACCAAGAAGCCACCAGCGGGAAGAACGGTCCCCGAAGGAATGCCGAATTGGGGGTTCGAGCTGTCGTCGTCAAGGCTCCAGCCGCCGACGTCGACGGGAGAGTCAGTGCGGTTGAGGAGCTCGACGAACTCGAAGTCGTCGTCGGAGCCGAACTCACGTGGCGGATTATAATTTACTTCGTTGATGACGATCGGCCCGCCAGGAGCTAGATCTGTCGCGTACAACTTTTGGCCGCCGAGGGTGATGGCGACGACGGACGAGCAAAGCGCGATCAACGAGAGCGCGATGAAACCTGGTCGGTCGCCCGACCAATCTGTTGGTGTTCTCATGTTTCCTCGGCTGGCGATGTCATGAGCGTCGACGGTACGTCTTCGCAGAACTCCCGACGATTCCCGTCCCTTGCAGAGATTTTGACCCCCGAAGAAAGCAAGCTTAACCCGAAGACCGCTAACCTATCTACATTGCGTTAGTTGGCTGCGGTGGGGCGGCTGCTCGTCCACCCGCGCCACCGCCGCTTGAGTCCGCCCCTGAGAGCCTCTGAGGCGCGAGTTCGCTGAGTTCGCTGCGGCCCGGACGCAAGCCTAACAGCCTGCCTGAAAAGTGCTTCGAGTCGAAAACTGGTCGCTTCGCGTCCAGATCGGTCGCGGCGAACGTAGGTAATCTCCGAGCCCTCTTTTATAAGATATACACGGCGAGGCACGCCGCGGTCGATCTGGGCGTGAAGAGGCCAGTTTCTCGGCCGAAGGACTTTTTCAGGCGGGCTGCTAAGCTAAGCTAACACTCATATGCATGAGAGCGGCCAGCATTCAGAGCCCGAACGTGGCGCAAATGAGTGCCAACTCGGCTCTTCGACGCATAACGGAAACTCGTCGAGGCACCTACATCGCGGATTTTTTCGGGCTCACTTTCCCGAACCGACTGTCGTCCACCCGCGATGCGGTCGAAAGCCGCGACGGGACACCGTGCGGTCGGTGCGGCGGTTTGTCACGGCGGCGTGGTGTGACGACTCGGGACGCCGTGAAGCCGGGCCGAGGTCCGAACCGGCGTCAAGGCGTCCCGGAGTTGCGATCGACTAGTTTCCTAACGCGTGGACAAGTAGACTTGGCCGCGGATCTCGCCGCCAGGGAAGTCGTCCGTGTGAAGATTGATGTAGATCCCGCCGCCGACGGTTTCCGCAACGAGGGCGGCGAACGGATCGTCGGTTTCGCCGAGCGGTCCAACGACGTTGTCGCTGCCAACGCGGGCGAGTATGACCCCGCCACCGTGCGCGTCTTGGACCACTCGGCCGTTCGCGACGAGGTCAACGACGACCGGTCCGTTCTGGCCTGCTGGTCCGACGTGCAGGTGTGCTGCTGCTAGCGGGCCGCTCAGGCCGCGGAAGCGAACGAGCACCGCGAGTTTCTTGCCGCCTCGGGAGAGCAGCAGAAGCGATCGACCGCTGCCCGAAGAGTCGACAGGTGGATCCTGGACTTCCTGTCCCGGGTCGAGGCGCGAGTGGCCGAGGTGTGGGCGTGCGAGGTCCAGCAGCGTCAGGCGGACGCCGAGCATCTCGTAGTCCGGCGCCAGGAAGTTGGCGCCTGCGAACATTGGGTCGTCCAGAATCCCGCCTGAGCCGGGAGCAAGAAAACCAGGATGGGCAGATACAGGCTCGGCCGTCGTCACCCCCGTGTCGGGTGTCGCCTGGCCGAAAAACGCGGTGCTTTCTGCGGCTTCGTCATTGAGCTCGGTGCCTGCGTCGTTCACCGCGCTGCCGGGGACCACGAACGGCTCGGCAACGAAACGCCCATCGCCGTCGAAGACAGGGTGCGCCGTTGGGCCGCCGTTGGCGATGAAAGCATCGTTACTTGGAATGACCATGCTGACGTAGCTGAAGTACCGATGCTCCGCCGGGTTGACCTCGAACATCCGGCTGACGACTTGCCCGGGTGCGAGCGGGGGGATGGGGCCGTTCGATGCGATCACGCCCTGGGCGCCGGCCGGAGCTACAGTTGAGAAGTCGGCGCTGATGGGACCCGGGTTGCCGTCCTCAGCGATCCGCTCGAGCGCTGTAGAGCCGGCGATCGGCAGCGTATTCGCAAGTGCGCCGCCGTCGTAGGAGTCGAACGATCCGGAGTGAAACCCGACCCAGACAGGGGTCTGAAACGTACCACTGGCCGGGGCGCGATTCTCTAGCGTCACCACCACCGCGGGACGGCTCCGAGACAATTGGTGGTGCCTCATTTCCGGTTCGGCGTGAACCATTGGCGTGAAACCAATCGCGGCGGCGAGAAGGAATCCAGAGCGCATGGTGGGACCTCCTAAGGCTGAATTTCGACTAACAACCCGTTGAAACCGTCAATCGATTCACTTTTCAACCGGCTGCTAACGCCGCGAGTTGGCTGAGCCCGCATCGAACTTCGAGGCACCGCTGCTCGCCGATTCATACGCCGCGACGTTTTCGTGGTAACATTTGCCGGAGACCCTCGCGTGGTTACATTTTTCCTCAAAAAAACTTCGAAGGCTGAGATGCTTGAGCGACTCTTCGGTCTGTCGGTACGCCTGCAGCGTGGTCGAGCTGATGGTGCTCGGCATGCATCCGACGACGAAGCCGCGTTGCGGGGGATGATGGCTGGCTATCTGGCCGGCGACGCGTCGGCGTTCGAGGCGCTCTATGCACGGTTGGAGCCGGAGATGCGTTTTTACTTGTCAGCGCTCGCGCGCGGAGCGGCGCCGATCGAGGATCTCATGCAGGAAGTTTTCTTGCAGTTGCATCGCTCAAGGCATACATACTCCTCGACACGTCCACTGCGGCCGTGGCTCTTTGCGATCGCCCGTCATGTGTTTAAGATGTGGTTACGAACGTCATCGCGACGGTTAACGCGGGAGAAACGCTACGTCGCTACGCGAGCTCAAGAGGTGAGCGAAGACCGGTCGTTAGAGCACCACGAACTGGTGGTGCGTGCGATCGACCTGCTCTCACCGAAGCAGCGTGAGCCGGTTTTCTTGCACCACGTCCTTGGTTTGACGTTCTCCGAGATCGGCGCTCTTCTCGGAATTCGCGCTGTAACAGCCAAGGTCCGCGCGCACCGAGGACTAACGTACTTGCGTCGCCATGCTGAAAACGTCCTGGAGGTCGACGGAACGAAGCCGTGAATGTAGAGAGCCACATCAAAGCACGTATCCTAGGCGACCTGACTCCCGTCGAGCCGCTAGCACCGAGCTGGCGGCGAACGCTCTTCCTGGTGCCGTGGATTGGGTTCGTGGCACTGGTGATCGCGGCGGCAGGGATGCGGCCAGACATGGAGGCGCTTGGAGTTGGATGGTCGTGGGGCGCGTCCGGGCTCTTCGTCGCTTTTGGGACGATACTCTTCTTTGTGGCGATCCGAGAGACCGTTCCCGGCGCAGGTTTTTCCACCACGACTGTTTGGTCGGCGATGGCTCTCTTGCTCGGAGCGCAAACCGTCGTTGCCGCTGCGCTGCATCACGATCACCCGGCATCGATTCCCGCAGGCGAGGAATTGAAGATGGCCGGTGCTTGCCTTGGCGCGATCGGCTTGCTCGCGCTGCCGGCACTGACGTTAGGCTGCTTCTTGGCTCAGCGTGCTCTGCCCTCGCGGCCAGCGCTCTGCGGTGTCGTGTTTGGCGTGAGTGTTGTCGCGATCGTGGAGGGGTGTTGGCGACTTCACTGTCCTTTCACCGACCCTGGGCACCTGGTCGTGGCTCACGCGGGAGTGTACGGGCTTGGGCTTCTCGGGGCTGCGGTTCTCTCCTCGGGCGCGAACCGCCGCTACCGTCGCCTGCACACCGAGACGCGGCTGCGTTCTGATTGATCGCACGCCTTTGAGGTGTCGGCCACGTGACTCGACACGCTCCGGGAAAACGCCGAGCCCGTGGAGCGACCACAGGACCCAATACACCACCCCGCTACCGATTGGTGATTCGGCAGTTGATGAGAAAAACAGGATCGCCGCGTCTCTGCGCCGCGCACGAGTTTCGCCAGAAGCCGAGTCGTCGTCCGCGGACTTCGCCCGGCAAACGCGATCGTCTTGCGGCAGAAACTCATGTGCACGCGAGAAAGAGCGCCGAGGGATCTTCCCCTTCTCTAGTAGCGACCTCCGCCGCCGCCTGGCCGGCCTCCGCCGCCTCCGCCGCCGCGCCGATCGCCGCGGTCCTGCGCCTCGTTGACGCGCAGATTGCGTCCGCCGAACTCGTAACCGTCAAGAGCGTTCTTAGCCTCGTCGGCACTCTCCATTTCGACGAAACCGAATCCCCGCGGTCTCCCTGTCTCGCGATCCGAGATCAGTCGAACAGAGTGGACCTCGCCGTACTGCGCGAAAAGATCGCGCACTTCGTCTTCGGTGGCGCTGAAGGGTAGATTCCCGACATAAAGCTTCTGAGCCATGGAACTGGGCTCCGCAAAAAAAGAAACAGAAAAAAT
The DNA here is from genome assembly GCA_965223265.1 of Planctomycetota bacterium. Classification (GTDB taxonomy): domain Bacteria; phylum Planctomycetota; class UBA8108; order UBA8108; family SXIK01. Next base: position 3,224,537 of record OZ244999.1, read on the forward strand.
GGAAGAAGGCATGGCTCGAATCCTTGCGCGTGGGGAAACTGCATCCCCTGCATCAGAAACGGGCCTGGTGCCGAATCGATCAACTTTTTGACTCTGCGACGAGGTCGCGCTGCCGACGTTTGCCGACCAGCTGCCGGACTCGTGCTTCCGGCGCTCGCGCTGAAGTCGATTGCTGCCGGGGGCCTACCGCCTCAAAAAGTCAGATCGAAGATCAACGAACGGTTTCGTCGACGCGACTCGGCGCACGCCTCCGCGCCTCTGTCTCGATCCAGCCTCTTGAAGAAAGACCCTCTTCAGGGCGTTTTCAGCGACCGGTCGCGAGAGAGGTCCACAGAAGGTTCGCCGCCGACGCGAAACTCGTTCCATTGCGTGCTGCGACGCGCTTTCAAAGCGGGTCAGGACCCGCGAACAGCTTTATCGGGTCAGTATTTAGCTATTTCTCAGCTTTTCGGTCTAGGGTGCGGTTCATCCGCACGCCGCTCGAGCTGTCTTTGGGGCAGTTGCGTCCTCCAAGACAGTCGGTACCTTCAGGGGCCGTCTTCGCTCCGACCGGTCGTCGCCCCCACGGTCGCCGGGTCGGATTTCACTGTTCCACGAGTTTGCCGCGAACTTTGGCGAAGAGGAGAAACCCCCGGTCGTTACCAGGGGGTTCGCTCGATCGAAATTCTGGCTCCCCAGCTTGGACTCGAACCAAGAACCAAGTGGTTAACAGCCACCTACTCTACCAATTGAGCTACTGGGGATCGGTTTACTCGTACAAACACTAAAAAATATACGGCTGGCGCTGCCGCTGTCAAGCGAGTCGCCGTCCGAATCCGGCTCGAATCCGCGCCTGCGGGACTCTAGTTGTCATAGCGGCGAGCGGCGCGATCTCAAAACCAGCTCGAGACTTCCCACCTCGCCTGGGGTTTCATCGACAGACCGTTTGAGAACGTCTTTGAGCGGAAAACTGACGGTGCGGACGGACCGGACAGCTCGCGCGGGCGGAATCGACAAACGGAAACTGAACCGGGAAGAAACTGGCCGAGTATTGATCTATCGGCAGGACACGGTGTTTGGTCATGCGAAAAGTCGGGATTGCTGTCGGGATCAGCCTGGCGCTCGTCGCCACTGTCGTTTTGTGGTTGGGCTTCTTAGACCCCCAGAGACCTGAACCGCTCGGGACGAATGAGCTGCGCCCCGCGGTGTCAGACGAAGACGCTCTGGGCACGGCTCGTGATGCTGGATCGGGCCGCGGCGCGGACGCCACTGAGGCGGAAAGCCAGCGCGGCATGGGCGACACGAACCGGCTGTTTGGACGTGTCGTCGATGCGTTTGACGCCGCGTTGCCGCAGGCGACGGTGTACGTGCGCCGCGAACCGATTCGGTTTGACCCAAGTGACGGCTCGTTCGTCGACCGGCTACGAGACCGTCTGCTGAGGCGCGCGCAGGTAACGACGACGGATACAGTTCTAGCGAGTGCGGAAACCGACTCGAACGGACTCTACTCGATCAACGTCGGTTTGTTTCGCACCGGCGGCTACATCGTGTACGCCCGCCACGACGCGCACGCACCTGAAGCTAAGCTATGGGAGAAGAGAGCCGACGGCGACGCGGAGTTGAACTTTCGACTCATCGAAGGGCAGAGCATTGCTGGCTACGTCACCGACCGCAGCGGCGTGCCGATTGCCGGTGCCGAAGTCGCGGCGCTTGAGCCACGAACTCGCGGCTTTGGGCCCAGGCAGCGCCGATGGGTCGATCGCGCGGTCACGACTTCGAGTGGTTCGTTTGTGTTGACCGTGCCATCCGGAGTCTTTCATGTGCGTGCCTCAGCTATCGGCTACCGACGTATCGCGGTGGACGACGTGCAGGCCGGCACGGAGGATTTGGGGATGACTCTGCCGCCAGCAGGCGGGGTCACGGGGCGTGTCGTGAATACAGCCGGAGAACTACTGAGTGGGGTGGAAGTCGCTCTCGAGGAAAGAAGCCGAGGGCGGTTCGGCCGGCGTCGTCCGCGGCCGATGAGAGGGGCACCGGCAGCGCGAACTTCGACCGACGAGCAAGGCCGTTTCGCGTTTGATGAGATACCCACGCGCTCTTTCTCGTTGTCTTTCGTCAAACCAGGATACGTGACGCGATCTTGGGAGCCGCGGCGCGAAGACGTGCGACGACGCGGCGCGGGTGGCGACAGTGAGCTTGGTGAGGATATAGACGAGGTGCCCGGTGTATCTGAGACGAACCCTCTCGAAGTCGTTCTGGAGACGGCGGCGCCCCTGAGCGGCGAGGTGCGTGACGCGTTCGGCGATCCAGTCGTTGGGGCTTTCGTTGCGGTCGCGCGCAGCGGGGGCGATGGCGACGGCCCATGGTCGCGAGGCCGCCGAGGGCGCGACCGTGGCGAGGGCCGCGGCCGGGCCAACCGTCAGCGCGCCGAGAGTGAGGATGAAGAGGGGGCATCGGCGGAGCGAGGCGTGGAGCCGGTGTCGCTTTTTCGAGCGCTCACCGCGGTCGAGACGAACGCGAACGGTCGCTATCACTTTGATTCGCTGGCGCCGGGTGTCTATGACCTAAGCGTCGATTCGCCTCGCCATCCGGTGCGGCGAGTCAGCGATCTCGAGCTGGAGAGTGACGGCGCCGAGGTCGACATCGAACTTCCTCAGGGGATCACACTCGAGGGTTCCATCACTTCTGTTGAAGGTAACGAGCCAGTCGCCGCGGCCGAGATCTCGCTTCGCGTCAGCCGTCGACTTCAGCGCCGTGCCCGCACCGACGACAGCGGGAGATTCGAGATTGCAGGACTGGTCGCCGGTTCACTCGACGAGGTGGTCGTGCGTGCGTCGGGATTCAGTACCGCTGCGTTTTCGGATGTCACCATTGCGGACGATCGCGAGAGTCAGACGCTCGATCTGGTGATGGAACCCGCGGCGACCGTCGCTGGGCGTGTCGTGGACGCGGCAGGCGAGGGAGTTTTCCGTGCCGAAGTGACCATGCTACCGGTCGTTGAAACCGATTTCGGCGGCTGGGATGGTGTACGGCAGACGTTCCGACGCTCTCAACGCCATCGTGAAACGACCCGTACTGATTCTCAGGGAGCATTTCATTTCGCTGAGATTGATTCAGGGCTCGGTTTTCGTCTCCAGGTGACGCACCCGGACTATCAGAGTTACGTATCGGAAGACTTCGACGTGGCGTCAGGCTCTGAAGCGACGGGGATCGAGCTTGTGTTGGCGCGCGGAGGAGAAGTGGTTTTCTTCGTCACGGATCCTGACTCAACACCTGTTGCGGGTGCGCGCGTCAGGTTCGAACTGCAACAGCAAGACGAACTCGTCGTCGACAACAGTGTCGAGGAGAGCGGCGGAGCGCGACGATCTCGAGAGCGACCCGGGCGAGACCGCGGCGAGCGCCGCAGGCGATTTGAGCGTGCGTTTCGAGAGTTTACAGGCGAGGCCGATCCGCTCCCGAGCTTTCGCCGTAGCAGCGGTCCCGACGGCACCGTACGCTTCGCGGGACTGGCGGCCGGGGATTACGTTTATTCGATCAGCCACCGGGGGTTTCAATCGATTGCGGGCGTGGCGACGGTAGCAGAGGAGAGCGAGCAGTCGGTCGTCGCAGTCTTACCGTTCGAGCACCTGATCACAGGTGTGGTGGTGGATGGAAGCGGTCAACCGGTGGGTGGCGCGGAGGTTCGTGCTCGACCCGTCTCGGTCGACAGCTCTTCTCTGAACATCGCGTTGATTCCAGACCGGCGTCAGCTCGAGGGATCGGCGCGCTCGAAAGAAGATGGCACCTTTCGCATCGGTCAGCTAGCACCCGGTACGTACGAACTGCGCGTCCGGGCCCGCGGCTTCGTAGAGCTCGTAGTGGGGCAGGTGACCACGGACACGTCGCTTGAGATCGTCCTCGAGCGCTACGGTTCGGTGAGCGGGCAGGTGTTCAGTGGTGGCTCGGGTCTACCGCTGCAGAGATTTCGCGCCCGCCTCGCGGCTGTCGAGCCCGTGGAGCCGGCGGTGGAGACAGAGCGTCCTTCCTCGCGACGGCAACGCCGTACAGCCCGCTGGCTGGATTTTTCCCGCGACGACGGATCGTTCAGTTTCACCGGCGTCGAACCGGGGACCTACCATTTGGAGATCGCCGCCCCAGACCATGTCGGTGCGACGCTCGCGATCGACGTCCTTGGGAGTGACCGGTCGTCACCGATTCAGATCTCGCTCAATCCTGGCGTCGCGCTCGCAGGAAACGTTTTTCGGCGTGGCGGGGCTGGCGAGTCTGTCGGCGATGCCAACATCTATCTCTTGCGACTCGAAGAGGACGGTGGTGAGGACGCCGAAGCCGCCGCTGACACTTCCGCGCGCCGCCGACAGCAAGGAGGGCGAGAGGAGCGCCGCGGGCGCCTGAACGCTGAGTCGCGCGAGATCCTTCCGGGGCCAGAGGAAGTGGCGCAGCGCGCGGCGCTCACGCTGCGCTCCCTCGGCGTAGGCGGTGCGAACGCCGTCACTGCCGACGATGGCACGTTTCGCATTGCCGAGATTTCCGCCGGACGATTCCTGGTCGTCGTCGATCACGAGCATTTTTTGCCGACGCAGAAAGAGATCCAGATCGCTGACGAACGCGCCATACCGCCGCTGCGATTCGATCTCGATGCGGGCGCCGAGTTGAGTGGGCGTTTGGTGCTCACGGACGACGTGACCACCACAGGCGCCACCTGCCTGCTCCGCCACGCCAGTGGCCTGGTGCGGCGAACGTTTCTCGGCAGTGACGGTACTTACCGGTTTCGTGGTCTCCTCCAAGGCGAGCACCGGCTCTCCGTCGAGTTCGGCGCGGGGGCGCAGCTGATCCAACGCCAGCGGGTGACGATTAACGGTTCTGAGAATCGGTTTGATTATCGGTTCGACGAATCGGCAGGCGAGCGCTAGTCATTGTGGCGGTCGAGCTGGGCCTGAAGAGACCCGCTTCGCGGCCGAATGACTATTTCAACCGCTGGTAACCCGCCTCACTGAGCAGACCCGCGACTGGCCGGGTATTCTTCATCGAAGGAACGTCCAGCTCGACACTGCCTTTCTGGCCTGCGAGTGGCGGCGAGACCGTGGCGTCAAGAAAGTGCCCGTAAGTGACGACGTGACGTAACCGCGGCGCAGGACGACAGTTCGCCGCTGGCGAGCTGCGACCTGGCCGCAGTGTTCGCTTGTGAGCGCCTCGCGACGAGGCGTGCCTCGTTTCGCTTCTTGACTGCTTCTCTACGCCCTACTCACTCAGGCCCTCGTTCGTCGACCGAGTGCTGAAATGCCCCAGCGGCACATCTCCGTAAGGACATCAGACTGTGCATCGCGCCGCCTACTGCGCCCTTTCGCCGATCGTGCTCACTCTTTGGCTTGCACCGGTTGCTACCGCTGGTGACGAACCGTTCGCCAACAGAAACTGGCCACGGCGAGTCTCGTTTTCGCAGTCGCACGAAGAAGTGGATGTCTTCGACTTTGTCGAGGTTTCGGTCACTGTTGATCCGAACGAGTCGATCAACCCTTTCACCGAAGCGACTGTGCGCGGTGCTTTTCGCCTGCGAAGCGGCGCCGAAATCGTTCATGTCGACGGTTTCTGCGATGCCCAGGACGGATCGCTTTTTCGCGTCCGATTCATGCCTCAGCATCCAGGCTCCTTCGGCTACACGGTGACTTATCGCCAGGGCATCTTTTCCGAGACGTACGTCGGTACCTTTGTCGCCGTCGATCGAGGCCGACGCGGCAGTCTCCGCGTCGATCCTGAGTACCCTTGGAGCTTTGTGTGGCAGGGCAGCGGTGAGCGGTACTTTTGCAACGGTGCGACGGCGCTGTTCCTGCTCGGGTGGGATGATCGGACGATCCGTGGCGTACTTGATCGCTACCATTCGCGACACGTCAATCGCGTCCGCGTGCTGCTGTCTGGACGCACGGAGGATCGTCCGTGGGGGCTCCCTGTCGTGGCGACAGATGACTTCCAGCCTTGGCTGAACCCGTGGGTTGCCGCTCGCCCCGAGAGCCGAGACGACCCGGGCTTTGACTTGACGCGCTTTCGGCTCGGTTTCTGGCGCAAGCTCGAGCGCCTGCTTCGTTACGCGCGGGAGCGAGACATTGTCGTGTCACTTGTGCTCTTTTTGGGCAATCAAGCCTCTAGTTTGCCGTTTGCGCCTTTGAGTACGGACGAGAAGAGATTCATTCGCTACGCAATTGCGCGCTGCGCGCCGTTCAGCAACGTGACTTGGGACCTCGGACACGAGCACGACCGGGTACGGACAGCGCACTGGGCAGAGCTCATCGGGTACGCGATGAAGTCGTGGGATCCGTACGACCGCTTGCTTGGGGCTCACAATCAGGCCTATCGCGGCGGCGATGCGGGATGGCTCGACGTGCAGCTCCTTCAATACTGGGACGCGCCGCAGAGCGAGTTTCTCGCGCGAGAGCATCGGCTGCAGAGGCGCTCGGGTCGTATCGTGCCGATCATCAATGAACAGTATGGCTATGAGGACCTTTGGGAGCGCTGGCCAGGTGAGCGGGACGTGGAGTCGCGTCGCCGCGTCGCGTGGGAGATCTATCTCGCCGGCTGTTTCCAGACGACCGGGGAGTCGGTTCGACTTGGCACCGGTGTCGGACTGGATCGGGGCGGAGGCTGGTTCAATGGGCGCGGAGACGAAAGCATGGTGCTGCTCGACAGCATGGCAAATATCACTGAATTCTTTTCAAAGTTTCAGTGGTGGCGCGGCGCTCCGAGGAGCGACCTTGTCGCCGGGGATGCTCACTGCTTCGCCGAGCCGGGGGCGTTCTACGCGCTCTATTTGCCGCGTGGTGGTCGCGTCGAACTGCGGCTGCACGGAGGGCCGTACGAGGCGAGGTGGTTTCAGCCTCGCTCTGGACTGTGGTCGAGCATGGACGTTGTCGAGAATTCCAAGTGGACATCACCCGCGCCTCCCGACGCCGGCGACTGGGCGATCCTGCTGACGCGTCGCGGGGAGTACGTCGACGACGATCCGCCACAGGTGCTGAGCGTCGTGGTCGATCCGCCTCGGAGTGAGCTTCACGTCTTCTTCTCCGAAGAGATCGAGGCCTCCCGGGCCGAGAGAGCCGACAGCTATTCTCTGAAGCCGCGTGGCCGCATCACGGCTGTCAAGTTCGAGCCGAAACGTGGCCACCACGTAACGCTCGAATGTACGCCCTTCGACGGAGTCGATGACATGGAGCTGGAAGTGCTCACGGCTGCCGACAGGTCGACACCGCTGAACGTCACGCCAGAGACGATCGTGTTGCCGTTGACACTGCATGCGACGCCTGCGCCTCGGCTGGCGCTGCCGTTAAGACTCGGACGTGGTCAGAGTGCCGAAAACTTTGGGACGAGTCGCCAGAATCACCCCAAGATCAGCTGGGACGAGTTGCGCCCGTCGTGGTCTTCCAACACGCCGACGCTCTACGCGGCTCCTCACTCCCTCGACTTTGGAGCTGTCCCGGGACCCTACGCGATCGTTCTCGACGCGGGTGTGCCGGCTGCGATTGAGAAAGCTGTCTCATTCACGATCGCCCTTTGGATCAATCGTCGCCGGAGCGACGGCGAGGCTTGCCTCATGGCATGGCGCGGAACCGACGCTCGCATGGAGCTTCGAGTGTCGGAGCGCGGTGCGCTCGTCCTGGGGTTCGATGCTGGCGACGAGACCAAAGTCGCGTCGAGCCAGGAGAACCTGGTGTCGGTCGATGCCCGGGCCAGGCAGGAGAATTGGGTGTTCGTGGCCGTGACTTTTGATGCCACGAAGAAGCAGCAGCAGTTGAGCTTTTATCGAGGCGACCGCGGCAGAGACGCGGCCTTGGCGGGCACCGCGGACCTACGCTTCGATCAGAACGTGCCGCGCACTTACGACCAGTTGAGCGTCGGTGGGCCGGCGCCGAACGATGATCCGCTGCGGCGCGAGCGCCAGGCTTTTCTCGGTCTCGTTGACGAGGTCCAGGTCTTCTCTGATCCGTCAGGCGCCGGCGCAGCCTTGGGCGTCGAGGCGCTTCGACAGCTGCAGGCACGGGACAGCGTCGAGACTCGCACGAAACCTGGGACTACCCGGTGAAGTGAAGAACGTCGTCCGTGAAAAAAGAATCCCCTCACCGGCGCATTCGCCTGTGAGGGGATTCCACGACTCTGGCATCACATTCAACACGCCCACAACGCTTTGACGCGTGCTGGTACGGGCAAGTGGTTACAGCTTGACCTTCTTTGTCTTGGCCTCGGCCTTGTCCTTACCCTTAGCTTTGGCTTCTTCCTTCTTGCCCTTCGCTTTCTTCTCTTTGACGCCGACGAAGATGCCGTCCTTGAAGTTCTTGCCAACGTACTTCTTCTTGCAGTTGCCGCAGCAGAAGTTCACGGCTTCATGGCTGAGGCGGATCATGGCGTTTTCTTTCTTGCCGGGATTGTTACTGACCGGGCAGTTGCCGACTTCTCCGTCGAGGTCGACGCCATGCTTCTTCGCGAATTTCTTCGGGCAGTTGCCGCAGCAGAAGTAGAGCTTCTCGCCGTTGACGTAAAGGGAAGTGCCGGGGTTGTCTTTCGCCTTGCCGCCACTGACGGGGCACTTTCCGGGCCCTTTGTCTTTGGCCGCGAGCTTATTCTTCTTGATGTAGCCCGTTGGGCAATTGGGGCAGCAGAAGTGAAGGAGCTCGGCGGTTTCCTGGATCACAAGCTGCTCAGCTTTGCCAGGGTTGCCACTGAGCGGGCAGGCCCCAGCCTTTGCCAGGTCGATCCCACGCTGTTTGGCATAGTTCTTCGGGCAGTTGTTGCAGCAGAAGTAGACAGCCTTGCCGTTGACGCTCAACGAGATTTCTTTGTTCGCATCCTTACCGCTGACGGGGCACTTAGCCTTCTCCGCGGCGGCGCCGACGAGCAGAGCCGCAGGGAGGGCGATAGTGGCGACGATCGCTGCAATCCGCATGTGAGTCCTCTTTTCTGGCGAGAGACGCGAGCCGGCGGGGCTCGGTCTCCTCGGGCCTTTCTGAAGGGAAAACTACCGTCCTGATCTCGAAACGCGCGACTTCATCGACTCGCAGGGCCTTCACTGTCGCCGCACACCTGGTTCGATCTCTTGTAGATCGTTGATCGAGCGCAAAAACCTGACGGGCGATCCTGCCGATGAGAAACCGTCGAGTCTCGTATCGAGGATATAGGGTACACAACTCCAAAAAACGAGCCGAAATCACTCGATCTAACCTTTCCAAGTCAGCTACATCTTATACCTGACAGTGGTCAAGCGGAGCAAGCCCCATAACCTCGCAAGTCGCTCCGTCTGCCGCATCTGCGCGCGATTTCGCGCCGGGTGGGCGCGGCGCGCCAGCGGGTCTGCCTCCGCCCCAGCGGCACGGCCGGGGAACGTGCGGATCTGTCTGAGCTGAGTCGAATCTGTCTGGCCGCCTGGGCGCGCTGTCACTGTGACGATACATAGGCGAGACGCCGCACCACGCGGCGAAAGAGGAAACCCCTGCAGCGACAGCGAAACAAGCGACGCCAGACGACGACACAACCGCCCGTCAGCAGCGCTACGGATTCGAGCGTCTTGCCGCTCACGCGCCCATACATCGGTGAAGAGGAGATCGTCGCCGTCACCGATGTGCTGCGCAGCGGCTGGCTCACGACAGGTCCGAGGCTGGCGGAGTTCGAGGCCGGCTTCGCCGCGATGATCGGGCGCGCCGAAGCGGTCGGGGTGAGTTCGTGTTCTGCGGCCCTGCACCTGCTGCTGCTCGCCCGCGGCATCGGTCCGGGCGACGAGGTGATCACACCGTCCTTCACGTGGCCGGCAGCCGTCAACATGATTCACCACGTTGGCGCACGGCCACGGTTTTGTGACATCGACCCGGCGACTCTGCAGACGACACCGGAGCATGTCGCGCGCGCTTGGACACCGGCGGTGAAAGCAGTCGTGCCTGTCCACTTCGCCGGGCGTTCGCTCGATGTGGACGTACTTTTGTCACAACTGTCGTCGTCGGCGCGGGAGCGTACGCAGATCATCGAAGACGCCGCGCACGCTCTCGGCACATTCCGCAGCGGTACACCCGTTGGATCCTCCCGCTACGACGCGGTGTTCAGCCTCCATGCAGCGAAGACGATCACGACAGCCGAGGGCGGGATCATCGTGACATCTGATCCTGAGCTCGCCGCACGTCTTCGTCGGCTACGAATCCATGGTGTCGACCAAGATGCGTGGCGCCGCAGCGGTGGCGAGCGGCAACGCACTTACGACCTTGACGAGCCTGGGTTCAAGTACAACATGACGGATTTGCAAGCGGCGCTCGGACTCGTTCAACTCGAACGCTTGAATTCCCTCGTCGGCCAACGGCGTGAGATCGCTGACCTCTACTTGAGGCGCTTGCGAAACATCGACGAGATCGAGCTGCCGCCGCCGGAGTCGTCGCAGGAGCTTCACTCTTGGCATTTGTTCACAATGCTGCTCCGACAGACGGCGAGAATCGGTCGAGACGATCTGCGACATGAGCTGCGGGCACGTGGCATTGCGACGGGGGTTCACTACCCTGCCGTGCATCAGTTGGCCTTCTACCGCGAGCGCTACCCGGCCGCTGCTGACGCGCTGCCGGCGACAGAGGACTGTGCTGCACGTGTCCTGTCGTTGCCTTTGTTTCCCGCCATGACGGCGCGGGATGTCGAACGCGTTGCGGCAGCGCTCGAGGACGTGTTCGCTTCGAGAGCGTTGTGAGGCAGGCGAGTCGACCAGTCGTGTGTGTCCGTTGTGCGGAACGCGCATTGAGCCGGCGGTTCGGATCGATCGGTCGGTGGAGTCTTTCTCTTTCTCTTTCTCTTTCTCTTTGTTCATTGTCTTTTGAATCGTTCGGATGAACTCGCCGCCGCAACCGAATTCGCCGCCCTGCGCTGGGCTTCGCATCGACGTGTGCACCTTTCACGGTCTGCGCTATGGCGTGCTGCCGCTCCTGCGACTCCTCGAGCGTGCCGGCGCGCGCGCGACGTTCTTTGTTGCCCTGGGCCCCGACCGCTCGGGCCGTGCGCTGCCGCGCTTGCTGACGAGTCGACCCTTTCGACGCAAGATGGTGCGGACGCGAGCCGCTTCCATGTACGGTTGGCGCACAGCGCTCTACGGAACGCTCCTGCCCGCACCGATTGCTGGGCGACGATGTGCGCCATTGGTGCGGCAGATCGTTGCGGCCGGTCACGAACTGGGAATTCATTCCTGGGACCATCGCACATGGCAGGACTCGTTAGACCGACGGAGCGAGGCCTGGGTGCGTCGTGATTACCGCCGCGCGATCGCGATGTACAGCGACATCGTCGGCCACCCGCCACCCGCCACAGCGGCGCCAGCCTGGAGAACGAATGCAGCGAGTCTGCTCGTCGCCAGCGAGTTCGGGTTTTGCTTCGGCAGCGACACGCGTGGTCGCTTTCCGTTCTTGCCGCGGGTGCGAGGGCGTCAGCTCGCGATGCCACAGGTCCCCACGACGTTGCCGACACTCGACGAGATGCTCGGTGAGACTCACCGTACGGCCGCGGCCTACGTCGACGACATGCTCGAAGCGATCACGACGGCGGTGACTCCACAGGTGCACACCGCCCACGCCGAGGCTGAGGGGCGCGGTTACATCGACGCGTACGCCACTCTCCTCCAGGAGCTGGGGCGTCGTGGATGTCGATCCATGCCGCTGGGCGACCTCCTAAATGCATGTGGTCCGCTGCAATCCAGCGACGTCGGGCGTTCCTCAGTCGTGGGGCGCGCCTCTCCGGTTTGCGTCCAGCGTGCCGATGAACGTTAGGGGTAACTGTAACAGCCTGCCTGAAAAAGTGCTTCGAGTCGAAAACTGGTCGCTTCGCGTCCAGATCGGCCGCGGCGACCAGTTTCTCGGCCGAATGACTTTTTCAGGCGGGCTGGTAAGGCCGATCGCGAGGTGAGTTCTCACTCGCAACTTGCCCAACTCTCTTCTATCCTAACCGGCTGTTGAGAAGAGTCTTTGGCTGAACGCACGAAACTCTTCCTGACCAGATCGCTCGCATTCGTGGCCTTGCCGGCCTCTGCTCTGCGCCAGCCGATCCGAAAAGGAAGAACCGCGTGCTCGGCCTGTAGCACCTTTTTCCGGCACGTTTGCCAGCACGCGAGCACTGCGGGTCGCAGGGCGCCGTGTTGCGGCCGTCCGGGGAGAGCCGCGGTGCTCTCTGCGACACGTGTGCCGCGGGGTGCTGGGAGCGTAAGAGGTTCACATCGATTTGGTCGAGACCACCGAAGAAGCCGTGGGTCAGGAGGTGGCGCAGCCGCGCTCGGTGCAGCCGCGTCGCGTGCGGTTTTCTCGCGAGGTCGCGCTCTACATCGTTCGCGGCATCGTGAGCCATTCACTGGTCGCGTTCTTCATTCTGGAAGCGGTCTTCGCGACCATCCTCACGGTGCGCGTGACCGAAAAGGTGCCTCTGGGGTTCGTGACGATCGCGCCGGTGATCCTGAGCGCCCTCGGGGAGGCGCTGATCTATACCGTGCCGACGGCGCTTCTCTTCGGTAGTGGGCTGGTTGCTGGACGCCTGCGCGGCGACCGCGAGCTGCTGGCGCTCAGTAGCTTCGGTTTTTCCCCGGCACAACTGTTGGCGGCCGTAGCGCTTCTCGGAATCGTCCTGAGCGCGCTCGCGTACGAAGTCAACCAGCGTTGGGTGCCGCGGTTTCGCGACAACAACCGCAATCTGACCGGCTACGTCTTGCGGCAGTTGCCGCGCATGGGGGAGGGATGGAACCTTCACTACGAGACCGACGAGTACGTCTTTTGGGTTCATCATCACCGCGGAGGTCTGCTCCAAAACATCTTTTTGACCTTGCGCCCTGGCGGCAGAGGTGGCCCCGTTTCTGCGAAAACCCTGGACCGAGTTGACTCGCCGACCTACCCGATCTACCTCTTCGCCGACCGCGCTGTTGCGCTCTCCGGGAGTGGCGACAAGAACGAATTTCAGATCCGCTTCGAGGATCTCAGCGTCTTTGTTGACGACAAGTTCTTCGATTCGTCGTCGCGAGATTCCGACGCGGGTGCCGATCCGAATGCTGCTGCTGCCGACTCTTCTGAGTCTGCGGCGAGCGGCGGGGAGATCCAGCCCGCGAGCGCCAAGACAGAAGACGACGAGCTGAGCGGTACGCTCGCGTCGCGTGTCGACGCGAACGAGACACCTGCGGATCATGATCCTTATCCGTTTTTCCAGCGCGGTGATTTGTCGTCTTGGAAGTGGTCCATCCCGACCACGCAGAAGGCGCCGCGGGCCAAGGAAATGGATCGCTGGGCGCTTCTCGAGGCACGCCCTGGGCTGCTGGCCAATTGGCGGCGACTTGAGGCCCAAGAGGATCCGGACGCAAAGCGCGCGGCGAGAGCGTATCACGCGAACGTCGCCGAACCGCATCGGCGTCTCGCGACCGCGCTCAGTTGCCTGACGTTTCCGCTGGCGGCGTTCGCGATTGGGCTTGTCCTCCGCTCCAGCAACCGTCTGTTGCCGTTTTTCGTCTCCAGCACGACGGTGCCGGCGATCTTCTTTTCGCTCCACCTTGTCGGCGTCCATCTGGCGGAGGAAGGAAAGATGCCTTGGCTCTCCCATCAGATGGGAAACATAGCGCTGTTTCTTCTCGTCGCCGTCTGTTGGTGTCTGGCGTCGCCGGGACTGTTGGGGAGCCTCATTTCTTGTTGGCGGCGGCGAGACGAGACGGCATAATGGCGGGCTGCCGTCGCCGGCTGCTGCATCGCCGTTGTAACTCGTTAGTCTGTAAGGCGTTGCCTCTGGCTGGCTGTTCTGAACCGAGGCTCCCGTCGAGCGCCGACGACACCGTGACTTGGCGCTGCAGCGACGCCGATTGACGGGGGAGTTCCGACCGAGAGCGAGAAGGACCGCACGTTCCATGCCGCAGAATCAAGATCCGTTTGGTGCTTGGCGCACCTTGAAGAGCGCTTCCGGGGAGGTTCGCTTCGCTCACCTGTCAGTGCTTCAGGACGCCGGTCTCGGAAATGTGGACTCACTTCCCTTTTCGATCAAGATTCTGCTCGAGTCGGCCCTTCGGCAGGTCGATGGCTTTCAGGTCCAAGATGAAGACGTGATCGGGCTGGCGGCGTGGTCGCCGCAGTCTGCAGCCCGCAGCGAGGTGCCGTTCAAGCCGGCGCGCGTGCTCATGCAAGACTTCACAGGCGTGCCTGCGGTCGTCGACCTCGCTGCCCTGCGCAGCGCAACGGCACGGCTTGGCGGCGATCCCAAGCGCATCAACCCGATCGTGCCGGTTGATCTCGTGATCGATCACTCGGTTCAGGTCGACCGCTTTGGCTCGGCTGCCGCGTTCGAGTTCAACTCGAAGCGGGAGTTTGAGCGCAATCGCGAGAGGTACGAGTTCCTACGCTGGGGAGCGGAAGCCTTCGACAATTTTCAAGTCGTGCCGCCGGCAATGGGCATTGTGCACCAAGTGAACCTGGAGTACTTGGCCCGCGTCGTGCAGGTCCGCCAGACTCCTGACGGAGCTGTGGCGCTTCCGGACTCGCTCGTCGGCACCGACTCGCACACAACCATGATCAACGGTCTCGGCGTTCTGGGCTGGGGCGTGGGCGGCATAGAGGCTGAGGCCGCCATGCTCGGTCAGCCGCTGTACATGCTCGCTCCCGACGTCGTTGGGCTCAAGCTCGAGGGCGAATTGCCGCAGGGCGCCACGGCGACCGATCTCGTGTTGACGGTGACGGAGCTCCTCCGTGGGCACGGCGTCGTGGGCAAGTTCGTCGAATTTTGCGGTCCGGGGCTCGACCAGTTGAGTCTGGCCGACCGCGCCACACTGGCCAACATGGCGCCCGAGTATGGAGCGACCATGGGCTTCTTCCCAGTCGACGGGGAGACGCTTCGCTACCTCAAGGGCACGGGACGCCCCGCCGAGCTGCTCGACCTTGTGGAGCGATACACGAAGGAGCAGGGACTCTTTCGTGCTGACGGTGTCCCCGAGTTCACCGAGCTGTTGACGTTGGACATGGGGTGCGTCGAGCCGTGCCTCGCGGGACCTAAGCGGCCGCAGGACCGCGTGCCGCTAGAAAAAATGAAAGCGTCGTTTCGCAGCGAGCTCGAACAGACGTACAACGTCGACCTGAGCTCGAGCGATGGCAGCGGCGGGACTGCCACGTCGACGGCGGTGCGAACGCGCAGCAAGACGAGGCAGCGAAGTTACGACACTTTCGCCGTCTCGGTCGAGGCGCGCGGTGTCGATACTGAAATCACCCACGGCGACGTTTTGATCGCGGCGATTACCAGCTGTACGAACACGTCGAATCCGTCCGTCATGCTCGGCGCCGGTTTGTTGGCGCAGAAGGCGGTCCAGCGTGGCCTCGACGTCGCCCGTCACGTCAAGACGAGCCTGGCGCCTGGCTCGCGGGTTGTTCGCAAGTACCTGGAGGCATCAGGGCTGCTACCCTACCTTGAGGCGCTCGGCTTTCATGTCGTCGGCTACGGCTGCACGACTTGCATTGGCAACAGTGGCCCAATCGCGGCGGAACTTTCGGACGCGGTGCAGTCGAACGAACTGGTTGCTGCCGCGGTGCTCTCGGGCAACCGGAATTTTGAGGGACGTGTCAATCCGGACGTCAGGGCGAACTATTTGGCGTCACCACCGTTGGTGGTCGCCTACGCTCTCGCCGGCAGTGTCGACATCGATTTCGACTCCGAGCCGATCGGTACCGACCCGAACGGTGAGGACATTTTTCTTCGGGACATTTGGCCGAGTCAAGCCGAAGTGCGCGCCGCGGTCGAGCGGTCCCTGAGCCCTGAGATGTTCGAGTCGGAGTATGGCAACGTATTCGACGGCAATGACAGCTGGAACGCGATCCCCGTGGAAAAGGGCGATCTTTACAGCTGGAACGCGCAGTCGACCTATATCCAGGAGCCACCGTTTTTCACGCAGCTGACGCTCGAAGTGGCAGACCCCGCTCCGGTTCGTGACGCGCGCGTGTTGGCGCTCCTTGGTGATTCCGTCACGACCGATCACATTTCGCCAGCGGGGGCGATTAAGTCGGACGGGCCTGCCGGCGAGTACCTGTCGGCGAACGGTATCGACGAGCGAGACTTCAACTCGTTTGGTTCTCGCCGTGGCAACCACGAGGTCATGATGCGCGGTACCTTCGCGAACATTCGCTTGCGCAACCAGCTGGTGCCTGGCGTCGAAGGTGGCTACACGCGGTGGCTGCCGGACGGTGAACAGATGAGCATCTACGACGCCGCCATGAAGTACGCTGCCGATTCCGTACCGTTGGTGGTGATCGCCGGCACCGAGTACGGGACGGGAAGCTCGCGCGACTGGGCCGCGAAAGGGACGATGCTCTTGGGCGTTCGCGCGGTGATCGCCGTCAGCTTTGAGCGGATTCATCGTAGCAACTTGATTGGGATGGGTGTTCTGCCGTTAGAGTTCAAGGCTGGGGAGAGTGCCTCGAGCCTCGGGCTGACCGGCGAAGAAACGTTTGATCTCGCTGGCATTGAGGCCCTGAAGCCGCGCCAAGAGATTTCAGTGACGGCGAAACGTCCGGATGGAAAGGAGGTGAGCTTCTCCGTCGTGGCACGAATTGATACACCTGTGGAGGTGCGATACTTCCAGCAGGGTGGTATCCTCAACACCGTGCTACGAGATATGGTGACGGCCAAAGATTGACAGTCCGTCTCGGGCGAAAGCGTAGACTTCTGCCCAGGCGTTCCAAAAAAGGGCCCGTCGGGAATCCTCGTGGCGGTCCCTCAACACTAGAGGAGTTAGGGTGTTGATGGAACGCAACAGCGAGGCGTGGCGAAGGAGAGAGTGTGAAGACGATCGGTGCGACCCGCCGCGCGGTCCCACGTGGTCACAGCGGCGAATTCGAAACCCATTTGGCGCTCGAGTCGATCGACAGTCGTTCGGGGTTGTCCTGTCGCGTTGTGCGCATGCCTCCCGGCGTCGAGTCGTGGTATCGGGCCAACTTTGCGAGTGACCTTTACAGGCCGAGTCGTAGTTGGCCAGATGCCGAGTGCATCTACGACCGCGCCCGGAGTCACGTCTACCGTCTGCCAGCTGGTCTCTCGCCGCCGCGGCCGGTGGAGCCGGATCTTGATGGTGATCCGGCGGATGTCAGGGCCGTGGACCGTTTGATCGTTAAGGAGGAAGTCTTTCCGATCCCGTCGAATCGTCTGTTCACGCGTCCACGCTCCCAGCGTGAGTTTTGTAACCTGCGGCACTTGAGGGCGATTGGCCTGCCGGCAGTAGAGCCGATCTGCTTTGGCTATGAAGGTTTCACTGGATTCTATTCACGCGTGTTTACGATGACGGTCGAGTTCAGCGATTCGATGACGCTCAAGGAGTGGGTGAGCGACCGGCGGGATCCGCGTCGTCGCGACGTCGCCAGAGATGTTGGAGCCTACACGTGCGATCGTCAGGGGGTATTTCGTGCCCTCTCCTCTTTGGCACCACGTCTGGCGGCCGCGCATCGTCGTGGATGCTATCTGCGGACGCTGTATGCGAAGAACGTCCTGATTCGGCCGTGCGGTACGGAAGTCGAGCTTGCTCTCTGTGACACGCCGAGGGTGTGGCAGTCGCGCCAGAGGAGATTCTACTTCACGCCGGCGTGCTTCGATCTCGCCACTCTCGACAAATGCCTCCGCCGCGTCTTTGGTGAGTCCGAGCGAGAGCACCTATTCGATCGTTACTTGAGTGCGTTGGGAGAGGGACCATCGCGCGTCATGTGGATGAGGCGACTTCGGCTCATGTCTTCCTATCTGGGGTACCGCAGTCCGGTGGGCAGAATGAAGGAAGTCGTGAGAAGGTCGTGCCGCGCGGTGAGGCGCGGATTTGGAGGCAGGGCGTAGCGATGAAGACGATGCGGTATTCAGAGAACCTGCGACGCAGGCAACAGGCAGAGAGTTACAACACGAAGTACGAGCGCGAGTTTCACAAGAGAGTTTCCGATCGCCGCGAGAAGAAGCTGTTGGCGCAGATTCTTACCGCCTCGGGCCAGCACGACACGATTCTCGATGTGCCATGCGGTGCTGGCAGACTCTCCGGCGTGATCGCTCGACATGCGAATCGACTATTCGAAGTCGACTATTCGCACGAGATGCTCAGGCTCTGTCGCACCAACTCGATGCGCAGCGGTTACACCGCCTTACTCGCCAATTCCACCGTATTCTCGCTTCCGTTCGCCGACAGATCGTTTGACTTAGTGGTTTCTATACGATTGTCGCACCACATTCCGGAAGCGGCGGCAAGAGAGCGCTATCTGAGAGAGATCTGCCGCGTCGCTAAACGGCAGGTGCTCTTCACGTTTTTCGGCGAGGAGAGCTGGAAGAATCGGCTGCGCAACCTTCGCCGCGCTCTCGGCTCCTCGAAGCGCGGCAAGATGACGCTCCATCACCGGGACGTTCGACGCATCGCCGAGGAGTGCGGATTTAGGTGGCGGCGTTCGTGGGCGTTGGCGCCGTTTTTCAGCGGCCACTACTATGCACTTTTGGAACGTGAAGGCCACTATTGATCGTCGAGCGTCGGCCGCACGCACGGCTATCTGCGATCCAGAAACTCCAAGAGCTGTACGGCCGGCTCGAACCCCGGCGCCAACTCGAGCGCTCGCTTGGCTGCCGTGCGCGCCGCGTCGACGCGCTCCTGTTGGACGTAGGTAGTGGCTTGCGCCAACGGATACTCAGGGTTTTGTGGATCGAGTTTCTCGGCTGTGGCTAGATCGTTGAGACCGCCATCAGCATCGCCCGATTGGATCCGTGCGAGCCCCAGATTGTACCACGCGCGAGTGAACTCCGGCAGCAGCTCGACCGCGCGCTCGAACGCCACGATCGCATCTGAAAGGCGTCCCGCCTCGGCGAGCGCGAGAGCGCGGGAGTACGGATACTCAGCCTCGGTCGGATCGAGCTCCTCCGCGCGCTTCAGTACGTCAATCGCTTCGTCCAGGGATCCGCGCTGCGACAGAATCACGGCGAGGGCGTGATAGAGCGGCGCTGAGTTTGCATCCCAGACGATGGCCTTGCGTACCCACTCCTCGGCGCGGGTTAAGTCGCCGCGGTGCATGTAGAACACGCTGCGCTGAAGGGCTCCTGTCGGTTGGTCGGCGCTCACATCGAGCGCGACGGCGAGCTCTTTCCCTGCACCACGGCTCGTGTCGATCGTGCTTCGGCGAGACCACGCAGACTCAATCCGTACGAATCGGGAGACGTCGCCGCCGAGATGCGCGACTTGAGGCAGGTTCTCACCGAGCGGGCCGAGCGCTCGAATCGCCGTGCCGCGCACGAGGGGATGCGAGTCTCCAAGCCGTCCGGTAAGCACGTTCAAAACGTCCTCGCGGGCAGCCCAAGGTTCGAGAAGGCTGACCGCGACGGCTCGCCACACGGGTGACTTCTCCGACCGCGCGAGGCGCTGAAGTTCGGGGACGGCGCGCACGTCACCAGCTTGGGCCGCAGCAACTGCTCGCGCTCGTTTCCTCGTGTTTCGCTCGAGTCGTTCGCCGTACCATTTGCTCGCAGCATCGATGGCCCAGTCGACGCTGCGATCGTCGTGGCAACGATTGCAGGCGTTGGGAATCCCTAGCTCGCGTGTCAACAGCGGATCCGGAATGGTGAAGCCGTGGTCGCGGCGCGGGTGGCGCTGCATGTAGGTGGTGAGTGGCATATGGCAGTTGACGCACTGTCCCCCGGCGCCGTTGACGTCGTGATGGCTGTGCGCTGCCGGATCGATTTTCCCTTTGTGACAGGAGAGGCAAAGGGCGTTACCTTGCAGACGGAGCTTGCCCGAGTGCGGCTCGTGGCAGTTGATGCAGCGTACACCCTCGGTGTACATGCGACTCGAGTAGAAGGAGGTGAATTCGTAATCCTCTTCGAGAACCTGACCGTCGGGGTAAAAGATTGCGGGGTCATCCGGTAGTACGAGTCGGTAGTGATCGAAGAACGGCTCTCCCGGCTCGTAGCGATGCGTCAATTCGCCGCGTCTCGCGTGGCACGACCCGCAGGTATCAAAGACCGTATCCAAGCTTCGCGCTGGGCGTAACGGCCACGGTTTCGATGCCGGATGCATGCCGTACCAGTCCACATGCTCCTGGTATGGTCCGTGGCAAGCTTCGCAACCGACGCCGATTTCGAGCCAACGTGTGGAGTAGGTGTCGGTGGCAATCTCGTAGTTCTTTTCGAGCTTCGTCATGTGGCAGCTGGCGCACATCGAGTTCCACGTCATGCCGCGGCTGGCCCAGAAGCCCCACTCGTGCGGTTTTCGGTCTTCGTCGCCGTAGACGTTGAACCATTCCTTCTTCGCCGGGTCGAAGGCGACTTCTGTGACCTGGTAGCGTCCCCCTTCGAACGGGATGACGAATTGGTACAGCGGGTCGACGCCGATCACACGTTTCGGCACGTGTGCCTTAACGGTGTTGTCTGCCGAGAGCGTCACCACTTCGAGCGACTCGCCGGCGAGGCGAAACTCAGAGTGCGTCGTTCCGCTGAGGAGAGTCTGAGTCGGAGCGAACGCGTGACGATCGGTTGCGACATCCACTGGGCGCTCAGCCAGCCCATGATGCGACCCTTTCCAGGCGCGGAACTGATCCTCGTGGCACGGCCGACAGCTCTGAGAGCCAGCCCAGTTGCGCTCGGTGCTCGGGCGGGAGCCCCGCGACGTAGAAGGGGGCGCGTGAGGCGAACGAGTCCCGCTCGCGTGGTCGCTCCTCCTTGTGTCACGAGTGACGTAGATGCCGAGGCCAGCGAAGAGGGCCGTCAACGTCGTCAAAATGACCCAGATCTCGAGGCGACGCACTACGAGGCGCTCCCATTTGGCTGCGCCCGCTGGCGGCAGAAGGCTGCACTGGAGGCGGCCGCGAGGTGGCTTCCAGCACTCTCAAATTCTGTCTTCATGAAACTCGAGCCGATGGGGAATTCTTTCCAATGACGTCGTGCTCGCTGTTATACGGAAAATCGGTCGGCACGCCAATGCTTGCGTCTCGAGCGCGGTTTGAGGCGGTGACACGGCAGCCGCCACTGGACGTCATCCTACCTGCTCAGCGCGCGAGCGTCAGAATGTTGATTCCCTTTGCTTCCGCTTGCGGCAAAATGCGGCCTTTGGCGACGCGCCCGGCGCGGGTCGACGCCCACCGCTCACCTCTGTTTGTGTGAGTGTTCGAGACCGCTTAACGTGTACGGAGAGGATGTCGAATGTCCTACACCTGGTTGTTTTTCGTTTTGGGTGCTGTGTTGTCGTGGGGGGCCTACGGCCCGACGCTCCACATTGGGCAATCAGGGTTTGCGGACCCAGCGCCGCTGAACAAGTCGCTGCGAGCGCTCTTCTGCGTCGGCGGGGCATACTTTCTTGTTGCGGTCTTGGTCCCAGGCGTTCTCCTCGGGATGAAGGGCGAGCTGGCAGGCTTCACTGGCAAAGGGGCTGCCTTCTCGACCATTGCCGGGGTGTTGGGCGCGCTTGGCGCCGTCTGTATCACCTGGGCGTTCAAGAGCGGCGGCAGTCCGTTCATTGTCATGCCGCTCGTGTTCGCCGGTGCACCGGTCATGAACGCTTTGATCTCAGCGTTGTCTCACCCGCCGCAGGGTGGCCTGCGCGACGTGGACGTCCGTCTGTGGATCGGCTTGGCCATGGCCGCAGCGGGCGCCTTTATGGTGCTCAAGTACAAACCGGCCTAACTCGCTCATGCGCAAAACAGCTTGCCACGGTTCACCGCGCCAACGGCGAGTCAGCGGCGGACGCGGGCGGGGTCACACGAGGCGCTTGCGATCTCGAAGCGCCGCGAGCGCCGCGTTCCGCCCCGGCGCGCCGAGAACACCACCGCCCGGATGGGCACCCGCGCCGCATAGGTAGAGTCCGTCCACCGGGGTGAGGTAGCGGCTCCAGCCGTCGGCGGGGCGCAGCCAATAGAGCTGATCGAGGCTCATCGCGGCGTGAAAGATGTTGCCTCCAGTGAGGCCGAAGATGCGCTCAAGATCACGAGGGCTGAGGACGTCGCGAGCGATCACGGACGCCGTAAAGCCCGGGGCGAATCCTTCGATGACCGCAAAGACGCGGTCGGCGAAGCTGCCCTTACGGCCTGGGTCGTCCCAAGATCCTGCGGCGAGGTCGTATGGCGTGTACTGCACAAAGAGAGAGGCTACGTGTTTTCCCGTCGGCGCCAAAGAGTCGTCGACTGCGGACGGAATCGTCATTTCGATCACCGGGCGCCGCGAGGCCTCCCCTTTTTCCGCATCACGAAACGCTGATTCGATCTCATCGAGGGATTGAGTTAGGTGGATCGTACCGCGATGCTGCGGCCCCGGTTCACGGCCGCGAGCCGCGGTGAAATCGGGTAGGCGATCGAGGGCGACGTTGATCTTGGTCACCCCGGAGGACATGTCGAGGTGCGCTATGCGTGCGTGGAAGTCGGACGGCAGACACTCCGCAGGCAGCAAGTCAAGAAACGTCCGCTGCGGATCCAGGCTCGACAGCACCTGTTGTGCCGTGTGCTCGGTGCCGTCGGCGAGCACGATTCCGCGAACTCTGCCGTCTTTGACGGTGAGCTGGCTGATTTCGCTCTGTAACTGGATCTTGGCGCCGTGGGCTTCTGCCGCACGACGCAGTGCCAACGTCAGGCTGCCCATGCCGCCGCGAACGTAGCCCCAGACGCCGCGTGCGCCGTCCGTCTCGCCCATGACGTGGTGGAAGAGCACGTAGCCGCTGCCTGGCGTCGACGGGCTGATCATCGCCCCGATAATCGCGTCGGTCGCCAGTGTGGCGCGCAGCGGTTCCGATTCGAACCAGCGCTGCAGCAAGCGGCTTGCGGGCGCTGTCATCCATTCGACAAGCGACGGCAGATCGTTGCCGAGCCGTAGCGCCCGAATTCCTGCACCGAAGAGCGTCGGCCACTCTGCTGCGCGGCGCAGTTGCCGGCCCAGCCGTGGTTCGATCGGCGGCGAGTCGAGGAGCGGTTCGAGAAACTCGGCCAGTTTTGTGAGAGTTTGCTCGTAACGCGGGAAAGAGTCGGCGTCGCGCTGAGAAAACTGAGCGATCGATCGCGTCGTTGCTTTCTGATCAGGTCCAAGATAAAGGGCGCGTCCATCGCCGCACGGGGTGAATGACGAAGGATTCCTTGGTAGCATCTGAAAGCCGTACGCCTTGAGATTGAGATCGCTGATGATGCGGGGGCGGAACAGGCTGTTGACGTACGCCGCGCGGGAAAACTTAAAACCAGGCACGATCTCTTCTGTGACGCACGCGCCTCCGACGACATGACGGCGCTCGACCACGAGCGTCTTCAAGCCGGCGAGGGCTAAATACGCTGCGCACGTGAGTCCGTTGTGGCCCGCCCCAAGGACGATCGCGTCCCATGAATTTGCCTTCGTCGTTGGTTGGGCCAAGTCTCGTGTCCTCTGCGATCTCGAAACGGGAGAGCTCACCACGACGGCATGAGAGTTTTGACGTAGTTAACAGCCCGTTGAAAAAGTCATTCGGCCGAGAAACTGGCCTCTTCGCGCCCAGATCGATCGCGTCAATACTCGAAAATCTCGGAGATTACCTGCGTTTGCCGCGGCCGATCTGGACGCGAAGAGACCAGTTTTCGGCTCGAAGCACTTTTTCAACGGGCTGTTAAGTTAAGCCTGGGCGTGAAGAGGCCGGTTACCGTGGTCGGACGACTTTTTCGCTGCGCCGCCACGGCTAACGGCATTCTCATCGCCGGAATATTCTAGTATGACGTGTCTGCGCAATATGTCTACGGCATGCCACGACGACGGTGTCGGCGGGGCGATGTGTTGATGAATCGGTGATGTTTCGGTGACGAATCACCCGTACAGATGATCTTCGGAGTCGTGATGGTCGACGCTGGTGTCGCGCACGCTGAGAACGACAAGTCTGCATCTTGCTCGGTGTCTGCTCGCCGCTGGGTTTGGGCGTTGGTCATTCTCGCGCTCGCCCTCCTTGTCTGGACGTTGGTTCCCGTTCCAGCCTCTTTCGTCGAAGCGTACTACTCGCGTGGTGTCTTTCGATGGATCGCACACGTTGTCGCAGGCGCTTCTGCGGTCGTGCCGTTTTCGCTGACGTTAGTGTCAGGTTTTGGCGTCTTCATGTTTTTGTTCTGGTTCTTCGGGGTTCGTTTAAGGCGTTCGGTGCGAAGCAGCTTGAAGCCTAAGCGCACGTATCTGTTGAAGGCGAGCGTCGCGTTCGCGGTTGTTGCGCTCTCGTTCTATGCTTGGTTTCTCGTTTTCTGGGGGATCGGGTACCGCCGGGAACACCTCGAAGTGCGCTTGGGGCTTGCGCATGCGGATGCCGACACGTCCGCCCGCCGAGCGTGCGCGGAAGGGCTCCTCAATATCGTTCGCCACACCTCTGCTTCCCGTGACCTGCAGCGCGTGTCCGCGGCAATCGAAGACATCAGCGAATCCATGGCTGAGCACGTCCGTCAGTGGGAGGAAGGCTCTCCGACGTTGCCGACGGGTGTGAAGACTTTACCGCGTGGCTGGCTCCTCAGTAGCGGGACGAGCGGCGTCACTTCGCCTTTCTTTTTGGAGCCGCACGTTGATGGAGGGTTGCCACCGGCGGCGTTTGTGGCGGTCGCTGCGCACGAGTTGGCACACGTCGCGGGCTACTGCACGGAGTCGGACGCCGACCTCGTCGCGGCAATCGCAGGACTCTCCGCTGCCGACCCGTTCGCTCGCTATTGCGTCGCGCTTTGGCTTTTCGACGAAGTCAGTAGCGGACTCGACGACGCGGCTGAGTGGAGGGCGCGGTTGCCATCTGAAGCCAAGGAGGATCTCGCTGCGGCGCGGGAAGCCGCGAGACGCTATCGTTTGGCCTGGCTGGCACGACTGCAGTCGCGCGTCTACGACTCTTATCTGAAATCCCAGCGAGTCAGTGACGGCATCGAGAGTTACCGCCGCGGTATCGAGCTGGTCGTGCGCGCGGCGCGTGCCGGAGTGATCGACTTAGCGCCGTGACGAATCGCGGCGCCCTTGCGTCTCGGCGATGCGCGATCCGGCGCCGCGAAGGCGACGCTTCATCTGAGGTGCAGGTGAACCAGCACTGTGTTTGCCTCCGCTTCCGGCTCGTTGTTTTCTCCGTCCTTCGCGCGCTGTCTCTTTGCTGGACCCTCGGCTATAAATAGGACTGAATTCAACTGAATCGCGAGGTGCAACACGTGAATCTTTCTTCCGAGTCGACACCGCAAGGGTATGCCTTGGCCGATCTTGACCAGATCGCGCCCGTGCCCTGTCCCTGTGGCTTCTCTCGCCGCGCATTCGCCGATCCGCAAATGAGTCCTGCGAGCCTTCACCGTGTGGACATCTCGGTGGACAGCCAGACTCATTACCACAAGCAGCTTACAGAGATTTACTACGTCCTCGAAGGCGAAGGGCGCATCGAGCTGGACGGTGAGTCGTTTCCCCTGCGTCCAGGGAGCTCGGTCTTGATCAAGCCGGGCACACGTCATCGTGCCGTAGGACGGCTGCAGGTGATCGTGGTTTCGATGCCGCCGTTCGACCCGAGTGACGAGTTTGTCGTCGAAGATAGCGCGCCCGCTTCGTGAGGCCGGCGCTGCATGAAGTGTGACTTTGCGCCCTCGCCCGCTGCGCATGAGATAGCGACCGCCTCTGCGGTTCAACGCATCTATGTCGCGAGGCGGCGTAAGCGCAGAATCCTCTCTGCCAGCCCGGCACGGCTGGAGAAACAGCTGTCGGAGCTTGAGCGACCCTCGGTCTCGTTCGGCAGCAGTGGTTGAAGCCGCTCGAGGAGTCTGAGGAGGCCGTGCCCATCGAACCCCGCCTGCTCGGCTAAACGTACACTCCACATGTCCGCATCGAACTCCTGCTCTTCGGTGTAGCCGCGCTGGACGAATCCGTCGAAGCCTTGTACCGCACGAGCTAAAAGAGTGCGGCGCATTTGTAGCAGTTTGACCCCGGCGTTGAGCGCGGTCTGCTTCGCCAGGTGGCGTACAGCGTGTTTGAGGTCGATATGAACGATCTCGTGCGCCAGTAAACCTGCGAGCTCCGAGTCGTCTCGGCACAGTTCGACAAGTGGTCTGGAGACGATCACGGTTCCGCCTGGGATCGCCATCGCTTTGGGCTCTGGTTCGGCGGTCATCACGAAGCGATAGGGAATCTCGGCGCGCCGCACCAACCGGAGCAGCCTGGCGCCGACCGCGTCGACGTGAGACGTGAGCTGGTCAGCGGAGGAGAGCGGAACCGCCGACAAGTATTTGCCGGCGACGGCCGCGCCAGCTTTGATCTCGAACACTGCTAAGGAGCCATCATCGTCCGCGTCGCTCGTGAGGCCTCGGCCGACGTCCCGGACGCCGGCGATCGAACGTCCGAGGCCCTTGAGCATTGCCGGAATTCGTCGATGGAGGAAGAGCAGAGTAAAGAGCAGAATCAGGATCAATACGGTGCTCGGACTGGGGAGCATGAGAACTCTACGTTCCACGTTGCAACAACTAGCGAGCAAACGGGCCGTGAAAGGCGTCGGTTTTCGTGCGCGGCGCGCCGACGTTTCGCCGGCGTTTTGGAGACGTAGCCAGACTCGACGACTGGGCCGGTCGTGAGTGAAGCGCACTCAGCTCCTTCTCTGATACGACGGTGAAATCCCTTCGATCTCCCAAAGTCCAGCTGCTTCAAGGGCCGCCTTCAATTCCGTTTTTTCTTTCGCGTCGAGGTCGCTGATCGGAGCGCGAGGGCCGCCGACGTCGAAGTCCAGGACGCTTAAGGTTCCTTTGACGGCCGCGATGTTCGGGTAGCGATCGATCACGTTGATGAACCGGTTGGCCAAAAGCTGCAGCTCTCTTGCCTTGACCAGATCACCCGATTCGTATTCGGCCCACATTCTCCGGAACACCGGCAAGAGGTAGTTGTAGTTCGAGCCGACGGCGCCCTGTCCGCCCAACAGCAGACTGGAAAGGAACATGCAGTCAACACCGCAAACGAACTGGTAAGCGTTACCGATAGCGCTTTGCACCTGCTGGAACAGGGCGAAATTGGGGTCCGACCACTTCATCCCGGCGAAGTTTGGTAGCTTGACGAGCTGTTCAGCGAAAGCTACGTCGATCGGAAAGCCTGTGCAGCCGGGGATATGATAGTAGTAGAAAGGCAACTCTGTGGACGTCGCAATCTCGCGCAAGTAGTCGAGCGCCGAACTGCGACGGGTCGGGTAGTAATAGGGTGGTATGCTGCTGATGGCTTGCGCGCCGGCTCGCGCGGCGTGCTGGGCAAGCCGCACGGCGTCTCCGACCTGCGGCGAGGCGACATGGACGGTGATCGGTACCTGTCCTGTGACTTCGGAGGCGACGAGCTCGGTGAGCTTCTCTCGCTCTTCGAGGGCTAACACAGGGAACTCGGCTGTCGTTCCGCAGATGAAAAACCCGTGCGCCCCCTGCGCGATGAGACGTGAAATGAGTTCACGCTGTAGCGCTGTGTCGATACCTCCACTCTTGTCATACGTTGTCACGAGTGCTGGAAAGATCCCTCGAATCGGGCGGTCGTCCATGGTTCTTCTTTCGTTCTCGGGTGCTGCAGGCAAGGTGGTATGGCATCGCCAGCGCCGCGGCGCTCTTCCGGTCGACGCTGGTGCCGGAGTCCTCCAAGAGTTTGCCAGCTGTAACTCTGGATTCCTATTCTTTGTTTCACGATGCCCGCAGGGTTCTCAGGGCCGAGTCGGGTGAGCTGCGGCGAGTTGCGGTCTCGGCGGTGCTTCCTGATTCTCGGTTCGCTTGTCGACGTTTGGCGGTGAGTGTTTGTCAGCTCAAGCCGAGCTGATGGTTTGACAGCCGCGTCGCGCCGGATTCGGTGACGAGATAGTCATGTTCAAGTCGAATGCCGCCGGTCGGAGCGCCGTAAAGGCCTGGCTCGAGTGTGATCACCATGCCCTCGGTGAGAACGGCGTCGCTTTGTGGCACCAGCTCTGGCGCTTCCGGATGGCCTAGGCCTATGGCGTGCCCGGCGTGGTGGACGAGACGGTGGTCGTCGCCCGAGGCACGAAACCACGAGTCAACGGCATTGAACAGCTGCCGTACGGGCAGGCCCGGAGCGATCATTCTTTCAGCGCGTTCGAGCCCTTGGTGGACGATCGAATAGAGATCCTCCTGTTCACTCGTCGCCTTACCGCCGACCACCAGGGTGTTCGTTATGTCACCGCGGTATCCGTTGACATACGGAAAGATGTCGAGGATCACAAGCTCACCCGCCTGCATGGTTCGAAGGGTCGGCTCGCCGCCTCCTGTTGCTGCTCGCGGTCCGGACGCAAGGTCGCACATCATGACGAACGGCATCTCGGCGGCCACCGTCGCTTGCGCGACAAGTTGGCTGTAATATTCAATTTCAGTCATGCCGGGTTCCAGCAGCTGCCGCGACGCCGCGTGGACTGCCTCGGCGGTACGGATGCCGCGGCGGATGCATTCGAGCTCGTCTGGATCTTTTCGCTGACGTAGCCGACGCAGCTCGGGATCGATGTCGACGACGGAACCGACGACGTTAGCGATCGGCGCAGGGAGCTGAGAGATTTCGGCGCCGAGGCGATCGATGCGAAGCTTTTGAAGCCGTTCGATGACCGCCTCCACGACGACGGCGGCGCGGTTCTTCGCGGGCGTCTCACAGTCATACCAGTTGACCGTCACGACTTCATCGACGGCCGCGTTAGCCGCGGAGTCCAGCCAGTTGTCGACGAACAGCGTCGATCGAGAATCTTTTTCCAACAGGAGAAAGCTTGAACTGTTGTGATTCAGACTGGGAGGCTGGGCGAAGAAGCCACTGAGGTAGAGGATGTGCTCCGGTACATGGATCAGCGCCGCATCGACGCTTTGCGCCGGAGCCGCGTTGACGTCCGAGTTGGAGAGGCGGTGGAGGAGACGCGATTGACGTGAGTTACAGCCTGCCTTCGTGAGCATGGAGAGTCCTTACCGTGGTTTCGCAGAAGGCGCGTCATGCTATCCTTTCGATGCGAAAAAACGATAGTGAAAAGCGTTGCCGTGGGTTCTTTTTCGACGCACCATTTTCGCTGATCGTCAACGAACGTGAGCTGATCGTGAGCGTGAGCGCCAGCCGTTAGCGACGGCAGGTTTGAATGTATGATTCAAATCGTCTGGTTACTCTTTGCAGCGCTGTTAGTCTTCCTCGCATGGCTGGCAAGGGATTGGATGCCGTATCTTGTCGGTGGGGTGTGCGCTGCGAGTCTGATTCTCTGGATCGTTGTGTCATCGCTTTGGCCCTCGAAGCCTGACCGCCATTGTCCTCGCTGTGCGCGTCAAGGCCTGGTGAAGATCCGTCGCGGCGAACCAGGAGTGAGATGTGAGTACTGCGATTTCCGCGACGATTCGATGCATGTTGCGTACCTCGACGACTGGTGACCTCTGGCGGGAACAGTGATCAGCGGTGCGGCACCGACCCGCTGCGAAGGTCAGGTGCACGGGCGTGTTGACCCTCGCCTCGAACCCTCCGCCATTGGTGGCAAACGGACTCACCGACGAACCGGGCTCGACGTGCCGCGATTCTATGGTTGCTGACTCGGCCATTCCGCCTATAATCCGCGGCCATGAGTAACGGGTTCCTCGGCTACGACACGACATTCATGGTGGACTTTGTCGTCTGCTCCCTGGCCTTGATTGTGCCGATTCTGGGCTACAGCGTTTTTACCGTGAAAGTCCAGGGGCAGTTCGTCCGTCATAGGAATTTGCAGATCCTGTTGACGGTCGTCCTGCTACTTGCCGTCGCCGCCTTCGAGATCGATGTGCGACTCCACGGTGGTTGGGAGAACATCGTCAACAAAGACCCTGCCCAACCGCGGCTTAGCGGTAGCGAACTTGAGAATGTCCGCTTGGTGTTGTACGTACATCTCGTTTTCGCCATCAGTTCGCCCCTCCTCTGGTTAGCGACGATGGTGCTGGCGCTGCGGCGTTTTCGTTCGCCGCCCGCGCCAGGGCCGCATAGCCGTTTGCACCGGAGACTCGGTTGGTTGTCGACCGCCGACATCACCCTCACTGCGTTGACGGGGCTCTGGTTCTACTATCTCGCGTTTGTCGCCTAGCAGCCTGTTGAAAAAGTGCTTCAGCCGAGAAACTGGCCTCTATGCGCCTGGCTCGACGCGAAGTGCCAGACTCGAGGCTCAGCTAACGCGTCGCCAGAGATTCGATCCACGTCGCACCTGCGATGACGATCTTTTCGAGTGTTGAGAGAGAAGGGCGACGCGTCAGGACGTCAAAGTGGCGGTGTTCGATGTGATCAAGAACACGGGAGTAGAACCGCTTGAGCAGAACCGGACAATAACGCGACTCCGGCTCGACGAGTTCGAAGAGCGGTGTGGCCTCGAGAAAGAAGTAGCGCGCACGGTCAACTTGAAACCGCATCAAGTCTTGAAACCCCTGTGTTGGATTGAGGGCGAACAGATCTCGTTCGTCACAGCCGAATTGACGCATCTCGTCGGCAGGTAGATAAACTCGATTGCGCTCACAATCCTCGCGGACGTCGCGCAGAATATTGGTCAGCTGCATCGCAATCCCGAGCTGGACTGCAGGTTCGATGGCGCGTGAGTCTCGGTAGCCAAAGATCTCTATACAGATCAGGCCGACAACGGATGCGGCGCGGTAGCAGTACTCGTAGAGTTCGTCGAAGTCCGCGTATCGGTTTTTGACCAGATCGCTTCTCATACCACGGAGAAGCTCGCGAAAAGGTTCGAGTGGTATCTGAAATCGCTCGATCGTATCCTTCAGCGCCGGCGCTAGTGGGTCGTCGACATCGCCAGACGTCAGGAGGGCTTCGAGTTGGTCAAGACGCCGGCGAGCCTCTGCTTCGTCGAGGTTCTGCTCCTCGACAGCGTCGACGGCGTCGTCCGCTCTGCGACTGAAAGCGTAGACCGCGAAAATGCTGCGCCGACGCTCCGGTGGCAGAAAGCGAAACGTGTAAAAAAAGTTTCGGGCCGCCGCTCGCGTGACGGTCTCGGCGCGGCTATACGACTCTTCGACTGAGATCATTGACCGTCCATTCATCGTCGTCCGCCGGACGTTTGAGGGCGAGCCTCGCGAGGTGCGGATGGGGCGTTCGTCGACGTTGCCACCGACGCTCGATTCCAACTCTTGACGGCTGTGCTACACCCGTCCATTCCGATAATTCTACGCTGCATTCCGAGCTCGTAACCGCCCAACCACGCGGTGCTTCTAATGCCTCCTTAGCTTCGCCGTCTATCGTGCGTGCGCTGGCAACCGCACCAGGGAAGACGATACAATAGCGTGCGTACGATTCGATGGCGACAGGTGAGCGGCGGATGAACCATACATCATCATGTCGGCGATGACGATCTGGTAGCCGCTGAGTCACCCAGCGACTGCGTACTCGACGAGAGGTCGCCGCGGTGGAGCGTAGCTGACCCGGTTCGCCCAATTTTAATCAGATAAGCACCTAGAGGACTTCATTCAGCCCCTCATGCGCCAGCTCTTATCGACGTTCGGTGACTTCAGCAGATATTCCCTGCAGATACTCCGCCGAATCTTCGTGCGACGATACTCGATTAACTCGCTGCTGGACCAGATGCATCGGATCGGTGTCGAGTCGTTGACTGTGGTCAATCTTTGTTCGTTTTTCATTGGGCTGGTTCTTGTCGTCCAGACAGTCGCGCTATTGGCTCGCTTTGGCGCTAGGGAGCAAATCACGACCATTCTGACCGCATCGTTCGTGCGCGAAATCGGCCCAGTTTTTTCGGCCATCATGTTTGCCGGACGCATTGGTACTAGTATCGCGGCGGAGATCGGTTCGATGGTCGTCTCCGAGCAGGTCGATGCGTACCGCGCGTTCGGCGCCGATCCTCTGACGAAGCTTGCGGTGCCGCGGGTGCTCGGCACGGCTTTGATGTTGCCGGCCCTTACAATCATCGCGTGTGTCGTTGGTGTCTTTAGCGGCTTTCTCGTCGTCGTTTTTGACATGGGCGTCTCTCGATCGGTGTATGTCACCACTGCACTCGAAGCATTGACGCCACTCGATGTCGTTGGTTGCGTGACGAAAGGCGGGACGTTCGGGCTCTTGATCGGGCTGATTGCGACGTATACGGGATTGCGCACCGAACGTGCAGCGGAAGCTGTTGGCGCGACGACAACGACAACGATGGTCCGCTGCGTTCTCGGAGTTCTGGTCGTTGACCTGTTTCTGACGAAACTGTTCCTCACCTTGGGCGATTTTCAGCCCTGGACCCTCTCATTCTCCCATGGCACCTGACGAATCGACACTCGCGGATCCGGATTCGCCGTTCTCCGAGCCAGAACCTAATGAAGCTGGAGAGATACCGGTGCTCCGCTTGCGTGGTGTCTGCAAGTCATTCGGTGACCATTCCGTGTTGAGCGGCGTAGATCTCGACGTGCGCGAAGGTGAGTCGGTAGCGATTCTCGGGCGAAGCGGCAGCGGCAAGAGTTGCCTGTTGCGGATCATTCTTGGGCTCATGGAAGTCGATTCCGGAAGCGTCGAGTTGTGGGGGAGGCCAATGACCGATGCGGCGGAGGAAGAATGGATCCCGCTTCGCCGACGCATGGGAATGGTGTTTCAGTCTGGTGCTCTATTCGACTCGATGACGGTCTTCGACAACGTCGCCTTCCCCCTGCGCGAGCAGGGCGGATTTGACGAGGACCGAATCGCGGAATTGGCACGCGAGCGGCTTGAGTGGGTGGAGCTTCCTGACACCGCAGGGTATCTGCCCAGCGAGCTGTCGGGAGGCATGCGACGGCGCGTGGCCTTGGCGCGCACACTAAGCTTCGAGCCCGAGTTTGTTCTCTTCGACGAGCCGACAACCGGGCTCGATCCGATCACAAGCCGGAAAATTGCCACTCTTATGCGAGATCTGGACAGAAAACTGCGCTCAACGTCGATTCTGGTCACTCACGATCTTGAATGTGCCCGGATCGTCTCATCGCGCTGGGCCTATCTCTCCGGCGGCAAAGTGCTGGTCACGGGAACGCCCGACGAATTGGCACGCTGCGAGAGCGAGGAAGTCAAAGAGTTCCTTGGTGACACGATCGGCCCGAAAGTTGCACCTCCGGGAAGTCAAGAGCAGGTTGCACCATGAAGACACAAGTTGCGCGGGATTTCAGCGTCGGATTCGTCCTCTTCATTGCCACCATCATCCTGATGGTCGGGCTGTTTCTCGTGGGCGATGCTGGTGGGCTATTGACGGACCAGTACAACTATTTCCTCAAGGTGCCTAGTGCCAACGGACTTCAGATTGGCTCGAAGGTCTACCTTTCGGGAGTACCAGCCGGCAAGATCAGCGATGTCGATTTTTCGCGCGATCCCAACGACGACAAGGTCCACCTGACGTTAGCGATCCATCGCCGGCATGCTGACCGCATCGGGGTCGACTCGAGGGGGTGGCTGCAAAGTGAGGGACTGCTCGGCGACACATCGGTGCATGTCAGTTTGCGCGGCGATTCCGAAGTCCTTGAGCCCGGGGAGGAGATCAGATTTGAGCTGCGTCCGCTGCTCGATGAGCTCGCGGGCGAAGGCGCGACAGAGAGCGCGACGACCTTGCTCAAAACGGTGACCGCCATCTTGAATGAAATCCAGCGTGGCGAGGGCTCGATCGGCAAGTTTTTCAAAGATCCAGAGCTGTACGACAACGTGAACTCCTTCAGTCGAGCCATGAGCGAGGCGACCGAGGAGATTAAGTCGGTGAGCAAAGAAGTACGCCACATGCTCGAGGCGATCCGCGACGAGAAGGGAACGCTTGGCCAGCTCGTCTACTCAGAGGAGTACGCGACTCGCTTCAAGCAGGTCGTTTCTAGTGCGACGTCGCTCATCGCCCACCTCGACGAGATCAGCTCCAAGGTGGAAGCTGGCGAGGGGACTCTTGGCCGATTGGTCGCCGATTCGAAGATGCATGATGAATTAACGGACGCGCTTGAAAGTATCTCCAAGACTGCATGGCGTCTTGAGACGATTTTGACTGCCTTGGATGGCGGCACGAGCGTGATCTCGAAGCTCGTTCACGACGGGGATTTGGGGCTGAAATTCGAAGACTTCCTCGGCACGGTGCAGATGAGCACGCGCTCGTTGGCGAACATTCTGGAGAAACTCGACCGAGGCGAAGGTTCTGCTGGCATGTTTCTGAACGACCCGTCACTCGCCGCGAGTGTGCGTGACGTCGTACTCGGGGTGCAGGAGCTGGGTTACTTACAGAACGTGGTGAGAAACGCTGAGTTGAAGGGGCGAGCCATCCGAGTCGCCCGCGACACATTCAGTGCTGCACAGCGAGAGGAACTCGATCGTCTCCGTGAACGCGATGACGCTCGCCGGGACCGCGGTCAGGAGGCGGAAGACGATGGTGCGGATAGCTTTCGACTGAAGGCCGTGCCAGCAGCTGGGAGTGACGAACAGAGGAACTGAACGTGGCGGCGAACAAAGGTGCGGTCGTAAGACTCTGCCGGATTGGGGTTGTGAGTCTGTTGGTGTGGATGTGTGCCGGCGTCTGCGGATGCTCTCTCTTCACCGCGCCGCGGCGCGACTACACGACCAACGATCGCCTCTTGACGAGTCTGGCGGATGCTAGTGGCTACAGGGTCGCGGATGAGGAGTTCGAGCTCGTCGAGATCGACCTTCGTGACGACGTCATCACATACCAGTACCGCGGTGTCGAATACGCTGGCGACCAAGCTTGGGTCATTCGGTTTTCTGAGAAATCCACCGAGCAGAACCCTGCGGCTCTGTCCGATATCGATTCCTTGACGAGCGTTCTTCGCGAGGGGCGGAGGCGATTTGAGATCGTCTCGGAGGGTACGGTCACTCGTGGAGCGGGTGATGTAGTCAGTTTCGTCGCCTACCGCTTTGATTCCACCGTTCAGAGCAACAGCGGCGTGCCATTTGAAGGCAGAGGGGTCGTTGCGGTGCTGAGCCAATCCGTCGGCGACCTGCGTCTGATCTATCAGATCAAACTCGACAACTATGGCGACCGAACCGATCTCGCGATTGGAGATCTCGACGCGTTTCTGCAGCCGCTTGGGCTCGCCCGCATTTCTCACAAGATTCCTACTGCGGCACCGTAAGTCGCGTCGTGGACTGCGTCAGGCTTCACGATTCGATCCTCAATGTGTTGGAAACACGCCTCCGGTCGAATCGCAAAACCTTCCTTGCCACGACGCGACTTACGGCACCTCGCTACGAAATCTTGTGAGAAATGCGGGCTCGCCGCGCGCTGAGAGTTGCGGTCAGCCTTCACGGTTGACGGGCCGCTCGAGGAGATGTTACGGTCCCGGGCAAGTGCGGGCCTCAGTCGTCTTCGTTGGGCGCGACTTCGTTACACGACGGCGTGGGTTTCGTGTGGATCACTGCCCTCGAAACGAGACATTCTCGAGGCGCAGAACGTTCGGATCGAGAGGAGAGGTGAGAAGGAGAAGATGGAGAGAAGCGCGGCGCTGTCGTTCGGTCGAGCGGCTCGGTTTTTCGTGGCAGCGATCGCCCTATGTCTGGTCTCGACGACCGCATGGGGCTCTACCCAACTGGGCCGTCGAGTTGAAAAGATTCTTCGTGATTATGGGTTTCCGCAAAAGTCCATCGGCCTTGAGTTCTTGGATGAGAAAGGCCGCTCCCTCGTTGCCATCAACGCGGAATCACCACGCAAACCTGCGAGCAATCTGAAGGTTCTTACGACTGCCGCAGCGCTGTCGATCCTTGGTGCCGAGTACCAATTTGAAACGAGACTCTTAGCCAGCATGGCGCCAGAGGCGGGAGTCATCCGCGGCGATTTGATCCTGCGCGGCACCGGGGATCCGAATATCTCGGGGCGATTCTACAATGATGACCCCACCCGGCTGATCGAAGACTGGGCTGCGGGACTGGTGCAAAAGCTCGGGCTACGACACGTTACTGGATCCGTTGTCGCTGACGATTCATTCTTCGACGACGTTAGATTCTTGCCCACATGGGACCCGGCGCAAGCGGGACGCTGGTACAGCGCACAAGTGAGCCCGCTCTCCTTCAACGATAATTGTGTCGACGTTCGCATCGAGCCGGCGACGCGTGTAGGCGCCGCAGCTCATGTCAGAATCTTGCCGCAGTCGCGCTATTTTTCGATCCACGGGAATCTCCGGACCGTCGCCGGGCGCAAGCGAAAGGTCCAGATTCATCGAAGACCAGGAACGAACGTCATTCGTCTAAGCGGTGAAATTGGCTATCGCGGCAACAAGAATTTTTACGATCACGTGACCGTCGACGATCCTTCGCTCTTTCTCGCCACGGTTGTCAAGGAGGCGCTCGAGAGGCGAGGCGTGCGCATCGACGGAGCCGTGAAGCGGGTTGCGCCCGAGGAGTACTACTACGACGAAAAGACGCGTCGAAAGGGCGACGGTGTGAAGGCCAAGGAATCTGTCTTGGTCTACCATAGGTCAACGCTCGCGCAAGATTTGCCGGTGATCAACAAGCCGAGCCAAAACCTGCATGCTGAGATGCTGTTGAAGACGCTTGGGGCACGTGTCTTCGGGCGCGGTACGACCGAGGACGGCGCCGCCGCGGTGCGAAAGTTCCTGAAGGACAAGCGGATTCCCGCTCCAGGCATTCAGCTGCATGACGGTTCCGGCTTGTCGCATGAGAATCGAATCGCGGCGTCGACGCTCGTGCGAACGTTGCATAGTGCACGCGGCGAGCCCTACTTCAAACGCTTCTACGATTCCTTGGCCGTGGCGGGAGTCGACGGCACGCTGAAGAAGAGATTTCGCCGGCAGCGGCGGTTGCACGGGCAGGTGCACGCGAAGACAGGTGCGATTCGGGGCGTCTCGGCTCTGTCTGGTTTTGTGCGACGTGGCCCGCTCGTGTGGTCGTTTTCCATCCTCGTCGGTGCTGGGTCGCCGAAATCGAAGTCGCCGCGAGAGCTTCAGGAAGCGCTCGTCGCCGCGATGTTCGAAGCGATGCCGACCGTCGCGCCATGAAGCCGATTGGCGCCGACCGGGAACCGAGTGGCCGCACGCTCGATGACCCTCTGAGGGACGGTGGCAGGCGGTTTACCCTGAAGGGGACAAGGATTGCTCGAACGGAACGTTCCGCCGCGGGTCGGTCGGCTGTCGACCGCCCGCTTGGGCGGTTTTTTCTGCTTTGAGCCACCGCGGTGCGTGTTAACATGGCTTTACAAACTGCACCAATCATCTAGCTGCGCTTTACATTCGCGCGGCACCAGCGCTTCAGCCCGTAAGTCATAGTAGCAGAATTCTTTAACGAAAAGCTTCATGGGTGATGCGCCTCGCGTCGGTGACGCGTCGGTGACGCGTCAGAGCACAGCGCCAGGTTGCGCTCAGTGGGGAATGATGGCGAAGACGAGAGCGACTCAGCAGTCCCGGGGACGCCCGAAGACGTACGCCAAACTGATCATCCAAGAGAACGGTGAACAGCGAGTGGTCGAGCTGGCCTCTCGGGTGACGACGGTCGGGCGTTCACAAGACAACTCGGTGGAAATCGACGACATCAATTCCTCGCGTCGGCATTGTCAAATCGAGCGAACGTCGGGCGGGTATGAGATCGTCGACCTCAAGAGCAGAAACGGAACCTTGGTCAACGGCATCTTGGTTCTTCGCAAGGACCTTCGACCGGGAGACTGTATCGAGATTGGTCGCACGCAGATGTTCTTCGAGTACGTCTCCTCAGAGTATTCACAAGAGACGATCGATCTGACCACGGGTCACTTTCTTGAGCCGCTCGCGACGCTTGAGGACGACAGCCAGCTCGAGGTGCTGAAGAAGGAACGCGACATATTCCTCAAGCTTCTCGAGATCAATCGCAATCTGAACTCGAAGATCGTTCTCAGAGACTTGCTCGACCTGATGATCGACACGGTCATCGACGTCACTGCTGCGCAGCGCGGATTTCTTCTCTTGGTCGAGGGGAAAGAGATTCGCGTCACAGCGGCACGCAACATGGACAAGGAGAACATCAAGGACCCAGAGTTCAAGTTGAGCCATGCGATTGCGATGAGCGTACTCGATACGGGGTCTGCGGTGCTCTCCGATGATGTTCTCGCTGATCCTCGGTTCGCGGATTTGCGTGAAGAGCGCCAGCTCAAGCTGCGCTCGACTTTGTGTGTGCCGGTCCGCATCGATGAACGATACATCGGAGCCATTTACGTCGACCACCGCTTCGACACGGGAGCGTTCAATGAGAATCATCGACGCTGGTTGGAGATTCTTGCGGACCAGGTCGCGGTGGCGATTCGGAATGCACAGATGTTTGAGGACCTGCGAGCCCGCACCAAGGCTCTGGAGGAGGCTCAATCTCGACTTGAGCGCGTCAACTTAGACCTCGAAGAGAAGGTCCTCTCGAAGAGCCTTCAGCTAGAAGATGCGATCAAGCTGATACCAAGAGACCGGCCCAAACGATTCAAGTACGACTACTCGGCGATCGTCACTCGTAGCCCGAAGATGTACGAGGTGTTCGCTCTGCTCGACAAGATCATCGAGTCGAACGTGCCCGTCTTGGTCCTGGGCGAGAGCGGTACGGGCAAGGAGTTGGTCGCGCGAGCGATTCACGACAACGGCCTCCGCTCCAATCGTGAGTTTGTGAGCGAGAACTGTGCCGCGATTCCCGTGAACCTACTTGAGAGTGAATTCTTCGGTTATGTCCGTGGCGCTTTCACTGGAGCGACGCGTGACAAGCGGGGTCTCTTTGAGGTCGCGCATGAAGGCACGCTCTTCCTTGACGAGATCGCCGACATGCCGCCGCCTATGCAGACGAAGCTTTTGCGGGCACTTCAAGAGGGAGAAATCCGGCGAGTCGGCGGCAAAGACATCATCAAGGTCAACGTGCGCGTAATTTCCGCCACAAACAAGAACATCTACGACTTAGTGCATAAGCGCGAGTTTCGGGAGGATTTACTCTTCCGAATCAATGTCATCACGTTGAACCTTCCTCCTCTTCGTGATCGACGCGAAGACATTCCTTTGTTGATAGACTTCTTCCTCGATCGGATTGCTAAACGCTCAGGTGAGCCGAAAAAGACGTTGGATCGGGAGACGTTCCACCTGCTTTACCAATACGATTGGCCGGGGAATATTCGAGAGCTGGAGAATGAGATCGAACGCCTCTCGGCGTTAAGCAGCGGGCGCATCGAGTCGAACCTCCTCAGTAGTAATATTCAGGCGAAAGCTCAGGGGCGCTCGGTCTCGCTGACGGGGAAGTCGTTGAAAGATGTTGTCGCTCGAACGGTAGAAGACGTCGAGATGCACTTCATTCGAACGACCCTTATGGACGCAGAGTGGAAGAAGTCGAAGGCCGCCGAGGCCCTCGGAATCTCGCGTCCGACACTCGATGCCAAGATCGAAAAATACGGCATCAAGCGGGAGCAGGATGTAGGCTCTTCATCAGGGGAAGGCAGTCCCTCCAAGAACTAACAACCTGTGAGTCGCGATCGACGCAAAGCACGTACGGCGCAGAATGGTTGCACGTTACTGGATCGAATTCAACGATGGTGGACGTGTCCGGCGCGTCGAGGTCGATGGGGACGAGCTGACGATTGGCCGCGACGAGACGAACGATATCGTTCTCGACGATCGACGCGCGTCGCGGCTTCATTGCAAATTGACCGTGACTGGCGATGGCCTCGTTTTAGAGGATTGCAAGAGCCGAAACGGTACAGTGTTCAAGGGCAGCATGGTCAATCTCAGCCCCATCGCGGTGGGCGACACGTTCCGTGTCGGAGACGTCACGTTCACTGTCGGTGAAACTCACGACGCGGGCGCTGCCGCCGACAGCGGCTCTCAAGCCGTCGACCCCGCGACCGCCGACACACTTGTTGAGCCCGGGTCGCGTCCTGAGGAACGTTGTGGCACAGGCGTGCCGGAACAGAAACCGTCGGAGCCACCACAGCTGGCGCCTGACCCGATTCGACTTGAGCCGATCGAGGCTGTTGATTCGGGTGTCATTGAGGTCTCCCACTTTCCATTTACCGTTGGCAGAAGGACTGGCAATGACTTGGTGCTTCGGGATCAGCGTGTGTCGTCACGTCACGCCCAGTTCGTCTACGCGGATGGCCTCTACTCCGTGGAGGACTTTAACAGCCGCAACGGCACGTTCGTCGATGACCTTCGCTCGCGAAGCGCGGTGCTCACTCCGGGGGTGATGATCCGTATCGGCTCCGCTCGCTATCGGGTTGAAGTTCCGGAGACGCCTCAGCTTCGACAGCGGCTTGAGTCCTTGTCCACACAGAGAGACTTCGAATCTCAACCTGTTGAAGAGAACCTGGGTCGAATCGAGCTGGATGCGTTCGATGGTGCCAGTCGACTTGAACACCCGCTGGTTGCTGTTGCTGTTGTGTGCGTGCTTGGGGCGCTCATGTTCTTTGCTGTCGATACGGCCCGTCGTGTGTTAGTGCGGCAGCCGATTGACCCTCCCGAGTCGGAGAACCTCATCGGGCAAGCATGGTCCTTCGAGGGTGGCGCGAGTGAAGAAGCGTCAGGTGCGGATTGGGAGCTCGTCGAAGGAGATCGCGGCCGATTTGAGATCGTGGAGGCGATGGCTCAGTATCCAGGCAGGCACGCCCTGAAGTTGACCTCAACCGCGGAAGCTGGACGGTTGACCCGAGTTTCTCCGCGTGCGTTGATTTCTGTGCGGGCAGGGCAGCCGTACCGCCTGCGTGGGTTTGTAGCGAACCTTGGCTGTTTTGCGTCCGGAGTGGTCGTCGAGTGGCTTGAGCGCCGGGGCGAACGCGACGTCGTCCATAAACGTAGCTACTCTGACATCGCGCAAATGAGACGAGAGGAGTTGAACCTCGATCAGGTGGTCGACGCGCCGTCCAGGGTGACCCACGCGCGCGTCGCTTGTTTTGTAGCAGGGGGCGGCGCTGCAGTTTTCGATCGTATCGAATTCGCCGCGGCGTCCGACGCCGACGCCGCAGACGACGGTGGCGTGCCGAAATTCGTGTTCGGTCCAAGCGACGCACGGCAAAGAGTTCATTTGCGCCGCGGCTACGAGCTACAGTTCGTCGAGCAGGGACTGCGTAGCTGGTTTGGGTTGGCGTCGCAGACCGCTGGGGACGGCTATGACATCGGGATGATTCCGTGGCGCATTCTTGATCGCGACGACGGGTATATGACGATGGCGCTCAGATTCGCAGACCTGTCGCGCAGCCGCTGGGCAGACACCGTCGGGCGCCTTCAGGCCGGACAAGATGGTCTGCACGTGCGGGTGCAGCCTGCGGACGGCGATCGAGCAGACGATGGAAGCGAAATTTGTCTTTTTATCGAAACGCCGATCCACGACTTGAGGATTGAGTTTCCTGAGTACGGTCTGGTGACAACGCTGAACAAAGACGATCCGTTGCCGCAGCGTTTTCACGAGTTGACGCTCGGCGCGGGCCGTCGAGAGCTTGTTTTCGCGAGCCACAACCCGTTGGTCGTCTCGAAGGTCGATCATCCACTGCGCC
This sequence comes from Planctomycetota bacterium, assembly GCA_965223265.1. Lineage (GTDB taxonomy): Bacteria > Planctomycetota > UBA8108 > UBA8108 > SXIK01. The sequence goes on from OZ244999.1 coordinate 3,265,830, forward strand.
GCCGCCGACAACTTTTGATGATTCGGTTGGCTGAAGGGCGCACATTCGACATCTCTGCGTTGGTCAGCTCTCGTTTGGAATCTGTCGCCATCGCCCGACAGATCAACTCCGCGCGGCGCCATTATTTAGAGGGGCGTTTCGGAGAAGCGATCAGTCGGCTCAAGATGCTTCAGCAACGCTTTTCGAGCAGCGAGTCGGCCGGAGAAATCGAGGCGCAGATCGCGATTTGGGAGACCATCGCGGACGCTGCGTTCGAGCGGCTTCGAGACGATCTCGAAGAGATGCGAGCTGCACCCCATGAGAGATGGTATCGCACCTTGACGGAGGGGGCCCGCGCATACGCAGCCGCGTACCGCAGTGCGGAATTCGCCGACCGTGGCGATGAAATACTCTCTGCGGTAGAGGAGCTGTGGCAAGAAGCCGAAAAGAAATCGCGCGCAACTCTAGTGGATCGATACTTTGACGTCGGCCGCAAGTTCTTTCGGGCTCATCGCATGTCGCTCGCGAGATTAGCGCTTCACCACGTGAAGCGATACACGAATGATGAAACGCTTCGGCGACAAGCTTCTGGGCTTCTTGACGGCATCGACCGAATCCGTACGCAAGAATCAAAGGGAGCTCGTTGACACGATCGTATGTTCGGTTTGCAATCTGCCGTTGGACTCAGCCTGGGTAACGAGAAGATCGACGCACTGGAACTTGTGCGTCAAGGACGCTCGGCGGTTGTTCGTCGCCTGTTGTCTATAGACTCGGATGAGTTGCGCGATGCACACGTGCCTCGCGACGACCTCTCTGAGGTTGTGCCGTATGTTAAACGTCGGATGCAGGCAGCTGGAATTCCGACTCGAAGGATCGTTCTTGGAATCGATCAGAACGTTTGCATGCTGCGGTACGCTCAGGTCGCTCCAGCGCCCACATGGCGCCTAGAGCTGATCATGAAGTTCGAGACAGACGAAATCATGGAGCGTATGGGTGAGCCGGTCGTCAGTAGTTACCGGTTGCTTTCGGTGCGAAGAAACGTGGACGATGACCAGGTTGTCTTGCTTTCGGTCGCGAAAGAGAATGAGCTTGCGAACCGCCTGAAGATCCTCGAGGCGAATGGCATGATGGTGAAGAACGTCGTGCCTCACGCACTCGCCCTCTTTCATGCCGCTGAGGTGTTTGGCGAAGCTGCAGATGAGGAGGCGGAGGACGACGATGTACGCCTCTACCTCGACATCGGCAAAGAGAGCATCGATACGGTTCTAACCGTCAACGAGCGCCTCGCGTTTGCGCGCAGTATGAGCTTCGGCGGCGCCGCTTTTACCAGGATCTTGGCGGACTCTCTGGAAATCGATGAGAGTCGCGCAGAACGTCTCAAGTGTGAGCGCGGAGGACTTGACACCAAGCATCCAAACGTACTGGAAGATACCGTTTCGCCGTTGCGAAACGCTGCGGGGCAGCTTTTGAATCTGATTCAGTCGACGATGAAAATGGCCGCTACACAGCACGGCCGGTCCTTGCAGCCTTTGAGTCATATCTTCCTGTCTGGCGGCGGTGCGCAGCTTCGCGGACTTGATGCGTTTTTGTCGCAGAGCATGAAAGTTTCGGTGAAGAGGTTCGCTCCGTTCGGCCACTCCGCCGGTGCTGCGGCACGCTCGGGACGGAATGCGGCAGTCGGCGCTGACTTCGACGCCGCGGTGGCACTTGGACTTGCAGTCACAGGTCTTGATCACTCCGGAGAGGGGAGTTTCGTGCTCCTACCCCACGAGTACCGAAGGCGCCGTCTCTTCCGGGAACGGACGTTGTTTCTGTACTTGGCTGCAGCGTTTCTCGTTCTTCTTGTCGGGGCGCGATTTCTCCACGGTTTTTTGAGAGGCCGAGAGGCCAACCATGTCTTGGCGGAAAACACCCGAGTTCACACAGAGTTGGTCGGCAAGAAACGAAGTCACGATGAAAATCTCCGGAAAGAATCGGCTGCTCGAGCTCGTCTCAACCGCATCCTCATCGAGAGTGAAGTCTCGGCGTTTCAGGGATTCGTGCTCGACTATCTTGGCCGTGAGTTGCCAGCTGAGGTTCAGGTAGAGTCGCTTGCGCTCGAAGAGCACGGCGTGCAGGTGAGCGAACGCGAGTACGTCCTGCGAGTCGCTGGACGGGTGAACAACGAACGACGACAGGCACTGAAAGTTCTGCGTCGGTTTCAGCAAGATTTGTTGGCATCCGAAAGGATCGGTGCGGTGGATATCACATCATCGACGCCGCTGCCGGGGGGTGCATGGTATGGATTCGAAGTCGAAATACGCCCGAACTATGTCCGCTACTGACGGTTTGTCTCGGCCATTCGGCTGGCGACGCCGGGGATGTTCCGCGCGATGAAGCTGCAGTTTGCTCAGATTTGGCACGAACACCGTCGTTTCTTGGTGGCCGTCGGTTGTGGAATGACCGTTTTTCTGGCGCTCAACTCGGGCGCTTCTCGTTATATCCGCAGTGCGGATCAGACGTTCCGCGAGGCGAGTCAGAAGGGCAAACAGAGTCGGATGTTGAAGAACGAACTGAAGCCTTACGCTGAGGTGGCAGCGAGACTGCAGTTGTATGAAGATTTCGAATCTCGTCTGCGCAAAGAGATCGAACTGGCGCAAGATCTGCGACGGTTGGACCGCAAGGCGCTTTTGGTGCAGTTGACTGAAAAAACGGAAGAGGTGTGGGCCGAAGCGCGTACGATCGCAAATCAACGTGGTGTCGCACTTCCCGAGCCGCTGAGTGAGCAAGACTATGGGTATGAGACAACGGATGGGCACCAGGAGTTCATTCGTTACCATAGTTACCTCGGCGTCACGCGGCGGGCTCTTTTGGCGCTGCTCAACGGCGGGATGCGTTCGGTCGGTCCGCTCGAACTCGTATTTGAGGAGCTTGAACCGATTCATGGTGACCCTTCCGCCGCGCTACTCACTCAAACTGTCCATGTAGAAGTCTCCGGGAACTATCAAGCGTTCGTGTCGGTTCTCGAGTCGGTGCAGGAACCAGGCGGAGTCCTTCGGGCAAAGCTGCTGAATGTCGAGCGACCTGAAGACTCGGACGTCCTTTTGAACGGCGAGATCGAATTCTCCAATCTGCGATTGATCGAACTTGCGGGCGACACTCCTCGGGTTCGATTTGAAAAGTAGCATTTGCATTGAAACGCTGCAGAGTCACCTTTGTTAACGCTCGACGATGATTAGATTGAACGCCGAAAAAACGGTTTGTTTGTTGGCATTCGCCGCACTAGTGGTAGGCGGGCAAGAGCTACTCGTCGGAGTGTGGGACGCGACTGAGAACGTTCCTGTCGTCAGCTCGGAGGTCGCCGCCGGACGTGCGAACGTCGTTTGGCGTGGATACCGGCGCTTTGAGAACGATCGGCCGATCGCGCGTAGTCCGTTCACGTACGCCGAAGGATGGGATCTGCCGGAGGCTGTACCGATCGATCCACCGCTGCTACCGCCACTGAAACCTCGGTTGCCACCACTGTCGATGCAGCGAGGTGGTGGACGTTTCAATGCGAGTCACGAGGATGGATCGGAAGAAGCGGAGGCCGAGAAATGAGACGTCTCACTTCGCTTGCACTAATCGCGTTTGGGACGTTATGGCTACTGGCTCCTTCAACTCCGTTCTGCGTCGCTCAGGAGCGGTCCACCGAGTTGAGCTCTACGGGTGATCCTGACGAAGTCAGGCCGTACGACCTAGTACGCATTAAGACAGGTGCAGTGATCGAAGGATTTATTCTCACTCCAGGCGATCTCCGTAGCGTTGAGAAATTCCGCATGCGGCGTCGAAGCGGTAGTACGCTGAGCTTGAACGTTGACGACGTCGAGAACATCGTTCGTCGGCAACCTCCGGAGATGGTCTACGAGCACAAAGTGAGAGGGCTGCGTAGGATTTCGGGAGAACGAGAGTTCCTTGACGCACTGATCGATCTCGCCCGTTGGTGTCACGCTCCCTTGGTGGTCCTTGAGGGGGATCCTCCCCTTCCAGAGAGAGCGGTCGAACACTATCTACGCGCACTCGAGCTAGACCCGAGCCAGCACGAAGTCTATCCTCATGTGCTTTCTCTTCTGGCTTCCGAAAGCTCTGTTGACGAAATCTTGGTTCAGTCACTCTCAGACGAACCAAGGTCCCTGTCTGCGGCCGCCGCTTCGCGCCTGGAACACGAGGCCCGCGTCATCGAGCTTGCGGCGCAGGGGGGCTACGAGAGCCCAGAGCTTGACTACCGCGCCGGCTTGATCGCTGCACTGTGGTTGGAATCCGCCAGCGGTGCGATCGGGCATCTCACGCGTTTCCTCGACAAAGACTCGACAAACCTGGGGCAGCGACGACGGGCGCGTGCGCTACTGAGCCGGCTTCGGCGCGAGGCGGGAGACGTTGCTGGAGCACAAAAGGTGTACGAGGATCTTCTCAAGACCGAGCGAGGGAGAGATTCGTTTGAAGCACACTTCGAGCTCGGCATGCTGGCGTTCGAAAGTGAGGCGGCTGACGCTCTGCAGCAGAGTCGAACACATTTTCAAGCCGCCCTGGAGGCCCAGCCGAGGTACTCGCCTCTCCTGCTTTACCTGGCGGCGGTAGAATACGAGGCCGGCGATTTAACGGCTGCTCAGCGTTGGCTTAGGCGGTTTCGCGCGCAGGCGCCGGATGACATCGACGGCGCCTGTGATCTCGCGATCGTACTCGAGGGGTCTGGGAAGTCGGCGGCCGCACGAAAGCTTCTCAGCGAACTGCCGTCATCGACCGGTGGCCGACTCGAACTCACCCGCGCGGCTCTTCTCGACGCGGCCGGGGATCAGGAGAGCGCCCTGGTGCACTACCGAAACGCTGCTGCTGGCGCTGAGTCCGCCGCCGCGAGGTTGGCGCTGGCTAACGTTTTGGCGCGACTCGGACAAGTGGGCGAGGCTAAAAGCTTGGCAGCCGCGGAGCTGAAGCGTGGCGAGTCATCGACATTCTTCGCCGTCGCCTCACACATCCTCGCGTCGTGCGCTCTCTCCGGTCGTGATGAGGAAACGGCACGCGGCCATCTCGAACGCGCCGTACGGCTTCAACCAAACGGTGACTGGCTCGAGCAACTTGGAGTCGTTTGTCTGCAGCAGGGAGATCTCGCTGCAGGGCGGGCGCATCTCGGGCGACTCAGCGACGTCAAAGAGCGCCCCCACGCTCTCGCAGCTCTCGGGTACTATCACTACTCGCTCGGTGAGTTCGATCAAGCAGACCAGCTTTTCGAGCAGGTCGTACGGTTGATTACGCCGAAGAAACCTGGCGGCAAGAATCTGTCGAAGTCTCGGCGCGCGGTACTCGACTATGCCATCAGTGGTCGGCAAGCGATCGCCGATCTCCATTCACTTGAAGTGTGGCGCGCCAAGCTCCACAGTGACCCTTCAGATCACGTCGATGGTTGGCAGGAATCCGAGCGCTTCGGCGTCGCCATTGGATCACACCCCGCCGGCATGAGATTTCACGGAGTGCAGCGCGGCGAGCCCGACGGTGTGACTTCGGCGTTTTCAGATCGTTCTTTCTCGGTGGATCGATTTGAACGTGTCGTGACTCGACTGCGCATCGTTCGAGGGAAAGTGCGGATCGGCCTACGGCTCGAGGAAATCGCAGCGAGGCGACGAGGGGGAGGTTTTCTCGTATCTCGAGACTACGATGGGCGGGTGCGCCTCCTGCAAAAGGCCCGGAACACTTGGCAGGAAATGGAGCCGAGCGAGCCCGCGGACAAAAGGGATTCGGATGCATTGTTTGAATATCGCGGCGACTTCATTTGGCCGGAAGGAGCCAATACCCACACACTTGAGATTCGCGTCGCGCGAGAACGTCAGGTCGACCGGCGAGGCGCCCGCACAGGAGTCCGGCGGGCTCATGTCTTTCTGGACGGACGTGCCGTCGCAAAGTACGTCGACATCGACGAGATCGAGGGCGACATGCGCATCGGTGTCTCTGCGCAGGCTGACGCAATCGGCGCTTCCTATGACGTGATCGTCGAGTCGTTCGACGTCTATCGACGTCGCCCAGTTGAGGTTCGAAATGAAAGGTATTGAACGTGGACGGTTCGATACGGCGCGACGTCGTCGGCGCGGAGGTCTCGGACGGCGTCAGACGGACCGAAGCGACGGAGGACTGCGGTGGCGTGGCTCCTACGGATTTACCCTCATCGAGATCCTCGTCGTCATCACCATCATTTCGATCTTGATGGGACTTGCATTGGTAGGAATCAACGCTGCCCGTGGTCGCGGCGACGTCGCTGCGGTGCGCGCCGAGTTGCAGAGCTTTCGTGCTGCTGCGCAGCAATTTCGACAGGAGATGGGAGATTTTCCGCCGTCACAACTGCACGACGTCGGAAGCGAGTTGATCGGCAATGGTCTCAACGATGGAAACGAAAGCCTTTTTCTCTTTCTCATGAGTCGTCGACTCGGCGAGCCGCTCTTCGAGCCGCGCGAAGACCGCTGGGTGAACACCGACAGCGACACTTTCACCGGCACCCAGCTGCCGAAGGTGCAGAAGGAAGTCCAACCCGTGCACTCGACCGAGAAGCGGCTCGAATATTCCGATCTGTGGGGCAATCCGTTCGTTTACATTCACAATCGCGACTATGGCTCTTCATTCGACTACATGACGTCGGAGGGTGAAGTCTTCACGGTGCAGGCGCAGAAGAACCCACAGACGGGGACCTTTTACGCGCCGACCAGTTTTCAGCTCTGGTCCCTGGGCGGCGACGGCATCAACCAGAACGGTGGAGGAGACGACATCGTCAGTTGGGAATGAGACTGTGCAGCAGCAAACGTTTGAGTCAGAAGTCAACCTTGCTTTCAAGTGGCGGCCGTGATCTGCATCGCTCGGTGGATTGCACCTCCGCGATCGCAGCTCCACATGGGCATTCGGCCGTGCGCAGACGCACCACGAGTGCCGACGACAGGTACTTGTCTCACGAGCTCGTGGCGCGGCGTTCGCTGGCAGGTTGTTTCTGGGCATCGTGGCTGCTTCGAAGTGGCGGGGGCGAGAGCGGCGCCCGAGCCCAGCATCCGCATCGGTGCTCCGGCTTCACGCTTGCTGAGTTGCTGGTTGTTGTCGCCATCATTGGCGTGATCGGCGGTCTGGGAGCTGGAGCTTTCTTCACCGCTCGAAGGCAGTATGCGATCCATGGGAGCGTGGGTGAGATTCAGGCGATATTGCGAGCAGCTCGCAACTCTGCGGTTGCGACCGGCAACCCTACGGTTGTGGAGGTGGAGCCAACGTCTCGAAAAGTCTCCACGAGACTCTTCAATCCAGTTGGAGAATGGAGCTTTGAGACCGGCGGTGAACGGACGAGACGGGGCAACCTCGTCGTCCGACGCGAGACGAGCGTGAACGTTGAAGTCGCAGCGGGGCCAGTCGGGGACGCGATCAAGATCGGTAGCCAAGGGGGACACGTTGATTGTGGCAGTGAGGCGCGGTTTGACTTGCGGACAAGCCTGGCTATCGAAGCTTGGGTACGACACGATCTCTCGCCGTCCCCCAAGTTCTTCACCAAAGCAGAATCCAAGCGTTCCCGTCGTCGCCTTGGCGCGCGTACGCGCCGGGAAACGCAAGGAGGAAAAGCCCGCCACGGTCGAGTGATCGTGCAGAAAAAGGGTGCTTATGGTCTTTCGATGCGGGACGACGGCACACTTGTTGGCATGCTTGGAGACGTCCGAGTCGTGACCACGGCGCCGGTCGTGCCTCCTGGACGTTGGGTGCATGTGGCGCTGGTGTTCGATGGAGGGAAGGTAACGATCCTTGGCGACCGCGTGCCACGTGGCTGGCGTGTTGAAGCTCCAAGAAAAGACTCAGAGCCGCCAGCGCTTCTACCCGTGGTCGCGGAACCGTTGACGATTTCAGCGCGTGAGGCACCGTTTCCAGGGGTGATCGACGAGGTGCGTCTTTCTGGGAGCGTTGAACCGCTTGTTTTTGTTTGTCCCGAGACGCAGCAGCTAGTCGGTTGGAGAAAGTCGATTCATTTCGACGCGCGTGGACATCTCGATGCCCAGTTTCACGAAGACCCGATACGGTTGACGCTCGTTGAGTTACCGCAAGGGTGGACCTCCGAGACATCCACGGAGGCGACTGGTACGGCCGTCGCCATGGATTTTACCGTCTCGTTTGAAGTGTGGCGAGCTCGCTGGGACGATCCTCCCGACGATCTGAGCGAGTTGGGAGAAGAGGCGAAAATCCTTGCAGGATTTGGCGCGGCGACTCAGCGCACGGTGACGATCGGCAGGCTCGGGTACGTCGAGCCGGAGGCGTGAAGATGGACGCGCGGCGCGATCACATCGATCACATCGAAAACATCGATCACAAGCTCCGCAGTGACCTTTCTGGTCGACGCAACGGGAAACGTCGCGGCGCGGCTCTGATTATGGTACTCGTCGTGCTGACGATCCTTCTGCTCGTCGGCGCACCGTTCGTTTCGACGATGATCGTGCAGGACCGAGAGTCGCATCATTTTTCTGCGGCGGTGAAAGCACGACTAGCGGCTGAGGGCGCACGCAACCACGCCATCGCGCGACTACACGAGACAGTCTATGCGGTGGAGTGGGAAGAGGAAATCGCCAACACCGAGGCGGTCGACACAACGGGAAGACGCAGGCGACTCGCCGCGCGCAGCAGTTCCCCTCGGCGTGAAGAGGTGCGTGGCAATCGCGAAGGGACGCGCCGCGACCGTCGTGAGAACTCGACGCGTCGACAGCGATCTCGGCGCAACAGGAAGGCGCCAACCTCGAACGTGCCCGCGCTCCCGGAGTACTTTCGTCGTTCCACCGCTGGACCGTCGGCGCGCGAGTTCGACGATGGCGATGAGCTTGTAACGGCTCTCCCGGCTGAGGGGGCTGCCGAACGATCGTCGCAGAATGCGCCAGGTGTTTCCGAGACCGACTCTCCGACCGGTGAGTATCGGACCGCGACGGCGAACTCCCATGCGGGCTCGGCTTCTCACCTGCCGCTGTTCGGCGATGGCGTTACGGCAACCGTTTCCGTCAGCGATGAGCAGGCGAAGTTGAACGTCAATACAGCACCTCCGCGAGCGATCGCGTCGCTTCTCGCAGTGGGCGAACTCGCCGAGCCGCTCGAACCCGCGGACACCGAGATTGTTCTTGTTGACGGCCGCCGCTTTCGCAGCGAACCCGTACGGCGGGGAGCACCGATCCGCGACGAAAAGGTCACAGGGGAACGGCAGAAAACTTCCGCGCGGCGCGCTCGACGGCTTCGGAGTGGCCTGGCTCGCATTGCCGGTGCCGTGATTCTCGTGGACCCGGAAGTCGGGCTGGAAGCCGTCACCTACCAGCGAAGAAAGGGCGACGTGCTGGCGGACTGCTTCCGCCACGCTTTTTTTACCCGCGCGACAGTAACGAAGAAGACGTTTCCGGCTGGCACTCTGGTCTATGACGTGCGCGGTTGGAAGCTCGGCTACCATCGCTTGTGGAATGAGCCGCTTGGCGGATTTCAACCCGCTCGCCTGACGGTTTTTCGTTCCGTCGAAGCGCTGCGCGAGATCTCTAACTGGCAGCTGGCCTCGCTGTTTCTTGGACGCTTTCTCGATCAAGGCCTGAGCGTCGAGTTCTTGCGGAAGCACGGTGTTAGCTCTGCACAGCTCGCCGCAACCGGCCTCGAACCGTTCCTTTACTCCTCTGACCCGCCGCAGCCGAGTCGAGAGGACCGAGCCCGACTGCGGATCGCTGAGAGATCTTTGAGGCGCGTTCGATTCAGCTCCGATCTCGTCTCGAAGTTGCGACAGCAGCGCGGCGTCGCGGCTGTGGTCGAACTTGCCTCCCGCCTTGAGGGCGCCACCAGAACAGACGTGCGCCGCGAGGAGTCGGAAGTGAAGCGGAGTCTCGGTAAGACTCGGCGGGTTGTTCAGTTTGACGGGCGATACGTGAGCGACGTCATCGACAATCTTGCGGAGGTCTACGCGAGCCCGGGTGTCGAGACTCTCTTGGCGGAGGACGTTGAGCGCATCCGCCCGCATGTGACCGTCTCATCCACGCTTCCTGCCCGTTGGTCGGAACCGCAAACTGTGCAAAACTCGGGCAAAAAGGGGGCAGGAAGGCGGAACGTCCGTCTGCCGTGGGGAGGCGAGTTCAACGGCGCCACCATCGTGCGGATCAGCAGTCGGAAGGACCCTGACCGTTTCTTTTTCAACGAGGTGAGTCGCGGCGGTGTCGGCGGCATCCGACTCGCGATGCCGCTGCGCACCCGCATCGAGGAGTTCGATACGACGGTCGCGGCGTTGCAGCGCCATCCCGTCAACGTCAATGCCGCAGCACCGGCGGTTCTGCGTGCGGTTTTCACCGGAGTGAGGGGCGCTGGCGAAGACCAGGTGGTGACCCCCTACGAGGCAGATCAATTGGTGCGGCGTGTCGTCGAGTCGCGGCCACTGACGGGGCACGCGGATTTCCTGGAACTGCTCGAAGAGGCAGCAGCAGACGAGATCGTGAGCAGTGACGACGTCGCAACTCTGTTCGCAAACGCCGTGCAGCCAACTCATCACATTCTTCGAGCATCAACTGTCGGTCTGTGCTATTCCACCGGTGATGTCTACACCATCGAGTCTCGCGCCGTCGTGCGCGCAGCGATGGGTGGGCGCGTAGGAGCGGCACAATTTCGCGAGATCGTCGAACCATCACCACCTCGACGCCTGAGCGTCGGTCTTGATACACAGAGAGATTTCGCTGACGGCATCTTTCTATACGATCAAGCAGTAGGTGTACGTATTGGAGAGAACCATCGTACGCACCTGATCGGTTTTCCTGGTGTGCGATCGCATCTCGTGCAGACGAGGCCTTTGCTTCTCCATCGCGCGCCGCGCTCTATTCCGGGAGGTGATCGGAGCGGACTTCGGTTGTTCCCGGCTTCAGCTTCCTTACCGCGGGGTGAAGTTGTCGGTGACGTTCTCCGTTTCGACGATACCCACGAAGGAATCGAGCTCGCACATGGCGAATCGTACCTCCTTGACTTTAGCCTTGGCGGAGGTGATGACGGTGAATTGATCGACCTCACAACGATTCCGGCGGCTGTGGAGTTTTGGTTTCGACTGCGAACGTTCCCCACGGCGCGTAGTCCCGACGGGCTTCTTGTTCTACTGCAAGGTGGCGCCGTGGGTGATGAGGGGCGCAATCGCATGCGTCTACTGTTCGATCCGTCCCGCTCCCTGGTGCTTCTACGCCTTTGGGATGCGACTCTATTCGACCCGTCCATTCCCAACGACGACGTTTTAGGGCAGTATTTGGAGATCCGGGCACCGCGATCGATTGACCTCGCGACGTGGTACCACGTTCGCGCCGTGTGGGATTCTGTCGCGCCTGGCGGCGCCCAGCTTTTTATCGATGGGGTCAGTTCCGGGACGACGAATCTCACCACCCGGCTGGCGCGTGCGCTGGCCCTGGATGGAGGCGGGGGTGGAGGGGCGTTCACCGTTGAAGATGGTGAGCGATTGCCGCGTGAGGGCGTGGTGCGAATTGGATCGGAGCTTGTGGAGTATCGGCGCAGTGGGAATCAATTCGCCGTGCGCGTGCAGCCGGCGTCCTCGTGGCGACCGCCCGCACGGAAGCTTCGCGAGTTCCGTGAAGCTGGCGAAGTGCCCACTGACGACAGAGACGAGGACGCCGTCGGCGCAGCCAAGACTCGTGATGCACTGCCCGGCGTCGCTGCGTTGGGGGTCGCAGCGGCAGCGGCTGTGACGTCTCCGACCCAACCGATGCTCATGAGAGGTTCAGCGAATGGGCGCGGCACCATCGGCAGCGAACATCCGATCGGCAGCCAGGTGGCGCTGCATGGCTATTCGCTTCCGCTGGCGCCGTTGGCTTCTTTGCCGTCGACGCAGGGAGTCGTGCCACGTCTCAGCGCCAACTCCATCGCGGTTGGCCGCGGTGGACGCCGAACAGCAGACATTCTGCCCGCTTACGTGATTCCACAAGGCGACTACGATCTCTCCAATCTTCACATCTCCCGGGCGGACATCCCCGGAGAATTTTACATCGTGCCGCTTTTTTGGCGCGACACTGTTGAAGTGAGAGCGGGCGTTTCGAGCGTCGCGTTTCCAGCGCTCAAGGCGGCGGATTTTTTTCAGTCAAGTGGCATCTGCGCCTACGGCGGTTTCGAGTTCTTCTACGTCAAGGCAGCCGTGCCGCCCACTTACATCCGCGAATTGCGCAATCATCCTCTCGCGATCGACGTCGACAGCGGCGCGATTGACGGCTTGAAGGTTGTCGGTGTCTATACCCGTGATAGTGCTTCGGCCACTTCTGTCGACGAAGCGCGTGAGCTTTTGGACGAAGTGCAAGGCGTTGGTTTCCGTCTGCTGTATCCACTCACCCAGCTCTCTCTCGCCGTCGATGGCCCGATCGCCGAGCTCTACCCGCAGTCAGGCGTGCTCCAGGTTCGAGGCCGACCGGCTGAGTGGGATATCAGCGGCGGCGCGGGACCGCGTCCGAGTCTTCTCGGGCAGTCGATCTTCGACCATCATCCAGACGATGTGGTCGAGTGGATCCGCTACACCCATGTCGTCGACGCGAGTGTCGGCGGGCAGCCGTTTCATCTCTTCGTGGCGCCGCCGACTTCGACCTCCCGTGAGGGCGGCAGAGATTTGCCGTTTCGCGGTTTCGAATCCGACCCGCTGCAGAGACGGACGTTGACCCTACCGATCGGTGAGGCTGTGACACAAGTCCTGGCGCTGGATGGGGCCGGTGCCGGCTACGGAGACTACGTCACACTCGTCGGCAACGATCCCACCAAGGTAGAGCCGCAAACGCTACGGATTCATACGGTCCGGGAGCATCGCTCCGGGCTCTTTTTTGCGTCACTGGTCGCCGTCGACGGCAGCGGACGTGAGGTCTCAGGATCACGCGCGTCGCTCCGACACACCTACAGGATCGAAGACGAGGTGCGGATTGAAAAGTTCCCCAGCGGGCGCCTACCGGAACACGGGGTTGGCAAAGCTGTCTTTTTCGGCGGACTCGACGTCGCCGCCAGCCGCACATCTGTTACGCAAGACGGCGCACCGGCGCAGCAGAGCGAGTACCGTGACGAAACTCGTGGAACGGTGCTCGACGAGATCATTCGACTACGTAATAGCGATGCTTTTACGACGCTCTCCGGGCAGCGTATGTCGACATCTGGCTTCGCCCTCGTACCACTGCGAGACGGTAACATCATCTTGCGGCAAAGCGGGGATCGGCATCACATCGCCGGGACGATCTCTGCCGACGAGGAGATCTCGGTGTCCAATCCGCTCGAAGTCATGTTGGTGGGGACGGAGAGCATTCTCTTTCCGTTCGCGCGCGGACGCCAAGAAGGTGTTTTGCGCGTCGGAGACGAGCTTTTCTACTTCGAAGCGGATGAGGCTGCTGAGTTGGCCTCGGCGACGACCAACAACCCAAAACCTCGCAGCGCGAGCCGCGGTGAATGGCGTCAGCCGCTTCTTCGGCAGTCAGGCAATGAGCGCATTCAGGCCACCGTTCAGCGCGGCTTCCCGCGACGAGGCTTCGCGTCTCTCAGTGACGGATTGGGGCGCAGCGAAGTGTTCTACTACGGTGGACGATCGAGCAGTGGGTTTCGTCGCGTACTCCGTGGACAGTTAGGTACCTCAGTTTTGGGTCGGTACGGCTCTCTGCGGCAGCAACACCCCATCCGCGGTGCCTCGCGACAAGTTCGACTGATCGGTCGTGGGCTTCTCGGCACGACGAGAGAAACCCATAGCGTCGGAGACCCCGTATACTCGGTGCCTTACTTGACGGGATCGCCGTTGGCCGGCCCGTTGACGGAAACGGGAATCCCGGTCACAAACAGTGCCGTGTTTCGCTCGCCGGGGTACATTCTCGTCGATTCCGGACGGCCGTCGACGCCGTGGGAGATTATCGCCCACCTGGGTCCCTTCGGTGAGGGGATGTTACGCAGGCCACGTAGCGACGACGGACGCGGAATCCTTCGCGCGGCGTTCGGAACGCAGCCGCAGCCTGTCGGTCGTGGAACCTTCGCGTGGACACTTCCCTATCGCCATCCGGATCGATATCAGCCCGAGACCGCGAGCGAATCTCTGGCCTACTTTCAGAAGACTTTTCGAGTTTCTGGTGCGCGCTGGCGGGCTCTCGAGTGGACGCTGCGGCCGTGGTTCGGCGGTCGGGATCGCCGCGTCGATGTCGTCGCGCTTGTCCGGTTCGACGACGAGTCCAGTTGGGACGCAAAACCAACCAACAAGCCGGGTGGACTTTACTTCTTCGAAGTGGCCGATCGCAGACGAGGTGCGGACAAACCGGCACGGTTCGAACTCGACCGCGAAGCCGACGAAGTCCACGTGCGTTTCTACTTTCGTTATCTCTCTGGTGCGTTCTCGCGAACCGGAGAAACCATCACAGATGACTGGAAAGAGACGCCAGTAATCGAGCGCGTGAACCTGGAGTACGAAAAAGGTGATGTGATCGTGCGTCACGAGGAGTTGCCGTTTTGAGCCTGCAAGTACACCGAGCCCGGTTACTTCGCACCGCAGAAGGCCGCCGCGGCTATACATTGATCGAGATGATGGTCGCGATCGGGTTGTTGGCGTTTTTCGGTAGCGGCCTGGTTGTTCTGCTGCGCCAATCGACTTCGCTGTGGCGATCCGCGGAGACCCGAGGACAAGCCTACGAGCAAGCGAGATCGCTGCTTGATCTCATTGCTTCGGATCTCCGCTCGGCCGTTGTGCGGGGGGGCGATGCGTATGACGACTCCTGGGTGCGGTTTGTCCTCGACAATGGAGTGAACGGGCAGACCCGACTGCGCTTCGTGCGCGCCATCGATGCAGAATTGAGTCAGCCGGGATTGCGTTACGCTGGGGAAATGGTCTCGACACGAGCTGCGGAGACGTTTCGTGGATACGTCAGAAAACTTCCGAAGGAACATGAAAAAGCGTCACGCTTGCGGTCTCCTTCCGGACTCATGGAGGTGTGTTATCTCACAGATCCGCGCTCCGATGTGCACGCGCTTTGGCGCGGCGTGAGAGCACCTATCGGCGGGCGCGACTCATTCTTCTTCGACGCCAACATTGAGAGTCCATCAACGAACAGGTCGGAACTGCGACGTCGCGGAACGTCGCGGGACGTCACATCAGACACGTCGTCAGGGGCGCCAGAGAGTTCTGCTGTGAACAGAACTGCGTCACCGAGCGGAGCGCAAGACGAAAGCGTCGATCCGGACCTTAGCAGTTTCGCTGCAGCGATTGCGGAGCACGTTTTGTACCTGGGCTTTCGCTGCGGCAACAGCACCACCACGGGGTGGCACGATGCACCAACGAATTCACCGCCGACCGCACCTTCGGCCGTCTGGAACGCACATGCGAAGACCCGCGCGCGAACGCGTGGTGCTACAGATCGCAGAAGTGAAAGCGAAGAGAGTGCACCCCAGCATCGATTCCCGCAAGTTGTGGAAGTCACCGTCGTGATTGGCGAGCCCGAACAAACGCTTGGTCCTCGGCTCGCCAAGGCCCTCAGCACGACCGATGTGGAGATTGAGCTCACGCGTCCTCTGCAACGATCCGACGACCGCGGTGATCCTTTCGTTCGTATCGGCAGTGAGTGGATTGCAGTCGAAGAGTTTCGTGGCAGCCGCCTGTTGATCGCAAGCGGCGGCCGCGGTGCACGGAAAACGGACGCCACCGATCACCCGCGCGGCGCGAGCGTGCATGCCGGGCGTCGCTTCAGGCGGTTCGTGTCGATCCCCGCAGCAAAGGGTCGATCCGTCGCAGAAGGCGAGGCGACACGACCAACCAGCGGGAGAAACAGATGAGGCTCCCGGAGCTCTGGCGCGCGGCGGCGAGTCCTCTGACGTCCACGACGGACGCGGAGTGGATTCACTCTAGCCCTTACGCCATGAAGGTCCCATGCCGTCGTCGCGACGCGAATGCCGGTTTCTCGCTGACCGAAATCCTCATCGCGCTGTTGATTTTGGCGCTAGGCGCGGGCGGAGTGATCTCACTCTTCGTCAGCGCCTCGTCACTACACAGACGAGCTGTCGATCGTACTCATGCTGCACTGGTCGCCGAGGAAGTGGCTGAGACCGCACGTCTTGCCTTCACTCCGGAGACGAAACCGAATGAGCTGATCGAGCGCGTGCGTGCGCGTTTGCCGCAGGTCATCGACACCTACACGTACGAGATCGAGGCGACGCCACTCGTTGGCGATGGCTGGGGAGAGGGGGAGGTCAGACTGCGCGTCGTCGTGCGCCGCGAAGGCAGTAGCGACGCGCGAGCCGAAACTTTCTCGACGATCCTGCTGCCGCGGTGGTAGGGTCCATGTGACTGTGAATCTGTGCGTTCCTGCGGTGACAAGGCCGCTTTTGTTTCGGCGAGGTGAACGCCGGAGCGGTGGTCGAATACAGGATCGGAGAGTGTTGTGACCTGCCAGCGACTGTTTGTTGTTCTGTTGATCTCCGTTGGCGCGACGACTTCATCCGCGCCGGCAGAGGAAAAACCACGCGAAAGAGCTGACCAGATCCACAGTGTCTACGGGTCTGATAGCAACGATGCGTGGAATCGAATCTTTCGCGCACTCTTCACACGATCTATCGACGCGCGGCTTGCCACCGAACTTGATTCGAGCGAGCCGGCAGCTACGGTCGAGTTAGACGCGGCTTTCGAAGTCTCTGTCAGTCAACGGACCTTCGAGCGTGTTGAGTTCGGTGATCGAGCCATTGAGCCGTTTTACGACGGCAGGAGACTTTTTTTTCACGCTGCGGCAGCGGTGGAGGACCCTCTATTTACCGAGCTGAGGACCGCTCTCGAGTTGGCGCTTGCAGAGACAGCAACGAGGCCAGCACGTGCGAGATTGATCATGCAGTCTGACGTTTGGGCCGCGTTCGACCGGATTCACGAGTGGAAGCCGCGTCGCACAGCTACGGATAATTCGAAGATAGAGCGGCGCGAACAACTGCTTTCTCTGTGCGCGCGACTAGTGAGAAAACTCGCGTTGACGGAAGATGAAATCGAACGGATTTCAGCCAACTACCCGGACGATGGGACGCTCGACGGGCTTCCCGATCTCTTCGGCCCTCACTCCACATGGATCGAAGTCCAGTGGCAACCAGATTTAACTCACGAGAGCGCTGTGCACCATCGACGTGTCGCGAGACTCTTTTTAAAAGCGCTCTCCAGGCCAGACGATCCGGCGCTTTTTCTACGACGGTTCGTCACACTTCCGTTGAATGACAAGCCGCAGGCGCTCGAGGCCGCAGCGCTGGTGATACAGAATCTGGCGGTCAGCCGAGAGATGCGCGTCGTGGCGACGAATTTGACGTTTGACGTACAAGTGCGGCAGTTCGTAAGGTCTCCCGGCAACGCCATTGAAAGCGTGAGGGTATCGCAACACGAGTTATCCAGGAGGGAGCTGCTCAGCGTCGTCGGCTCCTCCGGGCTCCATCCACTCCGCGGCGACGATCCCGCGTATCTGGCGTTCAGCGGCAACGATTTTTCTTTCGCGTCGCCAGTGGACCGCGGCCCCCCGATCCTTGCATCACTCGCACGCCGCTGCGAAAGTTGTCACGGTGTTCCAGCGTTGACTTTGCTTTCATTCGGGTTTGAGTTCGAGCCTGGACGTTCACCACCAGTGATCCAACTCGATCGGTCGAAGAAGAGTCGCTCCAGGTCTGTCGCGAAGCGAAAAGTCGCACGCGACGACTGGAAGGATCTACTGCGCTTGGCGACCCCCTGAGCACGCGCGCCCGCTTGAAGATCGGCGGGATTCGTCCAGACTCCGTCACCGTCCGCGCCGTGAAACTTCCCTCTTTGGCTGGGCTACGCGACCGTAGCGAGAAACGAAGAGCTCGAGGAGGTCGCGCGGATCGGCGCCTCGCTTCATGGCGCGATCGAGTTCATAGAGCGCTCGAAACAGCGTCGAGAGTCGCGACGGCGACACGGTTTGCAGCTGGCGTTCGAATCGTGGTAGGAACGGGCGCTGGACGAGGCCAGCCTTGATCCAATCGTCCGAGCCGGCTCCTCCGTGACGCATGGCGTGCGCGCGGCGAAGCGATCGTAGACGAGGGATGAGAGAGCCGACGAAGATCAAAAGAATGCCCGCCGCATCCGTCGTCCTTGTGGCACGCTGTTGTGACGCGAAGCCTTTACGAAAGAGATCTCTCGCTTCCGTGAGGGCGCCGTGGCATTCGCCCTCGAGAAAGAGGTCGACCAGACGAAAGACGCTGTTGTCGCGCGAGTCTGTGACGAGATTCTTGATGGCTTCGAAGGTGATTTCGCTCGTTTGTCTGCCAGCGGCCCACGTCGCCAGTTTTTCGAGCTCCTCGTCGAGGATGGCAAGGTCGCAGCCGACGCTTTCGTGCAGGGCGAATGCAGTTTCGAGGTCGAGACGTAGTTTCTTGCTCTTGGCCTGGCGCACGACCCAGTGAGAGAGCTCGCTGTCCCAAGTGGGTGTGCGCGTGTCCCAGGGAGGGGGGCGATCATAGGGCTGGCGACACTCGATCACCCAACCCTTTGTGGCGAGAGTTTTCGAGAACTTCAGTCTGCCGTCGAGTTTGCCATCGACGATGGCAACGAAGTGTCCACCGGAAAAGCCGCTATCGAGATACGGCGTGAGGATCTGGCCATGGGCGCGCAGAAACCACTCCGCGGGATCGACGATGACGATACGGTAGGGTGAGAAAAAGCTCGGCGTGCGCAGCTCGTCGAGAACTCGCGAGACCGGGAGACTCTCGATCTGGGCTTCGCCTGTTGGGCCGTCGAAGCGGGTGACGACTGGTTCGTCGCCGCCAAAGCGTTCTTGAACAAAGCGCTTGAGGAAGAGGTCCTTGAGAAATCTGGCGTCGCCTGTCAGCGCGACAACGCCGGGTAGCGTGTCCCACTTCTTCCCCATGATCGAGTCGAAGCTCTTCGGCCCATTCGCGGCGCTGCGACCGGCACGAATCATGATGGCCGGCGTAGGTGCAAGGTGTCGAGGGTGACTGGAAACGCGTCGTCCTGATGTGAGTTCGGCTGGAGGTGCATCAGATCAGCTCCATGTTGCGAAGGATTTCGTTCGCGTCCTTGGCGGTTGAGAAGCCGCGGAAGTGGTCTGGATCCAGCAACAGTTTGGCGAGCGAGCGGTACACCTTCAAGTAGGTGCGGTCGTCGTAGGGAGGTGCGAGCATGCCAAAAAAGAGGTGCACGGGTTCGTCGTCCGGTGCGGCAAAGGGGAGACCCTCGTCGGAGCGAGCGAACACCATAACGAAGTCTTTGACCTGCAGCGTGCGAAGGTGGGGGATGGCGATGCCGTTACCGATCGCGGTCGACGCTTTCTTTTCGCGTTCGAAGAGATCTTTGCGAAGGCGTTTTTCGTTGCTGACGACGCCGGTGGCACTGAAAAGTTCAACGAGCTCTTCAGCGACGCTTTCGCGCACGCGCTTGAGGTTCTTGGGTCCGTCGACATCGAAGTCGTCGGGGAGATCTCCCGGCGGCACGGCGGTGGTCCGCATGTCGAGTCGAATAGCGTTCTGGCGAAGGAATCGGCGCAGTTTCACGATAGTGGTTCGTCGGGCGAAGCGCGCTGCGGCACTCTCTGCCAGCCCGCCGGCCTCGGATGACCAACCCGAGCGCGGCGGGGTCCGTGCAATTGGTGCCGCAAACTGGCTGATTATACGCGCCCTCGCGGCGGCGACAAGCAAACGAAAGGCCCATCCGAAGCCGCATCCCGGCATCGACTCAAGGGCGACGGCGAGGGTCGATTGACTTCACACTGATCGCGACATAACATGCTCCTACTATGGCCTCGTAGCTCAGTTGAATAGAGCGTCTGCCTCCGGAGCAGAAGGTCCCAGGTTTGAGTCCTGGCGGGGTCACCAACGCAGCTTCCGCCGAATCCTAAAGTTAGGATACCGTCCCCGCCCCAAGAGGGCGGGGAGGCGCGGCTCTAAACCGTATACAAACGTATACCGACGGAGGAGTCGCCCATGGCGAGAGGCATCGGGTCACCGAAAAAGGGTCGGGGGCCGAAGTATCGACGGCAGCGACGGCAGGGCAAACCGGACCTTGCGTTCATCGAGGTTGGTGGGCAGAGGCTCTACCTTGGCGAGTACGGCACCGAGGTGAGTCGCGCTGAGTACACGCGGCTGGTGGCTGAGCTGGCTGCGGCCGGCGGGAGTCTAACGGTGGCGCGCAGCGGGACAACGGTCGTCGAAGTGGTGGCGCGCTTTTGGGAGTTCGCGCAGTCGTATTACCGCCGGCGTGACGGCACAGCGACGAGCGAGGTAGCTAACTACCGCGCTGTGCTGAAGGTTTTGCGGGAGCTCTATGGCCACACGCGGGCGAAAGAGTTCGGACCCCTGAGTCTCAAAGCGGTGCGGGCCGAGCTGATTCGGCGTGATCTTTCACGCAGCACGGTCAACTCGATGGTCAATCGTGTGAGGAGAGTGTTTCGCTGGGCGGCTGAAGAAGAGCTCGTGGACGCTGCAGTTTACCAGGCTCTCCAGACCGTGCGCGGTCTGGCGCGAGGGCGCTCACCAGCGCGAGAGACCGAGCCGGTGAGACCGGTGGCGATCGAGGATGTGGAGGCCGTGCTGCCGCACCTGTCGACGCCGCTGCGTGCTGTCGTTCGCGTGCAGCTTCTTACGGCGGGAAGACCAGGGGAGATTCTCTGCATGAGGCGCTGCGACATCGATCAATCGGGCGAGATTTGGTGCTACCGTCCAGAGAGTCACAAGACGTCGTACCGCGGGCGGGAGAGGAAGATCTACCGGCGCACGTCGAACCATTCGTGAAGCTTTGGACACGGAGACCTCCGCGTCGAAGTGCTGCACGGCGAGCTCGATTCGCCAGGGAAGTGCGTGGACCCATCGAGCAGATGCTCTCCGTTGTGGTCCCTGGATTTACGACGACGAGACGACGACACGACCTTTCTCTACCGTTCGAGACGGTGGCGCCAGGGTTCTTCGAGTACCTCCAGACTGAGAGGGGCCTTCAACCAACCACGGTTGTCCACCCGTCTTCAGTGCGCGCACCTTACCGCGGTCTCGTCGTGCTGACGGCACAAGGCCGTCGAAGCCGCTGGTGCGGTATCTATAGAGCCACTCCTCGAGAGTCTTCTTCGCGATGCGTCGCTCGCGCCCGTCCGGACCCTTCCACTTCTTGCGGGCGCGTTCTGTGAGGACACGTCCGAGCTCTCCACGCCTCAGCCCTCGGTGCAGGAGATCACCGAGGACCGCGTAGCGAAAGAGCGCTTCGGCTTTTCTACGCTCGTCGTTCATAAACACCTCCGTTCGTTGTTGGAGAAGCGAAACGGCGGTGAGGGTACAGACGGCGGCGAGCGCTGAGGATGGACCTCCTGTGTGGATGTCCGAAGGCGCGCTCAGAGCGCAAGTTCCGCCTTGAGTTTTTCTGGAGGGTCGCGCCCCAGTGCCCAAGCGTGTCCCCGGAAATGAACGCTCGAGCCAAGGAGCGCACGCGCTACGGCGCAGCCGCCCGACGTCAACTCAACGTCGGCTTGCGAAAGCAGTCTCTGCAGGCGCCGCTTCGCATCACTACGCCTTTGAGGCTTCTTCTGATAGCCGAGTCGGCGCGCAAGCCAATACCACAGAGTCACCAGGAACTGCGAGCGCCAACGGCGAAGGCTCCGCCAGCTCCCTGAGTCGACCGCGACGCCGAAGTGCTCACGGATCTCACGCTCGCTGCGATCTTCCAGGAGGTGGAGTCTCAATGCCTCGACGATGACGCCAGCAGCGTACCAACGGTGAGGATGAAGATCGTCGGAAAGGAT
The DNA here is from genome assembly GCA_965223265.1 of Planctomycetota bacterium. GTDB lineage: Bacteria > Planctomycetota > UBA8108 > UBA8108 > SXIK01. The sequence continues at coordinate 3,287,543 of OZ244999.1, forward strand.
GCTGATCGTGCGTCTGCAGCCGCGGCACAAGTAACGCCGAACGAGTATGAACGGCTCTCCTTCGACTTCGACGACGCCAAGCACTTGCCGGCGGTACGTGCCGTGACCGACGATGCCAAGCCGCTCACCGGGAGAAAATGCCAGCTGACCGCACAGAGGGCAGCTCGAGGGCCTGAGCCGCTCGACCGCTGGAAGCCGGGCGAGCTCGAAAAGCTCCTCGATACGATCGAAGAGCGAGCGTACGATGATCATCCGTGTTTTCTTAGCGGTGAAGCGAGATCGGCAAAATCTTACGCTTCGCCGCTTTTTTAATGCCGCGATAGACGGGGACAGTTGACGGACTCGGCATCCTACCCGCACAACTGCACGGGAAGAAAGAGGCGCGCTCAGGCGGGAAGAGGCGGTGAGGAGGGAAGGGGTTCCCCTGAACGAGGAAGACTGCTACGTCCGCTGAGCGCCCGGTTCAATTTGCGGCGTAACAACTGACCGTCGAACGCTAATTCCTTGTGTTCACAACGTCGCCGAGGCCAGCAACTATTCGTCCTTCACGCGAAGGACAACGCGTTGACGGTTGATTCGCTGTCGCTGAATCGGTTCGTCCTTTTTTTTTTGCGATGTCGGGTTGCGTGCGGTAGAGTTCTCGTTGAACTATCGAGGAAGCGGCGCTCCTTTCTTCCGAAGGGCCCGCAGTTCTATTGAGGGCGGAGAAGCGATCTGTAATCTGCCTGGGCGCGAGAGACTTGGCGTTTTCATACCGTGAACGACGTCAGCCGAACGTTGTAACAACGCTATCGGTGAGTTTCATGCTGGGCCGACACGGCTCGCGCTAACGGGGAGGGACGCACGACGGGAGCAGTTCAATGTCACAACGCGGCGCGCGACAGCTCTCTTTGGCTTCGAAGTTCGAAGCCAAAGCGTAGATGACCGATCTCATCGTACTTGATCGTAAGCGGTATAGCTGCACGTGTTGATCGAGGAGCCTATCAGGCGGGGATAGTCTCTCGGTTTTCAAATTGCTCTTGAGCTTTCTCAAAAACGCGCCGAGGGTTGAAGACGCTGCGGAGGCGAGAACACGGGGAGGCACTGATTGTGAGGAAAAGGGACAGCCGTGAGTCGACCCGCCGAAAGAGTCTTGACTCACTTTCTCAGCATTTACACTGCGTTCTTCGCGAAGTTCTGGAGCATCCGGAACTTGAGAAACGTCTCGTTTCAAACGAGCCGCATCTGTTCGCAAGCGAGGCGATGAACGGGCACGCGATCGTCGTCTTCGTTCGCCCGTCCCGACCACTCTCTGTGCTCACCCCTCGCGAACTCTCTGTCGCGGAGATGGTTGGCAAAGGGCTCGGAGACCAAGGCATCGCGAACGAACTGAAGCTGAGCGTTCATACGGTGAAGGCGCACTTGAGGAGCGTCTACCGCAAGCTGGGCGTTCGTTCCAGAGCCAATCTCGCGCGACGGTTGTCCGACGAAACGCTCTGACCCCCTCGATTGAACTAACTCAGTCGATCTAAGTCGATCGAGTTAGATCAACTGAGCAATTGTGGGTTCCGGGTGCTCAAGTTTTACTTGGGTCTCTCAACTCTCAAACGAGCGTGGCTTTTCCACCTTCCATCCGCCAGCGGCCGGGACGTTCGTGTCGAAGCGTGTCGACCGAGGTCCATAGAAAGGCTTTCATATGAGTCCAAGAGTAAGGCGTCGCTTGAGTGGCTTTGTCTGGTTAGCTCTGCTGGCCGTATCTGCAGCAATCGTTTTCGTTGGAATCCGTGGTGGTAAAGCCCAGGGGACTGCGTTCCGGGACATTCTGGAATCAACTCCATACGCAAATCGTCTTGACGTGGCTCTCGCGGAGCTTCTCGCTACCCAAGATGACTCGGTGGCAGCGGTCGCTGTGGCGGAGATTGTCGAAACCGCGGACCAGCTCGGACGACAAGCTGACGCGGCGCAGGGGCTCAATCAGTACCTCTCTTCGATTCCGGAAGGATCCGACAACTACCAAGACGCGTACTACGCGCTCGCCAAGGTGCTACACACGAGCTCTCCCGAACAGGCAGAGAGTCTCTTCCAGAACGCAATCGCGAAGGACTGGGTGGCTAAAGGGCGGATCGATGCTTTCGAGGCGTACAAAGAGTCACTCTACAAGAGCGACCCGCCTCGCTATGCGCTCGAGCAGTTCAACTACGCGATGTCAGACTCAAGCGGCGCCGTCTACGCGCGCTACCACAACTACATGGCGCTTCTCGGAATCCACAAGCTGTGGTCCCTTAGACTTAGAAAGAATGGCGGACAGTTCTCTGCGACTCAGGACGTTCTTCCCAATCTCTCGGCGACGCCGGACGCACCTCACCACCTCCAGATCGCCGAGGCGCTTTGCTACATGGTGGATGAGGCCTACGGTGATGCAGTCGATCTTCTCATAGCTCTTGATCGCTCGCTGCCCAACGCGCCCGCTGGAATCGGGCCGGAAGACCTCGGCAGCTATTTCGCGCACAACGAAAAGCTCAACATCCCTGCGTATGTCGCCACTGCGCAGATCCTCGAAGGGCTCCATCTTGACGACGCACGCGCAAACATGGAGGAGTTCTGGCGGCGAAACCAACACCGCCCAGAGCACGTCGCGGGCCTCCTTCTTCGGATCACGTATGCGCTTGAGGTCGCGCCGCGGAAGTGGCAGCGACGAATCAACGAGGTGACGGGATTCCTGATTGATGCAGGCTTCACCTCTGAGCCTCTGATCACGGGTGCGCTGCTGGACTCGACCAGGCTCCGCATACTCGACATCCACATGTGCGGACTCTTCTTCCAAAGACGTTTTGACGATGCCAAACCTTTTGCGGAGGCCGTAGTCGCCGAGTACGACCCATCCAAGATTGAATGCAACAATTCTCTTTTTTGTCTCGGGTGCATAAATCGTCGTCAAAACGAATTCGAAAACGCAGAAAAGAATTTTCTCGAACTGATGAACAACGGAGCAGGCCCAATATGGTCAAGAGCCGCTGCGTCACAGTTGGCTCATCTGCGGATGGATATGGGAGTCGCTGATGATCACATTCGACCACTGTTAGAAAAAGTTTGGCACTACGCATCTCCGGAAGAACAGAATTACTACAGATACTCAGAACTCGAAGCGCGCTATCAAAGATATCTTTCGAAGTGAAGCGCCAACTTAAAGAAAGAATCAGCCCAGTGAATTCTATGCCCTGATTGGAGCCTATTATGTCGAGTACCTTACAGCTACGTCCTAAAAAGTTATTGCGCCTCACTTTGCTCTTCACGGTGATCTGCGTCTTCTGGGCCGCCGGTGTCCTTCAGAGCCTCCGAGCAAACGCACCTCCGCCACCTCCGGAGCCCGCTGCACCCTTCGCAGTCAGTGCTCCCGAAAACTCTCTTGGAATCCAGGAAAGACGAAACTCGGTCACTCTACCGTCAGGTGGCGAAATCCACTATCACGAAGGAATTGTCCGCTACAAGGCAATCGGCATCTCCCTCCCGGGACCCGGACGCGGATTTGCGCACATCCCGACATACTGCAACCGACACGAGAACGGCTCGAACATAGGCAGCAATGATGGAAATTTCGAAAGCCCGCAAGGAGTGAACTGGCACACGGGGTTACTTCGACTTCTCGAAATGGACAACAACGTTATCTATGTTGTAGGTGAAGGAACGGCCTCCTCGAAATACGAAAAAACATCAACATACTGGCAGGGAACGCAAGGAATCGACGCGGAGATTCATTCGAAAAGCGACGAACTAGTTCTTCGAAGCACAGAAGGTTCAGTTGTATATTTTTACGATTTTGATCAAGGAGAATTATCAGGTAAGCCCAAACGACTCGTCGATCCTATCGGAAACGACATACTCACGATGTCTTACTACGCAACCGGACCAGTTAATGAGCTAAAGACAGTCACGCACTCGACAGGAAGAACTTGGAACTACACCTATATAAACAATGCCGGAAAACAACGAATCAGCACAATAGAAATAAAAAACAACTTCGACATAATAGTTGCAGAAATCGAATATCTATATTTCGATTCGCAGTACGAAGGAAATTCTCAGTCTGACATGTTCCATACCGGTTCCGGAACGGATGGAGATTTAATGAGAATTATAGTAAAGGAAAAGGATTCTAACGAAAATATCGGTGACCGCATCCGCACAATAGCATTCCGTTATTACACAGGATCGAAGGCTCATAAGCTAAAGTATGTCGTTGGTCCACAGAGTTACAAAGATCTCGAATCGACGTATGGAGACCCTCTAAAATCTACCGATGTTCAAATCGACGAATACGATACTCACTATTATCAATACGATAGTATAGGAAGAGTGACAGGTTCTTTTGTTCAAACAACGGAATGCAACTGCAGTTCAGGAGAAACGTTATATGCATACGAAGAAAGAACGCTTAAACCAACTGATTTTAACAGCTGGGCGACTCGTGTGACTCAAACTAATCCAGACGGAACTGCAAAAATTGTAGACGTGAATATTGCCGGATCTATAATAACTGAAATTATTCAAAGCGATGACGCATGGATACCCGGCGAGCAGCGTTGGATAACGCACTACGATTTTGATTCCGAGGGAAGAGTTGTCGGCATAGCGTACCCATCGGCCGTCTCCTCATACGAAGAATCGACACATACTGCAACCGTCCTGTCAAGTTCCGGTCTAATTCACGGGATAACATATGACTCAAGCGGAAACCTAGTTGAGCAGAGAGTAAAGGAAGGGAGTGCGCGCGTCGGATATCTTGTTCGAAAGGTTGCCTATGGCTCCAAATCTTTGGGAAGCAATACAATATATTTCCCAACAAGCGAGAAAACATACACGATTGAAACTACTGCCGACAACAGCGGAGCTGAAACAACTTTTACGTATGAATGGTATCCAGACGTCAATGACGTAGATGAAGATTCGGATGTGTTGGAGGACTCCTTACAGGTTGAGGAAATCGAAACTACGCTGGTCTCCGTTCCTACAATCGAAAATGGAGAAGGGGTTCCACATTCGCGCAGTGTATACTTCGATACGAAAGGGCAAATGGTCTGGGGGAAAGACGAGTCCGGATCGATTACGTATCGCGAGTACGATCCTCATATGGGCGTTGTAGTAACGCTAATTAATGATGCGAATACAGCGGGCCTAGGTCCTCCGGGCGGCTACACAAGCAGTTCTGGTTTACACCTTGAATTTTCCTACTCCTTGGACGATTATGGCCGCGTGATATCTATGACAGACCCTGAAGGGCGCGTTGAAAAGTATTTCTACACACATCTATTGAACGGGAACGCCGTAACTCTCACTTACCCCCATGTAGACGACAGCGGGAATACAGCGGAAACGCCCGTTGCAATCGTGGTGTATGATCACAATGGAGATCGAGTCACAGAAGCAATGGGGGTTCCTGGGGGAGTCGATGAACCTGACAGCAATTTGTTTGATGACTTTACGACGAATGAATTGTTGATAGAAGATGCGTTTCTTGGGAGTCTATATGGAAGGGTAGATTTTGAATATTCCGGAGGAAAAAAAATAAAACGTATCGAGTGGTCAGAAGGCAGCGACGGGTCACAAGAAAAATGGGAGACGGTGTTTGCTTATGACACTATGGGTCGCATAGAGAGAGAGAGGGATGATGGAGGAACGATCAAAAAGCACACGTACACAGTTGCCGGGAAAATAAAAACTCTATCGATTGGAACCAGTGACGGACCATCCGGAAATATGACGACGGTTCGGCGATGGTATTATGACAACGAAGAATTATCTGGTGGGACTACCGGAAATGGCAATTTAACACGAGAAGAGCACTTTATAGATAGTTCTTCGAGTCATATTGTAAATTATCTATACGACTGGAGAGATCGGCGAACTTCAGCAAGTCATGAAGAAGATGTGGTTGAGGTATGGACTTATGATAATAACAACCGACCGACTGAGTATTATTTATATCAAGGTGATCCGACCCCGGCTAATTTGAGAGAAAAGAGAGAACGGAATTATGATGTGCGAGGCAATGTTTATAAGATCGTCACGTACGAGGTTGAAAAAAATGGTCCTGTTCCACCTCTCGGGACGATCGGATCTTCGACATCGACGAACATATGGCGCGATCCTCGTGGGGCATTTATCAAAATCGCGTCTCCAAAAGGGTTGTTTAGAAAATATGAGTACGACGGCGCGCAGAGGTTGATCAAATCCTATACGTCCTATGACACAGACGAAACGGCGTACGCGGACGCGACGGGTGTGTCGGATGATATTGTGATCGAGCAGGTCGAGTTCGATCATGATAAAACTGGGAAGATTCTCTTGAAGACAGAATTTTCCCGAAGGGAAGAGCATCTTCTTCCAGGAGCTCTTGATGGATCAAGCGGGATTCGTCACTATGAATGCCTATGGTATGACGCAATGCATCGACCTACGCATGTCGCCGACTATGGCACGAATGGAGGATCGGATCTTATTCGGCCATTAGTGCCTCCGATCGCTAGTGACTCAGTCCTTCTGACTGTGGCGAATTATGACGAGGTGGGGAGAATTCAAGACGAAATCGACGTCGACGGCGATGTTAAAAGGTATGGATATGACAATTTCGGTAGGTTGACTAGTATCGTGGACAATTTCGTCGACGGGATTCCCGGTGACAGCGACGATGATAGGAAGCAAGTCATTTCTTATAATTCTGTGCATCAAGTTACACATCGGAAAATTTGGATGAGTAGCTCGGAAACCCAGGAGACCGAGTGGGTGTATGGCGTGGCGATTGGTACTGGCGAGGGGCAGTCGAGAATTGCCTCCAATCGATTAGTAAAAATCATCCGACATCCTGATCCGTCCACAGGTCAGCCGGCCGATCCTCCTGGTAACCAGGAGATTTTTGCGTATAACATCCAGGAGGATGTGATTCACCATGAAGGGCGAAATGGGATCAAACATGTATTCGAATATGATGGGCTCGGTCGATTGGTCGTGGACAAAGTGTCAAACACAGAACCTTGGCCCGACGATGTAGATAGCTCGATTAAACGAATCCAGTGGTCGTATGATGTAAGCGGGAGACCGGTTTCTGTCGTGAGTTTTACGGATGTCTCGGGGGCGGCAGGAAGTGTGGATAACGAGGTTAGGATCGTTTACAACGGTTTTGGACAAATAAGACAGAGTTTTCAAGAACACTCGGGCGTCGTCGATTCAGGTACGTTATCCGTTTCGTACTCGTGGTCACAGGCGTCGTCGGGCGATCCGATAAGTCGCTTGATTCACTTGCAGTATCCGGGAAGTGGCAGGAGGATATATTTTCAATACGACAATTCGACAGGATCGACCGACCATGAGAAGATGGATTGGGTCTTAAATCGTATTAGTGGTATTTCAAATGTTCCGTCCAGTTTGGAGGACCGTATAGTTGATTATTCTTATGAGGGATTTGGTCGTATCGTTTCAAAAAAGTATGAAGTATTGGGATCTGGGGAGGTCGTGTTTACGTACGGATATGACTCCCTAGGTCGTCGAAGTTCAGTTAATGTGCAGGGATTGGGAAACATCAACGACTTTGCTTACGGATTTAATAGAAGTTCCGCACCGATATGGAGGGAGGAGACGTACTTCGGAGGGAAGGATGAGCGATACACCTACGACGAGCTTGGGCGCGTGGATGGTTTCGAGAGAGGAGATCTGGATGTTGCGAAGACAAGCATCGAGAGCGTCGTGCGAAGCCAAGGTTGGACCCTTGATCTCTTGGGGAACTGGGAGGAGGTCAGCACGGGGGGGGACGCTACAGAACGATCGCATAATCGAGCGAATCAGATTGACGAAGTCGATGTAGGTAGCGGGAGCGGAGATCCGGTGTATGATGAGAATGGAAACACAGAGTTTATAGAGAAGCCGGCGCCGTCAAGCCGTACGTTTATCTACGATGGGTGGAACCGAGTTGTGGGGATAAAATTCGGCGCGCAGCTCGTGGCGGACTATTCTTACGATGGTATGAATCGACGGATTCGAGATGGGTCAGCCGATCGAGATTATTACTACACAGCACAATGGCAGGTTTTGTCGGAACGGGATGGTGATTCTGCTACCGATGATTCGAAAATGGAATATGTTTGGGGGTATGGCTATATAGATGAAATTATTTCTCGGAGCGAGGACGGAAACAACGATGGGGATACTCAGGACGCGGCGGATGAGAGTGTATACTATGTCCAAGATGACAATTGGAACGTCACGACTCTTATCGACGAGGCGGGGAGCGTTGTTGAGCGGTATCTGTATGATCCCTACGGTCTGGCGACGATTTTTAGCGGCATGTGGGGTGGTCAGGGAAGTGCTGTGTATCGAAACCGTGTACTTTTTGGGGGGCGATTGTGGAACGCCAGTGGGCTCGTGTATGATTATCGACGCCGAGAATACAGCCCGTATATAGGCCGCTTTTTGCAGACGGATCCGATTGGTATTTGGGGGGATCCGGGGAGTAGCGGCAACGGCTATCTGTTCGTCGGTGGGAGTCCACTTGCGAACGTGGATCCGATCGGGGAAAAAGGGGGGAGACGAGGGGGAGGCATCAGGGAACTCAGGCCGTACAAGCACGATTGGCATGTCTATCGGCGAAACCTACGACGAGAGCGAGAGAGGAGGGAGGAGGCGCAACGGCGACGCCGGAATGAGGAGGAGGTGGATCAACTTGAGATTGTAGTTGAAGTTCCTATTCGTCCTCAAGTGTATCTAATGAGGCCGAACGGCCCACCGATTCCTCCACCGGATCCGTTCGCGACTCGGAAGCCTGTATATGAATGCACTTTTGAGGTCACGGAGAGACAGGGTGGGGGGGCGGCAGACGAAGGATTTGCAATTTACGAGAATGAAGAGTGTCCCCCGGCTGAGTCGAATTGTAGGGTTTGCTGGGTGGATCGAAGGAGTGAATTGAGAGTTTGCAGCAGTTTTGACGGATGGGCTCAGCCACATGATGGAGATTGTGCAGGGAAGAGGTATTATTCGGAGTGCAAGTATACGAATAGAATGAAAGATTGGCTTTTGGAGATAGCGGTGACGAAGCCCGGTGGGTGGAACGCTGAGTTCCGTGGGCAATACGGCATAGCCGGCTTGTGTGGCCTTGGCTATGCTATTAGACCTAGCCAGCCTGACAGGCTGAAGCCTTTGGTTGATCCCCTTATGCATCCGCACTTTCCCGACGGTCCATCTGCCGGGAGTGTACCCAGCGGGCGGCGTTGATTTGTCCGCGCAGTCCTGAGAGTGCGAAGCAAAGGAGAGGGAACGGTGGCTTCTTGTTTCTGCCTCGAGTGAGGCAAGACGCGAACCCATGGTCAGGGCTCCCGGGGTGTCGCGGCAGCTCGATCTGACAGGCGCACACTTTTGATTTAGGTGTTTCGTTGATGGCGGCTCTAAATAAATTTTGTCGATAGAGCGCTTTATATGTTAGCCGATGCTGCGTAGGTATCCTTTCTTGGCTTGTCGATTTGTGCGCCGAGGCATTTTGATGAAGGTGTCTATTGATCGTAATGCAGGTTTTTGGGATGATGAGTTCGTCTGTTTTGTCCATGGGCAATGCCGTGCGTAGGCTTTCTTGGGTGTTTTGTCTGGTTGTTTTCTTGGTCAGTTGTGCCAAGCATTCGGATTCCTCCGCGAAGGCAAGAAGAATTGGCGTTAATAAGTCGACTGACGGGAGAGGCATGATCGACCGATCGACGTATGGGGTTCCTGGCGATTTTTCGGATCGAGCTTTGCTGCCAGGAAAAGCCATCCAATTCAAGGGCTGGCGCGGATACACAGGGGATTCTTCGGTGAAGGGTTTGGAGAGTGCCCTTGAGTTTAGGTTTCCCGAGAAGTTTGTCGATCAATGTAGGAAGCATAACGGTGGAAGTCTTGGTGGGATGTTGCTCTTTAATACGACTGAATGCAGGGGGCTCGCTGTCGGAGGGTTTCTGGGATTCGGGGAACCAATTGGTGTTGTCGGTTCATTTGAATTCCAAGATGATAGCATCGTTGGGGCCATCAGATCCAATGCATGCTTCAGCGATGGCGGTTCTTTAGCGTCCATTGTACCGTTTGCTCGAGTGATTGGTTCGATCGCTGCCGCAGAGCAGAACAACCCGTGGAACGAGGAGGGTTACTTAGCGTTCAAGAAGTCGGACGGATCGATCTATTTGGCATTGCCGAGCATTGAGAAAACCCACAGAGTGGCGGAGGACTACACTTCGTTTGTCGAGCATTCCGCATTTATGCCTCTGGATTGACTTTTTCTGATCACCGGTGACAACGTGGATCCTTGAAGGTTTGATGGGGCGAAACGCGTTGTATCGAAGCTGTTCGCTGGTCCGACGCGCTCTCACGGAGCTGTTCGTGCGTCGCCGCCTCCCAGAATGCTTCTTCTAGTTTCCGTGTGGGTAAAGTTGTACGTTGCCGCAGTGAAAGAGGATCGCGTCGGTGCGGGGCGTTGGTGGAAGCTTCTGGCGAACTGTGCGGAGGAGCTTCAACTCCTCGTCGTTCGACCACCCCGCGACCCTCACCTCGTCGACACGTTCCTGCAGGAAATGGTCGACCCTCATACTGACAGACGCCCACTCTTGAGTCAGGTGTTTCGTTGATGTGGCGCCGTAAGTTTCATTTCTACAGAGCTTTGCGTAAACGTCCGGTGAAGCACATCTGGCGTGGCGTGTCGTTGTGTGGAGACTTCGTGGTCGAGGAGGTGAACCGCTTTACTGGACTCAAAAACCACCACGATGCAACACGATGCAAAACGTATACGGTATACGTTTTGACCCCAAATCGACCGCATTCGACTGGTCAGCGACAATTACTCCTATCGCCCGACGACAACTATTTCTTTCGGGCGACGACAATTAGAAGTTTCGGGTGCGATCCGGCGGTCGCGACGTCGTAACCTCCGCTCCCAGAAGGGAGTGGGGAGATATGAAGAACGACCATCAAGTGAGGCTTTTGATGTCGCTGACGAACGAAGGAGTGCCGCTGGAGAGCGCGGCGGCGCGGGCAGGTATGAGCGCCCCGACAGCAAGGAAATACCGAGATTTGGGGAAATTTCCGAGTGAGACTCGGGGGCAGAGGACCTGGCGGACACGGGATGACCCATTCGCTGAGGTGAGAGAAGAGATCGACGAGCTTCTGAGCGGCGACAGCGGGCTGGAGGCGAAGACGATCTTCGAGGAACTCGGGCGTCGTTACCCAGGTCGGTTTCGCCCGGGGCAGCTCAGGACACTGCAGAGGCGGATCCGCGAGTGGCGAGCGCTGAAGGGGCCGGCAAAAGAAGTATTCTTTCCGCAGCAGTGGCCTCCCGGAGAGCAAGGTCAGTCGGACTTCACCGACATGCGGACTCTGGGCATCACGATCGGCGGGCAGTCGTTTGGACATCTGTTGTACCACTTCGTTCTGCCGTACTCGAACTGGGAGTACGTGGACGTGGCGTACTCGGAGAGTTTCGAGGCACTGAGCCAAGGACTCCAGCGAGCGCTGCGTGAGCTTGGCAAGGTTCCCAGCGTGCATCGCACCGACAATCTTTCGGCCGCGACTCACAGACTGCGCGAGACGCGCGGTCGTGGATTCACGCAGCGCTACCTCGAGCTTCTCCATCACTACGGCCTCAAACCATCGAAGAACCGTCCGGGCAAGGCGAACGAGAACGGAGATGTGGAGTCGAGCCACAGGCAGCTCAAGCGGTCCATCGACCAGCGCCTGCGTCTGCGAGGTAGCCGCGATTTCGACAGCGTCGAGCACTACGTCGAGTTTCTCAGACAGCTCGTGCGCAAGCGCAACACTCACCGCGCAGAGCGAGTTCAAAAAGAGCTCGTGAAGATGCGCAGTCTTCCAGCGCGAGCGCTGGACTGCTTCCGCGAGCAAACGACGACTGTCTCACGCTGGAGTACGGTTCGCGTCGCAGGGAAGACATACTCCGTGCCGTCAAGATTGCGCGGAGAGCGACTCAGAGCCCGCATCTACGCCGACATCATCGAACTGGAGTACAAGGGCAAGGTGATTGAGCGCATGGAACGTCTCAGAGCAAAGGACGCGGCACGGATTGACTATCGCCATATCATCGCCTCGCTGGTGAGAAAGCCCGGCGCGTTTGAGCGCTACGTGTACCGCGAGGCGCTGTTTCCCAGCGTCGTCTTTCGTCGCGCGTATGACAGACTGCTTGAGAAGTCGGCTGGCCGCGCAGATCTCGAATACCTGCGGATCCTACAGCTAGCTGCTACGACGATGGAGTGTCGTGTGGAGTCGGCGCTCGCTCAGCTACTGGCAGAAGATCGCGTGCCCGATTACGGTTCGACGAAGGATCTTGTCGAGCCGAACGACTCCGCCGCAGCACCCCGAGTGACGGTCGCGGAACCTGATCTTCTCCTTTACGACAGCTTGATCGGATGGAGTGAAGAAGAGACGGAAAAGGAGGCGTCATGACCGAGAGCACACTCACGCTGCGACTGAAGGCATTTCGGTTGCCGTCATTTCTCGGAAACTATCAAGATCTCGCCGAACGTGCGAAGAAGCAGGGCTGGAGCCACGTGCGTTACCTCGACGAACTGGCGAATATAGAGGCGCAGGACCGCAAGGATCGCCGCATAGATCGCCTGAAGCGGCAGTCAAAACTGCCGCGGGATAAGACGCTCTCGACGCTGAAGCAGAGACGATTCCCCGCAGCGGTGAGAGGACAGATCAAGTCGCTATGCCAAGGCGACTTTCTTGAAGGCTCGACGAACCTGTGCATTTTCGGCAACCCTGGCACGGGCAAGACGCACGTCATGTCAGCCATCGGGCATGAACTGGTGAACATGGGCCACACGGTTCTCTTCACAACGGCGTGCGAGCTCGTCGAGCGTCTGCTTGAAGCGAAGAGAGACCTGCGGCTCAGCAGGGAGCTGCGCAAACTCGACAACTTCGAGTGCCTGGCGCTCGACGACATCGGTTACGTGCAGCAAGACCGCTCGGAGATGGAAGTGCTCTTCACGCTCCTTGCCGAACGCTATGAGCGAAGGAGCGTGCTGATCACCAGCAATCTGGTCTTCTCGAAGTGGGATCAAATCTTCAAGGACGCAATGACGACCGCGGCAGCGATCGATCGCGTGGTGCACCATTCCGTGATCATGGAGCTGAGCGTTCCCAGCTTTCGGCAAGAGGTAGCGAAGAGTCGGACGCGAAGCTCACAGACCAAGGAGGACGAGAGACCAAAAGACTAAATTGTAGTTCTGGCAACCTTCTCCCCCCGCGGGGGGAGAAGGTCACGACCTACCGGTCGTGACGGTATTTCTAATTGTCGCCAGAGAAAGAAATAGTTGACGTCGACCAGCATTCGACACCAATATTGCGATTGCTGCCTCACTGTGATATGTTATTGCGCAACGGTTTAGAAAAACTGTTGCCGCCGCGGGAGCGACTCCGGAGCAGAAGGTCCCAGGTTTGAGTCCTGGCGGGGTCACCAACGCAGCTTCCGCCGAATCCCGTCGCCCGGGAATTTCTGAGACGCCGTCGCGAGAGGTCGTCAGGGCGTCTCTGGCAAGGAGCGAGCGTCGAGCCGACCGGAGGTGTGGTTCTTCCACAGTGAGGATCGGGTCGACGCTCGAGGCGGAGCCCAGAGGCGGTCTGACGACCTCGCAGCAGGTGTCTCAGGAATTCCCGGGCTGGTTAGGATACCTTCCCCGCCCGAGAAGGGCGGGGAGGCGCGGCTCTGAACCGTATACAAACGTATACCGACGGAGGAGTCGCCCATGGCGAGAGGCATGACGCCGCCTCGTAGTAGACTTTGATCTTGTCGATGCCGGTTCCGATCGGGTGACAGTTCCTCACCCGACGTATTCCCGTGCGGTCAGATCCTCCAACGACCTCCATGCGGGCAACTTTCCATGGACAGGAAGAACCAGATCGTCAACGACGGACAGAGGCGAGCCTACGACGCTTCCATCAACCAAGTTCGCGCGGAAGTCGAGGCGAAATACGCCGAGGAACTGAAAAAGGCAGATGCGTGGAAGACGGTGCAGGTTCGCCGGAAGGTGGAGGGCGAGATCAAGGAACGGATGGAGCGGATGGCGCCGAAGTCGGGGCTCTACTGAGCAGCCGGGCGTTCCCCGTCGACTTCGGAGGTTCTCTGTACGGCCTACCTCTCTCGTACAGCGTCAGTCGAATCTCGTCTCCTTGCCGATCCTCTTCCGCGGCAAGCTCAACGGCTTTCCGTGCCCACCTTACAGCCTTCTCGAAATCGCCACACTCAGCATAGGCAGCGCCGAGAGTATCGAGGATGGCTTCCGAGTTCCATTCGGTCAGTTCACAAGCGCGGGTCGCCAGCGCGACAGCTTTCTCTCCATCACGTACACCGCCTTCCGGGCACGTGCAGAGAAGCCACGCAAACGAGTTCAAGTGATCGGGATCTTCAGAGCCCAACTCGGTGACGACGCGAAAATCTTCAAGAGCTCTCTGGTACTCTCCCGTTTCCTGACGGAGCAGGGCTCGATAGTAGAAATCCGCTGCCTCGACAGGAGTCCATTCCCAGTCGCCCTCGCCGAGGAACTGCGCCGCCAGGTCCCCGATTCCCAATCCATAGACGTTTTTCGTAGCGGTGTCTCCGCAATCCAAGGAATCGGCCTCTTTGAGGAGTCGGAGGAACTGGTCTCGCCCTCGGGACAGAAGATTCCTAGTCAGCACCTCGGCGAGGTCGTAGCTCAGTTCCCGGCCAACGGTGGGACGCCGGAAACTTTCGCCCAACCAAAAACAGCGGAGGCCGCTATCCCTCCAGTATTTCTGATGTCTCTCAACCTCCTCCCGGTTCATCGCGAAGCGGGAGATTCCGAGAATCGCCTCCTCCATGATCTGCGTGACGCCCTCTTCGAGCCACAGCGGCAGCGGACAACTTCCGAGGCATGCGTGCGTTAGTTCGTGGACGAGGACAAGCTCCAACGAGGAGTGCGCTGCGTGATTGAGCACGAAGTGAGGGTATCCATGAGACAGATAGACACCGCCGGAAGCGCCAAACTCACCTTCCGGATAGAAGTGCGAGATATACTCATAGTAGGAGTCTCTGTCAGCGAAGGAAATGCACACGAACTTGCCATGGCCGTCTTTCTGTGCGACTCCAGGGAGCCCTTCGAGCATTTCCTTCAATGCCCGTTCGGCGACACGCGCAAGGTTGCGGGCGTGCGTTGGGCCGGCGGAAGTCAAAATCAGGAAGTTGTCGCTCTCGAAGACTTCATATCCCTCGCCGGCCGCAACCTTCACTGTTGCGAGCCACTGGCGAGCGAGATCGGTGCAGACTTCGTCGCGGTCGTCCTTGGCGCACTCCGTCGCAAGCCACCGGCCGACTTTGGCCCAATCGGGCCTCGGGAATCCGAAGAGGACTGGGATGGAATCGAGGATGTCGTCGAGGTCCGGCACGCTCACGCCTGCTCCGTGCTGAGGGCTAAGTGTACGAGCTGTGTTTCGAACATTCTACCAAAGCCGGGAATGACCTTCGAGCCGATCCGTCTTTGAGCGTTCGGCCGTCGGGTGCCAAGACGGGCTCGGTCCCGCGGCCAAAGTATCGACGGCGGAGGCAAGCCGGACCTCCCGTTCAACGAAGTCGTTGGGCGCCGTTCCTGCTTTTCCGCTCTCGCGTGGACGAAACACGAAGCGAAGATTAGGCTGGGCGCGGGTGCGTCCCAAACGCTCCCGATTCGCCCGTCGCTTCCGGCGAACAATCTGACCCACTCGCAGCCATGGAGTGGTGTTGCTTGCGGCCGGCTCGATGTTCTCACCGCTTATGACGTACAGCCGGTTTGCGATGAGGACGGCGGGCACGTCGTTTGTCGCGACCGGCATAGTGCTCGGCAGTCGGGTCCAGCGATCGGCCGCGACTCACTCGGCTGCATCTCGCCGAGCGGCTACAAACCCGTAGAGGTCAGCGCGGACGAAGCGAAACTCGAGACGGACGATCTGGCCCTTGAGCTCGTGGATGGCACCCGAGCGCCACTCCATTTGATGACGTGTTGCGTCGCCACGAAACGGCACGCAGTTTTCGTAGGAAAGCTCGCCTAGCGGATCGCGCCGAACATCGGTCACGCGTACGGCGACCTGTCCGCCACGCGTGTCAGCGTTGATCACAAGATCTCCTCCCGGCCAGCGAAAAGGGCGCGTCACGAGATAGCTGGTGCGGCCTTCGGAGTCAGCGCGCACCGAGACGAAGCCTTCTTTGCGAAAGCGCAGGAGACCAACTGAGCCCCAGCTGTGGTGCTCGTTGTGGTAATCGCCGTGTCCCGAATAGTAAAGCCACCACTCGTCGCCGTTCTCGATCACTCGATCGGCGGCGTAGACCATGCCGCGGTCCCACTCGGTGTCCGTGCCTACGGGAATCAACTTTTGACCGGATGCGCTTCGCCTCCAATTGAAACCGTCGCGGCTGGTGACCAGCTCGACCTCAACACTCATCGGCACTTGCCGAAGATGGTGTAAAAAGCCAAAGTAGACGCCGCCGTAGCGAAACGTCGGCATGGCGTAAAACCGATCGGCGTCGCCTGCGTCCGGGAGAAGCACGGTCGTCGGCATCTGACTCCACATCGTCCAGAGCTCTGGGCTGGAGAGCCGCGAAATCATGCGGTGATTCGCTTTCTTGGGAGTGCCCGTCGCGCCGCCGAAGATCATTTTGTTACGCAGAAACGTCACGAACTCGCGGCGCTCCTCGTCGTACAGGAGCGTCTGGTGGCAGTCGATGCGTCGCGGAAGCACCTGCTGGCGTCGCTCAGCGAAGCGGATCCCGTCGTGCGACGTCGAGAGAAAGTGCGGGTAGTCGCCGCAGTACATCAAAATCCGGTGGTCGCGAAACGCGCTGCGCGGCAGAGAGCCAATGTTGCGGATGCTGCCCGCGTTCTCCGGCGGGGCTATCTGAATGTGTGGCGCGTGGGCCTCATTCTGTCCCTGTAGGACGATGTTCGTCCGCGCAATCGAACCCCATGGAACCAAGCCGAAGAGTGGCTTCGACCAGCGTATGCCGTCAGCCGACTCAGCGTAGCCGACGCAGTAGTTCACCGAGGGATACCCCGCCTTGCCCTTGACCTCGGGTCGCACGACCACCTGATAGTAGAGACGAAAGAGTTTCGCCTCGCTATCGTACGCGACCGAGAGATACCCGAGTCCGTCGGCTTCCCACGGCTTGTCTGGATCTCGCGTCACGATCGGTTTTGTGCTTCGCTCTGGCTTGTGCGCGACGTGGGGAACGGATGCGGAGAGGAAGTTCTCGTTGAAACGGTTCTCGATGAGGTAGTCATCGATGAAAAGCTGGGGTTCGTCGAGTTGGACGGTGCGACAGACGTGGGGGTCGCAGTCAGTCGGAGAGGCGGTCGTGTGGGTGAGGTTGGCGCTCACCGTGATGAAAAGCCACGTAAGTCGAGCATATTGCATGGGTGAACCTCCCATCCACCAAGCCTCCTATATCGAGCAGGGTAAGATTCTATGAGGCGATGGGGGGGCGCGCCACACTCAATGCGGCGAGTGCGGGGATGCGGCGGCTGGGGGTCGAGCGAAGCCGGGGCGACCGCTTCGATCGAGCCACTGAAACGCACGTTTCGATTCGGTTCTCCGAGTGCGTCTGGACGACACGTCCATAGATCTTCGGTCGTGAGAACGTAAAAGTCGTAACAACGTTTTGCCGAGTCTGCTGCTCTGCGCTATAAGGAGAGTCGTCTTAGCTGTGCGACGGTAGAGTCGTCGTGACTCTGATGCTGCTGCCCGGTATGAGAAGAGAAGAGAGGAAGACTGTGGCGACCCCCGCGGGTGCCGTCATCCCTCGCGCTGTCGCGTTCATTGTTGGCGGCTTCGCGCTCGTCAACGCCGCCGGTGGATGGCTACGACCAGGATTCGACGCCAACAATTGGTGGATCGATCTGCGACCGTTGCCGTCGTTCGCCGCCAGTTGGTTTCTTTTTGTCGCCTCGGGATTCTTGCTTGCGCACAGCTTTTCTCCGGCCAGGCGAGCGACCGTACGCGCGCGTGTGACGTTGTCGCTGCTCGTCGTTCTGGCCGCTTTCGCCCTTTGGAACTGCGCACATTTTTTTATCCTCCAGGCTCAGGGTAGCATCGCAGCCGGCATTCCTCTGCCGTTCAGCGCGTTCGTTTTCGCCGCACTTGTGTGGGTCGGCTGGAGCGTCGGCCGCTGCGATTCAGTCGACTTGCGGTCACCGGCAAGGCGTGCCTCTGCGTTTGCCGTCGTGGTTGGCTTGTTGACGATCCTCCCGCTCTGCCAAATGTGGTGCTTCGGCAAAACCGACTACCGCCGTCCCGCCGACGCCGCGGTCGTGTTCGGGGCCGGAGTTGATGCGAGCGGCCGACCTTCCGATGCGCTCAAGGACCGAGTCCGCACTGCATGCGCGCTTTATCATGAAGGCTTGGTGCGCCAGCTGATCTTCTCAGGCGGTCCCGGCGCTGGCAAAGTGCATGAGACTGAGGCCATGCGCCGGTTTGCGACCACCCTTCCGAACCACGCCGTTCCCTACGACGCCATACTTCTCGATCCGGACGGTGTCAACACTCGTGCTACGGTCGAGAATACGTGCCGTCTCTTTCGCCAACACAACATCGCTCGAATTCTTGCCGTGAGCCACTTCTACCACCTACCTCGCATCAAGCTGGCGTACCAGCGTGCCGGGCGAAATGTGTACACGGTTCCGGCCGAGGAGTCCTATACGTTGACCATGCTGCCATGGTATGTAGCTCGGGAGGTCGCAGCCGTCTGGGCTTACTTCGTTGCTCCAGGGGCGGTACCGCGTCTCGCGAACGCCTGAACTCTTCAGGATTCCCAACTCACTTTGCGGCGTCTCGCAATTCCACGTTTGTTGCTGACGGTTTGGACTGCCGCCATGTGAAGGCTTCCAACGGCTCGACGTCTCCGACTGCCTGACGTTGGCGCACGTTCATTGCCATCCAAACCCGCAGTCCCGTCGCCGCGGATTCTTCGGGGGCGCGCTGCACCGCCAACCCCCCTACGACGATGAACGTGAGGGCTCGTCGTCGCGCTCGATGAGTCATTGCCTGACGATTCAACTCGCGTTGCAACCCCGCTGGCGTCGTGATACTGTGGGGCCCGGTCGGTCACGTCGGCCCGCGCCGCGGCGTAGGCGCGCCGTGGAGTACGCAGACGCTCCCGGCGGCGGGGTTCGGAGTGCTTCCGACGAACATCTCGGACTTCTTTAGAGGATCGCATGGATCGTCAGCGACGTCGCCCCAATCGCCGGCAGTTTCTTAGCAGCTCGGCGGCGAGCCTGGCCGCATTCACGATCGCTCCGTCGCACATACTGGGCGGGGAGAAGACACCGCCAAGCGAAAGGCTCAACCTTGCGTACATCGGCGCTGGCGGTCGCGGGGTGGCGAATTCGCGGGCCCTGAGTCCGTATACGAACGTGCTCGCTCTGTGCGATGTCGATGACCAACGTGCGAAAATTGCCTACGAGAAGTATCCGTCTGCCCAGCGGTTCCGCGACTATCGCAAGATGCTTGATCGACTCGAGAATTCGATCGACGCCGTGGTCGTTTCGACTCCCGATCACACGCATGCCGTTGCAGTCATGGACGCGCTTCGACGCGGCAAGCATGTCTACTGCGAGAAGCCCCTCGCGCACTCGATTCATGAGATTCGGGCGATGATGGAACTCGCGAGCCAAAAGGGTGTCGTCACCCAACTCGGCAATCAAGGCCACGCGTCGAGAGACATCCGCAAGCTTGTCGAGTGGGTCCGCGACGGCGCCATCGGACGCGTGCACACCATTCACGCCGCCTGCAGCGCGGTGCACTGCAAAATTGACCAGTTGCCGCAGCGGCGGGAAAAGCCAGCAGTTCTCAAAGGCGTTGACTGGGACCTCTGGCTCGGACCGGCAGCCAAGCGCGCCTTTCACCCGATGTACATTCGAGGCCAGTGGCGTGGCTGGAAGCCCTTCGGTAACGGCACCATCGGCGATTGGGTCTGCCACGTTCTCGACCCGTCGTTTTGGGCACTCGAACTCGGCGCGCCTGCGTCCGTCAAGGCGCTCGACGTTGGCGACTATGATCCGTCCGAGCATGCCGACACGTTCCCGTGCGGCAGTGCGCTTCGCTTCGAGTTTCCGGCGCGCGGCGATCGCCCGCCGGTGACGCTGTTTTGGTACAGCGGCTCGCGCTCTCTACCGCGTCCGGCTGAACTCGAGCCTGATCGTGAGCCGGTGCGTACGGGAGCCGTCCTCTTCGGCGACGGTGGTACGATCATGCACGGTTCCCACGGCGCTCGCGACGTCGAGCTTCTCCCAAAGGAGCGCATGCTCGACTACAAACGGCCGACGCCAACGATTCCACGCGTCAAGAATCACCGGCACGATTTTGTGCAGGCGATCTTGGAAGGTCGGCGCGCCGGATCCGATTTCGTCACCTATGGCGGGCCGCTCACGGAAATCGCGCTGCTCGGAGTCATTGCACTCAGTTTTCCCGGCCGAAAACTCAGTTGGAACGCGGCACAAGGGCGATTCACCGACTGTGACGAGGCCAACGCTTTGATTGCACCGCCGTATCGTCGCGGTTGGGTGCTGTAGCGCGGGGATCGGAGTGCCCGGAGATTCCAGTTTTTATGGACAGCGCGGTGCCGCCGCTGATCGACACTGCTGGAGTCGGCGGTTGCGTCCGGATCTCAGGGTGTCCGGAGAATCTAGTTTGTCGGTGAGCTAGCGAGCGCGACGATCGAACGACGACGTGGCTCATTCGACGCTGCCACCTTGTATTGGTCGTTCACAATGGCGCTTTCGTCGAACGTGATGTGTAGGATCGCGGTGCGTTCATCGGTCGTGCAGATGATATGAACCCTGCCGTCGCGCCCTTGGATGGCGTACGGGTAGGCGAAGGTGTTGTCATCCGTGAGAAGGTTGCGTCGATAGGGGTAGGTCTTGTCGCCGTCGAGGGAAACGGCAACTGTTAGCGGTGTCCGCTCGTTCATGTTGTCGTTGTAGACGAGAAGTAGGTTGCCGCTTTGGAGCTTGATAAAGTCGACCGCCGAGTTGGGATTACGAAATTCGGTCTGTTTCGCATCAGTGAATGTCCGCCCCCCGTCGCGCGACTCTGCTCGCAGCAAGTAGCCATCGTCCGTGGGAAGAAAGTTACCGCCGCGTCGGATGTAGCACACAAGGTAGTCGTCCGTGAGCTGTGCGACCTGTGCCTGGAGATTGCCCATGGGTGAGCGGATGTAGTTGGTCTCGGTCCACTCTTTGGTGCGTGGGTTGTAGCGCATGAAGTAGGAGGCGGTATCCGAGGCCGTAGCCTCGCGATCGTCACCGGTTTCATAGTAGAGCGGCAGCAGGTAGTCTCCGTTGGTCAGCACGATGGGCTGCCCCCGAGCCATCGTGCCTTCTTTCCATGTCAGCATGAACGAGTCGGACCATGTCTGGCAGCCATCGCGCGAGATTTTTGCTTTGACGCGAGCGTTGGACCAGGTCTCTCCGTAGCGATTTACGTAGAAGAGCCACACGACACCGTCAGGTGCCTGCCAGACGACCGGGTTTCCCTCCGACCGGTCGGGGGTGTCAGCGATGGCTTTGGGGAGGGTCCAGCGGCTGGATCCCTTCTTCAATCGGGCACCGTAGACGGCGGTGTCGTCGCCGTACTCGCCGGAACCGCCGTAGAACGTCAAGTAGAGGTCGCCGCTGTCGAGCTCGGTGATCGACGCCGGATGCTTGTAGTGGCCGCCGGGGTGTTCAGGGCCGAAGACTCGCGTGACTTTGACGTCCAGTTCGGCCGGGGTGCCCGAGCTCGGCGTTCCGAGGTGGGAGCAGGAAATCAAAAGCCAGGTAGCCAGAATAGGGATCGACGACTTAGGAACGCAGCGATGCATGCCGAGACTCCTTCTTTGTTGTTTGGCCGCTATCATAGCAGGCTTCGTCGAGCAGCCAAGAGTCTCTCCAGCGAGTGCCAGGTTTTGGAGTGATCGAGTCGAACTTTCGATCTGCTGCTCATCTGTTCGACGAGCTCCTGAATTGGAAGCTCGACAGAACGTCAAAGAGCAGCGCGCGACGGATTCCCGTCAGCGCCTCGCTGTCCGCGCCGCTGCGGTCTTGCCGCTCGCCGTGGCAGTTGCCGCCGCCGCCTTCGGCAACGTCACGGAAACGACCTCTGAGTGCACTGACTCGTTGAACGAGCCATCGACCGCCGTAACGACGAAGTGATACGTGCGGCCGGGCTGCAGGCCGAAGTTGGTGTAGGTTTCGTCGTAGATCACTGAGGCGATCTCGCCAAAGGGGCCACGTTTTTCGTGCGCGCGGTAGATTGTGTAGCTGTCGAAATCGGCCTCTGTATTCTCCTTCCACGTGAGCACGGCCGCGCCGTCTCGCAGGGTCAGCTTGAGACGGCTCGGTGCGGCCGGCGGTAGAGGGGAAGCTGGCATCGATCGCGGCGATTCGTTGCCACTTTGATCAAGCGCTGTGACGAAGAACCAGTCGGCGAGCTCGAAGCGGTTCTTTGACAACGTCATCGTGCGCTCGCGCACTGGTTCCTGCGTGACGCGCGTGTACGGCCCCTCTAGATCAGCGGATCGATAGACGTGATAGCCAGCAAAGTCTTTTTCCCGATTTCGCGCCCAAGTGAGCTGGACGTTCTGCGAGTCTTTCTTGACTTTGGCGCGGAGCGTCTTCGGTGCGTCCGGGGCACTGAAGTCGCGCCGCGCCGCGCTTTCCGATGCTAGCTCATTCAGCAGCCCCCAAGCTCGCACCTCCAAAACGCTCACGTCGCCACTGTCTTCACCTCGCAGTACGAGCGGGCCGGCAACGTGCACCGGCGGTAGATGCGGCGTCCAGCGCTCGAGCAGAGCAGCGTACGCGTTGTGTTCCACGTCCGTAGGCAATATCTCGCGTTTCTTGCGATAGTCCCACTTGACGTTCCGCGTCAAAGGGGTCAAGTACATCCACGTGTCCGTTCCGGTCGGCTGCAGTGCCAGCTGCCCGAGGCGCTTGGCGACCCGTCCAGACACTGTCGCTTCGATCCCGAAGAGCTGCGCTCCGTCGCCTGTCGATTGGATACTCTTGGCCCACGTCGCGACGTCCACCTGCGCGGCCTTTTCGAGACGCACCTCGACGGTCGAGGTCGCCAGGTCGGGTGCGCCGCCGACGGCAGCAATGCCTGGGAGTTGCTCGACCGTGCTGCGCATAGTTGCCCACGGCTCTGTCAGTCCGTAGGGGCTGTTGACGCGAATCCCCAGACGGAGTTCGCGAAGCACGGAGTCATCTCGAGCGCCGAAGGCGTAGAATTCCCGGACCTGCAGCGTCAGTTCTGTTCTTCCGTCGCTCTGTACGACCGGCCCGATGACGCGCAGAGGTCGGCGGTCTTCAACCCACTGCGCGGTGAGCCGTGCATGCGCGCCCGCCTCGACCGGACGGACCGGAAAGGGGCTCTTGCTGCGAAAGTCCCACTGCACTTTGGTTTCGAGCGGCACCAAGCGAAACACATCGCCATCGGGCGCTACGAGCACAAAATCGGCGCCGCGCTTTTCGATCCGGCCGTCGACGGTTGCTTCCATGCCACGGAGTCGCGCGCCGATACGGATCCCTTCGATGAACTTCGCGACCTCGCGCGGTGCGAGCATGCGGCCTCCTGCCGGCCGGACGATGCAGGTGTTGTGCTCGGCGTTCGGTTCCTCGGCGACGAGCTCGGCACCGGGAAGGCCGACGAGGCCAGCATAGACCTGCGGGTAGCATTCGCCCAATCCGAAGGGGCAGTTGAGCCCGATGCCGAAGCTCAGTGAGCGGATTTGGGCCGTAGCGTCCGCCGGAAGGCTCAGCGCTGCTAAAACCGTGAGGGTCAAAGAAAGGAGTCGTTTCATGGGAGGTTGCCTGTGGTGATGGTCGCGCTTGTCGTCAAACCCTTCACGTCGTAGCTTCAGTCGAACACGATGTAGGCGACTTGCTCAGTCGTGTGTTTGCGTTCGGAATCGCGGATTTGGTCTTCGTCGTACGCCAGATCAAGACCAAGTGCCAGCGGCGCGGCTCCGTAGAGGATGGGCCAGCCACCATTGTTTCCATCCATACCTGCAGAGCTGATGATCGCCACGTGTGGATTCGGCAAGCCGAGTGCGTAGCGATACGGCGGGCTGTTGGTGACACCGCGAATCGAGTCGCCACCCAAAGCCGCTTCATAGTTGACCCCAGCAATGGATCCGGAGCCTGCCTCGATGACGATGTATCCGATGGTTTCGTCGGCGCGCGTGGTGATCGTGTCCTCGGCCACATGTTTACCCATGGCGAGGCTGCCGCTGGACGGTGGTGTCTTCGCGCCGCCGTTACTCGCCCAGAACATGGACCAGTTGATGTCGTTCTCGCTCATGACTTGACCCAGAACCACCGGATTCGTGTAGGTATTGAGATAGGAGCGGGGACCGGGCGTCCACGATCCTTGGCGGTCCGTATCTGTTGACGTGTACTTGACGGCTTCCATGGTGACGCCGTCAACAGCGGCTGTGTACACACCCGCTTCGACCGCGACGTAGTGCACGGAGTATCCATTCAGCGCCGCGTCTCCGGGGTTTTGCACTTTCAGTTCGAAGCTGCTGCCACCGGCGTTTCGCACGCGCGGCACCGCAGGTTGATCGCTTGCACTGTAGTTGACCGAGCAGACGACGACCATCGACTGAAACGACTGCTGCAGCGTCACGATTTGCCAGTTGCTGTCGACACCCGTGATCACACCAGTCTCCAGGGTCAAACCAGCGGGAGCCTGCGGCTGGGCGCTGGTTTCCTCGGAATCGAAGCTCTCGCCGCCCGTGTTCGAGGCGCTGACGACGTAGAAGTACGTCGTGCCGTTGTGAGTGTCTCCATCGTCATATGAGGTCGCCGTGACGCCCGTCGCGATCACCGTGAACGGGTTGGTGCCGGTAGCACGCTTGACGTTGTAAGTGTCTGCGCCAGGGGACGCGGTCCAGTTGAGCGCAACCGTTCCATCGCCAGCACTCGCGGTCAGGTCTATTGGAGGGACAGGAACTGCCGCCGGCTCGTCGTCGTCGATCTGCTCGAGGTAGGCGACGAGCTGAAGCTGCTGCTGGGCAGTGAGTGTGCTCGTCACACCGTGCAGGTCCGCGGAGTTCTGCGTCGTGATGACGTCCAGAAGAGAGCTCGCCGAGCCATCGTGAAGGTACGGCGCGCTGTTCCAGAGGCCCCGGAGCGTCGGTGTGTCGAGGCCCGTGAGGGGCTGACCGAGTCGCTCACCGGAGGAGGCCTTGATCGTGCCAACGTCGTGCAGCAGGAGCCCACTCGTTCCCACGGTGCTGTCAGTGAATTCCGTTCCGGCGTGACATAGCGCGCACTCGAGTTGCTGAAAGATCTGCTTTCCCAGCAGAGCGTCAGCCGTCAGCGTTCCGTCGCCGTTGCGATGAGGGCTGAGGCCGCTCTCCGCCAGAGAGGTGACGTACGCGGCCAGTGCATCGAGATCGGCGCTCCTGCCGGCATTCGGAGCCCCAAGGGAACTGTTCGGTTGGCCGTTGATGAAACCCGTACCGCCGAAGGCGCCGCGAATGTCGAGTTCAAAGTCTTGGATCTCGTCAAAGTTGGCAGTCCAGTGGACGTTGCCGTGTCCTGTGCCAGCTCTTCTTGTCAGCGCGATCGTGTTACGCAGTCCTTCGCCGCGGTCGGTGAAGTCCCAAACACGACCATCTTCGCCGCCGTCGAGGTGGCAGGTGGCGCAGCTCAAGTAGCCTTGGAGAGTCATGCGCGTGTCGGCGGCGTTATAGAAGATCTGCTTCCCAAGGAGTACTTCGGGCGCGAGCAGCTCGGTATCCACTGCATCGATCACAGCAAGCTCCGTGGCGCTTGTGCTTGTGCCGTTCGCCAGCCCGGCGATGTCGAACGCCGAAACGCTCCGCGTCATGAAGTTGAGCACGAACAGTCTCAGGCCGTCCGGAGTGACGACTATGTCCTGAGGTGCGAGTTCGCCGCCCAGCAGGATGTCTGTGACCGTGGAATTGTCGTAGGCGTTGAACACTCTGACGGCGTTGTTGCCTTGGTAGGCGATGAACGCGAGGTCGCCTACCGGTGAGAAGTCCACACCGTGCGGAAGCTCGTGATCGTCCACGTCGTGACGTTCGGTGAGTTCCTCGACGTTGGCGATCAGGTTCAGCTTCGAGAAGATGGACCGCACGGTGCTGTCCTGCGTCAAGACGATGCCGTCACGGAAGAGCCCTCGATCGGTATTGTCCTTCTTCGACGGCACCCAGAGCCGCTGTCCGTCGGGCGAGATGGCCATCTGTACAAGGTAGTTCGGCGTGCCGCGCCCTGAGAACTCAGAGTCTGGTGTGGTGTCGTGCGCCAGCGTGAATGTGCGTGTGACGGTAAACGTCGGAGCGTCCACCTCACGCACCTCGCCGACGAGCATGGGCGAGACGAAACGGCCGACGAAGATGCGGCCCGAGTCGGCAGAGATCGCGAGCGCTCGAGGCGCCGGTCCGACATCAAGCGTGCGGATTTGTGTGCGTGTGGCGGGATCCCACTCGGCGAGCAGGCCACCGTCCATGTACGTGACGTAGGCGGCGCTATCGTTCGACGCGAACGCAATCCCCATCGGCCGCGCGCCACGTGGCGTCGCGAGCACCTGGAGGGGTGCCCCGCTAACCGCATCCAAGACATAGATCTCGTCTGAGCTTTCGCAAGTCACCCAGATTTCGCTGCTGCCTGGACCCAATGCGAGGCTACGTGGCTCGACGCCAACGGGGATCTCGAAATCCTTGGTCAACCCAGCGCTGTCGATTCGCGTCACCGTGTTGCTGTCCGGATTGACGTTCCATACCTTGGAGCGGGCGGCGTCGTAGACAATCTGCGCCGAAGCGGTCGCTTCGCCTGGTGGTAACGCCAAGTGGACGATCTGTACGATCGTCGACGACACGATCGTGGTGCCGTCGGTAACGAAACCGGTGACGGTATATCGACCCGGAGCACCGTAGTTGTGAAGCGCCGAGATCGACGGCGAGTACGGTGTCTGAGGTGTGCCATCGCCGAAGTCGAACGAGTAGGTGAGCGGGTCAAGGTCCGCATCCGATGCACTTGCCGTGAACGTGACGTCGGCGCCGGTTGGAGCCGGGTTCAAAGATGATGCGACGGACGCGATGACCGGTGGACTCAGAGTCGTCGCTGTCGCCTCGGCGGAGTCGGCACTCTCGCCGGCGACGTTGATCGCGCTGACGACGTAATAGTAGGTCGTGCCGTCATTCAAATTCGTGTCGATGAAGTTCGTCTCGACAGTGTTGGCGATCGATGCATACGGTCCGCCGGTCGTCCCGCCGCGTTTGATGTTGTAACTCTCCGCACGTTCCGAAGCGCTCCAGTTGAGGGTCACCTGGAGGTCGCCGCCGGCAGCCGTCAGATTGGTCGGCGCCTCCGGCGGTAACGTCTGTTCGTCGAACACGAGATAAGCGACTTGCTCGGTGGTGTGGGCGCGGTCGGTGTCGCCGATGACGTCTTCGTCAATGGCGAGGTTGAGGGTCGTGCCCGCCGGATTGGCGCCATAGAGCATTGGAATGCCGCCGTCGCCGCCGTCCATGCCCGCGGCGCTGACGATGGCGGTGCGTGGGTTCGCGAGACCGCTCAGGGCATACGCGTACGGCGGACTATTCAAGAATCCCTCAACGGTGTCACTGCCTACAGCCGCCGTGAAGGGAAGCCCAGCCAAGACGCCGGAGCCGGACTCAATGACGATGAGCCCCACGGTCTCATTGGCGCGGGTCGTGTTCGTATCCTCACCGACGTGTTTGCCAACGCCGAGTGAAGTTGCTGTCGGCGGATTCCCTTGGCTGCCATCGCTGGCCCAAAACACCGACCAGCTGACGTCGTTTTCCGACATCACTTGGCCGACAACGACCGGGTTCGAGTATCCATTCTGGTAGACCAAGTCTTGGTTGAGCCAAGAACCCTTGCGCGCCGTAACCGCAGAGGTCAACTTCACGGCTTCAAGAGTGACGCCCTCGATGGCTGCTGTGTAAACACCCTCCTCGACCACCACGTAGTGAACGGCGTAACCCGAAAGTGCGTTACCACTGGGGTTCTGGACGCGGACTTCAAAGCTGTTACCGGCGGCGTTTCGCACACGCGTGACGGCAGTCGCCTGTCCAGCGCCGTAGCTAGCTGAGCAAACCACGACCATCGAGTCGTAGGTTTGCGCCAACGTCACCGTTTGCCAACCGCTGCCAACGTTCGAGAGAACGCCGGTGAGCAGCTTGATGGATGGTGCTTGCGGCGTCGCGCTCGACTCGTTTGAGTTACCGCTCTCGCCCGCTGGGTTGACCGCGGTGACGACATAGTAGTAGGTCGTTCCGTCCGTCAAGCCGGTATCGAGAAAGCTCGTGCCGGTGAGGGAGAACGCGATCACGCTGTAGGGGCCGCCGCTCGTTGTTGAACGATAGACGTTGTACTCGGCCGCCAATGGCGACGCGCCCCAGGTCAGGCTCACCTGTGTGTTCCCGGCGATGGCGCTGAGCGCTGTGGGCGGACTCGGGGGCGGGTTCGGTGTGGCGCTTGCCTCGGACGAGTCGGCGCTCTCGCCGGCGCCGTTGAGCGCGGAGACGACGTAGAAGTAGGTGGCACCGTTCGTCACCGAGTTGTCCGAGTACGAGGTGCTGGTGACCGAAGCGACAAAGCCGTAAGGACCGCCGGAGACGGTAGCGCGTTTGACGCTGTAGCTCGCGATGGTGCCGGACGGTGCGCTCCAAACGAGGTCGACGACTCCGTTTTTTCCTGTCGCCTCAAGGTCGGAAGGAACTCCCGGTGGCTGCAGCGTCGGCGTTGCGCTCACTTCGGCGGACTCCGGGCTTTCGCCGATGAGGTTCGCGGCGGTGACGACGTAGTAGTATGTCGTACCGTTGACGACGCTCGTGTCGGTGAAGCTGGTGCTCGGCAACCCAGGTGCGATCGTCGCGTAGGGACCACCGGCGGTGGTGGCGCGTTTGACGTTGTACGTGGTCGCGCCGCTGGCGATGTCCCACGTCAGGATGACTTGGGCGTCGCCTGCGCTCGCCGCGAGCCCGGTGGGTGCTGGCGGTGGCTGGTTAGCAGCGGCTGGGGTGACGAGTATCCACGGTGCCGCGGCAGGGATGCCGTTCGTATCAATTAGGAACAGCATGTAGTGCCCCGGCGGGCACTCCGTCGGATTCGACGGCATGGTCACGTCGAGACCACCGGCGACCTCGGTGAACGCCAGCTTGTTGATGCGCTGGTTCATGTTCTTGGTGTGGGTGACCGCCGACGGCCGGAGCAGGTTGACCTGGGCGATGCTCGCGGCATCGGGCGTCCCGACGAAGAACGTATCGCTGAGCGCGACGCTCGCTGGTGAAGTGGCGACGGTCGGTCGCGTCCCTTGGAAGAGGTACGGCGGTGAGAAGACCTGCAGCGTTGGGTGGCCGTCGCCGCCGATGCTCGCGACACGCCCGTCCGGCAACAGCACGGCTTCGGAGTGGTAGCCGCGATATTCGGCTTCGGTGGCCCACGTCGTCCAGTTGTCCGCCACCGGATCCCAAACGATGGCTGGCTTCGGACCATCTTCTGTGTTGAAGCCACTCGAACTGCTACCGCCGATGACCAGGACTCGTCCGTCCGGCAGGATCGAGACGTCGTGTTGGCGACGGACCTGCGGCATGGGAGCGACAAAGCTCCACGTCGGCGTCGGCGCGTTCAAATCGATGACTTCGCACGTCGCGGTCGGCGCGTCGGCGCCGCCGGTGTAGATCACCTTGCCGACTTCGTACATGCACGCCGAGCCGTAGTTGTCGCGGCCGCTCTCCTGACGCGTGGCGCTCGTTGTCCAGGTTCCCGTCCCGGAGGTGTCGAGAAAGCGCGACGGCGATGTGGCGACGAACACCTGTCCGGACGGCGCGAGGAACGCGGCCGGAAACAGCGGCAGATTGAGCGAAGCGCCGGTCAAACGGCGCCAACCGTTGTTTGCTACTTCCCACACTTCGGGGAATAGATTCTTGCTACCATCTTCGAGCCGGCCGGACATCGTCACGATGTCGCCGTTCGAGAGCGTCACAAGACTTGGGTACCACCGACCCCCTGCCATGTCAGGGACCCAATTGAACGTGTCCGTCGTCGGGTCGTAGTACGTTGCGTTGGGGAGGCCCGTGCACCCGGGGATGTGCCCGCCTGTGAAGAAGACGCGACCGTCTGCCAAAAGTGTGTGGCCGCCGCAGAATGCGTCATAGCCATGGTCCGCCGTATCGATGAGCGTCTCGGTGATCGGGTCCCACTGCCGCTGATCGGTGTTGGCATACACCATGATGTTGCCGGTGGGCAGGAGAATGGAGTGGACCGGCCGCCAGGGAAGCGCATGGACGGCGCCCCATTGCCCTTCGACCTCGGGTTGGGCATGGAGCTGGCGGGAATCGGCGCCACCGAGGGATAGCGCGACCAGGAGACAAAGAAAACGCGTACGGACACAGCACAGCACATCGGTGATGTTCATGGCTCGCTCTCGTTGACGAAAAGAGGAGGTATGAAATGCCCCATGGTAGGTCGTAGCGCGACGTGCAGTGGGGGGAAGGGTGCACGACGTCGAGCGACCAATCTTCGAACCCAAGCGAATATCCTATCATCCGAGGTGATCAAAACGCCGGATGTTTCTTCTCCGGCGACGCTCGATGACCGGTCCCGAGACGTTAACGTTCACCGAACGTCACCATGGCCGCTAAGTGGCACGCTTGAGCGGGGTTCGGCCTTGCCGTTTCGCTCTGAGCTTCGGAGCGGTCTTGACCAATTCTTGACATCAGTCCATCGGGAGCAGAGGTAGACTCTCACCATGACCGCCGGTCACGTCGTCCACCGCACGAAGAAGAACTCATCAATGCCACTTTCGTGGCCGTGGATTCTCGTTCTCGTCGGTAGCGCCGGCGTACTCGGTTTGGCCTTCGTGACTCTAAGTCGCGCGCTCCAGTCGGCGGAAGGGGCAGCACGTGTCGAAGCAGCGCGGTCTGCCGCAGACGTTGCCCGTGGACTCCGAGTGGCACTGTCGGAGCCGGATTTTCTGGAGATCGTGCCGGTGGAGAGGCGGTTTGTCGTTGAAGAAGGCCGCGTCCAGATCCCTCAAGAAGTCGCCTGGCTCGAGACGCCGATGCCAGTGACGTATACAGACAATCTGGAAGCGCCGATCGGTGAGCTCGTCCGCGAAGCTCGGCGCGCCGAGTCCGTCGACGCCGACCGGGCAGCGGCGCTGGAATTGCTAGATGAGTGATGTGGAGCTCCACATCACTCATCACATGGGGAGTTCGGAGTTATGTGGAGTAGCGGACGCCTGTCTCGACCGGAGGCGCTTCGGCGCGTTGGGACTCTCCATAAATCGGCCGCGCGTCTACAGCGATCCGAGCCACGTGAGAAGGTCCGGATCGCGTTGCCACGATCGGTCCTTCTTGCTCTCCGGAAGCTGATTGGCCTTCTCGAGGGCGCGCCGCTTCATGTCCAGGTCGGCCTTCGCGTAGATCTGGGTGCTCTGGATGTCCGAATGACCGAGGAAGTCGCGGATTACGACGGCGGGGTTGCCGCTCTGCAAGAGGTGCATCGCCTTCGTGTGGCGTAAGGTATGAGGAGTGATCTTCTGCGGTAGCGTCGGGCACTCGACTCGAGCGGCCTCGCTGTACTTGGACAGAAGATGTCGTATTCCCCATCGGGAGAGACGGTTACCCGCCCGGTTCACGAAGAGCGGTTCGTTCGCCTGTTCGGGACGATCGAGAGCGTGCTCCTTGACGTACTCGCCGAGGTTGGCAGCCGTTCCTTTCATGAGCGGGACGACGCGGATCTTTCGCCCCTTTCCAGTCAAGCGCACCTGCGGAGGGGAGGCGAGACGAAGGTCCGCGATCGAGAGATCGATCAACTCCTGCACGCGAGCTCCTGTGTCGTAAAGCAGACTCAACATGAGAGCGTCCCGGCGTCCCTGAGGCGTCGTTGAGTCTGGTTGTCTCAGGATCGCGGCCAGTTCTTCGACTGACAGGTAGGTGGGTTCAGTCTGCGCTATGCGCCGAAGCGGGATCGCGAGAATGCGTTGGCAGTGTTGAATCCGATCCGGCTCCTCGACTTGGACGTACTTGAAGAAAGAGTGGAATGCGGCGAGGCGATGGTTTCGAGTTCGGGTTGAAGAGCCGCGCTCCTTCTCGAGATGCCCGAGAAACTTCACGATGAGAGACGCGTCGATCGCTTCCAGCGACAGGCGCTCGATGCGCATCTCGCAGACCTCACGGCAGTAGCGCAGCAGCAACACGAACGCATCGCGGTAGCTCTTGATCGTGTTCGGACTGAGACCTCGCTGGGATGGGAGGTACTCGGTCAGGAAAGAAGTGAGTCGACAGGCGAAGTCGGTGGGTTTCGCGATCGTCATGAGGTTCTGCTCCCGCTCGGAATGGCATGACCGCAGACGGCTTCGAGCCGTTCCGTGACGTTGGTGAACAGGCTCTCGGTCATCTGGAGGTAGACCTGGGTACCGTGCATGCAGCGGTGGCCCATGTACGACGAGAGCAGCGGCAGCTTCGCGTTCAAATCCACACCCTCCGCATACCAGTTCTCGAGCCGATGTACGGCAAAGGAATGGCGAATCTCGTGGAGACGAGGGCCGCGTCCGCGACCGTGGTGTGGAATGCCAGCGGCTCCCAAGAGCTTGCGGAAAATCGTGTACACGCGCCCGGAGGAATACGCGCCGCCGCGCGGGGACGGGAAGAACGGCTGTCCAGGCTCGCGGGGGTCGAGTGCTTCGGCGTACCTACGAAGCCGCTCAGTCAAGCCGGGAGCGATGGGAACAAGGCGGTCCTTGCGAAACTTGCCTTCGCGAATTCGAAGGACTCCGTCCACGAGATCGACGTCTCCGACTGTCAAGCGAAGAGCCTCTCCTCGGCGAAGACCGCAGCCGTAGAGCACGCGGAAGAGTTCCGGGATCACGAGATGATAGAGAGGCGACCATCGACAGGGGGCGAGGTCGTCAGCTGCCTGAAGGATCTTTGCGATTTCCTCCCGGCTGAAGATGCGCGCCGTGAATTCACGACGTGTACCGCGCCTTGGATTCAGGGGCGTAACGTAGGCCGAGCAGCCTTGCCGACAGAGGAAGATCGCCAGTTGACGAACGATCGTCAGCCGCATGCGCTGCGTCCTGGGACGTTCATCGGCGCGCGCGGCGGTCCAGTCCTGTACGAGGACTCTCGGCAGCTCCCGGCGTTGAAGCCCTCGAGCAACGAGGAAGCTGTCCAACGCTCGCAGAAGGTACTCCTCCCTCTCATAGCGGTATCCACAGCCGCGCTTCTCCTCGAGGAACTTCACCATCAGATCTCGCACGGGACTGCGAAACGCTGACTGTTCGCTACCCATGGAGCACCTCCTCGGGGTCGAGAGCGACGCAATGCAGAGCTTCCAGGTCGAGACTCGTATAGAGCCTGGTCGACTCGACCGAGGTGTGTCCGAGGATCGCCGCAATCGTCTCGAGCGGTTCGCCAGCCCGGAGGAGACGTGTGGCTAGAGTGTGACGAAGAGCATGGAGGCCGCGTCGGGTCTCCGCAGGCAGAGGCGTCTTCAGGCCGCTGAGGTGAGAAGACACGATGGTGACGAGATTGTTTCGCTCCCCGAGAGGTGCCACCGGAGCACGGGTCTTCAGAAACACCTGGCGATAGCTCGTCGCCGGCCGGCCGTGTTGGAGGTAATCGATGAGTGCGTCGGCGACGTCGTCCTCGAGGGGGAGCGTCAACGGCTGACCTGTCTTCGACTGACGAAGGTCAATGCGACCGTTCGACCAACGGATGTCGTCGAGACGCAACGTCCGAATGTCGCTGGCTCGAAGGCCGAAGCGGCAAGCGAGGAGAAGGATGGCGTAATCTCGTTTGCCCTGTGTGGTGCTACGATCCACAGCGGCGAGGAGTTCCTTTACCGCGCTTGCCGGCCAGACGGACGGAAGCCGACTCTCCTTCGCGAAGCGGATGGGAACCCATTCATCCGCCACCTTCGGTTCGACGATCCCACGCATGCACAGGTAGCGGACAAAGGACTTGAGCGCTCCTGATACGGCGGCGAGCGACGGAGGACTCAACTGCGTGAGAGAGTCGAGAAAATCGCAGAAGTCGCGCGTCCTCAGTCCTCGCAAGGCGGAGATGCCTCGAGGGTTGAGGAACTGAAAGAACTGGACGACCACTCTTCGGCGCTGCGCGACGGTGCAGGGGCGATGTCCGAGGTGCTCACGGCAGAAGGCCTCGTAGGCCAGTAGCTCGGCCGCGATCGTCTTGGCGAAGACCGGCTCGGGAAGCCGCTTGCGGTACGGCCGAAAGCTGCCGCCTTCGGCGAACTCCGTGAGGATCCGCAGCGCCTTGAGCAGCTCGACCTCACGCCAGCGTAGCTTCCCCTGATCAGCGTCGGAGCTGATCCCGTGGTGAGCCAAGAACCGACAGACGAGTTCGGACGAGAACGCGCGCCGCTTCGACTCTCGAGCGAACTCGAGAAGCTTGTTCCACGAATTCCGATAGTACCCGACAGTTCGTCGGCTGTAGCCGAGACCTTCGAGGTGGCGAAGAGCAGCGGCGACGAGGCCGCTGAGTGACGATCTGCCTGGGAACGATTCAGCTTTTTCGATCATGGTCGATCTCCCGATTTGAGGGGCACCCACCGCGGGTGCTGAGGAGACCGACGCTACCGGTTTATGGGGAGAGCGAGAACTGGAACGTGTTGTAAAGCAACGACTTCACTCCGCTACTCCACATAACTCCGAACTCCCCATGTGAGAAAGCGCAGACACTCGCGCGCAATGGGAGCAGCGATGCGCAGCAGCAGTTGTGGTTGACACTCGCGTCAGGGCATGTCGCGAACCGCCACGGAGATGCCGCGCGACGTGAAACGCTATTTGGCGAAGCCGCGCACATGACGGCGCAGTTGCTGCGCGAGGGTGACGTCGACAGCGAACTCGTGTGTTCCTTAGTGCTGCTGGCGGCGCATGTGCAGAGCAAGTTACCTGAAGAGCTTGTCGCCGCTTTCGTCCGGACGCCGCCCCAAGCCGCCCGTGCGGTGCTGTCACGCCTGGAAGAATTGACAGGCACTGAGGCTTTCACGCCGCAGCAACTTGAGGCCTTGCGTACGCGCGTCGACGGCGTCGCGGCGCGCCGTGCGATGCTCCGTCAAGCGCGCGAGGTATTGCCGCGACTCTTGGAGCCGCTGAGGCCGTCGCCGCAGAGCACCGGCGAACACGTGATCTTCTACGTGCCGCATTCGGACATGTCCGGCGCTGGGGCAATTCTGCCGGCCGTTGAGCTCACGTCTCTGATCGAAGCGCAGCGCCTGGGGCAGGGCGGGGACGGGGCCGGCGGCGCGACGCATGGTCCGCTCGCGGGGGTTGCCGCACGCGGCCGGCTTGCGGTCGGCCCCGAGGCGGTCGCCGCCGAGGCAGTGCTCGTGATTGAGGGCATCGCCGTGGTTCCCGAGCCGGCCGTCGGAGCTGCAGCGGCTTCAACCTGGGTCGTGCCCATCGTTCTCGCGGCGCTCAGCGGTTTCGTTCTCGTCGGGGTGGTTTTGTCGGCGCGTGCGATGCGGCGTGAGCGACTCGCCGCGCAGGCTCGAAGCGATTTTCTCACCGCTGTGACCCACGAACTCAAAACTCCACTGGCGTCCATTCGCCTACTCGTGGACGTTCTGCGCGACGGGCGCGCGAGCGAAGGACAGCGCGCGAAGTACCATCGCACGCTGGGAAGCGAAGCGGCGCGACTGACGATGTTGGTCGAAAACGTGCTCGATTTAGGGCGCCTTGAGCGCGGCGAGCGCGCCTACGACAAGCGTCGTGAAGAAGCGAGTGACGTGGTCTTCGAGGCGCTCGAGCTCTACGAGCCCTTGGCAGCCCGCGATGGCCTCCACGTGGAGCTGCGTCCTTCCGCAGCGCCGGTTGCGCTCGAGGTCGATCGCCATGCTGTCGTGCAAGTGCTTTTGAACCTGCTCGAGAATGCGCGGCGCTACGCTGCAGGGGGAAGTCGAGTCGAGGTGACAACACACGTCGAGGGCGGCCGGTATTTCGTCGACGTTCGCGACTTCGGCCCAGGGATTCATGCCTCCGAGCGCGACAGTGTGTTCGAGAAGTTTGCGAGCGGCCAGGCAGCAAGCGACGGTGGCAATCCGGGCGTCGGGCTGGGACTCTTTCTCTCGCGGACGATCGTACACGATCATGGGGGGGACTTGGTCGTGGTGGAGCCGCCCGATGGAGGCGGCGGCGCATGTGTTCGGCTCAGCTTGCCGGTAGCGCCTGAGCAGGTCCCGCGCATTGATTCTGCCGCCTTCGCATCGCAGACGACCGAGCCAGAGAAAGGACTGCCGTCGGCATGAGTGGACGCGTTCTCTTGGTCGAAGACGATCGCGCGCTGCGCGAAGCGCTAGCGGATGCGCTAGCGCTTGAAGGTTTTGCAGTGACGAGCGCTGGAGATGGAACGTCGGGTGGGGAGCTCGTTTTCACTCGCCATTTCGACCTCGTCATCCTCGACCTCATGCTTCCCGGTCGCGGCGGGCTCGAGATCCTGAAAGAGATTCGTGCTGAGAAGCTGGGCGTTCCGGTCCTGCTCTTGACGGTGCGCAGCGACGAAAACGACAAGGTCCTGGGGTTTGAGCTTGGTGCCGACGATTACGTCACCAAGCCGTTCGGATTACGGGAGCTCGTGGCACGGATCAAGGCGCTGATGCGTCGCGGTACCGGCAGCGGTCTTCCCGATCGGTCAGCCGCATCTCGGGCACGATTTCAGATTGGCGAAGCAGTGGTCGATCTCGGTCGTTACGAACTTGAGCTCAATGGAAAGACATCGTCGCTCTCGCCCAAAGAGGCGGAGATCCTACGTCTGCTTCACGCTGAGGAGGGACGTGCAGTCAGCAGGAATCGTTTCCTTACGGAGCTCTGGGGCGACGATGCGGCGGTGACGAATCGTACGATCGACACGCACGTGCTCCACCTGAGGCAAAAGATCGAAGGCGACCCGGCTGCACCGCAGCACATCCTGACGGTGCACGGCGTTGGCTACCGGTTGGTTGCTGGCGTTGAGGGAAGTGATACTGGCGGTGGTGATGACTTGGCTTACGCGGCTCAGGACGACGGCGGGCTGGGAGGCGGAGCCGTCGGCGGCGCGGGTTCGGTGGCGGATGCATCGACGTGTGCGCCTTCAAGCAGTGAGGGGAACACGAGCAAGGTGCAGGGCCGACGGCGTAGGCGATCGTGACAACTTTTTGACTCTCTTTTGACCGTGCACAAACAACTCTCCGATGAACCTGTGAGAACCTCGCGAGCAGAGATTCAGGCGGACCGTGTCGCTCCTCCGTGCAGCCGGGTCCACTGTCGCGGAAAGCGAGTCACCGAAAGGAGCTCACAATGACCACTCGACGGTTTCTGCACCGAGCACTCTGCGTCGGTCTCATCTTCATTTTCTCTCCTGTACGTCCGCTACTGGCCGACGCTGAGCGCGCTGCTCGCTTGAATGCAGAGCTCGACAAAGCGCTGCTCGTTCAGAAGAGCGAACACAATCTCACGGACGCCGAACGGCGCATTCGAAGTGTGCTCGGAGCCGACGACGTACCGGCCGTCACTCAAGAGCGGGCGATGCTGCTGCTCGGGAAATGCCTGCGTGCGCAAGGGCGAGAGGCAGAAGGCAATGCGGCGCTGGCGGCAGCGGCGAGGGGGAATTCGCGGTTCGCGCAAGAAGCGCAGGCCGTGCTCTCCGGGGAAGAAGCGGCAAGGAGGAGGCTCGAGCGACAGGTGAACGGACTCGTGCTAGCCGTGAAAGAGTCCGCGTCTGCTCCTGAGCATGGGTTTCTCGTCGACCTGGGTGATCCTGCAGTTCCATTTATCGTTCGAGCTATGGACGCAGAGCAGGATCACACGGCCGTGCGTCGCCTAGCGGTGGTTCTTCTCAGAATCGGTTCGCGACAAGTCCACGACTACATCGATCGTGTCGTGCGTTCAAAGGACGCCTTCAGTCGCCGCGTTCTCTTGACCGCCCTGAAGGAGATCAAGCCAGAGGAGCGAGCCGTCGTGGGGCGTGGATTCGTGCCGCTGATCGACAGTGCCGTGTCCAAGGAGCGAAGGGAACTCGTCACCCTGCTCTTCGATGTGCTGACGGCCGACGAACTGGTAGCATACTTCAACGTCGACGACGAAGAACTGCGCCGCGACGTCGTTGTGGCAATCCATCAGCGCGGAGCATTTCGCGATGAGCGCGTCATGGCGGCCGTCTTACCGACACTCGAGAACTTTCTGACCTCCGGCGCGAGCAAGGAGCAGGACATCGCTTTGGCGTTCATCCTCGACGAACGCTGCGCTGAAACGCCGAGCGGTCGGCGGCTCTTTCTCGATGCGGCTGTGCGCGGAATCCTGAAGGACCAGATGTTCGACGAGCCTCTGTCGAAGCGGCTCCATTCTCTCGGAGTTCTTCCTCGTGTGCCTGCAGTGGAGCGTGCGGTTCCGGCGGCTGAGCTGGGCGACGCGCTGCGCCGCTCCGCCACTTCGGTGACCGCAAACACGATACGGTTGAAAGGAATCGTGATGGCGTCCATTCCTACCTGGCAACCCGACGCCGTGCCGGCGGCGCTCGAGCTGCCGCAGTTGGTTGGCGATTCCGAGCAGATTGTTCCTTGGCTACTGCACAACGCAGACGACGACCACGTCACGGCCATCGCTCGTTGTCTCGGGTCGTTCCAAGGGTCTCTTGGCGCCGCAGTCCACTGGCTCGAGGAGCGTCCAATGAACGCAGAGGCGATCGTCGCCATCGATCAGTGGCTGCGTCAGCCGGAGTTTCGCTCGGCTCTGCGGGGCGCCTTTGCGACTCGTGTAATGGAGTCTGGTCGCATGACCCGCCGTGGTCGTCCAGCGGCTGACGCGCTGCTCTCGATGCTTGGAGCGCGCGACACTCCCGAGGCGCGCGATGTGCTTGTACGCGAAGCTGCACGAGACGATGGGATCGGGAGCGTGTTTCATGCGATCTCGCCCGTGGCTCCCGATGAGTTCCTTCTTCGATTGCTCGGAGCATTCCACGACAACCACGCTCGCGATCGAGGCCGCGTCTTGGAGATCCTTGTGGCGCGTGGTGTGTTTTCCCTGCACGACTTCGCCGCAGCCTTCGCGAAAGACGTTTACTTCGACAAAAAATTCTGCAGCGCCTTGTTTGACGGCTATTCAGCAGATCAGTACGTCGAATTCGTCAACACGATTTTGAACACGGGGGACGAAACGGCTCTCGCAAGTTTCCGCGAATGCGTCCAATTCACCCTCCGCGCCCGCGAACCGAACCTTCCAGAAACTGTCGCCAGAACGCTTTTTGCTCGAGCGCTCCAACCTGGGTTAGACGCGTATCGTATTGTCGAGAGTTTACTTCGCGCGCCGCTCCACTTCTCCGACCCGAGCGAGCTCAAGCGTCTCAGGAGAAATCTCTATCGTCGAGCGCTTGCCAGTGGCGAAGAGGAGATCATGGAGGCAGCACTCTCCTCATATGCGCTGCATCCCGAGGATCGGACGCTCGTCGAGACGCATCTCGAGCACCCTAGCGAGAGGATCGTCAAGCGCTCTCTTTACAGCCTACGCAACCTCGGCGACAAAGCATCCCTGCCAGCAGTGGCAGCGTGCCTCAAGCATCGTGATCACAACGTTCGCGAGCTCGCCGTGCAGGTTCTTTACCGCGTTGGCGGCGACGACGTGATCCCGCAGCTGGAGTCTCTCGCGCGCGATCCAGAGCCGAGTGTCCGCGGCGCGGTCTACGCAGTGCTCGGCCACTCGACTTCGGAGCGGGCCGCTGACATTCTCCTCGCCGGCCTCCGCGATCTGGACGTGCACAAGACTGCAGCGGAATCGCTGCAGCGCATCGAAGCGTACTTCGAGCACCGCCGGCGCTGGGATTCTTGGAAGGAGTCGCTCAGCCTCGAGGGTGAAAGCGCTGCCGCGGCGCTTCTCAAACAAGCGCGCAGCGGCCGCAGCACCAAGATCCGGCGCGCCGCCATCGAATCGCTCGGGACGCTCGCTGAACCGGAGACGTTGCCTCTCCTCATCGAGCTCATGGAAGACTCCGATACAAGCATTGCAGCTGCCGCCGAGGCGGCGGTGACGCGAATCAATCGAGCGGCAAAGAAAAGGTCGGACGCCGAGGGCGTCAAACCATAGTTTTTCGTTACCTCGGTTTGGCCATTCGTCGCACCAAAGTAGGAGGCACACTTCCGTGTGCCGTCCGGCCGTGATCGTGGTGGCGTCTCTTT
This sequence comes from Planctomycetota bacterium, assembly GCA_965223265.1. GTDB lineage: Bacteria > Planctomycetota > UBA8108 > UBA8108 > SXIK01. Next base: position 3,327,727 of record OZ244999.1, read on the forward strand.
AAAGTAGCAGGCACACGCCGTGTGCCGTCCGGACGTGAGCGTGACCGTGGACCGTGACCGTGAGTTGCGACGGCACGTTTCAAAAGTTTCACACCCTCTCCGTGCGCCGTCCGTTTCTTTTCTCAGGCCACGGCACGCGGAGTCAGTGAGAGCGAAAAAGAAGGATCCGGCTCAGCTATCCAAGCCGGATCCTGCGAGTTGCCAAGTGGCGCGTCGAACGTTGGAAAGGTTTCTCCTCGTCCGCGCCCTTTGGCTTCACGGGGCTATGCGATCAATTGTTTGGCGGGCTCTCTGCCGGCTGGGCGTTAAAGCGTCGGTCTCAGCCGATCAAAACGCGCACACCTCAGAGCAGTTGGGAACTGGGAAACACGCGGTTCCGCGAGGCGGGGGATTGCCGCTCACGAAGAGGAAGTTGAGCAGGAAGACACCATCGGAAATGTCGAGACTCGTGTCACCGTTCGCGTCCATGACCTTCATGCCTGCCTCCGCTTCGTCCTCACCGCACGGAAAGGTCGAGATGCCGGCGACGAAAAGGTGGTTGAGCACGCAGACCGGAACGGCGATGTCGATGAATCCGTCCGAGTTGCAGTCACCCTGCTTGCGGAGGCCGGCGCTGCAGTCAATCGCCCCTTCGACACCATTCGATGTCGTTATCGTTTTCAGCACCGAAGACGGCTGGAATCAGAAGCCAAGCAACGGCCAGAACGCCGAAGCAGCTGGGGCGTGGCGGGGGAAACGTCATATCCCATGCATCGTAACGGCGTCGCGGCGTTGGTGCTCGGGTGTTTATTGCCTCCCGCGTCTCGCACTGAGGCTCGGACGAGGGCGACGGGGGCATCAGGGGAAAGGGTCGGAGGACAAGGCCACAGGCAGAGACAGAAAACACGCACCTGACACGCCCACGCCCTACGCGTTACGCCTTACGCTTTACGCCCACGCACACCTACACGCACGCCTACACGCCCACGCCCACGCCCACCCACACGCCCACGCACACGCACACGCACACGCCCACGCACACGCACACGCCCACGCCCACCCACACACCCACACGCCCACGCACACCCACACACCCACACGCCCACCCACACGCCAACTCAATCGCAATCGCTCATGACCTCGAAGCAAATCTGTTTTGCGGAAAGATGGGACAGAGTCGGAGCCAGAGTCGGAGACGGAGTCGGAAGCAGATTCAAAGTCGGAGGCAGCCAGCGCAAAATGTAGCGCCCACACACGTGCTCATGCACATGGGACCGCTCGCAGAGACCCGTTACCACCCAAGCCGGTACTTACTCACGCAGCCATCGCTCGCCTGCGTTGCGGTGGCTGCGAACTCTTCGAGATAGATGCGTCGTCGGTCGAACTCTGGCGGGCGCCAGTTGCGCCGGCGCTCGGCGAGGTCGTTCTCTGAAACGTGCAGCGAGATTTCACCGCGCAGGAGATCGAACGAAATCTCGTCGCCGTCTTCGACGAGGGCGATGGGGCCGCCGACCGCCGCCTCAGGCGCACAGTGGACGCCGATGGCACCGTGGGAAACACCGGAAACTCGCGTGTCTGAGATGAATGCCACCTTGCCGTCGAGCTCGGGCACAGCGAGCGCTGCCGTTGCCACGAGGACTTCTGGCATGCCACTGGCGGTTGGGCCGAGGTAGCGAAGGACGCAGACGTTTCCGGGGCGTATCTGTCCATTCTTGACCGCTTCGAAGACGGCGCGCGGATTGTCGAAACAGATGGCGCGACCGCGGAACGAGGCTGACTCCATACTCGACACCTTGAAGACAATTCCGTCCGGTGCCAGGTTGCCGAAACAGATCTGCATGTCCGCGTGTTCCTTGAACGGGGCGTTCAGGGGTGCGATCAACTCTTGGTCAACCGGCACCGCAGGTGCTTCAGCAAGGTTCTCTGCCAAGTTTTCACCGGTGACCGTGATGCACTCACCGTCAATGATTCCGCCCTCCATCAAGTGCTTGAGCAGCATTGGAGTGCCGCCGAGGTGGTGGAGGTCGACCATCGTGTGTTTGCCGCGCGGCGCGAAGTTGCACAGAACGGGAGTGCGCCTCAGGATCGGCTGGATGTCACTGAGGCCAAATTCAACACCTGCCTCGCGCGCGAGCGCGAGCATGTGGAGGATACCGTTGGTCGAACCTCCGATCGCCGCGATCGTCGCGACGGCGTTTTGAAAGGCTTTTCGCGTCAGAACGTCCCGTGGGCGGAGGCCCGATTCCAGCAGACGCTTGACGGCGGCGCCGAGTCCATCGCACTCGGCATCTTTTTCCTTGCTCAGTGCTGGGTTCGATGAGCTGAACGGTAGCATCAGCCCGATACTCTCGAGTGCCATCCCCCAAGTATTGAACGACGCCGCGACCCCGCAGCCACCCGGACCCGGACATGCCGCGCGGATGATCTCGTCGCATTCCTCTTCGGAGATAGCGCCAACGGCGGCCTGCGCCTGCGCGTCGTAGCTATCGAGAATCGTGATGTCGCGGCCGTTGTGACAACCGGGGAGGATCGAGCCGCCACTGACGACCATACCCGGGTAGTTGAGACGGGCTAACGCCATCGAAAAACCGGGGCCGTTCTTGTCGCAGTTGTGGAGCCCCACAAGGCAGTCGTAGCGGTGCGCGCTGACAACGCACTCGGCGGCGCTGGCGATCATGTTGCGCGATGGCAACGAGGCGAAACCGCCCTCTTGTCCCTGCGTGATGTTGTCGCTAATGGCGGGCACTCCGAACGGAAAACCGAGCAAGCCGGCAGACCGACACCCAGTCGCGATCTTCGTGGCGAGCTCATAGGCGTGGACGTTGCACAGATTGCCGTCGAGGAGTGGCACACCGATGCCGACCTGAGGTCGGTCTAGGTCGGCTGCTTCGAATCCGAGGCCCCAGTAGAAAGACCTAACGCCTTTTTGCCAGCCGTGAGTCAACTGACGGCTGTTCCAGTTCAAGTGAGTCGACATGTTTTGTTCCTTTGGTCGGACGAGACTGCGAGCGCACGCGTCGCAGGGGCAGAGCCACCTTGACAGCCCGTTGAAAAAGTCATTCGGCCGAGGAAACTGGGCTCTTCACGCCCAGCTCGACCGCGTCAATACTCGCCATCAGAATCGAAAGAATAGGGCCCGAAGATTGCCTGCGTCTGCCGCGGGCCGATCTGGACGCGAAGAGACCGGTTCTCGGCTCGAAGCACTTTTTCAACGGGCTGTGGAGCGAGCCCTTTTTTTGTCGAGGCTGCGGCCGTTTTGATTTAGAGTCTGTCCCAACCTGATCAGAGCGTGGCGGTGAGACCGTTTCGCCCGCCGTTTGATGGTAACAGGGTGGCCTGCGGTCGAACCTTCCAAGCGAAGAGGCAATGCGAGGAGCTACGTTCAAGCGTTCATGCCTGCGTTAGAGGAATGCTTCGAAAAAGGCGAGATCCGTCTTTCCTGCCGTTCCCGTGGGCTCGGTGATACGCTGTTTGCGACCACCGTCGCCCACGAGCTCAAGGCGCTGCGATCCGAGCTCCGTGTGCTCGTCGAGAGCCATTGGCCGCAACTCTTTTACAACAATCGCGATGTCGACGCCACGTTTCCGATGCGGAATGAACCGCATCCGGAGGGAATTGAGGTGGACTATCGCGATCCGTGGCCGCCATCGGAGAGGAAGCATGTTCTTGAAATCGTGAGCGAGCCCTTCGGAATCTCGCAGCCTCGTATTTCGACCTACTACACGCCAACGCCGGAGGAACGCGGGAAAGCGCGCCTGATTCGTCCGCCAAGTTCGCGGCCGCTGTTGGTCGTGCACCCCTTCAGTGGCTTTTTCGCAGCTCGCTCGAAGCAGTGGGACTTTCGCCATTGGAAGAACTTCCTCGAGTCGATCCCACCGGAGATCGAAACGCTTCGTTTCAGCGAAGTCGAGGATCCCGCAACACCGACGGAGAGACCCAATCACCGTGAGATGGTGGGTATGGACCTGCGACTGATCGCAGCGATCTTACAGAGCGCCGACGCCTTCGTCGGACAAGAGTCGGGTCTGGCGCACCTGGCGACGGCGCTCGGCGTGCCGAGTGTGATTCTGTTTACGGGGTACGTTCCGCCCGATGTTTTCGGGTACGAGCAAAACGTCAATCTTGTTCCCGATCTACCGTATGCGCCGTGCTGGGACAAGGACGGCTGCGCACCGTGCCGCGCCGAGATTTGCACGCGCGCGATCCAAGCTGAGACTGTGTGTGAGAAGACCCTGCAGGTTCTCGAGCAAAGTCTCTCGCGGTCGCGTTCACGGCTCTGGTGAAATCCACGGGCCCACCGGTGTGCGACCCTGTGACGACCGCGACGGGCGTCGCGGCGAGTTGCTGAGCAGCCGAAAGTAACACACAAACGTCGTTTTCGGATTGGGTACGCGCCGCAGCGTCATGTTTGACGTCGCCTGGCGTCGCCAGGAAGCTTCGAGCGCTTGACGGTTGACGACAGACTGTACCTCGAACTCGAAATCGGGGAATGACGGCACACGAAAGATGCGGTCGTCGCAAAGGCTCAGCCGCGCCAGAATCGCCCGCCGGCGCTGCGGGTCCTGGGGAATGTTGATCGTTGATCCAGTGGAGGTCGTTCGGATTCCATTGCGCAGCGACATACAGTAGCCGTCCTGACGGAGCGCCATCACCCCCTCGTCGGATCGCTGCCCGTTCATGTGCTCGAGCCGCCGACGAATCGTCAGGTTGTCGAACTTGCGACGGTCGTACTCGTCGAGATAGAGCTCGAAGAGGGTCTGCCTGCCCGCGTCTTCTTGCAAGAATTGATCGCGCGCTTTGACCGCATGGGAATCGAGACTTGGGTCGGTCAGCCAGGCCTCGAGGAGATCCGGCTTTCGCCGCAGTTCGCGTAGACGCAGGTGGGTGCGAAAGTGTGGCAGCGCGGCCAAGACGAACGCGCCCGCGACGGCAAGCGTGCTCAGGAGCGCGACAACCACGACCAACTGTTTTGAATGGATCTTCACGATGTCTCGGAGTGGCGTGGGGCGGAAAGGGCGAGGGAGCGTGAGACTCCCATCCTACCATCTCGTGCGCCGCCCGCCTCGATCCACGCCGTCCGACAATCGCCTGGCAGCCTGTTAAAAAAGTGCTTCGAGCTGAAAACTGGTCGCTTCGCGTCCAGATCGGCCGCGGCGAACGCAGGTAATCTCCGAGCCCCTCTTCTATAAGATTTACACGGCGAGGCTCGCCGCGGTCGATCTGGGCGTGAAGAGGCCGGTTTCTCAGCCGAATGACTTTTTCAGGCGGGCTGCTAACTCGAGGCTAACCGACGGTCGCGGCAAGCCGCTTTTCCAGCGCGTCGAAGTACGCGTCGGTCGTCACGAAGGATTCGGCGGGTGGCCTGGTCGTCTTATGGATCGCCACGGCCAGATCTTTCGTCATCGTGCCGGATTCAATGGTGTCGACGCAGGCTTTCTCCAGCACGTGCGCAAATTCCGCGACCGCGGGCGTGCTGTCGAGCTTGGCACGATGGGCTAGTCCGCGCGTCCAAGCAAAGATGCTCGCCACCGGATTGGTGCTCGTGGGGTTGCCTTTTTGATGTTCGCGATAGTGGCGGGTTACCGTTCCGTGAGCCGCTTCCGCCTCGATCGTCTCGCCGTCCGGGCACATCAGAACGGACGTCATGAGACCGAGGGACCCGAATCCCTGCGCCACCGTATCTGACTGCACGTCGCCATCGTAGTTCTTGCACGCCCAGACGATTCCGCCGTCCCATTTGAGGACCTGAGCGACCATGTCGTCGATGAGACGATGCTCGTAGGTCAATCCGGCATCGCGGAACTTGCCTGCGAACTCGCGCTCGAACACTTCGGCGAAAATGTCGCGGAAGCGTCCATCATAGGTCTTAAGAATTGTGTTCTTGGTGGAAAGGTAGACTGGGTAGTTCTCCTGCAGTCCATAGTTGAAGCACGAGCGTGCGAAGTTGGCGATCGATTCATCGGTGTTGTACATGCCGAGAGCGATCCCACCGCCATCGAACTCGTTGACGATCCATTCCTTGGCCGCGCCGCCGCCCTCAGGCTCAAAAACGAGCTTTAAGCATCCCTTGCCTTCGATGCGGATATCGGTCGCACGGTACTGATCGGCGTGGGCGTGACGGCCGACGACAATCGGGCGTGTCCATGCCGGCACCAGACGAGGAACGTTCTTGCACAAAATCGGGGCGCGGAAGACGGTACCGCCGAGGTAGTTTCTGATCGTCCCGTTGGGACTGCGCCACATCTTCTTGAGCCCAAACTCTTCGACGCGCGCCTCGTCGGGCGTAATCGTGGCGCATTTGACGCCAACTTTGTGCTCTTGAATCGCTTTCGCCGCATCCAGTGTGATCTGGTCGTCCGTGGCATCCCGGCTCTGAATCGAGAGGTCGTAGTAGAGGAGATCAACGTCGAGAAAAGGCAGAATCAAGCGATCCTTGATGCGCGCCCAGATGATGCGGGTCATCTCGTCGCCGTCAAGTTCGACGATCGGGCCATTGACTTTGATCTTGCTCACGTCGTAGCTCTCCTGAGTCTCGAATCAGAGGGTTCTGGGCGAGAAGGGCAAAAGGGAAGAGTGTATCGTCTCGCGTCCCGACGTCGCAAGGAATTCCTCCGGGAGCACGCTTGCCGGCGCGTCGATCCCGGAGCGATCGATGCGTTCGGTCGTGGAGCGAAAGTGCAAGCGAGGACGCAATCGGGCCTAAGACCAAGGTATCGACGGCGTGCCGTCCTTCTCCGCCCGCGAGATTGAGTGCCGGGCTTCTCCGCGGACGCTTTCAGCGTCGTCGCTCTCGTCGTGGTGAGTATCTACGACGCTGCGGTGTTCTGCGGCGTGGATTTTTCCGCGAACTGCGCCACAGCTGATAGAGCGAAACCGCCGCGCAGCAACTTCGGAGCAACTTCGGAGTGCGGAGGTCAAAGACATCGACGCGAAAGGCAACGACTACCGCGACCGCAGAGAACTCGATCGTCAAACGGTTGTTGGACGGACAAATGCCCCGATCTATACTCATGAGTGGAGGCTGTCTCTCGAGCGGTCGTGGAGTGGGGTTGTGGGTTTTTGCGGTGTGAGGGGAAGGAGCCGTGATGCGAGCGTTCTCATCCACCTGTCCCGCCAGAGCTAGTTGTCGATTCTGCTGCGCTGCGATTTCTCTTGCTTGTCTTGGCGTTGCAGTGACAAGCGAACTTGAAGGTGTCGACGCACCTTTCCGCCGTGGGGATGCTAACGTCGACGGTGTGGTTGACCTGGCCGATGGAGTGCGCATCCTTGGCGCACTTTTTCTCGGTAGCGGCGACGTGTCGTGTGAGGACGCGCTCGACGCGGACGACTCGGGCGTGCTCGATCTATCGGACGCAATTTACCTTCTCCGGCATCTCTTCGCTGGCACGCCTGCGCCACCCACGCCTGGCATCGAGAATTGCGGTCTGGATTTCTTGGGGCGCGACTCTCTGTCGTGCGACGAGTATCTCCCTTCAGATGCAGCTCTCGCGTGTCACCCACGGGCCTCGGACGAAGTTCTGCCGCTCCCTCTCTTTCTCGCTAACGATCCGGGACGACGCATCGTCGTACGGGATTTCGATGGTGACGGCAGGCCGGATATCGTCTCGGAACACAATCGACAGCTTGAGATTCGTTTTGGCGCCGCGAGGCGTGGGTTGAGTGCACCACAACTCGTTGACGTTCAAAATGCTCCGCCTTTGGACAAGTTTGTTTGCGCGGACCTTGATGGCAGCGATGGCATCGATGTTGTTCGTTTCAACGCATGGCGCTACCGAGTCCTCTCGAACGATGGCAAGGGGCGCTTTCAGCTCTCCACTGGTTTTCCTCTGTTCGGCAGCCTTTTTGGCCATTCGCCTGAGGATCGTGTCGAAGAGGCGACGATGATCGACGTCAACGGTGACGCTGTCTTGGATCTGGTCTTTTTCACCGGTTCGGCCCAACTGATCGACAGTCTCATCGTGGTCCCTGGGATGCCCGGCGGCAAGTTTGCGGGGCCGGTGCGCTCTTTTCTTCCCACGCCTGAGACGGCCACGCTGAGGCGAAAAGCGTTCGTTAGCGCTGATTTTGACAATGACGCCTTGACGGATGTGATTCTCCTTGGAGGATTCTCAGATCCCAGCTTCCTCCTGTTGCGCAATGACGGCGACATGACGTTTTCGCCGACAAGGGTGCCTGCGCTTCAGCCGCACTCGGCGCTCGTGACGGGAGATTTCGATGGCGACGGCCGACACGATCTGATTGCGTCCGCCGAGACTGGGAGCCTGAGTCTTCTGCGCGGCGACGGCGCTGGGAACTTCGCGGCAGAGATCTTCTATGATGATCCGGCGAACCCCTTCCACGATCTCTTCCTGATCGATGACACGGCACAGAGGCGGGGTCAATTGATCGCCATTGGCTCGAAGATGGTTATCTTTGAGCGGGGTCCTCGTGGTTTTGAGCCCGCTGCTTCACTCCCCCGGTTGCACTCCGTTCAGGGGGTGGCGGATCTCGATGGTGATGGTGAGGTGGAATTCATCAGCACCGGAGCGTCTGGATTTGTCGCCCTGTTTAGTCGTGCTCGCGAGGCTTGGCGCGGCGCTCCATTGCGCTCGGCCCGTGCCCTACAAATCGGAGACTTTGATCGCGATGGGACCCCGGATCTTATCGCGACCAGGTCACGGTCGGTCGAGCTACTTCTCAATGACGGAGATGGAACGTTCCTCCCGGTAGTCTCCCAGGCCCTGCTACGCAGCCCTCGTTTCTCAGTGAGCGCAGACTTCGACGGCGACGGATGGTTAGATGTGGCCGTGGTGCACCGATTTGGCGTGACGGTACTTCTCAATGAAGGCGCCGATCTTTTCACTGAGCTGCCAGAGATTCTGACGGATGCGAGCCCCAGATCGATCCGAGCCGACGACTTCGATAGTGACGGTTTCGCCGATTTGGTACTTTTGATCGGCGACAGAATTGCGGTGCTTTGGGGGCGCGGCGATGGTTCGCTCGACGGTCCGTTTTCGGAGGATCCTCGCGGTGTCGCGGCGATTGCCCTCGGCGACGTCGACGGAGACGGCAATTCTGAACTCGTGGCTTCCTATGCCGCGGGAGTTCTACGAACGTTTCGTGGCGTTGAGTCTCGTCTCATGTTTGACGAAGAAGTCTTCGTTGGTCGATCCTCGACGGCGATTGAGATCGCGGATATGAACGGAGATGGATGGCAAGATCTTCTTCTCTTGATGGGGGAGCGCATCGAGGTGCGGTTAGGCGCCCGCAGCGGAATCTTTGCTCAGAGCCCACCGCTGCGGGCGGACATTGAAGGCTTCCTATCCGGCATGCCACTGCCGCACGAGCTGCAGGTCGTAGACGTCGACCAGGATGGTATTTTGGACGTGGTCTCAAGATTCGCCGTAGACGGATTGATCCTTCTCCGCGGACGTGGCGACGGTGCCTTTCACCAACCGGATTTTTTCGGTTGCTGCTCGGGGTCCGTAGCGTTCGCAGATCTCACCGGGAATGGTCGAACCGATGTCGTCTCTGACGGGGTCGTGTATCTCAATCAAGGCCAGTAACTGCGCCCAATTTCGTTTTGAGGTCCTGAGCGACTGCGAGGTGTCCATGATTGAGTGCGACCTCTCGCGAGTTCAACCTTCGCTATCTGCAGTATGGCGTCTGGGATGAGCAACGGACGCGCCGAGGTTCTCGGCACGCCCGTCACGCTGGGGTTCGTTTCTTTCGCGCTCCGAGTGCAAGCTGCTGCGCACGCGGAGATTTCGATCCTCAGCCGGCTAAAGCGGAGGCCGGCTCGTCACTCGAGTCGGCGGGCACTTCTACCTCCACCGGCGGTGCAGTGGCTTTGAACACGAGCGTTCCGTCCGTGAAGTCGAGGTGCACGGTTGAGCCGTCGACGACGCTGTCGCGAATCAGCATGCGTCCGATCTCGGTTTCGACGTGCTTTTGCAGGTAGCGCTTCACCGGGCGCGCGCCGAAGGTCGGATCGTAACCCGCCTCAGCAACGTGTGCGATGGCGGCGTCCGTCGCTTCGAGTTTCAAGTGGCGGTCGGCGAGCCGTGCCCGCAAGTGCTCCAGCTGCAGGCGGACGATTTGCTGCACTTCACCAAGCGTCAGCGTGCTGAAGAGGACGGTCTCGTCGACGCGGTTGAGGAACTCGGGCCGGAATCCGGCGCGCAGCTCGTCAAGAACACGCCGTCGTGCGCCCTCGGTGATTTCGCCGCTGGCGTCGACGCCCTCGAGAAGATGGACGCTGCCAATATTCGACGTCATGATCACGACGGTGTTCTTGAAGTCCACTGTGCGACCTTGATTGTCGGTCAGGCGGCCGTCGTCAAGGAGTTGCAGGAGGATGTTGAACACATCGGCGTGCGCCTTCTCGATCTCGTCGAACAGGAGCACCGCGTATGGCTTGCGCCTTACCGCCTCCGTCAGCTGACCGCCTTCGTCATAACCGACGTAGCCAGGTGGCGCACCGATCAAGCGAGACACCGAGTGCTTCTCCATGTACTCGCTCATGTCGATCCTGACCATGTTGTCCTCGCTGTCGAACAGCGATGCTGCCAGAGTGCGTGCCAGCTCGGTTTTGCCGACTCCGGTCGGCCCGAGGAAGATGAAGGAGCCGATCGGGCGATTGGGGTCTTTGAGTCCGGAGCGGGCCCTGAGCACGGCGTCCGACACCGCTTCGACGGCTTCGTCTTGCCCAATGACTCGTCGATGGAGAATCTCCGGCATTCGGAGCAGTTTGTCGCGCTCGGATTCGACGAGGCGAGAGACGGGAATTCCTGTCCAGCGTGACACGATGCTGGCGATCTCCTCAGGCGTGACTTCCTCTCGGATCAGAGTGCCGCCCTCGGCGTCGGCGCTGCGACTGCGGTGCTCCTCGAGCTTGCGCTCCAGTTCGTTGAGCTTGCCATATTTGAGCTCAGCGGCGCGGTTGAGGTCGTACTCACGCTCGGCGCGCTCGACTTCCGTCCGCGTCTGATCGATTTCTTCTTGGAGGGATCGTGCGGCTTCGAGTTCGGTCTTCTCCTTCTCCCACTGCGAGCGCAGGAGGTCGACGCGAGTCTTCAAGTCGGCGATCTCTTCCTTTACCTTCTTGAGTCGCTCCTTGGACGCTTTATCCTTCTCTCGTTTCAGGGCCTCGCGCTCGATCTCCAGTTGTAGCTGCCGTCGACTCAGACTGTCGAGCTCCGCTGGCATACTGTCGATCTCGGTTCGGATCGACGCCGCCGCTTCGTCCATGAGGTCGATCGCCTTGTCGGGGAGGAATCGGTCGGAGATATAGCGGTTCGAGAGCACTGCAGAAGCGACGAGTGCGCTGTCCTGGATCCGGACGCCGTGGTGCACCTCGAAGCGCTCCTTGAGCCCGCGGAGGATCGAAATCGTATCCTCGACGGTTGGCTGGTCGATCATGACTGGCTGGAAACGACGTTCAAGGGCTGCATCCTTTTCAACGTGCTTTCGATACTCGTCGAGAGTTGTGGCGCCGATGCAGTGAAGCTCACCGCGGGCCAGCAGCGGCTTGAGCAGGTTGCCGGCGTCCATGGCCCCCTCGGTCTTGCCGGCGCCGACGACGGTATGGAGCTCGTCGATGAAGAGCAGGATGCGTCCCTCGCTCTCCTGAACTTCCTTGAGCACGGCTTTGAGCCGCTCTTCGAATTCGCCACGGTATTTTGCGCCGGCGATCAACGCGCCCATGTCGAGCGCGAAAATGGTCTTGTCCTTGAGTCCCTCGGGAATGTCGCCACGGACGATGCGCTGCGCCAGTCCTTCGACGGCCGCGGTCTTACCGACTCCGGGCTCGCCGATGAGGACGGGGTTGTTCTTCGTGCGGCGTGACAGGATCCGCACGACGCGGCGGATTTCGTCATCGCGGCCGATCACCGGGTCGATCTTGCCTTGACGCGCCAGTTCGACGAGATCGCGGCCATAGCGCTTGAGGGCTTCATAAGTCGACTCCGGATCCTGACTCGTGACGCGCTGGTGGCCACGGATATGTTTCAAGGTCTCGTTGACGCGGGTGACGTTGACGCCCTGGTCGCTGAGCGCCTTCGCGGCATCACTGGACGGCGCTGCGTCGAGAATGCCGAGCAAGAGGTGCTCGACGCTGACGTACTGGTCGCCGAGTTTCTTCGCCTGTTTTTCCGCGGCGCGAAATACCTTGGCGAGGTCGGGGCTGAGCCCGATTTCCTGCTGGCCGGAAACCTGCGGCATGCGCGCCAAGGCGCTGGCGACGGCCTGGCGTACGGAAGACGGAGCCACCTCCATGTGCTGGAGGATACGCGTCGCGATGCCTTCCTCGTCCTCGAGGAGTGCCGACAGCAGATGTTCGACGTCAAGGCGGGGATGTCCCCGCTCAAGGGCGCTCGCATGCGCCTGCTGGACCGCTTGCTGCGACCGGGTGGTGTATTTCTCTAAATTCATGTCTCCTCCTTGGTTTCGCTGACCTGAAGGAGACATTAGCAACTGCTGTTCCAGTCTGAAGGTTTGTTGTAAGCTGTTCTACAAGCTTAGGATAGGATCCTCGTCTCGCCCGCTGTGACTGCCGAAGTGGCAGGTTGGCTGCCTGTCTTGGAGTCAAACAATGCGCGGCTGCCAAATCGGCATAGGCGCTGCAGCCGCGGCTCAGATCCCGTCGATCTCTTGCACCAGCGTTGCCAGTGACGACTTAGCGTCACCGAAGAGCATCCGCGTCTTGGAGTCAAAGAACAGGTCGTTTTGGATGCCGGCGAATCCGGGGTTCATGCTGCGTTTCATGACGATCACGTGTTCAGCGTGGTCGACATCGAGGATCGGCATGCCGTAGATCGGGCTCGATGCATCGCTGCGGGCGGCCGGGTTGACGACGTCGTTGGCGCCGACGACCAGGGCGACGCTCGCGCGATCGAATTCCGGGTTGATCTGATCCATGTCGTAGAGCTGGCTGTACGGTACGTCCGCTTCGGCCAGGAGCACGTTCATGTGTCCTGGCATGCGTCCGGCGACCGGATGGATCGCGAACTTGACCTCAACGCCGCGGTTCTCGAGAAGCGTTGCGAGTTCACGTACTTGGTGCTGCGCTTGCGCCACTGCGAGCCCGTAGCCCGGTACGATGATCACCAGCCGCGCATAGCCCATCAGCATGGCTGCATCGTCGTGAGAGATCTCGACCACTGTGCGGTCCTCGTCACCGCCGGCGCCTTTCTTGGCCTTGGTGCTGCCAAAAGCGCCGAAGAGTACGTTCGACAACGGGCGGTTCATCGCCTTGCACATGATACGAGTCAGAATGAGCCCGGACGCACCGACGAGAGCGCCGCTGATGATGAGCGCGTTGTTGGTGATCACGAACCCGGAGATCGCTGCGGCAACGCCCGAGAAGGAGTTGAGGAGTGAGATAACCACTGGCATGTCCGCGCCGCCGATCGGCAGCACGAACAAGACTCCCAGAGCTAGCGAGGCGATGAGCAGGAGTGAAAAGAGCTCGACGTGTTCCGCTGAATAAACCAAGCGCGTCGCGGCATAGACGATGAAACAGAGGAGAAGGAAGTTGCACGTCTTTTGAAGCGGGTACGTGAGAGGCCGGCCGGAGATCAGCTCCTGGAGTTTGCCGAATGCAATCACGCTGCCGGCGAAGGTCAACGCGCCGACGATCACCCCGAGCTGAATGGCAAGGGCTGTGTCGATGCTGTAGTTCGATCCGCTCTCGTTTTGGTGCTGGCAGAACACCGCCGCGGAGACGAGCGCGGAAGCGGCGCCGCCGAATCCGTTCAGGAGCGCGACCATCTGGGGCATGGCCGTCATTTTGACCGTTTGCGCCAGGATCAGACCGATCGCAGCGCCGGCGACGACCGCTCCGAAGACTGTCATTAGCCGCGACGCCGAAACTTCGTCTGGCTTCAGGAGCGTGGCGACAATTGCCACGACCATGCCGAGCGCGGCGTAGAGGTTGCCGCGTCGCGCGGTCGTCGGCGAACCCAGCTTCTTGAGTCCCACGATGAAGAGAGCCGCCGCGGCCAAATACGCAAGCTGGATGAACTGTGCCGCCATTGGAGTTCGTGCCTAGGGGGATTGTGAAGGGATATCGCGCGTCGACGGACGCCTCTGCGCGGACGCGGCATGACGCGTCTGCTCGTCAACGTGAAGTCTTCTTTTCGTTTTTGCTCCGAAACATCTGCAGCATGCGGTCCGTGACGAGGAAGCCGCCCATGACGTTAATCATCGCCAGAACAATGGCAACGCAGCCGAGCGCCGTGTTCAGTGCCGAACCCTCTTCAACAGTTACGAGGATGGCACCGACGACAATGATGCCCGAGATCGCATTCGAGCCAGACATGAGTGGTGTGTGCAGCGTTGGGGGCACCTTCGTGATGAGCTCGAAGCCAACGAACATCGCGAGGACGAACACGGTGATGCCGACCACAAGAGTCTCTGTCATGCGGACTCCTTTTCGTTCGTACTAGGGTCCAAGAGTTCGCGCGTCGCTGTGTGGACGACGTCTCCGTTGTGCGTGATGCACATCGCGGCGGTGATCTCATCTTTTAAGTCGATTTCTATCTTGCCGTCGTCGTCGATCAGATGGAGGAGAAAGGTCGTGATATTCTTGCCATACATCTGCGAGGCGTCTGCAGCTGCGGACGACGGCAAGTTGAGTGGCCCAATCACGGTGACGCCTTGGTGAATCGTTTCCTTTCCAGCTTCCGTCAACTCGCAGTTACCGCCTCGCTCTGCCGCCAGGTCGACGATCACCGCACCCGGCTTCATCGCTCGGACCATTCCTTCGGTGATCAGCGTTGGGGCCGGTTTGCCGGGGATAAGCGCCGTCGTGATCACGACGTCGACGTTTTTAAGCGCGTTCGCAATCGTCTCGAGATTGCGAGCCTGAGCGTCCTGTGACAATTCCTTCGCGTAACCACCAGCTCCCTCTGCGTCTTTGTCCAGCGGCGCAGACTGTACGAAGCGCGCCCCGAGGCTTTCAACCTGCTCGCGGGCAGCCTCGCGGACATCAAACGCTTCGACGACAGCACCAAGGCGACGTGCCGTGGCGATGGCCTGCAGGCCGGCGACACCAGCTCCGAGAACGAGAACCCTAGCCGGCGTCAGCGTGCCCGCGGCCGTCACCAGCATGGGCATCATGCGCGACAACGAGGAAGCGGCGCGCAGCACGGCTTTGTAGCCAGCGATCGTGCTCATGCTCGAGAGCGCGTCCATGCTCTGCGCACGCGTGATGCGTGGGACACAGTCCATGCTGAAGCTCGTGATCCCGCTGGAGGCGAAGGCTTTGACGAGATCCAAGTTCAGCTGCGGATAGAGAAAGGAGATCACGACTCCCCCTTGGCGCAGGAGTTGGACCTCCTCCGCGCTGGTCTTCTCCACCTTCAACACGACGTCGCAGGCGAACGCCTCACCAGCGCTTGAAGCGATCGAGGCGCCAGCCTTTTCGTAGTCAGCGTCGCTGAAAAAAGCTCTCTTACCAGCCTCGGTTTCGACCACCAGGTCCAAACCGCGCTTGACGAGTTGCGCGACCACTTCCGGAGTCACCGCGACGCGTCGCTCACGCGCTGCCGTTTCCCGCGGAATTCCGACTTTCATCACGACTCTCCTCTGAGTGCGGGATGAGCGAGCCGCCGGACCATCGAGCTCTCCGCCATGGATTCCACTGCCGTATCCACCATCTCCACCATACCTTCAGTCACTGCCGCAGGTTTCTCCGCGGCAGGTTTCTCCGCAGCAAGTTTCTCCGGTGAACGGTCTGTTGCTTTCGATGAGCGGTTACGGGCAACGGCTCTAGTCACAGCAAGTTCACTGCACTACCGGGCAGCTCGCCGAGGCAACAAGCGATCGATGCGACAAGCGTTCACTTACGCGCCGTCAACAAAGAAGGATCTTCCTACGAGCCGAATGAAGCGGCGCATGATACACGATCGTTTCTCTCGAGCACAAGCACGTTTAGCGACGACACAGCGTTCCGACGGTGTGCGTTTTTCCTGTATGTGACGCGGCCTTTCTTGCAAGATGGAGCGGCTATGATCGTCGCGCCCGGGGATGCCGACCCATACCCTCAGGTCGACCTCGACTCGAACGTGTGATCGATCGACGCAGTCGCGCTGCCGGCGCGCCCTACTGAACGTGTGATCGGCCGGCGTCGACGCGATCGGGGCGCACCGCATACAGGGAACCTGAGAAGTCACAGGAGTGGATTCATGAAGATCGGTTTCATCGGCATGGGCATCATGGGACAACCGATGGCGGGACACCTCGTCAAGGCAGGATACGACGTCACGGTCTACAATCGGACGACTTCGCGGACCAAGTCGCTCGTAGATCTCGGTGCCCAAGTCGCGGCGACGCCGGCGGAATGCGCCGCCGGCAAAGACGTGATCATCACGATTGTTACCGATTCGCCCGACGTTGAAGCGGTTCTTTTCGGCGACAGCGGTGCAGCCGAAGCTGCGAAGCCCGGCGCTACCGTGATTGATATGAGCACGATTTCTCCGGACGTGACGCGCGATATCGCGGCGCGCCTGGGGGAGCGTAGTGTGGACTTTCTCGACGCACCGGTGAGCGGCGGTGACATCGGTGCGCAAAAGGGCACGCTCACGATCATGGTGGGGGGGGAGACTGACGTGTTCGAGCGAGTCAAGGAGGTCTTCGAGCCGATGGGGTCGCGCATCACCCTCGTCGGCCCCGTCGGTGCTGGACAGGTGACGAAGGCGTGCAACCAAATCCTTTGCGCCGTCAACATGGTGGGCGTCTGCGAAGCGATCGGCCTGGCAAGGCGCAATGGCCTCGATCTAGAGAAGATGCATCAGGTCGTCACTGGTGGTGCCGCAAACTCATGGGCACTCGAGAATCTCGGCAAGCAGATTATCGAGAAGAATTTCAATCCAGGCTTTATGGTTAAACTCATCGTCAAGGATCTGAACATTGTGCTCAATGCTGCACGTCACCTGCATCTTCCGGTCGCTGGTGCGGCGTTAGCACACCAGTACTTTCAGGCCAACCTCGCCAGTGATGAAGGTGATCTTGGCACACAGGCGATGTTCAAAGTGATCGAGCGGCTCGGTAACTTCTCGCTCGAGGAGTCATGAAATGACAACACGCCGAAGGCCACGTGCTGCGGCCGGTAAGACTCTTGCGTCGAGCCGATTGCTTTTCCGGCTGCGCCCGCGGAGGCTGTTGTCTACGTCCGCACCCATGAAACAGGCGCGCGCCACCGCCTGGGTCGCACTTCTCGGCGGGCTCGTTGCGACGCTTGCTCCCACGATTCTTGTTTGGCTGGGTCCGAACAATCTCTGCGCTGACGAAGCCGAGTCCGCACGGCCGCGCGGCGCAGCTGCGGAGCGTTCCCACGGCGACCGTAAGCCGAACCGGCTGTCAAAGGAGAAGAGCCCCTACCTCCTGCAGCACGCTTTCAATCCCGTCGACTGGTATCCGTGGGGAGCGGAAGCGTTCGAAAAGGCAGTCAGCGAGAACAAGCCTGTCTTCCTGAGCATCGGCTACGCAACGTGCCATTGGTGTCACGTCATGGAGCGCGAGTCGTTCGAGGACGAAGAGATCGCGGCGTTTTTGAACGAGAATTTCATCTCCATCAAGGTGGACCGCGAAGAGCGTCCAGACGTCGATGGGATCTACATGGATGCCGTGACGGCGCTGCGTCAAAGTGGCGGCTGGCCATTGACCGTTTTTCTCACTCCGAAACGCAAGCCATTTTTCGGTGGCACATATTTTCCACCGCGAGACCATCCACAGCGTGGGATTGGGTTCCTCACGGTACTGCAGAAGATCCACGAAGTGTGGCGCGACCAGCGAGGTCTGGTGGAGCAGCAAGCCGAGCAGTTGACAGCGGCTGTTGCAGCGCAGTCGCGTAGCGTGCGTGCTGCCGCCCCGCTGAAGGAATCAATGCTGCTTCAGGCGTTCACGGAGCTCAAGGCCTCGTTCGATCCGGAGCATGGCGGCTTTCGCGGGCCGCCGCGACACGCGCCAAAGTTTCCACGCACTTCGGTGCTCGACTTTCTCATGCGTTACGCGCAGCTCGAGTCCGCACTGAAGGACGGCACGGCGAACGACGCACTAGAGATGGTGTGGACAACTCTGGACCGGATGATCGCCGGGGGAATCCACGATCACCTTGCGGGTGGTTTTCACCGCTACTCCGTCGACCGCCTCTGGCTTGTCCCTCACTTCGAGAAGATGCTCTATGACCAGGCTCTGATCTCGATGACGCTGATCGATGCAGCGCGGGTATCGAAGAACGACCTGTATTTGCGCGCGGCGCGGCGAACGCTCGACTACGTGCTCGAACGAATGACCGGCGCCGACGGAGAGATCTATTCTGCTGAGGACGCAGACACCAACGCCATCGAAGGATTGACGTATGTGTGGACGCGCGCTGAGGTCAGAGAGCTGCTCGGAGACGAACGTGGAACGAGGTTCTGTGAGTTCTACGGCGTTTCTGAAGCGGGAAACTTTCACGAAGCGGGCGAAGGGGCCAATGTTCTTCACGTCGAGGACGCAAAGAAGCTCACGGCACTCGTGGTCGTGAACGCCGACGATGCAGGCGGTGGCGATGCCTCCCTCGCACGCGAACTGATTGCCGACCGTGCCAAGCTGCTCGCTCACCGTGACCATCGCCCACAACCGCTGCGCGACGACAAGGTCCTGACAGCGTGGAACGGCTTGGCGATTTCAGCCTTGGCGCGGACGTACCAAGTGAGCGGGGAGACGAAATACCTGGCGGCAGCACAGAGAGCGGCTGGGTTCATCCTCAAGCACCTCAAGTCGGGGGATCAGCTCAAGAGACGGTTCCGCCTGGGCGATGTCAAGGGGCGCGGGTTTCTGAACGACTACGCCTTCTTAGCGCAGGGGCTCATCGATCTTTACGAGTCTGACTTCGATGCGCGCTGGCTACGCGAGGCGTTGTCCCTCACGCAGTCGATGGTGCGACTTTTCTGGGACTCGGCGTCCGGCGCGTTTTTCACCACGAGTCTGGAGCACGAGCGTTTGATTACGCGTCAGCAGGAGTTCTATGACGGCGCCATCCCCGCAGGCAATTCAGTCGCCTTCACGGTTCTTCAGCGCCTTGCTGAGCTTACCGGCGACGCAACACTGAAAGAGGTTTCGGAGACGATGGCGAAGGCGACCGGCGGACTGCTCGACGGAGGGACGTCGCCTGTTTCGAGCTATCCCGCTCTTTTGTGTGGGGTCGACTACGCGATTCGGGGTGGACGGCAGATCGTCGTCGTCGGGGACGGCACACAGCATGGCACGCGGGAGATGCTGCAGGAGGTGTGGAGGCGTTTTCTGCCGCGCAAGGTCCTGGTGCAGGCCGACTCCGCTCAGGCCGCGGAAGCTCTCTCCGCCGTGGTTCCTACTGCTGAGGGCAAACTCGCGATCGGTGGGGTCGCCACGGCGTTCGTTTGCAAGAACGGTGTCTGTAAGCTTCCAGCTCGCGACCTCGCGACGCTGCGCAGTCAGCTCGACGCTGCCGGAGGAGGTGACGCTTCAGACGGACTGCAGCTTGAGAGGAAAAAGGAATAGCGCTGGTGCGGCCCTGTCTTTTTCATCCTGGCACCGGCGCTATTCACTGAGTGGGGGTCTTACTCGGTCTTGGGTCCATGAGAGCCCCGCGAGGTCGGGCCGAGTGAACTCGGCTTTGGCTTACGCCCTCGTCGTAGCGAACGATCGAGAAGGGAGTTCCCAAGACGACGGATGATCAGTCCCGGCAAGCGGCAGACAGCAATCATAGAGAGACCCGCATTCTGTAGTATTCACCGCGAGATTCTTCCCTCACACAACTGTTAAGTGCGCGAAATCTTCACATCTGACGCTTTTTTTCGATTTTTCTGCGCCGCGTCGGGAAATGTCCCCTAACTCACTAAACCAAAATGGGTTGCGAATCCCGGCAAGGGCTACAAACTGGGCGTTGATGCCATCGCCGCTGTGAATGCCCAATCCAGCCAAGGAAACAGCGCCGCGAGATCCGCAGTCTCGACCGTGGCGCCACCCCAAAGCCTTAGCCCTGGCGGGGCGTCTCTGTAGGCTCCGATGTCGAAGGCGACACCTTCCTCTTCGAGGCGCGACGCTACCCTTTTGGCGACTCGCCACGATTCAGAGGCTGGCGCGGCGGCGAGCTCGGGGTCGACGATCTTGAGGCACATGGAGGTGGACGAGCGTGTCTCTGGTTCCTCAGCGAGGAAGCCCGCCCAACCACTCGCCTCCACCCATTCGGTCACGGCGGCCAAGTTTTCCTCGCTGCGGGCGATGGTCGCTGGGAGACCGCCGATTTTTTCGACCCAGCTCAATGCGTCAAGCACATCTTCAACGCACAGAAGCGACGGCGTGTTGATCGTATCGCCGCGAAAGATGCCCTCGATCAGCTGGTCGGCTTTCGTCATGCGAAAGAGCTTCGGGAGCGGCCACGGTGGCGTGTAGCTCGTCAACCGTTCGATGGCCCGTGGGCTGAGGATGAGCATGCCGTGTTGCCCCTCGCCGCCGAGTACTTTTTGCCATGAGAATGTGGTGACGTCGAGCTTCGTCCAAGGAAGGTCGACAGAGAAGACTGCGGACGTGGCGTCGCACAGCGTTAACCCGGTGCGCGCGTCGTCGATCCAGTCTCCGTTGGGCACTTTGACGCCGGAGGTCGTGCCGTTCCACACGAAGACCACGTCCCGCTGCGGGGAGGTTTGGTTGAGGCCGGGCAGCTGGCCGTAGGGCGCGTCGAACGTCCGGACGTCTTGGAGTTTCAAGTGCTGGACGATGTCGCCCATCCAGCCCTTGCTGAAACTCTCCCACGCCAGGACGTCGACGCCAACGGCGCCGAGCATCGACCACATCGCCATCTCCATTGCGCCGGTGTCCGACGCCGGGACGATTCCGATGCGATAGTCGGCAGGTACGCCGAGAAGAGCGCGGGTCTGGTCTATGACGGCGCCAAGCTTGGCGCGCCCGGCTGTCGAGCGGTGTGAACGGCCCAGGCACGCACCTTGGAGGGCATCGACCGACCAGCCGGGACGTTTGGCGCACGGCCCCGAGGAAAAGAAAGGGCGTTGGGGGCGCTGCATCGGCTTCATGATTCGTTCCTCAGGCGTCAATGAATCGCTCGCAGGAGTCTGCGACGCACGACAGCGAGCTGGGGACCCGCGGCCATGGTCTTCTCTTCTTCGGCCACCTCCCCTTCCGGACTCGCGGTTTCCTCAGTTATCTACACTCTGGTATCTACACTGTGGAGGAGAGGAAATCTACGCCGCCGCGTGAATCCTCACTCGCTATCGGCGGCAGCCGCAGGGACCGTCAGCCATGCTGTCGACAGCCGCTGCTTCCCCGCGGCCCCGAAGGTCGCCGTCAACCGGCGCCCTGCTGGTGCGATTTCCCGCGCGACGACATGGAACGGAGTTGAAACAGGGCCAGGAGCCGCGGTGAAAAGAGTCAGCTGAACTTCGCCCGCCGTGTCCGTGCCGGCCGTGGAGACGACGACGGTCTGTGTCACGGAGGCTGGCAGTCCAGTCGCCTTGATCTCCATCGGTCGATCGTAGCCGTTTTGCCGCGCGACCTTAACAGGGATCTGCAGCGGTTCGCCCGCTTTGAGCGCAAATCGGTCTGCCGCCAGCGTCACGCTGCAGCGTTTTGCCGGTCGACCGACCTGCAGATTGTAGGTGTACCTAAAACCGCCGTGGCCGAATGCGTCGCGCACCTCCACGACGTAAGTCCCATCCTGTGGCGGCGTGAAGCGCAGTCGTGCATCCACGCCGTTGGCGTCGTCGTTCGATGCGAGCTCGTTGCCTGCCGTGTCGATGATCCGCAGAACGGCGTCCAGCAAGGACCCGTGAGCTCGTGCGATGACCGTGAGTTCCAAAGCGCCGCCGTCCTTGCTAGCGTCGAAGGAGTAGCGATCGACGTCACCGCTCTCCAATAGGCGCCCTGCTGCAGAGACTGGAGGCGACAGAGGGAGTGGCTGCTCCGGCGTTTCGAGCACGACGGCGTGATCGACGAGCGTCACGGGCACCGCGTTAGCGAGTCGCGGATGGCGGACCAATACGGAAGTTTGTCGCGTTTCCGCGTGCAAACGTAGTGAGTGGAGATCCGGTGGGAGATTCCACCCGGCGACTTTCAAGTCGCCAGTCGCGCCTCGCTGCAGGCAGGAGGGGAAAACATGATCCACGAAGGCTTGCGTCGTCAAGGTGAGACGATAGACATACGAAGGCCGACCCGCGAACTCGATCGATTGGTTCGGGGGAATTGGAAACGCGAACAAACGCACGGCGTACTCACCGCTTCTCGGCGCGGTAAAAATCAAGAATGGATCGCTGCCGACGTCGTCGTCATTTTGCGCTAAGACGATGCCCTTCGCGGAAAGAAGCTGCAGGACGCCGTCCATGGAGGAACCGAGCGAGCGCACTGCGTCTAGCGCCGCAACGACAGTCTCACCGGCGTCGAGCTCAAACCGAAACGTATCGTGATCGCCTGTCGATGCGAGTCTGCCGTTGATCACGCATCTAGGCTCGATCTTCTGCGCTGCGGAAAGCCGGTTGTTCGGCTCGTTCTCACGTGTTTCGGGGCCGCGGCCAACGACAAACGGTCTGGGCGCACTGGCACCCTCGTCGTTGTAGAGACGTATCCAGTACACCCCGGCCGGAGTCTCTTTCGCGACCGTGATCGCTAGCTCGCCGTTTTTCGCTGCCGGTTCTACGGCGATGTTTTCGCTACTCGTCCATACTCGGGGAGGCCATGGATCGACAGCGCCAACGACGAGCACCTGGTGCGTGGCGTCGGCCACACCGCCGGACGGGTAGAGATGCTCAACGTCCGGGGTCGCAGTGCTAAGCCGTGCGGGGACGCATATCGCGACGGCGACACAGCCGATGAATAGGCGGTTCATAGCAAGCAAGGCTGTTCAGTTCTTGAAGAAAAACTCCGCGGTGTTGAAAAGCGCCCAGAGCAGATCTTCGATCGCCTCCTGCCGATTGTCGATGCGTTCAAAGACCTTTTCGGCCGTTTCTCTTTCTCGGGCTGTCGGAAAACGGCTGTAGGTGAGTAGGTAGAGCTCTTCGACGAGGTCGTTCGGGCTCCGCCCACTAGCAGCCAATTGCGCGACCCGGCCGTCGGGATGCGACAGCTTCGTGTGCAGCTGTGGTGCGTTCATCAGATGCAGCGCCTGCACAACGCTCGTTTCGCTGGTGCGGTAGCACGGCGGGTCTTGGTTCAGGTCGGGGCGTCCAAATGTGTCGAGAAAGAGGGACGGCGCCCGGTGCGTCCAGATCGCAGCAGAACGTGATCCGGACGGTACAGCGTCGAACTCCTCTGCGACAAGAGTGACGTCGCACACCGCATCCAGTAACACTTCGGCGCGTAGGCGTTGACGAAAGTGGCGGGAGTAGTTGCGCGTGTCGACGATGTTCGAAGGCGTTGGCGCGGAGCTCAGGCCGTAGACGTGCGACGTCATGATGCGACGCAGCAGGTGCTTCAAATCATGGCCGTGTGCGACAAAGTCATTGGCGATCGCGTCAAGGAGCTCGAGATTCGAGGCCGGGTTTGTGGCGCGAAAGTCGTCGACCGGCTCAACGATCCCGATTCCCATGAGATCAGCCCAGACGCGGTTGACGATGACCCGAGCGAAAGCAGGGTTGTCCTTCGTCATCCACCTGGCTAAGGCGACGCGCGGGTCCTCACTACCTTGCGGAGGTGCGCTGCCAAAGAGAGGGCGTGGCGCCAGATTCTCTCCGGTTTTGGGGTGCGATACCGCGCCGCTCGCTGAGGTCAAGATGAACTCCTCGCCGCCGGAGATCGGCGGTGAAAGGCCACTCCCTTTACGTCCGACGCGCGCAAAGTAAGCTGCAAAGCTGTAAAAGTCGTCCTGCGTCCATATCTCAAAGGGGTGCTTGTGACACTTTGCACATTCCAATCGGATGCCCAGGAAGATCTGGCTGACCAGAGTGGTTTGTTCGTCGGGGGAGCGGCGATCGCGAAAAACCGTCGGAATGCCGTGACGAATGGTGCTGCCTCGCGCGGTGACGATCCGGCGCACGAATTCGTCATATGGGAGGTTCTTTCGAAATGCGCTGCGCACCCAGTTGTCGAGGTTGAGAACGGACTTGATCCCAGTGCGATACGGATTCGGGCGCAGTAGGTCGACCCACTTATTGGCCCAGTGATCTGCGTATTCGTCGCGCAGCAGGACTGCATCCACCAGGCGAGCTCGTTTATCAGTGGCGGTATCGGCCAGAAACGCGCGCGCCTCGTCCGCCGAGGGGAGTCGTCCGATCGCATCCAGGTAGACGCGACGAAGAAAGGCGGCGTCAGGGGCGCTTGGCGAGGGCAAGATGTTGAGGCGCGACAGTTTTTTCCATACCAGATCGTCGATGAAGTTCTCGCGCGGTAGCCCTGCGTATCGACCTGGATCGACTCGATCGGGCAGTGGAATGGTCACCCGGCAGGTGGCAATCTCGCCTCGATAGCGAGCCATGATGGTCGCCTCCCCGGGAATCGTCCCCGCGGCGATCAATCCCCGCTCGTCGACTTTTGCTACCGGGCTCTCGCTCGAGAGGTAGGTCGTGAGCCGCGTCACATCACGCGTCGACTCATCGCTGTAGTGGGCTGTGACGACCAGCTGCTGCGACTCGAGATTAGCCATCACTCGGTCGGTAGGGGAAACGCTCAGCGAAGTCAAACGCGCCGCCGTCTCGCCGCCTCTTAGCATGCCCGAGTCGAGCCACGTCGTGAGGACGCGTGTGTCGGTATCATTCGGCCCGAAGAGCCTGCCACCGCCGTGTGGCAGCTCTGCGGTCGGCTTGAGAAAGAGGAGGCTCCGATCGGGAGAGGTAGCGGCTAGTCGGCGCGCGTAGCTTCCCTTGGTGAGCGCCAGGTAGTCATAGTCATCGTCGAAGCCGAGGAGTGAGAGCTGAAAACCGTTTTGGCCTCGCTGTTTGCCATGGCATGGGCCGGAGTTGCAGCCGTGGCGCGTTAGGATCGGCTGCACGTCGCGTTCGAAGAGAACGGGAGGTGGCGGCTGCATCGCTTCGACGCGAACCGAAACGCTCGTTTGAGCATCGCCGGCGCGAATGACCACGGTGGCCGTCCCCTCGGCTTTGGGCTCGATCGTACCGTGCTCGGTGACCGTGACGACCCCTGGAGGTTCAGCGCGAAATTCGGCGACGGCGGTGACGTCGGCGCGGGCCTCGCCTTCATGTCGAGTGACACGAAGCTGCTGCTCGGCGTATGGTCCGCGCAGAACGACGTTGGTCGGAAAGACCTGTAGGCCGGCCGCGGCGTGGAGCGGCTTGACGCCAGCAGCGTTGAACGTGACCACGCAGGCGAGGGCGAACCCCAGGCGCATCGACCTGCGGCGCCATGCAGCTGCGCGGAGCGTTCCGTGGAGGGACTCTGGTGAAGGGGCCTCGTGACACACGATGGATCTCCCGGCGTAGCTTCGGTCCTTCGTGACTGTCCGTCCGGACTTCCGACCGTACTTTCGGCCGGCACCAAGTCGGCGACGACTTGCGCCAGAGAGGACCGTAAAGTGTGATATGCAGTCTATTTCCCGCTGCGTCGAAAAGCAATTCTCGCGCTACCGGCGGGCCGCAGCGCGGCGGCGTCCTCAATAGATCCGGAGACCTGCTCGTTGAGCTGCGGTACGGCTTTGGGGGAGGTTCGCCGGCGAGTTCCCAGAAAGGTCACTGTGCACCGGAGAGCACGGCGTCGAGCAGGCGAGGTGATTTGCCGAACTTGCGCACATATTCGTGGCGCGTCGGTAGCAGGCGCGTTTTCACTTTGGCGTCATGATGCAGGGCGATGGCGCTCAGTTTGTGGTCGATGGACGGGTTGCCAAACCGTTCGAGCGTCTGCCGCGCGAACTCTTCCGCTGCCGCGACCTCGCTCGCCACCGTCGGCACGATCTCTTCGAAGAGCAGTTCCTCGAGCCAGGTTCGAACTTCAGGGGCCTCGACGGCTGCGCGCACCGTTTCGAAGCCGAGGGGGCGGGCCTTACTCACGAGTGCGGTGTGAGCGCCGTTCAGGATGCGTACCTTGCGGAGCTGATAGGGTCGGACGTCCTCGACATGCTCGATCGAAGCGTGCTCGAACAGCTGGGGAGCATCCTCCTTCTTCTCAATCACCCATAGGGCGAACGGCTCTGTCGCCGTCAGAAGCGGGTCCTCCGACAGAAGCGGATGCGCAGCCGGGCGACCTGTGACGATGCGGTCGACGAGCGTGTTGGGCCAATGGCACTCGCCCGCGACCCAGGAACGAAACGCCGCGGGCGACTTCCAGCGCTCCGCCAACTCGAGCACGACGCGGCGCAAGCGGTCGCCGTTATTTTCCAGCAGCTCGCAAGGCAAGATTGTCAGAGGGCCGACGTCGGCGTCGTAGCGTCGCTTCAAAAGGACGAGGAGCTTTGCCGGAAACGCCTGCGGCGGCGCCGACGTGAAGTCGTCATTATCGGTCAAGGCGTAGCCGGCCTCGGTAGTGTTCGAGACGACCCAATTGAGATCAGGAGATGTCGCGAGATCGGCGATGGTCTCCCACTCTGAGCGCGCTATTAACGCTCTGCTGATGCTCTTGATTCGGGTTGCCGTGTCGACCGCTTCTCCGCCGGAAAATCCTCGCACGAGAACCGTGTAGGCGCAGTCGTGGGCGTTGAGGAGCTCGGCGTTGCCGCTATCAGTAGACTGAATGACGGCGACTCGACCGACTTTCTGTCCAGAATCATTGGCTTCCTGGACGAAGAAGTCCGTAAATGCACGCAGAAAGTTGCCGGTGCCGAACTGAAGGATGGTCTCCCGGCAATCGTGCCTCGACTCGGTGTTTATGGGCGAAGCAGAACGTTTCACGTAGGCACTATATCGAGCCACGCTGCTGGTGAGCAAGGCGACAGTTGATTTGGCGCTGACGCCGCCAGGACGATTCAGACTGCGCCGCAGTGAGAACCGCGCTGCTCAGGCTCTCGCTTTCAGCACATGGAGGTTAGGCATGGAAAAGGCACGTTTTGTCTCTCGGCTCATCTGCGCCCTGAGTGCGCAACTCATCGTCGCCCTTTTGGGTGTTGGCTGCGTCGCTGTCGTACCGTACAACGCGAACGAGTCTTACGCCGAGACGGTTTCGTGGCAGGAGGTTGAACGGGCGTTCGGGGAAGTGATCACACGCGCGGTCGATCCTCGTATCCTTTCGGCGGAGCTCGACAAGAACTACTATCGCTATGAGGCGGAGCAAGTGATTCACGGGCCGTACGGCATTCCGATGGGAAGTACGCCGCGGCCGCAGCAGATTCACTTTGCGAACGTCAGTCGCACGGAACTCTACGAGAATCACTTCGTCTACGTTTACGACGTCCGCAATCGTCTCGTCGATAAGATCCTGTTCGGATCAGGCGCCGACGCCCGGACGTTCATTGATATCGTCATGTCGGCGCGCGGCCGGCGTCTGGGCGAGCAGAGCGAGAAAGATTCCGCGCCGGCTGAATCCACGGCGCAATAACTCGCAGCCGTGACATTGAGGTGTGACATGAGGTGTGACGTCGCGTCGGCGGCGCCTCAACCAGTACCTTCCGTGCGAAGACGCAGCGCAGCGCGAT
Source organism: Planctomycetota bacterium (assembly GCA_965223265.1). Classification (GTDB taxonomy): domain Bacteria; phylum Planctomycetota; class UBA8108; order UBA8108; family SXIK01. The sequence goes on from OZ244999.1 coordinate 3,355,232, forward strand.
GTTAAGGCGTTTTTCGCCGCTCGGGTGGTGTGATACGCCTCCTTCGCACCTCGTTCTTTACACTAGGGCTCTGTCTGTTGTAACTTCGATATCAACCTTTCACTGTGAGAGCCTAGTCTTCCCGTCATGCCGGTTCGTGTCGAACTCGTTTCAGAGGCAAGTCCATGAGTCTTTTTACGCGACAGCCGCACCAGCGCATCTGCATATCTACTGTGTCTTTCTGTTTCGTGCTGATGGTCAGCGCAGGAACCTTTTCGCCTGAGGTCGCGGCGGACGACAAGAACGAGAAGTCAGCGGCAGACGAGAAGGCCAAGCCACAAGAGGACAAGCCAAAAGCAAAACTGCTGAGCGCCGGTACCCCGATGACGAACTCCATCGGCATGAAGTTCGCGCCGGTGCCATCTGGCGAGTTCCTCATGGGGTCGACGAACGAGTTCGGACGACTTGCCCACGAGCATCAGCACAAGGTGATGTTGTCGAAAGGCTTTTTCCTTGGCGTCTACGAAGTGACGCAAGCGCAGTACGAAAAAGTCATTGGCAAGAATCCAAGTTTCTTTTCGAGTACTGGGGAGGGGAAAGATCGGGTCGAAGGTGAGACGGCGGACTATCCAGTGGAAAACGTCTCGTGGCACGACGCTGTCGAGTTCTGCCGTTTGCTCTCGGAATTGCCGGAAGAGAAGGCCGCGGGTCGTTCGTACCGCCTGCCCACCGAGGCGGAGTGGGAGTATGCGTGCCGTGCCGGCTCAACGACTCCGTTTCACTACGGCGAATCGCTCGCATCGACGCAAGCGAACTTCGATGGAAATCATCCTTACCTAACGCGCGCCGACGTCATCGCCGGTGAGAGTCCAGAAAAGCTGAAAGGACCCTATCTCAAGCGACCCACGAAAGTTGGTTCGTACGAACCCAACTCTCTCGGGATTTACGACATGCACGGAAACGTGTGGGAATGGGTCTCCGATTGGTACAGCCCGGTCTACTACAAGAGTTCGCCCGCGGAGGATCCGACGGGACCTCAAGAAGGGGACAAGAAGGTGTCACGTGGTGGAGGTTGGTACTACTTCGGCGCCGCGATGCGCTCCGCCGCCCGATACGACCGCGCGCCAGACGAGAAGCGTCGCACGGACGGCTTTCGCGTCGTCTGTGTGGGGCCAGATGTCAAATCGAAGGTCCAGCGTTTTTGAATACGGTTGTGGACCTGTAAGAGCAGTGAGCGCGACCGCAGCGTCGCAGCTTGTCGACGCGCGACGGCCTGCGCCGAAGTATGCTCAGCAACTCAGCATTCGGAGCCGGCCGACGGAGTTCGAGCTTTCTTGAGTTGAGGGCGTTTTTTTGCTGCCACTGCTTCAGCCTTCCACTGGCCAGCAGACGATGGCAGCGGAGCGAGCCGGTAGTGGGAGGCTGACACGCGGTGGGCGGCCGCTGCAGGGCGGCGCTGAAGCGCTGGCGTCGTCGTCGCAGGAGCGCCAGATCGTTGTTCGCTCCGAAAAGCGCAACGTCGTGGGTAGTCGTAGCCTCAAGCTCTTCGCCTCTGCTGCAGCGTTGATGCAAACGATGGCCAACTCGCGTCGGTGCCAGCGCGCGAACGCGAGGATGCCGTCCGCAGCGCCTACCGCGACCCACTCGCCGCTACGGAGCGCGGGGTGTTCCCTGCGCAACGCGATGAGGCGGCGGAAAAAGTCCCGCGTCGGAAGATGCCAAGCGGACTCGTGCCACGGAAACGCACCACGACATCCCGGATCAGCCTCGCCGGTGAGGCCGATCTCGTCACCGTAGTAGATGCACGGTACGCCCGGAAACGTCATCTGCAGCACTGCGGCGAGTCGAACGGCGTCGTCGTCACCCGAGACCAGTGTGCGGACTCGGGCGGTATCATGACTGCCGATGAGGTTGAGCTGCGAAAGCGCCGTTGCGGGAGAGTAGGCCGAAGCAAGACGTTCCAGCGCAGCGAGCGCTTGTGACGCGGTGAGCGTCGTCAGGGTTTGGCCACCGGCTTCCAGATCACCTCGCAGCTCTGCTGCCGCAAAGCCAAGAGCGACTCGATAGAGCGGATAGTTCATCAATCCATCGAACCGGTTGCCTGTCAGCCACTCCGGAGCGAGGTCCCAAATCTCCCCGACGAGATAGGCGCTGCGGTTGTGCCGGTGCACGCGCTCGCGAAACTCTGACCAGAATCCCGGCGCCGAGATTTCCTCGGGGACGTCGAGTCGCCAGCCGTCCACACCGAATAGCGTCCAGTGCTCGACGACGTCAAGGACGTACTCCCGTACAGCCGGATTGTCGAGATTGAGCTTCGGGAGTGCCGGCATCTGCCACCAGGCGTCGTAGGTCGGCTCGGAGCTTTCAGCGTAGGCTTGGACGGGCCACTCCTTGATACAGAACCAGTCGGCGTACGGCGAGTCCTCGCCACACTCGAGAATGTGGTGGAACGGCCAGAACCCGCGGCCAGTGTGATTGAACACGCCATCGAGAATCAGCCGCATGCTGCGTCGTTTCAGGGCGTCTCGGAGCTCCGTCAAGGCTGCGACACCGCCGAGAAGCGGGTCGACGGAATAGTAGTCGTAGGTGTGGTAGCGATGGTTACTCGCTGAGCTGAAGATGGGGTTGAGATAGATCGTGTTGACACCGAGGTCTGCGAGGTAATCGAGACGCTCGGTCACGCCGAACAGGTCGCCGCCTTTGAATCCATAAAGGGACGGTGGCGCGTCCCATGCCTCGAGCTCTCCTGGTGGGGGCACTCTGGCGCTGCGCGCGAAGCGGTCGGGGAAGATCTGGTAGACGACGGCATCGGCGAGCCACGACGGCGATGGCTGGGCGGCGCTGACAGTGGTGCTGAGATCCCCAGCTGGGACAACGAACTCCACCGGACGCTCTGGCATTGCGCTCGCCACTAACGATCCGACTTGCGTAGGAAGCGAGTGAAGCGTGGGTCGTCGGGCCAGCGCGCCAGAGCCTCATCGATCACCTGCTTCGCTGGCAGAGGGCGGCGCGCGGTCAGCAGAGCGCGGATGAGTTTTTCGTGACCAATCTTGCGCTCGGGGAAAAGGTTGGCGTGGATCGTGAACTCTTCGATCGCGAGCTGCAGCAAGTGCGCCTTCTCGTCTGGAAACTCCGAACTCTGGCGCAGATACATGTAAGATTCGGCCAGGAATTCGTACGCTGCCGCGTGATCTGGCTGCACGTTCTTCGCGCGCTCGAACAGCTCCTTGGCCGCATCGATTCTTTCGCGGCTCCCCGGTGCTGCCGCGTTGGGAAACTCTACCGTCGCCAAAAGCAACAACTTGCCCCGTTCGACGGCCGCGTCAGCGTTGTCTGCATCGATCGAAGCCGCCGTGTCGAACTCTCGCATCGCCGCTTCGAGCTGTCGCTGCTGAACGTATAAACGGCCCTTCTCCACGTGCGCGGCTGCGTCTGCGGGGTCCTTCTGAAGAACTGCGTCGATCGACTCGAAGGCCTTCTCCCACTCGCTCTGACTGGCATGCACCTGAGCGAGTCGCAGCAAAGCTGCCTTTTGATATTGCTGGCCTTCTAAGCGTGACGCTTTCTCGAACGACTCGATGGCGTCGTCGTGATTACCTGCGGAGTGAAGAAGGGCCAGCCCGCGAAAGAAATGCGTGTCGGCTCGGTCGCTGCGGAGCGTGACCGCAGCGTCAAACTGCTTCAGGGCGCCGCTCCAGTCGCCGCGCGCGGCGGCGGCTTGGCCACGTTCGAGACGCGCGTTGTAGTTGTAGCCGTGCTCTGCGACTTCGTCGAGGAGGGGGTTGGGAAGTGGCAGTTTGCCGCTGCTGACGAGGCTCCACCGGCGGTGCAGATCGGCTCTCGCCTCATTCCCCTCGATGCTGAAGATTTTTGCGAGTGCGGTATGAGCTTGGCCGCACTTCGGGAATTGCTTGACGGCGATGAGAAAGTGCTCCTTCGCCGCTTCATCTGCTCCCGAGCGAGCAGCTACCTGGCCCAGTCCGACGCGCGCGGCGAGGCAGTCCTCACGCAAGCGAAGCGCGATCAGAAAAAGCTCCCGGGCACGATCATCTTCGCCCTGATCTTGGTAGATGCGCGCGAGCGAGCAGTTCGCGGCGACGTCTTCGGGTTGCAGCAGAAGAGAGGCCTCGTACGCCGAGATCGCCTCTTCCGTGAGAGAGCGAGCTTCGTATGTGATCGCCAAAAGGTGGGGCCACTTTCCCTCCTTGGGGGCGATCTTTGCCGCGCGCCGATAGGCATCAGCCGCCTTCTCGTGGTCGCCGTTCGCCTGGTGGATCATTCCCAGCTTCCCCCATGCACTGGCGGAGTTCGGCGCGGCTTGCGTCGCCGCGGTGGCCGCCGCGATCGCAGCCTTGAGGCCAACTGGTCCCGTGGGAGACGGATCGATAGCTGCCGCATCCGTCGTCGCTTCGGCGGGGGCTGACGTCGTCTTCAAAGCCGACTCACTCTGCGGCGTCGAGCTGCTCGGCGCCTCGTCGCTCGTTGATTTTGGGGTACAAGCGGTGCCAAGAAGAGCTATGGCGAGCAGAGTTGAAGCGGGGAGTCCTCGTCTCGTATACCGGCGGACGCGGCCGCGGTCTGATCGAACAGTGTCGCTGTCGATCTCTTCGAATTCGAGGTCTCGAGTGATGGCTCGTCGCAATGTGGTTCCTCGCTCAAGGTTTCCGTTCAAGCTGTTCACAAAGAACATGCTAAGACGTGCTCAAAACGTGACCAAACTCGTCGCTTTCGGTCATGGATTCCAGACAAATTCGAGGACCTGATCGACAGGGGCAGCCTGACGCTGAGTGACTTGGCCGCCCGGCCATCGAATCTCGACATCCACCGCGGTGGCTTCGCCGACTCCAATGTGGACGCGCGGATCATTGCTCGAGAGATAGCTGTATCCCGGCTGAATGTCACGTACCCACGTTTGCCGATTCGCCGAGACGGTGACGCGCGCACCGTAGACCTCGCCACCGCCCTTGCCTCGCGTTCGTACGATGATCCAGTTTCCACGCTTTGGCGTGTCGTTGCGTAGCAGCCGAACGCTGCCGCCGCATGCGGTGACCAAGATGTCCATGTCGCCGTCGGCGTCGTAATCCCCGACTGCGGCGCCGCGACCGATGTGAGCACGCCGTGCTGCCGGACCGAGCCAGTCCGGTCGCTCCGCGAAACGAAAACCGAACCCGGCCACCTGCGTGCCGCCTTTCTCGTGGGACGGAAGATGCTCGAAGATTTGGTCAGGCTCAGCGTATCGATGCCATGGTGCGGGAAGATCTGCATCGGAAGCCTCCGCCCCGCGGTGAATGCGGCCATTGGTGACGAAGAGGTCGAGATCGCCGTCATGGTCTGCATCGAAAAATGCGGTGCCAAATCCCGTCAGCGGCCGACTCGCGCGCCCGAGTCCGGTGCGAAACGTGATGTCCTCGAAACGTCCTCGACCATCGCCGGAGTACAACGTGTTCGTTTCGTTGGCCAGGTGCGTCACGAAGAGATCGAGTGCTTGGTCGCCGTCGACATCCACGCTCTGCACGCCCATGCCTGCTTCGGCATCGCCCTGCTGATTGAAAGCCGCTCCCCATTCGACGCCGCGGTCGCGGAAGCGGGTCCCATCGAGATTGATCCAAAGGTGGTTCGGGGATGCATCGTTGGCGACGTAGAAGTCGAGTCGGCCGTCGTGATTGAAGTCGCCACTGACCACGCCGAGGCCGTTGCCCGTCACCTGACCGATTCCCGAGGAGATGGTGACGTCTTCGAATGTTCCATCGCCGCGGTTGCGGTAGAGAGAGTCGCGGATCGGGGGAAAGAACAGGTTCGGGCCGCAGTACTCAAGATTCCCTTCGTTGTCGTGACAGTTGTCTGCCGCGACCCGGGGATGATCCATGTAGTTGGTGACGAACAGATCCAAGTGTCCGTCCTCGTCGTAGTCAGCGAAAATCGCGGAGGCACTCCAGCGCGCGTCGGCCACACCGGCTGCCGCAGTTACGTCCTCGAACGTTCCGTCGCCGCGATTGCGGTAGAGCGCGTTGGGCCCGAAGTTGGTGATGAAGAGATCCGGATGGCCGTCTGCGTCGACGTCGCCAACAGCGCAGCCCATGCCGTAGCCTGCGTCGTCACAGCCCGAAACGGTGCTGACGTCGCTAAACGTCACGCGTGCGGCAGAGCGTCCGTCGACGCCGCCGAGATCGTTCCGAAAGAGCCGGTTGCGGGAGCGCTTGGGGTCGAAGCCGGCGTTGATCAAGTAGGCATCGAGATCGCCGTCCCCGTCGTAGTCGATCCATGCGCAGCCGGATCCCATGATCTGCGGCAGCTGAAAAAGCTTCGCGTCGCCGCGGAAGTGGACTGAGGCGAGCCCGCACTCGCTGGCTACGTCGACGAAAGGCGCTGCGGCAGAGCTGGTGGCCGGGGGAACGCCGCTTTGTGTGGGGGTTGCATCGTCTTGATCGGTGGTCGACGGCGGCTGCGCCTTCGGGGTGCACCCGAACAAGGAGACGGCAAGGATTGTTAAGCTGATGTTTAGGCTGGCGAAGTTCATTTTCGGCTTTGCAAAGCGCTGCTCGGTGCTTGGCGAGCGAAAGCAAGTATGATGATACCAGAAGGAGACGTTTCGGCTGTGTGTCGCAAGGAGCCGACCTCGCGGTGTTCTCGCTGCCTGAACTCGGGCGGCGAATTCAGGGCGGCGAGCGGCCAGGCGAGAGTTGGCGTTCCGCGTCGCGTTCCCAGGCTCTTCGAGAACCGGCCGGTGAGCCCCTAAGAAATCACAAACTTCTGCCAAAATCGACTCGAACAAACGAGCGCTCAGGCGCTTGCAAACGTCCCTTCTGCTTGTCAAACTCTACGTTGTCAACGTCTGTTACAGTGTCGATTTAGCTTCAGGTTCGCGAACGGAGATTGGTGAGATGGCCGGGGTCGCCGCTGCACTGCCTCTCAAAGACGCCTTTGAGAGTCGCGCCAGGCTATACCTCCTGCCAGCCATCGCGCTTCCCGATCCTGTTGAGCGAGAATAGCGCGCGGGACGAAACTTCGGAGGCTGCTCTTCTGGGTAGACCGTTCGGCGGGGGCGGTCCTGCACATGGATTGCGAGTTTGGTCAGCGCCGTCCGCCGAGACGCGCTGGTCTGCCCGGGGACTCTCGGGCGCCGAGGGCTGCGCGCGCCGTGAACGTCGTGACGGGGTCGTCCGTCTCGACCGCAATCCTGTGAGAAGACAGATGAGGCACAGAGACGCTGGTCTCCTTGGAGCAACGCTCGCCATCCTCTGCACTTCCGCTGCCGTCTGGGGGCTGCCCGCCGGATTTGTTGAGGAGGCCGTTGATGCGGGATGGAACAACGTCTGCGGCCTCACGTTCGACGACCACGGGCGGCTATTCGCCTGGGAGCGAAGTGGCCGCGTCTGGATTGTGGAGGGCGGCGTCCGCCAGTCGACACCGTTTGCCGATCTCACTGCAGAAGTAGGAGGTTGGCGTGACTACGGGCTTCTCGGTTTCGCGCTGCATCCGAACTATATCAACACCGGCTTCGTTTACTTTTTCTACGTCGTTGATCGTCACCACCTCATGCACTTCGGTACACCGCAGTACGACGCCGCGACCAACGAGTACTTCGACGCGACGATCGGCCGCATCGTGCGGTATCGCGCCGCACCAGGCGAAGGTTCGACCGATTACAGCCAGTCGAGCACGATCGATCTGTCGACTCGTACAGTTCTCGTCGGGGAGAGCAAAGAGGCAGGTGTGCCGATCCTTCATCAGTCGCATGGCGTCGGCGCGCTCGTGTTCGGTAGCGATGGTACGCTGCTTGCTTCCTGCGGTGACGGTGCGAGTTACCTCTCCCTCGACACCGGCGACGCACCGGAGTCGTACGCCGTGCAGGGGCTCGTGGATGGCATCGTTTCGAGCAAGGAGAACATCGGTGCCTTCCGAGCTCAGCTCCTCGACAGCCTGAGCGGCAAGATTCTTCGCATCGATCCGGAGACTGGCGATGGCGTGGCTTCGAATCCTTTCTTTGACCCGGCAAGGCCGCGATCCGCACAATCGCGCGTTTGGTCTCTCGGTCTGCGCAACCCGTGCCGCATGGCGTTGCGGCCCGGCACTGGCAGCCACCGGCCGGCCGACGGGGACCCCGGCGTATTGTACGTAGGCGATGTTGGTTGGGGGAGGTTTGAGGATCTCCACGTAGTCACGGCACCGGCACAGAACTTCGGTTGGCCGCTGTTCGAAGGATTAACTCCCTTGAACGACTACTGGATCGAGAAAACGCCGAACCTCGATGCCCCCAATCCGCTCTTTGGGCCAGACTGTGAACAGGAGTTTTTCTACTTTCAAGATCTCCTGCAGCAGGAGACGCGTGACGGAGTGACGCGTTTTTTGAATCCGTGCGACCTGAACCAAGAGATACCGTCTGGCGTCGCTGTGTTCAGCCACAGTCGGCCAGCGATCGATTGGGGACGCGGCGTCGACGGTCCCGCGAGGACCGGAGTCTTTGCGGCCGACGGAACCGCTCAGGTGGCTACCGTTGGCGCCGTTGACTCGCCGATCGTAGGGAGTTCGTTCCCCGGTAACGCCTCCATCGGTGGCGCGTGGTACACCGAAGGACCTTTTCCGGTCGAATACCACAATACGTACTTTCATGCCGACTACGGTGAGCGCTGGATCCGTCGCTTCCGGTTTGACGCGAACGATCGCCTGCTGGAGGTCGATGAATTCATCAGTGGACGGCGAGTTGTCGCGATCGCGATGAACCCCGTCGACGGTTGCCTTTACTACGTCGACTATGGTGCCAATATTTGGAAGGTGTCCTACGTTCCCAGGGAGAACCAGCCACCGCTCGTCGTCGCTCGACAGGATCGACTGTTCGGAGTCAGCCCTCTCGTCGTTGCCTTCGACGCCAGCGGGTCGATGGATCCCGAAGGCAGGGCGCTCGCGTACAGTTGGGACTTTGGCGACGGGGCGTCGTCTACCGAGGTGAGTCCACAACACGTATTTCGTGCTGACGGGGGGGGGCCGCGACGCTTCGACGTTAAGCTTCGGGTCACCGACGCCGAGTCTGCGTTCAGCGAAGCCGAGCTGATCGTTTCGGTCAACAATACGCCGCCTGTCGTGCGCATCACGAGCCCCGTCGACGGCACGCAGTACCCGATGACTCGTGAGACCGCATTCGATCTGACGGCCGAGATCTCAGACGGCGAGTCAGCTCAAGGGGATCTGATCTGTGCGTGGCAAACGTCGCTTCATCACAACAACCACACTCACGACGAAGACGTCGACCCGAATTGTTCGACGACCAGCGTGATTTCGCCGATCGGCTGCGATGGCCAGGCCTACTTCTACCGAGTGACGCTGACGGTGAGCGACCCCGCCGGGCTCTCAACTGTGGAAGAGGTCACGCTTTTCCCCGCCTGCGACGGCCTGCCACCGGTCGCACGGGACGACCACGCGGTCGTCAATCAAGGGTACGCCGTTGAGATCGACGTTCTCAGCAACGACTTTGACCCCGACGGCGAGATTGACCCCATGTCGATTCGCCTGTTGAGATTGCCACAACACGGAACGCTCGACGTTGCTGCCGATGGCGGCGTCGTGATGTACACACACGATGGCAGCGACGCCAATGCCGACACTTTCTCGTACGTTGTCGCCGACGACACCGGTAGCGAATCGAATCCCGCCTGGGTGTTTCTCGAGGCTGTGAACGATGCGCCGTCGGTGAAACTCGAGAGCCCGACTGTGGGAGACACCTTTCGTCTCGGCGACTCCCTGCAGTTGCAAGCTGAAGCGTTCGATCTCCAGGACGGGAGCGACCTGACTTACCGTTGGCAGCTGCATTTTTTTCACAATGACCACGTCCATGAAGAGGTGTTCGTTTGGGACGGTCCCGATCCGCCGGCAGTCAGACTCGACGGGACCCCCGACGTCGCAGATGGTGATCGATACTCTTATCTCGTTCTCGTCAGCGTTGAAGATGTGGTCGGCGTGCGGCGGGAGGACGCGGTGCACTTGCTCGCGGCCGAGCTGGCGCCGAACGCGCCGCCGCAGGCGCGGTTTCGATCAACTCCTGCGTCGGGCTCAGCACCTCTACGCGTCGTATTTGACGCTGAGGAGAGCACTGACCCGGATCGCGACGCTTTGGTGTACAGCTGGAGTTTCGGCGACGGTCACTTCGGCCGCGGGGCGACGGCCGAGCATATCTACAGCGATCATGGCGTTTACTACGCGCAGCTGCAGATCGTCGACGCAGGCGGCGCCCACGCGACGCGGGTCGAACTCGTCACGGTGACGGAGCTCGGTTTGGATGCGACGTATTTTGACGGCGCGAACCTGTCCACACCTTTGCTCCAACGCGTGGACCCACAAATCAACTTTGATTGGGGGGCTGGTACGCCGGATTCGACCGTCGACCCCGAGTCGTTCTCCGTCCGTTGGGTGGGACGGGTGCGACCACAGTTCAGCGAGCTCTACACGTTTCACACCGTCAGCGACGGCGGCTTGCGGCTTTGGATCGATAACATAGCAGTGGTTGATCGATGGGAGCTTCTGGCATTTGAAGAGCAGAGCGGATCGATCGAGCTCCGAGCGGGGGTCAACGCCGCCTTGGTGGTGGAGTACTTTCACGCCGGCGGCGATGCGGTCGCACAGCTATCGTGGTCGAGCCCTAGCCAGGCCCGAGAGGCCGTTCCCGCTGACGCACTGCTGCGTCCTCTTGGAGGGAATCAGCCGCCGGTGGTGGACGCCGGGCCGCCGCGAGTTGGGGTCGCCGGTGGCGTCGTCCATTTACTGGGACGTGTCGTCGACGACGGATTGCCGGAGAATCCCGGTCGAGTGCACGTTCAGTGGCACGCCCTGAGCGGGCCAGCAGCGCCGACGTGGCCTACCGGCGATTCCGACGATGAGCACACCCACGTTCTCTTTCCGGCCACCGGCACGTACGAGTTGCGGTTGACGGCGTCTGACGGCGCGGCGAATCATTTCGATGACGTGACGGTGACTGTCGTCGCCGCGGCGGAGTTTCGGCGCGGCGATGCCAACGACGACGACCGCCACGACATCAGCGATGCGATCTTCGCGCTGCGCAGTCTGTTCTCAGGGCAGTCAGGGGTTCACTGCCAAGCGGCTCTCGACAGCAACGATGACGGCGCTGTCGACGTCTCCGACCCGGTCTACTTGCTCAATCATTTGGTCGCGGGAGGTGATCCGGTGCCGGCTCCGTTTCCCGGCTGCGGAGCTGATCCGACCAGTGATGCCCTGTCGTGTCTGGAGTCGAGCTGTGGGCCTTTAGCTGCGCACTGAACGAGTCGACTTGGGACGACTCTTTGGTGCGAGATCACTGCGCCTCACCGTGAATCCACGCGACGTCAACGACTGTGTGCTGTATCGATCTGCCACCGCGCACGGAGTACGAGTAGGTCATATGGAGCTTGCCGTCTCGACTCTGCAGGATTGACGGGTAGCCGAATCCGCCGGGTTCACCCTCTGACAGTTCATCCAAGGTTCGTTTTTGCTTCCAGCTAACTCCCTCGTCGTCCGAGAGAGCTAACGCTATCCGCCGCCGCGACCTCTCTGTGTCGTTGAAGATCATGATCCAAGTGCCGTCGCGAAGCTTGATGACTTCAAGGCTCGAGCCAGGGTTGGGGACATCTGTATCGCTTGCGACGGACCATGTCGCACCGAAATCGGACGAGGTGCTGACGAGGACACGCTCTGGAGAGTCGCCGGCGTCGCGCATATAGGCGACGACCGTTCCGTCGCTCTTTTGGACTAGCGTCGGTTGAATCCCGCCAAGCCCGACGATCGGCCGACTCGCATGCCACGTGTCGCCTCCATCGTCCGAGATGCCGACCAGCGAAAGGTTGAAACCGTCGGAATAGAGCGGCAGGAGAATGCGGCCACTCGGCAGTGTGGTCGGATGGATCCGAGTCATCCAGCCAGTCTGTCGCTTGATCTTGTCGCGAGCTGCGGCGGCAATCAGTTTCGAGTAGCGAGGTGCGTACTCCGCCCAGAGCGGCTCGGAGGGGCGGAGAACCGCGAAGTCGTCGGCGATCGCCCGGGCAAAACTTTCGCCTGGAACGAAGTGGATTGTGTCCTGCCATGCCCACTTAGGTGCGCCGGCGTCTTGAAAATCTGTCGCCCGGCGATACTTGAGCACCGAATGTTCCCAGCGATTGGCCACGACGACGATCCAAAAAAGCCAAAGCCGCTGGTGTGGATCGATCCAGAGAACGGGGTTGCAGTCGGGGAGCCCTGGCGTGTCGGCCATGAGGAACACATCGCTCCAGGCGTTACCGTCTGCATCCATGCGGGCGCCTTGGATCTGGACGTCGTTAGCGCGTCTTTCGCCCGAACCGCGAAACCAGCACGCAAGGAATCCACCGTCTGGAGTCTGGACGATGCTGCTCGAGTGGACATGTTTGTTCTGCAGCGGAAAGATATGACGCGACAGACGCTCCCCCGCCGTCGCCTCGTTTGCGACGAGGCACTGAGAGGCGGTCGCGCCGAGAACGAGACTGAGGAGGACCGCCCGGGTCACGCATGGCGCCAGGGCGTCCGTGCTGCCATGCAACCGGATGCATCGATTCATGTTTGTATTACTCCTGTGATCGCGCTCGATTGGCCGGAGCCGTCGCTCGGGCGCGGACTTGCGATGCCTATCCTGAGGAACGTGAACAGTGTGAGCGACTCCAAGACAGGTAGGATGAGAGATGGGCCCGAACAACGGGTCGTGGGCAAAGAATCCGAGTATCGACCTTCAGGAGCTTCCTCGGCCAGCCCCTTGCTGAACAAGCGTCCCGTGCCGGGGATCTCCCAGCGCCAAAGAAATCGCGGTCGCGTAGTCGAAAGGGTGAGACGCTCAGAAGGATATGTTACAAAAGAGAATCGGGGTTTGTCGCTGAGCGTTTCAGCGACCGCGCAAGGTGGTGTCCATCATTTCAGTACTGCGAGGGCAATGGCGACAGCCGTTGTTGCGCGGTGGCTAACAGTCTGTTGAAAAGTCAATCGGCTGGGGAACCGGCCTCTTCACGCTCAGCTCAGCCGCGGCGAGCCTCGCCATCGATCGACGAGGCCGCGGAAAGTGCCGACAGTCGCTACGGTCGATCTGGACGTGGAGTGACCAGTTTTCAGCTTTCGATAGGCTGTGAATTGAGTTTGTTCTTTGTTGGACGACGGCGCTACCGGCGGCGATGGCAGAGGTGTTTAAAATGTTACCAATGAGCGATCTGGTCCGAAGCGAATGTCCACCTGGGCGTGAAGGTCCGGTGACTCAGCAGTGGCGTGTACCCGGAGCTGCTGGGGCTCTGCGGCGCGTCGATGTCCTCATCGCTGTGTTCGCGGCGGTGATCGGGTTTGGCTGCGGCACCGCGGCAGAATCACATGCCTACCATCAGCCGTCTGCCGAGGAAGTCGAGGCGCGAGAGTTGTTTCTTGCGGCCCACCCTGATTTGCCGCCGGCGGTGGCGCACCAGATTCGTCGTTTTCAGGTCTCACCTGAGGATGCACTGCGCCGCGTGGAATATGTTCGGCAGGAGCATCAGCTGTCCAGTCGGAGGAAAAACGTTATTCTGTCGGGCGTCGTGCAACCTGGAATGACGGCGGCGGAAGTACGTGCCGCGTGGGGCGAACCCGTCGAAATACAGCACAAGGACTCGTTCGAATTTTGGATTTACCCAGCAGAACAGTCGGAGAATCGCGTCACCGTGCTTAGGTTTCAAGACGGTCGAATGATTCTTCGTCGTGATGAATCGAGCATTGATGCCTTCCGCCTCAGAGGGGTGAAGTGACGTGAAAGGAAGCGAGAGCTAACAGAAATGACTACGGAGCATTCGGGGACGCGCGGTGATTGGAGCCCCACGTCATGGCGCACGAAGGCAGCCAAGCAGCAACCGACGTATGACGATCGTGCGCGGTTGGAGGACGCGATGTCGCGTCTGTCGCGACTGCCGCCGTTAGTCACGAGCTGGGAGATCGAGGAACTGAGGCGACAGCTCGCGGAGGCCGAAGCCGGTCAGCGATTCTTGCTTCAGGGGGGAGATTGTTCCGAGAATTTCGACGAGTGTGAGTCCGGCGCGATCGCCAACAAGCTCAAGATTCTACTGCAGATGAGCTTGGTGTTGGTGCACGCCAGCCGTCGTCGTGTGATTCGAGTTGGTCGCTTCGCCGGTCAGTACGCTAAGCCGCGGTCGGCGGACGAAGAGACTAAAGACGGGGTGGTGCTGCCTACCTATCGGGGCGACATGATCAACTCTCTTGATTTCACTCCCGAGGACCGTCGACCCGACCCGGAGCGAATGCTGCGCGCCTACGAACGATCGGCATTGACCTTGAACTTCGTTCGCTCGCTCGTCGACGGTGGGTTCGCCGACCTTCATCACCCCGAGTATTGGGATCTCGAATTTGTCCGACACTCACCGCAAGCCGCAGAATACCAGCGGCGCGTCGAGGCGATTGGGGAATCACTCAGGTTCATGGAATCGCTTGCTGGGGTGCGCGTCGGCGAGATCAATCGAGCCGAGTTCTACTCCAGCCATGAAGGGCTCCATCTCTACTACGAACAAGCTCAGACTCGCCAAGTGCCACGGCGTGTTGGGTGGTACAACCTGTCGACTCATTTTCCTTGGATTGGCGAGCGCACGCGCGATCTCGACGGCGCTCACGTCGAGTACTTCAGAGGCATCGTCAACCCGATCGGAGTGAAGATCAGTGCTGGCATCGAGCCTGACGAGCTTCTTCAACTCATCGACGCGCTCAACCCTGATAACGAGCGTGGACGTTTGACTTTGATCCACCGCTTCGGTGCAGGGAAGATCGCGTCCGCTTTGCCGGCGTTGATCGAGGCAGTGCGTGGCCGCGGTCGCAATGTGCTGTGGTGCTGCGATCCGATGCACGGAAACACTGAGACTACAGCAAGCGGCTTGAAGACGCGGGACTTCGATAAGGTTCTCTCGGAGCTCGAACAAGCGTTTGAGGTTCATCGGGAGTGCGGGTCGCATGTGGGTGGTGTCCACGTTGAGCTCACCGGCGACAACGTTACCGAGTGCATCGGTGGTGCGCGTGGGCTCGACGAGACAGATTTATCCCGCGCATACCGCAGCCAGGTCGATCCTCGGCTTAACTACGAACAGGCGCTCGAGCTCGCAATGCTCCTGGCGCGGCGCTTGGAAGCCTCGCTCAAGGACGGCGGCGACAGCGTCTGAGGTGCGTCGGGTCTTATGGTGTTCGCCGGCGCCGTCGACGACGCAGTCGGTCACGAGAGGGGGGCTCATCGACGCAGTGCGACCGGGTTGAGTCGAGCCTGAGACCACCGTACAATCCAGCGCCTCAGTCCAGCACCGCTGGGTCTTCGGTTTGGAACAGGTGGAGAGATTCAGCTCAGCGGGAGAGGAGAAATTTGACCACAGCGAGGCACGAAGGTGGAGAGATGAACAGGCGGGAGTGTGAGTTGTTCGCTTTCGATTGCCCGGCTCCCGCGTTGGTGGAGGCCACTACTCTCCGCCGAGCGATTCAAGATAGGACGGTGTAACGCATGCGGGCGACAGAGACAATTCCGGTGGTTGATCTTTCGGAGTTCACGGCTCACTCTAGTGCGCGAGCACGCGTCGCCGAGCGCATTGGTACGGCACTCTGCGACGTTGGCTTCGTGGCCGTGGCAGGTCACGGCATCGACCCTGATTTAATCGCTCGGGCGTATTCGTACGCTGAGTGGTTCTTTACCCTCCCAACTCCGATCAAGCAGCGCTACGAGCATCTCGATCTCAACGGTCAACGTGGTTTCACCAGTTTCGGGCGTGAGCATGCGAAGGGGGCGGACACTCCGGATCTCAAGGAATTCTGGCACGTCGGACGGAGTTCGTATTCCGACTCGTACACCGGCGCGCGGTATATGCGCAACCTTTGGCCCGACGAGGCGCCCGAGTTCAAGGCGGTCTTCCAGCGTCTTTTTACGGTACTTGAAGCGTGCGCCGGTCGTCTCCTTGAAGCTTGCGCGCTCTTC
Organism: Planctomycetota bacterium; assembly: GCA_965223265.1. Taxonomy (GTDB): domain Bacteria; phylum Planctomycetota; class UBA8108; order UBA8108; family SXIK01. The sequence continues at coordinate 3,371,172 of OZ244999.1, forward strand.
TTAGGACTCCAGCGCTCCGTGTTTTCCGACATGGTCGTTGACGGGAACTCTATTCTACGACTGGCCCACTATCCGCCGTTAGCGTCGACTCAAGGGAGCTCGGGTCTGCGCGCCGCGGCTCACGAGGACGTCAACCTCATCACGCTCCTGTGCGAGGCGACGCAGAGTGGGCTTGAGCTGCAGCGCCGCGACGGCGTGTGGGTACCGATTCACGCCCAAGCCGGTCACATGATCGTGGACGCGGGAGACATGCTGCAGCATGTCACCAACGGCATTCTTCGTAGCACGACCCATCGTGTCGTCAACCCTCAAGACTCCAGCTTGCGGCGGCTATCGATGCCGTTCTTCGTCCACCCGCGTGGCGATGTCAGTCTCACTCCGCTGCCTCAGTGCGTTAAGCGTTCGGGAGGTGACGTGAGGTTCGCCGAAGTCTCTGCTGCGGAGTTCCTAGCACAGAGGTTGCGGGAGATCGGACTGACCTCCGAGGACGATGCGTCATGACCGGGAAGCGCCTCATGACCGGGAAGCGCCTCATCATTGTGAATCGCCTCGCGATTGTGAAACATCGCGCAGGCGGGAGTTCCTTCGATGCGCGGCAGGCAGGCCGGGTTGCGGCCGTCGCGGCGGAGCGATGGTTGGCGGCTCACGCGCCAGCCCATCGCCTGAGAGTTCCGTCAGTTTCTGCGCCGCACGTTTTTATTTGATTTTCGCTGAAAGGCCGACAATGGCAAAGAAGAGTCGCAACGCGATCAACCCGACGCGAGCCGAGGACTATCCAGAGTGGTATCAGCAGGTTGTGAGAGCCGCGGAACTGGCCGAGGTGTCGCCGGTTCGTGGCTGTATGGTGATCAAGCCCTGGGGCTACGCGATCTGGGAGCTGATGCAGCAGGCCTTGGACCGAATGTTTAAGGCGACCGGGCACGAGAATGCTTACTTCCCCCTGTTCATCCCGATGAGCTATCTGGAGAAGGAAGCCGAGCACGTCGAGGGTTTCGCGAAAGAGTGTGCGGTCGTGACGCACCACCGACTCGAGCCGGGGCCCGAAGGCGGACTGGTGCCCGCGGGGGAACTGGAGGAACCGCTTATTGTCCGGCCGACCAGCGAAACCATCATCGGAGCGACGTACGCCAAGTGGGTGCAGTCCTACCGCGACCTACCAATTCTGATCAATCAATGGGCTAACGTCGTTCGGTGGGAGCTGCGAACACGCCTATTCCTGCGCACTGCAGAGTTTTTGTGGCAAGAAGGTCACACCGTTCACGCCACCGAGGCAGAGGCAGTCGAGGAAACCCTGAGAATGCTCGACGTCTACGCTGACTTTGCAGAGAGCTTTATGGCCATGCCCGTCATCAAAGGGGAAAAGACTCCGGGGGAGCGATTCCCCGGTGCGGTCGATACGTACACGATCGAAGCGATGATGCAAGACCGCAAGGCGCTTCAGGCCGGCACCTCGCATTTTCTCGGGCAGAATTTCTCCCGAGCCTCTGAGATCAAATTCCTCGACCAAAATGGCAAGGAGGTCTACGCATGGACGACGTCGTGGGGGGTGTCCACTCGACTCATCGGTGGACTCCTCATGACTCACAGTGACGACGATGGGCTCGTCTTACCGCCGCGTCTGGCGCCGCGCCACGTGGTCATATTGCCGATCTACCGCAGTGACGAAGAGCGCCGGGAAGTGTTGGAGTTTTGCAGTGCACTCCAGACTGAGCTTGGTGCGACGTGCTTCCACGGTGAGCCGGTGCGGCAATCCATTGACGATCGCGACATGCGCGGTGGCGAAAAGGCGTGGCATCACGTCAAGGCGGGTGTGCCGGTGAGGCTCGAGATCGGACCTCGCGATGTGGCTCAGAACAGCGTGTTCATGGCTCGACGCGACCGACCCGTCAAAGAAAAGCAGTCCGTGCCCCGTCAAGAGTTCGTTGCGCGTCTACCTGAGCTGCTCGACGAGATCCAGAGCGACCTACTTGAACGCGCGCGACGTGCACGTGAAGAAGTGACTCGCCGCATCGATCGGCTCGAAGAGTTCGAGGAGTTCTTCACTCCGGAGAATCGAGACAAACCCGAGATTCACGGTGGGTTGGCTCTGTGTCACTGGGCCGATGATCCGCAGGTCGACGCCATCCTGAAGCGGCTCCGAGTCACCGCGCGTTGTATTCCCTTGGACGCTGAGGAAGAAGAAGGGCGCTGCATATTCACGGGCAAGCCGAGCCGACGGCGCGTCGTCTTCGCTAAAGCGTATTGAAGAGAACCGGCGACGTGCACTATCGCGCAGAACTCAACGGGTGCAGCGACCGCGCCGGCTGAAGTCAGTACGGCGGCAACGTGCGAGTGCGGGTGAGCTGCAGCATTCGGGCCCATTGGTCCCGCAGTGGTGCGTCGACCTCCGCAGCCTTGAGACTGCGGATGCGGGCGATCAGCTTTGTTGTGCCGCGAGAACTCAAGCCACCTAAAGTCTCTCGGATGTGCCCCGTGAGCTCCTCCGCCAACCGGCGCGATCCGTGGACTCCGTATGCGTCGCCTTCGATCTGGTCGAGCAGCGCCATCACGTCTTCTTCTATCGTTTCCTGGGCCTTTTCAAGGCTGCGCCGCAAAGCCGCCGTATGACGTGATGGACTCGAAAAGTCCGTCGAGGCGAACTGGCTTGCGAGTTCCTGAACGATCGTGCTCGTGATCGCGATCGTCTCGAGTTCAAGCACGCGCAGCTCGATCTGCTCGTAGACGAACTCGCGAGCATAACGGTCGCCGCTGGCATAGATCTTTTGTAGTGGCGCTACGGCAGGCACAAAAGCGGAAAGCTCGTCCCAACGTTCGTCGACGCTGCGGTTGGTGTCGCGCAGATGGGCGAGGTTTTCGGTGGCGACCAGACGTGCGAACATCGAGCCGGACTGTTCGCTGAGATGCCGCGGCAGTCGCGCCGCGGTTTCCTGTGAGAGACGCTCAAGAACTCGTACCGCGGCGGCATACTCTTCCACACCCCAACGGTCCGTCGGTGTCGGCAGCCCCGCGTCGACGTACTCGGATACGCTCAGCGATTGATCGACGCTCGGTCCGGCGTGCGGTTTCGGGTGCGGGTTGTTCGGTGAGCTGCTGCACGATGCGGCGGTGAACGAGATAGCAAGGAGGAACAAGACGACAGGGAGGGCGCAGAGGGAGGGGACGTTGGGCGGTACGGAGCGGCTGGAAACCTGCACCGAGATGAATTTCCGCCAACGGAAGAAGCGCCCGTGTCGAATCATGGGTACATGTCTATAGACGATCGAGCGGTCGAGATCAACGTTTAGGGGTGAAAACGTCCGGTAACGATGCAGTCCGCTGCCGCGAGCTGTCGAGCTCGTCGCCGCGCCAATTCGTTCGACGTTTCGTCCCTCCGCTATGCGTGTCATTTGGCGAACTCACGCTTGTCCTCCGTCCGAATGACTTGCGTAGGTTTGTGACTACGTTCGCGCCTCGGTAGAATGGGCATTGGCGCCCCGGAGGAGGGGAGGCGCACGGCAGCGAATGACTCCGAGCTTGGAGGGTGAAAGGTGCGAAGCATCATTTTAGGGCTTGCTGTTGCCTGGGGTGGCACCGCCGCGCCGTTCTCTCTGCATGCCGGCGACGACGCCGACTTTGGCGCCGTACTTGAGCGTGTGCGCGAGGCCGTTGTCGTGATCACTTCTGAAGACCGACGCGGCGAGGAGACGAGTCTGGGGTCCGGGTTCTTGTTGCATGGACAAAAGCTGGTTGCCACGAACTACCACGTGATTGGAGAAGGGCGGCGTTTTCGGATCCAGCTTCCCGATCGTCGATACCTGACGCCGAAAAGCATTTTTGCTTACGACCGAAAAAAGGATGTGGCGTTGATCCAGGTGCTCGAGGAAGTGGGCGACGGGTTAAAACTCGGCGATGCTGACGCGACTCGAGTCGGTGAACCTGTCGCGGCCGTGGGGCATCCATTGGCGATGCGTCTCAGTGTGACTCGTGGCGTGGTCGCGGGGGTCAGAGAGCTCGACGACCGTCCGCTCCTTCAGTTAGCCATGCCGATTGAGGTCGGTAACAGCGGCGGCCCTGTCGTTGTGGAGTCGGGTCGCGTTGTCGGTATGGTCGTGATGAAGTCGGCAGCAAGTATGGGTTTTGCCGTTCCGGTCAGTGAGATCCAAGTGCTGCTTGAAGAGCCTCTGGAAATACCGATCGATCGCTGGTGGACGATTGGCGAGCTGCGCGCGGATCGCTGGGCAACTCATATGGGAGGCGAGTGGCGACAGCGCGCAGGAAAGTTGATCGCATCGGGTATGGGCAGCGGATTCGGCGGCCGGATGCTTTGCCTCTCTACCGACAAAATCGAGGGGGATACATTCGAGCTTGAGGTCGACGTTCGACTTGATGATGAAAGTGGTGCGGCGGGGTTGGTTTTTCACTCGGACGATGGGGATCGTCATTATGGATTCTATCCCACGAGCGGTGCTCTCCGGCTCACACGTTTCGACGGACCGGATGTGTTCACTTGGAAGATTCTCGAGACAGTCGGCAGCGAACACTATCGCCTCGGCGAATGGAACCATGTCAAGGTGGCGGTGAGCGGCGATCGAATCTCTTGTTACTGCAACGGCGAACTGGTGATCGAGAAACGCGACGACGGTCTCGAACCCGGCGCGGTGGGGCTCGTGAAGTTTCGGCAACCGCGCGCTGAATTCCGTCGCTTCCGAGTCGGCGCCTCTCTACCGAGTCGGGAGGTCTCCGAGGAGCGACGTCAGGCCGTCCTCCGACTGGCAGACGAGCTTCCCCTGAAAGGTGAACCGGGAGTCGAAGGCATCGAGCAACTCTCCCGTGACGCCGACGCTGCGTGGACTGTTTTGCGAGAGCGAGCACATGAACTCCGGCGTCAAGCTTCACGTCTCGAGCAGCTCGCGACGCTCGCGCACGCACGCGCGGTAACGACCGACCTCGTGGAGGCGATGGCAGACCGCGACACCGGCACCGTGGATCTCCTACGGGGAGCGCTCCTGGTTGCACGACTTGACAACCGAGAGCTCGACATCGACGAGTACGTTGGCATCGTCGATTCGATGGCGGCGGAGCTTCTTCAAGAGTTCTCCTCAGACATGGATGACGTGGCGCGGTTCCGAGCGACTGCCGAGTATCTCTTTCAAGAGCTCGGATTTCATGGCAGTCGCGCCGAGTACTTCCATCGCTCCAACAGCTACTTGAATGAAGTCCTCGAGGATCGCGAGGGGCTGCCCATCGCTTTGTCAATTGTGCTGATCGAGCTGGCGCAGCGTGTCGGCCTCAAGATTGATGGCCTAAGCATTCCGAATCACTTCATTGTCCGATTCGTGCCGGAGAAGGGGGAGCCTATTCTCATGGACCCGTTCTCCCGTGGTCGGGTGATCTCGCTCGAGGAAGCCTCGCAACTGAGTAGAAGCGATCTGACGGCGGCAAAACTCGAATCTGCCAGCGAGCGCGGAATCATCATCCGGATGTTGAGGAATCTCTTTGGAGTCGCGGATCGCGAACAGGATCTCTACGGCATGCTGCGCTACGTGGACGCCATCGTTGCGGTCGATCCTGATTCTGCATACGACCGCTGGATTCGAGCGGCGCTGCGCGCGCGCACCGCACAGCCGCGCGGGGCAGAGAGTGACCTGCTCTGGCTCATCGAAAAGGCACCCAGCGGTGTGGACCTGCGACAAGTGCGTGATCTTCTGGAACGAGTGCGTCGTCACTGAATATGTCATCTCGCGAGTTGGCGCCGGTCGTCGCGATCTTCCAGCGCTATCAATGCTGTACTCGTCCGCGACGCGAACTTGAAACGGTGCGTCTCCGGTCGCGCGTGCCCTACTCATCACCTGCTGCAGCGGAGTCTTTGGGACGTGGCAACCTCGGCTAACCCTGATTTCGTCGATCAGCTACAGGGAATCTTTCCTGCCGAGCGTTTGCTGCACCGAGCTCCCGAAATCGCACCCTACGAATCGGACGCATTGACGGCGTTTCGGGCTCGTCCCGCGGCCGTCGTCCTACCGGAGAGTTCAGAGGAAATTGTCTCGACCCTCAAACTATGCTATGCCGCCGGCGTGCCGTTCGTCGCTCGCGGCAGCGGGACAAGCCTTTCGGGGGGCTCTCTTCCAATCGCCGGTGGTGTTGTCATCGGGTTGAATCGACTGCGCAAAATTTTGCGATTAGATCCTCGCCAGCGTATCGCTGTTGTCGAGCCTGGGACGATCAATCTGGCGGTGTCCCACGCTGCTGCGCCGTACGGGCTCTACTATGCCCCAGATCCGTCGAGCCAGAGCGTCTGCACCATTGGCGGCAATGTCGCGTTCAATTCAGGCGGCGCACATTGCCTGAAGTATGGGATGACGTCAAATCATGTTCTTGGACTGAAGGTCGCGCTACCCGACGGTGAGGTTGCGGAACTTGGCGGAGAGAGCCTCGAAAGCGTTGGCCCAGGTTACACCGGAATGTTCGTCGGATCGGAAGGCCTCTTCGGCATCGCGCTTGAGATCACGCTCAGGCTATTGCCAAGACCGGAGACCTACCGAACGCTGCTCGCTGCGTACAGCTCTCTCGAAGCCGCGGGTGACGCTGTGGCGAGTGTGGTCTCTTCAGGCCTGCTGCCGGGAGCGATGGAGATCATGGACCGCCTGGCGATCGAGGCGGCGGAGGCCGCCGTCAGCGCTGGTTATCCACGCGATGCGGCCGCGATTTTGATCGTCGAGCTGGAGGGGCTCGGGGCTGAAGTCGAAGCCGAGTACACCGAACTCCGCCGCGTGATCGATGCGTCAAACGCCGACACAGTCCGCATCGCCTCAAGTGATGATGAGCGCGACCGCATTTGGAAAGGGCGCAAAAGCGCATTCTCAGCGGTCGGGCGCCTCAGTCCAGACTACATTGTTCAGGACGGTGTGGTGCCGCGGAGCCGTTTGGGCGAAGCCCTCGCCACGATCGAACGCTACGCCCGGGAGGCAGAGCTGCGGGTCGCGAACGTCTTTCACGCCGGCGACGGCAATCTCCACCCATTGATCCTCTACGACGGGCGGCAACCCGGTTCACTCGAGCGGGCTGAGGAGCTTGCCGGGCGCATTCTGCGGTTGTGCGTCGACATGGGAGGATCGATCACCGGAGAGCACGGCGTGGGTGTGGAGAAGCGTTCTTACCTTCCTGATATGTTTGGCGCCGAGGATATCGACGCCATGCACCGAGTCCGGTGTGCGATTGACGTCAAGGAGATCTCGAATCCTGGGAAAATGTTTCCGTCTGGCGAGGCGCCCTCGCTACAGCTGCGCGGTCCGCACCCGCTAGAACGTGAAGGCAAGATTTCCCGCGAGTAGATTGACCTTCGAATGTTGACATTGGTCGGCGACGAGCTATGCGTCGTTACGTTGCGGCATGTTTCGCGGCGCAGTGCAGGCCAACGCAAAACAAGATGATCGAACCACAAAGTATCGACGAGCTCCAACACGAAATCCGCAAGGCCAACACGACACTCGTGGTCCGCGGAGGAGGTAGCAAGCGGGGTCTTTCGACCGTTCCTGTGGGAAACCTTGGGGTCGGGATGCAGCGATTGAGCGGCGTGGTGGAATACGATCCCAGTGAATACACCATGACCGCACATGCAGGTACGACGTTGGAAGAAGTTACGTCGCTCCTTCAGGAACGCGGCCAGTACCTGCCGTTTGACCCGCCGCTGGTCGGGCGCGGTGCGACGCTTGGCGGCACTGTCGCCAGTGGGCTTAGTGGTTCGGGCCGGCTTCGGTACGGTGGCGTCAGCGATTTTTTGATCGAAGTAGAATTCGTCGACGGAGGCGGACACCATGTCCGCGGCGGTGGGCGAGTCGTAAAAAACGCAGCAGGATTCGATTTCCCGAAACTCATGGTGGGAAGCCTTGGCCATCTGGGAATCCTCACGCGCCTGACGTTCAAGGTTTTCCCGAAGGCCGCGGCATCAGGGACGCTACGTTTTTGCTGCGACTCGGCAGACGCCGCGGTTGATCTGCAGAGTCGACTGTTCACATCACAGCTTGAGTTGCAGGCGCTCGATCTTGAAGCGCCATCTACGGTCGTCGTGCGGCACGCGGGCGTGAAAGGTTCGCTTGCTCAACGCGAGGAGCGTGTCGAAGCGCTCGCCGGTCGGTCGGGCGAGCGTGTTCGCGACGACGAGGACTATTGGCGCAGCGTGAGGGACTTTTCTTGGGTATCGGATTCTGCAGCATTGATCAAAATTCCACTCGCTTCAGTGCTGCTGTTGGATCTCGATCAGGCGTTGTCAACGCAGGACATCGAGCGCCGATACAGCGTCGGTGGGAACGTCTGCTGGGCTACCGTGATCGACGCTCGTGGCCTTGAGCACGTCCACCGCATCTGCGTCGACTTGGGGCTCAGCGGGCTCGTCGTGTGGTCACTGCGAGAAGGAGGCGACACCGTGGGCTTGTCGTCGCGTATCGGGGTGCTACGCGACGGCGGGGCTTTCGGTCGACGCCTGAAAGCAGCGTTGGACCCACAGCGTCGATTTCCCGAATCATAGCCTCAACCTCTTGCAGCCGTTTTCGCAACGCTCGATCGGTTACGCGCAAACAAATGCTTCACAACATAGACCACCAACGACTTGGAACTCACGGAGAGGCAATGGCACGCGCGGTCGGAGCGTGCGTCCACTGCGGGTTTTGCCTGCCGACGTGTCCTACGTATCAGGTGCTTGAAGAGGAGATGGACTCTCCGCGAGGGAGGATCTTCCTCATGAAGGAAGTACTCGAAGGTGCGCTGCAGTCAGACGATGTCGCAGCGTACATCGATCGCTGCCTTGGCTGTTTGGCCTGCGAGACATCTTGCCCGTCGGGAGTTTCCTATCGGGAACTGGTGACGCCGTTTAGAGCGCGGCTCGAGGAGTCGAGAAGACGGCGTGGGATCGAGCGCCTGCGGCGCTTCCTTGCACTTCAGACCCTACCCTTTCCGAAGAGATTTCGACTCGCCGTACGCCTGGGTTTATGGGCGCGTCGCCTCGAACGACTCGTGCCGAAGTCGATGCGCCCCATGCTTGGGTTGTTGCCGCCGGCGTTGCCGCGACACGTCCGACTACCAGAGCGAACTCTTCCGCTGGGTGAACCGCGGGCTCGCGTCGCGCTGCTTGCTGGCTGCGCTCAGCGCGTTCTTGCGCCGAGCATCAACACGGCGACGATTCGCGTCTTGGCGCAGAACGGTGTCGAGGTCTTGGTGCCGCGTCTTCAAGGGTGCTGCGGTGCGCTGAGTCTTCACAGCGGCGAGGAGCGGCAGGCGAAGCGTTTCGCCCTGCGACTGATGCAGAAGTTCCCAGCGGACGTCGACGCCATCGTGACCAACGCCGCGGGTTGCGGTTCTGGAATGCACGAGTATGAACAGTTGTTTCGCGGTACGCCACATCACGGCGAAGCAGCCGCATTCTCTCGTCGCGTGAAAGACGTGCAGCTGTTTCTGGCCGAGCTCGGGCTGCGAACACCAGCACCGCGTTCGAGGTCGATTCGAGTCGTCTACCAGGACGCCTGCCATCTCGCTCACGCGCAGAGTGTGCAGTCTGCCCCACGGAAGCTGCTTGAAGCGATCGACGGCGTCGAGGTCAGCCGCCCCGATGAGGCGGAGATCTGCTGCGGCTCAGCAGGTATGTACAACGTCGAACAACCTGAGATCGCAGCACAACTCGGACGCCGCAAGGTCGCTCGCCTTTTGGAGGCTAAGCCGGATTTGATCGTTTCTGCCAATATCGGCTGCATCACCCAGCTGCACGCTCATCTTCAGGCTGAAGACGTGGACGTTGCCGTCGTTCATGTGATGGAGTTTCTCGATTGGGCGTACGCTGGGTCGGAACCAGTCGATGAAAACGGTTCGAAGCGGCCCGTCAGCCTACCGGAAGACGCGTGACATGCTCGTTTCGCCGTAGCCGGTCATCTCGAGGTAGCCTTGCCCGCGAACAGAGGCTCCGTTTCGTTTTCCCGAGGCGCGGATGCAACCCTCCCAATAGGCGAAGCCGACGGTATCGAACGCTCGGAGCTCTTGATGTTCAACAGCCGCTTCGACGTTGAGAGTGATGGCTTCGCTCGGGATGGCGATTCGCCACACGACCGGATAGTACGTTTGTGTGTGAGGTGAGCGCCACTGCTCGCGAGGCTTCAGCGTGAAATCAGCTGCTGAAATCTTCGTCACGGTTCCGTCCCGCGTACGCACCGTTCCGGAAGCAAAGCGAGAGGATTCTGCAGTTCCACCGTGGATGCGAAAGAGCATGAGGTCGGTGCCGTCGTCGAGTTGTAGCGAGATCCAGTCCCAGCCGCGGTCTTCCGCTGTCAGGAAAGTGCTGCCGAACTCGTGGTCCATCCAACTGTGGCCGGTGACCTCTTCGCGGCGCCCAGCGACCACGATCGTGCCCTGCGTCTTCAAGCGAGTCAGCGAGTAGTAGTGTGAGGCGCTGTCTCCGTCAGCGCTCTTGCGGCTGTATCCGTTGCCGCCGTGAAGGAGTGGTGCTCTGGTGCTGGTGAGCTCGAGGTCTATTTCATACCCCTCAGTCGCTGCGAAGAGTCGGTGTCGACCTTGGTCGAGCCGTGCCGACCACTCCTCGACCCAGATGTGAAGATTCCCTTCTTGGGCGCCAGACCAACCGATCCCCGGGCGATCGAGGCGTTCTGCGTGATGAAATGCTTTTTCGGACACATCGGTGAGAGCAAAGTGAGCGACCAACAGGTGGCGGATCGCCCACGCCGACGGATTCTGCGTCTCTGGCCGTACGCCGACCCGAAAGAAAGTGAGCTGATATCCATAGCGGCTCCCGCCTGAGTTTGTGAGGTTGCCAGAATAGTACCACCACTCTGTCTTGTACTCCGGGTGTGCGCCATGGTCGTGAGGGAAGTGCAGTCGTCTTTCGGGGTCAGCTTGTGCCCAGCGCTGGTCGCTGTCGTCGGTCGGTGCGCGCAAGCTGCGCGCAGTGTGTGGGGATGTCTCCAACTCGTCCTGAAGACCGGGAGCGCCGCGGCGACAGTTAGAGTTGCTGGCCGTAGTGCTGATCAAAAAGAGGGCCACTAGCAGGCGTGTTGCCATGTTGGCGCCGAGCGAAGGTGCTTCAGTCTTCATCAATCTGCCATTTCGAGGCGGCGGCGAGGCGGCGGCGAGCCGACATGCGCCCCGAGTACAAACCGGCGAGCAGCGCTGCAATTGCAACACAGGTGGTCGCTTGGAGCAGGAAAGTCCACGGTAGCCGGAATTGAATTGTCCAGTGAAAGGATTGAACGTTGATCACGTATACGAGGATCAAAGAGAGAAAGAACCCTGTAACCGCACCTATGAGGAGACTCGAGAGCGTCACTAAGGCGCCCTCACACGCGATGATGGCCGTGCGTTGGCGCGCTGTCGTCCCGATCGCTGTGAGCCGGGACAGTTCAATCCGGCGATCGAGGACAGAAGTCGTCAATGCCGAAACCAAAGCGAGAGCAGCGATGAACATCGCGATGATCTCAAGCGCGTAAGTGATAAGAAAGGTGCTGTCGAAAATGCGGCGAACTTCGCGACGAATCCCTTCTTGCTTTGCGATCGTGACATCCTGAATCGGGCTCAACAGACTTGCGATGCGCGCGCGAGCCAAATCTGGCGACACTTCTGGCTTCAAATAGAGTGCTAGGCTACGCACACGAACCGGCGCATTCTCCGCCTCGAACAGCTTTTGGTACGTCTTATAGTCCATCAGAACGGTGCCACGGTGGTTCGAGTAATCGAAGAATACGGCGGCAATTCGCAGCTCGCGGGGACCGTGGCGTGTTCGCAGAGTGATCGCGTCGCCATTCCTTTTGCCGAAACGCAGCGCAAAACTTTCCGAAATGAAAACGTCCTCTGCGTCAGGGGGACTGCGAGGCGGAGACTTAAACGACAACCCTCCATGCGTCACGACGACACCGAGGTCTCGGACTGCCAACGAGGTGAGTTGACCAGCGTACTCGAGCTCTACCAACTTCGAGCGGTCGAGCGCTTGGACGTCGTCATCCTCGCTCAGCGCTTTGACAACATCCGGGAGCAGCGCCGCGTCTTGCGTCACCGTCTCGAGTGAAGTCGGTTTGAGGAAAAGGTCCGCCTGAAGCGTCTGGTCAGTCCAGTACATCACGGTGTCACGGAAACTGCCTACCATGATCGCGATTGCGACGAGCATGGCAGCGCTGACTGCGAGCGAAGCAGATGCCAGCGAGAGTTGCGCCGCACTGGCGTTGACCTGGGCGGAGGCGAGTCGAAGCATGAGCAACCCACGACGGCCATTCGCGACGAGCTGTTCCACGGAGTGAGCTACGACGCGCAGGGCGGGTGCGACGAGGAAACCTCCGCAAAGCAGGCAAAAGATCGCTGCGAAATAGCCAGCGACCGGCAGCCCATTTGATGCGGGGAGTAGGCTACAGACCACGGCCAGCGCTGCACAGACGATCGGTGCCGCCGACAGTTTGGGCATGCGACGGCTGGGTGGGGCGGGTCGCATAGCCTCGACGGGCTGGACCTGAGCTGCCTGCCTTGCCGGCCTCCAGCCGGACAGGACCGCAAGCACGACCGCAGCGAAAACGGCGACCGCGGCGGTTACAGCGGAGACGTTTGACGTTTTGATCACATCGGTGGCGGCCTGCGCGACGTAGAACGTCTCCACTGTTGTTGATGTGGCCTGCACGGTCCAGTCGGCCAAGTAGGTACCGAAAGGAACACCAGCGAGAGAACCGACGAGTGCGAAGAGAACGGCCTCGCTGAGAACGAGCACCGTCGACTGGCGCGGGGTGACGCCGACAGTTGCCAAGAGACCGATCTCACGGCGTCGACGCCTTACAGAGGTGGAGAGTCCGTCGTAGAGAAGAAAGAGCCCGACAACCACGGCCAAGGAACCTAGGGCATTTAGATTAAAGTGGAACGCCGCGATCATTCTCTCGACCTGCTCGATGCGCCCACTCGGGGTGCGGACGAAAAGAGATGAAGGGAGGCGCTGTTCGATCGCGCTCATCGCGCTTTCGACGGAGATATCTTCGGCCAACCTCAGGTCGACGCGATCCACCTCGCCAATGCGCCGCAGCGCGAGCTGGCCGGCGGCGATGTCCATAAGGACAAAGTTGTCGCCGAGAGTTCCCGCGAGGCCGGTTGGCCGCAGAACGCCACGCACGACATAGCGGCCTTCAACTCCGTCGAATCGTAGAGAGATCTCGTCGCCGACGTCGATCGCGTGCCGGTCACAGAACGTCTGGGTGAGAATGATCGCGCGGTCCTCACCGAGCAGCCGAATCAGCTCTCGACCGCTTGATGGGGCGGCGGCGTCGCTGAAACGCACCAGATCGTACTGGCGGATATCGTGATCTCGTAGGATGTCCACTGCAAGCACTTGCAAACGTTCCGGCGCAGGCGCTTGCGTGGGAGAAAAGGTGGCACGCCCTTCGAGCATCGGACTCAACCGGCCGAACTGACGTATCCATGCGAGATCGGCCAAGAGTGCTTCGTCGAAACGCCCGGCCGCGGACACGATCTGCAAAGAGGCCTTGCCAGCGATTGACTCCGACGCGACTCGAAACGCGGCGAGTGAGGCGGAGTTCGCGGTATGGATCGCGATCGGCACCGCGACGGCGGAGGCCACTCCGACGAGAGTGACGACAGATCGCAGCCGACTCCGCCAGATCTGTCTCAGCAGCAGAGCGTTAACGAGGAACCGAAACGCTCGGAGGCGACGACTCAAATCGTCCATCTCTCATTCGCAGATTTCGTGATGCTGTGGCCGCCACTTCCCTGTCATGGGTCGCCAGGACAATCGTAACTTTTGACTCGCGGTTGAGCTTTTCGAGAAGCTCAAGGACGACTCTCGAATTGACGCTGTCGAGGCTTCCGGTCGGTTCGTCAGCGAGGAGGAGTACAGGATCATTAGCGATCGCCCGGGCGATCGCAACGCGCTGCAGCTCACCTCCCGAGAGCTCCGAGGGAAACCTCCGCGTGTAGTCCGCCAGGCCGACGGAAGCGAGAAGGTCCGTGGCGCGCTGTCGAGCCGCCGTCGGCGTCGTTCCCGCCAGGATCAGGGGCAGCGCGACATTCTCCACCGCGCGCAGAGTCGGGAGGAGGTTGAAGAACTGAAACACAAAGCCAACCTTGCTGCGACGAACGAGCGCAAGGTCGCGCTCATCCAGCTGGTCGAGCCGCTGCCCCGCGAGTCGAACGCTGCCGTGCGACGGGCGGTCCATTGCGCCTGCAATGTGAAGGAACGTGGACTTGCCGCAGCCTGAAGGGCCGGTCAGAGCGAGAAACTCACCGGCCGCGACGTCGCAGTCAACGCCGCGGATCGCCTCCACGGCTTGCGGCGGCCGACCGTAGTTTTTTTCTACGCTACGAAATTCGAGGAGAGGCAAAGGTTCGCTTTCAAGCGAAGTACTCGCGCCACAGGAGGCGAGCCCAGATCGGCAAACGTTGGCGGTTGACGACAACGCCCGAGATTTGGGCATTGGAATCCTCGGCAACCTGTATGCAGCGATCGAGCTCGGCGAGACGCGTCTTGCCGGCGGCCGTGACAAGGTAGAGACGGTCGGCGACAGGGGCGAGAAAGACGTTGGAAGACTCTTTGGCCAGAGGTGGCATGCCGATCACGGTGAAATCGAAATGTTGCTTCAGCGTGTCGAGAAACGAGTGCAACTGCTTGTGTGAGAAAAACTCGAGGCTCTTCTCTCCCAAGGCGTTTCGTAGGAAAAAGACGTTCGGCTTCTGCGGGTTGTAGTAAGTCAAAAGACGGCTCGGGCCGCCGTCGACACTGCGAGTTCGTTTGGTGAGCGACAGGAACTGAGTGACCGCCTCGAAGCGTTCAGAGTCGAACGTGCCGTCGAGATAGGCGATGCGAAAGTGCGTGTTGGAGCCGAGCGCCAAAGAGAGTAGCAGCGAGATGATGTCGGAGCCTTCGTCACCTTGGACATCCGCCATAGCGACCGTCAAACCAGTGCCTTGCGTGCCTTCTTTGAGCTTGGAGCGAATCACCGCGTCGCGGAGCTGAACGAGCGCTTCTTGCATACGGCTGTCAGAGGCGACTCGAAGCAGCTGGCGAAAGAATGACTTGTGATCACGATACCTCTTCGGCAGTCGAAACTTGCCGTTGAGGTCGTATCCCATGAGCGACGTGTTCTTCGGCGCTCTGGCAAGCGCTCGCTCCCTCGAAGAAGAGTCGTTCGCAGCACCTCGCTCGGGGGGACGGCCGCGCGGCGGTTCGCCGGATCCGCGCTCGTCCATGCGGCGCGTTTCGTGTGTTCCGGGTTCGTCAGCCATTTCGCTCTCGCGAGATTCTCTCTCCGTCGTCTTCATTTCGGGAACACCGTAGTCACTGGGAGTTGGAAGTCGTCCATCACGTCCGACTTGAAACGAATCTTGCCGCACAAGAGCTCAGCGAGAATCGCGAAGCCGATGCCAACCCCAACGCCTCCGAGGCAACCAAACAGAATCAACTGCAGGCGGTTTGTCTTGAAAACCGACGAGCGCGGTTCCTCAACCGGGCGTAGAATCACCGGCTCGACGTTTCCGAGTTCTTCCGCCTTTCGTGCCTGTTGGAGCAGCTCTTCTTTTTTATTTAGTTCGAGGACGAGATTCTCTCGCTCCCTGACAAGGCGTGCGAGTTTTTTGGCGCTCTCTAACCGCTGCTGATAGCGGGCAATCCACTTCCTGATTCGCTCGCGCTCTTCCTCCCTGAGGGCTTCGACTTCGCGCTGCCGCTTGGCGAGTACAGCTTGATATCTGGCGTCGGCGCTCTCTTCGGTCTCTTCTTCGTCGTCGTCGCCACCGCCAATATGAAGAGCGGCGAGAGTGTCCTCGCGCTTCTCCTCAAGCTCGGCGATCTCCTCGTTGAGTCGTTCGATTGTCTCGTTTGCTTCCGCGATCACCCTCTTCTTCTTCGATTTGATGACCTTTGCCTGTGCCTCGTTGCGCAGGACTCTTTTGAGACTGATCTGGGCGTCCAGTTCCTCGAGTACCGGGTCATCGGCGACCTTGCTTGGCGGCGGAGCGCCCGGGCCCTGGTAGGCCCACGGGGTGGGAACTGGCGTCAGGGGATCGGTTGGTAGTATGGAACTCGACTGTATGAGACGACGTTCGTATTCGTCGAGGTCGCGACTCGACGCGGCGATCTGATTTCGGATCGAGTCACTGTCCTCATTGAGGACGTCGGGGTTGTTTTTATCGAAATCCTCAAGCGATTGGCTGATTTTCTGGACGTCGCCCATATTGATCTCAACCATCTCGCTAAGCCCTCTGACGTGGATGTCGACCTCATTGGCAAGGGCATGTTCTCTGTAGGTGGTAATCCAAGTCTCGAGCTCTTTTGTGATGTACTCTCGCGAGCTCCCGACAACACGGAACACGAGGAGGTTCCCAGGCTTGGGAGTCACATCGGACCGGGCGAGAAAAGCGTCGACCAGCGTATCATCTCGGGTGCGACCATCGCCGCCCTGAACGTTCGGAAAGAGTTGACCGCTGACCTTCTTTTGGATGCGGTTGAAGAGACTCTTCTCTTTTGTCGACTTTGAGTCTCCACCCGTATGCTGCTCCATCTCTTGCACGACCGTCCGGATGACCGAGGTGGTCCGGGCGAGCTCCGAGTGGACGACCGTGTTGGCGTCGAGTCCTCGGGGGTTCGTGGCTCTCAGCTGCTGTCGCTCAGAAGATTTCAACACCTGATATTTTGCGACGGCCTCGTAGATCGGCGCCTGCGTCGTGATGTAGGCCCACATGGCGACGCCGCCGGCCAAGAGACAGACGAGGACGCCCAGCCAGTGGGACGTCAAGGCATAGAGCAGCTCGGGAGGGCGCGTGACGATTCGGAAGAGCCTGCGCTGCAGAAACTGAGCGTTCATCGAATGACTCCGTCCACGGCTGAAAGTTCTATAGAAATCATTATGACGTTGCCGAAGCGCTGTCGGGCCTCCGGCCTGAGCTGCGATCGGCACCCTCTGATGCCTGTCGGATGGCTGACTTGACTTTCATCAGCAGGTCGTCTGCCTCACTTCGCGTCGAGAACTTCAGTGACTTCAGGGCCTCTTCGAGGGTGCTCCTGGCGAGCTCATGATCTTCCAGGCTATGAAGGACGACAGCAAAGCGATAGAGATAATCTGGCTTCCTAGACGATTCTACCAGTTGAGCGTAGATTTCCTTGGCTTCGATCTTCCGTCCATTGCGGAAAAGCGCCCAACCGTAGGTGTCACGCACCAGGTTTTGTCGGTCTCCATTGCCCGGGACGTCTTCCGTCGCCGCTTCTAGGGCGTCGCGGGCCAGCTCGAGACCACGCTCGCGATCCGCTTCATCAACGCTCTCGACGAGTCCCCAGGCGAGGTTATTCAGTAGACCCAACGGCGGCTCGATTTGGTCTCGCTTGTAGGCGGCCAAGGCCTTTCGATAATGTTCTACACTGCGCAGACGATACTCTTGTCGAGTGAAGCGACTCAGGGTGGTTTCGCTGAGGCGAGAGGACCGATCGCCCAAGAACAGATGGCACAGCCCCTCGAAGGCGGTCACCGTGCCGAGACGTTGACGAACAGCAGGATACAAGGCTTCTTCAAGCTCTGCCACGCGGTTTCTGCTCTTGGCAATTTGCCACTGCTGCGCGATCCAGGCCAGACGCTGGTCAGGTGATAGGGCGGGGCTCTCCAGAACCCGGTCGAGCACCTCCGCCCATGCCGACCCTGAAGTTTCTTGCGTCTCAACGAAGCGCTTGACCCGCTCGATCCCGTCGGCGCCTTGGCGTTCGTCAGCAAGGGAGGACAACAGAGGCCAAAGAGTCGTTGATCGCGGATGAGTGCAGCCGAGTGCGAGCAGAAGTTCTCGAGCGGCGATGTGTTCGCCTGCTGCCTGGAGAAAGCGAACCATGGCAGCGTGACCTTCCCCGCTGACACGCGGCGCGGCCCTCAGTAGGTCGACCGCAGCCAAAAACTGTTCCTTTGATGTCGGCTCACCAAGCTTTGTCGGCAGTACGATCGTCTCGGCCAGCGCCAAATAGGCGGGCAGGAATGTCCACTCGGTTTGGATCACCCGGCGCAGCGTCTGAT
The DNA here is from genome assembly GCA_965223265.1 of Planctomycetota bacterium. Classification (GTDB taxonomy): domain Bacteria; phylum Planctomycetota; class UBA8108; order UBA8108; family SXIK01. Next base: position 3,389,180 of record OZ244999.1, read on the forward strand.
TGAGGAGAATCTGCTGGCGGAGGATGTCCTGCTCCGGCAAGTCCTGCGCACGGCGATAAAAGTAGCGATGGCGATGAGCCTGAAAAAGGATCCAGAGCGGCTGGTGGTGATATCGCTCGTCCTTGACCATCCCTTCGATTTCAGTGATGAGCTCCTCCGGGACGTCGTCTTCCGGGGTGAGCTCGCGCAGTCGAATGTTCAAAAGTTCGAGCTGGTTGGCTGGAAAGTCGGGACTGCGTCGGTACTCCTGCTTAGCTCGCACCAATTTCTGCTTGTGCTCCGCCGAGTCGGACGCCAACCGGGACGCCTGCTCCAATTCGGAGGTGCCACGGAGGAAGGCCACGAAGCCACCGAAGTCGCTCTGAATCGAACCGGAGTCGCGGAGTGCAGCAGCGTAGTCACCGAGAAGAAGCGATTTCAACGCCGAGGAGAACTGGTGGAGCTCTTTCTTGTTGCTGTTCGGAAAGAGCGGTTCTACGAATCGGTCAAATGCAGCGCCTTCGTTCTGGCGCATGTAATGGCGAGTGAGTTGTTGCAGGACCCTCAGAGACTGGGGATCGGCTGCAGGCTGTTCGAGAAAAAGACCAAGGAACTCCGTCAACGCGCTCTCGACGGCGTCGTCTTGATCCGCGCCGTCTTTGCTGACGATTTCAAGAAAAGTCTGGGCGATTTGGCGGCGGATCTCGCGGCTAGCCGGAAACCTCTGGCGCCCTTGACGCAGGCTCTCGACGGCCGGTGCGCGACCTGAGACCGCCTTGACGATACCGGCGACGACGAGGTGCTCCGAAGCCGTTTTGGTGTTCGCGCTTGCCTCGCTCAGAAGGACGTCCAGTCGACTCTTGGCCTCTGCTTCGAGTGACTGAGATTGCCGCGCTTTGACCAAAAAACGAGCTTTCGACGCTAACTCTGCGAGTATAGGGCCGGAGTCGAGCGACACATCGAAGAAGTGAAAGGCTGACGGGTCGCCTGGTCGCAGATCCAGAGTCGACTGGGCAAACGACAGGGCATGCGCCATCCTCTCGCTCGGTTCGCGGTCTCGAAGCGCCGCGTCGAGCAGCGGCAGGGCGGTCTCGGTGTCACCGCTCTTGAGGAAGCTGAAGCCGCGCAGCGCTTGAAACGTCCAGCTCAAGTCCGACTCGGGAAGATCAACGCCGTCAGCCACCCGCTGTGCGAGCTGCAGCGTGCCGCCGGGCTCGTGGAGTCGCGCAAACTGACTCGAGCGAAGGTAAGCCTTAGCGATTTCGACGAGATCGAGGAGGTAGCGTCTCGTCTCGATCTCCTCATGGTCGAAGTTTTCAGTCTTCGTTCGGTCGAGGGAAGCTTCGACGCGACTCACGGCCTCTTCGGGGAGGAGAGAGTCGAGAGCAACTAAGAAAAACTCGTCCGCATCCGAAAGCCATTTCTCCTCACCTCGTGTGTCGCCGCGCTGGTTCGCGGCATCGGCTGCAAGGAGTGCAAGCCTCCCGAGCACAGATGCCAAAGCCTTCGGCGGCGGCTCATCCACCCTGAGCAATTCTCCGAGGCCGTCGGCTGCGGGGTCTTCATCGTCGGCTCGGATCAGGGCGCGGCGCTCAATCATGCGAGCCAGCCACCAGCGTCGCTGCTCGTCCGTCGCGAACTCCTTCAGAGCATCGCTCTCGATCAGTTCTCGAGCTTTGTCGAGTGAGGCGCGGGCAGACGCAGCGAGCTGATCAGGATCCTCGGGGCAATCCAGTGAATCGGGGCGATTGGTCCCTCGACAGAGCCGGTCCTGCGAGGACTGGGCGATTGCGATGGCTGTGTGCACCCAGATCTTCTCGGGTAGCGTTCTCGCGTAGGTTTGGAGAGCGCGTTGATACAGCGCGACCGCGCGGGTCGGGTCCAACGAATCGGTCGCGATGATGCCCAGCTCGATCGTTGCCTCAAGCGGAAGAACATCGACGATGCTTTGCGCGTAGGCCCGGGCCTCTCCAAATCGGTGCAATCGACGCGCGACGCGAGCGCGATGCAGGTTGATCGGTAGTGTATCCGTCGCACCGCTCTCCAATACCGAACTGTAAATGGCGAGAGCCTCCTCGAGACCCTTTTGAGTGTTTTGGTGCTCGAGGATCTGCGCTCGCATCACCAAGTCATACGTGGATTCAGGAATGAGCTCGAGAACCCTCTTGTTGACCTCTTCGGCGCGCTCCAGATCTTCGATTTGCGAGAACAACACCGCGGTCGCTTCTCTCCAGCGCCGGATCTTCTTGTCGTACGTGTCGCGAAGGAGAAACCAGGGGATTCCGCCCAAGACGACGAGAATCAAAACAACCGCGATGATTCGCTTCAAAGTTGGTGTCATGGTGTCGGCTCAGTCTTGGCCGGGGAGGTGAAGTCCCGGCGGGGAAGGTGATTTTCAAGCGCTGCAAGGAATTTGAGCATTGCGTCGGTGTAGATGCGCCGTGTGATTTCGTCAGACGGACCGAGGTCGCCAGCGAGCGTGATGACCGCGTGCCAAGGCGAACGCTTGATCCGGTCGGTGAAAAAAGCCTTCCACCGATTTGGCTTGTAGTCGCCATCGATAAAGATCGTGTGGAGGCTGATCGATGGATTCTTGTATTTGTCCTGCCAGTAGGCTTCGGCGAACCCCAGCTCAGCTCCATCTCCGCTCGGCAAGTGCACGATTTCCTGCTTCTGGAGACGCAAACCTCCGGCTTCGAAGCAGACGAGCGGATGGTGGTCCCCGGCCGTTGAACCGCCCGAGACGAACCCGACATAAAGGCGCATTGTCAGGCCGCCGTTCGAATAGCTGCGGTTGAGATAGTCGGCAACGCCGGCGACCCGTACGATCTCGTCCGTGAGAGGCTCGTCGCGTTCGACCCAATTCTCGCCAAGGAGGCCTGACGGGAATTCGCTGAGCGCTTTGATGGGTTGCACGAAACGCGGCGTCTCGACAATCTTGTCGTGAACGAAGCGGATTCCAAACGCGACCCATAGGACTGAGGCGAGCACAACCAGTCGATTCACAACACTTCGCCCTCCTGCGGCTTCGGGGGAAACACCCACGCGAAGAAGCGGTAGCCGGCAAAGAGGAGGAGGAGACTGAGCACAAAGACTGCGACCCCCACAGCATCGTGCGCGAACCCGCTCGTCAGATCGATGTTGAACTTGTGTAGGCAGGCAGCGACGACGCAAATCCTCACTACATTGACGGCGATCGTTACCGGCACAGCCGTCAGCGTCAGCAGGATGGCTGCCGGCCAGCGGAGCGCGAAGAGGTACGCCATAAGCGTTGACGTCGCTGTGATCGCAACGAGCGAACGGATGCCGCTGCAGGCGTCAGCGACCTCGAGCTGCACGCTACCAAGGAGGAGCACGTTGCCTTCGGGAAAGGCCGGGACGCCAGTTCGTAGGAGCAATTCGGCGGAGAGGGAGGTGGCGATGGATTTGAGTCCAATGCGGACGGGCTCGAGGATTGGATTCGGGGGCGGAATGCAGAATAGAAGGAAAAAGAACGGGAACGGGTGCGCTCGCATGAACGCGCGGCCAGTCGCGAACCAAACCGCCCCCACGATACTCATCCAGAGGGCCAAACGTTCCACCGAGTGGATCGCGGTCAGTCGACCCGCAGCGAAGAGGAGGAGGCCGGTGGCGAGTAAGAAAGCGCCCGCTCGATCGTGTTGACGCGGTAGCTGTGCGATCTCGCGGCGGCGGCCATAGAGGATCGCCGCGGAGATGATCGGAACGAGAAAACCATGCGAGAACTCGTCATGACGTGACCAATACTCCACGACGGCAACGAGCGTTGGCCAGAATAGCCCCACAAATCCCACGATAGCGAGGATCAGCGGGACTCGAGATCGCTCGAGAAAGCTCCCAATGGGAGCTATGGAGGTAGATGCGCGGGTGGGAATGGACATACGGCCACAACACCGGAAGATGATCAGGATTCCTATCCAGCGGCTGGACATTATAGCTCGTTACGGGAGGCGAACTACCGTGTTCTTGCGCGCTGTTGCTGACAGTGAAACGGGGTGCAATCGCCATGCCTACGTTACCGGACGGTAGCGAGCGCCGGTGACGTGAGGCCTCCTATTCTCTCCTCGGCGAGCTTCGAAATCCCTCAGGTTTTCTCTGACTGGTCTCCAGGCGACCCATTGTCCCCGGCCTCAACGTTCTTCGACTGAACCACAGATCCGTGAGGAGGTCGCTCAACTTGGACAACCACGTTGCTCTTTCTATAATGAGCTGCCGACGATAGAAGGAGACCGCGAGCAGTGCGTCCCGTCGAGTTGAGCCGGAATCTGCTGTTCTGGCGTGGACTCGATCCGGACCAGATGCAAGCCATGGCCACCCAGCGCGCGCACCTCAGGCGACGCTAGTTCGAACATGCATAGACCTATCCGACCCGAGACGTTTCGTTCTCGGCCACGCTCCCTACGCAGGGTCATTGAGAAAAAAATCCGGCCGAGAAACTGAACTCTTCATGCCCAACTTGGGGCAATACTGGAAAGTCCCGAAGATGATGTGCGTTTGTCCCGGCCAATCTGGACGCGAATGACTCGATCTCGACTCGAAACACTTTTTCAGCCGGCTGTTGGGCGTCTGCCCGGCCCTCTGTTCTACGGTTTGCAGACTCCGGTATTCGATGAACGACTTTAGATCCGAGTTTGCCGACAACACGACGCTTCACCCCGTCAGTATCGCGGCCGTGATCATCCTTGGGACGGCGCTGATCGCCCTGCCGCGCCGTTTTGCGACGTTCCCGCTCGTGCTCGTCGCCTGCTTTATTCCTGTCGCTCAACGACTCGTTGTCGCAGGCTTCGATTTCTCGTTGTTGCGTTTGATGATTCTCTTTGGCTGGACCCGGCTCTTCACGCGCGACGAAATCGCAGGGTTTCGATGGAAACGATTGGATACGCTGATCTGCCTTTGGGCTGCCGCGAAGATCATCACCTTCACGATCTGTTTCGGAACGGTCGGCGCTTTCGTCAACCGATTGGGTGGCGCTTTCGAGGCGGTAGGGCTCTATTTTCTCTTTCGGTGCTTGTTGCAAAACCTTGACGACGTCGACGCGACGATTCGTAGCTTTATGATCGTGAGCATCCCGGTAGCGTTTGTCTTCATGATCGAAAACATGACCCGGCACAATTTGTTTTCGGTGTTCGGTGGCGTGCCTGCTGTGACCATGATTCGAGACGGCCGGCTGCGCTGTCAGGGCGCGTTTTCCCATCCCATCATCGCGGGCTGTTTCTGGGCTACGCTCATCCCCTTAATGGCAGCGCGCTGGTGGAGAGCCCGAGCCCGAACGTTCGTCGTTGCGGCATTTGCCGCCTCCTTCGCAATCATCATTTTCGTTGCCTCGAGCACGCCGCTCGCGGGCGTGGCGGCTGCCGTGCTCGGCGCAGCGCTATTCCCAATGCGCGAAAACATGCGGGCGCTTCGTTGGAGTTTTGTGTTTGTCGTTGTTTGTCTTGACATCGTCATGAAAGCCCCGGTTTGGCACCTCATCTCGCGCGTCGATCTTGTCGGTGGATCGACCGGGTACCATAGATATCTTCTCGTCGATAGCGCGATTCGGAACTTCAACGAGTGGTGGTTGGTCGGCACGGCGTCAACACATCATTGGGGGCATATGATGTACGATGTCGCGAACCAATACGTGCTCGAGGGTGTGCAGGGGGGGGCCATTTCACTGCTCTTGTTTCTTTTGATGGTGGCGACCGCCTTCGGGGGCGTCGGTCGTTTTTGGCGCTCGGTGAAACACGATAAGGGCCAGGTGATCATGGCGTGGGCGCTTGGCATTTCCCTCTTCGTACACACGGTGAATTTCATCGGCGTGTCTTACTTCGGACAGATCACCATGCTGTGGTTTATGTTGCTTGCGATTATTGTCACGTTGGATCCAGCCGGTGCCGCGCCGCAGACGTCACGAGTTGTTGAGGAGGAGGACGACGAGCGCTCGACCGCGAAGATCCAGAGCCAGCCGCGACGAACTCCGTATCTGGGCGCTTTGGTGAGGTGAATTCCCGCACTCCCGACACGCTTCTCGTCGCCGCCAACATGGCTGATACAGTCGTGGTGTTGAAAAGCGGCGCCGGGGCCGACGAGCTTTCACCGCCACGTCGACAAGGACTCCGATCTCCTCACCGAAAACGCACTTGACCTACGAGATGACATCTACACCGACTGTCGCGTTCGTTTGCCTTGTCAATCGTCATGACGAGTACGACGCGACGCGAAGGACCCTCGAACCACAGTTTTCGAGCGGCGATCTGGAGTGCATTCCCGTTCGTGCCGACGAACGAAAGTGGAACGCAGCGGTTGGCTTGAATCACGGTATTGATGCGAGCTCGGCTGATTGGATCGTCTGCGCCCACCAAGACGTGCGCTTTCCGTCGTCGTGGTGGGAACGAGCCTCCGCACAGCTTCGATCTTGGCGTGGAACAGTAGGTATTGCGGGGTTGGTTGGCGTTCAGCGCTCGGGAAGATTCGTCGGGCATGTCGTTGATCCGCACGGACACTGTCGTTGGCGTCCCTTGCCGGCGCGCGTCTGCAGTGTTGACGAGCATGTGATCATCATTCGTCGCGACAGCGGTCTGCGGTTCGATCCAGAGAATCCACACTTTCACTGTTATGGAACCGATATTGCGTTGACAGCGGCGCGTGACGGCCAGGACGCCATCGTGATCGATGCCCCGGTCTTGCATCTTTCGGGAGGGAAACTCGACGATCGATTTGGAGTTGCATCGGAGTGGCTACTTGAGAAATGGGGGGGCAGCATGAACGACGTTATTCCAACGTGCGCCGCTGTGATCGCGCGTCAGCGGCACAGGAATTCCCTGCGACGACTACGGGTCCGACTGACCCGGCGCCAAAGCCGGACCCGGCGTCACTGCGACTGTGAGTTTGATGTTTCGGAGTTGGTTGATGAGAGCTGAGACAGCTCCTCTCTCGGTGCTGATTGTCGCGTACTATTTTCCCCCACACGGCGGAGCCGGTACGCAGCGGTTCGCCAAGTTCGTCCAGTACTTGCCTGAGTTCGGGGTCACACCGATCGTCGTCACCTCCGACGCACGCGACACAAATCCGAACGCACCGGTGCGCGACGACGCCATTCAAGTTCCGCCGGGAACAAAAGTCATCCGCGTCGCAGGCGAGTCGACCCCGCGCACGCTGATGCAGCGCATTCGACGCCGTGCAAGGTTGATCGCGGACTACGACGAATGGGTAGCGCTCGCCTGGCCTGTTGTTGAGGCTGCGATCGAAGAGCACCGTCCGGACGCCGTCATCACGACACTGTCACCGTACGCAGCATCTGACCTGGGGATCCGTGTTCAGCGCCGTTTCCGTCTGCCGTGGATCGTCGACCTGCGAGACCCGTGGGCACTGGATGGCTGGAGAGTCTACCCCACCTACATCCACGCGCTTTTCGATCTTAACCGCATGCGGCGTACCTTATCCCTGGCAGACATCGTTGTTGCGAATACACCCGCATCTCGACGCGAATACGAGAATCTAGTGCCTGCTGCGAGGGGCAAAACGTGGACGATCTCGAATGGGTTTGATCCGGCAGATTTTTCCGGGGGAACTCAGAGCGGGGACCGCGAAACCTTCTCGAGTCGGTCGTGTGAGGAGGGTGGCGACGTCTTCCGATTGGCTCACATCGGCACGCTTCACAATGTCGACGAGCCTCGGCCGACGTTTTTTGAACGATGCCGGCAGAAGAGCTGGCGCCGAGTTGAGTATTCGGCAAGATCAGGTCGTCATCTCTTTGAGGCTGTCGCGAGACTGAAACGATCCGCCCCCGACTTGTTCGCGCATCTGCGCCTCGAATTGGTCGGGATCGTCCATCCTAGTCATCGACGACTGGCGGCGAGACTGGACATCTCCGATCACGTTTTCGAGCATGGCTATCAGCGACATCGAGATTCGCTCAAGATCCTCGAGCGCAGCTCTGCGGTATTCCTCCCACTTCATGCGATTCCCGACGGGGAGGAGGCGCTCATCGTTCCTGGTAAGACTTACGAAGCACTCGCGAGCGGAAAACACATCATCGCGGCGTTTCCAGACGGAGACGGAAAGCGGCTCATAGAGATGAGTGGAGCCGGTCGAGTGTGCAGTCCGACTTCAGCGTCGGGACTCTACGAAGCGCTCCGCGAGGCCATCGCGCTCTGGCGTGACGGGAGTCCCTGCTTGGGTGCGCGACGAGCTGATCTGGAACCATTCACCAGAAGAAGTTTAACGCGTCGACTCGCCGCTGCGATTGGTTTCGTTACCGGACGACGGCACGAAGCCTTGCTCGACGACCCCTGGAAAGAACTGGAGCGACGAATCGAAGAACGCGGCAGTGCTGTCTCCTGACGTCGAAACCGACGGTTCCGTACCCACTTCGACTCTTCCGACGGGTCCGTCCACCGCTGGGCGAATTGCCGATATTTTTCGAGGACGGTTCAATTTCGGATCCGTTAAGCTCCGCCACGATGAACGGTCGAAGTCTAAAGATGTGCACACGTCTTACGCTGCACGTCTGTCTGTTGCAGCACACTTGACTCCTGGCTCTTCTTTCGATGTCTGCTCGTTTGACTCCGACAACCACGACTCCTGAAGACGCAATCACTGCGGTCGACGATGGGCCAACGAGTCCCTCGTGTCCGCTCGTAAGTTGCCTCAACTTTCACGGGGTAGGTACTCCTTGCCGCGAGCTCGAGCCTGGTGAGCAAGACTTTTGGATCTCCGCTGAGTCATTCGAGGCGATACTCACAGCCGTCGGGTCGCTTGGGCCCGTCATGATTACCGTAGACGATGGGAACAAGTCTGACGTGGAGACCGTGCTTCCGATCTTGCAGCGGTTCTCTCTCTCTGCGACTTTCTTCGTCGTTGCGGGACGTGTGAATGCGCCTGGGTTTCTTTCCGCGGACGACATCAGATGCCTGACGGAAGCGGGCATGCGCATCGGCTCGCACGGCATGACGCACCGGTGCTGGCGTGGCATGACTCAGAGGCAGATGAACGAAGAGTTCGTCGCTGCGAGGAAGTGTCTCGAAACGGTGGTGGGGGAACCGGTCGACGAAGCGGCCTGTCCGTTTGGAAGCTACGGCCGCCGAGTGCTGTCACAATTGCGTCAACTCGGCTACCGGCGTGTCTACACAAGTGACGGCGCACCGCCGAGGCCCGGCGCGTGGCTCATGTCTCGACTGCCGATTCGACGCCGTCATTCTGCGCAGCAGATCGCCGAAGAGATCGCACGTCAGCGCGGGCACTGGTTCAGACGGTTCAAAATGATGCTGAAGCAGCTCGTCTGACCGCACATGTAAGCTGCGCGCAGAGAAAGTCATTCGGCCGAGAAACAGAGCCGCTCACGCCCAACTCGACCGCGTACTCGCCGTGCTCGTATGATCAACAGGCCCGACGAGGACTACAGTCGAGATGGGCACGAATGACTCGGTTTTCGACTTCGAGACGACTACGCCTCAAACGCAATCGATTTACGGAGCCAGTGCGTCTGCTGCAAGTTCGTCCGACGGCAAGCTCTCGTTGCCGTACCAGTCGTACGCGGCCACCGAGATGTAGTACCGTCCCGGCGCCAGGTCCTGGAGGACGACACTGGTGAGACTTCCGACGTCCGTCGCGGTGTCGTACTGTCCGCTGGTCGGGCCGTCGTAAACAACGTAGCCGGCGACATCATTGGCTACCGTGCCATCGGGGTTCGTAGAGACGGGATCCCACTCGATGGCAATGCTTGCTGCGCCTTCCTCTGGTCGCTCGGGAGTCTCGTTTGGAGACTGCACATCCGTCGGCGTAGACGGATCCACGCCTCGATTGGCAACGTCGGATTCTTCGCCGCAACCGATGCACATCGCAAGAGCGCAAGCGACTGCGACCCGTCGCCAGCTCGTCAAGGTCGTTTTCTGTAACATGACTCTCTCCCCGCTTTTCTCCTTACGTCGCGAACGAGACTTCGAAACGAACGAAACGGAACCAACGATTACCGGCCTTGCAACGCAAGTGCCGATATCCAAACATCTCCCCTAACATTGTTGATCATTGGCAGTTGTATCGCGTCGTCAGGAGTCCAGGGCGAGTGAGGGACCGGTAAGAATTGCCACGATCGAGTTTTCGGCCGGGGCGAAATGCCTTGGTGGTGCAGCCGTGACCACAAATGAAGTCAGCGCGCTCGCAGCGATGGCCGATGGAGAGAGTAGTCGTCTAACAGCCGGTTGAATGAGTGCTTCGAGTCGAGGACTGGTCGCTCCGTGTTCGGATCGGCCGTGGCAAGCGCATGGAGTCTCCGAGATTCTCGAGTGTTGACACGGTCCAGCTGGGCGTAAAGAAGCCAGTTCCTCGGCCGAGTGACTCTTTCAACAGGCTGCTAACCGTCTCTCTGCAGTTGCATGCCGCCGCCTGAGGTTTCCCCATGCCGAAGAACGAACACGACGCTGTATTCGTCGGAAACGACGTCTTGCTAATCGAGTGTGCCCGTCGTTGGAGGGAGCGTGGCCACGCCGTAAGCCGTGTCGTGACCGAGGCAAAGAAGGTGTCCATGTGGGCTCAAGCTGAAGGCATCTCAGTGTGCACAAGTGCGGAGGCCGCGTGGGAAGACCGCGAGAGCACTGATTTCCTCTTCAGCATTAGCTACCTTGATGTCCTGCCGCGCGAGGCGATCTCGCTAGCGACAGAGGGGGCGATCAACTTCCACGACGGCCCGTTGCCGCGATATGCTGGCCTCAACACTCCAGTATGGGCACTCATCAACCGCGAGAACAAGTACGGCATCACTTGGCATTTGCTTGAGTCGCAGATCGACGCCGGAGACATTGTCTGTCAGCGGCTTTTCGATCTCGAGCCAGGTGATACAGCTGTGTCCGTTAACACGAAGTGTTTTCAAGCCGCAATTGACGGTTTTGAAGAATTGCTCGATCGACTCGAACGTGGAGAGCTCGAACGTCGGGCGCAAGATCAAACGCAGCGAAGCTACTACAGAAAGTACCAGCGGCCTCCGGCTGCGTGCGTGATCGACTGGACTCGGTCGGCCAAGGAGATCGAGGCACTGGTTCGCGCTCTCGACTTTGGGCGCTACCGAAACCCCGTGGGCGTCGCGAAGCTCGTTAAACAAGGAAAGGCTTTCTGCGTCCGAAAAGCTCGAATCGGCGCTGATGAGAACGACGCGTCTCCGGGAACCGTGATCGCGGTCGAGCCGGCTGAAATCACTGTCGCGACTGGCGACGGCCTCCTAGCCATTCAGAGTGTGTCAACGCTGGAAGGACGGGAGGTCAGTCTTGATGATCTTGCGACCGAGCTCCGTCTGACTCCCGGGGCTCGCCTGGACCTGTTGTCGCCGGAGATGCATGAAGAGCTGACGGGGTATGCTGAATCGCTAGCCCGTTCAGAGGAGTTCTGGGCGCAGCGTTTGCACGAGCTTTCGCCGCTTGACGCCCGCGCCTTGTTCCCGGAGCGAGCCGGCGGCCGTTTGACGAACACCTCAGCTCGATCGTTGCCGATTGCTGTGCCGCGTTCGTTCGCAGAGGCGTTCACCAATCTGGGACTGGCGGAAGCACTTTCCGGCGCGATAGGGGCGTATCTGTCCCGCCTCTGCAATGAGCACGAGTTCGACATAGGATTCGTGGGAGACGCACTTCGTCGACAGAGTGCGCGTTTCGATGCTTTCACCACGCCGGTCGTGCCGCTTCATTTTCGTTTCGCGCCTGACCAACGTTTCGACACGTTCATGAATTCACTGATCTGGGAACTGGACCAGGTCCGCACCCACCAGACGTGGTTGCGAGATCTTGTCTCAAGAGTTTCTGACTTGCACGGGCGTGTCGATTTGACGCGTCGTAGTGTGTGCCCGATCGTGATCTCGGTACAAGAACCAGGCGAAACGCTTCATCTGGCCGATGCTGATCTGGCTTTCGCGATCACAGATGATTTTGAAGCCTGCCACTGCATCTTCAACTCGAGCATCTTTGACAGCGCCGCCGTAGTCGCGCTGGTTGCACGCCTTGAGGCATTCTTGGCTCAGATAGCGAGTCAACCAGACGCGCCGATCTCGGCGCTGAATCTGCTTCCGGATGCCGAGCGCGAAAAGTTGATCTGTGAATGGAATCAGACGGAAGTCGACGTCCCGCAGGACGTCTGTGTTCATCAGTTGATCGAAGAACAAGCGAGAAAATCCCCGAGTGCCGTCGCTGTCGTTGTTGACGAACGGGAGTTCACGTACGAACAACTGGATGAGCGCGCGAACGAGCTAGCGGCTTACCTTGCCCACCGGGGTGTCGGGCCGGAGTCGATTGTCGGCATTTGCCTCGAGCGATCGATTGACGCACTAGTCTCGATCATCGGTATCCACAAGGCGGGTGGCTGTTATCTTCCCCTCGACCCGTCACTGCCGCGCGACCGTATCGCTTTCGTCCTCAAGGATTCTCAGGCGAGCTTGGTACTGACACACGAGGCTCTGAGGTCGACGCTTCCGGATGGTGAGTTTGAGCTCGTCTCCATCGACGCCGAGTGGGATGAAATTCGCGCCACGGAGGTTCCCCCCGTCGCGGCGCTCCCGGTCGGTGCAAACGCTGCCTACGTCACGTATACGTCCGGGTCGACCGGTAGCCCAAAGGGTGTCGTGGTGGAGCACCGCAACGTCGTCAATTTCTTCGTCGCCATGGATCGCTGCATCGGCAACGACGCCGGTGGCGTTTGGCTCGCCGTGACGAACTTGTCCTTCGATATCTCGGTTCTTGAACTGCTCTGGACTCTGGCGCGCGGATTCAAAATTGTTCTCTACAGCGGGTCGGAAAGTCATAGGCCTCGCAAAAGGAAAACAACAGCCGCTAGCGTGGCGCTAAGCCTTTACTACTTCTCAAGCCACGAGGGCGCCGATGATCGTCGCTATCGGCTCCTCCACGAGGGAGCGAAATTCGCGGACGAGCATGGATTCGAGGCTGTGTGGACCCCGGAGCGGCATTTTCACGCCTTCGGTGGTCTTTATCCTAACCCGGCGGTAACGAGCGCTGCCCTCGCGACAATCACCCAGCGGGTTCACCTTCGCGCCGGGAGCGTCGTCCTGCCACTTCACCATCCAATTCGCGTTGCAGAGGATTGGGCGGTCGTGGACAACCTCTCGGGCGGCCGAGTTGGGATTTCGTTCGCGTCAGGCTGGCAGCCGGCAGATTTCGTCTTGGCGCCGGAGAACTATGCCGACGCGAAGGAAATCATGTTTCGAAACATTGAGCTCGTCCAGCGTTTGTGGCGAGGCGAGACGGTGAACTTTCCTGGTCCCAAAGGTGATGTTTCAGTACGAACGCTGCCGCGCCCGACTCAATCAGAGCTGCCGACCTGGGTGACGACGGCGGGGAACATCGACACCTACCGCCGTGCGGGCGAAACAGGAGCATTCGTTCTGACCCACCTGCTTGGACAGTCGATCGAAGAGCTGATTCCGAAGATCCAAGCATACCGCGAAGCGAGGCAGAATCACGGGTACGATCCGTCAACGGGTAGAGTGACCCTTATGCTTCACACCTTCGTTGGCGACAGCGATGCTGAAGCACGCGAGCTGGTCAGGGGGCCGCTGAAAGAATACCTCGGAAGCTCACTCAACCTGATCAAGAAGTACGCTTGGGCGTTTCCGACTTTCAAGAAACCTCAAGACAGCGAGGCTGCGCCGGAAGATGAATTCGAAAAACTGACCGACGCGGATCATGAGGCTATTCTCGAGCATGCGTTCGAGCGCTACTACACGTCGAGTGGGCTTCTCGGAGACGTAGGCCATTGTCTCGATCGCGTCGAAGAGCTAGGTGCTGCGGGGGTTGACGAGATCGCCTGTCTGGTCGACTTCGGCGTTGGTGAGTCCGACGTCCTCAGAGCATTGCCGCGACTTGACGCAGTGCGCCAGAGAGGGCAAGCAGGTCGAGCGGATGGCCCAAGTGGCCACTCCTCGATTGCAGATCTGATGCGGCGACATCGCGTCACGCATTTTCAATGCACACCGTCGATGATCCGCATCCTCATGCAAGACCCCGACGCGCGCGCATCGTTCGGCGGTTTGAAACATCTCTTGCTCGGCGGCGAAGCGTTTCCCGAGGATCTACTGGGCGAACTGCGGACAGTCGTTGGGGGGCGCATCACGAACATGTACGGTCCGACGGAGACGACGGTGTGGTCGTCGGTTCACGACGTCGGACCGGACGCTGAACGCGTACCAATCGGGCGCCCGGTCGCCAACACGAAGCTCTACGTCCTCAACGGCGAGTTAGAGCCAGTACCGGTCGGGGTGCCTGGCGAGCTCTACATTGGGGGAGCCGGCGTGACCCGAGGCTACTTGCACCAACCTGAATTGACCGCGCAGCGTTTTCTAGAGGACCCGTTCGACACGAACTCGGGACGGATCTACCGAACCGGAGATCTTGTCCGCGTTGGTCCCGACGGGGTCGTCGAGTTTCTCGGCCGCACAGACTATCAAGTAAAGATCCGCGGGCACCGCGTTGAGCTCGAGGAGATCGAGGCGCAGCTCGGTCGGCACCCAAGCGTGAAGACAGCAGCAGTGGTCATTCGCCAAGTCGGCGCCGATGACTCCTCGCTTGTTGCCTTCCTGGAGTGTCCTACCACCCCGCCGGCGACGAAAGAACTTCGCACGTTCTTACGCCGGGAGCTTCCGGACTACATGTGCCCGTCACGATTCGCCTTCGTCGACTCGATGCCCCTAACGACCAACGGGAAAATCGATCGCAAAGGCCTCCCCGACCTCAGCGAGGTAAGAACCGCGACCCGCGAGGTGGAACTCGTCGCACCTGCAAACGACACTGAATCAAGTCTAGCGCAGATTTGGCAGGATCTCCTCGAAATCCCAGCTGTGAGCGTGCGCGAGAACTTCTTCGATCTAGGCGGTAACTCGTTGCTGGTCGTCCGACTCCAGAGGGAGCTGGAGAGTCGACTCGGCCTCAAGTGCTCGCTGACTGACCTGTACCGCCACCCGACGATTCACTCCTTCGCTGCTTCTCTGGCTGGAGAACCTAGGGAATCTCTCGCGACGGATGCGGGGCGCGGAAAACGTCGCCGAGAGGCGCTACAACGACGGCGACGGGGAAAGCAGGGAGCTCAATGACCACTGAGGCGCAACACGCTGCAGCGTCGGCGCCGTTGCAGCCCAGCGCGATCGCGCCTCTGTTCCCCGCAGGTGTGATCGTTGAGACCGAACTGGCTTGCTGTGACCCGGTCCGCGCCGCTTCGAAGCGCCAGGCGGCACGAAACTCTCGCGCGGCAGAGCGCGACGCCGGACGACGCGCTGCACTGCGGGCGCTACGTCGTCTCGGATGCCATGAGGGTGCGCTCGACTCTCAGGCCAATGGTGCACCGGTGTGGCCGCGGGGATTCGTAGGCAGCATTTCGCACACTGTCGGTCAATGCATCTCGATTGTCGCGCGGCGTGACGATTTCGTCTCGGTCGGCGTCGACATCGAGCCCTTTATCGGTATACCGCCAGATCTCTGGAGCACGATTTGCACGCCAGCTGAACTCGATTGGTTGCGCTACGGTCGCAACGACCAGGAAGATTTGGCGCGCCTGATTTTCTCCGCGAAGGAGAGTGTCTATAAGTGCCAATTTCCCGAGACCGACAGATTCCTGGAGTTTACAGACGTCAGGCTCTGTCTCGATCTGTGCAGCCATCACTTTTCTGTAGGACAAACGAGTGACACGACGCTGGACCAGGTTTTGCTGCGCATCTTGGGGAGCTGGGCCGTGGCCGACTCTTGGCTTGTCACTTTCGCAGCCCTTCCGGAGCCGCGGTAGGTCGAAGACGCATTGATCAACTGAATTTGGGGCGCGAGCAGAAGCCACAGCGACCGTCGTTTATGGGTTCATCGGCCGCTTTCTCGTCGTCCTACCATTGGGCTAATTTTTTCACGCCCTCATTCCGACGACCAGAGAGAGGACCACGTGTCCGCTGCGCATCGACTCCCCGTGTTGACACCTGGAGCTGTTCGGCTTAGATGTACTCGCCCCTAGCGAACGAGGAGACGTTTGCCGCTAGGTTCAGTCCATACGGCGGATGCGCAACTGTAGGGAATCGCATCGAGCTTAGAAGGCAATCGCTGATGAAGAGTCTGCGCAGCGTTTATTTGCTAGGTGGATCAGTACGGCGTTCGCCTCTGACCGCAGCTCTCGGACGCTCGGCGATCGATCTTCCTATCGACCCTGACCGCAGCGTGCTCGGCGCTTGGCAGAGTCACGTTGGAGATCTCGCGCAGCGCAATGGAAGTGATTCGCTTGCACTTCGAGTGATCCTGGACCGCACTGCCCCAGAACCGGCCCCACGACAATCTCCTTTTGGCGTCGAGCTTTCAATCGAGCGCGACCCGATTGAGTTTCGCGGCACCGCCGGCGTGCTGAAAGACGTCACCTCCGAACTCTCCGACGATGAGCTCATCTTGGTTGGTAACGCCTCGCAACTGCTTTTGCGGCCCCTGGCGACGTTGGTGGACGCTTTGGCTGACGAGGCAGCCGACTTCGTCGCTTTGTCGCACGCCGACGGCACACCAAGCGGGCTGATGCTGCTGCGGCGCGCCTGTCTGACGCTCATCCCCGACATCGGATTTATCGACATGAAGGAACAGGCGATCCCAATGATCGCAAAGGATTTCACGGTTCGCATCATCGAACACCCTGAACGAACAGGTGTCCCCATGCGGACCTGTGCAGAGTACGTCTCGGCACTACAGTTCTATCACCGGCGCAATGTCGGTAGTGCCGCTGAGAACGATCCCTTCGCGGAGGAGTGGCGTTCGTCATTCGCGATCGTTGAGAAGGGAGCCGAGGTAGGTCAAGACGTGGTCATTCATGACTCTGTGGTGCTGGCCGGCGCGCGCGTTGAGGAACAGGCCTTTCTTGTCCGCTCCATTGTTGGTTCAATGGGAACCATTCGTGGCCATCAAACGGTGGTGAATCAGGTTGTTTCCGCCGGGGTCAGAGAATCGCTGTGAGTCAGAGTGATTGGAGGCTCGCCGAAAGTTGCCTGAAATGCAGGTGTTAGACCAAAACACGTCGACGGATCTCGCGCCCCCGACGTTGTGGGGGTTACCACCAGTGCAACTTCACGACAGCTTTTGGGCCGCTGCCGGTGTCCAGGTCGTACGGCGCGACGAGGAGCTGGACATCGACCAGAACGCTGGGCTCTATCTCCTTTGCGACTCCAACATGCTCGTCCTGTTCGAGCTGCCCCGTATCAGCCATGCCTTCAGCAGTGGCCGCACGAAAGCGATCATCTTCCGCGTCGCGGATCGCTTCGACGAAGGATACCGAGAAATCGCCGTCACTACGGACAACGAACGGAGTGTCCGATTCGAGCGGGTCTATCGCAATAGTGCACCACGGATTTCTCGCTTGATTCTAACGACGGACCCCAAGATCGCGACCGAGTGGTGTACGACCGCCGAGGCGAGGTCCAGCTGGCGACTGATGTTCGAGTTGATATCTCCAGTCTCGCGCACGGTCTCGACCGAGGATGGAAGGATTTTCGATCTCGAGTCAGAAAGAGAAGTGATGGACTTTGTGCGCGAGCTGCTCACGCGGTGGAAGTCACCGAACAGCGTCATCGATCGTGTGCGGGAGATTCGCTCGGGGGTGTGGGTCGACCATGATGCGGTGATCGCGGACAACGCAAGGCTTGTGGGGCCGCTCTGGGTTGGATCGGGTAGAGAGATCGATTCGCGCACGACCGCAGCCGGACCAGCCGTGATGTGGGACGCGCCGGATGCGAGGCCGAGCACCAACGGATTCTCGATCGCGCGGCTCAATGGTGCGATGGTGCGTGGATCGTCGCCGCGTCGATCGCGGTGTTGCCCGAAGACTTACTTCGGCAAACGCACGCTCGACATCATGATTTCGCTCGTCGCATTGGCGATCACGTTGCCATTCTATCCGTTGATTATGCTGGTCATTTGGTTGGATGACCGACGTCCGTTTTTTTTCGCGCATCAACGTGAGACGGTCGGTGGGACCGACTTTCCGTGCATCAAGTTTCGCACGATGCGGCGCGACGCAGAAAAACTCGCAGAGAAATTTGCCGCACAGAATCAAGCCGACGGCCCTCAGGTCAATATCAAAGACGACCCTCGCTTGCTCCGCGTCGGCTCATTCCTTCGCAAAGCGAACATCGATGAACTGCCGCAATTCTTCAACGTGCTTCTCGGTCATATGTCCGTCGTCGGGCCGCGGCCGAGCCCCTTCAAAGAGAATCAGTTCTGCCCACCCTGGCGCGAGGGACGTCTGAGCGTCAGGCCTGGCATCACGGGACTTTGGCAAGTGTGTCGAACGCGTGAACCAGGAATCGACTTTCAGGAGTGGGTACGCTACGACCTCGAGTACGTCGAAAAGATGTCGCTGAAGCTCGACCTATGGATCCTCTGCCGTACCGTGGTCACCATCATTCGTCCGATCCTCCAAAAGCTGAAATCGAAGTCAAAGCGTGCGGCCGCAGACAGCGACGAGCAGACGCCTCGGAATCCAGAGTCGTGACTTCGATTCGCGGCTCTATAAAAGCTCTTGAATGACTTCGCCTTCGGCGTCGGTGAGCCGCTCCTGGCGACCGTTATGGAGAACCGTCAGGTCGAAATGGTCGAGGCCCAGGAGGTGAAGAATCGTAGCGTGGAGATCGTTGACGTGGCAGCGATGTTCGACGGCGCGCAGGCCAAGCTCGTCGGTCGCACCGACAATGCGTCCTCCCTGGACTCCTCCGCCCGCCATCCAGAAGCTGAATCCGAATGGGTTGTGATCGCGTCCATACTTTCCCTGAGACATGGGAGTGCGTCCGAACTCCCCGCCCCAGACGACCAGCGTCGAGTCGAGCAGGCCGCGCTGACGTAGATCTTTGAGCAAGGCTGCGACGGGCTGGTCGGACTGACGCGCCATGCGCTTGTGGTTTTCTTCCACATTGCCGTGTGCATCCCAGGTCAAATTGCCGGGCCCGCCGCCGTGATAAAGCTGCACGAAACGGACGCCGCGCTCGACGAGGCGACGGGCAAGAAGACACCGTCGTCCGAATTCGGCGGTTGTCGCGTTCTCGAGCCCATAGAGCTCGCGGGTGGCTTGTGGCTCCCGCGTCAAATCGACGGCTTCCGGTGCGTGAGCTTGCATGCGAAACGCCAGCTCATAGGCCGCCGCTCGCGCATCGAGCTCGTCGTCGACTCCGTTTCTCTGGAGATCATTCAGCTCCCGAAGTAGGTCCAGGCTGCGACGCTGTTGCGAGCGGCTTCGATTGCCGGCTGGTTTGAGGTCGAAAATTGGATGGTCGCCGGGGTGCAGAATCGTGCCCTGATAAACAGCGGGCAAAAATCCTGAGCTCCAGCAAGGCGGACCGCCAGTGAGCGGACCGTCCGGGTCGAGCATGACTACGAACGCCGGCAGGTTTTGCGATTCGCTGCCGAGACCGTAGAGCACCCACGAGCCAAGACTGGGGAATCCCATGAGTGTGCGTCCGCTGTTCATCTGGTACATCGCGGGCGCGTGCGTGACGCTGTCGGCGTGGCAGGAGCGAATCACGGAGATGTCATCCACGCACGTCGACAGATGCGGAAACAGGTCTGAGACTTCGATGCCGGAGTTGCCGCAGCGGGAAAAGCTGCGGTGACAACGGAGCAGGAGAGATTTCTCGGTCGTCCGCTGCGTCATGACGTTCCCGAAGCTTGGCGGCAACGGTTGACCATGAAGACGACCCAGGAGCGGCTTGGGGTCAAACGTCTCCATTTGGCTCGGCCCGCCAACCATAAACAGAAAAATCACGGACTTGGCCTGCGGCGCGAAGTCAGCTGATTTCGGTGCCAACGGAGCCGCCGCTGAGTCGTTGCGGTTGGACCCGCCTCGCTGCTTGGCCTCTAGGACACCTTCTTCAGCCAGCAAAGAAGCCAAAGCGATGGAGCCGAAACCCATACCGCTTTCAGTCAAGAAGCGGCGACGAGAGGTCGTACGACCCGGGCCAAGGCAGCGTTGAAGAGGACTCATGGAGTGATGCGACGTTGGCATGGACATTCTGCTCAATGGATCCAAACGAACTCATCCAGATTGAACATGACGAGGCAAAAATCCGCCAGGGCTTCGGTGTCGAAAGGCCCTGCGGCGGGGTGCGTGGTGGGGGCCGTGGTGAACGTGTTCGGCGCACTCGCGAGTGGGGCGTTTGCGTGCCGTTTTTCGTTCTTCAGAGATTCGGTGTGCCGCCGGAGGAACTCGACGCTTGCTTGCCGCTCCGCAACCGTTGGCGATCGCCCGAACGCTAGGGTATACGCACGTTCGACCCACCTGGCGGCTTCACCGGCGTTCCCTTCGTCCAGCAATCGCGCGGCGAAGGCGCGCGATGCGTTGTGTATGAATTCGCTGTTGAGAAGATTGAGCGCTTGGCCGACGTGTGTGCTGCGCGAACGCTCGCCACACGAGACGACCGTGTCCGGGGCGTCAAAAACGGTGAAGATCGTCGGTCTCAGGTTGCGTTTAACGAAAAGGTAGACACTGCGCCTCGCGTGGTCGCGGGGGTCGGCGTTAGGGATCCATTTACCCTTGTACATCTGCGACTCGAGTTCCCTCCCGAGAGGCGTTCGCACGCCCGGGCCGCCTCGGCGGCGCTGGAGTTTGCCCGAAACGGCAAGCACTGCATCGCGGAGCGGTTCTGCCTCGAGACGTTTGCGGCGGGCCCGCCAAAGAAGGCTGTTCTCTGGATCGACGTCACGGGCCGCAGGTCGGTCCACGCTGGCTTGCTGGTAGACCGACGACAGCAGGAGGAGACGCTGCAGGTGCTTGAGGCTCCAACCAGATTCGACCAGCTCCACCGCAAGCCAATCGAGAAGCTCCGGGTGAGACGGCGCCGCTCCGTGACCGCCGAAATCGTTCGGTGTTGTCACAAGTCCGGCGCCGAAGAGGTGCTGCCACATGCGGTTGACCATGACGCGCGCGGTGAGTGGATTCTCAGGCGACGTGAGCCACTGCGACAGCCACGTGCGACGTCCCGTGGAGCGTGAATCTCCCGACGGTGCCGGTTGCAGCCTTGCCGGTGGCTGCGCCGGTGGCGACAGCGACGAGGGAACTCCGGGGCCGACTTGCACGCCGTGATCTCCCGGAACGCCTCGGACCAGGACAAAGGTGGCCGGAGCCTTCGGTGCTCCCTCAGTGACCGACATGAGGGCCGGTGGAGGCGTCGGTCTCTGCAGCACGTGGGCATCCATTAGCCCAACGAGCCGTTGGTGCCTGGCGGCGGCATCGTCCGTGAGCGCGTCGGCAAGCTCAAGGCGCGTAATCGACAGCGAAGTGGCTGCTTCTACCGCCAGCTGCTCCTCCAGCTCGGTGCGCTCGCCCTCCGGTTGCTCGAGGGCGCGCTGCATCGCCACCGGCAGGGCGGAGCGTTTCACGTCCATCAATCGCTCGCGAAACGGCTCTTCGAGTTCCTTTAATCGCTCCGTCAGGCGGTCATTTTCGGCCTGCCACACTTCCATCGCGGCGTCGTGTGCGGCGAGAACGTCCGGCGGCGCAAGTGAGATATCGCGTGGCTGTGTGGCGGCGAAGAACGCCTGCAAGCGATAGTAGTCATCTTGCGACACCGGGTCGAAACGGTGATCGTGGCACTTCGCGCAGCCAATCGTCAGGCCGAGAAACGCCGTGCCGACCATGTCGGTCATCTCGACGAGCAGCTCCTGGCGATTCTTCGCTTCATCCTGCATGCCACCATTGAGGCGTAGAGGGCCGAGACGGTGAACACCTACCGCGGTGAGGGCTGCGGGATCCTCCGGCGCGATTTCGTCACCGGCAATCTGCAATTGAACGAACTCGTCATACGGCAGATCCGTCACCAAGGCATCAATCACCCAATCGCGGTATCTCCAAGCGTGTGGGCGTGGATCGTCGTACTCAAAACCGTCACTGTCGGCATAGCGCACGACGTCGAACCAGTGCTGTCCCCAACGCTCGCCATAGGCCGCACTGGCGAGAAGCCGATCGACGACCTTCGTAAAAGCATCGGGGGACTCGTCAGCGACGAAGTCCGCGATCTCCGCCGGAGTTGGCGGCAGGCCGGTGAGGTCGAACGTGACGCGGCGCAGAAGAGCACGGCGGCCCGCGCGTGGTGACATAGTGAGACCTTTGGCGTGCAGACCTGCAGCCACGAAAGCGTCGACCGGCGTGCGGACGCTCGCGCCGTCGATCTCCGGCACGGCCGGCCGCTGGGGCGGCTGGAAGGACCAAAGCGTCCCCGCGTGCGCGGTCGTCTCCGTTTCTGGGTTTGCGACGGCCTCCAGCCCCGGCATCAGCACGGTACTGAGCGCAGCGAACGCCAGGGCGCGCAGAACGGCAGACAGTTTTCGTGATGCGAAGCCTTGCCCACGAGGCAGGCTTTTCCGCTGCTGCGACGTCACAGTCGGCGACCTCTCAATCGATCTTCACCGTAGACTCGAAACCATCACCGAGCGGCCGGGCGGTCGTCCTTCGCACCACACCGCTGCTCCCATTGAACCAAACCGGCGCATCGAGTCGCAACGTCTTTCCCGGGCGCGAGTAAGAGTCGCTGACTCGTCGGCGCCGGCGCGCTTGCCGCTGCGGCCACGAGCGGCCTGTTAAAACGCGCGTTTCGGGCGACTTTGGGCCGAGGACGGCGGCCGTAGGGTAGGAGCGCTCGAGCGAATCTCTGAGGCCTGCGTCTCAGAAGGTTCTCAGCTCCAGCGTGGCTTCTACCGCAGCTCGAGCTGTGACGGAGGCGGTACAAAACTCCCGGCATGCGCGTTCTTGAGTTCCTCAATCGCAGCGACGATGTCGGGGTGATGCGCGGCGACGTCGTCGGTTTCGCTGGGGTCGGTCTCGAGGTTGTACAGCAGTGGTGGGTCTTGCGTCTTTGCAGGTTCACCGCCATAGCTCGACTTGGTGATAAAGTGGGCTTTGAAAGGCCCCTTGCGGACGGCAAAGATTTGGCGACCGCGGTAGAAGAACATGTGATCTCGGGGACTCTCGCTCGAACCCTCCAGAAGTTTCGACAGGTCGAAGCCGTCGAGCACGCGATCTGCTGGCGGCGGCGCGCCGGCAAGGGCGAGAAACGTCGGCAGGAGATCAAGCGTCGAGGCCATGCCCGGTTGTACCGAGGCGGCCGGGACACGACCTGGCCACCATGCGATCGTCGGCTCCCGCATGCCGCCTTCCCATGTTGAACCTTTGCCGTCACGCAGCAGTCCTGCCGAGCCGCCCTGGCGCCCAAACGTCAACCACGGTCCGTTGTCGCTCGTGAAGACAACCAGCGTGCGGCGATCAAGGCCCTCGCGGCGCAGCGTTTCGAGGACCTGGCCGACCGACCAGTCGATTTCCTCAATGACGTCGCCGTAGAGTCCGCGCAAACTTTGGCCTCGAAACTCCGTCGATCGAAACAGAGGCACGTGAGGCATGGAGTGCGCGAGATAGAGAAAGAAGGGCTCGTCTTTGTTTTTCTTGATGAACTCGACGGCTTCTTCTGTGTAGCGGCGCGTGAGAAGAGGTTGATCGGCGGGTCGCTCCACCACTTTCTCACCTCGCATGAGAGGCACGTTCCAGTATTCGACCTTTGGCTTGTGAAACGCCTCGCGACCGCGTGGGGCGGAGCTGACTCGATCCATGTCGTTCGAATACGGAATGCCGAAGTACTCGTCGAATCCGTGGCGCGTCGGCAGGAACTCCGGGAGATGGCCAAGGTGCCACTTGCCCACGCATGCGGTGCGGTAGCCCTTGGCCTTCAGCGCTTCCGCGATCGTGACTTCGTCTGCCTGAATCCCGCCCTTCGAGTCGGGGAACAGCACGCGGCGGCGATCGCTGGACATGCCGTTGCGAATCGGCAGCCGGCCGGTGAGCAGTGCCGCCCGGCTGGGCGTGCAGACGCAGGCGGCAGAGTAGAACTGTGTCAGCTTCATCCCTTCGCGCGCCATGCGGTCGAGCTGCGGCGTGCGGATCGTTGGATGGCCGTAGCAGCCGAGGTCGCCGTAGCCCAAATCGTCACAAAAGATCACGACGAAATTGGGCGAGGTTTTATCCGGCGCAGCTCTCACCGGCGCGCTGCCGGCGATGATGACGAAGATGATGAAGCAAAGTGCTGAGCTCATCGCTTTGGCGGGCGTGATCTCGACAACGCATCTCGATAGGCGTCGAACTGCTTTCATTGATTTCTCCACGATTGCGGACAAGGCAGCGGGGCGCATGTAGTAGCAACGTGTACGTAGGGTGCGACAAGACGCTACGCGCTAAGAGCCTCCTCGCAGTCGACGGCCCCTACACGAGCTCCTGGATCACCGGTCGGTTGTCTACGAGGTAGTGAGGGCGACCGTCACTGTCCACGAGCGTCGTATTGTTCGCGTCGATTCCGAGCGTGCGGTAGAGCGTCGCGAAGACTTCGCGGTAATGCACCGGTCGATCCTGTGCGCTGTCACCGAGCCGCGTCGTCGAACCGATCACTTGTCCCATCTTCATGCCGCCGCCAGCGAGCAGACACGAGGCAACCTGCGGCCAGTGATCACGTCCTCGGCCGCTGTTGATCTTTGGTGTGCGGCCGAACTCTCCCCAGACGACGACGGCGACCTCGTCGAGGAGTCCCTGCTCCTCGAGGTCCGTCACGAGTGCGTAGACGCCTTGGTCGAGCAAGGGCAACGTCGCGCGGGCTTTGTTGAAGTTGTCGCTGTGCCAGTCCCAGTTGTATCCGCCTCGGCTCTCGCGATCGAGCGGCCAACGGCTAAAGTTGAGCGTGACACAGCGCACACCGGCCTGCACGAGGCGGCGCGCTACGAGGAACTGCTCGAGCAGCTTGGCGCTGCCTTTTTCTGCTTTGCCCCCTTCGATCAGATAACGTCGTCGAAGGCTTTCACTTTCGGTGGAGATGTCGAACGCGCGTGCGAGTGCGCCCGAGCTGAGGATACCGAGCGCTTGACGAGTGAAGCTGTCAACGCCATGCATCTGCCCACGAGCGTCGACTTCACTGTGGAGGCGATCGAGACTTGCGCGCAAACGACGGCGATCGCTCAACCGGTCGAGGGTCACGCCGCTCAATTGCATATCGGCGTGGGAACTCCCGCGCGGCTCAAAGCCCGCGTGGGCAGCGCCGAGGTAGCCGGGTTGCCCGATCGACGCGCGCGTCATCGACAGATCCCGTTTGGTGCCAAGACTGATGAACGGTGGCACACCGGGGCTCTTGGGTCCCATGATTCTCGAAATAACCGAGCCGATCGACGGCCACCCACCCTTGGGATAGCCAGGAATCCGGGGCGAATCGTCTTGCTGTGGATGCGTCTCCCAGCCGGTGATGCACTGGTGGACGTTGTGATCGTCGAGAGCCCCGACGAGCGAGCGAATCACAGCCAACCGGTCCATGATCGACGCGACTCTGGGCATCAGCTCGCAGATCCTGATCCCCATCACGTTCGTTGGGATCGACCGAAACTCGCCGCGAATCTCGGTGGGGGCGTCCTCTTTGATGTCATACGTGTCTTGGTGCGGAGGGCCGCCGGGAAGAACGACCATGATGATGGCGCGGCGTGACGCTTCGATCCCCGCGACCGCCTCGGCGCGCAGGATCTCTGGCAGCGTCAGCCCACCGCCGAACGCCAAGCCTCCGACCTGGAGGAAGCTACGTCGGGTGAGCCCGTCGCAGTAGACGGATCCCGGTCCTAAGATTTTTAGCATCGGTCTCGCACCTTGACCAAACGATGCGCCCATTCGCGCATCTCCATGACCACGTCCAAGTTAGTGAAGAGAGGCGGCAGGTTCAAGTCTCTTGCTGGCCCGAGGGCGCCGAGAACGCGGAGTTTTCCGGCGCCTCCCATCCCTTGGGAGCAGCGGTAGAAGTTATTTGCCGCCGCGGCGAGCCCGAAGGAGCGGTACTGCGCCGCGGGACGATCAGGCGGGCGTAGCGCGCGGCGGAGATTCAACCCCGAACCACGTCGTCAGCAGGCGACTAACCGAGCGTCGGTAGTGACCATGGCGTGCGGTACTCCTTAGTTAGGAGCGCCTGGGCCTCTGGGTCGCCTTCGATCTGCTCGGTGTCAGGATTGAATTTGAGCACCCGTCCGACCCGATAACCGACTTCACCGAGGTGAATCACTCCACACGTCAGGTGCGCTTCGTCGGCGTCTGCGATCGGGCTCTTGCGTGAGCGCACGCTCGCCAAGAAGTCCTGCATATGGTATCGAGCCCGCGCGCTGGTCTGCTTCATGCCAGGCCCTTTTTCTTCTTTTCGTCCGAGGTAGACCTGAAAATAGCCTCGGCGTGAAAAGATCATGTAACCCTTGGTGCCGTAGAAAGCGTTGCCGCTGTCGAAACCATGAAGGCCGTACGGCGTGAACATGCGATCCTCGTAGAGGAGCACGCGCCCATCGGCGTACTCGTAGGCGACCGACATGTTGTCCGGGTACTCGGTCAGGCCTCCAGCTGCAGCGCGACTGCCGTGCGACGTGATGCGAACGGGGTGTGTGCTGACGCCAAGCAGCCAGCGACCGATGTCGATGTCGTGAGCGCCGTCGTCGCCGATGTCGCCGTTACCGTAATCGCGGAATTGACGCCACGTGCGGTGGAAGCGGTTCTCGTTGAACGGTCGTTTGGGGGCAGGTCCGAGCCACAGATCGTAATCGACACCAGGAGGCGGCGCCGAGTCCGGTTTCGGCTCGAGGTGTCGGCGTTTTTGCACGTTCCAAGCCTTCGCCATCCTGACCTCGCCGAGGATGCCCGAGGCGATGACTTCTCGCGCCTTGGTCGTGAACTCCGCTGAGCGGGTCTGCGTTCCGTGCTGAACGATACGGCCCAGACGCCGCGCCGCGTCGGCCAGAGCACGACCTTCTGAAAAGACGTGGCTGGCCGGCTTCTCGACATAAGCATCCTTGCCACCGCGAAGCAGCTGTAGAGCCATGGGGACGTGCCAGTGATGCGGCGTGGCGACCACCGTAGCGTCGACGTCGCGCGCGTCGGCTACGTGACGAAAGTCCTTGACGAGCTTCGGTTCCCCGCCACCCGCCTCTTTGACGGCGTCTGCGCCG
Source organism: Planctomycetota bacterium (assembly GCA_965223265.1). GTDB lineage: Bacteria > Planctomycetota > UBA8108 > UBA8108 > SXIK01. The sequence goes on from OZ244999.1 coordinate 3,416,140, forward strand.
CGCGTCCTCACCTGCGGGTCGACGTCGCAGAGCATCGTGATGCGCGCCTGAGACTTCAGTTCGAGCAACCGCCGCACGTGCCCGAACCCCATGCCGTTGAAACCGACGACAGCCATGGGGATCTGTTCATTGGGAGACCCAAAGGCAACGCGCACCTGAGGCGCGGCGAAGGCACCCGCGGCAGCAGCGCCGGCGGCGGCCCGACCGAGAAAACGACGTCGAGTGACTTTCTTCATCATGCTGAGACTCCTCTATGAGCAGTGGAACAGACTCAGTGTAGCGAAAAACGAGCCCAAGAACACGTCCAGTGAGTGTGAGTCTTCAGATGAAGCGCTCGCCAAGTGCGAGAATCAGGAGGACAACGCCCAGCGCGGGCACGCCGTATTTCGCGAAACGATAGGCGTTGGTACGGCGGCGATCGATCACAAGTTTCTTTATGCGGCGAGGCGCGCGGTCGAATCGAGCTGATCGCCGAATCAAAACGGTCCGGGACTGGCTCCGGGGCCATGCCTGACAGTTTCTGTAACTCTCGACGGATGCAGGTCGGATGCGCGACGGCGGTCGAATCGTGGCGTAACGGTCGAATTAGCAGCTAACTCGGGTCCCACTGCGCCCGGCACACCGCTGAGGTCAACACCCCTGGATTGACGACGTGGCGGGGACGTTCCTTCCGCAGCACCTGACTCACGTGCTCGGCGGCCCGTTGCGCGAGGTCGGAGATCGCCTGCTCTGAATAGAACGCCGCATGCGGTGTAGCGATCACGCGCGGGTGGGTCAACAGTGGATGGTCGGCCGGTGGCGGCTCCGTCGTCAGCACGTCCAAAGCGGCGCCGGCGATTTCGCCGCTCTGGAGCGCATGCAGGAGCGCATCTTCGTCAACGAGCGCGCCGCGCGATGTATTGATCAAGAGTGCCGATGGTTTCATGCGCCTGAACGCGGCGGCGTCGATCAAATATCGCGTCGAGTCGTTCAGCGGTGCGTGCAGTGAGACAAAATCGGAGCGCGAAAGGAGTTCGTCCAGCGCCGCGACCGGCTCGGCGTCCGCCAGTGAGGTGCTGCTGTTGAACCGCGGAGTGTGAGCCAGAACTGTGAGCCCAAGAGCCGTCGCTTTGCGTGCCACCGCGCGGGCGGTGTTGCCAAAACCGACCAGGCCAAGCGTCTGGCCGCGAAGGCGCTGGACACCTCGTCCAGTGCTCAGATCCCAGACGGACCGTGATGTCGAATGGTCGAACGCGACGATTCGCCGCGCCCACGCAAGGAGTAGAGCCAGGACATGATCCGAAACCTCGTCGAGGCAAAAGTCGGGGACGTTCGTGACCACAATCCCCAAGCGCGTCGCCGCCTCGACGTCGATGTTGTCCACGCCGATTCCGTAGCGACTCACGACCTGAACCTTGGGTGCGGATTCGAGGACGGCGGCACTGACTGACTTCCAGCACGTGAGGATCGCGTCGGATTGTGGCGCCAGGCGCAGGAGCTCGTCTTCGTCGCCAGAGTCGGCAACAACGAGCTCGACTCCCAGCGGCTTCAGCACGGCACGCTCGATAGCCAGGTTCGGCCACGCGTAGTCAGTTACGAGAACGTTCAAATCGGTGTCCACTCCAATGAATGTATCCGGATCGGCAGCGCAGGTGTCGGGTCTCCCGGTCCGGGTCGATAGCCGAAGCAACGCCATGCGGCAGCATCGGCGCGGCGTTGAAAACTCGCTGGCTGCGTCGTCGACGCGTAGAGGCGCGGTTTCTTGCTGCCAGCTGGAGACAGGCTCTTCAGCCGAGGGTTTCGTTCTCCACAGGTCTGTTCTATCCTATCAGCCCGCCCCCAAAAACATTCGGCCTGCCCGTCGAGCTCAGGAGCTTCCGCTGTCCAAATCGATTCGTGGCATTGCCTGCGAAGCGGCGCTCGGCAAGGGCAAACAACCACTTCTGGAGCGTGACCGCGATATGAAGATCACCACCTCAACCGTGTGCGCCTTTGTCGCTCTCTCCATTCAGGTCTGCGTCGGCGTGCTCTGGTGCTCGTCGCTTCAGGCCCGCGACGAACGACCCAACATTCTCTTCATCTTCACCGACGACCATGCGGCGCACGCCATCAGCGCCTACGGATCACGCATCAACACGACGCCGAACATGGATCGATTGGCGCAGCAAGGAATGCTTTTTCGGAACTGCTTTGTGACCAATTCAATCTGCGGGCCGAGTCGAGCGGTGATCTTGACGGGAAAGCATAGTCACATCAACGGCTTCATGACCAACGGCGACCGTTTCGACGGCTCGCAGCAGACGTTTCCAAAGTTGCTACGAAAGGCCGGGTACCAGACGGCGATCTTCGGTAAGTGGCACCTGCGTACCGAACCAACAGGCTTCGACGCCTGGGAGGTGCTCAGGGGACAGGGGCCGTACTACAACCCGACGCTCCGCACTCCTTCGGGGCCGGTCGAGCACGTCGGCTACACCACGGACATCATCACCGACCGAACGCTCGAGTGGTTGAAAAAAGGGAGAGATTCCTCGAAGCCGTTCATGCTCATGAGTCAACACAAAGCGCCGCACCGATCATGGCAGCCAGGGCCGAAGCATTTGACGCGCTACGATGGCGTCGACATTCCCGAACCGCCGACGCTGTTCGACGACTACAGCGGCCGAGGGCGCGCCGCGAAGCAGCAAAAGATGACGATTGCCCAGCATCTCACCGAGGGTGATCTGAAGCTCGTCACGCCGAAGAACCTGACAGAGGACCAACGGGAGCAGTGGGACCGCGCCTACGGTCCGAAGAACAAGGCGTTTCGCGATGCCAACCTGCAGGGAAAGGAGCTCGTACGCTGGAAGTATCAGCGCTATGTCAAAGACTACCTGCGCTGCGTCGACTCGGTCGACGACAACATAGGCCGTCTGCTCGAGTACCTCGACGAGAGCGGCCTCGCGGAGAACACCGTCGTCATCTACTCATCCGACCAAGGCTGGTACCTCGGCGATCATGGCTGGTACGACAAAAGGTGGATGTACGAGGAGTCGCTGCGCATGCCGTTGATTGTGCGCTGGCCAGGGGTCGTGGCGAGCGGCAGCGAAAATCGCGATCTCACGTCGAATCTCGATTTCGCTTCGACGTTTCTGGACATCGCCGGCGCCGAGATTCCCGCTGACCTGCAGGGTCGAAGTCTCGTGCCGCTCCTCAGAGGGGTCGCTCCGATCGAATGGCGCCAGAGTATCTACTATCAGTACTATGAGTACCCGGGCGCCCACAGTGTGCGGCGTCACTACGGCGTGCGAACCGAAAAGTACAAGCTGATCCACTTCTACAATCTCGGCGAGTGGGAGTTCTACGACCTTGATCGCGATCCGGATGAGCTGCAGAACCGGTACGACGACCCAGCATACGCACAAGTGATTTCGACCCATCGAGAGGAGCTGGACCGCCTGCGCGAGCGCTATCAAGTGCCGGTCGACTCGCGATCGATTCTGCACAAGTCGAATCGGGTGCGCGTCTTGATCTGGGACGAGCAGCAACCGAGCCAAAAGAAGGCATACCCCAACTACCTGGGCAACCAGATCGCTGCGGAGCTTGCCAAGAATGAGCTTTTGGACGTCACGTCAGCCCGATTTGCAGATCCGGAATTCGGCCTGACCAATGCGGCCATCGAACGCGCAGATGTCCTCGTTTGGTGGGGCCATCAAAAACACGGTGATGTCCCCGACGACAAGGCCGCTGCGATCGTCCGCCGCATCGAAAATGGCGAGCTGGCGATGATCACTCTGCACTCGGCGCATTGGGCGACGCCGTTTCGCATGGCGATGGAGTCGCGGGCTGCACAGGATGCTCTTGCAGCGCTGCCGGCAGAGGAGCGGAGTAAGGCGAGAGTGACGTTCGTCGGCGAGCGGATTCGCCGGCCTCCTCCTGCCTCGAAGCGGCTGGCGCTCCAGACAGAGTACAGTCGCGGGGCTGACGGTGTGATTGAAGTCTCGATCGAAACACCGAACTGCTGCTTTCCTCGCTGTTGCCATCCGGCGGAGCCCTCGACCGTCCGCACACTCCTCCCCGACCATCCGATCGCCGTGGGGATTCCGGCGAGCTTCGTTCTGCCGGAGACGGAGATGTACGATGAGCCGTTCCATGTTCCGGCGCCGGACGCCGTCATCTTCGAGGAGTTTTGGCAGGACGGCGAGCACTTCCGCAGCGGCGCGCTGTGGGATGTCGGCGACGGAAAGGTCTTTTACTTCCGCCCAGGGCATGAGACCTACAAGGTGTTCTTTGAGCCGATGGCACTTAAGATCGTCGAGAATGCCGCACTTTGGCTCGGCGAGGGTGTTCGAAATCGTCGAGGGCCTCACCGTGGTTAAGTCGAAACGGCCTCGGAATCCCCGCGAAACTCGTCCGGCCAGGCCGGCGCGAAATGGCCAAACTCGAGTAGCTTAGCAGCCTGTTGAAAAAGTGCTTCGAGCTGAAAACTGGTCGCTTCGCGTCCAGATCAGCCGCGGCGAACGCAGGTAATCTCCGAGATTTTCGAGGCTCGCCAATTGGGTGCGGTGTTAGGTGTCTATTCGGTCCTCACCGGCGATCCTTGATATGGTCTCAATATGGGCACTTGCAACGAACCGTTCCTTCGAGGATAACGGAGTGGAGTGCGCCTCGTCGTGAGGCGATGCGTTCGTAGGGTGAATTTCAAGACGCGTAAGGGCGGGTTTCGTTGGTGTCTATCGCAGACGCGGTAGTGCCAGAGCGCGGCAGGCAGTCGTTGCACGCGGTTTCGGCGGACCAAACGTGCCCGAGACGAGTTTCGTTTCGAATGAGTCGGTGCTCGGGTTAGTTCCCGGGTCAGACATTTCCGAAGGGTTGCGTTGCAAGGAGGTGCGCATGCAGCGGTTTACCGTTTTCGCTTTGGCGTTTGTCTTGACGGCGGCGTGGGGGACACGAGGGGTGGCGCAGGAAGGAGTCATCTCGGGTTGTATCTTGTGGGATGTCAACTGTAACGGCGTCTACGACGAAGGCGTCGATCTAGGCATCGAGGGCGTGGAGATCACACTTCTTGACGCAGGTGGCGCTCCAACGGGAATCTCGACGGTTTCCGCGAACACGACGGCGCCCGGCTTCTACGGGTTTGAGAACTTGGTGCAACAGCCCTACCAGGTCAGTGTCGCCGACATCCCGGGGTTCGAACTCAACGCGGTGCAGTGTCTGACCCCGTGGCCTGCCTGCGACGACACGACCGAGAACCCGAAGCCGGTCGACATCACAGACCACAACCTCAGAATGAAGCTCAACTTCCTGTACTGCAGAGAACCGGAACCGCCGGCTTCGCTCTGTTGGATGACCGGTGGTGGTGTCAAGTTCGATTCGATCACCAGAACACACAACGCAGAAATGTCGACCTCCAACGGGCCGAAGGACAGCGTTGGCGGCGTGGTTGCGCCTTCTTGCAGCGGCTTCCCGAGCAATGGCGGGCAGTGGAATCACGTCGCCCACGGCCTCAAGCTCCACCTCACGGGCTTCGACATTGAGGTCGTTCGCTGCGGCAACGTCGACGGCCACCCGCCAGGGACTGATTCACCTGTGTGCGAGGTCAACTTCATCGAGTGGGTAGGAACCGGGCGGCTCCAAGGCATCGGAGGTAACAAATTCGGTCCGATCGACGTGTCGTTCTTCGGGCGTGTCGAAGACCGCAACGAACCGGGTAACGAGCAGAGCGCCAAGTCTGGCGGGGATATTGATCGCTACTTCCTGCGAGTGGTTGACGGTGGCGGCACGGTTCACATCCTCGTCGATGAGGACGGTGTCGACGATGGCGCTGTCGATCCGCTGACGATCACCGGCGGCAACTTCCAGATCCACTGCACGAGCTGCGACGACGAAGTCGACGGCGGTGGTGGTGCGGAGGATCCGCTCGATTGGGTCAGCCCCATCTTGCGTGACGGTCTCGGTGAGGGGATGTACTTCCTCCGCGGGGACTCGAACTCCGACGGCCTCGTCGACGTGTCGGATGCGATTTTCACACTCGGCGACCTGTTCATGGACACCGGCCGTCCGAGCTGCTTCGACGCTGCCGACACCAATGACGACGGCGTGATCGATCTTTCCGATCCGGTCTCGACGCTCGAAGCGCTCTACGTTGGCGCGTTCACGATTCCGGCTCCGTATCCAGAAGCTGGGCCTGACGCGACGCGTACAGACAATCTGAACTGCGTCCTCTATCGCTGAAGCGACTTGCATGACGCGGCCAACTCGGTCGCTTGCATTTCGCCGATAGGAGGGGTGAAGCCCTCGGGTTTTCGGACCCGGGGGCTTCGTTTTTTTGTCGTGGGCCGCCTGGCCCGCGCGCGATGATTTGAACGCAACGGCGATCAATGAGAATCGCGCCTCGAAGGACTCGAACACGCGGCGCTGCTCGGATAAGCTGCTGTGTTTCGCGCCGTGCAGCGAAAGGCTCTGCGACAAGATCGCCGGTTTCGCTATGTGAGACACGCCGCGTCCAACTTTAGAGGTCTTCGCGAGATCGCCCATGCCCGCCGTCTTGATCACCCCCGAAGCGCTGATCGACAAACCCGGAAAAAACACTGAAGTGCTCGAGGCGGCCGGCCTCGAGATTCGCTACCCGAAGAATCACCAGCTCGTCCGCGGGCTCACCAGCGAGGAGGAGCTGATCGCGGAACTTCAGGGATGCGCGGCAATCGTTGCCGGCGGCGAGTATTTGACCGCGAGCGCGATTGCCGCCCTTCCCGAGTTGCGTGTGATCGCGCGCTGCGGCGTCGGGTATGACCGTGTTGACGTAGACGCTGCGACGGCGCGGACGATTCCCGTGACGATCACGCCCACTGCGAACCACGAAGGCGTGGCGGAGCACGCCTTGTCTCTTCTCTTCGCCGTCGCCAAGACCGTCGTCAAGACCGATCGTGCACTGCGCGCCGGGCATTGGCCACGAACGCTCACACGCCCCCTTCGCAGCACCACCATCGGCCTCGTCGGGCTCGGCCGCGTTGGACGCAGCATGGCGCTGCGCTGCTTGGCGCTGGGGATGAAGGTTATCGCCAGCGACGTGGCACCGCCCCGGGCGTTCGTCGACGAGCACGGAATCGAGCTCGTCGACCGTGACACTCTGCTGGCGCGTGCGGACTGGGTCAGCCTTCACTGCCCGCTCACACCTGAGACGCGAAACTCCTTCGACGCCGACTGTTTTGCGAAGATGCGATTCGGGAGCGCGTTCATCAACACAGCGCGCGGCGAAATCGTCGTTGAAGAAGATCTGGTTGCGGCTCTCCTCTCAGGCCACCTCGGCGGGGCGGGCCTTGACGTCTTTCAGACCGAGCCACCGCCGCCCGATCATCCGCTGCTGGGGCTTGAGAATGTCGTCGTCACTCCTCATCTCTCCGGCCTCGATGAGATCTCGATGCGCAACATGGGCATCGAGGCCTGCGAGTGCATCGCGCGACTCTACCGGGGTGAGTGGCCTGAGGGCGCGGTGGTCAACGCCCAATTGCGCCACGGTTGGAGATGGTGATCGAAGCGTGAACTCGAGTTTGGCCATTCGGTGCACCAAAGTAGCAGGCACACTCCTGTGTGCCGTCGCTCTTGTACCGTGGACCGTGACCGTCACGGATTCGGAGGTCCGGACGGCACACAGGAGTGTGCCTGCTACTTTTCGGACAAAGAGTTCTTGAGCGCTCACAAACTTGCCCAGGGGAGCAAGAAGTGCGAAAGGCCTCTGAATCCCGCCGAACTCGTCCGGCCAGGCCGGCGCGAAACGGTAGAGTCGAGAGGTGGCGCAGTGGTTTAGGCCAAGGACTTTCCGTTTCCGGCTCTTTCGTCTGCCGGTGCCATATAGCCTCAGACCGTGCCCTGTTTCCACCTCCCGCTCATCAAACCGGACGTGCGGTTTTCCCGCATCCGGCTTTCGGACAAGGTTCATACTTTCGCCCACGGAAAGTTGCGCGTCCGCTCAGTGAGTCGGACTAGACCGAGTACGCGGTGCAGGTATGTGTCGGGAAATCGTGACGTTCCTCGACCCGGCACTTTGTGTTTACGGCACAACCACTGACGCAGCCGGTTGCCGGCGTGCAAATCCACGGTGGCATAGGCCTTGCTAACAGGCCCAAGGCGGAAGTAGTTGGCCCAGCCGATCATGGTTCGGTTGAGTTCAGCTACGAGCTCCTTGGCGTCGCGGGTACTCCAGCGACGGCTGGTCTTTTCACTAATCGTGCGACAAAGCCCCACGACCTTCTTCTTGGACGGGCGTGTGCCGATGTAGGCTCGACCCGTCTTAGGCGACCAGCACCTTCCCAGCGTGTAGCCCAGAAAGTCGAACGTCTCGTCCGGGACGCGGCATTGACGTGTCTTTGACTCGTTCACCGTCAGCTTCAGCCGTTGCATCATGTTCCTCATCACGCGCATGGCCTCGTCGGCACTGCCGCGACAGCAGATCACGAAATCGTCGGCGTAGTTGACAATTCGGGCGCGCAAGCGCCTCTGGTACCCGAGCACCTTCCAACCCACGATGAATCGTCGCATGTAGAGGTTACTAAGCAGCGGTGAGATCGGAGCGCCTTGCGGACAGCCCCGGCCCTCGTCCTTATTGCGCGTCGTTCGTTGTTTTCGACCCCGCTCGTCCGTCTCTTCTACCGGCGCGACAAGCCACATCTTGATCAGGTGCAGTACCTGTTTATCACTGATGCGACGTGCCACCGATTTCATGAGCTCGGTGTGTGGGATCGTGTCGAAGTAGCCGCTTAAGTCTGCGTCGATGACCTCTGTATGGCCAGTATTCAGTAGCGAGTGGATCTTGCCTATGGCCTCCAAAGCGCTACGGTTGGGACGGTAGGCGTACTGCTCCGGCTGCAGGTCTGCCTCGAATATCGCTTCGAGGATCAGCACGGCTGCCGTCTGCACGACACGGTCGCGGATCGTTGGGATACCCAACGGCCGCTGCTTACCATTCGCCTTCGGAATATACACCCGGCGAACCGCTTGCGGACGATACCTCTTCTCTTTGAGCTCCGTCGTCAGTTCGTCCAACCACCGCTCGAGACCTTCTCTCTCGATGTCTTCGAACCGCTCGCCGTCCACTCCTGCGGCTCCACCGTTGGCACGGCAGCAGCGGTAGGCGTGTTCGAGAACGTCCGGTCGATACACCTTGTCGTAGAGGGCATAGAAACGAAAGTTGGGCGATTCCTTCGCTTTGGTATGTAACGCCGCCTGCAGCTTCCGAACCTTTGGTGGGGTTGGTAGGCTCATGCCAATCTCCCGGCTCTCATGGCTTCTGACGTTAGCCTTGAACTAAGGCCCCTTCCCTCGACCGGCATTACCCGGCGTCTGCGGTACTACGGGCCTATCCGCCGCCCTGGACGGCCCGGCCTGCTCCTCGCGGAGTTCCGGTTTGGCGCTCACGCCGCGCCACCGTCGGGGTTTCCCGTGTTGCATCGAATCTCCGTTGGCACGCATGCCATCGCCACTACCCCGGCAGGAACCACTGGATGCTGTCGCTCTTCTCGTCCATTGGTTGGCAGCCTTCCCCTGTTTAGCGGAGGGTCGGCTCCTGCATTGACTCTTTCGAGGCCTGCTCGGCGTTCACTCACGTTACGGCCTGCGTGCTCGCTGGGTCGCCCAGCGACCCTTTTCCTGAAGTACTTCGACGTAGGTCGTTGCCTCCCTCCGTCGCTCCGGGTGCTACCGGCTGGAGCGACCAGTTGCCGGGTGGGATTCTCACCCACTGAGGATTCGTGCCTTTTCACGGCGTACGCCAAACTCGAGGTTAGGAGCGGATTCAGATCAAGCGCGGGCAGAGGGCAACGGACGTCCCGCGATCAACCAGCGATCCGTTCCACCGCTTGCAACAGCGCTTTGATGTAGCCGTAGCCGAAGGCGAACCCCTGCAGCCCGCCTGGATCGTCTTTGTGACCGGGCATGTGGTCAGGCATGAGCATGTACTCGTAGTCGACTTCGTGAAGCGTCAGCGCGACCTCAAGCATGTCCATGTCGCCTTCGTCCGGGTACACCTCTTGAAAGTCGTCGCGCCGGCCGCGGATGTTGCGAAAGTGGATATTGAAGATCTTCTTTCGCTTGCCGAAGTACCGGATGACTTCGTGGATCTCACGACGCGGGTCTTGCAGCATTTCGGCAGTTGTCCCAAGGCAAAGATTGAATCCGTGGTAGGGACTCTCCTCGATCGCGGCGAATCTTTTGAGCCCTTCGAACGTGCCAAGCACGCGGTCGATTCCCTGGTAGCCTTCCGGCGGCATACCAGGATCGTGCGGGTGACAAGCAGCGCGAATCTTGTATTCGTTACAGACAGGAATGATACGTTCGAGAAAGTACGTGATGCGTTCCCAAAAGATGTCGGCAGTGACGTGGCCGGCTCGAGTGAGCGGTGTCGGCGGCTTGGCGTCGCGCAGGCGCCACGTGCTGTACGAAGAGCCGCCGCGGCCGGGAGTGCGTTCAGTGCGAGGCACACCGAGAAGGCTCATGTTGTACTTCATAGCGGGAATGCCGGCGGCGGCGCAGTGTGCGATCATCTTTTGAATGTGCTCAATGTCGCGATCGCGCTCGGGGCTCTTTCCGAGCATGATGGCGCCCCGTTTCTCACGATCGATGTGGCTCGAACTAAGAAACGGCAATGCGACCATGTCGAGCGTGATGCCGTGACGTTCGCAAAGCTCGCGGGTTTTCTCCAGGTCTTCCACGCTCCAGTAGCCACGTTCGCCGGGATGCGGCGGGTAGCCGCAGATGTGGTTGACGCCGTGGCGCTTGAAATACTCCAGCCGCTCCGGGGTGGTTCCTGGGCGCTGCGTGCCAACGTACATTTTGACTGGGCGCCTCGGCCGCGCGGGCGATCGGTCGGGGGTCGCCGCGCGCGTCGGCTTGTGCGCGGAAGTCGTGGCGGCTACGGCGGCTCCACCCAGTCCGGCAGTGGCGGTGGTGAGAAAGTCACGGCGATTCATTACAGACCTCGTGGCTCAGGTTGGTGGTGGCCTCGCCCCCTCCTATCGGTCGAGCTCGGCAGTGAGAGGCTACCTGGACTCCATTTCCTGCGTCTGCAAAAAAAAGCTGAGCGAAAGTCTCGTTGGTGGCGATGCATCGCTCACCTCATGGAGCCGCCACGAGCGGGGGCGCTGCGCCTGTCGACTTCGGAGCTGCGTGCGTGCCTCCGCGCCTGCCTCCTCATTCGGCTCGGTTTCTCAACTTCAAGCACACGTCGGATCCGTTCGACGCAGGGCGCCGGCGTCCAACAACACCAAACACGGAGCACGGGTTCGATGACTCAAATCGAGCTTCTGCAAGACTTTCGGAGATCTCGTGAGAACCATAGCTGGAGTGACTTGAAACGATCCGAGGTCGAGAGTCGAGCGTGCATTGGTGTTACTGTTTTGTGTGTAAGAAAAGATTACACTTTCGACTTGCGTCTGAGTCGCGCAGCGGCTACCGTGAGCGTTGCTTAAGTCCGGGACGACTTGATACACGTTGCCCGGCAGCAACTCTTGGAACGCGTCGATTGACGCGCGACGTCGAACCCCTGCCCGTGGGAATTCCGGGGGGAAGGCAAGGGAAAGACGTGATCAAGGCTTCGACCGGCGAGCCGACGGAATCGCCGGTCTTTTTTTTGGGGGCGAGGTTTCGCTCTTCTCTCGTAGCGCTTGGCGCGGCGTCTCTCGCCAGCGACTCTAACGGTCGCAGCCGAGCGCGTCCTGCGTGGTGTCGACACCGCCATTGGGGAACGGCGCGGCGGGCGGCGGACCGCTCCTGAAAAGGTAGTTGAGGACGCCGAGGGCGTCGGAGAGGTCCAGCGTACCGCTGTCATCGACGTCAGCGCTGTCCTCGCACGGCAGCGCGGCACCGCGAAACAGCCGGAGCAAGATGGCGATCCCGTCGCTGACGTTGAGGCGCTCATCGCGGTCGGCGTCACCGCGGGTGAAGATGACACCGTCGACGACGCTGACGCGCAAGGTAGAGACCGCCGGCGGTGAGTTCTCGTCCTGGGTGAAGCCCGCGATCGTGAATTCGCTCACGTCTTCGGTGAGGGTGATCGGACGCTGCCAACGCGTGGGAGTCACCCAATTCGGCTCGAACGGGAGCTCGCTGCCGTCCGGCTCGGTGAGGACGAACCTCTCAATCTCGACAGGGGCGTCGCCCTCGAGGACGATCTCCCGATCGTTCGTGCTGAGCTCTGGCGCACCGACGAACCCGAATCGATCCGTCAGGAGCGGAGCTATTTCCTCACGGCCCATCTCATGGGCACGATTGATAAAAGCGGTAAAAATAAGGCCTTCACGTCGATCCAGGGCTGTCAGAAACGGCGCCGCATCCTCCTCGTTCCAGTAAGTGCGAAAGGCGTCCTCAAGGACGCGGAGGTAGACTCGCACGAACTTCGGGCGTGACAGGATGCGCCGCAGGAAAGGATTACCGCCGGGAAACAACGTGCGATGCTCGCGCAGCGCCCCGTCGATGTCGAAAGGGATGTGAACCCAGCGTTCGTCGACAGGGTTGTAGGCGATGTAGCCGTTTTTACCACCAATGAACAGCGCGTCCCAGTCAGCCACCAGAAGACGAAACGCGATGGCGCGGAGAAACTGCTCGATGTGAAAGGACGCATCGATGGTGGCGTCGAAGGTGGCGTCGTCGGTTTCTGCGGCGTCGGCTACTTTTGTCATCGTGGCGAAACGGGTCCAATCGTCGCGGGTCTGGTGAATGCTATGGAACCAGTAAGCGCGGTAATTCTCAGATTGACCGCCGCGATACGTCAACGTGGCGCTGCCAAATCCATTCGCCAGCATCGTGCAAGAGTCGCCGAAGTACTGCCGACCGGTTCCCTTGAGCACCACTGCCGCATCGGTGCTCTCGTCGCCGTACCACTTGGCGACGTAGTCGGTGTCCATGGGCTGCACAAAGGCTCTCGTCCCTTGGACAGTCCCGTTCACTGCTGTCGCCACATACAGATACTCAGCCGCCGGCGTTGGCGCTTCTGACGTTCCCGCACGTGTCAACAGGTAGTGGGCGGCGCCTTCGTTTTTGTTCTCGCCGCGGTTGCTGATGTTGATCGAGCGTCGTCCGCGAAGAAAAGGTTTGTCTCTGTTGAATGAGACACGAAAGTTCTTGCCGATCGAGACGTCGCGTGTCCATGGGCTGCCGCGATAACGTACCCCGACGTCATAGAAGACCTGACTGTCATTGAGTACGAGCGTACCGCTCACCAAGTCGTTAGAGTGAACGGGTCGGGCCCGCAGCTGGCGATTCTGATCCTCGTCAAGAATCAGTCGTGCCACGTCGACCGGCGCAGTGATGGCGCGTTCGACCATGAAAACGTGAGTCTCTTCAGGTGCGTTGACGGGAAAGCGCCGCACGGCGCCTAAGGAATCAACTGCTTCGACGTAGTAAACCCAGCGCGTGCGATTCGCGAAGCTACCAATCGTCCCGCCATAGATCCCATCTCCGGCGCTACCGTCGTTGGCCTCACCGGAATCGACCAGAGAGACACTCGTGAATTCGCCGAGCGGCGAGTCTTCTTGGAAGAAGACGTGGACGCTCTCTATCCCGTCGGCGTCGGAAACCCTGGCAGCTATGCTCACCGGTTCGTCCGCACGTGGCGAGGCAGGGTGATGTCGCACGTGAGAGAAAACTGGACCCAACTGCACACTTCCCGTCTCCTCGCGTAGGCGGAGTGTGGCGCTGTTTTCGCGCCCGGGGGTGCCGAGATTCGTCGGCACAGTCAAACGCAAACGCGCACCGAGGCCGTTACCCGAGACAGCATCGTAGCTGCCGGGCGTGAACTCGCCGTGAGTGATCAGCAGGCTCGAGCCGAGCTGCCACTTCGCCCACAAAGAAACGTCATAGCTTCCGGCATCCATGACGGGGTCTGTGTCGACTTCGATGCGGTTGCACCGCGTATCCCCTTTGCCTGTTGCGACCAGCTGAAGTGCTGCAGATCCCGACTGCACGTCATGTGTGACGATTCCGGAGTGCACATGAGTCCCTTCGATTTTCCACGGTGTTGTGTCGGTCTCGAACCCGGGATTGGGCACGAAGTTGTCGCTACCACCGCTGCGGCGAATCGACACGTCGTCGATGAGGCAAATCCCCTTTTCGACCAAGAAGATATGAAATTCAGTCTCGAGCACAGGAGCGAAATCAGGCGCCGTGTAGGTGAGTTCTTCCCAGGTGGCTTTCGTCGACTCGTCGCTGTGCGTCCACGCCGAAGCGACGCCGTTATCTTGCCGCGGATCGATGAGCTCCAGGCTCGCACCTCGGCCGTCGGCCCATTCGGACCAGACGCCACCATCGAAGTAACGCACTTCATCCACGAGATTGCCGGCGCCATCGAAAAGGGTGAGATTCTCACCGCGGTTGCTCAGCCTTCCTTGATACGGGCCGAAAACCTCAGAGAGCCCGTGGTGGCCTGCGACCAGTTCAGGGGCGTTGCTCAAAACGAGATACTCTCCAGGTCCAAGCGCTGTGCCGGCGGGAAAGCTGAACTCGATGCCGTCGAAATGGTAGCCTGACAAATCGCGAGCCGTCTCGCCGCGGTTGTAGAGTTCGACGAATTCTCCTTCACGGTCCTCAGGCGGATGGTAAAAGATTTCGTTGATGACGAGATCAAGGTCGCGCTCGACCGCGTTCGCAGCTTCCGGTGTCGGCGTGAGACTTATCCAACCGGGCCGTTGACCGTCGGGATATCTCGCTTCGGAGTAAGAGCCGATCTCGGCACCGGGAGGTGCCGCGCGCGCGAACGCTTCTGCCGCGACGACGCTACCGTCGTCGCGGCGGAGAAAGAGCTCTACCTCAGGCGTCGACAGCGCCACCGAGCTTTCAGACTCCGTGACGACAAGAAAGCCGCGTGGCGGCACAGACGTTCCAGCCTCAAATCGGTATCCTGCTTGATCGACGTCGTCACTGAGTGTATGTCCGCCCAGGTCGATCGGAACGCTCGTCGAGTTGAAGATTTCGATCCACCCATCGCCGGATGCACCGCGAAAAAGCTCGTTGAAGACGAGTGGCGCCCGCGGCGTAAAGCCTCCTGGACGTGTCTCAGGAATCGAGGCGGAATCGAAATCGACGGTGCCTGGATCGCCGCCGAGTGAGGCGCTCAGAGTCCAGTGCTCAGGCTCGCTGTGATCGAGAAGGCCATGAATAAGCGTCAAGCTGTGCCCCGTTCCGTTCGCCCCCAACGGCCATTTGCCGCTGGCGTTGTAGCGTAGCGTCGCAACCAAGGCGCCAACGTGGTTGACCAGGGTGATTCGTTCTCTGCCGTTATTGAGGCGTCCGCTGAAGTCTCCAACTGCGTTTTCGATGCCGTAACGAGCTCGGACGGCATCGACATTGGAGCAGACAACGATGACCTCACGCGCACCCAGGACAGTCCTCGGAGGGAACGTGAACTCGATCCCTTCGACGAACGCGAATCCGGAGAGATCTTGCGGGGTGGACGTTTCGTTGGCGACCTCGATAAACTCTAACGAATCTTCGCCCTCGACCGGGTGGTAATGAATCTCCGAAAAGACGACCCCAAACGCCGGACGAGTTATGCACACTAGAAGTAGCAACTGAAACAGCCAAGGGAGTCGCCGCGTGCTGCAGCTCACGCTGTTTGCTGCGATCTGTCGTTTCGTCACATGGACTCCTTTCCGAGGCGCCGTCTGCGGGCGGATCCTGCTCCTTGAAGCGGATACCTCCTGCCGGCATCCCTCCGTCGAAACCATCTTAGCCCGCGGCCGTTCGCTGGCGAATTACATTCCGCAGGCTGTGTGGGAACGGTCCAGGGTCCGAACGCTGGGGCCGTTCCCGTACAGCAGCCCGTTGAAAAAGTGCTTCGAGCCGAAAACTGGTCTCTTCGCGTCCAGATCGGCCGCGGTAAACGCAGGCAATCTTCGAGATTTTCGAGTATTGACGCGGTCGAGCTGGGCGTGAAGAGGCCAGTTTCCTCGGCCGAATGACTTTCTCAATGGGCTGCTAGCCCGAGTCAGGAGACAACTTGCCTATTCAATCCCTCAGCGGTGATGCCGCATTCGCCCGGGGTGCGCTCGAGGCCGGCGTGGCTGTCGTCGCGAGTTATCCCGGATCTCCCAGCTCTGGGACCGTGCAGGAGCTCCTACGCCTGACGGATCCCAGCGACGTGTACGTCGAATGGTCGACGAACGAAAAGGTCGCCTTCGAGCTGGCTCTCGGCGCATCCATCGCCGGTAGTCGGGCTCTTGTGTGTGTCAAAAGTGTCGGCATGAACGCGCTCGTCGACCCGCTCATGGTTGCCAACCTCACCGGTGTGCGCGGCGGCATGGTCGTTCTGCTCGGAGACGATCCTGGCGCGTACGGATCGCAGAATGATCAGGACACACGCCCGCTGGCAGAGTTCGCGGAGTTGCCGCTCCTTGAACCGGCGACACCCCAGGCGGCGAAAGATCTCATGGTCACGGCCTTTGAGATTTCCGAACAACTTGAGACTCTCGTCATTCTTCGCGAGACACGAAGTTTCTCTCAGTGTGGCGCGGATGTGTCTGTTGCGGAGTTGCCGCAGCGCAAACCGCGTGTTGCATACCGCCGTGAAGCGTGTCGATATGTGCCGTTTCCGAAAAACGCCGTGAAGATGCATGCAGATCTTCATGCCAAGGTGCAGCGTCTGCAGCAGTGGATGGAGACGATTTCGCAGAACGTCTCTTTCGGCACCGGTGCACGCGGCGTTGTCGCAGTCGGGTTCGCTGCGTCGAAGCTCGATGACGTGCTGGCGGACTTCAGTGGCGAACTGCGGCGGTTAAACCTTGCAAGCGTCTTCCCGCTGCCGCGTCAGCGCGTCGCAGGTTTTCTGCGCGAGTGCGACGAAGTCCTGGTGCTGGAAGAAAACGAACCATACGTCGAGACGCAGCTGAAAGCGATAGCCTACGACGCAGAGCTCCACGTCTCGATTCATGGCAAGACTAGCGGTCACGTGAGCAGAGAGGGGGAGCTCTTTCGCTGGCAGATCGAGGAGTCCCTGCGGCAGTTTCTCGGTGAGCACACTGCGCAGCCGCGATACAGTGCGGCAGATGAGGCCGCCGAGCTGCCGCGCCGACGCGACAACTGCGCGGGTTGCCCGTTTCGCGCCATCGTCGAGACGCTTCGTGAAGTCGCGGCCGAGCTTGACCTCGACCCGATGGTGGTCGGCGACCCCGGCTGCCTCGTGAAAGCGTCGGACCTTTTCGACGCCAAATTCGCCATGGGATCGGCGGTCGCAGCAGCTCAAGGGTTCCTGCGCGGCGGAGTCGAGTCGCGGTCGATTGCTGTTTTCGGCGATTCCGCGTTCTTTCATACCTCGATTCCCGGGGTCATCAACGCGGTACAACACGGCGCCGAGATTCACATGCTCGTGCTCGACAACCGATCCACAGTGACGTCCGGGTTCCAGCCAAACCCTGGCAGCGCTGAGACGGCTCGGGGCGATCCAGCGCCACACATCAGTATCGAAGCGATTGCAGCCGCTTGTGGTGTGCCGAATGTCTTTTCTGTTGATCCCAGCGGCGATCTTGCCAAGCTTCGCATCGCGTTTTTGGAATTCCTGCAGGCAGACGGGCCGGCACTGCTGGTCGTTCGGCAGCTCTGCGAGCGCCCGGAGGGGACTTAGTGACGGTCGGCGACGGTTTCTCTCACGCGCTCCAGCGCTTCAATTGCGGCGACCTCTCAAACGACGACGGCGTGGAACTGGCGAAGCGGATTCACGCGAATCCAGCCAGATCTGCTATGATATGAAGAGCCAGTTCTTGTTTCACTGGCAGAGAGAACCACGGCTATCTCGCCGCCGGTTGTCGAAAACTGCTGTCCTCGCGCCCTCTTGTGAATTCACGGCGTAGCGACCTTGCCGCTGATCGGCTGACCTCATGAGCGATATCGTCCAACTGGGTGACTTCTCCCCGGACCACAATCACCACACGGTGCATCGACAACGCTTCGACGTCCGCTTCTCGTATGACGTCCACTTCACTCGTGGGGTCTTTGATCCTCGCAATTCGCTTCTGCCCGACGTCATGGAGTCTTGTGGCGAAAAGAAGCGCCATCGCTTACTCGTAGCGATCGATTCCGGAGTCGCTGCGGCACACCCTGAATTAGTCCGACAGATCAAAGACTACGGCCATCGATACCAAGAGCGGATCGAACTGGTGTCAACACCGGAGATCGTCGCTGGCGGCGAAAGCGTCAAATCCGACTGGTCCCTCGTCGAAGACCTCATGATCTCCCTCGGCAACCACCACATGGATCGACAGAGCTTCGTTCTCGCCATCGGGGGCGGTAGCGTGCTTGACATGGTTGGATTCGTCGCTGCGCTCGTGCATCGCGGCCTCCGATTGATTCGCATGCCGACCACGGTGCTCGCCCAAAACGACGCAGGCGTCGGCGTCAAGAACGGTATGAATGAACACGGGATGAAGAATTTTGTCGGAACATTTGCCCCACCCTTCGCGGTGATCAACGACTTTTCGTTCTTGCCGACGCTGACTGACGAGCATTGGCGTGGGGGCATAGCCGAGGCGTTCAAGGTCGCGTTGATCAAGGACGCCGAATTCTTCGATTTCCTCGTTCGCGAGTCCGAGGCGTTTCGCGCCCGCCGTCAAGGACCGATGGAGGAACTGATTCGCCGCTGCGCGATCCTCCACCTGGAACACATCGCAAGCACCGGGGACCCGTTCGAGATGGGGACCGCTCGGCCTTTGGACTTCGGGCATTGGTCAGCACACAAGCTCGAAACCTTGTCGAACTACCGCATCAGTCACGGCGCGGCAGTCGCGGTGGGAGTGGCACTGGACTCCTACTATGCAATGAAGAAGGGATTCATTACCTCGAGCGATTTCGGTCGCGTTCTCTCCGGACTCACGCAAAGCGGCCTTGCGGTGTGGTACCCAGAACTAGATCGACGCGATGCCAACGGAACGCTTCAGATACTCGCCGGCCTCGAAGAGTTTCGCGAACACCTCGGCGGAACATTGACGGTGACGCTCCCTCGTCCGGTTGGCGAAAAGTGCGAGGTTCACCACGTCAATGTGGACTGGGTCGAAGAAGGAATCGTGTATCTGCGCACATTTGAGAGAGACCGTCGTCAAACTGCGAACTGAAACCGTCCTTGACGCGCTCGACTGGTGTCTCGAACCCGCGCAGCTGGAGATGGGTAGGAGCTTCGCTAAAAGGTCGATGGAGGGTCTTAGCGGGGTTCGCAACATCGCGAGACGAACGTGAATCCGGAGGTCGTGCCGTCGACTTCAAGGGCGCACGACGCCGACTGAGGAGGAGCGAATGGGAGTTTTTGAGCGATTTCGACTCGACGGCAAACGCTTCCTGATCACCGGGGGCAGCCGTGGGCTCGGCAAAGAGATGGCTCTTGCCTTCGCCGAGGCTGGAGCTGACGGCGTACTCGTCGGCCGGGATCATGAGGCTCTTGAGACGACGGCGGACGCCCTGCGCGCGCTTGGCTGCGACGCCGCGATCGTGACCGCTGACGTTGGCGAACCACGCGAGTGTGAGGCGCTATGCGAAGAGATGGTGGAGAACCACCCACCGATCGACATCCTGGTCAACAACGTCGGCGGGCGCTGTATCGACGTCGCAACGGAGGATTTGCCGCTCGCGGAGTGGCAGAGAATCATAGACCTGAATCTTACGAGTACATTCATCTGCACGAAGGTCCTCGGTGGTGCTATGGTCCGGCGCGGAAACGGCGGACGTGTGATCAACAACGCTTCCATCTCGGGCCTTATCGCCAACCGGGGAATCGGGGGGCGTTCCTACGAAACGTCAAAGGCGGCGGTGATCCAGTTTACGCGTGCCGTCGCCGTCGACTGGGCGCCTCACGGAGTCACCGTAAATGCGATCTGCCCAGGTGGGTTTCTGACCGCTCCGAATCGGCGCTGGGCACACGAAAAACCAGAAGTGATCGCGGAATTCGAAGCGCAAATCCCGATGGGCCGACTTGGCGAACCGCGGGATATCGGCCCGCTTGCCCTCTACTTGGCAAGCGACGCTTCAAGCTACGTGACCGGTTCGAATTTCGTCATAGACGGTGGTTACACTGCGTGGTGAGGCTTGTAGCGTAGAAGCGGGGCTATGCAGCCGCGGCGATGTGTCTCACTCTCAGGCCGACGACGGGCAGGCTTCGTCGTCGGGGTGGGCCGGGGCCGCGCGGCTGGCGGTGGTGCGGCAGAGGTTTTCGGTCGACCAAGCAGATTCGTCGCGTCGTTGCCTTCCGAGAACGCGAGGCTCACTGCAAAAATCGGCGCACCGTCGTACTCTTTTTGGTCTTCGCTCGTGTCGTGTACGTTGCACGTGAAGATCTCAGTTTATTGTGACTAGTGCAGCAGTTGGAGCCATGGTAGGGACGACGACAACAGAGAGTACAGCGGCCAGCGCGGCTCAGAGCGAACGCTCTTTCGATTCCGATCGCGAAGCGTCGGCGCCGGAACAAAAACGCTCCGTCGATCTGGAAAACGCCGGGCATGACGCCGCCTCGACTGCGACGAGCACGGCAAAAGAGGTCGACCCCAGCGGCACAGCGAATCGTGCCTCGACTACCCACGGCGCGGCAGGCGAGACCGGAGTTGCCGCCGAATCCGTCAACACCGCGCAGCCTAACCACGTTGACTCCGTCGCGAAAAAGCACGCTTGTGATTCCGAGACGACCGCTGTTCCTGAGTCATCACCGGTGTCGAAACGGCGAGCTTTTGAGGCCATTCGGGCGGTCGCTAGGCGCGCTCCACCGTGGTCTTCTGGTGTCCTGATCGTGGTCGTCGGAATGATTCTGGTTGGGGCTGTCGCCCTCCCGATCGGGCTTGTGGTCCGCGCGTTGGAGCCACCAAGTATCTTCGCGATGGTTCTTATCCTTCTGCTCGGAGGGTTTACTTTCGCTTCGAGTTTTCGCTGGTTTCGAGAGCTCTTGAACCATCTTGTGAACTCCGACACGGTGGAGCAACGAGTCGGAGACGAAAGTGGGTCTCAGCAACCAGATTCACAGGAGATGAGTCGCCCGCTGGTTCAGACTTCGGAAACGCCGACTCGACCAAGTCAAGGCGGCCTAGGCGCAGGGGAGCTGTTGCAGGATACGATTGGCGAACTGTTTCGCCTGCAGACGACCGTCGAAACTGTGGAAAAGCGGCTGCGGAGCGACACTTTGCGTGAGATCTCCCGTGTGAGGACTCTCGTCGAAACTCTCGTCGAGCAGTCGACGGAACCACAAGCCGCGGCCGAAGTCGCGGGAACTGCGATCGGTAGCGAAATCGTAGCGGCGCAGAGAGATGCACTTGCCGCCTCGCAGGAGGAGAACGCGACGCTGCGAGAAAGCATCCTCGAGCTCAAGGCGGAGATCGAAGCAAAGGACGAACAGATTCAGTGTCTTGAAGAGCAGTGTGCCGAGTGGTGGCAGGACCAAATCTTCCTTCTCGAGCATGGAGATGAAGCCAGCGGCGAGGTCGAAGCTGCCGAGGAGCCTTCGACGCTGACAGCTGAAGACGGACGTGACGCGGGGAGTTCAGCAGATGCATTTGAGACTTCCGCTGGGCTGGCGAACGATTTGCCGCCAAGCGCGAGCATCGAAGTTGAGGACGTCCGAATTCTGGCTCGCGTTGTTCCCCAGCTGAGAAGTCATGTGCAATCGGTCTCACGTTGGGCCGCCGAGCACGAGGAGGATCGTACATCAGCGTCGGCGAAGAGCAGTGACGAACGCACCGAGCATCAGCGCAAAGCAATGGAAGTGCGGACTCACCTGGTGGCACTCGAGTTGTTACTCAATCAGGTGGCGGACTACTCGAAACTACACTCACGCGCATGGCAAACGGTGTATTCGAAGGTGAAGATCCGCGAATTCGTCGACCGCTGCCTCAGCGATATCAAGTCCGTCATCGAACGGCATGGATTGAAGGTGCGCACCCACGTGCCGCGACGCTTATGTGTAGAGACTGACCGGCGGCTCTTGGCTCGAATTCTTCGCGAGCTACTGACGAATGCGGTGAAGTATACGAGTCGCGGCGGTGAAGTCTCGATCGCGGCCGAGAAGTGGAAGAGCGATTCCGGTGTGAAAGGGATCCGTTTGACCGTACGCGACAACGGTCCCGGCATCGCGCCGAACGACTTCGATCGCGTCTTTGAACCCTTCGAACAGGGGAACCAACCACGCTTCGCCCTCAGTACGCTTGGCGTTGGCCTCGGGCTCACACTGGTCCGTGAGTGCGTCGACTACTTGGACGGAAGCATCACTGTCGAGAGCGATCCTGGGCTCGGCAGCGTCTTCACCGTCTTTGTGCCTGGTCATTCTTGACACCTGGCACGGTTGCCTCGATTCCCAAACAGGAATGACCGCGTTCCATGAACGCCTGGATGAGCGGTTTCTCTGCGGCGGTCAGGTCATCGCAAGCGCGGATGCGCTGTAACCGAGCTTCCTCGGTTGGCTCCTCTTCGATGATGCGAGCTGCGATCGCTTCCGCGACGAGGTTCTGGTACCTCTGTGGTGTCCAAGTTCGCCTCGCACCCTCAAGCGTTCTAAACCACATGCGCACGGTGTTGTCGTCACCGGCTGAGATGATGCAGTTCTCGTCGCGCGTGATTGCGAGAGCGCTCACTCGGCTCGTGTGCTCCTCCAAGACCGCGATGCGCTTCAGGGCCTTCATATCCCAGATCACGACCGTTCGGTCTTCGCTCGCTGACACTAGGCGCGTGCCGTCTGCAAGGTAGGCGATGGCGCGAACGTTGTAAACGTGCCCTCTGAGAATCTGAGGTGGGGCATCGGCTCGGGAGTTTGACAGCGCCCAAACGTAAATACTGCCGTTCGAACATCCGCAAGCAATCTGCTGCCCATCTTGACGTACGGCTAGCGCTCTGCCGTGCTCAGGCAACCCGTCGAGCGTCTGGATGAGTTCTCCTGTTCGAACATCCCAGAGCTTGACAGTCGGGTCGTCCGCACTCGAGGCGAGGATCGGACGCTGCGGAAGAAACACTGTCTGCAGGACAGTTTTCCGCGCGTAGTCTTTGAGGTTCCCATGCGGTTTTTGCCATTTGAGTTCGGGTTTGGGGCCGCGCATGTCGTAGACGCGGACGAAGCCGTCTTCACTACCAGCCGCCAAAAACCCGTCAGCACTCCACTCGATCGAGCGGATCGAACCCTTGAATCCACGGATCGTAGTGACGGATCCCGATCCCGAGACTGGCCAGATGTGAATCGTGCGCTTTTTGTCACCCGACGCGACAAATCGATTTGTCGGATCGAAGGCGACGGCCCAGACGTCGTCGGAATGGCCTTCGTAGACCTTCACCGTAGTGCCTGTCATGTCGCGGACAATCACTTGGCTGTTCTGGTCGCCGGCTGCGAAAAGAGTGTCATCCGAACTGATGTCGACACAGGTGACGAATCCGTCGTGCGAGCAGAGGGTCGAAACGCCCGCGGTGGTCAATAGATCCCATTCCTTGACCATGCCGTCGACAGATGCCGAGTAGAAGCGCTCGCCCTTGATTCTGATCGATGAGACTCCTGCCTGGTGACCTGGGAGAATCGCGACCTGTCTCACCGCACGAACATCGATGACCGAAATCGTACCATCTTCGTTGGCTGCGAGAATTTGGCGATCACCCGCCATGAAGGTGACGCACCGAACGCTGCGACGATTGATGATGACTCGCGAACGTTCATTAGTTCTTAGGTCAACGATTTCCACCGTTCCGAAGAGCGCGTCTTTCTGGTTCCGCGTGCCGGCAGCGAGAAGACGGCCATCACGCGAGATCGCGAGACTTAGCGGTCGGTCCTGCAACTGAATGGGGGCCTTCGGCTGCCGGTTGTGCGGATCCCATCGATAAACTTTCCCCTTGTAGTGGCTGGCGTACAGCGTGCCGTCTGGGCCGTACAGCACGAAGTCGACGAGGCCGAATTCAACGGGGCGCACCTCTAATTGGGAAAGATCTTTGAGATTCCAAATCCACACGTTGTCGGGGCCGGAGACCGCGACAGATTCGCTGTCGGGGCTGATGGCGATGCTGCGAGCGTTCGCTGGAATGCCGGTTTGAGGGTCCATCTTGTCACGAGCGGGTGAGACACGACGGACCGAATCGTCCGTGAAATCCCACACCAGCACACCGGAATCTGACGTCGCGGCAACGACCTCCGTCGCGGTGCACGCGATGCGCATAGGATAGATTCCGCCATCCAAAGCGTGCACAATCGTGCGTTTGCTTTGAAGATCGGTAATGCGAATCGTGCCGTCTCGAGAGCTCGAAACGAGACGTCCGTCATCGAGAAACGCGATATCGGTGATCCCGTCTTCGTGACTGAGGACGTCGCCGAGCGAAAGATCGCAGCGCAATCGCAAGTGATCGTAGGCGAAGGAATCGTGGAAAGCGCTCGGCCAGCGCTGCAGGTCAAGGGCCGCCTCCGCGAAGTCACGATTGTTGATCTTTTGGCTGGCGCTACGGCCGACGGAATGGACGAGAATCCTCTCGGCTCGCTGCAGCGCCGAAAACGTCAGTGCGAAGGAAAGCGAGAGACCGATGATCACTAGGGCTGCCAGCAAAGCCGAGATCAAAACGATACGACGGTGCCGCACCATGAGGCGCGCACCGCGATCCCAGAGCGCCGGGCGCTGCGCGACGATCCGCCGTCCTCTGGAGAATCTCGTCAAATCCTGCGCCAGCTCAGCGCCGGTTTGATAGCGATCCTCAGGGTGCTTCTCCAGACATCTGTGGATGATCGTCTCAAGGTCGACGTGGATCGCCGGATTGGTGCGTCTCGCCGGCGTTGGAGCTTTGTGAATGACGTTCAGTAGCGTCTGACGTTGTGTCTCTCCTCGGCATGGGCGCTCAAGCGTTAGGAGCTCGTAGAGTGTGGCGCCGAGACTGTAAATGTCCGTTCGGTGATCGATCGGCATCTCGCGAGGCGAAGCTTGCTCCGGACTCATGTAGGAGGGCGTGCCCACGATATCGCCGCTCATTGTCAGGCTAGTGACACCCTCGAGTCGTGCCAAGCCGAAGTCCAAAAGGCGAATCGCACGACTCGCATCGATCACGAGGTTTGAAGGTTTGACGTCGCGGTGAATGACATTCATTGAATGGGCCGTGTCGAGGCCACTGGCGACGCCAGCGAAAAGTTCGGCGACGCACCGCTGCTCCGTGACCGAATCAACGCGAAGGAGATCGATCGCGGCGACGAGCTTCGCCGACGGCAAATCATCGTCTTCGGACAGGTTCTGCGAAGGCTTCGAATCCTTGGGAGGAGCCGAATCACATTCGAGCTTGGTTGACACTTGGGAGGGGTCGCGAACTTCTCTCACGTGAGAGATGACCTGAGCCAGCGTCACGCCATCGACCAGTTCCATGGCGAAGTACGGACGGTCTTCATGGCGGCCGACATCGTAAACCGGCACGATGTTGTCGTGCTTCAGAGACGCGGCGACTTCAGCCTCCCGGAGAAATCGCTTGAACGCAACCTGATCGTCTGAAAGCGAGAAGGGCAGAATCTTGAGGGCTACTCGCCGCTTCTCAGAAGGCTGCCATGCCTCGTAGACGATGCCCATTCCCCCTTGTCCAACGACACGGCGCAGTTCGTACTCGCCGATCATCGTTCTCTCTGAGAGCGGCTGAGAGTTGACGGGGATGCCGCGGAAGGTTTCTATTTCTAAGAGAATCCGTGCGGCAAATTGCGGGTACTGACTAATGACCTCAGCAGCACTGATCTGCTCGCCGAGAATAATCCGATCGATGTACTCCGCGACGGCGTCATTCAGCGCTGCGTCGTCGTCGATCGGTGTGTCGTCGGTGCGCCCGTCACCAGGGTCGCTGGTAGGATCTGCCACTACCGTCGATTCCTCCGGGGGGCTGCGCCGGCAGGGCAAGGCTCCCGCTCTCATCGCCGAACAGAATGCGGAGTCGGTCGAGCGCGCGGCGCACGAGCTTCGTCACCGCCGCAGGAGATCGGCCCATCTGGGCCGCTACGTCGCGGATCGGCATTTGTTGGATGCGCGTCATCACCAGCACGTCACGATAGTCGTCAGGAAGCGATGAGATTGCGGCCTCCAAACGTTCAAAGCGTTCGATTCGCCGCAGCGTCCGGCTTGGAGTGGGATCCGCTCCTGGTTCGTCTCCAAGCCGAGCGGCACGTCGCTTCACTCGGCGGCCGATCTCGGCGATGCGACTATGCGCGATGGTAGCGAGCCACGCGAAGAAGGCCCGGTCCCCGTTCCAAGTGAATTCAGGCAAACGCTTGAACGCAGCTAGAAACACATCCTGGAGCACATCCTCAGGATCGGCATAGCCGCGAAGGTGCTCTCCGGTGCGATCGCAAATGAATTTTCTCAGGCGCGGTCGGTACTGTTCTATCAGCGCCTGAAACGCCTCTTCAACGCCGGCAGCAGCAGCCTTAACAAGAGATTCGTTGTCTTGGGACATCGGGACCCTCGGGCTGAAGTGATCCGCTAGCGAAACCTCGAGAACAAGCGACGAGAAAGATTATGAAAGCGTAAATAAAGACATCATTGAGTGTAGGACAAATCGGGCCTCAAAGGAAGCTGCAACAGCGCTATCGGCGGGGTCACGCGGCCTGGAATCTCTTCGTAACCATGTTGATGGACGGTCGTTAGAGACGGCCGAGACGGGTGCAGTGGCCTGGTCTCAGTGCGGTCAGTTGCCCCTTATTGACCCTGAGGGGATTAAGGGTCGAGCCGGAGAATAAGGGGCCATCTCGAGGCCACTGGCGAGGCAAGAGCGTCCAAGCGGCAGAACGGCGCGCGTGGTAAAACTTGACGCCGCGCTAAGGCCAATCACGCAGTAGAAAATAGCACAGCAGCGTCGTCACAACCGCACCGACTAGATTGAGCACGAAGCCTTGCTTCACCATGTCTTTGACCGTCAGCCGCCCGCTCCCAAAAACGATGGCGTTCGGCGCCGTTGCCACCGGCAGCATGAAGGCGCAGCTGGCGCTCACAGCAGCCGGGACCATCAATAACGCCGGTTCGATCCCGGCGGCGCGACCAGCCTCCGCAAGGACCGGCATGAGAAGTGTGGTCGTGGCCGTGTTGCTGGTGAGTTCTGTGAGGAAAGTGACTGTAAGTGCGACGATGAAGATCAAAGGTAGAGAAGGCCAAGTGGCGAGAAGCGACAGACGCTTCCCGAGTGCGACGCTGAGTCCGGTCTCTTGAAAGCCGGCCGCGATCGCGAGACCACCACCGAAAAGAAGGAGAAGCCCCCAGGGAATCCGCACGGCTGTCTGCCAGTCGAGGAGAGCATTGCCTGTGCCGTCGGGAATCAAAAACATCGCGCAGACCGCCACCAAGGCCACTGTGCCATCCCCGACCCATTCCGGTTGGCTCAAAAGCGAGCTCCAGCCGCCGAACGGCTCCGATCGGGTCACCCATGCGATCGCGGTGAGGCCGAAGACCGTGAGAACTCGCACTTCGGCCGGACGCCACTTGCCAGGGTGAGGAATGGTGAGTTTCTCGGCCGGCCCTAGTCTCCGGCTCAGCCAGAGCCAAGCCAACGGCACAAGGATGACGACGACGGGGACACCGATCTTCATCCACGAGAGAAACGTGATCTCGGCGGTCGGATCGACACGCTCCATGTACTGCGCTTTGAAGACCAGATTGGGTGGAGTGCCGACCGGTGTTCCGATACCGCCGACGTTGGCTGCGTAGGCGACGCCGAGAAGCAGCGGTAAGGCGAGTTTGTCGTCGCGGCTCTGCTCGAGCACAGCCATTGCCACGGGGAGTAGCATGAGCGTTGTCGCGGAGTTCGAGATCCACATGCTGAGGACGGCCGAAGCGGTCATGAATCCTAAGACGAGCCGGCGTCCACCCGATCCACCGACCGCCCGCACCATTCCGAGGGCCAGGCGGCGATGGGCACCGCTGCTTTCCATCGCGCGGGAGAGCATGAAACCACCGAGGAGAAGAAGGATCAATCGGTGCCCGTAGGCGCCTGCCACAGCTTTCTCGCTCAGCACTCCCGTCAGCGGAAAAAGCGCGAATGGAAGCATCGACGTGGCCGGGATCGGAATCGCTTCCGTAACCCACCACACCGCGCAAAGCGTCGTGATGGCCGCACACCAAGCCGCTTCTGACTTCGCGTCGTACGCGAGGCAGACAAGTCCGACGCAAGAGGCGATGATCGGTCCGGCGAGGAGAGCCGCTGACGTGCGGCGGTTCATCCTTCGGCGAGGAGGTGCGTCAGAGTTCTCTGGCTGGATGTTCACGAATTCGTGCTTCGTCAGTCCTTGGTTGGGTCGAGGTATAGCATGTTTGCCGATCGGTAGCCAGGAACGTGCTCCGAGGAGAAACACAACGAGTGGCGCCAGGGCTCGCCACTTGAGTGCTTCGAGTGTGCGACGCACGAGACCGAACATGTATCTGGCTGCACGCTCGATCGTGCGACCTTGACTTCGCTCGGACGCTGGACAAGACTTGGTGCTTCAATGAATGACCTTCCGCCGACATCGAAACGTGATTCGAGTGGCGGCTTCTCCGCCCATCCCCTCACTCGATTGCGACAAGCGCGCTTCGCCGATGGCTGGAACCAAAGAACGTTCACAAGATTCACCAAGCGGACTTGATTGATGGTTTTCGATTGCATCGCGAGCCGTTGCGACTGCAGCAAGTTGCCTTCTCTTGCCGGTCCGGTCATCGCACTCTTCACGCTTCTCGTGCTAGGGGACGCGTGCTTTTCCACGGAGACGCCGACCTCGGAAGCAACCATCGAGCGTCAAGTCGAGTGGAGCACGTCGCGTGTTGTGGGCACCCCAGAGCCGCCCCGGCCGTACGCGGCCGAACGCGTCTTTCCAAACCTGCAGTTCGTCAATCCCGTCGTGGTGACGCAGCAGCCGAATCTGCAGCGCCTCTTCGTCGTCGAACAGTTGGGGAAAATCTTCAGCTTCCCAAGCGACCGCGATGTCCTGCGCCCGGACCTGGCAGTCGACGTCGCGTCGATTGGCGGCGTCACGGCCGTCTACGGTATGGAGTTTCACCCGCGCTTCGCCGACAACCGCTTCGTGTTCATATGCTACGTCAGCCCGCAGCGAGATCCACATGGGACAAGCGTATCGCGATTCGAGGTGACGGAACTCGATCCACCGCGAATTGATCTGGCGACGGAGCAGCAGATCATCACATGGGTCTCGGGCGGTCACAATGGCGGCTGTCTGAAGTTCGGCCACGACCGAATGCTCTACATCTCCACTGGAGATGCGACGGCACCGTTTCCGCCAGACGGTTTGAATACGGGGCAGGACAACAGTGACCTTTTGTCGGCAATCCTGCGCATTGATATCGACCGTGCGGCAAGCGGTCGAGCCTACTCAATCCCTGCTGACAACCCTTTCGTTGCCCTCGAGACCGAACGCGCCGAGGTTTGGGCCTACGGTTTTCGGAATCCCTGGAAGATGAGCTTTGGGCCAAAGGGGCACCTGTGGGTCGGCGACGTGGGCTGGGAATTGTGGGAGATGATCTACCGCGTCAAATCTGGTGGAAACTACGGTTGGAGTGTGATGGAAGGTCCGCAGCGTGTGAAGCCAGACGATCGCATCGGCCCAACTCCGATTCTTCCTGCGACCGCTGCACACTCGCATACCGAAGCGAGGTCCATCACCGGTGGCATGGTCTATCAGGGGGCGCGCCTGCCCGAACTACAGCATGCCTACATCTATGCTGACTACGAGACAGGGAAGATCTGGGCGCTGAGCATGGCTGGAGACGAGGTGACCTCGATCGATGAGATCGCTGACTCGACGCTACGGATCGTCGCGTTCGGTGAAGACTATCGGGGCGAGCTCTTTTTCGCTGCACACCAAGGTGGAGGCCTGTACCGGCTGCGGCGAACCACCGTCGACGCCGGTACCCCGACGTTTCCGCAGACTCTCAGCGCGACGGGAATCTTTCGGGCGCTGTCGGATTTGGAACCCGAGAGCGGAGTGTACGAGTATCGCCTGAGTGTCGAACCATGGATGAACGGAGCGACGGCGGTACGGCACGTTGCAGTTCCCGGTAGCGCGTCGATCGATGCCAGTTCGCCGCTGACATGGAGTTTTCCAGCTGGAACCGTTTTGGTGAAAACACTGTCGATGGAAATGGAAGTTGGCAACCCTGCGAGCGCCCGTCGCATCGAGACGCAGCTTCTCCACCGCGGGGATGACGCGGAGTGGCGACCGTACACCTATGCGTGGAACGAAAACCAAACGGACGCTCGGCTTGTTCCGGCCAGTGGAGAAAAAGTCGTTCTTCCAATTGTCGATGCTTCGTCACCGCACGCCTCAACCCCTCGACGCTTCACGTGGCGTTTTCACAACCGGACGCTCTGTCTGATTTGCCACAACACGTTTAGCCATTCTGTGCTCGGCCTGAACTCTCGTCGACTCAACCGAGATGTCGAGCCCGCAGATCATCGCATCAACCAATTGGAATACTTTCAGCAGGTCGGTCTACTGCAGAACGCATACGAGACGAGTCCTGCCTCTGTGGCGACTCTTCCTGACCCCATCGACTCGTCCGTGCCGGTCAGTTTGCGGGCGCGTTCCTACCTGCATGCAAACTGCGCCCACTGTCACCGCCGTCATAGCGGCGGGACCTCCGCCGTCGAGCTGCCCTTCGAGACAGATCTCGCGAAGACGCACACTGTCGGCGTCAGACCCGGGCTCGGGGCATTCGGCATCGACGACGCCGCGATCGTTAGCCCCGGCGATCCTCACCGTTCGACGCTCTTTTACCGATTCGTCACTTCCGGTGCAGCCCGCATGCCGCGCCTCGGCTCAAGTGTGGTCGACCTGAAAGGAACGGAACTTCTTCATGAATGGATCCGATCGTTGCGCCCTGCCGTCGGCGATGGCAATTCTGCGCCGAAAGGCGCCGAGGCTGACAACGTCGCCAGCGAATCTCGCGGCAAAGCGTTGATGAAAGAGCGCGATGAGCTCACCAAGATCTTGCGACAGGCTTCCGAGGATGAGCGTCAACGTGTCATCGCGCGCCTTCTCGCAACGACCAGTGATGCTCTCCGACTGGTACTCCTGATCGATACCGGCGTGGTCGAAGCGACGATCGCGGACGAGATCGTTCAGCGTGGACTGGAAGCTGAAAGCGCGTACGTCCGCGCGCTCTTCGAACGTTTTCTTCCTGAAGAAGCCCAGGTCGACCGGTTGGGTGAGTCGTTCGAGATGGAGGAAGTGTTGTCGCTCATCGGCGACGTCGATCGCGGGGCGAAGCTCTTTCGTGGTGAGGGGGCGGCGCGCTGCGGGGACTGCCACAAGGTGCACGGAAGTGGACAAGACGTGGGGCCGGATCTGACAGAGATCTCTAAAAAATATTCTGCACGAGAACTTCTCGAGAGCATCGTCGACCCGTCAAAGAAGATCGAGCCGGCGTACGTCTCTTACGTGTTGATCACGACAGGCGGCACGGTCGTCACGGGGCTCCTCCTCGAACGCAACGACAAGCGGGTCGTGCTCAAGGAGAGCAACGGAGAGGTCGTGGAAGTTGTCGCCACCGACGTTCAGGCGTTGTCACCGCAGCAGGTGTCACTCATGCCGGAGATGCTGCTTCGGGACATGACAGCGCAGCAGGCGGCAGACCTCCTGGCTTTCTTGCTGGCGACGACGAACACGGGGGTCCAGAGTGCCGCGCCGGATGCCGGTGGCCGTTGAGCGTATCCGGACCGAGCTTATTCTCGGTGAGCGTTCACCGCTCGCTGATCGTAACAAGCGCCTCTGTCACCGGGCCATAGTCTCGGGCGTCTACCGAGACCTGAGCGGTTAACAAGTGGCGCCGATTGAGTCGATTGCTCGTGGCTGCAGCGATAGAGAAAGTGACCTCACCTTTTGCTTCTGGCTCCAACGTGATCTGTGCGCTCCGAGGTCGACAAGAAAACTCCAGCTCGCCACCTCTCAGATAGAGATTGAAGGTCGCGGTCCGGTCGAACGAGTTTCGCAATTCGACGGTGACCGGCATCTCGGTTCCAGCCGAGTCGAGACTTATCTGATAGGGGAGAATGCGTGCCCAGAACAGATCGATTCCGAGATCTGCAGGTTCCGGAAGGAGCTTTCGCCAGAGCGACTCCTTCTTCTCGATATAGCCTCGATGTTCAGCGAACGCTTCGTCGGGGATCTTCCAGTAGGGGCCGTGACCCGGGCAGAGGAGGTCTGGTCGTAGGCGATCAAATTCGTCGGCGCACTTTCGATGCATCGACAGCGTTAAAGAGTTGCGCAGAACGGTGTTGACCATCCACTCACGTTGACGATCCGGTAGATAGCGCTTGAGTGGATAACTGCTGTCACCACTGAATAACACCCTGCGCCCATCGATCTCACCGAGGATCGCCGCATGGAACTCGGTTTGCCCAGGGTAGAAGACAATCTCTAGCGGAAACTCTTCCCATGTGAAAGAATCGCCGTCTTGAAAACGTCGATCGATACGAATCGGATCGGGAAAAAGGCAGGGCGTATTCCAACGCTCCGGAGATTCGAGCACCTTGGCGACATCCTCAAGTGCCCAGCACTGCGTGTTGTGGTGTCGTTGAAGGTGGGGTATGCCGCACACGTGATCGTCGTGAATGTGAGTAGGAATGACGAGGTCGAAGCTTGAGATGCCCCAGCGCTCGCGTAGTTCATCCAAATGATGTTCTATGAAGCGGAGCGTCGCGAACGGCTCCGGCGAGTGCAGTGCCGTCATAAACGTAGTGTGAGACGGATGGGGGTAGTCGATAAAGAGGGCTCGTCCTGTGTCGGACTTGATTACGTAGAAGTTCGAGCACGTCTCACCGCTTCCCCATAGCAGGTGAGGCGAGATCTCCTCCATTTCGATCTCATGTGCGAAGCGGTGTCCGACTCGGTCGGTTTGCAAGTCCATGAGTTCGTGCAGTCGCGCGTCGAGAAGATCGATGCAGGGTTTGGGGTCGTCGATCAGCGGCCCGTGTGACGGCAAAACGATCTCAGGTTCCTCTTTTTTCAGTGCTTGGAGCGACTGTGCCACCCAGTTTGCACCGACGATGTCGCCGTATTCGTACTCAAGTGCGTGGAGTTGGTAGAGCTTGCCGCCGGCGTGCAGGAGGTCCCCGGTGAAGGCCACGCGACGACCGTCAACGGCGCCCACCAGTGACACGCTGCCGAGGGTGTGGCCTGGAGTCGGGAGAACGAAGAACTCGTACGTCCCCCAGTCGAATTTCTCATAGTCGAGAAGCGACGCTTGAACGGGCACGCTCTCCCCGAGAGAGAAGAACGTGCTGCGGTCGTTGTAGTTGTCGTAGATCCGTTTCTGCTGCCAATAGTCACTGGCGTTCTCGAAGAGATAGCGTTCGTGCTGCGGTACGGCGAGCCGGGCCCCCTTGCTAGCGAGCTCGCCGGCGCCGGAGCATTGGTCACGGTGGTGATGTGTGAACAGCACCCAGTCGATACTTGCGACTCCAGCAGTCGAGGCGAGCGACTCGATGTGGCCGCTGCCGCAATCGATGACGAGCCCACGCGTTCCGTCGCGAACGAGGTAGGAATTGCAGGTATCTTCGTAGACGAAGAGGTTGGGTAGAATCTGTCTCAGGTTGGACATCGAATCATTCCCGAACTGATTGCATTGAGGCAGGCGCGACTGCCGGAAGCATCTACGTTCCGGCTCGTCGCCATCGATCAAAAGCTCCGGCAGTCTCACGCATACCGTTTGCGAGGAGGCCACCATCGGAGCCACACGCGATGAAGGTGAACCCTTCGTCGATGTAGCGCCCGATATCGGCCGGTTGGGCAACCAAGATTCCAGCCGCCTTCCCGGTAGCTCCACAAGCGGCAACGACGCGTCTGGTCGCCGCGCGAAAATCCGGGTGATCGAAGTTCGAGCGCTGGCCAAGTGCGACGCTCAGATCAAGCGGCCCGACGAAAAGGCAGTCGATGCGCTCAACAGCTGCGATCTCTTCTGCATTTTCGACGCCGTCGACGGTCTCAATCTGAGCCACCAGGAGCAGGTTGTCATTGACCGTGGTGAAGTAGTTGTCGAAATCGGATCCGAACGTTGAGGCGCGGGTAAAACGCGCCACTCCGCGCTGTCCGTTCGGTGGATAGAGAGCCGTAGTGACGACCTTTTCCGCCTCCCCAGCTGTGCTAACAAACGGCACCATAAGCCCGGCGGGCCCCAGATCGAGGATGCGCTTGAACGTCGCCGCAGAGCATTCGGGGACGCGTACGATCGGGCTCGCGTTGCTAGCCTGAACTGCCTGCAACTGCTGCACGAGCTGCTGGCGGCCTCCGAGTCCGTGTTCTAGATCGAAGAGGAGCCAGTCAAATCCTGCTTGAGAGCTGATTTCGGCGACGGCGCTTGAGCCAAGGCCGAGGAACGTGCCGGCGAGCACGCGCGACTCGAGCGCCGCCTGTCGAATCCATGGAATCGTCATGTTCTGTGCTTCGCCACCGCGCCCTATTGACTTCTATGAGAAGGAGCTTTCGTCGGGGTGCTCGGTCTCGGCCCCCCCGGTTCGATCCATTTCGGCTCGGGCATATCCTCGGTAATGATCTTCCACGTTGCACCCATTTCGCGTACCGCGCGGAAGTCCTTCGGTCGATACGAGAAGTGAAGCTGCGGCGTCTGAATGACTGCTCCGCCGCGATGTCTCGACTCCATCATGGCGTCGAGCATACCGGTCACGAGGAGGGTCCGCTCGGCTGGGTAAGGGGCCTCGCCGGTGACGATGTGCAGCTGAATCGCCCGCGAGAGTGCTTTGAACAGGTTTCGATTACGCCATGGTCCGACGTAGTAGCTCGTGGCGAGTGGGTTCGTTTGTCCTTCAACGTAGCACGCAAAGTTCCAACGAAAATCATTGCTACCGATGCGGATGACCGTCGCCTGCAAGCCATCACGGTAAGTGACGATCGTGGCATGCGAAGGGCGAGCCGAACCGTCAAGCGGCTCGACGAACTTGCGCAGCGGGCGTGCCTCGCCGAGCTCGGCGAGCATTGCCGCTTCAGCTAGTTCGAAAGACCAGCGCCCGTTGTCCGCCGCCTCCCAGACGGCGTCGCCTTCGAGGAACTCGACTTTCTCCACACCAGTCTCACCGCCGGCGCGAAACTCGATCAGCGACTGTAGAACCTCCATGATGTGAAAGTCATAGATTTCCAAGGGGCCACCGTGGATCGCCACGGCTTCCTTCAATTTCGCTCCGCTCGGGATGTCGATAGGGGGGCGTCGCTGCGCGAGCGGCACCGAACTACCCGCAAGAAGTGGCGCGTTGTGGCGCTTGGCCGCTTCGACCATCTCTTTGGCCCAGTCCCAGCGATACGAAAGGTGCTTGTCGTTGAAGACCGGGACGGACCGCCCGCTTCTGTCGAATACGGCGATGATTTCGTCGAAGAATCGTTTCCTTGGGTAGAGGATCTGTCCCTTTTCGTTGCGTGGGTAGTTGCCAAACTCGGCGATCGAGAGCACGCCGTCGACGGCAAGTGTGTCACCACCGAGACAGAGAGCCGCCTCAATCGTCGGATAGATCGTGATGCCGTACTCCCTAGCTACGCGCCCCGACATATCGCCGCTTTCAGGATTCTGATCAACGTAGAAGCTCACGACGTCAACGCCAGGGTCTGTGAGCTCGCCGTTAAAGTAGTAGTGCTCGAGGAAGTTCTCGAGGATGACGTGGGCGTGCGATCGATAGGTGAACTCAGTGATCAACGCCGCCACCTTCGGACGAGAGGCGTCGGCAGCGAGTGGGCTTGTGAGGAGAAAGAGAGTAAGCACCCAGAGCGAGCTGCACTGAAGCGTGCGTCGGTAGACGTCTGGTTGAAAGTGATTCATGTTTCGTGGTGATCCGTGGCTGAACAGTCCGTTGAGAAAATGCTTCGAGCCGAAAACTGGTCTCTTCGCGTCCAGATCGGCCGCGTCAAACGCAGGCAATCTTCGCGCCCTCTTCTTTCGATTCTGATGGCGAGTATTGACGCGGCCCGTCTGGGCGTGAAGAGGTCAGTTTCCTCGGCCGAATGACTTTTTCAATGGGCTGTCAACTCGAGTTTGGCCATTTCGCGTCGAGCCTGCGAACGCCAGGAGCGTCGAGGCCAAGGAGCGACGACAACGCGATCCCGCTCGGGTCGTGGCGGAGGAGCGACGCAGGCATCGGCGCTCCTGGCGTTCCCCGAAGGGCCGGACAGGAGTTTTTGAACATGCACAAGGGTTCTCAGGGTACTAAAAAGTCGAAAGGGCCTTTGAATTCCCGCGAAACTCGTCCGGCCAGGCCGGCGCGAAATGGCCAAACTCGAGGTCAAGTCAAAAGCGGTGCCTCGACGGCGACGACCAGGGGGCGCTACACCCACCATGGGAACTGAGGTGCACGTCCATGATGCTGTTCCCCATCATGGGTAACCCACAAACGCGTTCACGACAAAACTGGATTCAGGGCGCTGCGACCCATGCCGGCGTAGGCAAACCCTAGGCTCTTGATCTGTTCTGGGGTGTAAATGTTACGGCAATCGATCATGTTCGGGTCGCGCATGAGGTCTTTAACACGGTTGAGATCGAGATTGCGAAACACATCCCATTCCGTCATGACGACGACAGCGTCGGCGTCTCGCACCGCATCATACGGGGTTTGGGCGTATGAGATCGAGTCGCCGAACACCCCTTGAGTGTTCTCCACAGCCTCGGGATCGTATGCCGTGACCGAGGCCCCTTCTTCCAGCAACTGCTCGATGAGCGTGAGAGAGGCGGACTCGCGGATGTCGTCCGTCCTCGGCTTGAACGCCAGTCCCCAAACCGCAATCTGTTTGCCGTTCAACTCAGGTAGGAATCGTTGAATGCGCGCCAGATGAGATTTCTTGTGATGCTCGTTGACCTGATCGATGGCGCGGAACAGCGTTGCGCTGACCTGGTGACTCTCCAGCGTGTCGATGAGGGATCGAACGTCCTTTGGGAAACAGGAACCTCCGTAACCCGGCGACGCCTGCAAGAATCGTGACCCTATGCGCGTGTCGAGTCCGATCCCGGTCGCGATATCCTTAATATCTGCACCGATTTTTTCGCAGAGCCCGGTGAGCGCGTTCATGAACGAGATGCGGCAGGCGAGCATAGCATTCGCCGCGTACTTGATGAGCTCGGCAGTCTCGCAATTCATGAAAAGAATAGGGCGATTCACGCGGGAGTGTGAGGAATAGAGCCGCCGCATGACCTCCTTCGCGCGCTCACTTTCCGCGCCAATGACGATGCGGTCCGGGTTTTGAAAGTCCTTTATGGCAGCGCCTTCTTTCAAGAACTCCGGATTCGAGATCACCTCGAACTCAACGTCTGTTAATTTGCTCAGCTCACGTGTTAAACGCCGAGCCGTACCAACGGGCACGGTGCTTTTGTCCACGATTAATGTGAAATCGTCGATGTGCTGCACGACTGACTCGGCCGCCTGAAAGACATAGGACATTTCCGCCTTGCCGGAGCTTCGCTGCGGCGTACCGACGCAGATAAAGACGACCTGCCGGCCTGGAATCGCGTCTGCGAGTTGCGTTGTGAACGTCAGTCGTCCCTCGGAGACGTTGCGTTGGATCAGCTCCGCGAGACCAGGTTCGTAGATCGGCACCTTGCCGTCGTTCAGCTGGGCAATCTTCTCGGCGTCGATGTCCAAGCAGGTGACGTCGTTGCCGAGATCGGCAAAGCACGCTCCCGTCACGAGTCCTACGTATCCTGTACCAACGATCGCGACCCTCATTGGTGAGCTCCTCTGATGTCGAAAGTTGTCACGCCGCTCGCGAGACTTTCGCGACGACGGGGTCTACAAATGTGCTTTTTTAACCAATGCTGCAAAAACAACGCTCCGCCATTGTTCCCATTGACGCCTCTTCCGCCAACGAAATATGGACTGAAGGCACGCATGTGCGGGGCTGCCCCGTGCGGGAGCGGGCTCCTTTGCTCGAATGTCGACGTCGCGGCCAGCCATGCCACCCGCGCGTCAGCGTGGGGGTCGTCCGTTCGCCCATGCACTGCGGCTCCATCACACGCTATCTGGGACGAGGAGTCGTTGACTCGCTTCCAAGGTTGAACACTGGGCGAAAACCGGTAACGGGTAGTCTGCTTTGTGGCGCGAGACCGTGTCGGTACGCGGAGCGACAATGGACCGCGTGATGCATCCAACTGCCACCGCGCACAGAGCGCAGCTTACTGCCGGATTGAGCCACGGGGTCCAGCGCGGACGCGTCCTCGCGTGCGTAGAAGTCCGGGTCGAAGACGTCGGCGCACCACTCCATGACGTTGCCGTGCATGTTGTGGAGGCCGAATCCGTTGGCGCGGAAAGCGTCGACTGGTACCGTTTTGCCACGACGACGTCCCTCGGCTGCGCCGGGCGTGGGATGGCGCCCGTCGAAATTGAACGCATCGTCGCCGGGGTTAACGCCGATGCCAAACGCACCGGCCGCCCCGCCGCGCGCAGCATACTCCCACTGCGCTTCACTCGGGAGTTCAAGGCCAGCGAGCTGGCAGAATTTGACACAATCGTCCCAGGAAACCCGCTCGACCGGCAGAGAGCCACCGCGAAACTGCGACGCGCTGTTTTTGTCCATCACGTAGCGCCAGTCAGACTGCGAGACCTCGTATTTGGCGATCAGAAACGAGCTCAACGTGACCTCGTGGACGGGTCGTTCCTCGGGGGCGCCAGTGTCGGCGGGCGGTGTACCCATGCGGAATGTTGTTCCCGGCAGGTGCACCATACGAAGTCCGCTGTCGATATGGCGGTACTCCGGCAGGCCTTTGTCGTTGATCATCAGAAAGGTGAGACCAGGGATTCGCAAACGAGCATCGCGTGTTGGTGGCGCTGGAGTGGCAGCGCCACCTGGGTTGACGGAGGGCTGGGTGGGAGATTTGCGGAGAACCGTCACCGCGGAGTCGACCGCCGGGTTCGAGACCGAATCCGAGCGCGCGGTAGATTCGACGTCCGAGCTGAGAGGCGCTTCGGGATCGCCGCTTGTGAGCTCTGTGATCGTCCCAGCCGCGGTGGGCGGTACCCGCAGCGCAGCGCCTGTGTCATCAGAGCTTTCATCGGGTCGAGGCAACCTGAGCTCTCCCGGCGCGGTGTCTGCCCGAGACACCGAAGGCGCGTGCGCGTCGGGACGCGAAGGCACCACCGATTCCGACGCCACAACTAGTTCTGTCGCGGCGCTTTCCTCGACGTCGGGTTCCCCCTTGGGTTCTGTCTCGCCGCTCTCAGTTTCTGGATTCGACGCTGTCGCCGACTTCACCTCCCGATCCACCCCAGCATCCGTGCCCGTCGCTTCTGCCTCTGTCTCTGTCTCCGTCTCTGTCTCCGTCTCTGTCTCCGTCTCTGTCTCCGTCTCTGTCTCCGTCTCTGTCTCTGCTTCTGTCTCCGTCTCTGCTTCTGTCTCTGCCCCCGCCCCTGCCTCAGTCTCTGAATCTTCTCCTCCTCCCGCTGCTTCTCCTCCTCCCGCTGCTTCTTCTTCCACCGCCGCACCTACCGCCGCACCTGCCTCGTCCGCTCTCGTCTCTCCTCCCACCTCTCCGCCCGATGTCGCCGCCACGAGAGCCTGCGACGCCAACGATGCATCCCTCTCGGCGCCGTCGTCTGCGACGAATCCGGAAATCACGTCGTTCACCGATTCCGGCGCCACGGTCGCTGCCGCTACCGCGTTCGTGGCGTCACGATCGGCATGTGGCGCTCGGCTGACGTCTCCAGACGCGGCGTTGTCAGCGGCCCCGCCGACGACCAAGAATCCGACTGCGATGATCGCGATGCAGACGATCCCCGCGACAGCACCCGCCAGCCATCTGCGGCGGCGCGCCGGCACAGGGGGGCTGAGGTTTGGTAGTGTCGCGGCTTCGCTCAAACCGGTCTGGGACACGCGATCGAGTCGTGAGCGTGCCAGTGCGGCTCGCGTGGCTTCGCCAATGCGAGAAATCACCGCCGCCGGTGGGGGGGAGACAACGCTACAGTGGTTCGCATGATCCGCCTCGGCCGGGACCGACGGAATGGAGTTGAGGTTTCGTGCGCGGACGATGCGATCAAGTTCGCTGACGAGCGCGTTCGCCGTCGCGTAGCGCTTTCGCGGATCGTGATCGGTGCAGCGCCTGAGGAGCTCCGCGATCTCGCCGGGAACGTCGTCACGCTCGGCCCCGACGTTGGGAAAGTCTTCCATGCAGACGCGACGCATCACCGCCGGGCGCGTCGCGCAGTCGTACGCATCCCGGCCAGCAAGAAGGAAGAAGAGCGTCGCACCGAGCGCCCAGACGTCGCCGGGGGGGCCGACGCGATTCAGTCCTTCCCACTGCTCCGGGGGCATGTAGCGAGGGGTACCCATGGGGACATGTGACAGGGTCAGACCCGAGCCGGAGTTGTCGTCGCTCTCCTCGTCAATGAGTCGGCCGAGCCCGAGGTCTCCGAGCTTCACTTTGCCTTCGAGCGAGATCAAAATGTTGTCCGGTTTGATATCGCGGTGCACGATGCCTTCTTCGTGCGCCGCTGCGAGGCCTCGCGCCGCCATCAGAACGAGTGTCACGGCCTCAGCGATGGGCAGTTGCCCTTTGCGCACGACGCGTTCGCGCGCTGTCTCGCCGCGGACGTACTCCATGATCATGTAGTGCAGTCCGTAGCGATGCCCGACGTCAAACACCCGCACAAGGTTGGGGTGGGTGACTCGTGCCGCGAGCTTGGCCTCGCGTTCGAATCGCTGCACGAGATCCGTGCCGCGCGCGAGGTTGGGGAGGAGACACTTCACCGCCACGTCGAGGTCAAACTTGAGGTGCACGCCGCGGTAGACCGCGCCCATACCTCCCTCGCCCACCTTGTCGTAGAGGATGCAGGGATCGATGACCTTGTAGCCATCGATTTCCGGTGCGTCCGCGAGCAGCGGATCTGTGACGATGTCGGCGACGAATTGCGTCGTCATCTCTTCGCGCATGGCGAGGGCAATCAGGCTCCGGACGAGTTGCCGATCGGAAGGGACTCTCTCCTTAGATCGGCTGCTCCCCGGCGACTTTGAAGCCCGTTGATCAGCGTCGCGCCGCTTTCTCGGATGTCGTGCGCAGCACCGTCGTCAGCACGTCATTGTTGTCGTTGTCGCCGCGGTCGCCGAGGCGGCGACGGTTCGTCCGATCTACAGCTCGTCGTACCACTTCAGTAGCCGGACTTCGATCGCCGCGTCGCCTTTTTGCACCAGCTGCTTGAACTTCGCCGGATCCTGTGTGCCGCCTTCGCCGCGACCGCGATAGTGATATGGAATCACGACTGCGGGCTGGAACTCGCGAACTGCCGACGCGGCGCTCTCCGCGGTCATGGTGTAAGGCAGATTCATGCAGACGAACGCCACATCTATCTTCTGCAGCTGGCGCATTTCCGGAACGTCTTCGGTATCGCCGGAGACGTAGACTCGCGTCTCGCCGAGCGTGACGACGTAGCCGTTTCCACGCCCCTTGGGATGAAACTTCATCCTTTCGGTTGTCAGGTTGTACATTGGAATCGCTTCGATTGTGATGCCCTGCGCCGTGGTCGATTCGCCGTTAGCGAGACGCACAACCGACGTTTGATCGATGCCTGCTTCGATCAGTTTCGAGGCGACGGCGTGGGGAGCGACGATCGTCGTTCGATTCTGTCGCACAGCCTTGATCGTATCTGGATGCATATGATCCCCGTGAATGTCCGTCACCAAAATGAGCTGTGGGCCCGGGTGTCCTTGAAAGCGCTGCACGCCGCCGACTGGATCGACGAAGATGGTCTTGCCGTTCCAGCGCATGACGAATGTGGCGTGTTCGAGAGCGTGGACACGAAGCTTCCCTTTCGCCGTGTCGATCTCGGTGGTGGCGATTTTGTCTTCAGTCGCAGCTGCACGAGGAGCGGCGTTTTCGGCGAACGCGCCGCCGACGATCCACCCGATCGTGACGAGCACCAGCACTCGCGACAAGGGCGTTTGAGTTTTCATGGTGAGCTCCTACCTTCGAGACGAAGCTGAACGGCGCGTGCTTACAACCTCATGATCGAAATGTTTCGAAACTGCACAGGATCGCCGTGCCCGGCAAAGCCGAAGTGTCCTTCTTTCAGATCATGCCCGATGTACTTGCTTCGATCGCCACCCATGAAGTCCTCTACCTGCGAGAGGTCGGCGTCGACGATCGTCGTGCCGTTCAATTCGACTTTGATTCGCGAGCCGATCACCGTGACTTGCTGAAAATTCCACTCACCGACCGGCCGTAAATAACCGCGGTGGGCCGCAACTTTGCCGTAGACGGAACCGTGAAACTGGCGCGGGTCGAGTCCTTCATCGGCGTAGCTGGAGTTGTCGAGCACCTGCAGCTCGCACATACCACCGTAAGCTGGGTCGTTGACGCTGCCATTAGGGGCATTGGGGACGATGCCTGGAAAGCGGATAGCGAGCCCGTTGTTACCATGGTGCGGCAGGCGAAACTCGAGGCGAACGATGAAGTCGCCGTAGATCTCGGTGGTGTAGAGCGTGCCACCCTTGCCCTTCTTACACTGAATGGCTCCATCGACGACCTCGTACGACTCGACGGCGCCCTCCCAGCCGTCGAGGTTGCGGCCGTTAAAGACCGAGACGAAGCCGTTGTTGCCAAGAAACGCGCGCGCTTCCTGCGGAGCGATTTCGCGAACGAAGATGTTGCGCCAGCGAATTTCACCACCGTGCGTCTGCAGCTGGATCGGCCCGGTCGGGAAGAGCGGCTGGCTGCGATCCCAGGTGTTCTCCATTACTGCGTTGTCGACCACCAGGAGACCGTTGAGGTAGACGGTAGTGCGGTCGCCGATCTGAATGATGCGGAATCGATTCCACTCGCCAAACGGCCGGTCCGCATGCACCAGCGGGTCCTTGCCGGGCTTACCTTGGCCGTTGTTCCATAGACCCCCAGAGCCTTTGAGGGCACCGAGCGATTCCTTGCCGCCCTCGGGTGTGGTGTCCCAGATTTGCACCTGCGGCGTTGCCCGAAGGTAGATGCCGCTATCGGCCTTGGCCACGGTCTTGTAGTCGATGAGGAGCTCAATATCGCCGAACTGCTGGTCGGTCGTCAGATAGGGTCCTTCGCCGTCGTTGACGATTTCCCCGTTTTCGACGTGCCAGTGCTTGAGCATCGCGTCGAGATCGTGCGCACGTTTTTCGGCTCGCTCCGTCGGGTTCATCGCGGCCAACTTTCTGGGGTCGAAATGCCCCATCCCATGCCAGCCGGTGAGATCTTTGCCGTTGAACAGAGCGACGAAGCCCGGCGGTGGGACGTTGAGTTGATCGTCCGCAGTCAGTGGAAGATCGCAGAATGCGCCGTATGCGACGACGACCATCAGCACGCGCTGTATCATGCTCGCTCCTTGTGGCTCTTCTGTCAGAACCGTCGCTCTCTTCGAGTTTTGTAGGTGTTGGCTTTGTGGGTCTGGCGGGACAGGCGACGATTAGGGTATACCCGAGGCCTGCTGGTCGTCCAGTCAGAGCGCGCGAGTTTTCCGTCGGCCGTCAACAAGCACGATGAAGACAGATTCAGAACCCATCGTCAAAGATCTCGTCCTTGTCGGCGGTGGGCACAGCCACGTGATCGTCATGAAGCGGTTCGGGATGAAGCCGCTCCCGGGCGTTCGCTTGACGCTGATCGCACGGGACGTTCACACCCCGTATTCCGGCATGTTGCCCGGCTTTGTGGCCGGGCACTATGACTTCGACGATATCCACATCGACCTTGGTCGTTTGGCCATGTTCGCCGGGGTGCGGCTCTTTCATGACGAGGTCATTGGTCTCGATCCGGGCGCGCGCCTTCTTCGCTGTCGGGGCAGACCGCCAGTCCCCTACGACGTCGTATCGATCAACATCGGTTCGACGCCCAGCCTTCGTGGTCTCGACGAAACTTCAGCCGCGCGCGTGGTGCCCGTGAAACCGGTCAACAACTTCGTCGGCCGTTGGGAAGCCTTGAAGGAGCGCATCCTCGCGGCTGCAGGTGCCGTGCGCATTGGATTGATCGGTGCTGGCGCCGGCGGGGTCGAGCTGTGTCTATCAATGCAGCACCGTTTGCAGCGGCTCGTGGCCGAGCGTGGTGACGCTGACGCCGCGGCGGCATCGCAGCTTGAGTTTCAGCTTTTCACGGCGTCCGATACGATTCTTCCGACTCACAATCCACGCGTGCGCCGAAAACTCGAGCGAGTGCTGCGCGAACGACACGTTGGCGTCTACACGCGGACACCGGTGGCGTCGGTCGAGCCTGGCGCCATCGTCACCGGCGACGGGCGCAGATTCCAGCTTGACGAGGTGGTGTGGGTAACCCAGGCGGCCGCGGCTCCTTGGGTGGCTGAGTCGGGCCTGGATGTCGATGACGACGGCTTTATCGTGGTGAACGACTCGCTCCAGTCCACCTCGCACGAGGAGGTGTTCGCGGCCGGCGACATAGCGGCCATGGTGAACCATCGCCGTGAGAAAGCGGGGGTCTTCGCGGTGCGACAAGGCAAGCCCCTGGCGGAGAACCTGGGCCGCGCACTGCGCGCCGAGCCTCTCGTAGCGATGACGCCGCAGAGCCGGTTCCT
The DNA here is from genome assembly GCA_965223265.1 of Planctomycetota bacterium. Lineage (GTDB taxonomy): Bacteria > Planctomycetota > UBA8108 > UBA8108 > SXIK01. Next base: position 3,460,525 of record OZ244999.1, read on the forward strand.
AAGCCTCATCAGCACCGGAGATCGTTACGCGGTCGCCTCACGCGCGGGCTGGGCCCTTGAGGGCAAATGGGTGTGGCGCTGGAAGGACTGGATCGATCGGCGATTCATGCGGCGATTCAGCGACCTCGCGCCAATGTCGACGGCACCACCAACCGGGGCCTTGCTCGCCCTGGCGTCGGAGTCGGACCGCGCGGAGCTGTCGCGTGCGGCCCTACGCTGTTCTGGCTGCGGCTCAAAGGTAGGGGCGAGCGTTCTCGAACGCGTGCTCGCACGGCTGACTCCGATCGCGCGGCAAGAGGTCGTTGCCGGTCTCGACGCTCCCGACGACGCTGCGGTGCTACGGGTGCCGCCGGGAAAAGTTGTGGTCAACACCGTAGATTCGTTTCGGGCACTCATTGACGACCCCTTCCTGTTCGGCAAGATCGCCGCCAACCACGCTCTCAGCGACATTTTCGCTATGGGTGCGGAGCCGATCGCGGCGCTTGCGATCGTGACGCTGCCGTATGGCGTCGAACGGAAAGTAGAAGAAACGCTGGAGCCTTTGCTCGCTGGGGCGCTCGAAGTTCTTGGGGATGCCGGTGCCGCGCTCGTGGGTGGTCACACGTCTGAAGGTGCGGAGTTGACTCTGGGATTTGCTGTGACGGGCGTCGCGGCTCCTGACGACATCCTTGCCAAGGGTGGTATGCGTCCAGGTGAGCGGCTCATTCTGACCAAGCCGCTCGGAACTGGCGTCCTCTTCGCGGCGCACATGCGGCTGCAAGCGAAGGGGCGATGGATCTCCTCGGCGATCGACATGATGCTGCGATCGAACCGAGACGCCGCGCGCTGCTTTCAGCGCCACGGTGCCACCGCTCTGACCGATATCACCGGCTTCGGCCTCCTCGGGCATGTCGTCGAGATGGCGCGTGCTAGTGGTATGAGCGTCGAGATCGAACCGACGGCGATTCCTGCCCTCGACGGTGCGATCGAACTTCTCGGCAGCGGAATTTCCAGCTCACTTCAGCCTTCGAATTTGCGACTGCGGCGTGCAGTGCAGGATGTTGAGGTGTGGGCAGGCCACCCCGTGTATCCGCTGCTCTTCGATCCGCAAACCTCCGGTGGTCTCGTCGCTTCAGTCCCTAAGGATGCGGTGACCGCTTGCCTGACAGAGCTTCGCGCGCTTGGATGTGAACGAGCCGCCGAGATCGGCTTCGTCGGCGTTCCAACTGAAGCGACCGAGCGAATCATTCTCCACGAACCATCACGAGTCGAAAAACCATGACCGAACGAGTCGTCTACTTGAGCGGTGAGTATGTTCCCGAGCACGAGGCTCAAATCTCGATTTTCGACTCAGCCCTCATGTTCGGCGACATGGCGTTCGAAATGACACGAACGTTTCGAGGCGAGCCGTTCAAATTGCGAGAGCATCTTGAGCGACTGTTCACGTCGCTACGATTGCTTGAGATCGACTGTGGCATGTCGATCGACGAGATGGAAGACGTGACGCAGGATGTTCTTGCACGCAACCGCGCCACGGAACCGGAGGACGTCGATTGGCAGATCATGCATGACGTCTCGCGCGGACCGCTTGGGCTTTATCAAAGCGTTTTCGCGCGCGGGGTCCGGCCGACCGTGTCGATCAACTGCTGGCCGCTCGTGACGCACATGGGATCATTCGCCGCCACATATGACTCCGGCGTGCATGTTGCCATACCGGCGCAGCAGGCACTCCCAGCACACCTCGTCGATCCGAAAGCCAAGACTCGCAGTCGCATGCACTATCAGCTCGCGCTCCTGCAAGCCAAACGTATGGGGGATGGCGTCTGGCCCGTCCTGCTCGATCCAGACGGTTTCCTCGCCGAAGGCCCCGGTTGGAACATCTTCCTCGTCAAGGATGGCGCTCTCTACACCTCCGAGCCGAGAAACATCCTCTTGGGGGTGAGTCGCGCCGCCACGATGCAGCTCGCGCGCGAGCTCGGTATCGAGGTGCGCGAAAAGAACCTGGGCCGCCTCGAAGCTCTCGACGCGGATGAGATCTTTTGCACGGCGACCACGTTTTGCCTCGTGCACGCGGTCAGTTTCGAGGGACAAGCGCTTGGTGCGGCTTCGCCCGGACCGTTGTTCAAACGCCTCCGGGCCGCGTGGCAAGAACACGTTGGGCTCGACTTTGTTGCCCAGGCGCACTCCTATGCTCAGCGACTCCCCGAGTGGGAATCCGCACAAGTCCGCCGGGCGCGCTGAACGGATCGCGAACCGGGGTCGGCCTCCATCGCAAGGCCGCTACGGCGTGGAGCCAGTCCAAATACCCGGCTAGCTACGGAATTCCCTGAAGAGATTTCGATCGCCGCGGGCACTCCCTGTACAAATGGAAGGGACACCGGCCGGTTCCCGGATTCTGTCGTGGACCGCCCGTTCCACGGGCGCCAAACAATCCAAATGAACACTGAAGAACTCCTTCGCCATCATGCCTGGATGCGCCCTCTGGCGCGAAGCCTCGTGCGCGACGACTCGCTTGCGGACGACGTGCTGCAGCAGGCGTGGTTGGCAGCCACCCGAGATGGGAGCGTGAGCGTCCGCTCGCCGGTCGCGTGGTTGTCGACCCTAGTGCGCCGAGCGGCAGGGCGAATGCATCGCGAGGACTCGCGCCGAAGACGGCGGGAGCACGTCGTCGCCCGCCGCCGGCAGCAGCTCCCAGCCCCTTCCTCTCACGATGTGCTCGAGCGAGCGGAGATGCAGCGTCAAGTCGTGGAGTCGGTACTGAGCTTGGAAGAGCCTTATCGCTCAACGATCCTCCTGCGTTACTTCGAGGGGCTGAGCCCGAAGGAGATCGCGCAGCGCGAATCGATTCCCACGGCGACGGTGTGGACCCGCCTACGGCGTGCTCTTGAGAGCCTTCGTCAGAAGCTCGACGGGGTGCACCAGGGGCGCCGCAAGGCTTGGATGACGTCGCTCCTGCCGATCGCGGGGATTCAGCTGACGACCGAGAAGGCCGCCAGCGCTGCTAGCGTGACGTCGGGCACGGGTGCCGTCACGACGACGAGTGGAGTTCTCGGAACCGCCGGAGGTGCTATCGTGTCACAGAAACTCGCGATCGCTGTTGTTAGCGTCGCCGCTCTAGTTGGTGTCGGTGTGGGAATCAGCGTCGGCGCCAGTCATTTTGGCGCTGACATGAGCCGCGACGAGGCCAAGGCGCAATTTGGCCTAGTGGACCAGTCGGCTCATGAAGATCTTCGCAGACGTTATGAGCAGACCGCCTCAAAGCTGACCGCCCTGCGGTCCGAGCTGAAGACCGCGTCGAGGGGTGCGGCAAGCGCCGCGGCGCGGCCAGAGGTGCCGGCGGCGGCATCGCAACAACAGGACGACACAGTAGCGTCCAGCAAAGCCCTGTCGGCTTTCGATCTGCAGGAGATCAAGGACGCAGATTGGACGCACCTCGGACGTGCAGCTTTCAGCATGCGTGAGCTCATGGCAGAGATCATGGAGACGCAGCGTGCAGGAAAGCCACCTCCCATCGGGCTGGCCAGCAAGCTCCAAGCGAAGAACCAACAGCTGTTGGCACTTGCCGCGTCGCTGCAGGGGAAGCTGCCGACGCACGTCATCGGCAACGGAGAATTCACCCATCCGGCGGTGCTAACGCGCCTCATGGATGGAATGCTCGCGGCCCATGACCTACCGCTTTCGACCGCGCAGCGAGAGTCTGTCGAGGAGCTAGTTCGCGCGTACGAAATCGAATATGCCGAGCTGCAGGACGACTACGGAGCAGCGACGCCGAATCTTGCGAAGGTTCTCGACGAGCTTGAAATGAAGCTCGTGGTCATGGAAGACGTGAAGGCCCTTCTCAGCGCAGAACAGCTTGAGTTCGCCTACCCTGAGGCTACCGAAGGCACCATTCCTGCCGACTTGTTGTCGCCAGGCCTGATGACGATGTCACAGACGTCTCTGCAGCACATCGGCTCCGCCGAAGCAGCGCGTGAGAACTATATGGAATACCTTGGCGAAGTGTACGAACTCGACTCCGGCCAACTCGCCGCGCTCGAGGAGCCGATCAGCGCATGGGAAGAGGCGATCCAGCCGTACTTGGAGACGCCGTCCGAGACGATAGAAATGTTTGGCAGCGTCGATCAAGCCATCGCTGAAGGGCGCGCACACGCTCGTGTGGTGGAGAGCATGGTCTCACTCCCCGGTCTCGACGACGGCCTGCGCGACCGAATTCTCGGAAGTGTCACATGGCGCGTCACACGCGTGGCGGCGTCGAAGGAGAAGTCGGAACAGGGTCCGCAGTGAGCGCCGACTGACATTTCGAGTCGTGTCGCGATGCATCATGAATCTATCGCAGCCGCGCGACCTCATCGCGTAGACAACGAGCGACGACGACACATGCGTGAGGAGTGTAATGGCCGATTCCGTATCGGTCGGCGGGATCGACTTCCTCCAAACATCGCGTGAGGTCCGCTTGCGGATACTCGGCTCCGCGCAAGATCTGTTGCGAGAAGGTCTCGCCACGCGCTTCTGAGCGACCCGAGAGACTCGCTAACTTGGTCGGCAGGTAGACGAGGAGAGGGGTGGAACCCTCGCTTTCGGCCAGCCTCGCGAAGGCGTCCAGCAAGGCGGCGTTGAGGTCATGCTGCATCCGTGCGTTCACCTGCGGGCGAAAACTTCGTCGCTGGAACCGCGACAAGGCAAACCGAACAGCGTACGAGCTATGGTAGAACTGCCTCTGCCACTTCGAGCGCTCGTAGCTGGCGTCGTAGCTAACAAATGGAAGCTCGTGGATCGAAGCAGAGGCGAGAATCTCCCCGGGTTGTAGCACCGGCACGTTGATGAGCTCTAAGCCGTCACTGGTTAGCGTGAAGCGTGGCTTGGCGAACGGAAAGTCTGACTCGGGAAAAACAAGAAAGCCGTAGACGCTGATCGAACGGTAGAGATCGTGCTCCGACAGGCCGAAGATCACAAGGTCCGGCTTCCACGCGCGAACGTCCTCTCGGTAGCGAAGGAACGCCTGGTCGACTCCGTAGCCATCGACGCCAAAATTCAGAACTTGTACGTCTGGGCCCATTAACGTCTCGAGCTGATGCCCCCACGTCTCCTCGAAACGGATCTCGTTCCCGAAGGTGTGCGAATCTCCCACGAGCGCGATGCGAAACTCGGGCTGACGGTCCGAGTACGAGATGCCCACGACTGCACTGCGCAGGCCTTCCGTGCTGCTGAAACTTTCGCCGTTCGCCCCGCTGCGGCTCTTGCCGATTGTCCAGCCAAGAATCGGATGGTGGACAAGAAAGGGCGGTTGATTCGCCGTCTCGTCTAGTACCGCGCGGATACGCTCCGAGGTCGCATTCCAGTTTTTCGGCAGCAGCCGGAGAGAACCGACGAACTCACCACGCGGGGTCGTCTTGGCGACGGCTCGCAGAGCTACCTCGACGACCGTGAACGTGAGCGCGGTGACAAAGACCCCAAGGCCACACGTCAGCAGCGCGCGCCGTCGACCGCCGTGGACCGGGCGAAGACAGCGCCACAGCGAGAAAACCAGCGACATGCCAGCAGCGACGATAGCGAAAACCAAGATCTTTCCGATCTTGTGCCCGGCGATCGCTGCAAACGATCTTTCACCCTTGTTGTACAGAGCGAACACCGCGAGCACGACGCTGAACTCGAACAGCCAGAGAGCTAGCAGCAGTGGAAGATCGATCTTCCTGCTGGGAGTGCGTGGTTCGGACACGTGGAGGGCTCCGCGGGCAGTGGGTTTCGCGTCACGGCAGGGGCGTTGGGGTTTACTATGTCGTCGAAGATGCATCAGAACCTGCCTCAAGCGTCATGCTCCTGGCAAGCTTGCTCACGACTTCGGCACCCATGGTGAGCGGTGCACCATCGCGGGCGTGATGATGTGCGAGGACCTCCGCCATCACACTAACCGCGATTTCTTCGGGTTGACGGCCACCTAGGTTGAGCCCTACGGGTGCGCGGATCTCACGTACACGCTCCGTGGGTATTCCCTGAGCGAGGAGATCTCGAAAGATCAGCACCGCCTTGCGTTTGCTTCCAAGCAGACCGACATACCCGGCACCGGATCGCGCTGCTGCGATGAGGGCCACGTCGTCGAGCTTGTGACCTCGTGTCGCCACGACGACCGAATGGTTTGGGCCGAGGTCCAAACTGGTGATCCCATGATCGAAGTCGCTCAGAATGACTCGGTCCGCGTTAGGAAAACGCTCGTGACTGGCGAACTTCTCGCGGTCGTCGATGACGATCGTGCGAAATCCGAGGAAGTCCGCAACGTGGTAGAGCGCCTTACCGACATGCCCACCGCCAACGATGACGACAGTGGGAGGCCGATTGAAAGCCTCGACGAAGATGCGACATCCACTCGTTTCGAGCCAGCGTTCGCCGCCTCTCGGCATTTGCTCGAGAGCGCTCGACGTCGCGAGCTCATCGAGTTCCGCGGCGCCGAGGCTGCCGACCATGTTGCCGTCGGCGTGAACGAATGCCTTCGCGGCTCGCGTGACCTCGCCGTTCGTTTCGTTGCTGACGAGCGTCGCTAGAGCGCGCGCACCGTGGCCATCAAATGCTGCAAGGATCTCGTCCACCAACGGCGCCAGGCTGGCGTCGCGAATCGGGTCGACGAGAATCTCCATGACGCCGCCGCACACCAGGCCATCCTGCGCCGCGATGTCTTCGTTAAGCTCGAAACGCCACACCTGTGGCTTGGAGGCGCTGGCGAGCATCTCTTTCGCGACGGCCCAAACATCCGCCTCGACGCAGCCGCCGCCAAGGGTTCCCACGATCGTGCCATCGCGTCGGACCAGGAGCTTGGCTCCGGGCTTTTGTGGCGTCGATCCGGTCGTCTTGACGACCGACGCCAATACGAACGGCTCTCCAGCCTCGAGCTGTTTTTTAGCTTCCTTGAAGACCTCGAGCATCGCTGCCTCGCTAGTAGAGTAGGGTCGTCTATACTACTTCAATTGGCACTCGGTCGCTACGCGCCCCGCGGCAGCGATGGGAAGCCCGACGATTCCGATGATATTGATCCCGCACCGGGTGCCGAAACACAACACGAAGGAGCTGCCATCATGAATAGTTCACGGCGGGCGCAATCGTGGCGTCGCTACTTCGCCTTTGGTGCGGCAGCGTGTGCAGCGGGCTTTGTTTTCGTACTTGCCCACCAGGTAGATTTCGACGCAGCCGACGTGGCACGCCCGCGGATCGTCGCTGCAGCTGCACCTGTCACAGCTGCTCCAGCGGCGCCACGGCCACGCGCTTTTCGCGTTCGCGGCCACCTGATCTGTCTCGCCGAGGAAATGCAGCAACGCTTTGGCGCGCAAGTGCAGCCAGTCCACGAGCACCTCTTCGGCTTTCGTTCGTCGCCGTCCCAGCGTGAAAGTCGGGACGACTACGAATACCACACGATCGTGCGGACGGCTCAGTCGGAGGCGCTGTTCGTTGAGAAGCGATTTCGCCAGCACGAGCTCGTTCTCACCGGTCGCGTTTTTCCAGGCACTCGTCTCCTTGAGCTGAGTGCCTGGCAGTGGATTCGCGACGGTCAGCTGTACGACATTCACTACTGGTGTGAGGTGTGCTCGATCCGTGGCGTCGACCCCGGGTTGTGCGCCTGCTGTCAAGGTGACGTCGAGTTGCGCGAGGAGCCTTCCAAGGGCAAGATCCCGCCAACGCGAACGCGGGGGCCTTGAGGCGATCGCGACGGGCTGGGCACGACTGTTTCGCTTCACGGCCGGCTTCAGAGACACTTTCCCAGAAAAGAGCTTGTGAGGCGGGGATCCCTGTCGTTACAACGATGAAGTAGGAAGATCGACCAGGGTCGTGTCGATCAGCAGTTTGGTGGCACGAGCTCCGGCCTTCACGCCGGGTCGTCGCGGACTGCGTATTCGTGCACACGGAGTGACTTCGTGGACGTGTTGTCGCGCTCATCATCTGAGTCCTTGCCGCGGGCGGCCTCGCAGCGCTTCGCAGTGCTGTGCGCCCCGGTCGGAAGTGAGGCACCACGCGGAATCAACCGTTCTTCTCAGCGAGTGCATTCGGGTCAATTGGGAGAGGACCACTCATGACGGAACCTAAGGACGCTAACCAGCCCGAAAAAACAGCAAGCGGCCAGAGTCACAACGGGGGCGTGAGCCGCCGGCAGTTCCTCAAAGTTGTTGGCGCCGGCGCCGCGGCAGGCCTTGCTGACGAGGGACTGGTCTCGGGGGCCACCGAACCTGTGAGAACCGGAGAAGAGGCGTGGGGGCCGGATCGAGTTCCCGTCACTCTTCACGTCAACGGAGCGCCTTTGCAGGTCAAGGTGGAGCCTCGTGTGACGCTCCTCGACTGTCTGCGCGATCACAAATTGGTCAACTCGTCTGACGCGGTTGACCTCACCGGCGCCAAGCGAGTCTGCGACCGTTCGGCCTGCGGCGCCTGCACGGTGCTTCTCAGCGGCAAAACGGTCTACGCCTGCAGCGTGCTTGCCGTCGAGGTCGACGGACAAGAGATCGTCACAGTCGAAGGGTTGGGCGATCCAGGCGATCTTCACCCGCTCCAGGAAGCTTTCGTCGAGCACGACGGGCTGCAGTGCGGTTTCTGCACGCCCGGTTTCGTCATGTCGTCGGTGGCACTACTCGATGAGAATGGTAGCCCGGACGACGCGGAGATCGATCGCAACTTGAGTGGCAACATCTGTCGCTGCGGTACGCAAGTACGCGTTCGCGAGGCGATTCACGCCGCCGCGAAGAAGATGCGGGGAGGGAGGTAGAAACATGCCACATTGGCCAGAGACACGCCGCATCATCGGTACGGGAGTTCCCCGCGTTGACGGCGCGCTCAAAGTGAGCGGCCGCGCGAAGTACTCTTTCGATCGCAACCTGCCGGGCATGCTGCACGCGAGAATCCTTAGATCGCCGCATGCACACGCTAAGATCAAGTCCGTCGATACGTCGACGCTCGCAGCCATTGCAGGGGTGCGCGCAGTTCATGAGATCAAGTCGGCGGGCGCCGAGCTGCACTATGCAGGGGATGAAATCGTCGCGGTCGCAGCGGAGACGGAAGCCGTCGCCAACGAAGCGATCCGCGCCATCCGGGTTGACTACGAGGTGCTGCCACACGTCGCCGACGAGACCGAGGCGTTTCAAACGAGCGGCCCCACGGTTCTCGAGCCCAACGTCCAAGAGGAAGGAGATGTTGAGGCCGCTCTTGCGGGCGCTAATGTGTCGATCAGCGGCGAATACGGCGCGCCGGTCATCACACACGTCTGCCTTGAATCTCACGGCCTGGTGGCCGACTGGATCGCCGACGATGAGCTCGTCGTCTACGCTTCGACGCAGGCGGTGCACTCGACGGCCAACGGACTCAGGAATCACTTCAAGGGCATTGAAAACCTGAAGGTGACCTGCAACGCTCCTTTCATGGGCGGCGGTTTCGGCAGTAAGTTCGGCCCCGACGTGCAAGGGATTGCCGCAGCGGAGCTCGCCCGTAAGGCTGGTCGTCCGGTCAAACTCATGCTCGACCGCGCCGAGGAACACGTGGCTGGCGGCAACCGACCGTCGGCCTACGCGCGCGTCAAAGCCGGGATTGATGGCAATGGCACGCTGACCGCGCTTGACGCTACCACGTGGGGCACCGGCGGGCACTCGCGCGGTGCTCGGTTCCCACTCCCATACATTTACGCGCCAACGAGCCGGCGCGTCCGCCATCACGATGTGCGCGTCAACGCCGGCGACGCGCGGGCCATGCGTGCACCAGGGCACCCGCAGGGATCTTTGGTGATGGAGCAGGTAATGGACGACCTCGCCGACAAGGCGGGGATCGACCCTGTCGAATTCCGGCTCCAAAATCTGCCGGAGACCAACGACACGTTCAAGACACTGAAAGCTATCTACACACGCGAGCTTAAGCTCGGGGCGGAGCGCATTGGCTGGAAAGCCAATCGCCACCCGCGCGGTGACCAGACGCGCGGTCCGATCAAGCGTGGACTCGGCTGCGCCCTCAGCACTTGGGGCGGGCGACCGGGTGGCTCTCAGGCGACCTGTACGATCTACCCGACGGGACAGGTTGAGGTGCGCTGCGGCACGCAGGACCTTGGTGTGGGTACGACCACCTTGGTGCCATTGGTCGCGGCGGAGATCCTTGGCCTCGAGCCAAGCGACGTCACCGGTTTGATTGGCAGCTCGGCGTTCCCGCAATCTGGAGGCAGCGGTGGTAGCACCACCGTCGGGGGCGTGAGCCTGTCGACGGCGATCAGCACGCAGAAGGCGTTAGCGAAGCTCCTCAGTGTCGTCGCAGACCATCTCGATGTGGCAGCAGATCAGCTCGAAGCCAAAGGCGGGAAAATCGTCGTCAAGGGCGGCGATCGGAGCCTCAGCTGGCGACGCGCCTGCACGCTTCTCGGTGTCGACCCGGTCAGCGCCAACGCCGACAAACGCGAAGGCGAGAAAACCATGGCGAGCCAGGGAGTCGGTGGCGCTCAGTTCGTTGATCTATCCGTCGACACGGAGACCGGGGAAGTGCGTCTCAACAAGATCGTCGCCGTGGCCGACTGTGGCATGGTGATGAATCGCCTGCTGTGCGAAAGCCAGGTGATCGGCGGCGTCATCATGGGACTCAACTACGGACTCTTCGAAGATCGTCGCCTCGACCGCGCCAGCGGCCGCCAAGTGAACCCCGATCTCGAGTGGTACAAGCTCGCCAGCCACGCGGACATCGGCGAGATCGAGTGCCACCTGCTCGACTACCCCGAGCGTGGCACGATCGGCATCGGCGAACCGCCGACGATTCCGACGGCAGCGGCGATCGCCAACGCTGTCTGCAACGCGATTGGCGTGCGCGTCGGTACGATTCCCATGTCGCCGAAACGAATCCTCGATGCCCTTAGCAAAGCTTAAGCAGAGGAAGTTCCAATGAAACCCTTCAAATACACTGCTCCCGTCACCGAAGCCAGCGCCTGTGGGCTGCTCGGCGAGGGCTCCCTCGCTTTTGCTGGTGGCACTAGCGCGATGAACCTGCTCAAAGAAAACGTCCTGACGCCAGACGTCGTTGTCGATCTCAAGCGCATCGAAGGGCTCTCTTCGATCGAGCCGACATCGTCGGGTCTGCGCATCGGGGCGAACGTCACGCTCGACGAGGTTCTCGCACACGATGGTGTGCGCCGCGACTACCCCGTGCTGCACCAAGCACTCTTCAACGCAGCGACGCCACAGATTCGCAATCGCGCCACACTCGGTGGGAACCTGTGCGCCCGCCCGGCCTGCTGGTACTTCTCTCAAGAGGCGTTCGGCTGTGCCAAGAGCGGCGGATCAGGTTGCCCTGCAAAGGAAGGCGAGAACGAGCACCACGCCATCTTCGACACCGATGGTCCTTGTGTTATGGTGCACGCTTCAAGCGCTGCGCCCGCGCTTTTGGCGCTTGAGGCCAAGGTGCGAATTGTTGGCCCCGGTCGTCAGCAAATCATCGGACTCGATGATTTCTTCACGTCTCCGTCGGCAGACGTCAAACGCGAGAATGTTTTGGCGGCGAACGAGATCATCACTCATGTCGTGCTTGGCGCGCCCAGCGCCAAGAGCGCAACATACGAGGTAAGGCAGAAGGCAACGCACGATTGGCCGATTGCCCTCGCCTCTGTGGCACTGGATATCCGCTCCGGGGTGTGCCAAGCTGCCCGCATATTCCTTGGCGCCGTCGCACCGCTTCCGGTCCGGGCGAGCGGCGGCGAGAAGGCTCTGGTCGGCCAGCGCATCGACGCCCAGGTGGCTGCGCGTGCGGCCGCCAAAGCCGTCGAACGTGCGCGGCCGCTCCGCCAAAACGGCTACAAGGTGGCGGTGGCTCAGGCGGTGGTCAAGCGGGCTATTCTGCAAGCGGCGACGGGATCGTGGCAGTGAGGCGGAGCGAGCTTTCAAGGAGAAGCACCATGAGCAAATCGGTACAGCAGCCCTGTTTCAATCTGCGCTCGAAGGAGATGCTCTACGGCGAGAAGACCGACGAGGCGATCGCTCACGACAAAGAAGTCGAACGTCTGTTCGGTGCCTGCGATACAGCGGCGTACTGGTGTCAATGCACTCAGACCGGCCGCGGTCCCGACGATCAGCCGGTCAATCGACCGGCGTGCAGCCTCCTCGGCCGCAAGTGCTATGAAGGGATCGGCGATCTGACCTAGCCCGTGGCGCTGACGTCGCTGGCTCCGGCCGCCGAATGTTGAACGCTCCGACGTGGAGTCGCGTCGGAGCAAAACGCAGCCTTGATGCTCCCGCCTCTTCCCTCCAGAATGATGTCTTCAGCAGTTCAATGTTGACGTCATGTTCGATGTTTGGAGGAACAGTTATGAAGCTCAAGCTGGCTGGCGCGGCAGTGGCGCTCGTAGCGTCGGTGGCGATATGCGCTCTCCTGAGCGAAGACTTTGCAGCGGCAAAGGGGCTTTCGCTGGCCAAAATCGAGGGCGAGTACGTTGAAGCCCGCACCTGTGACGTTTGGACGGGGCCGTGCTTCACGAACGGCGAGATCAACCTACGGGGAGACCACGCCATCATGGGATGGTCTCTGAAGCGCGGCAACTGGCAAGGCGTACAACTTGTCGGACTGCGCGTCGCTGCGGCCATCGATTCGGAAGGCACGCTCGGCACCCGCACTGAAGGCAAGGTGCGTTCGGTCGTGTTCGTCGATGCGAAGGCAAGCGACTCGCAAGCAAAGGCGTTAGTGGCGCTGGCACGTGAGTTAGCACCGAAGTACCTCGGCGACATCGTTCAGGTTCGGCGTGCAAAGATCACCTACAAGCGCGTCATGAGCGAGGTCACCCTCGATGTACACGCGAGCCGCAACGAGAAAAGCTCTGACGGGGCCGAGGTGCGGCTGAAAACCACGATGCTTCGACCTCATTGCGACGTCATCTGCGGCAATGAGGAGAAGGCGTTTCCGTCGCTGGCTTCGACGGTGAGCTCCAGGTGCGCGAAGGTCGTCACCAACGCCTACCAGGGTGGCGATCTCGGCCAGCGCTGGAGTGATCCGAACACTCGTGGCGCCATGATTGGCAGTTTTCGCCTTTAGCAGGCTGTTCGCAGCCTGTTGACCCCGAGTTTGGCCGTGGTGTTGCGAGAATCATGAAGAAAGACAAGGCTTCGAGTCGGCAGCGTGTTGCTTCACTTCTAGGATGGATGGGTGTCGGCTGTGCGGCCGTCGTTTTCTGTCTCGGAGGGTTTCAGCAGGGCACGGCCGAGACGCCAACAGGATACAAGCTCTCGAAGCTCAAGGAGGCGGCGCCGAAAAGCGCCGCGAAGAACGTCCGCGAGCTGCTGGCACCGTCTGGTTTGCGAGTCTCCGACTCGAAAGACAAGCCATTCATTGACGTTTGGCTGCGTAAGAGCGTTCAGACGCAGAACGATCCGGGACAGCTCGGAGTCGACTACGGCATGCTCCCGGAGGGCACGATCCTCGGCCTCCTGCGTTTCCATGATGCTGGTGGTGGTGACTTTCGTGACAACAAGATCCCGGCGGGCGTATATCTCTTCCGCAGCGCGATTCAGCCGGAGGATGGGGATCATCAAGGGGTGTCGGACAGCCGCGACTTCGCCCTTGTCTGCCCAGCCGAGGGTGAGATCAGCGTCGGGCCAATGTCCACCGACGAGGCCGTCAAGGAGAGCGTCAAAGTCTCGGGAATCGAGCACCCCAGCGTGCTTTTCTTGAAGAAGTTTTTCGACGAAGCGAAAGATCTGCCACGCCTTGTGAAGGAGGACGGTGGCTTCTGGATTCTCGACTGCCAGGTGCCTGACGCGAAGAAGGGCGCCGACCCGGTGCGGCTCGGGATCGTGCTTGTCGGGCACGCTGACGAATGATCGGCGGCTGACGGAGACGGCATGGAATACAGACGCTTAGGTGCGAGCGGTCTTCTCGTCTCTCCGGTCTGCTTGGGCACGATGACGTTCGGCACGCCGGTGGGGGAGGACGATGCGGTCCGCCTCGTGCATGCCGCAATCGATCTCGGTATCAACTTCGTCGACACGGCGAATGTCTACGAAGGCTACACGAGATACCTCGGCAGCGACGGTGGCGTTGCCGAGGAGATCGTCGGCCGGGCGCTCGAGGGACGGCGTGAGAAGGTCGTGCTGGCAACGAAGGTCGGTGCGCCCCTGGGACCCGGACCGCAGGACCGCGGCCTGTCGGCAACTCACATCCTGCGTGAGGTCGACTGCAGTCTGCAGCGCCTGAAGACGGACTACATCGATCTCTATATCATTCATTGGCCGGACTGCGAAGTGGCGCTCGAGACGACGCTCAAGGCTGTCGACGTGGCTGTGCGCCAAGGCAAAGTGCGCTGCTTTGGAGCTTCCAATCACTCCGCAGCTGAGCTGTGCGAGTTTCTGTGGCTCGCCGACAAGACCGCTGGCCCGCGGGTCGTCTCGTCGCAGATACCGTACAGTCTGATGCGAAGGGAGTTTCATGGCGACTTGGCATTCTGCGCTCGCCACGACATTGCGGTGACTCCGTATCAGCCTCTCCAGGGGGGCCTTCTAACGGGCAAGTACCGCCGGCACGCCGCACCGCCGGCCGACTCACGCGCGGCCGAAAAGCCGGACTGGATTTGGCAGCTCGACGAGCAGAAATACGACCAACTCGAGGCGCTCGAAGCGCTCGCCAACGAGCTTGGCGTATCGATGACGGAGTATGCCCTGGCGTGGACCCTGACGCAGCCAGCGATGGCCTCCGTGGTTGTCGGCGCGAAACGCGTCGAACAGATCGCGGAGGCTGTAAGAGCTGCTGAGGTCGAGATCCCGACTGCGCACGCCGGGAAAATCGACACGATCTTCCCACCGCCGTGGCGACAGATGGATCCGCTGCGGGGGATGTGAAGCGCTCGCATCAGCCAGTGGTCGCTCTCTAATCCTGCACGGACCGCTCGATCGCTCGACGAAGTTCGTTGGGGTCGGCGACGGCAAGCTCTATCCTGTGTTCGCCGAGAATCGAGCGTAGTTCCTCGATCGTCTGACTGGAACGTTCCAGCGCATCGTCAACTGTTTCACAATCACGTCTAGCCATGGCGACGTAGAGCGTCTCGTTCTTTCTCGCAATCGGAAGCACTCCCTTATCGAGGGCGACCTGCCTGGGCACTATATCGACAAACTCTGCCGGAATAGATGCCTTCGACAAGTTTGCGAAGGGAGCGTCCAGTGTCAATGCGAGGTATCTCGGGTCGTCTGGATCCATATCCGGAGTTTAGAGCGAGATCGTCGTTTTCTCACATCGACTCGAATCGTTTTCGACGCCGTTTCATCACGCTTGTCAGAATCAACGGCGAGTCTGCCGTCGACCAAGTTACGTCTTTGCCTGAAGGCGTCTCGTGTAGGAAAAGGTATGTTCGAGAACCTGCAGCTCGCGATGAGCTAGCAGCCTGTTGAAAAAGTGCTTCGAGCCGAAAACTGGTCTCTTCGCGTCCAGATCGGCCGCGGCAAACGCAGGTAATCTCCGAGATTTTCGAGTATTGACGCGGTCGAGCTGGGCGTGAAGAGGCCGGTTTCTCGGCCGAATGACTTTTTCAACGGGCTGCTAGCTCGAGTTTGGCCATGGAATAGGCCGGTAAAGAAAGACACCTCCGCTACCGATAACGAAGTTGCAAAACACTATTATCGGACGGAGGTGAAGAGTGTCTCCAGTATCGTCGTTTCTGTCCCTCTTGGCCAGCTTTGCTCCACTGATGACGCCGTCGAGTTTTGAGAACTTCCAGTTGCTCGCCGGTGGCTGGGTCCTGAGCACGCGACGAAGGACGGTTACCGAGCTCATTCAGCGTGTAGGTGTGGTAGAACTGAAAAGCTACTCGACGTTCCATCGATTTTTCAATCGCGCACAGTGGTCGATCGACGAAGTTGGCCGCTTGGTACTGTCGCTCGCGCTGCGTCTGATTCCACCGGGTGGAGTTGTCCGCCTCGTCGTCGACGACACGCTTTGCAAAAAAGGCGGGCAGCACATCTTCGGCAGTGGTATGCACCGTGATGCTTTGGCGTCGACTCGTAAGCTCGCGAGACTGAGCTGGGGCCACAACTGGGTGGTCGTCGGCGTGATCGTCGAGTTCCCGTTCGCGCGTGGAATCTCGTGGTGTCTTCCGATCGCGTTTCGACTCTACGTCACCAAGACGAGACCGAAGAGCCAGCGGTGGCGTGAAGAGACCGTCTATCGCACACGTCCCGAGCTCGCAGTGGAGATGCTCGAGATGATCGCCAAATGGCACCCAAATAGGCGTTTCCTGCTGGTTGGCGATTCGGCGTATGGCGGTGGTTCGGTGTTGAGAAATCTTCCCGAGCGGTTTCACCTCACCAGCCGCATCGTCATGGATGCCGCGCTCTTTGCTCCGCCGCCACGGCGCTATGCGGGTACGGGGCGTCCACGGCGAAGAGGAAAGCGTCTGCCGAGTCCTAAACAGATCGCGTCTTCGAGAAGGCCATGGAAAAAGCTGAATCTTCGACTCTACGGGGCGAAGCGTCGCGTTCTCGTCAAAGAGACCGAAGGCCTCTGGCTCAAGAGCGACTACCGCCCCATCAAGGTCGTCGTGGTGCGCGACCCTCGTGGTGTGAACAAAGACGAAGCGTTCTATTCCACCGACACCAAGGCGTCCGCAACGACCATTCTTCAGACCTACTCGCGACGATGGAGCATCGAGGTCGCATTCGAAAACGCCAAGGGGCACTTCGGCTTTGAAGATCCACAGAATCGAACCGTCGAAGCCGTGCAACGCACGGCGCCTTTCGGTGCGTTGTTGTACAGCATGGTGATTCTTTGGTTCAACGCCCACGGTCATAAGAAATGTCGATTCCCAAATCGCCCTTGGTATGAACGTAAGTGCTTTGCTTCGTTTAAAGATATGGTCGATACGCTACGAGCCGAATCACTCCACGAGCACTTTCGACGCACCCCGGCTTCTGTTCGGGGGCGACAAAAGACCCTTCAGGCTGCGTTCGCAGCATTGGGGCTCGTTGCATGACCAGAATCCATGGCCAAACTCGAGGCTAGACCAATAGCTAACCGATCACCTTCTCCATCACCTCGCCGCCCTGATCGGTGAGGCGGAAGTCGAGCCCCTTGAAGCGATAGGTCAGACGCAGGTGATCAAGACCGAGGAGGTGCAGCATGGTAGCGTGGAAATCGTTGACGTGCATGGAGTCTTCGATGGGACGAAACCCGAGTTCATCGGTCTGGCCGACGACCGTACCGCCTCGGACGCCGCCCCCGGCCATCCAAGTTGAAAACGCGTAGCGGTGGTGATCGCGGCCGGCTCCCGGACCCGGCTCGGAGTTTTGCGTCATCGGCGTGCGGCCGAACTCGGTGCCCCAAATCACCAGCGTCTCGTCGAGAAGCCCGCGCTCCTTGAGGTCGCGCAGTAGCGCCCCGATGGGCTGGTCGACGACGTGGCAGTTGGTCCGCACGCCGCCCTCGACCGCAGCGTGGTGGTCCCAGCGACGATGGAAGATACTGACGAAGCGGACGCCACGCTCGACCAAGCGGCGGGCAAGAACGCAGTTGACCGCGAAACTGTTGGCTTCCGCGCCGTCGCGTCCCACACCATAAGACTCGAGAGTGCGCTGCGACTCGCGACGAAAATCGACAAGCTCCGGCGCGGCCATCTGCATACGAAATGCAAGCTCGTAGGCGTCGATTCGATTCTGGATGCTCGGGTCGAGCACGGTTTCGAGACGCTGACGGTTGAGATCGCGCAGAGCGTCTAGCTGCGAGCGCTGCGCCTCGAGAGTCACACCCGGCGGACTGGCCAGATTGAGAACCGGTTCGCCTCGACTGCGAAAGAGGACGCCCGCGTGCTGCGTCGGCAGGAAACCGCTCCCCCAGGCGAGACCGCGGCTGACGGGGCCGCGCCCGGTCATGAGAACGACGTACGCCGGTAGATTTTCGGCTTCGCTACCTAGACCGTAGGAGATCCACGCGCCCGCGCTCGGTCGTCCGGGAGAGTCTTCGCCGGTGCTGAAGAGGATCTCGGCCGGTCCGTGATCGAAGGAATCCGTGTGGAGAGAACGAAGAACGGCGATATCGTCTGCCATCGAGCCCACGTGCGGCAGCAGCGAGCTCATCTCAAGACCGCTCTGTCCATAGCGACGAAAAGGAAAACGGCTGCCCATCAGCTTCGCGGACTCGGGTTTGACGAACGCGAAAAGCTCTTTCTTGTTGAACGACTCCGGAATGCCTTTGCCCGTCAACTCAGTGAGCTTGGGTTTAGGGTCGAACAGCTCGATTTGGCTCGTACCACCGGCAAGGTAGATAAAAATGGCGCGCTTCGCCGTGGGTGGAAAGTGCGCGCCCTGTCGATCAGCTGGAGTTGTCGACGCAGGCGGTTCCGTTTCAGCGGTCGGATCTGCTTCGGCGGGCGCCGCGATCGCCTCTCCCGTGAGCAGCGAGCCAAGCGCGGCCGCGCCAAGGCCACTGGTGGCGCTGGTGAGAAAAGCACGTCGGTCCTGCTCCTGCTCAGATCGCAGGCTCACGCCCGGCCCTTGGTTTCGGTTCTCACGTCGCATCTCACTCTCGTGTGATGAATTCTTCCACGTTGATGAGCGTCCTGGCAACCACCAGCCACGCTGCGCTCTCGGCAACGTCGATGCCTTCGGCACCTGAGGCGCCGACGAACAGCTGAGCTGCGTCGCGCTCCGCATTGTACAGCGTTCGCTGCGTCGCGAAGAGCTGCGAAATTGTGTTCAATTCACCGGTCGATGGCTGCCGTGCTAAGCAGCGTTGGAACGCCTGACGAATTCTCTGGTCGATCGAATCCGACTCGCCAGCCAGGCGGCGGCCCAGCTCGCGCGCGCACTCCAAGAAGGCGCGTTCATTCAGCAGCGTTAACGCTTGGAGCGGCGTCACGGAACGTTCCCGCTTGGTGCATGGAACGTTCGGATCGGCGACGTCAAACGTTCGCAGCGACGGGTAGAGAAAGGTTCGCTGTACGTTGACGTAAAGGCCGCGCCGGTAGCGCTCGTCGCTTTGATCCTCCTCACGAAAGTTCTCGTTCTTCAGCTCTCGAACTTCGGTCAAGCCGCTGGGCAGCGGTGGCTGCACACTTGGCCCGCCAATGCTTCGCACAAGGAGCTGGCTAGCGCCGAGTGCTAGGTCACGGACAACCTCGGCTTCGACCACGACACGATTCTGCCTCGCGAGGAGACGATTTTCAGGGTCTCGCACCCGGAGCTCGGGTCGACCACGAGACGACTGCTGGTAGGTAGACGACAGAACGATCCGGCGGATGAGCGCTTTCCGTTGCCAGCCACTGTGTAGCAGCTCCGCCGCCAACCAGTCGAGAAGAAGAGGGTGGCTGGGCGGTTCGCCCTTGATCCCGAAGTCTTCCGGGGTCGGGACCAAACCACGGCCGAAGAGGTGCTGCCAAACTCGGTTGGCGACCACGCGCGCTGTCAAGGGGTTGGTGGGTGACACGATCCATCGAGCGAGATCGAGACGGTCGGCGGCAGAGCCGCGCACGGCAAGCGGCGGCAGGAAACGTGGCGTCCGGGCGCTGACATTCTCGCCGCGATCGCGAAAATCGCCACGCTCGTGCACGTAGCTCTGTCGCGGCACCGACGCAGAGATGAGAGTCAGCGCCTTGGTACTGGGGGGCTTGGGGATGTTGTTGAGGTTGTCGAAGCCGCCTTTCGCGTTTTTCTTCGCGACGGCGTAGGTGTCCCAGAAGCGCGCAGGTAAAGATGGGGCGTCGATGTCGAATTCTTCGGTCTGATCGTAGAATGCGTAGAGCTCGTAGTATTCTCGTTGGTTGAGGGGATCGTATTTGTGCGCGTGGCATTCAGCGCAGCCGACGGTGAGCCCGAGCCACACCGTTCCAGTCGTGCCGATCCGGTCCTTTACTGTCTTGACTCGATACTCTTCGTCGACGTTGCCGGCGCCGGCTTCGTTCGACGGCGTCATGCGGTGAAACCCAGTTGCGACGCGTTGCGCGTACGTCGGCGCGGGTAGAAGGTCCCCGGCAATCTGCTCAACGGTGAACTGATCGAATGGTTGGTCATGGTTAAAAGAGGAGACGACCCAGTCACGGAAACGCCACGCGTCCGGGCGATACTGATCGTCCTCGTACCCGTTACTGTCAGCGTAGCGCGCCAGGTCCAGCCAGTGACGTCCCCACCGTTCGCCAAAATGAGGGGATGCGAGAATGAGGTCGACGAGTTTTTCCACGGCCCATGGCGACGCGTCGCTGGCGAACGAGGTGACGACCTCTGGTGGCGGCAGGAGCCCGAGAAGATCGAGGTAGAGACGCCGACACAGCGTGACGCGGTCGGCCGCTTCGGCGAGCGCCAAACCGTGCGTCTCTAGTCGAGCCATGACGAACGCGTCGATCGGCTGGGCTACGCTCTTGGCGCTGGCGATCCGTGGTGCTTCGGGTCTCCGAAGCGGCCGGTAGGACCAATGGTTCGACGCGTCGCCGGCCGAATCGTTGGCCGCGCTAGTCTCGGCGCGTAGGCTCAGACCGCCGGTGCCGCGGCGCTCCTCGCCAAGGTCGCCAGCTCCGGCGACGACCAGCGCGAGCCCAAGTGCGGCGAACGCTAACCTAAAATGGTGCCTTTGGTGCGGTCTCAAGCGAGGATCCACGGGTCGACTCAGGGCTGGCCGCGACGGATTCGGACCGGGTTCAGCCGGCCCACAATCCCTATCGTAGCCGAAAGCGAAAACATGCGAAACAGAGGGGCGCCCAACGGGCCCTCAAATGTGAGCCCCAAGAGCGGCGGGCTCGCCGCTCTTCGCTGGGGTCGACGATAGTGTCCGAAACCGCAACAATTTCGTCAACGTCTTGGCGTTCGGGCCGTGTTCGGTTTGGGGCGGTTATCGCCACGTTCCACGTTTCACAGGTTGAGCGAGGCTGCCGTCGTCTCACATCATTTGCTACAATTCTTTCCTAATGCCGCCTTTCAATTCGTTCGACCCAGAAGACGAACCGAACGAGTGATCGGCCCGGCTGCGATCACAAACTTGGGGTTTCGCATCAGCAAACGGGAGGAAGATTCATGTCTCACCGGCGGACCAGATTTGCGCTCTTTTGCTTGATTCTCTTTAGCGCCTCCACGCTATGCCAGAGTGGGTTCGCCGACCACCACGAAGCGATGAAGTTCGCTCGCGTGCGTGCTGGGAGCGAGATCTTTCATGCCCTGGTCGAAGGTGATCGTGCAACGAGGCTTTCAGGCGACCTCTTCGGAGCGTGGACGAAGACCGATGATTCGTACGCTCTCAGCGATGTAGAGATCTTGGTACCGACAACGCCATCGAAGGTGTTCGCTCTAGCCGGAAACTATCTCGACCACCTTGGCGACCAGGCACCGCCAGCGACGCCGGAACCTTTTTTTAAGCTGCCGACCTCGCTTCTGAAACACGAAGGTCTCGTCGTGCAGCCCCCGGACACCGAGGCCGTTCACTACGAGGCGGAAGTGGTGATCGTGATTGGCAAGCGCGCACGCAACGTCAGCGTTGATGATGCGATGAGCTACGTGTTGGGAATCACTTGCGGCAACGACATCAGTGCGCGCGTGTGGCAGCGCGGTGACACACAATGGTGGCGCGGCAAAGGCAGCGACACTTTCGGGCCGTGTGGGCCATTCGTCGTCACCGGCATCGACTTCAGCAACCTCGACGTGACCCTTCGCGTCAATGGCGAAGTGCGGCAGAAGACGAATACAGCGAACATGATTCATTCGCTCGCTGATGCCGTGAGCTTCATCAGCCAACACGTCACCCTCGAGCCGGGGGATCTCATCTACACCGGGACCCCAGGAAAGACTCTGGGGATGCAGCCAGGCGACGTCGTCGAGGTTGAGATCGAAAAGGTTGGGGTGCTTCGCAATCGCATCGTGGCGGCTCGACCGCAGGAGCCGGTTCGCTTTGCACGCTTCCGCGTCGGGTCGAAGGTCGCGTATGGTGTTGTCGATTGGTACCGCATTCGGGAAATCGACGGGACACCTTTCGGCGACTGGAAAGAGACCGGCCAGACGTACGCTCTGCACGAAGTCGAAGTACTCGTGCCGACAACCCCCTCGAAAGTTTTCGCGCTCGCCGGTAACTATCGTGACCATTTGGGCGACAGCCCAGTGCCGGTGCACCCGGAACCGTTCATCAAGGCTCCGTCCTGTCTGCAGCGCCATGAAGGCCCCGTCGTGCAGCCAAAGAACGCTGAACCCGTGCACTACGAGGCAGAAGTCGTGGTCGTTATCGGCAAGGAGGCAAGAAACGTGCACGCTGACGACGCCATGGACTACGTCCTCGGCATCACGTGCGGCAATGATATCAGCGCACGTGCGTGGCAGCAGAAGGACGTCCAATGGTGGCGTGCCAAGGCAAGCGACACGTTTGGGCCATGCGGTCCGTACATCACTTCGGGTATCGACTTTGGCAACCTCGAAATGGTGCTACGAGTCAATGGCGAGGTGCGTCAGCGAACAAACACCCGCAACATGATTCACGGCATCGCCGAGGCGGTGAGTTTCATCAGTCGACATGCCACGCTCAAACCTGGCGACTTGATCTTCACCGGGACGCCAGGGAAAACTCGAGGCATGAAAATCGGCGACGTTGTCGAGGTCGAAATTGAGGGCGTCGGCGTCCTGCGCAACACGGTCGTGCCAGCAGAGTGAGAAGAACGACCGTCGGTCGAGCTGTTAACAGCCCGCCTGAAAAAGTCATTCGGCTGAGAAATCGGCCTCTTCACGCCCGGATCAGCCGCGGCGAGCCTCGCCGTGTATATCTTTATAGAAGAGGGCTCGGAGATTACTTGCGTTCGCCCGGCTGATATGGACGCGAAGCGACCAGTTTTCAGCTCAATCACTTTTTCAACAGGCTGGTTAAGATTGGCAAAACTCGTACGCCGTCAGCGCGTACACGAGCGCGACGCGTTCGAGTTCCGCTATGGGGACCTCCTCGTTTGTCGTGTGGGCGCCTTTCGCGGCTGGCCCATGCGTGATGGCGGGGATGCGTCCGTGTGCGACGAACGCGTTGCCATCGTCGACGAACGGTTTCGCACCGGTTGGCAGTCGCTGGCCACTCGAAAGCTCCATGGCGTTTTGGAAGGCGCTGACGATCAATTCGCTTGGTGAGATCGCAAACGCGTCCCGTGTACAACTGAACTCCACCTCTACCGTCGTTCCCGTCATGTCGGCAACAGCTGCCGCCAACGACGTGATCTGCGCTTCGGCTGCGTCGATGTCTGAGCCTGGAACCCAACGACGCGTTCCCTCGATGAGAAACTCTGACGGCGCCTGATTGTAGATTTCGCCGCCAAGTGCTTTGCCGACAAAGACACTCGAGCGACCGGCGACAGGATGACGCTGGGTGGCAACTTCCTGGTCGAGCTCGGCCAAACGACGGACGATTTCCGCGCCGGCATAGATAACGCTGGGGGCGTCGATGCCACCGAGCACTTCGTGGACAGGGTCGCCGTCACGGCGCACGACAATCTTGAACGTCGCGAGTCCGCGCCCGGCGACCGGTACCCGGTCACACAGATACTCGGGTAGCATGACGGCATCGCCGAGATAACCTGCATCCATCAGTTTTGTGACTTGAGTTCCATCGCCCCAAGGCGACTCGTGAAGGTCATGGGCTGTCAAGAGGATCGCTCCGCGCTTCAGGAGTCCGGAGTCTCGAAGCGCGCGTGTCGCCTCGACGGCAGCCGCAAAACCGCCTTTCATGTCCGACGCGCCGCTGCCATACAGCTTTCCATCTTCGACGCGAGGCGCAACGAACGGCAGGTGGACGGTGTCGATGTGACCGTTGAACTGAAGCGTTCTACCGTCCTCTCCGGGCTGCCAGCGACAGGCGACGGCGGGTGACGCAGGATAACCTGCCTCGGGTCGGTCGACCTCGAAATCATCGTCCGCAAGAAGCTCCTCCAGTCGAGCGGCGACTTCTCCTGCACTCTTCGTCGGGCTAGGAACGCCTACAAGTTTCACCGCTGTGTCGATCAACCGCTCGGTGTTGACGGCGCTGCGAAGCTGCTCGCGCACTTCTTGGGTGGCACGTTTCGTCATGTCTGTAGGTTCCTCTTGCGGTGGGACGTTGTGGAAAGCCGGAAGCGTTGTTCTAATACCTGGCGTAGCTGTTTGTCTACACTTGCTGATACTTCAAGTTCGCCTTTTGAGCCTTTTGAAGGAAGAGTCTATGAAGCTTCACGAGTCCACTTGGCCAGAGGTCGCCCGTCTTGATCGCGACAGGACCCTCGTGATCGCACCGGTAGCAGCCTGCGAGCAACACAGTCGCCATCTACCGACGTTTACGGACACGATTCTTTGCGGCGGCATCGCAGAGCTGGTCGAACAACGCCTGTCAGATCGAGTACTGCTTCTGCCGGTGCAGTGGCTAGGCGCCAGCGATCATCACTTCGCCTTCGGGGCGACTCTCAGCCTACCGGTCGACTTTCACATGCGCATGCAGGTCGAGATTCTCAAGCCGCTACTAGATGATGGCTTCAAGCGCTGCATGATCCTCAATGGCCATGGTGGCAATATCGACACGCTCCACATGGCCTTGAGGCTTCTCCGGGTCGATTATCCAGCGTGCCAGTTGACCGGTGCCAGCTACTGGGAGATTGCGAGCCGGGAACTCGCGGCGCTAGCGACGGCCGAGCGCAAGGAGATGGGACACGCGTGTGAGTTCGAGACGTCGATGGTCATGCATTTTCGTCCGGAACTGGTGAAGCGCGAGGAGATCAAGAATGATCACCCTGCGTCGCCGGACGTTCTGCGCGGTCTCTTCAAACCGCTCGACATGGGTCAAAGGACACAGCAGGGTTGCGTTGGCTATCCGGAGGCTGCATCACCTGAGCTCGGCAAGAAGTTCGTCGACGCAGTCGTCGATCGTGTCGTCGAGGTGGTTGAGCATCTAGTGGAGGAGCCACTTGTTCCCAAACGCGAGCGCGTGCAGCCGTAGAGATCAGGTGCCACCCGGACTGTGACAACTTCGGAGACGATCATGCCCCAGCGCCTGCAAAGAGCTTTGCCGACTTCAGAAGCAACTCCACTTGGCCGCCGGCAATTCCTTTCAAGCGTTGGGGCGGCGGCGCTGGCATCGACCTATTTCACGCGACACCGAAACACGGCGCTGGCCGCAGCTCGCACTGCTGAGAGCGTCCACGGAAAGCTCCGAGTCACAGACGTCGAAGTGCACGAGATCCATCCCGAATACGTCGACTGGATCCATTACCAGCTGCAGCACTACTACGGCCCGTCGAAGCGGTACGTTTACGTCGTCAAGACGAACAAGGGCATCACCGGCCTTGGGGAGAGCGGTGGGCGCGAGAGCGACGGGACGATCGAGGGTTACATCGGCACAAATCCGTTCGACTGGATCGGCGACGAGACGTCTCTCGGACTCGGCACGGCGATGTACGACCTCATGGGCAAGGCGGCCGGTGTTCCGGTCTACAAGCTCTTCGGCCAGAAGTACCGCTCGTGGATTCCCGTTGGCTGCTGGACGGTATCGACAGCGCCGAAACGTATGGCGGAGACCGTACGCAACTATGCTGCGATGGGTTATACGTGGATGAAGTTCCACCTCTCCCCCTTCGAGAACATCCTCGATCAGAACGCGGCCATGCAAGCCGTGGCGCCGAAGGGTTTCCGGGTCCTCTACGATGTCACCGGTCACGGCACGGTCGATCACATGCTTGAGCTGATCGAGAAAATCACGGCCTTCCCGATTGCCGGTGCCTTCGAAGATCCGCTGACCTCCCGTGATCTCGAAGGATACATCGAACTACGCAAGCGTTGCCCAGTGCCGGTCATCCTGCACCACAGCCCGCTTGGACACACAATCGACGTTCTTAGGCGCGCGGCAGACGGCTACATCGTCGGGCATGCCCGAATCGGCGTCGCGATGCGGCGCGCTGGCCTGTTCGCTGCCGCCAACGTCCCGTTCATGCTACAGAACGTCGGCGGGCACATCACACGCTCCATGACGACCCACATGCACGCAGCCTTCAAGACAGCGACGTGGCCGTTTCACAGCGACGCCGAGACGTGGGCATCGGACGTCGTCAATGAGCGCCTCGAACCAGTCAATGGTCTCCTGCGCGTGCCGGAGAAGCCAGGCCTCGGCGTCACCCTTGACCGTGCTGAGCTGGAACGACTCAAGAAGCAGAAACTGCCGCAGCAAGAGAAATGGATTATCAAGACCAGATTCGACAACGGCGTCGCGATGTACAACATTGCCGACCCGAAGCAGTCGATCTTCATGGTGCGCCCGAACGTCCGGCGTCAGATTCCGCTCAGCTACGACGCCCCTCTGCAGACGGAGTATTGGGATAACGACGGCTCGCCGGAGTACAAGGCGATGTTCGCTCGTCTCGAGCGCGAGGGCGTCGTGCTCGAGCGGTAAGTAGGCAAACAGTCGAAGGGCATGCGCGGAAGTCCGAATCGACTCGGCGAGGCGCAGTGGGGCAGTGGTTCGTGACGGATTTGTGTCCATCATCTACGCAGCGGACGTGTCTCTGCTTCTGTTTCGAGCCGTTCCGGGCCGGGCTGTTAGAACGGCGGGACGCAGAACTCGCGGCGGCACGCTGTTCGGAGTAAGATCGTCAGCGAAAGCTGCGTGAACCCGCCAACCGGCGGTTGCTTCGAGTCCGAACGCCCAGAAATCGTGGATTCCGGCACGGCGAAAGGAAAGTGCGATGTCCAAGCTAACGGCGATGGTCGCATTGATCGGCGTAGGCGTTATTGCCGGGTTGTTTCTGAAGACGTGGTCGACGACATCGCAGGGGGAATTTGCAGGAGTCGCTCCCGGAAGAGTCATAGATTCGACCGGGGTCCCGAACGGAAAGTACCGAGCGGTTGCTGTAGACGACGGTTGAAACTTCGATTGCTATCTGGTCGAGGTGGCAACGCAGAGAGTCAGCTTCTCGTTTTCAGGTCCAATCAAGAGTGAGTATTACGCAGCCATCTCTCCACGCGAGACCTATCTGGCCTCTTCCAAGATCTTCTCAAGACAGATCTCGCTGTGGTCTATCGACACGGGCGAAGTCGTCAAGGAGTTGAAAGGCCACGAATCCGCTACGATCGCCGTTGCCTTCTCGAAAGACGAAAAAACACTGGCATCAGTGGGCAAGGATCGAACGCTCAAGGTGTGGGATCTGGAGACGCAGAGCCTTGTCGTCAAGCATGAACTTCCGCCCAAGAAGTACCGATCACTGCGCTTCCACGATGACGGATTCGTTGTCGTCGAGTTCGACAGCGGGGTCCCTCGTTCGTACGCTCCACTTATCGGGGATGTCGCCGAGTGACGATTGGCTTGGCTACGCGGTCGGCTGCCGCCGGTTAGCAATCGATCAACGCACAACTTTCGGCTGTGCTCGGCTCTATCTCGCTCGTCCACGGCTCCTCAGCAACCCGTGGACTGGACGCACTCCAAGTCGTCTAGCGTTGGATCGATTCCACAGGCGTCGAAGGGAGGGTTGAGCTCGACGACGTCCGTAAAGAAGAGAAAGAGCAACAGGAAGACGCCATCGGAGATGTCAACAATGCCGTCGTCGTTGACGTCGGCGGTCTTCATGCAGGCTGGAAACGGGTCCAGCTTGAAGAGCGCTTCGAGAATCATGATGACGTCGGAAACGTTCCGACTCTGACTTCCGTCCAAGTCTCCGCGACGAAAGTGCCCGGTCTGGTCGACGATCTCTGACGCTCCCGGTAGCGGAAAGTCCTCAGCCGCGTCGTCGATCACTAGCACCCAATCATCACCCCGATGCGAAGGTGGGGTGAAGTCATGAACTGAGTCAGCGGGGAAGCGGCCGATCTCCACCACCTCGCCGCTCGAGGGGTCGTACCAGCGTACGATCGCTTCTGAGGCGACAAGCGTTGAAAGATCCACACCGACCGTCCGCGGTCTCGGGAGGTACGCGATGATCGTCTTTCCATCGTCAGTCCTTGCAGCAGACGCGTACGAGATATCCGAGATCGAGCCGAACCCGCTCACCAGCACTGTGTGGTCGTAGTCCGGTACCAGCTTGTACCAGTAGCGCGATCGGAACAGTCGCCCCATGATTTCCATCGACGTCGAGCCTTCCAAGTCGAGCGCCTCCTGCCATCCGCTGCCGAAAAACCAAATCGGCCAATTGCCGAAGCAGTGTCCAAAAGCTCCTCCGAGAATGGACCAATAGGCCTGACTGCGCACACAGACCGGTGGATTCTCGTCGGAGTCAATGGCGCCCTCGTAACGCCCCTCGAGGAAGAAAAAAGGCAAGGCGCGATCAGCTTCGTATTCGTGTCGGGTCTTTGCAGGACCGTCGTGACAGTTGGAGTAGTACACGTTGTTAACGTCGAGCCAGGGTCGATCAAAACAGTCAAGCGCCGACAGACGTCCACTGCACTGAGCGGACCAAAGGTGGCCCGGGTCGGTCTCTCGGATGCCGGCGATCATGGCCTCCATCACTTCCGAGGCACCCGGGGTGTGACTTGGGTCGACATCACCCCCTGCGAGCCAGAGGATGTTCGGGTAGTCGCGGTAGCGCTCGCCAATATAGCGGCCGTAATCACGCATGACTGATTCACCGCTGGCGATCATCTCGCTGCACCAACCCTGCTGGCCGCAGAGGATACCAAGGTACGCCGGTGCCATGATCAGGAGCATTTCGTGCTCCAGGGCACGCTCTACCACCCAGTCGGCGTGAGCAAAGTAAGCATCGTTGGGGGCCGAAAAATCAGAACTTGTGAAGGGATGCTCGCCCTCCCGGTTAAGCGGCCCACTGAAGAAGGACTCGATGAGCTCGACGACTAGTGTATTGAATCCTTTCTCGCGCCGATCAGCGAGATACTCCAATGTTTCTTCCTTCGTTAGTCCTTGAATCAGAGTCCAGGGGGAATCTGCATTGATCAGGAACGGCTTGCCGGACTGATCCTCAAGGTAGCGGCCCCGTTCACTCAAACGGAGTGGATAGGTCTGCGCCACGACCTGAAGCCGCAAGGAGAGCAAAACGACAGCGATCGAAAGAACAAACAAGGCGCCACGAAAGCGTGGTCGCTCAGGTTGTGAATTGAGCATGGGGACTTCCTCAGGGAAAGCTGCCGCGACGAAAATTCGCCCGAGCAGTTGTAATCGGTTCCCCGTCTAACGACGATCCTTTTCCACGTTCTCACGGATGCAAACGCTTGCGCAGAGATCGATCCGTGAAAGGGCGTCAAGTGTAACAACCGTTGCCGGCGACGTCACGTTCCAAAGGGGCTACGCAGCGGCGGTCGCCGATCGTGCTCGAGCGAAAAATCGCCGTGGGCCGAAACCGCTAGGCACCGCGGTACCAAGCGTCCGTGGTGAACTCGATGGGGATGTCTTGCTCAGCGGGATCGCTGACGCCGAGAGCCTCCAACTTTTCAAACCACTCGTCACGACGAGAAGCTGGCAGCTTGGCGCCGCACCAAGGGCAAAACCTGATGTTCACGACAGAGCTCCCACCGTCGTGAACTCGAATGCCGTATTCGTCGTACGCCTCTGAGTAGGCAACCAGCGCGTCCGGACAGTCGGCCGGATCCACATGCCGTGCGCAGGAATGAGCAATTTGTTCAGTCATGTCGGTACAGCAGTGTTGTCGCATAGCCGAAAGGCGCCCAACTTTCAATGAGATACGTCCGTACGGTCGGCAGCATCGACTACCCTCACGTACGACCTTGTGAAGGTGCAAGATCGCGTTGGTCGACCGGATCCTCTATTCCCACGCAGCGGATCTCGGACGGGAGAAACCGGCCGCTGTCAGACGATCACGTCGTCGATTACATGAGCCTCTTGAACTCCCGTCAGCTTCTGCTCGAGCCCACCGTAAAAATAGGTGAGCTTTTCGTGATCGAGCCCCATCAAGTGCAACATCGTCGCATGCAGATCGCGAATATGGTGACGATTGACCGCGGCCTCATGCCCGAAGTCGTCGGTCTCTCCGTGTGCGTACCCGCCCTTCGCGCCGCCGCCCGCGAGCCAGTAGAGGAACCCTTTGGCGTTGTGATCGCGGCCGCGGCTTCCCTGGGAGACGGCTTGGCGACCGAACTCGCCGCCCCAGACGATGAGGGTTTCATCGAGTAGACCACGCTGCTTCAGGTCGGTGAGGAGTCCGTGGATCGGTTGATCAATCTCTGGGGCGTGGATCGCGAGGTTTTGCTCCTGGTTGCCGTGCGCGTCCCAGTTCTCATCGCCATGACCGCCGCCAGAATAGATCTGGACGAACCGCACGCCACGCTCGACGAGACGCCGAGCGATCAAACACTGCGTTCCGAATGGCTGCGGTCCCAGTGATCTCTTGTGCGTCTTTTCGGCGTTGACGATTCCGTACAGTTCGAGCGTGCGACGATCTTCATCAGCGATGCTCATCACCTCGGGCGCCGCCGTCTGCAGCTGAAACGCCAGTTCATAGCTGGCGATCCGTGCCGACAGCTCGGAGTACCCCGGCCGTGTCTCGAGGTGTTCGCGATTGAGACGCTCGAGCGTGTCGACGAAGGCACGCTGCCTCGCACGAGGGGTCTGAAGGCGCGGCGAAAGATTGAGGATCGGATCTCCTCGGCTCCGCAGATAAGTTCCTTGATAAGCCGCAGGCATGAACCCACTCGACCAGTTGGCGGCTCCGGCGATCGGTCCGCCGCGCGGATCGAGCATGACGACGTAGCCCGGGAGATTGTCGTTCTCGCTGCCGAGTCCGTACGTCAGCCACGAGCCGACGGTGGGGGAGCCCTGGATGACCCGGCCGCTGTTCATTTGAATCAGCGCAGAACCGTGTGCGAACGTGTCCGCGTAGAGGCTCTTGATGACGCAGAGGTCATCCATGTGCTGTGAGATATGGGGAAACGCGTCACTGCACCAGAGTCCGGATTCGCCGCAACGTTTGAAGCTGCGACGCGAAGCGAGTAGCTTGCCCTTCGAGATCACATGGCGCCTCGTTTCGAGCTCCACCGTCTGACCGTCGCGCTTCTGAAGCTCAGGCTTGTAGTCCCAGGTGTCCATGGATGGCGGACCACCATACATGAATAGAAAAATGCAGCTTTTGGCGCGTGGTGCGAAGTGGGGCGCACGTACGGCGAGCGGCCGCGTTAACGAGGACTCGGCCTTCGCTGCGGCCGCATAGCCGCGGCGCGCGAAGAATTCATCGCGGTCAAGCAGCCCGGTCAGCGCGACGCCGCCGAACCCAGCCCCCAACTGCCATAGGAACTCGCGGCGTGACTCTGAGCAGCCGGCCGCGCTTGTGCGCCAATTCATTGCGGTGACTCCAACTACTGGCTTTCGTTAGAATAATCGAGTCGTCACATCTTGTCGAGTGTTCTCAGTCCCGCGGTTGCGGCTCTCCGCCGCGCTCATCGTCATTCGCCGCGGCTGATCACCCGGTCTGAAACGATGTCAAGTGAGTCAATCGGGGCGTCATGTTGGAGGCTCTGGATGAAGGTGATTCCTCGCTTTTGTCTCATCGGCGCTCTCTTGATCGCTACGGTGGCGTCGCGCCGAGGCGTGTGCGACGACGCTGCGCCCAACTTCGTCATCATTCTTGCCGACGACATGGGGTACGGTGACGCGGGGTGCTACGGCGGCACTGCCTTTCCAACGCCCGCCATCGATCGGCTCGCGGCCGAGGGGCTGCGCTTCACCGATTTTCACTCGAACGGAACCGTCTGTAGCCCGACGCGTGCCGCTCTCCTCACCGGACGCTACCAGCAGCGCGCTGGGATCGGCGGTGTCGTCTACGCTGATCCGAAGCGAAATCGACACCACGGACTGCACACCGTCGAGACAACTTTCGCGGAGCTTTTGAAGACACGCGGTTACAAAACTGCAGTTTTCGGCAAGTGGCATCTCGGCTACGAGCGTAAGTACAATCCAGTGCGGCACGGGTTCGACGAGTTTCGCGGCTACGTCAGCGGCAACGTCGATTTCGTCGCCCATATCGATGGTCAAGGTTTCTTCGATTGGTGGCGAGGTGCCGAGCTCGATCGGGACGATCAAGGGTACGTCACGCGTCTGATCACGCGGTACACGGTGGATTTCATCTCGCGCTCGAAGGATCAGCCATTCTGCGTGTACGTCGCCCACCAAGCGCCGCATTTTCCGTACCAGGGGCCAAACGATCCACCTGTGCGGCGAGAAGGTCAGCCAGGTCAGGTGGGAAGCCTCTGGAACGACCGCGAGCCTGAGCACATGAGATCCGCGTACGTCGAAATGATGGCGGAGCTGGATCGCAGCGTCGGTGAAATCACCGCTAGCCTCGATCGGTTCGACCTGAGTCGGCGCACCTTCGTCTTTTTCTTTTCCGACAACGGCGCGGCCGGCCCCGGCTCCTGCGCGCCGCTGCGAGGCCGGAAGGGGTCACTCTGGGAGGGAGGACACCGCGTCCCGGCAATCGCGCGTTGGACGGGGAAGATTCAGGCCGGCGCTGTGACGGGCGCAACGGCGGTCGGCATCGATCTCATGCCAACGCTTTTGGAACTGGTCGGGATCGAGGCGCCAACGACGCGGCCCCTGGACGGGGTCAGCTTAGTACCGGTGTTGCTGCGCCGCGAGTCACTACCACCGCGCCAGCTCTTCTGGCACTACCGCTCGACAGCGGCGGTGCGTGAAGGCGTATGGAAACTCCTTGTCGATGAGAAGAAAAATGCCGCACGACTCTATCGACTCGACCAAGACCTTGCCGAGAAGCACGATCTCGCTGCGTCTTATCCGGAGCGCGTTCGCACGATGGGCGCCTCGCTCGCGGCATGGCGAAGGCGTGTCACAGACGGAGCAACGGAGCAGCCAAGGGCGAACGCCAAACGTTGAATGCGGTCGAGCGACGCGGCCTCAGAAATCCTTTGGCAGGTAAACCCGCTAATCGACGTACACGAACTCGCTCAGGTTGAAAAGCAGCCGCGCCACAGACTCAGACGCAGCTCGCGGTGTCGTGGTTTGCCCCTGACGCTTGAGATGAGACACCACAGTCTCGCTCTCCCTCGGCGTCGGCGAGCGCCCGAGGGCAAGGCGGAATCCGCGTTCGATGACTCGCTCGACATCAGTGGTGATCAACTGTTCGCTATCGGCGGC
The DNA here is from genome assembly GCA_965223265.1 of Planctomycetota bacterium. Lineage (GTDB taxonomy): Bacteria > Planctomycetota > UBA8108 > UBA8108 > SXIK01. The sequence continues at coordinate 3,493,474 of OZ244999.1, forward strand.
ATTTTCTGCGACGAGCCGAGCGGCAAATGCCTTGGTCCGCGAGTCGATGAAGAGGCCATTGAGCATAGTGAGTGCTTGCGGTGCGATCGTCGTCGTCGGACGGGCAGGGTCGGAGGTGTCAGGCTTCGGGAAGTCGAACGATTCCAAAAACGGCACGCCGAGTGTGCGCTTGACGAAGATGTAGATGCTCCGTCTGGCCTCCTCGTTCGGCGTCGACTTTCCCCAACCGCTTCCCGGCCTCGATTGCGTTGCCAGCACCGCCGCCGGAAGCGTGGGGAAGATGCCGCGCCCTCCCATCGCCAAGTTGAGCTCACCGCTGACGTGTAGCGCCGCGTCGCGGATCGCCTCGGCTTCCAGGCGGCGTAGATTCTGCCGCCAGAGAAGGCGGTTTTCGGGATCGACGCGCGCCGCTCGCTCGTCGAGGGCACGCGACGACTGCTGATATGTGTCGGAGCGAAGAATCGTGCGGTGCATGTGTTTCGTCGACCACCCACTGGCGATGAATTCCGCGGCCAGCCAGTCGAGCAGCTTGGGATGCGACGGCTGACGACCGTTCTTTCCGAAGTCGTTCGGAGTCGAGACGAGACCGCGACCGAAGTGGTGATGCCAAAGGCGATTCATCATGACCCGAGCCGTGAGTGGATTCCGAGCATTCGCGATCCACTCTGCGAGCGCTCGCCGGCGTCCACTCGTTCGCTCGACACCGTAGGCGATCAACTCGTCGGCGAGTTGACCTCGCGGCTTGAGCGATCGTAGCTTCGGTGCATGGCCTCCAAGGACGGTCAGAAACTGCGGCGCCACCGCGGCTCCGGGGTTGCGGGGATTGCCGCGCACGAGCACCCGCGTCTGACGCGACAGCTCACCCGATTCGCGCACTGAAAGGGCAAACTCGAACGGTTCGCTACGCATCGCCTCTTCGAGTTTTGCAATCCGCTCGTCGAGCTCCCGTAGCTTCGGATGGTCCTTCAGGGTTTCCAGGACTGCTTCGTCGGATGGCGTCACACGTGCTGCCGCCGCAGCGGCGACGCGTTTCTCGAGGTCGCTACGCTGGTCTTCCGGCCGCGCAAGTGCTTCACGCTCCGCCTCCGGCAGTTCAGCCGCCAACTGCTGACGCAGCTTCGCGCGTGTCGCCTCGATGAGCGCCTCGCGCTCTGATCGGGAAGCCGCGAGCGCGGTTTCGTAACCATGCTTCGCTTGCTGCCAGACCCTCAGCTCCCCAGGCTTCAGCAGTGGAGTGAAGATCCCCTTCTCGTTCGCTCGCCAGTGAGTGGCGCTCCGGTCCTCGCCGTACGGGGTCACGTGATCGATGAAAGCGAGCAGCCGGTAGTAGTCTTGCTGCGGAACGGGATCGAACTTGTGATCGTGGCACCGAGCACAGCCGATCGTGAGGCCAAGGAACGTCTCACCGAGCGTTCGTAAGATATCGTCTTTTTCTTCCAGGAATCCTACGAGCTTGTCGTCAGGCTCATCGTCCCAGACGCCGAGGCGATAGAAGCCCGTCGCGATGATCGACTCATGGCTCACCTCATCGAGCTCGTCGCCTGCCAGCTGCTGAAGGATGAAGTCATCGTAGGGTTTGTCGCCGTTGAACGCGGAAATCACGTAATCGCGATAGCGCCAGGACTGTTTCTTCTCGCCATCTCGTTCATATCCGTCGGTTTGGGCGAACCGGACAACGTCGAGCCAGTGTCGCCCCCAACGCTCCCCGTAGCGGGGCGAAGCGAGGAGGCGATCGACAAGTTTCTCATAGGCATGTCCGTCGCTGGCGGCGAACGCATCGATCTCCTCGGGCGGTGGCGGCAGGCCAATGAGGTCGAAGTAGACTCGGCGCACGAGGTCGCGGTCGCTGGCGCGAGGTGAGAGCGAAAGTCCGCTCGCCTTTAGCTGAGCGGTGACGAGGCGATCGATCGGTTGACTGACGTGCGAGGGACTCGTAGGGACGGTGGGCCGCACGATCGGGCGAAACGACCAAAAGTTGCGGTCTTCTTCGCTGACGACGCCGTGATCCCGCACTGGCGTAATGGCGCCATCACCCGCGCGGCTCTCAGGGGATGCGATCGGCCACGGAGCTCCAAGCGCCACCCAACGCTCAAGTGTCGCGATCTTTCGATCCGAGAGCTTTCCGCTCGGCGGCATTTGCAGGGTTGTGTCGGTGTAGCGCACCGCTCGCAAGAGGAGGCTCTCTCCGGGCTCTCCGGGAGAAATCGCCGGCCCTGAGTCGCCACCAGTCAAAACGCTCGCGCGTGAGTTGAGCCTGAGTCCGCCCTTTTGCTTTTGCGCGCCGTGACACTCATAGCAAGAGTCGACCAGAAGCGGCCGCACACGGCTCTCGAAGAACTCGAGGCCGGCGCGATCGGCGGTGCCGGGAGTCACCTCGGCGTCGCGGCCAGCGATCTGGTCGCTGCCGAAAGCCAACGCGATCACGTTGGCAACCAAAACGATGCCGAAAAGAAGGCCTGCTCGCCGCGGTCGACGCGAAGGGTTCGATGGACGTCTGCAGGGACGGGAGGATCGGCCCGGAAATCTCAGGAACTGGCGCATGCGCGCGGCACCTCTTTCTTCTGTTGACACCTCCAAGTTAGCGCATGGAGCAGTGGTGGGGAAAGATCCGCTTGGACTGAACCACCTACGGACACTGGCTCCGGCGACACGTTAGGTGGTCGTGGGCGGCCTCAGCGGGCGCCTCGCCGCAGCTCTCGAACGGCGCCGGGAGCGGCTCAGCGCCGGCAAAGAGGTGCAGAAGCGTGCGCAGCGGATCCGCCAGATCGATGCGGCCGTCGCCGTTAGCGTCAGCGCTTTTCCAGCATCCCGGTCGACCCCTGCCGCGGAAAAGCAGATCGAGCGTGATCACCGCGTCGCTGAGGTTAACGCGTTCATCCTCGTTGACGTCGCCGCGTCGGAATCTCGCGACGATTGGGGCCGGAGCAGATTCTCTTGAGAAGGTCGCAACAGCGGGGGAGGCGAGTTCCTGGAAGCTGCCGTTCAAGTAGCGCACGGAAGCGGCCGTGCCGAGTATCTCGTCGGCGGCGTTGATCTCGACGACCGCTACGGGCGACTCGAGCCCAGCGACGCGCAGTGGTGGGTCCAGCACGGCCCAGTAGCTCACACCAAGGTTGTGGCGTGAAGCGGCGTAGACGAGATCCCAATAGTCGATGACATCGCGCTCGGCGCCCGCAAGGTCAAGCTCGGCGAGAACGAGGGCTGCGGGGCCGGTTTGATCGATGTCGATGGGGGGTTCGTGGCGCTCGAGCAGTCGGAAGCTGCTGCCGTCGGTCAAAGAAACTTCAATCGACCAGAGCGGTAAGAGCTCGTAGGTGCACGACGAGTAGGTGATCACCAGATCACTGGCGCCCTGCATCGAGAGCTGCCTCGTCACGTACTCCTCATCGAACACGATCCGTCCGCCACGCAGCACGTCCTCACCACGCGCCAAGTACTCGAGGTTCTGCAGCTCGATCGTGAACTCCTCTCCCGACGCCAGCTGGTAGCGCTGCTCGTAGCGAAATCGGTACTCTGTCGTCTCTCCACGCGGCGTTCGTACTAGCCGCAGGTTGCCATCTTCGAGAGGTGTCGCCGGTGCGGAGTCCGGCCCTAGCAAAACCTGGTCGAACAGATTCGCAGTTAGCGAGTTGGCCGTTGTCGGCAGCGCCAAATTCTGAGGTGTGAGATGAATCTGGCTCTTGAGCTCGAGAGCCGTCAAATTGCCCCGCGAGTGAACGAACACGCCGCAGACAATGGTCTCGGCAGGAACCTCGAGCGTAAAAGTGGGTGTCGGGGGGATGTCGACATTGCGCAGAAAAGGTCGCACCTGCTTCACGGCTAAATCGCCGTTCCGTTCGATCTTGAACTCAAGGTCGAGGAGAACCTGGAGGCGGGGAAAGTCGCCGGTGTCGATCGGCAGCTCGCGATCGATGTGCCAAACCAGCGCTCCCAGCTCTTGCAGCTGCTCGTCGCTCAGGACGTGCTCCCCAGGCTCAACAAGTGTTGACGGCTGCTGCCGAATGATCTGGCGCACCTCGCCAGCCTCGACGCTGAGAAGGTTCGTCTCAGCGATCACACCAGGCTCCGGGCTGACGACGCTCTCTTCGCCCACCTGCGCAGTAACGATGTAGCGGCCGTCGAACGGATCGTTCGGGTTGCCGGTTAAGACAACGCCGTTCACCCGTTCATCGAGAAAAGCCCGGCTGACGAGAATGCCCATCGCCGTCTGCTCCTGTGGCATGCCGAAGAAGGCCCTTTCCTCGTAGGCGCGGAAATTCCAATTGCTCGCCCACACGCGACGGAGTGCGCGTTCGACACTGCGCTCATTCGACTTGGTCGGATCGCAATGTGAGGGACCGCGGTCGTCAGCATCGAGCGTGTCTGCGGCGCATACGGACGTGGAGTCGTAGAGTCCCGCTCCATTGAATTCGAGTGCGTCCTCAGCGTTTGAGGAGCTCCGAAAGCGCACTGCTGTTCGTGTAGTACCGAAAACTTCGTCGATTCGGCGAACGAGATCTGCAACAAGACTGGCATCGACGGTGCTCTCGTCTCGCATGTGGTCGCGGAGCTCGTCCAGCACGGCGAATCTCAACGCTGAGTCGCTCTGGAACTCTGGCCACGTCTCCAGCTCAGCGATCAGCTGTTCATACGTGACCTGCGCGCCCGATCTAGGCGACACCACAGTATTCGCACGCAGAAAATTCAGGTAGTGACGCATGGGAATCGCGAAACCACGTTCGGAATACTGTGCGTGCTGGTCGACCAGTATCGTCTGCAGTCGAGCCATGTTCGTCGCCTTGCCTCCCCAACGCGATTCAGGTGTCGGATCCACCAGGCCGATGTCCACCTCGACAAGACTGTCCAGTCTTGCGTAGTCAACATCGATGGTCGGCAGAACGGAGAGTTGAGGCCGACTTGACTGCCACCATTCTTCGGCCTCCTCGATCGTCGCGCTTCGGACAATGATCGTCGCTGAGGTGACTTCCACACGCACCAGCGTGTCAGCGAACTCGGCGAACCGATCGAAGAGGTCCGAAGCAAATGCATTCGGGGTGCCCCGACGAGCAGTTCGGACGGAGAGATGGCTCAGGTCGCTTTGACGTTCCGCCGTCAGGACAGCAGCAACGACGCCTTCGATATCGCGCGGCGCATGATCGAGAACGACGACGTCCTGAAAACCGATGCGGCCGCTGTCGTTCGCCTCTTCAAAGCTCTCACGCGTGTGGAGGCGCACACGACCAAACGCGACACCGAGCGTGTACGCTTCGAACTGCGGCGTAGAAGATCCATCGTCGAAGTAGACAAAACTGGTATCAGGCCACTCAGCAGCGGATTCACGGGTTAGCGCGGCATCCGGAAAGTACGCCAGCGGGCGCAGCGAAAACTTCGCTTCGAGCTCTTCATGAACGCCCCGCACTTCTTCGAATGTCGGCAGCTCGGCGGCATCGGCCTCGAAGTTCGTCAAGACGTTGTAGCCATAGAGTGGGCCATCCGGGGTGTCCAGCAAGAATACGATTCCGCTGAAGTACTTCCGCCCGGCTCGCAACCCCACGAGTTGATCGTAAAGCTCGACGGGAAAGCGGTCGGGGAACTCGGCAGCGAGGAACTGTTGGTGAAGAGGATAGCGCTGCACGTTGTGAAAGAGCGTCGGCACGAGCGTGTCGTCGTCGCTGTCGACTCGGGCGATGTACTTGGTGAGTCGCCGAATGTTGCCTCCTCGAACCGAGCGGATCGACAATTCGTGGAAGTCGAGCGGGGTGCAGATCGTTTCACGGAACGCCACTCCAACGCGGTCGGCGTTTTGGTTGTCGAAGATGGTGACGTCGAGGGAGGAATGGTTCGTCGAAATGATGTCCTCGTCCCCGTCACCGTCGAGGTCGCCGACGACCGCAAAGCGCGGGTTGTCGCCAGTGCTCAACTGGCGCGTTGGAACGAAGCGGCCGGCCCCCGTGTTCATGAGAAGCGTCAAGGCGTCGAGCGCACGGTCGGCGGTGAGAAGATCCTGCAGGCCGTCGCCGTTGAAGTCACCTTCCACCATCGAGTACGGCGGCAGATTGGTCTTCACTGATTGCCGCAAGGTGAAACTACCTGACGCATCGTTCTCAAGAAACGAGACGCCATCTGCAGATTCGCTTGAGGTGACGAGGTCGAGGTCGCCATCGCTATCGTAATCGAAGGCGTAGACGAACTGCGGTGGATCGACATCGTAATCAACGCGCGGACTCAAACGCCGTTCGCCCAAATTCAAAAAAACCGATACTTGGGCCGACCCCGCGTTCGAAACGGCGAGATCTTCGTCGCCGTCAAGGTCGTAGTCTCCTACAGCGATCGAAGTCGGATTGCTGCGCACTGGCGTTGTCACTTCATCTTCGAACGTCGTGTCGCGCTTGTTGTAATAGATGCCCATCGTGCTCGTGCCGGTACTTGTGGTGACGATGTCCTGAAACCCGTCGAGGTCGATGTCGGCAGTGGTGACGTAGAAACCGCGCTCGCTGGCGTCGTAGTTTCGCGTCGGAGTAAAGGTGCCGTCGCCGTTGTTGAGCGCGACCACCAGGAGGCTGTTCGTCGCCAGGCCGCCGCGCGACGCTTCGACACTTGTGAGGTCGATGTCGCCATCATTGTCCAAGTCGGCTGCAGCCAACGACCACATGCCTCGGGCGTCTGGCATCGGAGTGAACTCGACGGCACCCAGGGAACCAGCCCCGTCGTTGCGCATCAGCGCGATCCTGCCGCCACCATCGATCATGGCGAGGTCGAGGTCGCCGTCGGCGTCGAAGTCTTCAAGCTGCGTCGAGTGTGGACGAATGTTGACTAGGATTCTCTCTTTCTCTACCAGAGACACCAGCGGTCCGCCGCGAAGGTCGCCGTTCCAGAAGAGGTTCGCAGTCGGGCGACCGAAGAGTGTGACAAGAATCTCGTCGTCCCCGTCGCCGTCCATGTCCGTCGAAACGAGGGCCGTAGGCAACACGAGGATCGGCAGCTTCTGCGTAGTGACGAACGTCCCATCGCCGCTGTTGACGATGGCGATCACCCCCCGCGGCGATTGAAACCCACCGATCAGATCGAGATCGCCGTCGGCGTCGAAGTCCGACGCCGCGACCGCACTGGGGCGCTCCGCAGGCAGGGGCACGCTCGAGGTGGCGGGAGAACCATTCGCGGAGCCGCTCAAAATCGTCAAGCCGTCTTCGGTCAGCACGGCGATGTCTTCGATCCCATCCGCGTTGAGGTCCGCCGCGGTGAACACCTGGGGACGTGATGGGAGATCAACGGTCGTTCCTTGGAGCGGCATCCCGTCCGTGCTACCGAACAGAATCGTGATGTTGCGGCTGTCGCGGTTGATCGTGATAACGTCTTCGAGATCGTTGGCATCGAGATCAGCCACAAGGACTGCCACTGGGTTGTCGCCAACATCGAATTCCAGCGGCGCAGCCCAAACGCGTGTCGGTGTGCCGAAATAGACGGAAACGGTATCGGCGCGGCGATTGGTGACGATGAGCTCGCTGGCACCGTCGCCGTCGAGGTCAGCAGCCGCAAGCGCCAAGACCCCAGGAGGTGTCGCGAGCTGCGAAGGAGGCTCAAACGTTCCATCACCATTGCCGTACAGGATTACGAGCCCGCCGACATCGACCATGATGAGGTCGAGATTCCCATCACCGTCGAGATCGGCGCTCTTCCATACCTCGGAGCGTCCCTCGACGTTGTAGTCGAGACGGCGAAAGTCCTCAGGGGCCCGGAGACCATCGCTACCTGCCGTTTCGCTGGTGAGGAGCAGCGAAACACCTTCGCCGTGTCCCACAGCGACGTCGAGCAAGCCGTCGGAGTCGAAATCTCCGAGAGTCATATCCGACGTGAAGTCGGCCACTTCGTAATCACTGAGACTCCCAAAGGCATGCGGCATCGCCTCACACTCATCGGGAATCTCATTCGAGTTGCAGTCGCTACTGGACGTGCCGAGATCTTCGGCGTCCTCCCGGCCGTTCAAGTTGCAATCCAGAGCCGTTGCCGTCCGCGCTGAGAGTAAAGCGGACGCAAGGACGAGCACGACGAGACAAAAATAGTGAGCTTTCATGCGGCACTCGGGGGAGTCGACAGTGGAAAAGACCCCTTCGATTCTCGAGCAGCCACCTGCCAGGCGCAAGGGGATTCGTCGTATTCGAGAACGCCCGAGCGCAGCGTCAAAGCTCCGTGATCGCGGCGTGCGCGAGAGTCCCAAACGTATGGTGAATCCGCGCCGCATCGCCGTGAATAGCGGAGATTGCAGGTGCGGTTGCTAGCATGCTGGTCAGGAAGACCGTCACTAAGTCATAGGCGGGATCGACGATCGCGCGCATGCTCAGAAGGCCACCGTGAAAGAAGGCGCGGGGGCTCATGAAGTCAGACCCTCGGCAGAGATTCTGGCCGCGAACCATCCAGCCGAGCCCTTTGCTAAGGTGGACGAATTGATCCGCTGCCGGCGCTGACAGACGTTCCGCCGTTTCTGTCCACGCAAATTGCGGTTCGGTCATGCGCTCCAGCGTCACAGGCGACAGGATGCGCTCGCTACCGAAGGCCCCTCCGTTGAGCGCGGTCTGGCAGAAAACGGCAACATCGTCGGCGGTTGAATACGCTCCGATGTCGCCGCGATTCATGCTTAGAAATGCGTCGCAATTCAGCTCCTCAGATTGGACGAGGGTTTCGCCAGCCGATTCGAAAAGCGGCACGACCTGCTCCCGCCATGCCGCCTCGTAGCCGAAATGGGTGTTACTCATCTCTAGCGGATCGAAGATTTCACGTCGCGCCAACCTCTCCAGATCGGAACCTGTCAACTGGCGCAGAAGCTCCGCCAACACAATAAATCCCCACGTGCAGTAACTGCACCTACTTCCTGGTGCGCTGAAAAGCGGCGACGCATAGATCTCCTTCAGCCAGTCCTCGTTCGACTTCACCGCCGTCAGCGGCGAGGATAGCTCGTCCGGCAGGCCGGAGGCATGGCAAAGCAAATGGCGCACCGTGACCTGATCCTTACCCCACTGTCCAAATCGCGGCAGATACTCAGCGATGGGGCGATCCAGCGCTAACGTGCCACGTTCGATTTGCTGCATGATCAGCGTCGCCACGAAAACCTTGGTGAATGACGCCAAATAGAAGAGAGGCGGAGTTGGTAGCGTCAGCCCTGCATCCGACAGCAGAGGACTGACATGCTGACTGCGCAGCACAACGACCCCACGACGAGCGACGACGAGGTCGATCACGGGGAGTGCGTTCGCGGCCACAATCCCATCCGCCCAGGCACGGACAGCATCGACGCGGTCCGCGCACATCCCGACGTCTTCCGGGCAGCCTGGTCGAAGTCCTGGATCAGGTTTCCTTGGGGTCAAGGCGATTCCTCACGCGTTCGTGTTTGGGTCATCCGAGCTATTCGCCGATCAACTCCTCAAGATCCTCACGGGAGACGGTGAACACGTCCATGTCTTTGCTGAACGCGCCAAGGCTGACCAGGCACTCGGTGAAGAGCTCACGAGTGTGAAGCTCCAGCTCCTGCATGCCCATGTCGGTCATACACCGGATGATGTCTTGTCCCTTGCGGACGTGCGTCTTCTCGTCAGCTCGAATAAAGTCGGCAATGTGAGCGAGCAGTGCATCGTCTCGCTTGCGTGCCTCATCGATGAATCCGCCGATTGTCTTGAGCACTCCGACTTCGCCGAACAGGTTGATTTCGGCCATTGCGGGCGCCGGATCCATGGGGCCGCGGCACGTCGAGCCAGTTAGGCGATTCGGCAGTTCGAAGGGATCGTAGCCCATGGCCTGCAGAGTCTGGTGGCCGATTTCGGTGTGGCGAGCCTCGTCCCACGTGATGCGTGCCAAGTGATACTCCGCCATGAAGTCCTTGAAGCGGATATCCCATAGAAACGTACCGAAGGCTTCGATCGCATCGATCTCGTCGCGCTGCGTGCGGACAAAACGAAGGCGCGTGTTTTCGTAGCTCTCTTTGGGAAAGCGGGCTTCGCCATCGCCGACGTCGTAGTCGCCGGTGTTTTTGAATGTCTCGAATCGATCATCTCGGAGCGGCACGGTCCCACGTTCGAATGGCTGTTCCTTATGACGCAGGGGCGATGGGGTTTCGTTACGTGTCTCGGCGCCTGTGGCGCCACCGATGCTGCCGAGCAGGCGCTGAAGATGCCATCGCCAGCGGCTAAGGGGTGTTGGCTCGACACCTCCATCGACGTAAGCTTCGAGGGCGCTCTCAGCCCATTCGAGCATCGGTTCATAGTCGAGTAAGACGCGCTTGAGCAAGCGGATCGTTGGCGCGTCCGTCATCGAATCGGTGTCATCGATGTGGTGCTGATACGCCACGCTGAGGCTCTTGCCGGCTACCTGATGCACACCGACCAACAACTCTGCTGCGTTCTCAGCGCTCAACAGCTCTTCGATGAAAGCATCGATGTCCGCATCGCGAAACGTATCGATCTTTTTGGGAGACATCCCTTGTTCTGTCAGCCGTTCGCGCAAGTGGTAAGCCGCATCGGCATGAAAGAAGATGTGGCGACCAGTCTCTACCAAGACTTCAAACTCCGGAATCGACAAGGTCCACGCGCCGAGCGCTTGTGCCAAGCGTCGCTCGAAGTAGAAGAACCGTAAGATCCTGCGCGCGTTCTCCTCAACGCTGAACTGTCCGCCCAGGTGGCGGCGATCGTGTGGAAAACGAAACGGGAACTGCCGACGTCGCTCTTTGGCGAGACGACGTGCCGCCGGATAGGAGACGACGCGAAACTCACCGCTGCGTGCGGGTGAGTCCGGGACGCGCTCGCTGTGCGCTTCAGCCATGATGTGCTATCTCTCCAGCAAGTTGGACGATGACGGAGCCGGACGAATGATCCAGTGTAAGTGAGCGGCCATACGGGAGCAAGAATCGCAACCTGCCACGGCTTCGTTCAGGATGGCGCACGGCGCCTTCGACAGCCGGTGGCGTTCGAAGGCGCCGTGCGCCTGGTTGCAGAGGTAAGAGTGGGAGGGCCTCTACGGTGCTGAGAACTGCTCTTCTTCCGTCGAGCCGGTAAGCGCCGTCGTCGACGTTGATCCGCCACTTAGAGTCGTCAGAACGTCGTCAAAAAATCCGGTTCCGACCTCACGCTGGTGCTTTGTCGCCGTATAGCCGGCCTCCTCCAGTGAGAACTCCGCTTCCTGAAGTTCGACGTAGGCGGGCATGCCGACAGCGGCGTAGGAACGTGCCAGGCTGAACATGGATTTGTTGAGGGAATGGAAGCCGGCCAAAGTGATGAACTGGAATTTGTATCCTAGCGAACCAAGTTCATCCTGGAACTGCGCGATCGTGTCGTCGGAGAGGTGGCGGCGCCAGTTGAATGACGGTGAACAGTTGTATGCGAGCAACTTGCCAGGGAACTTCGCATGGATTGCCTGGGCGAACTCACGAGCCTCGCCGAGATCAGGCTTCGAAGTTTCGCACCAAATGACATCGGCAAACGGTGCGTAGGACAGCCCGCGTGCGATCGCCGACTCAAGTCCCGAATGAATGCGGAAGAAACCCTCAGGAGTGCGCTCGCCGGTGAGGAATTCCCGATCCCGGGCGTCGTGATCACTTGTGAGCAACTTAGCGGCCTGCGCGTCAGTTCGGGCGACGAGCAGTGTCGGTACGCCCAAAACGTCGGCAGCGAGTCGCGCCGCTGCGAGCGTACGGGTGAACTGCTGCGTTGGCACGAGCACCTTCCCGCCCAAGTGGCCACACTTCTTTTCCGACGAAAGCTGGTCTTCGAAGTGAACCGCGGCCGCGCCGGCCTCGATCATCGCCTTCATGAGTTCGTACGCATTGAGAGGGCCGCCGAAACCGGCCTCGGCGTCGGCAACGATGGGAACGAACCAATCGATATCGTGATTTCCTTCACCAAAATGGATCTGGTCAGCGCGCGTGAGTGCCTGATTGATGCGACGTACGTGCTGCGGCACACTGTTCGCCGGATAGAGACTCTGGTCAGGGTAGACGTGTCCAGAGAGGTTCGCGTCGGCAGCAACCTGCCAACCGCTGACGTAGATCGCTTTGAGGCCAGCCTTCACCATCTGGATGGCCTGGTTGCCGGTGACCGCGCCGAGCGCACGGACAAACGCCGTGTTGTGCATCGCATCCCAGAGTTTTGCAGCACCACGACTTGCCAATGTGTGCTCGACGTCAATCGAGCCACGAAGCCGGATGACGTCCTCCGGGGAATAGTGTCGTTCGATGCCCTTCCAACGTCCGTCGTTCTCCCATGATTGGCGAATTCGTTCTGTCCGTTCGTTGCTCGACATTTAGACCTCCGACGGTTGAGTGTTCGACGGGAATTCAGTGGTGATTTGTTCGTAGGCAGGTAGCGTGAGGAAATCGGCGAAGTCTCCGCCAGTGATCAAGCGACGGACGAGATCGGACGCGTCAGCAAGATTCGAACTGTCAACGGTCGTGCTGAGAGCGTTCACCTCCTCGTCGAGCCACGCAAGGCAAAGCTCTCGATTGATCTCGCGTCCGTCTTCGAGGTGAATGCCAGCGTGTCGAATCCACTGCCACACCTGGGCTCGTGAGATTTCGGCCGTCGCTGCGTCCTCCATCAGATGGTTGATTGCGGCACAGCCAACTCCGTCGAGCCAAGCCGCCGTGTACTGCACCGCAACGCGCAGGTTAGTTCGCAGTCCTTTCTCCGTGATCGGTCCAGACGGAACTTCGAGAAGATCTGCGGTGCCTACCGTGACGTCGTCGAGGGTGATATGCAGTTGGTGCACCGATTCCATGTGCCGGTCGAAAATCTCGCGCGCCACGGGGACCAGCCCCGGATGAGCGACCCATGTCCCGTCGTGACCGTCTTGTACTTCACGAAGTTTGTCGTTTCGGACCTTGTTCATCGCTGCCTCATTGGCTGAGGCGTCGTTCTTGATCGGGATCTGTGCGGCCATCCCGCCGATCGCGTGGGCGCCACGTCGATGGCACGTCTTGATCAGGAGGCGGGAATAGCTGCGAAGAAAGTGAGTCTCCATGGTCACCGCAGCGCGGTCTGGCAAGACGAACATGCGGTCGTGACGGAATTTCTTGATGACGCTGAAAATGTAGTCCCAGCGACCGCAGTTGAGCCCGGCGGAGTGGTTTCGCAGCTCGAAGAGAATCTCGTCCATCTCGAATGCAGCCGTGATCGTCTCGATGAGCACGGTCGCCTTGATGGTGCCGAGGGGAATGTTGAGGAGTCTCTGGGCCTCGACAAAGATGTCATTCCAAAGCCGAGCCTCTAAGTGACTCTCCAGTTTTGGGAGATAGAAGTAGGGCCCTGTCCCGTTCGCGATCAGATTGTGAGCGTTATGAAAGAAGAACAGGCCGAAATCGAAGAGCGAGGCGGAGCAGCGGGCCCCGTCGATCAAGACGTGGTTTTCCTCCAAATGGAAGCCTCGTGGACGGACGACGAGCGTCGCCGTCTCGGGCGCCAAGACGTACTGCTTGCCGTTTGCGTTCTCGAAGGAGATGGTGCCGCGGACCGCGTCTCGGAGATTCACCTGGCCGGCAACGACGTTGTCCCACGTCGGGGACGTCGAGTCCTCAAAGTCCGCCATGAAGACGTTGGCGCCGGAATTCAGGGCATTAATCACCATCTTCCGGTCGACAGGCCCGGTGATTTCGACGCGGCGGTCGTGAAGATCTCCAGGAACGGGGTCGATGCGCCACTCAGCATTTCGAACGTGTTCGGTCGACGCGAGAAAGTCCGGTCGTTCACCGGCGTCGAAGGCGTCCTGCCGCGCGGCGCGATCCGCAAGTAGCTCATGTCGCCGGCCGCGAAATCGTCGCTCTAAATCGACAAGGAAAGAGATCGCCTGCGGGGTGAGGATCTCTTCGCTGAGCTTCACCGAGCTTGGCGCGATCATTACGCGTTGGTTGGAAAACTCGTGATTCATGGTGCCTCGCTGGTACGCGTCTTCGGCCGTGCAGCGAGGAGGATCACTCGAGCTCGGTCGAATGCAGTGGCGAAAGAGGTTTGTAAGACATCAGAGGCAACTTCGGTGCCGGTCAGCTCCATCTGTGTACAAGGGGCGGAGATCACGACACTTATTCGAACGATGCGACGACCACGAAGTGTCCAAATTCGCGACATATCGACCGCTCGCGCGCCCAACGCGGAAAGACTTCTTCACACCGCAGATGTTGGCGATCGATAGACACCAGCAAAGCCGTGCTTCTGCATCTGGAGTTCGACGGCCCGGTGAGCTAAGATCTGTCCCGTGTCTGAAAGTCACGCGACAGCGTGATCGAGGTTGAAAGGAAAATAGACAGCTGCGACAGTCCGCGCCAAGGCGGGAACGTCGAATGTCGCTTGTCTGATCCACACTCCAGCGTACAAGTTGCTGTACACGAGGTATCCCATGCGACTCCACGTTGTGTTCGCCGCGGCGATTTCTTGTCTCATATTGACGTTTTTCGGTTGTAGTGGCGGTGGTGGCGGCGGCGGGGGGAACAGTGTCGTCGCTGTGCCTCGGGCCGGGCTCGTGAAGGTCGAGGAGCTGACAGCGCCTGACATCGAGATCGCAGCGGGGTCCGATTTGATTGTCGCGGGCACCGGGATGGTGACGCAGCCCGCCACTCTGAGCATCTCGATCCCCCAGAACGTTGAAGTGAAGCAAGCCCTTCTCTACTGGCAAGGGCGCGGTCAGTCTGTAGGCGCTGACACCATCGTCGTCGATGGCCAAGAGATTCAGGGTGAGTTGATCGGGGAAACGGACCCTGCTCTGGACCCACCAAGCCTCGCCTTTCGTGCTGACGTGACGTCCTTAGGGCTTGTGAGCTCAGGCAGCAACGAGCTGACGCTTGAAGGCGTCGATTTCACCCTGAGAACCGACGGTGCGGCGCTCTTGGTGATTGTCGACGACGGCGTTGGTACAGCGGACATTCAGATCCGCGACGGCATGGACTTCGCCTTCATTCGCGCTCCAGGCGCGGCCAACGTGACGACGCCGCAAGAATTCATTCTCCCGGGCGTTGAAGACGATCGCAGCGCAGAGATCATTGTCATCATCGGCGACGGAACCCCTGATCGGCCGGACGAACTTGAGCTCACACTCAATCAGTCCACGACCGTCCTGTGCAACGAAGCGCGCGGGCGTGAGGGTGCGGAGCTCGACATCATCCGTATCCCGGTTGAGCTGGGGGCGTCTCCCACGACCGCGACGCTCGAGCTCTTTTCGCGTGAATGCGGCGGGGGTGTCCCCGCGGGCCTACCTGACTCCATCAGTTGGTTCGTCGGCGCGGTCATCATACCGCCACCGCCCGTGCCTCCGAGCGTCGTAGGTGACACGGTCTTCTGCGATGCCAACAACAACGGTTCGCAGGAGGAGAGCGAAGAAGGAATCGCTGGCGTCACCGTGGAACTTCGCTGCGCCGGCGAAGACCAGACGATCGGAACGGAGGATGACCTGGTCGCGACGCAGGTGACGGATGCAAGCGGCAAGTATCTCTTCGAGAACGTTCCTCCTGGACTGTGCGAGGTCATCGCTGACGCCTCGACGGCCCCTGGCAACAAAGTCCCCGGGGACAACTGCCCCGACTCTTTCGGCATCTCGCTCGCCGCCGGAGAGAGTTTTCTCGACGCCGACTTTTGCTTCAAGTTCCGCCCAGGTGAGGTCGGTGACACCGTCTACTGCGATCTGAACGACAGCGGTACGCAAGAGGACGGCGAGCCAGGCGTTCCTGGTGTCGAAGTCGAGCTCGTCTGTGCTCTCGCTGACGGCGGACAGTTCACCGATTCAACGACGACGGACGCCAGTGGTCTTTACCTCTTTTCGGAGGTGCCGCCGGCGGAGTGCGAGGTCTCCATCGACCCGAACGCCGTACCGGATAAGGAGCTTGGTCGCTGTCCCGCGAGTTTCCGCGTCACTGTCGAGCCAGGCGGCCGCGTCCTCGACGCCGACTTCTGCTTGCGTCAAGTCAACGCTTCGGTCGGTGATCTCGTCTACTGTGACGTCAACAACAACGGCGCCCATGATGAAGATGAGCCTGGCATCGAAGGCGTCGAAGTGATGATCGCGTGCGCGGGGACGGACGGGACTCTCGGCACTGATGACGATTTCATGGCGACGACAACGACGGCAGCCGACGGGAGCTACCTCTTCGAGGACGTTCCGCCGGGTGTTTGTCAGGTCTCGGTTCCGAGTCGCAATCCCCCGGATGGGAAGGTCGTGGGCGAGTGCCCGACTGAGATCACGGTCCAGCTGAAGCCGCTCCAAGCCGAGCGCGGTGTCGACTTCTGCTACGCCAATCCGAGTCCCGGAGAGATCGGTGATCTGGTCTTCTGCGACAAGAACGGCGATGGGGCACTCGACCCGGGTGAGCCTGGCATCGGTGGAGTCACCATCAATCTGCGCTGCGCCGGCGAGGACGGTGCGCTGGACACGGAAGACGATCTCGTCGCATCAACGGAGACTGACGGCGAAGGTAAGTATCTGTTCGCGGATCTTGATGCCGATCTTTGCGTCGTCACAGTCGACGTGGAGACTGCGCCCGAGGAGAAGACTCTCGGAGCATGCCCAACGCAGCATGAAGTTGAGCTCACTGCCGGTGGTTCGATTCTCGACGCAGACTTCTGTTTCGAGAATCAAGACGGTGAAATCGGTGACACTGTTTTCTGCGACCTCAACAATAACGGCACGCAGGAGGAGGGCGAACCTGGCATCGCGGGCGTTCGCGTCGACCTGAAGTGCGTGGGAGCCGATGGCTCTGAATTGTCTGATTCCATCGAGACCGACGAAAGTGGGCAGTACTTGTTCACGGATCTACCGGCCCTCAGCGAGTGCGTGGTAGCGGTCGACATCGAGTCTCCCGCTCTCGAAGGCAAGAGCCCTGGCGAGTGCCCGACGACGCACGAAGTCGTCTTGCAGCCCGCTCAGTCCTATCTCGTGGCAGATTTTTGCTTTGTCTCGCCGGGAAGCATCGGCGATACGGTCTTCTGCGATGACAACGACGATGGGGTTCAAGACGAAGGTGAAGCCGGCATTGCCGGAGTGACTGTCCGCCTCACATGCAGTGGCGCTGACGGGATCATCGGCAGCGAAGATGATGTCGAGCGGTCGACGACGACTGACGAAGACGGTAAGTACCTCTTCGACGGTCTAGAAGCCGATCTCTGCGACGTCGATGTCGACGCAACGACCGTTGACGGAAAAACTCCGGGCCGGTGTTCAACGACCTTCATGGTCGACCTGGAACCAGGCCAGTCGTTCCTCGACGCCGACTTCTGCTTCGTTGCCAAGGAGCTCGCCGGCTGCACGCCTGGGTTCTGGAAGCAAGAACACCACTTCCCGGCGTGGCGCGATCCGTACACCCCGGACACACTCTTCTCTGACGTCTTCGACGACGCGTTCCCCGGCATGACCTTGCTCGAGGTCCTTCGACAAGGTGGCGGCGGACTGATCGCTCTTGGGCGTCACACCGTGGCGGCACTCCTCAACGGCGCCAACGAAGATGTCAACTACGGCATCAGTGACGCGGATGTCATTGAGCTGTTCAACGATGTCTACCCCGGTGAGAAGGCGGACTACGAAGCCCTCAAAAACGATCTCGTGAGCCGCAACGAGCGCGGCTGCACGACGAACGGGAAGCAGTAGGCGTCTCAGTCGATCTGTAGGGCGGCTGCACGGCCTCGTGCGCTTCGCACGTAGGGCCGCGCAGCCGTCCATTCGTCGTCTGGCCAAGACCTAGAGCGTGCAGACCTGCCGGATGCCCTCCCTCCTCCTTTGACCAGCCCAGCGTTGTTCGCTTTTCGGCGGGGTCGCGTTAGTTGACGCGCTGATACTCACCGCCGTTGTGCTGAGCAAGGTCTTGGAGAAATCGCTCACCGCGACCGGTTTGAACGTTGACGCCAACGGTAAAGATTCGGACTCGATTCTGATTCGCTTCAGTGATCTGCTCTACGAGTGTCGACTCGTCGAAGCAAAGGGTCGTCGGTGCCTTAGAAGGGAATCACCTGCGTGGTTCGAAGCGCTGAGTCGAGCGCAGGTTAGCAGCCCGTTGAAAAAGTGCTTCGAGTTAAAAACTGGTCGCTTCGCGTCCAGATCGGCCGCGGCGAACGCAGGTAATCTCCGAGCCCTCTTCTATAAGATATACACGGCGAGGCTCGCCGCGGCTGATCTGGGCGTGAAGAGGCCGGTTTCTCAGCCGAATGACTTTTTCAGGCGGGCTGGTTAGGCCAGAAACTCAAGCCGCTTCTCCAGCGGCGCCTCATCGCTCGTCTCGGGCACGTAGCCGCCTTCGGCTCGCTTGAGGAGCCACCAGATATGATTGCCAAGGAGGTCGATTTCGGTGGAGGCGAACTGCTCTCCGCCGAAGCGCTCGATGCAGTCGGTCTGCGCCGTGAGGATGTCCGCGTCTTGCCTGAGGATCTTGCGCGCCATGGGTGCGAGGAGCGGACGTACGACTGCACTTGGCAGGCGCACGCGAAAACTGACCACTGAATGAAGGCGCGTTTGAAAATCTGTCACGGGAGTCATGAGAGCGTTAACGACGATGTGATTCTCGGGTCCGAGACGATACTCGACCTGCGCCATGGAAGGCAGAATGAAGCGATCCCAATGCTCGACGACACCCCCGCTCGGCGACAGGACCTTACCCGCAATCCCTGGAGGACGCGGTTCGCCTTCAAATTGCGCCTCGCACCGATCGTGCCAGCGGCGCACCGTGACACGGATCGCATTTTGCTTTCCGCCGCGGAAAAACCCCTTATGGAGAAACGCAGTGTGGGGCACGTCGAGGGTGTTTTCAATCGCTGCGTGCAGCGAAGCGCGGAGATCGAAGCGCTGAACGAACGTTGTGTATCCGGGGGCGCTTCGCAGCGGTAGGGACGGCGGTTCGAGACGCGGTGGAGTGCTCGGGTCGGCGTAGATCCACACGAGTCCGTCTTGCTCGCAGGTTGGGAAAGCAGTGACCCGCGCCGCTTTCGCAGGCAGCTCGCCCTGCAACCCGGGGACGGCCGTGCAATCACCGTTGCCGGCGAACCGCCATCCGTGATAGCAACACTCCAGGCAGCCGTCGACGACGCGCCCCGACGAGAGCGGGACGTTGCGGTGCGGGCAGCGATCGAGCACGGTGGACGCGTTGCCGTCAGCATCTCGGAAAAGCGCGACTGGCGTTCCGAGCACGACGCGTTCGATGGGGCGCTGGCGCAGCTCCTTCGATTGGCAGGCGACATACCAGTAGCGCGGCAACTTGGCAACGGAGAGGTGTCCTTTGGTAGGTGGTGGGCTGAGTCGGTTTTGGTCCATCGTTCGTCGAGCCTCAACCGCCATCGTCCGCGGCGGTCGACAGCCTCCAGTGTCCAAGATGTGAAAGAACCGCTTTTGAGATGTCTCGCGCCTTCGGCCCCCAAGTGTCCTTGCGCTGCCCGCGAATCAGCGTCGCGAAGACGAACTCGCGGTCGACCGTCTTGAGGTGGCCGACGAACCAGCCGAGGCGCTGACCTTCGCCGCTGACACCGCTACCGGTCTTGCCGCTCAGCACAGCTCCGTTCTCCTTGTCGACGACGAGGATGCGCTTGACGGTTTCGGCGACCTCGGGGGCGAACGGCAGCTGATCGCGATAGAGCCGCGCAAGAAATGCGACTTGTTCGTCGGGGGAGATCCGGAGGGAGCTCATCAGCCAGAACTTGTCGACTCCGCCGGTGATGTCGCGATTACCGTAGTCGATCTTGTGCAGTTGCCGCTGCATTTCCTCCGCGCCGATGCGTCCGGCCACGCGCTGGAAATACCAAACGCAGGAGGCGCGCACCGCGGAGCCCAGTGTGTGGTCTCGTTCCCACGCCGGCACTATCTGCTGAGTACCGTCCCACGTCAGGGTTGTGGTCTCGTCCGCCAAGACTCCGGTCTGGAGGGCAATCAGCGCGTGCGGAATCTTGAAGGTCGAGCACGGCGGGTAACGATCGTCGCAATGTGGCGCGTTGAAGTACAGTCGTCTTTCCGTTCGAAGATCGAGGAGGACAAAGCAGCTGTCGAAGCCGTCAAAGTGTGGGCTGAGCTCGAACGCTTCTCGTGCGGCGTCGCCGCCGTCCGTGCAGCACCCGGTCGGCAGCAG
This sequence comes from Planctomycetota bacterium, assembly GCA_965223265.1. Taxonomy (GTDB): domain Bacteria; phylum Planctomycetota; class UBA8108; order UBA8108; family SXIK01. The sequence continues at coordinate 3,513,512 of OZ244999.1, forward strand.
CGCTGCGGCCGCGATCGGCAACCAGCGAAGCGTGTCCAGGAGCCGGTACGATCTCTTCTCTTCCATGGCGACCATTGTACGGAAACCGCAAGATCCGCAAACGAATCTCTGCTCGTTTCAGTCGCGACCCACGGATACGTCAATGCGCGTGGCACGGCGAGTCAACCCCGTGACCTTTTGGCACCTAGAGGTTACGCTGTTGCCGCTACAACTCGAAGTGTCATGGAGGAAGACTGACTATGCGTACGGAATCGACACCGATCAGGCAACGGATCCTGGCCATCGCCCTCGTGGGGATTTCGCTGGCGTGGATCATGGCTTTCAGCGGCTGCAGTACCGACCAGCGCCTCATCATCGAGATCGAGCAACAGTCTGCTCAGCCGTGGACGCATCTCGAGCTCAACAACGCCGCTGAAAACTTTCAATTCGCTATCGTTGCGGACCGCACCGGCGGGCTGCGCCCAGGAGTCTTCGGCGAAGCGGTGCAAAAGCTCAACCTTCTGCAGCCCGAGTTCGTCATGAGCATCGGTGACTTGATCCAGGGTGGCACGGAAGATCTGAAACAGCTCGAGATCGAGTGGGATGAATTTGAAGGGCTCGTCGCTGGACTGGAAATGCCGTTCTTCTACCTACCGGGAAACCACGACATCTCCAACACCGTGATGGAAAAGGTGTGGGCGGAGCGGTTCGGCCGCACCTACTATCACTTCGTGTATCACGACGTTCTCTTCCTCTGTCTCAACACGGAGGATCCCCCGCCGACGAACCTGAGTGACGCGCAGATCGACTACTTCAAGGGCGTCCTCGCCGAAAACACGGACGTGCGTTGGACTTTGGTCTTTCTTCACAAGCCGCTCTGGGCTCGCAGCGAAGACAGCGGTTGGCCCCGCGTCGAGGAGCTTCTTCAAGGGCGTGATTACACCGTCTTCGCCGGCCACACCCACAAATACGTCAAGTACGAACGCTTTGATCAGCGCTACATCGTGCTAGCGACGACCGGTGGAAGCAGCCGACTTCGTGGCCGTTCATTTGGCGAGTTCGACCACGTCATGTGGGTGACGATGACTGCCGAAGGGCCTGTGCTGGCCAATCTCATGCTCGACGGGATTTGGGATGAGGACGTGCGCACGGAGGATGTCGCTGTTTTGGTCAAAAAGGTGACCGATGGGCGGGCGGTGAGATTCGAACCGAATCCGACGGCGACATCCCCACGCCTCTTGAAAGTACGGCTCACCAACGACGCGGATCTACCGGCACGCCTCACCCTGAGGTTTCCAGCGCAGCACGGAGTGACGGTGGCGCCCGAGAGTGTCGAGCAGACGATCTCGCCGAACTCTTTCGAGTTTGTCGAGTTCGCCATCACTCCGGGCGGCGCCGGTGCGCCTATCGAGGCCGAAAAGCTCCAGCTCGAATACGCGCTCGTGTACGACCTCGACGGCGAATCGGTGGAGGTGCGCGGCACGGCATCGCCGAAGAGGGCGCCATAGCATGGCCTGTCAACTAAGAACTCTGTGTCCGTCCGGGGCTCGCTCAGCAACGGCAAACGGCGTTCGCCTACGATTGCGGACGCGCACAAGAGATCTTCACAACACCGAAGCTCTTGCTCTTTGCTCTTCAACTTCATAGTAGCAGGCACACGCCGTGTGCCGTTCGGGCTCGCTCAGCAACGGCAAACGGCGTTCGCCTACGATTGCGGACGCGCACAAGGGGGATTCTTAGCTCCAGGGCTCGAGGCATTTGGGTTATTGGTCTCCGCAACACCGCGGAGGCACGCCTGATGGCCTGACTGATACAGAAGATACTGTCCCGTGCGGAGGCCTCGAGGATTGTCTCTTATGTATTGTTGTATTCTGTAGAATTGCGCCGCCGATCGCACCAGATGGTCGAAGCTCTCTTCCTGCCAGAAACGCCCTGCCTGCCCGAGCACGTTGTTGATCTTCCTGGCTGTGAACTTCTTCCACGAATAGCATTGCTTAACAGCCTGTTGAAGAAGTGCTTCGAGCCGAAAACTGGTCTCTTCGCGTCCAGATCGGCCGCGGCAAACGCAGGTAATCTCCGAGATTTTCGAGTATTGACGCCGTCGAGCTGGGCGTGAAGAGGCCGGTTTCTCGGCCGAATGACTTTTTCAACGGGCTGCTAGCTCGAGTTTGGCGTACGCCGTGAAAAGGCACGAATCCTCAGTGGGTGAGAATCCCACCCGGCAACTGGTCGCTCCAGCCGGTAGCACCCGGAGCGACGGAGGGAGGTAACGACCTACGTCGAAGTACTTCAGGAAAAGGGTCGCTGGGCGACCCAGCGAGCACGCAGGCCGTAACGTGAGTGAACGCCGAGCAGGCCTCGAAAGAGTCAATGCAGGAGCCGACCCTCCGCTAAACAGGGGAAGGCTGCCAACCAATGGACGAGAAGAGCGACAGCATCCAATGGTTCCTGCCGGGGTAGTGGCGATGGCATGCGTGCCAACGGAGATTCGATGCAACACGGGAAACCCCGACGGTGGCGCGGCGTGAGCGCCAAACCGGAGCTCCGCGAGGAGCCGGCCGGGCCGTCCGGGGCGGCGGATAGGCCCGTAGTACCGCAGACGCCGGGTAATGCCGGTTGAGGGAAGGGGCCTTAGTTCAAGGTTAACGTCAGAAGCCATGAGAGCCGGGAGATTGGCATGAGCCTACCAACCCCACCAAAGGTTCGGACGCTGCAGGCGGCGTTACATACCAAAGCGAAGGAATCGCCCAACTTTCATTTCTATGCCCTCTACGACAAGGTGTATCGACCGGACGTTCTCGAACACGCCTACCGCTGCTGCCGTGCCAACGGTGGAGCCACAGGAGTGGACGGCGAGCGTTTCGAAGACATCGAGAGAGAAGGTCTCGAACGGTGGTTGGACGAACTGACGAAGGAGCTCAAAGAGAAGAGGTATCGTCCGCAAGCGGTTCGCCGGGTGTATATTCCGAAGGCGAATGGTAAGCAGCGGCCGTTGGGTATCCCAACGATCCGCGACCGTGTCGTGCAGACGGCAGCCGTGCTGATCCTCGAAGCGATATTCGAGGCAGACCTGCAGCCGGAGCAGTACGCCTACCGTCCCAACCGTAGCGCTTTGGAGGCCATAGGCAAGATCCACTCGCTACTGAATACTGGCCACACAGAGGTCATCGACGCAGACTTAAGCGGCTACTTCGACACGATCCCACACACCGAGCTCATGAAATCGGTGGCACGTCGCATCAGTGATAAACAGGTACTGCATCTGATCAAGATGTGGCTTGTCGCGCCGGTAGAAGAGACGGACGAGCGGGGTCGAAAACATCGAACGACGCGCAATAAGGACGAGGGCCGGGGCTGTCCGCAAGGCGCTCCGATCTCACCGCTGCTTAGTAACCTCTACATGCGACGATTCATCGTGGGTTGGAAGGTGCTCGGGTACCAAAGGCGCTTGCGCGCCCGAATTGTCAACTACGCCGACGACTTCGTGATCTGCTGTCGCGACAGTGCCGACGAGGCCATGCGCGTGATGAGGAACATGATGCAACGGCTGAAGCTGACGGTGAACGAGTCAAAGACACGTCAATGCAGCGTCCCGGACGAAACGTTCGACTTTCTGGGCTACACGCTGGGAAGGTGCTGGTCGCCTAAGACGGGTCGAGCCTACATCGGCACACGCCCGTCCAAGAAGAAGGTCGTGGGGCTTTGCCGCACGATTAGTGAAAAGACCAGCCGTCGCTGGAGTGCCCGCGACGCCAAGGAGCTCGTAGCTGAACTCAACCGAACCATGATCGGATGGGCCAACTACTTCCGCCTTGGGCCTGTTAGCAAGGCCTATGCCACCGTGGATTTCCACGCCGGCAACCGGCTGCGTCAGTGGTTGTGCCGTAAACACAAAGTGCCGAGTCGAGGAACGTCACGATTTCCCGACACATACCTGCACCGCGTACTCGGTCTAGTCCGACTCACTGAACGGACGCGCAACTTTCCGTGGGCGAAAGTATGAACCTTGTCCGAAAGCCGGATGCGGGAAAACCGCACGTCCGGTTTGATGAGCGGGAGGTGGAAACAGGGCACGGTCTGAGGCTATTTGGCACCGGCAGACGAAAGAGCCGGAAACGGAAAGTCCTTGGCCTAAACCACTGCGCCACCTCTCGACTCTACCGATTCGCGCCGGCCTGGCCGGACGAGTTTCGCGGGGATTCAAAGGCCCTTTCAACTTTTTTGTACCTTGAAAGCCCTTGTGCATGTTCAATAACTCCTGTCCGGCCCTTCGGGGAACGCCAGGAGCGCCGATGCCCGCGCCCGAGTCGTTCCTTGGCCTCGACGCTCCTGGCGCTGGCAGGCTCGACGCGAAATGGCCAAACTGGATGAGGATTTGGGCGAGCGAAGCCGAGTCCAAATCCTGAGTTCAAGGAGCCTCGCGGCTCCTCGTTGGCCGCAGGAGCGACCGTCGGACGTGATGGGAAACGCTTCGATTTGACGGCGAGGTCAGAGGGAGAGGCAGCGGCGATAAGGCTCACGCGAGGGAGCCCCAGGAGCGGAATCAACCGCGTGAACGGTGTCTGCGACGTGCTGAGCGCACCGAATCTCGCGTTGGCAGTCGCGCTGGTCACTGTGGGAGCAGACCGGGGGCGCCCCGCCGTTGGCATGGCGGGTTTTCGGGCGCAGTGGGTCGTTCGGTGGGAGAGTGTTCACGGTGTCTTTCTACCGGGAGTCGCGGAAACCGACGCGATGAAAGACGATCGCAATGACATGTAGCCGGCCTCCGCAGCACGAGCAGAAGGGGTGTTCGGTGGGACTGTCCGTCGTCGTCGATGGCGCCGCCCTGGCTCCGTTCGCATCGGAATGAATCTGTGCGCCGTCGGCGGGAGGGTTCACTCTAGCGACAAAGACTCGCACCTCGTGGAGGGAGACGGCGCTTTGCGGACTGAGGAATCCGTAGTGACGCACCTTCTGTAGCCCCCGAGGTAGGACGTGCTGGAGGAAGCGGCGGATGAACTCCAGAGCATCGAGCTCCATGGTCCGCCACCGCCGACTGCCCGACTTCTTCCAGCGAAAGCGAACGCGACCATCGTCGCAGGAGACGATGCGGGCATTGGAGATCGCTACGCGAAAGACGTAGCGTGATAGATACGTGAGTGTCGACTCGCCGTCACCGACGGCGCGCGAGTCGGTGACGAAGTTCTCTGTCCACACCGCAGGCGCAATGTCCTTGAGAAGACCAGCCCGCTGCAGCTCGTGGCGGAATTTGGCGCGAAAGATCTTCGACAGCGCCTTGACCGGCACGAGAAAGTCGGGGCGCGAGGTGATCCAGCTCGCACCATCGTCGCTCAAGCCGCCGGCCGGCACCAACACGTGCAGGTGCGGGTGATATGCCAACGCCCGTCCCCAAGTGTGCAGAACCGCGGTGAAGCCAAAGGCGCGCCGCACCGAGAAAGCGTGGATCGCGTGCGAGCTTCTGAAGCGATTCAGCGGCGGCGCGAAAGAGCGCCCGGTAGCAGGCACGCTGCTGCGAGCGCACGAAGGGTCGTAGCGTTGCGGGCAGAGTGAATGTAAGGAGAAAGTAGGGCACCTCGAGTCGATGCTGTAATTGCTCGGCGAGCCAGCGCACGTTCTTGGAGGACTGACAGCCCGGACAATGGCGGTTGCCGCACGAGCGGGGCGTCCGGTGAGAGCGAGCGCAGCTCTCGCAGCGCCAGCGCACGTAACCCAGATCGCCAGTGCCACAGGCGCTCAGCAGCGCCAGGACACGACGGTGCTGCAGAGGCACGCTGGAACCGTGACACTCCAGATACTCCTCGCCATAGCGCGTGAAAATCTCCGCAAGCGACGCCACGGTGCGCTATTGGCCGGCGTTCGTCCTCGCCGCTTTGCCCTCCTCTGAGCGAGGGCGTACCATGAGCGCGTTGATCGTCGCGTGGGCCTGCTCTTCGCCATCACGTGTAAGGTGCAGGTAGATCGACGTAGCCTTGAGCGACCTGTGGCCGAGGTACTTCTGGATAACACGGAGGTTGACACCAGCCTCGAGTAAGTGTGTCGCATAGCTGTGGCGCAGAGTGTGGGGCGAAACGCGTTTCTTGATGCCAAGCTGCGTGGCGACGCGACGCAACGCTGCCTGAGCTGTCTTCCTCGACACGGGCTGCGTGGCCGATCGTCCCTGCTTGTCCCCGCGGCCGCGGGCGGGGAAAAGAAGTCGCGGGTTGCGATGCGTCTTCCAGTAGCGGCGCAGCGCTTCGAGAGTATCGGGGGGAAGCGGCACATAGCGGTCAGCGGCACCCTTGCCGCCACGAACGTGCACGAAAGAGCGTGCCGCGTCGACATCTCCCACTTCGAGCGAGATGCCCTCAGAGATCCTCAGGCCAAGGGAGTAGATCATCCAGAAGCAGGTGCGCCACTGCTGGCTGCAGGTCGCCGCGATGATCTCGTGAACCTCTTCGACGCTGAGGACGTCTGGCAGCTTGGATTCCTTCGGCGTTCGCAAATCCTCCAGCGTCTTCCAGTCGCGCGGCACCGTGCGTCTGAAGAAAAATCTCAAAGCGCTGTAGGCGATTTTCAAGGACCCGATAGCGAACTGACGCTCGTGCCTGAGGTGGAAAAGATAGTCGCGGACTTGAGTTTCCGAGAGCGTATCGGGAGACTTGTGATAGTGTTTCGCCAGCTGCCCGACGGCCCAAACGTAGACCCTGCAGGTACCGTCGGCGAGACCGGCAAGTTCCAGATCCTGGAGAAACTTTTGGCGAAGAGGCGTCATAGCGTGCTCCTTTCTGAGAGGTTGCTTTCTGCAGAAAGAGCATCATCGACGCCTCGACGCCTTTACGCCTCATCGAACGGGCCGCAGAGCGAGCACACCGGTGGCCCGAGGCGGCCGGCGATCGTCACCCAGAACGCCTGAACGAACCGGGCCTGCCGCGAAGCGGCTTCCTTGAACTCGAGGTTAAGAATGTCCGTCTCACGGTGAAGACTACCAGCAAATGTACGTGATTGGGCATCACGACGAAGTCGCCCATGTTGTAACGAACCCCATCGAAGTATAGCAAACTATCAGCGACGATCCTCGACAGCTCTGGACGCTGCAGAACGCAGGTTCCACAACCCTTGTCCAGGCTCTCCATATACCGCTTCGCGAACCTCTCATGATACTCGGTGCGCTGTCGCGTCGTGAGGTTCCATGCTTTCTCTGAGAATCTCTCATGGTCTTCGAGATTCCGTGCTGTGAGAGCCACGTGTCACGGTCCTCGTACCATTGCCGTGCGATCTCCGTTGGGATGGAATCCTCGGTGCGAAATGTAATGAAGTAGGTTGCGGTCGGCTGAAACCAATGTGGAAGGTTGCCACCACCTGTCACGCGCACTTCAACTCTCGGGTCGAAAAGGTCAAACATGCAGAGCGATTTCGAAGACTTGCGATGATTCACGTACTCGTGCGTGCCGTCCGGGCTCGCGGGGCGACGGCACACGGCGTGTGCCTGCTACTTTACATACCGCTGCCGACTCGATCTTCAAGGTCGCAGACACACACCGCTGTGTGTCGTCTGGCTTTCGCACGCCGAGGCAACGATACTTTAATGCCGCCGTCGTGCCTCACGGACACGTCCGGAACGGCACACGGCGTGTGCCTGCTACTATAGACACGAGTCGACGCCAACACGTTCTTCGAAGTACAGAGACACGCCGGAGTGTGCCGCTCCGGACGTGAACCGACAGTGGACCGTGTCCGTGAGTTGCGACGGCACGCTCAAGAATCAACAGCCTCTCCGTGTACCGTTCCAGCGCTCGACCGTGACTGTGAGTTAAACTGGCACGCTCAAAGAACTTCACAACCGCGAATGCGTCTGCGACTTCAGTCAAAACCCAGCCGGATCCAAGTCGCCCTTCACCGCAGCCACGCCGACGACGATAAGTTCCAGGTCGACGTTGCCGTCGTTGATCAGAGACTGCGTCTCGCCGAGGAGGATCACAATCGCGTCGCCGGCCTTGAGCGTCGCTGTTTGACCGTCGACCTTGAGCTCACCGCTCCCCTTCATGACGTAGAACACCTCCTCGACGCGCTCATGCTTACGCGCGCCACTCGACGCCCCCGGCGGGATCAAAACGTGGTCGACGTAGCTCCAGTTGGTTTGGAAAACGGCCGGACCGACGCCGCGTCGGTATTTGACAGCCCCTTTGCCGCCGTAGTAGCCGCGCTTTTCTTCAAGGCGCGCGGGGTCGAAGTACATGTGGACGAACACCGGCTTTGGGTCCAGGTTGACGCCGACCCGATCGTCGCCAAGATCAAACGCATCATACTTGCGCTTCTCGGGTGCTACCGCGAAGTTGAGGAAACGCGTCGGTTTGTTGGTTGGATTGTAGATCGCGTGCGATTGCCCCGCTTTGCACGGCACCGCGACCGGGCCTTTCAGCCGACTCGTGCGGCCGTTGATTGTGAACTCCGCCTCGTTGTCGAGGATGACGTACATCTCTTCAGTGCGGTGGTGGAAGTGGTGCCCGATGCCTGCCTTCGGGTCGAGCGTGGCCGCATGCAGGAAGAGAAAGTTCGTCTTCACCGGTGGGCGGTTCAGAAACTTGTCAAAGCGGAGCGTCCCGGCGCCGCCGTGAGCGTGCGGTGCGTCGCGGTATTTGGCAGGATCATTGTGGGCGATTCGGTCCTTGAGGGTTGCCGCGCCACCCAAAAAGACGAGCGCAGCGATGCAGACGACGATTTTCATGAGTCTTCCTCGGTATCCTTGATGCGAAATAGCGTGCTTTCGGTCCGCAGGAATAGTGCGCCGTCGCTGACGGCTAGACTGGCAAGAGTGTATTCGTCAACGGAGTTGGTTGCGAGTAGCTCGAACGTCGTGCCGGCACGAATGACACTCGCTTCGCCATCTTCACTAAGAAAATAAATCCGCTCGGCGCCGTGAAGCGGGGCGGAGGTGTGGTTGCCGCCGATGCGCTCGCGCCAGTGCTCGTCACCAGTGCGTGCATCGAGACAAGTCGAGATGCCGTTGTCGCTGATGATGAAGAGCTCGTCACCCACCACGAGCGGCGCGGCGTTTCTGGGTACGGTTGCGTCGCGCCGCCACTTCACGTGCGTCTCCGTAACGTCACCCGTGCCGCTCGGATCGATGGCCATGAGCTGCGGGCGATCGTACCCAGTCGACATGAACACCAGTCCGTGGGCGTACACAGGACGCGGCACGACGGAATAGCCATTTCGTTCGTAGCCGACTCGCCAAATCTCTCGCCCGTCCTTGGGATCGTACCCACAGACATAGTCGGAGGCTGGCGACACCACCTGCGGCTCGTTGTTCACCTCGATCAGGAGAGGCGTGCAAAAGGCGAACCCTTTGCCTCGATTCTTCGGACGAGGGGTTTTCCAGCGAAGTTCACCGTCGCTGCGGTTAAGGGCCGCGATGAATTGGACGTCGCCGCCGTCGCAGCTGACGATGACGGCGTCGGAGGTCAGCACCGGGGAACTACCGCTGCCATGCACAGGGTTGTAGACGAGGATTTGCGTCTTCCAAACGATGTTGCCGTTGAGATCAAGACATGCGGTGCCGTTGGTTCCGAAGTGTACGTAGATCTTTCCGGCGTCGATCACCGGAGTCGGGCTGGCGTGGCTGTTCTTTTTGTGGACCCGTTGCTTTTCCTGGTCGAATACTTTGACGTTCCACACGGTTTCGCCGCTCATTTCTTCAAGCGCCAGGACGCGAAGAGCTTGGGGGCCGTCTGAGTCGTCTGTGGTTGGCACGGCCGTCGTCAGGAAGACACGACCGGATGTGATGACCGGTGACGACCAAGCCTTGCCTGGAATCTCACGGTTCCACGCGACATTTTCCGTGCGGCTCCACTTGAGAGGCAAGGTTTCGTCAGCAGCGTGTCCCTGCCCGGTCGGACCCCGGAACTGTGTCCAGTCTCCCGCGACAATCTGGAGAAACTGAGCTGGCGCAATGAGCGAAAGCGCGAAGACGAGCGTGTACGAAAGTGGCTGCAGGTGCGCTGGTGGCGAAGATTGCGACATGGGTGCTCTCTGTGGCTAGAAGAAAACCAGGACTCAGTGCTGGAAAAGAAACTCTTTGGCGTTGAGCAGAGACCAGCACAAGTCTTCAAATGCCTCGCGTCGACTTGCCTGCGCGGTGACGTAGTCCACCGCGTTCTTCACTTCTTTCCCCGACGGCAACCGACCGAACGCCGCCAAGTAGAATTCTGTCACCAGTTCGTCGTCGCTCTGCTTGGAGGCTAACAACCTGGAGATCCGATTGCCCTCGTCCCGAAGTTTTCGGCGCACCACCTCACCGTTGACCATCTCGAGCGCCGCCGCCAGACTCGCGTCACCCGTTCGTTCGCATTCGCAAGAGCTTTCACGAGAAGGCTGACCGAACACCTTAAGAAAATCGTGCGAAGCAACAGGGCTCGGCGTCTGCGCGGCGCGAATCCCTGCAGGAAGGCCCGCGAATGACTCTGGCACTTCCGTGACGGTGCAGATCGCGTCGAGGAGCTGCTCCGCAGAGAGGAGTCGTGCATACGCTCGTGAAAAGTACTTCTCGTCGTGCCCATTGAATCGATTCGCGCGACTCGAAAGCTGGTAGACGCGACTGTGGAGGATCTCACGGAGGATCGATCTGCGATCGTAGCCGCGCTCGACAAAAGCATCGGCCAAGTATTCCAGCAGCTCTTCGTGTGCCGGCGGGTTCGAGCTACGAAAGTCATCGACAGGCTCGACGATACCGCGGCCGAAAAGGTGTCCCCAAATGCGATTGACTTCGACCTTAGCGAAGTACGGATTCGACGGCTCCTGAAGCCAGTCGACGAATGCGCGGCGGCGATCGCCACCTGGAGGAACGTCGAAGTCCTCGTGCCCGGGCACCCAAGGCGCGGCGACAACACCGGTCCGCGGCTGCGTCACCTCGCCGGTTCTGGATTGCCAGACGACGAGCTCAGACGCCGCCGGTTTCTGCTTGCTCTGGAGGCGCCCAAAGACCGCCGCAATCCCGTAGTAGTTGTCCTGCGTCCAGCGATCGAACGGATGGTTGTGGCACTTGGCGCACTGAATACGAATGCCGAGAAAAACTTGCGACGTCGCTTCGGCACACTCGGACGGGGACGGCAAGGCGCGAAAATAGTTGGCCGCGGGGGATGCGAACGTGCTGCCTTCGGCAGTCAAGAGCGCCCCAGCGAATTCATCGTACGGGACGTTGCGCCGAACCGAAGCGACGAGCCAGCGGTGAAACTTGTGAACACCGGGTGGGGACATCTTCCCCGGTTGAAGACGGAGCAGGTCAGCCCATTTGAGAGCCCAGAACTCCGCGTACTCCGGACGCGCAAGGACGTGATCGATCAGATGCGAACGCTTCTCGGGGTCCTGGTCGGCGAGAAACGATCGCGTCTCAAAAGTCGTCGGCAGGATTCCCAAGACATCCAAGAAAAGACGACGAATGAATTCCGCGTCCGTACAGAGCGTCGATGGCAAGATATTGAGCAGTCGTAGCTTCTCGAAAACAATGCGGTCGATCGGTTGCGAGGTCTCGACTGGAGTCCAGGTGAATCCGTCGACGTCCCGCAGCGACATCACAAGCGACGTCTCTGTATGATCTTGAAAGCTCGCTGTGACTGCCGCCTCGCCGCGAGTCTGTACCTCAATGAGGCCATGTGCGTTGACCGTGGCGACGTTGTCATCCGAGCTCGAAAACACCGCCAGGGGCGTCACATCGCGTACGGACTCATCGGAAAAGTGGGCCAGCACGGAGAGTTGCTGTCGCCGCGCAGGAAAATGGAAGATGCGCCGGCGCGGGTAAACCTCAATGCTCACGCAGCGAGGCGTTCCGGGCGCGTCCGGACGGCAACCGGCCGCGATCCAGTCTTCGACGACACGGTACGCGGCGTCGCTCGCCTGTAGTCGTTTGCCGCCGCCGTGAGGCACGCCTTGAGTCCCCTTGAGGAGAATCAAACTCGCCGCCAAGCGCAGCGTGTGACTGCGCCTGGCGAACGCGTCGCGCGTCAACGTCATCTCGTCACTCGCTGGATCGTACCCCCGCAAAGAAAGACGAAAGCCCCCCTTGCCGTTGGGGGAACCGTGACAGGCGCCCGAGTTGCACCCCTGCTTTGTCAGAGCCGGGAGCAGCCCGTATTCAAACGGAACCGTGTCGGGTTCGGCGACCGACTTCACCACGACGGGCACTCTGACGATGGCCCCCGCGGCCTCGACGGCGACTGTTGTCTCGCCCGGCGCGCGAGGCTCGGCTCTGCGTCCAGTCATTCGAACGACTGAGGGATCGTCGCTCTCAAATCGCGCAACTTGTGTGAGATCACGCACGACACCGTCGCGCCTGGTGGCCGTAACGACGAGGTGAGCTCGTGAACGCTGGTTTTGTAGGACCACTCGAGAAGGAAACACCTGCAGCGTGATGGGCTCCGGAGATGACTTCGAATCTACCGTCTCGCTGGTGGTGTCGGCGTCACTGCCGCTGACCATCTGATGCGGCAGCACAAGGGCAAGCGGGCTACAAACGACCAGAGCGATCGCGGCATGCGAAATAGGGCGACATGCCGCGGAACGCGAGTCAAAGCGGCGAACGAAGGAAGGCATCGCGTTCAGACCCTCACGTCTTCGTTGCGCGGGCGATGGGTGTACGAAAGATCTGCTGCGAAGATGCGCACGAGGGCGAAATCATCGCCGTGATCCGACGGCTGGGCTGCCTGCTGCTCGATGACGATCGCAACGCCGAGGCCGCGCCCAACTGCGAAGTTTCGCCCAGGCTTTCCCGAATCGAGATCAGTCTTGAGCTCGAACCGACTTGGTCCCGCGCCCTTTGGGTCGAGAAAAGCCGGTCGCACCTCCTGCGTTGCGAGGGTCGTCGCCAGCATCGGGTTCTTCGTCGATTCACTGTAGCGATAAAGGATCAGTTGCATCTTGAACTCGTCGGCAAAGACGCGTTCGAAGAAGTGCCTAGAGCTACCGTCTCCGCAGCACGCGACACGAAACGTGTACGTGCCGACGCGTGGGTTGCGGATTTCCTGTGCCAAAATTGCGCGTTTGATGAAGCCGTCCTTGCTGCCTGTGCTGACTTCGCGAGGATCGCTTCCGTCCCCTCCCGTCGAGAAAACGACGTGCGGTTCGCGTAACCGACTGATCCAACTATCAGCGAGAGAGGCTTCTGGGGAACTCAATGGCTCCAAAGATGTTTCCTGATTCAGCAAAGCCACACTGAACGGCCCCGTGGCGTCGTCATCCTCGATCGGTGTCGCACGCCATCCTTTAGGTCGTGAACCGAGGTCGACACGGCGCAGCGGCACAGGATCGCGAAATTCCGTGTTTAGCAGCGGCGCTGTGTTGAGCGAACCGAGCCGCGCGACGTCGCCTTCGGGTTCGCAGCGCTGCGTTGTCGCCGGCGCATCGCCGAGGAGCGTGTAGAGCGGTTCGCCCTCCGTCAGTTGCAACTCGCGGTCTTCGCGATCGCGAAACTTGCTGCGATGATCGATGCCCAGTAGATGAAAGATCGTCGCGGTCAGATCCTGAGGCTCGACGCGGTCGCGCGTTGGGTAAGCGCCGTTGCGATCGCTGGCGCCGAACACTTGCCCGCCGGAAATTCCTGCTCCCGCAAGTGCCAAGCTAAACACAGCACCCCAATGATCTCGTCCAGCAATCGAGTTGATCCGCGGTGTCCGACCGAACTCACCGACGGCGACGACAAGAGTCTCCTCAAGGAGGCCACGCTGTTCGAGGTCATGAATCAGTGCCGTGAATCCCAAGTCGAATTGAGGGCAAAGTGCGTCTTCAAGACGATCCGCGTTCTGCGCATGCGTATCCCACATCGGGTTATCGACCGCACTGTCTCCGGGCTCGCGACTCCAGTTGACATGGACGAGGCGCACGCCGGCCTCTACGAGACGTCGGGCAAGCAAGACCGACTGACCCCATTCGCCGCGACCGTAGCGTTCGCGAACGTTCTTCGGTTCTTGACTGAGATCGAACGCTTTCCGGGCTCGGTCGGAAGTCAGGAGGTCGAGGGCCTGAGTCTGAAAACGATCGTAAACGGCGACGGCGGCGCCACGCTCCAGTGCGCCGAAATGCTCGTCGATTTGCTCGAGGAGCGAGACGCGTCGCTTGAGCTGCAGCGGTGGTATGCCGGTTGGCCGGAGTCCGCGCACCTCGTAAGAGGGGAGGGAGGGATCGCCGAGAAACCGATCTGGCTCCCACTGCTTGCCGAGAAAGCCGGCGGTTTGACCGGCAGGGGTCACACCTTCGTTCAGGCGCATGATCTCCGGTAACCAGACGCTCGTGAGCGCCGGGATGTCATCGCTCGGACGCAGTTTCTTCACGAGTGAGCCGAAGTAAGGCCAGTCGGTCGGTTGAATCATGCGTGCGTTCGAGCCGCTGTACTTGTTCCCAGTGAGAACCCAGTAGGCGCTCGACGAATGAACGTTGTCGTTGGTGGACATCGATCGGATGACCGCCAGACGATCCGCGATTCGGGCCGTGCGCGGCAGGAGTTCACAAAAATGAATCCCGGAACGTTGGTGCGGATTGGGCGGAACGGACCGCGAATCTCTCGCGGCGCATCAGGCTTGGGATCAAACGTCTCGTGCTGCGGCGGTCCACCTTGAAGCCACAGGTAGATGACGTTCTTCGCGCGTCCGAACATGGTGCCGCCCGGCGTAGCAGGCGCTGACGTTTGGTCGGTCGAGGCACGCAGCAATTGCGGCAGACCGATTCCCAGAGTCGAAAGCGCGCCAACGCGCAGGATCTCACGTCGGCTGATTCTGTCGCACAGGCGGGTACTACGGCCTCGAATCGAAAGCATGGTGGCGGTGGCCCTCTCGTCAACATTCACAGACGGTTGGAATCGCTACGACACCGATCGCTTACATCTTAGCGAAGCCGGCGATTGTGGACAAGCTGGCGCACGGAGACCTTAGCCACGTTCCCGTGACTCTTCAGGACCACGCTTCAGGGCACAAAACTGACTACGGTCTCAACCAATCCCGATCTGTACCCGAGTGGCGGCGAAAAGTCGCCGGTGGCGACGACTTTCGCGTAGCCCCTTCGTCGCCTTCCATGAGAAGGCAACGAAGAGACAGAAAGAAAGAACCGACGCAACGAAACCGACGCGACAGGTTGATAGATTGCGCTAAGCCCGAATCCCGTCGACCGGAGCAAACTCCCGATCCTGCGGCCCCAGGCGCTCTCGGACGCCCATGGCGGTGAGTATGGTGTTGTAGACGTCGAGCCCCTCGCGCCCGGCGTCGACAAACTTTCCGGTGCGGAAGCGGCCGTTCGCGCCGGTGATCGCGTGGAAGACGCCAGAGAGCTCACGCTTCGAGTCGTTGTGGCGGCCGTCGCCGGATTCGGTGGAGATTGTGACGAGGGAGTTTTCGAGGAGGCTCTTGCCGTTGACATCCTTCACTGCGTCGAGACGGGAGAGAAAGTAGGCGACCTCACGCATCTTCATGTGGGCGTGAGCGCGGAGCTGTTCGTTTGGTTTCTTAGGACTGAACTTATGCCACCATTCGTGACTGCAGCCCTTGTCGCCGCTGGCACCAAGATCCTTGGCGTCGTCAAAGCTGTAGATCAATCGATCGCCGTAGCGGTAGTCGCCGGTCATACGCAATCGCTCACCCGCCGCGAGAAACGTCAGCGACCCGAAACGGACGCGGTCCATTTCGATCGCAAGCGCATAGAGGTCCGCCATCAATCGCCACTCGGCCGTGAGATCGTCGAGCTTCATGTCGATCCCTTGTCCGCCTGGGTCGGCCCGACCACCGTGGGCTAACTGAGAGGCTGCAGGAACGCTCGGAGCGTCTTTAGGCGAGTCCTTCATCTCATACGCGCGCTGCTCGAATTCGCGAACGCGATCGAGATGCTCTGCGACGCGAGCTTTCGATCTGGCGCCGAGTGGAGAGTTGGCGCCGACAAAGTAGCGATACTGATCGACGATGGCGTCGAGAACACTGCGCCGCAGGCGTGCCGTCCGCAAGTCAGACGCGTCACCGGCCGCCGCCACGGTTCCGAAGACCCGATCGAAGAGATCGCGTGGCCGCTCCTGCATCGCCGCCGCCACAGTACCGTCTGCGTTGTAGCTATGCACGTAACGACAGACGCGGCTGCGACGAAAGAACGTCCCGGCGACCAGCGTCGGCACCATCGCCGCAGGCAGCCCATCGGGGTAGTGCGCCTGCCGGATCATCTGGTCAATCGACGCGCCACCGGATCTTGCTTCACCGCTCGGTGGCTCAGCTGTGAAAGCGCCGGCTGCGCCATCGAAGTGGGCGTTGATCCCTGACTCATCGCAGCGCACCTGATCGACGCCGCGCAGGATGAGGAGCTTGTCTGCGAGCGGCCGCAGAGGTTCCAGGACGCCGTCGAATCCTTCGACCTGCAGTGGCGCTGGAATCCCGAGACCGAAGAAGACGTTGAAAGCTCGCACCGGCACCGCAGTATCCGACAGTGCAGTATCCGACGCTGCAGTATCCGACGCTGCGGCCGCAGCTGCCGGACTGGCGGTGATCATTTCCTCCAAGAGCGGCAGGCCGATCGTGACGCCTCCGAGCCCTTTGAGCCCGAGGTCTCTCAGCATTGTTCGGCGACTGATGGCTCGATCCTGCATGAGCTGCATCCTACTGTTCGGTTCCCTCTTCGGTCTGTACTTTTCTGACGAGATCACTCACGACGATCGCCTCGATCAGACTGGTGTATGTACCACCGCTTTTCCTTGCGTGAGCGTGAATACGTGCCACTTCGCTAGCGTCGGCCGCGCCGAGCGGTCGACCAAGTGCGAACTGTGTGAGCTTCCAGGTGAGACTCTCGGCCACGCGCTCACTGCCTGCGAGGAGTTCCATCAATTCTGTCGAAGAGGAGAACTTCCGTGATTCCGCGCGACCCGGGAACAAAATTTCACCGTCGTCGCGGAGCGCGTTGCCGTGCGCGTCGACTTCGCGAAATGAGCCAAGTCCATCGAACTTCTCAAGACCAAATGCTAGCGGCTCAAATTTTGCATGGCAGCCGCCGCACTTCTTGCTGTTGACGCGCTGCATCGCAATCTCCCGCTGCGTCAGCCCGGGCTCTGTCGGAATGGGCGTGGCATCGACACAAGGGGGTGGATCCTTGACAACGCCGCGCAGGAGCTCATGAAAGACGAAGAGTCCGCGAGTCACCGTTGACGCCTCCATACCACCGATGGTCAAGACGCTGCCGTGCGTCAGCAGGCCGCCGCGTGCGGGGATGGCGGCAAGATCGTACCGTGAAAGGGACTGGCCGTTTGGTGTGTGGACGGTGGGCGGCACTCCGTAGTGTTTGGCTAACCGCGGCGTCAGAAAAGTGAACTGAGCGTTGAGAAGATCCGTCAGAGGACGCTTCTCATTCCATACCACCTCACGGCAGAACGCCAAAGTCTCGTCGCGCAGGTCGCTGGTCAGCTGTGGATTCCAGTCAGGAAAGCGCTCCGGATCCGGGTTCAGGTTTGGCAGTCGGTCAAGGTGAAGCCAGTCGGCGAAGAACCTGAGCGACTGCTCAACTGCACGCGGATCCTCGAGCATGCGTTGAACCTGCTCTTTGAGGCTGTCCGGTCCCAGTTCGCCTCTTTCGGCGATCCTTAGAAGCTCCCTGTCGGGCGGGGCGCCCCAAACGATGTAGCTCACCCGTGTGGCGAGTTCATACTCGCCCGCCGGGAGCGGCGTGCCGTCGCCGCGCTGGTCTTCGATGCGATAAATGAAACGAGGTGACTGCAGCATCGCTTCGAGGATGAGACGCATCGCTTCTTCAAACGTGCCACCGGCGCTGGCAACGGTGGTCGAGATGCCGCGGTACGATATGACTTCGCTCTCAACCAGAGGGCCGCGTAGAACCCACTTTCCCATGCGCTCGATGAGCCGCCCCATGTCTTTGTCAGTGAATCGATGTTTCTTGGAGAAACGGTTTACGAATGCCATCACGTCCATGCGCTGAACGATGACTTCGGCCAGACGCGCATACGCGGCGACATGGTCGAAGTCGACGCGCAGGTTGTAAGCGGTGTTACTGAACCCGTCGGCTCGGACGTCGGGTGGCAAGGTTTCTTCGGCCAGGTCGCCGATGTCCACACCCACCGCGGTGCGAACGGTGTCGACGTACTCTGGTACTGTGAGCCGGCGTAGAAAGTGCTCGCGCTGATCGCCACCATGCACATAGACCGCGGGGTCGATCGTCTCGAGGGACCACGTCGCGCCGTCTGCGATCCACTGGCGCACAAGACCTTTCTCCTGCGCCGAGAGAGGCGGGCGGTCTTTCGGCATGTCGCCGGAGTCGATCGCGTCCCAGAGAGCACTCGCCGCCGCGTCGCCGGGGACGAGTATCGGGCCACCTCTGCCTCCTTCCAGCGCGGCTTTCTTCTGAGCGAGATTTAAAGCGCCCTTGCGGGTACTGGCGTCGTGACACTCCAGACAGTGCTGCGCGATGATCGGTGCAATGCGGGTCTCGAAGTGCTCGGCGCGGACATCTCGCTTGCGCGCGACGGCAACCCGCGGTGCCTGTGCACCCGCTCCTGCCTCGAAGTTTTGCGTCACTTCGCTCGCAGAGAGACCGCGATCGTAGACGGCGACCAGATAGTAGGTCCCGCGCCAGGGGCGACTGTCGCGCAGTTCATCGCCGAGCGCCAAGCGCAACTCTGCGTCCCAGTTCCCCGTCGTGCCTTGAATCTCTTTTTGCCTGTTCAATAACCCGTCGACGTAAATCTTTGCACGACCGTCGCGCGCTCGCGTGTAAACTACGTGCATGAGTTCGGGACGTACGCTTCGCGCTTTCGAAACCAGCGAGGGAATCCCGTTACGGTTGGTCGATGTCGTACGCAGGCGGACGTCGTACTTGTCGCGCTCTTGACCAAGCGTGAAGTTGCGCGCGCTACCACTCTCCGAGAGTGTGACGATGCGGGCCGGACCTTTCTGCTTCGTGTTCGCTGGACGGATCCACGCCTCGATGGTGATTTCGCCCGTGCGGCGCACGGCCTCGGCGATTTTTACTGCGGGCGCGGTCGAACGAATCTGGCTCTTGTCGGTGATTTCCAACACTCCTACGCTGCGGCTGACTCCCTGAAGGTTGTCGATGCGCAGGTCGAGCGGCTTTCCAGCGCCGGCGCGGTCTTTGACGACCGCTCCGCGCGGCGAAGCGAAATCGTAGAGGACGAGCAGTCCCTCGCGAACACGGATCGTGCCGGCCGTGGACAATTCTGGAGCGCCGTTGTCGGAAGACGACGGCGCGTCCTCTTGCGAAGAGTCAGCCGGTGGACTTTTGGTTGCCGGCGAGGTCGACTGAGTGTCGTCGGCATAGGCTCCTGTGAACCCCAAGAGCAGAAAGGCGGCGGCGACGAGACGGATCGCACGATACTTTGGTCGCGAGTCGCCCGAGGGCGTCGGTCGCGAACGGTCGGGCGAACACTCACCGCGCGCCTGTCGGCGGGCGCACAAGCGGCTCGTTGAATCGAGGCCGAGAACGCAATTCATGAAACCATTCTCACGGATCGACCCCCGAGTTTCCACGGTGTTCGCAGTGAACGCGGCCACTGACGTCCTCATACGGTGTGACGATGAGGGCACCTGAATCGAACTTTCCCGAAAACCGTGTTCCACAGTTTTCGAGTACCATGACGCCAACCGATGCACTCATGGTTCGAATTGGAGAGAGTACAGCAAGATGGTAAGAATTAGCTATTTGATGCGACGCCTGCCTCACTTGAGCTTGGAAGAGTTTCAATCCTATTGGAGCGAGAAGCACCCACAAGCCGCACCGGAGGACGCGTTTTCGACCCTCGGCGTCAAACGCTACGTGCAAGTCCTGCCACTTGAAACGGGCGCTCGCGATCTCGTGATTGGTCCGCGCACCGGTCTGGTCGAACCGTTCGACGGTGTCGCCGAGCTCTGGGTCGAGAGTCTCGAGACGCTTGAACGCGACTGGTCGACTGAAAAGGCCAAGGAGTACATCGAAATCTTCTTCAAGGACGAGCAGAACTTCATCGACTGGACACGATCCACGATCCTTGTGTCCAATGAGAACATCGTCATGCCGTAGTAGGTCTGCTGGCCGAGATCTGGATGGCGAACGCAGGGCGCACCAGACGCCCCAGAAATCGATGAAGACAAACTTCCCTCGCCAGTCTTGGGAGAGTGATTGGCTTTCGGTCGTGCCAGTTGCCAACGCCCAATAGCCTGTTCGACATGCTGAAAGAGACCGACCGTCGGTCGGCTGCACCGATGAGCTCCAGAGCGCCTCGTCTCGAGAGGTCCTCAACCCAGCTGACCTTCAGAAACGGCTGCTTCCCAATTCTACGCGCTCTATCGCGTCGAAGGTCGAAGCCCGGTGAGTACCCGATCCTCCGGCCAGTTCCGACTTGCCCGTTCAACTGAGACCTCATCGCGAAGCAGCACGACGAAATGGTTAAGTAGGTGACCGCTCTGCGGTTTGGGACTGTGGAGGCCGAGGCGATTCTTCGTCGGTTCACGTCACGGTCAAAGGGAACGTTATCCAAGGCCAGAGGTGAAAATGTAAGGACTTGGCTCGCTCCGGAGTGTCCATTCCAAGCAACGTTTTTAGGAGAATTCGAGAGTTTCATGCCCGGAACCGCCCCCCGACGAGACGCCCAACGCCGAATACGACACACGCGAGCATCCGGAGGTGACATGCATTTTCGGGCACAAGAGCGACGGCACACCGTCCGCTACACGGAGCTGTCCTCTGACCGATTCAGCGGATTCTGGGACGATTGACGCCATGAGTATCTACGTCGAGACTCGCCTCCGCGCTCCCCTTGAGGACCTTTGGGAGTACACCCAGAATCCCGAGCGTCACGAACGCTGGGACCTGCGCTTCTCCCGAATCGAATACCTGTCCCGCCTCGACGATAGCGAGCCGCAGCGCTTCCTCTATTCGACACGCATCGGCCTTGGCTTGGCGATCCGAGGCGAGGGCGAATCCGTCGGCGAGCGCGAAGCTCCCGGCGGCACGCGGAACTCTTCGCTTCGATTCTGGTCCAACGATCCCAAGTCGCTCATCCGGGAAGGTTCCGGCTACTGGAAGTACATTCCCACCGGTGACGGAGTCAGGTTTCTCACCCTGTACCGCTACGATGTCCGCTTCGGGTGGATCGGCCGTTACTTAGACCGTGCGGTCTTCCAACCGCTTATGGGATGGGCGACGGCCTGGAGCTTTGATCGCCTGCGACTATGGCTGGAGGATGGGCTCGACCCGAGCATGACCCGCGACCGCACCGTCGTCTATGCTGCGGCGCGGTGCAGCGTGGCTTGCGTCTGGATTTACCACGGCTTGGTCCCAAAGCTGCTCTTCACACATTCAGACGAACGGCTTTTGCTCGGGCTCGGTGGTGTTTCCGAGGCGATGATGCCCGGCGCACTCGTTGGCCTGGGGTTGTTGGAAGTGGTTTTCGGGTTTCTGGTGCTTTTCCTCTGGAACAAGGCGTGGCCTCTCATAACCACCGTCGTGGCCATGCTCCTGGCGACGGTCGGCGTGGCAGCGACGGCGCCTTCCTTCTTTGTCGCGGCCTTCAACCCCGTCTCTCTTAACCTCCTCGTTGCAGTGTCGGCAATCATGGCGTTGTTGACGCGCGCGCATCGGCCCTCGGCGCGGTCCTGTCTGCGCAGGGAGCCACACAAGTCATGACCTCGATATATCGCCAAGCTCTTGGCCGCGACTTTGATCGGCTGCATCCAGAGATCCAGCGGCGCTTCGGATTCTCGAGCGAGGACCGCATCGCCTCGGTCGGTACCGGTGTCATGGAGAAGGTCGAACGTGGGCCGTTTTGGACAATTCCTTTTCTCTGGTTGGGATCGTGGCGGCGAATCCTCCTTCCCCGCTGCGGCCGGAACGTGCCGTTTCGTATCGAGAACTACGCCTACCGTGACCAGAATGGGCGCGAGACGGTCACCTGGCTGCGCACTTTCGAATTAGCCGGGAAGCCACACCGTTTCGACGCTTACATGATCTACAGCGATCGTCGCGGCGGGATCGTCGACTACCTTGGCACCCACCAGCATCTCGCCGTCGACCTCGAGCTCTCGGTAAACGACGCGGGTGGTCTCAAGCTTCGGTCAGGTAAACAGCGCTTCTACGAAGGACCCATCGCCTTCCGCTTCCCGCTTCTCTTCTCAGGCGTCGCAGAAGTCTGCGAGTGGTATGACGATGAAACTCGGCAGTTTCGTATCAAGGTCGAGGTGCGCAACCGAATTTGGGGGCGCCTCTTTCGATATCAAGGATGCTTTCAGGTTGACTGGCACGAGCTCGACCCTACCGATGTCCCACCGGAGGCCAGGCCCCGCCGCGAAGAGCGCAGAGAGTGAAGGAGTCCGAGAAGCGAAGCGACAGAAGTGGACGGTCGTGAACCACGTGCGCTGCAGCTGACACCAGGTGCCAACTGGTCCAAGAAACTCTACTCCCTCAGAACCCACACGGAGGACTCACGATCTCAAGACCGCCTCACTCGTGTTGAATCGGCACCTCGAAGTTGCGCTCCAAATCGCCGTCGAGTTCCAGAACCGGCAAAGAGATCGACTGGATTTCGCCCCCCGAGTGATCGATCGCCTCAACGTTGTAGGCACCGCTTCGAAGACCGCTGATCTCGAACCTTCCCTCCCGGTCGGCGGATATCATGGCGGCGAATTCGTCGTAGTCCCACTCGAAGACCGGTTTCAGCGCCAGCAGAGTTCGATCGAGCGGTTTGCCGTCTGCATCGAACACGCGACCGCTGAGCGCAAGTCTGCCGAGTCCGTCTCCTACGTTCACTTCCTTGTGGTCTCCTTCGCGCAGCTCGAATCTCCGGCGGAATCGAGAGTCGAAATCACGCCTACCCGACGCGGCCTCGAGAAGATAGGTTCCAGGACTCAAATCATCCCAGGAAAACCTACCGTGTTCGTCGGTCTTGGTGTAGCCGTACACGTCCAAAACCTCTTTTCCGTCGAACGTCTCTTCAGCCCGAAACAGACCAACCGGGGCGCCTGCCATGACCTCCCCGTTGTCATAGTAGTAGCCTTCAACGGATTCTGCCGGGTGAAGGAGCACGACGAGATCTCCCGAGTCGCTCCCATGAGTCAGCCTTTCGGCAGGCGGCAAGATGAATCGCCGATACCCAGCTGCTTGAAAGAAGAGGGTGCCTCGCTCTCCTTCGCGGAACCGAAACACCCCGTCGGCGTCGGTGACCGTCCGCTGACCGTTATGCAACCCCACCGTCGCTCCCCAGTGGAAGCGAGAACCGTCCCAGACTCCGTAGGTGACACCAACTCCGGCGATCGGCTTCTCGGACGTTCGGTCCGCGACGACGCCTCCAAGAACACCCGCCTCGCTGAGGCGAATGAGCAAGCGCGCCGTGCCGGTTAATTCCGCACGTCGGAGTCGAGTAGGCGTATACCCCGCGGCCGCAACGAGAAGGTTAAGATCTTCCCCGTCGGGCCCCTCCAGCATGAAATGCCCGCTGGCCCGATGAAAAGACTCAGCGGCAAGGACGCGAGAATTGGTCGCCGAACCGTCGAGCAGCTTGACGTCGAAACTCGGAATCGGTTGACCGCTCGCATCGTCGACGACCCGTCCGCGGAGAGTCAGGCCAGCCAACCGTTCAAGCGTCAGTACGATAGATTGATCGACGCGTGCGGAACGTTTTCGTATCGATGCCCATTTCTCTGGACGCGGACCTTTCACCCGGACACGCACGACCGGCCCAGGCAAGCGCTCAAGTCGAAAGCGACCGCTTTCGTCAGTCTTGGTCGAACGGGTACCGGATGACACCCCCTTGGGCGCAGACATCGCCGACGCGGAGACACGAGCGTCCACAACGAAACCCTTCCTGGTCGACGACGCTGCCTTCCAACCAATGGCCTGAGCTCAACGAGATGCGAACTTCCGTCGGCTGGTCGGGAGTGCCAGGCGTGACGCGGCGGAACGCTGGTCCCCACTGTTCGCTTAGGAACGCGAGGCGGCACTCGTCAAGTTCGCCACGAAACAGCAGCCGGAAGAGCGGCAAGCGCTTCGAGCTCGAAGCCTCCGTAGGGATTCACGTGGCTGTAGATGAGTGGTGTCACCGCACGGAATCCCTCGTCGGTCATGCGGTCCATCCACACTCGTTTTTTCGATTTTCGGTTGGATGGACTACATCTGTAGTCTATAGAGTATACTTGTGGTCAACGCTTTGAGATTCGACCTCATGCGAGGGTTCCGCCGTGCCTCGTCCAAAGAAGCGAGACGACCCGCCTCCCGCGGTTTCTAACGCCGAGCGTGAAGTTCTCCGGTGCCTTTGGCGACACGGGGCCATGGCTGCACGGGACGTCTACGCCGCGCTTCCGGAAGACCACGGGTGGGCGTACAAGACGGTCAAGACGCTGCTGTCTCGATTGGTGGCGAAAGGAGCCATCGACTACGAACGCGTCGGCAACTCGTATCTCTATCGCGCGGTTTTCTCGCGCGAGCAGATGACGCGCGAGGAGGTGAAAGGTTTCGTCGACCGGATCCTTGAGGGTTCGTTGACGCCGCTGTTGGCCTACTTCGTCGAGGACCGAGAGCTGGACGACGAGGAACTCGCGCAGCTACGCGAAGTCCTCGAAAAGCGCGACCGACCATCGACCTCAGCAAAGCGGAGGAAACGATGACAGGCGAAACGTTCATAGAAGTTGCGGAAAGTGTCGCGGTGCGGTGGTGGGACTGGGCCGTGGCGATCAGCTGGCAAGTCGCCCTTCTTGTCGCAGTGATCGCCGCCGTGGCTGTTCTTGGACGGAGAATGCCGGGGCAATTTCGCTACCTGTTGTGGTGCATCGTCCTCATTAAGGTATTCGTTCCACCGTCGCTGACCTCGCCTTGGAGCGTCGGAGAGTTGTCGGGCACCATCGCGGTGCGAGAACTCGTGCGTGACCCGACGAATGCCAGCGACGACGTCCACCCTGAACGTCCCGTGCCGACATCGACATCGCGGGCGGCGACTTCAGCTCCCGCGACTCGGTCTCTCCAACTGCCGCCGCAGCGAAACGACGCTTCGACCGAGCGTGCTACTCCTGGGCCGCCGGTCTCCGAGCCCGCGACTGGACCTTTCGCGACGGTGCCGGCCAAAAGCGACGCGCGCTCGGACAACGCCGACCGACGTGCGGCGTCAATGGCGACGCTGCGCCTCGCGGCGCTATCTGTGTGGCTGATCGGCTTCGTGGCCATCGTCGGGGTCGTTCTGTTTCGTTATGCGCGGGTTCTGCGCCAGTTGCGCTCGGCGCAGGTGGTTGAAGAAGGAACGCTTCGCGTGCTCATCGAACGCCTCACGCAGCGGCTTGGACGGAAAGATGCACCGGAACTGTTGCTCTCGGATGACGCGCGCAGCCCATTTTTCCTCGGCGTCATCCGCCCGCGCATCGTCTTGCCTGCCTCTTTAGCGACGACGCTCGAGCGGAAGGAACTCGAGAGCGTTCTTCTTCACGAGCTGGTTCATTGGCGTCGCGCAGACATTTCGGTCGCGTGGTTGCAGGTGCTGGCTCAAGCGACCCTCTGGTTTCATCCACTCGTCTGGTTGGCGAACTCGCGGATTCGGCGCGAACGTGAAACCGCATGCGACGAGGCGGCGCTCTCCGTCGGGGTCTCACAGCCGCAAGTTTATGGTGAATCACTCTTAAAAGTCCTCTTGGCAGCGCGCGGGCGTCCAGCGGTGGCCCCCGGTCACTTGGGAATCTGCGAGCGACACACGGATCTTCGCAGGCGATTGGAGAACGTCATGAATCTCGAGAATCGAAGCACGAAGGTCGGATTCTACAGCTGGCTTTTTCTATCACTTTTTGCGCTCGCATTTTTGCCGATGGCGCGCAGTAGTGGTGACACGCCGCCACCCCTGCGATCGGTCCACTTCGTTGTTGGTGCGGACGCGCTGACCTTCGAGGGAGAGGAAGTCGCGCTTGTCGACCTACGCTCTAAACTCGAGCGTGTCGACCACCGTTCTCGGGTTGCACTCTGCTACGCCGTCGACGACAGAAACATCCCGCCCGAGCGCGTCGACGCCATGAAAACAGTGTTGTTGTCTCTCACTCAAGAACTTGGCTTTCAGTACCTCAGCGATATCGGACGCCACCCGCTCGGCTCGTATGGCACGGCCGCCACGTCGTTCACCGAGCGCCTGGTGGTGGAGGTGGAGGTCGACGTCGAGCGGGATCCGGAGGATACGCGCCTGACGGTGCAGCACGCCTGCGCTTCGATCTGCGCCGCCGCCGGGATTCCGTTCCTCCAAGAAAAAACCGCTGCCTCAGCAGATCCCGTAGGGCGACGTTACATCTCTCCAGTACGGGTCAAAGGCGTGCTGGCCGAGAAGGCGCTCCTCGACGTGTTGAATCCTGTCGGACTCCGTTTCGATTTCGATGAGACGGGGCTGTTCCTCTACTTCCCCGGCGAGTTTCAAACGGCAAGAAGAGAAACTGCGCGGGAGCAAACGGAGTCAGGAGCGACGGCGAAAAAATCGCTTCAGGGACTCATCAACGACGCGACAAGCGGTCAGGTCGTGCGGGTGCCGGCTGGGACGCACTCGGGGCCGCTCGTCATCACGAAGCCCCTGACACTCCGCGGTGCAGGTGCCGACAAAAGTGTGATCGAGTTCCTTGGCAACGACCCGGCAGTTCTCGTGCGTGACGTCGACGGAGTGCAGATCGAGGACGTGACGGTGCGTTGGAGCCCTATGTCGACCGAAAGGAGGATTGAGTACCCGGCTGCGATCGGCGTACGCGATGCCAAGCTGACCGTTCGGCGCTGCCACCTAGGGCCGATTGAACGACCTGAGCTCACGCCGTACGGTCTCCTTGCGACCGGGCGCTCAGACGTCACGTTCACCGCTGGGTCGACCACTGGATTCGCCTACACACTCATGTTCACAGATGGTGCCCGCGGCACGGTCAGTGACTCTGTTCTCATGAAGGCGGGTCACAGCGTGATCACGCTGCATGAGCACTCGCGCGTCCGCATCGAGCGGAACATCTTGGCTCGCTGCGGCTACCACGCAGTTCGTAACACTGGCGGTACGATGGAAATGTTGAATAACCTAGTCGCCGACAACGTCCGAGCGGGTGCGTACCTGGGAAACAAGCCGGCGCACGGCTCGATCGTGAACAATCTCTTCACCGGGAGCAACGGCGCGATCTGGGGCTATTCCTATTCGGACGTCGAGCTGCGAAGCAACCTCTTCTTCAAATCGCGCGGCGCGGCGATCGGCTTTCGTGACACCTGCCGGCTCAAGATCGTCGGCAACAGCTTCGTGGACAACCCGGTCGCGTTGATCAAGTACGGCGACAAGGACTCGGCCGGAGCCGGTGCGACGGCGCAGCGTAATCACTACTGGCAGAACGCGGAAGAGACCCAAAACTTCAACAAAGAGGAATCGGCAGTCACCGGGAATCCACGCTTTGGCAACGCGGCGCAAGGAGATTTCCGCGTCACCGAGAACTCGCCGCTCATGCAGGACGGCCAAGTTGTGGGCGGACTGACCGATGCGGAGCTGATTAGCAAGTTGTGGCAGCGCTATACGAACCAAGAGTGAGTCGTTCGCTCGTCGAGCCTTTTTGGACGAGGCGCAGCTTCGTTCCGACATCGCTTACACTATGCGAGAAGAACGACGACCAGCTACTTTCCGGTGGCGACCAGAGACGACGGCAGAACTGAACGCCTAACGTGGGAGGGCATCATGCGAAATCTCGTCATTTTCACGTCCGTCACAGTTTTCATCGTGAACCTTCCGTGTCACGGCCAGGATGCGCCTCGTGACGATGAAAAGATCATTCGCAACTTGACAGACAAATACGTGGCGATGATCCGTACCGAAGATCGCACGTCGCTCGAGGCGATTGAAAGCATGCTGGCCGATGAGTACACGCAGATTAACTCTTCAGGAAAGGTCTATTCGGGGAAGGCCGCGAACCTCGCGTTCTACGAGGAAGCGTTCGATGACATCGACCGCAATTTCAAGAGCCTGACGACGAAGTACGACATTCAATCGGTGAAGATCCTTCCACGCTCAGCCCTGGTCTTCGGTCGACTGAAAATGACTGGAGTGCTCAAAGACCGCAATCGACCGTTCAATTGGGACATACTGGAGTCTCTACTTCGAGAAAACTCCGGACGGCTGGAAATTGACGCATGAACATTCAACGAGGGTGGATTCGGATGACTCGCCCCGCGCCGCACTCCGGAAGAAGTTCAGCGCTCGAATGAAGAAAGACAGACAAACCTATACCGCCGAGCAAATCGCAGAGATCGAGCGCGTCTATCAGGTGGCCGATCAAAAACCGAGGAGCGAAGAAGCGAGAGATGGGTTGAAGAAGCTCGCGGAGAAATACGGCAAGGCCAATCGTGCCGGGTGTGGTCTCCTCTACCTGGCACGATGGTCCGAGGGGAAAGAGCGAGAAGGCCGTCTCCGAGCTGCCATCGCCAATCACAGCGATTGCATGTATGGTGACGGCGTTGAGGTCGGTGCCTATGCGCGCTACTACCTAGCGAAGTATTATCAGGGCACTGGCAAGACGGAAGAGGCTCAGCGGCTCTACCAGGAGATTCGCGACAACTATCCGAACGCTGTAACGCACGGGGGAGAGCCCTTGAAGGATCACATTCCGGATTAAGGAGTGCGAAGCCCGAGAGCGGCGAAACAGAAATGGCGCAGAATATGATGTCCGTTTCAAAGCCTGCTCTTTGGGCGGTGGGGGGCGCCGCCGTTCTCGCCGTTCTCAGTCTCTGCATTGTCTGGACGTGGGTCGAGCCGGAGAGAGCTGAGCGGCGATCAGCAATCCCGAACGAATCGCGCGAGTTGTCCAGCGGCGATCAGACAAACGACACGTCGATTGATCGGAACGATCGACGAGATCAGCACATCGGGACTCCGCTGCCGCCACCGGAGAAAACCGCTGCACTGCGACTCGCCGGGCGCGTCAGGCTGCCGGATGGGTCGCCGGTCGAGCACGCCGAGGTCTCGATCGCGGGCGGGAACACCTCCAAGACGAGGACGAATGCCGACGGCCTGTTCGAGCTGCGAGACGTTGTGCCGGGCCTGCACGAAGTACGTGTCCGACGTGACGGGATCGCAGAGACGCTGTTCCGCGGCGTTCGCGTCACCGCGGCGAAGAATGCGTTCATAGAGATGACTGTCGAGATCGGGCGTGTGCTCGGCGGACGCGTCGTCGACGATGATGGATACGGAATCGACGGAGTCGAGGTCACGGCAGTCGAGCCCTCTTGGAACGAAACCGAACAGGGGCCCGGCCAGACGCGCGTACACACTGACGCGAATGGGAACTTCGTGTTCGACACGCTTTGGGACGTCACGTACCAACTCTCCACGGCCGCGAAGACTCCGTTTCCACCGCTGCACTACCCGAGGGAATACGAAACAGGCCGAAGCGACGTCGTGTTGGTCGTGGCACGCGGGGCTGTCTTCGCTGGCAGGGTCGTGAACGCACTGACGTCGGAAGGCGTCGCGGCGGCGAGTGTGAAATTCACGTGGCGCGGGTCGGGCGACGCTGACTTTCCGGCATCTCACAGTTCCTCCAGCGGCGTCGCCAAGACTGACGAACTCGGGGACTTTGCGTTCTGCTTCGGCGCTCCGGGATCGCTCCAGCTCAGCGCGCATCAGCTCGGTTATTCTCGCTCTGACGTATTGGATCTACGTGAGGCGCAGCCCGGAGACAAGGTCGAGGGCATCGAAATCATTCTCGTCCCTATCGGGGCAGGTCGTCTCAAGGGGCAAGTCGTCAACACAAACGAGGCATCTGTCGCAGCGGCGCGAGTTACGCTGGGGCAGCCCGTTCTGTACGTCAACCGAGCAAGCGGAGCGTTCCATCGGGATCGGTCTGCAACTTCGGATCAGATTCACGTAACCAGTGACACCGAGGGCAGGTTCGAAGTCTCGCTTTCGCGCATCCACCCCCGTCGCTCTTACCTCATCCAGGCGCAGCACGCAGAACACGGGATCTCGCAACCTGCCGAAGTGTACTTCGAGCAGCTGACCGAGCCGATCTCTATCCCTCCACTCGTCCTCGAGACCGCAGCAACGCTGAAGGGAGTCGTCTCTTCCAATGATGGCGCCGACGTTCCGAATGCGCGGGTCGAGCTTGACGCCTGGGATCCACGTGTCACGAAGACAGAGGCAAAGAGGCGTACACTCACGAACGCTTGGTGCCAAACCGTATCGACGACGACTAACGCGGCGGGAGAATTCGAGCTCACTTCACTAGCAGCGGGCCGCTACCAGCTCAGGGTCACGGCTGCGGCGCACGTCGATGTGACAACCGCTCCGATCCTGCTGGAAGCTGGCCGCACGCATGAGGAGAAAGTCAACCTCGAGCCTGCGTTGACGATCGCGGGGGCGGTCGCCGGCGCGGATGGTCAGTCCGTCGTGGCTGCACGTGTCACCGCAACCCAAACGAACGCTACGACGCATCCCGCCAGACTCGACACAGAGACCGATCTTGACGGGATCTACCGGTTCGAGGACGTGCCGCCGGGAATGTATCGAATCGAAGTCCAGCCGCAAGGTTTTGTCAAACAGGCGCGCCTCGGAGTCTTCGCCGGTGCTGCTGACGTCGACTTCATGTTCGCAGTCTCGGGTGCACTGAATGTTTCGGCCGTGGACGCTTCGTCGAGAAAAGGGCTCACGGACTTTCAAGTCCGTCTCTGGCCACGGGTGGGCGCGAGCGAGTTTCCTCTGGCGCGAGACACGCTCGGTGAGGACCGCCGCGCCCACCCCGGTAGCTACTCCTTGGAAATCTTGGCGGCGGGCTATGTCCCGTGGTGGCTGGACGACGTGTCTGTTGCCTCAGGCGAGACGAAAGAAGTCGAGGCGATCTTGGAGACTGGACTCGTGATCGCTGGAACGGTGCTGGATTCCCTCGGTGCCCCAGTCCACGGCGCACGCCTCGACGTTCGCCCCGTTCGCAGGCATCGGCGAACACGTTCACGTGTGATCATCTTCACAGATGCGACCGGCAGCTTTCGCGCCTCAGGATTCGTCGCCGGCGACTACCGGATGAGTGTCTTTCATGCCGGGTATGAGGAGCAGCACGCGGAATTCCGCCTCAGCGACAGCGACGCGGGCGTGCCCCGGCAACCTGAGGATTCGGCGGAGCGACTGAAGGTGTGGCTCACGCCGACCAGTGAACCGTAAGACCTCGGACTTCACCTCGGAGAAGGAGCCTGTATAGGGACCGGATTTCCCTCGGTTAACCGTCGGCCCTTCGCCGACAAATCGCCATTTCCCACCGCGCTCAAGGAGCACGTAGAGGCGCCTCTCCTCCCGATGGTGACCTGACCCGCCGCCAGGAGCTTCTGCCCAACCGATCTCGTACACGACGCCGAGCGACGGATGCGCCGCTTTGCGAGCGGCGTAATCGCCGGCGCCATGATCGGAGCTGGGCACCTTGTCATGGAGCTTCGCGACGGCACGAATATTGTTGCCGCGAAGGATCCTGCGCGGTCCGCCAGGTGCCTCCTCCTCATAGCGGAGGAGGACCCAGCGCAGCGGTCTTTCTGCCGGGCGGTACACGTAGGCGCGATCAAGCGTGAATTCAGGATCTCCGTTCGCGTCGATCGTTATCCACATGAGATCTTGTCCCGCCCAGGCGAAAGTGGGACGCGCAGCGCGCACGAGCTCCTTCCAAGACTCCGCCTGCAGCCGAAACGCTTTCTCTGGGAGTGTCTGCCCGATCAAAGGATAACAGCCTGCTGAAGAAGTGCTTCGAGCCGAAAACTGGTTCTTCGCGTCCAGATCGGCTGCGGCAAACGCAGGTAATCTCCGAGATCTTTGAGTATTGACGCCGTCGAGCTGGGCGTGAAGAGGCCAGTTTCTCGGCCGAATGACTTTTTCAACGGGCTGATAAGGTAGAGCAGACTCTTTCTTTGGAGTCTCGACTCCAAAGAGCAGCTGTCCGCTCAAGACACAGGTCAAGAAAACGCGTGTTGTCATAACCATACTCTTTAGCTTCTCCATCACATCGCAGGCGATCTGTCGGCGCGTCGTGCCGTGTTCTTTGCAGCATCGCTCGAGGTCAGTGGGGGTAAGTCGAGCAGCTCAATTCGCTGCGGTCGGCGAGAATGAACGTGCGTGTGCTCCGCCCGCTCGGGTTAGCCCCATCGCGTCTCGAGCTTCAGTGCGTCTCAACACGACATTCACGCCTCGAAAAAAAAACCAGGCCATAGTGCTTCCCATTCTCTACGGCACCGTAAAAAACCGGCCAGCGCCCCTGCCGCCAACAACGTAGTCAGGAAATGACCGAAGGCAAAGTCGCGGTAGGGAGTGACCAGGGCCATGCCCGTTGTCAGAATCACGACGAGACAACATGCCGCTGACGCCCGGAGTGCCAGTCGCCACCCGTGCAGCACCGTACACGCGGAAACTCCGATCAGAGTGCACAAGGTCGACGTTGTGATCACAACGGGATGCAGCGTGTTGAGTCCTTCGTACCGCAGGGCGAAGGCTCGAATGCGGCACGCATCTGCCTCTCCCGTGACCACCAGCAAAATGGGTAACCCCAGCACCAACGGCGTCGATGACCAGGTGAGCAACTTCAGCCACCAGGGCAAAACTGAAGTGCGAGACCGAATAGCTTCTTTTCGTGGCTTCCTCATGGATAAGCCTTCCTGGACGGACCCTCACGGACGGGCAGAGTCTTCGGCTATCAGGCCATCATGTCTCTCCACGTCTTTCCTCGACCGGGTGGTGAATTGTCGCACCTGCGAACCGCAAAGGGTCCGGCCTGTACCAGCGCGATCTACGGCAAAAACTTCGCGCAAGCGGAGGCTGCATCGTAAACTGCCGCGATTTCGTCTGCTTCATGAAAATGAGGCCTCAAAGAATCACTGAACCCAACAGATCTGGCGCGCGAACCGACCACCGAGGCACCATGAAGGCCATTGTCTACGAGCAATACGGTCCACCGGAAGTGCTTCAATTGTGTGAAGTCGACACCCCCGAACCCGGCGATGGTGAGGTGCGGATCCGGATGACGGCGGTCGCGGTCAACATGGGCGACTGTGAGATGCGCCGCCCCGAGACCCCGAACTCGATTTGGGTCCTCGTGCGCCTCGTGTTCGGATGGCGCAGGCCACGAAAACGCATTCTCGGTGCCTACTTGGCCGGCACGGTCGATGCCGTCGGGACTAACGTCAAGCGGCTACGTGTGGGCGACGAGGTGATGGCGGCATCAGGCGCACGCTTCGGCGCCTACGCCGAATATCTCTGTTTGCCCGAGAGGTATCCGATCGCGATTCGACCGTCGAACATCAACGCAGCCGAAGCCTCCGGAGTTCCGCTCGGCGGCATCAACGCGCTGCACTTCTTGCGGAAGGCAAAATTACAGCCTGGAGAACACGTGCTGGTCAATGGTGCTGGAGGAAGCTTCGGTACGTTTGCGGTGCAGCTCGCGAAGCACTACGGGGCCGAGGTCACCGCAGTCGACCACCATGACAAGCTCGAGATGATCCGCTCGCTCGGCGCGGATCACGTGATCGACTACACCTGCGAGGACTTCACTGACAACGTCGCGACCTACGACGTGATCTTCAACATGGTGATGAAGTGTCCCTACTCACGCGCGCTGCGGACGCTCAAACCGGGAGGCCGCTACCTGCTGACGAATCCCGACGGGTTCGGCCAAATTCTGCGTGCTGTCTGGACCTCGTGGACGAGTAACAAGAAGGTCGTGATCGAGATGGCAAAGGAAACCACCGCAGATCTGGAGCACCTACGAGAGCTGATCGAAGCCGGCACCCTCCGCTCGGTTGTCGATCGTACGTATCCGCTCGAGCAGGTCATCGAAGCCCACCACTACGTGGAGTCTGGTCGAAAGCACGGCAATGTGGTGCTGACGCTTGCGGAGTGAACCGCCTTCCGAGTTGTCATCCCCCTGCCGCAAGCGCCTCGAGACTTCAGGCGGTGGAACGCGGGGTCCGACGATCAAGCGTACGGATATCCTGAGCTCAGGATATCCGTACGCTTGATCGTCAGACCCCAATGCCCACGGAGAGTACCCGATCTTCGCAGTTGGCCCAATCCAACGTCGATACCCAATGCCTGAAAAAAGTAACGGCCAAAATGCCTTCGGATCGCCGAAGAGCACGCCATTGAAAGGAGTCTCAATCGAGCCAAGAAAGAGGACCGGGGCGTGGTGCGGGTCAGCCCACGCCCCAGTCGCAGTCCGGAGGCGTTCTCCCAGGCACTTGAGAGGTGGAGTTTGAATGTGGGGTGGGGAGAGAGAGTTGTGTGCCTTGGACGCTTCCGAACCGTTTCCTCTATACCCTCCTTGGGTCAACCTCTGGATCTCTTCATTGCCTCTTTTTCTGGCCGTCCCTATTCCCTCTTCTCGACATTGAGCGCGTTCGCTACCACGCCGGCGTTCGGGTCTCCTGCGCCCGCGAACGCCAGCGTCGAGGCCGTGCTTTCTGCGGCGGAGTGGGAGGACCTTCCTGCCGCCAGATTTATCTTTTAATCAATATCAGAATTAAAATCAACGATTCTTTTGGTCGTAAAATGTTCGGGTGGAGCCGCAGCCTTCAACGGTTTCGTCGTTGTGGCGGTCGAATCCACCGCGGTACCATGTTCGCGCTTCATACGGTGGCTCCTCGCAGTGTGCTCCCTGAGAGATCGCACTGCTGATCCGGCAATCTCTTCCTGCCCGATTCTTCTCTCCGTTCATCCGGCGCGCAAACGTTCGTTTTCTTGCGGGACGCTCTCGCATGCTCCCGAGGTATGACTCGATATTCACAGAAACGCTCGTTGGCGCGGCGAATTAGCCGCGGCCGCTATTGGCGTCGATGCGAGCTTGAAGGCGGATCAGCTCATGTTCGAGATCGGAAGATCGACTCGCAGCGCGCGCACCTCCATGGCACGAATCGCCGAGCTACGCCGCGCCCTGATGATCGATGAGGCGCCATCTCCCTCCCGTCGGTTCATGGGTGCGCTGCGTCGAGCCGCGCCCAGCCTGCCTCTCGTGGCGCTCCTACTCGTCTGCGCTGGCCTGGCACTAGCGGATCTGACGACCATCGTGTTCCTGCCGGACGCTCAGGTCGTCATCGTCCAGAAAGCTGGCACCCTCGAGGTCAAATCCGCCGCCAAGGTTCCCACCTTGGAGAGCGAACGGCTCGCCACCATCCGCGGCGCGCGACGTCACGCAGCCTGGCCTCGCCTTAGCTTCCACGCTCTTTGCGTTGCTCTCGCTCTCTTCGCTCTTCGTTGCCGTCGACGTCACGTGGAGAGGACGGTCTGATTCGAATCGCGCCGCGCCAAGCTGCGAAGTTAGCGTTAGGCAAGATCACTCCCTACGCTGCAGTACGAGCTCTCACTCCGGGTTTCAAGGCAGGGTCCGAAACCGAACGCGTTGAACAGTCCGTTGAAAAGTCATTCGGCCGAGAAGCTAGCCCCTTCGCGTCCAGTTTTCGACTCAAGGCACGTTTTCAACAAGCTGTTAAGTCGACGAGACGATCAAGCGACGGATCGGGAGACGCAGCTGCGGCGTTTCTCGACGTCGTCGCGGCTACGGACACTTCCGAGTGCGTGCGAGCAGTTGCCCGGCAGCATTGACGGGATCGACACCACGCAATGTCTTTCGGTGCGGCGCGCCGATCGGCACCCTGCGAGGCACTTTTCTCTGAGAATTCATGAAACCACGCCTCCGCGGTCGAGACAACATGGGGGAGAAAATCTGGAAGGAGGCAGGTGTGAAACTAAGGAGGCGGAAATGAATCAAAGGAGCCCTCTACTCGCTCCCGCCATTTTGGGCTTGGGGTTCGTCGTGGTCGTTTCGACGGTCGTCCCACGCTTTGTGACTCGAACGTTCGCCGAAAGTGAAACTCGTGATGCAACGTTCGAACCTGCGTCCAGCACGTACAATCCAATTCACGAGGACAGCGAGCGGCGCGTCACCATCCTGAGTGTGACGAAGGGACTTGCGTTTCTCAAATCTCAGGAGCCGATCGCAGCGCAGTTCGCTGGCGAGCGTCAGCCCGGAGAGAACGTCCTACCATGGTTGCGAGTCAATGTCCTTGTCGAGCGTCTCGACGGACAGACGGGATCGATCGGGCCGGTTCAATTAGAAATAGAGAGCGACGATTGTGAGGAGTTCGTCGCCACACTCGAAGGCCGGCGAAGACGCGTCTCAGGTTCTGCGGTTGTCGCCTTGGACCACCACAAACTCGACCTAATGCTCTTTCCGTTTGGTCCTCTAACGGTGAAGGACGCAGATCGATCGCGAGTGTTTTCCTTCAGTGAATCGGGCCGCTTCTGCGATGCGGACAAGGTCACACTGCGCTTGAGCGTCGGCACTGAAGAAAACCGCAAAGAAGTCCTGTTCGAGAATGTCCCGATTCCTTAGCTTCGAGTTTTCACCCCGAAGTCGGTAAAACGTCGAGCCGCCCGTCCTCGCCGGCACGCACCCGCCTCAAGACGGTCGCCTCCACGAGAGCCTCGGTGAGATCTTGCCCGCTGCGCACTCCCTCTCCGGCAGCGGCCAGTGCGGCGTCGATCTGCGCAGCCGACGCCGGCGCTGCACACACGTCGACGACGCAAGCGAACGCCGCCGAGATTTCGCTCAAATCGACCTTGCCGCCCGGCTGCGGCTCGAGCAAAAAAGTGTCCGACTCGTTCGCGTCGAGCGGCGGTAACGGGTCAGGGCGCGGGGCATCGTCGCAAAGCGTCAACGCTGGAACTTCGCTGACCTCGAACAGGTAGTGTTCAACGTGCTGGATCAGTTCGATGGTGCCTTTCGGGACGGCACAAACGCCGACGCCGGGAGCGACGATCCACCCTTGCTCGCCCGGCTTCAACGCGCTGCTACATTTTGGCGACGATCGTCGCGCTCCAGCTTGCAGCGCCGGATCACGCCCGCGCCGAGCGTCACGGAGTGCGCGTCTCGACTGCGCCATGGCACCTTCAAGGGTCAATGCCGCGCGGCCCTGGGCGGATGTCAGTCGCTTCGTCTCAAAGGCGTCCACGAGGTAGGCGACAAACGCGGTGGCCATGTAGCCGCGCCTCTGGACCGCCGCATGAAAGAACTCCGAACCGAAAAAGCTGTCCAGGAATCCGATCTCGCGACATTCGTTAAGGACGAGAGTCGTCGATACCTTGAACTCTTCGAGGAGCACCTTGAGCGAGCGTCGCCGGCGCATTCTGTCGGCGTTCCAAAGACGCCGGTCGTTCTCCACCAGCTGGCGGACGAGAGCGTCGTTAAGCTCGAGACCGACCAGTGCTGCCTGGGAATCGTCGTAGACGGCCGCGGTGAACTGTGGATCGAAGAGCATACGGATCACGACGCGCTGCAGAGCCACGAACGGTGTCACCGGCGCGTCCGGATCAGCCGCCGCGCGGTCGACGAACAGGGCCTCTTCCAACGGATTCCACGTCATGACGCTTTCCCATCGTGCGGGAACATCTGGTTGAGACGCACGAAGGTCTCAACCGTAGCCTGCGGATCGTTGTGTTCGCATTCGTACATGACCGCCTTGAGACGCGGCGCGCGCGGAACCACATACTCGACGATAGCCCACGTGTCTGGGTGGACTTCGGCTCTGTGGTCATCGTCGATGTAGCGATACCCATCGGGAGTCTCCGCCTCGCCACCTCCAGCGACGTGGAGCTCGACGACACGATCGAGCGGCTGGCTGTCGAGCCCTGAGCACGGGTCGAGTCCGCGTGCGCGCTGAAAAATCGCCAGGTGCGCCGCGTCGAGCAAGAGCCCACATCCGGCACGTTCGCTCACTTCCGTAAAGTAGTCGAGAACGTGCAGATCGCCTAGAAAGTAAAGTGAGGGTGGGTTTTCCGGAAAGACAGGCAGCCCTGTCTTCTCCTGAAGGAGAGCGATACTCTCAGCCGTCTGAGCTGCTGACTCGCGTGTCAACACTGGCGGCAGCAAGAGACCGTGACCGCGGTCGCGCGGCCCAAAGTGCCACATGCCGGAATCTCCACAGAGCCACGGCGACCCAACACGTCGAGCGAACGCCGCGGTCTCGTCGATCCAGCGATCATCCATGTCTTCGAGTTCTTCGAAGTTGACGTCGAGGAAGTGATAAGTCACCGCGCCACCAGAATCGGCCCACCTCAAGATCGAAGAGTCGAGTCCACGATCGGTGTCGGTGCCGAACTCGACGACGTGGATCAAGTCCGGGTACTGCTCGCGAAACGTCGATGGGTCGATCGACGGGCGCACTCCGTACTCGCCGCTGATGCCGACGCCGAGATAGGGCAGCTTGTCAAGCTCTGCCGCGATCGAAGAATTCCAAGCCATAACGGACACGCTCTGGTTTCAAGAATCCGCTCTGAAAAAAAGAGCGACGCGGAGCTATACGAGCTCGCTGATGACACCGCCGCTCGGGAGAACTCGGAAAGGCCGTCCCTGCGTGTCCGTGGTGTGCGCGGTTGGGTCGATGCCAAGATGGCGATACATCATCCAGACGACATCGTTCGGGTGCACCGGGCGATCGTGCGGCTCTTCACCTTTCGAAGTTGACGACCCGATCACTTGCCCGACGCGCAAGCCTCCGCCAGCCATCAGGATACTCATCAACGCCCCCCAGTGATCGCGACCACCCGTCTTATTGATGCGTGGCGTGCGGCCGAATTCGCCCCAGACGACCAAAAGCACTTCTTCGTCCAACCCACGCTCGTAGATGTCAGTGACCAGTGCCGACACCATTTGATCGAGCGGCGTACCATGAAGATCCATGCCGCGCGATGGACCCTGGGAGCCGTCGGCGGGGCGCTTGTCATTGACGATATTGAGGTGCCAGTCCCAGCACAGGCAATCCGGCGCCGTGTTGATCGTCACGAACGTCGTTCCCGCTTCGACGAGTCGGCGTGCGAGAAGCGCCATCTGTCCCCAGCGGTGCTCTCCGTAACGTCGCCGTACGCTCTTTGGTTCTTGAGTGAGATCGAAGGCGCTGCGCGCCTCACCGCTGACGATCATGTCGAGGGCAGCCGAATGGAATTCATCCTGTCCGGCGAGCGTTCGGGCGGTGTCGGCGAGCCGCGACATACGGTCGAGTCCGCGAAGGAGCTGCCGCCTGTGCGTCATGCGTTCAAGCGTGATGTCCGTGGCGAGCTCCAAGTTGGTCGTCGCGTCGACGACTTTCTGCGCTTGGAACTCATTCTCGTAGGGGCTTTGGAAAACGGTGAACGGGGAGTGGGCAACGCCGAGGTAGCCTGACCCCATGACGTCTGCGAAACTCAGATTGCGCTCTTGTTCGTGAGAGAGCTGGACGTAGGCCGGTAAGCCGGGATGATTCGGGCCGCGCAAAAACGAGGCATTTGAACCAACAGATGGATGCGCGACGACCTGGTCTTCGTAGCCGGTGGCGCACCAGAGGCTACCGGTGTGATGGTTATTGGTTGAATGGCTGACCGTCCGGATGATGGCGGCGCGGTCAACAACCTGTGCCGTGCGCTGCATGTGCTCGCTGAAGAGCACGCCGGGAAACTTGGTCTCCACGACACCGTAGGGGCCGCGAAACTCGCGTGGTGCGTCGGGCTTCGGGTCGAACGTTTCGAACTGGCTTGGACCGCCGCCAAGCCAGACTTGAATGACAGCCCGGCGTGGCCGTGCGGCTCTACTCTGAGGCGAGCTCGCTGCCTGCAAACGCAGGAGGTCTGCGAGGCTGACGCCAAGTCCGCCAGCGAGCAGCGAGCAGCTCAGAAACCGTCGCCGACTCAGGTCGCCGCGGCGGGGCTCGCACGTAGCGTCGTGTGAGGCTGAATTCGCCCGGGTGGGAGGTTTCTGCATGCGGCAGAGTCTCGCTGTCGAAGCCGTCTGAGTCTAAAAAACCGGCCGCACCAGCGCGGCCCATCATACGCACTTCAAATTTTACGAAAAACCACCGAATGCCGTCAATGCGTTCGGCGAGGTTCGCCGGTCAGTGCTGACGCGTTCGGACAATTGCGGAGGGCGTTGCTCGTGAGTTTGGCGCAACTGTCGCCTCCTCGGAGAGGCCGCGAACTTTTTACATCGTGGCGTCGTGCCTCAGGGACACGTCCGGAACGGCACACAGGAGTGTGCCTGCGACTATAGGGGACGTCGCCAACACGATCTTGAAAGTAGCAGGCACACGCCGTGTGCCGTTCCGGACGTGAGCGCGAGTTACGCCGGCATGCTCAAAACTGCACAGCCTCGGAGTGTGCTCCGCGCAGACGTTGACTTCTCGGTGCTTGTACGGTCGAATCGTCGCGGTTGAGCCACGACAAAAAATCAAAAAACGCCTTCGCACAACCTCTGACGTTTTGAAGCGTCGAAATGTCAAAAACGCTCATCGAAATCTCACGCCATCTGACGAAGGACCTGAAGCCGCTGCGTTTCAAGGCGCCAATCACTCACATCTACAACCCACTCGACTACGCGCGAGCGCCGCACGAGGAATATTTGAAGCGCTATGCACGCCGCGGTCGGACCGCAGTGCTTCTCGGCATGAACCCTGGCCCTTTCGGCATGGCGCAGACGGGCGTGCCGTTTGGTGAGGTCGGCTCGGTGCGAGATTGGCTCCGCATCGAAAAGCCGGTGAAGAGACCACGGAACGAACACCCGAAGCGGCCGGTGCGCGGTTTTGACTGCAGCCGCAGCGAAGTGAGTGGAGCGCGGCTATGGGGCTGGGCACGCGAGCGGTTTGAGTCGCCGAAGAAGTTCTTCGAGCAGTTCTTCATCGTCAACTACTGCCCGCTGGTGTTCATGGAAGAGTCGGGAAAGAACGTCACCCCCGACAAGTGCCGACGCGAGGAGCGCGAACGTCTCTACGCCGTCTGCGACGAGGCGCTGCGGCGAACGATCGAGTACCTGCGACCGCAGTACGTCATCGGCATCGGCAACTTCGCCGCCACGCGCGCTCAGGAGGCTTTGGAGGGACTCCCGATCAAGCTCGGTAAGATGCTCCACCCGAGCCCGC
Source organism: Planctomycetota bacterium (assembly GCA_965223265.1). Classification (GTDB taxonomy): domain Bacteria; phylum Planctomycetota; class UBA8108; order UBA8108; family SXIK01. Next base: position 3,554,348 of record OZ244999.1, read on the forward strand.
AAAGCCCCGCGGCCAACCGCGGCTGGGCGGAGGCGGCGGAGTGCCAGCTACGCGAGCTCGGGGTGCTGTCGTAATTGTGCGTGCTGACAAAGACCTGCGTCACTCGAAGTCGAACCTGTCGCGGAGCTCGGTCAGTCATGGTTCGATCAGCACAGCTGCGATCAGCGCGGTCCGATCAACCGCGGCGTAGCTTGTCGAAATGGGGCGAGCCTGGCATCCGAACGCGGTTCCAAGACGCTCTGACGGCGGACACATGGAACCTCGAATTAGAAAGGAAGCTAGCGTCTGCAAGGAAACAGGCGCAAGGCGCTCACTCGGTCTTCGGCAGGAGCCGAAGTTGGGTCGAACCCGAACTGGCTGTCGACGACGAGAAGACGCCCTTGGACGAACGCCGCCGTCGTGAACGTCCGATCCTCAGGGGTCTGGCGGATAGCGATGAGGCGAGCTCTCGACAGGTCTCGGTTGACGACGAACACACTGATCTGGCGTCTAAAGTTCTGCACGACCCAAAGAACACCACCCACGAGGACAATCCCGTCCGCGTTGTTGATGCGCACTCCGCCCAGATCTACTTCAGCGATCTCTTTGGTGGAGACGTCGATCCGCCAGAGTTGGCCCGTCGTCCCCTGGCTCGTCAGAATGAATCGACCGCCGCGAGCAACGACGATTCCGCCGAGATCGAAATCTGTGAGCTCTGGAGTGAATTCGATCGTGCCACTCACATCGAGAAACTCGCCTATTGACCATGTGCCAGCGCCGTGTTGAGTGACTTGCCAAATGATCGGGAGCGACGAGTCCGTGACGAAAGCCGTGCCGTCGGGGGCGATCCAAACATCGTTCAAAAACGAGTCGGCTTCACCTGTGTCAACGGTGGCAAGTAGCTGAGCTTCACGATCGAAGATTCGAAGCGTTCCGGTTGGTCCACCGGCAACGAATACGCGCCCCTGCGAATCCACATCGATACCTCGCCCCGTCGTGCCGTTGTCGTCGAACCACAGCTCCAAGTCTTCACTACCGACCCGGCCTCGATAGATATCGCCGCCGTCGTTGACGCCCGACACATAGAAGACCTGCGTCTCGCGATCGACGCCGATTCCCTCCAGAAGCAGACCTTCTGTCGGCAAGTCAAAACCTTGCATGGCACATTGATTCCCGTGACCACTCTCTTGCGACCTGAGAGGCAAAAGCGCTAAGGCGAACACAGTGGCGGCAGTGAGACCGAGAACAACACCCGGCATGTGTAGTCGACGAAGATCGAGCATTTCTCTTTACCTTTTGAGTTGTGTTGAAGGTATCTAAACCAGCCTTAACTACCGCCCCTCGAGCGCACCGCGTAGCGCCTCGCCGTTCTCGCGCCACCATCGATGCAGAATCATGATGTCCGTGCCGATGCAAAAGTGACGCACACCGAGATCCAGGTAGTACTTGGCCGCGTCCACGGATTCGATTTCGGCGCGCGGCGGAACCCCTGCTCGCAGGCAGGTTTCGATGACGCGTTTTTCAACTGCACGCGTCTCTGGCGTGAAGAGATCGCCGGGCTTGCCGACGTTGAGCGCGTAGTCGGCAGGTCCCCATTGAATCATGTCAACTCCATCGACAGCGAGGATCTCCTCCAGCTGCTCAACTGCCGTACGCTTCTCAATCATCAGCGCGATCACGACGTCGTCGAGCGCCTGAGCGTATTCGGCGCGGCCGCCGTAGTCCATGTAACTCATGCGGCGGAGCGCGACGCCGTGAAGTCCGCCGGCCTCCGGGGTCGACGGTTTGGCGGCGCGTACGCACTCGCGTGCCTCCTCCGCAGTGTAGCAGTCGGCGAAAAGAACGCTCTGAAATCCCGCACCGATGCCACGCTGGGCCAGAAAACGCCTTGGCTCCTGATCGACCTTGATCATCGCCGCCAGATCGTGCAGTTCCACAGCGCGGCAAAAATTGTCGAGCGCGTAGAGATCGTACGGGGCGTACTCCGCCACAAACTCGACGTAGTCAAACATCCCTGAATGACCAACCGCTTCGACCACTGACGGCCAGGTGCTGTGGAGATGCGTCCCCAGCGTCGGTTTGCCTGCTTGGAGAAGTTTGCGAAGTTTATTCTCACGCATTCGTTCGTTCCTTGTGTTCGTTTGCGCAGTGTGCTTGAGGAGATAGCGGCACGCGTCTCCTTGTGCCGCAGCTAAGAAAGTGAACGGAAAGCCTGCAGAGTGCGCCTGCCATTCTGGCGCGCGTCCCGTCTCAAATGAGCTCGCGGATCGGCGCACCGCTGGCCAGAATCGGCACCGGACGACCTCGGAAATCGAGGAGTGATTGACCCGGGTCAATGCCGAGGTGGCGATAGATCGTCGCAAGGAGGTCCTGGGGCGAGTAGGGCTGCGCAGTGGGGTACTCGGCCTTCGAGTTCGTCGCGCCGACGATCTGTCCCGTTTTCAGTCCGCCACCGGCGAGCAGCGCTGAGTATGCCTGCGGCCAGTGATCGCGACCAACGCCGTTCGCGTTGACCCTCAGTTTCGGCGTACGGCCGAACTCACCGACGACGACCACCATGATGCGGCGGTCGAGCCCGCTCGTATAGATGTCCTCGATCAGCGTGGCCAAGGCGCGGTCGAGGTAGGGGAGTCGCCGCTCCATATACTTGCCAAAGTGGCCTGGGCGACCAGCATTGAGGATATGGTCGTCCCAGTTGGTGAACTCTTTGCCGCTTTCCGGCGTGTTCATGAAGAGGCTAATCACCGCGGTTCCCGCTTCAGCCAACCGCCGCGCCAGGAGGCACGCCTGTCCCCAACGATCGGGTCCGTATCTCTCACGTAGCCGTTCGTCTTCGCGATTCAAATCAAAAGCGTTCGCGGTCTTCGCGCTCGTGAGGATCTCGAATGCCAAGGAGCGGAACTCCTCCGTAGCGCTGCCTTGACCCGTCAGGTCGAGTTCGCTGCGCAAGCGGTCTAGGTCGCGAAGAAGGCTCCGGCGTCCGGCGAAACGAGGACCTGTTCCCGGTGCAAGCGCCAGCTGAGGCGGCCGATAGCTGCGTGCCGCCGGATTACCAACCGTCAATGGTGCGTGCTGAACGCCGAGGTATGTCGGGCGTGTGTAGCTTTGGCTCGGGATCGCCACATACTGTGGTAAACCCGTCTCTGCCACGCCGCGAGCGTGACTCGTGATCGAGCCGAAATCGGGGTGCGTGCTCTTAGAGCTCGAAGTCGGATCAAGAACGACCGGGCGCTTGCCCGTCAGCACGGTGATGGCGCCATCGCTGTGGATCGACACGTCGTGATGGAGCGATCGAACGATGGCGAACTTGTCAGCGATCTTCGCCTGCCGAGGAAAATGCTCACAAATGTCGATCCCCGAAACGTTCGTCGGGATGGCGCGGAAGATGCTCCGATAGTCGCTCGGCGCCTCGGGCTTGAGGTCGTACGTCTCCAGCTGCGACGGACCACCGTGAAGATAGAGCAGGATGACGGAGGTGTCGTGGCGCGCATTCCCCGATGCAGCGCGTGCTTTCAGCACGTCTGCGAGCGTCAGACCACCGAACGCCAGAGCGCCGACGCGCAGGAATTCACGCCGTCCGAGCGGAGGGGTGTGAGTGATGTGAGGCTCGTGCATCGAACGTCGTTCTCCGAGCAACTCGAGTGGCGTACAACGCCACTTTTTATACTCGAACGACAGCTCCGATGCCAACGCTTCCGGCGAAACGACGGGACGTCATCTCGGCTCGAGCGTCGCGGACAAGAGCGGCGACGGACTCGGCCTAGTTCGCGTGCGTTTCCGTTGGTGCCAAGGTCGAGTGACCGCCTGTACTCCCGTCAGTTTCTTCCCAACCTTTGATCTGCACGTCGATCTCGAGCCCGCAGCGCTCACAAAGTGCGCCACCGAACAAGAGTAGCTGTCGTTTGTGGCAGCGGGGGCAGCTGAGTTGAATCTCTTCGGGCTTCTCAGGCGACGACTGCGTCGTTGCCGGCAAAGCGGACAGTTTGGAGACGACCGGAATTCCGAGCGTACCAAGAGCGATCAAAACCGACAGAACGCCGGCGACTCGAAAGAAGAACTCTTCGTCGAGTCCACGGAGTTCCGTAATCAGCATGTACGAAAAGATCGCAGTAAGGACGAACGCCATCGCGATGACCGTGATACGCATCCACGCGTGCTTCGAGCTCAGGCGTGGCAGCGTCATAAGGCAGGAGTAACCGAACACCGCCGAAAGCATCCAGAGGATGCCGCAGCTCTTGCCGAACTCTTCACTGTCAAAGAAGTCGGTGAAGATTCCGACCGCAGTGACGAGAAACGCAATCGTCGAGAGCGCGATGCCCATCTTCGCAAAACGCTGCCAGACGGCGCGCTCGAGCGCGACTGCGCAGCCGAGTCCGGTGAGACAGAAGTACGCTGTTGACAATCCGAAAGACAAGATGCGCCACGTCATCTCGCCGAATTCAACACCGAGCAGCACGATCACCCCAAGCGCCGCTGTGATTCCGAGCGTCGTCAGGAGCGAGACGAGTAAGATCCTTGTCAGTCGAACTTTTTTGACATCGATCATGATCACCTCGTCAAGCTCTCGCCTTCCGTCTGACCGCGGGGACAGTTTTTCATACCGCGGCGTTGTTTGCTATGCCACAAGTACAGGTCCTGCCTTCGAGCACGTCCCAACAAGAAGGAAGACGCCAGGAACGGCAGAAAACCACACTTCACCGGCAACGAAAAGCGCTGTGGCTTTTGTCACCACGAGAAGAGTCGGGGGGGAATTTCGCGCCGCAGGCGCCAATTTCCCAGAACGCGTTCAAATTCGAAGTAGTACATCTGCTCGCCGGCACTCGAGACGATCTCGACTCGTACGCTCGCCTTGGAGCCGGGGAAGAACCCGCGTGGGGTGAACGAAACCAGCTCAAAACTGCGGGCCTGTTCGATCTCAGAAGCCAGCGTTGACGTTGCCGAGGCGCCCTGCATCTTGGTTGCGATCAGATCGTTCTCGATATGCTTCTGAGCCAGAGCGGTGCCGTCTCGGATGAGCGTTGAGCGCAGGTGAAACTTGTACGCGCCGTACCCCGCGACGATCACGACGGCCAAAAGAATGCCGAACAGGCCCTTAGCCGAGTCGATTTTCATCTCCATCTTCATGCTAGGAGAGTACAACTCCTGCGGTGCGGCGCCAAGGGCCGGAAAAGTTAGAGCATGGGAGGTTGGATGCTGGCTCCCAACGTGGTCAAAACTCCATCGGGCGCCGCCAACTATCCGGCGGTGGCGGAAGTAGCTGCATTCGTACGGCCGCCGGTTACTTCAGCGTCTGTCGCCAGCGCTCGAACTCGGCCTGGCAATCCTCGGGGCTGATGAACTTTTTCCAGACGACGCGGGCGCGAAAGCCGTACTCCTGCTCGCTCTTGACCCGGTGGATCACGTACTGGAAATCCCAGGCTGGACGAGGAAAATTTCGCAGTTTGAACTTAAAGAGACTGAAACGAATTTGGTCAAGCTCGCTCACAGCGCGATCAAACATGATGAGATACACCATGTTGTTTGCCGCCCGACCGTAGTAAAACGGCGCCGTGAAGAACGGCCCATCGTAGCTCCAGGTGTTGAGGTTGAAGCTGACGTCATCGTCGTACTCAAGAGGCGCCGCATCGACGTGGCGATACGTGCCGCCTTGATTCCAGTGTCGATGCCCTCCGGGCGCGTCGGCCGCGATCCAGCGTTCCTCTTCGCCGGGCGCGTCCACGCCTCGAAAGTGAAGGGCCACGTCTTCGACGTCGTTCATGTAATTCGCAAAGAAAAAGACGGCGTAGCCTCGCGCGCCGAAAAGTTCCGGCTCGTGCACGCGGCAGCGGAACTCAAAGTCGATCGCGCTGGGCTCACGCAGTGTGTAAGTGAGAGTGCTGCTCACTCGCCACGGACTATCGGCAGCGTGGCGAACGAGCCGCGCAGAGGTGTCTGAAACTCGCTCGAGCCGGTACGGCCCGTGGCGCGGCGTGAACTTATTGTGAGCGTTCAAGTGGCCCGAGATGATGTGCTCAAAGTTGAGGCCAGCCGATGCGCCCGGGGAATCTGGATCAAACGCATCGAACTCTGCCGCGCTTCTGTGGCGAAGCGACTGGATCCCGCTGAGGACGCGTGGCGATGTGCTGTTATCGCGAAAGACGACCTCCAGAGCACCGCGTTTCAAAATCACCTGCTGAACGACCTCGGGTTCAGCCGTCATCTCATCTTGCGCCGTGGACGCACCCGTAGGGTTCGCGTGGTCCTTCACGGCGCTCGTTTGGGAAACCTCCCGCCGGCACGAAGACAGCATCGCCCACGTCACCACCGCAATCACCAACACAGTACTCTGCCGTCTCACGGCGCCTCCCTGCGTTCGGAGGCGACGACTCGCGCCAAACGCTCTTGGACTTCCGGAGCAAAACGCCGCGGGCGGCCGGACTCGTCGACGCAGGCATGAACGGTGTGACCATCGGCAAGCACCGCGCCATCCCTTTCCCGCTGCACGCGATAGTCGAATCGAACGCGAACCCGCGTCGCCTCGGTGACAGTGGTTTCGATCTGCAGGTCGTCGTCGTAAAGCGCCGGTTGGCGCAGGCGCATTCCGGCTTCGATGACCGGAAGCCGAAGCCCGGACGTTTCAAACGCCGAGTATGCCACGCCCAGGTCGCGAATTAGCTCCGTACGACCGAGCTCGAAATAGACCAGGTAGTTGGCGTGATAAACCACTCCCATCTGATCGGTTTCGCCGTACCGCACCCGAGTGATGGTGACGTGCATCGCATTCGGCTCCTTGACGCTTCAATGCGAAGTCGCGGCGTGCGCCGTAAAGACATTCGGCGCGGGGTACAAACCATGGTGCCGCGATCAACGCAGCGCTGCGACGTAGGCGATCCAGCTCCGCGCGTCGTCCCCCTTGGTGCTCACGCGAAAGACGCCGTTGCCACTCCCCGAATCCTCGTCGGTTCCCTCCCAATAGACGTGAGTCTCACGAAAGCCGACGTCTTCGAGGAGGTCCAGCACTTCCGGAAGAGTCCAGAGTCGCCAGTCGTAGGTAAACGCGCGTTTCATCCGCTTGGCCTTGGGAAAGTCAAAGTGAATGTAACACTTCGTCTCGCCCGTGATCGGATTAAAGTGCGCTTGATCCCAAACGTAGTCAAAACCGCTGTCCTGCTCAGTCGTCTCCTCTTGGATGATCTGGGCTTCCGGTCCGCCATAGAGATCAAGAATGAAGATGCCGTCCTCGAGGAGCGACTCGTACACTTTTTCGAAGTAGCTGCGCAGCTGCCCGCGTTTCTTAAAGACGAAGTACGAAAAGTTGAGGGCTCCGACAACGTCGGCGCGAAGATCTGTCGCCTCGAGTACGTCGCGCCGTTCAAGCCGAATGCGATGAGCGCCTGACTTCAGCTGCTGGACGTTGTTCTCGTAACCCCATGCGAGCGTCGGGCCATCCAGGTCAACACCGACCGCAGATCCCTCTTTGACGCGCGTTACCCACTCGCAACAGAGCAGCGCAGTGCCGCAGAAATCCTCGCGAAAATGCAGAGGTTCCTTGTTTCGATGTTTACGATAAATCCGCCGAAAGAGTGACACCTCGAACGGTGGGTTCTGGACGGACTCCTGATAGAGTTCGAACTTGTCGCGCTCATGTGCCTTCTTCTTTTTCGATTTCTTCTTGCGCCCGCCCTTGGGCGACTTGTCTTTCTCGGCTTTCTTCTCACCTTTGCTTCGTTTCTCGATGGCTTCCAACGCGCTAGCTCCTCGTAGCATCTATACGTTTCGTGGTTCCAAGATCGTTCATGTCTCTCACCGTCGAGTCGGAAAATTCCTGAGCTCGACGTCTTCAATATCACCCGCCGGCGCGAAGCCGAAAACACGCGCATAAAACGAGAGTTCGGCTTCAGTGGCACGTTTCACGGTGCTCGCTTGTCGAAATCCGTGTTGTTCCCCCTCGAACGCGATGTACGCGTAGGGGAGTCGATTCGCTTCAAGGGCCTTCACCATCACCTCGGCCTGTGATGGCGGCACAACCTTGTCCTCGAGCCCCTGGAGAAGGATGACGGGGCAAGAGAGCTGGTCAGCCGAGCGGATCGGAGAACGCGATTCGTAGATCTCTTTGGTCTCAGGATACGGCCCAATCAAACCATCGAGATACCTCGACTCGAACTTGTGAGTGTCCGCGGCGAGCGAGGTCAAGTCGGCGACACCGAAGTAGCTGGCGCCGGCGGCGAAGACGTCGTGAAACACGAGCGCGCACAGGGTCGTGTAACCGCCGGCGCTTCCGCCCCTAATGGCCAGACGATCGGCGTCGGCAAGACCTTGATCGACTAGATACTTCGCTGCTTGAATGCAGTCTTCGGTGTCGACGATTCCCCAGGCACCCTTCAATCGCTCGCGGTAGGCGCGACCATAGCCGGTACTGCCGCTATAGTTCACGTCCACGACCGCGAAACCGCGGCTCGTCCAATACTGCACCTTCATCGACAGCTCCAACGAGGTACTCCCAGTCGGGCCGCCGTGCGACATGACAACGAGCGGAGGTTTCTCCGTTTCCGGCGCATAGTAATCGCCATTCTGCGGCGGATAATAAATGGCATGAGCCGTGCGATTCTGTGTCGTCGGAAACTCGATGGGTCGACCGTGCGACACAAAACGCGCGTCGAGCTCAAGATCGATCGAACGGCGAATGACGTCGATCCGTTCCGTTCGCGCGGCGCCGCCCGACACACCCATCTCCACAACCGCGGCCGGCGACTCCGGCGAACTCGCGATGAAGACGACGCGATCCCCAGCCGCACGCACCTCATAGGCGTGGTAGGCGGTGTAGGGAAGGTCGAACTCTTGCAATTGGTCTGCGTCCGGCTCGAGGAGCGCCAACCGATCGATCCCCCCCTGGGAATAGGAGCAGACCATGCGGCCGCCGTTGAGAAGCGCGTAGCGACTCATGCCAAAGACCCACTGCGGCGCTCCGAATTCCGCTTCCATAGGGCAAAGAGGCTTTACGTTACCGTCACAGTGGCGATAGAGGTTCCACCAACCGGTACGATCGGAAACAAAGTAAAGGTCGCCGTCAGGATTCCACTCGGGTTGAAAGACTGACTCGCCTTCACCGCCGGCAACGCGGTAGGCATCGCCGATCGCGGCGTCGTGCGAAAGATCGGCAACCCACAGCTCCGTCGCGTCCCACGGCATGTTCGGGTGATTCCACGATAGCCAGGCGAGGCGCTTGCCATCCGGACTGACACGTGGATTGGAGTAAAAGTCAGCGCCAGTGACAAGTTCGAGCGGCGAGTCCTGAGCGGCTTCACGACTCGTGCCAAGGCGGGCGACCGAGTTCGTCACCACGCCGCGTTCAGAGTGTGTTTCGAGGACGCAATAGAGCCAAGCACCCGAAGGATCGAGACTCATGTCCGCGAACCGCAACGCGCACGGCGAATCTGGCGTTGGGGAGATGGGATAGGGAGGCTCGGCAATACCGCCATCGTTTATGTCGCAGCGGTAGAGTCGCTGATCCGAAAAATGGACAAAGAAAATGCGCTCTCCGTCGATCGCCACGGCGCCGCCCCCGTACTCGTGAACTCGAGTACGGACATTGAACGTCGAAGGCAAAACTTCCACGACGTCGCCACTCGGGGTCTGCCGCATGAGCACGGCTCGGCCAGCTTCGCGAGGCCGGCCCTCCACCCAAAACGTCCCCGCGCTCGAAAGACGAATGTGGCTGAGGGAGACCCCTGTCGACGACAAGAGCGAGGCTGTAATAGGAGAGGCCCACGATCCGTAGGCCGCTTCGACGGGTGCCAAGGGCGGTCGATTCCTTTCACTTCAGATTCATCGGTTAGGAGAGCGAGAGAGTAATTGAACAAACCCATGTCTCTTTCGCAAGATGCTTCCGCCACTCTTCATCGCCGTCAGCGATGCGTCGTCCTCAAAGGACGCGCGCGATGAGAGATTGCGGGAGTCGAAAAGAACGCCACACGGCAGCGAGTCGAATGGACGCACCTTCGCGAGCGAAAAACAAGTGAAAGACCATCAGCCGCAGCGGCTTTCCGATGTTCGACCCAGGAGCCTGGTTGATTCGCTATGGCGACTCGCACTCTGGTGTGCCTGGCGGGCGTTCCTTGGCTACGCGTTCTTCGCGCGTCCCCGGGTCAACGGCGCGTATGTTGCGGTATGGCTCGGGAGCGACATACTCCTGATTCGAAACTCCTACCGTGGCGGCCTTAGTTTCCCAGCCGGCAACCTCAGGAAAGGCGAGCAAGCGCGCGATGCAGCCGTCCGCGAACTCAAAGAAGAAGTCGGGATCGACGTCGCCCCGGGGGAGCTCCAGGAGATCGAACGCTTTCGGTTAAACCATAGCTTCCTGCGTGATCACGTCACAATCTTCGAGCTGCGCTGCGACGAAACACCGGCGGTCCGGGTTGACGGCCGCGAGGTCGTAGCGGCGAGGTTCGTAGACGCCGCGGCCGCGCTCTCCGAGCAGTTGGCACCCGTTTGTCGCGAGTATTTGAATCGCCACCGAGATCGACAGGGGCACAATTGCTGAACAGCGTCGCCACCTGCGGCCGGGGAGTCGCCCGAGTCGTGTCTTCGTTGACTACGACTCGGCAGGGGTTCGATGTATAGTGGACCGTGATCACTTGTGCAGCACCGGGCGCCTCGTCCCTTCGGCGAGCTCATACGGCCGTGCTTCAACCACTACGACCGCTGCGAGAACCAGCCATGATGTTTCGAATTCTGCTACTCACTGTTGGCTGTAGCGTTTCTGCCCAGACGCTCGGCGATGACTGGCCACAATGGCGCGGCTCGCACCGCGACGGCGTCTGGCGCGAAAGCGGCATCGTGAAAACGCTGCCGAAAGAGCTCAAGTACAAATGGCGCACACCGATCGGCGCTGGATTCACAGGACCAGCGGTGTGGCGTCGGCGGGTTTTTGTCACCGACTTCGTCCGTCAGGGTGCTGAGCCCGGTGACGATGTCACCAACAACCGCGGCAAGGATGGACAGGAGCGAGTCATTTGTCTCGACGCCCAGTCAGGGAGTGTGGAGTGGACCTATGACTATCCTTGCCGCTACGAAGTCGACTACGCAAGCGGACCTCGAGCGACACCCACAGTGCACGAAGGAAACGTTTATTCGGTCGGCGCCATGGGTGATTTCGTCTGCCTCGACGTACTCAGCGGGGAAAAACGTTGGGGATTCAACTTCGTCAAGGACTACGGCACCAAAATCAACGCCTGGGGGATGGCGGCGGCGCCTTTGATCGACGGCGACCAGGTTGTGCTTCTCGTTGGCGGCGCGAAGGATGCGCTTGTCGTCGCACGTCACAAACTGACCGGCGAAGAACTGTGGAAATCGGCCTACGAAGAGGATCCCGGCTACGCACCTCCTGTCATTGTCGAGGCGGGTGGGACGCGCCAACTCATCGTTTGGACGCCGCTAGCGATTCGTTCTCTTGACCCCTCATGCGGCAGAGTCCTTTGGAAGCATGAATTCAAGTCGAATGCGAGCCTGTCGCTCATGACACCGATTCATGTACGCGACAAGCGGCAACTGTTCGTCTCGTCGTTCTACAACGGTCCGCTCATGCTGTCGCTCAATGCGGATCGCCCCGCCGCAGAGGTCCAGTGGCGCGGTACCAGCGACAGCGAGATCAAGACGGACAAGCTGCATTCGCTCATGTGCACCCCGGTCATCCGCGATGGCCACATCTACGGCGTCTGCAGCTACGGTCAACTGCGATGCATCGACGCCGCGACCGGCGAACGTCGATGGGAGACGCTGGAGGCGACAGGGAGCGGGCGCTGGTGGAACGCGTTTCTCATTCCGCACGAAGACCGCTTCTTTATCTGCAACGAGCAGGGCGAGCTGATCATCGCGCGCCTCACTCCGCAAGGTTACGAGGAGCTCAGTCGAGCGTTTCTCATCAAGCCGACCCAGACCATCAAGCGTCGGAAGATTGTCTGGTCACACCCAGCTTTCGCCAATCGCTGCGTCTTCGCCCGCAACGATCAAGAGATCGTCTGTGTCGACCTGACCGACCTGAGTCGCGCATCACGATAGAGAAGAACAACTCAAAAGTTGGGACGCACAACTGGAGCTGGCGGATGCACGAGCTGCACCACTGCGGAGTGAAATTCACAGTCACTTACCGTCGCCACGGCGGCGACGAGGGTCCTTCGATCCGTGTCCTGGCTGATGTTCCTGGCCAAAGTCATGGCGGCCTAACTCAGCTGCTCAGGTTCGACTGCTTCATCAAAGATCCACACTACCACTACGACCCCGACGGCTCGAACATCATGTTCCATCTCGACCCGCTGACGATGGGAGATGCCCTGAAGTTCAGCCTCGAGAGTATCCAGCAGCATCTCGGAGCAATGATTGCCAAGGCCGGCTTTGAAACGGTCGACGTCAAGGGTTCTGAAGACGACGCTGTCGAGCTGGTCGCCGCGCTACGTGAAGCTGTCGCCAGCGAACAGGCAGACGCGTCGCGGCCCGGCACAAGCCAGTGAAGATATGACTCGTAGAGAGCGGAGCCGGATCCGAGCTTCAGCCGAGCCCGTCGACTGAGGACTTAGATCGGTGCCGAAAGACCAGCTGACCGTCACCTTCAACGAACCGGCACTAAGCGATGGCCGGACCGACCAGGAGCTTCACGAGTTCTTTCGTCGTCGCCTTGGGAAGTTCAGCTTTTTTCTCGGCGCCGCGCTGCTCGTCTTCATGATCCTTGTGACCGTGGTTGCCCTGGTGACCGGCGATCTTCAGGTCCCAATGATCGCCATTGCACTCACGATCCCGGCGATCTACGGCACGGTGTGGTTGGCGGCGGGTCAGCCTCTCCCAATCGCGATCCTGAAGATCCTCGACGGCGGCAGTGCCGTATTCGCCACGGCGGCGCTGTTGTTGATCGCCTACACCAAAGGGGATTTTCAGATCGCCTTTGCTCCCACTTGCAATTTGCTCACTCTAAGGGCTGTCTTCGTGCCGAGTCGCGCCCGCGAGACGCTACTGGTGGACGTTTTGGCGTTCGCGCCAGTCATCGTCATGGCGATTCTGCTGCGCCGCCAGTTCCTTGCTGGCGCCGACGTTTCTGTTCCACCGAGTTACGTTGTTTTTGCAGCGAGCACTGCGCTCTGGCTCGCGATTCCAGTAGTCGTCTCACGCGTGATCTACGGACTGCGTCAAGAAATCCGTGATGCTAAGAAACTTGGACAATACACACTGCTTGAAAAAATCGGCGCGGGAGGAATGGGGGAGGTCTACAAAGCGCGTCACGCTCTCCTGTCGCGATTGACGGCGGTGAAACTGATCCATCCAGACCGAGCCGATGAGCAACACAGGGTGCGCTTCGAGCGAGAGGTCGAAGCCACGAGCAAGCTCACACATCCCAACACCGTGTCCATTTACGACTACGGGCACACTTCCGAGCAGGTTTTCTACTACGTGATGGAATTTCTGCCGGGAATCTCGCTGGCGGAACTAGTGCAAGACGATGGTCCCCAGCCGCCGGCGCGGGTCATTCATCTCCTTAGGCAAGTGTGCGGCTCGCTGCATGAGGCACACGCCGTCGGCATCATTCATCGCGACATCAAACCCGAGAATCTGATCCTTTGCGAGCGTGGCAGGGTGTATGACGTCGTCAAGGTGGTCGATTTCGGTATCGCCAAAGACCTGAGCGCGAAGGCCGTATCGGTGACGCAGGAAAATGCCGTCGTCGGCACCCCGCACTATCTGTCGCCGGAGGCGTTCACGTCGAACAATGAAGTGGGAACGGCGAGCGACATCTATTCGGTCGGTGTTGTTGGCTACTATCTGCTCACAGCGAAGCGTCCATTTACGGGTAAAAACGTCATCGAGATTGCAATGAGCCAGATGAATTCGTCACCAGTTCGCCTGACGGAGGCCAGAGGTGAGCCGGTTGCGGATGACCTTGAAACGGCCGTCTTCTCGTGTCTCGCTAGGGACGCGACTGCACGCCCCACGGCTCGCGAGCTTGACATCGCGCTGCAGAAATGTGGCGCCGCGGGGGATTGGTCGCAGGCGGACGCGGAGTCGTGGTGGAGCCGCCGCAGTCGAGCGAGCCAGAGCTGATCCGAATGCGGGTCAAACCGGCTGTTCCCGGTTACAAGCCAGGCCGACGCAAAAGCGTCTCCGCTTGCTGCCGCCACGCTACAGCAGCTGACTCCTCGCCCGGTGGTGGGGGCAATCGCATGACCTCACGCAAATGCTCCCGCGCTGCTTCGATTTGATCGTCCTCGATCAATGCCTGGGCGAGCAACAAGTGATTGCGCGGGTAGTTCGGAGCCAGGTCGCACGCGCGACGTAGATGGCGCAGCGCATCGTCGAGCGTGCCAATGTGAACGCCGGGTTGACCCTCTGTGCTTTCGTACAGCATGCCCAGAAACCGGTGCGGCGCCGCATAGTCAAAGCTCTCGTCAAGCTCGATGCAGCGTTTCAAAAGTAGGTGCATCTCGTCGACATGCCCTGGCGAAGAGTAAAGTTGGCTCAGAATGCCAAGATTGAGTGCCAGAAAATAGGCTCCCTCCACACCATCGGGATTCTCACGCACCGCTTCACGTCCAGTCGCCACACCTTTCTGCGCATACGCCGTCCGGTGATCCTCGTGGGCGTATTGCGCCAACCACGCGCAGCTGCGACTGGCGCGCCAGAGCACATCGTCAACTGTGCTCGGCCCAAGCGACCCGAGACAAATCGTCAGCGATTGCGACACGCGCGTCACGGTTCGCGGTGGCCCGTAGTGCGAGTCGATCATGACGATCCGCTGCGCAGCTTCGTCGTCGGTCAGGCGAACGGCGTTGTACCGAAACGGACGCACCTCAGGGGTACGGCAACCAACGAGGAGCACCTGCGCGCTGAGGAGAGCAGCAATGACAACTCGACACATACATCTACCGTAGAACGAGGCACCAAGAAAGGCAAGCCGTGCTTGCGCGAGCTTCAACGCTCTTCAACGCTCGGTGCACGGCTCCGCTAAGATGACCGCGCAACCAGCGCGGCTAGCCTCGAGTTCAAGGAAGCCGCTTCGCGGCAGGCCCGGTTCGTTCAGGCGTTCTGGGTGACGATCGCCGGCCGCCTCGGGCCACCGGTGTGCTCGCTCTGCGGCCCGTTCGATGAGGCGTAAAGGCGTCGAGGCGTCGATGATGCTCTTTCTGCAGAAAGCAACCTCTCAGAAAGGAGCACGCTATGACGCCTCTTCGCCAAAAGTTTCTCCAGGATCTGGAACTTGCCGGTCTCGCCGACGGTACCTGCAGGGTCTACGTTTGGGCCGTCGGGCAGCTGGCGAAACACTATCACAAGTCTCCCGATACGCTCTCGGAAACTCAAGTCCGCGACTATCTTTTCCACCTCAGGCACGAGCGTCAGTTCGCTATCGGGTCCTTGAAAATCGCCTACAGCGCTTTGAGATTTTTCTTCAGACGCACGGTGCCGCGCGACTGGAAGACGCTGGAGGATTTGCGAACGCCGAAGGAATCCAAGCTGCCAGACGTCCTCAGCGTCGAAGAGGTTCACGAGATCATCGCGGCGACCTGCAGCCAGCAGTGGCGCACCTGCTTCTGGATGATCTACTCCCTTGGCCTGAGGATCTCTGAGGGCATCTCGCTCGAAGTGGGAGATGTCGACGCGGCACGCTCTTTCGTGCACGTTCGTGGCGGCAAGGGTGCCGCTGACCGCTATGTGCCGCTTCCCCCCGATACTCTCGAAGCGCTGCGCCGCTACTGGAAGACGCATCGCAACCCGCGACTTCTTTTCCCCGCCCGCGGCCGCGGGGACAAGCAGGGACGATCGGCCACGCAGCCCGTGTCGAGGAAGACAGCTCAGGCAGCGTTGCGTCGCGTCGCCACGCAGCTTGGCATCAAGAAACGCGTTTCGCCCCACACTCTGCGCCACAGCTATGCGACACACTTACTCGAGGCTGGTGTCAACCTCCGTGTTATCCAGAAGTACCTCGGCCACAGGTCGCTCAAGGCTACGTCGATCTACCTGCACCTTACACGTGATGGCGAAGAGCAGGCCCACGCGACGATCAACGCGCTCATGGTACGCCCTCGCTCAGAGGAGGGCAAAGCGGCGAGGACGAACGCCGGCCAATAGCGCACCGTGGCGTCGCTTGCGGAGATTTTCACGCGCTATGGCGAGGAGTATCTGGAGTGTCACGGTTCCAGCGTGCCTCTGCAGCACCGTCGTGTCCTGGCGCTGCTGAGCGCCTGTGGCACTGGCGATCTGGGTTACGTGCGCTGGCGCTGCGAGAGCTGCGCTCGCTCTCACCGGACGCCCCGCTCGTGCGGCAACCGCCATTGTCCGGGCTGTCAGTCCTCCAAGAACGTGCGCTGGCTCGCCGAGCAATTACAGCATCGACTCGAGGTGCCCTACTTTCTCCTTACATTCACTCTGCCCGCAACGCTACGACCCTTCGTGCGCTCGCAGCAGCGTGCCTGCTACCGGGCGCTCTTTCGCGCCGCCGCTGAATCGCTTCAGAAGCTCGCACGCGATCCACGCTTTCTCGGTGCGGCGCGCCTTTGGCTTCACCGCGGTTCTGCACACTTGGGGACGGGCGTTGGCATATCACCCGCACCTGCACGTGTTGGTGCCGGCCGGCGGCTTGAGCGACGATGGTGCGAGCTGGATCACCTCGCGCCCCGACTTTCTCGTGCCGGTCAAGGCGCTGTCGAAGATCTTTCGCGCCAAATTCCGCCACGAGCTGCAGCGGGCTGGTCTTCTCAAGGACATTGCGCCTGCGGTGTGGACAGAGAACTTCGTCACCGACTCGCGCGCCGTCGGTGACGGCGAGTCGACACTCACGTATCTATCACGCTACGTCTTTCGCGTAGCGATCTCCAATGCCCGCATCGTCTCCTGCGACGATGGTCGCGTTCGCTTTCGCTGGAAGAAGTCGGGCAGTCGGCGGTGGCGGACCATGGAGCTCGATGCTCTGGAGTTCATCCGCCGCTTCCTCCAGCACGTCCTACCTCGGGGGCTACAGAAGGTGCGTCACTACGGATTCCTCAGTCCGCAAAGCGCCGTCTCCCTCCACGAGGTGCGAGTCTTTGTCGCTAGAGTGAACCCTCCCGCCGACGGCGCACAGATTCATTCCGATGCGAACGGAGCCAGGGCGGCGCCGTCGACGACGACGGACAGTCCCACCGAACACCCCTTCTGCTCGTGCTGCGGGGGCCGGCTACATGTCATTGCGATCGTCTTTCATCGCGTCGGTTTCCGCGACTCCCGGTAGAAAGACACCGTGAACACTCTCCCACCGAACGACCCATTGCGCCCGAAAACCCGCCATGCCAACGGCGGGGCGCCCCCGGTCTGCTCCCACAGTGAACAGCGCGACTGCCAACGCGAGATTCGGTGCGCTCAGCACGTCGCAGACACCGTTCACGCGGTTGATTCCGCTCCTGGGGCTCCCTCGCGTGAGCCTTATCGCCGCTGCCTCTCCCTCTGACCTCCCCGTCAAATCGAAGCGTTTCCCATCACGTCCGACGGTCGCTCCTGCGGCCAACGAGGAGCCGCGAGGCTCCTTGAACTCAGGATTTGGACTCGGCTTCGCTCGCCCAAATCCTCATCCAGTTCCAGTTTGGCCATTTCGCGCCGGCCTGGCCGGACGAGTTTCGCGGGAATTCAAAGGCCTTTCGACTTTTTCGTACCCTGAGAAACCCTTGTGCATATTCAAAAACTCCTGTCCGGCCCTTCGGGGAACGCCAGGAGCGCCGATGCCTGCGTCGCTCCTCCGCCACGATCGCGGCGGGATCGCGTTGTCGTCGCTCCTTGGCCTCGACGCTCCTGGCGTTCCCAGGCTCGACGCGAAATGGCCAAACTCGAGCTAACAGTCCGTTGAGAAGCCATGCAGCGGACTCCACGGTGCGAGATCTCGGCCGAGAACGCAGCACCGTGAAGCCGCCGGTTAGCTTGTCATCGCCTAGTAGCGGTAGTGGTCCGGCTTGAACGGACCCTCCTGCGGAATGCCGAGGTACTCGGCCTGCTTCTCGGTCAGGCGAGTCAGCTTGACGCCGAGCTTTTCGAGATGAAGTCGCGCGACCTCTTCGTCGAGCTCCTTTGGCAGCATGTGCACGCCAAGCGGATAATTCTCCGGCTCCTTCCAGAGGGCGATCTGTGCGAGCACTTGGTTGGTGAAGGAGTTGGACATGACGAACGAGGGATGGCCCGTCGCGCAGCCAAGATTGACCAGGCGCCCCTCGGCCAAGAGAATGATGCCGTGTCCGTCGGCGAAGACGAACTTGTCGACCTGAGGCTTGATATTGATCGCCTCGATGTCGTTCTGCGACCGTAGCCACGAGACATCGATCTCAGAGTCGAAGTGACCGATGTTGCAGACGATGGCATCGTTTTTCATCGCTTGCATGTGCTCGCCGCAAATCACATCGCAGCAGCCGGTGGCAGTGACGAAGATATCGCCGATCGGCGCAGCTTCTTCCATCGTCACGACCTCGTAGCCTTCCATCGCCGCCTGCAGCGCGATGATCGGATCGATTTCGGTGACGAGGACGCGGGCGCCAAGGCCGCGCAGGGCGGTCGCACAGCCCTTACCAACGTCGCCGTACCCGGCCACGATGACGACTTTGCCTGCAACCATGATATCCGTCGCCCGCTTGATGCCGTCGGCGAGCGATTCGCGACACCCGTAGAGGTTGTCGAACTTACTCTTGGTGACGGAGTCGTTGACGTTGATCGCCGGCACCTTGAGCTCGCCCTTCTCGTGCATCTGATAGAGGCGGTGGACGCCCGTCGTCGTCTCTTCCGACAGTCCACGGATACCGTCGAGGTATTGCGGATACTTCTGATGGACGATCGCGGTCAGGTCACCGCCATCGTCAAGAATCAAGTTGAGCGGCTTGCCGTCGGGGAAGACGATCGTCTGCTCGATGCACCAGTCGTACTCTTCCTCGGTTTCGCCCTTCCAGGCGTAGACAGGAACGCCGGTTGCCGCGATCGCCGCGGCGGCGTGGTCCTGCGTGCTGAAGATATTACAACTCGACCAAGTGACCTCGGCGCCAAGTGTGCGCAGCGTCTCGATCAGCACGGCGGTCTGAATCGTCATGTGAAGACAGCCGGCGATGCGGGCGCCGGCTAGGGGTTTCTCGGCGCCGTACTTTTCGCGCAGTGCCATGAGGCCGGGCATCTCCTGCTCGGCCAAGGTGATTTCCTTGCGGCCCCAGTCTGCCAGACTCATGTCGGCGACCTTGTACTTCGGACGTGCGATCGTAGTCACGTTTCCTTGCTCCTCAAAGAGTTTGAGATAGGTTAACTGTTCACGAGTGAGCGCCCATGACGAGCGCGAAGAACGGCTCGCGCACTCAAACATTGAGTGCGCGGGCATGCGCAATGACGACTGACGGCTGCTGCGCTGTCGTCTCGATTGTTTTCAGCTCCTCTAATGCAAAGCCGCTGGTGTCGAGCCAACTCTCCAGCTCGGCACCCTCGAAACCCAACCACAGATCGCCGAGTTTTTCGCGATAGTCCTCAACGCTGTGGCGCGCGAAATCCGCTACGACGAGGGCGCCGCCCGATCGCAGTGCCCGCCTCGCTTCCTTCAGCGCGTCGGGAGGGTTCGCGACGTGATGAAGCACCATATGCGCCACCATCATATCGGCCATTTCGTTGGCAAGCGGTAGATGTTCTAAGGTTCCAAGCCGAAGCTCGACGTTGGTTAGCTCGCTCGCTACGCAGTTGCTTCCTGCGACGCGGAGCATTTCGGGGGAGGCATCGATGCCGATGACTTTTTCGGCCCGCGCACTGAGGTGGGGCAGCAAGACGCCGGTGCCGGTGCCAAGGTCGACAAGCGTCGTCACGGGATCGATCCGTTCGAGAAGTTGCTCGAGATATCCCGACGGTCCCTGGACGGCGTCGCGGCGGCGATCCCACTGGTCGGCAACCTTGCGGAAGAACCGGCTCGACTGCTCACGCCGCCGCGCTAGACAAGCCTCCACTGCGTCGCGTTCGCCGTTCAGGTTGGTTTGCAGCTCGTGACCCAAGACGCGTAGGTATCGCAGCGGTGAATCGCCACGCTGCTGCCACCGCTCCGAAAGGCGGTAGTAGACCCACACACCGTCACGCTTTGCCTCGAGAAGTCCAGCCTCAACGAGAATCCTCAGGTGACGCGACACCCGCGACTGACCAAGCCCGAGAATGCTCACCAGCTCGTTGACGTTGAAGGCGCCGGACTGTAAGACCGCGGCGATGCGCAGGCGCGTAGGGTCCGCCAGGGCTTTGAAGCTGACCAGGTAGGGCTCCATAACGAAATCAATATATCTGGAATTCTAGATATATCAAGCTTGTTTGGGTTAGGCCACGCTCGCTGGAAACCCTTTGCAGAAGCCGGTCATCGGCAGGCTCTTCAGCGCTTGCAGGAAAGCCCCGAAAGTATCAAAGGGTAGGATTCTGGGAGTAGGCCATCGAAAGAGGCTCCGGTGTGAAGAGAAATCCTCAACCTTCGTACAGTCTTCATGTCGGCCCTTTTTTGGTGCGCACTGTCGCCGTGTTCACGCTGGGTCTCTCCGTTGGCTGCAGCTGCGCGCCGCGTCAATCTGTTGGCCTCGTTTTCGACGCCGCCCTGGCGCCGTCGTCCAGCGACGAGTGGGCGAAACGGGACGCGTTGGTAGCCAAGGCCAAGACCGACCCGGACCTGCATGCGGACCTCGTCGAGTTTGCTGTCGGCCGCGTTCGAGCCATCAACAATCCCCAAAGTCAGGGGGGCCGTTTGTTTCGACTGCTACGCGACCTTGAGGCTCGAAGCACCTTGCCGCTACTCGAGGAGTACTGGGCACGGCTTGACAAACGTGTCTACTCGCAGCTGAAATCCGATCCGCGCACACAGCTGCTTGAGACGATGAGCGCTCTTCGAGATGCCCCCAATCGCCTGCGATTTCTAAGCCAAGTGTTGGACGACAGTCGAGAGGCGCTTCAGGTGCGCTTCCGGGCGCTCATCCTGCTGGCGAGAGACTGCGGCGAGAAAGGAGCGCAGCGGGTCGTCGATTGGATCGATGACCGTCAGGAGAAATTCGGCCGAACTCGACGTGGCGCTGAGCCCTCGCAATCCCCGTCCATTGCCAGCGACCAAGACGGTGACGGCCTGTCCCACGAAAATGAGGTGACCTGGTTTCTCGACTCTCATGTCGGTGACACCGACGGCGACAATCTACTGGACGGGAACGACCGCAATCCGCTCACAAAGCCCGCTAGCACCTACACTGAAGACCACCTCATCGCCCAGCGATTGTTTCTGATATATGCGACATTCCTGGCCGACGACGGGAGTAGCGAGATATGGCCCGGGCACTCAGGCAAGGCGCCGTTCCCTCAGAACAGTGTGCTCATCGTAGAGAACGTGGACAGCTATGACGGTGAAGGCAATCCCAGTTTGTTGAGTGGACAAGAACTCACCGGAGTCGACTCCGTGGTGTTAGGAATGAGTGAATTTCAACTGCGGGAGTTTCGTCAACGCCAAGGGCACAGTCGGCATGCTCCCATCGTTGGCCTCCATCGTTTCTCGGGCGAGCAATACCGACTGACGGGGTTCGGTACGATCGGTTCGGACGCTCGTGCGTATTCCCTAACGCAGACCTTTCGCCGCGGCATTGCCAACAGCTGGAGAATAGTGGTTCGGAAGGTCGGCGGTCATTGGGTGCCCGTCCGTTGGACGATCGGTTACTTGGCATGCGGGTGACAGTCCAGTCGTCAGTCCAAAAACTGTCGAAGGGGTCAGAGGTAACGACGTGTATCGGTCGGCGTGATTCCCAGCGGAACGTGAAGGAGTCCCTGCGCCTCCAGACGACGAGTCGAGCTCAGATCTCGCTTCGGAACTCCCGTCGGGCCCCTCCGCGTCACGAGTCGGGCGGCTCGGGCGAGACGTCGTGGACGGTCACCTCGCGCCGGTGAGTCTTCTCAGGGCGTGTCTTCTCCGTAGTTGGAGGAGTCCGTGACGAAGGCTCGGAGCGGTGCGTCTCGTCCTCCGTGCGATACCCGGTGACATGGAAGTGTAGTCTCCCGGTGTCGATCGCGCGCCTGGCCCAGGCGGTCACCGCTTTTCGGATGAGCGCTCGCGTCGGCGGTAACAGACAAAGGAATCCGACGACGTCAGTGATCACCCCTGGCGTCACGAGAAGAGCCCCCGCGACGAGAATCATCACCCCGTCCAAGAGTGCATTCGCCGGCATCTCGCCGGCTCCGACCTGCTGCTGCAGCCGAGCCAGGACTCCTGTTCCCTGGCGCCGGGCCAGCCAAGCCCCGGCGACGCCGGTAGCGACGATTAAGAGAAGAGTTCCCGGGGTGCCGATCAACCTACCGAGTTGGATCAGAAGGACGAGCTCGACGGCCGGAAGAACAATGAAGAGCAGAAAAAAATAGTGCATGACTGCACTGTTTCTAATCTCTTTCCCGTCCTCGCGCAACCGTTTCGGAATCACACGATCCGTCTACCCTTTGGGCGTACGGGACGAACGCGTCGTCGAGACGAGTCAGAGCATACCGCGGCAACCGGGCACCGTATCGTCGGGCACAGTTTTTGGATGATAGTACGGTGTAAACAGTCCGCCTGAGAGACCCGTTGGTCAGGCAGCGGTTGAGGATTCGGAAAAGGCAGGGTCCGCTCATCAACTCTTTCTGCCGCGGTCTGTGGAGGAAAAGAAGCCGGTAGAGGAAGAGAGCGGAAGATGAGAGATTCCTGGCTCAAAGCTGGAAGCTGGGTCTGCCTGACCCTGAGCGTGCTGGGGATCGGCATGATCGCCTTCAAAGCCTCCCGGTCGGTGCCAGACAGTGCCGATCACACTTCGGCGCACGCTGCGGACACGAGATCCGCGCCTTATCAGCCGAACGTAGCCGCACCAAAGGACGACTCCGCGACGATCCGACGAGACATAGAGACGAGTCTCGTGGATGAGTGGCGACGCTCCGGCTACGCAGCGAGCACGCGGTCGCGGCACCGCAGCATCGCCGTTGTGCGTGACGATGAGAAAGACTGCAATCGTGAATTCGACGCAGCAAGCCAACGTCGCGTCGCTGAAACCGAAAGACTCCTCGGAGTGTCGAAAGAAAAATGAACAACACCTTCTCGAGTTCACTGTCCCACCCGCGCCCACGAAACGACGGAACGACGCTCCTGGAGCTCGCCGCAGCGCTCGCGGTTTTCACCACGCTCGTCCTGGTCGCAGTGCAAAGCCTCCTTCACAGTCGGCGTCTGTCCTTCGAGTCCGAACTCTACAGAATCGCTCGTCAGGCTGCTCACAATGAGCTCGAGCGTCTCAAAAGTCTCCCGTTTCCTGAGCTGGCGCGAGCGGCCAACGGTCACGAGTTTTCTGTTAACGATCTGCCGGCGCGCAGCGGCGAAGCAGCAGCGATTGGAACGGTTCGCGTCTTTTTGGACGAGGACGATAGCGACAGTCCAGCGTTCAGTGGCGCCGGTTTCGATCTCGACGGCAGCGGCACACGAGACGACACGCTGACGGTGGACAGCCGATATCGAGTTCTCCCGGTGAGGATCGATGTTCTTTGGGAGAGCTCCGGCGTGGTGAACCGATACCGACTTGATGCGGTCGTGAGCTCACGAAACGATTTCATGAGAATGGAAGGATGACGAGGAAAATCATGTCCATGCGACGACTGGTCCCAGGCGTCACGCTCCGGCAAGGCGGCTTCACACTCGTTGAGCTCGTCATTGTGCTTTTTCTGACGTCCGTGCTCGTGTCGATGATCGGTGTGATCCTGGTCACGGCGAACTGTCTCGGAGTCGACGTTCAAGTGACGACGACCGGCACCGCCCTCAGCAACCGCGTCGCGGACACACTCGCCCGCCAGCTGAGCTCTGGTGTGGACATCATCAACTCAAACGACACCTCGGTCGTCTTTCAGGAGCCAGTCGACGCCGATGGCGACGGCGACGTCTTCGACGCGGGTGGCAACATTCAGTGGGGCGCCGAGGGCATTCTCGGCTGGACCTACGAGTATGTCTGGATCGAACGCCGGTCCGTCGATGAACACAGCGTCGGATTGGATCTCAACTCCGACGGCGACTCGACAGACGAGTTTCCTGCCGGAGAAATCGTGCTACGCGTCCTCGACGCAGGTGGAGTCGAGCAGGAGCGACGCACCGTCTCTGGCGGCGCCGACGTTCTTCAGAGCAAGACCGACGACATAGAACCGATCTTCGCGATGCCGACTCCGACGCTTTTGGAAGTCACGCTGACAACACCCGTCTCACGCTTCTCCAGCGGGCGGACGACCTCGCAAAGTTTCTCGAGTCGTCGCTTCATCAGCCTTCAATGAGAGTTCAGCAATTGATAACGAGGGAGATATGTCGACTGTGAAGGTAAATTTCAGTGACCGCAGCGATCGACGCGCTGGCGCCGGCCTCGTGGTCGTTCTCATCATCGGAGTTGTGATCGCCGGCATCGTCGGCATCACCACGTTTCTTGCCACCAATGGTAGTGTCGCCAACGCTGAGTGGGACCGTATCGTCAGCGAAACAGTGGAGTGCGAGTCTGTCGCCGAACTCATGCGTGCCGAAGTCGTCGCCGACTTCGAAGCGTCGAAGCTGCCGACGGGCATCTGGCTGGAGGAAGTGAGATCCGGCCAGCGCTTTGGTTCAGACGATGTGCGGAGTTTCCCCGCTTTTCCTGACGTGCAGGCGTGGGTTGACGAGGTCTCGCCCGTCGGTGAAGGCTCGCTTTGGGTGGAAGTCGTCGGTGCGACGGTGCTCGGCACGACGCGTGGGGGACAGAGCGTCCGTAAGCGACTCCACTTCGGCGTCGCCGGCGTCATGGAGTTCGCAATCCTGACCAAGACCGTCAACTGTATGTTTTGCCATGTCAACGTCACAGGGGATGTCGGCTCGCTCGGTCGCTTTCGACCCGGCTGGTCCGCCAACAACTCCGGCGTCGGCAAAATCTTTGGCGACCTCTACGTGGCTGCCGACGCGGTCGAAGGCACCGGAAGCTATCGCGACACACTCAACGGCGTCGAATTCGATGGCGACCTCCACGAGTACTACGTAGGCCCAAAGCTACCCGAAGACACGAACGAAGACGGCGAGCCTGATTTCCCCGCGATCGATCCTGCCGTGGCACGCGAGCGAGCTGGCGGCGGTGTTTGGAGTGGTGGCAGCACCAATCAAGCTGGGGATGGTTCTGGCGTCTGGGTGACACCACTTCTTGGCTCCTGGGACCCCGACGGTCCCGCGCTCAGCACGCCTCCCGCCGGTGCCACCGGCTCGACGTGGAGGCCAGCAAACAGCGACGCCCTCGGATCGGTCGTCGAAGGCAACCTGACCATCGTCGGCACCAAAGATCACCCCATCCAACTGAACGGCGATGTTTACGTCACTGGCGATGTGGTGCTGAAGGGTTACGTCTCGGGTCAAGGCGCGGTCTACTCGGGTCGTAACATCTACTTGGCCGGCGATGTCGTCTACAGCGACGGACCCGATGCCATGGCGAACGACCAAGACGCCATCACCGCCATCAAGTCGAGGAAGGACGAACTGCGGCTCGCCGCCCGATCGAACATCGTTCTTGGCGACTGGACGTACATGAACGCGGACGGCACTCTTCAAGGCATGCGCGACCGTCAGGCGCAGTCTTTCATAAGCAGCGCACATGATCTGGATGAGGTGCGTTACTATAAGGCGAGTGACGAGCAGGAATCGTCGATCGAGCTGACGAAGGTGAATGAGAAGTTCTTCGACGATCTCGGTAACGAGGTCGCCAGCAGCGATGTGATCAGCGTCGACAGTACGAACTCGATGGGCCCCAGCTCCGGCACGCGCGTCTATCCCGAGCGCTACGATTCAGTGATCGCTCCGGGGCAGGTGCAAGCCGATGGCTCGTTCAACCAGTGGCTGAGCCAAGAGCAGTTTCGCGACATTCTGGGAACGAAGAACTACGACGACATGATGTGGCGCGCGAGCCTCCCCAACGATTCGACAATCGTCGACAAGGAACTCGGCGCCGGTTGGAGCAGCAAGCTCAGTGGAGCGGGCAGAGATGCGGTGTACGATCACGACTTCTACGGTGAACCGGGCCTGGGTCAGTACGTCTCGAAGTCAGGATCGCTGACGCAGGTCATCGAGACCGGATCGAAGCCGTGGCCGACCGCGGTCGAACGCGTCGACGCGTTTCTCTATAGCAACCGTCGCATCTCCGGACTGACGCCAATGGTCGCAGGGCTCACGGTTAACGGCGGCCTTGTCGCTCGTGAGATTCAGCTCCTGGCGCCGGGACTCGGGAATCACATGAACTGGTTCAAGAAGCCGACGCGCGGCGATGTCGCAGACTTTCCAGCGATGGCCTGGCAGCAATCGGGCACGACGAGCCAGCACGGCGACGCGCAGGACGCGTTTTACGTCAACTACGACTATCGGCTTCGTAACGGCGGCATGGGGTTCAACCTCATTCCCACGAACACGGGCGATGCCATCCTGGCCGTGCGCGGCGGGAAGGAAGTACCGCCCGAGAAGTCAGAAGGGTCGCCGACCGAAGAACCGGTCGACGGCAGTCGCAGCGACAACTCTGGACCAGGTAGCGACAGCTCTGGGTCTGATAGTGGCAGCGACAACTCCGGCCCCGGAAACGCAGAGGAAACCACAACGACGCTATAGCGTGTACGTGCGCAGTCGAGACGGTTCAGATTGAGATCAGTCTTCGAGCTGACGCTTGCTCGTGTCAGGCGCGAAGAGGATGACGATCATGCCGATCATGAACACCCAGCTGGTCACCTGGCCGGTCTTGGCGTAATCACCACCGAACGCGTTGATCACTTCCCCAGCGGCGAAGACACCGATAGCACTCAGGATACGGCCGAAGTTGAACGCGACGCCGCTGCCCGTGGCGCGCACGCGCGTCGGAAAGAGCTCCGGCAGGTAGTAGGGCAGCCAGCCGAAGTACATAATGCCGAAGAAGCCGAGAACAAACATCGATGGCTTGAACTGCGGATCGAGGGGTGTGAGGCTGTGGAAGATGTAGAGGCTGATCGCGAGCGATCCAAGGCTGATCAAGAAGTACGTGAGCCGCCGTCCCACGTGGCTGGCGATGACACCGGCGAGCAAGCTGCCGAGAACGCCGCCGGCGGACTTCCAGGCTTGCACGTCCGCTCGAAGCTCCGGTCCACCTTCGGCCCCTGCCCACGGCACTACCCAGTTGCCGCTTCCCCAACCACCTAGAAGCGGCACAGTACCGAGAAAGATCCCGAGAATCGTCACGCCAGCGAGTGACCCCGTGAAAAGGGTTGAGAGGGGCGAACTCCTCTCGTGCGGCGCCTCCTCCGGCGTCCGGCGGGCCGCCAGCCAGCGAGACGACTCCGGGACGGCGATGAACACCCAGACGCCGAGAATCGCTGGTGCGGTGCAAATGAGCATCGCCTCGCGCCAACTCACCTCAGTGATCTCGCCGCCCATCATGCGCGCGAAGACGAAGAATCCGACGTTCGCCGCCGCACCGATCACACCTGCGAGAAACGGTCGCGAGACGTTCGACCACACCTCAGAGACGAGCGCAACACCGTTCGGCCAGACTCCACCGACTCCCATGCACGCGATGAAGCGGAGCGTCAGAAGCGCCGCCGGCCCGTCGACCCAATAAGTCGCCCCGGTGAAAAGTGAATACCAAAGAATACTGAATGCCATTCCCCTGGTGCGACCGAACCGATCGCCCACCCACCCGAACAGGAGTCCACCGCACGTGGCGCCAAGAAGAAAGACGGCGATCCACCACGAGAAGATGCGCCCTACGATCGCCTCGTCTTCGAATCCAAACGAACGAATCGCAGCGCGACCAACTAGCGGCCCGAGTGACATGATCGTTCCGGCGAACGTCCAACCCAGGAGTGCGACGATGAGAGCGTGGATCTTCTGAGCCGTGGAAAGCTGCGTCGTCGTTTCCTTTTGCGACACGATCGTGATCCCTCTCCGCTAGTGTTGTTCTGAATTTCTTGCGCCGACACCTCGATCGAGACGAGCGCGCACAGACGGTCAACGGCAGTCAACGATCGCCCGCCGCACCCGGGTTGTCAGCGGACCGCGGCTGGCGCTGCGGGCTGCTGCGTCGACGTGCTGGGGCTCGCCGAAGCCAATAATGGCGCTCGCGATCTGCTCGTGCTCGAGCACGAAGCGGACCGCAGTATCGGCGAGAGACTCGCCCGGAGGCAACTCCTTTGCTAATGATTGCGCCCGGGCGCGGTCGCGCTCGTAGAGATCGAGCGGGAAAAACGGTGTCTTGAGCGTGTGCGGACTCGGCGGCGCGTCGAGAATCGCTCCGGCCCCGAAGACGCGAATCGCCAGCACACCCATGCCCGCAGCGCGGCACTCGGCGATGACGTTCCCGTAGTCCGTCTCCCGGAATCCTGCAGGAGGCTCGGCACCTGCCGTGGCGTTGAACAAGTGATAGGGGACTTGCAGGGTGTCGAATGAGCCGGCGTGAATGACTTCCTTCATCGCTGCCGGTGCGCCAGTACCGGTGAGACCAAGGAGATCAACGACCCCCTCGCGGCGTAGGCGCTCAAACGCCGCCAGGACCCCGTTCGCACCCAAGACGTCTTGCGGGGTGATCGACGTCGGCTCATCGCCGCGCTCATGGGTGATGGCGTTGTGCAGCTGCACGCACGTGACGCGGTCGCATCGCAGACGCTCGAGGCTACCGCACACGGAACGTCGCACCGCGCCGTCAATATCGCTCAGGTCATCCGCGTCGAGGCGGACTTTCGTGGCGACGTGCACTGGCTGCTGCCAATTGAGACGCTCAAGCGTCGCGCCGAGGCTGCGCTCCGAGGCGCCGCCCCCGTAGGTTGCAGCGGTATCGAACCAGTTGATGCCGGCTTCGAGGGCTCGGCGCACGACCGCCGTTTGCGCCCCTTCATCAGCGGCAGTCATGAGACGCGAGACCGGACCCGCTCCGAAAGCGAGCGCCGAGATCGAGAGTGCGGTCGAGCCGAGGGGGCGGTAGTTCATGTGCGTCAGACGAGGTCCACCGTTCCATTCGGGGACGGATGGCGCGGCGTGATCCCTGCCGAGATGACTCTTAGTCAGACAAAGAAATCCGGCTGCAGCTCGGCACCGGGCTCGACCGCGTAGCGCTCCATGTCCGCCACTCCTTTGGCACGGAGCACGTCTTCGTCGATGAAGAATTGGCCGGTCACCTCGCAGCTCTTTTTAGTGAGAATCGCGTGCGCCGCGTCCGCCATAATCTCAGGGCGTCGACTGCGCCTGGCCATGGCCTCGCCGCCGAGCAGATTGCGCACTGCCGCCGTGTCGATGGTCGTCTTAGGCCACAGGCAGTTGACGGCGACGCCGCGATCCTTGAACTCCTCGGCCATGCCGAGCGCGCACAGGCTCATGCCAAACTTCGCGATCGTGTAGGCGACGTGTGGGGCGAACCATTTGGGCTCAAGATTCAGCGGCGGGGAGATGTTGAGAATGTGAGGATTCTCCGCCTTCACGAGGTGCGGCAGACAGGCACGCGAGGTGACGAACGTGCCGCGGGTATTGACGGCATGCATGAGATCAAAGCGGCGCACAGGAGTCTCGAGCGTGCCAGCCAGAAAGATCGCGCTGGCATTGTTGACGACGATGTCGATGCCACCGAACTCTTTCACTCCGGCCGCGACCGCCTCTTCGACTTGATCCTCGAAGCGAAGGTCGGCCGCGACAGCAAGTGCCCGACCACCGGCCGCGACAACCTCTTCGGCCGCTGTGTGGATCGTCCCAGGAAGCTTTGGATGCGGCTCGACGGTCTTAGCAACGATGACGACGTTGGCGCCATCTGCCGCGGCACGCAGCGCGATCGCCTGTCCGATGCCGCGGCTGGCGCCAGTGACGAGAAGAGTCTTGCCCTCGAGGGAAGCTGTAGCCATTCGGTTTAGCGTTAGGTTAGATCCGCGCTGCGGTCGATCTCACGACACCACCCTCAGGTCTGCAAGGAGACGGGAGCACCTTTGGCAGCCGACTCGTAGGCGGCCAGCAAGACGCGAAGGTTGAGCGCACCCTCGGCGGCGTCGACATCGCTGTCGCGATCCGACTCGATGCAGTCGACGAAATAGCTCGCGTCCGAAGCGCCTCCCGCGCCGACACCGCGCCACGCCGTCTTTTCCACCGCCCCCCAGGCCCGTGTCGTGCTCGACCAAAAACCCATCGGGTCGTCGGGATTGGGCTCCGGCGGCTGCCACGAAGGAGTGTCGGACTGGACTTCGAGGCGCGGCTCCGCGGCATCGACGAGCGCGGACCCGTTCGAGCCGCACAGAAAGATCCGCATCGGGCCAAAGCCCGGGTAGCTGAGCCACCCGGTTCGCCCGCCTGTGATTGTTGCCGTGAGTCCGTCGGCGAAGGTGAGCGTCAGGGCGCAAAAGTCTTCCACGTCGCGCGCTTGGTGCTCGCGAAAAAAGTAGTTCGACGTCGTCGCGTACACTTGCCGGATCGGCTGCCGATGGATCGATCGTAGGAGTGCGATCGAGTAGACACACGTCGTGAAGAGTTCGCGCTTCGCCTCCACGAAGGTGAATCGCTGTGGGGGAAAGCTCTCGCGACGTGCGCTCGTCAGGTCCGCGGTGCCGGCCGGTCCCTTTGGGAACAAGAGATCACAGTGCATCGAGGTCAGCTCGCCGAGGCGACCGGAGACCGCGATCGCCTTTGCCTGTGCCATCCAGCCTTGGCGCAGCATAGTGAACATGTGACTCTTGACACGCTGCCGTTTGACGGCACCGACGAGTGCCGTCGCCGCCTCGTTCGTCGTACCGATCGGCTTGTCAACATACACATGCTTGCCCGCCAAGGCGCAGCGCGTGGCGATCTGGGCGCGACGCTCGAACTCGACGCAGACGCATGCGATGTGAACGTCGCGTCGCGCCAGCGCTGCGTCGACGTCAGGCAAGACAGGGATCTCCAAGTCGCGGGCGAGATCGTGAAGCCACTCGCGCCGCTCCGGCGGGATATCGGGCGCATCCGTGACTCCCACCAAATCGCAACGCTCGTCGTTCGCGAAGTCGCGCGCGTAATTCTCTTGGTGGCTGCGTTGACCGCCGAGGAGCAGGACGCCGTACTTTGACTTCTTCATCGCGGGCTTCCTCCGCTGTTTGGCGGGACCCGAACGACACGTTCCTTCGCGAGCGACTCTTTCATAGCCGAGGCAAACGTCTGCGAGGCGCTCTCCTGCCAATCGCTGAATTCAGTGCCGCACTCGCCGTCGCTTTCGAGAAGCTCGCGGCGCGGCGCGTGTCGTATGCTGCCGTGATTGCCGAGCACGAAGAGATCAACGTTAGGCGCTGAGTGCCGCAGAAGGTTGACCGTGACCAGTCCAGTGCCGCCAGCAGCGAACACTGATTGAGCACTCAAGTGCCCAGCTTCGACGCGACCGGTGACGAATACCGACTCTACTCGCTGATCAAGAAGCGACGCGAGGAGCGCAGTGCCGCGAGCGAGGACGTCGAGAAGCGTCCCATGGTCAGCCGACAGCTCCAAGAAGAGTCGTGCGAATACCGGCTTTCCGATGCGGCCAGCGCGGATCTCTTCGCGGCTCGCACGCTCAACTCGTTCAAGGTAATGCACGCGTCGGTGAACTCCTTTGACGATACCCTTCTTTTGGTCTCCTTCCCGCGGTCCGCAATCGGGCGGTGACCATCGCCGATCGCGCTGCATTGTTGCCGCTGGTATCGATTTTCGTCAAGATCGACGTAGAGTTTTCGCAGCTCCTTCGATACGCTTCTTTTGAGTGCGTTCGGCGCCCGATGCCCGAGCACCGGTTCGGCGAAAACAAGCGAACATGGCCCTATAAGAGCCGGACGAAGAGAGACCTGAGAGGAGCCATAGGAGCCATAGGAGCTAACGTTGCCCACGATCACCCCCGAGGTTGAGTCCGCTCTCAACGGCCAACTGAACGCCGAGTTCTTTTCGTCTTATCTCTACCTGAGCATGGCGGCGTACTTCGAGGAGAGCGATCTGCCTGGAATGTCCAATTGGATGCGCGTGCAGGCAGACGAAGAGCACCAGCATGCGATGAAGTTCTACCAGTTCCTGCTCGATCGTGACGCGCGGATCGTCCTCGAAGCGATCTCCAAACCAGCGAGCTCGTGGGACTCTCCGCTTGCGGCCTTCGAGGACGCCCTCGAGCACGAACGCGGCGTTAGCCAGAGCATCAACAACCTCGTTGACCTCTGCCTGAAGAGTCACGACCACGCCACGAACAACTTCTTGCAATGGTTCGTCGCCGAGCAAGTCGAAGAAGAGGCGACGGTTCGG
The DNA here is from genome assembly GCA_965223265.1 of Planctomycetota bacterium. GTDB lineage: Bacteria > Planctomycetota > UBA8108 > UBA8108 > SXIK01. The sequence continues at coordinate 3,586,551 of OZ244999.1, forward strand.
GATCTGCTGCGACGTGTCAAGCTCGTTGGTAACGACGGCCGCGGCCTCTTCTTGATCGACCAAGAGCTGGCGACGCGTACGCCAGCCTCCAGCGCCACCCCTGGCGCGTGAAGACCCCACCTCAGGTGACGAAGAGCAACCTGTCGCTCTCCCACAGCTCTGCGTATAATTCAGGGCGCGAGCTTGGTCTTCCGACCGCGTCTTGCTGACTGGTAACCCTGACGTTCCCCAACCCACCTATCGTCGCACGAGGCCGTCAGAGTTCAGATCTATCGATCACCGCCGCTCCCCGGAGTCAGATCTGATGCGCAACAGGTTTTCTTGGGCTGCCGCCACTCTGGTCACGATCTGGACGCTACCTCTCAGCGCCGTCGACCTACCGCAGGCGTTGACAGCCGACGAACTCGAGTTCTTCGAGACGCGAATCCGTCCGCTTCTCTCGGAACGCTGTTACGCTTGTCATTCAACCCGCGCTGACGAGGTGAAAGGAGGGCTCCTCCTGGACAGCCGCGCCGGTTGGATGCGTGGTGGCGACCGTGGCGACCCGGTCATCACGCCGGGAAGGCCGGAGCTCAGCGTCCTCCTCACGGCGGTCGCCTACACCGATCCTGACCTCCAGATGCCGCCGAAGGGGAAACTGGCTGCCGCGGAAATCGCGGCGCTCAAGCGCTGGATCGAGCTGGGGGCGCCAGACCCGCGCCGGGAAGACCGGACCGCGCGCCGGGAAGATGCGATCGATTTCGAGCAGCGTCGCCGAGAACACTGGTGCTGGCGACCGATCGAGAGGCCGCAGGCTCCGCCGGTATCCGATAGCGCGTGGGCGATCTCCCCGATCGACCGCCACATCCTCGCTCACTTGGAAGCGGCCGGGCTGAGTCCGGCTGCCGACGCGGAGCGCTCAACGCTCTTGCGGCGCATCTCTTTCGACCTGGTGGGGCTCCCGCCGACGCTCTCCGAGTTGAACGACTTCCTTGCGGATCATTCCCCAGACGCTTACGACAAGGTAGTCGATCGACTTCTCTCCTCACCGCGATTTCCGGAAAAGTGGGCGCAGCATTGGCTCGACCTCGTGCGCTACGCCGAGACGCGAGGTCACGAAAGCGACTACGCAATCCCGCATGCGTTTCGCTATCGTGACTATGTCCTCAAGAGTCTTTCTAGCGACGTTCCCTTCGACACTTTCGTCATCGAACATATCGCTGGCGACCTTGTCGAAGAGCCACGCCTCGACCCGTTGACGCAGACGAATGAGTCGATTCTGGGGACTGGCTTTTGGCACCTCGGTGAAGCGGCTCACAGCCCCGTCGACATTCGCGGCGAAGAAGCCGACCGCGTTGCCAATCAAATCGACGTCTTCTCGAAGACGTTCCTCGGACTCAGCATCGGCTGCGCGCGCTGCCATGACCATAAGTTCGATGCGATCACGACCCAGGACTACTACGCGCTTTGCGGCTACCTCCAGAGTTCGGGCTATCACGAGGCAAACATTGCCGACCCGAAGCGCCGCCGGGAGATAGCTGACCGTCTCACGAGCCTACGCCAAGAATACGAGCCGCGTTCGCTCGCCGCCCTGCACCGTGCCGCTGTCGAGCGCACGGCTCAACTCGGTCGCTATCTGGTCGCAGCGGTTCGTCTTCGTCAGTCGGGGCAGAGCATCGTGGCGACAGAAGATACGCTGAAAGAAGCGGCTGCTCTCGGACTCGATCGCGACCGCATCGAGCGCTGGAGCGAGGCACTGAAGAGCGCAAGCGAGCAACCGGAACACCCCCTTTTCCCACTTGCGGTGCTGGCGACAAAGACCAGTTTGAGCGTGCCGCAGGTTGCTGCGATGCGCGAAAAAGTGCGCTCGATATGGAACGTTCGAGAGCAAGAATCCGCGGACAAACTCGCCGCGCAGCACGTCGTCGCCACCCGAAAGGAAGGTGAGCACAACGACGTCAAGACAGAAAGGCCGTGGCGACCAGGCGACGACCTCATCGCAGGCGACGTCGACGCGTTGGGAGCCGACAGGCACTGGCTCACCGCCGGCCATCGCTTTGGCGACCGCGCCGCATCGGTTGGCAGCGTCGTTTTCGGGAGGGCGCCCGACCGCCCGATCGCAGCGATTCTGACGCGCCCCGCTGTGTGCAGCGATCTCTCTTCCGACAAGCTCACAGGCCTCTATCGTACACCGACGTTCGAAGTCGTTGGTGATAAGGTTTGGTACCGCTTCAGCGGTAAAGCCGACGTTTTCCTGGCGGTCGATTCGCATCGAGTCGTCCACGGGCCGCTCCACCGCGTCGTCAAGCAGCATTTGGACAGCGACGCTGGCGGCGAGTGGTTCGCGCATTCAACCACGGACTACATAGGCCATCGAGTCCACATCGAATTCACATCGAAGGATAACTTTCGCCTGGAGCGGGTTGTTTTCTCTGAAACTCAACCTGTCGATCCGGCGCCCCCCAACGAAAGGTTGCGTCGACTCATCATCGGCGGCCAATTCGCCACTGCAGACGAGCTCGCAGAGGCGTTTCGCGATGCTGTGCTCTCGAGCCTCCACCGCATGGCACGGAGCCGCAGCGTTCGCGAAGAAGTTGACCGCGCCGACGCCGAGTTGGCGCAGTGGCTTGTGGCCTCATGGGATCTCCTCGGACCCGAAGGAAAGGCGTCAAGAGATCTCGGCACGCTCTTTCTCGAATACCAGCGGCAACGGCACGCACTAGAGTCAGAGCTGCCAGAGCCCGTTCGCGGGTTGGCGCTGCTGGACGGCAGCGGCGAAGACGAGCGTGTGCACATCCGCGGCAACCACAAGACGCTGGCGCGGCACCCCGTCGGGCGCCGTAACCTGGCGGCACTGGGAGGCGTTCGGGCGCCCCCCTCACCAAGCCGCGGCAGCGGGCGACTCGCTCTGGCACATCAAATCGCCTCACCAGCTAACCCACTGGTGGCGCGCGTCGCTGCAAACCGCGTTTGGCATCATCTTTTCGGTCGTGGCATCGTCCCGAGCGTCGATGACTTTGGCGTCATGGGACAGCCTCCGTCGCATCCGGAGCTGCTGGACTATCTGGCGGTACGTCTCATCGATTCGGGGTGGTCGCTGAAGACGCTCGTTCGTGAGATCGTGACGTCCCGGACTTATCGCATGGCGAGTCGTCCGGCGGCAGCGTCGGCGGATCGCGCGCCCGAAGTCGATCCGACCAATCAGTTTCTTCATCACATGCCGCTTCGGCGCCTCACAGGTGAGGCGCTGCGGGACGCGATCCTACATCTCTCCGGTCGGCTCGATCGAAGAATGCTAGGTCCGAGCGTCATGGTCCATATCACACCATATATGCGCGGCAATCGCAGCCCCGGCGGCAGTGGCCCGATAGATGGCGACGGCCGCCGCAGTGTCTACATCGAGGCGCGTCGAAATCATCTTTCCCACTTTCTTGTCGCCTTCGACAAACCGATCCCATTCTCGACGATGGGACGACGGTCGGTGTCGAATTCACCGGCACAGCCATTGATTCTTCTGAACGATCCGTTCGTGCACCAGCAAGCGAAGTTGTGGGCCGCGCGCTTGTTGGCTCCAGAGAGTGTGGGAAACAAAGAGGCGCAAAACGACGCACAACGCGTCGCCGCGGCTTACTTGAGGGCGCTCTCGCGCCGACCCCATGACTGGGAACAAGACGCGGCCATCGAGTTTCTTCAAGACCAACGGCAAGAGTATGCGGCCTCAGGCGCCACAGCGGACGAGTCGCGTCAACTAGCTTGGGCCGATTTCTGCCACACCCTGTTCAACGTCAAAGAGTTCGTGTTTTTACGCTAGCATCGAGTTTGATTCCCTTCGTTTGAGTTCGTGCGATGCCTCCAAGTGCAACGTCCCAACACAATCTTCTGAGCCGGCGACGGCTGCTGGATCGAGCTGCGGCGGGATTCGGTTCAGTAGCGCTGACAGCTCTTCTTTGCGATTCGGCATATGGCGCCACGGTCTCCGCAAGCTCGCCCGGCAGGGCGCGGTCACCAAACGCTGTACGCCCAGCGCACCATCCGGCTCGCGCCAAACGCGTGATCTTTCTCTATATGGACGGCGGCGTTTCGCAAGTCGACAGCTTCGATCCGAAGCCGCGCCTGGCACGCGAACACGGCCGTAAGTTCAACGCCAAGATCGAGCCGACGCAGTTTGACAACATCGGCAAGACGCTCAAGTCGCCGTGGGCATTCTCGCGCTACGGTGAGAGCGGCCTAGCCGTCAGCGAGCTGTTTCCGCATGTCGGGCGCCTTGCGGACGAACTCTGCGTGGTCCGCTCGATGGTTTCTGAGTTCTCAGAGCATCAGACCGCGAACTTCTTCCTCCACACCTGCTTCGGCATGCAGGGGCGACCGAGTGCTGGTGCCTGGGTCACGTACGGACTCGGATCGGAGAACCAGAGCCTACCTGGCTACGTCGTCATCAACGGTGGGCTGATTCCCTCCGGTGGCCTCGACAACTTTGGCAGCAGTTTTCTGCCAGCTACCTACCAAGGTACGATCTTCAAGCCGGGCGCACGACCGGTCGCCAACGTCGAGCCACAGGAGAAGATTCCGCGGGCGCAGCGAAGAAAGCTCTCACTTCTCCGGCGTCTGGACCAGGGCGTTCTCGAGGCGACCGGTGAAGTCGACGCCATCGAGTCGGCGATCGCCAACTATGAGATGGCTTTTCGCATGCAATCCGCGGTGCCGTCCTTGGTTGACTTTGCTGGCGAGAGCGCCGCCGTTCGCCGCCTCTACGGTATGGAGTCGGAATTCGAGCCGACGCGCACGTTCGGCGCGCAGTGCCTGATCGCGCGGCGCATGGTGGAACGCGGTGTTCGCTTCGTTGAACTGACTTGTCCTCGCATCAGCGGCTGTGATCGCTGGGATGCCCATGTCGGACTCCGTACCAACCATGGTCGCAACGCCCGCGCGGTCGATCAGCCGATCGCAGGCTTGCTCCAAGATCTCAAAGCGCGCGGGCTGCTCGATGAGACGTTGGTGGTTTGGGCGGGAGAGTTCGGACGCACACCGTTCGCGCAAGGGTCGAACGGACGCGACCACAGTCCGTTCGGCTTCACGATCTGGCTGGCCGGTGGTGGCGTACGCCGCGGCACCGTCCACGGGGCCACCGATGAGTTCGGCTACCACGCCATCGAGAACCGCGTCGAGATCTACGACCTGCACGCGACGATCCTGCATCTTCTCGGGATCGACCACAAGCGGCTCACGTTCCGCTTCAGCGGCCGCGACATGCGCCTCACGGACGTTCACGGCGAAGTGGTGAAGGGTGTTGTTGAGTGAGGGGCGACTTACTGCGCCGTGCGCACAGCGCGTACCCAGTAACTGCTGGATTTCGGCGCGTGGTATACGTCGCCGCCGTACCAGAAGTTCACGAAGTCTGCCGCTATCGGGTTGTCGCCCAATTCACCCGCCGGCTCAAGGTTGGATGAAGCCCAGTAACGCACCGACTCGCTCGTGAACGCCGAGTCGATGGCGGGATCGTGTCTACCGTAGTCGACGAGACTCTCGAGTTCGCGCGTATTGGGAAGCCGCCAGTCACTATGGCTCGCATGCTCGAGACCTTCGCAGTACTGGAGCGCCTCTTGCCACGTGACCCGGTCCGGACTCGCGGACGAAATCGTGATCTCGCCGTCGCCGTTGATATCAGCCGTCGCCTGCTGCCACATCAAGTCCGTGCAAGTGTCTGTGATCGTGCCGTCGCCGTTGTCGCGGAAGCGCTCCGCTGACGAGCAGCCGGTCGCATAGTAACCATCTTGCCCGGCCCAGTCCTCGCTTGCACAGTCAACGACGCCACCGAGGTCGTCAAAGCAGAGCGTCTGACCCGTGTCGGGGAGACCCAACCGCGCCGGGCAGGCTGGCGGGATCGTGACAGGATCTCCAAGAAAGAGATGCCCGAGGAGCGAGATCGCGTCGCTCACGTCGATCGAGCCGTCCGCATTGATATCACCGTTCTCTGCTGCACAGCCGGTCCGCACCGCCAGGACGAACGTACGGCGCTCTTTCGTCCACAGCGCGAGCTCGCTGGAGGCGTAGAACGTCACGAGAATCGCGAACTCCGAAAGATCGGCGTGACTCGTAGAGGTCCAGTACTTTGCGAGCTGAACGTCGAAGACGGGATCTACGGCCGGCTGTGGATGACGTCTTTCATAGTCGACGATGCTCTGGAGTTCTCGTGCGTTGGGGAGTCGCCAGTCGTCGTAGCCAGCGTGCCGAAGCTCCTCACAGTGTCGAAGGGCTTCCTGCCAAGTAACGCCATCGGGACCGGGGTCGACATTCGTCTCGGGCGTAATCTCGCCGTCCTCGTTGATATCGGCGGTCGATCGTTGCCACATGAGACCGGTGCAGGTGTCGGAAACAGTTTGGTCGCCGTTGTCGATGAAACGATCTTCGGAGGGGCAGCCGGTCGCGTAGAACGCGTCCTGACCGGGCCAGGCACTACTGTCACAGTCGACCGGACGCGCGGCATCGTCGTAGCACCCCGTCTGGCCGGTGTCCGGAATGCCGGCCGGCACCAGAGACAAGGGCGTGAGCTGCATCGGGGTGCCGATGAAAAGATGATTGAGCAGCGTGATCGCATCGCTCACGTCCGCTCCGCCGTCCGCGTTGACGTCGCCGTTCACCACAACAAACCCTTCGTCTGTATCTGCGGCCGCAGCGGTGCTTCCTAACATCAGCTGGCCGATCATTATCACGAACGCCAGTAGCGATGGCCCACGCACGTAATGCCCCGCCCGTGGGTTCGTCACACAAAAAGCACTCCCGCTGTCTCGGCTGACTGAGACGCACTGCATAGGACGAACACCTCCCCGTTTCTGTACTTTCTGCGATTGTCCGCCGCGCGGAACGCAGAAGCAAGCGGAACCCTGTCCGGGCGCACGTATTGAAGCCAGCCCTTAGCGTCGATCGGATCAAGCATCAAACGTCGCAGCGCCGAGCTGCGCAGGCATCGTCGGATGCGGACTCGCAGGCGGGAAAGCTGCCTGGTGGAGGCCCACTGACGAAGAGGAAGCGGAGGAGAAAAATTGGGTCGGAGATGTCTATCTCACCATCGCTGTTGGTGTCGCACGCGGACGTGCACGCGGGAAGGTCCGCACCGCGAAAGAGGCCCTCGAGGATCAGCAACGCGTCCGACAAACGGGCGATGCCGTCGTTCAGGCAGTCACCGCGCAGAAACCGCGGATCGGTGTTCGGCAGGACCTCGAAATCGACCGCCGTGGCGTCTTGAGCTACACCGTCTGAGACCAGAAGCTCGAACGAGTAGTCACCGGTCCGCGTCAGGCGGGCGATGGTCCGCGGCGCGGTCGGCTCAGTTAAAGTGACGCCTCCGGGTCCAGACGTCTGCCGCCACAGAAAGTCAAGCTGCTGCACTCCGCCGTCACCGTCGTCCGAACCGCTCGCATCGAGAAGCACCTCGGCCACGCCGCCAGCAAGGATGATCGGATCGTCACCGAAGTCAGTCTGCGCCACGGCTACCGGTGACGTGTTGACGAGCACAGGTTCGCTCGGGCCGTACGGTATCGCCGGGACAAGTCCCCAGTAGTCGAGCTCGATCGCATCGCCGGTCGTCGCTTCTCGCGGTAGATGGAGTTGCATGACTCCGACGTGTCTGTCCTCAGACCACTCTCCCTGCGTCGCGGCGTCCAGATCGAGGGACCCGTCACTTCGCGCCTTGCCGGCGACGTCGATCAGCACGCTCTGCAAAGTGGACGCCCCGCCGTCGTCTCGAAAACCCGTGCTGTCGCGGTCGGCGAACAAGTACTCGAACGTCCAAACATCCTCGCCCCCCTCACCGACCACGCTGCGCGCGACTTGGGCACGCCGAAAACCGAATGCGAGCCCCTGAAAGTCCGGGTCTAAATGACCGGCGAAAAGCGTCTCGAGGACCGGGCGAGGAGGGTCGTTCACGGTCGTGGCGAAAATGTCAAAATGGAGGGCGCCATTGGCCGCGACGAGACCCGTGGCGTCCTGCACGGCAGTGAGACCCTGTTCATCGGCAGCAAACTCGAAGCGGTAATCCTCGCGCAAACGGATCCAGTCGACTTCGATGATAGCATCTTCAAACCGCAAGTCGTCCTTCTGCAAGTCGTCGACGAAATCGAGTCGCAGCGCTGTGTTCACTTCACCGGCAGTCCAGAGCCCATCCTGAAGGTTTTGCTTGCCGTCGACAAACTGTGGTCCGGGAACGACGCTGAGCTCCTGGACGTTGAGGGGAACCAAGATCGTTTGGAATTCCTCCATGAGAGTCGGCAGCGACACGATGTGGCGCGATTTGATCTGCGGCCACGGCGCGCCCCAAAAAATGCTCAGTCGATCGCGGTCAGTGGGGTTCTTGATGCGGATCTCGAGCACTTTGTAAAAATCTGCGGCGTACGTTGTGGTCGTCTCGATGTAAGGGTCAATGAACGAATCGCCGTTGAGATCGCCGATCTGCGCGCTCAACACACCGCCAGCGATCGTGAGGCTCGCGTCGACGACGCGGTCGTTCCAGCCCTCGGGATCACCTGCGCGATCGAACTGCCAGCTGCGAGACAGAGTCGCGAAGTACGTGTCGCCGGTCATCACCTCGATGCCGCCGAACTCGAACCCGCCGCCAACGGCGCGGACAGAGCCGAGCGACGTGGCCTCTTGATCACCGCGCGAGCGGCGCCACAGCTCAACGTAGACGCCGAGCCGGTTCGGTGCTCCACGCCCCGTGACCGACTGGTTCGGCCCAACCGAGATCGGCTCGTCGATCACGAGCTGGGTGTCGTATGACTTTGTTGGAATCTGTGCGTTGAGGCCTGACACCACAAGCAGGCAAACGCACGCGAGTCCCTGCGGTCCGAGAAGTGACGGTAGCGGCATCACGTAACTCCTGAATCCGGCCGAGTGCGGGAGCTGTCAGCACGTTTATCGGCAAGTCGTTCCCGGAACTTGAGTGAGGGCTTGCCCTGTTAGTAAGACGTTAGGTCATGCTGTTCGGTAGGGGAGGCCCAGGCCGGAGACCTAAGACGTTCACAGCGCAGTGGGCGCACCATGAAACGAATCGGGCGCATCGACGTCTATTCTTACGCAGGAGAGCCGCGACTTGGCCGACGGAGTGATTCAGCGGCGTGATCGTCTCAGACGACGCAGTCCCGGTCAGGCGACGCAAGATCGGGCGAAAGCGCCGTTTGACGAGCCGTTTTGCAAGCGGCGCACGCTCCACCCTTCACTTTTGGCAGTTCATTGAGGAGGACGGACATGGGAAGGTACGCACTGAAGGATTTTCTCGCCGCGACACAACAGCGCGATCGCGATCAGGGGCACTTTGAGCTCGAGAGCGAGCGCATCCTAGAGGTCAACCTCGCTGGGTCAGTGTGGACCAAAAGCGGCTCAATGATCGCATACTCCGGAGACATCGCCTTCACGCGGGAAGGGATCCTCGAGCACGGCCTTGGAAAGCTGTTCAAGAAGGCACTCACTGGCGAGGGGGCACGGCTCACCAAGGCAGACGGGCACGGCAAGCTCTACCTCGCCGATGTAGGGAAAAAAATCTCGATCTTGGAGTTGAGCGGCGAAGCCGTCTATGTCAACGGCAACGACCTTCTCGCATTCGAGGAGACTCTCGAGTGGAACGTCGAAATGATGAAGAAGATCTCCGCCATGCTCGCGGGGGGACTGTTCAACCTGCGCATTCAAGGCAGCGGTCTCCTCGCCTTCACGACTCACTACGAACCGCTGACCCTGGCCGTGCGTCCCGGGCAACCAGTGTTCACGGATCCCAACGCCACGGTGGCGTGGGCGTCATCCTTGAAGCCGGAGTTCAAGACCGACGTATCGCTGAAATCGTTCTTCGGTCGAGGTAGCGGCGAAAGCTTCCAAATGAAGTTCGACGGGACAGGCTTCGTCGTCGTACAGCCATTCGAGGAAGTTGCGTTCCAGGGCGAGAAGTCGAATGGCTAGTCCTGCGCTTGACGCCCAGCACACAGCCACCGCCGCTATCGGCCTTCCGGGCGCGAATGGTTAGCGAGTTCCCGCTGACAGAATCGCCAGCGCCCGTTGGCGTACGGATGGGTAGGAATAGATGGCGTGCTGCTCAGCTGGCGGCAGCGACAGCTGCACGAGGAGCAGATCACTCAGGAGGCTGATTGATAGATCGTCCGGCAATTCAACCGGCGCATCGTTGAGATGACTGAGCGCGCGAAGGAGTTCTGGTCGCAGCTTTGCTTCCTCTTCCTTTGAACACGCCGACTCCTGCACCAGCTTCGCGTTCACGAGTCGGTACGGAGAGCGACTCGGAATCTCTTCGATGAAGACGCGGGCGAAGCCACGCAGGAGAAGGTTGTAACGCCCATCCTCCAATCTTCGATACTTCTCGATCCGCCCAATACCAGCGACCGGAGCGACCGGCGGTGCCCCTAAAAGGTCCTGCGGCGAAGCGCCCAGCACAGTTCCAAGAACGATGTCGCCGGAACCATCCAACACATCTTCGATCATCGCGATGTAACGTGGTTCAAAAATGTGCAGTGCTTGAAGGAGTCCCGGAAAGAGCATCACGTCAGGCAGAGGAAAAAGAGGAACGATGCGTTCGTCTTCGTTCTTGGGTGGATCTGCAAGGTCTCTGCTGTTCGCTTCCATCGATCGTGCCGCGTCAACTCCTTCGTTCGCGCCATGCAGTCGCACAGTCGCACAGTCACATACACAAATCACACAGCCGCACATAGGGGGCTGCGTGCATTCCGCTGCCAGCGGGTCCTTCCCATCATGTCGACGGGAGAGAGAAAAGCAAGGTCATCCCAAAGGCACGTCAAGAACGACAAAACGGAGTCAGGGAAATGGCGGGGAAAACAAAAACAGGTCACCCCCAAGCACTCTGTGCGGCGACTTCGAGGCGTTCAAAGGAGTGCGCAAAAGCGACCGACTCCGGTGCTGATCTGAGCCGCATGACTTGACCGCTCGCGCGACACCCAGTAACTTCTGTCTACATGAAACGCTGTCGGCTGAATCAACTCTTTGAGCGGTTTGTGTTCGTGCGATCGGCCGGCCTCGAACGCCGAATGCAGCGCCGAGCGGCGTCGATGTTGACGCTGTTCGTTAGTTTCTCGCTCGCCGTGAACATACCCCAAGGGAGACACGACGCCTTGGCTCTTGCCGCCGACGTGTCGCCCACAGACGATCCGCGCGTTGACTTCGGCCGCGATGTGAGGCCGATTTTCAAGCGCCGTTGCTATCGCTGTCACGGCAGTAAGAAGCAGCAAGCGGGCCTACGGCTCGACGACCGTGAGGCGACGTTCGCCGGCGGTGATTCCGGGCCTGCGCTGGTACCAGGCGACGCCGCTGCGAGCGACCTCATCGCTCGCGTCTCCTCCGCCGATCCCGAACTGCGCATGCCTCCCAAAGGCCCGCGGCTGTCTTCCCAGGAGATCAAGCTGCTGCGCAAGTGGATCGACCAAGGCGCGCGCTGGCCGCAGGATCAGGCGACCAGCGCACGCTCCTCATCAGAGCACTGGGCATACCAACCTCTGCGGCCCGCCGCTCCACCGGCAGTAACCCAAGACGAGTGGGTGGTGCAGCCGCTCGATCGTTTCATCCTCGCGCGCCTTGAGTCGGCCAAGCTTTCGCCCTCGGCATCGGCGGACCGGGCAACGCTGATTCGCCGTGCCACGCTTGACGTCACCGGTCTGCTACCGACTGTCGACCAGGTGGAAACGTTTGTCGCCGATCCACGCCCGGACGTTTACGGGCGCTTGGTCGACCGTCTACTGGAGTCACCACACTACGGAGAGCGCTGGGGAGCCCACTGGCTTGATGTCGCGCGCTACGCAGACTCCAACGGCTTCACCATCGACAGCTCCCGGTCGATTTGGAAATACCGCGACTGGGTGATCGACGCGCTGAACAGGGATTTGCCTTTTGATCAATTCACCATCGAGCAGATCGCGGGTGACTTGTTGGAGAATCCTTCGGTCGAGCAGATCGTCGCCACAGGGTTTCATCGAAACACGTTGATCAACGAAGAAGGGGGGACGGACGACGAGCAGTTTCGAGTCGAGTCCATCGTCGACCGCGTCAATACGACGGGCGCCGTTTGGCTTGGCCTCACCGTCGGCTGCGCGCAGTGTCATAGCCACAAGTACGATCAACTCACGCAGCGCGAGTACTATCAACTGTATGCGTTCTTCAACAATGCCGATGAACCGACGATCCGCGTCGTTCCGCAGCCCAGGCTAGCAGAGCGAAAACAGCTGGAAGCCGCTGTCGGAGAGGCCGAAGAAGCGCTCGCAGCATATGACCGAGCACTGGGCAAAAACCTCAGCGAATGGGAAGCTCAGTTCAAGGGAAAGCTGCCCCTCGCTTGGTCGATCGTGCAGAGCGAGGCCGCCCACTCGGCCGCCGGCGCGTCGTTGGAGACCCTCAGCGACGGGTCGCTGCTCGCCGGTGGCACACTCGCCGCGAAAGACACCTATACGATCAGCGCACGCACAAATCTGCGTCAAATCTCTGCGCTTCGCGTCGAGGTTCTCAAAGACGAAACACTTCCCGCGGGGGGACCGGGCCGGGCGCACCATGGCAATTTCATGCTCACGGAGATCGAGCTGGAGATCGGCGGCAAAGCCGTCAGTTGGCAGAGAGCCTATGCCGACGACGAGATGCGAGGACGTGACGCCAAAGCGGCAATCGACGGCAAGCCAGACAGCGGTTGGTCCCTCGACCTTTCCGAGGGTCGCCTACCTGAGGCAAGCCAGGGTGGATTCGTCATCGCAGGCGGACCGGTCTCTGCCCCCGAAGGGGGCCAGTTGACTATTCGTCTGCGGCAGGAAGGCTTACCGAAGCAGCTCCTCGGACGCTTTCGCCTCAGCGTCAGCGATGGCGACTCGCTTGCCGTCGGCGCGACGTTCGCAGTACAGCGTGCGCTTGCGGTCGACGCCGATTCCCGCAGCGATTACGAGAGAGAAGTGCTTCGTGCTGCACAGCGAGAAAGTGATCCGAGCCGAGCTGCGCCTGTCAAAACAGTCAATGCGGCGAAAAAGGAGCTCGACACTTTTCTTGCCGCGTTTCCGAACTCGATGGTGATGCGAGAGCGTCGCGAGCCGCGTCAAACGCACATTCACATCCGTGGAAACTTTCTCCGCAAGGGAGATCAGGTATCACCGGGGGTTCCCGGAGTCTTGCCGCCGCTCGAGCAGAGTGGGCGACCGCTCAACCGCCTCGACCTGGCACGCTGGCTCGTCCGTACGGACCAACCTCTGACCGCGCGCGTCATCGTCAATCGTATTTGGCAGCGCTATTTCGGCATTGGTTTGGTGGAGACCGAGAACGATTTTGGTGTCCAAGGCACTCCTCCTTCGCATCCAGCCCTCCTTGATTGGCTGGCGGGCGAGTTCATGCGCGGCGGGTGGAGTCTGAAGCGGTTTCACCGCATGATTCTGACCTCGGCGACCTACCGCCAGAGCTCTCACGCGCGCCCGGACGCTGCTGCTCTCGACCCAAAGAATCTCCTGCTGGCTCGCCAAAACCGCATCCGACTCGACGCAGAAGTCATCCGCGACGCAGTCCTCAGTGCCAGCGGGCTGCTTGTGCAGCAGATCGGGGGCGCTGGCGTCTACCCGCCGCAGCCAAGTGGCATCTACAAGTTCACACAGAACGACAAGAAGTGGCGCGATAGTACAGGTCGCGACCGCTACCGCCGCGGTATGTACACGTTCTACTGGCGTTCAAGCCCGCATCCTTTTCTTACAACATTCGACAAACCGAAGCGAGTGCTGACATGCACCCGGCGTGTACGGTCGAACACTCCTCTTCAGGCTCTGACGCTAGCGAATGATCGAGGTATCTTCGAAGTCGTTCGTGCGATGGGTCGACGGATTCTCGAAGAAACGCCAACAGCGACGACGGAAGAGCGGATTGCTTACGCGTTTCGCATCTGCACAGGCCGCATCGCAAAGCCTGAAGAGCTCCAGAGCTTGCAGCGGTTTTGGTCAACGCAGCGGGCAGAGTTCGAACACGACCTCGAGGCGGCGTCGCGGGTGATCGGCGCTGCGGTGGAAGCTCCAGCAGATTCGACGCCGTCACGAGACAGGAGCGCGCCGAGCGAGGCGGCAGAACTCGCCGCGTGGACGAGTTTGGCTCGGGTGTTAGTGAACTTGGACGAGTTCATTACGAGGGAATGACGATGGAACGTTCGATCGACCCGCTGTCGCCGCAAAAGGATTTGTCAGCGTTGCAATTTCAAACGCGCCGCCATTTCTTCTCGGATTGTCGCATTGGCTTGGGCCAGATCGCACTCGCAAGTCTGCTGGCACGCCAGCAGATTGCGACAGCGGCAGACATAGACATCTCCGCTTCCGATCCTCGACCGTCGCCGCTCGAGCCGCAGGACCCGCCGTTTCCGGCCAAAGCGAAGCGAGTCATCTATCTGTTTATGGCCGGCGGACCGAGTCAACTCGAACTCTTCGACTATAAGCCGAAGCTGCAAGACATGAACGGCAAGTTCGTGCCGAATTCGCTCATCGAGAAGAAGCGTTTCGCATTCCTGAAGAAAAACATGCGACTGCTAGGGACGCGGCGACGCTTCGATCGACACGGTACCAGTGGCTTACCCTTCAGCGAGCTCCTGCCGCACATGGGCTCGGTTGCCGATGAGCTGTGTATGGTGCATAGCGTCAAGACAGACGTCTTCAACCACGGCCCGGCAAAGCTCTTCATCAACACCGGGTCGCCTCAATTCGGTCGCCCGAGCATGGGGGCGTGGGTGACGTACGGCATCGGCAGCGAGTCGCGCGACCTACCCGGGTTCGTCGTTCTGCAGTCGGGGCCGCGTGGGCCGCGTGGTGGGGCACCGCTCTGGGGGAGCGGCTTTTTGCCGACGACGTATCAAGGCGTACCGTTTCGCTCCGGGAGCGAGCCAATTCTGAACCTCTCAAGCCCGGACGGTTTCACTCTCAAGCGTCAGCGGCAGTTTTTTGATGCTGTGCGCGACCTCAACGATTTGCGACGTTCGGTGGTCAACGACCCCGAGATCTCAACGCGCATAGCGGCCTACGAGATGGCGTATCGCATGCAGTCGAGCGCGCCCGAGCTGATGGATCTCACTGGGGAATCGACGAACACGCTTGAAGCCTATGGTGCCGAGCCAGGCAAGGCCTCGTTCGCAAACAACTGCTTGCTCGCACGGCGTTTGGTTGAGCGCGGCGTCCGCTTTGTGCAGCTCTACCACACGGACTGGGACCATCACGGCGGGCCCGGACAAACCCTCGACCAACATCTGACGGATGTCGCAAGCGAAGTCGACCGCCCGACCGCGGCACTCATCCGCGATCTCAAGATGCGCGGGTTGCTGGAAGACACGATCGTGATCTGGGGCGGCGAGTTCGGGCGCACGCCGATGGGCGAGCCGCGTGAGCCGGCTGGTCGTGACCACCACATCGACGCGTACACGATGCTCTTTGCCGGTGGGGGAGTTCGCCGCGGCACCGTCGTCGGCAAGACGGACGAGCTCGGGTTCGACTCGGTCGAGGACACAGTGCACGTGCACGATATTCAGGCGACGCTGCTTCACCTCCTCGGCTTCGATCACAAGAAGCTGACGTTCCGTTTCCAGGGACGTGACTTTCGGCTGACGGACATTCACGGCAACGTGCGCGGTGCAATGCTTGCGTGAGCGTCGCTTCTTCCCGGCCGCGACAGCTCCGCATATCCGCGACAGCGCGGTACAACGTACTCTGTCGTTAGCTCCCAGGCAGGCGTGACCGGAACCCAGCAATGCTTCGAACCGGTTCGCAACGGTTCATGCACAAGAACAATTGAGGAAAAAAACCATGGCTCAACGCAAGAAGCGCCGCAAGCGAGACATCGAAAAGAACTATCCGCGCCGTCAATTCATCGCTAAGCTCCGTCGTTTGGCCGACTGCCTCGAAAACGACAGTCGATTCCGCATCCAGATCGCGGGCGAGCGCGTCTCGATTCCACCCGACGCGGAAATCAACATCGAGCACGAACGCACCGCGACCGAGGAGGAGATCGAGCTGCAGCTCAAGTGGCGACTGGACGAGTGACGAGTACGGCTTGACCCGTGCTCCGAGATCGAACGAAACGGTCTAACGTCGGTTCAGAAACGTCGATAACGTTCGGCGGAGAGCCGTTACGACATCCATGCGTCCGTCTCGATCGAGATCGATCAGAGCGAACACCGGAGCTACGCCGGTAACTCCTTCAGCCGGGAAAGCGAAGGATTGAGCATCCTCGAAGTCACCGAAACCAGTCCCGCGTGACAGCGTCAAATTCTTGTCGAACGCCAGATCCCCGAATTGGAGGAAGTCCAGAGCACCGTCTGCGTCGACGTCCAGGAACTTCGTGTCGACTAGGGATTTCTTCACCGGGCTGCCGGTGGTGATCCTCGAATAGTTGAAGTCTCTCTCGCCGAGTAGAGTGATCAGCGAACCGTCTCTGCCGTAGGCGATGTCGATCATTTCGTCGTTGTTTAGATCCACGCCCCCAAAAAACTGCGTGATTCTTTCGACTCGTACAAAAGTGAGGCGAGGAAAGTCGCCCGGGCCATCCGACCGAAAGATATGAAGGTGCCCGGAAGCGAGAATCAGCAACTCGTCCTGCCCCTGGCCATCGAGGTCTGACACGACGACGCCACCGATGTGAGCATTCGTGGAAATTGGGAGAGAGAGTGCTTGTACGGTGAGTGTTCCGTCACCTGCACCAAACAGGATCCACACCTGCTTCGCAGATGCCACGACGATATCCGTGAACGTGTCAGAATCGACATCACCGGCTACAGCAAGTCCTGGCTCGGGTTGGCGATCCGACACAAGAGCGAGCGTCGACCCGGCGGCTATCGTGCCGTCTCCCGAATTGAACAAAGTAGTGATTCCGGTCTCACCCACGACAACCAAGTCGGGACTCGAATCTTGATCGACGTCAGCGACGACAAACTTCTTGGGATGGTCATCCACCGCCAAGTCCTGGCTAGAAGAGAGATTGCCGTCACCTAAACTAAAAAACGTTCGAACCGACAAATTCGTCATGAGCACTAAATCGTCGAGTCCATCCCCGTCAAGGTCAACGGCCTCCAACTGCCGCGCGTAAGATCTGGGCTTGAAAGCGTCAAAGCGTTGATAGCTCCACGCAGGGTCGGCCACGGGTCCGAAGTCGATCGAGAACCCTCCACCTGCGTTGCCGACGAGGTCCATATGGCCATCACCGTCGATGTCGACGACGGTGCCGGAACCGGTCACTGGACTGCGGCGGACAGGAAAGAATTCTCTCGGCCCGATCCGACTCAAGATGACACCGTCGTCGCCGAGTGTGACCAGTTCCTTCTGACCGTCTCCATCCATATCGACGGCGAACAATTGATCAAAATTGTCCGCAAATGTGGCTTCCTGATAGAGTCCCATGAATTCAAACTCCTCGTCCCTGCCGCCAACGAGCGCGCCCACGCTGCCCTCTTCGCTGAGAAGGACAATGTCAAGAACTCCGTCGCCGTCGATGTCTTCAGCCACCGACGCCAGAAACGATCCAGTCGGAATCTCGACGAGGTACATGGAACCCGCACCATCGTTGAAAAAAAGGAGTACGGCACGGTCAACCACGAAGCTGATGTCGGTGCGTTCGTCGCCGTTGAAGTCAGCCGCGACGAGTCGGTCGCTCCCAATCTCTGGTGCAATGGCGCGCTCTTTCGTCGTTTTGAACACCAACGCCGGGCCGAACCCACCGGCGCCGTCACCGTTGACGACTACGACACCTTCCAAACGACCGACTTTCGAAGCAAAAACGAGGTCGAGATGGCCGTCATCGTTGATGTCAGCGGCAATTCCGGTTTTGAGTCTCCCCACGTCGTCAACGTCAAGCGGGTGAAAGTCGCCGGGACGAAAACCTCCGCTCTCGGGATCACGGCCATCGTTAAAAAAGATACGAAATCCGTTCTGAGACTCTCCCTCGATCTCTTCCGAGACCGAGACCAATTCGGATCGGTCGTCACCATCGAGATCAGCGACAAAGAGCTGCCCTCGATTCATGACGATCCGCGGTTCGCTGAACACACCGCGTCCTTCTCCTAGGTAGACGGCGAAACGAAGAGAAGGGTCGTTGCGCACAACATCGATGCGACCGTCGCCGTTGAAGTCGCCTGTCATGATCGTCCTTGCGGAGATAGACGATCCAATGATCGGCATCGGCAGCAAGCTGTCTGCAGCAGGCAATTCTGGACACGCGAACGCGGCGTCACTTGGGCGATACTCGACGCAGTCGAGACCGTCCCCGCTCGCGGTGTCGCGACCGCATTGCGTGATTCCCGGCGCCGGCAACTCTGGGCCACTGGCGAAAAGATGCCGCAGCAGAAAGATGGCATCGGAAAGGTCGAGATGACCGCTGTCATCGGCAT
Source organism: Planctomycetota bacterium (assembly GCA_965223265.1). Classification (GTDB taxonomy): domain Bacteria; phylum Planctomycetota; class UBA8108; order UBA8108; family SXIK01. Next base: position 3,604,903 of record OZ244999.1, read on the forward strand.
CGAGCGCGTCTCGACACGGCACGTCGCCCATGCCCAGAAACAGCGCACTCAGAATGCGCACGCCGTCGGCAAGGTCGACAATGCCGTCGACGTTGGCGTCGCCGCGGCGAAACGGCTCTTGAGTGAACGCGAACTCCGGGCTGCCGAGAAGGACCAAGGCCACTATTGGCACTACAGCAAAGCGCCTGCGGTTCACGGCGCTGAAAGTCTGAATGCGCATGGAAACCTCCATTTCTCCGGAAAAGTCTCGACCGCTTCACGCGAAGAGCTCAGCGAAGACGCGAAGGATCGAACGTGCACCCTTTTCTCCAATCTCAAGGTTATTCCGTCCTTTGGCGTCGGTTGATGAACGTCGCGATCGACTCTCTCTCAAGGGCCGTGATGACGTCGATCTGGCCGTTTCCATCCAGATCTCCGAGAGCCATCGCTGGACGAAGAGTGAACACACGCGCACCGCACAACCAACCGCCGTAGCAGCCGTGCCGGCGCCGCAAAAGCTCTAGATTGCGGGAAGATCCGAGCAGCTCCATGAGCGCTCCTTCCCCACACCAATCCAACCGCCCTCTCGCCTACCCGAGCGAAGGAAATTCCGTTAACACTCAGGGTAGACCTACACCGTGCTCGCACCAAGAACAAACTGGCGCGGATTTTTCCGGCAGCGCGTCTGCGTGGCCACGCGCGCGTCGCCTTGCTGGCGCTCCCTTTTTAGATAAATAGCGACACGCCCGACTGTTGCGCATCGGCGAGGCAGGCCGTCGCACCACCGAACTCGACGCCGCCCCTCAGCTCGTCGGCAGCGATCCCCATCAGTTCCATCGACGTCTGACAGGCGACGAAGCGAACGCCCATCTGCTGACACAGCTCGATGAGCTCCGGCAAACCTTGCACGTTGCGCCTCTTCATGAGCGTTTTGAAGAACGCCGGCCCAATGCCGCCCATGTTCATCTTCGAAGTGCCAAGCCGGTGCGGCCCCGACGGCAGCATGAGCGCGAGAGCTTTCTCCAGAAAGGACTTCTTCCTCAGGGACCTGCCTTTTCTCAGGACAGAGAGACCCCAAAAGGTGAAGAAGACGCTCACCCGAGAACCCGACGCTGCAGCAGAAAGCGCCAAGGTGAAGGCGGCCATAGCGCGGTCGAAGTCGCCGCTGAAGAGAACGAGCGTGACCGGCTCCGGCGTCTTGTGGGACGAACCGGAGGTGGAACCGGGATCTGTGTCTGCTTTTGTTCTCGTCGCTTCACAAGCGTCCGTGGGATGTGACATGAGTCTCCGTTGTCGTCTACCTTCGCGTTTTCTTGATAAGCGCTCGTTTCACATCACCATCTTCGAAATGTTGTAGATGGTTCCCGGTCATCGAAGCCCAAGCCTTGATGTCTGCTTCGAATGCCGGATCCGTGGCCTCGACTAGAAGAGTCTGGTCTGAGTCGAGACCTGCGATCGCTTTGCTCACCTTAACAATCGGAAGAGGGCATTTGAGAGAAGTGCAGTCAAGAGTGTGATTAGCCATGCATTCAGTCTTCGTCAGTCGTTGTTTTCGTTCGAGGAATTCAACGGGCTGTGTTAGAGCCACGGCGGTCTTGTGCCCAGACGGTGGCGATAACGCTCCCTTTTCAGGAGATCGTTTCCTTGTTTCTCCTATCGCTTTACATCCCCAAGAATCTTCAATCTCGATCGATAGGAAGGCCGACGAAGAAATGAAGCGATGAGGATCACCCAGAAGTGACGCTGGATCTCTCATGTTCCGCTCAAGAGAGACTTCACGCTGGGCCGGTAAAGGGCTCTTGCACAGCGGCATCGTCGTCACACGTCGACGACGGCTTTCAACTGCGGCGAGACGATCGAACCGCCGCTTCTACAGAGAACACATGACGCCACGGGAAATCTCCTTCGCACGGCTATTTCAGCTGCTTTCCTCCTTGCCAGCGCCGCAGCGAGAACCGCTGGAGGCTGAACTCTTGGCTGTGCAAGCTCAAGTCAAGGCGACTCTGAAAGATTTCGATCTCGTCTCCCAATCGCAAGCGGAGGCCATCGTCCGCTCGACGCAGATCATGGAAGAACTAGAAGAAGCACAGCAGAAAGCCGAGTGCGCTAGTGAGACGAAAAGCGCGTTTTTGGCGAACATGAGCCATGAGATCCGCACTCCCATGCATGGCGTGATCGGCACGATTCGACTCCTCCTCGATTCCGGCCTTGAGCCTCGTCAGCGCCGATTGGCCGAGGCGGCACGATCGTCCGCAGACATCTTGTTGGCGCTACTGAACGACATTCTTGACTTCTCCAAGATCGAATCTGGAAAGCTCGAACTCGAACTCGTCGAATGCGAGCTCCAACCAGTGGTCGAAGACTTAATGAATGGGTTCACCCCTCTGGCCATCGACAAGGGGCTTTGCCTGGAAACTCGATTCGCCCCGAGTCTGCCGCAGACCGTGCTCGTCGACCCGCTACGGATTCGACAAGTCCTCGGCAACCTCTTGGGCAACGCCATCAAATTCACGGAGTCGGGGACGATCTGTGTGCGCGCCTCGTGTGCCTCCGGCGATAAGCTTGGGGAGAACGCCATCGAAATCTCCGTCCAAGACACAGGTTGTGGCATTTCGCCCGACAACCTCTCACGTCTCTTCGAATCCTTCTCACAAGAGGACAGCTCGATCTCTCGGCGCTTTGGTGGTTCCGGGCTTGGTCTAGCGATCGCCAAGAGTCTCGTCGAGCTCATGGGCGGTAGGATCTCCGTCTCGAGCCAAGTCGGTGAAGGTTCCGTGTTCTCGGTCGTGATCCCTGCCACCTTGCTGCCGGCTCAGAGCGCTCGGACTTCTCCGCCTCTGACGGATCAGAGACTCGACCACAACGAGATCGACCAGACAGCGTTCGGCACGACCGACGACAGCCGCGTTCTCCTCGTCGAGGACCAAGAAATCAACCGCCTCGTCACCGTCGAGGTGCTGGCTGCAGCGGGCATCGAGTGTGACGCCGTCGACTCCGGCGCGGCCGCGCTCGAGAAGCTGACGGCAGAGACCTACGATTTGGTCCTCATGGACTGTCAGATGCCGGGCGTCAACGGCTTCGATACAACGCGGGAAATCCGCCGCCGGGAATCTGCGGACCCAGATGCGGTGGCGATCCCAATCATTGCGATTACAGCCAGCGCGATGAAGAGCGATCGAGAGGAGTGCTTGCGAGCCGGGATGGACGACTACATGACGAAGCCGTTCGACCCAAACCACCTGATTGCCTTGGTGCGTCGGTATCTGGTGCGGACCTGTACCGATGCGTAAGCTCGGGGCGCTCGCAGCTTGATCGTCTGCAGAGCGGTCCGACTGGAGTCCTAAAGAGCTCAAACCCAAGCGTCGGTGGGTAGTACGTACGCCATGACCGCGACATAGTGGCAAACGCTCCCGGCGAGAACGAACAAGTGCCACGCCGCGTGCATGTAGGCGCGGTGACTCAACGCGTAGAAGATCACTCCACTGGTGTAGAACACCCCGCCGGCGAGAATCCAAACGATACAGCCAATCGGGAATTGCGTCAGGATCGGATAGACCGCGACGAGCGCCAGCCACCCCATGAGGATGTAGGCGGCTGTCGAAATCACCTCGTAGCGACCGGTCCAGAAGACCTTGAAGCTGATTCCGGCGAGGGCGAACCCCCACACGAGCCCGAAGAGAGTCCAGCCCCACGCACCACGCATCATGACGAGAGTGAACGGTGTGTAGGTTCCCGCGATGAGGAGATAAATGCAAGCGTGGTCAAGGATGCGTAGGAGTTTCTTCCAACGCGGTGTCACGACTGCGTGATAGAACGTCGACGCACCGTAGAGGATGATCACCGCGGCAGCATAAACGCTGCAGCTGACAATGTGCCAAGCGTTCCCATGACGCGCAGCCATGACCACGAGCGCGGGCATGCCCACGAACGCGAGCAGGAGCCCAAGGCCGTGCGTCGCGGTGTTGGCGATCTCCTCCCGAGGCAATCTGCCGCGTCGCGTCTTTGTTCTCTCTACCAGGTCGATGATGTCCTCCGTCTGACTCTTGATACGGCTTCTGACTTGTCGGGTCGTCGCACGCTCGACTGGTTGTCAGTGAGCCACACGATGATGATAGAACCAAAACCGTTGGTGCGCCAATCACTCCATTTCCGCTCGTCTCTCTTACACATCTCTTCAATTGCTGCTGGCCCCAGGGCGTCCGAGAATCGTGCTACGCCGGAACGCGATCGAACCTGGAGTGCATGTCGTGATGACCGCGCGTTCAACACTCTGTCAAACGATCCGCGCGCCGCCGAGACAAATCTCACCGTCGTAGAAGATCGAGAACTGCCCCGGCGTCACGCCGGCATCGGGTTCGTCCAGTTCTACCGCGAAGCCGCACGCATCGAGTCCGAAGATCCTACAGCCTACAACTTGTGGCGAATGACGCAGTTTTGTGGTCAAGCGATGCGTTTGCGGTGGGGCAGTGATCCAGTGCGCATCGACGACCCTAAAACGGTCCCGCTGTGCGCTGCGCAGATCGTCCGCATGCGAGACATAGACGACATTATCTCCCACGTCCTTGTCCACGACGTACCAAGGCCCTTGCGACAGCCCGAGTCCCTTGCGCTGCCCGATCGTGTGGAACCAATAGCCTCGGTGCTCGCCAAGTTTACGGCCGCTACTGCGTTCGACGATGGCACCTGTGCGTTCTCCAAGGTGAAAACGGACGAAGTCGTTGAACTTGATCTTGCCGAGAAAGCAGATTCCTTGACTGTCGTCGCGCTCGGCAGTCGTGAGTTCGTACCTTGCCGCCAACTCACGCACCCGACTCTTCTCAAGGTGGCCGATCGGAAACATCGCCCGGGCCAACTGCTCCTGGCTCAGGTGCGACAGGAAGTAGGTCTGGTCCTTCACGGGGTCGATCCCCTTAAGGAGGTAGAAAAGACCGTCGCGCGCAACGATGCGCCCATAGTGCCCGGTAGCGATGGTGTCAAAGGACGAGCCGATTGACTCGACGAAGGCGCCGAACTTGACGCGCTGATTGCAAAAGATATCCGGACTTGGCGTATGGCCACGTCGCAACTCCTGGACAGCGTACGACACTACGCGCGCGTAGTAGTCCTGCTGCAGCGGTACCACCTCGAGCGGCACACCGAAGCGCGCACACACTGATCGTGCGAAACGAAGATCCTCCTCCCAAGGACAGTCACCCAAGTAGGAGAGTTCATCTTCCAGCCAGATCTTTAGATAGAACGCGGTCAAATCGCGCTCACCGGCCTCGACGAGTTGAGACAGCGCCACGGAACTATCGACTCCCCCGGAGAGGAGAACTGCGGTCGTCACGGCTTCGGTGGACTCCCAGCAAGGTGGTGAAGACCTGCGGACGCGAGCATCCGAGGTGGCGAATCAAGTCGCCCAGTATAACAGCCCTATTGAAAGAGTGCTTCGAGCCGAGAAACTGGCCGTCTTCTTTCTCCGATGGCTGCCGCGATTCGCGCGTCCGACTCCAACTAGGCCGATGGAATTCGCGACGAGACCCTCTGCGAATTCATTCAGCAAAGTGCCCAGTGGTTGTTGACCAGCTCGCTGAGGCTGTCAACTGATCGATTCATGTAACGGCTCTGGCACCCAAACGCGACACGACGGCGAGCACGACTACTCGGCAGAGAAAGCTCGGCACTCTACGACTCGTTTCCAGAAACCTCGCGCTCAAAAATCAGCTCGAAGTACCGTGAGGCGCCGTAAACACCGAGGCTGGGGGCAAATACCTGGACCAGACGCCAACCTTCTTTCGCGTGCCGGTGCACCACGTCCTGGTACCCTGCCAGTGCTGACCTGCGTACAATAAACCAGCCTTTGCCAAGGCGAACAAACTTGTACTCGTATCTGGGGTGCACGTTAGTCAACTCAAGCCTGATGATTCAACATCCACGCCGGCATACCTGCGACCCGCGGAGGCAGAGCGCAAGCAAGCGCGGAGTTCCTGAAGTCCATAGTGTAGTTCCCGGTTGCGCAGCATCATGACTCGAAAACCGAAACAACATCGTGTTTCCGAACTGTTGGTCTGGCGTCGAAAAGTCCGCAGCGCACGGCACGGATTTCTTCCGCCGTCAAATTCCAGGCCGAATCCACTGCTCCACGATTGTCTGGTGATCTCGTCGATTTTCTGTCCAGGTGCGGTCGTGGCGATGGAGCGTGATAGTGGGCAGCCACGCTGGAGGTTTTGTCCGGGAAGATTCGCCGGAGATTCCGCCTTTGCGTTCGGCAACCATCTGCTTGTCAAGAGCTCCAGAGCCGTCTATTGCCTGGACCCTTCGACTGGTAAGGTCATCTGGCAGTTTGAGCCTTATCGAGAAGACGGTGAGTGGGTCTATTCCGCTCCGATCGGCTACCGGCGAAGCGTTTTCGTCGGCGACCGCAGGGGTTTTCTTCACTGCCTTGAGACGCACAGTGGACGAGTACTCTGGAGCAAGAAGCTCTCTCGGGCCAAGAACAATCAGCTCAACGGGACACCGTGTATTCACGCCGGCCAACTGCTGGTACCCACCAATGCCAGAAGCATCGTGAGTATGAACCCGACGACGGGAGAAGTGCTCTGGCGCTGCAGTATCGACGAGCCCTGCATTTACGAGGTCCAGCTCTTTCGTAGACAGCTGGTTGTTCACACCAGCCGGACTCTCTATCAAGTGAGTCCGTCGGACGGGAGTATCGTCAAGTCCTGGCAGTGGAAAGACGAAATGATTCGCTGTGTTGCCGTCACGAGACGTCACCTCATGGTCGTACATGGCCGGACTGCGAGCGGCTGCGACGAATCAAGAGAGCCTCAAGATGTAGCTATGCGGATCACCGCGGTCACGCCGAACTCAACCCTTCACGAAGCATCCTGTTCCGAGCTCTTCATCGGCATGCGCCAGGACGCAAGCACGGGACTCGAGGTCATAGACCCCGTAACCGGCGACCATCTCCACCACATTAACTTCAGGGGGCGCGGCGGTGCCGGAGTCACGCTTCCTGCCCTGAGCGAGGGCGTCCTTTTCGTCTTAGACGACAGGGGGAACGTCTATGCCTTGCGACATCCGTAGAGATTCTCTCCCAGATGCAGCTCATGATCGCTTCGGTCGTGACCACTGGGCCGAGATGTGTGCGGCAGATGCACCGCCCGTGACGCGCTCCGCCTCACTTTGCCGCGACGGGCTCAGGCCTCTTCACGTGGAGAAGGACCGGCAACGACGTCGGCCGACCTTGATCGCGCGAGACCGCGAAGCAGAGGCGACTGGTCTCGGGCACCCAAGCATCACAAGTGAGAAAGATCTCACGCTCGACGGTGTCCGGCGTGATGAGAACGCCGTTCAGCCCGATGTTGTCGACGATCACGCCGTGGGGGAGGTTCAGCACATCGAAGCCGACTCGGTCGTCATGGCGCAGTCGCTCGATACGGATCATCGCGCTCATCGTCTCCCCGGGAGCGATGGTCAACTCGACGGGCTTGGCTGGCCGCAGTGTCGCCGGGACCGCGTGAGCTGAGACTCGAACGCGGGCCAAGTTGTTTCCTTCGCCTGCATGCTGCTTCAGGGTCAACGTCAGCGTCGTGCCGGCAGCAAAGCCAACCGCGGTCTCGAGCTCGAACGTCGCCGTTGCCTCTTTAGCATCCCCGGCGACGCTCCACCCGGTGTCGGTGTCGCCATCGAAAGCTGCCGTCACGTCACCGCCCTCGGCAGTGACTGACGCCGTCGCGCCTTTGATCGCGACCTCTACCTGGCTCGCCGGATCGCCACGCGGTGCGGCGGTCAGGGAAATCTCGCTGAGGACGAACGTGCCGCCGTCGCCTCTGCCAAGGCCGGTACTACGGCCGGGCGGTGGTGAGAGGTCGAGTCTCAGACGATCGATGTGCTGCGAACCCGTCTCGAAGTTGAGTGTGTAGGTGTCCGACTTCGGATTGCGGCCGGCTGCTGCAATCACCCCTTCGGCGTCGACCGTCAGCTCCGCACCTCCAGCGGAAAGCGTTCCTGCCGGCTCAAGCACCTGCCACGTGCGCTGCTTCAGCCGTTCTTCGAGGGTGGTGACGGCCTCGAGGCTGACGAAAATCGATGGTTCCTCTTCAATGACCACGTCGTCAAACGCGGCGACGGTCCTCGTGACAGTCTCGCCGCCGATCGTGGCGCTGGCGACGACCTTGACGTCCTTCCACTGCGCGGCGAAATCCTCTCCGGCATGAGGCAAGACGTACGCGGTTCCTACGGCGTTACGATGGCCGGCCTGAATGACGATCGGCGTTGACACTGTGCAGCCTTCAGGCACTCCCGTGATCTCGACACGAATGGCGCCCTCAAACCCGTCTCGACGCTGCGCAGAAACCTCGAACTCCGTACCGCTGCCGCGACGCAAAACGACCTTGCCGGGTGCACTGATCTCGAAACCGGGGACGGCACGTCGGATATTCAGTCGATAGGCGTGGAGGGCACTCCCACTGCCCGTGACATCCGTCACACGGACGACGTAGCCACCACTCCTCGGAGCTTCGAAAAGGAGACGTGAGTCGCGCCCGAGCAGGCGTTCACTGTCGTCATCGTTGGCATAGTTGAGCTTGAACACGGGCAGTCCGTTCGGCACCAACCTTGTGCCTGGGGCGTGAGGCTCGACGATGTAGCAATCGGAATGCAGTGGATGCGCCGTTGCCGACGTGCCGAAATAGTTCCTCCGTGCCCCGCCGGAGCTGTAGAAGTCCCAAGCCGAATCGGGCCCACGGGGCTTGCGAAACAGGCGCACGACTTCGCCATTCATGTACAGGTACTGATTGAGCTCCATCTCCTCCCAGTAGTCGAGCCGGGCGCCTCCGGTGCGTGAATCGATCGGGCGAAAGTTGATCACGGAGTCGCGAACCGCCTGCAGAACAACCTGAGGCACAGCGGCGCCTTCAGTGTCGAGAATCTCGATCTTCGTGTCGATGGGAGAGCCCAGCTTGGCAGCAGCGACCTCAAGCACGAGGTTCTCGCCCGCTTCGGCTTCAAAACGAAAACAGTCAACGTCCATCGATCCGTTCGACGCATCTCCGTGCCGCCAAATTCGACCGTTCACCGCTCCCGGAACACTCAACCGGCCAGCGGCAAGAGTGTCGTCGTTGGGTTCGCTCTCGACGCCGGAGTCGACGGCGTAGGCTTCGACTGTAAACGTCTCTCGCGCTCGCACCGGTACCTCGACCGTCGTCGTTCCCGGCTTGTCAGGATGCGCAGCTGCGGCCAGCCCCTCCGGCAAGTTGTAGCCGATGAGTTCGAGCTGCGACTCCTGCCCGCTCGACACGGTGAGAGGAAACACTCCCGTAATCAACGGCATTTCACCGACGGAGAGGCGGTAGTCGTGCTTTGCTGAGCCTTGTTGCTTGAGGTCGCTGACCCGGATAACGTACTCGCCGCTCGCAGGTAATTCGTGAACGATCAGGGGATCTTGGTCGACGCCATGATCGTTGTTGCTCGCGATGACGCGTCCTGCCTGATCCACGAGCGTCAGCACCAGATCGGCGTCGGAACCGAGCCGGCGCCCCTCCGCATCGAACACCCAGGTCTCGCCAGCTTCGCCGCGCAGCCGATACTCGTCGACGTCACCCAAGCTCTCGAGCTGACCCCAAACACTCGTCGGCTTGGTCACTAGACGATCGTCCTCGCGCGCGTCACGTTCGTAGAAGTGAGGCAGGTCACCAACGAATAGTTTGACGCGATTACTCTCCCCAGCCGCGTTCGTTGCGGCGAGTTCGATCGGGCCCGGCAGCTGCTTCGCCGCCACCGTGACCTCGACCCAGACGCTCGAGTCGTCTTCGGCGCCATCACCGTCTGCCGCAGGGACCAGACGAGCCTTCGTGCCTTCCGCCGCGCCGTGGAGGTCGATCCTCGCCACCGCTGCGAGGTGTTTGCCGATGAGCCGCAGGCGCGTCGTCGCGGCCGGCCCGACACAGCGTGGTTCCACGCGCTCGAGCTCTGGCTTCTCCTTGCCATCTGCGACATCTGCGTTGTCCGGGGCGTCTCCGACTCCGGCCAGCGCTGCAGCGGCGATGGCACTTTCGAGCCAACCGCGCTGGCGAGCCCGTGGCGACGGCAGTAGCTCGGGCGCGCGTCGAGCGACTCCGCCCTCTACTGGTGCCGCGCAGGCGTAGCGCAGCAGCGAACCATGCTCCACGTCGAAAAACTGAAACTCCCCGTTCAGGCACGCGACCGCGACCTGCCGGCTATCGCCCGAAAAGGCGACAGCGCCCGGCCAATCCGGCTGCTCTGGCAACAGGAAGCGCTCGGTGAGCGAGCCGGCGTTCCAGAGCTTGACGGTTCGATCCTCCGCAGAGGTGACCAGCTGCGTGCCATCGCGGGCGTAGCGTAGCCGAAGGATTGCACCTTCATGTCCGTAGCGGGAATAGACCAGTGAGTTCGTTCCCTCGCGGGCCGATTCGCTCAAGTCCCAGACGCGAATGCGACTCTCGACTCCCGCTGCAGCGATGCGTTTCCCATCCGGACTGAAGTCAACGGTGTAGACGCCCTTCGTCGCCTCGCTGAACGTGTCGAGTCGCTCACGCGTCGACACATCCCACAGCTTCACCGTGCTATCTGCACTGGCGCTGGCGAGGACCCGGCCGTCGGATCGAAACGCCAAGTCGAACACGGCGGCGTTGTGTCCGCCGAGCGATCCAAGCTCCTCGCCGCTTTCGATCAGCCAGAGCTTGACCTCGCCGTCGTAGCTGCCCGTGGCAAGAAAGCGGTCGTCGCGACTGATCGCCAGTGAGATGATGTTTTCCGCATGGCCGCCGAATCGCCTCTGCTCCAGTTGATCCTGCAGCCGCCACAAAACGGCCTCTCCACGAAGCCCCGGCTGCCCGCCACCGACGACAAGAAAAGTGCCGTCGTGCGCGTACGCGAGGGCGTTGACTTTCGCAGTCGCAGGGATTCGTGCACTGACGCGACCAGCGCGAAGCGAGTAGAGTTCCACCTCGCCGAAACGGCCGAGCGCAATCGTGGCATCGTCTCGTGAAAACGCGGCAGCGGTAATCGGCCGCGGCGGGGTACCACGAGGCACGATCTCCGGCACCGTCAGGAGTCCGTCCGTATCGACAGCCGGTTTGGGAGCCCCGGCGTCGATCCAGGCTTCGAGAACGGCGATCTCGCCCGCTGTGGGGCGCTCACGTTTCCCCGGCGGCATGAACGGCTTCTTCTCGCGCTTGACGAGCTGAATCAAAAGGCTCTCTTTGGCCTTTCCAGCTGCGACCGCAGCTCCACTTTCGCCTCCCTGCGCGAGGGTACTGTACGAGGTCAAGTCGAGATCGCCACGCGCTTTCTCACCGTTGTGACAGCCGGTGCAGTGCTTGCGAAGAATCGGTGCGACGTCCTTGGCGAAATCGGGAACCGCTTCGCCGCGCACGGTAACACACAACGCCAGCAGCATGACGAACGCAAAAGGGAGACTCTCGATGAAAGGGTTACGGTGCACACGCGACGCTGCTCGATGTGCGGGAGATGGCGTTGAGTGTTGGGCGTTCACGCTTCGTTCCGTCAATGGTTGAAGAGGAATTCCTTCGTGCTCACGAGGCTCCAATAGATGTCCTCGAGCGTTGCTCGCCGCTCACCCGGCGACACGCCACCCAGGACCTTGAGCAGTCCTTCTGCCTCAGCGGCACGGGGAAAGCGGCTCAATGTACGCAGAAACGCATCTTCGACGATTTCCTTGTCGCTAACGCCCGACTCGAGAACCTTGGAGAGGTAGTTCTCTGTCGCTCCGAGCTTGTCATTGAGCGTCGATCCGTTCGTGATATGGAGGACTTGCGACACACTGGGCTCAGCCGTGCGCTCACACTCGCACGTTTGCTCGCGTGCAGGCCGACCGAAGCTCTGTAGGAAATACGAAGCCACGTTCGAGTCGGGGAGCTGCATAGCGCGCCATCCCGAAGCGTAGCCGGCAAAAGGCGTCGGCACACCGGTGACTTGAGAGAAGGCATCGAGGAGGACCTCTGCACGAAGCCGTCGCGGGTAGTACCGCGAGTAAAACCGTTCGTCGTCGCTGTTCCGCGCAGTTGCTCGACTCGAGCGCTGATAGGTGTTCGACTGAAGAATCAGACGCATGAGCGCCTTCAAGTCAAAGTCTTGCTCCACAAGATATCCGGCAAGTTCGTCCAGCAGTCTCGGATTGCTCGGTGGGTTGGTGACACGAAGATCGTCGACCGCCTCGACGATGCCAACGCCCATGAAGTTGGCCCAAACACGGTTGGTGACGGCACGGCTGAAGTATGGGTTGGACGCATCGACCATCCAGTCAGCGAGCGTCAACCTACGGTCAGCGGTTGCCTTGAACGAAACGGGAATCCCGTCGAGCGGACGTGGTGGCTGCGCTCGACCCGTCAGCGGCTGGATCAACTCACCCTCGGTAGAGCTGAAAACGATCCTCTCTCCGTTTTTGGTGCCGCTCTTCGTGCGGACGCGGGCGAAGAGGTTCGCCATGCCGTAGTACTGATCGTTCGTCCACTTTTCGAGCGGATGGTTGTGACACTTCGCGCAGCCGATCGAAAGCCCCATAAAGGCTTGCGAGCTGGTCTCAGCCATGTCGCGCGGATCTTGGTGAAGGACATAGAAATTCGCGCCACCGTTTTCGAGCGTACTTCCCGAGGAAACAAGGAGAGAATGAACCATCTCATCCCAGGGAGTGTTGGCTTCAACGTGGTTGCGGATCCACTTGTAGAATGACCACATCCCCTCGGTACGTAGCTTCCGACTGGTGACCAAGAGCAGATCTGACCACTTGTAGGTCCAGTAGTCTATGAACTCCGGGCGGGCAAGAAGCTCGTCAATGAGCGCGTCACGTTTCTCCTGCGAAGCGATTTCGGAGGTCAGAAATCGGCGCGCCTCGTCCGCGGTCGGCAGCACACCGATCGTGTCGACGAACGCGCGTCGGAGAAACTCCTCGTCGGAGGACCGCGCCGACGGCGGCACGCGGAGCGAGCTCAGTTTCTCGAGCACCAACGCATCGATCAGATTGCGCTGCGGCGATGCCGTGATCTCCTCGGACGAAACATCGTGTTCGTAGGGTACGGTCACTGTCGCGATCGCAATGCGGCTCGAATACCAGACAGTGATGGCGCACTCGCCGTGACCGCGCACGACGACATGCCCATGCTCGTCGGCCTCGGCTACTGCTGTCGATGTTGCCGTGTACTTAGCCCAACGCGTCACATCCTCAACGCGGCCGGTGCTGTAGTGTGCCAAGACAACGAGTGGCTGCTCTGCGCCGGGCTGCAGCGTGACGCCGCGCGGCAGCACTTCGATCCGCACGATGCTCGGGTCGTTGGCAGCAGGCCCCGGCGTGCCAGCGGCGATCCATCCAGAGAGCACCCGATACTCCTTCGACCCTTCCTCGATCTTCTGTCCACCTTTGTGAGGCAGCGCGGTGGTCGGTTTCAGGAGGAGCAAACTTCGCCCCGGATCCGATGGCTCGATACGTCGGCCTTGCGCCTGCCTGGTGATTTGGTCGAAGTCGCCTGCCGGGAAGTGGCCGCGAAGCGACAACTTGAAGCCTTTCTGACCGGCGGCTGCACCGTGACACGCCCCGGAATTGCAATCTGCTTTTGACAGCACTGGTAGTACGTGGTGGCGAAAGCTCCATTCAAAGGGACGATCGAATCCCGTCACGCGTGCCGGCACCGACGCAGTTGACCCGCCGACCTTGACGCTGATGGTAGCCTCCCCATCACCCGTAGCGACTGCGACGTCGCCATCGATGCGGACCACCTGGGCATTGCTGCTCGACCATTCGGCACGATCGTGCAGAGACTCTTCGAGTCCGCCATCGTGTACGCTCTGAACGAGAAGGCGCTGCGTCCCCTCACGGCCGAAAAGGAGGACCTCCTCCGGCAGGACTGCAACGGTCGACGTCCCCGCGTTCACCGCGTTGACCGAACGTCCTAGCAGGCTCGTTGGCAAGATCAAAGCGATGAGTGACAAAATCAGTACGCCGCGGCAAGTCGACGACGAGGGGCAAGTGTTCATATCGGTGTGAGGATTGAAGGTCTTCATCTGGGTCAACGGGCTGTCAAACGACGCGTGATGTCAGAGGAGCGAAACGGGGAAAAAATCGCGCTACCAAGCGGGCAACCGAAACTGTACGCAAAACGACCGCCGCTCAGCCGGCTGAGCAGCAGCCAGTCGTCGTCGCAGCGCGCCGGAACCATGAAGGACCGACGCCAAGGCAACGACTAGAACAGCTCCTTAATCTCCTCGTGGCCATAGTCGACCAGCGGAAACGGTCGTGACTGCGGCCCCGGAAGAGTCGTTTCAAGATCGAGCCCGAGGCTGCGGTACACCGTCGCGACGACCTCAGGTGGGCCGACCGGGCGCTCGGCCGGGTAAGCGCCGATCTCGTCGCTGCGTCCGACAACGCGGCCGCCTTGGACGCCGCCACCGGCGAAGTACATCGTCCAGCACTGCGGCCAGTGGTCACGTCCGCCCGCTGGGTTGACCTTCGGCGTGCGGCCGAATTCCGCCAGGTTGCAGACGAGAGTCTTGTCGAGCAGGCCGCGATCAACGAGGTCTTCGAGCAAGGCGCCGTAGCCTTTGTCGTACGCCGGCGCGACAATCCGCTTCATGCCTTCGATCGAGGTGAATGGTCGCGAACCGTGAATGTCCCAAGTGATTTCGTTGAACACTGTGATGAACGTGTTGATCGTGACGAACCTCACCCCAGCCTCGATAAGACGACGCGCAAGAAGGCAGCACTGACCGAAGCGCGAATGGCCATACTTTTCACGCACCTTCGGCGGTTCTTGACTGAGGTCGAACGCGGCGCGCGCCTTCGCACTCGTCATGAGGCGAAACGCTGCCTCAAAGTTCGTGTCCATCAGCTTCGCGTTCTCGCTCGCCTCGAAGCTTTTGACGGTGTCGTCAACGATGCTTCGAAGTTGACGTCGGCGCGCCAAGCGCGCATCGCCGATCTTCTCGGGCGGCAAAAGATCTGGCACCTTGAAGTTCGGTGACGACGGATCGGCGTTGAGGACGAAGGGGTCGTATGCTTTGCCGAGAAACCCACCGTCCTGTCCATGCGGCATGCCGCCGCCGGTTGGCCCCATGGGCTCGGGCAAAAGAACATGCGCCGGCAAGTCGGTCTTGCGGCCACGCAGATAGGCTAACGCACATCCGGCATGCGGCGAGTTGATCCCGCCGGTAAAAAGCCGCCCGGTTTGCATCATCTGATGGCCGGTATCGTGAACCGCTGCCGCGGAGTGATAGCAAGAGCGCACGAGTGAGAATTTGTCGGCGTGCTTGGCGTGCTCTGGAAAGATCTCCGAGATCTGAATGTCGGGATTGTTCGTCTTGATCGGCTTGAATGGCCCACGCACCTCTCTTGGGGCATCAGGCTTCATGTCCCAAGTGTCCATCTGACTCGGCGCCCCGAGGTTGAAAATCATGATGACGGACCGGTCGTCATGACCGGAGTCGACGGCGCCTTGAGCCCGGAGGGCTTCCATTTGAGCCAGAGAGAATCCGAGCGCCCCGAGGGTGCCCACCTGCAGAAAGTCGCGACGGGTCAAGCCGTCGCAGGTCCGCGTATAGCCAGCGCCGCTAACGTCTAACATGATGGTTCCACGAATTTTAAGACCGCGGTTCGTTTGAACGGATCAGCACCACGAGCCTCGGTGGGCCAGCGCCCGACCGCAGGCTCTCTCCAGGCTAACAGAACGCCTGACGCTTGAAAACCTCGTCATCGCAACGAATCCGCGCGCTGAACCTGTGGCGGACAAATCGGCGCCGCTCTCTTCGCGCTGCGTTCAGGAAACCGCCTTGATGGCGCTGGCGAGACGGTCAATGTTCGCCTCAGTGATACCGGCGACGTTGATGCGGCCAGAGCCGACGATATAGATTGCGTGCTCGTCGCGCAGCCTCTGAACCTGATCCTTCGTCAGACCAGAGAAGGAAAACATGCCCTTCTGAGCCGTGATGAAAGCGTAGTCGCCAGGCACGCCGGCTGCAGCGAGGCGCTCGACGAGAAGGCTGCGCATGCCGTTGATTCGACTGCGCATAGCGGCGAGCTCCTCTTCCCACTGCGCTCGCAATTGCGCGTCGTCGAGAACGGTCGTCACAATCGAGCCACCGTGGGCCGGCGGATTCGAGTAATTCGCTCGGATGCGCACCTTGATCTGGCTCAAGACTGATCCAGCGGCACTGCTGTCACCGGCGACGACGCTGAGGGCACCGACGCGTTCGTTGTAGAGACCAAAGTTTTTCGAAAAGCTACTCGCAACGAGAAACTCGGGAACGGTTTCGGCGATGGCGCGCAGCCCCGCCGCGTCGGCGGCGAGATCCTCGGCAAAGCCTTGATACGCGAAGTCTACAAGCGGCGTGACACCGCGCGCCTTGAGAATCGCGGCGATTTCGTGCCACTGGTCGACGCTCGGGTCGACGCCCGTGGGGTTGTGACAGCAGCCGTGCAGCAGCACCACGTCACCCGTAGGAATCGATTCAAGTGCGCTCTTCAAACTTGCGAAGTCGAGCGCGTTGGATGCGGCATCGAAGTAGGGGTAGGTCTTCAGGTTCACCCCAGCCGCCTTAAAAACCTGCGGATGATTCGCCCACGTCGGCTCGCTGAGCCACAGCGTCGCTTGTGGATGGACGGTGTGCAGGTAGTCGCCAGCGACGCGTAGGGCACCCGTGCCGCCGGGGGTATGAGCGCTGACAGCGCGCCCCGACTCGATGACAGGATGTCCGGGCGCGAAAAGGAGGCGCAAGACGTGTGCCGCGAACTGCGGGCTGCCATCGATTGGGCGATAGCCCTTTGAACTCTCCTCGGCGAGCAGTCTCTTCTCCGCCTCTTTGACACACTCGAGGATTGGAGTGTTGCCGCTCGCATCCTTGTAAACGCCAACGCTTAGGTTGATCTTCTCGGGATTGGGGTCGCCACGAAAGGCCTCGGTGAGTCCAAGAATCGGGTCCGGAGGGGCGGACTGAACCTTCTCAAACATGATTGCAGTTCCGTGCGGTTCTCTCAGGGCCAAAGTTCGAAATCCAACACACTCGTCGGCTACCACAGAGTAGGCCGCAGAGAAACTTACGGAATGCACGGAGGGAAGGGAAGCAAATTCGCCTGCCCTTTGAGAAGTCGAGAAAGGCTTGAAATCTCCCGCCGCCGCTGTCTATTTGTTGCGGACGCCCCCACAGCCGACTGCGGACTGACAACCGTCAAAGGAGAATTCCATGCAAGATGCCGAGCGCGGCTTTCTGTTCGACCTCCTCAGAACGCCGAGCCCCTCCGGCTTCGAGATGGCTGGGCAACGGGCATGGGCCAAGTACGTCGGCCAGCACGCCGACCGCGTCGAGACCGACGCGTACGGGACGACCTGGGCGACGCGCGACGCAGCGCAGCCGGATGCAGCTCCAACCGTGATGCTCGAGGCGCACGCCGACGAGATCGGCTTCATGGTCAACTTCGTCAGTGACGAGGGGTTCATTCACGTCACCCGCATCGGTGGTTCCGACCGGGCCATAGCTCGAGGCAAACGGGTGCGTGTTCTCGGCGCAAAGGGCTCGGTGAACGGAGTGGTGGGGAATCTTGCAATCCACCTGCGGGAAGCGAAGAGCGATCGGATTCCCGAGTGGCACAAGATCTACATCGACGTGGGTGCGACGAACCGCGAGGGCGTCGAGGAGATGGGGATTCGGGTCGGCAATCCTATCGTCTATGACGACGAGCCTCTCGAGCTTTCGAGTTCGCGGCTTATTGGGCGTGCGCTCGACAACCGGATCGGTGGATTCATCTTGGCCCAGGTCATGGCGAAACTTGCCGCAAAAGACCGCATAGCATCGACGGTGTATGCAGTCAACGCCGTACAAGAAGAGATCGGTGGTCACGGCGCCAAGATGATCGCCTACCGACTGCATCCAAGCGTCGCGGTGGTCCTCGACGTGACCCATGCGACGGACACACCCGGCATCGAGAAGGGTAAGCACGGCGAAATCAAGCTGGGGGGAGGGCCATCGGTGACGCACGGCAGCTGCAATCACGCCAAGGTCGTCGAGCGGCTGATTCAGGTCGCCGAAGCCGAAGAGATCCCGCTACAGCATGAGGCGGCATCGCTCTACACGGGAACCGATACCGACGACGTGTTCATAGCCCGCACGGGCGTGCCGAGCGCGCTGGTGTCACTGCCGATGCGCTACATGCACTCAACCGTCGAGATGGTCGACACCTCCGACATCGAAAACTGTGTCCGCCTCCTCGAGGCGTTCTCTCGTTCGGTGGAGAGTGCCGAGGCGTTCAATTTGAAGCTATAGCTTCCGCCTGCGTTTCGCACGGTCCCGGCCGACGTGGCGGCTTCGCCTCATGGCCTTGTTTCCAGGCTTTGGGTCGTTTAAATGCCACGGCGTTGCTACCTGGAGCGCCGGCGTCGCAGATCCTTCGGCTTCAGTCCAATTCGCTCGAAGCGGCGATAGACACTACGTGTTGTCGTGTTCAGCTCTTTCGCGATCGCGTCAAGGTCGCCGCCATGCTTCTCAAGCAAGAACTCGAGATATGATTCTTCGACACCACGCTGGACTTCGTCGTAGGAGTGGTTGACAAAAATCCCGGTGTCGATCAATCGCGGCGTGTCACCTCCTCCCAACAGCTCGCGGACTGCTGCGACAGACGGCACATCATTCTGTTCGAGATAGAGGCGTCTCAAAACGGCGACGAGCTCGCGCACGTTTCCCGGCCACGTGTGTTCGCCGAGTGCGTCGACCGTTGCCCGCGGCAAGGCGCGCTGGCTGCCGCTAAGCTCAGCCCAAAAGTGACGCACCAGAGCGGGCAGATCACCGCTTCGTTCACGCAAGGGAGGAACGTGTACACGCCCGACGTTCAGCCGGTAAAAGAGGTCACGGCGAAACTCGCCTCGTTCAACCAGTGCTTCGATGTCGCGATGCGTCGACGCCACGAGACGGATATCGAGTGGTTTCTTCGCGACGGCGCCGAGCGGACGCACCGCATGCTCTTCGACCACGCGTAGTAGGCTCTGCTGCAGGTCGATCGGCAGATCGCAGACCTCCTCGAGGTGAAATGTGCCACCGTCGGCGCGAAAAAGAAAGCCTGTGCGCGTCGTGTCGGCACCCGTGAAAGCGCCGCGCTGATAACCAAAGAGATCCGCCTCGAACAGCTTCGTCGGGATAGCGCTTGCGTTCTGCGACACATAGGGCGCGTTCGATCGCGGACTGAGCGTGTGCAGGATGCGAGCGAGGTGATCTTTCCCTGTACCGGATTCACCTGTTATGAGTATGGGCACGTCGGAGCGAGCAAGTTTTTCGACAAGGCGGAGCACCTTACGCGCTGCACGGCTCCGCGCCACGAACCCATGAGCTTCGAAGTGGCGCACAAGATTCGGTGTCGTCCAGTCGTCGCTGGTCAGTGCCTGCGTCTCGCGCTGCGATGCACCGCTGCGACTGTCAGCGAGAAGCGCCGTCGGCGCATCCTTCTCCGTGCTGCGCTGCGAATGACCGAATGGAACCTCTCCCGTGATTCCCGTGCCGGCCAATCGTACCGCGTCGAACACCGCGGTAACAAACGCCCTGTCGGCGTCGGAAAGCTTGGCACCTGCAGCCGCTTCCACCTGCAGCTCGACGGACTGAGTCGTTCCCTCCTCGGCGCGCGAAAGGATTTCTGAGGCAACACCACGGCTCTTTGATGCAGGAGGCGCAGCGGCGGACCACTCGGCGCGGTTGTTCGGTGCGCTGGTCAGTAAGACGCGCGCTGCCGGAAGCGCCTGGCCGACCTCGGCGGTCACCGCCTGAAAGCGCTCAACGAGTGCAGCGGCGTCGTCGGCAAGCACCGACAGGATCTTCGTCAAGGCCTTGGTTGCGGCTGGACGCAGCGGCGCACTCGATGCAGGCTCTAGCAGCGTCAAACCGAAGCGCGCCCACAGCGTCCGTCGCCGATCCTTCGGTACACCTCGTTGCCTCTGCCATTCGTCGAGCCGGGCGAGAGAAGCCGCCGCGGCGCTTCGTTCGCCTCGAAGCTCGAGCACCGCAGTCTCGATAAGCAGAAGCTGCAATTGACAACCAGGATCAGCGGTGAGACCGGCGTCGCCCGAAACACGTCGGAGCAGGGATCCGATCTGCTTCAGCGCCGCAGCGAGCTCGCCTGGACGCCGCAGCGCGGTGACCGCACTGAGCGCCGTCTCACGCGCCTCAAGCAGCGCCAGTCGCATACCCAAACGACGCGGTGTCAAGTCGTTGGAAACGAGCTTGTGCTGTTTCAGTCGTTCGAGATCGCGATGCACCGCCAGCCGCGCTCTCGATTTCGCCCCGCCTGATGCAACCAGTCGGAGGCGAAGATCGACACGACACAGACGAACTTCGAGTTCGCCAGCGACGATGCCGGAGTGAGAAAACGACTTTTCCGCCCGTGACAGCCACCTCTCCGCCACCTTCGAATCACCTCGCTCCAGCGCGGCGAGTGCAAGGAAATACCACGTCCAGCCGGCGTGAAACGAAGGCAACCGGCCGGCGTCTCGCTTGGCATCGTCGGCAGCTCGATGAGACACCTGCCGCTTGCCGCAGAGAGCCGCGAGCCAAGAGAGACGCGCACTGCGGAACGCGCGCAGCGGAGCGGACTCGCTACCCCGTCTGCGCGGGCGACGCAGCAACTCCTCCGCGGCCTCGTACTCGCAACCGTGAATGAGATCTTCAGCGAGATACGTGCGTGCGAAGAAGGGCAGGAAGCGATCGTCCTGCTCGTGCGACAGCTGCAGCACTTCACGCCAAAGGGAAGCTGAGTCGTGCCCGAGTAGATGGGCGTTGAGAGCCCGGCTGTAGAGACACGTCAGCTGGAGATACTTCGACTGCTTCACCGCAGCACTCTTTTCAAGTGCGCTGAGGAGATCGATCGCCTTCTCGAACTCACCCTGCTTGGAGAGAATCTGAGCGATGTTGGCTCGGATGCTGGCCAGCGCGCCGACGTCCTCGCGTTCGTTGGCGACGCGCTCGGCACGGCGAAAAAGCTTCAGCGCCTCGGACAGATCGCCGTTCAAGTGACGCGCAAGAGCGAGGTTGTTGAGCAAAACCGCCACGTTGCTCGAGGCGGCACCATGCTCTTCAGCGATGCGGAGTCCGGCCTCGAGATCCAACATCGCCTGTTTCAGTTCAAGGCGTCGAATGTGGATCTGCCCGGCGGTGCTGAAGAGATCGACCGCAGCCTGGACGACCCCTCGACGCTGTTTCGGGTCGAGGGTTTCCCAGAGGCGCGACCCCGCGCGGGCGTGCTGTAGAGCCTCATCAACGCGACTGTGAAAATGATGGAGGAGGGCCAACTCGGCATGAGCCCGAAGCGATTCGTCAGGCACAGCTCGCTCGGGGTCGCGCCCGACGCAGACGCTCAGGTGGGTGATCGCCTCCTCCGTGCGGCCGGTTCGCTGGCAAACGGCTCCGAGCTTGCGGGCGCAGCGTACGGCGCGTGGGTCGGAGTGGGGTCGAGAAATAGGGGCCGCCGCAGGGCGGCGCTCGCGAGCACGTCGACTGCCGGCTTTCGGCGCCCGCCCGGGCATGTCGACGATGGGTCGCACCAACTTCGAACGCACTGCGTAGGACTCTTCGTAGCGTCCTGCTCCTTCGAAGACGTCGCCGAGAGCTTCGTTCAACGCCGCCTCTTCTGGCGCATCTGTCGATAGACTTCCTGCCCAGGGTAGGAGCTCTTCTGCTAACTTCACTTCGCGGGAAGAGTGCACCTCGGTGTCCGGTAGCCAATGGCGCAGCTGCTTCAACGCGTCTTCGTCGTTGCCGGCTTGACGGAAATGCCAAGCCGCCTCGAGCCGGCGTCGGCTTCGGTCACGTGCGAACACGCGTGCCAGCGCCGCGTGCCGTTTCGAACGAGTCGACTCGTCCATATGCGACAGGACGGTAGCGCTGACCTGCTGATGTGTAACGCGCAAGTGACGGCCTGCGACGGCGATCAGTCCAAGTCGCACGAGTGTACGCAAACACGACTCCCAGTCACACCGCTCCCAATCGGAGTGTCGCGAAATCAGTGACCGCAGTTCGTCGCGGGTTGTCGGTCGGTCCAGGATCGACATCGTTCGGACAACTTCTGTGGCGACCTCTGGTACGGCTTCCAGTTGCTCAGCGAGTCGCTGCGACAGTGTCCGCAGTCCCGCCCCCGCTGCAGCCGAGTCGAGCTCTTGGAGGCCTTGAACGAAGAACAGCGGGTGCCCACCGGTCTGACTATGAAGATCCCTCTTCAACCGCTCGACAGTGGCGGGCGGGAGCGTTGTACGCCCGTCGCGCTGCACGAATTCGAGCTGCAGGCACTCCTTACGCGTCAGCGGACCGAGGTCGACACAGACCGCTGCGGGAACGCTCTCGGTATTGAGTTCCAGTTGACCTTCATGGGTCAGGATGACCGCACCGCGGGCCGCGTCTGAATTGGCCGCGAGTCGTCGAAAGAGCTCACCGAGCTCGCGGCGCTGCGAAGCGCTCGCCAAGTGCACATCGTCGACGAGCCAAAAGAGTCCATCTCGTATGAGTGGTAACAGATAGTCGAACGGGCTCCGCTCACCTCGTCGCGGCGTGTCGCGACTGCGTGAGGCGGTCGATCCACAGCGGCCTAGTTCGCGAAGGTAGTTTCCAAGCGCAGTGAGGTCGTCGCCTCCAAAAAAACGGGTTGTCAGCGTCTCTTTGGCGGAAGTTTCCAGGCGCAATTCCACCTCTTCAAGAAGGCGCGACTTTCCCATTCCGCTGGCGCCTTGAATGGTCAAGAGCGGCGTTTCACGACGCGACGAATTCGTCCAGCGCTCGATGCGCTTCAGCTCGCTAGTCCTGCCGGCGAAGCGCGGCTCGTAGAATGCGCTCGTTAGCGCACTCACGTTGGACGCCACTGGGTGAGACAATGCTGACTCTTGGAGTGCCGTGCGCCAGGCATGCGCGAATTCACCGGCGGTCTGAAACCGCTGCGCTGGGTCGACGAGCAGAGCGCGCTCAACCACCGGATCGAGTTTAGGGTCAACGCCAAGTGGAGGCACGGGTCGCGCGCTCTTGTGAGCGCGGTAGAAGGCTTCGAAGCTGTTGCCGGCGACGGGAAAACGACCGCCGAGCACGAAATAGAACATCGCGCCAAGCGAGTAGACGTCGGCAGGATAGCTCGGAGCTTGACCGGCGAAAAGCTCCGGCGCGGCGTAGGGGAGTGTACCGAGACCGAGTCCGCCGTCCCCGCCGCTCGCTTCCCGCACCAGGCCAAAGTCGATCAGCATAGGCTGCTGCTCGACGCCGGCGTCTTCCACGACGAGTACATTCTCGGGTTTTAAGTCGAGATGCAGAACGCCGTGCTCGTGCAGATACGAAACCGCTGCGACAACCTGCGTCAAGATCCGCACAGCGTCGCCCGTTCGCTTTGATCTTCGGCGACGCGTGTTCTGTCGGGGCTCCCGAGAGGGCGAGGAGAAGTGACGCAGCGAGCGACCGCGCACGAACTCCATCGTAAAGAACGGTGTTCGCCCCTCATCGAGGGAAACGCCGAAATGGTACGCCCTGGCAATACCCGGATGCCGCAGCCGTCGCAGCGCGATGAACTCGCTCTTTAGTCGCTCGTGGTGCTCGCTCGAGGGGTACAGCTTCAGCGCGACGGGAACATGAGGTTGGAGCACATCCGTGGCCAGGTAGACTGTGCCCATACCGCCTTTTCCGAGGAGGCGCTCCAATCGATAACGAGGGTGAGTGAACGAAACCCGGGCGACCGCCATACTGGAGTATCGCCGTTTTGACAGAATGCGTCAATTCGAGGGTTTGACACGTACGGTCATTCACCGTAGCGAGCCCGGGACCGAGTCCGATGCCCGATTTCACGGCAACACCGAAACGCCCCAATTCTCGGCTCGTCGGCAAGCGGAAAAATTGAGGAGCTGGCCGCCTCAGATGCGGTGGTCGTGAGAGGCCGTTCGCGAGCTTACTTCGAAAGCAGACGGCACTCGAGTTCTCATGGAGTCATTTGTGCACGGCTTCGATCTTCGGCATGGAGACATACAGAATCGGCATTTCACCGTCCTCGGACGTGAAGTAGGGGATGTGATAGATGCCGCAGGCTAGTTTGCCTCCGCCCGTCGGGTCAACTTGCTGCCACCCCTCACCCTCGCGATAAAACTCTGCCCAGACATGCCCGCTACCTGCGTACAGCCAGCCAGCAACCTGTCGGCTGGGCACCCCCGCGGCACGGGCGAGTGTCACAAAACAGTCGGAAAAATCCCAGCAGTGACCGAACTTCTGCTCCAAGACTCTGAGCGTACCCCAACGCGAGCCGGTACGACCGGAGTACTTGAGATTTGACCCTGGTGTTAGCCACTCCAAGATCGCCATTGCCTTCTGGTCGTTCGTTCTCTTGCCGGCAGTGATCTGTCGCGCCAGGGCTTTGACGCTCGGATCAGCTGCAGGCCACCACGGTGTGGACGCGGTCGAGGTCATTGCCGGCTTTGTCTTGTCCTTGCTAAAGCCGCTGCCGTCTACCGCGAGTTCGAGCCTAACAGCCTGTTGAAGAAGTGCTTCGAGCCGAAAACTGGTCTCTTCGCGTCCAGATCGGCTGCGGCAAACGCAGGTAATCTCCGAGATTTTTGAGTATTGACGCCGTCGAGCTGGGCGTGAAGAGGCCAGTTTCTCGGCCGAATGACTTTTTCAACGGGCTGCTAACACGAACATAAGGGATGCCGTGTCGCTTCGGGGGACCGTCAAACTCGTAAGCAACCGCCGCAGTGTTCTTCTTCAACTTCGCGGCAGCTGGCTCAAAGCCATACGAGGTTCCGCGTCGCAGTTGCGGATTTCTGAGAACCAAAGAACGTCCGAAGTGGAACTGCTTCGACAAATCCTTGATCTTGCGGAGAGATCGTCGATCCGACTCGGCGGCCAGGAAGTGGTTAAAGAGAGGGTTGCACGCCATGTAGTCCGCTTTGTCAACGGTAGCCAACTCGGCACTGACCTGATAGCGAACACTTTCAGGCTTCGGCTGCACGCCGAGTTCGTACGAAGTTTTGACGGCAAGTCCTGCGTCGTTCGTCTTCGCAAACTCGACGACAAATCGCCCCTTTCGCATGAAGAAGGGGTATCTCCTGAATTTGCCGAAAGCGGAGTGGATGGTCTTTGCGTTTGACTCATCCGTCGCGGTGACCACGTTCACCTGAATGGAGCGACCATGCAACCGAACGACCGAGTTCGTAAGTCGCTCAATCTTGCCGCCGAACTTCCGTTCAAATCCTTTCGTTTGTTCGCGTGGAATCTCAGTTGAGCTCAGAACAAAGACTCCAGGTGGGAGGGTGCGCAGTATTGGTTCTGCGGGCGGCCCTTCAGCTCGAACGAACACCGCCAAAGATAGTGCGAGCACAAAGGCGATCGGAAGTATGCGATGTCTCTTCATTGTGTGCACACTGCTCCTTTTCAGATCAAAAGCGGCTACCCGGGTGGGGTAGTCGACTCGTTCGAAAGTGCGCGTTCTGTAACGTCAGGAGTCCGCGCTGCTGCGAGAAGCCCCTCCTCGGAGCCCCTCAAACGCCGGCATTGTACGCGAATTTCCGTCGAGGTAGAGTCCTGAAGGCGTGCTCGGGCTCTCCCGAATGAACGCGCAGTCTCCAACGATCTCTCCCGGCAATCGCGCTCTACCTGTTCAGAAGCGACCCGATTCGGTCCAGTCCCGATTGCACGTCGCGGACAATACCGCTCGAGTCGATCACAAACACGATGGGCCACTTGCCACGCCCGTAATCGACCATCGTCGCGTTGTTTGAGTGGAGAGAATTCGACCGCGGGAGAAACCGGTCGATTCCCACCGCGAGAGTTAGACTCCTCCTCTCCAGCTCAGGTCGGACCACGCTCGAATGAGCTTGATGGGCCAAGATCAGTACTGGGACGGCGTCTGCGTCCCTGCACGCTCGCACAAATCTCTCGAGATCGTCGAAGAACCTGGAGGACTTCGAGTGTTGTCGGGGCAGCCAGTTGTAGACGAGCACGGTCTCCTTCCCTCCGCGTTGATTCGGGCTACTCGAATCGTACGGTTCACGAATCCACTCACCTACCGACCAAGGCGGAGCGACCTGCCCGATCATCGTCTCAGCCATCTTGAGAGGAACCTTCTCGACGAGATCTGTATCGACCTCTCGGTCGATCCGATGGAGCACCAAGCGCATGTCCACAGTTCCGGGAGAAACCAAAAAGTCACGAAACTCGAAGTCGATGTTGTCTACGCCGAGGTGAATCACCTCATCGGAAAGCAGATGGGCGACCCGAAAGCGTCCCTCTGCGTCCGTTTTCACCATTTCGGGTCGCTTACTCTCCGATGATGCAATGAGAAGGATTCCCTCGACGGGGTTGCCTTGCAAATCGACGACCAGCCCGCTGACAAAGCTGTTCGCGTCTCGGACGATGAGGTCCTCAAGCTGTAAGGTCTCGCCCGAAAACACATCGAACTCTTCTGACGAAACGGTCGAAATCCTCTCCCCCTGGACTCTGACCTGGTATCCCCTCCCGGGACGAACGCTGAAGGAATAGTTCCCACTCGCGTCTGTGAAGTCCCTACCGTCCCACGTCTCTCCCGGGATGTTGCGGATGATGACCAAAACACCCTCGACCGCACTCCCATCTGCCCGAACGACTGCCCCTTGGATCTCGATGCGCGCATCAACCGCGTCCTCTACGGTCTCCGGGGCGCTCTCTTCATTCGGAGATAGCTGAAAGTCCAGGCCCTCGATGTGCTCGCCCTGAGCGGAAATCTCTGCCGACCGTTTGGCCGAACTCCACTGATACCCTTCCGGCACCGAGCGGGTTCCGATCCTCGACTGCCCAGTAGGGATCCGGAGCTCGTAGCGTCCGGTTTCGTTTGTTTTGGCTCGCGCAACCACAGTCTGGTCAAAAGGGCCACTCGTCCCGCGGATCTCGACGCCCCGGATAGGTTCTTGAGTCGATGCGTCGTGGACCATTCCGCTGATCGTACCGCCCTCTTCGAGAAAGAGTTCTATCCCCGACCTGGCGCCGCCCGACGTTTCCCGGATGGGGCCGAACACCTGCATCGTCCAATCGCTGCGGTCGAATGAGTCTGCGAGAGTGATGACGTATGGAATGGGAGCCAGCCCTTGAAACCGAAAGCGTCCGAACTCATCAACCTCTGCCAGAAAATCTCCAAAAAAATCTACGCCAATTTCCCGAGGAGACGCGGTCAGCAAAACTCCCGGGGCAGCCTCGCCAGTATCCGAGTATCTGAGGCTCCCTTCGATCCGTACTTCCGGAGAGAGCCGAAGCTCCACTGTCCGTAGCAAGGTTGGGTTACTGCTCGCGAACCCACGGCGGCCCAGTCCCGCGGCCTCTGCGACGAGATCAACGCAGGCACGTTCTGGAAGGCCAGTGATTGAGAATTGTCCGTCGAGGTCGGGCCGGACTTCGAATAAGGATGGCCAAAGTTCTCGCCCTCGACCCTCGTAGCGTTCTATAAAATGCTCGTTCCCGCCCAGTCTGACCACACTGACGGTGACCTCCCGTGCATCGAACTGCTCGGGTACGATCACGACTCCGGCAACCTGCATCGTTCTGAGAAGTGCTATTCGCGTCGGGAAATCGGCTTCGTTTCGTATGGAGCTGGAGTGCTCTCGGCGTAGGGCTGCCGCCTCATCTCCGATGGCGGCATAGATCCATCGCAGCGAGCGTTCCCCGCGGTAGTGGGCGACGTCTTCGAACTGAACGACCCCTTTCTCATCGGTTGTGCGAGGACCGTAGGTGGTCGTCTGTGGAAGGGCTATCCCGTCTACAGTCGCTACGTAGACGTCAACGCCCGCCTCGGGGATACCCTCCTGGTTGACGCAAAGAATCGTAAGTTGTCGATCCATGTCGACGTTCAACGGGGATTCTTGAATGTCTTCAGTGATCTCACGGTCCACCGTTACGTAACCCTCTGCAGAGATGGTCAGGCGATCATCTGCTTTCTCGATCCAGTCGAACTGGTAGACTCCTTCAGCATTGGTCTCCGCCACGACATTCCGCAAACGCAGCCAAGCGCCCACCACGGGATCTCCAGTCTTGGCGTCGCGAACCGTCCCAACGATCGTAGGGTGCCGTCGTCGACTCTCCTTTCCGTGAGTCGCTGTCGGTTTTAATGGTGAGTCTCGATTCAACTTCTCTCTTTCGGCGTGGTTGCGCGGGGGGGCAGCCAACTTGTCACGATGCGTCGACGTTTTCTCCGACTTCCATGGCGACAGGTAACCGATAAAGCCGCCGATGGAGATCAAGAGCGCGGCAAGAAGCACTGACGCTGAAATCTTCTTTCCCATGACAATCACGCCTCCAACCTTTGTCCATGTGCCGGTCGCGGAGAAGGCCGCCGCTGTCGTAGAACTGGCGGGAAAACCGGCCACAGCTAGTTTCCCGAGAGAAGCCAAGAGCGACGGCGGTGCCGATTCGACCAACCGCGTTGCGAGAATCGATGCGAGCGAACCAACGCTGACTTGAAGAACTCGTTTCCGCGCGAGCGAATCGCGAACGGCCTCGATGGCCTTGCGAATTCGGTACGACACGCTTTGCCTGGTCACTCCGAGTGTCTTGGCGATCTCGGCGTGCGTTCGACGCTGAATGAAATGAGCGATGATCACGTCGCGCAGATCGAGCGGTAGCTCTTCAATGGCCTCGTCAACGTAGGGTTCGACCTCGCTCCAGTCCTGTCGTTCTGGAGGGGTGTGAATGGCGAAGCGCTTCTCCACCGCACGACGACGAGCCTCCCGCCTTACATGGTCGATCGCCACTCGCGTCGCCATGGAATGTAGCCACGAAACGAAAGACGACTTGGGAACCATCCGAGAGCGCGCGAGCTTCACGAAGCAGTCCTGGGTCACGTCCTCCGCGTCAGCGCTGTGACGCAGGACACGTCTGCAAACTGAATACACCATCCCCGCGTGACGCGAAACGAGCTCGTTGAAAGCTTCGCCGTCGCGCTCGTCGATCCAGCGCTGTAGCAGGAATATGTCGTCCGTGGCCATGGTCTACCGCTGTCCCGATTGTCTTTCCCGTTGGGTAGACGTACGGAAACACGCCACGGCAAAACGAAAACACGTGAATCCGGGCGAAATCGCCCGATTCCCATACGGTCCCCGGCGTGAAGCCAGGAGATCTTGCATGAGACAAGGCCCAGAAGTTCCCGGTGATGAAGAAGACGGCCAAGCAAGGGAGCTCGACATCAAGAGCTCGTCGAGTTGGCGCCACCACAGAGGCGCTGATCCCCGAGTGTAACTGAAGAGCCTCGCGCCTCCTTCGAGCTCTACGTGGCGATCGAGGCCGGATCGAAAGACTCGAGCACCTTCAAGGCGATGCGGCGACGTGCCTTCTCAGACGGAAAGAACACGCTAAGCCTGGCCTCAGACAAAGACCGCCGCCACTGCCGCGGTCAGAAAAGACGCCAGCGCTCCACCAGCCATGGCGCGCAGAGCCAAGGTGGAGAGATCCTTTCGGCGCTCCGGGATCAGCTGACCGAGACCACCGAGCATGACGCCGATCGAGCCGAAATTAGCGAAGCCGCAAAGTGCAAACGTCGCGATCTTGATCGTCCGTGGGTCGAGCGTTCCGGCCTCGATCAACTCGCTCAGCTTCCCATAGGCGATCCATTCGTTCAGGCAGATCTTGACGCCGAGTAGGCTCCCGAGTTGCTCTGCTTCACGGCCCCATTCAGCACCGAGAAGCCAGGCGAGCGGCCGCAAAAAGTACCCAAAGATCTCCTCAAGCGAGGTACTGAACCACGCCTGCAGCGGCCAATTGACGAGCGCCAAGAGCGAATAGAAGACGAGTAACATCGCGCCGATGTTGAGTGCCAGAAAGAGTCCGTCGCGGATACCAGTGGCGAGAGCATCGAGTGTATTGTGTGCGGTGCGATTGAACTCGAGAGTCAGTTTGGCGCCGGTTTTCGGCTCCTCTGTCTCCGGCACAAGGATCTTCGCAATCACGAGAGCCGCCGGCGCCGACATGACAGACGCTGCAATCAGAAACGACCCGTACTCCTCGCCGACGAAGCCGAGATAGACGCCCAAAACGCTGCCAGCAACCGTCGCGAAGCCACCGCACATGAGCGCGTTGAGCTCTGAGCGCGTCATCGCGGCCAAGTATGGTTTCACGGCAAGCGGCGCCTCGGTGATGCCGACGAAAACGTTCGCGGCCGCAGCCATCGACTCCGCGCCGCTCACGCGCAGGAGCGCACCTAAGACGCGAGCGAACCCGTAGACGATGACTTGCATGACGCCGAGGTGGTAGAGCACCGCCACGATCGCGGAGAAGTAGATGATCACGGGTAACATGCTGAAGGCAATCGTTCCGCCTTCACGAGAACCTGCCTCACCGAAGACGAACTCAGAGCCTCCATAGCTGAACCCCAAGACGCGGTTGAAGCCATCCGTGACCCCCCGGATGATCTCGGCGCCAAGCTGCGTCTTGAAGACGAAGAGCCCCAGAATCACCTGGACAACCAAACCAACCACGACGAGACGCCACGAGATCGCGCGCCGATGCGTCGACAGCAGTGCGCAGCAGGCCAGAATGATGCCGACGCCGAGAAGACCTTGGAATTGAGGCATAAGTGTCAGGCCGATAGATCAAAGTAATCGAGAATCGACGCGCGGATGTCGTCGCTCTGCACCAGCTCCACGATCTTGAGGAGGCGCTTGAGGTCTCGCGTTCTTTTGGCCGCGAGTTCGTTCGAATCGACTTCCTCGCTGCGCAGGGGACGAACGAAACGATATCGCCCCAGTTCGTGAGACGGTTCGATGGCGCCGAGCTTTTCAAGCGCCGTGACGCAGTACTCGGCGCGACGGTCGCCACGATTTCTATGCACGATCGCATCGCGCAGCTCATCGATCGAAAGATCCGAATACGGCGTAGACTCGAAGACATGCGAGGCCTGCAGCAGGAACTCGCCCCCCGGATTCATCCACTCGACGAATTCCTGTTGGATGGCCAAATCGGCTTCGTCATAGAGAAGTGTGCAGCGAGACGGCTTGCCATCTCGGCCTGCACGCCCAACTTCCTGATAGTACGCCTCGACAGACCCGGGAATCTGAGCGTGGATGATATAGCGGATGTCGGCCTTGTCCACGCCCATGCCAAACGCGTTGGTGGCGAGGAGCATCAGACCATCGTCAGGGCGCGATCCCGTGAATCGATCGTAGACTCGCTTTTTCTCTGCCGGCGAGAGCTGACCGTGATAGATCGCGACGCGCCGAGAACCCCATCGCGGCCTGAGTTCCAGGGCGGCCTCCTCCATGTGCTTGATCAGTGAGAAGTAGACGATTCCCGTACCGCGGCAAGCGTCGGCGATTCGGCAAATTGAGTCCACCTTGTCGCCCGCCTGCCAAACGCGCTCGACTTCGAAGGAGAGGTTCGGGCGATCGATGCCAGATGCAAAGAGCGGAATCTCTTCTTCGGTAAGGCCGAGTGTGACGCGAATGTCATCACGTACAGAGGCGGTCGCGGTCGCGGTGAGCGCGACGGTGAGGGGCGAGCCCAGGACGCGGCGAAACTCACCGATTTCGTGATACGCGGGTCGAAAGTCATGCCCCCATTTCGTAATGCAGTGAGCCTCGTCGACCGCGAGGAGCTTGACGCCACCGGGAACACTGGAAACCGCCTCGACAAACTCGGGCTTGTGCATCCGCTCAGGAGTGACATAGATCAGCTCGTACGCGCCTTCAGCCAGCCGACTGTAGCGCTTCAGCCGCGTCTCACGGTCGAGGGTGCTGTTGATGAACTCGGCGCGGATGTTTTTTTTCTTCAGCGCGGCAACCTGATCTTGCATAAGTGCGATCAACGGGCTGAAGACAACTGTGACACCCGTCGTTGGGAGTGCCAGGGCTGGAAGCTGGTAGCAGAGGCTCTTTCCTGATCCGGTCGGCATCACCACCAAGGCGTGACGACCGGCAAGAAGGTGATCGATGATCTGCTGCTGGAGTGGGTAGAGCCGCTGAAGTCCGAAACGTTGGCTCAAAATGGTCTGAGTCGCTGCATTCACGCCCGGAGTATATCATTCGCGGCGCGCGAAGCCAGAGCCCACGGGCTCGTCGACGGGCACACCCCCGTCAAGGGGCTCACTCTTCAGGATGCAAATCGAGAGGCAACGACGAGACGGCAATGTCGCCGCCGAAGCACACCTCAACATCGCGGCCGGGGTCGCGCGGACGGTTGTGGTAGTCACCTGAATAAGTGGCGACAAAGTGTCTCTCGCCTGACTGTGGCTCGATGGCGAACCGCACGCTGAGCGGCTGCGTGTCCACGGCGCAGAAGCGCAGCTCCGGCTTAGGCGCGTCGCCGCCGACGTGGGGGAGATTCACGTTCCAGAAAGTGCCCTCGCGGCGTTCCCGAGCCAACAGGAGACGCAACACGCGCGCGGTCAATTCTGCAGAGCGTTCCCAATCAATCGTCAGATCTGGCCTCAGGTACTGAGAGAGTGCGATCGAAGGGCGGGCGAGCAATGCGGCCTCTCGTGCCGCGGCTACGGTAC
Organism: Planctomycetota bacterium; assembly: GCA_965223265.1. GTDB lineage: Bacteria > Planctomycetota > UBA8108 > UBA8108 > SXIK01. The sequence goes on from OZ244999.1 coordinate 3,637,331, forward strand.
CCGAGACGTACGTATCAGCGCCAAGGTTGCCGCCGCTGTTGATCCCAGCGATGACAATGTCGGCGTCGGGCGCGACGTGGGTGAGTGCTACGCGGGCGCAGTCAACCGGCGTGCCGTCGACGGAATACCAGTTTTCGGTGTGGTGCTTGACGTCGATCGGGCGGTGGGTCGTGCAGGCGTGACCGACGCCCGACTGGGGAGTTCGCGGCGCGACGACGACGCAGCTTCCGAATTCCTGGCAAACGCTAAAGAGCGCTGCGAGCCCTGGCGCCTGCATGCCATCGTCGTTCGTCAGCAGCAGTTTGAGTCCAGACACGTCGTAGGCGGCTCCAAAGCTATGGCGCGATCGCAGAGTTCATCGACAGGATCAGACCAACGCGGTCTCCACGATCACTCAACTGTGAAAGCATACCGCTGCGCAGCCCAAGATTCCTCTACTGCATGCCGACCGGGCGGCGAACCCAGTTGAGTAGCACCTCCGTCGCGCGAGCTGTGGAATCACGTCGCCGCGGCCGTCGGCGCTGAACTTCAGGTGAGCTGCGGAACGCGATCCTCGACCGACTCGGCGGAAACGTGATCGTCTGAAATCTCCTGGAGACCCCGAATCAATTCATGGACGTGTCTCTTGGGCAAGCAAGCGTGCGCGTATTGCAGGATATCTTCGACTCGCACGCCCATTTCCTCCATCGCCACAGCGATGTCGCAATTGCAGTCAAAACGAGGGGCTTCCATGATGGTCTCCGCAAGGTGTTGATTCCCTCTCCGTAGAGACTATCGGTCAGTCACCCCTCGGTGCTTGGGTCGAACCTCACGCCAGGATGGTCCGAAAAGCTTAAGATCCTCACTCCTTCTCACTTCCCGGCGTGCAAATGTCCGCAGGAAGGTGTCGGATCTCTGGTTCCTGTCGCATGTGGCAGGCAAGTGTGCTCGGAGAGAGCAATCGCAAGCAAGAAGCAACGGTACTTAAGATGAGGAACTTAAGATGAGGAACTGAACGAAGCGAAAAAAAGCGGTAGTCAAACTTCGTCTTCCCGCAACCGCTCCCTCGCCTTGGCCGCCCAAGTGCTCCGGGGATCGAGACGCAGATACGCCCGCCAATGATGAGCGGCCTCGCTCTTGCGGCCACTCTGTGACAAGCACTCCGCGAGGTTGAAGTGAGCGTCTGCGTACCCTGCCTCAATCGATAGCGCCCGCTGATAGGCCTCGATCGCTTTCTCCGTGTCGCCGAGATCGGCCCGTGTGTTGCCGAGGTTGTTCCACGCTTCGATGAACTCCGGATCAAGCTCGATCGCCTGCAAGAACCGCTCAATCGCTTGTTCCTTGCGCCGCAGCGCATACAGCACATTGCCCAAGTTGAAACAGAGCTCGGGTGTGGGGCGCAGCAGCGCCAGTGCCTGGCGGTATGACTCTTCCGCCTCCTCGAGTCGTCCCAACTCTTCACAGTCGAGTCCACGCTCAAACCACTCATCGCCACTGCGCGGCGCCGGCCGTTTAAGCGAAGCGCTCTCTGTTTCGCCACTGCCGAACAGGTCTGGGAATGGAAAATAGAGTTGCCCCGTCGCGTCCGCAACGAGCTCCTCGTCGATTCGAATGAGCACGTTTCGCTCGTCGCCGAGCCGCGTCAAGTTCACCATCGCCCCGCGCGCGCCCGGCAGCCATGACTCGAGCGCGCTGAGGCTGGCTCGAACACGGTCGACAGGCACGCCCGCTTGAATCAAATCCCACAGCGCCTTGGCCGACGCGACCTCGCGAAAGTCGAAGTAAGCCAATCGGTGCACCGTCTTCGCAGGCTGCAGAAGACCGGCTCGCATCCAACGGCGCAGGCGGTCGCGCGAAACGCCCAGCAGGCGCACCAGCTGCGCCATCGTGTAATGTTGGTCGACCTGAGCCTGCTCCGCCCCGACCGTGAGCCGCGACAGAAACTCCTGCTCGCGCCAGACCTCGAGCTTGTGCCCCGCCCCCTGAAGCTCGCGGGCGCGCTCAAGACTGCGGGACACTCTGCCGTCGCTTGCCAGCGGCAAGCCATGGTCACCGACAACGAGCACGTCGGTTTGGCGACTTGGATAAGCGACGACACGACCGCCAGCCTCTGCCACCGCTGCAGCGGCCTCCGTCTGCGTCATCGCAAACATCCGACCGGTGAAAGCCAGCGTCCGCCCACGCAGCTGATCAAGGTTTACGGCCGCTTCAACCACTCGTTCTCACTCCACCCAGTATCGCTCGAAGACAGGTCCACGTAGCAGTCCCTTCGAGCTGCGCTCGAGGTAGCTTACTTTACAGTAGACGCCCGGCTCGACCCAGTGAGCAGCCAGGGCACAAGGCACGATGGGTTTAGCGCGATGCCGCGATTTCAGCAAACTAAAAAGCTCTTCGCGGGATTTCTCACGCAAACCCGAGCCGACTTTGCCAACGTAACGCAGCTCGCCCGCATCGCCAACAGCCGCGAGTGCGAGGCTCCGAAACTCATTCTCTCGAGTGAGGTACCCGATCACGACACAGTTTAGCGAGCGCCGCGGCTTCACCTTCACCCAGGCGTCGCTGCGCTGCCCAGGCGTGTAAGTACTCGTCAAACGCTTTGCGACCATGCCTTCGAGTCCCTTTTGACACACCGCGTCGAAGAATTTGACGCCATCGCCGACCACGCCGTCGGAAAAAACGAGACGCACATCTCCTCCAAGCTTGACGACCTCCTCAAGCGTCTTTCGCCGCGCAGTGAGTGGCTCGCGCAGGAGCGGTCGAAATCGATCGTAGAGTTGATCGAACACAACAAAGGTCGCCGGGTACTCCAGGGCACCCGCCTGCCAGCGTAGGGGGCTTCTAGCCTGCTCGCGCGAAAGCAGACACTCAAAGTCAGGCTTGCCGTTTCGTAGAACGATCACCTCACCGTCGAGCACTGTCCCTGGCGGCAGCTCTGCGAACGACTCGAACTCAGGGTAACGCTCAGTGAGCTCACGTTGGCGCCGATTGACGAGTCGGTACCCGTCCGACTCGACAAACAGAAGCGCGCGGGTGCCGTCCCACTTGACCTCGAAAAGGTGCTCCGGTGAGTCGAATGGTTCGCCTGGCTGCGCGAGCATCGGCGCAATGAACTCAGGCAAACGTTGCCGCGGGGTCACAGAACGTCCCTACTCGCGTCTTAGCCAGATTTCTTCTTCGATTTCTTCGCCTGACTACGTTTCGCGGTGCTGGGCGCCATTTTCTTAGCGCTGCTCTTGGATGCGGAGACCTTCTTCTTCGCCGTCGTCGATTTCGCTGCACCGGTCGTCTCGACGTTCGCGACACTCTGCTTCAGTGCATCCATCAGCTCAATGATCTGTGGCTCCTCGGTTTGCGGCGCTTCGACGATCTGCTTGCCTGCCACCTTTGCCTCGATGAGTTCAGTCAACTGTTCGACGTAGGCGTTGCGATATTGTGACAGGTCCAGTTCTTCCTGAGTCGTAGCATCCACAAGAGTCTCGGTGAGGACAACTTCGTCCTCCGCCACGTCGAGCTCGGAGACTTCGTCATCGAAAATGCTCGCGTCCTTGACGTCTGAGGCATACGACAACACACTGGCCGCAAGCAACTTCTCAAGCGGACGCACCCAAACGATCTGCTCCTTGTTCGACAGCACGATTTTGGCAAGAGCAGCGACGCCTTTTTCTTCCATGACGTGCCGTAGCAAAGCGTAAGCTTTTTGTCCGACCGGACCATCGGGCACCAGATAGTACGTACGTCCGGAGTAGTAAGAGGGATCGAGCGCATCTGCCGGATAGAACGCCTCGATCTGGATCGCCTTGTCGCTTTGACGCCGCAGCTTGGCAAGCTCCTCAGGTTCGATGACGACGTATTGTCCCTTCGCATATTGATACCCGGAGACAATCTCGTCACTCTGCAGCTCTCCGTGATTCGGGCAAACCTTGCGGTACTTGATGGGACTGTTGCAGTCCTTGTGCAGCTGGTTGAGACGGATCTCGCTGCCTGTCGCATGCGCAGTGAATGCCTTGACGGGAACGGAGACAAGGCTCAGCCGTAGGAATCCCTTCCAACTCGATCGTGGTGCCATGACGATCCCTCTCGCGGAGTGTTCTGAAGACTACGGGCGGACGCAAGAGTGAGCGGCCATTCCCGGTCGACCACGGACGTCCGAAGAAACGTCCGGTAACGCCAACGTCTATAGAGATTGGCGAAACGTATATCGGCAGTCCACCTCTTCCTCTGTAGTTTTCTCGTCTCGACGGCGAGGTCAGAGAGTCGCCATGACAGTGTAGCGATCCTTTTTGCTACCGGGACAACCTGCGAGTCACCGCGCCCACAAGACGACTCGGCTCGAGGATTCGTGACGTTTGGCAATCGCCGGACACGCCGGCCAGCGCCGCACGTTGCCACAGCAGAAATCATTGACAGACGCACGAGCTGGAGTGGAACCGTCCCTCAGCCTACCGTATTCTGAGTCCTCACGAACGATCCACCGCGGCCTCGCTGGCTCGACGATCGTCCCAAGCCAACTGAGTAACATGAGGGAACGAGGAATGCAGAAAAACAAGTCAACTCGCCTGCTTCGAGCGGATCGCGAGCGTCCCACAAACCGCCGTCAGTTTCTTCGCGCGGGCGGTGCCGCCGTCCTCAGCGCCTCCCTCTCACCGACGATTCTCGGAGCCGCGCGAAGATCGAGCGACACTGACGTCGTGATCGGCTCCGGTGAGCATAAGTATGTCGTCGATCACAACTGGGGCAAGTTACCTGCGAACGTGATCTGGGGGGACACCCACGGTGTCGCGGTCGATGCTGCGGGCTTGATCTATATCAAGCATCGTGCGACGACTGAGAAGCCGTTGGACGCGATCGTCGTCTTCGACCCGGATGGCAACGCGGTTCGCTCGTTCGGCAAGGAATATCATCGCGGCGGTCACGGCATCGATGTCCGCAATGAAAATGGAGAAGAATTCCTCTATCTATCCGATGTCTACAATCGCCAAGTCGTCAAGACATCACTGACCGGCGAACAAGTGTGGCGCATCGAAGCGCCACCTGAGCCTGGGGTGTATGGGGTGAACGCGATCTTTCGTCCTACCAATATTGCGTTTGCACCCGACGGCGGGTTTTACATCGGTGACGGCTACGGATCGCACTACATCCACCAGTACGACAAAGATGCCAGCTGGGTGCGCACGTGGGGTGGTGTTGGAAGTCAACCGGGACAAATGAAGACACCGCACGGAATGTGGCTCGACGATCGCCCCGGTCGCACGCCGTCGATCGTCGTGGCCGACCGCGCCAACGCTCGGCTGCAGTACTTTTCGCTCACCGGCGAACACCTTGGATTCGTGGACGACGTCAGCTTTCCGGCGGACATCGACATCGCCGGCGACAAGATGCTTGTTCCGGATCTCCACGCACGCGTTTCGATCTTCGACAAGGACAACCAGCCGATCATCCATCTCGGCTATGACCCGGAGTGGACCAAGACGGTCCTCGACGGATTCAAGCTACGTCGTGAGCCAAAACGCTGGCAGGCCGGAAAGTTCATCCATCCACATGATGCTTGCTTCGACAAGGACGGAAACATCTTCGTCGTCGAGTGGGTGCCGACAGGGCGAGTCACGAAGCTCACTCGAGTGAGCTGAGCAGGATGCATCGGTGAGCAAACATGAAGATAGACCGAGTCGAAGTTCGCGTCGTCGGCCCCAAGGTGAAGAGATACACCTGGTCGCACGACATTCCCGAACAGTACATGACCAACACGATCGTGCGGATCTTCACCGACTCTGGAGCCGAAGGTCTTGGGGCGGTCGCCAACTACACCTCCTTTGACTACGATCGCTACACGGCTGAAACGCTTCGCCATCTCATTCCGCTGCTGATCGGCTGTGACCCGTTCGAGCGCGAAACGATCCAGCGACGACTCTGGCCGCGCGTCTTTCCACCGACCCCGGGTGCGCTGGCAGCAATCGACATCTCCCTGTGGGATCTTTTCGGCCGCGTCGCGAACCAGCCGCTCTATCAGCTCCTGGGAGGTGCCCGCAACCGCATTCAGTCGTACGCTAGCACGCCGATGTTCGAAGACGTCGCGTCTTACTTGCGATTTGTCGACGAGATGGTGGCCGCTGGATTCCGCGCCATAAAATTTCACACGTGGTGCGTTCCCGAGCGCGACCTCGAACTCTCGCGCGCAGTTCGGCGCGAGCATCCGAGCGGCGTCGAGTTCATGCTCGACGTCGAAAACAACTACGATCGTGAGAGCGCGCTGCGGGCCGCCCGCGAGCTGGAGGAACTCCACTTCACATGGTTCGAAGCGCCGCTCTTTGACTACGACCTCGAGGGCTACCGGCAATTGACGAGCGCGGTGAACATTCCAATTCTGCCGTCCGGCAACTGGCTACAGGACCTCCCGGCGTTCGCCCATGCGCTCAACACGAAGGCATGGACTCGAGCCCGCACTGATGTCACGATGCTTGGCGGCATTACCGGCGTGCGCAAGGCGATGGCTCTCGCCGAAGCAGCCGACATGCGCTGCGAGATCATGTCCTGGGGTTATACGTTGGTGTCGGCGGCCAACCTCCACATCATGCTCGGATCCGATCGCTGCTCTTTCTATGAACAGGCGGTACCGTACGATGCGTACGAGTACGGCATGAACGACGTGATCCGCACCGATTCCGACGGCTACGTGACAGCTCCGACTGGCCCGGGTCTTGGCGTCGAAGTCGATTGGAAAGCGATGGAGGCTGCGACGATTCACACGATAGTGTGCGACGGTTCCACCAAGAGCGTGTGATCAACGACAGCTGGGGCAGCATTCGTCGTCTCACCTCGAGTTTGGCCATCCGGTGCACCCAAAGTGACAGGCACACATCGTGTGTCTGTCACGGTCCGGACGGCACACGGCGTGTGCCTACTACTTTAAAGAGACGTCCCACGCTCACGCTCACGGATATTACGGACGTCCGGTCGGCCCACAGGAGTGTGCCTGCTACCACAAACTTGCTCGGGAGAGCAAGAAGTGCGAAAGGCCTCTCAGCCCCGCTGAACTTGTCCGACGCGGCTCGCGGCGGCTGAGCTGGGCGTGAAGGGGCCAGATTCTCAGCCGAATGGTTTTTTCAGACGGGCTGCTAGCTAACCCCCACGACACGCCACGAACAAGGCGACGCAAGCACTTCACGGCGCCGGGAACCGCGCCGCGATTTCATCCCAGCTCTCAACGCGAGTCACGCGAGAGTGTGTCGCGTCGGCTGACGCGTTCCACGGGCGTGCGAAGAGAGCCACGTGCGTCCGGGTGCGCTCAGAAAGGAACTCCGTCGTCGCAAGGCAGTCCTCCACGGCGAGTCGAAAATCGGTCGCAGCAATCGAGTCCAGGTCGCTGCCGCGCCCACCGTAACGACCGTACTTGTCGACGAACGTGACGTCGTCGTGGGGTACCGCATGTGTGCACAACCAGTTGCGCGTCGCTTTCTCCGTCTCAGGGCGCCGTCCGGTCACAATGTGCACCGCATAGCCAGAGCGCTGCCAGGCCTCCAGCACACGGAAGGCATCTGTGACCGGAGTGTACCGTTCGATCGTGTCGTCGGCCTCCGCAATCTCGAGGAGTCGAACATGCTCGCTCGGATTGAGTGAGAAGGACTTCGCCAAGTCAAACGAAGCGATGCGCTCAAACACAACGCGCCGCCCAAACAGCCGATCCGCCAATCGAATCAGCTCTCGCGTGGTCTCACACAACACGTCGTCGATGTCGACATAGATGGCTGGCTTTGCGCTCACGTTTCCTGTGGACTCTCATGCTGAAACAAAAGCGGCACCAGGGTCGAATGTGTCATGCAGAGACGTAAGCTTCCGGACGCAGGTCGACGGAAAACTCCGACAAACACTCGAGGCCACTCTCCGTGACAAGATAGTTATGCTCGATCCGAACGCCAGCACGCAGTTCATCCCCGTAAAGGCCTGGCTCCGCCGTGAAAGCGTCTCCGATCTGGAAATGGTCGTCCCAGTGAGGGTTCAACCGCGGGGCCTCGTGCGCTGCCATACCGATGCCATGGCCCAGATGGTGAGAAAAACGCCACCCGTTGTGCCCATCGAGGCTGTTGAACACGTGATCGTAAATCTCCCGGCAGCTCGCCCCGGGCCGCGCGTGCTCCTCCACGTAACTCAAGGCGGTCAGGACCTTCGCGTGTGCTTCGCTTTGCGCCGCGGTCGCCTCACCGCCGACGACGAGCGTGCGACAGACGTCTGCGCTGTAGCCACGATAGACAACGGAGACGTCTAGGATCACCATTTCGCCCGCACCGACGGGACGAGTTCGCGGCAGGCTACCAAGCGATCCGCACTGAAAATCGTTCCCGAATTCGATGATCGGCTCTCCGACACGACTGACAGCGGCGCCGAGCATCTCGGCGTATAGATCCACCTCGCGTAAGCCCGGCTGAAGGACTTCTGCCGCGCGCCGATAAGCCGCCTCACATCCTGAAAGGGCGTGGCGCAAAATCGCCACCTCGTCCGCATCCTTCTGGCGACGCAGGCGCATGATCGCAGCCGAGAGGTCGTCTTCCGCCGCAACGCTGATCCCTCGCTCGCCGAGTGCCCACGCAAGCCCTCGACGATCAAAGCCGACGCGTCCGCTACTCTGCAGGTAAGAACCCAGGCGGTCACACAGCGCGGAATCCTGATCGTCGACCAGCGTTGCGCATCGACTTGCCTCGTACTCGATCACTTCGCCGACGACCGAGTTCTCCACAGTAAACGGAACAAACAACCGGCTCGCGCCGTCGGCATCCAGGAGGAGCGCGCTGCGAAAAAGCGGTCGTCCCGCATACCAAAACCCCGTTAAGTAGTGAACGTGACGCGGCTGCGCGATCAACGCGGCCTTCAGTCCACGGGCTCGCAGGATCGAACACAACCGCTCTTGCCGCGCGCGACAGCCCTCCGTCGTGAGTCCGACGGGTGTATCCTCACGTAGCCTTTCGTGCACGCCTTACCTCGAGTTTGGCGCTCGCTCGGCGCGAGTCCCCACTACTTCGACTCACTCCCGGCCACCGGAGTTCGATTCTCGGTTCGCGGACGTCTCGTCAACGGCGGCGCCGCCGCGCGCCACACGATCTCGAACTCTGCTTCGGCAATCGTCCGGCGGTCCCCGTCATGTTGTGCTGCGGCGCGAATGGTCAGCGGCATGTTGAATGGCCCCGCGTCCGCGCCGGCCTGCAACCGCAACTCGCCACGCGAAGCGTCGGCGGGGAGCACCACCGGGGCGGCGGTGACACCACGAATGTGTGCCGGCAAGATCAGCTCGCAGCGCATGGGAACAGTGAGCTCAGGACCTCGCAGCACCGTGAATGGCAGTGTGGCGCTCGCTCCAGGCCAAAGAACAACCGTCTCGTGCATGAGCTGAAGATCCAAACGCGGCGCCACAATGTTCAAAACGCCCTGGGTTCTTTCGCTGTCCGCATAGCAGACCACATGACGCTTCCCGTCAACCTCTACGACGCCGCTCGCTTGAATCAACACGCGTGCAGTTCTCGGCGATTCCATTTCTGTCGCCAGATAAAAGGGAAAGTCAAAACGTTCAACGCCGGCAGGAATCGTCAGCACCCCGCCGCGCGCACCTTGAAGATGGCGGCGCTGGCGATCGCAAAGCCTCACTTCAAGCGGTCCATCGAATCCGCCTCGCTCCAAGGCAAAGGTAATCCACTGCGTGTCACCGCGAGTCGCTCGCTTGTAGTACGGCCCCTCTGACTTGAGGGCAAAGGGAGTCTTGAGCCCGATAGCAAGGCGCGCATGATCAATCGTCCCGAGGCCACCTCCAAGACGGAATTCAGCACTGCGAGAGAAATGGAAGCCGCCGTGCGAGGCGCGCCCGCGGACACGGAGTTGGCTCGAGTCGAGCGGAGCATCGGCGGCGACGCTGAATGCGAGACTCGTTTGCGATTTGTCCGCAGCAATTTCTGCGCCGGTCACGCTCACTCCAGGGGGCAGTCCTTCGACCTCAAGAGCAATCGGGCCACTCAGCCCACCACGTCGCTCCGCCTGAATCGACAGTCCTCCCTTGCCGGCGCGATCGACGGTGATAGCGTCCGCCCCGAACTTCAACACCAAATCCGGGGCGTCGCGCAAGAGCGCGTTCAGTCGGTAGGCGAACTCAACTCCACCGCGCGAGGCGTAACGGTCTCGCACGTGGGCGTAGTACGTGCCGTCAGCGGGGACGGAGAACTCCAGTGCGGCATCCGTTGTGCCGGCTGTGTCGTCCGCCGCGGCGACTTCTTCACCCGCAGCGTTGGTGAGCCGCAGAAGGGCATCGAGCTTCGTCCCCAGTCGATGGCCAAAGATCTCAAGACGAACGACACTACCAGCGGTCGCCGCGAAGGCCCAAACGTCGACGTCTTTGCCGCGGTCGACACGCCCGTTGGCAACGCCTGGCAGCGCCAAGCTTCCGGCGTTGCTGACGGTGTCGTTCGGCTCGTGCTCAAGGGTCTCGGGGACGTCGCTGACCTGAAAAGTGACTTGGTTCGACCGCTGCTCGCCGATGCGAAAACGGTACGTGTACGCCGGCGCATCAATGCGCGGCAGCTCGACCGCGTTGCGATACAACTCGCGCGAACCATCTGTGCTGGTATCGCCGGCTACAAACTCAACGCGGCTCCCCTTGCGGCCGCCCAGGGGATAAATCCACTCCGCAGTCGCCCCCTCAACGATCGTCATGCGGTAGACGTGATCCTGCGCGCCCGCAAAGCCGATATCGTGGATCCGCAGTGTGTGCAGTCCGTCCGCGACGGCTCTGAAGTGTAGGCGCGCGTCTTGCGAGCGCGTGCCGATCGCCTCCGCGACGCTCCGTCCTTCAGGGCCCACGACCTCGATGCGAGCATCGAGTGGCGAGGCGATGAGCCGTGCGGTAACTTCCACCGAGTAGTCACGACCACGCTTACAGGCGAAGCTCCACAGATCGACATCCTCATGCGGGTAGATCCGTCCATTGACAGTGACCGGCAGGTCCACCTCTTGCGGGAGTGGTCGCCCATCGATCTCAGCCTCAACGACCTCCGGGAGGTCCCCAACGATGAACGGCTTCGCGCTCGTAACGCCTTGCGCGTTCCACAGGCGCCAGTAATACGTGCCAAGCGACACATCCTCGTCGACCTCGGCGTGGCCCGCATAGTCCACGGGGTAGTCCTTCGGGCCGTTGGAGACCGGCCGGGTGACCATCGGCCCCTGAAACCAAACCTCTTCCGCGCGCGTCAGCGTCCGCGGCGCCTTGATGCCGTTCGTTGTCGTCGCACCCACGAGTTCAAAATGAGGCTGGTCATGGAGAAAGAGGCCTCCGATCCGCAGCTCCACGTCGGTGCCGCGCTGCGCGCCGGCAGGAAATATGTAGCTGGCGACCGGATGGTAATAGGGCGCTGCCGCTAACGGCGACGCGATCAGCATCGCCGTTGCCACGGCGGCGACCGTTCCCCTTGCGCGCGAGGCCGCTCGTCCCTGTTTTCGCTCGCTTGCCGTCATCGCCGATCCCTACAGCATGCCGCTCATGACGGAACCGCCGTCGACGATCTTGAACGGTCGCCCTTCGGCGGAATGGAATTCCTCGTCGGGGTTGATCCCCATGAGGTGATGGATCGTCGCCGCCAGATCCTCCGGGCCGTGCGGCTTGTCAGCCGGTTTCGACGCGGTCGCATCGGTGCGGCCGAGCACACGACCACCTTGGATGCCGCCGCCGCCCATGGCCACGGTAAACGCCGGCCCCCAGTGGTCGCGACCCGCAGCCGCGTTGATCCGCGGCGTGCGACCAAACTCACCGGTAACGACGACGAGCGTCGTCTCGAGCATGCCGCGCTCACTGAGATCTCGAAACAGCGACGCCATGGCGCGATCCAGCGCGGGAAGCAGCTCCTCCTTGAGCAGTTTAAAGTTATCACCGTGCGTGTCCCAATCGGTGTGCTCGATCGTCACGCAGCGCACTCCTGCCTCGACGAGTCGCCGTGCCATGAGGCAGCTCTGACCGAGCGTGTTGCGTCCATAGTCGTCGCGCAGTTTCGGTGTTTCGAGGTTGATGTCAAACGCCTTGCGCGCCGCAGCCGACGTCATGAGGCTAAACGCTTTGTCGCGGAAGACATTGAGCGCGCGAGCGCCGTCGTTCACCTCCGCCTCCGCAGCTTGTTCGAATCGCCCAAGGCGATCGAGGAGCCCCTGACGCGAATCAAGCCGACTCGCATCGACGCTAAACGGTGGCAGCAAATCTGGCACCGAGAAGTTTGGCGAGTTCGGATCGGCGCCGATGACAAACGGAGCGTACGCGGGGCCGAGATATGCCGCCCCCGCACTTTTGTGCATACTCGGCAGGCACACAAACGGCGGCACCGTACCGCGTGGGCCTAGCTTCCGCGCGATGATCGATCCATGCGAGGGGCGTTCGTTGTTTGGCGACAGCTTGGCGTTGAAGGCTGGCGTCGGATGATACCCGGTCAACATGTAGTGGTCCGCGATGCCGTGGTTCGACTGCGGGTGACTGAACGAACGGATGAGCGAGAACTTATCCACCTGCTGCGCGACGTTTGGCAGATGCTCGCACACCTGGATGCCATCGACGTTGGTGTTGATCGGGTTGAACTCGCCGCGGATTTCCCGCGGCGCATCCGGCTTCATGTCAAACGTGTCGATCGTGCTGAGTCCGCCGCGAAGGAAAACGATCACCAGGGAGATGTCGCTCTTCGACTTTGCGGTGGCCCCCTCAGACGCGGCAGCGGCGCGCGCCAGCTCCTGCCGTTCGAGGATGTACGGCAGCGACAAACCCATGCCGAAGAGCCCGGCGCTGCCGACGCGCAGTACGTCGCGTCGCCTGAGCCCATCGCAGTGGCGTCGTCCAGGTTGAATTCTCCGAGTCATGCGAGTCACTCCGTTACGTCCTCAGCTGTTAGTGATTCTTAGTGATTCATAGTGAATTCGAGCGAGTTGAGCAGGCTCCACGCGATGTCGATGGCGCCGTCGACGCGTCCGCCGGACCGATCCGCGCGCGCATCTCGCAAATAACGTAGCGCTGCATCGCGTTCTCGCGCATTGGGATGGCGACTGACGAACGTCAAATAGATCTCCCTGAGTAGCTGCTCGTCGTCATCGACTTCACGTGCCAGTTGCGCCACCCGACCACCTTGGTGGGCCAGCTTGGCGTGAATCTGCGGCGAGTTGAGGAGGTGGAGCACCTGCGCGACACTCGGCTCGTTGGCGCGTTCGCATTCGCAGGCGGTCTTGCGCACCGGCCGCCCGAACAGCCCGAGGAAGTAGTGCTTCACTCCGCTATCCCATAGCTCGATGGCTCGCTGTCCCGCCGGCGTGCCCGCGAACTTTTCGTCGATGCCGGTGGCGTGCGAGATCGCATCGAGAAGCACCTCCGCCTCAAGCGGCTTGAGGAGCGCGCGCGAATAGTTCTGCGAGTCGCGACGGTTCGTCGCATTGGGGGACGTCGAGCGCTGATAGGTGCGCGAAGCAGTGATGGCTCGTATCAGAGCCTTCAAATCGAAGCCGCTTGCCGTCAGTTGCGCGGCGAGACTATCCAAAAGCTCGCGATTGCTCGGGGGATTCGTCGCCCGCACATCGTCGACAGGGTCGACGATCCCGCGCCCCATGAAATGGGCCCAAACACGATTCGCCAGGTTGCGCGCAAACCACTCGTTGTCGGCGGAGGTTAACCACTCGGCGAGCACAAGGCGACGATCGCCGGATACAGGACGCTCTGGTTCGCGCGTCCCAAGCGCGTGGGCGTAGACCACCTTGCCGGTGCGCGGGTGGAACGTCTCAGCGCTGCCGTCTGCCAAAAGCGCCTCGCCGCCGTCCGGAGTCTTCTTCGTCTGGAGCGCAGCGAAGAAGTCGCTCATGCCATAGTAGTCGTTCTGGCTCCAACGATCCGACGGATGATGGTGACACTGAGCGCACTCGATGCGAACGCCGAGGAACACTTGCGAGACGGTGCTCGCTCGGGCTCCCGGCTCTTTGACGACACGAAAAAGGCCTCCTTGCGGGGCGCTCTCCTCGGGACCTTCCGCAGTGAGGATTTCGCTGACGAAGCGGTCCATGGGTTTGTTCTGCGCGAAACTCGCCCGAATCCAGCGGTAGTAGGCGTACGCGCCTCGATAGCCGAGGACGGCCCGGTCCACTCGCAGGAGATCCGACCATTTGAGAGCCCAATACGCGGCGTACTCTGGGCGCTCGAGAAGACGATCGACGAGAAGGGCGCGGCGGTCAGGCCGTGCGTCAGCAAGAAAGCTTCGTGTCTCCTCCGGCGTCGGAAGCGTCCCGATGATGTCGATGTGAGCGCGGCGAAGAAAATCGCTATCCGCGCAGAGACCCGAGGGGACGATATTCAACTTTTTGAGCTTCGCGTGCACAAAGCCATCGATGAAGTTGTTGTCGACGAAATTTGCTGCCGCCAAGTCGGCATGGGCGTCTAACGGCTCGCTACGAGGGATCAAGGGCTCGAAGAGGCCGACGTGTCCCATATAGTTCGCCATGATCGCAGCCTGGCCGGGCACCTGAGCGACGGAGACCAGGCCGTGCTCGTTGACGCTTGCGACGCCATCATTGTTGGACTGATAGCGCGCGGACGAGGTCACATCGATCGAGCGACCGTTCGACAGGTGCGCAATGACTCGCAGCTGCTGTGTGGAGCCCATCTCCAGGCGCCGCTGACGCGGCAGGACCTCGATGCGCGTTGAGGACGGCGCGTCGGCCGCGCCGCGCGGCAGGCCGGCCTCTATCCAGCCGCGAAGCACTTCGTATGGCCACGATGCAGCATCGAAACGTTCTCCACCGCCGTGGGGCATACCGCCCGCCGCCTTGAGGAGCAGCAAGCTGCGCTGCGGCGCGGCCACCGACACGCGCCGTCCACGCGCTTCGTGGGCGAGCGCCTCGTAGTCAGCTTCCACGTTGAAGCCGAAAACCGATAGCTTGAAACCGTTTTGGCCCTCGGCTTTGCCGTGGCAGCCCGAGCCGTTGCATCCGAAGCGCGTCAGAATGGGAAGGATGTCGTGCTCGAAGTGAAACTGTCGCGGCGTCTCGAACTCCTCCACAGTCACGTCGACCACGAAACGTTTGCCGTGGAGCTCGACCGCGACCTGACCGGTACCCGTCGAGGTGCCGCGGACGACGCCAAGCTCATCGACCCGGACAACGTTCGGGGTCAGCGAGGAGTATGCCGCATCGAAGGTGAGATCGACGTCGTTACCTCGCGGCGTGCGGCCGTGGACCAGTAGGCCATGAGACTCGTGCGCGCCGCGTAGGGCGATGCGCTGCGGTTCGACGCTGACAACCTCCACCTCAGTTGCGACGACGACGGAAGACGACAGACACACGCCAACCAGGTACGCCAGAAGGGCGCAGCGCTTTCCGAGCGCTGAGGCGTGCAAAAAAGTCATGAAAGGGGTCATCAAAGGCGTGTCCACGCGTCCCCGCGCTCCTTACAAGAACGTATTCCTTCAGTCATGTGGGCGCGGCGTGGCTGAGAACCAAACCTCGTGCGCCTTCGCGTGCACGGCGCTGGACTCGCTCGCAGCCTGCCTCAGGCGCGCTTCCTCGACCGCGTAGGCCCCTTGATAATAGACTTAACTCTTGCCTATTTCAAGTGTTAGATGGTCTCCACGGGCGACAGCGACCGCCAGACGCGCAGGAGTCGTCGAAGACGTCCGCCTGGGCGCCCTCTGGGGCACGACCGCATGCGCCGATCAACGCCCTCGCGACACTCGGGTCGAGCCAATTCGGCGTCGAGTTGCTGCGGTCAATTGGGAGCCTTTCCTCCTCGGGTAGTTGTCGCAAACCGCAGCGGGAGGTGCATGCTTCAATAACGCAAGAACACCGTCTCATGAGTCAGCTTCCGAATCGCGCTGGATAGAGGGGAAAGCAATATGAGTCGATCCAGACAGAAGACGATTGCCGCGGCGATTGCGCTCGCCGGAATCGCCACGCTCTTCGTCACCGGGCTCTTCTTCCGTAGCTCCCTGCGTGAGTGGTACGACGTGTGGCGATTCCCGTGGGGGAAGCCGGTCGACGGCATCCAGGTGCGCCTGCAGCCGCACCGGCTCGTCTGGAACAGCGGTGAAGATCCGACCTTCACACTGCAGCTGAGGAACACAGGGACGAGAAGGCTCGCCATATATTCTCTTGCGTCGCTCGTTTTAGAGCTCGACGACGAGATCTTCGGCCCGAAGGTCTGGTTTAGATCCGGCTTCATCAAGCTTCAACCTTTCGAGACGGGTAACGCATACGATTTCCACATCGCAGTCGGGCAGTTTGGAGGAGGCGAGCAACTGGCCTCCGGAAAGCACTCCGTCCGCGTCGCTCTACTGGACAACGCCTCTGCGGACAACTTGGGATTCTCCACCACCCTCGCCAACTATCCGGACACCGCGCTCGCGTTCAGTCGCACCGTCACGATCCAGGTCGTCGCCACGAAGCAGTGAGCCGAAGAGAACACCCGCAAGACGGGCAGCGTCGACTTCCCGGAGTGGGATGATGAGTGAAAGGTGTGGAGTGCGATGAGATCGGGTCGAAGTCGTGTCGACGGAAGTGCCGCCTCGTCGCGACGCCTGACTCACACGTCGATCGCTGAAGAACGATAGAGCACTCGCCCGCCGACCTGGATCTCAACATCGACGAGGTAGCGCTGAATCGCCTGCGGGTCGAGGTCGATCCCGAGGCCCGGCCGGGGTGGGACCTCGATGAGACCGTCGCCGCGGCGCTCGAGTCGGTTCGTAGAGAGATCGACGGCGAGCTGCGTCGTCGCCACGGGATACTCGCAGAGCGAGTGCCGCTCGAGCCCGGCGAACGGCTGCAGCGACGCGCTCAGCGCCAGCTGCGTCGTGAAGGTGTGATTGACAAACGTTTTGCCGGCGCCGTCTGTGATGCGAGCGACTTCGGTCGCCGACGTGATGCCGCCGATGCGACCGGCGTCGATCTGCACGAACGCGATTCCGCCATGATCGATCATGGCGCGCGCCATTCCCGGCGTATGGCAGCCTTCCGCGCCCGCCAGCGGCACACGAGGAGTCATGTCGGCGAGACGACGATATGATGAGAGCGCGTCCGTCACGAACGGCTCCTCAAGCCAAGTCACCGCTGCGGCCTCGAGCAATGGCAGCCGCGCAGCGGCGCCGTCGACGTCCTCCTCGCCCCAAACCGTTCCTGCGTCGACCATGAGATCGGCGTCGCGGCCGAGCCCCTCACGTGCGGCGTTGACCTGATCGGCGTCGGCCGCCACGTCACCGTGCCCGAACGGGCCCCAGCCGAACTTCGCCGCGCTGTAGCCCGCCGCTCGGATGCCTCGCGCCGTCTCGAGCGTCGCCTGCGCGTCGGATCCGAAGAGTACCGATGCGTACGGCCGCTTGGCAAACGCGCGGCGAACGCCAAGAAGTTCATAGACGGGTGTCTGGAGTCGTTTGCCCAGAAGGTCCCACAGCGCGATGTCGATGCCGGAAAGCGTGTGATCGGTCTGCAGCAGATCGAGACTCTTTCGGCGCACGAGTGCGTGGATGCGCGCGATGTCGCGGACCTCCTCGAGACGCTGTCCGAGCACCGAGTCGATGATCGGACGACAGGCGGAGTGCGACATAGGCGCCACCCAACTGGCGAGCGAGACGAGCGGAGCCGCCTCACACTCACCCCAGCCCTCGGTGGAGCCCGAGCGTATACGCACCAGTAACGCGTCTTGGCTGCCGTCGGCGATGTCGAGGACTTCGGGCATGCGAACGTAAAAGAAATCGACTGCGTCAATCTTCATGTTGGGTCCTTCGATCCATCGACAGAGCCAGCGCGGCGGAAAAGAAACAAGACGGAAAACGCCGCCAACGCCGCCAACGCCGTAAACGCCGCGGCCCAAGAAAACACGGCAGCGACACCGGATTCCCTCTCGATGTGGCCCGCCAAAAGAGTCCCGAGCCCACCGACCCCAAAGGCGAGAATGAACTTGGCGCCAAAGAGCACGCCACGTGAACGCGCCGGCGAGTAGCGCGCCAAAAGCACGTTTTCGATCGGTTGGGCCGCGAAGACAAAGATCGCCATCGCCGCCGCGAGCGCCACGAGCGACCAGCCACTCGCAAACGCCAACGACAAGACGAGCACCGCGGCCGCCATGAGCACGAAGAGATAAGGCGACCGCGCGTCGCGGTTGCGCACGATAGCGCCGCCGAAGAGTTGCCCGGCGCCGCCGATGGCGTAGACGAAGCTCGCGAGCAGCGCGCCATCGAACTCACTCGTGAGACGGGTGTGAACCGAAGCAGGAATCAGAGAGCCGATCCAGCCGTGGACCCGATCGGGAAGCTGCTCGCCGAGATGCGTTGGCAGCATCGTCGTGATCAGGTGAAAGTAGAAGCCACCACACGTCATGGCAACCAGAAGCGCGGCGATGAACACTTTCCAGCTGCCACCAACATCTGTCGCCACTACGCGAACGGGTCGACGATGTGCATCGGTCGCTTCGGAGTTTCGCGCATCTCTGGTGGCTTCTTTCGCCGCGCTCGTGCCGTCTTCAATCTGCAGCGACGAACGCAGAAGCAGGATACCCAGGAGCGCAGTTGGTAGCGCGAGGGCAACATACGCGGTCCGCCAACCAAACGCCAACGCCACCGACGCTGCCACGAGTGGGGCGGCGGCAGTGCCAACGTTACCCCAGAGCCCATTGACACCCATGGCGCGGCCGGCGTCTGGAATCCCCTTCGAGATCATCGCGTTGCCCACGGGGTGGAAAATGCTGCAGCCCGCACCGAGGACGATCATGCCGACCGCCAGGGCTACTTTACCGTGAGCCAGTCCAACGAGTATGCCGCCGCCTGCCGTGATCAAGAAGAACGCCACGAGCATGGCTTTCTCGCCATAGCGGTCGCTCAGCCAACCAGCCGGCAGAGCCCCCAAGCCGAACAGCACGTTGCTGAGAGAGACGTAGACCGTCAGCTCGCGCAGATCGACTCCAAAACTTTCCTGCATGGGGCGGAGCATGGCCGCGTAGAGCAGCATGTAAAGGTGCGTGACCGCGTGCGCCGCGCAGGTGAAGAACAGGATCCGCCGCGGTGAGGCGGATGGCGAATTCGACACGCCTTTCAACTCGGCCCCTCGGCTGCTTCCCCGACGGGTGGCCGCCAGTCACGTAGCCACTGAACACCGAGCGGCCGGAGGATTCGCGACTCGAGCTCGGCGAAACACGCCTTGGATCGACGGGCAGTATGGCACGGCCGGCGCCGGATGCCGCGGCGCGAACGGGACCGGCGGGGATTCGTCGGGCTCCGCTCTGTCTTATGTTTTTGGGAACCGAGCACTATGAGAAAGCCTCCCAAAGAGGTCTTCAATCGAATCCAAGGTCGCGATCAAGCGACGTGGCGACCGCTGAGGCTTGGCTCACCGCCAGCGCGGCATTGCGGGCGACCCACGCAGGAGCGGAAACCAGCCTTTTCTCGCTGGGTGCGGACGGTGAAAGTTCGCTATCATAGGGGGTTGCTTCGGGCTGTCGCAAGGCCGTGCAAGCGAACGTTGCGCGCGCCTGCGGCCCGGGACTTACGGGCGGAACAGGCGACCAAGGGACATCGCCTGACTCGAAGACCGATCCGTCGAAAGACCGATCAGACGGCACTGACGGGATCGTGTCCACGTCCGATCTCCGGGGACTGCAGCGACGGCCGACACGGCAGCCCGTTGCGAGAGTCATTCAGCCGAGAACCCTGGCCTCTTCATGCCCGGCTCGGTCACGTTTGCGACGACCGTTCTGGCTGCGAACAGATTCTCGGGCTCGAAGTACTCTTTTCAACAGACGGGTTAGGCGTCGATGAACCCCGGTGCTTGCACCTAGAAGTTTTTCGACAGGCTGTCGTGAGCAAAAGAGCGGTCGTTCAATGATGGAATCGGCCTTGACGTCTCCACAGATCGATCGGAACGAACCGGGACGTGAACAACGCCCTTGGCAGTGGTGGGTCGGCATCGCGCTGACGGTCGCCGGCCTCGGCTTGGCCGGCGCGAGCGTGCTTGGTTTCATCTTCGCGCGTGCGTGGCCATTCGAGCTCATGACGCATTTCCGTCTGCAGTATACCGTTGGCCTCGGACTCGTGGCCGCGGCGCTGTTCGCGCTGCGCTCCTCGCAGCGGGCGCGCCTTTTTGCCGGCGTCGCGATCATCAACGGTCTCTTTGTCGTTCCCCTCTTCGTCCGTGAACCGGCAAGTCCCTTCGTGTCATCGACGCATCTACGCCTCGCCACCTTGAACGTCAAGCGGACGAACACCGAGTATGACCGCGTCCTCGAATTCCTGCGCCGCGAGCAACCCACCGTGGTGATGCTGCAAGAAGTGAACCAAGCTTGGTTCGAGAATCTTTCGTCTCTTCGGGACGTCTTTCCGCATATCCACGCGCGCCCGCGTGAGGACAACTTCGGCATCGGCGTGCTCAGCCAAATCCCAGTGGATGTCGACTTCGAAAAAATCGGCAAAGCTGGCCTGCCGTCGGTTGTCGCCCGCGTTACGCTCGGCGAACAAGTAGTCATCATCGTCGGGACGCACCCGACGCCGCCCGTCAATCGACTGGCCTTCGAGCTGAGAAACGATCAGTTGGCAGCGCTCGGCGAATTCACCAAAAAACGCTCGGCGCCGCTCGTTTTGATCGGCGACCTCAACACCACACAGTGGTCACCGTACTTCACCGATCTTCTCGCCGAGTCAGGCCTGCGACACGGCGGGCGCGGCCAAGGCCTGCAGGCAACGTGGCCGGGGTTGCCGCTGCCCTTTCGGATCCCGCTCGATCATGTCTTGCATTCCGCGGAGTTCGAGGTGGTCGCGCACGAAGTCGCAGCCACTGTGGGTTCGGATCACCTGCCGGTGCTCGTCGACGTCGCGTTTCAACCGCCCGAGGGCGACGAAATCGAGTGATCGATCTTGATCGACCGGAAACTCGCCGGTCGTTCGAATGTCAGTTGACCTTGCGACACCGCCAGCTACTGACACGTCGGTGAACAGACACTCTCGATCGTCGTGCAGTCGCCGCCGAGCGCGTGGGGTGCTCCAGTGCCGCCGAACTGAAAATTGAGACTCGCCACTGGGTCTGAGATGTCGCTGCCGCCGTCGCCGTTCCAATCGAGGATCGCCAGGCCTGCTGCGGTGAGTTCGACGGGTTCAGCCCCTTCAACGACAAAGCAGTCGGGAAGCGCTGCACTGGTGAACAGGAAATTGAGATGCGCCACTGGGTCTGAGATATCGACACCGCCGTCACCGTTGACGTCGCCCGGCAGTAATCCAGTGTCGCTCGGATCCGCAACACCGGGATTCGTGACATCGTCCGCGATGCCCGGATCCGGTTGGTCGTCCGTCCACGTTCCCTCTGGGTCGAGGAGTTCGACGCCATTGGTGAGCCCATCCCCGTCGGCATCCTCCTGCGCCAGCGCTGGAGTCCAAAACGGATCACAGGAGCCACGATCCACAAGTGCTAACACAGCTTCGCCGAACGGATTGCGCGGGCCGCCGCCGAACTGGCTCAGGTGACACGTGGTGCAGTTGAAGACGCCGCCGTTCGGCACCAGTGTCGGTCGGCAGGGTCGCGCGGATAGGTCGTCACAAATCACAACAGCTGCAAGGACGACGGCGAGAGGAAGGCATCGAGTCATGGCTCGGATCCTTGTTAGGTTCGATAGCGAGTTTTGCTGCGAAGGCTGAGACTTCGCGCTCGAGGCACGTTGATAGGTCCGCCTCGGAAAACGTCAGTGTGGGCACGGAATCGTAAGGCTGCACTCAACAGGCTGCTAGGAGAAAGGGCGATGGTAGCGCGCGCGCCGGGGAGATGTGACGCTAAAATCCGCGGGTGCACCGCAGCCTGGCTCCGAAGTGCAAAGCCGGTGCCACGGGTGCAAGAGGCCAGGATTCGGCCGAGAATCTCAAAAAAATCGGCTGAACTGTAAAAGTCGCCTCGATCAGGCGTTTGATTTTCGATCGACGGCAACGCGCACGTCCCGAGTCCAGCACCGAACACGACGAACATGAGAAAACCTGGTTAGGGTCTTGATGAGGCGCAGGTCGTTCGTCATCTTGTGGGTCGCTTCCGACTCGGCCGAGGTGGCGGAATTGGCAGACGCGCTAGGTTGAGGGCCTAGTGGGGGTTATACCCCGTATGGGTTCAAGTCCCATCCTCGGCACCACATCACGTTCAGAGGCGCATTCAAGAGACCCGAAGGCGTCGCTTTCGGGTCTCTCTCTTTGTCGGACTCTTTGTCGGACCGCGCTCGCCGGTCTTTTTCCGTCGCCCATGTCACACACGACGTCTGAGCAACAGCCTACGAACGCGGCCCCGATCGGGCTGGTTGCGGGTGGTGGTCGTTTTCCCGTCCTCGTCGCCCAGGGACTTCGCCGCCGCGGCATGAACGTCGTCTGCGCCGCGCTGCGTTTCCAAGCCGACCCCGAACTTCAAACGTACTGCGGTCGATACCGCGCCTTCGGGCTCGGCCGTCTGGGCGCTGTGCTGCGCTATTTCAAACTTCACGGCGTGCGCGAAGTGACGTGGGCGGGCTGGATCCGCAAGGAACAGCTCTTCCGGCCATGGCGTCTTCTCTGGTTGCTACCGGATCTGCGCACAATCCGGATATACTTCGGGCGCCTCAAAGATCGCCAGAATCAAACCATCTTGGCGGCGCTGGCGGAAGAATTCGAGTCCGAGGGATTCCAATTGGCACACTCGACCAAGTACAACCCGGAGCTCTTAGCCAAAGAAGGCGTCCTGAGTCGCAAACGGCCCTCCGCCTCGCAGCTCGCCGACATCGCCTTCGGCTGGGGCATCGCCAAGCGCATGGCGGACCTCGACGTCGGCCAAAGCATCGTCGTCTGCGAACGGTCAACCCTCGCGGTTGAAGGAATCGAAGGCACGGACAACAACATCCGCCGTGCCGGGCAGTACTACCGACGTGGCGGCTTTTGCGTCATCAAGGTGGCGAAGGACGGACACGACATGAGGTTCGATGTCCCGGCGGTCGGGCCCGACACCGTCGAATCGATCGTCGAAAGTGGCGGCGCAGTGCTTGCCGTCGAGGCAGGAAAGACGCTCGTGCTTGACCGCGACGAAATGACGCGGCTGGCCGACAAGCACGGCATCGTCGTCATCGCTCTGACGGGTCCGCCAGACTCGGAGCAGCTTTGACCCTGAGAAGTCGTTTTCCGGCCGGCGCTCTGGGCGCCAGTTTCCAGCATTTTCATATTCCAACGCACCTGAGTCGGCTGGGGCGCGGGAGGGGGCCCCAGCGGCGCAATTCGAATGCCCAAAGAGACCGCTCCGTCTGGTCGGCGCCGATCTCAGTCTGGTCCTGATTTGGGGCTACGTGCCCGGAATTCAAGCGCTAACAACTCCCGCCCCAGACGTTGGGTCAACCCGGCATGCGAAGGATTCCCCAGCGGCAAGGATTTGCTTTTCAAACGCGCCACTGGCCGATAATCTAAAGGTACGCACCATTAGAAGATCGGATCATTCGCCCCAACCAGACTTGGAACCCTAGGTCATGATGCGCTCGACACTTTGCTTCATCTTCTCCGCCGGCCTTGTCATCTTGCCGCTCCACACCCGCGCGATTGCCGCAGACGACGATCTCAGCGCGCAGCTCAAGAAGCTCGCCGAATCGATCAGTGCCATCGAAAAGGGCGTGCGGCAGCGCGACGACCGCATCAAGGACCTCGAGGCACAGATCAAGGCCTTGGAGGCCAAACTAGCGGCCGGGTCCAGCGGCAGTCCTTGGTCGAGCGACAACCTGACCGGAGCGTTTCTGGGCGTCGAGCACACGGACGTGCCGGCCGACTTGCTGGCGAAGCTGTCTGCGAAGTCGGGGGCACTTCTCACCGACGTCTTCGAGGCCGGTCCTGCGGCCAAGAGCGGCCTGCAAAAGGGCGATGTGATTCTATCGATCAACGGCAAGGCTGTCGCCTCGACCGATCTGACGCTCGCAGTTCGAAACTTCAAACCGGGAACGAAGGTGAACGTCAAGTTTGCGCGCGCCGACAAGCAGGAAGAGAAAGAAGTCGAACTGATCGACAAAGAAGCGTATCTGGCGGCGACGACTGAGAAGAAGCGCCCGGTACGTCTCGGGGTCCTCATCGCGGAAGACGACGGCCTCGTGGTCAAGACCGTTGATCCAGGCCTCACCGCAAGCGCCGCCAAACTGCAGCCAGAGGACCGCGTCTTGGCGATCAACGGCACCAAGGTGTCGACTCTGGACGAAGTGGGAGCATTGCTTGGAAAACTCTACGTCGGGGATCGGCTTTCCTTCGAGATCGATCGCGGCGGACGCAAGCTCGTGCAAACGGCGATCGCCGGCGACGAGAAGACCGCCGCGCAGTCCGTTGAAGTCAAAAAGCGCGGCCCGGCGTTTCTTGGCGCTGAATTTGTCCTCGGCGATGGTGCGCCGCTGGTCGAAAGCGTCGATCCGGACACGGTTGCAAGTGCCTACGCCCTGCGCAAGGGCGATCGCATCAAGGCGATCAACGGCAAGGACGTCTCCGAAGGCGAAAGCATCGTCGCCGCCGTCGGCGAGTTGCGCGCTGGTGAAAGGGTGACCTTCTTGATCGATCGCGGCGGGCGCGACGTCGAATTGGCCGACGTCGTCATGGCGGAAAAAGGCGAAAAGGTCGCGGCAGTGATCAAAGCGGCGTTCCTCGGCATCGATGGATTCGTCGATGAGGGTGGCGTCGTTGTCGATGGCGTTGTCGCTGGAACTGCAGCCGGCGTTTTCGGTATCCTCAAGGGTGATGTTTTGAAGCGCATCGACGACAGCGACGTGACGACCGAGGAAGCGCTCCGTGAAACGGTCGCCAAACTCTACTCGCGCGACACGGTCTCGCTCACCGTCGAACGTGAAGGACGCACGATCGTGCTCAAGGACGTGCTCCTAGGAGCGGAAGGGGAGAAGATCGAACGCGCAAACGTGCCTGGTCGGCTCGGCCTTGTCGCCACGATCCTCAAGGGTGGCGAGCTTGCGGTCGTCAAGTTGAACAGTGGCGAGGCTGCCGATCTTGCCGGCCTGAAGCGTGACGATGTTCTGCTGGCCATCAACGGCAATGCGGTCAAGAGCTTCGCAGATTTGCGCGCGTCTCTCAAAGGCCGCCGTCCCGGCGAACTGCTGAAACTCAAGATCAAGCGCGGGGATGCCGAACAAGAACGCCAGATCTCTCTGACCGAGTGAGCCGCGAGTCGCGAGCGCGAGATCGACGACGATCGTTTTCTCATCCGCCCCTCGTCAACGGCCACCTCGCATGGCCAAGAGCATGGATTGATTAGGTGGTGCCGCGTAGCATTTTCTTGGTGGGCTACCGCGCCAGCGGCAAGAGTTGCGTTGGCAAGGCTCTGGCGCGCCGTCTCGGTTGGCGTTTCCGCGACACCGATGACGCAGTCAAGTCACGCCTGGGCATGAGCATTAGCGAGTTCTTCGCTGAGCGCGGCGAGGATGCGTTTCGCCAGCACGAGAGCGACGCGCTTGGCGAAATCGTCCGCAGCGTCGCCGACGACCAACCGTGCGTCGTAGCTTGTGGTGGGGGAATCGTCTTGC
This sequence comes from Planctomycetota bacterium, assembly GCA_965223265.1. Taxonomy (GTDB): domain Bacteria; phylum Planctomycetota; class UBA8108; order UBA8108; family SXIK01. The sequence goes on from OZ244999.1 coordinate 3,662,820, forward strand.
GCCAGACGAACGTCGAGATGATGCGGGCGGCGGGCACCGTCGTATGGCTCCGTGCCGGCGTCGGAACATTGTCCGCTCGACTGGCAGGCGATGACAACACCGCGGCGGATCGTCCGACGCTGACCGGCACTTCAACGCGCAGCGAAGTCGAGTCGGTCCTCGCGGAAAGAACGCCGATCTATCGCGATGCCGCGCATCTCGAGCTCGACACGGAGCTCCTTGAGCCGGAAGAACTGGCGGAGTCGCTTGCAGAGGAGCTCGAGCGGCGAGGATTCTTGATCGAGCCCCGTTGAACCCAGAAGCCGTTCCAGAGACCGGGAGCTATGGCGGGAACGGATACGTGTATGTCGCCGGACTGCGTGGCATCAACGTTGGCGGCAAAAACGAAAACGCGCTGCCGATGAGGGATCTCGTGGCGTTGTTCGCCTTCGCTGGCTGCGACGGCGTCAAAACCAGCCTGCCGATTCGAGTCCCTTGCCCCGCCAGCGCGAGAGCCGTCGCCTCCGCCGTGACAAACGCGCTGTCGAGCGTCGCAGCCGGCCGGAATCAGCACGATTCCACAGCGATTCTGCCGACGAAAGAGCAACGGCGCAGACCTGGAGCGATATCAGTCGTGGGTGGGTGCGTAGAGATCGCTTCGCTCGGTGTCAGATTGTGATGCCCGCCGTGAACCTCTATTCTACCCACAGCAGCCTCGCTGAGTCCCACATCCCTTGTTCCTGGTGACCCAGATTGGAACCACCTCTGAAGTTCTTTCTCGTCGTCGTCGCGGTGCTTCTCGGGGCGAATATCGGCAGCTTTTTGAACGTCTGCATATTCAGGATGCCCCGCGTCGGCCTCAGCACGCACCGGCCACGCCGCTCGTTCTGTCCAAGCTGCGGCACGGGGATCGCGTGGTTCGATAACATCCCGCTTTTGAGTTGGCTGCAGCTGGGAGGCCGCTGCCGGCACTGCGGCATGCCCATCAGCTCACGATACTTTCTCGTCGAAGCTCTGACGGCAGCACTCTTCGGCTTCCTAACGTACCGATATCTCGACGGTACCGCCGCAAGCTGGGCTCTTCTCTTGACGCTCATGTGCTTTGGCGCCGCCCTCATCGTCGCCTCGTTCATCGACGCGGAGCTGCGGATTCTGCCGGACGCGATCACCCTCGGAGGGATGGCCTTGACCCCGCTGGTCATGCTGCTCGTCCCTTCCATCCACCTTCCACCAAGCGACGCATTGGTACGTTCGCTTCACGCGGCCCAGCCGAAGCTCGCATCGATCGCGACGACGCTCCGACTCGATGCTCTCCCCGCCGGGATTCAACCGGTGTGTGTCGCGGTGGCTGCAGCTCTGGGCGGCCTCGCCACACTTTACGCCTACGCGCTTTACTGGCGACTCGTTCACCGCGATCAACCTCGCGCTCTCTCAGCAGGCTGGCTCGGTGGCATTCTCGGAGGAGCACTCGCCGCCGTTTCGACAGCACTGGTCCTCCGCCCGGAGTGGGTCACGCACCCGAGGATCTACAGCTACGTCGCCGCAACCATCGGCATGGTTGCTGGCGCCTCCTTGATCCTCTTCGTGCAAATCGTCGGCGCCAAAGTGTTTCGCAAGCCAGCCATGGGATTCGGCGACGTCAAACTCATGGGGCTTCTCGGCGCATTCACGGGCTGGACCGGGGTGATCGTTGGATTCTTTCTCGCGTGCTTCCTCGGCAGCGCGGTTGGGATTTATCTCCTAGTGCGGTATCGAGACCACTACCTGCCGTTTGGGCCGTTTCTCTCGATCGGAGCTTTCGTGCTGGTGGTCTGGCCCGGAGCGTTCGACGCCTTCATGGCGTGGCTCTTGACCCGCTGAAGGCGTCGCTTGACGCTAACGCATCCGCTGGCAACACGAATGGGCCAGCCGGTGGTAGCACCGCCACACGGTGGCCACAAAATAGCCAACTTGCCTGTTGCCATGTGGGCGGGTCGTCGCTAATCTATTCGCGTCCGCAAGATTATGGGACCCACCGTCGTCGGCGAACGTCGCATCAGCGCCCAAAGTCGCATCAGCACGGTGCCCCAAGTTGACGTTGAAGAGAATTTAGAGGAGTCAGCGTGCTCTGGGGATGCTCCGGAGGAGGGAGCACGGAGTACACGAGAAGAGTGAATACCCCGTGCGCGTCGTTGCGGAGACCGCGCGGGTCAATCGGTTGGCCTCTTGTAGGCGCTCGAGAAGGTGCCTATCGGCCCGCTCTAGCAGGGACTCGAAGCCGAGATCGGATTCCACAGCGCGCTCAAGCCGCCATCGTGCGGCGAGGAATGCGGCGGAGATCCTGGCTTCGGCTGCAGTCGGGTTGACAGGAAGAGATCGGCGCATGCGCCGAATGACTTTCCGGCTGCTTACGGGGGTTCGCGCCAGAAAGGAAAGGAAGAGAATACCATGGTCGCACGCAGACTGATGGTTCTGGTCGTTGCCGTGTGGGCGTTTGCAGGATCAGGCTGCGCTCTGCAGAACCTGAAAGAATCGAATCGTCGCTTACGCGAGTCGAATGACCGACTCATCGCCGAAAACAACCGGCTCGAAGCTGATCTCGAGCGCTTGCAGCGCGATCTGACGGACTCGCGCTTTGTCGCGACAACGTCAACGGTAGCACGCGACGTGCCACCGCAGCAGCCCATAGCGACGACGCCTTTGATCGACGACGACCTTCTCCCCTCCGTGCCCGACGAGGTTGAAGTCGACCGTACTTCCGACGGGGTTCGATTGCGCCTCCCGGACCGTGTCTTCTTCGCCCCAGGAAAGGCCGAGCTGACGTCGAGAGGAAAAAACATACTGCGTCGCGTCGCACAGGTCATCTCGAGTCGCTATCCTGGGCACGTGGTGCGCGTCGAGGGGCATACGGACGACACGCCGACCCGCAAGGTGAGAAAGCTCTATCCGACGAATTGGGAGCTGTCGACGGCACGCTCATGTCGTGTCGTCAGATACCTTGTCGATCATGGCGACGTTTCTCCGCGGTCAATCTTCGCCGCGGGCTTCAGCTATTACCGGCCGCTCGAGCACGGCAGATCGTCGAAGGCACGTAGCCGCAACCGTCGCGTAGAAATCACAATCCTCGACCGCGCGATCTGACCGGAATCTGGTCAGATTCTGGTCGGAAACAATCACTGACCGCATGCAGCCGTGAAGCGTCGCGGTTGTGTGGTAACGTTCGATAACGAAGCCTCCGGACAATGAGTCCGGAGGCTTTTTTCGTTGCCAAACCCTCCCCGCGCTATCGGCCCTTCGCCACTCCGTCGACCGGTAAGTCGCCCCGAAATGCTCCGAGGAGTGTCTCTGACCGCCTCTTGGTCGCATCGCAAGTCTCGATGGTAGTCTTGCCTGAGCTCCGAAGCTCACTGGATTCAATCCGTGCCGACCGCGTCAAGAGGAGAAACAGCCAAATGGTTTCCATTGAAGAACTCGTACAACAACTTGTTGAGAGAGGCGGGTCGGACCTGCACATTTCGGCCGGATCTCCGCCGATGATTCGTGTCAATGGGCGCCTTGTTAGCACAGAGCAGGAAGTGCTCGACGCCGAGACCACGCAGAAGCTGATCTACAGCATCCTCGACAACGAGCAAATCTTGCGGTTCGAAAAGGAACTCGAGCTCGACATGTCATTCGGCATCGCCGGACTCGGTCGCTTCCGCACCAACGTCTATCTGCAGCGCGGCACGCTCGGCGCCGTCATGCGCGTTGTCCCGTATGAGATCAAGGCACCAGGTGATCTAGGCCTGCCGGTCAAGGTGTGCGAAGACATTTGCGCTCGACCGAAAGGGCTGATTCTTGTCACTGGTGCGACGGGAAGCGGTAAGTCGACGACCCTCGCTTCGATGATCGATCACATCAATCGATCGCGCAACGAGCACATCATCATCATCGAGGACCCGATCGAGTTCGTCCACCGAAACAAGGCATGCCTCGTCCACCAACGCGAAGTCGGCAATGACACGCACAGCTTTGCGGACTCTTTGCGAACCGTGCTGAGGCAAGACCCGGATGTGATCATGATCGGCGAGCTTCGAGACCAGGAAACGATCGCAGCCGCGCTCACCATCGCAGAAACGGGACACTTGACGTTCGCGACGCTGCACACCAACGACGTGGTACAGACGATCAATCGCTGTGTCGATGTGTTCCCAGCGCATCAGCAGCAGCAGATCAGAACCCAGCTTTCGTTTTCGCTCGAGGCTGTCTTCTGTCAACAGTTGATCCCGCGATCCGACGGACGCGGGCGCGCATTGGCTGCCGAGGTCATGCTCGCAACTTCAGCAGTGCGCTCCCTGATCCGCGAAGACAAGACTCATCAGCTGATGTCGATCATCCAAACTGGGGGTCGCCACGGCATGAAGTCGATGAACCAAGCTCTCTTCGAGCTCTATCGACAGCACGCGATCACGTTCGATGACGCACTCTGCCACTCGTCGGATCCGGACGATCTGCGACGACTACTGCAGAGACAGGGAATTTGAACCACCAGCTGGTCACGCCGCCGGAAAACACAGACTGAACGATGCCAGTTCTCAAATTCGATAAACGCCTCAGGTCGATTCTCCTGAAGCGAAAAATCCTCGACGAAGACTCGCTCTCTGAGTCTATGCAGAAGGCCGAAGAGTCGGATTTCTCGCTGACGCAAGTTCTGATCGACAGCGAGAAGCTCGACCAGACGGAACTTCTCACTGCACTCAGCGAAGAGACAAGCCTGCCGCCGATCGACGTCGAAAAGGTGCAGCCAGACGAAGTCTTATCGGGTCTCTTGCCTGAGAACCTCGCCAAGTACTACGGCGTCATCCCCGTAGCCAAGGTTGGTAACGTGTTGACGCTGGCGGTCTACAACCCTTTCGACATCCTTCAGCTTGATGACATTCAGATCGTGACCGGCTGCGAAATTCGCCCTGTCATCTCCACGGAAGTCAGCATCCGTAACTGCATCCCTGAGCTCTACAACCGTGGCCAGAAGATGGTGAGCGAACTTCTCGACAACATGGCAGAACCAGACGTCGAGGTCAAAGAACGCTCTGAGTCGGACGACGAGATCAGCACAGACGACGAGAATCAAGCGCCTGTCGTCAAACTCGTCAACCTGATCATCGTCGAAGGCATTAAGAAGAAGGCTAGTGATATTCACGTCGAACCTATGGAAAAGAGGGTTCGAGTTCGATATCGCGTCGACGGCGTCATGCGTGAGGCAATGGCGCCTCCGAAGAAGATGATGAGCGCGATATCCAGCCGCGTAAAAATCATCTCCGGCCTAGACATCGCAGAGAAGCGAAAACCTCAGGACGGCAAGTTTCAAATCCGACTGGACGGTCGAAAGATCGACTTCCGAACCTCGATCCTCCCCTGTATTCATGGCGAAAAGATCGTCCTTCGTATCTTGGACTCCGGAAACCTTAGCCTCAGCATGGACATTCTCGGGTTCGAGAAAAAGTCGTTAAGTGACATCCGCGAGGCGATCGCCCAGCCGTACGGCATGCTGCTTGTCACGGGTCCAACGGGAAGTGGAAAATCAACAACGCTCTACTCGAGCATCAGTGAAGTGCTGTCCGAAGAGGACAACATCGTCACCGTCGAAGATCCTGTCGAATACGAACTCGACGGTGTCAACCAGGTGCAGGTCAGCGTCAAACGTGGCCTCACTTTCGCGTCGGCGCTTCGATCCATCCTGCGCCAGGACCCGGACACGATACTCATTGGAGAAATTCGTGACCTGGAGACGATTGAGATCGCAGTAAAGGCTGCCCTCACCGGTCACTTGGTCTTCTCGACGCTACACACCAACGACGCGCCTTCGACGATCACTCGTATGGTCGATATGGGGATTGAGCCGTTTCTTGTGGCGTCGTCGGTCGTGTGCGTCTGCGCGCAGAGGCTGGCGAAAAAAATCTGTCAAGATTGCCGTAAACCGTTGGAAGCCATGCCGACAAAGGAGCAGCTCCTAGAAAGCGGCTTCTTAGAGGAAGATTTCACCGACGACTTTGCATTGTACGAACCGCAGGGTTGTTCTCGATGCGAGAAGGGATACAAGGGTCGCTTCGCCCTCCTCGAGACGATGCCACTCGATGACTCCCTACGACGCGTGATCATACGTGGTGGAACAGCAATCGACATTAAGGACGAAGCCATGAAGCAGCAAATGCTGACGCTGCGACGCGTTGGGCTGCTAAATGCGATGCGCGGAAAAACATCCATTCAAGAAGTGCTTAGAGTAACCATGGGAGACTGATCGATGGCGATCTTTAGTTACAAGGCTGTAAAGCCTGGTGGTGAGCGCTCCAACGGCACCATCGACGCGCAAACAGAGTCCGAGGCGGTCGGTGAACTCCGACGCCAAGGTCTGGTCGTGGTTTCGATCGCCAAGGGGGGCGGCGGACGCGGGGCGAAGTCGTCGCGTGCGAAGGGTGCGAAGCGCTCGGGTGCAACGGGCGTGAAAGCCGCCTCGGTCAGCAGCAAACGCGTCCGAGTCAAGAGCGAAGACATGGTTGTCTTCACTCGGCAGCTATCGACGATGATCAGCTCCGGTATTCCGCTGGTTGAGTCGATTGATATCCTCGGCGAGCAGAACGAGAATCCCGGGTTCAAGTCGGTACTGCTAGAGGTTTCGGAACACGTTCGTGCCGGTAAAGATCTCTCTCAGGCACTTTCAGCGCATCCGCGCGTGTTCCCCAAGATCTACATCAACATGGTGAAGGCCGGCGAGGCCAGTGGTCAGCTCGATATCGTGCTGACTCGACTTGCAGAGTATCAGGAAGCTGCGGAACAGCTGCGCTCTGAAATCAAGTCGGCGATGACCTATCCAGTCGTCTCCCTGTTTCTCGTGCTTGGCATTACGGTCTTCCTCCTCGTCTTCATCATCCCGAAGTTCGAGGACATGTTCAATTCGATGAACGTAGAGCTTCCTGCGATCACTAAGGGGCTCCTGGCAACCAGCTTGTTTCTACAAGAGAACTTCCTGGTCGCCTGTCTCGCGATCGTCTCGATGGTCGTCGGAATCGTGATGTACTTCAAAACAGAGAGAGGGGCATATACCGCCGATTGGATAGTCTTAAATCTGCCAATCTTCGGAAAGTTGTTCTCGAAGGTCGCGATCTCGCGATTCGCGCGAACTTTCTCGACGCTGATTCAGAGCGGCGTTCCGATCCTCGGCGCCCTCGAGATCGTGTCTGAGACTTGCGGTAACAGGATCTTCGCCAACGCAATCAATGCGGCAAGCGAAAGCGTACGGCAGGGTGAGACCCTCGGCGACCCCTTAGCGGAGAGCGGAGTGTTTCCACCCATGGTCACGAAGATGGTGTCGATCGGTGAGAAGACCGGCGCTCTTGAGCAGCTGCTGGAGAAGATCTCGGACTTCTACGACCAGCAGGTGAAGACTACGGTCGAAAGTCTAACGTCACTGATCGAGCCGGTCATGATCGGCGTCATGGGCTTTCTGGTCGGCGGAATGGTCCTCGCGATCTTCCTGCCGGTGTTCAAGATGGTCGGATCCCTCGGAGCCTAACGATTACGCAGCAGGAGAGTTACTCGGGCGAAATATCGAATCGCTCGCTTGCGGTTTCGGATCGCGTCAACGTCCCTTGACGATGTCACTTGTCCGGAAACGAAGAGCTCGGCGTTCTTCGGCTCGAATCAACTCTCCAGCGAGTCAGCAAGGCTCTTTCATCAAACCGAGCAGAAAAAGTGACGCCACCGAGGCGGTGAGGCCACCATCTCACCGCCTCGGCGACGGTTAACGTAGAACGTGACCTTTCGGGGTTGCTCAATGGGCTGTTCAAGCCACGGGTGGTTGCCACCGTCACGCCCGAGCGATCTCGTGTCAACTGGGAAGGCACACATGACGGCCCCCCGCGCAGAAGCTGAAGAACTAAGAGACGAGAACCTGGCGCGCAATTACCGCCACTTTCTCTTCTTTCGGCTTCTCGTCGTAGTCTACGGATACGGCATCGTCGCCGTCAGTGCTTGGCGGGACTTGCTTGTGTTTGACGGCGTCGGGGTCTGGATCCACACCGTTCTCGCGTTCTATCTCGCGATCTCCGTCACCTTATTCCTTCTACGCCGTCGATTGAGCCGGTCGTATCGAGCGATCACCCTCCAAGTCGCGATCGACGTCTTGCTCCAGTCCGCACTGATCTGCACGAGCGGGGGGGTGACGAGCGCGTTTAGCCCTGTGCTCCTGGTGACTCTGGCCGCCGCGTCTGGGCTTCTGCTCGCACGAGAACTCTACATCTTGGCGTCCGTCGCCGCGATTCTGTTGACGACGAACACTTTGTTCCACAGCTTCGAGCTTCCTGCGGCGGGCAACTCGAATGCCGGCGTTTCAAGCCAACGATTCGAACCGGTGTACCTCCTCGCCAGCGTCGCCGGCCTCTACATGATCTCTGTTCTCGGCTCGCACTACGCCCAGCGCCTGAAAGGCGTCGTAGGGTTTCAACGAGAGATCCTGGAGAACATGGGCGAAGGCTTGATCGCCGTCGACGCTCAGAATTGCGTACTCGGAGTCAATCGTGAGGCGCGCATACTTCTCGGAATCGATTTGAGTGAAACTGAATGCATCGGCCGCCCACTCACTGAGTTAGTGCGGCGGGAAAAATGTCCAGCCGTAGTTGATGCACTCGAGAAGGACGGGAAGCAGAGACTCGAGACGGGCGTCACGATCCACGGCGAGCTGCACGAGATCGAAGTTCGAGTGTCTCAGGTCCGGGATGAGCGCGGGGAGATCCGCTGCCGGATGGCACTGATCAGCGACCTAAAGCTGCAGCGCGAGATGGAGGTCGCAGAGAAACGCATCCAGACACTCGAAGACCTTCAAGTGATGGCACTCGGGATAGCGCACGAGATACGCAACCCTTTGGCGTCGATCAGAGGGTGTATCCAGGAAATCAGTCGTTCCGAGATCACGGGTGACCAGATGGGGAGGTACATGTCGATCGTCTGCCGCGAGTCAGACCGTCTCGACGAGATTCTAGAGCAGTTCTTACGCTACGCACGCCCCGACTGCGCCACATTCGTCCCCACTGATGTAGCAAGTGTTTTGACCGAAGCCGTCGTGCTCCTTCGCAGCCGTGAAGGCATCGGCAATCGACGCGTTGTCTGGGAACCGCCTGAGCAGAAGATGAGAGTGCTCGGCAACCGCAATCAACTCGTGCAGCTAGCGCTCAACCTGGGACTCAACGCGATCGACGCAACATCTCCCGAATCGGGGACCGTGGAGATATCTCTCCGTTCGGTAGAGTGCTCAAAAGTAGCTCCGTCCGGGTCCACTCCCGTGCCAGCGGTTGAGATCGAGTGGAAAGACAACGGCGTCGGACTCGGCGATCAGCCGTCGGAGAATCTCTTCACTCCGTTTTTCAGCACCAAGGAGTCAGGTAGTGGCCTCGGCCTCTCGATCGCCGCTCGAATCGTCCGAGCTCACCGTGGAACTATCGAGGCGTTAAGCGACAGATCCAGCGGTGCAGTGTTTCGAGTTCGTCTGCCGTTGATCGTCAAAACCTCTCCCCCGTCGATGGTGTTTCAGGACTCGCGCACGAATCAAGGAGTAGCGGCGTCATGTCTGACGGAAGCATGAACAACAAGCACAAGAGTAAAGCTCACATCCTCGTCGTCGACGACGAGAGCAGCATTCGTGAACTCTTGGAGATGCTTCTCAGCTCGGAAGGCTACTCCGTCTCCGTTGCGGCGTCTGGCGAAGAGGCGCTACAAAAAGCCAAGGAGGCCCCGTTTGACCTGGTGCTGCAGGATCTCAAGATGCCGGGAATGGGAGGAATCGAGCTACTGCGCAATCTGCGTCAGGAGACACCAGATCTACCCGTGATCATCGTCACGGCGTTTTCGACGTGGGACGACGCAGTGGAAGCGATGCGGTTAGGCGCCTACAACTACATCCGCAAACCATTCGATACGGAGACGATTCGGCGAATTGTGAGAGGAGCCATCGAGCAGCGTTCGTCGCTGCAGGCAACTCTGTCGACGGCCACCGGAGTTCAAGAGTCGTATCGCGAGATCATCGGCAACCATCCGCTCATGCAGGATGTGTTCGCGATGATCCAGCGAATCGCCAAAACGGATAGCACCGTCCTGGTCCAAGGCGAAAGCGGCACTGGCAAGGAGATGGTGGCGCGTGCGATCCACTTTCGGTCCCATCGTGCAGGCAACCCCTTCGTGCCGGTCAACTGCAGTGCGTTTCCCGAGTCGCTGCTCGAAAGCGAGCTCTTCGGTCATGTCAGAGGCGCGTTCACTGGGGCGATCGAGGATAAAGAGGGAGTCTTTCGCCTTGCCGAGGGTGGCACGATCTTTCTCGACGAAGTCGGGGACATGAGCCCGGCGACGCAAGTGAAACTACTCCGCGTGCTCGAAGAGCGGCGCATCAGTCCCGTGGGGTCGGCTCGCCAGGAAAACATCGACGTCCGCATCGTCGCCGCAACGAACAAAGACATGGAGAGCGAGGTCCGAAACGGAGATTTCCGTGAAGATCTGTTCTATCGCCTGAACGTCATCCCGCTCTTTCTACCAGCTCTCCGCGACCGGAAAGACGACATCCCTCTACTCGTGGGGCACTTTCTAGCGAAGTATTCAACGCGGATGAACAAAAGTATCACCGGTATCTCCGATTCTGCACTGCAGACGCTGAATCGACATCACTGGCCGGGAAACGTGCGCGAGCTCGAGAACATCGTTCAGCGACACGTCGCGCTCTGCGAAGGCAACTCGATCGACGAGCTCGTTCTCGGTAGCCGCGGGTCGCAGCGCAAAGCTGAACTCACACCGGCGGCTGGCGAGACCAAAGGTAGCGACACTTTGATTCCCCCAGCCGGAATCGATCTCGAACGTGAACTCGAGATGCTTGAGCGGCGCTACTTGGCTGAAGCGCTGCGAATGACCGACGGCCACATCACGAAAGCCGCACAGCTGCTCGGCATGAGCTACCGATCGATCCGTTATCGGATCAAGAAGCTCCGGGTTAAGGAGCATGTGGACTCGGTTGAGAGTTAACTTAACAGCCTGATCACTTTCCCTCGAGACAAGGATACAGCACCGCGGAAACTGACCGTCACCGCGGAAGCCTTGGCGTGACGGCCGGCGCTTCAGCCTCAAAGCCCCACACTTGAGAGGCGATTCCCGCCGATAAGGCGACTATGAATCGTACCGCTCGTTCACTGCCCAATTGGGCATCCCTTCTTCTCATCGGGTGGAGCATCGTCATCATCGTCCTGTTTTTAGGGCAGATGCGGCGATTTCTCGGAACGTCTCTCGACACGGCAGCGACCGTTGGCTTGGGGGGGCTCACGGTATACATCGCCTGGCTCACCGGCTTTCGGATCTGGCGGGCATGCAAAGGCCCAGAGGTTCCAGCACCCCTAGAAGCCTCGCTGTACGAAGTGGGCTTGGGTGCCCTCGCCCTTGTCGCCGCCGTCTTCTGCATGGGGTGCGTGCAGCTTTACACCCCCGTGGCAGCCTATTCTCTGCTCGCCGTGCTCCTCCTGGCACCCCATCGCCGATTCTGGAGCCACCAGCGCAGTCGTTGGGGCAGTGGGGACGGCACCGGTTCGCGTCGCCTTACAGAGCGCCGTACGGAGCCACGTTTCGCGCTCCTTCTCCTGGGCGTCGTTAGCGCACTCACTCTGATCCATAGCCTCACGCCGCCGACGTCTCAGGACGCTCTCGTCTACCACCTCAGCATCCCAGCCAAGTACTTGAGCGCTGGCGGTTTCTATAACATCGAAGGGAACTTCTTCGCCCACTTTCCGCACAACGTAGAGATGCTGTTCATCCTCGGGCTGCTTCTCAAGGGCGCGGAACTCGCGAAGCTGTATCACTGGTGCTTTGGCGTTTGGGCCGCGCTGACGGCTGCCGCCCTGACACACCGCCTTTCTCGGCGTGGCTCAGGACGCCTCGCCGCGACACTTTTCGCAACCATCCCCACAACGGCGCTCATCGCCGGGTGGGCGTACGTCGATCTCGCGGTCGTCTTCTTCACGCTCCTCAGTGTGATCGCGTTCGTTCGTTTCTGGCAAAACAACCGAGACAGTTGGCTCATCGTCGCAGCGACCTTTGCGGGGGCGGCGGCAGGCTGCAAGTACACAGCTGGTCTGCAAGGCTTAGTTCTCATTGCAGGCGTCGTCGTGCTCGCCGGCCTGACGCGAAAGTCGATACGCTGGGCGCTGTCTCGTGGCGCATTCGTCTGTGGCATCGTAGCACTCCTGGCGGGTCCCTGGTGGCTGAAGAGCTACCTCTACACCGGCAACCCGATTTACCCCTTCGCGTTTCAATTCTTTGGCGGTGAAGGGTGGGATGCGGAGCGCAGCGCGGTTCTTAGCCTGGCCATGCAGGAGTGGGGAGGGGCTCGCGATCTCGTCTCAACCCTTTTGCTTCCGTGGCGTTTGACGATGGAGGCAGATTTTTTCTCTCAGGCAAATTTCGACGGCGTCATCGGCTGCGCGTTTCTGATCGGCGCACCGTTGCTTCTCGCCGGCGCGATACTGTCGCCACGCCATCGCTTGGTGTTGGCGATCGCCGTTGTTCACTTCGCCGTTTGGGCGGTTCTCACGCGACAGATTCGTTTTCTCTTACCATGCCTCTGCATGCTCTCCGCCGTCATGGCGGCGACACTGAGTTGTTGGCCGTCGCAGAACCGTGTGCGCAGATCGGTCGCTGCAGCTCTTCTCTGCGCGTCGACCTTCAACGTCCTCATGATGGCGGCGAACTTCGCGGCGCACCGCCCGCTCGGGGTCGTCCTCGGTCTCGAGAGTCGCGACAGTTACCTTCAGCGTGAGATCCCCGGTGGCGACTTCGCCACCTTCACGTATATCAATTCCCACTTACCCGTCGACAGCTACATTCTCTTTGCTTCGCTCGGCAATCCAGGTTTTCTCTGCGACAGAAAGTACTACAGCGATGCGTTCTTTGAGAATCATACACTGAAACAGATCCTCGCGCGTTCTGACACTCCCGACGATGCCTACCTCGACTTACGCCAACGAGGTTTCACGCACGTTCTCTTCCGTTTCGACTGTGTCTTGGATCCTTCTGGAAGAAAAAGCGACATCCCCATCCATGACCAAGAGGAGTTCGCGAACCTATTGAACGAGTATGCGCAGCTCCTCCACACGAGCTCGGGAACGTATCTGTACCAGCTCCACTTCGAGCCCTGAGCCCGCCCGATGCCGATTGGCACGGTGGGTCTTGATCTCAACATCGGCAATCGGTGCCGATCGCGCCCGAGTCAGCGGATCCGGAAATTGCCGCTGTCGTCGCCCTGTGAATCCTCCCAATGCGGCTCGATGCGGTCGACTCGCGCGGCTGGAGGACCACGTTTGCTCCAGCGCAGCAATTCTTTCAGATCTGAAGCTGGCCCCTCAGCAACCCACTCGACGCGACCGTCGGGTAGGTTCCGAACCCACCCGGCCAAACCGAGCCGCTCGGCTTCGTCTCGAGTGTACATGCGGAAGCAAACCCCCTGGACGACTCCGGAGATATAGACGTGGAGGCGTGCCGTTTCGCTACTCTGGCGCTGTCGAGAAGTCTCCTGCCCTGCGTCACCCATTTGTTCACTCGGCTCCTTCTTGTCTTCCCTCTGCCGCCTGCGAGATGCGATCATGGTGCCACTGCGCGAGGCCGAACGCAAACTCGCTCTGCGCGGCAGAATTCCCGGACGCTTGATGGTCGAAACGAAATCGCCAAGCTCGAGTTCATCGAGCTTGCGCCAGGAAGATCGTGTGTCTCAGCGGACAGAGAAGAGTCATTCGCATTAACGTTCCCAGAGTAGAGTTTCATGACCGGCGGTGTTGACGCGGAGACCCTGAGACGACGCCTTCACGAAATCGGCTTCGACGCTGTCGGCTTTGCCGCCGCCAACCAGGCCGCCTCGAGCGATCGTTTCAAGAGCTGGCTGAAGCAAGGCTTCGCCGGCAGCATGGACTATCTCTCTCGACGCATCGAGCGACGGCTGGACCCACGCGAAGTCGTCAAGGGTGCAAAAAGCGTCATCGTCACGGCCAATCACTATCATGACGGGAAGCGGTTTGGCATCGCGTCAGCACGATCCGATGTCGCGGAAATCGCCTCCTACGCAAGGGGCGACGACTACCATCGCGTGATCGAAAAACGGCTCAAACTCGCCGTCGCGGCCATCTCCGAGATGAGCTCCGGAAGCTCTAGCCGCTACTACGTTGACACTGGCCCGGTCCTCGAACGCGACTGGGCCGAGATGGCCGGAATCGGTTGGGTGGGCAAAAACACCTGCACGATCCAAGCCGGCCAGGGTTCGTTCCTATTCCTCGGCGCTGTCATCACCACGCTCGCCATCCCTCCCGATCGGCCGGCGCCCAACCACTGCGGCACATGCAACCTTTGCATCGAGGCATGTCCGACCGACGCCTTCGTAGGACCCTACGAACTCGACGCAAGGCGCTGCATCTCCTACCTCACGATTGAGCACCGCGGCGATCTCGACGAAGCCCTGGAGCCGCAGATCGGCTCCCTAGTCTTTGGATGCGATATCTGTCAGGAGGTATGCCCTCACAATCGTCCGCAGCACCTTCGCGGCGACGGCGAGCTCGCGTCGAGACCCGAGAATGTCTGGCCGGATCTCGTCGAGCTGTCAGAGCTCACGGAGGAACGCTTTCGCGAGCGTTTTCGCGGCAGCGCCGTCAAACGCGCGAAGTTCTCGGGTTTTCTTCGCAACGTGATCATCGCTCTCGGCAACTGCGGCACCGAGCGTTGCTACTTGGCACTCGAACGACTTCGGGCTCGGGAGGACGTCCGTGCTAGTAACGTTTTGTTGAGTACACTCGAGCGCGCGTTGAAGAGAAGCAGCAGATAACGAAGCGAGTTGGATGCGCGTCGGCTCTCGTGAAGCGGACTCACAGCATACCGAGGGCTGCCATGCCGATCAGCAAGACCCCGAGCGACAGAAGCGGCACGACCACCGTGACGACCGCCGTGTCCCAGTACGCGTCGCGGTGCTTCAGCCCCATGATCGTCAGCGTCGTGATGATCGCACCGCAGTGGGGGAGTGAGTCGAGTCCTCCTGCAGCGATGGCGACGATGCGGTGGAGCACCTCCGGATCGACACCCGCCTCGAGGTAATGCGGCGCAAGCGACTGAGCAAAGATGCCGAGGCCACCGATCGCGGAACCGACGATCCCTGACATGACATTGACGGATACAGCCGCTGAGACTGTCGGAGCCAACCCAGAGTCGAGCATGACATCGGTGAAGCTGGAAAAAATCTCCGTTCCTTTGACGACGCCACCAAAGCCAATGATCACGCCGGTGTTGATCAGCGGCAGAACCGCGCTCTCAGCGCCGCGGCCAAGCACCGCTACCGGAGATGAAATGTAGCGCCTGAGTAGAACCAATGTCGTCACCGTCGCCAAAACCATGGCGAACGTCGTCCACATCGTCGTCGAATCTCTCTGAAAGCGCAGCAACTTCCCGACGACACCCTCACCCTCGACTAAACTCGGCGCGCACGTGGACACCAGCTGAGGCCCGATAATCGTCACCAGGACGACGACCATCGGTGCGGCGGCGAGAGGCCATGGCGGCAGAGACGTCGACTCTCCCTCTTCTGGGAGCACGTCTGTGATCGCTGCCACGAAGCCCTCACCGCGTGCCACCGCGCGTCGCCTCGAGAACTCGAGATACGTCAAACCGAAGGCCAACATCAGCACCGCGGCAACGATCCCGAGCACCGGCCCGGCCAAAAGCGACGTCTTCAGCGAGTCCGCCATGAGGACGTTGTGCAGCGAGGGCGACCCTGGCAGCGCAGTCATCGTGAACGTGCCAGCTCCGAGCGACGTTGCCGCCATAAACAACCGTTTCGGGATGTTCGCCTGACGCATGAGACCCAACCCGAGCGGATAGACGGTGAAGATGACAATGAAGACGTTGACGCCGCCGTAGGTCAAGAGAGCGCACACGACGACGCCGGTGAGGAGGGTTCGCTCCGGTCCGAACATGGCACCGAGTCGCGACGAAACCGATAGCGCCGCTCGGCTCTCCGCCATGACCCGTCCGAAGACGGCGCCGCTGACAAAAAGGAGGAAGAAATGGCCGACGAAAGAGACAAGCGCGGTGCTGTAGTCTTCGCTAAGACTCGAGGCAAGAGCCTTGCCGTTGGTGAGCGCAACCAGCGCCGCACACAACAGCGAGGCGATGATGACGTTCACGCCACGCAGCGCGAAGACGATCAAGAGAAGGACAGCAGCGATCACACCTATGTTGCCGAGCATTCCGTCGGGTCTTACCGCATGAGGCTGCGGCGGTCAACAGCCTGTTGAAAAACTCATCCAGCCGAGGTTCTGGCCACTTCGCGCCCAAATCGATCGTTTGCTGGCGGGCGTGGCACTCGGCATCGGACACGCGCCGCAGCGAAATCGGCGCCGTCACAGCGCCGAATCGTCGGGGCATTCAAACCGCCACTGGTGCGAATTCCAGAAATGTCTGTCCTCGATCGTCCGGCCGTACGGTTGAAGGGGAAGAGTTGATTCCCCGATCTGAACATCGACCGTATCCGGAGGACGTCCATGCGCGCTCGAACCTGCCGATTCGCCGCCATCGTTCTTTCATTTTCGCTGCCAGCCACGCTCACGTTCGGCGCTGTGGGGGAAATCCACAGCGGCGTCACGATCTCAGACGATCAGGGCAACCACGCCGGCGACGCCGCATTCTCGGGCTTACGCGGCGTCCATCTGGTTGTGTGGCGTCAGACGATCGACGGCAGCGACGGCCCGGTCAGCCGCATCATGGGCGCACTGGTAAAACGAGATGGTGAGGCGCAGCCGTCATTCGAAATCGGCCCCGACGCGGCGAACGACGCGGAGCCGAAGGTCGCTTACGACGGCCGAAAGACTGAATGGATCGTCGTTTGGACGGGCAGCGGTGAGGCGGGCCTCGGCACGATTCACGCCCGACGTGTCTCCGGCGACGGAGTTACGCTCGGTACCGTTCCTCTGAACCTTGGTTTCGGCCGGCGGCCCGATGTTTCTCCGGGCCGCGCGATCGGCTTCAACACGATCTCTCGGCACCTGATCGTCTGGGAGGACCACAAGAGTGGCGCGAGCCGACTTGAGGGTCAGTTTGTAGGCCCTCTCGACGCTTTCGCCAGTGGGTTCATCGCAGCGGATCCAGCCTTTCCGATCTCCCTCGAGTCGCTACCCGCCGAGTTCGCATATATTCGACCACGCACGGCCGACGGCGGCCCGCTGGTCGTCGCTTCAGATGGTGCCCGCCGGACTATGCATCAAATCGTCTATTCTGTCGAAGGTCCTGACTCAAGCGCGATCGTCGTCACACGTGTATTGAACGATGAAATCGTTCACGAGCCGGTCGTCGGTAGCCGCCGCACTCTCGAACGTCCAGTGATCGCGCTGAACCCGAACTCGAATCGGTCACTCGTTGTCTTCGAGCAACCATCGAGCGATGGCAGCGGCAAAGAACTCATGGCGACTTACTTCGAGCCTTTCGCCATGGGAAAAATAGGCCCAGAGTTCCCTCTCGCGACAGCGGAACACGCGGCCCTCATTTCAAGCTCCGAGGAGAGTTTCCTCTTCAGTTGCGTGGGTCCCGACGGTGTTGTCACCGGGCGTATCACCGGGATGCACATTGAATCGGTTCTCGACGAACCGCTACCGTTGGTCGAACAACCCTTCCTCTCCGGCATCGAAAGCAACCCGCCGCTCGTTGGCTTCCGCTCGCAGCTGGCGACGATTTCGCAGGTTCAAGGCGTCATTTTCACGGTGCCAGGTGAGCTCCCCCCGAACTCTCCTCCGGCCGTCGATGCAGGCGAGGACATCGCCGTCGAAGCGGGCGCGCGGCTCGAACTCACCGCCACTGCTGGCGACGACAACGGCGAGCCATTGGCGTTTCGGTGGTGCGAGATCACAGAGGCTCGCCTTGAGTGTCTTCAGCCCGCGACGTTCAATGACGGCTCCTTCTCAGTCGTGATGCCAATCGACGCTGCCGGATCGGTTCGTCGCTTCGAGGTGTGCGCGGACGATCTCCGCACGGAGCCAGCGTTCTCCTCCTGCGACGTCGTCGAAGTCACGGTCACGGCTTCAACGCCGAAGATGACCTTTCGCCGCGGCGAATGTAACGCCGACGGCGACATCGATATCTCTGACGCCGTATTTACGCTCGGGTTTCTCTTTCTCGGCGAGGAGCAGCCGGGTTGTCTCGACGCGTGCGATTCGAACGACGATGGCTCACTGGACATCTCCGATGCCATTGCGACGCTTGGAATACTGTTTCTCGGGCAAGGCGAGATGCCGCTACCAGGTATGAAGGCGTGCGGTGTCGACCCAACGGAAGACGATGTCAGCTGTGACGAAAAGCCTGCTATCTGCGAAAAATAGATATTGGGGTGCGAGCCGCATCTCTGCGAAATCCTACGGTAAGGAGCTCCTCGGAGCCGCCGTTACCGTAGGTTTTGGGCCAATCCCGGCCGATTCGGCTTGATGCTGCCCTTTCATTGCGCATCATCATGGTGGGAAAGCAGACTTATGCGCAATGCAGTGACGGTGAAGCTGGTCTTATGCGCAATGAACAGGGGGTCTATCGAGGGGGTCTACATTGCGCATAAGTCGGAAGGCAAAGCCGAAGCAAGGGGTCGCCGACTGGCTCGGAGACTTCCTCCAGAGCCTCACCAAGGCCGACCTCAGCCCCCGAAGCGTTGAGGCCTATCGGCGCGACCTGGAACTTTTCCACCGCTGGTTCAGGAACCTCCGCGACAAAGATGCACGCTGGCAGACGCTCTCGAGCATCGATCTCATCAGCTACCGTCAGCACCTTGTCACCGTCGAACGGCGAAAACCTTCGACGGTGAATCGGCGGCTCCATTCCCTCAGGCGTTTTTGTCGGTGGGCGAGAAACGAAGGACTGCTCGATGAGGACCCCTCTGCTGACGTCAAGACGATCCGCGACGGAACTCAGCGCCGCCCTCAAGGGCTCCACCAATCCGAGGTCCATGCTCTTCTTCGCGTTGCCGGTGAATCGGGACGTGGGCATGCCAAGCGCAATTACGCGTTGGCGCAGTTTTTTCTTCAGACGGGCGTGCGACTGAACGAAGCCGCTTCGATGTGTATTGCCGACGCGACAATCCGTGCTCGCACTGGCGTAGCGCGAGTGCGTGAAGGGAAAGGACGGAAGCAGCGAGAGGTGCCGCTTAACGCCACCGCTCGTCGGGCGCTTCGTAGATACCTCGACAGTCGGAGTCGAGCCAAACCAGACGACCCGCTCTTTGAGAGTGGGCGCGGTTCGCGGCTCTCCGCGCGCTCCATCCAGAATACGATTTCCGAGCTCGCTCGCCGCGCGAAGATTACCCGCCTTGAAGTCTCGCCACACACGCTTCGCCACACGTTCGCCCTCTGGTACCTGCGCGACAACCCTGGAAAGCTCGTCGAGTTGGCGAATCTCCTCGGGCACGAATCCCTCGATACAACGGCAATCTACACACAGCCCTCACGAGATGATCTTCAAGCCGACCTCGAGAGAAGCTCGCTCAATGTCTACGACGACTGAGGGAACAGAAACTCTTGAGCGCTTCCTCACCTCGAAGCAGCGTCGAAACCCGATCGTTTTGCCTCAGGATTCAAGCGATGAGGAACTCGCACGGGACTGGACCCTCTCTGAGGCCGACAAGGCCGAGGTCCTTCGCTGTCGGGGAGAAGACTATCGGAGAAGTTTCGCTCTCCAGCTCTGTGTCCTTCGAAACTACGGGCGGTTCCTCCGTGAGTACGGCGCGGTACCTGCGCGGATTGCAAACCACCTCGGCCGCCAAGTGGGGCTTGCTCCGGTACTCCTCTTCCTCCCGCCAACTCGCGAGGCGACGGAACTCGAGCACCAGCGCCGAATCCGTGACCATCTTGGCGTTCAACCCTTCGACTCGTCGGTTGAGACAAGGCTCAAGCGCTGGGTCCGGGTGCGAGCCCGAGAAGGGATCTCGTCGCTCGAACTTTTTCGCCGTGCAGAAGATGTCCTGCGCTCTTGGAGAATCCTGCTTCCAGCACCCTCGACCATCGAGCGGATTGTCGCCTCGGTCTCCGCCCGCGCGCGGCACGGGCTCTTTGACGAGGTCTTCGGCCGCGTGACTCCAGAACTGCGCCGGGCGATCGATCAACTCCTCGAGGCTCCCGACGGCGATCGCAAGTCTCCCCTCTTTCTTCTCAAGGAGTATCCACCGGAGGCAAGCGCTGGTGCGATCAACCGGTTCATTGAGCGGTACCACTTTCTGCGTTCAATCGGTGTGGGAGAGATCGACCTCTCAGGCGTGCCGTCCACTCAGGTGGGCTCTCTTTCTGCGCTCGCAAGACGTTACGACGCTCATTCCCTGAAGCGTTTTGCCGAAGGGAAGCGTTACGCTATGGTGGCCTGCTTCCTGTTCGAAGCCCAGCGAACCACGCTTGATCACGTGGTCCTCATGCACGACCAATTCGTGACGACGATGTCTCGAAGGTCCAGGCACAGCTTCGAAGACCGCTATCGAGCGGTACGCAAGAAAGCCAAGCAAGGGTTCGACATTCTCCTTTGTGCCGTTGAGGTCCTCCTCGACTCGAAGAGGCCACGGAGTGAAGTCCTCGACGAACTCTACAGCGAAATCGATGAGCACGAGCTTCGAGAAGCGAAGGAGGCCTGCCGAGATCTCCAGCGGCTTGAAGACCGGGGTTTCGTCGACGCCTTCTCTTCGCGCTACTCGCATTTCCGCCGCTACCTCCCGAAGTTTCTTGAGCTACCCTTCGAGGGAGAACCGGGTGCGGAGCCTCTTCTCGATGCGCTTTCTCTCGTACGCGCACTCGATTCCGGCGAGAAAGCGACACTCCCCCCGGAGACGCCCATTCGCTTTGTACCCAAAGCCTGGCGGTCGGCTCTCGAAAAGGATCCTGGATCCATCGACAGGCGCGTTTGGGAACTCGCGCTTGCCGTTGGAGTGCGTGACGCCTTGCGCTCAGGCACTCTCTACCTCCCCGAGAGTCGCCGCCATGTTTCCTTCTGGAACCTCGTCTACGACGAAGAACGCTGGGAAGAGGAACGCGAGGAGGCGTACGAAGAGCTTGAGCTCCCGACAGAGCCCGACGACGAACTCGCGCGGCTCACTCAGGAATTCGACGAGGTGGCGCGACGCACTCAAGAAGGCTTGCGAGAGAACGACTTCGCCTCGATCGAGAACGACAGCCTCAGGCTTCGGCGTCAGGACAGACTCGAGCTTCCAGAGCGCGTCAAGAAGCTGAAGCAGGTAATCGAGACGCACCTTCCCCAGGTCCGCATCGAAGACCTACTCATGGACGTAGATTCCTGGTGCGGCTTCACAAAAGAACTTCGTCCGCTCGGGGGTTACGAGCCCCGCTCCGAAAACCTCGACGTGGCCCTCTTCTCAGCGCTCATAGCCCACGGTACGAATCTCGGGATTGCGGCCATGGGCCACAGCGTCGAGGGCATGACCGTCGATACGCTTCAATACGCGAGCCGGTGGTTCCTTCGTGAGGAGACGCTGAAGGCGGCGAACGCCGTCCTCGTTAACTACCACCACGAGCTGCCGTTGAGCTCGGTGTGGGGTGACGGAACTGCCTCGTCCTCAGACGGGCAGAGGTTTGGAATCCAGGCGAGCTCGCTTCTTGGGAGTTTCTACCCCAGGTACTTCGGTTACTACGATCGAGCGGTGACTATCTACACCCACACCTCGGACGAGTACTCGGTCTTCGGAACGCGGCCCATCTCCTGCGCGCCTCGGGAAGCTCCGTGGGTCCTTGACGGCCTTCTTGAAAACGACACGGTCCTCAGGCCACGAGAGCACTACACGGACACAGGCGGCTACACCGAGCACGTCTTTGGACTTTGCGACCTCCTCGGCTACTCCTTCATGCCGCGCCTTCGTGATCTCAAGGACCAGCAGATCTATAGGGTGAAACGCGATGGGGGCTACGGACATCTCGACTCGCTCTTTCGCGGTGGTATCGACACGGCCCTCATTCGCGAGCAGTGGGATTCGCTGGTGCGAGTCGCCGCGTCGCTTCGAAACCGCACCGCTCCGGCACATGTGGTCCTCAAGCGACTCTCCAATCGTGCCTCGACAGACCGGCTCGCGAAGGCACTCACCATGCTCGGCAGAGTGCTGAAGACGAACTACATCCTCCGCTATCTTCACGAGGCGGACCTACGATATCGCGTTCAGCTTCAGCTCAACCGTGGAGAGTCCCGCCACTATCTCGCTAAGCGGCTTTTCTTCGCCGACCGAGGTGAGTTTCGAACGGGGGACTACGAGGAGATCATGAACAAGGCGACGTGCCTGAGCCTTCTTTCCAATGCCGTCGTGGTCTGGAACACGGTGCGCATGGCAAAGATCGTCGAGCAGCTTCGGGAAGCTGGCGAAGAGGTTTTCGACGAGGACCTCCGGCATATCGCTCCGCTGGCACACCGACATGTGATCCCGAACGGGACTTATCATTTCGGTCGTCGCAGAGCTGAGAGCGCCCGGTGAGCTCAGCGGGATGCGGTCCAATGGGTCAGCTATGGCTCCGGGACAGAAATGTCTGCATCCCCAATATTTTCCGCAAATTCTTCAGACAAGAACTGGTTCCCTCGGGGTCTTTTCCAATGAAGATATGAGCGACCGTGGTTGCACCCCAGACGACTCTGGAATCCAGGAGCCGAACTCAGGGTCGCGCTTAGGCTTCCTTTACGACGCCTACGGCGCCGAACTCTTTCGCTACGCTTCGATGCTACTGGCTGACCCCCACAATGCGGAGGACGCACTACAACAAGTGTTTCTCAAGCTTGCCCGCAGAGGAAGAACGACACGAATCAACTCGCCCTGGAGCTACCTACGCCAGGCGGTACGCAATGAATGCTACCGCATCCTCCGATCACGCCGTACGGAGGAAGAGATGCAGAGGAGCGATGTGTCACAACTACTTGAAAGTCACAGTCCGGCCCAGTTTGCCGAGGAAAATGACGAGCGCCTCAGACTCGAGCGAGCTCTTAGGACCTTGCCACCCGAACAGCGCGAGGTGGTGCATCTGAAGGTCTACGAAAAGAAGACTTTCAAAGAGATTTCCGAGATGACGTTCGTTTCTATCAACACCGCAAGCAGCCGCTATCGCTACGCCTTGGAGAAGCTTGCGTTGCTTCTTAAGGAAGAAAGAAGGTCCAAGGAGTAATTCGTGGAAAACCATCGTGAGTTGGAATCCCTGCTGGAGAAGTACTGCCCCCGAGGCCCAAGGCCGGGATTCCGTTCACAGGTCATAGCGCTTACCAGCGCGTGTCATGAGCGTACTCGTTTGCGCAGAAAGTCATTGGTGTGCAGCCTCGCTGCGGCTCTTCTTCTCTTTGCCATTGGGCTCAGCGTCACGACAGAGGCGATTTATCGCGAAAACGCGGACATCCTGAGAATCGGGGAGTACGAATGGACCAAGGAGGCCGAGGAAATCGCCGGGATCCTTGGTGGCGGAGGCTGGGGGCGTAGATATCTCTCTCTGCAACTGGCCGCCGGGATCCTCGTGGACCCTTCGGCGATGGATGTACGGAGACCATTGAAATGAAACCAGAGATTCGAGCAAGAAAGCCGTTATGGCGTCGCGTCATAGGACATTTCGGCACGAGCGTCGAGGCCACCCGAACAAGAATGCCGCTGTGGCGTCGCATCCTTCGACGTTTGGCCTTTGGCCTCGTGGCGCTCATCGTCCTCTTTCTTGCCGCACGCTCCGTCTGGCTCTTTGTCACCGCTCGAGCCATCAAAGAGGAACTCGCGGCGATTCGCGCCGCGGGTGAGCCGGTGACTTTCGAGGATCTCGACCGCGCCCACGCAAAGATTGACGCTGGGGACGACGCCGCACGCTTCTACCTGGCGGCGATCTCTTTGATGGAGGGAACGGAAGAAGAAGAGGACTTGCTGAGCATCTACGTGGCCAAAGCTGAGCAGTGGCCACTCGAGTTGCCCAAGGACGGAGCCCAGGAACATGCGGAACGTCTCTTAGGGCGCAACGAGCAGGTGCTTGAACTGGTCGACAAGGCAGCCCTGCTACCGGAGTGCCGCTATGACATGCGGGTCCGACAGGGAGCGAAGGCCGTGCTCGAAGGCATAGACGGACCGCGCAATCTTGCCTCTCTGGCGACGTTACGCGTCGTCCACAAAGCGCTACGGAAGGAAGGAGATGCGGCTCTGTCTGCGGTGGTCTCGGCGGTGCGGCTTTCGCGCGTCTTCGAGCGAGAACCGACGCTCATTCTCCACCTGCTCGCCACGGGGCTACGAACCCAGGCCATCGGAAAGGTTCCCCTGGTACTCGAGAGTGGACCTTCCGACGCCGCCCTGGTGAGACTCGAAGAGGCACTCCGGGCGGCGGACCGGCCGGAGCGCCTCTCCGACAGCCTGCTCGTCGAGCGTGTGTTTTCTCTGCTCTTTTCCAAGAACATCTTTGTCGGGACCCTAACCCTGAACATGCCCGACGGAAGCTTCTACGGTCAGTTCCCAGTGAATTTCGGCAATCGCCCGTTCTTCCAGAGTATGGCTCTGGGCTACTTGCGCGACCTGGGCAAGTTCCTGCGGGCCTCGCGACAGCCTTGGCCGGAGATCTTGGGCGCCTTTGAGAAGATTCAAGCCGAAAGCCAGTTCGGAAAGATGCTTCAGTCCGGGTGGGAACATACTCTCGCGAGCATTGGTAGGTCCCTAACTGTGGCGCGTAGCGCCCGCGTTGCCGTCTTCGTGGAGCGTTATCGTTTAGCGAACGGTCGCTTCCCGGAGTCACTCGCGGAACTCGACACGGCCTTCGCCGAAAGCCTGCCGAGCGACCCGTATTCTGGAGGCAGCCTTATTTTGCGCCGCGAGGACGGGAGCTACACAGTTTACGGAGTCGGTGCGAACCAGAAAGACGACGGTGGCGCGGTCAAGAGGGACGAACAAGGAGAGTCCCTGGACGTTGGGGTGCGCGTGCGCCAGAGCAGGTGAGGCTACCGGTGGCAGGTAGACACGACGTGTGTGACGTCAGGTGGCGGGGTGGCCTCATTGCGCATAATTCGCTACCGTAGGATTTCACAGAGATGCGGCTGGGACCCCATATTGAGTGATTGAGTGCTTAGGTCCGTGCGGGGACGTCTTCCATGGAGAGACGTCCCTGTTTTTTTTGTTGACCGTGCTGAAATGGGAAACGGGAGTGCGCATGGGCTGGAGAGTATGCGTGGGCGTGGGCGTAGGCGTTCCGTTGCTCTGCCTCTGACTCCGTATCTGCATCTGTCTCCGTCTCCGCCTCTGACTCCGTATCTGCATCTGTCTCCGTCTCCGCCTCTGACTCCGTATCTGCATCTGTCTCCGTCTCTGCCTCTGACTCCGTATCTGCATCTGTCTCCGCCTCCGCTTCCGTCTCTCCCTCCCGTCATCCCTACCCCCTCACGGCGGGGCGTCGATTGCGATCCACAGCAACTTCGCTTACGATTTCGGTCCGAGTCACACACTTTTCTCCCGTCTTCTCCCAGCCCTCATCCCCAGTGAAGTTTTCCGTCACCTTGCCGATTGACGTCTGGGATCCGTCGCGGGGTGGGACCGAGCTCTATCTGGATCGCCTGTGCCGTGACCTGACTCAGCGGGGGCACGAGATCACGGTGCTGTGTCTCTCGAGCCGCGTGTCACGCCCTGATGTCGACTCCAGGGGGTCGAGATTCCGCATTCAACACGTCCGCATCCCGATGTGGCCGCGGTGGCGTCGAGAGATTGCGTTTGCTCGCTTCGCCTGGCGCGAGCACGCGAACTCTGGGCGCGACGTGCTTTTTGCAGTCCGGCATGCGCTCAAGGCGGACCTCTACCAGCCGCACGGCGGGTCGTATCGTGTCGCACGCCGCGAACGCCTCAAGAGCTATGGCTGCGTGGCTCGGACGCTGCACACTCTTAGCTCCTTGGCACGGCCGACGTTTTGGGCGCTGCGCTGGCTCGACCGCGCGGTGTTCGTCCACTCGCCGGACGTCCTCGTCATCGCGGTGTCAGACAAGATCGAGCGCGAGTTTCGTCAAACGTATCCAACCATCGACTTTCGCTGCGTCCAGCTCCGTAACGCCGTCGACTTGGAGCGGTTTCACGATCAAGACCGAGACCTCGCGTCTCAGCGTCTCAAGGAGCAGTTGAACGTCGGCTCGGGAGAGCATGTCGCCGTCTTCGTCGCGCATCAGTTCTTACTCAAGGGGCTCCGTCACGCTATTGAATCGATCGCACGGTCGGCAGCCTGGCACCTGGTGGTCGCCGGACGAGGTCGACCGGCATCATTTCGGCGGCTGGCAAAAAAACTGGGTGCCGAACGCCGTGTCCACTTCATCGGTCCAGCGCGCGACAGCCGTACTTTGCTGGCGGCGGCCGACGCATGTCTCCTGCCGACTTACTATGACACCTGCTCGCTGGTCATCCTCGAGTCACTCGCTTGTGGCACGCCGGTCGTCACCACGGAGCAGAGCGGACTTTCCGAGCTCCTCGCAAAAAGCGAGGGTGGGATCACGATTCCGAGCCCGGATGCGATCGCAGACACGGTGAGCGCTCTCGCAACCATCGCATCGGACTGGTCGCGTTATCACGCCGCAGCGCTCAGGGTTCGCAGCCAGATCGGATGGACCGAACTCGTCGATGAATTTGAGCGCATCTTGACGCGCGCCGCACTGGAGCGTCGCCAGATGTCAACAAAACCGAGTGGCAGGTGAAACGTTCAGCGAACCGGTCACCGAACGACTATGTCGCCGATGAGTCCGGCCGCAGCGGATCGGGACCTCCCAACTCGCTGCGAAGAACCGATTCCATGATGTACCCTTCCGCCGTCCGTCGCGGCCCCTCGCAGTTTGCCTCTTCACGATACGCGGCCCTGGTCTTGCGGCGGCAGTACGACGAGTACATCTGCTCAGCCGTTGGATATCCGTCGATCGCGGGACGTCGCGACATCGCAAGGATCGAATTCACCTCGTCTGGAGTGACGACGACGAGATCGTGGTCCATCATGTACTGCTTGACCTGATTGAGCTCCTCGAACGAAAGAGCAAAGAGAAACTCCTGAAACGCCTGATGCTCGTCGCTCGGAACGTCATCACGCGAAAAGTAATTGACGAATCGAGACTCGCACTCCGCAGCGATCAGTGAGAAAACTTCGGTGACGCCCATCATCGATCCGAAAATCGTCCGCACTTTCCCTCGTGCACGCCAAGCCGAAAGAAGCACCGATGGGAAACTCTCAACCGACAGCTCGACACTTTGGTTCCACGTCAGGATCAGCTTCTCCGCGGCGAGCTTGCGGATCGGGACGTCACTGCTCTCGTTTGTCAGCACACTCGAGAGGATCTCATCGGAGAGTTTGACGTAGACGGCGTCACCGATGAGTCCATCGACTCCCTCCCGCGTCTCGCGTTGATCTCCGGGGAGGTAGTCAAGAAGGTGGCGTAGCGCACGAAAGAAGTTGATCTTGGTCTGCACAAAAGCGCGCCCGAGCACTGCCTTGGTAGGGATACGAAAGTCGAACACAGCGTCGCCGACGCTGCAGAGCGACTCGATGAGCGTTGTCGCATCTCGCTGGCGTCCCCCAAAGACCGACGGCGAACCAGCGGTGGGGGTCGAGCGAATGGCACTAGCGAGCAACGGCAGGCTGCGCGCGGACTCCACGAGGTGCGATCGGACTCCGTTCGCCGCGTCCTCATCCAGGGCAGGAATCAGTTCGACGCAGCGCCGCAGCATTTCGAATTCCCGTTCGTGAAGACACTCCTTGAGTGTGGGGAGCTCGTGTTCTAACTCTTTCGGGGTCAAGGCATTCGCTCTAGCACCGATCGTCGGACTCAATCGTAAATCCCCGCTCTCGTGAGCGCAGGCCCCAGGATATCGTACCACAGACATCAACAACACGAAGGACGACCTTCATTCCATTCAGTTCGCCAACCACTCTTGTGTGCCTGCAGTTCTCTGACCTAAAACAGCCCTGAGCCGACCCATTCACCTGGCTCGAAGCACTGTCTCAACAAGCTGACGGCCCTGGGCACGCTCGGAGGCTAAAGGCTCGGTTTAGATACATTCCTCCGACTGCTCGCACAGAAGCTATAGCTTGCCTTGTCAGCGGTGAGTTGAGCTCGTGGTCAAAGAATTCAGTCATATTCTTGTTGACTTTTTTATTTTGGACTCCAAACTATCTATGGAGAACAAATTCCATGCACCATCCTGTCGCACCAGATCTCATCACCAGTCAGTGGTTCGGAACGGATCGCCCTCTCCGTCTCGTCGACTTTCAAGGCAAAGTCGTTGTTCTCGAGGCGTTCCAGATGCTGTGCCCAAGCTGCGTCACTCACGGGCTGCCGCTGATGAAGGAGGTGCGGCGAACTTTTCGAGAAGAGGATGTCGCGGTGATCGGTCTACACACAGTCTTTGAACATCACGACGTCATGAATCCGGCTGCGCTCAAGGCATTCATCCACGAGTACCGCATCGATTACCCGGTCGCCGTCGATTCCCCGGCAATCAATGGCGACACCCCGCAGACCATGGCCGCATACAGAATGCGCGGCACCCCGACGACTGTGCTCATCGACCGACAGGGGAATCTCCGGGAGCAGATGTTCGGAGCTGTCTCGGGCTTGGCGCTCGGTGCAAAAATCGGGATGCTGCTCAACGAAGAAGCGGTAGGCTGCAATGAACAGGGTTGTGAGCCACGGAGAGGTATCTGAGAGATGGTGTCCGACGACCCGCAAGGCCTTCCTCAGCGCGTCGCCACAGGCTTTCAAAAGATAGCTCTCGTGATGCGACATGAAGCGTGGAGGGCCGCAGGAGGCCGAGGGCTCACTCCGACTCAGGCACAAGTCATATCGATCATCTCGAATGCAGACACACCTATTGGACTTGCTCAGGTTTCATCGGAGCTTGCACTCACTCCTGGCACCGTGAGCGAAGCGGTGCGTGTTCTCGTTGAGAAGGGCCTCGTTGAGAAGTCGCGCCACGAGCATGACCGCCGCGCGATCAGGCTACGTCTGACTCGCAAAGGGAAAAGAGAGGCAGGCACGAGCTCGGAAGCCGTGCGCACGATCGTCGACGCGGTGCGGTCTATGAATTCGGAACAGCAGAACGGCCTGATCCGTGGCCTGATAGCAACCATCCGATCGTTACAGGAACAAGGACAAATTCCAGTTGCTCGCATGTGCGTCGGCTGCACGTTCTTCCGTCCGAATGTCCACATTGCCGCGACGAAATCGCATCATTGCGAATACATCGACGCGCCGATAGGGGACAGCGACCTGCGATTGGAGTGTAAAGACTTCGAACCCGCGGATGCCGAAACCAGCCGACGTCTTTGGGCATCGCTTTGTGAACATCGCCCGCTCTTGGATGGAGACGCTGATTGAATCTCGGGTTGATATCCTGTTGGACGAGCTAGAAGAAAGGAGCCCTTCCGTGACCAGCGCGATCTTTTACCATGCCGGTTGCCCCGTCTGTGTCGAGGCGGAGCGCACCATCGCCACAGCTCTCGACACTGACCGCTTCGCGGTCGAAATTGTTCATCTCGGCAAAGACAAAGGCCGCATCCAAGAGGCCCGAACCGCAGGCGTGCGCTCCGTTCCAGCCTTGGTCATCGGAGGCCAGCCGTTCCACATCAACCACGGCGCCGATCTCAGCGAGCTGTAGCTCGTGGAGCGGAGAACGCCGCGCGGTCACGCTCGGCGACTTACCATTCGCTTAGCTTCGAGTTAGCTTCGCAGCCCGTTGAAAAAGCGCTTCGAGCTGAAACTAGTCTCTTCGCGTCCAGCCGCGGCGAACGACGGCGTGCGTGAAGAGGCGGCTTCTCAGCGACAGGCTGTGAGGAGATTCAAACCTGAAGCGCCTCGCCGGCCCAGTCAGCCGCGGCCTCCATAATCGACTCAGAGAGCGTCGGGTGCGAGTGAATCGTGTGGTGGATGTCGTCGACGGTGAGTTCCGCGGCTTTGGCGAGAGCTAGCTCCCCAATGAGTTCAGTCGCTTCAGCGCCGCAGATGTGCGCGCCGAGGATTTCCCCGAATTTTGCGTCCGCGATGATCTTCACGAACCCCTCCGTATCACCGACAGCGACAGATTTGCCGTTGGCCGAGAACGGAAAGCGTCCCACCTTGACGTCATGTCCTTGATCCCTCGCTTCGGTCTCTGTCAAGCCAACTGAGGCGACCTGTGGGTGGCAATAGATGCACGCTGGAATGGTTGAATAGTCGATCGGTTGTGGATTCTTTCCCGCTATGTGATCTGCGGCATGGACAGCCTCGCCGCTGGCGACGTGAGCTAGCGCGGGTTGGCCACAGACGTCACCGATCGCGTAGACGCTGCCAATCGACGTACGACAGTGTTCATCCGTTCGGACAAAACCTCGCTCGACGACGACACCGATCTCCTCCAGCCCCAGCCCTTCGGAGTTGCCGCGAATGCCTACAGCCATGAGAGTCTTCTCCGAGACCACCTCGCTCTCCTTGCCGTTGGTTTCGAAGGTTGTCACCGTTTCGCCCTCACGGACAGCGACACCTTTGACGCGACTGGAAGTGTGAATCTTGATGCCGCGCTTCTTAAACGACCTCGCCAGTGCCGCGCAGATGTCATCGTCCCCAGTCGGCAAGACTTTGTCCATGTACTCGACGATCGTCACCTTGGTGCCGAAGACCGCGTAGAAGTATGCGAATTCCAAGCCAATCGCTCCAGCGCCAATCACGGTGAGCGACGCGGGAACGTGCTCGGTCACCATCGCCTCCTTGCTTGAGATGACGTGCGCCCCATCGATCTCAACGCCAGGGATCGTCGCCGCATGGGCACCTGTTGCGATGATGCTGTGCTTCGTCGAAATTTCTTTCTGCTTGCCCCCGGATTCAACAACCGCTATGCGATTCGGTGTCACGAAGCGCCCGGATCCGTTCAATACCGTGATCTTGTTCTTCTTCATCAAGTGCGCGACGCCCTTTGAAAGCTTGTTCGCAGCGTCGCGGCTACGCTGAATCACCTGACTCCAATTGACATCGACGCTGCCGACGTCGAATCCCCACTGTGCGGCAGAATTCAAAAACTCGTAGTTTTCCGCAACTCGAAGCAGAGCTTTTGTCGGAATGCAGCCCCAATTCAGACACACCCCGCCGAGGGCGTCCCTCTCAACGATCGCCACAGACATTCCGTGCTGCGCGGCACGAATCGCGGCAACGTAGCCGCCAGGGCCAGCTCCTATGACAACAAGGTCGTACATCTCCATGATCGAAGGATCGTCCCGTCAAATGTGATTGGTCGGCCGCCACAAAAACGGCAGTGTGATTCGCCGTGACAACCGCCGTCAGAGCGCAAGCGATGCCGGATTCTCAAGTATCGTCTTCAAATCGCGCATGAAGTGTGCTGCTTGGGCACCGTCGACAACGCGGTGATCGCAGCTGATCGTACAGTCCATCCGCTTGCCGGGAACCAATGCGTCACCGTCGACGACCGGGACGTCGCGGATCGCACTGACGGCCAAGATGCAGGCTTCCGGAGGATTGATGATGGCGGTAAAGCTCTTAACCCCGAACATGCCGAGATTGCTGACTGTGAAGGTGCTTCCCTGGTAGTCATCGGGCGTGAGTTTGCGTTCTTTCGCCTTCTGAGCGAGCTCACGAACCTCCGTGGAGATCTGGGACAGTCCCTTCAAGTGGCAACCACGGATCACCGGAGTCACTAAACCGTCAGGCAGCGCGACCGCGACGCCGATATCGATCGACCGGTAGTGGCGCACGACGTCACCTTGCCAGGACGCGTTCAGGTTGGGATGCCGCGTCAGAGCGAGCGCTGCCGCCCGGAGCACAAAGTCGTTGAAACTGATCTTCACGCCGTCGAGCTGATTGAGGTGGGTGCGTGCTTCCACGGCCCGCTTCATGTCCACTTCCATGCTGAGATAGAAGTGAGGCGCCGTGGTCGCGCTCTGCGACAGTCGCTCGGCGATCACTCGCCGCATAGAGCTGACCTGAACGTCCTCATAGGTCTGCGCCGGGACGGCGTCGTGACTGAGAGCCTGGAATGGAGGCGGTGCAGTGCTTGCAACGACCGTTGTCTGCGATGTTTCTCTCGCGCGCGCCGCCGCCAGCGCACGTTCGATGTCGCGCTTCACCACACGCCCCTCTGGGCCGGTACCGGCGACCTCCCGGACGTTGAGTCCAAACTCGGCGGCCATGCGGAGTGCGAGAGGCGACGCCAACACACGACGGCCGTCCGCGTGAGAAGCCGGCGCGAGTGGCTCGGCGCGGATGTCTGTCGTCGCCGAGACAGAGCTCTTCGCAGCCGGCGCAGCGACAGCAGCGGTGTTCTGTTCACGTGTCGCTGAGCTAGGCTGCGCCTCCACCCTCGCGGTGGGCTGCGCTTGCGAAAGCCCCGCCAAGAGCTCCGTCAAATCCTCGTCCGGGCTCTCCTTGATCACAGCGATGGGCTGACCGACAGCGCAGCTCACCCCGTCGCCGACGAGGAGCTTGCCGATCACGCCTGCGTCGTATGCCTCGAGCTCCATGTTCGCCTTGTCGCTCTCGACCTCCGCGATCACCTCGCCCGGCTCGACTGCGTCGCCCTCAGATTTGAGCCACGACAGGATCTTGCCTTCCGTCATGGTGTCGCTGAGCTTCGGCATCTCAATCACTATGGCCATGTCGCATTCCTTGTCTCGGTCTCGGCCCCAAGTGGCCCACAGCGAACAGCGAACAGCGAACAGCGCCGGGCACAAGGCCTGGCGACTCCTCGAGCGCGCAACTCTCTAATCAAGATACATGACCTTCTTCACAGCCCGGACGCCGCGCTCAACACTTGGTAGTACCGTCTTTTCGAGCGAATGCGCGTATGGCATCGGCACGTCGAGCGACGTGACTCGCTCAATCGGTGCGTCAAGGTGGCTAAAGCAGCCGTTGTAGACGCGCTCCGCGATCTCGGCTCCGACGCCGCAAAACTTGAAGTTCTCCTCGATGATCACGGCGCGATTCGTCCTGCGAACCGAACGAAAGATGAGCTCGTCGTCAAGCGGCTTGATCGTCCTGACATCGATCACCTCCGCGTCGATGCCTTGGTGGGAAAGCTCATCGGCAACCTTCATCGACAGGTCAACCATCTTCGACCATGAAACAATCGTCACATCGCTTCCCGGCCTTTTGATCTCAGCCTGACCTATCGGGATCACGTACTCCTCGTCCGGGACCTCGCCCTTGTCACCGTACGTCATCTCGCTTTCGAGAAAGATGACTGGATCGTCGTCACGAATCGCCGACTTGAGCAGCCCCTTGGCGTCCATCGCCGTCGAATACGTCACCACCTTGAGACCGGGAAAGTGAGAGTAGAGCGGCTCGAACGACTGCGAATGAGTAGCGCCGAGCATATGGGCTGCGCCGTTCGGCCCACGGAATACGACGGGGACGTTGAATTGCCCACCCGACATGAGGCTCATCTTCGGCGCGTTGTTGACGATCTGATCCACTGCTTGCAGAGCGAAGTTGAACGTCATCATCTCGATGATTGGCCGCAGACCGACCATCGCGGAGCCGATCCCCACGCCAGCGAACCCGCACTCCGTGATCGGTGTATCGATGACACGCTGCGGACCGTACTTGTCAAGTAACCCTTGACTCACTTTGTAAGCGCCGTTGTAGAAAGCGACTTCCTCGCCCATGAGAAAGACGTCCGGGTCACGGCTCATCTCTTCGTCCATGGCTTGGTTGAGCGCCTCTCGGATCTGTAGGAGCGCCATGGTTAGGTCCGCCTCTCGTTGCTATAGGGATCGTTCTTGTAGACAAAGTCGTACACCGTGTCAGGTGACGGCTCTGGGCTCTTCTCTGCTTGCTCCATCGCGCTTCGGATCTCAGCCGTGACCGCTCGGTCGATCTCTTTCATTTCCTCTTCGGTCGCGATCTCCCCTTCGATCAATTGCTGTGAGAGCAACAAAATCGGGTCACGCCCGCGCTGCTTGTCGACCTCTTCCTTCGTGCGGTAATGCGAGTGGATCGGGTCCGACATCGAGTGGCCGCGAAAGCGATACGTGCGGATCTCAAGAAACGACGGATGGCCCTTACGGGCCTCGGCGACTGCTTTGGCGACGCCATCATAAACCTTCAAGACGTCCATGCCCTCGATGCGGGAGTTCGCCATGTCGTAGCCGGCGGCCTTTTTGTGCAGGTCATACACAGAGCTCGCGCGCTCCACCGGCGTGCCCATGCCGTAGCGGTTGTTCTCGCAGATATACACGATCGGGAGGCTCCACAGCGCGGCGAGGTTCAGCGACTCGTGAAACGCCCCGTTGTTCACGGCTCCCTCGCCAAAGAAGCACAACGTCACCGTGTCCTCTTGTCTGTATTTCGAGGCGAAAGCGAAGCCCGTACCCAGCGGAATGTGCGCCCCGACAATCGCATGGCCACCGAGGAAGTTCTTCTCTTTGTCGAAGAAGTGCATCGACCCGCCCCGCCCTTTAGAACAACCATCCACGCGCCCGAACAGCTCTGCGAAGCAAGCCTCCGGTTCGAGTCCGCGCGCTAGCGCCATGCCGTGATCACGGTAGGTCGTGAGGACATAATCGTCCGGCCGGATCGTCGCCAAGGCACCGACAGCAACGGCTTCTTGGCCGATGTAGAGATGGCAAAAGCCACCGATTTTGCCCTGGCCGTAGGCCTGCGCGGCGCGCTCCTCGAGGCGACGAATCCGAAGCATCTCGCGCAGCATGGACTTCAACTGCTGCTCTGTCAGTCCGTAGGAATCCACCATGGGTTTCTCTGTAGTCTTGTCGTCAACCGGCATGTTTCGTCCTACAGGTCTTCGGCGTAGGGGCGAGAATCATCCTGGAAAAAATTACCGCCGTCCTGGCAGGACAGCGGCCACATCGAGCCGAACACTGGCACCTAACTATTTAATCTGAAAGAACTTATCGTCCACGTCGGGAAGCTCGCAAGCGTCGTCCACCATCGCACCCGGGGGGTTACCGTCGCCTGACGCGCTCGAGCACGCCGCACCGCTCGTCGATCGGTTCGGATGTCGTGCGGACCCGCCACTCAGTCGCTTTCTTTACGGCGCCCCCACATGATGTATCCGACCCCCATGAGGAGAACCGGAATGATCACACCGGCCATGGCGAGGTAGGGAAAAAGGCTCATCGGCTTTTCGTGACTCGGCAGCGCCTCGCGCACCCTAGTGCGATGACCTCTTTCACAGGCTGCGGGTGAGGCTGGAACTCGAAGTATCGAATTCGACAGGATGCCCGCGATGGGAGAGGCTTGCAAGCGAAAGACGCTGGAGCGCGTGCGGGAATTCCACTTCCCCTCACACGTCAAGGCTTGAAGCCGAGCGTGGCCGGCGAGGCCGCCGAACCGCCAGGCCAAGAAGCGAAAGCGAGACGAGCAGTCCAAGCCGTGCCGTGGGCTCCATCTCACCAGCTGCGGCCGAATCGCTCGAAATCCCTACGCTCCCCACGAGCGACCTCACGCGTTCCCGCGGCACGTCTACAGGCGCCGTCCAGGACAGCAGATAGACGTCAGTGGCAGCAATCGTATAGATCACCTGCCGGAGAGTTTCGCCCTTTTCGAGATGGAGGAGCACGCGACCTTCATACGCCGGATACCCCGCCACCGTCGTCGTCGAGCAAGCCTCGAGCTCAACCCGGCCGACACCGTCCAGTTGGCGCGCAGCGTCCAGCACGCGAGTCGAAAATGACTCACGACCGATCTCACTGACGACACTCAGGTGCTCTGCTCGGGCAATTGAGACCGTCTGCTCGCGACCGCCCGGTTGAGCCCAGGTGGCAACGTCTGTCGCTCTCCCGTCGACCGTTCCAGCTCGATCAACACTCTGGAGATTCCAACTATCTGGAACTTCCAGGTGCATTGCACCGACATGAACGGTCCTCGCGCTCACCATGGAAACGCTCATAAAGCTCACGGCAGTGACAAGAACGAACAACGTTTTCGGACACCTTCGACGCAGAATCATGGAACTTCTCTCGTGGTGGTTTTCCGAGAACAGGCTCAACCTCCGAAGAAGTATGCCCCCAAGTCCGGAAACACGCCAACGGGTCCGATAGAATGCACCCGATAACGCTCCATGGCTCTCACTAGGTTATGAGCCTCATCCGCTAATTTCCAGCGTGGCCTCAGCTTATGGGGACCTACCGACACGGGGTTAAACACACGAAAAAGAGGTGTTATCGGCGGGTCCACCGCGGCGAAGCCTGTCGACTATCGCCGCTGCTCGCCACTGAGTTGATGCAGCGGAATCGCAAAGAGAAGAGGTGTGTAGTGTGCGAAGTGTCCGTCCGCGTTGTCGCGGCCGGTGAGGCGGTAGTTTCCCCGCACTGAGTCGGGATCATTGACCAGCCACACCGTGTCGCCATGCGCCGCGACGCCCTCGGGTGAAACCCAGCGCACGGCCTGACCACTGGGGTCAGTGAGCTTCAAATCGACGACGCGGCGGACCTGACGTCTGTGGAGATCGATGATGAGAAGGCGTTCTTGGTCTCGACAGAGCCCGACAACGGTAGGCGACGGTGCACCCGGCAGCATCGCCAAGCCGTTCAGATTCAGCCGGGCGCTCGGTTTGTGTGCGGGGCGCCCGAGTGCGGCAAAGTCGATGTCGACAACCTCAGGTGCTGCGCTTTCACCACCGCGAGCGCTCTGCAGCGGCACGACGAGCAGACGCGGCAAGCGGTCAGCCGCGCGCTCATAGGCGAGCAGGACGGAATCGCGATGTACGAGAATTCCTTCGAGACGAAAATTGGTGTCACCACGCCATGGCTCGAGCTGGTTGAAGTTGATCGGTGTGTACTGAAGCAGGGTCGCCGAGCGAGTGCCCTCGATCTCGATTTCGACGATGGAGGGAAACTTGTCCTCGACCGCTACCAAGAACCGGCCGTCATGACCAGGAAGCGACGCGATGCCTTCGAAGTCCGGATTCGGACGGGCCAAAAAGGCCTGCGCGCCGGGACGCTCGCGCAGCTCCGCAGCAATTTTCGGTCGCAGCGGGGGAGCGGCGAGACGCGCGCTCTTGGGGTCGATTGCCAGCACGTGTCCGGGATAGCGACTGCGCTGGTCACCGACCGACCACAGGAGTCCGCGATGCCAAACAAGCCCGGAGGTCTGCAGCCCACGTCGAGAGCCCTCCGGTGGCGTCGCATTGCCGCGTTCATCCAGAATCCAGCGACCACGATTCTCTTGCAGCTCAGCGGCAAACGCCGCCGAAGGCGCGATCAAACCGCAAAGGAGCGCCACACGCCACGTCGAGCCGAGACGCATGGGCGAGGAGGTCTTTCTCATGATCGCTTTCGATTCCGGTGTTGACTCGCCCCTTGAGCAGACGAAGAATCGACCGCTCAAGGTCAAGAAGGAATGACTACAGACAATCCCGCTGCAGCTTCCACGAGCAGATCATACCATGAGGGCAGGACGCACCACAGATCGGCGGCCACACGCTGGACGTGACAGTCGAGGAGCGTCCAAGAACGACAAGACGCAGAATCGTCCTCAGCACACACAACGAACCTGAAGGAATGGCAGCCACCATGGAATCAAGCTCTTGCGAGCTCAGCTACTTGCCTCGATTGCCTCAAAAAAGAGACACCGGCATTGGCTGCATCGGCGCCGGTTTCATTATGGCTGACTGCCACCTCGTCGCGTACCGCAGTGCCGGCTTTCGCCCCGTTGCGATCGCCAATCGCACGCGCGCTCGCGCCGAGAGTGTGGCAGAGCGGCACGGAATCCCACACGTCTACGACACCTGGCGTGAGCTCGTGGCCGACCCCGAAGTCGAGGTCGTCGACGTCGCGGTGCCACCCCAGCACCAGCCACCGATCATCGAGCAGATCGCCGCGGATCCGTGCGGCGTGCGGGCAATCTTAGCTCAGAAGCCGCTGGCGATGGACTACGCGACAGCACTCCGCCTCGTCGAAGCTTGCGACCGCGGCGGAATCGTGCTCGCTGTGAATCAAAACATGCGCTACGACCAGTCCATCCGTGCGCTCAAGGACCTTCTTCGCCGGGGCGACCTCGGCGATCCGGTACTCGCCAGCATCGACATGCGCGCCATTCCACATTGGATGGATTGGGCGCGCGGCGAAGACAAATTGACGTTCTACCTTATGAGCATTCATCACCTGGATACGTTTCGTTTTCTCTTCGGCACGCCGGAACTTGCCCTCGCGAGCTGTCGTCCCGATCCTCGACTAGAGTTTCCTCACATTGACGGCATCACCATGTACATCCTCGAATACTCCTCCGGGCTGCGCTGCCTTGGACTCGAGGACGTGTGGACTGGACCAGCGCGCGAAGGTGCCGCCGCGGACATCGCCATCAAGTGGCGCGTTGAAGGAACGGAAGGCCTGGCGACCGGAACAATTGGCTGGCCACACTATCCGGAACGCGTCCCGAGCACGCTACGCTACTCGGCGAAAGCAACCGGAGCGCAGTGGTTCGAACCGAAATGGGACGAGGTATGGTTCCCCGATGCATTCGTCGGCACCATGGCACAGCTCCTCGTCGCGCTCGAAGAGTCGACTGAAGCGGAGATCAACGGCCGCGACAACCTCGACACCATCGCCCTCGTCGAGGCGTGCTACCGCGGCGCCACGGAGCATCGAGCGGTGCGGATTGATGAGATTCGAAAAGGTCCGGTGCAGGGTTCAACATAGGCGCCGCTCACCTCAATGAGTGAGCGAAACATCACCACGCGCATCGCTTCTTGTGGCGCCGTGCAGGCGCAGCAACCAGCAAACCAGACGTCGTGCCCGTTGACTCAAAGGCGGCCGCAAAAAACGCCCGGCGATCGGTCAGCTCGCCGACTCGCCAACCAAGTCCGAGAGATCGACAAGCTCCACGCCCAGACGCTCGGCGACTTCGAAGATCCGCTCGTCACGGTAAAACTCGCCGAAGCAGATCCGTTTCAGACCCGAGTTGAGGATGAGCTTGAAGCAGTTCCAGCACGGACTCGCGGTCGTATAGATGTGGCCGTCGTTGATGGTGACACCGTTCTTGGCGGCCTGGATGATCGCGTTCGCTTCCGCATGAATCGTGGCAACGCAGTGGCCATTCTCCATCATGTGGCCGACGTCGTCGCAATGCGCCAAGCCGGCGATCGAACCGTTGTAGCCGGTCGAAAGGATGTTCCGGTCCCGGACGATCACCGCTCCGACGTGCTTGCGGTCGCAGGTGGACCGTCCCGACACTTCGATCGCGATGCGCATGAAGTACTCGTCCCAGCCCGCACGCTTCGACATGTTTTTGATCCCTATTCTCACCGCAACGCGCGAACTGAGCGTTCACGGCGTGCCAAAGAGTGGCGGAAGAATCAAAGATTCTCGCGCCGCGACGGCCGCACCGCGCCGCGGCGGCGCGATCGCTTCTTGTTCTTCGCTTCCCACTCGCGGAGCTCTGGAAGATTCTCCTCGACCTTCAAGAAGATGTCGGCGAGTTTCTCCATGCGTCCAGCGACGTTCTCAATGTAGTTCCAGTCCATGTCCATCGACTGCGCGATCTTCTCCTCACAGCCTGGATACTGCTCTGAGCGGTAGTCGACGCCAGCGTCCTTAAGATGCTGCGTCCAAATCGTCTTCGGACCTCGATAGCCACGGGTCCGCAAACGCTCCCAGTGCGGAATGGGAGACGGTACGTAGCTGCCGAGTTCGAGCCCCTCAGCCGCCATCGCCTTGACAAAAGTCTCGCGTTTGACGCCGCACGCCTCATTGAAGTTCATACTGAGAGTGTAGTACCCAGGAAGCTCTCCATTCGCGTAGCGAGGAAATGTCACGCACTCGCTGTTGGCGAGGAGTTTTCTCAATCGTGCGACGTTGCGCCGGCGTCCGTTGATTTCGCGCTCAACCTTCTTCAGCTGCTCGGTGAGCAGCACAGCAACGACCGGCGAAAGTCGATAGGAGTACACGAGCGAATCGACATATGGCATAAGCTTCGTGGGGAACCCGTCGTCGGGTGAGCGTCCCATGTGCTGACAGCAGAGCGCCGCCTTCCAGTAGACGTCCTCATGCTTAGTGATCAGGTAGCCGGCTTCGGTCGTACCGAGCAGCTTGAAGCCCATGCATGAAAAGCCACCCACATCGCCGAACTGTCCCACTTTCTTGCCGGCGATCATGGCGCCATGTGCTTGGCTTCCATCTTCGATCACTGGAATCTTGTGGCGGCGCGCGACCCGCATGATGGCTGGCATGTTGGCAGGCTGCCCGTGGATGTGGACGGGCAGGATCGCTCGCGTCCTTTTCGTGATGCGGGGCTCAATCGTCGCTGGGTCCATCAGCCCGGTCTCGGGCAAGACGTCGGTGAAGACCGGCACGGCACCGCAGTGCAGTATGCATGAGACGGAGGCGCCCCACGAGTAAGGCGTCGTGATGACCTCGTCACCTGGCCCGATTTCGAGCCCGACGAGGCTCATCTGGAGCGACGCGTGTCCTGACGAAACGACCATCGCGTGTTTCGCCTCCTGCCAACGACAGACCGCCTCTTCAGCCTCATCGATGATGGGGTGATGCTTGCCAAGCCCGACAGTCATCCCCTTCTCGAGCAGCTCGGAGGCGCGGCGAAGGGCACGCGGTGAAAACCGTGGATGCTGGTCAGGTGCGACGGCGCCGAGCGCCCGCCCACCCAAGAGTGCGAGCTTCTTGGTGCTTGTCGTTCGTTTGGTCTTCACTTGATGCATCGCGCTCTCCGTCTTCTAGCCGTTGTTTGGCGCCGGGCCCCTGTGTCTCGTGACCTTGGGCCATGACCTCTCAAGGATTGAGTCGACCCTCGTCGCGGGGCGCGCCGAGACCTCCTCCTGAACTGGCGGCGAAATCGTGCCCAATTGGCGCTGAGTAAGGCAGGAGATCAGCGGAAAACACGAGGATAGAGGAGAGACGAATGCGTGTCAACGGTCGTAGGATCTCGCCGCGCTGAGCGCATACGAAGACGTGGCACACACCATCATGCACGCACACCGCCACGAGCACGCAGCGGCCCGGGCTCAATCCGCCGCGCGGCGCTCGAGGGCCTGTTCGAAACGCTCGCGACCGAGTCGTGCGAGGCCGATGATCGTTGCCGCGACGATTC
Source organism: Planctomycetota bacterium (assembly GCA_965223265.1). Classification (GTDB taxonomy): domain Bacteria; phylum Planctomycetota; class UBA8108; order UBA8108; family SXIK01. Next base: position 3,703,824 of record OZ244999.1, read on the forward strand.
CTGCGGCGACCGTTTCGTCGAGGTCAGCCTTCACCGCGCACGAGCCAGAAAGTGAAGAGACGTAGACATTCGGATTCGGGGCGAGCTCGCTGCGGCCCGCCGCTTCGAGCTCTCGCACGGTTTGGAGCAGCGGCTCGAAAACCGATGCGACGAGTGCAGGGGACGTTCGATCTAGATCGGAAAGAAAACTGTCCAACGACGCGTCGGGATCCTGCTCAAACCAGTAGTTGCCCGGTACGGTTTCGCCGCCAGGCGCCCCGGCCAGAAACTGCCGCACTGAGTCGACCCCCAGGCGTCCCTTGTGCGAACGAGCGCGTGCCTCGTGATACGCTTTCAACACGAGGTCGCGAAGAGTCTGCTCGTCCACCGCGATCCGACTGGTTCGCTTTGCCATGGCTCCTTCGCCTCCGAAAACAGTCTTTCTCTGACTTCTTACTTCGGCCACACTCGCTGTCAGCGTAAGTGAAGTGCACGTATGCCACGCTCGGCACCGCCGGCTCGCAACGAGTTGGAAACTCGCTCACACACCGTCCCGGGCGTCGCGAAGACGTGCCTGCTCCGAACAATCCTCGCAGGGCTGATAACCTGGAAGCGGCAGAATGTGCGTGTGGATCGCGTCGAGCATCCAATCGGCGCTGGGGAAAAAAAGATCCTCCAGCTCGGCAGCAGGCGTGATCCAGTTTTTCGCACCGACGACGACGGCGGGAGCGTCCAGATCGTCGAACGCGAGTCGCTGTACATCAGAGGCCACGGTGTGAAGGAAGCTGCCTCGCTCGCAAGCATCTGACGTCAACATGAGACGCCCCGTCTTGCGCACTGACTCGAGAACCGGTGCGTAATCGAGCGGCACGAGACTGCGAAGATCGATGATCTCCGCACTGACGCCAAACTGCTCAAGTCGCTGCGCGGCGTCGAGAGCGCGGTAGAGCGTCGCGCCGACCGTCAGGATCGTCAGATCGGAACCAGCGCGTTTGATGTCCGGCAACCCGATCGGGATCGTGTACGAAGCACTCGGCACTTCCGGCTGAAACTGCTCAGTGATGCCGTAGAGTCGTTGACTCTCAAAAAAGACCACCGGGTCGTCGCCGCGTAGTGCTGTCGTCATGAGTCCCTTAGCGTCGTACGGCGTCGCCGGAAAAACGACCTTCAACCCGGGAATGTGTGCGGCAAGCGATGTCCAGTCTTGCGAATGCTGAGCACCGTACTTGCTCCCGACGCTGACGCGGAGGACCACCGGCATGCGCAGCACTCCGGCTGACATCGATTGCCACTTGGCAAGCTGGTTGAATATCTCGTCACCCGCGCGTCCCATGAAATCACAGTACATGAGTTCGACCAAAGCGCGCCCGCCTTCGATCGCGTAACCCACTGCAGAGCCGACAATGGCGCCTTCCGAAATCGGCGCGTTGAAGAGTCGGTGGTAGGGGAGCGACTCCGTCATACCGCGATAAACTGCGAACGCGCCATCCCAATCACGGTTCTCTTCGCCATAGGCGATGAGCCGGCGATCAGAGTAGAATCGCTCGATGATCGCCTCGAAGAGACCGTCACGGAGTGAGACAGCGCGCCCTTCCGAGAGCGGCTCGCCCGTCCGCGCGTCAACGCCCGAGCGGCTCTTGCGCGCAATCGATTGCACACGGCTGTTTTCTGAGAGCGGTTTGAGAACGTCACCGTGACCGATCCCCGGCGTCGAGCCGCTGGCGTCATGGCAAAACATCACCGCGGCGATGCCCGGTGACTCCAGGCGGGGCGAGATCTCCGAGTCGATGGCGAGTCGAAACGCGCTAAGAAGACGCGCATCGATCTCGCGGCGTACGTCGTCAAGATCGGTCTGCGAGCAAATGCCCGCCTCGATCACCTGCGCCCCGTACTCACGAATTGGATCGACACTTCTCCACAAGTCAATCTCCTCACGGGTTCGATAGGCGCTCGCGTCGCTTGGCGAATGCCCACTCTGGCGGTACGTTTGGATGTCCAGCAGCACCGGCCCTTCACCGCGGTGGATCACCTCCAGCTTGCGGCGAAACGCGTCGATGACGGCAAGCGGGTCATTGCCATCAATCGTCTCAGAGTGGAGGTTGAAGCGGTTGACACCAGCCCCCATGCACGCCAGCCGCTCAAACGCCATGGTCTCGCCACGGGTCTGGCCGCCCATGCCGTAGAAGTTGTTCATGAACGCGAAAATGATCGGCAGGCCGCCGCGATACTCGTCGTCCCAAAGCGTCCAAAACTGCCCCATCGAAGCAAAGTTCAGCGCCTCCCACACGGGTCCACATCCTGACGACGCGTCGCCGATGTTCGCGACGGTGATGCCTGGGGCACGCAGTACTTTCTTGTAGAGGGCTGAGCCGGCAGCGATGTCTGCGCTGCCCCCGACGAGCGCATTGTTAGGAAAAACGCCAAGAGGAGGGAAGAACGCGTGCATAGATCCACCCAGCCCTCGATTGAAGCCAGTGGCGCGCGCAAAAATCTCGGCCAGAAGCCCGTAGATCAGATAGTTGATGGCCTGATCCTTCACCGACTGCGATTCCATGTGATCGACGACGCGGAGCGGATCGCCGTCGAGATAAGTTTCCATCATCCTCTGAAGTTGATCGTCCGCGAGTTTCTCGATCGCGCTCATGCCCTTGGCGATGATCTCGCCGTGGCTGCGGTGGCTGCCAAAGATATGGTCGTCGGTGCCGAGGAGAAAAGCCTCGCCCACAGCAGCCGCCTCTTGTCCAACCGAGAGGTGAGCGGGTCCCTTGTGGTCGTACGGAATTCCCTGGTAGCCCCCGAGCTTTTTGACCTCGCCAAGCATCTCCTCAAAGGCGCGAATGAGCGACATGTCGCGATAGATATTGAGCGCGTCAGTGCGGTTCAAATGCCCCGCGGCCAACTCGTCGACCAGACCACCGCGATAGTGATTGACCGGGATTGGCTGAATCTCGACTGTCTCTTTACGTCGCACCTCTTCCGGCACGACGACAATCCGCTTGACCATTCGGCGTCTCTATCCTTATCGAAAACTCAAAGACTCTCAGGCGGAGACGCGTCGGGGCGGTCGGTCGACCGCACGCCCCGAACCGGCGTCGGGCTACGCGTCGCACCAGATTCTGTCGGCGCAAATCCGCGAGTCGTCGGAAATGAACGGCCCCTCAGTCTACCGTAACCGGCGCAGCCGGCAAGCTCACGCATGAAGGAAAGTTTTCAGGCAAAACGTTCCCCAAACGTTACCCATCGAGAGAGCGCCGGCACCAGACCCGTCTATCGCTTCACCGGGACGTTTTGCGGTGGCACAGGCGTCCCGTCTTCGTAGACGAAAGGCCGCAGTTGCGGAGCGCGATTGATACCGACCGACACGATCGAGTCGAGTTGAACGGTCTCACCGAAAGCGTCGAGGTCGATGCGAAGCACTCGCGAGCTCTGCCAAGAGAAGAGCTCACGATCGTTGACGACTCGCCCATCGGCGTCTTCGTGTCCATCGACGACAAGATTGCTACCGAGCGTTTTGACAGGCTGGGCGAAGAGAATCTCCAGCGTGGTGCCGCGTTCACTTCGTCGCAGCGTCGCGACGACCCGCTCGTCTCTCACAAGGCTCTTCGCTGCGTCTGGATAGACACTGACCACCAGAAACGGCAGGCTCGCGCACGCGAAGAGCACGGTACACGGAAATCCGATCCACGCAGCCACCCCCGGATCGCCGTCCGACTGACGAATGCTCCGTAAGACGACTTGCCACGCCAGGAGACTCGCGCCCCCGAGCGTCAATCCCGCGCCCAGCGTGAATAGACTCCCCTGAGCTCTGCTACCAAAGAGAAGTACGCTCACGCACCAGATCGCCGCGACGCACACCAAAACGCCGCCGAAGAGGAGCGTGAATGCATGTCCGCGCCCGGACGCTACTCCTCCCATTCGTCTCGTAACCACCTCAAGGTCCAGCGTCCATCGAAGTACGCGTCCTCGAACTCGTGAGCTCGCGCACTGACGTAGACGCCGTTGACGTACTTCGGGCTCTGAATGTTCCCATCCAGACGAAAGGCGAAAAACGAATCCTTTGCGTCGACGATCCTCAGCTCAGCGCTGCGGCTCTCGGTGGCTGGTTTGATTTCGCCGTAGAGCTCTGGCAGCTCGCCCTTCTCTTGCGGAGGCGGCGAGATTTCGACAAGCTCCGCCTCCTCTCCGGGATTCAAGAGGCTTTGGCCCCAGTCCGAATCAATCCACACTTCTCGTGGTTCGACCGGGAAGTTCTCCTGCCCACGCTGCAGCTGCATTGTCAGCTGCCAGACGCCAGTGCGCAGCGTCGGGCTACCGCAGCCAGCGACGGCGACGAGGGTAGCGGCGGCTACGGTCATCAAGAGAGCGCGCTTGTGAGCTTGTACGGTCAACATAGGTCCTCGACTCGTTCACTTTTCCTAACATTTCCTGAGCGCGGCTGCGCCAACTTTTTGCCGTCTGTGGCGACAATTCGCTCACTCGCACTCAGCCGCAAGCAGGCGACCCCGACGCGTGAACTCGGTCACGATGGGATCCACACATCTCTCTTTTCGTACCCTCGGGTCGTTCAAATTCAAAAAAAACTTCCCTCGGCTCTTTCGGGCTGGTAGGCATAGCACCCGTCTCACCCCTACTCATTGGGGGCAGACCTCTCGCTTACCGCTGCAGAGCGGCGGCCCCACACCGGCAATAGCATCATGACCGACCTCAAACGCCGTCTCGAAGTCGGCATCGCGGCCGCCACCGAGGCTGGCCGCGTGACACAACGTTACTTTCAAACGGAAATCGAAGTCGAATTGAAGGGCGACCGCTCGCCGGTGACCATCGCCGATCGCGAGGCCGAGTCGCTTTTGATCGACCGCCTGCGCGCGGCCTTCCCCGACGACTCGATACTGGGCGAGGAACACGGCGAGCAGCCAGGCACGTCGGGCTACCAGTGGATTCTGGATCCGATCGACGGCACCAAGTCATTCGTTCAAGGCGTGCCGCTCTACGGCGTCATGGTGGGGCTCCTCGACCCGACGCGCGAGCCGGTATTGGGTGTAGTCGTGCTGCCAGGACTCGACGAAGTCGTCGCCGCGGCGCGCGGCCATGGCTGCCACTGGAACGGTCGCGGAGCGCGCGTCTCCGAAGTGGACGAGTTGGACCAGGCCTGCCTCGTGTTCACCGACTTAGTCGGCTTCGACATGACAGCACGAAGAGAGGCCTTCGATCGCGTGCGCCAGCGCGTACGGGTCGTGCGAGGGTGGGGGGACTGTTACGGCCACATCTTGGTGGCGACGGGACGCGCGGAGGTCATGCTTGACCCGATTCTGTCGGTCTGGGACTGTGCTGCATTGCCGCCGATCTTGGCGGAAGCCGGAGGGCACTTCACGGACTGGCACGGTCGCACGACGGTCGACGGGGAAAGCGGCATTTCAACCAACGCCCACCTCAACGCTGAAGTTCTCAAGCTGGTTCGGGAGCCGGCATCGGACCTATGAGCGGCTGGGATGCGGTGGCGCTGGTGGTCGCAGTTTTTTGGCTCGGGCTTCTCGCGAATCGCGGGCGCTCTTGGCCGCGTGAGCTCCGTCTACCGTCTCCAATCCCCAACAAGGCGACTGAAACGATCGTGGAGACAACGACCGGCCCGGCAGCTCCGGGGCCTTCCTCACCGCAAGTAGCGGTGATCATCCCGGCACGCAATGAAGCGGACCAACTGCCGGATTCGCTGCCGCCGCTCTTGGGTCAAACGCAACACCTCGCCCAAGTCGTCTTGGTCGACGACAACTCGACCGATGGTACGGCCGCAACTGCGCAGCGCGTGGCTGCGTCGGTTGCAGGCGGTAAGGACAAGCTCAGGGTCGTCAAAGCACCGCCGCCCGCTGAGGGCTGGACCGGAAAGCTCCACGCGCTGCAATGCGGTTTGCTCGCCCTTGAAAGCCCGCCCACTCAGCCAGCGCCTCAGCGTCCCGACGAGACACTGCCGCAACCACTCGCAGGTAATCAGCACGACGAGAAATCGTCTTCGAAACGAGACGCCTGGCTGCTTTTCACCGACGCCGACATCCTGCATCCCTCTGACTCGCTCGCACGCCTTCTCGAACAAGCTCGGCGCGGTGACTATGACCTTGTTTCGGTGATGGTCCGCCTCCGCGCACAGACGTTTTGGGAGAAGGTATTGATCCCGCCGTTTGTCTATTTCTTCCAGCTCATGTATCCATTTCGCAGCGTGGCCAACCCGCAATCACGCGTCGCTGCCGCGGCCGGCGGATGTATTCTGCTGCGTCGATCGGTCCTCGAAAGCAGCGGCGGGCTCGAAGCGATGAAGTCGGCCCTCATCGACGACGTTACCCTGGCACGCCGGATCAAGGACGCTGGGGGACGCTGTTGGCTCGGGCTTGAATCCGAGATGACTTCGCTCCGTGGCTACGATCGCCTCGGAGACATCGTCGACATGGTGGCGCGCACAGCGTTTACAGAGCTGCGCTATCGATACAGCGCGGTCATCGCCTGCTGGACTATCCTCGGCCTCTTTTTCGTCGGCCCGCCGCTGCTGGCTCTGCTGGCAGCTCTTGCTGTCGCACCGTGGGCGGTTTTCCTAACGCTGTCCGCCTGGTGCATCCAAGCCATCTCGCTGCGCCCGGTCGTGGCGCACCACGGCGTCGGCTCGTGGTTCAGCTTCACGCTGCCTCTCGCGTCGTTTCTCTACGCCTGCATGACGACGATTTCGGCGTGGCGCCACTGGCGCGGCCGCGGCGTTCGCTGGCGAGACCGCATCCAGGCAACGAGTTAACAGCCTGTTGAAAAAGCGCTTCGAGCTGAAAACTGGTCGCTTCGCGTCCAGATCAGCCGCGGCGAACGCAGGTAATCTCCGAGATTCTCGAGGCTCGCCGCGGCTGATCTGGGCGTGAAGAGGCCGGTTTCTCAGCCGAATGACTTTTTCAACGGGCTGTTAACTGAACTAGCAGCGCCAGGTATTCATTTCGAAGCCCCGAGCGCGACGAACCATGGCCGAGGCGTCAATCGCGCGCATTCCTGGAGTTGTTTTCCGCCTCCACCTGGCGCTGGCAGTCGACGCACAGTGCCGCGAATGGCAAAAACTCGAGCCGAGCGACCGCAATCGGTTGGTCGCACGCCTCGCACACTCCATAGTTTCCGTGCTGGATCTTGTCGAGAGCTACATCGATCTGCTCGAGCGTGCTCGCGCTGAGATCAACCAAGGCGCAAACGGAGTCCATGTCGGCGCCGTCCGCGGACATCTCCTCGAGGTCGGCGAGGTGGTGGCGCTCATCCGAACGCAGCGCGTCCAATTGATTCGCCTGCTGTTGCTCAATACTGCGGCGACGTTCGAGCAAGCTGACTCGAATGCTCTCGATGGCAGCCGTATCGAAGCTGTCGCTACGCGGACGACTCGGATCATCGTCGCCGCCTGCAGCTCCATTTCGTGAGGGACTCACCGTGTTGTCGGTTGCGATCTTGCCCGAAACACGGCGATCGCCGCCTGTACTTTGCGAATCTGGCGTCATGCTTGCTTTCTATCTCGAGACGACGTGGAATTCGACTGTGACGCGGGTCGTCACCTTCAAAACGCGGAGCTGCGGCGGACGCGCTGAATACATTCTGAAGTTGCAGTCTCTGAAGTTGCAGTCTCTGAAGTTGCAGTCGCTGAAGTCGTCGCTGAAGTTGCAGTGAGTCGCAAACGGTAGAACGCTGACTCGCAACGATCAACTCTGCATTCTGCTCCAGGACTCAACAATTCTCGTTACGTTGATGAGGTTACCACTTGGGTCTTGATTCTGCACTCAGGTTCTTCTGACAATCCGGACATCCGCGAATGTCCACCAATCGAATCACGATGACCGTCAAAACGCGCCGGCAAGCGCTGAAAAACGACGACTGTTTGGCTGCCAAGAAAGGACTCGAACCGTGAAGATTCGGATGGTCTCAGCCTCGATGTCGTAGGCTTACGGCCACAGATCCCCGCGAATGCAGCCTTGACTCTGATTTTCCCTGGTGACAAGGATCGAGCTTCGATTCGCAGGATGGCTCTGATCGTTATCGGGTTGAGATCCCGGCCTGCCGTCGCTAGGCGAGAAAAATGGATGCAGAGACGATTGACAACCCGCTCCTTCGCACGGGCCCGCAGCAGCTGCCGCGGTTTCGAGTTACCATGACCATCGCAGCAGACCTGACAGACGCTATCGGATGAATCGCCGCGCCTCCAAAGAAGCCATTTTTGTTGTTGAATCAGCTGACGCGCCGCTCGCCGCACGCATGCGTCCGCGGGATCTCAGTGAGTTCGTCGGTCAAGAGCATATCCTTGGCGAGGGGCGCCTGCTGCGACGAGCTATTCAAGCCGATCAACTCGGTTCGCTCATTTTCTCTGGCCCACCCGGGTCCGGGAAGACGACGCTCGCCCAGGTGATCGCCCAGACCACTCGCGCGGAGTTCGTAACGATGAACGCGGTCTTCGCTGGCGTCAAAGATATCCGCGCGGCGGTCGAACAAGCTCGCCAGCACCGCGCCGCGAGCGCAGAAGTAGACGCAGACGCCGCCTCGAACGATTCGGGTACTCGGAGTGTAGCCAACAAGACGATTCTGTTTGTCGACGAAGTCCATCGTTTCAACAAATCCCAGCAAGACGCACTGCTACCGCACGTCGAGAACGGCACGCTGACATTCATCGGAGCGACAACTGAAAACCCGTATTTCGAAGTCATCAAAGCCCTCGTCAGTCGCTCCCGCGTGTTCGAGCTCAAGCCACTGACGGACGAAGACGTCGTGAAGATCCTCAGCACCGCCGTGGATGACGTCGAGCGTGGCCTTGGCACACAGGACATACATCTGGAAGACGAGGCGGCGGAGCATCTGGCGAAGATCGCACAGGGCGACGCGCGTAACGCTCTGAACGCGCTCGAGCTCGCGGCCAAAACGACGGCACCCGACGACGCAGGTCGCGTGACGATTGACCTCGCGGTCGCGGCCGAATCCATCCAGCGACGGGCACTGCTCTACGACAAAGATGGCGACGCTCACTACGACACGATCAGCGCCTTCATCAAGAGTCTGCGCGGCTCCGACCCCGACGCTGCGCTCTACTGGATGGCGCGCATGATTCAAGCCGGCGAGGATCCGCGCTTTGTCGCCCGGCGGATGGTCATCTTCGCCAGCGAAGATGTCGGTCTGGCGGACCCCTTGGCGCTCCAGGTCGCAACGGCGGCCGCACACGCCGTGGAATATGTCGGCTTGCCGGAGTGCCAGTTCAACCTGACGCAAGCTTGCCTGCATTTGGCGCTCGCACCTAAGTCAAATAGTACTCTCGGCTACTTCGCAGCGCTCAAGCATCTCTCCGAGGGCGCTCCGGACGCAGTGCCAAACCACTTGAAGGATCCGAGCCGCGATAAGAAGGGGCTCGGACACGGCGCTGGCTACAAATACCCGCATGCCTTTCGCGAGCACTGGACCACGCAGCAGTATCTGCCTGACGGCATGCAAGGAGCGTCGTTCTACACTCCCGGCTGGCTCGGGTTCGAACGACAACTCGCCGCCGCGCACCGTGAACGCGCCGGCCGGCAAGAGCGCGCGCTTCTCGATTTCGAACACAGTCGCAAAGAACGCTCCCGAATCGACGCCTTTCGGACCCGGCTCGAAGACGACTACGGCGAACGCGCTGTGACGCTGCGCGACGAGGTGCTGCGCCTCGTCGGTCTCGATAGAGTCAAACGCGCCTTGGTGGTCGGACGTCCACGCCTCCTCAGCCAAGGCATTCTCTGCGAACAACCGATGGTAAAGATTTGTGCCGCGTATTCCGATGAAAGGGAGGCCCGCACGGAGTTAGCGGAACTGAAGAAGTGGTCGCTCGATCGCCTCGTGCACGCCTGGGTTGCGTCGCTGGGGGACCTGCCGGTCGCCGACGCGCTGTTCGAAGCCGCCGTGATCTGGCGCACCATCGCTCAGACCGCCTCTCCGGCTGCTTTCGTCGCTGAGATCTGGCGCGTCCTCCGCCCTGGGGGCGAAGTTGCTATCGGCGAACGCGCCGAAGAGAAGTCGGACGTCGAAAATCACCTACGGCGGGCCGGGTTCGCGCAGATAGAATCATCGATCAAGGGCGGAGCCGTTTTGGTTTGGGCAAAGAAGACGGAGAGCGAGGCCGCCGGCGCCGACCTTTTCGAGCGTTCGATAGAGTGACGGGAGAAGTCGGATGATCAAGAAAGCTGCAGTGATCGGAGCTGGGACAATGGGCGCCGGGATCGCCGCGCAACTCGCAAACGCGGGAGTGCCTTGTCTCCTGCTGGACATCGTGCCACCGGACCTTTCAGGCGCCGACGCAAACGCTCCGGCGACCCGTTCGCGCTTCGCCATCGAGGCGATCCAGCGCATGGCGAAGGGCCGACCCGCTGGGTTCATGGACCCAGCCGACGCAACACTTGTGACGCCTGGCAACATCGACGACGACCTCGCCAAGATCAAAGACTGTGATTGGATCGTCGAGGCGGTGACCGAACGTCTCGACGTGAAACGCAGTCTCTACGAAAAGATCGCCAGCTGCCGCAGTCCAAAGAGCATCGTCTCGTCGAACACCTCCGGACTTTCGCTGAGCCTTCTCACCGAAGGACTCGACGATAGTTTTCGCCGCAACTTTCTGATCACGCATTTCTTCAACCCGCCACGCTACATGTATCTCCTCGAGATCGTCCCCGGCCCAGAGACGAGTCCGGAGGCCCTCGATCGCATCGAAACGTTCTGCGACGTTCGCCTTGGCAAAGGTCTGGTGCGTTGTAAGGACACAGTGAATTTCATCGCCAATCGAATCGGCGTCTACGTCATGGGCATCGGCGCGCAGCTCATGGTGGAAGAAGGCCTCAACATCGAGGAAGTCGACGCGATCACCGGACCGGCGCTGGGAAGACCTAAGACGGCCTCGTTCCGCCTGCAGGACCTCGTCGGCATCGATGTCTCCGTGATGGTGATGGAGAACGCGCAAAAGCTGCTGCCGGATGACGAAAGCTTGGCAAAGTTTTCACCGCCAGAACTCCTCACACGCCTCGTGAAAGAAGGCCGCTTGGGCCGCAAGAGTGGCGAGGGGTTCTACAAGAAAGTTGGCAAGGAGATCCACGTTCTCGATCTGGAGACGTTCGAATACCGCGCGCCGCGCGAGGTTCAGTTCTCCAGTCTCGAAGCAGCGCGCAAAGCCGGTGGCGCGGCCGAACGCATCAAGACGCTGATCTCGGGCGACGACGCGGCCGCCCGCTATGCTTGGCGCCTGCTCGCTGAAACCCTCCTCTATTCCGGTCGGCGCATTCCCGAAATCTCCGATGATATTGTCAGCGTCGATCGCGCACTGCGCTGGGGTTTCAGCTGGGATCTCGGACCTTTCGAGGTTTGGGACGCGATCGGTGTCAAAGAATCGACTGCGCGCATGAAAGCCGACGGAGACGAGATTCCCACCGCCGTCCAGACGCTGCTTGACTCGGGCCACGACAGTTTCTACGGCTATCTGGAAGAAGGCGGTGGCAAGCGACGCGCCTACTTTGACCTCCCGAGTAAGTCGTACCAGGTCATCACACCGCGCCCGGGCGTACTTCTTCTCGACGACGTCCGTGAGCGTACGCGACCACTCCACACGACCTCGGATGCGAGCGTTTGGGATCTCGGCGATCGTGTCCTCGGAGTCGAGTTCCACTCGAAAATGAATGCCATCTCCGGCGAGACCCTCGAGACGATCGAGCGCGCCATTGACACCGCGGAGGAGGGTGAGTGGGCCGGCGTAGTCGTCGGTAACCAAGCCGCGCACTTCTCGGTCGGAGCCAACCTGAAGAAAGTCTCACAAGCGCTCGACGAGAAAAAGTGGGAAGACGTCGAAGCGATGATTCGACGCTTTCATGCCACTGTCCTTCGTATGCGCTACGCTGCTAAACCGGTCGTTGTCGCCGCGCAAGGCATGGCGCTCGGCGGCGGTTGCGAGATCATCCTTGCCGGTTGTCGTGCCCAAGTCGCCGCCGAGAGCTACATCGGCCTCGTCGAGCTTGGAGTCGGCTTGATTCCCGGTGGGGGTGGTACGCGCGAGCTCGCCTGTCGCGCCCACGAAAGGACGCCAGCGAGCGCTTCGACGGTGCTGTTCCCGTTCGTCAAGGAGTACTTCGAGACGGTCGCTCAGGCGACGACGTCCGGCAGCGCGGCCCAGGCGCGCGCGCTCGGGTTTCTGCAGCCGCAAGACGGCGTCAGCATGAACAAGGATCGCGTCCTCGCGGACGCTAAGGCCAACGTTCTCCTCCTCGCAGCGGCAGGCTACCAGCCACCTCGGCGTCGAACAAACGTGCGCGTCGCAGGCCTCACTGGTTGGGCGGAGTTGAAAGTGCTGCTCCGCCAATATCAAGCGGGTGGGTTCATCAGCGACTATGATGCTCATCTGGGAAGACAGTTCGGTTATGCCCTCTGTGGTGGCGACGTCGACCCAGGCTCGACTGTCACTGAAGAGTATCTCCTTGGTCTGGAGCGTGAGGTGTTCATGAGCCTCCTGGGCGAGGAAAAGACCCGCGCCCGAATCGAGCACACGCTGCGCACTGGTAAACCGCTGCGCAACTAGGACACACCGATGCCAAGAGCTCAGGATGCATCAGCGATAGAAAAACACTCGGAGAAAGAGTCATGAAAGAGGCTGTGATCGTCAGCGGAGCCCGTACACCACTCGGCAAAGGGCGCAAGGGAAGCCTACGCACGGTTCGACCGGACGACCTAGCCGCGGCGACGATTCGCGCCGCGCTCGAGCGCACTCCAGGTCTCAAGGCCGACGAGATCGAAGACGTGATCATGGGCTGCGCCATTCCCGAGCAAGAGCAAGGCATGAACGTCGCGCGCATCGCCAGCCTGAAAGCAGGGCTACCGGTGACCGTGCCGGCAGTGACCGTCAATCGATTCTGCGCCTCCGGACTGCAGACGATCGCCATGGCCGCCGAAGCGATTCAGTGCGGTCGCGCCGACGTCATCGTTGCCGGCGGCACCGAAAGCATGAGCCTGATTGGCATGTTCTCGCGGGCCTACCCGAATCCAGAATTCGCCGAGACGAATCCTGACGTCTACCTAGGCATGGGACTGACGGCAGAAAACCTCGCTCAGAAGTACGGCATCTCCCGCGAAGCATCGGATCAGTTTTCACTCGAGAGCCATCAAAAGGCATCGAAAGCGATCGCCGACGGGAAATTCGCCGGCGAGATCGTCCCGATCGAGGTCGAACATCGTCGACCGAAGCCTGGCGGCGGCATTGACGTTGGCTCGGTATCGATTGACACGGACGAATGCCCTCGACCTGACACGTCGCTCGAAGGCTTGAGCAAACTGCGGCCCGTGTTTCACAGCCGCGGCACGGTGACGGCGGGAAACGCCTCACAAATGAGTGACGGCGCCGCCGCCGTCGTCGTCATGTCGAAAGAGCGTGCCGACAGCATGGGGCTGAAGCCACTGGTGACATTCCGCAGCTTCGCGGTGGCTGGCGTTGAGCCAGAGATCATGGGCATCGGTCCCGTCAAGGCTGTGCCAAAAGCCCTGGAAAGTGCGGGACTCAAACTCGATGACATCGACCTGATCGAACTCAATGAAGCTTTCGCGGTGCAGGCGCTGAGTGTCATGCAAGAGCTCGAGTTGCCAGCAGAGAAGGTGAATGTCAATGGCGGCGCGGTCGCGCTCGGCCACCCACTCGGCTGCACAGGTGCGCGGCTGAGTCTGTCGGCTTTTCATGAGCTCGAGCGACAAAAGAAGCGTTTCGCGCTCGTCACGATGTGTATCGGCGGCGGCATGGGCGCCGCGGGGATCTTCGAGCGAGCCTCGTGAGGCCCGTGCGTTCGCTGGAATTCTTGGCCCTTGGTTCGACGCGGTCGATCCGACCCAACATGGTTCCGCGCGGCGTACTCCACAACGATCACGACGACGAGTGAGCCCGTGGTTTTCTGGCGCTCTTTTTCTGCGACGGTGAGGTAGAATCGTCACCGCCAAACACGAACGACAGCCGCGGGCGACGTGAAGGTCTCGCCAACCGGCGGCGAATGCATCTTCGAGCGCGAATTAGACGCCAGACGCCGTGCAGCGAGACGAAATCCGAAAGCGCCAACGCGAAAAACTCCGCCAGCTGCTCGAAACCATTGAAGCGAGCCATCCATTCTATCGCGCCAAGTTGAGTGGCAGCGCGTGGCGCAAGGTCGGATCCGCGGACTCGCGGGCGCCATTGACATCGCTTCTCGACGCGCTGCCGCTCACGACGAAAGACGAACTCGAAGCGTCCCAGGCGCACTCGCCACCCTACGGCGACCTGCTCACGTATCCTCTGGAGCGCTACACGCGGCTTCACCAGACCTCTGGTACTACTACGGGCTCACCTCTCGCTTGGCTGGACACGCAGGAGAGCTGGAGCTGGATTCTCGACTGTTGGGACCAGATCTTCGCAGCTGTAGGAATCGAGACACACGACCGGTTCTTCTTTCCGTTTTCGTTCGGCCCCTTCATCGGATTCTGGGCTGGATTTGAGGCTGCGACCCGCGCTGGACACTTCGTGCTGCCCGCTGGCGGCATCCGCACTGCGCTGCGCCTTCAATTGCTAGAACGTCACGGGGCGACCGTCGTCGTCTGCACACCGACCTATGCCCTTCACATGGCGGAGGTGGCGAGAGCGGAAAGCTGTGACCTGCGGAACTCCCGTGTGCGAGCGCTCATCGTCGCGGGCGAACCAGGGGGCTGCATCGGCCCAACGCGTGAAAAGATCGAAACTGCGTGGGGCGCACGGTGCTTCGATCACTGCGGCATGACGGAAATCGGTTCGTTTGGGATCGAGCCTGAGCACCACCGCGGCGCACTGCACGTGCTTGAGTCAGACTTCATCGTCGAGGTTCTGCACCCGGATACGGACCGGAGGAAAGCGAGCGGCGAACGCGGCGAGCTCGTCATCACCAATCTTGGGCGAACCGCAAGCCCTCTGATTCGGTACCGGACAGGCGACCTGGTGGAGTGGGTTGACGAGCCTTATGATGACGCTATGCCCTATGGATGGCTCGAAGGCGGAATCCTCTCCCGACTGGACGACATGGTCATCGTCCGCGGTAACAACATCTACCCCGCAGCGGTCGAACGCGTGCTCCGCGGAATCGATGGCATCGCTGAGTATCGCGTACGGGTTTTGAAGCGCGGAGAGCTGACGCACCTCGTCGTTGAGATCGAACCGGACGACGTCTGCAGTACTCCTGATAGCAGAGAAAATCCGGGGAAAGATGCTGCGATCCCGCGAGCCATCGAGGAAGATGCTGAGCTGCAGAAAGCTCCGCACGACACGTCGTTGCCGGCTACGCCGCAAGAACTCGACGCCGAAGACCGTGCTCACTCCGATGCGGCGATGCGGTTGTCGAATCGTGTCCAGCGCGAGCTCGAGAGGAAACTATCGTTCCGCGCTGAGATCAAGACGGTGCCGCGCGGCAGCTTGCCGCGTTTTGAGCTCAAGGGTAGACGTTGGATCCGAGAAGACACCGAATCTTGAACCCACAAGCGAAAAGACGTTCGCACATGACGATTGAACACATGATTTCGCTGACGCTCGATGATGACTGATGACACGGAGGAGAAAGACGTGACCAAGAAGACTCGACGCTGCCGCTCGCCCCATCGTTGTTTGCGGCACGATCGTGATGGCCTGCGCGGTGGAGCGCTGCCGAGGTCAGGGCGCCGGATGATGCGCAAGCTCACCGCGTGGCTGGTCGGCGGCGCGTTTCTTGTCAGCGCTGTCGAAGCAGGCGATTGGCCGAGCTGGCGCGGCCCTGAACATAACGGCGTCTCTCGTGAGTCTTCACTGCCTGAGCACTGGCAAGTGCTGTGGAAAACGAGTCACGGCGGCCGCTCGACGCCGGTAGTCTTCGGCGACCACGTCTACATCCTCAACAGCGCCGGTCGCGGCATCGAAGAAAGCGAGCGACTTCTCTGCTTGCACCGCGAAACCGGTGACGTCATTTGGGAACATCGATTCAACGTCTTTCTGACCGACATCCCGTCACCTCGGATCGGTTGGTCAAGCCCAGTAGTCGACCCCGAAACCGGTCATGTCTATGCCCACGGCGTGCAGAACACCATCCTCTGCGTTTCGAAGGACGGCAAGCTGCTCTGGCAGCGACAGATGCACGAGGAGTATGGCACGATCAACGGCTATGGCGGACGCACGCACACGCCGATCATTGACGAAGACCGTGTCATCATTAGCTTTCTCAACTCCAGTTGGGGTCCTCATGCGCGTGGACGCCATCGATACGTGGCTTTCGACAAGCGCAACGGCTCGGTCATCTGGTGGTCAGAGCCAGGAGGGGCACCTCTTGACACCACGTACTCGACGCCCGTCGTCGCTGTCATCGGTGGTGTTCGACTGCTCATCGGAGGCAATGCCGACGGCGCAGTCTACGCTCTGCAGGCACGTACCGGAAAGTCGGTGTGGAAGTTCTCCCTTTCGAAGCGCGGGATCAATGTCTCCGTAATCGTCTGGAAGGAAAAGGTCTACGCTTGCCACAGCGAAGAGAACGTCGACCAAGCGATCATGGGCCGCGTCGTTTGCATTGACGCGACCGGCAGCGGTGACGTCACGAAGACACATGAGGTTTGGCGCCGCGACGGCATCCTCGCCGGCTACTCCTCACCAGCGCTGAAGGATGGCAAGTTGTACGTTTGCGACAACTCGTCGAACCTCTACTGCCTCGACGCGCTCAGCGGCGACGAGCTGTGGGAAGAGAATATCGGCACCGTCATGAAGGGCTCACCTGTCGTCGGTGACGGGAAGATTTACGTCGGTGAAGTCAATGCCCGGTTCTACCTCCTCGATGAGGCGGAGATCGAGCAGCGAGCCGCGGCGCGCAAGCGAGGCAATAGCGAGCTCGAACCGCTCGAACCGCTGCAGACATTCGCGGCGAAGGAGGCGGTGGTCGAAGTCTTCGGCTCCCCGGCGATCGCTAACGGACGCGTCTACTTCACCACGCGTGATGAGGTGTACTGCCTGGGTGACAAGGAATGGAAGGGCACCTCCGGCGAAACGGCTAAGCTAGCCGAGGAGAAGCCTGCGGCCGCCGATGCCAAAGGAGCACAACTGCAAATCCTGCCGGCCGACGTGTTAGCGCAACCGGGCGACCAAGTGACGTTCCGCGCTCGCGTCTTCGATGCCGATGGACGCCTCCTCAAGGAATCGGTGCGGCCGCAGTGGGGCCTCGCCATGGGGCTCGTGGGTGACGTCAACGCGGAAGGGAAATTGGCGCTCAACGCCGCCGAGCAGTACCGTCAAGGGGTCGTCGTGGGGCGCCACGGCGACCTGGAGCAACGCGCCCGCGTACGCGTCGTGCCGCGACTACCTCTCGGATTCGATTTCGATGACCTGGCCGACGGTAAGCCGCCGCCAGCGTGGGTCGGAGCCGGCATCAAGTTCGTCGGCAAGACACACGGCGGTCACAAGGTCCTCCATAAGACAGCGACGAACTCCAAGTTCATCGACGCAGAGACATTTATCGGCATGCCCGGCTGGAAGGACTACACGATCGAGGCGGATGTGCTGGGCACGGAGAAGCGGCGCAATCTGCCGAACATCGGCGTCATCAACAGTCGCTATACATTCGTACTCATGGGAAATCACCAGCGGCTGAGAATCGTGTCATGGATTCCACAGCCGCGTCTCAGCGAACAGATCAAATTCGAGTGGAAGAAAGACACGTGGTACCGCATGAAGTTCAGCGTCGAGAATCGTGACGGAATTGCAGTCGCCCGCGGCAAAGTGTGGCCGCGTGATGAAACTGAGCCCGCCGAATGGATGGTCTCAGTCGAAGACCCCAACCCCAATGGCGAGGGAAGTCCCGGTCTCCATGGCTACTCCGCCGGCACGACGAGCCGATCATCCGGCACCGAGATCTACTACGACAACGTCAAAGTATACCCAAACAAGTAGCGGGCCTCGCCTCGCGCTGCGGCGAAGGCACCGCGAGCCAGCGGCTCTCTTGGTGACCGCAGCAGGGTCGAAGTTCAGAGCGACGAAACCGGAAAGAAACGACGCATGGGAGAGCAGAAAAAGATGTCGATCCAATTGAGGAGTGCGATCGCGGTTGGAGCGATCGCGGCTTTGATGGGAGCACTTGTTGTTGGCGGCTTAGAGCGTTCACACGCGGGCGCTGGCGAAAAGGCGTCGAGCGCCAAAGAGACGTTTAAGATCAAACCGGGTGAATGGCCCATGTGGGGCGGGACGCCAGAGCGCAACATGGTCAACTTCGTCGACAAAGGGATTCCGCATGAGTGGGACGTCGAGAAGAAAACCAACGTCAAATGGGTCGCAAAACTGGGTTCGCAGTCCTACGGCAACCCGGTGATCGCGGGAGGCAAGATCTTCGTCGGCACGAACAACGAAGCCCACGTCAACTCGAAAATCAAAGGCGACAAAGGCGTCATGATGTGTTTCGAGGAGGGTAGCGGCAAGTTCCTCTGGCAGATGGTGCACGACAAACTCGAAGCAGGCCGCGTCAATGATTGGCCGGAACAGGGGATCTGCTCGTCGCCGGTCGCGGAGGACGGGCGCATCTACTACGTGAGCAATCGGTGCGAAGTCGTCTGCGCTGACGTCGATGGGTTCTTGGACGGCGAGAACGACGGCCCCTTCAAGGACGAAAAGTACAAGGACCCCATCGACGGCGACATCATCTGGTCGTACGACATGATGGAGGAACTTGGTGTCTTCCCACACAACCTCGCGACCTGTTCACCGCTCGTCATCGACGACATTATCTTCGTGATCACGTCGAACGGAGTTGAGCGCGATCACATCACGATCCCCAACCCGCGCGCACCAAGCTTCATGGCCCTCGACAAGAAGACCGGCGATCTCATCTGGGACAACGCCGACCCTGGCGAGGGCATCCTCCATGGCCAGTGGGCGGCGCCGTCTTACATCCATGCTGGTGGTCGACCGCAGATCATCTTCCCCGGAGGCGATGGATGGGTCCGAAGCTATGCGCCCAAGACCGGCCAAAAAATCTGGGAGTTCGACTGCAACCCCAAGGACTCCAAGTGGGAACTTGGCGGTCGAGGAACGCGCAACAACATTATCTCCACCGCCGCGTGCGTCAATGGCATCGTCTACATCGCTGTCGGACAAGACCCGGAGCACGGCGAGGGGATCGGCCATCTGTACGCTATTGACGCGTCGCAGACCGGCGATATAACCAAGACCGGCGCCAAGTGGCACTTCGGTGGCGAAGAGTTTAAACGCACGATCTCCTCCTTTGCCGTGGCGGACGGCTTAGTCTACGCCGCCGACTTGAGCGGTTTCTTGCACTGCCTTGATGCCGAGTCGGGTCGGTCGAACTGGGTACACGACACCTTCGCCGCGGTCTGGGGTTCGCCCACCGTGATCGATGGTAAAGTGTTCCTCGGCGACGAGGACGGAGACGTAGTGATTCTCGAACATGGCAAGACACTCAAAGTACTCGCCGAGCACAATATGGACGCCTCCGTCTACACGACACCTGTTGCAGCCGGTGGCGTGCTCTACATCGCAACGCGAACTCACCTCTACGCCATCGAAGAGAAGTGAATCCGGCGCGGCGAGTTGCAGACGGGACGAACGTCGCGTCACGCACGGGTCGGACCAGCGACATGAAGAAGGCTTTGTATGACAAGCGAACGACATCCTGGCACCGCGCCGGCCACAACGAATGAAGTGAGCCAGGCTCGCGCCAAACTTGACGCCTGGGTCGCGGAAGTTGTCGAATTCCACTTCAACCCAGCGACCGGTTGTCCGTTTTGGCTCGACTATGCGAGTCGACTCGACTGGGACCCGCGACAGGAAGTGAAATCGTTCGACGACCTCAAGAAGTTTGATCTTTTCGAGGACGAGTGGCTCCGCGGCGGCCCTGTAGAGCGTTGGGTTCCCAAGGGCTGCGCTGGCAAGCCCGTCTATGTGTTTGAAACCGGCGGCACGACGGGCGTACCGAAGTCGCGTGTCAACGTCGAAGATTTTCGTATCGACTACGAGCTGTTTTCTGAGACGCTCTCCGACACCGGCTTTCCACGCGGCGCCGATTGGCTGTCGATCGGCCCGACGGGCCCACGCCGACTGCGCTTGGCTGTCGAACATTTAGCCCAATACCGTGGCGGCATTTGCTTCTGCGTCGACATGGATCCACGCTGGTTCACCAAGTGCCTGAAGAAGGGGTGGACGCAGGCGGCTCTGGCTTACAAGGACCATGTCATCGACCAAGCCTTGACGGTCTTACGCGCGCAGCCAGGTGTCCACTGCCTGTTCACAACACCAAAGCTGCTGGAAGCGCTATGCGAAAAGGTGTCGCTAGAACAAGTTGGAATCACTGGCATCTTCTGCGGCGGCACACAGATGGACGCAGCGTTTCACAAGCGTGCTCGGGAGGAATTGGCTCCGAACGCCGAATTCGTGCCGACCTACGGCAACACGCTCATGGGGTTAGCGTGCCATAAACCGTACGTGCCCGAAGACGACTATGCGGTGATCTATCATCCGCCACACCCACGTGCTGTCCTCGAGGTCGTCGATCCGGACGTGCCAGAGCGCGTGGTCGACTACGGCGAGTCCGGCCGCGTCAAGCTGACGACGCTGACCAAGGAGTTTTTCGTGCCTGGTTTCCTCGAGCGCGATGAAGGGGTGAGATCACCCCCGATCTCCATGTACCCCTGGGACGGCGTCCGCGACGTCCAACCTTTCTCGCGCTCCAAGACACCGCTCGTCGTCGGCGTCTACTGACGGCTCCACGGTAGGAAACCAAAAGACATGAGCTCGCGCACGAGCCCAGACACGACCCAATCGCACCTTTTGGCGACACGGACGACGCCGTTGACCTCCTTTGACTACCGTCCGCGAACGCGGCTGAAATACGGCGTCGGAGTGTTGGACGAACTCGGCAAGCTCGCCGCGGCGGAGGGTGCGACACGCGTTCTTCTCGTGACCGATCCCGGCATCGAGCGAGCTGGCCACGCGCAGCGCGCCGTCGAGTCGCTGCGTCGCTGCGGTCTCGAGGTTGCGGTGTTCGATGGCGTGGAAGAAAACCCTACCTCCCTTCACGTCAGCGCTGGCGTTGAGGTAGCGCGCACCGAAGGCATCGATTTCCTCGTCGGCATCGGCGGTGGCAGCTCGATGGATTGTGCCAAGGGAATCAACTTTGTTTACTCGTGCGGTGGACAAATTCGCGACTATTGGGGCATCGGCAAGGCGACTCGCGACCTTCTGCCAATGATCGCGGTACCGACGACCGCCGGAACGGGAAGCGAAACTCAATCGTTCGCTCTTATCTCAGATCCTGTGACGCATCAAAAGATGGCATGTGGAGACGCGCGCGCCGCATGCCGGTTGGCGCTTCTCGATCCATCGCTCACGTTGTCGCAGCCGCAACCCGTGACCGAAGCAACCGGAACTGACGCGATCGCCCACGCCGTGGAGACCTACGTCACGAAGCGCCGCACACCTCTCTCGATGATGTTCGCGCGAGAGGCGTGGTGCCTACTTCGCAGCAGCTTCCCGCGCGTGCTTGAAGCACCTAACGACGTCGAGGCCAGAGGGCGCATGCTCATCGGCGCAGCGTACGCCGGCATCGCGATCGAAAACTCGATGCTCGGCGTCGCACATGCCGCGGCGAATCCGCTCACCGCGATGAAGGGAACCGTACATGGTGCCGCTGTCGGCATCTTTCTCCCGCATGTTGTTCGCCTCAATGCCACGAGCGTTGGTGACGACTACGATGCACTCGCTGCAGCGTCGCACCTTGACGCTCCCGACACACTGGCGCTCGATGGACCCCCAGGCGAGCCCCTCGCACAACAACTCGAATCGATTTTTTCGAAAACAGAGCTGCCGCGCGCGCTGCGGCAGTGTGGCGTCACTGCAGGCGACATCCCCGCACTCACTCAGGGAGCGCAGAAGCAATGGACCGCAGAGTTCAATCCACGACGTTTCGATCGAGACGACTTCGAAGAGCTGTATCGCTTGGCCTATTGACCCTTCTCCTCACAGCAGCAGTCGCCTGGTTGCTCATCCCACAACAAGCGAGCGGCCGGTCGCAGACTGACGCGCGCGAGGATCAGCAATCAGCAGAGTCAACGTCGAGTGCTCCAGCCCTCGAACCTTCGGAACCTACACCGAAGATAGACGTGTCGTCTGAGGCGCCCCTCGAAATGAGCGCACCATGGACGACGTTCCGTGGCGGCTCGCTTCAGCGTGGTTGGCGGCGCGGAAGCGTCGCCGCGACGCCGCGCCTGGTGTGGGTCTACGACGCAGAGAGCGCTGTCGAGTCGACGGCAGCGATCGATGCTGGGCGAGTCTTCATCGGTAGCGACGAGAAAGGCATCCTCGCCCTGGCGCTCGACGCCAAGAGCGACATAGGGGAACTCCTCTGGACTTTTCCGAATGAGTTCGGAGTGCAGGCGTCGCCGGCTGTCAAAGGAGATCGCGTTTACTTTGGCGACATTCTCGGCGTCTTCTGGTGCATCAGCGCGACGACAGGAAAAGAGCTCTGGAAGCTCGAGACCGAAAGCGGTGCCGAGATCTTGTCATCTGTGAGCTTCGATCGCGACCGAGTCCTCTTCGGATCATACGACGCCACACTCTACTGCCTGCGCGCTGACGACGGCAAGCCCGTCTGGACTTTCACGACGGAGGGGCCGGTACACGGTTCTCCCGCGGTGGCGGCCGGCCACACGTTCGTCGCTGGCTGCGATGAGCAGCTAAGGATCGTGTCGCTGACCGATGGCAAGGAGGTCGGCGCTGTCCCCATGGGCGGCAACAACGCCGGCTCACCTGCGATCGTCGGAGAGCGACTCTTCGTCGGCACGCTCGCCGAAGAAGTTCTGTGCGTGAACTGGCGAGAGATCGTCGCGCAGAGCGCGGCACGCGCAGCGGCGGTGACGCCCTTAGCCTCTGGGTCCGAGGCAGCCACCGACTCGACGACCAGCGAGCGGGAAACACCGTCGGGCGAGCGAGCAAGCCCGGGCGTGATCTGGCGATACAATCCGCCGCGCAGTTTTCAGTTCTACGCCTCACCTGCAGTGGGTCGCGCCAAGGTCAAAGGCAAGGAGTCGTGGGTCGTAGTGATTGGTGGGCGCGACAAGCTCGTGCACGCAATCGACGCGGACAGCGGCGAGGCCATCTGGACTTTCCCCACAAAGGCGAAAGTCGACTCGTCGCCCGTGATCATCGGGGATCGCGTTGCGGTCGGCGGGCTCGATGGGAACGTTTATTTGTTAGATCTCGAGAGCGGAAAAGAGATTTGGAGCTACGCGGCGGGTTCCAAATTCCAGGCCTCGCCGGCAGTTGCCGACGGTCGGCTTGTTATCACGTCGAGTGAGGGACTTGTCCACTGTTTCGACCTCAGGCCGCAGACATCTGGGAATGAGTCGCGCTGATGGGAGAGATAGCAGGAGCGCCAGCATCGCGGAGTGCGATCTCATGAAGATCGCTGTCGTCGCCACCGGGGCCGCCGGCATGTACTGCGGCAGCTGTTTGCGAGACAACGCGCTTGCTGTCGCGCTGCAGAAGCTCGGGCACGAAGTAACCTTCATTCCGACGTACACGCCGCTGCGACTCGACGAGTCGAGCGTCAAGCACGAATCGGTGCTCCTCAACGGTGTGCGCGTGTATGCCGAACAGAAACTCTCGTTCGTACGCAGGCCGACGAGCTTCGTACGGCGCCTATTAGGCTCCCAGGCGCTTCTACGCTGGGTGTCGAACTTGGCGCTCGGAAACGAACCTAAGAAACTCGGCGCGTTGACCGTGTCGATGCTCCAGGGCGTCGACGGCAACCAGAGGACGTCGATGGAAGAGCTGATCGAGTGGCTCCACGCCCATGCCCCGTTCGACGTGGTCCACCTCAGCAACAGCCTTCTGAGCGGCGTAGCGCCGGCGCTCAAGCGCGCCATGGACGTACCCATCACGTGTGGACTGACCGGCGAAGACTACTTTGTCGACGGTCTCGAGCCTCCGTATCGTGACCTCGCCCGAGAACTGGTGCGTCAGAACAGCCGCTCGATCGACCGCTTCATCGCGCCAACGGATTGCTACCGAGACCTTATCGTCGAGACGTTCACAATCGATCCGAACGCCATTGCAGTGGTCAATCCCGGCATTTCGCTGCAGGACTACCAGGGCGAGCTCGAAACGCCACCACGCTCCGACGAAACGTTGAAGCTCGGTTACTTCGCCCGCATTGCGCCGGAGAAGGGTGGACACCTGCTTGTCGAGGCGTTCCGCCAACTCGCCGCTGAGTTTCCACAACTGGAATTGCACATGGCAGGCTCGCTGGGCGGACAGGGGATTCCCTACGCACGCGGTCTGCGCGCACGGCTAGCGGCGGCTGGATTGAGTCGGCGATTTCACCTCGTCGGGACTCTTGACCGCCAGCAGAAAGTCGCGTTCCTCCGTTCGCTCGACGTGTTCGCGATGCCATCAATTTACGAGGAGTCCAAGGCGCTGCCGGCCATTGAGGCGCTCGCGAGCGGTGTTCCGATCGTCGTCCCCGATGCCGGAGCCTTCCGCGAAATCGTCGAACGTTCGGGGGGAGGCGTGCTGCATGAGCCTCGCAGTGCGTCCGACCTCGCCGCCAAGCTCGCTCTCCTGCTCAAAGACTCCGCGCTGCGCACTCAACATGCGTCGGCGGGCCGCGCCGCTGCACACGAGTGGTTCTCGAGCGCACGCATGGCAGAAGAGACCGCAGCTGTCTTCGCGGTGGCGGCTTCTGCGGCGAAGGCTTCGCGAACCGAGCGCGACGAAGACAGTCGCTGCGCCGGGCGGCACTGAACAACTCCGTGCAACGCTGCACAAAAACTGAACGGAAACGATCTGCCGCACAGACGATCGCTCAAGAGACTATCGGAGTACCGCATGACTGGAAAGGAACGGACCGTCGTCGTCACTGGCGGCGGCACTGGCATTGGGGCGGCATGCGCTCTGACGCTGGCACGGGAAGGATTCCGCGTCGCGATCTCAGGCCGCCGCGAAGAAAAGCTGCGCGAAGTTGCTGCACGTGTTGAGGGCGCGGGGGAAATCCTCACGCGCGCCGCAGACGTTGGTGATCGCGACAGTGCGCATGCGCTCATCGACTGGGCTGAGCGTGAGCTGGGACAAGTCGACATTTTGATCCAAAGCGCCGGCGTCAACGTTCCGAAACGATCCATGGAGGATCTCTCGCCAGCTGATTGGGACC
This sequence comes from Planctomycetota bacterium, assembly GCA_965223265.1. GTDB lineage: Bacteria > Planctomycetota > UBA8108 > UBA8108 > SXIK01. Next base: position 3,728,993 of record OZ244999.1, read on the forward strand.
ATTTGCTCCGCATCAATGCCACCGGAGCGTACAACTGCATGCACGCGGTCCTGCCCGGCATGCGCGAACGTCATGACGGCCTCATCGTCAACATCTCCTCAGTCGCAGGAATCAGGGCGAGCGTTCTGGGCGGCGTCGCGTACTCCGCGTCGAAATTCGCCATGTCGGCGCTCGGCCTCACGGTCGGCATCGAGGTCAAGGATCTCGGGATTCGCGTCACCAACGTTTACCCCGGCGAAGTGGAAACCCCGCTCCTCGACGACAGGCCAACGCCCGTCAGCGCCGAACACCGCGCGCGGATTCTGCAGCCCGAAGACGTTGCAGCGCTGGTTCTCACCATCGCCAACCTGCCACCGCGCGCTCACGTGCCCGAAATTCTTATCAAACCAACGCAACAGGCATTCGCTTAGCCTCGAATTAGGAGCCTTTTCGTGGCCGCCCCCTGGCCGTTTCACACTGAGCTGCGACAGCCCGGACGCATCTCGGTCGACCGCGCGGAGCCGCGGCAGCTCGTTACAGCACCGAAGAACTATGTCTCACGTCGCCTTCGTCCACAAACGTCGCGTCGAGTTTGCAGACACCGATGTCGCCGGCATCGCTCACTTTTCGCGTTTCTTCTGCTATGCGGAGGAAGCTGAGCACGCTTTCCTCCGCTCGATCGGCCTCAGCGTTCACAGCGAGCAGAAAGATGGCATCATAGGTTTTCCACGCCTGAGAACTCAGTTCGAGTTCGAGCGCGCGCTGCGTTTCGAGGACGAAGTCGAGATTCGGCTCGAAGTCAGGCGTGAAGGGACAAAGAGACTCGTCTACAAGTTTTCCTTTTTTCACGATGCAGCGCAGGTCGCGACGGGTGAGTTCATAGTAGTCTGTTGCCTGTGCCACGCGGATGGGCGCATCGAATCTGTGGCACTGCCACCGGAGTTTGCCAAACGCATCGACGCGGCCGCGTCCGCCTCGCCACACCATTGAAGGACCGGACGATAGCATGATCAGCCGCAGCCAGCTCGAAGTCGTTGGACTCACCAAAGCGTACACGACTCCGACCGAGCCGCTCAGCGTTCTCGAAGCACTCGAACTATCGATGCAGCCCGGCGATTCCGTCGCCATCACCGGGCCGTCGGGGTGCGGTAAGAGCACGCTCCTTCACATCCTCGGAACGCTCGATCGGCCAACCGCAGGAAGCGTCCGCCTCGGTGAGACGGACCCGTTCGAGCTCGGCGAAAAGGAGCTGGCCCGCTTCCGTGGTGAGAAGATCGGCTTCGTTTTCCAAGATCACCACCTGCTTCCACAGTGCACCGCAGTCGAAAACGTCCTCGTGCCCCTTCTCGCCGCGGGTGGTGTCGACGACGCCGGTCGCCAACGCGGCGCGCAGCTACTCAAGCGTGTCGGGCTGGCCGACCGCGCGACCCATCGCCCGGCGGAGCTGTCGGGTGGTGAACGCCAGCGGGTTGCCATCGCGCGCGCTCTGATCCGCGATCCCGATCTCGTTCTTTGCGACGAACCGACGGGAAATCTCGACCCAAGCTCCGCCGCCGCGGTTGCAGACCTTTTTCTTGACCTCCATGCCGAAGGCGATGGCCTCCTCATCGTTGTGACGCATAGCCTAGAGCTCGCAGCCCGGTTTGGACGTCACTTGGAGCTGGACGACGGTAAGTTGGTGGACGCTGCCAGCAGCAACAAAACGGAGCCAACTCGCTAGGCGCTTTTCTTAGGCAGGCGCGATGTCAACACGCAAGCGATTTGATCTCAGCAATCTCGCCTGGCGCGGCTTAAGCCATCATCGACGCGCGTATGTAGCAGCAGTGCTGGCGGCGGCGACGGCGACAGCGATCATCTGCGGTGCATTCTTCGTTGGCGATTCTGTGCGCGGCAGCCTCGAAGCACGCGTCCTCGATCGCCTGGGTCGCATCGATCAACTCGTCGAAACGACGGGGTGGGTGCGCCGCGAGCTAGCGACCGAGCTCGAGTCCGACCCGTCGAACGAATCCAACGAGCGAGCAACAGGCGGCGTCACGGCCGTACCACTGATCATTCAGCGAGCGACGGTGATTCACGCTGACAGTCAGGCGCGTTCGAATACAGTGACGATCTACGGCGTACCGGCGCGCTTCTGGAGCCTCTGGCCGCACGGTGAGAGAAACGAGACTGAGTTCGCCGACCTTGGGCGCCGTCGTCATGGCTGGCTCAACGCCGAGCTGGCAGATGCCGTGGGTGCCAAAGCAGAAGAGTCAGTGCTGGTCCACTTGGAGAAACCCAGCGACATTGCGGCTGAGCACCCACTTGGAGAGCGAACGGAACGGCTCCGCCCGCTGCGTCTGAAAGTGCGCCGGCTCGTTCCGAACGAGGGCGCCGGGCTGTTTCGGCTCGACCAAGGTCAAGGTCCGGTGCACAACCTTTACGTGCCGCTCGAGATGCTGGGTCGGGCGCTCGAGCGTGAAACCGAGGCCAACGCCATCGTTGTGGCTGCCGGAGAGTTGTCCCCGGAGGCGACGACGACCCGTCTCCACACCGCGTGGCATTTGGAAGACGCGGGACTGCGCTTCGAGGTCGACGGCGAACGCGGCTACGCCCGCCTCGAGAGCCGGGAGCTTCTTCTCAGCCCAGCCGTCCTCGAAGCGGCGAGCAAAACGGCGTTTGATTTGGATGGCCTGACGCTCGAGTCACTGACCTACCTCGCCAACACGATGCGAGTCGGCGAGCGTGAAATTCCCTACTCCACGGTCACAGCGCTCGGCGTTTGGGAGTCGCAAAGCGGAGCGGTTGCGCCAGCGCTCGCGGCGTTGGCACCTGGTGCCCTCAAAACCGACACGATCAACACTGGCGCGCCGCCTCCGTCGATCGTTCTCAACGACTGGGCTGCGGAGGATGCGCAAGCGCAAATTGGCGACACGGTCCGCCTGACCTATTACGTCGTCGACGAGCAGCACCAGCTAACGGACGCAGATGTCGATTTTCGCCTCAGCAGCGTCGTAGCGCTGAGCGGTGACGCTGCCGATCCGCATTGGACGCCGACGTTTCCTGGCGTCTCCGATGCTGACACGCTGCAGTCGTGGGACCCGAGCTTTCCGGTGGACCTCTCGCGCGTGCGGGACAAAGACGACGACTACTGGGAAGAACACCGAACGACACCAAAGGCGTTCGTCGCACTGGCGAGCGGCAAGGAACTTTGGGCGAGCCGCTTCGGCGTTGCCACGTCGCTGCGTGTACGACCCATGCCGCAGCCGGAGGGGGAGAAGGACGGGGACGGGGATGACGCAGAAAGCGACGACTCGCAGCGCCTCGACTCCTGGGCCGCAAAGTTCAAGAGCACCCTCCTCCGTGAACTCTCGCCGTCTCAGGTTGGTCTCAGCGTCCAACCGATCCGAGCGATGGGACTCGAATCGGCGCGCGGCGCCACGGACTTCACCCTCCTTTTCGTCTCGTTCAGCTTTCTCCTCATCGTCGCCGCAGTCGTTCTGCTGACACTCGTTTTTCGGCTCGCCTGCGAGCTCCGATTCGCGGAATTCGGCACGCTGATGGCGGTCGGCTTCGAACGCCAGAAGGTGCAGTCGCTCCTACTTCGTGAAGGGCTGGGACTGCTCGTCTTCGGCGCGCTCCTCGGTGCCGTCGCGGGGGTTGCCTACGCGTCTGTTCTCGTCACCGGACTCAAAACGCTGTGGCAAGGCGCGGTCAACGCGCCGTTCCTTCAGCTGCACGTCAGACCGCTGAGCGTCCTCGCGGGCGCTGGGATCACATGCGTTCTCTCGTTCGTCATGATCTGGCTGGTAGCGCGCCGCGCCAGTCGCCTCGCGCCGGCAAGGCTCTTGGCAGGCGACACGACAGATCCCGGCGATGGCCAGAGGCGCGCCACCAGATTCGCCGCGCGTTGGCAGTGGTTTGTCGCTCTCGCGCTCGGCGTTGGCGCGGCTGCGCTTGTGATCTACGGCGCAGCCGTCACCGTGTCTCGACCGGAAGCGATTTTTTTCACTGCTGGGGCGATGAGTCTGGCCTCGGGGCTTCTGACTTTTTGGATTCTGATCCGCGGCCGCAAGGACTCCGTGCTTCCAGGGCGAGGCCGTGCCGCGCTGTTTTTGTTGGCGGCGCGCAATGCTGGGCGCTCCCCAGGGCGTAGTCTTTTGACAGTTACCGTGTTGGCAGCGGCGGCGTTTCTCGTCGTTGCCGTCGCGGCTCAGCGTCGCGACGTCAGCCAGTCCACGCCCGACCCTGCGTCCGGTGATGGCGGTTACGCTCTCATGGCGCGCTCCTCAGTGCCGCTGACGCAGTCGCTCGCAACTGATGCTGGGCGGGAGTCCTTGCAGATCGGCGACGAGACGCGCCGGCTGCTCGATGCAGCATCCGGGCTGCACGCCTTCCGGGTGCGCCCAGGAGACGACGCCAGCTGCCTCAACCTCTATCGACCCCAATCACCCCGGATCCTGGGCGCCCCAGCTGGCTTCGTCGCGCAAGGCGGATTTCGCTGGGCGCAGTCGCTGGCAGAAAGCGAGGCGGAGAAGGAAAACCCGTGGCGTCTCCTCGACCGGGAGTTCCCCGACGGCGCACTCGCCGCAGTCGGCGACCTGAACACCGTCATGTGGATCCTCCACGCCGGCCTTGGTGACACGGTCGAAGTCGTGGACGATCACGGCCGCACGGTGAAGCTGAGGCTCGTCGGACTGCTGTCACACAGCATCTTTCAGAGCGAACTTGTCATCAGCGCGCAAGCTTTTGTTGGCGCGTTCCCACAACTGACGGGCGAGAGCTTTTTCCTCGTCGGCAGCGGACAAGAAGACTCGCCCCAGCTGGCCACCGCTCTTGAAGCCGATTTATCCGACTGGGGATTCGACGTCACGTCGACAGGCGAGCAGCTGGCGGCGTTCAAACGCGTCGAGAATACCTATCTATCGACGTTTCAAATCCTCGGCGGGCTGGGCCTCCTCCTGGGGACGCTCGGACTCGCGGTCGTCCTCTACCGCAACGTCACGGAACGGCGCGGCGAGCTGGCGCTTTTGCGTGCGGTCGGCTTTGCCAGCCGTTCGATTGCCTGGCTGGTCTTCAGCGAAACGATTCTTCTTCTCGGCGTCGGCGTCGTCATCGGCGGTGGCTCCGCTCTGTTAGCGGTCGCCCCGCAGCTCGCCTCCGCGGCGAGCGAAGTCGACACCCTCGGGCTTGTAGTGACGCTCGTGGTGATCCTAGCCAGCGGCCTTCTTGCGGCGGTGGGAGCGCTGCGCGCTGCGCTCAAGGCGCCGCTCTTGCCGGCGCTTAGGGCGGGGTGAGGCGCGACAAAGATTTCCACCGGAGTTTTCGCCTCAAGGCACGCGCGACCCGGCCGTTTGAAACCGCAAAGGGCAACGCATGTGGACCAACATCTTTCCTCTGGCCGGCATGGCTGTCGGGACATACCTTGTTTACGCTTTGGCAGAATCTGGGCTTGAGATGGAGAACTGGGTTCGAGTTTTGGCAAGCGCTGCCATCCCGGTGGCTCACACTTGTTTCGGATTCTACATCGGTGCCCGCATCGATCGCATGCGAGTCAACCGCTTCATCGGTCGACACACCGAAAAAAACGATCCCGGCGCTACAAAGCGCGGTCGTGTTGCCCGTCTCGTCGAGCTCTGGTGGGTGGTACTGAGGCTAACGCTTCCGGTGTCGTGCATTTTGGCCAGTCTCTTTCTTCCTCAGTGGCTACGGCAGAACTTCCCTGATGCGACCTTCGTAGCATGGTTGTTAATAGCGTTGCAGATTGTTCTCATCCGGCACATCACTCTGGTGGTGCGGGAAGAGCTCGCAGTCCGTCAAACCCACCGCGACCTCAAGGCTCTCTCGAGCCGCTGGGCATGGTTCGATTGGAATGTGATCGAAGCGCGTGTCCAGAAAATAGCGCCGGCGCTCAGCCGCCTACGAAGCGGAGACCCGATAGAAGACGCGGCTGACTTGTTCGATCCTGACTTTTTGCATATGGAGCAGCAGATCCTCGAGAAGGCCGCCAACGAAGAAATAACGAGTGTTTCTGACGTCTCTTGAGAGATCGCAGAAGTACTTTGAGGATGTCTTCAACTTTCGGTGCACTCCACATCCGAGCGACGGCGGCACTGTGTGTGTCGAATCGCCACATGTTCACCTCTTTCTCCAACAGGCTCGAGGCGCCGCAGAGTTCCTTCGTCAGCAACACCTGTCGTTCGAGGTTGCAGACCTTGAGTGCGTCATCGAGTCGCTCCAGCTTCGAGGCGAGACGTATGAAGTGGGTCTCTTCGACGCCTTCGAACATCGAAACTATCGCTGGTGCGAATGGCGTGGTCCAGACGAGATCCGGCTGGAGTGTGTCCAAGTCCTCTAATCGTGCGGTTTCTCACCTCGGAGTGAACTTTCGCCTCTCCTTCGTCTGGCGCCACGTGACGACGACACTCCGAGGCGGCACGTCGACGGCTTGAGTTTGAAATCTTTGAGATCCAAAATTCGCGACGATGTCGATTTGATCTCCGAAGACCGTCTTCTGAACGGATCGATCCGGCGATAGCCAGACGAAGTCAGTCAGTGGAAGGAGTGTGAGCTCACGATGGAGCGGCGAGAAGAACTTGTAGTGCGCGCTTATGCGTGCTCGGTGTTTTTCAAGTTCCTTCATGTTCAGATGGTAGAGCGGCGGCACGTTGTAGAGCAGCTCCCACAGCTCTGTCGTTTGCACCTGGTCACGGAACTTCAGGCTGGCACGCCCCCAGTGGTGTGTGACGACGACTGAGTCGTTGAACACCACTTGATAGAGCGGCAGCAAGAAACGAGGGTCGCGAAAGTAGCGGTAGCTCGGCTTCAGCGGCACCTGCATCATGAAGACTCTCGGGGCATTTGGAGGCCAATAGCCGCCGAGCCAGTATTCGGAGTCCCTATTCTTGAGGTCAGGGTCGCCCCACCCTAGCGTTGGGGCCGTGACTCCATGCGCGAAGTGGATGTTTCGCGCGACAAGATAAGCCCCACCTTCCGAACCGATGACCGCGCCGTGGGTGCGGTTGATCCACGCCAGTCGGTCGATCCGGGCGCGCAGATCGTCGAGCTGTGAAGCGGGGCGGATTTCAGAATAGTCATCGAACCATTGGCCGAACGCATCGCAATCGACGAAACACGAATTGAAAGCGTGTGTCGCCATGATCCCATTGACTCGCTTCTCGACGTAGGGACGGGCAGCGATCGGGCTCAGTACGTAGCCTTTGCCTCGAAAGCCTTGCCGCTTCGTTCCGTCCATGTTCATGATCGGGCCGGTTTCGTAGAGTTCCAAGTCGAACTGGGCCGTCACCCAAGTATCCTTCTCCTCCGGATGGTGAATGCTGTGGTATGAGTCGTATGGCCCCATGAGGAAGCCCAAGTCGGCAGCTCGGGTTGGTAGTTCTGGTTGGTCCGCCGCGACGTCCAAATCGTTCAGTGTCAGACACATGCGATCGAGGCCATACGATTTGAGTCGCTCGAGCATTTGCATGGAAACGCCATCTCCCCAAAGGTATGCGTGAGCGGCACCCAGGAGTCGTTCGGCGCGAGGCGTTTGTCGCAATTTGGCATCGATTCCGACGAATTCTCTCCGACTCGTGAGCCAGCGGCGGAATTGCCTGGCCGGCTCCACCGGCGATGGAGGTCCGAACCGTACGACGACGCCGAACTCCTTCCGTTTTCGATTTCTTGTGAATCGATGCGTCGCCTGAAGCGCGAGCGTGTCGCCCTCTGACCGATAGAGCAGATCGGTGTTGAACGGATTCGTGAGGATGAAGGTCAGCGAGCGAGTCTTGAGGTGTAGCCCCCAAAACGGCATGGACAACTCCGTCACTCTGAACGACTGATCCGCGAGATACTCCCGCCAGACAGTATCGTGCGGCGGGATATACCAGCCGCACGAGTGAGGGACAACGTACCCTTCGACTTCTGGCGCCGCCTTGACGACCGGCCACGTCAGGTCTTGTTCGCGCTCAGAGATAAAGTTGACGACGAGTTCGTCGGCTCTCAGCCGACACTGTACGTTCAATGCCAGTTCCGGAAGATGCCACGATGCGGTGTTGCCGTGGACTTTGAGACGAGCAACTGCAGATGCAGTCTTCCGCGGTTCAGAGAGGTTGAGCCGTTCGCCTCCCGGGAAGACGATCTCGATTTTTATGTTGGACGGATCGATGACAGCTGTCTGCCCGGAATGCGAGAGGCGCACCGCGTCGCCTGCAGTTGCGATCGCACTCCATCCAACAACCATCCAGACGATCACTCTAACGTTTGGCGGCTGCATGCTCTTCGCTCCTTTCGTGCGCCGTGTGTCTGCGTCGGCGAGGAGCACTCGGGGCTTGAAATCAGAGGCTCAAACGCTTGGTTTGTGATCAGCTTGATCGCCCGCTTGTGATCCTCGCTCTGCTTCGCTCCTACCCCGAAGTTCCTTCGCACTCTCTTCCGACCCACTCCCTGATTGCGCGTGCCGTCGGTGTGACTCTGTGCGTCTCTCCAGGTGCACAGTCGACGTCTGGTTGTTCTCGCGGACAAGACTGTACCCCGCGGAACCTTCCGCAACGCCGCACAGCTGCCAGTTCACGCCCGTGTGGACCAACCACCAGATGAAGCAGTGGTTCTGCTCTGCGTGTCGCCCCTCGAGAAGTGTCCCTGAGTCATCCTCGATGAAATCGATGAGCCTCAGGCGAACCTCAACGCTCACCAATGTCTCCCGGTCTTCTGTCTCCGCGAAGACGGAAACTGGACGTATGCGTTTGATCGAGATGAGCAGACCAGAAGGCACACATGGTCGATCGACCGCGGGAGAATCACTGTCACCTCACTATCAGGCTGCTATAATTGGCTCACACTTCGTCCTGCTGCACGGCCCAGCAGTGACTCTCGTGTGTCAGTAGACTAAGCGCCTCCACCGTGGAAACCCAGATCAGCTCGTGTCCCGGCGCAGCCGTGGTCGCTGCGGAATCGATCAGAGCCGCGCTGAAGAAGGTGCTACGCTTGTCGAAGTACGCGCCTTCGCTCTCGGCATGAACAAGCTGGCTAGCGACGCCGAGCGGCGAGATGACCTCGGCCGTGAAGCCGCACTCCTCTCTCACTTCGCGCAGCACAGTGTCCTCAAGCGACTCGGCAGGTTCCTGGCCGCCGCCCGGAAGAAAGACTCCTTCGACGGTCCTGACGAGAGCGACACGGTGATGCGCGTCGCGAACGACTCCGTATGCACTCGGGCGCAGCGTATACTCGTGGCCTGGCTCACGCTCACCAAACTGCGGCGGATCGCTGAAAGTTGGGGCGTTTCCTGATGACATGAACTGATCGGATCTCGGTGCCCTTCAAGAGTTTCCTTGCAGCCAGCCGCGCGGCGACCACGGCGCCCTACGGTTCGTGGACGCTGTGGTTTTGATTCAACTCGCGATCTTTCCCGTCTTCTTCAGAGACACTCACCGGGTATCCCGTTGCAGCTGGTAGACCGCCCGGATGCGGCGGACGTCTTCTTCGTACGGATCCACGAACTCGTCGACGCTCTGCAGACAGAGCTCGGCGGCAGAGCAGAAGCTTTCGCATTCCGCCCGCGTCAGCGGCCAGGGCATCTCGCCGCGGTCTTCTCCCTTTTCCCGTGCTCGACAGATCACCAGCAAGACCCCTCGCGGAGCCAAGCACGACGCCAGACAGACGATCGCCTGGCCGCGGAGCGCTTCTGGGAGCACCTGCAGCGTGTACACTTCGACCACCAGATCAAACTTTCCAAGCCACGACGGCCTCGGCTCGAACAGGTCAGCCGCGACGTAGTCGACCTTCGATCCAGCGAATCTCCTCCGGCACCAATCGATCGCCGTCGGCGCGATGTCGAACGCCGTCGTCTCGAAGCCGGCAGTGGCGAGCGCCTCGGCGTCATCCCCGAGACCGCAGCCGACGACGAGACAGGCTCTCCCCGACTCGCCCGGAGGCTGCCCGCGCAGCCAGTCGCGTAGGTGCGGATTCGGCCGCAGGTCCGCCCACGGAATGGTCGACGCCTCCCCGCCGCTGGCGCGGTAGAAAGGCTCAAACCACCCCAGCGCGTCGCCCTGCGCCAAATACGAATTGGCAAGCTCTCGCGCCAAACGTCGCGTGTCGGGATCTTTCATGAGACTCACCATACAATGGCTCGGACCACAATGCTTGCCGCTTCCCTGCTGCCGTCGACGTTGACTCGTCACGCTTCTGTGCGTAAAAGGAGCTCCAATTGACCGCACTTCGCCACTTCGCATTTACACTCGGCATCCTCAGCGGCTGCGCGACACAGCACGGCGCCGTCGAGGTGTTTCAGTTCTTCGAGCCCATCCGCCCACCGCGTGCTGTGCAAGTGGTAGCACACCGCGGAGCTGCCGCGCGAGCACCTGAGAACACTCGCCCCTCGATTACGCACGCGATCGAGGCCGGTGTCGAGTGGGCCGAGCTCGACGTGCGCCGGACGCGCGACGGCCATCACGTTCTCTTTCACGACCGCACGCTCGATGCGAAGACAAACGGCAAAGGTCGCCTTGAGGATCACACTCTCGCCGAGCTCAAGGAACTCGACGCCGGTTCGTGGTTCGCGCCGCGCTTCGCTGGCGAAAAGCTGCTGACGCTTGCTGAGGCGCTTCGCTTGACGAAAGGGAAAATCAATCTCAATCTCGACCTCAAGGCAGTGAATCACCGGCAGCTCGTAGAGGAGATCCACGCTGCGAAGATGGAACGCCAAGTGATCGTCTACGATAGCGTCGAAGACCTGAAGCGCTTGCAGAAGATCTCTGCAGGCAAGATCGCCATCATGGCGAAGTGGGAACCGAAGTTGGGCTTCGACGCCTGGATCGCCGAGCTCAAACCGCATTCGGTTGAAGTCGACGCGGACGACATCACTGCAGATGTCTGTCGTCGCTTCCGCGCCAAAGGAATCATTGTCGAGGCCAAGATGCTCGGAGAGGCGTGGGATCACGCGGACTACTGGGAAGAGATGATCGTGGCGGGCGTCCAGCAGCTGCAGACGGACTTTCCCACGCAGGTCCGCGATCACATTCTCGCGCGCCGACCGACGAAGTGACGCGAGGCCTTGCTTGAAAATCGAGCAGAGCACCATCGCTGCCGTGCGCGTCGTCACGATCCATGAGCAGCAGTGCCGAATTCGCCAACGTGCAGTTTCACGCCAGCAATCGAAAGTGAACGGTGAGCGGCGGGCACGCATTATCGGCCACGCGCCTAACAGCACCCCAACGGTGGGATTTTCGGCCCTGCTTCTACGCTCAAACTGCAGCTTCCATTTCCACGCTTCATGGCGTACAAATTGGATAGCTGTTTTCGGTTACGTCAGGGCAGACGCGGACCGAGCGAAAGGACCGAGCGAAAGGACCGACCGAAAGGAGCGGCATAGACGACAGCGGGTGTCGATTCGCTGTCGCTCAGATGAGAGGTGGTTGCACTCTCATCGGCGGCGGCGCGCTTAAGGAAGAATCGGAGAGAACGAATTCCATCACGTCGCCATTGAAACGTGGCGACATCAACCCGCGAGATCGCAGAGGAATCGGCACTGGCTAGGGCCCGCGTCAGGCGGTGCATATGCCCGGTCGAAACCTTACTCTTCCATGCGATTCTTCCCCGCCAGGTACCCGAGGCGAAACTGACCCGCATGAAAGTCTTGATGATTCCAGATTTCTCGGCGGGGAATCCTTACCAGGTGCTCCTCAAACGTGCACTCGAGCAGCACGGGTCGGAAGTCGCCTTCGGTCAGTTCGACAGGTTCGCCGGTGCCGTTTTACGCCCAGCTCTACGCCACGGGTGGCCGAAGGTGCTCCACTTGCACTGGATCCACACCCTGATCATGGGGCGACGCCCATGGATTCGACGCGTCAAAGCCATCGAAACGATCGCCGAACTTCTGCTGGCAAGACTCCTCGGACGTAAGGTCGTCTGGACGGTTCACAACGTTACCGGACACGAGACAGACCACGCCGACGAGCTCGAATTGACGTTCTATCGCTGGGTTGTTCGCGTCGCCAGCGGAGTCATCGTCCACACCCAACACGCCAAGGCAGCTGTGTCGACGGCCTACGGCCTAAGCCGCCGCTGCACGGACAAGATCCAAGTTGTCCCTCACGGTCACTACGCCGACTGGTACTCAAAAACCGTCTCCCGTGCGGACGCCCGCGCACAGCTCGGCCTCGCTGAAGACGAACGCGTTGTACTCATCTTCGGCGCGGTCCGCCGCTACAAGGGCATCGCCCGATTCATCGAGCGATTGGGACCGAATCGAAAGACGCAGATTCGAATCGTTCTCGCGGGGAATCCTGGTGACGAAGAGATCGCCAAGCAGATGCATCAACTAGCGGCGAGTGAAGAGCGCGTAGTGTTGCGGCTCGGATTCATCCCTGACGATGAAGTCCAGGTACTGTTTCGCGCCGCGGACATTGTCACTCTGCCGCAGTCTAGATACTTGACTTCCGGAAGCCTGCTCCTAGCGATGTCATTCGGGTGCCCGCTCCTCCTCTACGATCATGCATTCGCTCGCGAAGTCGTGGGCGACTACGGCGCTATCTACCTTGACGAGGATTCTCAGAGCACGATCTGCGAGGAGCTCGACAAAGTGAGCGCCGCCGAGCTCGCCAGAATGGGGGAGGCCAACCTGGCAGCGATCGACAGTTTCGGTTGGGACGCCATCGGCGCCAAGACTCTCGCGGTTTACGGCAAGAGCGTGCCCGCAGCCGTAAAGCCGAAGCGCTCTCCGCAGGAGTCGTCGTCGCCGACGTAGGTCGGTGGTGGGGCAGGGGCGAACGTCTTTTAGACGCAAGCACGAACAGCGTGGTCGATCCTTTTGTGTGGCACCTATGAGGGGGAGGTGTGAGTTGTGGGGTGACACTGTGAAAACTTTCTCGCTCGGCGAAGAATCTCGCTCTCGTCGCTGGGTGATTGTTGTGAAACACCAACGCAGGTGCGCGTCAGCACGAGGAACGCGATTTGCTTGTTCGTCTGCACAACTTTAAGAATGAGAGGACGGCAATCATGATGCACGTTGACGAACCGAGTACGCCGCCCCAGCAAACCCCCGCCCCAGACACGGCGACAGCTCGGCTCCTCGTTGACGAGTACGAGGAGCCGAAGCTGGAGCCGCAAAACAAGGAAGAAGAAGGGGATTTCTGGTGTGACTAACGGCGAGGCTGTGACCTATCAACTCTGCCCTAACGCCATCGTTTGGCGCCTCGAGGCGCCGGGAGTCTTGGTCTACGACATTTCCAGGGACCGCGTTTTCAATGGCAATCGCACGGCGCAGATGATTCTCGAAGGTTGTGAGAGCGAAACGCCAATCACGGAAATCGCTGCCCAACTCAGTCGCCGCTTTCAAATCCCCGTCGCGCGCGCTGACACCGACGTCTGTCGTTTCATGCAGCAGCTTGCCCGCTTCAATCTCGTTCAACCGGTGGAGCGAAGTCATGGAGCCGCTGAATGCCCCGGTCAAGGTCAGTATTGATCTGACCTACCGCTGCCCTCTCCGTTGCAGGCACCGCCGCGCCGACACTGGAATGGCTCCCAACTCCTCCGGGGACGAATTGCGACTCGACGACATCCGTGCCGTTCTGGAGGATTTGGGACGTATGGGCGTCTTCCGGGTCGCGTTCAGCGGCGGAGAGCCTTTTCTTCGTCCCGACATTGTGAAAATTCTAGGCCATGCGGCGAACGTCGGGGTCGGGAGAGCGTTCGTCTCAACTTCCGGCATGGCGCTGGACGATCGCAAAGGGCACGCGCTTCGGTCGCTTCGGTGCGGCTCGCACGCCCGAGCCGTTTTTGCAGTCTTAGCCTAACAGCCCGTACTGTTAGGGAACCGATTCTGGAATTCAATCGAAGGGTTCTCGGCGCGAAGTCGGGTATTTTTGAGACGAACGATTCACTCCACGAGCCTCGAAACCCAGGGATACGGATCTTGCCATGAAGGAACTTCTTTCGAGGGGGCAGTTCCTGTTCCCGGTCTGCTGCAGCGTCGTTCTCTCCTCTTTCGCGCCCACGATCGCGGATGACCGTGCGAGCCCACGCGGCGTCATCAGACCTTCGCTCGTCCGCCTTCAACCCGGTGAGACACGAGCCTTCAAGGTGGTGACCCTCGCCACGCGTCTGATGGCGGCGCGCTTGGTCGAAAACGTCGAGTGGTCCGTCAACCACATCGCTGGCGGTAACGACGAGATCGGTAGAATCGACGGCGCCGGGGTGTACACGGCACCAGGAAAAGTCCCAACGCCGCACGAGGTGCATATCGGCGCGAAGACGAGTGACACCGCCAACCGCTACCTCTTTGCCACCGTCCTCCTCGGCAAACCGCAACCTGCCTACAAGCTTCTGTGGAGCTGGTCCGAAGTGCCTGAGCGCGATGGCCGTCTCGACAAGCCCCACGGCATCGCGTTGGACGTGGACGGCAATCTCCTCATCGCCGACGAGCATGCTTCGCGCGTTATTCGCTACACTCCGAGAGGCGAGTACCTCAGCGATCTCGGTGGGGGCGAAGGCAGCGAGCGTGGACAGTTCACGAACCCCCGCGAGGTCAAGATCGACGCGGAAGGACGCATCTTCGTCACCGACAGCAAGGGCGACCGTCCACGCATACAAGTTTTCAGCCGCGACGGTGAGTTCCTGCGCATTTTCGCGGCGAAGGGCACGCGACCTGGCATGATTCTTCGCGCCCATGGGATGGCCTTCGATCAAACGCAGCGACTCTTCGTCGTCGACGTGGATAACATGCGCGTGAACGTCTACAGCCACGCGGGCGAGTTTCTCTACGACTGGGGAAAAGACGGCCCAGACGTCGGCGATTTCAACGCACCGCACGGGCTCGTGGTGGACCCAAGCGGCGACGTCTTTGTCAGCGGCTACTACGGCCCGACGCAGAAATTCGATGCTGAAGGAAAGTTCCTCTTCGCTTTTGGCCACGGAGACCCGCCCGATGGCCCCGTCTACTTTCACTCCATGGCTGGCGACCAGTGGGGGAACGTCTATCTCGCGGTTCGCAACAAGCGTGGCTACGGTGGAGCCGTGCAAACGGATGGCGGTCAACCAGCGTTAAGCATCGTCAAGTACAACAACAACGGCGACTACGTGACGGGTTGGAGTCTTGAGAATCGCGAACACAGAGAAAACGCTGCCGCCATCGACGACGACGGCAAAGTCTACGCCCTCTTCGGTGGGCAGGAAGAGGTCGGGGTTCAAGTCTTCGAACCGCAGTAGGCGCCGCCTGATTTCACTGCGACGAGCCCTCGGCTCGCCCTGCCTTAGCGCAGAGGCGGTTCAGCGCCGATGCAGAAAAGATCAGCGGATAAAGCTTCTCGTAGTACCATAGGTTCGCGAAATAAAAACCGATAGGTGTCGGCCGCTCGAGGCAGCCGGATGCAACCGCGCTCAGGAGCCACTCCGCGCCGCGCTCGATCCGTGCACTGTGCCGCCCCAAAGCGCCATCCGACTCCGTGAGTGCGCTGAGGGCCATCGCGGTCTCTTCCACCGACGAAATCATCGGCGCGGGCGCGGGAGCACGCCCACAGGCTGAGGCCGCGACGCCGTCGCCACCCCAGCCTCCATCGCGCTGCTGGACGCCCGCGAGCCAATCGCTCCCACGCTTGACCATCGCCGCGATCGTGCCCGCATCAGCCCAGCCATGACAAGCGCGCTCCCTCGGAGACCCCGGTGTCACAAGTCGCGCCAGCGCATCGAGAACACGGGACGTTCCGTAGACAGGATTCTCGAATCCCTCGGCAACTTCATTGCCGAACCAAAGCGGCACCCACGCCCCGTCACCACGCTGCGCCCGTTCGAGGTAGGCGACCAAACGGCGAGCGGCACGGTCGACACGCGCGCCGAGCGCCGGCTCCAACTCGTGGCGCCAAACAGAAAACGCCGCCAGAACGTGCGCCGAGAGATCAGCGCCGCTGCGATCGAACGGCAAGTTTCCCCAGCCGCGGCAAAACGTCGGGATGCCGCCGTCGCGATTCTGCACTCCCAGGAGCCAGTGGACGCCACGCGCAGCAGCCTCGCGCACGCGTGAGTGTTCGCGTGAGTGCTCGCGCGGCAGAGCGTTGAGCGCGAGAAGCGCCCCGGCGGTGTCGTCCGCGTCGGGCACTCCACCGCTCAGATCCGTCCACGCCCAACCGCCCGGTGGTGACATCGTGTAGAAGTGAACGTCGCGGTACTGCTGCTCAAGCAGCCAGCTCCGCACCGACGCCGCGTCCAGCGCTTCAATTTGATGCTGTGGCCCCGCAGCCAAAGCGTTCACACTGAGCGTCGTCACCCACGTTGCCAGGTTGGTGTCAATCGGCCAGCTTCCATCATCCCGCACCGAGGACTCGAGAAACCGGATCGCCGACCTCGTCACCGGATGCTCGCTCTGGCCGCAGCCCGCCAGGCTCATGGCGACGAACGACGTCAGTGGCACGGCCTCGAGAAAGCCGCCGCTTTCGGGTTGAATCGTCTGCAGTAGCCTGAGCGTTCGCCGTCGCGTCTTGTTGCGAACCGCGCGTGAGAACGGATTCGACGTCGGCAAATGGTGATGCCGCACTTGTCCGATCGCGATGAGCGCTGGAAGCGCATAACTCACGACGGGCAAACCGAGAAATCTGAACCACGAGCGAGGCAGCGATGCGAGCTCGAAGGGAAGCTGCTTCACGAGATGCCAAGCTTCCTTCTCCGAACCGAGCGCACCGGCAAGCGCACAGTGGGTCAGAATCGGAACGGAAAACGTGCGATCTTCGCCATAGGACGAGGTGATCGCCGCTGCCAGCGAGCTCACATCGTCACCACCCACCGCCGCGTCGATCCACGCTCGTGCCCGATCGATCGCGATGCGCTCTGCGTCGCCCGACTTCCCAGCGCACACGAGCGCGGCCCAGCATAGGGTCGTTGTGCTCAGGTTGCTCCGACTGCGCACCGTATCTCCCCAACCGCCGTCGTCGTTTGCATGTTCGACGAGCCAAGAGAGGCCTCGCTCGACGAGTCGTGCGTGCGAAGCAGCACCCGAAGGCACTTCTTCAGGCGTCACCCGCTCGGCGTCAAACATCGTCAGTGCCAGAGACGCAGTGGCAGTTGACAGCGCGCTCGTCGAGAGTTCACCACTCCAGTGGGAGTGGTCTTGACGCGCAAGAAGCAGATCGACAACCTCGTCACGTGCTTTTTCTAACCGAGCAATCAACTGCGGCGAAAAACTAATGTTGGAGGTCACAGGTGTGTCGTCAAGTAGCTGTTTCGTGAACCGAGCGGACCGATTTGCGCCAAAAGGCGAGTGCACACGAGGTGAAGAACGTGAAACATCATCCAACAGCTCGCTGACTGGCCAGCCTGAAGTTGTGGGCGAGAGGCATCACTCGACGAGCGCCAAATGACCCAAGGCGAGGAGACCGTAGTACGTGTATTCGCAATCTAGGACATCGTCAGCCCAATGGCCGAGAAAGCCGCCACGGTTTGTCCACAATGAGTCGACGAAGTCGAGACACGGCTCTCTGAGGTGGTCGAACGATCGCTGCTGGCCGGCAAGAGCGTGCAGCGCCGTTGCCGTCGACAAGAGATCAGGTAACGGTGTCGCCGGCGCGGCGCGAAAGCCGCCCTCCACATAGCACGCGTCCAGGAGCCACTTGCCGACGTCGTGCTCCAGAGTGAACTCGAGGTGCCGAGCGATCGTCGCGGCGGCGGCGGCGGCCGGCGTCGTGCCGCTGAGCGCTGCTGGCTGATTGCCGTACGATCCGTCCGCGGTTTCCATCGCCTGCACAGTCGCGGCAGCGCGTTCTCTGTCGAGGAGCCCAGGAGCGGAGTCAAAGGGTGCGTCCTGTTCGATCCCAAGCATCAAAAACACATCGTAAACGGTTTCGAACTCGCGCTCGGTTTCGAAACGAGGACTCGGAGCGGCGCCGGAGCCTGACGCCGTGGTGGCATCACGCTCGGACGGCTCTCCTTCAGCGCCGCCGCGACGCAGCCGACGCGCGTGATCACGAAGGCGTAGACACTTGTCGGCCTCGAGCGACGCGTCCGGAAGACTCGCCCAAGCACGCGCCAGGCACGCCAGGTGGACGAGATCGAGTCCCTCTCCGTCGCCGAACTCCTGCAGGTACGCAGCGATCTGCTTGCTCGGAATGTCTGCCTGAAGCGCCAGAAGACACTCGATGCCGAAAACCGTGTAGTAAAGATCGGCCTTCTCTTCCCGATCCGCGAAACCACCCTCGGGGAGCAGACGGCTCAGGACAAAGTCGCGAACGAGTTCGCTCGAGTCATGCAGAAGCCGTGGCGCCAGCCTGGCTACCTGCAGCATTTCGAGCCTCAAACTCATTGCACCAACCTTTGATCTCGAGGTCGCCGAACACCTTGCCGAGGACGCGCCGCAGAAGCCCTTTCACGCTGGCATGCTCCACCCCCCAAAGTGTGCGTGTCGCTTCGTCCTTGTACGCCTCGAAGAGCTCTCGGCAACGCTCCTCGACGCCCAAGCGTGCCATCCTCTCAAGGATCTCCTGTGCATCAACACGATCGATCTCGCGTCGCCACAGCTTGCCGAAAAACTCACGATCTCGGCCTTTGGCACGGTCGTACGCCACCGCCAACGGCAACGTCGGCCGCAGCGCGACAAGATCGCTCGCTTCACTCGTGTCCGCAAGATCGTTCAGGTCATCCTGGATCTGATAAGCGATGCCCAGCGCGCGACTGAAATCCTCAATCGATGCGTCAAGACCCGTCTGGCCAGCAAGAACAGCGCCGAGCTTGAGCGCCACCTCGAAAGCTGGCGCTGTTTTCTCACGGAAAATATTGACAACTTCGAGGGGAGCGAGCGGTCGCGGATCACGCGCCCAACAGAGCTCCGCCCCTTGGCCGCGGCAGAGCGTTCGATGTCCCACGGAGGCGACGCGTACGAGCTCCGCTATGGTCGCTCCGTCGGCTCCCGTGAGTGCGAGTTGACGGTAGCCCTCGCCGATCAAAAAGTCGCCAACATTAAGCGCCACAGCGACCCCATACTCTGCGTGGAGGGTCTGCTCGCCGTAGCGGAGTGCATCCTCGTCCTCGATGTCGTCGTGAATCAGACTCGCCTTGTGAAAACACTCCACCGCGATCGACACCCGCTTGAGGGCCTCGGAAGGCTCAGCTTGTGAATCGTCGTGCAGCGCCTGAAACACCGCTGCGGTGAGAAAGGGGCGCCATCGTTTGCCGCTGCGCGCCAGCCACTCGAGGGCGATCGATTCCGTCTCCCCTGCAGGTGCACCGAGATGCTTCTCTATAGTTTCAGAGTCGAACCAGCCACGCACTTCGTCGCGTAGTGCTGTCAGGTTGAGGCGTCGCGTCTTGTCTTCGCTGGTCAACTGAATCACGTCCCAGATCCACTCGAGATCCACGGATGTATCCACGCAGTCGTCTTGCAGTAGCGGAATGGCGACACCAGGAATTGCCGCAGCCTCCATGAAAGGAAAAGCACGCTCGAGAACACTGAGGCAACTGACGCCGACGATCGCATCGATCTTACCCGTCTCGATGATCGCCATAACGATCGGCGAGCCCTCCGCCACCAAGACGGCGTAGCCAAGTCTCTCAGCTTCCGTCTGCAAGTCCTGAATCGAACACATGCCGCACTTCTTGCACAGAAGGCCGAACTCGTCAAACGGCGCCGGGCAGTGCGCCTCGACGCGAAGACACTTGGGCAGCAGAAGCAGCCGTCGCTCGTACGGAATTGAAGCGAGGGTTTCGCGCCAGAGCTCGTTATTGATGAGTACAGCAGCGAAATCGAGGAACTTCGCGTCAACGTTTTCGACGGCGACAAACTCTTGAGCCGCCTCCCTCAGGCCGGTCATCGGAATCGGCGGGACCAGTTCGCGACGCGCGACAAAAGACGCGACTTTGCGACGGACCCACTCCCGCTGCTCACGCGTGGCGGGAATGTTTTCTTGAGGCGCACGAGTGGGCGGCTGTGCAGCAAGAGTCGGCAGGATCTTGAGCGGGCTCGACAACGTGTTTCTCCAGTTCGACAATCAGTCCCGTCGCCGCGGCGCCATGAACCAGTTCATGACAGGTTCTGAAGACGCCATCGAGCAGCCACACGCGTAAAATCGGGCGACCGACTCAGGACATGGCATAAAGGAAGTATTGTAATCAAAGAGATGAGAGGCGGGAACGATTTTTCGTCTCGTGCGGCCCACATGTGCGACCTCGAGAGCGCACCCGCTCAGTCGGTCGTACCCGGCGGAGGCATTTCGCCCGCGCTTCTCTCCGCCGCGGCCTCCGCCTTCTGCTTGATTTGATCAAGCGACGGCAGCGACATCAGAACTTCCTGCGGGATGTCGAGATCGCCCTGGAGTTTCTTAAGACAGCGCATGCGCTCCTTGAGCGCCTTCGTCTCGTCGCGCTCTTTGCTGAAGCGGGATGCAGCGCGCTCGTGGCGTTCGCGCAGCATGCTGTAGATGTCACCGCCGAGAAGAGCTGACACGTCGACCTTCATCTTCTCGCGCTCGACATCGGCTTCCTTCACCTCGTCGCCGTTGATCGGCCCGGCGTTGTACTTCGGGAAAAGGATCGCCACCTCAGGGCAGACGCGAGAACATGCCGGACAGTTGGTCTTACACTTGTCAGGGTTGCGCACCTCGATTTCGCTGTCTGCATCAACGCCGTAGACGTCGAAGAGACAAAAACTGAGGCACTGCATGCAGTTCGTGCAGCGCTGATAATCGATCACGGGAAACCACGGCTTCCACTCGCCTGGGACGTAGGCGCCAAGCTCCGCTCGAGTCTGTTCGACAGCTGCCACGATCGCTTCCGGCGCTAGACCGCGGATCTCTAGGACACGCACATCGACATTCGCCCCAGCGGCAGTCTCGCCGACAAGCTTGCCCGGCGCTGCGTCTGACACTCCCTCGCCGAGCAGCACCAGATGACTCGCATCGGCTGCGGCAACCTGTCCGGTGCCGCGTGTCGACGTCACCGAAAACCCTGCCACGAGGAGCGCTTCAATCACTTCAGCGCGGCGAGCGTCGTCGAGCTCCTGCCCCTCAGTTCCTTCTTGAAGTAGCAACCGAAGAGGCGCACTTGTCGCTGTGCTCATGGGGTCTCCTGATCTTCCGTCGACGCGGCCGCTCCTGAGGTGGCTCCGGACGTGGCGTCTGAGTTGCCTGCTACCGTGCCGCCACTCGCCGTCGCGCGCGCCTCGCCCAGCAAACCCGCGACGACGTCGCTCGCATCGCTCGTCCGCATATTCTCGATGCAGACGTCGCTCGCGAGGGGCGCACCCGCGGCTTTGAAAAGCCATTTGACCGAACGCGGAAAACAGGCCGCGATCCGCACCTCCTGGTCTCCCTCGGCGAGTCGGCGTAGCGATGGATCTCGACGGGCGGACAGTTCACAGAGGTCAGGCACAGCGTCGAACGCTCGCCCCGAAGCGGCAAGGCGAGCCAAGACCTCGCGTTTGACGGACTCTGGAATAATCTTGGCGTAAGCGCAGTGGCAGTAAAGAATCCGGTGTGAAGCCATACGGTGTCAAGGGTGCTTTCGTAGCGCCGATCGCGAGGTGCGAAGCAAGGTATGTGTAGACCGTTTGTATACAGTCACACGACGGGATGCAACGTTTATGCGGCGTCCGTGTCGCGGTGCGTCGGCTCCGGACGGCCAGGACGAAAACACTCTACGTGGTCAACTTCGATTGAAACGGCACCACCCAGGTGATCGGAGTGAATGGCGCTTTCGAAGGCGGAGCGCAGGGCCTCGGGCGGAGCTTCGGCGCGCAGGTTGACGACCAGTTCAGCACTGGTCATCAGATCGGAAAGGCGCTGCCCAAACTCCGGTGTCCCGTCATCCCGCACCAGGTTGATCAACGCGATCTCCCCAAGCACGCTCTCCGGCGACAGCGTCATCTTGAGATGCGCGATGTCGTGAACAGTTCCCGACAGCGACGATTGAAACTGCCGCATCAGGCTCTCCAAAAAGACGTTGCCATCGATTGGATTCACCGCCTCAATCGCGACTGTCGCATTGAGCCAGCCAAGTTTCGACTCGCCTTCGGCGTACACATCGTAGTCAACAGACATCGTGCGGGCATGCCCCATCTCGCGCGCCAACAC
Organism: Planctomycetota bacterium; assembly: GCA_965223265.1. Taxonomy (GTDB): domain Bacteria; phylum Planctomycetota; class UBA8108; order UBA8108; family SXIK01. The sequence continues at coordinate 3,750,991 of OZ244999.1, forward strand.
CCAATCGAACCAAGCGTCAAGACCCGCGCCGCTCTTCGCCGAAACCTCGAACAGCACCTTGCTTCCATAACGACGCTCGAGTTCGGCCATCAGCGCTTGCCGATCCGCCGCCTCTAGCGTGTCGATTTTGTTGACAACAATCGCCTCAGCTTCCTCCAGCTGCTTGAGGTAGATGTACTCCACCTTCTCGGAGAATCGCCGCCCCTCGACAAGACCCAACATGCGTCGGGCGCGCGTCGGGTCGACGAGCACGCTGAGAGGAGCGATGCGGAAGCTCTCTCCGTACATCCTACGTAGAGGATAGGTGACCGAAGCGACCAGGTCCGTGCAACTACCGACGGGCTCAGCGAGAAACGCCTGCGGTCGTGCCTCCGCGGTCAACCGCTCGGCTGCTTCAACGAGAGATCGAAAACGACAACAAAAGCAGCCGCCTGGAATCTCTGCGACGCGATATCCCTGCTGCCGAAGCGTCTCTGTGTCGACGAGACCGGCCCCCTGGTCGTTGGTGATGAGCCCGACCCTGTCGCCGCGGGCGGTCAGGCGGCGCGCCAAGCGGCCGATCGCGGTGGACTTCCCGGCGCCAAGGAACCCGCCGATCATGATGTAGAGAGCTTTGGTCATGCGCTTCCTGAATCTTCGCTTGAGTTGAGATCGCCGGACTTCCACGGCTGCTCGAGCATCTTATCGATCGTCCGATTGAGGTGCTCGATATAACCGTCCACGTCGACAACCGCAGGGTCGGGCCTCCCCGAGATCTCGTACAACCAACCGTCGCCGTACGGGTCGCGGCAGATCGACTCGAAATCCGCGGGCGTCTGTGTGTTGGCGCCGAGAAAGCTCCCGTCGCCGACGCAATAGATGTCCGAAACCGCCTTGAAACCTTCGATCCAGCCGATCGTGTTGCCGGCAGATACCGCGCCGCCCGGCGCGACTTCCAACTCGAACTCGACGATCTCGCCAAGCATGCGCGTTGCGAATGAGGTCAGTCCGATCCGCCACGTGCCTGGCGTTCGCTCAGACAGCCAGTAATGAGATAAGCTGTACGTATAAGCTCGCGGCAGCCGCGTGGAAAAGTGGTTGCGCTTGAACCGCACGAGCTCCTGCGAGCCGTCGCCTCCTGAACGTTCTGTCAATCCGCACTCCAAGTCGCTTTTCATGCCAGCGTCGTCGATGGCGCCATCCGCCATGTCGTCAAAGCGAAGGCCATCTCCTCTTATAGTTACTCAAAGCAAACTCGGTCAAGGAAAAGGGCACGTGTGGCCCGCGTGGTCGTCACGGCAGCACGAGTCGCGTCAACCACACGATCCGGACGCCGGCAAACAACTCGCGTCCATCGGTGTCGAGCCACCTTGGGATGCGGCTGCGCGCACTCGCTTGACAGCGTCGACGATCCGTGCAGCAGCCAGTTTGATCTCGCGAGACGTGGTCGGACGCCCGAGGCTGAGACGCACCGACGAACGCGCCCTTACATCGTCGCCAAAGAGGGCCTTGAGGACGTAAGACCCGTCACTCGACGCTGACGAGCAGGCGGCCCCGGACGAGGCCGCAACACAATCGAGTGCGCCCAAAAGCGCCTGCGCGTCGACGCCGGCGAACGAAACATTTAGGTTATTGGGCAGGCGCTGCTCGAGCGATCCGTTCAGCACCACACCGTCAAGGGCGCCCTGCAGCGCAGCGAGCAGTTCGTCGCGCAGCCGCTGTGCCTGCTGGGCGTCCGCTTGACGCTGCGCGGAAGCGATTTCACATGCCTTCCCCAACCCCACGATGCCGGAGACGTTCAGCGTCCCCGATCGCATGCCGCGCTCATGTCCACCGCCGTCGATCAGCGGCTCCAAGCGCACTCGTGGTCGACGGCGCCTGACATAGAGCGCGCCAACTCCTTTGGGTCCGTACATCTTGTGCCCGGAAAGCGACAAAAGGTCGACGCTCAATCGTTCGACGCTGACATCGATGTACGTGGCAGCTTGAGCAGCATCGGTGTGCAACGGCACGCCCCGCTGGCGACAAAGCAGACCGACCTCGGCGATCGGATTGAGAGTACCGATCTCGTTGTTGGCCAGCATGAGCGTCACCAGCGCCGTACGTTCGTTCATTGCATTCGCTACGGCTTCGACGTCGATGCGTCCGTCGGATTCGGGCTTCAAATACGTCACCTCGCAGCCCTGACGTTCGAGTCTACCGCATGCATCCAAGACCGCCTTGTGCTCGAGCGCAGACGTCACCACGTGCGGCCGCCGGTGTGGCGATCGAGCAACGACACCCCGAACGGCCAAGTTATCGGACTCTGTCGCCCCCGACGTGAACACCACTTCGCGCGGGTCGCACTCGAGTAGTTGGGCGACACTCCGGCGGGCCGCAGCGACCAGCTCGGCGGCTTCGGCGCCGAAAGCATGCTGCTGGCTGGCGGCATTGCCAAACACGTGCGTGAACGTCGGCTGCATCGCCTCGACGACCCGCGCATCACAAGGCGTGGTCGCGTGGTAGTCCAGATAGATGTGGTCTGCGGATTTCACAGGCGCATTCAAATGCAATCGTCGTGCCGTCACAAAGGATCTCTGGGCGCATCGTTCCCAGGAAGCAGTATACTACGCTGAGAGACCATATGAATGCTCGGCGCAGCGCGGAACGAGTGCCCACACGCCCCAAACGTTCACTCCCATCGAGGCCGCGAGCGTGAACTGCGGAGGTTCTGGGCCTGTCAGGGTGGATCGATCGATTCTCCTTTCCCAGTTTTTGCGCCACGGATATGATGCGGCTGGCCGGATGATCAGAAGCCACGACAAGTCCTAGATTCTGCCATCGACACTGCCTCCGGCTGCGCCTGAGAGTTCTCGTCGCGGCTCGCACACCGAACCCGCGCCTCTCTGAATTCGCCGACTGAAAGCTGCGATGACTACACCTCTCTCGAAGGAAAAGACGGAAGTTGGAAGTTACTTCATCTCCAACTACCCGCCTTTCAGTTTCTGGAACGCCGAGTCCATTCAAGACGCTCGGGATGCACTGCATAACCCGGCGCCGTCTGGTGTGCCTTTGGGACTCTACTTGCACGTGCCGTTCTGTCGCAAGCGCTGCAAATTCTGCTACTTTCGCGTTTATACAGACAAGAACAGCAAGGAGATCGAGCGTTACCTCGCCGCGCTGACGCGGGAGATCGAGATCTACAGCCGCCTGCCCGTCATGCAGAATCGTTCGCTTGGATTTGCTTACTTCGGCGGCGGCACCCCGTCGTTCTTGAGTGAAAAGCAGCTGCTTTCGCTCGTCGAGCGCCTGCGCCAGCTCGTCAGCTGGGATGACGCCGAGGAGGTAACGTTCGAGTGCGAGCCCGGCACCCTGACGGAAAGCAAGCTCAGCGCCATCCGTGACATCGGCGTCACCCGCCTCAGCCTCGGCGTCGAGAATCTCAGCGACGAGGTGCTCGAGGAAAACGGACGCGCGCACCGCAGCCCAGAAGTGTTTCGCACCTACGAATGGGCACGCGCGACAGGGTTTCGTCAGATCAACGTTGACCTCATCGCCGGTATGGTCGGCGAGACGGAGGCTAATTGGGAAAGCTGTGTCCGTAAGACGATCGAGCTGGCGCCGGACTCCGTAACGATCTACCAGATGGAGTTGCCGTTCAATGCCGTCTACTCCTCCGAGCTGAAGGAAGGGCGTTTGGCTGTTGCCGATTGGGCGACCAAGAGGCGCTGGGTGAGCGAAGCGTTCGACGCCTTCGCGGCAGCGGGTTACTCGGTTTCAAGCGCGTACACGCTGGTGAAGGACCCGCATGTCCGGTTCGTCTACCGCGACTCACTATGGCACGGCGCCGACATGATCGGCAGCGGTGTCGCGTCGTTCTCACACGTCGGCGGCGTTCACTACCAAAACCTCGACGGCATCGACGCGTATTCTGAGCAGCTCGAGCGCGGCGAACTGCCGCTCTCACGCGCGCTCAAGGTCACCGAGCGACAGCTACTGATTCGCGAGCTCATCCTGCAGCTCAAACTCGGCTGGCTCGACCGAGAGTACTTCCTGAACAAGTACGAGATTGACATCGCAGCTGCATTCCGACCGACGTGGGAGAAGTTACAGGCGGAAGGTTTTCTCGCCAGCGAAATCGAAGCGCCCGACAAGAAACTACGCCTCACACGCACCGGATTGTTGCGCGTTGACGCCCTTCTTCCGTCGTTTTTCGAACCCGAGCATCGCGGTGCTCGTTATACGTAAATCACCCGACACTCTCTATGCCACCTGAAACGACCGACCTGACGCTGGACGCGCTTCTGAAACTGTTCCCCGCGAGCGCGCTCGAGCACCTGAGTGCCGAGCTCGTCAGCGCCGACGACGTGCCCCAGCCGTTTCGACGCTTGCTTGTCCACCATCAGCACATGACGGTGACACTCGAGGACGAGTACCAGAGCACACTGGAGCTCCAGATCCTGGCGCGAAAGCACAATGGTACGAAGTACGCGCGCCTGCTGAGACTCACCGCCGGCAGCGACGGACCGGTCGTCCTCGTCGGTATCATGCGCTTTCACTTGGAATACTGCAGCTCCCAGGTCGCAGCGGAAATCGTCCGCGGCACGGCGCCCTTGGGACGGATTCTGATCGATCACGACGTCATGCGCTCGATCGAATGTCATGCATACTTGCGCTTCAAACTCGACGACGAGCTGCGTTCGCTCTTCGCGCTGCCAGCGGACGCGTCCGCGTCAGAGACGTACGGCCGCATCGCTCGCATCATATGTGACGGCGAACCCGCTGTGGAGCTCCTGGAGATCGTTGCTCCAGCGGTGACGTCGGAGTCTTCTTCACTCCTCTGATGGCTCGTCATCCGATCGCTCATCGTTCATCGCTACGTCTCGACGACACGACAGAAGTCTTCACTCTTTACCACACTACGACGAAACGGACATGACCAGCAAGAAGCTCGACTTCGCCGACGTCGTCGTGATCGGCGGCGGCCCCGCCGGCTCCACCACGGCGGCGATCCTGGCCCAGAGCGGCGTCAACGTTGTCGTCTTAGAGAAGGAAACATTCCCTCGCTTCCACGTCGGCGAATCGTTGATTACGGAGACCTATTGGACGTTCGAGCGCATTGGTATGCTGAAACGTCTCCAGGACTCTCCTTTCCCTCGGAAATACAGCGTCCAGTTCATTTCTGAGAGCGGCAAGGCGTCGCGACCATTTTACTTCTTCGAGCGCGACGACCATGAAAGTTCGGTGACGTGGCAGGTGGACAGGGCTGAGTTCGATCAGATGATGCTCGACAACGCCCGTGAGCGAGGTGCGACAATTGTCACCGGAGCCACCGTCGAACAAGTGCTCTTCGAGAACGGTACCGCGACCGGCGTCAAGTGGCACGACGAGACCGGACGCGAGGCAACGCTGAATGCGCGCGTCGTGGTCGATGCCAGCGGCCTCCACTCGGTCATGGCGCGGCAGCTGCGGATTCTGAAAAAAGACCCGAAGCTCGTCAAAGCGGCAGTGTACGGCCATTTTCGTGGCGCTCGTCGCGACAGCGGCATCGACGAAGGCGCCACGCTGATCATCCACACGCAGGGCAACCGAGGCTGGTTCTGGTACATTCCTCTCAGCCACGACCGCGTCAGCGTCGGCGTCGTCGGAGCGGCCCGCGAGCTCATGCGCGGCGGAGAAAAGCCACAGCAGATCCTCGAGCGTGAAATCGCTGCCTGTCCTTCCGTCCAAGACCGCCTGAAGAGCGCGACGATTTGTACGGACGTCCACGCCACAAGCGACTACACGTACCGCGCCTCGCGCTGCGCCGGGCCCGGCTACATGCTCGTCGGTGACGCGTTTGGATTCCTCGATCCGATCTACTCCTCGGGAGTACTGTTAGCGCTCAAGAGCGGCGAGCTCGCGGCCGACACCCTCATCGAAGCGCTGGCCGACGGCGACGTCTCGGCTGATCGCCTCTCCACCTATGGCACTCAGCTGAGTCTCGGCCTGGAGACGTTCCGTAAGATGGTTTACGCGTTCTACACCCCGGGGTTCAGCTTTGCGAACTTCGTCTCGCAGCACCCGGAACACCGCGACAGCCTCGTCCGCATTCTCATCGGCGACGTCTTCAAGGACGACACGGACGACATCTTCGCCGCCATGAGCACAATGTGCGATCTCCCGAAGCCGCTCCCGGCACTGGGGTCGGATGCGTCGTAGCGTGACCGTTCACGCTACAGAGCTACCTACAGGACAGAAACACCTATGCTGTTCTCAGGTCGCGAAGATTCGACCCCACCTCTCACGCCAGCGGGTTCGTCCAGCGCACCGCGCCGAAGCGTCCGAAGTCGGCATCGCAGGAGCACAGCTCCGCTCCATACTCGATCGCAACGGCAGCGAGGTGTGCGTCGGTGGTCAAGTTGCCGGCGGTGCCAAGCGGAACGAGGAGATCTCTCATGATCCGCACGTGGTTGTCTGTCGGTTCGAGCACCACAGCGCACGGCTGCGACAGCCACGACTCGACGAGGCGGAGCGCTTCGGCGACCTCTAACGGTTCGGGAAAAATCACCGCCCGCGTGCTCAAGCGAAGAAACGCGAGGATCACGACCCAAGTGAACGCCACCGTCTCACTGCCCGAGAGCACCGCCTCGAGCCACCTCTTGGCACCTTCATGGCCCGGCGCGTCCTCGTTGACCGCGTAGAGCAGAAGATTGACGTCGACGAGCTTCACTTGCGCAGACTCAGCTTGCGCGCGATCTCCTCGTCTTCCATCGCGGCTGCGAGCGCCAACGCCTTGTCGAGCGCCTGCTCCGGCCTGAATCCCATCCGAAAAGTCGGCAGACGGTACGGCTTGGAGACACCGCCCTTGCGAGAAAGCCCCTCTCTCAATGCTTGATTGAGCGCCTCTTTGAACGTTATGTCACGCTCACGCATGACCTTACGCAAAAGGGCTTCGACATCTGGTTCGAGGGTCACGGTGGTTCTCATAGAGGAATCATAGCACCAAATGAGTTGCTGTCAAGCTGTCAAGCTGTCAAGCTGCAGTGGTCTCCTTGGATTAGTTGGCGTCCGAGTCTATACACACCTATACCGGCTTTCCCCGACAGGCTCGAAACTTTAGGAGAGACATGCCGAGCAAGAACGTCGACGAACTCTGCGAGCAACTCGGCCACGAATCGGTTTTGCGCGGACGGATCTTACCGTTGCTTCTGGGAATGATTGGAATGATCGCGGTTTCGGCGGGAGGTCCACTCATGTTCGTGGGTCAGCCAACGGCCTGGCAAATCGCCTGCGGTTACTTAGCGATGGTGGTGGGAATAGGGGTCTGACAATCATCCGGACGAATATCTTGAGCTCAGGTTCAACAGATTTTATCAACGCTCGTCAAAGAGTGGTGGGGGCGTCTCCACCTTGATGGTCGTGTCCCATAGACGTTACCCTGACCTCCGACCCGAAGCGCGTATCCAGCTGTGACCCACCGGAGTAGCACCATGACGAATGTTCGACCTGAATCCTCAACAGAGGATAAGGGCAAGCGCGATACCTTCATGGCCGCGCTGACCGCGACGTTGTCACCGCGCCTTGAGCCGGAGATCATTGTTCCAGGCGAAGACGCAGAGGTCCATGCCCCGTGTCAGGAGCGGCCAGAGAAACTCGTGGAGTGCTCCCGTCCTGAGCCTACGGCCGGGCCAACCTATACCCTCCCCTTCGTGCAGCCGATCGGTCTGCAGGAACTCGAACTTCGACCTGCGCCTTCCCTGGCTTGTGTTTCGTTGGCCGATTCACCGGACAGGAGACTCCGCGCCGTATTGTCGCTCGACATGATTCTTGAGCAGCGCTGGTTCTTTCAGTCTCTTACCATCGCGGACCTTAGCTCCACGCTCAGCCTCGCACCAAACGAGACCATCTCGTTTCAGTCCAAATCAACGCAACGCAAACACTTTGAGCAGTCTGCCGTTGATTCGGTAGAAGGGCTGGAGTCATCCGAAGCAACTACGATCGATAAAGACGTTCTCAACGTTCTTCGTTCTTCGAGTACAACCAAAAACTGGACCGTCGGCACTAACGCCACAGTGAGCGTTGGGTACGCCAGCGCAAGCGTCAGCACGAGCAAATCAAAAACAGTCAATAGTTTGGCCCGCAACGCGAGCGAGTCGCTAAACGAGACGACCAGAAAGTCCTCGAACAACCTAAAGACTCTTCGCAAAACGGAGATCACTCAGGCGACGGATGAGACCCTCGAGGAGGGCATCTCCCGAACTGTAAGCAATCCATACAAAGACCGTTCTTTGCTAATTAAGATCTACGAGTTAACGAAAGAATATTGCGTAGAGACAGCGCTTGTAGACTATCAGCTTTCTTTAGTTTTGGAGGTCGGTGGATTCGTATTCGACGCACAGTTCATCTTGGAGAATGGCGACTTCCTTTCGGAAGCCTTGCTCGACACCGTAATGCAGGCGGAACTTGCGACAGCCTTAGAGACAGCCTCCGCTGTCGACACCCGGGGAAGAGATCGTGAGCGTCGCGCCCAAGAGATTGCGAGCACAGCGCTCCGATACCTGTTCGATGTCCCTAACGTGTTCGGCCTTCCCGCCGACAACGACCCGGCCACTTCCTTTACAACGGGAAACACCGCTCTCGCAAGCGGAAACTCCGCGCTCGGAGATGCGATTCAACTCGATATCGCCGGCACAGATACCGGGGACCTCGGGAAGATATTCACGGCACTAAACGTTCACTACAAGCTATATGAAGCGATCGAGCGCCCGCCCGCGCAGCCCATTGAGCGCGTAGAAGGAATTGACCGAGTTGATTTGGCGCTCGCGATCGAGTCGTACGTAGCGCCGCTCTGGTCAGCAGTTTCGGGAGGTCGGCTGGGCAACATCCTCGACGATGTACACACGACCGAGGTGTTTCGACGTCTTTCGGGATTCCTCAGCTTGGTTTCCCCTCTCCTGAAGCCTCTTGTGGAGCCTGCATCTGATCGTTTCGAGGCGCAGAGCGCCGAACGTCGAGCAGCTTTCGTTGTGGATCGCGTCGTTCGACACCTTGATTGTCATCATGACTATTATGCGGAAAGGTTCCTCGATTACGCTGCCCGGACCACACGAATGGTCTCGGTTAAGAGTTTCGCGGAGCGAGCCGCGCGTACCTTGGGCTCTATCGCACCTCAATACTTCGACATAGAGGCAACGTACGTTCGCGGCAAGAACGTGGTCGTCCCTCTAAAATTCGGTAGAAAATCGATCCTGAATCTACTTAGGCAGAACGACGAAGACGACTACGAGGAAATCAAACTGGGCCGACAAGGAAGCGTGAAGGTCGCCGTGCCGTGCGAAGGCATCCACATCGAAGTCGTACCGGGAGAATGCGAGCTTCCCGACGTGCCTAACAGCTTTGAAGTCCGCGGAAATATCTCGTTCGGAGGGGCCAGCTCGGAAGCAACCGCCGACAGGGAGTAGGAACATGCCCCCACCGAGAAGGGTTGCACCGCCAAAAAGGGGCCTACAGAATTACCAACGGGTTCGCAAAAAACTGCAGACTGCACAGCAAGCGACCGACGACCGAACGAAGAAGAAGGCTTTTGACTCAATCCGAAGATTGCTGCTACGGAATCGCAAAGGAATTCCTGGTCTGGAGAAGGCCTACAACCATAACCATCACAATGGCGAACCGTGGGGGCTGCGCGACGATATCAAGAGGGCGTTCGCTGAGAAGCGAGCGGCGCAACTAGTGGAACTGCTTAAGTCCACAAACCCGATTCGGGAACGGCCGTCGAGAGATTCAGTTAGGCGCCGAAACTTCCAACAGACCGTCTCCGAACTCGAGAGCGCCTGGCCCGCGAAGCTCCGAGAGATCTCGCGAAAAAGAGCTGAAAAGGACGAGTGGGCCGTTTTTTACCATGAGAACTTCATACAGATATACTTGCATCGAGGCGACCTCAACAAACTAGGTTGGTACGTCGATGAAATTCCGTCTCGAGTACCGAAGTCCATGAAAGACCCCATTCGTACGGACTTTCAACTATATGGAAGAATGAGGAGGGTTTGGGGCGGTCGATATGGAAAACTGCACCAGAACGCGGTGGAATTCCGAGCGACGCGCGGGATCCTCTCCCGACTGTCACGTGACGACGTCAGGAAGAAAGTGGAAGACTTTCTCTCTCGAGAACTTCGAAAGCACGACGAGGTCTTGAAGCGCCTTCGCCCCACTGCGGGACCTCCGGGAGGCATACTTCAGTCCGTGGGTTTTTGGCGCAAGGTGTTCGAACGCGCCCTGAGAGACCTCAGGGAGGGGAAGGAACCTAAGTTCCCATTCCCCCCCATTTTCTGATTTCGAGACTCTCATTTCGCGTGATTGCGAAAAACTCCACGCCGAATTCGTCCGTCATGTTGAACTTCGCTCGGCCCTCGGCGCGCGCTCGAACTTCGCAACTTCGACCGCTCCGAGACGAGGAGGGCTACATAGAGGCGGCTCCGGTGTATCCCGCTGAGTCAAGCCGCGTCGGCATTGGTGTCGGCGGTGAGGCGCCAGAGCTCACGCGCGATGGAGAGGAGCCTCAGCGATGTGCGGCGGGTACGCCCTGAATCAGTGGTCGAACACGCCGCGCTCGAGTTCTGTGCCGCAGAAAACGCACGACTCACGGCTCCGCGCTTGCTTCCGACCGCACTTCGGACAATCTCGAGTTTCGGGAGCAGCACGTCCGTCACGCCTGCCATCAGCGAGATCGAGTTCCTCGATCCTCAGCATCAGCTCTTCGTCGCTGTAGTGATGCTCTTCCTTCAAGAGCGTCCAGAGTGCCTGGGTGATCAGGTAGAGGCGTTCGAGATCGTCTCTGAGTTCCAGGGAGGCTTTCTCTCCGCGCTCGCCCGTGCGCTGCGCACGCCATATCTGAGGGTAGTAATCCGCCATCAAAACCTCTCGAATCTGTCATTACGAAGCTGGCACGTTGGATTGCCCGTTCCGACACGGTTCGATTTGGACTGGCGAGAGAGCACATGCGGAGGCGATAAAGTCCAAGCCACAGTAATCGCCAGAAACGCGCATCGGACGTAATTCCGACGGCCAAACTTACCACTGGGCCAAGACGACCTACCAAAGGGCACCTTCGCCATATGAAGAACAGCCAGGACCTGAAGCACGTGGTCATTGTCGGCGGCGGTTTCGCCGGCTTGAACGCAGCGAAAAAGCTCGGAGGTGCACCGGGACTCAAGGTAACGCTCGTCGACAAGCAGAACCACCACCTTTTCCAGCCTCTTCTCTACCAAGTCGCCACCGCTGGACTATCGCCCGCGGATATCGCCGCCCCCATCCGCAGTCTCCTCTCGCGCCACAAGAACGTCTCTGTTCTTCAGGGAACGGTAGGCGGCGTTGACCTTGAGAGAAGAAGCGTTGTCGCCGACTTCGGCGAGCTGCAATTCGATTATCTGCTTTTGTGTTGCGGCGCGGTGCCGTTCTACTTCGGCCACTCCGAATGGGAGGAGCACGCCCCGAGCCTGAAAACGATTCCGCAAGCCACCGAGATTCGCCGAAGATTGCTGAGTTCCTTTGAAGCTGCTGAGCTCACCGATAATCTCGAGAAAAGACGCCAACTTCTGACGAGCGTCATCATCGGCGGTGGTCCCACGGGAGTTGAGCTTGCGGGGGCGATCGGCGAGCTGAGCCGTTTCACGCTTGCGAAGGACTTCCGCAGGATCGACGCCAAGCTCACCCGCATCATCCTCATTGAGGCGGGCCCTCGCATTCTCCCATCGTTCGGCGCGGATCACTCCTCGAGGGCGACTCGGGACCTGGAGACTCTCGGTGTCCAGATATGGACGAACAGCCTGGTGAGCTCGATCGACGCCGATGGCGTCGCGGTTGGATCGGAGCGCATCGCCGCCGCAACGGTGCTCTGGGCCGCGGGCGTGCGCGCCGTCGACTTCGAGCAAAGCGATGGAATGCAGCGAGATCAAAGTGGGAGGATCGCGGTGACGGACGACCTGAGCGTTGCCGGACATCCGAATGTGTTCGTCGCTGGCGACCAAGCGAGTGTCGACCCAGCGCTTCCCGGCACGGCTCCCGTCGCGATGCAGCAGGGGCGATTCGTCGCCAAGACGATCCTGAGGGACATTGCAGGCGAGCCGCGGGAAAACTTTCAGTTCGTCGACCGAGGTCAGATGGCAACGATCGGCCGCAGTCGCGCAGTCGTCGAAATCCGCAAGCTGAAATTCTCCGGCTTGTTCGCGTGGATCACTTGGCTGACGGTCCACATCTATTTCCTCACGGGATTCAAGAACCGGCTTTTCGTTGTGCTCAGCTGGGCCTGGTCTTACCTGACATTTCGTCGCGGAGCACGCTTGGTGGTTGGGCGTGAGTGGCGCCTCAACAGAGGAGACCTGAAAAAGCGGCAAGAATCCGCCTGAGATAACGTCGAGCTCTGTGAATTTCGGACCGCGGGTCGACTCGGCATCGGATATGCTGCCTGCTGGTCTATCAAACTCACCATCCGCCGCGGAGCTTTGGTCGTGCCTTACCATCCCTTTTTCATCTACCGTCTATTGGTTGCCACCTCATGGGCGGTGCTCCTCGCCGCCCCCCATCTCAAGGCGCAGAATCCGAGCTACGCCAAGCAACCGACCATCGTGGAGTACGATGTAGATCCGGCCTGGCCTCAACGACCCGACCATATCGTCCGCAAAGGCTGGGTTTCGGGACTTGCCATCGACAGCCAGGACCAGATTTGGCTCTTCGGCAAACGCCCGGATCCAGTGCAGGTCTACACCGCCGATGGGAAATTCGTCCGCACCTGGGGACAAGGCCTTTTCAGCAACCCACACCACCTGCGGATCGGTCCGGACGGAAACATTTGGGTGGCCGATTTTGGCCTGCATATCGTGCAGAAATTCACGCCGGAGGGAAAGCTCCTGCAGACCCTTGGAGTCAGAGGCGAGAAGGGCGACGACGAAACGCATTTCAACATGCCGACGGACATGGCCATCACTCCCGCCGGTGACATCTTCGTCACCGACGGCTACGGCAACCGCCGGATCGTCCATCTCGACAAACACGGAAAGTTTATTAAGGCGTGGGGGCGGTACGGCTCACGCCCGGGGGAATTCATCCTGCCGCACGCGATCGTTGTTGACGCTGAGGGTCTACTGTACGTGGCCGACCGCAACAGCGCCCGCATCCAGGTCTTTGACCAAGAGGGAACGTTTCTCGATCAGTGGTCAAACGTCATCATGCCTTGGGGCCTCTCCATTTCCGGTGATGACATCTGGGTCTGTGGATCCTCGCCTCACTGGTGGCTCCGGAGCGAGAAATACCCCGAGTATAAGGATCAGATGTTCGTTCGTTTCGATCGCAGTGGACGCGTTCTTCAGCTCTGGACGATCCCCCTCGGCGACATCGGCGAGGATAAGAACAACCCGGATGTCTCGCTACTGCACTCTGGCGAGGCTGTCGGGGTGCACTGCATCGCGGAAGACTCGAACGGCAACATTTACCTCGGAGAAATCTACAGCGAACGGGCGCAGAAGTTCGTGCCCGTGACGAGTCGTGCGACGCCGCACCAGCGCCGCTTCATTTACAACTCGGACGGCACCAACATGTTCTACCAGCAAGTGCCGCCCATGGCTGCGTCCGACGTACATCGATATATCGACGAGGTCGCAGACAAAGGTGTGACGACGTTCTTCTACAGCCCGAACGTCGGCATGCTAGCGAACTACCCAAGCAGACACCCGGGGATGGTGGGGGCAGGAGTTTCGCAGGAAAAAGAGCGCCGCATCCACGAGGTCGCCATCGAAAAAGAGTCGACCGAGCGTGCGATCGTCAATCTCCGCGCTCTACTTTCCGCCGGGCATGATCCGGTCGGGCTCATCCTCGAACGAGCCCAAGCGAAAGGCCTCGAGGCGTTCATCAGCTATCGACTCAACGAGATTCACGATGTGCAGAACCCTGATACGAGCCTGATTGTTTCGCCCTTTTGGCGCGAACATCCCGAGTGGCGTGTCGGCCAGCACGGCGACGAAGTGAGCCCGCTCTTCAAGGAGATCATCGGCGGTCGCCCTGACTACAAAGTGCACCCGATCGTCTCGTCTTGGTTTCCCGGCGCTCTCAACTTCGCGGTTCCAGAGGTTCGCGCCGAGCGCCTCGCTGAGCTGCGCGAGTGCTGCGAGCGCTACCCCATCGACGGACTCGATCTCGATTTTCAGCGCTTTCCCATCTATTTCCCTCAGGACGAAGGACACAAGCACGTCGAGACCATGACCGAGTGGGTGCGCCAGGTGCGGGCGATGACGCGCGAGGTCGCGCGCAAGCGAGGCAGGCCGATTCTTCTCTCGGCGCGCATCCTCGCCAAGCCCGAGCAGTGCCTCGCCATCGGCCTCGATCCCGTCACGTGGGCCAAGGAGGGTCTTCTGGACTTCGTGATCGTCTCTCACTACCTGCGGAACGATTTCCCGCTACCGATCGCGGAGTACAAGAAGCTGATCACGAAGATTCCCGTTTACGCCTGCATCGAAGTCGAGCGCGACGCTGAGAACTACCGTCGCATCGCGCGCGAGCTTTGGGACGGCGGCGCCGATGGGCTCGCCATGTTCAACTTTTTCACGTGGCGCGAAGGAGCCAAGAAGGAACCGGAGTTCGAACTTTTCCGCGAGCTTTCCGACCCGGAGAAATTGAAGTAGCGATAGTTTCTCAGGGGATGGTCGCGATGTAGGCGGGACTGGCTTGGCCGAATACTCACTGAAGTGCGCGAACTTACTCGAACGTCCAAGGGTCAGACAGCACTCATGGTACCTTTGGCCGCACTGGACCGTGCTGTTCGCAGGCACTCGGTGACCCAGCGAGTCTGCGCCGAAGTCTAAGATGGGATAGGCGAATGCGAGGCGACGTTGTCTATCGAGTGTATGGGCTACACGAAGGAAGAGAGCAGGACCAGTATTTCGATTGCTATCGAACAGCTCAAGAAGCGGAGGCTCGGATCGCTGAGCTGAAGTCGAAACCCGATCATTGGAGCGAAAAATATCACAACAAGGGATTCGTTATCCGAGAAGCTGTGGTCGATACGGATTTTGAGATCCCGTCCCTACCAAAACCTCGTGACAACTATGCTGTCAGAATCTCTACGAAACCTAGCGATCCAGGGACCTGGGACTCAACCCTCGTCCAGGTATTCCGGCGAGACCCATCCGGCGACCATTTGATCTGTGAATACGAACGCAACTACTCGATGTTTCAAACCTTTGAGCCGTTCCGGCAGGGGCAACGGGAATTTGCTCTCGTCTCCCGCGACTACACCAAGAGTGCGGTTCTCGATTTGGCCTCGGGAGAAGTCATTGCTGAGGAGGCAGAAGAGTACTATGGAGAAGATGCTCAACGTCCCGGCGCTGGATTCTGCCCAGTTGGGTTTTTCGTCCCTGATTGGTGGGACGTGCATGATGATTCCGTTATCCCTGGGAGCGAATTCTGGGATGAGGACGATGAATGGCCGACAGGGGGTTTTGGATTTGTCTGGGGGTGTCACTGGGGAGACGATAGTTCGTGGAAGGTGCAGCACCTTGATCTTTCGTGTGTCCGGGACGGCGTGATCAAGCGCGATGATCGATTTGGATACATAGAGTTGGCTACGATCGGCTACACTTCGCCAGTTTTTCGATCCTCAGCCGCGAGGACGACCCCCTCACGCCCTCCAGAGTTCATTCGGCTCTGGAGCGAGAAAGGAGTTCCTCGAGTTACATTCGCGGTTGAATTGGAATTCGATCTTCGCACCGGAAAAAAGTTCGACTCAGACGTCTCGTGATCTCTCGCAAGTGACAGAATAGATGGCACCCGGCAACTGAAGGGTTGTTCGTCGACCTGCCAGCACTTACGCGTTCTTCTACGCTCAGAGCGTCGGCCCAATGTTCCACGGGCTGAACTCCTCCTCGCCGACGCCCTGGAGCTCGCTCTTGGTGTGCTCGCCGCTGGCAACGCGCAGCACCAGCTCAAAGAGATCCTCGCCAACCGTCTCGACTGGAACACCGTCAAGAATAACGCCAGCGTTGACGTCCATGTCGGCCTCCATGCGCTCGAACATCTCGGTGTTCGTCGCCACCTTGATGCAGGGGCTCGGCTTGCACCCATAGACCGATCCGCGGCCGGTGGTGAAGACGCAAACGTTCGCGCCGCCGGCGACGATTCCTGTCATCGACACCGGGTCGTAACCCGGAGTGTCCATGACGACGAACCCTGGCTCGGTGATCGGGTCGGCGTAGCGGTACACAGCGCGCAGCGCCGTCGAGCCGCCCTTGGCGATGGCGCCGAGCGACTTCTCGTAGATCGTCGTCAGGCCGCCTTCCTTGTTTCCAGGTGAGGGGTTGTTGTTGATCTCGGCGCCGAAGACGCTCGTATACCACTCCCACCATTTGATGCGCTCGACGAGGCGTTCCCCAACCTCCCGCGACACGGCCCGCCGCGTCAACAGATGCTCGGCGCCATAGATCTCAGGAGTTTCGCCGAGGACTGCCGAGCCGCCGCACGCGACGATGCGGTCAGCGGCGACACCAACCGCCGGGTTCGCCGTGACGCCGCTGTTGCCATCCGAACCACCGCACTGCATGCCGAAAACGAGTTTCGACGCCGGCACCTCCTCGCGCCGGACGTCATTGGCACGCGGCAACACTTCGAGGAGTGACCTGACGCCCGCCTCAACCGTTCGCGCGATGCCCCCGGCCTCTTGAATGGTCACCACTGGGGGAGCCACCGCCTGCGACGAGCTCGCGACTTCACTCTTCAGGCCTTCAATCTGGACGAGTTTCTGACTCTCGATCAGGTGCGACGTTTGGCCGATCTCGCATCCGAGACCGACAAGCAGGTAGGCACCGATGTTCGGGTGACGCGCAAACCCACCCAGCGTCCGCGCCAGTTGCAAGTGATCCTCGCCATCGTACGCCATCCCACATCCCGTCTTGTGCGTGATGGGCAGCACGCCGTCGACGTTCGGAAACTGCTGCAGCACGTCGCCCGAGACTCTCTGAGCGATGTACTTGCTGGTCGACGCCGAGCAATTCACCGTACTGATGATGGCCACGTAGTTGCGCGTGCCCACGCGACCGTCAGCGCGCACGTAGCCGCGAAAACTCCGGTCCGAAATCGGCTCAAGCGGCGGCGGCACGTCGGCAGCGAAGCAGTAGTCGCGATCGAAGGCTTGGGCCGAGCAGTTGTGCACATGGACTTGCTCGCCGGGTGCGATGTCAGCAGCGGCAAAGCCGATCGTGTGCCCATACTTGCGGACTGCATCGCCCTCGAGGATTCGTTCCAGCGCTACCTTATGCCCCATCGGGATCGGCACTTTGGTCGTGATACTAACGCCATCGACTTCGAGCGTCTCGCCCGCCTGAACGTGCACGCAGGCCACGGCCACGTTGTCGTCCATTCGGAGCCGGAGGACGCTACGCTTCGAATTCACTGTTCCCTCTGGTTCTGCTTGACTGTTTGTTCTGTGGGACTGTTTGGCGCTAAGAATGACCTGCCCGATGAGTCCAAAAGTCTGCCACACCGAGACGACTTGGAAAAGGATTTAACTAGGCAGGAAAATGTCTATAGTGAGGCGTTCGAACCACACCTGGCGCAAACGTCCTCTATCCAACTCGACATGAAAACGATCGAACTTCCCCCATCGCTCACACCGGTTCTCTGGGACACTCTCGAATTCGCTGCGTCGCAACTCGAGCGCAGTGCTGCGGCGTGGCCTCCCGACAGGCCAGCCCCGATCCATACACGCGATGGCAAATGGTACCGAGCCAAGGACCTCTGGACCGATTGGACACCAGGCTTCTTCGCCGGACAGATGTGGATCATCGCTAAGCTACTCGAAAGCGCCGCTTGGCAGTCGCGAGCGATCGCCTACACCGAAAAGCTCCACCATCGCTGTTACGACCGCGACGTACACGATCTCGGCTTCGTGTTTTTGTCTTCGTACGGCCGTTGGCGTGACCGCTTGTCCAGCGGCGATCCACAGCGTCGACTGATCGAAGAAATCATGATCACCGCGGCCACCGTGCAGTCGTTTCGCTGGAACGGCATGACCGAGAGGCAAGGATTCATTTACTCATTCAACGGTCCGCAGTCGCTCTTCATCGACATCATGATGAACGTTCGGCTGCTTTTCTGGGCATCGCGGCACGGCGCTCCCTCAGAGGTTCTTCAGCGTGCCACCGAGCATTCGAAGACGTCGGCTCACTACCTCGTCAGGCGAGATGGACCGCGGCTCGGGGACGAGGACGGTCGAACGGCCCACGAAGCGATCTTTAACACCGACGCGGGACGAGGGGAGTTCCGCTGTCTGTCAACGCAACAAGGCTACTCGCCTTTCACGTGTTGGTCGCGCGGCCTCGCCTGGGCGATGTACGGTTTCTCTGAGGCCTATCGCTACACGGGTGAAAGAGAGTTCCTCGAAACGGCGCAGCGCTGCGCGACGTTCTATTTGAAACACACACCGCAGCACGGTGTACCGTACTGGGACTACGGTGCTCCAGACATTCCGAATGAGCCCTACGATAGTTCCGCAGCGGCCGTCATCGGCTGCGCGCTCCTGTTGCTCGCAGACCATGTCGACGGCGATCAAAGCCGCGGGTACGTCGAAGCGGCACTACGCGTCGCGGAGACTCTGACAAGCGGTGAGTTCCTCGCCAAGGAAAAATCGCGCGAAGAAGGCATCTTGCTGCAGGGCGTCTACCACCGACCGAACGACTGGGGCGTGAACGCCTCAGTGATGTGGGGGGAGTACTTTTTCCTCGAATTCGTCGAGAGACTCCTGATCCTCGGCGGAGAGGCGGCCGCCGATCTCCCAGGAATCGACTGAGCGACGACAAGCGTTATGAAACAATGGCTGAGTTTTGCTCGACGGTTCGCCTCCCGGCCGCGAACCGTGGGCGCCATCGCGCCGAGCTCGCGCTTCCTCGCTCGCGCCATGCTTGAAGATGCGGGCGTCAGCCAAGCGAACTGCGTCGCAGAGTTGGGACCGGGAACCGGAGCTTTCACTGCTGAGATTCTGCCACGACTCGGCGAGCAGACGACGTTCTTCGCCCTCGAGATCGACCCGGAGTTTGCAGGCGCTCTACGGGACAAATTCCCTCGACTGACGGTTTACAACGCGTCCGCGGAGAGATTGCCCGACTATGCGGCGCAGCACGGACACGATCATGTCGACACCGTGCTCTCCGGGCTTCCCTGGGCGAGCCTGCCGCTCGAGGTTCAGGACGGGGTCCTCGAGGCCATCACCAACACACTACGACCAGGCGGACATTTCGCTACCTTCGCCTACATTCACGCCAAGAATCTCCCGAACGCGCGGATCTTTCGCGACCGACTGCGATCTCACTTTTCGAAACTCGAGGTGAGTCCGGTCGTCTGGCGCAATCTGCCGCCGGCCTTTGTTTATCGGTGCAAGAAGTGAACATGAGAAGTTTTCGGAACGTCTACTCCGCAGTGAACACCCGCTACCCCAGCTCGAGTTCCGAGAAGATGGGTTATGATGACAAAATGGGGCTACGAACCAAGAGTGTGAAGAACGAGATGCAGGAGCGCAGGACATTACCGGAAGCCAGATGTTTATCGGGCCATGGAGGCGCAAACAGATGGAGACGCTGCTTGGGTTTCGCTGCAGCGGCGACACTGAGCTTCGGCGTGGGGTGCACGTCGGCACCGGAGAATCAAGTCAGCAAAGAAGCGCGCCTCGATCATGGCCTGGAACTCATGATGGCAGGAGACTATCCGCGTGCCGTGGAGACATTCAACGAAGCGCTTGAGCTCGATCCCGAGCTGACCCGAGCCTGGGTCCACCGCAGCGAGGCCGAACTTCGCCTACGTCTTCCAGCCGCGGCTCTGGAGTCCGCTCGGCGCGGCATCCGGATCGACCCTGCCTATACTCAGGCTTGGATCCACCAGGGCGCGGCGCTGCTGGCTCTCGGACGCTCGAAAGACGCTCTCGTGTCGTATCAAAAAGCAGCCGAGCTCGAGCCAACACTGAGCGCGGGCCACTTCGGGCAAGGCAAAGCGCTCGAAGCTCTCGATCGCTACGCCGACGCCGTCATCGCATACGACAAAGCAACGGAGCTGGACGAAGAGGACGCAGCGATCTGGTTTCGCAAGGGCGTCGCGGAACTCACGATCCGCTCCAACGCGGCGGCCCTCGCCAGCTTCAACCGCGCCATCACGCTCGACCCGGGCAACCTGCGCGCCTGGTTCAACCGTGGACTCGTGCTTGCGCGACTGAAATTGCCGGAGGACGCTCTCGAGGCGTACGAGCATGTCCTTGACCAGGATTCGAGTCACGGCGGCGCCTGGGTCGGCAAGGGGACCGCACTCAACCAGGCGGGCAAGTACGACGAAGCGCTCCTCGCCTACGATCGCGCGCTCAAGCTGAATCCAAACGACGCTGCAGCCTGGTACAACCGAGGTGTGGCGCTCTTTCATCTGAATCGCTTCGAGGAGCAGCGCCAAGCGTTCGAGCGCGCGGCAGAGCTCGGCAGCGCGCCGGCGCGCGCGCGGCTCAAAAAGCTTGACTCGCCGGAGGCGGCGCCGTCGAAGAGCTGAGCGGATCGACGCTCTTCGCGACTGTTCGCGCCCGGACTTCCCACCAAAACGCGGAAGTCCTTTAGGCGTCACCAGTCGCCGCCTTTGACGCACTGAGCCGGAGCGTGTCGATGTCAACCTGAGGCTTCGCTACAATCCAAGGCACCGGAGAAGCTTTCAGGCGGGAGTCCTGATCAAGAGCATCGAACTCTCTACAGTCCGCGCATCGCGTCACAAGTGAGCCGCACACGTTCACCGTGTCCTTTCTCAACATCCGAGGAAGCCATCATGAATGCGACCGTAGCGTCCACGGTGCCGAGCTTTGTCAGGCGATGGCGGCTTCCGAGCAGTTTCCTGGTTGAGGTCACGAACCGGTTGACAGGTTACACCACCCTGTTGTTGCTGACGGCCAGCCTGTGTGCTGGCTGCGCCTATATTCCACGAGGAACCACGGAGGAAGTCATCATGCCGGGTCACGATGAAGAAGACAGCGTGAGGCGATGGTTCGAGGAGTGGACCGTGGCGACTGATAGTGGCGACCTTGCTCGCGCGCATAGCCTCGTCGCCGATGACGCGGTTTTCTTGGTTCCAGGTTTTGGTCGTATGGACCCAAAAGACTTCATCGAGGGAGCATCCAGTTCGCCAGAAAAGCTTGAGCAGTACGAATTCAGCGGTGGTGCAGAAGTTGAGGAGATTCGTGTCTCTGGTTCGCTTGCCTACATATTGACCAAATCCGATTTCGCGATCACCGACAAGGCAAGCGGTGAAGAGACGAAATACAGCGGCCACTCCCTCTCGGTGCTCGAAAAAGGGCCAAGCGGAACTTGGCTGCTCATTCGAGACGCGAACACGGTGCTGCCGCTGGGCCAAGAGTGATCCGCGCTCCTGGACAGCCAGGAGCCAACGCATGAATGCGAGCTTCCACGAAACGGTGCTCAGAAGACCTGGTCTCGATCGTCGGAAGAGTGGATCGCGGAGCAGCTCGATCCCCCGGCGTGCGTGCGAGAAGTGAAGTTTGCTGCCATAATGTGACTGCTGGATCGTTCACCGATCGATCGTACTCACTCCGGAAAGAGTTTGAAAGGTCTCGCATGCGCCCTCACTTCACGTTCATCCCGCTTTTCATCGCAGCGGTGCTGACGTCACCATCCCCGTGCGCTGATTGGCCGCAATTCCGCGGCCCAGGCGGTCAGGGGCACTCCGACGCCAAGGACTTGCCGACGTCGTGGAGCGAGACGAAAAACATCGTCTGGAAAGTACCGATCCCCGGCAGCGGGCATTCGTCGCCCGTGATTGCCGATGACCAGATCTGGCTGACGACGGCGACCGCTGACGGCAAAGTGATGCACGCTCTTTGCGTGGCGTTCGACGACGGTGCGCTGCGGCATGACGTCAAGCTGTTTGAGGTCGACGCTGCGCCGAAGGCTCATGGCAAAAACAGCCACGCCACCCCGACTCCCGTGGTCGACGGTGATCACGTCTACGTTCACTTTGGCGCCACCGGCACGGCGAGCCTGGCGCGAAAGAGCGGCGATGTCGTCTGGAAGGTCAACGATCTCACGTACAAGCAGCCCTATGCCGCGGCGAGCTCGCCGATGGTCTATGGCGACTTTCTCATTCTCAACTGCGACGGCACCGACGCGCAGTTCGTCGTCGCGCTCGAGAAAGCGACCGGCGACGTGGCGTGGAAAACACCGCGCGCTCACCTCGAGGCGCTCCGAGCCGACCCTGACCAGCGTTTCCCCGATGGGTTCACGCTCATGGCGTACGCGACGCCGCTCGTGATCGACGTCGCTGGAGTACCGCAACTGATCAGCCCGGCAGCGGAGCACGTCGCGGCATATGATGCACGCACGGGAGAGGAGATTTGGTGGCTCGGCT
The DNA here is from genome assembly GCA_965223265.1 of Planctomycetota bacterium. GTDB lineage: Bacteria > Planctomycetota > UBA8108 > UBA8108 > SXIK01. The sequence goes on from OZ244999.1 coordinate 3,773,353, forward strand.
ACAGCGGCTTCTCTGAAGTCGCGCGGCCGGTGTACGCGCATGGAACCTTGATTATTCTCGGCTTCGAGGAAGTCAGTCAACGCACACTTTTCGCCGTACGTCCGGGTGGACGCGGCGACGTCGGTTCTTCGCACCTGGCGTGGAAGCGACGCAAGAGCGTGCCGCACGTACCGTCTCCGCTCGTTGTGGGGGACGAGCTTTACCTGATCGGCGACGGTGGGGTCGCGACGTGTCTCGACGTGCGCACAGGTGACGAGCACTGGCAAGCACGGATCGGCGGCAACTTCTCAGCTTCGCCGGTCTATGCCGATGGCAAGATCTATCTCTGCAGCGAAGAAGGCAAGACGTCCGTTCTCACGCCAGGAAAGACGCACAGGACGCTGGCGGTGAACGAGCTCGAAGGCCGCCTAATGGCGTCGCCGGCGGTGGTGGGGGGTTCGCTCATCCTTCGCACGGAGACTCACCTCTACCGGATCGAAAAACGACTCTCTACGTCCGTACCTCGCGAGGAAAAAACGCCGGGATCATGAGCTTCGAGAACTGGCTCACGTTCTGCGCGATCGAGACACTGCTGTGCTTCACTCCAGGACCTGCGGTTTTGGTCGTGGTGTCAGTGACGATCGCCCGCGGGGCTGGTCCTGGTGTCTCAGCGGCGATGGGTGTTCTTGCCGCCAACACGCTCTACTTCGCGATCTCCGCTCTGGGTGTGGTTGGAGTGCTTCTTGCCTCGTCACAGTTTTTCGCCGTCCTTAAGTGCGTTGGCGCAGCGTACCTCGTGGTCGTCGGACTGCGAATGCTCCTCTCACAACACCACCCCACGCTTGAGAACGGGGACGACGGTCTGCGAGGGCCGTTCTTGCGTGGTCTTGTGGTGCAGGGAGCGAACCCGAAAGCCCTCATGTTCTTTGTGGCGATTCTCCCGCAGTTCGTCAATCCCGCTGAGCCGGTCGCGCAGCAGATCCTCATTCTTGGCGCAAGTTCAGTCGTGATCGAATTCGTCGCCTTGAACGTCTTCGCACTCGCGGCGGCGAGCACTCGAAAGCTGGTCGGCGAAAGGCTATCGAGTTCGCTGCAGCGACTCGGGGGCGGCCTCCTCGTCGCTGCGGGGGTACGACTCGCCTTTGACAGGTCCAACTAGGCGTTGGCCGACTCAAAGCCAGTCGCGACACGGCGGAGCATCCATGCCCCGATAGGTCGACAGGGTTCGCCTTGCCGTATGGATTCGCCAAGGGTCATTCCCGCCGACGCCACCAACCGATGCTCCAGGGCACCACTAGGAGCAGTCCGAGCGCCGCGACGGTCAATTGCCCTGGCGGGTAACCAAAGCGGTCAGCGATCACAAAACTCACCGCAGTGGCAGCAACGGCTACCACGGGTGCGACGATGAGCATGGGACGAATCTCGCGCAGAACGTTCTTGGCGACGAGGGCAGGAAGGACCAGGCAACCGAAGGTAAAGAGGAGGCCCGAGGAGCTAATCGCCAGGCCGACGGAGACTCCCAACCAAGCTGCGGTCACGAGTGACCAAATCGAAGAACGCATCCCGACAGCCGTCGCCATCGCCGGGTCGATTGTGAAAAGAACCAAACGGTTTCGACACCAAAAGACGACCGCGGTAGTTCCAAAGGCGAGGACACCGAAGAGCCACACTTCAGTGCGCTGAGCCACGACGATGCTTGAGAAGAGGAGGTTATGGACCTCCTCCTGCCCGTGAGGACTGCCCGTAACGATGAGGATCGCCAGACTCCCAGCGACCAGAAAAACCCAGCCGGTCACCGCCTCGTGACTCTCCCGGCTACCGACGCCTGATGTTATGAGCGCTGCCATGACGGAAAAAACCACTGCGACGGCGGTGGAGAATTGAGCCGAGCGCAGCCACGACTCCTCGCCAACGACTATGCCAAGCGCTAACACGATTGCAATTCCGAGCGTTGAAGCTTGAGAGACAGCGGCGCCAAGAAAGATTTGGTCACGAGCGACGACCAAGACGCCGACCTGGGCGAGCAGCCATGCAACGAAACATCCCGTGAGAAAGCTATCTGCGAAGAGCTCCCAGTAGAGAAGGAGGTGCTCCATCAAGAGGTTTCCCCCTTCGTCTTGACTTCCACACTATGGCGGCCACGGTCGGAACTTACCGAAAAGGGAACTCCGTACGCACGTTCAAGATGGTCCGAGCGGAGCGTTGTCGCCGCGTCGCCGCAGAGGACTCGCCCGTCGCCGCAAAGCGCGAACCGGGTGCAGTGGCGCAGGGCAAGCGTCAGTTCGTGGGTGACGAAAACGATCGTGGGGCGCTCCTGCGAATGATGAAGCTCAACGAGGCACTGGAGAAGGTCTTCTGTAGCACGCACGTCGAGGCTAGCCGTAGGTTCGTCAAGCAGAAGTAGAACAGGACGCCGCACGAGCGCGCGCGCGACGAGCACGCGCTGGCGTTGCCCTCCGGAGAGTGACCAGTAGTCTCTCCCTTCGCAGCCCGAAAGTCCTGCACGACTGAGTGCCCATTCGAGACGTTCCCGACGATCATGACGGTCTACGCTGATTCCGACCAAACCGAGGCTGACGAATTCACGGACAGTCGTTGGCAGCGTTCTCTTTATTTCACAACGTTGAGGCACGAATCCGATGCGCCGGCGCCCGTCGAGATCGTGCGACTGGAAGACCTTGCCGCGAAACGGACGCACAATGCCAAGGAGCGCGCTGACCAAAGTCGACTTTCCAGCACCGTTGGGCCCCACCACGGCCCAAAACTCGCCACGAGAAACTTCCATGCTCACGGATTCGAGTACCGCTTTACGGCCATAGCCGAGAGATACTCCGTTGAGTCTAACAAGCCACTCCTGGTCTGGAACTTCCGAAAGCTTCAAGGCTCCCCCCCGAGCCGACTCTTCTCCAGCGCATTGACCAGTTGGCGTACGTTGTAGTCGAACACACCTACGTACCCGTCAGCGCCTTTTCGAGAGCCTGACTGGTGTGCCATCTCTACTACAGAGGTGCCCGCGTGGTGCGCCACGAATTCCGCGTGGCGCGGGTTGAAGTACGCGCAAGAGAGAACGGCCGCGACCTTCTGCTCACGCGCGCCCCTAATGACTTGGCCCAGGTGACGTGTCGTCGGAGTGAGTCCAGGCTTGGGTTCAAGGAAGGCGACGACTTCAAGCCCGAACCGCCCCGTCAAGTAAGGCCATGTGTCGTGGTCAGCTACGCAGCGGGTCCCGTAGTACGGCCATAGAGCGCCGACCCAGCCCCCCAGAAGGTCCTTCTGTTTTTCCTTCTCGAGAAAGTTGACGAACCGCGCTACGCCTCCACGCTCCAAAAGCTTCAAGAGTTTCGGTACGTCTTCTCGTTTGTACTTGTTGACCAATTCCTTCCCGAATAGCGATTCCGCGACTCGGGTGCGAAACGCATCGAGGCGCTCAGCAAAGGCTTCTCTTTTTTCTGGGCGCAGATCCGAGAAGCGCTTCGCCAGGAGCGTCGCGACTCGCAGTCCGTTCAGCGGGTCGAGCAGATAGTGCGGGTTACCGTGACCGTGAACGTCGCCCATTGCTCGACTGACCGGTGTCTTCGGAACGGCGAGCGGTTGGACGGCTCGAGAGGCGTCGACATACCCTTCCCCCCCGGGACGCACCCTGGGATTTCGAGCTGTTCTTAGCAGTTGAGGAGCCCAGCCCACTTCCAGTTCGAGTCCGATCGCGACAAAGACGTCCGCGTTGTGGATCGAACGGACGAAACTGGGTCGTGCCACGATCGTGTGCGGGTCCTGCGGACCTTTCGTGAGGACCGTGACCTGTACATCGTTGCCTCCTACAATTCTCGCGAGGTCCCCAAGATCGGGGACCGTAGCGCACACTGCAAGTTTCGCCTCTTCAGCCTGCGAGGTACCGGAGAACAGCACCGTGAACAGAGCCAGCAGAGCGAGTCGGGTCTGATTTGTGTTACTCCGTCTCATCCTTTAACCTCCCGTTCTTCACATCGAGTGAGCTGGGTGCTTTCCGATCAACACTTCGAAGCCAAGCCATACCGAGTGAGCGTCATCCGCAAGGTGATCGGCCTGATCGAAGTTGTATTGCAGTCGCACGCGAGAGAAGTGAGTTGGCGTCCAAACAATCACGGGCGAGAGACGTTGGCGCTCGTCGCGAAACGGGTCCATGCTGCGCCCGCCGACGCTCGGTCCATCGCCCGAAACGAATTCGTAGCGCAGACCCGCCGACCAGTCTCTCAAAAATCCCCAGAGAAGTTGTGTGTACAGCCCCCAATCTCCGAGATCTTCTCCAGGGAGATCAGTGGCCTGGCCGTCGATTTTGTAATCTCGACGCATGATCTCGGATTGCCATGAGACGAACGGCCAACCCCGGTCGTTGTCGATAGGTTGCCACTTGAGTAAGAAATCCCCTCCGTAGATGACCGTGCGGCCTCCGGAGCCACTGGCGTTGGGACCGACAAGCCCGGAGAGCCCGACAGAGGTCGACACCTCATCCGAGACGTCCCACGCGTTCTCCCAACGGCCGAGCCACACAAGGTCTCCAAGGCTCCGAACATCCTGGTCCTGGAATTCAATCCCACCGACGGCGCGATCTTCGAAGAATTCGTCGCTTGCCAGGAAGCTGGCCATGGTCTCTCCGTTGGCGTTCTGCAAACCGAAATGGAACTGAGAGAACCAGGGCAGGGGAGTCAGCCAGCCAATCCGCGCACCTGGCCCCCGCATCCCGTCAGGGCCAAAGACTCGCGAATTGATCACGGGTTGGTCAAGCCAATCCCAGGCGTGGGGGTGCCGCGGATTAATTCTCCCAAACTCCGTGAACATCTGCCCGATTTCGAGTTCGAGCCCGTACTCTTCAAGTCCGAATGGAAGCTGCTGCGTCGTCAGAAATGCTTCCTCGAGTTCCAAGACCGATTCGCCCTCGATTGGGTCGATGAAGTAGATCAGGTGCGCTTCGGCAGTGAAGAAGGGGTCTACAGCTCCGAGGAGTGAGAGCTCGAGATTCTGTAGCGTGAACCCTCGTTTGCGCGGGTCGTGACCGCCACCTTGCAGAGACCCAAGCGAGGAGTCTCGTTCCGTCGAGCTGCCGACGGCGAACAGCAAATCAACAGAAAGGTCAGTGAGTCGAAAGGTCACCGGGCCTGACTGGTAGCGCGCAATGTCGTCAGACGCGGACGGGAGGCTCTGAAGAGCACGGTCGAGAGACGAATCGCTTTGGTCAAGCTCATCGTCGAAAGAGTTCTCTTCCAGTCGGTTCAATTCAAGGTCGATGTTCGAAGGGCTGGGTTGCTCCTGCGCGTCGGCTGTGGTCGATGGTGACGGTACAAAAACCGTCGCCACCGCCCACGCCACGACGACTACGGAACGCCCTTCGATGGCATTCATGCGCATCATGGCGGCTCCAATAGGTTCGCTGTCGGACGACGTTCAGCAACTGAACAGGCCCGGAATGAGGAAGTTAGCCACGCTCTAAGCGCAGCGAGAACAACTCGTCAGCAAACCGGTGGAGCGCGCGGCGTACCGATGCTCAGGTCGATACGCCGGACGAGGAGAACGGAAACCGCGCGGCAGCACGTGAGGTCCGAGAGCCCAAAGTGTGGGGCGATGAACGCGGCGATGATTCCATAAGACGACGAGCTCTCTAGTGCCTTGCAGACTGGGCATGCGGATTGGCCGTGGTCATGGTCATGGCCATGGACCGGGGCGCCAGCGACCACCGATTGGTTGCAGCTGCCGCAGCTACCGTCGTGTGGACCGTGCGCCAACGGCACGAGTGTGCTCGCAACAAACCCAACGAGCGCCAAGAGGCGCACGACGAGAGGAAATCGGCTCTGATGCTCTGTAGACTGCGACACGGTAGCCAAGAGGATAGCAGATTCTGAACGAAAGTCGAAGGTCCTCCCTGGATTTGACGGGCGCAGATAAAACTTGTTGAACTGAGTCGCTGCGCGTCGGGAGGGGCGACCGAAAGCGCTTTGTGGGCAGTTCGGTAGCCACGGCCAAACTCAAGCACAAGGCGGTCGAGTGAAAGCTTTACGCCGCCGGGCTGCGGACGGCGAGAAACTCTGCAGTCTCGGCACCCAAACTGACGTCGACAGCGACAGAATGGCCGTCCACATCCAGCAACGGACGGGCGGAAGTCGCGTTGTGCGATGCTGTCCGATCGCACTCATCGTGAATCGGAGGCCAGACCGTTCGCTCTATCGCCCCCTCGGCTTCAGTCGGAAGTCAGAGCTCTCCAAACGACAACGCCAAGGAACACCACGGCCAAGAGGATGGCGAGCACGCCCAGTACGATGAGCACGAGTTCAACGGGACCTGGGATGAACATGTGGCACCTTCAGACTCTGCGGTTGCCAACAATCAACAGAGCGGATGCGGTGCTTCCGATGTCTTCCTGCAGAGAAGTCGTCTGAAGTGGGAGTCATTTTCATTCGCTTGCGGAATTCACGCTCGCCGCGCTCAGATGCTCGGCGAGCAGCATCCAAGCGCCGCTCTCTCGCACCAGGACGCCTGTACCTCTCCCGGACCCGCTCGCCGGGCGCTCATCAATCCGTCCGCTCCATGTGAAATCGAACGTGTAGACCGCGATCGGCTCATCTCGTCGAATCCAGTGCAGGTTCAACATCCGGTATGTATCCCCCTGAATCGACGCGAAGTTGCGCTCGAACGCTTGCCGCACTGCCTCCTTGCCGCGGTGAACAGCTCCGGTGGAAAACGTCACGCACGCGTCCGCATGGACCAGAGGCTCAACCTGCTGCCAATCCTGCGCCTCTAAGGCGGCTGCATAGGCGCAAAGGAAGTCGTCGGGACTCACGGTCCGCCGATCCCCAACGCTGACCTGTCGACTGAGATGACGACGTCGCTCTTCATTGCACCATACTCCCACAGCGGTCAGGCCGAGTTCTTGAAAAAAGCTGAGAAAGTCTGAAACTTGAACTCAACGCGCTGGACTGTACTAAGAAGGCGCACTTGCTGCGCCTCCTGCACGTATCGCAACCGCCATCGCTCTCAAAAAGGGGGGATCCCGTGAACCGCACCGCACTCCTTTCCAGCTTGGCCCTTTGCGTCGCCGCCATCGCCGTCCTGCATACCGTCTATGTCACTCATTTAGCACAGTCGCTGCAGGTTCCGGGCGAACTCATGTCGCTCGAGTCGGAACTTGAGCAGACACGTGACGTGCTCACGACACTGGAGAGCAAGCTCGATCAGCTCGGCTCTCAATTCCTGAACGTTGGCGGCACCACAGCGGTCAGCGCCGTGGCAGCAGAGCTCCCTCCGGCGGCGGTACCGGTCGCTACGTCGACAATCAGCCCAAAGCTGGATGAAATCGCTGGACACATCGAGACGCTCGTGGCACGCGTCGACGAGCTCAGCGCCCAAGCGGCGGCGATTCCGATGCCACTGCCATCTCCCAGCGGTCGAGCCAGCGAGACACCGGAGGCTCGCGCCCAGATCGTCGCTGACGGTCAGACCGTAGCGGAGGATCGGTCGCTCACGCCGCAGGAACGGCTGGGGGCCCTGCGGGCGCTACGATTTCGCGACGGTCGGTCTCACGAAGTGACGCTGGCGATGATCGAGTTGATTGAAGACCCTAGTCTCACGCCACCACTGCGCGCTGACATCGTTCGCCAACTCGACGAGGTGACGTTCGAAGAGTTGAAGGCTCCTCTCCTTCACATCATTGCATCGGACCCTGACGTCGAAACGCGGTCCGAGGCCGTCGAGACGCTGCAGCCTTTCTACGACGACCCAGCCGTCTACGATGCGGTCGTCCACGTGCGCGATCATGACACAAGCCATGAAGTCCGTCGTGAAGCCATGCGCAGACTGCAGCAGTTCGATGAGTGGTCCACGCGCTGAGGTCAGGGGCGCTGAAGTTAGGCAACGAGGGAGGCACCGGATACCACGAGCTGGGCCGCTTGTTTCCGCACTTCGCCCGGCGGTGCGTCACTGCTGGCGGTACTCCTTGAGAACTCGCGCCACCAGCGCTCGATGAAACGTCTTCAGATCGGCGTCGTAAAACTCCCGCACGAGCCGTTCGATCGTCCGCCTTGGTTTCAGACGGACTTGTCGAATCACGTCGTTCTCATCTTCGGGACGAGCGCCGGACATGCGCATCAGCGCCCGCAGCAGCTTCTCGCGCGAAGCGCGTTCACCGCCGATTTCACCCTCGGCGAAAAAGTCAACGACGGCATAGCAGAGCCCGTACCATCGCGCAACTGAGTTGTCGCCGCGGCCGAAACCGCGACGCGCGTCCAAGAACTTCAGGAAGTCGGGGTAGGCCTGGATCCAGCTCAGTGCGTTGCGGCAGTTCGCCTCAAGCTTCTGGCGCTCGGTCGTCCGAAAGTAGCGGTAGTACTCCGTACTCAAACGGCTGGTGAAATGGGTGGCAAGCCCTTCCTCCAAGACTGGCGGCAACGTTCGGCCGAAGTAGATCGAATTGAGGTAGTGCACACACTCATGATAAAAGGCCGCCTGCATGAGAAGCTCGCGATCCTTGAGCACGCGGGCGTACGGCGGCAGGTACCACTCGACGCGTCCCATCAGCTTTCTTTTGAAGGGATCCTCGTCGGCGATCATGTAGTGCCCTCCCGAGGTGACGCTGCCGCCAGCTTTGCGATAACGCGTTTGGCTGTCGTAGGCGATGAATTCGAGCGAGTGCTCAGTGAAGAGTTCCTCTATACCGTCGTAGTCTTGGCGTAACGCCAAGAGGGTGGACTCGACGCGTTCGAGGAGCACTTGATCGGGCATCTTCAGATTTCGCCGAAAGTGCGCCCGGTCGATCAACCGCAGCCTCACCTCCTCGCCGACGCCGAATTCCCGCAGGAGCTCAGTGGCGCGCACCGCCGACCGATCGCCAGGGTAATCGCGGACGATGCGCTCGAGGAGAGAGATTCCCTTCTCGTAGCGCTTCGTGTTGAGAATCTTGGCCGCGCGACGCAGATCTCGCCGCGCCGTTTCGGATGATTTCTCGGGTGCAGCGGCAACAAATAGCAGCGCGACCGCACCTGCAAGTATCACCAATCGCGTGCGGCACCGAGTCATTTCGTACCCCTTTCAGGCATCGAGAAGTGGTGAACGAGGAACGTAGTGGCACCCTGAAGCGGAACTACCCGAGCTGTCATGTGCCACCGTCTGTGACTACCTCAGAGAGAATTCGCGTCTGTGGAGAGTCGCTCATGTTTTCGGAGCGCCATACCGGTCAGGGGTTGCATGCCGAACCGTCGGTAAAATGCCTCAAGTTCTGGGTCGCAAACCAGGTCAGCCATGTACAGATGTTCCAGCCGCTGAATCATCCGCCGCATAAGGTGTGACCCGATGCCCCGGCCTCTGAATTCTGGAACGACTTCGATGTAGGAAATGTAAGCTGCGAACACACCGTCTGTCACCGCCGGAACAAAGCGAACAACGCTCTCATTGGTGTCATCGACGGCGAGCACGACGAACGGACTACCATGAAGCAGTCGGAGTAATTTCTGAGGACTCGGCGGAGCCGTCCAACCCTGAAAGAAGCCCTTGAGCTGCGACTCCTCCAGATGTTCAGGTGAATCGGTATAGTTGATCATCGGTCGCCTGTGGCGTCGACGTGTCTTTCGGGATGGGCACTCTCAAGCCTCTTTCCGAGCATCCGCATTCAACAAGGCGCTGAGGTCGTCGGCAAACATCCGCAGGCAAGACTGATCGGTGACGAAGTAGTACTGCGCCTGCAACCGCCCGGCACACAAGTCGATCGAGATGACCTGATGGCGGGTCGCGATCACGTCATTTCGAGGCCCGAAGAAGAGGTCGAACGCTTGACGATGATCGTACGCCAATTTGTGTTGGCCACGCAAAGGTGTAGCCGTCATGGCTTCCAGCGGTAGCTCCACCCACTCTTTCAAGCGCTGCCGAAGAATGTTCAATGCGCTTTTTTTGAGAAAAAATCCTTCGACGGTGAGCGAGAGTCGTTGGTCATGCCCGCCCTCCCAAAACTCCCCCTCGATTCGAATCGACGCTTCTTGTACGGAAGTTCCTCTCACGCGTGAGGGGCTCCCAGAACGAATCTCAAATCCGTGCCCGCCGCTATTCGAATGGAGGACTGCGCGTGTCATCTTCCGTGCCTTCCACGAACTATTTCGCGAGGAAGCCGTAGTGCCGCCCCATGTAGTAAGGCAGTAAATAGAACGACCCCTCATACTCGCTGCGGCCGCTTCCTTGCCCGTGGTCGAGGGCGAAGTGGTCGCTGTTGATGCGAATGTGTGATCGCTCGTCGACGGGGATGGCGTCGCCTGAGCGCGACCAGCCGTATCCAGGCCGTTGTCCGGGAGTGGGATCGAGCGCGATGTCGAGACGATGGCTGTTTTTCATCTCCCAGCCGATGAGCAGCCACGGCGTGTCGCGAAGCGTACGAACAGCGTTGGCAAGCAATCTTTCGCGGTCAGGCTCGCCCTGGCGAAAAATCAGGCTCGGAGCGGGGGACCGCAGCGCGGCGTAGACGAAGTTGAAGAACGGATCGTTCTGCCGACTGACAAAAAGCCAATTGCGGTCAAGGCTCGACTCGTAGATCCGTCGCAGCTTGGGGTCTGACTCGTACTTCACCAAGCCGTAGTAGCTCAAGAACGCAAGGTTGTTGTCCCAGGCGACGACGTGCCGCGGCGGAAAGACCGCACGACCCGTGATGGCGACGATATGGTAAGCGTGCTCGTCGCGGAGGTAGGCCGCGGCGGCTGCGTATTTGTCATCACCGGTGATGTGGAGAGCGACGTTGAGAAACGAGAGGATCTCGACAGCTTGCAGCCCACGGTCTGCCCAGCCGCGCGCGGAATTGACGTACTCAGGCGACCAGTTCGCCCAGCGCGTCGGCAGACCATCATGATCGATGAGGCGATAGCCGCCCTCGATGATGTGATCGGTCATCGCGCGGACGAGTGCGCGCACCTCAGCCCGCTCCTCATCAGTTTCAGCGACGTGGTCATAATAGGCGGCGAAAAAGAAATAGTGACCGCAGATCTCGTCGGAGCTGGTGTCACACTTCCACCAGTACTTTCCATCGGCGCTCTTTGGCCAGCGCGGCAGAATCTCCTTCCAGTACGGGTCTCGCTCCTTGTGGCGACGGTTGTACTCGACGTCGAATCGAATGTTCGGATCTTCGCGGCCATCGACCGGAAGAATCGAACGGGCGGGAAAACCGCTCATCGGTGTGATGTCAACAAGCGACTTGAGCGCCCGAAAACAGCGTTTCGCGCGCTCTTTCGCCACCGATTCGCGCGTCGCGGCGTAGCGAAAAGTCTGCGACGCACCGTACGTCGCCGTGTAGAGACCATCGTTGTCTGTATCGCGGATGTACGTTTTTTCGAGGTTGCCAGGCTCCTCGAGGACGCAGCGGACCACGAAATCGAGTCTCCGATGCCTTTGATCGACGATCGCTTCGAAGTGCTGCGCCTTCCGCGCCAGAGTCATCTCGCGCCGCTCGATTCGGCTGACGCCCTTGGGCGTCGCAATCCATGCCGTTCCGTTTGGCGCGACGGCGATGTCACTCACTCGATCATCGGCAAGCCAACGATCGCGCGCTCGGTAGCGCCAGCGTTTGCCATCGTAGCGAAAGGCGCCTCGAGTCGTGCCGAACCACACAGTACCATTCGGGCCGGTCGCGGCACACGTGAACTGGTTGTAAGGGAGTCCCTCGTCGCCGGTGTAGAGATTCCACGCGCCGTTTCGTAGTTTCCCTGCGCCTTCCCTTGCGCCGAACCATAGACCATCGTCAGTGGCGACGACAGCCGCAACGTCGCGCGGCACCCAGCTTCGGCGCGTGTCGGCGGGCAGCAGATGCTCGTACGTCCATCCCTCGGAGTCCGAACCCGTCGCAGCGAAGAGCCCCGAGGTGGTACCGACGTAGAGCCGACGAGATGTGGCGGCGACCGCGAGAACGGCTGAGGGCAGCTCAAGGGGCTTGACCATCGCTCGCCCGGCGCTCACGAAGTGGACACTTTGACCGACCCCGACGGCGACGCCCACCCCAGTGGGCGTCAGCGACACTGCGACACTCTCAGCTCCTTCATCGCGAAACTCGCCCACGTCGACCCAGCCAGTGGCGTCTCGCCGCGCCAGGCGACGGCGGCCGAGCGCCCAAAGGCGGTCACGACTGAAGGTGAGCCGCACGACAGCAAACGTCGGGGAGTCGATCGCTGCCCACGAGGCGCCGTCGAAGCGAGCCAAGCCAGCGCGAGTGGCAGCTGTCGGGCGCCCACGTTCGTCCAGCGCCACGGCTGCGACGTCGGCGTCCGGAAGACCGTCTCGGACGGCAAAGCGGGTGACGACATCCTGATCAAATGTCTCACCTGCTCGGGCACCACCCAACGGCGCTGCGCCCTGAATCAGTAGCACGAACACGATCGTGACGTGTCGCGCCGACATGGTGATGACTGTCTGGGTCTTCATCTTGATTGCTTCGCATCCTAAACACCTTCCGCCTCGTCCCCCAACGCCTTTTCGGCCCCGCTTCTGTCGGCGCGCGACCCGATCGAGGTGGGCATTGACTTTTCGCCCCCCTTCTGAGATTCTCTTCTTCGTGGCAAATGTGTGAAAGGCGGCAGATCAGGGAGGTCCAACGATGGGCGACCTACGGCGCGAAGTGTCCAGACATAGCGTGTCCAGACATAGCGCAGCTTCAACGGCAGCGATGCCAGTAACCACGGGAGGCGGAGAGGCTCGATCCGCGCTGCTCATGCAGCCGGCCAAGGCGTGGAGCGTTTTCGTTTTCGGGGCACTATTTCCTGCCATCGCAGTGGGAGCGGAATCGGTATTCCGCGTGCTCAGGGAGTTCTTTGTCGACGTCATGCCCACCTGGACGCACCTGATCTGCGGCTCCGTCGCACTCGCGCTGTGTGCCTGCGCTCCGTGGCTTCGCGTTGGCATGCTCAAGCGGCCGGTGGTGGGTTTCGTCATACGCTGCGCTGCGGGCTTCTCGGTGGGGATGTCTGCGTTTTACTTTTTCTTTCTGCTCCCCATCCTCCCTATCGCGCTCTTCGGAACACTCTTCTTCGGGGTCGGCTTGCTAGGTTTCGCTCCACTCGCCCTCTTCTGTTTCTCCCTGGCAACAAGCAACGCCATTGGGACGGTCGAAACGCCGCACCGTCGACTGCACTGGGCGGTGGGCGTCACCGCCGCGATCCTCGCCGTGTTCTTTCTTGAGGGGTCCTTCCTACGCTCTTGGAGCGTCCTCAATTCCGCGCAGGTGACGACTCCGAGTGTCCGCTTAGCTGAGCTTCGGCGCTCGGTCGGTCGGGAAGAACTCGCATCGGCCTGCCGCGGACAACGCTATTCCCGCAGCCTTCTGGCGTCGTTTCGCGAAAACAACATGACTTCCATCGGAGGATTCGGGCGCCGGATCACATCGCCCCGACCGCTCTACTACCGAGTCACAGGCGAGCCGCTCGAAAACGTCGACCTCACCAACCACGCACCGTTCGCGTCCTGGAGCACCAATTCCCGCAGGCCAGACCCGGAGCTGGACATCCATCAGGCGACGAGCCGCGTGGGCCACCCGGTCTCTGGACTTTCGCTATCGGAGAGCTCGCTTGAGGGAACGATCGACAACGATGCCGCCGTCGCGACGCTGGCGTGGACTTTGGTCTTTCGCAACGACCACGCACGTCTGCCCCGCGAAGCTCGAGCACGGGTGAAACTCCCGACCGGAGGAGTCGTGAGCGGCGTGACGGCGTGGATGCACGGCAAACCTCGTGAGGCGGCTTTCGGCTCGATGGCTCGCGTCGAGAGCGCTTACAAATCGGTCGTGCCAGAACGACAGTGGCGCTTGGAAGACCGAGACCCTCTTCTCGTCCTGCACGACGGTCCGGATCGCGTGCGGCTCCAATGCTATCCCGTTCCCGCAGGTGGCAGGACCATGCGCATCCGGATCGAGGTGACGGCGCCGTGCCACATCGACGCGTCGGGTACCGCGACGCTCGCACCGCCGCGATTCCTGGAAACGAACTTTCGCTCCCGTGGCTCCTTTCGCCACCAACTCGCCTTCAATGCATCGGGGCCCATTGAGCGCGTACGGCTCGCGGCCAACCAGGCAAAACTCCGCTCAGAAGTGGTGGGGGGCATACACCGCCTACGCGGTGAGTTGACGCGACGCGAGCTGAGTTCGGGAGGTGTGCTCGTGCGCGTCGATCGGACAGACGCACCAGAAGTTGTTTGGTGTCGTAATCCTCTGGCGAACAAACAGGAGTCGGCGTCAACCTTTGTCGTCCAAGAGCTACGAAGAGTTCGCAGCGAGCCGCCACGCCGCGTCGCTGTCGTCGTCGACACCTCAGGAGCAATGCGCCCCTACTTGCATTCGGTCGCAGACGCATTTCGGGACGTCTCCCCTGACATCCGCTGGCAGCTCGTGATCGCCGGCGACAATGTCGACGTCTTTGAGCCAAAGAGCGAGGCGGAACGCAGTGCCCCCGGCGCGTTTCTCGAGTCTGTGATCGCCGCACAAGAGGCGGTGGGCGGACGGGACAACGCCGCGGCCGTCAGACGCGCGCGTCAGTTCGCGAAGACTCCGGCCGACATCACGCTGTGGATTCATAGTGGGCAGCCCGAAACCCTCGGACCGGATGCCAATCTCCTCAGTGGCGAGCCAGAAGCGGGCCGCGGCGTTCGAATGGACCACGAATCGTCCGAAGGGCGGGTCGTCGAGCTTCAGGTTTGCGGCGGTCGCAGCATCGTCCTCGAGCAGTTCGACTCGATTCTCTCGATCGAAAGCCTTGCCAGCACCGGATCGCCGCAGCGGGACCTCGAATCCTTCATGGCACACTGGTCTGCCGGTGCCGAAGTGGTGGAGGTGATGCGTCGACGCACAGAGACTCGACCTGATGGGATGGCGACCACACCGACACTGGCGCTACTTGAGGCGAAAAATCGCGTCGAGAGGATGGCTCGGTCCCAGCAGACTCACCGTGATGCGGCGCGCCTCGCCGTAGAGAGCCGACTGGTCACGAGGGTCTCCGGCGCTGTGGTCTTGGAAACCGATGAAGAGTACGACGCACACGGACTCAAGCGACCGCCGGAGGCCGTTGAATTGAGCCGCGGTCCAGCCCTGCCGGAGCCGGAAGTTGTTGCGCTCCTTGTCGTCACGGCACTCATTGCCGCTGGACTCCTCGCGCGCGAACTTCGCAGCCGCTACCGGGTCGCGGCCTCAGGATGAAGCCGGTGCTGCTGCTGGCGCTCGGTATTCTCGCCGTCGCGTCAGCACTACCTACCTACTCGAAGCACGTTCTCGCACGCCTCGACGAGGCGACGTGCGTCGTCGCTCTCGTGACGATCGGCACACTCGCTCTTCTCCGCGTCGCGCAGCATCGTCTCAACCACACCACATGCCAACGAGCGTCCACGTCAACGCGCGGAGCTTCGCTTGGCGTTGCGGCGGCTCTCGCGTTGGCGTACGGGCTTCTGGCGCCTGTGGTGCCGCCGATTCTCCGCCTGGCGCTCGCGATCCTTGTCCCTATGGCGGTGCTCAGTGTCGTTCTTTGGGGGCGCACCCTACAGCTCGGCCTCTTCGGACTTGCCCTCATTTCGTTACCGCAAGTGGACGGTCTTCGAACGCTCCTGGGGTACCCTCTTCGCGTTGCGGTTGGACGGGCAAGCCTTCCCATTCTTCGACTCTACGGCTACCCGGTCGAGCTCGAAGGAACCGGACTGGTGACGGGGAACCAGACGATTTGGGTTGACGCACCGTGTAGCGGCATACAGATGCTGTCGATCGGTGGCCTGCTCGCGTCAGGGTTGGTGTTGGCCTACAACCTCGCCCCGTGGCGGGCTCTCGCCGTAGCGTCGGCTTCGTGCGCGCTACTTTTCGCAGCCAACGTGATGCGCACCGTGTCGCTCTTTCATCTTGAGGTCCAAGGACTAGCCGGCGAACGGATCCACGCAGCGATCGGACTTTCTTCCTTTGCGCTAGCAGCCATCATGATCGTCGTGATCGTCTCCTGGGCCAAATCGCATAGTTCGACTTCCTTTTCCGTCCTCGCTCCCGTACGTCATGTCAAATCCTTCGTCTTCGCGGCGGTCGTCTCGGGTGGTCTCGGTTTTGTGTTACACCCTTCAGACGCCCTCGAATCAGGCCTCAACGTGAACATGGAATTCCCCGGCTGGCCGACGCAGCTTCGAGGCGAAGCACTGACGCAAATACCTCTGAGCGATGGTGAGCGCGCATTCGCAGAGGATTTCCCCGGACACATGGCACGGTTTAAAGCGGGCGACGCCCAGGTGATTCTCCGCTGGGTGACTCGAGTTACGCGGCAAGTGCACTCAAGCGACGTCTGCTACCGGGCCGCCGGCTTTTCAATCTACGACCGGATGATCGAACGCGAAGGGGGCACCGAAGAAAGCATCGACGGAGTGACTCACGGAGTGACTCACGGAGTGACCGAACGATGGTCGACCTTCAGGGCCGAGAAGAATGGCGAACACCACTTGGTCCGCGAGAGAATTCGCGACGAGCAAGGGCGCCAGTGGACGGACCTCTCATCGTGGCTGTGGCAAGCGGGAGTCGGAAAGCTCGATGGTCCGTGGTGGTCGGAGGTCTGGATCGAGCCAGGGACCGGAGGCAGCGCGGCGGTAGAGTTCAGCGCGACGCCGTAACCTATGACGAACATAGCCTAGCGCTAAGCCGGCGCCACCGTTTCGTCAGCCAATCAGATTGGTCTCTGGGAGAATCGTTGCGATCCTCCGGCGGCCTGGCGTCGCGGCTCGCGACACGTGAACGCGAGAGTCGCGACGGCCATCGCCTATCTGTGAAGCGGCGCCATTCGCCTCACTGCACCTGAAACGAGTAGAGATCCGCTTGCTCGAGGTGAAACCGCAGCCGTACGACCCGACCGCGCAGAGTCCGGAGCGGCCGCGTCCACTTGGGCTCGAAACGAATGTCGTCGATGCGGGTGTAGGTCTTGGCGTCGTAGCCCGAGAAACCGAGGATCGGCTGCTCCTGGACGTCGAGAATCTCGACTCGCAGGGAACCCGCTTTCGCATCGACGTTGACGACGAGCCGCTCGCCTGCGAGTCGAAACGGACGCGTCACAACCTCGCCGGGTCCGTGGCCGACGTGAAGGCCGACGAAACCGTCAAGCCGCAGCGTCGCCACGCCGATCGTCGCCGTGCGCTCAAACCAAACCGGCGGCTCAAGCTCGGCCGTCCCATGACGCTCGTTCGAGCCACTGTAGTAAAGCCAGTGCTTGTCCGCGAACGTGACCACCGTCGAGCTCGGGAACACCGAATCCTTATCGAAGCTTCCAGGCGGGCCGCGCGGCACGATCGGCCTCCCGGCGTAAACCCACTGGAGGTCCCACGAGGCGCAGTCCCGGCTTGTGGCGATGTAGAACTCCATGACGTCGCGATCGTGACGCCGGACGTGATCGCTCTCTCGGCCTTCGCTAATGTCGCCTGGATACTCGTAGACTGACAAAAGTCCGAAGTAAACGCCTTCGTAGATCCAAACTGTCATAGAGTAAATCTGCCGCCGCAGATACTCCTTCGGACCTTCGCGGTGGAACCACCACTCGCTTACAGTCTCCCAGCGCCCCGGCGCTGCGTGGATGTCCGCGTTCGTCATGCTACGCGTGCCCCTGACCTCGAAATCCTTCGCCGCGGTGTACGCCACCGGACCACCTCCGGCGCCGAAGTCGGTACGCGTGAACAGCCGATAGGTTCGCGCCGCACCGTCCCACAGAATCTGGTTGTGGCAGTCCGCAGCGCGATAGGTGACCGGCTTGCCGTCGTTGAGCGGCGTCCAGTGAGTACCGTCGCGCGAGACCGCAATCCCGGCTGCCATTCCCGGCGCGTCGTAGCCGCCCAGATAGCGGTGCGCAGAGTCCGAGCCGGGACGATTGAGCTCCACAGCAAGGTTGTAATCGCCCGCGAAGTTGATGCCGCTCAGCTTCCCCTTAGATTCGAACTTGAGCCCATCGCTCGACTCGGCGTAACCATAACCGTCGCCGCTGGGAAGACGGTACCACATCTGAAAGCGATCACCGTCGCGTCGCACACTGCCGTAGAAACGCCCTGCCTCAAAGATCGCCCGCGCGCCGTTCTCCTTCGTCACCCGCCCGAGACTACGTTCGACGCCTGGCATGCGCTCGATGACGTAATCATCGACGAAGAGCTGCTTGGCGGTACCGACCTCAACGAATTCCGTCGGCGCCCGAGTCGATTGGCCGGCGAACAGGGTGGTGACAACAAACGCGCAACTGGCGCACGACCAGAAAAAACGCACAGAACCTCCCAATGCCAAAACGCAAGCTCGACCCTTCAGGTGGGGCACGCGCGCTCCAATGCTCGAACTCATGCTCTCTCCTGCAGCCGCGTCGTTAGAGGCGTCTCTATCCATCAAACGCTCATCCAAGCTTCCCTACTGGCGTACACGGCTTGACTTGACGAACATGACGATCTCTGATCGTCCCGTCCCGCGCCTTCTGAAGAAGTAGAGATCCTTAGACCTCGGCGCAGCCCAGCCCCACGCGCCTCCGCTCACGAAGCGTTCGAATTGAGCCCAGATAGCCACATTGTGGGGCGGCGAGAACAGCGCCCGTCGCCGGCGATTGCAATCGCCGTCATCGTGCTGCATCCAGAAACCGACGATCGAGCCGCTGCTAAAAGCGACTCTCGCCTTCTCAACCCACGACGCCTTCAGCTGGTCTGACTCGGCGATCTCGCCATAGTTCTGCGGCAGCGAATGCAGCGTTTCCACTTCGTCGCGAAACTCCTCCGCTAGCCTCGCCGCTTCTTCGTGCGAGAGGGAGTAGCAACCAAAAGAAACTGTCGAGATCAACACCAGACTTCCAGTCTGCGTCATTGTCGCCTCCGCGGTCTACGCGATGCGATCAGCCCGACACCCACCCGCAGGACGGAACGTCAATCGGACGGCTCAGAACTCTGACTCTCCACCAGCCCCGCGGCAAACTGTAGCAAGTCTTCACGCTCTCTCGCGTTCGTCAGCAATCGCGAATAGTTGCCGGCTTGCTCGCAGAGCGCCGTCAGACTCGGCGCCAACGTCGGCCGCACGTTCGTCGGAGCAAGGTACTTCAGATAGGCGTCAATCGCATCGCTATGGCGCCCAACGCGATGCAGCAAGTAAACCAGCACCTCTCCGGGAAAATGGCGGCCCTCTTCGTCAGGCGTGTGTCTGTCAGCCGCTTGGGTGAAGTAGCGCACCGCACCGTCCACACCCTCGCCGATGAGGGCGCGCAGAAAAATTCGATAGTCGTTGTAGAAGTCTTCGAACGGCGGCACGTCAGGATGCTGAAAGTCGCGACCGAGCTTGCGACCGTACTCGGTCATTTGCAGGGCCTTCGAGAGTGCATCATGATCCGTCAAGGAGGCTGCAACCCGGACCACCGACATCAAATGACTGACATCGACATGATAGCCAAACCCTTCGAAGAGCCAGTCTCTTCCCTCGATCAGACCGCGAAGATCCGCCTTCGAGAGATCCTCTTCTGGCTTAGGACGATCGTCCCGTGACTCGATGTCCGCTCGGACGTTTTCGACCAAGTCGTTATAGAGCCGAGTGACGAGTAGCTCACCGCAGTGCTCTCTGACGTCCCCCTTGTATGCGAACTGATGCTCGAAAAGGGTGATCGCCCTGCACACTCCGTAATGTTCTAGTACGAGCTTGTAGCCGTGCTTCGGATTGGCGCCTTGGTTGAGCGCAATGTCGACGACCTCGTCGAGTTGGTTGAGTTCGTTCTCATCGTCGCTCTCGGGGTCCATCTGCCACTTCGAGATCGATTCCGCAACCAGCTTCGGCTCGTCGATCGCACGAAAGTAAGGCCATGCACCCGAGATATTATTGTCCTCAAGATAGAGCTTGCCGACCTTCCGACACACCTCGATGTAGTACTCCTCGACCTCGCCCTGGACGTGCTCTGGAAGATCGCTGATCGACTCGGTGCCTTGAAGCGGCAACTGCAGCTGATGGCGCTTCTTCATCAGAAGTGCTTCGAAAAGCTGCGGATACTCCTTCTTGGCCTCGAGGATTTCGATGAGTCGGTCAAACGCAGCATCGACTCCGTCTTCTTCGAGAGTCTTCTCGAGAGCGGAAAACGGATCTTCGGTCATTGATTCGAAAACTCCTCAAAGCATAGATCGAAAGCGTACGCGTCGGAGCCGCAAACGCATGCGACGCGCTCATGACGGACGAAGGAGAGATCTGCTTAGGTTTTGAGGCGGCAGGCAAAGGGCGTCAACACGCCGCCGGGACGTGTGGGCCCACGACCTGAGAGGGTCGATGAGGGTGCTGCTCACTCTCGACCGTATTATAGCGCCGAAGCTGCGTTGACCCAGAGGTTTACGTGAGCCTGGGGTCGGCGGCAGACGATCGCAGGTGCGGCCTTCGTCGGAGTGGTTAGTTGAGCACGCTCGACTCTTCGTGCTCGCACCCAGCATCCAGACAGCCGCTGTGGTACCACGAAGACTCATGCTCAGTGACCTCGCCACCCGCGAGCATACTCGATACCAACATCTTACCGCACGCAGCGCAGCGTTCATTGAGATCGGGAACCTTGACGACCGTCTCCGCGACGACCACCACTTCGCACTTCTGCGTTGCTTCGCTGTAGTCGGCAACCTCTCGACGAGAACATTCCGCGAGCAGGCTCTGAATCTCGTGAGCCAGACTCTCCGGGATCTCGACGGTCGCCTCTTCTGCCACCGCGGCTTCGAACTCTTCGATCTCCGTCAGACCGTTTTCCGCTCGTTCCTTCGGGGTGTTCTCGGCGTCGAAGAACTCGTCCAGCTTGCGGATCAAATACCGCTGCGACACTTCCAGGCGGTCGATGCGCTCAAGGAGGTCTTCTTGCCCTTCGGAGACGCGCTTTCGAATGGACGTCAGCTCGATCAACTGGCGACGGATTTCACGTTCGAAATCGTGCTTGCTCCAGACCATGTTTTCCTACCGCATTCTTTAGCAGCCGGATGAAAAGTTGCCCCGAGCCAACAAATGGTCTCTTCGTCTCCGACGGCTGTCAAACCACTCCGTACGTGCCCAACGATCAAACAATCAATCAGCTTCGGAGATTGTTGTATCAGGTTGGGCGCCTCACTTCACTTCTGAATCAGGCCGCCTCAGACGCGCGGCACGATTTCGCACGCCGCCGCATGAATCGCAACAAGGTAGAACCCCAAATCCGCACCTGTTGTGACTTGTCTAACGTGCCTGATTCCAGGTCGAAATTCTATCGAACGCCTGTGCGAATTCCTAACCAAAAAGCCTGTTTTGGCGGCGTCGAACGCGGTACCGGTAATCGTCCGGTCGTACCAGAAAGCCGCAGCGACATCGGCGTCGACCGACACCTCAGGGCGCAAAAAGCGGTTGGGTCCAGGCATACTCGCCGCGGCTCGAGACGACGCGAGCGCGAACGTACTTGTCACCGGCGCGAAGAGTGTAAGACGAGCTCAACTCCTTGACGCGAGCGAGGACGCGCCCCCCTTGACCAATGTAAAACGTAGTGAACTTCGTGTCGCCCTCCTTCTCTACCTCGACGCGTAGCGTACTGTCTTCATGGGCGAGGTCGGCTAAGGTGACACCGGTCGAACAGTAGTAGTTGCCAGCTTCGAACGCGGTGCGAATTGCACTCCGCGTTAGCTCCGCAGCCCGCACCATGATCCATCCCTTGCCAGGATTTGACTCCCGTGGTCCCCAGGTCTGGAAGTTGTGAGCGTCATCGACCGCAACCCCAAAGATCCGCTGACCTCTACTGAGGAGGTCATCCCACATCTCCTCAAGACTCGGATACCCACCGCCACCAAAGTTGTGGACACCGGGATGGCCGTTGAAAATCTCAAAATGCTTGAGCCCCTTGATTCCAGCGAGGTCGTCCGCCGAGAGCGACCAGCGGAAGTTGGGATGATTCACATGAGGGATGCCACCGGCAGCGTGGATCGCATCGACATTACGCTGCAGGGTCTCGCGCACGGACCCACCGCGCCGAGGACCAACGACACGGTTCGAATCGACCGCGTTGATATGGACCTGCACCTCATCGAAGCGATCGGTCACCTCCTCCCCGGGGATCAGCAGAAATGGCCTTTTGCCGCGAACATAAACTTCGCGATCGAATTCGCGCTGCAGCAGATCGATCTGAGTGTAGTAGTTGTGATCGCTGAGGACGAGAAAATCATATTCGTGGTCTCGATACCAATGGGCCACTTCGCCGGGCGCACTGTCGCCGTCAGAGTTGAGCGTGTGGGTGTGCGTGTTGCCCTTGAACCATTTCAGCTCTCCAGCGCCTGACGTTGCGATAGCGCTGTGGTGAAAGCGCACCGCGATCGCCGCAAGAACGAAAAGCAATGCCATCACAAATAGGCGGATCGGTGAACCACGTGAATCCATAGCGGTGCTCCTTGTCGCACTCTCAGCTGGTTGATGGAACGCTCAGCATACTCCGTTGCGACGCTACGAACAACGGTTCGCGGCATCGTGCACGAAAACCCGGCGGGAAAAAAGACGTAGCGGGGGTGGTGGTGACGTGGTTCCATCGACTCGGCGAGGTGAATCAGCGGAGTTGAGTTGAGTCCTATTGGCAGCCGGGCGCTGAGCGCGTCCGCGCGGGCGTCGAGAGACCCATCGTCGGACGTCAAACCGTTCTCATCGCAATCATGCAGTCGATCTCAGAACGATCGAGGGCGATGCCTCTGGCCGTTTTCTGGCAACTCGTGCTGACGTTGCTTCATGCCTCAGTGCTGAGCGACGTTACCGACGATCTGGAGTGCGCCGGCGGCCTGCGCTCGCTGCGCGCCCCTGTGCGCCTGCCCCTCGAAGCACCTCAGGGCATTACCATCGACGAAGGTACAGACACGCTCTGGATTTCGTCTGCAATCTCTTACTCGCTTCTGCAAGTGGACCGTCAGCTACGCGTTCTCGGTCGACTCGACGTTCCCTTTCCTCCGATTCTCGGCGGCGGCATCACCGGCGTCGCCTATTTCGAAGCTGCCGATTCGTTTTTCGTTGCCAATCCGCGTCTCGGGGAAGTCTGGGAGATCGATCGCGGTGGCGAGGCAACGGGGAGAGTCCTGCCGCTAAGCCAGACGACCACAGAGCCGCTGCCGGAAGTCTTCCCGCGGGGCATCGCGTTCGACGGCTCAGGAGATTCCGGCGCCGGGTCGATCTGGGTCATCGAGGCAAGCTCGGCGGCGATCCTAGAGATTGGACTCGCAGGAAGCGGAGAGGTCCTTCGCTCGTTCTGCCACCCCGACGACAGTGACGGCTGCAGCCTGGGCAGTCAAACGACATTCTCACGCGACGTCGGCATCGTCTCTAGTGCGGGTGGCGACGCGATCACGTTTGAGGTCATCGGCGGTGTCCCCGGGGCTGAAGTGCTGCACCGCGTATCACTCAGCGGCGAAGTCATCCCACCCAGCTTGCCGCTGCGCGTGATCGGCGGCAGCCCCGGCGGTTTCGTGCGCGATCGCATTGCAGAGGCGGGTGGGGGACTCGTCGACGTCTACTACGTCACCGTCGAATCGAGCGCTGAGCTGCACGTTTTGGAACGCGTAACGCCGAAGCTTCTCCCGATCACCGAGTTCGCTTGCCGCTCGACTTCCACAGACGTCGAGTTGTCCTGGCGCAACTACGACGCGTACGAACGGATCGAGCTCTATCGCGACGAGGAGCTCGCCGCCACCCTCGCGGGAACGACTGCAACGCACATCGACCCCTCGCCGAGGCACGGAGTTCTTGACTACCGCGTGCGCGCGGTGTCCGGCGAGTGCACAACCGACGCGCGGTGCACCGCGGTGATGGGCGCCGGACGCGTCATGCGGTCGGCACCATTCGACTACGAAAACCCTTTCGACATGACACAGGACGCAGACGGGAATCTCTGGGTCACTACGGCAGACGAAATCGTGCGCCTCGACCGCGAATTGAACCTGTCGGCACTCCTTCCCGGGCCATTCACGGACGACTCAGCGCTGGTCACCGGCATTGCGTTCGACGAGGACCGCGGTGTGTTGTACGTCTACGACACTGTGTCGCACAGTATCACCGCGATCGAGGCGACCTCAGGAGACGTCGTCGACGAACCGTTCCCTAGCGGTCTGCCTCCAGACCCCGAAGTCTCTCATTTCGTCACCAAGCTGCTCTTCGATGCAGACGGAGCCGGCGGCGAGGGCACTTTCTGGCTCTTGGACACTTCAGACGGCGCTCTCGAGGAGCGCTCGCGTGCGGGCGAACTCCTTCGGCGCTGTCCGGTCCCCGGCCGTAGCCAAGGACTCACTGCCGAGGATGAACCGCGACTACCGCCCCTCGCCGGTCTGTCGGGGGCTGAGCCGCGCGGCTTTACGAGGCTTGAGTTTGCCACGGCGGACCTTCGCGCGCCTCGCGTCGACCGCATCGTCGAGCTCGACATCGCTTCCTGCTCTACGACCGGCCAGGAAATCCCGCTTGCTGGAATTGCGGCGAAGGCTTCACTGCAGCGGCTAATCTATCACCGCAGCCGCGTTCCCGATATACCACCCACGGCGTACGTCGTGAGCGGATTCGCCGCTGAAAGGAGCGTCCACGCGATCGACGTCAGTCGCCCACCCGTCCCCCATCCGTCAAATCTTTCGTGCGCTCAGCTCTCGTCGCAGCCGAGTGCGGACATCGAATTCGACTTCGCCGTGAGCGTCGATGAAATCGAAATTCGGCGTGACGGCGAGGTCATTGCAGTGCTTCCAGGAGAGCAGCGCCACCATGTCGATGTCGACGTTTCCCTCGGCGAGCACCACTATTCGGTGCGCGGCCGCATCGGCACGCAGTTTGGCGACGAACGCACATGCTCACTCGTGATCGGACCCGGCTCGCTTGCGTCCTACAACTTCGACGCACCATCCGGTGCGCTCACGCACCAGGTCGTCTTCGATTCGCAGCGCGAGGAGTACATCGCCGCGGCGTCTTTGCGGCGATTTGCTGGCGAGCTCCGCGTCTTTGATCGCGCTTTCGCTCCGCTGCGCAGTCTGCCCTCACCGTTCGTCGACCCCTTCGTGATCGCTGCATTAGCGCTGCGCGAAACCTCTCCGAACGGTGAAGGTGAGACAGGCGTGGAACTCTACTGCTTGGGCTGGCAGCCGGGGGCGCTTCCGGGCGCTCAGAGAGTACTCCCAGTTCGCGTCGTCGACGGGGCGGGCGCCACGATGCGAGCCTTCGAGATCGCGCCTCCTGAACCACGTGGCAGCTTCGTCACCTTTCCTAGCGGTATGGCTTGGGACGCAGCGACAGATACGCTGTGGTATCTCGAGCGCAACGCGGCACAGGTCGTCAACGTCGATTTGAACGGCACGACGCTCGCAAGCTTTCCACACCCAGCGCCGATTCACCAAGATGGAGTGCAGAACTTCGGCATCGCCATCGCGTCTCATTTGAACACGCTCTACTTGACGAGCGCTGATGTACTGGATCAGCACATCTCCAAAATCGTCGAAGTGAGCCGCAGTGGCCGTTTGACGGGAGTTGAGATCCCAGTCAATCCACTCGGCTTCTACGAGAACATCCGAGGATTCACGCTCCTCCCCGACGCGACACAATTCGTGGTCGCCGCTTCTGGCTCTGGCAACTTCGATTGGCTCACTCATCGAGCGTTCGCTCCGGTGCCTCCCGTCCGTGATCTCCGCTCGATAAGGGTCAACGACAGCGTCGAGCTCGAGTGGTCAAACGCAGCCGTCTACGAGGCGGTTGCTGTTATCCGCGACGGAGTCCGCGTTGCCACACTCGCCGGGGAGTCAAGCGCGTGGACGGACCACTCACCGCTCACGACCGTCAGCACCTACCGAGTTGCGCCCCTGCTAGGACAGCTTGAAGGGCCTGGGGTCGTCTGCGAAACGCCAACGCCGCGCCCCTTTCTACGCGGTGATGCCGACCCAAACGGGTCGCTCGACATCGCAGACCCCGTCGCCATCCTCAACTATCTCTTCCTCAGCGCTACAGAGATCGCATGTCTCGACGCTGCCGATGGCAACGATGACGGCAGCGTCGACATCTCCGACCCGATCGGCCTTCTCAACTTTCTGTTCGTCGACGGCACGCCGCCGGCCTTCCCGCATCCGCTTGCAGGGTTTGATCCGACCCCGGACGAGCTCGAGTGTCGCTGAGTGATGGGTGAACCTCGAGTTTAGCAGCCTGTTGAAAAAGTGCTTCGAGTCGAAAACTGGTCGCTTCGCGTCCAGATCGGCCGCGGCGAACGTAGGTAATCTCCGCGATTATCGAGGCTCGCCGCGGTCGATCTGGGCGTGAAGAGGCCAGTTTCTCGGCCGAATGACTTTTTCAACGGGCTGTTAGCCATTCTGCACATCAAAGTAGCAGGCACGCTCTCCGAGGCTGTGAGTTCTTCGATCGCGCCAGAGAAACTCAGGGGCACCTCCGGAACGGCACACGGAGTGTGCCTGCTACTTTGAAGAGGCGGCGGCAGGTCTTGATAGTAGCAGGCACACTCCGTGTGCCGTTCCGAAAGCTCAGCGTGGGGCGTGACCGGGAGTTACGCTGGCAGGTTCCAAAACTTCACAGCCGCTCCTGCATGCCGTAGTGTGAAACAAGAGCGACGGTGTACGGGAGCGTGCCGGCCGCGGGTTGATCGTGGCCACGCGGCCGGAGATTTCAAGGCGCCGCCGTCGCTTCGAGTAGCCGGGTAAGCTCGCTGCGGAGCTCCGCCAGCTTCGACATGGCAGACTCCTCGCGCACAAGGTTCTTGAGCTCGAAGGGATCGGTGCCAAGATCGTAGAGCTCATCCATCCCTTCCAGCGTTGGGTACCGAATCAGCTTCCAACCCTCGGTGCGCACCGCTTGCCAATCGGGAACGCGAGGCACGATCTCTTCGAGAAAGTGCTCGGCGAGAATCGACTGGCGCCATGGCTGCCGCCCACGGCCGAGAAGCGGGACAAACGAGCGTCCATGGATCGGCTCCGGCCAGTTGACTCCGGCGAGCTCGAAAAGAGTGGGCGCGACGTCAACGCTAAGAAGAAGTTCTGTACGCTCGATGCCAGCCGGGATGCCCGCCGGCCAGCGCAGCACAAACGGCACACGCAGGCACTCGTCGTACGCCCATCGTTTCTGGTTGAACTCACCGTGCTCTCCGAGGAGATAGCCGTTGTCGCTCGTAAACATGACGAGCGTCGAGTCGAGGAGACCGCGGGTAGAAAGCACGCTCAGGATCGAGCCGACGCCGTCGTCGATGGAGGCGAGGCAGCGCATGCGGTCGCGAATGACCGCATCTCGGTCCCGCGGTCGACCGCGGCGCGGCTCACCGCGCTCGGGCGAAGAGTCGCGCAGATAACGCCAAATCGGCTGCTGCGTCTTCACCTTGCGGCGCATGGCCGGTTTGCCGCTGAGATCGTCATCGGCACTCGGTGGGGGAGAGTAGACGACGTCAGCGTAGAGATCATCATGTCGATTCGCAGGTAGATACGGTGCGTGCACCGCCTTGTGCGAGACCACAAGACAAAACGGCTGGCGGCGGTGCTGGCGTAGATAGTCCGTCACCCAGTCGTTCAAGAGGTCGGTGGCATAGCCGGTCGTCTGCTGGCGATGCCCGTTGACGTTGACCACCGGGTCGATGAATTCGCCCTGCCCTTTGAAGCTGATCCAATGGTCAAATCCGGGTCGACGGCTGTCGTCGAAGCCCATGTGCCATTTGCCGATAAACGCCGTCTCGTAGCGCGCCTCCTCGCGCAGTATGCGCGGAAACGTCATCAGACGATGGCTCAGTACGTCGAGTCCCTGCTTGTCGTTGTTGATGACTCGGTGCGAGTGAGGATAGAGGCCGGTGAGGAAGCTGGCGCGACTCGGCGAGCAAAGCGGTGAGGTGACGAAGAAGTTCGTGAACCGGGCCCCTTCACGAGCCAAGCGATCGATGTGGGGTGTCTTCATCGAAGGATGCCCGGTGCAGCCGAGTGCGTCGGCACGCAGGTCATCCGCGATGATGAAGACGAAGTTCGGTTTTGTCGGTGTGGCCCTGGAATCGTCGACGCCAGCGCCTCGGGCGTTCCTGGCGAGAAGGCCAAGCAGAACGGCGAGGCCGAACGCAAAGACATGCCGGAAGCGGTCTACTTGCAAAACGGCGGACGGGGATAGAGTGAGTCTGTGCGCGCTGCGCGCTCTCTGCAGTGGCGAGATCGTCGTTGGTATCATTCCGCGAGTCTAACCGCGCCGTCGAAGTTGAGCGAGAGGCAGATCTCTCCGGCCCCTCGTTCTGCGCGAAAAAGATCCGGCCGCGAATCTCACGTTGTTCGTTCGATCCCGCATGCGGCACGATCAAGGCGCTTCTGCCAACGCCGCCGCAACGTCGTGCAAACTCTCAACGACCCAGTCCGCCGCCTCAAGGTGCGCAGCGGCAAACGTATTCGTCACGGCAGCACAGCGCATGCCCGCGCGCGCCGCGGCTTCGACGCCGCGCGGGCTATCCTCGATCACGAGGCACTCCGAGGCCGAAAGATCTGGCACGCCCTGCCGCTGCAGTTTCTCCAGCGCCCGCAGGAAGGGTTCCGGATGCGGCTTGGAGCGGACACCGTCACTGGACGAGACGATCACCGGAAAATGTCTCTGCAAGCCATCACACTCAAGAATCGTCACGATCTCGTCGTGAAAAGCGCCGCTAGCGATTGCCAACGCTACGTGGTCCGCCGCGGCGTCGATGAGCTCGGTCACTCCGCCAAAGAGGCGGACTTGTCCGAGTCGATCTCGATAGATCCTGCCTTTTCGTGCCACGATCTCGTCGCACAACTGGGGCGAGAGGGGCCGCCCGGCGGCCTCGAACGCCAGGTGGACGCAGCCTTCATCGTTGACGCCGACAAAGCTCTCAGCGTTCTGCTGCGGCGAAATCACAATCCCCTCAGGCTCGAGCGCAGCATGCAGCGCGTCGTAGTGGTGCGGTTCGGTGTCCGCCACAACCCCGTCAAAATCGAACACCAGCGCCCGCAAGCCACGACAGACCGCACGCGACTTCTCCCAGATCATGAGGTTCTTTTCTCCACCTCGACTCAGGAGCGTTCCCGCGGCGTGACGACGTCACGGATCAAACTTGCCCTGAGCCCCCAAACACCGTCGGGATCGACAGTCTCGGCGGCGCGCAGATCAGCGATCGAGCTCGCGGCGTCTTTCAGCCGCGCGTGACAGAAGGCGCGAAGAAACAAACCTTCGAGCCGAACGCGCGCCGTGATCTCCTTGGCGAGCAGTCGGTCGAGCACCTTGACCGCGCCCTCGGTTTGCTTCAGCGCGATGCGAGTTCGCGCCAGCGCCAGACTTGCCTGGTGAATCTCGGCGGCCTGGTCGCCCGACGTGGTGTCGACCACTTTTTCAAAGTGCCGAGCCGCTTCTTCCGCCTTGCCCGCGGCGCGGTACATGTCGCCGAGGTCGAGATGCACACCACTGGCGTCAGGGTGACGCTTGAGGAAGGCCTCGAGCAATTGAACCGCTTCTTCGCCGTTTCCAGCGGCAAACAAAGCGCGTGCGTACACTCGCTGAGCGTCAGCATCGTCCGGCGATTCGGCCGCCGCAGCGCTGAACTTTTTCATGTCGGCGGAAGACTGAATCGCTTTCGAAGCCTCCGAAAGAAAGGCCTCCGGCGGCCGGAATCCGACGATGCGCTTGATCTCGGCACCCGACGGCGAGAGAAAAAGAATGGTGGGATAACCCTCGACACCGTACCTGGTCCGCAGGTCCGCCCTCTTGTCGCCATCGACCTTGACGGAGATCAGGCGATCACGCACAAAGCGAATCACGGACTCGTCGCCGTACGTCTCGCGGTCGAGTTTTTTACAAAAGCCGCACCACGTGGTCCAGAAATCGACCATGATCGGCCGCGACTCCTTCTTCGCCGCCGCCACCGCAGCTTCGAAGCTCGGCTGCCAGGTGATTCCAGAGTCGTCCGGCGTCGCAGCGTCTTCAGTCTTTGCCGGCGCCGGCTTCGCCTCTTCACTCTCAGCCACTGCGAGCGCCCCTGAGCCGAAGCTGAAAAGTATGATCCAAATCACGAGGCCGCGATCAAAGAATCGCCGCGGGAGAGTGCTCCCCTCGAAGTCTGTCTTCTGCGCAACTGGGCTTCCCTGAGGCGTACAGTGCATCGTGCTACTCGCTTTCTTCGATTGCTTGCGTCATCGCAGAAGCCGCGCGTCCGCCCACGCTGCGTGGTCGCCAAAATCGACGCCATCCTCGCCGTAATCAACCACCAATCGGAGACGGCGAACGCCTCCAATCGGCACGACGAACTTTTCCGCTGCGTCCGTCTTCTGTAGGGCTTTCTCGTAGATCGTCTTGCCGTCAGCGACAATTCGGTACGTCACGCCGGAATCGGCACCCGCCCCGTCCACCAAGCCGAGCGTCGCAGCGAACGATTCGTAGTCGCCATCCATGGCGAACTCCAGCGAACTGCGTGCATGCACTCCGAGGCCACGACGAAAATGCTTGCCATGGATGCGGATCGGACCGCCAGTGGTGGCTTGGTCCTTGCGCCACCCGAAAGCGGATTTCGAACCGATCAAGGGCTTCTCGTCGACGCTGACCGGTTCAAGGTCGGAAAGAAACCTGACTCTGTCGCTATAGAAACGGATCCTCGCCACCGCACTGAGGGGCACGGCTTGAAGATCACTGGCATCGCTGCCATGAAAGCGGACGTGAAGCTTACTCGCCTCGCGCTCGCGGCCAAGTTTCGCGACGTAGACCGGTAACATTCCGCCGCGACGCAGCTCGAGGAGTGCCGGGATCCCGACCTCGGTCCGCTTGACGGCGATGGGAGCCAAAATCGCTGCGTATATACGCTCCCGCCGGATCGTCCGCGTTCGACCTTGGTATTCCATGCGCAGCTCGTCGGCTGTGAGTTGCCGCACGGTGCCATCGACGCGCAGAAGTTGGTTCCGACGTTGAACGTAGACTCGATCGTGCGCGAGTTGCCGCTCAAGATCGTGACCGCGTCCCGAAATCTGCCGTGCACGCCACGCCGCTACGTCGCTTCGAAAGAGCGAGTCCGGCGAGGGAATTGACTGGAAGCGAAAACCGAAGATTAAGTGCGCCGGCACCTGGAGCTGGCCGACGTCGTCGATACTGACGTTCGCGGTGACGCCATCGGATGCGATCACGTCTGCGCGCACAACTTCGCCGCTGCGAAACCAGAGCAAGGGACGTCGCACCTTCCCGGGATCAAAATCGGCGAGCTTCGCGACCTCCTCGTCCGAGACGAACTGAATCGTCGCGACTTCGTACACCGCGAGCGTCTCGTCGTGGCCAGCGACGCGCAACGTCTCCCCGCCGAGCGACAGGAGAGAGCCTTCGATGCGGCGGTCGTCATTGAGCACGACGGTGTCAGCGCCGACGAAAGAACCAGACACTAAAATGCAGAAAAGTGCCACGCTTGCACCGAGGAGCCAACGCGACGCGACGCGACACATGGCTTTCATGTCACCGGCATCATCCCCACCGCCGGTTCTCACCGGACATCCTCCTCGTCGCTCAGCCTCTTGAAGTACTCCTTGAGAAGGCGTTCGTAACGCGGCGACAACTTTCCGGAGTAGCTCTGCAGTGCGCGCGCACCGTCTTTCGCCTTGAGCTGTCCCCAAACAGTTCCGGGGTGGCCACGCGAAACACCGTGTAGAAGCACACGCCCCTCTGCCTGCACGAGCTGTGAGAAACGCGCCGGGCTTCGGCTTCGGTTGCCGCCGGGCTTGCCGCCACGACACTGTCCCTGACAGTTGCCGCCACCGCAGTTGCCACATGTGTTGCGCTCGCGCGCCTCCTGCAATTCGATCAGTTTGTCGAGCGCCGTCAGAATCTCGGTCTCTCGCACCTGCGTCGGGTCGCTACCGGTGACTTCGTCACTGAGCAGTCTCTCCACTTCGCCCATCCAGTTGGCGACGGTGTGGAGTGGCTTTTGAACAACTCCACTCAGCTCATCCAGTCGCTGCTTCACACGTGCGCTCACGCGCTGCGGCACGTCTCGGTAGTCCGTCAGCAAGATCATATACTGCGCAGCCTCGAGAAGCGGTCTTTCAAGCGCCTCGAAGGCGAGCGCAATCAGTTCACAGGCGCGGTAGTCCTGCACTACGAACAGACGGTGCTTCTCGAGAACAACTTGCGCCAACTCGACCACCGTGGCGTAGTCATGCTCCTGATCGCCTGCCGAAACGAGATCGTACGTCGACTCCGCCAGAAGAAGCTGCCCATAGGCTGCGACATAGGGGTCTGACGCTCGTGCAAGCTCCTGCGCGGCGCGTACCGCCGCCTTGGCGTCGCCGCGGCCGAGCGACTCCTTTGCGCGGCCGTATTCGGGGAACAGTTCCGTCAACGCGGTCTCGATGAAATCGCCAGCGTCGAGACTCAGGGAAGGCTGTGCACAACAACTGCCGTCAGCCTTATGCTCGGCGCCCGCGTGATCTTCGTGGTTCGCGTGTCCGTCCCCTTCACCCGCGGCGACGTCGGCGTGCTCGTACTCATGGAGCTCGTCAAGCGCTCGTCCGATCTCGTACTCAAGGACAAGAGCTTGGTACTTCAACGGATCGACCTGTGCGACCTTGACGAGATGCTGGATGAACGCGGCCGTCTTCTCTTGCGCCGTGAACGCCGATGGGTGCTGCGCCTGGAGCAAAGCGGTGGGGCCGAAGAACACGACAAACAACAAACCGCAAATCCGATCAGGTCGTGCTGCAAGCATTGCGAACTCCCGTTGAAGGCTGAAGTGCCGTTTCACGGCCGGTCGTCCCAACCGATCGTGACGCAGGAACTCCTGCGCGGCGCCGGGAACTGTACTTGTCATCGTTTTTACCGTCATCAGGGCCGAAACGCTACGAATCTCAATGGCATCGAAGCTCGCTGGGAACCGTTTACCGGCCTCTCGGGCGAAGGCGTCACCGCTCGCCGACCGCGCCCGCGAGCTTGCGAAGCACGTCCTTAACATGCTTTTGTTTGCGGCGGACGGCATCGCACTCAAGCTTTTGTGCCGGTGTGAGGTTTTCAACGCCGAGTCTCTCAGCATCGAAAATCCGCGTCCGCTCGTTGACGCGAAGCTGCAGCGAGCGAACCATTTTGAGCTCCGCGGACGCAGGAAGCAGCGGCGCCGAGCCGCTCTGCGAGTTGCGTCCCTTGTTGGGATTCGGGGGCGGTGGATTCTTTTCCGCGACTTCGAGGGCTTTTAGGATCTCTTCGATCGTCGCTTCGATCTGTTTTTGTACCTGTTGGGTTTCGGCGCCGACTTCGAACGCCGACAGAAGCGACGCCGCGTGCTCAAGGTCGCCGCCGAGGGCGCGAATGATCTGCGGGAAGACAAGCGTCGTGCCGTCCTCCGCAAGGAGATCCGCCACGTCCTCGGTGATGCGACCAAGCTCGAGCTCGCGACCGGCGAGTCGGCTGGCTGTTTGTCTTTCCCGGCGCCCGATCTCAGGAGCCAACGAATCGTCCGTTCGGGCAACCACGCGCTGCGCCTCCAGTTTCAGGTGAAGCGAGTTCGTCTGTCGGGATATGCGCCGCTGTTCCTTGAGCATCTTCGTGAACTTGTCCTTGAGGTACGCCAGGAGCCTGTCACGCAGCGCTTGCTGCAGACGCTCGAGGCTCTCTTCGACCTTCTCTTTTGCAGCATCCAGCTTGGTCAAAGCTTTTTTCTGACTCGAGCCCGCGCCGCCAGCCTTGCCTTCGCCGAGCTGACCTGAGGCGTTTTGCATGTCGGTGCTGGCCGATTGGATCTCGGTGCGACCCGGGACGCCGTCCTCCGACGGCAGGAGTGGCACCGGCTCCTTCATCTTGTCGGCAAGTTTGTCAGTATCCTCTTTCGTTACGTCCTGATCCTTCTGCAGCTTCTCAAAGTTTCGCTTCAGTCGAAGCCGCTCCAGTTTCTCCCTGGCTGACTGACGTGCGGCTTCGAGAGCTTCGCGCGCCGCGCGGGTTGTGCTCCGCGCCGCGGTGCCCTCGCCGGCCTCCAAGGCCGCCTGCGCCTTCGTCATCTCCTGCGAGGCGGTGCTGAGCGCCTCTTGGTTGAGCACCGAGCCAGGCTTCGGCGGCTTTTCAGATGGCGGTTTTTCGCCCGTTGATTCGCCGGGTTGCGGCTTCCCGCCTTGTGGATCACCGGGCTGTGGCCTGCCGGGTTGCGGTTCACCGGGCTGCCGCTCGCCGGGTTGTGGCCTCTCACCCTGTGGCTCAACAGGCCGTGGCCGGCCGGGTTGCGATGGTCGCGACTCTTTCTCAGACTGACGCTCACGTTCCACATCGCGATCGCGCAAGGCGTCCGTATCGCGCTGTACGTCGGACTGCTTCTTCGCCAGGTCGCTGCTCTGCTCCCGGTCCTGCGGCTCCCGAACTGACGCCTCGAGTTCAGACTGGCGGCGAATCAAATCCTCCAGAATCTCTTGCTCGTTCACAAGTTCCTTCGACTCGACGCCAGCCTTCGCCGCGTCGTCACTTGCCAGCTTCTCGCGCGTTTCGTCACGAATGATGCCGTCAAGGTCTTTGAGATGCCCCTTCAGGCGCCGGATATGCCGCATCAGCTCGCGTGGATCGATATCCTCCTGGAGAAGAATCCGCAGGAGGTGCTCTAAGTGGAGACTGACCTCCTTCTGCTCCGCCAGAGCGCGATCGAGCTTGTTTTCGCGGAGATACTCTAGGACGCGATCCATATTGTGGACGACCAACCGCCGTCGCGATTCGCGAAACGCGCGTTCAAGCTTAGCGGCGTTGTAGGGCTCAGTGGGGCGCAGCCGCGCAGCGATGCGGTCCATCGCCTCCTCAAGGCGTTTCAGCTTTTCCTTCACCTCTTGTTCTTTGACGTTCGCCAGATTCGCCGCGCGCTCCTGCGAACGAAGGCTAAGAGACGGCCATGCGACCGCGAGGCAGAGGCACATGAGAGCAGCGGACCGAACAACGTCCGCCCGAGGTGACGTCCCGGAAAGCGCGCCGCATGGTTTCGTGCGCATGGGGATCTCCTTACTGATCTCGACGATTGGTCTCATTCGCCACCGGATGCTCCGGGCGGGACCAAACCCGCGTCACCCCGCGCCCCGCCGGTCGGGCCGTCGGGCCGGTCATCACTTCCTCTGGAACCGGCGCCTGATTCGCCTGAGCCTGCTGGCTCATCCTCGAAGATACTGTCGACCATAGCATCGTAGAGGCTGGTCGTCTCACGCGTCGCTTCACCATGCACCCTCAGAATAATCCGCAGCCTCTGGACAATCTCTGCAAATCCTTCCATTTGACGCATGTTCTCAAGCACGCGCTCGAGCTCTTCGATGATCGATTCGACATCCTCCGATAGCCGCCAGCCTTTCTCAAGACGCACCGCGACGGTAGTTGCATTGCGCACAACTGCCAGTGATTTGACGCTATTCGGCAATTCGGTCGCAGCAAGATCGCCGAGCGGTTCGATCACGTTCTCTGCCAGCCGCTCAGTATCGTTTGCCTCGTCAACGCGGTTGTTCTGCATCTCCTCGACGATCTGCTTGAGGGCGCCGCTGACGCCCTCAAGCTGGCGCGCGAGCTGGCGCTGCGACGTCGCCAGCGCGACCATCTGCTGCAGCACCTCCGCTTCGAGATCGCCCTCCTTGGTCCATGCTTCGCCGAGCAAGCGGTAGATCTCATCACGCACAAGTCGCTCGCTTTCGACCGCACGCTCGAGAGCACGTCGCTGCTCGACCTCGCGCCGCAGCAGCTCAGCGCCGAGTCGATCGAGCGTCACGACGAGGAAAGACTGCAGCGCGCTACGTCCCACCTTCGAACCACCGAGTGCATCGTTGTCACGCGCCACGATGCGCACGTCGAGTCGAGTTCCGGGAGGCAACTCAAGCTCTTGAGTGTCCCACACCGGCTCGCTCTGGATCGCACGGTCGGGGTTCGGTGGGGGAGGAAACTCGAAGCTGGTCACGAGATCGGAGTCATCGGACCCGGCAACATCGGTGGCAGCGCCAGACGTGGAGGTGTCGTCATGAGGGTCGACCTCGACGGAGTCGTCATCAGACGCGACAACGCCTTCGCCTCCCGTGTCGGCGGCATCCGCTGCGTCCAGAGACCGCGCGATATACTCGACGCCAGTGCCCACCACGCCGTAGTCGTCGTCGGCACGAATCCGCCACGGAATACGTGCGCGGTTAGAGATCATCGTACTCACACCCGAGGCACGCGCACGCACGGTGGGGGCGCGGTCAGGCACTACGACAACCCGAAAACTGAAGAACCGGTCCTGCGGTACCCCCTCTTGATCTTCCAGCAAGATGCGCACCAGGCGGCTGTCCTTTGGGGCGAATGATCCCGAAAACGACGCGGGATCAACGCCCGGCGTCGCTAGCGCCAGTGCTTCGCCGTCGATGTCGAGCGCAGCGCTGCGAAGCGGTTTCGATGCTCGACCCTGCAGCCCGATCGTCGATCCAGCCGGAACCTCGATCTCGCCGATATCGGCGTCGTAGACCTGCGGCTCTCGCCTCGTGTACTCGGGTGCGTTCACTTCAAGCGCTAGCGACTGCACGACAGGGCGCTCCTGGACGACAATGTGATGGCGAGGCGAACGAAAATCGCCGCCGTCAACGATGAAGTCGAAGGGCTCCGTCACCTGCGCCTCCTCGTAGACGAACGTGTTGTCCGACTCCTTCGTGAGGACGAACCGTCGCTCATCCTGACGCTCGCCGTCACCATAGTAGAGCCACACTCTGACGCGTGCGGGCATTTCGCCGTCAGCGGTGACTCGCAGGACGAAAGGATCGTCGCGTGGCACGCCTCGCGTGTAGTCCGGCGCCGAAAACCCCTCGACGTAGAGGCGTGTCTTGTACGGCCACTCCGTGTCGGCCAGTAAGATTTGTCGCTCGAACCAGATCGTGATCGTGTCGTGCAGCGGCACCCAGAGCGCGATCGCGACGGCGATCACCGCGAGGCAGCCTGTGAGCGCCGCAACGACTCCCGGCACGTTGATGACCCTCGTGACGTCCAACTTCGAGAGCTCGGCGACGGTCTCGTCCGCCACGCGCTCCTTCATTGCAGACGAAAGCCTTTGATCCTGCAGCGAGACGCGTGGATTCTCTGCGTCCTTCTCCTTCAAAAACTGCAGGCTGCTGCGGAAACGATCTTGAAAATCCGGGAACCTGCTCTCGACTAGATCGGCGAGCGTGCTGGCATTCAAACGCACCGTCAGCGGACGCACAAGCCAGCGCCAAGCACACCAGGCAAACGCCGAGCCATAGACGGCCAGCGTGACTACACGCGCTCCTACGGAGAGTCGAAACGTCCGATCGAGGCAGAACGACACAAGGCAAAGAGCGACGAGTGCGGGAATCAGCAGCGACACGGCTCGCAGCAGCGAGTTCATCCGAATCGAGCGACGCAGGCTTTTCAGCGCTCGGTCGAGCGTCATGAGGGAGCTTTGTGAATCGTTGTGGCGTCGCATCGCTTCGTTAGAGTAGGTCTAAAGGAGTCTGTTCCACTTACGGAGAATCCATTCGAGTGTCAGGATGCCGACGAGCAGGCTCAAGCAAAACCAGTTGTCCCAGAGAGGGATCGGTTCGTCTGTCGTCACCACCGTCTGCACGCGATCAGGAACGTCCTCGGGTAGCGTCGACAACTCGGAAATCGGTCGATATGAGCCGCGAGTGCGGGTTGCCAGCTCGCGCAGCGCCGATTCGTTCAGCTGCGGCTCTTGAAACTCGATGCGCGGTGGGTCGACCGCCACTCGGTGCTCGCTGCCCTCACCGCGCAGCAGGAAGTTCCCCAGCTTGCGCGGGGTGTAGAGGCCACGAAACCAACCCGGCGCACTGCCATCGGCGGGCAGGGCGAGTTCGCGCTCGGCGCCTTCGGGATCAATGACGCTCAAGCGGACCTCTCCAGTCGCAACGGGCTTGTAGTTCTCGTCAAGCGCATGAACGCTGACACGGACGGTTTCGCCGAAGTCATAGGCGTCACGGTCGGTTTGGATCAAAAAGCGTTCCTTGCGCAGGAGTCGCCCCTCGGTGAGGTAGCGAACAGATTGAATCCAAAATCGGTCATAGACCTCCTCAGCAAGCGCGCGCCAACGCCAAGTCGAGTCAATTCCACACCACATGACTCGACCGCCGCCGTAGTACTGCGTCACGAGAAGCGGTCGTCGCCGGCCGTCGCGAACGAGTGCTGGATTGGAATGCTCCAGTAAGACTGTCGCACCTGGTTTGACGCGCGCTACTGGAAACGACCAATAGAACCCAGCGATCTCAGCCCAGCGGTCGCGGTTGCGATCTGGCTGCGACGACAGGCGCGTCGAGGCGTGTACGCTCGCCTCAGGTGTCGGAAGCGGCGCCCACTCGCGTTCATAGTAAAGCCCTTGCTCCAGCTCGCCGCGAAGATCGGCAGTCTCAACGCTTACGGGCAAGAGATTGCGCAGCGATGCCGCCACCGTCGACTCGAAGACAGTCAAAGAGAACTTGTCGCCCGCCACGTAGGCAAGCCCTCCGTGGTGCTGCGAGACGAAATCGTCCAAGAGGCCGAGAAACGCGGCAGGAAGTCCTGACACGTCGATGTCGAGCAGCACGACGACGTCATACTCAAAGAGGTCCTGTGCCGTCGCCGGTAAGCGCTTCAGGCTCACGTCGCCCTCTTGAGGAAAGTCCGGGTCGGCGCTCATGAGCCAGCCCGCCACCGTGATGCGCGAGTCGCGTCGCAAGAGATTCTTCAGGTAATGGTACTCGTACGAAGGACCGCCTGAGATCATCAGGACGTTCGACGCTTCTTCGACGACTTCGAAGGCGCGCGATCTCTCGTTGTCATCGGCAAACGCTTCATCGGGACGCACCTCAATGCGAGCGAAAAGGCGATGCACACCAAGCCCTTCGGGCTCAATCTTGAAGCTCGCGGAGAGCTCGGTCGTCGAGTCGTCGAATTCAACATCCCGCGCTTGCAGGAGTCGCTCGACGCTCTCAACACCGCCGCCCGGCTGGTGTTGGTCGTAGAGCTCCAAGCGCACGGTCTCGCCACCGTAGCCCTTATGCTCCAAACGAACGTCGACTGCGATCGGATCGCCGACGAAGACGCGCTCGCCTGTGAGAACGTTGCTGATGCGGACATTGCGAGTCGGTGTCGGATCACCGACACCGACGGCAAACACGGGAATGTTCTGTTGTCTCAAATAAGTAGCGACACCGCCCAGATCTTCGCCACCGGTGACGCGACCGTCGGTGAGAACGACGATTCCAGCAATCCGCGTCCCCGCCTCACTCTCCACCGCCGTCCGCAAGGCGCCTGCTAAGTCTGTCACGTCTCCGGTTGGGTTCAGACGGACTGATAAACGCGAATTCGAGTCACCCGCGACTTCTCGTCCAGTCGCGGCAACGGTGGCAGATGAAGACGCGGCCGAACCGTTCGTGCGGTCGTCGGTCTCGCTGGCGCCGCCGTCCGCGTCTGCTCGAACGGCCTCGACCGATGCCTTTGCGTCGAGTTGAGGACGTGCGAAACCGTACACTTTGAGGCGCTGCTCCCGCGCCAACCGTTCCAGCACGCGCCACTCCGGATGCTGGAGTGCGTGTTCGACAATTTCAGCACGCGACATCGTGGCGACCTTTTCCGACTCGACGGAAAGAGCCGCCGCAATTGCATCTCGCAGCGGAGAGCTGCTCAGGTACCTGTCCTTGATCGACTGACTGAGCGACTCGTCGACGAGAACGATCGTCGTCGCGCGAATCTGCTGAACTCGATCGACCTCGAGCACGGGGTACGCCAAAGCGAGCGCAACCAGAAGAACGAGGAGCACTCTCGTCGCAGTCATCACGAGCTTACGAGTGCGAGAGACGCTGCCTTCACGCCGGTAGGTCCAAACCACTCCGCCCACTGCCAGCAGAAGGACACAGAGCGCCAGGAGGCCCCAACCACCCTCTGGAAAATGAGCCAACCGCAGCTGCCCTTTGGCTCCCTCCAGCCGCGCCGCATCGACGGATAGGAGGCTGAGAAGCCAGTCCGGTAGCGGCAGCTGGGCGAAGAACGGAGTCGAAGATAGGGGCTGCATCAGTTACGCCTCGATCCAGTGGCGGCGACTCCCGGCGCCGCGCTAGCATTCGCGTGATGGGCGAAGCGCCAGGCGCAGAAGCCCTCAACGAGTAGCAGGGCGCCGAACAAGAGGAGGAGCACGTCGGCAATCTCAAAACGGCCGCGCCCGACATCAGCGAACGCAGTCGTGCGGGCGACGACGGTGAGCTCCGCGTCAGGATAAAGCTCCTCGAGCTTCGCCGGTTGCACGCGCCTCAGGTCCGACTCTTCCCGCGGTCGACGGATGGCAAAGACTCGCCACGCTTCTTCGCCTTCTTTGGTCTTCATAGAGAGTCCGTAGTGGCCGAATCGATGCGTGTCGGGAGTGGAGAACTGAAAGTCAGCGCCGGTCGCCGCTCCGTTGCCCGCCCCCGGAGACGCGAGCAGCACCGGAGCCGCGACCAACGTGCGTTCGGGGACGCTCGGGAAACCTGGCGAGCGTAGAGTCGCTTCCTGCGCATAGCGCGCAATGTCGACTGGGACCGTCAACGGATGCCCCGCCAGATACGAAGGTCGGACTTGGCGTGCGCCGGCCACCGAGCTGACGATATCCTGCAGAAGAACAAGGAAACTTGGGTTGCGCTGCCAACTGTTCCACTCGGCGTCGGCACTGCTCGTGAAAAGAAGAACGCGGCCGTCACCAACCGCGGCTTCCAGAATCGCCGGACTCTCGTCTGCATCGGAGTAGTGTGCGATCACCTGCGCGTGAGCTGTCGGTGTGACATGAAAGAACTGTTGAAAATCGACATCGCTCATGGCATCCGTGACGTCACGCAGCGAGCGAAAGTAGCGATGGTCGAGGTCGGGAATCAACCGAAACGCCTCTCCAGCTTGGGCGCGTCGAATTTCGCCCAGCCGCCCCGGGAGTAACCCCTTCACGGGAGTCGCCGCCTCGGAATCATTCGAGCTCGTTTCACCACTAGCACCTCGCTCGACAGCAGAGCTCGCGGCGAAGACCTGGTTGTAAAGCGAGGCGTCGACCTGATCGCCGAGAAACACGATGGCGGTGCCGCCCGCCGTGACGTGGCGGCGGACGCGCTCGAGAAAACCTTCCGGGACGGTGAACACGTTGCAAAGGAAAACCATCGCGTAGCGGTCGAGCAGTTCACCCTCGAGTCCCTCCTCGACAACGACGGAAGGGCGCAAGCCGGAGAGACTGTCGCTGCTCGGCGACAACGCGGCCTCGAGGAAGTCCGTCTCGCCGTCGAACGGCTCCGACGATGGTTCTCCGCTCACCAGGAGAAGATCGATGGCATCGACAACATCGACTGCAACTGGATAAACGTCGTCGCCTTCGAGAAGGTCGTGGTGTCCGGCAGCGCGTATCTCCACAGCATGTGGTCCAGTCGAGCGAAAAGTGCATGGAATCGAGTAGCGCACCACCTCCCCGCTAGCTATCGGCGCCGCCGCTGGCCCCATGAGGTCAACCCAGGCCAGTTCACTACCTTGGGCCGTCGTGATCGGAGCGTAGCGCAGCGACAGGCGAATGTCGTGAACTGCCGCAGGACCGAAATTCTCCAGTTCGACGGTGAACTCGGTCGGCACGCCTGCGATCGCCCGCCCCGAGCTGAGGAAAGCGCTTGTGATCGCGACGTTCGTCGTCTCCTCTTCTCCGACGTCGACGACCACGATGCGAGTCGGCGCGGACTCGCTGTCGCGAAGTCGGGCGAGCGCCGTTTCGATCGCCTTGTTCGGTCCGCCACTTCCGTCGGTCCAGTCGCTCCGCCTCAAATCGCTCAAGATCGAAATCGCGAGTGGCCGTGGAGTCGCCTCGTCCGAGCTCGAGATGTGATCTGTTGCCAGATAGTCCAGGACACCCGCCAAGGGAAGACTCGTGTCGCTGGGCTTCAGGTTGTTCAACTTGCGAGTCAGAAGGTCGACTTGCTCGCGATCGAGCACGCCGCGCCGGACGAGGGGCGTCTGAAAACGCGAGCCGCGCACAATCGTTACTCGATCGCCGCCGCGCCTCTCCACGAGGTGGTCAAGCGCGCTCGCAACGGCTTCGATTTCGTACTCGAAGACTGAACGGTTTGCGTGGCGCACGCTCGCAGAGAACGAATCGTCGACAACGAACACCTTCTCTTCCGAGCGTAGAGCACTCCCAAGCCAACCAAGTCCACCTGAGACCATCGGACGGGCAATCGCGAGTCCGAGCAGAGCCATGAGCGCGACCCGCAGCAGGAGCAGAATCAGTTGTTCGATCTTGACGCGACGACGGTTCTTTTTCAGCGCTAGCAGCAAAAACTCCATCGCCGCCCAATCGACACGTCTGAAACGACGCCGGTTGATTAGATGGATGATGATGGGAATCGCGATGAGGCCAATCGTTGCCGCAGCGATGGATCCGTGAACGAACAGCGAGCCCATTAAGTTTGACTCCGGCGGATTCTCACGCGTTCGGACGCCACCGCAATGATCCCGGCGTCGAGTGGCTCACCGGTGTGCGTGCGGAAGTAATTCAGCCCAAGCGTCGCGCAGCACTTCTCGACGTCGGCATAGAACTCGTCGAGCGCTTCGAGGTAGGCTTGACGCAGACTGCGCGGATCGGCGACAACGTCAGGATAACCCTCAAGCCCGTGAAAAAGAGTGTTGCCTTCGAAAGGAAACGTCGTCTCCGTTTCGTCGAGGACATGGAACACGATGCAGTCGTGTTGCCGCAGCGCGAACGCCTGGAGTCCGCGCGTCAGCTCCTCGCGAGGTGCAAAGAGATCTGAGATCAGGATGACAAGTCCGCGCCGGGGAATCGACTCAGCGATCGACTCGAGCGTCGCGGCAAGGCCCGTCTTCCCCGCCGCCGGAGTCGACTCCATAACCTCCGCGAGACGGAGCAGAACCGACGGGTGAGTACTGAGTGGGATCTGAGCTCGCACGCCGTCATCGAAGAGATGCATTCCCACGGAGTCGTGTTGTCTCTGAAGCAGATATGCGATCGACGCCGCAAGAGTCCCGGCGTACTCGTACTTGTTCATCGCACTCGACGACCCGTAGCGCATCGACTCTGAGCAATCGAGCAGGAGGTGGCCCCGCAGGTTCGTCTCCTCCTCAAAACGCTTGATCACGAAGCGATCAGCGCGCCCAAACACCTTCCAGTCAAGATGGCGGAGATCATCTCCCGGCACGTACTGGCGATGGTCGACGAACTCGACCGACTGGCCGTGGTACGGGCTCTTGTGCATGCCCGAAATCGTCCCCTCGACGACCATTTTAGCGCGCAGCTCGAGCCTGGCGATCCGGGCGAGGACTTTAGGACTGTAGTACTTTTCGTAGCTGTCCATCAGGTAGGATTGCGCCTTCCTCACTCGGCGTGGCTTCAAGGAGATGGTCGATGACGCGGTCGGAGTTGATGCCTCGCGCTTCAGCGTGAAAGTTCGTCAAGATGCGATGGCGAAGCACCGGATGCGCAACACTTTGAATATCCTCGACTGCGACGTGATAGCGACCGGCGAGTAGCGCTCGCGCCTTGGCACCGACGATGAGGAATTGACACGCGCGCGGCCCTGCACCCCAGGCCACGTAGTCCTTCACGAAGTCGGGAACAACCTCGTTGTCGTCGCCCTCGAGCCGCGTCTGGCGAACAAGCTTCATGGCGTAGTGCACGACCGGGTCAGCGACCGGTACCCGGCGAATGACGCGCTGGAGCTCGCGGATCTCGTCAGCGCCGAACACGACGCTCGCGTTGAGCTCGAACTCTTCCGTCGTGCGGCGTATCACCTCGAACTCTTCCTTCCAGTTCGGATACTTCACGAAGATCTTGAACATGAAGCGGTCCTGCTGCGCTTCCGGCAGCGGATACGTCCCTTCCTGCTCGATAGGATTCTGAGTCGCCAAGACGAAGAAAGGATCGGGCAGCACATGCTGCTCGCCGCCGACGGTCACCTGTCGTTCCTGCATGGCCTCGAGGAGAGCGGCCTGCGTCTTCGGTGGCGTTCGATTGATTTCGTCGGCGAGCACGACATTGGCGAAGATCGGTCCGCGCAAAAACCTGA
Source organism: Planctomycetota bacterium (assembly GCA_965223265.1). Lineage (GTDB taxonomy): Bacteria > Planctomycetota > UBA8108 > UBA8108 > SXIK01. The sequence continues at coordinate 3,817,246 of OZ244999.1, forward strand.
ACGCACGCGAACCACTGGTGCGGTCCTCATGGATCACCTCTGTGCCGGTGATGTCCGCCGGCATGAGATCGGGCGTGAACTGAATGCGGTTGAATTCGAGTCGCAGACTATTGGCGAGCGTGCGCACAAGTAACGTCTTAGCAAGACCAGGAACGCCCTCGAGGATGCAGTGTCCTTGAGTGAAAATCGCGATCAGGAGTTGCTCGACGACCTCGTCCTGGCCGACGATCGTTTTTGCGATTTCCTGCTTTAACGTTGAAAACTTCTTCACCATCGCATCGACGGACTCGAGCTCCGGCTGGTCGTCACGTGGCATGTTCAACCTCTTGGTGGGACCTCATTGGATTCACTGTGACTGTTTTCATTTTCATTTCGATTGTTTTGGTAAAGACTCCCTGTGCCGCCAGGGCAACGGAACGATCATAGCCCACCATACGGGGACCTCTGTCATCTCTGATAGATCGGGACGAGTTGATACGGCAAGGCGAGAATCACAAGTGCGATCGACGTGCCATAAACCGTGCCAACTCCGTCTCCCATCCAGCTACCGTCACCCGACTGCGACGAAGCAAGCCGCTGAGTGATGGCCCTGTAGTACCGCTGCCACTCCTTCCCGCCTCGTTGCCACTTCGCCTGAGCAAAGTAGAGATGGGAGTAGTAGTAGTGCCCCCACCCCCGACCGCCCGAATGCACACTGATCGTCCGGTCGCAAAACCGAAGCGCCTTCAGCGCCAAGGGACTGTCGTACTCTCCGGCGTTGTAGAGTGTGGCTACAGCCGCAGCAGTGATGGGTGGACGCGACCCTCCGCCTCCCGACATTTGATAGCGAATGCCACCATCCGGGTTGGCCGAACGTTCGATGTACCGCACTGCGTTGCGAATGACCTTTGGCTCAACCTGAATGCCAGCGTTACGGCAGGCGCGCAGTCCTTGAATCTGCGTCACCGTGACGGAGCCTTCGTCGCCGTCTGAGTCCGGAGAATAGAGCCAGCCGCCCGCTCGGCTTTGGCTGCGCTCCGTGATCCGCACGCCCCGCAAAAGGACATCCCGAACGCGCGCCTGCTTGGCGCGATCTTCCTCCATGCCGTAAACCTGAGCCAGGAACAGCAACGAAAATCCATGGCCGTGGAGTGACCGCCCTTGTTCAGCCCGAGTCGCGATCAATCCATTGGGCTGTGAGACTCGCAGCAAGAAGTCGACTGCCTTGCGTACCGTCCGCGAGTGTTCGCCACGCGTCGGTGTATTGCCACGCATGAGGAGTGCCGTGCCCGCCAGTGCAGTCATGGCCGTCGGATACGAGCCCCAGCCTCCCATATTGTTCCACGACCCGTCTCGATTCTGAGTGCGGACGAGGTACTGACTGCCACGGTCGATCATGCGCTCGATCTGCGCCGTGACGAGGTCGGGGCGCCGGGGGGCCGCGCTCAGTCGTAGGTGGCACGTAGGTCCAAATGCACCGGCGCTCCAAGCGATGGCCAGCGCGCAGATGCTCAACCGCAGTGACCCAGCCTTCACAGAGCGGCCACGCGCGGCGGCCGACGTCGGAAAGTCCGCTGTCATTTGGAACCCTCTTCGGACTCAGCGGCGCCTTCGTCCTGCTCACGCTCGAGGATCACCGTAACCTCGAATTCGTTTCTCACGTTGCCGTTCTGCAGCGACAACCCCAGAAACAGGACTCCGGTGCCTTGCGCAACACCGTCGAACTCGGAACCGACGAGAAACGGCTTTCCGTCCTTGCCGATCTTCGCAACCAAGGCGCCGACAGGAAAGTCGTCGAGCTGATTCCCAGAGACGTTGCTCGTGCCTTCTGGCCCGGTACTGACGTTGTAGTTCTGCAGCTGAATTGAGCCAGTCGCGGAGATCTTGAGCGGCACGCCCTGCGTCAACTGGATCTCCGTCTTGATCCACTTCTTGTTACCCGCAAACGCCTGCTGCCCACCGACCTTGATCACGGTGACGTCGTGCGGGGAGTCCTGCATAACGACGCTCAGAATTTTTTCGCGCTGTAGGGTCAACTCGCCATAGGCTGTCTTGACGAGAAAGCTGTCCTTCTGAATCGTCCCAAACGCAGTGAAGCGCCTGGTCACAACCTCATCCTCCGTGCCCTTCAAGACGACCAAGTGAGGCTCCTTCTCGTCGTCTTCATCGTCGAGCTCTTCCTCGAGCTCATTGACAATTTTCTCGGCACGCTTTTTCACCTCGAGGTCTTCGGACTTGGTTGCCTCTTTGGCTGCGTCGAGTGCCGGAGCGCCGATCGCAACGAGCGCCTCGCTCGCCTCCTCCCGCAGGTCGAATTCGTCGCTGCCGAGATTCGCGACCAGCCGCGCCACGCGCTCCTCAAGTTCAGGGTTCGGAGGCGGCGCGAAGCGTAGGCGGACGATTTCAGACGCCGGCACGTCGAGCTCACCGTATGCCGTCTTCACCGTCAGTCGCTCAAAATCGATCTTTCCTGCGATGCGTGATCCATCGAACATGCGGAACATGGGCGGAGGTTTCGGACGCTGTCGCTTTCGCCGCGGTCGCTCCTCTTCTTCTTCCGCCTCATCGTCTTCGCCATTCTCGGAGCTCTCGGCCACTTGTGACTCCACAACGACTTCGGCTGCCGCAGCCTGAGCCGTTGCGGCGACGCGAGCCCGCACCGCTGCCTCCTTCTTTGCGGCCTTCTTCTTTGCCTTGGCCTTGGCCTCTTCCTTGGCCTTGGCCTCTTCGTTTGCCTTGGCCTTGTCGTCCTCCTTAGCAGTGTTGGCGGATTTCGTCGCCTTTGTTTTCGCTTCCTTCTTCGTGTCAGAGTCGGAATCGGAGTCAGAGTCGGAGTCGGCATCAGAGTCAGAGTCAGAGTCCGAGTCGGAGTCGGAGTCGGAGTCAGAGTCAGAGTCGGAGTCAGAGTCGGAGTCAGAGTCGGAGTCAGAGTCGGAGTCAGAGTCGGAGTCAGAGTCGGAGTCAGAATCCTCTTCCTCCTCGAGTTCTTCGTCCTCGAGCTCCTCGTCGTCGTCCTCGAGCTCCTCGTCGTCATCCTCGAGCTCTTCGTCGTCGTCCTCGAGCTCCTCGTCGTCGACCGCCGCTGCGGGAACAGGCTCCACCGCCCTCAGCGTCACCATCCACACTCCCGGACTCCAAAAGGCGAGCAGGAGCGCAGTGAGGAGACCCAACACCGTTTTGGACACGCGATTCATCGTCATTCCTCCTGACCGTTGATCTCAGGCTCAACCTGCGGCGAGTCGCCATCGGCGGCGTCTGCATCCACTTCGTTTGAGTCGTCTTCTATCGCCGCGCCTTGCGCCTCAAACCATCCGAATCCATCGGTGTTACCGAGACCGACGCCGCTGGTCAGAAGACTCAGCCGTGGCGGCAGTTCGCGCCCCTTGCCCCGAATCTCCCGTCGTACGATCTCCGCAACGTTCGGCGCGGCGTCGCCGGAGTCGCCGGCGGCCACGCGCACACACACGCTCGACCACTTGTCGCCGCCTTCTTGGCGGTTGTAGGCCAATAGAAACGCCCCGTCGATTCCCTGCAGCGGCGGACCCGCGTAGATCACTCTGCCCGTGGCGATCTGCTTCTCCCACACCTTGCTCCAATCGGCGCCGACCCGCACCAGCCAAAGGTCATTTCCTCGGATAGCACCAGCCAAACCGTCGGGGCGATTCAGATCAGCGTCGCCGATGGCGATCAACGTTCGCCCGCGACGAGCACCGGCCGATTCGGTCGAGGGATCGAGAATCGCGTCGACAACGATGGTTCTCTCCGGCATCTCGACTTCTTGAACGACGCGACCGCTGCGCACGCTCCGGGCGCGGAGCGCCGACCGCTCGCTCGCCCAGAGAACGCCAGATTCGGTCGTGAGGATCTTCGCGGTGGTGCGCTGAGCACGCCAAAGCGGCCGTCCGGAAATCGTTTCGTAAACAGCCAGCCCACGGCGCCCAAACGCGGTCAACAGTCCGCCAGCAAACACATGCGCTTCAGGGTGGTAGCTACGAAAGCCGGGGACGAAAAACTCGCGTCTTCCTTGGAGCCAAGGTCGCCGGGGAACAAGCGTCACCCCACACGGCGAGCGCGAGCAAATTCGAATCCAATGCGGGCGCGCGCCAATCCCAGAGCACGTCGTGCCGCGGATCTGCGTCTCGAGCATGAGCTTGCCACTGTTGCGCTCGATTTGTCGCAATCCACCCGTGGGAAGAGCGACGATCGGGTTGCCGTGAAGTTCGGCGCACTCAGGAAATGAATTGCGGTCGGTCTGCAGCCGGATGCCGCCCCAATGACGACGGCCCATATTCTTCTGAGCCAGTGGATGCTCGTAGGAGTGATGCCACTTGAGAAACAGGCGTTTGAAACGCGCGTCGCTCCTCTCGCGAGCCACTTCCTCCGCAGTGCCCGCCTGCCGCTGAACATCGTCACGCGCGCTACTGTCCCCCGGTCGAAACTCATAACAGTACAGACCCGCCGGAGTGAACAGTACGAGACGCTGATCGTCCAGGTGATACAAGGCCGGCTCTTCATGCTCGGAGCGTAGTTGCAGTTTCACCTTGGCGACGTCTGGATAGTCCAGCAGTTCAGATTCGAAAAGAACCTCACCGGCAAGATCTCGGATGCGAAGAAGGTTGTTGGAGATGACGATCAGAGCGGCACTCGGTTGCGACCCCGGTGCGGACGCAACGAGAAAGCCATCCTCAAAATCGCTCCAAAACGCTTCACGCAGCATCGCCGTCTCGAGGAGAACCTGCGGCAGCGCACTCGCCGGTCGCCCCTCCGGTTTCGTCTGGGCCACAAGCTCTGCGCGGCGCTCCTCAACGCTCGGCTCGTCCACGAGCTCAGGCACGTCACTAACAAGAAGGTCCAACAATTCGAGGCCACCCTCCGCGTCTCCTGCCGCAGTTGCTTTTTGCACCAGGTGCGCACCGGCCTCGGCCGCCATGCCGAGGTGAGTCAGGCGCAAGAAAGCATGCGAGAGCGTCGCGTCGTTGCGAACAGACACCGCGCGCGCGTGCAGCTTCTCCTCCGCCTCCACGTCGAATGCCAGACTCCACTGCTCGTCCTCACGGCAAAGGTCGCGCAGACGCTCGCTGGCGTACGCTGCGATGTCCACGTCGAGCCCCTCCGGCGACTTACCGATGACACCGTCGAGCCGCGACAAACTCGCCAAGCCGTCAACCACACGCCGACGCGACGCTTCGTCCGAAGCATCGCCTTCCAGTAGGTTCGCCTCAAGAAGCTGTAGCGAGTACAAAGTCTCTGGCTCGTCGACAAGAGCGCGGTGCTTCGCCAAGAAATTCGACAGCAGTTTTGTTTCGCCTGCTTCGGCAGCCTCACGTACAACGCTCAGCACCTCTTTCTTCACCCGCTCGCGCACGCTCTCGGACTCGGTGCGAGCCAGCAGCTCGTAGTAGATGTCGAGTGCCGCCGAATAGTTTTGCTCAGCGCGATACAGAAGCGCTTTGCGCAGTGGCGCCTGTCGTCGGCTCTCGGCGAGATTCGTCCACGCTGCCGATTGAGGCTCGAGACTCACCACGGTTTCCGGCAGAGCGAGAATCCAACGGCCACGATGCGGAATCACGCGGCGAATTCGACGTCGTTTGATGCGCTCGTCGAGGAGGGTGATCGAGCTGGTGACTTTCGCCGTGGAGGAGTCGACGACGACGAGCTTACCACCGTCAAGCGGTAGAATGACGCGGTCATCAGTGACGACGCCCCAGCGCTGGGGAACCTGCAGCTCTTCCTCGTAAGGCAGCCGCGAATCCTCGCCGCTCGTCAGATCGACCACCTTGAGTTCGCTCGCGGCAGCCATCAGCAATCGCGTCCCCTGGGCGCCTAGCACGCGCACGCTTCGATCGTCGAATTCCTTCTCCCACAGGACCGCGCCAGTGCTCACATCGAACGCCGTAAGGTAGTCGCTATCCTGCGGTGCGACGACCACCAAAGGTCGATCGTTGACCTCCGCGATGATCGGGGCGGTTCGCCGCCAGCCACGGCCTCGCCGCCGGCCGCGCACGCTTGAGCGATAGTGGGACGCCCAGAGGATTTCTCCGGTGCTCGCCTCGAGAGCGGCCACGACGCCGTGGCTGGCCTCAACGATCATCACCCCGTCGCGGGACGCCATCGGCATGTCGACGAACGACGTGCCTCGCCGCGCGAGATCCATACTGTAGAGTCGACGAAACCAGAGGAGCTCCCCGGCCGTAGAAATACCGACCGCGGCAATCTGCTTGGCGACCACGACAACCGCGCCGAGACCCGCGCTCGTGACGACTGGCGCGCCGAGAAAAGTGAATTCGGGCAGGCCGCGGTGCGCGCCTTCTTCGCCGCTGACGTCCCACAGCCTTTTCCCGCTGTCGACGCGCAAAGCGACGAGACGATTGGGAGTAAGCTTCACCCTCCCATTGTTGTCGCGCTGCGATGAACTGAAATGGTCCACGGTGACGACAACTGGAACCGAGTCGCTGCCATCGCCGTCATCCTTGTGACCCGAAACGCTCGGCGTGACAAGCGTCATCGAACCGTCGACTGCGCGGCGGCCACCGCTCGACGAGGCGACCTGGGCTTCCCAAACCCGCGCGCCACTTGCGGCATCCACCGCGACCACGGGTGGGGAGGAACCTTCTCGACTACGGATCACGACCAATCCCTTCCACGCCAGCACCGAAGGCGCGCGGGCGCCGCGATTCGGGTCCGCCAAGCCGCCGAAAATCCACTCAGCCCGACTGCCCAGTTCCGGCACTTCGCTTGCAGGGAGACGAAATGGTCGCCGGTCGAACGTCGCCAGCGCGGTGGGCCAAACATCAAGACTCGCCTCGCAGCTCACCGCCGCGGCCTGCAGGCGATCACGCTGCGCGAGAAAGAGAGGATGTTCGGCTAGCGCATGTCCACTCGTTGCCTTGCCGCCGACGATGACAACGTCATCGGCGTGACGACCTGCGATCTCGTCGAGCAAAAACGCCGTGCGGCGCTCGTTTCCAGCGAGCGCGTGAGCCATGGCGGCCTGCGCCAAGACCTCGGCGCGCTCGGGATCGCCGGTCTCGAAGGGCAAAAGAAGCCGCAGTTGAAAGGCTTCAGCTGCGTCCGCGGCGCGGCCACGGTCGAGCTCTCGAAGCCCCAATTGATGCCATGCGCGCGCCCCCTCGCGCGTCAGCGGGAACTGAGTCCCGATGAGTTTCAACCGCTGCCTCGCCTGACGTCCGCTGAGTCGCGGCACCGACTGGAGGAGCTCACTCGCGGCGGCTTCGTGCGTGCGACGATAAAGCGCCCGCGCTGCTTCGGGAAGCTGCGCCAGCTCGCGGACGAACGCTACCAGTAGCGGTTGGAAATAACGTCCGTCGAGGGAGGTCACGATCTCGGCAAGAACGACGTCCGCGAGAGACTCGTCGTCTACCGCGGCGGCGTCATCGTCGGGTGTAGCTTCTTCTCCCTCGCCGTCCGCTTCGGAGGGCTCACGCCGGACGCGGACACCGCCGCGCGCCAATTCGCCGCCAAGCTCGGCGTACAGATCGAGAGCTGCGCTCCAGTCCTCGCTGCCGACCAACTCTCGTGCGCGACGGAGGAGCCCTTCAGCCGTTTCATCGATGAACAGGCGACCGTCGCCGTCCAACTCGGAAGTGGGCTCCACTGGCCTCGGTGCCGCGGCAACCACGACTTGAGCGTCCAGCGCCACCGGGCGGGAACATAAGAAACATAAGAGTGTCAGCGCAACGGCACGCACGCCGAACGGCGGCGACACGCGCGCTCGAAGACGGAAGCGACAACGACGCAATCTAAGAACTCCCACGCAAGACCTCGCCCACCAAGGGTCTTTTGTCTGACTCGGCGCGGCGGACGTTCGGGCGTCGAAGGCAACTGCTCTTGAAGTCGCCTGAGCCGACTCACAGCGTCGATCCGCTCCTTATCGTCTTATCGGTCCCGTTGACTCTGTATCTTAGGGGGAGTCGGTAGCGATCCGCAAAAAAAGTTGACATTTTCGGTGCATCCGTGGCGCAGGCATGCTGCGGCCGCCGCGCGGCATGCCTCAGTCAAGGGGTAACAGATGGTAGAAACGACTGGCAGCCCGTCGAAAACGTCGTTCGGTCGAGAAACGAGCCGCGTCACGCCCGGCTCGGCCGCGTCAAGACGCAAAGATCTCAGAGATCTCTGAGAATACGCACTCGAGCTACGCGGCGCGGAATGTTGGGTATCGCGCCAGTCCTGTCGCCCGCGGTTGCAGATCATTCACGCTGCTGGTGTCGCCGTCCGCTCGCGAAGCCGCCGTCACGGTCCCCAGGGCCGAAAATAACTCCACAGCGCAGCCACCAGCGAGACAGCGACAAGGCCTGCACAAGCATGACCTGGCCAACGCCAGAGCTGCGCCTGCTGGCTGGAGGTGTAGTCGCCACTTCGCCACCCAAACAGCACCCCGACGATGAACCCGCCGAGATGCGCGAAGTGGTCAATCCGAGGCATCAGAACGCTGATCATGACGAGCCAGATCACCATCCGCTGAGCGGCGGCGCGGTCGGTTGGATCCTGCGTGCGAAGCCGGCGGATGAACAGAAAACCAACCAAGCCACAGAGGGCGCCGGAGGCGCCGACACTGATGCTGAATGGACGCCACAAACCGGCCATACGCACCGACAACGAGAGCAGGCTGCCGCCCAATGCGGAGCAGACGTACAGGGTCACAAAGCGCCACACGGAATACTTGGTCTCAAACTGCCGCCCGGCATCCAGGAGGAACATGCCATTGAAGAAGATGTGAAGAAGGTTCCCGTGCAGAAAAGCAGCGGAAAGGAGACGCCACAGCTCGCCGTCTCGGACGGCCGGAACATAGAGTGCCCCAAGCCGTCGGAGTAAGTCGCCCCGAACGTCGAGCAGCGGACCGAGGCTGCCGTCGATCTCCTGCCGCGCCAACTTGATGGCACCTATGACCGACAACGCGAAGAACGCCAGGTTGACGAGGAGAAGAAGGGACGTCGCCGGGTAGAGCTCGTGAAAACTGCGGTCGCGGCTCATGTGGGAATCAATTCGAGGGTGACTTCGCTTTGGTCGAAGCTCTTGCAGAGCCTCGCAGTCAAACGCCTTCGTTGTCGGTCGTGAAGTCGCGACGAACGATCGGGACACCGACCACCAACGCCAAACGAACGGCGTGATCATAAAAGACTTTCGTGATCAAGAGCAACCCAATGAGACAGGGAACAGAATTACGTTGACGCCCCTTCTCGCGGTCGCGATGGTGAGTCCATGCTCGGTGCAGTGACTGCAACTGATCTTGACCCCGTGCTCCGCGGCGTCAGTAGGAGTATTTACCTCACGCTCCAAGTGGCGCCGCGTCGCATGCGCCCGGTTCTCGGCGTCGCCTATCTCTTCTGCCGTGCGGCAGACACGATTGCCGACACACAGCTGTTACCCGCACCCGAGCGTCTGACGCGCCTCGAGGATTTTCGCCGTCAGTTCGTCGCACCGGATCCCGACTTCGACGCGATTGCCGCCATCTCCGAGCAAATCGCGGGACCGCAGCAGATCCCAGCGGAACGAGATCTTCTGCTGCGGCTCGGCGACTGCTTTTGTGAGTACCTCCGTTTCGATCGGCGCGACCGCGGCCTCATCCGCGACCTCGTCACGACGCTGACGCGCGGCATGGAGCTCGACCTCCGCTACTTCCCCGGAGAAGAGAGTGGCGAGCTCAGGGCGCTTGCCACCGACGGGGATCTTGATCTCTACACCTTTTACGTTGCCGGTTGCGTCGGAGAGTTTTGGACGCATCTCCAGGTGCTCCACGTCGGAGCTCTGCGGCACTGGAACGTCTCCGATCGGGCGGAGCAAGGGATCAGATTCGGCAAAGGGCTGCAGCTCACGAATATCTTGCGCGACTTTGACCAAGACATAGGACGTGGCCGCTGCTACCTGCCGCAGACCGCGTTGGTTCAGGCGGGCGTCGAGTTGGAGGAGCTGCGCGCCGCGGCGCCGAGGCAAAAGCTGCTGCCCATCCTGCGTTTTTACCTTGAGCGCACGCTGGCTCACTACGCCAGCGGCTGGCTCTATGTTCGCGCCATTCCGCGTCGTTGCGCGCGGCTGCGCTTGGCGTGCGCATGGCCGCTTCTCATCGGGCTGCGGACGCTCGAAGAACTCGCCGTCAGCCACGAACCGTTTGCGCCCGGACGAGTCCACAAGATTGATCGTGACGAAGTCAAACGTCTCATTGTCGGATCGAGCTGCCGCGTCGCATCAGATCGCGCCCTGGATCGCGTCTATCGCCGCCTCGAAGCAAGAGCGCGTGGCGCGGTCGATCGACTCCCGGCGGCACCACGCTTCGCCATGGCACCAGTATGGGAAGACACGGGCCGGACACCAGATATCGCGCGAACACCGACTCACACAGCGACGTCTTGACGCGTGGGTCGAAACGGCACGCCGAGGTCCCTGAAGCCAAGTTGAAATCAATCGGGAAGTACTTCCACGTTTCTCGGCGTCTCGATAAGATAGATCTTTCGAGTTGACGCCTCACGCGACGATGCCTGCATCGGCTCGCCGCCCGAGAAGACTCCTGTGGTTTCGACACCGCTGACGCTGAATCCTTGCACAGCGGCGCAGGAGCGTCGAGAAAATCACACCGGTCGAAAAAACTCAACTGCCAGCCAATTGGAGCGATCAGTATGGTCTCGCGAGTGGAGCGATTTTGGCTCAGCTTCTTGTTGCGGTTCGCCTTCGGCTTTCTCTTCCTCATCGCATCGATCAATATTTTCAACTACGGCTATGAGAAATTCGCGGCCGACATGATCACCCCGTTTCAAAGCACATGGGTCTGGGGGCTGCAAGGCGATACGACCATTGTGGAACAAGGGTTGACGGGATTCCTCAAGGCGATGCCGTTCGTCATGGCTGCGTTGTCGGTGCCGATTCTCACAGGCATCTTCTACAAACCCGCTCTCCGTTTCGGCGCGTTGTTTCTCATTTGCTTAGGTCTCGGCAAGTACCTGCAAAATGACATCGCAACCACCGCGCAAGACTTCTTGCTGGCGTTCTTGATCCTTATCGGCCTCTTCCTCGTCGGCCGCAAGGACGACGCCGCGGTCGAATACGGTGAGTCACCGACTGGCCTGAGCTCCTCTGTTGAGTCGTGAATCAAGATCCGGCCGCGGAACTTGGCCCGCTGCTCGACACCTTCGGCAGCGATTCTGAGTTTCACCGCTTCGAGGCGGATGGCATGGGGACGCGGCTCGTTTTTCTACTGCGGGGCGCTCTCGACGATGACTTGCGCGCCGCTGTGGACGAGGGCCGGCTGCTCTTCACGCAGCTCGAGGATCGGCTATCAAAATTCCTGCCCGACAGCGAGCTCGCCCTGGTCAACCAGTTCGCGGCTCAGCGCGACGTGCCGGTCGGGCGCGACCTAATAGAGCTCACCTCCAAAGCAAAGGAGGCGTGGTCCATCACCGGCGGTGCATTCGACCCAACGGTCGGCCCTCTCCTCGAAGCGTGGGGGTTCGTCGACATGGAGGCAGGTAGGAGGCCGTCAGCATCAGTGGCGGCATCCTTGCGGGAGGTCTGTGGCATGCATCACGTCGGCGTGGATGTTGAGGCGCAGACGCTGCGTTTCGATCAACCGGGCGTTTCTTTAGATCTCGGCGGCATCGGCAAAGGTTACGCGGCCGATCTTTTAGCGAGGCACTTTCAGACGCGCGGAGTCGCGCAAGGTGTGATCATCTGCGGTCGCTCCAGCGTCATTCTGTGGGGACCACCGTCGGCACCGGCGGGCAGTCCAGCGAATGAATGGCACTTCGCGGTAGTGCATCCGCTCGAGCCGCGGGAATTCATCGCCGAGCTGGCCTGCGGTTCAGGTGCGGTCTCATCGTCGGGGGCCTATGAGAGAGCGCTGAAGATCGGAGAGCACACGCTCGGTCATGTGTTCGATCCTCGTTCGGGTGAGCCGGCAGTGAGCAGCGTCTTGAGCGCGACCGTTTGGAGCGAAGATGCCTTGCTCGGCGACGTCCTGTCGACGTCACTCTTCGTCCTCGGTCCGGCCGCGCTGGAGCCCGGCGGCGTCGTGGAAAGTCTGGCGCGGGCTTGGTCGAACGACGGCAACGCCGCTGTGGGAGCGTTTCTGGTCCTCGCTGACACCAGCCGCTGGGGCGGCATTCGGTGCGAAGCGTACGACGTGGGGACCGCGCCGTTTCGCGTCGTGAAGGCGCCGTGACGGCGTCAGGGCGCATTGAAGAAGGCGGCGACTTGGCCCCACGCGACCTAGCGGTGTCGTTGCCTCGCACCCGGCGGCAGGTTATGATCGTGACTCGGGCGAGATGAACGGTTGAGAACGTACTCGTTCCCAGAAATCATTCGGAGCTCGTGGGCACAGCGGACATCGCGGCCCGACGGCGCCCGGCAGCAGCGGTTGCCGAGACACGACTGCCGAGAACACAAGCTGAGGACACAAGCAGCCCCCTGGCATCGGAAAGAACTATGGCATACACAGAGTCGACGGGTCTCGATCGTCGTGATTTCATTGGTGGCGCGTTCTTGACGACCGCCGGCGCGGTAACCGCCGGAATCTCCCGGTACCAGTGGGGAAAACGGGAGCCAGAGGCTGTTCAGGACGTTTCCCAGCGCGAGAACAATCCTGTTCGACTCGGATTCATCGGGGTCGGGAGACGAGGCGGCGCCCTCCTTCGCAGCGGCGTCTTGGTCCCCGGGAATGAAGTCGTCGCGGTGTGTGACATTCAACGTGCCGCACAAAACGCTGCCGAGAAAAACGTCCAGGGCGAATACTCCAAGAAGAACCGGACCGCTAAGATCCAGCGTTACGACGACTACCGGCGACTTCTCGACGATAAGTCGGTCGAAGCGGTTTTTATTGCGACACCGCAGTACCTCCATGGGCCGATGGCGCTCGACGCCCTTGAGGCTGGAAAGCACGTCTACTGTGAGAAGGCGATGGCGCTGACGATCGGCGAGAACCGCGATATCGTGCGTATGGTCAACGCGCGTGAGGATCAAGTGTTTCAGGTGGGGCACCAGCGCCACTACTCGCCTCTCTACCGCAAGATCGTCGAAATGGTGCACAGCGATCAGATCGGCAATGTCGCCGGCTTCCGTGCGCAGTGGAACCGCAACGACATGGTGCGCCGCCCGGCAGAAAAGCCAGAGCTGGAAAAAGTCATCAACTGGCGTCTCTACAAAGAGCTTTCCGGCGGACTCACCACCGAGTTTGCCAGCCACCAGATCGACGTCTGCAACTGGACGCTTGGCACGCATCCAGACTCGGTCTGCGGCTTTGGCGGGATCGATTGGTATCAAGACGGTCGCGACACAGAGGACAACATCCACCTCATCTTCAATTACCGCGTACCGGTCGTCAAACGCGACCCATACGGCCGACCGATGACGGTCAATGGAAAGGCACAGAAGGACGATCCGAAGGCGTCACTGGCCTATGAGACGAAGGATGGCGAGGTCGTTCGCCGAGATGTGCGCTTTACCTACAACTCGATTATGCAAAACGCACACCTCGGACCATCGGAGATGATCTTTGGCCAGTACGGCACCCTGGAGGTCTCGCTCCAAGGCGCCGAGTTCTTCAAGGAGAAGAAGGCACGAGTCGACCCCAACCGCGTCGCTGAGGGAACCAATCCGCGCCGCTCGCTTCAAAAGCGAATTCTCACGACGGGCACATCGGTCGATCCAACAACGGCCGGACTGACGCGAAAGAAGGGCAAGCCGGTGGTGGGGGAGACCCGCGAGGATGAACGCTGGGTGGAGAACGCCGGCGATGTCGCCGGCGCCTACGACAAGCACGAGACCATGCTGGCAATCGACGGCTTCCTCCAGCGCATCAGGGAAGTGCGATCCGGCGACACCTCGAAACGCAACGACGTGCAAAACAACGCTAACGTCGTTTGGGGACTGTGGGGCGCGGTCCCAGCACTGATGGCCAACATCGCCATGCGTGACCAACGCATCGTGCGCTGGGATGAGTTCTTCCCAGAAGAGCGCGACGCGCCGCAGTTCATCGACAACACCGGCGTGTTGCGGACGACGTAGGCGCGCGTTGCACGACGGAAGACACGCCCCTGCGCGCGGACTCATTTCATGACCCGCACCGGTTGAAAGATCACTGGCTGATTTACCGCGCACGATCCAATGCCCGGGCCGCCATAGTGATTGCCCGATGAAAACCCGAGACAAAGCGTCCAGATGCGTGTGATCGCGGGAAAGTGTCCCTGTGGCGCGTCAGTGAAGACCACCCAAGAAAGTGCCAGCACACTGAAAGCGCGGACTAGCGGGCAAGCAACTCGAAGAACCCCGCGTTGCGCGTGACGCGCTGTGGATCGACCTCAAGCTGCGCTGCGACGATCTGCCGGACGCACTGCCAGCATTCGCCCTCACGCCATTGTCGCTGCAGTCGTTCGTGGTTCAGGGCGGCCGTTTTCTCGGCGAGCTGACCGAAGGTGTCGCTGGCGCGAAAAGCTGGAAGGGCGAACGGCAAAACCCTCGCAAGTTGGCGCCACGCCCGCCGGCGCCCAGTCGCAGGCAACAGACGGTCGATGGGAGTCGACGGCATGATCCGCGCTCCCAGAGCGCTCAAATTACGCTCGAACTCCTCGCGCAGACGGTAGAAACAGTGGCGCGTCATGCACACGGCGGCCATCCGGCGAGAGAGCTGCTTCCAAACGTGGTCGTACAGTTCGCCCACTGTGCGAAGGCGTTCAGCGTCATCGTCGCGAACAGTGACACCAAACGTCTCTTCGATTTCCATCGCAAGCTCGACAAGTGAAAGGTCGTCAATGCACGCCGGGGGCAGACGAACGACGAGGCGCGCCACCACGAGCGTCATCGCGACGAGTGCCAAAGCCAGCAGCAGGAACTCTGGTGTCGTCATGGTGGGGGCGTCAGCTCGAGGGGTCGAATTCGCACGGTCAGCGCGTGCCCAATCAGCTCATGCAACGAAAAACCGAGGGAGTGCCCGATCTCCGCTCCGCCCGCCGACGAAGACGATTCACACAAGTCCAACATCTCTCGCTGCATTTTCTATGCAACCTACACAGAGCGAGCGAGGAAGAATCCGGCCACTCCGGCGAGCACAACGTCTACTTGCCGTCAACCTCTTCGTCGTCGTCGGTCGGCGGCGGAGTCTCCAAAGCACGCTGCGCAGCCTCTTCCAAACGCGTCGCCGGATCAGCGGCGATGACCTGCTCAAACACGTGGCTGAGCTGCCACTCCTCGAGGTGCCCCGAACGCCAAAAGAGCGGCATGCCGCTCGAATCAACGATGATCGTACAGGGAAAGTAGAGCTGGAAAACGCCTGGGTTCTTCGCGCCCTCTTGCTCCGCCGTATGAATCGCCATGAGCTGACGCTCCACGGCTAAGTAAGCAGAACGATCGAGGAGGGCGAAACCGTCCGCGGGGATGCCGATTCCCGCCGCATAATCCGTCGTCACACGTACGACGTCTGACTCGTCCGCAGCTCCCTCATAAAAGAGAACTGCAGGCTCGATGCGGCCCGAGACCTGCGGCCGCGCCAAGACGGCCGCGATCGACTGCCACTGTTTGGGACAGCCATCGTGCAGCGTACGAGTCAACACCACGACACTGAGCGTCGATTGGGGGACGACTTGAGCGCCACCACCCGGCGCAGAAAATGGACCGATCGCTCCAACGTCGGCTGCACGACACGCGGCCAGTCGCTGCGCCGCTTCAGCGCTAAAGCTCTTCTCGAGACGTGCGGCAAGCTTCGCCTCAAGCGCAGAGACCATCTCCTCGTATTTGACGCGATATTCGGCATCGGCTTTGATGCGCGCCAATTGATCCGCGTTGCGAATGCCCTGAAGATTCTCGTAGCCGTAGTCGATCGCCTTCTTCAGGCTGTCGAAGACTTCCTGAGCCTTCGCGCCGTCCTGGCCGAGCGACAGCGTCTTGTACCACTGTCCATAGCGCTTGAGTCTCGCCTGGTTGTTCGCCTCGCCTGCCTTCAGCGTGGCATTCGCCAAACCGCGCACGCGCTCCCATTGATTCGTTTGCTGAAAGCGCCCTAAAAACCGCAGCGCCCGCCCGGGCGCCCAGGTCTCGTCTTCGAATTCTATAGCAACCGGCTGCTGCGCCGTCGCGGCTTGCGGCAAACCGAACCAGAGGGCGCTCAAAAACACCGGCAGGGACAGGAGTCTTCGTGGGTCAAACATCGCGGGCAACCTCGTCAGACCTTGCAGCGGAAAAGACATCGCGAGGGAAACGAGTATAGACGACCCTCCGGCTCGGACAACCCTTAGAAAACAGCTGCGAAAGGCAACCCATGGAACCGTGCACAGAAAATCATCTGCTGACTAAAATATATGCAACCGCTGCATATCTTAAGTGCATCCATAGAGTGCACAGCCGGCGCACACCAAATTCATACAGCCTTAAGATATTTACAATAGACATCTTAGGAGATCGCGAGAACGCTCTTGCTCAACTGTGGCAGGCTGTTTGTTAAGTCACGAATGGAGCGCCCGCAGGCGCGGGTGAGTTCGAATCGGCGCATTGAAGAAGCGCTACCAACCCAAGCAGGAGAGACGCAAGGCACGCCCCCATGAAGCTAATCACCGCCATTGTACGCCCCACCCGACTCGAGGCGATCAAAGAGAGCCTCGCCGAATCAGGATTTCACGGCCTCACTGTCTCCGACGTCATGGGTGCGGGACGGCAACGCGGCCACACCGAAATCTATCGCGGACACGAATACCACGTCGACCTGCAGCAGAAAGTGAAGCTCGAGATCGCCGTCCCGGACGATCGAGTCGACTTGGTGACCTCGCTCGTCGCGGAGCACGCCCGCTCACACCCCGACGGCAAAATCGGCGACGGCAAAGTATTCGTCGTGCCACTAGAAAACGTCGTCCGCGTCCGAACCGGCGAGAAAGGGGAAGTTGCCGTTTAACAGCCCGTTGAAAAAGTCATTCGGTCGAGAAACCGGCCTCTTCACGCCCAGCTCGACCGCGTCAATACTCGAAAATCTCGGAGATTACCTGCGTTTGCCGCGGCCGATCTGGACGCGAAGAGACCAGTTTTCGGCTCGAAGCACTTTTTAAACAGGCTTAAACCTTCTGAGCTTGCGACGTCTCGACTGTAGCTCGCCCCACAACAACCAGCCCATTTTGAAAGGAATGACTCCATGATGTCCTGCCGTTGGACCTTCCCGGCCATCGCCCTCTCACTCGCCCCCTCCACGCTCTTGGCACAGGAAGAGACCTCAGTCGCGGCGCTCGACGATGTGAACGCACTGTGGACTTGCCTCGCTGCGTTCCTGGTCTTCTTCATGCAAGCGGGATTCGCACTCGTCGAAGCCGGCCTGACCCGCGCCAAGAACGTCTGCAACATCATCATGAAGAACCTCATGGACTTCTCGGTGGGGTCGCTTCTCTTTTGGGCTGTCGGCTTCGGACTTATGTTCGGAGCGTCCGGCGGATTGTTCGGCACCAACGGTTTCTTCTTCGACCCAAGCGTCGACAACCTCGGCAGCGAGCAAAGCGTCGGCTTCAGCTGGGCGTTCCTGATCTTCCAGACAGTGTTCTGCGCTACAGCAGCGACGATCGTTAGCGGCGCCATGGCAGAACGCACGAAGTTCACGGCCTATTTGGTCTACTCTGCCCTCATCACCGTCATCGTCTACCCGATCTTTGGCAGCTGGGCGTGGGGTGGACTCTACGCTGGCGGTGGCTGGCTCGAAAGCATGAGCTGGCTCGGCGAAGGTGTCGGGTTCTACGACTTCGCCGGCTCGACGGTCGTCCACTCGGTCGGTGCGTGGGCGGCGCTGGCCGGTGCGCTCGTCCTCGGGCCACGCCTTGGCAAGTTTCGCAGCGGCAAATCTCAGCCAGTTCCGGGTCACAGCATTCCAATGGCCGCGCTCGGTGTCTTCATTCTCTGGCTGGGCTGGTTCGGGTTCAACCCTGGCAGCACCACAGCCGTCGGCGGAGGCAGCTTCGCATTCATCGCGGTGACGACAAACATCGCCGCAGCCGCCGGGGCCGTTGGCGCCATGCTCGCTTCGTGGATCCTGTTCAAAAAGCCGGACGTTTCCTTCACATTGAACGGCGCCCTCGCAGGACTCGTCTCCATCACGGCGGGATGCGATGCTATGAGTGTGCCATTCGCCGCGACGACCGGCCTGCTTGCGGGCGTCATTGTCGTCTTGGCTGTCCTTTTCTTTGAGCGCATCAAGATCGACGATCCCATTGGTGCAGTGTCCGTGCACGGCGTGTGCGGCGCCTGGGGCACGCTCGCGGTGGGGCTCTTCAAGGCCGAGGGAGGTCTTTTCACCGGTGGCGGTACGACGCAGCTGGTGGCGCAATCGATTGGTGTCGCGGCAGCGTTCGCCTGGGCTTTCCCCGTCAGTCTGGGAATCTTCTACGCCATCAAGGTGACGATCGGTCTTCGCGTCTCAGCAGAAGAAGAAGCGCGTGGACTGGACGTCACCGAACACGGCATGGAGGCGTACCCGCGCGACACGCTCACTTCACCGCTCGGGGGCACATCGGCGCCGAGACCGAGCGTGGTGGTCAATCCAAATCCCGCGACAAGCCAGGGATAACAGCCTGTTGAACGAGGTGCTTCGCGTCGAAAACTGGTCTCTCGTCCGAATGACCTTTTCAACAGACTGATAGACGACGTTTCGAGGTATTCGTTACCCTCTCATGAAGTCCTTCACAGGGCTGAGGTCAGCTTGCCCTCTCGGACGCGAGCTGACCTCTTTCTTTCATTCATCGCCGCTGCGCAACGTTTCGAGGATCGCAAAAAACGAAACGACTGACCGGTCCGCCGCCGGCTTCACCCATGCAGAGTTATCGGAAGCTGCTCGACGAAAACCACTTGCCCCTCACTACGCCTGCTCGCTATAGTGTCGCTCTCTTCCATCGCGGGTGGAATTGCGGTGGAAGAAGAAGAGAAGAAGCGCAAGCCGAAGAGAACATGCGACGCCGCGCGGTGCGCGATGGTCGCGACACGCGTATCGACCAGTAGTGGAACGAGACGAGATGAGGGGACGGCAAAGCGCTCACAGCGTAAGTCTATTCGCTCGGTCTGGAAGAGACAGCGGCGGGGGGAACTCTCCCGACTTCGGGGAGACACTCGAGGCGTGAATCACCAACGCGGGACGCGAGCCAGGTGTTTCACATGCGATTTAGCTCATGGGAGGTGTGATCACAGTAGAAGCATTCGTTCCTGGCACCGTGACGGAGGCGCAGACCGGCCAAGGACTGCGTCGAGGCTTCGGCTCACAGAGTGCACAAGGGAAAGACTAAGCGTGGGACCGACTCTTTCGGTCAAACGGTGGGACAAGATTCACACTTCGATAGGAGACCTCGTACATGAGATCTTTTTTCGGTAGTTCGATCATTGCGATCTTCGCTGTTTCGTTCGCCCCGTTCGGGGAAGTCGACGCTCAAGGGACCTCGACGTCCCCGTCGTATGATCAGCTTTCGCCGGTGCTTCTTGGCTACCAGGACGCCAGCGCCGACGCGGGCACGTCGCAGCAACTCCCCAACGTCCTTGGTTTCTTGAGTGAAGTGAAGGCTAACGGCTACATCAACGTCGCCTACGCCTACAACTTCAACGACAGCGAACGTACTGGCACGAACTTTATTGGCGTCGAGACGCCGGGGCGCATCTTCGACATCTATCACAACGAGTTCACGGTCCACAACGTCTCGCTCAACCTCGAGAAGCCGGTGGATAACGAAAACCTCATCGGTTTTCAGTTCAACCCAACGGTGGGTAAGGACAGCGCCATCACGCAGGACGCCAACATTGCGCTCGGCGGCAACGACATCGACGTCCAGGCGGCGAACATTCAGATCTACGCCCCTGACGACGTGGCGATCGTCGGCGGCACTACGTTTAAGGTCGGAAAGTTCTTGACCACCGCCGGCGCCGAACTCATCGACGCGCCTTACAACACGATGTTCTCCCGGACGCTCCTCTTCGGTCTCGCCATCCCGTTCGTGCATACGGGCATCCTCGGACAAAAGACCGTCCTCACCCGCGACGATGGCACGAGCTCGCTGCTCGACGTGTCGCTCGGCATCGCCAACGGTTGGGGAAACCACAACGTCGGCTCGACCGGCGGCGGTAATTTCCCGACGTACCTGACCAACGCGACGTTGTCGCCGAGCGACAACTTCAGCACCACGGTCAACTACTTCGTCGGCGAGGTGACGGCTTCCGGCAAGTATCGAAACCTGATCGATGTCGTCGTTGGCATTGACCCAGACGGCAACGAAGCAGAAGGGCTCAATTTGAGCTTCAACTTCGATTGGGCTTCGGATGCAGCCGGTAACGCAACGACCGGCGGGCACGGAATCTGGTGGGGTTTCGCAGGAATCGCGCGCTGGGATTTCAACGAACGCTGGTACGCGGCGCTACGCGGCGAGTACTACGACGATCACGATGGCAACACCATCGGGATCCCGAACCTTCAGGTGTTCGACATCACCTGGACCATCGGCTACAGACCGTTCCAGAGCCTGTTGCTGCGCTCAGAACTCCGGTATGACAAAGCCGACCAGAGTGTCTTCCAGAACGCCAATCACTCGCACCAGACGACTCTGTCGTTCGACGCGTCGTTCATCTTCTGATTTAGAAGGCATCGGCGCTGAACCCAGAGACGACGCTTGGCTCAAGAGTACGCGTGAGGCTGACTCTTGAGCCAAGCTCGCTTCTCTGGCCCTACGTAAAGAGAGCGCGCCCCAATTCAATCAGCTCACTTCGCCAACGCCGCGCGCACCGCGGCAGGAATCTCTTGAAACATGGCTTGGCACCGATCTTGTGCGGCGGCGAGTCCCGCGACCTTCGGGTCCGCTGTATTGCGAACGTAGCCAATCACCTCGTTCTCCGCCTCGACGAGCTTCTCGCAGCCAAGGGCGATTTCGGCGACGAGGTCGTTCGGAATTGTGGTGACACCGTTACAGTCGGCGTGCAGAACGTCGCCCGGTCGAACCTCGACACCTCCGATCTGGACTGGCACGTCCACATCGATCACGCGGCAATAAGCGTGCGACGGGGAGACACAGGACGCGAAGCAGGGGAAGCCGATGGCTTCGACCTGATCTAGGTCACGCGCCCCTCCTGACGTGATCAGGCCGGCACAACCGAATGCCTGATACATCGAACACATCACTTCGCCAAACGTGGCGCCGAGAATCGGATCGTCTAGGTCCTGGAAGACGACGATGCGAGGCGTCGACACTTTCGCCTCGAATGATTCCACATGCTTGGAGAGCGACGAGTACACGTCCTTCTCGGACGCCGGCTCAGCGCTACGAAACGTAGCCGTCGTGGCGTAGCCGACGATCGGCGGCATCTTCGGAAACATCGCCTTGATGCGTGCATCCATGAAACCCTTGTTCCGCGGCCGGACGTCGAAGAGCTCAATCACATTGCACACTGTCGGAGTGTCGTACCGACGCAGAATCTCAAAATACTTCGGGTCGACGTTGTTCATGACACCTCTGGTTTTACCTCGTGCGCGAGAGAGACGGCAAAGCGATCCTCGCGGCGTTGACGCCACCCTCGCCGAGCAATGGCTTACTTGAGCGGTAGGATTTTTTCTAGAAGCGTTTTCGAACGCCGCACTCCTTCCGCCTCATCCAGTCTTTTTCCTTCGTACTCGATACCGATATACCCCTCGTAGCCGGACGCTTCGATCATCTTCACCATGCGCGGGTAGTCGATCGTCGTCTCGAGGCCCTCATCGTCAAAGTCAAACGTCTTCGCGCTGACGCCAAGAGCAAACGGCAGCAGCCTCTCAATGCTGTCGTATTTATCCGCAGCGGCGCTGAAGTTGCCGAAATCGGGCAACGTTCCAAGGTTGCCCCGCTGGGCACGTTGAATGAGGTCGACAACAGCTGGGATATTCGACGACAAGCCGCCGTGGTTCTCGAGGAGTATACTCACACCAGCCGGTCGAGCAAAGTCGGCCAAGGCGGTGCAGCTGTCGAGACAGCGCCGCAGTGTCGATTGAACGACGCCATTTTCGAGCGGCGTGTTCCACGCCAGGGGATGATCCCCACCGGTGTTGACGCGCACTGCGGTACATCCGAGATCGGCCGCAACCTCGATCCAATGCTGGTGACGGTGTACGGCCTTGCGGCGCACTCGCGGTCGTCGGTGACTAAGATCTCCCTCGTCATCCACCATGATCATGAAGAACTTGACACCAACGTCACACGCCTGACGTTTCATTTCGGCAAGGACTTGCCGCGACCCGCCGTCGAGCAAATGGTTCACAAGCTCGATGACACCGATGTCGAACATCTCGCGGGCGACACGTGGAAAGTCGCGCCCTCGGATTTCCCCAGAGCGAATGCTTCGGTGGAGAGACCATTGAGCCAAGCTCAGCTCGTATGACATACCGTGTTCAACTCCGTCCTCAAGCCCAAATCCATCAGCACGTCCAGCCTCCGTCCTCCTGCTGGGAATAACCAACAGCGGTGAGTGCGGAGCGGATGCGATCGAACGATCCCTTGTGCGCTTCGATTGCATCCTTCTCGCCAAGCGAACGGCCACGCTTACCCGGCACTTCCAGGTTGAGCTGCACGGCCGGTACGGTCAGCGTGTCGCGGACCTTGGCGAAGACGGCTTCCAAATCAACTTGGCCGCGCCTCGGACCCGTGCGAGGGAAATGCCAAGTCTCGAGAAAACCTTCGTCGGTATCTTTCAGATGGATTTCGTACGTCGACGCCGAAAACGCCGTCAACCACGTCGCATAGTCACGGTCGCGGTCGTCGGCACTCTCATCGAACCCGATACCGTGTCCAGTATCATAACAGACGCCAACTTCTGCCGTCTCTTCGGATCGATCGTGATGGTACTCACCTAGGACACGCAGAACTTCTTGTGTCTGATCGATCGTCGCGCAGTCTTCTCTCAGCGTCGCCGCCATCTCGACGAGCAGTCGCTTCACCCCGGCGCGACCCGCGTCGACCATCCAGCGCTTCCAGACCTCCAGCGCGCGCTTGCGCGCGGCCTCGAATTCATGCGCGTTCACCGCCGACTCCGCGTTCAACGTAAAAAACGATGCGCCGACGTGTGGCGCTCCGCAGCACGCCGCTTGTTCGATCAAGGATCGGCCAACAACATAGGCACTCTCTCGAATGGCGGAGTTCGCAGCGCCGATGGCACCACAGTCTCGATACACGGTGAACACACACGTGATGTTCATGCCGAGATCTGCAGCATCCGCCGCAACCTGCCGATGGTGGGCACGGAACGCCTCCAGGTCGCTGCAAAAGAGGGCTGGGCCGAAGTCATTGTCGGCAACGAGTTCAACGTGGCGCAGTCCGAACTCGTCGCGCGCGATCTCCATCGCACGCCGCGGACCATAGACGTATTTGGCGAAATTGCAGTTAACTCCGAGAAGAATTCTGGGAGGCATGGAGAAACAAACCTTGCTATGAACTGGGCGAAGCCGCCGTCGCAGCACAAACTGGGCACGGGCTCCGAGCCTCGATGGCTGCGCGCGCTACGACAATCGACTCTTGATCCGCGCCACCGCCTCCTCAACGTTGTCGCGACTGCCAAAGGCGCTCAGGCGAAAGTACCCCTCGCCGCTGGCGCCGAATCCCGAACCGGGCGTGCCGACGACATGCACCTCGGAAAGGAGCTGATCGAAGAAATCCCAGGAGCTCTTCCCGTTCGGTGTCTTCAGCCAAATATATGGCGCGTTCTCGCCGCCGAAAACCTCGAGTCCGGCGCCGCGCAGGCCGTCCCTGATCATGCGTGCGTTTTCCATGTAGTAGGAAATCAACTCTCGAACCTGAGCCTTGCCTGCCTCGGAGTATACGGCCGCGGCGCCGCGCTGAATTGGGTACGAAACGCCGTTGAACTTCGTGCAGTGACGCCGATTCCAGAGTGCGTGGAGGGGCACGCGCTCTCCGCGTTCGTCCGTTCCCATGAGCTCCTTCGGCACGACCGTGTACGCACATCGAATCCCAGTAAAACCGGCAGTCTTCGAATAACTGCGAAACTCGATCGCAACCTCTCGAGCCCCGTCGATCTCGTAGATCGAGTGGGGGATCGATGGGTCAGAGATGAAGGCTTCGTAGGCGGCATCAAAAAGAATGACGGCCTCATTCTCTTTCGCGTAGGCAACCCAGTCTGCCAACACTTCGCGGCTGGCAACCGCGCCAGTTGGATTGTTGGGGTAGCACAGATAAATCAGGTCGACGGGTTCGCGTGGCAACTTCGGAAGGAAAGCATTCTCGTCGACGCATGGCATGTAGACCAAACCAGCGTATCGCCCGTCCTTGTCGGCGGCGCCGGCCCTACCGGCCATGACGTTGGTGTCGACGTAGACCGGATAGACTGGGTCGGCCACGGCAACACGACAAGTCGCTGAAAAAACTTCCTGTATGTTCGAGCTATCGCACTTGGCCCCGTCTGAAACGAAGACTTCGTCTGGACTCAGTTTGACGCCGCGCGCAGCGAAATCGTGCTCGACGATCAAATCACGCAGGAATCCGTACCCCTGCTCGGGGCCGTAGCCGCGAAAGGTGGCTGGGTCACCCATTTCGTCCGTGGCACGGTGTATGGCTTCGATCACCGCCGCGGGCAGCGGTAAAACGACGTCACCGATGCCGAGACGAATCACGGGAGCGTCGGGGTTGGCGTCGGCAAACGCTTGCACCCGGCGGGCAATCTCAGGAAAAAGGTACCCGGCGGTTAGCTTTCGATAGTTGGAGTTGATGCGAACCATCACACCTCAGTTGACGCGAGTGGTCAATTCAAGCCACGGCTGCTGCGGCTTGACAGCCTGTTGAAAAAGTGCTTCGAGCTGAAACTGGTCGCTTCGCGTCCAGATCAACCGCGGCGAACGCAGGTAATCTCCGAGCCCTCTTCTATGAAAGATCACGGAGAGGTTCGCCGTGGCTGATCTGGACGCGAAGAGGCCGGTTTCTCAGCCGAATGACTTTTTCAACGGGCTGTTGAACGTAGTGAACTCGGTACGGCCCGAAGACAAGGGCTCTACAGAGTAACGAAAACGCGTGGCAAAACGAAGGGCGTTTTGCCTCCGCCTTGCTCCAGGAGCGACGACTGGAGCGGACCAATTGGTCGCGGTCTACTCGGCTTCGGCCAAGCTGCTCGCCGCTTTCTTCGTGCTCTTCTTGGCGGATTTCTTCTTCGCCTTCGCCGTCTTTTTCGCGGCGGTCTTCTTAGAAGCCTTCTTGGCGGTCGTCTTCTTCGAAGTCGTCTTCTTTGTCGTCTTCTTTGTCGTCTTCTTCTTCGCGCTCTTCTTCTTTGCAGTCTTCTTAGCTGCCTTCTTGGCGCCGCGTCGTGGCTTCGCAGGCCCTGCGGACTCACGCGCGCGAATGAGGTCAATCGCGGCGTCGAGTGTCACCTTCTCCGGATCTTCGCCACGCGGAATCGAAGCATTCGTGGTGCCGTTCGTGACGTAGGGGCCATAGCGCCCGGAGAGAAGACGGAGCGGCTCCTTGGTGAGAGGATCCTCACCCAGCTCTTTAAGCACGCGCGGCGCGCGGCGTCCACGCGGCTTCTCCTCGGCGAGCTTTTTCAAAGCCTCTTCGAGCGTAATCGAGAAGACCTGGTCCGGCTGCTCAAGAGTTCGTGTGTCGGTGCCGCGCTTGATATAAGGGCCGAAGCGCCCGTAGTCAGCCATGACGTCGGTTGAAGTTTGCGGACACGTGCCGAGCTTGAGCGGCAACGATAACAACTTCAGAGCCTGCTCGAGTGTGGTCGTCTCGAGCGTCATACCAGGGAACAGCGATTTCATCTTCGGCTTCTCGTCGCCGTCGTTCTCGCCGAGCTGAACGTACGGGCCGAATCGACCAGTCTTGGCGTAAACCTTCTTGCCGCTGTCGGAGTCAACGCCCAGTTCATTCGGCTGGGACCCTTGCGCCAGCAGTTCGAGCGCTCGCTCAAGTGATAGCTCGTCCGGTGCGGTACCGTCCGGGATGGTCGCGCGTTCGTCGCCGCGCTCGATGTAAGGACCATAGCGCCCGATTCGAATATTGACCACCTGCCCGTCTTCGTCTTCTCCAAGTGGAAGCGTGCACGAAGCACGCGCATCGATCTCCTGTTGAGTGAGCTTTTTGAGGCCTTCCTTGGATTCGTGGCCAAAGTAGAAACTGCGGAGGTAAGGCACGGACTCCTTCTCACCGAGGGAGATCGCGTCGAGATGATCCTCCATGCGAGCTGTGAACTCGACATCAACAAGGTCGGCAAAGTGCCGTTCGAGAAGCTGGACGACGGCGAACCCCGTAAAACTCGGCACCAGGGCGTTGCCCTGTTTGAAGACGTACTCCCGGCGCAACACCGTTTCGATGATGCTCGCATAGGTGCTCGGCCTGCCAACGCCGCGCGCTTCGAGTTCCTTGACCAAAGAAGCTTCAGTGTATCTGGCCGGGGGTTGGGTGGTGTGCCCCTTCGGCTCGATCTCACTCGCGGTGAGTGGTTGCTCCGCGCTCACGTCGGGCAACAAGACTTCCTTATCGGCAAGCACTGCGTTTGGGTCGTCGGCGCCCTCGACGTATGCCCGCAAGAAACCTGGAAAGTCGATCGTCTTGCCGCTCGCCTGAAAGACGCTCTCGTTTCCAACGACTTGGACTGAGATCCGGTGCCCACGGGCGTCGGCCATTTGCGTCGCCATCGTTCGCTTCCAGATCAGCTCATACAGTCGGGCCTCACGGCCACCGACCTGTCGATCGACTTCCTCGGGATGCTTGAACTCTCCCGACGGCCGAATCGCCTCGTGCGCTTCCTGGGCGTTCTTGACGTTCGTCTTGAACTGACGCGCCTCGCGTGACAGGTAGTCCGCGCCATAGAGTTCACCGATCAAACCGCGCACGCTCTCGACGGCACTCTCGGCGAGCGTCGTTGAGTCGGTTCGCATGTACGTGATGTACCCGTTTTCGTAGAGGCGCTGCGCTGCTTGCATCGTGTCACGTGCCGAAAAGCGCAATTTCCGGTTCGCCTCTTGCTGCAGCGTACTGGTCGTGAACGGCGCCGAAGGTCGCTCGGTGTACGGTTTCTTCTCGACCTTCAAAACACGCCAATCGGCCGTCTCGAGGTCGCTCGCAAGTTGACTCGCTTCCTCTTCGCTCAGGAGGACCGGGGCTTCGCCTGACTTCCCCGCTTTGAGCTCGCCAGTTGAACTGTCGAAGTCCTTCCCAGTGGCAAGTCGCCGCCCGCCGACAGAAACCAGACCGGCGGCAAACTCCTCGCCGCCCTCAGTACGAAATCGCGCGATCAGGTCCCAGTACGAACTCCGAACGAACTTCAAGCGTTCCCGTTCCCGCTCGACGACAAAGCGTAAAGCGACCGATTGAACGCGCCCGGCAGAAAGTCCCTTCTTAATCTTTCGCCAGAGAATCGGGGAGACCTCATAGCCATAAAGGCGATCAAGAATGCGCCGAGCCTCTTGGGCGCGCACGAGTCCATGGTCAAGGTCGCGCGGATTCTCCACGGCGCGGCCGATCGCTTCCCGGGTGATCTCATGAAAAACGAGGCGCCGGTGGGGGACCTTCGGCTTCAAGACCTGAACGAGGTGCCAACTGATGGACTCTCCCTCCCGATCCTCGTCCGTCGCCAGGAGGAGCTCGTCCACGCCTTTGAGAAGACTCTTCAGTCGAGCGATCTGTTTCTTCTTCTCGCTGGGAACGACGTAGAGCGGCTCAAAGTCGTTCTCGATGTCGATTCCAAGGGTGGCCCAGGACTCACCCTTCAACTTCGCGGGAACCTCTTTCGCAGACTGCGGCAAGTCGCGGACGTGTCCGATGCTGGCCTCGACGACGAAACTCTTCGGTAAAAACTCCGAGATGGTTCTCGCCTTGGCCGGGGATTCGACGATGACTAAGCTCTTGCCCACCGCTTTAGGTCTCTTTCACATTCACTGCGGCTGCGACGGATCCGTCAACGCCTCGGGGGCGCTCGCCGTTGAGCGCCTGAACCTCGTGGGCGGGTTCAAGTAGAGGCGGTAACACTGAACTTTTTTTCGCCAGCACTCCGCCAAAGCTTTAGGGGAACCCTCTGGCGTTCACCAATCGCTCTGCGGAGCGCACGCATCAGGCCGCTTTCAGCCTGCTTGAAAGTGCGCTTCGATCCAAAGACTAGGCTGGGGTCAGACCGACCGCCGCCGACGTCGAACCACCGAGCCTTCGGATATCGCCGCGGTCGAATGTGCCGGGCAACCCTGGTTTCTCGGCCGGACTTCTCTCTGGCAGGCGAAAGCCCCGTGCTTTCTTGCCACACAAACAGGTGGATAGCAAGTCTGCGTTCGGGCCGTCGCGGCACCCGACGTCGCGGCGGCGGAGCACCTCTGCGCGCCACGCCAGGCACCGTTGGACGACCGCCTCGCCATCACCCAAGAAGGAGGTAACCACCACAATAAAAACGACTTACAACTCATTCCTGTGCCGTCTCTGACGTTGGCGTCGCCTGCCAGTAGAGCGGCAGATAGCGGTAGTACACCTCGAGCGAAAGCGTCGCGAAACAGGTCGCCAGCACCTGCCCTCCCGCTTCCGACCACGGTCCCGTCGGGTCCCAACTGCCGCGCCGAGCGCCGGAACGGTTCTGTGATTTGACGAGGTAATCGCGCACTTCCGTGTTCCAGCGCTCCCAAATCCAGCCTTGGTACTGATAAAGAGCCAAGGTCCCGTAATAGACGAGGTACAAGTTGTCGAGGTAACCACGGCGACGCGTCTCCGTATGTATGTAGCGAGCCGCCTCCTCGATGTTGTCGTCGCCGCGGCGAGCACCAAGCAGCTGCCGCGCGAACATGCCTTCGGCAACCATCGCAACACGCGGCTCCTCTGGTTTGGAGTAACCGTAAATCCCACGGTGCTGCCCGCTCGACACCTCGACATCAAACCAGTGGCGAGCACGGTCGAAGACGCCACCGGGAAGCTTGAGCGCGCTCCCATGGATGCTCGTCAAGGCCATCACCTGCCAGCCGCTCACGGACGTGTCGCCGCGCAGCGGGACGACAGGCAAGTACCGCCACCCCCCAGTGTTCGGGTTCTGCGCCTCAACGATGATCCGGGCGGCCTTCTCGATCGCCGGCAGCAGACGTTCGTCGCGACTCAGGATATAAGCCTCACTGAGCGCCAACGTCGCAATGCCGTGATTGTACATGATGTACTTCTGGTCTGACCCGCTGAGCAGACCGGACTCAGTCTGAATGCTCAAAAGCCAACGTAAAGCCCTCAAGACCGTCATACGGTATGGACTGTCGGGCTTCACGTGGGTGTGATTCTGCCCCAGGAAAGAGAGCACCGCGAGCCCGGTGACAGCGGCGTCGCACTGGGTGTGAAACCCCGGGGCGCCGCTATCGGGAAGCCGCTGCAGAAAACCATCAACGTCCCAACGACCGTCCTCGGACTGGCACGCCGCAAGCCACTCGAGCGCCAAACGGACGGCCAGCTCAGACTCGGCGGTACCGCCCATCCGCGGCACGAGAACCTTACGGCTCTCTTCACTCCTTGCGTCGCTCAAGCTCATTCGCTTCTGCGGACGACGTTCCGGCAATCGCTTTCGCGCCGGCGCGTCGATTCCAGGAACCGGCTCGAGGGGTCGGAGGAATTCTGCGGTCGCCACCTCGGTCGGCGATGGCGTGGAGGCGTCGGCGGTGAGTGGAGCAGAGTCACCCGCGACTGGCTCCCGGCGCGCGTCCACGGCCGGCGGCGCCGGCGGAGCCCCTGATTGGCGAGACACCTCGAGTTTCGTTCTTGCCGCCGGCGACAACTCTGCTCCAATCAGATCGGCTGCGTTGTCGCTCCCTTCACCAGGCTTCTGGCTCCGCTCACCGTCGGGTAAATCGGTTTGTGGCGCGCGAAGCGGCCCGCTCGACGCGACGGCAGAGTCGACCAACGAGCCTGGCGCAGGCGACGTACTCAAAGTCGCGGGAGAAGCCTCTTGGACCGCGTTCAAACCGTCAGCCGGGGCAATCGCTGGTCGCGCCTGCGACACGTCACGCTGGCTGAGTAGCTCGGCGCGCGCGACCTCATCGCCTGCCGCGGGTTCCCACCGACGCACCGCGTCAAGCTCGGCCGGCTCGACACGCAGGTTCTCATCGACGGCCTCTTGCCGCCGCTCGGCCAGCGCCGCAGTCTCGGGCATCTGGGGCTGAGTCGCAGCCTCAGATGGCTGCGCCCGTGGCGGCGGCAGCGGACTCCTCTGAAAACGCGCCTCGGGAGACGTCACCGCTTCGGTGCCCACCGCAGGGGCGTGCCAACGTCGCTGCGGTTGCACAGCCGCGATCAGCGGCGGCGCCGACGTTTCGAGCTGCGGTGGAGTCGGCCGCGCCGAGGCTTCACTCCTCGTCGCTTCAGCACGCGGCGCCAAACTCAGTTCCGCCTCTCGATCAGCCGACTGCGCCGGCACCGGAATGCTGCTCACGAGCTCCTCGGTTGGCGTCGTCGCCGCGTGGGTCAGCGGCGGTAGAACTTTCGGAGGTAGCGCCGGCGCCTGCACCTGTGTCCGCGCCTGCTGGACCTGCTCAGCCCGCACTTCGGTAGCGAGCGACGGAACGGTCTCGACGACAGTTCCTACCGGTCCTGGACGGGGAGTCTCCGCTGCAACTTTCAGACTCAGTCCGACGCCCACCGGCGTCGTGGCGTCGACCTCATCGCTTGCGGGAGAAGATTCGGGCGCCGGCAGCGTGTCTGCTTCTGCGGCGACTGTGGCGAGCGCATCAGGACGCAACTGTTCGACGATCGGATCTTGGCGCCGCTCGAACGGTACCGGTGGAAGTGATGTATCGACGCGCGCGGTCGTCGCGTTCGAGAACGGTTGAACTTTCTCGAATTGAGGTACGGCGACCCTCTCCACGGCGACGTCCAGTGCAGATGGATCGGCGAGCATTGGGCTGTCGCGGAGTGTCGGTTGGGGCTCAACCGTCGCATCGAGAGGGTCCTGATCCGGCAGCTCGATTTTGATGCGTTGAGTCTCCTGTGTCAGCCGAGCCTGAAGAGTTTTCTCGATGGTCACTTCGGCGAGCACAGTCTTTGCGCGCACCTGCGCCAATTGAGAACCGATCTGCCAGAAATAGAAGACGTAGAGGAGCCCGACATGGAGCAGCACTGCGACGACGGCACAGCGAGCGTAGAGGTTCATCGCCCAAAGCCGACGATACCGCATCAGAACCAACGTCAGGATAAACAAGACCACGGCGCCGAGGGCTAAGCCGCCGACTTGCAACAGATACTGCGTCACCGCGTCGATCGGGACGGCAGCGACGGAAAGCTCCGGCGCGACCTCGTGTGAGCGACTCTCGAAATGAAAGGACGCACCCGTCTTCGGGTCACGAACCTCATACGCCAAACCGAAGCCTTCGAGTAAGAGTTGCGGGGCCGAATCATCGAGCCGTGTGTTCACTGGCGGCCCGATATTCTCTGGAGAATCAACCTGGAGGGTGGTCACTTCGTTAGGATCAAGGCCGAGGAGGCGGCAGCGGCTTCGGTAGAGATCACGACTCCCAAAGCCGCCATCGCGACTCGAAGAAAAGTAGAGGAACGTGCCACTCGGACTGAACGCGGGGCGTTCCTCATCCCTCTCGGTCACGAGGGAGGCGAGCGGCTGCGGCTCAGACCAACCGCGAAGCGATCCATCGGGTGGAGCGATGGCATAGGCCAGCTCGAAGTCAGCTGCTTGCCAATTCTCAAGCGGCACGTCGTCCCATGAAGTGGGCGGGGCAAACAGAAACCCACGTGGCCGATTCGTCGCGAAGACAATCAGTCGCCTCGAGGGGTGTAACGTCGCGCCCACGTCATCAAACGGAGAATTGATCTGCGATCCAAGCGCGCGGGGGGGCGACCAAGCGCCGTCCGCGAAGCGGCTGGCATAGAGGTCGAAACCGCCAAAGCCTCCGGGGCGATTGCTCGCGAACAATAGAAGCGTGCCGTCGTGACTCAGCGTCGGCGCGATCTCATCGTGCGGCGAATGGAACGCGGCCTCCTCACCTCCGAGAAGAGTCGGGCCAGTCCATCCCTGCGGTGTCAAGTGACGTACAAAGATGTCACGCGTCCCGGCAGCGGTCTTCAGCGCGACGAGGAGGCGCGGGGCGCTCGACGGAATGGTTCCAACGACGGTTTCGTCCTGCCGTGCGCCTGGGCGATCGTGAATCTCTTCGGGCGGGGACCAGAGCACACTGCGCACGTTCAAGCGGTCCCGAGAATCCCAAATTGCATCGCCGTCTCGGTAGATCCACCTCACGTATCCAAACTTGAGGCCAACCCAGATGAGGACACCGAGCAGCAGACAGAGAAAGGCGACACTCCAGCCAGCAATCGTCCAGTACTGAAACCGACCCCACCTGCCTGCTGCGGCGACGGTGTGCTCCTCGTCACGTTTCTTTCTAGACCGCCCACGGTCTGGTCGGTGTCGTGCGCGCCGCCTCATTCCGCCCCTTGAACGTAGGCAATGTTGGGATACTTGAACCCTACGCGCACGCAAATCTCGATCGTCTCGACGAGCGGACCGACGAGCCCTCTGACGTCCGGCCGCACGACGACATCACCGTCTGGTTTGGCGGCATGCCTCTCGCGTACGATCTGCTCAAGCTCATCGAGTGCACGCACACGACCGTCGACAATCTTTTGTCCGTCCTTGTCGATGTTGATCACCAGCAGCTCCGATACGGTACCGATGGGCATGTCGGAGCGGCTCTTCGCGAGTCGCACAGACTCATCGCGTTCCGCCTCGTGGAAACGACTCGTGGCGATAAAGAACACGACAAGGATGAACATCATGTCAATGAACGGCGTCATGTTTGGCATGACGCCGTTGGAACTTCTATCCCGTCGGACTCTCATGCTCTGATCTGTTTCTCGTCGCGTTTCTTGCGGCGGTGAGCGGACTGACCTTCCGGCTCGGGCACCGCATCGTCGCCGTAGTAAAACTCGAGAAACCGTGACGAAGCCTCCTCGACGCTATCGATGACGCGATCGCCGCGCCCCTTGAAATAGTAGTTCAGAACCATCGCAGGAATTGCCACGCTCAAGCCGGCCGCGGTCGTCACCAGGGCGCGGTAGATTCCGTCGGAGAGTTTCTGCGCTCTTTCGGTCGACTCTGCAGCACTCGCCTCGCCAAAGCAGAGGATCATCCCGAGAACCGTGCCCAGCAGTCCAAGCAGCGGCGCCAAGTTGGCGACGATCGAAAACGGCCTTAGACGCCGATCGAGGAGATGCATCTCTTTGGTCACGATCTCCTCGAGTGCGGCTTCCGCATGCTCTTCGTTTCGATGAAGCCTTCCGACCCCGGCCTGCAGCACGCGACCGATGAGTGTATCGCCGACGTCGACCTCCTCACTAGTGGTCGCAGCGGCAGCGCGCGACGGCAAAGCCTGTTCGACATCGTCGACCAGATCCGGCGTACCAATACGGGAACGGCGCAGACTGATAAGGCGCTCAATTGCTGCCGTGGCAATCACGAACGAGCAAAGAAAGATGGGATACATGAGCGGCCCGCCCTTCATCATCAGCGTGAATACCGTCTCCTGTGAGGCTGACTGAGGTGCTTCTGCCGCCGCGGCGTCCTGAGCGCACGCAAGTGACGTTGCAGCGAGCGCCCCGAGCGCGGTGACAACGTTTCTAAGACCCGTTCGGTCCATACTCAGTCGATCTCCAATCTGCGCAAGCGTTCTCGGGCCAGTTTCGCCTCGTCACTCTTCGGGTACGACTTCACGACGTTGCGATAGTACTTTCCGGCATTTTCCGGATCTTTCAGCTCTTCGAAGCAGCCCGCCACTTGGAGCACGGCCTTCGACGTCCACTCTTCGTAAGCGAAGCTCGCCTCGACTTTGAGAAACTCAAGAATCGCTTTGCGGAACTGTTTGCGGGCGACAAGGCACTGACCAACCTGAAACTGCGCCCGCGCCGCCGTTGGTGTCGAGTTTCCAGCGGCGGCCAGCGAGTATGCATCGATCGCCTTGTCCAAAGCCCCAAGGTTCTCGTGGGCCCAGCCCTCTCCGAAGTGAGCCCGGTACGTTGCGTCATGATCGGGATAACGCTCACGAAAAGCCGTGAACACCTTCAATGCCACATCGAAATGGCGATCTTCCAATTCGCTTTCACCGTGACCGAGCATGGCAAGTGGAGCCTCCCGGCTCTCCGGGAACGATTCGCTGATGCGTTGAAACAGTTTTCCGGCCGACGTCACCTTGTCCTGATCAAGAAGGGTTTTGGCGGCGAGATAGGCCAGTTCCGGGAAGTGGTCGCTCTTGGCGTAGCGGGCGTGAAATCGCTTGAATGTAGCCAGGAGCTCCTCGTGTTCCTGAAGCTTGTAGTGAGCCCAGCAAAGCCGATACAAAGCACCTTCTTGGTGTTGACTGCTTTCAAACCGCGGCGTCTCCATCAACTTCAACAGAAGCGCTCTCGCGTTCTCATAGTTCTTCTGTTCGAACTGCATCTCTGCAAGCTCGAGCTGAACGACGAAACTGAACTCCGCGTGCCGTTTGTCGTCGGCAGACGCTTCCAAGATCGCCAACTGGTCTGCGAGTTCCTGATACGTCTCGACGGCCCTCTCAGGTCGGTCCATGCCGCGGTAGCACCATGCAATCTCGTACAAAATGCGACTCATTTCGCTCGGCGAATTCGGCGCTTCCTTTAGTTTCCAAAGCATCGCCAGAGCCTCTTCGTGCTGCCCTGTCTTGGAAAGCTGGCTCGCTTCCTCAAGCAGCACTAGGCTGAGGCGGGAGTCGTCGGGGTTCCGTTCGCGAAACTGAGCCAGCACCTCCTGTGCTTCGTCACCCCTGCCACTGGCTCGAAGACTCAACGCCAGTCGGTACTGAGCATCGGCGGCAACAGCGCTGTCCGGATAGCGATCAACGATGCGACGAAAGTATTTTACGGCACGTTCATGCTCTTCCTGCTCGGAGCGATAGACGCCCACAAAAAAGAGCGCTCGCGGTAAGAACTTTGACTTGGGGTGGTTCTTGATCAGCCGGCGGAATCCTTTCTCGGCGAGGCTCTTCTTCCCCTCCTCGTGAGCGGTCTGACCAATTTCCAAGAGCACCTGATCACTGTATGGGTGGTCCGGATCAGTCTTCAGAATCTCCAGGTAAACGCTGCGCGCCGCCGACCAATTTTGCGCCAACTGGTGACTGTGTGCGATCTTGAAATGCGCGTCCCGTTTCTGCGCCAGAAGCTCACTTCGAACAGACTCTGGCGCGTTTTCGACGGCCTCGAGGAACGCGGACAACCGCTCGATAGCGACGTCATATTGTCCCAATTGGTAAGCCGCGTCGCCGCGATAATACGCGACCGAGAGCAGCTGAGGATCTGCACTGTTCACCGGCACTTCGACGCTGGTGAGATAGTCGGTCGCCTCCTGATACTTTTCCTGGAGGTGCAGGGCCTGCCCGACTCTCACTCGTGCGCGCGCGATCGCCGCGGCGTCGACGCTCGCAGTGGCGCTCGACACGAATCCCTCATAGGCCTGGATCGCGCCAGCCAAGTCACCGGCGGCGAATCGATTCTCTCCCGCCAACTGCTGAACGTCCGGCAAGTATGCGCTCTCTCCGTAGCGTGCAAGAAACTGAGAGCAGGCCTCGCCCGCCGCGGTGTAGTCTCCAGCGCGGTGCAGACAGAACGCCAGCAGATAGAGCGCATGATCGGCTTTCGACGTCGAGCCGAAATCCTGCAGAAAAGATCGAAAGGAACTCGCTGCGCCAGAGTAATCTTCAGCTGCAACAGCATTCAGACCGAATTGAAGCTCGAGATCGGCGCGCAGCGCGCTGCGGGGAAACTTCTGAACAGCAGCTTCAACAACCGCCGTCGCGGCCTCGATCTTGCCGTTCGACTTGAGCAGTCGTGAGAGGACGAGCGAGGCGTGATCACCGACACTCTCCGAGTCAACGAGCTCGCCCAAAAGATCCTCTGCCGCATCGCCTTTGCCGAGCTCGATGCGGGCTCGCGCGAGCAGAAGAAGCGCCTGATGTTGGTGCTCGCCGTTGCCCTTCGACCCTATGGTCTTCGCCAGAACCTGCTCGGCCTGTTCGAACTTCCCGGCCCGAAAAAGAGCGCTGCCAAGCCCGAAGCTTCCCAGCTCACGGAAGACACTATTTTCGGAGTCGGCCAGGCTCTCGAAGAGCTTGCTGGCACCAGCCTCATCACCCTGCTCGGCAAGCATGAGGGCGACCATGTACCGGGCGTCTTCTGCATGGTGGCCGCTGGACTGTGCGACGTGGCGAAAGATCTTCAACGCGTCGGCAGCACCCTCTTCACCCTTCTGTGCAAGGTGGTAGAGACTCATGCCGAGATAAAACGTGGCGCGATCGTATTCGTCGCCCTGCGGCTTTGACGTCAAGAACTCCTTGTAGCGGTCGACCGCGTCGTGGAACTCCTTCAGGTGATAGCGGCACTCCGCTAGGCCGAGCGTAGCGATCGCCACGTGTTTTTGTTTGGCACCGCTTCTCACGACCCATTCGAAGGCCTTCTCCGCGCCGCGGTAGTCTTGCAACCTGAGCAGAGCTTGCCCCAGAACCCGTGTCGCCTCGGCCTTCACTTTGAAGCGCTTCGATGAAAGAGCGCGACGCAGCGAGGCGACGGACGCCTCGAGATGCTTTCGCGGTGAGAACTCTTCGCCGTCTTGCGTCACAGACGGAGGCTTCGTGGCGACGTGGTAGTGACTCAGCCCCAACGCATAGTGGACCAATCCCAAGTCACGGAATTCTGGGTGCTGAACGACGAACTCTTCATACTCAGGAATCGCGACGTGATAGAGTTGACGATTGAAAGCGTAGTTAATCTTGAGGAATTTTTCTCTCACTGGATCTGCCTTACGCCGCTTCGAGCGCGACTCAGACTGCGCAAAAGAAGACGCAGTCATGCAGACGCAGAACGCAGCCAGTGTGACGAGGGACAGCGACGAAAGCCCAGCTCGGAAGCAACGCACGCTGATACCGAACGAGCGCACATCCCGATCGCTGCAAATCGATGGCGACGAAATCACGCCCCGCGCAAAACGTAGCGCGCCGCTTTGGCTCGCTATTTCGCGGTCGTTGGGTCTGACGGCCATTCTGTGCTCCAACATCGATTGATCTATTTGCGCAGTGCCGCTCGAGAGCTCGAGCGGCAGACTCCACCGAAACCGGAGTCGAGACGGGTCGCGCGAACTCCTGCGATGCAGTCATGAAGGCAGGGGATGAGACGAGCCCGCACGTCTCGAATCAAGGCGAACTGCTGAAGCGGGAGCGTCCGAAGCCGCAGTTCTCGATGAGATATTGTCTTCCGGCAATTTCCGTCAGTATACGCGCCGGTGGGGTCGATGGTAGCCAATTCCCTTTGCGGCTTCGGACGGAAAAAGCAACCAGTTCGCGAACGCCGCGCAATGTCGTGTGGCGTCGTTCGGTGTTGTGCAGCAGATAGCGTCGCGGTCACTACGCTCGGAGATCGCTTCAACGGCAAAGACGAAACTCGCACATCGTGAACGGGTCATCTGCGGTCGGATCCGCACCACACGTCGCCGGAGGAGCCAGCGGCGTGTTGCCGCGAAATAGGTGATTGAGAACATTCACCATATCGGCGAGATCGAACACGGCGTCATCGTTGGTGTCGCATGCGTCACGACACGTGGGTTGATCGCCGCCCGCGAAGAGCGAGGTCAAACCGAAGATACCGTCTGATATGTCGATGACGCCGTCGACATTGCAATCGCCACGTCGAAACGGATCGCTCCCGGTAGCGATCGCCGTGGCGCCGACGATCGCCCTCACGGTCGCTGGAGTTCCTCGCGAATTCCTCAGCGAGAATTCCACGCTCGTCTCCGATCGGCCGGGCAGCCCCATGCGAAAGTGCCGACCTGGCGCGAGCACCACGTCGCGATCGAAAATGGCGACGCTCGCTCCGTCTAGGCGAGCCCTAATCTCCAGCGGCAAAGCGCCGACGGTGTCGAGATTGACCAGCGTCAGATAGTAGTCGATGCTTCCGGCACCAAACGTTCGTCCAGCGACCACTCTTGGCACGGCCGTCGTGGCGTTGCCAGCCAGGGAAAGCTCTGTCTCCAGAAGCTGCTCCGTCAGCAAATTCGGGTGAGCGACGACGCTCTCTTGCACGATGAGTCCGTCTCCAAGAATCGACAAGCTCGCGCCCGTCGGGTGAGAGATCACGGGCAGCTCCGAAATCGGATGGAATGTGGCGCCGATGCCGACGTCAGCGAAAAATGCCGTCGCAAGACCGAGAACCGACGCGCTGTCAGGGGACGGGCCAAGACCGACAAACTCGCTTCCTCGAAGAAGACTTTGAGAAAACCCCACGAACTTCGCCGCCGTCGCCGAGTCGCGACCAAACGGGGTCGACAGATAAGCATCCGTGAACACCGGCTTGAACGTGTCCGACCCGCCCACCAAGAGGCTGCCACCAGGCAGCACGCACACCGCCCGTCCTGTCACCTGGAGAGCTTCGAACCCCGACAGAGCGCGATGCGGAACCGGCACACGCGCCACGGCGGTCAGATCCTGTCCGCTAAGATCGAACCTCACCAAGACGTGCCGGTCCGCACCACCGACCCGCTCGCGCCCGTACGCAACGAAGTACGTCTCGCCGTTTCCTTCGTGAACGTCCCAACTGTCGAAGACAACGCCAGAAGCGACGGCACCAGTGTCGACTGCATCGACGCGCATCAGCGCCGTTCCCTTCTGCTCACCGTCGACGGCAAAGAACGCAGCGCTCGGCTGTCCGCCATTGTCGAAACCATTTGAATCTAGAACCGCGAGTGCCCCGGCATCGTCCAAAGTCATGAAGGCGATGCCCACGCCGCCTCCCGCGATCGACGGCTCTCTCAACGTCAGTACATCCGTCGATTCCAAGGCGTGGTCAAAGACGCTGACGAAGGCACTGGGAATCGCCGGAATGTATTGATAGAGCCGAAAGTCATCTACGCTGGCTGGCGTCTTGGTCGCAGCCAAGTCCCGATAGTCACCGTTAGGGAGCGGAATGCCGTCGAATTCGATCTCGGGCAACCCGACCGTCTGCGTGTTGCTGAATTCGCACGCTGGCGTCACGGCACCCCGGAGACCACCCCGCGACGTCGCTACGCTGACGAAGAGCTTTCCGACCAGGGGGCCCTCGGAGACATAGCTGGTGGCATTCGGCGGCAGAGTCGCGATCTCCACTCCGTTTTCGATCACCACGACTTCATCGATCCCAGCCTGGGTGGGAGGCGACCAACTGAGCTCGTAGCGTCTGAGCTCGTCGTCAAAGTCGCACGTCAGTGCCACCGGCTCTAGGACAGACTCAAACTCCAGATCATACGAGATCGCCGCTTCTGCCGGGAGATTCACTGAGAAGAGGGTCGGCTGCTCATTGACTGCACCGACCGCCAAATGAGCGAAAGTGAGTTCGTTGACTCCGGTCGCGACTGCACCTGAAAGATCGATCATGCGACCGGAATAGCCAGCGTCAGAGGCGCGATACTCCGCGACACGCGGTGTCCGCCATGCGTCGACGATCCCTGCAGTCGCCAAAAACGTGTCGTCGCTGTTGAAGGCAAGGCCGACTCCTGAGCCGCGAGGCTGGTTGCCAAGCAACCACGGACCAATCGTGAAGTGAGGCACGCCAAGCAGCGGAAAGGGGCCATCCGTGACCGAGAAAAAGAAGTCGAGAAAATATACAGCATGCGTGTCTGAGTCGTAGACGACGATCTGCTCAGCGCTGGGATGAAACGCCATCGACGTCAATCGAGCGCCTTGGGTCCCTTCGACGAGAACGAATTCCGCGATCATGCTTCCGTCGTTATCAAAGACTCCGACGTGCGGATCAGGGCTCTGCTGCAGGAACGCGTTATCGATCAAAAGCGCGTTGTTGCCGCTGGCGCCGCCGATTGGAATCTCGGCGAGACCAAGCGCAACGCCGTTGGCAAACTCTTCCGGCAAACTGAATTCGACACGTCGCGGCGTCGCAAGATCGGCAGCGGGAAATGCCAAAACGAACGGCGCCGCCGCGCTGTGAGCGTCAAGGACCCAAAACTCTTCGAGCTGAGTCTTGTACGTAGCGTCCACCGCGCTGAGATCCCACGCGAACTGTGTACCGGCCGCCGAGTTGGTCGCACTGCGACTTCGCACCTCGGCCGGCGCTGCCGCAGCCGGATTCGCGACAGCGAGCGAGCACGAGATCACCAGTAGAGCAACCATCCCGGATCGACGCCGCGGCGTGGACACCCACGCCGGCGACGAATCGTGGCCGCACGAAACTGCGCTGCTTGCCCGACACCCCATACTTCTCGCCTCCCTTTTGACGCCGCTTCCGCCCCGGCTGCGTGGATTGGTCCTCGTGTGTCAGTCCCCACCTGCAGAGAATGTGACGGGACACTACCGCTCGCGCCAATGGTGCAGGCACTGTCCGACAGGCGGAGCAGAGCGATCCCAACGGGCGAGTGAAAGCGATCAACTGAACGATTCGTCCACGCGAACTCTTCGTGCTCCTGAGTGGACATTCGTCGCCAGTCCTTGCGTCGGGCCACAGCGCCGACAGGCCTCAGGCAATCAATTTGGAGAACGTTTAGAGGGACTTCCGCGCGGAACAGTTGCGATTGTACCACCCGCTGGACTGCCGTCAAAAGTTTCACAAACTTCGACGGTGATCAAGGTGCAGGCCGTCCGTCCGAGCGCGGGCGCGAGCGCCGCGATGCCGCGGCGAGCCTCGCCGTTTATATCCTATCGAAGAGGGCTCGGAGATTACGACGTTCGCCGCGGCCGATCTGGACGCAGAGCGATCAATTCTCGACTCGAAGCACTTTTTCAGGCAGGCTGCTAACGCGAGCCGCCTCGTCCAGTTAGCGGTGGAATCGAAGAACGATCGCGGCGCTGTCCACATAAGGGAGGTACGGCGGGCGCTCGTCGGCAGAGGGGGTCACTGCACGGTCGTCACTGCACGGTCGTCACTGCACGGTCACCGCGCCGGGGTCGGTGTCACCGGCGCCGTCGAAACGCAGCGAGGTCTTGCTCCGATTCTTCTCTTTCAATCGCACCAGTCGGGATCGGACGATCGGAGCGTAACGCGAGTCGGCGTGCCGATCGAGGAAGTCCTCGTAGGCGGCAATGTTGTCATGGCCGGCAGCGTCGAGGTATTCGAGGCGAACGATCGCCAAACGCGCATCATCGGCATGCTCTCCGTCAGGGAACTGAACCAGATAGCTCTCGAAGGCGAGAGCAGTGTTTTGTCTGGCTGCAGAACGAAAGGTCAGCTCCTCGAGGCGCGTTCGAGCATCGCGGGCAAGGCTGCCATCGGGAACTTCCCGGAGGAACTTGCGGTATGCAGCTGTCGTGTCGTCATCGGCGGCGCGTTGGTAAAGAAACCGCGTACGAGCTTTGCGAGCCTTGTCTGCGAAGCGGCCGTTGGGATACTCCCTGAGATAGTCGTCCATCTCGTCCGGGTCGCCTGACTTCAACTTCTTTTCGAAGTAGAGCTCCTCGACCTTGTCGTAGGCTTCGTCGGCATACTTTCCGTCTGGGTACTGCTGCAAGTATTCCCTGAAACCGTGAATCGTGTTGTCAGCTAGAGCGTCGTGGTAGAGCTCCCGTTCGATGCATGAGGTCAGCGTCATCAAGAGAAGTGACGCGACACCGACAGTCCGAAGCGGCGAATCAAAGCGCGAAGCCATAAGAACCTCCTAACAGAGGAAGTGATTCCGTTGGTGTAGCTCCCAAGTGCGGCGCAAAACCGTGACGAGTCGCTCCGACGAGTGGTTCTGACGAGTCACCGCCTCGGCCGACGGCGCGTAGCGCCGAGCTGCACGTACAGGCGCTCAGACGTCGCTCCCGGTACGCGAGAGACTCGAAAGTGTCTGTGGGCGTAGTCCGCACCTTCTGACTCGCCATGTTCGCAGGCAATTGGGTGAGTTACGCACGCGCTCATTCCAAGCGATCCGTGCCTTCTGTCCGCGGGCGGCCCCTCAGCCGGTGGGAGGCCGGTGCGACGCGAATCAACGTCGGCCGCACACCGCACCGATGATTTCGGCACTTCAGCACCGGAAGTTGAGGTTTTTCGGGCTCTGGGTCTTCAATCTTTCCTCGAAGCGATGACGAGCCTTGGAAAGCGCGTGTTGCGCAAAATCGCGAGCTGGGCGGCGGCGCAGGCACACGGTGCTCATCGGCCGCGCCCGTGCCAAAGAGCCGCCGGCATGGTGACTCGGCGGCGGCCGACATTCCGAGAATGCCCAAACGAACCCACGCGGCACTTAGAAGGTCGGGAGGGCGCGTCACGGATCACGAGACCAGTCGGGTGACCGTCTCGTATTTCGAATTTGCGGCACATCTCACGCTGCTTGCGGTCGGTGTTGACGCTGGCCATCGACTCGGATCTCGGCTTTGTAGGAACGAGCGAGAACGTCCCAGGCATTGTCCCACCGAGTGCTTTGGAGAAGACTTCGAAGCGTCAGAATCGCCTGTCCGCCGCGTAGCGTCCAACGCATGCCGGACTGCTTGAGCCGCTCGCTCACGAGGGTCTTGCACGCGGCCTCTACCACGCCGCTTCCGATCGGCAAGCACGCTTCCTTGTAGGCGTGGTATTCCATTCCATTTCGCATCGAACGGAAATATTTCAGTGCGGCTGTCAACGTCTTACGAGCTTTGCCGTCAGCCTTGTCCCGTCGATACCGCACAGCACGGATGATTTTGTCGGCCCCCTGGGGATCCTCCTTCAGTGTGGTTCTCCACGACTGGAAGAATGCCCGGGCTTCCGGAGTTTCAGTCCCGTAGACCGCATCGGCGGCTTCCTTCAGATGCGCTGCAGCGTGATAGAAGTCGAGGATTTCGACTCCGCAACCGTCTCCAAGTTCCTGCAAGAACTCCCAATTGTCCGGAGCACCGTCGGCGATCTTCACCACGGTAAGGTCGGGACGTTGCTCCATCGCCCAGGTGAACTCCGCCTCCAACTGCGCCTTCAGAGTTCGCTTCTTGCTCTCTGGCATCCTCGCGAAGCGAACCGTCGAGATTCGCTTGCCGTCCTTGTCCAGGTACGTCACCGTCCCGCAGCTTGCCTCGCGATAACCGTTCTTGTTGTTCGGATCATGCTGCACCTCCTCCTTCTTCAGTGGCACGTGTACGCCGTCGAGGGAAACGGCGATGACGGAAGCTTCGGTCGGCACGCGGTCCTGGCTGCGAAGGGTTTCCTCCCAATCCAATCGGTGCGCCTCCCAATCCTCCGAGAGAAGTTTTGGTAGTCGATCCAAACTGCTGCTCGACGGAGCCATGCCACCAAATTCAGCAATGATGCTCGCGGCGTCACTCGGAGGAATTTCGGCCACCATGGTCGCCATGATCCGTGCCGCTCGCGGGGTCCACGCCCCCTCGACAATGCCGCTTCGCAATTCCAGGGGGCAGACCGAAGGGCCTCCGCCGATGGGTTGGTAGACGTTCCTTTCGACCTTCATCGATCCAGACTGCCCAACGTACGTCTGCTCGGCGCGAAACGCTTTGCGGTGGCGGACGCCGTCCACCCGGATGTACTTGGCCTCCACGTCGTGTCGAACGAGATCCTCGGCGAGCAACTCCGTCTCACACACGGACATCAGACGGTGAACTTCCCGCTCGTGCTCCTCGAAGTCCCCACACTCGCCGATCGGTTGCGACCGGTGCTCGCGAAGATAGTTCCGCAATGCTTCGAAGGCAGGGGTATCGAGCGCGTCGTCATCGATGTAATCTCTCTTCATCTTGGGCATCCTTTCGTAGTCGAACACTTTTTTGCGAGCGTCCTTCTACCAAAGGCTCTGCCCATTTCATCGAAAATTCATCGACACGCCCTGCTTCCGCGTTTCGCACTGCGACCAATTTGTCACGAAGCAGGGCGTTCGTCATCGTAAGTCCTTATGCGATCATCAAATGCGAGATGGCCACCCGACCAGTCGGCCTCCTAACAGCCCGTTGAAAAAGTCATTCGGCCGAGAAACTGGCCTCTTCACGCCCAGATCGACCGCGGCGAGCCTCGAAAATCTCGGAGATTACCTACGTTCGCCGCGGCCGATCTGGACGCGAAGCGACCAGTTTTCGACTCGAAGCACTTTTTCAACAGGCTGCTAACCCAAACGCTAGGTTGAAGATTGACAGGGCCGTTCGACAGCGAGCCCACCGCCGTTTCACGCCATATCGGCCGAGACGAACTTCCCCAGCTGATCTCTCAAAAACGGGATCGGAGATCGCTTCCGCTCGACGCGGCCGATCTGGACGCGACGCAACCATTCCAGCTCG
This sequence comes from Planctomycetota bacterium, assembly GCA_965223265.1. Lineage (GTDB taxonomy): Bacteria > Planctomycetota > UBA8108 > UBA8108 > SXIK01. The sequence continues at coordinate 3,861,356 of OZ244999.1, forward strand.
GAGCACTTTTTCAGCGGGCCGCCGGGACATGACAAGGCGACGCGCGATTTTCGCCGTCATTTCGCCCGCGGTGCGGTAAAGTATCGGATCGAGACGAAGACTTTCTCGACAGGGCGAATCCGCCAGGCGGGACAGCCGATGACTCGGGTGACCGCACACAGGTTTGGATGGCCCCGGCCTTCGAATCGGCCCCCATCCCGCACGCTGCGTGTCGTGGCTCATTCCCTCATCAACGGTCATCCTCTCATGCCCCAGAATCTGCTCGAAAAAGTTTGGCAATCACACACCGTGCGTCGACTGGACAATGGTCAGACGCAGTTGTTCATCGGCCTTCATCTGATCCACGAGGTCACGAGCCCACAAGCATTTCAGGATCTCCGGCAGCGCGGCCTGCGCGTCTTGAGGCCGGAACTCACGTTCGCCACCGTCGATCATATCGTGCCGACCCATGACCAAGCTCGCCCCTTCGCCGACTCGCTCGCCGAAGAAATGATGGTGGCGATCGAGCAGAACTGTCGCGACTTCGACGTTTCCCTGTTCGGCCTCGACGATCAACGCCAAGGAATTGTCCATGTGGTCGGCCCGGAGCTCGGGCTGACTCAGCCGGGGATGACGATCGCCTGCGGCGACAGTCACACGTCGACGCACGGCGCCTTTGGGTCGATCGCGTTCGGCATCGGTACAAGCCAAGTGCGTGACGTTCTCGCTTCGCAGTGCCTGGCCATGGATCCACTGAAAGTGCGGCGCATCAACGTCAACGGATCGCTCGCTCCGGGCGTTTACGCTAAAGACGTCATCCTTTCGATCATTCACCGCCTCGGAGTTCAGGGAGGCGTCGGATACGCCTATGAATACGCCGGCGACGTGATTTCCGCCATGTCGATGGAAGAACGCATGTCCGTTTGCAACATGTCGATCGAAGGCGGCGCCCGGGTTGGTTACGTCAACCCAGACGAGACAACGTTCGAGTACCTCAAGGGACGCCCATTCGCGCCTCAGGGCGAGGCATGGCCACGCGCGCTTGAGTGGTGGAAAACCATCGCCTCCGATCCTGATGCCGCATTCGACGACGAGGTACACATCGACGGTAGCGCGCTGAGCCCCGTCGTCACATGGGGGATTCATCCGGGCCACTCCGTACCGGTGAACGCCGATCTGCCGAGCCCCGGCGACGCTGGAGACGGCGACCGTGCGTCACTCGCTGAAGCGTTCGAATTCATGCGCATGGAAGCGGGGCGTCCGATCGCTGGCACAAAGATCGATGTCGCCTTCATCGGCTCGTGCACTAACGGCCGCATCAGCGATCTCCGCGAAGCGGCCCGCGTTCTCCGAGGTCGTCGGGCGGCCTCGCACGTACGGGCGCTTGCGGTCCCGGGCTCTCAACAAGTTCGATCTCAGGCGGAGGCAGAGGGACTCGACGAGATCTTCCGCGACGCCGGGTTCGAGTGGCGTGAAGCGGGATGCTCGATGTGCCTAGCCATGAACCCGGACAAGTTACGCGGCAGCGAACTCTGCGCCAGCAGCTCCAACCGCAATTTCAAAGGACGTCAAGGGAGCCCAACCGGACGAACGCTGTTGATGAGCCCAGCTATGGTGGCGGCTGCGGCGGTTGCCGGCGAAGTCACGGACGTGCGCGACCTCTTGGCTGTTGAAGTGAACTAAGATTGAATCGACTGAAGACCATGAAAAACGGTGCAGCGAATTCCTCAACCCCTACGGACGACGCCCTCAAAGATAGCGCCCCAAAAGGCAGCGCCAGCATCGAAAAAATCGTCGGCAGCGCCATCCCGGTGCGCGGCGACGACATCGACACCGACCGCATCATCCCGGCGCGATTTCTGCGCTGCGTCACGTTTGAAGGGCTCGGAGAACACGCCTTCGAAGACGATCGTCTGCAAGCTGCTGGTGAACATCCGTTTGACCAAAAGCGTTTCGGCGCGGCTCAGATTCTCGTCGTGAACCGCAATTTCGGCTGCGGCTCGTCACGCGAACACGCCCCCCAAAGCCTCATGCGGTGGGGGATTCAGGCCGTTATCGGCGAGTCGTTTGCCGAGATTTTTTTTGGCAACTGCGTTGCTCTCGGCATTCCGTGTGCGCGATTAGACCCGCAAGATGTGGCAGCCCTTCAGAATGAAGTCGAGAAGGATGCAAACCTCGTCGTGGAACTGAATCTTCGAGACGCGTCTGTTCGCGCTGCGGAAAAGACGTTCGCTGCGACACTGCCGGAGGGAGTCCGTGACAGCTTTCTTCGGGGGACGTGGGACGCAACGCGTCTCCTGCTCGCTGACCCCGGCGACATTGCCGCCGTCGCAGAACGTTTGCCGTACGTCACGGGTTTTCGCTGAGGCTCGGCGTGGGGATGAGCGCCAATCACCGGCGGGTGTTCGTCGTCTCTTCGCTGACGGCCGCTGCGATCTTCATCGGCATGACCCTGCTCCTTTTCTTGCCTCGCGACCCAGGCAGAATTGATGGGCTTGAGCCAGACCGTCCGTACACGTCAACGGGACAGGGATCGACGCCACCGAATGACACGATTTCGGAGTCGCCACCAACACCCGGAGTCACTCCCGAAAACGGCTCGACCGGCACCCCGATGCCGCCGACCGCCGACCCCAATCTGCAGCACCTCCCGCACGGCTCGTGCTACGTTACTGTGCAATTGACCGACTCGGCCGGGGCACCTGTGGGCGACGCCCTGGTCTCGCTGCTGGCGGGACGGCGCCTCGGCGAATCACGAACCGACGCGCGTGGCGAAGCTCACTTTCCAGAAATCGCGGCCGGTACGTACACGATTCAGGTTGCATGGGCAAACACTCCCGATCTTGAGCTGTCGCAGGCACTCATTCTCGAGGAAGCGGAAGAGAGAGTCGTGCAACTGTCGCTGCCACGAGCTGATCTCTCCATCGCTGGGCGAGTTCTTGATCTGAGCGGCGGACCGCTGGAGGGCGTGGAGCTGAGAGCCGCCGCGTCTCGGCCGCCCTTGGCCGAGAGAACGGAGCTCCGCTTCGTCTCGCGCTCGCTGTCAACAGCCGTTTCGGGCGGCGACGGATCCTACCGAATTGAGAACCTCGCCCCCGGCGATTATGTGGTTTCCACCGTGAAGACTTCTCAATTCCCTTCGGTACGACGCACTGTGCGGGCGGGGGTGCAGTCAGCTGACTTTCGCCTGGGTGGGGAGCACACCTACCGCCTGTTCGGCCGCGTGCTGAGCGCCGACGGTACTGCGGTACCGGGCGCGGTGGTCACCGCACTCGGTTTGCGCGCCTCGGATGTCGCAGCCGACAGCGGCGAGTACGAGATCGAGGTCGCGGTGACCGAGCTGAGACGCACGCTGGTCATCAAGGTCACACGCGAGGAGTTTCACACTCTACAAATGCACGTGCAGCTGGACTCTTTCGACGACCTCGGCGAGCGCGAACTGGACCTGGTCGTCGACCCACTGGGGGCCACCGTTGTCGTCGAAGGGGTTGTGCTGGACGATGCTGACGTGCCAATTAGTGGAGAGACCGTGACGCTCTACTCACGGCGCGTCAATGCCCGCCTGTTCGCACGCACCGACCCCAGCGGGCACTTCGCCATCGAGAACGTGCCGCTGGCGGACGACTACAAGGTGTGGATCTATCCACGGTCCGAATACGGGGACTACACCCGCCAGCCGGTGCGCATAGACGAAGCTTTCGAGCCGCTCGAAATCCGCCTCGAACGCCTGCGATCTGGGACCATCGAAGGCGTGATGCTGACCCCAAACGGAACTCCCGTTGAGGACTTCGAAGTGCTCCTACGCAGCACCAAAGCGCAAGGTAACTCGATCACCCTGCGCGGCGACGCCCACGGTGTGTTCGTCGCCACGGGGGTGCCGGCGGGTGTCCTCTTGTTTGAGACACGTTCGACGCCGCGCTTGAGCGTCCGCGGCTACACGCTCGAGCCCGATCAAACGCTTCCCGTGCGGTTGATTCTCGACTGGGGTGAAGACGAACTGAGCGGCGAGGTCCGCGGCCCGGATGGCCAGCCGGTGCGCGGCGCCAAAGTCAATCTGCTGTGGAATCTCCGCCAGGAGGGAGTCGACTACGCGTCGTTTCGCAGCACCGTCACGGACGCACGCGGCATGTACGTCTTCACGGAGCTCGCTCCCGGCGACCACCGCATCCACGTACTCAACGGAGAATTTCGAGGTAAACAGATTGCCGTGCAGGTGGGGGACGGACGTCCGGCGCCGGTGATCCAGCTTGAGGAATATCGGTAGCCGCTCTCCGAGATTCGGGAGGCGGCGGTTGGGCGTGGGCACCGAGAACACCTCGCCCTACGTACGCAGGTACGCAGGTACGCAGGTCCCGATTCCGAGCCGCATTGTCCGCGCGGGGAGATTCGCTGCGGCCCGGGTTCGGCGCGGCCATGCTGCCTCGAAGAAGTCGCCCTCTAAACAGCAGCTCACGCGCAGGCTCGCCACTACCGATCGTGCTTCCGGTTGTGCCGCCGATATCGCTGCGCCTTGCGCTCGACGCGCCGCAGAAGGCGTCGCCGATTCCAGCGCCGCCGCGTCGCCTGGAGATAGGACCTGAAAAACGCACGCCAACTGACCATCGGAATGCTCTCGAAGCGCGCAGTGTCGAGGAGACTCGCGAGGTCCTTGACGATCCACCGGCGGCGCCGAAAGCGCGCGACGCGGCCGACATCGATCAGACGCGGCTGCTCGGAGTCGACGAAGACGTGATAGACATTGAGATCGCGGTGACAGAGGCGCGCGTCGTGGAGGCGAGCAACCAACCGGCCGGCACGGATCGCAACCCTCGTCAGGACGTCGACGCTCAAACCTCGCGCGCGCCACTCTGCCACTGGGAATCCAGGCGCGTCGAGCAGCACCACAAACGTCCCAGAGGGGTGGCGTCCCCAACCGAGCGGGGTCACCGCAGCGATTCCGTGCGTCGCGAGCAAATGGGCCCCACGCCACTCGGCACGGGCCGGGTTCGTCGGGAGACCGTGAAAGAACCACTTGAGGTGATACACAACGCCGCCTTCACGACGTCGCGCATTCCAGCGCGCCGGACGCTTGCGGTCGATCTGCCAGCCAGCGAGATCTACCTGAAGAGTGGGGCGCGGCAGTCCCGCCGCAGCTTCCTCCCAGTTGACGTCTGTTGCGAAAGGCTTCAAACCAGCGCCTTCAATCGATCCCTTTTCTCACCCGCCCGCGCGCGTTGCTGCGGCGAGGCGAAAGACGATGAACGTGAGATCGTCTGGCTTTCCGGCCAACTCGTCGGAAGCGCCAGTCATGCGTGCCGTGCACTCGTCAACCAAGTCGGATGCGGCTTTCTGCATCGGCCCCTTGCGTACGCGATCGACAATCTCACTGACGTGTAGATTATCAAACAGTCCGTCACTGCCGAGAACCAAAGTATCGAACGTCGCCAGGGGTAGTGGTGGACCAACCTCGATGCGCATCTGCGGATCACCGACAAGGTTAGAGACCAGGTGGCGATCCTCGTGGTGAATCGCCTCCGACTCATCGAGAACGCCGGCTTCCACAGCGTAGCCGACTGGAGAGTGCGACACCGTCTGAAACTTGACCTTCCCTCTCTGCCCCGTGAGCACGATTTGCGAGTCGCCGACGTGATACGTTTGCACCACCGCATCGCAGATCTCAGCGACCGCGAGGGTCGTCCCGGCGCCGATCCCCAGATCTGCGACCGCTTCGTTGGCGCGGTCAAAGCCGACAAGGATTGACGCGCGCACGTCCTCTGCAGACGCGTGTCGTAGCGCGTCACCAACCGCGGTCAACGCCAACTGAGAGGCTCGAGCCCCCGCGCGCTGACCGCCGGCGCCGTCGGCGACCACGAGCACCCCGTGGCCTGGTCCGAGGCGGAAGAGCCCCGCGACGTCCTCGTTCACCGCGCCGTCGCCGGGGCGAGGAGCCGAAAAGATCACGGCTGTGCCGCCGGCAACCTCGTGGGACACCCCGTGCTGCATTTGCTGTTCGACGACGAGGACGTTTTGAGCGCGTGCTTCGTCCACAGGCGACCTCGGTGACGACCTGACACTCACTTGGCGCCGGCAACAAGGCGGTGGGACACTGTCTCCACACTCAACAGCCTGTTGAAACTTCGAGTCGAAAACTGGTCGATCTGGGCGTGAAGAGGCCAGTTTCTCGACCGAATGACTTTTTCAACAGGCTGTCAAACCCGCGACGCCTGGCGCAAGAAAAAAGGCGCCGATCTCGTGCATGACGATACCGGCGCCTTCGAGGCTGATATTAGGCTGCGCGTCGCACCTTCGAAGAGACGCGTCCATCTTGGCGACGGAGCGAGCGAAGTACTCTCAGCCCGGATTCGCGTCTCTTAGCGACGACGCGCCTTCTTTCTGGCTTTCTTCTTGGCGGTCTTCTTCTTGGCCGTTTTCCTTTTAGCCTTCTTCGCTGTTCGCTTCTTGGCTGTTTTCTTCTTAGCCTTCTTCTTGGCTGTTTTCTTCTTAGCGGCTTTCTTCTTAGCCTTCTTCTTAGCTGTTTTCTTGCGAGCCGTTTTCTTCTTAGCTTTCTTGGCCGTCCGCTTCTTCGCGGTTCGTTTCTTGGCCGTTTTCTTCTTCGCGGCTTTCTTCTTAGCCTTCTTCGCGGTTTTCCTGCGAGCGGTCTTCTTCTTAGCCGCTTTCTTTTTGGCTCTCTTCTTCTTCGCCATGATCCGTTCTCCTTTAAAAGGAACAACAAACTGAACCCACCTCCTACGCCCGGGAGATCCACACCCGGAAAATGCGTATTTGGTTAGGTCAACACGTTCGCAGCAGACTCAAAGGCATGGAGGAAGTCGTTGCCTCCTTCAGCCAATGCTTCCGACTGCTGCGCCTACAACGCGGAGCGCACGTTACGACTCGAACTCACCAGGACGTCTCATGCCAGACGTTACTGGCGGCCGCGAATCAAGCGAACACTGCACAGGACGCGTCAGTGCAGCGTCACGCGTGTTTCTGCGACACACTCACCGTATCGTGTCTCCTCACTGCGATTCTCTTTCATGTAGCTGTTATGGCCGGAGGCAAACCGCCGACCGCCAACAACGCCCGCCCCATCCCTTCGATTTCGAGGCCTCGCTCGGGGCTCTCCAAGGACCGCAAAAGTCGCTCAGACGCACCACTCCAAGACCGCTTCCCACCAAACGGCATCTCACCGAGCGGCGCAGCGACATCCCGGGGACACCAGGACGCTGAAACCTCACTTCGTGACACGGTTGCTAAAGCGACGCCCACTGGAGGCGCGATAAGGCCCCGTCGTGTCCATGCGTCGCTGACGTGCTTGCTGGTTTCCGTTGGGTCTTCGATCAGAGTTGCTCTCCTCCAGCGTGTCGGATCACGGCGTGCTTGAGTCGTTTCGATCTGCCGTGCGCCAACCGCGTTCTCTTCATCAAACGCGAGTGAAAGCTCGCGTTGACACCGATCGATGCGGTTTTATTTGTACAAGGTCGTCAAAAAAGTAAAGAACATTTTGCTAAAATTGCCACAAAAAAAACAAACGCGCCGTCACTCTGCGCGTGTCTTCACGCGCCACGAAAGAGTGCATGTGTCCAACGTAGCAAAGCGTCACCGTTTCACGTGCAACACGAAACCGCTGCAATAGCAGTGCAGAATCGCATCGCATCAACGGCAGGCGCGGCGGAGGCTCAACGCGAATAGGTGAAGTCTCCTCGCGTTAAGAAGATCTTCGCGCCGATTTGATCAAGTTTTTTTCTGTTCCGAGAAGTGCGTGATGGCAACTGCGAGCGGAACAATATCAGGCGCGCAGTTCGATCGTCAACTCGGTGCTTGTTCGGGTTCCAGACGAACGTTTCCCCGACACGTGACAAGGTGTGAACGGCGCCGCAACACGCGACGAGGATTCCGATTGCAAAGCCTCAAAACGACCCCTACAATGGCTCGCGACTCTCGAGTCTGCCAGGTCAAGAGCGGGTGTTGGGCTCCATTCTGTCGCCGAAATGCGGCAGGCGGGGCGTCAGCTCGTTCGTAGCGGGCATCTCGACGTTGAACGAGGAATTAACATCTGACCAAGAGACGTCTGGCTTTGCCGGACGCTGAGCCCGCTCTAACGAGGTGAATCTTGCCGGGCTCAAATCGCATCGTCGCTGTGGCTGGATCATCCACTCCGTAGAGGTTCGCACCCTCGGTTCAGCACCTCGACAGGCTTTTGGACCATACTTGAGATTTTAGGTTGTTTTTGCAGGGAAAGCTGTGATGAACATGCTCCGACGTGAATCGATCTTCGCCTGGCTTGCTGTCGCTTGCCTCGGCTTCTTGCCGCTCGCCCACGGCAACACTCTCACCATTGGAAGCGGCAGTGCGAATCAAGGCCAAACGGTCGATATACCGCTGCACGCCAGCGGCAACGAAGATGTCCAAGGTCTCGTGATGACGTTCGAGTGGGCTGCTGGCAGCGGCACGGGTGTCGAGCTTGTCGCACGCGACGGCGCGGGCGAACCGCTCGAAGGTGCCGACCTCATCGTCGGCCGGGTCGAGGACAGCTACATGGTCTTCTCGGTCGTTCTAGATACCGACGGCCAGGACAACGAAACGATTCCCGCAGGCCCCGAAGTTCAAGTGGCAACGGCACGGATCCAGTGCCCCGCAAGCGTTGCTGGCACGGTCGTCACGCCGATTCGATTCGTCGAGAACAAATACGCCACGGTTGACGGCGGTCCAACGCTCGAGAACCTGATCGTGAGCAACCGCCGCTCGATCCTGGCCCCGCAACTTGCGCTCACGGACGGCTCGTTCACTTGCATTGGTGACGGCGGCCCCGGCGGACCGACGGCTTTCGCATGCGGCGCCAGCCTCGGCGGCGACGGCAACCCAGTAGACGCTTCAGGTAAGCACGAGGAAAGCCCGGTCGTGACGTTCTACTACAGCTCTGCAGAACTGATTCAGGGTCTTTCGATGGCCGTCACCTACGACTGCGCCCTGACCGCCCTGGCTGACTCGCTCGACACGAGCGGCGGCGCGCTCGAAGAAGCCAACGCCGAGTTTCACAACATTGACATCGACAACGAGAGCCGAGGCGTCAACGGCGACGGCTGCGAGTTCACCTTTGGTATGCTGGTCGACTCGAGCGAACCGTTTGACGGCCGCACCCTACCGGCGACCGGCGGTGCGTTCCGTAAACTCTTCTCCCTGGCCTTCATGATTGAAGATGACGCCATGTGCGATCATTGCTTGTGGCTCAAGTTCGAGGACGGACTGGACGGCAACGGAACTCCTCCTGTCAAGAACCTCGCGTCGGTCGACTTCCAGTCGAGGAACGTCGAGACGAACGATTGCCGCGTCTGCGTTGACGGCGAAGCCCAGTTCATTCGCGGCGACTGTAACTTCTCCGGCGAGATCATGATGGGAGTCAACATCGCAGACGCTGCGGCAGCCGTTGGCTTCATCTTCCTCGACGGCGCCCAGAAGTTTAACGCTCCGTGCGAAGACGCTTGCGACGCCAACGACGACGGCCGTCTCGATGCCGCCGACGTGGTGTTCATTCTCGAGTACCTCTTTGTTCCGAACATGCCTGAGCCGCCCGCCCCGGGAGCGATCTTTCCGGGATCGGACGAGACCGCCGACGACCTCGGCTGTGAAGGCGCCCCAACGCGCTGCTGAGATTCCGCGGCCGCGAGAAAAGCCCTGCTACGACTCCCGTGGCAGGGCTTTTTTTCTGCGCAGTCGGAGAGCGGCGCTCGTTGGCCGTGCGACCAAGACGGAATCGCTCCCGTTTGGCAATCTCAGTTGCACTCGGGATCGAGCGCCTCGGAGAGCTCTTCAAGATAGAAGAGCCGTCCCGGAATCGTCGGCATGAAGCTCGACGTCACCCACGGATCGGGACCGTACTGCAGCGTCACCTTGAGCGACAGCCCCTGCCAACACATGCCGCGCCCGAGAACGCCGTCCGCGCCGCCGATAGCGTAGTCAGCATTGAGAAACAAACCCGGCCCGACGGTGTTCGCGTACGCCGAGACGAGCGTGGTGCGGCTTTTGAAGCTGGTGATCGCGTTCTGTTCGATTGTCAGAGGATGGAGCTTCGCCGCTATGCGATGAGTCTCCGCACGCCATGCGTCGGTGGTCTCATACTCGGCGGCAAAATTCGGTTCCCAAAACGCTATGTGCATCGCACGGCCAATCCCGTACACGACAACGAACATGGCCCCCGCTCGCCGCAGCGCCTCGATCCGCGCGGCGTACTCCGGCAAGACATCCAAACTGGCGTAATACCTCTGCGCCACAGGGACCGTCAGGTCTCCGAGCGGTTCGTAAAACGCCGCCTCCATGGCACCTTGAAATGATCCAGGCGCACTTCCGGGAAGCGTGTTTCCGTCGGCGTCGGACCACTCGTCCATGGTGAATGCGTGGACATGGTCGCAACGAGTGCCTGAAATCTGCAGTGCCCGAATTGCCCAGCGATACATGCCCATTGGGCCGACGGGAACGATCATGGCAATCTGCCGCCCGCTGGACTTCGCGTCGTGGATGACGCGGGCGATTTCGAGCCCCATCTCGACCTCGAAATCGTTCAAGCTCGCCGTCGCAATCGGCGAAAACCCTGGATGCCAGTGCGGCGCACGTCGCGTCGCCTGCTCGCGCGGCAGACCCGCGATGTCATCCATCCGCTTCAGATCCCATCCTGCCGGAAAGAATCCCTCGAGATGTGAGCCCTTGATCGTGCTGAGGAGATCAATCTTCATGCGCCCTCCCATCGGTGGTGATGCGTCGAACAAGCGGTTGAAGCTCTGCTGCCAGTAGATCGTCGTCCGGGTAAGCGTGGCCGCGGTGTTGCCGGAACCCCTCTGCATAGCCGCATGCCACCAAAGCGCCTCGGGCGCGCGCCCACCGCCTCGTCATGTCGAGGTACTCGTCCACTCCGTGGTGCTCCCTGAGCCAGTCACGCTGCGAGGCATGCAGCGCCAGCATCGAGAGCTTGCGGTCGATGACGTCTGTCGTATCGACACAGTAGGACGGAGTGACCGGGGCACCGAAACGATCGACCGCCTCGACCGGGTCCGCGTAGTAGAGGTGAGGGATGCGTTCAAGCGGACGCGTGCTCGGCGGCGCCGGGGCGTTGGGAATCGGTGCATTGAAGGCCGCGGCACGCGCGACGAGAGACGTTTGTTCGTGGTCGAGCATGTAGTCGCTCGGGGAATGTGTGATCAGGATGTCGGGGCGCACAAGCCGCAGCAAGCCACACGCCGCGACGAGCGTGTCGTCGTCGTAGTGGACGCGAAGGTCCCGGCGCTCGAGGCAGTGGTAACTACCGCCGAGGTAGGCCGCGGCGTCGGCCGCTTCGCGCCGGCGTATGGACGCGATCTCTTCGGGGGGAAGCGTCGCGGACCCACAGTCGCCCGGTGTCGCTGTCGCGATGTGGATCGACCAGCCTTTATCGGCAAGCAGGACAAGCACACCGCCGCAAAGAATCTCCGCGTCGTCAGGATGCGCCATCAGCGTAAGAACCGTTCGCGACATGGCGCTATTGTCGATAAGGCACGCACATCGTCAACTGTTGCCTTTCCCATCCCGACGTGTTTCCATTGGGACGCACAGCCCGAGACTCCGGCGCGGATGCACGACGTCGCCCTACGATGCACGCGTTATGCACGCGTCATGCACGCGGATGGAAGACGATCAACGATCTGTAGAAAGGCGACGGCGAATGAAAGCGGCTGCGGGGCCGGCAACGAAGCGTGAGATTTTCGCGTGGATGATGTTCGACTTCGCCAACTCCAGCTACACGACGGTCATCATCACGGCGGTCTACGCGCCCTATTTCGTCAACGCCATCGCCGCAGGAAGTGGTCTGTCGCGCGAAGACGGCGAATGGTACTGGGGAGCATCGGTCGCCGTGTCGCAGTTCTTCGTCCTCATCAGCGCTCCAGTCGTCGGGGCGATCTGCGATTTCTCCAGTAGCAAGAAGCGTTTTCTTTTCGCCACCTACGTCGGCTGCGTCGCCGCCACGTTCGCGCTCGGCTGGGTCGGACCCGGCGATCTGGCTGCGGGCATCGCGCTGCTCGTGGTTTCGAACTTTTTCTTTTCGAGCGGCGAAAACCTCATCGCTGCCTTCTTGCCGGAGATCACAACGCCGCAGCGTATGGGTCTCGTCAGCGGACTGGGGTGGGGGATCGGCTACATCGGCGGGCTCCTGTCGCTCGTGGCATGTTACGCGTTCGTGAGCTCGGGGATCGACTCCGAGCACGCCGAGACGGTCCAGTGGGCGTTCATCATGACGGCCCTCTTCTTCCTCGCGGGTGGCCTACCGACGATCCTTTTTTTGAAGGAGCGGGCCCACCCCATGCCACTCGCGGCGGGCGACAACTACGTCAAGGCCGGGTTCCGGCGAGTCGCCACGACCCTGCGTGAGGTCCGACGCCATCGCCAGCTGTTCCGTTTTCTCGCGATCTTCTTCGTCTACAATATAGGCATCTTTATCGTCATCGCGTTTTCGTCGATCTACGCCATCAACGAGCTCGGCTTCTCGGCCAACGAAGTCATCACGTTCTTTGTCGTCGTCCAGCTGTCGGCATCTCTCGGCGCGCTCGGATTCGGCGCTCTCCAGGACCGTCTAAGCGCGCGCTGGGCGCTCTCGCTGTCGCTCGTGTGCTGGCTCATCGTCTGTGTTGGAGCCTACTTCACGTCGACTTCCGCCCAGTTTTACGTCGTCGGCAACATCGCGGGGATCGCCATGGGTTCGTCGCAGAGCGGCGCTCGAGCGCTCGTCGGCACGTTTTCTCCTCCGGAGCGCAGCGGCGAGTTCTTCGGCTTTTGGGGCTTAGTGTGGAAACTGAGTACCTGCGTCGGTCCATTGGCGTTCAGCACCACGACAAAACTCGTTGGGATGCGGACTGCCGTACTCCTCACGGGCGTGACGTTTCTCGTCGGCCTGATCGGGATGTGCTTCGTCGATGAGGCCGCGGGACGACGCGAAGCACTTGAAACGCCGGTGGATTCACCTGTGAGGCGCGCGTGAGCGACGGCACTTCGGCAGCTCAAAATCTTCTCGGCAAGATTCGACGCGTCCACGAACGAATCCGCGCCTCCGTACTGAACGCCTGCGAGGCGGCAACAGCGAAAGAGCTGACGGAAATCGTCAGCGACGCCGACGGCGACACGATCTATGCCATCGATCGCATCAGCGAAAGCACGCTCGTCGAGGCCATCGAGCTTGAGCTCGCACCCGCAGAGCCCGTCGTCTTGATCGCCGAAGGCATTGCGTCGGAGTCCGTGGTGCTGCCGCGCGGTTCCCGCGCACGCGACGCCGCCTGGAGGGTGATCGTTGACCCGATCGATGGCACTCGCCATCTCATGTATCAGAAGCGGAGCGGCTGGATTCTCACCGGGGTCGCACCCAATCGAGGCGACCAAACGTCGCTTTCAGACATCGAGCTCGCCGTGCAAACCGAGATTCCGACACTGAAACAGCACCTCGCCGACACACTGTGGGCCGTGCGAGGCCACGCGGCCCAAGGCGAGCGCTGGAACCGACTTTCCGGCGAGCGCACGCCTCTGAACCTCGTGCCGTCGCGTGCCGAAACGGTCGAGCATGGCTTCGCGACCGTGTGCCGATATTTTCCCGGCGCGCGCGACGTGCTGGCCGCGATCGACGACGAGATCGTCACAGCGATCGCCGGCCCTGTGCGGCCGGGAAAGGCTCTCTGCTTCGAAGACCAGTACGCCTCAACAGCGGGACAGCTCTACGAGCTGACCGTCGGGCACGACCGCTTCGTAGCGGACCTGAGGCCACTGCTGCTTCAGCGCCGACGTGAACGCCCCAGCGATGGGGTCGGAATCTGTTGCCATCCTTATGACCTTTGCACGGAGCTCATCGCCCGCCAAGCCGGAGTTGTCGTCACTGGGGTGGACGGCCGCGCGCTCAACGCACCGTTAAACGTGTCCGAAAACGTTGGCTGGATCGGCTATGCTAACCCAAACCTTCGGGCCAAAGTGGAGCCCGTGCTGCAGCGCGCGCTCAGAACCCGCGGACTTCTTGACGGCAGCGCCGGCTAGGTTCAACAACGTCTCGACCATAACCAAGAACTTGTTGCTTCTGCGACACCGGGAGTAGCCCCTTTGCGCGCACTTGGGATTCTCATTGCAGCTCTCTCGATCGGCTTCGGAATTGTCGCGGGGCGTGTTGAACACGATCGATCGCACGCTCCACAGATTCGCCAGCCGGTCTCGCCTGCTCCCTCACTGCCGCCGCCGGCTCCGGCTGCAGCCACCGGCGTCCCTGAGACTCCACCTGTCAACGATTCATCACCCCAGTCGGCCGAGACCGCGAGTCACGATGCGATCGTTTCCCAACTCGACGAACTGGTGAGGCGCGCGCACGTGGCATACACTGCGGCGGCCGCGGAGCGCGACAACGCTCGGCTCGACGCCATACTCAACGATCTGGAGACGGTGTTGAAACGCCTCAGCGCGCTACCGGAAAGTGACGTCACGATCGAACTCCTAGGCCGGGTGAACCAGCTGCGATCCGACATCGTGCGGATGAAAGGGTTTTGACTGGTCACAACCCACCGCTCGCCGGAGATCGCGGCGGTTAGTGAAAGAATTGGCTCTGCCAGCAGGGCAGGGAAAGGCAGGGGATTCGGCCAGAATTGCTTTCTTCACGCGACTGACGAGTGATATCCTGAGGCGTGTAGAGGTTTTCGGGTCGCATACGGTTCACGCGATGGCTGCGGGGGGAGAGCCCCCTCGTGAGCTGCGTACGCGGATCGGTTTGGGTCCGTTACCGTGACGTTTGAAGTTACCGTGACGATCGAAGTCGCGAGTTTTCCTCGGGACTTCCGACGCAGAGAACCAAAAATGAGAGAAGAGATGATCGACTCGCCGCTCGGGCCGCGGTGCCACTACCGACTCAGCGTGAGGGTTTCGAAATGAGTAGACGCCTGCTTTGGATCACCGTCCTGACTTCAGCATGGATGAGCTCAAGCTCGGTCCAAGCTGTCAATCGTCTCCTCGTCGAGGACGGACAGCTCTCGATCAGTCCCAACCAGCAACAAATCATCGTGCGTGTCGATAACGATGTGACGCTTTTCGGGGCCTCGTTTGGCATCGGGTTCGACCCCGCGGTTCTCCGCGTTGACAGCGTCACCTGGGAAGGCGCGCTCGCTACCGAACCCGAGTGGTTCGACGGACTCATTGACAACGGCTCGGGAATGCTCGGCTACGGAATGGTCTTCGACTTCGGTCCGTTCGACAACGCCCTTCCCCCAGGAACCAATCAGCCGGTTGCCGTCTTGAACGTGACGGTCCTCGCCAGTGAGGAGACGACCACCGAGATCACGTTCGCTGATCAGCCAATCAACGAGAGCCGGCCGGTGCAAAACCGTCTCACCAGCGATCTCGGTGAGACACAGATCCCGGAGCTGGTCAACGCGACCATCCAGATCGGTGGTGCGGGCGCCCTGATCCAACCATACGACGTTAACCTCGATGGCGGCGTCGACATCTCCGACCCGATTTCGGACCTCAATTTTCAGTTCGCCGGCGTCTCGATTGACGCTTGTCTCATCGAGGAAGGCGGCGGTCCAGTGGTCACACTGAACGCCACGGGGTTGGCACTGTTCGACTGGAATGGCGACGGCACTCACGACATTTCAGACCCGGTAGGCTCCCTCAACTTTCAGTTCGCCGGCGGCAACAACCCGCCGCATGCTCTCGGGTCCGACTGTCTCGCGTTCGTTGGGACTTGTCCGAGCGTCTGCAACTAGAAGCGATCCAAGACAGGCCGCGCGCACAAGCGAAGCGCCGTGGTCTATTTCACGCGCCGGGGCGCTATGATTGAGGGCTCATCCGTGAGACCACTCGCAGCAGCCATCCCGCCAGACGCGAACCGTGGTCGCCGCTCGCGGAGCTTACCGCGTGCCGTGAGTCTCGTCGCCCTACTATGTGGTACGCTCTCGACACCGCTGGCGCGAGCTGAAGATGGCCCGAGCGACCCCGCGCCGCTGCAGGTCGTCTCAAGCAGTCCAACTCCCGCCGCCGAGTTCAAAAGACTCCACGAAGTCTTCCTGGACGAGAAAGACAAGGACCCTTTCGAACGCGTCGTGACGCTTGAAAAGTTCGTCACGGCGCCCTGCACCGAGACGGTCGATTTCTTGATCGGGCTGTTCGAATCAGAGTCAGCGACTGTTCTCCATGCCACGGCTGCCGGCGTATTGGCTGAGCTTGGCACCGTGGAGGCAGTCAAAGCGGTGTTCCTCAAGGGCATTCCGCTCGTCGTCAAAGCCGAAGGCGACAAGTCGTTCAGCGTGCCGTTCATTGCGGGGCGTCTGGAAGGAAACCTTGAGACAAAGGCGGAGGAATGGCTGGTCAAGAAAGGCCTTAGACTCCCTGTTGTCAAGAGAATCAGCAGACTACGCTCGCTGGTGATGAATGCGATCGCGAGTGGCAACAGCGAAGCGCGTATGCCGCTCCTAGCACGCGAGCTCAAACGCACCGATTCAGACACTCTGCGAGTAAAGATCCTTGACAGCTTCGTGGACCGACCATCTCGAAAGGCTGCAGACGCGGCACTCGCGTTAGTGAAGTCGAGGAATGCAGAAGTCGCAGCGATCGCAACCTACGTTCTCGTGGCCGCTGAACACAAGCGCTACAGGAAACATTTCAAGACAGCGCTCAAGCATCGTGACTGGCGAGTTCGAGCCGCCGGGATCGACGGACTCAGCAAGCTCAAAGACCCGGACGATGTCGAAGTCCTCGCTCGCTCTCTTGAGGACGTGTCGCTCGAAGTGAGAATCGCGGCCATTGGCGCACTGCGCGATATTGGCGGCACCGCAGTGATCCCCCCCCTGATCGATGCCCTCGGAAGGAATCGCGGCAGGGTCCTCGACGACGCGCTGGACGCCCTCGCACGTCTGACGAAACGCAGCGGTGGGGTGAACGTAGCGAACTGGCGCTCGTGGTGGAACGTCAATGAGGCCCGGCTCTCGGACGAGGATCTTCAAGCCATGAGCGCGCAGGAGTACAGCGACTTCAAGGCACGACAGACCCAAGGGAGCACCGCGGTGTACTATGGGCTCAGAGTGCTCTCAGAGAGAATCGCATTCCTGATCGACACCTCCGAAAGCATGGAGCGGAAAGTAGCGGATCAAGACACGAAGAAGACGCGCAAGAAGCGAAAAAAACCGACCACGTCGGCCGCAGGCACGAACGAAAAAGATAAAGGACGCAAGAAGAGCAAAAAGCGCAAGGAAAAGAGTGAGGCCACCGGCGTCAGACGCCTCGTACTGGCAAAAAGAGAACTCCAAGAAGTGATCGGTGCTCTCGAAGATGGCATTCGTCTCAACGTGCTACGGTTCAACACGTTCATCGTTGACTTCGCGTCAACACTTCACGGTGACGGCAGCGCGAAACTCGCGTCCCTCGATGCGAAGTTACGCTCCAAGATCGGTAGGTTCGTGCGCAGTGCACGGGCGGAAGGGTTGACCAACGTGTCCGGGGCGCTCGCGGCCGTGTTTCGCTACGAGGTCGACACGATCTATCTGCTGTCGGATGGGGCGCCGACTGTTGGCATCGTCGATCACGCGACACTTCTCGCGCAGGTGCGCCGGTGGAACCGCTTTCGAAAAGTGAAGATCAACGTCATCGGCTTCGCGCTCGAAGGGGTCGATCGAGAGCTCATGCAGCGCCTGGCGGCCGAGAACTTCGGGGTGTACGTGGAGCGTTGATTGGGCGCGGAGGCACTCCCGGCGGCGCAGGTAAACCCGTCCCCAAGGAGTGCCAGGCGAGTTCACTCGACGACGATTGAGCCTGCGGCGTCTTCGCTGACTCGCTCGCTAACAGCCGGCGCTGCGTTAGCCGTCCGTTCGGCACCGCTGGAAACTCTACAGCTTCGAGATCGGTCGTTCCGCCGCGGCGGGAACTGTGCTAACATCAGTGGCGTCTCGGCCTAGCGCCGACCGGTTCCGTAAGATGATCAGAAGATCACAATCCCGTAAAGATTTGAGATGCCTCCGGACGGCAATCCGCGGCATCAGAAGCAAGTCCACAGATTGACTCAATCAGAAAACTCATGCCTTCTGACTGAGTCCGGATCGCCGCCGCCACCGCAACTTGGCCGTCAGGCTCGACGGCGAAGATAGAGGCGTTTTGGCGTCCGAGAGATCGAGACCAACCTTCCGAGGGAGTTCGATGAAAAAGAAGGCTCGCAGCAAAAAAGCAAAAGCTGCCGCACCAAAGAAAACCAGAGCACCCGCTCCAGCCCGCGCCCCGACTTCAGGCGCTTGCCGTTTCGTCTGCAGCGAGTGCTACGCCGAATTCCTCCTGCCGGCGAACTTCTCGAAGGACACACTCACGTGCCCTGAGTGCCTACACGTAGGCAAGCGTCCAAAAGATGATTTCTTGCGCACGGTGCTGATCCACAAAGGCCAAGAGAAGAAATCGTTCGCTCTGACGGCGTTTTGCGGTGTCCTCTTTTTCGCCGTGTCGCTCTTCCTGGTGTGGAAGGTTTCACCCTACGCTGGCGAACAGGGCGCAGCCGATAACTTGCCCACGATTCTACTCGGCGTCTCCGCGGCGCTCCTCGTCGTCTTCCTCATCCTCCTGGCACGCTACGAAGGCAACCGCTGGGAGGTCTACTTCTGAGGTTGTCGAGTGGCCGCCGCCCGATCGGACGCGGTCAGCGCGCTGACGGCTTAAACGGCGGTCCGCTCCTGCCACGGCGAGGGGGACGCTCCCCTCGCCGACGGTGATGACCAGCGCGCCGCTCGCCATGCACCAGGTGACGGCACGCGCGCCGACGCTCATGCGGCTTGAGCTCGGTCCATTTCTGCCACGCCGCTGGCGACAAAAACTCTGGCCTGTCGACACCGCCGGGTTCGACCAGCGACCAAATTCGTCGCGGCGCAAGCTGCTTCATACCTGCGAGCTCAGCGTCTGAGAACGTCCCTTCCAGCACCTGCATGGCCATATAACGCCGGATCCAGCGTCGCTGCTCATCTCGCGACAAGCCGCGCACTTCCGCCGCCTTCTCCGGCGACAACGTGGCGAGGAGTCGCTCACGTCGCTCCTCGAGAAATTTCCGGATTTCGCCGCGCCGCTGACTTGGCGGCAGTCGTTCCACTCGGTCGCGCACTTCCGCCGGCAAACGGCGCCAAAGTCGGTGGCGGCGGGCGCCCTTGAGCACCTCACACCGACGCGGACGATCGAAACGACGCAGGTGACGAAAGAGTTTTCGCCGCTCCTCCGGACCGAGCGACTGCAACCTTGCGAACAGCTGGCGGAGCCGCTGCCGCTTCGCTTCCGGCAGGCCTTTCCAACGCTGCCGCAGCTTGAGGAGCCGTTCCTCGTCGAGCGGCGCCGTGGGCTCGGAGTCGGCGCCCTCCGCTCCAGGGCGGTCAACGCGCTTCCGATCCGTATCGCCAGGCGGCGCCTTCCGCCGCCATCGCCCTTCTCGATCCCGAGCGCCACGCCCCGCCCGTCGATCGGAGCGCCCACGAGCCCTACCTCGAGCGGTGTCCTCGCCCTCTGCTAAGTCGACCGCACGCTCAGGCTGCGAGGGCGACCGTGTCTCGTCGTCCGCCGTCGCCGGTCGCACGACCAGAAGCAGCACCAACGTGACGGCACACACCCCACAGCCGTGCCGCCGCCGAAACGGCAGCGCGAGCGCCGCATGCCAGCCCAGGTGAGTGAAACGGAGCGTCAACTTCATAGCTGCTCCAGAAGCTCCTCCTCCAGTGCCTCCTCCGGAACACTATCCTCCCAGCCGCCGTCCAAAAGTAGCTGCACAAGATCGCTGTCGAGCTCAACACCAACCGCGTCGATGTCCTCAAGAAGATCCAAATGGGAAAGTAGCTCGGTGTCGACCTTCTCGGAGTCGTCTCCCTTTGGCAGCACCACGTCTTGACCCGCATCTTCCTTACTGAAGAAAAACCACGCCGTCACAGCGACGAGCGTCGCTGCCGCCAGTGCCAACACCCATCGGTGTGAGGTGACATCCGACGCCGCGGCTCGCTCTCGCACGCGCGCCGCGAGCGACCCGTCGAACGGGCGCGGCTCGACGTCGAGAACCTGAGCCAACCGCAGCGTGAGTGCCCGCTCGTGCTCCAGCTCGGCGCGGCAGGCTGGGCACGAGTCAATATGGCTGACGACGAGCTGCTGCTCCTGCACCGGAAGCTCTCCATCGACAAACGCAACCAAGTTCTCACGAACGTCGTCGCATTGCATTCGACTCGCATCTACCATTCGACTCGCTCACCTTTCTTCAACGTCGCAACTTCCAGGTCAAGAGATGCCATCAAGGCGACAGCAGAACGCTTCATGGACGTGGGCTCCTCTCAGCACCGCCGTGGCTCACCAACGTCGCTCGAAGCTTCTCGCGTGCACGAACGAGGAGCGACTTCACTGCTGACGGGGTTGTTTCCAGCACTTCCGCAATCTCGGCATAGGAGAGGTGCTCAGAGAACTGCAGCTCCAAGGCCGCACGCTGATTCGTCGGCAGCTCGGCAACCGCGCTTCGCAGCACTGCATTCAACTCATGACGCTCCAGCGCTTCGTGTGGCAGCTCTGCGCTGCGATCGGCGACGTTGCTTAAGAAGTCATTCGCCTCGTCGGGCGCCGAGTTTTGAGCGGGCACGTCCCGAATCACCCGGCGTCGGCGACGCTGGGAGCGCAGCTCGTTGAGAGCCAGGCGTCGTGCTATCGTCAAGAGCCACGTCGTGAACCTCGCCGTTGGCGTGTAGCTCTGCCGCGCGCGGTAGACTCGCAGAAACGTCTCCTGGACGAGATCGTCGGCACGGTCCGCGTCGCCGACGGTGCGCAGAACGAACTGAAAGACACTCGATTGGTAGGCTGCCACAATTTCGTCAAAGGCTCTTTCATCGCCATGCTGGAGCGCCTTCATCCACGCGACGCCGGCGTCGGCCGGAGCCAGCTCTGCTGCGTCACCGCAGCTTGGACTCTCCGGATCAGATCGATTCACAGCGGTTCCTGAACGTGGCGCGATGTCTCTTGCATTGCCAATTCCTTGAACCCCGGTTCGCGGCGAGAGTTGCGGTCGTCCTGTCGGGCTGCACCTCTGCGCGCACAGTTTAAACAAAACTCTGACATGGTGTTACAACATTCAACCAGCCTTCACTGGCACCGATATAGCGGTGCCGGTCGCTCCGTGGTAAGGTGCGGCAGCCATCGTTCGCTGCGTACGCTGCGGTCGCCGCCGCGAGACGCCGCACGCCACGGGAGGGCCCAAAGTGAGGTGGCTCAAGAGTCTCATCATTTGTACGCTTTTCTGCGCCGTGCTCGTAGCCGCCGCGGTGTGGCACTATTACTCGCCCGGACAGGCGCACAAACGCCTCCAGGCACACGCCAGCAGCCTCCTCGGCGTCCCGGTGCGCCTCCAGGGTTGCGAGAGCGGATTCCTACGCGGCGGAGTGAGGGTCGCTCGGCTCGACGTGCCAGCGTTCCCGATCGTCCGAAGCGGTACGCTCTTGACCTTGGAGAAACTTGCCCAGCGACACCCAGCTGATCTTTCGGCTCCGGCTGTGCGCCTGCGAATGGTCCTCGCTCCGACCGACGTGGAGCCACGGCGCTTCGACATTGCCCGCGCGGTGTTGCGTCTGGAGTATCAACCCCACCTGACGCACTCCAGCAGCGCTCGCGGGAGCTGGAATACCGTGCCGCTGGCCCACGCTGCCGCCGACCCCGTCGCCCTCGAGCGGAGCGGGTATTTTTCTGCCTTCGTCGACGAATGCTCGGTGAGTGTCGAGCGCTACGACGCCGATGGGTCTGTTGACTCTCTCGCCGTGCGTTTCGAAGATGTCGAAGTGAGCCGGACCAGCAATGGGCAAGTGTTGGCTGTGGGCGATCTCACCGAGGGGCCGCACTGGGTCGGTGGGGCACTCACTGTACGCGTCGCCGCCGACGAATCGGTCGCCGTCTCCGGGCGGATCGATGATCTGCGGCTCGGTGACGAGCGTTGGGAACGCCTCGTGCCGATCTGGAGCGCGCTGACACACGGTCTGTCGCTCGACGGTACGGTGGATGTCGACCTCGACTCGCTGCGCCTGTCCGTCTCTGGCATCGAACAACTGGAGGCGACCCTGCGAAGCTACGGGGCGCACGTCACCCTTGGGCACGGCGATTTGCAGCTGCGAAACGTCCGCGGCTCTCTTAGTGTGACCGATCAAGGCGTCCGGAGCTTGGACGTAACCACAAATGGGGTGACGGAACGTCAGGCACCGCTCGAGGCGGATCTCTGGGGTGTTCCGGTGCGCGTGAGCGGCGTCAGCGACGCGGGCTCGGCGCGTTGGGACATTGACCTTCCCGCCACGTCGCTGCAGGAAGCCACCCAGGCGACCCGGCCGACCTGGTCGACAACGCTCGCAGACGTCGAGAAAACCACCCGCGTCCTCGAACAGGCTCGAGCCGAGGGCGAGATCGCAGGGGGCATCAAGGCGGAGATTCGAGACGGCGCGGTCGACCGTTGGATCGCCGACTTTCTCGTCACGGTCAAGTCGTTCGGTGCCTGGCCTTGGCTCGAGAACGGACGCGCCATTGTGCAGTTGAAGTCGGTGCGTGGACACACGGAAGGCAGCCTCGACGTTCACTCGCTGACGTGGCGTGGGGTGGGGAGGCTGAGTGGCCAAGCGAGCGTCCAGGCAACGAAGGAACAGCTCACCTTGTCGATGCCGGAACTTCGCGTCTCAGACGCGTCTGCCGAGCCACTGGTCGTCGGGCCGCGGGAGGCTACCGAACAGGACACGAGCGGTGGCAAGATTTTCGGTAGCGTGTCGTGGAACTGGGGGACAGGCATCAGTGCAGTGGATCTACGCTGGGTCAAGCTCGCGCTCGACAGCCCAGACGTTGCCATAGGTCGCTTGGATGGCGCGGTGTCGTCTGGGGCGAACGACGCGATCACCGGACGTTTCGACCTCGCGGACGTGTCACTATCGACGCGGCTCTTTTCTTCGGCAGACGAGTCCGCCCCCGACAACACCCCGTGGGAGTTCGAGCGCGGCAGTGGTCAAGTGCGACTGCAAGAAGGTGAGATTCACCTGCTTGGACTCAAGATTCTGGGCGAGCGGCGCACCGTGAGACTGCGCGGCAAGCGCCACGTCTCCGGAGACCTCGACTGCGTCGTCGTTTTGTCGCCGGACGGCGGCGCAGCGTATCGCGACGACCGTCTGGACGCTGCCGCCGTCACCGAATGGTGGAGGGCCGCCGGAGAGGGACGCCGTGCCTACCGGCTGACGGGCCGCATCGGCAGCTTGAAGACGCGCCAACTGGGGCCGGGCGAGCTCGCGTTCATCAAACTGTAATCCCTGGCCGCAAGCGCCAGCGTGAAGTTGTCAATGCGGAGGGGCCTGGCTATAATGCGCCCCCTCGCTTCAAGCCAGCGCTCGGATCAACCGACAAAGGAGCTGGCGTTCGCACCTGGTGCTGTCGCAGCCAAGTGAAGACGCGAGCGCAAAAGAGAAAACCACGAGGCGGAAAGCACTCGGGAAACCATTCGGATCGTCCCGAAGACTCTGAACAATACGGGGAACAATACGGGCCTATAGCTCAGTTGGGAGAGCGCTGCGTTCGCAATGCAGAGGTCAAGGGTTCGAATCCCTTTAGGTCCACCAAAAAACACCCTCCGTGGCGTCCTCTGCGTCGCGGAGGGTTTTTTTACGGCCTTTTGCTTCCTCGCCTGGCGTCCCGAGGGGCCAGACAGAGTTTTGGAGCAGGCGCCCAAGGGGCTTGGAACCTGGGCAAGTCCATACGGCGCGGCTGGCGCGAGATGAACACACTCGAGGCTAAGGTCGGAGCTCATTTGATGCGCACGACGCGCGCTCCATGAGTGAGTCGTTCGATGCTGACGCGGTAGCCATTCGCCACGAGAATCTCTCTGACGGTGTCACCGTCGGCAGCGTCGATCTTGACCGCGACTTCGATAACACGGTCGGCAAGACGAGAATCGATGATCACCTCGAGCCCAGTCCAGTGCTTCAGAAAGACACCGAAGTCTCTGAGCGGAATGCGCGCCGCCTCGATCACCACTTTTTCTGCAGTCCCGTTCTCTGGTAGCCGGGCTAGGGTCTCGGAGGACAGCCACTTGTGCGCCAACGCAACGAGGGTGCCCGCAAGAAGCAACAACGCCAGAACGCCAAACGCGGTGGCCAAGTTTCGTTGCATTGTCTCCTCGTCGTCGAACTCGTTGACGTCGATCGAACCGCCACGCCGCGACGCCAGCATGCTCTCGAGATCCTTGTCCCAGCGACCGAAGTGAACTGGGCCCCTTCGGCTCGACCGATAGAATGCCGTTTTTTGGCTGGCGTTGAGGTCTCACCGAGGCCCGTCGCCGATCACAGTGAAAGTCCGGCCAGTGCCACTCCCCACGAAGCTTCGAAAAACAGTGTACAATGAAAGGTGCCTTGCGTCTCGGACTTGACACCGAGCGTCAGTCGAAACGCTCAACTGAAAGCCGCGAGGATTCCGTGCACGAGCTTCGCGCCATCCCCTCCGAACCAAGCTCGAAGCCCTCCGCTGGCATGGGCCGGTGGGAGTTCGGCTTCGGTTGCCTCCTCGCCCCACTCGGCGCTGGCGTGTTTTTGCTGCTTCTCGCTCTTGCCCTTAAGAACGACTGGCCTTTGCCTCCACCGCTTCTGATCGGTGCGCTCTTCTTCGCTTGGATTTGGCTTCATCAATACAGCGGCATGCGGATCGGCCAAAGTTTCGACCGCATGCTTTCCGAGCCGCTCCGGGGTCACCACCCCCTTCGTCCCTCGAAATCGCTTGCCCGTCGGACGCCATGGCTGGAGCTCATTGGCCTCTGCTTGGCGACGCTCTTCATGGTTTCCCTTCCCTTTCGGGAAGCAAACGGCTTCCTGATCGTCGCGTTTGCGGCGATCGCCACAGCCATCGTACTGCACAGCAAGTCACGACGCAGCGACAACGAATCACAGCAAGAGTCGACGACGCCAAGACACCGAATGGCCGTGTTCTGCAAGGCCATCACAATCTGCACATCGGTAGGACTCGCCACCGCATGCGGGCTGTTAGCGATCAGCGCGAGTATGAACGAGTCGCTTTCCGATGCGCTGGAGTCGCGTAACGGCGATCTGACGCTTGCGCTTCGGAGCGTGGGACGCGGGATCGTGCGAACTTCGGGTTCAGAGGTCTACTTCGTCGACATCGGAATGTCTGCTCCGCTGCGATCGAAAGTCAGGGACGACGATTTGGCGGATATAGCCAAGCTTGAATCCCTCGAATTCCTACGGCTCGACCGATCGTACGTGACAGACGCTGGATTGCGTACCATCACTATGTTTCCGGCGTTGAGGTTTCTTGACGTCAGCAGTACCGCGATCACCGATGACGGCCTCATCCACCTCAGGCAAATGAACCAACTCGAGCAACTCAATCTGACGAACACGCGAGTGACCGCACCGGGAATCCAAGAGCTGCGCAGCGCGCTACCGGATTGTCTGATCGTCTGGTAACGCCTCAACTCATATGCTGGAACTCTCGCGGCGCCGATGTTGATCGCGCGGATCACCCAGCAGCCTCGAACGCCGCCACAACTGCACGCTTCTGGATCTTCCCCAGCGCGGTGCGTGGGAGCGCGGCGACGACTCTAAGGCGCGTCGGGATCTTGTAGGGCGCCAAGTGAGCCTTGGCCCAAGCGCGCAGCGACTCAAGGTCGATGGCCTGCCCGGGCGCCAGCACGATCGCCGCCGCAACGCGCTCACCCCACTCCTCGTCCTCGAGTCCGACCACGGCGCACTCGGCGATCGCCGCGTGACTCAAAAGCACCTCCTCGACCTCAAGCGCCGAGATTTTGTAGCCACCACTCTTGAGCATGTCTGTCGAACGACGGCCGAGGATGCGATAAGAACCGCTCTCGAGCAAGGCTTCGTCTCCGGTCTTGAACCAGCCGTCCGCGGTATAGGACGCCGCCGTCTCCGATGGTCGCTCCCAGTACTCGAGAAACATCGCTTGCCCGCGCACCTGAAGCTCGCCCGATGCGCCGGCGCCGAGCGCACGCCCGCTGTCGTCGGCAACGCGCACGTCCATGCCCGGAAACGGCGCCCCCACACAGCCGCGCCGACGCTCGCCGTCGAGAGGGTTGGTGAGCGCCATGCCGATCTCCGTCATGCCGTAGCGCTCGAGGATCGTTTCGCCGGTGATCTCGCGCCAGCGCTCGAAGAGATTCGGTGAAAGCGCCGCCGAGCCCGAGACGACGAGACGCAGCCGAGCGGCCGCGGCGCTCATCCTGCGCTGGGCGTCTTCTGTGGATTCATCCCACACCTTGACGAGACGCGCGTAAACCGTTGGAACCGCCATGAACAGTGTCAACCCTGGCGGCGATTGCGTGAATCGACTCCAAATCCGCTCGGCAGTGGCGCCGGGAAGAAACTCGCACAGCGCGCCGCACGAAAGCGGTGTCAGCAGTAGGTTGAAAATGCCGTGGACGTGATGGAGCGGCAGCGTGTGCAGCACGTGGTCATCGCGCGTCCAGCCCCAGCTATCGATCATCGCCTGCACTTCTGCGGCCAACGCTTCGTGGGTCCACACGGCTCCCTTTGGTCTGCCGGTAGAACCGCTGGTGTAAACGAGAATAGCTCGCCGCCCCGGATCAACATCGGGCAGCGTCGCGTGAGCGCCGACGCCCAGGTCCGTACCAAGACGGACGCAGCGCAGCGGGCGCTCATCCGTGGCAAGTGACACGACCCGCCCTTCGAACTCACTGTCGACGACGATCGTTCTCGCACCGGCGTCGTCAATGACGTGGGCCATTTCAGCTGCCGGGTGAGACGTCGCTAGCGGTACCGCAATCCCACCAGCTCGCCAGATTCCCCACTGAGCGACAACGTAGGCAGCGCCGGGCGCCACCAGCAGTGCCACGCGCTCCTCGCGGAGATCTTGACGCCCATCGAGGAGCCGAGCGGCCAGACTGGCCGAGGCATCTAGGAGCTCCGAGTAACGAACGTCGCAACTTCCTTCGGCCTTGATCTGCCGCAACGCCGGGCGCTCACCGAACGCGGCGGCTTTTTCGATGATCGCAATGGCACACACGGCTTCTCGACTCGTTCACCTCAGCAAGCGGGCAGACGGCAGATGTCCGAAGACGTCTCCGAATAGTGCCGCGATACAGTCGGTCTCAAGACCCGTGCGCGATCAAGGCGTAAAGCTGACGCGTCGTCGTGCCGTACGCCGTTTCGTATTCGAGCCGCAGGTGGACAGGCAGCATCCGGTACGTCATCGAGCAATCATCGTTGTCCAAACCGCCGCGACCGTCAAGATCGAGAACCGGACCGAACCCGGCAGGGATCGCCAGTTCATTCACAAACGTCGCAATGCGGATGCGTGCGTCCTGGCCGTCGGCTCCTTGTAGCTGCGACACCAACACCTCGACCCCGTTGTAATTCTGATGCAGCGTGCGAAAGTCTTCGCGCTTCAGCAGCTCCAACACGTCCTCAAAAGCGACGCGCGCGGTATCGATTTCGCTCGACGCATTGGCACCGGCGGAATTGGTGTGCGCTAGAGCGAACACGCTCATGACACCGACAACGTACACGGCAACCGCAACAGCGAACTCGAGCAGAAGCGCGCCGGAGCGATTGTGGAGCGCGTCTCGTCTTATGGAGCGCATCGTCAAAACTCCCGGTAGTGGAGTGGGCTATAGCTGCGCACGTTGCCGCGAAACCACTCGAGGGTCTGCGATGAGTACCTGATCTCGGTGACGCCGGCGACGGCTTGGATCAAGCTGCCATCGACCATGAGGCCACCGACCATTTGAATGTCGCCCGCGGCAGCGTCGAACGCCACGTCGCCGCGCACGATGAGGACTCCTTCAAACTGAAACGGACCGCTGAGCGACACCGAGCCGTTGACAACCAAAATGCCCTTGCCGCCTTCCCCGGAAAGCTGGAGATCGCCGTCGGAGTAGATGATCGGCACGGCGATCTGCTCGAGCGTATCGGTGGTGCCGCCCATGAGAGTGCCGTCGGTCTCCTCGTAGACTCCGGATGTGTCGGTACTCGTGGTGAAGAGGGAGCTCGAACGGAGCGTAGAGTCAGTCGTTGACTGCGTCGAGGTCGAAGTCGACGTCGAGTCGGTGCTTGATCTCGTGGTCGACATTGATAGGAAACCACTCGAGTCCGATGTCGTCGTATCGTGGGAGCCGCCCGACCAAGATGAAATCATTCCCGAAAGAAGAAGGCTGTAGTCTTGAGAGATGTTGAGATCGGTGTAGGAACCGGGAACCAGATGTCGCGTCGCCTTACCGCGAAAGGTGTCGAAGACCGGACCAAAAACATCGCCGTCGATTTCACCCACCGAAGGTGTTCCGTCGGCTCCCTCGATCGTCAGCTGACCGGCCTGCGACGTCTGCGACAGAAGCGCCAGCAGATGATCTCCTGGAGACTCGCCGGCGTTCGTCGTCAAACCGGGTAACGTTTCGCCGCCGCCCGACGTCGAGCTGTCGTTGCCGCTCAGGAGCAAGTTGGCACCGGCGAGCACCTCAAGCTGCATCTCCGGGTTGACGTACGTTGCTGACGGCAGCGCGAATCGCTCCAGCTCATTGCCGTAGACGCGCTCGAGAGTCACGGTCTCGGTTGCGGTGAAGCACGTCGAGACGATCCGAAACACGCCGCTGTACGGCGTCGGGTAGACACTGACGAGAAGACGCGCGCCGATCTCCGGCGGTCCGATCGGCACCGGAGCCAGGTTTGGCTCGCCCGGAGTCGGGATTCCATCGCCCTCGCCGGAGTCGAGCGATCCCGCGATACGGTCGGCGCCGATGTCGTCGTCGCTCGTCCAGTCGATCGTGCCGACGTTGCCTTGATTGCCGGAGACGTAGTTGTCGAAGTCGTGCGCCGCGAGGGTGAAGCCGGACTCCGCGTACATTCTCAGGTCGAATCGCGTCGCGTAGGCGTGCGCTTGGCGCAGTCCGTCGTGCATGAGTGATGCCTGCAAAGTCACGAGAGTGACCATCGCCATGACGACGACAAGCGTCAGGGCTAAAACGCTGCCGCGTTCACCGGTGGTCTCTCGAATGACGCTCCGCACGACTCGTCTGTTCCTTTCAATTACGAAAATTCACGGTCACCGTTGAAGACACACTGAGCTGGGTCTCCGTGCCCTTCTTGGCAGCGACGTTTGTCACCGACAGCTGTACGGCGTCCGAACCGACGGCGGCGAACGCCGAACGATCCACCGCGACCCCAGCGCAGACGACCGCGAATTCTCCGGTCATCAAGTTTCGGCGTACGATCCGGCCGTCGTCGACAATGCCATCGCCATTGTCGTCGGCGCCGTTTACAGTTTCGCCCGAGTTCAACCGAATCTCGTAGCTCACCTGGTCCCCAGCAACGGAACCGGTTTCGTCGTACCCGGCTGGGAGCGTCAGCGTCAGCACGCGCCCTGCATTCTCCACGATGGCGCTGCCGCGCATAGCCCGCCGCACGTCGCTGCTGACACGATCAACCACAATGCGGTTGCGCTCGGCGAGGCGGTTGTGAAGATCGTTCTCGAGCGATGAGCTCGTCGCCGTCAAAAACGTCGCCACGAGCGGGGCACCCAGCGCAGCGGTCAGCGCCGTATAGAGAGCCACCTCAAATAGTGTGTGCCCTCTCGACCTGACGCTCATCCGACGCTGTTTCAATGGCGGCGCTCTCTATTCTTGACGAATACCTCGACGAGTTCGAAACCATCAATTGTCCAGTTTTGGGGCAGTTTCCCGCTACCGACGGACCTTTGACGTCGAAGAGTACGATGGATTATCGATGTCGTCAAATCGACTACGTTCTCGCACCCTTTGACGCAGCACATTCTCCCAAGCGGTGACGTCTTTCCCGCAGCGCGCGCCCGTGGCACGCTCAAGCGACCTGATGAGGGCACGCTGCGTGGTCTCGTCCTTTTCCGTTGCGAGGAGCGCGACGAGCGCCTCGAGTCTGACCTTCCAATCGCCCAGAGTCTTGATCGCGAGTTGACGATTCCTCGCGTCGCGTTCGCTCCGCAAGTAGCGTACGAGCTCAGAAGCCCCAGCGTCGCCGAGCGAGCGTACAGCGCCGACGGCGCTGCGTCGAACGAGTGGTGAGGCGTCCCAAAGGCCCTCAGCAACGACCGCGAGATCGTCTTCGACGTTACCCAAATCGCCGAGCACCCTGAGGGCGAAAACCTTTGCGCGAACCCTGCCGCGCCGACTCTCGCGGACAAGAACAGTTCGCGATTCAGGATAGGAACGTCTGAGAGTCTCCATCGCACTATGCAGCGTCGCTGCGTCCGACGACGTGTTGAGGACTTCGACTGCCGCGCGGAAACGCTTCTCGGCATCTGCCTTGCGCTTCGCGTCCGCGAACGAATCGGCGGCGGTCGCACCGCTCGTCAGAACGCCGATGAGAAAACAACCCATCAAAAAAGAGCCGATCAATCGGCAGCTGATCGGAGACGATTTTCTGAGTCGGAGGTGCTTCGTTGGCATCGACACAAGTTCCAAGGGTTCGAGTCGGAACGGTGGCGCATTCCGAAAAAGAGGGCCATTCAAGAATAGGATGGCACGCGCAATGGCGTCAAATCGCGGTGGGAGTGTCTTGCGGGGTGGGGGAATGTGAGAGGAGGAGGGGGAGGAAACAGAGACAGACCCTACAGTTGCATAAACTTCTCGCCCGAAGACCTCAGAAGCCCTTGTTCTACGGCTCGATCGGCAGTTGGGGGACGTCGCGGCGAACGTCACGCTTGGTGAGGTTTGTCGATGTGCCGTGTTCTACCAATTCGGACCATCGACCGAACTGGCGTCCGTTGGTGACCCGCGTCCTCCACGCACGCGCACACGGAGAGGCTGTGAAGGTTTAACACGTGCCGTCAAAACTTGCGCTCCGCACGGTCACCTCCGGAACGGCACACGGCGTGTGCCTGCTACTATAAAGACGGCGCCGATACGCTCTTCAAAGTAGCAGGCACACGCCGTGTGCCGTTGCGGAGAGTTGCGATGGCAAGTTTCGAAAAATTCACAGCCTCGGAGTGTGCCTGCTACTTGAGCACTCGCACTCGCTCACGGTCTTGAAGTGTCTCTCTTTTGCAACATTGGGGACAGATACAGAGGACGAAGGCGGAGGCAGCGGGCGGAGGCGGAGACAGACCCCATTGTTGCAAAAGAGAAACACTCTTAGGCCATGCGCGTTTGCGTTTACATGGGCGTGGGCGTGGATCCTCGAGCGCCTGCCGCTTCTCTGCTTGATCTTCGCTTGCTTCTGTTCAAAATTCAAGAGATCAGAACAAGAGTTGAACAGAAGGAAGCCAAGTCAGCGAAGGACGACCGTCCAAAGGAACAGGCAACGTCGTGTGTCGTCTGGTCTGGCACACTACGAACAGATACAGAGGATGGAGGCGGAGGTAGAGGCAGAGGCCGAGGCACGCCGCTTTCGCGCGCACACGCGGTCACACACGAACTCGCACTCGCGCATCGGCCTATCAGCCCGTTGAAAAAGTCATTCGGCCGAGAAACTGGCCTCTTCACGCCCAGCTCGACCGACGTCAATACTCGATAATCCCGAAGATTGCCTGCGTTTGCCGCGGCCGATCTGGAAGCGAAGCGACCAGTTTTCGACTCGAAGCACTATTTCAACAGGCTGCTATGGCACGAGACACCCGCGCGACGAACGCGATGAGGTCATCGCAACGAAACACCCGCTCGACGAGCGCGACGAAGTCGTCGTCAGAGGCGGAGGGCGAAGCGCGGAGACGGTGCGGGTACGCGCTCCCTCACCGAGATGAATGGCGGTCGATCACTCGACTCCCCGCGTCTTCAGAAAAGCCTTCACCTGGCCGTCAACAACTAGCTTCTTGACGCCGATCTTTCGCGCCACCTTTGCCGTTTCGTCGACCGAGACACCGTGTTCGTCGCCCATGTAGAGAGACCAAAGCCCCCAGACGCGATTGCCGTTTGAGCCGTGAATCAACACGGGTTTCGGTGCCTGCCGCAGCGTTTCGAGGAAGAGCTTCATGCGCGCGTCGTCGAGATTCGCGGGCGCGACCGGAATGTGAAAGTACTTAAAGCCGATCGATTCTGCCGCCACGTCTTCATCGAATCCCAGCCCACCAAGCTCGCGTTTCATACGGACGTTGATCACACTCTTGATCCCCAAACCCCACGCGTCTTCAAGGTCTGGCTGAGCCGGCTGTCCAGTGAGGTGAAAATCTCCGAGGCGATGCGACACGCCTCGCAGGACACCGACTTCAGATTTGACCGGCATCAACGCCTGCGGCCAAACGCCGGGCTTCGCGCTCTTTTTCGTCGCTGGTTTCTTCGCGTCCGAGACGACCGCTGGAGCGGGAGCGACGGGGCGCGCGGCGGCTACGCGCGCGGCGGCGCTACTCGCATACGGCACGCCACGCCCCGCTTCCTTGACGGCTGCGTTCCATGTTCGTATTCCGAGGTCACGCAGAACCAGCGCCTGCGCCCACCGATCGGAGAGCTCTTCTCCTGACTCATTCACGATGCTATACGGCGGCGGCCCCAGCTCGCTCTTGAACACGAAGACATCACCGGGACCGGCGCCCCGCAGCCAGCTCACCATGGCCGTTTTCCACCAGCGCGCAAAGCGTGCCGCATGTTCGTTGTCGCCACTTGGTCCGACGTCAATCTGTACCTGTTGACCGTTCCCAACGCGGCCGTCTAACATGCCCGTGCGTGCCAAAACCGCATCGAACACCTCAGCGATGCGGCCGCGTGCCACGCCACCGACACTGTACGACACGACGAAATGCGACAGGTCGGCATGAAATTGAATCGAGTCGATGGTGCGGGCCCACTCACCGGTAAGGAGGAGATCCTGAGTGATTGAGCCGCGGTGCGTCTCGACGTAAAACGGCATCTTCGCCTCGCGCGCCAGCACCATCATGGCGCGAATCTTAGCGGCTCCCTCGTCATAGGTCACGAAAGTGGGGCGAATCATCGCAACGAGGGCTCGAGCGTCCATCCGCTTCGCAGCGCTGAGAGCGACATGTAGATCCTCGCCGCTACTCGGGGCACACTGCAGTGTCAGCGCCAGGTTGTGTTTCTGTGCGAGGGCTCGGTATTCGTCCTGATCAGACTCTGCGCTGGGAAGAAAAACCATAAAGCCGTCGAACGGAGCACCGGCGATGCGAGCCACTTGTTGTTCGCGGTTCCAAGCTGGAGCGCCGCGCGGCAGCCCGCCCATGGCCCAGATCGCCTGCTCGACCTCAAGTCGCGGCGGCGATTCACTGCCATCGTTGATCCACTGCGGTGCGGCGGTGAGCTCGCCTCGCGGCGAGATCCAAAGGGCAAACACAAGAAACGTCAGAGCAGCGCGGAAGAGGGATAGGTAGTACATGGAAGTTCGCGAGTTTGAGCGGATTGATTCGAGAGCAGCGACCGTGAACGACAAGGTGGGATCGGCAGGCCAGGCGTCTGCGCACGGCAGCCATTGCTAAAGGCTGCCGGTCGGTTCCCGTCTGGAGCGACCGCGGCGTGCGCGCTTTTCCTGGTGGTCGAGAACGACGCTGGCTGGCCGGGCATGAAGAGGCTCGGCCTTCGGCCGAATGACGATTGATCAACAGCAATAGCCTACCATGGCGCCATCAGGGTTGCAGCGGCGTGGACTGGCGATTTCGCGGCGCAAACCCCTTGAGCCTGCCGCGTGGGTCGCGGATCATGCTACAAAGTCTCAGACCCGGCAAGCTGAACGTGACGTCCCTTCGCCGTGGACCTGCAAAGGAGAATCATGGGCGCCAAAAAGATCCTACTGCTCGCCGGCGACTTCGTGGAAGACTACGAAATCATGGTTCCGTTTCAGACCCTGCAGACGGTGGGGCACACGGTGCACGCGGTGTGCCCTGGCAAGCGGGCCGGCGAGTCGGTCCGCACTGCGATTCATGACTTTGAAGGTGACCAGACATATAGCGAAAAACCTGGCCATAACTTCTCGCTGAATTCCGACTTCGACGCGGTCGAACCGAGTGATTTCGACGCGCTGGTGATTCCGGGTGGTCGTGCGCCCGAGTACCTTCGATTGGATGCCAAAGTCCTGGAGGTCGTCCGCCACTTCGTGACCGGCAACAAGCCCGTCGCGGCGATCTGTCACGCCGCCCAGCTCCTCGCAGCCGCCGGCGTGCTGGAAGGACGACGATGCGCGTCGTACCCCGCATGCGCACCGGAAGTTCGGGCGGCTGGTGGCGAGTATGTGGAACTGGCGATGGACCAAGCTCACGTCGACGGCCAACTGGTCACCGCGCCGGCGTGGCCGGCGCATCCTGCTTGGCTGCAAAAGTTCTTGGCGGTGTTGGGGACGAATATCCAGCCATGATCTTGTATCAGTCCGTAGATCTTCATCGAAACAGAGGAGAGACATGATGCGTCATGCGCACACGACTGCACGCCGCCCGTGGCACGCAGCAGCGACGATCGGCTGGTTGGTGCTAGGATCGGTCTGCCTTCCTGCCTGCAGGTCCATCAACATAACGATTTCCGAAGCGACGTTCGGAGAAACTGGCGATGGCGAGATCGTCAAGTCGTTCACGATCGTTAACTCAAACGGCGTCAAAGCGAAGCTCATCACCTACGGCGCACTCCTCACAGAGCTACATGTGCCGGATAAGACAGGTGCTCATGGCGACGTCGTGCTCGGCTTCCACGACCTGTCCAGCTATCTCAAGGGACATCCGTTCTTCGGTTGCACTACTGGTCGATTCGCCAACCGCATAGCGAAAGGGCGGTTCACACTGGACGGCGTCGAGTACGCCCTCGCAACGAACAACAACACGAACCACCTCCACGGCGGCGACAAGGGGCTCGACAAACGCATCTGGACGGCGGAGATCGTCGCGTCTGGCCGTTACCCAGGGATACGCTTCCGTTACTTAAGCCCCGACGGCGAAGAAGGCTATCCGGGCAACCTGGACGTCAGCGTCACCTATACCCTGACCGACGACGATGAGATACGAATCGACTACACCGCAACGACCGATCGACCGACTCCTGTCAACCTAACGCACCATTCGTACTTCAACCTTGCCGGCGCGCTCAGCGGTCGTGACGTCCTCGGGCACCGCATGATGGTGGCGGCCAGCCATTTTACCCCAGTCGACGCGGAGAGCATCCCGACCGGCGAGATCCGTCCGGTGACGGCTTCGGCGATGGATTTCACAGACCCCGTCGCGATCGGAGCTCGCATCGAAGAAGTCTCTGGGGGCTACGACCACAACTACGTCCTCGACGGCGACATCGGCGACCTCAAACTCGCGGCACGCGTCGAAGAGCCAGAGAGCGGTCGCGTCATGGAGGTTTTCACAACAGAGCCGGGGCTGCAAATCTATACCGGCAACTATTTGGATGGTTCGATTCAGGGCAAAGGGGGCGTCGCCTACCAGCGCCACGCCGGACTCTGCTTGGAGGCCCAGCACTTTCCCGATTCCGTCAACCACAAAAACTTCCCATCAACCATCCTCCGCCCCGGAGAAACCTACAAGCAAACAACGGTTTACAAGTTTTCGGCAAACAACGATTGATCGTCTGTGGAAACAGCGCGAGGTCGCCTCGGCAGGCTTCGAGACGAAAACGCGGCAGCCACATTCACCGCATTCCGTCGCTGAAAGGAGCGGGCGCCCCGCAGCGTGCCAGCGCGTGGATCCTCAGCACGGCAATAGTGCGAATCGGCTCGAACGATCGAACGGACTGATCACACCCAAAATCCAGCACATCAAAGCTACAGACGAGCGAAAGGCGAACGATGGATAGAATCACGCGCAGGAGCTTCCTGAACCGCTCGGCGAGCGCTGCCGTCACGCTCGGCGCCACGACAGTCGCGGGTCGCGCTCTCAGTGGCGTCGGAGCCAACGAAAAGGTACGACTCGCGGCGATTGGCGTCGGTGGTCGCTGCTCATCTCTCATTCGAGGTTTTCTCGAACGCGGCGATTGCGAGTTCGTGACATTCTGTGACGTCAATCCCAAGCGCGATCGTCTGCTCAGGTCCCTCGAACACGTAAAGAAAACGCAAGCGGCTGCGGCGCGTTACGACCAAGACTACCGGAGAGTCCTCGACGACCGCTCCATCGATGCCGTGGTCGTAGCAACACCTGATCACTGGCACGGACCGATGACGATCTTCGCATGCCAGGCTGGCAAAGACGTCTACGTCGAGAAACCGCCTTCTCACAACGTGTGGGAGGGACGCAAGATGGTGGAGGCGGCGAGACGCTACGGACGGGTCGTGCAAGCAGGGACGCAGAACCGCAGCGCCCCGTACCTGCGCCGTGCTCTCGAGTTGATCCGCGGCGGCGCACTCGGCGACATTCGAATTTGCAAAGTGTTCAACATGAAGCCAGGGTCTGCGTACCGCAAAGGTCCCAACGGCACGCCGCCCACCGGAATGGACTA
This sequence comes from Planctomycetota bacterium, assembly GCA_965223265.1. Taxonomy (GTDB): domain Bacteria; phylum Planctomycetota; class UBA8108; order UBA8108; family SXIK01. The sequence continues at coordinate 3,897,675 of OZ244999.1, forward strand.
CGACACTTGGCTCGGCCCTGCATCGGCGCGTCCCTACAACGAAAGTGTTGTCTATGGTGGTCGCGGACACGGGGTCAAGGGCTGGCACCACGAGTGGGACTTCTCTGGCGGGGACATGGCTGACGATGGAGTCCACCAGCTCGACATCGCTCGGTGGCTCACCGGCCAGGAGTTTCCCAAGAGTGTCTATGCCACCGGCGGAAACCTGGCATTCGACGACGACCGCGAAGTCCCAGACACGCAGATCGTCAACTACGATTTCAACGGCATGGTGATGACGTTCGAGTTGTCACAATTCACCCCGTACATGCGCAAAACAAACGGTGCCACACGCGGCGGTGATCTGTTTCCTCACTGGACCACGAATGCAACTCGGATCGAACTCTACGGAACCAAAAACCTCATGCTCGTCGGTCGCCACGGGGGTGGCTGGCAAATCCTGAGTCAGAGCGGCGAGGTCATCGATCAGCAGTTCGGCCGCATTCCGGATGCGCCTCACAAGGAGAACTTCATCAGCTGCGTGAAAAGCCGCTGTCGGCCGAACGCCGACATTGAGGAAGGACACAGAAGCGCGGCACTGGTGCATCTCGCAAACATCGCCTACCGGGTGGGGCGCAAGCTGGAGTTCGACCGCGAGAGCGAGACTTGCCGTGGAGATTCTGCAGCAAACGGCCTCATCAAGCGCGACTATCGCCGGGAGTTTTCCGTCCCCAGCGTCGTATAGCCTCGAGTTTGGCGCGGCGAACGAGACACGATTTCAGGGCGGCGCAGACTTGGAGCGACCAGAGACTCGGGCGAACCGGGTCCCTTCGGCAGATCAATCGTACGCAAGCAATCCTCGAGTGTCGAAGATCGACGCCTCCTCTCGGCTCAATGCGATTTCCAATCACTGCTGAGGAAGCGATTCCCGTGCGCCGGCTAGCGGTGCGGAAAAGTCCGCAATCGACGCGCCCGACGCTTCAAAACGACTGGGTTGGCGCTGAGTCAGCTCAGTGTTTGGGAGGTCACGCTGCAGGTCGACTGCCCTGCCCACGCCGCGACACGGCCGACAATCCAGCTCGCCCGCCGTTGCAGAGGACGCTGGAAGTCTATATGTTATGAGGTGCCTCTCGGCGCCACCACGCCGCGTCTGCATCAGAAGCTCCATAGAGGCTTTACGTGTCGCAGGCACAGCTCTCGAACGTCGACCTAGAGTAGGAGAAACCTTTCGCATGACACAGAAGACTCAACGTACCAACCGCCGGAACTTCCTGAAGGCCACGGCGGCCACTGGTGTCGGTTTCTGGATGGGAACCTCCTCTTCTCTATACGCCGCTCCCAAGTCTGCCAACGAAAAGCTCAACATCGGCGTGATCGGCGCAGGCGGCAAGGGGTACGGCGACATGCGAGGGGTCAGCAGCGAGAACATCGTCGCGCTTTGCGACGTCGATGAGAGTCGCGCCGCGAAGTCGTTCGCTGACAATCCGAAAGCCAACAAGTACCACGACTACCGCAAGATGCTCGACATGGAGAAGCTCGACGCAGTCACCGTGTCGACTCCCGATCATAGCCACGCGCCGGCGAGCGTCCGCGCGATGCAGCTTGGTCTCCATGTCTTCTGCCAGAAGCCGCTGACCTACTCTGTGTACGAGGCTCGCTTACTGCGCGATCTAGCACGCAAGTACAACGTCGCGACCCAAATGGGAAATCAAGGCACCTCGAGCAAGGGACTTCGAGAAGGCGTGGAGGTGATTCAATCCGGAGCCATCGGAAACGTCACGCAGATCCACGTCTGGACAAACCGACCGGTGTGGCCGCAGGGAATTCCGCGTCCGGCCCCGGAGCAAGTGCCTCCACACCTCAAGTGGAATCTTTGGCTTGGGCCGGCCGAGGAGCGCCTCTACAACAAAGCCTACTGCCCATTCAGCTGGAGAGGTTGGGTGGACTTCGGCACTGGCGCCCTCGGCGACATGGCGTGCCACACCGCAAACCTGCCGTTCATGGCCTTGCAGCTCGAGCACCCGACGCGCGTCGAGGTGCTGGATCTCAAGGGCAACTTGGGCGACAGCTATCCGACGGGCTCCAAGATCCAGTACGACTTCCCGGCGCGCGGTAATCTGCCAGCCCTGAAGTACTACTGGTACGATGGCGGCATGCGCCCGCCGGCCGAGCTGACCGAACCGTTCGGTGAAATCACTTCGAGTGGATCACTGATGGTGGGGGACGGCGGCAGCATGTACTCGCCGGGCGACTACGGCACGGAATACGTCCTGGCGCCAACCGAGAAGTTCGCTGAGTACAAGCCACCGACCCCGACACTACCGCGTTCTCCCGGCCACTACAAAGAGTGGCTCATTGCCTGTAAAGGCGGCGAGCGCGCCATGTCGAACTTCGACTACGCGGCCCTGCTCACCGAGACGATTCTGCTCGGCAACGTCGCTATGCGGGCTGGCCGCCCGATCGAATGGGACGGCCCGCGACTGCGCGTCAAGAACGATCCCCGCGCGGATCAGTTCATCACTCGGACATACCGCAAGGGCTTCGAAGTGTGATACCGCGCTGTTGAGACTGAAATTCTGAAACAAAAAAGGACGGAGTCATCCCTCGTAGGTGACTCCGTCCTTTTTCGTTTGCGCGTCCGCGTTAGAATGCTCCGCGATGCGCCGAATCGGCGTCAGACCGACGGCTGGCCCTCGCGCGCCTTCGCCTCGATCTCGTCGGCCGTGGAGAACTCGTTCCAGTACTCCTCGGGCATATCGAGTGCAATCTTCAGGGCACCGTTCGAACCCGCATACTGAGGCTCCTCGACGGTCGTGACCTTGCCACCGCCGTACTCCTTGAGAGCCTCCTCGATCGCCAAACCAAGGCCCTTGAGCTGACTGCCTCCTCCACCGAGGAGGATGTTGTCGCGCATTTTCGCCTGGAACTCAGGGTCGTACGTGGCAACAAGATCTTGCAGCTTCTCGACCGTCGGCGGCACGATGGTGTAGCACGCTTCGTAGATCAAATCGGTGACGTCGAATTCCTGCGGCTTACCAGCCACCGGCATCGTTACCGTCGCCCGATCCATGTTGCGACTCACGGAGGAGTATTTCTCTTTGAAAGTCCGCGCCATGTTGATCGTGAGCTGGGCGTCGGGATGCTTCTCTTGGATCAGCTTCAGTAGCGTCTCGTCGACCTTGTCGCCTGCGACTTCATGGCTGCGCTGATCATCTGGACCAGGCATTGTGCCGTGGACACGGCAGAGGTCAGTAGTACCGGCACCCAGATCGATAACCAGGGTGTCGTCGAGGAAGTCAAGACCGTAAGCGACGGCGAACGGCTCCGAGCAAATGATCACGCTGTCTGTGCAGTTCGAGGAGACTTCGAGGATCGTCGACTTACCTTCTACGCTCGCCTCAGCGGGCGCGCCGATGACCGCAAAGAGTGTGCTCCCCGCGGGAGCCTGCGCGAGGCCAATCGCGTGCTCGAGCAGGTCCTTGAGCGCGCGCTTGCGCTCGGATGAGTCCGTCGCACCTTTCACCTTGATGGATCCGCCGGCGAGCGGGCGCACCAGGTTCAGAGACATCCGGTTCTCGACGGCTTCCTTGCCGTAGATGACGTCTCGACCACCGAACTTCTTCTTGGCGACGTGATCCTTCGGGTAGCCGACGTACGACCACACGGTCTCACGTACGCCAGTCGACGTCGTAATCGACGTTCGACTCGTACCAAGATCAATTCCCAAGTAAATCGTCTCTGACATAAACCGGTCCTCCAGCGGGGTTGAACTACGCGTCGACGGTGATTGCGCGAGACGTTGCGCTTTCCCTCTACGGAGAAGAATGCCATCAAACCCCAGACTGTCACCCCGACCTGGCGATAATCTCGCCCTTCATGCCCGATCCGGAGTTAGCTCGTGCCGACGCGGGCGTACCGAAGATCGAAAGTGGAAGCAGCTTACGCTTGACCTTCACTCACTCGGCGTTGGTCATCTCGCGGCTGGATTGCTTCTGCTCTTCGCCAGACAATTGCGAGGAGGTGTCTGCATCTTGGACATCCTCTGCGGCGGGGGTGTCGTCGGTAGGAGCATCCGACGCAGTCGCCGACTCAGCGTCCGCCTGAGGCGCTGGCTTGGCGTCCGATCCGGGATCGGCGTCGTGGCCACGAGCTTCGATCTGCGTGCGAATCTCTTTATTCTGTTGAAAGATATCCTTGAGAAGAGCCAGCTTGCGCTCACGGTTGGCGTCGCTGTCGAGAGTGCTTGCCACCACGTTGCGCACCTGAGCGCCGGCTTGCTCCAGTGCTTGGGCGCGCTGCTTCGCAACGTCCCGCTCGCGCTGTGCATCTTCAAGCGTTTTCGACAGTCGGCCGACTTTGCGCTCGAGCAAGGCGATTTGATCCGACTGCGCATCCTGCGCTTTGGCGCTGATCTTGTCGCGTTCCTCGTCGAGCAAGGTCGACACGACCCGGCGCATCTCGTCGGCAAGCTCCGCGCTGATCCCGTTCTCTACAACGGCCCGCCGCATCAGACGCTGTAGGCGCGTCTCGATTTCTATCATTCCGGCGTCTGAAACGGTGAACTGATCGGCGCTGACGACTCGCTGCCGTTCCTCTTCGAGAAGCGCCTGAGCTCGTTCGAGCTGACTCTTCAGCACGTTCGACTGCTCTTCCAGCCCACGTTTCTCTGCCTGGAAGGCCTCGAGTCTGTCCTTGAAGCCGACTTCGGCCTCTTCAAGAAGCCGTTTTCGTTCCTTGTCATCGAGTGAGCGGCTCAACCCCTCAACAGCCTCTGAAACGGCATCATCGATGAACGACTTCACGGTCGACTCGTTGAGGACCCGCACTTTGTCGTGCCGCGCGGCGAGCTCCGAAGCGCGCACCATCTTGGCCTTGAGGCGCAGCGACTTGGTCACATCGCTCCCCTTCAACGCCTGCTGCAGGTTCGCACGATCGCTGCGTGGAGCATCCCCCTTGACCATGTGCGAAAACCGGAAGCTCTTCGTCGGAGTCGCGACGATGCTGTCGGCGATCGGCGCCGATGACACTTGGTCCGGCATCACCAGTACGCTAAAACCATCGCTCTCAGGCTCAGGCGTCGCGGCTGGTACGGCAGACGACGCTGTCGGACCTGGGGCAACCGGCGTCGCGAAGTCCTCTTCAGACAACTGCGGAACCGTGATCGGAAGAAGCGCCTCGGGAGACTCTACGGAAAACTCAGACGTCGACGGCGCCGCGGCGTCCCCGCTGCTAGCGCTACCTTCAAGGATCGGCACTACGAATCGCTGCAACCAGTCGTTGAGGCGATCCTCTCCCAGTGGGTCTGAGTGAATCCACTCAAGCCGAACTTGAGTCGCGACGCTTTCCTCATGTTCGTCGCTGTTCGTGTCTGAAGATAGCGCGCCCGCCGAAGTGATCGTGGCACCTTTCGGGGCGATCGTTTCGTCGACGACGTCCTCTGGAGACGCGTCGCCTGTCGCGGCAGAGATTTCAGCGTCACCGACAGCACGACCCTCCGGCGCCGTTGCAACGGAGGACGGTTCACTCGAAACGGTCGACTCATCGTTCGACTCTGGATCGACGGCGTCTTTCTCGACCTCCTCCTCCGCGAGCGCTTCGACTTTGTCTTGCTCGACGAGATCGAGGCTATCGTGCTCAACAGCGGAGGCGCCCGCGGCTTCAGAAACTCCGTCGCGAGCGATCGCCTCGACGACCGTCTTTGCGTAGAGCGACACTCGACGGCCGGACGCCAGCTCGACCACCACATCGAGGTAGACCTTTTCCGGCAGAACCTCCGGTTCGAAGAGTCGCGCGCCGGAGACACTTAGCTCCTTGACATCGAGCCGAACGTCGCCGTTCTCCGCGTGCTCGAGCAGACACCAGCACGCGCCGGGACTCAAGGTGTAGCAAGGATCTTTCAATGCAATCCTCTTGACGCATTCTTTTCACCGCTCAGCCGCTCGACGCTTCGAACGTGGCGGACAGGCGGCAACGACTGACGCTTTGACGGCATCAAAATATAGAATGGTGGAGTGCTCGTCGCAAATTGAGCCCCGACCCGCCTGCCGCGCCAAACTTTGTCGGAACGACGCGCCCCCGGGCACGATCTCTGCGTGGTAGAGAGACGCTGCGGTGCGCGGGATCGACCCCGGAGCGCAACACCGTCGCCGAGATGCTGGCGCTTTCCGGAACGTCCGCCCAAGCCTCGCACAACGTCACACCAAAGTGGGTGTGGAGCGCCGCGAAGTGTCGGCGATGTCAGCCCGATAGGCTGCCGAGGAGTTCGGTCATCTCACTGACAGCTCTCTCGTCTCCGACCGCGCGCGCCACCACGACGCCGCGCTCGAGAACTTCTCGGGCGGCGTCGAACTGCGACAGTTCACCCAAGAGGCGCGCCTTGTGGAAGTAGGCAGCCACGTAGTTAGGGTCTGCTTGAAGGGTTCGGTCGAAGCGCCTCACAGCCTCGTCGGCGTTCCCTTCCTTGGCGAGCTCAAAGGCTAGCGCGTAGTTGAGGAATGGATCGTCCGGAGACTCAACAAGGAGTCGTTCTAGTTGCTCTCGGCTCGGCATCTCGCTCGCGTCTCGGAAACGGAAGACTGGTCGTGATTCGCGGGGCCAGCCTGGCGCTCATGTCGCCGGCCGACATGAGCGCCAGGCGTGACCGAACGATTTGTTCAATTGGTCTCAAGCGCTGCGCTCAGCGCAGCCTGCGCTGATTCCACCGTTGCGTTCGCGTCGAGGCGACCGAGAAGACGCTGATCAGGGCTCAGGAGCACGATTTCCGGCACGTACCGGGTCGACTTAAACTGATAGGTCCGTCGATCGAAGGACGACGACCGCGGGTCCGCCTTCACCACCACGAACTTCTCCTGCAGGCTCGCAACACGTCGATCGGAGAACACACGGTTCTCCAGGTCCACGCAGGCACCTCACCACTTGCCGCCGAACTTCAGAAGAATGGGACGCGAGTTCGCCTTGGCTGTGGCCAAGGCCGCGTCCCAGTCGTCGCTGCCGCCTCCGGGAGTGCAGCTTCCCACGACCGTTGCAATAGCAATAAAAGCCGATGTCGTAACGAGTTGTCTCATTGAGCTCAGCTCCTTTCCAGTGGCAGTATCTTACCCTCCGAGCGGGCAGTGCGATAGCGCGCATGAGGCGCAGAAATGTGGGACGCTGGCCGACGTGGGCAGCGGCATTTCACGACAGGGCGCGTTACAATCACTACTTACGATCAGGTTCGGTCCGCCGGAACGGCTTGCGGTCTGTTGTCGCGGGAAGACCGCCGCCGACGCCCGGGGCCTGTTGTTGGTATCGGCTCCAAAGAGATCTTCTTCAGTGCCCATCGTCCTACGATTGTCGCACGGCCAGGTTGTTCCGCTTCACTCCGGCACGGTCATCCGTATCGGCGCCGCGTCAACCTGTCAGATTCGCCTCGACCACCCCGACATTCTTCCGCAGCATCTGGCGCTCAAGCTCGAAGGCGATCAGGTGCGTCTCGCTGCGGTGGCCGACGCCGGTGTCTACGTCAACGACCGACCAGTGTCGAAAGCACTCCTACGTGTTAACGACCGCATTCGAGTCGCGACGTTCGAGGCGACGCTCGAATCGAGTGGCGCGTACTCGCTCGAAGGCAAGGTCCTCGACGGCTATCGCATCGAAAGCTGCCTCGGCCGCGGCGCCATGGGGACGGTCTATCGTGCCACCCAACTATCGCTCGATCGAACCGTCGCCCTCAAGATCCTTGCCGATCACGCCACGGAAGATCACGCTTTCGTGCAGGCTTTTTTGAAAGAGGCACGAGCCATCGCCAAACTGAACCATCCCCGCGTTGTCCAGGTCTACGACGCCGGCCAATGCGACGGAAAGTTCTACTTTTCGATGGAGTTTCTATCGGGTGGGACCGTCGCCGATCTGCTGACTCGAGAAGAACGCCTGCCGATGGAACGAGCCTTGACCATCGCGCTTGACGCGGCAGATGCGCTCGTGTGGGCGGAGGAGCAAGAGATCGTTCACCGTGACATCAAGCCAGCGAACCTCCTGCTCACCGAGGACGGCGCCGTGAAGGTCGGCGACCTTGGCATCGCGCTCGACACGACCCAACGAACCGCGCAAGACGCCACGCGCAAGGCAGGTTCCCCGAAATACATGGCGCCCGAACAGGCACTGGGAAAACCCGTCGATCGGCGCGCCGACATCTATGGACTTGGCAGCACGATCTTTCACATGCTTGCCGGCCGCCCGCCGTTCGAAGGGCAGTCGATGGCCGACCTCATGCGTGCGAAGCTCGCTGAGGAGGCGCCAAGACTCGACGAATTCATGGCCATTGTGCCGCCACAAATCAATCGACTCGTCGCCAAGAGTCTGGCTCGCGAAGCGGAAGACCGCTTCAGCACGTGTGCTGAGATGCGAGATGCGATCGAGTCCGCGCTGCAGAGTCTTTCCCAACAGCAGGAGCCTCAAGAGAATAAAAGGATACACCGGACGCTCAAAAGAAAGCGCACCCTGGAGCGCCTATCGCTGTTCGCGTCTGTCGTGATCATTGTCGCCGCAGCCGTGTGGGCAACTCGCCCCAAGGACCCATCGGTGCAGCAGCCGCCCCCCACAACAACTGACGTGGATGTCGGAGCCAACAAACCGAAAACGCCGCAACAAGACTCGACCCACTCATCAGCTGACTCAAGCGACACGCAGCTCGCGGAGCTCCGGGACATTCGGCGGCGCTGGCAAAAAGGCTTGCTCACCGATGACGCCGCATTGCTTCAGTACAACAGGTTCCGCACGCTTCACCCAGGCGTGCATCGAAAGACTGTGGACGCGTTCCACGCCGAAGTCCAAACGGAGATCGTTCAAGCAGAGAAGAAAGTGGTCGAGCAGGAGGTTGCCAAACGAATTATGCCTTTGATCGACCGCGGTGAGTTCCGGCAAGCAGCGACTCATATTGCAAGCATTCGCGAGAAATACCGCCACGGATCAGCGCCAGTGGACAAGGCGACGGACAAGATCCGGACGAAAGTAGGACTACTGATCGACGAGTCATTTGCCGTTGTCTCACAGCTCGTTGACGAGGGCAAGCTATCTTCTGCTCTCGATGAGCTCGACGCCCTCGCCTCGCTTGTGCCGTTCGAGTTCCGCAGTAAGGTGGACGATCGCCGTGAAGAAATCGACGCGATGGTCACGACTTTTTCGATTCGCGAGCGACAGCTCCGCGAGATCGAAGGAGACGTTTGGGTGGCACTCAGCCTTGGTGAAGCAGACGATGCCGAGGCACTGGCGCGTTCCGTCCCACCGGTCGCTCCGCTCTCCGCCGTCGATTCGCTCATCTCTGATCGCCGATCCGAGATGATCGGAGATGTCGAGCGGGCAGTGAGGACCTGGAAGCGACTAAGAAAAGAGCTAAAAGACCTTCAGAAGCGAAGGAAGGCTTTCGTCTTCGCTTTCGCGCCCGATTGCCAGGAGAAGTTCGCCCGGTCGAAGTTTAGGGCATACGTCGGCGCACTAGGCGAAAGTCGTGTCACAGTTCACAGATCGAGAGGAGTGCGCCAACGAACGTTCGATGTGTTGGATCTCTCGGACGAAGTGCTTCTCACACTGCTGGATTCGACCGAATCGCCGCCAGCGGAGATCAGCCAAGGCTTAGCGACGTTGCTGCTTCTAAGCCGAGGGCCGCAGCGCGCACGCCCCCTCTTGACGTCGCCTCGTCTGACGGGCGAGGATCGCGCGTCCAATCTCCACAAACTCGATGGAGGCGAGGAGAATTACCTGACTCGTGTGCTCTTTGGTGTAAGACGCCAATACGAGGCTGCTGCTACTCACTCGACGCCGGCACCCGTAGAGTCGCAAAGAAGAACCACTGAAGCCCTCGTACAGGCATTGGTGCGTGTCATCACGAGCTATCGAGAAGATCCGGCATACGGAGAGCATCGCGCTGAGTTTTCTTCCCTCTTTCTCAAGTCGCACATAGCTCACGCTCGAGCCTACGGCGTTGAGACACTGTTCTCTGGCGAAGTGACGCGTTCAACCAACGACAGCGTTGACGTCTTCTACGATTTTTTGAGTAAGGAACAGCTCGCAGACTTCACGAAAACGACACCTGACACATCGACTCGCATCACAGACGAAGGTCTCGAGCTGTCAGGTGAGGTGAGACTGTTGCGGGGGATCCCCTTCAAGAGATACCTGAGCGTCACACTGGATGTACCAGCTGGTGGATACCATCTCAACGCTCCGAACATCAACCTCGCCCTCTGGACGCATGATGGCGATCTCGTCTCAGCGGGCCGCGGCCAATCCGCGGCGCGACCGAAGCAGAGCCCCGGCGACTACTTCGTCTTCGCGATCGGCTTCAAACCGTCGTCGATCAGTCGGTCCCACCTACGAGTACGTGGGTTGAGCACCTCCGTACCCATGCCGGCCAACGCTTTCATGGGCGGCGAGCGCGGAACGAAACTCCTCACCTACCCGACCGACGAGTGTATCTGGGCATCCAGCGTCCAAGGAAAAACGCAAGGCGATCAACGTCTCGCGGTGGACATGAGCCCGCAGTCCCTCACCTGGACTGTGAATGGCGAAGCTATTCCCATCACCGATTCACGGGAAGCGGACCGCTTCAAGTCCCGCGCTTTTTACTCAGGTTCGTTCACACTATTCACGAACGGACAGAGGGTGGTCTTTCGCAGCTTACGCATCGGTGCGACGTTGTCGAGCGAGTGGATCGAAGAAGAGTTCGAGCGCCATGCACACGCCGCCCTCGAAACAATCGACCCGGTCGGGACCGCGGAGGAGTAGGTGCGCGTCGCGAATGCTTCAGGGCATTCGCTGGAAGCGAAGCACGGCTCGCGTTCCGAATCCGTGGGGGAGTTCGTATTGCATCGCGACCTCACCGTCGAACCCGAGACGCGAAGCAACGGAAAGCCCCTCTTCAAGCTCCTCACGAGCTTTCGGCCCCTTGTAAAGCAGAAGCGTACGAAAGTTCGCCGCTACCGGCTTCAGCAAACGCAGGAGCTTCGCTGCACTGCCCACGGCACGAGCGACGACAACGTCCACTTCACGATCGCGCAGTAACATCTCCGCTCGCTCCGCACACACCTCGGCGTCCGCACCAGACGCCTCGACAGCGAGACGCAAAAACGCAGCCTTCTTGCCCACGGACTCGCTCAGAATCACGCGCGCCGGCAGGCAAACGGCGAGAGGTAGGCCTGGAAAACCGCCGCCGCTGCCTAAATCGAGCACCGTGCGGGCCTGCCGCAATAATTGATAGGGAAAGACAGAGTCGACGACGTGCTTGACGACCATCTCCTGTGGCGACTGCAGCGACGTCAGGTTGACTCGCCGGTTCTCCTCCTTCAGCAAAGCGAGATGGCGGGCAGAGACTCGTACCAAAGCGTCACGCGCTGGAAGGTCGGACGGTAGCTCGCGCTCAAGGTGCTCTGTGAAAACTTCGCGCGCGGCTGGGTCAATCACACATCAACTCGAGTTCGGTCACTCCTGCAGCGCTCTCTCACTCTGCGGCCTGACCGGAAGCCAACCACAGGTCGACGCCGTCCTCCGGACTATTCAAGATCTGCGGCGTCACGTGAAATACTCGTCGGCCGGTCTTCTCCTGAACGGCGGCAAGAAACTCGACGTAGCTGTCGAATTTATCGCGAAGGTACTGGTCAACGTCAAGGTGGAGCTCTGAAGAAACCGTCACCGCCATGTCGATGGAAGCTCGGTCAAGCTCAAGCTGTATGCCGTGCTCGCGCGCGAACCTCTTCTCGAATTCGCGCACCTCCTGAACCTCGAACTGACCTTCGAGAGCACCTGGGTCTTCGAGAAGCGCCTCCAGCTGAACCCGCGGTTCTTGCACGATATCCGGCGTCACCACGAGACGTCGGATATCGGTGTCGGGAAGGGCAAATTTGAAATCTCGAAGCGCCTCCTCCAAAACCGTCATCAGACCACGAGCTCCTGTGTTCTCCTCTTTGGCTCTACGTGCCACAGTGCGGAGAGCGTCGTCGTTGAATGTCACCTCGATGTCGTAGCCGAGGAAACTCTCACGGTGCTGTTTCAAGATCGAACCCTCGGAAGTGGATAAGATCTCGAACAGGTCTTCCTCAGTCAAGTCATCGAGTGCAACGCGAATCGGAAGGCGCCCGACAAACTCTGGTTCAAAACCATAGTCAACAAAGTCTCGGGTGGTGGCGAATCGCAGAAGATTCTGCTGGTCCGCGTCACCGCTCGAGCCCTCTTGCTTTGTCGAGAAGCCGACATTCCGCTCGGTCAGCCGCTTCTCGATGATCTCCGTTAGCCCAGAAAACGCGCCACTGACGACGAACAGGATGTGCCTCGTATTGATTGTGCGACGCACACTCTTGCCGTCACGCGCTTGGAAGAGCTCTTGAAACTGTGCGCTTATGTCGTTCGGGCTGCGTGCCGGCACGTCAGTCTCTTCCAATAGCTTCAGTAGCCCGGTCTGCACACCACGGCCGCTGACATCGCGCCCAACCATTTTGTCGGCCGAAGCGATCTTATCGATCTCATCGAGAAAGACGATGCCGTACTCGGCGAGCTCAGCATTGCCGTCCGCCGCGCGAACTAGCTCTCTGACAAGATCGTCGACGTCACTGCCGACGTAGCCGGTCTCCGAAAACTTGGTGATGTCGGCCTTGACAAAGGGAACACCGATCAGTTGGGCAAGTGTGCGGATCAAATACGTCTTTCCAACACCGGTCGGTCCGAGCAGCATGACGTTCTGTTTGACGTACTCAAACCCCGCGACGACGTCGTCCTCGTCCGCCTCCACATCCTCGGAGCGCACTGCCTCGTCGCGATCGAGAGCTCGTCGGGCGTGGTTGTAGTGATCACAAACTGCCACTGACAGCGCACGCTTCGCATCTTCCTGGCCGATCACGAACCGATCAAGTTGAGCTTTGATCTCTGAAGGACGCAGCGAAAGGTTGAGGGCCTCGAGCAGAGTCTCACGCGTTTCACTCTCGTCAACGCTCCCACCATCACCTGCCGCGGCCGGCGGAGGCGACGGCGTACCAACGGGAGAGATGATGACGTTCTCGCCGAATTTGCTCTTGAAGAAGTCCTGGAGGTCCCGTTGAATCTCCTCCGGCGACGGCGGACTCCCCTTCTTATCTTCTTGTTTATCCATGAGTTGCTGCTGTGACGGTGCTCAAAGTCTTGGCGGTCGACCCGTATTTAAGTGCGTCGCACCGCGAATTCTTAGAAGGTTATCAACGTTTCTCTAGTCATTCTATTGAGATCTGGTCGCTTTCGCCACGCAAGTGGAAGTGGCGGATGCGCGGCGCCGCACTCTACTTCGCAGAAAGAGCTCGCCGGCAGCCACCTCAGAATCAACCAGACGTTATGTTGGCAACGGACTTTCTGCAGCTCGCCGATTGGCGCGCCCTGGCACCGCGCCCACTGAACGATCTACCGACCGCGCTATACTTTCATGAGAATCAGATCACCTACCCGATTTCCCGCCATGCCACAGTCGAGGCGATGCACGAGTTCGGTTGGATCAATCTCCGATCTGCGCTCGCAGCGGACCGCGTGCTGTTTAACTCAAGCTACCATCGCAACTCCTTCCTAAATGCGGTGACGAGCGTTATTGGGCAGATGGCAGACTTTATCCCACGCGAAAGCATCGATTCCCTGGTTGGGGTCTGCGACGTCTTCCCAGTAGGCCTCGATTTCTCAGAACATCGACGCGTTCTTGGCCGGGTTCCGCCAGCGAATAACGCCTCAGAGCCAACGATCGTGTGGAATCACCGCTGGGAATACGACAAGAATCCAGACCTCATGGTCGCGTGTCTCTCGACGCTAAAGGACCGAGGTACACCGTTTCGACTGATACTCTGCGGTGACGGACGAGACACTGAGTGCGCGGCGTACCGCCGTGCTGAGGTGGCGCTACGCGATCGTATCGAACACATCGGATTCATCGAGCAGCGCCCGGAGTACCTCCAGACCGTGGCATCGGGAGACTTCGTGCTGTCGACCGCTCAGCACGATTTCTTTGGTGTCGCCGTCGTTGAAGCGATGTTTTTAGGCTGCTTGCCCGTGTTGCCACACGACCTCAGCTACCCCGAGATCGTACCGTCGGATCTGCACTCGACGTTCCTCTATCGAGGCGAGGAGGAACTCACCGCACATCTCGACCGCTTGCTACGGTCACCACCGACTCAGTTCCGACAGGCCATTCGCAACGCTGCGGCGAGATACGACTGGGCGGTGCTCGCACCGCGGATGGACGCCATTCTCGCTGATACCGCAGCGCGTCGACGTCACTAGTCTGGTTTTCACTTGCAACCAACGCTGCAGCGCCGCAAGATTCGGATCTTTCGGTGGTCGCACCGCCCGCATTCCTTGGTTCCTGTCGACGATGAAACAAGAAGCCACTGTCCAAGAGTTAGCAGACCTCGTAGGCGGCACCGCTACCGGCGCGACTGACCGCCGCATCACCGGTGTGGCGTCGATCCCTCATGCAAGGCCAGGCGATATCGTATTCGTCGAGCAAGCGCGCTTTCTCGACCAACTCGGCGAGTCGCAAGCGAGCGCCGCGATCGTCTATCAAGGGGCAAACGTGGACACGCAGATGGCGACGATCGAATCGCCGTTCCCGGCGCTCGCGATGGCGAAAGTCACGGACTTTCTTTACCCGCGTCGACGCCACTTCACGGAAGTCTCCGCGGCCGCAAACATCGGCGAAAACGTCGAGCTCGAGGCCGGCGTCGGGGTCGCTCCGGGAGTCCACATCGGCGATGGGGCGCACATTGGTGCCGGAACGGAGATTCATCCGAATGCGACGATCGGCGCCGGAACGAGAATTGGCGCCAACTGTGTCATTTACGCCGGTGTGCATATCTACCACGAGTGCCAGATCGGCTCACGAGTCATCATTCATAGCGGCGTTGTGCTGGGCGCCGATGGATACGGATTCCTGCAGGAGCCGGTCGCCGACAATCCCGAGGAACCAGTGCGACACCGAAAGATCCAACAGGTCGGGAACGTTGTCGTCGAGGACGACGTCGAGATCGGAGCGAACACCACGATCGACCGGGCAGCATTCGACGTCACTCGAATACGTCGCGGCACGAAAATCGATAATCTGGTCATGCTAGGGCACAACACCAGCATCGGCCGCCACTGTCTTTTGGCGGGTCAAACCGGAATCGCAGGTTCAACGAGCCTTGGCGACTACGTAACGCTTGCTGGGCAAGTCGGGGTCACGGGGCATGTACACATCGGATCGCGTGCGGTTGTTGGTGCCCAATCCGGCGTCACGGGAAACCTCGACGGATCGAAGACTTACTTGGGGTTCCCGGCTACGGAGATGAGCAGAGCGCGTCGAACCTACGCGACACTGCCTCACCTCCCGGAGATCAGGAAGCGGGCCAGCGAGCTAGAGCGACGGGTCCGTCGCCTCGAAAAAGAGGCGGGCGTTGAGGTCGACGACAGCGGCACGACCGAAGGCTAAGGCAGCGTTTGGTCGACGGCGATCAAGCCGCAGTCGTTCAACGGGCGCGCGGGTAATCGGTCGCCTTCTCGCTGAGCAAGCTCCTCTGGCCAGCTCGGCCGGCGCGAATAGCCGGAACCCGATCTCACACGTTATTGGGAGCTCTCACTCGCCGGAAAAGGCATCGCCTTGACGCTCGACCGAACCGAGGCCGTTGAGGAGCCCGACACTCTCGGTTTCCACTTCGCGTCGTTCCACGGAGGTTTCGCTGCTCGACGACTCGCTCCTCTCCGGTTCTGCTGAGGAGTCACCCGAGCCGTGGGAAGTCCCACCGCCATCAGGACTCGCTTCCTCTTTCATGCTCATACTGGCGACCAATCGGCGAAACGATTCTGACGCGGCCGTGAACTCCTTCGGTGGGGCGGAAAGGGTGAGGACCTGTTTCGCCGCGCCGAACTCGAGAAACAGTTTCCGTTCGCGAACGACGGTGCCGTCAAGTGCGTACTCGAAATCGATCTCCCACGTTTGCACGTTTTGCCACACGTTTCCGAATCGCTCGCCGTGGAGCCGCATGCGGCTGCGCTGCTTCAACTCGGCTTTCTGGCGTGACGTGAGGCTCCAAAGCGATTGAGCCGTCGTTAGCTTCTCGACGCAGAATCGTATGTCAGTAGCCTTTTCGTGAAACGCAGTCTTCTCTTCAGTTTCCGATTCTTTGCGCCAACTCTTGGGCACGGCGAGGCGTAGCTGACGGTTGGTGTCGATCTCGATGACGTGCTCTGACGTGCGCGCACGAGCGTCCTCTCGGACGCCGGCGTTCTCTTCGTCGCTCACGACGTGTTCCGTTCGCTCGCCGAAGACTCTCTTCACCTGACGGAGCTCAAGCCGCAGTTCGCCGCCTTCGATCGACAGGACAATCGCGTCACCGTCTTTCTCGACAAACTCACCTTCGAGAAGATTACCGTTCTTCAGTTCGACCACAACAGTTCCTGTGAGGCCTTCTCCGAAGCCGTCGGATTGAAGCAACAAGATGATCGTCAGAAGGATCGTGTTCAAGGGCTACCTCCTCTGACCGAAACCACGGGTCAAGTCGCGCGTTCCGATCCATTGGCGCTCGCGTGCGTCATGAAGACACGAGCAAAAACGCCTTCTTCACTTCTTTGGAATGTGTGTGAAAGGCGCGCGGGTCGGTCGCCAGCGCGCCGCCTGCGTGTCGTTAACGCATTCTCCCTTTTCGGAGGAAGCGTTCACAATCCTGAACGTTCCACGTGCCGGCGTTGAGGAACGCCCCAGGAGGCACTCCGATAACCTCCACATGGCCTACTTCGCCCGGCTCGCGCTCCGACAGGCTTCCCTTCACCTGCGTTTGGTGGTGCAATGGTCCCTGGAGTCGCCTGTTCCAACTTGTGCTGAACGCTTCGCCGAATCAACCGAATGTTACGACCAGGTTTTGGAGCGCCCGAGGCTGTCTTCGTCGCCTGCGCGGTTCTCTTATCTCGTGGGGAAGTCCATGGCCAGTCTCGCCCGCTTAAGGCAAGTTCGAGTGTCGATGAGCGAATCGAATCGGCCCGAGAGGCGCTGTGTGGCGGCGATGTGAAGTCGGCCGCAGAATGGCTTGCACCCATTTTCGAGCGCCGGGCAGAGAACCGTCTCGACGCACGCCAGGAGACCGAGGCGCATCTTCTCTGGGGCACGATCTTGTTGACCCAAGAAGATCCGGAAGCCGCGCTCGTACACCTACAGAAAGCTCTGCGCGGCAACGCGGAATTTCGTCACGAGACAGCTGCGACAGCGGTGGAGGCCGCGCTCGCGATAGGGGACACACAGTCGGCCCGAGAAGTGCTCGACTCCATTCCAGGCGCATCGACCAAGTCATGGTCCCTTCGGCTCGTCGGCCATGTCGATTTGGCGGCAGGAAACTCCTCGGACGCGATCAAATCATTCGAGGCGAGTTTTCGCCTCGAGCCGTCCGCAGACGCGGCGCTGCAGCTCGGCATGCTTCGCTACGAAGCTCTTGACCTCCCGGCTGCGCGCCTCTGGTTCGATGCCGCGCTGCACCACGATCCGCGTTCGTACTACGCCCGCGTCTTTCGAGCACGCGTCGCTCTGCAGCTCGGAGATCTTGGCAGCTGCGCATCCGACGCTGAGATACTCATCGAGGAGTTCGAAACCCCAGAAGCTCTAACACTCGCTGGACGAGTCGCCCAACGCAAAAAGGAATGGTCAAACGCAGCGGCGATGTTTCGACGCGCCCTGAAGATCGAGCCGCGCAATCTCGAGGCGCGATTCGGACTAGCGACATCGCTCCGTCGTCTTGCCGACGATGACGCTGGCGAAGAGTTCGCAAGATTCCGGCGACAGCAGCGCCAAGACTCCGAAACCCGCCGCCGACTCGAATCTGCCGAGCAGCTCCTCCTCCGTGAGCCGCAGAGAGTCGAGCTCCATCTGAACATCGCACAATCCGCCCTCGAGATCGGAGACATGCAGAAAGCGGAGAGCCACGCCTGGGCCGCAGTGCGGTCAAATCGTCACTCCAGAGAGCCCCGTTTCTTTCTCGCAGCCACACTCCGAAAACAAGGGAGGTACCGTGCGGCATCGGTTCAGTACCAACGAATCCTCGTAGAACATCCGGATGACCCTCAAGCCCGCGCTCTTCTCAAGGATTTGATCGACCGGCATAGTCGACCCAGCACCAGACGAGACGTCCAGCAAAAGTGAATCGCTCGCCACGCCACCGCCGCCTCGTATCGAGGAGATTCCGACCGCCGCGAGCGGCGCACCTGCAATTGGCGGCGGTCTCTCTCCTCCCGTTGCTGCTGGGTTGTACCCGTTCCACACCGGATGCGGAGTCAACTCGCCGGGCTCCCGGGACATCAGGAAAACAGCCGGACTCGGTCGAACGTGTGGCGTTCGTCGACATCGCGCCGGCGGTAGGAATCACGACACGGCTCGTCTGCGGCGACGAGCAAAAACTGCACATCATCGAGAACTTGGGCGTCGGGTGTGCTCTTTTTGACGCGAACAAAGACGGCCTTCTCGACGTTTACCTCGCTAATGCCGGCACCGTGACATCTTCCGAACTCGTGCCGGGACCTGGATGTGCCTATTACGAGCGCAGAAGCGACGGTTCGTATGCAAACCTTACGGCATCCTCGGGCTTGGGGTTTGCCGGTTGGGCGACAGGAGTCGCCGTCGGAGACATCGACAACGACGGCGATGCAGATCTGCTGCAAGCGTGCGTCGGTCGCAATCTTCTCTACCTCAACGACGGAGGCGGGCGGTTTCGTGAGGTGGGGCGCGAGTTCGGCCTTGTCGGCGAAGACTGTAGCACCAGCGTCGCATTTTTCGACTACGACCGAGATGGGTTCGTCGACCTTTACGTAACGAACTACGTCCTGTTCGATTTCGCCTCCCTGCCCAACGACGGCAAGCCGTGCTTAACCAAGAGCGTGCCGACTTCGTGCGGGCCTAGTTTCTACGAGCCCGCGCCCGACCGGCTGTTTCGCAACGTCTCGGGACAGCGTTTCGAAGACGTCTCGGACCGGCTCGGGATCGCCTCCGTCGAGCCAAGCTACGGACTTGGGCTAGTGTCCCAAGACTTCAACGACGATGGCTTCGTCGATGTCTACGTGGCGAACGACGGGCAAGCGAACTTCCTGTGGATGAATCGGCAGGCGCGAATCTTCGAGGAAACCGGCCTGCTCGCCGGCGTCGCGCTCGGCGAAGCTGGACGCGGGCAGGCGGGAATGGGAGTGGACGCGGCCGACGTTGATCACAATGGCCTTCCCGATCTCTTCGTGACGAACTTTGCCGAGGAGTATTTCGCATACTACACGAATCAAGGCGAGGAACTCTTCGAGGACGCATCGCACGCAGCCGGTTTCGCCGCAGCGACCTATCACCATCTCGGCTGGGGCGTTCGGTGGATCGATCTGACGAACGATTCGCTCTGCGATCTCATCGTCGCCAATGGTCACGTCTACCCGCAGGCCGATAGCATCTTTCCGAGGTCTCCATTCCGCCAGCCCCTGATCGCTTTTGTGCAGCGACCTGGAGGCAGCTTCGAGCAGCTGGCAGCCGGTCCGAACACCTGGCTACAGCAGCGGGCTGCCTACAGATCCATCGCTTCAGGCGACATCGACAACGATGGTGACATGGACCTCCTGGTTACGGTAATTGATGGCGTACCGCTGCTGCTCGAAAACCGCACGCAGCCGCACCAGCACTGGACCCGCATACACCTGCAAGGGCGTCGTTCGAACCGCGAAGCCGTGGGCTCGAAGCTGATGCTGAGCGTCGACGGCACACCACGCCACATTCAAGTGACACGCAGCGGCAGCTACTTGAGTGCCAGTGACGTGCGAGTGCACGTCGGCCTCGGCGCGGCAACGGCGTCCGGCCCGGTGGTGGTCCGCTGGCCAGACGGTACCGAAGAGGAGTTCCCGGGCGCACCTGCCGACCGCGAGCGGATGATCATCGAGGGCACTGGTCGCCGCCGCTAGCGCTAGCTGCGGTCGCCCCCGGATTGTCGTCAACCGCCGCAAAAACGGTAGAGTTCACATGTCGGTGAACGGGCACGATGCGTCGATCGGCTGAAGAATTCTTCGAGAACTCGCCCTGCGGCCACCCTCAACAGCCGCTCAAAAGTCATTCGGCCGAGTCCAGCGGGGTCTCGATGCCGGAGAGGGGAGTATCGAAGCCCTGCTTGCCCTTCTTGCGCGCGACAACGCTCCTCGAAACTCGTCTCGGCGGCCAAAGTTCGAGCGAAGGAATCCCTTGCCGGGCTCGCACGCGCACCCAGCGCCTGAGCCTTGTCTCAACAGGCGGTCAACCGTCTTCAGCGCTGCGGATCCCCGCGGCGTCGAGAATCGCGTCCAGCTGCGCCGCGACTTCCTCGCCCACGGCACGGAGGGGGCGTCGCGGCGGGCCAGCCCGATACCCAAGGCGCTCAAGTGCGTACTTTAGCCCGGCGACACCGAAACGTGAGGTCACCGCCGCATTCAGCTCAAGCAAGCGAAAGTGAAGCTCACGCGCTGCGGGCAAGTCACCTGCGCGCACAGCCTCACAAAGTCGAACGCAGAGGCGCGGAGCAACCCCAGCAAGCGCCACAATGCCGCCGTCAGCGCCCATCGCCGCGGCATAGAGCAGCTGATGCCCCGACCCCGCATAGACACGGAACGCGTCGCTGCGATCACGCGTCAGGCGGGCGAGCAGCATCATGTCCCCGGAGGTGTCTTTGATGCCGATGACGTTTTCGTGGCGCGATAGGCGCTGCACCAGACCAGCAGAGAAAACGACGGGCGCAAACTTTGGCACGTGGTAAAGGATCACCGGAAGCTCCGCTGCGTCGGCAACGCGCTCATAGTACTCGGCGACGACCGACTCAGTCATGCCGCCCAAGAAGTAGGAGGGAGGCACGACCAACACTGCGTCGCACCCGCAGCCCGCGGCCCGCTGCGTGAGCTCGAGTGTCTCACGCAAAGACTGCCGCCCGGTCCCGGCGATCACCAATTTGCCCGGCGCGCGAGCCGTGACAGCGCACTCGAAGCAGGCTTCCGCCTCATCTGCGGTGAGATGGACCCCTTCGCCATTCGATCCGAGGACGACGTAGCCGGCGAGGCCCGTGGCGTTCCAGCGTTCGATGTTCTGCTGCAGCCCGTCAATGTCAACACGCTCGTCCTCGTGCAACGGCGTCACAATCGGCGGGAACACTCCGGCGCCAAGACTCATTCGTTCCTCCCGCAACCTGCGGTCGTGCGCTCAGTGGGTCGCGGGCACCACGACTCGATCGGCTAATCGTCCTATCGGCGGCAGCTCCCCGAGAAGTGGCAAAGCGTAGTCACGAAAGCTCGCCGCGATGTTGTTTCCTTCGGGAGCGACAAACTCCTGCGGTAGGCTTCTCGTGTTACGGGCAACATTGCTCAGCTCGGTCATCTCGTAGCGCACGGAATACTCAGCTCCAGGCTCGCGAATGATGACAACTGAACCGCTCTCGACGCGTCCCTCAGCAAGTGACTCGACAGCAAATCTCCCGACGTCGCGTGCCTCGCGCGCGTCGACCTCAGAATGCATGCCAGGAAAACAGCGCTGGAGGTAACCGAACGTGTCTGCCCTCACCCGCGACGCGCCGACTCGCTTCTTCACCTGTTCAGCCAAAAAGTCGCCAAGGGCACCACTCCCTGAAAGCTGCACGTTGCCGTGAGAGTCGACCTCGCCAGTCGAGAAAACGGGCGCGCCGTGACGATCACGGATGCCTTCGGAAACGGCCACGACGCAGCGCCCATGCTGATGGAGCACCCGAGCAACGTCGGAGCAAAACGCTTCCACATCGAATTCCGCTTCAGGTACGTAGATCAGATGCGGTCCGTCATCTTCATGCTGGCGTCCAAGACTGGTCGCGGCCGTCAGGAATCCCGCATGCCGCCCCATGATCACGTCGATCTTGACGCCGCCGAGCGCGCGGTTGTCGAGATTGTCACCCATGAGAGCCATGGCGACGAAGCGCGCGGCCGAACCGAACCCGGGGCAGTGGTCCGTGACGAGCAAATCGTTGTCGATCGTCTTCGGGATATGAGCGACGCGAAAGTCATACCCCGCCTTGCGCGCCAATGAATCGACCAGGTGAGCTGTCTCCGCGCTATCGTTGCCGCCGATATAGAAGAAGTAACGAATGTCGTGCTTCTGAAAAATCCTGAAGATCCGCTCACACTCTTCGGCTTTGGGTTTCTTGCGGACCGAACCGAGGGCAGCGGACGGCGTCACCGCGACAGCCTCGAGCTCTGCGTCGCTCTGCGCCCCGAGGTCAATCAGCTCCTGCGCCAAAATGCCGCGGACTCCATGGCGCGCGCCATAGAAACCTGTGATCACATCGCCGAATTGCCGACTTGCCTGGACGGCGCCAACAAGACTCTGGTTGATCACGCAGGTCGGCCCGCCCGATTGGCCAATCAGCGCTTTTCCTACCAGACGACTAGTCATTTGTGTCCTCGAGATGACTGGATAGAATCCGGGTGCAGACCAACTCTTTTACCAGATGATCGTGACCCGGGAAAGCTTCGGGATGCGCGCAGCGACCACACACGACGCAAGCGCGCAGATTATGGCCAGAACGGGATGTTGCCAGAAAACCGGGCAAAAACCAGCCATTCAATCTAAGTTCTTGTATTTTTGGATGATAGAACCGCGCCGCACATCAAGCCAGCGCTGAATGCATGGATTCTGCCCACTTGCGACCATCGAGCGGATGACCACCCCTCCGCCGTAATCGCTGACATCTAAACCACTTGGGACATCTGAATGTTTTCTGCAGCAAATGGAACAATGCTTGCATATCGGACCTCACAGCAGCAAAAGAGTCCATGAGAGCGCCGCAAGGCGCGGAGTAAGAAAAAGGAAATCGGAGGGGTAACCTACGAAAGGGTAGGGTTGGGGTTGGGTATTCTCTCTTTGAGGGAGTTTGGGAGGGAAAGCAGATACCCATTTCTCCTTTTACTTGCTTCATTTCTTACGGAAGGGCGCCAGAAAAGACGGTCTGGCGTCCTTTTTTTGTGGGCTCGTCCAGCCGGCTCGTGGAGCGTTGTGAGTTTTTTGTTGCGCACCCCACGATTTGCCCCTAGGATGGCGCTATCGATGTGCGTAGGGCCAACAGGCCCCTAAGATCGTGAGTTTTTAGGGAGACCTCTTGGCGCGCCGGGCGGCATTCATGCCGGCTTCCGCGGGTTCCGTTGGTTCCCAGTTCGGTTCCATGCTGGGGAGAGAACGGGGAAGTCCAGGGAAGCGTGGAACACCTGGCGGGTGAACGCTCATCGCGCGATGGCAGTTCGATAGACTCAAAGCTTTTTCATTTTTTCTCCTCGTTTGTGCCCCCTCGCCGTGGATCCTGCGCGAGGGGGTTTTTTTGTGTCAGCCCGTTGACCTCGAGTCGAATTCTCAGGTTGGCGAGAAACGGTACTCGGCGGCGTGGGTTGGTGGGCCTGAGGGTTTCTTGGTGCCGAATTCTCGCGACACTTGCTGCGCCATGCGCAGCTCTCCGGACGGCGATCGAGCCATCAACACCACGGCAGTCGGGCGCCGGATCGCGACGACAGTCCACAGAACCATTCCGTCAGCGGCTGGGACGTGACCACCTGATCAGCGCCAGAGATCTGATCAGCGAAGAGATGCGGGGCCGCCGCTTCACGGACTCGTCGCGCCGTCGACACACGCCAGCTCGTCACTGATTCCGGAATCCTCGCCAGGATACGGAAACGGACTCTCGGGCGCGGCACCCGAACGAAAGAGATGCCCGGCAAGAAACAGCGCGTCCGACACGTCAACAGCGCTGTCGTCGTTGACGTCCGCCGCGTCCGGGCATTCGAAAACTTCGCTGAGCGCGGCAATAGAGTCTTTGCCGCCGCCGACAAAAAGCCCATTGAGAATTGTCACCACGTCAGCGAGATCAATCCGCCAGTCTCGATTGGAATCGCCGCGAACGAACAGTTCATCGCCGGAGACCACGCGAATCGTCATGGGACAAGCTCGAAACGGCTGCGCCGTGCCATCGCGCGAGAGCTCATTGACCAGCGCCGGGAAGCCATCAGCAGCAGGAACATCGGCAAAGCTGAGAATGATCTCCTCACCAACCGGCGCGTCGGGGCTGACGTCAAAAAGAAGGCGTCCAACAACACCGTTGTAAAACGACGGCAAAGGCTCGAATGGTGGCTGTAAGCCGATTCCAGCCGAGAAGGCAAACAACCCGTCGCTCGCCTGTCGGTCATACGGCAAGAAAAGCCCAGGCTCCACGCCGAGCTCGTCGAACACGGAGTCGGTGATCGAAACGGAACGCATCGTCACGTGCTCAGGCGACACGCTGAGGCTGAGCGTGAAACCCTCAGTAGGTCCAGCGGTCGTGAGCAGGATGGGCACGCTCGCAGTCTGTCCCGGCATGACCTTCACTTCACGGAGGAGTCGCACAAACTCAAGATCAGCGACACCGATGTCTTGGTCGCCGCAAGGTCCGCTGCGCGGCAGCCCACCGCCGCCACCATCCCCTGCGAGAAGACCATCTTGCTCGAGATTGGCCGCGGAACGCTGACCGCAGGTGAGTCCATCAGGCGTTGGGTCTGTGCCGGCTTCGGCGCTGGGAGCCGGAATCAAGCCGCTTCGGAAAAACACACTGCCAATGAGGTAAAGTGGATCGACGAGGTCCAGCCGACCGGAATCGTCGACGTCAACGGCGTCCTCGCAAACCACGGGAAACCCAAGGTGGAGGTGACGGAAGATCGCGAAAACGTCAGACAGCGTGACAGCGCCGTCGGCGTTTGCGTCGCCGCGAAGAAATGTAGGCTCCGCAGCACGTGCGGACGAACGGACAGAGGCTGCCAAGAAGGTGACAGCAACAGCAATCGCGACAGAGACGATCGCGCGCTCTCCACCCCTGCGCAGGACACAAGATCTCCAACGCAAATCATACCCTCCCGTGTAGCAGCCGCTGAACTCGCGGCTCAGTGTATAGTAAGGGTCAAATTCTAGAGCTCATCCGGCGCCGCATCAAGCTTCGTCCGGCAACGTTTTCACTTGAGGCCGGCTGGAATTCGACTCGAGCTGATGTGGGCCCGGAACAAAAGTTCCGCGCGACCATCGGAAGTGTAAATCGAAGGTTCAATTTGGCGCCGAATCCAGGCCGGAAAGTTTTCTATAAGATATTTAAAATAAATAATTTACAACACTTCATCCAAGCCAAACAGAACCCCGTGGCACGACCATTGCTTTTAATTGGACGGGTGGAAGTGGAGCCCTGAAACGGCCGCGGGGGCACAGGCGAGCGAGAAAAAAATGAAGTTCATGCGCCGTTTCAGGGAATCTTTTTGGAAACCCCTTCCTCAGAACCCTCGGGTTCTGCGGGCTCGAAACCGCGTCCCGGCGTGGACGGTCGAAGTTCGTGCTTGGCGATCAGCTGGCGCAAATAGCGTTCACTGATCCCGAGTGCGTGCGCGGCTTGGGGGACGTTTCCGTCAAACTCGTGGAGTGCGTCGAGAGCCAGCTGGCGCTCGGTCTCAAGACGTGCCTCTTTGAGCGTCGGAAGCTGTCTGGACGTCGACTCGCTCTGCAAAGGGACGCGGGGAGCCCGTATCACTTCTGGAGTCACCTCGGCAGGCTGCTGGAGAAGCAGTCGAACGAGTTCGTTTTCAAGCTCGCGGACATTGCCGGGCCAGTCGTACTGCTGCCACAGCGTCAACACCTCGGGGTGTACAGCTGGGGACGGCGTGCCATGTTGAGCGCTGAGGTCTGCGATCAACAGGTTAACCAGCTCCGGAAGATCTTCGCGCCGCTGCCGCAAGGGCGGCACGGTGAGCACCTCGCCGCTGAGGCGGTAGAAGAGATCCGATCGCAGTGTGGTACCGCTGGCCAAAACGCTGAGCGGCTGGCGACTGGAGGCTAACAGGCGAAAACTCACATCACGGTTCGAAGTGGCCCCGACTGGTCGCACGCGCCGGTCTTCGAGAACCTTCAAGATCTTTGCCTGAAGCGGCGCCGGAAACTCGGTAACCTCATCGAGATACACGCTGCCGCCAGCCACCTGCTCAAAGATTCCGGGGCGATCCGCCGCCGCGCCGGTAAAGCTACCCCGCGCGAAGCCGAAGAGCTCCGCCTCGATCAAATTCTCCGATAGGTTGCAGACCTCGCTGAAGAACGGCAGTTCCCGGCGGCCGCCGAGCGCGTGGATCGCTCGCGCCACCAGGTCTTTCCCCGTCCCGCTCTCCCCGACGATGAGCACCGGAAGGTCGTGCTGAGCTACCCGCGAGACTCCATCGAGAAGCTCTTGCATGCGAGGAGAGCGACCGACGAGACGTCTTAACCACCCGCCGCCGGCAAGGACGCTCGTCTCCAGCTCACGCGTGGCACACTGCAGCTCCCGTCGCTGAGTCAACAGCTCAGTTTCAAGGTCCGACCGGCCGCTGGCAAGCATCTCGTTCAAGCGTCGCAGCTCATCCTCAGCTCGCGCCAACGCTGACTCCCGTTCGCGTAGGTTACTGCGCGTCGCGTGATGCGACAGCACAGAACCAACAAGCAGGCCAGCAAGCAGGCAGGATCGACGCGTCTCAGGGTGCAGGGCGAGCTCTTCGCCGCCAAACTCGAAAACGACCTCGCGGCCGCGGATCCACTCTGTCGAGACGAATCGGCCACAGGTCTCAACGTCGCCTGACTCACGAGACGAGGCCCCACCACAGTGCTGCGCGAAGCGGCGCCAGTCCGCCGCCGGGGGCGCCGAGTACTCCAGACGACGCTCAGAACGACCGCCTGAGAAGACGAAGACAGCAGACGCTGCTAACCGCTGCTTCAGTCCGTCGAGAAAACCCTCAATTTCCGCCGCGCCCACGGAGTCGGGGAGAACTGTAGCTGCGAAGAGCGATGAGATCTCGGACGAGAGATTCGTTGCGGCGTCGGATCGGCTCGCGACGGCGCCCACGGCGCGCGGTGGCGTAGCATTCGTCAGCCCCCAAAACGTCTCAAAATCCGCTCGATCGGAATCGATCAGCCTCTGAGCGAGTCTCTGCCCAACTGTGAACTTCAGCCACTCCACTCGCCGTTGCACATCCGATGCCAGTCGGCGTCCTTCGACGAGCGCATGAGTGACAACGAACGCTTCCCACACATCCCCACGGGCAACGCCTGCCTGCAGCGCTCGAGTTAACTCCTCTCCTACAGACCCCGCGTCTCCTTCGAAGGACATCGCACCCGATAGCAAGGCCACGACGTCACGAGTCAACGCTTCGCGCTCCATCTCACTCAGCTCGCTGCGACGCCGCAGCCAACTGCGCGCAAAGTGACGTCGACCGCGGCTTACGAGATAGAGCAGGAGGTTCAGCTGGCCAATGCGCAGATGGGTCAAGTCGTTTGTTGCTCGACTGGCGGCGATCCCTCGTCGCAAGTATTTGACCGCGAGCGACTCGTTCCCCGCAACGAGCTCGAGCTGGCCGAGGCTGAGCGCACTGTAGCCAACGCCGCGCAAATCTCCGGCAATTTCGGCCGCTTGTAACGAGGACTCGATCAAACTTCTTCCTTCGTTGAGCGCGCCGCAGCCCCACTGGACTCGACCTGAAAGACACCGTGTGAGTCGCTCGAGAAAAACACTGGAGATGTCGGCGGCGCGGCGAGAGGCGGCGGCGCAGTGCCGCCGCGCCTTGCGTAAGTGTCCGAGATTCAGATAAATCTCACCGAGATTGTTGTGCGCCAAGACGAGATCGTTCGGACGCGTTGCAACGGTGGGGCGCAGGACGCGCTTGTAGAGTCTCATCGCGTCCAATAGTCGACCGCGCTCCCTCAAGACTCCCGCGAACCCAAGCCAGACAGTGGTCACCAAGGTGTGTCGACCGATCTCATCCGACAACGCACGTGCGCGATGAAAGAGCGATTCCGCTTCGTCAAGCTCGCGCCGTCGATAGTGAATCACAGCTCGATTGTAAACCGCACGCAGCGCTAAGACCCGGTCGCCCCGTCCACGTGCCAGTTCCTCGAGCTCTCTAAAGGACTCTTGCGCTTCATTCCACCTGCGTTTCTTGACATGAAGAATGCCGAGCTCGTTGAGCGCTGAACTCAGCACGTCGGGACGCCCGCTTTGACGCACCTCTTCAAGGTTGTGAGCCAAGGCTTCGACGAAGGGGCCGTCGTCACCATGGACTCCGAGGGCTTCAGCGTACAAGAAGAGCGTCCGGGTCCCTGAGAGCTGGCGGAGAGCTGGCGGCAGCCCCGAGAAGAGACGCAAAAACTCACTAGCTTTCTCCAGATGATGGGCGCCGCTGTCGACGTCACCGAGCGCAAAGCAAGTCGGGGCTAGTCGCGCATGCCACTCGTGAGCCGCGAGTCTCTCAATCAGCGCGTCGCCGCGCGCACACTCACGTTCCAGCGCGTCCTCCAGTACATCGTGCGCCTCCGCCGTGCGCCCGTTTGCACGCAGCGCTTCGAACGCGAGGCGAGCCGCCTGCCGTTGAAACCAAACTGGCGAGATGCGATCGCGATCCAAGGCCGTCAACACGTCGTCGAATCGGGACAGACGAAAGTAAGCTTGCGCCAATCGCAGTCGGAGAACAAACGACCGCCCGTCTGTCGTCGCCTGAAGCGCGTCACGACCACCGCAGCGCTCCGTCGCCGCAACGAACTCGGCGTCCAATTGGCGATGCAAAAGCCTCGAGGCGACTCGGCTGAGCTGCCGCATTGCGGCCTTAGGTGCTCCGAGCGCGGCAGTGTTTTCTGCATAGATCAGAAGCTCTCGACATGAGAGGTGCCGCGTCGCGCCCGGCTTGGGTTGAAAGTAGGTCGCGATTTGCTGGCGCAGACGCAACCATTCCTTCGGCTCAAGCAACTCCGCATGCTCGGAAACGCGCACGGTCGCCTCAAACTCCGGACGCTCGGGAGTGCCGACCAGCCGACAGACACCGTGAGCGCGCAGCGAATCAAGAGACGAGCGCCAATCCAGAGAGGTCTCGTGTGGAAAGTATTCGATCAACTGTTCGAGCGTCGCACGTTCACGTACGAGCAGCAGTGCACCCAACACGACTTTCTCAGCTTTCGACAGAGACTCGGCGAGGGACGTCTCCACGTTGACGAGTCGGTCAGGAAGCTCTCGAGGTACGCGAAGATGTCCGAATGAGTCGACCTGCAGCCCGAGCTGCTCTAGCCGAGCCAACGCCTGAAAGACGCGCTGTGGTAGTCCTTCTGACTCAGCCTCGAGACGCTTTATGAGCCAATCAGGAGCCTCGTCGACAAGAAAGAACTCGCGCACGATAGCGCGGATCTCCGCCGATCCAAGAGGATCGAGATGAAGTATCTGGACTCCTGCGGGCGGCGCAGCAGCAGTGGCGAGAGCGCGCGCCAAATTCTTCGTCGCAATGAGCAACCGCGGCGATTTACGGTTCCCATCGAAGCGCTGACGGGAGGCAACCGCGCGAACGAACAAACGAGCCGGCGAGTTCGAAGGATCGTCCGAAGCTGAATCCTTCGACGAAGCGTCGAACACGTCACTCAGTAAAATGACCACGGATCTCTTGCGAAGACGCAGAAGCACGTCAGCAACGTCATCCTCTTTCGACGACAAACTCGACGATGGCGAAGGTTCATCGAGCTCACCAGCGAAACGCTGCACGGCACGGAAGGTCTCCACGTCGTCCCAATGCTTGAAAGAAAAGACATGTAGACCTTCCATCTGAAGGCGGCCCGCGATCGCTTCAAGAAAAGCTCCGTGGCCACTTCCTTCCGGTCCGACGACCAGATGCACTCGATCGGCGACCTCCACGACACGTCGCGCGCAGCTCGGGACGAGCGCTGCACGCCCGGCGAACCACAGATGTTGACGCCACTCCCCGCCGGTCGTCGTTCGACGCACGGCAACTCGCTCCTGCAGAACGTCGAGTGCCTCCCTCGCCCTCAGGAAGCGGCGAGGCCCAGACACGCTCGTCAGTCGCTCGACCAGGTCATTCAGTACGGGCGAGACGTCGTGAATGATTTGACGAAGCTGCGCCGGCCGACCAGCACGATGCCACTGCTCAAGGCCCGCACGATCGCCAAGTCGAAACGGAAGCCGCGCTGCGACCACGTGATAGAGCGACATACCGAGCGCGTAAAGATCGAGGTTCACATCACCGGCATCGACACGTGCTCGGTCCGGCTGGTACGCCGGGGTACCGCCGGCGACGGCGGCTTCGTTCATGCGATAGTGCTGCGACGTACCGAAGTCGATGAGACGCAGACGCCCCTGCGGCGATTCGTTCGAAGTCTGGACGAGAAGGTTGGTCGGTTTCACGTCATGGTGCAGGATACCCCGGTGATCCAGATAGGCGAGCGCCGCGAGCGCGTCCGCCGCAATCTGAAGAATCCACTGCTCCCGCGCGCTCGCATCGACCCTTTGGAACGCCTGAAAAAGGTTTCCGCCGCCCACATAGTCGCTGGTGTAGTACGGGCCTGTCGACGTTTCTCCGTAGTCATGGACTCGTGCGATGTTCGGGTGAAACAGGTCGAAGAGCGTCGCGAATTCGGCAGCAAGGGCGGACGCAGGAAACGCGAGATTGCGGAGGCGCTTCAGAGCCACGGGGGTGTTGGCTCGTTCTCGATCGAGCGCCAGAAACACCTCACCGTGCGCCCCGCCACCCAAAGATTTCACGATGTTGTAACGACGTGGGAGGCTCATTCGGATGACGCGCCGACCAGCAGAAACGAAAAACGCAGACTCCGCGTACGATTATACCAGCTCCATCCGCGTCGACCCGGCGAGCATCGGCTCAGTTGTTCGTCGTGCCGGCACCGGCGGTCTTCGCCGATCGCGCGTGAAAGAATTGCTGGGCCGACTCGAGAAACGCTCGCGCCGCGTGGGAGAGCCGCTTGTCCTTGCGATGCACGACAGCGGATCGAATGACGAGACGCTTGGATAGCGGCACAACGGCGAGACGATCTCGACTTGAGTCGACAGCGGTTTCAGGAATCAACGAGACTCCCAGCCCGATCTCCACGTAGCGTTTGATAATCTCGAAGTTGCTCAGCTCCATCGCTCCGATAGTCGACACACCCGCGCCTTCAAGCCCTTCCACGATCAAACGCTTCGTCGCGCTACCGGGCTCAAGCATGATGAATCGTTCCTTGCGCAGCGCGCTGAACGACACCTTCCGGCGATTCGCCAGCGCGTGGGTTGGCGCGACGATACAACACAGCCGCTGTTCAAAGAGCGGAAGGACTTCGAGCCGATCGTCATTGACCGGCATCGTCGCGATGCCAATGTCGACGGTGCGCCCCAGAACACGCTCAACGACACCGGAAGAAAACGTACTGGCGATCGTCACTTCGATGCCGGGATGCTCTCGGACAAAACTGCCGACGAGATCAGGCAACAGGTGAATGCTTGTCGTGTCGCTGGCGCCGAGCGACAGCCGCCCCCTGTCGAGGCTCTTGAGGTCATCGACCAACCTCTGGACCTCTTCCAACTTACCGACAACCTCGGCCGCCTCCCGCAGAAGAATCTCTCCAGCCGGGGTCAAGCGAATCGTTCGCCCTCGACGTTCGAAGAGCTGCTCACCGAGTTCTTTCTCGAGTGCCTTGACTTGCAAGCTAATCGCCGGCTGCGTCAGGTACAGCCGACCCGCCGCCTCCGTGAAGCTGCCACACTTCGCCACGTAGTAGAAGCCCTTGAGCTGATCGTACTCCATGTCCGTCCACCGATTGATCCTGTCGAGAAGATGCCACGCCCGCCCGGCGGACCCCCGCTCGGCGGCGCTCACCAAGCGTACGCCGGCGTGCAGCAGCCATTCTGCCAGACAAACGCAGCTGCTGAAAGACTCCCACGAAGAGCTCGCTCGGAGCGCCGCCCACGCTATGAGCGACGATGGGTCGCTGCCGACGCAGCGAGCGTCATCTTCTCGGTGAATAGAAACCCGCTTGACAGGGAAACCGCGGCGTCTGTCTACTGGCGCCGCTGACCGAGAGTTGCCGTTGGCGTCGGCGCGGCCAGACAATTCACCGGGATCGAACCCGCAAGCAAGCAACATGCGCCGCGGTGGCCAGAGAAAAGCAGCTCGGCGCGTGGAGTGTACGTGCACCCCCGCGTTCGAATCCGCCGACGTGCCGTTATTTCGCAACGCGAGGGCCTCGCGAACGCTCCCTGCGCCGATAAGATAGAGGTCCATGATCGAATCGAATCTCCACAACGGCACGAATACGTCGGCCGTCGAAACCGCGCCCTCGGGCGACACAACGAACACCAAGCGCCGCGCTTTGATCACCGGCATCACGGGGCAGGACGGCTCCTATCTCGCGGAGTTCTTGTTGGGTCGAGGTTACACCGTCGCCGGACTGGTTCGGCGCCATAGTGAACCTCGCTTTCAGCGCATAACACACCTACTCGAACGGCTGG
Source organism: Planctomycetota bacterium (assembly GCA_965223265.1). Taxonomy (GTDB): domain Bacteria; phylum Planctomycetota; class UBA8108; order UBA8108; family SXIK01. The sequence goes on from OZ244999.1 coordinate 3,929,951, forward strand.
AGCTGATCGCCGGCGACGTCACCGACGCCAGCGCGGTACTGCGCGCCGTCGATTCATTTCGCCCGACAGAAATCTACAACCTCGCGGCACAATCGTCCGTGCCGGAGTCGTGGCGACAGCCCTACTTGACCGGTCAGGTCACTGGGCTCGGAGTGATGCACCTGCTGGAGGCGATTCGCAACGTCGACCCGTCGATCCGTTTTTACCAGGCGTCGTCGAGCGAGATGTTCGGCAATGCACCGCAGTCGCCGCAGCACGAACGGACGCCTTTTCGTCCTCGTTCTCCATATGGTGCCGCCAAAGTCTACGCCCATCACTTGACCGTGAACTACCGCGAAAGCTACGACCTCTACGCCGCTTGTGGCATCCTCTTCAACCACGAGTCGCCGCGACGAGGCATCGAGTTCGTCACCCGCAAGGTCACGCAGGCGGCAGCCAAGATCAAGCTGGGACACGAAACACGTCTGGCAATGGGAAACCTGGACGCCGAACGTGATTGGGGCTATGCCGGCGACTACGTTCGTGCTATGCACCTCATACTCCAGAATCCCGACCCTGACGACTTCGTCGTCGCGACAGGACAGTCGCACTCTGTGCGTGAACTTCTCGAAATCGCTTTTCGCCATGTTGGACTCGATTGGCAAGATCATGTGGTGACAGATGCACGGTTTCTTCGGGCGACGGATGTCGACTGCCTGGTCGGTGATGCAGCGAAGGCGTGTGAGACCCTCGGGTGGACTCCGCGCCTCGGATTCGGGCGCATGATCGAAGGCATGGTGGACTACGATCTCGCCCTTCTAGCCCCGGATCAAGGGGATCCATTGAAGCTACAGCGGTTAGAAGACTTAGCAGCTTGTTGAAGGAAATGCCTCGAGACAAAACTGGTCTCTTCGCGTCCATTGAGCTGCAGGCGACGGCGCCGACAGCTCCGCGACGCAAGGAGCCCCCTTCGGACACAGTAGATTGAAAAGTTGCGGCTAATTTGCCGAAGAAGTGAAGGAAGAGGTGGGCTACAGTTCGCCCAGTTCGTAGCAAGCCGCTTGCAAGAGGAGATCCCACGTGTCGGAACCGGCGAAAGCTGCCGTTCTCGGCCTCGTCCAAGGCATCAGTGAATTCTTCCCGATCTCCTCGAGCGCGCACCTTCGCGCGCTTCGCGTCATTCTCGACTTTCAGGTCGAGGGCTTGGCATTCGACATCGCCGTGCACGTCGCAACCTTGGGGGCGGTGGTCGTCTATTTTCGACGCGAGATTCTCTCGATCGCTCGCGGTCCGAAGGCAGTCCCTGTTGCGTTGCGCTTGGCCGCCGCTTCGATCCCGCTCTTTCTGATCGGCTACCTATTCGGCGGCCACCGCGAGAGCCTCTCCCTCTGGGTCCTCGTCCTCTGCTGGCTCTTCTCTGGTACGTATCTGCTACTCCTCAAAGGAATCAAGGGCGATAAGAACTTCACGTCACTATCGTTGCCGCGCATAGCATTGATCGGGGTCGCGCAGTCGCTGGCTTTCTTCCCGGGGATGTCGCGCTCCGGCTCGACCATCGCGGCTGGCCTCCTCGTCGGGCTCAGCCGGGATCAGGCCGCAACCTTCTCGTTCCTTCTGGCCATCCCCGCAATTCTCGGGGCCGGCGCCTATCAAACCCTGAAATTCGTCCGCGACGATGCAGACACTGGCTCCCTCGGCTTGGCGCTCGGCATTGCCATGCCGGTGGCCTTCGTCGTCGGCCTGCTCGCCATCCACCTCCTCCTCCGCATGGTCCGCGGGAACGCGTTCTATCGCTTCGGCTACTACAATCTCGCCGCAGCCATGGCGTTCGCGAGCTATTTGGTCTGGTCCTGACCTAACCTAACCTCGAGTTTGGCCGTTTCGCGCCGGCCTGACCGGACGAGTGTGCCGGATTCAAAGGCCTTTCTAAATTCTTCGTTTTACGTGTGGTGCAACAGGCCCGACGGACGCTCATCAACGACGTGAAGAGAACGCGGCTCATCGCGCGGCGTGAGGTCAGGCGACGCCATGACACTCACGCGGCGGGACGCCACCGCGTACACGAGCGCCACAGCGGCATAAGACGAGACAAGACTGGAGCCACCGTAACTCACGAACGGCAAGGTAAGTCCCGTGATCGGCGTCAGCCCCATAGCCATACCGATGTTCTGAAGACCTTGAGCTGCGAAGCCGACACCGACCCCTGTAGCGAGCAATCGCCCGAACGGCTCCCGTGCGTAGATCGCCACCCGAAGAATCATCACGACGAGGAGAAAGAACCCAAGAATCGACAAGGCGGCGCCAACAAATCCAAGCTCTTCGGCGATCACGCTGAAAATGAAATCCGTGTGCCGCTCGGGCAGAAAGTCGAGCCGATTCTGCGTTCCGAGGCCGTAACCTTTGCCCAGGAACCCGCCGGAACCTATAGCGATTTCGGATTGATCGAGTTGATAACCGTCGTCCTGCCGCGACGCCTCACCGCGAAAGAGAAAAGCCGCGATCCTCTCGTATTGATACTCGCGGACGATCGGAACACCAATGCGGTAGGCAAAGTAGGCCGTCGGTAGCAGCGACGCGCCAATCACGATCGCGGCGAGTAGATACTTCCAGCGCGCACCAGCCACGAAGAGCATGCCGAGGAGGATCGGGGGAAACATGAGACTTGTACCGAGGTCGGGCTGCAAAAGCACCAGCGCCATCGGCAGCACTGTCAAACTGAACGGGATGACGAGGCCACGAAGTCGGTGCTGGTCCTCGCGGAAGCGGAGATAGCGAGCCAGAACCAGCACGAGTGCAATTTTCATAAGCTCGCTCGGCTGAATCTGGAACACACGCAGGTTGATCGAACGCAAGATCCCACCGCGGGAAAACTTGGCGGCAAGCATCACGGCGAGGACACACATGAGGCCTACGAAAAGGACGTAGGCGTAGCGGTCCCAGAGTCGGTAGTCGAAACGCGAAATGATCACGAACGCGCAGACGCCAACACATGCCTTGACGATTTGCGAGCGCGCATCTTGGCCGGGAAAGTCGCCCGAGTGGAGGTCGGTCGAATGGACGAACGCAACTCCCAGAACGGTCAACAACAGCGGCAACATGAGCAGCCCGAGTCTGGTGAACGGTCCAACCGTCGCCTTCATCTCTCTGCTCCGGAAAGGAAGTACGCGTCCGGATCGACACTGGCGAAACGTTTTTTGATCATCCTGCTGACAATCGGCGCGCAGACGTCGGCTCCGTGCCCCCCCGTGCCTTCAACGACGACAACAAAAGCTATCCGCGGCGGCGCGTCGATCAATTCACCGCTAGCGGATGCCGGTGCGAATCCCGCAAGCCATGCATCGTTCGTCTCTCCAGCGCCGGGGCGTGCGGCACGCTCGGCTGTACCGGACTTGGCTGCGACGCGAAGCCCGAGCAAACCGTGGTGCTCCTTGGCGGCAGTGCCGGGAGCTCCACGTCGATCATGAGTGACGCGCCACATCGCCCGTCGCAAGTACATCGCAGTCGACGCGTCGTTGAAAACACTCCCGCTGCGGTCAAAGCTCACGGCGCAGCCATCCGTGGAGCCGGGGTGCGGTCGCGGCGCCACGAGATGCGGCTGGATCCGCCGACCATCTGTCGCAATCGTGGCCACACTGGAGAGCACCTGTAGTGCTGTGGCGCGAACGTGAACCTGCCCGATCGAGTAGCGGCACACCTGAATGCCTTCCACGGCATCAGCAGGTTTGAGGAATCCAGACTGATCCAAGGGCACGAGGTCGATCCCCACCGGGCAGCCGTACCCAAGCCTCTCCGCCCAGGGATGAAATCGCTCCGCTGTCAGTCGCTGGAGACCAAGTTCGTAAAAATACGTGTTGCACGAAACCTTGAGCGCCGTCGACAGATCGAGACCGTCGAGACCATGGCCGGTCGTGCTGACGCAGCGCAGACCATAGGGCTCGTAGCGGTGCTCGCAGCGCAGCAGATCGGTGGGGGAGTAGCCAGTCTCGGCGGCCGACTCGAGAGCCGCCGCCGCCAGCACAAGCTTAAATACGGAGCCCGGATCCATCGCGTGTCGGCTTGGGCGGTCCAAAAACCACCCGTCAGTCCGCCCACCCCAGCGTCGGGTCATCTCCTCGAGGTAACTAGCATACTCACGCCCGAGCATGCGATTCGGGTCAAACGAGGGCAAGCCGACGTACGCAAGCAGGGCTCCTGTACTCAGGTCCATCACGACGGCGCTTGCCGCAGCACCGCCGGACTGCCCGCGCAGCACGCTCTCAAGCTCGCGATGGAGGAATCTCTGCAGCTCGAGATCGACGGTACAGTAAAGATCGACTCCGTCCTCGGGCTCCACCTCGGCAATGACGCGAACCGTTCGGCCGACACTGTCGACCTGCCGTACCCGCGCACCGTAACGACCACGCAGCTGGTCTTCATAGAACGCTTCGAGACCGAGAGCTCCAACAAGATCTTTCTCGCTGCGCAGGTACGGACGCAAGGCGATGAATTCTTCGGTGTCGAAAGTGCCGTCGAACCGAGCCCGTTCGACGGTGAGCCCTTGAGCCCGCAGCTCCTCGATGAGCTCAGCTTCCGGCCGGCGTAAGTGGCCGAGAAACGAGCCACAAATTTCGCGCTCCGGATAAAAGCGCCGATCCGCATGGACGCACTTCAGACCACGAAAGTCCGTCGGGCTGTACTCAATTGCGGTCACCACATCAAGGGATACGTCGCGCAGAAGCGGTCGCCACTGCAACCGTAGCCCCGGCGCAATACGGCCGACGCTATCGACAAGCCGCTCGTAAATTTGAGTCACCGACTCGGACCCTCGCGCTGCGACGACTCTCGCCACCCGCATCAGCGCAAACTCCTCGTTGAAGAGGACCGTCGGCGAGAAGCAGAGCTCGTGCCGACGACCACCCTCTTCCATCGGACGCAGCAAAAACGCGCGCCGCACTGCTCGGCGCTGCCGCTTGAGCCGTTTTCGCAACCTCTCCGCGATGGGGCGATCGATCCGAGTCAGAAACGGTATCCATTGGGTGGGCTGACTGTGACCGCGAGCATCTGCGAATTGACTGTTCGTGATCGGGTCGATTTCGGCCAGCTGTCGCATTCGCGCTTCAAGAGTCTGGCGATCGAAGCCGATGTCGCCCCGGAAAACCCTGAACAAGCTGTCCAGCAAGCGCTCTCTCGGACTCAAGTCACGGTGGAAAACGTGCAATTCAAACGTCGGTTGGTTGACCGACAGCACGTGACCGTCTTGGGAAAGGATGCGCCCCCGACGTGGGGCCGGGTAACTGATGGCGAGGTGTTGCGAGCGGCGGAGAAACTCCGCGTGGCGTTCACCGTCGAGCTGAAGCGCCGCGAGCCGCACAGTCAACACTGCGTAGAGCGCGCCCAGTATCACGATCAACGTTGCGATGCGCCTTCGAACCATGATTCGATTCCTGGCGAACCTCTGAACCTAGATAGGCGTCAAGACAAGGACCCGCCAAATTCAAACGGTCAACCCTCTACGACTCACCTCGAGGTCAACCTCCCGATTGCAGAAAGGCAACGCGCGGCGTGGCAATTGACGCCCCGAGCGGCCTCAGAAGCTCGACGACGACAACGCTCATTGACACGTCGTAGACGGCTCGCGCCAGGACCACGCCCCACGCCGGAAGCAGGGAATCACCCGCCAAGACAAACAACATACAGTGCGTGATCGCGTTGGCGTAAAGTGCCGAGAAAGCGACTGCTGAACTGCGTGTGAGAAAGTCTCCACCAAGGCGCCAGGCACGAATGCGCAGCAAAGCGAGCGCAGCAAGCACGTAGGCGATTGAATGCGTGCCCGCCGCATCGAGGGAAAAAAGCTCCACGACAAGCCCTGCCAGCGCCGCCGAGATCAAAACCCGCGCGGGAGGAGCAAATAGTGCGATGAAACAGAGTACTGCGAGGACGAAATCGGGGGCGATGCCGGCAAACGAGTACACGGGTAACGTCACCGCTTGATACACAAATGCGACAGAAAGGAGGACGAGCAACGTGCGATTCACCAGATCACGACGACCTTCTGGTCGACACCTCCAGGTACGTGGGGTCCATAAGGTCGGGACGCAAGATGACATCTCGCAGCTCGTCGATGCGAACGCTCGCCTCGACAGTCAAACGACGATCCTCCGGCAACAAGCCCTCAGCCTCTCCTGAGACGACGACTCCAATGAGGATCCCCGGTGGAAACGCTCCGAATGCGTCGTGGGTCTGCAGGGGAGTGCCGACCGGCGGCGGCGCCTCGCCGTCGAAAATTCGGGCCGTCAGAAGCGGGCGGCCGCTCGCGCCCACGACACCGGTGCCCTCCAGGATGCCGCTGCCATGCTCTGATTCGAAACGAACGCGGAATCCCCGGTCGAGCACAGTCTGTACTCGCACGACACGAAACTGACCGGCACGCACCGACTCGAACGCGCCATCGCTATGACCGACCAGTCCATTGCGAAGCGTGACCACGGCTGCTCCGGCTGGTAGTGGAGTGGCGCCGCGAGTCACCGCAATCATGCTGCTACGGTCAGACGACAGATCGCCGATCGGCAAGACGCTTGCTAGGACCCGTCCGTAACGCGCCTGGTAAGGAAGAGCCCCCAGAGCTTCAAGTTCCCCCTGTGCGCGCTGGAGCTCGAGACGCAACTCGTGGGCAGCAGCGATGGCGTGAACGCTCGTGAGGTCGCCGGCGTTCACGCGCCGGCCGTCACGGACAAGTCGCACGCCGACTGGCAAAACAAAGAGAAGCATGCAAACGAGATGGCCGACGCTCCACCGCCGACTCGATCGACGTGCCACTTGGGGCCTCCTCCGTCTTCTCTTCCTTCAACCCGCTTCGTCCTTCACCCCACTCGGCACCGAACCGCTGGCGCCTTACCGCTCGGCTTCACCCGCGCCTCGCCTGGTGCCGCTGCTTGCGGCGTTTCGCTTGCCATAACCGCGTTCGACCAAGATGGGTCGACGGGTGATGACGCCAAGCACGTCAGGCACTCAGGAGAATCGTAAAGAGCGGCAGTCATCGCTGCTCAAGACGCTGCGGGTATGTTCTCGGACCCTGCTTAATCTACAGCTCGTCGTCAGCGCTCTCAAGGATATCTTTGAACTCGTCGAGCCGCTCCAAAAAGACGGCCGTGCCGCGGGCTACCGTCGTCAGTGGATCACGCGCAACGATCACGGGCAAGCCGGTCTCTTCGGCCAACACAAGATCGAACCCGCGCAACAGAGCCCCGCCGCCGCAGAGCAAGATGCCGCGTTCGATGAGGTCGCCGGCAAGCTCAGGGCCGGTCTTTTGAATCACTGTTTCGATCGCGTCGATCACCTGCCGGATGGGACCTGAAAGGGCCTCACGCACGTCCGCTGAGGTGACTCGGACAGCGCGCGGCAAGCCCGCGATCAGATCCCGCCCGGTCACGGTAGCTTCTCCCTCCTCCCCTAGTCGCGACGCTGACCCAAGGTCAATCTTGAGCTGCTCCGCGGTGTGCGGGCCGACGAGAATGTTGTAGTTACGTTTGAGATACTGAACGATCGCCTCGTCGAACGCATCGCCGGCGACGGGCAACGTGTCGTAGACGACGACGTCGGCGAGCGACAGAATCGCGATATCCGTCGTGCCGCCCCCGATGTCGACGATCATGTGAGCGTTGGCCTCGTGAATCGGCACGCCCGCACCGAGGCCAGCGGCTCTCGGTTCTTCCAGCAGAAACACCTGTCGTGCGCCGGCTCGCATGGCAGCGTCGAAAACGGCACGCTTCTGCACTTTCGTGACCCCCATCGGAATCGAGATCACGACTCTGGGGCTCACCCAACCGCGCCCAGCGCTCGCCCGGCGCATGAAGTGAGCCAACATAGCCTCGGTCATGTCGAAATCGGCGATGACGCCTGCGCGCAGCGGACGCACTGCGTCGATGCTGAGTGGTGTCCGCCCGAGCATGGCCTTGGCCTTGGTGCCAATGGCGTCGCCATCGAGGAGGACATGCTGGGTGCCCTTCTTGACGGCAACGACAGAGGGCTCGTTCACGACGATCCCGCGGCCCCCCGCGCAGACGAGCGTGTTCGCCGTGCCCAGGTCAATTCCTAGGTCGGACGAGAAATAGCGAAACAGCTTCGAAAAAAACATGCAACCCGCTAACGCCGTGGCGGCGGCGCCGTCCCTTTGACGACGCGATTCGGGCAGCAAGAATACCCCAACGCCCACCAAAAATGGCGCGCAAAAACCGAGCATCTCGAGTTCGTCCACGCCGCGACGGGATCAGGGCAGCGTCATGGTCAAACTCGAGATGGCGGCGCGGAATCGCGAGAGACTACGCGTCCTCGTCGAGGTCTTCGTCGTCGAAGTCCTCGTCGTCGAAGTCCTCGTCGTCGAAGTCCTCGTCGTCGAGGTCGTCTGCGTCGAGGTCCTCGTCTGCGTCAAGATCTTCGTCCGCGTCGAGATCCTCGTCTGCGTCAAGATCCTCGTCTGCGTCAAGATCTTCGTCCGCATCGAGATCCTCGTCTGCGTCAAGATCTTCGTCCGCATCGAGATCCTCGTCTGCGTCAAGATCTTCGTCCGCATCGAGATCCTCATCGTCGAAGTCGTCCGAATCCGCGTCCTCGCTGACATCGTCTGCATCGTCGTCGACGTCGCCCGCGTCTTCGGCATCCTCGTCGCCAGCGGAATCATCTCCACTGTCATCGTCGAGGTCTTCAATTTCGTCTTCGTCTTCGTCGCCGGAGTCAACGGCGGCCGAGCTCAGTGCTCTGCGGTCTTTTGACCATTGAGCCTCACCGGGGCGCTCGCCCTCGCCGTCGTGGGCACGGATCTGCATGAAGCAGACCAATGTCGCGAGCAAAAGAGCAACGGCGCTGACGATCAAGCTAGCAGTCGCCACCGGATTGCTTTCAGTTTTCTCGATGATTTCGTCGGATTTCGCCATGTTTCAATCTTTCTTCGGGGATTCGTTCAATCGTTGCCAAGGCGACTGTCGCATCAGTGAATGCGAGTCGACGCTTTGTCACCCTGCTCGATTGCCTTGGCGGTGTGGACGATATGAGCTCCTGCCATGTTCGGGAGGACCTCGAACACCTTCACCTTTGCGACGAACGAACTCTCACGAAAGACGGTGAACTCGTGGCCCGCTTCGACATTGTCATCGCTGCCAACAGAGAGAACGACGATTTTGTCTCCGACCGCGACGACGCGTCCGTCGATCGGGGGCGCGGCTTTCGTCACGTCTCTGCCTGCTGCAATGGCGGCGGTCTCGATCTCTTGTCGCTGAAAATCCTGCGACAATTCGGCATACTCCGCCCTCGCCGTGGTCAACTCCTCTTGCACTTTGGCCAAGTCGAGGCGAATCGCGTTGTGCCTCGCAACGGCTTCGTCCATTCTTTCGATCGCCTGTTTCCGCGACTCGATGGTCTCAGCAAGCCGCCGCTCCAGCGATTGAATCGTCCCCTGTGCCCCCTGAATCGTCCGCTGGCGTTCCGTTTCCATTTTGAGTGCTGCCTGCACACTCTTGCTAGCTTCAGCGAGCTCGAGGTTTTTCTGTGCGAGGTCTGCCTTCGCGGACTTGATGTCGCTGAGCGCCGCCTCAAGTGTCGCGTTGATCTTCTTGACGTCTGCATTCAACGTCGTCGCTAGCGCGGTCTTTTGGGCGATATCGCCGTTGAGACCCCGGATCGTGTTGGTTGATTCCCTACTCAGTTTCTCGTAGGCGATCTTCCAGTCCTGCGTCAAGAGGTAGCTGGTCGACACCGCAGCGAAGAAGACGAGACTCAACACCAGGTTGATGACAATGAAGGTCTTGGCTAACGGACTCATGTGCTAGATGCCTCCCTTCGGCTCGCACCGACTTGCTTGCATTTCTTCTCTTTTCGTGGCGGCAACGCGACGCCGAGCACCTGGCGCCAGCTTCCGTCACCGCGGATTTAAGTTCTAACGTCGAAACGATTCCAAACCCCTCACGCCTCGACGAATGACCCGGGAGAATCCGCCTGTTTCCAGCACGCGTTCGAGGTGGGTGAACAGGTGCCAGATCAGGCTTTACACGCCAGGTTTGACGGTTGTCGCGAAGCAGAAAGGGGGGTTTCTGACAAGGCCAGACGTTGAATCATTTTTACGGAACATCTCCTCTAAAAGCAACCCTCAAAGGATGTAAAGGAGATCGTAGAGCTTCTGTGAAGCGTTTGTTGGGGGATCAAAGCCTCTGGATCGGCAAGGCGCTCGCCGTGCGCAGCTCGGGATCCTGCGCCCCACCTCTCTCGAAGCTCGCCGTCGCCACCGGGGACGCCCTTTGGGCGAAGCTCTCGGGGATAGCCGTGGCGGCGGAGCAGCACTCGAGGATCGGCCATCGGTTGACCCAGCCGCCAATGAGCGAGAGCTATATATATGACTACGGCCTCCCCCTCTCAGAGCTGTACACCGTGTACACGACCGCCCGGCGCCGCTCGGTGCTCGGGCGCACCACCGCCCAACCGACTTGAGCGAGCAAAACGGGAGCCGAAAGGCGAAGACGCGCCGCGGACGAACTCAGGATCGTTGTCTCCCCGTGCCGACGAATCACGGGCAGGAGCTGCCAAGACTCCTCCGCCGTCAGATCTTCGCGCTGGACGGCCTGCGTCGACCAGTCCCAGGCGGCCTGGGCAATACCGAGCTGGGCCGCCAGTGCCGGAACGACGAAGAGGTCAAAGAAGGCCGCAGCCAACAGTGGTGCGCCCGGAAGACAGATGATGTCGACGCCCTGGGACTTCGCCAGCAGGAGAGCGGTCGCCGGCCGCAGCGCCACGGATTCGACCAAGAAGCGTGCACGGAGCCGCCGAAAAGCCTCGACGGTGCGATCGGTGAATCCACGGCCGGCGCCGCCCGCGAGCACCAAAGTCCTCAGTCCGCGGCGCTGTGCGTGGTGAAGCGTGTCAGCGAGGCGTTGTGGATGATCCGGAAGGATGCCGAGCGGCACGACTGTATGACCACGCTCCTCTAGCGTCGCTCCTAACCAGTAGCCTGTGAGGTCCGGGCGAATGACGCTCGTCCCTGCGGCTACGGACGCATCCAAATCGACAAGCTCGTCCCCAATGACTCCATAGCCGATCGGAGCCGGGGACCGCACGCGAACAGACTCAATGCCTTGGCGCAGCAGTAGAGTGCGCAGTCGCGGGTCGAGCCGTGACCCAGCGTCGACTCTCATGCGCCCGGCCTGACTGGGGTGCGCGATGCCTTCACCGGGCGCACACGCTGCATCGATTCGGACACGGGCGGTGCCGACGATTGTAGCAGCGTCCAGCGGCAGGACTCGATCGGTACCGGTTGGCAGCGGCGCGCCCGATTCAACGCGCCACAGCGAAGTGGGCGTCAGGAAGTCCGCCGCTGTGACGTCCGACGACGGGTCTGCCTCGGGCACGCCGCGGCCGAGGCAGTCCTGAACGCCGCCGACGACGCACACGCCGAGGAGGTCGTACACCGCACCGGCGCGATGGTGCGCGCCGACTGCGTATCCGTTGCGCGCCGCGATCGGCTCGGCTGCTCCTTGGACGGTCACCGCGCAGCTGACCTCGATGGAGTCCGCGAGGACTGCCGCGTCACCGACAAGCGTGCGGAGGTCGACCTGCTGCGGATCGAGCGGATTCAGTCCGCCGGCAAACGCCCGCAGAGCCTCGGTGGGGGAGATGGGTTGAGCGGGAAGCATGTCAGCGGTCGCTGCCAGTGTGGGGGAGCCGAAACCAATTTCCTCGAAGCCACGACGGCTGCACAGGCGCGGATCGTTTCGCTGCACCGCGCCTCACCAGTGCAAACCATCTGGCAGAAGTCTCATTCGGCAGAAGTTGTCGGGCAGAGTCATCAGGAGAAATTCGTCGCCCAAAAGTCAGCGCCCGCCAGCTTTGAAGCTCGAAACTCACGCCGTCTCACCGAGCTCCGTTTTGACTCGCCACTTTTTTTCAGGCACTGGGGTGTGAAGCGGCTCCGATCGAATAGAATCAGTGGTTTCGCACCGGAACCGGTGCGAGTCGACCGGGCGATGCTCGCCCCCCGACACAGCCGCGTCGAGCCGTCGCCTCCAGGGGCCACGTTCACAGGACCATGTTCACAGGAATCGTCGAAGCCAAAGCCGAAGTGATCGAGTCTACGCGCGGCCGCGGCAGCCTGCAACTGACGGTTCGCCGCCAACGCGGAACGCAGCCGAAGGATCGCCAACACGACGTCGCGCTGGGCGAGAGCATCGCTGTAAGCGGTGTGTGCCTGACCGTCGTCGATTGCCGGGCGAGTCAAGAAAGTGACGATCTCCGCTTCGATGTCGTCGAGGAGTCACTCGCGAAAACCACCCTCGGCGCACTTCGCCGCGGCGGCTGGGTCAACCTCGAACGGTCGCTGCGAGTTGGCGATCTCATGGGTGGACACTACGTGACTGGCCACGTCGACGGTGTCGGCAGAATCTCCGAGCGCCGACAAGAAGCCACTCAGGTTCTGTTCAAGATCGCCGCAGCGCCGGCACTGATCGACCAGATGCTGCCGAAAGGATCGATCGCTGTGGACGGCATCAGTTTGACCCTGGTCGAGGTCGACCGGAAGAACAACTGGTTCAGCTTTGCCGCCATCCCGCACACTCTGCACGTCACGACACTTGGAAAGCGGCGGCCGGGCGAGGAGGTCAACCTCGAGACAGATGCATTCGGCAAGTGGGCTCTCCACGGACTTCGTTCGCTCACGGGCGACGATTCTCGAGACGAAAGACTGCGGCGCCTTCTGGGCGTCGTCGGTAGACGTCAGGTCGACATAGGGCCGGACGCAGAGAACACGTAATGCAAAAAACGCCGGCGCCGTTCGAATCCACCGGCCTGCCTCTCACCGCGGAGCAGCCGCGTGCGGCGCGACTCAACTCAGCACAGTTGCGGCAATGAAATACTCAAGGCGGTCGCCAGCCCAGCCCTCTCGGACTCGAATGCAATCCAAAGCCTTGGAATCCGCCGCCCGCCGGCTGCAGCCGGCGTTCGACTTTCACATTCACTCGTCGTGCTCAGACGGTTGTCGATCCCCGTCTGAGCTGCGGCAGCTTGCCTGCGAAGCCGGGCTGACAGGGATCTCGATCACCGATCACGATACGCTCGACGCGTACGGGCAGTGCAAACAACGTGTCGACGACGACGAAACCGCCGCGAGTGTCGATGCCCTACGGATCCTTCCTGGGGTCGAATTCAGCACTCGGGTGGACGACGAAGAGCTCCATATCCTCGGCTACTTCCCAGCGGGAATCTCGACGCCGCTGCACGACTACGTCGAGTCGATCCTCGAAGCTAGGAACGAACGGATTCGAGAGGGACTGAGTCAACTGCGCCGCCGTGGCGTCTCGATCTCGCTGCGGGAGTGTCGCGAGCTGGCAGCCGGACGCGTCATCAGCCGCACCCACATTGCACGGCTGTTAGTGCAGAAACGATACGTGAGCACCGAAAAACAAGCCTATCGTCACCTGCTCTCAAACGCGCATTTTCCCAAACCACATCCCAAGGCCGGCGACGTGATCCAAAAGATTTCCGCGCTCGGCGGCATCAGCATTTGGGCGCACCCTTTCACCTCTCAGATCGACCGCCATCTCGACCGCATGGTAGACGACGGCATCGACGGCATCGAAATCGCGACCCCGTGGCGGCGCCCGAGCGATGCAGCGCTCTTGCGGGACCAGGCAGCGCGCCGCAGTCTTTTGACCACCGCAGGATCGGACTGGCATACGCTGCGAGGTAACTGTGAGTTGGGGGACTTTCGTGCCAGTGCGGCTGAGGTGGGGGAGTTCCTCGAACGCATCGGCTGGGAGGCCTCCTGATGGCGGCAGCAGAAACAGAAGGAGTTCGCGGTGTTCTCGGCGTAGTCGGCGGCCGTGAGGACGAGGTCGAGCGCCAGCTCGAACTGGCAGGCCACGAGTCGTCGCTCAGCTCCATTGAAGTGCGTGCCGATCTCTGTGAATCTCATGAGGCGGCGCTGGCGATTGTCCGCAAGGTTCAGTCGCGCTTCGCAGTTTTGTTCACGCTAAGAACCAAAGCCCAAGGCGGCGCCTATAGCGGCGATGAGTCGGCGCGCCTCGGGACGTTCGAAGCCGCACTCAAGGCGGGCGCCGCCGCGGTGGACGCCGAGTGGGGAACACAAGTGGCGACGCGCCTGGCGGTCGCGGGCCGACCGGTCGTCATCTCGCATCACGACTTCAACGGCATGATGGGCGTCGGCGAGATCGCCCGGTTGACGCGCGAAGCAAGCGCCTTGCGCCCTGTCGCGCTGAAGTTCGTCCCCACGGCCCAGCAGCCTCTCGACAGCGTCCGTATGCTCGAGTGGGTCGGTGCGGCCGAACGTGGTGATCCGCAGCGGGTCGGCTTTGCCATGGGGCCTTACGGAGTCGCTAGTCGTATCCTCGCCGTCGCCGCGGGAGCGCCATGGACCTACGGCTCGATCACACAAAGCGTGGCTCCGGGCCAGGTGAGCATGCGAGAGATGCTCCGTCTCTACCGCGCTCACGAGCTCGCCAAGGACGTCCAGGTGCTCGGCGTTGTGGGACGGCCTGTAGGCCACTCCTTGTCACCACACATGCACAATCCAGCACTGCAGGCGCGGGACTTGAATTACGTCTACTTGCCGCTCGAGCTTCGCGAACTGGCCGACATCAATGACCTCGTGACGCCACTGCGCGTGCGGGGCGTCAGCGTGACGATTCCGTTCAAGGAAGACGCGTTTCGCTTGGCAACAGAACTCGACGACGCCTCCAGAGCCGCAGGCGCGACAAATACACTCGTCTTCGCGCCCCATGCAATCGCGCCACATCACGGCGCGAAAGTAGCGCCCAACGAGAGCGCAGTAGCGATGCAGGCGCGCGGCTTCAACACCGACGCCAGAGGCGTCGTCGATCCGCTGCTCCGACGCGGCGTCGCCCTGAAGACATGCTCGGTCGCCATCATCGGCAATGGCGGTGCCGCGCGCGGCGCTGTCGGCGCGCTCAAGGCTTACGGGGCGAGCTGCACCATCTACGCTCGCAACCCCGAGCGTGGGGCGACCGTGGCGCGCGACTTAGGCGTTACAGCGAGACCGCTGGAAGAGCTCCGGGGTCAACCGCACGACCATGACCTGCTGGTCAATGCAACCCCGCTTGGCCTGAACGCCGGAGATCCATCGCCCGTACCACGGGCGGCATTCAACGAACACGTCATCGCGTTCGACATGATTTACGGTTCGGCGCGGACACCGTTTCTCGAGGCGGCAGAGGCAGGCGGGGCAACAGAACTCATCACCGGGCGTGAGATGCTCATCTGCCAAGGGATCGCGCAGTTTCAATACTTCACCGGCGAACGCGCCTCGTACGAAGAGTTCGAGGCTGGTTTTGACGCTGGGCAGGCGAATCGTTCCCGGGCGTGATCCGGGGACTGCCCTCTCGACACCCAAACGGCGACGACGTCCACCGCGAGGCCGTTCCACTCGTGTTTCGCCAACCCGAAGGCCAAATGAGGGTAAGCGGAAGACTGAGGTCCCCCACCGCGGCCCGATAATGACTATTATGATGAGTTAATGATGGATCCAGGCCCGCGTCGACGAACGAGGGCCAAAAGAAAGCCTCTGCGATTCAAAAACGTTGATCGAGGAGGTCAGCCCCGCAGAGCAGGCTTGCGGGAGGATGCACCGAAAAAGCCACAAGTTTGAGCTACCGCGTTCCGATACACAGGACGTTAGCTTTTTCGGCCTGTTTGAGGTATAGAGCTGACTCAATCGGATTGGTTTGCGTCCGAGGCCGTTCGCCCTCGGCAGCGGACGCGCGACAGTTCTTTACCACAATTCCCTTGTGGAGGATTTCATGCGTATCTTGAAAATTGCCGTCGTTCTCCTCGTGGGCGCCGGCTTCGTCGGCTGCAGCATCAGCCCACACATCGGTCCGGGTGGCGGCGGAATCTTCTCGGATTTCCACGTCCCCGCGATCTACGACAGCGTCAACCAGGTGGGCCCGGGAAGCAAGAACGGTTCGTCCGAACTGACGTCGTACTTGGGCCTCGTCAATCTCGGCGATGCCAGTATCTACACGGCCGCGAATAACGGCGGCATCTCAGAGATCAAAACAGTTGATCACCACTACACGAGCATCCTCGGCATCGTTCAGACCTGGAAGACGAACGTCACCGGCGAATAGCTCACCGGACGTTCAACCTTTCTTCGTCTGAAGGGCGATCGAACTGAAACGAGATCAAGGCATCGGCTTTGGTCTCGTTTTTTTTTGCGCCGTTAGCTCGCGTTTAGCCGTTTCGCCTCGCTGTTCGCTCCGCACCGACGCCAGGGCGCGGTGAGGCGAAAACGAGCGCCCCCGGCGCGTCGAGGCCAACGAGCGGCCCAGGCGCGCGATCGCGCTGCGATCGATCGCAGCGTCCGAAGGCGGCAGACATCGGCACTCTTGGCACTCCTGAACAGGCGGCACCGGGCTCTTCTAAGCCGAGTGTGCGCTCGAAAGGCGACGCGGGCGCGAGCACCGTTCGCGGCCACACAACGCGTTACAGACGCCTCCCCCAACGACATGAGTGGACCGCTGCGTTTTGACCACCTCGCCTGTCGACGCCCACACGGTTCCTCGCAGACGAACGGCGACATGCGAATCCGCGCCGCCGCCGAATCAGAGGTCTGACAACTTGAGCTCGAAGAAAAATTCGCGACGTCAAAACACCGTCGACTGCGAAGGGGAGACGCCGAAGAAAAAAGAGCAGATGATGTCCCGGCCAAATGTCCGAGATAAAAGAAGGGCGTCCCGGGCACGAATGCCCGGGACGATACGGAGGGTAAGAATGCGGGTCGCCCTAGTCAGGAACTAGGGCAGAAGGATATGGGGTATGGGGTCTATTTGTAGATGCGGTAACGGCTCACTCTCTTCTAAGAGCCAGCACCGCGGCTCAGCACCGGTTCGGCACGAGAATCGGCGGAAACGATAGAGGCGTCCCCTCCCCACCTCCACCGCTCGCGCCGTACCGATACACCGAGCGTTCATTCGCTTGCTCTCCCCTTCAACACGCGAGCACCTCTTCATGTGCGCCGCGCTGGCCACTGCCGGACCTGGACCTCAGCGTGTGACCAGTTTGCAGTTTCGATCTTCTCTTCGGATTACCGGTCACTTCTGTTTCTGCTCTGCATATCGACAAGAACGCATCGCGACTTGAGACTTTTTTCAAAAAAAGTTCGAGCACCCACGCCACACAGCACGGCGGTCGTTGTGTGAACGCGTCGTTCTCTCCGAATCGATCGCTCGTGGCAGGTCCGAGCTCGACGCGGAAAAGCGCTTGCCCTTGAAAACCGCTCATGACACCTTTGGTGTCTCTGCGCTTTTTCGTCAGCCTCGTCTGAACTACGTGATCCGAAAGGAGCCCACGATGCAGGCTAGTCGAGTGCGTTACGCTCTCTTTGCGCCGTGCCTTCTCGTCTGCGGCCTCTGGGCGGACGACAACCTGCCTAACCGCGATGACATTGCCACGTTGTTGGCGCAGCCAGTTCTTCCAGCAGGTCGTTCGCTGGAGGAAATTCGTGAATTCGCAAGGCCGAGAGTCCCCGTCATGTCGGCCTTCGGTTCGATCGACGAATGGACGGCTCGAGCCGAGCAGATTCGTCGAGACATGCTGGAGCGCGTGGTCTTCCGAGGCGACGCGAAGAAGTGGCGATCGGCACCAACGCAAGTTGCCTGGCTGGACTCGATCGAGGGTGGTCCAGGTTACACGATTCGCCGCTTGAGATATGAGGCGCTGCCCGGAATGTGGCTCCCCGCTCTAGTTTACCTCCCCACCTCTCTCGAGGGACGTGTGCCCGTTGTCCTGAACGTCAACGGCCACGAAACGAAGCTCGGCAAGGCGATCGCCTACAAGCAAATCCGCTGCATCAATCTAGCCAAGCGAGGAATGATCGCGTTCAATCCGGAGTGGCTGGGCATGGGGCAACTGAACCACGCGGACAATTCCCACTACCGTGCGAAGCAGTTGGACCTCTGTGGGTACAGCGGGTTAGCACCGTTCTACCTCGCGCTTGAAAAAGGGCTCGACGTGGCATTGTCTCTCGAAAATGCCGACCCCAAGCGCGTCGCCGTCGCCGGACTTTCAGGTGGCGGCTGGCAGACGGTCTTCCTCAGCTCACTCGACGAACGCGTGACGCTCGCCAATCCTGTCGCAGGGTACTCGAGCCTGCTCACGCGCATCGACGTGCCGGCAGATCTGGGAGATCCAGAACAAATGCCCACGGAGATGGCAACCGTAGCGGACTATTGCCATCTCACCGCCTTGATCGCTCCGCGACCGACGCTGTTGACTTACAACGAGTTCGATCAATGCTGTTTTGCAGCCGACGACGTGCTGCCGAAACTGCTTCAGGCTGCCGAGCCGGTCTATCAGCTCTTCGGCAAACGCTCCTCTCTGCGCACTCACGTCAACTACATCCCCGGTGACCACAACTTTGGACTCGACAACCGCTTGCAGCTCTATCGATTCCTACGCGATCACTTTTTCTCGGGGGAAGTGAGTGTTCCGCTCGAGGAGATCTCCTCTGAGGGCGAATTGAAGACGGCCGATGAGTTAGAGATTCCGCTGCCTCGCGAGAACCTCACATTCAATTCCTTGGCGAAACGACTGGCTGCCGACCTGCCGAAGCTCCCAGCTTTACCGACCTCGAGAGCTGCGGTTGCGGCATGGCAGACAGCTCGGCGCGCCCAACTGGCCGAACTCGTGCGATGGTCCCGTGGCCAGATCGAGGCAAAGCCGGTCGGCCACGCGCGCACGGATGTCGCGCACTCGATCCGCTGGCAGTTGAAGTTCGGTTCGACTTGGACCATACCAGCGACTGAACTGGGCGGTGGCAGCGCCGAGTCGACAGTGCTCCTCATGGCGGATCAAGGTCGCAAGACGACTGCAGCCCAGGTGGCGACGCTTCTCTCGATGGGGCACCGCGTCATCGCGCTGGATCCACTCTTCATCGGTGAGTCCGTTCCTGGCGAGAAGGCCCCACTTCTCAGTCTCCTGCTGTCATGCGTCGGCTCGCGTCCCCTTGGCGTTCAGGCGAGTCAAGTTGGCGGTATCGCACGGTGGGCCCGAAAAGACGCCGATCACCCAGTCTACATCCACGCCAACGGACCGCGCACGTCGCTCGTGGCGCTGGTCGCTGCCGCACTAGAACCTACAGCGATCGCTGGGTTGAGTCTGAAACAATCGCTCGGAAGTTTGAAAGACACCATCGAGCAGAACTTGTCAGTCACGCAGGCCCCCGAGCTTTTCTGCTTCGGGCTGCTCGAACATTTCGACATCAAACAACTGACGGCCCTGGTCGCACCAAGGAAAGTCAAATTCGACTCACCGAGCAATCGTGTGCGCCGCGACCTGGCCGGCTTGGCAAAGTTTTACGGTTTGAACGGCGTCGATTTTGATCCCGTTCGATAGCCGACAGCCCTGACCCAAACAGGTCCTTCCGTCCGATGGGTGGGGCGAGTCTCGAAGTGAGCGCGCTCGTTACGGCGACACGCGCGTCAAGCCGTCGCTTGCATCCAGGCGGCGCCCATTCATCATGCCCCACAGATCGACCCGCCAGCCTTCGTCCTCCCAAACAAAGAGGACGTACGCCTCGAAGCGCAGCCGTTCATGCTTGCCCTGCACGTAGACACGCGCTCTCTCATCAAACTCTTCGGGCTCGGCGCGGCGATGCAGCGCGCCGACGATCAAATCGTACAGCGGCAAACCTGAAACCGGGTCTTCCCAATACTTGATCCCAAGCCCGAGAAGCCTCGAGCCTGTGATCTGCAGGCGATCACGAGACTCCTTGGAAATACTCTCGTAGACGTAGTCCCACTGCTCAGTCTCGACCGCGTAAACAAAACTGCTCAACGCCTCGCGGACGTACTCGCGGCTGAAGTACTTCTCGGCCGGCGGCGCGTTCGTGCAGCACCCCCCCAAGACTCCTAGAGCGAGTACGAACATCGTTCGCACGGCGGTTTGGCCCGTCATAGTCCCCCTCTGCGCGCGCCCTTCGCGCTATCGATCCTGCGGCGCGAATTCGTTCAGGTTTGTGCTCGTCACGATCGGGCCGACGCTACGAATCTCGCCGTCGCGCACCAGCTCCCAAAGCTGCACGTCGCCGGTACGTCGGTTGCACACCCAGACGATACTGTGCCAATTGCGATCGCTTAGAACATAACTCGTATCTTCGGGCGGGAACGCCCGCTGATCGATACGCGCCACTCTCGATTTCTGTACAGTCATGAACTCATTGTTGATGAACTCGTAGTTCACCATGCGCCCGCTGTCTCGATTGACGACCCAAACCGTGCGGCGCGACGGAAGAAACAGATAGTCTCCGTCGCCCAGATCATTGAGCGCCTGGGCATTGAGCGACGGGAAGAGAAGGCTCGAAAGTTCACTGTGATACGGGCCCGCCGCACGATCGGAGTCGACGTAACGCGTCACCGCGTGGCCAGCGAGAAAAACGCCCAGCAGAACGCCCCAGAGACCGATTCGACGCCAGCGGAGTCCACTCAAACTTTCCATTCCTCACCGTCCTCATCATCGTCTTCGATTTCATCGTCGAAACAACCGAGATCACCGAGAAACGATTGTTCTTCTTCGTCTCCCTCAGGGCAGAAATCGAAGTCCATTTCGTCGATCGTTTGCGAGAACGCTCCTTCGGCGAGAACGCCCCCACCCAATTGGCCAGAACTCAATGACCCCTCGACGTCGTCGGCGATGTTCGTCACGTCTGGCACGCGCTCAAAAACCTCGCTGGTGACGAAGAGGTCGACCTTGTTCTTCAGCGCCATAACGAAACAATCGCTGGGACGCGCGTCGATCCGCACCTCGTTACGCTTTGAGCTAAGCTCGCCCCCATTCTCCTCCATCGGTTGGGAAAGTATCAGCGTGGCGCAAAAGGTGTTCTCGATGATGCTTGAGATGATCACTTGCTTGATCTTGACGTCGAACCCCAAAAAGACGTTCTGAATCAACTCATGCGTCAAGGGTCGAGCTGGAACCTCTTTGTTGATCTCACGGATGAGAGCGGCGGCCTCGTAAAAGCCGATAAAAATAACGAAGGTCTTCTTGTCGTTGCCGAGAAGCACGGCGGCACCACTCGGCGTTGGACCGATAATTCGTTTGATTTTGACCTTCTCTAAGTCCACGGGTGCTTCAATTCCGTCTTTTCGTGGCTGTTTCCGTGCGCTGCGGTGAAATCCGCTCGCGCGCCAGGTCCCCTCGACTGCACGTTCTAGGTTCCGCTGACCCGCGTCAGCTGCAGTTGCATCGGTTGAAAGTGACGTCGAACCTTAATTCCAGTTAACAGCCTGCCTGAAAAAGTGCTTCTCAGTCAGGGCGAACGCCACTGCGGTCGAAGATCTCCGCACGTCGTGTTTCGGGCAGACTGCGAACAGATTAACGCCGGTCGCTGGGCGATTACCACCCTAACTGCTCGAACGTGTCTCCAAGCTGCTCGAAGGAGGTCTCGCCGATAAAGATCGATTGCATATCCTCCAGCACCTCGCCTGGCCCACTTTCCATGTGGAGCAGTGTCTTCGTCGACCACATGAACTCGTTGACCTGAAATCGAAACGACGTACCGGGAAAGCTCCCGCAACCGCTGAGACCAAGAAGAGCGGCGATGACTCCAACGCCGAGCACGGCGCGCGAACCAAGCAGGATCCGACGCACCCGGGCGCGGGCCTGATCCCGACGGAAGAGCAGCCAGAGCGCGGCGAACGCGCTGTAGACGCCCTCCCACAGCACCGAAGCGACCAGCAAGGGAGCACTGATCCAGAACCCACACCACCGGGGCAGCCAACCATTTCGTTTTCCGGTAACGTTCGGCGCTAAGCTCTTCATGGCAAAATCGGTCTTGAACTCGCCTGACAAAATCAGCGGCAATGAGTCGTCCTGCGAAAGCTAAATACCTACGGGAGCAAACGTTAAAACCGCTGACAACCTGCCGGCGTGATCAGCTGATTTGCTCTTGCTCCCGTTCACATCCTTCGGCAAGAATCTCCCTTCTCGTGGAATGAGTCTACTGCACACCCCAGGCATTCACAAGTTTAGCGGTGCCGACGGGGCTGCCCGCGTAGCGTCAGGTCAACACGGATTCGTGCAGCGCGGCGATCGCGGCCGCCGCTCTCGACCATGTGAACCCAAGCGCACGCTCGCGACCGGCTCGAACCCGCGCCTCGACCGCCCCGCCACCGCTGAGAATCTCGCGCAGATGCGACTCAAGGCACCTCGAGTCGTCGGGCTCAGCGATCCACGCCGACGTTCCAGCCGTTTCCGCCAGTGCTCCGCGACGAGCGACGAGAACCGGCGTGCCGACCGACTGCGCTTCCAAAACGGTCAGTCCGAATCCTTCGTAGTGTGATAGCTGCAGGACGCACTCCGCTTGTGCCATAGCCGCCCAAAGCTCTCCGCGAGGTAGATAGCCCGCGACAACGACACGCGGTGAAGAGGACGCGGCCCGCTGCGTTGCGCTCCCCTCCCAGCCAAAGTCCGGCGCCCCGGCTAAGACAAGACGAAGCTGTGGCCAATCCGCCGCGACGCTGTGAAACGTAGCGATGACGGTGTCGAGATTCTTCCGCGGACAAAGCGCGCCTGCCGCCATGATAAAGGGCGGACGTATACCTCGCGCGGAGAGCGCGTTGAGAAGTTCGCTTCGGATGAGATCCGCGTCCGCGGGCACGTCGAGACCCGGAGGAATGACTTCAACTCGACTCGCTGAGCCGAATCGTTCCAACACGGCCTGGCGAATCGTTTCAGCGAGCGTCACGATGACATCGGCGCGACCGACGATCTGTTCGTACGCGGCCGCCTTACGACGCCGAAAACGTGAAGGCGAGAGATCGCGCTGCGAGGCAAGCGGCAACAATGAAAGCGTGTCAAAAATGGTCGCTACGAGCGGTCCGCTGTAGCGCGCGGGCAATCGTGTGTCGAGAAGATGAAGCAGCCGCACGTTGGACGCCAAACGGTAGCCAGAGCCGTACGCGCCCAAGCTCAAGCCTGGCAGTCGCCGTTTCAAAATCGTTCGACGACGCCAACGTCCGACAGGGTGAAGCAGTCGCACATCCTCCGTCGCATCATCGCCAGACGTCGTTCGATGCTGCATGTAGCCCCGGATCAGACCGAGACCGTATCGTGCGATGCCCGAAGGCTGGTCGCACATAAGACCGGAGACTTCGAATGCGATGGGTCGCACGAACACCTCTCACGCGCACAACGATGAAGAGTCAGTGGCTCGACACTTGATGCGGATCCGAGGCGCTATTTGCTCCCTCGCCTCGAGCATCGCCGTCTGAGTCAGCGATCTTCACCGCTTCGCGCACAGAAGTTCGCCTACGGAGATAGAGAAGACAACCAATCCCAGCCCAGGCGAAATATACGACACGCAGCACAACGAGCACCAAGCCGCCGCGTGACATTCCGCACCGTGCAAACAGGTAGTCGCAGGCCGCTTCGCCCGTGCCAATGGCCCCAGGAGTGATCGGCACCGCCATCGCCACGTTGGCCAAAGGCACGACGACAAAGAACGACGCGATCGGCAGCTCACCAGGAATGAGCGCTGCAGCGGCGCAGTACATCGCGAGGATGACGCAGACGTGCAGCATGGCCGTAAGGACGAAGGCGCCCCCAAGAATCCGCGGGTGTTGGCGGTACACAAGCAGCGCCTCGCGAAACTTCAGGAGGAGATCGCGCCCCGGAAGGCGCGCTCCCCAGCCGCGGCGCTCGAGGAACGATTGGACGCGACGGGAATAAAAGAGCGCGCCACCCACGACCCCACACGCTAGCAGCCCGGCCGTAGCCGCTACAAACGCCCTGATCGGCGAACCTGGGCCGACGGCATTCCAGTTGTACGCACCCGCAATCACCGCGATCACGAGCAACACGCCGAGTCCGAACGCACGGTCAAAAATCACAGAGATCACCGCGGCACTGCGTCGCGTGGGATTCTCCATCGCCACGACATATGCCTTCACCGTGTCACCGCCGACGATGCCAAGCATCACTTGACTGAAAAAAAATCCGATCAGCGTCAGTACATAGGACTCTGAAAACGAGTAGCGGATTCCCTGCGCCCGAAGAAAGAGTTGCCATCGCCACGCCGCGGCGACCAAAACGACGCCAACCAGCGCGCAGCTCGCCACCACCCACTGCCACCTCTCTCGAATCGAGAGGATCCTCGAGAATTCGAGTCGACCAGAGGAGACAAGCCAAGTCACCAGAAGCGCTGCAAGAATCAGCTTCGCGGCGGGAATTATGTAACGTTTCACCCATCCATCCGGTCTGAAGGCCTGGTTGGCGCGGCCGCGTGATTCGAGACGAAGTGTTAGGCTAGCCTTCGTTTATCGTCTCGGAAGCTGAGAACTTTTCATTGTAGTACTGTTGCCATCGCTCAATCTCGGCCGGCCCATAATTCCTGCCGCTGAACGATTTCACCCCGCCATGGATTTTCAGGAGCATGGCATCGTAACGCTCGGTGTCATCGATCAACATCTCGAGAAGCACCTTCAGCGCAGCGTCAGGGCCGAGCGCGATGAGCGCGCTCACAATCTCGGTTTGCACCTCGGGTCTCTGCTCACGGCGCAGCTGCGCGATCACGGCCTCAGCGGCGAGTGGTGACGGGTTGCGCGCAAGCGCCTGAGCGGCGGTGAGACGTACCCACCAATGAGGCGAGCTGAGAGATTCTACGTAGAGGGGTGCCACTTGCGGCCTATGCAGTCGGCCCAGGGCCAGGAGCGCCTGCGCCTGAATATGGGGATTCTCGTCCTTT
This sequence comes from Planctomycetota bacterium, assembly GCA_965223265.1. GTDB lineage: Bacteria > Planctomycetota > UBA8108 > UBA8108 > SXIK01. Next base: position 3,954,660 of record OZ244999.1, read on the forward strand.
TGGACGATCTCCTGCAGAAACGCAACCGCCGCTTCGGCGCCCGCGTCATACGGGATGCCGGCTGCTTCGAGCGATTCGAGACGCTCGCCAATCGCGGCGATCGCCTCACGCATGTCCGCTGGATCCCCCCCTTCCGCTTCGACGAGAAGATCAACGAGCGTTGCTTCGCAGCCGACCACTGAAGCGGCGACGCAAACCCACAGCGCGACGGTCCACGGAGGCATCGCGCCGAGAGTTCGACGGATCAAGATTCGATAACGCATTGCAAAGCTTTCAGAAGTAACGCGGTGCACCGGGCGGTAACCGGCGCCCGTGTCGTTCAAGTCGACGGCTGCGCCAGCCAAAAGAGTTGAACTCCGAGAAATGCCGTCATGCCGACAATCAGAACGAACGCAGGAATCATTTCCACCAAGAGCGCTTTAGTGAGTTCCATACCGTGAGTCCGAGCCAGGCCGATCGATTCTATCCAGACGCCTGCCGTTAGAAAGAGCAACTCACCAAAAACCGGCACCGCCAGTAGCGGCGCGAGGCTGGCGCTCGTGTAGGCGACGACGCGATAGCTCACCTCGAAACGCTCCTTCGCCGCGCTCTGAAACAGCGCTGAGAGATGGATGACCTGAGCTCGCACGTAGACGTAGGCGGCAGGTGCGACCAGCACGACAGCAGCGAGCGTCGCTCCGCGCATCGGGGTGGGACGATCAGCCCAGCCGCCGAGAAGAGCCTTTGCCGCGAGGGAGAGTCCCCCACTCACAAAAACAAACGCTGTGGCAAGCGCGAACCCGCCGCGACGCCGAAAGCACAAAAAGCTGCGCTCCGGGGCCGTCACGATCGCCTTTGCAGTCTCCAGAGTCCCGGCAACCGAAGCCGCCACCAGCCGCAAAAGCAGGACGACGTTTGCCCCACCACCGCCGCGTCTCGAGTGACGCTGCAGAACATCGTGAATTCGCCGCTCAAGAGCTGGCTCTGCCCAGTCACGCTGTGGAGGCAGAAGAACTGCCCCGCAGCTGCCGCACGCCGCTTCGCCCACTTGATTCGTGGCACCGCAAAGAGCGCACTCGGTCGTTGCCGCGCTGTCACCCGCACGTTGTGGACTCATAGGCGGAATGATAACGCCCCGCGTTGAATTCTTCGAACCCGGGTTACGTCCGTCGCGGCCGACGAACTCGTTCGGCTGGAAAAACTGTGCTTCGAAGCCCTCGGGCGGGACTCAAGTCCCGACTGTGCGGTCGCTCCCAGCCCGGCTCGAAAGGGCCAGACTCGAGCCCGGCAGCCGGTTCGAAGCTTCGCTTTTTCAGTTCAGCTACGGCGAACGCTAGGAAATCTCCGCGATTCTCGAGGCTCGCCGCGGCCGAATCTGGGCGGGAAGAGGCACCGGCTTGTCAGCCGAGTGAACCTCTCGGTGCACCGCTGGGAAAAATGCTCGGGGCGATAAAGATTCTTCCTTCCTGCGCCGATAACTGGAACTGGCGTACTCCGTTCGGCGTCACCCACAGCCGTGGACCACTTTCTCCTCTCACCGAGTTTCTTTCTATGAACTTCCCAGCCAACTCCGGACGCCCAAGCCCCTGGGCATTGCCCCTCCCGCCGACAGCCCGCTCTCAGGCGACGATTCGCAACGCGATCCTTCTGGCACTCGTTCCAGCACTGCTCGCGACAGTTGTGTCCTCCACAAGCGTCGCTGGCGAGTCACGGACTGCTGGCTTCGGCGTCCGCGCGATCTGGGTAACCCGCTGGGATTATCAGACCGAACGCGATGTTCGCGGCGCAATTCGAGCCGCCGCAGCGCTCGGCCTCAACCGAGTGCTCTTCCAAGTCCGAGGCCGCGCCGATGCGTTCTACCCATCGCAAGTTGAACCATGGGGCGAAGAGATCGGTGGACGACATCCAGGTTTCGACCCTCTGCAAGTTGCGATTGAAGAAGCCGCAGCGACCGGCATCGAACTAGACGCCTGGCTCAACGTACTTCCCGCCTGGAAAGGATCCAAACCGCCAAAGAATCGCCAACATGTTTACTACACACACCCGGAGTGGTTTCTCGTGGATCGCAGCGGTCGCCGCTTGCTCCTAGATGCCGACAAGTACACTGTGCTGAATCCGTGCCTTCCACAGGTACGGAACTACCTCGTTCGCATCGTCGAAGACATTGCGTCACGATACCGTTTCGACGGACTTCACCTCGACTACGTACGCTTCGTGGGTCGCAAGCCGGGAACGCGACACGACTTCCCCTACGATGCCAACACGCTTCGATTGTTCGAAAACTACTCCGGTGGTCTCCCCTCGACGCAGCCAGCAGAGTGGAACGAGTGGCGTCGACGGAGCGTGAACACGGTGATCTACCGGCTGTCAAACGCCTATCGCGCGCTCCAGCCACATGGACGCGTCTCGGTCGCGGCGATCAAGGATTACGCCCGAGCTCGCGAGAACTTCTTTCAAGATGTCGTCACCTGGCAGCGCCGCGGCTGGGTCGACGAGGTATTCCCGATGACCTACGACAAGACGACCTCAGGCTTCACCACCTTCGCGTCGCGTGCACTCAGCGTCCCGCAGCGTGACAACGTCTACCCAGGTGTCGGTGTATACCTTCACGACAACGCGAGGCAGCTGGCGGCGCAACTGCAGCAATTGGAGCGTATGAACGCCAAGGGCTATGCGCTCTTTGCTCTGAGCAACTTCTATCCAACTCCGTCGCACGAATCGCGAAGCGACGAACGTTCACGCGCGCTACGAGCGTCGATGCGACGTGCAGTCGCCAACCTGAACGCTACAGGCTCAGGACCGACAACCACGAGCATCAGAGCCTCCCAACGCCCCAGGTACGCAGAAGGCAAGTAGCCACGATCGGTCGCCGAGCACATGACGTGACAGTGCTATCTCTGCCCCGCTCTTTCCTCGGGAAGCGGTTCAGACTCAACGTCATGCTCTTCCTCGGTCGGTAGAGGACACACAGCATCCGCCTCGCTTGCGCTCAACCAGCGCAAGTTACTGAGTGTCTCCTCCAAGACGACGGGATCGTTGCCTCCGATCTCGGGACGAAACGGGTCCCGTTGCCTTCGTTCGGCCTGACTTCTGACCCTTGTATGAACACGGCGCATTGCGATGTGGAAACCGTCCTGGACGACGTAGTCGTCATACCGCACGCGATGAACACTGCCGACGACGAACGGGTGGGATCCTGAGTAGACGACTTCGTGAAGCAAGCCTGACGCCTCATTCTCGATCAACAAGTACGGGCCGAACGGCAACGATCGCTCCACCGGCTCGAGCTCAACCCGTGGAACTGTGGTCACGTGCCAAGGTGCCATCAAGCTACGAAACGTCCAGCGACCGAACGACGAGAGGAGACCAGGCTCGAGGAGGAAGCGAATCGAGCGAAGTGCGAAGTCAAAGTCCGCGGGCGTCGCATGAGACGAGGAAGCTACGGGAGTCGCGAACACCTCGCCATGGAGAGTTCGTGACGACGGCCGAAGCTGCGAAGAGCGAGTCGCACGCGTGTGGTGTGCGTCCGAGTCGGCCTCTTCGGCCGGCCCAGCAAGCAAGGAGGCCTCTGGGTCACCTGCAAACCAGACGTGCTCAAAGTCATCGAACCGGAAAGCTAGGTCGCGTCGAAAGACGTTCCCCTTGGCGTCAGCGGCGGTGTACGTGAACTGAACGCCTGCGAAACGTCGGAACCTCTCAGCACCACCGTGCACGTGGCGCAGGCGGGTCATGAGAGCTCCGCTTTGTGTCGTCTTGAAATCGATTTTCGACGCCGTCGCAAACGAACACGCCGCCACAAGCGTCGACAGCGCCAACATGACCGACAGACGCCGGACGAGTGCTACGAGAATCGCCACCAGGACCTCCTTTGGCACTACAGGATTATCGGCTCACGTGTTAAGGCTCGCTCCTCAACTCTTTTCGGCATGCTGCGCCTCTCGGCTCACCCCCGTGGCGCCCAAAAAAATCGCTGCGACCGACCGACACAGGCGCCTGCAAAGAATCCACATCTTAGCAGCTCTGCCAGGTTGAGCTTTGGCCAGCGTAGTTATAGACTCGCGCTAGCCCGCGCCTCATGAGTTTCGTCGCGCGACGTGCTGCGTAGGCACGTGCGCCGATGCCGTCGCCCAGACACAGCATGAGAGAGACACGGCCGCTGCGCCCATGAGTCTTCGCCCGCAACTTCGCTGCACTCTCCTGCTCGTTTGCGCGCTTGTCGTTTCTTGTCGCGCTCCAGCACTTCAGGTAACCGGTGACCCGGAAGCAGATCTCGCAAACTCTGACCCTCGTGTCCGCATTGCAGCAGCGCTGCAAGTCGTCGAGGAGGGGCGCCGCGACCTCGCCTATCGCCTGGTCGAGAACCTCTCCGATCGCGACGAGGCTGTACGCTTCTATACGTCGATCGCGGTACGAAAGGTGACAGGAATGGATTTCGGCTTCAAAGCATACGACGACATCGCGGAGAGAGCTCGAGCCATTCAGCGGTGGCAGGAGTGGCTGGAGTCCATTGGACAGGCCCAGGACGAGCCGGCTCTCCCACCTGAAGAGCCACGCGGCGAATCTTATCGAATCGATGACGGACAGCGGTCGGAACCGGCACCAACAAATCCTGTCGACCATGCTCGCGCACCGCACAGACGCGAGAGCGCGTCGTCGTATCGACACCGGCGTGTTCCGCCTCGCGTCTCGGTCGTCAGTCAATCGAGGCTGCAATGCGGCAGGCGCCACTCCTCCGGCTGAGGATTTACGTAACAGATGCGAAGTCGAAGGTTCTTGATTCTGGTCGCTGCGGTCGCCGTGCTCGCTTGCGTCGCTTTTGCGCTCAAGGGCGCTCTTGCGTCTCTGCTGCAGCGCGAAACGATCGTCGATGTAGAGTTTCGCGACGCACGTGGTTTGCGCGCGGGCGATCCCGTACTCCTCCTTGGAGTCGACGTCGGCCGCGTCAGGAGTGTAGAGATCGCTCCGCACACCTCCGTGGCAGAGCCTCGCGTACGGGTCAAGATATCCCTGCCCAATGCCTTAACGGAGCACCTTCGCGTCGACTCGCAGGTGACGATTGCGGAGACAGCCCGCGACCCTGTCTGCGTCCTCATTCAGGGCGGTCGGGGACCGCGATTCTCGGGTGACAAGGCGATCGTCGGTAGCCACAACGGCGACTTAAACGACCTGACCGCTAGACTAGATGGCGTCGCCGCCAACGCAGAACGGATCTCCGGAGCGGTCAGCAGAATACTCGAGGACCTCGAGACCAATGCAGACATCGCGCTGGCGGTGAGTGAGCTCGCCGCGTTCCCCAAAACCGTCCGCGAGGATCTCATCCCGGTCCGGGAGCAACTCGAGGATGTGCTGTCGACCGTCAAGGCGGTTGTCGAGGAGAACCGGATCGACCTGCGCCACACTTTGACAAGCTTGCGCGAGACAACAGAAAAGACAAGGTCCTTCGCCGACAAGCTTCTTGTGACCCCCGAGATGCTCGAGCAAACGCTCCTGGACCTTCGAAACGTGGCCAACAAGGCACACGATGTTCTCAGCGAGAGCCGCCCCGAAGTGAAGATGATCCTGAGCGACCTGCGGGAAACGTCGACGAACACTGCGACTTTGACGGCAGAAATCAGACGAAGACCATGGCGGATTCTCTATCGTCCATCAGAGGACGAACTCAAATCGACCGATCTCTATGATTCGGCGTGGGCGTTCAACCTCGGGGCGACAGAGCTCAACCGCAGCTTGCAGGAGTTGATCGGACACCTGAACGCGCAGCCCAGTGATCAAAGCGACGCCGAGCTCGAGCTCGCCTACGAAAAAGTGCGTGCAGCGCTGCAGCGCCAGAAAGAGGCAGAAGAGGTGTTTTGGGCGCGACTACGTGACCGCAGCCGTTGACATCAGCTCGACGTTCAGGGTGCCAGAAGAACGTTGAAGAGGAAGCGAAACGTACCAAAGGTCCAGCTGCGGTAATGCGGACGAAAACCGCACAGCACCCAATCGCCTCGCCTGCCGGCCCCTGAGATGTGGAAGGCTACGGCTGTGCTATGAAGAGAGGCGCCGCTGAGTGCCAAACCAGCGGCCGTAGGTTTCTCTCCGTCAACGAGGAGAACTGCCTCGGCCACTTCGCTCGTTGGCGTACGATCCCGTGCTCTGTGGACGGCCTCGCTCCTCCAAACCGGCCCACGATCGTAGAGAACAATCGGCGCGGTCCCGACACCCCACAAAAGCGGCGAAGGAGCACTTTGATTCCGCTTGTCACGGTTGAACCGAGTGTTGAGCAGCGTCCCAGGGAAGGCGTCGGCTCCCACGTACAACTCCGAGACCGGCAACATCCCGAAGTTAGCAACCTTCGCGGCGGATCGTCCCATGGCGAAGACGCGCGCTCCACGCGCCACGAGGCGCCGAAGCTCGACACCGAACGCGGGACCCACGCGCGTCGCGACATCGTCCGCGATGCAGACGACCTCTCGCGCGTCGGCTCTGATCGGCGCGCTTGAGAGACGATGCAAATCGCCGATGTCGACCGTTCGAAACCGAAAACGGTAATCCTCGAGCACGGCGCGTAGCCAGCCCTCGTCCTTGGCCGCGGCTTCACGAGTGACGACGACGACGTTCGGGTACTGAAACTTCACCAAATCGCCTGCGCGCCGCGGCTGGTCGAGGAGATCATCGTCGATTTGAGAAACGTTGCAGCCGTCAGCGACGATCTCGCGAATCCAGCCGGAGTCGATTCGCGACAGGCACCAATCGCCGGCTCGCACCTGCGGCGTCACCTGCGACGAGCGCAGAAAGCGCTCAATGTGAACCCCGCGTTCCACCAGGTCGCTCAGGTGGCGGAAAAGGAAGAGACTGCGCTGGTCGACCACCCATGCGACCTCCGTTGATGCCGCGTGCGTCTCAGCAGGTGCGGACAACTCGCCAGACTCGACGAACTCGCTGCTCTCGACCGCGGCGCCGCTGCCGCCCCCATCCTGATCTGTTCGCCGGCGGGAGGGGAGCGCAGGAGTCGAAGCCCCCCCAGTGCTGGCGTCTACCGGGTTCTGTGCCAAGGAAGGCGGCGACACGCTCCCAGTGCCATCGCCAGCTGTCGTTTGCCGCCCTTCGGGCGTCCCTCGTAGTGGCGCAGCCCTCACTGAACACCCAGTCAGCAGCGCCAGATTGTGGGCGCTCGTGTCGTAGGGAACATGATTGAACGTGCCGCGCCCAACCGTTCTCGACGCCGTTGGATAATCCTTGGTCGTCAGGAGCGACGCGCACCAACCACTCGCCCACGGCGGATCATCAACTCGCCAGCGGCCGCGCGACAAACGCCGAACAGAAGCGCCGCCGCGCTGAAGAGCTCGCAGAAGTTCGGCGACCGCGCCGGGATCGGCCACACCGCTCTCGACGATATATCCGCCACCCGGCTTGCGAGGTCGCCCCGTCTGAGACGGCAGTCGAGAGAAGCTCGCATCAGCCGCCGCGAGTCGAACCGCCACTTCAATAGCGAGCGCTCCCAGTTCGCTCGCCTCCGCAAAGCTCCACACACCCCCAGGCCACGGCCTCGGGTGCTCCGGTGTCGCGTCGTTCCCGTCACGAAAGACCCAGAGCTCTTCTCCTCCGACTCGCGTCGCGTCGACCGAATTCGCGGAGGCAACTTCGATCAGAAACCTGACACCGCCGTGGTAGAAGGGATAGCCGCGCGCCGGCGACCAAGCATCATACGTCCATCGATGCGCGATTCCCGTGTGCCCCTGCTCAGTCAGCGACGTGGCGACGCGCCGGCCCAAATCTGCAGCGTAGGCCAGCAGTTCCTCTTCGATCGCGGGGTCGTTGGGTTCGGCATACGGCGGCACGAAGAGCCGCGGTCCATAGCGCCCCATCTGATGCACGTCGATCGTCAGCGACGGGCGATACACATTGTGAACGCGTTCGATAATGCCGCGCACCTCGGGCTGTGTGCCAACAAGCCAATCCCGATTGAGATCGTGTCCACAGTAGCGATGTAAGAGCGGACGGGAGCGAGATCCTCGCATCCTCGAACGGATCCGTTCAGCAATGAGATCGGTGCCGTCAGGATTCAACGTCGGCACGACAAACAGTACAACTCGCTCCAGGACCCCGGACGACCGTGAGTCTGGCGCGAGGAGACGCTCGACCCATGCAAAAAACGCCCCCGTCGAACTCACCTCTTCGGGATGGATTCCGCACGTGACGAGAATCACCGGCGGCGTGGACTCTCGATCGCCGTGCAGCGCCCTAAGATTCCGTGGTGACGAGATGAGAAGCATCGGAACCGGACGTCCGTCTGTCGACAGGGCGACCGTCTTCACGTCGACGTCGTCGCGCGCTGCGATGGCGTCGCAGTAGAGCATCACCTGTCGCGTGTCAGCGACCGACACTCGCGCGGGGTCGAACCCGAAGACCGCCTGCGGAGACAGCAATCGCGACGGCAGCTGTGCCTCGGCGGCGCCAGCGGCTGCGGTCGCTCCCACGATCGCCGCGAGGAGGAGAGTGTTAGCTCGACTTTGGCCGTTTCGCGCCGGCCTGGCCGGACCAGTTTCAATGGAGTGCAATGCCGCAACGCGTTGTCGCAGACAGCGTGAAAACGTCATCTCTCCGCCCCACCGCGCTGGTGACACAAGGATGAGCGGCCGGCACTCTCGGCCGCCAAAAACCGAGCCGTGGCGCTCGACGCCACTGTACCGATCTCCGTCGGCGGGCAGCTCGCGACGACCTCACCGCCTTCTTCTCCGGCGCCAGGGCCAAGATCGATCAGCCAGTCAGCAGATCTCAAGACGTCAAGGTGGTGTTCGATAACAACGACCGTGTTCCCCTGATCGACCAGTCTCTGAAACACGTCCAGCAGCCGCGCCACGTCTTCCAAGTGCAGTCCAGTTGTTGGCTCATCGAGGATGTAGAGTACGTCCCCTGAGTTTCGGGCGGCGAGCTCCGTCGCGATTTTAACCCGCTGCGCCTCACCACCGGAGAGCATCTTCGCCGGCTGCCCCAGCCGTAGATAGCCCAAGCCAACGTCTTGGAGGCTCTGCAGAATCGACTGAATTCGCGGCTGATTTTCGAAGAACTCGAGTGCCTCGTCGACCTCCATGTCGAGGACATCTCCGACGGTCTTCCCCTTGAACTCAACTGAGAGCGTCTCGCTGTTGAAGCGTTTTCCGCGGCACGTTTCGCAAGGCACCCAGATGTCCGAGAGAAAGTGCATTTCGACGAGTCGTGCGCCTTGACCGTCGCAGGCGCTGCACCGCCCCTCAGCGATGTTGAAACTGAATCGTCCCGGGCCGTAGCCTCGGACCTTGGAGGTCTGAAGCTGCGAGTAGAGCTCTCTGACATGGTCCCAAAGACCAGAGTACGTTGCGGCGTTCGAGCGCAGAGACCGCCCCAGCGGCCGTTGATCGACCTGGACAACACGGCGCAGCTGCTCGCCGCCCTCGACCTCGTCCACAACCCCATCAAGGGTGCCCAGAGACCGCGCCACCAACCGCCGGGCGACGGGAGCAAGGACATCGAAAACGAGCGTCGACTTCCCCGATCCGGAGACACCGCTCACAGCCACGAGACGCTGCAGAGGCAAACTCACTTCGACGTTCTTCAGGTTGCGGCGACGCACACCGCGTAGACGAATCCACTGCTCTGGCGACGAACGCTCGCGGAGACGAAACGCCTCCCGGCGGCCCGAAATGAACGGCCCCGTCACCGAAGTTTCAGAAGTGACCAGGGCGTCTGGAGGTCCGTGGAAGGTCACCTCGCCACCGCCGCGCCCAGCGCCCGGGCCGAGCTCGATCACCAGATCGGCGGCGGCGATACAATCGCGGTCATGCTCGACGACGAGCACCGTGTTGCCAAGGTCGCGCAGTTGAAAAAGGGTCGTGATCAACCTCTCCGTGTCGGCTGGGTGGAGGCCAACGGTCGGCTCGTCCAACACGTAGATGACTCCTGCAAGTCGATGCCCGAGCTGTGACGCCAGGCGGATGCGCTGCGCTTCACCGCCCGAAAGCGTCCGCGCCTCGCGATCAAGGGTGATGTAGCCGAGACCGACGTCGACGAGAAACTCGAGACGATGCTGCAGCTCAGAGAGAACCTGGTCGGCAACACTCGCTCGTACCGGAGTCAGCTCCAGTCGGCGCACGAACTCGAGGGCGTCCGCGATCGTCAACGCAGTGACGCCGTGCACATTGAGGCCGCCGAGCTGTACCGCCAGAATCTCCGGTCGCAGACGTCCGCCCCGACAAACCGAGCACGTTTCCTGATGAAAAAGATGCTGCAGCTTCGGTGCGTCGGCCCCGAGGGTCTCCAGCTGAGCGCCGCGCTCGAGACAGGACGCCAGGCCCTCCCACGCCACGTCGACTGTGACTCCGTTCTCCAGCGGCACCCTCACGACCGGCACGTCGTCTCCAAAGAGAACCGCGCGTTTGTCTCCGTCGCCCCACTCGCGCAGTGGAGAGTCCTCGAGATGCCTCACCTTCAAGAGCTCCCGCAGCGCTTTCCAAACGGAAGGACGAGACGTGCGCAGGAACTCGAGAAACACAGGATCGGTGGCTTCCTGAAGCTTGTGACGGGGGTCGACGAAGAGCATTCCAACGTCGACTCGATCTTCAAGGCCCAGCCCGCCGCAGCGCGTGCAAGCGCCCTGATGACTATTAAAAGAGAACATCCGCGGCGACAGTTCCGCGGTAAGCGAAAACCCGCAACGCGAACAACTCGGCCGCCGGAAATAGCGTTCGATCTCCTCGCCGGCGACCATGAGGCACGCCTCGCCGCTGCCCCAGCCGAACGCGGACTCTAGCGACGCGGCCAATCGCGTCTGGTGTTTCACGTCGACGATCAAGCGATCGACGATCACGTGAACCTGCGATTCCGGTTCACCGTCCTCCGTCGTCTCGACCGCGTCGGCTCGTTCCCGCAGGAAAGACAAGAGTCGACGCACCGACACATCGCTTGCTTCATCCAGTCGCAGTTCCTCACCGATCCACAGACGCGTCAACCCGCCCTTAAGTAGCGACGAACAGAACGTCTCCACGTCACTCACCTGCGGGATCCCGCTGCGAGAGGGTGCCATCGGGATCGTTTGCGGTGCAAGTACGTAGAGTCGAGCACCGCCTCGGGTCGGGACGATCTCAGAGGCCAGTCGACTCGGCGTGGTCCAGTCGAGCGGCACTTCGCAGTGCGGACAGTGAGGCTCGCCAACGCGTGCGAACAGAATCCGCAAATAGTCATAGACCTCCGTTACGGTCGCCACGGTCGAACGGGGATTGCCACTCGAGTTGTGCTGATCAATCGCGATCGACGGGGCGAGACCTGACAGAGAGTCCACTGGCGGAGCAGGCGCTTGGCCGAGAAAGTGCCGCGCGTAGGTCGAAAGGCACTCGACGTATCTTCTTTGTCCTTCGGCAAAAATTGTGTCGATCGCGAGAGATGTCTTCCCCGAGCCCGACACGCCAGTGACGACGATCAGCTGGTCGTGGGGCAGATCGACGTCGATGGCTTTGAGGTTGTGAAGGCGGCCACCACGCAGACAGATACTGCCTTGCCCGCCACCTGCGCGGCGACCATCATCATCCCGCGACACGCGGGGCTTCGCAGCTACTCGTCGCCCATCGCCCTCGCCGTCGCCAAAGAGTGTACGAAGAGCCGCGGCCGTGGGCGATTCACCCGCATGAGCGATCTCCTCGGGCGTCCCTTCGGCGACAAGCTCGCCACCCTCACCACCAGCCTCTGGGCCAAGATCGATCACATGATCGACGACCTTGATCACGTCGAGATTGTGCTCAATCACGATCGCTGTGTTGCCCCGGTCGACGAGATCTTGCAGTGCCTTGACCAGCTTGCTGATATCCTCGAAGTGGAGACCGACTGTCGGCTCGTCCAGGATATAGAGCGTGCGCCCAGTGTCGCGTCGACGCAGCTCAGCTGCCAGCTTGACGCGCTGAGCTTCGCCACCAGAGAGCGTCGTTGCCGGCTGCCCCAATGCAACGTAGCCGAGCCCAACTCGCTCGAGCTGCGAAATCGACCGGGCAATTTTCGGGTGATCAGAGAAAAACTCGTGCGCCTGAGAAACGGTCATCGACAAAACGTCGAAAATCGTCTGCCCTCGGTAGCGAATCTCAAGCGTCTCACGGTTGTAGCGTCGGCCGCCGCAGACATCGCAAACGACCTCGACCGGAGCGAGAAACTGCATCTCGATGATCTTCACGCCGGCGCCTTCGCAGTCCAGGCATCGACCTTCACTCTTGTTGAAGCTGAACCGGCCCGGAGAGTAACCGCGCATGCGCGCCTCCGGAACCTTCGCAAAGAGGCTACGGATCTCGTCGAATGCCTTGACGTAGGTCGCAGGGTTCGAGCGCGGGCTTCTGCCGATCGGGCTCTGGTCGATGACCACCAGCTTGTCGATCTCTTGCGCTCCTTTGAGGCTTCGGAATGCTCCCGGCGCTGCATGTCGGTAGCCGAGATGTCGCCGCAGCGCTGGGTAGAGGACTTGGTTGATCAGCGAGCTCTTGCCGGAACCCGAGACGCCTGTGACGGCGACGAGACGTTCGAGAGGAAAGCGAACATCGATGTTCTTCAGGTTGTTGTGCTCGACCCCATAGAGTTCGAGGAATCGTTCCGCCGCCCCGCGTCGCACGTCCGGAACCTCGATCGTTCGCCGTCGGCTAAGGTAGCTGCCGGTTAATGACTTCGGCTCGGCGATCAGGTCGTTCACCGTACCGGCGGCAACGATCTCACCGCCGAAGCGTCCGGCGCCAGGTCCGACGTCGATGAGGTAATCGGCCGTCTCCATCGTGTCGGCATCGTGCTCAACGACGACGACGGTGTTGTCCTGATCTCGCAGATGGCGAAGTGTCTCCAGCAGTCGAGCGTGGTCGCGGGTGTGGAGGCCGATCGAAGGCTCATCGAGTACGTAAAGCACCCCGCGCAGTCCCGCGCCGACCTGGCTGGCGAGACGAATCCGTTGCCCCTCGCCGCCCGAGAGCGTCGCAGCACTGCGTGAGAGGGACAAATAGCCAAGACCAACATGCTCGAGATACCGCAGCCGCGACAGCAGAGCAGCTTGAATCGGCTGCGCGACGGCCGCGTCAGACTGAGCGTCGAAACTGATCTCTTCGAGCCAAACCCGCAGCGCACCGACCGGCAAGGTCGAGAGCTCGTCGATCGTGCGCCCCTCGAGCACAACCGCACGCGCTGCGGCGCAAAGCCTTGAACCGCGGCAGTTGGGACACGTGACCTGCCGCACATAGGACTTAGCCCAAGCGCTGTCACGCGTGTCGATCACATCCTCGAGAGCGTGCATCCAGCCGCGAAAGTCACCCTCACCCCGCAGGACCGCGCGCTGCGCCTCCGGTGAAAGATCCGCCCAACTTGACTCCAACCCGAAACCATATTTTTCGCCGAGTGCGAGGAACCCCTCACCGTCCAGCTCCGAGTGTAAAAACTTGCCGCGCCGTGTGACAAAGTCGACGCCGCCGCGAACAAACGGCAGGTTCGGATTGGCAATTACGAGGTCGGGATCGACCGCATCCACCCACCCGAGTCCTTCGCAGAGATCGCACATACCGTGTGGTGAGTTGAACGAAAAGAGGCGAGGCTCCAGGCTCGGCTGTGCTGTTCGGCATCGAGGACACGATGCAAGACTGGAGAACGTGTCGAGCGCGCTCACATTCTTCTGTTCACTTCGACCGTGGGCGACACGCTCTTGGTCGGCTGAACCAGTCTCCCACGTCACTAGCTCAACGACTCCCGAGGCAATCTCCAGGCACTTCTCGATCGATTCAGTGAGTCGACTGCGCGCAGCGGGGGCGACGCGCAGGCGATCAAAAACAATGCTCACGTCACCCGTCGTGCCCTGCAGCGGCGAATGATTGTCGCTGTCCAGTCGTACGAGTTGACCATCGATGATGAGCCGTCGAAAACCGGCGCTCCGGAGCTCTTCGAGCTGACCTGCACGCAAGTCTGCGGACGTTCGACCCGGCGCTTCTGACACCGGCGCGCAGACCATCACACTCTCACCTTCGTACAGGCGCAGGATCTTCGAGGTGATCTCCTCCGCACTTCTCGTGTCGAGTGCGATTCCGCACTCTGCGCAGTGTGGCTGCCCCAACCGCGCGAAGAGCAAGCGCAAGTGGTCGTGGATCTCGGTCATCGTGCCGACCGTCGAGCGCGGATTGCGACTTATCGTCCTCTGGTCGATCGCAATCGCCGGTGACAAGCCTTCGATATGCTCTAGGTCTGGCTTGTCGACACCGCCGAGAAAACGACGGGCGTACGCCGGTAGCGATTCGAGAAAACGGCGCTGGCCTTCGCGAAATATGGAATCGAACGCCAGACTCGACTTCCCCGAACCACTGACACCGGTGATCACAGTCAGAGCGCTGCGCGGGATGTCCACGGAGACGTGTCGAAGGTTGTGCTCAGAACAGCCTCGGATCCGAATCCAGCTCGTCGTTCTCTTGCGCTGCTCGTTCACACTTCCTCGACTCTCAGCCCACCGTGCGGGCCATCGTGCGGGCCATCGTGCGGGCCATCGTGCGGGCCATCGTGCGGGCCATCGTGCGGGCCATCGTGCGGGCCATCGTGTGGCCCATCGTGCGGCGCGCTCGCACGAGTCGCGTCCGACCCACCATTCTATCGTCGAAAAAGCGCGATCTCATCTTCTTGCGAACGATCCGGGACCAGTGCCGACGACGCCTGGTACCGGTGCCGCGCGTTTCCATCCGGCCTCAACGACCGAAGCCAGCAAATCGCCGAGGTCGATCCCGGCCCGACGGGCGGCGAGCGGTACGAGGGACGTTTCGGTCAGTCCCGGGAGCGTATTCACTTCGAGGACTTCAAGCTCACCGTCAGGTGTCAGGAAAAGATCGGTACGCGATAGCGGCGAACAACGAAACAGCCTGTGGACGCAGCGAGCCACGTCTTCTACGCGCCGACGCTCTGGTGCAGAAATCGGTGCGGGACAGATCTCATCCGTGGCGCCGGCGGTGTACTTTGAGGCGTAATCGAAGAAGTGGCTACGTCGAGGTCGAATCTCAATCGGCGGGAGAGCGCGGTCTTCATCACCGTCGTCGAGCACCGCGCAGCTCAGTTCACGCCCCGCGATCGCGGTCTCAAACAAAACGTCCTCGCGGTGCGCGGCGTCGGGCCACGCGGCCAAAGCGGCGCCTGCGGACTCGACCAATTCCGCAGCGTTTTTCAGCCACGTCACGCCGACGCTGGAGCCGAGACGATTCGGCTTCATGACCCACGGGAATGGTACAGAGGCGTCGAACTCCGCCGCAAGGTCGCTCCAGGCGCGGCGCTGGAGCCGGTCGCCGAGCAGTCGTGCGGCGGGCACGGTAAACGAGCGCGGCGTTCGAATCCCGGCAGCTCGTAGGACTTCCTTCGTCAACCGCTTGTCCATGGTGACCGCCGCCGCGGTCGTCTCCGGGCCAGTGAAGGGGATACCATGCAGCTGCAGAAAGCCCTGGATCGTTCCGTCTTCGCCGAGCGGGCCGTGCAGCGCGTTGAACACCATCACTGGCTCGCTGGTCAAGCGGCGTATCGCATCGTGCGCCATCACGGGTTCGACGTTGTCGAACCAGCGACCGTCGACGTCGAGCTCTTCACCCACGGTACCCGTTGGTACGCGCCATGAGCCGTCGGCGACCAACTCGACCGGCGTGACGCGGTATCGCGGGGCAAGATGCCTGACGACGGTTCGTCCGCTCTGCAGCGACACGTCGCGCTCGCCCTCGGCTCCCCCCATCAGTACACAAAGACGCGGAGACGCTCCGCGCTCCTTGAAGTAACTCATCGCTTCTCTTCCTTCTTCTTCCTTTCCTCTTCTTCCTCGACCGCCGCTTGCCCGATCATGCCGAAAGCGTGCGCCGCGAAAGACGCCAGCCCCTCGGAAAAATCCCCTGGCGAGGGGCAGCAAGACGCCACATCACCACAGAGACGTTCACGCATCAACCGTCGTCAGCTTTTGCGCTGGACGACGAAATCACTGATGGCGTGAAAGAGCTCGCGTTTCTCAGCGCTGATCGGCAGAGAGTCGACGAGATCGTGCGCTCGTGCAAGCAAGCGTTCGGCCTCCGCCTCCGCGAACGCCAGCGCGCCGACGCGGCGAAAGAAATCGATCGCCCAGACCACATCCTTGGCCTCTGTCTCATCCCTGGCACTCGCCATCACCCGGCGCAGTCGATCACGCTCCTCGTCGCTTCCAAGTTGCTGCTCAAGCACCTGAGCGTACAAGATGCTCGGTTTGCCCTCCTTCAGATCGCAGCCGACCTCTCCACCGCGGCCCTTGCCCTGCGTCAAGTCCAGCAAGTCGTCGCGAATCTGGAATGCCGGCCCAAGGCAGCGGCCAAGTTCCAGGAGGGTGTCTCTTGCCCCTGGGTCCGCGCCAGCGATCATCGCGCCGCCGACCCAAGGCAGGGCCAGGTAGAACGCAGTTTTGAGGTTGACGATCCGGTAGTAGGTCTGGAGATCGACATCCGCGCCGCGCAGATTGATATCGAGAGCCTGCCCCTCGACGGTACGCTCAAATGTCTCTGTGAAAATCTGCACCAACTCGAGCTTCGTCGCCGCCTGGACGGGGCTTTTGAGGATCAACTGGTAGGCTTTCGCGATGAGGAAATCCCCGACGTTGATCGCATTGGCGACACCGACCTCGGTCCAAAGGGTGGGACGGTCCCGCCGCATCGTGTCACCGTCCTCGATATCGTCGTGAACGAGGAAGAAATTGTGCAGCGCCTCGGTCGCAAGTGCAAAGTGCAGAGCCTCTTGCGTCGACCCGCCGAACGCCTCACAGGCGATCAGGCAAAGCGCAGGGCGGATCCGCTTGCCACCACTATCGAACTGGTACCAAACGCTGCCGGAGAGGTACGGCAGCTGTTCGGGAGGGAGCTCTGCAGCGAGGAGGCCCTCAATCTGCTCGGCGTGCTGCTGAAAAACTGCAGTGAGGTCTTGGCTCATGGCGACGCGCATTGTAGGGGTCCGTGGGGCCGTGTCAATGTGAGCTTACCTGAGATTGACACCGTCCCGAAAACCCTTAGAATGAAAGGCTAAAGTAAGATGACAGTTGATCAGCACGCCGGTACCCTTCACATCATGGTTTTTCACCGCCGTGCACGCCCTAAAGCAAGGCCCCACATGGCCTAAAGCGCAGGCGCATTCGAGGTGCGTTGAATTGAGTGCGTTAGAATGGACATGTAGATGTCGTTGACCGTGTTGGCGCGCTGAGCGTAGGAGTGGCTGAGCTAGAAGTGTCTGTGGCGGGGATTCCGGACAGGTCGCGTCCTAAGGAGACGCCGTTGTTCAAACCGCGCGTACCATTTGAAGGCGGACGGGCAATACGGCTCTGTCTTTGTGCCCTGGTGTCGCTCGTCGCGTTCTCGGTAGCCGCTCCTTCCACGAGCGCCGAGCCGCCCACAGTTGGCGCACCGTCTTCGAGCGTCGGGCCAGCGCTCCTCCTCGGGGACGTTCACGCGGCCAACCGCGGCGGCGTCGACGCCGGCTCAATCGTCGAGATCCCGATCTACGGATTGCATCTGACAGGGCTCGACGGAGCGCTGTTGACCGTTGACTATGACGAGTTATTCCTGTCCGCGTCGGGTGTCGAAGCGTCGCCTGGTTGGGTGATCCACGACGTAGACTTGAGTTCCCCGAACAGTATCGTGGTGGACTTAAGAGCGACGTCACCGCTAACCGGCGAGTCCACGGACGCGGCCACCGAGACGGTCTTGGCGCACCTTCAGTTCGTGACGCGAGAGATTCCGCAAGAGCTGCGCGAGGAGCAACGGGTTCGGGTCCCCATCAGGATCCGGCATGATCAACAAGCCCGCTCCTCCGTCTATCGACTCGTCGGCGGTGACGATGTCGAATCGGTTCTCACGGAGCGCGCCGACGGGCAGCTCATCCTCCACCTTGCGGACCACGTCGAACTCGGCTCGGCGCTTGTCAGTCCGACGGCTCAAACGTTCGAGCTACCGCTTCACGTGACGGCGCTCAACTCGCCGGACGTCGAGTGGATGCTACTGACGGTCGACTACGACGAGCTGTTCCTCACCGCTCTCGACCTCGACGACGTGCAGCCAGAAATCACAACCACCGAAAATGTCCACACCGGCGAGGTGCACACGCGCGCCCACTACCGAATCCCCTTCGATGCAACGGAATCGCTACTGAATTCGCCGCTACTGGCGCTGCCGCTGCGCTACCACGGGGGCGCGGCGGAAGGATCAACCCTGTCGATGCGCGTCGAGGCAGTCTTTGGCACGGCGGATAGCGACGGCAATGACCAGACGGTCAGTGTCACGCAAAGCTACGCCTCCTCCGTGACGATAAGCTCTCCCGCGTTCATGCGCGGTAATGCGAACGCTAGCAACGAAGATCAGCCTCTTGACCTTGCGGACGCAACGTCGATCCTGCTCTTCGTATTCGGCGGACTCGATGATCTCGCGTGCCGAGCGGCCGCGGACTTCAACAGCGACGACTCGGTCGACGTCAGCGACGGCATTGCCTTGCTCAACTTCCTGTTCATGGCCGGCGCGCCTCCCGAGGCGCCTTACGAACGTCCAGGCTGGCTGAACACCGCCGGTGCCGACCAGGAACTAGGCTGCGACCAATCGCTACCGCTGTTTGAGGCGAACGCGCCGCCGGAGTAGGATCTCGCACCGCTTCGCAGCCGAGCGCGCAACACTCGCAGCGCCGAGAGCGGCGAAAAACCGCAACTCGCTGCAGTTACCCTAGCTGTTACCCTAAGAGTGTCTCAAGGCCATACTCGATGCGCTTGAGCTCCGGCACACGCCGGGCGGCAAGCAACACGCCGGGCATGAAGGATTCGCGGCTGATCGAGTCGTGTCGAATCGAAAGGATCTGGCCGGAACCGCCGAAGAGCACCTCCTCGTGCGCTACGAATCCGGGCAGCCGCACACTGTGAATCGGTACTCCTAGGAGGCGTCCGCCGCGCGCGCCGGCGACGGTCTCTTTCTCATCGGGATGAGCACTCCACTCCTGCGGCGCGGCCGCGCGAATCATTTCGACCGTCTTGACGGCCGTTCCCGACGGAGCATCGAGCTTTTGGTCGTGGTGCATCTCGATCACCTCGACGGCCGGAAGGTGGCGAGCCGCCTCGGCCGCAAATCTCATCAGCAGGACAGCACCAATGGCAAAATTGGGCGCGATCAGACCGCCACGCTGTAGCGCAGCCGACTGAGATTGAAGCCGCTCGATATCACCGGGCGAGAATCCCGTCGTGCCGATGACAGGGTGGGCCCCGGCCTCCAGAATCTTCTCGACGTTCTCGACACAGCTGTCGGGCTGGGTGAAATCGACAACGACAGTGGCGGCGTTGCCGCTCAATGCGGCGACCAGGTCGTCGCCCAGATCCGTCGTACCGACAAGTTCCATGTCGTCGGCGCCGCTGACCGCAGCGACGACATGCGTTCCCATGCGACCAGCCGCGCCGTTGACATGCACTCGGAGTTTTTGGGTCATGATCGTGACTCTCGGTTATCTCGAGTTTGGCCGTTTCGTGTCGAGCCTGGGATCGCCAGCGTCGAGGCCAAGGAGCGACTCGGGCGCGATCCCGCTCGGGTCGTGGCGGGGGACGGGCGCAGGCATCGGCGTTCCTGGCGTTCCCCGAAGGGCCGGACAGAAGTTTTTGAACACGCCCAAGGCGATTAGGGTAGAAAAAAGTCGAAAAGGCCTGTGAACCCCGGCAAGCTCGTCCGGCCAGGCGGCGCGACATGGCCAAGCTCGAGGTTATGTGCCGCAACTGTTGTAGCGACACTCGCCCAGCGGTACAAGGGGAACAGGCTGCTCAAAAGACGCTGCGAACGGAAAACGGCGTTTTTGGCGTCCGGATCCCCGGCACGAAGTCACGAGAAATCGCCACGCCTGACGGCCATTCTGAGTACAGAGTTGTCGTCTCGTCGTCTCGTCGTCGAGCAGCCGGTTTCTCGCTGGAGAGTCGCTCTGTAGAACAGACGGAACAAAAAGGGCTCCGACGACGGACAGGAGACACCCTGCCTCAACACTCACCGCAACGACCGCCAGTCCTTTGTGGATAAGATGCCGCCGAAGCCCTATCTCGTTGTCCGCCCACGCGCACACGGTATCGTCACCACCGAAAGCCGCCGTGGGCGAAGAATCGCTCGCCCACCTCCTCCGAATTGCGCCAGGCTCTTCCACCGGTGTGCAAACGCACGAAGACTGATCTTCTCGCCGACGCACGGCGTCCGACGAGAAGATCAGCTCAAGCCGGATTCGGTCTTCACCTACTCGCTATCGATGGTCAGTAGACATCACCTCCTTCCTTGCTGTGAGAACGCGGTGTTTGTTCGCCGGAGATGTCACGTCGACCACGCCGCACAGCGTTCGACGGCGAATCGAGCCCGATTCGCCCCGCGGTTGGATACAGCAAACGGAGGACCAAGGGGCGACAATTACGACGTTCCACGACAAAGCTCCTATGTTTTGCCTCGTTCTGGCGCCTACGCCCCGCGCGAGACTCTCCCCTGCACTCAAGTGTCCGCTCCGATGCGAACAGTTGTCGCAAAAGTGATTCACGCTCGCGCGCCTCGCCGTCATATCCCTCGGCGCTTTCACGACAAAGCGTCCAAGCGGCGACACGTCGAAAGGAGCACGAGACACGAAGAACTTCTTTCTCTGCGCGCCGGTGTGCTTTCAAGACGTCGAGGCGACTGCTAAAATCTCCCGCATGGAACGAAAGCTCGAGAGTCTCAAGAGCCTGATCGAAATCGTCGAACGTCTGCGCGGCCCTGGTGGTTGCCCCTGGGACCAGAAGCAGACGCTACGGGACATGGGTCGCTACTTGATGGAGGAAGTCGGCGAAGTCGGCGACGCGCTCCACGAAGATGGCGGGCAGCCGTCGCGCCATCTCTGCGAAGAACTCGGCGACGTTCTGATGAATCTCTTTCTCGCCGCGAGGATCGCTGAAGAGGCTGACGGGTTTTCGCTTGTCGAGGTAGCCGACACGATCAGCGAAAAGCTAGTGCGGCGACACCCGCACGTCTTCGGTGACGCTCAGGTGGAAAGCGTCGACGAAGTACTGGCGAATTGGGAGCGCATCAAGGCCACCGAGACGCAGCACCACAGCGAGTCGTCGCCACGGCCGTCAACGTTGGACGGCGTACCGCGCAGCCTGCCGCCGCTGACTCGAAGCTACGAGCTGGGAAAGAAAGCGGCGAAGGTTGGGTTCGACTGGGCGAACGCCCAAGGTGCACTCGACAAAGTTCGGGAGGAAACCGAGGAGGTCAGAGCGATCCTGGGCGAGACCCAGGAGACGCCATCGGACGAACTCGTGTCGGAACTTGGCGATTTGCTCTTCGCCGTTGTCAATCTTTGCCGCAAGTCGCACGTTCACCCGGACGACGCCTTGCGTAGTACGATGACAAAGTTCGAACGTCGGTTTCGGGCGGTCGAGTCTCGCTTTTCGGACATGAGTGGCGAACCGCTCGAACGCTTGGAGTCCGCGTGGCAGCAGGTGAAACGAGGCGAACGGCAAGGCGACGGGATTGCGTGCGGCGCCCCGCGGCAGAATTCGGCTAAGCAGAGACCATCCTCGAAACGCTCAAGCCCAACTTCCCCCGAAGTCGAAGAGGAGTCATGAGTACGAACGGCCATAGCGAGACCAGTCCCCCACCGAGCGCTCAGGAAGTCGAAGAGATCGTCAATGCGGCCGCGGCGGTGAGAGATCTCCGTACACAGTTAGCGCGGCGTATCGTCGGCCAACAGGGTGTGGTCACCGAGGTACTCGCGGCACTTCTCAGCGAAGGCCACTGCCTGATGGTGGGAGTCCCTGGTCTTGCGAAGACGCTCCTGATCAGCTCCATCGGCGAGTTGCTCAGCCTCAAATTCAACCGCATTCAGTTCACCCCCGACCTGATGCCATCCGACGTCACGGGCTCGACAATGATCGCAGCCGACGCCACCGGTCGTCGCTCGTTCCAGTTCGTCCGAGGACCGATCTTCGCCAATCTGATTCTCGCGGATGAAATCAACCGCACGCCGCCGAAGACACAGGCAGCGCTCATGGAGGCGATGGAAGAAAGACAGGTCTCAAGCGGGGGCGAACACATGAAGCTCGAGCGGCCCTTTTTCGTCTTGGCGACGCAGAACCCGATCGAGCAGCAGGGCACGTACCCCTTGCCTGTTTCCCAGCTTGACCGCTTTCTCTTCAATGTGACGATCGACTATCCGCACGTTGACGAAGAGTTCCACATTGTCCTCAGAACGACATCGACCTACGCCGCCGCGATCAACCGATCGTTCGCAGCTGACGACGTGCGGAGCTGGATCCGGCTGACCCGCCGGATCGAAGTACCTCAAGAGGTGGTAGCGTACGCCTCGCAGATCACGCGAGCAACACGCCCCGACGATGAGGCGGCGCCGGCGTTCGTGCGCGAACACGTCAGATTCGGCGCAGGGCCGCGCGGCACACAGTCGCTTCTCTCTGGTGCCCGAGCCCTCGCGCTCATGGAAGGTCGGCCGATTGTCCACTTCCGTGACGTGGATGCCGTCGCCTTGCCCACCCTTCGCCACCGCCTCATCCTCAGCTACCACGCTCGTGCCGAAGGAATCGCCCCGGATGATGCGGTCCGCAGCGTGCTTGCTTCCTTAGCGACACGTTACGCAGAGATCGTCCCAGCAGCGCCGGTGGGAGCGCGCGCCGAGCGCTCCTAACCTCGAGTTTGACGGCTGCTAAGACACACTGCTACGACTTCGTGCCGATCGTGGTCGGGTCAACCGTTTCGGTCTCCGTGCCGCTAGCAGACTCTTCGCTCGTGGCGCTCTCCGGCCGATAGCGCAGCACGAACGCAATGACATCGCGCGCACACGCCTCGCAGTAGCCGTAGTTTTCGTTCATGTTGCAAAGAGCGTGCTCGACTTGGCGTTTGTCCTGGTCCGACAGGAGTTCAAACTCGTCGGTGCCAAACTTCAGGATGTCTTCCTCGATCAACGTCAGCAGACGATTGCGCTCCTTGTAGAAATTGTCACGCAGCGCCGAATGGATCTCAGGGAACAGCGCCTGATAGTCGATCGCGTCCTTCGGATGGTCCAAAGACCACGCAGCGATGCGCGTGATGACCTGCGACCGGAACTTGTCCTTCGACTCCTTCAAATCGAGCAGTTTCTCGATCGATCCCATGAGCTCCTCATTGGGGGAGTCGTAACTATCCGTCGTCGAGTTAAAGACCTTCTCGCCAGTGTGAAAAGCCTTCACGTGACGGAAATACTCGAGGAAGACCCGGGTATACTCTTTGACGTCTATGAGTTCGATCGACTCGTAGACCTCCTTGGTCACTGAGCCGAGATACTCTTCGCGCACGTCCTGCAAAAACTTGTGGACGTCGTGATAACCGCCGTCGGGCGGCAAACGGAGAAAGTCGTACAGGCTTGAGTCTTTCAGTAGTTCCTCTAGCGCTTCGAACACAGCCATCGGGGTCAAGCACTTGAACTTTGGACTCTCCGCCGCGCGTGAAAGAATCGTGATCATCTCACGCGGCGACGCGCCGCGGCGACCTTCGTACTCAGGTCCGACGATGCCCTCGAACTCCCCCTCCACATCCTCGTACTCCTGACGGACATTGATCACACCGCCGCGAAGAATCTGGCGCTCACTCTCACTGAGCCGTGTGGGCGCTTCCCCAGAGTCATATAGCCGCGCTTTTTCAAACGGTGTGAGGGAGGCCACGATTTGGCCCAAAGGACCGTCGTACCGTTCCGAATTGGGCCGACAAAGCCTCGTAAGCACCGCCCACATCGCAGCGACTTCAGCGGTGTGGGGAGTGACGTGGCGCTCACGTGCGCAGAGTTGGATCTGACGCTCGTAGAGACGCTGCTCGGCGCTGTACCTCAGCAGATAGGGTACGGCCACAAGTTCGATGCGAGCTTTGAAGCTTGAAAAGTCGGGGCTTCGTTTGAACAGATTGAGTTGTTTCTCGTTCGACGTACCGACGATGACGAGATCCAGGTAGGCGATACAGTTCGGAAGGCTCACGGTGCCGCGTTCGCACGTCGTCAGCAAATACTTGTTGGCCTCCATCGGCCGCTTCAGAAAATCGCTGTACTCCAGAATACCGCGATTGGCATCGACGATATCGCCGAGCGGTTCGTAGAGGCTGATGTTCTTCAGAAGCCCGGGGATACTCCATGCGTTGTCGCCCTGAATGGAGCGGACGTTGGCGTCAACATTTCCTTGAGGTTCGATGCTCGCGGCGCCTTGCCGGTATCGCTTGGAGATGAAGAATCGCTCGACCTGGACGTGGCGCACAACCTTGCGCCAATCGCCTTGATACGCCATCAAAAGCGCGTCGTAGATTCGTCGGCACTTCTGACAGAGCTCGTTTTCGAGATAGTGGTCATAATTGTATTTGGGCTTGAACTCGGGAGCGCAGCCGTCGACTGCACTGCGGATCAGGTCAGCGCGAATCGCCGTCGGGATGAGAAAAATCGGTGAATCGCAAAGTTCACACGGAATCTTCGAGCTAACGTCCTTCTCGTCGAGATGGGCGTACGACTGAGCACCCTCGAGGTCGTCGTCGAGCCCGGTCTGCGCCTCGAACCCTATGCGTCCGAGACGGTTCTCGCGCTCGGTGAAAACCCATGCAAATTTAACGAGAGCACCAGCTTCGCTCTTCGAATACTCCTCGAGTCCGCGAATGAGGCATTCGACGACCGTCGTCTTCCCCGATCCGTTCGGGCCACGCAGGAGCAGCATTTTGCCTGCCTTGCCGCGCTTCGCCGCCGCCAACAGGTTCCGATAGATCTCCTGCTGGACACGCTCCTGCCCCACCAGCTCGATATCGGAACCCGTAGTGGCGTCGAAAACGCGGTAGCGCACGGCCTCCTGGCCAACGCGCTGTGCGTCACGAGTACCGAACGACTCCATCATGTCCAGGAGATACTGCGGCGACGTGCGCAAGTACAGCCCGGGCGCACGCATGAAATCCTCGAGAAACTCCGCGAACGACCGCACGCGGTCAGCGCTCTGGAAGCGCCCACTCACCTGCTCATGAATCTCATCGATGAGCTGATCGACATTCATAAGATCACTTCGAACTGGTTGGGCTCGGACGACGGGACGCGGGCAACGGTACGACTCGGAGTGTCTTCGGAACGCAGCGCGCACGAGTCAATGCCGAAATCATCGTCCGAAATCATCGTCCGAAATCACGCTCCGAAACTTCAGCGACCGGCGATGCGTCCGTCGCTCCCCTCACCGCCAGACGAGCG
Source organism: Planctomycetota bacterium (assembly GCA_965223265.1). GTDB lineage: Bacteria > Planctomycetota > UBA8108 > UBA8108 > SXIK01. The sequence goes on from OZ244999.1 coordinate 3,979,854, forward strand.
GACAGGCTCTCTTCATTCTTCATCTTCGTCAATTCATCTTACTGCCCACAACAGCTCATGCGTGAAAAACGGTTCCCAAAAACACGCAGGCTCTCACACTGGCCTCCAACGTGACTAAGTCTCCTCTCGGCGCGCCCCAGCAGGACGTCGCCAGCGTCATCGGCGGTGCATGAATCGAAGCGCCGCCCAACGCCGCCGGTCAAGACTCCGACCCCTCTTCCTTGGCGTAAATTCGGAGCTTTTGGTAGAGGGTCTCGCGCGAAATTCCAAGAATCGTCGCAGCCTTCGCCTTGTTGCCGTCCACCTCGTCGAGGACGCGTCGAATGTACTGCTTCTCGACTTCTGCGATCGTCTTGAGGCGGAAGATCATCTTGCCCCGTCCCTTCTTGCGGACGTGCGGCGGCAGGTCGGAGGGCGTGATCCTTTTGCCATCGCCAAGCACGATCGCCTGCTCCAAAACGTTCCGAAGCTCACGGACGTTGCCAGGCCAATGATAGGTTCGTAGACATTCCTTAGCTGCCTTTGTGAGGGTGATCGCCTGCGGCCCTTCGCCGAGAAAATGGCCGGCAATTTCGATGACGTCGTCACCCCGCTCACGAAGTGGTGGCACCTCAATCGTCACCACGGCAAGACGGAAAAAGAGGTCTTCTCGGAACGAGCCATCTTCGATCGAACGCTGAAGGTCACGGTTCGTTGCCGAGACGACTCGAATGTCGACGGACACTTCGTTTTGGCCGCCAACACGGTAGAAACACCTCTCTTGCAGGGCGCGGAGAATCTTCACCTGCATGTCCAGCGGCATGTCGCCTATTTCATCGAGAAACAGCGTGCCACCACTCGCCATGTCGAACTTCCCGACGGCCGACTGCACTGCCCCCGTAAACGCACCCTTCTCGTGACCGAAGAGTTCACTCTCGACGAGATGGTGGGGAATCGCGGCACAGTTCACGGCGACGAACGGTTGATCCTTCCGCGCCGAACGGTTGTGGATGGCACGCGCGACGAGCTCTTTGCCGGTGCCATTCTCGCCGGTAATCAATACCGATGCATCACGCGGCGCGACCTTCTCGACGAGCTCCAGTACGCCTCGCATCCGCTCACCCGAACCGATCAGCTCCTGGCGTCCACCGACGAGGCTCCTGAGTTGCTCGTTCTCACGTCTGAGACGAAAACTGTTGGCGAGGCTCTCGAGGCTGACGCCACCAATTCGCCCGACAGCACTGACGAACTCAAGGTCGCCACGGTCAAGCTGTGGGCCACGAATGCCGCGCGTGTCGACGTAGATCAAGCCGAGGACCCGATCCAGTCGTGCGATGGGGACGCAGACGAATGACCGGATGTTGAGGTCGATCACACTGGCGCCGAAGTCGTTGTGATCGGGTACGTCACGAACGAGGACGGCGTGTCGCTCCCGTTGAATGTGGCGCAGGATACTCTCGCTCATCTCGAGCGTCGTCGCTTCCTTTCCCTGCTCGGGGTCCCAGAATCGAATCACATTCAACGACTCTGGGTCAAAACCCTCGCTCGCGAGCGTCGCCACAAACCCGCGCTCGGCGCCCGTCCCGTCCATGGCCGTCGCCAAAAGGGCGTCATACACGTCTTCTGCGTCCGCAGCGCTGAGGAGGCTCTCGGAGAGCGAATAGAGACCTGACAGTCGGTCGTAATACCTCTCAGCCGCCTCGAGGTTGCGAAAGTCTGGCTTCTCAACCCTAACAGTGGCAGCCTCGAGACTGATCGCCCCGGTATCAGAGTCGAAACTCGGCGACTCGCCTGGCACAACGCGCACAGCCGCCGTCTCGGCGACGTCGTTTTCGAACACCATCTCGGTCTGACCAATCGAGATGTGGTCGCCAAAGGTCAGCGTCTTTCCTCCCCTGACCTCCTCGCCGTTGATGCGGATGGGGTTTTTTCCGCCGACATCGCGAATCGTTGCGATCTTGCCGTCGGTCTCAATCAACGCGTGGTGACGGGATACCAGCGAATCGTGCAGCACGATGGCATTGTCAACGCTGCGCCCGATGCCTAGCTGCCCTTTAGCGAGGGGATAGACACCGGCGCTGGAGCCGCTGCCCTTGCTGGTGAGAATCCGAATTCTTGGCATAACAGCCCGCCTGAAAAAGTCATTCGGCCGAGAAACTGGCCTCTTCACGCCCAGCTCGACCGACGTCAATACTCGATAATCCCGAAGATTGCCTGCGTTTGCCGCGGCCGATCTGGAAGCGAAGCGACCAGTTTTCGACTCGAAGCACTATTTCAACAGGCTGATAAACGTTCGAGTCCACTGGTGTCCCGAGAGTCAGGCATCTGTTTCACGAGACGCGGACGGGACAGCGACAACGATCGCCGCGGTGGCGACAAATCGCCAGGTCGTACGAATTCATCACGGCTGGAGTTGAGACCAGGGCCCCAGCGGAGATCCGCATCCCCCACTGGCGTATTATTTTACAACCGCACGTCGGGAAGTCAAAAGGCTCTGCGGCGGGACTTCCTCGAGGGCGCGTGTTAGGCTCTCTTAGGCGCTTCGCCCGCCCTGATTCTTGCGGCAGGCGACCGGCCGCCGGTCGTCCCGACTTTCTCAGCCCAGCCGGAGGACGCATGACGCCCGCTACGCTCGAGCAGCTCCCAGCCCCTCACTCTGTTCACAAGCTGATTCGTCAACACATGATCGGCGACGGCTTCCCGATCGTTTTCGACCTCGAGCGCTCGCACGGAGCATGGATCGTCGACGGCGAGACCGGCGACGAGTTCCTCGATTTCTACAGTTTCTTTGCGAGTCTGCCGCTCGGGTTTCATCACGAAGCATTCTACGCGCCAAAGAACCGTGAACGTCTCTTCGCAGCGGCGCTCCACAAGACGGCAAATTCAGACGCGCACAGCGCTGAGCTGGCCGCGTTCTTGGACTGCTTCGCACGCGAAGCGATGCCCACTCCCATGCGGCACCTCTTCTTCATCGAAGGCGGGGCTCTGGCAGTGGAAAACGCGCTCAAAACTGCGTTCGACTGGAAGGTTCGCCGCAATCTCGCAGCCGGCCGAGGCGAGCTCGGTCGCCAGATCGCCCACTTCCGTCAGGCTTTTCACGGCCGCAGCGGGTACACACTCTCGCTGACCAACACGGACCCCGTGAAAACGCAGCACTTTCCTAAATTCGATTGGCCGCGAATTCATAACCCGCATCTAAAGTTTCCGATCGACGCCGCGGAAGTCGAGCGCGTTTCGGCCGACGAGGATCGCGCCGTAGCCGAGCTGCGAGAGGCGTTTTCGACCCATCGCCACGACATCGCAGCGATCATCATCGAACCGATTCAGGGTGAAGGCGGCGACCACCACTTTCGAGCCGAGTTCTTCGCCAAGCTGCGTCAGATCGCGGACGAGGAGGAGGCGCTTCTCATCTTTGACGAAGTCCAAAGCGGCTTCGGCATCACCGGCCAGTTCTGGGCTTACCAGCACTTTGGTGTCACGCCCGACATCCTCTGTTTTGGAAAGAAGAGCCAGGTTTGCGGCATTATGGCCGGCCCACGCGTTGACGAGGTTCCCGACAATGTCTTCGCGGTCTCGTCGCGGATCAACTCGACGTGGGGCGGCGGCCTCGTCGATATGGTGCGATGTCAGATCATCCTCGACGTCATGCGCCGTGAGCGATCGGTCGAGAACGCGGCGACAGTCGGCGACGAACTCGTCGCGGGTCTCCGCGACCTGGAGGCGGAGTTCGCGGAGCTGGTGAGCAACAGTCGCGGCCGTGGTCTCTTTTGCGCCTTCGACCTACCCGACAGCGAGACGCGCGCCAAATTTCTTGCGGAGACGACCAAACAACGATTGCTGATCCTTCCTTGCGGCGTTTCGGCGGTGCGCGTGCGCCCGCCGCTGACTTTGACGAGCGAGGAGGCCGTGATAGGACTCCAGCGCATTCGCACGGCACTGGAGACGGTCGCCGCCACTCAATGACTCTGCGCGCGCTGCGCCATGCGCAGCTCTTGCAGATGTCGCTTCCCGTCGCAGCAGAATTCAGCTAAACGCAGACTCGCCGGTGATGTCGGCTCCCATGACGAGCGTATGGATGTCGTGCGTCCCTTCGTACGTCTTCACTGTCTCAAGATTCATCAGGTGGCGCCCCACTTGATATTCGAGCGTGATTCCATTCGCCCCGAGGATGTCGCGGGCCTGCCGCGCGATGTCGAGCGCAACCGCGACGTTGTTCCTCTTCGCCATGGACACCATCTGATGCCGGTCGCGGCCCGACTCCTTGAGACGGGAGAGACGATAGGCAAGCAGCTGCGCCTTCGTGATCTCCGTCAGCATGTCGACCAGTTTTGCTTGCACGAGCTGAAATGATGCGATGGGACGATCGAACTGGATCCGCTCCTTCGCATAGTTTAACGCCTCCGTGTAACAAGCCACGGCGGCGCCGATGGCTCCCCAGGCGATCCCAGCTCGGGCCTGATTAAGGCAGGCGAGCGCCGACTTCAGTCCTTGCACGTTCGGCAGGCGGTCGGAGGCCGCAATGCGACAGTCGTCGAAATGCAGCTCCGATGTGATCGACGCGCACAGGCTCCACTTGCGTTTTTGCTGCGTCGTCGAGAATCCCGGCGCGCCTTTAGGGACCAGGAACCCAGCCACCTCGTCCTCGAGACGCGCCCACACGATCGCCACATCCGCGACCGAGCCGTTCGTGATCCACATCTTGTTGCCGCTGAGAACGTAGCTGTCGCCGTCGCGTTGAGCTCGCGTCTGCAAACCGGCGGGATTGGAGCCGAAGTCTGGTTCTGTCAGGCCAAAGCAGCCGATGGACTCCCCGCGCGCCATGGCTGGGAGCCAACGCTCCTTTTGCTCATCAGAGCCAAAGGCATGGATCGCGTACATGGCGAGCGAGCCTTGGACGCTCACGAAACTTCGCAGCCCAGAGTCACCGCGCTCGAGTTCCTGCAACACGAGCCCGTACGCCACGGGTCCAAGTCCGGCACAGCCGTACCCGTCAAGCGAGGCGCCAAGAACTCCAAGCTGAGCTAAATCGGGAACGAGCTCACTGGGAAATCGCTCCTCCGCAAAACAATCGCCAATCATCGGCAGGACCTTGTCGTCGACAAAATCACGCACCGATTGACGAATCAAGCGCTCCTCGTCAGAGAGAAGCTCATCGATCAACAAGTAGTCAGGAGGTTGAAACGGTGACGCCACGCGGCTCCTCTCGGCGGCAGGGAGTAGTCGGCTGCGACAATGGGCTACGCTCGAAGACTCCGCGATCGGTCTGTGATGTCCGGAGGTTTCCATTTCTGGCCTCCGAGCGAGCCCCCCTAACTGAGAGACTCTCAGCTCGCGGGCGGAATCGTGAGCCGTGAGAAAAAATGACCCCAAGGGGATTCGAACCCCTGTTGCCGGGATGAAAACCCGGTGTCCTAGGCCAGACTAGACGATAGGGCCATTCTATCAAATGAGGACCGACTGCCGTCTGGTCGCTTTTCATCTTCGTGAGAGCTGAAGGACTCGAACCTTCGACCCACGCCTTAAAAGGGCGTTGCTCTACCGACTGAGCTAAGCTCCCGAATCATGGTGCTACATGTTAGCTACGGCGCACGATTTGTCTACAGAAAATCGCTGCCGCCGCTGGCTCGCCACACGCGTCGTGAAGAGGCCCCGGCCGAGCCGTCTGCAGCGTCACCGCGGACGCGTTCATACTCACGACGTTAGCGGCGGATCAGAAGCTGGTGAGCTCGTCGGCCTTTTCTTTCAGCATCTGGTCGATCTTTTTTTCGTACGTCTTCACCAGGTCCTGCACTTCTTCCTTGAGCGCCTTGACGTCGTCTTCCGACATCGTCTTTGCGATCTCATCGGCGTTCTTGTTGGCGTCTCGGCGAATGTTCCGCACGGCGACGCGCGACTCTTCGGCGGTTTCCTTGGCGCGCTGTGCCAATTGTTTCCGCCGCTCCTGACTCAGTGGCGGCACCTGCAGCCGGATGACCTTGCCGTCGTTCGAGGGATGAATGCCGACGTCAGATTTCATGATCGACTTCTCGATCTCGCCGAGCGCGCCCGGATCGAACGGCTTGATCAGGATCAGATCGGCCTCGGGAGCTGAGATGTTCGCAAGCTGCTTCAGTGGCGTGGGCGTCCCGTAGTAGTCGACGCGGACTCCCTCCACGAGACCAGGCGACGCGCGCCCGGTCCGCATGCTATGAAACTTGTCGCGCAACACGTCGCACGCTTTCTGCATGCGCTCGTCCGCGTCCAAAACGATGGTCTCATAGTCCATGGATTTATCCGTCCCTCCCGTCACTCACCAGTGTACCTATGGTTTCACCTCGAAGCACGCGGCCAATATTTCCACGGGCGTACATGTCGAACACTCGAATCGGCAAGCGGTGCTCCTGGCACAAGCTGAAGGCCGTTCGATCCATGACCGCGAGCTCTTGGTCAAGCGCGTCGCTGTAGGTGAGCTGTTCATACAGCACCGCATCGGATACGGCGTGGGGATCCGCCGAATAGACTCCGGCCACCTTCGTACCTTTGAGGACAACCGACGCTCCGATCTGAATCGCGCGCAACGCTGCCGTGGTGTCTGTCGTGAAGTAGGGATTGCCCGTGCCGCCGGCCAGAATGATCACTTCACCGGCACTCAAGCAGCGGATGGCGTTTACCGACGAATAAGCTTCCGTTCCTTCGCACGGCGGCAGCGCGGAAAAGATGCGCGTGGGCACCCCGCTACGGCGCAGCGCCGACGCGAGCGCCAGGGAGTTCATGACCGTCGCAAGCATTCCCATCGTGTCGGCGCTCAAGCGATCGACACCGCCCCCCTTGGATAGCTGAGCGCCCCGCAGGAGGTTTCCTCCGCCGACGATGATCGCGAGTTCAGCTTTCCCCGCCTTCAGCCCCGACTCAATCTGCGCGGCAAGTTCCCCGGCACACGACGCGTCGATGCCGGATTCTCCCTTGGGGCAGAGCGACTCACCCGACAGCTTGAGCAGGACGCGCTGCTTGACCATGAGCCGTTCTCCTCCTCAAGCCTCAGCAGCTCGTTAAAGCAGTTTCGAGCCGACGCGGCCTCTCTCCAAGCTCGCTCTCAAGCAGAGTCGGTAGATGCGCTCGCCTCGACCTTCGCAGCTGTTGCCTCCGGCGTCCCCGCCGCTTTTGACGCGTCGTCGACTGCCGGCGACTCCGTCGGCTTCCCTGACGCCGCGGCAGCTTGATCGGCTTCGCGTGCTGCGCGTATCTTCTCGGCAACCTGCCGCTTCTCTTCCTCTTCTTTGCGTTTCTCCGCTTCGGCGCGAGCCTCCTCCTCAAGACGGGCCTTCTCCGCCAGAGCCTGCTCCTCGTTGTACTTGTCACGCCCAGCGATAATGGCGTCGCCGAGAGTGCGCAGCACCTGCTGCACGGATCGGTAGGCGTCGTCGTTCGCCGGCACGACAATATCGATCGGCGAAGGATCACAGTCCGTGTCAACGATTCCCACCACCGGAATCCCGAGCTTCTTCGCCTCCAGGACAGCGATGTTCTCGCGCTTGACGTCGATGACCACCAAACATCCTGGCAAGGTCTTCAGATGGCGCAGACCTTCGAGGTTGCGACGGATTTTCTTGCGTTCACGTCGCAACGCGGAAACGCGCTTCTTCGAGTACTCTTCGATCGCGCCGGTTTCCTCAAGCGCTTCAAGTTCCTCAAGCCGTTTGAGTCGCGAGCGGATCGTGTGATAGTTCGTAAGGGTGCCTCCGAGCCAGCGTTCGCAAACGTAGTGCATGCCGGCGCGCTCCGCCTCGGACTTCACGAGCGTCCTGGCTTGGCGTTTCGTCCCGACGTAGACGATCTGTTTGCCTTGACGAGCGATATTGCTCAGAAAATTCGAAGCTCGGACGAGTCCTTTGATGGTCTCCCGGATATCGATGATGTGAATCTGATTCCGCTTCCCGAAGATATACGGTGCCATCCGAGGGTGCCAGCGGCTGACCCTGTGACCGAAGTGGACACCAGCTTCGATCAGATTCTCAACTTGAACGATCGCCAAAAGAGACTCCTTTTTTCAAAAGGCTCACGCGGATCCACTGTGGTCCTTTGACCACCTGACCTCTTATCCGGCCTCGTGATTTGTCTCTTGCAAGAGACCTCGCGGGGAGGGTGAGGCCCAAGGGCCGCGAAACCAGGGTAAACGCTGTACGCTACCACCTCGAAGTACAGGTGTCAACGTTGTAGGTATCCGCCTCGTTTTCAGTTCCGAAATGGCGGCCCACCTCACCCCTGCGCCCAAAAGAGCGCTCGCACTTCGACGAAAACACGCCAAAACCACGGCCGTGACACGCCCCGAGTCGAGGAGCGAGGCCTGCTCCTCTTCTCCCCTTCACTGAGCTGCCGGCCGGTCCCCCTGCCAGCGCTCCTTCACGAGCTCCTGATTGCTCCGAATGCGTTCCTGGATCCGCACCGCAATGTCCATGGCCTGATAACCCTGCTCACCGGTCACCTCGGGCTGACGCCCCGTCCGCACCGCGAGCAAGAAGGCCTCCAGCTCAGCCTTCAGCGGCTCCTCATTCGAGACGTTGAGCTGCTCAATGTTGAAATACTGGGTGAACAGGGGATAGGCGCCATAGGTCTCCTCGAGCGACGCCATCTTGGAAAAATCCATCTGGTCCAGCCCATAGCCCTCTTTGAGGCTGATCCGCATTCCGGTTTTGGCGACGAAATCGAGCGAGATGTATGAGTCGGCGCAAAAGACCCGCATCTTCCGATTCTTCTGTATGGCCACTCGACTCGCCTTGACGACCGCGGTGCAGCCATTGCGGAACGTAATGCGGGCGTACGACAAATCCTCGGTCTGTGAGAGCACGCGCGCCCCCACCGCGTCGAGGTGCTCAACCGGCTGCTTGACGATGTTGAGGACGTTGTCGATGTCGTGGATCATGAGATCGAGAATGACGCTGGTCTCGACGGATCGAAAACTGAACGGATGAATCCGGTCACACTCGATGAAGACTGGATTCTCAATGTAGGGCTCAGCCGCCAGCACGACAGGATTGAACCTCTCGATGTGTCCGACCTGGAGCGTCACTTCCGCCTGGCGGCTCAAATCCAGCAGCTTACGCGCTTCGTCCAGCGTCGAAGTCATCGGTTTTTCGACGAGGACGGACAGTCCGAACTCAACCATGCGCGAGGTGACTTCGAAGTGCGCGGGAGTTGGGGTCACCACACTTGCCGCATGCACACTCGCCAGGAGTTCGGGCGTCAGCTCGTAGAAGTACGGCACCCCAAGCTGCTCACCGACTTGCCGGGCATGATCGGCGTCGAGGTCGACGACACCGACCAACTCAACGCCTTCCAGCTCGTTGTAGACTCTCGCGTGCTGGCGTCCTAAGTGACCAACACCGACAACCAGTACACGCACTGGCTCAAAACTCTTCGGACGCCTCACAGTTTGCATGATCGCCGCGTTTCTCGCTTCCTCGCTTCGCAATCAGCCACGCTTGGTCAACTGGCGCGCGCGACCCTGGTTTCCAGCTTCGGTATTCTTCAGAAAGTGAGTGAGGTGTGCAATCGTCTCTTCGTCCGGATACAGCGACAAGAGCTGTTCGATCGCCTGCGTACGCGGCAGAGAAGTTCTGAACAAGACGCGAAACGCCTCCTTCAGCCCTGCAGCCTCGCGCTCAGAAAACCCACCTCGCTTCAAGCCGACGCGATTGACGGACCGTACGCGGCACGGGTTGCCTTCGGCAAGAAAAAACGGCGGAACGTCCTGCGTGACGCGGGCTAACCCGCCCACAAACGCGTACCGCCCAACCGAAACGTAGTGATGAAGGGCTGCGAGTCCTCCCAAGCTGGCGTGGTGCTCGATGCGGACATGCCCGCCGAGCAAAGCGTTGTTGGCGATCGTGACGTGGTCTTCGACAACACAGTCGTGGGCGACGTGACAACTCGCCATCAGCAGGTTGTGGCTGCCGACTCGGGTGATCCCACCACCCTGCTGCGTGCCGCCATGAATCGTGACACACTCGCGAATTCGGTTGTGGTCGCCGATGATGACCCAACTCTCCTCGCCGAAGTACTTCTTGTCCTGGGGCTCGGCGCCGATCACGGCGCCAGGGAAGACTTCGTTGTGCTCGCCGATCACGGTGTTCGCGGCCACTGTGACGTTGTTGTGGAGACGCGTGCCGCTGCCTATGCGGCAGTTCGGTCCGACGTAGCTAAACTGGCCGAGTTCTGCGTCCTCCGCCACCTCGGACGTCGGGTGGACGTAGACGTTGTCATACCGGAGCGAAACCTCAGTAGTCTTTCGTGATGACCAGAACATGGTCCCTCGTAGGTGTTTCAGTCGCGGCTGCCGTCAAGCGCGAGGACGCAGTGGGCAGCCTGTTGAAAAGGGCTCTGGAGCCGAAATCCGATCTCTTCGCGACCAGATTGCCCGCGACCAACGCGAACAATCGTTGAGATTCTCGAACGGCTTCTTTTCATGTCGATCTCATCATTTTTCTGCAGGCCCTTCGAAAAACACGAAACGGATCTTTGCTTCGGTGGCGACGCGGCCGTTGACGCGTGCGGAGGCGACGATCGAGGCGCCACGCCTGGAAAAACGAGTCGCAGTGGCTTCGAGGACGAGTTGATCGCCCGGAACGACCATGCGGCGAAACTTCACATCGTCAAGCGACGAAAGCAGTGCGATGTAACCGGCGGTCCCGAGTCGATGCGCCACGAAGACACCGCCCACCTGGGCCAACGCTTCGACCTGGAGGACACCCGGCATCACCGGGCGCTGCGGAAAGTGACCCTGAAAGAAGTATTCATTCGCTGTCACATTCTTGATGCCGACGATTCTGTCTTCTCCCACCTCCAGGATCCGGTCGACGAGCAAGAACGGAAATCGATGCGGCAGGAGCTTCTGGATTGCATCAAGCTCCATGCCGCCTGTCGGCTCGGTCGCCGTCGTTGCGCCGTTTCCGGCTCGAGCGACACCTTTCGCCTCGTCCGGGCGGCCAGCTTCGATACACTGCTCTTGAATGCACTGTGCGAGCTGGACGTTCAACGCGTGCCCCGACTTCAAAGCCTGAACGTGTCCGCGGATCTGCCCTCCCATGAGGTAGAGGTCGCCGATGAGGTCGAGTACCTTATGGCGGACAAACTCGTCGGCGAAGCGCAGCTCGTTCTCGATCACGCCATCGGGACCAAGGACGATCGTGTTCTGCGTGGTCGCGCCGCGCCCGAGTCCTTCAGCGCGCAGCACTTCGACTTCCTCGCGCAGCACGAAGGTTCTCGCCGGCGCGATGTCGCGCGCGAAGGCCTCCTCATCAAGGGTCGCCTCGAAGTACTGGATCCCGACCTGCTGCGCCGACGGCAGCCCGGTCTGCCGGTAGTCGAGCGTGTAGCCGACGCGAAGGCCACCGTCGAACGGCATGGCCATGACGCTGGCTCCGTTCTGCTGCACGGCCAAAGGGGTCTTCAAGCGCCACTCGCGGCGTGGACGATCCTGCGCTACGACGCCTGCACTGCGGATCGCTTCGTAAAAGGGCAAGGCGCTGCCGTCAAGTCCGGGGAGCTCCGGTCCGTTGATGCGCACGACGACGTTGTCGACACCCGCTGCCCAGAGTGCCGCCATGAGGTGCTCGGTGGTGTGCACCTCTGCACGCCCGTCAGCCAGAGCGGTACGACGAGGCCGCTGCGCCAAATTGCTCACGGACGCTTTGACCGCAGGTTCGCCGTCGATGTCGACGCGCACGAACGAGACCCCGGTGTCAACGTCCGCGGGCACCAACTCAACGACGACTTCTTCACCCGTGTGCAGGCCGACGCCAGACAGGCGGGTCGAAGACGCTATGGTCCGTTGCTGCACGTTGACGTAAACTCCGGCAAAAGCTTCGATGGGCGGCCTCTAACGCTGCCTGCGGTAGGCATCGTTGAGGCGGTCGATGAGCTGCTGAGTGACATCGAACTCCGGCCGATAGTAGTGCACGATCGGCCATTGAAACTCCGGCGTGCCTGCTTCACTCGTGGTCACGGCGACCTGCACCACCATGTCGAGATCATTGGCTTCAGCGAACACCTTAATCTCGGCGTCGATCTCCTCACGCATGGCGCGCATGATGTCGAGTTTCTCCTTGTTCATCTCGGAGAACTTTTTGTTCTGCAGCGCCTTCAGATCGATCTTCCCCTTTTGCGTTCTGGTGATGAGCTCCGCTCGCTGCGGCCCCGCGGGGACCAGCTCGGCCTCATTCTGTAGCGCTATCAGCTCACGTCTCTTGGCCTCGAGCTCTTTCATGGCAGCTTCGGACTTAACCTCGAGCTCCGCCTCTTTGTCCTTCTTCTTGAGCAGGCCATCAAACACCAGCGAAATGTCGACCACCGCTGTGCGCGGCGGCGAGAAGCGCTTCCCGGGCCCAACGACGACGCAGACGAGAAGGCCGACGACAACGAATGCGAAGGTCCGACGCATATTGAACTCCTCACTGGACGCGGTCCGCGCCTAAGGTGCCGGTGCGAGGCGACGAGGAACGTCGTAGCCATCATCACGGCCGAAAGGCGAGTCATTTTACCGCCCGCGGTGACGGATCGAAAGGAACAACTCCACCCACGTAAGGAATAAAAAGGATCAAACAAGATCAAACAGTATGTTACAACAAAATCCTCCGATACAGCGGTCAAGCGCGCCTCGTTGCCTCGAAAAAAGCCGAGCCAGGGCTCCGCCTAGCGTCGTCCCCACAAGGACTGCCGTCAACCAGCACGCGGACGGATTCATCCGGTCTCTACGCGATGAAGTCCGCCTCGTCGTCGTAACGCGAGAGATTCTCGAAGCGCATGATGTGGTTTCGGAAAACGAGCTGAACGCTTCCCGTGGGGCCGTTACGCTGCTTCGCCACGATCACCTCCGCTTTGCCGCGAGCCTCCTCCTTTTCTGGTTTGTAGTACTCCTCTCGATAGAGCAGAAGCACCAAGTCGGCGTCCTGCTCAATGGCGCCCGACTCACGCAGATCCGACAGACGGGGCCGGTGGGACTCCCGCGTCTCAACGCCGCGGCTCAACTGCGACAACGCGATCACCGGCACCTGTAGCTCACGGCCCAAGGCCTTCAGGCTCCGAGACACGGCCGCAATTTCCTGCTGGCGGCTCTCCGAACCGCCGCCAAGCTCCATGAGTTGTAGGTAGTCGATCACGATCATGTCGATCGGCGAGCGAGCGTGAAGACGCCGCGCTTTGGCCTTTAGGGAGAGCGGCGTCGTCCCGGCCGAGTCGTCGATATAGATCGGCAGGTCACGCAGCCCTGCCGCGCCGCTAATCAGCCCCTTCCACTGATTGCTGTCGAGGCTCCGTTGGCGCGTCGCGTGCGCATCGACCTTGGAGTACGTGCAGAGAAGGTTCTGCACGAGCTGCTCTTTGCTGACTTCGAGGCTGAAGATCGCGACGCGCTTTCCTTCACGCGCCGCCGCTTCCACAAGGTTCATCGCGAAGCTGGTCTTCCCCATGCTGGGACGCCCCGCGACAATGATGAACTCCGCCGGCCGAAAACCCGACGTCATGGTGTCCAGATCGTGGAAGCCCGACAGGATGCTGTCATTGTCAGGGCTCTTGCGGTCGAGGTGCTCGAAATACTCGTCAACGAGACGACCGACGTCGATGAAATCGGGACCAACACCCGACTCGCCGATGCGAAAAATGACCTCTTCGGCCCGGTCCAACTGGTCACGCGGCGGGTGAGCCGACTCGTAGACGTCCTGAATCACGCCGCTACAGCTCGCGACCAAGGCGCGCAAGATCCCTTTGTCACGCACCACCCCAGCATAGTAGTCAACGTTCGCGACCGTGGGAACGCGCTCAACGAGTTTGGCGAGCGTCTCCATTCCACCAAGACTCTCCGCCAGCCCACGCCGTTCCATCTCAGCGATGACCATGACTTCATCGAGTGCGGCGTGATGATCATAGAGATCGCGAAACAGGCCGAAGAGCTGCGCGTGGCGCGGGCTATAGAAATCTTCGTCCCGCAGAATCTGGAGCGCACTTGCTGCAGCGTGCACATCAACCAAAAGCGCCCCGAGTACGCTCTCCTCCGCCTCGAGGTTGTGCGGCAACTGTCGTTCGCTCGGGACGGCGCCGGACGACGTCGGCCTAGCTCGCTTTTCGATCACCTGACTCTCCACCTCTCGTCACGGTACCGGTCGAGACCGCTCGGCGTCACTCGCGGCGCGTCAATTCATCCAGCAACCGCGCGTTACTGCGCTCGCCGGCCAGAAATCGCGCGGCTGACGACAAGGCTCGCTCCCTTGAAGTCAGTCACTCGCGGTCATATGGCAAACGCCGTAGCGGTCAGCCCTCCTCAGCAGACGTTCGTTCGGCCGGCACTGCCCACGCAGTGCCGTCACTCATCGTCGATCTCGTCCGTCGTCTCGCCTTCGGCAGCATCAGCCTCCTCGAACGCACGACGACGACTCTCATCACTGTCGTCCCCTTTGACGACCCACACCTTGGCCTCGCACTCGACTTCTGAATGTAGCCGGACACGAACCTTGTAGATTCCAAGCCGCTTGATCGGTTCGTCAAGGAGGATACAACGAGGGTCGACTTCCAGGTTTTCGTTCAAGAAATTCTGCGCGATGTCGCGCGCGGTCACCGAGCCGTACAGGTGGCCTTCTTCCGTTGAGTTCGCGATGATCGTGCAAGAGGCCTTTTCGAGCTCTTCCGCCAAAAGCTGCAGTTTCTGAATCGTCTCTTGCTCTTCGGCAATCAAACGCCGCTTCATGACCTCGAAGCGGTGGAGGTTGTCTTTCGTCACTTCGACAGCCAAGCCCTCGGGCAGCAGGTAGTTGCGGCCGTAGCCGTCGGCCACGTCAACGACCTCGCCCAGCTTGCCTAGGTGATCCACGTTGCGCTGTAAAAGTAGCTTCATCCTGCGACGACTCCTGTGGTGCTGAAACCCGGGATTTTAGCGCTGGAAGTCACAAAAAGAAACCTCCCTGTCGGCCTGGGAACGCCCACTCGAGACGTTAGAACGGTATGTCGCTGTCGTCGATTCCGACCGGACCCGGAGCTGGTTCGGACACGCTGCGGGTGACCCCGCCGTGCGAAGGCTCAGGTTGAGGGTACTCGCTGCCGTAGTCTCGATCGCCGCCTGCGCGCCCACCGGAACGCTCGCCAAGAAATTGAAAATTGTCCCCGACGACCTTCAGCCGTGAACGCTTCTGGCCGTCCTGCTCCCACGTGTCGAGAGTCAGGCGCCCCTCGACAAACAGCGGCGAACCTTTCTTCAAATACTCACAGAGCACCTCCGCCTGGCGGCGCCAAAACGTCACGTCGACGAAGGTCGTGTCCTTCCGGCGTTCGTTGTTGACGCTGTACTCGCGATTCACGGCCAGACCGACGTCCGTCACCGCGGTTCCCTGTGGCGTGTAGCGCAGCTCCGGATCGCGCGTCAACCGGCCCATCAGCATCACTTTGTTGAAATTCGACATATCGATACCTCCTCCGAGTCTCTTCCATATCCTTCGAGCGCCACAACTTCGCCACCCCTCCCGAGCATCTCGCCGGAGCACCGTTGAGGCAAAGCCCTCGAGTGCAGCGCCGTGCAAGTCAACACGGCTTGATCGGCCGGCCAGAAATCATTTCGCGGGGGCCCCCATCGACCCGCGCGAACGCCTGCCACTGAGCATAGCAGTCTCGGCGCCAACTTCCACTGTCGATTCGCTGCGTCGTGCGCATCGGCACACGTGCCGTGCACAGCTCAGCGCAAAGTGCCTCGGCGGCCGTCAGTCGGTCGAATGGACGCTCTTTCCCCAGACCCGCTTCTCACGTAGGGGATATTAGGAGCCGACGGTGTTCTCCGGCGCCGCAGCCGCTGGCTCGGTCGCCGTCAGATCGCCGCTGGCTCGGTCGCCGGCCGGCACCGCCGCCGCGGTCGACTCACCGGTCGGAACCGCAGCCGCATCCGTCGTCGCAGCGCCCGTTGCAGAGGCGGTCGTCGCGGCTTCCGTCGTCGTAGCGGCCGACTCAGAAGCCTCCGCGCTCGCCGCGGCCTCGGCATCCTGTCGCCGCTCGCACTCCTCGGCGAGTGCCTCGTCGAAAACGATCAGCACACGCATGACGCGATCTGAAAGCGTGCAGTCACGCTTGAGCGGCTCGATCGATTCCGGTGGCGCATTGAAATAGGTCAGGTAATAGGAGCCCTTACGGCACCCACGGATCTCATAGGAAAGACGTCGGTCGGGCCACCGCTCAGAGTAGACCAACTCAGCTTGGTGGCGCTCAAGGAGCTCTTGAACATGCCGCTCGAGCCCCGGCCAGTCACGACTCGCCAGGTTGGCGTCGAACAGAAAAAGTCCTTCGTAAAGCCTCGTCAACGACTGCGTCCTCCATCTGAAATCGCGTAAACCGCGCTGGAGACCCCCACCTGATGAGCTCCAGGCTTTGACCGTAGAGGCCACTACCATAGCTCGCAGAGCGCGGCGCTTCAACCGGGAACCAAAATTCCGTCACTATTCTTCGTCCACGGCCGGCCCGCCGGCTGGAGGCGGCGCGTTGTATCGGTTGGCGCAGGCTGCAACGCCCTCCGCAACCCACGTCTCCACGCTCTCGGCGGCGATCTCCGCGATGTCCGCCAAGGCGGTTTTCTCGTCTTGCGACAGCGACTCGAGAACGTAATCCGCCGCTTCGTGCCGCTCGTCGCGCCCGATGCCGACCTTGAGACGGCTAAATCGCTCGCAATTGAGCTCTTGAATGATCGACGCCACTCCCCGATGGCCGCCCGCCGAGCCGCGCTGCCGATAGCGCAGCCTCCCGGTCGGCAGATCCAGATCGTCGTAGATCACCAGAAGCTGGTCGGTCAAATCCGGCTTTGCCTCGTCGCGCGGCACGAGGCGGTGAAAGTGGACGAGATCGCGGACAGCATGACCGCTGAGATTCATGTACGTTTGCGGCTTGAGCAACAAAACACGCGTCCCGCCGACATTGACCTGGCGCAGCTCACTGCGGAATTTTTTCCGCCCGCGCTCGGCACCGACGCGTCGCGCATAGGCGTCCACGACCATGAATCCGAGATTGTGACGCGTCGGTGCGTACTTGGGGCCTGGATTTCCCAGGCCCACGATCACCTTCAACACTCAACGACTCGCGTGAATCAGCCTCAAGCTCAGCTGCTACCGTCGGCCTCGTCGTCAGCAGCCTTCTTGCGGATCACCTCCGGCTCGGTCGGCGATGGCTCCTCGCCTTCCGTCGGTTCAGCTTCCGCATGCGGCTCAGAAATCGACAGGACGACCAGCTCAGGATCTTCGACGTACTCGCACTCCGGGACGGGCGGCAGGTCGCCGATGCGAAAAATCGCCCCCAAATCGAGAGGCTCGATATTGACCTGAACCGACTCCGGCACCTTGTCGGGCAGCCCCCGCACCAGGACCTCCTTACGCGGAAAGTCCATGACACCACCCGAGCTCACGCCTTTAGCCACACCGATCAAATCGATGGAGACCTCCATCTGAATTTGCTCATCGGCGCTGATGCGGGCGAAGTCGACGTGGATAATGTTGGAGCCAAAAGCGTCGTACTGAACGTCCTTGACGAGGCTCTTCTCCGAAACACCGTCGACCTTGACGGAAAGCACCCGGTGCCCGGCCTCCAGAAAACGCGTGAACTCTTTCGTGTCGAGCGTTAGATGCGCGTTCTCCTCCTTGTGCCCATAGAGAACCGCCGGCAGTTTACCGCGACTCCGCAAGCGCTTCGTGGAGCGTGAACCAAACTCGCTCCGCACCTCAGCTTCGAGAACAAACTCTTCCATCGTCAGCGACTCCTGAACGTCGTGTTCCGCCGCGTGCGCAGTGTCGCGGCGGAGGGACTCATGTCACGCAGATCGGTTGTGCCTCTGGCCTTCGCGGTTCACGCACGCGGGGCCACCGCAGGTCGCCACGAGCGATCTCGCGGCGCCGACTGCGAAGCCGCCTATCTTACGGCGCGGGCGCCGACGTCTCAACGCCTGCGATGAAGAATTCTCCGCCCGTCACTCCGCGCTCTTGTCATGAGCACGGCTGGGCGCCGCCTCGGTCTCTGGCGCTGGCTTGATCGCGCGCGCGGGGACGCCAACAACGACACCGCCGTCCGCGACATCTCGGCCGCGCAGAACCACGGCGCCGGCACCCGTCGCCGCCGCTTCCCCTACCACGACGGGTGCCACCAGGATCGTCCCACTACCGATGAACGCGCGGTCCCTCACGGTCGTGGCGCTCTTCGTCTTGCCGTCGTAATTGGCGAAGATGGTTCCCGCGCCTATGTTGACGCCGTCGCCGACGGCTGCGTCGCCAACATAGGTGAGGTGAGGCACCTTGCTCCCCTCCCCGACCGTCGACTTCTTGATCTCAACAAAATTCCCCACCTTGACCGCGGCGGCGAGTTCCGTGCCGGGTCGCAGATGGCAGAAGGGCCCGATCTGGCACCGAGGCCCGATCTCGACGCCACGTTCGATATGGGTCATCGGATGAATCGTCGTGTCACGGCCGATTTGAACGTCCACTTCGATGTAGGTGGTCGCGGGATCAACGATCGTCACTCCCGCCTCCATGTACGCGGTCGCCAGACGTTCCCGGAGAATCGCCGCGGCGGCTGCGAGCTCAACTCGGCTGTTCACCTGGGCGATCTCAGCCGTGTCGGAGACCTCGTGAGTCGCGACCCGACGACCGGCGGCCGCAGCTTTGCTGACGACGTCAGTGAGGTAAAATTCGTCCTGGGCGTTCTCGCGATCTAGCTGCGCGTAGAACTCGTCGAAGACCGCGGCGCGAATGAGGTACGTGCCCACGTTGATCTCACGACTCGCTCGCGTCGCGTCATCAGCGTCTCGCTCCTCGACAATGCCTGCGAACCGACCCGATCCGTCACGCACGATGCGGCCGTAGCCGGAGGGATCCTCCTTGTCGCACGTCAGGAGTGCTAGATCCGCCTGGTCGCGCTCAAATCTCGCCACCAGCCCGCGCACCGTGTCGACTCTCAGCAGCGGCAAATCGCCGTTGAGAATGAGCAAAGCCGCGTCGTCGCTGATCTTTTCGCGACAGGCCTCTAGACCAACCGACGCGGCGTGTCCGGTCCCCAGTTGCGGCTCCTGAACGGCCCACGTTACCTGCTCCTGCTCAAACGCAGCCTCGATCGCCTCGCGGCCATAACCGACGACGACAACTTGGTGCTGCTCGACGCCGTCCAGCGCCGCACGGCTGGTACGGAGGACGTGCTCCAAGAGCGGCGCGCCAAGAAGCGGATGGAGAACTTTAGGGACATCCGAAGACATGCGGGTGCCTTTGCCCGCAGCCAGGATGATCGACACAATCTTCATACTGTGACTCCGTGTCGTCGGTGAGCAGACCCCTCGAAGACGACTTCGGTCGATGGTCAGCGAGTTCTGCAGTGAAAGGCAGTCGTCAGACTCTCGAAGTCGGCGCGGTGGAGCGATTGCCCACACTCTTCGGGCAGCGCGATAAAAATGGTTACCCGGTGAGGACTCGAACCTCAAATAGGTGGACCAAAACCACCTGTGTTGCCAATTACACCACCGGGTAACTTCGGAGCTCCACGCTGCGGCGCAGTATAACCGAACGCAGCGCCGATGGGGCGTTCGAAAAACGAAGCCACTGCCGTGACTCAAGCGATCTCGGCAGCGGTCGACTCAAGAAAGCAGTTGTTCGACGACGAGACGCGACCACGTCTCAAGTTGTCCTCCCAGCCCCTGCAGATCCGAACGGGGGACGAAGCTTCCCTCGAGAACCTCCGTCTCAGCGACTCGCACGGTAGGATGTGCCAACAGCAGCCGGTAGACGACACCAAGATGCACCCGGCCAACGGCATTCGAATCGTCATTGAGCACGCCGATCCGCTGACGCTCGAACGTGCCTTGAATGCAAACCTCTTCGCGGAGCTCGCGGGTCAGCCCGAGCTCCACGGCTGCAGTCAGGTCCTCGCCCGGGGCGTGGTCCTGAGGCTCGACATGTCCGCCAACACCGATCGAATACAAACCGTGGAGGCGCTGCTCGCCGCCAGCACGTCGCCGCTGCATCAAGAACACCTCGTCGCCAAAGGCGACGATGCAATAAGGAATGATCTGCTTGAAATCGGGGTCGTCCTCTGCGGATTCTCGGTCCATGAAGAATCCGAACTCATCGATCACCTGAAAGAACTCGTCCAGCGTGTCGACGCGGAGCCCCGACGGCAGCGAGCCGACCCGTTCGAGGAGACGCTTTCTTGGCACGACGAGAACCTTCTGGGCATTCTTGTCCTCGGCTGTCATCTCTTCCTCCTTCCCTGCCTGCATGAACCTTCTGCCGCACCCGCCCTCCGATAACGAACAGGCGCAGGGTGCCGCGAGCACTGGGAGCACCGCATCCGAAAACTCTCGCGCCGCGCTCTGAGGGCGGGGTCGAAGGCTCGCTCGACGCCCCCAGCCAGATGGAACCTCCAATCTCGAAAGGGCTTACAAACAATCGCTGCGTCCCGGACTCGCGAGCGCGTCATCTCGTCTGGCGCTGGGGCAGGCGCCGGCCGGCAGGGCGAGGTTGCCGTCCCGTCGCCCCCGGTGCAGGTGCACTGGACGCTCGCCCGGCGGCATCCTACTCTTCCGTGACGACAGGAGCTACGACGACGTACCTGATAAGCACCCGCAGCCCAAACGGAGAAGCCAGGAACGATCATGGTTGAAGGAGTGACGGACACCAGCCAGCAGACGGTCGCCAGCCGGGACCAACTCGCCGAAGTGGTTCATGCGGTCGTTTTCGAGAGCGGCCTCTTAACGCGGCAGATCCAGAGCCAGTTAGAAACGAGCCTCAAGTCCGTCGTCAGCGAATACGTCAAGAACGATCTTTCGAAGGCAATGGGCGACACGGTGCAAAAGGCCGTGACGGACCTGCTCAACAGCGAAGAGATCAAGATGCTGATCGACAGCAAGTTTAGGGCAATCAATCTCTACCTGAAGACCGACGTGATTCCAAAGGTCGTCAAGCAGTGCCTCGCGCAGGAGGCCAAAAGAAAGAGCTGAGAGCGCCCAATGGGCGCTCGCGCGGCGGGCAGGCCGCTGGGTCGACCAACCGAAACAAGGGGCACGAGCGAGGAGAAGGACCAGTCGAACGACTGGTTTTTTTTTGCACACGTCACGTCACGCGAGTGGGCGTTCGGCACGCGTCGAGGGCCCGGCGCCGCTTGACTGACCATCTGCCCGCCCGGCTCAATCGCGGGGGACGTCACGCAGCGCCCGCGTAAGGCCGCGACGCCAGTGCGGCATCTCGAGTCCAAGCCGCGCGAGGCGGCTGTTTTCGAGCACCGAATGCTCTGGGCGCCGCGCCCACTCGTCACGTTGCCGCGCTTCGTAGTAGGCCTCGGTCGTCGTCGGTCGGACTTCGACGTCCCACTCAAGCTGCGTGAAGATCTCGCGCGTGAACCCATACCACGTCGTGGAGCCCTCACAACTTGCGTGGAATAGGCCTTCGATGTCCGGCTGATCGTTGACAATCCGCTCGACGAGCGTCGCCAAACTGAAACAGTCGGTTGGCGTCCCTGTCTGATCATCGACGACGCTGAGCGGATCACCACCGCCGCGCCGCGAACGACCGAGCCTGGCCATCGTCGCGAGAAAGTTTCCCGTCTCGCCGCCGTAGAGCCATGCCGTGCGCAAAATGATCGATCGCACGGGATGAGCGAGAAGCCGCGCCTCGCCAGCGAGTTTCGAAGCCCCGTAGACGCTGACAGGGCCGGGATCGTCTTCTTCGACGTACGACCGCCGCGCTTCGACCGAAGCGAACGTTCCAGAGAAGACGTAGTCGGTGCTGAAGTGCACCATGCGAGCGCCGACTGCATGCGACGCATCAGCGACGAAGCCGACCGCAGCGTCATTGACTCGGTACGCGTTCTCCGAAGCTGTCTCCGCCTTGTCCACAGCCGTGTATGCAGCGCAGTTGAGCACCCATTCGGGGCGCGAATTGCGGACCGCTGCGTCGACGTGTCGGGCGTCGGTGATGTCAAGGTCCTCGAGACGCAGCGCAGCGACGTCATGACCACCTGCCACAAACTGCGCCGCCAGCACTTGCCCAAGCTGCCCACAGGCGCCCGTGATCAACACAGTCACGACACTCTAACCTCCTCATGCGTACACGAAAGAGAGATCGTACACGACGCCGGATCAATTGCGCGCAAAAACGCTGCGGCGTTTGGCAAAATCTCACTTGCCTGCTCGTTGACGCGCGAACTCGCGTCGATGTTCGGGCGCCGCCCGCACATTGGCGCGTGGACTTGTAGAAATCACACCAAGTCGGCACCTAAAATACAGCATCATGCGCACGACGATTTCTGTCCCTCGCGAGTTGCGACGTCTATGAGTCTTCGAGACAGCCAAGCTCCCCAGGCGAGTCGGCAAATCCGCCGGACCCGACGTTGCCTCTCGTGTGTTCTCTTCATTCCGCTCGCCGTGTCCGCGACGCGACTCGCTGCTTCGCCGCCGCCAAGTGCGCGGGCAGAGGACGACGCTCGCAAGACCGAACGGGTCGACTTTCACACCGACGTTCTCCCAATCCTCAACCGCCACTGTGTGCGCTGCCACGCGGGTGGCACGGCGCGCGGCGGTTTGAGCATGGAGACTCGGGAGCGCCTGCTGGCGGGAGGTGACTCAGGTGCGGCGGTCATCGTCGGACGCAGCCAGGAGTCCGTACTGATTGCGCGCGTCACAAGCGACGAAGAGGCGGACCGAATGCCGGCGGAAGGGGCCCGCCTGGCCGCGGCAGAGATCGCCGTGCTCAAAGCCTGGATCGATGAAGGACTTGTCTGGGAGGCCGGCATCAAGCTGAGCCGGCGGACCAAGCGCCGACCGCTACGACTTCAACCGCCGAAGCTGCCGCCGACGGTACAATCAGGAGCAACCCATCCGATCGACTGGCTGCTCGCGCCGTACTTCGAGGCCCACGGAATCAGCCCCTCCGGTACGATCGACGACGGGGCGTTTGTTCGGCGCGTGATGCTCGATCTTCACGGCCTTCTACCCGACCCGGAAGCCGTCGACGCTTTTGCAGCAGACCTCGGTGCCAACAAACACGCGCGTCTGGTCGACGAGCTTCTTTCCAACTCCGAGCGCTACGCTGATCACTGGTTGACGTTTTGGAGCGACGCTCTGCGCAACAGCTACCGCGGCACCGGGTTCATCGATCGCGGCCGCCTTCAGATCACTCGCTGGTTGTACGTAGCTCTTTTCACCAACAAACCCTACGACCAGCTGGTTCGTGAACTCCTCGTCGCGGCGCCTGGCGCCGAAGGGTTCCTGCACGGAATCAAGTGGCGTGGAGTCGTGAACGCCAGTCAACGGCGCGAGATGCAGACGGTGCAGACGGTCAGCCAGGTATTTCTCGGTACAAACCTCAAGTGTGCTTCGTGCCACGACAGCTTCATCAATGACTGGAAACTCTCAGACGCTTACGGTTTCGCAAACATTTTTGCCGCCGAGCGCCTTGAGACCCACCGCTGTGACAAACCGACCGGCGCGTCTGTGTCGCCGCGCTTCATCTTTCCAGAGCTCGGCGACATCGAAGCGGATGCTCCACGCACCCAGCGGATCCAGCAGCTCGCGGACCTCATCACCGACCAGCGTAACGGTCGGCTGGCGCGGACGATCGTCAACCGCCTATGGGGCATTTTCTTCGGTCGCGCCATCGTCGCGTCCGTGGACGACGTCGACGCGGAACCGTTCCACCCACCGCTTCTCGAGTGGCTCGCGGCAGACTTCGTCGAACATGGGTACGATCTCAAACACACCATGCGACGCATTTGCACGTCGCGCATCTACCGCCAGGTGGCAGCAGGATTTCCGCGGCCCGACGCAGCCCGCGGCGCGTTTCGCGGCCCGCTCGTCAAACGCATGCACGCCGAAGTGTTCGTTGACGCAGTGTCGATGCTAACGGGCGCTTGGCAAGAGGAGACGACGGAGACGCTACTCGTCGACGGCCGCGGACAGGGTGGGCAAGCCGCCGCGATCTTCGACGTTCGGCGCCAACACGCACCGCCAACGACCGAGGCACCCACCTTCGTCGCGGGACAGGTTGGGAGCGCGTTGGAGCTCGACGGAGCGTCGTTGAACGTCCTACGAGCGGCGCACGACGAGAGGCTGACGCCGAGCGCCGCTCTGACGATCGCCCTGTGGGTGCGGGCAGATGCGGCACCGCCGTGGGTAGAACTTTATCGCAAGCCGGATGCCGGCGGCGGCCATCTGATAGCGCTCGGCGACAGCCGAAACGTCTACGGCCTTCACGTGCATCTCGGAATCGATGGTCGTGCGCGGTCTAAGAATGCGCCTGTAAAGAAAGAGCTCATCACCGACGGTGCGTTTCATCACATCGGCGTGACCTACGACGGCGAGGTCATGAGACTCTTTTTCGATGGCAAGGAGGTCGGCACTAGGGAGGTGAAAGGCTCACTCCAGCAGCGCGAGTCGCATCCGGCGACAATCGGTTCGCTACTCGACGGCGCCGTCGATGACGTGCGCATCTATGACGTGGCGCTCAATCACGATCAGATGCAAGAACTGGCTGCGGTGGACACGACAGACGTGGCGCCAAGTCCCAAAGCGAGTCAGCCGCTACCGCGCGCTCACTGGCGACTCGATGGCAGCATCGATTGCGACCCTCGAGACGTGGTCACGACCGCGGTCGGGGCGGGAGTGAAACGGCCAAACCTGCGCGCCGCTCACGTCGATGCCGACGCGCTCATGCGCAGCCTCGGGCGCCCCCACCGCGAACAAGTCGTCACGCGGCGCGAACCGCTGGCTACGACGCTGCAGGCCATCGAACTCACGAACGGCGAGATTCTCGATCAGATGCTTCGGCGCGGCGGCACCCACTGGGCAGAGCGCAAGCTCGAGCGCGGAGATCTTCTCCGCGACCTCTATCGACATGCGCTGGGGCGTGTCCCAACCGCCGACGAGGTGCAGGTCGCGAGCGACATTCTCGACGCGAGCTCAGCGGCCGATGGCATCGCAGATTTACTTTGGATCCTTGTGATGTTGCCGGAGTTTCAGTTAGTGAATTGACACTCTCAAGACTATATCGTGCAGTGGTGCGCGAGTAGATCAGCAAAGCCGAATCCCAAAAGAAGAGATGAACGACGACAGAGCAGACCGCAGCGAGCCAACCAGTCGACGAGGCTTTCTCAAGTCCATGAGCGCCGCGGCGCTGGCGGCTCTGGCAACCGACGGCGGCCGGGCTCCTCAAGCCTTTGAGTCGCGAGCCACGAAGTCGACACGCCCCGAGCCCGCCGCTGACACCATCATCCTGCTGTGGATGGCAGGAGGAATGTGTCACACCGAGACCTTCGACCCAAAGCGCTACACGCCGTTCAGACGCGGAATGAGAGCGGCGGACGTCTGTAGCACGTTTCCCGCAATCGACACTGTCGTCGACGACATCAAGTTGAGCGAGGGCTTGGAAGAGATCGCGAGCGTGGCCGACCGGATCACACTGGTGCGCTCCCACGTGCTCGGAGACCTCGGCACGATCCTTCACAGTCGCCACCAGTATCATTGGCATACCGGATACGAACCTCCTCTGACAGTCGCCGCGCCGCACATCGGAGCCTGGGTCGCACGCCTTCTTGGTCCACGCGATGCTGCAGTCCCGCCTTTCATCGAAATCGGTCAGCCCCTCGCTGGAAACGGCGAAGCAGAAGAGCTCAAGGCGTTTCTGACGGCGGGGTTCCTCGGCGGCGAGTTCGGTCCGTTTCGTGTACCGCGGCCACTGGACGCAGTCCAGGCCGTCCGCCCTCCGCCCGGCATGGACGTCAAGCGCTTTCGGGCACGCCAGCAAGCATACAAGCGTGCACTTGAGGCAAGCCCAGCGTTCGCAGCAGCGAGCGACTACCAGCGAGAATCCCTACTGCGCGCTACCGATAACGCCTATCGACTCCTGAGCTCACCCGCTGCGAAGGCATTCGATCTAACGCTGGAACCTGAAGCCTCGTTGAGCCGATACAACACCGGCCACTTCGGACTCGGATGTCTTCTCGCGCGTCGACTCACTGAAGTGGGGGCACGGTTCATCGAAGTCTCCAGCGAGTACGTA
Source organism: Planctomycetota bacterium (assembly GCA_965223265.1). GTDB lineage: Bacteria > Planctomycetota > UBA8108 > UBA8108 > SXIK01. The sequence goes on from OZ244999.1 coordinate 4,005,854, forward strand.
CCGTTTCTCGGGTGGGATCAACACGACAACGGCCACACCCGCCTGCGGCAGATGAAACGTGTCATCGACGCGCCGATCGCGCAGTTGATCCGCGACCTCGAGAGCCGCGGCCTTCTCGATCGCACGCTCATCGTGCTCGCCAGCGAATTCAGCCGCAGCGTCCTCGTCGAGGGCAAGGCCGAACGACCGGTCGATAACGCCGTGACGCAGGCCCCCGTGATCGAAGAGCTGGCACAGTTCGGCATGCACCGCCATTTCACCGGTGCCAGCAGCGTTCTCCTCGCCGGTGGCGGAGTCAAGCGCGGGTTTCTGTACGGGCGAACGAGCGACGAGCAGCCGGCGACAACGCTGGAGAACCCGATCTCGGTGTCAGACCTCCACGCGACGATCTTCAAGGCCGTCGGCATCAGCGCTAACACGAGCCTCGAGATCGAGCAGCGCCCCTTTTACGTCACAAAGGATGGCAAGGGCGAACCACGCGACGCGCTGTTCGCATGACACTCTCTCTTGCGCGCGACGGCCGTCACTTCCGAGTGCGGCGTGCGAGCAGCTGCTCCAGCTTGGTGTGTCGTTGCGGCTGCCACGCAAGTCCAAGCTTGGCGAACGTTGCCTGCAGCTGAGCCGCGACGCTCGCAGCCTCCAGGCTCGACGAGACCTCCACTTCGAGCTCGAAAATCTCGCCGTTCTCAGCGAATGAAACGCGATCGAACTCTAGTCGTAGCCCGCCCATGAGCTTCTCCGTGCGCGCGGTCGTCATGCTACCGATCTCTTCGACGCTCAGTCGCTCGTAGCGCTCTTTGAGCAGCTGGACAGCGGGCACCTGAAGTGAATAGAGCAGCGACGGTGTCGCGCGGAGGGACTCCGCTCTCTGGGCGTCCAACTCGCTCTCGAGCTCGATCGAGTCGAAGAAACCTGCCGCGGCCTCACGCCCGACCTTGACGCACAGAACCGCGGCCGCCCGCCCCACCTCGCTGCGTAACCGAACCACCGCGCGATCTCGCGCCAGCCGTAGATCTGACGTATCGAAGTAGGTGCTGGTGAATTCTCGCCGGCGGCAAAACTCTCCAAGCTCCGGCGCCGACAATGCACGCGCGAAAGCTCGCTGATCGGGAAAGAACACCTTGAGCTCTCGTTCTCGAGGCAGGCTCAACGTGCCGCCTCCTGCCGCTCGGCAAAACGCTGGATCAACTCGCGGTTCGCCTCAGGTGTGGACATTTCAAGAAGATCGCTCCAGCGCACCCAGAGAATCTCCTGCCCCTCTACCCCGCGAGGCTCGCCACGCGCAGCCGTGACGCGAAAGAAGTGCAGGCGCACAGATCGCGCTTCGTACGCGAACTCAACCACCCCAATCTCGGCGCACTCGCCCGCTTCCACCGCCACCTCCTCCCACAGTTCCCGGCGCAGAGCGTGCTCGGCGGGCTCTCCCGGGCGCAGCTTGCCACCGGGAAACTCCCACACGCCTTCGAGGTGTCCTTTTGGAGGACGCCGAGCGACCAGGACCTTTCCGTCTCGCTCAAGTATCGCAACTGCGACCTCAACTGGTTGCTGCATTCTCCTGTCACTCTTTGGAGGGGACCGAGTGCGGTTTCTTGAATCGCCCGACAACGACGAACCAATGAATTCAGCAGGCGATAGCGAAGAGCCCTGCCATATAGGCTCCGTCAGCTGCCGGCGCCGCCGGACTGTTCAGCTTCGCCGAATCAAGCCCATGACCTCGTTGCGCGTCGCGATGTTGCGTCGGAAGAGTCCACGCATGGCTGAGGTGATCACGCAACTTCCCGGCTTCTTGACGCCGCGAATGGTCATGCACGAGTGCGACGCCTCGAGGATGACCGCGACTCCCCGCGGCTCGGCAACCGACTCGATCAAGTCGGCAACTTGATTCGTCAAACGTTCCTGAACTTGCGGGCGCTTGGCAAACGCGTCAACGGCTCGCGCGAGCTTGGAGATGCCAAGAACCTTGCCAGTGGGCATATAGGCGGTGTGCGCTACGCCGGAGAACGGCAAGAGATGGTGCTCGCACATTGACGAAAACGGAATGTCTTTGACGAGGACGACCTCGTCGTAGTCTTCCGTGAAAATCGTCTTGATCTCACTGCTAGGATCGCGGTGCAGGCCGGCGAACACCTCCTCGTACATGCGCGCGATCCGCGCGGGAGTTTCGGCAAGCCCCTCGCGGTCTGGGTCTTCGCCGATGGCCTCGAGGATCATCCGAGCGGCGTGTTCGAGTTTGTCGCGATCAAATCGCGATGCGTCACTCATGATGCGTCCAGCTCGAGGCGACCTGACTGTTTGAAGAAAGTGACTGGGTTACTCCACACAACCTTGCTAATTTCGTCGTCGCTGAAGCCGCGGCGGCGCATCTCCAGAACGGTCTTCGGGACCATGAGCGGATCACTGGGCCCCCAGTCACATGAGCTATTGATGAGCATCTTTTCGAGACCGTGCTTCTCGAGAATATTCACCGCACGTTCAGGCGACAGTTTGGTGACCGGGTAGACCGTGTGTCCCGACCAGCAGCCAGACTCGCGCGAATACTTGATGGTCTCCTCCGTGTTGTGATCGATGATCACCTTCTCCGGTGGAAAACCTACCGCATTCATGATCTCAAGCGTACGGAGGGTGCCTTTCAGTTTTTCCACGTGCGGCGTGTGCACGATCACGGGCAGATCAGCTTCGCGTGCGATCTCAAACTGCCGACGAATCGACTCCGCTTCTTCATCGGTGATCTGATCGAAGCCGATTTCGCCAACGGCGACGACGCTGCTTCGATCGAGCCAACTGGGCATCTCTTTGAGCACTTCGTCACGCAGCGCGACGTTGTTCGACTCGCTGGGATTCACGGCGATCGCGCAGTAGTGATCGATGAGATAGTTCGCCGCACGATCACGCTCGAAATTCGAAATGTGGTCGAAGTAGTCGTAAAAGGTACCCGCCCGCTTGCGGGGTTCCCCTAACCAAAACGCGGGCTCGACGACCGCGCGAACGCCGCACAGGGCCATCTTCTCATAGTCGTCGGTAACCCGCGAGATCATGTGGCAGTGCGGGTCAAAAATCTTCATGCATGCCTCTCAAATCAAAACGGCCGCCGCGAGGCCTGTTTGGGCGCTAGATGCGTCGCATGAGGCGCAGGTTCCAGCCCGCGCGTCAACTCTCAACAGAACTCGCAACAGAAAAACTTGTAACGGTGACTCGCAAGGGAGACTCGCGCGGTGGTTCTCGAAAAGAGGAGGTCCAACGGCGACTCCGACGATCACTTTCGGCGGCGCGGATGGATGAACGCGGTGTAGAAGAACACTGTAAGAATCACCGCACCGCACGCTCGCTTTCTCCAAGTGTGCCGCGGTTTTCACCTCGCCGCAACGCACAATCTGTCGTCCTCCCGACCATCCACCTACGAGAACTTCTCCAGCCAAGAGCGCCGAGGTTTCTTGTACTTCTCCTCGAGGCCAAGATAGAACCCTCGGTGCGCATTGTTCTGTGGGAAGCCCCGGTAGATCGACTGACACAGGTAGCAGACGGTCACGTTCCGCAGGCACCGATAAATCACCCAATCAACGGCGGCCACAGCGAGCAGGAGCACCACGCCCAAACGGTGATCCTGCGTCAGCAACATGACGAGAAAAATGAAACCCGCCGACAGCAGCACGATGAAGAGGCCCAGCTGGCGGTTGAAATCCTTTTGAATATAGAACTCGTCAGCGCCGCAGACCCAGCATTGGCTGACAACAGCGTCATGACGAGGCCGGTGGGTAACGCCGTCGCTCTGAGCTCCGCAGTGAAGGCATCGCCAAGTGTCAGCTTCGTCGCCGGGGTCTCCCGTCGCCTTCGATGCAAACCGGATCCGGTCGTCGCCGCCGACCACGGCAAACGACTCTCGTTCACATCGCGGGCAGCTGACCTGAATCGAGGCACAAGTGGGCGTGGTCGCGGTTTTGCTCATGGTCGAGATTCCGGGGTCGTCAGACGTCTCTCTAACTCATACGGCGGGCGTGGCGGATGGCAGCATCGACTCTCCGTATGTATGTACGTATCGGCGCGCGGGAATCTCTGCCTCTGTCGCCGTCTCCGTGCCTTGGCTCAGAATTCCGCTGGAATTCTCCTGCCCGTCTTTGTGTGAGGCTACCTTTTGCGGTTGTTTTTGATCTCTGCGGGCTGAGCCAGCGTTTGCGTGAGCGTTTGCGTGAGCGTGAGCGTTTGCGTGAGCGTGAGCGTGAGCGTTTGCGTTTGCGTTTGCGTTTGCGTTTGCGTTTGCGTTTGCGTTTGCGTTTGCGTTTGCGTTTGCGTTTGCGTGAGCGTTTGCGTGAGCGTTTGCGTGAGCGTTTGCGTGAGCGTTTGCGTGAGCGTTTGCGTGAGCGCTATCTGAGTCTGCCTCTGCCTCCGTCTCTGTCTCCGACTCTGCCTCCGACTCTGCCTCCGACTCTGTCTCCGACTCTGCCTCCGACTCTGTCTCCGACTCTGCCTCCGTCTCTGTCTCCGACTCTGCCTCCGTCTCTGTCTCCGACTCTGCCTCTGCCTCTGCCTCCGTCTCTGTCTCTGCCTCCGTCTCTTCCGTCCCCGCCCGATCATCCGGCCCGAAATCATCGTCCCTCGGCGCGCCTAAAGCAAGAGCCGCTGCGACACGAGCAGATGCTTAGCGATGATTTCGCCGATCAACACAAACGCCACAACGACGTACAGAATCCCTGTTGCCGACTGATTCGACTCGATCTTGACGCATCGCCAGACCAAGATCATGAGCGCGAGCGGCAGCAGCAAGCCAAAGAGAAAACGCGCGCCGATGAACAGACCGGAGCGTAGGAAAAAATCGGTCCAGCCCCCTTGGTTCAGCATCTCCGACCAGAGCGAAGCCTGCGCCGAAACGCTCGCCCCGACGAGTACAAGCCTCGCCGCGAGAACGAAAAGCAGCACTGCGGTCACGCGCCGCAGGGGCGCGAACGACAGCTTGCGGGCGACGAGATACCAATGCCCGAGAACCATCGCCAGCACGACGCCACCAAGAAGCAATGACGAACTCAGAAAACTCAGCCCGACGAGTAGCTCGACGCTCTGCAGAGCCCCAAGCGTCGTCGCGTAGGCGCGGGCATCGAGACACAATCCGAGAAGACCCACGGCAGTGGCGGCGAGGAGCGAACCGAAGGCCAAACTGCGCTGCCACTTCGACGCGCCACCTTCGAGGCGCTCACGTCGCTCACTCCAGTCGACACCGCTCTGCCGTGGCAACGACAGGTTGTAGACGATCAACAGCCCGCCGAAGAGCAGGTAGCACCAGGGCAATCGAATGCCAGCAGCACCAACGGCGAGCGCGACGAAGACGATCGCAATCAGCGTGATCAGGAGAAAAAACCGTCGACCGATCTGCCCGACGGGGACGAGCGGCAGAAGTGCCGGCAAACCGACAGCGAGCGCTGTGGCGAAAAGAAAAAACGTGCTGAAGGGGCTCGCCGAGGCATTGACCGGCATCGAGCGCGATCCTCACTCGCAAAGTCCCGTCTCCGCGACAAGCTTCCCGAGAAGCTCACTCGCGCTCGGGAGAATCCATGGCCGCGGCACGCGGGCCCGGAGGCTCGACCGGCAAGCTGTCGGAGTACGTCTCGCCGAGCTCATGCCACGAAACGATTTGTGGATGGCTCGCGTCCCAAACCAAGTAGATTCGCCGGCCATCGCGCTCGGAATTGAAGTAGATCAAGCCGCGCTCGCGATCACGAAGCACGCCGTCCAGCGCCAGGATCTCCTTCTCGAGCGACTCGAGCTCACGACCTGCCTCGGCCACTTCGCGGCGCAGACGATTCGCGGTCTCCTCGATTTCAGGCGAGTTGAACTTCCGCTGAATGACGGCGAGCTCGTCGAGAAACTCACGGTTCTTCTTCAAACTCTGCTGACAGGAGAAGAAGTCGCGAACGATGCGCTGAAGGAGGGGAGCTCGCTTGAGCACTTCATCGGCGCAAAGCTTTTCCTTCAGTCGCGAGGTCATCGAATCGTCTCTGGATGTCTTGCAGTGTTTGCAATCTTTCGCCTTCGTCGTTTCGAAGGAGTCCGTCAACAGACCCGTCCGAAAAATCGACCTGCTCAACAGCATGGACCCGAACGCGCAGAACTCGTCCCGACGGTCACTCAGGAGGTCGATTGCTATTGGCGCTGTATTGTAAGCCCGTACAGCAAGCGATGCAATGGCTTTTCATCGCGCGCGATGTGCACACGCTAACGACGTCAGCTGCGAATTATAGGCTGTCGTCGCAACCGTGCTTCACTCTATCGGAACTCACCGAAGCTCGCGTCGGCGTGCACGAACAATGACCAGGAGCGACAATTCACGGCGATTTCGATTCTGTAGACGTCGATGCCCGGCTCTCTAGTTCGTCGACGCGCCGTGCCAAAACGCGGATCTGTGCCACACTCCAAATCGTAAAGAACAGAAGCAGCAGACAAGCAAGTCCGTAGGCCCAGAAGATGTAACTTTGAAAGTCAACCTGCGATGACTGCTCCGCGGCGTCGAACACCTGCGGGTTCGCCTGCGCCCACCAAGAGACAACATGCGTGAACTTTTCGAACTCGAGCATTGCGATCCACTTTCTTTCTGTCAGTCGGCCGACTCACTCGCCGCCCGCGTCGAGTCGCATCAAGAAGGCGCCGACAGGCCGACGCCGCCAACGTGGACACCGAGAACGCGCTACATTCCTGCATCGATCATGCGCACCTCGGTTCGCTCCGTCGTCATCCGGTACTTGGCGACCAGGTAACGTAGACGCCAAAACGCACAATAAAGCACGAAAAACGCAAAAGCGCCGTACCAACGCGTCACGACCATCTCAGTGTTGCGCAGAGTGATTTCCATCGGGTGATGATCCGGACCGCCAAACCAGCGGATCGAAAAATAGACCAGCGGCACGTTGATCATCAGCAACACTCCGTAGACGGCACAGAAGTTGGCACGCTTCTCCGGTTCTTCGATCGTCGCTCGCAGCGCCAGGTAGCTCAGATAAAGGAGCCACATCACCGCGACGCTCATGAGCCGCGGGTCCGTCACCACCCAAAACGCTCCCCACGCGGCTTTGGCCCAAATGCTCCCGGTGACGAGGGTCACGGTGCAGGCGAGTACTCCGACCTCGATCGCAGCACTCCCTAGGTGATCCCAACGGGAATGTTTTCGCCAAAGATAAATCCCACTCATGACGCCGCCAAAGATGAAAAAGTTCAAGCAGTTGATCGCTGACGGAAAGTGAAAGTAAAAGATCAGATAGCTCGATCCGATCTGACGATCTACCCCCGGGACGTAATGCCCGACGAGATAGAGAAGCGCAATCACCATCACCCACGCGATCGCAAAGTGCAGCCCAAGTCCACGTAGTGCGTTCATGACGGTTCTCCGTTCTGACTGCAGAGTCTGAGCTTCGGCATCATTCCTCGAGCACCTTCGGAAAGAGAACGTAGCCGGCGCACAGATAGATAGCGCTGAACGCCAGAGTCACCAGCAAGAATTGAAACGGCGAAAAATCGCCGAGGATGGGCGGCCCGTCGGCGGCGAATCCGAAGAGCTGCGCGCTCACCTCGAGCGTCAGACTAATGAGTGGAATCATGAGCACAAGAAGGAGGATTCTGAGCACGACCTCGCCGGCGCCGCGAAGCGACGTCGTCATAGCCGCCAAAACAACGCCGGGAGCCGTGTAGGCTAGTGTGAAGCCGGCAACTGCAGGAAGCAAAACGGGCCACGCTTTCAGAAGTCTCAGGTCATTGAACAAGAAGACATACGCCGCGAGGAGCACCACGGTCATGGCAGAGACGTAGGTCCACGTCGCCACGACTTTGACGAGATAAAACGTACCAGGGTCAACGGGCGAGGTGACGATAGCGCCCAGATTTTGCCCTTCGCGCTCGGCAGCGAAGCTCTGATTCAGGCCGACGGTGCCGGCAAAGAGAACCGCGATCCAGAAAAAAATCGGTCCCAAATTATGTTTCGCCAGCTCCATCGCGATCGCTTGCTGGCGAAAGAGTTCATCGCCGGTGAGCGTCACCGGTGTGATCGCGACGACGAAATGGCGCGCAAAAATCTCCACTCCGAGCTCACCGGTGAAGAGGATCAAGACGGCGAAGAGTGTCATGTTGAAGAGGCTCTCGCGGCGCCGCAACTCGCGCAAGAGGTCCCAGCGCAGAAGCGAAAAAAACTGGGAGACTGCGTTCATGACCCCGTCCCGTCCTTCGCTAACCGTGCGAGCTCGCGGGCGGCGGCCGGATCGCCCTGCAGATCGAGCTCGCGCGCGACTTGCCCGGCGACCAGTAGAAGGCCGCGACTTGCGAGCCGCGCTCCGATCTCCGCGTTGTGCGTCACCAGGAGCACCGTCCGGCCGGCCGCCACGTAATCTTCAATCATGCCCTCGAGCAGCTCGCGCCCCTGTGCGTCGAGACCGGAAAAAGGCTCATCGAGAATCCACAGCGAGGGTTCATGCACCAGGCTGCGGACAAGGCCGGCGCGCTTGGTCATGCCCTGCGAGTAGGTGCGCACCTGATCCCCACGTCGCCGCTCCAGGCCGAAGCGTTCGAGGAGCTCCATCGCTCGCGAGCGTACGCTCTTCCACTGCTGGCGATAGAGCGCGCACGCGTAGCGCAGATTCTCTTCCAGCGTGAGCTCGCGGCGAAGAAAGCTTTCGTGAAACACAGCACCGAGCATGGCGCGCACACGTGCTGCATGCTTTCTGACGTCGTACCCTGCAACCTCCACGACGCCACTGCACGTCCATTGCGTCGAGACGATGCGTAGAAGGGTGGACTTGCCAACACCGTTACCACCAAAGAGCCCAAAGCACGAAGCCGCCGGCACGTCAAACGTCACGCCGCGCAAGACCTCTCGGTGTCCGAAGCGCTTACGGACGCCGCGCAGGCGCACAGCCGGCGCCCCGACGTCGGCGGCGTCGCCGCTCATCGGTTTTTGACCTCCCGCGCCAGCGCCTCGACCAGCTGCTCGAGAAGTCGCGCCCGTTCCTCGCCGGCGTTCGGTTGTTCGCGCAGGTCGTCGATGCGCGCGACCAGCTTTCTCGTCTCCGCCGGCAGCAGGACCGCGCCTCCTCCCGCTGCCTCCGTCACCGTCTCCGCTGCCCCCATCTCCTCGGCTGCAAGCTGCACGAGAACGTCGCGGTGATAGCGGTAGTCGCGCTCTTTGATCTTTTTCGCCTCGAACGTTTTATCAAGTTCGACGATGCGGTCGAGGATCTCCTCGCCGCTCAGGTCGCCATAGAGCACTTCCGCTGGCGGGGACTTCTTACCAAACAGAACGCCGGCAAAAATGGCACAGAGAAAGGCCAGAACGAAGCCTCCCACCCAACGCAGCGCGCCACGCGAGACCTGACCGATGGCGGCGTTGTCGACGGTGAGCTGCACCGGCACGCGCTCCCCGGCAGGAAGATCCATCGGCAGCATGAAAGTGTCGAATGACTTACTCGTGTGCACCGGCGCACCCGACGGTGGCGGCCCGACAAACGGCTGCTCCGGCAAACGCTCCGACTTGATCGCCATATCCTCGTGGACGCAGCTCACCGCGAGACGCCCTTTCTCGAACGGAAAAGGGAAGTGAAGCAGCTGCACGAAACTCTGACGCGCTGGCACGTCGTACGTCAAGCGCCAGGCACCGTAGCTCTCCCCGAAGCTGTCGAAAAACCCTGGAATCGGCGTATCGATGACAGCAGCTCGACCATCCGCAGAGAGCACCCAGCCACCACCGTCGAGCTGCGGGCCCGAGTTGTCGACGACGACAGCGTCCTCCGGAAGCTCGATGCGCACAATCTCACGAGCTCCTGAGGCATTCTTCTTGCCGATGTACATGGTCGGATCACGATAGCGCAGGGAAAGCTCGACGCGAATGCGGAGGGCATGCTGCTCGCCGCTTCGCGTGTAGTCGTAGACGACGTTGGCGTGCGGCACGAGAGGCTCGCTTTGGCCCGACGGACGATAGAGCATCGACGTGATTGGCTGCAGGCCGGGGCGAAAAAACGGTGTGAACGTGCGCACGCCGTTGATCTCGGCGGTGGCGACGAACATGGTGTCCGGCGGCAGGCCGTCCAGGCCAGTGTCCAGCGCAATGCGGCCATCGCTGTCGGTCGTGACGATCCACTCGCGCAGCGGCTTGCCGCGATCGCTTGCCCCAGCGCCAACTTCGAAGAGCTCGATCTTCAGCGCTCCGCCCGCGTAGGGCACGCGGTTCTTCTCGTCCGAGAGCTCGTTCAAGTCGCCCGTCTTCGTGTACGCATCGACAACGATTGGGTGGCTGGCCGAGGCATCGAAGAAGCGCGCCTTGAGCTCGACTCCCGCCTCTGCGCGGCTACCGGCAGCGAAAGCTAGTAGCACCCACGTCGCGGCTGCCACGAACTGCGTGCTCGAGCGCCGCTCGCGGACGAGCGCCTCGATCTGTTTTTGGTGCTTCTTCGCCACCTCGCCAACACGTGAGGAAATTTGCCGAAACCGCGAGCTGCGCAGACGATCGAGATCCTTCGAAACCTGGATAGCTTCCTTTTTGTACATGCGACGCAAGCCGTTGAACTCCTCCTCCGAAAGTGCTCCCGAGTCGCGTTCGACTTCGAGGTCCTTGATGCGCCGCAGCAATCGATCGCGCCTCTTCTTGAGGCGTGACAAGCGCCCGACACCCTGGTCGAGATCCCACACTTCTCGCTGCCCGAGAAAGCCGTAGACGATGACCACGAGCACAGCGAGCGCTACGAGGCATGTCATCGCGATCACCATCAGTCTTCCATCTCCTTGAGCTTGCGTTCGATCTCATCGTCCCACGCCTCGTCACCTGCAGCGCCCCGCCCTGTGCGCATACTCGACGCCTGCAGTTCCCGTCCGCCCCCTGGCCGCTTCGCACGCTGCAGAAATGCGAGCAGAACAAACGTCGCAATGATCAGAAACAGGGCCGGAAGTGCATAGGAGAGGAGGTTGAAACTTTCCGGCTTGAGATAGCCGCGCACCTTCTCGCTCCCCTTGTCGTGCGCCACCATGCGCTCGACGATCTCAGCGTTCGTGAGCCCCGCCGTGAGCCAATCTTCGATCAGGTGTTTCTGCTCTTCGGCGCAGCCGTCAGGGCAACCACTCAGCGTCCGCGTGAAATTCTCCTTCGGGCACCAGCACATGAGTGAGCCCCAAAGCGCGCCACGGCGCATGGCGCGGTGCTCCTCGAAGGTCGCATCGAAGAATTCGCCCAGCCGCTCTTTCGCCTCGGGCGTCGTCCCGGTCTCGACGAGTGCTGCACGCAGACGCTTGAACGCCGCCTCGATCGCCACGCCGCGCTCGGGAGCTTCATCGGAAACGACCGCCGCAGCAAGTCGCGACTCGATGTCGCGGGCCACTGCACGCAGCAAACTCGCGAGTGACCGCAGTCCGCTGCCGGCTTCAAGTTGGCTGCGGTGACGAGTGACGAACGGCGTGATCACAGGCGACTCGAGCTCACTCGCGAACGCCTCGCCCCTGGCTCTTGCCTCGGGCGACACATGCCGTGGAGCCACGGGGGCATGCGCATGGTCGTGGTGCGCGTGCGGATCTTCCTGCGCAGCCAGCGGCACCGCCGCCGCGAGCAGAAGCACGACGAACGCGTCAAGAAGTCGGTCGCACCGTCGCTCTCTCATTCTCTTCACACGTCGTTTTCTCACGTTTCACTCCGCCAGCCCAACGCGGCTACCCGGCACCGGCAGCGCTGCAAAGATGCCACCGCCGACCATGATGAACCAACCGAGGTAGATCAGCATCATGAGCGGATTGAGGTAGACGGTGAGCGAAAACCTGCCCTGACTCTCGCCGTTGAGATGGATGTAGATGTCACCGAGCAGCTGCCGCTCGATGCTCACTTCTTTGATCGACTCTTGCCTCTTCGGATAAAAGCGCACTTCGGGTCGCAAGATCGCGACCACGTCCTGCTCGCCCGAAGGCGTCTCTGCTGCGCCGTGCGCTTTCGGTAGCCCAGATTCGTCACCACCGCTGATGCGAAACGCCACTTCGGTCAACTCGTACGGCTGCCCCGGCTTAGGCGATTCGGTTTTGAGTTCGAAGGGAGTGAACGTGTACGGACCGACTTGGGCTGACTCGTGAAGACCGAGGCTCAGATCCTTCTTCACCTGAAACATCGAGCTGATGATGATCCCGGCGGCCAAAACGGCCATGCCGACGTGCACCAGGTACCCACCCCAGCGCCGATTGTTCCGCACGACGATGTGAAAGCATGCGGACGCGAGGTCTTCGTGTCGCAGCCGCACACGCGCCCGCAAAGTGCGATAAAACTCAGCCCAAAGCGTCGCCAAGATGAAAAAGACAAGCCAAAGAAAGAGCCCGGTGGGATAGAGCGCCGTTGCGTGCTGCTCGGTCAACCGCGGTACCAGCACCTCGCTCCACGTTCCCAGCCGGTCGGTGAAATACCAGAGCGCGTAACACAAAAGGAGAAGCACAAACGACGCCAGCGCGGGTTTCAAAAAATTGCGTTTCAACGCCGCAGACGTGGTACGCACCCAGCCAAGGCCCGGCCCGATCGCCGTCAAAAAGAGAAGCAGGGCAAACAGCGGCGTCATGAGCATGTTGTACTGCGCGGCGCCGAGCGTGCCTTTAGAGGCCAAGAAGTCATGCGTGATCTTGGTGAAGAACGAGAGGATCAGCACCACCGTCGCGATGACGATCAGCACCATGTTGTTGAGGAGAAAGACGCTCTCGCGAGACAGCAACGAATCGATCGTGTTAGGGCTTGCTAGCTGGCGATGGCGGTAAAAAAGGAGGAAGAGACCAATGACCCCGAGCGCAAGCATGAAGAACTGAAACCAAAGGCCGATGTTTGATCCGGTCGTGAACGCGTGCACGCTGTCGACGACGCCGGAGCGCGTCATCCACGTCCCCCAGATCGTTAGGAAAAAAGTGAGCAGGATCAGAAACCCGTTCCAGGTCTTGAGCATGTCGCGTCGCTCTTGCACCATCACGGAGTGCAGAAACGCCGTGCCGGTACACCAAGGCAGGAATGAGGCATTCTCGACTGGGTCCCAAGCCCAGTAGCCACCCCAGCCGAGCTGGCGGTAGGCCCAAAGACCTCCCAGGATGATCCCGGAGGTGAGAAACAGCCACGCGAACATGGTCCAGCGGCGTACCACACGCACCCAGTAGTCGCCGACCTCACCAGCGAGTAGCGCCGCGATGGCGAACGCGAACGGCACAGTGAAACCAATGAAGCCGATATAGAGGGACGGCGGGTGAATCACAAACCAGTAGTTCACGAGTTGCGGATTGAGCCCAGCTCCATCGAGCAAGTTGCCGGAAGCGTCGATGGCGTTTCTCTGCGACGCGGCAAGACGCACGCGCGTGTCGAGGTCCATGACGGAAAACGGATTCTCGTTCCAGCTGACGATGACAAAAAAGCCGAGGACGAAACTGAGCGCGACGTAGACGTACGGCTCGAGGCGCCGCCCCGTTGGATGCTGACTGCTCCAGCGATGCTGGAAACCAACGACCGCTGCGAAGATCGCCAGGATCATCGTCCAGAAGAGGAGTGAGCCGTCGAGACCGCCCCACAATCCGGCGACCTTGAAGAAGAACGGCAGATTCTTCTCGGAGTAGTTATAGATGTACTCGTTGTTGTATTCCCCGGCGACAAAACCGTAGACCAGGCAAGCAGCTGACGAAATGACCACCGCGGCGAGCACGTAGAGGCCGCTCCGAGCAGCGTGAACCAAGCGTCGCTCGCGGAAAAGGATGCCGCACAAGCTCAGGAGAAAGACGGCCCCAGTCAGGCATCCGCCTACCAGCAGAAGAGCACGGCCAAACTCAAGCACGCCCATGGATCACTCCGAGCTAAAGAGTCCGTTCAAAAGTTATTCGAGCCGAAGAAGGTTCTTCCCTTCACGTCGGCAGCGGCAACACAGTGCGCTCTACACCGACGAGAACGGTAGCGAATCAAGCGCGTGCACGCAACCGCACTCGCGTGGACAATCTGCCGAAATCAGTCGACGGGCGCTTTTGGAGTCACGGGAGGCAAGGGCAAAGCGTCAGCTGGTGCCGTAGCAGGCGGGGCAGATTCTGGCGCACCATACCCGCCAACTCGACCCGTGTCGTACTCCTTCGCCTCGGAAGACGCCTCATAGCGTGACGGACACTTCGTCGTCACGCGGTAGGCCGTGAACTCATTGGTTTTCGGGTCGTACGCGCCGCGCACGCTGACGGGAATCCCGACGCGAAAATTGTCGGGCATCACCTGAGGAGACACGACCGAGATCACTTGCGTCGGGTTTGACTCCGTGGCGATTTTGAAACGCAGCGGCGGCTCGGTGCTCTCGATTTCGACCACCTGGGCTCCGTCCGCTTGGACGTGGCGCTCAACCGTGCCCGGCTCGTAGTCGCCGCTGGTGAGTTGATCCACGGTCAACACCGGGATGCGAGCACCGAGCGCAACGCCGACCAGGACGCTGACAGCCACCACAAAAACCACTCCGACGACAACGGGTTTCATAGTCCGGGTTCCTCTGGCACGGGCATGCGGAGCTCGGCGCCGGCCGCGGCCGCCCCACGATGGGCGGCCCAAGCATGGCTCAGCGCCGTCGCCAAGTCCGTAACTCAAATCTGCCCTTTGTGTAGCGACATCTGCTGGGTCAGTTTACCCTTCCTCAGGCTCGCCTTCAACGGTCAGCGCACTAAGGCCTCCAGGCAGCGAAGAAAGTACCCCGAAATCGGGGCGGTTCGCAGGAGAAATCGGCAGAATCTCAGAGCTCTGATTTTGTCGTCGCAAATCCGCCTCGGCCGCGGTAGCTTTCCAAAAAGGGGCGCGGCGCGGCGGCGCCAACGCTCGACTTGACAAACCGCCACAAAGTTCGACAATTACAGCCTTTCTGGGATTCCTCGCAAACGTTCAGGGCCGTTTTGAAGTCGATCGGTCCACATCCGGATATTCTTGAGCATGCCGCAGACACAGCCCAAAACGAAAGCCGGCCGCCGCAAAAAGAAGCCCAAGGTGGTCGCCTACATCACAGAGAGTTGCACAGGGTGTGCCGGAGCGCCGGTATGCCAAAGTTACTGCCCGGTGGACGAGTGTATGGTGCTTGTCCAGAATCCCGGCGCGCCGACGTTCGGCGTCATCGAGGTCGACCCTCTCAAGTGCATCGGCTGCCGAAAGTGCACCACCAAAGGGCCGGCGGGAACGTTTCTTGATGGCTGCCCATGGGACGCAATTGTGATGATGGACATCGCGGAATTCGAGGACAAGTACGGCGAGCTGCCTTACTAACGGGTGCCCCCACGCGTCAGCGTCGATGCTGGAGGCCCGGGCCGTTGACCCTGTTTCGTCGAAATGTTAAGATCGATGTTCCCATCTTCTGTTTTTACTGGACTTTGAGACCCGACGACGCGGCCACTCGCGCGCTTCGCACGTGAGGATCGAGCCGTTTCGTTCGGAGTATTTGCTGCATGTCGTCATCGCCTGTTCAGCCGGCGATGTTCAGGAGGTTTTGGCGCCGTGAGTGCTTCGAAGGAATACTTTAAGAAGGCGGAACAGGCCGCAAAGAAGCAGAACTTTGAGTACGCGATCGAGCTCTACATGCAGGGCTTGATGATCGACCCGAAAGCGTCCGAACAGCGCCGACGCATGCATCAGGTCATGACGCTCGCGATTGAAGAGAAGGGCGGCAACCCGCAAGGCGGCATGGGCGTGAAGCTGAAAGTGATGCCGCTCCTGGCGAACGCCAAGAAGCTCTCCCTGCAGAAGAAATGGGACGAAGCCATCATCGAGTTTGAGAAGGCCCTTCGGTTCCAGCCGCAGAACGTAGCGACGCTTTTCTCGCTCTCGCAAGCGCTGTCGACTAACGAATGCAGCGAGGGCGCCGTCACCATCCTCGAAGATGTCGTCGGCATCGAGAAAACCCACGTCGAAGCCTACCGCATGCTGGGAAAGCTGTGGGCAGAGAAGGACGACCCGGAAAAGGCGATCTCCTACTGGGAAAAGCTCAAACAGTACAAACCGGACGACAAAGAAGCCGGCAAAGCGATCCGCGACCTCTCAGCTGCGACGATGGTCCGCAAGGCCGAGGAGCGGAAGGCCCAAACGGGGGACGAGTCCTTCAAGGCGATGCTGAAGGATGAGGACGAGTCGGCCGAGCTCGAGAAAAAAGCTAAGATCATCCGAACGGACGAGGATCGCATCGAGGCGATCAAGTTCAAGAAGGAAGAAATCAAAGCAGACATAAAGAACTCGAGGCTCTGGCGTGACCTCGGGAGTCTCTATCAAGACCTCAAGAAATGGGATCTAGCTGAGGCCGCTTACAAGAAGGCGATCGAAGTCAACCCGCACGACCTGTTCGCAGCTGAGAAAATCGGTAGCCTGACCGAAAACCGACTCGAACAACAGGTCGACGAGCTCCGTGCCAAGGTTTCCGCCTCTGAAAACGGTGGCGGCGAGCTCGCGAAGCAGCTTGAGGCCAAGGAGACCGAGTTCAAAGAGTTCAAGGTCGTCGAGTACGAGCGCCGCGTCAAAGCTCACCCGACCGACTACGAGCTCAAGATGCGCTATGGTCACGTACTGATGGACGTGGCGAAGTATGACGAAGCGATCCAGCAGTTTCAAAAAGCGGTCCAAGACCCTAAATTCAAGGTCCAGGGGCTCAACTGCAACGGCGCTTGCTTCCTCTACAAGGGTCTCTACGACCTGGCCGAAAACCAGTTCCAAAGGGCTCTCGAAGAGACCGCCGATCCCAACTCCGAAGTGGCGAAGGAAATCCGCTACAACCTCGGCACGGTGTTCGAAAAGAAGGCGGGGGCGACTTCCAGCCCGGACGACAAGAAGTTGCACGTCGAAAACGCGATCAAGTGGTTTCAGGAGATCATGGCCGTCGATATCGGCTACCGCGACGTCTCGGCGCGCGTCTCCAACCTCATGAACGGCGGTTAACAGCCCGTTGAAAAAGTCATTCGGCCGAGGAAACTGGTCTCTTCACGCCCAGCTCGACCGCGTCAATACTCGAAAATCCCGAAGATTGCCTACGTTTGCCGCGGCCGATCTGGACGCGAAGAGACCAGTTTTCGGCTCGAAGCACTTTTTCAACGGGCTGTTAGTCGCCGCAGAGCCAGCTCGACTCCGCCCAGCGCAGCTCGCAGGCATTTTTGCCTTGTCATCTCAGGCGCCCAGAGTACGATCTGACACTTCGTCTCGGTAGCTAGCTAGCCCTGAAGACGCGTGGTACAGCAACGCCGCATCGAACCGGCATCTGGGCGCTGCAGACAACGCTGCCGAGCAGTTCGAGACTTAGTGCGAGGTGCTCATGGCGCACAGTGCGCAAGCAAAGAAACGAATCCGTCAGAACGAGCAGCGGCGCCTGCGAAACCGCAGTCGCAGGAGCGAAATCCGCAGCTTGACGAAGCGTCTGTCCGCTTACGTCGAAGGAGGCGATCTCAAGGCAGCACAGGAACTGCTGCCGCGGCTCGTCTCGTCACTCGACAAGGCCGCGAAGACCAATCTTCTGCACCGCAACAAGGTGTCGCGGGAGAAGTCGAAGGCGGCGGTTCTCGTCAACCGACTCCAATCGTCCTGACGTCAACACAGCGACCTCGAGACAGCGACCTCGAGAAAAGACGTCGATAACGACGAGAGAGGAACGATCCAGCGGCCTGCGTGACGCAGAGCGCGTTCGGAGCGCTCTTGACATGCCTTGGAGCGGTTCCATAATGGCGGCGCAACGCCGCAGTTGCTGCCGATCCCCTGCGGGCGGATAGCTCAGTTGGTAGAGCACTAGACTGAAAATCTAGGTGTCGCCAGTTCAATTCTGGCTCCGCCCACCTGAATCTGGGCCTCGTGAGCATCGAAGCGCTCGCGAGGCCTTCCTTTTTTCTCCGCCGCGCGGTGCGAGAGTGCACCGGAGTGCGCCGCCACGCGTTCTTTTGTTGTCCGCTACGATCGAAAGTGGGTCTGTGCTGGCGGCCCACGCGATGCGACAGGACCGATAAGTGGCCCGCCCTCTCGTCCCAACAGACGATACCCGCCGTCTGACACCTCTTCCGACACAGTAAGTAAGGTGATCCATGTCGGACAATTCGTTCGCACGGTGAACCTGCTGTCGGGCGCGCCTCACGGCACACGGCCGCAGCCGGGGGCCAGGGCTGGCCTCCCTGGCCCCTCTTCTTGCGTGGACCTCTTCTTCCGGGGTCGCCTCACGCCGCTTCAGGACGCTTCGACGAGCAAACACTCCAGGCGCAGCGGGCCATGGACCCCTTGGACGATTCGCTGCGCGATGTCGGCGGTACGGCTCGGGCCCGTGACGACAACAAGGTTCGCAGGTAGAGCGGATCCCCGTGAAGCCCGAAGGACGTCGAGCAGGTCGAGGACGATGTCCGAGCGCCGCAGTATTCCAATGTGAACGGCTGGTGCGATCGAAAACTGACGCCATCGCCCGGCGCCAGAGACAACGACCAAGCTGCCGGTCTCGGCAATGCCAAAATCGCAGAGCGTGACACCGCAGCCCGCCGCAAAGAGCTGTTCATCGTCGGGAGCACTCACACCCAGCCCCTGCAGCCCAGGGTATCGATCCATGCACGCCGGCTCGATCAACGCGTCGCCACACGTCCCAGCGCGCTCGCGGACGATCGTCGCGACTTCGGCGGAGGCGCAGGGCGTCACCGTCACCCCGGCGGCCACGGCGCGTTCCACGAAAAGACTCACGGCGTCGGCGTCCGCCGGTAGCGTCCGGATGACCGCCTCGTCGAGGTGCGGTAGGTCATGCCCGCGGCGGGCTCGCGTTGCCGCAGCGACGCTCCGCCGCAGCTCTTCTGCGCTCTTACTTTCGCTCCGCTCGATTGGGTCGGCCATCAGACGTTCTTCCTCCAGAGATCGCGAAACGACTCTCGTGCCGGCGCCTTGAAGTCGCGCTCGCCTGCAGTCCAAGCCCGCAGCGGCCCAACGCCGCGCCGAACCCAGCCGCGACGCGCCAGAAGACGGCAGCCGCGACGCAGCAGCCACTGGGCGACTCGATAGCGGCGTGGGGAACGCAGCGCCCACAGTAGCGACTTCACAGCCAGACTTTTTCGGCGCTCGACGACACGGCGCGCGTGCGCCTCAACGCGCAGGTCGACGAGCAGTCGCGGGATATCGATCTTCACCGGGCAGGCTTCGAGGCAGGCACCGCACAGACTCGACGCCTCGGGCAAGTCGCGATGTTTTTCGAGCCCTTCGAGAAGCGGGGTGATCACCTTGCCGATCGGACCGGGGTAAACGCTCCCGTAGGCGTGTCCGCCGATTGAACGATACACCGGGCAGGCGTTAAGGCATGCGCCACAGCGAATACAGCGCAGCGCCTCACGGAACTTGGAGCTCAGGATGCGGCTCCGGCCGCGATCCATGATCACCACGTGCACCTCTTGCGGCCCATCCTCATCACCGGCGCGCCGCGGGCCCGAGACGACGTTGGTGTAAACAGTGATGGGCTGACCCGTGCCGCTCCTGCCCAGAAGCTTGACGAAGACGCTGAGGTCATCGAGGCGGGGTACCAGCTTCTCGATCCCCATGAGCGCCACGTGAACGCGCGGCCGCGTACTCGTGTAGCGCCCATTGCCTTCGTTCGTGACCAGCACGATGCTGCCGGTTTCCGCCACCGCGAAATTGACTCCCGTGATCCCAAGATCGCAGCGCCGAAAGAGAGGACGCAAGTGTTCGCGCGCGGCGCGTGTCAGCTGCTTCTCATCTTCGGTGTACGCGCCTCCAAGCCGCCGGTGCATGGCCGCAGCGACTTCAGGAACGCTCTTGTGAATAATTGGCAGCACGATATGACTCGGGTGGTCATCTGCGATCTGAACGATGAACTCGCCAAGGTCGGTCTCGACAACTTCGAGTCCCGACTCTTCCAGCCAGCGATTGAGCTCTACCTCTTCGCTCGCCATGGACTTCCCCTTCGAGACCACCTTGCAGCCGCGGCTGGAGGCGATCTCGCGAACGATTTCGATCACGTCCGTCTGCGTCGCCGCCAGATGGATCTGCATCCCGTTCGCCGTCGCTTGCTGGATGAACTCTTGCAAGTAATCATCGAGCTGATCAAGGCAGTGATCCTTGATCGATGCGGCGAGGGAGCGTAGGCGCTCGACATCGGGTAACGAGGCCCACGCGGCACGACGCTTCGCGTCGACGGCCGCCGTCGCGTCGCGCACAAAGCCCTGTTGGTTGCGGTTCGCCAGAGCGGCGTCGACTCTGTCGCGAAACGATGGTGTCGGCAGGTTCATGCGTTCGCCTCCGGCGGCAATTGCCAACCTTGAGCCTCGGCGACCAACTCCGCGATATGTCGCATGCGCACGTCGCGACGCTGACGGTGCAGCCCACCCCCAATATTCAACCCGCATCCTCCTTCGTTACAAATCAGTGTCGTCGCACCCGAGGCGACGATGCACGCGACCTTGTCCTCAAGCATTCGCGCACTGATTTCAGGATAGCTCGTCGCGAACGTACCGCCGAAACCACAACAAGAATCGGCGCGCTCGAGCGGCACGAATCCACCACCCAGTCGCGCCGCCTCCGCCTCGGCCTGCAGCGGACTCGTCAGGCCGCGCAAGTGGCACGGATAGTGAAAGGTGAACTTGTCCGTCAAGCGGACGCCAAGGTCTGCCCAATCGACTCCCAGGATCGAGGTGACGAACGATGAGAACTCGTGCGTCTTCGCAGCAAGCGCCTCGACTTTGCGGCACCGGTCGCTCCCACGCTCGAAGAGGTGAATCGCGTGAAGCTTCACCATGGCTGCGCAGCTGCCGCTCGGCGTCACCACATACTCAAACTCGTCGAATAGATCTGCGAGCTGCACGACCAGATCGGCGGCTTCGCGATGGCACCCGCTGTTGTAGCCGGGTTGACCACAGCAGGTTTGCGCTTCCGGGAACACAACCTCGCAGCCCAGATGTTCCAACGTCCTGGCGACGGCTAGACCGACGCGTGGAAAGAAGTTGTCCGTCAGGCAAGTCACGAAAAGAGCGAGGCGCACGGAAGATTTCCCCGAAGTCGTTGAACGCGAAAATGCAGGAGCGTACTGACTGCGCCGGGTCACAATAATGGCTCAGCGCCTTGGTGTAAAACGTTCGCATGCCTTCACCCGGCCGAACGACTTGTCCATGCGCGTTGTTGAGCTTTTGGGTGGCTGCCATTATCCTTGCGAACTCTTCTGCTTGCACTTCCGGAGGTTGGCAGCTTGCGCGTTCTCGGCATTGAAACCACTTGCGATGAAACCGGCGTGGCGATCGTCGAGGACGGCTATCGCATCGTCGCCAATGTCGTCAATTCTCAGATCCCGCTGCACGAGCGTTTCGGGGGCGTCGTACCCGAGATCGCCAGTAGAGCGCACACCGAGACGATCACGCGGCTGGTCGAGAAGGCCATCGCCGAGGCTGGTCTTGATCTTTTCGGTGCACGTCCTCCCGTCGACGTGGTCGCCGTGGCGAATCGCCCCGGGCTCATCGGCGCGCTCCTTGTCGGCGCCACGGCGGCAAAGAGCCTCGCTCTTGCGTGGGATGTGCCGCTCATCGGCGTCGACCACGTCCACGCCCACATCTACTCGGCCCTGTTGCGCTCCGAAGCGCCCCCAGAGCGGCCAAGCATGACGGACTACTTTCCCGCGGTTTCGCTTGTGGTGTCAGGCGGTCACACGACTCTGTACTCGAGTCGAAACTCGTGCCATCACGAGCTGATTGGCCAGACGACAGACGACGCCGCCGGTGAAGCTTTTGACAAAGTCGCGTCGCTGCTGAACCTCGGATATCCGGGCGGACCGGCGATTTCGAAGGCAGCACTGAGCGGCGACGCGAAAGCGATTCGTTTCCCGCGTACGCTTTTACAGAAAGACTCGCTCGATTTTAGTTTCTCCGGTATCAAGACGGCGGTTCGCTACCACACCCGGGGCCAAGACGCGTCGCGCTCGGCACCGCTCAAAGCCGGCATCTGCGTCCCTGACGTCGCGGCTTCGTTCGAAGAAGCAGTCGTCGACGTCCTGGTGGAAAAACTGCGCCGCGCGCTCAAGCGCGAAGGAGCCACGGCCGCGATCGTCTCCGGCGGCGTGGCCGCCAACCAAAGACTTCGGCGACGCCTGCAGGAGTTCACCGCCGCGGACGACAAGGTGCGATTGCACATACCCGAGCTAAAGTTCTGCACGGACAACGCAGCTATGATCGCGGCCTTGGCCCATGAGCTCTGGACTGGCGGCGCGCGCCACGACCTCGACCTCGCCGTGTCGACGACCGCGACTCCGTCCGCGGAACTGCTGCGTCCCTCTCCCGCTCCCAGCAGCCAGTGAGCGGCGAGATCGAGCGAAAGGAAACCGATGACCCAAGACGATCTCCGCAAACTACTGAAGAAAGTTTGGTCGCAGCGAGTCTCCGTTGAAGACGCTCTCAGAGAACTTCGAGCCCCACCCGTCGAAGATTTCGAGAACGCCCGCGTGGATCACCACCGCGCCATTCGCTGCGGTTTTCCAGAAGTAATCTACTGCGAGGGAAAAGAACTCGCCGATATCGCCGAAATCGCGCAGAGCATTCTCAAACACTCCCCGCTACTACTCGCCACGCGCGCTTCCGCGGACGTCTATCAGACGATCCATAAAGTCGAACGCACGGCGACTTACTACGAACGTGCGCGCTGCGTAACTGTGGTGAAGAAAGACCCCGAACCGCAGCAGGCCCGCATCCTCGTCGTTTGCGCGGGCACCGCCGACCTGCCCGTCGCCGAAGAGGCGCGGGTGACAGCGGAGCTCGGCGGCTTTACAGTCGAGACCGTCTACGATGCCGGGGTGGCTGGAATCCATCGGCTCCTCGGCGAGTCACAGAAAATCCAAACCGCAGACGTGATCATCGTCGTGGCCGGTATGGAGGGCGCACTGGCGAGCGTCGTCGGCGGCCTCACCGACGTACCCGTGATCGCGGTGCCGACGAGCGTCGGCTACGGTGCCAGCTTCGGTGGCATCGCGCCGCTCCTCACGATGCTGAACAGTTGCGCGGCGGGCGTCGCGGTCGTCAATATCGACAACGGCTTTGGCGCCGGCTATCTCGCCGCCCAGATCGGCCGGCGACGAGTGGTCGAGTAGCCGAGAGAGGTCAACCACGTGGACGGGCAAGAGATCAAAGAACTGCCGCGCATCGCATTGCGTGCTGCCGAGGCGCACAAAGGAAACTTCGGTCGCGTCCTGATCGTCGCCGGCAGCGACTTGATGCCGGGGGCGGCGATCCTTTGCAGCCGCGCCGCACTGAGATCCGGCGCAGGGCTCGTCACCGCGGCGGTGCCCGAGACAATTGCACCTGCTGTTGCGGCCGCGGTGCCCGAGGCGACGCAAGTCCACTACGATGCCCGCGACCAAGGGACTTCGGTTGCGACGCTCGAGGCGGCGATAGGGAGTACTCAGTTCTCTGCCGTCGCGGTCGGGCCCGGGCTCGGCGTGTCGGCGGTTTCGAGCGCTGTCGTGACGTCAATGCTGACAAATGCCGCCTGTCCTCAAGTCGTCGATGCCGACGCGGTGAACATCGTGGCCGCTAGCGGCCAAACGCCGCCAGCACGTCGACCTGACCGAGTTTGGACACCCCACCCGGGGGAGTTCTCGCGGTTGACCGGCGAGCAGCCTCACACCGACGATGAACGACGTCGCAGCGCCGTGGACGCCGCCACACGCTTTGGCGGCGTCATGCTCCTCAAGGGCCACGGCAGCGTGATCGCCACGCAAGACTCCTACGCCCTCAACCTTACGGGCAACCCCGGCATGGCGACCGCAGGCAGCGGTGACGTGCTCACCGGAATTGTCGCCGGGCTCCTGGCCCAAGGCTATCCCCCGTTCGATGCAGCGCGGCTGGCGGCTCACCTCCACGGCAAAGCGGGCGACCTCGCACGCCGACTGGTCGGTGAGCTCGGCCTCATCGCCAGCGATCTGATCGAAGCCCTGCCGTCGGCCATCGTCGAGCACCAGAAAGAAACCGGGCCATGACCGTGAGGATTGCGCACTTCTCGGACGTTCACATCACGCAGCAACCGTCCGAAATCGCGTGGCGCGATCTGCTGTCAAAACGCTTCGTCGGCTGGGCGAACCTGCGATTCTTCGGTCGCTACGCAGCACTCGCGGACGCGGAGACGGTCGCCGCCGCTCTCGTCGACGATCTCGACGAGCTGAAACCTGACCACGTCCTGTCGACTGGCGACTTAACGGGTCTGTCGCTGCCGAGCGAGTTCGCCGCGGCGCGGCGCGCTCTGGCTCCGCTTCTCGAACGAGCCAATGTCACCTCAATCCCTGGGAATCACGACGTCTACGTCCGCAGTGCGGCCGCGAGCGGACTCTACGACGAGGCGTTCGGCACCTGGACGCGTACGGAAGTTTCTCACGAGGAGATGCCGGCGGATGTTGCCCACGACTACCCCTACCCTCTGCTCCGCTACATCGAAAACGACATCGTTCTCTGTTGCCTTCGCGACGTGCGCCCGGCGCCGCTGCACGACTCATCTGGATTGGTACCGGCGGCTCAGCTGCGAGCCCTCGACCACCTGCTCGGCTCGCAGGCGGTAGCGCCGCGTCGCAAGATTCTGGCGCTCCACTACGGCCTGTGCCGGCACGACGGCTCGCCCGACACGCGGCTGCATGGGCTACGAAACGCCAAAGATGTGTGGGATATCGCAGAGCGGCACGGCGTCACGCTTGTCGTTCACGGCCACCTCCACCACCGATTCGTCCACGCCCAAGGCGCGGTCGCTCCGTTCGCGATCGCTAATCCGGGCGCGCTCGCCTACAGCCGCGGCGATCGCACCTATCACGTGTATCACTTCGACACGGACTCGGTCCGCCTGGAGGTGCGACGCTTCAACGCCGAGCAGCAGCGCTTCAACGAGTGGAGCGCTGCGCCGGGAAGTGGCTGCATCTGGTCCGCTGCGACCGCAGCCGACGCTGCGCGCGCTGACGCGCAGCCGTGACATTGGCACCCGTGCAGCTGATTCCCCGGCGCGACGTGTTGGGCATCACCGCAGAGCGGCTTCTCTTCGATCTGAATCACCCGTCGACGTAACGCGGCGCGCCTGTCACGAATCGCTCGCCGCAGCTCTGGCGACAGCAGCGAAATCGACTGGACAGCGCCGCGGCTTTCGCGATCATCGACCGTCGCTCGTCCGGCTGATGCGGGAGTCCCTCTCCGTGACCTGGCCCTCACCTACTAGGAGTCAAGAATGCGTACTCTGAACAGACTCAGCCGCACGCCACACGCTCGTCACTGGCGTTTTTTCTCCGTCGCATTGGCACTTCTCTTCGGCTGCTCGAGTGACGCCACTCGGAGTGGAGACGCATCCACGGGCGGCAGGAGCGACGCGCAGAGCTTCTGGCTCGAAAACATGGTTCTGTTTCATGGCTACACAACTGAAGAAGTCGCGGCAGCCACGGGACACGGCGTCGAAGAGATCGCGACCAAGGTCGCCGCAGTTCGAAGCGACGAGCAGGCAGGGAGAAACACGCTCACGCCGCCCGCCGACCGGCTCCTCATTCTTCCCTACCCTGGCGGACGCCACCCACGCATCGGATTTCTCGACGGAGCGATCGATCCGTGGCGCGAGACGAAGTTGAGTGTGTTCTTGCCGTGGAAGGACGCAGGCTACGTCGTCGTCGACTTACCCGAAGCGCTGTGGAGAAACCGCGAGCTCCCCGACGACCGTCGACTCATGTTTCTCGCCCACACGCACATCCCAACGATTTGGGATGACGCAGGGGTCACTCTGGAGCGGCGAGACTGGTCGCGCGGTGCCGATGGGACTCTCGAGAACACGTTCAGCATGCCGAACGGAGTGATCATCGGCGCCAAGGCGACGCCGCAGCGAGAGTGGGTCGATCTCGAGTTGACGCTCGACAACGGTAGCCCCGAAAGACTCGCCGGTTTGCGCACCCAGATCTGTGTCATGCTCAAGGGCGCACCGCAGTTCAACGCGCAAACGAACGGCAACAAGCAGCTGGAGGACGATGATCGCACGTTTCGCACGCGCTACGCCGCCGTCCGCGCCGCGGGTGCCGAACGCTGGGTCGTGACGCTGTGGACACGTTCAGACAGGCCGTGGGGAAACGAAAGTTGCCCGTGCATTCACGCCGATCCATGGTTTCCCGATCTCCACCCCGGAGAAAGTGCGACGCTTCGCGGCCGGCTCTTCTTTCATGAAGGAGACGGACTCGATGCCGCGATCAAAACACACCGCGACGCATTGGATGCGGTCGCTCCAAAGAAGAAACGTCGGCAACCTCGCCTCGTGAGTGTCCGCAAGATTTGGGACAAGGCGCCGCACAATGCCTTCACCGACCTGATTCACCACAACGGCCGCTGGGTCTGTGTGTTTCGCGAAGGTCAAGCGCATGTCTCCCCCGACGGCGCCCTCCGCGTGCTGGGCTCTGCCGATGGAGTCGAGTGGGAATCTCTGGCGCTTCTGACGTCCGAGACTGCCGACCTGCGTGATGCGAAGATCTCGGTCGCGCCTGACGGCCGCCTGCATCTTTCGGGCGCCGGCGCGCTGCACCAACCCGCGGCCGCGCGCCATCAATCGCTGGCATGGTTCTCACCCGACGGCCGCGAGTGGACTCCATCGATCGCGATCGGCGACCCAGACCTGTGGCTCTGGCGCACCGACTGGCATAGCGGCAAAGGCTACGGCATCGGCTACTCAACGACCGACAAGGAGTTCATTCGACTCTATGAGACGAGCGACGGGGCGAACTACCGCACCCTCGTCGACCGGTTGCTCAGCGGCTCGTACGCCAACGAGTCGTCGTTCGCCTTCCTCCCTGACGGCCGCGCCCTGTGTCTGCTACGACGCGACGGAGAACACTCGTCTGCCCTCCTTGGGGAGGCCTCACCACCCTACAAGGCTTGGCGCTGGCGGGATCTTGGCGTCCGCTTTGGTGGGCCCAAGCTCCTTCGGTTACCGGATGGACGCCTGATCGCCGGCGGCCGGCTGTACGACGGCTCTACCCGGACGAGTCTCTGCTGGCTTGATCCGGAGGCGGGCGAGCTGGTGGAGGCCCTGAAGCTACCGTCCGGCGGCGACACCAGCTACCCAGGGCTCGTCTTCCGCGACGGCACGCTCTATGTCAGCTACTACGCCTCCCACGAAGGCAAGTCGGCGATCTACTTTGCGACGGTGGAGCTCTAACGACGCCTCTCTGGCCGACGGCAGCGCTCGTGGAGGCAGTGGCGCGATTTGCGTCCAAAAACCGATTGCAATCCCGCCTGGGTTCGGTACTTATTATGGGTTTCCACCCGCCATGCGAAGCTTCCGGGGAGACCCAACCCGGGCCGCCGGCGGGATGCGTTTCGGCCAAGACTTCAGCTCACGACAGAGGCACGGTAAGAAGAGGATGGGACACTACACCGGTCCGAAGGCAAGAATCAATCGGCGCTTGGGGGAGAATGTCTACGACTCGAAGGGAGCGGAACGCGCGGCGAATCGTCGCTACACTCCCCCAGGTCAACAGGGCACGCAGCGCCGTCGACGCGTCTCGGACTACGGCCGCGCTCTCATTGAAAAGCAGAAGGTCCGTCACTACTACGGCCTCAGCCAAAAGCAGCTCAACCGCTTCTACGGCATGGCGAAGCGCACCAAGGGCAACACCGGTGAAAACCTTCTCCTGATCTGCGAAAGGCGCCTCGACAACGTCGTGTGGAAGGCCGGTCTGGCGCGCTCGCGTTCGCAAGCCCGCCAGTGCTGCAGCCACGGCCACTTGCTCGTCAATGGCCGCCGCACATCGGTGCCGTCCTACCTGGTGCGCCCGGAAGACGTCATCGAGGTGCGCAAGAAAGCCAATCTGCAAAAGATGTACACGCAGGTAACGGAAGAAGTCGACCGCCCCGCGGCAGGGTTCCTCGCATTTGAGCCGAAGGAACTCAAGATTAAAGTGATGCGCGACCCGGCTCCGGATGATGTGGGTCTACCGGTGAACATCAACCAGGTGGTTGAATTCCTGGCGCGATAGCGCGGACAGGCTCGTCTCGGATCAAGTCCGTCGCCGCAGCGCTTCCTCGTGTCCTCTTCCCCCACTCGTCCAGGGTGTGTTGGAAGATGGGACCTTCTCTGCGTACAATGACCGGCCGTGCATTGCGGACGGATCTGGGCGCGAAGCGACCAGTTTTCGACTCGAAGCACTTTTTCACAGGCTGCTAGCTCTGTGCGAGCGCCATCGCCGGGGCGGGCAGTCGGAAGGAGAGGTCCATTGCTGAAGCGACATTGTGCAGCGATCACGCTCTTTGTGATGGGGACGATTCTCAACGGGCCGGAAGCTGCGGCACAAGACTCGTTCGGATTCTCGCTCTCAGGCCCGAGCACGCTCTCCGGTCTTTCCGGCTCGAGCGTTAGCGGCACCTATTTCGTGTCGCTGACGCACAGCGGTCCCGGCGTCGGGGCCCAAGCATGGTCGATCGGTATTGACACCGACGTGGGAGCTTTCACGGCAGGATCGCTTGAAGACACCGACGCACTCGGCTTCTTCAATTCGGGATTTCAGCGTCACACGCCCGCCTCGAATGGAACCGGCTTCATCAGCTCGGTAGCGCTCTGCTTTGGCTGCCCTGCAACACTCCCCCCAAACAGCACGTTGACCATCGCCAAGCTTGAAGTGGAATTCCCCGTCCCGGCCGGCGAGGCCACGGCGACACTGAACTTCGTCGATGGCCTTGACAACGGCGGACAAGCGGTGAAGAACGTCGCCACCCAGCAAGGCACCTCGTTCTTTCCGTCGCTGACGAATCTCCAGGTTCAAGTGAGTGACGCAGCAGATTGTTGCGGAGCAGAATTCAACATGGCGATCGGCGCAGGGCTGGTCGACAGCGTCGAGCCACTGGACGCCGGCCTCGGAGACCCGGGTGCGCTGTGCCTTTTTGACGGCGGCACGCTGACTGGATCGACCTCGGGCGGCGCCGTCGCCAACGTGAGTCTCCTCTCGGACACGGCCGGTGCTGGAATCCAGGCCTGGTCGTTCGGCGTCGAAGCTCTCGGCGACATCGACTTGACCGATTCGAAAGACA
The DNA here is from genome assembly GCA_965223265.1 of Planctomycetota bacterium. GTDB lineage: Bacteria > Planctomycetota > UBA8108 > UBA8108 > SXIK01. The sequence continues at coordinate 4,034,831 of OZ244999.1, forward strand.
TCGTCGATTCGCCCTTCAACGGTACGACGCAGCAAGCAGCGTTCGATTCCGGTTTCCGACAGACCCTCGTCGTCACAGGACCCGCCGGACGGCGCGGTGTTACGACGGGCATCGCTCTCTGCTTCGGCTGCCCCAACGCGCTGCCTGCCGTGGGCGCGTTCACCGTCTTGCAAACGACGGCTGTGCCTCTAACGGGATCGCTTGAAGACACGGTCACGGGGCGGCTCGCGATTGCCGGGGATCTTGAAAGCGGCGGACCAGCCGTCCCGGTGCGGGTGACGGTCGAAGGCAGCAGCTCGGTGCCGTGCAGCGCGGAAAACACCGGCATCGACGTCGTTTTGGAGCCAGTGCCCGACGCGGATGGGGATGGCTCCCCAGACGATTCTGACAACTGCCCGAGCGATCCGAATCCGGACCAGCTCGACTCCGATGGCCAAGGCGGCGGCGACGTCTGTGACGTTTGCCCGGCTGATCCGACGGACGCGTGCAATGCAGAGAAGTCGGCTGGTGAGACGGTCGAGCCCGACATGGCGGGCAGCGTGCAGACTCCGGATGAAACCGTCACCGTAGACGTGCCCGTGGGCGCTATCGACGAACCGACGTCCGTGTCCATCACCGACGGCGGCGAGAACTTCGCCATCGAGACGAACGCCGGCGGCGGCACGGCAGTCGCAGCCGTGACGCTCGGGCCAGCCGGCATCGAATTCGACACGCCCGTGACCGTGACATTTTGCTGGGCCGACGACGATAGCGATGGAGTCGTCGACGGCACCAGCATCAATGAGAACAGCGTAGTGCTCACCAAAGATGGAGAAGTCATCGCGGGTCCCTGCGCCGGCGACCCCAACTGCAACGCGGACGACAATTGCTTCGTCGTCCAGGTCGACAGTTTCAGCGTCTTTGCGGTCGTCGCCCTCGGCGGCAGTCAAAAGCCTGGCGACATCAACCAAGACGGACTTGTCGACATCTCCGACTCCGTCACTCTCTTCAACTTTCTCTTCGTCGGCAACCCGGAGTTCCTGCCTTGTGGCAACGGCAGCATCGTCGAGCCGGGGAACGTCTCCCTGACCGATCACAACGGCGACGACCTGATCGATATCTCCGACGGCGTTGCCGGACTCAACTGGTTGTTCACTGCCGGAAGTCCGCCGCACGTTCTCGGGACGGAGTGCACAGCGATGGTGGGCTGCGCCAACGTCTGCGAGTAGTGCCCCACCGGCCACGCCTCTGCAAGCCGACGGATACCGCCGGGGCGTCACTCGGGACTCACCGTCTCCGCCCACGTTTCGTGAAGCTTTCGCAGCCTGGCCACAAGTTGAGGCTTCTCAGCGGCGTAGTCTCGTCGTTCCGGCTTCTCGTCAGCGAGGCTGTGCAGCGTCATCTTGAGCTGCGCTCGCCGACCTTTACCCTCCATCCTCCCGATCAGCTTCCAGTCACCCTCGCACACTGCCCAGTGATCCTGCCATTGAAAGTGGAGCACGCCATGCGGCGATGGCGCCTTGTCGAAATGGATCACCGAGAGGAGGCTCCGGCCGTCGAGAGCGATGTTCGGCGGCGTAACCCCACACAAGTCCATGAGCGTGGGGTACCAGTCCATAGCGGTGATCGTTTGGTCGCGCACCGCGCCTTGCGGCAGCATCGCCGGATAGCTAATGATCGCCGGCACCCTGATTCCGCCTTCAAGAAACGTCCCTTTATGGCCGATCCACGGACCCGTATTGCCCCCGCCACCGTTGGCGCCATAGTCGTGTCCTCGCAGGTAGCCGCTCTTGTGATTGTCCACCGTGATCTTGTACTGCTCCTCGGAATGGCCGTTGTCACTCATGAAGATGATGATCGTGTTGTTTCGTAGTCCACGAGACTCGAGCTTGTCGATGACTCGTCCGACGTAGTCGTCGGTGGTGGTCACGATGGCAGCGTAGGACCGCCGCGGTTCCACCAGCTTTTTGTAGCGGGCGACGTGCTTTTTCAGCGCCTGCTCGGGATAGTGGGGAATGTTCAAGGCAAAATAGAGAAAGAACGGGCGTTGGCGATTTTCGTCGATGAAATCGAGCGCCCGCGCCACGACCAACTCCGGAAAGTACTCGCCTTCTCGCCAGATCTCCCGAGTCCCTTCGTAGAGGTCGTGGAACCCCTTTCGATGCAAATGATAGTGCTTGTAGTTGTCGATGAAGCCGTCACGGATGCCAAAGAACTGATCAAAGCCCTGCTGCGTCGGGCCGTGCTCTCGGTCAGCCCCTAAGTGCCACTTGCCGAACAATCCGGTTCGGTATCCGGCGGTGCGAAGGGTCTCTGCGATCGTCACTTCCTCGCGCGCCATGTTCACACCACGCGGTTCATCGATCGTCCGCTGAGCCCAGCTGTTGATACCGCCGCGCTGCGGGTGCCGCCCAGTCAACAGCGCAGCGCGCGTTGGACAACAAACCATGTGGGCATACGCCCGCGTAAAACGCACGCCCGACGCCGCCAGCCGGTCGATGTTCGGCGTGTGAAGGTCCGTCGACCCATAGCACCCCGCATCGAGGGTGCCCTGGTCATCGGTGAGGATGATGACGACGTTCGGCCTCTCGTCCGCCTGCGCCACAGCTACCGAGATGACCGAGACCGAAAAACACCAAACCGAGAATCTCATGCCGCCTCGCCTCCTTCGTCAGCTATTCGGAATCGTGCACGCGTCCGCAAACTGTTCCACAAAGCTCCAACGTACCGAATCGCGATCGCCCAGCCAAGCCGACTTCGATGTTGGGCTGGGCCAAGAGTGGTGGCCTCCATCCAGACAGAGGTCGGGAATCCACAGGGTTTCTCCAGCGTCCCAACTCGAACCCGAGGTGAGATCGAAGCCGCCGACGGCATCTCGATCCGCCTCTCACGACCGTGCGGCAGAATTTGGCGTGACTACGAGGTTGCGCCGCTGCTGAATCTCGCTATGCTGAGTCTGTCTTTCAGTCATTCAGCTTCGATCGCTGAAAGGAGACAAGTTGATGAACAAGCAAGCTGATTTCCCACGACTCGACTAACTCCTCGTGAGCTTGCGATTCGTCCGGGAGCGCCGTTCGCCCTCAACACTAGCTCAGCCCGACAAACTCGGCGACAACTCGTAGCGGGCTGCTGCACTGAGGACGACGCCGAACCTGAGGACCGCCGAGGGTCCCCAGGGCTTGGAGCCAGTTGAAAAGCGCTGTCGGATCGCCGAAGCCCGCTCACGAGCGAGTGGGCTCTCAGGCTGTTGAGCCAGCCCCATCGCGACGTTGCTGCCGCCCGGCCCGTAGTGCCGCAGCGATAGGACGAGCGCGCACAGCGGGTTCAACCATGTCGTCGGGGCCGCTCGCGTCGATGTGTCGAGATGATCACAGACACCACCGACGGTAGGGAACCTTCTAGCGCTAGGCTAGCCGTGCCAAACACCAAACCGCGCCGACCATCAACGGCGGCGCAAAACCACACGCTATGGTCACTCACTCGCGGACAACGCCTGCGCTACGGCGCGGCGATTCTAGCGATGGCCATCGCGAATCTCTTTGTCTTCGCCGTGCCGCTGATCTCGCGGTCGGTCATCGACGACACTCTCGGCACCACGGGCCGCGTCGGCTGGATCGACCGATTGAGCGCCGAGATCTTCGGTGAAGCTTCGACCGCGTTGACACTTCTCGTCGCCGCAGGCCTGACAATCTTGCTGACGCTTTGCGCTGGTTTTTTTACCTATCTTCGTGGTCGCTGGACGGCGATCAGTTCGGAGTCGATCGTCCGCCGACTCAGAGATCACCTCTACGATCACCTCGGCAAACTGCCTTGCTCCTATCACGACCGTGCGGACACAGGGGATCTCGTGCAGCGCTGCACGTCAGATGTCGAGACGATCCGTGTCTTTCTGGCGGCTCATGTGGTGACGATCGGGCGAGCCATTCTTCTCTTACTGACCGTCCTACCGATCATGGCGTGGCTCGACGCGCGGTTGGCCGTTGTCGCAGTCGCGGTGTTTCCGATCGTCATTCTGTTCGCCTTCTACTTTTTTCAGCGAATCAAGAGCCTGTTTCAGCTGGTCGACCAGGCGGAGGGGCAAATGACCACCGTGCTGCAGGAAAACCTGACCGGAATCCGGGTGGTCCGCGCATTTGCCCGCCAAGAGCACGAGTGCACCAAGTTCGCAGCGAAAAACAAACTCTTTCGCGATCACAACCATCGGCTCATTCGGCTCCTGGGCGTCTACTGGGCGACGTCAGATTTCCTCTGTGAGGCGCAGCTGGGAATGGTCCTCGCTGGAGGCGCGTATTGGATGACGCAGGGCGAGTTGACGGCCGGGGATCTGTTTGCGTTTCTGACCTTCGAGATGATCATCATCTGGCCGGTGAGACACATGGGACGAGTCCTCGCCGACCTCGGCAAAGCAAGCGTCTCACTCGGGAGAGTGCGCGAGATTCTCTCGGAGCCCGAAGAGTCGAATCTCACTCCCTCCGCATCTTCACGCTCAAGCCTTGTCCGCGGTGCTGGCCGACTCAAAGTGAGCCACTTGAGGTTCGCATACGACGATGGCGAAAACGTGCTGGACGATGTCAGTTTTGACCTCGACCGCGGCGAAACGCTCGCGCTTCTTGGTCCGCCAGGTGCTGGCAAATCGACGCTGATCCACCTGCTGCTACGTCTCTATGATGCTGACCGCGGCATGGTCTACTTGGATGGATGCGACGTATTAGACTTGCCGCGAAGCTTCGTGCGTTCCCAGTTCGCCGTCGTCCTGCAGGAACCTTTTCTCTACTCGCGCACCATCGCGGCGAATATCCGCGTCGCCAACCAAGAGGCGCACCACAGTGAGATTGAGGAGGTGGCATCGACGGCCGACATGCACACAGCGATCACAAATTTCGACTATCGCTACGACACGATCGTCGGCGAACGCGGCGTCACGCTGTCCGGCGGGCAACGGCAGCGCATTGCACTGGCAAGAGCGCTCCTCAAGCATGCGCCGATCCTGATCCTCGACGACGCATTCAGCGCGGTGGACACCAACACCGAGGCTGAGATCTTGAAGGCTTTGAGCGATCGTCGCGGATTGAGAACGACAATCGTCATCGCCCATCGTCTCTCGACGGTGCGCCACGCCGACCACGTTCTCTTTCTCGACCAGGGCCGCGTCGTTCAGTCCGGTACCCACGCACAACTGATTGAGACGACCGGAGCCTACCGCCGACTCTGGGAGATCCAAACGACGATCGAAAAAGAGCTGAAGAGTTCCCCTCCCAGCGACGCGGCGTCCGAGGTGCCCTCATGAACGTTGAGCTCGTCGATACGACCCAACGTGAGCAACAGACGCGTTCGACGATCGATTGGGCCGTCTGGAAGAAGCTTTGGGGCTACACCCGACCGTACCGTTCTACGGTCGTCGGTCTCGGCGCACTGGCTGTCGGCATCGCCGTTCTTGAGACGCTCTATCCTCTCTTGACGCGCCACGTCGTCGACGAGACGGCCGCCCGGGGTCGCGACGCGCCCATCATAACCTACGCCCTCGTCTACCTCGCGCTGACCGCCGTTTTCTCTCTTTGCGTCTTCGGCTTCATCAACTTCGCGGCCAAGATCAAATCCCATGTCAGCCACGACATCCGCCGCGACGGGTTCGAGAATCTGCAGCGCTTGTCGTTCTCGTTCTATGACCGCTCGTCGGTCGGCTGGCTCATGTCCCGGATGACGTCTGACTGCGAACGTCTGTCAAACATTCTCGCGTGGGGAGTGGTGGACCTGATTTGGGGGACGACCCTCATGGTCGGTATCGCGACCGTGATGCTGATTCTCAACATCAAGCTCGCCCTGGCGGTGCTCGCGATCGTCCCTGTGCTCGCAGTCGTGAGCCGTTACTTTCAAAAGCGCATACTGCGGAGCGCTCGCCTCGTGCGTAAAACGAATTCACGCCTGACTGCAGCGTACAACGAAGGATTGATGGGAAACCGTACGAGCAAGGTCTTTGGGCGCGAAGAGGAGAATCTGAGCGACTTCCGAGAACTCTCAACCAAGATGTCGGTCGTATCTGTACGCAACGCCCTCTATTCGGCTCTTTTCCTACCAGTGGTGTTGACGCTCGGAAGCGTCGCGACTGGCGTCGCACTGGCACTCGGAGGCTACGACGTCGTCCTCGGTTCGATTTCGGTCGGCACGCTGTTCGCATTCATGATCTACGCGCGCCACTTCTTCGAGCCGATTCAAGAAATGGCCTACTGGTTCGCAGAGCTGCAGATGGCGCAGGCCTCCGCGGAACGGATCATCGGTCTCATCGAGGAGAAACCAGAAGTCGCGAATTCAGCAGCCGTATTAGCGAAGATCGAGACTGAGCACCGCCGTCGCACGTCAGCAGCGGGCAGCGCCTCAGCTCACGGCGCGAATGGTGCAGGTAACGTCGCCAAAACGGCGAGTTCAGGCCTCGCGATCGATGGGATGGCAGAACAGATCGACCTCATCGAATTCGTTGACGTTGGGTTCGCCTACGTCGAGAGCAGTCCCGTGCTCGTCGACTTCAACCTGCGCGTTAAGGCAGGCGAAAGAATTGCACTCGTCGGCGCCACGGGCGGTGGCAAGAGTACGATCATCAGCCTGTTGTGCCGTTTCTACGAGCCGGCAAACGGCGAAATTCGATTCAACGGCGTCGACTATCGAGAGCGCAGCCTTTCGTGGCTGCAGTCGAACCTCGGAATTGTGCTGCAGTCGCCACACCTCTTCAGTGGCACTGTTGCGGAAAACATTCGCTACGGCCGGCTCGAGGCGACAGACGAAGAGGTTCGACAAGCGGCTCGTCTGGCCGCGGCCGACGACCTCATCGACAACTTTCCTCGGGGATTCGACACGGAAGTCGGCGAAGGTGGCGACCTGCTGTCAACTGGAGAGAAACAACTCGTCTCGATCGCGCGAGCCATTCTGGCCCGGCCACAAATCCTCGTCATGGACGAAGCGACGTCGTCGGTCGATACCGAGACCGAACGGCTCATTCAACGTGGACTGGAAAACATGCTCAGTGGACGTACGAGCTTCGTGGTCGCCCATCGGCTCTCGACGGTTCGCAACGCGGATCGAATCCTCGTGATCGAGGACGGGCGCATGGCGGAGACCGGCACCCACGACGAACTGCTGGCACGGCGCGGCCACTACTTCAATCTCTACGTCCAGCAAAGCGCCGACCTTGGCGGACGGATTTAGCCTCGAGTTTGGCCATTTCGCGCCGGCCTGGCCGGACGAGTTTCACGGGGGTTCCGAGGCCCTTTCGACTTTTTCGTACCCTGAGAACCCTTGTGCCCATTCAAAAACTCCTGTCCGGCCCTTCGGGGAACGCCAGGAGCGCCGATGCCTGCGTCACTCCTCCGCCACGATCGCAGCGGGATCGCGTTGTCGTCGTTCCTTGGCCTCGACGCTCCTGGCGTTCCCAGGCTCGACGCGAAATGGCCAAACTCGAGTTAGCAGCCCGTTGAAAAAGTCATTCGGCCGAAAACTGGCCTCTTCGCGCCCAGCTCGACCGCGTCAATACTCGAAAATCTCGGAGATTACCTGCGTTTGCCGCGGCCGATCTGGACGCGAAGAGACCAGTTTTCGGCTCGAAGCACTTTTTCAACAGGCTGTTAGGACAGGGAGAAGCGTCGACTGCCTCGGTCTCCGCTCATGACCTCCCCGCGGCGGCGCGATAGTAAGCACGCCACCAACCGGCGAGATCCTTCGCATCGTCGATGTGTCGAGGGTACTTTGGGCTGCGAAAGCGATTGAGGAGAGCGGCTCGCACGACGACCCCGAGTGGGAACCCGTCTTTTCGCTTGAGAACCACGCGGTAGGCCTTCCGCAGCTCGACGAACCTGCCAGCGACATCATCGAATCTTGCACCCGCCAATCCCGGCACGTAATAGACCACCCGATCGTTGGCTTGGTCAAACTGCCCCACCGGCTGGAAGCAAATGATCTGCAGCTCAGTGAGGCGTGTGCGTCTGCGATCTTCGATACGCTGCATCAACGCGGGCACCAGCCCCGGACGCACCTCCCAAAGTTGCCGATATGCCTCCTGCGCCTCTTCTACCTCCGCAACCAGAAGGCGATCGAGCCAGTCGTCGACGCTCAGCTGTCGCGGCTCTGCGTCCGGTTCGACAGGCTCCGACCCAGTATCTACGGCACGATCGAAAGCACTCTGCTCCGATTCGTCACGCCGAGCGCTGTCTGGCCAAGAAGCAGGCTCAGAGCCATTTTGCGCTGAGACATCCGGCGCAGTGAGATCATCCCCCGGATCCGTTTCGTCGGTCCGAACGCCAGGTCGGTCAGCCTTCGAGTTCGACGCATGCGTCACATCGAGCGTCGTCTCGGGGTTTTTTCGATGATCTGAGCGAGAACAGCTGTTCAAAGCCAACGCAGTCGTCGTGCACAGGATGACAAACGCCCGGCGGTTCGATTGCAGCTGTTTCTCACTGCTTCGCCGCATCGCTGCTGCTCCGCTCGTTTCCGGCTGAAGTCGACGAGTCCGGTCCCGTCGCCGCTGTCGGCTCCCCAGCGCCGTCTTCGGCAGTCGCGGACGTCGCGGACGTCGCGGCTGCGCTGTCCGCAACCGACTGCGCGATCGGCAGGAGCCTTTGCCCAACCGCCGGGTTCGCCTCCAACACCCGCTGCACCAGTTCGGTCTTGAATCGTTCCGGCGCCGAAGATTTGAAGTAATTCAGTAGGAGACCGAGCTCTGCTTCGCTCCTCAGCGTACTGTAGTAACCACTCAGCCAATCAAACACCTCACGCTGCGCGGTATCGGCGTCAGCTCGGGCACGACCGACCAACTGGTCTTTGCGCGCCGACTCGTCCTTCAGGCGTTCGAGCTCCTGGTTCAACTGCGAAGCCTTGTCGTGGACTTCCGCAAGCTGACGTGTTCGACTCGAATCCTGCAGCTTGAGGCGACGGACTTCGTCGGCATCCGCACGCAGCTCCGAGATTTGGGCAGCTGCGCTGTTAAGCTTCTCCACGGCTACGTCGCGCTCGCGTTTTAGCTGACCAAGCTCGGCGCGAACGGCTTGAAGCTCACCGGCATCGACCTCCGGGACCGTCGGCGCAGCAGTTGTGGTCCGTCGCTGCGAGTCTTGATTTGAGTCGAATTCGAAAACCCCCATCAAATCGAGACCAAACGCAGCCGAAATCACCACGCCAACGAGAACACCACACAAAAAGAAACCCGACTTGTTCATAGCTTTTCCCAACATCTCTTCTCTTTGAGCGATGGTGTTGCTGGCTCCGCGGGACAGCACTCACAACGCTCCACTTCGTTATCCCCGCCGCGCTGGATAGCGTGATTATAGGGAGCGAAGAGGCGCGGCGTCTATCCGTCTAGCCAGCATTTCTCACAAGAATTGGTCGTTCATCATGCAAAGTTCTGTTGAAGAACGTACACCGTTTTCGGTTCCAACAGAAATCGCTTCGGGAGAGCTGTCATCCAGCGGTATGATGCGGCACAGATCGGAGGTGAACATGGTAGCGAAATGTCCCAAATGCGGCCGAAAAGCGCGCCGAAGGTGCCCCGCGCTGGTCGGGAACATCTGTTCGCGCTGCTGCGGCGAATTGAGGCTGCGCGAGCTCGACTGTCCGGCCGACTGCGTGTTTCTCGAAGGTGAAGGGTACCAGCAAAAGCGACGGCACGAGCGCTCGATGTCGGTGGGACGCCCCCTCCTCGAAGTGACGAAGCACGCCGCCAAGTCTGACGCTGATTGGAGATTCCTCATGACGCTTCAGGCGGAGGTTTTCGCTTTCTCCCAATCCGACGGCAGCTTGGATGACGACGCGATTGTGCGCGGTCTTGACGGATTCAAGGGCTTGATCGGCAGAATCTATGTAGCGTCGACTCTACCGACACGACTGGCGCAACACCTCGAAGAACGAGCCGACTCGCGAGAGGAGCTTTCGGCTTCGGCGGCGCTGCCAGACGAACGGCGCGTCGAGCTCGTCGACAGTCTCATCAGCGTGGTGAAAAAACAGGCGCGCCAACGCGAGCCTTACACAGACCTGCTCACGTCGTTCTTCACCCAGCTGGACCTCGAACGCGACCTTGGGGTATCGATAGAGGACTCCCGCGACACAGACACGGCGACTCCGGAGGCCGGTTTCCACCGCCGCGCGAGTGGCCTCATCGTACCGCCAAACGGATAGCCCGACGTCGCCGACCTCGGCACCATTCGAGTCAGTGCGCCGCCGCACTCTGGATAGCCCGCAGCAGAGATTTCCCGTTGACCGCTCCTACTGTTTGCTTACTGGCCGCCGTCGAGCTCGAGCTCGCTCCACTGCGGACACGTTTCGCCACCAGCAAGCTACCGTTCAAACCATGTTTCGTGGCCACAGGACCAGGAAAGGCGAACGGCGCCATGCGTGCCTCTGAGGCCATCGTTCGCTTCGAGCCGTCCTTGCTCGTGGTGTGCGGCTGCGCCGGCGCTTTCGCGTCCAGCTCGCTTAGAGTCGGCGACGTTGCGATCGCATACGGTGAGACGTTCGCGGACGAAGGCGTGGTGTGCCCAACAGGCTTCCTCGATCTTGAAAGCATGGATTTGCCGCTCCACGAGGTAGACGATGGCTGCGTCTATAACGAAATTCCTTTGCACCGTATTCCGGAGCATACGATCGAACGGCTTCGGCGCCGCGCGCTCGATCGCTTTCGCGTCGCCAGAGGACAATTTGCAACCGTCTCGACGTGCTCTGGAACGGACGCCCGCGCCGCAGAAATTGCAGCCCGGTGGCATCCCATCGCGGAGAGTATGGAGGGTGCAGCCATCGCACTCGCAGGACTGGCGCACAGCCGGGCGGTGATCGAGGTGCGCGGCATCTCAAACCACGTCGGCAACCGAGACCGCGATTCATGGCGAATCGAGGCCGCTTGCGAGCACGGCGCGGAAGCGATCGAGCATATCTTAACCGACGGCGAGTTCCTTGAGTCTCTATCGTCTCTTTAGCCTCGCGTGTGGCCATTCCGCCTTGGCCTGGCCGGGCGAGTTGCCCGACATTCAGCGGCCGTTGAGTTTCTTTCTTCCCCCCGGGGGCCCTCGAGCATGCTCAAGAACGCCTGTCCGGCGCTTCGGGGAAGGTAACGTTGACTCCTGGAGTCGAAAGTGCAGTGATGTTGGGCAACCAGCCTGCGGACAAAAGCCAGGTGGCGGACAATACCAGCCCCGTCACCACCAGCTCGACGGCGTCAATGCTGGCCGCGATTCGTTCAGGAGGAGGATTCGGATATCGCTTACGTGTACCGCGGCAAATCCTGACCCGAAGAGGCTTCTCTGGGTCGAGCCACGCTGATCAGCAGGCTGTCAAGTCAGCGCCGACGACGCCATCTCGGCCGAGGGCCGCGCCGCGGTAGCTCTCAGGCAACGCCAACCATCACGACACTATGACCTCAACATCTGAAGCATCTCAACTCACACTCGGCTTCTCCTCCTGCCCCAACGACACTTTCATGTTTCATGGCCTGGTCTCCGGCGCCACGCCAGTACCAGGCGTCGAGTGGCAGGTGACGATTCAGGACATCGAGAAACTCAATCAGATGGCCATGTCGAGAGCCATCGACGTCACGAAGATTTCGTTTCACGCCTTAGGACGAGTCCGGGAGAACTATGCGCTTCTGGCGTCGGGTGCCGCGTTGGGACGCGGCTGCGGCCCTCTCCTCGTAGGGCGGGACGAATCAGTTCGAGACCGCCTCGATTCGGCGCGCGTCGCGATTCCGGGCTGGAACACAAGCGCGACTTTGCTCCTGCGGATGTTCGCGCCGCAGCTACGGAGCGAGCAGCTGGTCGAGGTGACGTTCGACCACATTCTCGAAATGACCGCCCGGGGCGACGTCGATGCGGGGCTGATCATCCACGAGAGCCGCTTCACGTTCGCACGACACGGTCTCGTTTCACTCGTCGACCTGGGGAACTGGTGGGAAGAGGCGTCAGGACTGCCGATCCCACTCGGCGGCATCATCGTACGCCGAGCGCTGCCTGACACGCTGCAGCGGAGCATCGAAACGGCACTACGAGAAAGCGTCCTCGCGGCGCGGCGCGACCCGACGCAAAGCCGCGACTACGTTCGCAGTCATGCTCAGGAGATGGACGAGGACGTGCAGCAGGCTCACATCGACCTCTACGTGAACGACTACTCAGTCGATCTGAAAGATGAGGGCCGTCATGCCATTCGCGCGTTTCTCGACGTCGCCACAGAGCGCGGAGTGCTGCCGCCGTACACCGGCCCATTGTTCGTCGATGACCATGTCAGTCAGTGACCACACCACAGAGCGTGGCGAGCAAGAACGGCAGAGAGTGCGTCCGTAGTGGCGTTTTCGAGACGCGGCGTCGCGCAGAGCCGGGCGGTGTCTACGTCGAGCCGCTTCCGGCTTCGCACGTCAGGATGTCCGGAGTCGGATCCTTCCCGAACGTCGACGGCTCGGGGAATGGCTCACCTTCTACAAAGAGGCGAATCAAAGTGTAGATTGGATCCGAAACGTCGATAGCGCCGTCGTCGTTCGCGTCCGCCGAATCCTCACAAGGAAAAGGGTCTGGCGTCCGAAACAAGCTCTGCAGCGTCAGAATGGGATCGCTGATATCGCGCTCGAAGTCGTAGTTGGTGTCACCGCGCATGAAGAATCCCACTTCGCCGACAATGTTGATATGCCCACCCTCAAGACCATCCTCGGCAACAGGAACAGCGAGGCTGTCTGCTTCGTTGACGACAGTAATCGTGTTCTTGAAAAAAACTTCACGGTCGAGCACGTTGACGGGCCCAATGTCCTCGAACGAGATGTCCGACCGGCCGAGCTCTGCGTCTGGGCGAACGCGAAATCGCAGGCCGAACGTTGGCTCGAGTTCACCGACGTCCAAGGCCAGAGCAGTACCGTCAGTCGACGTCCGCACCTGAATGTGTACCCACCCTTCGGAAGGCTGATTGCCAGCGATGTCGTTGCTATTGTCGATGTCAACTGAGCTATTGATGACATCGGCACCGTTTGCGGGTTCGAGATGCTTGAGGGGTACCACTTCATGCAGCTGCAACGCACCTTCATCGAAGTTGATTGCGATCGACATCGCCTCGATCAGCGCCTTGCTGCGAACGAGAAGTTTCACGGAGAGGATGTCTCCAGGTCGAGCGCTCGCCGTCTCAATGACGAAATCTGCCAGCAGGGCGACAGGCACCTCTTGTGGGTCCGGATCGTCCTGCGCCGCGGCGCTTCCGACGGCCCCGAAGAGTGCCAAGACCACGAGCTGGGCACAGAGTCGTCGCGGGCGGTTCGGCACCAACGGCGCCTCACCAGTGTTTCCGCCTGCCGACATGTCGCACCTTCTTCTCAACGCTGAAATGTCTCGCTTGCAACGAGCCAAGATGAATCCGCAAAAGCCTGTTTTCCAGGGGCAACACAAGCAAATTGCCGGCCGATGACCCACAGAAAAATCACAACTCATAACGAAATCGAGAGTAATGACGACTCACCCCGGTGTCTACCAAAAATGGAAGTGCAAAGCGGAGTTGACGTCCCCGCGTGCGGAGTTGACACCCCGCGTCAATTGACTGCACCTTGATCGCTGCACTGAAGAGCGCTAATTTGCTGCTTCCCCAGGTAACAGAGAAGGGACCCACATGAACAAGCTCTTTGTGAAAGACGTCGATGTCGCCGGCAAGCGCGTGCTCGTGCGCGCCGACTTCAACGTACCTCTCAACGACGCCGGTGAAATCACCGACGACCGACGCATCGAGGCGACCTTGCCAACCATCGAACGCCTGCTCAGCGCCGGCGCTCGTGTGATTCTCATGTCGCACCTCGGGCGACCAAAGGGCAAACGCGACCCGAAACTCAGCCTCGCCCCGGTCGCCGAGCGCCTCGGCCAACTACTGCGAAAGGAAGTGCGACTGGCAGACGATTGCGTCGGGCCGAGCGTCAAGCGACTGCTTCCAGGCGTAGGCAACGGCGATGTTCTGCTCCTCGAAAACCTCCGCTTCCACACCGGTGAAGAAGCAAACGACGCGGACTTCTCCGCCGAGCTTGCCGAGCTTGGTGAGATCTACGTCAACGACGCGTTTGGTGCGGCGCACCGTGCCCACGCCTCCACTGAGGGCGCAGCACGGCTATTCCAGCAGCGCGCTTGCGGGTTCCTCATGAAGAAAGAGCTCGACTACCTAGGCACGGCTCTGGAGCGCCCGCAGCGACCATTCGTCGCGGTGATTGGTGGCGCGAAGATCTCAGGAAAGATCGATGTGATCGAGGCACTACTCGACAAGGTCGACACGCTCCTGGTTGGCGGTGGTATGGCGTATACGTTTTTCAAGGCGATGGGACGAGAGATCGGCCGTTCTCTTCTCGAGGCTGACCGAGTCGACATCGCTCGCCAGATCCTCGAGACGAGTCAGGAGGAAGGCAAAGCCGAGCTGCTGCTGCCGGAAGACTGCGTCGCCGTCGCCGAGTTCGACAACGGTGCCGAACGCCACGTCTGCACGGCCGACTCCATCCCCGCCGATCTCCTCTGCGTCGATATTGGTCCGCGCTCGAGCGAAACCTTCGCAGCGCGCGTCGCGGAAGCCAAGACGGTCGTCTGGAACGGACCAATGGGCGTCTTCGAGATGCCGAACTTCGCGCACGGCACGGAAGCTGTCGCTCGTGCGCTCACTGCGGCGACGCAGCGAGGTGCGACGACGATCGTTGGCGGCGGCGACTCGGCCGCGGCGATCCACCAACTCGGACTCGAGAGCGGCGTCAGCCACGTATCGACCGGCGGCGGAGCCTCGCTCGAGTTCCTCGAGGGCAAACGACTGCCCGGCGTTGAAGTTCTGAGCGACGCTCCATAGCCTAGGGCGAGCCTGCTGCGTCCCCTGTGGTCAGCCGCTCACGAGAACGGCTGCGGCTGCCACGACCCGAACGCATCAAGATACTTGGTCAGCGCTGGAACCTCAACAGCCTTGTCCGCCAACCACCCTCGCGTCTCAGCCACAAGAGACTGCTCGGCGTCGAGAGAGAGCTGCCCGCCCATCACTCGAGTGCGTAGAAAAACGAAGTAAGTGTCGAGAACGTCGTGTAGGCAATAGTCGTTGATCTCGTGGATCTTGCCTGCCGCAAAAAGGGACTCGACTTGATCTCCTCGCGTGTCCATCTTTCCCGGCTTGCCGAGAATCTTGGCGAGAAGATTCAATCCACCCGTCACCCGATACGCACCGTATTCGGTCATCCATTCCATGAGATCGATGTGCTTCGACGTGAATCGGTAGCGGAACCCAAAGCGGTCGTCGTCAAAGTACGCAGGACACGAAACCCCATAGCGAAACGCAGCCAGCGATAGAAGTGGCAAATCGAAACCCCGTCCGTTGAAATCCACGAGGGCGGCGTCGCGGTAGACTTGGACGCCACGCCAGAACAGCTCGACCATTGAGACGGGGTCAAACTTGGGAGCGTCCAGACAAGTCAGGTCTTGGATGCGAAAGTCCTCTCCAACTCGGGCCAAAGCGATCGCCACCGGGACATGAAACGTCACCGGGATAAACGCGTCGGGATCCTCGCGTTCACTTCGATAGCGTTCGATAGCCCGCGCCGCGCTCATACGCTCCCCGGAGTATAGAACGCGCCGCATCAACTCGCCGTCCGCAACACTTTCAGTGTCGTAGACGATGTACTTCGTATCGCGAACAGTCGCCATGCTCCACCTACATGAGACAAAACGCTTCGCCGAGTGCGGTTGCGACCGCAGCACGCCCAACTCTCTCGTTATCGGTCGCCCCAAGATTAGCACCCCTTCGGGTCGACCTCAAGTCGCCGGGACGAGATCAGAGACGCAGATAATCCGTCACGTTGGCCGCGAAAACAGCGCCATCCTATACATAAAAAAGGATCATCGGACGCCAGAGAACCGCTCGCCAAGGTCACAAAAAATGCCCCATCCTGTGCTCAAGAGCGAATCCGACGTCGACGGAAGCCTTTCCGACATCGTCGAGCGATACGAGGAAGCAAGAGAGATCGAGCCGGTCCCGTGGCTCGTCTCGCTTCGCCTCGATCAGCCGCGCAAGAACCTTTCGTGTTTGAGCCGTTCCCAGCAACTGGTCAAGCGCATCGTCGACATTTTCGGTGCTCTCGCGATCCTGATCTTGGCTTCGCCGATCATGATCTTGGCGGCAGTTCTAGTGAAATGTACCTCACGCGGGCCGGTCATTTTTCGCCAAACGCGAGTCGGCTTGAATCTTCGCACTCAACCAGCTGATCGCCGAAGCGACACGACGCGCTCTGAAGACGTCTCGGACGCGTCCGAAACCGCGGCTCAGTCGACTGACGAACGCCGCAGCGCCGACGGGGACCGGCGGCGAGTTCCAGCGCATGGTCGACAATTCACGCTCTATAAGTTCCGCACGATGTTCATCGACGCGGAAAAACACGGCGCTCAGCTCGCCACAGAACGTGACCCGAGAATTACAGCAGTAGGTCGGGTTTTACGCCGCACCCGAATCGATGAGCTCCCTCAGGTAATTAACGTCTTGCGCGGAGAAATGTCGCTCGTCGGCCCCCGTCCCGAGCGTCCCGAGTTCATCGACACACTGTCGCTTACGATCCCGAACTATCTCAATCGCCTCGGGCTGCGCCCGGGAATTTCCGGACTCGCGCAAATCATCAATGGCTACGACACGGACGAAGAGAGCGTGCGCCGCAAGGTCTGTCTGGACGTGCTCTACTTGCAGAATTGCTGTCTGTGGAACGATGTCATGATTCTGCTGCGTACGGTCTGGGTCGTCATCTCAGGCAAAGGCGCGCGATAGCAGCACCGTACGCCCCCCACCGGCTCGGACCACGACGCTCAGGTCCTCCGCTGCACGCCCGTCGCGACAACCGAGCGCATGCCGGTGCTGAGATCGTCGAAGAGCGAGTAGAACAGTGGGACGACAAGAAGTGTCATCGGTGTCGAGGTGACCAAGCCGCCGATGAGCACGGTTGCAAGCGGCTTGTAGTCAATTCCTTCTCCTCGTTGCGGCAATAGAAGCATCGGCAGGAGCCCGGCGAGTGTTGTCAGAGCGGTCATCCAAATGGGACGGAACCTCTCGCGCACGCCGATCAAAATCGCCTCATGTCGCGAGACACCCTCCCACCGGGCGCGATTCACCCTGTCGATCAGCACGATGGCGTTGTTGACAACGAGACCGACCAAAATCAACAGACCGATCATCCCGACGATGTCGAGCGGCATCCCAATGATCCACAAGAGAGCAAACGACCCGAAGACCGCGAAAGGAATGATGCAAAGAACCGAAAGAGGAAGAAGAAAAGATTCGAAGAGAACCCCCATGACGACGAACACGAGACTGAAAGCGAGAAACAGAGCCGTACCGACGCTCTCCATATCGGAGTCGAAAGCGCGGGTATCGTTTTCAAGGCTGATCTCTGCGCTTTGGGGCACGGCCGGAAAGTCGCGAAAATGCGCCGCGACGGCTTCGCGCGCCTGTTCGAGTGAGCCTTCGACTCCGACAGAGAAACCGATGGTCATCTTGCCATTGACGCGATGGACTTCCCCGAGCCCAGGGGTGACGTGATACGCAGCTACGCTCGTCAAGCGGACAAAGCTTCCGTCGGGTCGAAAAACTCGAACCGCGTTTAGGTCCGTCAGGTCGTCCTTTACGCTCGCTCCATATCGAATCCAAAACGGGTACTCGCGGTCTGTGTCATGATAGTCCGGAATCGAGGCACCACGGAGCGCCCAAGAGACCATCCTCGCAACCGCGGCGGAATCGACACCGTGCTCCTGAGCCAATCGGCGTTTGGCTCGGACGACCACTTCACCACGCTCGTCCTCACGCCAGCGCGTGACATCACGGAGCTGAGGGAAGAGGCGGCGGTCGGAAAGATCGAGACGGACCCTCTCGGCGAGTCGCTCGACCTCACCGAGATCCGTGCCGTGCACGAACACCTGTACACGAGTCATCGATTTTCTGTCAGCGAAATCCTCAAAGCCGAATCGATACTGCACTCCTGCAATGCGTGGCAGCATTGGCTTGAGGCGTGCATAGAAGTCTTCTTCTTCGTGGCGCTCGTTGTGGCGCAGAAAGAGATTGAATGTTCCCCCGGTCGAACGAAACCAGCACGTGACGGCGCGCAGCTTGAGCTCCTCTTTGCGCTCGAGAATCGCCGACTCGATGGTTGCGATTGTCCGGTCCGCGTCAGCAAGCGACGAATTGCGCGGGAGATCCGCGTGAACCTCAAACCGACGAGGCCCTCCATCGTTCATTCCCTTTCTGGGTAGCTGGCGGTAGAGGAGTGCCGTTGACGCGACCAGACCCACAAGAACGAGCGTGGTTTCGATGCGATGAGCCAAGACGTATCGAGCCAGCGTCACGAAGTACGCGTTGATGCGCGTGCCGATCACTCCGCGGGTGGTGCAAATCCCCAGCGCGCCAGAACGGCGACTGGCAAGCAGGACTCCCTGGGGAATCAGCACGAGAGCCACAGCGAGGGAAGCGAGCACACTCACACACACCGGCTCCCCGATCTCAGCAGCTATGATTCTAAAGTGCGGATTCTCGATGAAAAGGATTGGCACGAACACCATCACTGTCGTGAGTGTCGCGAGCGTGACCGCCAACGCCACCTCGCCGATCCCGCATGCTGCGGCGCGTCGCGGCTCCAGTCCTGACTCGGCTTTCCTGACGATGTTCTCAACGACGACGATCGAATTGTCGACAAGCATACCGATTCCTAGCGACAATCCCATCAGGCTCATGAGGTTGAAGGAACCGTCGCAGAAGAATATCCAAATGACCGTAACCATGAGAGAGGTGGGAATGGCACCAGCGACGAGAATCGTCATTCCAACGCGCCGAAAGAACACATAGAGGACGACGATCGCACAGAGACCACCCCAGAGACCACTTTGGCTGAGCGAGTTGATCGAGTACTCAATCAAGTCGCCTTGGTTCAGCCACGTGTGAAGAGAAACTTCATGCAGCGTCGGAACCGATTGCTGAAACTCTGACTGCAATCGCTGCAGCTCCGATTCAACAGCAGCGCAGACGTCCGAACTGTTCGCTCCCGCCTCCTTGTGGACGACCACGCTTCGGGAATGGAATCCGTTGGCACGAGCCAATCGGTCTTTGACTGAATGCGCGAAGCCGACGGAAGCCAGATCACGGATTCGGTAGCGTCGGTCGACTGGATAACCTTCGATCTCTTCGAAATCCATGAAACGTCCGTCAAGCCGCACGAATCGTTCCTGCTCTCCCACGCGCACCCGGCCCAGATCGAACGCTCTCTGATCCTTCCCAAGACGCTCGATCAAACCGTAGAGGTTCGTTCCGTGGGAGTCGACCTTGTCGGGGTCGATGCCGATCTCGACCTGCTTGTCGAGGAGACCCCAGACGTCAACCCGCGCGACTCCTTCGACGGCAGCAAGACGTTTCTTAACCACGTTCTCAAAAAGGTAGTCGACGTCGACCTTCTCTTCGTCCACATCCATACTCAGAGCACAAATGTACACGGGCATGTCGCTGCCGCTGTGCCGCCACAAGAAATACCGATCAACCCCTTCGATCCAGTCGGGTCGCGCCTTCTCAAGACGATCTCTGATTTCAGCGACCATCACGCCTGGGTCGCGCTGTGGCGAAAAAGCAATACGGATGCGGCACGAGGTCGCTGACGAAGTCGTGGTCACCTTCTTCATGCCGCTCAGCGTCCGAAGCCGATCCTCGCACGGCTTTGCGATACGCTCCATAACCTCCCGCGGTGTCGCATCCGGAACGGGTATGTAGACGAAGCAGCTCGCCGCGGTCAGCCCATTCGGGACAAGCTGCAGCGGAATGCGCGGGAGAGCGACGGAGCCGACAACGATCAGCGTAGCGAAGAGAACAAGCGCCCTCACGGGTCGCAGGAGTGTCCAACGAATCCAGAGCGGCTCCTGCCGGTTGCCTGAAGTCGCGGTGCTCATGCTGCTCCCTCGACGATTTCACTCTCCGAGGAACGAGAGGCTCGTGCCAGCAGCGAGTAGACGACGGGGATCACCACGAGCGTCAGAAGCGTCGATCCGATCAACCCAGCCATCACGGTGACTGCCAGCGGCAGGCGGATTTCACCGCCGGCGTTACGCCCAAGAAAGTCTGCAAGGATCGGCCAGTTATTGAAAATTCCGGTCAGCGGCAAGAGGCCCAGCATCGTGGTCAGCGTCGTCATCAAGATCGGCCGCGCACGCAAGAGCGCCCCCTCAACGATTGCTTCGGTGGGATCGTGCCCGGCACGGACAGATCGATGAATTCGGTCGACCAAAACAATCGCGTTGTTCACGACGATTCCCGAAAGCACGATCAATCCGATCATGGTCACAATGTTGAGCGTCAATCCCAGAAACGACAGGACGGGACTGACGCTCAACATGCCGAGCGGAACCGTACAAATGATCACCAGCGGTAACATCAGAGACTCGAATTGAACCGCCAGCACGACGTATACAAGGAAGACGGCGAGCACGAGCGCGCGAAAAAGTGCAGCCCTGGACGCCTCCATCTCCTCCTTTTGACCGCTGAAGCCAACACCGAAGCCAGGCTCTCGTTCGATGCCGCGCACCGCTTCCGCAATTTGCTCCACCGCGGCACCGAGGTTGATTCCTCGCAAGTTCGCGCTGATGATGCCGGCTCGCTGCTGATCGACACGACGGATTTCCGACGGCCCCTCTCGCAACGTAATCTCGGCGATGTCGGCGAGACGGTACGGCCTCGATGCATCCGCATGCACGATGAGCTCTTCGAGCTGCTCTACGGTTTGCCGGTCGTCTTCCCGCAGACGAACGCGCATGCCGATCTTACGGTCGCCCGAGGAAAAGAACGTTGGCACCTCGCCTTCGAGTTTTCGTCGTAGACGCTGCCCAACCTCCGCGACGGTCAGACCGTGCCGGCTCATGAGGTCGCGGTCAAGCTTCAAGTGCACCTCGGGATAGCCGCTGGCGAGGTGCGTCCGAACGTCCTTCAGCTGACGAATGCCCCGCAGGCGCTCTTCGATCACCGTCGTCAATCGCCTCAACTCGCTAAGGTCGTACCCTCGCACCTCGACTTCGATCGGCGTTCGGAACGAAAACAGTACCGGCGGCTCGAAGCGCACCGACGAGAGGTGAGACTCCGATGACAAAAGGCGCCGCAGAGCGGCCTTGACTTCGTCTTCAGCAACTTCAGCGTTTGGTCCCGCCTTGAGACGCACTGCGAAGCGCGCCGTGTGCGGCCCTTCGTCTCCAGACTGAACATCCTCTCTCTCAACGCCGATCGTCGCGGTCAACGTCTCGATTCTGCCGAGAGCCTCAAATCCATCGCCGCCAGAGGCTTCCAGAGCGGCGCCCGGTCGATCCACCCCATCTGCACGATCGATCCCGCGGGGCGCTGCCGTCGCTCCGCCCGCAGCCCCTACGGCGGCGCCAGCATGCTTCAGACGCAGTGACTCGATTCTCCTTTCAAGGGGCATGAGGATTTCTGACGCACGCTCGATGCGCGTCCCGATGGGCAGTCGCAGTTCGACGCTGAATTCGCCCTGATGCACCTCCGGAATCAACTCCGCCCCCAAGAGTCGAAAGAAATGCCAAGCCATGAGAACGCACACGAACACGACAGCGAGACAGTAACTGCGATGCGCGAGGCAGGCGCGAAGGAGCTGCTCGTACCGTCTTCGGGCGACGTGTGAAACGTCTGCGAAGACGCGTCCGAGACCAACGCCGGCAAAGCGAAACGGCCAGCCAACAATCCTCACAGCCGCCATGACCAGCCGTGTGATGCCATAGAGCAAATAGACCCATAGAAGTCTCAGCAACTCGAAGACGATCGAGATCAAAGACACCGCGACAACGAATACGCTCCCGACGAACACAATCCAGACACTGAAGCAGCGAACGATCATGCCCTGGCGTCGCCAACACGCCTCGACCAGTGCGTCGATTCGATTCCGAAAGAGGATGACGAGCTCGCGGCGGAATCGGAAGAGTCTCCGCGTCTCGTCGTTAGCCTGGAGAATCCGTTCGCGGCCGACAACAGCAGGAATCAGAAAGAGGGCAACGATAAGCGACGCGAAGAGAGAAAAGACGACCGCCAACGCTTGATCTCGGAACACCTGGCCGGCCACTCCCTCCACGAAGACGATCGGGAAGAAGACGGCGACCGTGGTCAACGTTGAAGCTGTCACCGCACTGGCCACCTCGCGCGCGCCTCGCACGGCAGCAGCGCCCACTCCATCGCCCTCTTCGCGGCAACGAAAGATACTCTCGAGTACCACAATCGAGTTGTCGACCAACATGCCGATGCCAAGCGCCAGGCCACCGAGCGACATCATGTTCACCGACACGTCAAACAGGTAAAAACCGATGAACGTCGCAACCACTGACACCGGAATCGACAGACCGATGGCAACGGTGAACCACATCTTTCGCAGGAAAAGAAGGAGCACGCCAACTGCAAGAAAAGCGCCAACCACAGCGCTGCGGCGCAAGTCCTCCAGGGCATCAACGATGAAAACGGACTGGTCTGACATGACCACGATCTCGACGTCGTCGGGCAACCGAGCGGCCAGAAAATTTGGATGCGCCCCGCGTCTGCTCGGATCCCCTCCAGACGACTCCGAAGCCTCCGACACGGACTCGCCTGGGTCGTCACGACTCCGAGCGCGCTCGGTCTTCCACCGCCGCTGCTGAGCAGCCGTGCCGTAGACGGCATTGCGCACCCGCATCGCCACATCCACAAGGTTCGCATCCGCCTCTTTGAATACGGCGATCTTAACGCACGGTCGACCGTTGATGCGTGTGATGACATCGGGTTCCTCGTATGACGATGTCACCGAGGCAACATCGAGCAAGCGCACAGGAACTGCTCCCTCACGCCTCAAGATGATGTCACGAATCTCGTCTATGCTCTCAAACTCGTTGACGGTGCGCACGACCAGCGAACGATCGGCGTTATAGAGCATACCGCTGGGTTGATTCAGGTTCTCCTGGGCCAAACGTTCGTTGATCAGTGCCATATCGACACCGAACTGCCGCAAGCGCCCCTCGTCGACGTCGATGCGAAACTCACGTTCAAGTCCGCCAAGCACTTGCACCGCAGCGACCTCGTCGGCTTTTTCCAGCTCGCGCTCGACATGATCTTCGGCCAGCAATCGCAGATCGATCATCTCCTGGTCAAGTCCGTCGCCGGACTCAACACGACGCAGCAGTCCAAGCTGCAAGATCGGATCAAGCGTCGGGTCGTAGCGCAAAATCGTCGGCTTGACGACTTCGTCTGGGAGAACGACCTGCTCGAGGCGTTCTCGCACATCCATGACAGCTAAACTCATGTCGGTCTTCCACGCGAGCTCGAGAATCACGTCGGAGGCTTCCGCGCGCGAAATCGAGCTGATCTTACGCAGTCCGCGCACTTGAGCCAGCGCCTCCTCGAGACGTCGTGTCACACGCGTTTCGACCTCGAGGGGCGACGCACCCGGATATCTCGTGCGCACGGTGACGCTCGGGTAAGAGATGTCGGGCATCAAGTTGCGGGGCAGGCGTCGAAAGGAAAGTGCGCCGAAGAGAACGATCGCCATGACGATCATGATCACGGCAACCGGTCGACGCGTTGCAAGCGCAATGAGCCCGGGAGTGTTGCTGGCGGCGCCGTGTCGGCGAGGAGCAAATTCACCGGCAGCTGCGCCGTCTCGCGACCCGCGACTCACGGCTCGATCTCGACGGCAGCCCCATCCTCCAGCCGGTCGTGGCCCACAAGCACAAGCCGCCCAGCTGAGGTCTCGCGCTTCACACCGTCCGAATCAAAGAGCGCGACAACTTCGACAACATCTCGTCGAGGAATCCCCTCTTGGAGGCGGTAGAGCCATGCCCTGCCTTCCCGCACGAGGAACACAGTCGGCTCCTGGCCGCGGTATGAAATCGCTTTCTTGGGGACGAGGACGACGCCGCTACGCGTCTCCAGAACGATCTCGCCTGAGACGAACATTCCCGGCTTCAAAAAGTCGGAAGTGTCCTCGATGAAGACTAGCACTTCGATCGTCCCTCGATCCTTATCAACGACGGGGTTGACGAATTCGATCGTGCTCCGAAACTCACGCTCCGGGAACACCTCAGAGCGAAGGACAACGGGGAGCCTCGAGCGAATCCTGCCGAGTTCGCGCTGCGGTACGTAGAGACGCGCCTGCAGCCGCGACGGTTCCACAACTGAGAAGACTTTCGTTGAGCTGGAGACGAGCTCTCCGGGCTTAACCCTTAAGTAACTCACGACTCCGTCGATCGGTGAGCGCAGAAAAGTTTGCGAAAGACGGTACTCGGCCTTGCGTAGAGCGACCCTTTGTAGCCGCTCGTTCTCGACTGCCTGCGCATGTTCCAAAGAGTACTTCTCACCTTGGAGCGCGGCGGTTTGCTCGTCGATCAGTGCCTGATCAAGATCGTACTTTTTGGCATCGAGCTCTTCCTCAGAGACCACACCTGAGTTCGCAGCAGCGAGCTTCTGGAATCTCTCGTATTCGGCCCTAGCCTTTGCCACCAGCAGCTGTCGTTGTTCGCGAATCTTCGCTCCCTCCTGCCTCGCCACAGTCGCCTGATCAACGCTGATCTCCGCCTGCCGTGCGAGAATGCGCTCGTTCTCGACGCTTAGCTTCAGCTCAGCGTCGATCATTTGAACGATCAGGTCGCCGGCGCGGACAGCGTCACCTTCGCGCTTTGAAACGTCGGCGACCACACCTGAGATCTCCGGGTAGACATCGGCTTCAAAGCGCGCCTCGAGGTCGGCTGCAACGGGGAGTCGATCCTCGACATCTCCACGCTGAAATTCGCCCAGCCGCACAAGAATCGGTTGAGTACTGGTCGCCTGCGTCGTCGGCTCTGCCTCAGCACGCGGCTCACTATCTGGCCTACACCCTGCAGCGGCGGCGATGAGAATCGCATAGCCAACGCCCCCGAGAAGGCTCGCAGGAAGCATCAACGCACGGCAGCGCCACCGCCCAAGGCTCAGGGACGACTTGGTGGCCGGCTCAATCGTCGCTAGTGGCGTGCCATACGCCGAGTCGAAGACGTTTCTTGTCATCTTTCGTTTCTTGCAGACGCTCGGGTTCCAACACTGCGGGCGACGACGAGAACCTTTGCGTGTGCCGATCAGCGCGCTCGAGCGAGTTTGCGACCTCGTCGCAGTGTCCGCGAACGATTCTGCCGACTCGCACCATGCGCTGCGCCATACTCGCTCGCCACTTCTACAACACCAATTCTTTGAAGTCGTGTTTTGCGCGACGATCTTTCGAGGAAACGGCGTCAGCTGTCAGTCAAAACTGCATCTGAAGGAGATCCCCGATCTGCTGCTTCAAGCGATCGAAACGCGTCTCGTCGAGATGAGGATGAGCTACGGCGTGCACGCGCTCTGGATCCTTGCGTTCGGCAAGAAGCAAAGTTTCCTTGCCATCGCGGTTCACCGTGCTCTGAATCGTTAAGTATTTCTTACGGATCAAGAGAAGAGCGAGAAAAAACTTGAGCTCCATGGCCTCCGTGGCATCGATGCGCGCGAGATCTTGTGCTGCGGTCGCCTCGGATTGTCCCTCTTCAACGACCGCGTCGCCATCGCCGCCGGACTCGTTCGTCGCGGCGCCCGCGTCGCCGGCAGCGGCCGATGTTGGGGAGGCAGGAACGCCTGCATCATCCGACGGTTCGACGCTCGCCCGCGACCCCGAAGCCGCGCCTTCGACGGGAGGGTCAACGCTGCCGTCTGAAGCCGAGCCGCGAGCGTCCGCACGGTTCTCATCCCGCACCACGTCGTCCGTGGAAAGATCTAGAGCCTCACCATCCGAACTCGCAGCGTCTTCACGCTCAGCGAGACGACGAAAGATTTGGAGAATCAATTCGGGATCGAATCGCAGTCTGCGCGGCGCGGCCTGGGGTTGAGGACGCCGGCTACGCCAAAACGCGAACAACTTCGCAGCTTCATCGCTGCCGCCCGAAACGCTTGGCCAACATTTGACGCAGTAGTTTTCCCGCCGAAACAGCTCCTCGGATTCGAGAACTGCGGAGTAAAAGGCGGTCTCCGGCTGAATCTCTCCTTCACATTTGAGGCAGCGATAGTCGGATGCTTCGATGGAGTACTTCGGTTCGTTGAACGCCGTAGCCATAGATTCCTCTGTCAGCAAGGCTCGCCGGCACATACGCCGCGATGCTCGCCGCTCTTCCTTCTCTCCTTCGCACTATCGTACGTGTCTTTGCGCGGCCGTTCGTGGTTCGCCCGCCCGCGCGTACAAGGTTCGATCTGCGCGTCAACTCGCACTCCGACTGGGTCGGAAGAGGAGAGTTTAGAGTGGCGCCCGCCTGAACGCAATCCTCGGGAAAAGCGTCTGGCAGCCGAAATCCGAATCTTCACCCCGAATCGAGCGAGGCAGAGCAGGCAATCTCCGACATTTTCGTTTCGACACAGTCGCGCACGGCAGGACCAAGCGCTGCGCACCCTGGCTGCTCAGTCCGACCTCGCAGTCTGGCCGCGTAGTTCGACCCGCTGGCGACAGTGCCGCCCTTGTCAGTCGACGGGGTCTCGGCTACTGTTCCCTGCAATGAGAGTGACGCGTCAAGAGGCGCAAGTCGCCCATTTCGAGTCATGGTTGGCGCCGCAGGGTCACCATCATGGAAAAACCAGGAAGACTTGAAAAACTAACACCTGAGATCAAAGATCGCCTGCAGCGCAACTTGGAAGCTTGCCGCCAAGAGATTGCAGCGGCTGCGGTCGACGCGGCGCGCGCGCCAGAGGAGGTGACACTGCTTCCGGTGACGAAGTACGCCCCACCGATCGTTCTCCGTCACCTCCATGCGCTCGGGCTTCGGCGCTTCGGTGAGAACCGGGTCCAGCGACTTGTCACGGTTGCGCGCGAGCTCGCCGACCTGCCAGAGATTCAGTGGGACTTCATCGGACACCTCCAGCGCAACAAGGTGCGCAAAGCGATCGAACTCTGCGCTTTCATTCAATCCGTAGACTCGCTGCGCGTCGCACAAGAAATTGCTCGGTACGTGCAGGCGTCGGGTTCGGCGCCCCCTTCCCTCTTTGTTGAAGTCAATCTTTCCAAAGAGAAGAACAAGACGGGACTCCGTGAACAGGAAGTCGACGACGTCGTCAAGTTTCTTTTCGATTCGAGCGTCTTAAAGGATCGTAACGGTGAGACGGCCTTGAGTGGACTCATGACGATGGCGCCTGCAACGGACGATCAAGACGTCGTCCGCGACTGCTTTCGCCGGTTGCGTGACCTGCGCGACGAGTACATTCAGCGCGGCCTTCTGCCGGTACAGGCCGAACTTTCCATGGGTATGAGTGTAGACTTCGCGGCGGCCATCGCTGAAGGTGCAACTGTCGTCCGCATCGGCCGCCGACTTTTCGAAGGCGTTCTGTTTGACGATGCCGACGGGTAACGACACCCGCGGCGCCAACGGAGCACCGCGCGGCGGTCAGCTGGAGGTCTTGGCGCACACTTAGCGTTAGGAGCCTACATGGCCCACATTCGCATCCTGAACGGTTGCCAAGAGAACCAACTCGTCCCTCTCGGGCCCCCAGGACCCTATCTCTTTGGTCGCGCACTCGAGAACGACTTTCGCCTCCTCGAGCGTCATGTCTCACGACGCCACTTTTCCATCAGCGTACGTGACGACGGCCACTTCGTCCGCGACCTTAGCAGCTCCACTGGGACGTTCGTCAACGGACAGCGAAACGTCCACGACACCCGACTTCGAGACGGCGACAACCTCCAGGCCGGAGGCTGCAAACTCCGCTACGAGGCGTCGCGCGACACGTTGGTCGGACGCAGGCTTGGGGGATACGAGGTTCTCGAGCGCATCGGGCAAGGGGCCACCGGTACGGTGTATCGTGCTCACCAGCGCAGCCTTGATCGAACCGTAGCTCTCAAAATACTTCGCCCTCATCTTGCAACAAGTCCAGCCGTTCGGGCGTCGTTTTTACGCGAGGCTCGAGCGGCGGCTGGCCTGTCTCATCCGCACATCGTCAGAGTCTACGATGTCGATTTCGTCAGCGGCTTTCTGTTCTATTCGATGGAATTCATGGCTCAAGGTAGTGTCGAGGATCTCATCTTTCGCCGCGTCCGACTCGACATGGCAGTGGCTCTGCATCTTTGTGCACAGGCCGCCGCTGGACTGGAGTACGCCGAGGAAATCGGAGTGATTCACCGTGACATCAAACCGGCGAACCTTCTTCTAGGGGAAGACCACAGCCTGAAGATTGGTGATTTGGGAATCGCTACAGCCCTGCCGAAAGCTTCGCCTGTCGGGGTCGAACCACAGCAAAAGGAGATCGTCGGCTCCCCCCAGTACATGCCACCGGAGCAGATTCTCGGCCGTTCGCTCGATTCCCGGGCAGATCTCTATTCGCTTGGGGTGACGTTCTACGAGATGCTTGTTGGCGCAGCGCCTTTTCGCGGGCGACCACGCAAGCAGGTTCTCGCCGCTCAGGTCGAAGAAGAAGTTCCCGCGCTGCAGAAACAAAAAGGGGTCTCAGTGACGCCTGACGTCTCGGCTTTTATAGAGCGGCTTCTCGCAAAGAGTCCCGACGACCGTCCGCCGAACGCCGCGGCGGCACACAACGAACTCTCTCAGCTTCTGCAGGCCGAAGAGAAGCGACGAAATTCGCCACAGGCGACTCGCCGAGAGCGCGGCCCGGAGCTCCCGGCTTGGCTACTTGACTGCGTCGCGTTTAGCCTAGCCACACTGCTCGGCGCCTCGCTGACGCTCGCCCTTCTTCGCCTCTAACCGCCTGTTAAGGCGGTGCTTCGCGCCGAAATCTGGGGGCGACGGACACAACGACGATCGACTGCGACACTTCTTTCTCGTCACACCGACGGCCAGGCTTCGAGGCGGCACCGCCAGGAAAAAACGATAGAATCACGCCTCACGAACGTGTTGAAACGCGGCGCGAAGGACGTTCCCGATTGAGTGCGAAGAACCGCCGGGAAGTTGAAATGCACGCAGACGAAAACTATACTTCCTCGGTCGTCGAGGCGACGAAAGGCGGCCTTCTTCTACGGGTTTACGCCACGCCGGGCGCATCTCGAAATCAGGTGGTGGGCATCTACAACGGCGCCCTCAAGGTTACGGTGTCGGCCGCCCCGGAAAAAGGAAAGGCAAATCAAGCGATCTGCAAGTTTTTGGCGGCGCAGCTTGGAGTCAAACGCGCTCAACTCGCGGTCCACTCTGGCGAATCCACGCGCATGAAGCGCATCCGAATCGACGGTCTTCGCCGGCCTGAGCTCGAATCACGTCTGAGAGCCGTAACGCCGCGCCCTGGTGACGAATGCCAAAGCAAATGAACTCTTCGATTCGATGTGGACAGATAGAAGACATGAGTGACACCCCAGACCTCTTCGGAAGGATCGCCGCAGCAGCTATCGCGATTCGCTCCCGATCGTCGATCAAACCGCGCTTCGGGCTAACGCTCGGCACGGGCCTGGGCGGCCTCGCCGAACAAATCGAAGTCGAGTCGCGAATCGATTACGCAGAGATCCCATGGTTTCCAGAGCCGCGAGTAACCTCGCACTCAGGAAGCCTCCTCCTCGGCCACCTCGGTGGCAAGCCGATCGCCGCTTTGGAAGGCCGCTACCACCTCTACGAAGGCTACAACCTCGAGGAGCTGACGCTCCCGGTTCGCGTCCTCAAGGCGCTTGGCGTCGAAGTCGCGATCTTCTCGAATGCCGCAGGCGGCCTCAACCCGCAATTCGACATCGGCGACCTCGTCGTCATTACCGACCACATCAACTTGATGTTTGCCAACCCTCTTGTTGGCCCCAACGACGAGCGTCTTGGCCCACGCTTCCCCGACATGTCGGCGCCATATTCGGTAAGCCTCAACGCCCGCATGGAAGCTGTCGCGCAGCGGCAGGGCCTGCCGCTGCGACGCGGCGTCTACGCTGCGATGACGGGACCGTGCCTCGAAACCCGAGCGGAGTATCGTATGTTGAAGTTGATCGGTGCGGACCTCATCGGGATGTCGACCGTCCCGGAAGTGATCGTCGGGGTTCATGCCGGGCTGACGAACGTCGGAATCTCGTGCGTCACCGACCTGTGCTTACCCGATGCGCTCGAGCCGGTGAAGGTCGAAGAAATCATCCGGGTAGCCGGTGAAGCGGAACCGAAGATGACCGCCCTTGTGAAAGGCTTCATCGAATCGTTTGACGATGGAACTGTGAAAACGCCATAGCGAATCTTGCGACGACCTTCTCGACAGGGCCCGTAATGTCGACGAAGATGCGCTTCCGCACGGGCCCAGGCGTGCCCCCCTGTTGCCGGACGCGCCGCGAGCCGACGTAGAATTGAAGAGGAACTCACCGTCGACGTGCGACGAGCACCCAAAGGTGCGCCCATATTGAGTCGGCGGCAGCCTACAATCATGGAATTCGACGGCCTGGACGAAAGGAGATTGTGATGGGAAGAGCGAGAAACCGAGAAGAGTTACCGGCTGAGCTGCAGCGCTGCGTCCAACGTCTCGACGACGACGACGATGACGAGTGTGAATCGAAGTCGCCCGGACGCGAGTCGCGCATCGCGCTCGACTTGCTGCGCAAGGAACGGACTGTGCTGATCAGCGAGCCCGTGTCTCCGAAGCTCACCGAACGTCTGACGTCTCAGCTCCTCTGGCTCGACTCGCAGAGCGAGGACCCGATCAAGCTCTACATCAACACGCCGGGAGGTTCCGCTGACGACGGTTTCGCGATCCACGACATGCTCGGGTTCATCAAGGCGCCGATCTACAACATTTGCTTCGGCCTCAACGCCAGTGCGGGAATCTTGATCCTACTCGGCGTGCCCGTGGAGCGGCGACTTGCGCTGACCAACGCGCGCCTGATGATGCACCAACCGTCCGGTGGCGGCCGCGGACAGGTCACCGATATCGAGATCACCGCCCGAGAAATCGTCAAGCTGCGAGAACGCGCCAACGAGCTGATTGCCAGAGAAACGGGCAAAGCAGCGGAGGCGGTGGCGAACGCAACGGATCGCGACTGCTGGTTGAGCGCTGAGGAAGCACGCGAGTATGGCCTAGTTTCTCGGATTATCTCGAATCTTCGGGAAATCATGTAACCTGTGATGAAGTTCGTGGAAGAACGCATCTGCCGCTTGGGAATCCTTTTCTCCGGCGGCGGACGCACCCTCGAAAACCTCGCGCGCGAGTTGCCAAGGCTGTCTGAGGTGACGGGCGTGCGCGTTGAGATCGTTGCGGCGATCTCCAGCCACACGGATGCCGGTGGCATCGAGCGAGCCCGCCGCCTCGGTATTGCATGCGAAGTCATCGACTACCGCGAAGCAGGGAGCGAGCTTTCCGCCCGCATTTTGAGGATCCTCGACGAGCGCGGCGTCGACCTGGTGCTACTCGCCGGTTTCATCCGTCGTTTCGACTTTCCGCCGCGTTACCGCGGGAAGGTGCTCAACATCCACCCGTCTCTTTTGCCCTCATTTGGCGGCAAGGGGTTCTATGGCAAACGGGTCCACGAGGCAGTTCTCAACGCCGGTGCCCGTTTCTCCGGCTGCACCGTCCACGTGGTCACCGATGAGTACGATGAGGGGCCGGTCGTGCTACAGCGCGTGGTGCCGGTGCGCGACGATGACGACGCGGACTCACTCGCCGAGCGTGTCTTTCAGGAGGAGTGCGCCGCCTATCCCGAGGCGCTACGCCTCTTTCTAGAGGGACGCGTTGAAATCGTCGACCGTTTCGCTCGTCTCACCGCGCCACACGACAAGGCCGAACCGCTCTGTTAGTGAGTGGACGCGGGGAACACACGCGACTAGTTCGCCAGCTGAGCTCCCTCTGTCTCGCCACCAGTGAGCTCGCCCCACCACTTCCTCCACGCTTCGACGGAATCGAACTCATACCCCGTCGCTTGTCGCAAAAACGAATGGGCAAGTTTCGCTTGGGCGGGCTCCAGGGTGTCCAGCTGCAGCACCAATGTCTCGACGAGCTTGCCGTTGTAGCGGTCGTCATACTCACCCGCCCACACAGCGAGTTGACCACCGACGAAAAACGACTCGGCCTTGTCGAGCAAAATCGCGACGGAAAGTTTCTCGAGTGGACGCCCGCAAAGCTTCGACTGACCCGGCGGAACAACCCAGAATTCCGTGTCTGGTAACTTGATCGCAACGTTTTCGTTGGGATCCCCAGCGGTCCAGCGAGTTGGCCGAAAACGGCCAGCGATCTTGACGCGTGCGACCACGCCGGCAAGCGGTAATGGTTCGTCCAGAGGTAACGGAATCCGGGTCTCCCAAGACTTGCCAGGTCCAAGCAAGATGGTGTCCTGGTTGCCGTCAACCTTCACCCGCAGGCGTCTCGTGGAGTGCTTCCAGCTGCCGTCGGCAAAGTGTCGTTGGATGCTGACGTCCGCTTCGCCAATGACGCCTCGTTCGAGGTGAATCAAAACACGACCGCGTTGACGGTTCACGAGACGAAACGTCAAGTCGGGAAGTCGGCCGATTTCATACACTTGACTTGCCACTTGAAAACTGGGCTCGATCAACTCCGCGGCGACGAGCCGCTCGCGGCAGTGACGCACGAAACGGCGCATTGCCCACGAATCAGCGTTGGTGTCATCGAGGGTGAGAATGGCCTGAGATAGCCTCAGCGCACGTCGATAGTGCCCCTCTCCCGCCAATGCTTTGGCCTCGACGAACCGCGACTTGAGGTAGTCTCTCACAGCGATCGCCACCCGAACATCCGCGGCGGTGCGCCCTTCCATTTCTGCGATGAGCTCGTCGACTAGTTCGGCCCGTCCGCGAGATGCAGCCGCCCAATATTTCAGCTCGGGAATCACCGCCGCGCCAAGCAATCTGAGCGTCTTCTCGCCGCGCCGCCGGAGCGCCTCGTTCGCTGACAGGAGCTCCTGTATCGCCGAGACGGTGCGCGGCTTTGGCTTCGTCAACAGCTCGTCGGCATCGTTCACACGGTTGGTCCGCGGATCTCCAAGCGCAGACAACGCCCGTTCGGCCCGATCCGATACCGGCGGCTCACCGTCAGTCGGTTCGTCTTGACTGTATCCAGCACTTGCGTGCAGGAACAGGCCGCTGAGTAGCATGGACAGAAGGCGCGTCGCAGGATTCACGGCAGCAGATCGGAGTGGCGTAGGATGCAGGACAGATTTTCCGTT
This sequence comes from Planctomycetota bacterium, assembly GCA_965223265.1. GTDB lineage: Bacteria > Planctomycetota > UBA8108 > UBA8108 > SXIK01. The sequence goes on from OZ244999.1 coordinate 4,067,898, forward strand.
GTAGTCTGGATTATTCTACCCCAATAACGTCGACGTGGCCGAACGCAGGCGACGGAATTCCTCCTCCAACGAAGTGCGAAGAGGCGATAAAAAAACCGCGGCTGCTGCGCCCTCATTGGACGCACCAGCCGCAGCTCTGTGGCCGAACAGCTGTCTTCGGCAGGTCAACCTTCCAGCTTAGGCTCGCCCTCGTCACCCTGTGCGACGGCTTCCACGCTCGAAGCGGTCTCGGAGTCCGTTGAGTCGGGCTCCGTCCCTTCAGAGTCTCCTGTAGCAGGCTCGGCACCACCGGCGGAAGGAGTACTGTCGCCAGCCGACGCAGTCTCCTCAGCTGCGGCGTCATCGACGGAGGCGGCCGGTTCCTCTTCCGCCCTCTCCGGCACGCCACGATCGTCTTCGTCGACGTCCTTCAAGCTGAGCCCGATCTTTCGCTGGTCCGGATCGACCTTGATGATCTTCACGACGACCGGATCGTTCACCTTGACGATCTCCTCTGGTGTCGCGACTTTGCGGTCGGCAAGCTCGGAGATGTGCAGCAATCCTTCGAGGTCGTCCTCCAGTTTGACGAACACACCGAAGTTCGTGATCTTCGTCACTTCTCCGGACACGACCTTACCGACGCTGTAGCTGGCCGGGATCGTCGACACCCACGGGTCTTCCTCGAGCTGTTTGATGCCAAGCGCGATCCGCTTGCGGTCTTGGTCGACCTGAAGCACCATGGCGCGAAGCGACTCACCTTTCTTGACGACTTCGCTGGGATGAATCACCTTTCGCGTCCACGACATGTCAGCGACGTGCAGCAAGCCATCGATGCCGTCTTCGATTTCGACGAAAGCGCCGTAGTTCGTCAGATTCCGAACCTTGCCTTCGATGATCGTACCGATCGGGTACTTCCCCTCAACCTGGGTCCAGGGGTTGACCTCGACCTGCTTCATGCCAAGCGAGATCTCCTGCTTCTCCTTCTTGATTTCGAGTACGACGACCTCGATTTCGTCACCAACGGAGACGACTTGGCTCGGGTGGCTGATGCGTTTCGTCCACGACATCTCGGAAATATGAACGAGACCCTCGACGCCCTCCTCGAGCTGAACAAACGCTCCATAGGACAAGACGTTGACGACGGCCCCCTTGACCTTGGAGCCCACCGGGTATTTCGTTTCGATGTTCGTCCACGGACTCTCCTGCTTCTGCTTGAGCCCGAGGGAAATCCGTTCCTTCTCCTTGTCGACTTTCAAGACCTTGATTTCGATCTCTTGATCGATCTTAAGGATTTCGGACGGGTGGTTAACGCGCCCCCAACTCATGTCGGTGATGTGAAGCAGCCCGTCGATTCCGCCGAGGTCGACAAAGGCGCCAAAATCCGTAATGTTCTTGACGATCCCCTTGCGCACCTGCCCGATCTCGATGTCTTCGAGCAAGCGATTCTTCTGTGCCTCGCGGTGCTCCTCCAGCAGCTTGCGACGCGACACGACGATGTTCATCCGTGCTTCGTCGATCTTGATGATCTTGCACTCAAGCTCTTGCCCGATGTACTCCTGGATGTCGCCGGTTCGACGGATACCGATCTGAGAGGCAGGCAAGAAAACTGGCACGCCAATATCGAGAAGGAGTCCGCCCTTGATCTTCCGCGTTACGCGGCCGGTCACGACGTCACCTTCGTGATACGTATTGATGACGTGTTCCCAACCGCGAATTCGGTCGGCCTTGCGCTTCGACAGCGCGATCATCCCATTTTCGTCTTCGTCGACGGACTCCAGCAGTACCTCGACGTCGTCGCCGATCGATACTTGAGTCGGATCGTCGAATTCGCTGCGCGAAACAGCGCCCTCGGATTTGTACCCGATGTCGACGATGACGTCGCTACTCATGACGTTGACGACGCGACCGGTGATGATCTTGTCGGTATCGAACTCCTTGACCGAGTCGTTGTAGAGCTCGAGTACTGAATCATCCGTGCGGCCACCGAGAGCCTGCTCCAGCTCCTGGGCCACGGTTTCTTCGTCTACGTCCAAAAACTGCTTAACGATAGGATTTGTCGCCATGTTCGAAACTAGTGCCTTTCAGGCGCGATCTTGGACCGCGCCATCCCGATAGCTTGGTGCTTGAGACCAAGGTTGATGGGTTGTGGGTTCAGTGAGGGAAACTGGCTCCCTCGGTCCATGTCCAGCCTCGAGAAGGTCCGGCGCTCCCGCCTCGTGAGCGAGGGTGCGGTAAGCGTCGGATAACCGTGCGAGGAAAGACGCCGAAGATTCTGTCTTGTCTAACATGATCGGATGTCCCACGTAAACTCGAATAGCCCCAAAACGTGGGAATCGTTGCTGTCGTGGCCAAGCCTCAAACGCCCCGACGATTAAGACCGGGACGACAGGATGACCGGACCGTTTGGCGAGAAAATGCACGCCCTTCTCGAGCGGGCGGATCTTGCCGTCCTCCGTCCGCGTACCTTCCGGAAAAAACACTAGAAGACGGTCGTGCTTGACGACGCTCACCCCTTTGCGCAGTGCCGTTCGTGCTGCTGCCCCGCCGCGCCCCACTGGTATGACGCTCAGTCGAGGTAACAGCGACGAGAGGGGCCACGAGGCGAAAAGGCTCTCGCGTGCGAAAAAACAGAGGGGGCGACGGGTCACCGTCCCGAGCAGCAGCGGGTCGATAAAACTCTGATGGTTGGCCGCCAAGACCGCGCCGCTGCGCCGCGGTAGCCGGTCATGATGGTAGATTTTCGGACGAAACCAAAACCGGTTCAGCGCGCCGCTCACGATTTTGACGATTCCGTAGACGCTCCACCACGTGATGTGAGCTTCCGGCGTCGGCGCCCAGCCGTCGGTGTTGGCACCCCTCTTGTCCGTCTGATTCGAATGCATGGCTGACGGCGCAGCGAACCTCCGTCGAGCCGCTCGACGCGGCGACACAATGCTCGCTTGTTATCCCTCCTCAACAAGTTCGCCGCTGACGTGGCGGCGCAGCAAGTCGACGACGGCGTCGATTTCGAGACCGTCAGTGACAACACGAATGCCCCCTGCCGGCGTGCACAAAGGTGCGTGCTCACGATTGCGATCATGTGCGTCGCGCACTTGCAGCTCCTCGAGCACGGTTTCGTAGCTCTCCGTGTGGCCAGCGCTTTGCAAATCTGCGTACGTTCGACGTGCGCGCTCGTCCGCAGAGGCGTCGAGATAGAATTTCACATCGGCGTCAGGAAAAATCACGGTCCCCATGTCTCTTCCTTCGGCAACGACACCAGGCGCCGAAGCGAATCGCCGCTGCTGGTCGACCAAAAGCGCGCGATACTCGCCATCATTGGCTATCCGATACACCTCCGGTGTGACGTCCGGCGCCTTGAGGCGAGCGGTCACGTCTCGGGAATCGATCCAAACGCGGGTGCCTGCCGCCGTCTCTTCGAAACGCACGCTGAGGTTGCGAATGATCTCAGAGACCAAAGTTCGGTCGTCGAACTTGCCGCCGGCCTCCAACACCAGTAGCGTCACGGCGCGGTAAAGGAATCCGGAATTGAGATAACGAAGCCCCAGCTCCCGCGCCAGGCGCCGTGCAACAGTGCTCTTGCCGGCGCCCCCAGGGCCGTCAATCGTGATAATCATACTCGCTCGAAGTCGGATGGCCTGCGTGCCCCGGCGGCCGTCCTGCAGACGGTTCGGCCGTCACAGTGCGGAACGCGATGGAGAAAACCACGAAGTGTACCTTTGTCAGAAAGCCGCGCTCAAGAAAAAACCAAACACTTCCCTTGCTTCGCAAGCCACGTCGCCGCGGCGCTCTGCGAGCAGATAGCGCGGAAACGCCTCGAGCGAGAACCGGTCGCGTCGCGTCCAGATCCGCCCCGGACGAGGTCTCCTGGGGTCTCCTGGGGTCTCCGTGCCTTCGCGGCAAGTCCCTTCCACACGCCGGCGGAAAAACGGCCAAGCTCGGGGCTAACCTAACAGCCCGTTGAAAAAGTGCTTCGAGCTGAAAACTGGCCGCTTCGCGTCCAGATCGGCCGCGGCGAACGCAGGTAATCTCCGAGCCCTCTTCTATAAGATATACACGGCGAGGCTCGCCGCGGCTGATCTGGGCGTGAAGAGGCCGGTTTCTCAGCCGAATGACTTTTTCAACGGGCTGCTAACGCCGCAGCCGCGCCTCGTCGTCGCTGTCGCTCGTGAGCCGCCCGACGCTCTCAAGGGGCACCCACCGCGCCTCTGCGGCGGCACCCGCCCCCTCCGCTACATCCAACGATCGGTTCAAGCTACCGGAGCGAAAGCCTTCAAGGTCGAGAGCGACGAAATCAAATCCAATCGAGCGCAGGACGGCCACCACCTCCTGACGCTGGGAAAGGAGACGCTCAAGCTCTGATAGGGGGACCTCGATGCGCGCCACCTCGCCGTGGTGCCGCAGGCGAACGACGCGGAATCCCAATCGGCGCAGCTCGGCCTCGCCGGATTCGACCTGGCGCAGCTTCGTCGCCGTCACCTCGTTGCCGTACGGAATGCGGGAGGAGAGGCACGGGGCCGCCGGTTTATCCCACGTCGGTAGGTCGAGGAGACGAGAGTAGTGGCGTACGGCGTCCTTCCCGAGTCCGGCCTCGATCAACGGGCTGAGGACACGGTGCATGTCACGGGCCCGCATCCCCGGTCGGTAGTCGCCCTGATCGTCAGCGTTCGAGCCGTCGAGCACGTGCTCAATTGCGTGCGTGGCAGCGAAACGACGGGCGCGCTGAAAGAGCTCGTCTTTACAGTGAAAACAGCGATTCTCGTCATTGCGGCGGTAAGCTTCACTTTCGTACTCATGCGTCTCGATGCGATGGAGACGCACACCGAGGCGTTCGGCGACTTTCTGGGCCGACTCGAATTCGTTGCGGTCGAGGCTCTCGGAAACCCCGATCACTCCCATGCAGCCTGCCCCCAAAAGGTCGGACGCCACCTTGAGGAGAAATGTGCTGTCGACACCGCCAGAATAGGCGACCACGACACGCCGAAGCTCAAGCAAGCGCGCCACCAAGCGTCGGAAGGTGTGGCCGCGAAAAGCCTCGTCCTGGTAGCCCGCAGACGCTAGCGCCCGGTCGACCGCCGGCGAGTCAGGTTTGATCGCAGCCCCAGTGTTGCGCGAGCTCCGGTTTTCCGTCAACGAGTGAGTCCTCGTCATGCCATCGATCACGGCGCGTAGATCGGACGACCCGGCCGCAACGCACGGATCGACCCTCGACCACACCACCGCGGCGCTACAAGCCTCTCCAACACGGCCGCCTTGGTGTTCAACCAACAACTTATCACAACCAGTGCGAGGATCACAGCGCGGAACGCCGCCGCAAAGGTTTGTGAGGCAGAGGGAGCGGGTGAACAATCACAAAAAAACCGGCAGGCGGGGCTGCCTGCCGGTCGTGGGTTATCCGTCCTGCCCACAGCCCCGCCCAACGGCGAAGCCGGCAGAAGCAACCGTTTAAATATCGTAGTAGAGCAAGAACTCGTGAGGATGTGGACGCAGGCGCACCTGATCAACTTCCTCCCGACGCTTGTAGTTGATCCACCCAGCGATGACGTCTTCGGTGAATACGTCCCCCTTGAGCAAGAACTCATGATCCTGCTCCAGAGCGTTGAGCGCCTCCTCAAGCGATCCAGGTGTCGAGGGGACTTTGCGGTCCTCTTCCGGCGACAGGTCGTAGATGTCTTTGTCGAGAGGATCGCCGGGAAGCACCTTGTTTTGGATACCGTCGATCCCAGCCATCAGCAGGGCGGAGAAAGCCAGGTATGGATTACAGCTCGGGTCTGGGCAACGAAATTCGATCCGCTTCGCCTTCGGGCTGTCCGAGTACATCGGAATCCGCAGCGCGGCGCTTCGGTTGCGGCTCGAGTACGCCAGGCGGTTCGGAGCTTCGAAGCCGGGCACGAGTCGTCGATAGGAATTCGTGGTCGGATTCGTGAGCGCCACAAGCGCGCGCGCATGCTGGAGAATACCGCCAATGGCATAGAGCGCCGTGTCGCTCAGACCGGCGTACTTATCACCGGCGAAGAGAGGCTGCCCGCCCTTCCAAAGTGAGAAGTGCGTGTGCATGCCACTACCGTTGTCGGAGTACAGCGGCTTCGGCATGAAGCAAGCCGAGCGGCCGTGCTGCGAAGCAACATTCTTCACGATGTACTTGTAGAGCACAAGGTGATCGGCCATGGTGACGATCGGCTGAAAACGCATGTCGATCTCACATTGCCCGCCCGTCGCCACTTCGTGGTGATGACACTCGACCGCGATGCCGCAGTCGAGCATCTTGAGCACCATCTCGTTGCGTAGGTCGCTCAAAGAATCGTTCGGGGGACAAGGAAAGTAGCCGCCCTTGTAACGCAGCTTATGAGCTAGATTGGGCTCCTCGAAGCTGCCGGTATTCCACTGTCCTTCGACCGAATCGAGATGGTAGTAGCCTTCATGGACGCTCGTGTCATAACGGACGTCGTCGAAGACGAAAAACTCCGCCTCGGGTCCAAAGAAAGCTGTGTCTGCAATGCCGGTCGACTTGACATAGGTTTCCGCCTTGCGCGCCACGTTGCGTGGATCGCGCGTGTAGTCAGCCTTGGTGATCGGGTCGCGGATATTACAGGAAAGGACCAGTGTCGGCTCCTTGATGAACGGATCAATGAACGCAGTCGACGCGTCAGGGACGATGAGCATGTCGCTTTCATTGATCCCTTGCCAGCCGCGAATACTTGAGCCGTCAAAGCCCATGCCGCTCTCGAAGACGTCGGCGTCGAGCTCGCTGATCGGATACGACGTGTGCTGCCACATGCCAGGGAAATCGATGAAGCGTAAATCGACGAACTTGACGCCTTTTTCCTTCACCATGCGTAGGACATCGTCAACGGACTTCGCCATGAGAACTCCCGTCTCCTGTCTCTAAATGAGGTTTCCAGTCCGCACGCGCCGCGGCGGACCGTTGCCGCAAAAAAACCCCGGAATCGAACTCCGACGCTGCGACATCGAACTTGACAGCCTGTTGAAAAGTGCTTCGAGCCGAAAACTGGTCTCTTCGCGTCCAGATCGGCTGCGGCAAACGCAGGTAATCTCCGAGCCCTCTTCTGTAAGGTATTACGGCGAGTATTGACGCGGTCGAGCTGGGCGTGAAGAGGCCAATTTCTCGGCCGAATGACTTTTTCAACGGGCTGTTCAGTGGGAAGAAGACCACCCAATCGAGTGGTCGAAACGACGCGTCTTCGTGCGAGGAATGCACCTTCGGATCAGAAAAACGTGTTGAACCGGACAGCCCAACGCGTCGAACCACGGGGACCCCAATCGTGGCTCAATCCATCAACGCTCGCGTCGTACACTTCATGAACCCGCGCCGGCTCCAGCCGTTACGTGGAAAAGTAAAGCGTGCTAACAACGTGCGTTGCGTCGTGGTCGCGGAGGCCTATAATTAGGCGACTTTATAGCAGTTTTCGCCTCCGCCGTAAAAGCTTTTTTCGCCGAACATGGACCCGTCCGCCGCGACCGCAATCGCCTGCCTGACGTCGTACCTGGCTGGTAGCGTACCATTCGGCCTAGTGCTCGGTCGTCTGCGTGGCGTTGACGTGAGGAGCGTCGGCAGCGGCAACATCGGCGCCACAAACGTGACGCGCGCCTTGGGCCGCCCGTGGGGTGTGGCGGTGTTCGTACTCGACTTCGCCAAGGGCGGGCTGCCAGTCCTTGCGGTGAACCTGCTCGAGGCGAGCGGACGTGTACGCTTTGCCCTGGCGGAAGGCGGCTGGCACTTGGCGATGGTCAGTTGCGCGGCGATCCTCGGGCACTGCGCCTCCGCCTTTCTGCGCCTGCGGGGCGGTAAAGGCGTGGCGACAGCCTTCGGCGCTGCCGCGGCGCTGTGGGTTTGGTCGTTCGCCGCGGCCGCCGCCACATGGCTGGTTACGTACAAGCTCACGCGAGTTTCCTCTGTCGCCTCGCTACTCGCCGTCGCGGCGATCGCAGTCGCCTTCGGCGCGCGCTACGTCAGCGCTGATCAGCCGCCTAATCTAGCCAACCTTGTCTTCAGCTTGGCCGCAAATGCTCTCGTTGTCATCCGACACCGCAGCAATCTCGCCCGTCTCTGGCGTGGCGAGGAGCTGACGTTCCGTAGGCGCTCGAGCTCGAGTTAGCAGCCTGTTGAACGGGTTGGCCGAGGGAACCGGCCCCACGCCTAGCTCGGTGGCGGGGAGCCTCGATGCATCTCGGAGGTTGCCGACGTTCGCCGCGGCCGAGCTAGCGCTGGGGGCGAGCGACCAGTTTTCAACTCGCAGCACTTTCTCAGGCAGGCTATTAGCGGAACACATTCAGATTGATAGTGAACGCTTCGGTGCCGCGCCCCCGATACATGCATCGACTTGGTTCGGATCGAACCACAGAGATCGGGAACACGAATGGCAGCCAAGCGAAGCATTTTGATCGTCGACGACATTCCGCTCATGCGGACGATGCTGTCACGTTACATTCGCTCTCTGGGCCTGAGGTCGATGAAGGCGACTTTAGCGCCCGAGGATGTCGCCATCATCGAAGCCGCGAACGGCAAAGAGGCGCTCGACGTCGTCCGCACGCAGAGAGTGGATCTCATCTTCCTTGACCTGATGATGCCTGAGATGGACGGTCTGACCTTTCTCGAGATCCTCAGGAAGGAAGAAAAGGATCAAGCACCTCCTGTGATCATCTGCACCGCGCTGGGTGAGAAAGAGACGCTGGAGAAGGCGATGAGCCTCGGAGCCAGAAGCTATGTTGCGAAGCCGTTCACATTGACCGCGCTCGAGCACCAGATTCGCGAGGCGCTGAACTACCTGCAGGCCCAAGCGCAGACGTAAAGGAGGGCGGCCCCAAGCCCTCAACGACGCCCTCTCACCGTCGATCGATCGCCCGAGCCGGGCTAGCAGCCCGTTGAAAAAGTCATTCGGCCGAGAAACCGGCCTCTTCACGCCCAGCTCGACCGCGTCAATACTCGCCGTAATACCTTACAGAAGAGGGCTCGGAGATTACCTGCGTTTGCCGCGGCCGATCTGGACGCGAAGAGACCAGTTTTCGGCTCGAAGCACTTTTTCAACAGGCTGCTCGCCGCTTCGGACAGCGCCTCTGAACGGGTATTCTTGCAGCATGACCCGCCAGCAAACTCAGAGTGGCTTCGACGTCCGCGACTGCACCAGGTCCAAGCGAAACGCGGTGCACGCGACGAAGCGTGACGCGCTCGTCGTCGAGGCACCTTTCGAAATGCGCCTCAACGGCGACCCGTACGCGACGGTCATGCGAACACCGGGCGCCGATCGGGACTTGGTGCTCGGATTCTTCCTCGCCGAGGGAGTGATCTCGACGGCGAGCGACGTGTCCGGCGTGGTTCTTTGCGGTGCGGGGAACGGCGTCGAATCGACGCACGTGACGACGATATCCGGGCCAAACCGAGGCTGGATCGGCCCACAGGGGACCAACGACCAGGAACAATACGCCGGCAACGTCGCGGACTTACGCACCACGCTCGGGCGTACGAAGAGACCGGCCTCCACCTCTCGCCTGCCAGTCACCTCAAGCTGCGGTGTCTGTGGGCACCAGACGATCACCGACGTTCTGTCTCTCCTTCCAGCCGCCCCGGAGAATGGCGCTGCAGAGTCGCGGTCGCAGTTCCGCGTACCGCCCTCCCTCGTCGCCACCTTGCCGGACCGATTGCAACGAGCACAGCCGCTCTTTCAACGGACGGGGGCGCTGCACGGCGCCGCACTCTTCGATGCAAAAGGCAACGCGGTCGTCGTGCGCGAAGACATCGGACGGCACAACGCGGTCGACAAAGTCATTGGACAAGCACTGTTGATCGACAAGCTTCCCGCCAGCCGACTAGTCCTCCAAGTCAGCGGCCGCGTCAGCTTCGAGATCATTCAGAAGGCTTACCGCGCCGGCATTCGCTGCGTCACGGCCGTCTCGGGAGTTTCCACACTCGCCGTCGACCTAGCCTCGCAAGCCGGCATCACGCTGGTCGGGTTCGTCCGCGGGGGCTCGTTCAACATTTACACCCACCCCGAGCGCATTCGCGACGCAGCTGACGCCACGGAAATTTTATAGCAGACCCAGCGGTCGACAGCTATGCTGCCAAACGTTCCATTCTTGTCCTGGTAGTGTCGTCGACTTCTTTGCTTTGGCAACAGATTGCTTTGGCAGAGATCGGTAGGAGCGAGCAACTCTTCGGATCGCAAATGAGCACTCAGCATTGGGAAGAGAAAGTCGGCCTGGCGCGTATGCTGACCGGCGGTGTCATCATGGACGTGACGACCGCCGAACAAGCACGGATCGCAGAAACCGCCGGCGCGGCTGCTGTCATGGCCCTCGAACGTGTACCGGCCGACATCCGCCGCGAAGGCGGCGTGGCGCGCATGGCGCCGCTGGGGAAGATCACCGAGATCAAGCAGGCTGTGACCATCCCGGTGATGGCAAAAGCACGCATCGGTCACTTTATGGAGGCTCGTGTTCTCGAAGCCGAGGGCGTCGACTACATCGACGAGAGCGAGGTCCTGACGCCGGCGGATGAAGAATTCCACATCGACAAACATGCGTTCAAGGTGCCTTGCGTCTGCGGCGCCCGAAATCTCGGTGAAGCCCTGCGGCGGATCGGCGAAGGCGCCGCGATGATCCGCACCAAAGGCGAAGCAGGCACTGGAAACGTCGTCGAAGCGGTTCGTCACCTCAGGCGGATTCACGGCGAAATGAGGCGCCTAGCGGGAGTCGGCAGCGAGGAACTTGTCGGCGCGGCCAAGGAATTGGGCGCGCCGCTTCAGCTCGTCCGCCACGTCGCAGAGCATGGACGGCTGCCGGTGCCAAATTTTGCCGCTGGAGGCGTCGCCACTCCTGCTGATGCAGCACTGATGATGGCGCTCGGCGCCGAAGCAGTCTTCGTCGGCTCAGGCATCTTTAAGTCCGGCGATCCAGCCGCCACCGCGGAGATGATCGTCAAAGCGGTCACTCACTGGGAAGACGCCGGCGAACTCGCGCGCATCATGGCGGAGTTCGGCAGTCCAATGCCAGGCATCGAGATGAGCGAAATCGCCGCTGGCGAACGCCTTCAAGAGCGCGGCTGGTAGAGCGCTGCAGCGCTCTACGAACCGTCAATGGCCGACGCGTCGGGCTGACAAGGTCGATCGCATGTCCCGTGACCCCCATTCGTTTCAGCTTCCCTTTGGCGTCTTGGCGCTGCAGGGATCCTTTCGGCTGCACCAGCAGGCACTGACGCGTCTCGGCATCGCGACCCGTCGGGTCACCCGCGCAGAGCACTTGCAAGGCCTTGCCGCGCTGATCCTTCCCGGCGGCGAGAGCACCACGATGGCGCACCTGGCCCGAGAGTATCGTCTCTTCGACCCGCTCCGCGCTGCAGCCAAGGCGGGACTGCCGATGTTCGGGACCTGTGCCGGCGCGATTTTGCTCGGCCGCGGCGCCGGTTTTCCGCCGCAGTTGGAGGTCGCACCGGTGACCATCGAGCGCAACGCCTACGGCCGCCAGATCGACAGCTTCACGGCCGAACTCACCATCGACGATCTCGCGGAGACGTTTCATGGCGTGTTCATTCGCGCCCCGATCATGCAGCTGCCGCAGGACGATGCGACTCGAGCGCTGTGCTGGCATGACGGACACCCGGTGTTGGCGCGATATCGGCACATGCTTCTGGCGACGTTTCACCCTGAGTTGACGGACGATCTTCGCATCCACCGCCTCTTTCTCGAGATCGCGAGCGAACCAGCCGAGAAAGAATAACTGCGGGATGAGTCGACGCGAGCAAACCAGCCGACGGAGCCAGAGCGAGTAGCGAGTCAATGGCCGATCCCACCGACAACGTTCTCGAGCCCACAGCCCAGCAGGACACACCGCGGGCCTCGACCCGCCGCAGTACGATTGCGTATTTCTGGATCGCAGTGCGTGGTCTGTGCATGGGAGCAGCCGATATCGTGCCAGGAGTTTCGGGCGGCACGATGGCGTTTATCCTCGGCATCTACGAAGAGCTCGTCGAATCCATCCGTGCGTTCGGCCGGGTGACGTTTCTCCGCTCGCTAGCGCAGCTGCGCTTTGCAGCAGCTGCCCGCGCCGTCAACCTGCCGTTTCTCGTCGCCCTCGGCTGCGGCATTCTCGCCGCCGTTTTGACCCTGGCCCACAGCATCGAGTGGCTCCTCCACGACCACGCCGCCTACCTGTGGAGCTTCTTTTTCGGCTTGGTCTTGGCATCCGTTCTCGTCGTCAGCGGCAGGATCAAAGCTTGGTCCGCACTGCGTGTCGCGCTTCTCGTTGGAGGCAGCGCCCTAGCCTACGGATTCGTCGGTTTGGTCCCGCTGCAGACGCCGGAAACTTGGTGGTTTCTCATTCTCAGCGGCGCGGCGGCAAGCTGTGCTTTGATCCTTCCCGGCATCTCGGGAGCCTTTCTGCTCCTACTTCTCAGCAAATACCACTTCGTCCTGAACGCCATCAATCAACGCGACTACGGCGCTCTCGTGCTGATTGCACTCGGCGCGGGACTTGGGCTCATCGCCTTCACCCAGGTGCTTGGATGGCTATTCCACCGCTTCCACGACAACGTCATCGCGCTGTTGACTGGGTTCATGCTTGGGAGCTTGCGCAAAGTGTGGCCGTGGAAAGAGGAGGCAGAATGGCTGCGCGACGCTGCCGGCCAGTTCGTCATGAAGGATGGACAGCGCATCGCGGTGAAGGAGAACAATCTTCTGCCGTGGGATGTGGCGCACGTCGACACGCCGGAGATCTTGCTCGCGTGTGGGCTCGCGGTGGTTGGCTTTGCAGTCGTTGTCGCGATCGATCGTCTGGCCAAACGAACCGCGATGGTCTGACAACGCGTTGCGTGCGAGACCGCTCCGTCGCCAGCCCTAAAAAAAAGAGGCAAAGCGAGAGAGCGGCCAAGAGTGCTTCAGTAGCGGTGTTTCGAGACTCGTTGGTGCGCGGAGCGCGCGTACGTGAGCATCGCCGGCGGTTCAAACGTCGCGAACTCCGTGTTACTCGCCGAGTCGTCGTTTCTTGCCGCCACTTCTTGTCAGCGCCGGGGGGCAACGTCAATCAACGCGCGGGTCCACCACAATCGCCTTCGGCGCCGTAGGGCAGTACATCTGACAGACGCCGCAGCCGGTGCAGCCCGAGGCGTTCACGGCCACTTCACCGCCGTACTCTGGGATGTCGATGGCGGCCGGTCCGATCGGACACTTATCGACGCAGATTTCGCAGTCTTCACCCTGACTGCGGATACACACCTCCGGATCGACGCGTGCCTTGCCCATCTCGATTCGCTCCGCAGGCACGAGCTGCAGGGCGCCCGTCGGGCACGCGTGCATGCAAGCCAAGTCATCGCAGATCACACACGCCTGCAGATCGGGGTCAATCACCGGCTTGTTCTGCAGCGTCGCGTCATCGTCGTTGAGCAGATGGATGGCCGAAACCGGACAAGCCTGAACACAGCCGCCGCTGCCAACGCAGCGTTCAAGAAACTCCTCTTCGGGCACGGCTCCTGGGGGGCGGAGGAGCGCCTTTCCCGAACTCGACAGGTAGCGCGTCCCCGCTCCGGTCGACGGAGGCCGTGGCTGCTGGCCGTCTTCGTCGACCCAGTTCGGCACCTCCAAGTGTTGAACGCGCTGCTCCACCATTTCAGCCAGGGGTTTGAGGAAATGGCGCAGACCCTGCCGAAAGAATCCGCGGCGGTGCATGCGATCGTCGTCCTCTTCGGATCGCCCAGAGATGTTCTCGTTCTGTTCCGTCATCGAATTCCAATACGCAAGACGTGCGCGCGTGAGATGTATCACAAACCTCCCAAGATCGATGGGCTGCTAGCGCAGGACCCACAGGAGGCAGCGGAAAACTGTAAAGTATAAACTCCCCACGTCCAGATGGCCACGGCAGGCGTCGGTAGCGCTCGCGCGCGCGGCGCGGGCGGTCAATTCGAGCCACCAGCGCTCGCCGAATCGCGCAAGACTTCGCCGCGCGTGAACGTGGTAGCTTGGAACGCTGTCGATCCGCCCGCACTGCGAACCGGCAATCGCTCGCCGACAAGCCCGCTGCGGCAGAGGCCGTGCGATTGGCACCCGACTCCGGCGTCAGACGACCTGTCGACCCACGACGACGGCGCTCTGTAGAACTTCCGAGTTCCGACGCGATTACGCGACTGCTATACTCACGGGCCGGTCACGCGCCTGCCTGAAATCAGCTCAGAGGCGCTGTCTTTTCCAATCCCTCGCACAGCGGGCGCGCGATGCCTCACCCAACTTACTGTATCGGACTCGATTTCGGCACCAGCAGCGTACGAAGCCTCGTCGCACGCGTCGCCGACGGCGCGGAAGTGGGTCTTGCCGTAGCGCCATTTCAACATGGCTCCGACGGTGTCCTAAGTGATCCGCGTGACCCGAATCTCGCTCGGCAGGATCCCGCGGACTACCAAATCGCTTTGGAGAGCGCGGTCATCGAGTCAGTTCGCGCGGCGACGCGTGACCCAAATTTTGATGTCGCGCGCGTCGTCGGCATAGGGGTCGATGCGACGGCAAGTACCCCCATCCCCGTCGATACGTCGATGACACCGCTGTCGCAACACCCGGAGTTTGAGGGCAACCTTCACACTCACGCATGGCTCTGGAAGGATCACACGGCGTACGCCGAAGCAAGAGCGATCACGGAGCTGGCACAAGAGCGCCACCCTGAGTATTTAGCGAAGTGTGGTGGCACTTACTCAAGCGAGTGGTTCTTCGCCAAGCTTCTCCACTTCGCTCGGGTAGCACCGGAAGCGTTCGCGGCCACAGCGGCGTGGGTGGAGCAAGGTGACTACATTGTCGCCTTCCTTTCCGGGTGCGACAACCCACGCGAGATCAGGCGAAACGTCTGCGCGGCAGGGCATAAGGCGCTTTACAACGAAAACTGGGGCAACCCGACAGCCGATTTTCTCGATCAACTTGACGCGTCTGTCGGCGCCTGGTGCCGTTCGCATCCGCTCGGTGCGACATCCACGGCTGGGCAAGAAGGCGGCACCTTGTGTGACCAATGGGCGAAACGGACCGGTCTGCGAGCAGGCATCCCGATCTCGGTGGCCGCAATCGACGCCCACGTCGGGGCTGTCGGTGCCGGCATCCGGCCGGGAACGCTCGTCAAGATCCTCGGCACGAGTGGCTGCGACATGGCAGTCCACCCGGCAGACAGATCTTTGGCCGACATCCCGGGACTGTGCGGCGTCGTGCGCGATTCCATCTTACCAGACCACTTCGGCCTCGAGGCGGGACAGGCAGCGCTCGGCGACTTGTTCGGCTGGTTCGTACGTCGCTTCACGAGAGAAGCCGGAAAGTCGCACGCCGAGCTCACGGAACTGGCCGGCCGCCTCAAGCCAGGGGAATCGGGGTTGCTCGCACTCGACTGGAACAATGGCAACCGAACCGTGCTGGCAGATCCGCTGCTCACGGGCTGCCTCGTCGGCCAGACGCTCCAAACGCGACCAGAGGAGGTTTATCGCGCCCTGCTCGAGTCGACAGCATTTGGAGCGCGCGTGATCATGCAGCGCTTCGAGGACTACAACGTCAGAGTCGATCAGGTGGTTGTCTGCGGCGGGATCGCTGAAAAGAATCCGCTGCTGCTTCAGATATTCGCTGACGTCACAGGGCGACCGATCCGAGTGTCACGATCCCAAGAGACCTGCGCGCTGGGAGCCGCGATCTTCGGTAGCGTCGCGGCGGGGGCTGATCGCGGCGGTCACGCCACTGTGCTGGAAGCTCAGGACGCGATGTGCGGGCTGAAAGAGATCGAGTATCAACCGCACGCAGGACACAAAACGGTTTATCAGGAGTTGTACGAACTCTACAAACTCCTTCATGACGCCTTTGGCGTCGTTGGCTGCCAGCGCGAACTATTTCCCGTTATGAAGCGATTGATCGCGCTGCGCGAACGCGCCCGCGGCTCGGCGTGACGATCAATCGATCAATTCTTTTGGGATCAGAGCGTCGAAAGGGCCGATAGATGGAAGAAATCCGGGCGTCAGAGATGCGCGCGCCAGCGTCGGAGCCCCGGCGGAAACGCGTGCAGCTGTTTGCAGACAGCTCTGAGCCGTGCTAAACTCCTACATATCTTCGTCTTAGGTAGAAACTTAGAACTTCGAACACAACATGTGAGTGGGCGTACTGGGGCGGTCGAGAAGTTCCGAAGAACGTGCGAATAGGGTGAACTCCATGCAACAGTCGTCATCGCAGGCGTGGTCGCAGAAACGAACTCTGACTCGAGGCATTGTTCTGGCTGCGCTTTCGGCGGCGCTGGTCTTTTTCTTTTCTCTCACCGACAGCGCCTCCACGCAAGAAGGCGACGACAAACAGCCATACGTCCCCGAGCTGTTTCCGACGCTCGAGCAGAGTCTCAAGCGCTTTTACCTCGATCCAACTCGCATCCAACCGCGTAAGCTCGTCCGCAAGGCGCTGGGCGCGCTGGAGAACGCAGTCGACGAGATCTACGTCAAGGAAGCCGGAGACGACTCACCTCTGGTGCAGATCCACCTGAGCGGCAAGGTTTACGTCGTCTCCCTTGCCGGTGTGAATACGCTCCAGGACGTAGTGAGTCTTTTCGACGGGCTCTTCAACTTCGTGCGGCAAAACTATCGGGGCAACCTCGGCGTTGGAGACATCCAGTACGCGGTTGCGAATGGATTCTTGAGCGGTCTGGATCCACACACCATGGTGTTCAGTCCGAAGGACTTTAGAAACTTCTCCGTCCACATCGAGGGCGAAATCTTCGGCGTCGGTATGTACGTCGGTAACCGCGACGGCAAGCTCACGGTGATCGAGGTTCTGCCGGAGACTCCAGCGCAGCGTGCTGGATTCAAGAAGAACGATCAGATCGCCCAAATCGGCGACGAGTCGACGATCAATATGACGGTCCCGGAGGCCGTCGACAAGATTCGTGGCCCTCGTAAATCGAAAGTGACGCTGACCGTCAAGCGCGCCAGGCGAGACGATCCCAACAAACTTGAAACGATTCCAATCGAAGTCGCACGCGACAAGGTCGTGATCAAGAGCGTCGAATCCAAGCTCATCAACGATCGCACCGGCGACACACTTGGCGGCCCCGATTCGGCAGTGGGCTATGTCACTGTGCGCAACTTCGACAAAAACACTACGGACGGTAAAAACGGCCTGATCGAGCACCTCGCCAAACTAGAGCAGCAGAACGGCGGCAAAGAACTCGCCGGCCTAATACTTGATCTGCGGGGCAATTCAGGTGGCCTGCTGCGCCAAGCGGTGAAGATGAGCGATCTTTTCCTCACGCGTGGCGACATCGTCGTCCAGGCGACGCGCGGCAACCTCGTCAACCGCGAAGATGCCAACGACGATGACGATGAGCCCACGTATCCCATCGTGGTGCTGAGTGACCAAGGGTCCGCTTCCGGAGCCGAGATCGTGATCGGCGCGTTACAAAAGAACGACCGCGCAGTCGTACTCGGGACGCGAACGTTCGGCAAAGGCTCGGTCCAGCAGCTTCACCGGATGCCCAGAGAAGCGCAGCTGAAGATCACCGTCAGCGAATACTTGATCCCGGGAGATATCTCAATCCAAAGCAACGGTGTAGTCCCTGACATTCTGGCACTTCCAGTGACGCTCGACGGCAAGGACAACGACAAGAACTTTGATCTTTTCCCGCGTGTGCGTAGCCTCACCGAAAGCAACTACCAAGAGCACATCGTGTCACGGTATGCGAAGGAGGAAGAGCCGTCATTCACGCTGAAGTATCTTCACGACCCCGTCGAGTACGACGCGGACAACGACCCATTCGTTAGCGGCAATTTGCAGCCGGCAAAAGACAAATTGGTCCTCATGGCGTTGGGGCTACTCGGCGACATGCAGGAAACCAATAGTCGCGAGGCGGTGCTCAAGCGACAGAAAGACGAAATCGAGGAGCTCAACCAAACGCTCTACGCTGAAATCGTCGCTCGTCTCGCGGAGCTCGGCATTGACTGGAGCGCCGGCGAAAACCCGACAGAAAAGAACGTTCAGCTGACGATTTCCTCCGAACGAATTCAAGAACCTTCAGGAGACGACGAAGACCCCGTCCCGGTCAACAAGTTGCGACTCACGGCACGGTTGACGAACAACGGTACGGCTCCGCTGTATCGCGTCAAAGGCATCACGTCTTCGGAGTACTTTCTCTACAAACACCGCGAGTTCCTTTTTGGCAAAGTCGCGCCTGGAGAAACCGTTGAACGGAGTCTACAGATACGCCTGCCATATTTCCCAAATGCTCGCAACGACCTAATCACCATCGAGCTGAGTGGCGAAGACGATGCGGTCTTTCATTCAGGATCTTTGGCGTTGGAGCTGCTCGACGGTGGCCGGCCTCGATTCGCCTTCAAGTACGAGCTGATCGATGCCAAGTCGGAGCGACCGATCCGATCGCTAGAACCCGAAACTCAAGCAGTGCTTCGCGTCACTGTGACGAACTCGGGAGATGCCACAGCTCACAAGGGCGTCGTGATTCTGAGAAGCGAGATGGGACGCGAGGTCTTTCTGAGCAAGGGGCGTGTCGAATTCACAGAGCTGGAGGCCGGCGGCGACTTTGTGGCTGACTGCCGCTTCAATATCAGAGCCGGAGTCGACATCAGCCTCTACAAATTCGAACTCGCGGTTGTTGATTCATACTCAGGTGCAAACCTGAGCCGCAAGCTCGAGATCCCATCAAGTGAGTTTCAGGTGAAGGAATTCACGACGGGGACGACCTATGAAGCGCCAATCGTCAACGCGACCTTTTCTGCCGCCTCGACGAACGGCGGCGGCGAGCCAGGAGGCCCCCCGCTACTCGTCACTGGTGCGTCGAGCTTGACGCTCAAAGCGATGATTGAGTCGGCTTCAGGCGCCCCCTTCAAGTCTTGGGTCATTCAGAGTCCAATCGACGAAACCGAAATCTTCCCCGACAAGATCTTCTTTGTTGACTCTAAGGGCCGTGGCGAGTCGCAATGGCAGACGGTTGTGCCGCTGAGTGAAGGCACCAACGTCTTCACGGTTGTGGCGGAAGACAACGACGGTCTTATGGGGCGGAAAAACCTCGTGGTTCGGCGCGTCGCCAAGGAAAAAGCAGAGTAGACGAGCGCGCCGGAAGCGCGGCTCATTCAGATGCAGCGGCCGCAGCGACGCGGTCTGCGAGCTCAGCTCTCCGCGCCTCGAGTGGAGCTCTCTTTTTTTTGAGCTCCTCCAGCGTCTTTTTGCCTTCGGCGCGAAAGTCCGGATTCCCCGACTCAAGATCCTCCTCTGCCCACCCCGCTTCTTCGTCAAGCTTAGCGAGTTCCCGCTCGACTTTGCCAAGTTCGATCTCCAGTTCGGCTCGGGCGCGCTCGCGAAGAATCGCCTCGGAGCGAAGACTCCAATTCGACGCGCCTCTCGCTCGCACCTCGTCGAGCTCACTTTGTACGCGGCGGCGCGTTCCCACCAGAACGCGTTCCTCGGCTCGCAGCTCAGACTGATCTTGCGAGTAGACCCTGCGCAGGTACGAATCGTCGGGCTCGAGCTCGCCGGCGAGGCGCCGGACATACGCCAAATTTGCGCGTACGATCGCAATGTCTCGATCGCCCTCGATCGCCTGCATCTCCAGGTGTAGACCGCGGATCTCCGGCGCTTCCGGCTGTGCCCCGGACACTCTCGCTGCCGCCAATTCGACACGCCTTCGTGCCAGCTTCGGTTCATAGCCGAAGCCGTCTTCCGTCAGCACCCGCACGTGCTCTTTGAATGGCGCGGGAAGCTCCTTCTGATCTCGAACCCATTCACGGCGATAGGTCTCTTGAAGATCGTAGATTTCGAGATACGCGGCCTCGATCTGGGCAGTCAAAAGTTCGGCGCGCAGGGCCAAACCACGCAGCTCGGCAGAGCTTCCCGGATCGACTGGAGGCGCAGCGGTTGCATCGCGTGTCGGACGAATCAGCTTGGAGAGACGAGCGGCTACGTCGACGAGTTGTGACTTTCTCGAATCGATCTGGCGAGCGATGGGTTCCATCGCTTCGTAGAGTGGCCTTCGTGCCTGCAAGGCGCGACGTCCCTCCACCTGCTTCAGATAGTGGACCAGAGCGACCTCAGAATCGAGCCGACGGAGAATGAGCTCCACGGGGACGCTCTCCTCAACAAGCTGACGCAAGTCGGTGACGAGGTGGTGGTTCACCACCGGCGGCATCATCCATGGCAACAGACGGGGCGACGTCGTCGGATGCCATAGCAGCGAGTATGCGGGCTGACCGCGATTGGTGCCTCCCAGGGTGACCTCGACCGCATCAGGAATCGTCCGCGAACGGGCGCTATGGTCCGCCGACTCAAGCTCGACGCCGGGGTCTGACTCTGCATCAGGCTCTGCTTCGCGCTTCGAGTCCGTTTCACCGCTGGACGCGACGTCACGTCCGGAGTGTACGCCAGCGCCCGCGCCGAACGAGAAGCCTCGCACGAATGCTGGAAACCCGATGTCCGCCGTCTCGTCGAAAAAATCGAACAGAATACCCTCTGCTGGGTACTCCCGGACGACGCCAGCATCTCGCCAGCGAACGAGGACGAGAAGGCGATCTCCCTGCGTGCGCGCAAAGCCGTCCGGTCCGGTGATGTTCCAAAAGCTCGCCGATCGGCAGCCGATCGCCTTTAGGGCATCGTGAATCTCGGGGCCACGAGCGTCGAAGACGACCACCGTTTCGTGCTTCGGGCCCGTCCGGTGGCATGCGAAAACCTCGAGAACACGCGTGGCGCTGAAAAAACGGCACGGTATCCGCACTTCGCCGCTGGCACGATCAATTTCGATCGCCGACTCGCCAGCCCGCAGCGGAGCGCCAGCGCCAGCGTCGCGCGTCGGAATCGCCATGAGTATCGCCGTGAGTATCGTCAGCGAGACGGTCATCGAACGTGTCAGCGTCGACCGGTTGGGAGACTTCATGTGCGTCACACTCTTCACCGTGGCATCGTTCCCCCTTGTTATACCGGTCCCTCCCACGAGGTCCAGAGAACCCTTGAGTGTAGAGCGCCAGGGCAACACAGAGAGCACCTCCTCGAAGCAGCGCCTGCCGATCGCACGGCGATTGTCCGCACCGAAACGCTATGGTACGATCCCACCTTCGCATTTTTCGACCCGCCGGCTCACTTGAAGCTCGCCCCACAATCGTTTGCCGGGCTCCCGCCGCCACGACAGGACTCTCCGACGAAACATGAAAAATCTGGCGCTGCCGTTTTCAAAGGCGGACATCGAATCCATCGCCACGGACCACCCAACGCCGTTTCACCTCTACGATGAACGCGCAATCCGGGAAAATGCGCGTCGATTCCTAGAGGCGTTCGACTGGTGTCCCGGATTCAGGGAATTCTTCGCCGTCAAAGCGACCCCGAATCCTCACCTACTCGAAATTATGCGAGACGAGGGGTTCGGCGCGGACTGCAGCTCGTTCGCGGAACTCACTCTGGCCGATTGCGTCGGCCTGCGCGGCGAGCAGATCATGTTCTCTTCGAATGAGACTCCCGCCGCTGAATTCATCAAGGCGAAATCTCTCGACGCGATCATCAATCTGGACGATCTCACGCACCTCGAGTTCCTGGAAAAAGTTACCGGACTTCCCAAGCTGATCTCGTTTCGTTTCAATCCCGGTCCAGCACGCACCGGCAACGCCATCATTGGAAATCCGGTGGAAGCGAAGTTCGGCCTGACACGCGAGCAACTTTTCGAAGGCTACAGCGAGGCACGAAGGCGCGGCGTGGAACGATTCGGACTTCACACGATGGTCATTTCGAACGAACTTCACGGCGAGTATTTTCTCGAAACGGCGCGCATGCTTTTCGAGCTGGCGGTCGAGCTTCATGCTGATCTCGGCATTCGTCTGGAGTTCGTCAATCTGGGTGGCGGCATCGGCATACCATACCGTCCTGACGAGAGCCCGATCGATGTCGCCGCATTTGGCAGCGGCGTAAGACAACTCTATGAACAGATGATCGTCGCGAACGGCCTCGACCCGATGCGGATCTTTCTGGAGAGCGGGCGTTACTTCACCGGACCGTACGGCTACCTCATCACGCGAGCCATACACAAAAAAGCGATCTACAAGCAGTACGTCGGAGTCGACGCATGCATGGCGCACCTTATGCGCCCCGGGATGTACGGCGCCTACCATCACATCACCGTACTCGGTAAAGAAGGGCAAACCTCGAATCGCGTCTACGACGTTGTCGGCTCGCTGTGCGAGAACAACGACAAGTTCGCCGTCGATCGTGAGCTACCCGAGATCGACATCAACGACTTACTGGTCGTTCATGACACGGGAGCCCACGGCCACGCTATGGGGTTCAACTACAATGGAAAGCTGCGTTCAGCGGAACTCCTGCTGAGAGAGAACGGCGAAGTCCAACAGATCCGTCGTGC
Source organism: Planctomycetota bacterium (assembly GCA_965223265.1). Taxonomy (GTDB): domain Bacteria; phylum Planctomycetota; class UBA8108; order UBA8108; family SXIK01. The sequence continues at coordinate 4,090,224 of OZ244999.1, forward strand.
TGAGACAGAAAAGGACCTGTTCGCGACCCTTGACTATCCGGGGTTGACGTAGGGCGGCTGACTGAACGACGTGCGGCGCTCTCAAGGCATCTTCTCTTCGTCTCTCCTTCGCGTAGTGGTCGCCATGGACTGCTGAGTTTCTCCGTGCGACGCTGCAAGATCTCGCTTTCACCAGCGGTTAGCGTTCTCTTCAGGAGTTGTTCAGGTCTCCGCTAGAGCGACTCGATGCTGAATGGAATTAGGCTTTTGAAGAAACGGGCGCGCTGTATCATAGGGGTGTCGAAAACCTCTGGCAGCGCCCCTCCTGCCGTCCCCTCCGACCCGTCGCGGTTCCCTGCGTCATAGCAATGCAAGTGGGCAAGTGATGAGACAAACCCTACGACTGCTTTGCATTTTTTGCTGCATCTCTTGTTGTGCGAGCACAACTTTGCACGCACAGGAGATGAGTCTTGGGGCGGCCCAGGGAAGTTCAGGAGAGGAGATCTCGATCTCGCTCCAGCTGACCTCGAGTGCCGGGGTCGAGGGGCTGTCAGCGGTGTTCGAGTGGAACGGAGCGATCGCTGAAGGAGTTTCGCTCACCCCAGCGGCGGCTATCGAAGGTGTAGATCTCCTCGTCAGCCGCGCCGAAGCGAATTTCATGGTTTTGGGAGTGGTGGTCGACACGGACGGGAGCGGCGAGTTCGTGATCCCGTCGGGTAACAACACCCTGCTCGCCACAGCGAACGTTCGCTGCCTCGAGCCTGGAGTGACCGATATAGTTTTCGTCGACAACAAGTACGCCTCAGTAGCTGGAGGCGCCCTGCTCGCCAACCTCGTCGTTCAGGACGGCCAAGGCATTGGCGTCAACGAAGGCTTGGTCGTGACGAACGGTTCGGTCGAGTGCACTCAGGCGTCAACTCGTTTCTCGATCGACAGTAGTGTCGAAGAGGAAGCACGCGTGCTGCTCGACAGCGGCGTACCGATCGAAGGCTTCGTGGTTGCTCTGTGCCATGATCCTTCCGCTCTCCAGCTGCGTAACATCGTGCTGGGAGACGTTGTCTCGGTGCTTAACCCCGAGTTCACCAGCATTGAGCTCGATTCCGGCGGTGGCGTCGTGGCCACCATCTTCGACGTCGAGCCACCTTTCGATGGTCAGACTTTGGCTCCAGGCACGGATCGGCACATCGCTTCGTATGTGTATGACTGCCTCGACACGTCTTCGGAAACTTCCGACGTGGAGTTCTGCGACCTCGTACTCAGCCAGCCAGCGAAAGAGAACGTGATCGTTTCCGGAGGCAAGTCTTTCAGCCCAGAATTAGAGGGCGGCGTCGTGATGTGTGCCGCTCAGCCGTGCGACCGAGAGATCTGCAACAATCGAATCGATGATGACTGCGATGGCCTCGTCGACGCAGAAGACGACGAGTGTCAAGAAGTAGCGTTTTTCTGTGGCCCTGCGGACTTTCGGGAAGGTGATGACCCGACGATTCGAGTCGCGCCGGGAGCCGCCGTTGACGTGTGTTTCTTCATCCGCAACCCCGAAGACAACGCCGTTGGACAGGAAAAACAGTTTGACCACCTGCAAGGATTCTCGATGTCGATCGGTTTCAGTTGCGATTTGACCGCTAGAGACGAGTTCGACATCACCGACACGATCCTCGAGGCGCTGCGCGCCGAATTCGTTCTGCCGCAGGTCGATAACGATGAAGACGACGGCGACGGTTGCGAGCTGATCATCGGCGTCCTGATCGATGCGGTGGCGCCGTTTGACGGTGCCACGATTCCACCGCTTGACTTCCCACAGCGCATGGGATGCGTCAGATTCACCGTCGACGACAACCCCGACCTTTGCGGCTGGTGCCTGCCCATCGAGTTCATTGACGGCCTCTCAGGAAGCGACATGGTACCAACGAAGAACCTCGTCTCCGCCGAGAACGAAGCACGCTCACCGCTCCTCAATGGATGCGAGATTTGCGTTGGTGACGCGGCGCTCTTCTTCCGCGGCGATTGCAACTTCGACGGTGGTGCAGAAGGGCTTGCCGTCGACATCGGAGACGCCGGCGCGCTGATCAGCCATCTCTTTTTTCCGGTGGGCTCTAGATTCGAGGTGCCTTGCCAAGACGCCTGCGACTGCAACGATGATGGCAGGCTCGACATAGCCGACGCCACCTGCATGCTCGCCTACCTGTTCCAGTCCGGCCCCATGCCGGATCTCCCAGGCCCTGGTGCCGTGGGAGTGATTGGGGACGATCTGCCCCTCCGAGCCACGCCGCGCGGCGTGGATCCGACCGCCGACGACTTGGGCTGCACCGGCGGCACGGATTGCGGCAGTTGACCAGACTCTCCGGGCGCGATCATTCGGCCGCTCTACGGCCGGAAGCGACGTAAGGGAGTTCTTCACGCTCTGTTCGGTTAGACTGGGCGCCAGAATGCGGCGGCCGGCACAGTGTGCCAGAGCAAACACCGGCGCCCGCGGCGACGGGGAATCGGTCCCCGCTGACACGTGTCTAACCTCGAGCTCGGCCAACACTATGCCATCCACACGCCTCATCGACGACGAGCGTGCCGTCTCGCACCTGATGAACTTTCTCGCCACCGAAGGACCGAGCCGCCAAGAACAGGGAGTCGCCCAGATCGTCCGAGAGAAACTCGTGGCCGCGGGGTGCAAGCCAGCCTGGATTCGGCATGATTCCGCCCATCGCCGTCTTGGCGATGGCCACCAGGTCGGAAACTTGATCGTGCACTGGCCGGCAAAGGGCGCGGGCCGCCGGTCGCAGCCGCGACGCCTCTTTTGCGGCCACATGGACACCGTCCCGCTTTGCCGTGGCGCCGTCCCCGTGCGCCGAGGGCGCCGCATCGTAGCGAAAGGTCAAACGGCTCTGGGGGGCGATAATCGAACCGCCGTGGCTGCGATCGTGACCGCTGCGGAAGCGATCCTCAAATCGGCGCGACCTCACCCACCGCTCACCCTCCTCTTCACAGTAGGCGAGGAAATCGGGCTTCGCGGTGCCCGGGAGGTGCGGTTAGCAGACCTACGGCGTCCGCAACTAGGCTTCAACGTCGACTCAGGCGATCCCGCGCGCGTGATCATCGGCGCGACCGCTGCTGAAAGGTGGGAGGTTGATGTCTTTGGCATTGCCGCCCACGCGGGGGTACATCCCGACAACGGCGTCTCCGCTGCGCTCATCGCTTCGCACGCCATCGCCGCCGTGGCCGAGGACGGATACTTCGGCAAGATCCAAAAAGGCCGCCAAACTGGGACCTCGAACGTGGGAATCGTCCGCGGTGGCGAAGCTACCAACCAGGTCACCGATCATGTCTACATACTTGGAGAATCACGCAGCCACAACGCCAACTTCGTGAGGCGAATCACGCAGCGCTATGAGCGCGCGTTTCGCAGCGCTGCGACGCGGACGAAAAACAGTGCGCGCCAGTCCGGGAAAGCGAGCTTTCGCTGGTGGCTGGATTATCCGTCGTTTCGTCTCCCGGCCTCGGAAGGGGTGATCCGCGTTGCGGAGGCGTCGGTGCGTCGGCTGGGATTGACGCCACAGCGCGTTATCGTCGACGGCGGCGTGGACGCCAACTACCTGAACTCCAAGGGCATCCCCACGGTCACGTTGGGCGCCGGCCAACACGGCGCCCACACCTTAGGAGAGTACGTCGACGTCAAAGAGTATCTCAGTGGCTGCAAGCTGTTGACGGACTTGATGAGCGGCTAGCAGCCCGTGCGGCCAGAAGGCTGTTGAACGAGTGCGTGGCGCATCACGGCCGGCTAAAGATTCAGCTGCAAGCGGGCCGCGTCGGACATGCGATCCATCGTCCATGGAGGATCCCACACGAGCTCTACTTTGCATTCGCGCACGCCCGGAGCGCCGCCGACTTTCTGTTCGACCTCCGGCGGCAAACTGCCGGCGACCGGACATGCCGGCGACGTCAAAGTCATCCGCACGTGAGCCTTCGCATCCTGGTCGATCGCGACTTCGTAGATCAGCCCGATCTCGTAGATATTGACCGGAATTTCGGGGTCGAAAATCGTTCGTAGGACGCCGACAACGTTGTCCTTGATCACTTCCTCATCGGGATGTCGCTCGAAATCATAGGCGGAGGTCTCTGCAGCAGGCTTCTCTGCCGCCTGGCTTGCGTCTTTTGATGTCGATTCGCTGGACGACTTTTCGTCGTCACTCCTCGGCGCCTTCGGATGCTCTTCCACCATATGTTGCCTCCAGGTCACGCGCAGCATGCTATCCGCCGTGCTACGTCGCCGTTGATTCGTTTCGGTTTGCTGCGAGTCGACCGTTTGGACGTGAACCACATTGATCGACTCGACGTGTGGCTGAAGCTATTCGGTCGTTATGGTGCCACTCTTCTCTTCGAGGGCGGCCTTCAGGGTGTGCCAGGACAAGCTGGCACATTTGACGCGAGCTGGAAACTCACACACACCAGCGAAAACGGCCAGCTTGCCGAGCTTCTCAGTGTCGACTACGTCACCGGGTCGACCCGTGAGCATCGCATGAAAGCCTTCGAACAGTTCCTCGACTTCGGCCTTCGACTTACCCACAAGCAACTCTGAAAGCAGTGACGCTGACGCCATCGAAATCGCACAGCCGGCACCGACAAAACTGATGTCGGTGACGACATCGTCTTCGACCTTTACATACAAAGTGATGCGATCGCCGCAAATCGGATTGTATCCCTCAAGCTGCGTGGTGGCGTCGTCCATGGCATGAAAATTCCGCGGACTCTTGCCATGGTCCAGAACGACCTCTTGATAGAGTTCCCGCAAGTCCGACATCAGCGAAACACCTCGTCAACCTTCCGCAGAGCCGACACCAGAGAATCCACTTCATCTCGAGTGTTGTAGAGAGCGAACGAAGCCCGTGCGGTGGCAGCAACGCCGTATCGCTCCATCACCGGCTGTGCACAGTGGTGCCCGGCGCGAATCGCAACACCTTCCGTGTCGAGTATCGTACTAATGTCGTGCGGGTGAGCGGCGTCCATGAAAAAGGAGAGAATGCAGACCTTTTGCTCTGCCGTGCCAAGGAGCCGCACGCCCGGGAACTCTTGCAACTGCTCTGTGGCGTATTGCAGCAACTCCGCTTCGTGCTGCGCCGCCGCTTCGAGTCCGATCTCGGCGAGAAAATCGAGGGCTGCACCGAGCCCGATCACTCCAGCGATGTTCGGTGTACCAGCTTCAAACTTGTGAGGCGCCTTTTTGTAGGTCGAGCCTTCGAACGTCACCGTCGAAATCATCTCACCGCCGCCTTGATATGGAGACATCGCCTCGAGCAGCTCGGCCTTGCCGTAGAGCACCCCGACGCCCGTTGGACCATACAACTTATGCGACGAAAACGCGTAGAAGTCACAACCCAACTGCTGGACATCGACTGGCAGATGGGCCGCGGCCTGGGCACCGTCGATCATGACCGTGGCACCCACCTCGTGTGCCCGAGCAACGATCTCGGCGACAGGGTTGACCGTTCCCAGTGCGTTCGAAGCGTGAACGACGGATACGAATCGTGTCGCCGGACCCAGGAGTTTCTCGAAATCTTCAAGCTCCGCCTCGCCTCGATCATTCAGTGGTACCACACGCAGGCGGGCGCCCGTCTCTTCGCAAACCATTTGCCAAGGCACGATGTTGGAGTGATGCTCCATCCCAGAGATCAAGATTTCGTCTCCAGGACTCAGGCGCCGCCGGCAAAATGCACTGGCGACGAGATTGATGCTCTCCGTTGTACCGCGCGTGAACACAACTTCGTCGGCCGATGCGGCCCCAATCCAGTCACGCACGCGTCCACGAACGCCTTCATAGTTTGCGGTGGCTTGCTCACTCAAATAGTGTAGACCGCGATGGATGTTGGCGTTTTCGTGTGAATAGTATTGCGACACACGCTCGATCACCCGGCGCGGTTTCTGTGTGGTCGCGGCGTTGTCCAAGTAGACGAGTTCTCGCCCACGAGGCCGAACGTCGAGCACGGGAAACTCAGCGCGAATCGCCTCGAGGTCGAGCTGCGGCCCTCGCCCCTGACGTCCTTGCTCTCCGCCGGCCCGATCTGTTAGCGCTCTCATGCTCCGTCGTCCTGCTGATTCCGTGATCCGTTGAGGCTGTCCGTGGGGCTAAATCCCTGCGGCAATCGATCAAACAGACGCTTCTCCAGCGCCCCCCTGAGATCCTCCACCGTCACGGTCGAGAGCACGTCGGCGGCGAACGCATAGGTGAGAAGCGCTTCTGCGCTCGCACGACTCAGGCCGCGAGACCGGAGGTAGAAAACCGCTTCACGGTCAAGTTCGCCGACGGTCGCACCGTGAGTGCACTTGACATCATCAGCGTAGATCTCGAGCTCGGGCTTACTGTTCATCACCGCACTGCGCGAGAGGAGCAGGCTCTGATTCGACTGTTTTGCGTCCGTCTTCTGGGCGTCCTGAGCGACGTAAATCTTACCGTTGAAAACCCCCGTTGCGCGGTCACACAAGATGTTCTTGTAGACCTCCCAGCTTCGACAATTCGGCTGCGCATGAACGATGCGAGTCTGGTTGTCCACATGCTCGTTCTCGCGCGCAACGACCAGGCCATTCAGGGTACATTCGGCCTCTTCCGCGCTCAGTACGACGTCGACATTGTTGCGAACCAACCCACCACCTAGGCAAACAGAGAGAGACGAGAACTTGCTTCCATGCGACTGCACCGCCGCGACACTGCCGAGATGGTACGAGCCTGCCGTCTCGCACACGATCCGATAGTGATCGACCGTGGCGCTTTCAGCGGCGAAGAATTCGGTTACGGGATTAGTCAGTGCGGAACCCGATTCCAATCCGACGTACTCTTCGACAAACGTCAAATGCGCGTCCGTCTCAGCGACGATCAAATTGCGCGGATACTGGGCCGTTGGAGACGAGCCGCCGGTCGCTACGAAAACAGTATGGATCGGTTCCGGCACTTTTACCCCGCGCGGGACGTGGACGAACACGCCGTCCTGCATGTAGGCAGTATTGAGCGCGACGGTGCTGCGCTTCTCGACGCCCGCGCATGTTGACAGGCGTCTCTTCACCTCGGGGTCCGAGGCGAGAGAATCTCGTAGCGACACCACCTTGACGCCTGACGGCAGATCCCCGACGGAAGAATGCTCCGGGCAAAAACAGCCGTCGACGAAAAGCAAGCGAGTGCCCGCCAAACGAGATGTCAGCGCCTCCCAGTCGAGGTCGCCTCCTTCGGTGCGGGAGCGCGACTCGGCCCGAGTCCAACTCACAGGCTGAAACTCGATGCGTCCGAGCGGCTGAAGGTTGGTGTACTTCCAGTCTTCGTCGCGAACGGTCGGCAGACCCGTGTTTTCGAATCGCGCAATGCCTTGCCGCCGCAATGCGCCGACCCATTCCGACTCCTGCGCCGACGCGAGTGAGGCAAACGCATCGAAATCCGCCACGAAGTTCCCCACAGCCTTCGCCCTCGCCGGACGGTTTGCGGTGCCGATTTTTGTTCCCACGTCGTCAGCTCTTGCAATCATTTCGCGCCCGCAACCTCACTCTCGATCCAAGCGTAGCCCTTCTCTTCCAGCGTCAAGGCCAACTCCTTGGTTCCCGACTTGACGACTTGCCCTCGATAGAGAACATGGACAAAGTCTGGCACGATGAAGTTCAGTAGCCGCTGATAGTGCGTGATGACGACGATCGCACGATCCGGGCCGCGTAGCGCGTTCACGCCGTCCGCGACGATCTTGAGCGCGTCGATATCGAGCCCTGAATCCGTCTCGTCGAGGATCGCAAGCTTCGGTTCAAGAACGGCCATCTGAAAAATCTCGTTACGTTTCTTCTCGCCACCGGAGAAACCTTCGTTCACCGACCGATTCAAGAGTGCGTCATCAAGCTGCACGACCTGGCTCTTTTCTTTCATCAACGAAAGAAAATCCATGGCGTCGAGCTCAGGCTCACCTCGGTGCTTTCGTATCGAGTTGAGCGCTGTCTTTAAGAAGTAGGTGTTGGTGACCCCCGGAACCTCGACGGGGTACTGAAAAGCGAGGAAGATGCCTTCACAGGCGCGCTCCTCAGGCTCCATGTCGAGGAGGTCTTTACCGTCATAGGTGACTTGGCCGCCTGTCACCTCATAGTCCTCGTGCCCCGCCAGGACTTTCCCCAACGTGCTCTTGCCGGAGCCGTTCGGCCCCATGATCGCGTGAACTTCACCGGCGTTCACCTGCAGATTAACGCCGTGCAGGATGGTCGCGCCTTCGGCGCTGGCAGTAAGATTCTTGATTTCTAACATAACTCTTTGTTCGTACGTCGTTGTCCACCTCGCCGTCGATAGCACACCTGACGATTTCAACCGAACAGGCGGATCTGTCGAGCGACGCGCTGACGTCAAAGTCAGTCGGCGTCTGAATCAGCCGACACTTCCTTCGAGGCTTACACTCAAAAGCTTCTGCGCCTCGACCGCGAACTCCATGGGAAGCTCGCGAAACACCTCTTTGCAGAACCCGTTAACGATCATCGAGATAGCGTCTTCAGTGCTGATTCCGCGTTGACGACAATAGAAGATTTGATCCTCACCGATCTTCGACGTCGACGCTTCGTGCTCTACCTGAGCCGTTGGATTCCGCACTTCGATGTAAGGAAACGTGTGCGCCCCGCAGCGATCTCCCAAAAGCATCGAATCGCACTGAGAGAAATTCCGCGCGTTCTCGGCGCCGCCGTTGATTCTCACCAGTCCGCGATAGGAGTTCTGACCGCGCCCCGCCGAGATCCCCTTGGAGACAATCGTGCTCCTGGTGTTTTTACCGATATGCACCATCTTCGTGCCGGTGTCGGCTTGCTGATAGTTGTTGGTGAGCGCTACGGAATAGAACTCCCCCACTGAGTTATCGCCCTGAAGAATACAGCCTGGATACTTCCACGTGATCGCCGATCCGGTTTCTACCTGCGTCCAAGAGATCTTGGAGTTGACGCCTCGACACGCACCTCTCTTGGTAACGAAATTGTAGATGCCGCCCTTGCCGTCTTTGTCGCCCGGATACCAGTTCTGCACCGTCGAGTACTTGATCTGCGCGTCGTCGAGCGCGACAAGCTCGACCACGGCCGCGTGCAATTGGTTCGTGTCGCGCATCGGCGCCGTGCAGCCTTCGAGATAGCTGACGTAGCTTCCTTCCTCAGCGACGATCAACGTGCGTTCGAACTGGCCAGTGTTTGCCGCATTGATGCGGAAATAGGTCGAAAGTTCCATCGGGCAGCGAACGCCCTTCGGAATGTAGCAGAACGATCCATCACTAAAGACCGCTGAGTTCAACGCCGCGAAGAAGTTGTCGCTGGCGGGCACGACGGTACCCAGGTACTTCCGCACAAGTTCAGGGTGTTCGCGTACCGCCTCGGAAAACGAGCAGAAGATGATCCCCTGCTTCGCGAGTGTCTCTTGGAAGGTCGTTGCCACCGAGACGCTGTCGAAAACAGCGTCGACCGCAACACCACTCAAACGTTTCTGTTCGTCCAGCGAGATGCCGAGCTTGTCGAAGGTAGCACGCAGCTCAGGATCGACCTCGTCGAGGCTGTTCAACTTCTTCTTCGGTTTCGGTGCTGAATAGTAGACGATGTCGTTGTAGTCGATCGCTGGGTAGCCAACTTTCGCCCAATCGGGCTCGTCCATCTTGAGCCACTGCGCATAGGCTTTCAGACGCCACTCAAGCATGAACTCAGGCTCTTTTTTGATCGCTGAGATCCTGCGAATGATGTCCTCATTCAACCCCGGCGGCACGCAGTCTGCCTCGATATTGGTGACAAACCCGTACTTGTATTCGCGTTTCGCGAGTTGCTCGATCGACTCGGCGGACGTGCTCACTTGATTCTTCGTCTCCTAACAGTCTGCTTGAAAAAAAGCCTCGCGCTCACCCCGACGTCGCCGCCGCAGGATCGGTCACTTGTCTCCGTTTCCGATACGTGAAAGCGACACCAGGGCGGTGTGCGATGAGGTGGTCTGCTCGGCGGGCTTGTCCAGATCGTCAACTAAACGAAGCAGCACTTCAACGTAGCCGCGCATCCAGTCTGCGACACTCTTCTCACTCGCGAGAAGGTCCGCTACGCTCGTGCGGTCGAGAATTGCGTCCAAGACGAGCTGCAGTCCCGACCAAAGCGAGCGCACCGAACACTCGCTCGAGTGCACGCAGAACTGGCGGTCGCCGCGGAAACGATCGCACAACTGTGGTTCGTACATCTTGCCGCCGAGTGCTGCGAGCACCGCGCCAACCGAAATCTCCTCCGGCGGCAGCCTCAAGCGATAGCCGCCCTTGCAGCCACGGACACTCTCGACCAGATCGGCACGCGCGAGGATGCGAAAGAGCTTGCCCGCGTACTGCACAGACAGCCCTTCCGCGGCAGCGATCGAGCTCACCGTCTGAAAGTCCTGCTCGGCAGCAGTACTGCGCGCGAGGCCGATGAGGCATCGCAGCCCGTACTCTTCCTGTGCCGTAAACTTCATAAACTAAACAACTTGCAACACAGATCGAACTGAAAACAGAGTAAAAACCTACGGAATTGTATTCTTTCAGCAGCGAAATTCCACAGTTTTGTAGGTTTTTTACACTCTGGCCCCCCGGCGCGGCGCAAAAGGGGTGCGAATCCGCCCGTGCAGACGGCGTCGCGATCAGAGATCCTTCTTGCAGAGGTAAAAGTCGAGCCGCTCGTAGTCAGCGCTCAGTCGGTCATTGACTTCGTCCTCGGTCTTCGGTGGCGGCACGATGACCTTGTCCCCCGGCCTCCAATTGACCGGACAAGCTACGGACTTTGTGTCCGCCGTCTGCAGTGCGTCGACGGTGCGCAGCACCTCGTCGACGTTGCGACCGACGTTCAAAGGATAGTAGATGATCGCACGAATTTTTCGACTCGGGTCGATGACAAAGAGCGCGCGCACGGTGACCGTGGCACTCTCCTCGGGGTGCACCATGCCGTAGAGTTCGGCGACGTTGCGGTTCGAATCTGCCACCAAGGGGTACGGTAGACGCACGCTAAGAATACTCTCGAGGTTCTGCACCCACGCCAGATGGGAGTGAATACTGTCGACGGAAATCCCCATGAGTTTGACGCCTCGCTGCGCGAACTCATCACTGCGGCGGCCAAATTCCGACAGCTCGGTCGAACAGACAGGCGTGAAATCAGCCGGATGCGAAAAGAGTACCACCCAGCTATCACCGGCCCAGGACGCGAAATCAAGCTCACCATGGGTGGTTTGGGCATGAAAATCCGGGGCATCGTCACCTATGCGCGGAATCGGGCGAACGTTTCCATCGCTCATCTTTCATCTCCTAAAATGTAGCGGCCCGCCTGAAGACAGCGACGCGATCGAGAAGCCGAGCCTGTCACGCCTTAGTGCCACACCGAGCCATTCGTGCGAGTCTTCGCGCGCCGAGATCGCTTCGTGCAGGCAAGGGACGCTCCGAAACCTGCGAACACGGAGAAGCCGAATCGGCGGGCAACGTGTCGACGACAACGACACGAAACCTCTGGGTGCGGGGCCATAGTCGACCGCGTCAATACTCAAAACCGCAGAGAAAACGTGCGCCTGTGCCCTCGCAGAGCGAGCGGCTGGCAGGCACCCGGGAGTCTCTGAGAATTGCTGAGGACAAGAATCGGTCAAATTATACCAAACCCCGAGGGAAGGAAAGAGACGTTCCCTTTGTTCTTGACGCGCCCTCAGAAGGACGAAAAAAATGGGGCCTCTCAGGGACAACCACCACGAGGTCCAGCTCCATGCAGGCTTGCACACGCCGCCGTCGCGGCACGGCACTCCACTTCGCCACGCTTTTGTCACTTCTCCTGCTATTGTCACATCGATCGCCCACGCGAATCTCAACGGCGGCAGCCGACTCGACGGTGGCGGAGACCGTCGACACTCCACTGCAAAACGACGCGCTCGAGGGGTTTCAGAAGCCGACTCGAAAGAGCGAGTGGCGTCTCGAAGACGGTGTACTCACCGGCTCGACAGGTCCCGGGGTCCTCGCGACGCGGGCAAGCTACACGCATTTCGAGCTCGAATTCGAAGCCATTCTGAACGACCGCGCCAACCGCCGTGGCAACAGCGGCGTCTTCTTTTGGAGTTCCGGGCTCCAAGCCTTTCGCAATCGCTGGCCCGATGGCCCGGAGGTGCAGCTTGATCACGGCGATCCAAACTTCTGGACGGGTGCAGTCTGGAAACGCGCCAAGGCTCGGCCGACGGGGACCAAGGATGGTGAGTGGTTTCACATGAGGGTCCGCGCGGTTCGCGGCCTGGTCAGCGTCTGGGTCAACGGCGAGATGGCGACGGAATACGAATACGACGGCGAAGTGCGTAGCAGCCCGATCGCGTTCCAGATGCACCACCCGTCAAACGTGGTTCGCTTTCGCGATCTGCGCATTCAACGCTTGAGTCCTTCGTCGGAGGCTCCGTGGCCACAGTTTCGCGGTCCCAACGCAATCGGCCAGCCGCAGCGCGACCAAACGCTCCCTGACGATCTGACGACCGCATCAAGCCGCCGCTGGCGCACCGCTCTGCCTCCAGGTCACTCTTCGCCGGTCGTTGCTGCGGGTCGGGTGTTCGTCACGGCGGTGAGAGGCTCTGCGACCGACGTTCAGCTCGTGACGCTCGCACTCGACGCGGACAGCGGTGAGATAGAGTGGGAGCGAGCGGCACCGCACAAGGAGCTGGAGCGGGTACACCGGATCGGTAGCTACGCGCAGCCCTCTCCTGCAAGCGACGGCGACCGTGTTGTCGTCCTCTTCGGCTCGTCCGGTCTGACGTGCTACTCAGTCAACGGAACACAGCTCTGGAGCCGCCCGATGGGGCCGTTCAACGATGACTTCGGTGCGGGGGCCTCACCTTTGATCGTGGACGATTGGGTGATTCTCAATCAAGACCATGACACAGGCTCTTTTCTCTCCGCCATTGACAAGCGCACTGGAAGGACGGTGTGGCGGACAGATCGCTCAGAGTTCCCTCGCGGATACGCGACGCCCGTGGTCTGGGGGCAAGGCGACAGGCGAGAGATCGTGGTTTGCGGCACCCTCCGGGTCGTTGGCTACGGCCTTCATGCCGGCGATGAAAAGTGGACGGTGCGCGGCATCTCCCGACTGGCCAACATGACTCCGGCGGTAGGCGCCGACGGCCGCCTCTATGTAGCGGCATGGGCGCCAGGAGGCGATACGACGAATCGTATTTCAGCGCCGCCGTTCGACACCGTCCTCGGCGAATTCGACAGCGACGGCAGCGGCGATTTGCAGCCAGGTGAGCTACCTGCCGACGGTCCCATCGGACGACGTTACCGCCAAATCGACCGCGACAAGAACGAAAGGATCACGCGCCTCGAATACGACGGCATGCGCGCGATCTTCGCACGGGCACGAAACGTGCTCTTGGCCATCCGACCGGGTGGGCGTGGAGATATCACGAAGAGCCACGTCGTGTGGACTCACGACCGTCTGCTGCCCTACGTGCCGTCACCCCTCGTCTATGAAGGGCACGTCTACATGATCAAAAACGGCGGCATCTTCTCGGCCGTCGAGGCAGAGACGGGCAGCCCTATCAAGCACGGCCGCGTCAGCGCCGGCGGCGACTACTACAGCTCACCCGTCGCGGGTGACGGCAGGATCTATCTGCTCAACCGCGATGGCGAACTGACCATCGTTCGCGCTGGTGCCGACTGGGAAGAGCTTTCCAGCGTTGAGCTCGGCGCCGAGACATTCGCCACGCCTGCGATCGCCTCTGGAAGAATCTACGTGCGCACGAATGCGCACCTGCACTGCTTTGGCGATTCATAGTCGCTTTCTCGTCGTTGCGTGAACCGTCTAAACGGCCTCACGCGAGAGGGAAAAAAAGAGCCGAGCCGACCAATCGCACTGCGGTCGGCCCGGCAGGTCGCAACCAAATTCACCATGGCGTTGGCGGATCGCGCCAACGCTGCTGTTCGATCCAGACGCTGAACTCTCGCTCCTCGGTGTGCGAATAGAACCCAGATCGTGCACGTCCGAGGTTGGAGAGCCAACGAACTAGCCGTCGGATGGTGGACGATCGTCTCGCCCCAGCGCCCTCAGGCGACGGATCGTCAACGGGCAGTGGCTGCTCACCATGGGTCGGGCAACACATGAAAGAGGCTCCTCTCGTCTCGGATTTCGGTTTGATTTCGACTGCAATCGAGGCAGGGACGTGAACTTCATGGCAAAGGAGTCATGGCCGGCATCTCCCTGCCGCCAGGTCGGATTGAGGAATCTGCGGCCACGAAGTCCGTGGTACTTTGCGATCAGCGCGTCACGCGATACACCGATGGAGCGGAACGTGGAATCAGAACGAGTCATCGGAAACCTCCGGAAAAAGAGTGGTGAAAGCGGTGCGCTCACGCCGTCCGCGGCGGGGACGCACCGCAAAAAAAAAAACCCGCACGACGAATCGTGCGGGTGACAGTTTCGATTTCGTTGACGTTTAAGTCTTCGTCACGTGCCTCCCGCACCTGAAACGATGCCCCCCTTGGTGCCCCAATCGAGAATGCCGAGCATGCTCGGTCCATCGTTTTGACCACGATGCATCGCTACACTCGTCGGACCGCGGGTATCCACGACTTCGGACCGCGCGAACTCGACGCTGCCGGCCCGGCTCGGGGAAGCCGACGCACCGGGGCGTGCGGCAGGGGCGTACCGGGGGTGAATCTGGAATCTCATGTTCCGCTGCATCATCACCTCCGGTTGCGGGGATTGAATTCGGCTTCCAGGTCCCACCTGTCTCGACGTCCTGTTAGGGCGTCACGTGACGGACATGCTCAGTCCGGCCAAAGGTGGGCAACAATCGACGCAGCCTAGTCGCTCATGACATCCAAGTCAAACTCAAAAACGTTCGGTCGACCTCGTGGAGCCGCCACTGCCGGGCGAGATTCCTATGGGCATTTCGAACGACCAAGCAGCACGCCTGTGATAGGATGCGCTCATGAAGCGTTTAGAATGCTTCCGACGGCGACAGCAATTGCTCGCCGCCGCCCAAAGGAGGCCTCGAGCACGCACGGCGATGCGCCTGCGAACGGCACTTGTTCTCGTCACGCTCGGCGCTGCGGGATGGTCGCCGGGAATCGACGCGCAAACGCCGTCTCTTTTCCGCCGCGGCGATATCAACGTCGACGGCGCCGTTGACGTGAGCGACGCGATCGGTCTACTCGCCGGCCTTTTTCGAGGCGTCGCCTTGCCACCCTGTGACGACGCCGCCGACGCGAACGATAGTGGCGACCTCGATCTCTCCGACGCCATCTTCGTGCTTGGCTATTTGTTTCGCGGCGCCGCGCGGCCACCACATCCTGGACCGAATCTCTGCGGCCGCGATCCGACACCGGACGAACTAAGCTGTGACGAGTACCTGGCGACCGTGCCCGAATTCAACTGCGAGAACGCCGTTGAACAAGTGTTTCGTGGCCGCTTCTACGGCAGCATTCTCATCACGCCGATCGTCTCCGATCTCAACGGCGACGGGCGACTCGACGTCATCGGCGTGCGAAACCGCAGCCTGGTCGTGATGCCTGGCGTCGGAGGCGGCACGTTCGGTGCCCCGAGGAGCTATCCGGCTCCGCGCCCCTCGGATCTCAGACTGCTCGATGTCGATGGCGACGGCATCCGCGATGCAGTGACCATCAGCCCTGGAGGCCGTTCACTCAGTGTGTTTCGCGGATTCGAGGACGGCACGTTCGACGACGCCACAACAACTGCGTTCACCGACGAGCCCGTCGGGTTCGACGCCGGTGACTTGAACGGCGACCTCCGCGGCGACTTCGTCGTCACGGTGCTTTCTGCCGCCGGAATCGCCTCACTCGAAACGTGGATCGGCACTCCAGACCTCGCCGCGCTCGAGCGACGCTTCACGACTGTTGTTATTGACACTCCGCGCATCGGAGATGCCGTCGATGGAAACTCACCGCGCCTCGGAGACTTCAACAGTGATGGCATGAACGACGTCGTCATCGTCGGCGCCGCGCTCAGATTCTTTTGGGGTAGCGGAGATGGCATTCTCACACCAGGACCTACGCGACAATTAGCCGAGCCCGCGCACGCGCTGGTTGTCGCCGAGTTCGGGGGTGGGCCAGACGTCGACTTGGCCGTCGCAACGACAACCTCAATCTCCGTCCTGCGCGGCCTCGGAACTGGTACGTTCGAGGCAGCCACGCAGCTGCCCGTGGAGACAGTGTCTCTTGCAGTCGGCGATGTCGACAGTGATGGCGATGGTGATATCGTTGCCGATGGCGTAACCCTCCTTCGCAACGACGACGCGCTGCGGTTTACGCTCGTACGCAACGGCTGGCCTGACGCCCGTGGGCCAGCCGCGCTGCAGGATCTTGATGACGATGGGAACGCGGACCTGGTCGTCCCCGCATCGGGAGGCGTCGTCGTTCTCAAGGGGTCAGGGAGTGCCGACTTTCCAGCGCCGCACCTCCAACCGACGACGACGCGCCAAACGAACATCGCGGTCGAAGACTTCGACGACGATGCTCGCGTGGATTTCGCCGTGACGTCAGAGAGCAGCGACCGAGTGCTGATCTTCCTGGGAAGTGATGGAAACCGTTTTGATACCCTGCAGTCGTTCAGCGTCGGCAGTGATCCATCGTTTGTCCTCGCCGCAGACGTCGATGACGATGCCATCACCGACCTCGTAGTGTTGAGCTTGGAAGACGACAGCATGTCCATCTTACTCGGGAGCGGCGACGGCACGTTCTCGCCGCCACGATCGCAACTCGTGGGAGACTCGCCGCGCGGGGTTGCGGCCGCGGATATCGACGACGACGGCGCGACGGACCTGGTGGTCGCAAACGGTGGGGTGAATTCATTTTCCCGCGGCTCGCTCCTCGTTCTGCGAGGGTCCGGTCAGGGATCCTTTCCAGAGTCACGCCCTTTGCCTTCGAGTCGGCGCCCGTGGGCGGTGTCGATCGCGCACGTCAATAGCGATGACGTCCTCGACATCCTCGTGGCAAATGAGCGCTCCTCGACTGTGACGGTCCATGTTGGCACCGGCGATGGGCAGTTTCAGCAAGCTCGCGATTACTTGGTCGACGTACAGCCGACATCGCTTGCCGTTGGCGATCTTGACGGTGACGGCAACCTCGATTTCGTTACCGGCAACGATCGAGGTCACAGCGTCACGGCCTACCTGGGGCTCGGTGACGGGCGTTTCGACCGGGCCGGCACATTCGGACTTGGGTTCGAGACAAGCGATATCAGCGTCGTGGATATCGATGGCGATGGGCTGGTGGACGTTCTAGCGACAACGAGCGGCACCGGCCAGCTAGCGGTTTTTCGCGGCCATGGCGATGGCTGGCTTTCGCCTCCGGAGTCTTATCCGGCAGGAGTCGGATCCCGCGCATTTGCGCCGGCCGACGTGGATGGAGATGGCGACTTCGACGTACTGATCACAAACGTCGCCCGCGACGGCGTGACGGTTCTTGAGAATTCCGCCGTGCGTTAGCTTCGAGTTCGGCCCTCTCACGCCTGTCCGACCGGACGATTCGGCGCAGAGCTCAAGTCGCTCACCCTTCTTTTTCGCCCCTGGGCTCTCGTGCGTAGCCGAACACTTCTGAGCGGCCCTTTGAAGATTGGAGGGTGGCACGTCGCGATGACCGCGGCAGCGGGAGAAAAGGGCACGCGTTCTGCGGGAACGCCGCCGCGATGTCTGTGCGTTGTCTGCTATAATCGGTGGCTACAGAAGGGTCCACTACGTCGGCAGTACGCGTGCATCGTAGGCTGCGTTGCGCTTTCATAACGTATTCATAACGTATTCATAACGTAGAAGTGACCGGCAAGATCGAGCCCCAATTGACCAACAATCGCCCTTTAACAGCTCGCTTGAAAAAGTCATTCGGCCGAGAAACAGGCCTCTTCGCATCCAGTTTTCGACTCGAAGTACTTTTTCAACAGGCTGTTAACTCGAGGTTAACTCGAGGTTAAAACCAGACCGCGACGCGGCTGCCATCCTGGATCCCTTCCCTTCATCGAATCTGCATAAGAACGAATGCTTCGACCTCGACCACACATCTTCGCCGCGATCGTTTGTCCTCTCCTGTGCATCGCGCTGACAGCAGCTCTTTCCGCCGCCGACTGCAACTTCAACGGCATTGAGGATGGCGACGAGACGGCTCAGTCAACAGACCTTGACTGCAACGCCAACGGCATCCCGGACACGTGCGAGACCGCACCGCCAGCATTTAGAGCGCGGTCTGTTCTGAGCGTCGGTGGCGTCGCCAACAGCTTTCCGTGCGGTGACGTCAACGGCGACGAGATCCCTGACGTGATCGCAGGACACAATCGCGGCTTCACGGTTCTCCTGCAGCGACCGGCCGAGAGAGAATTCGACGCCACCGACTACCCGGTCGACGGTGCCGGCAAAAAGTGGCTCCTTTTGGACGTCGACAGCGACAATGATCTCGACGTCGTCGGTGTGCAGACACGCCGCGTAGTGACATTCCTCAACAATGGCGAGGCCGAGTTTGCGGGTCCCGTCGATACCGAGTTCGACTCGGGAGTTGAGTCGTTCGCCGCAGGCGACATCGATGCAGACGGCATCGTTGACGTAGTGCTCACGAATCGGGTCCGCGACCAGGTCTCCGTTTTGTTCGGCCGCGGCGATGGCCGATTCGATCGCGCCGCCCATACGGCCGTCGGAGAGTTCCCACTCGCGGTGGCTATCGCCGACCTCGACGGCGACGGCGACCTCGACGTTGCGACCGCCAACCGCGATGGCAACAGCGTCACGCTCCTCTCCAACGATCAAGGCGAGCTGGGTGAACGACAGGACGTCCAGGTCTCTGGGAGCTCACCGCAAGCCATCGTCGCCGCAGACTTCGGCGGCACGTCGCTTCCCGAACTGGTTGTTGGCACTCTTTCTTCGACGCTACTTTTGGAGAATCGAGGCGGCGAGCTGACACCAAGAGACCTGACGGTCGGCCTCGGGATTCAGCAACTCAGCGTCACGGACGTCAACGGTGACGGAAAGGACGACATCGTTGGCAGCATTCTCGACCCGCGCGCGTTCTGGACACTGACGTCTCTCGACGCAGGTGAATTCTCCCTCCACTCCTTCAATCTTGGAGACCGGCCGGAGGCGACCGAGGGCTGTGACCTCGACGGCGATGGCGACAGCGAGCTGTGTCTCGGCTTCTTCGGACTCGAGACGGTGAACGTGCTCTGGAACGATGACAGCGTCGAGCGCAACTTTCTTTCGTTCGGCGCTCCTGAGTTTTACGAGGCGGGCGGAAGACCGCACACCGCCGGCACGGCTGACTTCAACGGTGACGGACACCTCGACCTCGTCACCGGCAACAATCGCAACAGCTCGACGGGTATGTCGGTCTACATCAATCGCGGCGATGGAACGTTTCTACCTCGCGCGCACTACAACTCCATCGCCAGATCGTTCGCGATGGTCGTCGACGATTTCGACTTAGACGGCCACCTGGAATTCGCGGTGGCAGACCCCTCGCAGAATAAGCCGGACATCGGCGTCATGCGAAACCGAGGCGACGGCACGTTCGTCTCCAGCCATACGCACAATTTGACGGGAGGTGCGTTTCACGTCACATCAGGAGATCTCGACGGCGACAGTTTTCCTGACCTCGTTGCGTCGATGCAGGGTGTCGGTGCTGTCGCGCTACTCTTCAATGCTGGAGACGGCACGTTCACGAACGTCACCGACATTCGCGTTGGCGCCCGTCCCGTGAGCGCCGCAGTGGTCGACGTGGACGATGACGGACACCGCGACATCGCTGTAGCGACGCTTTCTGGGGGTGGGATCGATTTGCTTCGGGGTGATGGCAGCGGGCTCTTCTCAGATCCCGAGAGGTTTCCGTTGGCCAACTCGCCTTCGTTCGTGATTGCGGTCGACATGAACGTCGACGGAGCTCCGGATCTCGTCACCGTGAGCGAATCGGGACAGAACGCGACGGTTCTATGGAATCAAGGACGGGGAGGATTCTCGGCCTCGCAGCCGTGGCCGCTGCGGACAAAGCCCTATTCGGTCCTCGAGGGTGACATGAACGCCGACGGCTTGCCAGATATCGTTGCGCTCAGTGAGCTGATCGGGAATTTCTCGCTGCTGCTCAATGGCGGCGACATGACGTTCAGCTCTCCGATACTGCTCGGGACGGGGCCGGGGCCGCGATACGGCGCGATCGGCGACTTCGATGGCACCGGGACGGATGACCTCATGAGTGCGAATCGCCCCGGCAACAGTATCACGGTGATCCGCAACCAAACGGATGTGGCGTCGTTTCCCGCGGCGGCGCTAGAGCTGATCTGCACGGAAAAGAACTTCCTCGATATCTCTCGCCGGGTCACCACGCGCGGTTTGACGGTACGAGCGACGAAGTACGTAGCGCCCGCGCGAGCCGACGACGCGTCGCTTCTCTCGACGCAGTACCAGAACGTCAACCGCTTCGAGCTGCACGAAGAGTTCCTCGGCGCGGTGTTCCCCGAGCGCTTCCCGTCGCTGCCGGGCGACCGCGAGTTCTACAACCAGCTCATCGGCCGCCGCGCCACGCGTGACTACTACGTCGGCGTCTTGACGCGTCGCCAAGCGGAAAGCGGCCCGCTCTACACCTTCACCGCCGTCACCGACACCGGCTTCAGCGTCGGCGAGATTCTCGAGCAAGAGGAGCTCGAAGGCCTCTACACCACTCTCAAGGAGTCGTTCACTCTCGAGCCCCTTGCCTACGAGCCCGACACCGAGCTCGCCCGCCGCAAAGCCGAGACCTTCCAAAACCCACAGTTCCCCGTCCACTTCGACGACGGCGCCGCCGGGCTCGACTACGAGCCCTACACCCTCGCCACCGGCTACGGCCGCGTGCGACTCTTGACGCTCGAAGAGTTCAACGACGCCAACGACAGCGGCACCTTCACCTTCCAGGACGTCCTCGTCGTCGATCTCGCGCCGCGCGACATCGAAGGCATCGTCGGCGGTGTCATCACCGCCGAGCCCCAGGGAAACCTCAGCCACGTTGCCGTGCGCACCGCGCGACGCGGCACCCCCAACGCCTTCGTCAAAGACGCCCGCGACGTCTTCGCACCACTAGAAGGCAAGCTCGTGCGCCTGCAGGTCTTCGACACCGAGTTCTTCGTCGACGAGGTCGAGCTCGAAGAGGCCCAGGAGTTTTGGGACTCCAACCGACCGCGCTTCGAACCGCCGCCCACGTTCGACGAGCTCTACAGCGCCCTCGACTCGCTCGCAGAGATCGACCTCGACAGCGACCCCGTCAGCCGCTTCGGCGGCAAGGCGAGCAACTTCTCCAGGCTCCAGCGCCTCCTCACCGGCACCTACCAGCAGTACCAAGAGCGCGGCTTCGCCATCCCCATGCACCACTACCTGCGCTTCATGAACGAAAACACCCTCACACTCGAGGGCGGCAGAACCCTCACCTTTCAGCAACACCTCGACGAGATCCTCGCCGCCCCCGAGTTTCAGAGCGACTCGCAGCTGCGCTTTGAGGCCCTCGATGAGTTTCGCGATCGCGTCCGAGGCGAAGGCGTCGTCGACCCAGCACTGATCGCCGCGCTCGCTGTGCGCATCGAAGAGGTCTTCGGTGACACCACCACCATGGTGCGCTTTCGCTCCTCCTCCAACGTCGAAGACCGCCTCGTCTTCAACGGCGCCGGACTCTACGAGTCCACCTCGGTCTGCGCCCAGGACACCCTCGACCCCGCCTCCCCCGACGCCTCGCACTGCGACCCGACGCGCACCAATGAACGCACGATCGAACGCGCGCTCAAGAAAGTCTGGAGCAGCCTCTGGACCTTCAGAGCTCACGAGGAGAGGACCTTCTTTCAGATCCCCCCACAGCTCGCCTCCATGGGAATCCTCTGCAGCCGAGCCTTTCTTGACGAGAGCGCCAACGGCGTCGCCTTCACCGGAAACCCCACCAGTGTCGACGACAAGCGCTACGTCATCACCGCCCAGCTCGGCGAAGAGAGCGTCGTCAGCCCAGAGCCCGGAGTCTCGATCGAGCGCAGCTTGCTGGAAGTGGCAGGCGGCCAGGTCGTGCGCATCATCCGCGATCGCTCCTCAACTCTTGTCCCACCCGGTGAGGTCATCCTCACCGACGAGCAGCTCATCGAGCTCGGAGGCGTCATGGCGCACGCCGACGCTGCGTTCGAGCTCGACCTCGAAGGGCACCAGCGGCGTGAGGTGCTGCTCGACTTCGAGTTCAAGATCGAGCCCGACGGTTCGCTCGCGATCAAGCAGGTGCGCCCTTTCCTCATTCCGAACACCGCGCCGAAAACGCCCACCTTCGAGCTCGAGGTGCCTGAGGGAAGCATGGTCTGCTCAGTCTTCTCCAAGGAGCGCGTCGGACGCGAGCCGCGCCGCGAGTTCGAAACCAAGAGCACCGTGCGGCTGGTGCCCGGGGTGATCACGCTGCCGACGGCCAGTGACACGCTCTCCGGCGAGCTCTTCGCTGAGGTGCGCTTCGGAGCAGCGCAGGAACTCGCCGTGCCGCTCGAGGACGGGCTCTTTCGACTCGAGAAGGTGAGCGCCGGCGGCAGTCTGACCACCTATCGATTCAGCTTCGAGCAGACCTTTGCCCTCGGTGAGAGCGACGTGCTCGCGCTGCGCGTCTTTGGCATCGACTTTAAGGGACGCGGCGAAGTGCCGATCGAGCCCGCCGTCACCCTCAACGACGAATACCTGACGTTCGACCTCACCATGGAAGCAGAGCTCAACGGCGAGCCCATCGCAAGCTACTCCTCATGCACCTACTCCCTCCTGCCGCAGTTCGAGCTCGCCTTCGAACTCGACGGCGGTGACTCCATCAATATCAGAGAGCGGTTCCTCGAAGCCGAGAGCTTAACGTCCACCGGACCGGCGGCTGTCGTCCACGCTGCCGTGGAGCTCGGCGGCGAGCGTCGCGTCGTCACCGACTACTGGAAACTCGTCTACACCGCACAGCGACACAACTTGGAAGTACGCTACTGGATTCTCTTCGAGCCAGCGATCTCCGCCGCTGGACTAGCGAAACCGGTTCACGCCGTGGAGGTCGCGCCGGCCGACCGTGAAATCGTCGTGCCGCCAGGTGCGCCGCCCATCGTAAGGCGCACCGAGTCGAGCGTCACGTTCCTCGACGCTGACTTTGAGCCTATTGCAACGCCCGCCGTCATCGACTTCTCGCGCCGCACGGTCGACTCGACGGAACCGCGGTTTCGCCGCGGTGACGTCAACTCCGATGGCATCATCGACCTCGCCGATGCTCTCGCCGAGCTCAGTTATCTATTCCGCAGTGGTGAGACACCCGTTTGCCTCAAGGCTGCCGACGCCGACGATGATGGTCGACTCAACGTCTCCGATGCGATCACGATTCTTCTGCACCTGTTTCGAGGTGCTGGGCCGCTGCCGCAGCCGGGCGTCGCATGTGGAGTCGACTCCTCGTCGGACGCACTCGCATGCGAGTCGCAAAGCGGTTGCCGATAAGCCCGCCGGAGAACGCGGCGCCAGAGCGCGAGTTGCCACTGGCGAACACCGGGGACCTCAATGGCTGGATCAACGCGAGAACGGGCGGTTATGCTGGTGGCATGATCTATTCCAATCGCACAACGCGAAACACGCACGATCAGGCGCCTCGCACCATCACTTCTCTCTTCACGGTTTTGATCGCCTCGGCGGTCTGGACATCCATCGTCTGCAGCGCACCGGATGACACCGAGGGGCGGACGCAGCGTCCCCCACTCAGCGCGAATGCTAGCGAGCTCCTCACACGCGCCGGCAACTCCGATTCGGACGCCGAACGCCTCGGTCTCCTGCGCAAGCTGTACCGTCTCGACGGGCTCGACCCCGAGTTGCGCATGGAGCTCGACGTCTTGCTGCCTGTCGCAGAGAAGTGGGTTGAGTCGCCGTTCCTGCCTTTCTTTTGGCGCGAATTTCGCGACAGCATCGAGTCTGACCTCGGCATCTCCAGTGCGTCACACCTCTATCCGCTCAGGTGCCTCTACCGCGGCCGCATGCTCGTTTGGAACACGCTCGAGATGGGAAACATCATCCGCAACCCAGCGCTGCGGCGACAGTTTCTCGACCAGGCCGTCGCTGACTTCAAGGTGGCTCTCGCGGCGTTTCCGAAGAACCGCATTCTGCGCATGTATCTCGGCGAGCCGATCGCGTGGGAAAAGCCGATCGCGGTGCCGAAAAGGGCGCCGCGCTGGGCCGCCCTGCAGCGGGAGAACTTGGAGAGGCTCAGCGACATCATCGTGTGGTGGATCGAAAAGCGCATGCAGCCCGACGGCCAGTACGGCGGCGGCTGGGGCGACGACTGCGAAATGTGGCGCTGGTGGGCTCCCGTGCTGCTCGGATTCGATCACCCGCAGATCTCGTCCGCCCAAGCCCGCTTTTCGGCGGCGCTCATGTCGCAGCCGCACATGGAACGTGGTTACACCACGCGGATGACGGACGTCGAGCACACGGCGGAGGATTCTGCCGACGCCATCACGCCGATGATGCACCTTGCACCGGAGCAAACGGAATGGCGCGCGCGCGCACTGCGTCTCGCTACGCTGATGGAAGAAAGCTGGACAGGCGTCAATCGACGCGGTTTTTTGCAGTTTCGAAGTACATATTTCACTGTCGACAAAGTCGACACCGCCCCCGAGCGTGCCTGCGACACTGTCTACCATCCTCGTGCCGTGCAGCCGGCACTCCTCCTCTGGCAGCGAACGGGCGACCCACAGCTCGGCTCTCTCTTTCGCCGTTGGATGGATCTCTGGGTCGATGCCGCCGCGCGCTCTGAGCGCGGCAAGCCGGCCGGGATCGTCCCGTCCGCGATTCATTGGCCCGACGGCACAGTCGGCGGCCTCGCAGGCAACTGGTGGGACCCGAACAACCACGACGAACCGACACTCTATCTGTGGCCCAGCGCGCTCGGCATGCTCAACGACACGCTGCTCTTGACCTATCACATGACAGGCGACGAAAAGTACCTTGCCCCGCTGCGAAGCATGGCGGCAATTCGCCTGGCGTACTTGAAGAGCGATCCACAGGGCTCTCCCGAACCGGGAAGCGAGCCATGGTGTGCCTCGCGATTGCGCGGCCTGGCCGGAACGCTGGCGAAGTATCGCGCACTGACGAAGAACGGCGAGTTCGACGAGCTCCTCGAGCGGGAAGGTCTCACGCTCACCGCGGGCGAACGTTTCGCCGATCGAGTCCAACTCGAAGAGGAGCTCGTAGCCAGCGCGAAGTCGCTGCGCACGAACTTCGCCGGCTACACCAGTGAGGTGCGCTGGACGGACCGCGTGCTGCGGTTTCCGGCGCTCTTCGGCGAGAATATGATGTTCCCAGGGGCACTCCCGGGTTTTCCGACACCAAACCCTGGCCTCCTCTACCGGCTGGTGACCGGCGATCCGGGCTCGGCTGGATACTTTCCGCTCAATGCCGTGCGCTGGCGGACGCCACCAAAAGACATCGCGGTCCTCGTGACGCATTCCGAGACGGATCGATTCGCGGCCGAACTGTTTCATTTCGGCGCCAGCCCGCGGCCGATGGTGGCCGACCTCTACTTGCTCGCCAGAGGAAGCTACACGCTGACGCTGACTGCCGCGGCTCGAGCGGTGGCTCCGACGGCCGAACTGCTGCGCCGGGACATCGACGTCACTGGGCCCGTGACCCGCCTCAGCTTCGAGTTGCCACCCCAGCGGCTGGCGCACCTTGTCGTCGAGACCAAGCCCTGAGGAATCCACAGCCTCGCGTGACGCGCTCACCTTCCCACGGCGCCTGAACAGTCCCTAGCATGCCGTGGCTGCGATCACACATCCGTTTCAACGCGCCTCTTCCATCAGAGTCAGGACGTTCCCATCCGGGTCTTTGAGATGAGCTAGCGTGCCGCCAAAGTCCTGCTTTGCAGGCGGACCAGCGAACTCGACGCCTCGATCGGTCAATAGCTCGTATTGCCGAGCGATGTCCTCGACCATAAGAGTGACGCCGACGAAACGGCCGACCAGCTTCCCTCCTTGCGCAACACGATCCGCTTCGCACTTTTCTATCGCCAGGCTCACATCGACTCCGGTTTCGAACTGCGCCCAGGAGGTCTTGTCGGTGTAGTCGATCTCCATGCCGAGCGTCTGAGTGTAGAAGTCGAGAGATCTCTCAAAATCGGTCACGAACACTCGCACAAATCCTACTCTCATGGGAAGTTCCTCGTTGTGCCAACGCTCGCACCGCTTGTTCCGCCTTGAACGATCCGGTTCAAGATTCGACGAAGGCGCGAATCTCGTCGGCACGCGCTTTCGCGTCTTGCTCGCCGAGCTCGATTAAGCGCGACACGTAGTCGCCCTGAAACATCAGCATACTCAAATAGTCCGAGTTGCGCGTCTCCTTGGTTCCAAGGCCACGCATCATGAAGCGAAAAAGTCGCGGCAACTGGACTTCGTAGTCACCAGCAAGGCGGCCCAAGTCTTGGGACGGTCGCACAACGAGAAGCCGGACGGGGTGAAGCCTGCCGCGAGCTTCCTGGGGACAGCTCTCGAGCAGCCGATTGATCCGCTCAAGGTTTTGAGCGTCATATTCGAGCATATCGAGGAAGACGGAGTTCATCAGGACGCCAGCGATGTGGGCCGGAGGTGGATAGCCCTCGAGGGTCGTCATGCTTCCTTCCGCGGTGGTGCGCGGGTAACGCGTCGAGATGGCGACGATGCGGTCAGCACCCAGGTGGAGCGCCGGGGAAAGCGGCGCGGTCAACCGGATACCACCGTCACCATGCCACTCTTCTCCGACTTTGATAGCCGGAAAGAAGAGCGGCAGCGCCGATGACGCCATGATGTGATCGACCGTCAGTCGACACTCAACGGCGACGCGGTGGGCACGTTGCCACATCGTGCGGGCGCGTCCTTGAATCCAGGTGTTGGACTGAGCGGTACCATAGTTCGTCGTCGTGATGCCGACAGCGTCCAGCACACCGCTTTCAATGTTTCGCGTGACGTTAACGAGAACTTCGTCGGTGTGAGGCAAAGCCTTCAGGATGAACGATCGAAGCGGCGCGGTGTCGGCAAGCCCTCTCGCCTTCGGCGCTCTCAAGTGTCCGCCAGAGAAGAGACGCAGAGCCCACTGCGCCAGTCCTTTCATGACCGGGCGCGAATGGACCTGAAAGACATCCTCGACCTTCAGTCCGCGCCACAGCTCCGCCAACTGCTCGACCGACTCACCATAACTGCACGTCCGTGAAGCGAGATGTGCCGTATTGATCGCGCCGGCTGAGACGCCAGTGAGAATCGGTACGCGCAAATCGGGATAGAGTCGCCCGAGAAACCGCAGCACTCCCACCTGATAGGCCGCTCTCGCACCACCGCCGTTGAGAGCAAACCCCAGCTTTCCTTCGCAGCTCAATCTTCACCTCGGAATCAGTCGGTCGCGCTCAGAAAAGGACTGTGCACGACGACAGCGGCGGATTTCGATCTCTCTTCGAGGACAAACCCTCGGGAGGACACAAATCAGTTGGTCGACGCGTGAGCGGCCTTCGGGCCGACCGTGGCATACGTCGCACGTTACTTATACCGATGGCTCTCGAAAATGGCGCCTCAAGACTTGAGCGCCGGAACGCCACAGGGCCGATAACAGACTGTGGCTGCAGACGCAGTCGCCGCCGGAGCCCGCCCGCGTCAACTTCGGCTGTAGCTCGACAAAGCCGCGCCGCACGCCCGCCGAGAGCCGCAGAGATTCTCTCTGCCTTCGGCGCCGTCGCCGCTTGAGCCCCCGTTTGCGTTTGCGTTTGCGTTTGCGTTTGCGTTTGCGTTTGCGTTTGCGTTTGCGTTTGCGTTTGCGTGGGCGTGGGAGTGGGCATGGGAGTGGGTGAACTCGGTTGCGGGCGTGCGTGTCGGTGCAAGTCTCGGTCGCGCACCGCGAGGCTGTGAGTCTTTTTGGAACGTGCCGTCGTGCCTCACGGACACCTCCACGCTCGGACCCGGAACGGCACGCGGGAGCGTGCCTGCTACTTTGAAGATCGAGTTGGCGGTGGTAAGTGTAGAGTCGCAGGCACACGCCGTTTGCCGTGTCGCCGTGTCGCTGTTGCCGTGTGCCGTGTGCCGTGCCGGACGTGAACTAACCGTGACCGTGACCGTGAGTTGCGACGGCACTCCGCGTTCGAATCTGTCTCTATGGCCCCGGGACGGGATCGTCGGGCCCGATCGGCTCTCCCTGCCAGTAAGGCACACCGTCCCTGATCTCGAGCAATCGAACGCGCGATCCCTTCATGGGCGGCACGTTGACGCTTGGTAAAAAGCTCGCGAGTCGTTTCTTCGTTGCCGCGACGCTTTCGAGAGAGGCGATGTTCCTCCACTCCTCGGGATCCGTGCGCAGGTCGTAGAGCTCTTCGGAGCCGTCGGCGTAGCGGATGTAGCGAAAACGCTCGTCGCGTACGCCATGATTGTTCGGTCCGTGGGTTGTGATCGCCGGCCACTCGCGCGGCGCGCGGGCGTCCTTAAGCTGCGGCACCAGGCTGTGACCCTCGACACCGCTCGGAGCGGGCAGTTCGCAAAGCGCGGCGAGCGTCGGATAGACGTCCAACAGCTCGGCCGGTTTCGTACATCTCCCGCCGGCAGACACGCCCGGCCCGGCGAAGATCAAAGGCACACGCGTCGATGGCTCCCACAGTGTGTTCTTGCCAGTGATCAACTTGGAACCGAGGTGGTAGCCGTGGTCGGAAAAGAGCACCACGATCGTGTTGCGCGCCAGGCCTGTCTCCTCGAGGGTGTCGAGCACGCGCCCCACCATGGCGTCGACAAAACTGACACTTGCCAAGTAGGCACGCACTTTGTTTCGCCATTGACCATTCTGCCGCACCCACTCAAGTCTCGGTTCCGGTAGTTTCCAGTGGAGGTACCATGAGAACCTTGGCGTGTCTTCCCGGTCGTCTTCGCGCATCGAAGGCATTTGGAGTTCTTCCTCGGGGTAGAGGTCGAACCACTTCTGCGTCGCGAACAGAGGCACGTGTGGGTGATAGAACCCAACGCTCAAGAAGAATGGCTGCGGAGGTGGGCTACGAAGTGTCTTGATTGCCCAGTCGGCAACTTTCCAGTCAGACTGCTCCTCATCACGCTCGGGGTAGACGCCCCAGTCAACCAGCGCGTGGCTCAGGCCGGGGACGATGCGTTTCTTGGGACGCGGCGCAAAGCCGCCGTGAAATCCCCAGACGTCGACCTCAGACCCTGTCGTCCGGAGCTCTTTCGGCGGGTAGGCACCATGAAAAACCTTGCCCGTTGTCAACGTTCGATAACCGCCTGCGGTGAAGTGCTGCCACAACGTCCGATGCGATCGCCACTTTGGGTCGGTACGAAACCATGGATAGAGGGCGTAAACTCCGGACGTCGACGGACGGAGTCCCGTCATGAAGCTCGTGCGCGACGAATTACAAAGTGGCGCCTGGCAATGCGCATTTAGGAAGACGGCACCGCGACTGGCGAGGCGGTCGATGTGAGGGGTTTTCGCCTGTGGGTGCCCACCCAAACACCCAAGCCAATCGTTCAAATCATCGATGGCGATCAGAAGAACGTTCGGTCGCTCCGCGCCCCGCAGCGCAGCAGGGGACGACATCGACAACACAGCGCTAGCCAGCACGAACAAAGCGTGGAATCTCATGCCTGCACGACACCTCCGTCCCCAACGAAACACTCGGCGGCAAGTGGTCCGCATGCGCATGCGCACTCGACCTCGCGCACTGACACTCACCGCCACGGCGATGGCAACAGGGTATCACAGTCAGAGGCAATCTTGACTAACTTCGCGCTACTGAACTGCCCACACGGTGCCCCAGAGGCCTGCGATGCGAAGCAGACACCAGGGTCAGCCCGTACACGCCGCGTGCAGCTCGTCGCAACTCGTGACGCTACGATCGATCGATCCGTCGTCGTCGACGTCGATGTCAACGCGCAGATCGGAGTTGTAAGTCACACGTGCAGTCTCACCGGTGTTCACGATGGTCACGATGAGCTCGCCACCGATCGGACAGTCGGTGCCATCCGGGATTTCGAGCGGTGTGACCGTTGTGAAACTGACGGCACCCAGGCAGCCCATCGACGCTTCGCCGCTGATGCTGACGAACGTCGAGCCAGTGCCCTGCTGTACCGTGACGACGAAGTTGTTGTAGGACTGCCTCGTGCGCTCACCGGTGCTGCGGTCGTTGACGTCGAGCACGCCGTCGACCGAGATCGTCGTGTCGCAGGAGCTGGGAAGATTCGCGACGACGATGGATAGATTCTCTGCCGTGATTGACGCGTCGACATCATCGTCTACGGAAATGAAATCCATAGTGAAGGTGCCGGAGAGGCTGCCGCCGGTCGTGCACCCGGGTTCTAGACTGCCGCTGGCGGACATGGTGCCGTTGACGAAAACGCGCGCAACCTGGACGGAACTGACGCGAGACGTGATTGTGAAGTTGTTGAAAGTCGCCGTAAAATCAGTGCCATCGACGAGACCCGCGTCGCATACGAGAGGGTCATCGACAATCACTTGGTAGCTGCCGGTCACTGTGACTTCGGTGCCGCTGTCGTCTTCGACGCAATTGAGGGCAGCAACGTTTAGGATGCTCTGGTCGCCGATGACATCACATGACACCTGCAGGCTGCCGCTGGTCCCGCAGTCGATCGTCGCGACCGCCTTCTCGGCGCCGCCGACGGTGAGTCGTTCATTCACTAGGTTGCCAGCGCCCAAGCGCGAGAGAAGCCGCGACTTCAACCACTCTGATCCGTCGGTCGCAGTCCCAACGTCCGTGTCGAAGCCGACAATCCCTTCTAGCCCAGCGACCGAGAGCTGGCCCATCGCCGCCGACGTTTCAGCGGCGTCGGCGCCTTCCGGGGGCGGAGCGCTGCTGCCTCCCCCACTGCTGCAACCGGAGGCGACGATCACACCGATGCCCAGGATCGAGAGTGCGACGAGTCTCGCAAAACACGATGCTCTGTTCATGACTATCTCCTTACGCCGATAGCGGGCGTGATCTGAGGAGATCTTCCGCGCCCGCCGGTGAGTACATCAAGACTCAATGAACGTTTTGTCGGCGCTCATCGTAAGGATCGATTAGCTAGAGAGAGCGAAGGGGAACGTGGCAAGATTTATGGCAACCCACGCCCACGATACCGGTCGTTCCCGGGGGTGAAGTCACCAGCGTCAGAATCGAGCTTTGCTCGCCCGAGGCAGGGGCCAATCGTCTGGCAGGCCAATCTTGGTGTCGACAAGAATCGCGAGCACGGCCTCGCGCTCCGCAGGCGGGATCGACGCCGAGACGCCTCGAGCATTTGTTTCGCCGGTCAGCACTTTCAGCAGCTCGGTGTAGATCCAATCGAGAAGCGGCGTCGGCAACGCGTCAAAGGCATCCGAATAGATCAGATAGCTGCAAGGATACTTGAACAGCCTGGTCGTTAGATCGAGTTGACGCAGCGACCGACCCAGGCGGTCCTTGGTGCCCCGCGCGACGAATTCGTCGGCAAATCCTGTGCTGCCGCGCATCGGGACGGGCAGGGGGGCTTGCTCGAGGAGCAGCAACTCGCGCAGCAAGCGACCTCCGGCTTGAGCGATACGGCGCCTCGCGGAGGAACCGAGATATTCGCTGTCGCGGCCGTCGAGTCGGTTCAACGTCTCTTGTTGGTAGAGGGCAAGACGCACCTGATACGAGGCGGCAGCGATGGCATTGTGGAGACTCGTTTGATGGTCGTGGACCAGGAGCGCGACAAGGTCGCTGTGCGATGTGACGTAGGGCGTCGTATCAAACAGAGTCGCAAGGTCGACATCATTTTTGTGCTGCGCCGCAAGGATCGACTCCGGCGTTGATGCGTCGCGAAGAACCCGATTGCCCATGTGTCGAGGCGGCACGTTCTTCCCCGTAACGTACCATCCCCCCCATCGCTCTTCGATCGGTGTTGCGTATGTGACGTCGATCGTACCGGCACGAAACAGCGGCAGCCCGCTCGCCAGCGGATACACCGATCGCACCAAGTGTCCAGGAACTCCGCGTGTGCGCCGCGAGTGGTGGCACTGAAGGCAAGAACCTCGATCGCGCTCGAAGCGCGGCGCCGTGACCGGCGACTGTACGAGGGTGTAGAAGACCGCGCCGCGTTCTGGGTCCACGGCTGAGATCTCTAAACGGTCGCCGCCTTGGACCCAGCCAACGTAGACATCTTCAGAGTAGTAGAGCGCCCTAGGTCTTCGCGGCGAGATGTGAGCCTGTTGCAGACTCGTCTTGGAAAACACGAGAAGCTGCGACGACGATGAAACGTCCAAGACCTCGAGTAGAGAATCGAGATAACCCCGCGTGCCGTGGTACTCGAGCTCAGCGTCGCCACGGTCGAGACGTCGCTGCAGCTCAGCAATCGGATCGCGCGTCGGACCGACGTGATAGTTAAACGGCGGCGCGTCGACCTCGAACTCGACGGCGGGGACCGACTCACGCAGGAGTCCGAGCAGAACAAAAATCGTGGACAGCCCCGTGCCAAGGCGTCGCCAATGGCGCGCCCTTCGGGGCCTCTCGTGTGGAGGCATCATCGTTTGAGGGCTCGAGTGTAACCCAAAGCGAGCAGGCATTTGAGCGCCCGGCGACACCCCGCGTCCCATTTGCCCAACAAATCGGCCGATAACTCTTGCGTAAGGCAAACGTTCCGCTAACATGATGGAATCGCCTCCAATCCAGTCGCGCAGCATGGCAGGAGTGTCCATATCCCACGAGACAGAGGAGTTCTCGATATGGCCGTTGAATCCGCTCAGGACCTGCATCGCAACGATACTTGGTTGTCCCAGTACCGCTGGCTTCTCCACGTCCCCGATCTCGACGGGGACCTTCGCCGACTACAACGCCTTGTGGCGTTGGCTCTAGAGTACAGCGCCGAGGGTGATGACGTGGTCGAGGAGTTGACCGCGGCTATCCGACGCGTCGCCGGCCGCCATGCGTCGGTTCTCGAGTCGCTGAGGCCAGAGCAGCGGGCAACTCAGAGCGACATCTTTCTCGGCTAGTCGCCCAGGTCGCTCGTTGCCACTGAGCTCGCCAGCCGAGGATCAAGCCGCCGCGACGAGGTCAAAATCGGCGAGACGCGCCCGACCCCTTGACAACGGCGCACTGTGGTCCAACCATGGTCGCTCACCCGAGAAGCGAACTCATGCAAGACCGCAAACTGCCGCCAGGTGGTGGCAACGTCATCTGGGTGCTCTGGATTACGTACGGCGCGTTTTACTTTTGCCGGACGAATATCTCGGCGACGGTCCCGAGCCTCGAGCGAGATCTCGGGCTGTCGAAGGAGCAGATCGGCCAGATCCTCGGTGCGCTCAAGCTGGCGTATGGCTTCGGTCAGTTCATCAACGGACAGCTGGCCGAGAGGGTCTCACCACGGATCTTGCTGGCCGTCGGCATGGTGACGTCTGCTGCACTTAACGTCGCGTTCGGGCTCGCCGAAGGATTCTATTTCCTCCTTTTCATCTGGGCACTCAACGGCTACTTCCAATCGCTCGGTTGGACGCCCTGCATGCGCGTCGCTGGTAACTGGTTTTCTCCGGTGCAGCGCGGCTTTGCGATTGGGGTGATCGGGACGGGATATCAAGCGACGGCGGCAGTCACCTACCTCGTCTCAACGCAGGCCGTGGAGCACTTTGGTTGGCGCTTCGCTCTGTACATTCCGGCTGCGATGCTGTTTGCGGCCAGCGTCCATATGTTGCTTTTTCTCAAAGAGGGAAGACATAGTCCTCAGGGCGGTTTGCATCCGGCCACTTCAGCGCGCGGTCGACCGCCAATCGCCAAGACCGTCATGGCGACGCTCACGAACCCGTCGCTTTGGATCTTCGCGGTAGCTCTTGGCCTCCTGAATGCGTGTCGCTACGGTTTTCTTGATTGGGGCATCGCTCACCTGCACGAGGTGCGTGAAGAGTCGGTCGGCAAAGCGGGCATCAAGTACATGCTTCTACCTCTCGGCGGCATTCTCGGCGCGTTTCTCTCCGGTTGGGTAAGCGACCGTATGTTCGCCGGACGGCGCGCCCCAGTGATCTGCCTCCTTCTCTTGTCGCTCGGCGCTCTGACGCTTTGGTATCGCGTCGCGGTCACAATGGGCGACGCCGCCACCATCATCACACTGGTGTTCATCGGTTTCACGATCTACGGCCCGCAAGTGCTTCTTGTGGGTACCGCCCCCGTCGACTTCGCGCGCGACGGTGCTGGCGCAGCTGCGGTAGGCTTCGTGAACTGCATGGGATACATGGGAGCGTACGCCGGGGACGCAGTCACCGGGATACTGACCGCGAACTATAATTGGCGTGTGGCGCTGTCGTTCTGGGCGGCGTGCGCCTTTGCCGCGGCTGTTCTCGTCGCGATCTTGTGGGGCCGCAGCGCGGTCGAAGAGAAAGGCGAAAGCGCGGCGCAACCGCCCGCAACGTAGCCACCGATCATCGCCCACGCTAGGAATCGCCACCCCGAGAAGGAATCTCATGAAAGCCATCATCATCGGCGCCGGCCGCGGAAGACGACTCATGCCGACGACTGCCGACACTCCCAAGTGCTTCGCCGAGGTGCAAGGCCGACGGATTCTTGACTGGATCCTCGAAGCCTTCGCGGGCGCGGGAATCACAGACGTCTGCTTCATCGGCGGCTACCAGATCGACAAAGTTCGTGCTGATTACCCAAGTTTCGAATTCCGCCATAATCGAGACTGGGAGACGAACAACATCCTCGCGTCGCTCATGCATGCAGAAGATGTGATGGACGCCCCGTTTGTCTGTTGCTACTCAGACATTCTGTTCACGACCGACGTCGTCGCGAGGCTGATGCGCGCTCCCAACTCTATCTCACTCGCAGTCGACACGCAGTGGCTCGATCGATATACGCTGCGCACACAGCACCCGACCGACGACGCGGAGAAAGTCACCGTAAAGGATGGGACGATCAATCGTATTCACCGCAGCATCGACAGCGACTCAGCGTTCGGCGAGTACATCGGTGTGGCAAAGTTCGATGCGGCGGGCGGTGCAACTCTCATCGAGCAGTACCACCGCGCGCGCGAAGCCCACAGCGGCAAGCCGTTTCGCGAGGCGGAGGTCTTTGCTAAGGCATACCTGATCCACCTTTTTCAGGAAATGATCGAACGCGGCGTCGAGCTATCGTATGTCGAGACTAAAGGAGGCTACATGGAGATCGACACACAAGAAGACTTTGAGCTCGCACAAACGCAATGGCGAGGTCGGGTATGACACCGGCGACGCTCTTCCCCAGTTCCGTCGTAGGCTCGATGCCCCGCCCGGCGTTTGTCCGGGAGCTGCTGAGTCAACAGGCTGATCTGGCACCGCACGAATTTCGCCAGGCGATGGAACGCGCTGTCGCCTACGTCGTGTCTCTGCAGGAGCAAGCCGGACTCGACGTCGTCACCGATGGAGAGTGGTGGCGAAAATCGTATATCGGGATTATCGCGCAGCTCGCACACGGATTCGAACTCAGCCAGAGCCCCGACGGACGCCCTTGGACGATCGTCGTCGATAAGCTGTCGGCGAAGAAACCCGGGGCCGTTGCTGCCGAGATCAAGTATCTCAAACAGCTGACGACACGCCGCGTCAAAGCCACGTTGCCATCACCGGCGCTTCTTGGTGAACGCATGTGGGATCGCGAACGGTCGAGTGCAGCTTACCCGACGCGTGAAGCCTTTGTTCGCGACTGTGTGCCTGTCCTACGCCGCGAGTTGGAGCTCGTACGAGACGCGGGTGCCGATATCGTACAAATCGACGACCCACACCTCTGCCTCTTCGTCGATCCAAGCGTCAGGGAACGCTACGACGACCCTGAGGCTGCAGCACTCTTCGCGGCTGAGGTCGTCAACGAGGTCGTCGACGGCGTCGATGGCGTCCACTTGGCTGTCCACCTCTGTAGGCGCGCCGGAGCTCGAGTTCGGGGCGAAGCCGAGTTCCTCGGTGGGTATGATCCGATTCTGGACGCGCTCAATCGTCTGCGAGTCCACCACCTCACCATGGAGTTCACCGCGCCGGGCGTTGGTGATACCAGCGTGTTTCGGAAGCTCCGTGACGACTTCGAGATCGGGCTCGGTTGCGTCAGCGTCGAGCCTGGAAACGTCGACTCGGTCGACACCATCGTCAAACGCGTCGAGCATGCCCTCGAATACCTCGCAGCCGAACGAGTGACGCTCAACCCCGACTGCGGTTTTGCCCCTGGTTCAGCGGCGGAGGTCAGCCTCGATGAGGTCTATCAAAAGCTCCGAAATGAAGCCGAAGCGTCGCGACAACTGCGGGCGAAATACGGCTGATTCGATGAGAAAACGTCACACAGTGAACGCAGGACAACACCCCGACTAATCGTTCGTTTTTTGTTGCGCCGACTCAGATCCACCTCTAGTCTTGGCCTACTGTGTGTCTGCACGTGCCGTGGGCATGTGTCCGAGGCCTCAAACACGGGGGACCAAGCGGGAGGGCGCTTCATGCGTGACGCTGGAAACGTTGCGACACCATCACCATTGACACCATCACCATTGTCGTGCGCACGGTGCGGAGTTGCGGTGATGATCATCTCCGTATTCTGCACTCAATCCACCTCGGCACAGGAAGGCAGCGGTCTCGTCCGCGGGCCATATCTGCAGGCTCTCGCCATCGATTCGGTGGAGATCATCTGGTTCACGCGCGACGTGGAGGGCGTCGGCAGCGTTCGAGTCTTCACGACCGCTGGCGAGGGGAACGCCATGCGGGTGGAGGAAGACCCGGCGACGGCGTGCAACCCGTTTCTCGCCGGTGAAACTTGCCATCGAGTCCGGCTGACCGGCCTCCTGGCCGGGACGAACTACAGGTACGAGGTCTTCGCCGGCGACACCATGCTTGCGGGCGACGCCGCGACGCGGTTTCGGACGACTCCCGAGCGTCAACATGGCGTCACGTCGTTCGCCATCCTCGGTGACAGCGGCGTCGCGCAGCCCTCCCAAGATCTCGTTTCGGAAATCGTCCGCGAAATCGACCCCGACGCGATCCTTCACACCGGCGACCTGGACTACCTCGGCGACGTCGACAAGAGCGTCTTCGGACCCTACAAGGATCTTTTGTCGCGCTACTGCTTCTTTCCGGCGCGAGGCAATCACGACTTGAGCTTCAAGTTCGAGGAGATCTTCTTCGTTCCCGAAATCGACGCCATGCCGAAGCGCACGTTTTACTCGTTCAATGCAGGCAGCGCGCACTTCGTCGTCCTCGACACCAGCGTGCAGGAGACCGGCAATCTCCTTGGCGACGAGCAGTTGACTTGGCTCTGCGATGACCTTTCGAGCGGCCACGGCCAGGAGTGGACCATCGTTCTGACTCATAAGTGTTTCTTCACAATCGGCCTCCATGCGACCGAGGCGACCGTCGCACTGCGGCATGCTCTCTCTCCGATCTTCGATCAGTTCAACGTTGATTTGGTGATCTCCGGTCACGATCACAACTACCAGCGCACGCACCCGGTGCGTATGAACGACACGCGGAGCTGCGGCACCCAGGCACCGCTCAACTGCGAGGCGACACCAGAGTCCTGCTACACGACGCGCGAGGATGTCTTTCCCGGGCCACACTACGTCTACCCCGACAGCCCGATCTACTTGATCAGCGGCGGCGGTGGTCAGAGGCTCTATCCGCTGCACCCCAGCGCCGGCAAGCCAGAATTCGACGGCAAGTTCTCGAGTTTCTTCGAAAGCGCCTGGCACACGGTAGAACTTGAAGCCACGCCGGCGATGCTCAAGGTTCGCGGCATCCGCATCGTCAACCCGAACGACCGTCAGGAAGGCGATCCGTTCGGTGAGTCCTTCGACGTCTTCAGTGTCAGCAAGATGCGCCTCCTGCGCGGCGACATGAACTTCGACCGCGGGCTCGATCTGGCCGATCCCGTGGCACTCCTCAACAGTCTCTTTCTCGGTCAGTCTGCCGACTGCCTGGCGGCTGGCAACGTCAACGGCGACGAAGCGATCGACCTCGCAGACGCCGTGTACTTGTTGATCCACCTTTTCGACAGCGGTCCGCCGCCAAGCGCTCCTTATCCGGAGTGCGGCCCGATCCGCGACGCGAACGCCCCCGTACTCCTTGGCGAGGGCGATGTGAATTTGTGCCTGAGGAACGGGTGCTGAGCGAGGCTTCCGAACGATCCACTGCAGCACGTGAACATGGGACAATTCAGCGCGCCGCAATCGCAGCGTCGTCGAAGTCTTCGTTCTCTCGCAGACTTCGCAGTACGCGATATGAAGCGGCCTGCGTCGTCGCCACGAAGGCGGTCGCGAACGCCTTGACGATCGACCGAACTAAGATGGGAAGAGGTGAGCTCAGGTTCTTGCTCATCGCCTCGGTTGCGACGACGGAAGCCCAGAAGACGACGATCATCGTGAGTATGAAGAGGCGGAAAATCTCCCGTCGATTTCCCTCAGTGAGGATCTGACTCCTCGCAAACGCCTCGCGCACACTCGTGCGCTCGACCGCCGCAACCGGAATCGCCACCCAAAGAGAAGTTGCCACGACGAGACCAGGGAAGAAGAACAACGCGAAAGAGAGAATCGTCGCGGCACCGACGGAGAACCCGACAAGCACGATCCTGAGGAGTCGCGAAAACCCCATGAAAGACCCAAAAGCCAATCGGCCTCGATTCCCATCCTCGTTCCGTAGAACGCCGAGGGTGATCGTGCCCATCGCGATGGGCATTAAAGAGAGTCCGAGGAAGATCGCCGCTCCCCTTGGCTCGGCCGTTCCAGAGTGAACGCAATAGAGGAGAAGGAGCGTCTCCGGTAGATGGACGAGCAGCGCGACCACCATGAACGGCAAGACGTTCGCCAAGAAGGCTGCAACGGACTTGGCAAAGATGGGGACCGCTGTGAACTTTCTCATCATCGCTGCTGTTCAACGAAGTGAATCGGAACGAACGGGAGATTGTTGAGCAAGCAGGAGCCGGCTCCCAACCGGAAACGACGATCGGCTTCGCGGTAGGATAAACCGTGCGTCGCCTGACCTCCATGTGGATGACAAAAAGGGGAGAGCAAGCTCTCCCCTCCTCCGGCAAACAGACTTCTACTGTCGATCAAAACTGACAGCTCTTCGGCTGGGCGCCGCACCCCATCGCATTGTCGGCCTCGAGTGTTGCGGGCCCGCACTCGGGGAATGGAGCAACCGGCTCCGCGCTGCCAGCGACGAAGAGGAACGATAACAGCGTGATCGGATCCGAGATGTCGACACCGTCGTCGCCGTTGACATTGAGCGCGGCTCGGCAACCCGGCTGCGACGGTGTGCTGGAGAAAAGAACGCTCAGCATGCAGATCGCATCGGAGATGTCAGCGACGCCGTCGTCATTACAGTCGCCACGACTGAACGCGAGTTGTGGTCGAGACTTCTCGAACTGCTGAGCAAGCTCGTCCGCCATACCGAACCAAGACTGAGCCACGTTCGGTCCCAGAATCCTTCGATCTACGGCGGACATAACCTCGTCCACGAACCGGCGCAAGGCGTCAGCTAAGCCATTATCGTCGCCCCGCTCGACGGCGAGCGCCGCGAGCTCGATTTCGCGTGCGAGAAGGCGCACGTCGTTCGGCTCGAGAAACGGCGCTGCAAGGATTTCGCGCAGGAGGGCTTGAGTGATCGAATCAAGTGTGCGCGTCTGCTTCGCCACCCAGCCGTTCGAGAAACCGAACGCACCGCTATCTGGCGTGGCCTCGAGGAGAGCCCCGCGCGTCGTCGGAAAGTTCGACGACCATGTGAA
The DNA here is from genome assembly GCA_965223265.1 of Planctomycetota bacterium. Classification (GTDB taxonomy): domain Bacteria; phylum Planctomycetota; class UBA8108; order UBA8108; family SXIK01. Next base: position 4,129,844 of record OZ244999.1, read on the forward strand.
CCCGCTGGCGTACGCATTCCCCGTCTCGTCAACAGAAATGCTCGTGCCGTAATCGCGCGGGCCGGCGATCAGAAACCCGCCCAGGTTCCCGCCAAGCGTCCGTGAGGAGTCCAGCGTTCGACCACTGGCGGAAACGACCGTCAGGAATGCGTCTGCTTCGCTGTCGATGAGACCGTTGTCGACGGCCAGGGTCGGGAACCCCGGCCTTCCGACGCCAGTGACGTATGCACGACCAAGACGATCGACGTCGATTTCGTAGCCGACATCAGCGTTGCCGCCGCCCAAGTAGGTCGAATATCGCAAACGGCGTGCATCGGTGGAAAGCTTCGCGACCCAGGCATCAGAGCCAGTGCCTGAGGCGCAGCCGCACTCACTCTGGTACGCGTAATCGGTGATGGGAAAGTTGGTCGAGGTCGTGGATCCGGTTGCGTAGATGTTACCGTCGCTATCAAGCGCCAAGTCATAGATGTCGTCGGAGCGCGAGCCGCCCAGGTAGGTCGAAAAGACAAGCATGTTGAGCCCGATCTTCGACGGATCGATTTTGGCGATCCAGGCGTCGCTGCCACCTGCGGACTCCTCCGCGTAGACACCGACGGTCGTCGGGAAACCACCTTGCGAACTCCCGCCGACATAGAAGAATCCGCGTTCATCCACTGCAACTCCCCTGGCGATGTCGCGCCGGTCGCCGCCGAGATAGAAGCCGCTGACCTGAGCGCCACTCTCGTGGAGCAGAGCGACGAAGGCGTCGGTATCGCCGTTGAACGTGAAGTCGTAGCCGAATTCCGTCACGGCGAAGTCTCCATCCGTGTCGCCGACGATCATGACGCGCCCTCTGGAATCCACGGCGATGTCGAACGCCTCGTCGTCCCCCGCCCCACCGAGGTACGTCGAGTAAACGATCCTCGTCGCGTCTGCGGTTAACTTGACGACGAAAGCATCACGCGGTGCCCACTCCTCAGAAGGATCCGTGGCGCCACCACCGAGCTCTGCCTGATGCGCGTTCACGGCCGGAAAATCACCTGAACGAGTCGATCCGGTCACGTAGATGCTACCGTCCAATCCGACCGCAGCACCGGAGCTCAGGTCGTGACCGCTCCCGCCGACGAAAGAGCCGCCGAGAACGTTTCGGCCGTCGGGGGTGAGGCGCAGGACGAAGACGTCGCTCTGCCCGCAGTTTCCGAAGCCATCGCAGCCGTCACGGCCGATGGCTCCCATCAAATCCGCTGAGCTCGTGGAACCGACGACGACAACGTTGCCGTCCGGCGCCACCACGACGGCAGACACTTCGTCTCCTGCGCCACCACCGAAGTATGTACTGAACTCGATCTCCGCCGTGAGACGATGACCGGTCAATGCGATGATCAACAGAGCTGAGAGCGCGGCGGCAAGCGGGTGACCCGGGCGGGAGGTTGCGGGCAGGCTTGAACGAAACATGTCATTTCTCCTTGGAAGTCGTGAACCAGTGCAACGGGACGCGCCACGCGTCCTCACGCACCTGGGGGCGACAACGGCGGGTCGATTGGCTCACGGTTTTTGTGAGAATCTTGATTCCGCCTCGACCGGGGCGGCGGGCGGAGCTCCTCGTGCCGCAGGAAGATCACCTTAGCGCTTGCGGCGTAAAGACTTAGCTCCTGGGTGAGGGGGATGAAGCAGAGGCAGATACAGATCGCGCTTGGTGAGGCTTGTCGATGTGCCGTGTTCGACCAATTCGGACCATCGACCGAACTGGCGTCCGTTGGTGACCCGCGTCCTCCACGCACGCGCACACGGAGAGGCTGTGAAGGTTTAACACGTGCCGTCAAAACTTGCGCTCCGCACGGTCGCCTCCCGAACGGCACGAATTCTTTAACTGCTGTTGCAGCTCGCAGACATCCGGAACGGCACACGGCGTGTGCCTGCTACTATAAAGACGTCACCGATACGCTTTTCAAAGTAGCAGGCACACGCCGTGTGCCGTTCCGGAGAGTTGCGACGGCAAGTTTCGAAAACTTCACAGCCTCGGAGTGTGCCTGCTACTTGAGCACTCGCACACCCGCACCCACGCTCACACCCACACGCACACCGAGTCCAAGACGCCTACACGACAGAGCAGAACGTCAGACTCCGCGCTGGTTCCCGTCGACTGTGCTTTCCCCGCAAAGCTTAGAATTCACAGCTCTTTGGCCGCGTGGCGCAGCCGACCGCACCGTCGGCATCGAGTGTTGTCGGTCCGCACCAAGGAAACGGAGCTACCGGCGGTGCGCTGTCGGCAACGAAGAGAAAATTGAGCAGCGCGATCGGATCCGAGATATCGACGCCGGCGTCACCGTTGACGTTCAGCGCAGCCTGGCAGATCGGCTCCGAGCCAGTGTTGGTGAACAGTGCGTTCAGCGTGCAAACCGCATCAGAGATGTCAGCGTCACCGTCGTCGTTGCAGTCGCCACGACGGAGGATGATCGCTGGCAGCGACTTCTCAAGCTGCAGCGTCATTTCGCTGAGCAAATCAAGCCAGGCCTCCGCCGCGCTTGGGGTCAACCTGCGCTCATCCACAACCGTCTCGACCGCAATTGCGAACCGCCGCAGCGCGTCGAAAAACTCGTCGAGGTCGCCGCGCTCAGCAGCCAGAACGGCGAGTTCGATCTCTCGGGCCAGGAGACGGACGTCTTCGGGTTCGAGAAAGGGTCCCGCTTCGACTTCACGCGTGAGAGCGTCGCTCACCGAGTGCAGGTCGCCGCGCGCCTGCTTCACAAGCCAACCGTCGAAGTAACCAACGGAACCATCATCCGCAGGCTCCTCAAGAAGAGCGCCGCTCGTCGTCGGGAAGTTCGAAGACCACGAGAGTCCACCAGCGTAGACGCAGCCGCCCTCATCGACCGCGATGCTCCTGCCGAGATCGAGCGGCTCTAAGAGGAAACCCCCGCCCTCCGCCCCTCCCAGAGTCCTCGACGACTGGAGTGTTCGCCCGGTAGCGGAGACGACGGCGATGAACGCATCTCCCTTAATGTCGATGAAGCTATTCTCCGGGGGGACCGGAAATCCCGGTCGTGCGGCTCCGGTAACGTATGCCCTGCCAAAGCTGTCCACGTCGACTCGCTTGCCAGTGTCAGCACCGCCGCCGCCCAAATAAGACAAATAGACGAGTGCACGCCCGTTGGCGGAGATCTTTCCGACCCAGGCGTCCGCCCCACTTTCAGGAGAGAGATCGCAGCCGCACTCACGCTGAAACGCAAAGTCCGTCACGGGAAGGTCGCTCGAGGCGGTGTCGCCCGTCGCGTAGATATTCCCATCCGGGCCGATCTCGAGACCAAAGATGTGATCCGGTCCCGTGCCGCCCAGATATGTCGAAAAGACGAGCATGTTGAGACCGATCTTCGTCGGGTCGATCTTGGCGACCCAACCGTCGACGCTGCCGATTCTGTTCTCCTCGTAGACGCCGGTCGTGGTCGGAAACCCTCCCTCGGTATCTCCACCAACGTAAAAGAAGCCCTGCGCATCTACGGCAGCGCCTTGGGCCGTATCTTCGCGATCACCGCCGAGATAGAAACCACTGTACTGGACGCCGTTTTCGAGGAACAGAGCGACGAACCCGTCGGTACGTCCACCGTTGTATGTGAAGTCGAAGCCGAATTCGGTCACTGCAAAATCGCCATCCGTTGCGCCGACAATCATGACGCGTCCCTGGGGGTTGACGGCGATGTCGAATGCCTCGTCGTTTCCCGGACCGCCGAGATAGGTCGAGTAGACGATGGTCGTCGCGTCCGCGGTCAGCTTGACGACAACGGCGTCCCGCGGCGGTTGCTCTTGAGAAGGGTCTGTTGCCCCGTCGCCAAGCTCGCTCTGATGCGCCGCGACGGTCGGAAAGTCACCCGATCGAGTGAATCCCGTCACGTAAATGCTGCCATCGGCACCTATGGCCACGCCCGTGGCTTCGTCGAAACTGCTGCCACCGATGCGGCTCCCGCCCTCCAAAATCTGACTTCCGTCTGGACTGACCCGTAGGACGAAGATGTCGCCCTGGCCACAGTTTCCGAAGCTGTTGCACCCCTCCTGCGTCAAGACCCCCATCACACTTTCCGAACTGCTGGTACCGACGACAACCAAGTTGCCGTCCGGTGCCACAGCGACCGCGTTGATGGTGTCGCCGGAAGGGCCACCGAAGTAGGTACTGAAGTCGATCTCCGCGGCGACGAGGCGGAACACGCCGAGCCCAGCAGTTCCAGCCGTGAGTGTTACCAGAATGACCGCGAGCCGGCGAAAGTGAACAAGTGAGGGCATGGTTGACGCACAGAGCATGTGGTTCTCCTTGGCGGGTAGCAGACCGCTAGACAGGAATGCACTCCGCGTGCCTCGCTCTTGACGAGTCAACGAGTCGCGCATTCGCTCCTGGCCTTGCTGCACAAACACGTGAGTAGAAATCAAATGGCCTAAGCGCATCCCCCTCCGCACGCCGCTCGATCCTTGCAGCATTCTGCCATAAAACGTGAGCGCACGGGCCCAAGAACCGGGGCGACCGCCTGTCTGATGACGACGGAGAGTAATCCGCGGCGGCCGAGCGAGCTCCGTTCCTCTTTCTGATGGACCGTCGCGACCTGTCTGTATCGCGAGCGCGAACTCGTCATGACTCAACGCACGTCCTGCTACCGCAGCGGGTGCCAGCGTCTGACCACCGCGGACGCATCAACCACTGCCGCAACAGAGTCCGGGCTTCACGACAGCGTGCAAGAGAACGCGTGGGACGATGTCGATCCACCATCGAAGGCCGACGTGAGTCCGCCCCTGCCCTTGCGCTCGAGCTCAACAAAAAAGACTCGAACCCGAAGAGTTCGGGTTCGAGTCTTTTCTTCGCCTTTGAGGCCGAGCTTCGCAGCTTGCTGCGACGTCACCTGGAGCGACAGCGCGGAGCCCCGTGTGGACTCAACGCCAGTTCGCGCCAACGCCAAAGTTCAGAACTTCAACTCTGCCTGCAACCAGTAACGCTGAATATCGCCGCCAGCGAGTACCGACTCGCCTTCAAACACGGCGAGCTTGGCAAGTACGGCAAGATTCTTCGTAATCGCTTTGCGCAGCGCTGCATCAAATTCGACACCGAAATCTCGGCTCCTGTCTTCAGAGAAGAACATGTGAAAAACCGCCTGGAACTTCATGTCCCAGGGAAGCGGCGCTCTGACGTACGCGTAGAGATCTTCCAGTCCGTCGGGAGGCGTGACCAAAAACTTGTCGGCCCAACCGTTGAACTTGTGCAGCGTGGCCAGTGGGGTACTGAAGGACGCGGCGCCCCCATCGCTGCTCAGCACCTCGTAGCCAACGCCAAACGTGCCAACGCCTTTGACTCCGACGTTCCCTTCGAGAAGAAGATAGTGAGCCTTGTAGTCGTTCGGATTGTCCCCCGCGTCGACCTGATAGGCGTAGGACAGTATGTAGCCGAAGCTCAGTTTCTCCTCTTGAAACTTCTGCGTTCCGTTCAGGCGGAGACCGACAGTGTTCGAAGAGTTCACGTCAGAATTGGGAAGGTCGATCAAGTAGCCAAAGCCAGTCAACGTCCCTACCGGGAGGCCGGAGTAGGACGCGCGGATCAAATGCGAGTCTGATTTGAAATCGCGACCGGCGTCAGGCCCAAAGATCCGGTTCACTTCGTCAATGTACCCATAGTAAAGCGACAGATCTTCGACCCAATCAGATTGGATCGTGAGGGCGTCATAGGTCTGTTCATTCTGGCGCCACCCGACGTTGCCGACGAACCTGGCGTCGTCGAGAATGATGCGTTGCCGTCCAATCTTTCCGGTGAAGAAGTCGTGATCGTAGCGAATAAAGGCACGGTTTAGCTCCGTGTTCTCCGGGTCAGCGATCACAGTCTTTCCGGGTTCACCGTTGAGACCCGCGGCGTTGTAGAGGTCCTCGTCCGCCGAACGCGTATCTTCGAACTCCAAGAAGCCCGAGAATCCATAGAACGGTTTCGTCCCGTATCCGAGACGAAGCCGTTCCGTGTACGCTTGTGAAGTGTCGAGTCCTTCTTGTTCAGCGATCTCCACACGAGCTCGGAGGTCGAAACTCAGCTTTCCATTGATGATGGAATCCATAAATGAGTGCCAGACGCTCGCCTCTTCGCCACCAGAAGCGGGCCCCGCCACCTCTCCCGGTGCCGTTTCTTGAGGTGCTTGCCCTTGCAGCGAAGCGGCTTCCACACGCGGTGGCACGCTAGCTGCCTGGTCGCTGGGTTCAGCAACCACCGGACCGAGCGCCCAGAAAAGAAGGACTAAGGAAACAATCTGAAAGATTGGGTTGGAAATCGTCTTTTTCATGATTTCGCCTAGCCTTTCCTGCCAAGCACCTTGTTCAGGCGTTTGGTGAGCTCCGCGAAACGCCCTTCCAGCGTCGAGCAGTGCACCGCTGCTTCCTCGGCAACCATGGCGCTGTCCTCGGCGCGGCGGGAGATGGCGTCGAAAGCCTGAGCGCGCTTTCTCGACAGACGTCGTTCCTCATGTGGGTCGATGACGCTCTCGCCGTCTGCAGTGACGGCCTGTTTCGCCATGACGACGTCGGCTGACGATCTGCACGTCTCGAGCTGACCTTCGGCACCACTGAGGAGCTTACGACTACAACCGACCACTTCGTCGATCGTCTCTGAGAAAGCGGTGATCTCTTCGGCTGACTTCTGAACCGGGTTGATGACCGATCTACCCAAGATGAAGAAGAGCAACGTGAAACCGATCACAAACGTGGCTGCAAGGCCGAGGAGGAGATTGGTCTTGCCGGACGCGGCGAGAGCCTGAACCTTCTTCAGAGGCACGTTGACTTCGATCGCTCCCATGAGCTGATGAAGCTCCCACTGCTTCCCCGGCGTGACTCCAGCTTTGGACCGCATCGCCATGATCTCAGGCTTCTTCTCCCAATCGTTGTGGCAACTTACACACGCTGCCGCAGACGCTGGGTCGGCTCTCATGTAGCGCAGAACGTCTTGTCCGTTCACGCTCTCGACTCGATAGGCAGGAAGCCACTCGTGACCTTTCGCTCCAGGGTTGCCTGTATGGCTCTCGTCCTGCTTGACCAACTCTTCCCACGCCCACTGCTGGAAGTCGTCTTTCAGGCCTTGATCTTGGTTAAGATTCCATTGACTCACCAGACCATATGAATAGAGCCCTTTTGCCTGCTCCGCGACGCGCATCGAGACGAATCTCACGAACTGAGCAGGAAGCTCCACGAAGCCCTTCTTCCCAAAGTCGTTGCGTGCTGCCCCGAAACCATCGCGCTTGAGTTTGCCAACGACGTTTTCGGTGTACTCGGCGCGGTCCGCTACAACCTGATTGGAGACGACTTCTGCGACTCGGAGAGCCTCCTCCTGGATGAGCTGATTGTTAGACCGCTCGACGATCAGATTGGTCGCTATCATCACGGCGGCCGCGATGCCTACGATCGATAGCACGAATTTTGCTCGAATACCCATGGTCTACGTTCTCCTAGGATTCACAGAATCTTGTCGATCTCCGAGTTCAACCGTTCTTGATCAGGCTTTCTCGGGACATTGAGAGTGATCGATCCAGCAAGGAAGGGCCGGATCGTTCGAAAATCGTCTGCCGTAACGTTACTTGGGGTCTTGCCGCAGCGCTTAAGCTGCCGTTCGAGCGCAAGACTCGCCTTGTCCCGGTCCATGTACTGCGTCATGGCCTCAAAGACAGCGGTGTAAACGGTGCTTTCCATGTTCCTCCACCTGATGCTTCTCGTGGAAAGGGTTTGAGTTCGAAGGATCGTCGAGGTGCTCCAGCTATCGGTGGGAAACTCACAAAAGTTCGCAACTAGATGCCTCTACGCCTGTTTTTTTCCTTTTCGGAACGTCTGTGAGCCGAGCGGTAGGTGCCCAAGGCGCTTTTTTCGTCAACCCTCTTCCACGCTTTCGGGTAGACCTATCGTGTGGGCTACGAAGCCCACCCTCAGCACGCGCACGGCGCATGCAAGCATCTGGGGAGTCATGTCAAAGAACCGCTCGAACCGCCCTGAACTCCGTGCCAGCCACAATCTGGCGGTCGCGTCGCTCTGCCTACTGGCATGCGTTCACGCTAAACCAGAGACGCGCGTCGTCATCGCTGCACCACCTGCCGTCCCCGCCGCATTGACACGGTGGATGGAACCGCAGCGATGGGTGCGAGACCGAAGCGCACCGGTTCTTGCTCTGGGCGCCAGCGGGTCGTTCGACGACATGCACATCTTCGCCCCTTGCGTCAATTTCGAGCAGGGTCGCTATCAGATGTACTACTGCGGATCGCGACACGAGGTCGCCAAGCGTCTGTTTCGCCTTGGGCGTGCAGAGAGTCATGATGGACGCTACTTCGTCAGGACCGGCGACAGTTCGGTCTTTGAGTTCGGAGATGGCGAACATTCCGTGCTAACCCCGGCACTTCTTCGTCGCCCGGATGGTTCAGTCTTGCGCGAAGACGGCAAACTGCGTCTTTGGTTTAGCGCCACCCGCTTTGCGGCTGCGAGCAACCTTCACACACTCCATGAAACGTCGAGCGAGGACGGTATTCATTGGCGAGAGCCGTCACCACCGTTGGCTGAGAACGTCTACGCCCCATCCGTTCTGAAAGATGGCGGTGCGTATAAGATGTGGTATGTCGACGTTGCCGCCGAACCGTGGATCCTGCGCTACGCGGAAAGCCGCGACGGACGACGCTGGGACGTCGAATCGAAACCAGTCCTCACGCTGTCGCAGAGTTGGGAGAAAAACCGGCTCTTTTACCCGACCGTTCGACGTGTCGACGGCGCCTACTTGATGTGGTACGGCAGCTACAACCCGCCAAGACGGCTCTTGGCTTTGCCGCCAGCTCGGACGGGAAGACGTGGTACAAGAACCCTCACAATCCAGTGCTTCGTCCCGATCCGATGCGAGCTTGGGAGTCGCACTACACAACCAGTCAGTCACTGATACGCTTCAGCGACGGAACCTGGCGCGCCTGGTTCGCGACGCGAAAAGCGCCGCCGTTCAAGAACAAGTACTTCGCCATTTCGACAGCCTGCTGGTCAGGACCGAAAAGGTAGCACGGGCGGACGATGGAACCCCAGGAGACGCTCTGAGAGGCGTCGACCTTTGCACGCCCGAGACGACACAGATGAGAGGAGCTTCGCATGAAGTTCGACGACGCGCGCCGACTGATGGAGGAATGGACGGAGAGCCCCGCTCTGCGAGTTCATATGGAGTGTGTCGCGCTCTGCATGCGAGCCTACGCCAAGCACTTCGCTCCTGACGAAGAGGAGCGCTGGTCGGTCACCGGCATTCTCCACGACTTCGACTACGAAAAGCACCCATCCGTGGAGGAGCACCCTCTCGTCGGAGTAACACACCTGCGCGGGCTCGGCGTCGACGAAGGCATCTGCACGGCGATTCTCGGCCACGCCGAGTACACCGGGACGCCGCGGGAAACGCCAATGGCTAAGACGCTCTTCGCTGTGGATGAACTCGCCGGATTCATCGTTGCGTGCGCGAAGGTGCGACCGCAAGGTATCGCAGACCTTCAGAGCAAGTCCGTCAAGAAGAAGCTCAAGGACAAATCCTTCGCTGCCGCAGTCAATCGCAACGATATTCGCGTCGGCACTGAAGAGCTTGGAGTCGACCCAGCGGCTCACATCCAAACGTGTATCGACGCGATACGCGTCGATGGAGAAAAGCTTGGGCTGCTGCCACCCACCTCAGCGTGAGTCGCAGACCGCCGAGGCGCTCACACACTGGCAACGAGTACGCCACAGTCCTCAATCGCACGGCGCGTATGACGCGCAATCGAGCGCATCCGCGGTGAGATCGCGACCGCAAAACGGAAACGGGGGCGCGATTCCAGCTTCGCCGCCGAAGAGATGCAGCAGGACCCTGATCGGATCGGAGACGGTCAAACGCCCGTCATCGTCAACGTCTGTGGACTTGAGACAACTCGGGATGAGGCCATCGCGAAAAAGGAACTCGAGCGCGTAAATCGCATCGGCGAGTTGTATGTCGCCATCAGCGTTGGCGTCGCTGCGGCGAAATCGGACATCTATCGCAGTGTCCGTGAGCCGCTGAAACGCGTTCACTTCAACCGCCGCGATGACCTGAAAGTCGCTGTCGAGATAGGCCGCGGCCGGGTTCGGCATGATCGGCGGCTCGGGTGCGGCGAGTTCAATTGCCCGCACCGGTCGTTCAACGAGCGCCAAATCGATCGGCGGATCAAAGACGATGAGATACTTCACGAAAGTATTGTGACGAAATGACGCATAGACGAGATTCCAGTAGTCCGCCACACGCAGATACGCTGATTCCGCAGCGACTTCGGCGGCGACCAAGCTTGCCGGTCCGGTGCGACTTGGGTCTGGGCTAGGGATCGAGCGCTCTCGCAACCTCAGGCTCGTGCCATCCGCGAGTTCGGCCTCGATCGCCCAGAGGTCGAGAAGTTCGTAGGTGCACGACGAATACGCCACGCGCAGTGCGGCATCGCCGTCCGAGAATCCGGTCATGAAAAGCTCGTCGGTGATGAACTCTTCGTCAAGGATGACCTCACCGCGCTGCGGAACGCCGCCGGCAGCGCTAAACTCGACGTCGTCCAGGGTCACGACGAATGTTTCCCCGGCCGTACCTGGCAAGCTGAAGCGCTGCTCGTAGGTAAAACGATAAAGTGTCTCGCCGCCCGCACCGGGCCGTTTCGTCGCGCGCATTCGCCCGCGGCCGAGCGGCGTCGCTGTCACCTGCGCAGGCCCAATCAGCACTTCGTCGATCAGGTCTAAACTGATCGATCCGGTCCGCCCGGCAAGCTCGAAGGTACCTGCACGCAGTCGTACGCGGCTCTTCGACGCCAGTCCGACCAAAGGGTCTTCTTCCGGAGCATTGACGTCGAGGACACCGCAGACGCTCGTCTCAGCGGGAATCTCCAGGACAAACATCGGCGTCGGTTGCCGCTCGGAGGTCAAGAGGAATGGCCGCACCTGCTTGACCGCCAGATCGCCGCTTGCTTCGATCTTGAACTCAAGGTCGAGCAAGACGTCGTCACGATCATGTTCGCCAAGAACGACGGGGAAATTCTGGTCCATGTGCCACATGACGGCGCCGAGCTCGCGGAGCGCCGCGTCGGTCATGACCAACGCATCGCTCTCCACGAGCGTCGAACGCGTGGCGCGGATGATCTCCACGACCTCGCCGTCGACCACGTCGAGGAGCGTTTTCTCCGGCAACACGCCGGGTTCGGGACTGACGACACTCTCCTCGCCAACTTGTGCTGTGACGACAAAGCGCCGGTCGTCAGGGTTCGCCGGGTCGCCAGTGAACGCGACGCCGTTGACCCGCTCGTCGAGGAAGGCGCGATTGACCAGAATGCCCATCGCGGCACTCGCCTGGGGAATCTGAAAAAAGGCGCGCTCTTCGTGGGCACGAAAAGTCCACAGGCTTGTCCACACCTTCTTGAGCGCACGCTCAAGCGTACGCTCGTTCGATTTGCTCGCGTCACAAAGCGATGGTCCCTCGTCATCACCGTCGAGCTGATCGGCTAGGCACGCTCCCGTGGACTCGTAGAGGCCAGCGCCGTTGAACTCGAGTAGGTCCTCGACGTTCGACGACGAGCGAAAACGGATCGATGTAGTCGCAGAAAAAACTTCTTCGATACGGCTCCGCAGCAAAGCCAGAAGCTCGGGTGAAACCACGCCGGTGTCGCGCGCGACGTCGCGAAACGCCTGCAGCGCTTCAAAGCGCCGTCGTGAATCCGTTTGAAAATCCTCGAGCGTTGCGAGCTCGGTAAGAAACTCCTCGTACGAGACCTGACGGCCCGGATCGACCGGCGATGCCGTCCGGTTCCCCCGCATGAACTCCGTGTAGTAGCGTACGGGGATCGCGAAGCCTTTCTCGCGGTAGTCGGCAAACACTCCATCGAGAATCGTCTGCAGACGCGCGAGATTGCTCGCCTTGCCGCCAAAGCGGGACTCCGGCAAGCCGCCCAGATCGAAGTCGGTGAGACGGTCCAGCGCTGCGTAGTTCGCGTCGAACGGCGGCAGGGCTGGCAACTGCGGTCGGTTCTCCTGCCAAAACGCCTCGGCGTCGGACAAATCCGCCGGGCTGACCTCGAACGAACTCTCGGTCACCTCGAGGCGGATCAACTGATCGTCGAAAGGCGAGAAGCGTGCGCGCGCGTCCGCGACGAACGCGTTTGGCGTTCGTCGGCGCGCGGTGCGTACGGCAACGTGGCTCAAGGTTCCTTGTCGAGAACCGGTGATGACGCCGCCGACCACTCCCTCGATGTCACGAGGTGCTTCGTCGATGACGAGGACATCCTGAAACGTGAAAGCACCCGCTGCGTTCGCCGCCTCGAACTCCTCGAGCGTCAGCACCCTCACGCGCCCGAAACCGACTCCCGTCGTGTAAGCCTCAAAGTCGACAGCAGGGCCGGTATCGATGTCCAGAAGCACCTCAAATCCTGGATTCAACCAGCTTTCGGCGGTCTCTCGCGCAATCGGCGTATCCGGTAGATACGCAAGCGGCTGCAAGCTGATCGACTCGCGCAGGCGGTCGTACACATCCTTGACCTCAGCGACACCCAGCGCTTCGGACGCGCCGCTCCCGGTGTCAGCAACGACAGTAAAGGCATACACAAATGCGCCATCCGAGCGCAGTCGCTTGAGCGAACCGACATAGTAGTCGCGCGTCGCTCGGAGGCCAACCAATCGGTTGTACTCGGCTGGCCCCAGCGCCGGGAAGCGTTCAGGAAACACGCTAGCGAGGAAATCCTGATGCAGCTGGAAACGATGCGTGTTTTGGAAGGCCGTCGTCAGCAGCGCAGCATCGTCTCGCGCCGGAAGCACGAACTTCGTTTCGCGCTCGCCCACAGCGCGTCGACGAGACGGGACGGCGACGCTGCGAAAATCGTTTTGCGTGCAGAGGCGAGGCAGGAAGTCGACAGTCGCAGGAAACTCCGTCGCGTTGTGCGACACGATGAGTTGGTTGTCCTGTCGATTCATGACGAGAAGATCGATCTTGCCGTCCTGATCGATGTCTTCGGAGACAGCGTACCGCGGCCCACTGCTGACCGCGCTGATCTGAACGGCTTCGACGAACGCATGAAGCGGTTCGGCAAACGTGCCATCGCCCCGGTTGACGAAAAGCGCCAGGCCGAGCGAGATTTCGTTCGACGTGACGAGGTCAAGGTGCCCATCTCCGTTGTAGTCTCCGGAGGTCATGGAGTACGGCAACTGCCGCACCGGATAGGTCCGCACAGTCTCGAATCGCAGCCCGCCGCGATTCTCCACCACCGCCATTTCTTGTTCGTTTTGGTTCGATGCCGCCAGGTCGTCGTCACCGTCGCCGTCCCAATCGCCCGCGACGACGAAGCTCGTACGCCCGAACGTCTCAATCGAACCAACGTGCTCGAAGGACGCGGAACCGTCGTTCGCCAGGATCTCCAGTTTGCCGGCTCCATTCGCGGCGACGAGGTCAAGGTCATGGTCGGCATCAAAGTCGCGTGCAACGACGCCCAGGAAGCGCCCCGGGATTCTGATGATGTCGACGCGCGGAAACGTGCCATCGCCGGCGTTGTGCAAAATCGTCACCGACGCGCCGCTGTCGGCGGTGATCACTTCGGGCCGTTCGTCACCGTTTAAATCGGCAGCGATGGCGTAAAACGGATCCACCCCACCAATGTAGTAGGCGCTCGATTCAAAGGTGCCGTCCGCATAGTTCAGCATGATCTCGGTGCGCCTGTCGTTCAAAAACGGCGACGCCACGTCGATGCTCCCGTTGCCGTCGAAATCGGCGGTCACGATAGAATTCGGATAGCCGTCGGCCGGTCGCGTCGCAGCCACCGAAAAAGCGCCTCTCCCGTCGTTGAGCAAGTAACAGGTAATGAACGCCCCGCCATGCCCGAACACGACGTCGAGGTCGCCGTCCTGATCGAGGTCGGCCAGCGATGGCGGCGAGTGCGGACGACTACCGCCTTCGTAAATGCGACTCACAAAACTTAACGCGCGGCCGTTCATCAGCATGCCGATCGAATCCGGGACTCGCTTCGCGACGCCAACGTCGATCGCCCCGTCGCCGTTCAGGTCGCCCGTTGCCACCCAGACCGCTTCTCCCTCCACGGCCACGTCGCGGCGCGCTTGAAAGCTGCCGTCGCCGCGGTTGACGAGCACGGCGACGGAGCGCGGTTCAGTTCCCACGATGACGTCCGTCGAACGATCGGAGTTGATATCGCCGACGCCGATGCAGCGGCCTTGAATCGCGAACGTTGCGTGCTCCTCCAAACGCCGTTCGGAACGGCTCGCGGTGAGCACGACCACGCCTTCCGCTGCCATCAAGGCGATGTCGTCGACCGAGTCGCCCGACACGTCCGCAACGGCAAACGTACGTGGATTCCCAACCGCCACAGACGCCGCGGTCTCTTCAAACCCGGCGTCTTCGCTTCCCCAAAGGACCGTGACGCCTGACGGCAGCAGGGCGGCGACGTCCTGCAGGCCATCCGCATCAAAGTCGCCACACGCGAGCGCCGCGATGTCCCCCACCATGTCGCGGGCCGCTAGCGGCGGTTCGAAAGTGCGTCCTTCGACGCCGCGAGCGACAAACAGCGCCTCGGATCCAAACCGCGCCAAGAGAAGGTCCTTGATGCCGTCGCGATCAACATCCGTGACCGCCACGGTCCGGGCGCCCTCAAAAGCGAACGAATCTGGCGTCCGTGGAAAGCTGCGTTCGCCGTCGTTCCACAAAATGAACACCGCGTTCGGTTCCACATTGACGACGTCGAGAAACCCGTTGCCGTCGAGGTCGGCGACAACGAGGTCGATCGTGTCGGCACCGAGGCGACGGTAGGTCGGAGTTCCGACCACACCGTCCTCGTCTTGAAAAAAAATCCCGATCGTCGAACCCGCAGGACCGAGCGCGGCACTCATGAGATCGCTACGGCCGTCGCCGTCGAAGTCATGAACTGCGACGCGACGCGGGATGCCGCGCTGCTTCAGTCCGGGCACCGTCAAACCGAGCTCGAGCATGCCGAGCTCGCACTCGTCGGGTACGCCGTCACCGTTACAGTCCTCGCTCGCGCTCGTGGCAAGGTCCATAGCGTCGTCGACACGGTTGCCGTTACAGTCAACGGCAGTCACAAACTCGACAGAGGCGAAAACGAACGTCGCCACAAGGACGTGGAGCGCCGCACAACGCGCTGATTCTTGCATACTCACTCCGCGAACAACCTCGGCTAGTCTCACCGCACACAATTGTAACGGACGCCTCGGCGATTCAGCTCACTGTTCGTCGAGAAACATCGACGTACGCAGCCGAACGTTCCGTCTCCACCTGAAGGAGACTGGGAGACACCGTACACCTCAGTCGCGATCAAAGATTATTCGATCGTCCGAAGTCCTCGCTTCCCGTAGCATGAAGGCGAAGCGCTCGCGAGCCATCAGCGCTCGGAACACTCGAGTCTATCAGGTAGCTCCATGACATTTAGCAAACGCCTCGCGCAGGAGTACGCCGAGGACGGCTTCGTCACAGCCGTCGAGGTCTTCCCTGAGGATGAGATTCGCGAGTATCGCCGCGCCTTCGACGCGCTCGAGGCGCGGGAAGGCAAGGAGCGCTGCCAAATTGGCATCATGGGACGCCACTTTGAGGAGGAGTTTATTTGGCGCATGGCCACGCAGCGGCGGCTCCTCGACCTCATGGAGGCGCTTGTCGGCGAGGATCTGGTCCTGCTGTCGACCCACTTCTTCTGTAAGTACCCTGACAAGGAGGCGACGAAGTTCGTCGCTTGGCACCAAGACGTCACCTACTGGGGCCTCGAACCGCCGACGGCGCACACCGCGTGGATCGCCATCGACGACGCTGACGAGGAAAACGGCTGCATGTTGGTTCTCCCGGGTTCGCACAAGCGAGGAATCGTCCAGCATGGCACGTCGGCGCGCAGTGGCAACCTCCTCAGCATCAACCAGGAAATTCCGGCCGCTGAGATCGACGAGCGGCAAGCGGTCTGCCTCCCACTCAAGGCCGGGCAAGCGTCGGTCCACGACGGGCAGCTCTTTCACGCCAGTCGACCGAACCGCTCCACACGCCGGCGCTGCGGCATGACGGTTCGATTCATTCCACCGAACGCGCGCCAAGTGAGCCCTAACTCCGTTGGTGAGCCGTGGCGTCCGATTCTCGTTCGCGGCAGGGACCGTTACGGCTATCACGGCACGGTGGAGCCTCCGTTCCTACTGTCATAGCACGGTCACTGCGCCACGTCCCAGCCCCAAAAAAACGCAGGGTGTACCGTCAAGCACACCCTGCTGCCTCACGTCAAACCTCGTTCATTTAGCGTCAGTTACAACCTTGGTGCGCATCTTCCGAGATTTCGTTGGGGCCGATCGACGCGCTCCAGGGTCCAGCGTCAGCGCACTGGTCGTTGTCGGGATTGCCATCGATGAAGATGTCTGGGTCCAGTGACAGCACGGCGCGGAAAGAGACTGACGGCGGCGCTTCGTACAGCGGCCACGATCTGTCGTAAGAAACCTGTAGACTCGCGCCCACGTCTAACTCCGTGAAGTCGAGACGTGCGACCTCCCGCGGACTTGAACCCGACACCTCTTCGTAAAGTATGAAACTCTGCTGCCCAGGGCGCGAACGAAACGGTGCGGCACCAATGTTGAGTAAGTCCGCGGTGACGCGGATCGCGGCGAAGTCGGCGAAGCATTGAGTGCTGCGGACGATGATTCCACTGACTTCGAGCGCCGGACATCCCGCGGGACCGCATTCACTCTCGAGCGCACAGGTGAGTCCATCCGGGGTGGGGTCGAATCCGCAATCACCCACTGGGGGTGGTAAGACCGGTGAACCGAGAAACAGAAAGCCGAGCAAAGCGAGCGGGTCGGAGATGTCGAGGATACCGTCGTCATTGGCGTCGGCCGCATCGAAACAGCCGCGGGCGGGGGAACCCGCTACGAAGAGAAAATTGAGCGTGAAGAGCGCGTCCGACACATCGGCGTCGCCGTCACGGTTAGCGTCGCCGCGCTCAAAGGAATGATTCAGCAGTCCACCATCGGGGAGAGGCCCGATGTCTGGAATTTCGATTGGCGGCTCGAAAATGCCAGGATCGAAGATCTGCGCACTCAGTGACGGGAACACGAAAGCAGCGAAGAGAAGAACGGCGGCGAGGAAACGCGGGTGCGAGGGGGAGTGACGCATGAGCTGTGTCCTTTCCGTCTGGTTGGGTTTTCCTGACACGTCGCCGCTGCGACGTTCACTCCTCCAGGGACACGGGGCGGCGCATCTGTAACGCGGTTTCTTTGTTTTTCCGTCGCGGCCGCGGCAAACGCTACAGTCGGAACGCTGCATTCGATGGCACAACGACTTACGCCGTCCACCTGGGGGCGAGCAGGCACGCCCGTGCCAGCTCACCGCAGCCTCGAAGGCCGCCGCCCCTGCCGCGAGGCTGCGTCAAGCCGCCCTGGAGTGGGTGAGGCGGAGGTCCTTGTCTGTCAGCCTCGATCACTCTCCCGCAGGCCGCTTCACGCCAAGCTCAGCGAGAAGCTGGATCGCGGCTTCGTAGTCGCCGTCGAGCTTGAGTGCCTCTTGGGCATGCACGATCGCCTTCTGCTTGCGGTCGCCGAGAAGCGAGTAGGCCCAGGCTAGAAAGTAGTGATTGCGGGCGTCGGTCGAGTCGATCTCGACCGCTTGTTCGAGGAGCGAAGTCGCCTTCTCGTAGCGTTGACGCGCCTCGTCGCCGTCGCCACCAGCAAGGATCAGGGTGCGCGCGTACGTGCGAAGAACGCGATCGCGGCGTGACGACTGACGCGGCGTTTTCTCGAGCACTTTTTCGAACAGCACCTCGGCCTCGTCGCCGTAGCCGCGCTGTGAGAGGTGCTCAGCGTGCCCAGTCATGGCGATGGTGCCGCAGGGATCTGCGGCGACGACGCGGTCGAACGCCCTCCGAGCCGCCGCGGGCTTCTCCGTCCTGCTGATGACCAGCGCCATGTAGAGGTTGGCGTCCGGAGCCGCCGGGTCGATCTCTAGTGCTCGCTCAAGATATTGACTGGCGCGCTCAAAACGTTCACTTTTGACTTCGACGTCGACGCCGCCGTATGTCAATCGTCCGAGCGCCTCCAAGCTACGGGCGTGATGTGGATAGAGACGTACGGCGCGACGATAGGCGGCGTGTGCGGCGTGCGCATCACCACCGCGCTCGAACTCCTGTCCTGCGTTGAACTCCTCTTCAGCGTCGACCCAACCGCCGCGAAGCTCTCTGGTCTCTTCCTTCGACGCGGGCCGATGGGCCACGTCGGCATGGCCGCAGGGAGAACTCCACAACTGCTCACGTCGCTCGCGCGCGAAGGCGGACGCGTGAGCCGCTGACGCATAGTGGTGACGCGACGAAGCCGCGTCAGGCCTCAGGACCTGAAGGTGGCCCAGTTCCTGCAGGAATACGCCGTAGAGCATAAAACGACGCACCGCACTCGCTGGCCAATTACGGCCGGCGAGTGCGCCAAAGGACTCTGCCTCCTGATCGGACGCAAGATACGGTGTCAGGTCAAGACGGTGCGGCAAAGCGCAGAGATGAACTTCCGTCCGCTCCGGCCCGGTCGCCAGACCGAGACGCCGGTCGTCGCCGATTTGCCGCCGGAGAA
Source organism: Planctomycetota bacterium (assembly GCA_965223265.1). Lineage (GTDB taxonomy): Bacteria > Planctomycetota > UBA8108 > UBA8108 > SXIK01. Next base: position 4,148,405 of record OZ244999.1, read on the forward strand.
CCACCCGTTTGAGACGTTCCCAATCCGACGCGTGAAGGCGCGAGAGGACGACACGGAGGTCGGCCTCCTCGACGAAATGCCGGAGGTGACCGTCGGTCGGCTCGCGAACAAAATCGATGCGGTCGATGTTCTGCATCGAGCGTAATCCATGCCACCGTGGAGAACGTGATGAAAACGAGCGTAACGCATCTGAGAGGGCACCGCAAACACGCCCCCAAGAGAGAAATAGAGTAAGATCGTGTCGCCTTCTCAGCCCTTGGGATGGCAAGAGCGGCAGAACCGGCCGCGGTGCGGCGTTCGATCGGTGCGGGTGACCGTGCACATGAATTGAGTTGTTTTCTCTCGCGGCGGCTAAGTAGGATGACTCTCCCAATTGAATCGACGGTTCTGCAGAGATAGCAGCGGCCGAATCGGCTTCGCGTCGTCGACGCGACAGACGACTTGCGCAGCCTCACGACACACAGGAGGTGGGTGATGAAACGACGCTCGTTCCTCAAACAAACGCTTGCTGCGACCGCAACCGCCGCGATCGCGAGCCCGCTACGTGCGGCAGCGGGCAAGAAGAAACTCAGCGTGGGCATCATCGGCTGTGGTCGCATGGGCCAATACTACGCCGAGGTCTATCGCAGCATGCCGAACACCGAACTCGTCGCGATCGCTGAGTGGAACGACGAGCGCCGCGGTGTCGTGGGCGAGCGCTTCGGCGTCAAAGCGCTCTACAAACATGCCAGCGCGATGCTGAGCGAGGTCGTACCAGACATCTGCGCGGTCATCACACCGACGAAGTTCATGAAAGACGCGGTGATCGCGTGTGCCAAGGCCGGCGTCAAGGGCGTGTCGACGGACAAACCGATCGCAGCTCGTCTCTCCGACGCCGACGCCATGGTCGAGGCGTGCGCCAAGCGAAACGTCATTTTCGCAGGCGGCAACCTTCAGTGCGCGAAGTGGGCCGTCCAGCATGCGGCGAAACGACTGCGATCTGGCGAGCTCGGAAGAATCCGCGGCGCCGCGGTGCACCGTTTTAGCGGCGAGATCTCCGGCGGTGGCTGCCAGCACTGCTGCGTGCTGCGTCTTCTCACCGGCGCGGAGGTTGCGGAGGTGACGGCTTGGGGTGCTCCAGCCGAAGCGCTCGCGAGCGACGTCGACTCAGGTCTGTCGATCGATGGTCGATTCCGCATGACTTCAGGTCTCGAGGTGAACGTGTTCTCCGCTGAGACGCCGTACCGCGGCGTCGACGTCTGGACGGACGACGCGCTCGTGCGCTGGGATTGGGCCGACCCACAGTTCTTCAGAGGCGCCGACAGCAGCGGTGCGCGGCAAGAGGTCGATTCCGGTTGTCCGCCATACCCATGGTCGAAGATTCTGAACGAAACGCCCGGGCTGCGCCCGAGTGATGACTATCTCGTCAGCTCGATCAGCACGTTTGTCGACGCGGTCGCAAGCGGCCGCGAACTATTCGTTTCGGGTCACGACCTTCGACAGGCGCTGGAGATCGCGATCGCAAGCAAGCTGTCGGCACAGCTGGGCAACCAGACGGTCCGGCTGCCACTGAAGGACCGCTCGCTGATACTCTATCCTTCCAAGTACCGGTGGCTCGGCGGTGACGCGTCCGGCCGTCCGCAATCGGCGAAAGATGCGTCTGGAGAAGAGAAGTCGTAGCCGACACGCGACTCGATAGGACGTTGCTCCACGTCAGTCACCTTCCACACACTAGCACCTTAGGGGAGAAACGAGCATGGCTCTGATCTGTGCCCTCAAACAACAGGGTTTGCTCGCCACCGCGGTGGCGATTTGTTGCGTCAGCGCAGCGCCGGTCTCAGCACGTGATTTCCCACATCGCGCCGAGGTCATCAAAATCGAGGATCTCAACCACAACATCCGTCGAGTGACGCTGAAACCGCAGTCACCTGAATTCAAGTTTGCGGCCGGACAATACATCTACCTGCGCGCCCCAGATGCCTACATCGATGCCTTCAACGAGAAGCACAAGACAGATCATGGTGAGATCTCTCGGCCCTATTCCTTCGCCTCGAGTCCTGAAAATCGCGACACCTTCGCACTCATCATCAAGCACTACGGCCCCCCACGCGGTAAGGAAGCCCCTCCCGGTGTGGTCTCGACCTATGTCCACAAGCACCTAAAAATCGGCGACAAAGTCGAGCTGAGCACGCCGCGCGGCCGCCTCTACACGCCGGACGACTCAGACCGCCCGATCGTCCTCCTCGCCGGCGGAGTAGGGATCTCGCCATTCGTCGGACTCTTGACCTATTTCTTCGAGAACAAGGTCAATGAGGATCGGGAGATCTATCTCTTCTGCGGCGTCCGTAGCCGGCAAGATCTCGTCCTCGATGCGCACTTCAAAGAGTGGGCGAAGACGAAAAAGAACTTTCACTACATCCCAGCCCTCTCACATCCAGCTGAAGGCGACGCATGGAAGGGTAAGACAGGATATATCAATCTCGTCTTCGATGCGCACTTCCCACAAAAGTATGACGCCGACGCCTACATCGCGGGCTCGCCGATCATGGTGCGCGAGACGATCAAGGTGCTGAAGAAAAAAGGCATCCCAACGGAGCAGATTCACCGCGATCGCATCAAGGTCGGCGAAGACGACTGACCGAGACGTCGTCGTTGAGTTGACGTTTGATGCTTGGCTGCTTCAGTGCAGGTGCGGCTTGAACGAGACGGACCTCTGAGAAGGAGACGCTGATCGATGATTCGACGTGAGTTTCTCAAGGGTGCGCTCGCGGGCGCGCTCGTCGGTTCGCCTGTGGCAGCAGACGCGGCTGCGGGCGCAGACGCACGCCAAGAAGCACAGGCACGACCGCGCAAGCCGCGCATCATGTTCTACCATGACGGTCGGCACCCGCTCATCTACATGTACGAGCCACCGATGCAGAAGGTCGAATTCGAAGCCGGCGTCGACGAACTAGTCGGCACGCCGGTCGAGGCGATCACCTTTGCGCTGGGCGATGGACGTACGGTCCTGCACGACACCAAGGTCGGGGAGCTGTGGGGACACAACGTCAAGCGCTGGCCGCACCTCATCTTTCGGCGCGCCCACCAAAATGCCGTCGACCTGATCGAGTCCGGCAACGACCCGCTGCGCATCATCTGCGACCGCGCGCACGCCAAAGGAATTCTTTTCTATCCGACGCTGCTCGTGCAGCAGGGCACCCGCAAGCGCGGCGAGGACGTGCGCGCGTCAGACTTTTGCCTCAACAACCCACAGCTCCGCATCGGCGCTCAAGGTGGAGTCGACCCCGATCACCGCTCAGCGACGTGCCTCGACTTCAAGCACAAGGAAGTGCGCGACGAGCGCTTTGCTTTGATCGAAGAGACGCTGCAGCGCTACCCGGTCGACGGCTTCGAGTTGCAGATGGACTACGTGCCACACTATTTCCATCCGCGCGAGATCGACGCCGGCCGCGACATCATGACCAGCTGGATCGAGCGCGTGTACCGCGCCGTGAAGGCTAGCGGCGCCGAGCGAGAGCTCGTGATCCGCGTTCCTTCGAGCATCGAAGGTTGTTACTCGGTCGGCATGGATGTGCGGGAATGGATCCGCCGCGGTATTGCGGACGTCCTCGTCGGCCAGAACTTCTCGGGCCCGGAGCTCGTCGACCACAACGCGGACTTCCGCCCACTCGTGGCGGCAGCGAAAGGTACGAGCTGCCGAATCCACGCCGCAGTTCACAGCCATGTCGACTCCGACCGCCTGGCAGAAGCGACGATCGAAATGGTGCGCGGCGCTGCCTGCAACTACTGGGATCAAGGCGTCGACGGCCTCTACTTGGCGCATTGGTTCGGCAACTGGCCCTACGATGCATCTTTTTACGAGAAACTGCGCGAGTTACCCGATCCAGAGGTGATGGCGCCGAAGGACAAGTTTTACTACATTCCGACATCGACCGGGCGCTACCCGCGCCCGAGCGTCGAGCCGGGAATGAGCTTACAACTGCCGGCTGATTTGACCGTTGGCAAGCCCACAGAGGTTGAGCTCGCCGTCAGCGATGATCTACCACGCTGGGCGCGCGACGGACGCGTTCACGAGGTACTCCTGCGCCTTCGAATCAACAACACGACCGAGCTTGACGAGCTGCGGTTTCGCTTCAACGGCAAGCGACTGCCAGACTCAATGCTCCGCAAGATCAATGAGATGTACCGCATGAGCGCGCCGCGCTATCGTACTGGCTCAGCGTATTGGTTCATTTTCCGGCTCGACGAAAAAAATTGGCCACGCCGTGGGAGCAACACGATCGAAGTGACGCTGGCGAAGCGGGATCCCGCCGCTATGCCGCAAGTTTTTATCCGTGATGTCGAACTCGAGACCAAGTATCTCATGGGAAAGAACTTTCATCGCGGCCAGGACGTCGATCTAGGGGCGTACAAAGGCAGCGGCATTTAACGTTAACGGACTCCCCGCTGGCGATGACTTTCAACACCGCGCGATCTCGCGGGTTTTCTTTCAGTTTTTGAGGATTTCTTTTCATGTTGGCGAAATCATCGTTCGTCTCTGTCATGGTCGCGGTCGTTGCAACTTTCACGGTCATCTCCTGTGGGCATCTCAGGAGTAGCCGCGTGGTCGACTCTGATGCGTCATGGTTCCAAAAGAACGCCGCCGTCGTCGAGTCGTTCGACCTCAAGACCCGCGACCGCCGGCTCCCTGCGCTCGACGTCCCAGAGGGCATTCAGGCCGGCAACGTGTACGAGCTTGGCGAGTTGCCCCAGGTTGAGCTCGCGCCCGGTGTCTCGGCAACCATCTCTTGGGGACGCGGCGCTCTACTCGAGCTCGTCGAAGTCGAGCCGCAGGCGATTTACCCGACGCAAGTGTTGAACGAAGAGCTCATCACCTACGTCGAGGCGGGCTCTGGTTCGTGCGAGACCGCCAGTGAGAAGCTCGACCTCGAGGCAGGTTCGCTCCTCTATCTGACGCCGGGCATGCAGCGCACGCTACGCGCAGGTGCGAACGGGCTGAAGCTCATCGAAGTCTTCTCTCCAGTTCGGCCAAATCACATCAGGCTCACCGGCATCGACGTACCGCAAGACGCAAAGCTCGACTTTCCCGACCAAGGCGTGACACCCTCCATCGAAGCTGGTCGCCTCTACAATCTGAACAACATCCAGCTGACTGGTTTGACGCCGCCGCTTGAGGGGAATTCCTACAAGCGGAGTACAGCGCAGGCGCGTCTCGTCTGGGGACGCAATGCCATGCTGAGCTTTATCCGTATGGATCCTGGCTCCTCGTTCCCGTGGCATATCCATCCGGAAGATCAGCACATGATCGCGCTCCGCGGTGCCCTCGAAGAAGGCATCATGGGCGACTACCTCACCATGAACGGCGACAAACGCCACGTCGTTTTTCAGCCAGGCGGCATGGCGCACTCAGCGAATCTGAGCGAATTCGGCGCTGACGCTCTGGACGTCTTCTGGCCGGTCCGCCCAGACTACATGGAAAAAGCTGCCGCGCAGCAGGAACGCCTCGATGAAGTCATCGAGCCGGGCACCATCGCCACCAAACTGACGGAAGGCTTCATCTTCGCCGAAGGCGGCGTATGGATCGACGACGCGTTCTTCTTCACCGACATGTACTTCGAGGCCGACTGGACCGGAGACCCCGAGCGCAGCGCGCTGATCAAAATGGACGTCGACGGAACCTGGTCGCGGTTCGTCAAGGGCATGCAGATGAACGGCACCATTCGCTCCAAGACCGGCAACCTCATCGTCTGCGACATGTTCGGCCACCGCGTCGTCGAGATCGATTCGAAGAGCGGAGAGGTCGTCAGGACACTGCTCTCGGAGGTCAACGGCAAGCCCATCGATGGCCCGAACGATCTCGTCATGGACTCTGCAGGCGGAATCTACGTCAGCGATCCACAGTTCACCCCTGAGGCGAAGAAGAGTCAGCCGGGAAAACAGGTTTACTACATACCGCCAGAGGGCGCCCCCCGCGTAGTGATTCCTGCCGGCGAGCTCGCGTTCCCCAACGGGGTCGCGATCTCGCCGGATGGAAACACGTTCTATGTCAACAACACCTGGTACGCTCCGGGCGAGAACTACGTCTGGGCGTACGACATCGAAGCCGATGGCTCGCTCTCGGGGAAACGCCAGTTCGCCAAGCTCAACCTCACGGGCGACGTCCTCAGCCATCCGGATCCGGCGCAGCGTGTTGACGCGCGCGCCGACGGCATGGCCATCGACACGGACGGTAGACTCTACGTGACGACGCTCTCCGGCGTGCAAATCTTCGATCAAGACGGCAACTACGTCGGCACGATATGGTGCCCGCAGAATCCGGCGAACTGCGCTTTCGGCGGGCCAAACAACGACATTCTCTTCATGGTCGGAGGTTCGTCTGCGTGGGCGGTCCAAACAAAGGTGAAGGGGTTCGCGCATCCGAGGTCATAGATCATGCCGATCCGCGGACGTTTGGGGCGCCGGGGAGGTGGCATCAAGAGTGGCATCGAGAAGAGACGTAGCATCAAGAAATGCTTGATCGTCCGGTGTATCGCGTTACGCGTCTTGGTCAGCTGCACCTTGGCGATGCTCCTCTATTCTCCGTCGCGTCAACAGCTCCAAGCCGATGAGTGGCAGTGGCATGCCAAGAGTGTTCTCGAATCGCAGCGCCCCCAGTTTCAGCAAACGTCGAACGCTCAACGACCGTCGTCTCTTGAGTCCCTGATCATCACAACAAGTGAGGACGGTCAGGCGGGCTGGTGGGAAGCCACCATTCCGATTGACGGCGGCGCCTACTACCGCTTTCAAGCACGCCTTCGTACGCAGAACATTCAGTTCCAACGGCGGACAGCGTATCCGCGCCTCCTGTGGCTTTCAGATACCGGAAAGCCGGTCCTTCTCGACCGTGCTGCTATCGGGCCCTACCACCCGCCCGGAGAACCTGCCCTCGCCACGCCGGATCTACCGCGCGAGGCACGCGGCGACGCTGACGGCTCCGTATGGTTTGACGGTGTTTACCGGGTGCCCACGGCTGCACGACGTGCGCGGGTCCAGCTCCATCTGCAATGGGCGAAAGACGCGCGCGCGGAGTGGTCCGACGTTCGTCTCGAGAAAACCGCTGCACCTAGGCCGCGCAAGGTTCGCCTCGCAGCGATTCACCAGCGCCCCACCGGAAAGTCACCGCAAGAGAACTGTCGAGAGTTTGCGCCTCTGATCGCGCAGGCTGCGAAGGAACGCGCGGACTTGATCGTTCTCCCCGAGACGTTGACTTTTTTCGGTGTGGGCAAGAGCTACGCGGAGTGCGCCGAGCCGATTCCGGGACCTTCCACGGATTACTTCGGTGGCCTCGCGACGAACCATGGCGTCCATCTCGTCGCCGGCCTGCTCGAACGCGAGGGCACGAAGGTATACAACGTTGCCGTTCTGATTGGCCCGAGCGGGAAGGTCGTCGGCAAGTACCGCAAGGTCTGCCTTCCCCGCGGCGAAGCGCACGCGGGAATCAGCCCCGGCGATGCCTACCCGGTGTTCGACACACCGATCGGTCGCATCGGCATGATGATCTGCTACGACGGCTTCTTTCCGGAGGTGGCGCGCAACCTCACAGAAGCCGGCGCCGAGATCATTGCCTTCCCGGTGTGGGGCTGCAACCCTGTCCTCGTTCGTGCGCGGGCCTGCGAAAACCACGTCTACGTGATCAGTAGCACCTACACTGACGTGAAGCGAGACTGGATGACGTCCGCGATCTTTGGACATGATGGATCCACTCTTTCAGTAGCCAAAAAATGGGGTGAAGTTGCAGTCGCCGAGGTGGATCTCGCGCGGCCGACGATCTGGGCCGGAATCGGCGACTTCGCCGCAGAGATGCATCGCAACCGGCCGCCGTCCGCGCTGGAATACGCGCGCGCCGGAATCCTCCCCAACGTCGTGTCGTCTCCTAAGAACACCGATTCGACGGCGGCGGCCCCACCCTCGGCGACGCACCATCGACAAGCCACATCGGAGACGTCGATGCGCATCCCACCCATGGACCTCGCCGCAGCGCAAAAGGCGTTTCGCGCACGGGATGGATTCCAAATGCAGCTCATCGCCGCCGAGCCGCTCGTCGTCGATCCCGTGGCGATGGTGTACGACGAATGGGGGCACGCCTACGTCGCCGAGATGCGCGACTACCCCTACACAGACAAGTCGAGCGACAAACCGTTCGTCGAGCGCACGACCGACGCGCCGCTCGGCCGCGTTCGTCGCCTCGAAGATACCGACAACGACGGCAGCTTCGATACGAGCACCATTTTCGCAGCCGACCTGTCGTGGCCCACGGGATTGGCGCTTTGGCGAGGAGGTGTTTTTGTCACCGCGACGCCGGACATCTGGTACCTGCGCGACGACGATGGCGACGGCGTGGCCGACACGCGCCGTCGCGTCTTCACTGGCTTTCGCAAGTTCAACGTGCAGGCGGTCATGAACAACCTGCGCTGGGGCTTAGACCACCGTCTCTACGCCGCCGGCTCGAGCAACGGCGGTCGTGTCACCCGAGATGACAATTCCGCGGCGATCGCCGTCCAGCTCGCCACCAACGACTTCCGCTGGGATCCACGCAGCGGCAAGCTCGAAGTACTTTCAGGTGGCGGGCGATTCGGCCAGACGTTCGACGATTTCGGCAACCGCTTTATCTGCAACATTCGTAACCCGATTCGCCATGCTGTCTTTCCCGATAGCGCCATCAAGCGCAATCAGGCGGCGCTCTTCGCAGCTGCGATCCACGACGTCGCCGTCAGTGGAGACACCGTCGCGGTGTACCGCACAAGCGCCCCAGAACCGTGGCGCATCGCCAACGCGACCCGACTTGCTTCCGATGCGCTGAGCCTGAGCCCGCGGAGCGAAAAGGTTCCCGCCGGCTACCTCACGTCTGCCGCTGGGCTGACGCTGTACCGGGGCGACGCCTACCCTCCGGGATACTACGGTCAGGCATTCTTGGGCGAGGTCGCCGGCAACCTGATCCACCGTCAGCGACTGAAAGCGCGCGGTGTCACGTTCAGCTCCGAGCGGATCGATGAACGCAGCGAATTCATCACGTCGGACGACAATTGGTTTCGGCCGGTGAATTTCGTCAATGCGCCCGACGGTACACTTCACGTGCTCGACATGCACCGCGAAACCATCGAGCACCCATGGTCGATCCCCGATGACATCAAGCAGCACCTCGACCTCGAAAGTGGTCGTGATCGCGGCCGCATCTACCGTCTCGCGCCACCAGGATTTGAGTTTCGCCCCACGCCGCGTCTCGGAGATCTGGGCGCCGCCGAACTGACGCAGTTCCTCACGCATCCGAACGCATGGCATCGGGACACGGCTCACCGCCTTCTCTTCGAGCGCCAAGATCAATCTGCGGTTGCCCCCCTGCGGGGGCTTCTTGACCGCAAATCTGCGGCGACGAATTCCACGCTCGACAAACGCGCCGCGCCGGCAACTCCCCCGCGTCAAGCCGCTCAAGACTTTGATGCCATCGGGCGCGTGCTAGCTCTCTGGTCTCTCCGGGGTTTGGACCACTTGCACGAGGATGATCTCCGTTCGGCCCTTGTCGACACCGCGGCTCCGGTCCGAGCGCACGCCGTCCGGTTGGCAGCGCCTCGCATAAGATCAGGTCTCCGTTCGCTCCTCCTCGACCGTACAAGCGATCACGACGCTCGCGTTCGGTTCCAAACCGCGCTCGCGATCGCCCACCTGTCGGGCGCCGAACGCGACGCCGCCCTTCTCGCCTTCGCGCTTGACGGCGGTCTCGACCGCTGGCTCACAGCCGCCTTGATCAGCTCCGCCGCCAACCGGGAAGCATGGCTTCTCGAGCAACTTCTCGACCACTCGGCGCGATTAGATCCGCCGCTTGCGCAGCAGCTGGCGGAACTCGTTGCCGTGCGCGGCGCGGCGGAGGACATGACAGCACTTCTGCAAAGCCTTCGCCGAGCCGGGGGCGACGGAAGGGAAACCTCGCTCGTCCGCGACGCCGTGCTGCAGGGTCTCGCCCGCGGAGCAGCACGTCGCGGCAAACGTTTGGATTCGCTGACGCAATCGCCGCGACTTCAGGCCTGGCTTCGAGACCGCATCGCGAGCGCGACTCGCGACGCTATCGCAAACGACCTCGAACTCTCTCGCCGCCTCGCCGCCGTCGAGCTCATCGCACAGCTCGAGTGGTCGGCCGCTCAGCCGATAGCGTCCGCCCTTCTCCTGACCCACGAGCCGCCGGAGTTGCAGTTGGCGGCGGCGAGATCGGTACTACGTTTCGACGCGGCCGCAGCGCCGGCCCTACTCGTCGATCGCTACCGCGCACTCGGACCGGATGTGCGAGCCGAGATTCTCCAGGGGCTTGCGTCGAGGCCTCGTTCCGCCGCGACGCTTCTTGACGCGATCGAGAGCGGCACCGTCGCGTGGAAAGATCTTTCGCGTGGTCAGAAATCGATGCTTCTTCGCAGCAGGAGCGAGGAGGTCAAAGCGCGGGCGACCACGCTGGCATGGGCGCAAGCACAAGGCGAAGCGACACGCCGCGAAGTGCTCGATCAATACTCCGTGGCCTTGGACAAGGCCTCGGATCTCACGAGTGGCGAAGCGACCTATCGGCGCGTGTGCGCGAACTGCCATCGCTACCGCGGCTTTGGTGTCGACGTCGGCCCAGCTTTCGAAACCGTACTCAACCGGTCCGCCAAAGAGCTCCTTCTTCACATTCTCGATCCGAGCCGCGACGTCCTGCCGAGTTACCAGGACTACGTCGTCGTGATGAAGGATGGAACGGTGCTCAGCGGGATGATCGTTGAGGAGAACGCGAACTCCATCACGTTGAAGCGCGCCGGAGGCTCTACAGAGAGTGTCGCTCGCGAGCTCGTCGCGGAGCTCGTCGCCAGCGGCAGGTCCCTTATGCCCGAGGGGCTCGAGAAAGAGATCAGCGTCGAACAGATGGCTGACTTGATCGGCTATCTCAAACAGCCGCGCTCGTAACCGAACCGTCGCCAACGTCGTCCTTGTTGAGATCAAGAGCATCCAATAGAGCAGCGCAGCATGGCTCGAGCCTACCGCATTTGGGATCTCCACTGTCACCTTAGCGGCGTGCCCGGTCGTACGCCCATCGAGCGCATGACCCGTCTCGTCGAGTCCGCCGATCGCATGGGCATCGAACGCATCTGCGTGTTCATGGGCATGCGCTTTTCGTATCGCCCGTCCCCCGACGAACTCCGCCGTCAAAATGACGAAGTGCTGGAAGCGCTCGCTCACTATCATGATCGCGCTTTCGGTTTTTGCTACGTCAGCGGCGAGCACGTCGACGCCAGCCTCGCAGAGATCGAGCGCTGCGTTGCCGAGGGTCCCATGGTCGGAATCAAGTTGTGGGTGGCGCGACGCTGTTCCGATCCTGCGCTCGACGCGATCGTCGCACGTGCTGCCGAACTGCACGCGGTCGTCTTTCAACACACTTGGATCAAAACCGACGGCACGCAGCTGCCTGGCGAGTCGACTCCAGACGACCTGGTCACGCTGGCGCGACGCCATCCCAAGACGACACTGGTGTGTGGCCATAGCGGCGGTCTGTGGGAGTGGGGAATCCGCGCAGTGCGCAGTGCGCGGAATGTCGTCATCGGCACCGGCGGCGGCGACCCCACGTGTGGCTTCGTCGAAATGGCCGTGCGCGAGCTGGGAGCGCGGCGCGTTCTCTTCGGCAGCGACGCTGGCGGGCGAAGCTTCGGATCGCAGCTGGCAAAAGTCACGGGCGCGGCGGTCGACGACGACGCCAAGCGCGCTATCTTGGGCGACAACCTGCGCCGCTTGCTGGAGCCAATCCTGCGGGCCAAGGGGCGCGCCGTCGACGATCAACCCGAACCCAAATGAATCGTTCAGCACCCGCCGCGAAATCGTCTTCTGAGTCTCGCTGCAGATGACTATCGACGTCAACGTTCTCATGCCCCCGTGGCCGTTTCGGCACACTCCAGTGAACGACGCCACAGAGCTCTCGCGCGCACTGGCTGAGCGCGGCATCGTCGCCGCGTGGGTCGGCAGCGCCGAAAGTTGTTTCGACCGTGACGTCGCAGGAGCCAACCGGCGACTCACACGCGCTTGCCATGAAGCACGAGAAGCGAAGCTAATCCCTTGGGGAACGGTCAATCCGCTCGCGCCCGATTGGCGCGACGACATCCGCCGCTGCCACGAGCAGCACGGTATGCCAGGGCTGCGCTTGACACCGGCGTGCCATGGTTACGGTCTCGATGACGCGCGTCTCACAGAAGCGCTGAATCTCGCGGGCGAACGCGGCATGATCGTTAGCATCATCCTCGACTTTGAGGACGTGCGTACGCAGCATCCTGTGTTTCGGATTCCGCGCCTTTCAGGCGCGCCGCTAGCGAGCTTGATCCAGGCGCAGCCGACCACCAAGATCGTCCTGCTGAACGCGTGGCGATCGATCTCGCTCGAGGACGCCGGCAAGCTGGTTGCCGCAGGAGACGTCTACTTCGACCTCGCCATGCTCGAAGGCGTTGACCGTCTTACGCAGCTGGTGGAGCACGTCGGCTCCGAGCGTGTGCTCTTCGGTTCTTGGTATCCTCTCTTCTACGTCGAGTCCGCGCTCTTGAAACTGCGCGAAAGCCAAATTGCGTCGGATGTCCTCGAGAGGATTCACCGCAAGAACGCGGCACGCCTTATTGGCAGCGAGTGAGCTCACGCGGGCGATCGTCCGCATCGATCTTCGCAGGTGGAGTCAGCGAATCGCGAAGCCTGCGTCGAGCGCGAACTATTTCGCAAGAATAAGGAGCCGAGATTTTACGCACACTCATCGTGCGTGCTTTCGGCGAAAACTTTCTCGTGTCCGCGGATTTCTTCGTCATCCGAAGCTCGCCAAGGTCGCTAGCTGCAGCCGTTTGTGCACGCGTGGCGACCACTTTCGCAATGAGGTCGCTTCACGTCGGCGATGGAATACGATTTGCACGCGACGCTCGTGGACGAGGAGAGTGGTCGGTACAGGTTTCTTAGCAGCCTGTTGAAAAAGTGCTTCGAGCCGAAAACTGGTCTCTTCGCGTCCAGATCGGCCGCGGCAAACGCAGGTAATCTCCGAGATTTTCGAGTATTGACGCGGTCGAGCTGGGCGTGAAGAGGCCGGTTTCTCGGCCGAATGACTTTTTCAACGGGCTGTTAGAGTACTGGGTCACTCTACGGGAGGACGCAGACATGGGACGCACACAACGACTCTCGACGTGTCTCTTGGCGTTTCTTGTGGGCAGCTCAGCGGTAGTACTTCTTGCAGGGGCACCCCCGCCGCAGTGTCCGGACGATCCAGTGAAGTGGTCGCAGCGTCCAGGCGATTCCTGGTTCCTTCCATCGAGCATCGATTGGTCTGACCAGGAGCCCAACACGGTCGCCGCAGACGACTTCATCTCAGATGGACGCCCCATCACGGGGGTCAGGTTTTGGGGATCCAACATGCCGCCGGAGGATCCCTTTGGCGATATCGACGGCTGGCTGATCAGCTTTCACGCCGACGACGGCGGTGATCGACCGACAGAGCTCCTCGGGCTCTACTTTTGTCCGGTGGACAAAGTTTCAGTGCAGCCGGCCGCGGTCGGCAGCTGCTTCGGCACACGCACCATTCAAGAGTACTGCGTGCAGCTGGCGGACTGCTGCCCCGTTCACATCGACCGCCCCGATCCGCGCGATGGCAGCACACCGGCACGGCGGAAGTTCTTTGCCGAGGTGAACCAAATGCGCTATTGGATCGACATCCAGGCTGTGACTGGGCACACCTATGATGAGAACTGCGAAATCGTGACGACAGGGCACGAGACGAGCGAGGTGTTCTGGGCCTGGCACAAGGGGCCAGGCCTGACTCTCTCGCCCCCGGCCTTCGGTCAGGTGGAAATGGATGGTGAGGATTGGGTCTACAGCTGGGGTCTCGACTTCCCGGCGTTTTGCACTCAAGACGGCAACATGGCCTTCGAGCTCCTGGCGGGTGGGCCGCCAAAAGAGTGCCGCGGGCCGAGAGTCCAGTTGGACTTCGAAGATCTACCGCTCGGCATGGTCTACAACTCGGGCGACACGTTCGTGACGGGCGGCGCGGTAGTCTCCGTGGGCGACTTCGCCTTTAGTCCGGGTGCCTGCACCGGCGGTACGACTAGCGGTGCGGCAGAAGTTGTCAGCGGCGGTGCGGCGTGCGGCGCTGGAAAGGAGTTGGGAATCAACAACGTTACCCTAGAGTTTGATTTTGGCAGGCGAGTCGAAGACATGTCGCTTCGCTACGGCGAGTTCGGCGGCACGGTGAGTCTCGAAATCAACGGCGTGTGCCGCGTGGCGCAGAACTTCGCGGACTTCGATGGCACCACTCTCGGCGGCGTTGTGATCTCCGCGCTGGATTTCGGCACGCCAGGTCAGAGCTGTGGCTGGCTCAGATTCGCCGGCGACTTCAACTCTTTCACCATTGGCGGCCAGGAACTTTGGATCGATGAGGTCTGCGGCTGCGAAGTCCCGAACAAGTGTCCAGAACGACGAGCCCAAGCTGACTTTGAGGACTTGGCTCCGTCCACTGTGTACACCGCCGGTGAGAGTTTCTTGACGGACGGCGCCGCAGTCACCGTCGGTGAGTTTCACTTTGCGCCTGGTGCCTGCACGGGCGGCACGACCAGCGGCTTCGCCGAAGTGGAAACCGGGGGACTGGCGTGCGGTTCAGGCAACGAGCTCCAGGTCAACAACGTCACGCTCGATTTCGACTTCGGAAGCGCGGTGGAAAACCTCGGGCTGCTCTACGGCGAGTACGGCGGCACCGTCAGTCTCGAGATCAACGGTGACTGCCGCGTCGTCGCCAATTTCGCTGACCTCGACGGCGCGACGCTCGGCGGCGTCGTGGTCTCAGCCGTTGACTTCGGCGCTGCTGGACAAAGCTGTGGCCGACTCTCTTTCGCCGGCACCGTGGACTCGTTCGTCATCGGTGGTCAGGAACTTTGGATCGACGAAGTGTGTGCCTGTCCTCGACCGAAGTGTCCTGACGTGAACCAGACGGACTTCGAGGATCTGGCGCTCGGCATGACGTACAACTCTGGCGATTCCTTTGTGACCGATGGCGCCACGGTGTCCGTCACCGACTTTTTCTTCAACCTCGGCGTCTGCGGCGGTGCAACGACGAGTGGTTTCACCGAGGTAGAAAACGGCGGCGTCGCCTGCGGTGCGGGCAACGAACTCCAGGTCAACAACGTCACTCTGAATTTCGACTATGGCACGCCGGTGGACAACGTTTCGCTGCGCTTTCGCTGGCTTGGCGGTGAGACCAGCCTCGAAGTCAACGGCGACTGTCTCGTCGTGCCAAACTTTGACGCGCTCGATACAGTCATTCTTGGCGGTGTCGTCGTCTCCGTGAAGGGCACGCCAGGTCTTTGCCAGCGTCTGTCGCTTTCCGGTACGGTGAGTTCCTTCGGCATCGGGGGTCAAGAGCTCTGGATCGATGATGTCTGCACGTGCCCGGTTCCAGCGCTCTGCCCGGACTTGTCGGTGAAATGGTCCCAACCTCCCGGGGAGGCGTCGTGGCTGTCGCCGTCGAGTCTCGACTGGCTCGATATGGAGCCGAACATCGTTACGGCGGACGACTTCATCTCCGACGGGCGTCCGATAGCAGGAGTCCGTTTTTGGGGATCCAACTTGCCGCCCGGGGACCCGTTCGCGGACATCGATGGCTGGCTCGTCAGCTTCCACGCTGCCGACGAGTCCGATGCACCGACGGAGCTGCTAGGGCTTTACTTCTGTCCAAAGGAACGCGTGACGATCAGGCCAACGAACATCGGCAGCTGTTTCGGCAGTCGTGTCGTTCACGAGTACTGCGTTCTTCTCGCCGACTGCTGTCCCGTTCACATCGAACGCCCGGATCCGCGCAACGGAGTCGCACCCGCGTGGGCTGATCTGTTCACAGAGGTCGAGGGGTTTCGCTATTGGCTCGACATTCAAGCTGTCACGGGACACACCTACGATCCGGACAGCTGTGAGCTTGTGATCACCGACAAAGCAGCCGACGAGGTCTTTTGGGGCTGGCACCGGAGTCCGGGGCTCGACCTCGACCCACCGGCGTTCGGCCAGGTTCACATGGACGGGGAGGACTGGGCTTACTCATGGGACCTCGACTTCCCGCAGTTCTGCGAGCAGGACCGCAACCAAGCGTTCGAGCTCTTCGTCGGGGAACCACCTGAGCCTGTCTTCAAACGCGGTGACGTCACCTGCGACGGCTGTGTGACCGTGTACGATGCGTCACGTCTCGCCGAAGCACTCTTCATCGGGTCGACAACGTTTTGCTGCGAGGACGCGGCGGACGCCAACGACGATGGCATAGTGAACATCACTGACACGGTAGAGATCTTGAACTACATTGCGACCGGGAGTCCCGTGCCACCGGCGCCGGGCCCGACCGTCTGCGGCCCTGATCCGAGTGCCGACAGTCTGGGCTGCACGAGTTACCCACAACAGGCGTGCAAAGCCGTCTGCCGGCTGCGCCGACCCTGCGATTGTAACGAAGACGGTCTGCTCGACATCGCTGATCCCGTTTGCTTGTTGAACCACTTGTTCGTGAACCTGCCGCCGACGCTGCCGTGTGGACCGCTCGGGAGTCTCAACCTCTTCGACGCCAACGCCGATGGAGCGATCGACATCTCGGATGCGGTGTGGAAGCTCAACTGGATGTTCGTCGGTACGCAGACGCCGCTCATGTGCCGCGACGGCAGCTGCATCGAGTGCATTCTGGTGCCGGACTGCCCGGAGTTGTGTACTACGCCGTAGTGATCATTTTTTGCTGACTCAACGTGTGGGCTGAGCAGCGCCCCTCGATGGCTTGGTGTCGCAGCGGACACTCGGCCTTCGAGGGGCGTGTGCTGGACGAACAGCCAGCATCACTCCTTGCCGCCGCCGCGACGTCTGAGCGCTCGGAAAACACTCCTCCGATCGAGATCGAACGGCTCCCCTTTGAGCTCAGCCAGCTTGCTTTGTTGTTCCTCCGAGAGCACGACGAGCGCTGCAGCGTTCGCCTCGGCGCCAGCGGCTTCCGCGACCTCACGCAGCTTTTGCCACCCGCCACGCCCGGCCGAATCTCGGTCCTTCTTTGGACGATCTTCTCCGCCACGGCGAGCTGCGCGCCGCAGCTCGTGCGCCGACTCACGCACTTTCTCGTTGCGCTCTTTGATCACCTCTCGAAGCTTTGAGACCTGTTCGTCGCTCAGCTGCAGTGCGGTAACGACTCGCCCCGCCACCAGCCCATTCACCCCTTGAACCTGTAAAACAATCTCGTCGATGCGCCGAAGCTGCTCTGGGTTGAGGACTGCATCGATCTTTGCGTCAGTCTCTTTGTTTAGTGCTTCGTGCTTCGCCTTCAGCTCAGCACGGGCAGCCTGACGATCCTCGGAACCACGATCACGATCGCGACCACGACCCTGGGCACGATCGCGCCCGCCAGCATGATCACGTCCGCCGGCGCGATCGCGACCACGACCTCGGCGTCGCGGTGCGAATTCCTCTCGGGCTTCGCGGTGTTCGGAGAGGATTCGATCGAGCTCCTGAGCCTGCTCGTCGGTGATCTTCAGCTCCTGCTGCACTTGGTCGGAAGCAACAATCTGATTCTTCTTGAGCGGCCCCCAAAGTCTCGCATCGCGTGGACCACGGCCTCGGCCATCCCGAGCCTGGGCGAAAGTCAACGACGGCATCGACACAACAGCGAGGCAGAGAGCAGAGAGTAGGACTTGGTATCGTTGCATGGCACTTCTCCTGGGTTAGTATCTGACTGAACACGCGAACACAAATCGTGGCTCGCGCGAACGCTGAATAGCCCGTTGAACCCCGTTGGTGGACGGATGGCACGCCGTTTCTTTCAGAAAGCGCGATCGTCACGAGCTTGCGGGGGGAGCCGTAGGCCAAGTCAGGTGATTTTTTTCCGTCAGCCACGGTGCACCGGACAGCGCGGAGAATCGCCGCGACAGCCCTGGTGATACCCTGGCGGCTCAGCCTCGAAACATCGCCTCGTCGATCCACCCGGGCCGCAGCGGCCGTGCCGCCCAATCGACCGGTACGCTCGCAACCGCAACAGGTGCTCCGCCGCGCTCAAGGTGGGAGTAATAGCCGGCGAGGAAGAGCTGTGTCTTCTTGCGGATGACGTCAAACGATTGAAACGGAATGCCGCTGAACGCGCGCTGCATGTCAAAGAGCTGCGGTGAGAAGTATTGATACAGTGTCTCGTGGCGCTCAGGGCTACGGTTGACCATCGTGCTCTCTTCCCCACGTTCGCCGACAACCCGAAGCGACAGGTACGGAACCTCGGTCCCTGCATGGAGTGCGGCGAGGAACGGCGGCTGCTCGCCGCTACCGCGAAAGCGCATGGTTTCCTGCAGGTACGTGCAAGCAGCGTCGTTGTCGGTGATGACGGAGACTTGGTCGACGTCGTAACCGAGGACACGCAAGACGAACCATTGAAGGTGAAAGTGCCCGGCGTACTCGCGGCTGTTGCCGATGCCGTGCACCGATTTGATCGTGCCGACGTTCTCGAGTCGCCGCTTCAGATCTGACGACTGCAAAAAGTGCTCTCCGACGCTGCTCGCCATAAGCGGCGTGTTGTGTTTGGCGGCAAGCTCAAGAATCATGTCGATGTCGCGGAGGCGATAGCTAAAGGGGCGACTCAAGTAGGTCGGCACGCCAGACTCGACGTACGGCCTCGCGAGAAGGTGTTGCCACGGCACCTCATACATGCCGCCAAACGCGATGGCGTCGACCTTACCGAGCATGCCGTCGTAGTTGGTGACCGCTTCGCACCCATACTTGGCGGCGAATTTCTGCGCTTGCTCCGGTTTGACGTCCCAACAGTGCGTCAACTCCATGTTGAACATCGGCGTGCCGAGAGGCCCCTGCGCGGCGAGCAGATCGGCCCAGATGCCCCAGAACGTGAACTCGCCCACGTTGAAGGCACCGATGCGGATCTTTCGATTCTCCTGAGTGGCGTCCGGGCTCGCCGCTGGCGAAGCGGCAGCGAAGGGTGCAGCGAGGGTCGTTCCGGCGAGCGACGTCAAGAAGGTGCGTCGATCTGGCATAGTTGTCTCCATTCTCCAGCGTCGACAACCTCGAGTTCGGCCATCTCTCGGCGGCCTGGCTCGACGAATTTGCCGGGATTCAAGACTTTGGATTCTTTCTACCCTGAAAAGAAAACGATGTGCACGTTCAAAAACTCTTGTCCGCAAAAGTAGCAGGCACACTCCGTGTGCCGTGGCCTGAGAAAAGAATGGGCGGCACACGGAGAGGCTGTGAAACTTTTAGAACTTGCCGTCGCAACGCACGGTCACGGTCCACGGTCACGGTCACGGCCGGACGGCACACGGAGTCTGCCTACTACTTTGGAGACGCTCACGCTCACGAGAACGGACGCTCACGGTCCGGACGGCACACGGAGTCTGCCTACTACTTTGAAAATCGTCTTGGTGGAGGTTCGTGTCTATAGTAGCAGGCACACGCCGTGTGCCGTTCTGGAGGTGAGCGCGAAGCGTGACCGTGAGTTCCGCTAGCACGCTCGAAAAACTTCACAGCCAGTGTGCCTACTACTTTGGTGCGCCGAATGGCCAAACTCGAGATAACAGACCGTTCAAAAAACCCGCCGCCTCACCTCACCGCGGTAAGACGGTGGCGAAGCTTCGCGGTCTCGATCGAAGTCCGTGCTTCACCGATTCCGGCGCGGTAGAAAATCCACAGTCTCTACGTCATTGGTCAGCGGCTTTCCCGGTCGGCTGCGCCCGCTTCGGATCACTTCCTCAAGGTGTGCAACCATGGCGTCGATGCGCTCCGGGTGTGCGCCCGCCAGGTTCGTCGCCTCGCCCGGATCGGCGTCGAGATCAAAGAGCTGGACGAACGGCGCCCGCGTCAGGTCAGCCTGGGTTGGCTCACGCCCGATGGCCGCAACCGCCGCAGTCCACGCCTCCTCGGCGCCGGGACGGTTTCCGTGTCGTCCGATGGACCCACTTCCGGGGCAAAGGGCCAACTTCCAGTTCGCACTGCGAACGACGAAGCTGCGCGGCGAGTTCAGGATGATGCTCCGACGCGGCGATCCGCCGGCAGGATTCTTCAGAAGTGGCAGAAAGCTGATCGAGTCGGGCGCCTGATCGTCGGCGAGCTCGACGCCTGCGACCTCCGCCAGGGTCCCCATCAGGTCGTTGAGCCCGATGAGCCCAGACGACTCCGAATCTGACGGAACGACAGCGGGCCAGCGCGCAACGAACGGCACTCGAAGTCCACCTTCGTAGATGGAAAACTTGTAACCGCGGTACGGTCCAGACGGGTAATGGCCGATCTTTTCGAGCTCACGGATCTGACCGGAGATCGCCTTGCGCTGCGGTCCTGCGTACGAAGCCGGGCCATGATCAGACGTCGCCATGATCAACGTGTTCGCCGCAAGCCCATGCGCATCGAGCGCTCGGAGGACGCGGCCGACGCAGTCGTCCGTCTCCATGATAAAATCGCCGTACGGCCCAATCTCACTCTGCTTTTGAAACTCCGCGCGCGGACTCACGGGAGTGTGAGGCGACGTCAGCGCGAGGTAGAGAAAAAACGGCCTACCACGTTTCGCCGCGCGGGCGTTCTCAGCGATGAAACGCTCAGCTTCGGTCGAAAACGTATCCAAGACCTTGTGGTCTTCGAAGTCGACCGCCGCCGGACCAACGCGGTTGAACGCACTCCATCCCTTCTGCGCTGTCACCTCACCGAGCCAGTGATTGTTGCGCAAGAACGCATACGGATACATGTCGAGCGAGCCAGGAAGGATAAAACTATCGTCAAACCCCAGCTGCGGTGGTCCCATGAGAAGCGGCTTCGTGAAATCGATGTTGTCCTTGCCCTGCGTCTTGCCATCGGTCGTTTGCATGCGCGTGCCGAGATGCCACTTGCCGACGTAACCCGTGCGATATCCTGCCGCGCGGAGCATGCTGCCGAGAGTGAACTGGCTGGTCGCAAGGTGTGGCTGAAGAAAGCCCATGCGCCCTCGCGGCGATGGCTCTTTGAAGCGCCAGGCGTAGCGCCCCGTCATGATGGAAACGCGCGACGGAACACACACGGAGTAGATCGAGTGCGCGTCGGTGAATCGGACTCCTTCCGCTGCCAGGCGGTCGAAGTTCGGTGTGGCGACGCGGCAGCGATCCTTGCCGAAGCACTTGATGTCGCCGAAGCCGAGATCGTCCGCCATGATGTAGACGATGTTCGGTCGCGGGACACCGGTAGCAGCGGCAGCGTTGGAGGGCTTGGCATCTGAAACCGACGCGGGTTCGGCCCACAGGGAAACGTCGATACAGGAGACGAGCAGGACGGCCGCAGTCAACACGGAGGATGCCCAGTGGGTAAATGCTGTCATCGAGCTTCGCAATACGGTCGATGCCCCATGTGGCCGACCTTCTTTAAGCAAAAAACCATGTACTCGCATGGAGACCTTTCATGACCGAGACGTTGTTCTTGGTTCCTGGTTCAATAGTCGTGTAATGTCATCCAGCCACGCAGCCGCACGCTGCACCGAAGCGCTGTGGCGAGCCGACTCATTCTACACACTCAAACGATCAGCGTAGCGGCGACTCACTCCGAGATTCTTCGTCCGCGTCGCATCTGAAACGGAACAGACTTCGAGATCTCCAAGACCAGCTGCGAAAAACGATAGTCGGCGCTTTCAACGCCTGCCACGATGCGCTCGAGGGCGCAGTAGTCGTAGTACTCAAGACCGCGCCCAAGCGCATAGGTCAACATCTTCTCGGCAAGCGCCCGGGCGAAATCACGCGGTCGCTGCGTCAACAAAGCCTTGAGGTCACGAGGGCCGTTGACGAACGCCCCATCCGGGAGCGTCCCCGACGCATCGATCGGGAACTTCCCATCGCGCTCGCGCCACACTCCGACGGCATCGAAATTCTCGAGCGCGAATCCAAGGGGATCCATCTGCTCGTGACAGGACGCGCAAGCCGGATCAGCGCGGTGCTGCTCGAGCCGCTCTCGAAGCGTCGCCGCGGCGACAGCATCATCGTCTTCGTCGAGCTCTTTAACCAACGGCGGCGGTGGTGGCGGCGGCGTGCCAAGGATCTGCTCCAGGATCCACTTGCCACGCTTGACGGGTGACGTCCGTGTCGGGTTCGACGTCAACGTCAAAACGCTGGCATGTGTGATCAGTCCACCACGAACCGTGCCAGCAAGACGCACACGACGAAACGCTTCTCCGTCGACGCCGTCGACACCATAGTGCGCAGCCAACTTGGCGTTGACGAAGGAAAAGTCGGAGTCGAGTAGATCGAGGAGTGTGCCACCGCCGCGCGCGATCGCATCGAAAAAGAGCTCAGTCTCTCGACGCATGTCGCGGCGCAGTGCTGCGTCGACAGCGGGAAACCGAGTTGGATCGGGCCGAAGACTTTCAAGGCGCCGCAACTGCAACCACTGTGCAGCGAAGTTCTCTGCCAACGCGAGCGCACGGTCGTCGTGGAGCAAGCGCAGGACTTGAGCTTCGAGGATCGTGGGGTCACGAAGGCCGCCGGTACCGGCGATTTCGAAGAGCTCATCGTCGGGCGGCCGACTCCAGAGGAAGAACGCCAGACGCGATGCGAGCTCGAAGCCGTTGAGAGGCTCGACGGGAAATCCTTGATCTGTTTTCTGGCGATCATCTCGCTTCGTCTCTGGCCTGGCCGTCGTGATGGGAGGGTCCTCGACGACGTGAAAAAGGAAATAGGGTGAAATGAGGATCGCCTGCAGGGCCACCTGAACCGCATCTTCAAAGGAGCGCCCCTCGCCACCTGCGATCACAACCATGTCCAGGAGCCGCCGCAGCTCGGGTTTTCGCAGAGGGCGCCGAAACGCGCGACTGCCGACCGCGACAAGAATGTCTTGCGCGTTCGTCTCCCAGGCCTCATCCGAACTTGGCCGCTTGAGCAGCGCGTCCCTCACCGAAGCGTACTGTGAACGCGGCTGAGCGGCTGGATCCGACGGTAGAGCTCGGCGGGTGATTTTCTCGGCAGCGTCGAGATACTTCTCGAAAAGAAGCGGTGAAAGCGACAGCACGTCGCCGATATTGTCGAAGCCGTAACCGACGTCGTCGGCGGGAAACTCGCCAGCCGCTTCGTAGCGAAACCCAAACAGGTCTTCGACGGCGTTCTGATACTCGGTGCGGTTGAGGCGCCGTAGCGTCACCCGGCCGGGATCGACCTCGCCGCGGCAGGTGGCGTCCAGTGCCGTGGCGATGATGTGTCGCACACGCTCACGTTCTGCGTCGGTGGGCTGCGGCTGACTGGCGGGCGGCATCTGCTGGCGCGCCAGCATGCCGAGAGCGCGTTCCCAAGTGCGATGGTTGCGTAAGACACGCGCTCGGTCGGAGGCAGCTGAAAGAAAATCGATGCCGGCGCTCGGTTCGTCACCGCTGTGGCAATCGCCGCAGTAGCGACCCAAAAACGGCACCAACGTCTGCTCCCACGGATCGTTCGCAGCACGGGCGACGGCGTGAACGCTCACGAGAATCACGACCAGGCAGATCCACCGCCTGCGCGTCAGGGAAACGTCGTCTCGTGGCTGCAAATTCGTGCGCCGCCCGTCAACCACTGCCCGAAACCTTGACCCGTCGATGCGGTAACGCTCGTTCATGTTGATCGATGATGCGGTGTGGCTCGTTGGCTGTCAAAGCAGAACCGATTGAAGCGGCGATGCGCGGTCGGGTGCGGCACGGTGCTCTACTTGGGACGGTCCCTTTCTCGTGCGATCCTCAGCCCCAAAACAGGTCTGAAGGAATAGCGCTCCCGAAGATTTCTTGCGTGTGGCGCATGAACAGGGTGAAGAAAGCGATGGGTTTGGTTTATGATGCGCGACCTCTCGGCGTACAAGTAGGAGAACGAAATGAACGCGCGAAATGATCGAAGTCGTTGGATCGGCGGTGGAGTGGTGATCGTCGCCGCGGTCGCCGTGACCGTTTTTGTCGTCAACAGTTTTTGGTTGGGTGCTATGCAGGCTGATAGCCAACAAGTCTCGGCGGAAAAGCGAGTCCAAGAACTCGGGCTCAAGCTACCAACTCCGACTCCCCCATCGAACCCGTATGTGTCGGCGGTTCGCGTCGGCAACCTGCTCTACCTTTCGGGCATGGGGCCGCGGCGCGAGGACGGAACGTTCATCAAGGGGAAGGTTGCGGTGCGTACGACGAGCACAGGAGACTTCTTAACGACAGATCAAGGCAAAGCGGCGGCCCGGCGAGTCGGCATCACCATGCTTGGCGTGGTGCGTTCGCACCTCGGCAGTCTCGACAAAGTCAAACGACTCGTGAAAGTGCTCGGCATGGTGAATTCGACGCCGGAATTCACGGCACACCCGGCGGTGATCAACGGATTCAGTGAGCTCATGGTCGAGGTGTTTGGCGAGGAGGCCGGCAAGGGCGCGCGGAGCGCGGTTGGCATGGGATCGCTGCCGGGAAACATTCCCGTCGAGATCGAAGCGATCTTCGAGGTAAGCGACTGAGGCGAGAGCAAGCGATGACCGCGGAGCGGGACGTGGTCGGACGACGGTTCAGTAGTAGCGGTGAAAGAGCGAAAAGCAGCGCACACTTCAGAGCATCGTGCGGTCGTCAATCATTGAGGAGTGTCGCGACCGTGGCCGACGTGGGTCGATCCATCTGGATCGGGTCAAAGTCCCGCGTCTGAGAGAGTGACCAAGATCCTCCGTACAGTCGCCTGACGCGCGCTTGACGCCCGTCAGGCCCGGTGCTACGCTCGCAACACTCTCGGGGTGTGGCGCAGTTTGGTAGCGCGTCTGACTGGGGGTCAGAAGGTCGTAGGTTCAAGTCCTATCACCCCGACCACTTTTAACTCCCGCCGAATCCCATAGTTGGGATACCTTCCCCGCCCTTCAGGGGGCGGGGAGGAGCGGCCTCCAAGTCTATACAAGTCTATACGGAGGTCGCCCCATGGAGCGCAGGAGGGCGAGTCAACGGAATAAGAGCGCGAGGAAGCGGACACCGCGCTACTGCCGGCAAAAGAGGACGGGGCGGCCAGACCTCGCCTATGTCGAATTCGCCGGGTCGCGGTGCTACCTCGGTGAGTACGGCTCGAAGGAGAGCCGGGCCGAGTATCGCCGGCTGGTTGCTGAGTGGTCGGGAGCGAGTGGACGCGCGCCTGAACGTCTGAACGACCAGCTAACGGTCGTCGAGGTGATCGCAAGGTTTTGGGAGCACGCGCAGGTCTACTATCGACGAGCCGACGGCACGCCGACGAGCGAGGTGGCAAACTTCAAGACCGCGCTGCGGACGCTGAAGGAGCTCTATGGTCACACAAAGGCGGGTGACTTCGGACCGCGGTCACTGAAAGCGATTCGCTCGCACCTCGTCAAAAGGGGACTGGCACGCACGACCGTAAACGCCATGACAAAACGTATCCGATCGGTGTTCAAGTGGGCCGTCTCGGAGGAGTTGGTGCCGCCCTCGGTGCATCACGGCCTGCAGGCGGTCTCAGGTCTGAAGCGCGGACGTTCGGAGGCGCGCGAGACAAGCCGCGTTCTACCGGTGCCCGAGGAGTTCGTCGAGGCCGTCAGGCCATACGTCTCGAGGCAAGTGTGGACGCTGATTCAGCTGCAGAAGCTCTCCGGGGCGCGTTCGGGGGAAATTTTGGGGCTCCGGCCGCGTGACATCGATACATCGGGAGAGGTCTGGAGCTACTCACCTCCGAAACACAAGACAGCTCACCACGATCATTCGCGGGAGCTCTTCTTCGGCCCCAAGGCGCAGGCTTTGCTCCGGCAGTGGATGGAGTCGCGTCCGCTCGCTGCGTCGCTCTTTTCGCCGGCGGACGCCGAGACCGAACGACGAGCGCAGCAGCACGCGGAGCGAAAGACGCCTCTTCGCTACGGCAATCGCCCAGGCACGAACCGGAAAGAGTCTCCAAGACGAACGCCGCGCGACTGCTACACCGTGGACAGCTACGGACGGGCTATTCGCCGCGCGTGTGAAAAAGCAGGGATTCCCCCATGGCATCCCCACCAGCTGCGCCACAATGCGGGCACGGAGATCCGAAAGCAGTTCGGTATCGAGACGACACGGATCGTCCTCGGACACCAGTCCGTGGTCGTCTCCGAGCTCTACGCCGAGCGCGACCGAGCGATCGCTATCGACGTGATGGGGAAGTTGGGGTAGAGGGGTAAAGCAATGAAGCAATAGAGCAGCGCGGAGTCGCCTCGACAAGCTGGGGGTCACTGGTTCAAGTCCAGTAACGCCCACCATTTTAAACCTCGCTGAATCCTTGTGTTAGGGATACCTGCTCGGTAAGAGCAGCGCGACCGTAGCCTGAAACAGACGTATCCGCGGATACGCTTTCAGGAGGTCAGAGTGCCCGAAAACACAGGAAGCAGTCCGAGAAACGCGCGGCGCCGCCGCATGGCGCCGCGCTATCGGCGGCAGCGACACAGCTTGCGGGCGGACCGCGCCTTCGTCGAGCTCTCCGGGCAACGAATCTACCTCGGCGAGTTCGGCTCCGAAGGCAGCTGGGAGATGTATCACCGCGTCGTGGCGGAGTGGGCTGCGAGTGGTCGACGACCGAGAGAGGGGACGACGGACATCACCGTGAACGAGATCATCGTTCAATTCTCCCTCTACGCCGATTCGTACTACCGACGCGCTGACGGATCCCCCACCGGCGAGTTCGACAACTTCAAGCAAGCCATGCGGCCGCTGCGGCGGCTTTATGGACGAACGCCGGCAGCAGAGTTCGGCCCGATGGCGCTGAAGGCGGTGCGGCAAACTCTCATCGACGACGGTCTTGCGAGAACCACGGTGAATGCTTCGACACGGCGGCTGCGTCAAGTCTTCAAGTGGGCAGTGTCGGAGGAGCTTTTGCCGGCAGACGTGCTCCACGCCTTGCAATCAGTTCCGCCGCTCAAGCGCGGCAGGACGGAAGCGCGCGAGCCCAATCCGATACGGCCAGTACCCCGCCAGGACGTTGAGGCGGTGAGGCCACATGTGTCGCGGCAGGTGTGGACGCTGATCCAAGTCCAACTCCTCACGGGGGCGCGCAGCGGCGAGCTCTTGCCGATGCGGGCGGTCGATCTGGACACAACCGGGAGTGTGTGGGTGTACAAGCCGCAGTCGCACAAGAACGACTATCGCGACCAGGAGCGCCAGATCTATCTAGGGCCGCGTGCGCAGGATCTGATCCGAGGTTTCCTTGTGAATCGTTCGCTCACCGCACCGCTCTTTTCACCCAGGGAAGCTGAGGCAGAGAGATCCATAACGAGACACGCCGATCGTAGGACGCCGCCCGGCCGCGGCAACATGCCCGGATCCCACCTCAGCTCCGAAGCAAGAAGGAGATCGCCCGGCGAGATGTACGATACGCGCAGCTACGCACGAGCGATTCGTCGCGCTTGCGAGCAAGCTATGATTGCGGTGTGGAGCCCGCACCGTCTTAGGCACACCCGTGCCACGGAGATCCGCCGCGAGTATGGCCTCGAGGTCTCGAGGGTGATCTGTGGCCACAGGTCCACAGCGGCAACGGAGATCTACGCGGAGGTCGACCACCAGCGAGCGATCGAGCTGATGGGGAAGATAGGTTGACGGGAGGGACACACTCTACAGCACATATAGTCAAAACTGTGGCGAACGTCGGACAAACTGGGAACCAAGTCGTCGTCGCGAGTCCAACGTTCGGAAAACGCGTCAGAGAGCGCCTTGGTCCTTTCTTCAACTAAAAATTGACAACCATTCTGTCGCCATTAAGCTCGAAGTATCGGAGTCGAGCATTCCTCCCGAAACGCCAGACGACGTTTCGTGGAGATCTCAATCTGGCAGGCGGGACTGTGGAGTACGGGTTCAGTTGACACGCTGCTACTCACCTGAGTCAGCGGTGACTGCGAGAGGCCGAGTCTTCGTCTCTCGGGTCGAACGTATGTCTTGGAGGGCAAATCTGTGAAGATGGTTCGAGACGTCTGCGTTCCCACGAATGTGTTTGTCGGTGTCTTTGCGATGTCCTTGTTCACATCCGTCGCAAACGGACAGAACAACATCTACGAGTCGGACTACGTGATCAAGCCGCAGCCGGATCTGCGCGCAGAGTTCCGGCTCAGCGGTGATCCGGAGGAGATCGCCAGGGCGCGCCTGCGCGGCAACACATGGGGAGTTCGGAGTTATGTGGAGTAGCGGAGTGAAGTCGTTGCTTTACAACACGTTCCAGTTCTCGCTCTCCCCATAAACCGGTAGCGTCGGTCTCCTCAGCACCCGCGGTGGGTGCCCCTCAAATCGGGAGATCGACCATGATCGAAAAAGCTGAATCGTTCCCAGGCAGATCGTCACTCAGCGGCCTCGTCGCCGCTGCTCTTCGCCACCTCGAAGGTCTCGGCTACAGCCGACGAACTGTCGGGTACTATCGGAATTCGTGGAACAAGCTTCTCGAGTTCGCTCGAGAGTCGAAGCGGCGCGCGTTCTCGTCCGAACTCGTCTGTCGGTTCTTGGCTCACCACGGGATCAGCTCCGACGCTGATCAGGGGAAGCTACGCTGGCGTGAGGTCGAGCTGCTCAAGGCGCTGCGGATCCTCACGGAGTTCGCCGAAGGCGGCAGCTTTCGGCCGTACCGCAAGCGGCTTCCCGAGCCGGTCTTCGCCAAGACGATCGCGGCCGAGCTACTGGCCTACGAGGCCTTCTGCCGTGAGCACCTCGGACATCGCCCCTGCACCGTCGCGCAGCGCCGAAGAGTGGTCGTCCAGTTCTTTCAGTTCCTCAACCCTCGAGGCATCTCCGCCTTGCGAGGACTGAGGACGCGCGACTTCTGCGATTTTCTCGACTCTCTCACGCAGTTGAGTCCTCCGTCGCTCGCCGCCGTATCAGGAGCGCTCAAGTCCTTTGTCCGCTACCTGTGCATGCGTGGGATCGTCGAACCGAAGGTGGCGGATGAATGGGTTCCCATCCGCTTCGCGAAGGAGAGTCGGCTTCCGTCCGTCTGGCCGGCAAGCGCGGTAAAGGAACTCCTCGCCGCTGTGGATCGTAGCACCACACAGGGCAAACGAGATTACGCCATCCTTCTCCTCGCTTGCCGCTTCGGCCTTCGAGCCAGCGACATTCGGACGTTGCGTCTCGACGACATCCGTTGGTCGAACGGTCGCATTGACCTTCGTCAGTCGAAGACAGGTCAGCCGTTGACGCTCCCCCTCGAGGACGACGTCGCCGACGCACTCATCGATTACCTCCAACACGGCCGGCCGGCGACGAGCTATCGCCAGGTGTTTCTGAAGACCCGTGCTCCGGTGGCACCTCTCGGGGAGCGAAACAATCTCGTCACCATCGTGTCTTCTCACCTCAGCGGCCTGAAGACGCCTCTGCCTGCGGAGACCCGACGCGGCCTCCATGCTCTTCGTCACACTCTAGCCACACGTCTCCTCCGGGCTGGCGAACCGCTCGAGACGATTGCGGCGATCCTCGGACACACCTCGGTCGAGTCGACCAGGCTCTATACGAGTCTCGACCTGGAAGCTCTGCATTGCGTCGCTCTCGACCCCGAGGAGGTGCTCCATGGGTAGCGAACAGTCAGCGTTTCGCAGTCCCGTGCGAGATCTGATGGTGAAGTTCCTCGAGGAGAAGCGCGGCTGTGGATACCGCTATGAGAGGGAGGAGTACCTTCTGCGAGCGTTGGACAGCTTCCTCGTTGCTCGAGGGCTTCAACGCCGGGAGCTGCCGAGAGTCCTCGTACAGGACTGGACCGCCGCGCGCGCCGATGAACGTCCCAGGACGCAGCGCATGCGGCTGACGATCGTTCGTCAACTGGCGATCTTCCTCTGTCGGCAAGGCTGCTCGGCCTACGTTACGCCCCTGAATCCAAGGCGCGGTACACGTCGTGAATTCACGGCGCGCATCTTCAGCCGGGAGGAAATCGCAAAGATCCTTCAGGCAGCTGACGACCTCGCCCCCTGTCGATGGTCGCCTCTCTATCATCTCGTGATCCCGGAACTCTTCCGCGTGCTCTACGGCTGCGGTCTTCGCCGAGGAGAGGCTCTTCGCTTGACAGTCGGAGACGTCGATCTCGTGGACGGAGTCCTTCGAATTCGCGAAGGCAAGTTTCGCAAGGACCGCCTTGTTCCCATCGCTCCCGGCTTGACTGAGCGGCTTCGTAGGTACGCCGAAGCACTCGACCCCCGCGAGCCTGGACAGCCGTTCTTCCCGTCCCCGCGCGGCGGCGCGTATTCCTCCGGGCGCGTGTACACGATTTTCCGCAAGCTCTTGGGAGCCGCTGGCATTCCACACCACGGTCGCGGACGCGGCCCTCGTCTCCACGAGATTCGCCATTCCTTTGCCGTACATCGGCTCGAGAACTGGTATGCGGAGGGTGTGGATTTGAACGCGAAGCTGCCGCTGCTCTCGTCGTACATGGGCCACCGCTGCATGCACGGTACCCAGGTCTACCTCCAGATGACCGAGAGCCTGTTCACCAACGTCACGGAACGGCTCGAAGCCGTCTGCGGTCATGCCATTCCGAGCGGGAGCAGAACCTCATGACGAT
Organism: Planctomycetota bacterium; assembly: GCA_965223265.1. Classification (GTDB taxonomy): domain Bacteria; phylum Planctomycetota; class UBA8108; order UBA8108; family SXIK01. The sequence continues at coordinate 4,178,854 of OZ244999.1, forward strand.
CGCGAAACCCACCGACTTCGCCTGTCGACTCACTTCTTTCCTGACCGAGTACCTCCCATCCCAGCGAGGTCTCAGTCCGAACACGATCAAGAGCTACCGCGATGCGTTCGTGTTGCTGCTGCGCTACTGCCGTGAGGTCTGCGAGATGCGCATCGAGCGCCTGTCGCTGGAAGCGATCGACGCGTCTCTCATCGTGAAGTTTCTCGGGCATCTCGAGAAGGAGCGCGGCTCTTCAACCCGAACTCGAAACCATCGCCTCGCCGCATTCCACTCTTTCTTCAAGTACGTCCAAGTCGAGGAGCCGGATCGGATTCAACACTGCCAACGCATTCTCGCGATCCCGCTTCGGCGCATAGCGCAGACTGAACCCACCTACCTGTCAGTCGAAGAACTGGCCGCGATCCTGAGACAACCAGACTCAACGACGCCTCAGGGACGCCGGGACGCTCTCATGTTGAGTCTGCTTTACGACACAGGAGCTCGCGTGCAGGAGTTGATCGATCTCTCGATCGCGGACCTTCGTCTCGCCTCCCCTCCGCAGGTGCGCTTGACTGGAAAGGGGCGAAAGATCCGCGTCGTCCCGCTCATGAAAGGAACGGCTGCCAACCTCGGCGAGTACGTCAAGGAGCACGCTCTCGATCGTCCCGAACAGGCGAACGAACCGCTCTTCGTGAACCGGGCGGGTAACCGTCTCTCCCGATGGGGAATACGACATCTTCTGTCCAAGTACAGCGAGGCCGCTCGAGTCGAGTGCCCGACGCTACCGCAGAAGATCACTCCTCATACCTTACGCCACACGAAGGCGATGCACCTCTTGCAGAGCGGCAACCCCGCCGTCGTAATCCGCGACTTCCTCGGTCATTCGGACATCCAGAGCACCCAGATCTACGCGAAGGCCGACCTGGACATGAAGCGGCGCGCCCTCGAGAAGGCCAATCAGCTTCCGGAGAGCAAGAAGGACCGATCGTGGCAACGCGATCCGGACCTTCTCACGTGGCTCGGATCGCTGTAGACGCGCGGCCGATTTATGGAGAGTCCCAACGCGCCGAAGCGCCTCCGGTCGAGACAGGCGTCCGCTACTCCACATAACTCCGAACTCCCCATGTGATGAGTGATGTGGAGCTCCACATCACCGCACAAGGAGCAGCTACGGGTGGTAGATTCAGACATCGACGACCTCGAAGTCGTCCGCAGCTACCGCGATGAGCACAATGGAATCACCCATGTGTACTTTCGCCAAACGGTGCAGGGGATCGAGGTGCTCGACGGCACGGCTGCCGCCCACATCCGAGGCGTCCGCGACGTCGTCGCCATCAGCTCGCACGTTGTCCCGCGCGCTCGGGAGCGGGTGAACACGTTCGAACCCACGCTGTCGCAGGAGGACGCACTCTGGATCTGTACCGTAGACTGCGATCTTGGAAACGCGCCAGCCAGCCCGAAGGTAACGGAGGAGGCAGACGATGCCAGCCTCAGAAAAACTTTCGACCTACCTGCGATCGCCCGAGGTCCGGTCCCCGTGCAGCTCAAGTTCGCTCCGCTGGGCGAAGAGCTCAGGCTGTGCTGGAGCGTGAAGATCTCTCGGCGCGACGGCGCCGATTCCTTCGAGAGGCTTTACGATGCGGTAGACGGCGAGGAGCTCAGTTACAGGAGTTTCGTCGCGCATGCCACGCCGGAATTCAAGGTGTTTCCGCTGGCGGACTATGGCAATCCGACGATGCCGCCGGTGGAGAGTCCGGCGCATGGGAGTCAAACGCGCGTAATAGATGGATCCGACCCGACCTTCGTTCTTCCTAGCACTATTCCAACGCCCAGCCCACATGCGTGATCGGTTAGCCGTAAGCTCCATCGTAGTCATCGCTTACGACTCGAGCGATTCGTGCGTATAGAAAAAGAGGCCAAAATCTCGGACACTTCGTGACTCACCAAAGAAACGGAGTGAAGAGATCATGGCCACAAGGAAGTGTATCGAACTACGATCCTGTCTCAAGAGCCTCTTTCCCGACAAGTTGATCCGCGATGAGTCTCGAGCGAGTGGTTTTGTGCTCCGGGAGCGAAAGATCAGGGCGGTTCCGTTCTTTTGGACATTGGTCCTGGGCTTTGGGGTTGGATCGGAGCGGACGATCTCTGCGCTGCGTCGAGCCTACGAACGCTCGACGTCGTCGACCGTTGTTCCGTCCTCGTTCTACGATCGTTTCGACGCCAGTCTTGTGCGCTTTCTGAAAGCTGCGGTGAAGCGATCGTTGGCAACCTTTCAGGCATCGTGGACTGAAATCGAGGAGCGCGTCGGAAAGTTTACGGACTTGATCATCGTTGACTCCACAGTGATGAAGCTTCACGAAAAGCTCAGAGGATCGTTCCCAGGGTGCCGAACGAACTCAGCGCCGGCTGCGGCGAAACTTCATGCAGTCCTCAGTGTGCGCGGCAAAGGAGGCTCGACGGTCGCTCTCACTTCGGAGCGAAGTGCGGACCTGCGAAAACTTCGCACAGGTCCGTGGGTTCGAGACCGCCTTCTCCTCTTCGATCTCGGCTACTTCAAGTGGCAGCTCTTCCATCGCATCAGGAAAAACGGTGGCTTCTTCCTGACTCGATTGAAGCAAAACGCCAACCCGACAATTACCAAAATCCATCGCAGTGTTCGCGGCAACTCGATCCCCCTCGTGGGGGAGAGACTTCAAGACGTCCTACCTCGATTGAAAAGAGAAACTCTCGACGTTGAGATCGAAGCCTCGTTTGCAACCCGCAAGCACCGAGGCCGAGCGCGTCGCGCTCACGAGCGTTTTCGACTTGTCGCCATCCGCAACGAAGACGACGGCCAGTATCACCTCTACGTCACCAACGTCGAACACGACGATCTCATCGCCGAGGAGATCGCCAACGTCTACCGCTATCGCTGGGAAATCGAACTCATCTTCAAGGAGCTAAAGTCCGGCTACCGAATGGACCAGCTGACGAGCCGGCGCCCCCACGTGGTGGAAGCGATGATCTACTGTGCAATTCTGACACTTGTCGTCAGCCGAGAGCTTCTACGCCACCTTGCCTCACGAGTCCGCAGCGGTGCCGAGCGAGTCGCTGCGGGGCGTTGGTGGAAGCTTCTGGCGAACTACGCTCAGGAGCTTCAACTCCTCGTCGTTCGACCACGCCGAGACGCTCACCTCGCCGCTGGACTCGTCGACACCTTCCTGCACGAAATTGTCGACCCTCATACTGACAGACGCCCACTCTTGAGTCAGGTGTTTCGTTGATGTGGCGCCGTAAGTTTCATCTCTACAGAGCTTTGCGCGTTATCCGATGCCGCATGGCCCAGCCCATGGGTATACGACCTGGGGGGCGAAGCGTGCACGACAGAGGGCAATAACATCAAGGCCTTCGCTGTTGACAATACTTCAGAGTACCAGCCAACAACGAGCAACTGCCTATTCGTTTTCGAAGAACTCACACTCCAGAATCTCAGTGACCCAACAGACCCGGATGGTTTTGCTTCTGATCCTTCGCTCTATCTCGACGCCACCATCGCAAATGCCTTTTACAACACCAATGTCCTGCACGACATCTTATATCGATACGGGTTCAATGAAGCAGCTGGAAACTGGCAAAACGACAACTTCAGCCGGGGTGGATCTCCGGGAGATCCCTTACACGTACAATACACTCCGGATATCGCATCCAGCAATTTCTTTTCGTCCTCTCAAGATGGTCTAATATCGACCCTCGATCTTGGCATCAATGCAATCATATCAATCGGTCGTTCAACGATCCCCCTTCCCCCAGATGCAGTCAGCCCCATCGCGGCTACCATAGCCGACTTTAGTCAAGATCAAGACGACAAACTCGATCTTGTGATCGCAAATCATCTCTCTGGAAATGTAACTCTCTTTCTCAATGACGGAAACGGGGGGTTCATTCCCGAGCCGAGTTATTCCACCTTCGGAGTGTCTCCAACCGACATTGTCGCTGGGGTTCTCGACAGTGACGTCTACGTTGATCTCGCGGTAACGCATGCAACCTCCAACTCCGTCACAATTCTCCTAAACGACGGAAACTCCCCGCCTGGATTCTCCGCGACGGTCTATGTCCTTCCGGGATCTGACTATCCTGTTTCACTCGCTACGATTGACCTGGATGGAGACAGCGACCTTGATTTGATCGTCGCAAACCGCGATTCTCAAAACGTGACGCTACTGGAAAATGTCGGGTCGTCGTTTTCGATCCATGCGCCCATAGATATACCGGGGAGCCCAACGAGCGTTTGCGCAGCAGACGTTGACGGAGATGCGGACAACGACGGCATTTTGGCAATCCAAGACGTCGTCGGAAGCAGCGTCTGCGGCGCGACGCCGGCAGACGCTGTCGTTGTACTCGAGAATTCTGGGGGTTGGATTTTTTCTGTGGGAAGTGTAACGTGCATCGAGCCCGATAGAGACCCCAGTTCAGTAAGTGTCGCTAATTTTGACGGATACGAAGACGGAGACGAAGACGTCGACATAGTTGTCGCGCAAAGCGGAACTGAATTCGTCGACATATTCGACAACGACGGGGACGGCCAATTTTCTCTTCTCAGCTCAGTCTTCCTAGGGGGAACGGCGGTTGCAGCCACTTCGGTCGCCCACACGCCGACCGGAGCCCATGAGGAACTTAATCTAAGCTCTGAGACTAGACCCACCGACGAGCTGCCGGATGTGAGCGCTGTTTCATCAGCCCCAGGAACGTTGGCCAGCCGTATTAACCGAAGCACTAGTAAGAAGCGCGGATTATTTGCTAGAGTTACTCAAGAAAGCCTTAACGCCCAAAGTGATTTTGAGTTGACAGATCTGGGAACAATTCACGACGTAGTTGCGGGGAACCTGGCGGGGGGAGCAGACCCCGATGTTGTCGTTATTTCGCAGCAAGGGTGCGAAGTTTTTACAAATGACGGTATTGGTTCGTTTACTGCTCCCGGGATTCATTCCTTCAGAAGCGGAGCTTTGGATCTCTCAGTCATTGCACATGAGCTCAGCCACGGCGTAGTTTCCCGCCTGACCGGAGGAATATTCAGGCCCGGAGGCGGAGCTTCTCAAGCGTCTGGCCTAGTCGAAGGCTGGGCAGACGCCATGAGCCTCCAATTGACGGGGCCACGCGACGGCGACAGCCCTCGAGGTATGTTCACGTTTTGGAGCGGCCATTTGCCTTCGGGATCCGGAGTTCGCATCCTCCCGTACAGCAACGATCAATCTGTAAACCTGTGGACGTTCGGAGATCATGAACTCCTAATTAGCGAGGACCACGCTGGGCCGTTCGGCACTGGGCATGCAGCTGGAGAGATCTGGGCAGTCACGCTTTGGGATCTCTACTGGCTTCTCATCGGTCTCTACGGCCAGAGCGGCGATCTATACGCGGCGTTTGGCTCAACGCTCGGCGGAGAAAACGTGTCACTTAAGCTGGCCATCGACGCACTAAAGTTTGCGCCCGGAAACCCCGCTACTTATGTGACACATCGGAATGCCTACCTGCTGAGTCCCACAAACTCTGGCTCGTGAGCAGCGACGAGTCTCAGATTCACTGACCCGGAAACGCCCCGGCATACCCCGCCGAACCGACCGTCCGATCATACCCCGCCTACCCCGCGCCCCCCGTTCGACGCTGCGCCCTGGACCTTCGCTCGACTCCTCGCCTCACCTCGAGTAAAGAGGGGAGCGGAGAGACCGGTGTTGGTGCACTTCTCTCCGCAAGTCCCCGTACGGAGAGAGCGATGCTACCCCATTTGGTCAACGCGATACAGAGCTATGGCGAAGCTGTTCGCCGCCGTGAGATCCAGCCGACCTGTAACCGCTGCCCGAATTGCAGCGGGGAGCCAGATCGGTTCCGCTACCGCGGTCACCGAGAGCGCGTGTTCCTCGTTATCGTCAGGCGTCTGGTCGAACCTGTCCTGTCGCTTCTGAGTCGCTGGAAGTGTCCTCTGTGTAAGCGCTCCTTCACGCTCTACCCGCCCTTCGCGCTGCCGGGGAAACGCTACGTTCGCGACTGCGTTTTCGATCACGCTCGGCGCTACCTCCAGATCGACGAGCTTTCGTATCGCGAAGCCGTCAAGGTCGAACACATGCCCGTCTTCCACGAGGGTGACGACAGGGGAGCGATCGACGAGCGCAGCCTCGCGCACTCAACACTTCATCGTTGGCTTTCGTTCTTTCGCTCTCTCAACGCCACGCTCCTGGAGGCTCTCCGCCTCATCCGAGAGCGCTCGGCGAGGTCCGACATCTTCCGCAAGGTCTTCGCCGTCCGTCCAGCCAAGTACCGAAGCGAATCACGGCGGGACACTCTCGTCGCGGCACTTCGAGCTCTCTCGATCGACCAGGTGTTCCGTTCCCTCTTCGGCCGATCGATCTTCCCCGACTTGGCAACCTCCGCAGCCTGGGCGTGAGCGAGAATCACGCCTCGCTCGCCCCATGCGAGGTGTGATCATGAAAGCGAAAGATCTCGATTGGGCTATCTTCTGGGCGGCTCTTCTCCAGCCCGTCGTCATCGGCGAGGTGCCGGAGGAGGAAGCCGCGCGATTTCTCCGCGAGCTCGCCAAAGAAGAGCGCATCTTTCCCGACGGATCGCGACGCAAGCCGGCTCTTTCGACCCTGAGGCGGAAGCTTCGCATCTATCGCGAGGAGGGCTTCGAGGGTCTTGCCCGCAGGCCGCGAAGCGATCGCGGGAAACCGCGTGCCCACGGCAAAGAGCTCGTCGAGAAAGCCGTCGAGCTGAAGCGTGATCAGCCACTGCGCTCCCACTTCGCCATCAACAAGTTCCTCCAGGCTCAGCACGGAAAGACCATTCCGCGTTCGACCCTCTTCCGCTACCTCAAGATCGCCGGCGCGACGCGGCTGAAGCTCGGTGTCGAGAGGAGGAAAGTCCGGAAACGCTGGACTCGTGACTCCACCCATGCCCTCTGGGTCGGCGACTTCGCCGATGGACCCTACGTGCTGCACGACGGCGAAGTCGTCCCCACCTTCCTCTGTGTTCTCATCGACTGCTACAGCCGCTCGCTCGTCGAGGGGCGCTACTACCTTCGGCAAAATCTCGAGGTCTTGATCGACTGCTTGCTGCGGGCGTGGGCCAAGCACGGTGCTTCGGACGAGCTCTATGTCGATCAGGCGAAGGTCTATATCTCCAAAGCGCTCAAGGCGGCATGCCTTGCCGTTGTCACCCGGCTCATCCATCGCGGCAAGGGCGATCCGCCACCGGGTGGTCTCGTCGAACGACTCATCGAGACGATACAGGGCCAGTTCGAGGCCGAGGTCAGAGCCGGCGAGATCCTCACTCTCGACTCGCTCAACGGAAGCTTCGATTCCTGGAAGACCGTGGCCTACCACCGCCAGGTCAACACCGAGACCGGCGAAACACCCGAGGCACGAGCCGAGGCCGGCCTCAAACGGCCTATCCGACACGTCGACATTCAGCGCGTCACCGAGTTCTTCATGTGCCGCGAGACGCGGCGCGTTCACCCGGACTTCTCCGACGTCCAGCTCGATCGCCGCTTCTATCGCGTCGACAAGAGTCTGCGCGGTGACAAGGTCGAAGTCCGCTACGATCCCTTCTCCGCGCCCGACACGGTTCTCATCTACTCCAGCAACGAAGAGTACCTCGGAAAGGGCGTCCTTCACGAGCGCGAAGAGGGCGAGGACGCCGGTGCTCCCGCCCCTCCCGCCAAAGCGAAGCACAACTATCTGGAGCTTCTTCGCCGTGAGCACGACGAGGAGCTCAAGAAGCGCGCCCAGGGGATCGACTACCGTCGTGTCATCGCCTCTCGCCAGTGGCCCTTCACCGACTTCGCATGCCTTCTCGGCCGGCTCATGGGGCGCAAGGGCGCCCTCTCGAGCTTCACCGCCGAGGAGCTCGAGGAACTCAAGAAGTTCTACAACCGTACTCCCAGCCTCACCGAAGTCCTCTTGCTGAGGGCCTTCGAGAAGGCTCCGGAGAAATCCATTCCCTACATCGCCTACGAGCTTCAACGACTCGCAGGCAGAAAGGAGGACTGATGTTCACCACCCATTTCAAGATGACGACGCAGCCCTTTCTCGAGCGCGCGCCCGTCGAGCAGATTCTTTCCGACGAGCGCATCACCCAGGGACTCGCTCGACTGGAGTACCTCGCCAAGTCGGGCTCGATCGGCCTGGTGACCGGACTCACCGGGGTGGGGAAGTCGTCTCTGGTGAAGCTCTTCGTGCGCTCGCTGAGCCGCAACCTCTACGACCCGATCTATCTCTCGCTGACCTACGTCGGGGCAAACGGCATTCTGAAGCTCCTGGTTTCCAGCCTCGGCGAGCAGCCCCGCCGTGGCAAGGAGCGGCTCTTCCTCCAGATCCTGGATCGCGTCGGGGCGAACGAGCACACGACAATCCTCGTCATCGATGAAGCGCACCTGCTTCCTTCGGAGTCGCTCACCGATCTGAGACTTCTGGTCAGCTCCGGACTCGAGGACGGCCCGCCATTGAAGATCCTCCTCAGCGGACAAGAGACCCTGAGAAAGGAGCTTACCCGAGCGCGCCACGCCGATCTCACGCATCGGCTCAGCGTGCGCTACCACGTGCCGCCGCTCAGCAAGGAGCAGACGGTCGAGTACATCGACTTTCAGATGCGCGCAGCCGGCGCCTCGCAGAAAGTCTTCGAGCCTGAAGCGAAGTCGCTCATCCACGACTACTCAAGCGGCGTGCCGCGGCGCATCAACAACATCGCCACCGCCTGCCTCATTCAGGCCGCGAGCAAGAACGTCCAGAAGATCTCCGAGGCGCTCGTCAACGACACCGCCCCCGAGTTCCATCTGCCCTGAGAACGGAGACTGACGCGCCATGTTCCACAAGACCCTGATGCCTCGAGTCAACGACTTCGCCGAGTATCCTGAGCTCGCCGTTTTGATGACCCTCGCGACGAACCTCGAGATCGCCCTGTTCGCTCTGAACGCCGCGTACCCCGATCTCGACTTCGACTACACGCAACGCTCCTCCTACACCGAGCAAGACGCCTATCTCGCCGCCTTGGGCGCTCAGCTGCGAGCGCTCCAGATCGTCCTCGAAGAGTATCTCGAGAGCCTGCAACGAATCCGATATTTGAAGGCGCCGAGCGGTGGAGGTGGCGTCGCATGACAGGACGATTCTCCGGCAAGCTCCTGCGGTCGTTGAGAAACGATATACCGATCGCGTGGCTCCTCGATCTGCTCGGCGTCCCCGCGAAAATCTCCGAGGGCTACGTGCGCTTCCTCTGTCCGCGGTGTCGCGAATTCAACACCGCGACGAAGGCGTCCACCAACCTCGCGCGTTGCTTTCGCTGCGAGACGAACTTCAACCCGATCGACCTGGTCATGATCGTCAAGCGGCTGAATTTCGTCGACGCCGTCGAGTTCCTCGCCGAGCTCCGCGATCGTCGCGGTGACGCTCGCGCCACGCCTCGCCCTTCGTGATTCCCCGGGTCGTCGTGCCGTCCGGGACACGACGACCCGCGCCTTCTCGCCTCGCAAATCGCATCTCGCACCCGCGAATCAGCACCATGCCATTTAATCTGGGATTTCCGCGCCAGATACTGTGGGACTTAGCACCTACCTGATCGCAGACAGCCTGACTTTTTCGGGATCGCATCTCACCCTCATCTGGGAAGCATTCGCCGGTCGAGGCCTTGGACACGGAGCATGTGACAACTGGGACGTCAATTCGAGTCAATGCAACCCACATGATCCTGCTGGTCAAGTCCTGGAGGACTTTTCCCTCCCCCCTCCTGGAACCATCCGCGGAAAAGTATGGGAGGCAGAGGACTGCGACCTGAACCCACTCGGCACTCTTTCGGGTTGGGTTGTGTACCTCGACCTCAACAAGAATAATTCTCTAGATCCTGGAGAACCGACGGATTCCACAGATGCATCTGGGCAGTATGAGTTTTCCGGCCTAGGCCTTGATTCTTATTGGGTCGGACTTGAGATGCAAACAGGCTGGAATTTGGTGGCCCCAATCCCCGAATTTGGGCCGCCAACTCGGATATGGAGAGACCCAGATCCGAGCATTTTCTACACCGACGTCTGGGCTGTTGGGGATATAGCTCTCGTTGGTCACAGCGAAAACAAAGGCGTAAGCATAATAGATCTAACGAAAATCTATCAAGGACACATCGATCATGCGCTGATCACTCGATGGGCAGACGTAGACTCCTCCGGACAAAACACCAACACAAATACGATAAAGGACGTAAAAGCAGAAGGCAACATCGCTTTCTTTGCCAGCGACAACGGTGGCGGCGTCTACATCATAGACATCTCCAACCCCATGAACCCCAAAAAAATCTCGCAGGTGACATCACAAAATGGGGCTTTCGACAAGGTGCACAACGTCTCAATCGACGATAGTTTTCTTTATCTAGCTAGCGATTTGACAAGTACCGTTCCGATCTTTGACATCAGGGATCCGAACATTCCAGTCTTACTCCATACGATTGACACAAATGGAGGAGTGGTCCACGACATTACTGCCCTGGACGATCGACTTTATGTTTGTGATCGAGAGACCCCTGGAAATCCAGGAGTATCTGGAAAAATCCACATATACGATATTGCACGGAATGCGGTTGGAGACTTTGTGTCCGCCACGTTCGTGACTTCATTCACCGCCGGAGACCAAACTCATTCTTGCTGGCCGACAAAGAACGGAGATTATCTCGTCGTCTGTAAAGAGGACCTAACTAATTCGGTCGAGGGGAACAAGGTCGATATTTGGAGAATTGATATCTCTCCTCCACAGAAGAAAGCGACAATTACTCGACACCCGAACTCAGCCACCACCGCGCACAATCCGGTAGTCGAGGATGATACCCTGTATATTTCTTGGTACGAAGCCGGATATTTTAGCTATGACATCTCGAATCCGGAGGCGCCGAGATTTCTCGGTTTAGTGGATACGTTCCCACAGGGAGCTACGGCACAGACCGGTGTTGGTTGCTGGGGAGTCTACCCTTTCATTGATCAGGGCTGGACCATCGCGACAGATACAGTTTTCGGACTTCATGCAAATCGTAGTGATACTCGGCATTTTGTCCCGAACACACAGGGAGGTCTCCATGAAAACCATGATTTTTATGTTTCTCAAGATTGTCCGTAGTACAGACTATCTATTGCATGAAAGTAGGAAACCTTCGAAGACTACATGATGTATCATCCTCCAAAACAGGTCTCTAAAATCACAACGAGCCACAATCGCTTGACAGCCTATAGACGCCCATCCTGCCCACATCTTGGTTGCGCCCGAGGGCCTGTCAGACTCGTCTGCTATTGAATTTGCTCAGAAGACTCGGTCTTTGCAGCAAGGCACCGTCGAGCGCACGGTCTTGGAGATTCGCCCACACGGAATTGAACCCGTAATCCTCACACACAGTAGTCGCTACGACGATCGAATCGATGTTGACGTGTCTCGAGTAAGAAAACCCGGAGTTGATCATGAAAGTCACAAGATTATCGATCCTGGCGCTGACAATGATCATTGACATCCTATTCGATCTACGATGCACGCATGCGAATTCCACGGATCAACGCTGGTGGCCCCTCGAGCCGGGAGCCGCGTGGTGTCTATTTGACGGGCGAGAAGGCTGGGAGGTCTTGATTCTTGGGCGGGAAGACGATGTCTTTCTCGTGCGATACCAGTTCGTAGCGTCCTTTGGCGACGGTCCTCTCGTAGTGCTTGATTCTCTTGACCTCCGCTTGCGAGAGCAGGGATCTGAGATCGACATCGAGATACAACCGGGAGAGTTTCACCCGTACGTACGTTTCGATCGAGAGTCATTTACGAGGCGTGATGCTGACTTCTGCTGGGACGATGTCGAGATCGCAGTTGACACCGTAGATTCGATTGAGGTACCAGCGGGGCGATTCTCTCAGTGTCGACAGCTCTTTCTTGTCGGTCCCCAGAAGTGCTTTGACAATGGGACTGAAACTCAGGTCTTCTGCCCTGACATAGGGTTGGTTCATTGGTCATCGATCATCCCCACTGGTGTCGAAAGGAGCGATCTTCGTTCGGCGACCCAGATCGACTGGCCGTTCCGCCGCGGCGACGTCAACGCCGACGCTGAAGTCGACATCTCAGATGCCGTTTTGACGTTGAATTTTCTCTTCGACCCCAACATCGACCCGGACGTCGTGCAGTGTCGCGATGCCGCCGATGTCAACGACGATGGCACCGTCGATATCTCGGACCCGATTTACTCCCTGAACTACCTGTTCGTCGACGGCCCCGGGATTCCGACGCCTACCGAGGAGTGCGGCGACGACCCGACCGAGGACGATCTCCGCTGCCTTTCGCATCTGCCGTGCGTCGATACTCGCGAGCCCGGGACAATACCAATCGAAGGCGAGTCCAACTGATGCACACGGGATTACTCGTCACACCACCTCACCGCCGGAGGAGGAAGCTGCAACGGAGTTGGAACCGTCGCCAACTCGCTCACACGACACTCGCACGCTTTGCCGGTCCGTCCCCTCTGCGCATCCTTGGCCCGGCGGACGGGAATACGATGGCGCGCAATCCCGACAGCGGCGACCGAGCCCAGCAGGAGGCCGAAAGTGCAGCCCGGCTCCAGGTCTCTCATGTCAACGAAGAGAGCAGTCTCGATTACCGTCATCGCCCTCGTCGTCACATCCTACGTATCGGGACAATCCTCAGAGGACCAGCGCTGGTGGCCTCTTGACCCAGGAAACGCATGGTCCCTTGCTGCGAGTGAAGCGGCCGGCTGGGAAATCCTCGTTCTGGCCCGTACGAACGACGTTTCGACGGTTAGGTTTCAACGATGGGCAGCGTTCGGAGGCCCTCCCGAGCTGGTGGGTCCGCCGCTCGATGTACGACTGAGAGAGCAGGGTTCGGAGATTGACATCGAGCTGTCGCCTGGAGAGTTCCACCCGTGTCTCCGATTCGACGAAGAGACTTTTCTGCGGCGTGACTTTGACCCCGTACGGTCAAAAAACTCATGCAGCCTCTCGATGGTAAAACTTCAGAAGCCCACCGAGTCGCTCGCGACGGCAAACGGAACCGTCGTTCGACGAGTCCTCCTTTGACGGGAAGAGAATGACGTTGCCCTTCCCCTGATGGTTTCGTTCGCCGTGGTGATGAGCGACGTACTCCTGAAGCGCTCGTCGTAGCGACGCTTCCCCGAAGAGGATCAATTTGGACAGGCACTCTCCCTTGACTGATCTCACCCACCGTTCCGCGAAGGCGTTCAAGTTTGGGCTCTGCGCAGGCAGTTTGATCGGCTTCACTCCTCCGGCCTCGATCGTCTCCTGGAACTTCGGACAGAACTTCCCGTCCCGATCGTGAATCAAGTAGCGACAGCCTGCGAGGAAGCCGACGTCGACCATCGTCACGTTGCGAGCGATCTGCGTCATCCAGCATTCGTTTGGGTACGGCGTCATTCCGGCGACATAGACCCTACGGGTCGCCACCTGCATGAAGAAAAGAACGTAGTAGGTCACGAGACCGCTTTTCGTCCAGATCTCCGTCGTGAAGAAATCCGTCGCTCCGAGGACGTCCATGTGCGAGCGGATGAACTCCCTCCACGTGGTCGTCTTCTCTCGCTCCGGCGCTGGTGGGATACCGTTACGTTTCAAGACGTTCCCGACAGTCTGGTCGCTGACCTGGTGACCGAGGTTGGCCAGCGCGCCGGAGATTCGATCATAACCCCACGACCGATTGTCCTTTGCGAAGCTAACGATGAGGTCCTCGACTTCCGTCGTCACCCCGGGCCGACCTGGGTACTTCCGTTTCTTCGAGCCATCAAACTTCTTCGCCACGAGCTTCCGGTGCCAGGCCAAGATCGTCTCCGGCTTGACGATCGTCGCCACCTCCTCGAGAACCTTCTTTCCGAGCTTCTTGCCGATCTCTGCCAACGTCTTTCGCTCGCCGTCGGTCAGTTGCAACCGTCCCTTGATCTGGGCGCGCAGGATCCGATTCTCGGTCACGAGATACTCGTTTCTCAGCAGCAACTCCTCATCGATTGAGCCTGTGATGTAGGCCAACATCTTCTTCCAGTCCATCGCCTCTCTACCGACCACGCTTCTGACTTCGAAACCGGTCAGTATCCGATCGCGACCCGCGCTGAATCAAGCCCGACGGCAGGTCGTGGCGGGGACCATAAGTCGATCGATTCAAAGGCGTTCGCATATTTTGACCCTACGGGTTCGCAGCTTTGTGCGCCGCCGCGTGGAGTTTCTCGAGGCGGCTCTGGCCGAGGGATCCCGAGTGCCCTAGTCCGACTCGTCCGCACTCGGTTCGCCGCGATGTTGTGGCGTAACACGGAGCGATTGAGCTCGTGTCTTCCCACACCACTCCGATCTCACCGCCGGCTCTGAGGAGTCCCGCCGCGGATCTTCAATAGCGCCTCCGCGACGGCCGCTTTCAGATCTTCGTCGTCGTCGCGCACCGCCATCTCTTCCAGCGCCGGGATCGCCGCCTCTGCAGTCGGTCCGATCCGTCCCAGCGAGCGCACGGCGTAGAATCGTGCCGTTGCGTCGTCGTCCTCTTGCGCGAGCGCGACGAGATCGAGCACGGCTGGCGTGCCGTACGGGCCATACTTGCCGAGCGCTTGCGCGGCATTCGCCCGCACGCCGGTCGTCGCGTCACTCAGCGCGGCTTGCAAAAACGGAACCGCAGATTTGGACGGTTCTCCACCATGCACCTCAGCGACAATCTCCAGACACTCAGCAGCGAGCGCTCGCACCCCGTCGCTTGGATCGTCCCGCAGCAGCGCGCTGATGGCGGAGACCGATGCAGGGCCGATCTTCAGCAGCGCATAGAAGCCGAAAAACTTGAGCGTGTCTGATTCCTCACCGAGCAGATCAGCCAGCGGCGTAGCCGCAGGTTCGCCAACCTGAATCAGAGCTTGAGACGCCGCCGGAAACACAGGATAGGCACCGCGCCCAGTGCCTGGAATGCGGACGTTTGGATCTCGCGGCTCCCACTCGATCGTGTCGAAGAGCTCACTGATATCTGACGGTAGCCCGTCGACACTTCTCCGCGCGGCGTCAACGAGACGCGGCACGACTCGCCGCGGATCAGCGCTAGCGAGCCACGCAACCGCCTGGCCGTCGACCTCACTTCCGGACTCCAAGCGAGCAAGGTACCAGCGTTCCAGGATCGGTCGCCGCAGCGCGATCCCGGCCGCGACAAGGACGAGAACGCCGATTATGATGGCCACAGAGACGACCGGTTTCTTGCTCGAACGATGCATACAGAAAGTCCCCCGGCGAACCAAAACGACGAACAGTCAGCTCACCTGTTGTCGCCCAAACCGGCAGTGGGTTTCAGCGATTCCATGAATTCCTGAAATCCAGTACGACGATCTGCGTAGAGCGATCCACCGCCGCGCTGGCGCAAAGATCGTTGACCAGCCGGCTCTGCACGTGGACACTCGAGGTCTATGAAACGTCGAGAAGCAACGTCAACCGAACTCATCCAGACGACTGCGAAGGGCGCTGCGACGATCAAGCCGGAGGACGCCCACGTCGCCATGGAGTTCGAGCACACCAGCCCGTTCATCTGCTGCCGCCTCGACCCGCAGGGTCGCTTTGCATTCGGCAGCGCCGAAGACAGCCGCATCCAGCGCTGGAACATCGCCACCGGCGCCAAGACGGAACTGCAACTCCACGACAGTTGGATCTTCGCCATGGCGCTTCTCCCGGACGGGGAAACGCTCATCTCGGCTGGTGGAGACGGCCGCGTCGTCTGGTGGCCCGCCAGCGCCGAAAAGCCCGAGCCGTCCCGCGTCGTCCAGGGCCATCCCGGCTGGATTCGGTTCGTTGCGGTGAGCCCCGACGGTCAACGCATCGCCTCGGCCGGCAGCGACCGAGTTGTGCGTTTGTGGAACGCCGTCGACGGAACACTCGAGCACGAATTGACGGGACACAAACTCGACGTCTACAGTGTCGCGTTTCACCCGAGCGGTGAGTTTCTCATTTCAGGCGACCTTCTAGGTGAAGTGCGGCAGTGGGAAGCAAAGACGGGAAAGTACATGCGCTCCTGCGACGCCAAGGCGCTCCACACCTACAATGGCGGCCAGGGCGTCCACTACGGCGGCGTGCGCGACGTCTGCGTCAGCCTCGACGGTCAGCGCTTGTCAGCCTGCGGTCTCCACCGCGCACCAAACCCCCTCGCCGGCGTCAACGAACCGATCGCGCTCGTCTTCGATTGGGAGAGCGGCGAGAAGGTCGAGCAGTTTGAAATGAAAGGCGTCCGTGCACTCGCGTGGCGCGCGATCTTTCATGCCTCCGGATTTCTGATCGGCGGCGCCGGTGGGCACACGGGCGGCTACATTCTCTTTTGGAAGAACGGCGAGACCGACGAGGTGCACCGGTTCGTTTTGCCGAACACGGCCCGCAGCATGGACCTGCATCCCAGCGGCGTCGACGTGCTGACAGGTCACTACGACAACAAGGTGCGCCTCACCCGGCTGACGAAAAAGCCCGCAGACGATCCGCAAGCGGCCCAGAAGCCGGACGCCTAGACGCAAACCGGGTGAAACAGCGCAGTCGAGCGGGTCCGTCAGCGCGCTGAAGCACTGCCTCGAAGGCGTCTGTCGGTGCTCCCCATGGGCCGCCCGAACGTCCTCAAAGGCTCATTTTTGTTGCACTTCGGACGCCCAACACGTCAGATGAGTTGGTCATCGTCTCACGGACCTCCCTCACCGGCCGGTCCGTGCTGGAATTCGGTCCGCGCCAGAAATCTATCGTGTCAGACGCCAACGCATTCCCGCGCAGCCTCTTTGTTCGACCGCTCGGCCTCGCGTTCACACTACTTTGGGCCACCACCGCGCTGTCGTCACCCGCGCCGCTCCACCAGCGCATCGACGCGCGCATCGACGCAGGCCACATCGGGACAACCGGCGCCCTCACGAACGATGAGGACTTTCTCCGTCGTGTGCACCTCGATTTGACGGGACGCATCCCGCCGGCCGCCGAGCTCCGCGCATTCCTCGCTGACAAAGATCCCCTGAAGCGCAGCCAACGGATCGACGCTCTCCTCGCCAGCCCTGACCACGTCCGCCATCTGCAGACGGTCTTTGACGTCATGCTCATGGAACGGCGAAGCGCACGGCAGATCGGCGATGCGGAATGGCGGGAGTATCTCTACAGCTCGTTTCGCGAGCGCAAACCGTACAATCGGCTGGC
Organism: Planctomycetota bacterium; assembly: GCA_965223265.1. Lineage (GTDB taxonomy): Bacteria > Planctomycetota > UBA8108 > UBA8108 > SXIK01. The sequence continues at coordinate 4,195,997 of OZ244999.1, forward strand.
GATGGAAATCCTGCGCGCCGACGCTCCGGCCGGCCCGCTGCGCCCAGCGACGAAGTTCTATCTGGACCGTGACGGCGAGGTGAACGCGCTCACGCGTGACGTCGGTCGACTCTTCTTCGGGCTCGATCTGGAATGCGCGCAGTGCCACGACCATCCGTCTATCGACGACTACCTGCAAAAGAACTACTACGAGCTCTTTGCGTTTTTGAGCCGCAGCTATCAGGTCGAAGAGAAGCGCTCGTCACTTCAGCTGATCGCGGAGCGAGCTGACGGCGAAGCCACGTTCAAGTCCGTGTTCACAGACGAGGAAGGCCAATCCCAACCGCGTCTTCCGGGCGGTATGGAATTGATGGATCCGAAGTTTCACGACGGGCTTTACAAGCGACGTCCCGGCGAAGGGATGCCGGGCGTGCCGACCTACAGCCGACGGGAACGCCTGGCCGCCGCCGCTGGCGCTGGCACCAACGAAGCCTTCGCACGCAACATCGCCAACCGCCTTTGGGCGCTAATGATGGGCCGCGGGCTTGTGCATCCGCCAGACCTACACCACTCAGACAACCCAGCAACGCATCCGGCTTTGCTGGCCGAGCTGGCCACAGCCTTGATGGATATGGAGTACGACGTCTCAAGATTCCTCGGCGAGATCGCTCGCTCACGCACCTACCAGCGAGCCAGCGCGCCGCCACCACTCGCCATCGATGCGAAACGCGCGAGCGATCTCTTGCAAACGCGCAGACAGGAAACCGAGGCACTGCGCGCCGCCGTGGAGCAGGCGAAGACGTTATGGAAGAAGCGCGAGACCGAACTCAAGCGCGCAGTCGATGCCCTGGCAGCCAGCGACTACACCGAGGCCACGGCGGCCGAAGCGAAGGCCAAGGACGAGGTCTTCGGAGCGAATGCCGCGCTGGTGCAAGGCCAGCGAGCCGTCGTGGAGAAAGAAGCGGCCCTGGAGCTCGCGCGGCAAGCCGCGGAGCTCGCCGATGCCGCAGCCAAAAGCAGCGAGCCTCAGGCCGAGAAACTGGCTGAGACGGCGAGGAACCTGCGCGAACGCGCCACCAAACTCGTAGCTGAAGTCGATAAGGCTAGAGAAGCCTTCCCGGCGCTCGAAGCAAAGATTCGCACTGCTGAACTCGCGCTTCCCACTGCAGTAGCGCGAACATCAGCTGTCGCTGCGAGCGGTCGACCTCTCGCGGCCAACGTAACAGAGCATCATCGTAACGCCGACGTCGCCAAGCGAGACTTCGAGGCAGCGAAGCGCGGATGGGAAGAATCTCGATACGCCATAGAGGAAAACGAGCTTCTCGTTCGAGCTCTCGAGCTCGTTGCCGAGAGGGATGCCGCCCAACAAGCCTTTTCACCCGTCGCCGAACGGCATGGGACGCTACGCGGCGTGCTCGCAAAGACGCGAGAAGAGCTCGCAAAAATGCAGGCTGCAAACACCGCCGCGTACGATCAGGCCAGTGCATCTGAAGTCACAATCGAAAAAACAAGAACCGCGCTCGCCCCAAAGCGGCAGGCTGCCAAACTGATCGACGATGCCCAGAAGCAAGTGTACTCCGCTCTCGAAAAACTGCCCGACGACAAGACCCTGAGGACGGCCCTGGCGTCGCTCGAGAAGGAAAGCGCTAGAGCGACGCAGGAAGTCAAAAAGCTGGAGGCGACGCTGGCGGAAGCGACGAAGAAACTGGAGTCCGCCAACAAGACGATCAAGAGCTCCGAAGGCACGATCGCTAAGGCGCAAACGGACGCGGATCGGATCGAATCTGAAATCGACTCGTTCGCAGCGGAGTTCGACTCTTTGAAAGTCGTAGCGGACAAAGCCACGATCGCGGCGACGGAGGCCGAAAAAGAGCTACTCGAGGTGTGGCGCCGCCGCTTCGCCGTCGCCAGTCTGAAGCCGCTCTCGCCCGAGCAGCTGGGATGGAGTGCGCTGCGCGCGCTTGGCCTCGTCGATCGCCAACTGCAAAAAGAACTCGGTGGCACGAAATCCAAAGACGGCTCGAAAACGCAAGATGGTATCGAGATCGCGTTTGCCGCCGAACGCGCCACGCACAAGGCGCTTCGCGGCAAGGTCGACATCTTCATCCGTCTCTACGGCGGCATTCCTGGTTCTGATGAACGCGAGTTCCAAGCGACCGCCCAACAAGCGCTGTTCATGATGAACAGTGGTGAGATCCACGGACTGCTGAAGCCCGCAGACGACAACCTCGCCGCAAAGCTCCTCCAGATCGAACCAGCTGCACTCGCTGACGAACTCTATCTGAGCGTACTCTCACGTCGTCCGACGGCAGCGGAGACGCAAACCGTCACCGCCTATCTCGAGTCTGTCGCCGACGCGGCGACAGAAGAACAGTCGGCAACCACCAAAAAGACAACTGCCCACAAGACCGCAGCGGTTGAGGATCTGATCTGGGCGCTTCTGACGTCGGCGGAGTTTCGCTTCAATCGGTAGATAGCGGCGAAGCGCTCCGGGTACCCTTGTATTCACTGCAACACGAAAAAGAGTGACAGCCGCTCAGCGGCGGAGGAAGAGCAACCATGAACTGTGACTATGCGTGCAACTCCCCAGAGCACACATTGGCGCGGCGGACTTTCCTTGGCGGGCTGTTGGCTGGCGCTGGTGGCGCGTCGCTGTTGAACGTCCCGGCGTTCGCGCAGCCGGAGATCGCCAAGCAGATGGCCGCGCAGCAAAAGAACATGCTGCTGATCTGGCTCGCCGGCGGCGTCAGTCAGTTCGAGACGTGGGACCCCAAACCGGGCACGCGGACCGGCGGCCCGTTCCGCGCCATTCCCTCATCCGTCCCCGGCACGCACGTCTCGGAGCTCATCCCCCACACGGCGAAGCAGATGCATCGCCTGTCGCTGATTCGCAGTATCGACACCGGCACGACCGATCACGGCTTGGGCGCCTACGAAATGCGCAAAGGGCACCGCAAGCAACCCGGACGCGAGTATCCTGAGCTTGGTGCGGTGTGTGCCAAAGGACTCGACGACGGCCAGCGAACGCTACCAGGTTTCATCCGCGTCACCGGCGGCGGCGGCGGCACCGGCAGAGACTCGGCTTACCTTGGACCGCGCTATGCGAGCCTCAGCGTCGGTGCTGGAAAGCCGCCCATCTACTCGGAACCGCCAAAGGGCATCGAAGCGGCAGCCTACCGCCGCCGCCAACAGCTGCGTGCGCAACTCGGGCAGCAGTTCACGCAAAAGCGCCGCACTGCCAGCACGGATGCGTTCACCCACTCGTTCGACCAGGCTGCGGCACTCATGGAACGCCGCGACATCTTCGACTCGAGCCGTGAACCCGAGAAACTCAAGGAACGCTACGGCCATCACCAGTTCGGAAGGCACTGTTTGATGGCCCGCCGCCTACTCGAACACGGCGCTTCGTTCGTCGAGGTCACGCACTCGAACTACGATACGCACAACGAGAACTTCATCTTCCACCTCGAACAGATGGGTGAGTTCGACCGCACGTTCGCCACGCTCATCGATGACATGGCGCAGCGCGGCATGCTCGAGAACACGTTCGTTCTCGTCATGTCGGAGTTCGGCCGCACACCAAAGATCAATCGCAAGTACGGTCGTGACCACTGGGGCAAGTCCTGGTCCGTCGCCATGGCAGGGAGCGGCGTCCATCCCGGTGCCGTCGTCGGCACGACGAACGAGACAGGCGAAGAGGTCACAGACCGTCCTGTCGACCACGCCGATCTCTTCCACACCTTCTTGAGGGCCGTCGGGATCGACTCGAAGAGCGATTTCATCATCGCGGGGAAACCGGTCCCGGTTGCGGATCCCGCTGCTGACGCGATCGAAGAGATCCTGATCTGATCTCGCACACTCCTTCGAGGCCACCGAACTCTCTCGTCGCAACCGCGCCCCTGCGGTACGTGAGAAGCATTCGAGGATTCCGCATGAAGAACGTCCGCACGCTAGCCCTTTGCCTTGCCGCTGTGCTGCCGTTGGCCGGACGCGCCGAGACGTCACGACCGAACGTGCTCTTCATTGCGGTCGACGACCTTCGCGCTGAGCTGGCCTGCTACGGCAGCGATCATGTGAAGTCGCCTCACATCGATCGCTTGGCGTCGCGGGGGACCTTGTTTGAACGCGCCTACTGTCAACAGGCGGTGTGCAACCCATCGCGCGCGTCGCTCATGACCGGACTTCGACCTGACACGCTGCGCGTCTGGGATTTGCCAACGCACTTTCGCGAGACGACACCAGACGCTGTCACTCTGCCGCAACTCTTCAAGCGGCACGGATACCACGCTCAGGCGGTCGGCAAGATCTATCACAACTGGCGGCAGGACGACTGGAAGGGTGACCCAGGGTCGTGGAGTGTGCCGTCCGTTCTCCACTACAACAACCACAGCCACGACAAGCCGCAGGTGGAGGGAACACTGCCGCCGAACTTGGCCTCAGGTGAGCGCGGCATGGCGTGTCGCGACGTGCCTGACGATGCGTACTTCGATGGCCGCGTCGCCACGACCGCCATCGAAACGCTCCGCGGGCTCAGCCGAAAAGACCAGCCTTTCTTTCTCGCTGTGGGTTTTTGGAAGCCGCATGGCCCGTTCAATGCGCCAAAGAAGTATTGGGATCTCTACGACCGCGAAAAACTACGCATGCCGGAGCACGTCACGCCGCCGGAAGACGTGCCGGAGATCGCTCTGACGGGCTCGCGCTACAAGGGAGGCCGTGACGCCGAAATCTTGCGCGAGATGCAGCACGGCTACTTGGCGGCGATCAGCTACCTCGATGCGCAGGTCGGCCGCGTCGTTAGCGAAGTCGACCGACTTGGCCTCGGTGCCAAGACCATCATCGTCTTTTGGTCTGATCACGGGCTTCACGTCGGCGAACACGGCCTTCTGCGCAAGACGACAGCATTCGAACTCGATGCTCGCGTACCGCTCATCATTGCCTCACCACATCACAACGTACGGCAAAGGACCCGGTCGCTCGTTGAGCTTGTCGATCTCTACCCAACACTCGTCGAGCTTTGCGGACTCGACGCGCCGCATGAACTGGAGGGAGTCTCGCTCGTACCTGTGCTTCGCAATCCAGCTCATGCCGTCAAGCGCGCCGCACTCACGCAGGCACCGCGCCCGAACTATCTTCGCGGCGAGGCACCAAGAGTCATGGGGTACTCATTGCGCACGGCACGCTACCGCTACACCGAGTGGCGCGACCACCAAACCGGCGCAGTGAACGCGCGCGAGCTTTACGACCACGAAGTCGATCCACTGGAAACGGTCAATAGAGCGCGACGCGCGGAACACACCGCTGCGCTGACAGCACTCGCGACTGAACTACGTGAGACGCTGCGGTCGCAGGCAGCGCACCGCGACGCGTCAGCCCGACGCAGGCCCGATCCCGTGATCAACCCGGAAAGCCCGCTCATGCTCGACCTGAAAGCGACGGGTGCCGACGCAGCAGCGATCGACTTCAATGCACTCAGGCGCATCCCCCACGAACACAGCGTCATCAGCGACGTGCGCGACCGCGGCGGACGCTGGGTGCATCAACACGCCTATCTCGCCCACCACGACGGACTCTACTTCGCCATGTGGAGCGACGGTCCGGGCGTGCCGAAGAAGGGCGCGACAGCCAAGGAACATCGCAACCTCACTCCCGGGCATGATCAACCTGACACACGCGTCTCCTACGCCATCAGCGAGGACGGAGTCCGCTGGACGGGTCCGAGGGAGCTCTCCGGTCCACCACGAACACCCGGGTTTGGCTGGATCGCGCGTGGCCTCTGGCAGCGGGAAGGCGAACTGCTCGCGCTGGCGTCGCACTTCAATGCGCCGGGATATTCAGGCAAAGGCTTAAGCCTCGAAGCGTTTCGCTGGACAGGAGGCGACCGCGGCTGGCAGGCGCACGGCACGGTGCTCGACGACACCCTCAACAACTTTCCGCCGAAGAAACTACCCACCGGCGAGTATCTGGCGACGCGTCGCGACCATCAAAAACAGGTCTCCGTGATCGTCGGTGGCCACCAGGCGTTCGATCGCTGGGAGATACTTCCACTTGCGACCTATAGCGACAAGGAAAAACCCGAGGAACCCTACTGGTACATCCTTCCGGACGGAAAGAACATCGTCGGCTTGATTCGCGACAACAGCGGATCGAAACGCCTCCTGCGCACGTTTTCCATCGACAATGGGCGCACGTGGAGCCGCATTGTCCGCACCAACTTTCCCGATGCCACGAGCAAGTTCTTCGTCTTACGGACTTCGCGTGGCTACTACGCCATGGTCTCCAATTCGAATCCGCATCGGCGCGATCCGCTGACGCTCGCCATCAGCCATGACGGCCTAGTCTTCACGGAGCTCTTCTACTTGGTGGGTGGCCGCCATGTCGACTACCCACACATCATCGAACGGAATGGGCATCTCTTGATCGCGTTCTCTGGAGCGAAGCAGACCATGGAGGTGCTCAAAGTCGACCTCAATGACCTGGACGAGCTCATCAAGACAGGGCCGAGTGCCCGATGAGCGGCTCTTGATGAGCTCGCAGCCGCGACGGTGACACCAGCGGTACGGCTCGCCGCGGCACGTCGGGAAAACCGCGGAAGCTCGGCGCCGGTTCGTCGAGGAAACGCTGCGTGACATGTTCGAACTCCTCTCGAGCGCGCTCCGCGCCCAGGGCCATGAGTTCCTCAATGTGTTCAACGCCATCCAAGGTCCAGCTGTCGTCGGCTAGTCCGAAGTTGATGTGGTAGTAACGCTCGCCCAACAGGTATTCGAGTGGCCCTTCGACACCTTGCACCTGAGAGATGCCCATCACGTTCGCAACGTGCTTACTCCAGAACAGGATTCCAGCGTCGTCCCCAGGCGGTGAAAGCGAATAGGTTGTCCGGCCAGTCCCTATCGAGAGGATTTCGATCGCCGAGGTGTCGTGGGCCGGATCACAATCAGGTCGATCGCAAAGCTGCTGGATCTTCATCGCCTCAGCGAACGCAAGGACGCTGGGGTTCGTCGCCCAGAGTCCGCCATCGCAGTAATCGTCGCCGTCGGGCAACGTCGCGTGAGGAAAATAGGTCGGCGCTGCCGTCGCGGCCCGCACGACATCGGCGATACGAAAATCGGTGTGCGGACCAGGGTCCGGAAGATGCGGCGTGCGGAAGACCACCGTCCGCCCTTTGGTGAGGTTCACGGCGGGAACAATCAAGCGTGCGCGAGCAACCTCGGCAAGCGTCGCATCGCCGAATCCTTGTCGAAGCGTCTCAGCGAGATGCTCTGGACAATATCGAGCCTGAAAAAAATGGTCGAGGTCGCTCTGCGTGCGGCGTCGAAAAACTTTTCGCACCAGCTTGTAGGGAATCCGCAGCCAGCCCCGCGATTCGTAGTTCCTCTGCGGGTGAAAGATCTCGCGTCCGTAGTCGAGATAGAACCGCCGCATTTTCTCGGCGGAACGGCCGTAAGCGAGCCCCGATCCGATGATCGCGCCGGTTGAGGTACCGGCGATGAGATCGAAGTAGTCGACGAGAGGGCGACCGAGTCGCCGTTCAACCTCAGCAAGAAACGCGGTGGCGAAGGCGCCGCGTATGCCACCACCATCGAGCGACAAGATTCGAAAACGCGCCATTTGTCCTCCAAGGTGTCTACTGATTGACCAGCGAGTCCCGAGCCTTTTCCAGCTCCCCCCTGAGAGTGCCCGTGACGAAGTGAAGAAACATACGGAGGTCGCTCAAGAGCGACCATAGGGGATGGCCAAACGTTTGCGGGCGATTGCACTCCACGCACGCATGTCCCACCCACGCGAAGCCGTAGCCCAGCAGAATGGCGACGCCGCCCAGCCACCAGACCCGAAACGTGGTAGCCGCGACGACCAACACGACGCCAAGCAGCGTGCCGGCGTAGTGCCAGGCGCGCGTCAGCGGTTGGGAATGGGCACGCAGGTAACGCGGCCAAAACTCGCGAAAGGAGGAGATCTTTCTACTCATGAGGAGGCTCCGGCAAGCTCGTCGCAACACTCGAGCCGCAAATCACTGCCGCGGTGAGGTTGGACGCCGAGCTCCTCACGCCACTCGCTGACTGGCTTCTCCCACTCGAGCTCCCACTTCTGCGACAAGAGAAGGTTGGCTTTCAGCCCGAGCTGATAGCCTTCCGAGATTCCCTGCAGAACGTTCGCAAGTTCGTTTGGGTCTTTGATCAAGTAGCGCATGACGCCGCCAGCCGCAATGACAGCCGCCATCGGCCTGCGTGTTTGCGCCAGCTCGACAGCTTTGAGACTGATCTCACCGATGCGGTCCGTATCGAAACCGGTGATCACATGCCAAATGTCGTGCGTCTGCCGCAGCCGCATGAGGACATAGTCGGTGTCGTCTTTGACGTCGATCTTGCGATAGTAGTCGGGATCGAACCCGCGATCGTCAAGGTGGTGCGCGTAGCAGTACCCCAGCGATCCCTTCGGGTAGCCCAAGAGCCTCTGGGTGTCCGGAAGCGGTGAGAGGTAGCGCTCCTCCATGAGCGATTGCATGGCGGGGTCGTCGCGTACGAACTCCATCGCCAACTGAGTGGCTTCATGGTGCCGTAGGCCATCCTCTATGTCGAACACCGACGACGTGTGCTCGGGGCTGACGAGCATCCCCAACGCACCCTTGATCGTGGGCAGGTACTGTATGTGCTTTTTGTGGTTCCGGTGACGCTCGAAGAACACGATTCACCTCCTGGTTGAAGTCGAATGGTTGATGTGGGAAGTGATCACCGCCGCGCTCGGGACCGGCGACGTGATCTGATCGCCGCGTTAACGTGACGCTCGCGCAGATGCCGTCTCTCGCCGGTCAGATGCGACCGCTCGGGCTAAAAACTCGCGCATGCGCCTAGCGATCACATCGCCGTCCTCTTCGAGGGCGAAATGTCCTGTGTCGAGGAGATGAAACTCGAGATTCTGAAGGTCGCGCTTGTAGGGATGCGCACCCGCAGCGGGAAAAATCTCGTCCTTGTCGCCCCAGACGATCAAAGTCGGTGGTTGGTGCTCACGAAAATACTCCTGCCAACTCGGGTAGAGAGGTGGATTGCTGCCGTAGTCGTAAAAGAGCTGCAGCTGTATTTCGGCGTTGCCTGGTCGATCAAGCAGACGCTGCGTGACGTGCCAATTGTCGGGACTAATCGTCTCCTTGTTGCGGGCGCCGTTCGTGTACTGCCACTGCGTCGCAGTGAACGTCACGAGAAATCGCAGCGCCTCCTCGTTCGACATGTTGGGGCTCTTGTAGGCAGCCTTGACGTTCTTCCACCACGGGTTATCGAGGCCTTTGTTCACGGCAGCGCGATCTTTCCAATACTCCTTGATTGGTTCCCAAAAATCGTTGTCGATGCCTTCGTCGTAGGCGTTGCCGTTCTGGATGATCAACGCGTCGACACGCTCAGGGTGCTTTGCTGCCAGTCTGAAGCCAATCGGAGCGCCATAGTCCATCAGGTAGAGGCTGTAGCGCTCGAGGCCGAGCTTTACGGTGAGCTCTTCGACGATGCGACTGAGGTGATCAAAGGTGTAGTCGAACTCGTCGACGCTCGGCATGGAGCTGTTCCCGAAACCAGGATAGTCGGGAGCCACGACGTGGTAGCGGTCGGCGAGGGCTGGAATCAGGTCTCGAAACATGTGCGAAGAGGTTGGGAAGCCGTGCAAGAGGAGGATCGTTGGCGCATCGACCGGCCCAGCCTCGCGATAGAAGACTTCGACGCCGTCGATCTTCTGCGTGCGGTAGAAGACGCGAGGAATGACGGTTTGGGCTGGCGAGTCCACGCGAGCTTCCGCCGCGTCCAGCGGCGCAGCGACATCGTTTCGGCTCGAGCGCCATGAGACAGCTACGGCCACAATCGCGGTCAGAACCAACAGCAAGCGAACGGTCATTCGGCGAGAGTTCATGGGAGTCCCCCTTTTGTGCGTCGAGGTGGCGAAAAGAGAAAGCTGAGAATTGCCAATCGATTTGGCACGACGGGGGCCATAGAACAAAGCCCGTGCCATGGACGCCACGCACCGGAGAATCTTCCGTAGCATGAGTCGCAAGAACACGTTACGGAGACCAACGTCACGCAGCGTGGCAGGCGCGAACACCACGAAGTCTCGTGGGGAACGGAATCTCGTGGTGGTTCGCGGTGGGATCGAAAGCGGCGGAGGCGGACGGAGTCGGAGGCAGAGGCAGAGTCGGAGACGGAGTCCCGTGTCTGTGTCCTCCACGCACGCGCAAACGACTCCGAATGACGGCACGCGTGCTGTGTGGCCACGTTCACAAGACCGGACGGCACACGGGAGTGTGCCTGCTACTTTGATAAGACCCGCTGGAGACATGTGTCGAAAGTAGCAGGCACACGCCGTGTGCCGTCGCCAAGCAAGAACGGACAGCCATAGGATTGTGGCTAGTTTCTTGCTAAACGAGCTGCCGGCGGTATGTGTCGAAAGTAGCAGGCACACGCAAGCGTGCCGTCGCTGAGCAAACCCGGGCGGCTACGTTCGTTTGTTCGGGTCCATTGCCCGTCTCCTGACCGTTCTTAAGTCGCTACCCATATGTTCGAGCTGTTCGACCCGAGTGCCGAGGTGCGTGTGACAGGTGGAGCCAACCTTCCGCACTGGTTTCAGTCGGCCGCAACCTACTTCATCACGTTCCGCACCGAGGATTCCATTCCCGTCGACATCGCGAGGCGATGGCACGCAGAACGTGATGCATGGCTCTCACGGCATGGAATTTCGAGAAATTCGCGGCAATGGCGGGAGAAAGTGTCGAACCTTCCTCGGACAAAGCGCGACGAATACCATGGGCGATTCTCACATCGGTACATGGACAGCTTGGACAGTGGGTGGGGAGCCTGCATTTTGCAGCGATCGGAGCTGTCAAACATCGTCGCCGACAGTTTGCTCTACTTCGATGGTGTTCGTTACCACATGGGCGACTTCGTCGTGATGCCGAACCACGTGCATCTGCTTGTCTGTCTTCGCGGTCAAACCGACGTTGTTAAGCAATGCTGTTCGTGGAAGAGATTTACAGCCAGAAGGATCAACGAAGTGCTCGGGACATCAGGGCGTTTCTGGCAGGAAGAGAGTTTCGACCATCTCGTACGATCGCCAGCGCAGTTCCATAGAATTCAGAAGTACATCAGAGATAATCCTCGGAACCTCAGGACGGGGCAGTACTTCTTGTACCAGGCTCTGCACTAGGGTCGTAGTAGCAAGCGCACTCGTCGGTGTTTCGTCGGCGAGCACGGCCGGACGGCACACGGGAGTGTGCCTGCTACTTTCAGCACACGCTCACGCTCACACAAGACCGGACGGCACACGGGAGTGTGCCTGCTACTTTCGGCACACGCACACGCTCACGCTCACACAAGACCGGACGGCACACGGGAGTGTGCCTGCTACTTTCAGCACACGCACACGCACACGCAAGACCGGACGGCACACGGGAGTGTGCCTGCTACTTTCGGCACACGCACACGCACACACAAGACCGGACGGCACACGGGAGTGTGCCTGCTACTTTCAGCACACGCACACGCTCACACAAGACCGGACGGCACACGGGAGTGTGCCTGCTACTTTCGGCACACGCACACGCTCACACAAGACCGGACGGCACACGGGAGTGTGCCTGCTACTTTCGGCACACGCACACGCTCACACAAGACCGGACGGCACACGGGAGTGTGCCTGCTACTTTCGGCGGAGCGAGCCTGCGCGGCTAGGTCTGGCGCAGAATCTCGAGTGGTGACGCCCGCAGCACGCGCGCGCTGACAGCGATGCCGCAGAGCGCGACGAGCGCACTCGTGAGTGCGACCGCGGCGAAGGCGAATGTGTAGGGAAGCTGGGGCGAAATCTCGAGCACGGAGTCGAGGAATGCCGCCGCCAGCGCGAAACTCCCGAGCGTGCCGACCACACCAGCGACCGCTCCGACGAGCGTGAACTCGATCGCCAGGAGAAGCGCGACGCCGCGGCGAGTCAAACCGAGGGCACGAAGGAGCGCCGCCTCGCGTGCCCGTCGCATCGTCGCCGCGCCGATGGCGCCGGCAAGCACCACGAGGCCGACGATGACGCTGAATCCCGCGAGCACGCGAACGGCGGCGGCCAGTCGCGAGAGAATCTCCCGCAGTTTCTCGAGAATAGGCCGTACACGGATGACGGTGACGTTGGCGTACTCCGCCCCAAGGCGTCCCTGAAACCCCAGCTCAGACTCAGCTGGCAGTCGTGCACCGACGAGCCGAAACTGCGGCGCACCATCCAGCGTCCCTGGTTCGGCGACGAGAAAAAAGTTGATGTCAAAGCTGCGCCACTCGACTTCCCGAAGGCTCGTCACCAAGAATTCCATGGGAACCCCTTGTACGTTAAACTCGAGTCTCGTTCCGACGGTGGCGCCGAGGTTGCGCGCGAAGTCCACTTCGAGGCTGATCTCACGCGCATCAGGGCGTGACCAAAGCTCGCCGCTGACGATGCGGTTGCTGCTCGGGAGCGACTCGAGTGACGTCAAGCGCTGCTCGCGCGTCAGCATCCAGCGCCCACGTCGTCGCGCGCCTGGGGCATCCTCGCCGCCGTTCGAATCGGATCGCGTTTCTGCTCCCGAGGTGCGAGCTTCACTTTGACGCGCCTTGCCGCGCTGCGTCAGCAGCTCGGCGACTGACACACCGTCGACCGCGGCGAGGCGAGCCATGACGACCGGCACCGACTTGACATGCAGCGCTTGTTCCTCTTCTAACAAGCGCCGCACGCCTGCGCCTTGAGACGGCTGCACGTCCCAGAGATAGACGCTCGGCGCCGACTCTGGAAGCTCACGACTGAGTTCGCCGTCAAGTCTCCGGGCGACCAGCTCCAGGGTGACGATGACGAGGATCCCGAGTCCGAGCGAAACGATGGCTCCGGTCGTGCCAGCACTCGGTCTCGCCAAGGCCGCAACGCCGTGGCGCAGATATGGACCGAGTCGAGTGCGCGGCGCACGCCGTGCAAGCATGATGAGCAGCCGAGCGCCGGCGACGAGAAGCACTCCGGTGACGACGACCGCGAGTGTGAAACCGATCGCCAGATCGAACCTGCGTCCCTGCAGCCAACTCGCCGCAAAGATACCGATCGACACAAGCCCCCACGTCACGCAGCGCGTCCAGCGCGGCACATGAAGAGGCTCCGCGCTGCTGCGAAGGGTACGTGCCGGCGGCACGCTCCAGGCAGCCATGAGCGGCGAGAGGCTGAAGAGGAGTGCGGTCGAGACACCGAGGAAAAGCCCCTTGCCGACGGCACTGGGATGCCAAAGCAATCCCGCCATGCCCGCCGGAAAGTCAGGGACAAACCACGCCGCTAACTGCGGTGCAGAACCACCGAGAAGGCCTCCGAGTACGGAGCCGAATGCAGCGACGATGGCGATGTGAGACAAATAGATGATGCCGACGTCGCGAGGTCGAAAACCTAGGCAACGAAGGATGGCGATGTTTTGCGTGCGACTCTCAAGCCACGTCCGTACGATTTGCGCAACGCCGACGCCACCCAGAAGCAGGGAAAGCAGCGCGACGAGTCCAAGGAAGTCTTCGACGCGCGACAAGCTGCGCCGCACCATCGGCTGTCCCTGGTCGTACGATTCCACGGTGAAGTAGTCGGCGTCGGGTAGTTCCGTTTTCAAACGCTCGCGCAAACGACCGAGTTCCCTCCGATCGACGTCATCGCCGACGCTCAAAAGCGTCTTGTAGGTGATCCGGCTGCCGAAGGTCACCAGCGCGGCGCGCTCGAGCCCTGCCTTGGTCACGAGCACCCTTGGTCCCGCGGCAAACGAGAAACCAAGCTGATCCGTGCCTTCGAGGAGGACGGCAGCGATGTCAAACTCAGCGTGGCCGATGCGTACGCGGTCTCCCTCCTCAATGCCGAGCTCGTTCAGAAGCTCCGGCGCGACAATCGCAGTCGTCGCCGACAAGAGATCCTCAAGATCACCAGGCCTCGAGAGCTTGAGTGTCCCGCGGAGTGGGTAGAACCCGTCGATCGCTTCCAGGCTAGCAAGTCGACTCCGGGTCGCACCGTGGGCGAGCGTCGCGGCAACCATTGTGGGCAGTTCGAGGATGTCGGTGCGCGCCGTCGCACCGCCGACGTCGGCGAACCACGGGTCAACATCGGGCACGGGTGCTCGCCTCGAGCTGATCGCGACATCGCCACCGAGGAGCTCCCGCGATTGGGTCCGCAGCAGCGTACGGAGGCTCGAGCTCAGGCTTGAAACACCGGCAACTGCAGCAACGCCGATGGCGAGGCAGCTCACCAGCAGCACCATGCGCATTCGGGCGCCGCGAAACTCGCGAGCGACGCTGCGGACGGCAGTGCGAGCGAAAACGCCGAACGACGCGGAAGACTTCACGTGGCGTCTCCGCTCCGTGCACCTTGAAAGAGATCTGGGTCCGCCGCAACTTTCGCATCGCGAGCGGCCGACTCTTCACTCGGCGCAGAGCTATCGCGGACGATGCGGCCGCTCTCGAGCTCGATCCGTCGTTCGGCGCGAGAAGCGATCGCCTGGTCATGCGTCACGAGCACGAGCGTCATATCTTCCCGCTCCCGGAGCTCGAGCAGAAGATCGAGCACTTGGGCGCCTGTGCGTGCGTCAAGATTTCCGGTCGGTTCGTCGGCGAGCAGAAGCGATGGCCGTGGTGCGAACGCACGCGCAATCGCGACACGTTGCTGTTCGCCGCCGGAGAGCTGCGCAGGATAGTGGTGTCCGCGGTCAGGAAGCCCCAAGCGTTCGAGCAACTCCTCGGTGCGAGGCCGGGCGTCGCGGGCGCCGATGAGCTCGAGCGGTAGGAGAATGTTCTCGCGCGCTGTGAGGTTGTCAATGAGCTGAAACGACTGAAAAACGAAACCGATGTGTCGTCGTCTCAGAAGCGCAAGCTCATCCTCACTGAGCTCGCCAAGGGACTGACCATCGCAGCGAATCACACCCGAGGTCAGGCGTTCGAAACCAGCCATGAGTCCGAGAAGGGTCGACTTGCCACTACCTGAAGGTCCAAGGATCGCGACGAACTCGCCGCGTTTGACGGTGAAGTCGACGCCGTCGAGAACGCGAACTCGGTGGTCTCCGGAGCGAAACTCTTTGCTGACGGCAAGGCACTCGATCCGCGGCGGTTGGGAAATTGTCATGGGCTCTCAGGATAGGAGTCGCAGGAGTTGGTGTCGCCATCGGATCTTCAGCGAAGTCGAGGCCAACCTCGAGTCTGGCATTCTGTGCACCAAAGTAGCAGGCACACTCCGTGTGCCGTCGCTCTTGTCAGAGACTGCGGCACACGGAGTGTGCCTGCTACTTTTCCGGACAAGAGTTGTTCAACAGTCACAAACTTACTCAGAGGGCACAAAAGTGCGAAGGCCGCTGGAACTCGGTCAACTTGTCCAGCCAAGCCAGCTCGAAGTAGCCAAACTCGAGTTCAAGTTGATAGTCTACATCGAAACGTTGCAAACTGCTCTCAGGTGACTCATGCGATACGAAACGGACGCTTCGAAGTTTCAGCAAGGGCGAACTTGGATCGGCGCTGCGATGCTGCTGGTGAGTTGGACCGCCGGCTGTGACCATCGCGTCGAGACCGCCACGCCGCCAGCGGCTGAACCCACTCAAAACACGGGCCAGACGTCAAGATCCGCACCAGCCTCCGACGATCGCCCTCTGGTGATTTTCTTGGGAGACAGTATCACCGCCGGGTTCGGCGTCCATCCCGAAGAAGCGTTTCCGCAGCGATTGGCAACACGGCTGCAGGCGGAGGACGTCGAGATTCGCGTCCTCAATGCTGGTGTAAGCGGTGATACGACGGCTGGCGGTCTCTCGCGACTCGACTGGCTGCTGCGCCAAAAACCGCAACTGCTCGTCGTCCAGCTCGGCGGCAACGACGCACTGCGAGGTCAGCCGCTCGAGTCGATCGAAAAGAACCTACGCGCCCTCCTGAAGCGAAGCCTCGAAGCGGGCTGCAAGACTCTGTTCCTCGGCATGCGCATCCCCCCCAGCTATGGGCCCGACTACGCCGAGGGCTTCGCGGCCCTCTACGATCGGCTCGCCACCGAACTCGAGGTGGACTTCGTCCCGTTCTTCATGGACGGTGTCGGCGGCGTCGCCGACTTGAATCTCGCCGATCAGATCCATCCGAACCCTCAAGGTCACGAGAAACTCGCTGACAATGTCCTGCCCCACCTCAGGAAGCTGTTGCGCGCACCGCCGCGGCTCCCAAAGTAGCAGGCACGCTCCGCGTGCCGTCCGGTCTTGCGTTTGCGTAGGCGCGGGCATGGGCGTGTGGGCGCTTTCTAAAAAGCAGACACGCTCGGAGTCAACAACGGAGTGCCTGGGCGTAAGGTTGTCCAGAGAATCTCCTTCCGAGTTCTTCTGAACGGATGCGAGCTACGGAATCTGGCAGTCCTTGGACACGCAGAGCTCTCAAGAGCGGTTCCCGCCATTCTTACGGTCGTATCGCTTCCGCGCCTTCTCGACGTCGGTCATGTGCTTGTCCCCCCACGCGTCAATGGCCTGCCCAACCGGTCCCAAGCTTTCTCCGAGCTGCGTGAGGGAATACTCGACGCGCGGTGGAATCTCCGCGAAGTACTTCCGTGAAACGATTCCGTCGCGTTCGAGCTCACGCAGCTGTTGAGTCAACATGCGCTGACTGACACCCGGAATGAGTCTTCGAAGCGCGTTAAACCGGAGCGTGCCCTCATTCTCCAAGGCATAGATAACCGCTGGCTTCCACTTCCCGCCGAACACATCGATGACGCGTTCGACTGGACACAGACCGTCGTGGCGAACTTGCTTCTTCGGCATTCGTATACTCAGTTACCAAAATGTACCTGATTGACAAAAGGTACCAACAGAGCAACCATACCGCAAGACCGAACACGAAGGTCAGACGTTTCCGAAGCCAGTACGACGGAGAAGGACGATGAACGACAAGATCAACCTCACGAGAAGGCAAGTGATCAAGGCGGGAGCCGCCGGTCTCGGGCTCTTCGGAATGTCCGAGCTCGCCCGTGTAGTGGTTGCCGAAGAAAAGCAGGGTGACGGACTGGACAAGATTCTGAGGAAGAATTCCCAGATTCCCTACATTGGGCTCGCCGAAGACGGCCCTCTCTACCCGCCGGTCGAAATACCTTGGCTGAAGGACTTGACCTCGGTCGGCGCTGAAGGTGCCAAGCCGAACGGACAGGTGCTGTATCTGTTCGGCAAGATTCTCGACGCACGCGGTCGACCTCTACCGGGGGCATCTGTCGAAATCTGGCAGTGCGACAACAACGGTACGTACAAGCACCCACGAGTCGACAAGCCCCTCGACCCCAACTTCGGATATTTCGGAAAGGTCAAGACCGGAGAGGACGGAAGCTACCTCTTCAAGACCATCGTCCCGCGCTGGTACGACATGTTCGGTACGAAGAGAGCGCCACACATTCACCTGAAGATGCGACATCGTAGGCACGGAGTTCTGACCACGGAGACCTATTTTCACGGCAAGGAAGATGAGGAGATTCGCAAGAAGGACCGTGTGTTCCTGAGCCGTTTCACGCCGGACCGCATGATCGTCGAGAAGGAGTCGCCGACGAAATACAAGGACCTCAAGGTGTCATTCGACAAGGACGCAGTTTGCTGCAAGTACGACCTGGCATTCATTCTCTAAGGAATCTCGCA
This sequence comes from Planctomycetota bacterium, assembly GCA_965223265.1. Lineage (GTDB taxonomy): Bacteria > Planctomycetota > UBA8108 > UBA8108 > SXIK01. The sequence goes on from OZ244999.1 coordinate 4,213,596, forward strand.
TGATCCAGAAGACCTTTGTCCTCCCCGCTCGCGCTGGAGGGAATCGCACTGCGGAGCAAAGAACATGAAGATCATTCTTGTGGGCGCCAGCGGCAAGATCGGCAAAGAAGTCGATCGCCTTCTGTCTGAAGAACACGAGCTGGTTCGCGTCGGGGCGACAAGTGGAGACGTGCGATGTGACTATTCGGATGAGGACTCTGTCCGAGAAATGTTCCATCGTGTGACAAGGTTCGACGCCCTGATTTGCGCTGCCGGACGTGATAGCTCCTTCAAGTCGTTTGAGACACTGACTAGCGACGACTATCGATACGGATTCGAGCGGAAATTTCTAGGTCAAGTCCGCCTCGTGACACTCGGTCAGCAGCACATGCTCGACGACGGCTCGTTCACCTTGACGAGCGGCTTTCTGAGCCACTACCCGAACGCCGCGAGCATAGCGACAGGACCGCTCAATAGTGCTGTCGACACCTTCGTATCCAACGCTGCGCCGCTGCTTCCACGCGGAATTCGCTTGAACGTCGTGAGCCCAGCGCCGGTTGTGGAGTCCGGTCAGGAAACGAGGGGGACGGTCACCGCGGAACAGACGGCGAAATACTACGTCAAGGCTATCCAGGGCGACATGACTGGCCAGGTCTTGCGAGCTTGGGGCGGGCTTCCGGTTCCCGGTTGAGCCGCTTCGTCACCGTTGATGCACGCATCTCGTCGGTACTCAGCGACGGGTTTCGAGCAGACGGTACAAGTCCAAGGCATTGTTCGTGCCCTGCAATGCGACGGGTCTCGAGGTCACCAGAACTCGCTGACAACATGCTCAGGCGTGGCTTGCCTCCGTCGGCGAGGGCGTTTCGACTCCGACGAATTGACCCCTTACAGCAACTCTCTGATCACCGAACCGCCTTCGGTGACGATCGGCACTGGACGACCCTGGGGGTTCACCCAGTGTGCCTGCGTGTCGATGCCGAGGAAGTGGAACACCGTCGCCGCGAGGTCAGATGGGGACACCGGACGACGAGTGATCGCGCCGCCCTTTGCATCCGTTGCCCCGATGACCTGGCCGTGCCGCAGGCCACCGCCTGCCACCAGCATCGACATCACCGGGAGCCAGTGGTCGCGTCCCGCGTCCTTATTGATGAAAGGCGCACGGCCGAACTCGCCGAGCATCAAGACGAGCGTGCTGTCGAGGAGCCCGCGGGCTTCTAGGTCTGTGATCAGCGCGTAGAGTGTGCGGTCGATCGTCGGCAGGATCGGCGTGAGGCCCTTCTCGATGCCGCCCCAGCGGACGCTGTCGCCATGGTGATCAAAGTATCCCCAGGCGCCGCTGACGAGGACATACGTGACGCCAGCCTCGACCAGTCGGCGCGCGACGAGGGCCTTCTCGCCGATGCTATCGCGGCCGTAGGCGTCGCGCATGGTCTCCGGTTCCTGCTCGAGCTCGAACGCTCTTTGAGCCCGTCCCGACAGCACCATTTCGAAAGCCCGTTGGCTGTAGTGGTCGAGTTTCGCCATCGTGTCTCCGCGGTCGACGGTACGCGAGAGCCGATCGAACTGCAGGCGCAGGCTATTGCGGTCTTCGAGACGGTCGAGGCGAATTTCCGGCGGAAATGCGAAGCGTCCGGCGAGCTCCGCCCCCTTCACCGGTTCGAACTCACTGCCCAGGTGTCCGGCACCCCAAACGTCAGCACGCATCGAGTCCGCCATACCGACGAATGCGGGCATGTCAGGGTTGTTCGGGCCGCGGAACCTTGCCGCCACCGAACCCATCGACGGGTAGCCGCCGCCATCGCGGCCATCATTCGTCCGCCGCGCCAGCGGGTTGCCGGCCTGCAGCGTGATCGGGGTATGGTTACTTGCCAGACAGTCCACCGAGCGAATCACCGTCAGCTTGTCCATGATGCTCGCCTGGCGTGGCAAGTGCTCGGAGAAGCGGATCCCGGGGACATTCGTCGCGATGCTACCGAAGGGGCCGCGGCTTTCGACCGGTGCATCTGGCTTCGGATCCCACATGTCGACCTGACTGGGACCACCCGAAAGCCAAAAGAGGATGACGCTCTTCGGGTCGTTGGACGCGGGAGTGTGTGCCGCGGCTTCAGCCTGGGCCCTCAAGATCGAAGGAAGAGACAGCCCTGCCACGCCAGCGAGCCCAGTCTGGAGAAACCAGCGGCGGGACGAACCGGCGCGGATGAGGTCTCCCCCCGCCGGTCGGAGACGGGACTGAGGCGTTCCCCTGACGTGCTCGAGATCGTGAGCAATCTTGGCTCTCATGAGTGCCTCCGGCGTGAATTGAGCGTTCTATAGCTCTGCGCAGGATTATACGAATTCTACCGACTGGATTGCGAGCCTGGGGGTCTCATCAAGCCACCGAATTCGCGGGCTGGCGACCACAGATCGTCCAAAAAATCGCACTGCGGGCCACTCACTCCGGCTTCTTGAGCCCAAGCTTCTTCATCCGCGACGAAAGCGTCGTTGGATTCACTCCGAGCAGCTCAGCCGCACCTCCCGTGCCGTAGATCTTCCAGCGTGACTTGGTGAGTGCATTCAAAATGTTGTCGTGTTCACGTCGTCGCATCTCATCATCTGGGATCACTTCGGCATCAGAGTCTTCGCTGCTCCTCGGCACGCCGTCCGTCACCGAACTTGTTGCAGAGATCGGGCCCGAAGCCGGTCTCGACACCGCCGAAGACGGAGTCAATTCGTCGAGACGCAAGTCACCCGAGCGCGAGAGAATGACGGCCCTTTCCATGACGTTCTGCAGTTCACGGACATTTCCAGGCCAGTCGTAGCTCTGCAGTCGCATGACATTCGCCTGCGTGAGTCGAGGACGTGCGAGGTTGAACTTCTTCGCCCCAGAGTTGAGAAAATGGCTGGCAAGCAGGGGAATGTCCTCCTTTCGCTCGCGAAGCGGCACGACTTCCACCGGGAAGACGTTGAGCCTGTAGTAGAGGTCTTGGCGAAAACGCCCCTCGGTGACCTCCTCCTTAAGGTTTCGATTCGTCGCTGCGACGATTCGCACGTTCACGTTCCGTGTCCTTTCCTCGCCGACGCGCTCAAACTGCCCTTCCTGCAAGACTCTGAGCAGCTTACTTTGCAGTTCGAGTGGAATCTCCCCCACTTCATCGAGGAAGAGTGTTCCCCCGTCCGCGAGCTCGAACCGTCCCGTCCGATCCTTGACAGCCCCGGTGAACGCTCCTTTGACGTGACCGAAAAACTCGCTCTCGTAGAGTTCTTTGGGAATGGACGCGCAGTTGACTTTGATGAGCGGTCGATCATGTCGCGGGCTTTGTTTGTGGATTTCCCGGGCGACGAGTTCCTTGCCAGTTCCGGACTCGCCGAGGATCAGCACACTCGCTTCGGTCGGCGCGACAAGCTCGATCTGTTCGAGTACCTGCCGCAAGCCGGCACTCTCTCCGATGATGTCACCGAATGCCTTCGCCTCGGTCACTTCTTCCTTCAGGTAGGCGTTTTCGAGTTCGAGCTGGGCGCGGAGCTGCTCGATCTCTTCGAAGGCGCGAGCATTGGCGATGGCCGAAGCTGCGTGGTCTGCGATCATCCGCAGCCACACGAAGCCCTCGTGAACGAACGGAACGCGCGTGAAGACGGCGATGACCCCGAGCACCTCTCCCTTGAAGACCAGAGGCTGCCCGCCGAAGCCCCGGATCCCTTCGTCTTCAGCCCACTGCGGTCGCGCCAGCCACCGGCTGTCCTGACCCACGTCGGCAACCTCGACCGGCTTCCCCGTCGCGGCGATGTGACCCACCTTCCGCACACCAATCGGAAAACGTCTGAAGTCCCCGTCGAGCCGCGACCAATCGCCGCCAGCATTTGAGAGCGACTGGCCGGCGCTTACCACGAGGTGCAGGCACGAGGTTTGATCCGGGCATGTCTCTCGCATCGGACACGAGTCACAAATGTCACCGGCTTTCACGAGCCAGATTCGCACTAAAGCAGTGTGCGTTCGTGCTGCGAGACGGCTGACGATCAAATCGAGCAGCGCGTCAAGGGATCTCTCCTGCGCCATGTCGAGGAGCAGGCACTTGAGTGATTCAAACTCCCCTTCGGTCTCGGTACTCATGCAGTCAATTTCCATGAACTCTCGTGGCCCTTCAACGGCTTTTCGTGGCGAGGGGTGGCATCTCGCGATCGCGCGCGGGGTGCGGCTGAGCTCACAACTTACTCTTGAACCATGTTTTACAGAGCGCACGAGCCAATGGCACGCGCCGTGCTCTCCCTTCCATCGCTTTTGCTCGCCCAAGGTACACCCAATGGAGACATGACATGACCCAGCTCAAAACCGTCGATCCCAATGCGTCGCCGCCAAAGACCAAGGATCTTCTGGATGGAATCCAGACGCGACTCGGGATGGTCCCAAACATTCTCGCGGCCATGGCGAACTCGCCGGCGGCACTCGAGGCCTACACAACCTTCAGTAACGCACTTTCGAACGGCGAACTGCCGGCGAAGCTGCGCGAGCAAATCGCACTTGTCGTAGCGGAAGCAAACGACTGCGACTACTGCGTGGCGGCGCACAGCGCGGCCGGGAAAGCACTCGGCCTGAGCGACGAGCAGATTCGCGACAGCCGCGCCGGAAGCTTTCCCGAGCGCAGAGTCGATGCAGCGCTCCGCTTTGCGCTGGAGCTGGTCGAGAAACGCGGCTGGGTGGACGAGCAAAGCGTCTCTCGATTGCGCGCCGCCGGATTCGGCGACGGCGAAATCGTGGAAATCGTGGCCAACACGGCGTTCCACATCTTCATGAATTACTTCGACCACGTGGCGAGGCCGCGACTCGATTTTCCAAAGGCATCTGACCTGGCGTAATCGCCAATTGTTGAGAGCCGAAAGGAGCCATCCATGTCCCTACAAACCAACACAGCGTTGATTACCGGTGCCTCCAGCGGCATCGGTTTGGACATCGCTCGCGCCTTCGCTGCCAAAGGAGTGAATGTCGTCATCAACGGTCGCGACGAAAGCAAGCTCATGCAAGTGGCGGAGCAGTTAGGGCCTGCAGACAAGGTTGCCGCTGTCGCCGGGAACATCGGCGATTCCGAAACCGGCCAGGCGATGGTGAGCATCGCCGTCGAGCGATTCGGGAGTGTCGACGTGCTCGTCAACAATGCGGGGACCTTCGGCGTCAAGCCTTTCGTCGACGTCACCCAGGCCGATCTCGACGGATACTTGAGCGGCAATCTCAAAGGCACTTATCTCACGACGCAGGCAGCTGTTCGTCAGATGCAGCGTGAAGGAGGTGGTGCGATCGTCAACATCGGCACCGTGCTCGTCGATCACGGCATGTCTGGCCTGCCGGCGTCCGCGGCGCTCGTCTCAAAGGGTGGCATCCACGCACTCACGATCAGCCTTGCCGCCGAACTGGCAAGCGACAACATCCGCGTCAACGCCGTCGCCCCTGGTGTGATCCGAACTCCCATCTACGCGGGCGCCGACGTCGACGTTTTTGGGGACGTCGCGCTTCTCAACCGCGTCGGTGAAGTCAACGAAACCACCGAAGCTGTGCTCTACCTCGCCAACGCCAACTTCACGACCGGACACATTCTGCGCGTCGACGGCGGCTATGTCACGGGTCGGCGCTGAAGAGTAGACGAGCGCGTCATAGGCGGTGAGCAGCGATTTCGACTCGCGACGACGTGTGTCGACGCATCGAGGTCCGAGACAGCGCCCCCGACCGTACGATGAGCGCTCGAGGTCCGCGGGGTTGATCCGCGTCATCCGCACCCAGCTTCGGCGGACAAGTCTCGCATGCTGTGTGGCCTCGGTCGAGCACTCGGGTGAGTTCTCATCGGGACGTCTTCCGCTCCGTTTCAAAGTTGGCTATTATCGATCGCGATCGTATCGCTCGCTCGGGGTCGACAGAATCGTCTGGACCCTGAACGCCATATCGTGTGTACAGGAAAAGAAAGGGGTGCACGGATGTACAGTTCACGCGACGTCACGCCGACTACGGAGACGCGCCGACGACCGACCGTTCGCTACGCGCGTCTCACGGTTCTGGCCTTACTCTTCGGCGCGCTCATCGGAGTCACTGGCTGCTCTGTATTTACGGGCCAGATAGAAGTGACCGGCACAGACCAGCGGCTCATCGTTGGTCACGACGCCTGGCCGTTCAAGCGCATCTGGGTACTCGAGAACGGTAAGTTTCACAACGTCAATGTGAGGTTCCAATGAACAGAACGATTCGAAGATTGGTTACCTCCGCGATTCTTCTCGGCAGCTTCGTGACGATGCTCGGTTGCAGCGCGTTCACGTCAATCAGCCGCGACACGAATGGGGATTACGTCATCACAGGCTGGGAGGCACCGGGGCCTCACGGCATCGTGTGGATTTGTGACTATGACCCAGCGACGAAAACGTTGACTGTGAAAGAGAGGTACTAACTCAACAGCCCGTTGGAAAAGTCATTCGGCCGAACAAACTCTTCGCGCCCAGCTCGACCGCGTCAATACTCGCCATCAGAATCGAAAGAAGAGGGCCGGAAGATTGCCTGCGTTTGCCGCGGCCGATCTGGACGCGAAGAGACCATTTTCGGCTCGAAGCATTTTATCAACAGGCTGTCAGGCTCCCCACACACCGAAAACCGAGACAACGCCCCCGCGCGAGTGGAGGGCGCCCTCGACGGTATGACGAACGAGCGAGGTCCGCGGGGCCGATCCAGCTGCCGCCGCGCTCGCTCTTGACTCCGGTCGAGCCTCTGCACACCGCGTTCGTCTGACGTGCCGTGTCCGCTGCGTAGAACGCGGGATCGTAGTCATCTCGGCACCAATGCCAAACGTTCCCGGCCATGTGTCGAAGGCCGAAAGGCGAGAGTCCCAGTTGCTCGTTGACGTCCGCCAGCGGGAGATCCTGCAGACTGTATCTCTGGCGCCAGCGGTGGCACGCGACGCGCGCTCGCTCCGGGGTCGCATCTTCGTCGCCCCAGGGAAACCGTCGCCTGGTCGCGCCACGAGCCGCGTACTCCCACTGAGCTTCCGACGGCAGGCAGCTCAGGTCCGTCGCGTCGTCTCGCCAGTCCAAGCCGTTCGCCCACAGCGAGTAGGCGTTCGCCCCATACCAGGAGACGAGAACGACCGGCCACTGCTCCGTGCCTCGAACCGGCTCCCAAACGCTGCCGCGCTTCTTGATGGGAGCGTGCTCCACGCGACGATCTCCAGGCGCTAGGACAAACCAACGACCTAGCGTTTCCGAGTTCGCGATCGAAATCGAGTTCAGAAATCGAGCAAAAGCCGTCGTCGAGACAGGCTCAACGTCGATCAGAAATGCGTCGAGCTTCACCTCGTGTAGCGGCTGCTCATCGGCGTGGGCGCCGTCCTCGGCCGCACCGATCTCCACCGTAGCGCTCGGCACGAGCACGCACTGCATACCATCCGTTTGGCGGCGAAAAAGCGCGAAGCCCTGATCATTCTCGCCGAGCGGATCGTAGAGGTCCTGCTGGTCTCGCGCAGCGTCCGAGGCTACCCCTCCAAGCTGGGTGAAGAGCGCCTTCGCGCCCGGTCGCAGCTTCTCCGACGCTTTCGTCCACTCGCTCCGCTCCAGGTAGCCCGCTTGCGACTGCAGATAGATAGTCTCCGCGAGATCCCTGATCCGGAAAGGCGCCCGGGTAAAAACCTGCTTGCAGACCGGATTCTCGGGTTTGTCGGGAAGCCGGACATCGAACGCCTCTTCGAGTTCCATGACGAGCTCGATCAACGCCAGGCTATCCATTCCCAGATCACCCAAAATCGTCAGGTCGAGGTGCAGCTCGCGTCGATCGACGCCCGTGTGCTTCGCGACCACGTCGCAGACACGACGTTCGATCTCTGCGAGTGAAGGCGGTGTGGAAAACTCGCTCATGTGTCTACCTCAATTTCATTGCGCCCGCCAGGCGACCACATCCGCGGATCCAAGACTCTCCGGCTCTTCTCTGCGCGACTCTGCGTCCTCCGTGGTGAAAGATCTTTTCTTGGAAGAAGTCCACCACAGGACGCAGAGTCGCGCAGAGTGAGAGTGAAGAGAATCTCAAGAAAATCCTAAGTTGAGTGAATCCGCCCCGCGCGATCGCGCGTACTGAACTACAAAGCGTCGCGACGTAGCTGACTGATTCGATCTGCAAACTCACTCTTCTTGGAGACCTCACGATGTCCCGAAAATCAATCTCTGTCCCGGTGCTGATTCTCAGCCTCTTCGCTGCAGGCCAAGCAAGGGCCGCCAGCCACAGTGATGCTCCGCGCATCAAGCAAGATCCGCAAGCCAACATAACAGACGTCTATGCATTTATCGGCGAACGCTACAACGACCCGAGCCGCCGGGTCCTGAATGTGATCGTCCAAGTACGCCCGTTCTCCGAGCCCGGCGATGGGCCCCACTACGAACGATTCGCCGATGACGCGCGCTACAGCATTCACATAACAAGCCCGACGACGGGCAGAACGCTGATGCGCTACGACTTTCACTTCTCCGAAATCGACGGCGACGTGAAGAATCCCGACACGATTCTTTCGTACGGCTTCGCGAATGAAGCCGGACCCATTCAGGAGATCGGAGACGCGCGTCAGAACTTCACGCAAACCTATTGGGTTGGACGCGTTGGTGAAGGATCCGAATGGACTCTTGGTACAGACCTACTCACCGCCCCACCGAACGCTGGCGGCAACGTCACGCCGAGCTACAACGATGCGGACGGACGCGCAGTCTCCGGAGCAGTCGACTTCGCAAGCCTCGACGTCTACACGCAGCAAGCCATCCAGGAGCTCCCGAACGGCGAGGTGGTCTTCGCCGGCTCTCGCGACGACGGTTTCTACGCTGACATCCCTGGAATCTTCGATCTGCTCAACGTACGAATCCTCGACAACAACGGCAACCTCGAGGACGGTCTCGGACAGGACGGCGGCGGTGTCGACGGCTTCAAAGGGTTCAACGTGCTGTCCTACGCCATTCAGATTCCTGTTGAAATGCTCCCTGCCAGCGACTTCGACACTGTATTCTTCGGAGAACAGGTCGGTGTTGGCGTCTACGCTTCGGTGAGCCGACGCGCGGTGCGCAAACTCAAAGCAGACGGTACGCGTCGCCATAGCGGTCCTTGGGTCCAGGTGAACCGCATGGGAAACCCCGTGTTCAACGAGGCCTTCGTTCCTCTGCGTGACAAAGACCGCTACAACGTCACCTCACCGGTGAACGACGCCCAGTTCGCGACGTACGCACGAAACCCCGAACTGGCGTTTCTCATCAACACCCTCTATGGACTCACCATCCCTGAGGGTGGTCGTGAAGACCTCGTCGCGATCTTCATTCCGGACGTCCTCCGAGTCGTCACAACCACAGGCCCGGTGACTCTGGCTGGTCAACCGGGTTTCCGTCGGCTCGGTTTCCTTCAAGGGGACAACACGGCTGGCATCTCCAGCGGATTCCCCAATGGTCGCCGATTAGGCGACGACGTGATCGACGTCGCACTGACGGCCCTCGCGAGTGGACCAACATTCGAAGCAATCACCGTCGTCGGCGACAACGTTGCTGCAAATGACGTTCCCTTCCTGCAGGTGTTCCCTTACTCGGCGACGCCTCACTCCGGCACGAACAATCGGAAAGACCCCGAGTGACCCTTTCCTATGACGGCGGAGCGCCGTGAGCAGTCCGAACGGTTCACCAGCTCCGCCGTCCCCCTTCGCCTATCAACACCCGCAAAGGAGTCAACATGAACTACGCAAGAGCAATTCCCTCGCTGTCCGCTCTGCTCCTCTCGACGACCGTTACCGTCTCCATCGCCGCTCACGAGTTTTGGATAGAACCCGCGTCCCACCGCGTCGAAGCCGGTCAACTCCTTCGCGCTAGTTTGAGGGTCGGCGAACGATTTCAAGGCAAGACCGTGGCACGCGACGAAACAGTGATTAAGCGTTTCTCTCTGTTCGACCGCGAAGGCGAACACGCAGTTGTCGGGCGCTCCGGGTCTCCCGTCCATCTCGTGCGCGCCCAAGGTGTCGGCGTCGGCGTCTTGGCTTACCGCAGCCACCGGAGCTCTCATCGTATGGACGCCGATCAATTCGAACGGTACCTCCGTGGAGAGGGGCTCGACTTTGTCATCAAACGCCGCGCGGTGTTGAATGAGTCCGACGCGCCCGGGAGGGAGGTGTACTCGCGCTGCGCCAAGGCGCTGGTGCTGATCGGAAAGGGCGACGACGTCGAGAATGGGTATGACCGACGTGTCGGCCACCCCCTGGAAATCGTCCCGAACACGAGCCCGTTCGCTCTGGCAGCTGGTGAAACGCTGCGGTTCCAGGTCCTCTTCCACGGCCAACCGCTAGCAGGTTCCAAGGTGGTCTTCGTGAACCAACGCGAACCGAGAAAGCTTCGCACTTCAGTCACAGATGCCAGCGGCAAAGTCGAGCTTCAACCAATCACGTCGGGACGCTGGATGGTAACGACGATTCACATGACGCGCGCGCCGAGAGACGTTGACGCTGACTGGGAGAGTCTTTGGGCGTCATTGACGTTTGAAACCCGATAACCACCCGTGACTGAGCTGGTGATTGCACTCGCCGCAGACGCAGGCAGAGACGGAGATACGAGATGGACTCCTCATGCTCAACGCGCACTCGCTCTTCAGCGACAGTCAACAGACTCGCATGGGCGCTCTCGGTTGTACTGATCTCTGGGACTGCGATCGCGGAGGAATCATTGTCCTCCGAGAGCGCCCAGATGCGGCTCTATGACCCAGTGGCCAGTGGTCGTGCCGCGTCGAACTTCCTTCCGTCACTCGCAATCGACTCCAACGCTCGCACAAGGCACCCCGACGAAGGAAGTCGCCCACGTCTCGAGATCGACGTGCCGTGGAGTTTTCCTCACGAATTCCACGACGGGACCTCCATCGGTCTCGGTGCGGCGGAAGTTTCGCTGACATCTCCGGCGTTTAGATGGAAGGCGGCGAATCTGCAGTTGACATCAGTGCCACGAGTTGAATTCGCCAACCCCGAGTTCACGGTCGATCCGGACTTCGTCGGCGACGCGACAGAACTGGGCGCGCCCATGGCGCTCGAGGTCGAGGTCGGATCGCTAACGTTCGGGCAAGAGATGACCCTCGTGACGACCGAAGAGAGCACCGACTGGGCGTCAAGCCTTCAAGTCTCCTGGGACCCCATCGACTCCTTCGCAGTGGGGTTGGAGACGCAAGCGTTGGCAGGTGGTCGCCGAGAGGTCACAGAGTGGAGTTACGAACTTTCCGTTAGCCTCGCCGTCAGTGCGAACACAGAGCTCCTTTTGGAACTGGAGGGGCGCGTAGATCACCGTTTCAGCGACGAGAGTCACGACGGTTTTCTATCGATGCGGCGGAGGTTGAACACGAAGACGCACTTCTTCGCGACCCTGGGCTATCTCGCGGACGTCGAGGAGGACGAAGGCGCGTTGTTGGGTTACGTGGGATTGAGTTTCGACCTGTGAGGATGATTCTGCTGAAGTCTCTGTTCAGCGCACACGTTCTCGAGATATCATGACACCTGAAGTTTCAGTTTGTATCCCAAAGCCAAGTCACCCTCCGTGCGCCGCGTGCGGGAGCTTGCTTCAGGTGGAATTGTCGAAAGAACCGGGCGACGCGCGAGCCGAGACTAGCTACGAGGCGGCGGCTCTCCAACATCTCATGGAGCGGGTCGTCAATCGAGATGACCAAGCGCTCGCTGCACTTTACGACGCGACGATCAACTGGATCCTTGCGCTCATCACAAAGATCGTGTCGGACGCGCATGTCGCGGAAGAAGTCGCTCTCAACGTTTACCATCAGGTCTGGGAGAAAGCTGCGGATTACTCGAAACGGCGGGGCAGTGTGCAGGCATGGCTCGCGACGATGGCGCGCTCGAGAGCGATCGATCGCGTTCGCGCCGCGGCACCCAAGAACCGTCGTGAGGTTCTTGTCGGTGAGCTGCCGGAGACCGGCAAGGAGCTGAGCAGCTCGGCGCCATCGATCGAGTCAGGCGTGGGGAAGCACGTCCTCGATGCCCTCGAAAAGCTGCCCGATGATCAGCGTCGTGCAATTCACTTGGCTTTCTACGGCGGACTCACGCATCACCAGATCGCCGGATCGCTCAAGCAACCCCTTGGCACTGTGAAAACTCAGATTCGATTGGGTATGATGAAACTGCGGAGGATTCTCAGTCCTTCACTCTTGGAAGAGCTTTAGGAACTGCGATGACTGTCATGGACGAGACGAGGCAACAACCTTCTGAGCACCCCGAGAGCTGCGCGCGTTATGTGCGTGAAGCGGCTGAGGAGAGTGCCTCGCTCTACGTGTTGAGGAGCCTCTCCGACGAAGAGACCGTCGAATTTGAACGTCATCTCAAGAGCGGCTGCACGTTCTGTGAGGGGGAGGTTTCGAAAAACATGGAGGTCATCGGCGAGTTGGCTCGAAGTGAGACGCCGCTGATCGCCCCGATAGGACTGCGGGAGCGCCTGCTCGAGCGAGTGCGCGAAGAAAAAGAAGAGGCACAAAAAGAACCGGCCGACGAGTCGCTGATCCAGCAAGGTGCCGGACCCGCCACGCGCGCGGTAGCTGGCGTGTACGTAGTCCGTGGCGGCCAGGGAGACTGGCGTGAAACGGGATGTCCGGGGGTACGCTACAAGACGCTTTCCGTCGATGAGGAGCGCCGCTACGCAACGATGCTCGTACAAATGGATGCGGGCGCGTCCTACCCTTCGCATCATCACGCGGGTGTCGAAGAGTGCTACGTCCTCGAGGGTGACGTTCAGCTTGGGGATACGGTGCTGCGTCCGGGCGACTTTCAATACGCCGCGGAAGGCTCGGACCACATCGTACAGTCGACGCGGGAAGGGTGCTTACTCTTGGTTGTCGCCTCGCAGGACGACGAGGTGCATTGACAGCCTGCTTGAGGTCGCCACGTCGACGGCAGCATCGACTCGGGGGCGCGTGCCTGTCGCGCAGAACGCGTGTCACGCTGCTCCGCGAACGATCGCTCGAAACTTCAGTCTTCGGCGCTCACGCCAAGACTTCGTCCACCACCCTCCCGTAAACATCCGTCAGGCGAATGTCGCGGCCGCCGTGGCGGTATGTCAGGCGTTCGTGGTCGAGCCCGAGGAGATGCAGAATCGTCGCGTGCAGGTCGTGGATGTGCACTTTGCCCTCGACGGTGCGATAGCCGAGCTCGTCGGTGTCGCCATGGACGAAGCCGCCCTTGACGCCACCGCCGGCCAGCAACACTGAGAAGCCGACCTGGCTGTGGCCGCGCCCGTACGTCTTCGGTGGCTTCTTACCACGCGAGAGATCCTGGTCGAACGGCGTGCGACCGAACTCGCCGGCGCAGACGAGGAGTGTGTCTTCAAAGAGACCACGCCGGCGCAGATCCTTGATCAAACCGGCGATCGGCTTGTCATGCGAGGCGCACGATCGAGGTAGGTTGGAGCCGATGCCTTCGTGGTGATCCCACCCACCCGTATACACCTGCACGAACCTGACGCCGGCCTCCGAAAGACGCCGCGCCACCAAGAGCGAGCGCCCGAAGATATCCGTGGGTTTCTCGTCAATGCCATAGAGCGCGCGCGTCTCAGCGGATTCGCGAGAGATGTCGACGATGCCATCGGTTCGCGCCTGCATCCGGAACGCCAGCTCATACGAATCGATCAGCCCTTCGACGGCCGGATCGGCGACAGCGCGATCGAGGTGGCGGCGGTTCAGAGACCTCAGCAACTTCTGCTGGCGTGTTTGCTGTTCTTCGCTGAGCCTGTCGCTCTTCAAGTGGCGGACGGTGTAGTTCGGTTTGCCTTCGAGCTTCGTCCCCTGATGGATTGCCGGCAGAAACGCACTGCCAAAACTGAAAGGATGTCCATCGATGGTGACGAACGCTGGGAAGTTGCGATTCTGGGTGCCCAGGCCGTACGACGTCCACGCGCCGAGCGACGGCTGGACGAGAAAAGGCGAGCCGCAAAAGAGCTGCCGAATGGCCGGCGTATGCGCAGGATTGTCTGCGACCATGCCGTTGAGGATCGTCAGCTGATCGATCTGCGTCGCCAAATGAGGCAGCAAGTCGCTCAGCCAAATACCCGCCTCACCACGGCGACGGAAGTTCGCTATGGGGCGCAGCAGCTTGGTCGACTCGAACCCTTCGGTTGTGAACTCGTTGTCGTGCGCAATGCTTGGCGGTGGCGCCTCACCGTGGTGTTTGGCGAGCTCGGGCTTGTGCTGGAAGAGATCGACCTGCGACGGCCCGCCGGCGAGAAAGATAAAGATGACCCTCTGCGCCCGGGCGCGGAAGTGACCCGGCCGCCCCGCCAATGGATCTGCCGCGGGCGTCGCAGCAGCGGCCTCCTCTTGCAGCATCGCGGCGAGCGCCAACATACCAAAGCCGCACCCCGACGACCTCAGCAGCTCACGACGCGATAGGACCGGCGCGATTTGGCCGCAAGGATATCGTTGACTCTGAAGCTGTGTCATCGCGATTCCATCGTCATCGGTCAGCAGTCATCAGTCAGCCATCGTTCAATCGTGCAGAAGAAACTCTGTTGAGATGAGAACCGCATGGCACAAGCGTGTCAATGCAGCCTTCTCCTCATCCGCTTCGTTCGCGCCTTCTGCTGCGGCGCTGGCGGACTCTTTCGCGGTGGCCTGTGACGCGGCCAGGAACTCCAATCCCTCCTGAATCTCCTCCGCACGCCCGGGTCGACCAAACGCAAACAGGTAGATCCTGTTGATGCGCTCAGCGTCTGACCGCTTCGATTCCGCCAAAAGACGATCCGCGAACTCTCTCGCGTGCTTCGACGCAAACGGCGAATTCAGCAGGTAGAGCGACTGTGTGGGTACGATGCTTGACTGGCGAGCACCCACGATATCGTTTGGAGAAGGAAAGTCGAATTGCCTGAGCGGATCACCCGCATCGAAGCGCAGCGCTGCACGCGACACCGGCAGAAAGACACTCCGCGCCTGCAGCACCTCCGTGCGCACTCCTTTGGTGTTACTGATCTGGTCGAACTGTGCGACCTCCTGGGTGTTCCATTCCGCAGGCGGTAAGGTCGGACCTGCCGCGATCGCGCTCAGGCTACCGCTGATCTTTAGGATCGAGTCGCGAATCGACTCGGCGTCGAGGCGCCGCGGCGTGTGCCGCCACAGGAACCGATTGTCCGGATCGATCGACCAGGCGATATGATTGTGCGCACTCGAGAGTCGATACGTGCGACTGAGAACGATCTCGCGAACCAGGCTCTTAAGTCGCCAACCACCGGCGACGAATCGCTGCGCGAGTGCATCGAGAAGCTCGGGATGGCTGGGCGCCTCGCCGCGTGCGCCAAAGTTGTCGACCGTTCGCACGATCCCGGTACCGAAGAGGTGATGCCACACGCGGTTGACGAACACCCGCGCGACGACCGGGTTTCGTCGGTCGACGAGTGACCGCGCGAGCTCGAGCCGTCCGCTCGCAGTCCCAGGAATCTCCTCCGCGGCGCTGAGAAGGCGCGGCATGCCACGGGCGACTTCGGCGCCGAGTTGACGCGCGTTGCCGCGAATCGTGATGCGCGTGTTCGTCGGACGTGCCGGCTCCATTGCGGCGAGAACGGTGGGCGGGCGCGGCGCATTAGCCTTGACGTGATCTCTCAGGGTTTTCTCAAGCTTCGACACTTCACTCTTGAGCTTGCTCGAGGCCTCGTCTTGCTCAGCCGAGCTCTCTGCTGAGTCACGTGCAGAATCACGTGCCAAATCACGAGCCGAGTCACGCGCCGCGGCGACCAAACGCTCGAGCTCGGCGCGTTTGGCCGCGAGTTGAGCTTCGATCTCGGCGGTGCGGGCCTGATGCAGCGCCGTCAGCCTCTCGCGCTCAATTCTTTCGTTCGCCGACTCCGGAATTGGCTGCCGCAACCAGTCGCTAAAGACGCCGGAGACGCCGCGAAAACCGTTCAACACTTGAACGTTTTGCAAAATCCCGGCGAGAGCGTAGTAGTCTTCGAGCGCGACAGGGTCGAACTTGTGATCGTGGCAGCGGGCGCAGCCGAAGGAGACGCCGACGAAGACGCGGCCGATCTTGTCGACCTGGTTGTCGACGATATCCATCCGCAGCTGGGCCTTGTACTGGTTGACGAGGTTCATGGGTCCGAGTGTCAGGAACTGCGTCGCCACGATCTGCTCGGCGCGCTCAGCGTCACTCGTGTACGGCAGCAGGTCGCCCGCAATCTGCTCGACGATGAAGTGATCGATGGGGCGATCCTCGTTGAACACCCGGATCACGTAGTCGCGATAACGCCACGCGCCGCGGTTCGGGAAGATGCGTTCAGCGTCGAGCGAATCGGCGTACTGGACGAGATCGAGCCAGTGTCGTCCCCAACGCTCGCCAAAACGAGGCGAAGCGAGGAGGCGGTCGACGATGCGTTCGTAGGCATCCGGAGCCATGTCGCTCAAAAACTCGACGACGTCCGCAGGTTCAGGTGGCAGGCCGGTGAGATCAAAAAAAAGGCGCCGCAGCAAGGTGGGTTTGTCGGCGGCGGGGTTCTCCTTGAGCGACTTCTCGGCGCGCTTCGCATCGACGAGCTCGTCGATGCGACCGGCGCGCTCGAGGAGCGGCCGAAACGCCCAAGTCTTCCGCGCCGACGCGATGTCGATCCCGCGCGCCCGCGCGGCCGGTTCATCGTCTCGCGGATCTGGGGCGCCCATCGCGATCCACGCGTCGAAGTCGTCGATCACGTGCTCGGGCAACTTGTCGTCTGGAGGCATCTTGAGGTCGCCGTGACGAAGCGCGGCCAGCAAGAGGCTTTCGTCCGGCTTCCCAGGCACGAGAGCCAAGCCTGAGTCACCGCCGCGCCGCACACCTGCCCGCGAGTCGAGTCGCAGCCCACCACGCACGTCCTTAGCGCTGGCGGAATGACAGCCGTAGCAATGCTCGATGAGGACCGGGCGGATCTTCTTTTCGAAGAAGTCGATGCGCCCATCTTCGACAACACCGGGATCGGCTTCTGCAGGGGCTCCGAGCAGGCTGAGGGTGACGACGACGGTGATCACGCGACTCTCTCCTTTCTAAGCGCCATTGTCAGCGATTGGAGAGATTGGATCAACCGGATCGAGATTCGATGTCGGAATCTTCAGCTAGCTCGAGCTTGGGAAGTCACATGACATGATTCTGTGGTCGACAGATGAACAGAGATCCACGGATCTCCGAGCCGGTCGGATCCGGTCAAGAACCGGAGCTTTCGCGAGAACGGAACCTGAAACTCGTACGTCTTCTCAAACAATATTCGGCACAACTTCGCGTGCGAACAGTTCAAGATTCCGAATCCACTTCTCGCGATCGTCCCAGTCGTGGGCTACAAGCACCAGCGTGCCGAACGGTCCGATTCTCTCACGAAGGGCATTGATGCCGCGAGTGACTTCGTCAGGGTCGCCGACAATGAATACTTCATCGCAGAAGTAATCCAGATTGCATTCCTCGTCAGGCATGTCGGGCGTCCGCCGCCACATTTCGAGTCCTGGGCCGCGGCGCGTCAACTCGAGAATGTACTCAATGCATTTTCCCATCGAGTTTGTGCGGGCAAGCCGTTTCGCCTCCTCGGTTGTGTCGGCCACAAAGATATTGCGCGAAACACACCAATCGTTCAGGTTCGCTTCCCGTCCAGCTGATTCGGCCCCCTCCGTGTACGTCTTCCAGTGGTCGAGCAAAACGTCCTCGGAAACCATGTGATGGCTGATCGGCAGGAACCCGCGCGCTGCCGCGGCCCGCATACCTACCGAGCCTCGACTAATGGAGGGAAAGTGAATCGGGGGATGCGGCCGTTGGAGCGGTTTGTGCAGCCCGCCCAGCCCCACTTCCGCGTCGAGATTTTCCTTCAGCGTCAGGTTCCAAAACTGCCCTTTGAGTTCATACGGCGCGTCGCTTGTCCAGATCTCCAAGATCATGTTGATGGCTTCGACGACCCGCGGCCCCATGTCTTTGGGATCGACACCGTACATTTCCATGTCCGTCGGAATGGCTCCCGGCCCGAAGCAAATGTTCAACCTGCCATGCGATAGGTGATCAAGGAACGCCAGCCTGCTGGCGACGTGGGCCGGGTGATGATACTGAAGGCAAACGGGCGCTGGACCCAATCGAATCGACTTCGTGAGGCCCAATGCTTTACCGATAAAAACTTCGGCATGACGATGTTTTCCACCGTCGATGAATGGTGCTCGCCGACCCAAAAGTCGCTGAAGCCCAACCTCTCGCAGATCTCGACCAGTTCCAGATCTTCGTCGAAACACTGTGCCATGGGCTTGTTCGCGTCGTGCACCGGCATCAGGAACATCGCCAGACGCAACGGCTGGCCACTCATGGACATCGACAAGTCCCTTGTTCTTCGGGGTTCACGTCGGTTTACCCACTCCGGTGACACTTCTGCCGGGGGTCACGACCAGACACCACCGGCCCTCTCCTTGGTTTTCGATTGTCGGCGATCGGAGAGGTCGGATCAACGGGGTCGACATTCGAGCTTGGACTCTCTGGTTGAGGAAGCCACGATCTTCCCGGATTTGTCAATCGTACAAGCGTCGGAGTGACGGCTAGTGGGATTCGTCAGGCTCGGGAAGCCTCAGAGGGTCCCCTTCGGTGGGCGTAGAGATGTGCTTGTTTCCGCCCAGGCCGTCAACCCACTTGCGCCTGCCCACGTTCCTGGCTTTGCCTCGGCACCGGTTTGCCTTGACACCGGCGCGTGGCATGGGATGATGCCGCGACGACGAAGAGATTCTGTCGGCTTCTTCACGCGTTCGGCAAGACTTGCCCGATCGTTTCAGCACTATTCTTGTTCACGGTTTTTCCTCAGTCATCACGCCGTCAACGCTGACCGCTTCGGCTGTGTGGGACAAAATGGAAAGACCCACGTTGTCTTCAAATCGCAAACTTTTGTAGAGCTCTTTTCACGGTAATCTCAACCCAGACCATGACCGAAAAAATGACCTCGCAACCGCCACTCTCTGACGCTATTGAATCAACCATCGCGACACTCCCTACGCACATGCAGGAGTGGGTCCGACAGGAAGCTGCCCTGTGCAAACCTGACGCCGTCGAGGTCATCACCGGCAAAGCAGATCAGATCATCAGACTCGAGAACGAACTGGAGGCATCCGGGGCGTACACGCGTCTGGACGAGAGCATCTATGGCAAGCGCACCTTCTTCGCCCGGAGCGACAAGGGCGACGTCGCCCGCGTCGAGGAACGCACTGTCATCTGCACGGAGGACCCTGTCGACGCCGGCCCGCTGAACTTTTGGGTGGATCCCAAGGAGATGCACGGCAAACTCGACAAGCTTTTTGACGGGGCCATGAAGGGGCGCACGATGTACGTGGTGCCGTTCGTCACCAACCCCGCGGACAGCCAGTTCGCCACCGCCGGCGTGCAGCTGACGGACAGTTCCAACGTCGTCTGCAACCTCTACCGAATGAGCAACCTTCACGACGGTTGGCGCATCCTTGAGAAGCAGACTCGCTACCCCCGCATCACCCACAGCTACGGGACGCTCAGCCAGGAAGATCGGTGGATCACCCACTTCCCCAAAGAGCTCTATTGCCGCAGCATCAACAGTGACTACGGCGGCAACGCGCTCGGCCCTAAGAAGATCTTCGGCCTACGCCTCGTCGGCATTCAGGCGCTGGAGAACGCCCAGAAGAAATCCCAGCCCGATGAGGACGTCGGCATCGAGGTCGTCGAGCACATGGCTCTGTTCGGCATCGACTACGGTGACCGCCGCATCCACTTCGGCGCCGCCTTCCCCAGTATGTGCGGCAAGACCAATATCGCCACCGGCGTCGCGGAAGGCCCCATCGCTGCTGCAGGCCACCGCGTCTTCGCGCTCGGCGACGACATCATTGGCGGCGCGACCAAGAAGGGCGACGGCAGGCTGTACGTCAACAACATCGAGGCGGGCATGTTCGGCGTCACCATGGGCATGAGCGACTTCGCCAACAAGATGCTCATGGAAGCGCTGCGCAATCCCAAGCCGGAAGTCCAGGACTTCGAAGGTGGCCCCATCTTCACCAACCAGGTCCTCGTCGATAAGAACGGTAGCAAACAGGTCTGGTGGAGCGAAAGCGGCGAAGACTTCCCGCAAGGCGACGGCATCACCACTTGGAACTGGCTCGGTGAGGAAATCGATGCCTCGGCCGAGCAGAAGGACCAGAAGAACGCTCGCGTCACGATGCCCATTCGCAACGTGCCGCACCTGGACCCTGACTACAGCAACAACGACGGTGTGGCGCTCGACGTAGCCCTCATCGGCGGGCGATCGAGCAAGCTGCATCCGCTGATCAGTCGCGCCCGCACCTGGAACGAGGCCGTCTACCACGCGCTGTGCCAGTTCAGCGAACCGACCGCAGCCGCCGTCGGGCAGAAGCCGCGCTACGACCCGATGGCGAATCGCCCCTTCATCGCCTTCAATATCAGCGACTATGCCGAGAAGTGGCTGGACCTCCCCAAGAAGACGCCAAAACCGCCCGCGGTCTACAGTGTCAACTGGTTCCGCCGCGATGACGATGGCAAGTTCATCTGGGATGGCTTCGGCGCAAACTACCGGGTCCTCGACGCCGCCGTCCGCCAGCTGGAAGGTAAGGACACATGGGAGGAGACTCCTATCGGCCTGGTTCCTAAGCCCGAGCACATCGATATCACCGGTCTCAAGTACACCAAGACCACCGAGCAGCTCGCCGAGATCCTCCTCCCCGATCAAGAAGCCCTCAAGCGCGAAGTCGCCAACCGCGAAGGCTGGCTGAACGAGCTCGAGAACGGCTTGGAGAAGGGCAGCGAGGGCCGCGGTGCGCCGAAGAAGCTTCCCCAGGCCATCTGGGACGAACACGAAGCCTTCAAGAAGCGTGTCAGTGAGTACTGCGAATAGATGAGCTGAAGAGAAGGACGGTTCCCGCGCCTGATGGGCCCGAGTCTGGAGGCGGCCGATGGTGGGCTGTCCTGCTAGTTGGCAGAAAAAGTCCTCCGGATCTTCTAAGTGACGATTCTGGGATCCTTCGTCAGCGCACTGAGCGTGCCTGCGGAGCAAGCTCTGATGGAATCACAGCGATCACGTACTACTCCAGAAGTCTACCCCTCGATCACAGCTCCGCGTCTCCCGCAAAAAAAAAGGAACCCTCAGAGAGGTATCTTCTTCTCGAAGAAGAGACGTAATACCTTCCCCGAACTTCTAACCGGGCGAGATTCGCGGAGTAACAACGTCGGTGTGTTTTCGCGACAGCGGACAGATCGAGGGCTTGTCCGCGAGTCGGCGGCGTGACAGTTCCGTGCATGAGAGTACAGATGTCTGACAGACTCGTCGGCTCAGCAACTTACCCAGACTGCTCGCCTCCCTGGGGACCTCAGACAGAACGCATGAACTTGGGAGCGCGATACGATCGAGCCATGGCCCCAGTCCCGGCCTGACTATAACCTGCATCATGGGGGGAAAGCCCGGTCATGAAGAGCGCCTGATCAGCCGTGGAGCTTGAAGCAGCACACACTCGGCGAGGTGTCTCCAGTCACGACGACGACCCCGTCCGGTGAAGCCCCGAGTGCTTCGATGCGGCCGTCCAACGTGGTGTGCGCGATCGCCTTGGCCAAATCCAGATCCCAGACGATGAGTTGACCGTCGTCGGACACGGAGACCATTCGACGTCCGCAAGAGAGGGCGCGCAGAGCGCCGACCCGGTCCGTGTGCCCGTGCAGTGTCGCGACGAGCTGGCCGGTCCTCACTTCCCACACGCGTAGCGCATGGTCGGCGTCGATTGGGGGGCTGGTCTCATCGGCCCCCATGCGCAGGATCGACGCGTCGCCTGCAGAGACCACGCGACGGCCGTCCGCCGCGAAGGCGACGTGCCGGACCCAACATCGATGGCCCTCTAACGTGTACAGTCGCGCTCCTCGATCCAGGTCCCAGATGATTGCTGTCTCGTCGTCCGAACCCGTCACGGCGCATCGCCCATCAGCCGCCGTCGCCAGCGAGAATGACTCCTTGCGATGTCCACGAAGCTCCCACGTCCGCTGGCCCGTCTCCATTTCGAAGACCTCGAGCCGGGACTCGCGATCCGAGGCTTCGGCGCCAGAATCTTGGCACGACACAGCGGTCGAGGCCACGATCCGACCATCGCTCGTGAGATCTAGGGCCGTGACGTAGACTTCGACTCTCCACAGCTCCACCCCCGCATCGAGGTCCCACACGCGCAGCGTGCCATCGTTCGACGCAGACACGACGCGCCGACCGGACGACGAGACCGCGAGACAATCCACCCGCGCAGAGTGTCCCTCAAGAGACCAGATCTCTTCACCGGTTCGGAGATCCCATACCTTCAAGCACTCGTCCACCGAGGCGGAGATCAAGCGCTCTCCGTCTGGTGTGATCACGACGGTAGTGACGCAGCCTTCGTGACCGCGGAGCAGGTGGAGCGAGTCTCCAGACTCGACCTCCCACACGATGACCGTGCCATCCGTCGATGCCGAAGCGACGAGGGCCTGATCCGGTGAGACTACCACGCTGCGAACGTCCCCCGTGTGACCGACCGCTTCGGGCCCACCTGGCTCTCGTTCGGAAGACGGCTGCTCCCTAACCCGCTTGTTCGTGCTCTCTGCCAAGTGCCAGACTTTCAACGAGCGGTCGAGACCCCCGGAGATCGCCCGAGCGCCGTCGGTCGTGACTGCGACCGAGGACACGATCGAAGCGTGACCGAACAGCGTCTGGATCTGGGCACCCGTCTCGACGTCCCATAGCCGCAACGTGTTATCCATCGAGCAGGTGATCACGGTTCGATCCTGCGCCACGAACACGGCGTCCCTGACCGGAAAGGTGTGTCCGTCGAAGATCACGCCAGTCTCCTGCTCAAGATCGAATGCGACAACGCGCGTAGCGCCCACCACTCCGACGGCATACCGTCCGTCCCTCGACAGGGCGAGAGAGCCCAGCTGAACTGAGCCAAGCGGGATCGTGGACACCGCGGTCGAGGTTCCTGGCTCCCACAAGACGAGCTGGTTGTCGCCGCCCACCGAGGCGACTCGCTCCGCGGCATGGGACGCTGAGACCGCGCGCACTCCACCGGAATGCCCCGGAAGTGTTCGAATCGCTCTCGACCTCAGATCCCAGACCTGCACGCCGCCATCAGCCAGGCCGGCAATCGCGTACCAGCCATCTGGCGAAATGCCGCTGACGCGAACCTCATGTTCTGCACTTCCCAGCCGGTCCAGCTCGATACCCCTAGGGATGTCCCACAGACGAAGCGTGCCGTCTTCGGAGTGCGACACCAGTCGCTCGCCATCCGGCAAGACGTGCACGCTCGAGACTGGTCCCTCGTGCCCCGTGAGTACTGCCGTCTGGCGCTTCGCCAAGAGATTCCAGACTCGTATCGTCTTGTCCTCGGAGCCCGACACGCCCCTCCGACCGTCCGGAGTCACGTCGACCGACAACACCTTTGCCTCGTGTCCCTCCAGGGTCGCCAACGGCTCGCCGCTCTCGATATCCCACAGCCGTACCGTCCGATCTTCGGACCCGGACAAGACAAACTGCCCATCGCGCGTCACACAGACCGTGTTGACGTCCCCGGTATGCCCGGTGAGGGTGCGTTCGAGATCCGCCGACTCTAGGCTTCCGCGCCAGCGCAGACGAAGTGTTGGGAGTGCCAGCTCTGAAAGTCTGGCCGCGGCCACGGTGGTCACGTTATAGGCGTTCTGTGTGATCGCGCGATTGTGGATCTGCTGGGCGAAATAGACGGGGTCCTTCTCTGCATCCCATCGCCGCAAATTGTGGGCTTCGCGGTCGAGTGTGCGGAGAACGGGCTGAAGCCGGACCCTCAACGTCGGCTCGGCCTGCACTACGGCCTTCACGTCCCATGCGAGCGTGTAGACGCCCAGCTTCCCGCACTTCGACTCTAGGAACGCCATGCTCGTCAAGGCAGCGGCCAGATTCTCCCATTGATTCATCGCGGCGAGATGGGCCGGCAGATGGCGAAGCGCGTAGTCGGGCAGCCCGTGCGGATCTTTCTCGAACCTGTCCCAGATCCAATCCGCCAGGCACTCGTGACCTTTCTCCGCCGGCGAGTGGTAGCGACCGGCCTTGGCCTCGTCGAACTCTGAGTCCCACCCGGTGAGCCACTCTGCGAGCGACCCGTGGAAGAAAGCGTAGGTGCCGCGGGCCGGAGGCAGGAAAGCCTCGAGCCGCTTGAGACATGGCGTCAGTTCATCGTCGAGATGCAGTCCAGTTATCTCTGCGAGCTGCTTTCGGTTGAGTGGCTCGCGTGCCGCCACGATCACAGACAGGACGTGGCGGCTCGGCTCGAAATCTACCGTTCCAAACAAGCGGTCGAAGAAAATCAGGTAGAGGCCCTCCATGCGTGGAGGTAGCTCGGCCAGCTGCTGCCAGCTGATCTGACCCGCTTCGAGCGCGTCGAGGGCGGTGACCGTAAAGAGGAAGTTGACACCCTGGTGCTCCCCTTCGCTTAGAACTCCGAGCGCAAGGGTCGCGAGTTCATCAGCGGACTTGTTGCTGGTGACGCAGATCTCGGCGAGCGATGTCTCGCGTAGGCGAGCGAGTGCGTAGCTGTGAACGTCGTCGACGTTGCGGGGATCCGTGGCCTCGATCTCGGCGTGACCCAGGCCACGCAGCCGGGCGCGGATCGTCGACGTCGGCCGCGCCGTGGCCACGACCCTCAACCACGCGGGCAGGCGGTCGAGCCGTGATGCGAGCACGTCGAAGATCCCAGGAGACCCCTCGTAGAGCAGCGATTCGTCGAGGGCGTCGATCAGGAGATACGACGTGGCGTCGACCGGCTTGGGGATGCTATGCAACGGCGCCAGGACGCCATTTTCGAATGCGCTTCCGGGATCCCGGGCGACGTTCTCGTCGTCGAGCACCTCACGCAACCGCGGATCCGCAAGCGCCGCTGCATATGCTTCGATGCGACCTGCGAGCATGGCCGCCAAGCTCTGGACTAATCGTCCGGGCTCGAGGCTCTCAGGGATGTCCCATTGGCAGCAATGGTACGCCAGAACCTGCTCGTCGGGATTCGTCATGACGAGCTGGGCCACCAGTGCCGACTTGCCGCTGCCGGGACCGCCGGTGATGAGGAGCAGCGGCAAGCGCTCGCGATGGCGCCACGCGTCGATCGCATCGAACAACCACTCGCGGCCCGTGAAACGCCGTCGCCTGGAGGCCAGGAACGGCTCGGAGTCCCGCGGCATCGGCAGGTCGACGAAGGCTCTCTCAGCTGCTTCGCCGCGGGCCGCGGCCTCGATCGCCCCGGTGAGCCTGGTCACCGCGCGACTGTATCGTTCGTCGAAGTCCTCCCACTGCGTGAGGTCTACCTGCTGCACTCGATAGACCAGCAGCGGCGGGACACAGGGAATCGTCATCGCCGGAACGATCGGAACGTTCTCCCCGCGCGCGAAGGCGATCTCATCGAGGCAGACGCTGTCTGTATCGCTGGTACTTCCCGGCAGGCCTCGACGCCGGACGGCGTGGGGACTTAGGAGGAGGACGACCACATCGGATGTGCGAATCCCTTGCTCGATCTCGCCATCCCAGCCCCAGCCGACACGGATCTGCTCGAGGTCTTGCCAGACCGTGAAGCCAGCAGCGTTCAAATCAGCGTGCAGCCGTTCCGCGAGTGGTTGCGTATCGCCTCGGCCGTAGCTCAGAAAGACCTTCACCATCGGTGAGCCTCTGGCATTCATCCCTGCGTAGGGCCCATTCACCTCGTTGCAGCGCGACGATCGAGAATGAACATTCTACCCGCGAGCGACAGCGCAAGTCCATGAACGCATAGACGCCGACGAATCACCGATTTCTGATCCGTCTCTGCAGTCTCCGTGAAACACTTGTTTCATCGGAGCGCGCCTCCGACGATTCCCGAGCTCCCAATCCTCAACCTCGCCCGTTGATCTTCTTCCTGAATCTGAAGATCGTGCATTCGTGAATCGAAGCCGCGGCGGAACGAAAAAGTATCGACTTCATCCAGAAGGTGATCCCTCGATTCCTAACTCCGCGTCTCCCGCGGAGAAAGGATCCCTCAAGAAGGTATCGACTTCTCGAAGAACGGACGTCATACCTTTCCCGAACTTGTAAACGCGCGGGATTCGTGGAGTAAGATCCTCGCTGTGTTTTCGTGATAGCGGAGAGATCGAGGGCTTGTCCGCGATCGCAAACACATGTCCTTAAACTTCGACCAGAGCGACGATCGAGCTTCAGTGTCTCCGGCCGCTCGAGAAACCACCGTCTCTCATTGGAGACCCGATGGCGCACGTGCCTGTCTCAGTGCGGTCTCAGGCATGGATTCCTCGCTCTTCGAGTTGCCTGAGAGCCTCGATTGCTTCCGGACGACGAAGGCCATGCTTCAGCCAGTTTCTTTTCCGGAGATCCGCCTCACCCCACACGCGAGTCTCTTCGGTAACAAAGCCGCCTTCCCTAGCGTGTGCTCGGGAAACGCAGAGCATTCGCTGGAGCTCGCCTCGGAAGAGTGGGCCCACAAGCGCAAGAAAGGCTTCCGCCGCTGGTGGCTCGTTTGCGAATCGAAGAACGGTCCGGCGACACCACTCCCAAGAGAGCTGGCGGCCGCTCTTGGCAGTCTTCTTCAAATAGGCCGACGGCGACCGAATCGGGTTTCTCGTGCCCTTTGCTTCACAGACGATGTAGCGTTCAGTGTTCATGTCCTGTGCAATGATGTCAGGACCGTGAATGCGGTATGTAAGGTCATTCAGAAAAACCGGACGCATCTGTTCTGTCGTTTGAATCCACTCGAAAGCACCGCAAACTCCCGCGTGCTCCAATGTTGGACTAAGAACCTCGCCGGTCTTCGTCGTTGGTGTGCGGTGATTGAACGTCCTTGGATAGAGGCCAAGCCAACCTGATGGGCGAGTCGTTGAGGAGTGTGCGTATGCGACCCGCCACTCAGCCGCGTTGAGCAGTGCGGCGTACAGATACGCGGCAATGGGGTTATCCTCGGTGAGCGGCGCCAGGACAGCTAACTGTTCGTCCAACTCCGCTGCTGTGTCCGGAAATCTCATGATTTTGGTGGCTGTACTCTGCGTCCTTGGTTGGATCCGACGAACACGTTGCCCCTGCACCTAACCTCAATCCGGCTGGATTCCTTCTACTGACGCATGCCATCGGCGACGATATGCAGGATGAGCGCACGTCTAGGCGCAGCCAACCTAGTCACACACCTGGTAGCTGCTCGAAGCAGGCTTCTACGTTTTCGCCCGCGAACTGTCGACTCCTCCGGCCAATGGGAGACGCTGGTGCAGGCGGGACAAATCGAGAAACCGCAAGTAATCGCCGGTTTCTGATCCGAGTCTCCGGCGTCCGTGAAACATGTGTTTCATTTGGAGGCCCCCGGAAGGCCGAAGAAATCTTTGGTACGGGCTGGACGGCCGAGGTGTCTTTCGTCGCAGAACTCCGCGCACCCCCGCGGACGGGCGCCCCCGGTCTTCAAATCCCCAAACACTGCCGTTGATCTCCCGACTTCTGATCTGAACTTCAGCGCTTTGCGAAACACGTGTTTTCATGGTTGGGGGGCCCGTGACTTCGATTGCAGCTGAGCCCTCTGGCTATCGACAGCAGCTCCGGATTCGGTCCGACTTCGAAAATAGCTGTCGATGCGCGCGATCGCCGCGAGATTCGAAAGCGTTTCGATCTCTCCATGGATGTCGGATATTTGTTTTCGCGACTCGTACGTCGACAAGCACCTATTGTGTATTCTCGACCAAAGTTTTTCTATCTCCTCGATGATCGACTGATGGTCGAGATCTCGACCGGGAGAATGCAGAACAATAAGATTACTTTGGATACGCCCGCCTTTCACACTCTGTGTATCGACGAGCGCTTTCCATCCGAGCCGGTCAAAGAGATCTCGAAGATCTTCGCCTTGGTACGGCACGGCTATTTTCTCTGGCTCGACCAGAGGGTAGAGCTCCTGAACCACTACAACGCCACCCTCTCCCAAGATCCTTGTCCACGCGAGGATCATTTCTGCGAACTCAACCAGTTCGAGCTCATGCACGACATTTGAAACTACAACCACGTCGTATGGACCCTTCACCTGCTCCAGTCGTCGTTCCTCAAGCACGCGAGCCGCCGCTCCACCGTCTTTCGCGACCGCTTGAAGCTCCAGCTGGAGTTCAGTATCTACGTCAAAGAACTCCCAGGCACAACCTGCTCTCAGGGGAGTCGGACGATTCTTCTGAAGTTCGAGAAACGTCCGTCCACGCCCTGCGCCGATGTCTAGGATCTTAGTGTTTCCTTGGTCACGCGAGGGGAGCTGGGCGGAGAGCACCTTGCCCAATTGTTCGGACTGTTTGTCTTGCGAGGGTCTGTCCGACACCGGGACCGGCTCAGCTGAAAACAAACCGACTAACGCCTCTGTTAGGCGTTGATTCGCTGCCGCAGTGGTCAGTTCAGCCAAAGCAAGGAGCTGTTGATCACGCGCATGAAAAAGATTGTAAGCAGAGAGAATTCGCGTGTACTCAGACGACAGGGCATACACTTTACGATTGGGCGCGGGAGCCTGGCCGGTTGGACTCGGGACTCTTTCCTGCCACGGCTGGCTGGGCATGCTTTCGACTTCGAAGTAGTGAAGAGAGTCGACATACGTAGAGAAGAGCACGTGTGGGTGATGAGACGCGATCAGAGTCTGGGGGACGTGCTCTTTGATGTGCTCCAGAAGAATCGTCATGTACTCGGGGTGAAAGTGGTTTTCGATTTCATCGAGAATGAGAATCGGCTTCACGTCGAACTCAAGGATCGCGAGGGCAGCGAACAACGCCTTTTGGCCAGCACTCCACTTCGCGGCTGGAAAGGTTCTTCGAGGATCGTAACGCAGCACAGGTTCGACTTTGTTCCCCTTGCCAAGTCGAACACCGAGAGAGCCGCCGACGGCTTTCTGAAAGCGGCGCACGAACACCGCGCGCTGCGACGATGGATAGTCGTATCCCGCCGCCAACGTGGAAATCAACGCTTCGCTCCGATATTGCGCGTCCTTCTCCCAGCGATCGACGTCCAGATCTGAG
Organism: Planctomycetota bacterium; assembly: GCA_965223265.1. Taxonomy (GTDB): domain Bacteria; phylum Planctomycetota; class UBA8108; order UBA8108; family SXIK01. The sequence continues at coordinate 4,242,542 of OZ244999.1, forward strand.
AATTGATCTTCGAGTAGTGATCGGACGACACCTCGCGTAATGCGCTGAAATGCCGGCTTGCCGTTCTTTTGATCGCCGCCGTCCTTGGATATATCCAGCTGGTGAAACTGTCCCTTATACTGCGTAATGTCGTCGATATAGATGATCTCCGGCAGCTCGTCAGGTCCGCTGGCGAGTAGAACCTCGACGTTCTGATCGCTGATATGCTCGCCGGTGTATTTGCCATTTCGCTTCAGCGACCAGGACTTACGAATCGCTGCGTTAACTCCTTTGATGACGTACGATTTGCCCGTCCCGTTCCTTCCACAGAAGGCGTTTACCCTGTTCCAGTCTCCCTCGCAGGTCGGATAGGAAAGGTCTATCTTGCCCGATTCGAGACCCTTCGGTGCACCAAGCTTGATAGTCTTTATGAAGTTCGACATATTCCCTCCGTCCTCAAAAATCTTGCCGCGAATACCAGTAGCTCGCAGAAACTGGTCTCGCTCCTCTCTATCGCAGAATGAGCGGGAGCCAGTGGCACCCTGAAGGGGATTCTTACGACGACCTCCTTGGAGTCATTGTAACGCGTCCGCAAAGAACCGCGTCGCGCCTCGACACCAACGGTCTTCACAGTTGGTGACTGTGCAATCCCGTTGATCTCTCTGCCGAATCTGACGGTCGTGCATTGTGAATCGAAGCCGTCATCAAAACGAGAAAGTACCTTCGAAGAGGCCGATACGGCTTTTAGCGGGGACGCCGGGCAGGCTGAGGCCGACGAGCAGCCGGCGCCCTGAACGGTCCAGAAACAGGTAATTCCCTCGCGGTGCATCATGCGATAGGATCAAGTCACTGCGCCGTATCCCGGTCAACCAGCGCCGGACGGCCGGGATTTATACTATTTCGGACGCGAGTCGTCGTTTTCCTCTCAGCTCAGCTGAGCGAAGGAAGCGACCGAAGGAGACGCGATATGGCGACTGTGACGATCGGCTTTGCTGACGGATTCTCGCGTGAGGATGTTCTCAACAAACTGACGGCCGACGAAAGCGGCATTCAGATCGACGTTCGGCAGCCACTCGATTCGGGACTCGAGATCGGGCTCGCCATCGCTGGCGTCGTGTTGAGCGCTGCCCAGTTGGCGGTTGCCCTGTGGGAGCTGAAGTCGAACGCGGTCGCCCGTTGTTCCGGCGAGAGCGCGAACGCGGCGATTTCGATTCGGGAGACGGGTGGCGAGATGAAGATGCTCTCCGCGACGTCGGTTGAGGAGCTCGAGGCTGAACTGAAACGGCGCATCGACCGTGACCGCGACGCCGAGTAGCCGTTGAGCGAGCTTGTCGACTACTACAGCTTGTTCCGCGCGCCGGCGTACAACTCGCATCACCCGAAACCCGCGGGCGCGAAGAACGTCGTCGGCCAGTTCGACCCGATGAACTGCATCTTGTACCTCGACGGCGACGTTTCAGATGCGCTCGACGCGAGCGACGGGAGCCCGGAATTCGAGGTGGAGGATGCCGGGAGCCCCATCCTCCTTCCGTTCTCGACGTTTCTTCACGAAATCATTCACTGGTGGCAACATGTCGGGACGACGTCGGGGCTGTTCTACGGATTGAGCATCCCCACGCAGGCGCTGTCGACGGCCAAGTACTTGTCCGAGTTCGGGGCCGAACTTCCCAAACCGCTCACCCACAGCGTGACGAGCTCCCTGCCGTCCGAACATCCCGCCTTGCTGTCTGTGCTGCGATGGAGCGAGCTCGAGCTCGGCGCCTCTCTTCTGTTCGACCCGATGACGACTTCCTACACGCTTCGGTCCCGGAGACGGTTCTATGAATCGCTCGGCCACGCGCTCCTCTTGACGCACATCAGCACGATGAGCGCGGTCTCATCGATTCTGGACCCTGGTCGAAGGGGTCTCCCCGATCCGGATCCGTGGATCGACCTCTACGATCGATTCGTGAAGGATGAACGGCCGTGTTTCACTCCGAGGGAGATCATCGAGTTCGCCATCGGCCTGCGCGAGCTCGCAGAAGGGCAGGCGCGTGTCTCCGAAATCCAGTATCGCTCCCTCGCCTATGAAACGATGACATGGTCGGAGGTCAAGGCGCGTGGGCTGCTCGCGGGTGTCTACGCGACAGCGTTCGAGGAGTTTCTCCGCCTCACGGGATTCGATGAGCCCTCCCACCCGATCGACGCGTCGGTCAATCTCTTCCTTCTCTTGTGCGACATCTCATTGAATCCGGCGGAGGGATACGCCGACGACATCGCCGACGACGGAAAGTTCGTTTACCGCGTTCATCCTGGCATTCGGTTCCTGAAGCTCTGCGATCTCGCCAAGGGCAACCAAGGACTTCTTGCGCGGCTGAAGACGCTCTCGGCCGAGAGCTACGATGTCGTATCCGAAGCCCTTTGCGGAGATGCGGAATGGCCGACTCCGAGAGAAATCGGGCGCCGCGCTCTTTTGCGCCTCGAGCACATGTCGAACTGGCAGGAGGTTCAAGCGCAACGGGAAGCGGGAGACTACGGCTCTCGGGATGCGCCCATCCGCTTCTACTTCGCCGAGCATCACGCGTTTCTGAAGACGAAGGTGGAGCTGCCCCATCTCTTCTGCTGGCCGGCGTCCTTCTTGACCTCGAAGGCAGAGAGTGACCCGGCTGAGGCTGAAGCTGTTCAGGAAGTGCTCTCGTGGCACATGCCACCGTTCCTTGCGAGCTCGCTCGAGTCGGGTGTGGACTCCGTCAACTTGTCGCGGATGGCTCCCGATCGGCGAAGTCAGTTCGTGAGCGACTACTTCGCGACCCAGGTGCTGTACGACCTCGTGCGGCAATGGATCAGCAAGCCCGGTCGATTCGAGTTCGCGTACCGCTGGAAGCCCGCGCTTTCGGGCGAGGAGCAGAGCATCCTGCGCCAGCGCTTCGACACGAGCCTCGGTATCCGTCTGGCGGACATCCGTCCCGCGTGAGGCGTTGGCCTACCGAACCTCAAGGGGGCGGGGTCGGTGGGCGGATGCCGCACGGCGACCTTGAGAAAGTGCAAGCTCCAGCGCACGAGCGAGCCACTCGATGGGCTCCCCGCTCTCGTGCCGCTCTCTCCAGGGCCGCCATTCCGGCGCTGCTCAGTGCGCGCCCTGGTGCAGCCGATGGTTTGCGGGCTACTTGCGACGGTTCCGCTTCCGGGACTCGCGAGCGAGTTTCCTTCTCCTCTTATCAGCGTCCTTCTTCTTGCTTGTGCCCTTTCTAGTTCCGGCAGAACGCTCTCGATTGCGCGTCGCCTCCGGGTAACGGCTCGACACAGAAGGGTCTGAGGATTCCCAAGACCTGGCGAGCCTGTTCCAATCGACAGCCTGCCTGGGTCCAATATTTGACATGATCTGGGTGGGGGCGTGTCGGGCACGGACCGCAGCAATGGACTCCTCGTCGAGATCGAGAACCGGGAAACTCACCTTGGCATCTGCCAGCGTCATGCTCTTGGTCAGCCATCCTCTGGTTGTTTCTTGAACTATCTCGTCTAGGAACTGAGGGATGCTCCGGACGATTCTACGGATTCCAGAACCGGCGGGATTCCTGTCTAATGCTCCGCGCAGGAGGGGGAGATTGGCCGCGATGGTCGTCCCCACTTCGTGCCAGACCTTCCATGATCCGATTCCACCCCTCAACAGGAGCATGTCAATGACTTCGACCCCTTCCACAGCGCGTTTCAGCACGTTCGAGAGCTCTCGGTCTCGTGCCGTGTCCGAAAGGTCCCGAAAGGCTCGAAGTTGCCGCAGCCCTTCTCGAGTCCGCGACTCCATCGCTTGGACCATTCGAGCGCCTTGTGCTGGGATGGCGCCCTTGGCCTGCACGTGCAACGCCGTATTCGTAGTCGGCTCGTAGGCAAGTACGTCCATTTCGCCACAAGACCAGCGGATGTTCCGCTCTACCGTCAGACCATCTATCTCGCTGAGCAACGAGATCGCTTCGTCGATGAGGGCAGGTTCGAGGTGGGAGGAGACCTCGTCGTGAAAGCGGCTCGGGTCGAGTTTGTTCAGTGCGTAGGCAATGTTCCGTGAGGACAACATACGTTGAACCACGTCGGGGTTAAACATCACCGAGGTCGGTGTCGTCTTCCATATTGGCGGAAAGAATCCGTCGCCGGCGCCACTTGGGATCGTGGATTCTGGGTCCAGCTCGTAGAGACGTAGCATGCTATCAATAAGGTCGAACTCGAGCCCGGTAAGCGCTTGAATGAGGCCGTGAACAAAGCTCGACTTCAGATGCACTGCGGTCCACTCAAGCATTTCTCCAAACGCGCTTTGGTCTTGCACAGGGCGGAGAGAGCCCCGTGCCTTCCGCCCAAACCCATCGGCAAGAGCTAAGCAGGAGTCCGCGATCGCAAACCACGCCCTCCGAAGGGCGTTGAACTGCTCTACGTTTCCACCGATTGCCTCTTGGAAGCCGGCGGCGGTGATGATCGGCGCTTCTACCGCGCACTCTCCGATTTCCTGGTATCTAATGGCAACCGTCTTCGCGAAAAGGTCCCCTCGCTGCTTGCCTACTTGGAAGTCGATTATCTGGTTCGGGATTGGTGCCGGGCGAATGTAGAACGGTTTCGCGACCTCCGTCATGACGATGTCTCGTGCTTCAAGGAGGGAGACTTCGTCGTTTGCATGCTTCAGTGCGAACCCCGTCCGTCGACTACCCGATACTGTGTAGTAGTCGCGATGCACCTCTGGCATGAGCTCGCAAAAGTGACCGTATTGGATCAAAGTCTGAATTTCGAGCAGGAGCGAAGGGTCGTCTGAGAACGGTGAAAACGCGTCCAACGCGTCCGCGCCGATTTCTTCGCGTGGACATCGGAGCAGGAGATCAACAAGGTAAGAGAGTCGACTGATGAGAGCTTGACCGGCGTCCTGGCGAGGCAAGGTCCCCTTCTTGTCCAAGCGATCACCGTGGAACAGGCTGTCGACCATGCTGTACAGTCCCGACAAGACTGTTCTCAGTGGAAGGCGGAGTACCCGGAGATCCCCGACAAGTTCGTCAAGCTCCCGCTCGAAGAGACCGAGTGCTTTAGCTGATTCCACGGCTCCACCTCCTGGTGGCTATCGCGTGTCGCGCGGCTCTCATGTCGCTTGCGTCTCCTCCGAATGTGCGCCGCAACCGACCTGAAGAGAGAGGCGCCGTCACGCGGCCTTCTCGTCTCCATTCGCTCTTGTTCGATCTCCACCCAGAAAGCTGACGCAGTAAAGGGTCCGTGTCGAACCTTCGAACCTCCTCCAAATTGTAGGAGTAGCCAGGAACCACTTCGGCGTGTCAAACCGACGCTGGCGAAGGCTGTCCGATTAAAGAATGCTCTGTACTCGCTGCACCTCTTGCTTGAGTTCAGAGGAGGTCTGAAACACAGGTTGGTCATCTCCGCTCAACACCGCGTCGATCAGCGATGCGAGCGGATCCGGTACATCGCTACGCCGCGTCCCGATGGGTACAGGATCGTTGTATGCAACTGCCGCGTCTGGCGTCATTGTGCTTGGGAATTCCCGTGGAAGTGAGTCGGTGAGAAGGAAGTACAGCACTGCAGCGGCAGCCCACACGTCCACCTCAGGACCAGCATATTTGTAGTCGCGCAACTGCTTTCGGCAAATAAACGCGTACGTTCCGCCGCAGTCTCCAGTAACGGTCATACCGCTCAGGCCAGCGGCTTCGAACGCCTTCGACAGTCCGAAATCAGCAATCTTGGCAGTTCGGGATGTCCCGCTGCCGGAAAACAGTACGTTCGCCGGCTTTAGATCTCGGTGAACGATTCCTTGGTACGTAGAGACTGTTCCGTCGGCGAGGCGAGTCGTGACTGTCGCGCCCTCGAGGTACTCCAGACCTTCAAGAACGTCTAGAACTACCGACAATGCCTCATCCACGGATAGCGGCGCGATCGCGCGGGCGTCGCCTCCGTCGCAGAATTCCATCCAGTAGCAAAGCTCGGAGCTTTCCGTCGAAATACCTTCTATCGCGACTACGTTCTTGTGCGAAACGTCGGACAGTAGCTGCATCTCGCGAAGAAAAAGTTGCTTGGAGAAATCATTCGTAGTCAAAGTGGGGAGAATACGCTTTAGAGCCAGCAGTCGACGTGAGCCTAGCTCTCGTATTAGATGTACCTCTCCCATACCGTCCGCCTTGATCGGCTGAACGTACTCGAATCCGTCGGGTATCCAAACGGTCATTGACCTTCCCGTCTATCCTCAGTGGCTTTCGCATCGGCTTCTTCTAACCGTTCCAGGAAACGTTCGAGCTTCGGAAAATCGTCCCGTAGGCCGTCAGTTTTCGCTCGAGCGATCTGATCCCGTGCGGCTTCAACGTCGGCGCGTGCTGCGCTTGGGTCACCCGCAAGAAAGCGGTTAGCCGCTCGAGCGCCAAGCGCGCCGGCCAGTTTCCCACGCATCAGAGCTCGCCCATCAACGTCGACCAGAAAAGTGAAGACACTGACTGCTCGGTCAAGTGGAAGCATCGCCTTCTCAGTGGCACCCAAATCGCGATACGCGCAGCCGGCCCAGTAGTAGGATAGGGCTAACGCGAAGCGATATTCTCGACGGCCCTGTCCGCCAACGAGCCCTTCATACAGTTTCGACGCAACGAGCGCATGTTTGAGCGCGGCCCTGTAGTCGCCGGTGACGTGCCGTCGTTCTGACTTGCTGCGGTGAGCTTGTGCCAGGAGTGCGCGGAGGTGCACTTTCGGAGTCGCTCCAACGACCGTCTCCACCGACTCGATTGCTCGGTCGACGAGACGTTCAGCCTTCTCCGTTTTCCGGAGATCGCGCAAGCATTGCGCGCGCACCAGCCGGGCATTCGCAACATCTTCGAGTAGGTCGAGCGAATCGGGTAATTCACGAAGTCCGCGCAACGGCACTACGATGGCGTAAAAAGTTTCCGTCAAAGCGTCCTCGATGCGCTTGACTGCGACCAACGACTGCGCTCTCACAAGATGGGCCTTCGAGCGAGCTCGTCGGTCATCGAGGCTCAGCCTTCCGACGTTCGGAAGTTCGCGGAGTATCTCCGTACAGACGCTGCTCGATTCTTCGAATCGAGACAGGGCGCGAAGTACGACAGCTTCGTTAATTCCCATCTGAATCCCGCGCAGTCGAAGTTTTTCTTCGCTCGCGCCCTCGCTCTCGAAGAGTCGCAGCAGAAACTCTCTGGCGGACCGCAAGTCGCCCAGAGCCTCCTCGCTTGGGCCAAACCAAACAGTCCGGTAGAGCGCTTGATGCTCGACGGCCCAGGCGTAGAAACGACGGCTTGGGCTACCGGAGTCTCTCCTTTCGGCTTCGAGCATATCGCGCATCCGAATCGTCGCTGAAAGCGCTGACTCGATCGCCCCGGCGGCTTCAAACGCGAGCGCCATGTTCATTAGTGCCTGTGCGCGTACCAGCCGAGCATCGACGTTCGGTATGGGCGGCATGGGAGAATTCACGAGTCGGAAATACGCACGCGCGTCTACGAGCGCCCTCGCTCGCCCGGTCACTTTCTGAGTCCGGGGATTCTGGACCAACGAGCAGTGTTCCGAGCCCAGTCGGGATTCCACGAACTCTACCGGAGAGCCGCATCTCTTGGTCTTGCCGTGGTCTTGAGCGAGAGACCGAATTCGGTGTCCGCGCGCTCCGGTGTGAGCTTCGCCACGTTCTCAGCTACCTCTGCGAGCCGCGGGACGGCGGCGAAATCGATCTTTCCCTCGTCAGTCTCCTTCCTTCTCGATCCCCGCCTTCTCCAGGTAGCGGTCGATTTCGCCGCGCCGGGTGGGTCCCCAGGCAGAGAAGCGGATCGTCAGGCCTCTTCGGTCGGCTTCGTGCTAGAGCTTTCCGAGGAGATGTTCGGGGACCGGCTGGAACGCGTCACGCCGGCCCTGGGTTCCCACCACCCAAGCCTCTGTCTTTTCTTGCGGACGGTCGGGGGCCGCCCATTGCGGCCGCGTTGCGTCTCCCTCCACTCGAGACTCGAGATAGTCGTTTCTGACCTCGGTGAACTCCTCAATGACGACGCGCTCGGCGTAACTCCCTACGTATCGGGGGTTTCCTTGACGCTCGCCTTGAAGGCCGAGCGGAGTGCTTGCGGCACGGCGTACGACGTGTCACCTTGGGACCATGCGAGCACTCCGCCTCCTTCTCTTCTCCGATGAACTCTCCCTCATGGACGCGAACGCGCGGGAGGTGTTGAAGGGGTTCGAGTATCAGGTCTTCGACGAGACGGACGCGACTCACGCGGGCGCGACACGCCAGCTCGCGCATGGCCTCGAGATCGATATCGCGCCCGTCGACGCGATCGAGGAGACTATCAGTCAGCGCAACGCGATTAATCGTGCGTACGATGCGTATGCACTCTATACCTTGCGTGTGTGGCGGCTGGGGACGTCGCTCCTTGAGTACGCCCAGCGTATCCGAGCGCATACCGGTGTCGCGGAGTCAGGGCTGCGGCTTGCGTGCTTGCCGATTGTCGTCATGAACCCGCTGGATCGGGTGGCTGGCGAAGATCCTCGCTCGGGCGACTTCGGCGCGCTCATGGGCATGCCGCATGTCTACGCCGCGTACCGCGACGAGGTGTTCGCGGACTGTGTCGCTCGAGCCCTTGCCAGTTGGCACACCGACCTCTTGGGGCAACTCGAGTACGTCGGCTACGCGATCTCGCTCGACGCCCAAGGGCAGTGGCAGGTGGACGCTGCGTTTCGTCGTAGCGAGCGCGAAGCAGAGTTCTTCGCCGCGCCGCAGCTCGACGCGCTGCGGCACCAAAGCGTCTTTCGTGTCTCGCGCGACGCGCTTGCGATCGGGCGAGCACTCGCCGGCCTCGAGCGTGCCCTACGTGAAGCGGAGGGGCTGCGCCCCAAGCAGCGAGAACCCCGCATGCAGCGCTGTTTCGAGGAGTATCCCGAGCTATTGACCCAAGGACTCTTCGAAACGCTGTGGGCCGAACCGGAGTTGCCAAACGCAGATCCGCTCCGGCGCGGCATTCGTCCGGATTTCGTCGCCGCCGGCAACCCCTCATGGGACCACGTGCTTCCACCGCGCGTGTACGAACTCAAGTCTCCCGCGTTTCGAGTAGCCATCGCCCGTAAGGCGACTCAGGATCTGCACAAGGCGCTTGAGCAGCTTAGTGACCGATATCGCCAGTACTTTGCGGATCCTCGCAATCGTCCGATCCAGGAAGATCGGCTTGGACGCGCGATTGTTCAGCCCAGACTCATGCTCGTGATCGGTCGGGATCGCTGGAAACAAGACTGGCTCGACCTCGACGAGCTACAGGCTGCAAGCGAGCACGACGACGTGAGTATCGTGAGCTACGACGAGATCGGGGCCGCGGGCGAGCGCCAGCTTGACCTCTTACGTCGTCTGGCGTTCCGGCTCAAGCGCTGACCCCTATTAGAGATCGCTACCGCGTCGCAGGATGCGTTGAGCGGCGTAGAAGTCTCTTCTGCCCGCATCGAGGATGTCGTCGTACTGGATGATGCCCACGTCGTTCCAGGGGCTGTTCGCGGTAAACTCCTCGATGCGCCGTGCTTCGTCGTCCATCGGTCGGCGCCCGATGATGAGAGCGTATCGAGGATGTTCGAGCACCTGCTGCAAGACGCGCCGCTGTTCTGGCACCGTCTCGAGGTCTTCAAAGTAGCTCCCGTAGCGCAAGCGCAATTGCTCAAGTGCTCGTACAACAAAGGCTGAGGGCGTGCCGCGCTCGAGGAGGGAGCGTTCAGACGATTTGATCTCGACGACTTCCCAGCCCTCCGCTCCGGCACTCTCGACAGGCCCAAGCACGAAATCAGGAATGATCGTTCCCTTGAGCGGATTGGGATGTTTGAGCTGAGGGCGTGACCAATGACGCTCGAAGAGCCCGCGTCGCACTAAGACGGGGTGGGTTTCAAAGCACTGCTGCAACCGATACTCCTGCTCTGCCGGTTTCAGGTGACGCACATGATTCAGCACGTACTCCAACTGCCGATACGGGGCAAAGCTCTCAAACAGGTCCTGATGGACCAATAGGTATCCGGATTGTCGGAGGCTGCGAGGTGTACTCTCGGACGAAAACATGCGACTTGCCCGGCGCCGGGAACGCCGAAGCGCGTGGGCGACCGTAATGGTCCCGTCGTCATTGAAGACGAGGCTATATCCCACGTAGTCCAGCTCGAGCAACAGCGAGCGCATCCAGTCGGCAAGCGCGTCCTCAAGAACGGTCTTGAACGCATGGCCCGGTTCGGCGATGTACGTCCACGGAATAGATCCGGCCGTGAACGAGGCTCCCTCGCGCGGTTGGCGATACAGGACCGCGTTCACATCGATCAGGATGATCGGCGCGCAGTTCAAGCGCACCCCGCTCGGCGCGCAAACGTCATCGTAGAGCCCGCGCACCGGGCGTAGAACGGTCTTCTTGATCCACCCTTGGGTTTGCTCGAACGGGCGCAAATACGCTACCACGATCGCGTGGTAGCACACCGAGAGACGGCAGCGCTGAAGAAGATGGTCTGCGAGGCGGTGAAGGTGCGTTGCGTCGACCGTAAAGCCGTGCGCAGAGAGTTCGGTGGCAATCTCGTGGATCGACTGCACGCCGTCACTTGCGCGGCCGCCACGCAAATGCTTGAACTGCGTAGGGTCGAGGACAGGGTCGGTTCCGAAGAGTAGTCGATACATCAAATCTCATCGTAGCGCGGTAACGGGGTGTCTCAAGGGAGCCTATCGCATAGGGCACTTCGTGGTTATGTGCGTGGGGCGGCGCAAGGACGTGCCGACGCGGCAGGCCGAGGGCTCGGCGGGTAGGGCCAACATCAACGCCTGTCGTCTGCGGCAGCTTTCGCAAGCTGTGACTCGACATGATCGAGGATCTGTCGGACGAGCGTGTTTCGCAGGACGGGGGCAGCGCTCTCCATGCGTCGGCGATGAACCGCGCCTCATCTCCTAGTCTTATTCTGGTCTTGTCCGAAAGACCGCTGAGTGACGGCGCCTGTCCGCATTTGAACCGTAGCGCAGGAACGCCGTCAAGCGTAAGCTCTGTCTTCCGGATGCTTTGTGTGTCGCCACCGTCCGGTAACCGGCCGCTCTTGACTAACGTCGTTAGTCCCCAAGTCGGCGCTTGCGGGCGTTCGATTCCCCCTGCCTCCGCCAACTAATCCATCAATGAACCGGGAACGACGCCGATGCGGAAAACGGCGTTTCTCCGTTTCAGTCAGCGTTCGAGGTTTCGATCAGTCGTCTGCCACCACCCCTCTCTCCGAACACCTCAGAGATCCAGAAACCGCGGATAATCGGCGGTTTCTGAGCCGAGTCTCCGCCGTCCGTGAAACACGTGTTTCATCGTAACGTGCGGGAGTTCCCCGAGACTCGAGCTTCAAATCCTCAACCTGGCCCGTTGATCTTCTCTCCGAATCCGAAGATCGTGCATTCGTGAATCGAAGCCGCCTTCAACGAAAAGGTATCGACTTCTCCCAGAAGGTGATCCCTCGATCCGTAACTCCGCGTATTTCGCGGAGAAAGCATCGCTCAGAAAGGCATCGACTTCTCGAAGCATGCGCGTCAAACCTTTCCCGAACTTGTAACCGCGCGAGATTCGCGGTGTAAGAGGTCTGTTGTGTTTTCGCGGCAGCGGAGGTGAGCTGCTCGCGAACTCCTCGTTGAGGCACGAGGACGGTGGTGGCGACGCGGTATGTGGGTGGTGAACTCCAGCCCCCGTGGCCTGGCGACCACAGGTCAGTGCTCTTGTACGAGCCCAACACTGATGCCATAATTCTGTGTGGCGACAGCGGAACTATCGCGCCTCGCTGCGTGTCCTAAGCGAAGTCTGCAGCGCAGCTTGGGATGACGCAGGTAGAGTATAGCAACGCATCTAACCTGGGTGGCCAAAAGAGTGGTGGAGCCCCGAAAACTCGCGAATCCGCCGATCGTCGAAGCGCTGGTGGACTTTCAGGTCACCTTGCCCGATGGATTCGATCCGGAATCGCTGGCTCGTCTGGGGTCGGAGCTCTCCGAGTACCCGAACGCCGAACCAAGACGCCTCGTCGAGAGTTTCGTCAAGATCCAGAAGCACTCCGCGGAGTCGAGCACACGCCAGGGACTACACGGCTACTGGTTCAGGAGCAGCGACAAGTCTCGCTTGGTCCAGTGCCGTACTGACGGGTTCACGTTCAACCGTCTGCGACCCTACGACGATTGGGAGACGCTTAGTTCGGAAGCGTTTCGCGCGTGGGATCGCTATGTGTCCTTCGCACGACCACTCCGGGTAACGCGCGTGGCGTTGCGTTACATCAATCGGTTCAAGCTGAAGATCGAAGTGGGAGGGCCGGGGTTTGACGAGTTCCTGGAAGCGCCCCCACAAGTGCCGGAGGGGCTCAAGCCGGGAGAGATGAACCGTTATTTTTCTAGGCTGACTCTCGTCGAGCCGGGGTCGGACATCCGGTCGAACGTTTCTCAAGTCGTCGACCCTCCGACCGGGGGCACGTTGACCGTGACACTCGACATCGACGTGTACAAATCGGGGGAGTTTGGCGTTGCCCGGGACGACTTGGCCGGTACGCTGGAAGCTCTGCGGAAGAAAAAGAACGAGATCTTCTTCGGCAGTCTGAAAGAACGAACGTTGGAAATGTTCGGATGATCGAGTTCGCCATCGGACCAGCCCATCACGGAACTACGCCTCCGGCTGCGACCGCAGTCAGTGAGGAATCGCGAGCGGTTGAACATGATCTCGCTGAGTCGTTCGAAAGCCTCCTGAGAACCTCGACGTACGTCGAGCCGCGCGAACAGGTCTTCCGTGAACTGGAAGGTGTCGCGGAAGAGTGCGGCGTCGGCAACTGGGACGGTTACGACGCCCAGCCGGTGTCCGTCGGTGCGATTGGATGCGCGTGGAAACTCCTCGACCAACTAGTCGACGACTTTCCGAACCCCGAGGTCTCGGCGGATCCGGACGGCGAAGTGTCACTCGATTGGCTCGACGGCGCTGAGCGTGGGCTTTCGATCAGCGTGAACGCGGAGGGGCGGCTTTCCTACGCGGGTTTCTTCGGCCGGAGCAAGGCGCACGGGGTGGAGTTTCTGCAGGATGAGATTCCTGAAGCGATTATGGAAGTTCTTCGTCGCTTCGCGCGGTGAAGCGCGATGGAATGAGACCCCGGAACTGACCGCGACCGAGGTCCTGTCGCGATTCCTGACATCCGAAAGCAGCCACTTCAGTCGGACGAAGGGGATCGTCAAGAAGAACGCGTACATGCCGGCTCGGGACGGTGAGACTTCGACCTTTCGGACAGAAGGACTGGCAGCGCCTCAGATCTGGGCGATCGGTGATGAGTTTGTCGCGGCGTCTCTCCGGAAACCGGTTCTTGGTCGTGGAGAGACGACAGTCGCGAACGTCACTGCGGTTGGGCTGAGCGTGAATCCCGACAACGACCCGCCGCGTCATGCGGGCATTCGCGGGTGGCCCGAGGAAAAACACGAAAAGATGATGCTTGCCCAAGAACTCGCGAAGGTGGCGACTTTGCGATTGCGCGAGACCGAGGACTCCTGAGCTCACCTCGGTGAGAGTGTGGCCACTACTTCGTGGGGGCAGAGGTCGTCGTCTGGGGCGAAAAGGTTCGGCGCGGACAACCGGGCGCGCCATTCGCGGAGGAACAACCTCGTTGTGATCTCGAAAGGGCGGAGCAATCGCGGACTCCGACGCTGTCAACACGCACGGTGCTGTGAGCGCAGGCGAATCAGTTTTTTTATCTGAGCGGCCATAACACGATGGCTGGTGAGGGTGGCGAGCTCTGGCTATCATCCGCAGACGATGACTTCTATTCCTCCCGAGTACCACGGCTGGTGGCGCATCGTCGACACCGAGACCTGGGTGAACGACGGCCTCGACATGCTCGGGCCAGCGCTCCTCTCGCTCACCGGTTCGGACGATCGGCTCCGGATGCACTGCCTCCTCGCCTATGTCAACGCGAAACCGACCAAGACCGGTGTGTCGTTCAGTTGGAAAGGTGCGTGGGAGTACGACCAAGTGTCAGGGACGGGCAGCGTGAAACTCGGTAAGGACGGCAAGCTGAAAGGCAAGATCAGGATCAAGGATGGCGACGAAAGCGCGTTCCTGGCCGAGAGAGCCGAAGAGCCCGACGACCCGATCGACGATCCGCCGTCGTACCGAGACAAGTGGCGTCGGTAGTGGACTTACCTCGGGCATCTCTCGATTGAACCTCGGCGTCTCCCGGCCGCCTCGAGAAACCGCCGATTTCTCGACCAGTCCCGCGTCGGCTTTCCCTCCACGACGAGTCCCACCACCTCTTCGCTCCGGACGCCTGTGAGATCGAGAAACCACGGGTAATCACCGGTTTCTGATCCGAGTCTTGGGCGTCCGTGAAACACGTATTTCATCGACCGCTTGCACGTCGTTACCACATACCTACCGACCAAGCCCTTGGTCAGGTATCCTGTTCGTCGACTTGTGCAGGCTGCGTTGCAAAGCTCGATGAAGAGAAGACTGAAAGACGGCCAGGATCGTGGAGCAGCGGGATCGCGAGCACATTCTCAGAGAAATCGCTGAAGAGGAGTCTCGATTGACGAGCCTCGCAGAGGAGAGCGCGAGGATTCGATCGCGCCTCACGGCTCTCAGGGTCGAGCTGGAGTCAGGCGATTCGGGACCACAGCTTTCTTCTGAGCCTGGACTCTCAGCCTCGGACGCCTCGAAATCTCAGTTGACGCCGACGGAGAAGGTGACGCTCTTCCGAAGCCTTTTCCGCGGCCGGGACGACGTGTACCCGAAGCTCTGGACGAACGCCAAGACGGGGAGAACGGGATACGCGCCGGCATGTTCGAATGAGTGGGTACGTGGCGTCTGCGACAAACCACGTGTCAAGTGCGGAGACTGTCCGAACCAGGCATTCATCCCTGTGACCGAGCAGATTCTCCTGGAGCATCTTCAAGGACGGCATGTAGTCGGTGTCTATCCGATGCTCCAGGACGAGACCTGTTGGTTCCTGGCAGCAGATTTCGATAAGAGTGCTTGGAAGGAAGACGTTCAAGCTTTCGTCGAGACGTGCCAGGCACACCGTGTGCCGGCCTCCGTGGAACGCTCCAGATCAGGCAATGGAGCACACGTCTGGATCTTCTTCACTCATCCCGTCGCTGCGAACGTCGCGCGCAAGATGGGCTGCTACCTCATCACCGAGACGATGGCACGGCGTCACGAGCTCAGCATGAAGTCTTACGATCGCCTTTTTCCGAATCAGGACACGATGCCGCGTGGAGGATTCGGAAACCTCATTGCGCTCCCGTTGCAGCATGAACCGCGAAGGCTCGGCAACACGGTCTTCTTGGACGATCAGCTCGAGTCCCTTTCGGATCAGTGGGCGTACCTGAACTCCGTTGACCGGATAACACCGACGGCCGTCGAGGAAATCGCTCGGGAGGCCACGCGAAAGGGCCAGGTGATAGGCGTCAAGTTGGCCGAATCCGGTGAAGAGGAGGACGCAGCCCCCTGGACGCGTAGTCCGTCAGGTCGCTCGCGGATGGTCGAGATCACGGAACCGATCCCCGAGACCATCCGTGGGGTTCTTGCGCAGCGTGTCTTTGTGGAGAAGACGGGACTCCCATCCCCACTTCTCAATCAATTGAAACGTCTGGCAGCGTTTCAGAATCCGGAGTTCTACAAGAAACAGAGCATGCGGCTGTCAACGGCAATGACACCGCGTGTCATCAACTGCGCTGAAGACCTTCCTGTGCATGTCGCACTGCCACGGGGATGCGTTCCCGAACTCAAGGACCTGCTCGGCGGTCTCGGCAGCGAGTTGGCCGTCGACGACCAGAGGACGCACGATGCACCGCTGGAACTGAACTTTCGTGGACAGTTGACCGCCGTCCAGCAGAAGGCCGCCGAAGCGCTACTTGAGCACGACATCGGTGTCTTCGTTGCGCCGCCAGGAATAGGGAAGACGGTCCTCGGGACGTATCTCGTAGCGGAACGTGGCTGTAGCACCCTGATTCTGGTTCACCGGCGTCCATTGCTGGACCAGTGGGTCGCGCAGTTGTCGATGTTTCTCGGCATCGAGCCCAAGGAAATCGGTCGAATCGGCGGAGGTAAGCGAAAGCCAAACGCGCTGCTCGACGTCGCGATGATTCAAAGCGTCGTCAGAAAGGGAGAAGTAGAGGACCTCGTCGCCGACTACGGCCATGTCATCGTGGACGAGTGTCACCACGTTCCCGCAGTCTCCTTCGAGCGTGTACTCGCCGAAGTCAAAGCGCGTTACGTCACCGGCCTGACGGCCACTCCGCAGCGCAGAGACGGCCATCACCCGATCTCCAACATGCAGCTGGGTCCGGTTCGATTCTCTGTAGATCCCAAGAGCCAGGCAGCCCGTCGTCCCTTCGAACACCGCCTGATCACTCGCGAGACCGTCTTCAACGCGTCGTCCCTCCCAACGGACGCGCCCATACAGGACCTGTACCGTGCTCTTGCGGGCGACAAGAGCCGTAACAATCTCATCATCGATGACGTGATCTCGGCTCTCGAAGAGGGTCGCTCGCCGATCCTTCTGACAGAGCGAAAGGATCACCTCGAGTTTCTGGCGGACAAGCTCCGCGCTTTTGCCCGTCACATGATTGTTCTCCAAGGAGGCATGAGTGCGAAGGAGCGAAAACACGTGGAAGCGCAGCTCGAGGAGATCCCTGACCATGAGGAGCGGCTTCTCCTCGCGACCGGACGCTACATCGGCGAGGGCTTCGACGATGCGCGGCTTGATACTCTCTTTCTCGCGATGCCGGTGTCGTGGAAGGGAACACTCGTCCAGTACACAGGACGACTTCACCGGCTGCACCCGGACAAAACGGAAGTGCGAATCTTCGACTACGTCGACCGGGGCGTTCCGATGTTGGAGCGGATGTTCCAGAAGAGACTGCGGGGTTACCGCGCGATCGGCTACACGGCGGATGGAGGATCCGCAGACGATGAAGAGTTCGAAGGCGAAACGTAGACCCAAGAGCGAGCAGCGGCCTAAGAAGCGTTCTACGCGGCTTTCTGAGGCCAAGCTCGATGCCTTGGTCAGAGAGGCGGTTGTCGACCGCTATACGTGGGGATTGCCGGCTCGATTCCTATCTCCATGGAGAAATAGGCGATTCGCCTTTCTGATTCTTTCCCTATTGAACGAGGCTTGAAGGCGCGGAAGTACTTCTCCGGCTGCGTGTCGAAGAGATCCTTGCAGAGCTTGGAACAAAAATGGAACGTGTCTCCATCACGAGCGCTGACGAACGCCCTGTCATCGATCACCGTCATGCCGCAGACTGGATCTCTTTTCACCGCTCTATGTTCCCGTTCCGGCCATGGTCCAACTCCTTCCTTTTCGAAGACGAGCCCTGGAAGTCGATCTCGCAGTGAGGTTCAGTCCTTCCATGCTGACTCGCTTTCCGGGTTGAAGCTCCTGAAGGCACCTTTCCGAAAGTATGGCCACCAGCAATCAGGGCAACGGTTTCCTCGTCATTCATCCCCATCCGAGCGAACGTTTCTCGAATGTCCTTGCCTGCGGCGAGTGCACTGGGGGTACCGTTAGGCCCTTCCGGGTTGACGTAGATGAGCCCCATCTGAACGGCTGCCAGAGAACTCTCGAGTTTTCTGCCATCTCTATGACGATCATCTCCGAGCCACTCGCTTTCAGGCCCCCAGTAAACGTCTTCTTGAGGCTCCCAGACGTCCTCGCGCCCGCCTGCAAACCCGAACGTCTTCAATCCCATCGACTCGAGGGCCACGTTGCCGGTGAGCACCATCAAGTCTGCCCACGAAATCTTCCGACCGTACTTTTGCTTGATCGGCCACAGCAGTCGACGCGCCTTATCGAGATTGGCGTTGTCGGGCCAGCTATTGAGCGGGGCAAATCGCAACGTTCCGTCGCTGGCGCCTCCGCGACCGTCCGCGACGCGATACGTCCCGGCGCTGTGCCACGCCATACGAATGAACAAGGGCCCGTAGTGCCCATAGTCGGCTGGCCACCAGTCCTGCGAGGTCGTCATCAACTCCTCGAGATCCTCCTTCAAGGCATCCAGATCGAGCTTCTTGAACTCCGCGGCGTAATCGAACTCTTCACCCATCGGGTGCCCCTTGAGAGAGTTCTGATGGAGAATCTTCAGGTTCAACTGGCTAGGCCACCAGTCTTGATTCGACGTCGCGCCGGCGGCGGTGTGTCTGGATGTCGCGGGCCCGGCGACGTCCATCACCGGGCACTTGCCATTGGCCTCCACACGCTTGCCGCGATCGGGGCCTCCGTCCTCAGTGACGGCGGAGCGATCCTGGGCAAACACCGACGCTGAGATGCACAGCACTGCGTAGCTCGCTATTGCACGAGCGAAGGGAGTTGTTGTCGTCATGATCCCTCGGGGGGTTTGTGGTTATCCGCCCGTTGAAAAAGTCATTCGGCTGAGTGCGGGGCGACCAGTTTTCAGCTCGAAGCACTTTTGAACGGGCTGTTCAGCTCGACAAACAATGCGGACCGGCCAGTCACGTCTTTTGGAAGTATTGGAGATTTCAAATGATTCCTCCAATGCATTCTGACACTATGATTAATGCTCTGAATGCATGGGCGGGGCGCCCCCTCAAAACCAGCCAACAATTTGGGAAATCCGCGATGGAATTCGATCAGCTCCGCTACTTTCTCCGCGTCGCCGAACTGATGAACTTCACCCGAGCGGCGCAGGCACTTGGCCTTTCGCAGCCCGCACTCAGCCGTTCGATTCAGAAGCTGGAAGAAGAGCTCGGACAGCCAGTGTTTGAACGCAAGACGCGATCCGTCTCTTTGACGGATGCTGGCACGTTGCTGCAAGCCCGAGCCCAGCAAGTACTCGCGATCCTTGAAGACACGAAGGCCGAGATCACCGACGACGGACAAAGTGGTCGCGTGCGTATTGGCGCCATCCCAACCATTGCGCCTTACTTCCTTCCGGAAGTCCTGCGACAGTTCTCTGTGGAGTTTCCGAAAGCGACTCTCACCGTGCAGGAGAATACGACCGACGCTCTGCTCAGAGGCTGCACGCAAGGGGAAATCGATCTCGCAATTCTCGCGTTGCCCGTGCCCGCCAAGTACCTCGAAATCGAAGAGTTGTTCGAAGAGGAGCTACTGCTCGTCATTCCGCCTGACCATCCGTTGGTTGACAAGGCGAAGATTCGGCTGAGCCATGTGGAACCTTATCCCTTTGTCCTGCTCGACGAAGCGCACTGCTTGTCAGAGCACATCGTGTCTTTCTGTCGCCAGCGTTCCTTCCAGCCCGTGGCGGTCGAGCGAACAAGCCAGCTGGCGATGGTGCAGGAGTTGGTTTCCCTTTCGCACGGAGTCTCAATGATTCCGGCGATGGCACGAAAACTCGATCAGAGTGACCGGCGAGTGTATCGTTCCTTCACAGGCCGAAAGCCGACTCGCACAGTGGCCGTCGCATGGAATCCTTACCGGTTTCAGAGCCGCTTAATCGACGCCTTCCGCAAGTGTTTGCGGCGCTGAAAGCCGAATGGCGCCGCGGTCGGTTCAACAACACGAAACTCCGATTCGATACTCGCTGCTTGAGCACGCCGGGAGATGGTCCTGACCGCTACACGCGGATCATCGTCAAACGCCACGAGCCTGCTGCTAGTGTCCACAGACTTCCCAGCGCAGAACCCGCGGCATCAAGATGAGACACGCGTTTCAACCGTAGCGATCGAGACAACCCCTGCTCCTCGTCTTGGTTGGTCACGGGAAGCGCTCTCACCGCGAGTGCCGAGGTGCGATCGCCATGGAAGCAGGACCGTGCCCGGTCTTTATGAAGAACGGGTGCCGTTTCAAAACGAATCCGTCAACATCGAAAACGGCGATGCGATTGGACACGCTCAGCCCCACAAACAGCTTGTCGCCTTCAGGCGTAAACTCGATTCCCTGGGGTGGGCCCTCGAGAGGAGTATGGTAGAGCAGGCGGGCTGGCTTCGTAGTCAGATCAATGACACCCAGACTGGATGCACCTCCGATTCCAAGCACCGAGTCGTAATCCAAACAGCTAACGACTGCCATTCTCCCGGTCGGGTGAAACGCCAGACTCTCCAACCCATCTCCCACCTGCGGCACGATCTCAGTGACCATTGGCTTGTCCAACGTAAGATCGATGCTCAGCACTCCATCCAAAGTACCCTTACCAGGTATTCCCCAACCGTTGAGGGTCAAGGCTCGCTTCCCATCGGGGCTGATACGCGGTGCGAACGGCTTGTCAACTCGAGCTCTCACGCCTGGTTTGACTTTGACTTCGCAGACGTAACAGATCTCGTTGCCGAAGTATTTGAAAGCATGAATGCCGTTGGTCACGACCTTCCCCTCGGCATTCCGATGAAAGCCGTGTGTGATGATCCAGTCGCCTCTTGGACTCAGCGCGAAGGAGTCGATGTTGACTGGTGAGGAGTGCGACCGCAGCAGCTTTGGTACGCCCTCATCTACTCCAAACTCCTTGAAGGACTTTGTGCAGCCGACCAAAGCTCTCTTGCCGCCCGGATGCGCAACGGCGTGCCAGACCTCCTCGTCAAGAGCGAACCGTCTCACAACCGTCAACTCGGGCGAAGCCAGGTCCAGGACAGTGACTATATTGCTCAGACGGGCCGAAAGACGCTGCTTCTCCAGGTCTTCCTTCGTCAGGTCGTCGTTCGAAATCGGCTCACCTTCGGGACTATCCAGCCGCGCCTGTACGGCTCCATTGCGATCTCCGTGATTCGTGACGAAGCCGTACCGGCCACTTCCGACAATCGCTGTGTAAGGAGCGCCCCAGACGGTGTTCGGTGCGATGCCATACACGGTCAGAACCTCGGGAGGGTGATCGGGTCCAAGGTGAATCACTGTTATGGAGTCTTTGACGAGCTGCCGCTTGCCAACTTCCCCTTCTTCGCTCCTCGTGAATACGCTCTCTCCGTCGTTTGCGCTGACCAGAGTGACGGGGGTCTTGGTCGTGAGGAATGGTGGGTTCTCAGCGTTCAAACCCCTCCCCAGCTCCCACGAGACCAACAAGACGAATGCGAGAACGATTTTCACAGCGCTCTCCAGATTCCTATCGTGCGCCACGGACAAGCCAAAGCGAGTTTTGAAACAGCAGGCTCAACGTGACGACCAGAGTGAGCACGCGCCTCTCTCCTTTTCGTTCGATATTCTCTTCGATCGGAGAGGTCGGATCAACGGGGTCGAGGTTCGAGCTTTGGATCTCCGGTTGAGGAGTCGCGGATCTTTATTCACCGCAGGGTGCACAGGGCATCCGGTGCCTGAGCGATGGTCAGTTCCTTAACAGACGCGCCCTGCCCGCTCTTCCATCCTCGTGTCCCTTCGCCCCCATCACTTTTTAGCGGCCTTGTCCTGCAGTTGAACGTACGCAAGGCCCGCGAGCACATCGACGAGCCGCTGCTTGCCGAACCCTCGCACTTCAACCTGTCGCTCCGGGTCGTCGCGCAGGTCGGTGCGGAGTTTTCGAAGGGCCTCGTACTTTCGCTTCACGTCTTCGGTGACGAAGTCGCTGTGCGTGATTCTGTGGCATTTCGCGAAGTCATGGACAACAATGACTTCGCGCTCGATGGACGTGATCGTGCTCAGAAAGTGCGCATGCGTGGAGTCTGGATCGATATGTTCATGCCGATCTTCAAGCACCGATTCTTTAAACGATGTGGTTTCACTTGCGTCGCCTTGGCGATCACCTGCGCCGCGACGACACTGACGGTCACAGCGGTCTCATCGGGAGAGTCAAGATCCACTCCGCGAGTCGCGCAGCATTCGCCTCGGTCGGCGGAAAGCGATGACACCGCACCCGTTCGCAAAGGTGTGCTCAAAGTATTGACGTTGAATGTTGCGCACGGGAGGAGTGACGGACGCAACCAGGCCCTTCAAAGAACGAAAACGATCCGCTCCAATCTCGACGACGTTGCGAAATTACTCGCGCGCGTCAGACCGGATGTGGCCGCGCTTCAGGAGGCCGATGGGCCGTCCATCTGGAGCGGCGGCTTCAGTCATGTAGAGTACCTGGCTTCGAATGCTGGATTCGAATTCTCCAGCCACGGCCTGCATGTCGATGGCGCGAAGATTTCCTTCGGCACCGCGCTTCTCTCCTGCCGGCTCCTGAAGGACGCCCTGTCGATCACCTTCGAGTCGTCGCCGCCAACTTTCTCGAAGGGATTCCTTGTCAGCGCCGTCGCGTGGCCGAGCGAGCCCGAGACGCTGGTGGATGTCGTCACCGTCCACCTTGACTTTTCACGCCGATCGGTGCGTCGGGAGCAAGTCGCGCAGATGGCCTCTGAGCTGAAGCCGAGAAAGCGGCCGTTGATCATTCTGGGCGACTTCAACTGTGACTGGAAGCGAGAGAATTCAGCCCTGCGCGTTCTGGCGAGGGAACTCAATCTCGTGGCCCACAAACCAGATGCCAACGATCTCATCACGTTCCCGAAGCTACGGACTCGTCTTGATTGGATCCTGATCTCAGGTGAGTTTCGGTTCATAAAGTACGAGGTGCTGTCGGACGAACCTGTGTCGGACCATTTTGCGGTAGTGGCTGAAATCGAGCTCAAAGAGAAAGATTGAGTCCGCACCTCCTTCAGTCGCTCAGCTCGCGCGTCGAGCGGACCTTCGCCGAAGTCGGTTGAGCTAGCGTAGCGCCTCGCACAGCCCGCGTAGTCGACACAATCGACCTCGTCCTCCTCGATGGGATCGACACCGCAGTCCATCGTGCCGGGCAGCGAGATCTCCTCGCTGCCGAGAAACAGAACTCCACGCGTGTTTGATCGAAGCGGAGGTATCCACCGCGCCATCGTCGTTCGAGTCGCAGGCGTTGTCGCCACTGGATCACAGTCGCCGAGAAACAGAGCGCCTAACATTCAACGACGTGTCTCGAGCCTAGCGCCTCGGCCCTAGGATGGAGTTCGACTGGCCAACTTGCGAACGGCAGTTTTCGCCGATGAGTTCTGGGCTGCGTTTCCGGAAGCTCAAGATCTCTCGAAGGGCGTTGCCGTTTGCACACGAAACGCTATGCTGGCGGCTCTCAACAACCGGGTGACAATCGCAAGGAGACTCAATGATGAGGGCGCCCAATCTGGAGCCACAGGACACTCAAGTCGCAGAGAGCACCGCCTCCTCCCTCGTTTTGCTCGTTGCCGCGCCACTGATGGGAGCGGCCGCCGGCGGCATGGGATGGGGCATCCGCGGACAGTACGGACACGAGTGGGGAGCGATGGTGCCTGGAGTTCTGGTGGCCTTCACGCTCGTGTTCCTATTCTGCCGGCGATCGACCTCTCTCCATGCCGCGCGCGCAGTCGCGCTCGCCGCTGTCGGCTTCTCATTCGGCGGTGTCATGACGTACGGCCAGACCGTCGGGCTGACACACGACACGCCGCTGGTTGGGAATGACGCCGCCTACCGCTGGGGCATGATCGGACTCTTCATCAAAGGCGCCCTTTGGATTGGCTTCGGCAGCACGTTTCTTGGCATGGGCCTCGGCGGTAAGACGTATCGCTGGGCAGAGATGCTCAAAGTCGTCATCGCGCTGCTCGTGCTCGTGTTCATCGGCACCCAACTGCTCAATCGACCACATGTCCCCGACGTCAGCTCGCCGGATCGCGCTCTGCCGTGGATCTACTTCTCCGACCACTGGAAGTGGGAACCCGACAACCTTGACATGAAACCGCGCCCCGAGTCTTGGGGTGGACTCCTCGCAGCATTCGTGGCTCTAATCGCTTACGTTCGTTTCATCAAAAAGGACAAGCTCGCGTTTCGTATGGCCGGTGTCGGCGTGATCGCTGGTGGCTGCGGATTCACGCTCGGCCAGGCACTCCAGGCGAAACATTCTTGGACACCCAATTGGGTTGTCGGGTTCGATCAGTCGCTGCATGAGTGGCTGCCGGGTGTCTTCCCCGAAAAGTTCTTCAGCCTCATCGGCTACAACTGGTGGAACATGATGGAGACGACGTTCGGTCTCGTCATGGGCTTTCTGCTCGGGCTTGGACTTTGGCTCAACCGAAAACGCGTCGCCCGCGGGGACATTGACGAACCTGTCGAGCTCGCGCCGCAAGTTGAATGGCCCCTCATCGGTCTCCACGCCTGCCTTTTAGCGCTTTGGGGCGCCGTGAGGCTCGACGAGATCGAAGCTTACGAATGGCTCACTGGCTTCACAGACTTTCCGCTCGCCATGGGTGTGCTTCCCGTGATCTGCATCCTGGGTGGACGCTACTGGCCGTATCTATTCGCACTACCGATGATCGCGATCTCGATCGCCGGGATTACGCTCAAAGCTCGCTACGATGGCGAGCACGTGGTGACTGACTGGATCATCTGGATCGTCATTCCTTTGGGACTCCTGACGCTCGCGGCCCTCCACTTGGCCGAACGCGGACTCAGCGGTCAAAGCGGCCGCAGCTTTGCTCGCCGCGGGCTCATCATCACGGCTTTCACTTACTACTCACTCAATTTCGGCTTCTTCGGTCTGCCGTGGACGGTGCTCCCAGGACGCGGATCCCACACCAACGACTGGATTTTCCTGCGCTGCATGGAGCTGCTGATCTTCGGGGCGCTCCTCCTCGGCCGAGGCTCGCCGCGAAGTGCGCCGAAAGAAGACAGTCCCGGGCTGTGACGTCGAGCGCGAGTGAAGGCGCAATCAGGCGCGGCGAAATCAGCCGGACGGGCACATGCCCTCGAAGCGTCACGCGAAACATCATCGCTCAGAAGCTCGATCGTTCGATTCGCTGACCGGCTGAAACACTCGACAGTACGCGCGTTGTTCAAGGCGTCGCGAACATCAGCACTGGTCTTTGCATTTGGCGGGTCCGTTCAACTCGACACGAGGCTCGCCATCGACCGCTCGACTTGGTACGGTCGAGAATGGTCGCCAGTTTGAAGATCACGTGATCGACACGACCTTCGGCGAGCTCGATCGAGCTCGTGGCGCAGCCGTCCGCAGAAGCCATCCGCAGCTGTGTGCCGGCCGCTTCTCTCAACAGTCCAGGGAGCCTCCAACTTGCAATTCTCGCTGTGGCGGATTCTGGGCAACGACCTGCCGCCTCGACACAAGGTCGGCCAAACGCGAGAGAACCTGCTGTTCATTCTGGAGAATGAGCCGGAGCTCGAACGCTGTACGCGCCACTGGATTGTGAATCGCGTCGTCGACTCGCACGAGGAAGAGCAGCTACTCACGACCCTCGACCGCTATTCTCAGCCGCACGTCCACATCCCGTTCTGCCTGGATGAATATCACCGCTGCGAAGAAGTCGATCTGGACACCTATCCTCTGGTGAACGAACTCGCATCCATCGCCGATCGACGCCGGCATTCACAATGCCTCTACGTGATGCACCTCAATGCGGCAAGGAACCTGGCCATCGAAGAAGGTCGCCTGACCGCACACTGGGTTCTGCCGCTAGACGGAAACTGTTGTTTCACCAAAGACGGGTGGGAACGCATCGTCGACGGGTTAGCCCAACAGGATGACCTGCGGCGCTGCTTCGCCGTGCCGATGTATCGTGTGAAGGGTAACGCAGAGTATCATGGTTTCTCGGTTTCGGGGAGAGAGGCGAACGAGCCTCAAGTGATCATCGGGCGCGACGCCGAAGCACGCTTTGATCCTTTGTATCGATACGGCCGCGACAGCAAGATCGAGCTTTTGGAGCGATTGGAATTCGCTGATCGTAAAGGCGCGACCCACGAAATGATCCCGCCCGAAGATGGCCTTGGATATGTGATGCGGCTCTTCTCCGGTGTCCCACAAGGGGAAGGACATTGGACGCGCCGTGCCGGGCTACGCGAGCAAGGAATCGACCTGCTTCTCGAGCGGATCGACCGAATGACCGCCGCGGAGGCTCAGGATTTCACTCCCGAGAAGCGCAGCTGATCAATGAAGAGCGCATCAACGGGAGAGCATCACCGAGAGGCAAGGCGTTCAACGGCGTCCCGCGATCCACGCCTGAATGTCTTCTCGCTCGTCACCCCATCGCACGAGACGCTCCTGAACGACTGGTTCCTGCGCACGCTGCCCAGCGACTGTCGGCCGCACCTACACTACGTTGACGCGGCACCCGTAGACTTCGGCACCCGACATTGGCACCGAGTGGTCATCCACAAGTTCGACGTTCTTGCCGCGGCGTTCGCAGCGCAGCCGGCTGACACAATCTTCGTCATGAGCGATGTCGACATTCGCTTCTATCGAACGTTTGCCGACGACGTGCGGCGACGCATGGCTGACCTCGACATCCTGTTTCAGACGAATCGGCCGCACGATCCACACCCGTTCAAATACTTGTGCACCGGGTTTGTCGTCATTCGTAACTGCGAGGCGACTCGAGATTTCTTCGAGCGGGCGCGCATCGTCTTGACGCAGGCAGACGACCCGATGGTCGGTGATCAGGTGTCCTGCATTCGAACGATCGAGGCACGACCCAATGCAATCCGCTTCGGTCTTCTTCCCGAAACATACTGGGTTCCGCGGCGCACCGGGACGCGGTGGCAACCGGGAGCGCCTCTGACCCCAACGCGAGACATCTTCCTCCACCATGCAAACTACACCATAGGTGTTTCCAACAAGTTGGCGCAGCTAGCTGCGGTTGAGGAGTTGTTGGCTAACGGCGCAGAATCGAGCGATGTGAAAGAACGAACATCCGACGCTGCAGAGACGACCACCTGTCGCCATCACTCTCGTCATGATCTCGACCCGAGATCGACCTCGGTTTTCGACGTCGCTGCACCGATCACTGCATCACCGCGAATGAGCGACGTCCCGTACAGATTAGATCTCGCTGGAGCCTGGTTGGATCAGCCGTTCGTCTCGAAAGCGTGCGCTGGCGACGTCATCGTCCTTTCCATCGAGCCGGACGAAACGTATCTGCCGAAGAGCGGGCTAGCGACGAGTACGCGAAAGACGGCCAAGGAGCTTTGGGGTCCGCGGCTGCCAGAGTCCGATCCGGAACGAGTGGCTCGGATTCTCTTCGCTGCGGAGAACCCGCCGGGAACTCAGGAAGTCTCCGGCTCGCAGGACGCACTGGGGATCGTACTTCCGGGAGTGAGCCGACTGAGCTACGCCGGAGAGTACTGGCCGCATGGCGTGGAGACGATTGCGGATGAGGTGACGCTCAAGTGGCTCGAAGACTCGCTCTTTCTCATCCATCTCGGCCCTCGGCCACCCGGCTTCTCGCCGCTGTGCGAACGTACCATCAACTCACATAAGGTGCAGGCTCTCGCGAACACCGCAAAGCGTTGCTGGTCCGCCATACAAAAACGATCGACGAAAGAACTCGGCGCTGCCATGACCGACGGAGCCGCAGCTCAAGCCGCGCTGCTTCCTGCGATCGTCACCAAAGACCTTCGACAGACGATGTCGCGCCTCGCTGTCCACGCACACGGCGTCAAACTCGCCGGCGCCGGGGGAGGAGGATACGCCATCGTCGCCGCGGATGCCCCGCCGCCGGGAGCGATTTCGATCCGGGCAAGACGCCCCGGTTGAAGAGCGGTCAGAGGCGGGGTCAGAGACAGAATCAGACCCCAACGATGCAAAAAAAATGACCGCCGCGCCGAAGAGAAAACACAGAGGTCGTAGCGCTGGCTGCGCCCGCAGCCCAAACTTCTGAAGAAAAAACGCCGAGCACGCAGAGGCGCTGAGGTCGCAGAGATCAGAGGAGAGAAGGTAGAACCGTTTCGTCAAATCCAGTCGATCACCAGAATTTCGAGATCAAATCTTCTTCTCGTTCTCTCCGATCTCTGCGGCTCTCTGCGTCTCCGCGTGCTCCGCGTTTCTCTTGCCTTGCGCGCGGATAAAGTGGCACCGAGTCCGTCTCTGTTTAGCTTGGGGTCGCGCACCGGCAAACCTCACCAAACGTGAAGTCCGCCGCGACGCCTCAGAACCACCGATCGAAACCATAGGAACAACGTTTCCGAGTCTTTCGGCGCGAGATTTATGCGACTGTAGGGTCAGAGTCGGAACCCGACGCGGATACACGCTCACGCAATCGCAATCGCTCACGAACCTAGACACAAAACACCCGCTCGACGGCCGCACTCGATTCGTCGCCTGCAGCGTTTCTGATTCCCAACGCCGGGAACGCTCACCCCTCACGCAGAGCCCCAGCGGCTCGGACCGATCCCGCGCGCCTCCCGCGCCATGTTGTCCGGCCGGTTCGGCAAATCGAATTCGACGTCGCGGGTGTTCAAGCTACCGAAGAACTTGCGCACTTTCGCTGGCAGGCCCGCGACCTTTTCAGGATCGCGTTCCTCGACCTCGCCGATCGGCCCGGCCCACGCCGGACGGTAGGCGATCGCCAGCATGCGGCGCGGACCGTGGCTGTGGTTGGGGAAGTTACCGTGAAACACTTTCTGATTGATCACCACCGCCGAACCCGCTGTGCAGGTGACCATGAGCTCCTCGTCGTGCGACAAGTAACGCTTGTACGGGTTGGCGTCGCTGTGAAGTGACAGATGCGAGCGCGGAATGACCTTGAACGGCGAGCACTCCGGCGTCAGGTCGTCTAGGTAGTAGAGAACCCGCACGAGACACGGGGAGCTCGACTCCAGACCGAAGATGGCTGAGCCGTAGGGCTGCGCGTCGGTGTGCACGGCGATACCAGGGTGGCCGGGCTCCGAGAGGGCATAGCCGCACGACGTGCAGATGATCTCATCGCCGAAGAGATGCGCCAGAAAATCGATCATCGCCGGCAGAGCGATCACGTCGATCGCGCCGGGCGAGTCGGTCAGCTCGACCGCTGAGTGACCACGCTGGTGCTCACTGTAGTCAACGGCAGTCGTGGGCAGACGCGCGAGCTCGGTGCGGATCTTCTCGAGCTGCTCGGCCGACAACAGATCAGGGAGCACGACATAGCCATCGAGCTCCACAGAGCGCACTCGCTCGGCGCGTGTCAGACTCGCCCAGTTAGTGTCGGGTCGGAGCGCCCGGTCGAGACTTTCGCGGGAATTGGTGAACGAAGTGTCCATGGCTCTTCTTCCTACCGGTAGTCATTCGGCCGAAACTGGCCTCTGCGCGCCCAGTTTTCGACTCGAAGCACTTTTTCAACAGGCTATTCAGTTAACAGCCCGTTGAAAAAGTCATTCGGCCGAGAAACTGGCCTCTTCACGCCCAGATCGACCGCGGCGAGCCTCGAAAATCTCGGAGATTACCTACGTTCGCCGCGGCCGATCTGGACGCGAAGCGACCAGTTTTCGACTCGAAGCACTTTTTCAACAGGCTGTTAAGCATCCTGCAGCAAGCTGATCGTGACATACACATACCCCGACCAGCTCTCTCTTTTGACACTCACTCGCTCACACTCGTCTCCGGTGAGCACTTCGCAGCGCTGGGAGAGCTCACTTCTCGGCACTTTCATGAAGGCGTCATACGCGTCGCTTCGCGTGAAGCGGAGATAGTACCTGCCTTCCAGAGGCCATTCTGGGTAGGCGAGGAAGCCGACGATCTCACCGTCGAGCAGCAGCCAGTGCCCACCCGGCGTGATTTCGATCTCTCGCTCCAGTGGGAGAAAACCCATGATTTGCGCCTCGATTTCGCTTCCAAGCTGCGGCAGTGGCGCGTGCGACGACGCGAGCGCCTTGCTTGGGTTTTTGTTTCGCTTGACTGGCATCGCGACAGCGTAGAGAGCCGCCGGGAAACCGTAACCGATGTCGACATACGCAACCGAGGGCGTCGCGTGCACCACGGTGCCCTTGACGACTTCGCCTGGCCTGAGCCGCGCCTCGGTCTGCGTCCACTCGTCTTCCCTCTCGCGCGCGTGATACGTACCGAAGACCGGCTGGAGTACCGCCCACTTGCGTCGCCGCTGCCATTCCTCGAAGAGCACGAACGGAGCGCCGACGAGGACCCCGCCGACCAAGCATCCAAGGAGGGCACCGAGAAGCCCGCCCGTGAGCCAGCCCACCATGATGCCGCCCACCGCGCCGGCAGCTCCAAAGATATCTCTCAAGCCGACCATGGCAAGTCACCTGCGAAAGTCATCTGCGAAAGTGACCGGGTAGCCCAGCTCTTCGCGGCGCGCCGTAAGCGCTTTCGTGCTATCGGCAACCTTCAGCGTCAACTGGAGACAACTTGTGCGCCATCAATGCTCGGTAGCAGACACGCCCCGGAGATCACTTGCGGCAGCAACGGCACCCCGGAACATCCCGAGCGTCGGGTAACTCTACGGACCACCGAACAGTCGACGAGGCGCAAAGGTACAGACACTAACTTGTTACTAGCACGACCTCGGCAACACAAAGAAGCGACTTTTGGTCGAAGTAGCCCTAACAGCCCGTTGAAAAAGTCATTCGGCCGAAGAAACTGGCCTCTTCACGCCCAGCTCGACCGCGTCAATACTCGAAAATCCCGAAGATTGCCTCCGTTTGCCGCAGCCGATCTGGACGCGAAGAGACCAGTTTTCGGCTCGAAGCACTTTTTCAACAGGCCGCTAAGACGGCAACCCGGACCACGTGCTTGGGTCGCAGGCGTGTGTTGCGATGGAGGGTAGCGTGTGTACCCCGACCTGCCAGTGAGGGATGGTGGGGGACGGTCAAATGCTGAATTTGTGAGCGACCGCGACGATCGCAAGGTCGCGAAACGATGCTCCATCACATAGCGCTAGGCGGACGCGACCAATCAGCGAATCAACGCCGACCGTTTCTCCCGAATGTACTCAGCCGAACGCAGCGCGAGCGCTGCCAGTGTGGCCGTGGGATTGACCGCCGCCCCGGTCGGAAACAGGCTCGAGCCTGCGACGAATAGGTTCTCGACTTCATGTGCTTGCCCGTAAGAGTTGGTCACTGAGCTCTCGGGATCATTTCCCATCAGCGTGCCGCCCATCTCGTGAATAGCGATGCGGTCGCCCGCCCATACTTCTGTCGTGTTCGCGGCCTTGAAGATATCGAGTCCTTCTTCTTTCGCAAGCTCGAGGCGCACCGCGTTCTCGTCCGGTATGTTGTTGACGACTTTAGCAGCCGGTAGTCCGAAACGGTCGCGACGATCGGATGCCAACTCGACTCGATTCTCAAATGTCGATGTCTCTTCACAGAGCGCCGTCATGTTACCGAAATGTCGGGTCGTACGGCGTAGAAAGTCGTCGAGCGCTGCGCCATAGAGATCGACACGACTGCCCGCAATGCCAAGCAAGTCGTTCGGCTTCACGGCCTGTCCACCAAGCCACTGGCGGCTGCCAAAAGCGCTCGCCGCCGGTACCTTATTGTCGTATCCGACCTGCGAGAGAAAGTTCGCCCCGGAAACACCGCGATGGGGAGCCGTCTCCTCCTCAAACAGCCCAGAGATCACAACCGCAGGATGTGTCGTGTAGTGATGCCCCAACATTCCAGCGCCGTTGGCGAGACCACCGGGGTGTGCGCCGCTGCGAGAAAGTAAGAGAAGGCGCACCGTCGGAATCGCAGCCGCGGCAACAATCACGAGGCCGGCAGGCTGCGTGTGGAGCTCTCCGTCTGCGTCTCGGTACTCGACGCCCGTCGCGCGGCTGCCAGAAGCATCCGTCGTCACCTTGACGACGTACGCGTTGTGCTGGAGCCTGGCGCCGGCCCTTTGTGCCCTCGGCCACTGGAGCACAAGCGGATTCGCGAGTGCCCCGATGGGACAACCCGCATCGCACCAACCGTCGAGAATGCACCCGCGTCGGCCGTCGAAGCCGCGACTGTTGATGGCGATCGAGTTGGGCGCAGTGGCAATGCCCAACGCATCGAACCCCTTCGTGATGGCACGCGTTTGCGCGAGCTCTGGCAACGGCCGCATCGGATACGGATCGGCTGGCGGCGACCATGGCTCTTGAGAAACATCTCCGGAGACACCGAAATCGATCTGCGCGCGATCGTAGTAGGACCGCAGGTCGCTGTAATCGATCGGCCAGTCGAGCCCTCTGCCGTAGAGCGTCTGCTCTTTGAAGTCGTTTTCGTGAAAACGATACCAGTTGCCGTACCAATGGAACCCCGCACCGCCAGTTCCCCATCCCATGCCGAAATTGAATGCAGACAGCAGATCGCCTTCACCGACGATAGGCGGACCAGCCCACTTGTGGCGCCGCGACCAGATCTGCGAGCTCACCATTTCCTGAGTGGTCCTTTGTCGACCGCCTTCAAGCGTTAGCACCTCGAAGCCGGACTTAGCTAGCTCCAACGCCATCATGCTGCCGGCGATTCCCGATCCGACGATGACGACCTCGACTGGTTCGTGTCTTTGGGTGTTCATCCTTTTCTCCCAGCGGCGGCTACCAGGGTGTCGTCGGTCGAATGTGCGGCAAATACGGAACGTTCAGTTTGCGAAAACCTTCAAGCGTTCCATAGACGACGTCCACGGCATCACTTCTGGAGATGAAATAGAAGAACGGTGGAATAGGATCCTTCCAAACGGTGGTCGAAAACGTCGCCGCTGCATCAACAACCGCTTTCCTCTGGGTATCGTTTAAGTCGAGGAAGGATCTCGAGAAGCGCTCCATGCTCTCGTCTTCTACTCCTGCAATGCCGCCGAGATAAAAATCACCAAGCGGTGGGTTGCTCAGATACTTCAACATCAGGAGCGTGTCGTGGAACGACTGGCTCAAATGCTTGTCGAGAAACTTTGCCACGCCCGCTTCCGCCGCACCGACAGCAAGCGTGTCGCACCATGCTGAGTAGACGTCTGCCTGGTGTGGTGTGAGCACTTTCAAAGGACCGTGTGCGGTGTCCTCAGCAGCAAGCTTCTTCAGCGGGCTGACGTATTCGATCCCACTGAAGGCGAAAGCACCCGCACCAACTGTGGTGAGGAAGTCGCGCCTCGTCGTCATCTTGCCTCCTACGTTTGTCTCCTGTGCGCTGGCGGCTTGAGCGGCCGCCCCGTCTCCAAATCCTATAGTACTCACGTTCGCCGCCTCGTTGAAAAGAATCCGTTCTTTAGCCCTTGGCTAGCTGCGATGAACGTCTTGCTGTAGTCCTAGCTGTCGGTGACGGATTCCAAAAGCGAGCCCGGTTCGTCTCGCGCTGCCGCATCATGCGGCGCTGAGAGCGTCTTCAAGAACGCGATGATGTCCCGAACATCTCGGTCACTCAGATGCAAACGCGGGATCTCGTGGCGGTGTTGCGATTTGTCGGGCGGGGATCGGTAATGCTCGAGCACGCGCTCCAGCGTCGCGAAACGTCCATCGTGCATGTACGGCGCGGTGTGCACGAGGTTGCGTAGACTGGGCGTCAAGAACGCGCCGCGCGTCAGAGACTGCACTTCGACGCGATGTAGCGTGTCGAGGTGCTGACAATCGCTCTCAGGTGTCGACCATGGGCTACGGCAGTTGAATTCATCGTTGAGAAGTGTGTCCCGGGCGCCGAATCGCCCGCTGTCGACGTCACCGTCACTCCCGAGTCCAGTGCCAACATTGTGAAATGAATCTGTCGTGAACCGCGGCCCCAGATGGCAGCTAACGCATCCCGCATCGCCGCTGACAAACCGCCGCAGGCCGCGCTGCTCCTGCTCGTCCAGAAGTTCGCTTGCTCGGTCTTGCTCCCCTGAGAGGAGAGCTCGCACAAAACGATCGAACCGCGTCACCGGCAGCTCGAGCGTCGCCTCAAAGGCGGCGATCGATTTGCCGACGTTGACGAAGATCTGAGTGATCGACCGCTGTTGCGCGACCGTGAGCGCATCCCAGGCTTCACGCTCGCGCTGCTCGCCAAGAGGCGAGGCGCGGCGCGGCCAACTCGTCCAGCCCCCGGCCTCCGGTGTCCCGAAGATCCTCTCGTACTCGTGTCGCAGTTTCGCGTCTGACAGAATCAACCGTGCGACGCCCGACCGTGTGCCGTTCATCTCCTTTGGACTTTCAATCGGCTCCAAGGCCTGCGCCCAAAGGCTATCCTTGCGACCGTCCCAGTAGAGCCACTTGCGATGCCGAATCCCGACAAGGCTCGGCGAGTTGCGCGTCAGCGCCACTCGTCCCTGCCCAGTGGCTCGACCGTCCTGGAAAAAGCGATCCGGCTCGTGGCAGCTCTGACACGACATCTTGCCGTCGCCACTCAGTCTAGCGTCACTGAACAGACGCTTTCCCAACGCTGCGGCTCGACGATCCCCGGCCAACGGGTTTCTTCTGTCCGCAGCAAAGCGCGGCAGGCTGTCGATGGAGAGCGACTTCAGCAGTCGAAGCTCGGAAGGCGTCCAGGCAGGAGACGCAGATGGAGCAACAGCCTCGCCCGATTGAGACCGCAGGCCCGGTGCTGACAGAGCCACGAGAAGCATCCATCGGCACCGAGCCTGCGTCGTGAAGGGCTTATTGGTCGTAGACGCGAACATTTGTGAAGCGGCTGTTGTTGCCGGATCCGCTATCGTTGTCGTTGACGAAGACAAGGAACATCGCCGACCCAGTGTAGTACTGCCCCACCGGAATGACGAACCGCTGCACGCCGCCGGCGTAAGAATCAAAGTCCCGGATGCCCCAGCCTTGGGTCCCATGAACTTTGAAAATACGACTCGAGCTAAGCGAGTTGTCTTCGTCGAGCCCGATGCCGTGGATTTCTCCTTCGGCAGTACTGACAAAGTCAAACTCGACGACCGTATTCGCTGTGACTGCAAACGTTGTCGTCGAACGGCGCCACGTGTTGTCGGTCAAGAGAAGCGTAGCTCCGTCGTCTTCAACTTGAACGTTCGCCGCAGCGTCCTGGTTTGAGTAAGACGTTGTTTGTAGCTGCGTGAAATCGATGCAGTCGGTGCACTCACCACCCGGAGGACCTTCTCCTTCGAAGACGCGCACATTACGGAATCGGCTCGTGTTGCCGCTACCGGCGTCAAAGTCGTTGACGAAGACGAGTCGCATATTCGTCCCCGTGTAGTAGAGCCCAACAGGGATGCTGTAGGTCACGAACTCACCGGTCCCGGGGTAGTTGTCAAAGGCTGAAATACCGAGGTTCTGAGTACCATACACTCGGAACATGCGGCTCGAAGTCAGGGTATTGTCCTCGTCGAAGCCAACGCCGTGGACTTCTCCTTGAGACGTGCTGGCGAACTCAAACTCGATAATGGTGTTCGGCGTCACCGTGTAGCTCTCGAGCGTGCGGCGCCAGGTGTTGTCCGTGAGGAAAAGCGTGGCGCCGTCGTCCTCGACCGCTACGTTCGCCGCAATGTCTTGATTCGCGTACGATTCGGTCGCGGAGACTGAAAAGTCGATGCAATCGGGACACGCAGACGGCTCGAGGGTGTCGCCCGCTTCGAGCTCAGTGAGGAACGTAGCGACGTCGGTGATTTCCCCGGCGGTGAGCGACAAACCGGAGTGCGCCGCGATCGCCTCTTCGATGGTTGCTGCCGATCCGTCATGGAGATACGGACCGGTGATCCACAGACCCAACAGAGTCTGCGTGTCGATCCCGGGCAGCACCCCGCCAGAGCGCCCGCCGCTCGCTGCGGTGAGCGTCCCGATGTCGTGGAGCACCAAGGTTTCCGAGTCCGTGAAGTTCGGACCGCTGTGGCACGAGTCGCAGCCACTGTCGATGGCGAGCGTACGACCCGCGAGGGCACCCGCACTCAGCGACGCACCGCGGTTTGGATTCGTCGGCACATCGGTGAGAGACTCGAGGTATGCGGCAAGCGCATCGAGGTCGGAGCTCAACCCAGCCTTCGGAGGACCGAGAAGATCGGAGGTCGCCGCGAAGTCCGGGTCGCTCATAAGACCAGAGCCACCGGCGAATCCACGAATCTGGTTTTCGAAGTCCTGAATCTCATCGAAGTTGGCACTCCAGTGGATCAGACCGTGCCCAGCTCCTTTTCCCTGTAGGGAAATCGTGTTGCGCACGCCTTCGCCGAACTGGGTGAAATCCCAGACGCGACCGTCCGTATCGCCTTCGTTGTGGCACGACGCACAGCTCAGGTAGTTGTCCGTTGCCAAACGATCGTCTGCGGCATCGTAGAAGAACTGCTTGCCCGCGAGCACCGATGCAGAGAGCGTTTCCGTCGCGACGGTCGTCGTGACAACGATTTCCGCGACTTGCGGCAGTCCGGCATCAATCACCGTACCAAGATCGTAGAGGCCGACGGATCGGTCCATAAAGTTATGCACGGCGAGCGTCCGCCCGTCGGCCGACAAGGCGAGCCCCTGTGGCGCGCGTCCGACGTCGATCCGCATGAGCTGCGTGTTGCCGTTGGTGTCGATGATCGCCACCTCGCGGCTGGTCTCAAGTGCAATCAGGAGATACTCTCCATCGAGGGTCATGACCGCACCGGTTGCCAGGCTGGAGTTGTCGTGATCGATCCGGCTCGTGGTCGCTTCGATGCCCGTGACAAGGTCAACGATCGATGTCGTCGCGCGCACCGCCTGATCGAAAGTGAGGTCGCCGGGCACACCGCCTCTGAGGCCGCCGGCGAGGATGTTGTCCTGCTTGCTCGGGACGAAGAGTGTCGCGCCGTCGGTCGAAACCACCGGCGCCCCCAGGTAATTGGGTACGCCAGGTCCCTGAATCTCGGAGACCGGACGATTCACGTGTGACAGTACGAAGGTGTCGACGAGCGTGAGCGCCGCCGGATCGACAACGAGCACCTCACCGCCGCCAGTTGTTGTATCAACGACCGCGGTAGACTCGCCTGGAAGCGGCGGCGTGATGAAGCGGGACACGTAGATCGCGTCGCCGTTTGCGCTCATCGCCAAGTGGCGCGGCCGCACGCCGAGGTTCAAGGAAGCGACCACCACATCAGTCGTCGCGTCGATTTTGTAGAGTTCGCCGGTCGCCTCAAGGACGACGAACAGGTCAGAGCTACTCGGTGCGAAGACCATACCGTGAGGCTGCGACCCGGCGGGCAGCGCGAGCGTGCGGTCAACTCCGTTGGTGGTCGTGTCGACGACGCTCAACGTTGCGTCCTTCTTGTTTGCGACCCACACCTCGTCGGCGAGGGGTGCCTTCGCCAGCGACCACGGTGCGCCGCCAACGGCGATCTCGGCCAACTTGACGCCAGCCAAATCCAGCGCTGAGACCGTGTTGTTGTCGGGGTTCACATTCCAAACGGTCTCGGTCACTCCGTCGTTGGCGACGATGATCGTTGACGAGCTACGTGCCCGGAACTCACCGTTCGTCGCGTCGTCCGGAAAAAGATCGGAATTGTCGCCAATGCCATCGCCGTCGGTATCGGTCGTCTCGTTCGGATCGTTCGGAAACACGTCCGCGTTGTCCCCGACGCCGTCACCATCGCTGTCGGCAGATTCGTTCGGGTCATTCGGGAAGGCGTCGCCGTTGTCGCCCACGCCGTCACCATCAGAATCAACGGTTTCGTTTGGATCGTTCGGAAATGCGTCGCCGTTGTCGCCGACTCCATCGCCGTCGGTGTCCGTTGTTTCGTTCGGGTCGTTCGGGAATGCGTCCTGTGAATCAGGCACGCCGTCACCGTCAGTGTCCGGCCCTGGGTCGAACGGGCCGACACGGACGTTGCGGAATCGACTGTTGTTGCCGCTACCAGCGTCGAAGTCGTTCACGAGTACGAGCCGCATCGAAGCGCCGGTATAGTACTGACCGACAGGAATCACGTAGGAAACGAAATCGTTCCCGGAGTAGTTGTCAAAATCCCTGATCCCCCAGCCCTGCGTACCGTGCACCTTGAAAATACGGCTGGAGCTGAGGCTATTGTCCTCGTCGAGGCCAATGCCGTGGATCTCACCTTCCGACGTGCTCGAGAATTCGAACTCGATCACCGTGTCCGGTTCGACGACAAAAGTCTGGTTCGTAATGCGCCACGTATTGCCCTGCAAGAAGAGCGTGGTGCCGTCGTCTTCAACCGTGACGTTCGCGGCGGCGTCTTGATTCGAGTACGAGCTGGTCGTCGTGACGGAAAAGTCGATGCAGGTCGTACAGCCACAAGGATCGACATTGTCTCCGATGCCGTCGCCGTCGCAGTCCGCGGTCTCGTTGGGGTCGTTCGGGAACGCGTCGGAGTTGTCGCCAACACCATCGCCGTCCGAGTCCACCGTCTCGTTCGGGTCATTGGGGAAGGCATCGGCATTGTCGCCGACACCGTCGCCATCCGAATCCGCGGTCTCGTTCGGATCGTTGGGGAAGGCGTCGCCGTTGTCGCCCACGCCGTCACCATCAGAATCAACGGTTTCGTTTGGATCGTTCGGAAATGCGTCCGCGGAGTCGACGACGCCGTCACCGTCGGAGTCGAGCTCCGCGGTGCACTCAAACGGCGCTGTGGCACCGACCATTGCCGGATCGTCGCCCGCAGCACCGGAATCGGCTCCGAGCGAGCCATGGTTACTGCTACCACTGAGATCGGCAACAAATTGGCCAGCGCCATCCAAGCGCCAGTAAGCGATCAATCCCGCGGAATCATGCTCCACGGTGCGATCATAGTTGTCAGCGATCTCCACCGCACTGCGGGCCACGCTCCAGAGCCGCACCTCGTCGAGATCACCACCCAGGAAGCCTGCATTGCCTCGTCCCAGCGCCTGCGGCAAGAAGACACCGCTCCAGGTTCCGGTGGCGTCCTCGATGCCATTCAGATAGAGCGTCAGATCACTTCCTGACCGGGTGATTGCGAGGTGATGCCAAGTGTTCGCGCCGACGACGGTGTTAGCGATGATCACATCCCCGGGCGCGTACAAGCGCGCTTGGCCGAGGTGGTAGTTGATGTCCTGTCCGCTGCCTTCTTGGCCCAGGATTCCATCCGCGCTGCTGACGGTGCCAGAGAGCCTCACCCAAGCCTCGACGGTGAAATCTCCTGCGAAGGAAAGATCAGGGATGTTGACCCAGTCATTCGTGCCATCGAACGCAGCATTCGATCCGCATGCGACCACCGGTGGCTGCGAGTCGATCGTCACCTGGATCGTGTGACCAACGGAGGGCACACCTTGATCATCGACGGCAAAGAGCCAGTAGTAGCCCGGCAGTAGCACGTTGGGGTTGGAGTTCATCGTCAGCGTATGGTCGCCGCCGCCCTGCGAGGTAAACCCTACCGGCACGAAGCGCTGGTCCGTGTTCGTCGCATGCGTCGTTCCCGAGAGGCGGACCATGCTGAAACTTGAGATGGTGCCGCCGCTCGTCTGAGCGCCGAAGTTTGCTCCGGCGGAGGTCTGCGCTGCGGCGCTCACAATGCTGGGGCGCGCTGCCGGCGAACCGTCCGGATTGAAGAGGTACGGCGGGGAGAAGATCTGTCCATCTTGATGGTTCACGGCGCAGCCCCCGCACGCACCACCACCAGCCGAAAGAACGCGTCCGTCCTTGAGAAGGAGTGCGATCGAGTGGTAGGTGCGCGGGATGTCCATGCTGCCGAGGGTCGTCCACTGCTGGGTGGTCCGGTTCCACGATTCGGCGGCGAACACGGACCCGTTGTCGCTGAAGATCTCGCCCGATGTGTTACCGCCAATCACCAGGACGTCACCGGTCGGGAGCGTCACCGAGTTGTGAAACGCGCGAGCGAAATTCATCCCTGTGATCGAGGTGATCTGTGGGCTCGGACCGCTCAAGTCGACGTCATAAACCGCGTTCGTCGTCGGCGGATTGACCGTGCGGTCGGTGCCGCCGACGAGCAAGAGCTTACCGACGTCGTAGACCACAGCGTTCGACCACATACGGGTGCGATCGCCGACCGGTTGACCGAGCGATTGGGTACTGCCGGCACCTGCGGCGTCGAAGATGTGAAACGTCTGCGTCGGTCCACCATGGAACACGCGGCCGTCTGGCATCACCGACATTTTGCTCCACCACTGCATGTCGGACGCCGCATTGACAGCAGCCTCGCCGTTGTTGGCGTTCTGCTCGTTGAGCAGATCCTGCATGTCGGCGCCCGGAGTGTGAGTCCAACTGTTGAGAATCGGCGTGAATCGCTCGGATGTATTCCCGCCCGCGTTGGCAAAAGTGGAAAACACTTCATTCGTCGGCAGCGTCAAATTGGTGCCATACCAACGGTTGAAGTTCATGTTCGAGCGCGAGCTCCATGTCAGATTGAATGGGTTGAACGCGCTCGTTCTTGTGTCGTTCGGATTGCCGCCCGATGCCACGATGGTGCCGTCTTCGAGTAGCGAAATGCCGGCGCAAAACATGTCGTGGAAATCGTTATCCACGGGCACGAAGCTACTGTTCGTCGGGTCGAACACCGAGGCGTGAGTGAATTCTCGGTTCGAAGGAAAGGACGTCAGCTCGGTTGAGGACCATGTCAGGATTCTGCCATCCGGCAGTGTCGCAGCCGAGATCGCGATCTCCGGCCACGCGATCACCGGCCCCCAGCTTCCATCGTCAGCAGCGTTCGGGGGACCATCGAGGACGTTACTGGCCGGAATCGGCGACAATCCACCGCCGGGGGGTGCGTAGACGACGTCGAGCACTTCGCCACCAGTGCGCTCGAAGAACGTCACCACCATCGAGTGCACGCCGGTGGTTAAAAAGATCGTGCCTTCTTGTGACTGCGGCGCGTGCAGGCCGTCGTTGTCCACCACCAGCTGACCATTGATCCACAGCCGCGAACCATCGTCCGACGTCGTGCCGAAGCGGTAGTTACCGTCGGCCTGGATAGTGATGTCCCCCGTGAACCGAAACCCGAAGAGGTCGTCCTGGTTGCGCGGAGTGAGAGAAATCGTGTCGACCGTGCCGGTCTCCAGTGCCGTGAGCTGGTCGAAGTCAGGAAGAACCGACCAGGTGCCCTCGTAGTACTCGTAGTTCCAAGCGCCTTGGGCTGAGGTCGCGAGAAAAGCAGTGACGAACAGGGACACGATCCAGGTCAATCCACGGTGGAAGAACACGAAGTAACTCCTTGTCGGTTGACGGCCCGGTTGAATCGCTCGGCTTCTCAGACCGAGGGAGGTCTTCAACTGGCTGTTAGGTAAGTCTTCGTTCGTTCTCAACTCATGGCGCAAAAACGAGAACAAACTCCGGCTGTTGGTGCTAGTTTCTGTACAACACTTGTCAAGTTGTCATGAGCTCGTGAGGGTACCGAGAAATGCTATCAGCTGCCGCTTTTCGTCGTCGGAAAGCGTCAGGTCGGTGAGCTCGTGGAGGCGGTCTTCAGGGGGATGGAGGTAATGGTCGACGACGGACTCTAGGTCGCTGAATCGGCCATCGTGCATGTAGGGACCGGTGGCCGCGACGTTGCGGAGGGAGGGCACCTTGAAGGCGCCGCGGAGGTGGGAGTCGTGTCCGGCTTCAAGGAACTTGAGGGCTCGACACTCCTCCTTTAAGCAATCACTGTGCCTACCAGCGCAATTAAAGGGATCAATCAGCGCCGCCTGCACGCCGATCTGACGGCCAAAGTCGAGATGAGGCGCCTGAAACCGCCCCGTTCCTATGTTGTGAAAGTCCGTGTTCGTGAAAAGGGGGCCGTTATGGCAGCGAAGGCAGTGGGTTCTGCTCTCGTCAACGAAGAGCTTGAGCCCGGCCATCTCGTCGGCATCGAGAATGCCTTCGGCAGCGGCCTCTCCGTCTCGGACAAGTGTCCTTACGTAGCGATCGAATTTGGCTGGTGCAGGCTTCAACCCAGCCTCGTAGGCGGCGATCGTCTTGCCGAGGTTGGCGAAGACGCGATCGACCTGCTCTCGCGCCCGCGCCGGCATGGCGTGCCAAGAGGTCCTCGCGGCCTCTTCGGCGAAGGGCCCTGCTCGCGCAGGGAAGAATCGACTGATCGAAAAGTTCGGGCGCCTTCCGAAGATCTCTTCATAGAGAGGCCCGTATTCGGGATGCCGAAGGACGTAGCGAACGATCTCGACGCGCGTACTGCCCATCTCATCGAGACTCTCCATGGGAGTCAGAGCCTGTGCCCAAAGGCTGTCGCGGCGACCATCCCAGTAGAACCATGATCCGTAGGCCACACCGAGAAGACCGGGCGCGTGTCGCGACGTCTGAGCAAGCCCTTGCGACAAAGCACGGCCATCGCTGAAAAACTTCTCCGGCACGTGGCAGGTGGCGCAGGAGATCTGCCCGTTGGAGCTCAGGAGCGGATCGAAGAAGAGCCTTCGACCGAGCTCCGCCGCGCGTGGATCTCGTGAAACGCGGTTTGAAGGGTCTGCGGGAACGGGCGGCAACGCGTCAAGGGAGAGGGACCGCAGCCGCTGTTTCTGGACATCGTGCCAGCCGTCGACGGCGCTCGCACCATCCCGCACATCGACGTTGAACACCACGGTTTCACTCCAGGCAGTTTGTCGACGGCGCTCCTCGGGTCCTCCGTCGCCATCGCCGGCAGGTGGCAGTGCGTCGAGGCGAAAGACAAACTGCCACCAACCCGTCATGCTGAACTTGACACCTTCCAGAAGGAAGTCACCACGACCCAGGTAACGCGTCACAGCGGGTTTCGATGGAAAACCATGGCCATGATCTGGCATACCGCCGCTCACCGCGAGTTGCTGAGGGATCGCGGGGCTGCCGTCTGCAAATTCGACGTGTACGATCCAGTCGTGAAGTTCACGCAGAGGAATCGGCAGTTCTGCAGAGCGCATCGAAACACGGTAGCGACCTGAGGGAGTCAACTTCTCTGAAGAATAGTCGATCTCTTCACGTGCGCGTGTGTCGTTGGGGGTCGCGAGACCGTCGGCGGCGGACGCGCGAATATCTTTCGGTGCGCATCCGATGCTGACGCTCAAGACCGAGAGAAGACACAACATCGCACTGGCGCTGCGAAGAACGGAGCGCTTCGTGCTCACCTTCGGAACGGCGCACGGAGTGTGCCTGCGACTATAGACCGCCGCAGACTCGTTCTTTAAAGTAGCAGGCACACTCCGTGTGCCGTCCGGAAGTGTCCGTGAGTCACGATGGCTCGTTTCAAAATACTCACGGCCTCTCCGTGCGGCGTCCGCTCTTCCTTTCTCCTCACCATGGCACACAGTGTGTGCCTGCCATTCTCTCGGACCGGAGTTTTTGATCACGCACGAACTCTCGAAGGGAAAAAGTGCGAAAGGTTAAATCCTGGTGAACTCGCTCGACGCGGCTTTGGCGCGAAACGGTAGAGTCGAGAGGTGGCGCAGTGGTTTAGGCCAAGGACTTTCCGTTTCCGGCTCTTTCGTCTGCCGGTGCCAAATAGCCTCAGACCGTGCCCTGTTTCCACCTCCCGCTCATCAAACCGGACGTGCGGTTTTCCCGCATCCGGCTTTCGGACAAGGTTGGGTCGGCTCCTGCATTGACTCTTTCGAGGCCTGCTCGGCGTTCACTCACGTTACGGCCTGCGTGCTCGCTGGGTCGCCCAGCGACCCTTTTCCTGAAGTACTTCGACGTAGGTCGTTACCTCCCTCCGTCGCTCCGGGTGCTACCGGCTGGAGCGACCAGTTGCCGGGTGGGATTCTCACCCACTGAGGATTCGTGCCTTTTCACGGCGTACGCTAAACTCGAGGTAGAGTAAGGCGCATCACAAATTCCAAGCAGCCGCCAAACACGGCGTCGATTGTATGCGCTCCTAAGTCCCCCGAGCAATGGGCGGCGGTGCGGGACGTGCGCTTTTCCTCGCGAGCCACAGCAACTCTGGTCGATGAAGGACCATCACTTCGACGCTGCGACGCCTTGCCTTGCAAGCCCGACTCGGTACGTCTCGTCGCTGTCGGCCATCGAGTAGTACATCCACAGCCCGTCCTCACGTCGGACGGTGTAGCACGCGAAACACGCGTATGCATCGAGGCTCCCCGGAGAACCGCTTGTGAGCGTCGGCGACGTATCCTTCTGCCAGTGGGTTCCATCGCGGCTCGTCGCGTAGATCAGAGCGTTGTGGTGCGCACTGCTCCCCCTCTCGCCTGCCGCCCAAGCGCTGTACCACATGTGATAGACTTCTCCCTCGAGCCGCACGTGCACGTTGTACACGTACCCCTCGTCGAAATTCCCGACGACGCTGGGTGAGAGCACAGGACGGCCACCGCTTTCCCGTCGCCAGCGGACTCCATCGCGACTGGTGGCATGCCCGACGCGAAACGTCTTCTGCGGACCGACGCCGTTGTACCACATGTGAAGCGTCCCGGAGCGGTCGCGCACGACGGCGGGATGGAGGACCTCGCGGTCATCGAATGCACCTTCCGCACCTGGAAGAAGCACCGGCTTGGCACCGTTTTCGCGCTGCCAGCGAACGCCGTCGTCGCTTGTCGCATAGCCGATCGTGTAGCGGCTTTCGTCATCTCCTGCGGTGTACCACATGTGGAATTTACCGCCGTAGTGAACTACCGCCGGATGATCGACCTTCGTGGAGTCGAAACTTCCTGGCAATCCGTGCGCGAACACCGGTGTGCCGCCCTGGTGCTTCACCCATTCGAGGCCGTCGCGGCTCGTCGCCAGTCCAATCGAACCGGTGAAGCAATCCGCTGCGCGGCCGTTGTACCACATCCACCACCCATCGCCGACCTTGAGGACAGACGGGTACTTGGCCTGGCAGGCATCGAAACTCCCATCGCCGCCAACGTCGAGGAGAACTCGGTGCGTCTTGCGGAAGGCGAACCCGTTCTTTGGCTCTGGCGCTGTCGGCGATTGTCGATCGAACTGCAGCCGGTAGGAATCCAGGATCGGAGTCGCGCCGGGATCCGCTGTCGAAAGCACGAACTCGAGGCGCACCGACTGCGCCATGTTCAGAGTCGATCCGCTGGAGACGTTTCTCAAGAGAACTGATCCTTCAGCGCTGAGAACATTCGCCTCAGCGGCGGTCCCCGGAGGCGTCCGTTTTTCATAGACGAGCGAAGTGAATCGGCATCCAGGAGGCAGACTCAGTGCTTCGGTGACGAATCGTCCCGAGCGGCGATAGCCGGCGGCAGCGCGCTGAAGGATGAGGTTGTCCGTCAGGTTCGTGACCCCATCCTTCGTGCCGCGGTAGATGAAATACGAGTCCTCGTAAGCCCACGGAAGCACGTTGAGACGCTGATAGGAACGCCGACGCTGAAAGTGTTCGGTCGCAGGGCCAAACCCGCGCGTCTCGATAACGTCCATCCCCCCGCTTCCCGAAACCACCAATTCCAGAAACGGGTCGTCGTCGATGTTCGCGTAAAAAACTTCCCCCCAATACCGCTCACCACCCACGTCGATTTGGTCGATCACATTGCCGTCCGCCGTCAATGCGAAGACGATGCCGGGTGCTTGCTCGGAAAA
This sequence comes from Planctomycetota bacterium, assembly GCA_965223265.1. Classification (GTDB taxonomy): domain Bacteria; phylum Planctomycetota; class UBA8108; order UBA8108; family SXIK01. The sequence goes on from OZ244999.1 coordinate 4,287,413, forward strand.
ACCTCCGTTCGTCAAAGCAAGGATCTCCAGCTGTGAGTCGCCATCAACGTCGCCCAGAACCGGAGCCAGGTAGGCATGAGCTGAGTCGTCTAGCTCCGGACGCAGGTCCTTCTGCCATAGAAGTTTCCCCTTCGCATCCAAACAGTAGACGACGCCGCCAAACGTCATGCCGACGATCTCGACTTCACGATCGCCGTCGAGGTCCGCCACGTTCGGCGAGTCCTCACCCGCGAGTCCCGGCACTTTCCACAGAACCTCGCCGTCGGTCTCGAACGCGTACACCGCATCGTGCGCATCGTCGCCGCCGTAGTTGTCCACGGACTTGACCACCTCAACCGAGCCGTCGCCGTCGATGTCCGCGAGCACCGCGTCGGCGCTGGAGGCGTTGTCATTGGTGGCGTAGGACCAGATGTCCTTCAGGGAAATCGGGTCGAAGCGGACAAGATCCCCTTTCGTAGAGTGGTCGTCACCCGAGCCGGCGAACAAGTCCCAACGCCCGTCGAGATCGACGTCCATCGCCGTCGTGTGGCAGCCACACTGGACCCAATCGAGGCGCCTCTCGAGCACCGTTAGGCTAGCCATGTCAAGCCGCACCAGCGCGCGATTCCGCGTGCCGAGATAGCCATCGAGCACACCGTCCCCGTCGGCGTCGAGTATCACGGGCGCGTTGCCGAGCTTGGAGTCTGTCGAGTCCCATTGCCGTAGCACGTTCCCTGCCGGGTCGAGCACGTAGAGTCGTCCCGGAGTGGATACGGAGTAGAGAATCTCGAACGTGCCGTCGCCGTCAATGTCGAACACGGAAAGAGACTGCTGCTTGCCTGGGAGCTTCCGCTCCCAACGCACAGCCCCATCGGCAGCTTCGAGAAGCTGCAGCTTCTCGGTACGTCTCGATGCAAAGAGGATGGCGCGGCGGCGGTTTTGTTCGTAGTCGACGCAGCTTGCCGCCTGGCAAAAACTCGCGTCGCGGATTTGGTACTGGAGGCGGAGCACTCCTTTGGGGTTCTCGTTTGCCAAAGCACCCCCTTCGCTCACAAGAGCCGCGAGGGCAAAAACGAAGTGGAGGATCCTGGTCGTGGCTCGGTGCACCAACATGTGCCGGATGCCTTGTCTCTTCCGTCCTGCTTCAGGGAGACGAACGAATGCTCACGCGATGCGGCGACGATCAGCTCTTCTTACCCCGCAGCGGCGTCAGCTCGACCGTACGAAAGTGAATCTCGCCACCTTCCGATTGCAGCCCGATCTGGCCGGCGCGGACGTCGCAGCCGTTTGCCTGGTTCACCTTCTTACCGTTGAGGATGACCGTGATCTTGTCGCCGTCAACGGTGATCTCGTACTTGTTCCACTCGCCAGGCTCTTTCTCGTTGCCTTCGATCTTCTTCAAACCTCTCAAGTAGCCAGCGACTTTGGCGTTGTCGAATCGTCGCTCTTTCGCACCGTCGATCTTGAAGCCTTGGAAACCGTACATATCGCCGGCGCTACCACCCAGAAGCTGAGCCTCGACGCAGTTCGGCAGCATGGTCGGTTTGCCGGTGATTCTCATGAGCACGCCGCTGTTGCCCGGTTTCGTTCCTGCTGGCCAGCGCCACTCGACGACGAGCTTGTAGCTCTCGTATTTCTTCTTTGTGCACAGGTATCCCATCGGCTTTCCCTTGCAGACGAGGATACCGTCCTTGACGCTCCACACGTCTTCCATCTTCGCTTTGTCATCGACGAGAAAGTGTTCCCAGCCAGAAAGATCTTTGCCGTTGAAGAGTTTGACCGTCTTCGTATCGGCCGCGCAGACGGAAATCACGAGGAAGATAGGCAGGCTGATCGCAGCCATCAAAGTGATGCCTCGAAGCATGAAGCTCTCCTTACAGATCCATTGCCGAAAAATCGTGGTGCCGCCGCGCCGATCGACGCTCACCTGCGCGGCAGAGACTCGTAGAGACTCGTAGAGTCGTTGTTGCCGCAAGGAATGTCAAGGCGAGTGTGGAGGCGTCTCCATTCGCTGTTGTCCATCTCGTTCGCACAAGTAGACACGGTCGGCGTGGGTGTACCCAGGGAGAACTACGTCGTCGGTGTAGACCATACCGATCTTCTCGGCCACGCGAATCGAGCGCCAGTTGTCGGGATCGATCAGCGACACCAAGCGCCGGAGACCCAATTGCCCGAAAGCGACATCCCGCACCGCGGTGGCACCTTCGGTGGCTAACCCGGAGCCCCAGAACGCCCTAGCCAAGCGATAGCCGAGCTCGATTTCAGGCCGTCCGTTGATGTCATCAAAGCGCGTGAGTCCGCAGTATCCGACGGGGGTATTCATCTCGTGCGGCACCGTCGCCCAAAGACCAAAGCCCCAGAGGTCATACGTCTCGATGGTGCGGTCAATCCATGTCTTCACCCAGTCGACGGCCTGAACGCCACGGCCGAACCGCATCACCTCCGGATCCCCGAATACGTGAAGCATCGGCTCCACGTCAGCGTGATGAAAGCGCCGGATGACGAGACGCTGCGACTTGACGCTGACCATAGGCTCCTGCGACAACTCCTGACCTTTCCGTTGGCGATGCACCCATCTTGACGTCAGAATCTAACCGTCACCTCGCTGCGACTGAAGCGGTTCGCAACTCGGAGGCTGAGTCTTCCGAGTGAATCGCCCGCTCTTCGACGATGGTCGTGCAGCCGAAAACCGGGCCTTCACGTCCGAACCTGATTCTTCACATTCCCGATCGTGGGTCCTCAGAAAAAGGAGGGAATATGTCGGTTCGATCTTGTGTGTTGTCCGGAGCGCGACGGTGGGCTGTTGTTACCTCACTGGGAACGCTGCTCGTCGCACTCTCGTCCACTCCATCGTTGGCACAGGCGTCCGCGGACAACCCCGGCGCGAGAGACGACGAGGACCGGGCCGAAGCCGAAGATCGAGTCGTTCGTGGCAACGAAAAAGCTCGCAAGTACTTCCAGGTCCTGCAGCGCCGTCCCAGCCCAGGCTATCTCTTCGACCGGTTCTATAATGCCTGGCTCGATACCGACTCGATCGCAGGCCTCGAAGGCTTTCTAACGTCTGCCGTCGAGACCGAAGAGACGACAGCCAATCGTCTCCTTCTCGCGTTCTTTTACGCTAAGCAGGGTGAAAACGTCCGCGCGCTCGAGCACTTTCGCACGGCGCTCGAGAAGGACCCAGGCAGCGCCGAGACGTGGTACCAGAAGGCGCTGGTTGAACAGCGTACGCTCGATTTCGACACCGCGATCAAAGACCTCGAGCATGCCGCAGCCGCGCATCCGAAGGCAGATCTCGAGCGTGACATCCTCCAGCTTCAGGGTCGCCTGCATGCCCGTAGTGGTCACACCGACAGAGCTCAGAGGGTCTGGGGACAGCTTCTGGAAAAAAACCCGGGCGACGAGGAGCTGCAAGAAGACCTCATCGAGCTCCAGGTCGCTGAAGGGCTCTATAAGTCCGCCCTCGCGACCGCCGAGTCGCTCGTGGCGATGACAAAGGATCCGTACGTGGCCATCCTCCGTCGCCTGCGAGTCGGTGACATTCACCAGATCGCCGGTCAGCGCGAGCAAGCACTCGCGGCGTACGCAAGTAGTCTGGACAAAGTCGGCAGCGACACATGGCTCGAGAAGGAGATTCTCCGCCAAATCGATCGAGTCTTCCGTCGAGAAGACGACATCACTGGCCTAGAGAAGTTTCTTCAGCAGCTTGTCGCGAAGCACCCCAAACGAGTCGGCCTGCAGCGAAAGCGTGTCGATGTGCTTGTCGAGCTTGGTGAGGGGCAAGCTGCTGCCAAAGCATTCGCCGAAATCCTCAAGGTCACGCCTGGGGATCGAGCCGTCCGAGAGGACTACGTCGACATGCTAGCCCGGGCTGCGCTGCTCGGCAAGGCGATCGAACAACTGGAGCGCCTCCTCGAGCAGCATCCCGACGATGCAGAGCTTTTCGTCAAACTAGCGCAATTGCAACACGACAACAAGAGCCCGGGCGCCGCCAAATCGACGCTGCAGCGTTACCTGGCAACCTCGGACGGCTCCGAATATGCGCACTTGCGGACGGCACGACTCATGGAGCGGTTCGGGCAGAAAGCATCTGCCGACACCGTGTTCCAAAGACTCCTGAAGGCGTTTCCTGAGAGCGAGGGTGCGCGCGACGCGTACGCAGCATTCCTGCACCGCGTTGATCGAAAGCGGGAAGCAATCGACGTGTGGAAAGAGCTCGCCGGCGGCGCCGACCGCGAACGGCTCGTCCGCGTCGCCCGGGCACTTTCCTCGCGCGGAGAAAACGAGGCGGCGTTCGATCTATTGTACGAACGACTCGAAGACTTGAGGAACGACTCGACCTATCTCACTCAGCTCTGCACCGTCGCCATCAGTGTAAAAAAGTTCAAGGAAGCCATGCCTTGGGTGCGGCGGCTGGTAGCTCAAGCCGAGACACCACTCGACGTAGAGAACGCCGTCGCGCGTGCCGCGCTGGTCGCAGAGCGCGCGGACATGATCGACGACCTGTCTCAAGAGCTGACCACGTCCGAGCTTCCACAAGAGATTTGTCTTCTGGCGAACCTGTACGAACGGACCGGCGACTCCAAACGAGCCGAAGAAGCACTAGCGCGCATCGGGGAAGTCGAACCGTTGTTGACAGCGACGCAAAGGGTTCAGCTCTTTCGCCACAGGAGAGACTACGAGCGCGCCGCGAAGGAGGCCGCAGCACTCGTCGGCCTTCCGGGCGGCCGCCGCGTTGCGAACGTGCAAAAGGTCGTCGAGCTATTCAAGCGCGCGCACGACCTGGAGAGTGCACTCGAGTGGATTCCAGAGTGGAAGAAGCTCACGCCAGGCAGCACCCTGCCGTGGCTCTCGGAAGCAAAGCTGCAGTTAGCTGACGGTCGCAACGCCGAGGCGGTGGATGTTCTCCGGCGCGCCGCACAGCAGTTCGACGGCGACGCCGAAATCCGTGCAGCCCTCGCCGGAATGTACGCTGCTGACGGCAAGCTCGCAGACGCGGAGCGCATCTACCTTCAGCTCTACGAGGAAAGCGAAAGCGTCACCACGAAGTTGCGCTGGGTGCAGGAAATCGCGCGGATCGCAGAGATGCGAGGCACATCAGGCGCCTTGATCGAACAGTTCGAGGAACGCCGGAAGAACAACCGCACGTCCATCACGCCCCTCCTTGCGCTGGCAGAGATCTACCGCGAAAGCGACGACTACGAGGGCCGTCGTAGAGTGCTACTGGAGGCGGCGCGCCTCAAGCCGCAGAACCTCGACCTGCTTCTAGCGATCGCGCGCGTCGAGGAATCGGAGCAGGAGTACGACCGCGCGCTCTCGACACTCGAGTCAGCTGTCAAGGTCGCTCCCGAGGCGGAGAGAAACCGCATCCGCGAGCGCATCGCAAGACTCCACTTCGGCGCCGGAGAGGATGAAGAAGGCTTCCACGTGCTCCAGGAGATCGCCGGAGGGGACAATCTCGACTCGACGATAGTCGAGAACCTCGCGCAATCGATGATGGGAATCGGCGACTGGACCGCGGCCGCCGAATTCCTGCGGCCATTCGTCGAGAAACTTCCTGATCAATACCGGATCGGCTACCTCTACGCCGTCGCACTCGAGGAAGACCGGCAAGAGTCCGCAGCGCTCGCTGTCTTCTCCGAGCTCCTGAGGGTCGTTGAAGAGCCGCAGCCTGAGAACTCGCCCAGTCCTCCCTCGTCGACCTCAGGACGATTTCAGTATCTTGAGAGCCTGCGGCAGCTGGTGCCAGAGGCGACGATCGAGATCGTGAGGCTTCAGAATTCGACCCGCGCGGCGTACCAGCATCGGCAGGAGTCGAGGCGCAGGTTCCACTCTACCCGAGTGGTCTCACCGGCGACCGTCAACATGCCGCACGACATCGACGCGCTGCACAGCTTTTGCCTCGTCCATCTCTCCACGCTCGCTCAACAGCTCGACGAAGACGGGGTCGCAGGGATCAAGGCGAGTCTCGTCGGGGCCGGCATTCCCTTCGCCAAGTATTTCTCCGACATCGACTTGGAGACGCTCCGCCGCGGTCGCGTCCTTGGTCTTCTTGAAAAGTATCCGAATGACGAAGCCATTATGGCGTTGGCTCTCATCACTCAGCGAAGCGACCGAACGCAACTAGATGTTCAGCAGCTACAGACCGCCGCCAAGATGTTCGAAAAGAACCTGCCTGAATTGGTCTATCTGGCCGGTCTGGCGGCCGCCAGCATCGTGGAGAGCGAAGACGTCGCTATCAAAGAGCTGATCGAGAAGTCTCTTCGGACTGCCGACACGATCGAGAGTCCGAGCATGCAAACGCTGTCTGCGACTCTGCGGGCAGTGGGAAGTCCAGGGTTCGGCACACCGTCTGCTCCTTCTCTCTCGGAGGCCCAAAAGAAGACGCTCGTCAGGCGGCTCGTCGACTGGTACCCAAAAGTCAACCACCCGAACACATCAGCCTCGTGGGTCTTTCCTAACATTGCTGGAGCGCTCGCCAACTCCGAAGGCGTCGAAGCGCTTCTGGCGTTTCTTGACGAGGAGGTCGCCAAACCAGCGTCACGGCAGTCGACCCCGGCGTCGAGGCATGCCCGCAGGATGGTTTTCGGCCGGAGAGGCAACGAGCTGTTGCTCGTGCCACTGACCTTTCCGCCAAGTTTCCTCGTCGAATTTCCGTCGCACGTCCTGGAAGTCGTCGCCGACGACGGAAACCATCGATACCGCCAGATTCTTGGCGAAGCGCTAAACCTTGACGCCGACGCACTCCAGCGCCACGTCGACCAGCTGAAGTCGCCGATCCTGCGCGCCCTTCTTGCTCACCGAGCTGTAATGACGGATGCCGCAAAAAAAGCCGTGCGGTCGCTCGTCGAAGCCAAGGAACCGAGCATCGACGGGCTTCTTCTTGCCGCCGCCTACGCCGCCGACGTCGACGAGGACCTTCCCGCTGCGGTGGAGTACGCCAAGCGCGCCAGATTCCTGCCGATGACGCGCGCTCTTCGCCGTCGCCTGGACGCCGCGATCCTCGCCTGGAGCGTCGCCGGACTGAGTGGCGACTTCAAGGCAGACGAGCCAATCAAGACCGCCGGCCGCGACGCTGCGCTGCGCCTGCGGCGTGCTCCCCTGGCAGCCAGCGAACGTGAGGAATTGGTGGCGGCGCTCGAGCAATTAGAACTGTCCGACGAGGCGCGGAAACTCGAAGCACGGGTCGTGCCCGCTGCCAAAACGCCTGGGCTCCGCGTGCGGTCACGATCCCCTTTTCGACCTCAAAGCCAATCGCGTGTGCAAAAGCTGCTGACGGCCGGTGAGCGCGACCGGGCGCTCGCCATTCTAGCGTCAGACCTCAAACGATTCGCCAGCTCTGGCCTTCAACCGCAGAGCGCCTTTCGGAGCCAGTACGACCTGGAGAAGTGGCTGGCCCAGATCGCGGCCCACGACCTCGGCGACGAGCTCCTCAAGCAAGTCGATCCCGGCGCCAACGCCGGCCCGCGGCGGATGGCACAGTTCGCTTACGCCTGCGAAGTCCTCGGCCAAAAGGAGAAGGCGCGGGAGATTTACACCGAGGTCGCCGCAGAGCGCCGAAAGGACATGGGTGTTCGTCTTCGCCTCGTCGCGCTGACGCTTGAATCCGACCTGGCGGCGGGGGCTGACATGCTGACAACGCTTGACCCTTTCACGATGGAGATTCTGGGACAATACATGTACGGCGTTGTTCATAGTGACACCCTCCCATACGCCCAGCGTCTTGCCCACGTCGAAACGGTGGTGAGCGCTGCCTTGCGAACCAAGAACAGCTCGAATTCTTCTCTCCAATGGATCATCAGGCTGTTGGATTCACTCGACAGGATGCGCCACGTCGACGGCGTCCACATCGGCGGCGTCTACGATGTTGAAGATCGAACGAGCACGCCGCGCGATGAGGCGCGTCAAGAAAAGATCGACGGGCTGCGCAAGCAGCGCCGCGAGGTGCACGACCGGCTCTGCCGCGCCCTCCTCGGCGCGCCGCAGCTGGCACGCGAGGGGTTTCGGCGCCTTTCCGGCTTCATGGTGCAGGAGGGCCAAGACGCCGACGCGTTTCGGTTGGCCAAAGACGCGATACTCGCGCCTTCCACGGGACCGGGAGCAGACCACGGTCGACTCGCGTTTCTATCCCGCCATCATGGGTCCGAAGTCAACAAAATCCCCATGTGGGAAGCCGAGCAGTTCGTCGTCCTCCACGCCTACAAAGAAGGAGACCGATCGCTCATCGAGCAGGACATCGCGACTGTATTGGAAGGGCGGAAGGGACGAACGAACCACCTCGTCGCAGAAGCCTTGCGCAAGGATTTGGACCTCTACTTCACGGCGCCGGAAGACTTTCTCGACCACGCACGGCAGCGATGCGAAGAGGCGAGGCGCGGGACTCACGGCTCCAAGGGAACTGGCGGCGTCCTCACCACCGTCGTGGAGGCGTGGAAAGTCCGCGAGCTCGACGTCGACCTCTCGGGCTTCCTGTTCAAGGAGCTGATCGATACCAGAAACCAGGGCCGTGTTGACTCTCACGTCCTCGTTTTCACACTCATGCTCGAGATTCACCGACGCCGGGGTGAGGAAGCGATTGGAGAAGCCCTCGAACAGCTCGCCGGGGTTTATCTCGGTCCAAAAACTGAGCGCGCGGCACTGTTCGAGAAACACTTCGACCCCACCTCGATGCAACACGGCACGCGCAACGCGACCCTTCACGAATACTTGCGAATTGTCGAACAGCTCTCACGAGACTCCCGGCTCTTTTACACCATCGCGGAGCACTACGAGACGGATGTCCAGCCACTTCTGGGCAGTCAGCGCCGGAACATTTGGCCACAGAGTCACCCACTGCTAGATCGTACGACCTACACAGACTTCGAGACGGCGACGGAGCTCCTCGAAGCTTCGCCCCTCATCAAAGATGGAGCTGAAGTCCGTTTCTATTTGGCGCGACGTGGAAACCTTAGGGACAGTTTCTTCGTTCAAGTTGCTTCACAGATGCAGAGTCTTGAAGCCGAGCCGATGAAGAAGTATGTCACGTTCTTCAGAGCGCAAAACACACTGGGCGGTTCGCTTCTAGCAGCACTCGTTGCCCGCGAACCGAGCTCCTGGAATGCGTTTCTAGAGAATCATCGACCGGGCATCAAAGCGCAGCCCCCCAGACGCCTAGCTCAGCTGTCACGATTCGTTCGAGAAGAGATGTCGGCTTGGGTCGACGTCGCGAAGCTATCTCCCGATGCAGTCGCAACGCTCGAATGGATGAAGAGCCAAGGCGATAGCTCCCTTGAAGACAAAATCGAGAGGTTGCTAGCGGCCTACAGATTAACCGACCTCAAGATTCAGCCCCACGAGCTAGACGATCGAGCGCGGGAGTATCTCAAAGCCCTTCTGCCCCAGGAACCGAAGAAAGCCGCGAGAGTGTTCTGGAAGGCCACGGAGCTCATGCGGAACGCCCAGAGAACAAACCGCTGGCACATGTCGTACGGTGACGACCGGACTTTCTCAGGAAACCTGTTGGAGAGCCTCCTCTCCGACGATAACCGCAGCGCGGCTTTGGGGTTCGTCTACGAAATCTTGGCAGCGCCGAACCCCATCGTCAAAGTCGAGGCCCCGAGAACCTCCGCGCTTGAGATGAGCTTACGTCACCTTAAGCGCACGCCCCGTCGCAACAAACGCACCAGTGCCGAGGCCGATCGCGACGCGCTGCGGGAGGCGGTGGCAAAGGTGGCAGACGTTCTTCCAGCAAAACATTGCCACTTGGCGACACCGGCGCTTTTCGGACTGCTCCAGACGTTCGTCACGTCAGACAGCACTCGCAATCAAGAGATCTTGGAATTACTGAAGGAGGAATCACAACGCGAGAATTTTCCGGAGCTCGCAAAGCAGCTTCATGTCGTCGCAACCGCCCTCGCACTCAAATCGAGTCCCGGCGGCGCCGCGCCAGAAGAGCGCGAGGCTGGCCTCAAGGAAGTGTCGCGGCGATTTCTTGAAAACCTTCGCGATCCAACGATCCGTGTTGACCTCCGACTCCGCATCGCAGCGTCCGTGGTGCATCACTGCGGTGACGTTCTGCCGTTCGCCGTCACGGCGGCGGCGGTGGATGTTTTGGAGGCGGCTTGGTCGCAGAGGAGCGTGGTCTCCCGTGACGATGTCCGTCGCGTCATAAAGCACTTTCTCCATCCCGTCCACGAACGAGACGACCTTTGGCAAACCAGCGGCAAGAAATTCGTTCAAGCGTGGAAGAAGAAAGTTCTCCTGCGCCCGTCGGATCGAGGCGGACATTCGTCCTATCGAGATCAAGAGATTCTGCAGACAGCGCTCAAATTGTGCTTCCACCTCGGCGACGAGCAGAGCGTGAATCAGATCTTGGCTAGGTCCTCGGACCAGCTCGACGGCGGCTGGCTCGTCTTTTTCATCCGCTCGGGCACGCCGGAGCAAGTGACGCGAATTCTCATGCGTGGGTGGGAACGGCTCGACTGGCGCTCCGGCAGTCGAGACCCCAAGGTCGCGGTATTCGATGACGAAATCGCGGCGAAACTGCCCGAGCTGGTCGAGGGTCTGGAGAGCCCGGAGATGAAGCTCTTCCTCGAGGCCTTCGTCAAATCGCTGCCAGATGCGAGCACGAATGCTCAAGCGAATCCTCAGCAGAAGCCCTCGCCGCCGAGCGCGACGCGGCAACCTGAGTCGCACTCGAAAGAGCAGGAGAAAGAATCCGAACCGCCGCCCAAACTTCCCTCACGCGACGAGCGACTGGTCGAGCTGAGCGAGCGCGTCAATCAACATGAATTTCAAAACGTTCTGATCCGAGACGCCGTCTTCAGCTTCCTTGTCGAGTCGGCCTTGGCGGCACAAATCATGGCGGACAAGATCAAGCAAGTGGCACCTGCCGTGTCGCCGCTGACATTCATGACGCGACGCAGTGGCAGCGGTCTCAGCCAGGCGCAGCGATCACAAAAGCAAAAGCTCTTCGCGGCGCACCTTCGCTTGTCGCTTCAGAGCGGGCCAGAGAGCGCTCTCGAGACCCTCGCTGCGATCGAGCGAGTCCAAGTGCAAAACTCTGTTCACATTCGCCGGCGAGCGATCCAGCACCTGGTGCGATCGCTTCGCGAAGCGTTTCGATCTGACGCCTCCGACTGGACGCCGGAGGCGCGCCGCAAGAACGCAGGATTCTGGACTGCGGTTCTGTCGATCAAGGATCCCTACCAGACGCTGCGCCACGAATTCACGACAATCGCGGCGCATGGGCTCGTCTACTCGACACTCGAAGGCGGCGAAACCGCCAGCGACTTCCAGAACGCGTTTTCGGCGCTCGATGAGACCACGCACGAGCGTCTGACCCAGGATTACGGATTTTCCGAAACCGTTCTGCGAGAAATCTCCCACGCGATGAAAGGGCGCGACATCCCACGAGAGGTGCGCCGCGCGGCCGCGCTCTCGTGGCTCAGCCATCCCGCCTTCGAAGGCTCCCTCGCGCACCACGGGGGAGCCCAAACATCGGTGTTTCAACGCCTCGTTTCGGCGAAGCTTCTCAGCGAAGAAGAGCTACTCCACATCGGCACGCAGCTGGTCAAAGCCTCTCCCCGAGAGGGAAATGCAGCCTCGGAGCTGGCGAAGTTTCAAGTGAATGCAAAGCAGTTCGAGGCCGCACTCGAAACATACCGCGAAGGAATCCGCTACTTGCCACCGACGAGCAAAGGGCGCTACTCGCGCTTCCACGTCGAGCAGGCGAAGATTCTGAAGCGTCTCGATCGCCGCGCCGATGCACTCGCGGTTCTCGACAGCGTCGATACGAGCCGACTCAGCGACTCGTACACGAACGAATTCCACAGTCTTCACCTCGAGCTCAAGCTCGCGGCGCTTGTCGCCGCGGGCATGGAGCGGGAGGTCATCGAACTCGTAGCAAAACGGTTCACCGATGAAGCAGCCACGGTGCCAAGGGCCATCGCTGAGCTTGGTGTCGCTTTGCAAACGCTGGGTGATCATTTCAATGAGCAGGGAGAGCATGAAAAAGCCGTGGCATACCTTTACCTTGCGGCGACCGCACTCGAACGAGCGGAGAGTGAAAAGAGCGGCAGCGCCTCGCATCGTTTCGACGCCATTGCCGAATCGCTCGCCACGTCCCAAGCGGCGCTCGGCCGCTTCACGGAGCCCGTCGATTTCATCTCCAAAGGTGCGAAGTGGAAATACTTCGACGCGGGCGAAGACCTTGGCGGCGCGTGGCGGGAGACGGACTTCGACGACGCAGCATGGGAAGAGGGAAGCGGTAAGTTCGGCTATGGCGACGGCGAGGAGGTCACGACGATCGATTTCGGGCCAGACCCGGGTAACAAGCACATCACCACGTACTTTCGCAAGGAAGTGTTGGTGGACGAAGTCGAGGTGATCAAGCGCTTTACTGTCCACGTCCTGCGTGATGACGGTGTGGTGGTTTATCTCAACGGCGTCGAGCTCTTCCGCGACAATATGCCCGCAGGAGACATAACCTTTACGACTCAGTCGGTGGCGACGGTCGGCCGCAGTCAAGAGAATCTGTATTTCAAGCACAGCGACATCGATGTGCAGGACGTCGTGCGCGAGGGAAAAAACGTCGTCGCGGTCGAGCTCCATCAACGTGGACGAACAACGTCGGACTCCGGATTCGACCTGTTCGTCCGGGCCAATGAGCGGAGCTTGACTGAAATCCTGCAAACCGTGACGGTAGACACCATCGAAAGCACGCTTGGCGACGAAGTCTGGAGCGCGATTCCGCCAGCGGCACGCCTCCTCAAGCAACCAACGCCTGAGGAAAAGAGCACGCAAGATCCTGCCAGCGATACGAACAACACCGACGATTCAGGAGCGAAAGCCACGCCGTCGACGGCAGCCGACGGTGGAGCGAAAGCGCCGGCGAAGGAAGCGGAGGGTGCATCTCCGCAAGATACAGAGGCAGAGGCAGAGGCAGATGACGGAGACGGATGACGGAGACGGATGACGGAGACGGATACAGAAACAGAGGCAGATGACGGGAACAGAGGCAGATGACGGAGACAGAGGCAGAGTACTCTCACGCACACGCAATCGCTCACCGACCACCGACACGCATTCGCGGCGGCACGCGGAGCGTGCCTGCTACTATGGGAGACACGCAAACGCGCTCGGCGTCTCATTGGGAGCGCAAGGGATCGCGCCCGCCACGAACGCAGCGGGCGCATGGGATAACGCTCTGCGAGTCAGTGCGCGAGGAAGCGCCAGATCGCAATCGCACCCCCACACCCACACGCCTACCCCTGCCACTTTAAACGCCCACGTCAGCTTCGGGCGTCGCCGACAACCGCTATCGCGGGCGTCGCGAGTCAGACTCTCCTCAGCAGAAGCCCGAGCAGTAGCAGGGCGAGGCTCGAGAGATAGCCAATGTGCGCGATCGACTCGCGATGCAGCACTGCGCTCACGTCGTCCTTGACCGCGTCCACAGCCAACGGCGCCAAATTCCCAAGCGCAGGCGGAAGCTTGCGCGACAGCCGGTATTCCGGCGGATAGGGTCGGTGGTAGTGCAGCACCTTGAGCTTGTCGTGCTCGGTGTCATGGAGCCGCAGGGTCAAACGATCGTGCCCTGCGACAGGCACTGCGGCGGCATAGCGCCCAATCCCCGTCTCGGCCACGTCGACCTCCCGCGTGCGACCGTTGCCATCAAGCACCTGCGCATCCCAGGTCACACCCGAGACCGGCGCTCCCGAGTCGTCCACTCTGGAGATATCGATGGTCCAATTCTCGTGAGTCGTGAGCGATCGTGCCATGAGCCCGCGCGCGCCTTGCTTTCGCACGACCGAACGAAGAGCCTGCGCCCAGAATCGTCCGCAGTCATCCCATGATAGCCACTCACCACCCCACCTCTCGGACACGTCGCTTGTGTAGGCTAACCCTGTTCCGAGTCCAAACCGCGACACCGCTAAGAGTGGATCGCCCGTCTCTTGAGCCAGGAGGAGCTGCGCTGTCGGCTTTACCTGGGTCATGACGTAGCCGAGAGTGAACGGCAGCTCTTGCCCAGCGTAACCGCTCAGCATCGGATGATCACCGACCTGCACGACGCCGAACAAATCCTCCTTGATGGCGGAGCGTGAGGCCTGCATCGTCTCCTTCGTAAAGATTTGCGGCACGCTGTTTGGATCCATGGTCTCGTAGTAACGACCGCGCCCCACTTCGGCGATGCTCGACATGAGCTGGCGATCGGCGCCTTCTCCGAGCGCCACGGTCGAGACGGTGATTCCCGAATCGGCCATCGACTGCGTCAACGTCATGTGGTCAGCCTGCTGCGTTTGGCCGTCGCCAAGAACGATCATGTGCTTCACCTTGGCAGCTACGTTCTCCAGCATGTCGTTCGCCAACTCCATCGCCGGATACATGAACGTGCCACCGCCTGCGTCCAATTGGTCAATCGCCCCCTGAATCGCATCAGACTCTGCAGCGGTGCGAATCTCGCTGATGACGAACGCCGAGCCGTTGAAGGCAACGATTCCAATTTCGTCCTGCGGACTCAAGAGCTCGACGGCGGCTTTCGCAGCTTGCCGTGCCAAGGCGATCTTCATGCCATTCATGCTGCCTGATTTGTCGATCACCAGGACCATAGCGAGAGAAGGTTTCTCCTTCTCTTTCTCGAACCGCGAGGTCAACGGCAAAACCTCTTCCACTGGAGTTTTGTAGTACCCACCAAGACCGAAGCTGTTTTCCGACCCGAACATCGCCAGGCCACCACCGAAGTCAGCGACGTAGCGCTTGAGCAGCTGCATTTGACGCGGCGTCAGACTCGTCGCCGGCAGGTTCGCTAGCACGATTCCGTCAAACGCCAGTAACTCCTCCATGGTTTCAGGCAAGCCGAACGTCCCGCGCAAGTCGACGGCAAACTCCTGCTTGCGCAGCATCCGAGCGAACGGGCGATTCTCCTTCGGGTCCTCGTTGAGGATCAGGAGTCGAGGCTTTCCGCGCACGGTGACGGTGCAGGAGCTTCGGTTGTTGAGCGGAAAATGGTCTTCGTCGGGGACGAGCTCGGCACTCCAGACGCTTGCCCCCGGAGTCGACATCTCGACGTCGAGATAGACGGTTTCCTCCTCATCCGCGGACAGCTGGACCGGTGCTTCCGTGACGACGACACCGCGATGGAGGATCCGAAGCTGCCCGGACATCACCTCGTTGGCAAAGAGACGAGCCGTCATGCGTACCATCTCACCCTGAAACGCGTTCGCCGTGCTTGGCGACAAGGAAACCACGGCGGCCTCTGGGTGGGAGATCCCCTCGAGCTTCTCCAGAAAGACCTCTACCCCCTCGGCGCGTAGGATTCGGAGCGCCTCAGCGCTAGCGGAGTGCGTCTCCTGCCCATCGCTGAAGAGCACGATACGGCGTGCCTTCTCCGCAGGAAACGACATCCTGGCGGCCAGCAGCGCATCACCGAGACGACTGGCACCGCGGAATCGATCATCGGCGAGCCCCGATTGCCAACTCTCCAGTTTCTTGCCCAGCTCATCAGGCGTGAAAGGACGCACTTCGCTGCCCACCGCGAGCAGCGACCAGCTATCGCGCGCGCCCAGTCGACCGGCGTAGTCGCGGACGCGAGTCACTGCCCCCTGCGCAGCTGACAGGTCGACGGACTCGGAGACGTCCACGAGAAAAACGACATGAAGGTCCTCGTTCTGCTGCGACACAAACGGGCGGCAGAGAGCAAGGATCAAGAGCAAGATCGCACCGACGCGGAGCGCAAACGCCGTCAGTTTCGCCCACCGAGGACGATCCACCAAACTATAGCGAAGCCCGACCACGAGGATCGCGACGACGCACAACCAGAGGAGCGGCTTGAAGCTCAAAAACTCCATCGAGGGCTAACCCACCTTGCGACGATGGTAGAGAAGTGATTCCAAAACGAGAAGGAGGATCGCAAAAACGGTCAACAAAGTCGGCAGTGAGTTGCCGCGGTGGATCGGCAATGCCGTGTCGCGGACGTCCGAATTGTCAAGAAGGCTCTCGCTCGCCGCGAGCAGGCTGCTCGCGACTCTCCACTCGCCGGACTTACCGACGATGTCGTAAAACCCAGAGTACCTAAGCGGCCCGAAAACCTTGGTGGCGACGGTCGTCTGAGCGCCGTTTGGCGCGCGAATCGTCGTTAGGCTGCCCTCCTGAGACCCTGGCAGGGGAGCTGTCGCTCCGGTCGGGTACGTTGCCGCGATCGTCTCTTCGCGGCCGCCCAGATGCGTCGCCGCGCTGTAGACGAGGACCGGGAACCAAGCACTAAAGAAAAAGTCACCCCGTGCCGGATCCATGTTGACGACGATGGCAGTTTTGCCGCCGCGGTTCACCTTGAAGATCAGAGGCATGCCTTGATCGCTCTCCACAAGCACGAGAGCTCCCGCAGGTGCCGACAACCTTCGCGCGCCCGCGAACGACAGCGTCGAAACGTCAAAGTGACGCAGCGCCGGATGGTCTTCGGCGACGACCCGTGGCACGACTGTCTCGACTTCGTCATCACCGGCATCCTCCCACCAGATCGAGCTGCCGCTTGGACTAAAGACAAGAGAAAGTGGCGCGTCGGGCGCGCTACCGGTGGCAACGACGAGCTCAGGATCATCCCCAACCAAAGTGACGAGCGCCGACGCGGCCTCGAACGACAAGATCGTACGCTCAAAAAAGTAAGGGTTCTTCGTCCGTACGGCGACGCGTACAGGGCGCGGGGCAGGGACGTGGAGAAAGGCGACATCGTCGAGCGCGAGGTGGTCGTGCGTGGCAGCCTTGAGTCGCGCAGTCCAGCGCCCCAAGGAAGCGCTCGTGACGTTATACGTCTCCGACTTGTTGAGACCAGGCTGCAGCGTCAGTGGAATAACTTTGACAGCACTCTCGCTACCGTCTGCCGCGTCGACGTGGCTCAACGTCAAATCGGCCTCCACTTCCTGTTCAAAAGACGACGCGATCTGAAAGTAGAAACCCAGCGAGTCGCGCTGGCCAGGGAGCACTTGCAAGTCGCAGCGCGCGATGCCAATGTTTCCCTGCCGGCCGCCGATCTTGAGAAGCTCGATGGAGGCCAGCGCTCCGAGGCCGTGTCGATCGTGCACCCGGCCACGCGTCTCGCTCGTACCACTTTCGGTGACACCGTTCTCCGAGTCCGCATCTGGCGAGTTTTCGGTCTCCGAAGCACGACCGCCGTCTCGATGGTTCGCGCCGGCGCCATTCTTCGAAGGACCTCGCCGCGTCGCCATTCGTTCGTCCGAACTCATGAAGCAGCCATCGCTGAGGAGCAAAACGCGATGGTCTCCCACGCTCGTCTCAGGCTCCTCGCCCAACGTCAAGTCGCGTGCAGTGACGACAGAGTTCAGCGCTTCACTGCGAAACGCCAATTCGGACGGCTCGATCCCCTCAATCGCCTCGAGAAGCTCGTGGGGATCGCGCGTGAAGTGGGCTCGATAAGAGAGCTCGAAGTCGACGGCGGCAACCGCGGCGCGCTGATTGCCATCCAGGGCGCTGACGATGTCCACGGCGATCTCTTTGGCACGCTCGAGGCGCGTCTTGCCGCCCTCCGCGGCGCTCATGCTGGCACTTCGATCGATGAGCAAGAGCAGATCCTTGCGCTCGTCATCGGACCATTCGGGACGGGTCATCGCCAACACAACAGCCGACAGCACAAGCAACATGATCAACAGGCTCCACAGGTCGCGCAGCCGATTGAAAAGGCTCGTCGCCCGCTTCTCGCGCAAGAGCGTCTGCCAAAGGAAATACGCGGTCGTGGGCTTTCGCGTCGGGCGCACCTTCAGAAAATAGATCGCCGCCAACGGGATCACACTCAGGAACGACCAGAAGAAGACCGGCTCCAAGAAGTTCATGCCACGAGTCCCCCGCGGCGCAGAATATCCTGGATGACGTGCTCAAAGGGGACCCGTGGGCTCGACGCAGCGAGACCGATACCCTGCCGCGCACAGCACCTCTCGAGATCTTCATTCCAGCGCTGGACGGCGCGCTCGTATCGTGCCGCATCGTTCGGCGTGATCGTTACACGCTGCCGCTGCCTGGTTTCAACGCAGTGGAGTTCGACATCTCCTTTCCAATCGCAGCGCGTGTCGAACTCATCTTGTACACGCAGGCAAAAGACGTCGTGTTTGTGCCACTGCAAAAACTTGAGACCGTCCTCGAAGCCTGACGGAAACAGAAAATCGGACAGCACGATGACGACTCCACGTCGTCTATGCCGCACCTGAAAAGCACGCGCGCAGTCAGTGAAGTTCGTGTCGCCGCCAAAAAGTTGAGCGTCTTCGAGCGCCGTGAGAAACGGCAGGATCTTGCCTCTGCCGTGACTCGGCTCCAACAGCATGTCGAGCTCGTCGGCTGTTCGGTAAACGACCACTTGGTCCAAACTGTTGAGAGCAATGTATCCAAGGGCCGCAGCGAGCTGTTTCACATAGTCAAACTTACGCTCCATCGACCGACTGCTGTCCAGAAAGATGTAGATGGTGACATCCTCCTCGAGCTCAAAGAGCTTGATCAGGAGTGTCTCGAATCGTGCATAGACGCGCCAGTCGATCGCGCGGTGGTCATCGCCGAGAGAATACTCGGCATAGTCGGCGAACGTTATGCCGCTCCCCTTCTTCGTGCTCCTGCGGTCTGCTTGGAGCGTGCCACCGAGGACCTTGCGTGCCAGCAGGAAGAGTGACTCAAGTCGCCGAATGAAATCAGGATCAGTCAGCATCGTCTGTCAGTCTCTTCTTCCATCTGTCGCGTCGCGCCCGTCCGCACCGCCGTCAGTGCCCTTCGTGTCAGCTCTTTCGCCGCTCTCAGCGTTAGCTTGCACTGCCGATCGGGCTCCCACGAACGTCCTCGATCACGCTACGCAGCAGATCGTCGCAGCTGATGCCTTCCGCCTCGCCTTCGAAACTGAGGATCAAGCGATGGCGAAGGGAAGGGAGAGCCACCGCGTCGATGTCTTCTCGCGCGACGTGATACCGACGGCGCAGAAGAGCGTGAGCTCGGGATGCAGATAGAATCGTCTGAGCGCCACGAGGCGATGCACCGATGCGGACGTACTTTTTCACCTGCTCCGGCGCTTCGTCGCTGTCGGGGTGCGTCGCACGCACGATGCGAATCAGGTGATCTTGCACCGAGTCTTCAATCGGAATCGTGCGCAGAGTGCGTCCCATTCTCAGCACGTCCTCACCGCTGGCAACAGCTTCGATTGTCGGAGCAGTGTTGCCACCGGTGCGACGGAGAATCTCGGCGACTTCCTCGTGACTGGGAGAACTGATGTGCAATTTGAAGAAAAATCGATCGAGCTGCGCTTCGGGGAGAGGATAGGTTCCGTCGTGCTCGATCGGGTTCTGCGTTGCCAGGACGAAGAAAGGCGACGGCAAGGGATGCGTTTCACCCGCTACTGTCACCGACTTTTCCTGCATGGTTTCCAAAAGAGCGGACTGCGTCTTCGGGGTGGCACGGTTGATCTCGTCAGCCAACAGAATGTGGCAAAAGACGGGGCCCTCTTGGAACTCGAACGCTTTCGCGCCGCTGCGTTCGACGAGGAGATTGCTGCCAACGATATCCGCTGGCAGCAAATCCGGTGTGAACTGGATGCGACGAAACCTCAAGTGCAGCGCCTGGCTCATCGTTGTGACGAGAGCCGTCTTACCCAGACCAGGCACGCCCTCCAATAGAACATGGCCGCCGCAGAGAGTCGCTACGAGAACATGCTCGACGATCTCCTGCTGCCCGACGATGAACTTACCGATCTCCTCCTTCAGCTTAGCGAACGTATCGACGAAGTGTTCGATCGCCTGCTCGGGATTGAAGTCGTCGTCCGGCATGGTGTTTCTTCCTGCCCTTTCGTCGTTAACAGCCTGCCTGAAAAAGTGCTTCGAGTCGGAAAGTGGTCTCTTCGCGTCCACGTCGGTTGCGGCAAACCCAGGTAATCTCCGAGCCTTCTTCGACGAGGACATTACGGCGAGTATTGACGCAGGACATTCTCGCGTCATTTTTTTACCGCATTGGTGTCTTACTCTGACTGATGAATCGTTTCAAAGTAGGCTTTGACGCCATCTTTGACGTCTTCTGGAACGTCTTCGCGTTCGACGAACGACTCCACCTGACGACGAAACGAGCGCTCGCTTGCTGCGTTCTTGCGAGTCGACACGCCGCTGCCGTCCTCAGCCGCCTCAACCGTCGAAATCGATGGGCCGGCACCCTTGGTTCCCTTGAGCTGAGACGTCTCTCCGCTCAGGGATAGCTCGTCGCGCCGCGCCCTCTCCGTCATGCCGCCCCCTGCTCCCGCCTTCAACCCACCCTTCTGCAAAGATTGGGCGAGAGAGCTGGACTGCGAATTGCAGAGATAGCTCGAACAACTGCCAAGCTTTTTCCGCAGTTGCCCCAGCCGGTTCGTCGCCTGCTGTTTGGCAGCGAGACGCCGCAGCTGTCTCGTCAGGTTAGAGAGGCCACGATTCAGCCCGTTCCTTTTGTTCTGACACTTTGCCAGCGTCTGCGCGTCGCACTGGCCGTTTTTCTTTTCCGATCTTTGAGCTTCGTCCAGAAGGTCGTTGAGCTCCTGCGCGTCGCGGTCGAGTGACTGCAGCGTGTTTGCCAAATCTTCGAACTCGCTTCGCGACGAATCACTCTGTCCGTGCGGGCTCTGTCCCTGCGGCGAGCCCGAGTTGTTGCCCTGACTTCGGCTCTGCGCGCCGCTGTTGTTGGCAGGAGCGCTGCTTCGCGCGCTGGCGCCCACGGCTTTCGACGCGCTCTTTGGAGCTCCGGCGCGCGGCGCCTTGGCGCCGCGGCGCTCCCCTCGGCCGGAGTCTCGCTGGCGCACGCTCTGAGCCGCATAGGCCATGCGCTGAGAAGCCGCACGCAGACGCGCCAGTTGTTTCTTCTGCTCCGAAAGCGGCTTCGTCGTCTCTGCTGCCTTGTACTTCTCCAAATCTTTCGCGCTCTTGCGATAGTCGCGCTTCTCGAAAGTCCGACCGAGCTTGCGCGTCTCGGGGCTCTTCATGAGCTCTTCTGCCGCTTTCTTGAGCAAGCGCTCCTGTTTGCGCGTGTCGAGCTGACGCGAGGCGCGATCAATCTTCTTCTCTAGCCTCGCATATTGCTTCAGTGCACTCTCTTTCAGGCTGGTCTCTTTCAACTCGTCGACCCAGCGACGCAGCTGGTCTTTTTCGAGCAGAGGTGGCTCATCGTCCTCGGTCGCAGTTTCCTCTTCGCGCTCCACCTCTTCCCGCAAGAACTCATTGATCTCGGTCGTCTTCGCCAGCGTCACGGTACGCTCTTCGTTCTCCCGCTGAACCGCCGGCGAGTCACCCTTGAAGCCAACCAGAACGGCCACGCTGAGAACCATCCCGGCGTAGAGGCAAACCCGCAGCGGTGGCGCCCAACGAATCCGCTGCGGCGAGTGAGCGACAAGGCACTCGTCCGTCGCACGCGCCTGGAGCTCGTAGAGGAGGCCATGCCGCCCCTGCCGGCGAAATCCCTCTGCCGACCGAACGCTATCCTTAAGATCGAAGAAATCGTCGGCGAAACGCCCAGCCTCTTCGTTACTCGCCCGGCCGAGGCCCCAGACGACGACTGCGACCAGGGCGGTCATCGCGAGGACGATGGGATACCACAGAAGCGGGACGCGATAGCCAGCGAAAACGTACGCGAGCGCGATCCCCAAGATCACAGTCCCCCCGACCGCTCCCGACCACGCCACCGCCCTCCACCAACGCTGCCGATTGAGTTGCCGACGCGTGCCGCGGACGAACTCTCGAACCCTGCGCGACGTCGTGACCATCAAAACACTCCTAAGCGATGGGTCGACGAGACAATTGCTCAGTCCTTGCGGATCGTGTATCTCAGTTTAACTCGAATTTGACTCGGTGATCGTGAAAACTCTCCAAAACCAGGACCCCGCCCCGAACATGACACGCGTTGGGAGCAAAGCGGTCTTCGTAGAGCTGAAAAGTCACCAGCGCCGTCAATCAACTATTTTGTGCAGCTTACTCAAGTCGCCAAGAAGCTCGACAGTGCCGCAGGTAGAACAGATGACCGCCGTCACCCCGACGTTCGCAGTATCTTTGCTGAGAAACTTAGCATTCTTCGGCCGAAAGTAGAGTCTGCCGGTGGACTGAATCTGTCCCGGCTCAAGATTCTCCGCGCCGCACCGGACACATTGTCTCGATTCGTTCGTCATCAGGAAACCCCTCCTACGCGGTACCGCGGTACCAATTGAACGCTTGAGATAGAACGGACGGCACACCGAGTATTCCTGCTACTTTGGCGAGCCGACTGTCCAACTCGGGGTCGGACTCACGACACACGAGTCATCGTAATAGCCCCCGAACTGTTTCTCAACGTGCACAGTTCGGCCGAATCAAGACCGCGATCGTTTACCCGCCCACCGGCGCGGTCGCTTGCATCCGCTCCAGTCGCCAGCGAGAATACGCACCGCCACCGTCTGATCGCTCAGACGGGAGGAACTGGGAGATGCAGCAGCGTGAGAACTCAATGGGCGCCATGCACATGACCGGCGGTGAAGCGGTCGCTCGTTCCCTCGTTGCTCACGGCGTCGACACGGTGTTCGGCATCCCCGGCGCTCACAACCTGGCGCTCTACGATGCCCTTTGCGACGTGCCGGCGATCCGGCACATCGTCGCCCGCCATGAACAGGGTGCTGCGTTCATGGCTGACGGCTACGCCCGCACCAGCGGCGGCATCGGAGTCTGCCTGACAACGAGCGGCCCAGCAGCCCTCAACACGATCGCGTCGCTGGGAACGGCGTTCAGTGACTCAGTGCCGGTACTGTGCATCGCCAGCCAGATCCCGTCCGCCGGAATCGGCCGCGAGAAAGGATACCTCCACGAGTGTCGTGATCAGCTCGCTTGCTTTCGGCCGGTGACAAAGTGGTGCGCACGCGCCGACACGGTGGAGTCGATCCCGGCGCTTCTGCGTGACGCCTTCGAGCAATCTCGTCGAGACCGCCCGCGACCGGTTGCCGTGGAGATTCCTTGCGACGTGCTCGACGCTAGCGGCGACATGGCGATTCCGGCGCCGGCAACACTTGCGCGCAAGCAACCTCCAGCCGCCGAGATCGCACGCGCCGCCGAGCTCCTGCGGTCCGCGCGTCGGCCAGTGATCTGGGCCGGCGGCGGCGTCCTCACCAGCGAGGCGTGGAACGACTTGCAGCGTCTCGCCGAACATCTCAGGGCGCCGGTCTTCACAACGGTACTCGGCAAAGACGCGATCGCCGGCGACCACCCTCTCGCCGCGGGCTGCTGCATACTGCATTCGATCGGTCGTGAATACATCGACAGTTGCGATGCCATGCTCGCCATTGGTACACGGTTTACCGAGGAAGAGACCGATCGCTGGACGCTGCGCCTACCCCAAAGCTTGATCCACATCGACGTCGACCCCGAAGAGCTTGGACGCAACTACGAACCGACTGTTGCCATCGCTGGCGACGCCCGCGTGTCACTCGCGGCGATCGCCGCACGCCTGGGCGATACAGCGGACGACGATGTTGATCGCGCGAGCGAAATCGTCGCTACCCACGACCGCTCGCGCGAAGTGGCCGACCTGGGGCAACGCATCGCCCTTGACTTACGCGCGCGTGCCCCGGACGGCGTCCAGCTCGTCGAGACGCTCCGCGCGATGCTGCCGCGTGAGTCGATCGTCGTGAGCGACCTCACCGTCGCAGCCTACTGGTGTCGGCGCCTGCTCGACCTCTACGAGCCACGCACGAACGTCTACCCGTGGGGATTCTGCACGCTCGGCTTTGGTCTCCCGGCGGCGCTCGGTGCCAAAGCAGCACGGCCGGATCGCCCTGTCGTCCTCCTCTCGGGCGATGGCGGCTTTCTCTTCAACTGCCAAGAGCTGGCCGTCGCCGTGCAGTCGAACCTGCCGCTCACTGTGCTCATTTTCAACGACAACGCGTACGGCGTCTTGCGCCGCCAGCAGGAGGTGCTTTATGGCCGCACGCATGCTGCAGAGCTGGTGAACCCCGATTTCGTCGCGCTAGCGCGCGCATTCGGAGTCGATGCTCGCAGGGTCGCTTCCCTCGAGGAGCTGGGCGAAGCCGTCTCGGAAGCTGTGACAGCGGCGCGAACAACCGTGATTGAAGCGGTGATGCCGATTCCGTGGCAGGCGATGGACCCTTCGGCACAGGTCTTCGCGCCGAGTGGAACTGAAACGACTCGACACTAGCGCTAGCCTGGACTCAAAGTCCCATGCTACGTCGATTGGCGATCGATCCGACGTGTAGTTACGATACTTGTGCGTTTTCCGAGTTTTCGGCGACCGACCGCAGGTGTCGCTCCGATGCAGAATCAAGCGCATGGCTCTCCGTCCGAATTCGACTGGGACGATCTCCAAGAATGGGTCCTCCGCGAGTCGTTTAACTCGGTAACGGCTGCAGAGGCCGTGATCCTGGTTGGCCTCCTTCACACTTGCCGGATCTATCTCTCATCCGAGCTGAGAGCGAAGGCGACCCAAGCAGGCGAAACGGTTCCTCTCTTCGTCCATCCCCTGACGCTGGAGGACAGCGAGTCGCTTGTCACATTCCTTTTCGGGCAGCAGCCTCATCTCCGACAGCGCTTCGAGAACGACTGGGCCGAGTTGCGGCACTCGGAGCGCGCTCAAAGACTGCGGGGTCGACTCGAAGAGCATCGACTCGTCGAATCGATGGTTGACCTCCCGGTACCTTGAGGTGCCGAGTTCGCAGCGCGCCCTCGACGTTTCGACGTTTCCCGTTGCGTGGACTTTTCGACTCGACACGCTACAATCCGGGCGTTCGTACAATCTGTGGTTCCGCGCCGTGGAGTAAAATCGATTCATGAGTCACGTCTCTCGCCGTAACTGGCTCAAACGAACAGCGCTGGCGAGCGTCGCCGTGGCGCTGGGCTGCGAATCGACGCGATCTGGTGCGCGTGAACGACGCAACCCGGCATGGAAAACAGCGATCGGGCTCAACGGCTTTGGATCGTCGGCTTCCAAGTACAAGAAGAGGTTCCCCATCTGGGAAGTCCTCGATTTCGCAGCCGACGCTGGTTTCGACGGCATCGAACTCATGGGCGGCTGGCCCCAGGGCAACTATCCCACTGCCGACGAGACCCAACGCGTGCGTGCGCTACGTCGCCTCTATGACCTTTATGGCTTGCAGATTTTTTCGCTGCAGACGGGAGCCGACCGAGCCTTCGATCCGTCCGCGGAGAAACGCCGCGAATGGATCATTCGTATGCGAGACCATATCGCTCTCGCTAAAGCGCTCGGATGCGACTGCATCGGCATGTGGCCCTACGGCGGACTGCGCGGCCAAACCATCGATCGGGCCATAGCTCATCTCGCGAGCTCACTACGTGAAGTGGCGAAGATAGCCGACGACCACGGCATCGTTTCCGCATTCGAAATCGAACCGCCCTTCGCGTTCAACTCCGAGCAACACCTGCTGCAGATTCTCGAGATCGCCAACGATGAACGCGTGAAAACGATCTACGACCCGAGTCACTTCGATCTGATGAACGGGTCGACGGGGCGGCCGCACGAAATGCTCCAGCGCATCGGCGTCCAGCACATCGGCTATGTGCACTTCACGGACACCGACGGCACGCTCCGACCGGGAGAGACCTCGAAGCATCTTCCGGCAGGCGATGGCCACGTCGACATTCCGGCCACCTTCCAGACGCTTCACGCGGGCGGTTTTCGCGGTTGGGTGATGGTCGATGCCTGGCAGATTCCGGATCCGTACGATGCTGGCCGAAAGGGCATCCGCGCGATTCGAGATGCGTCCACACATTTGGGTTAGTGAGCTATCACTCTTGGATTACTGCTCGAGGTGCGAAGCGCCTTGACGCTAAGAGTCTGAGGATCTCGACATGGACCCGACGGCACGGCAACTGAAACATGCGTGTTTCACCGGAGACCTGAGCAGCGTGCGACGTCTCCTCGACGCAGGCGCTGACCCTAATTCTACTGACGAACATGGATCCGGCACCTTGCTCACCTTTCATCCGGCCGTCATCGAGTGCCTCCTTGCCCTGGGAGCTGACCCGAACATTCAGACCAACGAGAACGGCGCCTCGGTCGTCGCAGGACTCGCCTACGTCAACAAGCTCGAATGCGTCCGCCTTCTGCTCTGCGCTGGAGCGGATGCGAACCGAGGGCGCGACGCCTCCGGCGAAACGCCTTTGCATCATGCGCTCACGACTCGCGAACCCGATCGGCTCCTGCTCGTGAAACTTCTGCTTGACCACGGGGCCGACCCAAATGCAAAAACGAAACCCGGAGTGAAGAGTTACAACTTTTGGCGAGACGTCAACACGCGAGGTGAGACGCCGCTGCATCGAGCCGCAGCCTATTCGCCAACCGACACGATCGAATGCTTGTTAGCGGCCGGTGCCGACAGATCCATACGAGACGTCAACGGCGACTCGCCGCTCAGTTGGGCAAGTTGGCATTTGCGAGATCGTGTGGCCTTGCATCTGCTCCGCGCACGGAAGTGAGAGATCCTGTCCGCCGACCTCGCCGCGGAGCGCGCGAATTCGTATCGTCAACGCTTTTCCTGCAGCGAGCCGCGCTGGCTCCCATTCCTGGAGAATTCCGATGACAGAAGGAGTGCCGACAGGAAGCATGTAGGGCGATCAAAACTGACGCGCACGGGCGAATTCGACCCGCCCGCCGAGTTCTTTCAGCGCGTCGATTTCACCGGCGCCACCACCGCGCAGCGGATTGCCTGAGAGATAGACGCGCCAAAATGGTGCGAACCGCTGGTTCCCCTCGCTGTCCTTCTTCGCCGCTTCGACGAGGACTGCGATGTCCTGGACGCGGTTACTCTGGAGCATCAGGTAACGAAGCTCAGTGTAGTTGCGAAGAAACGAAAGATCCTCGACGCGGTTGTTTCGTAGCGACAGGGTCGAAAGCCGCTTCAGATGTCGGAGTGGCTGACCATCCTTAATGCCGTTACCGTCGAGGTAGAGCGACCAGAGCTTCGACAGCTTCTTGAGGGGTTTGAGATCGGTGACTGCGTTGTGTGACAAGTAGAGCGTCGTCAGATTCATCAATCCCGCGAGGGGCGCAGCATCAGTGATGTCGTTGCCGGAGAGATCGAGATACTGAAGCGCTTTCAGTTTTGCGAGGGGCGCGACATCCTTAAGTTTGTTGCTGGCGACGTTGAGAGATTGCACGAGCTCAAGTCCCGCGAGCGGCGTTAAGTCTTTTACCTCGTTCCCTTCAAGGTCGAGCAGCCGCAAGCTGCGACAGTGCTCGAGGCCCGATAGATCTCGGATGCCCTTCTTCTTCGCCTCGATCGTTGAGATGTCGCGGACGTCTGCTGCGACTATGGGCTCGTCGTTGTTTTTCTTCTCGAAGACGTATCGCCGCACCGCGGCTTCTAGATTCTTGTCGGCAAAGATGCTCTCTGCCTTCTCCTTCGTCGCGTCGGCTTTCTCCTCTTTCTTGCCGTCGGCACCGTCGATCGGGACGGTCCACAAGCCTAAAAGGACTAGAACGCCGCACGTCGCACCAATGCGTGTCGCCGTCAACGAGCTCATCGCGATCTCCTACTCATTGCTTCTGTTGATCTCCCTCCAAGATGCGCGCTGGTCGGCTCTCACGCAAGCGCTTTCAAACGTCCGTTCGGGTCACAGATTCTCGCTCAGGTGGGTACTGTAGCCCACCCGAATCGGCGCACGGACCATGCCAAGGCGTCAAATCGCCCCACCCGCTGGGCTCATGCCGAAATCTCGCTGCAATCTACGCTTAACAGCCTGTTGAAAAAGTGCTTCGAGCTGAAAACTGGTCGCTTCGCGTCCAGATCGGCCGCGGCGAACGCAGGTAATCTCCGAGATTTTCGAGGCTCGCCGCGGCTGATCTGGGCGTGAAGAGGCCGGTTTCTCAGCCGAATGACTTTTTCAACGGGCTGTTAACGGTAATCTTCGCTTGACGGTGCGAACACCGTCCAGTCTGCTCGCATCCATGGTCGGCCGAGCAGGAAGGTGTTCCCCGACGACTACGTAGAAAACCAGGAAGGATTGCCATGAATCGCTCCACGTCAGATCGCCGCGAATTTATCTGCACGACCCTGTCGTCCGGCCTCGGATTGACACTCGCCAGCGTCGGCTCCACCGCGGCCGCGCCACGACGAGAGAGCATCGCCGTCGGTGTCATCACACAGGCCGACGGCGCCCACCTCGGCGCCTATTTCGCGGCGCTCGCGCAGACCCCGGAGACGCAAGAAGTTTCGCTCTACGACCCCAGCGGCAACAGTGTGGAAGACGCAAAGCGCCGGCTCGGGGCGAAACTAAAGGCGGTGCACCGCACTCAGGAAGAGCTGCTGGGCTCGAAGCCAGCGATGGTACTTGTCAGCCTCGAAGCTCGAGCCGCGCCCGCCGCCATCGACGCGGCGCTTGACGCAGGCTGCCACGTCTTCGCCGAGAAGCCCGCGTGTGTGCGCGCCGAGGATTTCGCAGCGCTGGTGAGCAAGGCTACGGCTGGAAAACGACACCTCATGCTCGCCTTCGCGAATCGCATTCTGCCTCGCGTCAGCAAGGCACGTGAGCTCATCTCGAGTGGCGCCATTGGCAAGATCTACGGAGTCGAAGCCCACATCATCGCCGATCAGACGCGGTTGAAGAATCCCGCGTATCGTCAGAAGTGGTACGCCATCAAAGCGCGCGCCGGGGGTGGCCACTTGAGCTGGCTTGGGATCCACTGGCTCGATATGATTTCTCACATCACGGGGCTGACGGTCGAGCAAGTGACGGGATTCGCCGGTGTCGTCGGCGGCCAGCCCATCGACGTTGAAGATTCCGCTGTCGTAGCACTCAAATTCTCGAGCGGTGCGTTCGGCACCTTGACGTCCGGGTACTATCTCGATAAGCGCTACCACTCGCACGTGAAAGTCTGGGGCGCCGACGGTTGGCTCGACCTCGCTCCGATCGAAAAGAAGCTGACGTGGTACAACCCGGAGCACTCACCCGACGCCCAAAACGTCGAGGTCGAGGAACGCCCGGGGGGATACACGCCATTCGTTCGCAAATGCGTTCGCGCAAGCGCCGGACTCGAGGCGCCGCCGATCACCGGAGCGGAAGGTCTCGCGGTGCTGCGGACGATTTTCGCTTTCTACGAAGCGGCGGAGACTGGGCAGGCGCAACGAGTCAAGGCATAGGCCTCGAGGTCGTCCACAACCCTCGTCGACAAGTCGTCGTCACACACAACGATTGTGCGTACTGAAAACGCCCCCGGAAGCGCCACGAAAAAGGCGATCCGGAGGCGTCGTCAGGCGAGCGGTGCCGTTCGTACACCCCGTTTGGCTACGGGGTGCAGTCCGGACAGCTCGGATTCTGTGGGCAGCCCTCAAAGTACGTGCATGTCGTGCCGTTGATCGGCGCTGCGCCGGCTCCAAACATCCAGTTGAGAAACCAAATCACGTCACTAATGTCGAGAGCGTAATCGCCATTGGAATCGAACATCTGAATGTTTCTCGGGTCGCCGCTCGTGCCGTCCCCGCATGGAAGCGCACCGATGCCAACGACCATATGGTTGAGAAGACCAACCGGATCACTGATGTCGAGGCCGCCGTCTTGGTTCATGTCGTTCGGCAGTTGATTCCTGCACCCAGAGTTGCACGCCGACTGAGGATAGGAGCCGCAGGTGAGCGTTCCGGGAGTCGGATCGGGCCCGCATACGAGCGCGCCCGGCGCTGGAGGTGGCGTGCCGCCGATGCAGAACGCCTGGATAAAAGCGACGTCGGAAATCGTCACCGCGTCGTCGTCGTTGGCGTCCGCCGCAAGCATACAGAGCGGTGCAGGTCCGGTCGATGTCAAGTAGTTCGCGATGAAGATCGCGTCGTCGGAGCTGACGCAGCCGTCCTGGTTGGCATCGCCGCGCTTGAAGAGCGGACATGGACTCGGATACGACACGCACGCAAGCGCGGACGCCCCTGGCCCACACACGGGAAACGGGGCGACCGGCAAGGGACCTCCTGTAATCGCGTAGTTGAGCAGGTCAATGGCGTCGGGGATGTTCACTGCGTTGTCGCCGTTGACATCCTGTGCGGACTGACAGTCGCAGCCAGCGGGTAGCGAGGCGGTACTTGTGAGATGCCGCAACAGATCCACCGCGTCGATAAAGTTCACCGCGCCGTTACAGTTGACGTCACCGGTGAGATAGTCCTGCGCCGTCGCACCGGAGGAGAACAAGCAGCCCGCCGTGAGCGCGAGGCAGGCAACGATCTGATGGGGTCGAAGAGCGATCATGGCAACCTCCTGAGAATCTTTGGTTCAACCGTTCGGAAGCGAACGGCTCTACAGGAGGAAGCGTCAGAATCGCCGCAGGCTGCCCCGGAAACTCACGTCAACCAGAAGAGACGGGCGTTGGACACGGAGTCATTCGCCATTTTGGCGTGCGTCTAGCCGCGAGGTCGGAAACGAAAGGCATAGAGATCGGCGTCCTTGAGCACGAAACGAAGCCGCACAGGCTTGCCAGCGAGGCCTGACACGTCGCCCTTGCCTTGCCAGGTGACCTTTCGCTCAAGGGAGTCTCCGATCAGTTCGTCCGCGCCGTCGAGCGCGAACCCAGGATGGGCCTTCCCGTCAGCATCTTGCAGCTCAACACGGACGCCGCCCGCGGCGGAGGATGCAAAGTTGATCGCGAGTTCTCCACCCTCGAACGTGATGGGCTTGGTCGTCAGTTCACCGCCGCGATACCCTGCGTGGATCGACGCGAAGCCGTCGAGGCGTAGTGTCAGCCTCTCGACGTAGTGTGAAGGCTGCCCGTAGTGCCGCTGCACGTAGATCGACATCTCGCCATCCCCCGTCGGGACGACACCGCGCGCTGGGTAGTTCGAACGCGCCACCCAGTCGCGTGGGCTCACTCCGGCGCGGACGTACGATTCAAGGAACGTGCGGTCGATCAACTGGCCGCCGCGACTCGAAAGCAGCACTGCGTCGGAGATGCCACCGCGGAGGCGCTCCCCGGCATCGTAGTTGCGTGGATCGCTCAGAGCGATGCGCTCTTCCACCTCAGGAGTCAGAGCCCAGCGCCTCGGGAAGTACCGCGCCGCCGTGCCGATGTAGATGTGAGGTGCACGAAAGTAAGGCGCCATCTGATTGGTGTAGAGATGCTCACTCGGCGTGTCGCCGTACACCGCGTCGATCGGCGGCGTCCAATCAAGAAAATTCGTCGATGTCGTCCGCGTGATCCAGCGAACACGGTTCTTGAACGTACGGAAGTAACACACGTAGCGCCGCTCGCTCGTTGACCAGAAGACGTTGTTCTGTGAGTCGAATGCACCCTCGGTGATAATCGGCTCCGCGCGCAGCTTGCGCCAGCGAACGCCGTCGCCCGAGGCGTATGCGATCAGCCCGCTGCGCTGCGAGCCACCGACCGCCTTGTAACGCTCTTCC
This sequence comes from Planctomycetota bacterium, assembly GCA_965223265.1. GTDB lineage: Bacteria > Planctomycetota > UBA8108 > UBA8108 > SXIK01. The sequence goes on from OZ244999.1 coordinate 4,318,732, forward strand.
GCGGGAACTCCAGGGCGCGTGTCGACGACGGGCGCGAAGTTGTGCGTCTCATCGCCAGCGTCGGCAAGGATCACGTTGTTGTCACGGCTGCCGTAGAGCTCGAAGAGTCCAAGCGACGGTCGTACCCACGAAATCCCGTCGTCACTTTCGGCGTAGCACGCCACCTGCTTCCCATCCGGGCGCTGCGGATAACCGCGGTAGTACATGCGATACTTGTCGCCATCTTTCAGCACGGTGAAGTAGCCACTCAGGATACCTTCCCAGGGTCGATCAAGCTTGAGGACGGCGCCGGAGGGGCGCGGGGTCGCGAGTCGCAGCTCAGCCCCGTCAAGAGACTGAATCAGGTGCCGGTCCACAAAAATCTCGCGACGTGACCCGATCGCCACCGGCGCGTCTGCCGCCGACAACGCAGCAGCTGCCGAGGCCATAACCAGCAACGAACAGAGAAGACGCAACGGAACAAGTAACGCTCGGCTCACGAGAAACTCCTGACGGAAAAGAACTGCGAAGACTCAACAAAGGGACCCAAGACGGCCATCCAGGGTAGCGACGAACGGAGCTATCGACAACGGAGAGCCGTACACGGCATGTGGGAAGAGGGACCAGGACAGGAGTTCTCACCTCAGGTCAGACCTCTCCTGCAAACGAACTGACACCCTCGAGTCGAGGGCAAGCCCGCCCTGCGTCTCTCGGCGCTGTCGATGTGAAGACCCTCAAGTCTCTTTCATCTCTCGATCAGAACTCTGTGTCCTCGTGGTTGCAACGATCACGGCAAAGGAAACAGCCGCCGAAAATCCTCGCGCGGCTCGAGATTCTTCGCGTCGCCGCCGTAGAGCCACACAAGCGGCAGCACCTTGAGCGTGCCGCGCTCGTCGCCGTAGCGCCCGTACGAGATGAGGACGCGATCGGCATGAAAGAAAACCGCCGGATGCGAACGCGCGCCCAGGTCGAAGTCGGTCGGCAGATCGACGATGGAATCCGGGTCGCGCTCAGGTGCGGGGAGCAGCGGATGGTGAACCAATCCCTCGGGGCGAGTGAAGCGGATCGGCCCCGGCTCGACGCGTGCACCAGAGAGCACGGAGTCGACGTTCTGATAGAATTCCCAAATGGCGCCCTTGGCGCGACTGATCGCGCTACTGAGACGCGAACGCCCGAGCCCCTTGCGGATCTCTTCTTCGCTCTGTTGATTCCAGACAACGACGAGGTCGCCCGTCGCGGGCACACGCTTGAGTTTGGCGCTGGCGTTCGACGTCGCAAGCGGTGTCGCTGTCGGTGCGGTCCACGTTTCCCCGTCATCGAACGACCACGACTTGTAGAGGCGGCCGGTCATCGTTCTCAGCAGCATGAGGAGCTTCCGCGGCTCCACCTCGGCGATCGTCGGTTCGGTAGTGCCAAGGTGAGACATGGTTTCGCTGTCCCAGATGAAAATCATGCCCGAGCGACTTGGCCGCCACGTAACGCCGTCGTCATCCGAGTAATAGACGTAGGACCAGAAAAACGCCGCGTCAAAGGGGTGCTCGCCGGCATACATCCACGCACCGTCTCTCAGGCCTCCCGTTGTGCGTCGTGAGCGTGCCGCTCCCCACTCAAGATCGCGGGCCTGCGGCATGTAGCCGTAGACAGGGAGGATGATGCGGCCCGACGATGTGCGCACTAAAACATCGTTCGACTTCGAGACGCCGTGAAGAGCCGCCTCGCTGACCCGCACCGGCATCGACCACGATTTACCTTCGTCCTCGCTGCGCCAAAAAAGGATGGCGCTGTCGGTGCCACGCCCGGCGCGCGATCGCGCCGCGTATCCGAGTGCACCGCCATGTAGCGTCATCAAGCTTCCCGGCACTTCGCCGAGCGCCTCACCGTTCGCATCCACCCCCTGCCAGAACCCAGACCACGTCAAACCGCCATCGCTTGATACCGAGAAGAAGCCTCCGGCCCGTCCAGCGCGTCCATCTGAGCGGCTGTAGAGGATGCGTCCGCCACTCAGCGCCGCGAATGTACCTTGCCCGCCCATGCCTTTGACGGTCGCAAGGCACTCGGCGGGCCGCGTCATCGGCAAGTGAGACGGCGTCGCCGCCGTCACCGTCGAGTCGCTACGCGAGGCACAGCTCAGCTGGCTGAGAATCGCGACGACGGTGACGGCAGCGGCGGCAAAGGTCAGACGCTGGCGCCGTCGACTCGGTTGCAGACGCTCAACCGGTCTCACAATCCAACGACGACCGCTTTCGTCTCGGTGTAGTTGTCGAGAACCTCGCGTCCCATCTCCCGCCCCCAGCCGGATTGCTTGTAGCCGCCGAACGGTAGCGCTGCATCGAAGACGTTGTAGCAGTTGATCCAAACCGTCCCGGCACGCAGTCGCTCAGCAACGCGGTGCGCCTTCTGAATATCCTGCGTCCAGATGCCCGCAGCCAGGCCATAGATCGTGTCGTTCGCGACGGGCATGAGATCGTCGAGGTGGTCAAACGGCTCGGCAACAACGACGGGACCAAAGATCTCCTCTTGCACGATCTTCATGTCCTGCTTCGTGTCCGTGATGACGGTCGGCTCGACGAAATAACCCTTGTCGCCGACGCGCTGACCTCCGGTCACCGTCTTGGCGCCTTCCGCGACGCCGCTGGCCAGGAAACCACAGACACGGTCGAGCTGCTCGTGCGAGACCAGTGGCCCCATCTGCGTCGCCGGATCTAGCCCGGGTCCAACTTTGATCTCCTTCGCCGCCGCCGAAACGCCCTGAACAACGTCGTCATAGATACCACTCTGGACGTAGAGGCGCGATCCAGCGCAGCAGCACTGTCCGTGGTTGAAGAAGATGGCGTTCGCCGCACCTTGTATCGTCGCGTCGAGATCGGAGGTGTCGTCGAAAACGACGTTCGGCGACTTGCCGCCGAGCTCGAGCGTCACCTTCTTGAGGTTTCCCGCTGCTGCCTGCACGATCAATTTGCCGACTTCCGTTGAACCGGTGAACGCGACCTTGTCGACGCCTGGGTGGGCCGCGAGCGACGCACCTGCGGTCTCACCGTAACCCGGCACGATGTTGACGACGCCTTGCGGTACGCCCGCCTCGAGAAGGAGTTCACCAAGTCGCAGCGCGCTCAGCGGTGTCTGCTCCGCCGGTTTGAGAACGACACAGTTCCCGGTCGCCAGTGCGGGCCCAAGCTTCCACGCCGCCATCAAAAGAGGAAAGTTCCATGGAATGATCTGTGCCACCACGCCAACCGGCTCGCGGAGCGTGTAGGCGTGAAACTTGGCCCCGGCTGCGTAGGGTACCGAGATCGGAATCGTGCTGCCTTCAAGCTTCGTCGCCCAACCGGCCATGTAATGAAACAGGTCAGCTGCAAGTGGCACGTCGGCGACTTGGGCGACCGCTTTCGGTTTGCCGTTGTCGACAGATTCCAGCTGCGCGAGCTCGTCAACGTTGTCGAGGATCAGATCGCCGATCTTCCAGATGACGCGGCTGCGCTCCGAGGGCGTCATGCGACTCCACGGGCCGGAATCGAGCGCGTTCCGAGCTGCTGCGACGGCGCGATAGACGTCCTCGCGGTCGCCCTCGGCGACTTGCGCGATGACATCGCCGCTCACGGGGTCGTAGACAGGAAAGGTCTTGCCCGAGGCTGCGTCGACCCACTTGCCATCGATCAACATCTGACGTGGCGACGACAGGAACGCTTTGACGTTTGGCGAGATGTTCTTCTCCAACGTGGCTTCCATGGATCTTCCTCCGGGTTGAACACGCGACGCCGCGGGCTATCGTGCAGCGTGGCGAAATGCCGATGATGCTCCTGAACCTGAGCCAGTCTATGCGCATTCTCGGGCGGGCATCAAAGTCAAACATCACCCTTCTCACGGGCGCTGCATCGGCCGCCGGGGGCGACCGCCGCTGACACCTCTCGCGCACTGGAGACAGCGGCGATGACTTTTGCCGCTCGGGCTCGTAAGCTGAGCTGAAAGGGATAGCGGCATCGACCGCAGCGTGTAGCGAACGGTCGCCAAAAGGAGCTCAACTTTGAGACGCGCACCAAGCCAAGATTCTTTCGCCCACCCCGAGGAGCCGCGAATCGATCGGCGTGAGTTCCTCCGACGAAGCAGTGGCGCACTCGCGGCGGGAACACTCGTCGGCGCAGGCGCAGTCGACGCACCGCGTGCGATCGCGGCGACCGCACCGACGCCGGAGCGTCCGAAAGAGCGGCGCCTCCTGTTCAATTGGGACGGCTCGATGATCCACACGTTCGCGCAGACGCTTCTTCCGGACGCCGAGAAGCCGCTCACCCGTGAGCAGTTCGTCAATTTCGTCTTCACGCCCATCGCCGGCACTCCGGTCGACGCACTGTTCTTCAGCTTCGGCAGCGGCAACGTCGCGGAATATGATAGCGGCGTGCTGGAATGGCCTGGGGAGGCCGACGGATTCAAGTTTCCGGAAAGCCGCGCGTGGCACGGCGGTGCCGAGGTCGATCCCAAGTTTCAGTACCTCAATCCGAAGAGTCTGGCCGACGCCGGCCACAACCCGCCGGCAGTGATCGTCGACGAGTGCCATCAACGCGGCCTCGAGGCGTTCGTGTCGCTGCGCATGAACGACTGCCACGATGGTCAGCACCCTCGCGGTGCGCGCCCGAATCCCGAGCTCGCGACGTTCAAACGCCAAAACCCCGACCTCCTCGTCGAGGATCTCGATCTGTGGAGCGCGCTCAACTTCAAGGAGCCGCGCGTTCGTGCGCTCAAGCTGCGCGTCGTGAAGGAATTCTTCGAGCGCTGGGATTTTGATGGCATCGAGCTCGACTGGCTGCGTCACACGCTCAACTTTCCGCGCGGCACCGAGCGCGAAAACGGCAAGTATCTGACGCAGTTCATGCGCGATGCACGCGCCGCGCTCAACGACCTCGCCAAGAATCGCGGTCGATCGATCGAGCTGGCGGTTCGCGTCCCCGAGCGACTCGAGTGGTGCCGAGAAGGCGGCTTCGAGGTCGACACTTGGGTTCGAGAGGGTCTGGTCGACCTCCTCATTCTCGGACAAGGCATGACGGAGGCACCAGGAGTTGACGACTTTCGATCCATCGACGGAGGGCGAGATCTTCCGATCTACCCGTCGCTGTATATGTATGGGAACGGCTATCAAGTCAGTCCCGAAGAAGTCGTCCGCGGCAGCGCCGCCAACCTGTGGTACGACGGTGCTGACGGCCTCTACATGTTCAACTGGTTTTGCCACGGCCCGTGGCGTCGCGACCTGTTGACACAGATCGCCACGGCGGAGAGCTTGCGGCGCGGACGCCGCCACCACACGGCAGTGCACCGCGTCGAGCCGGCGCGCGGCGATCCGGGACGCGATTCAGTGCGCTACAACACAGCGGTGAAAGACGCCCCAGTGCCTTTCTTCCTGAACGAAGTCCGCCGCGAACGCGAGATCGACCTACTCTTCGGTGGCGAAGCTGTGGGAACGGCTCAGTCAGCCGAACTCTGGCTCGCCGTCGATCACCTTTTGACCGGCGACAGAGTGCGCATCGACTTGAACGAAGTCAAGGTGGGTGAGATCGAGATTGGCGCGAGCGGCAGGGCAGAGACCGTCGGCTTCAAGCTCAGCGTGCCAGACGGTAGCGGACTCCTCGGCCTCAAACTTCCCAATAAGCTCGACATGGCATTCCAAGCGCTCCGCATCCCGGTACCGGCAGCGCTGCTGTCTCGCGACCGCAATCGCGTCCGCATTCGACTCGAGAAACGAGCGCTCGGCGCCGAGTTTCCGCTCCGGGTTACGCGCATCGAGCTCAGCGTCGGTTAGCGGCTCGTTCGAAGAGAAAAAAGGGAGCTGACTATGGCCCAGAAGAGCACGCAGAGACGCGTGGTCGTGGTAGCGATCGCGGCAGGCGTGGTGGTCCTGGCTCTCAGCGCGCTGCCGGTCGTACGGTTCCTGCTCTACACAGACGTCGTGGCCAGTCTGATTCTCGTCGACACACCGCGGCAGACGAGCTATTGGCGGTTCACGGAGACGCCGAACGGTTTTTTGATCCAGGCAACCGCAGGTCGCTACAGCGGTTGGTACCTAGCAGCCCGTTGAAAAAGTCATTCGGCCGAAGAAACTGGCCTCTTCACGCCCAGCTCGACCGCGTCAATACTCGAAAATCCCGAAGATTGCCTCCGTTTGCCGCAGCCGATCTGGACGCGAAGAGACCAGTTTTCGGCTCGAAGCACTTTTTCAACAGGCTGCTAGATGCCGACGAGACGATGCGCCAGCCTTACATTGGTGAGGGCTTGGAGTCTGCCAGCAATCGGTTCGTGGTCCTGTCGCGGAGTCTCCGTGAGAGCTGCTACTGGAACTTCGACGGCTTCATCTACGCTTCAAGTGGACCGTTTCGCGATCTCTATCTAGACATTGCGGCATTGGATCAACCAATCCCCCGTGGCAACTTTCGCTTTACGCGAAACCTGCTCATCGGGCATGTGCGGCTGTCGTGGACGGTCACCGAGACGGCTCAAGGACACACGATCCAGGCTGGAACTGGGGACGAGTGGTGGCTCGATTACGACGCAGCTGTCGAACCAGAGTCCGTTCGCAAAAGGCCACTCGAAGTGCGCCGCCGCGATGTCGAGAAAGAGTTCAAGGATCGACACTTTCTCTTTCGGGGCGGCAACGACAAGAAACCGTAGTCTCGGCATGAAGGTGACGGAACACCCCATGTACCGTCCGATCTTTCAGGTCACCGGCACACGCGGAGGCTGTGAAGTCTTAAACGTTATGGCGCAGCTCAGTCACGGCCGGACGGCACACGGACTCCCCACTGGGCATAGATCACGACCGCCCAACCGGGGCACTGGTCCGTGTGCGGCACTTCATAGCGCTGGCGTGAGAAGGTGCTCCCGGCGGGCTGCCGGAACCGCACTCAACTTACCCGTCGAGCACGATCTTCAAAAGGGTACAGGCGTGTGCCTGCAACTGTGGACGGCGCCCTTCGTTGACTTAGTTTCCTTTTGTTCAACTCTTCTTCTTATCTCTTCAACAGAAAGCAAACGAAGATCAGAGAAGCGGCAGGCGCTCAAGGACGTCTGAACCAATGAAAAGGCATTTAACAGCCTGTTGAAAAAGTGCTTCGAGCCGAAAACTGGTCTCTTCGCGTCCAGATCGGCTGCGGCAAACGGAGGCAATCTTCGGGATTTTCGAGTATTGACGCGGTCGAGCTGGGCGTGAAGAGGCCAGTTTCTTCGGCCGAATGACTTTTTCAACGGGCTGTTAAGTCACGGTCCACGCTCACGTCCGGAACGGCACACGGAGTGTGCCTGCTACTTTGAAGACGTCGTGCTCTATTCCCTGCTCGACATCTCTACGCCAAGATCTCTTCAATCTTGCGCCCACCGAGGTCTGTCAAGCGTTTGAAGCGACCGGCGTGGTAGTAAACGAGACGCATGTCGTCGAGCCCGAGGAGGTGCAGCATCGTGGCGTGGACGTCGTGCATGTGATAGACGTCCTCCACCGCGGTGTTGCCGAGCTCATTCGTCTCGCCGACCACTGTTCCGCCCTTCACTCCACCGCCTGCCATCCACATGACCATGGCGTCACGGTTGTGATCGCGTCCGGGCGCCGTGCGGAAAAAGAGCATGGAGTTGTCCGAGGTGCGTCCGAACTCACCGCCCCAGACGACGAGCGTGTCGTCGAGCAGCCCGCGCTGGCGCAGGTCCTTGAGAAGACCGGCGATGGGTTTGTCGGACTCGTGGCCGCGGCGCCGGTGCTCTTCGCGAATGTTTTGGTGTGAGTCCCAGCCCTGGCAAAAAATCTCCACGAAGCGCACGCCGCGCTCGACGAGGCGACGGGCGAAGAGACACTTGCGTCCCATCTCTTCGCTGGCTTTGTCGTTCAGACCGTAAAGCTCCTTCGTCGCTGTCGATTCGCTTTCGATGTCGAGAGCTTCCGGCACCGACATCTGCATGCGGAAGGCAAGCTCATAGTTACGCATACGCCCAACGAGATCGCGGTTACGCTCGTTCGCAGCCGCAAACTTGGCGTTGAGGTCGCCGAGGAGGTCAAGGCTCGCCCGCTGCTGCGCCCGTCCGACGTGAGGCGGCGGCTGCAGGTCGACGACCGGGTCGCCGACAGGATTGAAAAGCGTGCCCTGGCAAGCCGCCGGCAAGTAGCCGTTCGACCAGTTCATGGGCCCACCAAAGATGCCGCGGCCGGTGTCCGGCAAGACGACGAACGCGGGAAGGTCTTGGTTTTCGGTGCCGAGGCCGTACACCACCCAGGATCCCACCGACGGGCTGCCCGGGATCGTGTCACCGGTGTTGAAAAAGAACGTCGCCGTGGTGTGTGCTGCCGACGACGTGTGCAGCGATCGCACCACCGCGATGTCGTCAGCGCAGGTGGCTAAGTGCGGAAAGATCTCGGAGATTTCCATCCCCGACTTACCGTGACGAGCGAACTTGAACGGGCAGCCGACGTAGAGGCGCTTCTCGAGACTGCCGTACTTGCGAGTGATCGGTCGACCGTGATACTTGTCCAAGAGCGGCTTCGGGTCAAACGTGTCCATTTGACTCGGCGCGCCCGACATGAAGAGGAAGATGCAGGCCTTCGCCTTTGGTACACGATGGTGTGCCGCCTTCGGCGCCAGCGGGTCAGCGTCTCTCGCGGCATTCCCGGCGCCGAGCCCGGCTTCCGCTCCGAAACCATCCCGTGCCAGAAGCGACGACAGCGCCAAGCTGCCGACGCCCGAACCAAAGCGATACAGCGCGTCGCGCCGACCGATCATACCGAGACGCGGGTCAGGAGGCGGTTCGCGGTGGCTGCAAAGATCGAACTCACGCTTGCGCATGAAACTCTCCGGGGCTACTCGAGGTAGATGAATTCGCTCGTGTTGAAGAGAACAAGACAAAGATCGGCAAGCCTGCTGTTGCCGACGCTGGCGGGCACTGTGGCCGGTGCTGCGACTTCGTCTGCCGCTGCGGTCGAGTCAGCCGCACGCCCGAGCGTGCTTTCACTCGCGCTGTCAAAGGCTGACGCTTTCGTCAAATCCACCGGCTCTGCGTCCAGAAACGCGACGCAGCGCTCGGATTCATCCGCGCTCGGCGGGCGCTGAAACGCCAGCTGAAACGCCCGCTCGACTTGAGCGCGCGGGTCATTGCCGACCTCGCTTGCAACGCGCTCGGCCATGAACCGACTCTGCTCGTGCATGAATTCACTGTTGAAGAGCGCGAGGACCTGAGGCGTGGTTGTGTTCGTACCTCGCACGGGGCAGCTCTCATCGATGTTGGGTCCGTTGAACACCTTCAGCATAGGATGCTGCAGCGAGCGAAACTGCAGCATGTAGACGCTGCGGCGGCTGCGCGCCGAACGCGACGACGGCTCCCACCACGTCGGTGCTTGTTGCATGAGCTGGTCGCTCACAGCCGGGAAGAAGGGCGGGCCGCCGCGCTGAGGGTTGAGCTCACCGCTCATGGCGAGCGTGGTGTCGCGAATCACTTCGGCTTCGACGCGGAGCGGATCACGCACCCACAGATACTCGTTGAGTGGATCGATCGTCTCAAACTCGGCGCTCTTTGGGTGGGTCATCGCCTGTCGGTAGGTATTCGACGCCAGAATGAGCCGATGCACGGCCTTCCAGCTCCAACCGCTGTCGATGAACTTGACGGCAAGCCAGTCGAGAAGTTTCTCGTGAACGGTGCCGCTGCCGTTCTTACCCAAGTCGCTCGGTGTGGCGACGAGCCCCTTGCCGAAGTGGTACTGCCAGATGCGGTTCACCATGACCCGCGCAGTCAGCGGATTCTCGGGGCTCGCGATCCAATCGGCGAGAAGACGGCGGCGGCTCCATGTCAGTCCATCGAGGTTGGCGTCGTTCGAGTTGCCTGTCGCCGCGGTGAGAAAACCCGGTTTGACCTCTTCGCCGCGGAGGCGGAAGTTGCCACCCGCAAGGACATACGTCGAGACGCGATCTTTGAGCGATGAATCGCGCACCATGTACGCCTTCGCCTGATAGTAGTCCGGCGCGTTAGGGTTGGCGAAACGCGCCGTCTGCCGCGCCATAAAGGAGTGCAGCTCGCGTTCCTCCTTCGTGAACATGACGCCGAGACCCATCTGGCGACCGACCTCCCTCGCGCCGAGCGGCAACGCCAAACTCTTGACGTCGAACGGCGCTATCAGCTGTCGCTGCTGACGAACACGCTCGGTGAACTCGGCGTGCTTCTTGTCGACAAACTCCTGACGCCGTTTGAGAAGGTCCTCCCACGCTTTCTTGTCGCGCTCCCATGCCTCCGGATCCCGGTTCGGCGCCTCGTACTGCGTGAACGGCAGAGGTTTCGCCTCGGTGAGGAGAGGCGAGAAGAACGCTTCCATGCGGAAGTAGTCGCGCGCTGGGATTGGGTCAAACTTGTGATCGTGGCACTGAGCACACTCGAGCGTCATGCCAAGAAAGACAGAGCCCGTTGTGCCGACAACGTCGTTGAGGTAATCGCGTCGGATCTGCTCCGAATCAACGCGCTCCACTTGCACCCATAAGCTAAGGTACGCCAGGCCGAGCTTGGCTTCATCGCCATAGTTCGAATAGGCATCGCCGGCGAGCTGTTCGCGGATGAAGCGGTTGTAAGGTCGGTCCTGGTTGAGCGCGCGGATGACGTAATCGCGGTAGCGCCACATGTGCGGCCGCGGATAGTCGATGGCGCCGCCGCGCGTGTCCGCGTAGCGCACGAGATCGAGCCAGTGACGCCCCCAGCGTTCGCCGTAGCCGGGATCGTCAAGAACCGCTTCGATCGCCGCTGACCACGAGTTGTCGTCGGGGGCGGTGAGAAAGGCCTGCATGTGCTCCGGCGTCGGCGGCAAGCCGAGGACGCCATAGTGAAGCCGTCTGAGCGCGGCCCGCGGCGACGCCGGCGGCGCCGGTTCAAGCTTCTTCGCCTCGAGCTGCGAGAGGATGAAGGCATCGATGGGATTCTTCACCCAGTCAGCGCGCTGTACGTCCGGCACGTCCGGCTCGACCAGCGGCGTCCACGGCCAGGCGGGGGGCGCCTTGGTCTTCACCGTGCTCGCGTCGGCGCCGAGGGCCGCGGAGGTAGCGGCACCTAACGAGAAAAGAAGAGCGAATCCGATCGTGAACCGGTTGCAGCGGCTGGTGATCATGCGCTGGGAGCCTCCCGGTGGTTCGGCAGTCGGCCGATAGAAATCTCGAAACTTAGAAGGTTTCATATCTTAGGGATTTTTCGCGCCGGCTTCAAGAGCGCCAGGAGCCGTTCTGAGGCGGGCCGGCGCCCGCTGGCGAGTTCTTGCGCCAGCCCTGGGCGCGCAGCAACGTCCATTGACGTACGAAATGGCTACCGCCGCGGTGAATTCCCTCGTTCGGCGCGTGTCGCAAAGGGCGTCGTTCCGTGTCGTGTCGCAGCCACCTCCCTGCCACGTCCCTGCCCGGTGCGAGTAGAACGAAAAGAATGAATACGAGCGACGCAGATCCGTAGAGGCAACAGACGATCAAATCTTGGGGGACCGGACGATCCGCACCGATCGACGTTTCACACTCGCCGCAGGAATCGGCGGCGTTGCCGCCGTGCTGACGCTGGCGTTCACCGCCCTGCGACCGAAGGACAGTGAGACCAACTGGATCCGACAGCTCTACTCGCAGGACGCAGCCGCCGTCGATTCGGCGGCTGACGAGCTTGTGCGCCTCAAGTGTACTCGCGCGATTCCCGACCTCCTGTGGGCGCTTACAGACCGCGACGATGTGTTTCCGTCGTCCGGTTCGGTGCCGAACTACCGCGTCGTTCAAGCCTTCGAACCCGCGCAGTTGAGAGGTCTCGTCACCGCCGCAGCGCGCGTTGCACGGGAATCGCAGATGCAGGCGACCCGCGAGCTGCCGACGCTTCGGCGTGCTTTGCAGCACCCGCGCAGCGAAGTCGCCTGTGCTGCGCTGCTGGCACTTACGGAGCTCGGCGAGGCCGCGGTGAGCGCGCTACCCGATGTGCTCGAGTTGCTGAACCACGGCGCCGATCAAACGGTCGCCGAGGCGACGCGCCAGCATTTGGCGTCTCGCTGCTTCAAAGCGCTGGGTGCAAATCTCGATGTCGAAGCGCTCGTGCAGCTCATCCCTGAGGGTCTGTGGAGAATGGATCATGTCGCGTGGAACGTCCGCCCCCTCTTGGAGCCCAGCCGCGACGCGCTGCGACCGTTCATGTCCTCAACTCGGGAAGAAATTCGCGAGCTCGGAATCCACCTCGCGGGCACGTTTCTCTATTCCACTCCCGAGTCGCTCGACGCGCCGGATTCCCCGGTGTCGGTTTTGATCGAAGGAACACAGGACGTCAGCGCCGTCGTGCGGGCGGCGGCCCTCTACTCACTCGCTGAGTACCCATCGGTCTTATCCGAAAGTCTTCTCAGATTCGCGGTTTCGGCATTGTCTGACATCGAGACGCGCGACGCGGCCACCGCAGCGATCACCGCAGTCCAACATCGCGCCGCGGTTATCCTCCCGAACGTCATGCGCTTGCTGGAATTGGACGACGTGGGCGTACGCGCCACGGCAGCGGAGACTCTTGGAGCGATGGCGCCGTTCGGTGAACAAAGCCTTCCGCTTCTCGTGCGAGCGCTCAAGGACGAGAACCAACTCGTCCGCGAGACCGCCGCCGAAAGCCTCGTAGAGTATGGTTGGCGCTGCGCCAGCGTTGTGAGTACTACGGATCTACTGCAGGCATCTCGCGATGCGCTCCCGAACGTTCGGTCCTCAATCGCTACAGTTATGGGGTTGCTCCCCCAAAAAACCTCGGCCGTACACACTCGGCTGGTCGAACTCCTGGATGACGTCGACGCGGACGTCCGCAAGGCGACCGTGCGCGCGCTTGGCAACTGTCTCGAGGATGGCGCTGATGCGGTCGAACTTCTCGTCGCGGTGCGCGCGCACGCCGAAACAGAAGAGCTCGAAGACCTGACCGCTGAGGCGAACGCAGCTCTGCTGCGGATCGGGTCGATCGATGAACGCCTGGTGCAGCTGCGAGAGGAAGACGTCACTGGAATACGCCCGCCGCTGCCGCCTACACTCTCGGCGAGATTGGCTCGATCAACCACGACATCATACGCGAGCTTTGCGGCGCGCTCACGCACCCGGTCGAACGCGTTCGCGAGGAAGCGGCCACGGCGCTCGGCAAGCTGACGGCGCACGCATGCCTCGCCGTCCCAGCGCTCGCCAGACGACTTCGGGACCCACGGTACGAGGTGCGACGAGCCGCCGCGTGGGCGTTAGGACGCTTCGGATTTGAAGCCGCGTCGTCGGTGGACGAACTTCTGGTTGCTTGCGAAGACGAGGACGAGCGAGTTCGCCTCGCCGCGACCGAAGCCGTCGGACGCATCGAAGCCGACGCCGAAGATGTCGTGCCGGCGCTCGTCGCTCGCCTGGACGAAGACGACGCGCGACTGCGCGTCGCAGCCCTCGAATCTCTCAGGGCATATAGAGACGCGTGGGAATTCGTCGCGGCTGAGTTCGCTGGCGAGATGGCGAAGCTCTTGGACGACCACAGCGATCGGGTCCGCGCTGCTGCTGAGCGCACCTGGGCCGCGATGGAGTCGACGTCCGAAGCCCTGAGTCGTCGCAACTCACACAAGCCCGGCAGCTGAGCGACCCGACCTCGAGTTTGGACGTCTTGCGCTGGACTGTCCGGAGGAGTTCAGTGGGATGCAGAGGCTTTTCTCACTTTTTGCTCCCCTGAGCATGTTTTGTGAACGGAAAAACAGCAGGGGCATCCCATTGTTGCAAAAGAGAAGCAACGCCAGGCCATGCGCGTTTGCGTTTGCGTTTGCGTTTGCGTTTGCGTTTGCGTGGGCGTGGGCGTGGGCGTGGGCGTGGGCGTGGGCGTGGGCGTTTGCGGGGGGCGTGGGCGGGGAGCGTCTGTTCAGAACGGCAGCGCACGCCGCGTGCGATCCGGATCATCGAGGCGGCTCTTACGCCCTGCGCTGGCACTCACGGCGAGCGGCCGCTCGCCCCAGTCGCGCTTCCCGTGAGTCAGCAACTGACGAAACTGGTTCATGGTGGCACGCTTCCCTGCTGCGGCGTAGACTGCCAGATGGGAGGAGACGAAGAGCTCGCAACGTGCACGACACGCCCCCGCGGTGTGCGAGTCCGGCCTGCCTTCGGTCGGACGCGCCACGCTGAAGATCGAGAGCCATCGACATGAAGCCACACGATCCAGCGCGCCGACGGAAACGCCGTCTCGGCCTGGCCCTCGGAATCGTCGCTGCGGCCGTGATCGTAGCAGTGCTCCTGTCGCCGAGCGTCCAAAACCGCGTGCGGTTCGCTTGGCGATTCGCCAAGATCGGCGGTGACCGTTTCGTCGCTCTCTACCGCGAGCGCGACACCAGCTCCGAGTGGTGGTTGATTCATCCGGAGGCGTTTTCCGATGCAGAAAAGACGGTCGCGTTCGGCGACTTCGTTAACGCCGGTGATCGCGTCCGCCGCTACGTCAAGAGACATGGCCGTCCGCTTCTCGTTCGCGCTGACGAGTTTCACCCGCTGACGATGACGTCGGGGCTCTTCGGGGGCTACACGAGCCCGTTTCGCGTGAATGCGAGCTCGATTCGCCTCCACCACCGTTCTGGAACCACCAACTCGACACTGTTAGCGTCAGCTCTCGGGGATGTCGGTCGGCTCCGGCTGGCGCACGGCCAATTGTGGGAGCCGCAGGTGAGCCTCGAACGCGCCAACCGAGGCTCGATCGAAGACCGACTCGGAGTGACGATCCGGCGGGTGCCAGCGCCGGACGGTCGTGAGGCGCTCGAAGTATCCGACACACCGCGGTCTCGCGGCGCACCACACTCCGAGACTTTCCTGCCGCCCGGGATCAACTCCTCAGCTCAGACCACGAGTTGAACCGAGGTTTCAAGCTCGGCGTCACTCACTCGTCCCTCATCTCGTTTGCTCATTGAGAAAGTAGCAGGCACACTCCTGTGTGCCGTCTGCTCCCTTTCTTTCTACGGCACACAGGCGTGTGCCTGCTACGATGTTGAAGCTCACTCGCCAAGGCGATCAACCACTGTGCCCCCAAGCTCCCGAATCCACGGTCGAATATTGAACCAGGTAGCTCCTCAACGAATGGCGCCATGCGGTGCTGCCAGCTCCGCCTTCCCGCGTCTGACACCGCGGGCGGTATACCTGGCGCTCTGCTGGCTTGCTCTCGTAAGTGGTTCGGTTGCCTCCGAAAGCGCCAGTCCCGGTGCGGGAAACGTGACCGTCCGAATCGACACGCCAATGCCCCCTCCCGCTTGGGCTCTCCTCGAACGGGAGCTGCTGCGCGCCAACACTCACGCCTGCGAAGAGTTCTTCGCGCGCTACTTCGATGCGCGGGGATACCTTCAGTGCGTCGTGCGCTGGGGAGGCATCGATGGTCCAGACGATGCCATCGAAAGCGTGGCCGAATGGACCCTACTGCACGCACTCGGCGGGCCAGACATTCTTCTCGACATGTACAGGAAAGCATGGGAGGGCCACCTGCGCCAGTACACCGAGGCGCGCACCGTGCAGGTGGAGTACGCCCGCGACGGGATGTACTACAAAGAATTCCCCACTCAACTGAGTGCAGTGACTGGCGCTGCAAGTGATCTCTCCTTCGCAAGCCCAGGAGCAAGGAATTGCATGCCCATCTACAAGCGCCCCGAACAGCGCGTCGCGTTGGCCTCGCGCTCGGTCTTGCCGCTGCAGTGGTCGCCGGCGTGCTCCTACTATCGTCGAACATCCAGAATCGACTGCGGTTCGCGTGGCGATTCGCCAAGATCGACGGCAATGACTCCATCGCGCTCTACCGCGAGCGCGCCACCGGCGACGAGTGGTGGCTGATCCACCCGGAGGCGCTGACCGACGCGGAAGGAATCTTTGCCGGGGACGGAGACCGTCTTCGACGGTACGCGAAGAAGCGTAACCTGCCGCTCGTCGTCCGGAACGCGTGCAACCCCAAACGATTGGCGGCGCTCCTCGTGGGCGAGCGCGAGTTGGGCCTACGGATCTCTTACGCCCGCGGAATTGCACACGAATTCCGTTTCTGGGGGCCCATCGACACGAGCGATCACGGGACGGAAAACCGCCTTGGCCTGAGGACCCGCGCCGCGTTCACGCCCCGAGGCGAAGCAGCGATCGAGGTGAGCCCGAAGTACAGGGTTCTAAGAATACGTCAAAAACAGGTGTCGTTCGGTCCTCCGAACTACATCGACTCCGGCTCTGTCCTCGAAGTCAGGCTGTCGCATATCACGGAATGATCGCAAACGAGACACGAAACCGAGCGCTCACTCCTCCAGCGCCGGATCAAGCCGACGCACCCGTCTCGCCTCCCGCACGCCGAGCGCGTGGGTGGCGACGAAGAGCGGGACGAAGAGAATCAGACAGACGAACGTCACTAAGAGCGTGCCATCGAAGTCGGTGAGAAAGCGCCCCACCGAGCGCAGGCTGTCCGGCACTTGATTCCAAGCGAAGTAGCTGAACCCGCGCGCCGCGCCGGGGACCCACAGTCCAGCGGCGAGCCCACCGCTTGCGATCACTCCGAGTGCCAGACCGCCGCAGGCGAAGACTCCGGCAGCAGCCGCGGCAAAGGCAAAACCGAGCGGCACGCAAGCTGCAGCACCCCAAGCGAAAAAGAGGCTCGCAACGAGCCCTCCCATGCCCACGAGTCCGATGGCCACGCCACCGAAGGCGAAGAGCCCGCAGGCCACACCGCCGAACGCAAACACGCCGACGGCCCGCGGTCCCACCGCCACAACACCTCGCGCCGTACCGTGCGTTCTGACGTCGATCAGCGGCAAACGCGGCCTGAGCATGTAACCGACTGTGCGGGGCGGGCCGTGATCCTCAATCGCTTGGAAGACCGCATCGGCTTCGCCGACGCCACTCGCCATCAAGTGTGCTACCTTCGCTTCGAGGTGGTCTTGCAACTCCGCGCGCACGCCCGCCGCATCCTCGGGTCGACGATTGGCATAGATCATCACTCGGTCGAGGTATTTCTCCAGCGCTCGGCTCATGCATAGCCTCCTTTCGCTTGTGCGCGCCCACCAGCGTCCGGCCCGAGCAGGTTTTGCATCACCTGCACCAACCCCTGCCACTGCTGGCGGTTCTCGTTCAAAGCTTTGCGCCCGCGGGCGCTCAATCGGTAGTACTTGCGCTCGCGACCGTTTTCCCCCTTGGACCAAGTCGCCGTGATCAACTCGCGCTCTTCCATGCGATGGAGCACTGGATAGATCGTGCCCTCTCCGAGCCGCAGAAGTCCTTCGGCGCGAACATTCAGATCCTGCACGATCTGGTAGCCGTAGCTCGGTCCAGCTTCAAGGACCGCCATGATCAGCGTCTCGACGTTGCCGTCGAGTGTCTTCTTCTTCAAGTGCATAGGAGTTGTTGCGTCCTTTGCCTTGCTCCGTCTAAGTGATAGGTTCGCGGTCGTAGATCACACCGCGTCGCACAGAACGCCGCCGCCCCAGTGCTTCCTCATCAAACCGGATACCTGACGCTGTCAGGCCTCTATACCTTATGGTGACAGGTATACGATTTCAACCAAAAACCCTCGAGCGGCAACAGACTCTTGTTTTCCCGTTCTCGAACCAGGCGTCATCGGCTGAGCGCTCCACTGCGTTTTCACTGCCAACCTAACCTAACAGCCTGTTGAGAAAGTGCTTCGCGCTGAAAACTGGTCGCTTCGCGTCCAGATCAGCCGCGGCGAACGCAGGTAATCTCCGAGCCCTCTTCTATAAGATATACACGGCGAGGCTCGCCGCCGCTGATCTGGGCGTGAAGAGGCCGGTTTCTCAGCCGAATGACTTTTTCAGGCGGGCTGCTAACTCAACAGTGCTCAGTGGGAACCTTTCATCAGCCGACAACCGGCGAGCTGCCACCTGCCTCCACCGGTGATCGCCCGACAGACATCATCGCCGTCACATACACTTCAGACTAAAATCAAGACGTCCGAGGAGCTCAGCGGGCGGCTTTTCGTTGAAGCGACGAACGCCTTTCAGTTCCTCCGGTGTGTAAGGGGTCTCCGCGCCTGCACAGAAGCGTATATGATCTGAAGGCGACGGAAGAACGAGATACGAAGAGAGCAGAGACGCTGTGAATCTACAGGACCCCGGAGGTCGCGGTTTTCCACGTCTCGTGGGCCTGGTTTTGATCGCGACTTCGATTGGGCTGACGCCGTGCGACACCACCCCGGATGTTCCGACTGCACTCCGTTTCTCTCGACTGCGAAGCTTCGGTGACCACGTGTGGTCACTGGACTTCAGCATGGATGGGAAGCGCTTGGCTTGCGGGGGAAGGTGGACTTCAAACCTGTCCCTTTGGGAAGTCGCCACGGGCAAGCGCACCCAAGACTATTCGCTGGAAAACGCCGAAGGTGTCAATCACGTCTCCCTGAGCCCGGACGGTCAGTTTCTAGCCGCCTCCTACAAGCTCCGGGGACTGGTCCTTTGGGACCTAAGTTCCGAGAGACAGGTATCAGTCCCCCGCGAGCTCGAGACTCGTTCCAGCGCTTACGCCAAGTTCTCTCCGGACAGCAAAACTCTCGCGGTCAAAGGAGACGACGGATCGACGTTGGAACTATGGCACGCCTCAAGTCTCCGGAGATCCAGGATTTTGGGACCACACGCTGGCGGCCTCTTCTGCTTCTCGTTCAGCCCGGACGGAAAGTCAGTTGCTGTCTCCGAACGGGGTAGACGCATCCGATGGTGGGATGTCAGCGACGGCAGGGAGCTGTCCGCCGTCGACACGGAGGACAACGTCAAGGTCCTTGCCTTTTCTCCCGACGGCCGTAGCCTCGCATGGAGTTCAGGGTCGAACGCAACGGTGGTTGTCTGGGACCTCGGAAAGCGTCGAAGAATCAACACGCTCGAGCACGTGAACGCCATGGTCTCTGATCTGGCCTTCAGCCCAAACGGCGAGGTTCTAGTCAGCACGAGTCGTGGTGGCGTTCCTCTGGCAAGAAACGCAAAAGTCTGGGAGTTTCGCACAGGACGGGTACTTCAAACTCTGCCATGGAACGGCGGGATGCTGTGGGATGCCGCCTTCAGCCGTGACGGGACCGTCCTCGCGCTGGGTGGAGAAGGAGGAGTGACGCTATGGGGCTTGAAAGGAATGGTAGAGCAGGGGAATCTTAGAGATCCTCGTCGGTCATGAGATCCCTAATCGATGCCTCGTCGAGCCGACGGAGTCGATTCGCCAACCCGAGTATTCCGACCGCAGCCATTACTGCGGCCACGACGAACACGGCCGTTGGACTACCGCGGAAGAGAACGCTAGCGCATAGGAGCGTCGGAACCAAGAAGAGGTGCTTCAGTGACGTCTCGGAGATCCCCGGTAGGCCACGGTAACCGGCGCGGAGAAGGAATGTGGCTGCAATCCCGGCCAGCGCGGCGAGGCCTGCCCATGTCCCACTCGTGCACGCAAGTGTAACGGTGCCGACCATCATCGTGGGCAGCATCGCGCAGAAGAATAGCGACTTGAGATTGAAGAGAATCTGGTCGCGAAAGTCGACACCTAGGAGGTAGAGGTGTTCAGCGTCATCGGAGTCCGGGCCACCGGTCACGAAGACACGGGCAGCGAAGAATCCGGCAGCCAGCGGCATGAGAAGCGGTGGCAGGTCCCAGTTTGTAGCGACCACGGCGATGGCGGCTAAGAGCGGGCCGCGCAGGAGTAACGCTACGGAGAGAACCAATACCGAAATCCAGTCAATGGAGCCGCGCAATCCCGGGAAGCGCAACGAGTCTCTCAGGGACCACCACCAGAGGAGGAGCCGTCCTCCGAACAACCCGTGCGGGGCTGAGGGTGAAGGAAGTGTGAACGTTGACAAGACTTCATTGGTCGATGCCGGAGTGTTTTCCGACTCTTCGCGAGGACTTCTGCGAAACGATTCACAAGTCTCAGCGAGTTCGATAGCCACACGAATCATCACGCCCGTTATCAGGAGCACGATGACAAGAAAGAACCCTCCGAGACGAACAACGATTTCGTAGAACTCGAGATCGAGTAGACCCGGCAGCGCTGCACAGAATCCCAGAAGCGTAAGCCCCCAGAGGAATCCTACGACTCTGGATGCCACTACCAGACGCCGAACGGACGGGCGCAACGGCTCCGCACGAGCGTACAACTCGTCGTAGAATGTGTCGGTGAGCACGAGGACAGGGGTCACCGCGACGGCCACGATGAACAGGAAACTGTCGACGACGCCGAGCGTCGTGAAGTAGGCAATTTTGATCGCGGCAACGATCGACCACGATATACCCATCCCGAGAGCCCAGCGGAGCTTTCCCAACCAGCGAATCGCGATGAAGCCGCGTCTGGTCGGCATCCGAAGCAATTCGAAATCACTCGCGAGTCCTCCGAAGCGAAGCGTGCCCGGCTTAATAATCAGCACGAAGAATGCCGTCAAGAGCCAACCCCATGCCCAACTCCCCGTGACCGCCAAATATGCAAAGAGCGGAGGTAGTCCCATGAGGCTCAGCACGGAGACCGTCGCGACGAGTCCGATGACCTCCCCCAGAGTGTATTCGGATATCTTCTGAAGGACCGATCGCTCTTCGGCTTGCTCGCTCCGATAGGTCTTCCAGACCTCACGCTCGTGTCGTAGGAGAGTACGGGTTTCTCTGACCTCCGAGAGGATGCTGCTCACGAAACGGCCCCCTCCCCGGCCGAGGCGGCCTGATCCACGCAGGCGCAGAAGATGTCTTCTAGATTCAGCCTCTCGACTCCGCAGTCGCCGAATCTCGCGTTGAGCTGGTCTCCCAGCGAGTCGCTATACGAACCGGTGACGACAACGAGTTCCCGGCTGCGGAACTCCCGACTCGTCTCTCCCGGGATGACGATAGACTCCGGAGTCACACCGTCGGCGAGAGGGATAACGAGGCGTCGTGTCCGTTCCTTGATCGCGTCGAGCTCGCCTGTGACCCGCACGATCCCACAGTCGATGATCCCAACGGAGTCCGCGATGCGTTCGACGTCGCTAAGAACATGAGAGGTGAAGACCACGGTCTTTCCCTCCTCCCGTGCCGCCTCAAGCGCGGCCCAAAGAAATTCGCGACGTACGGTCACGTCGAGGCCTACCACGGGATCGTCGAGAATCAGGAGGTCCGGTGACTGGCAGAGGACAAGGGCGAGTTCCGCGCGTCGCCGTTCGCCGGGACTCATGTCGTCGAGCGGGAGGCCAGCCGGAATCCGGAAACGTTCGGCGAGCTCGCGGGCACGCTCGTGGTCCCACTTCGGAAAAAAAGCGCTCAGGTAGCGAACGAGGTACGGGAAGGGGAGTTCGGAGTGCGGCACGCCATCCTCGGAGAGGTACCCAATTCGCTGCCGTGTTCCGCGCGAGAGGAACCGGGAGTCCTCGCCGAACACAGTCGCGCATCCGCCGTCGGACCGGAGTAGCCCCAGGACAATACGAATGACCGTGGTCTTGCCCGCGCCGTTCAGGCCGAGCAGACCGAAGATCGAACCAGGAGGCACCTCGAAATTCACATCGTCGAGAACCTTCTTCTTGCCGAAAGACTTCGACAGGCCCTTGACGTAGAGCACCGCCGTCGTGTTCATTCCATCAACGCTTCACCGAGCGCCTCCTAAAGATTCGAGAGACCTCTGAATTCACGAGCTCCTTTAGCCGTGCCCGCGAAACGTCTATACCCGCCGTGTCCTCTGCGAGTCGTTCGACGTGAGATCGTACGAGCCGGCGGAGATCGGCAAGCTGCATAGTCCCCGCGTTGTCGGCGACGAAGGTCCCCTTGCCACGCTCGAGCCGGAGGACGCCGTCGCGCTCGAGGTCGCCGTACGCCTTTCGCACCGTATGGAAGTTCACCTTCAGGCGCGCGGCGAGTTCACGGGCGGAGGGCAGCCGGTCGCCAGGTGCGACGCGACCCGAGGCGATGGCAAGGCGGAGTTGACGGGAGATCTGGACGCCAATTGGAACGCCACTGTGAGCTTCCACGCGGATATGCACGAGGCTTACACTCCTGGGTTATTGATCTATACTATTAGATCAATAATGACTGAGCGCACCTTTTCTTGGCCGGTTTTTTGGACAAGCGTTTTCTGGGTCAGAGCTGGCGACGCGCCCGACCTAGAGGTTGTGAGCCTTGTTTGTTGTTCCGGGATCCGTCATTTCGATGCCTCGAGACGACGACCGGTGACGGCCGCGTCAGTTCTGGGTCGAATTCATCGCGCCTCCTGAGCTCCCTGACGCGATTTCGCGGCCGCCCGCAGCCGCGCGACTTTGCGGCGCACGCGAGCGGCATCCTCGGGTCGCTCAAGCAGGGCGTAAGAACTCGCCAGCCGCTCGTGCGCCTTGAGGTGCAGCGGCTCTAGGACGATGACGCGCTCGAGCTCCTCTACAGCCAAGTCGTGTGCTCCCTCTCGGCGGTAGAGCGCGGCCAAGTTAAAACGCGCCGCAGCGTAGTCAGGCTTGATCTCGATGGCGCGGCTGAGGTGCTCGTAAGCACCTTCGGTTTGCCCCCGCCGCGCCAGCGCCACTCCCATCTGCGCCAAGGCGCGAAAGTGTTCCGGCGCACGCTCGAGAGCCGCTGCATACATCTCGAACGCACGGTCGTGACGCCCCATTCTCGTCTCCAGCAGACCGAGGCCGTGATAGACGTCGGCGGAGTCAGGATCAATCTCGAGCGCTCGATCGTACGCCGCGCGCGCGTCGTCGAATCTCCCGAGCTCGCGCAGCACGCTCCCTCGCAGGCGATGCACGACGGCATCGTCCGGCGCTAATTCCAACGCCCGCTGTAGAGTTTTCTCAGCGGTTTTGAAATCCCGCTGTCGAGCCAACACCGCCGCCAGCTTACGGTGGGCCATCACGTGATCGGAGTCAATGCGAATGGCGCCTTCGAGATAGTCGCGCGCCTCATCAAGCTTCTCCTCGTGAAGCAACACGAACCCAAGTCCATAGTGGGTGCGAGCATCGCCGGGCGCCAAGTCAAACGCTGTCTGAAACGCGATCCGCGCCTCGGCTAGCCGCCCGACGTCAATCCAGCGCTCACCGCGGGCAAGAGCTTCCGCGACCGGGTCTACAGCGTCCTCCTCACCGTGCACGGAGACTGCCGCCGCAAGCAGCAACGCACCCATGGTCGCACCAAGATGAACTCTCGAACCGTCGGATACCCAAGCGCGTTCAGAAAAGGAAGTCGTCGAAATCATCGAAGTCGTCCTCCAGTGGAAAGTCGTCGCCACCGCCGGGGTCGTGAGCGGCTGCACCGTCTGACCAGTCATCAACATCTGCAAAGAAGTCGAAGTCGTCGAAATCATCAAAGTCGTCAATGAAATCGTCGCTCGCGTCGTCGGAGGAGCTTGAAGCGTCGGCGTCGAAAAAGTCATCGAAACTCGAGTCGTCGGGAACGAACACCTCATCCGAACTCGTCCCCTCGGAATCCGAATCCGACGTCCGGCCGGCACCGCCGCCGCAACCCACCGCGCCGAACACCAACACGCCCATCAAAGCCGGCGCGCACGAGATTGAATACGTCCGAAACGAACAAAGTGCACGCAGCATATCCACGCCTCCCCACGGGTTGCATGAGTTCTCTGGTCTCAGCGTCGGACGAGTGAAGAGACCTGCATATTCAACGCTGCGACAAAAAAAACGAAGGACGCGTGTGCGCCCTTCGTCCCTTCAGCCCCCAACCGTCCTTTTGAGCCTTTCATGCAGTTTCAGTTCAGGATACAGATGTTCACCCCGCACTGCGGCAGGTCGTCTTCACTCGGATCGACGCCGCACTCGCTCGCTCCTGGCGCGGGAGGGTCGTCGCCACCGACAAAGAGATAGTTGAGCACGAAGATCGGGTCGCTGAGGTCCACATCGCCGTCGTCGTTGCCGTCGGCGGCGTCGGCGCAGCTGATCTCCTCACCGGCGACAAAGAGGCCGTTCAGAATCGAAATAGCGTCGCTGAGGTCGACGGCGCCGCTGCCGTTGGCGTCACCACGCAGGAAGCGTTCCGCAAGCAAGTCGAATGGCAAGAGCGTCACGCTCGCCGCCGCCACCGGCACCTCCAGTGGATCGACTCGTGCGTCGTTCACCCTAAGTTCGACGAAGATTTCCTGCGGCTCGTCTCCTTTCAAGAGTGGTGCTTCGAGCTCGATCTCGCCAGGCTGTGGCCCCTCGAACAAGACGTTCACAGCACCGCTGATGCGCCAGTAAAAGAGAATGGGATCGCCGTCAGCGTCGTGCGAGTCGAGTCCGCTCAACACGAGTGTTCGCCCGCCCTCGACGGTTTCCGGAGCCACCAAGATGGGCACCGGTGGTTGGTTCTGGAGTGGGTCGAAGTCGATGACCGCAGTGCCGTTGAACCTCAGACCAGCCTCGTCGGACTCGCGCCACAGGGCGAGACTGGCGCCGTCGCTGCCAATCGACAAACCGAGTTGATCGCCCGCAGGAGCGAACGCCTGCCTCCCAACGATGCGAGAGCCCACGACATGCGCGAGCTCCGAAGTGCTTCGATCAAAACTCATCAAAAAAGCATCATCGTAGAGTGACGTGTGGACGTCCGGACGTTCGCCGTCGGTTAGTGGAAACGGCACGATCGTGGTCGGCAAGAACGCAGCGTGATCGTTGGACCAAGAAAACTTCATCCCGTACACCGAGCGCTCGCTGTCAAGATCGCTATCGAAAGCGACCATAGCCTGCTTCGAGACTGGATTGAATGCGATCGAAACGGACGCGCTCGGATCGACGAACGCGACGTGCCGGCCCGCCGAAGAACCATCGATGACTTCCGTTATCACGACCTCCGAAAAGCCTTCGAAATCCCGCCGAAAAGTGATGAGCGGGAGCGGTCCTACCTCTGTCGTGGCGACGAGCTCCGCAAATCGTGGCTGATGGCCATCGGCGTCGCGGCTCCCTTCGTCGTCCATCAAGTCGACGACAGGACCCAGGGTCGCGGTGCCAGTCGGCTGTTCATCGGCAAAGACGAACGCCTGGACATGGATGTGACGGCGACCGGCGACGTCCTCTTCCCACGCCAACGCGAAGAGAGACTCTTCCGGGTCGATGCCGGCCAAGATGTCGGGGTTCGCGACGCCGTCCCCGCCGGAGATGAGCCGTGGTCCAGTGCCGACCAGTTCAGCCTGAGGCGTCACCCTCCGAACACGCAGCTGTGCCTTTGACGTCAGAGGATGAATTCCTCCGGACCAGACAACGATCCACTCACCGCTCGCCGTATCAAATGCGACGCGGGGGTGACTCATGTTCTCGCCGGGCGGCGAGATGGCAAACGGGCCACTCTGCGGATCATTCGCGATCGAGACGATGTTCCCCATAACGACCTCGACGGTTCCGGAGAACACTTCACGCTCCTCTTTCCAGACGATCAGCCAGGAGCCACGAGCGCTGTTGTACGACGCGTCGGCGCTCGAGTCGCTCGGACCCTGGGAAATCGGAAAGACGTCGAGGTTCGAGGCGAGCCCAGCGGTCGCCGGCGTCCAACCTCCACCCGAGGCGAAGACCAGAGCCACAACGGCGACCGCCATAGCGCGGCGCGCGCGACACGAAGGAGTAGCAGAGAAGCCGGTCATTTGAAGACGTTTCATGGGACGCTCCTGAGCGTAAACACGAGTGAGGTGCGCGGCGAACCGTACTGCCGCTGACAGAGCTTCAACGCGTAGGAGCGGTCGTTTCAGACACGATTCTCAGCAGGGCTCGAGCGTCTCTTCGCTCCAGATCGGCGGCGGCAGCCGCTGGTCATCGGCGAGATTCTTGAGCATTCCACCGACACCGAGTGTCCGCAGCGAACAGGCTTCGCTCGAACAAATGAAGCGAAGGACGCGGCTGCGCCCTTCGCTGTTCGGTTCCTCCTTCGTTGCTCCTCAATTGACGCCGCAGAACGTCACGTCACACTCGGGAAGGGAGTCCTGGGTTGGATCTACGTCGCAGGTCTCGGCTCCTGGCGCCGGCGGCTCTTCACCGGCGACGAACAGGTAGTTGAGAAGGAAGATCGGATCGCTGAGGTCGACGTCACCGTCATCGTTAGCGTCCGCCGCGTCGGCACAAGTGATACGCTCTCCGGCGACGAACAGACCGTTCAGAATCGAGATGGTGTCGCTGACGTCGACGTCGCCGCTGGCGTTGGCATCGCCGCGGGCGAAGCGCGCGCTGCCGAGTCCAGGGGGTACGACCTTGATGAGCGCACTGGCGGTCGGCGCGTCGCTCGGATCGACCCGCGCGTCGGTGACGGTGAGCTCCACGAAAATCTCCTCGATGTCATCTCCTTCGACCGTCGGTGCGCGGAGGATGATCTCGCCAGGCTGTGGCTCGAGCGGCGACGACCGAATGTTGCCCTTGACCGACCAGTGAAAAAGAAGCGTGTCGAAATCAGGATCACGAGAATCTAGACCGCTGACGAGGAAGGCTTGGCCGCTCTCGACGACGGCAGGCGCGGCAATCCCAATGATCGGCGGGTGATTTTCGAGCGGCTCGAGGTTCTCGAGCGCTAGGGCTTCGAAGAGCTTGCCGCGTTCGTTTTCCTGTCGCCAAAGAACAAGGCTGTCACCGTGGCTGCCTGTCGCTAGGCGCATTTGGTCTCTGTCGATTAGGAACCGTTCCGCGCTGGCAACTCGGGCGCCGACGATGTGAGCGAGATTTAGTGTGGTGTTCTCAAACGTCATGAGAAACGTGTCGTCGTTCGGCGACGCATGGAGGTCCGGGAACGCTCCATCCGCGAGGCGAAACGGCGGCCCACCGATCGGCGCCAATTCGCTTTCGCTCTTCGACCAAACGTACTTCTGGCCGAGAACGGCGCGCTCGCCCTCTTGGTCGGTGTCAAAGGTGACCATGACTTGCTCTGAGATCGGGTTGAAGGCGATGGATGCTACGGCGTTGACATCCGCAGACCCAACGTGAAGAAGCTTGGGAGTTTCCCCGGTGATGCCAGCGACAACGACGTCGGAGTGCGTGACGAAATCGCGGCGAAATGTGACCACATTTACGGGACCGTCGTCCGTCATCAAAGTGGACTCGGCTAAACGTGGCCTCCGACCGTCCGCGTCGCGACTGTCCTCACCCGTCATGAGATCAATCGCCGGCCCCACAACTGCGGTCCCGGTCGGCTGCTCGTCGTCGGCGACGAGAACTTGGACTTGGACGTGCTGACGCCCGGCGATCGTCTCTTCCCATGCCACCATGAACGCGGAGCTTCGTTCGCCGAAACCGGCAGTCACGTCAGGATGGGCGACGCCTTCGCCGTCCGAAATCCGGCGCGGCCCGGACCCGACCAGCGTCCCGGCCGCGGTGACCAGCCGCGCGCGCACCTCCGGCTTCGTTGTCAGGGGATGGATCCCGCCGGCCCAGACAACGATCCACTCACCGCCGACGGGGTCGTAGGCCACCCGCGGGTCACTCATGTTCTCGGACGGCGGGGAAATCGGAAAGGGGCCGCTCGTCGTCTGGTCTGCGGCGACGATATTTCCCATGATCACCCCAACAACGTCGGTAGCGCCCACATCCTCTGCCTTCCAGACGACGAGCCAAGTGCCGTCGCTCGTGTTGTAGGCGGCGTCAGCAGCCGAGTCGCTCGGCCCCGCTGAAACGGCGAAGAGATCGCTGGTGGAAATCAACCCAGCCACCACGGACTGCGAGAGAACCGTGCCGACTGTAAGGATCAACGCAAAGACTACAACGGATAGCTGCACAGCCCTGCGACCTGCGCCGTGAAGCCGAACAGATGGGAGGAGTTGGAAGCGTTTCATGGGATTCTCCTATGTACCCATAGTGAAAGAGTGCTGTGTCCTGTCGAGCCGGCGTTTCGATCGCCGACCCGGTCTCAACGTTTTCGCGCCTTCGTTTCAGACAGAATTCTGAAAAGAGAATGCGACAGGTGGTACACGACCGCACCAAACGACAAAAGGCGAGGGATGCTAGCAGCATCCCTCGCCTCGAACGAAAAACTCTCCTCTCGGTGGACACTCGGTTCAGTGGACGCCGCAGAACGACACCTCACACTCTGCGAGGTCGTCTTCGGTCGGATCGAGATCGCACTCGCGTGTGCCCGGTGCCAGGGGTTCGTCACCGGAGACGAACAGGTAGTTGAGGACGAAGATCGGATCGCTGAGATCGACGTCACCATCGTCATTGGCGTCGGCTGCGTCGGCACAGGTGATCCGCTCGCCTGCCACGAAGAGCCCATTCAGGATCGAGATCGCATCGCTCAGATCGACGTCGCCGCTGGCGTTCGCATCGCCGCGGAAGAAACGTGTGCCAAAAAAACCGGCAGGCACAACGGTGACGCGTGCGGTAACGACTGGCGCTGCGCTCGGGTCGACGCGGTGATCCATGACCGTGAGCTCGACCAGAATTTCGTCCGATTCCTGGTCCTCGGTCAGTTCGGGCGCGGTCAGCTCCAGTTGCTCCGGATGAGGCTCTCGGATGGCGATCTTCAGCCCACCAGTGATCACCCAGCGGACGGTCCGCGGATCGCCATCGGGATCGAATGACTCGGACGCGTCGAGGGTGAAATCCTGACCCGCCTCGACGAATTCGGGCGCCACCAATACCGGCTCCGGGGCTCGATTCACGAGCGCCTCCGGGCTCCGAAACGTTGCCGCTTCGATCGATCGAGCGTTCGGTTCGTCGCGCCGCCAAAGCATCAGCTGGATATCTCCCTCGCCGATGACCAGACGCGACTGATCGGAACTGCGGGAAAACGTGCGCGACTCGAGCACGCGGAATCCGGCAACGTGCGCGAGCACGGAGCCGCCGCCGTCCGTCGCGAGCACGAAGGTGTCGTCCTGTAAAGAGGCGTGCACGTCCGGTCGTTCACCGCCGAGAAGCGGAAAAGGTGTCGCCGATGTCCGCACGAAGTAGCGCCGCTCCGTGTCCCAGAAGAACTTATTGGCGTACACCGTCCGAGGTCCCTCAAGATCGCTGTCGAATGTCACCATCGCCTGCTGGGAATGTGCGTTGTATGCCACGGACGGACGTGACGCCGGATCGACGCGCGCGACTCGCCGGCCGCTGGAGAAGTCGTCGAGGATTTCGGTCAGACGAACTTCGGAATACGTCTCGTGATCAAGTCGAAACGTGACGAGTGGCGCAACGCCGTCCTCGGTCACGGGGCTGACGCGCGAGAGGCGCGGATAGCGCCCGTCGGCATCCTCACTGTCGAGGTTGCTCGTCAGGTCGAAGACCGGACTGATCGGCGCCGTGCCGGTGACCTGCGCATCGTGAAAGGCAAACGCTTGCGCATGGATTCGCTGGCGAGCTCCGTCGGACTCCTCCCACGCGAGCATGAAACTTGGCGACTCTGGATTCAGATCAGCGACGACATCGGGGTTCGCGATACCCTCGCCACCAGAGACGAGACGTGGGCCGGTGCCAAAGAGCGCACCAAAGGCGCCAACGCGACGAACGCGGAGCTGTGGCTGGGAGAGGAGCGGATGGATGCCACCCGCCCAGACGACGACCCACTCACCCCAGTACTGGTCGTAGGCGACGCGCGGATCGCTGGTGTTAGCGCCTGGCGGAGAAATGGCGAACGCGTCGCTCATCTTTTCACCGGCGTCGGTCACGATCCTTCCCATCACCACGTGGACCGGCCCGGCGAACGTATCGCTCTCCTCCTTCCAGACGACGAGCCAGCTGTCGTTGGCACTGTTGTAGGCAGCGTCAGGGGCGGAATCGGCCGGTCCAAGTGAAAGCGGGAACGAGTCGACGGTCTGGGAGGGGAAGTCTGCCCTCGCCGCGGAGAAGAGGTTCAAGACGATGGCGAGCGCGGCGGCGCTGACCGCGGCGCGGGACCGAACAGAGCCGGAATTCTGCAATCTGTGAAAGGAATCGAACGTTTGCATCGGACACTCCCGAGTAAAACTGTGAAGGCTCGAAACTCGTTTGAGGACGGCTCAGGCTCGACCCCGAAGGCCGAACCATCGCGACTCGGATTCAACGACCACGAGCTACTCGAGCAGACACCCATCCGGTGCAATTTTCGAAAAATCTCGCCGCCCGCTGACGCCGTGATGGTAGTCGTAAGATCAATGGACGCTTCGCCCACCGACTCAGAGCTCGTCAGCGCCCTCAACCGCGGCGACATTGCAGCCTTCGACGCGCTCTACGACCGCTACCGCGACTGGGTCTTCACACTGGCGCAGCGCTGGTCGAAAAACCACGAAGACGCGCTCGACGTCGTCCAGGAGACGTTTTGCTATGTGGCGCGGAAATTCCCCGGCTTCGAGCTGCGAGCCGAATTCAAAACGTTTCTCTACCCCGCCGTGAAGAATCTCTCCATCGCAGCGCGGAGAAAGCGCACCCGATTCACGAGCGGGACCGATCTGCTGGTCCGCTTCGCGATAGAAGGTTTCGAGCCACCCAACGGTGACGCACCGGAAGACCTACGCGAGCTCTTCGAGCGACTGCCGGAAGGCCAATGCGAGGTCTTGCTTCTACGCTTCGTCGATGACTTCACGCTCGATGAAATCGCGGCGGCACTTGAGATCCCCCTCGGCACCGTGAAGTCGAGGCTGCACAATGCGCTGCGAGCTCTCCGCGACGACCCCCGCACGCGGCACTATTTCGACCTCGACGCGGCCGATTGAATCAAAAGCCTTTAGCGTTCAGTTGAGCTGCTCGATGCAGCAACAGCGCGCTCGTGCCGCTCTCGCCGTGACTTCCGTCATGACAAGAGCCTATCGGAGCTCCGTGATCTTCCGTTCGAGGAGACGCTGCTCGGACTCGGACGCCGTTTTGTCGCGAGCGGTTTCAAGGCTCCGTCGCGCCCGCGCCCGATCGCCGACCTCCGCGTACAGCTGTCCGAGAGTGGCGTCGACGAGGTAGTAGTGCTCGAGCAACTTGAGCCGCTGGAGGCGCTCAACCACCGCGATGGCGGCAGCCGCGCCCTCGACGCGCAGGAGGGCGATTGCACGGTTGAGCTCGTAGACCGGTGACGGATAGTGCGCGACCAGCAGGTCGTACACCGAGAGGATCCCCTCCCAGTCGGTGGTCGCGAAGCTCGGCGCGGTGGCGTGATAGGCGGCGATCCGCGCCTCGAGGTGATAGCGGGAGATGACATCCCCTTGCGCCGCCTCACCGATCAACTGCGTAGCACGCGAAATCAACTCTCGGTCCCAAAGCGTGCGATCCTGCTCCTCCAAAAGAAGGATCGATCCTTGCCGGTCAAGGCGTCCGTCGAAGCGTGCCGTCTGAAATAGCATGAGCGCCAGAAGGGCCTTCGACGCCGGCGTGCCGCAAATCGAGTGCTCTACCAAGAGTCCCGCGAGTCGAATCGCCTCGTCGCAGAGGTCCCGACGGATCACAAGATCTGAGTGTGTCGACGAGTAACCTTCGTTGAAAAGAAGGTAGAGAACGACGTGCACCGAAACGAGACGGGCGGTTAGAGCAGCTCCAGCGGGGACGGCGAATTCATCCTCCGCCGCCGCAAGCTGCGCCTTCGCGCGCGTCAATCGTCGCTTGGCGTTCTCGGGTGTCGTCAAGAGAGCACGCGCGATCTCCGCAACGCCAAATCCGCACAGAATCTTGAGTGTCAAAGCGACGCGCGATGCCGCAGCCAACTGCGGGTCGCAGCAAGCGAACATCATCCGCAGCTGGCTGTCCGCCACCTCGGTGTCGAGGTAGAACTCCGGGACGATCTGCGACTCCGCGGCGACGAGTCGCCTCGACAGCTCGGGAGTCGACTGGGCGATGACGCGCCGATGCCGCAGCACGTCGAGCGCACGGTTGCGCGCCGCGCGGTAGAGCCACGCCCCTGGGTCACGCGGCGCGCCGCGGATCTTCCATGCTTCGAGGGCACTGAGGAGCGCCGACTGAACGACATCCTCGACGAGATCGATGTTGCGGACGCCAAACGAACGCGTCAGGAGTGCGGTGAGCCTGCCCGCTTGATGGCGAAAGAAGTGGTCGACGAGCTGATGAATACCAGCCTCGGAAGATCCCGCACTCAAGGATGCTGGCATGGGCGCCGCACTGTGCCGACCGCCGGGGCGGCCTTCGCTCCGACGCGCGGCTGCGTCGCGCTCGCGCGTCACGAGGCGTTGCAGCGATCGGCCAGCCGGCGCACCTCGACGTGGCCGCCGTACTCAAAGATCGGACAGCCCTTGGCGATCTCTGCGGCATCGTCCAGACTCTCAGCGACGACGAGTGAGTAGCCGCCAACGATCTCCTTGGCCTCGGTGAACGGGCCGTCGGAGACGGTCAAGTCAGGCTGGACCATGCGGCGCTCGCCGACGAGCGCTTGACCACCGGCAAAGACGCCACGCGCCGTGAGTCGCGCCACCCACTCGTCCCACTTCGCCAGGTGGGCCTGCATCTGCTCCGGCGAGAGATCGGGCTGCGTCGGCGCGCCGCCGCGGTAGAGGAAGAGATAGTCAGCTGAAGTTTCCGCTTCTGTCATGAGTGTCGCTCCTGAATGAAACCTTGGCGTGCACATCAGTCTACGCAGAGATGGCGCCGGATCGGAAAAAAAGGTCGCCGCGGCGCGAACGCGCTGCGCTGTCAACGACTCCGCGAGCCCGCGACCTGCGCCTCGCCGGACGACGAGGGTGAAGCCGCGTGAAGACGTGCGCCATCACCGTTCGCGTCGCGGCCGCACCTTCGTCAGCTCTCCACGGGAGGCTCAATGCTTCGCCTGCCAAAGTCCGAGCACGGCCCCTGTCGGATCCTGGATCACGCTCAGCCAGCCGCAGTCAGGCACCTCGGTGACTTCCTGGATGATATTCGCGCCGAGCTTCTTCGCCTTCGCTGCTGCGGCTCGGGCGTCCTCGACGCCGACGTAGGCGAGCCACTGCGTCGGCGCGCCTTCCGCTGGTTTCGCCATCATGCCGCCGCCCGTGCCGTCCTCGACTTGGATCATGGTGTAGGTCATCTCGCCCATCTGGAGGCTCTCAAACTTCCAGTCGAAGAGGGAACCGTAGAACTCCTTGGACCGTGCGACGTCGCCGGTGTGCAGTTCGACGTGTACAAAGGGATTCGCCATGGGAAACTCCTTCGGTTTTGACTCGCTTCGGCGCTGGCCGAGGCGCGTAAGGGTTAAAAAGCGCGAAAAACTGAAGCGATGACGCGCGGGCGGGCGCCGAGGGGACACGCGGATTGTGTTTTTTCGCGTTTCTTTGAAGAAGGCGAATCCGCCTCCGGCCTCCAGGATTCAAGGAACACCGATCTTTGAACGGAAGACGCGAAGGAAACGAAGACTACGCCGGAAGAGAGGACTCGGTTCTACGGTCAACTTTCGACCTGACTCCTCCCAATTCGTTTCCGCCGTTCCCTTCGTTCAAAGCTCCCTTCCTTCTCCCCACCTTCGTTTCCGCCGTTCCCTTCGTTCAAAGCTCCTCTCCTTCTGTGATGGACCGAAACTTTCTCCGGATTCCATGAACCTCCAATGGGCCAAGCCGACTTAAGAAGGCATGGAACACGACCCGAGCCTCCCCGACGACCTGCAGCCGAACCGGCAATTCAGCCGCGATCTGGCACGGCTCTACCGGCCGGCGGGTGAGGTCGATGCCGCTGCGGACCGCAGAATCCGCCGGCGGCTGGGGCACGAGCTGCGTCCGCGGCGAGGACGACGGCTCGCCGTAACCGTGACGGCCGCGGCCGCGGCGCTGGTGCTGTCACTCGGGGTCTGGCGGCTGGTCGAACCAGAGCGTGATGCGGAGCCTGTAGCCAAACACGCCGCCCGTCCAGCGGCGGAGTCAGCTGCAGTCGACGGGTCGCTTGAGGGCACGCCCGCTGGGGCGTTCGATGTCGATGGCAGCGGCAACGTGGACATCGTCGACGCCTACGTGCTGGCGCGGCACGTCGCGCGCCAGGGTGGGCTCGAGCGGCGCTGGGACGCGAATGGTGACGGGATCGTCGACCAGCAGGACGTCGACGCGATCGCACAGCTTGCAGTACGCCTGAGATGATGGTCAGGAAAGGTCAAACCATGCAGTCACAGCAACGACTTGATCGAATGGGGGGAGGCAGAGGACGACGGAGTCCTCAGCGCGCACGTCCGCAGCGGTCCGAGGTACGCTTGCCGCTGTCAGGTCACCGGAGCGGACGGCCTCGGCAGGCGTTGGCGCTCGTCGCGGCGCTTGCGGCATTCGTCGCCGCGCTACTCATCGCTCCGGCGATACCGACGCGCGCCCAAGAGGCGACGGCGACCCAGGAGAACGACGACAGCCGCGGCGTTCGCTTCGAGGTCGTTGACATCTTTGTCAACACCGCCACTCCGCTCGCAGCCTACCAATTCGAGATTGTCGCGCGACATGAGAGAACACGCGTCGTCGGCGTTGAAGGTGGCGAGCCCGAGGCCTTTCAGCAGCCACCGTACTATGACCCCGCTGCTCTGCGCGGCGGCCGCGTGATCATCGCGGCCTTCAGTATGGCTACCGAGCTGCCGGCGGGGCGCGTGCGAGTTGCCAGTGTGCACTTCGCCGCCAGCGGCGGCGCTGAAATGTATGATGTCAAACTCGTCGCGGCAGCGGGAGTGGATGGAACTCTGCTCACGCAGGTCGAGACGTCGATCGAAAAACGACCAACCGAGGATTCCGAGGAGGCGAGATGAGTCGCGACTGTCATCGAGTGCTGGGCCTTGGGCTGATCATTGCGATCGGTCTCACACTCTCGAGCTGTGCTCGGAAGGACGCGAGGGAGGAGAGCGCGGCTTGTTCGGTCCCCGAATCCCGAGGTGTCAAGTACGACATGAACGAAGACCGGATTCGGCCGGCGTCAGAGAATGCTGATCGCGCATCGGCCGACTTTCAATTTGACTCAGATGAGGCGACCGAAGCCAGCACCCATCAGCCACGAAGAGGCTCCACTTCTCGCGATCTCGGTGTCGAATCAGCGGCAGCCAAGGCCACGAAAAACAGCAGGGTCCGAAACGCAAGGAAAACCACACTTTCGACACCTCGAGTACCAAAGCCCCAGCGCCCCCGCCCCGCCGTCTTCCTCCCCGGCGAGGAGCTCTGGATTATCGAACGCCCCGCGGCCGCAGCCACCGCACCGGACGACACCGCGCCCGGCACCGGCTCGATGCTGGCGCGGCGGCTGGGCGAAGTCGACGTCCCAGTACCTCTCGAGCACACCGACGTCCGGGGCAGGATCAGCGGTTACATCGCCAGCGTCGACGTGACGCAGCGCTTCCACAACCCGTACGACACCAAGATCGAAGCAGTCTACGTCTTCCCGCTACCGCAGAACGCCGCCGTCACGGACTTTATCATGGCCATCGGCGAGCGACGGATCCGCGGCATCATCCGCGAGCGCAGCGAGGCGCGCCGCATCTATGAGTCGGCGCGCTCACAAGGGCACGTCGCCTCGCTTCTCGAACAGGAGCGACCCAACATCTTCACGCAGTCGGTGGCCAACATCGAACCGGGCAAAAAGATCGACGTCAAGATCAAGTACTTCAGCACGCTTGCTTACACCGACGGTGGTTACGACTTCGTTTTCCCCATGGTCGTTGGACCTCGTTTCAACCCGCCGGGATCCACCAGTGGGATCGGCGCCGCACCGCGCGACGCACCCGGCTCCACCGGACAGAGCACCGAAGTTGCGTATCTGCGGCCGCATGAACGGAGCGGACACGACATCGCGCTCACAGTCGATCTCGAAGCCGGCGTCGAGATCGAATCGATCGCGTCGCTCACACACGCGGCTGCAGTCGAGCGACCTTCACCAACGAGCGCTACGGTCACGCTCAGCCCGAACGATGCGATTCCAAACCGCGACTTTGTTTTGCGTTACCACGTCGCTGGAAAAACTTTGAAAGCGAACTTCATGACGCATGAAGACGAGCGCGGCGGCTTCTTCACGCTCATGCTCTACCCTCCAAAGGTCGCCAAAGTGTCGCGCCGCCCCGTCGAGCTGGTTTTCGTGGTCGACTGCTCGGGCAGCATGCGCGGCGCACCGCTCGCCAAGGCGAAGGATGCCATGCGCCGCGCTCTCAAACGCCTCGATGCGAGCGACAGCTTTCAGATCATTCGCTTTTCGAGTCATGCCTCGCAGCTCGGCAGTGCCCCAATCGCCGCTACACCGGCCAACGTGCGTCGCGGTCTGAAATACCTCGAGAAGCTCCAAAGCGGCGGCGGCACGATGATGATCGAAGGCATCAAGGCGGCGCTCGACTTCCCGCACGACTCCGAGCGGCTGCGGGTGGTCTCGTTCATGACTGACGGCTACATCGGCAACGAAGCCGAGATCTTCGCTGCGGTTGACCAGCACCTCGGCGCTGCGCGCCTCTTCAGTTTCGGCGTCGGCTCGTCGGTGAATCGCTATCTCATCGAAGGACTTGCGCGCCTCGGGCGCGGAGCCGTTGCCTACGTCGGCCTTGACGCGAACGCCGGCACTGAGGTCGACAAGTTCTACGACCGCATGCGCTATCCGGCGCTCAGCGAGGTTCGCATCGATTGGGGTGGACTCGAGGTTAGTGAGGTTTTTCCGCAGCGCTTACCCGATCTCTTCGAGGGTCGCCCCGTCCTCGTCACCGGACGCTACGCGGCGGGTGGGGCAGCGGACGACGTGATCGTGAGAATCCACGGCAAGGCCGGCGCTGACGATGCTGCGTTCGAAGTACCGTTCAGCGCCGCGCGTCCCCGCGGCAGCGGCGAAGTTGCCGCAGCCGTCGACCGCAGCAAACAGAGTGGTTCCAGCGCAGCGACGCACGCCGCAATCCCAAGTGTCTGGGCACGACGTAAGATCGCGGCTCTCATGGACGCCGTGCATACGCGAGGCTTGGAACTGAGTCCGGAGGTGCGCGACTTGGCGCTCGAGTTCAACTTGGTGTCCGCGTTCACGTCATTCGTGGCCGTCGATGCCAGCCGCAAGACAGAAGGCGACCACGGCATCCGCGTGCAGGTTCCCGTCCCGGTTCCGGTGGGCGTGCGCTATGACACCACCGTGGGCGGTGAATAGAAGCTCACGCGGCGTGGCTGCGTCGGGTGCTGAAGCGGTGAGATCGGGCAGGGGCGGCGACCACTGGCCTTCTCATGGAAGGCAGAGACGCGCGGTCACGGACCACGCACACGCTCACGCCCGCAAGACCGGACGGCATACGGCGTGTGCCTGCTACTCTCGAGAGACGCACACGCTCTCAAGATCGGACGGCACACGGAGTGTGCCTGCCACTTTGCGAGACGCTCACGCTCACGCAAACGCTCACGCAAACGCAAAACGCTCCCAAGACCGAACGACACACGGAGTGTGCCGGCTACTTTGGGACACACACGGGTGCGGGTCTCGGCAACGCACACCCGCGCCCGGTCGGATTCACGTTGCCGAAACGGGCCGCGACTCAAGGGCCCGCTGCACGTCGTCTTGTCGCCTGCGCCGCCGAATTCCCTAGCGGACGCGCTTCTTCGCCGTCTTCTTCCGGCGACTGCTGGCGACTTTTTTCTTCACCGCCTTCTTCGCGGCTGTCTTCTTGGCGACCTTCTTCTTCGCTTTCTTCTTCGCCTTCTTGGCGCCGGTGCCGTTCGACGAGCCGCGCTCAGGGCGCAGCTCGCGCAGAATCGAACCGATCCGCCACATCTCGCTGTCGCGTACTTCCTTCAGCTCGCGCTCGAGATCTTTGCGGTAGCTCCGCTTTGAGTTGGCCTCGAGCGTGCGGCGTGTTTCATTGCCGCTCTTGACCTCGCGATAGAGCTTCTGGAACACCGGCTTGGTCACCTTGCGAAAGGCTTCATACCAGTCGAGCGCGCCGCGCTGTGCCGTGGTGCTGCAGTTGGCGTACATCCAGTCCATACCGTTCTCGCCGATGAGCGGGTAGAGGCTCTGAGTCGCCTCCTCTACCGTCTCGTTGAATGCCTCGGACGGTGAATGGCCGCGTTCGCGGAGTACCTGATACTGCGCCAACCAGAGGCCGTAGATCGCCCCCATGAGCACGCCGCGCTCACCCGTTAGGTCGCTGTACACCTCGTTCTGGAAGCTCGTCTCAAAGAGGAACCCCGAGCCAATCGCGATGCCGAGCGCGATCGCTCGCTCGCGCGCCCGTCCGGTGTAATCCTGATAGACGCCAAAGCTCGAATTGATGCCGCGCCCCTCAAGAAAGTGTCGCCGCACGGTTGTCCCGGAGCCCTTCGGAGCGACCAGAATCACGTCGACATTCTTCGGCGGAATCACTCCCGTCAGCTTGCTGTAGACGACGGAGAAGCCATGCGAGAAGTAGAGCGCCGCTCCCTCCTGCAAGTTGTCGCGCACTGTCGGCCACTGCGCCTTTTGTCCGGCGTCGCTGAGGAGATACTGAACCACCGTGCCGCGGCGCACGGCTTCATCGATTTCGAAGAGCGTCTTCCCAGGTTTCCAGCCATCCTTTTTGGCAAGGTTCCAGCTGGAGCCGCCCTTGCGGACACCGATGATCACCTTCACCTTGTTGTCTTTCAGGTTGAGCGACTGGCCGCGACCTTGCACACCGTAGCCGATGATCGCGACCGTCTCGCGGCCGAGGATCTTCTTCAGCTTGGCCGCCGGCATGTCTTTGCGCTCGATGATCTTTTCGGTGATGCCACCAACTTTGACGGTCTTCATGCGCTCTCCGTTGATCCTATCTCAGTCCCTGTCGTCGCCAAACGCTCGCGCGCAGGCCACTCCCTGCGGACACGTCGCGTTGCCGTTCGAAGATTCGCCCAGGCACCACGCCGGATCCGCGGCCCTCACAAACCGCTAATGCCAGAGTCCGCCGGCGCACGGGGTTGGCCAGTGCGTACGAATCAATTTCTCGGGGAAAGGGGGCGTTTATACCGGATTTTCGGTTTCGGTGCAAATTCCAGAGACGGCTGGTACAATCGATTTTTGGGTTGGAATCATCGGCGCGCGCAATCTGCATCGAGACGATTCTTCGCTAAGCGAGGCTAGTATCATCATGCACCGAACAGACCCGATCAGGCCGCGCGTCGCGCGACGGGGTCGATTGCTGCGCTGGGGCTGGGCCCTCGGCACCGGCGTTCTCTTCGTCCACTTGGCGGCTGAGGCCGTGGCGCCGCTCACGATGTCTTGGGATCTCGCTGATCCGACGCAGCAGGGCATGCTGACGATTCACAACGACCAGCCGATCGGCGGCGATTTCGGCATGCCGGTAGAGATTGGCGACTGGAACGGGGACGGTTTTCACGACCTCGCTGTCGCGCCACTACGCGCCTCCGCGGGCGAAAGTAGCGACCGCGCGTCGAGCGGCATCCTCTACGTCTACCCTGGTGACGGTGTCCTCAGCGGCCGCGTCATCGACCCGTCGCAGGATCCTGAACGCATCACGTTTTGGGGCGCTCGCAGCGAAGACCTTCTCGGGACTGAGCTCTATACCGGCGACTTCGACGGCGATGGAATCGAAGACCTGATCTTTGGGGCGCAGAATTTCGACGGACCCGACGGTCTGCGCACCAACGCCGGGGCGGTGTACGTGCTGTTCGGGCGCGAAGACTTGTTCACCGGCTCGGCGCAGCTTTTCGATCTCGCCGAGACGACGTCGGGATTGCTCGCGATTTATGGTGACGTTATTGGCGGTCGACTCGGCATCTGGGTCGAGTCCGGCGATCTCGACGGCGACGGCAAAGCCGATCTGCTACTCGGTGCCGATCAAGTGCCAGGTGACGATGCTCCCGCGAGTGAGTTTCACCGCGGCAGCGTCGTCGTCATCTACGGCCGTGATCGCGCCGACACACCGGCTGTACTCGATCTTGCGAGCAGCAGCGGCGTCGAAGGCATCAGCCGTATCTACGGCCGTGATCGCGAGGATCACTTCGGCGCCTCGATCCACAGCGCCGACCTCAATGTCGACGGCCGTGACGATCTCATCGTCGCCAGCGCGCTCGAACGGCTGTCCGCCAGCCAAGGCGAAGCTGAAGGTATTCCCGCGCACGGCGAGTTCGTCGGCGGCGATGGACTCCTCGAGGACAAGCCGGAAGCTGGCGAGGTGACGATCCTCTTCAGCCTCGATGATGTCGAACGCCTGCCGCCTGTCGTCGATCTGGCCGCGCCGCCGAAAGAGCTCGTCAAAGGCATCACCACAATCTATGGCGTGCGCCAACTCGAAAGTATGGGCGAAGAAATCACCTCCGGCGACTTTAACGGCGACGGGCGTCCGGACCTCGCCCTGGGCGCGCTGACAGCCAACGGACCGGTGGAAGCTTTCGCCGGCAAAACGTACGTCCTCTATTGGCGAGCCGGACTTGAAGGCCGCGAGATCGATCTCGCTCAGGCGAGCGGTGGGTTCGCGCCCCCGGGCGTCAGGCTGTCTGTGCTCTACGGGACGACGCGTTTCGACATCCTCGGCGACACGCTCTCAGCCGGCGACTTCAACTTCGACGGGATGGACGACCTGGCTGTCGGCATCCCGCACGCCGCTGTCGACGACCGAAATCAAGCCGGCTCAGTCGCGATCGTCTACGGCAGCCGTCAGGCCTGGCCAGAGGAGTGGGCTCCGCAAGCAAGCCCGCTACCGGAAGGCCTCAGCGTGACGTTCATTCTCGGTGCCAACTCGTTTGACCTCCTCTCCTACTCGATGGAGGCCCGCGACTATGATCGCGACGGCTACGCCGACCTTTTTCCGAATGCCATGACCGCGGATGGAAGGGACAACAACTTCCCGGACGCTGGCGATGCCTACGTTATCAGTGGCTACGGTTTCTCTCGAGTCTCACTGCGGATCGACACTCTCTCGCCCGACTATGCTCACGTATCGCAGGAGAGCACCGTCACGGTCGAAGGCCAGGGGTTCACCGCCGGTGATGTCCAAGTTGAAGTGGGCGGCCACAGCGCGCTGGACGTCACGGTGAAGAGCGGCGCCACCGCGACCGCTGTCTTTCCGCCCGGTGATAGCGTCGGCGCGGTCGACGTCACCGTCACCACGAGATACGGCAGTTTCACGTTCGAGGATGGCTTTCGCTACTTGGACAACTCACACTTTCTACGCGGCGATGCGGAAATCAACGGGCAGTTGAATATTTCCGATCCGATCGCGATCCTACGCCATCTCTTCGCGCCGAACATCGTCCTCGACTGCCCCGACGCCGGTGACAGCAACGATGATGGCGACCTCGATCTCAGCGATGTGATCTACCTGCTGGAGTTCCTCTTCGTCACAGGATCGGCGCCGGCGGCCCCTTATCCGGATCCCGGCGAAGACCCAACCGCCGATGCACTTTCATGCATCGAGTAGTTCATGCCGAGTGCAAAGCGGTCATCTCGGCACAAGATCGGATGCCGTAGGTAGGAATCTAAGAGCGTGGGTGCTAAGTTATCGCCGGATCGCGGCACTGAGCGCGTGCCGACGATCCACTGAATTCGCGCCTCTGAGCTCGAACACCAGACCTCGTCACGAGGCGCTACGTAAGAACCCCTGAGCGTTACCCATGGCGAGCGGCGTCCCTTTTCGTTCAGTCTTCTACCTTCTAGTGGCAGTGGCGGGTTGTCTCGGAACAACAGAGGGCAACGACGGTGTCATACGTCGAGCTGATAGCTCACTCGCCGCCACGTGTGACGAGATTCGCGCGCGAGAGCTGCTGCAGCAAAGCCGACTTGGCGTCGCGATCGTGCACGTAGCAAGCGGTGAGGTCGTCTACGAACACAGTGCAGATGAGTTCTTCCCGCCAGCGTCGGCAGCCAAGCTCCTGACCTGCGGAGGCGCGCTTCTGACACTCGGTAGCGATTTTCGTTTCCAGACCCGCGTTGTGACGACGTCACCTATCCAGCGCGGCATCGTGCGAGGTGACGTCGTCCTCGTTGGCGCGGGTGATCCGAACTTGTCGCAGCGCGTCCGTCCCGGGGACCGCCTAGCGTTCAAGGACAACGATCACTCCTACGCCGGATTTCACCCAAGCGCTGCGGTTCCGGGCGATCCGTTGACCGTCGTCCGCAACCTGGCTCGCCAGATCAAAGCCGCAGGCGTGCGGCAAATCAGCGGCAGTATCGTCGTCGACGATGGCCTCTTCGCCGAGTCTTTCGATCGCTTCGTCGGCACGTTCGGTGCTGTTTGCGTCAACGACAACCTCGTCGACGTCATGGTCACGCCAGGGCGCGAAGTTGGTGATCCGGTCGAATTCGAGGTCCAACCGGACAGCCGCATGATCGAAATCAGATCTGCGGCGCGAACATCACCTCCCGGCACGAAGGTCGAACTTGATTTGGAGCTGCGCCGCGGCATCGCGAGCTTCGATCTCGTCGGTTCGGTGCCGCACGGTTCGAAGCCTTTGCTGCGCGTGGCGGCAGTGCGCGCACCGTCCGAGATGGCGGCGCACTATCTGCACGAAGCGTTGAGAAACGTGGGAGTCGATGTGCGCGGCAAAACCCGTGTGTCCGGTTTTGGCCCGGCGGTCTACTCGCAATATCACGTCGTCGCCAGGCACACCTCTCCGCCGCTGTCGGAAACGATTCGTGTCATCCTCAAGGTCAGCCAGAACGTTCATGCCACCATGTTGCCGCCGCTGATCGGCGCTCTCAAAGGCGAGCGCGGCGACAGGTTCGAAGGATTCAGAATCATTCGTGGCGAGCTTGAGCGCCGCAAGTTCGATCTGCAGGGAGTCGCCGTTCGTAGCGGCTCCGGCGGCGATCGAGCCGATCGCGCTACGCCGCGCTGGATGGCGTCGTTTCTAAGGCGCATGGCCCAGCAGAAAGAGTTCCCACACTTCTTCTCCGCCCTCGCGGTTGCCGGCAGCGACGGCTCGCTCGCCCGCAGTCTCGACTCCTCAAGTCTGATCGAACGCGTGCACGCAAAGACGGGCAGCCTTGTGTACCGCGAAGCGCTCGGAGGCCGATGGGTGTACTTGGCGAAAACCTTGTGCGGCTACCTTGACCTCCGCGCGGTCGGCCGACGCGACGGACTGTACGCCTTCGCGATCATGATCGCAGACACCGTCGTCGAGGATCGGCACCGCGGCGCGCGGGAGCTTTCGAAGGCGCAAGAGGACATACTGCGTGCCGCCGTTCGGACGATCGAATCAGCGGCATCCAGCTCTTCGGACCGCCGGGCCGCACTTCAGAGATAAGAGTTGATCAGGTGCTCAAGCCACTCCTGGCGACCACTGACATTCGTGTCAGCCTCGCCCTTGTTGAGCATGTAAGTCTCGAGTGACTTGAAATCGGCACGACCACTCTCGATTTCAGCACCGATCCCGGTATCCCAGGAGCTGTAGCGCTCCTTCACAAACGCATTCAAGCGCCCTTCGGCGCGGATCGCGGCAGCAATCTTAAGACCGCGCGCAAACGCATCCATGCCGCTGATGTGCGCGTAGAAGAGATCCACTGGCTCGAAACTTTCACGCCGCACCTTGGCGTCAAAGTTGATTCCGCCTGGGCTCAAGCCGCCGTACTTGAGCAGCGACAGCATGCACTGCGTGGTCAAGTAGATATCGGTCGGAAACTGGTCAGTGTCCCAGCCGAGAAGAAGGTCGCCAGTGTTGGCGTCGATCGAGCCAAGAAAACCCTGCGACCCGGCGTATTCGATTTCGTGCTGAATCGTGTGACCGGCCAGCGTCGCATGGTTGGTTTCAAGGTTGAGTTTGAAATGATTACCGAGATCGTACGCACGGAGGAAATTGATACAGTTCGCCGCATCAAAATCGTACTGATGCTTGGTCGGCTCTTTGGGTTTCGGCTCGAGCATCAGCTGCCCATCGAATCCGATCTCCTTGGCGTACGCTACAGCCATATGAAAAAACGCGGCAAGGTGGTCCAATTCGCGCTTTAGGTCCGTGTTCCACAGATTCTGATACCCTTCCCGCCCACCCCAAAAAACATAGCCGCTGCCACCTAGCTCTTTGGTGACTTCCATCATCTTCTTGACTTGTGAAGCAGCATACGCGAAAGCATCTGCGTTGCTGCTTGTCGCCGCGCCATGGACGTAGCGCGGGTGACTGAAAAGATTCGCAGTACCCCAGAGAAGGCGTATGCCGGTGCGCTGTTGCTCTTCCTTGAGCGCCGAGACAACGG
This sequence comes from Planctomycetota bacterium, assembly GCA_965223265.1. Lineage (GTDB taxonomy): Bacteria > Planctomycetota > UBA8108 > UBA8108 > SXIK01. The sequence goes on from OZ244999.1 coordinate 4,362,514, forward strand.
CATCGAGGTTGGCGTGACTTTCCGCCAGCGTCGCGCCCTCGGGGGCCATGTCGCGGTCATGAAAGCAGTAAAACTGAACGCCGAGCTTCTCCATAAACTCGAAGGCTACGCGCACTCTCTTCTTGGCGTTCTCGACGGAGTCCGTCGCAGCTTCCCAGGGCCGCACCATGGTCGGTGCGCCAAACGGATCACCACCACCGCCACGAAACGTGTGCCAATAGGCGACGCTGAACCTGAAGTGCTCCTTCATCGGCTTGCCCTCAACGACTTCGTCTGCATTGTAGTGACGAAACGCTAGGGAGTTCTTCGAGTTCGGCCCTTCGTAACGAATCGGTTCAACGTCGGGAAATGCGCTCATTGCTAGCCTCTTATGAATTCTCCAAAGCCCTCGACAAGCAGCGGTCAGCCGGCAACGTCGAGAAAGAAGCCGCCATGGTGCCAGATCGCCGCGCTGCTTGGCAACATCGCAATCGATCAACGTCGCAGCGATGGCATGTCATCACACGTCTCTGCTCAGCCGCCGAGCCACACCCTTTTGACGACGACTCGATAGTTCGCCGCCGCCCCATCCATGCTCAGCAAAACCGCGTCGCTCCGCGCCCCACGCGTCAGCACACCGCGATCATCGAGGCCAAGGAGCCGCGCTGGGTTCGTCGCGCAGACCTGACAAGCGAGATCCATCGCACCCTCTATCGGCAGAGCCTGGTGCTCGCGATAGTAGACGCCCTGCATGTCACGGCTCACCAGGTTGACAACGTTCTCGAAAACCTGGTTCATGTGAATCGCTGCCCCAAAGAGATTGGAGCGATCCGAGCTGAACGGATTGGAGTCCGCGGCGTTCAAGACCTCCAAATAACGCCCATCCGGGGACACTCGGCCAGCGACTCCGTAGGCTTCGAATTCAGACGACGGAAAACTGAGGGCAAAGCCTGCATCGCTGACGGCGATGAATCGCGACGAACCTTTTCGCGCGAGCCAGTCGCGGACGAGGTCGAAATGGACATGATAGCCGTCTACGATCACCGTGATCATGATGTCGTCGTTACGCAGGGATTCCTCGAGCATACCGCCGTCGTTGAAGCTCTTCAGGTTGGAGCCTGTCGGACCATTACCGAGATGGATCACGTAGCGTAGTCCAGCGTCGACAGCCTCGCGCAAACGTACGGCGTGCGGCTTTGCGTGTCCGATACCACAGGTGATGCCTCGGGCCGTCGCAGCGCGAATCACGTCGACAGCCTCGTCACCCATCTCGGCAGCGACGTTGAGGAGCCGTACGCCACCCGTGGCAGTGAAGCGCTGCAAGACCTCCAGGCTTGGAGGCACGACCCACTGAGGGTTGTGAGCACCGCAGTGGGCGGGATTCATGAAAGTGCCCTCGACGAGTCCGCCGAGGAAGATCCCATCCCACTTCGTGCGTTCCGCATCCACCGACGTCCCGCGACCCAAGTCGCGCACGGCTGCCATGCCTTCGAGGTAGTCAACTATTTCATCAATCGGCGCCGCCAGCGTCGCCAGGCAGATACCGGTGACGCCGAGACTCGCTTGGTACTCCAGTACCCGACGGATGCGAGCCGCGTGTTCGTGCGGCGCTGCGGGGCCACGCATCATCCACTCGGCGTCGTTGACTTGGACATCAATCCACCCAGGCAGTAACCAGAGGCCACGGCCGTCGACGACTTCCGCTGCGGATGCTGACGCCGCGTCGGCGCCAACCGCTTCAACGCGGCCGTCGGCGAGGTAAACGTCGACGATCGTGCCTGGCGGCACGTCTGCGCCGACCACGTGGGCGCCGCGGATCAAAACCGACTCAGCCCGGTGTGGCAGAGTACCCGTCGTCTGCGGAGAGTTCACTGCAAGGGCCTCACTCAGGTCGCCACGGCATCGGCAAAAACGTCGCGAAACACTTCAAGGCTCTCGGCGAGCGCGTCGTCTGGGATGCTGAGCGGCGGTGCGATCTTCAAACAGCCGCCGCCAAGACCGACCGGAGCGAAGAGAAGCAAACCACGACGAAAGCACCCCTCAACGACGCGCGTCGCCAAGTCGGCGTCCGGATTCTTGCTGCCGGGCTCGACCACCCGCACACCGCCGACCAGTCCGCGCGCCCGGATGCAACCGATATGGTCGCCGTGACGCGCGCTAAGATCCTCGAGCGCACGCAGCAACGGTGTCTCCAAGCGTGCCGCGCGCGCGACCAAGTCTTCGCTCTCAAGAGCTTCGAGCGCGCCCAATGCAGCCGCAACTCCGAGTGGTGCGCCAGAGTGTGTCGATGTCATCGAGCCGACGGGAAATTGATCCATGACGTCTGCACGACCGATGACAGCTGAAAGCGGCAGCGACCCAGAAATCCCTTTGCCGCAGGCGATCAAATCGGGGACGACCCCGTAGTGCTCGAACGTGAACATCTTGCCGGTGCGACCGAAGCCCGACTGCACTTCGTCGAACGCCAGGAGCGCGGCATGGCGGTCGCACCACCGCCGCAGCTCTTGAGCGTACTCGACCGGAAAAAAATCTGGTCCGATCCCGAGATAACTTTCGGAGAGCACGCCGGCGACGTCACCAGGCTCGACGCCGTGCGCCTCGAGCGTCCGCTCGAAGACCGCAAACGATGTATCCTCTTGTAGGTACCCATCCGGAAACGCGACTTGAATGAATGTGACGTCATCCGCACCAATCCAATCCTTCAGCGGTGGGATGCCACCAGCAAGCTGCGAGCCAAGAGTTCGCCCGTGAAAGCCCCCGCCAAACGAAACGATGACTCGCCGCTCGGAACTGTCTCGGCGCGCCCACGCTCGCATGAGCTTGATCGTATTCTCGACGGCTTCGGACCCCGTTGTCAGCAAGAACACCTTGTCGAGTCCGTGCGGCGCGATGCGAACGAGTTCCGCGGCGAGATGAGCACGGTCCTCGTGGGCAAACACATACGTCGCGAGTTGCTTACGTTCCACGAGATCTCGAACGCGCGCGTGAATGCGCGGATGCGAATGGCCAGCATTCGCGACCAGCACGCACGACGACCAGTCGATCCACGAATTCCCGAACCGATCGTACACAAGCGCGCCTTCGGCGTGGTCCCAGAGGACAGGAGGTTGGCAGTTCATCGACACCGGTTCATAGCGCAGCAGCTGCTCGAAGTAAGGTACGGACTCTGGCACCGGAAGAGGCGTCCGAATTCTTCGGTACTTCGTCTCAATCTGCGGCACCGGTGTCGGCGTCAGAGAGAAACGTCCATACAGCTTTGGTTCAGTGGCTGGACTCATTGCTGATCTCCACGCACGAGGGCACCGCGGAATCTCTTTTCATCCGCGGGATGACAAACAAGAAGGTTCGTCCGCAGCTGCCATCGCCGAGGGTGATCTGACGCCAGGTGATACGTGTCCGCACTCACAAGAGAGGTGACCTCCCGTCGTATGCCGCCCGGTTCTACTGTGATCGAAAAACCTTTCCGGAGGAGCAGAGGCAAGGCGCCGGCAACATCCCACAGCTTGACACTACCAAGATAACTCACGAACCGCCCCTGCAGGAGCCCGACGAGCGGCACCACTGCCGCCCCCAGCGTCATCAGCGGGTTTGTGACCTCGACGCGACCGTACTTCGCCATCGCCTGAGTCACATGCACAAGCCGACGCTGATCCATGTCCGGCATCGGAGCAGCGAGCTCTGCCCACTCGAAGGCATCGCCGACGAGCCGCCCTTCGCGGACCTCTTCGCCGACGCTGAGCACGAGCTCGCGCATCGCCGGCATGTACACGGCGCCGTCGACAAGCTCGCCCGCCACCATACGGCCAACTGAGACACCCCACGTCGGCATCTGGTGCGCATACGGTACGGTACCGTCGATCGGATCGATCACAAAGCACTCCGACTCGAAGGCTTTCGCGATGTACTCCTCTCCCTTCGTTGCGATCGTTTCCTCGCCGATGATGCGAGTGCCAGCGGCCTCGTCTTCGAGCTCCCTTGTTAGCAGGGCCTCAACCTCACGGTCGACCTCCGTCACGAGCGATCGATCCTCTTTGAACTCCCACGTCAAACCGCGCTGCTTCTCGAGAGCGTACTTTCCGGCTTCAAGGAGAAGTGCTGTGATCTTTTCCGGATTCCAAGCCATCAAACCTCACTACGACAAAGTGACTCTGTTCAAAAGAGGTCACACAAAGGGCTGCGGTGCATCGTGAGTGCGATGACCGGCCGATACCGCACCACGCGCTGACAATACCCAGACCGTCTCAGGTTCGTGCCGCGGCAAAAAGCAGTTCACGGACTTCCCATCGCTTGGGGGGCGCCCTCCGTGAGCTGAACCGACGAGTCGAATATGTCGCCGTAGCGCTCTTCAACGCGGCGTCGAATCAACTTCCCGGATGGCCCGAGGACCTCTGCCTCCTTGAAGCCCACCGGGCTGATCACCCAGCGCTCGACACGCTCGTCGACGGGACGCTTTTCGTTAAAGTCACGCACGCACGAGGCCGCATACTCGTGTAGCTCACGTTCGTCGCCGCGAGCCGCGTCGCTTCCTTCAACGGGGCGCGTGAAGAAGACAGCGCCAAGGCGCGGCTGTCCTTCACCGATGACAACGATCTCTTCAAATCGATTCGCCCGCTCCAGATCGATCGTCTGCATCTCTTCTTCGAACGGAATCGGGTTGTAGTTGAGACCGTTCTCCGTCGTGATGCGGTCCGATGCCTTGCCGAGGACGCGAAGCCGGCCGGCGGCGTCGAACTCCGCGAAGTCGCCCGTGCTCTTACGACCACCGAACTCTACGAACGATCCATCAGGATCGTGGTAGCCGCGGGCGATCTGAGGCCCCTCGACGATGAGCTCGCCGTCCTCAAGGTAAGCCTTGCTGCCAGAAAACATCGGCCCACATGTTCCGAAGGCACCGCGGAACCGATCGCCAATGCTGCAGACCGCAAGTGGCCCTGTCGTCTCAGTCATGCCCCAGCCCTGCAGGCAACGAATTCCCATGACTTCCATAAAAGCCATCGCTTTGAGATTCGGTTTGGCACCACCGATGACGACGAACTCGGGCGACCCGAGACGGCCCCGGAAAAGGCGACCGAACAGACGCCGCGCGGTCAGAATGGCGCCGCGACGCCTCAGGCCGATGTGCCTACCTTGTTCGCGGTCGATGACTGCATCCTCCGCCTGTTGAACGACACGCTTCAGGCGACGGCGCACCCGCAGCGGAATGCGCGCCAGGCGCCGCAGCGGCTCCGGTGCCGTTTTGGGATCGAGATCCGAGGTGAGTCGGTCGTAGAACCCCGATCGCATTCGATTCAGCACGATCGGCACGAGGATCATCCCGTTCACCTTACCCGTGACCGCCTCCGGCAGGCGCGAAAGGTACTGAACGTCTGAGAAGAGAAGACGCTTCGGTTTGACGGCCAACAGTCCCAAGATCACAACGAATGCAAAGACGTGGCTGGTTGAAAGCGGACTGTGAAGCGTCATGCCCTGGTAGAGAAAATCGATGTCGCGGATGTTGTCGACGGCAGCGTCTATGTTTCCAAGCGAGATTTCTGTCAGCTTCGCGAGACGACCTGAGGTCCCCGACGTGAAGATCCAAGCGCACGGGTGATCTGGCGGCAGACCCGCGAGGAGCGAGCCTCCGGTGCTCGAGGCGCCCAACGCCGCGACATCTTCGCCTTCGCCGCTGGCGCCGCCACCATCGGTCTCAGCCAAAAGCTCTTCGAGGGAGAGAGTCAGCACTCGCGAGATGAGGGTGTCGGCGACGTCACCGCCCTCGTCACCACCGCGCGGAGTGAGAAGCCAACGCTCGGCGCGTCCGCGAAGCCCACCGCCGGCAATGACAGCACCCAGGCGGTAGGCGGCGAGATACTGCCGCTGCGTTGCCTCCGACCAGTTCGGATAGAGCGGAACAACCGTCCAGCGCTCGGCCATCGCAGCGAGAGTAGCGACGAGAAACTCGATGGTCTCTTCCGGCTTGAAGAGAAGACAGATCACCTTGCGGCCGTCGACATCCCAACCGCGCAGCGCGTGGCGAAAACGCTCGGCGGCGAGAAGCAGCTCCGTCCCGGTCACCCGACGCGCGACTCTGCCAGCACGGTCGTACGCTTCGAGTGTCAAGCCCGACTGTGGCAGCGTTTCGAGGACTACATCGAGAACTGCCATGTCACCTCCCTTCGAGTTGGCTTCAAGCAACTCTCCGAAGCACTCTATTTGTGGGTCGGAGTCAAGTCAAGCAAATGCGCCGCCCTGAGGGTCGCCCTCACGGTGGCCTCATGACCGAACACCGAACATAGCGCCGCCACACCCACAGCACAGGTGCTTCGTTCTTGCTTTTGCCTGACGTCAAAGATTTAGTGATGGAACGCAGCCTCGAGTTCGACCGTTTCGCTTCGGCCGTGCGAGTGCCGGACGCGTCGAGGCCAAGGAGTTACTCGAGCGCGCCGGCTCGGATCGTGGCGGACCGGCGCCGGCATCGGTACTCCTCGCTCATCCCGATAGGTCGGAGGGCGTTCTTGGACACAAGCCAAGGCTCTCAGGAAACAAAGAACCCACATGCCTTTTGAAGCCCTGTAAACTCGTCCGCGTAGACGCGCGCGAAATGGACAACTCGAGGCAACCCGGACCGGAACCCCTTCGTCAAGTGACACCCAAACGACGCTTCTCGCTCATCTGTGTCTGCCACTTTGCTGTCGACGCCTATGCGTCGTTCTTCAGCCAGATCGCGGCGGTCGTCCGCATGGCGCCGGAAGCGCTCGGGCTCGCCGGCACGCTGTTTCAGTGTTCGCTGTCCTTCTCCCAGCTCGCCTTCGGCTTTCTCGCCGACCGCGGCCGCCCCTACCGGCACATCGTCTTCGGCATCTTCGCAGCCGGGACGTTTCTCAGCCTTGCCGCCGCCATCACGCACCAAACCTGGCTGTTCACGACCCTCCTCGTTCTTGGTGGACTCGGCATTGCATCATTTCATCCCGCGGGTGTCGTCATGGCAGCCGAGTCCTCACCTCACGGTCGAGCGGTCGGTGTCTCACTGTTCGTCATGGTCGGTACGATCGGATTCGCGCTGGCCCCCGTCGGTTTGGTGCGATTCATCGAAGCTTTCGGCCTCCAAAACGTGCCTTTCCTCGCCGTGCCTGCTGTGTTACTCGCTGCCGCCGTGTTTCTCCCCTTTCGCCGAGACACGTTGGCGCATATGAGCACCGCCGCACGTGAAGCCGACGTGCACTCGGACACGAGAAGTGACGAAAAACTGTCGGCGCTGCGCACCCCGTGGATCGAGCATCGAGCCACGATCTTCTGCCTCTACGTTCTCGTTGTCGTCCGATCGGCGCTACAAGTGTCGATCGGCATGTTCCTGCCGCGCCTCCTCGTTGAGTGGAACTACACCGACGGCCAAGCCGCATGGGGCTTTGCCCTCTTTTCGGCCGGCGGTGCCGTCGGCATGTTTACAGGGGGCATTCTGACAGCACGCGTCGATCGTCAAGCCTTGCAGCTCGTCTCGAGTCTCGTCGGCATCCCTGCAGCGCTGACGTTTCTGCTCCTGACTCCGCCGCTCCCGCTTCTCTACGCCCTCATCGCGATCGCAGGGTTCTTCATTTTGTTGACGAATTCGATGCACATCATCATGGGCCAGGAGCTGGCTCCCCAAAGCGCCCGCACCGTGTCGAGCCTCATGATGGGTGTCGGCTGGGGCGTCGGCGGCTTGGGACCGACGATCGTCGGCAACCTGGCACCACAACTGGGAATTGCCGGCGCGCTCAGCGTCGTCGTCGGGGCTGCGCTCCTGACGCTGCCGATGACGCTCCTTCTGCCCAAGCGCCCCGTCGCCTCCGACCACGCCGCTGCGGTAGAAACGTCGTGACCCGCTGCATTGGACGAGAGGGGTGGTGAGCAAAAGTGCGCGCGGCGACTGGACGGAAGGGCGCTCAGAAATCGAGGTCGTCGGCTTCTGCCGCACGCTCCATGACGAAACGGTAACGGGCGGAAGGGTCCTTTCCCATGAGCTCGTCTACGGCGCGGTCTGTCTCGATCTCGTCGACGACGAGGACCTTGAGTAGCTGCCTCGTGGCGCGGTCGAGGGTTGTCTGCTTGAGCTGGGTCGGTGACATCTCGCCAAGGCCCTTGAATCGCGTGATCGCATCGCTCCGCAGCCTACCCCCGGCTTCCTCAACGATACGCTCGCGTTCTTGATCATCCCAGGCCCAGTGAACGTCGCTTCCTTTTTCGATGCGGTAGAGGGGAGGCATTCCGAGATAGACATATCCGCCCCGCACCAGAGGCGTGAGATGGCGGTAGAAGAACGTCAGAAGCAGCGTCGCGATGTGATGCCCGTCGGAGTCCGCATCGGTCAGGATAACGATCTTGTGGTAGCGAAGCTTGCCAATGTCGAACGTCTTGCCGAAACCGCAGCCGAGCACCGAGACGAGATCGGAGATTTCCTTGTTGGCCATCACCTTGCTCAAGCTGGCCTGCTCGGTGTTGAGGACCTTACCGCGCAGCGGCAAGATCGCTTGCGTCTTACGGTCACGTCCTTGCTTCGCCGTGCCGCCGGCCGAATCGCCTTCCACGATAAAAAGTTCGCTCTCATACGGCTGCGTGCTCTCGCAGTCCGCCAGTTTGCCGGGAAGGTTCAACCGGTGGGACACCGCGGTTTTGCGCGTCACCTGTTGAACCGCGGCGCGTGACGCGGCCCGGGCACGCGCCGCGAGAATCGCTCGCGCTACAATCGCCTGCGCCACCGTCGGATTCGAATGGAAGTATTTCTCCAGCGCCGAAGAGACGATCGCCGCCACTTGGGCCTGCACCTCCGGGTTGTTGAGCCGCTCTTTCGTCTGCCCTTGAAACTGCGGCTTCGTCAGGTAGACGGAGAGTATCGCCGTCAAGCCTTCTCGCACGTCCTCGGCCGTGACGGAGACACCCTTCGGGGAAAGGTCGTGGCTCTCCATATAGCTGCGCACCGCCTTGACGACGCCCGACTTGAGACCGAGTTCATGCGTTCCTCCCATCTGCGTCCGCACACCGTTGGCGTACGAATGGATGAACTCCGCGGGTTCGTCGGTCCAGAGGAGCGCCACTTCGAGACGCGGATCCTCTTCGCGCGCTAGATAGAACGTGAAATCCTGCGTCGGCTGATGCCGGCGCGACGCGACAATTTTGTTGAGGTACTCCTGAATCCCGTTTTCATACTTGAACGTGTGCGATTCGCCGCCAACGCGATCACGAAAGACGATGCGCAGACCCTTGTGGAGATAGGCCTTCGACTCAAGGACTTCACGAAGTTTCTTCGGGTCGAATTTCGTACGCGTGAAGATCTTAGGATCAGGCCTGAACCAGATCGACGTCCCGGTGCCGCGCGCCTTGCCTCGTTTCTTAACCGGTGCGGTCGGCTTGCCGCGGCGATAGCGCTGTGTATACTCGCCGCCGTCGCGGCGAACTGTAGCGACGAGCTCGTCGGAAAGCGCGTTGACCACCGACGAACCGACGCCATGAAGGCCGCCCGAATGAATGTAGTTTCCGTCCTCGAACTTTCCGCCAGCGTGCAGCGTCGTCAGGATCGTCTCGAGCGCTGGCTTCTTCGTCTCGGGGTGTTTGTCAACCGGAATGCCGCGACCGTTGTCAGAGATCTCGATCCCTTCGGAGTCCTGATCGAGCTCGACCTCTACCGACGTCGCGTAGCCGTTGATCACTTCGTCGATCGAGTTGTCAAGGATCTCCCACACGAGATGATGCAGCCCCGCCGTGTCGACGCCGCCGATATACATCGCCGGTCGGCGCCGTACCGGTTCCAGTCCCTTGAGGACGCTGATGTTCTTCGCTGTATACTTCGTTGCAGCCAATTCAAGAGACTCCTCAACGCCTACCATTGTTGCTGCGACTACTCCGCCCGTTACTGCCCCCGTTGTCGTTACCGCCGAGATCCGGCGGGTCAAGACGCGGCGGTTCGACACGTGACAGCCCGCCGCGCTTAATCACCTCCACGCCCTTGCCGCCGCGGCTCGTGACGCGGTACGAGCGCGGCGTGACGTCAACTTTCCGTCCACCGGTGGTGTAGACGCGGAGTCCTTCACTCTTCTGTGTGCTCACGGCGGTCCCCAGCACACGGTCATTCTTGCCGAGCTTGATCGCTATGACCCCTCGGCCCGGACCAGTGAGGTAGTTAATGTCGCGGGAGGGGAAGAGAATCACTCGACCACTCTTGGAGGCGACGACGATGTTCTCGCCTCCGGTCAGCACGTGGAATCCGACGATCTCTTCACCTGGCTTGAGTCGCGCGAATTTGCGTCCGGCGCGCGTTGACGGTTCTCCGAAAGCGTAGAGCGGACAACGCAAAGCGTAGCCACTCGAACTCACGGCCAGGCCCAACGTCGTCGGCGGTTTGCTCGACGTCGACTCGGCGCTGCCGATCTTTTTGAGAAAACGGGGATCGTACGACAGCGCAGCGATGACGCGCTCGCCATCGCGAAACTTGAAGAAGCGCTGCACAGGCTCGCCGTAGCCGCGCGACGCGGGGATCTCATTGAGTCGAATGCTGTACGCTGAACCGAGGTTGGAAAAAAACGTCACCACCGAGCGAGTATTCCCGCCGACGATCGCCAAGAGCTCGTCGTCCGGTCGCACGCGAACCTTCGAAACATCGCCAATGCGCCCTGCGCGCTTGACCCAGCCGTCGCGCGACAAGAGAACGTAAGCGTCTTCGTCGACGATGAAATCCTCCTCGTCGTACTCCACCTCCTCGAGACCGCGAGCACCCACGCGCGTGCGACGCCGATCACCATACTCCTCGCGCACCGCTTTGAGCTCCCGACGCACTACAGTCCAAAGACGCCGTGGACTCGCAAGGATCGCCTTGATTTCCCTGACAGCAGCCTTCTTCTCACGCAGCTCGTCGAGAATCGCGCGGATCTCCAGCTTTGCCAGCTTGTAGAGGCGCAGATCAAGGATGGCAGTCGTCTGCACCTCGTCCAGCTTGAAGCGTTTCATCAGTTTTTCGGCCGCGTCCTTGCGGCCGTCAGAGCGGCGGATGATGCGAATCGCCTCGTCGAGCGCATCGAAGACCTTTTTGAATCCGAGCAGGATGTGAATCCGCTCCTCCAAGAGTCGCAGCTCATGGCGGTACCGCCGCTCAACGACCTCATAGCGAAAATCGATGAAATGCGATAGGAGCGATCGCAGATCGACTTTCGCGGGTCCGGAAACGCGAGAGTCAGGGTCCGGAACGAGGCACGTGAGGTTGACGTTAAAGTTGTTCTGCAGCTGCGTGTGCTTGTAGAGGTACGCCATGACGACGTTAGGATCAGCATCCTTTTTGAGTTCGAGCACGACGCGGACATCCGTGGTCGATTCGTCACGAACGTCCACGAGTTGCGGCACCTTGCGCTGGTAGACGAGCTCGCCAATCGCCTTGACGAGTGCGCTTTTTTGCACCATGTAGGGAATCGATGTGACGACGATCCGGGTGCCGGTTTTCTTGTCGCGTTCGACGCTGAACTCACCTCGGACGCGAACCGCGCCCTGTCCCTCCTCGTAAATCGCGCGCAGCTCGGCTCGCGAGTTCAAAATCTCGCCACCCGTCGGGAAATCAGGTCCTTTGACGTACTTGACGAGATCCTTGACTGTCAGGCTACGTTTCTGAATCAGAGCCTCACAGGCCTCAGTCACCTCGGCGAGATTGTGCGGCGGAATGTTCGTCGCCATGCCGACCGCGATCCCCGTCGTGCCGTTGACGAGGAGCTGCGGAACTCGCGCCGGCAGCACCACCGGCTCATTGGTCTTGCCGTCATAGTTCGGCCGGAAGTCGACCGTTTCCTTGCCGATGTCACTCAGGAGCTCCATGGAGACGGACTGCAGACGTGCCTCGGTGTAGCGGTAAGCTGCAGCGCTATCGCCGTCGAGGGAGCCAAAGTTTCCCTGCCCGAAGACGAGTGGATAGCGCAGCGAGAAGTCCTGCGCCATACGCACGAGTGCATCGTAGACGGCCGTGTCGCCATGCGGGTGGTACTTGCCGAGAACGTCGCCGACGATGCGGGCACACTTGAGAGGTTTGGCGTTCGGCCCGAGGTGCAGATCGTTCTGCATCGTGTAAAGAATACGCCGCTGCACCGGCTTCAGTCCGTCACGCACGTCGGGTAGAGCGCGCGACGTGATGACCGAAAGCGCGTAGTTCAGATAGCGCCGGCGCGTCGCCGTGTGAAACGGGACTTCTTGGATGCGAAGGGTCTCGTCGATCTCACCGTGCGACTGACTGGACTTACGCCGCGAACGTCGCGCGCCCGTCGAACGGCGGGGAGATTTCGCCATGTCTTCTTTCCTTCACGCTGCTGCGATCCACTTGGAAGAAACGTTTCGCTCGAACAAACCGTTGAGACACGTTCGCGTCCAGAACCCAAGGCGGTCGCTCGTTTCGAAGCCGTCGCGCTCTGGCGCTCACTGGGTCAAATGCCAGCGATCAACTCGTGGGAGGCTCTCAGACGCGCACTCTTGCGAGCTCAAACAAAGAGCGAACCTGCGGCGGCCGAGCCAAACCCAGCAAGCGGCGTAGACGGCACCGCGACTCGGGAGGACGAACAACACGCCGCCACACCCAACCCGTTCTTCGCAAGCGAAATCTCTTCTTCCTACTTTTCTTGGACCAGAATCTTCTATTAGCACCAGCTACGTGACGGTCACGGTGACTGCGACGCGACTGTGACACTCACGTCGACCGACCCGGGCACCCGGCCCGCCGCGATCGCGAGGCTCCTCTATCGAACGGTACGTCCTCACCGGTGCTACCAGAGCGAGTGAGTCTACCGGCCGTCGAGAACGAATGCAACTTCCCGCAGCGCCTGAACGCGAGGTCGGCTCGAGCGCGAACCCGTCACCCACTTCACCGCGTCTCTCTGCTATAGTGGAGCGTACGAGCCCGGAACAACGGGCCTCGCCACGGCAACGCGTTGGGCTCTTGGGTCTCGAGCTCGTACGCCGCCGCGGTCCCACTTCACGCTCACCTTTCGTGCACCCCAGTTGCTCCCTAGAAGCTCTCCACAAGGAAGACGATGACATGGCATCCGTAAACGAAAAAAGAGACTTCTTCAGCTTCGTTCTTCTTTTCGCCGCGCAGCTGTGTGCATCGCCCCAACTGCCGGCACAGACGCCGGCGGAAGCATTCGAGATCGGCGCGCACAATGTCGACGCACTGCCCCTCGGCAAAGAGGCGGACGGGATCATCGGCGACTTCGTTCTACGTAACGCGCATATCGAAGCGCTTGTCGGCGGCAACCTCCCACTGCGCCGGGCCAACATGAGCACGGACTACAAAGCGCCGACGCCTGGGTGCCTCTACGATCTCGCCGTCCGCGGTACAAAAAACGATCAGCTCACCAAGTTCGCCCCCGGTCAACAGCTCGGCTCCGTCTCCAGCGTTGGTGTGCAGCAAGCCGGAGGTGAAGAGGCGGCGATCGTCATGGTACACCGCTCTCGTGCCCGAGGTGACGGGCACGAGGTACGGCACCTCTACTGGTTGGAGCCAGACTGGCGCTACCTGCAGGTGGTGTCGGTTTACACGAACCATGCGGACACGGAATGGGAGCTCGACCCGTCCCCAGCTGTGAAGGGACTCGGTCCAGTCACGACGCATGCCGGCGTCTCGGTTGCCGACGCCATGAATCCATCGGACCGTCAAGCCTACGCGTGGGCGGCGCTCGAACTCCAGTCGAGCTCACCTGTCGCTCTCGAGAAGCGCAAGCTCAAGCCAGGCGAGCAGGCCTCCTACGCGATCATCTTGGCACCGGGTCACTCGCCCGCTGAGGCTTATTCGACCGTCTTGGCACGGCAGAACGAGACCGGCCAACTGCGTGCCGACGTTCGCCACGGCAACGAGCCCGTCGCCAGCGCGGCGCTGCGCATTGAGCTTGCCGACGGCGTTTGGCTCCCGGCTTACCCCCATGCCGACGGCTCTCTCGAGTGCTCCCTGGCGCCAGGAACCTACCGCTACGAGACGCAGGATCTCGGTCGGCCGACGGTAAAGGGTGAGTTCAGCATCAGCGCTGGCGAGACGACGACACTTGCAGTCGAGCTGGAGGCGGCCGCTCGCATCACGCTCGACGTCTCAGGCGTCGATGCCGACGCCTCACGACCGTTTCCTTGCAAAGCACAGTTCATCGGCATCGCAGGCACTCCGAATCCCCACTTCGGTGTCGATATCCAGGCCCGCGGCTGTAGAAACCAGTACCACTCGGAAGTCGGAGAGTTTTCCGTCCAAATCCCTCCTGGCGATTACCTCGTCACGGTCACGCGCGGCATCGAGTACTCCCATTTCACGCAGCTGGCGGTCGTCAAGCCAGGAGAGACGACGCTGGTGAGCGGCCGTCTACGGCGTTTGGTCCAGACGCGTGGATGGGTGTCGACCGATTTCCACAACCACTCGACGCCGAGTGGCGACAACTACTGCGGCACGGACGACCGCGTGATCAACCTCGCGGCCGAGCACATCGAGTTCGCCCCGACCACCGAGCACAACCGTCTCTACGACTGGCAGCCACACATCGACGCACTCGGACTCTCCTCCGAAATGAGCACAGTCGTCGGGCTCGAGCTCACCGGACCGAATGCACACTTCAATAGTTTCCCCTTCAAAGTCCATCCCTGGCTGCAAGACGGCGGTGCACCGGTGTGGCAACACGACCCTCGCCTCAACGCGATCGTTCTGCGCGACTATCAAGAGCGCGATCCAAATCGCTACGTGCAAATCAACCATCCAAACGTCGGCGCGTTCTTCCGTGACCGCGATCGCGACGGCGTCGCCGACGGCGGCTACGTCGGGCTCGAGAACCTCATCGACGCCGCGGAAGTTTGGTCGACTGAGATCGTCAACCCGGAGCCGCGCGCCAACGGCCGCGCCAACCGTACGTTTCAATGGCTACAGCTCCTCAACCAAGGGCGCTACATGTACTGCGTGGCCGTCTCCGACGCCCACAGCGTCTTCGGCAATGGGGTTGGAGGCTGGCGCACCTACGTCCCGAGCTCGACGGACGACCCGAGCCAGATCGACTACATAGAGATCGTCCGCCACGCCAAGAGTGGTCGCACGTTCATGACGAACGGCCCCTTCCTTGAAGTGAGCACCGACAACGGCACGCTCCCCGGTGGCCACACGATCGCGAACGGATCGATCGATCTCGACGTCCGCGTCCAGTGCACCGACTGGATCGACATCGACCGTGTCCAGATTCTCGTCAACGGTCGCCAGCCGCAAGAGCTCAACTTCCGTCGTAGCACGCACGAAGAGTGGTTCACTGATGGCGTGGTCAAGTTCGAGCGTCGCATCACCGTGCCGCTCGGTCAGGACGCCCACATCATCGTCGCCGCCATTGGCGAAGGGTTCAATCTCAAGACCGGCTACGGCGAGTCTTGGCAGTCACAGATGCACCCGGTTGCGTTCACCAACCCGATCTTCGTGGACGTTAGCGGCGACGGCTTTCGTGCCAACGGCGACAACCTCGGTCACCCTCTCCCGCTCGGGAAATAGGTGAGCCCCCGACCGACCTCATCAATCGCCGGGCTACGGCGACGGGCTGGCTCCAATGCCGCCCACGTGCGGGCGTAACGGCACGTGCTTCCGCTCGACGAGTTCCTTGCGGTAGATCGGGACGGTCCGCACTTGCGAAGTCTCGGATGAGTTGTCCATCTCAAGCACCACCGTCCCGACCAAGCCCACGCCTTCGTAGTAATAGTCTTTGGTCCAGCGGTTGCCTTCGGGTGTCTCGACCAGCAGGCAGCGCTTGTATTTCTCGCTGAATTCCTCCGGAGCGCGGTAGATCTTCTGGTGCCCATCGACGACGACGAAGTCCTTGCCATCGAAGCTTCTCGGCAAACGCAAATGGACGGTCTCCTCCGCTCGCGTCAGGGTGCCAGTCTCAGGGTCAAGAGTCGTGAACTTCTGTATCAGCTCGTTCTTCTGCGGATCGACGATCCAGCGCACCTCGCGTCCGTCTTGATCGATGACGACGTACTCTCCAGGGTTCGGTTCGTCGACGATGTGGTACGTAAACCGCTTGTCGCTGCCAACCGAGGTTCGGTAGACAAGCTCTTCACCGGTCTTAAATTTTAGAAATGTTTCAATGCGAAGCGGCGCTGCGAACGGTTCGAGCGTTGCATCGGTCTGCGTGTCACTTGCCTGAGCACCACCTCGGTGGAGAAGCTTTTCCACTTGGTCGATCCACCCGCGAAGCGTCTCGGCCCCGGAGAAAAGCGCCGCGCCAAACAGCAGAACCAGAACAACGAGAGCGGCGCTGACTCGCCGCAACCAGCGCCGCGGGCGTTTACGCCGCTGACTCGGTTCGATGTACGTCGGTGTGTATTCGGGCAACTCATTGACAGCCGCAAGGAAGTCGTCCGCGGTTTGGAAGCGCTTCTCGCGTGGCTCCTGGATGGCAGTTTCGACGATTTCGTAGACCCCGGACGGCACAGCGTGCGTCCTCACCGGAGTGTCGCCGCGCCGCACCGCCGCCGCGTCGTCTTGACCGCCGCCGCCCGGCACGTCGCCGTAGAGCATTTCATGAAGAATCACGCCGATCGAATAGAGATCCGACCTACCGTCGAGGTGGTCTGAACCCTTGGCCTGTTCGGGCGACATGTAGCGCGGCGTCCCAACGATGCCGCCTCGGGTGAGATCGGCCGACGGCTCGTCGGTGACACTCTTCGCTAGGCCAAAGTCCCCCACTTTCACGAAATCGCGCCCATCGGGGGCACGCTCCAGGAAAATGTTCTCTGGCTTCAGATCGCGATGGATGATGCCGCGCGAGTGCGCCTGCTGCATGACGAGCAGAATCTGCTGCACGATGTGAAGCGCACGGTTGACGGTGAGAAAACGCTCGCGCTTGAGCACATCCTTCAGCGGCTCGCCCTCACAGTAGTCCATCGTGAAAAAGAGGTCGCCGCTCTCAGTCTGGCCAAACTCGCGAATCTGAATCGTGTTTTCGTGGACCAGGGACATAGCGAGGCCGGCTTCACGCAGAAACCGCAGACGAAACTGCTTGTCCTGACTCAGGGTCGGATGCAGCTGCTTGAGCGCAAAAACGTTGGCGCCCTCGAACAGTAAGTGACGCACCTTGTAGACCACCCCGAAACCGCCCTCGCCAAGGACGGAGAGTACACGGTATTTACCGTTGATGACTCTGCCGACCAGCTGATCCTCGATGACCGGCAGCTCCTCAGCAGCATGCGTCTGGCGAAAGCTGAAACCGCAGCGAATGCAGAATTCTGCGTTCGACCCGTTCTTTGACTTA
This sequence comes from Planctomycetota bacterium, assembly GCA_965223265.1. Taxonomy (GTDB): domain Bacteria; phylum Planctomycetota; class UBA8108; order UBA8108; family SXIK01. The sequence continues at coordinate 4,379,733 of OZ244999.1, forward strand.
CACCGCGGACAGAGGAGTCCGTCGGGCCCGCTGATCGGACGCGGCGAAGTCAGTTTGACATCTGACGGCTTGCGCACCAAACGTTTCGTTCCTCCAAGCAGCGCTGCAGCTTCTTGCGGCTCCCGGCGTCGAGGCGCAGGAGCCGAATGCGAACCGCAGATCAACTCTCAGCCAAAGAGACGCGTCGCGAAAGAAAAAACCCCTACGCGACGAAGAGTCGTTGGCGTGGAGAACGTGCTAACAAATGGTTGAAGAGAAGTGCGACGTGCGGCGACGCTCCCGGTCCCCTGCCAGGCGAGAGTCGGCCTGCCCCTCACCAAAGCCGCTCGACGCTCGTGAGTTATCGGATCGTAGTCGTCCCACCCGGCTTTGCAAAGGGAAAAGTAGGGGGCGCCCCTCCCGGCCGCTGCGATCGGGGATCACAGGCGCAGACCATGCCTCGAGTTACGTCTTGTTCGGGAGCACGACCCCGGTTCGACCCGCGGTATCGCCGTACCTTTCGAGCCGTCGTGACGGACTCCAAGGGCCGTTCGCTACGGGCAGGTGAAACCGACGCAGCCGACTTCACCAGCGACCGCCCCCTCGGGCTCACCGCACGCAGGGTAGGGCGCGGCAGGTGGAGGCGCGGCTCCGAAGATGAAATTGAGCATAATCACGGCGTCGGAAAGGTCGATGTCCGCCATATCCTCGGCCGCTGGGTCGCCGCGATCGATCGAGCCGTCGACGTTGTACGCCACCAGACAGTCCGCTTTGGTCGCCTCTCCGGCCGGCAAGCCGCCCGTGAAGAGAAAGTTCAGGATGATGATGGCATCCGTCGCCGTGAGACCGCCCGTGATGTCGACGTCACCGCGAATGAACGGCGTCGGCGCCGCCACGCGTACAAAGACCGGCTCGCTCAGCTCAGGGCTGGTCCGCGGCTGCGCAGATCCAGCGACATCGAAGAGAATCGGCACCGCCGGCGATCCCAAGTCCTCGGCGAACGACAGCGAGTTGTCGACGCCGTCGGCTGCGGCGCGGTAACTCACGCGCAGGAGATCATGAAACACGTCCGGTACCAACTGCCCGGTGCACTGGTCGGTCGTCAGCAGCATCGCCACCGTAAACCCGTCACCGCCTTCCGGAGACTCATTGACGTGAAAAAAGTTCGCATCCGGCTGCCCACCCGGGCAAGAGCCTTCGACGATCGCTTGGAGATCGCGGCCGAGCTCGACGCTCTCAAGTGTCATGGAGGCGGCGTCGTGACGGACGCCCAGCGAAAAACCGGTCACCGCGTCCGGAACATTCTCCATCACAATGCCGATCGACACCACTTCGCCAGGCGCGACGCTGGCGCGCGACGAAGAGAAGAGAAGGTTGTATGCCCCCTCCTGCGCGTTCAAACTGGCGCCTGCAGCCAGCACCACAAATGGCAAGCAGAGGCGCCAAGCAGCTGTCGAATTCACGTTCATCTTCTTACGTCGCTTCATTGGAAGCTGTCTCCAAATCTCCAAGCTTGAGCTTCGAACGGGTCAAAGAGGCGGGAGGAGAAGGACAGGGTCTTCGGAACACGACGCGAAACAGCACTCACCTGGTGCTCGCGAGCCCTCAAGACGGCTCGCCCCGCGCAGTCACAAAGGGTCGGCCGGGCGTCACACCGACTGCACCCGAGTGGTCCGGGGACCCGTTTCCTCGACTGACGATTGTAACCCAGGCGCCGAAACGTGTCAGTAAAGAAGGTGTGCTGAAGACGCCGCGCAGAACGCGCTGTGGCAGGGACGTCGGCGTCAAAAAAAACCGCTCCCACCGAAGAGCTCGGCGGGAGCGGTTCTCAGCTCAGAGGCTCAGGCTCGTTAACTGTTTGGGGTACAGTTCGACTCCTGGCAGGTCGCCGGTCCGGCTTCGCAAGTGCGGAACGGGGCAGGCGGCTCTGCAGCCGTGCTGATGAAGATGTACTCGAGCAGGAAGACGGCATCCGAGAGGTCGGCGCTACCGTCGCCATTGGCGTCGAGGATATCGTCACAGCCAGGGAAACGCTTCGGCAGGTTGCCGACAAGACCCTGAACGATCAAGACACCGTCGGTGACGTTGATCTTGCCGTTGCCGTCGGCGTCACCGCGGTTGAACGGCAGCCCACCGTCGCCTTGAGTGGCCACGACCAGCTCGCTCACCGGGCAGCCTTCGGCGCCCGTGGCGGGGATCTTGTTGGCGTCGCCGTCGAGGTCACTGACGTAACCGACGGTCATGCCCGGGCCACCCACACCAGGATTGAGGTCGACCTCGAAGAAGTCGCCGTCGGAGAACCCTGCGATGGCGCTACCGCGCTCGACCATGGTGATCGGGTCGCCACTGGCGAGCGTACCGGTGTTGCCGGCAGCAGGCGTCTGCGAGTTGCCCTGATCGTCGGTCATGACGAGCTCGATCAGCGGTCGGCCTTCGCCCGAGGCAAGGTCGCCCGAGAAGCTCAGGTCCTGGCCATTGATCTTGACGCCGAACTGGAAGCCGAGAAGGTCGGCAGCGTGGCGGCCAACGATCGGCATGGAGTTGTCACCGGCGGTGTACGCGTCGCCGGTCGCGGCCGGGCCGAAGTAGAGAGCGTAGGCGTCGGCCGGGCAGTCATCCGGAGGACAAGCGGGATCGCCAGCACAATCGCTGTCGTCGCAGTCCACAGCGCCGTCACCATCGTCGTCCTGCTGGTTGTCGCAGATCTCGGTGGCAGGCGCACAGGCCGGATCCTCGGCACAATCGCTGTCGTCGCAGTCCACAGCGCCGTCGCCATCGTCGTCCTGCTGGTTGTCACAAATCTCGGTGCCAGGCGCACAGGCCGGATCCTCGGCACAGTCGCTGTCGTCGCAATCCACAGCGCCGTCACCATCGTCGTCCTGCTGGTTGTCGCAGATCTCGGTGGCAGGCGCACAGGCCGGATCTTCGGCACAGTCGCTGTCGTCGCAGTCCACAGCGCCGTCGCCATCGTCGTCCTGCTGGTTGTCGCAGATCTCGGTGGCAGGCGCACAGGCCGGATCCTCGGCACAGTCGCTGTCGTCGCAGTCCACAGCGCCGTCGCCATCGTCGTCCTGCTGATTGTCGCAGATCTCGGCGACGCCACCACCGACGTTAACGCGAGCGTTCGTCAGAACGCGCGGCGTCTTCGAGCGGCCGTTGTCCGTGGCAATGATGTCCACTGGCGGCGAACCTTCAACGCCGAGCTCACCGCTCTTGAACTCGATGATGGTGTCCGCACCGAGCGTGTCGTTCACCGCGTAGTTGACGCGCAGCAGCGTGTTGAGCTGCTTCGGCAAGAGCGAACCGCCGAAGAGGTCGAGAACGATCGCCGAGATGAAACCGCCGGCGACCACCTTGTTCTGGAAGAACGGCGTGTTGCCAGCGTTGATCCCCGCAGCAGTGTTGTCGGTGATGAGATCGTCGTCGGTGATCGACATCAGCGCTTCATCGTGCGCCACGGCGATCGACCAGCCTTGAATCTGGTCACTTGCGGTCGTCATCGTAAAGACCGCAGGAACCACTGTTCCTGCTTCGCACGGCATACAATCAAAAACGTTGCTGCCTGTGATGGGCACTTCAGCGTCACCTTCCGGGTCGCCCGCTGCGAAGGTGATCGCCATGTTGTCATCGGAGCAGCGCTCGCCGTCTGGCGGATCGCAGAACATAATCACTAGCGACTCGTCGATCACCTGCGCCTGCGCAGGCGCACAGACGAGCGCCACCATTGCCATGACTGAACCCAATACCAAAGCACGACTCATGCGACACACTCCTTTAAACACAGTCCAAAGACCTCGCTCCCCTTGCAGCGGCGACGCATGCGGATCTCGCCGCGCGGCCGAAGCTCAGCTTCGATTTCGGTCTTTGCTCAACCAAAAACCCTTGCCAACACTGTTCACTCGGAAGAAGCCAAAACGTGGTTCTTGCGGCGAACGATTCCTCGCAATTTCTCGCTTGATTTCATCCCAGAGAATCCTCAATCGCCCTCGTGTACGAGGGTTTTCCTTGGCTCGATCATACCAAAGAGGAAACCGCCTACAAGTTCTAAAAGACGCAAAAGACCAATTCGATGCGTCGCCTTGTTGGCATGTGAATAGAGGGGGGAGATGTTAGCGTTCGCGAGCCAAATCTGCGTCACGACGCGGTGAAGACGTGCACCAATGGGCTGTGGAATTTGCACGAGGACGGCAGGCGACCGTACAAGCTATGGACGCTCATCAATGCCGGCGAGGCGCGCTGAAAGACGTGTTAGTCACGCCAGCGTCGCGGTTTCGGCGAAAGCGATTGGTTCGGAACGACACTTGCCACACCACGAATGTTCCCCCACCTCGGCCAGCGAGCGATCATGAACCAGAAGAAACCGATCGACCTCCTCGACCGCGCGACATCCACCGTCGACACCGACCAACTCGTGGATCGTGGCGTGCAGCAGCTTCGGATTCTCAGCGAATCGCGCTTCCTCGACCTTGTTCACTCGATGGTCCACGACACACTGCGCGAGCACCTGAACGCCGAGGCCGAGGCCGACGCCGCTGCGCCGCAGCGTGCGACCGGTGACGTCACGCCACACGACCAAAAGCTGGAGCGCGAGTACCAGAGGCGCTGGGACCTTTTGCGTAGCCAACATGACCGCAGCGTGCGGCAGACGGAGCGACGCATCGAACGACTCTCCCAGGTCATGCGCAAGCTGGAGCGAGCGCTCAAACGGCAGCAAGTGCGAGCCGCGACGCGCGCTGCGACCGGCACCGACGCCGAGAAGCCCTCACGCGATCAAAAGTCACTGCTGCGCGAAATGCTGCTGAGCGAGAACGACGACGCCGGCGCCTGATAGCCCAGCAGCCTGTTGAAAAAGCGCGTCGAGTCGAATTTCGCCCCGGCCTAGGCTAGGAGCGTGGCCAAGCGAGCCGCTCGCTTCGAGGTAAAACTGGTCGCTCGCGTTCAGATCAGCCGAATGACTCTTTCAACGAGCTGTTCGGTTGAGAGAGTGCTTTCAGCGTCACGACCATGGCGGCAAGTGCGGCGCACTCAAGCGCTCAGGCCACATCGCGTGGCACATCGCATGGCGACGAGCCTGGAATCAATGCCAGGCAGAGGATCACCGGCAGCGTCACTTCGCTTCGGGGGTGGCCTCGGTCTCTTCCTCTTCCTTCTTCTTCTTTTCTTTACCGCGCTTGCGGATTTTGAGGACACGCACTTTGGGCAGACCGTAAGGTGACCCCTCTTCCTCCTGCCAGCGTCCTGTCCGCCGCAGCTCGAGGATGCGCTCGTAGCGCGTCAAAACATTGCGCGCTCGGATCAGATTGCCTTTGGTGACGAGACTCTTGTGGATGCTCATAGATCGCAGCTCACAGGATATTCACACACTGTATTCATACACCTGTATTCATACACTTCGTATTCACACGCGTTGCAGACGTGCCGACAGGATTGTCGCAACCCGCCGCGTCACCTCAACACCGAAAAAGCTCGACTCTCGTCTGGACGCGGGGTAGGAGCTCGCGTCTCGTGGAGTCCGCTGGGGCGGCGACGCCAAGCGCGCTATTTTAGCGTTTCGGTTGCTGACAACAAGCAGTTTTCGTCGGCCGAGACTCCCGCTCTACCCCGGCTCGAGAACCCCATCGCCGAGCGACACCCCGAGCACTCGGGCCGTGACAGCACACTTGACGCGGAGAAGAAAGAAAATCGACTTGGCCTTCCCCTCATTGCGTAGGTCATCGCCCTCCAGCGTCTGATAGGCCGCCTGGCCTTTGGCGATGACAAGATCGGAGGACTGATACTGCTCCCGAAACTCCTGTGAGCAGGCGTTGAGAGGGACACCAAGGCAATCGATTCCCACGTCGATCAGCTCGGCAACTTCGCCGAGGCCGACCGCCTCGGCCTCGGCGCGCGTGGCATCAGCAAGAACTGGTATCTCGCGCAAAGTTGACAGCACTGCCGCCTTCGGTTTTTCCATCTTCTCGATCAGCAGCCGGTCGAAAAAGAGCTCGCCGGCGGCATCGTGGACGAAAAGGATCTTCTCGGCGCTCTCCACCGCCTGGCGAAAATCCTCGACGTGGTCGAGCGCCAGCGGCACCTTCTCAAAGCCACTGACGAGCTTTTTGAGCGAAAAACCCTTGGCGAAATCCTGGCGGAGTTCGCAGTCGAGAATGTTCGCGGCGATGGAAAGGTGCAGAGCGGCAAGAAACGGGTCCGGTTTGTCGTCGACAACGGAGCGAATCCAATCTGCGTTGGTCGTCGTCTCCGCGATCCAGCGCTCCTTCTCGTCGTCGTACGGATCGCTGACGCCGAGCGCCTTCGCAGTCCGCCGCGCCACCCCGTGCATGAGCTCGGCCGGCGTCGCGACCTCGTCCACCTTCGCAAGGTCCTGCATGCCGTCGGCTAGAATCTTGCGATGCAGCCAGTCATCGCTCGTTTTGCGATCGGCCGTGTGAAGAAGCCGTCGAAGACAACAGGGGATGCACTCTGGTTGGTTGTTCATCTGATCAACGCTGGCACGCATCGCAGCCGCGGCAGGGATCCCGGGACACCGACTCAGGCCCGAAATGGAGAGGACAATCCCGCCGCAAAAGAGAAGTTTTAAGAGCTTGCCGCTAACATCGGTGCGGCGCGGGCACAAGCTAAAGCGTTCACGACGATCGATTGGTTATCGGGCCGCGGAGGTCGCATGCCGCATCACGACCCGGCGCGCGGATCTCGCCATCTCACGTAGGCGCCCTGGAAATTGTCCATGTACGCCTTTTGATAAGGCCGTTCAAGCGCTTTTCGCTTCAGAGTTTCACACACCGCGGTCGCGGAGGCGTCGTCGCCGAACTTTTCGCGCAGATGCACTTCGAAAATCGGCTGGCCCTCCTTGTAGCCATGCGGCTCCAGTCGGCATGGAAACCCAAGGCTGTCGAAGTAGGCAACGACACCGTTCGCCTCCTCGCGAAAGCAAAGACTGCGGACGATGACCGACCAGCCTCGGTAGGACCGCTCGGGCGTGGCGAGCTGAAGTTCTCCCTCGAAAGCGCCGCCAACCGTGGTGGCCGGCGTGGCACGACCCTGGGCTCCGTCTGGATCCATCGGTGAGATAATCGGCGCGCCGACGAAAGCTGTGATCCGATCGTTATCGCCCTCATCCAGAGCATCATCGTCAAGAGCATCACCGTCAAGAGCGTCATCGTCAACTGCACCGCGCTCGTCCATGTCGCCCGCGTCGGCCTCACCGAGCGCCTCACGAGCTGCGCCGGGCAGCTCGGAGGCCGAATCATCGGCAGTCTGCGGTGCCGCGTCTAACGATATTCCTGGTCGCGGCGTCGCATCGACACGCGGCGAGCGCTCTGCTGAGAGCTCCTCGCTCCCCAGTTGGTTCCTCAGATCACCGCCGAATGCCAAGGTGAACTGATCGCGCTCCAGCTGTCTTTTGCCGGTGATTTCGCCCTGGACGAACACCAGCCCGGCGCCGACCACAGCCAACAGCCCGACGACGAACATCGTCCCAACGCGCACCTCAATGCGTCGACTCAAAAGTCGCGAAGCTTCGGGACCCAGAAGCTTCTTAGTGCTCGCACTGCAGCGTTTGGCCGCCGCGACGAGGCGCTCGCGGCGCCGCCCCTTTTGGGCCTCTCCGGAAAGAATCTCAGTCTTGGATTCGGCCTCGGCGGATTCGGCCACCTCGCCCGCGCCCGGAGCCGTGGCTGCGAGCGCTGCTTCACCAACACCGTCGTGGCTCACGACCTCGTGCTGGCGTTGAGCCCCCTGCTCGCGCCGCGCCCGACCGCGACGACGACGCGATGAGCGCCGCTTTTCGGCGCTGTTTTCGCTGCTGTCGCGCACACTTTCGCCTTGCTGGCGGGGCGCGGAATCTTGGTCCGCGGCGCCAGCGTCGACTTCACGCCAGCGACGACGACGGCGGCCGGAATCTTCCCCCTGCGGCCCGAACGCCTGCTGCGGTGGCGACACGCCGCCGGTAGCTTCCTCACACTCGACCGCAGGTAGCGTCTCGCGGCTCGCCCCCGAACGCCGGCGGGTGGTCTGATCAGGCCGACGCTGACGAGCGCGACGCTTGGTGCCGCCGGAACCGCTCGACGCAGCAGTGCGGGCGCGCGTCCGCGACGTGGCGACGTTTCGACGGCGCTCGCCACCCTCCGAAGGACCAAGATTCTGTGGATCTACACCGGGCTGAGCAGGCTCGTCAGCGCCACTGGAATCGCTCACCACCGGGACTCCATCCCCAACGCCGGGTGCTACATCGAGCGTCGCTTCGAGACTCTCAGCCGCCTGCTCGACGGAGGCACACGCCGCGGCCACCGCGACGAGCTCGGGCTGATCAGGGAGGTCGACACCCTGTGGCGACCGGGCCTGCTGCGAAACCGCGCGATCGCGGTCACCCGCGGGCACCTCACGCCGTCGTCTCGAGCGACGGCGACGGCGGCGGCGCGACTTCCTCGTTTTGCGCTCCGGCGACATCGAACCGACCTCGTTTTCCCCGCCGCCTGGACTGGCATCCACTGGACTGGTACTGAGTGGACCGCTACCGACTGGATCGCCGAACGGAGCCCCCCCGGTGCGGGCCGCTGGTGCGCCCGCGCCTTCCAAGTCACGCAGGCGATTACGCCGCAGCGGGTGGGCGACCGCCTCGTCGAAGATGGCAGGCTCAGACGGCGCCCCCGGAGACCGCATCGCAGCCGCGGGCATCGCGGACTCGTTGGCTGCGGAGAAAAGCTCGAAGCGTGACGCCGAACCGGAAGGGAACGCCTCACTACCGCGTTGCGGCTGGCCAACGTGCGGGCTGAGGCCGTCGAGATCGCCGTCTGCCAAAGCGCCGGGTGTCATCAGTTCGCTGGGTCTCCGATCGTCGCCCGCCCGGTGATGATGGTCTCGAACTCGATTCCCATGCGAGTCTTCCGTCACTGCCCACGGCTCCGCTGGTGTCCGGTCGCGCACGGCCGAACTGTCCGTTTCGCCACTGGTCGGTGAATCTGCGGGCTCGATCAACGGTGCGGATCCAGCGCCCCCCCGCGGCGACGCGAGGCGGCGCCAGCCCAGTCGGCGCGATGGCGAATGGCCGGAGTACTCGCTCTGATCGACCCCGAGCGGCACCTCCATGTCGTGTGCGACACTCTGATCTGGGCGCTCGCTGGCCCCTGGCGGCGCCTCTGACGACGCTGCGGCTCTGGTTTCACGGGGCCAACGTCCACTTGGCCACGGCAGCGCCGGCGCGCTCCGCCGACTGACAGACTCAAGACTCCGTCGTGGTCGCAGCAGCGGCTCGCTGGCAGCATGGCCACGTGGCCGCCCCTGCGCGGGCCGTGCGCCGCGCCAGCTCGTCACCCGCGAAGTCGCTTCCGACGTGGCTCCCGAAGCCGGATCGGCGTCCGACGCGGGTGTCTGACCCTCAAGGCTAGGGCTCTCAAGGCTAGGGCCCTCAAGGCTAGGGAGCGTGGCTGACGGCAAGGCGATCGCCCCATCGCCCGATGCGATGTGGAGGCTCTCAGCTTCGACGTCCTTTGGCTCGCGAGCCTCGTCGCTGTGCTGCGCAAGTCGGTACAGGATCTCGAACGCCTCGGCCGTATTCTTCCGGCGGACCATGGCTCCTCCTCCTCCTCCACACCGCTGCCGAGAACTGCGCTCCAGAGATCCGCGAGATCGATCGCAACCGGTCACGATCACGATGGGTGTCAACCATGGTGCCGGGCTGGCACCACTCGGATGCTCGAGCGCGTCTCGTGGTCTCCGGCATCGCCCCCACCCAGCGACGCCCGGACCCTTCACGGTGCCGAGTTCTTCACCTTCAAATCACTTCCTCTGTCACTATCCGCTCGTCTTGGAAGGTCGCCGAGATTGGGGATTCAGCGCGTCTCGCGCGAACCCCCGACCACGCCACCCAGCGGCCACTTCCTCTCAAGCCAAACGCAGCAAACTTCCGAAAACAGTCAAAAACGCTGCGATGAACCGGTGGCGAAAGGCGTCGCGATCTTCCGAAAAGCAATCTTCCGAAAAGATAGCTCCGATTGTGCGGAATGCAAGCACGGAGACAAAAGACCGCCCCCGAGCCGCCGTCGCCGCCCGGATCAGTGGAAGCGAGGTGGATGGTCGCGGTAGAATCCCACCGGGCCTGTTTATCGGACCGATCCGCATCGATGGACGCGCTCACACCGGCCGCCTGCCGCTACGTGAGACCAGCGCGCGCTCGATCACCGCCAGTTCGCACGGCGTTTTCGCCGATGACTTTCATGCCCGCGCGCGTCGTCGAAAGGCGGCGAGCCGAGCGCATTTTTTTGACCACCAATCGAGACTCTGCGTCACCATGCTCAAAGCGGATTCTTCGTCCCGACGGCTTCTCACCTTCGCCCTCACGCTCATCCTGTGCATGCAGCCGCTCGCGGCACGCTCACAAGAGCCCTCCCGGTCGAGTTCCGCGCCCAACCCAGCAGCTACGCCGAAGGAGGCTGCTCCCGGCGGCGAAAATGGCACCGCAGCGGATGACGAAAATGGGCCGACGCCAGCGAGGCCAACGATTTCTGTCCGTGTCGAGCACACCAGCGGGAGTGAACTCTTGACCGGAAACGACGGACAGGAGCTGAGACTCGTCACCTCGAGCGGTGGACAACCTGCTCGCCTCGAGTTCGGCAGTAAGCGCTGGCAGCTCGCCGACATCTCCTACGTCAGATGGCTACAGCCCGCGGCGCGCGCGCTCAAAGCCAAAGACTGGCTGCTCGTTCTCAAGGGTGGCGACGTGGTGCGCTGCCAGGTCGAAAGCGGCGACGGCGATCAGATCAAGGTTCGCGTCGCCGCTGGCATCCATCCGGGCGAAATGGTGGTCGGGCTTGAGTCGGTCCAAGCCGTGATCGCAGACGAAGCGATGACCGGCATCCCAGGCCGACTTGAATACGCGCCGGAGGTCCGGGCCCGCACGCTGCGCCGCGTCCTGGGGATGCGCCCCGGCGACGATGTGGCCCTTCTGCGCGCCTCCGTTTCAGATCCGGCATCCGGCGGCAAACTCGAAGGTCTCGTCGAATCGATGTCGCCCACGCAGGTGACACTGACGTCCGATCGGCTGGGAAAAATCGAAGTCGAATACGATCGCCTTCTCGCGGTTGTGATCTCTTCGGACCCCGACGAGGACGCCCCTGACTCGCCGCACCATCGCCTCCGCGCCGCGGGCGAAGCCCAGCTGCAGCTCAGCGATGGGTCGACGCTCTCCGGCCGCCTCACTGCCATGGGCAGCGGCGAGGTCGGTCTCGAGCATGAGATTCTGGGCGATCTCCGCGTCGACAGCTCAATGATCAATTCGATGGCACTCTTCGGAGGCCATCTCCGCTACATCTCGGATTTGAAGGTGAGCCGAGCCCTCGAGTTTCCCGGGCCATTCTTCAAGAAGTCGAAACGCTACGCGTTCAAACGAGATTTCAGCGTCTTCTTCGGCCCGCTACGGCTGCAGAATCGTGTTTATCGAAAGGGGCTGGGCGTCCATTCGTTCTCGCAGCTCGACTTCGATCTCGAGGCGTCTGACGAGCTGTTTCTTGCCACCATCGGCATCGACGACAGCGCTCGTCCCGTCGATCCCCGATTGGCCGAACAAGGTGTCGCCGAGGTTGTGTTCCGAGTCAAGGTCGACGGCGAGCAGCGCTTCGAGAAGCGACAGTCCTGGCGCGACGAACCCGCTGACGTCGAAGTGGACGTTCGCGGCGGCAAGAAACTGACCCTCGAGGTCGACTTCGGTGGCCCCGCCGGCACGATGAACTCAGCTCTCGGTCGTGCCAACTGGGCGGAGGCGCGACTCGTGAAAGCGGCGAAATGATTCTCCGCATCGGGTTCTGCTCGGCGGGTCTGCCGACGGCGTCGTGGCCACCCGACTGGCACGGAGTTCCCACCTTGCCGCGCCAACTGAAAGGATCGCCTCATGCATGCTCGTAACCTGCTCGCTCTCGCACTGGTTGCCATGCTGCCTTGCGATGCAATTGGTCAGGCGCAGCCATCAGCCGCGGCAGCAGGCTTTCTGCGAGCCGAGGCAAGACTCGCCCAGGGCGACTCTAAGGAAGCCATCGACGCATACCGCCAGGCCCTGGCGGCCGCAGCACTTGCCGCCGCGCCTGACGCGCTGCTCATCGCAGAAATCGAGCTGGCGATCCATCGCCTCTTCGAGCTCGGACTGATTTACGGCGACGCTCGCGACGATCTCGCGGCGTTGAGAGTGTGGTCAGAGACCTCCGCCGAACCGCGCCTTGCCGCCTTAGCAAAACGGCGCCTCGCAATCACCTTGGCACGCCTCGGTAGGCCCATTGAGGATGTTCGCAGCGTGCTCGCTCCACTCCTCTACTTGGAGCGCTATCGCGTCATCGGTCCGTTCGACAACGAACGCGGCGGCGGCTTCAAAACGCCGTACACGCCGGAAGAAGAGATCGACCTCGCGGCCTCTTACAGCGGCAAGACCCGTAGCGTCGCGTGGCGTGAGCTGCCGGTCACCCCCGTCGTCGGGGCCATCGAGCTCTCAGCGCTCTTTGACCCTGACTCAGAGGCGGTCGTCTACGCCCTCACCTACGTCCACTCGGAGCGCGCCCAACCTGCGGCTCTGCAGCTGGGAACGAAAGACGCCTACCGCGCCTGGGTCAACGGCCATGAGGTCGCGTCGAAAGACGTGAGGCGCCCGTTCCGCCACTCCCAGGACTCGATCGGCATCTGGCTCGAGGAGGGATGGAATCGCGTTCTCTTCAAGCTCGCGCACGGAAAAGGTCGATGGGTGTTCGCAGCCAGACTCAGTCGTCCTGACGGCAGCCCGCTTCTCGGCGTCCACGAAGGCTTTCCTCAAGTGGACGAGACGGCCGTGGCAACGCCCTCGCAGGAGCGAGAAACGCCGCTGGTAACGAAAAACGCGCTCGAGGCGCTCACGACGCTCGCGAGCAACGACACGAAAAACGGTCGCGCAGCATATTTGCTGGGGACGCTCCTGCGCCTGCGGCGGGCTCATGACGACGGTGAACACCCTGACACAGAGTGGCTCAAACGAGCCGTGCAGATCGATCCGAAGAGCGCGATGTTCCACCTCGAGCTCGCGGCAAGCTATCGACGCGAGGCGACGATTGCTGCGCAGCGCGACGAAAACGACTGGCGGCGTGCGACAGAAGCCGCCGCTGATCTCGGCGCCGCCCTCGCCGCGTATCGTTTGGCCGAGTACTACGAGCGTCAGTTCGGCAACCATGAACGCGCACTCCACTATCTCGACATGGCAGAGAGTTCCAACCTGCACTATGAGGAAGCGGCGTTGCTGCGCGGCTCCATCGATGCGGCGCGAAGGTTTCCACGCGCCGCCGAACGCACCAACGCGAAACTTCGAAAGCTTCCCGCCCTCTCTGTAGCATCGCGACTAAGACTCGCTCAGTCGGATGTGGCCCGCGGTCGGCTCGCAGCCGCGATCGAAAGCACCGCGGCGATCGTCGATGCCGACCAGCTGCAACTCAACGCCGTCAGCCGACTCGCGAAGTGGCTGCTGGCCTCGGCTCAATTGGAAGCCGCAGTCGAGGTTGAGAAAAGGTCGCTCGCATTGCGCCCATTCGACATCGAGGGCTTACGAAGAATTGCCAGCGCTTTCATCGGTCGCGATCGCCACTCCGAAGCGCTCGACACCATCGAAGCGGCCCTCCGAATCCGCCCGACCGATCACAAGCTCCACGAAACGAAAGGCTTGATTCTCCGGCGGCTTGGCGCGCGCGACGCCGCCCTCGCCAGCTTCGATGAGGCCCTGCGCCTACAGCCCAACCTACCCCGCGTGCGCGAGTACGTCGAGTTCCTGCGGAATCGACCCGACGAATTCGCCTCCCGTTTTCGCCGCGATACCAGCGCGCTCATCGCGGCCGCACGTGAGGCGGCTCGTAGCGGTTCGTTGCCGGCCGAGGACGTAGGACCTGCTCGAATCCTGCTCGAGCTCAACGCGGTCGACATCAACATCGACGGCACTGCTAAGGAGTTCGCGCACGTCGTCACTCAAGTCCTCAACGATCAAGGAATCCGCCTTTATGACCAGTTCAGCGCCGGGTATGCCGGTGGCGAGGAGTCTCTGGAGTTCAAGAAGGCCACAGTGCACCACGCCGACGGCTCGGTGAGCGAAGCGCGGCTGCGCCGATTCGGCGGCGACGGCGGTAGGAGCGACGGCGGGTACCGCCGCGGCAGCGTGGATTTGCCTCCCGTCGCACGCGGCGACGTGATCGAAGTCGAGTTCGTTCGTGAGGATCTGAAACAGAGCTTCTTCGGCGACTACTTCGGTCGCCGCGAAGTCTTTCAGCGTCAAGTCGATATCAGCGAAAAGACCTTCATCCTCGAACTACCGTCGTCGAGAAGCGTGACGTTCCACAAGCGCAACTTCACGGTCGAGCCTGAGTTTGAGGCTGGCGAGCGGGACGACGTCCAGACGTACCGCTGGACACTCCGCGACGTAGAGAAGCTCGACGCCGAGCCCGGACAACCACCGACGACGGAAGTCAGTCCGGTTCTCGAGATTTCGACGTTCGCCGATTGGCACGCGTTCGGTTCGTGGTACTGGAACTTGATCCGCAAGCAATTCGAGTCGAGTCCGGAAATTCGGCGCCAAGTCCGCGAGCTCACTAGCGGCCTTGACGACGACCTCGACAAGGTCCGCGCCATCTACAACTACGTCACTACTGAGGTTCGCTATAACGCGTGGGAGTTCGGCGTACATGGATTCAAGCCCTACAACGCTGCCACGATCTTTGCGCGCAAGTTCGGCGACTGCAAAGACAAGTCGACACTCATCAGCGTCATGCTCAACGAGATCGGAATCGACTCCCACCCGGTGCTCATTCGCGGCACGCAAGGTCGCGGCAACGAAGACCTGACGTTGCCTCTCGTCAACCACTTCAATCACTGCATCACGCACGTCCCGGCCGCGGACGGCCGTCCAGAGCTTTATCTGGACGGAACCGCGGCGCACCACCGGCTCGAGGAACTTCCATCGATGGATCGCGGTGCCAAAGTCTTCGTCGTCACCCCGGACGGCGGTGAGATCAAACAGGTTGCGTGGAACACGCCGGGCGACATCGCTCTGGTCGAATCGACAACGGTCGCGATCGCCGACGATCTCAGCTCGCTCGTGGACGTGCGCATCGAGGCGAGTGGTGACTACTCTGTCTACGTCCGCCAAGCTTTTGAACGTGATGCCCAGCGGACGCGTGAGCTCGAGAGAATCTTCTCGCGCCGGTTCGTCTCGCCGACGGTTGAGACACATAATTTCTCGCGGCTCGACGACCTCAACCTACCGGTCCACTTCGATGCACGGCTGCGCATCCCAACGTACGTCGTCGAAACGCCGGAGGGGTGGGCCCTGCCGCCGGCGCGCGATTTCTTTTCCACTAGCGAGCAATTGACGGCGCTCGGCGCCCTCGAAGAACGGCGCTTTGACGTACTCCTCGGGAATCCACGTCGCTCACTCCTGCGCACCGTCTATTCACTGCCAGATCGCTTTACGGTGAAGTCGCTGCCTGAGTCGACGGAGCAGGTGACAGAATTCGCCCGTCTCAAAGTCTCGTATTCGTCTCCACAGCCTGACGAAATTGTTCTCGAGCGTGTGATCGAAATCCTGCAGCCGCGCGTGAAACTCGACTCGTACGCGAAGTTCCGGCAGTTCACGGCGACGCTGCAGCGACTACAGGAGGAACGAGTGCTTCTCGACCGATCGTAGTTTCCAGTCTGAACACCTCGGGGCGCTGCCATTGAGTGCAGGTTGTGATGAGAGATCTCGATAAACAAGAAGATCCCAACCGAGAGTAGGAGCACATGAAAATAGGACGCAACTGGAAGCCAAGTGACGCCACGTCGCATCGACGGTGGATCAGCGTCGCTCGCGTTTCCTATTTCCCGCGCTCCGCGACGGTCACGATGGGCGTCGCCACGCTGCTGGGTGCGCTTCTCGGCTCACGTGGCATGGCACAGCCAGCTGCGGCGACGCAACCGCAAACGGCTCGCCGCTCGGCCCCAGACGCATCACACGGCAGAAACGGCCTGCGTCACGATCTCGATCGCGAAAGCATTGAACTCGCCGTACGCAGCGAAGAGGAGCGACGCGGCGACTATGATGCCTTGTCGGAACAGTGGCTGCAGCGCCTCAGTCAAACGAATGACGTCTCCGCTGAGCTCATCGCTATGCGGCTCAGCGAGGTGCATCGCTTCCTCCGTGAGCCAACCGCAACGCTCACGAGTGCAGAAAAGGCTCTCGGCAACGATCGCCTGGACGGCTGGACACGCCACGCACTCGAAAACTACGCCATCCGTCTCTACGAAAGAGCCGGCGCATTCGATCGCGCCGCATCTCTAGCAGCAGGCCAAGGCTTTCTGCGACACTGGCAGCTGATCGGGCCTTTCGCGAAGGGCCGATCGATCCTCCTTGACGAACCGTTCCCCCCTGAAAGCATCTTCGACCCCGGAGCCACCTACGACGCCGGTTGGCAAAAGCTCACGTGGCGTTCGTTGACACTGCCTGCGCAAGCGCCGACGGTGCGCCCAGCAGCACGCAGTTTTCCGTCGAACGGCGTCTTCTACGCGGCGACCCACGTGCGCGCCGCGCAAGCGGTGGAAGTGATCGTCGTACGCACATCGGCACTCGATTTACGTCTTTGGATCGATGGCGAGCTCATAGCTGACGACAACGTCAATGCCGCGTTTCTACCGCGCCGCCGGTTGACCAGGGTGACGCTTCACCCAGGAACGCACCGCATCTTGGTGAAGGCCCTCGGTTCCTTCTCGGTACGACTGACCGACGGCGACGGCGCAGCGATCGACAATTCCCTGCTCGCAGCGGAGGAAGCAGGAGCGCCAGCGGGTACGGCCCTTGCCGGCCTCGCGACGGCACCGCAGCCCGTGTCCCTTCTGGGGCGCTGGCAGGCCGACAGCAAGACAGCGAGCGACGCACAACCGCCCGCAGACGAAGCAGCCGCGGCTACGGAAACCACGAGTGCCGGCGACGCGCAAATTGCGTTCGCCCTCGCGGCGCTGAAGGAGAGTCGCTACGACCTTGCCGTCGAAGCGGCTGACCTCGCGATCGCGGCTCAACCCGACGACCCGGCAACACTCTACCACGCCGCTAGCGTCTACCGTTACTCGCGCTACCTGCCCTCAACTGTTGCCAAAAACCGCGCCGAGTCCGCGTTCAAAAAGTGCCTCGAGGTCGATCCGCAGTTCATTCCCGCCTACGAACGTGTCGCGCGCTACCTCGAGCAGGACAAGAACTTCGGACCGGCAGCCGAGACGATGAAGTCGGGTCTTGCGCTGGCACCAAGTTTCCTCCGCGGCCTGCTGCGACTCAAGACAACCTACGCACAGGCGAGCTGGCGAGAAGAAGAAATCGAAACCGTGCGGCAAATCGAGGCGGTGGCGCCCCACCACCCGTCGGCGCCTCTGTTTTGGGGAGCGTACTATCGCGAGCTGAACAACCTGCAGGCGGCGCAGCAGCACCTCGCTCGGGCGCTGGACATTCATCCGGCGCGAACGGCAACACTCTCGAGCCTAGCCTCGCTGGCGCGCAGCGCCGGCGACATCGACGCCGCCGAGGGATACCTACGTCGTCGCCTCGAGATTCGTCCCGCCAGCGTCGAGGCAGCTGAAGAACTCGCCACGTTTCTCGCACGTCAGGAGCGCTACGACGAGGCGCTCGAGGCAACGTCGACACTTGCTGAACTCGAGCCGCAAGAGCCGAAACATGCGCGACGACGCGGCATGCTTCTCGAAGCGCAGAATCGCATCGAAGAAGCACAGGACGCGTATCGCCATGCGCTGCGCCTCGAGCCAGGAGCCATCGAATTGGCACGCTACCTCGGTGAGACGCAACCCGCCGGAGACCGCTTTTGGGACGAAAAGGACGAGAATCTCGATGACTGGCTCCCCCGCATTCCAGAGTCGGGGCCACTGGTCGAAGAGGCGAACGCGCTCGCGATTCTCGACATCAGCATCACACGCCTCGAACGTGACGGTTCTTCGTCGGAGTACGTCCACCAAGCTTTCAAGGTCCTCAGTGAGGAAGCCAAAAAAGAGCTCGCCGAGATCGAGACGCCAGGAGAAGTCGTCCTCCTACGGACAATCGCCCCGGACGGTGAGATTCTCGAACCAGTCCCGGCGCTGGGCAAATCCGCGTATGTCATGCCAGGAGTTGTCCCCGGCGCGATCGTTGAGTTCGCCTACCGCGTCGATCGTGCGCATCAGCAAGGCCGCCCGCTCGACATGCGTCGATTCTATTTTCAGGATCCGTCGATGCGTCAGGCGTTTCTCCTGAGTCGTTACGTGATTCAGATCGCGCCAGGAGTCGACGTCAGCTTCGACGAGCGCCAACTCAGCAGCAAAGACGACGGTGAAGCACTGCTGGCGAATGTCTCAAAGGACGTCGCGGAAGCTGCGGACGGCTCGCGCGTCGTCACGTACGAGGCTGCCAACGTGCCGCGACTCCAGCCAGAACGCATGCAGCCCGCATCGAGCGAATTGATCCCAAACGTCGCGATCAAGTCAAAACGCACATGGGGTCACGTCGCGGCCGCACTGACTCGGAGCAATGAGGGCAGCAGCCGCGCGACGAGTGAGCTAAGAGAGCTCGCTCGTGAACTCGTCGCGGACCATAGCACTGCCACCGGTAAGGCCCGTGCGATTTACGACTACGTGCGCCAAGAAATCCCGGCGGCTCAAGGTGGGAACACCGCTGCCGCTGTGTTTTTCGAGCGCGCCGGGGATCGCGACGCTCTGCTGAAGGCTTTGTACGACCTCGCCGGCGTAGCGTGCGATTGGGCCTTCCTGCGGCAGAACGAGGCGACGATGGCAGCGACGAACTGGAGCTTGCCCAGCGAGAATTTCTTTCAACACCGCATGCTCGCAGTCGATCTCGACGATGGCGAGGGAACCCACTTCGTGTCTCTTCGGAGCAGCCGATCGTTGCCGTTTGGATTCGTGCCGCGCGGCTTTCATGGCGGCAAAGCTCTCGTCCTCACGCCCGGAGCGCAGCGGATCGTCGCGATTGCGGCGTCGAATCCGACATCGTCGTCGAACTCGACGCACGTGTTCGTGCAACTCACCGATGGAGTCGACGGCGATGTCACTCTGGAGATGAACCTGCGCGATGCAGCCAACCGTGCTAACAAGGATCGACTCAAGCCAGCGCCGGCGTTCCAGAAGAAAGTCGTCCTGCAGCGGCTCGTCAGCGGCTTGTTTCCAGGCGCCCAGGTTGACTCCGCTTCATTCGAAGGTCTGGACGATATCGAAGCGCCCATGCAAATTCGAGCGCGTCTGACAGCCCCGAAGATACTGCGACCGGTCGACGACAAATTCACTTTTCGCCCGTTTGTTCGTCCTTCTTCTTTGGTTCGAACATTCGGCGACAAAGGAGACCGGCGGCTGCCTTGCCACTTCCGCAGCTCCGGCGTCGTCGTTCGCGACGAAGTCCGCGTCAAGTTGTCACCCGTCTATCGCGTTGACCAGCTACCCCGTCACGTCGTCCTTCTGTCCGCGCTGGGCGACTACTCGCTGACTGTACGGCAGAGCGCGGACGAGATTCACCTGGAGCGCTCGATGAATCTCTCGCCAGGGAGGCTGGCGGCACACGAGTATGCCGAGTTTCTCGAATTCTGCCGCCAAGTCGATTTGTCTGGCGCGGAGAACATCGTTTTGCGACAGCGAACACCGAACGCGGAGTCAGGCGACTAACGCCTCCGCCACAGTTGGTATGACGCAGCCGCAACCCAGCCGCACACGGAACGGACGGTCTGTGGCGTACTCGCGCGTCCTGAATCACCCCTGAGGCCAGAGCACCGACACGGTGGTGTGGATGCCACCACGCGCACCGAATTGCCCAGTGACCGTCAGTTGACGCGGCTTCAAGAGCGCTGCGAGGTCGTCCCGAACGCGATTCACGACATGCTCATGGAAGATACCGACGTCGCGAAACGCCACGAAGTAGAGCTTCAGCGACTTGAGCTCGATGCATAGCTTGTCCGGTACGTACTCGATCGACAATGTCGCAAAGTCGGGCAAACCCGTCTTCGGACAGACGCACGTGAATTCCGGCACTTCGATGCGGATCGTATAGTCTCGATCCGAGTATTGGTTTTCCCACGTATCGAGTGCGGGCAGGTCGAATCGCCTCACGTCGTTTTGCAGGGCGTCATATCCGCCGCCGGTCAAGTCGTCTCGGGACAATGAGCACCTCCGTCGCTGCTCCGAATGCACGGGCGTAGCCCCCTGAGCCTCGCTCCAGGCAGAGGCGCGCCGCAGCCTTCACACAATCTTCACGATCGCAACACCTGCGCCACCACTTGCGATCATGGCAGTGATCATTTAGCCTCAGAGGTTTTGGTTCCACCTCTTTCTCGTAAGAACGATCCGACTTGAGATCACTGGCCCGTTCGTCGCCCGCCGGCTGGTCAAGGATCGCCTTACCAAAGCGGTGCGACGACTACTCTTGAAGACTGATCGAGCGGGGTGCACCACCTTGGAGCGCAGCGTTGATTTCCAACTCGTCCTCTGCGGCACGGACCCCGAAGTCATCGACGCATACCACTGGCAGTTCGATGATCGACCCGAGGCCCAAATTGCGCAGGAGGACGTTTTGGACGCGACCGCGGACGCGTTCATTCTGCCGGGAAACTCCTTCGGCTTCCTCGACAGCGGGCTAGCGCTCCGCGTCTCCGAGCGCCACGGTCTCGAGATCCAGGACCGTCTCCGAGCGCGCATCCGGGATGAATTCGCCGGCGAACTCCTCGTCGGGCAAGCGCTGCTAGAAACCACCCCTTCCGGCCAACACCTGGTGTACGCCCCGATCTGGCGCACGCCGAGACCGATCCGCGACCAGGTCAACGTCTACCTCGCAGTCCGAGGGGCGTTTCAATTGCTCAGCCGCGAGTCGGGCGACGCGGGCGGTGTGGGAGCGATCCGCACCGTCGCAGTTCCCCCCATCGGGGTCGAGCCACCGGGCGAGGTCAAGCCAGCCGTCTCGGCACGTCAGATGCGCTACGGTTTCAACGTCGGCTGCGGACGGCGGAGCCCGGCAGCGAAGAATCTCACTCGGCTGGTCCGGCGGGAACGGAAACTCTTGAAGGTACCGCGCTCGCTCACCACGGACGAGGAAGACGAGAATTGATTGATCGGTCCCGGTCTCGTCACCTCGCCGCGCGTAGCAGATCCAAGCTGACAAAGTCCCAGCGCGAAGCGTAGAATGTCGGCCAACACGCTTCACAACGAGGAGAGCTATGGATCAGCCGAAATTCGCGCTCGCCGGCCCAGTCGGACGAACCGATCGACAGCAGCTTCGTCCTGCGCAGCTCGACGAGCCAGGATTCGATCGCGCGATCCACGCCAGGACTTCGTCCAGGCGCGCCTGGGTCTTGAGGGCGCTTGCTCTCGTTACAATCGCCGCAGTTCACGCCGCGGCACCATTGAGCGCACAGGACGTCAAGTTCCGCCGCGGCGACGCGAACACCGATGGTTTTCTGGATATTAGCGACGCACTTTCGACTTTCGGTTGGCTCTTCGCGTCGAGCTTGACCCCACTTTGTCTCGACGCAGTCGACGCCAACGACGACAGCGGCATCGACGTCAGCGACGGCATCTTCTCACTCAATTTCCTTTTCGCTTCCGGCGCTCCAATTCCGACGCCGGGCCACGAGACGTGCGGGTTCGACCCCTCACCCGACGAGCTCAACTGCATCGCATACGACACCGCAGATTGTGAGCAAGAACTTGCCGACGTAGAACTGAGAGAGATCGGCCACCTGCTCAACCGCGTCGCCTACGGCCCCAGCCAGGCGGACATAGACTACGTCCGCTCCGTTGGTATTGCCGCGTACGTCGACGAGCAGCTTCAACCTCACACCATCGACGAAACCGACAATACCGCGCTGACATCTCGGATCGACCGAGCGTTCACCACCGTCGTGCCGATGGAGGAGTCGACGCTCGTGTCGATGGGTTCCGTTTGGCGCTATCGCAAAGGAGACTCCGAACCGCCGGCCGAATGGAAGGACACCAACTTCGATGACACTTCCTGGGCGGTCGGCGCGGCGAGCATCGGCTACGGCGACGGAGACGATGGCGTTGTCCTGACCGACATGGAAGGAAACTACCTGTCGGTCTATTTGCGCACGAACTTCTCTGTCGACCCTGCGAGCATCGAGACGCTTGTCTTGCGGGTCAACTACGACGACGCATTCGTCGCTTATTTGAACGGTTCCGAGATAACACGCCGTGGAATCTCAACCACACCGCCACTACACAACCGCCCGGCCGATAGCTCTCACGAAGCAGACGGCGCGATCGACATTGACGTCACGACTCGCAAGGACATGCTTGTCGCTGGCACGAACGTGCTTGCCGTACAGGTTCACAACCGCTCACTCACCAGCTCTGATGTGACGATCGATGTCGGCCTGTTCAACCAAGCGCCAACTGGCGCGGAGCCGGTGGAGATCGTCCGCGACGTCACGCGCCTTCAAGGCATTCTGCATTCGCGAGGCATCTACTCACGCCGCCAACTGCAAGCGGTACTCGGAGAGTTTTGGGAGAACCACTTCACCACGGACTACGACAAAGTCGTTGAGCACCTCGACGAGATGCAGAATTCCGACGCTACGGACGCGATGGGGCTGACACAAGCGGAATCAGAAGCGGCCCAAATCGAATTCGCTGAGTACCAGTTTTTCTACGACAACGCCCTCGGTAACTTCGGCGACCTGCTTCTCTTCAGTGCGACGACCCCTTCGATGTTGATCTACCTTGACAGCGTTCTCAACTTCAAGGCCGAGCCCAACGAGAACTACTCGCGTGAGATCCTCGAGCTGTCGGCGTTCGGCGTCGACAATCGATACGTGCAGAGAGACGTCGAGGAGTTGGCACGCGTCTTCACAGGCTGGGGCATCTGCAAGGTGCCGCGCGAGAGCGTCAATGAGTTTCCAGCGAACGCTACGGACTCGCCCAGCGTATGCGGGCCGACATTCGACGATACTCGACTCGTGCCGCTCGGACCGGGGTGGAAGTACTTCAAGGGAGAGAGCGAACCGACACCAGACGTCGACGGCAACCCAACCCTCGCGTGGACTGAAGAGGGGTTCGAGGCGACAGGCTGGATCGACGGAGCCTCAGGATTCGGCTACAGCGACGGGGACGACGCCACGGCCTTGAACGACATGCAAGGGAGCTACACGAGCGTCTACGTGCGACGAATCTTTCAGCTTCCGGAGCTGAGCGAGCTCGCGACGTTGATCCTGTCGATCGACTACGACGACGGATTTATCGCCTACATCAATGGGGTCGAGGTTGCGCGCAGTTCGTCGATGGTCGACGTCGGCTATCCCCCAGCGTTCAATGCCACGGCGCGGGAATCTCGGGAGGCGGAAGGCATTCCTGACATCTTCAACTTGAGTCGATTCAACACGATCCTACACGCCGGCGACAACGTTCTGGCGATTCAAGTGCACAACAGTGACATCGATAGCAGCGACCTGTCACTGCTACCAGAGATCATCGACCGCAGGACGACCTCGGATGGGATCGAGAACGGTGACCCAAACGGCGTCTGGACGTTTCGTTTCGACGCCGACCAGCACGATACGGCTCAGAAAACAGTGTTCGCCAACACGCCCTACCAGATCGACTTGCCCGCTCGTACCGGTCCGACAGGTGTGCAGGATGGGATCGAGGTAATACAGGCGATCGTCGACCACCCGTCGACGGCTGAGTTCATCTGTATCAAACTCATTCAACGCTTCGTCTCCGACCGTCTGACGCTGGCTAATTACAAAGACGGCACAGCGCCTCCTGAGCTCATCGAGCTGCTCGCCGCGGCGATCGGCGCCTGGAACTCGACCACGCCGAAAGGCAACATCGGTGCTGTCGTCAGAACGTTGATCGACGCTGAAACTCGTACGAACCTCTTCTGGCAACCTACGACCTATCGCGCCAAGGTCAAGACTCCGATCGAATTCGTGAACAGTTCGGTGCGTGTCATGGACGCCGACGTGCTGGAAAACACGCTGACGGGAATCATCGACTCGATGGGCATGCATTTCTTTACCCGCGACGACCCGGATGGCTGGTCGGAACTAGGGTTCGATTGGATCGATACAGGATCGATGGGAGCGCGTATTGACTTTGCCCAAACTCTGGCCAGCAGTCGCAATGTCAACTATCGCTGGTCGATCTCCCCGTACCTCGAAGCCAGGGGAATCTCGACGAGCTCGGAAATTGTCGGCTACTTCAATGACCTACTCTACGGCGGCACGCTGCAGCCAGAGAACCTGGCAATTCTGCTGGAATTCCTCGACACCGACGACGCGTACAACGTTGTCAGTCTGCAGCCAAGCGACGTGCGTGCGTACGAACTGCGAGTTGCGGATTTCGTGGCTCTGCTTCTCAGCTTGCCGCAATGGAACTTTCAGTAAGCCGGCGAAACGAATGACGAATTCTTCTCGGACGGCTTTCACGCGCCGTCGGGATGCTGACCGCACGGAGACATAGAGATGACCGAGTGGAATCGACGAGACGTGCTCAAAACCGGAAGTACCGCGGCGTTCGCCCTCGGGGCGGCCTGCACGGCGCCATTCGCTCGCCTGCCGGCGATTCTCAGACCGGCACTCCACGCCGGCGTCCTCGACAACTCGTCGAAGAAGTTCCTTTTCGTGTTCCAGCGCGGCGGGAACGACGGCGTCAACACGGTGATCCCGCGCGGAGACACCTCCTACAACCTCACGACTCGGCCGACGCTCCTGATCCCCGAAGCCGACGTGACCGCGGCAGGCACAGATCTGGGCAATGGCTTCGCGCAGCTCCATCCGCGCCTCGAGCCCATCATGGAAATCTACAACGCTTCGCACCTCAACGGTCAGGATGGGCCCGGGCAACTCGCGGTTCTGCACCGGATCGGCTACAGCGGTCAATCGCAGTCTCACTTCGACAGTCAACAGTTCTGGGAAAACGGCTTACCGGGGAATCCGGATCTCGAAGAGGGAATGATCTATCGTCACATCGAACAGATCATTGACACCAGCGCGCAGCGCTTCAGCGCCGCCGCGATGACGACGTCCCAAATGGTCGCTCTGAAAGGCGCGACTCCACACCCAACCATTCCGGACGTCAACACCATGCGCTTCCGAGGCACTTCGGCTCGCGTCGACAAGTTTCTCGGATCGTTGCCAACCGACGAGCGCGGCCGCGGCCTCCTCGGTGTCTTTGGCGGCCCTAAGGATTTCGCGGCACAGCCATACCGCGGTCGGGTCTACGACACCGGACTCGCCCTCGTCGATGCCGTAACTACGGTCCAGGAAGCTCTTGCACAAGGCACGTACGTCGCCGAAAACGGAGCGTCGTACCCGAACTCCACCTTTGGACGTCGACTGCGCGACGCGGCCATGCTGTTGAAGCGCACACCTGTGCGCATCCTTGGCGTCGAGATAGGCGGCTGGGACACGCATACGAATCAGGGAGGCTCCTACGGCAGTCACGCGAATCTGCTCGAGCAGATCGGGCAAGGTTTTCAGGCGCTTCATCGCGACCTCGCATCGCAGTGGGATCAACTCTGCGTGGCGACGATGACCGAGTTCGGACGCACCTCAGTTGAAAACGGTAGCTTCGGCACCGACCACGCCTTTGCAACGACGATGTTCATCGCTGGAGGAGGCGTGCGTGGCGGCGTCTACAACTGCGACTCGACGACATGGTCGAGCGGAGACCTGTTCAGCCAAAACGAGCGATACGTCAGACACACGACCGATTTCCGTGCTGTCTTCGCCGAAATCTTTTCCTGGATGGGGAACACAAACCTGAGTGCAACGATCCCCGGCTACGAAGCTCTTGAAGGGCGGGCCGACTTTCAGCCACTCGGATTCTTCGCGTAGCAGCGACACCGACGCCGTGTCGACGCCGTCGGTAGCGGGACAGGAGCAAGACCCCGCGTCGGCCCGGATCTCCGCGCTGGACCGGTGTGCGTTCGCGTAAGCGTGGGCGTCTGCCTGGCGTATGCGTCGATCTCTCCCCCGTCTCTGCCTCCCGTTCCCGCGTGCGTGGGGTGCGCGATTGCGATTGAGTGAGAGTTTGCGTGTGGGTGTGCGTGGGCGAGGGGGAACACGGCACGCCGTCAACCTCACCAAACGTGAGGGCCGCCGCGACGTCCTTCAACTGCCGATCGAACCTCAGGGAAAGGGTTTCTGAGCCCTTCCTGCGAAAACTTATGTAACTGTCGGGTCTGACTCGGTATCTGCCTCTGCTTCCGTATCTGACTTCTGACTCTGTCTCTGGCTCCGCATCTGATTCCACCCCACAGTGAACGGTTTTTCGGAAGCTCCCGGAAAAGATGACGAAGCGTTGACATTTCCG
This sequence comes from Planctomycetota bacterium, assembly GCA_965223265.1. Classification (GTDB taxonomy): domain Bacteria; phylum Planctomycetota; class UBA8108; order UBA8108; family SXIK01. The sequence goes on from OZ244999.1 coordinate 4,406,040, forward strand.
CTTCATTTACGCTTGCACTTCGCCGATAGCATCATCAGCAATCAACTGAGAATCTTCTCTCGAGGCCAATCTGGCGTCCCCCTCTCCGCCAGGCTGGCCTTCTTTTTTTGGCGACGTCTCTCTCCACCGATCTCTCCACAAACATTCGCGGAAGTAGGAAGCGACGTACCCTCTGCGCTGCTCTATCATGGGAGGCAAGCCCCGTCCCAAGCTTCCCCGTCGATTGCAGTAGTGTGAGATGATCCTACGGTGAGCCTCCTACGACTCTCTGGGTGTCGCTTCATCTTCGCCCAACACGTTGTCCTGGCGCTGGTATTGGTCACGGGGTGCGACGAATCCGTTCGCGTCGTTCGCCGCGGCGGCGGCACCGGCTCGAGTGAACCGCTCGTCGCCCTCGCGGTCACGCCGACCGCCGGCGACGTCGAAATCGGACCCAAGAGACGTTTCCAGGTGAGGCTATCGACTGAAGTCGATCCGACAACCGCCGACGACGCGATGATCCTCGCCGAGGCGTCGACCGGGGAACGCGTTGCCGGTAGCGTCGTGCTCCTCACACCAGCGAACCTGAATGAGGCACTGCTAGCGTTCGAGCCAGCTGCTGGAAAGCTGCGGGCCAACGCCAGGTATGAGCTGACGCTATCCCCAGATCTGATGAGCGACGACGGCAGAGAGCTCGACCTGGAGGCAAGCGCGTCGATCGTGCCAACGACCTATCGCACGTTTCGGGTCGAACCAGCGCTCGACGGAACGATTCAGGCAGCGCCGACATCCTGTTCGGCAATGGAAGTGGTGTGGGAAGACGCGGTGGTCAGCGACAACAGTCCAGCCGAAGACATCACTTACCGCATCTTCGCCTCAGCTGACAGCGCCCAGTTCGACTTGGATCACCCGGCGCTCGAGACGGCAGCGGGCGTTCGCCGCACGTTCGTCGAAGGCCTCCAAGCCGACACGAACTATTTCGTCGCCATTGCCGCGGTCGACCCTCTTGGCAACGTGAGCTCTCTCTCGCCGCCGGCATCACTACGCACGCCGCCGCCCGATCGATGTGACCTCACACCCCCAACATTTGCTGGGGTGGAAGCAGTCAACGTGGACATTCTCCGCCCCGACACACTCGAAGTCTCTTGGGTTGCTGGGACCGACAACCAGACCGCTGCAAACGACCTGCGCTACAACATCTTCGTCAGCGATCAGGCTGGATCAGCTGCTGGTAGCACCCCCTTCGCGCAATCAGGACCGGGGGCCACCAGCGCTGAGCTTGTCGGCGTTGCGACGGATACGACGCTGTTCGTCTCGGTGCGATCAGTGGATGCCGCGGGAAATCAGGACTCCAATAACGTCGAAATCGAAGTCCGCACACCTGCCAGCTTTCGTGGCGACGTCCAACCGATCTTGCGGCTTGCACCTCCGCAGGGAGGTGGCTGTACAGATGCTTTTTGCCACGCCGCCGCGACACGCTCAGGCGGCCTCAACCTCGAGAGCTACGACGGCCTCGTCGTCGAGGGCGGCAATACGCAAGCGCCTCGCACGATCATTCCGGGCGACAGCGTCGGAAGCTTCCTACTATGGCGAACGGACGAGACCAATCCGAGCTTTGTTCGCGACAGCTCTCGCATGCCACTCGGCAGTCCCCCACTCACACGCGTGCAGCTCTCCATCTTGGCGCGCTGGATCGACCAGGGCGCGTTCGACAACTGACCCGAGGCAGTGATCGCCACGCAGGTGGGGAACGAGCACCGGGTGCGCTGTTCAGCGTGGCGACTTTAGAGATGACTTCTCCGACCGAATTCGAGTAAATGCCTCATAGCGTTAGGTTCCGCACTCATTCGATGATCGCTGGGAGAAAAGAGATGTTCCAGATGCGCCCCGCACTCGTCAGCATTTTCTTGGCTCTCGTTGTTACGACGTCGGTCCACGCCGCGCCGATGGAATTCGTGATCTTCCGGACGTCAGACCCGACCGACGAATTGGGTGTGTTCACCGTGGATCCGGATTTGGCGGCCCCGGCCGGGGTCAGCAGCGTGGCGATGAGCTCTCTCACATTCACGGAAGAAGTTTCACCATTCGGCGAGCTCACGATCACATTGGGGGACATCGGGAACCCGGCAACCTTCCAGGCGATTTTCTCGGACGGGGAGATTTCGGAGATCACGGGTCTGGGATCTGGCATGCTCCCCGGCGGGATCAGTTTCTTCCTCGACTTCACACCGAAGGGCGACCCGACGAATATCGATCTCGACGCGGTAGGGACGTTCGCTCTCGACGCCGGGGACGGGATGGTCATTGGGGATTCCGCGACCGGCTCGATCGGGATTCGTTTGTCAACAACACCCATTCCCGAACCCGGGACGTTCGCTCTCCTCACGGCAGGCCTGTCGCTCATCGGAGCGCGTCGCCTTCGACGCCATCCACGGGACTGAGTTCGCAGGAAAGCTAACCTCAGGCGCCAAGCGACGCCGGCCACCGCTGACGCACTTTCGCCACCTTTTGCAAGCGTTCCGTTCTGATTCCGACTCGATTCACTTCACCTCGAGTTGCCGTAGCTACTAAAGTGAGGTTAGCAGCCCCCATCGCCGGGAATCAGATTGGTCAGCTGAATCAGGCCGCGCTTTACGGACGCTGTCCTATACAGAATGCTTCGAGCGCGACAGACCGTGAGCAAACTCTCAACGACCAACAATCCCGGGAGTAGCACCTTACGCCTGTGCGGCGAGACCTCCGTCCAAGCCGCACCTCTCACCTCGCGGTCGATCAGCCCGAGAACGTCGTCGACAACGAATTCTTCCTGCCCACAGAGCTGAACGATCGTCCGCACCGTCCCGCCCGTGCCGATCAGGACGCGATCGCGAAAGGCATGCAGGTCGAGGTGTTCTCGCAACACGCCGGCCGCGACCTGCCTCCCCTCCCGGACATATGCCAGGAGATCCTTGGTGTGCCGGATCTGGCAGTGAAGGCGAATCGCTCCCAGCGGCAGGCTGCTCTTACGGGTCGTGAACGGACTCAGAAACTCGACGACTTCGAGACTGCCTCCCCCAAGGTCGAAAAGCGTCGTCGGAAACGCGTCGATGCTTGACCGAAACCCAGTCTCGAGAAGAAAGGCCTCGATTCCCCCTTCGATGATATGAATCTTCAGCCCAACCTCTTCCCAAACGACACGCTGAAACACTTCCGCATTCTGCGCCTCCCGTAGCGCCGCCGTGCCGACGGCCGTCACCGTGTCGAACGCGATCTCAGGAAACTGTCGCTTGAGATCGCGAAGAATCGACGTACAACGCGCGACCGTGCTGGGGCTAATGCGCGCATGCCGAAAGACATCGTAGCCGAGATCCCACGGAATCTTGATCTCGCGCTCGACGGCCCCGGCGTTTTCACCGCCGGCTGAGACCAGGTAGAATTTGATCGTCGTTGATCCGAACTCGAGAAACGCAGTTCTCGGAACAACCCCCTGAGTAGCGACCGGGACTTCCATGTTGAATCGGATCAGATGTGGGTGAACGTGCGACGACGTCGCATTCGGCGTGACCGCCAGCAAAGTGGACTCAGAAGGTAGCATACCATCGTTACTGGAATCCGCACGTCGAGCCCCTCACACCGTGAACCGTGCCTGTCGAACTTAACCATAGCGACTCCATTCATCCTTTTACTCTCAGGTCACGCGACAAAACGTTCGCTCGACGTACAAGCCTCGCTGACGTCCTGCATCTTATCGCCCAAGTAGATCACGCCTGAATGTACGCTACGTAAAGATCAGATGAAGACAGCACCCTCTCCGCGCCTCCGACTACTCAGCACAATCATGTGCTGCGCTGTCATAGGGAGCGGCTGCGAGGCCGAGAGGCCGCAAGAAGCAGACCGCATCGAAATCCTTACGGGGGACAACCAAACCGGCGCCCCCGGATCTTTCGTCGGGCAGCCTCTCCGAGTGCGAGTCCTTGGACCTCGGCGTGTCGACTTTCTCGGGCGCAAACGCGAACGCCAGCCAGCAACTGGCATCACGGTGAGGTTTCGCGTCCAAGGAGTGAAGGCGGCCGACAAAACTTCTCCGACGGCAGAATCAGAGGCTGACTCAGTAGGTTCGCAGGAGAAAACATCGATCGAGCCCTACCCTCTGCTCTTCGCGCGCGATTCGCAGCTGACGTCGTCGACGGTGCCACCGTCGCAGTCTCCACCCGGTCGCTCTCCGGGTGCCACGGAACTTCACGTGCCAACGGACGAAGCCGGCGTCGCGGCCGTCGACGTCAGGCTGGGAACGCAAAGCGGTGAGTGGCGCGTTGAGGCGAGAGTCCAGCGACGCCCGCGCAAAGACGACGACGTACACTTCCGAGTGACAAGTGGCGTCCAGAGTTCGCTTTCCGCTCTCGAAGGCCCGGTGGGATCTGACGTGCGATTCGAGATGCGTCTGCTGACCTGGGACGCGAACACAGGAAAAGCGGTGCCGCTGCCTGACCGCGAAGTGATGCTGAGTATCGTCGACGAACCGCGCGGCGCCGCGGGCACGGCAGAACTGAAGAATCGACGCGACGAGACCACGAATCAGGGCGAACGGCGTACGGAGATCACGCTTGGAGATCGTCCCGGACAGTATCGAATGCTGGCGGAAATCGCAGCAACGGACGCAGACGAACGCCAATGGCGAGGCATCGTCTATACGGTGGTGGCGACGGATTGGCTTTGGATCGGAGTCCGCTTCATCGCCGCCGTCCTCGTCTTCGTCATCGGCATTCGCCTCCTCGGCAGCGGCACCCTCCTCCTCGTAGGCGGGTACAGCGATCGTCCGACCGAGACCTGGTCGAAGAGTCGACTCTCAGGGTTTGTCGGTGGAGCAGCCGCAGGCGTAACGTTTCAGTCCTCGTCTCTCGTCGTCTCCTACCTAGCGAGTCTGGCCAACAGCGGCCTTCTGAGGGCCCCGGCAGCGCTCAGCCTGATTCTGGGAGCGAACGTGAGTGCCACCCTTCTTTGCCAAATTCTCGCGCTCGACGTTTCGCTGTTGGCTGCGCCTTTTCTTATGGTCGGCACGCTCTTTTTTGTCGCGCGGCGACACTCTCGGTTCGAAGCCTGGGCGTGGGTGTGCGTCGGCCTCGGGCTCGTGCTTTTGAGCTGGAATCTTCTCGAGGACACGTACGCAACAGCCGCGCTCAGCAACAATCTTCGCACCGCCCTGCTTGCCGATGCTTCCTCCTTCGGAAGATTCTTTGTTCTCCTGGGCACCGCGCTCGGAGCAGGATTCCTACTGCGCACGTCCAATTTGCTCGTCGTCCTCGCCATGTTAGCCGTCGCCCACGAACTCCTGCCGTCAGACAATGCGGTCCCGCTCGTGTTGGGTGCAAACCTCGGGGCAGCGGTGATGGTGTACGTCCTGGTGCAAAGAAAACGCCTCGAAGCGCGGCGGCTGGCTCTGCTCAACCTCTTAGTCCACACGCTCACATGCGGTCTGCTGGTGATTCTCGGCCTCATAAAAGTCCGGGGGCACTCCCCGCTGTTGTGGTGTATCGAAGCCGTCGTTCCGGGACAGCTTCTCTCGCCGCTGCCAGGAAACACGGTGCAGCACGTTGCGATGGCGCACACGCTCTACAACCTGTTTGCCGCGGTCCTCTTTCTTGCGACACCACGTCTACCCATACGCCTCGTCGATCGTCTGCTCCCGAACATCGCCAGCGACGACGAGCTCAAACCGATCCACTTAGACGAGAGTTTGGTGAGCGTGCCGGCGCTCGCGCTCCGCCAGACAACGGCCGAAGTGACGTACCTCACTGAGGTGACACGCAAAGCCGTCGCCGAAGCCTTCGATGCCTTTCGATATGACGATCTCGATCTAGCTCATCAAGTGGGACGACGGGAGGAGTTGATCTTCGACCTGTCCCGAAACGTTAGCCGTTATCTCGTGCTTGTCGGCGAGCGACAGCTCTCGCACCGCGACGCGACACGCCTGGAGATTCTTCAAAGTGCAACCGAGGCAGTCGCTCGCATCGCAACGTACGCCGACGCTCTCAGAGACCTCACAGCTCGCAAGATCGACGAAAAAGCCCACAGCAGCGAAGAGGTCGGACGCGATCTGAACGAAGTGTACGATCTCGTCGCCGCGCAGTTCGAGAACATTCTGACGCTCCTCAAGGAGCGCGATTTTCGCACCGAGGAAAGCGCGGTGAAGATGGTCGAGCGGCTCGCCAAGTATAGTAGCCGCATCGATGGTCATTGGCGGCAACGCGCCTCGGGCTCCGGTCAACAGAGAGCCGCACTTCCGGCGCCGGAGTCGTCCGCTGGCTCTGCTCCGGAGGCGGACGCCATGGTCTCGTTCACGGATCACGTCGAAAGTCTGGTCCATCAAGAGGCATTTCGCCTCCTCTTCTCGATCGCGGCGGACCTGGCTCAGATCGCGCAGCGCATGCGCATCCTCGCCCCACAGCGCGGAGAGTGACGGACGCGGCGCTTTTGGGGGTTTCACCGTCGCACGATCTTTCTGCTGCAGCGTCGGCTGAGAATGACCGAGGAAGTCTTCGGTGGCAGGCTGTGACGCGGGACTGAGACGGGACCGTGACGCAGGACTGGGGCTCGCACGCAGAGCAAGATTGCGCCCATGCCCCCGACGCCGCTAAAATCGCGCCTTTTCAACAGCACGAAGAGAACGAAGGATAGCGCAGCCATGCCCCGCCTCACCCTCCCCGACGGCAGCATCCGCGACTACGACGATGCGGTCACACCGGCCGAAGTCGCGGCAGACATCGGACCTGGCCTCGCCAAGGCTGCGATTGGTGCTCGGGTGAACGGCGAACTCGTGGATGTCTCGACGAAGATCGACTCCGATGCCGATCTCAGCCTCGTCACCATGCCGAAGGCGAGTCAAGAGCCGAGCGCCGACGCACTTTTTCTCATCCGGCACAGCTGTGCGCACGTCATGGCGGAAGCGATTCAGCGTCTGATCCCCGACGCTCAGCTCGTCTACGGCCCCCCTGTCGACGAGGGCTTTTACTACGACATCGCACTACCGGAAGAACGGCCGTTGAGCTCGAACGATTTCGATGCCATCGAGAAGGAGATGCGGCGAATCGTCGGGGAGAAGCGGCGCTTCACCCGCTATGAACTCCCAGCGACCGAAGGCATGACGAAGCTGGACGCCGAGGGCAGCAAATACAAGCTCGACAACGCGCAGCGCGCGCTCGATGGCGGCGCCGACTCCCTCTCATGGTACGCCACCGGTGAACCGAACAGCGACTGGGAAGACCTATGCCGCGGTCCGCATGTTCCGAGCACTGGTCATATCGGCGCCTTCAAGGTCATGAGCTTGGCATCGAGCTACTGGCACGGCGACGCGAACTCCGATCGTCTAACGCGAGTCTACGGTACAGCCTTCTCCCATCAGAAGCAGCTGGATGCTTATCTCCATCGACTCGAAGAGTCGAAAAAACGAGACCACCGTGTCCTCGGGAGAAAGTATGGACTCTTCCACATTGACGACACCGTCGGACAAGGGCTCATTCTATGGAAGCCGAACGGTGCCCTCATCCGCCGAGAGCTTGAAGAGTTCATTCGCACGGAGCTAGTGAAGGACGGTTACAACACGGTCTACACCCCGCACATCGGCAAACTTGATCTCTACAAAACGAGCGGACACTTCCCCTACTACCGCGACAGCCAGTTCCCGCCGCTCATTCACCACGAGGCTCTGGATCGGTTGGCGACAGAATCGGTCAGTTGCGGCGAGCTATCGAACCTCCTCGATCAAGGAGAAATCGATGGCTACCTCCTCAAGCCGATGAACTGTCCGCACCACATCAAGATCTTCGATTCCGAGCCGCGCAGCTATCGAGATTTGCCGATTCGGCTGGCGGAGTTCGGCACAGTCTATCGCTGGGAGCAATCCGGAGAGCTGAGTGGGATGACCCGAGTACGCGGTTTCACGCAGGATGACGCACACCTCTTCTGCGCTGAAGACCAAGTCGGTGACGAGATTCGCGGCTGTCTGCGGATCGTGCGCCTGATCCTGTCGACACTCGGATTGACCGATTATCGCGTCCGCGTCGGCCTTCGCGATCCAGATAGCGGCAAGTACACTGGCGACCCGGCCGTGTGGGATAAAGCGGAGGCAGCGTGCCTTGATGCAGCCCGCACGCTCGACGTTCCGTTCACACAGGAGCCAGGCGAAGCGGCCTTCTACGGCCCTAAAATCGACTTTGTCGTTCGCGACGTCCTCGGGCGGGAGTGGCAACTGGGGACGGTCCAGGTCGACTACAACCTACCCGAACGGTTTGATCTGACCTACGTCGGATCGGACAACAAAGCCCACCGCCCAGTTATGGTCCACCGCGCGCCGTTTGGCTCTATGGAGCGGTTTATCGGCATCCTGATCGAGCACTTCGCAGGCTCCTTCCCGACGTGGCTGGCGCCCGAGCAGGCTCGCGTGCTCCCAATCAGCGACAAGTTCCTCGACTACGCGCAAGAGGTTCAGGGGCGACTGCTCGACGAAGGCCTCCGCGTCGGCATCGATCGCAGCGACGAGCGCATTCAGGCGAAGATCAAGATCGGTACGGAGGAGAGAGTCCCCTACCTATTGATCGTCGGCGGCAAAGATAAAGACGCGGGAACGGTGTCGGTGCGTCGACGCGGCAAGGGTGATGAAGGCGCTCAGCCACTGGAAGCATTCATCGCAAGTATCCTCGCCGAAGTTCGCGAGCGGCGCCTCGACACCGCGAATTAGATCGCCGGCGAGTAGACTCCAGCGCCTGCAGCAGATGGCGGCAGGAAACTCCTCCAGCTGGGCGAGTCGCACACCAGGAGTAGCGTTGAGTCGCGCTGGGGTTCGATTGCCTTTCAGCGAAACGTCACGCCTGGTTCATCCCACCGCCGGACCTGCCGAAGCCCACTGCCACTCGGGATGCGACGGCGCCGACTTGATGCCGCGAAACATGCGCACGAACTCGCGCCGGCGGACAAACCCGAGCTCCTGCAGCCTGGCAGTCCACTGCTGAGCGCGCTCGCCCGCTTCGAGGGCGTCGATCGCTACAGCCGTCCCCACATCGAGCCGCTGTAGCACATTTGCCAGCAGTGCTTCGGCGATCGCCGGCCCGGTCGCAACAATCGGTCCGACGTGTGCGTAGAGGGAACCAGGTCGCGCGCTGGCGTACCCTGTCACGGAAACGCATTCAGCGCAGGAGTTCACGCTCGCGTCGACGACGAAGCTCAGTTGCGGAGACTGCCGCGCCCATGCCTCGATGACATCGACTCTTGGTGCCCCGAAGGCATGGCGGTCGAGCTCGAACGCTGCCGGGGCGTCGGCATTCAAGTCGAAGCTCCGTACGGTGATCGAGCCAGCGAGGTGCGCTGATCGTTCTTGACACTCACTTGATACAGTCGCGACCCACCGTCCCAGCCTCACGTGATCATGAAATCCCAAAGTCTGATAAAGGCGCTGCCCCTCAGTCGTCGCATCGAGTCCGACGGTATGACACTCGCTGTCTAAGCTTTCCAGTGCTCGACCAAGGAGACGTCGACCGATGCCCTGCCGCCGCACACTTCGGTCAACAAGTACCATGCCGACCCAACCAACAGAGCCCGAATGGACCACCGTCGTCGTCGTGCCGACTCCAACGCCACCGACCTCGGCAACGAAACAGCCATGTGGACGGAAACGAAGAAAGTGGTGCCAGTCCGCAGCCGTTTGATTCCAACCGGCCTCCTCTTTGAGACGCATACCGAGCTCGACGTCCGTCGATTGCATGCGACGAATGTGCACCGAGTCAGCCACGTTGCCCATGCGCCGCTCCATCGTTGGAACCGCCCCACCACGGCAGTCGCTCCACATCGACGCCGAGGTCGTGAGCCACGACCCGCGCGGCATTGTAACCACCGAGTCCGGTGATGTTGCCTCCGGGATGCGTCGACCCACCGCACAAGTAGAGCGCGCGAATGGGGGTACGGTACGACCCTGCGCCCTCGAAGGGACGGTGAAAGCCGATCTGTCCATCGGCGAACGACCCGACGAGGAGATCTCCCGCCTGCATGTTCGGAAGGCGCTCGTATGTCGCGGCGGGAGTGGCGTGAAACGATCCACGCACCACACCTGGCTCTGCGAGGTTCGGCGCGTAGCTCGACCACATCTCCAGCAGCTCCGATGCGTGCGCACCTGCAACCTCCGACCATGTGGTGGATTCCCCCGAGAGGTCGAATGGCACCTTCTCCCACAAAAACGCCGTGTGCTTCCCCGGCGGCGCTTGCCCGCCATCAAAGCGAGTCGGTGTCGCTCCCCACGCAACTCTCATCGGAGGCCGCCGTCGCCCCTCGTGCGCGCGGACGATGGCGTCAAACTGTTCCAGGCTCTCGAGACCAAGAATCGTCATGAACGCATCATCAATCTCCGGCCGCCGCTCCACTGCGCGGTAGCGAGGCCGCTCATTGAGCGCGAGGTAAAGCCCAAAAAGCGGTGCGAGGACGTTGTAGCGAAACCCGCGCGCCTTCTCCTGAAGGCGGCGTGAGATCTCCGAAGTCGGCAATAAATCGACGAACGTCTGCTGCGGATTCAACCCGGAGGCGACAAACGCGTTGGCTCCGATCGTCTCGCCGCCGGCTAACTCGACGCCGACTGCTCGCTCGCCCTGCAGCAGAATCCGTTCGATCGTGACGTCGCAGCGAATCGCGCTACCGTGCGCCTCGATGGCGGCAACGAGCCCCTGCGCGAGGGCGTGAGAGCCGCCAACACACATCTGTGCCTTGTGCGGTGACGCCAACAGCGACGGAATCGAGTGGCCGAAACCCTTGAGACGTAAGTCGACCTCTCGCAGGCCATTGAAAAATAGGAGGCCCGCTCGAACGACATCGTTTTCGAATTCGCGCATGACGAATTCGAGCGGCGACCAGGCGCTAACCTCGAGCAAACGCCGACCCGCCGGCGTCGAGCTGAGGCGTGCCTGCCTCACCTCGGGTGGTAGCGGCGGCGCCTCTGACTCGGGCACGACGAGCTCGTCGACGATGGGTGCGAACTCGTCAATCCATTGCCGCAGCTTCCGCGCGTCGCGGCGTGAAAACTCAGCAAAGGAGGCTGCGGTTTTTTCGTTGTCGGTCCACCACTCGAGCGTGCGCCCGTCACGAAGAATCATCGCTACGTTGAGCTCAGGCTCAACGTAGCGGACACCGTAGTGCTCGAGTTCTAGATCACGAAACCACGGCTTCGAGGTGAGCGCACGATGAAAGAACGAATGAACGTTGTGGCGAAACCCCTCCAGACCGGGATGGGAATCCGTTGCCAATCCGCCGCCGAACTCCGCTGCGCGCTCGAGGACGAGGCAGCGGAGCCCGGCACGCGCCAAATAGGCTGCCAGCACGAGCGTGTTGTGCCCACTTCCAAGCAGCAGTCCGTCATAGGTGGTGTCCATCAGCAGCTACGCGGGATGAGGAGGAGACGGAGCGATACAAGTCCTCGGCAGGCTCGCCGATGCTTGCGAGCACCTTCATGCCGCCGCTGGAGGATCACTCTGGGATAGGCCATCAGCCTGTGGTCAGGCAACTGATTTCATGCAGGCGTGCCCCTGTGCAAATATCGAGGGCCAACTCGGCCATCGCAGGATGGCACGTGAAGAACAGGATCTGGTGGTCGCGTGCGAAGCGATCGAACGCCTCGAGCATGCCCCGAGCGCGCCCGGGATCAAAATTGACGAAGACGTCGTCAAGGATAAGCGGCAAATGAACGCTCCGGGAGGAGTATTCCGCAACCAATCCGAGTCGAAGAGCAAGATAGAGCTGCTCGGCTGTGCCGCGACTGAGCTCGCTGGTCCGTTTGCGCTTACCATCGACGTCGACGAGGATGATGTCTTGTCCATCCGTCGCCTGTAGCACGCGGGTGTATCGCCCGTCGGTTGCTAGGCGGAGGATTTCCGACGCTGCCGCGAACACGTGCGGCTGTCGCTTGAGTTCGTATTCACGCATGGTGCGCGCGATTAAGGCTCGAGCCAGCGACGCCGTCTCGAAACGTCGAGTCGCTTGCTTCAACTCGTTCTCCAACCCGGCACGTCGCGTTCGGAGCGTATCCAAATCGGCGGACTGTTCCAGCTCTCGTCTCGCCGCTTCACTGTCCCGTGCGGCTCGGATGGCGTCGTCTCGCGATCGCTCGACAGACTCGAGTGCTAAGTCGATGCGTTCCGCTTCCGCCTTCCACCGTTCAAGGTCGCCGCACGGTAAATCACGCCGTACGACCGCAGCTGCCTCGCCGCATCCGAGTCTGCTCTCAAGCTGCCGCTCACAACCCTGAATCACCCGCTCAAGTTCTCGGCGTCTCTTGGCGCGGCGTAAACTCTCGCGCAATTCCACTTCATTGGTTGCACCGACTTCATCAAACAGCGCCGAGAGTTCCTGCCGCGTGCGTCGGCGCTCCTCTTCAACTGACTGCAGACGTGCCTGTCGACGACCGATCTCGGTTGCTAGCGCCTCCAGTCGCGCGCGGCGTTGATCGTCGGCCTCGAGTCGGTCCATAAACTCAAAAAGAAGGGTGACCGGGTCAGAGTTCCCAGACGCCATCTCAGCCTGTCGCCCGCTCTGATCAGGAGAGCTCGAAGTACTTGGCGCAGGGCCGGACGCCACATCGACGACCCCGCAGCTCTCAGATGCGTCGGCCAGAAGCGCGGCGACGCCGTGACGCCAATCGCTCACCAGCTTCTCTAGTCGCACAGCTTGCGCACGCTCTTCGGCTTTTCGCGTCCATAGCAGCCTCAATCGATCGAGCTCGGTAAAAAAGTCCTGCGCCGCTTCCAGCTCAAGGGTCTCTGGCATCCCATTTCGACGCTGCCACTCATCCCATGCGGCACGGTTCACGGTCTCACGTCGCTCCATCTCGTAGCACCGCTCCCTGATCACTTCGACCTCGCTGCGAATCGATTCAAGCTCGAGCTCAACAACCTCAAGCCGTTCACGGCATTCTTCCGCTGCGACAACAGCGCCATGAGCGTGTTGCAGACAACGTGCCATCCCGTCGAGATCTTGTTCTTCCGGCTCGGAGGAGAGGCCCAGCCGAGTGGCGCACTCGCTGACCTTTTCATGCAGTGCCTCTTGGCAAGCCCGACTCTCCTCGAGCACGGCTGCGAAGTTCTTGCGTTCACGCTTGCGGCGGCGCAGAAGGACTCCTGCGCAGACTGCCGCAAGAAGCATCACGAGCACGCCACCAACGATCATCGCGACGCCACCACGTGTCACGGCGAGTTCAGGGCTGACAAACCAAAACGCAACGACGAGCGAGAAGGCCGTGCCGAGGGCTAGCGCCGCTAACGCGGCGACAAGGATCACATCGCTCGGCACTGTGACACCCGACGACGCCGCCAGTGGTGATTCGTTCTTTACGGGTTCGCCCGTAGGGGACTCGACCTCCGCGCTCCCGGGGGCCGCTCCAAAGCTCGTCGCACTCCCACCGCGCGTGAGGAAAGCATATTTCGCCCGCTCGATTTTCAGCTCGTGCCACGCCCCCTGCAGGCGACCAAGAAGCTCCTCCTGCTCTGAAATCTCCTCTGGCGACGGTGCTTCGACCAGTCGGCGCTGCAAACGAGTGGCCTCAGTCTGAAGGCGTCTCTCTTCACGTTCCGGCGCCTGAAGCGCCGCCTCCAGCTCGGCTCGCTGCGTGCGACAAGTCTTAGCGGCGGCCTGAAGCGCCGCCAGCTCGTCGCGGGCCGGAGTCTCGCCGGTGTCCAAAAAGTGCCGAAACGCCTCCGACCAGTTTCCCGTCGCCTCCATCCCGCTCTCAAGAGCAGACGTCGCCGCCCGAAGCCGTTGCCGCGTCGCACTCAGCTCCTCGGTGCGTTGGCGAAACGAGCCGACGTCGGCGTACAGCTCGTTCGCGCGCACGCGCCACCGAGCCGCCTCAGGCAAGACACCTGCCTCCAGCCGCAGACGCGAAGCGTCGTCTGTCTTCAACTCAGCCCGTAGCGTAGCGATCTGTGCCTTGAGCGACTCAGCATGCCCGGTGAGTGCGCTCAGCCGGCGCTCAACGTCGTCGTGGTCCAAAACTGTCTCAGGAAGCTCCTGCATCTCGACGCGAGCGGCGTTCGCCTCACACCAAAGTGGCCAGAGATCGATGAGCGCCTCGAATCGAGAACGCTCCGATCGCAGCCCCTCAGCCTCAGCGCGCAGCCCATGCACGCTCGCCTCATGGCGTGCCTGCGCGTCGACGAGATCGCCGTAGTTTTCCATGGCGGCGCGCGCACGCTGTTCTTCGCCGCGGCACGCAGCGTATTCGGTGGCGAGCTGGGAGAGCCGTCCGCTGGCGCCTCTCTGTTTCAGCAGCGAAGAGATTTCCTCATCCAGCTGCCGCCGCACCTGGCGAACGGCTCTACCCGCTCCTGCCATGCCGGCTGAAAAAATTCGATCTTTGACTCCTTGCTTCGAAAGCGATGCGAAATCCTGAAGCTCCGTGAGGCTGAACGCGAAGACCGACTTGAAGAGCGCGCGATCCATCCCCCCGACAAGCTGGGAGAGCTCGGCCTCACCCGCCTCACGGCCATCGTCGTACTGCAAAAACGCTTGCCGCTTGCCGCGGGCGCTGCGCTCGATCGTCAGCCCTTTGCCGTTCACCTCGACGAGGAGTCGTCCTCCGTGTTCGCCACCGCGAAGCGGAGGATAAAGGCGCTCACTACTGCGCCCATCAGGAAAGCCGAAGAGCACCCCACGAAGAAACGCCAGAAGCGTGCTCTTACCAGCTTCATTCGGCCCGAGAAAGACCGTCATTGCAGTGTCGAGTCCGTCGACGTGTTCGTCGCAAAAGAGACCGAACCCATCGATATGCCAGCCGCGGAGAATCATTCGTCGTCGAGTGTCTCCTTGAGTCGATCGATGGCCTCCTCGGCAGCCACGCGCACGAGCGTTTCTGCTGCTTCACCGTGCCTCTCAGCGGACCACTGTGAGAGAGCGCGCCGCGCTAGAAGCGCCGTCGACTCGTCCATGAACGTCTCAAGATCTGGCGGTGCCTCGCACAACTCATTCGTAAGCCGAAGTAACTGCGACAGAAAATCGTCACGGCGCAGTAGCTCGGCGTCGTCCAAACGGCGTCCGGTCAGGGCTTTGACGCTCTCCCACCACAGAAGAGGCTGCTGCGATTCACACTCAGCGCGCAGCTCTGTGAGCAGGCCTTCAAGCACACCAACTCGCTTCAGGTCACGATGCAGCGGCCCGCGCCCGTAGAGCACGCAACGCACAACGAGTCCTCTGCCGTCTTCCTCCGACTGGCGCTGGCAGGCAGCGGCGTACAATTCGTCGCGGAGCTCGCGAATGTCGTTGACGCCCTCGATCGGTACGTTCAACTCGACAAACCGCAAGACGTCGAGCGCCTCGAAGGAGACTCGAGCGACTCTATCGTCTTCGACTTCGACGACGACCGCCCCCTTCGCACCAAGCTCACTCGGCTTGGGGGACCGGCCTTGGAGTGCTCCGGGGTAGATGATCCAAGGATCCCCTTTGCTGACTTGCGTGTACTGGTGGATATGTCCAAGAGCCCAGTAATCATACCCGGTGGCTGCAAGATCGGAGACCTCGCAAGGGCTGTACGGCTCGTGTCCGTCGCCGCTACCGACGCTGCAGTGCAGCACCCCTATGGATAGACCTGGCTCGCCTCGGAGCTGGAATCGCCGCGCCAAGTTCTCGCGCACCGCGGCGGCACCGAAACTGATTCCACAGACGCTCGCGAGACGCACGCCGTCCTTCACGACTGGGACGCACTCGACGTGCGAGGCACCGAATGTATGCACGCTCTCTGGCCACCGACATGTTCCCCTTCGGCCATCGAGCGGATCATGGTTGCCGTGCGCGATCAACGTTTGAACTCCCGCTCGATCGAGACGCTCAAGCCCGCGGGCAAACCTCAATTGCGCTCGTATGCTCGCCTCTGTGCTGTCGAACACGTCGCCCGCAATGACCAAAAATGCTGCCTCACGCTGAAGCGTGAACGCCACCAGCGCGTCGAAAGCAGCAAGCGATGCATCGCGCAGCTCTGCCGCCACTCGTGGCGAGCTCCTCGCCACGCCCGTAAACGGACTGCCAAGGTGGAAGTCTGCTGCATGCACAAACGAGAATCGCATTCTTCTCCACTCCCTTCGCACGCCAATAACGCGCGGTGTCGGCAAGGACGCTCTCTCGCATCCTCTTGTCGATCGCTCAGTCACCGTCGCAAGGGTGCCTACCGCGATGCGCAAGTCGACGATGTGCGTCGGGTCGAGTCGCGAGGCGCGGCACCGCCAGTGTCGCGCCTCGCGCGCGGCAGCGCAAGGGGCAAACCACACACTCCGCGCCGGCCCAGGACGTCGTCACAGTCGCGAGCGAGTTCGTATCAAGTCTATGGCCGTCTCGTGCACGACGCTATCCGCAGGCGTCGTCTGTGCGATGATCTGGAGCTCCGCGACGGGTGGCAGAGATGCTGGCCCAAGCTCCTCCAGAAGCTGTAGCGACAACGTTCGACTGAGGAGATCCAAGTCTTGCCGCAGGACGCATTCCCGCAGAACTGCCCGCGCTCGCTCGGGGTCAATGCGAGCCAGTGCGGCGAGAGCTCGGTGACGAACGAGATGGAATGCGTCGGCCCGAATCGCTCGTTCGACACCCGCGGACGACGACCTGGCTGCGGCCCCGATCTCGCCGAGTGTCCCGGCCGCCCAGTACCGCGTCGCCGGATCGCCTGAAATCAACGCCTCGGAGAGCGCATCGACAGCGGCATCACCGTACGCAGTCAATTCTCGCGACGCCGACGGCGCAGTGTCACGCCGAAAACGATCAATCAAGTAGGGAATGGCCCGCCGCGAACGTCGCTCGGCGAGTGAATCCACCACAGCCTCGCGATGATCACCGACCGGGATACACAACAGCATGGCATCGACTCCACCCCGGCAGAGAGCGAGTGCTCGGCCACTACTGAGTAAAAGCGCGCCGAGAAGGCTCGCGGAGATGAGGAACACACCGGCGACTAGGAGTGTCGCTGGTCGCAGCGAACGCACTCGCGCCGACGCCGGGCTGCTATTGTGTGGATCAATCAACGTCGCCCCCCGCTTCAAGAGGAGAGCGCTATCGGCTACCCGGCGAACGAGCCTGAAAGTCACCGGAAGCTCACCGTGATGTCTTCAGGTGGCTCGAACAAAACGAGCGGTTAGGCGTGGCACGGATTTAGGGATTTAGGCAGCGCCCTCCACACTGTCCTCGGCGTAGAGGCACGCATGGGCGCAGCGGAGACTGACGGATGGCGTTTTCGGCCCCGGTGCCGACAGGAATGGCGGAATCGGAGTGAGCGCCGGTCGAACGAACCATCGAGAGCTTTTCTTGAGCAGCAATTCACGCCACTCAGTTGCTGAACGTGATGAAGTTATCACTCATCGACAGATGCTGCGCCGCAATCCAGGCAGCCGAGCGCGTCACACCTGAGATGCGCACTTCGTCGAGAAGGCCGAGGAAATATGCCGTAGAGCCTGCGACTCGGCCGATATTGAGCGGCTGAGGGTTGGCGACGAGCGGCGACAGCGTCGAGTCTGCTGTCACGTCCACTCCATCGAGATAGACACGGCCCGTGCCGCCGTCGACTGACGTAGCAACGTAGTACCAAGTGTCCGATGAGAGGGTCAGGCCAGTGGCGCGAAGGTAGTTCGTTCCGCTGCCGAGCGACGTGACACGGCCTGAGCTCTGATGCACTTCAAGGTTGTAACCAAATGAATCGTTCCAGACGTTCTTCTTCGAGACGATCCGCGGCGGATGCCCGGACTGCCCCGCCGCCAAACTGAACCAAGCCTCGATCGACAGCTGACCGGTGACCTCCAAACTGGGGCTCGTGCCGGCGTCAATAAAGTCGTCGACGCCGTCGAAGGAGCGAGCTGCACCGATCTGACCTGCCCCGGCGGTGCTGCCGCTGTTGACGCCATCGTTAATGTTCGCCGTCGAGTCTTGCAGGTCGGAGTTGAGATGCCAGACGGCATTGTAGCCTGCCGTCCAAACGCCGGCGGCGTCCTGGCCATCCGGTGCAACAGGATTATCATAGTAGAGCATGATGTAATCCACGCTCGAAACTGCGTCGATTTGGGGTACTCTCACCCATACGTAGGACGTCCCGGTTGGATCCCATGTGTCGATTTCGTGTGACAACACAGTGGTCCCGTCGTCATCGATGAAGCGAAGATCTTCACCAGCGGCCTGGATTGCGGCGTAGTCGAGCTTCGTCGCATCCAGCGTCACCAGAACCGGGAAGTCCACCAGGTTCTCCGCCTGCGCCGCGTTGTTGAACGTCAACTGACGGCGCTGACCCCACGACGCATCCCACCAGCCAATGTTGCTCACCGTGATCGTCGTCGTCGCGCTGTCTGTGTCGCCGTCGTCGTCCGTCACCGTCAACGTCGCAAGGTACGTCCCCGCAGAGGCATACTCGTGCGTCGTCGTCACACCTGTGTCACCTTGAGTGTCGCCAAAGTCCCATGAGTACGACACAATCGTGCCGTCCGTGTCGCTCGAGCCAGAAGCGTCAAAGCTCACCAAAAGCGGCTCCAGACCCGACTCCGGAGTCGCTGTGAACGACGCCGTCGGAGGATCGTTCGGCACAGGAAGAACCGTCAGCACAGCATCCGCGCTCGTCACGCTCCCAAAAGCGTTACTCACCTCGACGCTGTAAAATCCCCCGTCATCCGCGAGCGTCAACACCGGCGTCGTGTATGAGCTGCTGGTCGCACCGGCGATCGGTACACTGTTCAAAAGCCACTGATACGACAGCGGCGCTGTTCCGCTCGCCACCACGTCGAACGTCGCGGTCTCCCCTTCGAAAACCGACTGACTCTGCGGGTCCTGCGTGATGCTCGGCGGCGACGGCGCCGCGTCCACCGTGATCGACACCGCGGCCGACGTCTCGCTCACACCACCGTCGTTCGTCGCCACGGCCGTCAGGCTGTGCGTCCCTACAGGAACACCATTCCAGACGTACTCGTACGGGGCCGTTGTGTCGCTGCCAAGAAGGCCACCATCGGCATAAAAGTCCACCTGGTCCACTGTGCCTTCAGGGTCCGAAGCCGTCGCTTCGATCGTCACATTCACTGGCTCAACGTACGACGTACCATCCGCCGGTGACGTGATGCTCACCGTCGGCGGTGGACGACCGCCGCCCTCCCCGACGCCGTACGTCAGCATCCCGTCGCTCATCGACTGGTGCTGCGCCGCAATCCACGCCGCCGAGCGCGTCACGCTCGAGATCCGCACTTCGTCGAGAACCCCCAGAAAGTACGCCGTCGAGCCGGCCACCCGGCCGATGTTTAGTGGCTGGGGATTCGCCACCAGCGACGACATCGTCGAGTCCGTCGTCACGTCCACGCCATCGAGGTACACCTGGCCCGATGTGCCGCTCGCTGACGTCGCTACGTAGTGCCACGTGTCCGTGCCAAGCACCACCCCGCTGGCGCGCAGCGAGTCCGAGCCGCTGCCCAGGGACGTGATGCGTCCTGAGCTCTGCTGCACCTCGAGGTTGTAACCGAACGGGTCGTTCCAGACGTTCTTCTTCGAAACGATCCGCGGCGGATGGCCTGATTGACCCGGCGCCAGGCGGATCCATGCCTCGATCGACAGCTGGCCTGTGATCTCAAGGCTGGCGCTCGTCCCCGCGTCGATGAAGTCGTCCACTCCATCAAACGTGCGGGCGCCGCCGATGCGTCCGGCGCCGGGCGCGGTGCCGTTGTCGACACCGTCGTTGGCGTTCGACGTCGAGTCCTGTGTGCCATCGAGGTGCCACACGCCTGCGTAACCGGCACTCCACACCCCCGCGGCGTCCTGGCCGTCAGGCGCCGAACCGTTGTCGTAGTAGAGCATCATGTAGTCAGTCGTCGAGCTCGCGTCGATCTGCGGCACCTTCACCCACACGTGCGACGTGCCCGCCGGGTCCCACGACTCGATCTCGTGCGACAGCACCGTGAAGCTATCCGCGTCAATAAACCGCAGGTCTTCACCTTGCGCTTGCGTCAGCGAATAGTCGATCCGCGTCGCATCCAGCGTCACCAGCACCGGGAAGTCCACCAAGTTCTCCGCCTGCGCAGCGTTGTTGAACGTCAACTGACGGCGCTGACCCCACGACGCATCCCACCAGCCTATGTTGCTCACCGTGATCGTCGTCGTCGTGCTGTCTGTGTCGCCGTCGTCGTCCGTCACCGTCAACGTCGCAAGGTACGTCCCCGCAGAGGCATACTCGTGCGTCGTCGTCACACCTGTGTCACCTTGAGTGTCGCCAAAGTCCCATGAGTACGACACAATCGTGCCGTCCGTGTCGCTCGAGCCAGAAGCGTCAAAGCTCACCAAAAGCGGCTCCAGACCCGACTCCGGAGTCGCTGTGAACGACGCCGTCGGAGGATCGTTCGGCACAGGAAGAACCGTCAGCACAGCATCCGCGCTCGTCACGCTCCCAAAAGCGTTACTCACCTCGACGCTGTAAAATCCCCCGTCATCCGCGAGCGTCAACACCGGCGTCGTGTATGAGCTGCTGGTCGCACCGCCGATCGGTACACTGTTCAATAGCCACTGATACGACAGCGGCGCTGTTCCGCTCGCCACCACGTCGAACGTCGCGGTCTCCCCTTCGAAAACCGACTGGCTCTGCGGGTCCTGCGTGATGCTCGGCGGCGACGGCGCCGCGTCCACCGTGATCGACACCGCAGCCGACGTCTCGCTCACACCGCCGTCGTTCGTCGCCACCGCCGTCAGGCTGTGTGTCCCTACAGGAACACCATTCCAGACGTACTCGTAAGGGCTCGTTGTGTCGCTGCCAAGAAGGCCACCATCGGCATAAAAGTCCACCTGGTCCACGGTGCCTTCAGGGTCTGAAGCCGTCGCTTCGATCGTCACATTCACTGGCTCAACGTACAAAGTCCCATCCGCCGGTGACGTGATGCTCACAGTCGGCGGTGGACGACCGCCGCCCTCCCCGACGCCGTACGTCAGCATCCCGTCGCTCATCGACTGGTGCTGCGCTGCAATCCACGCCGCCGAGCGCGTCACGCTCGAGATGCGCACTTCGTCGAGAACCCCGAGAAAATATGCCGTCGAGCCGGCCACCCGGCCGATATTGAGCGGCTGGGGATTCGCCACCAGCGACGACATCGTCGAGTCCGTCGTCACGTCCACGCCGTCGAGGTACACCTGGCCCGTTGTGCCGCTCGCTGACGTCGCTATGTAGTGCCACGTGTCCGTGCCAAGCACTACACCGTCGGCGCGCAGCGAGTCCGAACCGCTGCCCAGAGACGTGATGCGGCTATTGCTCTGCTGCACCTCGAGGTTGTAACCAAACGGGTCATTCCAGACGTTCTTCTTCGAGACGATCCGCGGTGGATGCCCGGACTGCCCAGGCGCAAGGCGGATCCAAGCCTCGATCGAAAGCTGGCCCGTGATCTCCAAACTCGCACTTGTCCCCGCGTCGATGAAGTCGTCCACTCCATCAAACGAGCGGGCGCTGCCGATGCGTCCAGCGCTCGGCGCTGTGCCGTTGTCGACACCGTCGTTGGCGTTCGACGTCGAGTCCTGTGTGCCATCGAGGTGCCACACGCCTGCGTAACCGGCACTCCACACCCCCGCGGCGTCCTGGCCGTCAGGGGCCGAAGCGTTGTCGTAGTAGAGCATCATGTAGTCAGTCGTCGAGCTCGCGTCGATCTGCGGCACCTTCACCCACACGTGCGACGTGCCCGCCGGGTCCCACGACTCGATCTCGTGCGACAGTACTGTAAAACCGTCCGCATCGATGAACCGAATGTCTTCGCCTTGCGCTTGCGTCAGCGAATAGTCGATCCGCGTCGCATCCAGCGTCACCAGCACCGGGAAGTCCACCAAGTTCTCCGCCTGCGCAGCGTTGTTGAACGTCAACTGACGGCGCTGACCCCACGACGCATCCCACCAGCCTATGTTGCTCACCGTGATCGTCGTCGTCGTGCTGTCTGTGTCGCCGTCGTCGTCCGTCACCGTCAGCGTCGCAAGGTACGTCCCCGCAGAGGCATACTCGTGCGTCGTCGTCACGCCTGTGTCACCTTGAGTGTCGCCAAAGTCCCATGAGTACGACACAATCGTGCCGTCCGTGTCGCTCGAGCCAGAGGCGTCAAAGCTCACCAAAAGCGGCTCCAGACCCGACTCCGGAGTCGCTGTGAACGACGCCGTCGGAGGATCGTTCGGCACCGGAAGAACCGTCAGCACAGCATCCGCGCTCGTCACGCTCCCAAAAGCGTTACTCACCTCGACGCTGTAAAATCCCCCGTCGTCCGCGAGCGTCAACACCGGCGTCGTGTATGAGCTGCTGGTCGCACCGCCGATCGGTACACTGTTCAATAGCCACTGATACGACAGCGGCGCTGTTCCGCTCGCCACCACGTCGAACGTCGCGGTCTCCCCTTCGAAAACCGACTGGCTCTGCGGGTCCTGCGTGATGCTCGGCGGCGACGGCGCCGCGTCCACCGTGATCGACACCGCGGCCGACGTCTCGCTCACACCGCCGTCGTTCGTCGCCACCGCCGTCAGGCTGTGTGTCCCTACAGGAACACCATTCCAGACGTACTCGTAAGGGCTCGTTGTGTCGCTGCCAAGAAGGCCACCATCGGCATAAAAGTCCACCTGGTCCACGGTGCCTTCAGGGTCTGAAGCCGTCGCTTCGATCGTCACATTCACTGGCTCAACGTACAAAGTCCCATCCGCCGGTGACGTGATGCTCACAGTCGGCGGTGGACGACCGCCGCCCTCCCCGACGCCGTACGTCAGCATCCCGTCGCTCATCGACTGGTGCTGCGCTGCAATCCACGCCGCCGAGCGCGTCACGCTCGAGATGCGCACTTCGTCGAGAACCCCGAGAAAATATGCCGTCGAGCCGGCCACCCGGCCGATATTGAGCGGCTGGGGATTCGCCACCAGCGACGACATCGTCGAGTCCGTCGTCACGTCCACGCCGTCGAGGTACACCTGGCCCGTTGTGCCGCTCGCTGACGTCGCTATGTAGTGCCACGTGTCCGTGCCAAGCACTACACCGTCGGCGCGCAGCGAGTCCGAACCGCTGCCCAGAGACGTGATGCGGCTATTGCTCTGCTGCACCTCGAGGTTGTAACCAAACGGGTCATTCCAGACGTTCTTCTTCGAGACGATCCGCGGTGGATGCCCGGACTGCCCAGGCGCAAGGCGGATCCAAGCCTCGATCGAAAGCTGGCCCGTGATCTCCAAACTCGCACTTGTCCCCGCGTCGATGAAGTCGTCCACTCCATCAAACGAGCGGGCGCTGCCGATGCGTCCAGCGCTCGGCGCTGTGCCGTTGTCGACACCGTCGTTAGCGTTCGACGTCGAGTCCTGAAAGTCGTCAAGGTGCCACACGCCTGCGTAACCGGCACTCCACACCCCCGCTGCGTCCTGGCCGTCAGGTGCCGAAGCGTTGTCGTAGTAGAGCATCATGTGGTCAGTCGTCGAACCCGCGTCGATCTGCGGCACCTTCACCCACACGTGCGACGTGCCCGCCGGGTCCCACGACTCGATCTCGTGCGACAGCACTGTAAAACCGTCCGCATCGATGAACCGCAGATCCTCACCTTGCGCTTGCGTCAGCGAATAGTCGATCCGCGTCGCATCCAGCGTCACCAGTACCGGGAAGTTCACCAGGTTCTCCGCCTGCGCCGCGTTGTTGAACGTCAAGCGATGCCGGCGTGACCAGCTGAGATCCCACCACGATCCGTTGACCGTGATGGTGTCGCTGATGGAGTCGGTGAATCCGTCGTTGTCAGTGACCGTCAGCGTGGCGGTGAAATCACCCACGGACGTGTACTCGTGAGAGGTCGTGACACCGGTGTCGACGCCGCCGTCGCCGAAGGTCCAATCGTAGCTCACGATGGTGCCGTCGGTGTCAAAGGACCCTGACGCGTCGAACTGCACGGTGAGCGGGATCTCCCCCGAGGTTGGGGTGGCGGTGAACGCCGCCGTCGGGGGTTGACCGGAACCACTCACGACGCTGACCATGACGGAGTCGACATCGACATGCCCCAGGTCGTTGATCACTTCAAGGAGTATCTCGTGATCGCCGACAGCGAGAGAGACCTGCGGCGACACGCCCGTCGCCAGCACAGTGCTGTCCGGCAGCAGCCATGTATAAGAGGAGATGACCGCACCTGGGTCGTTGCTCGCGGACGCATCGAGAGTCACCAACTCGAACCCGTCCTCATCCGTATCCGTCACCATCTGATCGGCACCCGCGTCCGCAACGAGCGTTGAGCCGCAGTCGGGCAACACGCGGACATGCGTCGTGGTCGAGAGCCCTGCAGCATCTGAGACGGTGAGAAAGATGCGATAGAAGTAAATGTTGCCGTCGCATCCGGCGGGCGAAATGACCGTGCTAGTGCTGCAGTTCGGGTCAACGGGATCGCGGTGATCGTGGTCGTTGTGGATAAGGAAAGTTTGCCACGCACAGGTCAGTTCGCCTTGGCTGTGCTCCGCGTCCGAAATCGTCGCCGTCAAACTGAACGGGGTGTCACCGGCCATGGAATAGAGAGTGCCGTCGACTGGACTATCAATCGTGACACTGGGCGGCGTGTTGTTGAGCGAAATCACGACGGTCGCTGTATCGGTTGCACCCCCCGAATCGGTCACGGTCAAAACGACATCGAACTGGGTCGGCACCCCAGGCGATGCGGTGAACTGATGGGACGGGTCTGCCTGGGTGCTGATCGGGCTGCCGTCGCCGAAATCCCACTCGTAGGTCACAGCACCTTCGGGATCAGACGAGTTGCTGCCGGTGAACTGGACCGTCAAAGGTGTGGGGCCGTAGAAAACGTCTGCTGAGGCAACTGCGGTCGGGTTTTGATTACCGCCGGGTGCGTACGCCACCTCGAAGATCTGGTCAGTATTCCAATCGACGTAGTAGAGCCCGCCGGTCTGGGGATGCGTCGCGATGTAGACGATCGAACGGGCAGCGCTCGAGTCGAGAAAATCCCTGACTTCTACCGGCTGATCGCTGCCGTCGAAGACGAAGTTACGGATCCACCTGCCAGAGTAGTCGGCGTGGAAGTAAGTGTCTTTGTACTGCGCTGGGAAATCGTCGGCCGTGTACCACACACCGCCGATCGCCGAATTGCCGCCGAACTGCGGCCCGGCCACGGGCGAGCCGGCTGCACCGATGTTGATGACGTCGGCGTCGAGTCCATCGTAGATCCCGGTCCGTGATGGGCCGCTCCCATGACGCCAGTCAATGGCGGGACGCGTATGGAGAAAAACCTCGACGCTGCCTGGAATGGCCTGCGCTGGATCACAGGGGTTGGGAAAGAACGGGTTAGGATCTAACGTGTCCTGCTGAATGAGGTCGTTGAAATAGAAAAACTCTTGCGTACAGCCACCGACACCGAAAAGCGGATTGGGAGCATCTTCGTTCGGGACGTCACGCGAAAAGTAGCCGCTATGGACCGTCAACCCCTCAAACGCCGGCCAGCCAAAATTCTGTCCCGGAGCAGTGGCAACGTGAAGATCTTCCCAGATCTGCCAGCCGACATCGCCGATGTAGATCGAACCTGGGTTTCCATCTGATGGGGTGTGAGATCCTGAATTCGGCCGCAGCGCAATGCGACAAGGATTTCTCAGCCCAAGCGACCAGACCCGGGAACGCGCCGAGCGCGGCGCCGCGGCCTCCCAAAATGGATTGCTCGGCAACCCGTCACCAGTGTCTGGATCGAGACGGACGATCTTGCCGCTGAGCGAACTCAGCATCTGCGACCGATACGCGCCCACGTTCTCGTCTGGGCGGATGATCCCGTCCGCTAACCCGTCGACGTAGTAAGTCTCGGAAGCACTGCCTGTATCGGTCGACGAGTAGCTGGCACCGTCGCCGCACGAAGCGATCAGCGTGCCATCGGTTCCAAAGATCAGTCCACCAACGCCGTGAGATTGGTGCAGAATCGGAAAACCGGTGCTCGCTGTCTCCCCGAGAAGGACCAAGCGGCTGTTCGGATCGATCGCCGTCGCATGCCCGAAATCGTCATCGCCAGGGGGTTTGATCGCAGTGTAACGGGTGATTCGCCCAATCGTCGCGGCGAAATACTCGTTTTGCGCCGGGTTGTAGCTCGGCGTACCAGCGTGCAGCAGATGATGCCGATCGACGACGTAGAGCAGGTAGACATGACCGTTGAGGTGATAGTTGGGGTGGAGGGCGAAACCGAGGAGACCGTAGTCACGCCAACCTCCGACCTCGTCGTTGATGTCGATGAATGGAGTCGCCAATTTGACTCCGTTCTCAACGATCCAGACGCGTCCGCCGCGCTCCCAGACAAAGACTCGATTCTCGTGATCCTGCGGGTCGAACGTCAGCCCTATGACCTCGTTCCACCCACTGCCGACGGTGGTCTCGACGAAGTCAGGAGGAAGCGCCCACAAAGAGACCGGAAGACAGAAAGCCAGCGCTAGATGGATCCCTACGTTCGCTCGTCTTGGCATGCGCTTTCCCTACGTTGACAAAAAGCAAGCGGAAAACTGGAGCGCGGCCGTATTTAAGGCATAAAACTAGCCCAGTTGCCCTGATCTCCGCCGTTCGATTGAAGCACCCGCTAGATTGTTCCTAGAGATTGTTCTAGTCGAGTGTCGCCCACCCGCCGGCCGAATGCAAGCTTAACATTATCGGGCTACCCCAACGGCCAGAGCACGCGAGGCACTCCCCCCAAACAACGGCCAGAACGGTCTTGATCGCACCGTTTTCGGATGCGCGCAATCGCCGGCGCATCACGCCGCGCTCCACCGGCACCCGCGGCGCACCTTCAGTTGACGCCGTCTCCGAGACGCCAGAGCGCCAAGCCGCTCCACAGCTTTGGGTAAAAGTAGGTCGTTTTGTGCGGGAAGACCTCGTGCCCCTCGACGACGCCCCGAAACTCGTCGCGACCTACAGGCTGCATGCGAAAAAGGACGTCGCCGTCGCCACGCTCGAGCGCCACCCTCTCGCCAGTCCCCTCCTTGAAGTACGTCACGCCCGCAGGTGCTACGCAGCTGCTCAGCCAATCGCCGAGCACGACGTCTTGGAGCAAACCGTAACTGGTCGCGGCGACACCTTGGCGGGCACTCCGGAGAGCCGAGGGAAATCGCACCGGATACCCATCGCTGGCAGTCTCAATGACCATGTCCCAAGCCTCAGCGGCGGCGACTTGTTCCATCTTCGGGAGGACGCGCTCCAGGGCCTCTGCCGCAGACATGCCCTGCAGCTTCACCATACGATGTGTCGCCAGGATCGACAGCCCATCGCTGAACAGATTCGCAAACGTCATGAGCTGCCAGTTCGCGGCGGCGTCCCCGTGCGCGAGCTCGTCGCGGTAACGCAGCCCCATGGTGTAGCGGTGATGTCCGTCGGCGATGATCGGATTCTGTGCAGCGAATAGCGTGGTTAATTGCGCCACATCGGCGTCTGCCCCGATGCGAAAGAGCGCGTGACGCTCACCCGGCTTGGCCTCCACTTCGACGACGGGCTCACCCGCAGCATTCGCCTCGAGAATCGCATCGATGTGCCGTTCAGGATCCGAGTAGAGGAGAAAGATCGACTCGAGATGGGTTCGCGTCGCATGCAAAAGCTGGAGCCGGTCGTCCACGACCTTGGGGAACGTCTGCTCGTGCGGCAAAACCACGCCGTCGGCGAAAGGATGCAGCCTTCCAAGCGCGAGGAGCCCGTGGAAACGCCGCGCCGCGCCGCGCCCGGAAGCCTCTTCTACAGGCACGTGGTAGTCGACGGTGTAGACGTAAAATCCGGGTGTCTCGTCCTGGCGCAAAACCCCTTTCCCCAGCCACCTCTCCAACTCGCGCGACCGTGATGCATAGTCCACCGCCCCTGCCGCACTGTCGGCATCAGAAGCAGCGCCTAAGGTCAATCGCGTCACGTTGTAAGGTGAGCGCTCGAGCAGCTCGGCGTGCTGCGAGGGCGAGATCACGTCGTACGGAGGCGCCGTAACGGCCTCCGCTACAGCACGCTCGGGTGGTTCAATCGACCTGAGAACTCCGACGTCGTAGCGGAGAGCACGGAGAGGAGATATGTCCATGTGGGCGTTGGCTTCACTTCTTGGATGGAGTCGACGCGGACGATGCGCGCGCCAAATCCGCTTTAATCTGGTCGTAACACTCGACAAGGCTGATCAGCGCGTAGGACGTGTCGAGCAGAGGCAAGTTCTCCATCCAACGGTCGCTCGTGTTCACCCAGCTTCCATCACTGGCCTGCATCCCGATAAGCTTCGCGCTCAGTTCAGCCGCCCAGTCGCGCGGCTCGCCCTTCGCGTCCTTGATCGTTGTCTCGCCGTAAAGGCGCAGAGCCTTCGCCATCGTGTGATAGTAGTAGAAGAGACCGTGAAGCCCAGCGCTGGGGTTTCGTGCGGTGGCCATCCCCGGATTGAGGTCGATGCTATAGTTGCGCGAGATCCACTCAACCAAGCGGCGAAAGTCAGGGTCGCTACGCTCGACTCGGGCGTGCAGGAAACTCTTCAGCGCCGCATAACTCATGCTGCCGTAGGACGAAAACACCCGAACACCTCCGTCGAGCGTCTCGATTGGCCCGCGTGTGGTGTTCGGCGAATAACGTGCGCCGCCGTCGCCCGTGCTGCCGATGCCTTTAGCGCCTAATCTCGGGTCGACGTCACCCGGTCGGTTGAGACACAAGCGCAGGTACGGCTGAACATGCGTCCAGAGCTCGTCGCTCGGTGAAAGTCCGGACGCCACCAGCGCATCGAGGGCGAACTGCGTGTTTGAGAGGTCGCCGCGAAGCCCGCTGCCATAGCCGAAGCCGCCGAAGTGAAGATGCCTCTTCGGGTCGTAACCGGCAGCTGGCCCAAACTGCAGCCCACGCACGTACTCGCGAGCCCTAGTGATCGCGTCAGCGTATTTGGCGCGATCGAGCTCAACGAGTGCGAGGATCGCCACAGAGGTCTTGTAGTTGGGTAGTGTCGGGTCCTTGAGGTCGAAGAAGGCGCCACTCTGCCGTTGCCGCGCCAGGATGAAGTCTACCGCCGCCGAGATGTAGGGGCCGTCAGCCTCCGTGTAGTCGCGAGGATTCCGCGCCAAGGCATAGAGCGCGAAGGTTGTCAGCCCGAGATCCGAGGTGTTCTTCACCCTCACATAAGGACCGTCACCGTACGGGCCGTAGCCACCGTCCGGGTTCTGTCGCTGCGCAATCCAACGCGAGCCGAGGTCGACAGCCCCCTTGATCCTACCGAGAAGCTGCTCGCGCTCGTCCGTCAAGGCCACATTCGAGAGCCCCAGGGACGCCACAAACGCGACGGCGCAGAGGAGCTGAATCCGCCCCCAAGCTCGGCGTCGTGAGGTGCTGAAGAGAAACATGTCGAACATCTCTGCAGGCGAAGGCGCCGAAAACGCCGTCCACAACATAGTCGCGCTCCTTTTCTGCTTCTACTGTGCCGCGTCTTTCCCGGCGCCCTATCGACCGTTACGATCCTTCGAAAGTCTAACCGCGCCGACACCGAAATTCGAGCTGCCGCAGCGACGATCGCAAGCGCGCAGCGAGCTCACGCCGGGAAGTAGTCCTGAAGACTCCTCACCCCGAAATCTCGCTGCTTCAGGGCGCTGACTCCGCGCACGGCAGCACGTGCCGCCGGAATCGTCGTGATGCACGGAATGTTCAGTTGGATCGCCAACTCGCGAATCTGCGCTTCGTCAAACTGCCGCCCACGACCGGAAGGTGTGTTGATGATGAGTTTGACGTCCCCCGATCGCATCAGATCGAGAATGTTCGGCTCGCCCCGACGAATCTTCTTGATCTCCGTAACGCCGGAGATGCCTGCGGCACTGAGGCGCCGCTTCGTTCCAGGCGTCGCGATCACCTCGAAGCCAAGCTGCAAAAGGTCTCGCGCGATCGCAGGCATGTACTTCTTGTCGCGATCGACGACGCTCAAGAAGACCTTCCCGCTCAGTGGCAACCCTTGCGTCGCCGCCATATGCGCTTTCGCGAAGGCCATACCGAAGTCATCGTCAATCCCCATGACTTCTCCCGTCGACTTCATCTCGGGTCCGAGGATGATGTCGGTGCCCGGAAAGCGGTTGAACGGGAAAACGGACTTCTTCACAGCGATGTGGTTGACTCGCACCTCGCGGACAAACCCTAAATCAGCGAGGCGACAGCCGATCATCACCTTCGTCGCCAACTTCGCCAGCGGCACGCCGATCGCCTTCGAGACGAACGGCACCGTGCGCGATGCCCGCGGGTTGGCTTCGAGCACGTAAACCTTGTCGCCTTTGATTGCGAACTGCACGTTCATCAGCCCGCGCACCTTGAGTCCTTCGGCAAGCAAGCGCGCCACCCGACGAATCTCGCGGAGCACGCCCTCATTCAGCGAGTAGGGCGGCAGCGTACAGCTCGAGTCGCCGGAGTGCACCCCCGCCTCTTCGATATGCTCCATGATTCCTGCGACCACAGTCTGCTCTCCGTCGGCGATGCAGTCGACATCAACTTCAATCGCCTCCTCCAGGTATTTGTCGATCAGAATCGGGCTACCTGGATTCACGTCCGCCGCAAACTCGATGTACCTTCGCAGCTGCGCATCGTCCCAGACAATCTCCATCGCACGCCCACCGAGTACGAATGATGGTCGGACGAGAACGGGATAGTCGATCTCGTGCGCAACGCGCAGAGCGCCTTCGAAATCGGTTGCGGTACCGTTCGCCGGCTGCATCAGGCCAAGGCGCTGGAGAAGATTCTTGAACTGCTCGCGATCCTCGGCGAGATCGATCGATTCCGGTGACGTCCCGAGAATCGGCACACCGGCTTCCTTCAGCCCGCGCGCCAGATTGAGTGGAGTCTGACCACCGAGCTGTAGAATGACGCCTCGTGGTTGCTCACTGTCGTAGATATTGAGAACATTCTCGAGAGTGAGCGGCTCAAAGTAGAGCTTGTCCGACGTGTCGTAGTCAGTTGAGACGGTCTCGGGGTTCGAGTTGACCATGATCGACCCCCATCCTTCTTCGCTGAGGGCGAAGGCGGCGTGGACGCAGCAGTAGTCGAACTCGATTCCTTGGCCGATGCGATTCGGCCCGCCTCCGAGGATCATCGCCTTGTTGCCGGAAGCACAGCGATTCTCATCCTCGTACTCGTACGTAGAGTAGTAGTATGGCGTAAACGCCTCGAATTCGGCCGCGCACGTATCGACCAGTTTGAACGTCGGTCGCACCCCTGCCTGCTTGCGGTGCTCACGCACCTCAGACTCCGTGCTGCCCCAAGCCACGGCCAATTGACGATCGGCGTAACCAAGTCGTTTGGACTCCTGGAAAACCGAAGCGGGGACATCATCGACCGACTGATAGAGTGTTAGCTGATCCTCATACTCAACCAGCTCCTGAATGTTGTCTAAGAACCAAATGTCGATCCCCGTGAGATCGCTGACCTCTTCGACGCCGAGGCCACGCTTCAGCGCGTGACGAACGAAAAAGAGCCGCGAGCTATTCGGCGTCTTCAGGTTGGCTCGAATCTCGTCCAAAGACAGCCGCTCGGAATCATCCTCTTGGCCGCCGAGGCCGAGCCCCGCGGCCTTCGCCTCGAGCGAGCGGATCGCCTTCTGCAGCGATTCCTTGAACGTGCGTCCGATCGACATGACTTCGCCTACCGATTTCATACTCGTCGTCAGCGTCGGGTCGGAATCTGGAAACTTGGCGAAGTCGAATCGCGGAATCTTGACAACGCAGTAGTCGATCGACGGCTCAAAGCAGGCGGGTGTCTTTTTGGTGATGTCGTTGGGAATCTCGTCGAGCGTGTAGCCGACCGCAAGACGCGTCGCAATCTTAGCGATGGCGAAACCCGTTGCTTTTGATGCCAGAGCTGAGCTGCGGGAGACGCGAGGATTCATCTCGATGACAATCATCCGTCCGGTGCGTGGATCGGTCGCGAATTGAATGTTCGCTCCGCCTGTTTCGACTCCTATCCGACGAATGATCGCCAGCGCGGCGTTGCGCATCGTCTGATACTCTTTGTCAGTCAGAGTCTGCGCGGGAGCGACGGTAATACTATCGCCCGTGTGAACGCCCATAGCGTCAAAGTTTTCGATCGAGCAGACGATCACGACGTTGTCGTTACGATCGCGCATCACCTCGAGCTCGAACTCCTTCCAGCCCTCGACGGACTCCTCGACGAGGATTTCCGACGTCGGGCTGGCGAGAAACCCAGCGCGGCAAATCTGGCGGAATTGGTCAGCGTCATACGCCATTCCGCCGCCGGTGCCTCCGAGCGTGAAGCTGGGGCGAATCACCATCGGCAGTCCGATGTCGCCGAGTGCGGCCTCCGCCTCGTCCATGTTCCGGAGGACCGCGCTACGCGGCACTTCCAGGCCACAGTCCGCGACCGCATCTTTGAACAGCTGTCGATCTTCGGCGCACTGAATCACGTCATAGCTCGCGCCCAAGAGCTCGACACCGTACTTGTCGAGCACTCCCGCTTCCCACAACTCAGCTGCGAGGTTCAGCCCGGTTTGGCCCCCGAGTGTCGGCAGGAGAGCATCCGGTCTTTCCCGGTCGATGATCTTGCTGACGGCAGCAAGAGTCAATGGCTCGACATAGGTGCGGTCACTGAACTCCGGGTCCGTCATGATCGTTGCCGGGTTCGAGTTGACCAAGACGACGCAGTAGCCTTCTTTCCTCAACTCCTTGCATGCTTGAGTCCCGGAGTAGTCGAACTCGCAAGCCTGGCCGATGATGATCGGCCCCGAACCGATCAGGAGAATCTTCTCTATGTCGTCGCGTCGCGGCATAATGTCTCGTTTGTAATCCTACCCGGCAACCTCATCCAATCTGTTCACCGCCGCAGCGACAGCGGTCGACGCGGGCAACGCTGGCCCGAGGTCTCTCGCCCGATCAACACGCTGAGCTCGGAGTTCTTAGTAGATCAAGGCCGGCAAGCTCTGCTGACCTCCCGAGGAGGTCGACCGCATCCATATCCATTCCCGTTGGCGGCTTTGCGAGCGGACTTTCCGACACCGCCGTCGCGACCGATCGGCGCAGTCGTGCGCAACGACCGCGGATCTGCCGCGGCGCTGGTCGGACAGTGACCGAGCTCCCAAAGACCACTTCGATCTTAGGAAAAACGGCTGCGCCCGGACAGTCACCACCACGATCTCGAGTGCAAAATTTCGGGAAGTTAGCACACAACGCACGCGGTTGCAACTTCTTGCGCGAGTCTGGCTGCACCGATAAGCTCTCGAGTGGCTCGCCGCGACGTTTCTGGCTGCTCCGCGCTGCCCACGGGCCTGTTAGGCAGGGACGCCGAGGCCCTCTGCTCCCCACTCACCTGGTTGTGTGTTAGGGTGTCGCGACGCACGACCTGGAGAAGAAGAGCGGGGCCGCTTGATCCGCTCCCGTCGCCGGCCGCACCAAGGAGAACCTTGTGAGCTATTCCGAAGTCAAAGCTCGGCTTGGCGAATTCCTCAATCGGATCGACGACATTCGCCACACGGTCGATGTCGACGCCAATCTGAAGCGCATCGAAGAGCTCGAAGCGAAGATGGCGGCTCCTGGATTCTGGGACAACAACGAGTCGGCGCAGGAAACGATAGCGCTCGTCAAACGGCTCAAGAGCGACACCGACCCGGTCGTCGAGCTGACGGAGCGCCTGATCGAACAGCGCGAGCTCGCCGAACTCGGCGAAGCAGAGGACGACTCCGACACTCTCGCCGACCTGACATCCGAGCTCGAGTCGGTCGGGACCGCCCTCGAGGAACTCGAGCTGAAGGCGACGCTCAACGAGCCACATGACGGCAACGACGCGTTCATTTCGGTTCACGCTGGTGCCGGCGGCACGGAGTCGTGCGATTGGGCCTCTATGTTGGCGCGTCAATACGTACGTTTCTGCGAAAAGCAAGGGTTTGCAATCGACGAGATCGACCGCCTGGCTGGCGAGGAAGCGGGAATCCGCAGCGCCATGTACTCCGTCAAGGGGCCGTACGCGTATGGACTCCTGAAGGCAGAAGTGGGCGTCCACCGACTCGTCCGCATCTCCCCATTCGACGCCAAAGGACGGCGGCATACCTCGTTCGCCGCCGTCGACGTCATGCCAGACCTTCCTGAAACTTCTAAGGAGGTCGAAGTCAACCCGGCAGACCTGCGCGTTGATACCTACCGTGCCGGCGGCGCCGGGGGCCAACACGTCAACAAGACCGATTCCGCCGTGCGCATCACTCACCTGCCGACCGGAATCGTCGTGCAATGCCAGAACGAGCGCTCGCAGCACTCCAATCGTGCCACCGCGATGAAGATGCTCAAAGCACGCCTCATTTTAGAGGAAGAGAAAAAGCGAGACGCGGAGTTAGCGAAGCTCTACGGCGAGAAAGGTGAGATCGCCTTCGGGGCCCAGATTCGATCCTACACGCTGCAGCCGTTCACGCTCGTCAAGGACCATCGCACGCAGCACGAGTGCGGCAATGCCAACGCTGTGCTCGACGGCGAGATCCTGGCGTTTATCGATGCGTACTTGAGACATCGCCGCCGGAAATCGAACTGACGCGTATCGATCCGGCGAAACCTGGCCAAAAAACCGACGCGACCTTCTGTCATGACTGCTCTCCGCCCAGCCAACGTGAAGCCGTTCGCCCAACGTCTTGAAGAAGCGATCGATGCCAAAGGAAGCTGTCTCGTTGTCGGCCTCGACCCAATCCTCGAGCGCCTGCCGCCAGATAGCCTCGCAGCGATCGGGCACCGAGCCTCGGGCTCTGAGGGAGAAACCGCGCGCGCCGCGGCGTCCTTCGGGCTCTTTTGCCGCGTGGTGATCGAACAGGTCGCCGACGTCGCCGTCGCCGTCAAGCCGAACATTGCCTTCTTCGAGCGCTACGGCGCCGCAGGGCTCGACGTCTTGCGGTCGATCTCGAAGGAAGCGCAGGACGCT
This sequence comes from Planctomycetota bacterium, assembly GCA_965223265.1. GTDB lineage: Bacteria > Planctomycetota > UBA8108 > UBA8108 > SXIK01. Next base: position 4,440,841 of record OZ244999.1, read on the forward strand.
GGTCTACTCGTCATCCTCGATGCCAAGAGAGGCGATATCGGCCACACGGCCGAGGCGTACGCCGAAGCCCTGCTCGGCACCACGAACGACACGCTCGGGCCCCACGTCGACGCGTTGACCCTGAATCCGTATCTCGGGCGAGATTCCATCACGCCGTTCGTCGATCGAGCGCAAGCGCTGGGTCGCGGACTGTTCCTGCTCGTGCGAACTTCCAATCGATCCGCAGCGGACTTCCAGGAGCTCGAAGTCGCCGGCGCGCCGCTGTACGTCGAAGTCGCGCGCCAGGTTGCTGCTTGGGCGACCGAGTGCCGAGAGAAAGACGGCTGGAGCTGCATCGGCGCCGTGGTCGGCGCCACGTCGCCCGAAGCCGCGGCACAGATACGGGAGATCCTTACCGCCAGCTATTTCTTAGTGCCTGGGGTCGGAGCACAGGGAGGCGATCCAAAGGATCTCGCGCCATATTTCGTCGCCGGAGGCCACGGCGCGATCATCAATGCGTCGCGTTCGATCATCTTCGCGTACGAAAGTCGACCAGGGCCATGGCCTGACGCAATTCGCGCCGCGGCACAGGAGACACGCGACACACTGGAGATGGTGCGCACGGGCCGCTGACGCGCTGCACCCGTCCGGGACCATAGCGGACCATGGTGTCAGTACACCCCGGCGACTCGATGCGATCCCGATGATCGCCATGCCAGTGTAGCCCCGAGTGAGGCCGTCGACTCACCGGTCGGTCGGATCACGGCACAGCGCTGGAAGGCGACTCGGCGACATCGGCAGCACCACCGGTACCTTTGCCGCTTCGCGACGACGCACTGAGCATGGCGCGACGCTTGGCGCGAATCGCTCGCTGTATACGGCGCATCCGCTCTCGGGAATGGGCGCCCTCGGCAGTGCCGTTGCCGTTCTTGATGCCGCCGTTCTTACTGCCCCCGTTGGCGCTCGTGGCGTCGTGGGCGGTCGCCAGCTGCGATCTGTAGCAGGCATCGGCGCGATCGAACGCCGCCGCCGCTTGCACAAAGAAACCTGAGTTGTAGAAGCTGCAGCCGACCTCGTAGTAGCCCTCGTACGCGCCCAAGTCGTACATCAAGTCGTAAAAGGTCTCGATGCCGTTCTCGTAGGCCAACGCCACGAAGTCATTCCTGTGAATGTAGAGAGAACGAATGAAGAGTTGGATGCGCGAGAAGCTTGCGAGGTGCTCCTCAAGGCGCAGCCGCGCCCGACCGAACAAATAACGAATGTGCTGCAGCTTGTGGGGAAAGAGCGTGTGAGCTTCATCGAGGATGTGTCGCAGCTCGACTTCCGCGTCGTCGCGCTCATAGAGCGGCGCGTACGTGATGACGTTGTAGTGCTCTTCCTTGAGAATCGAGATCTCGTGAAAGATGTCGGCGACGTACCGGTCCAGGAGATCGGTCTGATCTTGACCTCGAAAGACGAGGTGGCACAAATCCTTGAGCTCGTGGATATATCCGTTCCGAAGGCGCTCAAGGCCCTTGAGGTCGAGCAGGCTCGCCAGCTCCTGTGACTTGAGCCGCAGGTCGGCGCGCGGGATCCCCAAAAGCTCTGAGTAGCTCGAGACCTTGTTCTCGTAGCGCTCGAACTGCTCCATGAAGGCGGAGTGCGAGCGGTAGAAAAGCTCGACGATCGTCCAGATCCTCTGACCGAGCTCCTGCTCGACCGGCGAGAACCGATGCATCATGTGTACTACCTCCCCGTGCTCCGGACGGCACCCAGCCCACTAGAACCGGCAGTCGAAGCCGCGTCAATGTCCTGCGACCGGGAAATTCGCGTGCCAAGGGCAAAGTGGGGCGAACGGGTGAGCGCGCCGTCGACGAGCCCGGCCTTAACCCGTAAACTGGATCTTTTCCCTATCCCAGCTCTCCCGCCCTCAAGTGCCCAATACCCCTGCGGCCTACACCCAGGGTATCGGCTTTCAGGATCGGGGGGATTTTGGGTGCGAACGGCTGTTTCCACCTGTTCCAGCAACCCAGGAGCCCCCAAGCGGGGTGTCAACAAGTTAGGCACCCCTCGAGCCGGGACCCCTCTCCTAAACTCCCTTGCCCCCCAAGAGGAACGCACCCGCCCGGTCGACGCTCTCGCATGGCCGTGGTCGGCTCGCATCTCTCAGATCTCAGGAGTCAATCTGTATGCGAAGTCCACGAGAGACCGTCTCTCTTCTCCACGTCAGCCGCGCCTCGCTTTGGATCGCAACGTTCGCTCTGGCGGCGGCAGTCGGCTGCAATGATTCGTCAAGCAGCGGCGGTGGCGGAGGGAGCGGTATGCCTCCCGGAACTCCTGGCACGGCGACGGTCTCCGTAGTTTCGGTGACACCGTCGGACGGCGCCAACGACGTGGCGACGAGCGCGGCGGTTCAGATCGAGTTTTCCGCCGACGTCGACGCGGCGACAGTGACCGCAGCGAACTTTCAAGTTTCGGGCTCGGTGACCGGCCTCGTCGCGGGCGCATACGCCTACGACGGAACGAACTTCGTAGCCACCTTCACACCGGACGAAGAGTTCGCGTTTGGAGAGACGATCGCGGTGGACTTGACCACCGACATCAAAGCTGCCGACGGCGGCGCGTTCGACGGTTTCATGTCTAGCTTCACGATCGAGGCAAGCCCACCTCTGCCGGCGAATCTCGTCACCATCGAGTCAGCTTCTCCAGAGCGCGCAGCGCAGGGTGTCGACGCGAATGCTGAGGTGAATGTTCTGCTGAGCGACAGCGTTGTCCCCAGCTCCGTCAACGTCGCAACCGCGTGGCTAAACAGTAGCCTCACGGGACGCGTCGCGGCCCAGCTCGTGCTCATGGACTCGAGTCGCCGCATTCGAATGTTTCCGTCTCGGCCGTTTCGCGCCGGAGAAGTCATTACGGTACACCTTTCGGCTCTTATCGAGCCAGCCGACGCGGCTCAAGTGTTCGTCGGTGAGTCGTTTCGCTTTCGCGTCGCCTCAGCAGCTACGGATCTGACGAATGCGCGCCGATCAGTGACGAGCGCGGTCACAACCATCAAGGAACTGCTCAGCGGCGACTTCAACCTCGACGACCACCTCGACCTCGCCTACCTGACCGACGGTGGCAGAGAGATCCACTTTCTTCTCGGCGACGGTAGTGGAGATTTCCCCGGCCGCGCTCGCGTCGGTTTCCCAATGGAGCTCCTCAGCATCGCAACAGGCGACCTTGACGTCGACGGCGATGTAGACTTCATTGTCGGCACTCTGACGGGCGTGGCGACAGCCACGAACCTCGCAGCGCAGCAGAACGTGGCGGGCGACGAAGTCCGTTTCACGCCTTCCTCGGAAGTGATCCTCGGTAGCGCGGTGCGCGGTATTGTCGCGGGCGACATCGACTTTCTGGGCGATCTCGATTACGTACTCGACACCGACGCTGGGCTCGAAGTTCGCTTGGGCTCGCTCGCCTCGAATTCCGTTCAGGTTTTGGGCGCCAGCCGCCAGGCGGCGTCGCCACTGCGCCTTGACGACCTCAACCTCGACGGTCAAGTCGACCTGGTTTACGGCGCCGCGACCGGGACGCGCCTCGCTTACCGCCTCGGTCGGTTGCCAGACGTCAACGGCGGTCAGGGTGGCAACGACGCGACGAATCCATTCGGTCCGGAACGCTCAGTCGAAATAGGCCATGGTGTTGAAGATCTGCTCGTCGAAAACCTGGACTCAAATGCAACGCCGGAAATCCTGGTACTCACGACTGCCGGTGCAACACTCGAAGGCGGCGCACTCCGAATCCTCACGCGCAACGAAGTGGGCGGGTATGAAGTGGAGGAGCTTGTCGGTCCAGCGCCGGAGGCAGGCGGCGACGGCGACGGCCAAGGCGCCAGCCTCGACACTGGGCGCTTGGCGCTCGCCGACTTTGAGGGGGATGCGGCGCTGGATCCGATCGTCTCGAGTGCTCTGAACGAGCGCGTCGTTTGGATCCCGCATCAAAGCGGCGCGCCCCTACTCCAGCAGGGCGAAGAGCTTCTCCGTGCACCCGTCGCGCTCTCCGTCATCGCCGGCGACTTCACGGCGAACGGCGCTACAGAAATCTACGCCGCAGCTTTGAACGAGGTTCACGGACTGATCGTCCGCGATGACGTGCCGCCGCCGGCAGATACCTTTCATCTCCGCGTCGTCGGTTCCGAAGCTCGCCGGGGTCAAGCGAGTGCCGCGGCGCTGCTACGGGCAACGAGCTCATCGCCTATGGATGGATACTCGCTCATCGTCGGCTACGATCCGGCGGTGCTCTCACCGCAGAGCGCAAGTTTCGTCGGCACGGAAACCGAATCAGCGGCAGCAGACTTCACCCGGTTTCAATTGCGGGCTGGCGACAGCGCTGTGACCGTCGAAGCGGTGGTCGACGTCTCCGCGGCGGTCCGCACCATTCCCCCCATCAACGATGCTGCCCTCTGTCGACTTCTCTTCACTGTCCAACCGGATGCGGCGCTCGGCGACTCCTCCCTGACGCTCGTGGACACGCTAGCAAGCGTACCTGCGATCTCAACGCGCTTCGTCGTGGGGAGTGATACGATCACTCCGACATTGGAAGACGGCGAGCTCACGATCGTCTCCGGCGACGAGCCAAACGGTGGTGAGAACCCGAACAAGATGCGCGCCGGCGACGCCGCGATCGCCGCGGGCACCTCGGGGCTCGTGCCAATCTTTGGCACGGCGGAGGAAAACGTCGACGCGTTCACGACGATTCTCGGCTTCGATCCCGACTTCCTCGACTTCGAAGACGTCGATCTGACCGGGTCCGCGACTGAACCGCTCAACCCTGAGTTCACGTTCCTCCGACGCGCGCCAGAAGGTGATCACTTCACGTACACCGTCATCTTTGACTTTAACCCGCCGTTCGACCGCCAAGCGATTCCGGCCGGCGACGACTTTCTCCTTTTTAGCGCTCGCTTTGCAGTCAAACGCAGCACACCAACCGGTGCCTACCCGGTAATGTTCCTCGACGGCGTCGGCGATCCCGCGCTTTTCAACATCTTTGCGTTCGGCGGTCAATCCATTCTGGTCGACACGCAAAACGGAGTGATCGAGGTGGAAGGCACTGGAGAGACATTCTTCATCCGTGGTGACGCCAACGTCGACGGCGTGGTCGACCTGGACGACTCCGGGGTGATCAACGCTTTCGTCTTCGGGGAATCGGACTCGGTTCCTTGCCGTGACGCCGTGGACGTCAACGACGACGGAGAACTCTCGGTCAGTGACGCAACATTCTTCCTGCGTTTCTTTCTGCAAGGCGACGTCGAGCCACCGGCGCCGTTCCCCGATCCAGGCATGGATCCGACGGAAGACTCGCTCGACTGCGAACAAGGAATCTAACCGCTGCACCGAGTGCGCGGCCCTTCACATCAGCACCCTCGTCAGCGGCGCTCGCAGAACGGAAACGATGGCCTCCTCAGCACGGTTGGCGGCGATTTCATGTGCGCCGAAACGGCTCTTGGTCCGTAGCTCGCGGGAGCCAGCCTGAGGTCTCTGCGTGCGCAGTTCGCCAGCCCGAGTCGTCCCACGCCAGCGCCGGCATCCGCTCCTCCAAGTCGACCCAAAATACATCCATAACTCACTACGCAAAAATATCTTACAACTCCCCCTTGACGACAAAACGGCCTTACCTACGGCTGCTTCTCAGCGGCTCCAGTTCTGGAGGTGTGCGCCCTGCAGCAGCTTAGAACAATCTCAGAAAAACCCCTTGCGGGCCCAACCACGATCCTTTAGATTTCCCTTCCCTCGAGCACCGCTCAAAGCGACGGGCTTGGTGGGGAAAAGAAGCTTCCGAACCCGGTCAAAGTCAGGCGGACAGCCTTCGGAAACGGAGATTGTGAGGACTCGTCGTCGAACGGTCTCCGAAGCGGCAAGACGACTTGAACGACCGTGTTTGGACGCAGCTCGACGTCCCCGGCTGTGGGTCTGTAGTCAATTTCTAGGTTGACCCAGACGGTGATTTTGTCGACACAAACAAGCCAATCTGATTGAGATCCGTTCTCCGCCAGGTGAAGACCAGTTCATGCCGCTGGTTCTCGCCTGGCTTTTTTGTTTGAGGCGGATCTTCGACCACTCGGAGACTCCGGCATTTGCGGTAGCGCCCGCTTCAGCTAGCGGTGCCCCTCGCGGAATGCCCCGGGCTGCGTTTGTTCAGACACCCCGCTGCGTAGGTCTACCTCGGGAGCGTGCGCGGCCGCCGCGACCCGGGCGAGATGACACGCTCGAGGGCCCCTCTTGGAGATCTGAGACGAGCAGAGCTCCCCGGCTGCCGGCGCAGCGGCCATGTGGCCCAGCCCGAGCTTCAGGACCCGCCTTCGGCCGGCTGCGCGGCTGGATCGCTCGTCGTCGGCGCGGCGTCGCCGCTGCTCGCGCCTTCGTCGGTGGGTGCCGCGCTGCCGTCACTCTCCCCGGCTGGGTCGATCTCTGTGCCCTCTTGCGGCTCTTCCCCATCCTCTGCGGGCTCCTCCGGCTCTTCCTCCTTCGGTAGGAAGTCTTCGAGTTTCTTATCCCAGCTGCCGAACTTGTATTTCAACATTCGATAGACGCGGTCGGCATTGGCCGCATCGGAGATGCGAAAGTAGTGTCCGTCGTCTTCACCCTTGTCGTTCTTGATCGTGTCGCCAAAGGCCACTTCGAACGACAGCAACGCGCCCTCGGGCTCGTCCTTGCGGCGATACTGCATCGCAGCACGAAGCTGAGGCTGATCAAGACCGTAGGCCGCAGGTTCCTTCGGCTCGACGACATCCTCGACGCTGATGGTCTGCCCGGCATTGAGGATGCCGCGCGCTACATAAGACTGACCGCTCTCAACCTCGTGGGTCTCCGTGCCGCTCGTGACGACGAAGTACTCCTCGCGCTTCGTCTCCGGTTCACTCTTCTCCCCTTCGCCATCCTTGTCCGCGCTCGAGTCGTCCTCCGGCGCGTCGACGGGGACGTCGCGGAACCGCCGTTCCACGAGAAGGTCTTGCTGCTCAGGTCGAACGACTCGGACCGACTGAATCTCCATGTCACTCGGCAGCTTGAAGACGTCTTTTTCGATGTAGTTCTTCCCTTCAGCATCGTCCCCCCACAGACTAGCATCCGAGCGCAGGTTCGTCGCCACGCGATACGTCGCATCTTCATCATCGAAACGGACGAAAACGCGTGTGTTCGTAATGCTACCGCCGGTCGCCGTCTTACCGATCGTCATGTTGGCGAGCTGTTGACCGCCTCCATCGAACACTCGCAGCTTGCCACCTTTCTTTTCATCCACTTCGAAGTTGGCGTGAGATCCGCGCTGGTTGCCGAACTGCTCAGGGTCTTCCAACTCACCAAGCGACTTGAGGATCTTGCCGACCTTTTCGTCGTCCGCCGGGTAATTGAACGACGATGCAACGAGCCACTGACCGCCCTCCTTCTTGAGCTCGACCTTACCTTCTCCCTTGGCGATCTCGATGCGGGCTGCGTCGTCGATCTTCGCCTCCTGCAAGCGCTGAAAGCCGGCGGAGACCTCCCCTTCGTGGGTGACGTAGGGCGTCCGATCGACGAGAAAAAATGCAACGACAAGCACGACGAGCACGACGAGCGCGCCGATGATCGATTTATTCATGACTGCGTCAGCCTCATTCTACGAAGACGGCAGGTTTTTGATTTTCTGTTCAGCGACTCACGCACCGCGGGCTTGGTGCTGTTCGATGTAGCGACGTTCATAGCCGATACTCCGGCTGCGTCGAACGAGAAAGACGACGATTCCGAAGACGGCCACGAGGACAGGGACGAGAAAGTTGAAAAAGATAATCGACTGGTACGAGTTCTCGGCGCCTGGCTTGAAGAATCGCTGCGTGAGCTGCTTGCGACGGATTGTCAGCAGACGTTCGTCCGCGCCGAACACCTCGACCGCATTGATCAGGAACGTCAGGTTGCCCTGACTGCCGCTCCCGTTGATGTACCCTGTCTTCATCATGTCGGCCGAAGAAACGAGAAGCAGTCGGCCATCGACAGGTGTGATCTCAACCTTGACCGGCACCGGCTTGGCCTCCTCGTCGCTAGCGTCGTCGGCGGCGGCGGCATCGCCTCCTCCCGCACTGGAGTCTCCACTGTCAGCGCCTGCATCTGTGGCAGTGTCTCCCGCGCCGGCGTTTGACTCCTGCAGCAGAGCCAAATCGTCTGGATCGACAGCGTCGAGGACACCATCACCGCCGCCCGGCATACCTGGGAAGCCTCCCGGCATGCCCGGGAAACCTCCCGGCATGCCTCCGTGTGGGTTCATCCCTCCAGGAGCTCCGGCATCAGGCTCCTCGCGCCACTCGGGGGCGGGCTGCCCCTGATACTTAAACGGAAACTTGCCCTGAACCAAAATCGCCAATTTGCGGGAATCTACGAAATCGGGAAACGTGTCCGGTTTTTCGTGAATCAAATCCTTCTGCTCACTCACCAGGCTTGGAGGTGCGCCGCGATTGAGAGGATTCTGAGCATTGGCGAACGGATTGATCGTTGCTGTCCACGACTGGTCCGACGACCTCGCCAACACTTCGGACGTGAATCCGAGCTTCTCGAAGATTGAGTCGGTCACGGCCACCCCAGTAGCCATCGGAAAAACGAGCTCATTGACACCGTTGAGCATTGAGTGACTACTCTCAAGGTGGTCACGACGTGCGAGGACGCAGGCCGCCGCCGGCACGGCACCAGGGATCGTCATCGGTCCGATTCGCTGCAGGAGCCGGATCGTGCCGCGCTCGTTTGATGCCAACGCCTGATGCGGCAGCTCGATTCCCCAGCTTTTGAGTAGATCATCGAAGTCTGATCCTGGGCCGAACGTCGCGATCGGAACTCCCTGCTGCATCCCCTGCTGCGAGTAATCGAGGCCAAAGCGCGAGGCCAAAAAGATCGTGCTCACGCCCAAGGAAATCGCCCGGTTGATCTCGAAAACCTGGCGCGGCTCGAGCTGATCCGGCTGCGCGATCACGAGGCAAGAGAGCAGTGCGTAGTCAGCAGGCTGCACGCCGCCCGCCAGTGCCTGCTCCTTAGCGGCGTCATCGGCACGCTCGTTTTCGCGCTCCCACTTGTCCTCCTTGAGCTTGCGGACAAGATCCTCGATCGAATCGGCTTCTTTGATTGCCACTTCACGCAAGTCAAAGAACTCACGTAAGTGGTTCCAGACCGCCTCGTAGTCGGATGGCGGCGGGCGCTGCGGCTGCATCGGATTCATCGGCGGGGCTGGAGGCTTGCGACCGTCGAAAACGGCAACCACCGGTTTCTGCTCACGCGTCAGCTTCAGGATGCGGCTAGCGAGTTCATACTCGAGGGTCTCGAGCCGGTGGTGAACCGGGATCACTTCAGGTTGCTTGTCGAGATATGAAATCTTGATCGCGGTGTAGGCTCGAACCTGACGAAACTCTCCCGCCGTTGACTCCTGCAGCGGGATCGGAAAAATCTGTTCCTCTTCGAGCTTTTGTTTGTACTGCTCCTCGAACTGTCGCCCCAGAATCTCGCGCTCGACGTCTCCCTGCTCGCGCCCCTGACGTGCCGCCAACTTCTGAGCGGCTTCCTCACGCTGCTTACGGATTTCCTCGGCGGTCGGCGGCTGGCGCTGACTGAAGATGTCCTGAATCGTCTGGACGGGCTCCGGCTCTTCAGGCGTCTTACCGGCCTCTTTGGCCTCGTAATACGCGTCGACCTTCTCCCTCGCGTAGTTCGCCGCCTCTGCGTCGGGGTCACGGATCTCAAAGACAAGCTTACCACCCGAGATCTCGCTGAACTCTTCGAACATATCGCGCGTGTCGCGCACGACCGTCTTGAAGAAACTCGGCAGCTCCTTCCCGCTCACGTAGTAGTCGACCTTCACCTGGTCGATGAGCTCGCTCAGGATATTCTTCGTCGGCTCTGACACGGTGTAGACTTTGTCCGCGGTCAGATCAACTTTGTGACGGCTCAGCGCTCCCGATAGCGGATAGAGCAGGAGCAAGATCACCACACAGATGCAGAGAAAAAGAATGTTCCCAACGAAGAACTTCTTGCGAAAACTTTGGCTGTCAGCCATGAGCCACTCCTTCGGGCATGGAACACATTCGAATGAGCTTGATTCAAGTCGCAGGCGTCGGCGATGGACCGTAGTCGTTGGTCCAGCGAGCCGGGATCAATACTTACGCCATTCGACCGCGAAGTTGGTCAAAATCAGAAAGAACGCAGTCAGACTCAAGGCGTAGACGAAGTCGACGGGGTTCAGTAGGCCACGAATGAAATTCTCGTAGTGCGGGTAGGCGCAGAACCAAGAGATCGCCGTACCGATCCCCAGAAGCTCGTTCAGTAGATCAACGACCGTGGGGAAACCGAGCGTCACCAGGAGGGCGAGAAGCACCATACTCACCAGCAGGGCGACGATCTGATTCTCGGTCATCGCTGAGGCCCACGAACCGACGGCGAGGTAGACCGCCGCCATGAGAAAGGCGCCGACGTAGCTGGTGAAAATCACCCCCCAATCGAGCTCAAGAACAAGGCTGATGCTGAGGGGCACGACCAAGGTCAAGAGAAGCGTCGCTGCCACGACGGTGAAGCCAGCGAAATACTTTCCGAGCACGACTTGCCAGGATCGAAACGGCAAGGTCATGAGGATTTCCATGGTTCCTGACTTCTTTTCCTCACTCCAAAGCCGCATCGTGATCGGCGGCACGAGAAGAAGGAACGCGAAGATAAGCCACTGAAAGTAAGACCGTAGGTCCGGCGACGTCTGCTGAAAAAACTGATTGATGAAGAAGAAGAGCGCTCCCATGAGCACCAGAAAGACGCAGACGAAGATGTACGCGATCGGCGAAGTAAAGTAGGACCGCACTTCGCGCCGGTAGATCGTCAGCAAGTTTCCCATGATTTCGAATGACCTCGGTTTATCTGGCCGCCGGCACCGGGCCGCGGCGCGTTCTCTCGATGACAGGATTAGGCTGCGCTAGTGCTCGGCTTAGCGTCACTCTTGGTGAGCTGGAGGTACACGTCCTCGAGGCTCCGCATCTCCGGCTCGAGCGACGCCATCTCCCAACCCGCATCTTTGGCGAGGTGAAAAACGGCACGCCCAACGTCGGCGGATTCCGCGGCGCGTACACGCACGTCGTGGAAGTCGCCGTGGTGCCCTAAGAACTCGACGGAATCAACACCGTCGAGCGCCGCAAGCTTCGCTTGGACGTCTGCCTCTGACCCGCTGATCGAGGCGCGGAATACTTGCTGCCCGCTCGACTTGACCTGCAGCTCCTTGGGGGTGCCGTCAGCGACCAACTTGCCGTCGTTGATGATGATGATCCGCGAGCAAACCGCGGAGATCTCCTGCAGGATGTGCGAGCTGAACAGAATCACCTTGCTCTGGCCAAGGCGCCGAAGGAGCTCGCGAATCTCGACGATCTGGTGTGGATCAAGGCCGCTGGTCGGCTCGTCCAGAATCAGGATCGGTGGGTCGTGGATCAGGGCCTGGGCCAATCCGACGCGCTGTTTGTAACCTTTCGACAGGTGGCCGACGTTCTTCTTCATCATGCGAGCGATCTCAACCTGGTCGACGACGCGGTCGATGGCTGACTTCGCCCGTGCCCCGTCAAGACCGCGAGCGCGGCAGACAAAACGCAAGTAGTCCCCCACCTGCATGTCGGCGTAGACGGCTGTACTTTCCGGCAAGTATCCGATGTTCTGCCGCACTGCGAACGAATCCTCAAGGACGTCGTGACCGGCGACGCTGACGCTGCCCGCGTCGGCGACGATGTAGCACGTGAGGATTTTCAGCGTCGTCGACTTGCCGGCGCCGTTCGGTCCCAGAAAGCCGAGAATCTCCCCCGGCTTGACAGAAAAGGAGACGTGATTGACGGCCACCGTGGCGCCATAGCGTTTAACGATGTCTTGGACTTCGATCATGCATCCTCTCCGGCGCCACATGCGGTGACGCAAGGTCCTCCAAGGCGACGAACACCCCGGTTCACGAATGAACTCAATGAGTGCCCAAACTCAGTGCCGGCGCGCTCTTCTCACCGCTTCGGCTCGCCGTGTTTGCGACACTGGGGTAACTATCTGCTCAAAAAATCATTTCTGTACGGCCGGCCCGGCGCCTCGCTGTAACCCTTGAGAACCTCAGAGATTACTGCGCAGCGGCCGATACGATTGCCGACAACCAACGGGCGCACCCGGGCGCCTTCGAACCACGACGTCGTCCCTGGCTTGCACCGTAGTGGCGGGGGGCGAGCGGCTGGTCCCGAAAGAGCAGATGCAGCCGTTGCGGACGATTCGCGAAAAAAGCCGGCGAAACGAAAAGGTCCCTCGCTCGGGGCATCCGCCCCACCCGTCGCCGACCGCACGTCACGGCCGCACGTCACGGCCTCACGTCACGGCCTCACGTCACGGCCTCACGTCACGGGTCACGGCCTCACGTCACGGCCACCACGTCAGGAGACGGCGGAGGCTGGCCGCCGCCGCCTCGTGCAGCTGCGCGGCGCCCGGGTCGGAGGCGGAGTCAGAAAAGATGTAGATGACCGCATAGCGCTCGGCGGCCGCCGCGGGATCTACGTCCACCTCAGCGTTGGCCTTCTCGAGCTCGTCTCGCAGCCAATGCACGCGTCGCTCCGCCACAAGGTCGCCGAGCTTCTGCCCCACCGTGCGCGCGAGTCTGAGCAGCAGGTCGCTGCGCGACGGCAGGTCGTCGGGGTCGCTCAGAATCACACCGTCCGCCTCCGGGAGGACGACGCGGTCGCGCAGGATTTCGGCGGCAGTGACCCATAGGCGCTCTTGGTCGAGCTCAAACTCGAGCGCCAGTGCAGCTTGATAGAGTCTGTGCTCAGTCGGCGCCGACCGCTCCCCCCAACTCAGCTCGGCCAATTGCCGTGGGAGGGCCTGCGCCCGGACAGTCATGCGGTGCAGACGCTGGGACGCCAATCGTCGCCGCTCATCCAACAGGCCGCGGGCCAGAGCCGAACTCGGGTCGGGAGCTTCGAGAAGCTGCTCGAGTTCGTGCTGCGCCGCGTCGAGCTCCTCCGTCGCTTGCTTGCTGGCTTGGCTCGGAGAGAGCTGCATACCGGCCACCATCGGCTGCCGGATCCACCCCGGGCGCAGCGCCCGCGGTGCGACCCAAAACTCAGCCTGGCGCAGAACGACGACACCCAGCCCCCCGGCGCGCCCGGCCCGGCGCGTGCGCTTGAGCGCATGGCCCGGGAGGCTCCGCAAGCTGGCCGCTCGAGCGACGACCTCGAGCAGATCGTCCGCAGCGGCGCGGCGCACACGCCAGAGGTCGCACTTGAGGTCCCACTCGTCGGAGGCAAGGGCGACCTTGAACTCCAGCGTTCCGGCGGGGCCGCGCCCAGCCAGACGCGCCCGAAGACGGGCGGCGCGCAGGCGCAGTGATTTCGCCTGACACCCCGCGACCTCAGATGCCGCACGCACCCCGTCTGTGGTGGAGACGCCGTCGGCGGCGAAGCGATGGACCGTTTCGCAGAGCGTCGTCGCCAGCTGCAAGCAGAGAAGCGCGGTGGCGATGCGGCCTTCGTCTTCCAGTTCAAAAGCGCGCAGCGTCAGCTCGTCTGTCAGTTCACGCCGAACCGTGCGCTCGAGTTCTGCGACTCGAGCGGCTTCGACCAGGTTCTGGCCAGAGCCGAGACCCCTTTCCCCCAAACGCGCCATCTCCGCCAGAGCCGCGTAGGCGACATGCCACACCTCGGCGCGAGCGGCCTCGACAGCTCTTGAGTACGCCCGCTCGATGCGCGCGCGGTGGACCCGGGCCTCGCCATCAGCCGCGGCCTCGAGCCCGGGGTGGGCGAGGCGGGCCGACCGAAAACGCTGCGCGGCCTGATCAAGCACCCCGCTAGCTTCAGACTCCGCCGCCGCCCGCAGCCACTGCAAACCTCGCCGTACAGAAGCAATGACCGTCGTTGCTCGACGGCACTCATCGAGATGGCGCTCGAGGAGAACGGCCACGTCGGCATCGGAGGCGACATCGTCGCCGACAGCATCGAGGCCGACAGCATCGAGGCCGAACGCCGAAGTCGCCCCCAGACGACGATCCAGTTCGAGCTGCGCTTGCGTCAGCTCGAGTCGCAGATTCTCCCACCCAGCTTGCAGTTTCTCGAGACGGCGCTCCTCGGCGGGCAGAGCCGCCCCGAACGTTCGTTCGCTCAGCTCTCGCGAGCGGCTCTCCACGGCCGCACGCAGCGCCGCCGACCACTCCGGCTGCCGCGCCTCGGGAGCCATCGACGCGCTAAGGAAATCACCGAGGTGGTGCACTCTCTCCCACGATCCCGGAGGCGCGGCTTCAACACGGCGCTCGAGCGCCGCCAAGTCGACGAGCCCCTGTCGCACGCGAGCGTGGTCGTCTGCCACGAAGATCCACTCGGGCGCATACTCCAGGGCGAGACGATAGTGATGGAGAGCAGCAGCAAACTCTCCCTGCCGCTCGAGCTCGCGCCCAGCGCCGCGCTCGGCGCGGGCAACTTGTCGCCCAGCCTGCTCGCACGCGCGGCGATAGGAGTCGGAATCGGGATTCAGCCGGATTGCCTGCCAAAAGTCGCGGTAGGCTGATCGATAATCACCGCTCTCGTAGTGCGCCTCACCACGACGAAACTCGGCACGACCGCGGCATCCCGAGCTGATCAAACCGCACGCCAGTACAGCGGCGAGAGTGCTGAGCGCTGCAGCACGCGCACGGCGGCGAGTCTCGAGACGACGGGAAGCCAGCTCTCGGTGAAGAAGCGAACCGCGCAAGTCTACCGGCACCTCACCTCTCGGCGTGAATGTTTTCGAACCGCTCTACGACGGCCGAAAACACTCTCTCGTGGACCAACGCTCGCAAACGGCCATGGTGCGCGCACGTGGTGCGTGGCGCGCCGCCATCTCGCGCAAGTTGGGTTCGTAGCTCGTGCCCGGCCCGAAAAACGTACCATCCACCGAGACGCGCGACAAAAACTGGCAGCGTTTCGCGGCCTCTTCGACGTGTTTCCCGAGCTTTCGGCGTGACACCGCGGCGGCGTTATCGCCCGATGCTTCGGCAACTCAGACGAGGTTTCCCTGCACGAGAAGGTCGCGGCCGAGGCGTTTCACTTGCGGTTGTTCAAGCCAGGGGGTCTCCTCCAGCCGCGAGACGCCGGGGCCTCCAACCGCACTTGGCGCGCTCGTCCCACCTGCGATGCGCGGCGCGAGGTAAACCGCCGCCTCGTGCGCTGCCCCAGCAGCCAAGCACTCACCGAGAAGGGACGCACCTCCTTCGACAAGGACCTGGGAGATGCCAAGCGCGCCGATGCGAGAGAACAGCTCGGTCAACTCGAATTTGCCGCGGCGCACAGGTGCGACAAGGACCTCGACGCCTTGGGCCGACAGTCGCTGGCGACGACGAGCTGCGACCGCACGCGTCGTGACGTACCACCGCGCCCCGTACCCCGAGACGTCTGACTCGGCTTGCAGAAAACGCGACTTCCATGGCAGGCGACCACGGCGGTCCAAAACGAAGCGCGCCGGCGTGCGCCCGCGGGCGGGTCGTGGATCTAGCCGCGGATCGTCGAGAAGCGCTGTTTGCGTGCCGACGAGCACGGCATCGACGCGCCGTCTTAACCCGTGCGCATGCCTGCGGGCTTTGTCTCCCGTGATCCATCGCGACTCACCTGCAGCCGTGGCGATCTTCCCGTCGAGCGTCATTGCCCATTTGAGAATCACCCATGGCGTCCCGGTCTCAACCCAGTGAAAGAACGGCCGATTGAGAGCCAGCGCATCGTCACGGCAGACACCGGCGACGACTTCGATGCCGTGGCGTCGCAGAAGGCGCGGACCGCGGCCGCGCGCGCGGGAAAATGGATCCGGCGCAGCGTAGATCACACGACGCACGCCGGCGGCGACCAAAGCGTCGGCACACGGCGGCGTCTTGCCATGATGGGCGCAGGGCTCGAGCGTAATGTACACATCGCTGTGCCTGGCGTCACCGGCATCGCGCAGGGCTTCCACCTCGGCATGATCGCCACCGAAGCGTCGATGGTAGCCTTGTCCAACGATGCGGCCGCCGCGAACAACGACAGCACCGACCATCGGGTTTGGTGACACGGTCTCGAGGCCACGGCGAGCCAAACGCAACGCGAGACGCATGAACTCTTCATCGCGTGTCCGGAAAGCTGAGCTCTTCACTTGCTTTGGCATCGATCCTCAGCGCTCGGCGCTGGCCACCATCCACCCCGTCGCGACGGAAACCCGCGGCAGATCTGAACGCGAAACGCACGATTCATTCCGCAGTCGTTTCACTCCGCCGGATCGACGCGTTCGCCGACCAAGACGACGTTGGTCGCCTCGCGGATGCGAACATCGACCCGTTGACCGATCACGCCCTCGCTCTCAGAGCCCGGAAAAACGACGATTTGGTGGCGCCGGTTACGCCCACACAAGCGCGTTGGGTCAAGCTTACTCACGCCTTCGACCAACACCTCTTCGACGTGCCCTATTCGCTCCGCATAGATTTCGCGGGCGATGCGCTCGACTGTCTGCAGAAGGCGCTGATGGCGCTCCCGCTTGACTTCTTCTGGCACGTCGTCGCTCGCCGTCATTGCCGCGCGAGTGCCCGCCCGCTCGGAGTACTTAAAAGCAAACGCACCTTGAAAACGAATCTCCTCCGCAAGGCGGATCGTCGCGTCAAACTCCGCATCCGTTTCGCCGCAAAATCCAACGATGAAGTCGGTCGCAAGACCCAAATCCGGAATCTTTTCACGACACTCGTCGATCACGCGGCGGTAGTGGTCGATTGTGTGGGTCCGCAGCATTCTTTTGAGGACAGCATCGTGGCCCGATTGAACAGGCAGGTGTAGGTATCTCTTCACCTTGTCGAGGACCGCCATCGCCTCGATGAGCTCAGGAAACATGAAGCGGGGATGCGACGTAATGAAGCTAATGCGCTCCAACCCACGAATTTTTGCTAGCTCGTAGAGCACATGGTGCAGTCCGATCTGGCGACCCTTCGCCAGTCGCTTGCCGTACGAGTTGACCGTCTGCCCGAGAAGCGTGATCTCCCGCACTCCCTGGTCGACTAAAACACGAGCTTCCTCAACGATGTCACGCACTGGTCGGCTGACTTCCTTGCCGCGTGTCGTCGGCACGACACAAAACGTGCACGCCTGATCACAGCCACGCATGACCGAAATGAAGGCTTGAAAAGGCGTCGGTCCAAGATTACGTCGGCGATGAAAGTGCGGCTCGACCTCGAGATCGAGAGCAGCCACCTGCGCGCCGGCGCGCGCCTTCGTGATGAGCTCTGGGAGGCGCAGAAACTCTCCTGGGCCACAAACGATGCCGACTTGCGGATAGCGCTTGAAGATCGTTTCGCGATGGTTCTGCGCACTGCAACCGAGCACGCCGATGACGACATCAGGGCGCCGCTCTTTCAACGGCCGGAGCGAACCGACCTTAGAGAAGACGCGATTCTCAGCCTGTTCACGGATGGCGCACGTGTTGTAGAGAACAACTCCGGCATCTCGGACGTTACGTGTCAGGCGGTAGCCCTCGTCGTACAGGACGCTCATCATGAGCTCCGCGTCCAGTTTGTTCATCTGGCAGCCGAACACCTCAAAGTAGACCCGTTTCTGGCGCGGCACGCCGGCGGCTTCAGCTTCGTCGACGTCGACGCCGTCCTCAGCGTGGAGGAAACTCGAGAGGTAGCTGCTGGCACCACGCGAAGGCGCGGTGGAAGGTTTGACAACGGGCAACGGCTGCATAGGTCCTCGTGGCGTTGAAAGGAACTATGTTAAAGCGATGCGAAGAGGTGTCAAGCTGGCGCGCCGAAGGCCGGGGAAGACAGATCTTGGCGACGCGGTTCGCGTGCCACCTGCCACCTGCCACCTGCCGAGGCACGTCGGAAGCCAAAGCCTGCCGTCTGGAGCCCCGGCTCACGTCCCTCGGTCTTGTCGGCTGGTGCCCGAGTCGAACGTCGACCGAGTCGACAAAGGTCAGGCGCGGAGGCCGTCGGGCACGCTCGGAGGTCAGGAGCGAAGAAACAAACGTGCGATGAGCACGCCGGCAAGCGCGAAGCCAAGAAGCCCCATAACGACCGGCAAACGGTCCGTCTTGAGATCACTGCCGGCGAGAAGAATGGCCGAGCTAATGGCCAAGCCGCAGATCATCAGGGCAACCGGGACGCGGAGCGAAATCTGCTCGAGACGTCGTTCGACGCGGTCCATTTCACGCAGGTTCATTTGCAATTCCAGTTTCCCTTCGGCACCTCGCCGCAGGATCTCTGCCAAGTTGGCCGGGTAGGAGCGAGCCGCACTCAAGATCTCCGCTGTCTCACCGCGTAAGTCACGAAGGACACGGTCCGGCGACCAACGACGGCGGAACATGTCGAGCGCATAGGGACGCACCGCAGAGACGACTTCCAGATGCGGTGCGCACAGGCGTAGGACGCTCTCGAGCAGCACGAGCGTTCTCCCCACTTGAACGTACTGCGTCGGAAGCGAGATCCCATTGCGCACAACAATCTCGAAAAGCGAGTTGAAGAGCTCGTCGACGTGGATCTCTGCAAGCTCGGTGCCGTAGAGAGGATCAAGAGTTTCCATGAGCTCAGCGGCCAATGTCCGGACGTCGATCTCATGCTGCAGCTTTCCTTGCTTCAACGCCCAGCGTGCGACGGCATCGTA
Source organism: Planctomycetota bacterium (assembly GCA_965223265.1). Classification (GTDB taxonomy): domain Bacteria; phylum Planctomycetota; class UBA8108; order UBA8108; family SXIK01. The sequence continues at coordinate 4,459,418 of OZ244999.1, forward strand.
GTTCCTGCGAACGAGCGCAATGATCAAGGTCAGCATATCGTCTGTCATCTGCGGCGTGCAGAGACCGACGTGGCCGAAGTCGATGAGCCCGACGCGCCCGTCGGACATGAGGATGAAGTTTCCTGGGTGAGGATCTCCATGGTAGAACCCGTGCTCGAACACCTGTTTCAGCAGTGTGAGTGCTATTGCGGTCCCAATCTCGGCGCCGCGGACCGGGTCCAGCGGCGAGCTGCGCAGGGACGAGAGCCGGCGTCCTTCGAGGTACTCTACGGTGAGCACGCTGTCGCGCGATCGCTCCACGTCGACGCGCGGCACGTAGACGACCGAGTCGGAAGGCAACTGCTCGCGAGCGCGGACCAAGTGTCGACACTCGAAGTCGAAGTGCAGCTCCTGCGTGATGGCACGTTCAAATTGACGGACGATCCCCTCGGCGTCGATGAAGCTCAAGTCGCGCCACCCTGAGAGGAACTCCGCCAGCAGCCGAAGAACCCACAAGTCTTCCCGAATCAACTTTTCGATGCCGCGCCTCCGCACCTTCACCACGACCGACTCGCCGTCGCGCGTCCGCGCCAGGTGCACCTGGGCGATGGAGGCCGTCGCCAACGCCTTGGAGTCGATCTCAGCGAAGAACTCGTCGACCTTTCCACCAAAGGCCTCAGCGAGAGTTTTCTCGACTGCGGCAAACGGCTCGGCGGCGACGTTGTCCTGGAGCTGGCTCAACTCAGCCACGTAGGCGGGAGGCACGAGATCCGGACGAGTGCTGAGCATCTGGCCAAACTTGATGAACGTCGGCCCGAGCTCCTCGAGCGCCATACGCAGCCGTTCGGGCTGCTGGACCGTTTCGCGAGGTTCACGCTTGAGGAATTTGCGCAGTCGCGTCCGGACAGGCGCCTGCAGCACGTCCGACACCTGGTGGAATCCGTGCTTGCCAAGGATGAGGGCGATATCCTTGATGCGCGGAATACTCCGGAGCGTCCTCAGCGAACGCAGCATGAAACGGCGCTACCCTTCCGAACTTGGCTCGACGACGTCCGGCGCTTCAGCCGCAAGACGCTGCTCAAGCGCTGTGACCCTTTGCTCGAGGCGCTCCAGCTCCTGGCGCGCAGCGAACGGAGTCTTGCTGATCCAACGCTCAAGCTCGGACTGAATGCGTTCCGAGAACTCCCGACTCTCCTCTTCGCCCTTGGCGGCAAGGGTCTCAACAACCTTCGCGCCCTGATCCTTCGTCAGCTCCCCTCGCGAGACGAGATCATCGATCGACGTTTTGAGCTTTTCCTGGGCGACGGAAAAGGCACCGAGACTCGCGTAGAGAGTTGTTCGCAGCGAATCGAGCATGATGTAATCACCTCCAAATGATAAGCGACGGGTAGAAAGCCGCATCTTCTTCTTCGGCCGTTGATCTCACTGTCCACACTCGGAGGCCGCTCTCGGAGACTGCTCCCGGAGATCACTCTCGCAAATCGCAGCGCCGCCTCGCGTGAGCACTCAGCTACGGCGCCGGGGTGGAGCCTCGAAACGGCCCACTTTTCCTGCGCGCAACCCGGGACTTCTCTGTGGCGCCGCAAGGCAGTCCGTAACCCGGCTTCGTGTCGCAGCGTCCACCGATCGTTAGAACCGGGGCTGTCATGCAATCGAGCCGGACGCGGGACGTCTAGCCTCAGGGCGCTCTTCAAAGGGCTTCCAGACAGCGATTCAGTTTGTCGATCAGGTCAGGCAACGCTCCGGTAAACCGACAACCGGCGGCCTTTGCATGTCCACCACCACCGAACTCGCGAGCAATCGATTCCACCTCAGCGTCGCCCGTCGCCCGCAAGCTCACTTTAAAGCTGTTCGGCTCAGTTTCAACCACGAGAGCGAAAATGCGGGCGCCACGAATCGATTTGAGCTGGTCGATCATGCCGTCGAGCTCAGCGAGGTCGAGACCGGCTCGTTCATTGAGGCGGATCACGGACCAAATGAAGTCGCCGTCGCGCTCAACGCGGACATTACTCAATGAGACGCCGAGAACTCTCGCTCGCTCCGGCGACAAGTCGTGATAAATCTGGTCGTGGAGGGATTCAACATCCAGGCGATGGGCGGAAAGCCTCGCCGCGTCGGCGAGCGCCCACGGTCCCGTGTTCGAAAACCGGAACCAACCGGTGTCGGTCGCGATCGCAATCCAGAGAGCCTGTGCCATCGTATCGTCGAGTTCGATCTCGAGGCGGTCGAGCAGCGCCAAAACAAGCGACCCCGTCGCGGGAGCCTCCGGCACCACGAGCTCGTGGTCGTAGCGGCCCACCTCCTGTGTCCTGTGGTGATCGATACAGATGCGACGCGCCCCCGGCGCAAAGAACAGCGGCTCGAAGTCCCCGATGCGGCTCGGCTCGCTGGTGTCCAGGGCCACGAACCAGTCGGTCGGTGCGAGCTTGGCCGCGAATTCATCGGGGTTGACCTGACTCATGACGCCGGGCGGCATGAGAGGCTCGTAGCGCTTCGGAATCTGCTGCGCGGTGACGGCGCGCGCCTCTTTGCCGAGCGAGCGGAGTCCGAGTGCCAACGCGACGGCCGAACCCAGGGCGTCACCGTCAGGACCGACGTGGGTCGCGATCACAAAGCTCTTCGACGCCGAAATTGCGGCGGCCATCTCATCGAGGATGTCGGCCGCAGGACGTCCAGAAAGCGAGTCGCGCGCTAGATCGATCGGGAGTGAGCTCATGGAACGGTAGGACACCCTATGGCCGCAACCGGAGCTGGCGCTGAACATCTGGGAAAATATTGACTAAACGCCATATTTTTATTTTGTTTCAAAACTATCTGGATGGGACGATCGCCTGAAAGAACCCAATCGCATTGAATAGCGCGCCATGAGTCCCCCGCTGCATCGTCACCCGCTGCATCGTCACCTGCCGTCCACGTCGGCAAGGCGGCAGATCGACAGGAGGGGCTGCGAATTTCGCCGCGACCACGGCGCAGACAGCCAACAAATGCCGGATCACCGATCCAACTTCGGCACGCTCGCGGGTTGCGCTTGTACTCGCTTCTACGGAATCTCGTCAAGCCTGCCGCTCGGCGATTGTTTTTGACGACATGGAGTTGCTACGATCCAATATGTTATCTCCCCTTTTTGGCTTCTGGAAGCAACCGTGTTCGGTTGTTCTCAGCGAAATCCGCGCGGGATGCAAGACAGATGGTGGTGTTATGGTGGTCTCCGATTGTGCGGCTGGCAGAACCACACTGTCGACAGGTCCGGCTGGCGATGGCTGCCCGTCCATTCGGGAAGGGTCGTTTGCCGCGGCGACGTCAGGAACTGCGACGGGAGCGACGTCGGGAGCCAGTCACGGAGCCACTTACGGAGCGGGTCCTGATGCAACCAGGTAGAAAGATTCTGAATCTACGCTGCGACAGAAAGATCTCTCAGCAAGATCTCGCCAAAGCCTGTGACATCACTCCGAGCGCCTTGTCAAAAATCGAAGCCGGCATCAACTCACCGCGTGCCAACATCATTTGGAAGATCGCTCGCAACCTTGGAGTCACGGTCGAATACCTCCTCGATGAGGAGATGCCCTATCCATACCCAAGTCAGAACTACCAGGAAGGTGAGCTCAGCGTCGACGACGAGAACGCGCGACCGCGCGTCCGTATGGATGTCCGGCCACAGGAGAAGGCGTTCCTTGAGTCACTGCGCGGATCGCATTCGATCTGTCGCGAAATCGCCTATACCCTACCGCACGCGAATGTCGAGACGATTCGTCTGATCCACTTTTTGCTCAACCACTCGAGAATTAAGAACCCCAGCCATAAGTTTCTGAAGAACTTCGAGTTCTTGCTGACGAACGGCGACTTGCCAGGGAAAGCCGAGACGACGCCGGCCAAACCGCGAAAGAAGATCGCGAAGAAGAAATCTTCGAGTCGCCGTTAGCCTGCATGCTCACGCGCCGCGGCCAGACAATGAAAGGCGAAAGACGAATGCGTTTGGGGCGTTCGCGTTGCACGCAATTGATCAGCCCTGTTGGACATCTCAGTTGAGCAGCGCGGCCATAGCCTCGCCGATCTTGTCGGGCGTCTCACTGATGCCGCATCCAGCCGCCGCCAGCGCCTTGACCTTCTCCGCCGCGGTCCCCTTACCGCCGGAGATGATCGCTCCGGCGTGCCCCATTCGCTTGCCGGGTGGGGCGCTCTGGCCGGCGATAAACGCAGCGACAGGCTTCGTGATCGAAGCCTCGATCAACTCTGCTGCTTCTTCCTCAGCGGTGCCACCAATCTCTCCAATCATGACGATCCCTCGCGTCTCAGAATCGGCCTCGAAGAGGCGCAGGGCGTCGACAAAGTTCGTGCCGACGATAGGATCTCCTCCGATTCCGATGCATGTCGATTGTCCCAGCCCGAGCGCAGAAAGTTGGAATACCGCTTCGTAGGTGAGCGTGCCACTTCTGGAGACGACGCCAATGGAGCCGGGCTGGTGAATGTATCCCGGCATGATTCCAATCTTGCACTGGCCCGGAGTAATGATTCCCGGGCAATTCGGGCCAATCAGACGCGGGGCGTCCTCACCCTTGAGCACCTCCGTGACGACGGCCATGTCACGCGCCGGAATACCTTCCGTGATGCACACAATCAGCGCTACACCGCTATCCGCAGCCTCCAGAATCGCGTCCGCGGCGAACGGCGGCGGCACGTAGATGACGCTGGCATTGCCGCCAGTCTCCTGGACGGCCTCTTCCATGGTATCGAAGACCGCAATGCCGTCGACGTCAGAGCCGCCGCGGCCAGGAGTCACACCGGCAACAACTTGCGTACCATACTCGACCGCCTGCCGGGTGTGAAACGTCCCCGTGCGTCCCGTGATCCCCTGAACGATGAGGCGCGTTTCCTGGTTGACCAGAATACTCATGAGTTTCCTCCGGCGGCGACGGCCTTGGCGGCAGCGTCAGACAGGCTCTTAGCGAGTGTGATCTCGAGGTTCGACTCACTGAGCAGTCGCATGCCTTCCTCGACTTTGGTCCCCTCAAGGCGAACGACAAGTGGTACGCTCAATCCAACCTTGGCGGCAGCCGCCACGATGCCCTCCGCGATGACATCGCACCGCATGATGCCACCGAATATGTTCACCAAAATGGCCTGGACGTCCTCATCGTCGAGGATGATTTTGAAGGCCTCGGTGACCTTTTCGGCGGTGGCACCGCCGCCGACGTCGAGAAAATTCGCCGGCCGACCGCCAACGTTTTGGATGATGTCGAGCGTTGCCATGGCGAGACCCGCTCCGTTGACCATACAGCCGATCGTTCCATCGAGTTTGATGTAGCTAAGGTCGAACTCTCGCGCGCGGACTTCCTGCGGGTCGTCTTCGTGCGGGTCCCAATAGCTTTGGATGTCCTTGTTTCGATAGAGCGCGTTGTCGTCGAAGCTGAACTTTGCGTCAAGCGCGACGATCTGGTCATCCCCGGTGAGTACGAGCGGGTTGATCTCGGCAAGCGAGGCGTCCGTCTCCAAAAAAGCACGCGCAAGATTCCCGAACACCGTCGCTGCGGAATTCAAGACTTTACCACTGAGCCCCAGTCGCCGGGCGACACGGCGCCCTTGAAACGGCTGTAGTCCCCGCGTCGTGGAAAACGGCTCTTTCAGAATCTTCTCGGGACTGCGAGCTGCGACCTCTTCGATTTCGACGCCTCCCTCCGAAGAGACCAGCAGCACCGGCTTGCTGACGGCTCGGTCGAGGACGATCCCGGCATAGAACTCTTGCGCGATGTCGCACCCAGCTTCGATCAGAACCTTGCGGACTTTTTGCCCCTCCGGCCCTGTCTGCTTGGTCACCAGCTGCATTCCCAGAATGTCTTCACTCGCCTGCAGCGCCTCTGACCTGCTGCGGCACACCTTCACGCCGCCGCCCTTGCCCCGGCCGCCGGCATGGATCTGCGCTTTCACAACCCACACGTCGCCGCCCAGACTCTCGATCGCAGCGGCGGCGTCTGCAGCATCCGTAATCACCCGTCCCTCAAGCACGGGAACACCGAAGCGCGCGAGAACTTCCTTCGCCTGAAACTCGTGGACTTTCACCGTCGTGTCTCCATGACCGTTGTCGTCGATCCGACCCGGGAGATGTCGCTGGACGGAGAAACGGTCAACACCGCGTCGACGAAGTTACGGGCCGAAAAACCGACCCCCTGACGCCAGATCGGCGGCGGAGAGACCGGCTTCAGCTGTGCGCACTTCTGCGACGGGCTGCCAAGCAACACCGCTACCACGTTCGCTCGCGGTTGCCGCACGATAGTTCTGGTGAGGCGATCCAGCGATCGATCAGGTTATCAGACGACGAAAGCGCTCTGACCAGCCGTTTCCGGGACAAGGAAAGGCAAAATTATAAAAAAGTCGATAGACACAGCAAGGGGAAAAGAGCACCCGCAACGCATCTGGCGACGTCGCTCGCCTGCCCTGCCCGAGACGATGGCCCGAGTTTTTCATGAGTTTCCACGAAGATCCAGACAGCTCCACTCCTGCGCCGGCCTCAGGCGCGCGTCCGATGTTCGCGCCGGATCGAAGACTCGCGGAGCTCAGCCCGGTGCAAGTGCGTCCCCCTCCTGCCAAATCAACCCGTGCCGCCATGGCTGTGGCCAGAGCCTTCAGACATGCGCTGCCGCGTCAGAGAAAGCTTCTGCCTGAACACATCAACGCGACACATCAACGCGTGCAGAGCGATCGTGGTGCGCCACGATCTGCGGTCGCCTCTTGGAGATATCCAATGAATTGGTCCAAGTCCCACTCAACGATGGAACATCTCAGACGCCTCTTGAGTCGCGTCAACCACACGATCGGGTGCCTGACTCGGTGCTTTGTCGTTTCGGCACTTGTCGTGACGGCGGGCTGCGCGCACTACGCTGCACGCGGGCTTGACGATCTTCAGGGCGCGGGCGCCTCCGTGCAGCAACGAGAAGCAGACGGCCTCTACATCGCAGTGGAAGACCTGACCAACCCAAGGGAATCAGTGAAATACTTCGATCGCAGTCTGGTCGATCACGGATTCGCACCGGTCATCGTGCTTCTCGAAATGGACGTCAACTCGAAGGCTCGCTTCGACGTCAACAAGGATGACATGCGTCTCGTACTCAATACCGGTGAACGACTTGAACCGGTCGAGCCGGACGCTGTCGCCGAAACAGTTGCGTACTCGTACTGGCGTTCAACTTTCGGCTTTCTGTTCCTGGTCCCAGGGTTTTTCGTCGTTTCATCAGTGAGCGACGCCAACGCGGAACTCCTTGACGATTACCAATCCAAAGCATTCAAGAACGTTCGCATTCACCCAAACTTTCGCTCTTTGAGCGGAGTCGTCTTCTTCAAGCTGCCACCGGAGAGCGCGCCGCTCGACATGCGAGACAGCTTCGTTGAGGTGAAGGTCTACAAACACGGCGAAGACGGCGCTCTCGGTGACGTTTTCGATCTCGCCGTACATTTCCACGACAGCTGACGCGACGAACTATGCGGCTTGATCGCGCGACGACCTTTCACGACTCTGACGACCTCGGCGAAGGCGTCCGATCTGAACGCAAAGACGTCCTTCTGACTCAGCTTTCCAACCGGCGTCCTGAATTAATTGAGGCCACATGACTCGTACACGAGATCGATTCGAGAATCAGCCAGCGCGCAGTTCGCTCTTCGTCCCCTGGATCCTACTCGCAGCCTTAGTGGTTCCTGGCTGCGGTGGACTGAGTCAACGATCGCAGGAGTTGTACGAACAAGCTCAGCTCGCCCTCGACAACAAAGATTGGCAGCGAGCGCATCAGCTGCTCTCCGAAGTACTTGAGCAGAATCCCGAGTTTCCTCCTGCCTACATCGCGCGTGGACAGGCTGAGTTCGGCATGAAGTCGTTCGACAAGGCGGTCGAAGATTTCGACGTAGCCCTGAAGCGCGGCGGCCTGAGCCCGGACGAACGTTTCGTCGCCCTGACGTTCAAAGGACGCTGTGTCATCGAGAAGGGAAGGGACTTGCGTCGGGACTTGAACGGCATGGAGAAGGGCGCGCGTTCGAAACTGCTCAAAGAAGTAAGAACGACCTTCGTCCGCGCCAACGCTCTTCTCGTGAAAGCAGTGGAGCTCAAACCGGATGGATACGACGCCGTCCTTTGGCGCGCATACTGCTTCGTGCAGGTGGAAAACCACAAACGAGCTCTTGAGCTGCTCCGCACATGCGAGAAGGTCGCGCCGAATCGATGGGAACATCGATTCGTCAAGGCTCTGGCAACCGAAGGTCTCTACAAGATCAACCCTGAAAGTCTATCTACCTATCTCGAATTGGCGCGTACCGGACGCTCAGACGAATACGCCGTCGTGTTCGAGCACCTCATCACGACGTTTCCAAAAGTTGAGCAGGACTCACAGCGGCGCATCTTTCGCTATGTCGAGAACTTCGTCAAAGCAGTGCCAGGCCACCCGTCGACGCTGGACTCGTTCCTGAATGAGACCCAGGAGCAGATTCTGCGCGAAGAACGTGAGGAGCGGATCCGCAACGGCATCGCCCGAGCCGAAGCGTTCGCAGAAAATCAAAAGTATCAAAACGCGATCGAACTTCTTGAGACACTCATGGCCAAAGAAGGGGACTCGGAAGTTGCAGCTCAGTCTCTGCAGGACGTTCGGGAACGCTGGTCTCTGTCCCTCGAGGCGCGGGCGGTCACCCGTTCGACGTCGGACGACAAAGAGCAGCTACGAGCTGCGCTCGAAGACTACCAGATGGCACAACGCTTGACGAAAAAGGTCGACCGTCTCGGGACACTTCAGCAGAAGATCAATGCTGTCACGCTCGTCCTAACGCGCCGGGAGACGGCACTGAAGCTTGAACGCAGTTTCGAGCAGCTCAAGAAGGAACTGTTCGCCGAAGCGCTCGCAGAGCTCCGTGGAATCTCTCTCGATGATCTCACGCCGGAGGATACGGATCTCTACCACTACCTGCGAGGCGTGGCCAGCTACCACCTGGGTCACTGGAAAGTGGCGGCGAAATCCCTCGAGCAGATCGTGCACCGCGACTACCCGAACATTGATACTCTCCAGGGAATGGCGCTCATGAAAGGAGACGACGCCGAAGCCGGCGCTCGCATACTCATCAACGTTCCCGCAGAACGTCGAACTGACGAAGTCCATCGCAGTCTTGCTGAATACTTCCTCAAAGGTAACGACCTTGAGAAGGCCATTGGCTACCTAGGAGCCATCAAGAAGAAGACGAACGCGGACTTCGAAGCAGAGCTCGAAGCACGTGAGACGCTCGGACGTCAATTCTTCGAAGACCATAGGTACGATGCCGCGAGAGATCACCTCGTCGCCGCAAAGAACCTCCTGGAGCAGAAGCTGGACCGCAAAGCCCCCGACGTTTACCTCTATCTTGGGCATAGCTACTTTCATAGCGAGGACTTCGAACGAGCAAAGAAAGCGTACACGGACCTCAGCAGCTCGCGGCTGACCGAGGCGGAAAGAACTCGCTGTCGCGAACTCTACCTTCAACGTGCCAAGATCTACCTGCAGGAACGACTCCCTGACCTTGCCTACGAAGATTTGTCGACGTTCGAAAGACTGGGCGGCGAGTTTGCGGACGAAAGTCTCGTTCGAAAGTATTCCTGGCTAGTTGCCACGTACGCCGACTATATGCCACTGACCAAAATCCACTACTGGACCTACGTCAACGTAACGACCGGCAAAAGCTCGCGCCTGTCCGTCGGGAATCAAGTGGACGGCGTGTACAAGATTGAGCGACACGAAGATCACATGACGACCGAGGAGTCGTGGGCGAAAGAAGGGACGACTCTCATCAGAAAGCTTGGGGGCGACATTTGGCGTCTGCCGATCAATCTGGAGCCGGCGACGGACACCTTTCCGAGCCACGAGTATCGCGCCGACGAAGGAAGAGTGAAGATCGAATACAAGTCGGAGATTCAGTCGAACGGGGAAGTGGTCGAGCTCGCTGACGGCAGGACGCTTCGAAACTGCATCAAGGTGCAGCTCAAAAAGACGCGCTCCGAGCCTGGCAAGGCGGTCTCGTTTCTCGTCTACGTGTTCTACTTCGCACCCGACGTTGGCGAGGTGAAGCGCGAGGTACTTCTCGACGGAGAGAAAGTCTCCGAGGTCGTGCTCTCAAGTTGGGCGTACCGCAGCGACACGCTGGGCAATTAATTGACCACGTAGACGGCGTCGCGTCCGCGCACACAGGGTCAGTGGCCTCGAGTCCGACCAGACCGTTGTCAGTTGCCGACGGCGTGCCGCTTGCTCGAACGCAATCGGACGATGCCGGCGCGACTCGTCGCGTTTCCCTTGTCGAGGTACTTCAGCACAAACTGAAACTGCCGCAAGGCGTCGAGTCCGCGCCCCTCCTGTTCGTAGAGATAGCCGAGCAGGTTCCGGACACCGACCTCATGTTCCTTGAGGCCGCTCTCGCGGTAAGTGACGAGCTCGCCAAGTTCCGACGAGAGAAGGTCGATCGCGCCCGCATGGTCCTTCAGTAATGACCGTATGCGAGCAGCGCTCAACAAGTAGTCGAATTTATGTTGACGGTATGCTTTGCGGATCTGGACGACGGAGCGGTTGTGGGTACGGCGGTCGAATGCGAGCTCTCCACTGAGTGGTAGGTCCTCAAGCGTCATCGTTACCAGATGCCCACGTCGATCCCCGAGCGCGGCGAGAGCCTTCTCGTACGCCTCGAGAGAACGTTTCAGTAGGGTCTCCCGCTCGGTGCTCGTGAGACTGAAGTCGCCCGTCGCGACCTGAAGCGCCAACTCGGCGAAACCAAGCGTCCCTTGGAGTTGGCCAGCCTCGTGGAGTATGCTCGCTTCATACGCTGCCAGCGCCTTTCGCTGATCGCCCAGACGGCGATGACAATGCCCTTCGTATAGGTGAAGCCAAAACCGGTCAGATGTTTCGACCCCTGGTCGCGTATGGTAATTCGTCGCCTGGAGAATCGTCAGCGCCGTTTCCGCGTCGTTCTTCTCCACGATGTGAATCATAGCCAAACAAATGTGCGCACGCAGGAATAACGGGTCGACACTTCGGGCCTGCTCGAGTCGCTCCAAAGCGTAGTCCACATCTCGCTCACCGTAAGCGCGCGACGCCTCCTCCCAAAGCTGCGTGGCCTTCTCGCGCTCAGGTGTCATCTCCTTGCGGTCGGCGAGGATCTTGTAGCTGAACTGCCGTATCCGCTCCTCGTTCTCGGTCCACCAGTTCCACCAGCGTGAGATCGCTTGCCGCCTAGCCTCAGGAGCGCCGTCCGGTCGAAAGCGGAACGTCTGATCAGTGAACTCGCGTAGCAGGCCGATCGCCATACGCCGCGCCGGCTCTGCAAGCTCAAGCGCTTCGATGATCGTCGGCAATCCCAAGAGGATCTGGTTCTTGCAGAGAGCAACCGCACTCGCGAATTGTGTTCGCCCTGCGCTCTGATTGTAGATGTCTACGAGCTCTCGATTGCGCTGAGTCCGCCGGAGAAAGTCGATCGAATAACCTCTGACAACGTCGTCCTGCTGTTCGCTGAGGGCGAGGTGCACAGCCAAAGGCACGACCTCGTCGGCGAAACGAAAAAAGAGGAAAACGAGGAGATTCCGCTTCTCCTCGCTCGTTCCATTCGTCAGCACGTCGAAGACCTGCGTGTCGTAAGCTTCGATCTTCGGATCAGTGACTCTCTTCAGCTCGTAGGTGCGAGCGACCCCCTCGAACGCGGCCTTTGCCTCAGCTGAAACCGCCTCGTCCGCCAACGCGGCCCTGACTCTATCGATGGCAAAGATGCCCCACTTGCTTAGGAACTGCACGTCCGTCGCTGTTGAGGCCTGCCCTGGCTCAGCGTCGATCACGCGCTGCAGAGATGCATCGATCGACCGAGCGAGCTCCACCGTGTAGAGCTTGTCGTGGCTCTCCACAGTCTGTCCGGCAAGAATGATGTCACTCACCTCTGCCCGTGGGATGACGACGCGAGCGCCTCCCGCGAGCGTGACGCGGATCTGCTGGCCCCCGGCAAGCTCTTCAACCTTGCCGTTGATGCGAAACCCGTCGGCATTGATCACAGCGTCAGTCTTGGCGACTTCGCGAGCAACGCGCCCTTGATCCAAATCAACGCTTACAATATCGCGCCTACGGATGACCTTACTGCCGCCGCGACAGCGCATCTCAAGCTGCGACCCGCCAAGTTCAACAAGGTCGCCCTCGAGGCGAGTGCCGTCGCTCAGCTCAATTCGATCGGCACCGAGTGATAGAGACGAGAGGAGAGCGGCGCAGACGAGCGCCGAGAAGACGGTTAGATTTCGTGTCATTGTCGGTTTCCACGAACGATCGACTTGGGAGGAAAGTTCGAGCGAGGAATGGGAACCGGTCGCGCTGCACTCATGCAACGGAACGCAACAGAAGTACAAAACTTTGGAGGCGACCGTTTCGGTCCCGACGCGGCGTCGCTCCGCGGGGCGCGGGTTGGTGGGTTCACAGAACGATTATAGATCATCCCACAAACCGAGCCAACCCCTGCTCTTGTTTCGCTGCAATCACCACAGTATCCTGATCTCGGCGTAGGTTCGTGGCGCCGGTCTTGGCCATAGCCTTGGAAACGACGCGCCACCCCCTTCCAAGATCTTGATCGACAATCACTTGCGGAATACCCCAACTCCGAATGAGACCACAAGCGACACAGCAGCAGAAAACGACATCTGGCAGATCCAAGTCCGTCGCCGAGCTCAAGAAAGGGGATCGAGTCCGCGGTGACGTGTTCATGATCGAGACCGCAAACTTTAAGCAAACTCGCGATGGGAAATTCTTCGTCCAGATGACGCTACGGGACAAGACCGCGTCCGTGCGGGCGATCCGCTGGGAGGCAAGTCGCGACCTCTATGCCTCCATATCTAACGCCCAGTTCCTACGCCTCGACGGACGTGTCGAGGAATTCCAGCAAAACCTTCAAATCATCGTTGACCGCCTTGACGTCGTCGACCCGCACGAGGTCAAGTTCGATGAATTCCTCCCGGTTTCGGTGCGCGACCCACTCGAGATGGAGAGAGAGCTACTCGAGCACATCGCCACGGTAAAACAGGACGATATCCGCCGTCTTCTCGTCGCGTTCGTCGAAGACCCAGAGATTCGCGAAGGTCTGCTGCGCTGCCCAGCCGGCAAAACCCTTCACCACGCGTACGTGGGCGGACTGCTGGAGCACATCCTCTCGCTGGTGAACGCAGCGAAGTTGGTGACGAAGAACTACCCGCGACTCGATCGCGACGTGCTCGTCGCGGCAGCTGTGCTGCACGACATAGGCAAGATTCGCGAGCTGACGTTCACGAGCGCGTTTGGCTACTCCGACGTTGGCCAGCTCGTCGGCCATGTCGGGCTGGCACTGCAGATGCTGCAGGAGAAAATCGCGAAACTTGAGTCGTTCCCGGAGCCAATGCGTATTCACCTCGAACACATCATTGCCAGCCATCACGGCCAACTTGAGCACGGAGCGCTCAAAGTCCCGATGACTGCCGAAGCCATCGCGTTCCATTTCCTCGACAACCTTGACTCGAAGATGGCAATGATCGAAGACATGTCGAACGAGATAGCCGCGGGGTCGGGTACACGGCCAGGCAGCGGACAGTGGACTGAGTTCAAGCCGGCGCTCAGCCGGAGAGTCTTCTTCCCCGGCGACGTCTGAGTCCCCAGGCCATCGCCAGGCCACCGACCAATCCTATCGGAGGGTGTATGTTTCACGGTTCATACGTCGCTCTCGTGACGCCACTTCGTGACGGTCGCATTGATCTAGAGAAAGTGGACGAACTCGTCGACTGGCACGTCGAACAGGGCACCGACGGCATCGTCCCGTGCGGCACCACGGGCGAGTCAGCAACCTTCAGTCACGAGGAGCACGAACTTCTCATCCGCCGCGTCGTCGAGCGCACTGGTGGCCGCGTCGCCGTGCTGGCGGGAACCGGCTCGAACAGCACCGCCGAAGCGATTCGCTTGACTCGGTTTGCTCAGGACGTCGGCGCAGATGGCGCGCTTCTGATCACGCCGTACTACAACAAGCCGACGCAATCAGGTCTTGTCCGCCACTTTGAAGCGGTAGCTCGCGAAGTCTCCCTGCCGCTCGTGCTCTACAACGTACCGTCGCGCACCGGCGTCAACATGATGCCGCCAGCTGTCTTGGAGTGCGCGCGCATTCCTAACGTCGTTGGTATCAAAGAGGCCAGCGGCTCGCTCGATCAGACGTCGGAAATCATCCGTGGCTCCGAGCTGAGCGTACTGTCTGGCGACGACTCACTCACTCTCGGCCTCATGTCGATTGGCGCAAAGGGCGTGATCTCTGTCGCAGCCAACGTCGCTCCGGCGGCGGTAGCGGAAATGACACGGCTCGCACTCGACGGCGACTTCGACGCAGCCCGTCAGCGACATCTGGAGCTCTATCCACTGTTTCAAGCGATGTTTCTTGAGACAAACCCGATTCCGGTCAAGGCCGCGATGGCGCTTCAATCCCGTATCGCGAACGAACTACGTCTCCCCATGACGCAGTTGTCAGAGGGCTATGTCGAGAAGCTGCGCCAAGTGCTGCTCGAGCTGGACCTGCTGTAGCCTCGAGTTTGGCATTTCGTGCCGGCCTCACCGGACGAGTTTCGCTGGGATTCAAAGGCCCTTTCGACTTTTTGCACCCTGAGAACCCTTGTTCAAAAACTCCTGTCCGGCCCTTCGGGGAATGCCAATACGCAGGAACTTGTTCGATGGAACCATCGTCGCCACACGGCGGGCTTCTTTTGCGTAGATTCCCTTCCCAAGTTGGACGGATGGGTTTTCAGCGGCCTGTTAGCGTAGCGGCTCGCCTGAAAAACTCATTCGGCCGAGAAACTGGCCTCTTCAGTACTGCCGACGGCTCGCTTCGATCGCAGCACAAATCTCGTCCGCGCTACTCTGCGTCGACTCATGGTTCGGGCCTTCGACCATAACGCGCGCCAGCGGCTCGGTGCCCGAATACCTCAAGACCACCCGCCCCTCGGCTCCGAGGCGCTCCTCGACACGCTGGACAGCCTCAAGCACACCGGCAAGCTCAGCGAATGGCACCTTCTCGTCCACTTCGACATTCTGAATGAGCTGGGGAAATCGGCGCATGATCGCGCTCTCAGCATCCAGATCTAGATCGTCTGTCTGCAGCACATCCAGCAGACGGATCCCGGACAAGATGCCATCGCCGGTCGGTGCATCGTCGAGGAAAATAGTGTGCCCAGACTGCTCGCCACCGATCGGGTGACCACCGGCGACCATGGCATCGTAGACGTTTCTATCACCCACGTCAGTCCGCAGGAGCTGCAGCTGCTGATCCCGAAGGGCCAGCTCAAGCCCAATGTTCGACATGGACGTTGCGACCAGCGTCTTCGTCGGGAGCCTACCGTTCGCAAGAAAGTAGCGCGCCGCCAGAGCGATCACAAAGTCGCCGTCGAGCACCTGTCCCGTTTTCGTGATCGGGATCATGCGGTCTCCATCGCCATCGAAACAGAGCCCAATCGTCGCTCCACCGCCTTCACCGGTGAGCCTCTCTGCCAGCGCTTCTGGATGCGTGGCTCCGGTGCCGGCGTTGATGTTGAACCCGTCGGGTGCGTCCCCGATGACGTCCACGACCATACCGAGGCGACGGAAAACCTCGGGCGCAACGCGGTACGTCGCTCCGTTCGCGGTGTCGAGCGCAATGCGGCGTCCGCGCAGACGACTCGGATTCCAGCACGAAGCGACCAAGTGATCGACATAATCGGCCCGGCCCTGAGCTGCACGATCTTCCGGATCACTAGTCGCGCGCACTTCCACAGCGTCGACACGGGCAAACGCCTCTTCAACCGCACGCTCAAACTCTGGGGAAACCTTGGCACCGACCGGCGAAAAGAACTTAACCCCGTTGTCAGCAGCGGGATTATGAGAAGCCGAAAGTACAATCCCAAGTGCTGCGTCCTGCGCACGACTTGCCAGATGGGCGACGCCCGGGGTCGGAAGCACACCGACGTCCACGACGCCGAATCCCCGCGCACCCAAGGTCTGTGCGATGAGCTTGAGAAGATGCGGCCCCGAGTCCCGCGTGTCTCTGCCGACGAGCACACGGCTCCCAACGCGCCCAACTGGAAAATCGACTGGAAAGTTCTCCGGCTGACTGAGCACCCGTGCGGTGGCTTCCAGGATTCTCCGGACGCTGTCATCCGCAAGAAGGCCTTGGCCGGCCTTGTCGCGCACCCCGTCGGTGCCAAAAAGGCGCCGATCATCACCCATAGGACTCACTCCTCGCTGGATTGGACAGACCGCGCCGCATGACCCCTTCCGCGTTTACTCTTGGCACGGTTTGATGACGTAGTACCACGGGCCTGGATCACTAGCATCCGCCTGCACGCGAACAAGCGGCCAGCGTGGAACGATTAAGGAGGAAGACGTGAAGGTCCCAGAAGTCTCTTCGCCCGAGCCGGTCGGAAGTGAGTCCGCTTCGATCGCGAAGTTCACCGACACCTGAGAATTCTCTTTTGCAAGCTCCTCCTCGAGGCGCTCAATGTCGTCCTGAGGTCCGACCAACACAACGGCCACGCGGTCTGGACACTCAATACTCAGGGGCTCAGTGAATGGAGGAATGCGCAGCGTCAACGGCATCACGCGCTCGATACTCTTCTCGCTGAGTTTGAGAGAGACGTGGACATCCACCTTCAGAGGATCAACTTTCACGACATCCAAAGCGGCTTGATCGACGTTGGGATCAAGCGAAAACACTCGAACCGCGACCGTACCGTCATATTTTAGCTCACGCAGATCGGAATCGGTCAGCTCGGTGTCAATACTGATCTGCAGCGACGAGATAATCGAATTCGGCGCCTGCACAGTGACCTCGCCTGGATCGACGCGCTTTAGGTCAGCCTCATATGGCGCTCGCAGGGACACTTCAAGTCCGCTCGCGATGTTCGTGAAAGTTCTGGTCGCCCATTCGTCTTGCACCACTCTCACAGACTCCGGGCGGATGGAGCGAATCGTGACTCCCTTCTGAGGAAATCCGAAGTCCTCCTGCTTGAAGTGGTAGATCTCTTCGTCAGGCGGGATGTCGATCACGAACCGAGGCGAGTCCGTGTCGTAGCGGCGCCGCAGTTCTTCGATCTGTTTGCGGGGACCTGATAGCGTCACACTCAACCGGCCGTCAAAACGCGGTTCGGTGCCACCCTCGAATTGGGACGCGGGTACGGCCTGCCGGATGATGACATGACGTTCGCTATCTTGCGGCCGCAGGTCGACTGTCAGCCCCGCCGGATGCTCCTGCTTTTCCGATTGAAACGCTACAAACCAGATCGCCACGGCGAAGAAGAACGCGACGCCCTTGTTGCGCCAGTCACCGAGGAACATGATGCGCAGGAGGTTCTTCATCAGCGTTTCCCCCCGTTCTCCACAACGCCTTCAGGCTCCAAACGCCCGGAGCCATACGCCTCCGCTTCCTCAAGCTGAGCGTAATACTTTCGAAGGAGGTCTCGCATGCGTTCAACGTCGACCGATCGTTCCAATTTGCCGTCGTGAGCGAACGACACGGCGCCCGTCTCCTCGGAGACAACAACGACGATCGCGTCGGTTTCCTCGCTGATGCCCACCGCAGCTCTATGGCGAGTCCCGAGGACATTGCCGAGACTCGGGTCGTCGCTGAGCGGAAAGAGGCAACCAGCCGCGGCAACGCGTTCTTTCTGGATCACAACGGCTCCATCGTGGAGGTCAGACCCGGGAAAGAAAACCGTCGACAAAAGCTCACTCGTGACAACCCCGTCGATCGATGTACCGCGCTCGATGTAGTTCTTTAGTCCCACCTCACGCTCGATCGCAATCAGAGCACCGATCTTCCGCCTCGACATGCGGTACGCGGCTTTGACGATCTCATCGACCATCCCCTCAGCCTCACCGCGTAGGAACATGCCGAAGATGCGAGTTTGCCCAAGCCGGATGAGCGCTCGTCGCAGCTCCGGTTGGACGATGATCACTAAGACCGGAATCGCGGTAGCGCCAAAAAACTTCATGATGCCGAGCAAACGGTCAAGGACACCGAATTGGTCGGCGATGATGGTCACGAGCATCGGCACCGTCAGGATAACCAACGCGATGCCCTTGAGGATACCTTCGCCACGCGTCCCTTCCATGAAACGAAGAAACGCATAGATCAAGAGGTAAATGACTATGATCTCGATGACGTACTCGACGTAGATCGAATCCGCGAAGGATCTCAAACTGTCGAGCACGTCAGACATTTTCTCTCAGCCTTCAACTGGCGATGCCAATGGTCCAATAGCGGCGACCATGGCGACAAGATCACGGGTCAAAGCGGCATTGTGGACCCGAAGAACATCTGCACCGGCGTAGATCGCGGCCGCATTTGCCATCATAGTCCCGATGTCTCGATCGCCGACGTCGCGATCGAGGATCGAGCCAATGAAGCCTTTGCGCGACAGGCCAACAAGCACCGGCAGGTCGCAAGACCGTACTTCCTCTATGTTTCGGATCAGTTCTAAGTTGTGCTGAAGCAGCTTCCCGAAACCAATCCCGGGATCCAAGATCACCCTGGAGCTCTCGACCCCCCAGTCACGCAGAGCGTCGAGCCTGCTCCGAAAAAACTCGCGCACGGCGACGGTTACGCCGTCCGGATAGTGAGGATTTTTCTGCATCGTGCGGGGCTCGCCGAGCATGTGCATGAGGATGATCGGAACTTCCCATTCCGTCACCACCCGATCCCACCCGGGAGCCTGGCAAGCTGCGACGTCGTTGATGACGTCCACCCCAGCGGCAAGCGCCTCGCACGCGACCTCGGGTAGGCGCGTGTCGATCGAAAGCGGGGCGTCGGTGGCCTCTCTGAGTCCTCGCACAACAGGCAAGACGCGTGTGAGCTGCTCTCCTGCTGCCACAGGCTCGGCCCCCGGACGCGTGGACTCGCCACCGATATCGAGCACATCGGCGCCGTCTTCCAGGAGCTGCAGGCCATGGTCGATCGCTCGCTTCGCATCACAGTGCACACCACCGTCGGAAAAGGAATCGGGTGTCACATTGACGATTCCCATGATCGAGGGTCGATCGGGGCCTATCTCCCAACAGCGCCCGCGCGCTAGCTCATAGCGGTAGCTCCGACCGCCGGGACGAACTTGTGGTGGTTTTCGGGGTCGATCCATCTGCGATGCTGGCGGCTCACGGCCGATTAGGAGTGCCTCGCCGGCGGCGTCCGCAGGCGACAACAGGGACCAGGCGACGACCGCGTTACGCGGGAAGAGCGCCCGGGTTCACTCCCGTCGCGCCGTCGGTGGTCGGCTCAACGTCATCTACAAGCTGACTCCGAACCTCGGGCGACTTCTGCGGCGGCGCAGAAGTCGTCTCCAGCTCGACTGGCGGCAGTGGCTCGCCGCGTACGAGCTGCGCGACCTCTTCGCCGCTGAGCGTCTCTCGCTCGAGCAGGGCGGCGGCGATGCGCTCCATCGCTTCGCGATTCTCTTCGATCAATTCTTCGGCAAACTTGTAACACTCGTCGATCGTTCGACGCACCTCTTCGTCTATCCTCAGAGCGATTTCTTCGCTATGATCGCTACTCTTGGTTACTTCGCGGCCAAGGAACAGAGTCTCTTGATTCTCTGAATAGCGAATCGGGCCGATCGCTTCAGACATGCCCCATTCGGTCACCATTCGCCGCACAAGCTCGGTCGCCCGTTCGATGTCGTTGGCGGCACCGGAGGTGATCTCGCCACAAAACTTCTGCTCAGCGATCCGGCCGCCGTAGAGCAGTTTCAATTGCCCAAGCAGTTGCGTCTTCGAGCTGCTGTAGCGATCTCGCTCAGGCAATTGCATGGTCAGCCCCAACGCCATGCCGCGAGGAATGATGGACACTTTGTGGAGCGGCTCGACCTCTGGGAGCAAGTGGGCGATCAGGGCATGGCCAGCTTCATGATATGCGGTGACACGCCGGTCTTCCTCGTCTGGAACCCAGCTCTTCTTCTGCAACCCAAAACGAATCTTATCGCGTGCATCTTCAAGATCGATCTCGCGGATCGAGTCCTGATCACGCATCGCCGCGACGATCGCCGCCTCGTTGATCAACGCGGCAAGCTCTGCGCCACTGAACCCTGGGGTACCGCGGGCAACGCGGTGCATATCAACGTCGGACGACAGTTTCACCTTCTTAGCATGGACGTTCAAAATCGCCTCACGACCGCCCAGATCCGGTGGATCGATATAAATCTCACGATCGAAGCGACCCGGGCGGAGGAGGGCAGGATCTAGAACGTCCGGTCGGTTCGTGGCCGCGATCAGGATGATTCCCTCATCAGAGTCGAACCCATCCATCTCGACGAGAATCGCATTCAACGTCTGCTCGCGCTCATCATGTCCGCCGCCCAGACCGGAGCCTCTTCGGCGCCCCACGGCGTCGACTTCGTCGAGAAAAAGGAGACATGGCGAGCTCTCACGCGCTTGCTTGAACAGATCGCGGACGCGCGCTGCGCCGACACCGACAAACATCTCAACGAAGTCCGAACCACAGATACTGAAGAACGGCACGTCCGCTTCGCCGGCGATAGCCTTGGCGAGCAGCGTCTTGCCCGTGCCGGGTGGCCCTACAAGCATCACACCGCGCGGAATCCGCCCACCCAAGCGCTGAAATTTTTGCGGATTCTTCAGGAATTCGACGATTTCCTGTACTTCGTCGCGGGCGACGTCGATGCCCGCGACGTCGTCGAACGTGACCCCGGTAGCCTTCTGACCTTGAAGTTTCGCTCGACTCTTACCAAATGAAAGAATGTTTCCACCTGGGCCGCCTTGAGCTCTCAACTGGCGGAAGAAGAGAAAGTAGATGATGACGAAGAAGAGAATCCAAGGCGCGATCGCGGCGACAAACTGCCAGAATTGCTTCTGCGAGTCCTTCACCGTCCAATCGACGACCTTGTTGCCTTCTTGCGCGTTGTGCCAGGCGATCGTCTCAGCGTAGAACTGGTTGACCAGATCCTCGGTGGCGAATCTGACTTCGACAACGTTCGCCTTGCCCTCCGGCTCGGTGAGCCGCGCGCGGAATGTCCCTTTGTCCTTGATGAAGAACATCGACTCCAAATCAATCTTACCAGCGCGGAACCACTCGACGGCGACGCTCGTGTTACGCTCGATCGAGTCAGCGCCATAGCCTTCAGGACCGCCATGAAAGGCCGCGATGACCAGCAGAACAGCGAGCAGAATTGCGACGAAGACAAATCCGCGCGGCCGCCGTTTCGTCGCACCTGCGGCGGACTCGTTTCCGGCACGCTCTGGCGGCGTCTCGGCCGATGGCTTTCCGGAGTCCTCTGAAGGCTGGCGACTCGATTCCTGACTCATCCTGACTCAGCTTCCTAACTCAAATTCTTGGCCCAACCGCGCCGCGTAGATTCTCGTCGACACGGCCGGGACCGAAGTGACGCTCAATCCATGAATTCGGCACAACATGGCACCGACCCGTACCTGGCAGTGCGCAAAAAAACGCTCTGAGTCGTCGTTAGGGTCATTCGCGCATAGAACCGGTTGCTCGCACGTATTCAACGCCATAATAGATCATTATGGGAAGAATCGTCCGCGATGCCAGTGCACGTTTCGGCTGGTGGGCTCGCTCTCCCGCTCGACACCGGACCCTCTTACCACGATTCCATCGTGTTCACAATCTTTTCCGCCAAATTGCCAATCGCACGCTCACGCGCGGTTCGCAGGGTCTCACCGATTTCGATGGACACAGGCTCGTTGACGACGACTCGCTCACTGCGGCGCTGCGAGTTGACGTAGTCCTCGATCACGAGCTCAACCGTCATATAAAGTCTCGACTCGGTTTTTTCATCAACAGGGCTCTCGCCGACGACACGTTCGTCGAAACGAGTAATCGCTCCAAAGAGGATAAGGTCGGCTTGCTTCGAATCCACGAGCACGAGTGGGGTGCGCGTCTGAACCTCCTTGCGCACCGCATCGGTCAGATCGTATTCGAGTTCGCGTCGCAGACGAAACGTACGGTTGTCAAAAATCGGTACCGCAATAGTGCTGACCCCCGGGGTCTCCTGGTAGCCCATCGAATATCCGCAGCCCAGGAACTCCAATGCGCCCAGGAGCGCGACCACCGGGACGGACAAGACGCAGCGAATCTGCGCACGTGCCATAAAAGCTACTCACTCCTCAAGGTCAGGCGATTGAGCTGGCGCTGGATTTCCCGCGCCTCGCGAGCGGCGCTCGAGCTGGTGTAACGGTCGAGTACGAGTCGCAGATAGATTTCAGCGGCACGTGGCTCGCTCTCGCGAAGGTAGTACTTGGCGATTTCGAGATACTTCTTCGCCAACATTTCAAAGATCGTGTCGAGATAGTCGCGAGCATCGCTGGCATAGGGTCCCGGTTCGTCGAGATACCGTCGAAACTCCCTCTCCGCCTGGCTGATCGTCTTTTCATCGTATTCGGCGCCGCGAATCTGCCGAAACCAGCTGACGCCAAGCTGAAACTGCGCCGTGCTCGCCCAGCTCGAACCGCGGTCTCTCACGCGCTCGTAGATGGGAATTGCCTCCGGGTACTGGCGCTCGTCAAAGTAGTACTTTCCGATCTCCATGAGCGCCTCGTCCGCGAAGACGAGGTCGCCGTATTCAATGATCAAGCCATCGTCGCCGACGAGGAGATCGATGCCGTGCCGCGGACAACGGTAGCCAAAGCCAAGCGCAGAGCAGAGCGCTCTTCCGTGCAGGAAGTCCATCGCAATTTCGTAGATACGCTGGTAACACTGAGAGGCGACGCTCTGCTCAGGCTTCCCCTCACGATAGACTTTGCGGTAATACACCACCGCGTCATCGTATCGACCTAGGTGATAGTAACACTCCGCGATGCGAAAGTGCGTGACTGTCTGTGCCGGGATATCGTCGTCTTGCATCTCCTCGAGTTCTAGGAGGCCGACGAGCGCGTCGCTGTGCCGCCCTGCATCGAACGCTTTTTGCACCTCACCAGCGAGCGATGCGGCGTCGCCCCAATCGCCGTCCGTCGGCTGTAGCCACCCCCTTTCCACCTCCCATGCGTACGCACCCGAGCCCTCAATCTCTGCGAGACGCGGTTCGATGTCCTTCACCTCAACAGTTCCCGACGCGCAGCTGAAACTCCCCACGATCACAGCTGGTAACACCACCAAACCCACGTGACGCACTGCTCTGGCACCCCGTCTGCGTTCGATGCTCCAGCGGCAATCGGTTGTGGGGCAGCGTGCAGCCAGTTTTTGGAACCATCTCTTCAGCTTCACAGTTCGCCGTTCCTCAAGTGTTGACTCGCGCGCGACGCCATGGCCGCGTTCGTCTGCTGCGACGCAGCCCGAGCTGCTCCGAAGTTAGTTCACGCTCCAAGAGGCGAGTCCTCAGATCCTTGACCGCACGGCAGAGAAAGCGCTCGTGGCTTTGCCAATCATTGCAGACCTCGGGATCAAAGACGATGCTTGTGGACTCCGCCATCCGGTCCATGAAGCGCACCGCGCGTCCGGGCACGCACGATGCCCGCAGCTGGGCTCGCCGCTGGCGACACGCCCGACATAACAGCCCACCGGCGTCGAAGGAAAAATAGACGTCGCCGTCGGTACGCGGCCAAACGCGACCGCATCCCAGACACTCCGCGAGCGGCGGCAGCAACCCGAGAAGCCGCAGAGCACGGAGATCGAAGCGCGCCAAGACTGCCGGGATCAAGGATTCGTGGCCTGCCTCAAGTCGGTGCAGCACGTCGACCATGTGGCGAAAAAGCGCGGCCTCGCCCGTACCATAAGTGGCCACGAGACGGATGAACTCGAGGACGTGAAGACAGCCGCGATATCGTGCCCAAGAGCTTCGCAGCCCACGAAACCCGTCCTCAACGGTCGACTCAACCAGCGTCGACAGCCCAGTGGCACGATCGAAGAACACTGCACGATAGAGGACAGCCAAGTCGAACGGCCCCTGAAAGGAGCTCTTCGGGCGATGGGCGCCCTTGGCGATGCCTTCGAGCAAACCGACCTCCTCTGTGTACAGCGCGACGACTTGGCTCGTATTGCTATACTCGGTGCAGCGGATCGGAATCGCCAGTGTCTCGCGCCGCATAGATCACTCCCCGGCTTCTATGCCAGCTTTGGGTACATCGGGAAGCTCGATTCGCAAACGGCGAATACGGGTCTTGTCAGCCGCCGTGACCAGGAGGCGCACCGACGATCCAAGCTTGTGGACTTCGCCGACCGTTGGGATACGCCCCATCTGGGCGAACACCAGCCCGCCGATGGTTTCATAGGTGTCATCTTCCGGCAGATCGATGCCAAGTTGCTCATTTAAGTCATCGACGTGAAGAGCAGCGTCCACTTCGACCACGTTTGGTGCCACTCGAGTGAGAGACTCACCGGCGACGACGTCATGCTCATCGATAATGTCGCCAACAATCTCTTCAACGATGTCTTCGATCGTGATCAAACCTGTCGTGCCGCCTTGCGCGTCGCGCACAATTGCGATGTGAAAGCGCTGTGTCTTGAACTTCTGCAGCAACTCCCCGATGTTCTCATCTGGCGAAACGTAGTGAGGCTCACGCACGAGCTTCGGCAAGTCGACGGCCGCATCGTGAAGCAGGTCCTTAACGTACAGGATTCCGACGATGTTATCCTTCGACCCCTGATAAACGGGAATCCTCGAGTGGCCACACGCCGCCGCCAGCTTGACGTTCTCTTCGAACGGATCATCAACGTCGAGACAGACCATCTCGGTCCGCGGGGTCAGCACTTCTGAGACGGTTTTGCCGCCGAAGCTGATAATCGACTCGATCATGTCGATATCACGCGACGCGAGAAGTCCATCGCGCTCACCCTCTTCGGCCACGGAGAGGATTTCCTCTTCGAGCGCGTCGACACTCGGCGTGTCCATTTTTCCACCGACGACTGCTACCCCAACGCGCACGACGCCCTGAAAAGCGCGTCGGAAAGGTGATGAGACGCGGTAGACGAGATCAATCGTTCGCAGCATTCGTAGCACCCACGATTCGGGGCGCACGCGAGACAGGATCCAGGGCAAGACCTCGAGGAAGATCACGAAGATCACGAGGACTTCCACGGTTAAACGCAGAGCCGCTAAAGCCTGTGTCGAGAAGGGTGAAGTAACGACATCCGCGTCGGCAGCGTCGCCGACCGCAAACCAAGCACGCGGATCGGCCAAAACACGTCCGAACGTCAAGGTCAACACTAGCCCCAATCGCAGCAGCAGATCGAGGCTTCGCAAGCTCGACAGGTATTCGTCGCGGTGATCGAGGTAACGCGCCAGCTCACCATGCCGATCCTTGGGAGCTTCGGTGAACAGCTTCTTGCGTGAAAAAACGTCGAGCACGCGCCGGCAAAGCGAGGCATAGACACCGGCCACCAAGAGACAGATCGCTGGAATCAGCCAGCGGAGATCAAATCCCGCGTACAGATAGGTCTCATCGACGATCAACTCTGCTAACAGCAAGCCGTCGTTCATCGCTCAAATAGCGGCAGATAGCCGAGAGGGACCTCTAGGATCAACAGCGCGACAGCCGTAGCGTACTCTCTTCCGAACGTACTCTCCCAAGCGCCCTCAGCGTTTTGGGTTCGCAGCAAATGTCGGCGCACGTCGGTAAGCCAGTTTTGCCAGAGATCGCCACCGCGTCGGTAAAACGCCTGTGCAGCATAGAAGTTCGAGTAGTAGGGGTACTCCTCCGAAGCAGGATTCCACGCGTCCTTCGGACGTCTCTTCAGGTGACGCTGCAAATACTCGAGTCCGAGCGCCAATTCACGCGAGTCATACACGCCAGCGGCGTGCATCGTCGATACGGCAGCAGCCGTCAACGCGTACGTCCGCTGCTCCGGTTTGTTCAACGCGTACGCAACACTTCCGTCCTTGTGCTGGCAGCGCTTGACATATCGCATCGCAGACTTGATGCGCAGCGCAGCCACCTGAAAACCGGCGTCACGCGCCGACCTCAAGGCTTGCAGCGCACAGACTGTCACAGAAGCTTCATCTTGATTGTCTGAGTTGTTTGGCTCGTAGTACCATCCACCCTCACGGCTCTGCGCTCGTTCGATTACCCGGACCCCGCGCTCAACGACTCCCGAAACGCGCTGATCCAGCTCCGGGGACAAAGATCCAACGGCTTGCGTCAAAAGCAGGATCGCATAGCAATGACCATGCATTCGACTGCTGCTCTCACCGCCGTCGGTGATGTAGCCGCTCACGGCTCCAACGCCAAATGAGCGCTGTTCGCTGGCGACGATGTAGCGAATGCAGCCCTCCAACAATCGACTGTAGCGACCTTCTCGTGGTAGATGTCCGGAGCCCAGCACCGCGAGGCCGGTCAAACTCGTGACGGCAACAGGAAAGGCGGACCCGACCGCGCCAGTCTGCTCTACCTGCTGGCGTTCGAGAAAGCCAAGCCCGCGCTGCACGGCTTCCGCTACGTCAGGCGGCCAGTCCAGTCGACGCGACGCGACAACCTCCGGGGTCGGCTGAACCTCAGGTGTTTGCGCGGATGCAATCGTCAGCCAGCTGAGACCGCACAGCAGCGCGAGGAGAGCCGTGATCACGAGGCGCACACCGCGGCGCGTGAGCCGCGTCCTACCCACCGCGCCAACCCGTAACCTCCGCCCCCACGCGCCGTGCGCGTCCAAAAACTCGTGTGGCTCTTCTTCCATCGAACTCTCGAAAGCCCTAACGGTTCGCGCTGTGCGACCTACGCAACGCGAGTCTCGCCCCTTTGTCGCATCCTATTCGTCGGACTTCAACTCCGGATCCCCCACTGGGTTTTCGCCTTCGCCGTCCGTCTCTTCGGTGCCCGGCCGTCCTGCGGCCTTTTCGAACTCCCGCAAGACAGCGTTGAGCATCTCTGAGACGCTCTGCTGCTTCTGAGACAGTCGATCGAGCGCCCTGCCCCACGCCTCAGAGGGTTCCCCGTCTGACGCCGCCCGAAACTCTTCCAGTTCCTCCGTCTTGCCGTTGACGCCGGTTTGGAGATCACGAAGCATGAGCAGCTCCGCCATCATCGAGACGAGGCGTTGCTGATCGCCACCTGGGCCGGGCTGCTGCTGCTCCTGTTGCTGCTGCTCCTGTTGCTTTTGCAGTCGCTCCATCTCTTCCTTAACGGCCTGCATCAACCGCTCGAGTTCGCTGATCACCTCGGTGGCCAGGAACTGGGTGTAGTCCCCGGTATCAAGCTCCCGCAGATTGTTTTCGATCTGCTTCATGTCCGCGCCGATGCTCTCCATGACGAACGAGAAGACATGTGCAGACTCGGCGGCCAAACGGTCCTTAAGACCGCCGGCACGGCCGGCCAGTTCGGCCTGATCGGCCGCCAATTTGACCAGCCGCTTCTTTAGCTGCCGCTCTCCGCGTCGCCCGAGCCCACCGCGGCGTGCTTGTCGCTTTTCATGCTCGGTGACGACGGACTCGAGAACAGCCTCTTCCCCGCGCTTCATGTCGTCGAGCTCTTGAAGGACGTCCTGCATCTCCTGTTCGCGTTTCAGCTGCGCCAGCCTCTCCTCTTCCTCCTCCAACTCGTCGGCAACTTCCTTGAGCTTTTCGAGCGCCGCCTCCTGAGACTCCGCGGCGCCCTCAGCATCCTCTTGCGACATTTGCTCGCTGGCCTGCTGCATGTCACCCGCTGCGTCCTGAAGCTGGCCTTTCTGCTGCTGATTGGACGGCTCGCCGAGCTGTCCAACCTTCTCCGCTGCCGCGCGCGTCTGACCCGCCAACTCGTCCTGCGCCTGACGATCCTTCTGCAGCTTTCGGCGTTCGAGTCGCTCGAGCGCCTCACGCTTCTCGCTTTCTATCGACTTCTTCGCGGCCTCGAGTCGTTCGAGAGCCTCTTTTTGCTGCTTCTTCATCATCTGACGCTTCCCCTGCTCTGCAGCGTCGGAAGCCGCTTCCATGGCCGCCGCAGCCTGGCGTAAAGCCTCCCGGGCAGCCTCGATCTCTTCGCTCTCGTCGGGTCCCTTCTTTTTCTTCAGCTCGTCGAGCTCGTTGGCGGCCTCCTTCGCCTGACGCCTGAGCTCACGCTCGAGATCAGCTTGTCGCTGCAGATCATCCCGAGCGCCGAGCCTCTCGGCGGCCTCATCGAGTGCCTTCGCGGCCTGACTCAACTGCGCCTCGGCCTGCTCCCCTTGCGCCTTGGCCTGGGCTTGCTCGCCGCCGGCAAGCGATTCGGTGACCTTCCTCATCGCCTTCTCTGCCGCCTTCATGAGCTGCGAGGCCTGCTCCATTCCCGACTTCGCGGCCGAGCTGCTCGCCTCCGATGCCTGCTGTTCTGCCTTCGCGGCGGCTGACGCCGTCTCGCGCTGCAGGAGTCCTTGCTCCTGAGACAACGCCGCCGTCTCCGCGGCGTTGCCGTCCCGCGCACGCTCTAGCTGCTCGCGCACGGCCTCCTCAGCCGCACGGAGCTGGCGCACAGCCTCGTCACTTTGGCGCGCAGCCTCGGCGTGATCCTCAGACGCATCCGCAGCGGCAGTTTTCTCCGTAGCGCTCTGCGCCTGAGACACCGCTTGACTGGCGTCGGCGGCGACACTCGATTCAAGGCGCGAAGCGATTTTGGCGAGCTGTTTCTGCAGAGAAGCGGCGCGCTCGGCGAGTGAGGAAGAAGAATCAGAATCGGTATCAGAGTCAGAGTCGGTATCAGAGTCAGAGGCAGAGTCAGAGGCAGAGTCGGAATCGGAGTCCGTATCTGAGCCGGAGTCAGAGGCAGAATCCGAGTCAGACTCTGAGTCTGTATCCGTCTCTGAATCTGATTCTGCATCTGCCTCTGACTCTGATTCTGTATCTGTATCTGTATCTGTATCTGTATCTGTATCTGACTCTGACCCTGAATCTGCACCCGTCTCAGAATCTGAACCCGAGTCTGTCTTCGCTCCCGGCTTTGTGCTCTTGCGTGCTTTAGCCTCGGCCTGTTTTCGGATCGATTCAGCCTTCTTTGCGGCGGCCTCGAGGTCGCTGAGGACCGCCTCCAACTCTGCAAGCGGGCGCGATTCTTCAGAGAGAGTCTGCTGCGCCTTTTGGTTCCAGCTCTGCTGCGCCTTGGCGAGCTGCGCCACGCGGCGCTGCGCCGCCTCGATCGCGGCTCTCTCGCGGGCTTCAAGCTCGGGATCTATCCGGCTCGGATCTTCGCCCTCAACGGCCTTCCTCTGCTTTTCGGCCAGATCTTCGATGTCCTCTGTGAGAGCCTCCATGCGCTCGGCGTCTTGCTTCTGGCTCTGCCTCTCTCTCGTCTTTTCCAGCAGCTTTCGCTGCGCGCTCGCGAGCTTCGACGCCAACTCTCGCGCCAACTGCAGACCGTCGAGTTTCTTTTGGAGAGCCTCGCGGTCGAAGCTGTTGTCCTCCAAAAACTCAATCAACGCGTCGAGCTTCTCGAGAGCTCCAGCCTGATTAAGAACCGCCTCCAGCGCGTCCGCCTCACCAAGGGCAGAGGATGCCCGGCCGAGCAAATCCTCGAGACGTTCGGCCTGGATCATCTCCACCGCCTCGCCGAGACGCCTGGCATCGCTCGCTTGCTCTTCAGTTCCGGAATTCATCGTCTTCGAGAACTCCTGCATGCGCGCACGCAAATCGGTCAACACCTCTCGCACAGTGGACTGCTGTTGAGCGAGCGACTCGAGCTCCCTTCCGGTGTCAGCCTCCTGTCCCGCCAGGTGCGGTGCGATGCTGCTTGCAATCAAGATGAAGAGGCACAAAACGACGCGGAGACCGAGTGCGTCGAGGAGGTGGAAATTGCAGCACGGCACGACGCCTGCTCGGCGGCGAATCGGTTGCCTCGTAGAGATCGAGTTGGGCGCAAGAAATCTCGTCATGGTGAGACTGGCCTGTCTGTTGTCAGGTTTCGAGCCCCGCGTGTCGACGCTGGGGCTTCCTCACAGGTCACTTGGTGTTCATTACAGCACGTGTTTTGTCGAGGAGTTGTTGCTGCGCTTGCCGAAGTTCACGCAGACGCTCGACAAACGCGTTCACATCGCTGAAGTTGGTCATACGTGCAATCAACAGCTCGAGATCATTCTCCAACCGCCGCTGCGCACTCACGATCGACTGCGGAGAGACTTCGGCGGCGACGCTCTGCTCCCGGTCCACCAACTCGCGAAGCTGGACGAAAGACGCGTCGATCGCCGGCGCACGATCGGAGGCGAGCTGACCGATCTCACGCCCTAAGCTGCGCACCCACTCGCGCCAACGCAGCTCACCGACAACGTTGTCGGCTGCGCGCTGCAGAAGGTCAGCGATCGTCTGCGCCTGACGCTCAAGCCCAGCGCGAACACGTCCTTGATCGTTTCCAAGACGGTAGATCTGATTGATTTGCCCGCGACCAACGCTACCGCCGATTCGGGCGTGATCGCGCAATTCTTCGGTGTCCTTGCGAACCGATGCTTGACGCTCGCGCAGCTCCTCGAGTGCGTCGCGCACACTGCCGAGTTGACGATTCAGGGCTTGCGTGAGTTCCTCAGGGCTCACGACTCGAAAGAACTGTGGGTCGGTTTCCCCCAGATTGCCGGCGTGATCGCGCATCTGCAGAATGAACTGCAAACGGGCGTCCGGTTCGAGACGATCAGGCGTCTGCCCCACTAGTTCCGCAAGTGGACGTCGCAGCTCGCACACGTAGGTGCGGTCGCCCCGGCGACCACTCACGGAGATGCCGCGCCCTGGCGCTTCCGGTGTGTCGGTGGACTTGGACAACGTAACCTCAAGAGGGATCTCAAGGTCACGGCCTGCTTCCTCCCCCTTAGGGATGAATGTAGCTGCGACCTGGCCACTCTCGATGCCATAGTCGTCGGATGCGCGCGCGCGGATCGTCACGGTGGCCTGTGGGGTTACGTCCTCCAAGATCGCTACAGGTCGTTCGACGACGACCGCCGGGGAACGATCAGGAAGGGCCTCGATGCGGAACTTTTCCGGATCGAGACTTCGGAAGCCATCAACGGTTTCGAGCTGTATGAAATAGTAGCCACTCGCCTCGACCGTGAACTCGCCAGAGAAAAAACGTTCTTCGCGCACGGCGAGTTGAACAGCGTCAGGATGCGGCCACACCGGCTCCGTCGCCGGACGCTCAATATTGTCGCTTGCCATGCCGACGACGCGCCGCCTCTCCTCCACGACGGCGTATGCGGCCTGCACCGGTCCATTGGCCGCCATATCGAATCGGACTCGAGTTCCGACCGGAACCTTCAAATTGCCAAAGCGAACCGGCTCGTCCGGCGGCGTCGAGGCGAGCCCAAGATAGGCAGGAAACTCGAACCAGAGCCGGATCGATTCCATGTCGAGCCGTGGCCGCAGCCGCACCTCCACCAGGAACGGACCGAGTGACGCGTCCCCTCCTTCGACGGTGAAGGAGAACGGCCTTGAGACGTTTTGAAAGGTCTTCGTGAACAACCCGTCGGTGGTCTCCGACATGGAATCGACGTACTCCTTGCCACCTTCAGAAGTGGAGGTCACGGTGACAAGCGAAGGACGTCGGCGCAGTGAACGCACAGTGATCGGCAGGTCGTCACCGACAGCTACCACGACCGGTCGCTGCGACGGCGACTCCAACTCAAGCTCGTTCATCTGCGGCCACGTCAGATTCGTCAGGAGTAGATTCCTCTGCAGCCAAACCGATGCAAGGTCAGGTCGCCAAAACGCGGCGCCAACGAGCACGGCGAGCACCACACCGGCCGCCGCGAAGCGCCGCCAAACCGGCGCCTGGTTCACGACGCGCGACGTTCCCAGTCGCACCACGCGACTCTCCACATCCTGAACAACCGCCGCGAGCAAGTCGGTGGACACGTAGCGCGCGGTCTCACCACCTCGCGACAATTCCACGGCCGTGACGAGCGACTGCTGCAGCTCGGGATAGCTTCGCTCGAGAAGCGCAGCCAATTCGCTGTAGTCGAATGAGCGCTGAAGCGGGGCCAGCACCTTTCTTCGAAACGCCACAACGAGTGTCGCAGCGAACAACCCAACCAGGATCGCCCTCACCCCCCAAGGCAAACGCAAGCTGTAGTCGAGCACAAACGATACAGCGACGGCGGCGAGTGCAATCAAAACGATCGCACCGAGACCATCGAGCAACAGAGCCCTTTTCAGTCGCCGCCGCAACTGATCGAGCACAGCGAATGCACGACGCGGCTTGCTGGCGCTCGCAGGCGACGACGAATTCAGCGATGAATGATCTTCTTGCATGAGGTTTCTGGCGCTAAGTCGCGAAAGTCAAAACGCAATCAGCTTTCAGTAATCGGTAGGTACTGATTCGGCATCTGCAAGATAATGACGGCGACAGCAGTAGCATAGTTTTGGCCGACGAGATCCTCCCAGCTGCCATCCGCTCGCTGGAGCGACAGGAGCTCGTCGCGTATCCGATGGTACCACCGCTCCCAGTACGTCCCGCCAGCCTGAAATGCCGCCTGTATCCCATAGTAGTGACCATAGTAGAAATCATACCGATCGCGAGGCTCAGAATGCGCGCGGTGGATGGAGTCCCAGTCTCTCCAAAGGAGTTCCAACCCTTCCCGTATCTCGTAGGACTCGTATTCGCCCGCGCCGTAGAGCGTGGCGACGCCACACGCGTTGAGTGCGAAAGATTGGCGGCTACCGCGGTGAAACGGGAGCAACTGGTAGCTGAAGCCCTTGCCTCGCAAGTAACTGTTTTTGACGTAGCGAATCGCCGCGTCGATCGTCGAGCGCGGCACAAAGATGCCCGCGTTTCGTGCCGCGCGGAGTGCCATCACTTGGCACACCGTCACCGACATATCGGCATCGACCGCGCGCGGCAGGTAACGCCACCCGCCCTGCTCATTCTGCGACTGAACGATCAGGCCGACCGCACGTCGCAGCGCATCTTCGAGTCGCTCAGCCTCAGGATAGAGGCTCGCCCCGTACGCCTCTGCTAGAAAGAGGGTAGCGAACGCGTGACTATACATGCGCGAGTTGGAAACGCTGATGAACCCTTCCGGCGAGGTGCTATCAATCACAAAATCGAGCGCTCTGCGGATAGATCGGCAATAAGCCTGACGCGGCCCCTCGGTCGGCAAAGCGCCACTCGAGAGAAACGCAAGACCAGCAAGCGCCGTCGAGCCGACGTGACGAGACTGCGTACAATCGTAAAAATAGTGAACTTTGCGACCAACAAAGTCAGTCCACGAGCCATCCGGATTCTGGCTGCGGTAAAGAAACTCGAGACCGCGATCGATACTCTGGCGAGTTGACTGATCGACAGCAATCGAACGTGGTGCGCGGCGATCAATCGCGGGCGTAGGCATGGCCTGCGCATCGATCTCAATGAAAGGCAGCCCAGATAGAAAAAGAGCACCGGCGATCACGAGCCAACATCTTCCCGGCCGGTGGCGCGAACCCTCACCAGAGCAGACGGCAGCAACGTCAGACGGTACCAGACCGGCAGAGCGAGAGGAGCGAAAGAGACCCCAGCGCTCGGCGCCGTACGTGCCGGAGACTCTTCGTGGGCACTGAGGAGGGAATCTACTCTGCATCATGACCCGCTCTCCGCGACGCCGGATACGTAAGCGAGCACGTCTTCGTGCGACGTCAACAAGACCAGACTCTCTGAGACTTGCACTCGCCACGGGCGCTCCCGCAGATCCTCACGTCGACTCGTGAGATTCTTGACGTCGCCGAAATCGAAACTGATCAGCTTCAGGAAACCATCGTCGACGACCAGCAGACCTTGGTCTGTCAGCGCGCCGGGACCAGCGATCTTTCTCACACCGAGCTCCGGAGGCGCTGTCTCCAACGTGCCGCGCTGATTCTCAGCCGCGTCCCGCACGTTGAGTCGAGCAACTCCGACATGCTCGATCGCAAAATAGAGGTAGTCGTCGTGATAACCGAGGAGATGCTTGTACTGTCTCGAGCGGGCGTGCGATCGATAGATCCAGCGCACGGTTCCGGCCTGTGCACGACCACCGGGTCCGAGTCCGGTGTCGATCGCGTAGAGCACCTGCGAATCACGCGGCGTCACAATCAAAAGGTCGTCGACCAAGAGGAGGGAATTCGCGCCCCAGTGGATCGACCGGTGCTCCGGGTCTTTCCTCAGCGTGTTGGGGATGGGAATCGTCTCGTATGTTGTCGCCCAGAGCGGATTCCCAGTTGCGAGTTCAATCGCGCACACCAGCCCTAGCTGCGTCGCGTAGAAGACGACACCTTCGTGCTCAAGAATCGCTCCGGGCAACGGTTCGCGGCCAAGCTCGCCGAACATTGTTTGCTCAACCTGAAAGCTGGCGAGGCGACGTTCCCATACGAGGTTGCCGTCGCGAAGATCGTGCGCACGCAAACGCGAGCTCAGGAACCCCCGCTGCATCCAACCACCTGCGACGACGAGCCCCTCCTTCACGACCACCGGTGAGTGGTAGCTAAACGCTTTCTCCCCGGCGCTGGCCCCGGCGCCACGGAGCTGGCGCAGCGTCCGGGCGTCTCGCCTCGGCCGCCGCGGCGACGGCACACGCGCGGACTCCTTCTTAGTGGCCCACAGGACACGGTCTGGCTGCGCCGCATCGAACGCCACCAGGCCGCGAATCGGAAGCGGCTCGTTGATGGTGTAGCCGGAGTACTTTGCTTGCGATACCGCGTCGCTCAGAAAGGTTCCGACGAGCACCTCGTTGGGCAGGTCCGCCAAGAGTTCACACTGCTCCCGTGAACGGCGCCAGAGCGTCACGTTGTGCAAGTACGTCGTGCTTGAGCTGTGCCCAAAGCGATCGCGCAATCCCGGGCGCGCGAAGCGCTCCACAAGCCGACCGCAATCGGCACGCGCGTCGAGGTGATGCAAGGCCCACGGACACGCGATAAAAAGACGGTCATCATCTAGGAGCGGCAGCACCGCCTGGCCAAGGGGAGGACCCCTCGATGAGACTCGAGCAGCCCCGGGCGAAGACCAAAGGGAATTCTTCCAGCTCAATGACAACACCGTCGATGCGAGGTGGGGAGGCCCGCTGGCACCCAGCTCTCCCCCCCAGCGTGACGGCGAATCGATGTCAGCAGGCCGAAATCCACTCACGACAGCCCAGCGAAAAAGCGTCTCCGGATCGTCGCCAGCCATCTGCCGCTGCGTGAGTCGCTTGCCGACCTCGAGATGGTAAGGCAGCTTTTTGAGAATCGGATGCGCATCTGCGGTGGTGATCGGAAGATGCCCCGCCGGCCCGATCGCTGCCATCTCGCCGCGCTCCAAGACGCGCCACCCTAGCGAGCGATAGGCCATCCAGAGTTTTGCACGAACGCGCACGGTGTCGCCGCCACCGTTGACGACGCGCCGCCACCACCGGAGGGCCACTAACCTCTTCGAGTTCTCCCAGCAAACATCTCCGAGTAGCTCGGCGGCGCGGCGCCCATCTGAAGTATGAAAGAATCGGCGAGCCACCTCCTCCAGACGCCCGACGTCGCCGCTACGTTCGAATTCTTCAAACAGCGCGGCTGCAGTGGCGTCGTAGCGTTCGCGGTACGCCGACTTGAGGTCTTCTGGAAGATGCTCCACGATCTGTTCAGCCACAACAGACGCCGGCAGAAATCGACGGGGTGACCACCGAGTCTGAGGTCGCGATCGCACGCGGCTGGCCCGCGTCGGCGTCACAGCCTTCGGCGCCACCGGGGCGGCTTCGACCGCCGTCGCCAATGGCGCGGTCAAAAGAGATTCATGACGCACTTCGAAGAGCGAGGAGGCGCCGCCCTCGATTGCCTCTTGCAACAACTCCAGGCCACGCTCGCGACGCGGTGAGGTCAACGCCGACAGCGCTCGCGCGACATGCCGGCGCCACTTCATGTCCTCAAGCGGCACCGAAACCTGATCATTGCTGAAAATCGGCTGCTGCCCCAGAGCCGCTACCGTCACGACGACCATCACCACGAGGCGACGACGAGCCGTTCGCAAACGGCTCGCGCGCGTTTCGTCCGCCTCCGGCGATACGTTCTGGAAGAGCATCGTCCGTCTCGTCATCACACTCGATCAGACCTCGTTGGACTCAAAAACGACTCCAATCATGTCGTCAGCGGTTTCGTCGAGATCCATTCAGCGACTTCCTCAGCCTCGCACAGTCGTTCGGTTTGGGTGTGTGGCCACCAACAACAGTTTACCTCAAGTCGGACGCGGTCGCCGCCTGGGGATCGCACGTCAGAGAAGACGAAAAGCCTTTCGCAGCATCCACTCGATGGCGATCAAAGTCGTGAAAGCGATCAGTACCCACGGCTCGTCCCACACCGAATCGTCGTGGAAACCGCCGCGCTGCAGCTGCGACCGCCCCTTCACGCCGTCGATCAACTCACCAGCCCGAGACATCTCATACACCGCGCCGCCTGTCGTCGCGGCGATCTCCTTGAGCACACCGTCATTGCGGCGCGGGTCACGAAGCTCGACGGTCGGTACGGCGACGTTCACAGCTCGAAACGTCAATTTCTCAGCCGCCGTTCCCAGCCACAGCTCGTGCGTCCCAAGACGATCCGCAACCACTGTGCCGAAGTACGTGCCGCGCCCACGCACTGGATCGAGATCGAGCTGAACCTCGCGCGGCAAATCAGCGTCACCGAGCGCTTTGTGGTAAACGGTCAGCTGTGGATCCGAAATCGGTCGCAAATTCGCATCAAAGACCCTGCACTGCACGTTGATCGACTCACCCAGTTGATACGTGCTCTTGTCCGTCGTGATGCTATATCGAGGCGTTTTTCCTAGCAGTCGCCCGGTTGCAGCGAAACGACACACCTGTCCCCAAAAACGTTCGACAAAGCGCGGATCAAGCGCACGCCAACGCCAAGTCGCATCCACTGCGCTAAAGAACGTTCGTCCTTTGCCGTAGTTCATGTATGCAAAAATCGGCATCGCCTTGCCATCGTCGAGGTGCCGGATCTTCTCTGGGTGAGTCGCCAGCACGACGGCCCCCTTCTTGGCACGCCCGACTTCGGCGAACCAAAAGAAACCAGGTAGATTCTCAAACGCTCTCTTGAGTGGATTCTCCCACAACTCAATGTTGCGCTCGGGGTCGTTGTCGAGCCGCATGAGGCTGTGTTCCTTACCTGCGGGCGTCAAACGAACGTTGAACGACTGCGTGATCGGTGCATCGTTGTAGACCCATGCGACGCTCTGACCTTCCGGCACTTCCACTGGCAACAGACTATAGAGTTCGGTGTCGCGGTAGTGCACGGGGTTGGCGCTGTCACCGGCAATGAACACGACGCCGCCGCCGGCCTCGTCAACGAATTCTTTGATGAGCGCCATTTCGTTTGCGGACAGAAAACGCGCGCTTCCGGAACGATCCGTACTGACGTCACCAATGATGATGACGTGGTACTTGAACAGCTCACTTTTCTCCGCCGGAAAGCGGCGCAGCGGTGGGACATCGCGTGAACTCTCCTGGATGAAATCGTCGTCCGCGGAATAGAGCAGCACCTGCGCTTCCACCGTCGGGTCGCGCACCAGCGTCGACTTCAGGAAGCGATACTCATAGCGTGGACGCCCTTCGACGTAGAGGACGCGAATCTTCTGATCGAGCACTCGAATCGGCTTGGACTTCCGATTGTTGTCGGCGAAGAGTTCGCCGCCAAGCACCTCCACCTCGACTGTTGCGGTGAAATCGCCCGGATCTGGTGGCTGATACTCAAGGCGCACGATTTGCCGTCGGCCGTCACCCTCAAGGACGACGGACTCACTGTCGACGGTGAGAGCGTCGAACTTCAAATCGACGCGGACGGACTCGCCTTCGAACCCATCAGCAACAATCGAGACGTCAAACGGGACCTTGTCTCCGGCCAAAACGACGTCATTCGCTTCCAGGTGGATCAGGCGGATGTCCTTGGGTTCATTCGGGTTGCCGACGGCGATGCAGTGGACAGTGATTCCTCGCTGTCGAAGGCGCCGTGACACATCGCCGATCGTGTTGGCTCCGCCTGTATCCTGCCCGTCCGAGATCAGGACGACGCCGGCAATGTCTCGGTGCCGCGCTCCGAAGCCGCCGCCGCGAGCACTGGCGACCGAATCGATCAACGCATCGGCAATCCTCGTTTGCCGCACGCGCTCGTCGACACGAAGCTTCGAGTAATCCGGGAGCATGTCGGCAGCCCGTGACGCTTCGGTGGCATCGTCAAGCACCGCGGCGTCCTTTTCTTTAAGCCGCGTCAGCGTATCCAGTCGCTGAATAGCCGACGAAAACGAAAACACCGCCACCTCCGCCTTGGAACGGAGACGATGAATCAATCGGATCTCGTCGTCGCGAAACAGTCGCCGCACAAGATCGTAGCGCTTCGTCGACTCAATGGTGTCTGGGCTGGCACGAAAGAACGCCGCAAGGTCGTCCACCAACTCTCGATCCGAGTACTTGTCCGCGATATCCATGCTCAAAGAATCATCGACAAGCACAACGAACACCGACTCTTGAACGAGGAACTTGGTCGTCCGCACGACTGGCTCGCCGATCATGAGAAGGATCATCACGATGACCGCCACACGAATAGAGATGAGCCCCCATCGCACAACACGACCGCCCGAAAGGCGCTCGCGCCGGTAGATGAACCGCACAAACAGCACAACGACCGGCAAGATCACGAGCAGAAAAAACCACGCGGGAACACCACTCAGCCAACGAAACTCTCTGAGCGTTTCCTCCTCGGCCTGCGCCAACATGACAGGCGCAGAGCGGAACATGTCGATTAAAGGGTTCATACCGCTCTCCTACCGAAGAGCCATGCGAGGACCGACTCGCAAACCAGCAGAGCCAGAACTGCGGCGATCGCCGCGCGCCAAAACTCTCGACCGCGAGCTAGGGACTGCTCCTCCGCGACGTCCTCAAGACGCTGCTCGACGTCAAGCGCCTGAAATTTCAAGTTATCGTACACGCGCCGCAAGTCATCCTCTTCGAGGCGTGTCAGATCGCCTTCGTCGCCCTCAACGTTGGCGCAAAAATACTCGACCGTGTCTTCCTCAGGCGAGTGGGGCCGACGAAGGTCGAGTCTGTAGATGCCAGGAATCGCAGTATCCTCGTGGAGAATGCGAAACGACTTTTCGGTTTCGTCCTGACGCATCGTCTTGTGCGCGTTCCGAATGCGTTCACCACCACTCAGTCCGGCGAAGTCAATCGGCAACTGCAGCGTCACCTCCGACGCGAACTCCTCCGCCGGGTAGACGCGCGCGAACGGCATTCCGACACGGAGGTTCGAGGTGTCCGATCTGAAGGTCATAAGATAGTTGATCGTCTCGTGCAGCAAGATGACGAAGTCGGGATAGTCGGACAGATCTGTCCACGCTTGATCCGCAGTCGCGTTCACCCAAAACACTCTTCCCCTTCCATACGCGGCGTCGAAGAGAGCCGGCGTCTTCTCAGCATCCGTGTAACGGTGGCTGATCCGAAACCTGCGCGATTCCTCAAGCAGCGGCTCGACAGCAAAGTAGCGGGTAAACGAAGCGAGCGGTCGATGTAGGTCCGTCTCCGTCGCGTGGTCGTGGAAGTATTTGGCCAGCGGATGCGCGCCGTCGCTCACACCGAGGTGAATGGGAAACGCTGGATCGCCTCGCACGTCGCCCAATCGCACGGGCAGGAGACTCTCGCCGCCCTCCTCGTGAAAAAGCTCGTGGTAGAGGTCAGCTTGAACGCGATCCCCGAAAAAACCAAGAAGGAGGCCCCCACCCTTGACGAATGCCTGCATGCGCTTGACGTCAGCGCGCGCGAACGAGCCGACGTTGGCACAAACGATGAGCGAAAAGTCGTCTAGCTCTACATCTGACAGCTGCTCGGCCTGCACGACGAGTGGCTCGAAGGGTGTCAGGCGCCCCTCGATCGAGGCCATGGAATCGTCCTCGGCCGCCAGCGCCAGTTGCAAATGAAACGTCTCCGCGTCGAGCGGGTCCGTGCCAGGATCGCCGTCGACGAGAAGGACGCGAACCGCTTCCGCCACGTTCGTGACAAGAAATCGCTTGTTGTCGAGCCCCAGCCCGTCGGAGCGCAGTTCAGCAACGACACTGTGGTCGCCAGCGCGGTCAAAACGATATCGCATCGTCCGGGTGACGAATCCGTGTGCCGGCACGCGGACGACATGGCCGAGCTGCGGTTCCGCTGCACCTTCGGAGAGGTCGGGGTCGACTTGAATCGTCAGGTCAACGTTGTCTATGTCGGTATCGCCGAAGTTCTGAACCGTGGCGCTGAGCTCGACCCAAACGTCGCGCGCCACGACAGTCGGAGCCACCGACAGGTCCGCAAGCGCCAAGTTAGGTCGAACCGCACCCGGACCGAGCACAGCAAGAGAAATCTGCCCACCATCAGCTTGCAGCTTGTCAATAAACTGACGGACGCCTGGATAGCGCGGCTCGTCCCCGGTCAGCCAGTCCTTTCGTTGCAGGTCGCTGAAGAGAACGATGCGTTTGGCTTCGGGATCTCCGGTGTCAGTGACGAATTGATTCGAAAGCTCTTCAAGGACTGCGAAGCTTGCGCCAAGATCGACCGAATCAGAGCTCAGCGAGAGTCGCTCAAGCTCAGTTCGAAGAGTCGAAGCGAACGCATCCGTGACGATCGTGCGCGGCACGAGGACTCGTGGCTGCCGCTCGAACGTCATGACAGCAACGGCATTTCCCTTATCGATCAACGTCTCGGCAACTTTCAGAAGCGAGTCGCGCGCCGCGTCGAAGAGACTCTGGTTGTCTTCGTCATAGCTCATGCTGTACGAGGCGTCGATGGCAAGAATCCAGTTGCGGTCGTCCCCCGCCACACCTCCCAGGCTAGTTGTGCGGAACACTGGCCGCGCCATCGCCAGCGCCAAGAAAAAGAGGATCGCACAGCGAATCAACAGGAGGAGAAGATTCTGCAGCTGAATCCTCTTCTGATGCCTCTTCACTGCCCGCAGCAAGAACTCCATCGCGGCCCAGCGCCGGCGGCGGTAGCGATGTCGCTGGAACAGATAGATCAGGATCGGCACCGACACGAGCAGCATGCCGAAAAGAAGCTGGGGCTGGAGAAAAAACTGGCTCAAGGTCGGCACTCCTCCGTACCCCCGTTCGACACGGACGACATAGAAGTGCTACTACGTCGCTCGACGGCGACAGACGAACCACGCGCCAATCCGTGTGCAGAGGTCTGATTCGAGATCACGTCGTCATACTCCCGGCGCGCTTCGCGAGAAACGACGTCAAGGCGACGTGAAGCTTCTGGCGCGTGTCGAGTTGGACGTAGTCGATCTGATTCTGACGACACACCTTTCGCAGCTCCTCTAGGTACGCGTTTAACTCCTCTAGATAGCCGCGCCTGAGCGCCCGCGGATCGGCCACGAGCTCCGGCAAAGCCTCCATGCCCTCAAAGAGCGTCATGCGCTGGAAAGGAAACGTCAGCTCCTCGTGATCGAGCACATGAAAGACCAGAACTTCATGCTCTTTGTAGCGCAAATGCTGTAGGCCGCGCGTGACGTTTTCGATACTGTCGAAACAGTCGGAGATAATCACGACCAAGCCCTTGCGCTTGATGCGGTCTGCGAACTCATTGAGGATCATTCCGAGATCGGTCTTGCCGGCTCGTGGCACCGTGTCGAGTACGTCGAGAACGTTCTGCAGCTGGCCGGGACTCGAGCTCGGAGGCACAAACTGGCGGACACGATCATCGAACACAGCCATCCCCACCGCATCCTGTTGCCTCAAGACGAGGTAGGAGAGCGCTGCCGCAATGTACGTCGAGTACTCAAACTTCGAGATCACCGGATCGTCGCCGCGACGCCCGCCTCCCGCCTCCGGGTAAGCCATTGACTCGGAGGCATCCAGCAGGACATAGAGCTTGAGGTTCGTCTCCTCTTCGTACTGCTTGATGTAAAACCGGTCGGAACGCCCGAAGACCTTCCAATCGATATGGCGGATATCGTCGCCGGGCACATATTCGCGATGTTCTGCGAACTCGATGCTCAGGCCGTGATAAGGGCTGCGATGAAGACCTGAGATGAAGCCCTCAACGATCAGCCGCGCCTTGAGCTCGAGACGCGAGATATTGGCCAGGACCTTCGGATCTAGATAGCGTCTAGGATCCGAGGAGTCTTGAGCTGCTGGCATCGTTGAGACTCCTGGTCTCGTTGACCTCGGTTTCTTCGATCAGGCGACGGATAATACCCTCCGACGTGACCCCCTCGGCCTCGGCGCTGAAGTTCGTCAGGATCCGGTGCCGTAAGACCGGGTAAGCGACCGCCTGAATGTCTTCTGCGGACACATAGTAGCGCCCATGCAGAATCGCGCGCGCCTTGCCGCCCAGAATCAAAAACTGCGAAGCGCGCGGGCCAGCGCCCCAGGCGAGCCACTGCTTGAGATAGTCGGGCGCTTCGTCCTTCGAGATGCGCGTCGCGCGCGTCAGCCGCAGAACGTACCGTATGATCTCGTCGGTCACCGGTACCTTGCGCACCAGCTGCTGCAGGCGCAGAATCTCTTCGCCGCTCACGACCGGCGTGACGTCGACGTCGCTCTCGACGGTCGTGCGGCGCATGATTTCGACCTCTTCGTCTTCGCTCGGGTAGTCCACTTGAATGTGGAACATGAAGCGATCGAGCTGCGCCTCTGGCAGGGGGTAGGTTCCCTCCTGCTCGATCGGATTCTGCGTCGCGAGGACAAAGAAAGGTTCGTCGAGGACGTGCTTGTTCCCACCGGCAGTGACCTGGCGTTCTTGCATCGCTTCGAGCAGCGCCGCCTGGGTCTTGGGCGGCGTGCGGTTGATCTCGTCGGCCAGAATGACGTTGGCGAAAATCGGCCCCTTTAGGAAACGAAACTCCCGCTCGCCACTGGCGCGGTCCTCCTGGATCACCTCGGTGCCGGTAATGTCCGACGGCATGAGGTCCGGAGTGAACTGAATGCGCGAAAAGCTGAGCGAAAGCGAGCGAGCTAACGTACTGATAATCAAAGTCTTAGCCAGACCGGGCACGCCAACGAGGAGGCAGTGACCGCGTGCGAAGATGCAGACCAGGATCTGCTCGAGCACGTCGTCTTGACCGACGACCACTTTGGCTAACTCGGCACGGATTTGCTCGTAGCGACTCTGCAGCAGGCGCACAGCCTCGAGGTCTTCGGGCTGGAGATTGGCGTCGGGTGCACTACCCGACGTGGCGCCAGCGGGATCAGCCGCAGACTCATTCATTGTCCTGACTCCTTCTCTCTTTGGAGCACCTCACCGGAGGAATCCCTCGGCTTCCACCAGACGGGTCGCGTCGATGGTGCCAGGTCGCAGACTTCTCGCAGATCCGCGGCGATAGCCTGAGCTCCTGGCGGCGCCTGCCGCAGTCGCCACAGGCCGCCTCTCAACTCCGAGCGACTTCTCCCTGGGAAGCTGCTAAAGCCTTTCTTCACAATCAGTTTCAAATGCGGTGCCCCATCTTAGGGGGACCCTTGTGGCATTGCAATTGGCGGTTTGCGCCGCGCTGTCGGGCGCGGCTCGCACCACCCCATCATCTTGTCGGCCTTTTGGGGAGATAACACGACTAAATCCTTGATTTCCGCGACCACAAACTTATCCTTAGGGCCCCCTGTAATGATCCAACTCGTAGCGATTCTCCAGGCGCTGGCTTTCT
The DNA here is from genome assembly GCA_965223265.1 of Planctomycetota bacterium. Taxonomy (GTDB): domain Bacteria; phylum Planctomycetota; class UBA8108; order UBA8108; family SXIK01. The sequence continues at coordinate 4,502,835 of OZ244999.1, forward strand.
TTCAGCGCGGTGGCTTTCTTCAGCCGCGCATTTCTGAGGCTGCGCCTAGCTCAGGGGCCCAGCGGTTGCCACTGCGAGTGGCTCCCCTCTCCTCCGCCGCCTCGCAGCGCAGGGCGCCGGCTCTGCGAGCGATGGGATCAGGCCCTCGGTGGCCGAATTCATCGCGCCCCCGTGGAGAAACGCCGCCGCGGCGCGGTAGCATCTGTGGCGATCGCTGTCGCGGCGCTAGCGCGACGTGCACCGCCGGAACAAAGCATCAATGAGGACAGCCATGGACGGCGAAAGCGCGCAGGAACTATTCGGTAGTCGGCAAGGGCTCACCTACAACGACTTCATCCTGCTACCGGGCTATATCGACTTCGCGGCGGACGATGTCGATCTGTCGACGCGAATTAGCCGCAATATTACGCTCAAGGCTCCGATCGTCAGCTCGCCGATGGACACGGTCACCGAAGCGCAGCTAGCGATCTCGCTGGCACTGCAGGGCGGGATCGGCATCGTCCACTACAACAACACGATCGAGGCGCAAGTGAAGGAAGTGCGCAAGGTCAAACGCTTCGAGAACGGGTTCATTACGGACCCGATCGTGCTCAGCCCGGACCACACCATTCGCGATATCGACCGTATTCGCGAGAAGGAAGGATTCTCTGGGATTCCGATCACCGAGGACGGAACCCTTGAGACGCCCCTCGTCGGCATCGTCACCAATCGTGACATCGATTTCGAACCCGAACGCGACCGACCGCTCGGCGAGATGATGGTGAAGGGAAACGATCTGATCACCGCCCCGGAGGGAGTCTCTCTGGCTGAAGCGAATCGCGTCCTACGACAATCCAAGAAGGGCAAACTACCAATCGTTAACAGCGAAGGGTGCCTGGTGTCCCTCGTTTCGCGCACTGATTTGAAGAAGAACCGAGACTTTCCCGAAGCCTGCAAGGATTCGAGCAAACAACTCCGAGTCGGCGCTGCTGTGTCGACGCGGACGGACGACCGTGAACGCGTCACCGAGCTCGTCAATGCCGGGGTCGACCTGATCGTGATCGACAGCGCGCAAGGCGACTCCGTGTTTCAAGCCGGGATGCTCGAGTACATCAAATCCCGGCACCCGGAGGTGGAAGTCGTCGCCGGCAACGTCGTCACGTCAGAGCAATGTGAACACTTGATCAGAGCAGGCGCTGACGGCATCCGAGTCGGCATGGGCCCTGGCTCTATCTGCACGACTCAGGAGACGATGGCCTGCGGACGTGCCCAAGCGACGGCCGTGTATCACTGCGCACGCCTCTGCCGCGAGCACGAGATTCCGGTCATCGCCGACGGCGGCATCGCCACCACCGGCGCACTGACAAAAGCCCTGTGCTGCGGCGCCAACGCGGGCATGATGGGGTCCCTGTTCGCCGGCACTCACGAAGCACCGGGCGAGTACTTCTACAAAGACGGGGTTCGCGTTAAGAAGTATCGAGGTATGGCGTCTATGGAGGCAATGGCCAAGGGTGGCGGCAAGAGGTACTTGTATGACGACAATCACCTCACGGTAGCGCAAGGCGTCTCCGGCCTCGTCGTCGACAAGGGGTCGGTTCTCGACCTCATTCCCTACATCGTTCAAAGCCTGCGACAAAGTCTGCAAGACCTCGGGCGCCGAAGCATTCAAGAACTCCATGAAGCGGTGTTCTCGGGCGACCTACGCTATGAACGACGCAGCGCGTCGGCTCAGCGTGAGGGGTACGTGCACAGTCTAATGGCGTACGAAGAACCAGTCCTCGGCGTCAAAGAGAAACAATAAGCTCATGGCAGAGCTCGTCGCTATTCTTGACTTTGGGTCGCAGTACACACAACTCATCGCACGCCGCGTGCGAGAGAATCGCGTCTATTGCGAAATCCTTCCTCACGACACCTCCGCGGCGGAGCTTGCGGCGACACCCAAGCTCAAGGGTGTCATCCTTTCGGGAGGGCCGGCGAGCGTCTACGAGCCGGACGCACCTGGCTTCGACCCCGAGATTCTCCACTTGGGCATTCCTGTTCTGGGGATCTGCTACGGCATGCAGCTCGCTTGCCGCGCTCTGGGCGGACGCGTCCTGCGCGCCGAGCGCCACGAGTACGGTGCTGCTACGGCTGAAATGACAGACGATGCACTCTTTGCCGGAATCCACAAGTCCACGACAGTGTGGATGAGCCATGGCGACCAAGTTGATTTCGTCGATGACTCGTTCGTCACACTAGCGACAACGGACACGTGCAAGTACGCCGCCGTCAGACATTCGGCAACAGGATTCCTCGGCCTGCAGTTTCACCCGGAAGTAACCCACACGCCGGAAGGTAAGCGGATCCTGAACAACTTTCTGTATCAAATCTGCGCCTGCCGGGGCGATTGGACACTCAGCAGCTTCATCGAAGAGCAAGTGACTGCGATTCGCGACAAAGTCGGCTCGGCGTCCGTTGTTTGCGGACTCTCGGGCGGCATCGACTCTTCGGTCGTCGCACTGTTGATTCACCGCGCGATCGGCAAACAACTCCACTGCATCTTCGTCGACAACGGCCTCCTGCGCGAAGGCGAGCGTGAACAGGTGATCGTCACATTCGAAAAGCACTTCCAGCTGAACTTTCACCTTGTCGACGCCAGCGAGAGGTTCCTCGAACAGCTCAGAGATGTCACAGACCCTGAGACCAAGCGCAAGCGCATCGGCCATGCATTCGTTGATGTTTTCAAGGAGAAGGCGCAGCAGCTGCAAGATGTGCAGTTCCTGGCGCAAGGCACGCTCTATCCGGACATCATCGAAAGCGTCTCTCCCCGCGGCGGACCTTCCGCGACGATCAAAAGCCACCACAACGTCGGCGGTCTTCCCGAAGAGCTCGGCTTCGAGCTGCTGGAGCCTCTTAAATATCTTTTCAAAGATGAAGTGCGAGCAATCGGCAGCGAGCTTGGACTCCCAGATCAAATCCTGTACCGCCAACCGTTTCCGGGTCCTGGCCTTGCAGTGCGGGTTGTCGGCGCGGTCGATGAAGAGAAACTCGCGATCCTTCGCGCCGCGGACAACGTCGTCCAAGAAGAAATCGAGAGCTTCGAATTTCATCGCGAAATCTGGCAGTCATTCGCAGTCTTAGTGCCGGTACGCACCGTGGGAGTCATGGGTGATCGACGCACCTACGACTACGTGATTGCGCTGCGCGTCGTGGAGTCGACCGATGGCATGACAGCCAACTGGGTCTATCTACCACGCGAGCTGCTCGGTCGCATCTCGAACCGGATCGGCAATGAAGTGAACGGTGTCAACCGCGTGGTTCTAGACGTCAGCTCAAAACCACCGTCAACGATCGAGTGGGAATGAGTCCGGCCCGGGTTCTGCGTCAGCAATGCAGCCGCGCGAGGGCCGAAAAAACCGGCGCGGCGGCGCGGTCGTGGGATGAGGCGTCAGATGGTCGCGCGAAACGAACGACAAAGGAACAGGTTGGTCCTGTTGACAGAGTCGGAGGCAGAGACAGAGGCGGAGGCAGAGTGGCACGCAGGAAGACCAGACAGAATCGGAGCGGCGGCTATCTGGGCTCCCTGGCGGCTGTGACTCCCTCGACACGGAAGCACCATGAAAGAAATTGAAGGTCACCTCGATGCTCGCGGCCAGCGCTTCGCCCTCGTCGCCTCACGTTTCAACGACCTCATCGTTGAGAAGCTCGTTCAGGGAGCTCGGGCAATGCTCTTGAAGCTTGGCGCCCGTGATGACGACTTGACGACGTACTGGGTCCCGGGCGCGTTTGAGATTCCCCCGGTCGCCACGCGCCTTGCCCGCGGCGGGCAGTACAGCGCCGTAATCTGCCTGGGCACAGTGATCCGCGGCGCCACGCCTCACTTTGACTACGTCGCCGGCGCGGCGGCCCGTGGGATCGCCGCAGCCTCTCAGGAGAGCCCCGTCCCTGTCGTCTTCGGAGTGTTAACGACCGAGACGATCGAGCAAGCGCTCGAGCGCGCCGGCTCGAAATCGGGAAACAAGGGCGCCGAAGCGGCAGAAACCGCGGTTGAGATGGTGCAGCTCTACCGACGGCTCGACCAGCCGCCAGGACCTTAGCAAGAGAGAAAGTTGCTGCGTCGACGCGATCGTCGGGCGTCCGGCCCGGGCAGTCGGGCGGCAGACGCTGGTCACGGCTTCGTCGCTCCCGCGTCGCACGCCAAGCAGTTGGGCAGGGCGAGTCCCGCAGCGCTCAGACAGGCAACTTTTTCGACCGTCTGCTTGCTCTGAATGCGGCACCGATCACCGCCCGCGCGGAGCCTGGTACGCGCCCGAGGCGTGTGCTACGATGCCGCGGCTTGATAGTCCATCCAGTCGTCCCCAGCCTTTCGAGTTCGCCTCCGCTGCGGCGCGGAACCGACGGACTCGCCATGAGGGGGCGAATGGATGGAAGAGTAGACGACCGGTGTTGCGGTCGCCGCCTGGCTGCCCCCTTAGGATTCACCTCAAGAGCACGATGCGTTCGCGAACCCAAGCACGAGAAGTCGTGCTACAGTCTCTCTACCAGTTCGATCTCCTCTCTCAGCTCGACGCCGAGCATCTCGCTACCAGCCTTGATGCGTTCGAGGAGACGCTCCTGGCGAGCGATGTGGATAGCGCCGGGCGCGACTACGCCCGCTGGCTTCTCGCAGGCATCCTCGCGACGGTACCGCAGCTCGATCGACACATCGCTGAAGTTTCGGAGAACTGGAGGCTGCAGCGGACTGCTGCCGTCGACCGCTGCGTCCTGCGCATCGGACTCTTCGAGCTGCTCGAGTCTGAAGACGTCCCACGAAAGGTTGCGATCAGCGAGGCCATCGAACTAGCAAAGAAGTTCTCTGCGTCCCAATCCGGCGCGTTCGTCAACGGCATCCTCGACCGACTCTCAAACGAACTTGGGGCGAGTGCAGCGCGCGGAACGCCGCTTTCTCCATCCGTCCGGCGCGAGAAGAAGAAAGCAGAGAGCTGACTGGGCCTCCCTCACCGGAGTGGTTGACAACATGCTGAAGAAGTGGTTCGGGAAAAAGGACGAGGAACCTTCAAAGCCGTCGGCGCCTGAGACGCAAAACGTCGGCGCCGCCGAGGAACCCACCGGTGCGCCGACAACTGAGGTCAGCGCGGACGACAAGAGCGACGAAGCGCCAAAGAGTCGCTGGGGACGGTTTACCGCCGGCCTGGCGAAAACTCGAAAGAGCCTGCGCACACTGTTTAGCTTTCGCCGCGCCCTCGATGACGATTCGCTCGACGAAATCGAAGCCGAGCTTTACGCGACAGACTTTGGCCCCGGAGTCGTCGACTTCTTGGTCAACAGCGACGACGGCATTCGAGCGGCGTGGAAACGCGGTGAGATCAAGGAGCCGAGCGAGCTGCGTGACCACCTCAAGAAACTCCTGCGCGGTCTTCTCGAAACCCGCGACACGAACTTGCTGACCGCGCCGACGTCCCCGAGTGTCATCCTCGTGGCAGGCGTCAACGGCACCGGCAAGACGACCTCGATCGCCAAGCTTGCGCAGCGCTTTCACCGCGACGGAAAGCGCGTCGTGCTCGCGGCCGCAGACACATTTCGCGCCGCCGCCGTGGAGCAGCTGACGATCTGGAGCGAACGCATTGGTGTTGAGATCGTCACCGGAAGCCCGGAAGCGGATCCCGCATCGGTGGCTTTTCAGGGCGCCCGACGCGCACTCGAGACGAACGCTGACTTTCTCATTGTCGATACCGCGGGCAGGCTCCACACGCAGAAGGGTCTCATGCGTGAGCTCGGCAAGATCCACGGCGTACTCGGCAAGCAGATTCCTGGTGCGCCGCACGAAGCGCTCCTCGTCCTCGACGCCACGACCGGTCAAAACGCGCTCACTCAAGCTCGACTCTTTGGAGAGCAGATTCAAGTGACCGGAATCGTGCTCACCAAGCTCGACGGTACCGCCAAGGGCGGCATCGTCGTCGCCATCAACAATGAACTCGACATCCCCGTGAAGTACGTCGGGCTCGGCGAGGGAGTCGATGACCTCGCGCCCTTCGACCTAGACCGATTCGTCGACGCACTGTTCGAGTCAGAACCGACAACCGCGTGAGGCGCAGGAAGTTGCCGCCGCGTTTCTCCGCGAACCTGCAGGCGGCGAGCGCCGCCATGGATTTGCGGGGAAACGCGGCGGGATCAATGCAGATCCTTTGTCGCCCTGACTGACGCGTTACGGATCGATGAACAGGCAGTCGGTGTCCGGCAGAACCGCGTAGCTGTAGCGCACTCTGACTTCGCGCAGCGACTGGGTCTCCTGCGAAAGCACATTGGTCAGGAGCGGCACGCGGAAACGCACGAACTCACGCTCTTCAAGTTCTCTAATATCCTTGACGCGCTGCCGAAACTCACCCGGGAATCCATGTCGATCGAGGCTTTCCGGCGCCCCCTCCCAGAGGACGACTGACGACGTCCCGAGCGGCAGGCCGAAGTCGTGGTAACGCACCAGACCGGCTTCCAAGTTCATCCCGACTGAGCGGACCGTCTGTCCCGGTCCAACAGCAACCTCGAACGGCAGCGAGACTCCAACGCTGCGCGCCGCGCCGATCGAAAACGATCCGCCGCTGACGCTTGGGTTGAATCCAGAGACAAACGCGTTCGAATCAACCGGGACCTCAACGCGCACGCGCCCAGGCGCGCCGTCGCCACCAACACCGCCGAAGAACGAATCGACTAGGGCGAGTTGAGCGCGGTTGAGATTCCCCTCGTAGACCGGAAGCTGCTGCGCCGTATCGAACGGCACAGACTGATTCGCGCGGCCGCCGCGAACGTCGATCGACGCCCCCGGAGCAATCGAGATCGAATTACGCGCTTGAATAAGGACGTTGCCTCCGGCACCGCCTCCACCGTTGCCACCAAGGTCTATGCTCTGAAAGGCGTCGCCACCACGAGAGAGAATCCGTCCAGTCTCGCGCAGCAGCAAGTTCTCGGCGACCAGTCGCAGAACGCCGCCACCGCCGCCGCCGCCGGTTCCTGGCGCATGACTTGCCTTGGGCAAAGGCGACTGCACGCCGCCGAAGACAACCGACCCAGGCGGTGCAATTCCCTGCTTGTAAGACGCAGAGACCTGCGGGAACGCACCGCCGCCTGCGCCGCCGACTCCCCCGTAGGGCCAAAAGTCGCCGCCGAAACGCAAGTTCGAGATTCCAAAGACACTGCCACCAGCACCGGAAGCTTCCGGCGCGAAGGGTGGGAAGGCGATGGCTGGACCGCTCGAGACGTTCGCGTCGCCACCTGCACTACTGTTGCCGCCACCAGCGCCACCGCCGGCGGTGGTCTCACATGGACCAGGATTATCCTCCGTGTCACACGGCTGGCCTCGGGCCGTCGCCCCACCAGTCGGACGCGTGAGCGCTGGGAACACCACAAGGTCGTCCTCGCCCGATCCGCGGCCGATCGGGACGGGAGTCTGATCCCATGCCTCCGGTACGCCGGGCGGCAAACCGCCGGGCTGGCCGGGTTGCGGCAGCGTGTTCGCCGGTGCTTTGTTGCTCAGGTCGCCATCGACGAACGTGACAAAGCCGCCGTCACCGCCAGCGCCGCCTCCTGGTCCGGGCTCACCGCCCACACCATGCTGAGGACTGGTTGGTTCTCTCGTGCTAAATCGCAAGCCACCGCCATGGCCACCGCCAACGTCGATGGTGCCAGCGATATCCGCCAGACCAGCGACCGAGATCACCATCGGGCGCGAGCCGCGGCCGCGAAGAATCGTGTTCTCGTCGATCAGCAGCACGGTGACGTCAAGAAACGACGGATCATCGGATCTGACCTCGCGGAAGGGCTCCCCTTCGGGCGTCAGGATCACGCCAGAATCCGTGTCGAACGTCCAAATCGAAATCACTTCGCCCGTGGTGGCGTCGATCAGCGGCTCACCGGTCGCAGGGTCGAGACTGGGCAAGAATCTGATTTGCAGCTCGCCGTCCCGACCACGACCCGGCTCGATCGGATCCGAGACTTGGACGATACCACCGTCGGGGAGAACAGCCGAGTCGTCGAACGGCTCGAGTGCGCCGCGCAGCACAACGCGCGCACCAGCGTTGAAGTTCAAGGGTTCGGTGCCGTTCGCTCCCCGGCCCAACCCCTCGAGGTTGTTGCCGTTGCGGGCGAAGTAGACCATTTCTTCGGTGCCGATTTCACCGGTGAGCTCGGCGCAGTTGCCGCCTTGGTCGAGATTGAGCGTCTCGCCGATCACCACGATGCGCCCGGAAGGCGGGAAGTCGGAAGCATCGGCAAGCGCCAACATCGACCGATCCGCCGGCAAGCAGGGCTCGATCATATTGTCTGCACCGGCGATCCCGGCGAGTTCGGTTTCGGCCGTCAACGACGGGCATGACGGCGCCCCAAAGCTCGTCTCGATCTTGATGTAACCAGGCGCACCGACGCCCGCTCCCGCGATGAGGTTCTGCACGACTTCAACGCGTCGATTGTTTGGAGGCCCGATCACATCGCCGGAGATACCTGGAAGTCCACCTTCAACGTCAAGGCTGTCGCACGACATCTGGGCAGCACCGGTCACTTGGACAAGAATCGTTCCACCACTGCCACCGCCACCTGGGCCACCGCCGGCGATGCGTCCTGGTGTGTTGCCGCCCGTGGCGGGAATCTGGGCACGGTCGCCAAGTGACGATCCACCCTCACCACCGCGGGCCGTAATGAGGCCAGAATCCGTGACAACGACGCTACCGTCGGCAACGATGTGGCAGATACCACCACCCCCACCGCCGCCTGCGCCTCCCATGACAAAGTGCCCCTCGGTTCCGAGTCGCGTGATGGTTGCGCCGCCACCGCCGCCGCCGCTTCCCGGCGTCAGCTCAACCAGCGTCGGCTCACCACGCGCCGGGCCGCCCTGGCCGCCGCGGGGAGGTTGGTACTCGACCGGCGCCGGGGTCTGCGGATCGCCATCACCGCCGACACGGGAGTGCCCCCCGCCACCGCCAGGAGCGCCCCAAAACTTTGAGGTGCCCTGCGTAAAACCGACTGCCGCGGTGGTCTCGCCACCGCCGCCACCTTGGAACTGGCCGTCCTCAGCGGGAAGAAGCGCCTGGACTCTTGCACTGGAGGTCGGGCTGGACAACACGAGGGAGGCGCCGTTGCCACCGAAGCCCCCGCCTGGCCCACCCAAGCCACCACCGCCGCCGGTTTCCATCGCCTGGCCGACGACGTAGATTCCTCCGATCGGCGTGCTCTCGCCGGTGAAGCCGCTGCAGTCGAGAAGTCCGGCACAGCGAAAGAGTTCCCGTTCCGTGCCACCATCAACTCCGATTCCAGAAAGCCGTAGCACGAACGGCCGTGATCCGGACACGAGAACCGCGACGTTCTCCTCAATGGTGAAGCTGGCGAAATGAAACTCACCAATCTCTGCGCCCGGATTGGCAAAGATGCGCGGGTTCACCGTCAGCACGTCGTCGGAGTCTGGGTCCTCGGCCGGCGTCAGCTGGTTGAAGACGATCGACATGCGGTCCGTGTCAATTGTATAGAACTGAATAACCTCCTCGGGAAGCGGCAGGTCGTTCAGCACGACCTCCTCCGTGCCCGCGCCAAAGGCGTCCACCGCTGGCGAGTCGAGTCTTCCCTCGAGCGCGCCAGGGTTGTCCGGTGGTCCCCAGCTGGCCGTCCCAGCGCTCGAATCTTCGCGTGCGTCCGTCTGGAACCCCTCCAACTGGGTACGGAGTGCGGTCTCGAACGTCTCGTCGCTGCCCGGAAGCTCCTCCATGTAGTAGTAGAGGACTGCCGGCGTGATCCATTCATGCGCCTCGTTGTAAGCGCGTCCAGCACCGATCGCGTCGACTCGCGGTTTGAGGCGGAAGTGGACCGCCGAGAAGCGCTGCGTCTCGTCCTGTCCACCGGCCAGGGCGCGACTGCGGTTCAGGTCACAGAACGCCGGGTCGCGGGGCGCGTCCCAAACAAAAGCACGCAAACTACCGCCGCCGGGAAGCAGTCGGTGCCCTGTCGGCACCAGCTTTGAGCCAGCGAGCACGCCGAGCGAGCCTGAATGCGCCGAATCCGAATCCAGAGGCTTGGCAGTTCGCCACGCGTCGTTCGGTTCCGACGTCAGCTTCCAGGAGACATCCATGTGCCAGGCCGCGGCCACCTGTCCCTCGTAAAACGAGTAGTGAATGCGCACCGGACCGGTGTGCACACCGGTCGGCACCTTGACGCCGCTGATGACCGGCCCAAGCTCGTTCGGGGAATTGTCGAGGTTGAGGTCGAGACCATTCACCACGGGGATCTGGATCGAATTCGAGGAACCGCCGGGTCCACTCAGAACGATTCCGACGTTGTCACGGAGGTTTCCGAAGCTGAGCCGAATATCGTTGCGATCATCGCGAAAGCTGAATCCAATCCGCTGATACCCTGTCGGCGGTGGCGCGTTCGGGTCGAACGGATCGACCGTTCGCTGCACCGTGTTGATCGGAATGCGGGCGCCGTTTCCCTGCGGGTCAGAGACGCGGATGTCGGAAATCTCACCGAAATTGATCCCCCACAGCTCAAGAAACGAGTTGCCTTCGATGAAACCGAGCTGAGTCAAATGTTCGATAGCCTCTTGGTCGCCATTGCGGCCAAGGGTCACGGCCATGACCTGCGGTGAGGCTGAATAGCCACGCGCACCGGCAAGCACGTCGTTGACCACAACTGTGACGTTTCCTGACGTCACGCCACCCGGGACGACGACACGAAGCTCTGACTCGAGACCGTTTCCAGGATCACCATCACTGGGAAACGTGACGCGCAGCGGCAAACCGGCGACCTCGGTGAGGCCGGCGGTGAAGAGGGCTTTGTTGTCCGAGAGGTTTTGCGAAAAGTTGAGCCCGAACAGACTGACGACGGTTCCCGTCGTCACGCCTTCGCCATCGAACGAGAGATCGAGTAGCACCGGAGCTGCTTGCGACGGCACCCCCGGCCCCCCTGGCCCTCCAACTGGCGGGGTGACTCCCGTTCCGCCGCCACTTCCGCTGCTACTTTTCGAAAAGTCGCAGCTCTGCGCCAACAGCAGGCACAACGACGAGGACAAAACGGCAAACCATCTTCTCATGCGCATGAGAAACCCATCCTCCTTTTTGATCGAACTCAACTCGTCCTCCGTTCGCTTCGGGCCGCACAGGCCCAGCATCCCAACAGAACAAGTCCAGAGGCGGACTGATTGGCATGGAACGGCGGGCAAGTTGGTCGAGGGTCGATCAGGCGTACAACACGCGCCACCGCGCGGCTGCAGCGTTCAGAACCAACGACCTAAAACTGTGGGGAATTCAGGAGGCCCAAACCATCCCACACCTCTGAGATGTTGAGGGCCTTTCGGGGGGGCCTCTCGAGGCGCTTCGGGAGTCGGAGAAGCTTGCTTCTTTCCTGTTGCTGTAAGTCGTTACGATCGATCGTGTTGACTGACGACGTGACGCCACACAGAAAACAAACGACCGAGGATAGAGACGGTCGTAACGCAGCAAAGGGTTCGAAGTCTCCTTGAGATCTTAACTGTCGAAATCCTAAATCAAAAGAGAAAAACTTAGACTCGACGTCCATTGTAACGTCAAAGCCGAGGCTGAATAGTGTTGACTTGATCGGACCTAGCGTGAGGCTAGAAACCGGTGACGACGTGCGGTTCTGTTCAGCTTCGCGGCCCCGCGAGGGAAGGCCGGACCGGCCGCTTTCGAAGCGTCGATAGGAGGCTCCAATGCCCCACCCAAAGCTGATCCTTCGAGACGCTTTCGAGCGCGAGCTGGCGGCCATCCGCCGCCTGTTGCGGGGACGACGCGTGAGGCGGGAGCAAGGCGTTGGTGTCCCATCGCGAACAAAAAGCGAATGCAGGCAGGCGGAACCTGTGCCAACCGTGACGCCACGACCTGCGAGCCAGCGCCGGGTACGAAGCCGGCGACGGTTTTCGCTCGCCGCTTGGCTGCTTTCGGGCCTCCTGCACGGAGCTCTGCTCGCGTCGCTGCTTTGGATTCTCATTCCGGAGGATTCCCCCCCGGCGAGTCCGTCAGGCATGATCGTCTCACTGCGGCGCTTGCGACCTGCGTCTCCCCCACCATCGCGACCTGAGCCCCCCAAAAAGACGCAAAGCTCGACAGATGACGCAGCGCGCGAGACCAGCGCGCCAAAGGCGCCAGCTGAAACTCCAGCCCCGGCGCGCCCACAACAACAGACGAGCCCGCGGCAGCGGCCGCCGCCCGCTCTGCGGCGGACGCTGGGACTCGGCGCCGCCCCGCCGCTGCCGCAGCGCGAACCCACTGCGGGCGACGCACTAGCGACAGTCTCGTCACTCGGCGACCGACGCACCCAAGGTAAGGGCCACCTACTGCAGCGCTACGGCGGCGGCGCCGGCACAGAGGATGCGGTCAGCCGAGGTCTCCGCTGGCTCGCGGCGCACCAGGATCAAGACGGCGGCTGGAGCGCCGAGGGATTCTCGAAGCACTGCGGCGAGGAGCTGCCCTGTCCCGGGGCCGGCATCGAAGAGTTCGACGTCGGGGTGAGTGCTTTGGCCAGTTTGGCCTTCTTGGGTGCGGGACAACTTCACGCCGCAAAGCAGCGTCGCGGCCACCCTCGGCAAGCAGCGGGGAGTCTTGAACGCCCCTATCGCGACGTCGCCGAGCGTTCGCTCTCCTACCTGCTCGCCGCGCAGGAGCCGGACGGCTCCTACGGGCCACCAACGGCGCACCAGATGTACAACCACTCCCTCGCGACGCTCGCACTCGCGGAGGCATTCGTGCTGACCCAGAAGCCGATCTACCGCGACAGTGTCCGACGTGCCGTGGAGCTGACGACGACATCTCAGCGCCGCGGCGGCGGCTGGGACTATTCGGCGGCCCCGAGCGACCGCAACGACCTCTCGGTCACCGGCTGGCAGGCGATGGCGCTCGCCGCCGCGGAGCGCGCCGGCATTCGTGTGCCGTCAGAGACTATGGAGCGACTTCGCTCGTACTTGTCGACGTCGTTTACCCGTGACGGGATCGGTATCTACAGCGACCGCGGTGCCGATGCGGGCCGCCGGGGGATCAACATGGTCGCCGTCGGGATGCTCTCGACTCTGCTGACAGGCAACAGCATGGACCAGCGTCTCAACGCCGGCCGCGACCGGCTTCTGCGGCGGCCTCCCGACTGGAGCCAAACCTCGCGCTGGGAGTCGACGTACCAGTCGTACTACTACTGGTACACTGCGTCGCTGGCGCTCTTTCTCTACTGCGCCGAGTCTCAACCGAAGAAGTGGGCCGCGTGGAACCACGCGCTGCAGCGCGAGCTGTTGCCGCATCAAGATCTAGACGGGCATGTATTCGGCAGCTGGAAACCCGAACGCAGTTGGGTTGGTGTGACCGGCGGTCGCGTCTGTTCCACAGCGCTCTGTGTGCTGACACTCGAGACGTACTACCGATACGAGCCCTTGGCGAGTCTGCGTGGAACGCAGCGGCCCCCGACGAAGGCGACCGCAACGCGTCGCCGCAAAGGAGGCGACTAATGCCGCGAAAGCCATTCACGCCAGCCTTTCCAGCTGGCTTCTTTTCCAGTAGCGAAATCCGCGCCTGGGACGCGCGCGCCATCGAGGAGTTCGGTGTGCCAGGCGTGGTGCTGATGGAGAACGCCGGGCGTCATGCGAGCGAGTGGATCTTGGCGTGGGCGCAGGAGGGAAAGCTGTCAGCGCCCTTTCATATCTACTGCGGACCCGGCAACAACGGCGGTGACGGATTTGTTGTCGCTCGTCACCTCGCCAATCATCTGCAGGAGACGCACGTGACTCTCGTCGGCGGGGATCGTTCGGAGACCGAATCGGACGCCGCGGTGCACCGAGAGATCGCCCGTCGCATGGGTATTCCGTTCGTCGCGACCGCACAATCTCCCACCAGCGCAAACCGTCCGACCTGCGGCACGGTCGTCGATGCCCTTTTCGGCACGGGTCTGTCTCGCCCTATCGGCAGCCCGTTTCGAGAGTGGATCGAGATGCTAACGGACACGGCCCTTCCTGTCGTCGCCCTCGACATTCCCTCGGGCCTCGATGCGGAACTTCCCAAAACGCACGGAACTTCCCTGCGCGCCCAATGGACGGTAACGTTCGCCGCGCGCAAGACGAGCTTTGATACGCCGCTGGGTCAAGATTTGTGCGGACACGTAGAGGTTGCTGATATCGGCATGCCACGGTCGATCTGGGATCACTCGTTTGATGCCAGCAAATTCGGCCGCGATTCCGCTGCACGTTAGCCCGCACCCACAACGCTTCTTCTCGGAAAGAGAGTGCGGTGAAATCGGCGCCCGCATCGTCAACGGATGCTACAATTCGGGAGAGCCTCGAAGAATCCGCGGAGACCCTTTATGCTCGAAATCGTGGAAAAAATGATCGCTGGGATCGGGGTCCTGGCGCTTGTGCTCGTCGTCACGCTCTACAACTGGGCGCCCCCCTCTCTGCGCAACCCCGAGGACGTGCCCCGCGTTCAGAAGGCGCCGCCCGTGCCCACATCCGGCACCTCCGAGGCGATCGCCCAGCCCGCCCGGCCCTCTCTCGCAGATCGGACGATCCTGGAGAAGATCACGCGCGAGCAGGGGGTGCGGATCACAAACCGACGAATCACGCGAGAGAACTACGACGTGCCTGCAATCCTCTTTGAAGAGGCGACGAAAGAGGCCAACTGGATGGCCGACTTCAAGAAAATCGGCAGTCGTCCGATTGCCGCCAAGGATGGCCGTGCGACACGGCTGCAGATTTTCCTCGACGAGTCCACCGAGACGTACCTGCACAAATTCGATTTTCAAAACAACGACATCATCGAACTCATTGACGGCAGCACCGTCGATTTCCGCGCCAATTCGCATGAGCTCTACGAACTCTTCGGCACGCTCAGCAAGAAGATGCGACGCGGCGAACCGCTCGACATCACGGTCAACCGCGGCGGTCGACTCGTGAATCTGAACTTTCGGTTGCAGTGAAGTGTCTGCGATCCGATCCCGACTGTAGCGCCTGCGACGAAACAGCCTGCGCACGACGCTTCGCTCCCGCGGACACCTTCACGGCGTCGGAATGTCGAGGCTCTTGATGAGGTTGTAGAGCGTCTTCACGTTGATCTTGAGGACGCGGGCTGTCCGCATCTTGTTGCCCTCGTTAGCTCGCAAGACGTTGGCGATGTGTAGTCTCTTCACCTCGTCCAACGTCAGACTCGGCGAGAACCCGGCGTCTTCCGACGGTTCGAGACTGCCGTCGAGATACTCGTCGACGTCTGCACCTTCGACTCGCCGTCCTTTGGCGAGAAGGAGCAACCTCTCGACCGCGTTCTCGAGCTCGCGCACGTTGCCCGTCCAGCGGTACTTCTGCAGCTGCTGAACCGCGTCGTCGGTGAAGGTCTTCGGCTCCAAGGATCGCTCCGCTGCTAGCCGTTCCGCGAAGGTAGCCACGAGTTCAGGAATCTCCTCGGGTCGATTCCTCAGAGGTGGTACTTCAAGGCAAATCACGTTAAGACGGTAGAAGAGGTCAGCGCGAAAATTCCCTTTTTCGACCTCTTCCTTGAGGTCTTTGTTCGTCGCCGCGACGACACGCACGTCGACTTTGACGACTTGGCTGCCACCGATGCGGCGAAACTCGCGAAACTGAAGGACACGCAGTAGTTTCACCTGCATGTCAGGACTTGTCTCACCGATTTCGTCAAGGAAGATCGTGCTCTTGTCGGCCGCCTCGAAGAGCCCCATCTGGCGCTGGACAGCGCCGGTGAAAGACCCTTTCTCGTGCCCGAAAAGCTGACTCTCCAGCAAAGTCTCCGGCATAGCGCCGCAGTTCACCTCGACGAAAGGGCGGTCGGAGCGATTCGACAAGCGATGGATTCTCTTGGCGATGAGCTCCTTGCCCGTGCCGCTCTCGCCCTGGACCAGAATCGTCGACTCCGTCGGAGCGACTGTCTCGACGATCTCAAAGATCCGCTTCATGCTGGCACTCTGCGTCACGATCGGAATGTCGTCGACGTTCGCCGACAACTCCGGGTCGATCGCATCTGGCGCTCGCGTAACGATCTCCTGGTTGGACTCGATGCAGGAGCTGGACGAGTCGCTGTTGGCGTCAAGAATCGAGACCAACCGTGGCAAAACGGAACGGACATCCATGGAGCCAAAGAGAAAATCTGCGATGCCGAGACGCATCACATCCCGAACCAGCTCCGGCGTCGCCGTGCGAGCGACCGCGACCACAGGTACCGAGTTACGCTGCTGCGAAACTCTTGCCAGGAACTCCATCGCTTTCGGAGAATCGATACCCACGAGCAAGAGGCCAACGTCGCCGACGCCAAGACGTTTCTCGACGTCTTCCTCCTTCTGAACGCTCGTCACTGACGCGTTGCCGAGAAAGAGTGCTTTATTGAGGAAGATGCGCAGCTCCGGATCTCGGTTAAAGACGAGAACCTCAAACTTCCTCTCGCGAACCGGTCGATCGACCGACTCGGCAACCCGTGTTTCCGGATCCGATGTGGGAGTCGAATTCATGAGCTTCTACCTTTGGGCTGGGACAAGTCGCACGCTCGTCAGAGTTCCGCCAGGTCGTCTCGTCCGGAATGGTCCGTAACGGTCCAGCAACCGCCCTCGACGGTCGCGTCGCCAAATTCGCATCCGATACGACTCAGAATGCGAAATTCTCGAATGTATCCATCAAGTTCCTCCAACACGCGTCGGGTGTCAGGGTCTCCGCGCAAACCAAGCCAAAAGTTCGCAATCTCCATCGACAGGTGCTCAGTTTGAACGGTATTGATCCCCGCATCGACGAGGCGCAGGATCTCGGCGTGCAACTCTTCCAGATTGGATGGCCATGGATATGACTGTAGTGCATCCAACGTTTCTGGAAGGAACTCCGACTTCTTCTTTGCTCTACCAGTGGTCAGGAACGACTCGAGAACGGAATCAATCAAGAGAGGAATATCCTCTCGCCGGTCCCGTAGCGGCGAAATGTGATGCTCTTGCTCGCCGAGAGCGGTATAGAGCCCCCCTCGAAACAGACCCGAGCGCACAAAGCCTTCGATGTTACGATCGCTTGAGGCAATCAACCGAACGTTCGACGCGATCTCTTTACCATCGCCCAGTCGGCGAAACTTCCCGGTTTGCAAGAACTCCAGAATCGCTTCCTGAATGACGGGCGTCATCTCTTCGATATGAGAGAGGTAACACGTCCCCGAAACGGCGTGTTTTAAGACCCCGCAGCGCTCCTTGCCCGCAGCGCCGTCTCCCCCGAAGCCGAAGAGCTCGCGCTTCAGTTCTCGCTCGTAATAGAGGCTACAGTCGATCATCAGCAGCGGCTGTTCACAACGCGCCGACGCGGAGTGAATAGCGCGGGCGACCAGCTGCTTGCCGGCACCTCGTTCACCGATCAACAGAACCGGTTTCTCATTCGACGCCGCTGATTCGACGAAGGCGCGCAGCGCCGTCGCAGCACGGCTGACGCCAACAATCTCTGCAAGTTGCAATGCAGATTCCACTATCAAGTCCCTCTTCTTTCCTTCGTCGTCACAGATGCAGTTCGTCTAGCTGCCAGGAAGGTGGATCGCTTTCACCTGTCGAGGTGTGTCGTGGCGAGTGCTCACTCAGGAGAGTTTCAAGTGCGACAGGTTTCTACGACTAAAAATCTCTCTCGGTAGTTGTGACAGGGCATCGACGATCGCGTCGATCGCGCCCGCGTCGACAGTCGGCTCCAAGGCTTTTAACTTTGCGGCAACTCGTCGGCCGAAATCGCCCACCAAGGCCTCGACGTCCACGTGCGTCTCCGACGCCCCCAGGTCATCCGTACAATGATCCAGGCCTTGCTTTCTTTCATGTTTGTACTGAACCCGCTTGCAGCCGAGCTCGACGTCTTCATAGCCGTCGTTGAAAATGTCTCTGAGGACGTCGAGCACGCTGACCGCCTCACCGCTTGACGTCGTACAGCTGGCGCCGCGAAAGGTGAACTTTGCACCATGTTCCAGTTCGACTTTCGTGACTCTCAGTCGAGCCTCCGGTGGCACCGGGCTGTTTTCGTCGGCTTGTCGAACCAACTGGAGGACACGATCGTAGACGTCCTGGAAACAGATGAGGAAGCGCACGAGCTCCTCGGTTGTCAGGAAGATAAAATCGAACGAGACCACCACTTCACCGCAGGGGCTCCCCTTCATGATCACCGTACGGCCATCACTGGGTTCATGCAGAGAGTCCAGGAGCGAATTGAGAGCGGTTGACGATGGCGGGTCGATCGTGTCGGTGACGTCACCGTCGTGTGCGTCTCCGAGGTCCGCATGTGAGGTCGAGAGCTGTGGCTCGGCGGCGTCAACCGCCGGGTGCTCGTCCGCAATCGCTGGCGCGGTCTCTCCCTCAACGGGCAGCTGCGAACAACTGATCGGTGACTCGCAGGCGCCGACCTCGGTATCCGGCGAAACGTCTGCGGGGACATCGATGGAGCCGCTGATCACATTGGATCCAACTTGCGGCGCTGGAGTCTCGCTCACCGTTGAGTCAAGCGCGACTGTATCTGCTTCGGGTTCGTCAACTGCGTCGAACGTACAATCCACCAAGGACCGCAAGTTGAGTCCTTCACACGTCTGCAAGTCTGCCGGATCAACGCCGACGAAACTGCATTCGTTCATGGTGCAGCCCGTAAACGTAGTCTCTCGCATCAATGAGCCGTTGAAACGCACGGCGCGAAACGTCGTGTTGCTCACTCGAGCACCGACGATCTGTGCATCTCTGAGCGAAATGTCACCGAATTCACAATCTCTGAGGTCGACACAATCGAACGTCGTGCTACCAAGATTCGTTCCAGCGAACCTGACTCGCGTGACGTTAGAGCGATAGAAATCCGCGCGTTCGACCTCGAGATCAGCCAGTTCCATATCTTGGCAAAGCGAGCGGCGGAAACTCACTGCGCGCAAGTTGCAATTGCCGAACACCGTCGACCTCAGGCTACTACGCTCCAGGATAGCGGCCTCGAAGTTGCAACTCTCGAACACCGCATCAAGAAAGTTCGAACCTGACATCGCGACCTTGGAAAAGGACGATTCCTTCACTTTCGCCCCATTCATGTTGACGTTATCGAGCTGGGAATCGTTGAAGGTCACTCCGCTGATGCGGCTGTTGAAGAAACTGCCATGGACGAGCATAGCCCCCGTGAAATCAACCTCACGGATCTGCGCTCCTTTGAACGTCGTCCCGCGGCCGGAAACGCCACGCAGGCTCGCTTTCGTCAGTTCAGCACCGGCAAAATTCGTCGCTGAAAGCTGCGCCCCGTCCAGCCGTGCCCGAGAGAGATTGGAATTGGTCAAATTGGCGTAGGAGAAGTTGACCGAACAAAAATTCATCCCCTCGAGGTGCATATCCTCGAGGTTGACGCGCGACAGATTGGCTCCCTCGAAATTCACGCCACGAAGAGACCCTTCCAGGAACGTCGCCCCTTCCAGATTAGCTCCGGAGAAATCGACCCCATCCAGGTTGATCCTGCTGAAATCGAAGTCGACGAAGTGCGCATCCGTAAACTTGACCCGGTTGATTGCAGTACCTTCGAACTTCGTCTGCCGAATGAGGCTCTTCGAGAAGTTAGCGTCCGTCAAGTCGACATGTCGAAAGGAGGTATTGACCATCTGTGCTGCCTCAAAGGCGGCACCTTGGCACTGGCAGTTACAGAACGACGCGCCACCCAGATTCGTCGACACGAAAATGCTTGCACGAAGGTCGTTCTCAAAGAACTTGCAACGAAACAGGTTGGCACCTGTGAAATCGCACGAAACGATCTGCGCCGCTTTGAAATCGACACGCCTCAGATCCGTGTTGCGAAACTTAACACGCTCAAAATTCGCCAGGTCGACCGTCGCCGTTGCAAGGTTCGCGTCGGAAGCGTCAACGTCAGTCAGATTTGCGCCGCATAGATTGGCGCCGGCGAGGTCAGCACCGGACAGATTCGCTCCCGTCAAATCAGCGCTCTCGAGGTTCGCGCCTTTGAGTTGGCAATGGCTGAGGTCAAGGCCTCCGAGATTGAATCCGCGCAAAGGCTTTCGTTGAGCGATGTGCGCAATCACATCTTCCCGGCTCATTTCTGCCATGGTTATCCCCTGAGATGGTGAAGCCCCCTCCACACTCCAGGGTCAGACGTTTCCGGCGGTTGATGCTTCGTGCGCAACCGAAGACCTTGCATGCCAGATCGTCTAGGCAAAAGGCGAAGAAGTATAGAATCGCCATGGGTGGACGTCAAACCATGACGATCTTCCACACTTGTAACGCTCTGGGACAGACCGACGTTACGTCAACGAAGTGGTTCCGGCGTGTCCAAGTCTTGGACACCGCACGACCAATCCCCGTTCGGGTTTTCGAACCGAGTCGTGCCGATGCGGAGTTGAGCTGCTCACCGCTCCTTCATTTCCGGACGGCTTGCCGCTCCATTGCATCCGGGTCGTAGCTGTCGAGCTCGACAGACACTTGAGTCGACACGCCACGCTCTTGCATCGTCACGCCGTAAAGCGTATCGGCCTCGGCCATGGTCGCCTTGTTATGGGAAACGACGATAAACTGGGTCGACTCGAGAAACTCGCTCAGGAGGACGATGAAACGCCCAACGTTCACTTCGTCGAGTGGCGCATCGACCTCATCAAGGATGCAGAACGGACACGGGCGCGACTTGAAGATCGCGAACAGGAGCGCCAACGTCGTCATCGTTTTCTCGCCACCAGACATGAGTGAAAGAGACGAGATGCGCTTACCGGGTGGACGCGCGACGATTTCAATTCCGGACTCAAGCACGTCGTCCTCGTCCTCGAGCACCAGATCGGCCTTGCCGCCGCCAAAGCACTTGCGGAAGAGCTCCGAGAAATTCTCCCTGACTTGTGTGAAGCTCGTGAAAAACTTCTCGCGACTCGTGACGTTGATGTCCTCGATAATCGCAGACAGACTCTGCTGACTCTCGACAAGGTCATCGCGCTGTGAGCGCTGGAACTCAAATCGCTGCTCGAGCTCGTCGAGCTCCTCAAGCGCAGCGAGATTGACGCTTCCCATGCGCCGCATGCTTTCTTGCAGCGTGCGCATCTCTGCACGGCTCTCCTCGGCGTTCCACTCTGGATCGGGCACCAGACACGCCGCTTCGCTTGGCGCTTCAATGTCGCTGACGCTCATGGCGTCGAGTCGCGCTCTCTCCTGGCACACAAGGGGCTCTAGCTGCTGCCAACGCTCCTCCGCACTGGGCTCACCGCTCTGCTTCCCGCCTTTGGCTCGTTTTCCGCGGTCAGGCCAGTCGTCGCCGCTCGCAGCCGTCGATTCCGCCGCCCCTTGCCCACTCGTCTCAACTCGCTCGGCGGCGACCTCGTCAGCAGCGGCGCCGTCCTCAACTTCGCGCTGGTCAACATCGCCTTCAAGATCGCCGTCCACATCGCCGGTGTCACCTTCCTCAAGCCGTCGCAGAGCCGCATCCACGGCCGGCTCCCACGACAGAACGGCATTAAGGTCAAGACCATACTCCTCATCCATGCGCTCGAGTGTGTTGTTGCGCCGATGCCGCTCTTCTTGGTCTTGCAGCTGTGCTTCCTCTCGCCGCTTTTGCAGTCGCGAGATCTCACTTCGCAACCGATCACTCTCCTGCTGAAATCGTTCCTCCTCGGCGAGCATTTCAGCTTCAGCATCTTCCTCTGCCTCCACCAGGCTCCGCAAGGTCGCGACGCGCTCCTCGATTTGCACCGCCTCTTGGCGAGCGTTCACAACCGACTCCTGCGTCTCACCGCGCCGAGCTCGCAGCGCCTCGATATCTTTGGTGAGGCTTTCCAGGTCGCCACGCTTCTCAGCCATGGTCGCTTCCTGCCGTTTGAGCAGCTCCCGTGCCCCTTCCTCGCGGCGCTCACTCTGTGCCAAAAGCAGTCTGGCCTGCGTCAGCGACTCGTCCGACTCTTGCAGCTTGTCCGCCGCCGACCGCACAGACTCCTCAAGACTGTCGATCGCCTCCTCGCAAGCCTTCTCCTGTGAGTCGATGGCTTTCAACTCTTCCTTCAGAACGCTCAGCTTCTCCGCTCGCTGTGCGATCTCTGCCTGCAGCTCGGCATCCTCGTCGGCATGTACTTTTGACTCGCGCTGGAGGCGGTCGACGTCGCGCCGCACCTGCGCCAGCTTCTCCTCACTCTGCGTGCGCAGTCGGGAGTTTTCCGCCAGCGCCGCCGTGGCAGTTTCCCACTCCGCCTGCTTGTCTGCAATCTGCCGCTGCACCTCCGAGAGCCGCTGGCGCGTCTGACGTTCCTCGAGGGTGTACTGCTCGACCTCGCGCTTCAGCTCTTCCAGCTCGCTGCGACGCGAGATCAACCCAAGCTCCGTTTCGCCATGGATTGACAGAGCACCCCAAGGTTCGATCACCTCACCGGCGAGCGTCACCAGACGGAATGGTCGCAAGCCATTGCGCGAGAGACTTACCGCTGTGTCAAAGTCAGTCACCAGCAAGACGTTGGCGAGAAGTCGATCAAGTAACTCCGAGAAAAGATCCGGGACCACTACGAAGTCGCGCAATCGACCGATCACACCTTCGTGACGCGAGTAGTCTTCGTGCGGTAGAACATCGACACGGTCGAGACAGATGACCTCGATCGAACTCACGTCCTCGGCTCGCGCCAAGTCTAGAAGCTCCAGCGCCCCTTCATGGGTCTCAACGACGAACGCCTGTGCGCGCTCGGCCAGTATGGCCTCAACGGCGAGAGCGTACTTGCGCTCGACCTTTAAAAGCGCAGCAAGTAGGCCATGCGCATCACCCAACTCGCGGAGCTTCTCTTCGTTGGCGAGGATCTCGCGCACACCGCGACCGACGCCTTCAAAATTACGTTCCAGTGTCTCGAGCACCTCGCAGCGCGATTGTTTCTGGTGCAGCTGTGACAGCTTGTCTTCCAGTTCCCCTTGCACCGTCGCGCCGACCTGTCGCAGCTCGGTGAGCTGCCGGCTCAAGCATTCGCAGCTCGCCTCAAGCTCTTGACGCTCGACGTCGAGAGCGGCGAAAGCCTTCTCTTCGTTAGATTCGTTCGCACGCTCACCCTCGAGCCGCTCGGTAAGCTCCCCGACCAAGGCGACCAGGCGCGTCGATCGTGCCTGCAAGTTGCTCAACTCGGAGTCGAGCTGGACCGACTGGTTTGCGACGCGCGAGCGCCGCTGCAGCACACTCACGAGTTCGTCTTTCTTATGCCGCAGCTGCTGCTGGAAGCTATCACTCTGCTCGCGCTGCTGCTGCCGGTTCGCTAGCCAGGTCTCCACGGCCTCCTTCTGTGCCGAAATCGCTC
The DNA here is from genome assembly GCA_965223265.1 of Planctomycetota bacterium. Lineage (GTDB taxonomy): Bacteria > Planctomycetota > UBA8108 > UBA8108 > SXIK01. The sequence continues at coordinate 4,526,030 of OZ244999.1, forward strand.
GCCCGATCTCTTCGATTTCTAACGACTCCGCCCGCATCTGTTCTTCCACCCGGCTCACCGCCGCCTGCGTTTCAGAGACGCCTGCGAGCTTTCGCGACTCCTCCCCCTCAAGCTCGGCAATGCGCTGTGTCGCATGCTCAAGCTTCTGGCGCGTCCGCTCCAGAAGCACTTGCTCCGACGAGAATTTCTCGCGCAGCTCCCGAGCCCGTTCGACGCGCTGCTGACGCTTCTGTGCTCTGTCGTCGAGCTTTGCCTGCAGCCTCGCGAGGAGAGACTCTAAGCGCCGAATGCTGAAGTGGCACCAGTGCAGCCGCGCCGAAACGTCCGTTCGCACGTGCAGAGACTTCTTGTACGATTCGAGAGCAGCGCGGACGCGAAGTTCCTTGAGACGATCGGAATAGCGGCGGTAACGCTTCGCCTTCGACGCCTGGGACTTGAGCCGCTGCACCCGACGCGCCACTTCGTCGAGGACATCGTTGAGTCGAGACAGATTGTCTTCGACGCGCGCGAGAGCGCGGAGCGTTTCCGCCTTCTTGGCGCGATACTTCGAGATTCCAGCCGCTTCTTCGAAGATGATTCGCCGGTCATACTGATTCGCTTGCAAGAGGACATCGATTCGCCCCTGCTCGAGAATTGAATACGACGTGCGACCGATGCCCGTATCCATCGTCAGCGCTTTGATGTCCTTGAGGCGGCAGCGCTCCTTGTTGATCAGGTACTCGCTCTCACCGCTGCGGTAGAGACGGCGCGTGATCGCAACTTCGGCGAAGTCGACGTCGAGAAAGCGATCCTGATTATCGAAGACGACCGTAACTTCGGCGAAACCGGTCGGCTTGCGGATCTGTGTGCCGTTGAAGATCACGTCGCGCATCTCTGAGCCGCGCATGCCCTTCGCGGACTGCTCGCCAAAGATCCACTTGAATGCATCAACGACGTTCGATTTGCCGCAGCCGTTCGGCCCGACAACCGCAGTCATCCCGTCGGCGAACTCTAGGGATGTGCGGTCGGCAAACGACTTGAAGCCGAACATTTCCAGTTTTTTGAGGTGCATGCGTTGTTCTCAAAAGCTCACGAAGAGTCGTCGTCGACGCTTCGCGTCCTGTTTCTCGTTCACTCTCTTCAACGGACCGTCGATCTTTCCTTCTCTCTTCGGCGACACACCGGCTCAAGTATTTGGGTCAGCTGGTACGGCTCGCAGGGTCCACCGAGCGGAGCTCGCTGGATCTCCGCGCCGCCGCGTCGCCCCTCGCCTTCTGCGTGCCCGCACCTCGCCCACCCCGTCTCACACCGGCCTCTTCTTGCACGGAGCCGGCACCTTCGACCGACTCGGGGCGTTCAACGGAATCTGACTCTGATTGTGAATCTGTCGCGCGGCTTGGACGATCTTCCCCAAGTTCCGCGGCACGTCCTGAGAGCTGTCGCTTCTCGAGCGCTAGTACCGCGTGCAAGAATTCGTCGACGTCCTTGAATTCCCGATAGACGGACGCAAACCGAACATAGGCGACGTGATCGACGTCGCGAAGCGCTTCGCTCACCATTTGGCCGATGATTTTTGTGCTCACTTCACTGTCGTGCTGCTCGAAGACCCGAGCCTCAACGGTGGAAACGATGTTCTCGATCTGCTCCATCGACGTGTTACGCTTCTCGCACGCCTTCAGTAGCCCATGAAGAATCTTATCGCGACAAAACGTCTCGTAGCTAGAGTCCTTCTTAATGACGCGCCTGGGTGAGGACTCCGTACGCTCGTAGGTCGTGAACCGTTTGCCACACGCCGAGCACTCGCGCCGGCGACGGATCACCCGGCCTTCGCCGATCGTGCGGCTATCAACGACGTGGTCGTCATCAACTCGGCAAAACGGACAACGCATAGACTCCCTCAAATCGCGTCCTGGCTATTGCAAAGTCCGGCGCCAACGCTGCACCGAATCGCTCGTCAGAAAGGCGGATGAGCTCCTCCTCACGGCCGAATCTGCCGGACTCGCGCGCCTCAACTGCGGGCGCAGCACGATTCCGAAGCCGTGGCCGAAAACGTGGGCTCTTGGCGACAACCTCCGTTGACAGCCAAGCGCCACTCCTCTTCACTTGGACGGACTCTCTCTTCACCGTTCCGGGGCAAGCTGGCGACCAGCTCACGTAAAACTCTCTGTCCCAGAACAATAGGCAAATTTTATCGGTCGCCGCGGTCGACTTCAAGTGTGCCAGCGACGATTCTCGAGCCTTGGTGCACAGGTTGTCCGGCAGGCTCCAGCTCCGGAAAGCCGCCACGAACACAGCTCGGCGGGCGCAGGCAGCTCACTTGCCGATGCAGAATCGGGAGAAAATCTGCCCCAGGATCCGATCCGAGGACACCACCTCGCCGGATAGAGTGGAGAGCGCGTCCAGCCCACCACGCAGCTCTGCGGCGACGAACTCGTACCCGAGATCCGTGGCGAGGGCAGTCTCCGCCCGGACAAGCTCCGCGCACGTCGACTGCAGCTTGGCTTCCTGGTGTGCACTCACGAGAAACTCGGCGCGGGCCGAAGAGGCCGCGCGCGGCCGGTCCGCTGGGGCGTGGAGGACCCGGTCGATCAACGCCTCGATTCCGTCGCCGGTGTGCGCCGAAACGAGGCTTGGCCGCTGCCGCTCCAGACGCCACTCCCGGAGCCATCGCGCCGCCGCGCTCGGCGTCAGAAGGTCGCTCTTCTGGACGACCGGGACGGCCTCCCTCACGGCTCCAGATAGCGCGTCGAACTCGGCCAGAGACGCGGCGCCGCCGTCGGAGCCAGACGGATCAACAACCCAGAGCACGACGTCGGCATCTTCGAGTTCGATCCGCGTCAGCCGCTCCACAACGCGCCAGATCGCCGCGTCGGACGGATCCCTCGCCCCGGCGTGCTCGCTGCTGCCGCGGAACACCACACCGTCAGAGACTGGGTCATCGGCGACCGCACGGTCATGCCGTGCCGCGTTCGCGCCGACGAAAAAACGAACGTCGTAGAAACCCGCCAAATCGATCCACTCGACCGATCGGCCGTGCTGCCTGGTGAATACACGCACCGGATCGCGCGTTGTCCCCGCCATCGGCGTGGCAATCGCCGCCTCCTGCGCCGCGACAGCGTTGAGCAAGCTCGACTTCCCGGCGTTCGGAAAACCGGCCAAAACAACCCGCAGCTGCGACGCGGAGCGGGCGCGACGATGGCAAACCTTGAGGAGCGATTCGACCTTTTCGCGGACGCTGGTGACGCGCTCCGCGACCGAGGCGCGCGCGAGCAGCGGCAAGTCCTCGTCGGGAAAGTCGAGCCCCGCTTCAACCAGCGCCACCGTCTCGAGTAGTTCACCGGCGATCGCATCCACGCACGCGCGAAACTCGCCCCGCAGCGTTCGCCGCGCCGCCTTGGCCTCCGCTGCCCCATGAGCTGCGATCAAATCGCCCACCGCTTCAGCCTGCGACAGTTCCAAACGGCCGCTCAGAAACGCGCGGAGCGTGAACTCGCCGGGCGCTGCCAAGCGCACCCCCGGCGCTTTCCCGCGCGGCGGTGTAAGCACTGCGCGCACAATCGCCGCCAGCACCGGCGGCGAGCCGCAGACTAGCAGCTCCACCATGTCTTCGCCAGTGTACGACTTCGGCGCTCGATAAACCGTGGCCCACACCTCGAGCTGTTCACCTGCCGAAAGCGTCAGCTCAAGCCTAACGCTTGAAAAACCGCCGCACTCAAGCGCGGCCGCACTCGCAGGCTCTGCAAGCCGCGCCACGGTAGCAATCGCCGCCACACCACTCACTCGAACGAGTGCGCGTGCTCCCGAACCGGAGGGGGTAGCGACCGCGACGATGGTTTCGGCAGGGTCCGCGACTGGCTGACTCATGGCCGCCGCCGGGTGCCGAGCGTCGACGACGACACGTTCGACGCGGCAGCGCGCCTCTGTTCGTGTCCGCCTCTGTCACCGTCCCCGTGCCCGTCCCCAAATCCGTTTCGATCTCGGCGTCTGGCCATCAGTCCCCGCTCCCCGCAGGGAGCATTCGGCGTGCCGTGCAGATCCGACCTCCGACGGCGTGAGGCGAACCGCTACCGACGCCGCTTGCGGCGTTGACGCGATGAGCCAGAGCGCTTGTCAGCTTTCGGCTTGGCGGCCGGAGTCGTTCCTGCGTCTCCCTTGGCGGGATAGAGTACTTTCGCCTCACCGTCCCCCCCCTGTTCCTCCTGCTTGGCCTCGGCGGCGAGCTCAGCCTTGATGATCTTGCTCTCGATGATTCCCAGGAGCGTACTGGTCATGATGTAGAGCATGAACCCCGACGGGAAGGCGTAAAAGATAAGACCAAAAAACACCAGCATGAACGTCATCATCTTGTACTGCGCCTGCATCTGCGGATCCTCCGGCCGCGGCTGCAGACGCTGATTGATCACGGAGAAGATGACATAGAGAACCGGGAGAAGATTAAAGTACTCGAATGTGCCGCCGAAAAAATCGATGCCGAGACGGAAGAGTTGGTCAGGCTTGGTCAGATCGTCAATGTAGAGAAAGCTCGCGTGGCGAAGGCCGAACGCATAGCCGAGCGTACTGTAGAGTGCGAACCAGATTGGCAGTTGGAGGAAAATCATCAGGCAGCCGCCCATGCCTTGCGCCGGGTTGTAGCCTCGCTCTTTGAAGAGGCGCTGCATCTCCTCCTGCTGCTTCATTCGGTTGTTCCCGTGGCGCTCGCGGATAGCGTCCATCTCGGGCTTGAGCTTTTGCATCTGCTTCGACATGCGCTGCAAGTTCGCTTGCGACTTCTTGTTCACCGGATGCAGGCAGAGCTTGACAAGCACCGTCAGCAGGATGATGGCGAGCCCCCAACTCTTGAACGCGATGAAGTAAAGCCCGTCGAGCAAAGGAATGAAGAGCTTCACCAAGAAGAAATAGTCGTTGATCTCAGGGAATCCCAGAGCTTCATAGGGACTCAAGACCGACTTCTCGCGAGGCGAAAGGAAAAGTCCGTAGCGGTGAACTACAGTCTGGCCGGGCGCCAACTCGATCGAGCGCGAACGAAAGCCGGTGCGCAGATTGGAATAGGCGTCGTCAAGGTCTCCCCCAGTGCTCCGAATCTCTTCAAGACTTCTGGCATCCGGGTAGCTCCGCGCGAAGGCGCGACCAACAAACGGTGCGACTCCTGGGGAGTCCGTGATGGGGTAGAACAATCCAGAGAAATAGTTGTTCGTCACGCCGACCCACGCGCACGTCTCCGCCTCCCAGTGTTCGACGTCCTCGGCCTCGAGGTTTTGGATGCGCACGCTACGACCACGCGTCCAAACACCCGACGAGAGGTAAAGGTCCTGCCCCGGACCAAGACGCGTCGACTCGGAAGATACGTCGACGAGCCCGAGGATCTCGTAGGTGATCGACCGTGGTGCGTCACCGTCGTTCTTGATCTCGATCGTCACATCGACGTGCTGTCGGCCTCGTTCAGGAGTTTCTCCCCCAAAGGGCATCTCGGTGCTCGGGGCAATCGTCTTCGTTACTTGGATTTGACCAAAACGATTTGCGAAGCGCACCGACTGAGCCGCCTCAGAAGAGCCGTCCAGGACCTCAAACTCCCAGTTCTCCTCCCAGGAGATCGCCTCGTCGAGCAGCTGAAATCCAAGGAGCCCCGGCGCACCGTCCCCGGTATGGCTCAACTCGTAGGGTAGGGCACGATCGTCGGCAGCACCATACTCCGGCAGCTCGACACTCGAGACCCTACCGCCCTGGGCATCGGCCTTGAGTCGAAAGCGCACCACGTCGGCGTCGGCGGATTTTCCGTCAGCGCCCAAGTCGGTCGGCGACAGAGAGATGATCGCCGACTGGCGATCGCGCACGAGTCGTGCTGGATCTGTCGCCTCGCCGCCGTGAGGCTGATCCACCGGTGTCGCGGGGTCCGGCTGCGACGTCGGTGCCTTCTCATGCCCCGCTTGCGGAGCCGGCTCAATGCGCGGCGCGGGTCGCTCTGGTGGCGGGAACAACTTCCCATAGACAACCAGAATAGCGAGCGATATGGCGCAAAACAGAAATAGCCGGACAGCTAGAGGCACGAAGCGATCTCCGGCGGCAAGGGAGGTTCCATGCAACAGTTGCAACACACCAAATCGAACGCTTGGTGCGATTGGTCGCCCTCAAAACGCTGACGTCAAACTCCGGTGGCGCTTCGCCCTCTCGGACGCGACACGCCTTCGGACTGGACCGAAAGAGCATAATGGAAGAAGCGTCGAATTCTAATAAAAAACCGCGCTTCCGCCTGGTGAGCGAGCTATTTGCCTTCCTGTAACCGCTTCGCCAGGTAGTCGGGTAGATCCGGGCAGTCCTTGAAGCGGTTCACGGTGCGCTCGACGTCGTAGGCAAGGCGGCAAAACTCGATGCTCGTCTCGTCAACAATGACGTAAGAAGCGCGCCAGTCGCCGTCGCGTGGCTGCCCCACCGATCCGACGTTGACGAGAACACGCCCCGGCGAATTCCCGATCTCGTACGCCCCCCCCACCTGCGACGGTTCGTAGAAGTGATACGAGCTGTTTTGCTCGAAGACCCCGGGGTGGTGCGTGTGGCCAGCGAAGCAGACATCCCAATCGATGTCAGCCGGCGACGAAAACACCTCGTCCATCTTCTCGCGGTCCTGAAAGTCTTGGCGGAAGATGTACTCGCGCGTTGGGTCACGCGGGGAACCGTGGACAAAGAGAAAACGTCCGTCCTGATGCTGCCGCGCCAGCCCACCGATAAAATTCCACAGTCGACGATTCTTCTCTTGTGGTTCGCTCTTGAGGCTCAGCTGCTCGCGTGTCCAATCGATCGCGATTTTGGCTTTGGGATTGAAACCGATCGCGCCGAAGAGCACCGCTTCTTCGTGATTGCCAAGTAAGTTCACCGGGAAGCCCATTGCGAGCTCGATGCAGCTGCGAGGATCCGGGCCGTACCCGATCAGGTCGCCCAGGCAAACGATGCGCTCGATCTCACGCCTCTCAAGGTCTTCCAAGACGGCCTCGAAAGCGGCGAGATTGCCATGAATATCGGAAACGACCGCGAACTTCACGAGTGACTCGACTCCCTAAGCTGAGATCGCGTGGGACTCAGCAGCCGCGGGCAAATCGTCCGTCGAGCATGCACTCGATCGATCCCAAATAGCAGTGAACGACGATCAGCGACCAACAACGACGCTCCTCGAAGGCTGAGTGACCTCCGCCTGCGACGAAAGAGGCGGATTCGGTCGATTCGCGAGGCGACACACACTCTTTTTTTCGGTATTTCGCCGTTATCCCTTCAGGGATCGCCCTTATTTTGACACCGCGCCAACCAAAATCTACTAAGAAACGCCGAACGAGAGGCCTGTCGCGGCTGTCCAAGCGGCCGCTCGGACGGACGTAACCATGGACGCAGCGGGCGGTTCCAGCGCCGCCATGATCGCCAAGCGGGCGGTGGTCGCGGGCCTCCCCCTCAACGCTGGCGCTGCACGGCGGCAATTTGTCGAACCGTCATCGGCGTGGAGCGGAAGCGGCGTGAAATGTCGGGTCCGGGCTATCGGAACCGCGCGGCGCTCAGGAAAATGCGCCGACGACGACGCACGCGAGCGTGAGCACGGTCAACAGGCTGCCGAACGCCACCGTGATCAGAGAAAGAACTGCTCGCCCAGTGGCCATCCAGTAACGCATCGCGAGAACGACAGCGAACGGCGGCGCGAGCAACAGAAACGCCGTGCCAAGCCCCTCGACGACAGGCTGGGCGCTAAAGAGGAAGCGGTACTCGTCATCGAACGGCAGCGAAAGGTGAAGTGCGACAACGCTGGCGACAAGCCCAAACGCGATGAGACCAAGGTAGCGTCGATATCCGGTCGGGGCTTGGATTCGGGGGAAGTGATTGGCGGGTTGCATCTTCTCTCTACTTCTTCAGTCTTCCGGAGTGGATCTGCTGGTCAAACAAGGCGAGCTCGGTCAGTGGTCGGATCCATGACTCGCGGTGCGGCATCAAGACGTCGTGCACGAGGTGAGAAAGTCGGGCGTCGGATCGAGTCCCAGGTCAGGCCACGGAAGCGGCAGCGTCGTACGCCCACCGAATAGGTGTTCCATGAGCGCCGTGACATCTCCGCCGTCGATCACACCGTCATCGTTCACATCGGCGGCATCGAGATTCTCGGGGAAGTCAACACTGCTGCCGGCAACCAGCTCACTCAAAAACACGGTGTCGGCGATACTGATTTGCTCGTCGCCGTTCACATCGCCGCGAACGAACGCGGGGGCCGGATGCTCGAAGGTAAAACCGCCATCGAGGCGCACCGACGAAATTCCGTCGGTTCTCACGGAGACCCCGACCGTCTCTGTACCTTCAGGCACTTCCGGGGTGACGACGCGCGCTGTTTGCGCATCGAGCACCACGACACTCGGTGCGGGCACATCACCGAAGAGCACTTCGAGGGAGGCGAGGAACGCGCGCCCGGCAACGATGACCTCATCGCCGCCGCAGATCGTGCCGTTCGATGGCGTGACGCTGACGATCGCCAGTTCGTCTCCACCGCCGCCACTGACCGTAAAACTGCTCGGCAGACGCAGCGTCGTCACTGATGGAACCATGAGTTCAATGTCAGCAATCTCGCCTTCGTGCCCAGTCATGTTTGGCGTGCGGACCAAGAGGCGTCTCCCGTCCGCGTCGACACGATCGACCGTTGCCGCCAGGCGATCGCCATTCGGAAAGACAAACGTCACGGCCGATAGCGGCGCGAAACCAGCACCCGTAAGAGCCACCAACTCGCCGCCAGCCGCAGCACCGGTGCTGCGGTCGATCGCAACCAGCTGGGGGAACTCGTAGGCGTAGGCCTGGACCAACTCCATCGTGCCGCTGGCGGAGAGGAACTGAACGTTCGCAGCAAAGCTGGTCGGGACAGCACTCGCCGGACGCAGGAGGGAGTCGGGAGCGCGAAAACGGATTTGTTGACTCGCGATCGACATTACGTCGCTCGGTACGACGTCGAGGCTCGCGGGGCTTGCCGGTCCTTCGATGCGCACGAAGCGAATGGTGAAATCATTGGCGCTGAGCGAGTCGAAGCCACTACCCGAGAGCGTCAGTTCGTTCCCACCAAGGAGCGGCCCGGTGCTCGGGGAGAGCCCGGTGATCTCTGGGTTCGCAGCGACGCCAGTGAATTGAACACTTCCAGGAAAGAAGGCCTCGAGATCTGGAACGCCTGGCACGTCGAAATCAGGAAAGAACGCCGTGGGATTGTCCGTGCCGGTGTTGACGAAGGAGACCTCGACGGATTCTCCGGCAGTGGCCTTGCCGCTGCGGGGGCGAAACTTGAAATTCGCAACGTTGAGTAGAACGCCAGGCGCGAGGAAATCGAGTCCAGCCTCAGGGTCTGTCAGATTGAAGCCCAGCCAGGCGATCACGGCGTCCCCTTCGAGATTCGCGGTTTGAATGCTCGCCTCGTTAGGCAGAATGTACGTCCCGCGTCCGAACACGGCGGAGTCGGCTTGGTCTTCATTCGAGACCTGAAGAATCTCGAGAACACTTCGATCCCAGCGCACATGAATCGTGAAACTATTGATGCGATAGCCGGGCACGGTTTCAGGAAATGTCGCGAAGACCGCGAGATCGAACACGTCGCTGGAGCCGGCAGGAATCGCGACATCTTCGACCACGACATAGCGTGAGATCACCTCAAGTGACGCGTTCGTCTCAGGCACGGGAGTCGGCGCTGGCTCGGAGGCGAACTGAAGCTGACTATCACCCACGAACGTCAAATCGAAGGAACCAGCAAGTCCGAAATTCTCGGGGACACTGCCGACGATCGTAGCCAGCAGAACATCGCCATCGGCGTTACCGTCGCCGTCTTGGTCAGGAGAAATCTGGGCGCCCGTGACCTCGACGACGGCGCGGCGACGATTCGGAGAGGCGGCCGGAAGGACCTGGAAGTCCGCTACTGCCCCCACATGATCCAGTTCGAGCTCGATCGGGAAGCGTGTCTCGAGAAACGCCGGCACTTCCAACTCGAAGCTAAAACCACTGAGTGTGCCGAGCGCTTGGGCGCGGACTGGAATCTCTACTCGACTCAACCCCACCCCGGTGGAGACTTCATCGACCGCGATCGCGGCGTCGAAGTCAACACGACATGAGCGGCGAAGCGATTCCGGCGTCGGCTGGAGCGCGGGCGGGAGGGAGCCATTGAACGCTGCTCGGAGCTCGAACGTGTACTCGCCGATCGGCGTCGGCATCTCCAGCCGAAAATCGACCGCGCCAAGGTCGAGGGAAACGGTTTGACCGGCCCCCTGGAGGACGCCACCAACGCGCTGTTCGATCGCAAGCGCAAGGCTCGAATAACCTTGCCAGACCCGCGACCAGCTCAGATCGACGTCGCCGTCGCCAGTCACCTGACACGTCAGGCCGGCGTCAAGCGCGGGAACGGGTACCTGAATCGTATTGGAATTTACCGTCGTGCTCGGAATGCCCCCGACGCTGCCCACCAGCGACGCAACGTATTCGCCGGGCGTGACGCCGCCCGGTGCGCCGTCGGCGTCGTACTCGAACTCCGTCGCCGAACCGCCGAGTACTGTCGCGACAACGACCTGGCTCGTCGTCGAGTCGCGCAGTTCCACCGAGACGCTGTCGTAGCCTTCGCCGTTCGCCCACTCAAGGCGAAGAACGTTCGGCGCGTCGCTCGACGTCCGTGCACTCAACGCGGCACGGGTGATCGTCGGCGCCAAGGTTTCCGTTAAATCTGGGTCGCCCACAGGCCCGCCCTCGCAGGGAGCTCGTGGTCCCTCCTCGCTACCGATCACCGCCGCCACTTCGTAGAGATCCGAGCCCGCCGGCGAAGGCGATCGATCGACGAACTCCCTAGACGCGCCGAGGGGTTGCGAGACGAGCCGACCATTGCGATAAATGCGGAACGACTCCGCAAAGTGCGACAGCGACCACGAGACTCTGTTTTCTGTCGTTGAAACAGCGCTGCACTGAACTTGGGGCGCATGGATGCCGATGATCTCGCACGTGGCGAGAATGATCTCGCCGTCACTGCGTCGACCACTGAGCTCGACGACGAGGCGTCCGGTTTTCGTTGTGATGACGTCCGTCGACGTCGCATCCCCAGCCAGTGCGCCAACGTTTTCACCGTCGAGCAAAACGTCGAACGACTGAAAGGTCGCGCCGCTGGGGCTCGACCAGCTGATGAGCGCAGTCATGTCGCCGCTTCGTCGCTCCACGACTTCGCACTCGATCGCGAGGTCCTCGGGTGGAGGTGGGTCGAGCGCAACTTCCAGTTCGGTTCCAACGATGACTGCCGGCACGTCTAGCAGTGCATTGCCTTCGGAAACGGCGACAAGGTTGTCGAACTCCAGGTCGCCGTCAGTGAAGCCCTCGAGCCGAAGCAGCGTCGACTCTCCTTCCATGACTTCGGGGATTCTGAAGACGAACGTACCAAGCTCGAGGTCATTGGTCGGCAGGCCACGAGTGTTCTGGTTGTATCGCATGGTCGCCGCCGCGCGTCCGGAACAGCCACTGAGGGACTCGTCAGGACAGAGCGTGAAGCTCGCGATCGTCGAGAAGTCCAGCGGCGCCTCGAATCCCTCGTAAGTCAGAAGCGTTTCGTCGTACTCCAGGGCCAACGAATAGCCGCCAAAATTCTCGGTAATCGTTCCCGAGATCACGACGCGCAGGGTGTCATCAACAATGGTGCTGACGAGTGACGTCGTCGGATCGGCTGGCACGGCCGAGGCGAGCGGTGCGATCTGAAACGAGCTCGGCTGAGTCGAAGTCGGCACCAAGACCTCGTCCGCCAGACGCAGAGACGGAGTGCGCGATTCCGGAGTCAGGAGCACCAAATCAAGCCCGCTATTGCCGTCGACGTCGGCAATCGTGAGGTCAGTCGACAATGCGCCCACGCCGCTGAGATCTTCGCGGTCATACTGCTCGGGCTCGTCTTCGCGGCCGAGGAAAAGGGCGACGTCGCCGCTGTCAGAAACGATCACGAGATCGGTAGCGCCGTCACCGTCGAACTCCATGGCTGCCGCATGAGAGGCACCGCTCAAGCCCGCGTCGAGAGCCGGCAGACGACGGGGAGCCAAGTCACTCGAGAGCAGATCTGTGCCGGCGACAACAGCGCCTGCGATCGTCAACTGCGCGTTGGTGTAGACGAGTGCGCCTGCGTCGTTCCAGACCACGATGTCGGTGTCGTGATCACTTTGGAAGTCGAAGAGCTCGAAGGCGTGAACCCTCCCGAGCGCGCCTTCGTCAACGCCTGGCAGATCGCGCAGTGTCCGAAGGGCGACGGGTGCTGCGCCGCTGCTGAGATTCTGGTACAGACTCACCGAACCGTCGGTGTTGAGCGTGACGAGATCGACAAGCCCGTTGCCGTTCAAGTCGCCCGACTTGATGTCAACGGCAGGTTTGAACCCGTCAACAGCAGCTTCGACACGAGCCAGGCTTGGAATGGGCAGAACGCTATCCGGATCGAGGGGATCGATCGTGTCCGGATCGGGCGGCAGTTCGACGCGCGACAGAATCGTCAGTGGCTCGCTCGCCGCGTCGTGCAGTAGCAGCACCTCGGCCGAGCCGTCAACGTCGAGGTCGACCAGTCGCATGGCAAGCGCCTCGCTCACCGCAACATCGATGGGGTTCCCAGCGACCAAGCTGGTGGCCGAGTTCACCTCATACGGCACCAACCGCGTGCCGCCGTCGCCGCTGAGGAGGACGTAGACCTCCGCCTCGCCGTCGCGGTCCAGATCGAGCACGGCGGCATCGCGCGCCGTCACGTCGCCGAAGTCGCCACCGTCGAGCAACAGATCGACGGAGCTACTCGACCAGGCCGCAGCGGCTACTTGACGGTAGAGCTCGAGTGTCGTCGGTGTCAGCGCCACAAACTCGACACCCTCGGTTGCCGGCAAGAAATCCGCTGCGATCACGCGCAGCGGCGTCGCGCCCAGCGGAGGCGCGGTGGAGTCAACCCAGCCGCCTTCGACGAGCCCCGTTTCGACCTGGAATCGCAGCAGGCGCGGCACCAGCTGTTCGGGGATCGCCGCCGGATCTGTGGTCGATTCCTGAATGGTACGGCTCCAAGCCACTTCGACTACTTCGCCGGGCAAGAACGCATCACCGGTGGCGAGGCGATGGGTCACCTCCAAGACACCGGCGCCCTGCGTTCTCGTGAACGCGTTCTCGATGTCGAGCCGCAGACCGGAGTGTAGACCGCGAATCGCCACACCGGCGTCCAAGCTATTGCCGACCACTGGACGGTTGAATGACGCACCAATGCGGGGCACAAGGTCGACGCCCGCCGTCAGCGCCTCCGGATTTGTCGCGGTAACCAGTAGTGAAAGCGTACTCGTACCTGTCTCACGGATGCGGAAACGGATCGTCTTGCTGTCGCTGAGCGGCACTCCGTGCGCAGTGACATCGTGACTGATGAAAACCGTGATCGTTTCGCCTTCCTTGAACTGCTGCGCTTCGTCGAGCAGAAAGACCAAGGTGTCAAACTCCGCACCTTCCTCGGCGCCACCCTGTGAGGCGTTAAAGTCCTCAACCGTTGAGCCCAACGTCAGTCCATCCCATTGCGCCAAGGCGATGGTCCCGGAGTACTCGCTGGCGGTGAAGTCACCGGTGACTCGAATCAATCCGCTGTCGCTGAGATTGTCGTCAACTTCGGTTGTCGTGTTGGAGAGTCGAATCGCCACGATCGTACGTGGGTCGACGCTCGATTGTCCGTCAGCCGGAAACGTCGAGGCGACGCGCGTCCGACTGTCGCACGAGGTTCCGACGGACAACGCGACAAAAGCGAGGAGAGAGAAGGTGAAACGTCGAATGCAGGCAGGAGGAGTCATGAAGATCTTCAGCTCCGGAAAGGATAGCTCAGCACTTCAGTAGCGAGTCTGAAGATAGGGTGCGTCGTCAGAATGGCGCCGCGGTGGAAGGAAGGATGAGATCGATGTTAGAGGTCGATTCGAAGCAAGTCAACATCGTGACGGCGAGCGGAAATTACCGTGCCAAATCGCTGAGCGCTCGCAAGCAGCGGACCAGAACGAAAAAAAGGATCCCCTCCATTGAAGGAGAGGACCCTCTCGTGACTGTTTCTTAAGGACGACGCCTTTTCGGATGGCGCCGCGCGAATGCTAGTTGCAGCTCGTCGAGCCGACTGGGCAATCCTCGAGCGTGACGCCCTCCGCGGTGCCGCACGACGGGAACGGCGCTGCCGGAGCTGGGAAAAGGTTCCCAGGAGTCGCGCCGGGCTGAACCCGCCAGTAAATCACGTGCATTGCATCCGCCATGTTGACGCTGCCGTCGTTGTTGGCGTCCGCGGCCGGACCGCATGCGGTCTGCTCGGTGCCGTAGAACAGGCTGCCGAGGATCCAAATGCCGTCAGAGATATCCACGCGCCCGTCAGCATTTGTGTCGCCGCGGATAAAGAGGGGAAGCGGCGCGCCGGCCGGCACTAGATTCACGGTTTTAGTCGACGTCGCCGTCGGCGCGACTTCGTTTCCACCGACGACGAACAAGGCCTCGACCGGGTCGCGCCCTGCGACGTCACCCAGGCCGTTGGTGAAACTAAGGGTCGTCGAGTCCGGTGTACCGCCCTCGGGGATCGACACCGCGCTGCGGAAGCTGATCGTATCAAGGTGCTTCGTCTCGCCGTCGCCGACGGTGAGAACCGCAGAGCCGGGGTCGCTGACGCTGAGGACAACGCCGACTGTAACTCCAGTCTCGCTGCTCGAGTCGCTGGTCGCGGCGAGCTCATAGTTGACGAATTCAGGACCGTTGCCGCCGTTCATAAGAGCAGCGTCGCTTCCGGGCTCACCAGCCGTGCCCGCGACCTTGGTCGCGTCGGCAGCAATGCCGTACGACCAGCCTTGGACGTCGGTCGAAGACCCAGTGGAGGCAACCCAAACCTGCACGGCCGCGGTCGTCGCCAAGTCGGCGGCAAGATCGCAGCTCTCAGGCGTGAAGGAAAGTTCCAAGCCGGCGACTGGACCGATCCCGCACTTCACCGTCGCCGTAGCGGTCTCCTGAACCGCAGGTGTAACCGAGCGTCCTGCGACGGTGACATTGATGTCCACCGGTGGGCTACCAGGGACCGCGAGGTCGCTCACGTACGTCAGATCACTCTGAATGTCACCCGAAGCGCCATCGCAAGCAGTCGCGAGAACCGTGTAATTCGGTTTGGCGACGCTGTAGAGGTCGGAGACCGGTAGCTGAATATCTTCGCCAGTCAACGACAGAACGACGGCTTGAATGAAACCGATGTTGGTGTCGCCGTCAGCAATGATCGTCGTGCGATTGAACTGAGGGTTCAGCGTTGCAGCATCCGTTGAATCGAAGTCGATGCTGTCGAGACTCATGACGGCAGGATCGTGCCGCAGGCCATAAGACCACCCTTGAATCGCTTGCACGCGAATCGTGAGCGCAGCCGTCGCCACGAGCGCGTCGCCCGGCGAGTACTCTGCCTTGTCGAGTCGGAGCAGCAGGTCGTAACTGGTT
Source organism: Planctomycetota bacterium (assembly GCA_965223265.1). Lineage (GTDB taxonomy): Bacteria > Planctomycetota > UBA8108 > UBA8108 > SXIK01. Next base: position 4,541,459 of record OZ244999.1, read on the forward strand.
GGATCCATGGGGTCGACCTCTTGCGCCCTCAATCCCGACGCCGCAACGGTCAACAGAGCGGCTGTCATTAGAGCGGGAAGCAGAAAGCCTCTCCCCAACCAACCCAACCGCGGGTGGCAACTCCTACTCAATCGCATCTCAATCTCCTTAAGCACTCGGTAAAACTTGCGACCCAGACAAAGTGAGAGCGCAAGTTACTCCCCTGCTCCGTAACCCGAACTTTGCGAGCCAGAGGGGACTCAACACTTCGAGTCTCGTCTCGTGCGCACAAACAACCCGACCCGACAACGTCAGGCAAAACAGGAAGGCTGATCCGAATTAGGGGCTAGTCCTCTATTCAAGTCTCAGACGTTCAGACGATTATAGAGGTGCAATTGTCGCGTTGTCAACGATAGCCCACACGCATCAAAACAGATCGAAACGCCACCTTCAGTGTACGTGTTAAGGCAGGGGAATGCCCTCGTTTCCACGTCAAAAACAGTCGATTCACACCGCAACTGATGGTTGTCGTCCGCTGCATTGTGTGACACACCTCGCGGCCGTGTGGTGCGCGTCGATATCGTCTGCGCATCCAAGGTAAACCACTCTTGGCTCTAGTGCCTTCGTGACGTTTTTTGTACGGCGTGCCCCAACAAAAAAAAAGAGCCCCGCAGCGACTCGCTGCGAGGCTCTTCGCTCAGTTTTCACTGAGGACTTTGATCACAACTACGGGCAGTTGGAAGTCGAGTTACAACCAACGCCATCGTCGCTGCCTTCGCCACAGCCCGGGAACGGAGCTGGCGGCGGCGGCCCACCAAGGAACTGGTAGTTGATCAGATAGGTGGCATCCGCGAGGTCGACACCGTCATCGTCGTTCGCATCCGCGGCGTCCTGACATGGTGATTCAGGTCCGTTGCGGAAGAGCTCGTTGATGATCCAAACCGGATCAGCAATGTCGATGCCGCCGTCGTCATTCGCATCACCGCGCAGGAACGTGGTGACTTCACGCGCGCGAATAATCACGTTCGCCTTGATCGTGTCTTTGTTACAGGCCGGACGGCTCTTACCAGCGATCGTGAAGACGCTGGAGACCGGCTGACCCTGACCGATGAGGCCGTCAACGACCTGCAAGCAACCCGTGACGTCGCCACCCGAGGAGGCAGGCGAGGTGCTGCTGACGGAAACCTGCAGGATCGACTGCGTGCCAACCAGCGGCAGCTGGTTCGGACAGCCGAAGCAAAGCACGACGGCGCTCGTACCACCGATCATGCCGCCATTGTTTTCCGCCAGGGCGACAAACGTCTTGTTGAAGCCACCGTCGAACGAGTCCAGCGCCGGGGCGCCGTCTGTGGTGACGCCGTCAACGCTGAGGTCGCCAGTCACCTTGACACCGACTGACCAGCCCTGAATACCATCCGGGCCGAGCAGGTTGGAGACGCCGTTGACCCACACAGTCTGTGAGCCGGTCGCGCCTTCGGCGGTCTCGACGAGGAACTCTGTGTTGAGACCAAGACAGCCCTCACCAGAGCTCGACGGATCGAGGATTTCGCCGTTCGAGACAGCGCCATCGGTGAAACTGTAGTTGAGCTCGGCGTCACAGCAATCCTGCTGCGGTACGAGCTGGATCGTCTTGCCATTGAGCGTCGGGATGACCGACTGGCCCGCCTGCGAGACGCGAATCGGTACTGCGTTGCCGGAACCAGACAGGCCGCCAACGTAGGCTACCGAAGCAGAGCCACCACCGGCAGGAATCGTCGCCGAAACGCCAATGCGGGCAATCGAGCTCGTCGAGTTGGCCGGCAGGGCGCCGCCAGTCTCGCAACCGGTACAAAGAACGACGGCGCCGACGGCACCTTCGTTGCCAGCACCAACGGCGAGCTCATGGCGCTCGAAGCTACCGTTCGGATCCAGCGCGGCCTCAGCGTCCGTTCCGCCGATCGAGATACTGACAATGTCAGCGCCGCTCGCCTGAACACCATACGACCAACCTTGAGCGCCATCGCCGGCGCCGCTGTGGCTGAGGGTCAAGACGCACTCGGCCTCGCCGACTTCGCCTTCACGACCGACGATCGCGTCCGCCGGGGCAAACCCAAGCACGAAGTTACCGAGCTCTGGCTCAAGCGCGATATCGCGGCGACTCAAGAACGGCCGCACGGAGATATTGCCTTGCGTGACGATATTCTGGACCGGTTGGCCGGCACCGCCAGCACCGCGCAGTCCGTTGACATAACTGAGCACTGCGGTTGAACCGCCGGGAGGGATCACACCCTCGACGCCGACGTCCGCGACCACAGCCGAATTCGGCAGCGAAACGCCGCCGTCGAAGTCGAGAACGACCGAACTGACAGCGCCTTCATTGCCGTCGCCAGTCGTAAGTTCTGTGCGATCGAAGCTGTTTCCAGCGACGAGCAGCGCAGCGGCATCACCAGCGAGCGCGATGCTCGTGATGTCGACACCATCGGCAGCGACACCCAGCGACCAGGCAGTCGCACCAGCACTTGGCCCGCTGTGGACGATCGTCAGCCGGCAAGACCCGGCGGCCAACTCGCCAACCGGCGCGGTCAAGGCGGCTGCGCCCGAGAAGCCGTAGGTGTACGTATCTTCGACTTCCTTGAGCGCGACGTCTTTGCCGACCTGCTCCGGCACCAAGCTCTGACCCAGTTCGACGACGCGAGTGGCGACCGGTTCGCCGCCGCCCTGCACATCGTCACGGAATCGCAACACGACCTTCGCCTCGCCGCGCTGCACGGCGGCTGAGACCGAAATCTTCGCTACTGAAGCGACAGCAGGCAGGACCGCGTTCGGATCGCCAAAGCCGAGGAAGCCAGCCGAAATGGCGCCGTTGCCGCCGGCCAGCTCGGCACGTTGGAAGCTATTGCCTTCTTGAAAAAGAGGCTCGGCGTCCGTGCCGGCGATCGTGACATCAAATATGTTAGCGGCAGCATCGATCGAGCCATTGTCTTCGATGCCCATAACCGCAGCAGTGCAGCCGAACGACCACGCTTGCGCGCCCGGTCCTTCGCCGTTCTTGGTAATGACGACATCGTACACGCCAGAGGCGAGTGCGAACTTTTCGGCCGAGAGCATGTCTGGGCCAGAGAACCCAATGCTGTACGCCTCCTGCGCGTGCGCGCCTTTCATGAGGAGGACAACCACTAGGGCAGAGAGTGGAAGCATCCAGAGTCTTTTCATTTTTTCTCCCCGAAGAAAGAGAATTCAACGATTCGGTGCGGCCGAGCACAGAAGCTGGTTGATCTAAACCTACGTCCTTTATGCGCCCGATACACACCTACCCAAACCCGACGACCGAAAACCGATTTTTCCCAGTAATCCCAGGAACCGAAACGAAAGTGCAGCTGCTACGGGCAGCTTTCAGCAAGACTGGCCTCTGTCGAGTCATCACCCCGATCACTTAATGCCACAAGCGAGAATCGAAAACAGTCGCGAAAACTCGCTTGAGGCCCGGATATTTCATGTGACTACGCGCCGCGCAGTAGTGATTGGAGAGCCAACCCTTCCAGTTGAACCCTACAAAGAACCAGCTCGTATTCTATCCACCAGCAAGGCGCTTGAAAAGGCTGTAATGCAAGGAGTTCGATCGCCGTAGTGCGCGTCGTGAAGTTGTTTGCGATACTTTAGGGTTCTGTTTCGTCCCGACTCCAAGAGTCGAAACCGACTGCATCCGCGCAGGCACAAAAAAAGCCCCTGAGTGCTCTTTGGAGAGTCACTCAGGGGCTCTGACTCTGAAAGCGCGCGGTTTTCCGCGCGCTCAAATCAGACTTAGCTGATCACGGACAAGAGGAAGCTTCGCAGCTGATCCCTTCGACCGCATCGATCGTGTCGCAACCAGGGAACGGAGCGGCTGGCTCCGGGCCACCAAGGAAGCGATAGTTGATCAGGTAAGTTGCATCGGCGAGGTCAACCGACAGATCGTCGTTGGCATCAGCGGCGCGCTGACACGGACTCGAAGGACCGTTGCGGAAAAGCTCGCTGATGATCCAGATCGGATCCGCGATGTTCACCTTGCCATCGTCGTTACCATCACCACGAATGAACGTGTCGCCTTGTGGCGGCGCGATCGAAACGCTGAGAATGGCGGTGGACTGGTTGCAAGGAGGAACACTCTTACCGGCGACGGTGAAGACGTTCTTGACCGGCTGGCCCTGTCCGACGAGACCGTCGTTCAGCTCCAACGTTCCGTCGGCCGTCTCGGCAGCAGGGTCTGCCTTACCGACCGTAAGACGCAGAATCGACTCGGTGCCAACCGCGGGCAACGTATCCGGGCAACCGAAACAGATCACGATCGCCGACGTTGCGCCGTCGCGACCACCACTGTCTGCCACGTTCGCCAGGAAGGTCTTGTTGAAGCCGCCGTTGAGGAACCCGCCGTCGGCGAGTGGCGCAGCAGCGGTGCCATCGGTTGCGACATCAATGACATCGATCCCGCCGAGCTGCTCGATCGACAGCGACCAACCTTGGATGTTGTTCTCGCCCATGTTGGAGACAGCGTTGGCATAGATCTCGAAGTCGCCAGTGCGGGCAACCGAGGCGGCGCCACCGCAAAGACCATCGTCGTTGTAGCCGATGAGGCCTTCGCCAGTCGCCGAATCGTTCTGCACGCGGGCATCCGACCAACCGAAGTTGAACTCACCCGGGTTGCAGCAGGAAGGTGGCGGAGGCGCCACGTTGATGACCTTGCCAACCTTTTCTGGAACGATACTCTTACCAGCTTCGGTCACGACCGTCTTGACAGGCTGGCCCTGACTGATCAGGTCGTCGACAAAGTTGAGCTCGGCAGTGCTGGCTTCATCGCCGACGGGAACGTCGACCGACAGCGTCAGGATATCCGAAGTCGCCTCGAACGGCAGCGTGTTGGGACAACCGAAGCAGAGGACGATCGCCGACGTCGCACCTGAACGGCCACCGTTGAGTTCCGGGGGCGCCAGGAACGTCTTGTCGAACCCGCCGTTGAACTGGTTCGGATCGCTCTTGAAAGGCAAGTCCGTCGACACTCCGGTGATCGAAGCATTCGCCGGTTCAACGCTCATGGACCAACCCTGAGCACCAATGGGAGCAGCGGGGTCAGCCGCTGCATGAGTGAGCTGCACGGTGCAAGTAGCGGACTGGGTGCTTCCGGAAGGCCCAGAAACGTCACCCGGTCCGGCGATCGCCATCGTGTAGTTGTCGACGGCGTACACACCGCCGCAAAGCAAGAGAGCCGAGCAAACGGCTAGACTGGAAAACCAGAAGTTTTTCATTTTTTCGTTCTCCTCTCTCGTGCAGCCCAAATTTGGCTGCAAGGAAGAAACATTTGAGAGGCCGCCTAGACAAGCTAGAAAGCCTACCCGAGAAGACCCTTAAAACCCGAAAGTCACCGAATTCACCGAAACGTCCGAAGAATCACACTCCGCGGACGGTCGAACCGTTGTGTCCGAAGCCAAGAGAGCTACTCCGACAGTGCGGAAAGCCGATGTCAGGCTTCTGAAGAAACAACTCGTTCATCCTACCCAAAACAACTTGCTCTAAGTGTGAACCGCCAAGATCAGGGCAGATCACTCCCGAAATAGAGCATTCAGATTCTATCCCGCCCCTGGTCCCATGAAAAGAAAGTTTTCGTTGATTCTCATCAGAATCCGCGGTTGCGTCTGTCGCCGTCTCGAGCAAGCGGACAGCTCAAAAAAAAAGGCTCCATGACCACTGCCCTAGCGGCGGTCATGGAGCCCTACTCTCACGAGTGAGACCTCACAGATAAGGCTTCTTTCCTATCTGATACAGGCGGTGCCTCCCTCGCAGTCAAGGTGGTCCGGAGTCGGGTCTGGACCGGGCTTCGAGAACGTCCCGTCCATGTTGAGACCGCTTCCAGGAGCCGGCGGGAATGAACCACCCTTGAACAGGTAGTTGAGGATGCAGAAGGCATCGGCGAGGTCAAGACGACCGTCGTCGTTGCAATCGCACGCATCGTCACATGGTGGCTCAAACATCACCCAGAAATTCGGGAACAGGTAGCTGACGACCGACGCGGCGTCCGCGATATTGATCGCCATTCCCATTTCCTCGCCCGAGAAGTTGCAGTCACCGCGGAAGAACACCGCGTTGCCAACGACGTTGACGTTGCAGTTGGTCGTCTGCGGCGAGCGTGCCTGATTCTCAGCGGAGATGATGTTCTTGTTCGGCACCTTGGTGGTGCCATTGAGACCGTCTTCAAAAGCCAGCGCGAGTGAAGAGTCACACTTGGCGTTCTCGGAGATAGCGAAATCGATACAGCCAATGCTCTGGAAATCAGGCAGCGGCGGAATCGTAGCGCCATCGAAAGGCGGTTGAGCATCCACCAACACAGCGATGACGAGCTCACAGCCGTCACCGTCGTTCGGATCGTTGTCGCGCTGCGTTGCTACGAACTCAGCACCGATGGCCTCGAGGATCGTCCCCGAGATATCGAGATCCGAAACGGCCTGCATCTGGCAATCGAACGACAGCACCATGGAGAGACCCTGAATGTGATCCGGCTGTTCCGGAACACCTGGGTTGTTGTCCTCGGGGCTACGCACGAAGAAACAGACCTCGACGATATCGCCCTGCTGACCCGTCACATCCGTGATCGTGCCATCCGGCTGCATAACGCCGCAAGCAAACGCCTGCTGACAGTCGGAGTCCTCAAGGTCCGTCGCGCCGTCGCCGTCATTGTCGATGCCGTCGTCGCAAATGCGCTCAACGTTATCCTGAATGATCGGCAAAATCTCGACGGCACCGTCGTCGCGGTCGTCGATATCGAACGATTGACCACCAGCGACAAAGACGTTGTCCTTCGCCGGATCGCCGAGGACACCGTTACAGAACGCAAGCGGCGACAGGAACGGGGATTCACCCGGAGCCGGACTGTTCAGGACGTTGTAGTTGTAGACCGCAACGTCATGGACGCCCGGTGCCAACGTCTGGCCCGCGAACGGCTCAACAACGTCGTAGATCACAGCGATCCAACCGCCCGCACCCGGGTCGACTTCCGTAGCGATGAACTCCGCGTCAGCGGAAGCACTGCCAGGATCGATGCTGGTGAGCTGCAAATCGCCGCCGTCGTGGCAAAGAGCGACGACAAAACCTTCGACGTCGACGCAGTTCTCAAGAACCACTGTCGCCGAAGCGGTGTTGTTACCTTCGTTGCTGCCGGCGACCGTCAGCCGCGGCAAACAATCGACAACCGTGATCAAGGCGTCACCGCCGAGACCGAGGCCATCGCCCGCACCGATGGAAAGCCCGCCGACAACAATGATGTTGTCGAGAAGTGGGCCACCGTCGACCGTGGCGTACTTGCCATCAACGAACTGAAGGTTCAGATCGCCGATCGCGAGCGTGTTGATGACGGCGGTACCAAGGTCGCTGCTGCCAGCGGGAATGACCTGACCAGCTGTGCCGTCATTGTCCATGACAACGCCGAGAACCATGTAGTCGGCCTCGACGCGCTTGACGCGGGTATCCGCGCTCATGACAAGCGCCGACATGAGGAAATCGACGCCCGATCCTTTCGCGCCGTCCCATTCGAAAGCCGCCACCAAGCCTTGAACTTCGGAGTCCGAGTTCAAGGTCAAGGAGACGTTGGCATTCTCGCCAACTTTAACAGTGTCGCTTCCAAGCTCCAAACTGTTCTGACCCATTAGAGGCAGGGCCAGCAAACAGAAGGCTGGAAGGAAACTCCAGTACCTCAATTGCTTCATCTTTTCCTCCTCGAGGCATCATGCTCCAACGTAATGATCATTGAGAGCGGGTTGTCCCAACCCTGCTGAACGCAGCACCTCCAAGTGATGGTCCCGGACTTAGTGGTTCGAATCGGTTTCGGTGTCTCTTTTAATTCGCGTTTCCGCGCGCGCATTCACCAACAGCCTTCATGAATGCGGACCGACGCTCAATCGGCACAAGATTGTCACGGCGAAGCGACGCAGGGTCTCCCTAATCGACCCGCATGTCAGCGTCCGCCTTCCCAACTCAGCCAGGCGTCAATTCTAACGGGAAACTGCCGACGGGGCGACCCCATCGTCGATGAATAACTTATTTTGCTCTCTTCACTACGTGCCAATGCTGCCTCACATGGTCTGGGGAAAACAGACCCGAAGAGGGTTGCACGAATGCTCACGACGAGCGTTTCTCCGCAGAGAACGAACCTCGACATCACGAAAGAAAGTGTCGAGAGGAGAAACAAGCGAAAATACTCACCGCAAGACCCTGACAACCTGAATCCTCGCAATCCTTCCAGAATCCGTCCCGCGGTTGCAACCGCGCGTCACCCAACCACAGACGAGCGCATGGCCTACCCGCGACACTCGTCTGGATCATGGTCCCAAACCCAGGCCTCCTCATAATACCGACGGTAAAATTCAGAGTCAAATCTGATCTTGACCAAAAAGCCCGCTGCGCCTCAGGCACGAAGCTCGCCCCAAGTGAGGGTCACGGCGCCGCGTTGAAGTCGTGATTCGGCACGACTCATTCGCTAAGTCTGGCGGTTCAGGGCACGTGTTGGCGTTCTTTCAACCGGTTGTTAGGGGCCCCGAATCGTCGATGCCCTGCGGAAGCTTGGCGGCGACTCTCAAGCCGCAGGGTCAATCGCTGGGTGGCGCTGACGTCACTTCCCGGAATCGGCGCCGGAGAAAATTGAACGCCTTGCGCGACATGTAAGCGGCCATGAGTAGCGACGTGTAATGCCCCGTCGGCAGAATCTCACACTCGGGGTGCTGCAACTTCTCTTTGAGGAGAAGGCCGTTGGCGATCGGGACCTTGTCGTCGTGGCGTGCGAGCACCAGGAGCACCCGCTCGTTCGAAATCGCCGCAGCGTAGTGACCTGGCTCCAGCACCAAGTGGTGCGCGAACTCATCGCGAACCTCGCTCGCAGTGACGCCATGTGCCCGCCATCGCCTCTTCAGATAGTGAGTGACGCCGTACTCGTTTGAGTCTTGGAGAATGTCAGGCAGATCAACTCCACCAATGCAGAGCACGTTCGCCACGAGAAGCGGCTCAACCGCGATGAGCGGCACGTTACGAATCGCCCCAAGGCTGATCCCAAGGCTGCCGATCCGGCGACGATCGACGTCCGGCAACGTCGCCATGAGATGAAGGATCTTGCGGTTGTCCACCAGAGTCTCGCGCAGGAGGGCGTCGTGTCCCAGGGCATCAAGTTGCGCCGACAGAATACTGTCTTCCTGGTAGACGAAAAACGCTGACATACCGACGCTCGCCGCGTAGCGACAAAAGAGTCGAGAAGGCACGTAGTCACTCGCTGCGCCGGCAAGAATCGGCGCCACGAGCACAAGCGGCACAGCCTCCCCCACCAGCCTTCTCTTGGTGCGGTAGTACTCACCTTTGACCGTCTTGAATCGCTGCGTCGTCTCCGAGTACGTCGTCGCCGAAATCCTTAAGCACTCAAATCCAGCCGTTTCACTGACCGGATCAAGGCGCAGATCGAACGCACGGTGCCGCGGCGTCAACGGAGCCGTGAACGCGGCTTCAAGTTGGCGCAGCGGGCGGGTAGGCGCCTGACGCGGCAGGTGCTCGCAGGAGCAAACGCACAAAATCAAACAGGCGAGCCAGAGACGGCGTCGGATGCGGAGAAACGCGCGGAGCCAAGCGTTTGCGTTTGCGTTTGCGTTTGCGTGGGCGTGGGCGTGGGCGATTCTGTCTCTGTCTCTGTCTCTGTCTCTGTCTCTGTCTCTGTCTCTGTCTCTGTCTCTGTCTCTGTCTCTGTCTCTGTCTCTGTCTCTGTCTCTGTCTCTGTCTCTGTCTCTGTCTCTGTCTCTGTCTCTCTCCAAGAGCATCCCCGTGCTCACCCCTTAACCTCAGCTTTTTGGCGCAGTCGACGCATCAGTTCCTGGCGCTCCTCGACTGTCGGCGCGCGGTTGCGATAGAGCGCCTCAACGTCCGCCTTGACGTCGTCTAGCTTCGTCGTCCGGCGCTCGACGAGCTCGACGATATGCGCTCCTTCTGAAGACATGATCACGCCACTGCGCGGGGCCTGCGGCGTCAGCTGTGCGACGGTCCGCTCAAACTCTTCGCCGTAAATCCCCTTGCGGTACTGAGGGATGCGCCCGTCATTCTCACGTCCGACGGGATCATCGGTGTACTGCCTGACCGCCTGGCCAAAGTCGAGTCCGGCATCCAGCTCGGCGAGTACTCGCGTGGCTTGCGTCTGTGCCTCCGAAGGGCCACGCCGCACGTTGCGGCCCACTGGTTTGAGCGCGATCAGAATGTGCCTGAGCACCAGCTGCACCCCACCGGGTCCATAGACGCGTTCGAACTCGCGCTCGAGCAGGGCGTCCGTGACCTCGCGGGTTTGGCGAATGACTTCGTCCTCCAGAGTCGCGTAGTAGATTCTCTGGCGTCGCCGCGCTCTGTATTCGTCGATCGAAGTTCGACGGGCGCGCAGTGCCGCCGCAAACTTCTGCTCATCACCGCTGTATCGGCTCGCGACCACACGCTTCATCTCTTCGGCAAGCTCGGTCTCAACTTGCGACGGCGCGACTTCGATCTGCAAACGGTTCGCCTCCTCCTCGAGCAAGATGCGGTTGATGTACTCGTCGAGCCTTGACTTGCCGAATGTCGCAACCAAGTAGCTCGCGTACTCTTCGAGAGTGACGTCGCGGTTGTTGACCCTCGCCAACACGCCCTGGGGAAGTGGAGCCACCGGGGCCCTTCCTGTTTCACCAGCCGCGCTGGACGGCGGAGCCTGCGATGCGTCGGGCGACTTGGCCTCTTGCACTGCAGGCGTCCCTGCCGCCGGGTCTGCCGCGTTCTCCTGCGCCGAAACAGTCGCGGCCGCGATCCAGGCGAGGACGAAAGCCGCGGCGCACCGCACCACTGCCGGCGACCGCCCCGTCCACGCTCCGGCGCATTCGATGCGTTGCGATGCGAATCGGTACCGCGCCCTAAGGCGCAAGATCTTAACTATCAACGGCTTGCCAGAAAGGAAACAGAGTCGGTCCATGCGTTCACCTCCGCGGCTCTGAAACACCCTGCGCACCGATCGCCCCCTCCACAACCTGGAGGAAGGGAGGAGCCATCGGCCGCGCCGGCGAAACTTGAGAACATCGCCTCCAAGAGACGTTCCCCGGCCGGCAAACATTCACCACGCTTGCGCTCACCGAACGCAAGCCGCGCGTCCAGAGCCTTCGCCCCCCTATCATCGGCCGACGCCAGCAGATATGTGCGCCTGTAGGCTCCCGCGGCGCAGTTATCAGCCGTTGGTCGCCCTATGATCAGCCGAACCGCGGACGAGCCATTCATCCGCTTAGTGGCACGACGCCTGCATGTCGCCGGCAGAAGCCTTTGGGCGCCGCCGGCTGTCCTCTGGGGCTATTCCTTGCTCTCGTCTTCGGCGTCGGAACTGCCGTCTTCTTCGGCGGAGACGGTCACGGCTGCCTCGGGTTGATCCTGGACGAACCCGAAGATCACCTGCGCCGCTTTGTCACCAAGGCGGCGCTCGCCGCTCCTGAGGACCCGCGTGTACCCACCCGGACGCGACCGGTAGGCGGGACCGATCTCCTCGAAGAGCTTGTGCACCATATCTTCATCGCGCAGCAGCTTGAGGCCGCGACGGTAGTTGTGCAGAGTCTTGTTGCGCCCGAGCGAGATGAGCTTTTCGACGAACGGTTGCACGAACTTCGCCTTTTGCCGCGTCGTCACGATATATCCGCGGCCGCCGTATTCCAGAAACAGGCTGCGAGCAAGGTTACGCCTCAGGGCCAGCCGGTGGGCCGTGCTGCGATTGAGCTTTCTTCCGTGAATTCGATGTCGCATGGGAGGTAATCCTTCGGCGCTATCTTTCCGAGCTATGCCTTTCCGAGCTATGCCTTTCCGCTATGCGTCGCCAGGCACGACGGCTTCCGACCCGGGCACATTCATACCAAGGCTGAGGCCAAAGTTCCCTAACTTCGTCTGGATCTCCAGTAGCGTGGTCCGACCGAAGTTCCGCACCTTAAGGAGTTCGGTCTCACTCCTTCCGACCAGGTCGCCGACCACTTTGATCTCCGCCGTCTCGAGACAGTTGAGCGCCCGAGCTGAGAGGTCGAGATTGGTGACGGGCATGGTCAGTTTACGGCGAAACTCCTCGGAGTCGTCGACAAGCGCTTCTTCTTGCAGCATGGCTTCGTCGCGCTGCAGCGTGTAACCAATATCCTGGTACTGAATGAACGGGTTGAGATGCTTGCGCAAGATTTTCGCCGCTTCGACGAGCGCCATCTCAGGTGCAACCGTACCGCTCGTCCAAATCTCGAGGATGAGTCGGTCATAGTTCGTCACCTGGCCGACGCGAGTGTCCTCAGTGTTCGTGCGTACGCGGCTGACTGGAGAGAACGAGGAGTCCATCCAGATGACGCCGATCTCGTTATCACCCTCGGCGTTCTCCTCCGCCGTCAGATAGCCGCGCCCCTTGCGGACTTCCAGGTCAACGTGAAACGGCACATCTTCGGTCAACGTGGCAATCAAAAGGTCGGGGTTGACGATCTTGACCTCCGGACCGTGCTCGATATCCGCGGCTCGGACTTCACCCTTCTTGTCGCGTCGGATGCGCATATCGGCAACCTCGCCGTCGAAGAGCACAAGCAACACGCTCTTGAGATTCAGGATGATGTCCGTGACATCTTCGTAGACGCCGGAGAGCGTCGAAAACTCATGCTGTGCACCTTCAATCTTGGCGCGAACGATCGCTGCCCCTTCAAGTGAAGAGAGCAAGATGCGACGAAGACTGTTTCCAACAGTCGTGCCGAACCCACGCTCGAACGGTTCGACGATGAACTTGCCGTAATCCGGTGTGCGCGTAGAGTCTTCGCAGATCACAGAATTGGGGATCTCAAAATCCCGCCACCGAATGCGCATCGAATCACCTCCCACGAAGAGTTGCAGTCTGAAATATCGCGGACAATCGACCAACCACGCCGTCGCTCAGCAAAGAGGCGACGTCTCTCTCACCAGCGGTCGCGTCTCGCGTCGGACACAGGAGCACGAACCGGATCAAACACGACGACGCTTCCGAGGCCGACAGCCGTTGTGCGGCAGCGGCGTCACGTCTTCGATCATCTTGACATCGAGGCCTGCGCCCTGAATGGCACGAATCGCTGACTCGCGACCGGAACCAGGTCCACGCACGCGGACGTCGACTTCCTTCATGCCCATTTTCTTAGCTTTAATGGCGCACTGCTCAGCCGCACGTTGAGCGGCGAACGGCGTGCTCTTACGACTTCCTTTGAAACCGATCGTTCCTCCCGACTCCCAGCAGAGTGTGGCACCGCTGCGGTCAGCAATCGTCACGATCGTGTTGTTGAAGGTCGCACTTATGTGAACGATGCCTTTGACAACGTTCTTCTTGATCTTCTTTTTCGCCATCCGATTCTCTCTATGCTCCGGAGCCGTCCAGCACGCGCCGGTCGCTCAACAGCAACCTCATCAATCCAACGCAATGAATATAATTTAAATGTGCGGCAGGGCGGTTCCGCGTGGCCGAGTAGGCCACCAACTAACGCATCTGCTTGATGCTCTTTTTCGTCGCGACAACCTTCTTGGGTCCTTTGCGCGTTCGCGCGTTGGTCCGCGTATGCTGTCCACGCACCGGCAAGCCACGGCGATGTCGAGAGCCGCGGTAACAGGTGATCGACACCAACCGGCTAATGTTTTCCTTCGTCGCGCGCTTGAGATTTCCCTCCGTGGGATACTCGTCGACCACGGCCGCAAGCCGTGCCACCTCTTCGTCGCTGAGGTCCTTGGTTCGAATCGTCGTGTCGATCCCTGCCTTGGTGCAGACTTCGTATGCCAAGGTCCGTCCGATTCCGTGAATGTAAGTGAGCGCGATGCGGAGTCGCTTGTCCGGGGGTACGTCCACTCCGGCGATGCGTGGCATGCGAAACCTCTCGATTGAATTCTGTTGAAGAACGTGGTGCGAAAAACAGTCGGCGCTGCATGGCGTGCGCGTCGGTCGTGACAACCGACTTGCGCGCGCCTCGGCACGTCACGCCAGCGACGGGCCGCGGGGCAGCGAGCGTCAAAACGCGGCGATCAAGACTGCCGCTGCTTGTGCCGCGGATTGATGCAAATCACCCGCAAAACGCCGCGGCGGCGAATGATCTTGCAGTTCTCGCACATGCGCTTTACCGAAGATCTAACCTTCATGCTCTGACCTGAAAGAATTCTGTCCTAAGAATCACGCCGAACTTCCGCTAGACGTGCGAAGAATGCTGTGGATCGGAACCTGTTAACGAATTGAGGACGATGCGACCACGTCCGTGATCATAAGGCGACAATTCCACAACGACCTGATTCCCCGGCAAGATGCGCGTGCTCGTCAGTCGCAGCCCTTCAGAAAGGTGGGCGACGATCTCTTGACCCGTGTCGAGCTCGACGCGGTAAAGGGCGCTCGGAAGTACGGCCTTAACCTCGCCAGCGGCGCGAACCGCATGTGAACTCTTCATGGAACGCCGTTCACAAGGTGTTCGGACAACAGCGTCGGCTCCGAGCTTCGTGACCCGACAAGACTTTCGCGACTCAATGAACCAGTCAAAAGAATGCCGCAGCCGAGCGCGAGGCGCCGCCGCGGACGACAGATCATGCCCCGCTCGCTGCCGTAACCCCTCAGAGAACTAGTCCTTAGCAAGGGTCGCCCGGCGCAGAACAGGCCACAAACCGTCGGATTATGTCGATCCTGTGAGCGAATGAAAAGAAAATTTTTGGGCGATTTTTCTCACCCGCTGGTGCCGCAACCCGCAGTCGGATCTCAGGGAAGGGTCAAGATCTCAGGGCCCTGCGCCGTGATCGCCACGGTGTGCTCGAAATGAACGGACAACTCGCGATCCTTTGTCACCACGGTCCAGCCGTCATCTAGCGTCTCGACGTCCTCGGAGCCGGCATTCACCATGGGCTCAATCGCCAGCACCATGCCCGGCTTCAGAACCGGGTCAGGCTTCGGCAGGCGGGATTCCACATAGTTGGGCACCTGCGGATCCTCATGCAGGTTGGTTCCGATCCCGTGGCCGACGAATTGCTTGACGACCGAGTACCCCAGCCCCTCGACGTAGGACTGAATGGCACGGCCGATATCTGAGACTCGGTCGCCGGGACGGCAGGCGGAAATGCCGCGCCCGAGCGCCTCCTCCCCGGCATGGAGGAGCGCCTCGACCTCAGGGTCCACCGTGCCGACGGGAAACGTCCACGCAGAGTCGCCACAGAAGCCGCGCAGCCGAACCCCGATGTCGACACTGACGATGTCCCCCTCGCGCAGCTTACGTCGTTTCTTCGGAATCCCGTGCACCACCTCGCTGTTGATTGAGATGCACGAGTTGGCTGGAAAGCCGCGGTAGCGATAGAAGAGCAGGCTGCCACCACGCTCGGTGACGAAGTCTCGCACCATTTCATCGATCGTGAGGGTCGTGATGCCCGGCTCGACCAGCTCGCGGACAGCGCGATGGGCCTGCGCCACGATGCGCCCCGCCTCACGCATTCTCTCAATCTGATCGCTCGTCTTGAACTGAATCACACTACGTAGCTTTCCCGTCCGAGAAACCGAGCTTGCAGGACACGGGAAAACCCGTCAACAGCCTGTTGAGCACAAACGGCTACAGGGTCTTGTCCTTGTCCGGCGTCCGGCTACTGCCGGTACTCTCGTCGCCGCGCACGAAACCTTCGTACTGCCGCACGAGGAGCTGCGCCTCAATCTTGTCGTCAAGGTCGAGTGCAACACCGACAACGATGAGTATCCCGGTGCCGCCGAGCAGCGCGGACACAAGGAGATCGATGTCCATGGACTGTGTAATCAGTTGCGGCGCCAGAGCGATGAGGCTGAGAAATGCGGCCCCGGCCAAGGTGATGCGCTTGATGATGCGATCGATGTATTCTGCCGTTCGCTTGCCCGGCCGAATGCCGGGAATGAAGCTGCCGTACTCCTTCATGTTATTCGCGATCTCGACGGGGTTGAACATCAGCCCGGTCCAGAAGTACGTGAAGAAGAAGATGAGCACGACATACAGGGTGATGTACAGAAAACCGTTGTAGGCGAACGCATTCGCGACTCCGGCGAGAGCTCGCGAGAAGAACGTGTCGCCGCTGGTCATTCCAGCAAAGAAGCTCATGATGCCCTGAGGGACGATCATGAGAGTCTGTGCGAAGATGATCGGCAAGACACCTGCCGCCAGAATCTTTAGTGGCATGTAATGGCGCTGACCGCCGTAGACGCGTCGCCCTTTGACCGATCGCTGCTGCTGGACGGGAATCCGTCGCTGCCCCTTGGTGACGAAGACGACAGCCGCAACGATGCCGATGTAGAGCAAAATGAACACCGCCAGCGTCACCACGGCAAAGGGGCGCGTGTCGGGTGTGGCAGTCTTGATCTGTTCAACGAGGGTGCCGAACGCACCAGGCATCTCAGCGACAATTCCCGCCATGATGATCAGGGACGTGCCATTGCCGATGCCGAACTCAGAGATCTTCTCGCCGAGCCACATGAGAAAGAGACTGCCGACAGTCAGGCAAAGCACCTGCAGCGCCGGGGCGAGAGTCCAACTCAGTGACACGGATTGTCCCTGTGCGTCACTCTGCCAATAGCTGACCAGAAAGAGGCTCTGCACGACGCATAGGAGAAGTGTCGCGTAGCGAGTGTATTGGTTGATTTTGCGGCGCCCCTGCTCACCCTCCTTCGACAGTGCCTCGAGCCGCGGAAACACCTTCACCATGAGGCTGAAAATGATCGACGCGGAGATGTACGGCATGATGCCGAGGGAGAAAAGAAACGGCGTGAACGAGCCGCCGGTGAGCGCTCTCGTGTACTGCAGCCAGCCGAGAAGATCGTCGCCGCCCTGTTGCTGCTTCAACGCGACTTCGTGGTCGATTCCTGGTAGGAAAATATAGAATCCAAGCCGATAAATCGCCAGCATCCCGAACGTGAAGAGAATCCTACGTCTGAGCTCGGGAATCTTGAATATGTCTCTGAGAATCTTCAGCATTTGTGACCGTCGGGCGCGCCTTGGCTGCGGCTGCTATCTACTCTTCAATGTCACGCTCTTCTCTCACCGCTTCGACTTCCCGGCCTCGAGAAGCTCGACCGAACCACCGGCAGCGCTGATTTTTTGCTGCGCGCTGGCGCTGAGCCGATGAGCAAACACCTTGAGCGACTTCGTCAGCTCGCCGGTTCCCAAAACCTTCAGTCGTCCGTGGCGCGCCTTGATCAGGCCGCGCTCGGCAAGAGCCTCCAGGCGTACCTCGTCGCCGGCTTCGAACGCCTGGTCGAGAACGCTGAGGTTGACAATATCATATCGTCGGCGGAACAGGGCGTTACTGAACCCCCTTTTGGGAGTTCGGCGCACTAGGGACATCTGTCCACCCTCGTACGCTTCGCGGCGGCTCCAGCCGGAGCGTGAGTGGGCACCCTTGTGTCCACGGCCGGCGGTCTTGCCGTTGCCGCTTCCTTGGCCACGTCCGCGGCGCTTGCGCGCCGGACGCCGCCCTGCTTTCTCCAAGATTTCAGTCAGCTTCATGTTCCGACCTCCACGCCGCGCAGTCGCGAGACCTCCTCACGCGTCCGCAGCTTGGCGAGGCCGTCGAGGGTCGCCTTGACGACGTTGAGCGGATTCGCGCTCCCATAAACTTTCGTCAGCACGTTTTTGACGCCGGCACACTCCACCACCGCACGCACGGCGGCACCTGCGATGACGCCGGTTCCTTCGGCGGCCGGTACCAACACGACCTTCGAGGAAAGGAATCTCCCCACTACCTCGTGTGGGATCGTGTTCCCTTTGAGGGAAACCTTGCGCTGGTTCTTCCGCGCTTCCTTGAACGCCTTCTCCACCGACGGCGGCACTTCATTCGCTTTCCCGAACCCGATGCCGACCGCGCCTTCACGATCACCGACGACGACAAGGGCGCTAAAGCTGAAACGACGGCCACCCTTGACCACGGTGGCGCATCGGTTGATGCGAACAACACGCTGTTCTTCTTGCTGCGCGTCCGGGTCGTCGCTTTGTCGACCACGGGGGCCGCGGCCCCGGTCTCGGCCGCCGAAACCGCCGCGACCGTGCGGGCGTCGACCGTCGCCGCGCGATCCACCGCCCCCACCACCGCCGGCCGAGCCACCTTGCGCGGATCTGGTCGGAGACGCGGGAGCGCTCGCTGGACGAGTCTCTGAACGAGCCGGCGCCGCTGCCTCAGTCTCGCTGCTAGCAGGCGTTTCGTCCTTCTTTTTCGGTTCCTCACTCACGGAAGCACTCCTTCGTGTCTCTCTGCAAAAAGTCTCTTTGACGGCTGTTGGATCGCCGCACTCTGTACACCCTCGCCGCCGACTTCGCGGCTTAGAGGGTTCCACAGATCTTTCATTGTGTGAATGGATTCTCTGTGTGCTGCGTCCAAATCCGCGACTATATCTTGAGCCCCGCTTCTCGCGCCCCCTCGGCCACGGCCTTCACACGACCGTGAAAGCGAAAACCGTTGCGATCGAACGTGCACCGTTCGATCCCGAGTTCCTTCGCCTTAGCGCCGATCAACTTACCGACGACAGTGGCTGCATCGCGCTTGCCACCGTCCCCGGAAATCTGATCACGCACCTGCTTCTGCTGCGTCGAGACCGCTCCGAGCGTCACCCCTCGGAAGTCATCGACGAGCTGACAGGAAATGTGTTTCGAGCTACGAAAAACGGTCAAACGTGGCTGCTCAGCGCTTCCGAACACCTTCCGGCGCACGTGGCGCTTGCGTCGCAATCGGCGGCGCGTCTTCTGAATGGATTCTTTACGTCTCATGAAACGAAACTTCTCTTAGTCGCTGGAACCAAAGCTCTTGCCGGTCTTGCGAATGATGCGCTCACCTTCGTACCGAATGCCCTTACCCTTGTAGGGCTCCGGAGGTCGGATCTTTCGAATCCCGGCCGCGAACTCACCAACCAGCTGTTTGTCCGGCCCCTGCACGACGATCGTAGTCGGGTTCGGGACCTCGACTTTGATCGTCTCGGGAATCGGGATGTCGACGGGATGGCAAAACCCGATCTGTAGTGTGATCTTCTTCCCGGCCAACTTGGCGTTGTAACCGACGCCTTCGATCTGCAGCGTTTTGCGAAAGCCAGAGCTGACACCTGTCACCATGTTCGCCAAAAGCGCTCGCGACGTGCCGTGGTAAGCGCGATCGAACTTGCTGTCGCCATGTCGCGTCACGCGAGCTTCGTCGCCTTCGATCGTCAGCGAGACCTCGGAGCGGAAGCCAAAGCTCAACTTTCCATTCGGACCTTCAACCTTGACCTGCGTCCCCGAGCCATCTTTGCTCTGGGATACCTTGACACCCGAAGGAATCTTGATGGGTAGTTTTCCGATTCTGGACACTGCTGTTTCATCCCCTCTGGGATGCTCGTCTCAAGAAGAACTCACGCAGCACGCGCGCGCTACGCTACCAGACTTCACACAACACTTCGCCGCCGACGCCGAGTTTCTTCGCCTCGATGTTGGACATGACGCCACGTGACGTTGACACGACCGAGATTCCAAGCCCATCGAGCACATCGCGAATCTCCTTGCCGCGCGCATACCAGCGGCGGCCTGGTTTTGAGACACGCTGAATGTGCTGAATGACCTTTTCACCGTCAGGGCCATACTTCAGGTCGACGCGCAGAAAAGGCTTCGTCCCTTCCATCTCAGAGCGGTAATCAGCGATGTAGCCCTGCTCTTTGAGGACGCGAAGCACATTCTTCTTCAGATTCGAATGCGGCACGGAGACCGAAGCCGAGCCGTTGAAGTTGGCGTTGCGAATGCGCGTTAAAAGGTCCGCAACTGGATCCGTCATACTCATGGTTCAAGAACCTTTTCTGTGCCGCCGCGACGACTCGCCGCGAGACTCACATCCCTACCAGCTCGACTTTCGCACACCGGGGATCTCGCCCTTGAGCGCCAGTGTTCGGAAGCAGACACGGCAAATCTGAAACTTACGATAGTACGCGCGACGCCGTCCGCAGAGTTGGCAACGATTGTAACGGCGAGTGGAGAACTTGGGCGTGCGCTGCTGTTTGACTCGCCAAGACGTCTTTGCCACCGGATCACCTCCTGAACGGAAAACCGAAGTACTCTAAGAGTGCAAGCGACTCTTCGTCGCTAGAGCGGTCGATCGTCATGGTGACGTCGAGGCCTTGGACGAACTCTACGGAATCAATGTCAATCTCGGGGAAAACCATCTGCTCGGTCAGTCCGAGTGAATAGTTGCCACGGCCGTCGAACGCACGACTCGAAAAGCCGCGAAAGTCGCGAATACGTGGAATCACGACGCTGATGAGACGGTCCAAGAACTCGTACATACGACGACCGCGCAGCGTCACCTTGACGCCAACGTCCATGCCTTCGCGGAGCTTAAATCCAGCGATCGACTTGCGCGCCTTAGTAACGACCGGTTTCTGACCAGAGATCAAGCTCAGGTCACGCGTCGCCGCTTCAATGCGCTTCGAATTCTCCAGCGCTTTGCCGACGCCCATGTTGAGCACGATCTTGTTGATGTGCGGCACAGCGTGAAGGTTCTTGTAAGAGAACCTCTCGCGCATTTTGCCGACGATCTCATCTTTATATTTTTCGAGCAGCCGAGCCATAGTCTATACGGGTTCGCCGCTGCGTTTGGCGTAACGGACCTTGCGTCCGTCCTCCATGCGAAATCCAACGCGCGTCGGCTGATTGGTCTTCGGATCAACCAGCTGGACGTTGGAAACCGGGAGAGGCGCCTCCCGCTGCACACGACCTCCTTGTGGATACTTTTGACTTCGTCGAAGGTGCTTGTAGCGTAGGTTGATTCCTTGCACCACAACCTGGTCGGTTTCCTGCAAGACGCGCACCACGCGCCCCTGCTGACCAGCGAAAGCGCCCGAAATCACGACAACCAAATCATCGCGCTTCAGATACATGCTTAGACGACCTCCGGCGCAAGTGAGATGATCTTCATGAAGTTCTTCTGTCTGAGCTCCCGCGCGACCGCACCAAAGATGCGCGTTCCTCGCGGGTTTTTTTCGTTGTCGACGATCACAACCGCGTTGCGGTCGAAACGGACGTAGGATCCGTCCTCCCGTCGCACGGAATGCTTCGTGCGCACGATGACTCCCTTGACGACATCGCCTGGCTTGATTTCGCTCGAAGGCAGCGCCTTCTTCACCGAACAGACGATGATGTCGCCCAGAACGGCCTGGTTGCGCTTCGAGCCGCCGAGAACATGGATACACTGCACCACTTTGGCGCCGGTGTTGTCCGCGACGTCGAGCTTGGATTGCATCTGGATCATCTTGGCACTCTTCTCGTCTTCGTCGTGAGTTTTACTTAGTTCGTCGTCTCTGCCGAATCCAGCGGTGCGCCCCGACTCTTCGCTCGCTCGACGATCTCAACGAGTCTCCACGTCTTCGACTTGGAGAGCCGCCGCGTCTGCGCAATCGTCACCGTGTCGCCCTGACGAGAAGCGTTCTCCGCGTCGTGCACCTTGTAACTGGTGCGGCGGCGAATGTACTTCTTGTACAGGGGGTGCTTGACGAGTCGCGTCACGGTTACCGACCGGGTCTTGTTCATCCGATCGCTCGTCACGACTCCAGTGACCAGCCGTGGTCGCTTTCGTCCTGCTACCGATTCCGACATTTCAATCCTTCCAGTTAATCAAGACAGCCGTTCGCCCGGCGGTGACGAACGCATCGCTCGCCCGATAGCCGCGGTTCACGAGGCCCGTGGCTCGTTCAGAACCGTGAGACACTGAGCGATGTATTTCTTCAAACTCTTCATCTGCCCTGGATTCTCCAGGTCCTTCCCCTTGGCTTGAAATCGCATGCGGAACAGCTTCTCACGGGCCTTCTCGAGTTCCGTTCGAATCTCCTGTTCGGGAAGCTGTCTGAGTTCCTTGACTTCCATTTGCCTTAACTTCCAGCGACTGTTTTCCGCTAAACGCGTGGGTGACGCCGGACCATCCGCACGCGCACCGGCAGCTTATGGGACACACGATTCAGAGCCTGCTTGGCGAGATCCTGCGGCACGCCGCTGACCTCGTAGAGAATCGTTCCAGGCTTCACCACCGCCGCGTAGTAATCAGGTTCACCCTTTCCCTTGCCCATCCGCGTTTCGGCAGGCTTCGAGGAAATCGGCTTGTCGGGAAAAATACGTATATAGATGCGCCCCTCGCCGCGCAGGAGCTGGTTCGCGGTGACGCGTCCGGCTTCGATTTGCGACGCGGTGATCCAGCCGGGATCGAGAGACTGCAATCCGAAGTCACCGAAGGAGACCAGATTCCCGCGTGTGGCGTTGCCCTTGGCTCGTCCACGCTGGTGCTTCCTGAACTTAACCCTTTTTGGCATGCGAGCCATGAATCTGGCCCTCCTCGCTGTACTGGCCGTGATAAACCCAGCACTTCACGCCAATGGTGCCGTACGTGGTTTTCGCTTCGGTGAATCCGTAGTCGACGTGTGCCTGGAGCGTCTGCAGCGGGATCTTGCCCTCGCTGAACGACTCACGGCGCGCCATTTCAGAGCCGCCAAGCCGGCCCGCGACGATCAGCTTGACTCCAAGTGCGCCCCGATCCATCGCCGCCTTGATGGCATTCTTCATGACGCGGCGAAACGCAGCGCGGCGAACCAGCTGCTGCGCGACCGCTTCGGCCACCAGCTGTGCTTCAATGTCCGGGTTGGAGACTTCGCGGATCTCGAGCTTCACCTCTTGCCCACAGATGTGTTCGAGATCTTCCTTCAGCTTGTCTACCTTCGCGCCTTTGCGGCCGATGATCACACCGGGTCGAGACGTGTAAAGGAAGATGTGCACGCGTTCACGCTCGCGCTCGATTTCCACCTTCGGAATCCCAGCGAACTCAAACTCGCGCTTGATGAATCGCCGCAGCAACTGATCCTGAACGAGCAAGCGGCCGAAGTTCTGCTTGTCGGCGAACCAGCGTGAACGCCAGTTCTCCGTGATTCCGATTCTGAAGCCTGTGGGGTGAACTTTCTGTCCCATGAGTGAGGTCCTTTTGGCGCCGCGATCGCACACGCCGAAGCGCGTTACGCGGAATGACCGGCGTCCGCTTTTTCCGCTGTTTTTGTTCCTGAATTGGCTTTTTCCGTTCCCGAGCCGGCCGCACTCGAGCCGTCGTCACCGACGCGCCGCAGTGCAACCCGAAGGTGACACGTGCGTCGTAAGCGCGGATACGCGCGACCTTGCGCACGCGGCCGCCACCTCTTCATGGTCGGCCCTTCGTCGACGTACGCCCGCCAGATCACGAGCTCCTCCGACTCAGCGCCGACGGCCTGCGTGGCGTTAGCGATCGCTGAACGTACGACTTTGTGAATCATTGGCGCAGCGCGTCGCTGGCAAAAGGCCAACTTGTTGAGCGCACTGTCGACCGACTCGCCGCGGATCAAATCCATGACGAGCCGCGCCTTCCGCGCCGACACCCGCGCGTATTTGTGTTCCGAGGTAAAAACTCCGTCAGCCATAGCGAAACTCTTAGTCTACTTTCCCTTCTTGCCGCCGCCGTGACCGCGGAAGTTCCGCGTCAAGGAGAACTCACCGAGCTTGTGCCCAACCATATTCTCCGTGACGTAGACCTTTCGGAAGTCTTTGCCGTTGTGGACAAGGAATGTCGTGCCAACGAACTCCGGGATGATCGTGCAGGAGCGCGACCAGGTCTTCACCGAATCCTGGCGCAGTGACACCACTTTCTTGACCAGCTTCGGGTCGACGTATGGACCTTTCTTGAGCGAGCGTCCCATGAGCTCGGCCTCTCCTAGCGTTACTTAGCGATTTTTCTTTCGACGACGGACGATGTGCTTATTCGACTGTTTGCGCGGCTTGCGAGTCTTTCCACCCTTGGCGGGCACGCCCCACTTGGACTTCGGGTGCCGACCTCCCGAGCGTCGCCCCTCACCGCCTCCCATGGGGTGCGCTACCGGGTTCATCGCCGAGCCTCGCACCGTTGGGCGGATGCCGCGCCACCGGTTCCGACCAGCCTTACCGATGACCACACTTTGGTGATCTGAATTGCCGACCTGGCCAATGGTCGCCTTGCACTCGAGGTGCACACGGCGCACCTCTTTCGAAGGCATGAGAACCAGCGCGTAGTTGCCTTCTTTGGCTTGGATGGTTGCCGACACGCCGGCTGAACGAACAAACTTCGCGCCTTGACCCGGCCTCAATTCAATGTTGTGAATAGGAATGCCAGGCGGAATCTTGCGGAGCGACATCGAGTTGCCCACCTTGGGCTCGGCCGCCTCACCCGCAACGACGCTTTGACCCACCTCAAGCCCGCTCGGCGCGATGATGTAAGCCTTCGCGCCGTCGGCATAGTGAAGCAGCGCAATCCGCGCCGAACGATTCGGATCGTACTCGATCGCCGCAACCTTTGCGGGGACGCCGGCCTTCGTGCGGCGAAAATCGATGATGCGATACTTCGGCTTGTGGCCACCGCCGTGATGCCGCATCGTGATCCGACCCGTGTTGTTTCTACCGCCGTGCTTCTTGAGCTTAACGAGCAGCGACTTCTCGGGTCGCTTCTTGGTGATCTCTTTGAAGTCCGAGACACTGCCGCCGCGGCGCCCAGGACTGGTCGGTTTGTAGATTCTAACGCCCATGGCGACTCACCTTGCTCTCAGTAAACATCCAACTTGTCGCCCGGACGCAAGGTGACGATCGCTTCCTTGCGTGCCTTCGTGTATCCCAGCGAACGTCCGGTCCGTTTCAGCTTGCCGCGGCGACGCCGCACGTTGACCTTCCGCACCTTGACATCAAACAACGCCTCGATCGCCTGCTTGACCTGAAGCTTATTCGCGCTGATCGCGACTTCGAAAACGTAGGCGTTCCCCTGCTCGATCGAGCGAGTGCTCTTCTCGGTGAGTATGGGGCGCCTGAGAACAGTGTGAAGGTCCATGGTTTTCTAACTGTATTCTTGTCGATCAATTCCTGGTCACGACGACGCACTCCCGCTCTCCAAGGCGCCGAGAGCGTCCGGGAGAAAAACGAGGGTCGCCGCCAGCAACACCTGCCGTGCGTTCCAATCTGAAATCGGGGCCACCTCGACACCGGGAATGTTGCGAGCCGACAAGACCAAATTCCGGTCGTACTCTTTCGTCCCGATCAGGCAGCGCCCCTTGACGCCACACGCCTTCAGCGCCGCCGCCACGGTCTTCGTGCTCGGACCACTCAACTCAATTCCGTCGAGTACAAAGACGTTCCCGGCGGAGAACTTGTCGTAAATCGCCGAACGCAGCGCCAGTCGCCGCTGCTTGCGATTGATGGCGAACGAGTAGTCACGCGGTTTCGGGCCGAAGACGGTACCGCCGCCGCGCCAAATGGGAGACTTGCGGCTACCGGAACGCGCCCGCCCGGTGCCTTTCTGCCGCCACGGTTTCTGGCCCGAGCCGGCGATCTCGCCACGGCTCTTCACTTTGTGCGTCCCAGCGCGCCGATTCGCCTCGTACATGACGAACGCTTGCTTGAGCAAACGGTACCGTACGCGAGCGTCGAGGTCCGACGCCGCGATCGAGCGCGTCGAGGTCTCTTGACCTGCCGCGGAACGAACCGGCACTGAAAAGGTTTCTTCTGCTGACATAATTCGTGTCGTCGCTCCCTCGCGAGCCGCGCTCAGAGGCTCTCCTCGATCAACAAATAACCGCCACGAGGACCCGGCACCGCTCCTTCGACGACGAGAAGTTGATCCTCCTCGTCGATGCGGATGACGCGCAAGTTGCGGACCTTGCGGTTCTTATTGCCGTGTTGGCCCGCCATTTTCTTACCTTTGAGCACGCGTCCCGGATCGGTGTGCATGCCGGTACTTCCCGGTTCCCGCACGTTCTTTGAACCGTGCGATTTATCTCCAGTGCGAAAGCCATGGCGCTTGACGGTACCGGTGAAACCCCGCCCTTTGGTGACGCCGCGCACGTCGACGTGTTCGATTTCCTTGAACGCCGTCACGCCGATCTGAGCGCCAGGAGCGACCTCCCCGTCGCCGTCCGCACCGATCACGTCCGCAGAATCGACGAACGGCACCTCGCGCACGAAGCGCTGCGTAGCCACGTCGATTTTGTCGAAATAGGCCTGCTGCGGCCGTTTCGCGGCCTTGCGGCCAGCCTCGAATCCCAGCTGCACAGCGGCATAGCCGTCACTCTCGGGCGTCTTCACGCGGAGAACCGTGCACGGCCCGGCCTGAATCACCGTCACCGGGACGCGGCGTCCGTCCTCAGTGAAGACCTGCGTCATGCCGACCTTCTTGCCGAGAATCGCTTTCTTGTTCTGTCGTGCTTTTCTGACCATGACTTCTTCGCTGTATGAAAAAAGCCTAACCGCTTGCGAAACGGTTAGGCCTTCATGTGCAGGTTAACTCCGGCTGGCATCGTGATCTTTCGGAGCGCGTCCATCGTCTTCCCCGTCGGTTCGGAGATGTCGATCAAACGTTTATGCGTCCGAATCTCGAACTGCTCGCGTGACTTCTTATCGATGTGCGGCGAGCGGTTCACCGTGTAGCGCTCGATCCGCGTCGGCAGGGGCACGGGCCCACTCACCTTGGCGCCGGTGCGCTTGGCCGTCTCGACGATTTCGATGGAAGCGCGGTCGAGCACTTTGTGATCGTAGGCTTCCATTCTGATGCGGATTCGTGTCGCGTCCATGATCCTTCCAACTAGAGCGCTGACGACAGCGGTCAACGCGCGCGAAAAAGCCCCCTCGAAACGAGATGGCACCATCAAGGAACGACACCCCCCGATGCCAGCGGCCAGAAACCATCGTCTGAGGCGACCAGGGCCGCTCTCGCTCCGGATGATGGTCCGGGGCCCGCACTCGGGGTCTGCGTTCCTCTCGAGAACTCCGGCCGGACCCCGCGAAGAGGCGGCCTCACGAACAGGCAGTTTTTCGTAACCCCTGCTCTTATCGAAACTAAGGGTTCCCTAACTTAGAGGGCAAAGGTTGAGATTATAAAAGGCGAAAATGACCTGTCAACAGTCAAACCAGGCGTTCCGTGACAAAATATCGCGGCACACGCCGACAACGCGCTTTGGCGCGTCGGCAACGCCAAAATCAGGCCATGCGGCGCGTTGACAGGCGCCAAGACTCGGCCTCACAGATTGAAGCGCTGCGCGACCGATTCTGGAACTGGTGCATAGGACTCTGGCTCGAGACTCAAAGAGCCTCGCCCCTGCGTCAAGGATCGGAGGGTGTTGGAGTAGCCGAAGACTTCCGCCAGCGGCACGCTGCCGCTGATCATGCGGACTCCATTCTCGAGCTCGACCGAGCGAATCACCGTCCGCCGCTGCGTCAGATCGTTCGACACCGCACCGTAGTATTCGTCGGGCACCTCGATCTCGACCGCCATCACCGGCTCGAGTAAGGACGTGCCGCTCTTCGCCAAAGCGGCGTCAAAGGCGGCAGATGCAGCAGCAGTGTAGGCAATCGCTGAACTCTCGGCTGGACGGAACTCGGCGGCTTCGATGGTGGCCTTGAGCTGAATCAGGGGATACCCCAGCGTGCCGCCGGCTTGCAGGGCCCCTTGTACCCCCTCGACGAGCGCCTCGTGGAACTCAAGCGGCACGTCGTCCTTGCGCACAAGATTCGTCACGCTCGGTTGTGTCTCTTCGGATTGCGGTGCGACGCTCACGGTCACTTTCGCGAAGTGATTGCGCCCACCGATCTGCCGCTCGAAGGTCGCCTCGTCGGTCGCTGGACGCAAAATGGTTTGACGGTACGCGACGCGCGGCTTGCCGACCGCCGCGTTGACATGGAACTCACGCAGCAGGCGCTCAACAAGGATTTCCAGGTGCAGCTCCCCCATGCCGCTGGCGATGAGCTGGCCGGTTTCGTCGTCGCTGTACCAGTGAAACGTGGGATCCTCGCGCGCGAGCTTTTCGAGCGACTCGATGAGCTTGTCGCGATCAGAAATGCTCACGGGCTCGACCGCCACGGAGACGACGGCGTCCGGGAAGACCGGTGGTTCCAGCAACATCGCACCTGATGCCGGACCGACGCTGTCGCCCGTACTCGTCTCCTTGAAACCGACGACGGCGATGATCTCCCCAGCGACGGCTTCAGAGAGCGCCTCCCGATGGTTGGCGTGCATGAGGTAGATTTTTTGTGCCCGATCCTTCTTTTTCGTGCGGCAGTTGTACACCTGCTCACCGGCTTTCAGGCGCCCGGAATAGACACGCAGATAGACGAGGTCGCCGTGCGCATCGGCGACTGTCTTAAACGCGAGTGCCGCAAGCGGTGCCTCGGGCGTCGTGGCGCGCACCACGGGCTTGCCGCTCTTGGCGTCGCTCCCTGAAACTTCCGGCGCGTCCTCGGGTCCTGGAAGGTAGTCGCAGACGGCGTCCATGAGCGGCTGCACCCCTTTGTTGCGCAGCGCCGCGCCGCAGAGGACAGGAACCACCTGCCGCGCCAGCGTCCCGACGCGGAGCGCAGACTTGATGTCGGCGGCACCGATGTCATCGCCGCCGAGGTATTTCTCCAGCAGTCCGTCATCGAATTCAGCCGCGGCTTCAATGAGGCGCTCGCGCCACGCCTCCGCCTCCTCTTTGCGCTCAGTCGCCACTGGGCTCAGCACGAGTTGCTCTCCCAGTGACTCCGCGTCGAAGCGAATCTCCTGCCATTCGACGAGGTCGACGACGCCCTCGTACTCCTTCTCGCTACCGATCGGAATCTGTATGGGGACGGCGTTAGCTCCGAGCTTGCTGCGAACCGACTCGACCGTACGGAAGAAATCCGCCCCGACGCGGTCGAGCTTGTTGACGAACGCCAGGCGCGGCACGGAGTAGCGGTCTGCCTGACGCCACACCGTCTCTGACTGCGCCTGCACGCCCGACGTACCACAGAAAACGCCCACAGCGCCATCCAGCACGCGCAGCGCGCGTTCGACCTCGGCGGTGAAGTCGACGTGACCCGGGGTATCGATCAGATTGAAGCGAAACCCCTGCCAATAGAACGTTGTCGCGGCCGCAGTGATCGTAATGCCGCGCCTCTGCTCTTCCGGCATCCAGTCCATCGTGGCTGTACCAGCATCCACCTCTCCGATGCGGTGCTCCTTGCGGGAGTAGAAGAGCATGCGCTCCGTGACCGTCGTCTTGCCGGCGTCGATGTGCGCAATGATGCCGAGATTGCGCAGATTCTCTTTCGCTGTCATCGAACGACTCGGATGGCTTCGACTTGAATGGCTCGAGGCGGTGATCCCCGTCTCACTCGCTGTTGGCTCAAGGCGCGAGACCAACAGCAAGAGTCTCGTGGCGGCACGCGAGTCTCGGCAATTTACGCCCGCTCCCGCTCGAGTGCAATCGACAAGTCACGCAGCCGTCCACGAGGCCGGGAGGCCGACAGCTGCCCCCTCAAACGCTGCCCGGCACGGGCGCACCAGCGCGGCCCGAGAAAGTCAAAACGTCCCCGGCATGAGAATCGGCTCGCTCACACCTCGATCTCGGGTCCGCCCACGACCGTCAGCGGCAAAGACTGCAGGCTCGCCTACCAGGCAAAGTGTGCGAACAGCTTGTTCGCCTCAGCCATCTTGTGCGTGTTCTCACGCCAGGTGATCGACGCGCCCTGCTGGTTGTAGGCGTCGAGCAGCTCTTCGGCGAGTCGCTGCGAGATCGGCTTGCCCTTTTTGCCGCGGATGTTCCCGACGAGGACGCGAATCGCCAAGGTTTGTTGGCGGCGACCGCTCACTTCCATCGGCACTTGATACGTCGCACCACCGACACGTCGCGACCGCACTTCAAGCTTCGGCTTGATGTTATTGATCGCGGTCAGAAGGACGTCGAGCGGATCTTGATCCTTGACGCGCTTTGAGATGATGTCCACCGCATCGTAGACCACCGTCCGCGCAACCGTCTTCTTACCGTCAAGCATGAGCTGGTTCGTCAGCTTCGACACCACCAGGTTATTGAACTTGGGGTCAGGCTGGAGAAACCGTTCGGTGGACTTGAACTTGAACTTGGTCTTTTCGACTTTTCGCTTGCGTGCCATGAGCTCTCTACCGCGCGGTTACTTTCCGCTCTGTTACTTTTCTCTTACTTTCCGCTCTTTGTGCCGTACTTAGAACGCCCCTGCTTACGACTGTCCACCCCGGACGTGTCGCGCGTTCCACGAATGATGTGATACCGCACGCCTGGCAAATCGCGCACACGGCCACCCCGCACGAGCACGATGGAGTGCTCCTGCAAGTTGTGACCGACGCCTGGGATGTAGGCGGTGATTTCTTTGCCGTTCGTCAGGCGCACACGAGCGATCTTGCGCAGCGCGGAGTTCGGCTTCTTCGGCGTCATGGTTCTGACTTGAAGGCAAACGCCACGCCGCTGCGGACAAGACTCGAGGACCGGAGACTTGCTCTTCTTCGTCGTCTTACGACGGCCTTTGCGAACCAACTGGTTGAATGTAGGCATGGGGCTCTTCCGGCTACGGGCTCGTTTCCGCGCTCACCTCGACGGCACCTCCCGCCTCGGCGTCGTTCGCGTCTTGGTCGTCGTCCACTTCATCAAGCACGGCCATATCGGCGTGTGGAGCCAATCGCTCCGGCGGCCGGACGGGCTCAGCGAGCTTCTTGACCTGCTGCGTCAAATAGTTCTGAAATCCGGTCCCCGCGGGAACCAAATGCCCTAGGATGACATTTTCCTTGAGGCCGACAAGGTGGTCGGTTTTACCAGCAAGCGCAGCCTCCGTCAACACCTTCGTCGTCTCCTGGAAACTCGCCGCAGAGATAAAGCTCTCGGAGTGGAGCGACGCTTTGGTGATGCCCAGGAGCAAGGAATCGGCCGTCGCGGGCTTCTTGCCGAGCTTGACGGTTTCCTGGTTGATCGCACGGAACTTGAACTTGTCGATCACCGTACCTGGCAGCAACTCGGTGTCGCCGGCGTCCACGACGTGAACGTTGCGAAGCATCTGCGAAATGATGATCTCGATGTGCTTGTCGTCGATGCCGACATTCTGCGATCGGTAAACGTTCTGTATCTCCCGAAGCAGATACTGCTGCACCGCCTCCTCGCCGTTGATGCGAAGGATGTCCTTGGGCACGAGCGGTCCATCCACCAGCGCCTCGCCCGCCTTGACGGAATCGCCGCGGTGGACACGGAAGTGCTTACCGTGCGGAATGACGTGCGAGACTTCCATTCCGGACTCGTTGCGCACAACGATCGTCGATTTACCGCGCTTCTTTTCACCGAGCTCCACGGTGCCGTCGATCTCGCTGATGACCGACGGATTCTTCGGCCGCCGCACCTCGAACAGCTCGGTGACACGTGGCAGTCCACCGGTGATGTCCTGCGTACCGGTGATTTCCCGCGGCGTCTTGGCGAGCAGGGTTCCCGCGCCGACCTTCTGGCTCGGTTCGACCTCGACGTACGCCTTCTCCGGGATCGGATACATCGCCAGCGGCTCGCCATTCAGATCCTTGATCACGATCTGCGGGTGGAGCTCACCCTTGTGTTCGATAATCTGCCGACGCAGGGCTTTCGAGATCGTGTCCTTTTCGATCTTCATGGTGACGCCCTCGACGATGTCGTCGTACTCGACAACACCGGCCTTGTCGGAGATGATTGGGATCATGTGGGCTTCCCACTGAGCAAGCTCAGTCCCAGTCTTCACCGCCGCGTCCTCGTCGACGAGTACGATAGCTCCAGCGGGCACGGCGTGGCGCTCGAGCTCGATCCCCTTGTCGTCCAAGAGGACGAGTTCACCGTTACGGTTGAGGACGATCGTCTCGCCTTGATCGTTTTTAACGACCTTCAAGTTGCTGTACTTGACGATTCCCTTGCTCTTCGTCTTGACGCCGGTCTCCTCGACCGACTTGGAGGCAATTCCACCGATGTGAAAGGTCCGCATCGTCAGCTGCGTACCAGGTTCGCCAATCGACTGAGCCGAGATGATGCCAACCGCCAACCCGGACTCAACCATGCGCCCTGTCGAGAGGTCCATCCCGTAGCAGAGAGTGCAGATGCCGAGCGAGCTTTCGCAAGTGAGCGGGGACCGCACACGCATCTTGTCGTAACCCATCGCCTCGATGCGCTTAGCGATCTCTTCGGTGACGAGCTGGTTCTCATCCACGATGATCTCATCGGTGACCACGTCGACGATGCGCTTGCGGGCAACGCGCCCCATGATGCTCTTTGACAGAGGAATCTCGACCTTGTCGCCCTTGTAGATCACGGACTTGGTGATGCCGTTGAGCGTGCCGCAATCGTACTCCGTCACGACGACATTCTGCGCCACGTCGGCAAGCTTACGCGTAAGATAGCCGGAGTCCGCCGTCTTCAACGCCGTATCCGCCAGCCCCTTTCGGGCGCCGTGCGTCGATGAGAAATACTCGAGGACCTTGAGACCCTCCCGAAAGCTCGCCTTGATCGGCGTCTCAATGATTTTTCCCGAAGGCTTAGCCATGAGACCGCGCATGCCCGCCAGCTGGCGGATCTGCGTCGAACTACCGCGCGCACCCGAGTCAACCATCATGTAGATGGGATTGAGGTAGTACTCGCCGTCACGCACGTCGCTGCGCAGCGCGCCGATCATGTCGTCGCCGATGCGTTCGGTCGCGTGAGTCCAAAGGTCAATGATCTGGTTGTAGCGTTCGCCGTCGGTGATGACGCCGGCTTGATATTGCTTCTCGACCTTTTCGACTTGCTTCTGAGTCTCACCGATGACTCGCTCCTTCGAATCTGGAACGCGCAGGTCCTCCTTGGCGAACGACAGTCCGGCGATCGTCGCCACCTTGAACCCAAGTTCCTTCAGGTCGTCTAGAAGCGTCAGCGTGGCGCGACGCCCGAGCAACTGGTAGCAGTCGTGAATGACGCGACTCAGATTGCCCTTCGTCATCTCCAAGTTGTAGAAATTCATCCCCTCGGGGAGGATATCGTTGAAGTAGACGCGTCCGACGGTGGTCTCGTAGATCCCCCTCTCGGACTTCTCCACACCGCTCCTAGTGAGGAAGTTCGCATCGGGGCCCAGACGCAGCCGAATGGGTGAATGGTACGAAACCTTGCCGGCACCGTGGGCGCGAAACACCTCCATCGGCGCCGAAAACGAACGTGACAGCTTCTCACCGCTCGGCACGGCTGCGGTCAGGTAATAGCAACCGAGCACGATGTCCTGCGATGGTGCGATGACCGGACGACCGCTCGCCGGGGAAAAGACGTTGTTCGTCGACAGCATCAGCGTCGACGCCTCGACTTGGGCCTCGATCGACAGCGGTAGGTGCACCGCCATTTGGTCGCCGTCGAAGTCGGCGTTGAAGCCTTCGCACACGAGGGGATGGATCTTGATCGCGTTGCCTTCAATGAGGACAGGCTCAAACCCTTGGATTCCCATGCGGTGAAGTGTCGGGGCGCGATTGAGCAGAACCGGATGCTCGTCGATCACATCCTCGAGGATGTCCCAGACCTCTTCATCCTTGCGCTCGAGCATCTTCTTGGCGCTCTTGATCGTATCGGCATGACCGAGATCTTTTAGACGCCGGATAATAAAAGGCTGGTATAGCTCAAGTGCGATCTTCTTCGGCAGGCCGCACTGATGGATCTTTAGCTCAGGTCCAACCGTGATCACGGACCGCGCACTGTAATCCACGCGCTTGCCGAGCAAGTTCTCGCGAAAGCGACCCTGCTTACCTTTGATCATGTCGGTGAGCGACTTGAGAGGCCGGTTGTTCGAGCCGAGGACAGGTCGCCGGCAGCGGCTGTTGTCAAACAAGGCGTCGACGGAGTGCTGCAGCATCCGCTTTTCATTGCGAATGATGACTTCTGGCGCGTTGAGGTCGAGGAGCTTCTTCAGTCGGTTGTTGCGATTGATCAGTCGACGGTACAGGTCATTGAGGTCCGACGTCGCGAAGTTGCCGCTCTCCAGAAGCACGAGAGGTCGTAGATCCGGTGGGATCACAGGAACGACGTCGAGCACCATCCAGTCCGACTTGTTCCCTGAGTCGAGGATCGACTTGACGATCTTGAGACGGCTGATGAGCTCCTTCTGCTTTTGCTTGCTCTTCGTCGTCGCAAGCTCCGCCTTGAGCTCTTCGACGAGCTTTTCGGAGTCGAGCTTGCCGATCAGTTTGCGAACCGCGTCGGCGCCGGTGTCCGCCTCGAAGGAGTCGCCATACTTCTCCCGACACATCCGAAACTCTTCTTCGGTGAGAAGCTGCTTCTCTTTGAGCTGCGTGTCACCTGGGTCGATGACGACATAGTCCTGGTAGTAGATCACCCGCTCCAAACTGGATGTCTTCATCGCGAGCAGGTTGCCCAGCCTCGACGGCATCGCCTTGAAGAACCAGATGTGGACGATTGGTGCCGCCAGGTTGATGTGCCCCATGCGTTCGCGACGCACGCGAGAATGGGTGATCTTGATGCCGCATCGATCGCATATGATGCCGCGGTGCTTGATGCCCTTGTACTTGCCGCAGAAGCACTCCCAGTCGCGCTCGGGACCAAAAATGCGCTCGCAGAACAGCCCGTCTTTCTCGGGTCGGTAGGTGCGATAGTTGATCGTTTCCGGCTTCTTCACCTCGCCGTAGGACCACGAGAGAATGTCGTTGGGCGAAGCCAAACGAATGTGCACCGCACTGTAGTCGTTGACTCTTTCGTATGCCGTATCGACCATCTAAAACTCCCTCCTCATCGTGACCCGAATAAAGTGGCTGCGCGCCTCGTTGTGCAGTGAACCGCGCAGCGATGATTCACCCGGAAGACTCAGCTCAAACACGGGGGCGCTTCGCGAACGGCCGGTTGGCAGCGCCGCGCCAATGGGCGTTCTCATCTGGGGCCTCCGTCTTTGTCAGGGCCGTCGCCGTCTGGCAGTGTCTTCTGTAGCTCAATGTTCAAGCCGAGGCCCTTGATCTCATGCGTCAATACGTGGAACGAAACAGGAGTCCCTGGCTCCAGCGTGTTCTCGCCCTTCACCATGGACTCGTAGATTTTGGCACGGCCGTCGACGTCGTCTGACTTGACGGTGAGTAGCTCCTGCAAGATGTTCGCGGCGCCATAAGCCTCGAGCGCCCACACCTCCATCTCGCCGAAGCGCTGACCACCGAATCGCGCCTTGCCGCCGAGAGGCTGTTGGGTGATGAGCGAATAGGGGCCGGTAGCCCGCGCGTGAATCTTGTCGTCCACCAAGTGGTGGAGCTTCAGCATGTACAAGTAGCCCACGGTGACGCGCTGCTCAAAGGCTTCGCCGGTGCGCCCGTCGAATAGCTGAGCTTTGCCATCCGCGGGCAGCTCGGAATCGTGAAGTGCCTCCTTGATGTCGCCCTCGTTGCAGCCGTCGAAGACTGGCGTCACAGCACGGTAGCCGAGACGCGACGCCGCCCACCCGAGGTGTGTCTCAAGGATCTGGCCGAGATTCATACGGGACGGGACGCCGAGCGGGTTGAGCACCATTTCCACTGGAGTGCCGTCGTCAAGAAACGGCATGTCCTCCTCGGCCATGATCTTCGCGATCACTCCCTTGTTCCCGTGTCGTCCGGCCATCTTGTCGCCGACCGAAAGGTTGCGCTTGGTCGCGACGTACACCTTGACCATCTCCAAGACGCCCGGAGGCAACTCATCGCCGCGGGTTAGCCGATTAGTGACGCGCGTCTTCTGGTCCTCGATCGCCTCCAGCTTGGCGAAATGAATCCGCAGGCAGTCCTTGATCTGCTGCGCCTTACTCGGCGTGCGGCCTTCGATGAGGGTCTCGACCCGCAAGAGCATCTTGACGGCACCGACGCTCTCCATCTCAGCCAATCGGATCGTGGTCACGGCCTTACCGTCCGAACCAACAGGCTTCTTGCCGAGGATCTTCGTGAGCTCTTGAATCAACAGGTCCAGCTGCGCGGCGCGTTTCTGGTCATACTCGCCATGCGCTGTCGCCAGCTCTTCCTTGCTCTTCTTACGATCTTCATCGCTGAGGTACGACTTGCGCGAAAAGCGGTGCGCGCCAATGACCACGCCCTCGACTCCTGACGGCACTTCCAGTGAGTCGTTCTTCACGTCCTCGCCGGCGCGTCCGAAGATCGCGTGCAACAGCTTTTCTTCAGGCGAAAGCTCGCTCTTCGACTTGGGCACAACCTTACCGACAAGGATATCACCCTGCTTCACGGCCGTGCCGATGCGGACCACACCGGTCTCATCCAGATTGCGGAGGACGCGCTCGGAGACGTTCGGAATCTCGCGCGTGAATTCCTCGCGCCCGAGTTTGGTCTCGCGAATCTCGACCTCAAACTCGTCCAAATGCACTGAGGTGTAGGCGTCGTCCTTGACCAGCTTCTCGCTGACGAGGATGGCGTCCTCAAAGTTGTAGCCGTCCCAGCTCATGAACGCGACCAGCACGTTGCGCCCAAGCGCGAGCTCGCCGTTTTTGGTCGCTGCACCGTCAGCAAGCACCTGCCCCTTTTTCACCTTCTCGCCGACTTTGACGATGGGCTTCTGATTGAGGCAAGTCCGCTCGTTAAGCTTCTGAAACTTGCGCAGCAAGTATTCGTCTTCGTCGTCGATGACGACGCGGTTGGCGTCGACGGCCGTCACTTGTCCTTCACGTCGGGCGGTGACCACCATACCGGAGTAACGCGCCACCTCGGTCTCCATACCGGTGCCAACGAGCGGCGGTTCGGTGCGCAGAAGCGGCACCGCCTGGCGCTGCATGTTCGAGCCCATGAGGGCGCGGTTGGCGTCGTCGTGTTCCAAGAAGGGGATGAGCGCCGCGGAGACGCCGACCATCTGCTGCGGCGACACGTCGATGTAGTCAATCTCTGCCGGCGCCACGAGCTTGAAATCGCCGTTGCGCCGCGCCAAGACCAGATTGCCTTCGATCTTGCCGTTTTTATCGACGGCAATGTCGGCGGGGGCGAGCCAACGGTTTTCCTCCTCATCGGCGCGCAGGTGGACGGTCTTACCTGAGACCTTTCCCTTCTTCACCTCGAGGTAAGGCGTGATGAGGAAGCCGTACTCGTCAATCGAAGCAAAGACACCCAACGAGGAAATCAAGCCAATGTTCGTTCCTTCAGGCGTCTCAATGGGACAGATGCGCCCGTAGTGCGAGATGTGAACGTCACGCACTTCGAAGCCAGCACGTTTACGGTTGAGCCCTCCAGGTCCCAGAGCACTCAATCGACGCTCGTGCGTCAGCTGCGACAGTGGGTTGGTTTGGTCAACCACCTGTGACAGCTCGCCGCGACCGAAGAAGAACTCGATCGCGCTCGAGATGGTCTTCGAGTTGATGACGCTGCGCGGCGTGAGCGCCTCCTTGTCCATGATGCTCATGCGCTCCTGGACGGTGCGCTTCAGCTTGAGGAATCCTTTGCGCAGCTCCTCGCCGGCGAGCTCTTCAATCGTTCGCACGCGACGATTGCCGAGGTGGTCAATGTCATCGACCTCACCGTTGTTGATGCGGAGGTCGAGAACATACTGAATGGAGTTGATGATGTCGTCCTGGTGGAGCGTCATCTCATTTTCAGCAACACTCTGACCGAACTTTCGATTGATGCGGAATCGACCGACTCGGCCTAGGCGATACTTGCTGGAGTTGTAGAACTTCTCATGGAAGAGCTCTTTCGCCTTCGCAATTTGCGCTGGGTTGCCCGGTCGCAGCCGTTGATAGATGCGAATCAACGCATCCTCGTGGTTCTTCGACAAGTCTTCCTTGAGCGTGTTGAGGATCAGTGGATCCCGAACGTCGGTGATGACGCGAATGACGCGGTCTTTGCCGCCGACTTGACGCTTCTCTTTGTCGGTGAAGAGGGACTGTGCGAACGTCTCGGTGATGACCTCACCGCATTCGAGCAAGATCTCGCCGGTCGATTCATTGACGATGTCGTCGGCACAGATCAGCCCCTTCACTTTGTCGACCCACTTGTCGCCGGAGAGCTTGACATCCTGCACGGGGTAGAAGAGCTCGATGAGATTCCGGTTCGACGCAAAGTCCTCGGTCATGGCACGCAGGAAGCACGTCGCCGGAAACTTGCCGCTTTGGTCGATGCGGATCGTGAGGATATCCTTCTTGGTGACGTTGAGCTCGATCCAGCTGCCACGCTCCGGAATGATGCGGCAGCAGTGAAGACGCTTCTCGCTGGTGTGAAGCTCCTCGGAGAAGTCAACGCCGGGCGAACGGTGCAGCTGGCTGACGATGACACGTTCTGCGCCGTTGATGATGAACTCGCCGCCACCGATCATGATCGGCAGCTCACCGAGGTACACCTCTTCCTCGATCGGCTCGTCCTTCTCCAGCCGCACCCGAATCTTGAACGGCATACCGTAGGTCAAGCGCAGCTGCCGGCACTCATCCGGCATGTAGCGCGGACGCCCAAGCTCGTAGCCGACATACTCAAGCCCGATCTTGCCGTCGTAACTCTTGATGGGAAAGATCTCGCGCAAGATCGCTTCGAGACCCACGTTTTCTCGGTCAGTATA
This sequence comes from Planctomycetota bacterium, assembly GCA_965223265.1. Classification (GTDB taxonomy): domain Bacteria; phylum Planctomycetota; class UBA8108; order UBA8108; family SXIK01. The sequence continues at coordinate 4,579,752 of OZ244999.1, forward strand.
GTGGACGTCAGCCTGAAGAAAGCGATCGTAGGCCTCGATCTGGAGCCGCATGAGGTTTGGCACCGGAATCGCTTCCCGGTTCTTTCCAAAACGGCGAATCGCTAAAGCCATCGACAGACCTCCAAATGGTTCGGTTCAGACCCGAGTTCAATCAACCGAGAAAAGCGCCTCAACGCACTTCGTCCGAGAAAAGACCCATTCCGGCGAACTTCGTTTGAGCAAAACGTTCGAGCGAGACACACACGCGACCGACGCCCGACGTTTCACCGCGGCGAATCGTCGCACGAGCGATTGTTGGACCCTGCCGCCGCGGTTCGAGAGCTGGTCGTGACCCGCCGAGAAGCACTGCCTCCAACGGCACGAAAGCGGCGACACTCGGAAGGTCGTTCCACAAGTCAAAGCACCTCACCGCGGACGCGCCGCTCTCTCTTCACGCAACCAACTCTTCACGCCGTCGCCATCTTGCTCGTCACGTCACTGACTTCCCGCTATTAGCTTCCAGCGATTGGGCACCAGGGTTCGGACGCAACACTGGCCCGAACCGCGGCACCCACCAGCGAACTCACTACTTGAGCTCGACCTCGGCGCCAGCCTCTTCGAGCTGCGCCTTGAGCTTTTCCGCCTCGTCCTTGGGTAGCCCTTCCTTCACCGGCTTCGGTGCACCCTCGACAAGATCCTTGGCCTCCTTCAGGCCGAGGCTCGTGATCGCTCGCACCTCTTTGATGACCTGGATCTTCTTGGCACCGCCACTCTTGAGGATGACGTCGAACGTCGACTTCGCTTCCGCCGCTTCATCACCGCCGCCGCCGGGCATCGGCCCAACTGCAGCAACCGCAGCTGCGGCCGGCTTGATCCCCTTCGCTTCAAGAGCTTCTTGCAGCTCGAGGAGCTCCATGACGTTCAGCTCCATGAAGGAATCGACAATTTTCGTCACTTTCTCTGAGAAGGTTTTGGCTTCCGTAGTGGCTTCTTCCGACATGACCGTCCAGCCTCCTTGTGGCCTTCGCGCTTGCTCTTGCTAACTCAATTGACCAGTAAGCCCGCTTCCGTTCACGCCTGACCGCGCCGCGCGGTGTCGCGCGGTGTCGCGCGGTGTCGAGCGCCGAAGCTGGGTTTGAGAATTCAACGATGGAAAAACCTTCGCGCCGACTCTATCCGTCCTGCGCGTCGTGATGCGCCTTGACACAGCCGGCGAAGTGAGCCGTGAGGCTCTTCGCGCAGCTACTCATGTGCGTCAGTGGCGCCAAAAACTGCGACATCACCTGCTGTCGGAGCACTTCGGGCTCCGGAATCGCCGCCAACCGCTCGATGTCCGCCGGCTGCAGCACGCGCCCCTGGAAGAAGCCGCCGCGGATCTCAGCGACCTCCTTGTTCTTTTTGCGCCAGTTGACGATGCCGCGCGACGCGGTGAACGCGCCCTCGCCACCCATGAGAACAGCGATCGGACCAGTCAAGAGTGTGTTGAATTCGTCGTCGAGACCGATCTCGCTGAAGACTCTTTGAGCCAGTCGGTTGCGCACGACATTCATCTGCACACCCTGCTGCCGCAGCGTCGAACGAAGATCCTCTGTGACCTCCGCGCTCAATCCCCTGAAGTCGATCAAGACACAGCCGTCCATGTCTTGGAACCGCGCCTTCAGGTCCTCACAAATCAGTTGTTTGAGTTCTCTAGCCATGACGGTTCTACCGATCGCTCCGGGTCATGAAAGTCCGCCGCGCGGACCGCAATGTCACATCACCCACTGACGCTTAACCGCACCCCAGGGCTCATCGTCGCGGAAATCGCTGCCTTTTGCAGATAAACCCCCTTCGCCGATGCGGGTTTCACCGATCGCAGATGCTCAAGAAAAGCCTCGACGTTGTCGACCAGCTGGTCCTTCTTGAACGATTTCTTGCCCATGGGAGCGTGAACGTTGCCGCCGCCGTCGCTGCGAAACTCGACCTTGCCCGCAACGAATTCCTTGACTGCTTGGCCGACGTTGTCTGTCACCGTGCCCGACTTGGGCGACGGCATTTTACCGTGCGGCCCTAAGACGCGCCCCAGCTTACCGACGTGGCGCATCATCGCAGGATGAGCAATCGCGACATCGAAATCGAGCCAGCCATCAAGAATCTTCTTCGCCAAATCCTCACCACCGACGGCGCTGGCGCCGGCTGCTTCAGCCTCGGCGGCCGCCGGCCCCTCCGCGAAGGCAATCACACGCGTCTGCTTGCCGATCCCGTGCGGGAGCGAAAACGCACCGCGGACGTTCTGTTGCGAGTTCTTGGGGTCGATCCCGAGCTTGACGGCGATCTCGACCGTCTCGTCGAACTTCGCACTCTCAAAATTCAAGAGGACTTCGACCGCTTCAGTAACGGGCAAAAGCTCCTGTGAACACTTTATTCTATTTCTACCGAATTTCTTCGACGTTCGCGCCATCAGAATCCTCCTGCGAGAACCAAAGTCGATTCTCTCCCGCGCTCGCGGTCATCGTCTGCGATCCATCCGATCACGTGCCCGAGAAGCTCCTCATTCGCATCGCGCTCGACCGACACCTTGAGCGACGATGGGACACGCGCTCCCCTTGCGGCTTCGAGGGCGCGCCGGCTCAGAAAACGGACCTTCCAAAAGAGCTCCCCGGGACCAAACGCACAGTTTTAGCCAGTCGCCAGGTCAAATGCAAGGGGCGGGTGCGGGAAATCTTAAGTACCCAACCCGGGCGGCGGCGCTGAGCGCCCGACAGGACGCGAGGACAGCCTCCAGCCCCTCAAACCTGGACTTCGACCCCCATGCTGCGGCAGGTCCCCTCGATCAGGCGCACGGCGGAGTCGAGACTGCCAGCGTTGAGGTCTGCCATCTTCGTCTTGGCAATCTCCTCAAGCTGGGTCCGGGTGATCGAGCCGACGGTCTCCCGCCCCGGCGTGTTCGCCCCCTTGGCGAGGCCCACTGCCTGGCGCACAAGCACGGCGGCGGGCGGGGATTTGAGCACGAAGTCAAAGCTACGATCTGCGTAGACACTCAGCTCGACGGGGATGACGGTGCCCTGCTGGTCGCTGGTGCGGGAATTGAACTGCGAAACAAACTCACCGATGTTGACCCCGTGCTGGCCGAGGGCCGGCCCCACGGGCGGCGCCGGCGTGGCTTGACCACCAACGATTTGCAATTTGATCTTGGCTTTGACTTCTCTTTTCGGCGGCATGATTCGTCTCGTTGTCGCGCCTGGATTTCGGGGGGAATTGACGGGGGTGACGACGCCACCACCGTTCGTGGAAGAGCTCCTCAGATGCGCTCGACCTGCCAGTATTCCAGATCGACCGGCGTGGCTCTACCAAAAATCGTCACGATAACACGCACCTGCCCCTTGGTCGGAAAGATCTCGTCGACGGTGCCGTCGAAGTTCTCAAACGGCCCCTCTTTGATCTTGACGCTGTTTCCAGCCTCGAGATCGATCTTCAGCTCCGGCGCCTCGTCCTTGTCCTTCATGGTGTTGAGGACCTTTTCGACTTCCGCCGGGGGCAGCGGCAACGGCCGCTGCTGGGAGCCGACAAAGTCGCCGATGCCGTTGGTCTCCTTGATCAGGTACCAGACGTCGTCGGTCAAATCCATCTCAACGATCAAGTAACCCGGGTAGAGCTTCCGTTCCTTGAAGCGTTTCTTACCACCCTTGATCTCCGAGACCTTCTCGGTCGGCACCAGAATCGTCGGGACCTCTTCCTCGAGCCCCGCCAGTTGCACCTTCTTCTGCAGGGCATCGCGAAGCGTCGACTCGCGGCCGCTGGCAACCCTCAATACGTACCACTCAAGCACCATAGCGTGATGTCTCTCCGAGTCCACTCACCACCACACGATACTGAAAACCGATAGAATCGCCGCAGCCGCAACACTTGGAACCGCGATGGAGTCGGTTGGGAGCAGTCGATCGCATCATGACAGCCGAAGGAAGGCGGTCGTCCATCTCGAGTGCCGGCGCCCCCTCAAAGCTCCGGGGTTTTGTAGATAATAGGGCGACTATAGCGGACTCCGAGGAGCAAGACAATAGCCGGCGCGCTGGGCGAGGCGACCGATCGGCGCCTCCCACCGAGACGCGTCCCCCACACACTTCTTGTCACCGTCTGCCTGAAAAAGTGCTTCGAGCCGAAAACGGATCTCGTCGCGTCCGAATCGAGGCGTGACGGCTATAGGGTGTATAGGGCGCCTCGGTGACGTGACTCACATCGGCTGCGGGTAAAACCAGCGATCAGGAGCCAGGATAGATCAAACTCCGCCCGAAGAAAAAGATCGCGTCCCAAAAAACGATGTAAAACATCATGATCACGACCGTCACCACGACGACGACGGACGCATTGATCTCTTCCTGCCTGGTCGGCCAAGTGACCTTGTTCTTCAGCTCGGACTCGGTGTCGATCAAGAAATCGACTGCCTTGCGGTGGTTGAAGAGCCACACGCCGAAGGCGACCGCTGCCAGCAGTAAAGGCCCCTGGATCAACCAGCGATAGTCGAACCAACCGCCCCACGCCTCCTTCTCGGGCAACGTCGCGCCGACCACCTGGACGGCGTAGAGCGCGACAACGCCGACGACGAACATGAGGCAGCCGCGCCCCCATTTCCCTTGACCTTCCTTATAGATCTTCCACACGGCTCAACTCAACCTCACTGTCAGTCCACTGCTGACTCGTTCTCTGTCGTTCTCGATCGGCCTTGCGGCAGCGACGAAGATCCCGCCGCTGCAGACGAATACCGACGCCCGAAAAGTACGAAACACCAGCAACGCGGCTATTCAAATCCAAAAACGTGGCAGGCCAGGAGGGACTCGAACCCCCAACTTACGGATTTGGAATCCGTTGCTCTACCAATTGAACTACTGGCCTACGGTCGACGAAAAGAGCCGGCGACGCCCACCCATGAGCCGTCAGGCACCCCGGGCGGGTGTCGCCACCCATCCCACTCACTCCGTGATCTTGACCACAACACCGGCACCGACTGTGCGGCCACCTTCGCGAATCGCGAAACGCAGTCCCTCCTCACAGGCGATTGGTGTGATCAGCTCGATCTCCATCGTGATGTTGTCTCCCGGCATGCACATCTCGGCGCCGCCCTGCAGCTGAATCGAGCCGGTGACGTCCGTTGTCCGGAAAAAGAACTGCGGCCGATAGCCGGAAAAGAACGGCGTGTGGCGCCCGCCTTCCTCCTTCGTCAGAACGTAGACCTCAGCGTCGAATTTCGTGTGCGGGGTGATGCTGCCTGGTTTCGCCAGCACCTGACCGCGCTCCAGGTCCTCTTTGTCGACGCCGCGAAGGAGACAACCGACGTTGTCGCCGGCCAGGCCCTCGTTGAGCGTCTTGTTGAACATTTCAACACCGGTCACCGTCGTCTTACGGACGTCGTTGGTGAGCCCGACAATCTCGATTTCGTCGCCGGTGTTGACCTGGCCGCGCTCGATACGTCCGGTACCAACCGTACCGCGGCCCTTGATGCTGAACACATCTTCGACCGGCATCAGGAACGGTTTGTCCACGTCGCGTTTCGGCTCGGGGATGTACTCATCGACCGCTTTCATGAGCTCAACGATACAGCCCGATTTCGCCTCATCCTCGGGGTTCTCCAGTGCCTGAAGCGCCGAGCCAGAGATCACGGGAATATCGTCGCCCGGAAACTCGTACTTCGACAGCAGCTCTCGTACCTCAAGCTCCACGAGCTCCAGGAGCTCTTCGTCATCCACCATGTCGACCTTGTTGAGGAAGACGACGATGCGCGGCACGCCGACTTGGCGAGCCAGTAGAATGTGCTCGCGCGTCTGCGGCATGGGGCCGTCAGCGGCACTGACGACGAGAATCGCGCCATCCATTTGGGCCGCACCCGTCACCATGTTCTTGACGTAGTCAGCGTGTCCCGGACAGTCGACGTGGGCGTAGTGGCGGTTCTCCGTTTCGTACTCGACATGCGCCGTGTTGATCGTGATTCCGCGCTCACGCTCTTCGGGAGCGTTGTCGATCTCTTCGAAGCTTTTCTCTGCCGACAGCCCACGCTTGGCCAAGACCTGCGTGATCGCCGCAGTCAGCGTCGTTTTACCATGGTCGACGTGGCCAATTGTGCCAATGTTGACGTGGGGTTTGGTCCTTTCAAATACTTCCTTTGCCATGGATGGCGAACTCCTTTCGCTCCCACTAAATAAGCACCGTCACAGACGACCGAGACGAACAATGAGTTGATGCGGACCGAACAAGTGCTTCCGAAGCGGTGAAACACCCGGAATCGCAGTCGACTGATCGCGTCAAACCATGAGGCGCAAACTGTAATCTTCAAATGGAGCTGCTGACGGGAATCGAACCCGTGACCTCTTCCTTACCAAGGAAGTGCTCTACCGACTGAGCCACAGCAGCGTGGACAACTTGTTTCGTAACTACCGGACGTAACTACCGGACGCAACTCGAAGGGACGCGACACTCGAAGGGACGCGACCCCGCAGCGCGAGTTCGTCCTCATACTTTTCGTCAGCAAACTTGGAGCGGGTGAAGGGAATCGAACCCTCGTAACCAGCTTGGAAGGCTGGCGCTTTACCATTAAGCTACACCCGCGTGTCATTCCTGCATTACCAATAGAATTCCGCCTGGCCGCCCGCGGCTGAATGGATCCGCGGTCGAAGATCCCGGCAAGCATAACTGCGGGAGCGACCTCTTTGCATCTTTTTCGGCATTTCGTCGCAATCCACAGCACTGAAAAAACGGGCGCGCGGAGAACAACAACGCGCCCCCCGGCGGACACGCTCGACGCTCGCGCCACGCTTGCGACCGGGAGGAAATTTGTGGTGGGCAGGAGTGGATTCGAACCACTGAAGCTTGACGCAACGGGTTTACAGCCCGTCCCCTTTGGCCACTTGGGTACCTGCCCCGAGTCGCAACCGGCAACATGTTTTCAAAGACCGACGGTGCACAGCACCGAGATCAAGAGAGCCGAACACGCCCGCGAGTGCGTTCGGCTCCATCGACTTCATGAGCTAGCGGTGGGATTCGAACCCACAACCCCCGGTTTACAAAACCGGAGCTCTGCCGTTGAGCTACGCTAGCGGAAAGCTTTCTCAGACAACCGTTTGAGAAACTGCCCGGCGGCAACCGGGAGCCGACAAAAACGGCCGTCTACCGACGTAAAGTCGCGAGATTATAACTGTGAGACCCCGCCATGCAACGAAAAAACAACTAAAAATGGCACCCATGCGGGAGGGCAAAAAGCCTTTGCCCGTAAGCACTTAGGCTGCCGCGTGGGGGCGATCGCACGCGTCTCGACGCGCCTTGCCGCCCACGGCCAGGTCGGCGTCACGGCGCCAGGTGAAACCTTGGCCAAATGTGGGCGAAAACGCTCGCCCCATAAGTCCGGGAGAACATTTCCGGATCAGTCCAGCGACCGATGCCAGCGCGTGCCTTCGGCGCCGTCCTTGATGACGATTCCGGCAGCCGCGAGTTCGTCGCGAATGCGGTCGGCAGCGGCGAAATCCTTGGCGTTCCGGGCCGTGCGCCTCTCTTCGATCGCCGCCTCGATGCGCTCGCTCGACCAGCCCGGGACGACCTCTTCCGAGCCGCCGGATTCCCCGACGCGAGCCGCCGCTTCGCGGTCGAGGACGCCCAGGACTGAATCCCAGCGCGCCAGCACCGCCGCGGCTCGCCCCCCCGCTTGGCGACTGCGAACGCTCGAGTAGGCGGCGGAGCAAAACTCGTGCACCACCCCAAGGGCCCCTGACGTGTTCAAATCGTCGTCGAGTGCGGCGACAAACGCTGCGTCGCTCTCTCGGCTGAGAGCCTCGAGGTTCTCAAGCTCGCCGGCAGCAGGCTGGCACTCCGGGAGACTTTCCATGTTGAGTCGAAACTCGCGCAGATAGCGCAGATTCTTGCGCGCGTCGTCCAGTCCCTGGAACGTGAAATTCGACTGGCTCCGGTAGTGGGAGCTGACAAGCGCATAGCGGATTTCTAGGCCATCGTAGCCCCGCCCGAGGAGATCACGCACGGTGTAAAAGTTCCCCGCCGACTTCGACATCTTCTTTCCCTCCACGAAAATGTGCCGGCGGTGGAGCCAGTAGCGCGCGAAAACCTCGTCTTTGCCAGCCGAAGACTGCGCGATCTCGCACTCGTGGTGGGGAAAGATATTGTCCTCGCCACCGGTGTGAATGTCGATCCGTGGCCCTAAGTACCGCCGGGCCATCGCCGAACACTCGATATGCCATCCCGGGAACCCCTCGCCCCAGGGGCTTTCCCACTTCATCAGATGCTTCGGATCCTTCTTCCAGAGCGTGAAATCGAGCGGACTTTTCTTGTGAGGGTCCTCCTCGACACGAGACCCCGCGACGAGCTGCTCCGGGGTGTTGCCGCTGAGCACTCCGTAAGACGGAAACCGGGCGATCTCGAAATAAACCTGATCGTTCGCCTGGTACGCCAGCCCAAGAGCCATGAGCTCCTGGATCATTTCAATCATCTCGGTGATGTGATCGGTGGCGCGCGGGTAACGCTCCGCTTCACGCAAGTTCAATTGCTTGCGATCTTCGTGGAACGCATCTTCGAACTCGCGGGCGATCTCCCAGATGTCTTTTTTTCGTTCACGCGCGGCTTTCTCCAGCTTGTCCTCGCCCTGGGCATCGGCCAGGTCGTCGTCGGTCAGGTGCCCGACGTCGGTGATGTTCATGATCTGGCGCACCTTGAAGCCGCGGTACTCGAGGTGGCGCCTGAGAACGTCGGCCATGACGAATGATGCGAAGTTACCGATGTGCGCGTAGCTGTAGACGGTTGGGCCACAGTTGTACATGGTGACTTCGCCGGGAGTCAGTGGTCGAAACTCCTCTTTGCGCTTCGAGAGCGTGTTGTAGAGCTTGAGAGTCATGTTTGTTGTCGTTCCAGCAGTACCGCGACCTGGGCCGCGATGGCTTCGCCGCGTCCCAGCGCATCGCACCGCTCGTTGGTCTTCGCCTTGACGTTGACCGCATCATCGGCGAGGACCCAGTAGGGCTGGAGGATTTCCCGCAGTTGTTTGGCGATGCGCTGCTTGGCGGCGCCGAGTTTGATCTTCTCGAGAATTACCGTGGCGTCCAGATTCACCAGACGGTACCCGGCCGCCTTGACGTCGCGCGCGGCCGACTCCAAGAAAAACCGGCTCGACTGCCCCTTCCACTCCGGCGACGTGTCAGGAAAATGCTCGCCGATATCGCCAAGTCCGGCCGCACCATAGAGCGCGTCGCAGAGGGCATGGAGGAGGACGTCGCCGTCCGAATGAGCCTCCGCGCCGACGTCTGCTTCGATGCGCAGCCCACCGACAAAAAGGGGCTTTCCTGCCACCAATCTGTGATTGTCGATACCGAAACCTGTGCGAAACATGGGCCGGCGATTATAACTGGGCCCAAAATGGAGAACAACGCGTCACACCCAACCGGCGCGGTTCACATTGCCGGTGAAGAAGTATCGTGGAGTCGGGCCGCCGCAGGCTCATGGCGTCGAGGCGCAAAGATCCACCGCTGAGATTGAGGATCTCCCCGCCGCGGTGAGCCGTGAAGACTCGCGAGGACGAAAAAGGTCAGTCAGCGTCATTGGGATGAGGAGGTCGAAGGGAGTGTTGCAAGACACCGGTGTTATCCTCGCGGCCGCGGGAATCGGTCGCCGCTTTGGCGCCAAAAAACAGTTTCTCTCGCTCCTCGGGAAGCCACTGCTGCACTACTCGCTGGCGACATTTAGCGACATCGCGTCAGTGAGGGAAATTGTGGTCGTTGTTCCGCAAAGCGATACGCAGCGGGCAACCGAGCTGATCGAAGCGTGGCGCCCCGCCACGAGGGCGAATGCGGCTGCGACTGCAGCACCACCGCCGTCTGTTTCGGTGCGACCAGGGGGCAAGCGACGCCAGGACTCGGTGCGCCAAGGCCTCGAAGCGCTGACCGACGCCGTGAAGTACGTTCTCGTCCATGACGCGGCGCGCCCGCTCCTGCGTCGCGAAGACGCCGACAACCTTTTGCGCGAGATCAGGGCACACGGTGCCGCGGTGATTGGCACCCCTTGCTCTGACAGTCTCAAGCGTGTGGACGCGCAGCGAGCGATTCTCGACGAGGTTGAACGCGAAAGCATCTGGTGCGTTCAGACGCCACAGGGCGCACGTCGCGACCTCTTGCTCACCGCTTACGCTGAGCAGGGTGAACGTGACTGGACCGACGAAGCCTCACTCCTGCGCGCGGCCGGCGTTGAGCCGCGTTTGGTCGAGGGTTCCCGGGACAACTTCAAAATCACCTCGAGCGGCGACGAACAGTTGGCCGTCGCGATCTTGGAGACCCGCCGGCGGGCGAGCGATACGAAACGTTAGCTGCGACGTTGCTGCGCACCCCGGCTGGCGGTCATCAGAGGAGTAGCCATCAGATGCGTTCGAACGGATGGAACATGCGTCGATACTCATCCTGGCAGTAACGATCCGTCATGCCCGCGATGTAGTCGCACGTCGCTCGCTCGAATCCGTCGACCTCGCCGCGGTCCTGATACGCCGGTGGCAGTTGCCGAGGATTGCGGCGATACTCGACGAACAGGTCGCGGATGAATCGCTTCGCCTTCTCGGACATCTTCAAAGCGCGAAAGTGACGATACAGTCGCTCGCGGAGGAAGTCCTGCATCTCCTGCTTCAAGCGTTTCATCTCGGGCGAAAAGCCCACGACCAAACGCGGATGCGCCCGCACCTGCTCGATGGTCTCAATTTTCTTGCGCTCGATCTCGGCAATCGTTGTCTCGACGAGATCCTTCACTTGCGTATCGATGAGGTGCGAGATCGTCCTCGTCACAAGTGTGCTCCCCGCGTCAGCCGCCAGCGTCCCCGATTGCGTCACGTGCTCCTCGGCGCGCCGCCAGAGTTCCACCTCACGCAGCTCACCGAGCGTGATGAAATGCGATCGTAGGCCGTCATCGATATCGTGGTTGTCGTAGGCGAGCGAATCCGCGATGTCTGCGAGCTGCGCCTCGAGAAGCGGGCGTGTCGCAGGTTCAAATTGCTGCGTCACCGATCCGAAGTCGTGATCGCCATGCTTGACGATCGACTCCCGGACTTCCCAGGAAAGATTGAGTCCGTCAAACTCCGGGTAACGTTTCTCCAAAACGTCGACGATTCGCAGGCTCTGCAGGTTGTGATTGAAGCCGCCGTCAGCGGCCATCAACTCATCGAGAGCTTCTTCGCCGGCGTGCCCAAAGGGAGAGTGTCCCAAATCGTGCGCCAGGGCGATCGACTCCACAAGGTCCTCGTTGAGGCGAAGAGTGCGCGCAATCGAGCGCGAGATCTGCGCCACCTCAATCGTGTGCGTCAACCGTGTGCGGTAGTGGTCGCCCTCGTGATTGACAAAAACTTGCGTTTTGTATTCCAAACGCCGAAACGCCGTTGAATGCACAATGCGGTCGCGGTCGCGCTGGTAGCATGTGCGGTAGCTCGACGGGGCGTCGTCATGCACGCGCCCGCGGGACTCTTCGCTGCGCATGGCATAGCCGGCAAGCGACTGACGCTCGCGCTGGTGAAGCGCCTCGACGTCCATCAATCGCGGCGACGTCGCTGATCTTCGATTCATGGGCTTCGGTTTCTTCTTTTCGGTTTCTTCTTTTCGGCGACTCGCCGGGGACGCAGGCACGCGCGCGGCGGGGTGAGGGGTTGCGGTCGCACGCGGCGCACATGCCAGCTTGAGCGCCAGGTGAAAACGAACTATTGTTCCAGAATGAATCGACTTTTGCTACTCACCCCGAACGGTGTTCGGCGCCAAGCATTGACAGAAGATCTCAACCGCGCACGGAAGGCAATCTTTGATGGCGCCTTCTGATCCCCCTGCCTGGAGCTGGAAGTCTCCGTCACATCCATCGGCTGCGCACGGCCTGCGCTACCAGCCCGGCAATTGGGGCGACATCCTCAAAGGCTGCTGGGCTCTCCATGTCGTCGACGCCATCATCGCCACCAAGGGCGCCTCCGCGTCGCCGCTGCGCTGTCTCGACCCGTTCGCTGGAGCTGTCTCTTACCCGCTCGAGCCAGCAGCAAGGCAACGTCTTCACGATGTCCGCGAGCCGCCACTGACCGAGAGCCAGGAGGAGTTCAGCCGCGCAGGACGGCTCGCGTCCACAGCTTCGCTCATTCTGGCGCGGTGTCGACAGAAAGGCAGAGCGGCCGAGCTTCATATCTTCGACACCGACACCAACCGACGCGACTCATGGCAGGAGGCTGCAGGGAGCCACGTGCTCGACGTCGCCAGCTGCGACGAGGCGCTGACGAGCGCTGCGCAAGGAGCTGAATTCGACCTGATTCTCATCGACCCCTATGACTTCTTCGATCGCTGGGGACTCTGGCTGCGCTCTGCGATTCGTCTCGCGCGACGCTCACTCGTTCTCGTCTACCTCTACAACAAGTCGCCGCGCAGCACTGGTCACTTGCATCAGTATCGCCGCTGCATCGACGAGCTGCGGTCCGCTGCACTAAAGGGCACCGCCATTGTGATCGGCCGACTTCCCGCCGACGCGACGCTGCCCCGCGCCTACCACGAAGTGATGCTCCTCGGAAGCGCACGCGCGGTCACAACGCTGCGAGAAGATCTGCAGCGACTCACGTCACGCCTTTTCGCCCACGTCGCCGTCCCGGGCAGTTTCGAGGCATTCGAGGGAGCCGGTGAGCTTGTCGACGACGACGCGCCGGGATAGATTCCCCGGCGCGTTTGCGTTTGCGTTTGCGTTTGCGTTTGCGTTTGCGTTTGCGTTTGCGTGGGCGTTTGCGTTTGCGTGGGCGTGGGCGTGGGCGTGGGCGTGGGCGTGGGCGTGGGCGTGGGCGTGTGGGTCTTCCAAAGTAGCAGGCACACGCCTGTGTGCCGTCCGGACCGTGTGCGTGTGCGTGTGCGTGTGCGTGGGCGTTTGCGTGGGCGTGGGCGTGGGCGTGTGGGTCTTCCAAAGTAGCAGGCACACGCCTGTGTGCCGTCCGGACCGTGGGCGTGGGCGTGCGAGCTATGACACGAGTAACCGTACGGCGGCGGTTAGGTCGATGGTACGCGGTGCTCGGGACTGTCAAGAGTGCCCTCGCTGCGCTCGGCGCTTCGCGCTCTTGACAGTCCCTCCGCGCCGCGTTGGGGGGTGGGGTACCGCCGCCCGGATGCGGCGGGCTCTCGATTCACCTTCCTTCGGAGGCCTTCTATGCGTTTCATCGCTCTCGACGTCAGTCTCGGCTTGATCGGCGAATTGCGACTTCCTTTAGCGCGCCTTCGGCGTCTCGATCCGGACCTGCACCGGCAGATTCGGCGCGCTGCTTCTTCGGTGGCGCTCAATCTCTCGGAGGGAGCTGAACGCGCCGGCAAAGATCGCCAGCACCTTTTTCGCATAGCGCGCGGCGGTGCGCGCGAGGTCGAAACGGCGCTGCGCGTCGCCCAGTCCTGGGGCGACCTGAAGCGCGACGACGTCGCGAGCGCTCTCAAGACGCTCGATCGACTGCTGGCGCTTCTTGGCGGGCTGACTCGCTGAGCATCACGTCGTGGCGCCCGCTGCCTCCGTGGCGGGCACAATCCCCTGCGTTCGACCGAAGCGAGAGCGTCTTCCAAAGTAGCAGGCACATGCCATGTGCCGTCCGTCTTGTGTGCGAGTGCGAGTGCGTGGGCCGACTAGCACTCTGTCTCTGGCTCCGTTTCCAAAGTAGCAGGCACATGCCATGTGCCGTCCGGTCGGTCACGGTCCACGCCCACGCAAACGCAAAACGCAAACGCTCACAAGACGTGACTGTCTCTGCCTCTTAACCGCCGCAAGCTCAGCGCTTGGCTTCGCGAATGATCTCGCGTGCACCCTGTGGCGTGAGACCGTTCCAACCAACCGGGGCAGCGAGGCCGTGCCGCTCGAGAAGTGCTCGGTCTGTCAGGATGTCGACTGCCGGTCCGTCAGCGTGAATCCTTCCCGACTCAAGAACCAAGACACGATCGCATGAGAGCAAAATGAACGGCAAATCGTGCGATGCGACCAACCGTGCCTGCGACGTCTCGTCAAGCCTGGTGATCAAGTCGCGCTGGCCACGCGGATCTAGATCGCTTGTCGGCTCGTCCAAGATCAGGACGTCCGGGCCGTACGCGAGCACCGTCGCCAGCGCGACCCTTCGTCGTTCGCCGCTCGAGAGGTGATGCGGTACACGCTCCTCAAAACCGGCGAGCCCGACGAACGCCAAGGCGTCGCTCACGCCCTCGTCGATTTGTCGGGCATCCATGCCGAAGTTCTCAGGCCCAAACGCGACGTCCTCGCGCACGCTCGGGCTGAAAAGCTGGTCTTCCGTCTCTTGAAAGACGACACCCAAATGGCGCCGAATCTCCTGATCGAAGCCTTCGCCGTAGGATCGACCGAGCACTTTGACTTCTCCTGACTGCGGCTGAAGCAGGCCAGAGATGAGAAGAAACAGCGTCGTCTTGCCGGCACCGTTGGGTCCGATGAGTCCCACGGATTCCCGGGGTCGTAGACGTAGAGAAACGTCGTCGATCGCGCGTCGCCCGTCGGGATAGGTGAAGCCAACGTGGGATAGGTGCAGCGGGTCGCCGTTCAAGCGAACCTCCAAGCCAAAAGACCGAGGCCGCAAGCGATCAATGCAGACGCCAACAGAACATCACGACGCCGGGTACGAAAGTTCGTCGTCTCGGGAAACGTCCCATCGAACCCTCGGCATAGCATGGCGCTGTGGATTCGCTCCGTACGCTCGAACGAGCTCACGAGCAGACCTCCAACGAGGTGTCCAAGCCGACGCCCGGTCGTGCGGTCAAGGCGAGGGACGAACCCACGCATCGTCATGGCACGGCGAACACGGCAGTACTGATCGCGATGCACGAAAAGATAACGGTACGAGAATCGAATCATTTGGACGATGGGCACCGGGACCCGGAGCGCCCTCAGCGCCTGCAGCGTGACCACGAAGCGCGTCGTCCCCAGCGCTGGAAAGATGAGGAGAGTGACCGCAACGACACGCAGCGACACCAAAACGCCGACAGCGAGTCCAACACTCGAGTACCACCGCGAAGAGTCGTCAGGTGATTGCGGTCCAGTGAGTGCGAAGACGATGACGACAGCGAGTGCGAACGGAACAAGAAACACGACGCTCCGGATTGCAGCCACCAGCGGTATCCGAGACATCCAAACGAAGCCAACCGCCAAAACCGTCGCGGCGACAATGGGAGGCGTATCCGCGCGCCACGCCGACGTCTTGTGCACCGGCAAGAGTCCGACGCACAGCATGAAGACGAAAAAACTGAACAACTTCCAGCGTGGATCCCAATTGTGAAAAATCGAACTGGCAGCAGCATAGCGGTCAATATCAGGCCCCATGCGGTTCCTTTCCGCTCTTCGCGAGCCGCACGAGGTTCGAAACCACAAGGACCGAGAGGAACACGAGCACGACGCCGCCGACGATGCGCCCCCATCGTGGCAACCTTTCGATGCGCCCCGTACCGTCGAGGCGGATAGGAGAGTCGCCAGCACTCTTTCGCGCCGCCGCGATAGCGCTCCGCGCAACGAGGCGTTCGGCACGGTGACCCGCACCGTCGGAGACGACGACATGTAAATCGCCCGCGATGAGGGGAGTCCTGAGCGAGCCGGTGAGGTCGAGATCTGCCTCGATCGCCGGTGCGGCCGAACCGCCGTTCGCTCCGGCGACGAAGACCTTCACGCGTGCGCCGACCGCGGGGGTTGAAGAATCGAAGTGCGCCGTCACCAGCAGGTCATCGCCGACAAGGTAGACAGCCACGTCGAGGCCGTGAGCGTGAAGTGACCCGCAACTCAAAACGACAACCGGAATCAACCAACAGCGCACTTAACAGCCCGCCTGAAAAAGTCATTCGGCCGAAGAAACTGGCCTCTTCACGCCCAGCTCGACCGCGTCATACTCGCCATCAGAATCGAAAGAACAGGGCCCGAAGATTGCCTGCGTTTGCCGCGGCCGATCTGGACGCGAAGAGACCAGTTTTCGGCTCGAAGCACGTTTTCAACAGGCTGTTAACGGCCTTCTTCGCGTGCTGGCGCCGAGGGTTCGACTCGGTGAAGAAGGTCAGGTTTGACTCGATAAATAAAAACGACAGCACTTGCCGTCACCAGACCCTCGACGCCCGCAAGTACCGCATGCGGCAAGACAATCAGGAACCCGACGTCGCGAAGCTCGGCGCCACCAGTATACATCGTCGCTATGAAAAGTCCGATCGAAACGAGCACCGCCGCGGCGCCCGCCACAAAGCCAGCGAACGAGGCGCGTCGCGCCGTGTTCCCACCGAGGAAGCGGAACAGTACATACGCGGCCCACGCACCTCCAGCCTGTATGACCGTGTTAACGCCAAGTGTCTGAAATCCGCCGTGAACGAAGAGAAGACGTTGGTAGAACAGCGCGACGAGAATGCAAGGGAGCGCCAGACGCCCGAGAAGAATGCCGGCGAGGCCGTTGAGGATGAGGTGAACCGACGTGACCCCCACCGGCACATGGATCGACGACACCACGAAGAAGAGGCTCGTGACCACCGCCAGTGCGGGTGCCCTTGCGGCATCGAAGCGCCGCAGCGAGAGGCCAACGCCGGCAGCGGCGACCACGCCTCCCCCCACCCAAACACCGGTTGACAACAGTCCGTCGGGAACGTGCATCGAGGCTGCCAGTCTGCGCGCCAAGAACAAACCACCAGTGTAGCAGCCCGGGCGAAAAAGTCATTCCAACGCTCACGCCGCGGCCCAGAACCCGTCTCCGATTCGACGTCCCCCGTACCATAGGTGAGTCATGAACAGATCGCGTCAACGGCTCTACGCCGTGCACGAACATCGAACCAAAGCGACGGAAAACCAAACTGGGAAGTGCGAGCCCCTATGGTAGACTTGCAGCTGGCGACAAGCTGCGGGAGTGAACGGAGAGAGTCAACGCTGAGGCTATGGAAGGTGGGCTAAAATGCAGCCTAAGAAGGATGCCCTCGCTATCGAGGAGGAAGCGCTTAAGATCGCGCGCAGCGTCGCCTTCTGCGTTGCCACCGTCGTCGGCAAGTACGCCTGCTACCCCAACGTCGACGAGGCAACCTTCGAACGAATCCACAAGAGGATCACCGGCGGCCTGACGAAACGCCGCCGCTCGATCCGCGACGTCTGCCAGGAACTTCGCGCGGTAACATCCTGCCACGTCAAAGAGCTGGTGGAGCCGGAACGCGTCGTCGACTCGGATGGGAACCGCGAAGAGCTCGACGAGGCGGAACTACGACTCGTCGCCATCGCAGACGTGATCCGCCGCTCGAGCCGGCTGCCCAACAGTGTCTTTCGCGAGATTCTGACCGGCCTGCTCTCCTGGGACCCTCCCGACCGACTCGTGATTCTCGACACGCTGACGAGCATCATCCGAGGCGGTTAGAAGCTCGGTTCAAGCGGCTTCTCCGGCCCGATCTGGCGCGGACGCGTCACCAATTGCGATGATCCCGCATAAAGACGCTAACCTCCTCCAAACTGCGGGCACCGATCAGGTGGCCAATGGCTTGGACCTGCGGGAAGAACTCCTCGATGGCGCCGCAATAGTCGTCACCACTCGAGAAAATCGTCGCGTTGACGGCATTGAGCAGGAACTGCACGGCGTCTTCGGTGTTCTCTGGCGAGTACGGCTGGGCTCGGTGCGAACGTTTTACCGGTTCCTTTTCCACAGTTCTCCTCCTCGTGCTTGCGCCCTCCAAGGAAGAGTACAAAACCGAAGGCGATTCGTCGAACGACGGGCGCAATTGCCGCATGGCCAGATTCCGCACCCTGAACTCGCCTCCACAACGCATTCCCCGGAAATGAGTTTACGACTGCTCAATTCTCGTACGCTGCAGGTAGGGTCCAGTTGGTGGCTCGTCCGAGCACCTCGTGAGCGTCGACAAACCAGGCCGCGCCGCCGTGCTGAGGAGCCGAGCGGGAGTCAGATTCCGGCAGATCAGTAACCGCTGGCAGGTCCGGAAGTACCAGATAAACCCGTCGAGGCAGTCTCAGGTGCCAATCGTCACCGACAAGCTGGACTCCGGTAGCCCCCGTGTCTGGCGCGGGAGTCCCGAGGAAGAACGCTTTAACCGCATGCACCGTACGCACCGTACGGTGGCGTCGTCCCGCCCTCTCGAACGAGCGACGTTGATCGGTTCGGCTGAGGTCGAGACGCAGTCCGTTGACGGTGATTTGGCCCGAGCTCAGTGCCACAGTGTCTCTCGGTGTGGCAAGGACACGGCCCAAAGAGATGACTTTCCCCGGCGCCCTAGCGAACGCGATGACCTCACCATGGACGGGCCGAATGAATCGCGATGACAGCAGCACGACACGGTCGCCCGACTGAAAGAGGGGCTCCAGTGCACGCGAACGCACGTACGCCGTGCTGATATGCGCGCTGAGAATCCAAGCCGAAACAGCAAGGATCGCGATGACGACAATGCACCCGTAGGCGGCGATTGCCGGCATGCGAACGCCGCGAGCCAGCGGCTCGCCGCGCTGCGACCACACCGTCGCGGCGGGTCCGAGACCGGAACAAAGTAGCAGTGCGGTCAAGATCAGGAGAATCCAGGGCGCAGCGACAGTGGAGAAGGACCAAACCACATAGGCCAGAAGCGCGCCTGGCAACAAAGCCGCGAGGAAAACTCCAGACCAGAGCACTCCAGCGACAAGCCGGCCAGCGTACAGATGACCGCAGCCGGGAATCAGCGACAGAAGGAAAGCCGTCGCCGTGCTGCGAATCTGCTCGTCGCGCCGACAGTGTGGCGCTGACGCTTGACTGAGAGTCGGCGTCTCGACTCGACCGCTCGCCAAGGAGTCCGGCGCGTTGACCGCCGGCGCCGCGTCGGCTTCGCGATCTGGAAGAGGTGCCGGAAGGAGTTTCATCGTTTGAGTATACTCCAAGAGGCAAACTGGGACGACCGCGACCGTGTCGACAGACGACGCAGCTCGCGGTTCTCCACTCACACTCTCAGACGTCCAAACACGCTTTGTGTTTCACACTTTTCCAGCCCCCGGGAGCCCCAATCCGCGCCACGGCGCCCACCCGCTGCTCACCTGGCGCCGCCTCGCCCGAGCCAAGCCGCGGTGGGCCTCCCCGCGTCGCGGCGCGCTTGAAGCGGCGCGGTTCGAAGCGGCGCGCCTCACTTCTGGAGCAGGAGGTTCACGCCCTTTTTGTTTGCCAGGACGATATCGAGGCGGCCATCTCCGTTCATATCGCGGACGGCGAACTGCGTGCCGATTCCGGTGCCGCGGCCAGCGACGATCTCGTGCGACGTGAACTTGGGCGCCACGCCACGCTGGCGTTTGATATCAATCCAGTACACGACGACGGTGTCTTTGCCGCCTGGATCGCGACCGTTGTGCGCGAAAAACCTCTTGCCCGTGATGAGCTCGCTTTCGCCGTCCCCGTCGATGTCGGCAAACGCCAGGGCGTGCGTCTGCGAAAACGATTCGTCGATGAGGTGATACTTAAACTTGGTGTGGTCGTCACTTCCAAGGTTTTCGAACCACCAGACGCCGAAGTCGTGAGCCGAGCTCATCATGATGTCAGGGTCGCCGTCGAGATCGAGATCTTGAACAAAAAGGTTCGCCGCCCGCAGAGGCTTCGTGTCTTTGCTCTTCGACAGCGAATAGCTGTGAAACTTCCAGTGCGATGCCGTCGGTTTCTCAGGCGCCTCGTACCACCCGTGTGGGATCAGAATGTCGACTCGTCCATCCCCGTTGAGGTCGGCGTGGCCGAGACCGTGGTAGAACCTGCCGGAACCGTTGGTGTTGGAATCTCCCGCCTCTGAGAGCGCGTGGTACGCCCACTTCTCACGGGCTTTGTCAGGAGACGGGACAGAGAGGAACCCGAGTGTTTTGTCGGCGCCGAGAATCAATTCAGGTTTACCGTCACCCGTCACATCGCCAAAATTCGGCGATTCGTTGCACGCGGAGTGATGGATCACGTGCTTCTTCCAGTGTTTCTTCGCGTCACGCGGATTCTCAAACCAGTGGCATGCTTCGCCCGGAAAGCCAACGACGATCAGGTCGTCGACACCGTCACCGCTCACATCGTAGGCAAAGTTTCCGAAGCTCTGGCTATACCCCTTGTCGAAGCTGTACTTGCCGGGCGGCTGAATCTCGTGCATCTTCCAGTGCGGTGCTTCGTACCAGACTTCACCACAAAGGATGTCAGGCTTGCCGTCGCCATTGACGTCTGCCGCGGCCGCACCCTCTGAGCGAAAGACGCTATCGAGCTGGACGCGTTCCCAACCAAGGTCCTCGGCGGCATGCGTCGAGAGTGGCAAAATCGTGGTGAGCGCGAGTGCGCCGAGACCGCAGGTGAGCGCTGAGCGGGTCATGTTGTCTCCTTCTTCGAGGCGTCGTTTGGAGAGTCAGGATGACGGCTGAAAGCTAGCGACGCAAGGTGAATCGGAGTTCGCGAAGCAGCAGCGCCGTCGACTCCGGGAGTGCGGCTCCCTGACCGCCCCCAGCACCTGCAGAAAGTGGCGAGCAAAGAACGGCGGAGCGTGCGCCAGTTGCGGAGTGTCGAGACGCGGCGGCACCCGCGGGGTACTTCACCGTACGTGAGCATTGCCCTCAGTCCATGGCAGATCGCTGGCGGCCGGTAACGCTACACGCCAAAATCGCGCATTTCGACCATTCTGGGCGATGGATTTTGGTGAGAAATTCAATAGAATCCTCGCGCGTGCCTTCTGCGGAATGGATGAGGGCACCGGACATGGGGACAACGAATCAACAGCCCGTTGAACAAGTGCTTCGAGCTGAAAGCTAGGCGCGACGAGGCCAGTTTCTCGGCGCGTGACGTTCTAGGCGGGCTGCACAGTCAGCAACGGACAACGCGAAAGGAACACGCTATGACTCGAGCGTGCGCGAGGGGTGTGCTTTGGTTGGCGATGGCCGTAGTTTTTTTCGCGCCGGGCGTCGTGCACGCCGCGGACGGCATCGATTCCGGGGACACATCCTGGATTCTCGTGTCGACGGCCTTCGTGCTGTTCATGAACATTCCCGGACTCGCGCTCTTCTACGGTGGGCTCGTTCGCAGTAAAAATGTCCTCTCCATCCTCATGCAGTGTCTCGCGCTCACAGCGGTGATCACTCTGGTGTGGCTCGTCTGCGGGTACAGCCTGGCGTTCGACACGACGGGAATGGAGGAAGGCAAAGTCGGGCTGCGCTCTTTCATCGGTAGTTTCGGTCGCGTCTTTCTCTCCGGAGTCTCTGCCGAAACGCAGTGGGGGTCGACCGGCATCCCCGAAGTCCTCTTCTTCGCGTTTCAGATGACGTTCGCGATCATCACTCCGGCGCTCATCATCGGCGCTTTCGCCGAGCGCATTAAGTTCTCGGCCATGATGATTTTCTCGATCGTGTGGATCCTCGTCGTCTACGCGCCGATCGCGCACATGACTTGGGGCGGAGCCGGCGGCTGGTTCGCCGACATGGGCGTGATGGACTTTGCCGGCGGCATCGTCGTTCACATCACGGCCGGCGTCGCGGCTCTCGTCGCAGCGATCATGGTGGGCAAGCGGCGCGGCTATCCCGACGAACCGATGCCTCCACACAACCTGACGATGACCTTCGCCGGCACCGCCATGCTCTGGGTCGGCTGGTTCGGATTCAACGCCGGAAGCCAGCTGGCGGCAGACGGCGGCGCGGCGATGACGCTCGCGGTCACCCACATTTCGGCGGCGACCGCAACGACCGCGTGGATGGTGATCGAGTGGATCAAGAATGGCAAGCCGAGCGTCCTCGGCCCAGCGACCGGAGCGATCGCTGGACTCGCGGCCGTGACGCCGGCGTCGGGCTTCATCGGCCCACTTGGCGGCTTCACGATCGGGCTCGTCTCGGGCTGCGTTTGCTACTGGGCAGCGACGAGCCTCAAGAGACGGCTCGGGTACGACGACTCCCTGGACGTCTTCGGCGTGCACGGCGTCGGCGGACTGATCGGTACGATCCTCGTCGGCGTCTTCGCTTCGGACAGCCTCGGAGGCAATCAGGAGGGGCTCGAGATCGGCAAGGCCGTCGGCACGCAGGCATTCGCCGCTGGCGTGACGATCGTCTACACGGTCGTGGCTTCGTTCGTGATCCTCAAGGTCGTCGACGTCGTGATCGGTTTGCGAATCGAGGAAGACTCTGAGCTCCAGGGACTCGACGTGTCGTCGCACGGGGAGTCTGGTTACAACTAAGCCAGCTTGAGTCTGGCCATTCGGTGCACGTAAGTAGCACGCACATGCCTCGTGTGCCGGCGCCGGAAGAATCCGGACTGCACACAAGAGTGTGCCTGCTGCGATCAAGACGTCGCCAACACGATCTTCAAAGTAGCAGGCACACGCCGTGTGCCGTTCCGGAGGTAAGCGCGAGTTGCGACGGCAGTTCTTAGAACTTCACAGTCTCTCCTGTGTGCCGCCCGGGCGTGACCGTGAGATGTGACGGCACGTTCAAAAAAAGTCGGGTGCCGTAGCTCTGGTCCCAGACTATGGCACACCCAAGCCGCCTGCTTGCGACCCGCAGAACGATCGCAGTCGAACGACGAGTTGTGCGCCCCATGGCTCCAAGAAGACTCCTGCCAAGAATCGTCACGCTGTCGACACTGGTTCTCGCACTACTTCTCGGAGCGGCGACGTGGTCGTCGTGGGATCACATTCGGTTCGTGTGGCTCTTCGAGTCGCTCGGCATGAACGCGCAAGGCTATTTCGAGTATCGCCACCGCCGGAGCGGAATCGTGATGGTGCGACTTCCGGGTGGGGCCTTCTGGATGGGTGAGCAACTGGATGACCCGTTGGGCCAGAACTATGACCCGAAGACCGACCTCACCGGTTCTGACATGCACGTCCACCAAGTCATCCTGAGTCCCTTTTTGATCGGTAAATACGAAGTAACTCAAGCGCAGTGGCAGGCGATGATCGGTACGAACCCATCGTACTTTCAAGGCAGGTATGCCCCCGCTGGCGTTGGCTCCGAGACATTGCCGGTCGACAGTGTCTATCGTGACGAGCTCACAGCCTCCCAGGGATTCCTGGAGCAAACGGGTCTCAAGTTACCCACCGAAGCGCAGTGGGAGTATGCGTGTCGCGGCGGCAAGACGAGACCCGTTCCGGGTCCGGGCGAGCTCGACGAGACGGCGTGGTACGACGCCAGCGGCAAAGGGGCGACGGCGGGTTCGATCGCCTTCCCACCAAACTCGCCGCCGCCACCGAAAGCCAAGACACACCCGGTTGGCGGCAAGAAACCGAATGGCTTTGGCCTCCACGACATGCTCGGAAACGTCGAAGAGTGGTGCGCAGATTCCTTCAATGCCGCGTTTTATGTGGAGTCTGAGGGAATGCGAGATCCTCTCGCGCAAGGCCCCACCGGGGCCGATGGGATCTTTCGCGGCGGCAGCTGGGGGGACAGCGCCGAGGCTTGTCGCTGCGCTCGCCGCAATGGCTGGCGCACTGACGAGAGCCGAGTGTCGACGTTCGGGTTTCGCGTCGCTTTTTATCCCGTGCCGTAGGGGCCACTCAGACTCCTGACGGATCGAGTTTCTTCTACGAACGAGACTCCAGGACATCGAGAAGAAAACGCTCAGCTTCGTCTCCACCGCTCCGTCCAATCGCCCTGAGCAGAAGAATTCGTGCGTGGAGGACGTCGGATTTCCTGATCATCCCGATCTCGTCACAATCTCTGTATGCGGCGACCAACCGCGGCACCAACTCCGGACAACGCGTCCGCGAGAACGTCGAGATCAAGCCGATGAATGGCCAGACCTCGGCAAGCGGAATCTGTCGGATGCGACCGATGATCCGTCCTCGAATCTCCTCGTCCTCCACGTAATTGAGAAGGCCGACAAGGCTCTCACGAACCGCAGCAAGATCAGCATCATTCGCCATGCCGGCTTCCAACACCGCTTCGACGCCTGAGAGATCGCCGCGTTCGCTGAGCAGTACGGCGGTGCGCCAATCGCTGGGACGACGACAAAGTCGCCGAAGCGTCGCCGCGCACTCATCGCTCTCGATCAAAGAAAGAATGTCGCGCATGTGGTGAGGCATGTAGGGGTAGATCTTCTCGGCGAACTCAAGGGCTTCAGGCACGTCAAATGCTACCAGAGCGCGCATGATAGGGTACATTCGGGCGTTCGGTTGGTCGGACGGCGTGGACTGCTCACTTAAGTAGTTCGCGATCTGCCCCTTGAGCTCCGGAATCGTCTCTCTGGCATCCAGTTGGACCAGGTAATGCGCCTCGACGCAGGCTGGCTTCTTGGTCGCGGACGGCTTGGACACACCACCGTAGGCAGCGAGAGGATCGCGCAGGACCTGAAGATAACCCAGAAGAGCTCCCGGTGTTCGCAGATCGTTGCCTCCTCGTCCTCCCAAAGAACGACGCATCCGACCTGACAACAAAGACTCCAAGATCAATGGGATCGCGCGGCGGTCCTTCAATGCCATGAGGCACGGCAGAAGTGGGTAGAGACCGTCGCTAGGTTCTGTGGTCTTCAGCCAGTTCTGTTGGCGCGCTTCGATTAAGGGTTCAACGAACGTAGGAGAAGGCGCCATCGTCACGGCGCGTGCAATCGGAGACGCGCCAGGCTTGCCGATGCGTGCGGCGATGAACGGAGTGACGCGTGGGTCGCCGGACTGCGCTAAAAGCATGATGAGGACGTCCCGCTGACGCTCGGACGCTGTTGTCTTTCGGAGCTCATCGAGGAGTGTGTCCGCGAACTCTTCTTTGATGTGCGGTAGCCAGTCAATGGTCAATTCGTAGGCCTGGCGATCATCAAGTCTCAGCATCCCATCGAGGGCGGTTCTGAAGGCTTGCTGGTCCCCCGAGGCAACCAGCGCCTGGAAGAACGGCTTCGTCGCCATCTGATCTCGCCAAGCTGATTCCTTCCGGCACTCTCGCAGAATCGCCAACTCCGACCGAGTTGGTGACATCAGCAAGAACCGGAACGCGACGTCAGCGAGCCCCCGCGATGTCTTGCGGAGCTGCGGTTCCCACACGAAAGGACGACCGCCAAGCGTCTCCAAATAGGAACGGCCATAGGAAGTCATCCCGCCGCAATACAGTTTCAGGGCGAGCTCGCCGGCGAACTTCCGATTTTCTGCGTTGACGGTCTCATCGAGAAACGTACGCCCGAGTTTCTCGCTCGCCACTCCGCTCTCGACGTATCGTTGATAGACTTCTCTGATGACGCCGAAGCGATCAAGGAAGACCATGAAGCGTTCTCCGTCCGTCGTTTCGGGATGTTGCTGACGAATCTCTTCAAGAACGCCCTTCTCCCAGTCGACGCCGAGGTGATCCATCGCCGCAGCGTAGGCGTCTCCCAGCTTGATCGGTGTCACCAGGTTGGTTGGCGCCTTCGGTCGTCGCACGAACGGCTCATGAAGGTCCTTGAGTTCGCCGGCGAGGACTCGAGCGGCACGCTCGTCGTTCGTGCGCCCAAGAGCGAGCGCAAGGAAATACCGTTGGTAGTCATCAGCAGCTGCAAACGCGGCAGCGAGGCGGGAGTAGCTCGAGTCGGTCGCGCAAAGTGACAACCCTTCGGCAGCGACGCGTGGAAGGTCTTCAGGCTCGTACTGCAGCCGTCTCAGCTCTCCGGCGACCGGAGAACTGAGACAGTAGAAGACGACCGTCGCGACGATGGTCACTTTGGGCCGCGGGGCTCGCGACAGCACTTGTCTATCCCAGATGAGGCTTCGCACGTCAGTGATCGTCTGGTGAACGGTTCTTTTCGATCGCCCGGTCTCTATCGCTCGGCGCGGATGAGCGTACGTTCCTGGTCTTCGTCGTCCGGCATGCTGACGTCGGCAGCGGACGATTCGCCCCTCTCAGCATCCCCGGATCGTTCGCATCCAGGGCCTGGACCACTAATGACTTGCCCACGATGGCTCGGGCCTCCTGCACGGCCGACTTCATGTGTGTCCGCAGTGCCTCGACGATACATCCAGGTACAACACGGTTCCAGACAGCTCCAAACGAGCGGCTGCTTGTAAGTCGTTGCAGGACAAAAAACAAACGCCCGAAAGCGCTAAACTTTCAGGCGTTATAAATGGAGCGGGTGAAGGGGGTCGAACCCTCGACATTCAGCTTGGGAAGCTGACGCTCTACCACTGAGCTACACCCGCACATGTTTCGTGTTAGGAGTCTACCATTCGCATCCTGGGCTCCGCAAGAGGCTGCGCGGAAAGGGGTTTCGGTGCCGAAGGGGGCGGAATCGGCTCAGTTCTGTACGGGTTGCCGGGTCATCGTTCCGATGGTTTTCTTGAGGAGACGAAACGACCCGCTAACGACCCGTTCCGAAAAACCGATATGCCAGCGCACGAACACGTTCCATTCGAGCACCTTGTCCGGCGCAAGCTGTACAAAGAGAAGAACGGTCGCTGGTACTGTCGCGTGTTCGATACACGGACCAAGAGACTGCACAAGGTGTGCACCCGGCAGACCGTCAAGCGGCTCGCAGACAAGGCGGTCGATGACTGGATCAAGGCGAAGCTGCGTGAAGACTCGGACGGGATCTCGCACTTCCGAAGATTCGACGAGGCTTACGAAGAGTACCTGCGCACTCGCCAGATCAGTGCGTCCACTCGAATCGAGTACAAATCCTGCTATCGCCAGTTCCTGCCGCATTTCGGCGAAAAGTACGTTCACGAAATCACGTTTGCGGACGTGGAGCACTTCCTCAAGGAATCAGAACTCAAAAGACGTTCTCGCCGGACCCGGCAGAAACACCTCGCCTATCTTCGTGCGTTCTTCCGCTGGGCGATCCATCGCCAACTGGCGCGTAAGAACCCTACAGACGGTCAGAGCGTCCCTAATGCCACGCGGCGAGTCGGGGTCGCCCTCACACGCGAGGAAGCCGAACGACTTGTCAGAGCGTGCGAAAGGAGGTTCAAGAAGGATCTCCAGAACGGAAGGGGTAAATGGGAGCAGGAGTACGTCCCGCCCCGATACCTGCTTCTCGCGGTCCTAATCTCCCTCCACACAGGACTCCGACGCGGAAACGTGCTCGGGCTCAAGTGGAAGCACGTCGATCTTGACCGACGAAGCATTCGTCTACCGGCGGCGATGCTGAAGACCGACGTGGACCACGAGATTCCGCTCCACGACGAGCTGTACCACCTGTTCTACGGGCGTGAAGGTGACCCGGACGATCCGGTCGTGGGAAAGAAGCTGAAGAGCATCACCAAGAGTTTCAAAGCGGCGGTCAAGCGAGCGGGGGTACGGGACCTTCGGTGGCATGACCTTCGCCACACGTTCTCGACGTGGATCGCCGGTGTGACTTCGCTGGCGGTCCAGCAGAGGCTCTTGAGCCATTCACCCGGCAAGAACATGTCGCTGAGGTACACACACGTCCCGTTCGAGAAACTGAAGAAAGCCATCGATGCGCTGCCGAATCTTCATCGCGAGAACTACACGTTTCTTCCCGGCAGTCGAACGTACACGGGAGATGCGACGTTCTCCGATCCGGTGGAAGCCGAGCCTGGCGAGATGTACCGTGAGGACTACGAAGAAGTTCACTACGGAATCAGAGACCACGATCCGAACGGATAGGTCGAGTAGTAGATGGACACACTCTTCCTCTTGGTTGCGTGTTCCCTTCTCGGCAAGCGCCGATCTCGCAATTCGTCCGAGAGATCGAGAACCGCCTTTTGCCTCTTGGTAATCTCCTTCTTCGTAATCTTTGTTGATCACCGTCGGGCAAGGGCTCGCGAACGAATCGAAATTGCCGAGACGGTCGTGCTGAAGGAGAGGGTGGCGGTACTCCACCGGAGGGTCATGCGTTCAGTCCCATTCGAGAGAACTTGCCCTTTGGTGAACACAAGACGCCAACCATCCTTTTCAGGAAATGGGTGCTTCTGCGAATCAAACGATCCACGTTCTATCGCGTCGCCTTTCGCATCGACGAATCGGATCTCGTACGATTCGAGGAGCGATCCTTGGTCCGACGAGACGAATCGGGCAGCGAACGGATCTGTCCACTGTTCGGTCGTTCCCCCGACGCCCCACCAAATCGCTCCGCGCAGCTCTATTAGTCGCGGAGCCGACACCTCAATGTTGTCGGTGATGAGGTCGTCAATCCAACGCTCCTTACTCCATCGCCCGTCCGACGCCAGGAGGCTATCAAGAAGCCGAGAGACGGCGCTGCACATCCAACGGCGGCGATCTTCAGTGATCTCGTCATCGCGATGAGCCAGGCAATCGAAGTATCGACTGATATGCTCAGCCGCCTTGCTTTCGATCGCATTGTGGTCCAGGCGGTTCATCGCTACCAGCCGATCTCGCTGTCGCTCGCGTCCTGCCCGAAGGTGATGCGTGGCGTGTTGGTAAGGTCTGCGTCGCACTGCTCTACCGGCTCTGACCGAGACCAAAGGAACTCTTCGGAGGGAGAATTGGCGGCGAACCGTTTCGCCAAACGGTTCCCCCATGCGGTTGCCTGGTCTTCCGCTTTCGCTTCAATCACAAGGCATGCCACCCACTCGTTGTCCTGATCGTCGGGCGCAGCAGAAGTGTTTCTGAACCAAGCTGTGAACAAGTAGTCCTTCATTGCTGCCGCTCCCATTTGATCAGCACCACCGCCTCCCGAGTCCCCTGGAGATCAGTTCACCGTCCTTAAACTCACCCCAAGCCAACCAGTCCAGGGATGCGACGGAGATCGCGTCGTCGATGAGACTCGCCGCCCAGGCTGGAACCCAAGAAACGATGGCTTGGTGTCCAGCGTCGTACCCGATCCAGGTGTCCAACGGAGGAGTCTCGTCAAGGCAGCCATCGTAGCCATCTCCGATGAACCTCTGAGACTCTTCATGACTGACGTCACCGCCGAGCGAATAACCGAGAACGGTCAGGAGGACTGCTCGGGGACGACGCAGCTGGTCCGGGACTCGTTCGGCAGGAAAGGGGGACAGTCCCTGTCGCTCAATCAATCTCCCCCGTTCTTGTTGAAACGCCTGAAACACCTCCTCCCCTGACGGACGGCGACCCGACGGAAACTCCGAGAGTTCTCCGTTTGCGACAACTGCGATCTCTTGAAGAGCCGAGTCGCGGAACACGGTCGCGATGCGATCGTCTGGCGGTCTGGCAACGACGTGGGCGGCGCAAAGCGTGAGCGCCTGTTGGGCACCTTCCAAAAGATCGTCAAGTCGCGTCGGCATCGGCAGCTCGTTTCGATAGTCCTCGACGTATTCTACCAGGCTGTCCACGGCTCAGCTTGCGATCCTCGGGGATGGATCACCCAGAGCATCAGTGCCGCATCGATTAGTGCACACCGCCCCCCTCATCCCTTGGTCCCTTCTCCCTGGGATTCCGTTGTCCCTTGATTCGTAGAATTAACGGAAAGAGAAAGGAAGCAGCCTCCTGATCAGCAAAGGACTGAACCAAGGAAGCAGTAACAAGAGAGTGCGGTCCCGCTATCCGGTGCAATACCGTTCGGGCTCCTCACACGCAACGAGAGGTGGTGATCCAGATCCTCGGGCAGCGAGCCATACTGGCGCGACTTCAGTCGCCGCAGACGATTCACCCGTAGGTGGTCCAATTATCGGAGGTAGCGGGGAACCCCTCGCCGGGTCTTGCTCCCTGGGTCACTGGGGACGGGGTGGATACCGTTTTGCCCCTCCACTTTTTGTCTGCGCGTGGATCGGTCCTCTTCGCACTCCTCGGTGTCCCTTACCCTCGACGGGTACCAGCCGAATTTCGTCCGAGCCGACCACTGGGTTTTCACCGGGAGCGTCTGTAACCGTCGTGGTCCAGACTACCCATCCACTTCCTTCAGATTCTGAGCGTTCGGAGGAAGAGTCGAGTGACAGCGTTTCAATCTCTCCTCGGTTGACGGAATCAACGAGATCGCCTCATTGGAAATGAATGTATTCGCTTCAGGTTCCGCCCCTGGGGCTTAGCAGCCCGTTGAAAAAGTCATTCGGCCGAGAAACCGGCCTCTTCACGCCCAGCTCGACCGCGTCAATACTCGAAAATCTCGGAGATTACCTGCGTTTGCCGCGGCCGATCTGGACGCGAAGAGACCAGTTTTCGGCTCGAAGCACTTTTTCAACAGGCTGTTAGGCGAGCAGGATGTCTACTACCCCCTCCTCTCGTGGGGGTCCACCTGCTCGATGAGTTTCCCAGGGACGCGAGCACTCGGCGTCGATCGCCCGATAGAGTCCTACGGTCGGAGGCTTGGTGAACAGGATGTCTACTACTCACGCCGCGACGTGAATCCACCTGCTCGACGAGTTCCCCGCTTTTGCAGAACTGAGCGCTCTAAGCGGACCTGCGTGTGAGGTATGTCAGAATTCGATGATCGCCTCCAAAAAACGCAGCCGTCGGCACTGGGAGGCGACCACCAGCACGGACGGCTTACAGAAGATTCTTCCTCCACTCGATCTTTCTCGATCGCCTCGGATCGGGGAGGTGACAGTCTTGTTCGGGATGCAGTGCGACTAAGACGACGCACGACGTATGCTTCTATTGTCTCCCCATCTCGACGCGCTGTCGAACGAGCAGCGATTCGTTCTGCCGCCAGGGGAAGGACTGCGACATAGAGAGCAAATCATAGTGCGGTTAAGAGCAAACGTTCAGTCGCGCTCAGCAACAGTTTCATGGGGGGCGTTTACGGCAAAGCTCAACTGAGCTGGATTCGATCCGCAAGCGGCAAGGGAGTCACGATGGCAAGAACGCACTATAGGGATTAACCGCCACCTCGTGCCAAACTGCGGCAGATGAGGAAGAAACGCGACGGACAACCGGTCGTCGTAACTGCTGCTGCTACTGGTTCGACGACCTATGGCATCAATCGGACACCGGCAGACGGACCCCGACGAACACTGCGGGTGATCGCCACGTTTACCTTCGAGCCCGCTCTCACATTTCGCTTCGCGAAGCACGTCGGATTGAGGGGCTGCCGTTGTCCACTATCTGTACATACGCGTCGCCGTTCTTGTGTCGCCAATTCTTCGGAATATTTGACAGATGTTAGCCTCTGTGCCATTATTTAGTGGCGTTTGCGTCCGCTAAATGGGTCGAACAAGCGAGGAGATTCGTGGCACAAGAGGCAGTTTCTTACCTCCGGGTCTCCGGGACCGGTCAGGTTAGCGGTGACGGCTTTCCTCGTCAGCGCGATGCCGTTAACCACTTCGCGGAAGCACGCGGAATGGTAATCGAGGAGGAGTTCCGAGACGAGGGCGTCAGCGGCACTACCGAGCTGGAGAACCGTTCCGGGCTCGCTGCGTTGATCGACAAGCTCGAATCGAACGGCGTTCGTACCGTTCTGGTCGAGAACGCGACGAGGCTCGCCAGAGACCTCATGGTCGGCGAGGTCATCCTCGGACAGTTCCGATCGCTGGGCGTCCAAGTCTTTGACTCGTCAGGCAACGAGCTAACGGCTGGCGACGACGACCCCACTCGAAAGCTCATACGCCAGGTTCTCGGAGCCGTGGCGGAGTTCGAGAAGTCTGTCACGGTCCTGAAGCTGCGCGCCAGCAGAGAGCGCATACGGCGCAGGGAAGGACGCTGCGAAGGGCGCAAGCCTTTCGGCTTCTACCCCGGCGAGGCAGCGACTCTGCGCGAGATGAAGCGCCTGTACCGCAAGAATCCAAAGACTGGACGGCGGCGGAGTTGTGCTGTCATCGCCGCAGAATTGAATCGGCTAAGGCTGTCTACGCGGTCCGGGCGACCTTGGAGTCGCGGGTCGGTTCACGCGATCCTGAATCGTCCCGCCGCTCGACGCTGAGTCGCCAACGAACGCTTAATCGGGTCCCCCCTCGGAGAGGGGAAGGGCTACACATCTCTCCAGGGGAAAAACGGTGCCACGTGCTCGACGGGACGGGGAGTTCCCGGACTGGGGAGAGAGTTCTTACATCAGAGCAGAGATCGAGGGCGAGGTCCGTCTCCAGAACCGCCTGAATCAATAGCGGTGCTTGATAACGACAAGCACTACCTCGAGCAACCACATGCTCGATCCTCGATTAATCGAGTTCTTCGGCGGCAATTGGCCAAAGCGGGCTCCGTAACAGTTTGCTGCCGACCCGGAGCACGGGTAGTGGCGCTTGATCGTTCTGATAAGAGACGACTTGTGTTCAGCGGTGTGACGTTGCTGGATTCGTAAAGATTTTTGCCGTTCCGTCGGTCGAAAACTCAAGAAGGGTGATAGAGAGGGCAGTCCCAAAAGTCTGTCGAGGGTGTGTCATGACGATACTCAGTGACGTAACGGCGGCCAGTCAAGAGAGAAGAAGTGAAAGGGATCAAGAGGCACACGAGGGATTTCGAAACAATTTCGACCGCGACCGGGCCAGGATCGTGCACTCTTTTGCCTTTCGTCGGCTACAAGCAAAGACACAGGTCCTTGGGATCGGGGAGGGCGACTTTCACCGCACGCGCCTCACGCATTCGATGGAAGTAGCTAACATCGGGCGTGGAATCGTACACAAGATTCTCGATGACCCCAAAGCTCGTGATACGGCCAAGCTCGACGTTGACCTGATCGAGGCAATTGCGTTTGCCCACGATCTTGGACATCCACCGTTTGGGCATTCAGGCGAGATCGCGTTGAACTACGCGATGAGGGAGAGCGGAGGATTCGAAGGCAACGGTCAAACGCTTCGCATCCTCTCCACCTTGGAGCCACGAACACACGCGTACGGCCTGGATCTGACAAGACGCACGCTGCTCGGTGTGCTCAAGTACCCAGCGAAGTACGGCTCTGTTCGTCGCCTTGAGCTGCCGAGAATCCCAGAGTCTGGCGCCAAGTTGATAGCGTCCGAGTGGAAACCTCCGAAATGCTACCTCGACACCGAAAAGGAGGTAGTTGAATGGTTGCTGGAACCAGCAGACGGCTCTGAGAGGGAACGCTTTTTTGATTCCTCTGAACCAGGAAAGGAACAGCACGGAAAAAGTTCCAGAAAGTCCTTGGACTGCTCCATCATGGATCTTGCCGACGAGATTGCATACGGAACACACGATTTGGAAGACTGCATCGAGCTGCGCATCGTCAAAGAGGACCAGTTTGCCTCTGAACTAAAAGATAAGCTGGATACCGCCTGGGCCAAGGAACACGAGCTAACGTCCATCGCCGAGAGGCTATTCTCCATGGAGAATTCGTCTTTACGTAAAGAGGCCGTCAGCTCTCTCGTCAGAGCGTTGGTGGCATCCACCACCCTGGTCAAGGACGATGCTGGAGGTTGTCCTCTCTTGTTCGACAAGGTCTCTCTTCACGAAGAAGCAAGGGTACTACTCGATGGTCTAATCGATCTGATCAAGAAGTACGTTCTAAGCGCGAGGCAAGTTCAAACGCTGGAGTACCGGGGACGTCAAATGTTGGTCGCGATCTTCGGCGCGATCCAATGCGAACCCGAAAAGCTCCTACCCGACACACACGTCAAGCGGCTGGAGAGTGATCCCAGCGAGCGCGTAATCTGCGACTACATTGCCGGAATGACGGACGGATTCGCGATGAGAATGTACGAGCGTCTTTTCCTCCCAAGAGCTGGAAGCCTGTTCGAAAGGATATAGATCGAAAGCTCTTCGCTCTTCGAGGTGTTGGAGATTCCGTTCCCTCGATAGATTGTTTTGACCGCTGAGTCAGAACGACCCGGAAACGACCCTCATCGAAAACGGGACTCCCGACCGAAGTCGTAAGTCCCTTTCGTTTCCTGCTCAAGCCTCGCCTCAACCAACCTGGCGATTCAAGTTGGGAAGCTGACGCTCTACCACTGAGCTACACCCGCACAGTTGGTCTGCCGAGAATCTTATCCCGGTCGGCACAGGGCAGCAAGCGGTTGTTTCAACCGGAGCTGGACGCCTCACTCTTCTTCAGCCGGACTGTCCAACCGCTCGGCGGCTATGTCCCGCCAGATCTGCCTCTCCGTCAAGAACCCCAAATGACCACTGTCTGTGAACGCACGATACGTCACCCGGTCCCCACACAGCGTGACGAGTTCCCGAAAGGCGGTCGGCGGGCAAAAAGAGTCGTGAGCACTTGAGTAAAGAAAAAACTTGAGCTCTGGATTCGCGCTCAGGCCGGCGAGAACGTCGGCGGGTGTGACCGGATCTGTAGCCGTGATCGGGAAAGAATCGGACTCGCGGCGACTCGTCCCGCGGAAGGACACGTGCGCGCGCCTCCTCTCCGAGTAGCCACGTGTTGACGTCAATCCCTTCAGAATCTTCAGACTTGAGTCGCTTGAACAGGCGATGATAGAAGCGAGACAATGACCGATCTTCGGGAGCGTAGCATTCGATACGATTGGCGATCACGTTGAGAACATCCGCTTGCCCGCCACCAAAGAAGTGGAGGCCGATCCTTTCGGCTGTTGTCTTAAGCTCATCTTTGTTCAGTTGCCCCTTCTCGTCCAAAAGTCGACCGAGATTGTCATGAATGCCAGGCCAGTACGCACGAACGCCAAGAAACAACCCGACGGAATCCAGTGTGTTCGATCCGCAGACTTCGGATTCTCCTGTGGTCAAACAACCATCGACCTGCTCCCAGACTTGGCTCAACAGTGTCCGATCGTTGGGGTAGCGCTCGAAATACTCCTGCAACACTTTGTCATGCATACGCAGGCGCTGGAGCGGCAACCTGGAGTTGTCAGTCTGCACGACCCATCCATGTGCGTAAGCTGAATTCAGATGACGTGGAGCCATGGCCACGTACCGCTGAACTGCGAGTGCGCCAAAGCTATTGCCGTACACCGACCACTTTGAGTCGACTCCCAAAACTTTGACCCGGACAGCCTCTGCGTCGCGCACAATTGCGCGCGTCAGATAGTTCGAAAAACGCGGCAAGTTTTCTGTCGACACCTCCGGAAGAGGACTCGAGCATCCGGTTCCGCGCTGATCCATGAATACGAAATCAAACTGCGAAAAGTCCTCTCCGAGGGTCTGCTTCAGTGGCGGAATCGACTCATGCGACGAAACGCCCGGACCGCCGTTTAGAAAGAGGAGCGGGTGGAGCGGCTTCGTCTCCTTCCCTCGCCAGTAGTAGAACACCTGGAGTTTTGGTCCTTCCGGCGCGTCCCAGTCCTCCGGGACGGTGACCCAGTCGAAAGAATATCCCGGGGGCAAATTGGCAATCAACGCAGTCTGCTCGACAGTCAACTCGTGGACCAGAGGCCGCGGTGGGTCTTGAGCCAAAGACGGCAAACAGAGGAGGCAGGCGAAGATGGTGGACACCAGACAAAGGTTCGCTCGATTCATGGGTTGTTCCTCACAGATCGTGCCCTTTACGTAGCAGACGCCACCGGACGGGAGCGATGAATCGCCACCGAGCTGCTGCGGCAAAACGCACGTGTCCTGCCGCGAAGCTTCAGAATATAGTTGCAAAGTGAACCTGTCGATCGCGAATCGATCGGCTCCCAACTCCGCGCCTCCGGACGAGGCGAGGAAGTGTTACAAGGGTCGCGTCACTACAAAAAATGAGACGGGAATGGCGGGTTCTAACCGAAGGGTTCCTCGGGACTCTCGCGATCTCCTCGAACGACTCGAAGCCGTGATGACCGGCCGGGCCGAGAAGTCGAGACACGAGGAAGTCCTAAATCTGATCACGTCGTTAGCTCGCAGCGGCGACCATGTCGCCGCTGTGTGCCTGCTTCCTCTCTGTTTTCACTCCAACCGAAACCTTTCGTTCGCAGCCGCTGCGGCGATCAGAAGACTGCTCACTGGTCTCACTCCGCTCGAATTCGTCGATCTTGACCATGCGATGCGAAGCGAGACTCCGATCGGCGCGGTTGTGATGCGCGCCTCTCCGTTTGGACCGGAGGGGGTCGCCAAGCTGGATGTTCCCGAGGACGACGCTCCGTTCGTTCTGGGTCTCCTGAGCTCGCATCTTGACGGTCACGTGCGTGAGGCGGCACTGAGGAAGCTCTCACACGGTCGCAGTGGACACGAGCTACCATTCGTTCTCATCCGGCTGAACGACTGGGTACCACAGGTGCGGGCGGTCGCCCGCAAAGCTCTTTTCGAACGGCTCGTTCCTTCGTACGCAGAGCACTTCGTCGCCTACCTGCCGCTGGTTCTTCGCCTGCGAGAGTGCAGCCGTGCGGAACACAACGACGCGCTGCGAGAAGTCGAGCACCTCGTCGTATCACATGGGAGTGCCGAGGCGCTTCGTCACGGCTGCCAAGTCGACGACCGTGAAGTCCGACGAACGTGCTACCGGCTTGCGGCCGCAAGTCACCTACTGGAGCTCTGCGTCCAGGGGATTGACGACAGCGACTCCGGCATCAGATTCCTCTGCGCGAAAGTCCTCCTGCAAGAGTCCTCTTCGCGTCCCAAGCTCGCGTCGCTGATCGCGCGGCTTCTCGACGACCCGTTCATGCCCGTCAGACGCGCGGCGATCCGCGCGACGATCGCTCGGTTTCCCGAGACGGCAGAGAAACGCTTGTACGAGGGTCTCTTGGACCCAAGCGCCGCCATTCGCGACGTCTCGGCGTTCGAGTTACGCAAACGCGTCGACATCGATTTCGGCGAATTCTATCGGGAGCAGCTGAAGACAACCCAAGGAAGGCGTTTGGCCGCGGCGATTCTGGGAATCGGCAGGTACGGCCATAGAGACGATGTTCCGGCCCTGGTGGAGACGTATCACCGCAGCACGTCTCGCGCGCGGCAGGCGGTCCTGCGAGCGATCTCGCTCCTTGCCAGGGAGAGCCACACGGATCTGTTCATCACGGCACTGCTTTCCCCACTGGCAGGGGTTTCACGGCAAGCGCGAGACGTTCTGGCGCCGCAAGCCGCCGAGGTGCAGCCGGACGCATTGAAGCTTGCGCTCCTGATCAATCCACACGCACATGTGCGAAAGAATGCGCTCGGAGTCTTAAGGAATCGCAGCAAATATGATGGGCTGTACTACACCTTACTGGCGATCCGGGACCGGGAGCGGAGCGTGCGAGACACGGCGCGACAGTTCGTCTCGCAGTGGATCCAGAACTACAATCGCAGTTTCGTCAAACCCACACGCGAAGAAGTGGAACGTCTGAGGGTGGCGTTTGAGGAGAGCGGGACCTACTTGCCACGGAACGCTGCTGTGCAGCTGGAGTTCCTCGTGCGACCGCTGACGAAATGACCGCTCACGCTCCTGCCACTCACTTCGCCGCCGGCAGCGCCCAGCGCACCGCCTCGATGTGCGTTTTGCCATCCTCGCCTCGGTAGCTGTAGACCGACACGAGCTTGCCACCGTCGACTTCGACCGTGCCGCCGAAGCCGCCGCCACTGGCGCCCACGTTCTGCGCGTCGATGACGAGACGGTCGTGCGTGAAGTCGAAGCTCTCGCCGTCCTCACTGACGATCGCGCGGAGGCCGAGCGCGTGCCCGTCCGTTGAGTTGCTGCGCACCGTGAACGTGAGAAGCACTCGACCATCGCTCAGCTGCAGAAAACGCGGATACATTTCACCATAGGCGCCGAACGTGCCGTGCTGGTTGTGCCGCCGCCACGTGCGCCCGGCGTCGTGGGATTCCCACAGCATCATGCGGTCGCCCTGATCGCCGCTCTCCTTCTCGAGCTTCTTCGGCGTGTTACGAATGTGCCAGTGCGGTCCCGTCCGGTCGACGCGAACGACATGTAGTAACTTACCTGTTCGCATCCGATGCGTAACAGATTGCGAGAAGAAACCATCGACGTCACTCCAGCCGCCCGTGTCGGGGCGGAGCGTCTTGTCCCACGTCGCACCCCCATCTCGCGAGCGCCAGAGACGAACATTCGCCGGCGCGTCCGCACCGCCGTGCTGCATGCTGACGCCGAAGTACGTCACGTACTTTCCCAGGCGCTCTGGGTCGGGAAGCTCGAACGTCGTCCAGTCGGTCGCCGTTTGAGCATTCGGTGGAAAGCCCCCCGGGCCGACGCGAATCTCTGACCACGTCGCGCCGCGATCCGTCGAACGAAACAGCTTACTGTGCGTGTACCCTGCTCCGTTCGCCTGGTCCTGCGCCAAGAGGTGACACGGCATGAGCAGCGTCCCATCGTGAAGGACGTTGAGGGCGAACTCACGTCCACGCACGTCGCGACGCTCCTGACGTGCTCCCCAGGTCTTGCCGCCGTCGCGAGACCGCCAAAAGACGGCGCGCTCGTTGTAGCCACTTTCCCCTTCGAGCGCTCCGAAGCAGAAAGCGACGATGAAAAGCTGACCTCTGTTGAGTTTGGCGATCCAGGGTTTGTAATCATTCGGTATGCCGAGTGGCGTTCGCACCGCGTCCACGTCAGCACCAGAGAAGTTCTTCGGATGCAACACTTTGATGGGCTGATGCGACTTCGAGGGCATGCCGAGTGTCAGCGAAGGGAAGACCGCAAGCATAACCACGGCAACGCGACCCGCCACTCGTGCCGACGGAGGCTTATCGAAGGAGAGACTGCGCATAAATCGCCTCGTACTCGCTCTTCCGATGTCTTGCACGAAACCACGCTGTGAGCTTACCGCCTCCTATGGTTCATAGGAAAGCCGATCGTCAGAGCGATCTTACCGAGCCTTGGGGCGCTCCACGCTTCTCGGCACCAATCAGCCGAGAGACGGTCCCGTAATGCGATGGGATCGCACGTCCGCAACTCGAGACTCGATCGGCTGAAGACCCGTCGGCGCGCTACCGACACATCAGTGTCGGGCAACCACAGGCGCAGAAATCATCTTTGAGTGCCGCCGGTTCTCATCACCCCGCGCAGCGTAAGGAACTTCCTCGTCTCACTTTCTAGCGGATAGATTCATGAACTCTCGAAACATTTCGCTCGCAGGTCTCACACTGGCTGGGGCTCTTCTCTCCTCCGGTTGTGGCGCCGACGAAGAAGCGCCGCTAACCGACGGCCTGCACCTAAAATACCGCTGGAGCGTGGTCGGCAGTGTGGTGTCCGTCGACATCAGAGTGAACAAGGTCGACGAAGATCACTTTCTCCTCAACATCGAAGCCGAAAAAGATGGAGAGGCAGAACAGACCGCCTTGCAAGTAGATCGTTTCTTCAAAACGGAGAAGGGCGAACTGGCTTCGTTCGCCGGTCAACCGCTCTGGTTGCCAGCTTCGCGGCGCAAGAAGGGAGTCGCCGTCGTGGCTGACGGCTCGATCACAATGCGCAAGGAAAGAGCTTGGGATCGCTGGAACGTCTGGGCCGCTGGTGGCGGCGCAGTGCTCGGCACGGTCGAATGGTACTACGAGAGAGACACTGGGTTCTTGGTCGGGTCACGAGCGGAAAGCATGGGGTCGGGGATGCATCTAAAACTCATGGAAACGAACGCTCCGGGGCTATAGTCGAAAAACGTTCGTCGCTGAGCTCTTCAGGAAGCTGCGTCACGCGTCGCGTCGTGCACTCGTTTGGACTTGGGCTTCTGTGCGACAACGATCAATCGCGGCGCTTCGCGCCCATATGGCTGCCCGCCCCAGCTGCCCAAGAGCTTTAGAACGCACAGGCCCGCCCGCTCGATCCATGCGACCAGTTCATGCGATGCAAAGAGACGCAACCGGTTGGTGATCGTGTGGCGATGACCGTCCGGGTAGACGATCTCGTGATCGACTTCGTTCATTCCGGTGCGCCAATCGATGCGGCAAGTTTCAAGCTCGAGGGTGCCGTCGTCGGCTCGGTTCCAGCCATGCGTTCGCCAGTGCTGCATGAGCCACGCGTAGTTCACCACGTCGATCAAAAACCGTCCGCCGCCCTTGAGCGCCTTGGCGACGCCGTCCAAAACGCGCTGGTTCTCAGAGTCATCCTCAAAGTAACCGAAGGCAGTGAACACATTGATGACCGCGTCGAACTCGCCCGTCCAATCGATCTCGCGCATGTCGCGTTCGACGAATTCTGGGCTGACGCCTGCCGCACTCGCAGAACGCTTTGCTGCAGCCAAAAGAGCACCACTCAGGTCCTGACCCACTACGTGCATTCCCCTCTGCGCGAGCGGCACAACGTGGCGCCCCTGGCCGCAGCAGAGGTCGAGCAAACGCATGCCGGAAGTCAGCTCGAGCTCGCGGACGATGAAGTCGACCTGGCGCTCCGTCGCCGCGGCTGAAAATCGAGGCGCGTAGAGTTTCAGATAGGTTTTACCGAAAAACTCTTGGTACCAGTGCTGCTCGGTCATGAATCTTCCATCTCCTGCCGGGTCGCCGCCCCCTCTCCCCCGCCTCGTCTCACCTTTGCGAGATTGTAGTGACAAGGGCAGCTGTCGCGACAGGATCAGAGGCACACACCGAGGCACGAACCAGTGCAGCTCACTCGCACACCTCGTAGTACTGACACGAGAGCGCATCAGCGCTCGAGTCGACGCCGCAGAGCTGCGGTGGCTCGGGCGCCGCGCCGCCCACGAAAAGGTGCAGGAGCAGCTTCACCGCGTCGCTCACCGTCACGCGTCCGTCGTCGTCGACGTCCGCCGCCCTCACGCAGGTCGGTGCCGCGCCGCGGCGAAACAGGTAGTTGAGCAGCGTCAGCGCGTCGCCAAGTGCCAGAGTGCCGTCGGCCTCCACGTCGCCGCGCTGAAACAGCGCCTCCGAGCGCTCTCCCTTCTCGTAGAACGTCGCCGCTTCCTCGGCGATCAGCGCGTAGCTCCCATCGAGGTAGCGCACCTGCGCCACCTCCTCGGCCTCTCCGGGAAGCACCGGATCCGGAGCCTCCACCTCCACCACTCGCACCGCGCGAGCAAGACCCGCGACCGAAAGCGCCGGGTCCAGAACCACCCAGTAGCGAACGTCCACGTTGTGGCGACCCGCCGAGTAGACCAGTTGCCAGTAGTCGCTCACCACAACCGACTCGCCGCCGCCAAACACCACCGAAGCACGCTGAAGACTCGCAGGGCCCGTCGATTGGCGATTCTCCGACGGCAAAAATCGCTCCACTAAATCGATCCGTGCACCGCTCGACGTCTCCAACGAAAGCTCCCAGCGCGGCAAGAGCCCATCGCTACACGACGAGTAACTCACCAGAGGCTCACCCGCCAAGCTCCCCGTCGACACCAGCGAAAACCTCAAAAACTCCTCGTCCACCAAAAACCGCTCCTCCAGCGCGCGCGAGCCCGCACCGCGAAGCTCCACTCCCAAAAGCTGCACCACGTAGCTCTCGCCACCCAGCAGCGTGAACTCCTGCTCGTAGCTGAAGCGATACAGCGTCACTCCACCCCCCTCCGCTACCCGCGCCACGCGGTAAAGACCCGCCGCCACAGCCTGAGCCTCCTCCTGCTCAGGGCCAAAGCGAACACTCTCGATCAGCTCACCTGAAAAACTCTCCGAGCTCGTCACAAGCTCGTGCACTCCGGCGCGCAGACGCACCTCGCTCTTCAGCTCGTACTCCACCTGGGGATCGCGGCCAGTGCGGTCCGCCGAAAACACCCCGCACAAAACCGTCCCCTCGGGAACCAAAAGCTCAAAAGCCGGTGACGGCACAACCGTCTCCGGAATCAAAAACGGACGCACCTGCTTCACCGCTAATGAGCCGTCCGCCTCCACCTTGAACTCAAAGTCCAAAAGCACCTGCTCGCGAGGATAACCTTCAAGATCCAAAGGAAAGTTCGTATCCACATGCCACATCAGAGAACCCAGATCTCCCAGCTGCTCCTCCGTCAGAACCACCTCCCCCGCACCAACCAGAGATGAGCTCCGGTCGCGAACGATCCGCACTACCTCACCTTCAACCACCTCCAAAAAATTCCGCTCCACGCTCACACCCGCCGCTGGACTCACTACGCTCTCCTCGCCAACCTGAGCGGTGATCATGTAGCGCCGATCTCGAACGTTCTGAGGGTTACCGGTGAACGCAACTCCGTTCGCTGCCTCATCGAGGAAGGCCCGGTTCACCAGCAAACCCATCGTCGCTGCCTCTGGAGGAATCTGGAAAAACGTCCGCTCCTCATGCGCTCGGAACGTCCAAAGGCTCGACCACACCTTCTTCAGAGCGCGCTCGATCGTCCGCTCGTTGTCGCGCGTCGCGTCGCAGTGAGAGCTGTCAGGGCTCGCAGGGTCCAGCGTGTCCGCGGCGCACGCAGACGTCGACTCGTAAAGGCCCGCACCGTTGAACTCCAGCGCGTCCTCGACATTCGACGACGAGCGAAAGCGAACCATCAGAGCGCGAGAGCCGAAAACCTCTTCGATCCGCCCTACAAGCCCCGCCACCAGCGCTGGCGACACCTCGCCACGATCTCGCACAAAGTCGCGAAATTCATCCAGCACCCTGAAGCGCACAGATGA
The DNA here is from genome assembly GCA_965223265.1 of Planctomycetota bacterium. Classification (GTDB taxonomy): domain Bacteria; phylum Planctomycetota; class UBA8108; order UBA8108; family SXIK01. Next base: position 4,621,779 of record OZ244999.1, read on the forward strand.
ATCGCTCTTGAACTCCTCACTCGATAGCAGCTCCGTCAGATACTCCTGGTAGCTCAGGTCGCGTCCCTCGATCGCGACGCGGTTCGACTCCATGAACTCCACGTAGTAGCGCATCGGGATGCCAAAACCAGCCTCTTGAAACTCAGCGTACTCCCCAGTCAAAACTCGCTGCAGCCGCGCAAGGTTCGTCGCCTTGCCGCCGAAGCGAGACACCGGGTTCACAACGCCCTCCAGATCCATATCCAAGAGGTGATCAAAGCCGCCGTACTCCCGATCGGTCCCAGCAAGGCGCGGCAGCGAAGGCTGGTTCTCCCGCCAAAACTCCTCAGCCTCAGACACACTCGCTGGCTCCACTAAGTACGTCACCTCACCCACCTCAAGGCGCACCAGCTCGCCCGCAAAGCGGGAAAACTCCTCCACTGCTCCCAATACAAACGCGTTCGGGGTCCCGCGCCGTGCCGTCCGCACCGCCACGTGACTCAGTGGCCCTTGAATGCTTCCCGTCACGAAACCACCGATCACACCCTCTACGTCCTGCGGCGCCGTCTCCACAACCACTATGTCTTGAAACGTGAACAGACCCTGAGAGTTCGCGCTCTCGAACTCCTCCAGCGTGAACACGCGCACCCGCCCGTAACCCACTCCAAGCGTGTAAGCCTCGTACTCCAGCTCCGGGGTAGGCTCCGTCAAAATCGGAAACGCAGGATCACTCCAGCTCGAAGCAGCCTCCTTCGCAAGCTGCGTGTCCGGCTCGTAGCCTAAAAGCTCTAAATCAAACGCCCCCTTCAGCTCCAGGTACACGCTCTCAACCTCAGACTCGCTCAAAACCTCAGAGGCGTCAGAGCCTGTGTCCGCAAACACCGTGAAAGCGTACTCGATTCCACCCGAGCCTCGCCGCCGAGCGATCGAGCCCACGTAGTAGTCGCGCGTTGCGCGGCGCCCTACCAGCTGGTCGTACTCCTCCCCTTGAGGGCGCGTCGGAAACTGATCCGGAAACGCTCCAGCCAGAAAATCCTCGTGAAGGCTGAAACGACGAACGTTCTGAAACACCGCTGGGATCAAGCTCCCGTCGTCACCACGCGCCGGCACCACGTACTTCGTGAAGCGACCAAGGCTCGACGGAACCGAAATGCTGAAAAAGTCCCCTTCCGTGCAGACCTGTTCAAGAAAGTCGCCGCCGAGTCGCGGTGCTTGATTCAAAAGCACCGTGAGGTCACGTGAATTACGGTTGGCGCTGACGAGATCGAGATCGCCGTCGCGATCGAGATCGCCTGCGACGCCGAAGCGCGGCTGCGAGCCAACCGGCTGGACCACGGGCAGGGTGAATGATCGATCACCGTTGCTAAAGAACGTCGCGAGCGTGTTGGTCGATGGGCTGGATGCAATCACATCGAGAATCCCGTCACCGTCGACGTCACCTGCAATCAAGGAATGCGGTTGCCGTTCGACCGTCAGGTTGGTGACGGCGGAGAAATCGGCTGTGCCATCGTTCCATAGCACTGCGGCACTACCTCTCGACTCACTCGCTGTCACTACGTCGACTGCCCCGTCGGCATCGAAGTCACCAGCGATGATAAAGTTCGGTGCATCCGCCACCGGAAAGGCTGTTGTGTCGCCGAATCCCGCAGCCCCATCGCCACGAAGAATCGCCACGTCCCTCGAGCCTGAGTTGGCCACCGCCAGGTCGACGTTTCCATCGGCGTCGAAATCGACGGCAACAAGAGCCGCCGGCTGCGTTCCTGCCACAGGCGATGCACCAGCGGCAAACGTACCGTCGCCCTGATTGATCAACACCGAGACCGTTCCCGCCGATTGATTCGACGTAACGAGCTCGGGGAAACGATCGCCCGTAAGCTCGGCCGCCGTCACATGCGATGGCGTATCTCCGACTGGGTACTCAACGCTCGTCTCGAAAACACCGTCGCCTCGGTTGGGAAAGACGTAGAGCGTGTTCGGAAAAATACCGTCGGTCGCCGCGAGGTCGAGGTCACCATCATCATCGACGTCTGCAAGCTCGACGCGCAGAGGGTTTTCCGCGATCACGTACTCGACAGCGTCGAAAAACGATCCGTCGCCACGATTGACGAAGGCTGAAAGAGCAACGGCGTTGTCGTTGTTCCCCGTAACAATGTCGAGATGCCCGTCACCGTTGATGTCACCAATGTCCACGGTGTGCGGCTCACTTGCGGCATCGAACGTAGCTGACAAAAACGGAATAGTCCTCGTCTCACCTTCCGTGTTCCAAACGATGGAGACGTTGTTAGTGCGGACGACGAGGAGAGCGACGTCTACGTCACCGTCACCGTCGAAATCATCAGCCCACGATGTCGTCGACGGGAACAGATTCCCGTGGTCTTCGACCGCCGCGCGAAAGTCGCTCGAGCGGTGACTCCTGAGAACTGCGACTTTACCAACGTCGCGAAATCCGGCCACGAGGTCGAGCTGGCCGTCGCCTTCGATGTCAGCTGCACCAAGCGACGTGACTGAACCTGATAGCGTAAATGTGACCGGCGCAGCGAAGGTCCCATCCCCACGGTTGACGAGGATCGCGCTGGCACCTGATCCGGCAACCGCCAAGTCGACGTGAGCATCGCCGTTGAGGTTGCCCGCCACGACCGCGAACGGCACCCCGGCTCCGGCCGGATAGTCCACGTGCTGCTCGAAGTCTGAGTCAGCTCGGCTTGCGAGTATAGAGACGACGTCCGTCTTGCTAGCCACCGCGACGTCGACGATCCCATCATCGTTGAAATCCGCGGCGGCCACGGCGCTCGGCTGCGCAGAAACGGAGAACGGCTTTGGAGCCTCGAACGTGCCGTCACCGCGGTTCGTTAGGAGTGCGACTTGGCTCTCCGTCTCGATGGTGACGACCAGGTCGTCGCTACCGTCGCCCGTGAAGTCAGCCGCCGCAATTCGTAGCGCCGAAGGCGCAACGTCATATCCTACCGGAGGCATAAACCCTACGCCCCCCGAGTTCAAAAGCACCTGAATCGAGTCGTCGCTGGCCGTGGCGAGATCTGGACGGCCATCGCGGTCTAGGTCCGCAACAGTGAAATCCGCCAGCTTTTCACCGGCATCGAAATCGGTCGCCTCAGAAAACCGTCGATCGCCTTCGTTGATCAAAAGCGACACCGTTGACGATTGGTTCAGCGCCTGGCTTGCCGAGACGAGGTCTCGATCACCATCGCCGTCAAAATCGACGCTGCGAACGACACGCGGGAATCGTGCCACCGCAAGCGTTGTCGCCTCGACATCAAAGGTCACAGGACTCGCTTCGCACTCATCCGGTATGCCGTTGTTGTTGCAATCGTCGCTCGCGTTATTCGCGATGTCATCCAAGTCATCGGCGCTGTTACCATTACAGTCGACACCATAGGCATGCGCCGGCGCAAAGGAGAACACGATGGCCGCGCCGAGAAGGATCGACGTCTTCGCAAGACGGCTTCTCCACGGGTCTCTTGCGTTTGGTAGATCCGTCTTGCTGCAGCTCACTCGCACACCTCATAGTACTGACACGAGAGCGCATCAGCGCTCGAGTCGACGCCGCAGCTCTGCGGCGGCTCGGGCGCCGCGCCGCCCACGAAAAGGTGCAGGAGCAGCTTCACCGCGTCGCTCACCGTCACACGTCCGTCGTCGTCGACGTCCGCCGCCCTCGCGCAGCTCGGAGCTGCGCCGCGGCGAAAGAGGTAATTCAACAGCGTCAGCGCATCGCCAAGCGCCAGAGTGCCGTCGGCCTCCACGTCGCCGCGCTGAAACAGCGACTCCGAGCGCTCTCCCTTCTCGTAGAACGTCGCCGCTTCCTCGGCGATCAGCGCGTAGCTCCCATCGAGGTAGCGCACCTGCGCCACCTCCGGAGCTTCTCCGGGAAGCACCGGATCGGGAGCCTCCACCTCCACCACTCGCACAGCGCGATCAAGACCCGCTACTGAGATCTCTGGATCCAAAACCACCCAGTAGCGAACGTCCACGTTGTGGCGACCCGCCGAGTACACCAGCTGCCAGTAGTCGCTCACCACAACCGACTCGCCGCCGCCAAACACCACCGAAGCACGCTGAAGACTCGCAGGGCCCGTCGATTGGCGATTCTCAGACGGCAAAAATCGCTCCACTAAATCGATCCGTGCACCGCTCGACGTCTCCAACGAAAGCTCCCAGCGCGGCAAGAGCCCATCGCTACACGACGAGTAACTCACCAGAGGCTCACCCGCCAAGCTCCCCGTCGACACCAGCGAAAACCTCAAAAACTCCTCGTCCACCAAAAACCGCTCCTCCAGCGCGCGCGAGCCCGCACCGCGAAGCTCCACTCCCAAAAGCTGCACCACGTAGCTCTCGCCACCCAGCAGCGTGAACTCCTGCTCGTAGCTGAAGCGATACAGCGTCACTCCACCCCCCTCCGCTACCCGCGCCACGCGGTAAAGACCCGCCGCCACAGCCTGAGCCTCCTCCTGCTCAGGGCCAAAGCGAACACTCTCGATCAGCTCACCTGAAAAACTCTCCGAGCTCGTCACAAGCTCGTGCACTCCGGCGCGCAGACGCACCTCGCTCTTCAGCTCGTACTCCACCTGGGGATCGCGGCCAGTGCGGTCCGCCGAAAACACACCGCACAAAACCGTCCCCTCGGGAACCAAAAGCTCAAACGCCGGTGACGGCACAACCGTCTCCGGAATCAAAAACGGACGCACCTGCTTCACCGCCAGCGAGCCGTCCGGCTCCACCTTGAACTCAAAGTCCAAAAGCACCTGCTCGCGAGGATAGCCTTCAAGATCCAGAGGAAAGTTCGTATCCACATGCCACATCAGAGAACCCAGATCACCCAGCTGCTCCTCCGTCAGAACCACCTCCCCCGCACCAACCAGAGATGAGCTCCGGTCGCGAACGATCCGCACCACCTCGCCTTCAACCACCTCCAAAAAGTTCCGCTCCACGCTCACACCCGCCGCTGGACTCACTACGCTCTCCTCGCCAACCTGCGCCGTGATCATGTAGCGACGATCTCGAACGTTCTGAGGGTTACCGGTGAACGCAACTCCGTTCGCTGCCTCATCGAGGAAGGCCCGGTTCACCAGCAGACCCATCGTCGCTGCCTCTGGAGGAATCTGGAAAAACGTCCGCTCCTCGTGCGCGCGGAACGTCCAAAGGCTCGACCACACCTTCTTCAGCGCCCGCTCGATCGTCCGCTCGTTGTCGCGCGTCGCGTCGCAGTGCGAGCTGTCAGGGCTCGCAGGGTCCACTGTGTCCGCGGCGCACGCAGACGTCGACTCGTAAAGGCCCGCACCGTTGAACTCCAGGGCGTCCTCGACATTCGACGACGAGCGAAAGCGAACCATCAGCTCCCGCGAGCCGAAAACCTCTTCGATCCGCGCTACAAGCGACGCCACCAGCGCTGGCGACACCTCGCCGCGGTCTCGCACAAAGTCGCGAAATTCATCCAGCACCCTGAAGCGCACTGATGAGTCGCTCTTGAACTCCTCACTCGATAGCAGCTCCGTCAGATACTCCTGGTAGCTCAGGTCGCGTCCCTCGATCTCGACGCGGTTCGACTCCATGAACTCCACGTAGTAGCGCATCGGGATGCCAAAGCCAGCCTCTTGAAACTCAGCGTACTCTCCAGTCAAAACTCGCTGCAGCCGCGCAAGGTTCGTCGCCTTGCCGCCGAAGCGAGACACCGGGTTCACTACGCCCTCCAGATCCATATCCAACAGGTGATCAAAGCCGCCGTACTCTCGATCGGTCCCAGCAAGGCGCGGCAGCGAAGGCTGGTTCTCTCGCCAAAATTCCTCCGCCTCAGATACACTCGCTGGCTCCACCAAATACGTCACCTCACCCACCTCAAGGCGCACCAGCTCGCCCTCAAAGCGGGAAAACTCCTCCACCGCTCCCAGTACAAACGCGTTCGGGGTCCCGCGCCGCGCCGTCCGCACCGCCACGTGACTCAGTGGCCCTTGAATGCTACCCGTCACGAAACCACCGATCACACCCTCTACGTCCTGCGGCGCCGTCTCCACAACCACTATGTCTTGAAACGTAAAGAGACCCTGAGAGTTCGCGCTCTCGAACTCCTCCAGCGTGAACACGCGCACCCGCCCGTAACCCACTCCAAGCGTGTAAGCCTCGTACTCCAGCTCCGGGGTAGGCTCCGTCAAAATCGGAAACGCTGGATCACTCCAGCTCGAAGCAGCCTCCTTCGCAAGCTGCGTGTCCGGCTCGTAGCCTAAAAGATCTAAATCAAACGCCCCCTTCAGCTCCAGGTACACGCTCTCAACCTCAGACTCACTCAAAACCTCAGAGGCGTCAGAGCCTGTGTCCGCAAACACCGTGAAAGCGTACTCGATTCCACCCGAGCCTCGCCGCCGAGCGATCGAGCCCACGTAGTAGTCGCGCGTTGCGCGGCGCCCTACCAGCTGGTCGTACTCCTCCCCTTGAGGGCGCGTCGGAAACTGATCCGGAAACGCTCCAGCCAGAAAATCCTCGTGAAGGCTGAAACGACGAACGTTCTGAAACACCGCTGGGATCAAGCTCCCGTCGTCACCACGCGCCGGCACCACGTACTTCGTGAAGCGACCAAGGCTCGACGGAACCGAAATGCTGAAAAAGTCCCCTTCCGTGCAGACTCGCGCCAGGAAATCATCGCCGCTAAGAGGTGTTTGATTGAAGAGAACAGTAAAGTTAACGGAGCCGTGGTTGGCACTGATGATATCGACGTCCCCATCGCGATCGACGTCCCCAGTCAGCGAGAAACGTGGTTCCGCTCCAACGGCGAACGTGACGGTCGCGTCGAACGATCGACCGACGTCAAAAAACACGACCGTGACGTTGTTGTTACCCGGATTCGAAGTGACCACTTCGGCACGGCCGTCGCCGTCGGTATCGCCGGTGACGAGCGAGTGCGGTGCGCCATCAAGCGAGAGATCAGACGGAGAGCCGAAAAGAGTGTCTGTCTGGCGGCTGCCACTATTCCATAGGATCGAGATACTCTGCGCCGATTCGTTCGCGGTCACCAAATCGATGTGGCCATCACGGTCGAGATCATTCGCGGCGATCCAGAGCGGTGAACCGATCAACGGGAACACTCCGCGCTGCGGGAATCCTCCCGCAGCATCATTCATCAAAACGATGACCTCCGCGGAACCGGTGTTCGCCACTGCGATGTCGAGATCTCCATCTGAGTCGTAATCTGCTATCGCTGATGAATGCGGCCCACTGCCGACGGTGATCTCGTCCTGCGAGTCAAACACTCCTGCGCCGGAGTTTTTCAAAATCGTCACCGTGTTGGCGGCCCGGTTCGAGCTCACAATCTCGACGGCGCCATCTCCGTCGAGATCACCTGTGGCAAGCTGAAAGGACCCCCCGCGGACAAATGCCGTCGTGCCGCGTTCGAAAAGACCACTGCCGTTATTGATCTGAATCTCAACGCCACTCTGCGCACTAGCGGTCGATCCGCTCTCGTCGAGCGCCGCCAGGTCAATGTCACCGTCACCGTCGAGGTCAGCTGCGGCAACGGCGAACGGTCTCACTTCCGTCGGATAGATCACTGGAGGATCAAACGATCCATTGCCACGATTCATTAAGATCGAAAGACCATTCGCCCGGCGGTTGTTCCCGCTGATGAGATCGAGATCGCCATCGCCGTCGAGGTCAGCGATCGCAGTGGTGTGCGGTTCACCTCCGGCTGGATACTCTTCGGCGATCACAGTGAGACTGCGAGCCGGTGTCTCGACGTTCCAGACGACCACGACACTGTTCGACACCAGCAGAGCGACGTCGCCATCGCCGTCACCGTCGAAGTCGTCGACGACGGAACCTGAAGAACTTGGGATACTGCCCTGGCTTTCTACGGAGGCACGGTAGGATCCGTCCGCGCTCTGCCCACGAATGACGGTCAGCTGTCCTTCGCGCGCGAATCCAAGCGCCAGATCGATGATGCCGTCACTGTCGACGTCCTCCGCCGAAAGGGAGCTCGCCGTGCCGACGAAGCCGAAAAAGATCGCAGGTGCGAAGCTGCCGTCCCCCTCGCCGCGGAAGACCGCGACCCGTGACGCGCTGCCGACCGCAAGGTCAAGCGTACCGTCGGCATCGAAATCTTCCGCCAGCAGCGCGAACGGACGTGTGAATTCCGAGGCCGCAACATCCGCAGCGGCACCGAACGTGCCGCCCCCCTGATTGAGAAGCACCGCGACCGTGCCCGCGTTGCGGCTCAGCGCGGCAACGTCGACGAGTCCGTCGCCGTTGAAATCCCTCGCCACTACGCTGTTGGGATGATCTCCAACGTCGTAGAGCTGGGGTACGCCGAAGCTACCCGCCTCCCGAAGCGTCACGGAGATTTGGTCGCTCTCAGAGTGGGCGACGACGAGATCGAGCTGGCGATCGTCGTTCGCGTCGGCCAAAGCGACGGCGCTCGCCGCCACCGGGACGTCAACTCTTGTGGGAGCCGCCAACACACCGGCGCCGTTGTTCGCGAGTATCCAGATCGCCTCCGTACCACCGACGGCCACGTCGAGATCACCATCGCTGTCGACGTCGCCAAGAGCCGCACCGCCAAGCCCGCCACCACTGGCGTACGTCTCCACAGTTGAAAACGTCTGCTCCCCTTGGTTGATCAGCACCGAGACGCTCGATGTGGAGTCAACATTGAGGTGCGCAGTGACAAGATCGACACGATCGTCGCCGTCGAGGTCGCCGCTCAGGACGATGCGCGGAAACCTGGCGACGCCGAAAGGGGTCTCACCGATGCTGAGAGTCAGAGGACTCACCTCGCACTCATCGGGAATGCCGTTTTGATTGCAGTCGAGGCTAAAACTGCTTGCAACGTCTTCAGAGTCTTCGCGGTCGTTGCCGTTGCAATCGATCGCGAACACTGAATCTGGCCAGTTCAGGAAGACACCGACCGCGAGTGTCACGAGCGCGAGAGACTTCATACCGCGGACCGAAGCCGTCATGGCCAAATCTCCGAAAAGACGGAATGTCCGAACAATCAATCGCATCCTGAGTAAAACTGGCAGGAGAGTGCATCAGGCGTCGGGTCAGTGCCGCACGAGAGAGGTGCCACCGGCGCCGCCCCGCCAGCAAAGAGGTGGAGGAGAATCTTCACTCCGTCGCTGACCGTCACGCGACCGTCGTCGTCGACATCGGCAGTCTTGACGCACTCGGGTGCGGCACCGCGGCGAAAGAGGTAGCCGAGAAGCGACAGAGCGTCGCCCAGCTGCAGCATCCCGTTCACCTCCACGTCGCCACGTACGAAAAACGCCTCAGCTGTACGCACCTTGTTGAACGCGGTGGGCATCACCGTTGTCATCACGACGAAGTTGTCGTCCAGATATCGCACGACTGCGGTTTCCGGTGGTTCGCCGGGAAGCACCGGATCCGGTGCCTCGACCTCGACGACCTTGACGGGTCGCTCCACGCCAGTAACGTTGATAGGCGTCTCCAAAACGACCCAGTAGCGCACGTCCACATTGTGGCGTCGCGCCGAGTAAACGAGACGCCAGTAGTCCGTCACCACGATGCTGTGGCCATCGAGCTCGATTTCCGCACGGCGCAGACTTGCCGGCCCTGACGACAAGTTGACCTCTGACGGTAAAAACCGCTCGACGAGCGAGATGCGCGAACCGCCGCCAAGATCAACGTCGATCTCCCACCGCGGCAAGAGCGAATGAGTGCACGACGAGTAACCAGTCACAGGTTGCCCCGCGAGCACCCCCCGCGCCGAGAGCTGAGAGGTCATGAAGTCTTCGTCGAAGCTGAGCGTTTTTTCCACCGGCGTCGACCCACGCCCTCTCAAGTCGAAGCCCGAGAGTCGAACTTCGAAGGCATCGCCACTGGGCAGTTGAAACCCTTGCGTGTACGAAAAACTGTAAACTGTCTCGCCATTCGTCCCCGCGGCGGCTTCGACTTGGAAGAGCCCAGTCTCCACCGCCGTAGCCACAAGCTGCTCGGGACCAAAGACGACCTCTTCGATGAGATCAGCCGAAAACGAGGACGATCCAGTTGGCAGCGGATGGACACCCGATCTCAGCGTCACCCGACTCTTCGTCTCGTACTCCGTGCGCGGTTCGCGACCGTCAAGATCCTCTGTGAAGACGCCGCAAAGAGCGGTCCCCGCAGGCACCTCGAGCTCAAAGTCCGGCGAAGGAGGTACGGTGTCCGGGATGAGAAACGGCCGGACTTGCTTCACGGCGAGCGAACCGTCCGGTTCGATCTTGAACTCGAAATCGAGAAGCACCTGCTCGCGAGCATGGCCCTCCAAGTCGAGAGGAAAGTTCTGATCGATGTGCCACATGAGCCGGCCGAGAGTACTCAGGTCGTCGTCCGACATCACAACCTCGCCAGGTTCGACCAGCGACGAACGCCGATCGCGGACGATCCGCACAACGTCTCCGTCGGACACCTCCAGAAATGTACGCTCGACGCTGATCCCTGCGGCTGGGCTGACAACGCTTTCTTCACCGAGCTGCGCCGTGATCATGTAGCGCCGGTCCCGTACGTTCTGTGGATTGCCGGTGAACGCGACGCCGTTCGCTGCCTCGTCAAGAAAAGCTCGATTGACGAGCAGCCCCATCGTCGCGGCCTCCGGAGGAATCTGAAAGAACGTGCGCTCCTCATGAGCGCGAAACGTCCACAGGCTCGACCAGACTTTCTTGAGCGCGCGTTCAATCGTTCGCTCGCTATTGCGCGTCGGGTCGCAGTGTGATCCGTCAGGAGTCGCCGGATCAACGGTGTCCGCAGCACAGACCGACGTCGACTCGTAGAGGCCGGCGCCGTTGAACTCGAGAGCATCTTCGACGTTCGACGACGAGCGAAAACGTACCATCACCTGGCGCGAGCCGAACACTTCTTCGATGCGCGCCACGAGCGCAGCGACGAGTGCCGGATCGACGACGCCTTCGCCGCGAACCAGCTCTCGGAACTCCTCTAACCTTTGGAAGCGAGTCGCTGAATCGCTCTTGAAGGTCTCGTCTGCAAGCATTTCAGCGAGAAACTCTGCGTAGCTCAGGTCACGACCGCCGACATCGACGCGATTCGTGGCCATAAACTCAACGTAGTAGCGCATGGGAATCGCAAAGCCCTGCTCCTGGAACTCCGCTAGCTCGCCGGTCAAGACGCGCTGCAAGCGTGCGAGATTCGTGGCCTTGCCGCCGAAACGTGACACCGGGTTAACAGCTCCTTCAAGCTCCATATCGAAGAGATGATCAAAGCTTCCGTGCGTCGCATCGATGCCAGCGAGTCGCGGCAACGACGGTCGATTCGTGGCCCAAAAGTCTTCGGCCTCCTGAGGATCCGCCTCATCGACGAAAAACGTCACCGGACCGACTTCCAGTCGGACGAGCCGATTCTCGAAGCGGGCAAACTCCTCGAGTGCGTCGGCAACAAAGGCGTTCGGCGTACCCCGTCTTGCCGTCCGCACCGACACGTGACTCAGCGGCCCCTGGATGGCTCCGGTGATGAACCCTCCGACAACTCCTTCGACGTCTCGAGGCGCCTCGTCAACGACGATGATGTCCTGAAACGTGAAGAGCCCGCTCGAGTTCGCCGCCTCAAACTCTTCGAGAGTGAAAATACGCACGCGTCCAAATCCGATGCCCAGCGTGTACGCTTCGTAGTCGATCTGTGGAGCCGACTCCGAAACGATCGGAAACGGCGGATTCTGCCACGTCGCCGCCTGATCCTTCGCCAGTTGGGTGTCTGGTTCGTACGCCAAAAGCTCCAGGTCGAAAGCCGTCAGCAGCTGCTGATAGACATGCTCAACCTCCGACTCTTGAAGCACTTCGGCGGGATCGAAGCCGGTGTCGGCGGCAACCGTAAACGCGTAGACGATTCCCTCTGCGGTGCGGCGCCGCGCCAAAGCGCCGACGTAGTAGTCACGGGTGGCGCGACGACCGACCAATTCGTCGTACTCGTCGCCCTGCGGCCGAGTTGGAAATCGATCGGGAAAAGCACCGGCAAGGAAATCTTCGTGCAAGCTGAAACGTCGCACGTTCTGAAACACCGGTGGGATCAAACTCGGATCGTCCTTCGCCGGCACGACGAACTTGACGAAGCGTCCAAGGCTCGACGGCACCGAAATGCTGACGAAATCACCCTCGGTGCAGATGCGCTCAAGGAAGTCAGCGTCGACGACTGGTGTCTGATTTGACAGCACCGTGATATCGACTGAACCCCAGTTTGCGGTCACGAGGTCAAGATCGCCGTCGAGATCAACATCGCCCGTGAAGATATGGCGCGGATTGTTACCGACCGCGAACGTCAGCGAACGTTCGAGCGCCTGGCCGGCGCCGACGAACAGCACAGACGCGCTATTATCCCCGACGTTAGCGGTCGCCATCTCGGCGCGACCGTCGCGATCCATGTCGCCGACAGCGATCGACGCCGGAGCGAAGTCGACGCTGGCGCTTACTGCGGGTGCGAACAACTCGTCACCGCCCGTCTGACCAAGATTCCGCAGCATCGACACACTCCCCGCACCGCGGTTCGCAGTCGCCAAGTCGATGTATCCATCACCATCGAGGTCGCCAGCCGCGATCCCCGACGGAGAGCCGGCGACTGGATAACGCCGCGGCGGGTCGAACGTTCCGTCGCCTCGATTGATCAGCAGCTCGACTCCACCTCCCGCCGAAATCGCGACGTCGAGGTCGCCGTCGCGATCGACATCCGCGGTCATGCTGAACGACTGAGAACTACCAACGTCGATCGAGGTGCCCTCAAAGGTTCCGTCCTGAAGGTTTCTGAAAACACTGAACGAGCTGACGAAGCTGTGGGATACGAAGAATTCCGGAAAGCCGTCGCCCGTGGTATCGCCTGTTGAGACGTGGATCGGCTTGTCTGACACCGTGTAGCCACCGGCGTGGGCGTAGCGGTTCTCTCCGTCGTTGGTCATGATCTCGACGCGGGTCGTCACGGCTGTGCCGCCGCCACCGAGCGCGGCGATATCGAGGTCGCCATCGCTTTCAACGTCGAAAAGCGCGAGAGAAATCGTGCTGCCCTCCGTGGTGTAACCGACGCGGTCGGGGTAGGTTCCATCGCCGCGATTGACATAGACCGTGATACCGTTGACGCGCGTGTTGTTGCCCGTGATGGCATCGATATCACCGTCGCCATCGATGTCGCCAATGGCGCCAGTGTGCGGCTTCGCCGTCGACTGGTAAGCACTGGAGGCGAAGGACACTGATCGGGTCGACTCGCCGTCGTTGCGGGCGAGCTCCACCGAGTTGTTCGTGATGACCACCGCGTCGCAATCACCGTCTCCGTCGATGTCGCCGGCGGCGACGGCGCGTGAGCGGAGCAGGTTCCCTTGAGTCTCCACCAAGCCACGAAATTCTGCGGCAGGTTCGCCGGCAGATACAGTGACGTTGCGAACGAGCATCAATTGATCCGACCGCAGAAAGCTGACAACGATGTCGGGATCAATGTCCCCGTCGACATCGCCGACGGCAATTGCAGAAGCTGTGCCAGAGTAATTGACGATGCTCGGCGCACCGAAGCTGCCGTCCCCCGCGTTCGTCAAAACGGCCACGGCCGATCCACTGCCCAAAGCGAGGTCGATCGAACCGTCACCATCGAAATCACTCGCGACGATGCCAAACGGCCGCACGACCCCGGCCGGGTAGTCCACCGAGCTGGCCAAGTTTCCGTCGCCTTGACTGAGCAGCACAGACACGGTCGCACTGTTGCGGTTGCCAACTGCCAAGTCGACATCACCGTCGCCGTTGAGGTCAGCTGCAAGAACGGAGCTGGGAAACTCGCCAACCGCGTGCGGTTGTGGCGCGAGGAAACTACCACTGCCTTGGTTTTCAAGCACTGAAACCGAGCCGGCCGCCGAGTGTGTCACGATCAAATCGGGCAAACCGTCGCCGCTTAAGTCTCCAGCGACAATCGCTGCCGCTGTCTCGCCGACGATCACCGCCACGCCATCGGCGAACGTTCCCGTACCGTCGTTCTCGAAAAGGAGCAACTGCGTTTCGTTGACGCTGACGACATCGGCAGCTCCGTCATCCGTCAGATCTGCCACCGCGAGCGCCGAAAGCTTCGTCCCGGCGTCGTACTCGACGGCAGAGCTGAACACGGCGTCGACCGGGTCGCGCAGCAACACTGACAAAATCGACGTCCCGTCAGTCGCTTGACTGCCAACGACGATGTCGAGCTCACCGTCACGATTGAAATCCGCTGTCGCCACGGCGAGGGGGAAACGCGGTACAGCGAGAGGACTTCCCTCGAGCTCGAACGTCAGCGGATTGACATCGCACTCGTCCGGAATGGCATCGCCATTGCAATCGTCACTGAAGGAACTGGCGATGTCATCGAGGTCGTCGATGTCGTTGCCGTTGCAATCGGCTGCGTTCGACTGCGGCAGGGACAGAAGGAGCGCAGTCGACACCAAAGCCAGCAAAGTCGAGATGCGCCCGGAACCCCCGAGGAGGCGGTAAGGGACGGCCAAGACGCTCAAGGGAGTTGAGAACATCGGACGTCGAATGCGACCGGCGTGACACATTCCGAACGCATGCCTCTCTGGTGGCAAGCGCATACTGGATTCCCCCGAAAGATGGCGTTGGTCGGGCCGACGCGCTCCACACAGCAGTGCGCTAGCCCACGAAGTCACCGTTTCTCCAGCGTGTGTGGTGGTCTACAACCCGAACCACGAAGTCGCGAGGTCCGATCTTCTCACCACTTGGCGACTGCTTGAGAAGCTGGCAGCGCCGCGGTGAGAACAACCGTTCGCCTGCTGACACCCTCCTCGATCTCAGCTGATCGAATTCACCCAACGGAAGAGGCCACTCCTTCCGAAACTGGCCGCCATCGTGCCTGGCACGCGAGGCGTGGTCAACGATTGATTGAGGCACGCACCTGGACAAGTCCGCTCATTCGGTTGAACGAGGTCGCAGGTGAGATCGTTCCGGCAACCTCGAAAACCGTGTGCCTTTCCGGTCTCCGTAGCCGTCTGAGTTCGAGAGCGTGGACCGCGCGACGAACTCAAAACGAAGAGTCCCGCGCGTCAACGAATCGTGCTCGGCCCTGGATCGCAGGATCCACGCTACTGGCGTACGCGTACCGTCGTTCGAATCAACGACGGCCTGCGGGCGACGGGCTCACTCGCACACCTCATAGTACTGACACGAGAGCGCATCAGCGCTCGAGTCGACGCCGCAGTTCTGCGGCGGCTCGGGCGCCGCGCCGCCCGCGAAAAGGTGCAGGAGCAGCTTCACCGCGTCGCTCACCGTCACGCGTCCGTCGTCGTCGACGTCCGCCGTCTTGACGCAGCTCGGTGCCGCGCCGCGGCGAAACAGGTAATTCAACAGCGTCAGCGCATCGCCAAGCGCCAGAGTGCCGTCGGCCTCCACGTCGCCGCGCTGAAACAGCGACTCCGAGCGCTCTCCCTTCTCGTAGAACGTCGCCGCTTCCTCGGCGATCAGCGCGTAGCTCCCATCGAGGTAGCGCACCTGCGCCACCTCCGGAGCTTCTCCGGGAAGCACCGGATCGGGAGCCTCCACCTCCACCACTCGCACAGCGCGATCAAGACCCGCTACTGAGATCTCTGGATCCAAAACCACCCAGTAGCGAACGTCTACGTTGTGACGGCGCGCCGAGTAGACCAGCTGCCAGTAGTCGCTCACCACAACCGATTCGCCACCGCCGAACACCACTGACGCGCGCTGGAGACTCGCCGGACCTGTCAGCAAGCGCCCTTCTGGTGGCAAAAATCGCTCCACTAAATCGATCCGTGCACCGCTCGCCGTCTCCAACGAAAGCTCCCAGCGCGGCAAGAGCCCATCGCTACACGACGAGTAACTCACCAGAGGCTCACCCGCCAAGCTCCCCGTCGACACCAGCGAAAACCTCAAAAACTCCTCGTCCACCAAAA
This sequence comes from Planctomycetota bacterium, assembly GCA_965223265.1. GTDB lineage: Bacteria > Planctomycetota > UBA8108 > UBA8108 > SXIK01. Next base: position 4,637,626 of record OZ244999.1, read on the forward strand.
ACCGCTCCTCCAGCGCACGCGAGCCCGCACCGCGAAGCTCCACTCCCAAAAGCTGCACCACGTAGCTCTCGCCACCCATCAGCGTGAACTCCTGCTCGTAGCTGAAGCGATACAGCGTCACTCCACCCCCCTCCGCTACCCGCGCCACGCGGTAAAGACCCGCCGCCACAGCCTGAGCCTCCTCCTGCTCAGGGCCAAAGCGAACACTCTCGATCAGCTCACCTGAAAAACTCTCCGAGCTCGTCACAAGTTCGTGCACTCCGGCGCGCAGACGCACTTCGCTCTTCAGCTCGTACTCCACCTGGGGATCGCGGCCAGTGCGGTCCGCCGAAAACACCCCGCACAAAACCGTCCCCTCGGGAACCAAAAGCTCAAAAGCCGGTGACGGCACAACCGTCTCCGGAATCAAAAACGGACGCACCTGCTTCACCGCCAGCGAGCCGTCCGGCTCCACCTTGAACTCAAAGTCCAAAAGCACCTGCTCGCGAGGATAACCTTCAAGATCCAAAGGAAAGTTCGTATCCACATGCCACATCAGAGAACCCAGATCTCCCAGCTGCTCCTCCGTCAGAACCACCTCCCCCGCACCAACCAAAGATGAGCTCCGGTCGCGAACGATCCGCACCACCTCGCCTTCAACCACCTCCAAAAAATTCCGCTCCACGCTCACACCCGCCGCTGGACTCACTACGCTCTCCTCGCCAACCTGAGCGGTGATCATGTAGCGCCGATCTCGAACGTTCTGAGGGTTACCGGTGAACGCAACTCCGTTCGCTGCCTCATCGAGGAAGGCCCGGTTCACCAGCAAACCCATCGTCGCTGCCTCTGGAGGAATCTGGAAAAACGTCCGCTCCTCATGCGCTCGGAACGTCCAAAGGCTCGACCACACCTTCTTCAGCGCACGCTCAATCGTCCGCTCGTTGTCGCGCGTCGCGTCGCAGTGTGAGCTGTCAGGGCTCGCAGGGTCCAGCGTGTCCGCGGCGCACGCAGACGTCGACTCGTAAAGGCCCGCACCGTTGAACTCCAGCGCGTCCTCGACATTCGACGACGAGCGAAAGCGAACCATCAGAGCGCGAGAGCCGAAAACCTCTTCGATCCGCCCTACAAGCCCCGCCACCAGCGCTGGCGACACCTCGCCACGATCTCGCACAAAGTCGCGAAATTCATCCAGCACCCTGAAGCGCACAGATGAATCGCTCTTGAACTCCTCACTCGATAGCAGCTCCGTCAGATACTCCTGGTAGCTCAGGTCGCGTCCCTCGATCGCGACGCGGTTCGACTCCATGAACTCCACGTAGTAGCGCATCGGGATGCCAAAACCAGCCTCTTGAAACTCAGCGTACTCCCCAGTCAAAACTCGCTGCAGCCGCGCAAGGTTCGTCGCCTTGCCGCCGAAGCGAGACACCGGGTTCACAACTCCCTCCAGATCCATATCCAACAGGTGATCAAAGCCGCCGTACTCCCGATCGGTCCCAGCAAGGCGCGGCAGCGAAGGCTGGTTCTCCCGCCAAAACTCCTCAGCCTCAGACACACTCGCTGGCTCCACCAAGTACGTCACCTCACCCACCTCAAGGCGCACCAGCTCGCCCGCAAAGCGGGAAAACTCCTCCACTGCTCCCAATACAAACGCGTTCGGGGTCCCGCGCCGTGCCGTCCGCACCGCCACGTGACTCAGTGGCCCTTGAATGCTTCCCGTCACGAAACCACCGATCACACCCTCTACGTCCTGCGGCGCCGTCTCCACAACCACTATGTCTTGAAACGTGAACAGACCCTGAGAGTTCGCGCTCTCGAACTCCTCCAGCGTGAACACGCGCACCCGCCCGTAACCCACTCCAAGCGTGTAAGCCTCGTACTCCAGCTCCGGGGTAGGCTCCGTCAAAATCGGAAATGCAGGATCACTCCAGCTCGAAGCAGCCTCCTTCGCAAGCTGCGTGTCCGGCTCGTAGCCTAAAAGCTCTAAATCAAACGCCCCCTTCAGCTCCAGGTACACGCTCTCAACCTCAGACTCGCTCAAAACCTCAGAGGCGTCAGAGCCTGTGTCCGCAAACACCGTGAAAGCGTACTCGATTCCACCCGAGCCTCGCCGCCGAGCGATCGAGCCCACGTAGTAGTCGCGCGTTGCGCGGCGCCCTACCAGCTGGTCGTACTCCTCCCCTTGAGGGCGCGTCGGAAACTGATCCGGAAACGCTCCAGCCAGAAAATCCTCGTGAAGGCTGAAACGACGAACGTTCTGAAACACCGCTGGGATCAAGCTCCCGTCGTCACCACGCGCCGGCACCACGTACTTCGTGAAGCGACCAAGGCTCGAGGGGATCGAGACGTTGACGAAATCGAACTCTGTACAGATGTGCGACAGAAAGTCCTCTCTGAAAATCTGTGTCTGATTGAACAGCACGCGGATGTCTCGCTCGCCATGATTCTGACTGACGATGTCGATGTCACCGTCGAGATCGACATCGCCGGTAACCACAAAGCGCGGCTCAATCCCGACCGTGAACGGTCCGGCGAGAGTAAACGTACGCGGTCCGGTTCCGACAAGAACTGAGACGTTTGCATCCGGTTGATTTGACGTCACGAGGTCGAGCTGTCCGTCACCGTTGACGTCGGCGATGACCAATGAATGGGGTCCCCCATGGACGTCGATGACCTCGGCCTCAAATCGAGGCACACCGGCGTCACTCCCCGCATTCCAAAGAATCGTAACGTTGCCACGCGACTCGCTCGCCGTGACCAAGTCGTTTCTCGCATCGCCGTCGAGGTCACTGGCGACCACGTAGTTAGGTGGCATCAAAATCGGCTCGCTAGCCTCCCGAAAACCGTCGCCGTCGTTGAGAAGCATGAACACGCTGGAGGAGCCAGAATTGGCGACGACGACGTCCGCGCGCCGATCGCCGTTGACGTCCGCGACGGTCGTCGCTCTCGGACCAGCTCTGGAGTCGAATGTCTCCCGACGTTCGAAACCTCCTCCACCGTCGTTGAACATGATCGTGACACTGCTGGTCGAAGCGTTCGAGCTAATGACCTCCGGCGCACCGTCGCCGTCAACGTCGCCTGCAGTGACGTGGAACGCAGTACCGCCAACGACATATGTCGTACCGCTCTCGAAAAACCCGGTGCCGTCGTTCGGTTGTATGAGAACTCTGCACTGGGTGCACGACCCACCAGGCGGCGGTGCTAACCCTGAGGCTAAATCGAGGTCGCCATCGCGATCGAAGTCGGCCAGCACAATCGAAAAGGGATGACCCTGCGTGATGTGGTACTTGATCGCAGGCTCAAACGTGCCATTCCCACGATTCATGAACACAGTGACGCCGTTGCTGGAACTGTTGTTGCCCGTCACGACATCGAGGTCGCCGTCACGATCGAGATCACCGATGGCGATGGAGTGCGGTTGCCCCTCAACGAGGTGGCGCTCAGGCGGCGAAAACGTCAACGGCGCGCCCGAATCAGGAATGCTGCGAAATGTGGCGACTGCGTTGGATGCGAGCAGTGCGAAATCAAGCGCACCATCGCCATCGAAATCGATGGGAGTCGCGCCGGAAGAGCGCGCGATATTCTCGTACAGCTCGACCGCAGGTCGGTACGACTCCGCCCCCATGTTTCGAATGATCACCGTCTGCGCCGCGCTGCGAAACCCAAGAAGTAGATCATGGTCATGGTCGCCATCAAAATCACCGGCACTGAGCGAGCTGGCGGTTTCGGGGAACGTCACCAGACGCGGCGGCGCCAATGTGCCCCCGTCCTGATTGATGAGCACGGCCACTCGGCCGCTGTCGGCAGCGGCAACATCGATGTCACCATCGCCATCAAGATCGACGGCTGTCACGGCCAGTGGACGCACAAGCGGTGTATCGTGCTCGATCGGTGCAGCGAAGTCTCCGCCGCCGCGAGACTCGATGACAGCAAGCCGACCAATCGCTCGGCGTGCCACAACCATGTCGGCGACCCCGTCGGCGGTGACGTCGCCAAGCGCGATCGAGCTAGGCGACTCGTCCACCTCGACCCACACAGGCGCCCCGAACGCGCCAGCCTCGTTTCGAAGCACTCCAACGCGTCCAACCGTAGAGTGTGCGGTCACTATGTCGACCGCTCCGTCTCCCGTTACATCGCCCGCGGCGAGATCCCTCGAACTCTCACCCAACTCAAAAAACGTCGGCGCCCGAAACGACCCCGTGCCTTCACCGACGAGAAGTGCGACTTTCGAGTCGTTCGTCGCCGCCAGATCGACACGACCGTCCGCATCAAAATCAGCTGCCACGAGTGCTCCAAGCTGCGTCCCAGCGTCGAACTCGATGGCGGCCGCGAATTCGTCACCTTGACGACGCAAGATCGACACCGTCGAACTCCCGTCGGGTTTCAAGTTGCCCGTGACGATGTCCGCATCCCCATCGCCATCAACATCGCAGCCGAGAATCGCGAGGGGAAATCTTGTCACACTGAGCTCAGCGTCGGCAGCCTCAAAGGCGAGATCAATGCCGTCGCATTCGTCGGGGATACCATTGCCGTTACAATCGGGGCTTGACGCAGCAGCAAGATCCTCAGCATCCTCCACGTCGTTCCCGTTGCAGTCGATCGCCCGGACATCGCTGGTAGGCAGTAAGCCAAACGTCACCACGAAAAAGGCGATCTGCCGTCTTGACGAACTCATGAGCAGCCTCCCGACTGTGCTGAGTCTCTCGTGGCCTCAATCGCTGGAAAAGACGATGACGACTACCGTATCGATGACGGACGCACGCGTACAGGACTCTTTCGCTTCTTCTACGGTGAGGCGACAACATGGTTCCGACGAATAAGAGCTCCAATGATCCGCGCATCGCCGGACTGACGGTTCACGCGAGCGGAGTTTTTCTCTTCCTCACGAGCTTTTGCGTACTCGTCTTCGAAGTTTCGCTCTCTCGCATCTGTAGCGTGCTGCTGCAGTACCACATGAGCTTCGCCGTGGTGTCGCTCACCATCCTCGGCATAGGCGCCGGCGGATTCGCAGCCTACACTGCAACGCGGAAAAAGCATTCAGCGACCGACGTCGCCACTACTGCATTGACTCTGTTTTCGCCTGCGCTCTTGGCAGCGCTCGCGACGCTTCTGTGGCTCCCCTTCGCGCGGTTCTGGCCATTTCTCATCTTCCTTTTGCTCCCAGCCTTCGTCGCGACCGGGGCTTTTCAGGCGCTGGTCCTGCGGTCGTTTCCACAGCGGGCAGGCATTCTCTACGGCGCCGATTTGTGCGGAGGAGCGCTAGGCGCGCTCGCCTCGGTGCCAGCAATGAACATCCTGGGGGGCCCCGTAAACACCGCGGTCGCCATCGCTCTTCTCGGGGCACTGACGGCCTTGGGATGGTCGCTGATTCGATCTCCAGGCGTGCCAGTCGGTCAGCTGGCCCCGGCGCGCACGCGTAAGGTCACGGTGTTCTTGGCTCTCCTGGCCGCTTCAAGCTTAGCAGCGCAGCTGTCGCACCCACTGTTCGATGTGAACTATGAGCGCACTCCGGAGAAGCTCATTCACCGGCTGACCCGCCCGATCACATTGCGGCCGAATGGCGCTCCACCTCGTACGGTCGTGCCAAGAATCGTCCCCGAATTGACCCGCTGGGACGCGTATAGCCGCGTCGATGTCGTCGAGCTCAACCATCCCCCTCTCGTGCAGCGACGAGTCTTTATCGACGGCGAGACGCCGACGGCGATGCTGCCCGCAGGCACGAAGTTCGGGCGCGGCAGCAACGTCCTCGTCCACGAATCTCTCGCGGCGTTTCCCTACCGACTCCTGCGTCCGCAGAGTGTCCTCGCGATTGGCTCCGGCGGCGGATACGACGTAGTCGTCGCGAAACGATTCGACGCACAAAGGATCGATGCCGTCGAGCTCAACCGCAGCGTTCTCGAAGTAACCGACGAAGCGCGCGCATTCACCGGTGACGTCTACCGGCTGCCCGGAGTCCGCCTCGTTCACGCCGAAGGACGCCAGTTCGTACGCGCCGCGGAGCCCTCCACGTACGACCTCGTCGTCCTCGCCCTCGCGCAATCCCTTGCCGGCAATCTTCAAGAGTTCGCGCTCGCCGAGAACTACCTCTACACAGAAGAAGCATTCGACGACTACTTTCGCGTCCTGCGCCCGGGCGGCGCTGTGGCGATCCTTGTCGACCAGCCTGTCTACCTCAAGAGACTCCTGTCGACGGCGTTCGCCGCGCTCGAGCAGCACGGTTTCACGCCGACCGGCCACGTGATCGCGCTGGGAAGTCCAAAAGAGCGTCCTTACAACCATCTACTCGTCGTTCGCAACACTCCGTACGCCGAGCTAGAGCGTCAGGTCATGAGTCGTGACGCGCGTGGACGACGCTACGCGCTGTTTCATCTTCCGACCGTCGATCGTTCGGAGGCGCCGCAGCTGACAGCGCGCGAATTGTTGAACGAGCGAGCGTTCGACCTGAGCCCGGCGACAGACGATCGCCCTTTCTTCTTCCACGTCAGCCGATCGTCGCCGGGAGGACTCGTTCTCTTGATCGGCATTGCATCGATCCTCGTCGTCGCCGCATGGCTGGTGACACCGCGAGCGGCGCTCATCACCGCCGACAGCTCGCCGCATCGACATGCAGCGTTCTTTGGCCTCCTCGGCCTCGCGTTCATCGCAGCCGAAATCCTCGTCCTCCAAAAGACGGTTCTGATCGTCGGTTTTCCGACAATCAATCTCGCCGTCGTGCTCGCCGTCTTTCTGTTCGCTGCCGGGCTTGGAAGTGCCTGCAGCCCAGTGATCGTAGGGGGCTCGCGCCGTCGCCTGCGCGCCCTATTACTCTTTCTGGCTGCAGCACTGACGTCGATCCCGTTTCTGCTCGATTCCCTGCACGGCGCACTTCAGGGAGCGTCGCTCGTCAGTCGTTGTGTCGTGCTGAGCGCCACGCTGTCTCCCTACGCATTCGTCATGGGCATGCCATTTCCTTCGGCGATTCGGCTTCTGTCAGGGAGCCAGCGCCACCTCGTACCATGGCTCTGGGGGATCAACGGCGCCGCCTCAATCCTCGGCTCAGGGATCGCGGTATATGTTGCCCTTCAGTTAGGGTTTCGGCTCACAGCTCTCCTTCCGGCGGCCCTCTACACTCTGGCCGGGATTCTCAGCGCCCCGACACCAGGTAACGATTCCGCTTGACTTCACTTCAGAAGCTCGCGACGCTGTGTACGGGTGAAGTCCAGGCGAACGCGCGCCTAGCTTAGCGCGCGGTAAGTCAACCAAAGGCGGGAGGGATAGGATTAAAGCCACGGCTTTTGTTCACCAACTTCTCGACGAAAACGTTGGGAGACGATAGCGTTGTGGAAGGGAGGTGGGTCCGCAAGTGACGGGTGCAGCCATTCTGAACGTTACCGTTGAGTGCATCAAGACTGGCTCAACGAAGCCAAAGGCTGTGTGATGAAGCGCTTAGTCCTCTGTTCTGTTCGGCAAATGGGAGGTAAGTTCAAGCTGAGTGAGTGATTCCTATAGGAGAGGCAACGCCATAGAAAGGGAGGCGTTGCTCGAAGACGAGTCCAGCTGTTGGAGGCTGCAGATGATGTCAAGGAAGGGTTTCTTTGCGGCGGTCATGGTTTTGGGCTTCGGAACGAATGCTGTCGCGGACACGCTCGCGGAGCTCGAGGCCGAGGACATCGTGTTTCCGGTGGCCTGGGAAGACATCGTGTTGGTCCAACCTTCGTCGGACGAAATTCGTCTACCGGATGCGGACCTGCGCCACGACGCGATGCCGTGCTTTGGATTTCTGTCGCGGCTCGAGTTCGTTCAAAATTCGAATGACCTCGCGGTCGTCGGCTGGTGCGAAGAGGGTGGCTGGACCGGCCCGGCGCGCGCCACGGTTTACAAGTACAGCCCGGACGGCGCGCTCATCGGCGAAACCAGCGTCCAGGACGCTGGCGAGCCCGCCATGGGTCACGGCGACGGCTGGGATATCCACACATTCTCAGACGGCGGTGTGGTCGCCTGCGGCACGGCCCGATTCGGCCTTCCCGCGCCGCTAGACGTGATCGACTGGGGACTCCCGGGCGTGCGCCGCTTCGAGTCAGATCTGACCCCGCTTTCACCGCTGGAGAGCCCCGTCGAGCCTGAGCTCGTGCCGGGAAATGACGAGCGGGACTTCACAGGTGCGGGAGAGAACCTCTTGCGCCCCCGCATCGCTGTCCTGCCAGGCGAAGGAAACGATGAGCGCTACGTGTTGTCGTATTCTCTACAATCCGCGGAGTTGCAGAAGTCCGTTGGGCTCACCGACCCGGGTGGCGAAGCCGCCCCCGGGGCGAAGATCTACTATCGCGTCTTCCAAAAAGATGGCACGCCAGTCACCGCAACACAGCTCGGCTTTGACATCGACGCTGACGACGACCTTGGCCGGTGGGGCGCCTCGTATGCGCGCCACGATATCGAGACGACGGGAGACGGCGGTTTCATGATGGTCACCCTCGGCCCAGCACCAGCGGTCGATGGTGATGCGACGCCGATTTACTTCTTCGATCGCGATGGCAATCGATCGCGAGACCCGTTCAGCGTGCACGATCCCGATCTCGTGGCGAACGCCGTGGTGCCCCAGAATATCATCGAGCCGGAGCTTTTCTTCGGTAACGGCGTCTACGCGCTGCAGTCGGCTGTGATCCTCGAGGGCACGCAGAACATGGCGTTGACCATGTTCGACATCGCCCCCGACGACTCGATCAATATCGTGCGCTCGACATTCAATGCGAGCAGTCAAAAGAATCTGTCCCCTATTCGCGAAAGTGAAATGGGCATGGATCCTCGCGGCAACATCTTCGTGACGACGCGCGGCGAGTACACCGATCCCGACACGGGCTTTCCGCTCGGGCCGGACGACCAGAACGACATGCTTACCGTGCGCATCTTCGACAATACGGGCGAGCCTTTCACAGCTCCGTTCATCCCGTACTCCCAAGATGCGATCGATCCGAACACGGGCGAAGAAGTCAACAACTACATCGGTAGTCAACGTGACCCGCAAATCGACGCCAACAGCGGCTTCTTTGCAGTGATCTATCTGAGCGATGCGCCGCCGTCGACCGTCGGTGGCCTGAACGCGTTCAGGATCTTCGAGAACCCCGTGGCTGGATTTGCCGTTCCGTACGATGTCAATCTCGACGGCGGTGTTGACATCTCGGATCCGGTTGCAGACCTCAACTTCCAGTTCGCAGGAGTCGCACTCGCCTCATGTCTGTTGGACGACGCAGGGCTCCTAAAGCCGTCCACCGTTGAACTCGTCGATTTCAACGGCGACGGCGGGCACGACATCTCGGATCCGGTGGCCTCTCTCAACTGGCAGTTCGCCGGTGGTGGATTCGCCCCGCACCCCCGTGGTGTCGATTGCGTTGATTTCAACATCACATGCGACGACGCTTGCTCGCAGTAGCAGCGAACGCCCACGTATCAGCTGAATCGGTTACAGCGGTCCTGTCGGCCCGCTGTAACCGATTTTTTTTCGTCGGTGAGGCCTCAGAGCGCTCGGTTTTCCGGTGGCGTGCGGCAGCGCTGATGTTGTTGTTCACCGTGACGCCAAACGGCCTCGTGCGCGCCGATTTCTTACGCGGCGACGCGAATCAAGACGGTCGCGTCAACATCGGCGATGCCGTGGTGCAGATCCTGCACATCTTTGGCTCCGACGTAGCGCTCGAATGCCTCGACGCGGCCGACTCCAACGACGATGGCCAGGTCGACGTGTCGGATCCCCTACGGACCCTGACGGCACTCTTCTTCGCCGCGACCCTGCCGAGCCCCGGCATGACCTCTTTCGGGCCCGACCCGTCATGCGACGAGCTCACCTGCGCCGCAGCCCCGGGGCCACCTGCGGTCATTCTCAACGAAATTCAGTACAACCCGCTCGGCCCACGCGGCTCAGCCGCCGACGAAGAGTTCATCGAGCTCCACAATCGCTCGAGTGAACCTCAGGATGTCAGCGGGTTTCGCTTCGTGCGCGGCATCAACTATACGATTCCTGCCGGAACTATGATCCCCGCCGGAGGGTATCTTCTCATCCTCAAGGCACCGACGATCAGCCGCTGGCGAAACATACCGCAGCCGAAGGTCGGGCCGTACGACGGTTGGCTCTCAGACGGCGGCGAAGCGATCGAGCTGCGAGGCCCCTGCAGCCAGGAACTCGTGGTGTACGACGACCGCGCTCCGTGGCCGTCTGGCGCTGATGGCGACGGCCCATCCCTCGAGCGCGTCGCGCCGGCAGCCCGCGCCGACGATTTCCACAGCTGGAGGTCGGCGTCGAAGCGAGGCGGCACGCCAGGGACCGTCAACTCGAGTCGCGACGTGCCGACGCATCCGGTGATCACCTCAGCAACCTTCACTCCGGCGAGGCCGACGTCGCGCGATTGTGTCATGGTTCGCGCGGTACTCGATATCGAACCTGAGCGTCTCGGCGCGGTGCGACTTCACTGGGAGGTTGTTGACGTGCCGACGCCGATCGCCGGTATGCTGCTGCCCATGCAGCTTCGAGAGAGCGGCGACTCATGGAGCACTTTCGAAGCAGAGTTGCCGCCACAGCCAAGCCAGACGCTCGTGCGCGCAAATCTCGAGGTCGTCGGGCTCGACGACACCACCGAACCACTGATTCTGCCCTACAGCGTCGATCCAGATGCTTACCTGAGCTACTTCGTGTATGACTTCGAGATGGCAGCGAAACTGCCGATTCTTTGGCTCGTGAACGCACACGAAAGTCAGCTGCCACCCGCTCCGCGGCGATTGACCGCAGCGGTTATCCTTGAAGTGGGAAGCGACACGCCGCTCGTTTTTGACGGTGCGCGTCTGAGCAATTCGCAAAACGGCACGAACCTCAAATTCCTCAAGGGTGCAGAGTATCGCGGCGATCGAACGGTCAACATCATCCCGGAGAGACCGCTCTCGTTCGGCTCCGGCGGCGACCTCGGGCCACACGTCGAGCACCTCGGATTCACGGTATTCGAAAAGCTTGGCGCGCTCGCCCCGTGGGCCGAGTGGTTTCGCGTTGTGGAGCATCGCCGCGAGATTCGCACTCACAGCCAACGGCTTCTTATCCAACAGGTCAACGAACGATTTTTTGCTGTCAATGGCCTCGACCCAGACGGTGATCTCTACAGAATTGACAAAACCGTCTGGGGAAAAAGGACCAATCTCTACTCTGGCGTCGACACGATCGTCCAGCTGCGGACAGCACTGAGGAAACAAGATCCCGACGCCCGACGCAGCGCCGTTTTCTCGCTTATGGACGTTGGCAACGTTGGCCTCTATTCAGCGATCGGCATGCTGATGTCGAACTGGGACGGTTTCAACAACAACATGTACGCCTACCATGATCTCTCTCCGATGGCACTCTGGCGTGTGATTCCGTGGGACCTCGACCACACGTTTCGCCAAGACTCGGCAGCGCTCGACTTGGCGCATCCCCGGATCGGCATGATTGGTGACGCATTCCACGAAGTGGCTGAGCTCGATGCTGCGTATCGCGAGCAGATCAAAACATTCATTGCGCCTGGAGGTGGCTTCACCGCCGACGAGGTCGAACCCGAGATCGCAGCCACCGAAACTTTGCTGCTCGAAGACCTAAGACTCTTGGAAACGTTTCTCGGCGAGATCCGCACCGAGCGGCGTGAACAGATTGACTTGAGCTACAAGCACATTCGGGGTTTCGTGCACGCCCGGCTCGCTTTTCTGCGTGCTGCACTTGACGCCTCTGGAGGGTGACTCGGTGGTCCTAACCTCGAGTTTGGCCCTTTCGCGGCGGCTCACCGGATGGATCGGGCGGAGTTCAAAGACGTCGGTCCGGAGAGAGTCGCAGACACGCGCAAACCAAGAGCAAAGCTCGAGGTTGGTCTCGAGGCGGAAGCGCACCTGAGATATGATGACGCGAGTGTATTGTCGAATCACCTGATGCGTCCCGCTCTTGGCGCCACGCGCCGTCTTGCGGGATAAACCCCGGCGATCAACAGAACTCGGAGATCGGCGATGAACAGTCGCCCATGGAACGTCCTCCTCGTCGCTATCGTTGTTGCACTCTGCCCCGTCGACATACCCACGAGTGTGTTCGCCACGGACGGCAAGCTGATCGAATCGGCGCCTCTCGAGGCCCAAGGAGACGCTGGAGGCGAGCGCCCGACGCTCTTCGAGCTGGTCTCGCCGGAAGCGTCGGGCGTCGACGTGACCCATCCGATCGACACGGCGCACCCGCTCAAACGTCTCTACATTTCCGGTTTTCTCTGCGGCGGGATCGCGGTCGGTGACGTCGACGGCGACGGCGCGCCAGACCTCTACCTCGTCAGTGGCCCGAGGAAAAATCGACTCTATCGCCAAGTGGGCAATTTCAAATTCGAAGACATCACGACGTTCGCCGGCGTTGACGGTGGTGACTCTTGGGGTGCCGGAGCGAGCCTTGCCGATGTCGATGGCGATGGGGATCTGGACATCTACGTGTGCAACTACGACTCGCCAAACGCCCTCTACATCAACGACGGTAACGGCGCCTTCAAGGACGAAGCCGCCGCGCGGGGTGTCGATTTCGTCGATGCATCGCTCATGGCGGCGTTCTGCGATTACGATCGCGACGGTGATATCGACTTTTACCTGCTCACCAATCGCCTCTACCGCGCCGGAGGTCGTCCCGCGCGGCCGCCGATGAAGTTCGTCGACGGCAAACCGACCGTTCTGCCCGAATTCGAACGCTACTACGGGATCATCGACCTGGGTGCCAATCGGTTCGTTATGGACACCATCGGACGCGCCGATTTCTTGCTCGAAAACAACGGTGATGGCACCTTCCGCGACGTCACTGAAAAGGCAGGCATCTCCGGACGCCAGTATGGGCTCTCGGCGACTTGGTGGGACTACGACCGCGACGGCTTTTCGGATCTCTACGTCGGTAACGACTTCGATGACCCCGATCGACTCTATCGCAACAATGGCGACGGCACGTTCACCGATGTGCTCAAAGACGTCGTGCCGCACACGTCGTGGTTCTCTATGGGCGCCGACATCGGCGACGTCAACAACGATGGCTGGCTCGACCTCCTGATCGCGGACATGTCGGCGACGACTCATTTCAAACAGAAAACGTCGATGGGCACCATGAACGCGAACAAGATTCTCAAGGTCGCCGGCCCACCACCGCAGATCATGCGCAACGCTCTCTATCTCAACACTGCTGGTGGGCCCTTCATGGAGGCAGCGTATCTGACGGGTCTGGCCGACTCCGACTGGACCTGGGCAATCAAGTTCGCCGATTGGGATAACGATGGCCTAACCGATGTATTCATTAGTAACGGCATGGCTCGGAGTTTTACGAACTCCGATATCACCCACACCTTGCACGATCTGATCGGACGCACGAAGTGGTCCATTTACGAGGACACCCCGCCTCGAAAGGAAACCAACTTGGCTCTCAAAAATCTCGGCGACTTGAGATTCGAGAGCAGAGCGAAGGAATGGGGTCTTGATCATTTCGGTATGAGTGTGGCGGCTGCCTACGTCGATTTCGAGCGTGACGGCGATCTCGATCTCGTCGTCGCCAATCTCGACGAGCCCGTGAGTCTCTACCGCAACCTCTCGCACGGCAGCCACCGCGTTCTGATCCGACTTCGCGGCACGTCCAGTAACAGTTTCGGCCTCGGCTCGGTGGTCACGATCGAGACGGCAGCGGGCCGACAGACGCGCGAGTTGTCGCCGATGACAGGGTACCTTTCGAATAACGAAGCACTGCTTCACTTCGGTCTCGGCAAGGAGTCTTCGATTCGCGAGCTGATCGTCGACTGGCCGAGCGGCGAAAAACAGCGGTTCACCGACCTCGAGGTCGACCGTCTCTATACCGTCACCGAACCAAGCTCGAGCGGCAAAGAGACTTCGCCCGCGGCGGCGGAGAGGCCGACCGCGCCGCCTCTCTTTCGCGCTGCTAAGCTTTTCTCTACGATCCGCCACCAGGAACAGCCATTCGACGACTTCGCGCTCCAGCCGCTTCTACCCAACAAGCTATCACAGCTCGGGCCTGGCATGGCGTGGGGCGATATCGACGGCGACGGCGATGACGATGTCTACTTCGGGGGGGCGGCTGGGCAGTCCGGATCTCTTCTCCGCCAGGTGAGCGCGGGCGTATTCGAACCCGTCGAGTCGGTTGCCATCGCAGCTGACGCTCAAGCTGAAGACCTGGGCGCTCTCTTCTTCGACGCTGATGCGGACGGCGACGCCGACCTCTACGTGGTCACCAGCAACGTCGAATCCGGGCGAAAGTCCGGTTTTCGCGCCAGCCGACTTTACCTCAACGATGGGCATGGGAACTTCTCGCACTCGACAGGGTCTCGCCCCTCGGGGACGATGAGCGGTGGAGTCGTCGCAGCGGCGGACTACGATCACGACGGTGACCTTGACGCCTTCGTCGGTGGACGCGTCGTCCCGGGTCGCTACCCCACGGCGCCGGGGAGTGTGCTGTCGCGCAACGATCGCGGCAGCTGGCGAGACGTGACGCGATTGGTCGCGCCCGATCTCCAGCAAAGCGGCATGGTCACCGGTGCACTCTGGTCGGACGCCAACGATGATGGCTGGCTCGATCTGCTGGTGACGCACGAATGGGGCCCCGTCAGACTCTATCTCAACGACGAAGGCACGCTGCGTGACCAAACCGACGAATCCGGACTCGCCGCATTCTCTGGTTGGTGGAACGGAATTGCCGGGAGTGACCTCGACGGCGACGGCGACATCGACTACGTCGTGACAAACTTCGGCCTCAACACTAAGTACCACGCCAGCGCTGAGAAACCGGCGCTGATCTACTACGGCGACTTCGCCAACGACGGCCGGCTGCGCATCGTCGAAGCAGAGTACGAAGCCGACAAACTCTTCCCTGTGCGCGGCAAGAGCTGCTCGACGCAGGCGATGCCGTTTTTGCGCCGGAAGTTCGCTACGTTCGAGAGCTTCGCGCTCGCCGAACTTGACGACCTTTACACCTCGGAGTGCCTCGAGAAAGCCGAACGTTTTGCAGCCACGACCCTCGAGTCGGGTGTGCTGCTCAATGACGGCAGCGGTCGGTTCGAGTTCAAGCCGCTCCCGCGCTTGGCGCAGATCTCCCCAGCGTTTGGTGCCGTCATCACGGAGGTCGATGGCGACGGCATTCCCGATGTCTACATAGTACACAACTTCTTCACGCCGCAGCTCGAGACAGGCCGCATGGACAGTGGGCTGAGCCTCCTTCTCAAAGGCGTCGGCGACGGCACGTTCACGCCGGTTTGGCCGCAGGCGAGCGGACTGATCGTACGCGGCGACGCCAAGAGCCTCGCGACGACAGATCTCAACGGCGATGGTTGGCCGGACTTCGTCGTCGGCATCAATGACGACGCACCGAGAGCGTTTCTTCACGGCGGTTGGACAAACGGACGCGTCTTGAGCGTTCGGCTTCTCGGTCCGCGGGACAACAGAACCGCGATCGGTGCTCGTGTCACCCTATGGCTCTCGAACGGGTCACGACAAACCGCGGAGGTCTCCAGCGCCAGCGGCTACCTCTCGCAGTCTTCTCCCACGCTCACGTTCGGGCTCGGCAACGAACAGGTGGAGCGGATCGATGTGCGCTGGCCGAACGGCCAATCGACCACGGCCCAACCCGCTGACACCAATCGTGTGGTGATCGATCTGCTCGCGCCTCAGCTCGGCAAGTGAGGCGCGATGATGGGCGGCTTCGCCCAACGGTTTCTCTTGCCACACCGGCCGCGATGTTCGATCACTTTTGAGGAGCGCGCCCGAGCTGCAGTCGTTTCAGGGCGATCTTCTTGAGTTCCTTTCGCCCTTCGACGATTTCGATCGTTTGGTCGACCGCAACATTGTCGAAGACCTGCGTCGTGTTGCTCGCCGGCCAGAAGATTTCGAGCCGATCGACTCGCCTCGCGTGACCGAGACCGATGGTTTGGCGCAGCGGATTACCGCCGTAGCTCCCCCCACTGGAGACGTAGCGAATCACCTGATTCGCGCTACCGTCGGGAGCTTTCAGCTGCAAACGAATCCGCGAGCCAATCGCGCCGCGATTGGACTTCGTGCCCACGAGTTTGACGCGCAGAAATGTCGTCCCGAAGCCTGGATTTTCAAAGAGCGCATCGTGAGCCCGATCGATCAGCGACGCTCCGCCTTGCTGCTGAAACAGGTCGAGATCGCCGTCGTTGTCCACATCTGCGAACGCTGTGCCGTTGCCGTTGGAAAGCAGCCCGACGCCACTGGCAGTCGTCACGTCGGCGAATCTTTTCCCTGCCTGATTCAGGAGCAGGATATTCGGCAGCGGGCTGCCCTGCTGCGCCACTCCCGTCCCAAGACACGCATCCAAATATCCGTCGCCGTCGATGTCACCGAAATTCCCGCCGACCGTCACGAAGGGGTACGTCAGACCCGAATGCAAGGTCACATCCTTTAGCTTCCCTTTTCCGTCACCGCGATAAAGACTGACTGCCTCGGCCTGGTGTTCCCGAGAGCGGTAATGAAGACCAACGTGATCGACCGTTCCACCATGGGCGCCAGCGAAAAGGTCTAGCGCGCCGTCGTTGTCGAAATCCCAGGTCCAAGCGGAAAAACTGCGGATCGGTCTCTGCGCTGAAGTCGCCCGTGTGACGTCTTCGAACGTGCCGTCACCCCGGTTCTTAAAGAGTCGATTGGAGCCAAGTAGGTTGGAGACGAACAGGTCGGGATAACGATCGCCGTCGAAATCACCCCACGCGGCGCCTTTTGTCATGCGCAAGTTCTGCACCCCGGCAGCTTTGGCGACGTCGACAAACGTACCGTCACCGCGGTTCTGAAAGAGCTGACATGGGGCTTCGAACTGGGTATTCGACTCATTGCCGACGAAAAGATCTACGTCACCGTCGAGGTCATAGTCGGCCCACGCCGCCGTTTGCGTCGGCAAGTGAACCTCACCGAGCCCAGAGTCAAACGTCACGTCCTTGAACGATCCGTCACCACGATTTTGCAGCAAAGAATTCGGGTGTTTTCCCTTTTCGCCCAACCAGCCTCCCCGCATCACAAAAAGGTCCAAGTCGCCGTCGTTGTCGTAGTCGGCCTGCACGAGATTGAGTCCACCTAGTATGCTCCGCAGACGAGAATCGGACGTGCGGTTTGAGAATGAACCGTCGCCGTCATTTTCGAAATAACGCAGGCTCTCGGTGGGGTCCCACGATGATGTGACGATGTCGAGAAATCCGTCACCGTTGAAGTCGTCCACCACGACGCCGCCGCAGCAGCCAAACGTGTTCACGCCAAGTCTCGGGGCGACGTCGACGAAGCGTGGAAAATCGACGTGAGAACGGAGCGCCTCGGGTGAAACCAAATGACGCGTCGGAACCGCCTCGGGGTACGTACCGGCGAGCATGTAGTTGATATTGAGCAGCCAGCGGATTCCATGCTCTGCGAATCGACGCTTCGATGGCACGTCCAGAAACGCTTCGAAGTACTCGATGGCTCGGTCTGCTCCTTCCGTGTTGGCGTGCACACGTCCACAGCCGATGGGCAGCACCGCGCGGTTGCCGTCCGCGGCGGCGCGATTCTCCTCCTCCCCCAGCCGCCAGTGCGCCACGCCAAGCCAGTAGAGGGTTTGGCGCAGATCGAGTCCATCGTTGCGCTCGAGCGTGATCAGCTCGCGTGCGCGCTTCAAATGCTTGATCGCCTCCTGCACGTCGCCAAGTCGCAGCTCCGCTCTGCCAAGCGAAAGATGCAGTCCCCAGCGTATGTGATCTCGGCCTCGCTTCGCCAGCCGGGCCATCTGCTCACGAAGCGAGCGTCGTAGCGAGTCTCCGAGGTACGGGTGGTCATCAGCCACACGCGATCCAATGTACTGAAGCAGCCCCCGCATGCGCGCGTCGCCGTCCGCAGGGACTTCGGAAGCCGTGCTGCCTTTCTTTGCGGACGCGGTCTTGTCTCGATGCGGTGGCTCCTCCGCGAAACAGGGCAGTGACGCAAGAGAGAGTGAAAGAATCAATCCGCTCCATTCGACCGTCAGCCTAGGGCAAATGCGCCGGCACGCGACTCGTGCGAACTCAGTCTTTGGCATTGCGGTGAAGCACCTTCTGGGGAGTTGGTCGGTCGTGATTATACAGAAAGACCAGGGAACCATTCACTCCAGTTCGGTGTGATCTTCCCACGGTAGCGGCCGAGGATGACCGTCCGGTGCGAAGATACGCGGCTCTGCGACAGGAAAAAACGCTAGCAAGTGGACCTCGTGATCCCCAGCTGGGCGAACGGCATGGATGGCCCGCTCGGGGACGACGATTGTGGCGGGCGCCTCCACGGTCGCATCCTCACCGTCCTGCGAGTAGATCACTGCCCCCGAGAGAATCACGAGGATCTCCTCCTCTTCGTGATAGTGCGGCGGGATGTATCCGGCGGCATGGATCCATTGTTCCCACACAGCCGTCGACTCCGCGCCACTCCCTGCTCCAACGATCACGCGAGTCTTGATGCGCGGCACGGAGTGAACAAATTGATCATCGTGAATGCGAATCAACATGGTGCTCTCCTGGGTTTTGACACGAGCAGGTAGACAAAATCGGCCCGCCGCGCACCGACCTCACGTACAATCCTGTGACACTCGAATCCTTGCTCTCAGCGGCCTATAAGATCAAAGGACTTTCTCTATCGATGAAGACCCGACAGCCTAATTTCTTCTCTATTCTCGCAGCAGCGCTTTGTGCGCTCTACATCGACAGCACGGTTACAGCTACCGATCTCCTCACGAAGTCAGTTACGGACACGCCCGTCAACGATTTGGCGGCGACCACGCTCGGCGACCAGGGCATTCTTTGCGTGTGGACTCCCAAAGAAGAGAGTGGCGACGGCGATGCTGTGCACGGCGCGCTGCTCGCACCGTCGGCAGCTGCTTGGCGTTCGCCGCGGCAACTTTTTCGTACATCGGCACACATCGACGGCCTGGCACTGCACCAAAAGAGCGAGAACAGTGTCGAACTACTCAGCGTGGAAGACGACCACGGTAAAAAAACGCTCCTGCGGTCAAGAGTCAGCGACGACAGCGGAGCCACTTGGTCGCCCCCGCGCACGGTTCTCGAAAGTCTTGGCCGTGTCTACCTAGCCCCATCAGCCGCTCTCGCTGGAGTCGTCATCGTCGCCGAGGCGGCTGGTGAGAAAGTCACCATCAAAGCGCTGACGCTTACCAGCGGTGGTGCTTGGTCGAGCGCAACGATTGCCGCTTCTTCAACATTGGCCTCGGCAGCGCCCATCGTTTTCGGCAACGCAGATAGCGATCTCAGTGTGCTCCTGCGACGCCGTGACCGACCCAGGCGCTATCTGCGCAGCATTCGCGGCGACGACGGTACATGGAGCGTTCCAGCAGCGGTCAATCTTCCCTTCGCCGACGCCGACGATCATGGGAGCGGGGGAGACCACTGGAGTAACGAAAGCGTGCATGCGGCCCTTCTCCCCCTTGACACGACACGCGCTGTTGCGGTGTCGAACGACAACGTCCTACGCCCCTCCGAACTCAGCCTCCGCACTTCGTACGATGGCGGGCGCACGTGGCCAACGCGGCGAATCCTCAGCACGAAGGCAAAGTCTGCTCGCCCGTGCCTCCTGCGCGGCAATGACGAGCAAGTGCACGTGATTTATCGCGGGCAAGGAGTTCAGCATCTCTCGTTTTCAGCTTCATCGGCGACGTCTCACCTGCAGCTGGCCTCGAAACCGCGCCTCTTCAACGTCACCCCGCCGGGAAACCTAGGGCGTCGCCGCCGGTCTGCTTTCAGTGTCTCGTTGCCACTGGCAGACACGCCGTTTATGGAACACGTGCAGATTCCCAGCAACGAAAGAGAGTGGCAACGGGTCGCGCCACGCCCCGTCGCTCGCAGCGTCGCCGGCGTTGCCGCCGCACCGACGACGCCGGTGGTTCGCCAAGGCAATATCGAATGGGTCGGAACCGCAAGAGGGCTCTACTTACGTGTGGCAGATGGCGCCTATGAACTCCACCCTCACTACGGCGTCGATGGTCCCCTCTCCAACCGCATCGCGGGACTGGCCGTCGACACGAACGAAACGCTGTGGGTCGCGACCCCAGCTGGGTTGAGTGCACGCTCCCGTCAAGGCGCTTGGAACCACGTTCGGGGCCGCGACGGACTTCCTTGGGAGGAGCTCACGTCGATCGCGGTCGACCGCGACGGCCACTTGTGGCTCGGCTCGAGCCGCGGTCTCATTCACTACCGACCGACTGCGGACGAAGGCGCGCGCCGGTGGTTCTATCGTGCGGGCAAACGCTACCTCCCGGATGACAACGTCCTTGCAGTCGCAGTGTCTGAGGATGGCCGCAGCGTCTTTGCCCATACGCAAGCGGGCATCAGTCGCATCGACGCCGTCACCCGAACACTTTTCAGCAAGGCCGAGTATCTCGAGCGGAGAATCAACCAGCGCCATCGACGTCTTGGAATTCCCGCGCCGGCCAACTACAGTGACGAGACGCTCACGCACTGGGAGCACGGGCCGCAGCCGAGCGACGGACTCTGGACTGGCTATCACGTCACCGCGATGTGCCTCGCCTACTCTCTCACGCTCGACGAGCGGTATCGCACTTCAGCGCGGATCGGCATGGAGGCTCTCTACCTGCTGCAAAACGTCACCGGCATCCGCGGTCTGGTTGCCCGAAGCGTCGTCGCGGTTGACGAACCCGCCGCAGCGAGGGTACGAAATCAATCCAACTGGCACGCGACCAAGGACGGTCGCTACCTGTGGCGCGACGATGTCTCCAGCGATCAAATCGACGGTCACTACCTCGCTTTCTACGCCTACTTCGAGCACATCGCGCAGTTCGACCCGCTCGAGCGAGAACGCCTCGAGAAGCAGATCCGTCAGGTGACCGACTACATCCTCGAAAACGACTACCAGATCATCGACTGGAATGGCAAACGGACGAAGTGGGGCTGGTGGAGCCCTCCGCTCCTCAACGACGAGCCAAGCAATTTTCTCGAGGCGGGTCTCTATTCGCTGATGATGTTGTCGTTCCTCAAGACAGCCTATTACGTCACCGACGACGAGAAGTATCTGACTCACTTCCGTGAGCTGATCGAGCGCCACGACTACCTCAGCAATCTTCTCCTCGAGAAGAAGGTGTTTCCGGACATGCTGAATCACTCCGACGATCAACTTGCCGCGGTGGCCTATTACCCGATCTTGCAGCTCGAGCACGATCCGTTCATCCGCGACGCCCTGCAGCGGGCGGCGCGGCGACACGCATGGATCGAAGTTGCCGAACGCAACAGTTTCATGGGACTCGTCTACGCCTCGATCGACCCGCGGGGCGCCGATGTCGCCGGCAGCGTCCGGACGCTGCGCGAAATGCCGCAGGACCGCAGGGACTGGCGCATGCAGAACTCACATCGCGCCGACATCACGTTCCGGCCACGACGCAGTCGCGGCGGTCAACCCGTCCTCCTCGAGGTGCTTCCCTACGACGAGCATCACTTCGAACGCTGGAACCAGGACCCATATCACGCCGACGCCGGCGGTAACGGCCGCAGCGAAGGCGCGGGAGTGCACTATCTCCTGCCGTACTGGATTGGACGCTACCACGGCCTGATCGCGCCGCCGGAGGCGTGAGGGGATCGGTGGGCGCCTCCTGCTCCGCCGTGACCGCCCCTGTCTCGGTCCCTACTCCGTCTTGTCTCTAAAGTAGGATCACACGCCAAGGCTGCGAAGTGGAACGTGATCGCAGGTCACGGTCCACGACCGTATGCCCGTCCGGTCTTGCGGAAGTGTGCGTCGGCGCCAGCGGGGACGAATCTCTGCTTCTGACTCTGTCTCCAACGTTGCAAAAGAGGCGCGCCTCAAGACCGTGCGCGATTGCGATTGAGTGAGAGTGTGGGTGTGCGTGGGCGAGGGGGAACACGGCACACCGTCAACCTCACCAAACGTGAGGTCCGCCGCGACGTCCTTCAACTGCCGATCGAACCTCAGGGAAAGGGGTTCTGAGCCCTTCCTGCGGAAACTTATGCAACGGGTCTGTCTCCGCCTCTGTCTCTGTCTCTGATCCTGTCTCCGCCTCTGTCTCTGATCCTGCCTCCGCCTCCGCCCCCGTCCGTCAATCCCCCGACCCGATCTTCCAAAGATGCCGGTCGCTGCGCACAAACAGCGCACCGCCGGCTGCAGCAGGCGAGCACAGGATCGTCTCCTCGAGCGCACACTCGGCGATCGTCCGACCTTCGTCGTTGAGGTCGGCGATTTGGCCAACGCCATCCTCGTTGAACGCGTAGAGCAGCCCGTCCGCGACAATGGGCGTGCCACTGAACGGGCCCTTGAGGCGCGCTCGCCAAACAACATTTCCGTTAGCGACGTCACCACAGATCAGAATGGAGCCGCTGATCGTGTACACCCGCTTGTCGTACACAATCGGACTCGCCGTCGAGACCTTAAGCAACTTCGACTGCCATGCGGGCTGCGGCTCCCCACCGGGAGAGTTGACGTCGAGCGCCGTCAATCCGCCGCCAGGAACAAAGAGACGATTGCCGGCGACCGTCGTCGACGGGATACTTGCACCTCCGACGTCATAACGCCACAGTTCGTTGCCGGTGGCCGGATCGTGGCCTGTCAACTGCGTTGACTGCAGCACCAACACGGATGCCTCGCCCTTCGGGCCAGCGATCGCGACAGGAGACACCCAGTTCGCCTTCGCCGGGCGCGGAATCTTCCAGCGGTTCAGTCCAGTGACTGGATCCAAACCAGCGGCGAAAGAGTTGCTTTCGTTCTCGACTTGGACGACGAGAGTGCCGTCGATCATGAGCGGCGATGATGTCATGCCAACGCTGTTGCTGGAGTGCGGATAATCGTGTGTCAAGCCGCGCAGCCAGAGGAGGTTGCCGTCGAGATCAAGGCAGATCAAATCGTTGCTGGAGTAAAAAGCGAAGATGCGTTCACCGTCGCTAGCTGGCGTTGGTGCAGCGACGCAAGTCTTTGGATGGCAAAACGTCATTCCTGTCGCCCAAAAGCGCCTCTCCCAGCGCTTCGCACCTGACGCTCGATCGAAGCAAAGGACATGCAGGTGCTCTTGACGGACGCCGCTGCTCGCGGTGAGGACGACACGACTTCCGATGACGAGTGGGCCAGACAGCCCGCGGCCCGGGAGCTCGGCCTTCCACGCAATGTTCTTCGCTCGATCCCAGGTGCGCGGCAAGTGCTCGCCGACGACGACGCCGTTGCTGCGCGACCCGCGAAACTGCAGCCAATCGCCAGCGACGACGGGCGGTCCCGGCAACAGCATGGGGAAGAGCAGAGTCGCGGCGATGGCCCCGACTACGCGGAGTGTCTTCGGCTGCGCAGTGTTCGACACGGTTGTCTCGGTGAAATATCGCATCATTCGCCTCCCTGCGCAGCGGTTTCCTCGTTCGATGGCGGCGCAGCGTCCCCAGCGTCTGCATCGCGAGCCAGTGGGGATCTCGTCTGCGACAAGATCGCCGTCCCAGCGCTATCGCAGACGCGGATTTGAAACTGCCACTGCTTCGTCCAAGATTTCACGAGCTCGTTCTGACACACCTTCAAAAGAACATCGTTCTTGCCAGCTCGCAGGCGAGCTCTCGCCCGGTAGTGATCAAGCTTCGTGCCGTGATGGTACTCATCGCGCTCAAATGCGAGCTCGCCATTCACCCATAGCTTGAAGGCGTTCTTCGAGCCGATGCGCAGCTCGACGTCACGCTCTTGATCGCTCGTAAACTCGTGGTAAGCGTATCCGGCGACTCCCTTCTCCGTGACCAGCGCAGCATTCAAATCGACGATGCCGTAGTCATCCTCGGTGACGTAGTCACGCCAGCCGATTTTTCCCGACTTACCGTCATACTCGGCGTCCAATCGAATCTCCGCCTCGGGCGGGTAAGGCGTATTGAAGCCGCGTTTGCCGCTGTTGTCGAAAGGACCGACGACTTTCCAGCGCATGAGAAACCCATAGTGAAGGGGCAAGTCGACCGTCTCCCCGTAACCCCGCAGGCGCTCCACGATCAGCTTCACCTGATCCTCGTCGCGTGCCCCACCCAAAGCCTCTCGGTAGAGGGACACGGCCGCAGCTTGCGCGGCCGCTTGTGCATCGTCCTGCTCCTTCGCGGCGCCGAGGAGTCGCTCGACGGCATCGCGCCGAAACTCGACACTGGGGTCGTGGAGAAGCCTGGGAACCCAGCGCTCGCGTGCACCAGGATCGACGCGCAAAAGCCAGCTATAGGCGATCCGACGCGCACGTGGTGAGCGCGAAGTATCCGCGAGGAACGTCTCCAACTCTGCCTTCGGCAGCCCACCCTTCGATGTCAACGCGCGCTCCGCGATGGCGTCAACGGCACCGCGGATCCAGTTCGCAGCCAACTCATGTTCATCGTCCATCGCACCGAGGAGCACCGGCAACACGGACGCATCGAGTTGGCTGAGCTGTCGCCATGCCCGCGCAGCCTTCTCATTGCCGCGCCCTTCGGCGCCGACGTTCTGCAGCTCGGTCAAGAGTTGTCGCGCCTGGGCAGCCACTTCCGTCGGCTCGGGCGCTGCCGAGACCGCGGACGTCAAAAACCAAAGCACGCCACCGGCGACGCAAGCACGTGAAGCCATCAACATGAGAAAAGTCCTTTCGATGGAGTGTGAGACGGGCATTCTATCCGCTCTGTCCCTCCCGCCGCAGCGAAAAGACCGTAGGCGTCGCAGCAAGGCACGGTCCGGCGCGAAGCACACGGACTCCAACGTTGCCAAAGCGTGGCGCGTCCCGAGGCGTTTCTGTCGTCAGTGTGCGGCGTCCGTCGCTGGCGTTTGCGTGGGCGTTTGCGTGGGCGTGGCGTTTCTTAAAGTGGCAGGCACACGCCGTGTGCCGTCCGATCTTGCGGGAGTCGCAGTCGCAGCGAGCGTTTGCGTGGGCGTGCGGACTTTCCGCCTCCGCCTCTGTCAGCCACGAATCGTAGAACAATCCTCACTTCGACGCACACGTCGTGAACGCTTCGCAAGTGAGAGTATCGACCGTTGGATCCATCTCACAGTCCGTCGGCTCCGGGAGAGGACCGTGACTCGCGAACAGATGGAGTAGCAGGCGCACCGCGTCGCTCACCGTCAAACGGCCATCGTCGTCGGCGTCCGCGCTCTTCGCACACGGGGGCGTCTCGCCGCGGCGAAAAAGATAGCCAAGAAGGCTGACTGCGTCGTTCAGGTCAACCTCGCCGTCGCCGTCGACGTCTCCACGACGAAAGACGTCCCCCACCACCTCTTGCCTGTCGAATCCGGTCGCGATCGCTTCACCGACGACACTTAGCATCTCGTCGAAGTACGTCACCCGCGGCGCATCGAGACCGCCGAAACCAGCTGGGTTCGGGGTGGCAATCTCGACGATCCGAACAGCCGCAGACAAGCCGGGGAGCGAGACCGGCGGTTCAAGCACCACCCAGTAACGGGCGTCGAGGTTGTGACGCTGCGCAGCGTAGACGAGCTGCCAGTAGTCGGAGACGACCCTGTTGTGGCCGTCGAGGATCAACTCTGCGCGCTGTAGACTTGCTGGACCCGTGAGCACCAAGTTCTCCGACGGCAAGAATCTCTCGACGAGTCGGATGTGAGAATCTCCGTCGAGGTCTACGTCCAGGTGCCACAGCGGCAGCAACCCTTGCTCGCACGAGGAGTACGTGACGAGCGGCTCGCCCCCAACAGCTCCCTCCATCACGAGATCGAACATCAGGTACGCTTCGTCGAATACAATTGTCGGGTCAAGCGCGACTTCACCCCGGCCGCGAAACGCCAGGTCGAAGATCTCGACATCGAATCGCTCGCCGCCTGGAATCCTGAAAGTCTGCGTGTAACTAAAACGGTAGATGGTTTCGCTACCGCCGGACGGCACACGAGTGAGCTCAAAAAGCCCTGGCTCCTCGGCGCTGAGCTCGAGCTGTTCCTCTCCGAAAACCACCGACTCGATGAGATCGGCCGAGAAAGACTCGGCGCCGGTGGGCAAGTCGAACGAGCCCGAACGCAGGGAAACCTGGCTCTTCGTTTGATACTCGACAAGCGGCGCGCGCCCGGGCCGCCCGGTGGGAAACATGCCGCACACCAGGGTCTCTGTGGGGATCAGGAGCTCGAACTGCGGGGTGGGCACAGAACTCTCCGGAATCAAAAACGGACGCACCTGCTTCACGGCCAACGCCCCGTCAGGCTCGATCTTGAACTCGAAGTCGAGAAGAACCTGATCGCGGGGATGACCGGCAAGATCGAGAGGAAACTCACGATCGACGTGTGCCATCAGTTGACCGAGCTCTCGCAGCTGATCGTCACTGAGCACGGTCTCGCCCGGCTCCACCAAAGACGAGCTGCGCTCACGGATGATGCGGACCACCGTGCCGTCCGCCATCTCCAGAAGATTTCGCTCCACGAGTGTTCCAGGCGCCGGGCTGACGACGCTCTCCTCGCCGATCTGCGCGGTGACGACGTAGCGTTTGTCGCTGGCGCGGCGAGGATTGCCAGTGAATGCGACGCCGTTCGCCACCTCGTCGAGAAAAGCTCGGGTCACGAGGATGCCCATGGCCGCTCTCTCTGGCGGGATCTGAAACCAACTGCGCTCCTCGTGCGCGCGAAACGTCCACAGGCTGGTCCAAACCTTCTTCAGCGCCCGCTCGATCGTTCGCTCGTCGTCCCGAAGTGGATCGCAATGAGACCCATCCGGCGATGCCGGGTCGAGGGTGTCGTCAGGACAAACGGAGGTCGACTCGTAGAGCCCGGCTCCGTTGAACTCGAGCGCGTCCTCAACGTTGGAAGACGAACGGTAGCGCACCATGGTTGCCGTCGATCCAAAGACTTCACGGCTCCGATCGATGAGAGCTTGGACGAGAGTCGCATCGACCACCCCCTGACGACGCACCAGCTGGCGAAACGCATCGAGATTCTCGAAGCGAAGCTGCGAGTCGCTTTCGAATCCGGGCTGCGTCAGAACGTCCGTGAGATGCTCTTGGTAGGTCTTCTCCTCGCCGCCGATCGCGATCTTGCCTGCCTGCATGAAATCGACGTAGTAGTGCATCGGAATCGCGAAGCCCGACGCGCGATACGAAGCGTACGTGCCGCCGAGCACATCCTGCAAGCGCGCAAAGTTCGTCGCCTTGCCGCCAAAACGTGAAACTGCGGACTCATCGAGAGACATCTCATCGAGCGCGTCGAGCTGGCGATACGCCGCGTCCACCTCTGGCAGCTCAGCAAGACTCGGCCTGATTTGCGACCAGAACGCCTCTGCCTCCTCGCTCGTCGCCGGTTCGACAAAATACTCTGTATCGAATACCTGCAGCCGCACGAGCTCGCCCGCGCGCGGCGCCAAAGCCTCGCGCGCGTTCTTCACAAAGGCGTTGGGAGTCCCGCGCCGGGCCGTGCGTACAGCAATGTGGCTCAAATCGCCCTGAATCGCGCCTGTGATGACGCCACCGACGACGCCTTCAATATCCCGCGGCGCTTCGTCGATGACGAGGACGTCCTGAAACGTGAAGAGGCCCTTCTCGTTCGCAGTTTGAAACTCCTCGAGGCTCAGCAGACGCACACGCCCGAATCCTGTTCCGGTGGTGTAGGCCTCGAAATCAATTTGCGGTGTCTCACCGAAAAAGACATCGAATGGAGGGTTCGTCCAACTCTCGGCGCGTCGTTTTTCGAGCTCTGTGGCGGGCTGATAAGCGAGCGGCTCGAGCTCAAAGGACGCGCGGAGCGTCTCGTGGACATACCGCACCTCTTCGAGCTCGAGCAGTTCTGACACAGCGAATCCTGTGTCAGCGACAATGGTGAATGCATGGAGGAGTCGCGTTCCCACACGGTGCTGAAACAAAACCCCGACGTAGTAGTCACGAGTCGCACGGCGGCCGACGAGGGCGTTGTAGAAGTCTCGATCTTCTGGGAGCGACGGGAAACGATCTGGAAACGCAGTGGCGAGAAAGTCCTCGTGCAGCTGGAATCGATTGACGTTTTGAAAGAGCGTCGGCAAGAGGGACGGATCGAAGCGTGCTGGCAGAACGTACTTCGTGGCCCGCATTGCCGAACCAGACGACGAAGCGTCCGCCGAAATTCGTACCAGGTCCGCCTGTGTGCAGATGCGCTCGAGCGAGCTGCCGGGAAAGGTTTGGTTCAGGAATACGGTAAAGTCTTCGGAGAGGTGATTGGCGCTGACAATGTCGACATCACCGTCTCGGTCGAAGTCTCGACCGAAGACGCACCGCGGCCCTATATTGCCGACGGTGAATGGAACGGATTCTTCGAAGGTGCGGCCGCTGACGTTGAAAAGAATCGACACACTGTGGTCCAGTTGATTCGCCGTGAGCAGTTCCAGTCGACCGTCGGCATCGAGGTCCGCACAAGAGAGCGTGAACGGCCGATCGTTGATGGTGAAATTCGCCGCACTCTCAAACGCATTTTCGAACGCATCCTGCCCACCGCTGCGGCCTCGATTCCAGAACACGGAGACGCTGCGGTCGGGATCGTTCGCCGTGGCTAGGTCGACATATCCGTCCCCATCGATATCCGTCGCCTCGACAAATGCTGGGCGCCCCGGTACGGGTCGTCGCACGACTGCAGCGAACTGCCGCTCACCCAGATTGGCGAACAGCGCGACGTCGGAAGAGCCGCTGTTTGCCGTTGCCAGGTCGAGATCATCGTCGCCGTCAATGTCGCCAAGCGCCGAGGCTCGTGTACCACTTCCGACGCGCAACTCGGTCTGCGGCCCATCAAAGGTGCCGTCGCCACGATTCCACAGCACCACGACCTTAAACGAAAACGTCGCGACGATGTCCACGTAACCATTCCCGTCCAGATCGCCCGCCGCCACGTGACTCGGGCGATCGACAACCTGATAGACCGTGAGATCGAAACTCGCGTCACCGTCGTTCAGCAGTACTGAGACGCGCGCATGGCTCGGGTGGACCGACACGATGTCGAGATCGCCGTCGAGGTCGACATCCACAGCGACGACCGAGAAAGAGAAGAGCCGCACCGCTTCGGGCGGGTCGTAGCTGCCGTCACCCCGGTTTCTGAGAATCGAGATGACTCCACCAGTATTGTTCGCTGAGACGATATCGAGGTCGCCATCGCCGTCAAGGTCCCCAACGTCGGCGCCGTGAGGGCGCCCGATGGCGTCGTAGGCGTGGCTATCGAGCGGAAAAGTCCGGCGCTCCGGACCCTCGTTCCAAAGGATCTTCAGATTCGGCCCGAAAACCGTAGCCAAGTCGAGATCGCCGTCGCCGTCGAGATCTTCCGCAGCGAGCGCCGTGGAGCGCGGTACATTCCCTTCCTGCAAATTGAGCACGCCGACGCGAAACGGATCGGTCCCGCCGGTCGAGATCACCGTCACTTTGTCAGCGTCTCGATGCCCGAGGATCAAGTCGACGTCACCGTCGCCCTCAGCGTCCTCGGCGCGCAGCGAATTCGGCCTGCCGTCGATCTGAACGAACATCGGATCGAGCAAACCGCCAAGGCCATCGTTGAGAAAGAGAGCAGCGCCCTCCGGCGTCGCCGCTGCGACGTCAGGCGTTCCGTCCACATCAAGATCCTCGACGATGACCGAGAAGGGTCTACCGCGAGTGACCTCGTAATCTACGTGACCAGCGAAGAGCGACTCATCCTGGCTCGAGAGCACCGTAAGGTTTGAGGAACCGGCGTTCGAAACGACCAGCTCCGCCCAACCGTCACCATCGAGGTCGCCGAGGGCCGCGCTGCTTGGCTGCGCCCCCACCACAAACGATTGGGGAGCCAGAAAACCACCATCACCGTCGCTCTCGAGGAGTGTCACGGCGTTTTCCTTCGCATGCAGCACGATGACGTCAGACGTGCCGTCGCCGGTCACGTCGCCGGCAACCAGAAAAGTTGCTTCGTTGGAGAACTGGACTGTGCGCGGTTCTCCCAAGTTTCCATCCGGCGCGACTGGACGTACAGTCAGCCGCGAGTCTTGCGCCACGAGCAGTTCAAGGCTGCCATCACCGTCGAGATCCGTTGTCGTCAGAGCAGCAAAACCGGCACCGATCGAGAACTCAGTGATCGGTGAAAACTCACCCGCTCCGCGTCCCGCGAGCACGGCGACGGCAGAACTGCCGTCAGCACGAAGGATGCCCGTCACAAGATCAAGCGCGCCGTTGCCGTCGAGGTCTACGGCTTCGATAGCGCGCGGGAAACGCCCCAAGGGGAAACTCTGCTGGCGGCTCCCGATCTTGATCGGAAGTCCGTCGCACTCGTCAGGAATCTTGTTGGCGTTGCAGTCGAGGCTAAAGCCGCTGGCAAGATCCGTCGCATCCTCGATGTCGTTGCCGTTACAGTCGATGCAGTTTCCGATGCGGGCGCAACTGACGACAAGACACGAGACACCAAAAACCCACCGTACACTTTCCTTCGGCAAGTTCACTCGAGCCCTCCCGTACCGAATCGTCCGTTCGCTGTTGTAGCGCCGACCTCGTCGTCCGAGAAACGACCGTGCTTTTCATCCTGCCGCGTCCCCCCAGGCCTGCCTGAAAAACCGCAGCGCGTTGGCGTGCAGAATCCCGTCGACGTCGCTATCCGAGACCCCCGCATTTTTCAAGACCGGGCCGAATCCTTGCAGATCTGCGATCGTGTCGACGTCGGTCGGCGTCAACTCAGCGCCGAACCCTCCGTCCATGTCGGTCCCAATCGCAACGTTCGCGAGCGATCCACCGGCGAGCTCGGCGATGTTCTCCATGTGAGGAATCAAGCCGTCCATGCCAAGTCGACCTTGCCAACTGTCCTTCTCAGGTCGGCTCGCCCAGTCAACTTGTGGGTCCATGAAAAACTGACAAAACACCAACCCGATGATGCCATCGCGACGCACGAGCTCGCGAATCATATCGTCGGTGAGATGGCGCTGGCCGGGGACGATCTTCCGACACATGCAGTGCGACGCCAGGATTGGTCCATCCCAGAGATCGAATGCCTCCCAGACTGCCTGATCCGCCATGTGGGTGATGTCGAGAATCATGCCCGCTTGGCGCATCGCTTTGAACAGCGCCTTGGCGGGTGGCTTCAAGCCTCCCTCCGTCTCCGTGCCGTAAATGTACGTGTTGTGCCCAAAGTGGGCCGGACCGACGACCCGCAGTCCTGCGTTCCACCAGAACTCGACGTCATCAGGGTCGGCAATCGGGTCAGCGCTCTCCATCGACAGGATGTGATAGATCGGCGTCTGGGCGCTCGGATGCGACCACGCTGCAACCGCCTCGTCGAGGTCGGCGAGCGAGCGCACCGCCTTGATCTCACCGCGCGCTGCCATCGTCTGATAGTATGCGAGGTGCCCGCGTCCCATGGCGATCGCTTGCTCCTGGGTCCGCATGCCGTCTCGTCGCCGGCGCTGTCTCGGCTCGATGCGCGACATGATCGTGCTGAGCATGATGCCGACGCTGCCGCGCCGCATCTCCGGAAAGGTTACGGTGCAGCGACCGACGTTGATATCGTCGGCGACTTGCGGCGTCTCCTCAGCTTCTTCTTGAGCGCGGACGTCCTCCGCGGTCATCGTCAAATCTCGATTCCAAAAGAGCGCATCCCAGGCGAGGTCGAGATGCAGATCAACGATGAGAGGCTGACTCATGAGATCTCCGTTCGTGCGTCCCTGTCGTAT
The DNA here is from genome assembly GCA_965223265.1 of Planctomycetota bacterium. Taxonomy (GTDB): domain Bacteria; phylum Planctomycetota; class UBA8108; order UBA8108; family SXIK01. The sequence continues at coordinate 4,669,160 of OZ244999.1, forward strand.
TGCCTCTACACTGGCGTTCTCGGTTCGATAGATCAAGCCCTATCAAGTCGCGGAGCAGTGGTTGTCAGCCGGATGCCGAGCCTGGTCGCCGCCCACCTCCGGAGTCGGAGCGCTGGCGACCTTGGTACCGAAGGATTGGATTCATAGTCGAAAGACGAGTCGAGCGACTTGCGCGAATCGCCGCACGAGCAAGAGAGCTTCATCGTAGGGTTAACCGTTGAAAAAGTCATTCGGCCGAGAAACTGGCCTCTTCACGCCCAGATCGACCGCAGCGAGCCACGCGAAGACCGACTCGGGACGACGCCCGGCTCCCAGCCGGGCCCGAAAAAAACAACGGGCAACGAAACCGGCACTTCGGGCTCTCGTGCCGTCAACCTCGAGACGCTATACTCCTGTCGCAAGGAGGACTCCATGCGGACGAAGCTAAGAATGTGTTGTGCTCGAACGTGTTGTGCTCTGCTGTGCGCCGTGGCGCTGGTCTCGTGCGTCGCGCGCGACAATCGTCTGACACCGGACGAACGTCGATCGGGGTGGATCCTCCTCTTTGACGGTGAAACTCTCGATGGCTGGATGACCAGCGCGCGCCAGCCAAGCGCCCGCCCGGTCGAAAATGGTGCGCTCAACCCACACCGCTGTGGCGACTACATGCTCGTCTACGAGGAAACGTTCGACAACTTTGTGCTCGCACTCGACTTTATGATCAGTGAGAGCAAGGAAAAGCCGGTGAAAGACCGCACGTACAACAGCGGGCTCTTCTTCCGCGTCGCATCGCTCGAAGTTCGCCCCGGGCTCGACGTCGGCTACAATGGCATCGAGATGGCGATCGACTACCGGCCTGACGATCCGAGCAGTCGAGGATTTCACGACACCGGCGCCATCTACGACCTTGTGCGGCCACACCGTAACGTCATGCGTCCGCCGGGCACATGGAACCATGTCGCCCTCACGTGCGACGACAACTTGATCGTCATCGAGCTCAATGGCGAAGAGGTTTCGCGCATGGATCTTAACGAGTGGATCGAGCCCGGGACGCGCCCTGACGGCACGTCGCACAAATTCGATGTCGCGTACAAACATCACCCACGATCGGGTTACATCGGCCTCCAAGACCATGGCTGTAACATCTGGTTCAAAAACATCAAACTGAAACCGTTAGTGGACCGTTGAGCCAAGTGGCCGCAGCGCCACCCAGTCGGTGCCGCGGAAACCCCGGCACACATGCGCCCCGGCGAGAGCTCGGCGCAACTCCCCGACCGGTCTCGGTACCGATGCAAGACTTGAGTTCGCCTCCGGCGTCTGCGAGAGTTGTTGGAAACGAATCTGAGGATTTGCGCATGTCGCGTGACAGGTCTATCTCTACCGGCCGCGTGTTTTCGTCCGGAGCCTTGTGGCTCCTTCTCGCCAGTTCGGCCGCATGGGCGGCGGACGACCCCGCCGTGGAGCGCTCGATCAGCTTCAATACGGCGATCCGGCCGCTTCTCTCGGAGCACTGCTTCGCCTGCCACGGCCCAGATGCGGCGGCGCGCAAAGCGGATCTGCGTCTCGATCGACGTGAGGACGCCCTCACCGGTGAGCTGATCATCCCGGGCAGCGCCAAGACGTCGGAGCTCATCACTCGCATCACGAGCTCCGACCCAGAGCTCGTCATGCCACCACCTGAGACCAACAAACCCCTCACCGAAGCAGACAAGGCGCTCCTCGCTCGGTGGATTGATGCTGGTGCAAAATGGGAGGAGCATTGGGCGTTCGTAGCACCGCGGCGCCCGAGTCTTCCGGACCTGAAGGCTGACGACGACTGGACGCAGAACCCAATTGACCATTTTGTGTTGAAGCGGTTGCGGGAGACTCGACTGCGGCCGAACCCACCGGCCAACCGCCACACTCTCGCGCGCCGGGTCGCACTCGACTTGACCGGCCTGCCGCCACCGCGTCGACTACTCGACACCTTCACCTCCGACTCGAGCGAACATGCCTACGAACGATACATCGACGCGTTACTTTCCTCGCCTCATGCTGGCGAACATCGCGCTCGCTTCTGGCTGGACGCAGCACGCTATGGCGACACACACGGCATGCACGTCGACAATTATCGCGAAATCTGGCCGTATCGTGATTGGGTGATCGACGCGTTCAACTCCAACATGCCATTCGATCGATTCGTGATCGAGCAGATTGCAGGCGATCTGCTCCCGGAGTCGACGCTTGCCGCGCGCATAGCAACCGGATTCAACCGCTGCAACGTCACCACCGCCGAAGGCGGCTCGATTCCAGAAGAAGTCAACGTCAGGTACATGGTCGACCGCGTTGAGACGACGGCGACTGTGTTCTTGGGGCTCACGGCTGGCTGTGCGGTCTGCCACAACCACAAGTACGACCCCATCACACAGCGCGAGTTCTATCAACTTGGAGCGTTCTTCAACAACACGACGCAGCCGGCGATGGATGGCAACCAGAAAGACTCACCACCGGTCGCCGTGCTGCCCGCCGCAGCGTTCGGCGACGAATGGGAGGCTCTTCGCGCTCGGAGAAGCCAACTGCAGGCGCAGCTCAGCTCGTGGAAGTCGAGTGCATCATCATGGTGGGACACACGCGCGGCAAAAGTCACGCACCCAGTCACGGCGGACGAACTCGCGCTCTGGCTGCCACTAGCAGGCGACCATCGAGGCGTCGAACTGCCAGCGTCCGCAACGGCCGCGACCGATCACCCCGAAGGTGCACGCGGCATCCGTTTTGGCACCAAAGAAGGCTTCGATGTCGAATTCGACGCGCCACGAAGCGATGAACCACTGACGGTCAGTTTCTGGTATCGCACCCCCGACCGTGTGATCTCGACCACGATTTTCGATCAATCAACCAAGACCGAAGACGACAAGGAAATCGGTTGGAAGATCGGCAGCACAACTCAAGGCGGCGTCTCGTTCGAAGTGTTCGATGGCAAGGGCAACACCATCAAGGGGTTCCTGCCAGGTGAGGAGGCCCTGACGCCGCGTGCCTGGCAGCACGTGTGTGCTCGCTACTCAGGAGGGCAGTCAAACTCGTCGATCGAGATCCTCGTAAACGGTCGCAGTGGTACACTGCGAAACTCATCAGAGCGGCATATCGACGCGGTCCCGCTCGCCACAATCCCGCTGAAACTCGCTAGCGACATGGAGACCGCTGGGCTCAGCGATGTACGCATCTTCCGGCGTTGGTTGAACGACGATGAGATCCGCCTTCTCGCTCAGGAACACGCGCTAAGATCAACCGTGACTGCAGAAAGTCGCTGGGAAGACCTCTCTGGTGCGAAACAACAACTGGTCTCCTCGTTCTACAACCACACGTTGGACCCAAAGTACCAAGCGCTGTGCTCAGAGATAGCGGCTGGTGAACGGCGCCGAGATTACATCTATGCGCGCTCGACGACGACTCTCGTCATGCAAGAAAACCCGGTCGCGCCACGCGCGTTCGTACTAGAACGCGGCGAGTACGATAAGCGGCTCGAGGAAGTCGCAGCCGACGTCCCAAGCGTTCTGCCGCGACTGCCGGCTGGCGCCCCAAGGAATCGCCTTGGTCTGGCGCAGTGGCTCGTCGACCGCCGCAACCCTCTCACCGCACGAGTTACCATCAACCGTCTTTGGCAATCTCTGTTCGGAACCGGAATCGTCAAGACCTCGGAAGATTTCGGCGTCATGGGCGCCCCACCGTCTCATCCAAACCTTCTCGACTGGTTGGCTGTCGAGTTGATCGAGTCCGGCTGGGACGTCAACCACATGCTCCGCCTGATCGTCACGTCGGCGACCTATCGCCAGGACGGTTCGGTGACACAGAAAAAGTTCGAAGTAGATCCGAATAACCGCCTCCTGGCGCGCGGCCCGCGCCTACGCCTCGACGCGGAAGTGCTCCGCGACCAAGCACTCGCGGTCAGTGGTCTCCTCCGCCCCGACGTTGGCGGCCCAAGTGTACGCCCATACCAACCGGCGGGACTCTGGAAGGTGGTAGCGATCACGGGAAGTAATACCGGACAGTTCAAACAAGACACCGGCAGCGCGCTGTACCGGCGCAGTCTTTACACATTTTGGAAGAGGACGTCGCCGCCGCCGTCGATGGCTGCGTTCAATGCGCCCACGCGCGAAAGCTGCACGGTACGCAGAGAGCGTACGAACACACCGCTTCAGGCACTCGTGCTTATGAACGACCCGCAATTCGTCGAAGCGGCGCGCCATCTCGCCGAGCACACGCTGCGCAGCCACGACGACGATCGTGCACGGGCCGAGTGGATGTTGTGGAAAGTTCTTTCCCGTCCTCCGTCGGCCGCCGACCTGAAAGATGTGAGAGAGACCGCGGCCGAGTTTCGAAAAATCTTTGAGGCTGAACCGGCAGCGGCGGAAGAGCTCTTAGCCGCCGGCGAAAGCCAACACGACGCAGCACTGAACGCCGTTGAACTTGCGGCTTGGACCATTGCTGCCAACACACTGATGAATCGCGACGACTATATCAACAAGGAATGACTCACGCAGGTGAGTCTGTAGAAGCCATGAGCAAGCATCCGATCGACGAGTGGATTCGACTGGAGACCCGACGACAATTCTTCGGCCGAAGCGCCAAAGGGTTAGGAGCTGCGGCATTCGCCTCGCTCCTCGGAAGCGAAACCGCTGCCGCCGAAGCCGGCGGCACGCTTGGCGATGGCCATTTCGCGGGCCGCGCAAAACGTGTCATCTGGCTCTTCATGGCCGGAGCACCGTCGCAGCTGGATACGTTCGATTACAAACCAGAGATGGAGCGCTGGTTCAACAAGGATCTCCCCGAGTCGATTCGGCGCGGACAGAGGTTGACGACCATGACGGCGTCACAAGCTCGCTTCCCGATCGCTCCGACGATGTTCGAATTCCCTCGCCATGGGAAGTGCGGCAAGCGAGTGAGTGAACTTCTGCCGATGACCGGGTCGATGGCTGATGAACTCGCGTTCGTCCATTCCGTGTGGACCGAAGCGATCAATCATGATCCAGCCATCACTTACATTCAGACAGGCAACCAGATCCCCGGACGTCCGAGCCTCGGCGCGTGGCTCAGTTACGGCCTCGGTTCGCTCAACAGCAACTTGCCGGAGTTTGTCGTTCTCAACTGCGCGCCTCGCGGCCAGGCCCTTTATTCGCGGCTTTGGGGCAGCGGTTTCTTGCCGTCGAAACACGCCGGCGTCGCGTTTCGTTCGCAAGGCGATCCGGTCCTCTATCTCTCGAACCCTGGCGGCATCAGCCACGATGCACGTCGCCGCATGCTCGATCGACTGCAAACGATGAATCGTCGAGTTTTCGACGAAGTCGGCGACCCAGAGACGCAGGCCCGCATAGCACAGTACGAGATGGCGTTTCGCATGCAATCGTCCGTCCCTGAGTTGGTCGACTTCACCGGGGAACCACAGCACGTGATCGACCTCTACGGCGAGGATGTGAAAAAGCCCGGGACCTTCGCCGCAAACTGTCTTCTGGCGCGGCGCATGGCGGAACGGGATGTACGCTTCGTCCAAATCTTTCACCGCGGCTGGGACCACCATGGCGACCTGCCGCGAAACATCCGACGGCAAACGAGCGAGATCGATCGACCGGCGTGGGCTCTCGTTCAAGACCTCAAACAGCGCGGCCTGCTCGACGAGACACTCGTCATCTGGGGCGGTGAGTTTGGCCGAACGATTTACTGCCAGGGCACGCTCAAGCGATCGAATTATGGGCGCGATCATCACCCGAAGTGCTACTCGATGTGGATGGCAGGTGGCGGGGTCAAGGGTGGCGTCACACACGGCGAGACGGATGCGTTCGGCTACAACATCGCACGAGACCCGGTACACATCCGCGACATCAATGCCACCATTCTCCATCTCATGGGCATCGACCACGAACTCTTTACGGTAAAACATCGTGGGCTCGACGAACGCTTGACCGGTGTACAGCCGGCGCGCGTCGTCCGCGAGATTCTCGTGTAGTCGATAATGCTGGCCCATGGTCGCGCGAGTCGACGGCGCCGAGGCGAAAGCGTGCTAGTCAAATCGTTGCGTTGGAGCATCTTGCAACGAGCAGGAGAAGCCGCATACGTAGTCGATTTGTCGGCACTCAAGTAGTCGGGTAGTCTTGCGAAGGAGGAGTGCTCTTTTCGAGCACGCCAGCACGGCTCCGACGCACAAGCCTCGGCGAGTCCTTCAGAGCCGGCGACACCTCGACGCTATCGTGAGGCTCCAGTGTTCACGTCACTGCCACGCAAAAACACGGAATGTCGGTCGGGTTTCACACTCCCGGAGCTCACCATTTACATGGTACTCAGCGTTGTGGTGGGTGCCGCCTTCGTTTCTGTTGTGTCGACTTCGATCACTAGCGCGAACGAGAACCTCGCGTTTCACACGACGACGGAGCGCAGCAGGGCCATACTCTGGCGCGTGGAGACCGCCCTACGCAACAGCATGGCAGGCACGGCCGCATTGAGCGGCGAGGGCAAGATTCTCTCGGTGAGCACCACGAGCGGCTTCGATGCGGATGGCGTCGTCGCCGGCCCGGCGCTTGAGCTGGAGTTTCGCTGCTCGGGAGGCGAGACCCTGAATGGCGACGACGACAACAGCAATGGGCTCATCGACGATGGCGAACTCGTCTTTCGCGACACGGCAACCAACTCTGAGGTGATCATCGGCGGCAACGTTGATGTCGCCGGCTCTCAATTCCAGTTGGTGGGCACGACGATCCGTGTGAGGCTGTCTACCTTCGCAAACGCCGGACAAACCGGTCCCTTAGCTTCGCGTCGAGAAATCAACGTCCAACCGCGCAACTGACCGCCATGGCTAAGACTCAGTCGAAACACTTCTGCGCTCGGAGAGAGTCCCCACGAAACGACAGCGGCAACGCAATTCTGCTGTCACTTGTCGCGGCAACGCTAACGTCGGCAATCGCTCTGGCGCAGTTCGGCATCTATCAAGCCAACCTGGGTGCCGCCGTCGACTACATGACCCGTTCCGACCTTCAGAACTACGCTGAATCCGTCGTCGATCTCGCTGTCTATGACGTCAAGCTCAACGTTTCTGGTGACGAAGGGGACATGGGTACCGTCGGCTGGACGGCCGCGGATGACGTCGGCGCTGATGGTACTCCGGCGACCGGAGATCTCGGCGAAGGGGACGGAATCCCGACAGCCGGTGAACCGAACACCGCGCCGATCGCGATCGGTCCGCCGAGCCTCGGTGCAGCGTTCCTCTCCTACGTTGAAGACACCGCGTTTCCGAACGTGCTGAGAGTCGTTGTGACCGTGTCGAACCCGCGCGCGTCGGCAACAGTCATCACCTCGCTGCAGCGACAGGTTGTTCAAATCCCGCAAACGGGAGCCATCTACATTACGCCGAATACGGCGCTCGACCTCAAGGGCAGTAGCTTTGCGGTCAACGGCAACGACACCAATCCGGATGGCTCAGCAGGGCCAGCAGCTTCGCTGCCCGGGATCACGACGTCGACCACGGGGACCGTCGGGGATGCGACCGCGACCCTGACAAATCAGATCGACTCCGGGCACCACCACCAAATCGATGGTCTTGGCGGTTCCCCATCGATCGACGAGACAACGGACGTCGACGCGGATGACCTCTTTGGCCAGCTGGATGCTCTCGTGAACAATCCGATTCCACCCGGCAATCAAGGCGGCGCCGATCTCGGCGACTACGACGCCAATCGCCTCCTGATCACAAAGGTCGACGGCGACCTGTCCCTCAGCGGGAGCGGTTCAGGTGCTGGCGTCCTTCTCGTCGACGGCGACTTGAAGATTTCCGGCGAGTACACATTCTATGGCCTCGTCATCGTCACTGGGGACTTTGACGCCACCGGCGGCGGAGAGGGTGTTCACGTTTTCGGTTCGACGATCGTGGGGTCGTCGTCGTCGAGCAGCACGGTGACGATCGCCGGAGATGTGAATCTCGTCTACAGTTCGACAGTGATGGCGCAGGTGGAGTCTATGCTTCTCAACAACAACGCCAAGTACGAGACGGTCTACTACGAGAGCCGCTAAATGTTGCAGACGATCGCGATGACTCACAGGAAGCATGACGTCCGGCGTTGCGAACGAGACCCTCGCGCGGGGATGCTTCTCGTCGACATCGTCATCGCAGCGACCATCTTCACGATCGGCGTTCTCGGCCTCGTTGGCTCGTTCACCGCCAACACGCGTGCCAGCCGCGGCCTCGTGCAAGTCGATGACGGCAGATTCGCAATGCAGAACGCAGTCGAATTCCTGCGCAGCGCGCCGTTCTCGGACATCTATCAGAACTACGAGGGCGCCAGTCTCAGCATCGCGTCGTTCAAAGGGGCCGATGGCCTACCCGCAGACGTTGACATCACGTGTTACGTCGATGAGACGGCCCTGCCTGCCGAATTCGGCCCGGTCTTGGACCTGGACGGCGACGGCGCGCTGCTCACCACCGACGTCAGTACGTCCTACCAACTCCTACCCGTCCGCTTGACGCTCGGCTACGAATCAGAAGAAGGAAAGGTGACGCGCGAACTCTTCGTGCTGATCGAGGGAGTCGACGACGAAGAGGAGGACAACCCCGATCTGGACGCGCTGATCGCCTACTTCCAGGACCTCGTGGACAACGGCGACAAGGAGGTCGCCAATCGAGCGGCTGGCGTGGTCTCAAAACTCGAAGCGGCGCGGGACGAACTGAACGAGTCGCCTCCCGACCACGATGCAGCGGCAAGCAAGCTGCAGGACGCGATCACCGAGATCGAGCGCATGATGAGCGAGAAGCTGCTCGACTCGACCGAAGGCCTGAAGATGATCAGTGCGATCAAGTCGATCATCACCTCTTTCGGTGTAGCGGAGAATGCTTAGCTTATAGCTTAGCCTCGAGTTCCCCTACGCCTCACGCAGCGCGCACGTCTCGAAAGAGCTCCGCGTAGGCGAGGCTTCTTTAACTGAGCTGGAGGTAGCGCCGCGAAGGGCAAGCGCCACGGCTGCGACGCGGCTAGCCTCCGCAATGCGTGCGCTCGTGACCACAGCACCGTAGAAAGACGCGAGAGACACGGGTTAGAATTCGCCTGAATCTTCGTCTTCTCTTCGTCGGTCGCCGCGCACATGCTTCACAACCTCCACTGGCTTGATTTTCTCGTTCTCGGAATCGGCCTCGCAGCCGTTGTCGCGATCGGCGCGCGGGCGGCTCGTCGTAGTCGCTCCGCGGAAGCGTATTTCCTCGCGGGTCGTTCACTGCCAGGCTGGCTCGTCGGTTTCTCGGTGATGGCGACGGTCATCAGTTCGATGACGTTTCTCGCCAATCCCGCGTTCACCTACGAGCACGATTGGCGCCACATGCCGGCGAACTGCACTTACCTGTTGGCGACGGTGCTGGCTCTCGTGCTGTTCATCCCGTTTTACCGGCGCCTGCGCGTAAGCTCGATTTACGAGTACCTCGAGTGGCGTTTCGGCGCCTGGGCAAGGATTTACGCGGCTAGTTGCTACGTGCTGCTGAAGGTCGCCAAGATGGGGATCGTCCTCTACATGACGTCGCTGGCGCTGCAGACGATCCTCGGGCTCGATTGGCCGCTCGAGAACGTCATGCTGCTCTTTGGGACCGTCGTCGCCATCTATACCATCGCGGGAGGGCTCGAGGCAGTGGTGTGGACCGATCTCCTTCAAGGCTTAGCGCTGATCGTCGGCGGCATCATCTGCCTACCGATCATCGCGGGTCAACTACCGGGAGGCTTCGGCGAGATCATCGAAACGGCGAGCCGCGATGGAAAATTCGGTGTTGGCGACACTGATCTTTCGCTGGTCAGAATCACGCTGTGGGCGACCGTCTTCGCCAAGTGCATGACGTTTTGCCAAATCCTCGGAACCGATCAGACCGCCGGTCAACGCTACGCGGCGACCAAGAGCGAAAAGGAAGCGCAAAAAGCACTGATCGTCGGGGCGCTGCTCACGATTCCAGTTTGGGCCTACTTCTTTCTCGTCGGAACGAGTCTGTACGTGCTCTACCAAGTCCATCCTGATCCAGCAGTCCAGAACATGACACCGGATCAGGTTTTCCCCCACTTCATCATGACGCAGGTGCCCGCCGGCTTCGCTGGCTTTGTGATCTTCGGCATCCTCGGGGCAGCGATGTCAACGCTTGACTCCATCATCAACGCGGCGGCTGCGACGGCGACAACCGACTTCTACGCTCGACTGTGGGTCAAGGGTCGCGACCCGAAACACTACGTGCTCGTCGGACGCCTGTTCAGCCTCGTCTTCAGCCTCGTCATGATTGGCTCTGCGTTAGCCATTCATCACTCACGACAAGCCGACGCCATCGAAGACTTCCAGACGATGCTTCTCTCAATCTTCGGCGGCGGACTCCTCGGGCTATTTCTCCTCGGATTCTTGACCCTCCGTGTCGACGGCCGTGCCGCTTTGGTCGCGACGATTGCGACGGTGATCGGAGTGGCGTCGTGGCTCTTCCTGGACAGCAGCGCCGGAAAAGAAATGTTTCCACAGCTCGCACAAAGCGTACCGCACAAGCTATGGGTCAGCGTCTTCGCGAACGCTGCTCTCTTTTCGATCGGTTACGTCGTCAGTTACCTGATCAAACGAAGCACAAGCGATTTCACTGGCTTGACCGTGTGGAGTCGACCGGGAAGGAGCGAGGAGTCGTCGACGTCGACTGGGAGCAACTGAACTGGTTGAGTGTCGGACCAAACGGATGCAAAGGACGAACAGATTCGGCCAACCGATCGGGCCACAGCTACCAGACTGGCGGCCGGCGAGAGTGCCACCGCGCGAGCCTTTAGAAGGAGAGTATTGCCGGCTCGAGCCAATCGATGCGGCCCACCACGGAAAGAGTCTCTACGAAGCGAGCGCTGCCGAGGCAGACAGTAGCAGCTGGACCTACATGGCCTACGGCCCATTTGCATCGTGCGCCGAATATGTGGCATGGCTGGAGCCGATCTGCACGTCGGCCGACTCGCTCTTCTTCGCTGTTGTCGACAAGGCGACGCGGCACGCCGCGGGTGTGGCAAGCTACCTGCGCATTGCACCGACCGCAGGCTCGATCGAGGTCGGCCACATCTACTATGCGCCAATGCTACGAAGGAGTCGAGCCGCGACCGAGGCGATGGCTCTCATGATGCAAAACGCTTTCAAGCTCGGATATCGCCGCTACGAATGGAAGTGCGACGCGCTCAACGAGCGGTCTCGGTCGGCTGCGGAAAGACTAGGGTTTGTCTTCGAGGGTGTGTTTCGCCAAGCGACGGTTTACAAGGGACGGAGCCGAGACACAGCGTGGTACTCGGTGACCGACCAAGAGTGGCCACGGCTGCAAGCGGCGCTTGAAGCGTGGCTGTCGCCGAACAACTTCGACGAGCATGGGCGACAAAGGCGCAGCCTGAGTGAGTTTCGAGAGTAAGACGAAGACAAAAGGGATCAAACGGCGATGCGCACGACACTCACGGCAGGTCTCACGGCGTTATTTCTCGTCACTTTGGCGTACAGCGAAGAGAGCGGACACAGCGACATGCATGTCTACGTCGGAACGTACACGAATCGGGAAGCGACAGGGATCTATCTCTTTCGCATGGATGGGTCGACTGGACGCCTTACCGAAGAGGGCCTCGCCGTGGAGTCGAATAGCCCTTCATTCCTCGCCCTGCATCCGAACGGTCGCTTCATGTATGCGGTCAACGAGCAGGACGCTGCAGTCAGCTCGTTTGCGATCGATCGTGCGACCGGAAAACTGACTTTCGTCAACCAGCACCCATCACGCGGTGCGACGCCATGTCATCTCACGGTTGATCCAAGCGGCCAGTGCGTGCTCGTAGCAAACTACACCGGCGGCAGCGCTGCAGTCCTACCGATCGACCTCGACGGGAGTTTGAAGCCGGCGACCGGTTACGTCAAGCACGAAGGAAAACCGGTCGACAAAGCCGGCCCACATGCGCATTCGATCAACGTCGATCCAGCGAATCGATTCGCTTTCGTCCCAGACGTCGGGCTCGACGAGATCTTCGTCTACCGTTTCGACCCAAAGACAGGCGCGCTGAAGCCCAACGATCCTCGCGGTGTCGCCACGCCGAAGGTCGCAGGGCCGCGCCACTTCGCGTTCGGCAGGGACGGTAAATATGCCTACGTGATCAACGAAACAAACAACACAGTGATCGTGTATTCGTACGACGCCGCGCGCGGCGTTCTCGCTCCGCTGCAAACGATCTCCACGATTCCAGACGACTTCGAAGGGGAGACGTGGACGTCCGAGATTCAGGTTCACCCGTCCGGGCAGTTTCTCTACGGCTCTAACAGAGGACACGACAGCATCGTCGTCTATTCCATCCATCCGGCAGATGGTCGCCTCGAACTCGTGGAGTACCAATCGACGCAGGGCAAGATGCCGCGCGGCTTCGGGATCGATCCATCGGGTCGTTTCTTCTTCGCGGCAAACCAAGAGAGCGACACGATCGTCACGTTTCGCATCGACGTCAAATCGGGCGCCCTCACACCGACAGGCGACGTCGCCAAGGTCTCCATGCCAGTGTGCGTCAAATTCTTGCCTGCACAGGCAGCACAGTGAGTGACTACGACAGAGGACTACGACAGAGGACGCAGTGAAATGGTGCGCATGATTCTTTGCCTCATGATCGCCGGCAGCATGTCTTGCAGCAGTTCGTCGACTGTACGCAGCGGCTCTTCTGAGATTCTGCCAGCGGCGTTCATCGGTGACGATGCCAATTTTTCCGGAGATAGGGCCGATGGCAAGAGAACGGCAGCGGAACGCAGCGAGGAGCGAGGTGACCCGCGAGTGCTGATCGGGTACTTCTCACTGAGCGGCAACACCGAAAAGATGGCGACCGCAGTCGCCGAGGGAGTTCGACGCATCGACGGCGTGACGGTTCTGAGCAAGCCGGTCGGCGAAGTCACTCTGGAAGAGCTGAGTGCAGCGGACGGTCTGATCCTCGGTTCGCCGACACACTTCGCCAACATCCCTGGGGAAATGAAGACGACGATCGACAATTGGGTGTGGAAGTCACGCGCGAACTTCACTGACAAGGTCGGCGGCGCGTTTGCCACTGGCGGCAACATGACAGGCGGCAAAGAGCATGTGGTGGTCTCGCTTCTCCTCTACATGCTGAACAACCGCATGATGATCGTCGGGCCGATCTACAAACCCGGCCCGAGCGGCTATGGCGAAATCGGCGCCTCTGCGACAACGGGTGCCGACGATCGTGGAGTCAGCGAAGTCGAGCTGGAAGAAGCCCGAAAGCTGGGCGAGCGCGTCGCCGCAGTCGTTCGCCGGCTCGCGAAACAGTGACTTGCTCCCTCAGGTCTACACCTCCGGCTCGATCACCGACTTATCCTGCGGAAAATAGTTGATGACGCGTCGACCGTGATTGAGGTCGTAGAGCTCCCACGTGCTGTCCGACACGCCGAAGACGATCTCGTGCTTGACGCCCGGATGCACCACGGCGCGCTCGAAGACGCGAACGCAGTCAGCATGGGTCAAGTCGTACGGATGCAGCGGCTCGACGGTGCCGCTCCCGGTTTTGCCATCCGGGTCGATGCGTCCGATCCGCACGGACACGAATCCGATTCCATGGCGGGCGGCGTACAGGAACCCCAGCTGCTCGGCAAAAACTTTCGACAGCGGATAGCCGCCGTGGGGCCGCGTCGGCAAGTCGGCGCGGCGTTGAACGTCCATAGGAAGGCCTGATAGCACACCCGTCTCGCTCGAATAACCGATCCGACGTACGCCGTTTTGCCGTGCTGCCTCAAACACGTTGCGCGTTCCAAGCATGTTGTCGCGGCAATCCAGCCAATCGGCGTCGTCCCGTTTGGTACGAATGTTGACGAGGTGGATCACTGCGTCGATGTCCTTTGTGGCTTCAAAACAGACGTCGAAATCGAGAATGCTCCCGACGACCGAGTCTTCAAGCTCCGGCATAGGACGAATGTCGAGCCCGCGTATCTCGTAGCGTTCCCTAAGACCACGGACGAGGGTTGAGCCAACAGTACCGGCCGCACCGGTGATCAGGATTTTTCGGATGCTCGGATCGACCGGCAGCTCTTTCGGCATGCGCACCGGCTCTGCTTGCGGCACCTGGGACTTTTCGGAAGCCTCGGACGGTGTTGCCGCCCCGTGCGAACCCGGCGCTCGGCAAGAGGTCAGGCCGCTCAGAAACGCAAAGACGACGACAAGGTGACATGCCCGCTGGGTGAGTTTCATTCTGTACTCCTTCCGAGTGTTGCCGTGACGATGGAGCGATCGTCCCAGATCGTCGCCGCCAAGACAACGGTGGCCTCGGGCATCGACGTCGTCGAACCGATAGCCTCGCTTGACAGCTCATTGAGTGCGCCTTGCTTGGAGCGCCTGAGCTACTCTACAATCGCTTCAACAAACTGCCGCGGCGGGCGTTCAATCCTAACAGCCCGTTGAAAAAGTCATTCGGCCGAGAAACCGGCCTCTTCACGCCCAGCTCGACCGCGTCAATACTCGAAAATCTCGGAGATTACCTGCGTTTGCCGCGGCCGATCTGGACGCGAAGAGACCAGTTTTCGGCTCGAAGCACTTTTTCAACGGGCTGCTAACGCCGGATTTCTCTTTTTCTCGACAAGCTCAAGGCGCTGAATCATGCGACAAATCTTCACTCTACTCCGCCTCCCTTTTGCTCTCTGCCTCGCGCTCTGCGTCGCCGGCGTGTTCGGCATCTCGACGCTCCAGGCAGCGACGCCGCCCAACGTTCTCTTTCTGATCTGGGACGACCTCAACTGCGATCTCGGAGTGTATGGACACCCTCTCGTCAAGTCGCCGAACATCGACCGCTTAGCGAGCCGCGGCGTCCGATTCGAAAGCGCATTCTGCCAGTACCCGTTGTGCGGCCCCAGCAGAGCGTCGTTCATGACGGGTCTCTATCCGGATCAGACGTTGATCCATCGCAATGCCGTCCATCTCCGCGAACGGCTTCCCGACGTTCAGTCGATGTCGCAAATGTTTCGCCGTGGTGGCTACTTCGCAACGCGCATTGGCAAGATCTATCACTACAACGTGCCACGGCATGTTGGCACCGGTGGCCACGACGACCCTTATTCGTGGGACCACACGATCAATCCGCGCGGCCGCGACAAAGACGACGAAGACCTCATCTTCAGCCTCAGGCCGGACAACTTCGGCGGCACCCTGAGCTGGTTAGCAGCCGACGGTACCGCAGCAGAGCAAACCGACGGTATAGCGGCAACGGAAGCGGTTCGAGTTTTGAATGAGCACGCGAAGAGGCGCCAGCCTTTTTTTCTCGCGGTCGGTCTCTTTCGCCCTCACACCCCCTACGTCGCGCCGAAGAAGTACTTCGAAATGTACCCGCTCGACAAGATTACTCTGCCGCGCGTCCCAGATGGCTATATGGAGACGCTGCCAGCACCCGCACGCCGTTCACTCACGCGTAAGAAGGAACAGGTCAACCTATCCGACGACTTAGCTCGCCAGGCGATCCAGGCCTACTACGCGACGATTAGCTTTGCGGATGAACAGACAGGTCGCATCCTCGACGCACTCGAAGACACCGGATTGGCAGACAACACCATCGTCGTTTTCACATCGGACCACGGCTATCACATGGGCGAACATGGACACTTTCAAAAGACGACTCTCTTCGAGAATGCTGCGCGCGTACCGCTCATCATCGCAGGCCCTGGCGTCGTCGCTCGCGGCAGGAGTACCGCCACGCTGACAGAGATGATCGACTTCTACCCGACACTTGCTGAGCTGTGTGGCTTGAGCGCTCCGAAGTACGTCTCCGGAATCAGTCTTGTGCCGGCGCTGCGGGATCCCAGCGCGAAGCTGCGTGAGGCAGCATTGACGCAATACGAAAATGGCTACAGCCTACGGACGGCCCGCTATCGCTACACTGAATGGGGACTTGACGGCAGCGAGGGCATCGAGCTCTACGATCACCACACAGACTCGAGCGAGCTCGTCAACCTCGCCGCACAGGCGGGCCAAGCCGACACGCTTGCGAAGCTCAAAAAGCTGATGCGCGAACGCCTGGTTGCGGCGCGCCGGCTGCCGCCGGGGGTGCGCCAGATTCCACCTCACGGCCGCTGATCGACCACGCCGCAGCGGAGAGCTGAGCGACAACGCAGTAGAAACGTCGCGACGCTCTCAGCTAGAATGGGGCAGCGTCGCCGAGGGTCATGGCGACGCTTTTCGACCGTTCCGATGTTTCCCGCAGCGTGTCGCTTCTGCGACTCCACGAACATGAGGCTCCCCCATGCAACGACACTCCTGTCACGGCATCGCCGAATCCGCGGTTGATCGTCTTTCGGCTACCTCAACACAGCTCCGAACGCTCCTGACGTCACCACAACTCAAAACTCTCGTCGCCATCACGGTCGTTTCGATCGTGGCATCATGGCTTGCAGTGAAGTCCACGGAGCGTCCGGCGCTCGCTAAGTCAGCGATGGACGCACCAGAGCTCGCTGCCGAGATGGTGAACGCTGCGAAAAACTACGTCGCCACACTGTCTCGCAGCCAGACCTCGCGTGGAAAGTTTCTGTTCCAAGACTACGAACGGTTCAACTTCCACTACTTCCCCATCCCGCGCCGTGGCGTCGCGCTCAAGGATATGGACGCGGGCCAGCGACCACTCGCCTACGCTCTTCTCAACACCGCTCTGAGCCACCGCGGCTTCGCCAAGGCGACGACCATCATGAGCCTCGGCGAGCTTTTGCGCCAAACGCTGGAAGTGAAGAATCCTCTACGCGATGCGGATCAGTACTACGTCTCGATCTTCGGCACGCCAGAGGTCGGAGCCACTTGGGGCTGGCGCTTCGAGGGCTTTCACGTCTCGGTGAACGTCACCATCGTCGAAGGACGCTGGATCGCAGTGGCGCCGTCTTTCTTCGGCAGCCGGCCGGCCATCGTTCCGGATGGCCCACGCGCAGGCCTGCAGGTTCTCATGGAAGAAGAGGAATGGGGTCGCAGCCTGGCGAAGTCGCTCCGCGCGGACCAGCGCAAGATCGCGTTTGGCGAGATTCCTGACTTTCTCACTGAGACCGTCGGCGGTTTGACGACAGCCAACCGGCCGAAAGTAGACCCCACGCCGGCGCGAGGAATCCCCGTCAGCAAGCTTTCGGAGGAACAGGTCAAGCTCTTGATGGATCTCATCCGCGAGTATGCGAAACGTCATCGACACCGGCTCGCGGCGCAGGACCTCGCCAAGATCGAAGCGGCAGGCGTTGACAAGATTCACTTCGCGTGGGACGGGAGCCTCGAACGCTTCGAGCCGCACCACTACATCATTCAAGGTCCGACGTTCATCATCGAGTACGACAACACGCAGGACGGTGCCAACCATGTCCACTCAGTGTGGCGCGACCTCGAAAACGACTTTGGGGTCGACATGTTGAGGCGGCACTATCGGCTGCACCATCGGAAGAAGTCCGGTTGATCGGGCTTCTCGGTGATCGGTCAGCAAAGGTGTTATCGGTTAGAAGAGTGCGACTTGGTGAGCAGCGGCGGTGTTACTTGATGAGCCGAATCGTCGCGGGGTAGCGGTAGGATTCACCCCGTCCGGCGGCAACGGCTGCAATGATCACCAAAACCAAATCGGCAACCAGAAGCGCGAAGAAGAGGAAGATGCCGACCACCACGAAGACGAGCGGTATGCAGGCGAGCATATAGATCGTCATCGAAATCTGGAAATTGAGTGACTCCTTGCCGTGCTCGTCGACAAACGGCATCTCATCCTTCTTGACCAACCAGACGATGAGTGGCCCGAGGATGTGGCCGAACGGAATGCCGATGTATGCGGCGAGCGCTGTCACATGGGCAGCAAGCCCCCAATTGCGTTCCTCGGGCTGAATACTCGAGTTCGGTGTGTCCGCGTTGCGTTCGTCGAAGTTCTCCATAGCCGCTCCTTTCTTCCCCCGTTCCTAACGACGATTTCCCGCGACTAGCCCGCATTTCCCACAAGATTCCTACTGCGGCACTGTAAGTCGCGTCGTTAAGTCGCGTCGTGGACTGCGTCAGGCTTGCAGCGATTCGCACCAGTTGGAGAGACGCGCGAGAAGGTCGCTCGTTACAAACGTTTTCGCTTGGTGGAAGGAAAACCTGGCGGCGCGCTACCGCGATCCATCGGCGGCCGGAAGGCGCGGAACCCGGAGCTCGAAGCAGGCGCCAGACTCTCCGCTTCCGACGTCTACAGTGTCGAGGTCACCACCCATAGAGCGCGCAAGCCTTCGGCTGAGCGCAAGCCCCAACCCGATTCCGGGCGCAGAAACGGCCGCCTGGCGCGCGGACTTGCTGAACGGCTGAAACAGCCGCTTAGCGACGTCGGCGGCGACGCCTGGACCGAAGTCGCGAACACGAAACGAGACATGCGCCGTCGTCGCACTCACGGCAAGCTGGATGCGCTGGGCCTCGTCGCGAGCTCTTGGGCGCGCGTACTTACACGCGTTGTCGATCAGGTTGAGGAGAATCTGCTCGACGACCGAAACGTTGACGCGCAAGCGAGCCTCGGCAGGGGTCCCAACACCGCTCGCATCGATCGTCAGTTCGAAACCTCCTTGCTGGGCGCGATCTCGAAGCCGCGCTCCGGCGCGTTCGAGCACACACTCAACAGAGATCACTTCGGCGTCGCTGGTGACATCTCGATTCTCGAGACGGGCGTAGGCAAGCACGTTCTCAACCATGTGGCCAAGCCTTCCGGCTTCCCGGTTGAGCGTCTGCAGGTACCGCTGCCGCGCTGAATCATCGGCAACCATGTCCTCCGCCAACATTTCGCTGTACATGCGGAAAGTGGTGAGAGGGGTGCGCAACTCGTGAGTCACTGCAGAGACGAAAGCCCCGCGGCGTTCGCTCAGAGACACAGCACTCCGCAAAAGAAGCGCCACCGCAACGGCAAACACAAGAACACAACCCCATGCCAGCGCGAGCGGCCCTCCCACGGTCGTCAGACACTCTGCCAGCGGCACGTCGACCGTATTTGCGACGACCGCAGCCGGCACCACCGCAAGCCGCCGCGCCGCATCAACGTCGCCCGAGGAGCTGCGCATGACGGCAGGTGTCAGCCGTGCATTCGGTAACAGGTCGCTGACCTGATCCAGAAGAGAGCGCTCGAGCTTTTCCCAATCGAACCAACACGCCTGGACAAAAGAGCGCTCGTAAACTGCGACTCGCCGGGCGAGAAACAGGTGGTCGTTGAGCCACAACGGCTGCATGCCGCCCACGTTGACGTCGATCGTCTCCTTTGCTATGAGGTCGCAACCTATCGTCTGCCGCGGTAGAGCACGTTGATTGCTGTCGACGATGGAGTTGCGCAAGTTGAATCGCTGTACGAATTCATCGGTATTCTTGCCGTTCTGTAGCGGACTGATTGACGCCACTTGTTGTTGCTGCACGGAGAGCTCTGCCACGTCATCCCCAGCCTGCTCAGAGAGCTCGGGCGATTTCCCTTTCGATAGGGTCGCGATCGCGTTCTCGCTCGCTGTCGCGAGACGCGCGGCGAAATCCTCGCCACGCAGAACCTCACGGACTTCCTCGAGGCGGCGTTCTCGGTCTGACAAAAGGTAGCTGTTGAGTCCGCTTTTGAGAGCACGGTCGCGAGCCACACCGGTCGGGACCTGAGGCGAAGTCAGGTCGTCAGCCCCGCGTACTTGTAGGTGGAGCGCGATCACGGGCTGATCCAGCGTCAGGAGCGGCGATGGAGTGAGTTGATCACCCTGTGGAACGCGGCCCGTACCAGTGAGAAACGGGTGCGCTGCCGAAAAAAAAGTATCGTACTCGAAATAAGGGCGCGCGCTCTCTGCCAACACTAGCGACGCCAAAGTCGAGTCCATTCGCCAAAGCGCAAGCCGGACGCGTTCTTCGCGCTGCTCCTCGCGTGCCGACGCAATCACGCGCGAACTGACCCACACCAAGGCGCCAATGACGACGGCCAGAGCGGCAAGAAAAATGATCCACGTGCTCGTCAGTTTCTTCACGACGCTGGCTCCAAACGCGCCAGCATGTACCCCTTGCCGCGCACCGTAACCAGCACGCGCGGCGTCTTCGGATCGTCGCGCAGCTTACCGCGAAGGCGCGCGATGTGCATATCAATGGTGCGTGTCTCGACGCCCTTCGGATCGAGACGCCAAACGCGCGTCAAGATCTCCTGACGCGAGACTGCACGTTCTGGATTGCGCGCCAGATACTCAAGGATCGCCAGCTCTCGCTCGGACAGTTCAACGCGTTCGCCGTCGTCGAAGCACACTTCGCGGCGGGCCAAGTCGACCGCGCCGCCAGAGAAAACGATGGTTCGCAGTTCAGTCGAACGCTCCGGGGAGCGTCTCAGTACCGACTCGATACGCGCAAGCAGCTCCTTGACGCTGAACGGCTTGACCACATAGTCGTCCGCACCAAGGCGCAAGCCGTGTACACGGTCGGCCTCCTCGCCGCACGCCGTCAAAATGATGATCGGCATCGTGGGCCGCGCAAGGCGAACGGCAGCCAGAATCTCCAGACCGCCTCGTCCCGGGAGAATCAGATCGAGGAGTATGAGGTCACACTCGGCCCCGAGTGCCAAATCCAGGCCTTCGTCGCCGGAGGTCGCAGCGAGGGCCGCATATCCTTCGTAGGCGAGTGCATCGAGAATGCCCTCGCGGATCGCGGCGTCGTCCTCGACGACAAGAATCTGCTTCTTCTCCATAGCGTGCCCTGTGAGTCGCGAAGGCTTTCGGTTTTCGCAATTGCCGTCCAGCCATCGAATGCTGCTCTTGATGCTACATCCTTTGTCGGCCAAAGCGCCCCAAATACACAGCGATTCGGCCGGCAAGCCGCATGCTCGCCGGCCGATCAACGTCGCGCCTTACGGCTGATTTTCGTCGCTGGCCGTGTCAGTCTGGGTGGCTGCAGACCGATTTGTACGATCGCCGGCGACTCTCTGCGCAGTCGGAGAGGAATCTGTTGTCGTCCTACTATTCTGTGCCGCCGCGTTGTCGGCGAGCTGCGCGCCGCGACCTCTTGAAGACGCCGGCGCGACCGGCCCACGGACAAGGACCGTCTCGCCGTCAACTGTCATGAGGATATCGCCACGCAGTGAGACGCACCCCTGGCGGCCGTCGCGAGTCAGTCGCTCCAGGAGCGTCTTGAATTCGCTCGAGCCAAACTCGACTTCGCGATCTGGCTCTGCGATCTTTCTATTCACCAGCCTGCTGTCAATCCACCGAGCACCACGGCGGTAGAAGGCGCGATCCGACACTTGCTGCACAGCTGCCACCTCCACTTGGTTGAGGTTCTCGTCGAGGCGGTTATTGGAGATGTTGAGACAAATCTGCGTCTTGAGTGCGAGACGATTGACGTCTTGGTTGCAGCCACCGATGCCGGTGCGGACGCGCACGGCGCGTCGGATAAAATTGCTGCCGGCGTTTGACGCCACCGCTTCACGATCGCTCAGGTCACTGCCCTCGAGGGCGAGAAACGCGGTGTATTCGGAAAGAATCCCGAATTCAGTGGAAAGATCGACGATTGCGTCCACGAGCTCCTTGAAGCGGGGATCCGTCGCAACACCAGAACTTGCCGTTGGATCAGCACCAAGGTTTCGTATTTCGTCCTCGAGCATGCCGATCTTCCGGCTCGCCCAGAGTCGCGGCACATAGGCGTTTCGTGTCGTCGCTCGATCAAGGTTGAACGCGAAACGAAACGAACGTTCCTGGCCTCGGTAGTTTCCACTGAGCACAAAGGTGATTGGCTCCGTCCCGATGTATTTGGCGATGACGTTCAGCTGGTCACCTTCGTAGAGGTCGGGGAGGGCAGCCGGCAGGAGGTCGCGCACGCGATGCGGTGTGGCGTTGCCGGAGTCGTCGACTGCTACCAGGATAGGCGAGGCGAGCACCGGCCCGGAGAGTTTTCGAAAGACACTGCCGACCTTGACCTCAACATCCTCGCTGGGTAGCACGAAGGTCGCGCGGCCGCGTGAGGCGTAGGCGAGATTCTCGAGCAGCGGTGTGTTGACGTCAAATCCGACCCCGAACGTGAAGACTCGGCGTTCCTGATCATTGCGCTTCGAAATCAGCTCCCGAATCGCAGCTTCCGAGGTCTGGCCGACCGTCGGCAGCCCGTCCGTGAGAAAGAGCACGATCGGCAGCGTGCCGTCGTGCTTCGGCGCAATGAGCGCCTCGAGCAGCGCGTCGTGGAGATTCGTGCCGCCCACAGGTGTCACGCCCCGGAGGTATTTCGCAGCGGCGGCGAGCGTTGCGGCAGACTTAATCGCCGCGCCGTCGGAAAAACGATCAACCGCGTCGTTGTAGACGAGGAGATGGAACATCTCGCCGTCGTTCAGTCCCGCGATCACCTGCAGAGCCGCTTCTCTCGCCTGCTCGAATTTGCCGTTCTTCATACTGCCCGAACGATCGATGACGAGGGTCACTTCGCGCTTGAGGTGCGCGTTTTCATCATCGTCGCCCGCCGCGCGAGACGGCACGCCGCCGAGGAGAAGGAAGTATCCCCCATCGGTATTCGCGTCGGGGTAGGCGACAAGTGACGCGCTCATGTCGCCGTGCTCGGCGAGGTAGGAAATGCGCAGCGAGCCAGGATCGATACGACCGCCTCGTTGCGTCACCGAGAGGCTGACTGAGTTGGCGCTCGTCTGTGTCGCAACAGGATGCGACGGCGAATACACAGTGGCAATCGGAGTCTTAGAGCGAACGGTAGCGGAGATCTCCCATGGCACATGATAGTCGAGAGATTCGGTGCGCGGCAGGACGTAGTCGATGCGGTCGCCGTCGCGCTCGAGGAGTTCTTCGTAGACCAGGCGGACACGCTGCGTGCCGTTCGCGGTGACGGGAAAGACGCTCGATCGAATCATGTTGTAGCCGACAAACTCGAGGAGCGCCGGATCCTGCGCCCGCGACACGATCGCGTCGTA
Source organism: Planctomycetota bacterium (assembly GCA_965223265.1). GTDB lineage: Bacteria > Planctomycetota > UBA8108 > UBA8108 > SXIK01. The sequence continues at coordinate 4,692,016 of OZ244999.1, forward strand.
GGTGCGCCTCGCCTCCTCGCGTGTCAGGAGGCGAGCGGATGTCTCCGGCGCCGAGCCCTGAAACGTGAAATCGCGAACCACCGCGTGCGGCGGCACGGGGACGACGAGCTCAGCCTCGGCGGCACGCGCGGACGGATTCTGCAGGCCGACCTCGAGCGTCGTCGTCGCCACCTGTTCGGAGATCTCGACACGTGCCTTGACGTCGGTCATGATGACCGCGTCGGGTGTCGACGGCGCGACGACGCGTGTCTGCGGCACGATCACTGAGCGCGCCGGCGGCGTGGGAGCCGTGAGCGTCTGTGCCTGCAGCTGTGAGCTGAGCGGACAGAAAAGGGCAAGAGCCACGAAGGCGGCGCGGGTCATTAGAGTCATCGTCACACCTCGAAGAATGCCGGTCCGCGCGCACCGATAGACTGCGGGACGCACGGCGGCAGCCGGGATCAAAGGAACGTTGCTGACCGGACCGTTCGGCCAAGCGCTCATCCAAACGTAGCCCGAGGTGAGGCGAATTCTTGTAACGGGTTCGTAACATGTGTTCGACGGTAGCGATGAGAAGAAGGCGGGGGCGGAATCAGAAGCGGGGGCAACCATGCAGCGGCGGCTCGGGTCGATAGTGCGAGTTGGTCAAACACAGCGCACGGGCGTACCTCCCTGAAGTCCACCGTGCGGCGTTCCACGACCGCCGATCGAACCGTAGGACAAGGGTCTCTGAGCCCTTCCGGCGGGAAACTTGGTGTTCTCCGTCCCCTTGGGTGCAAAAGAGAAGCGCTTCAAGACCATCCGCGATGGGTTTGCGTGGGGGTTTGCGTGGGCGTGGGCGTGTTCTACCTTGTGAAAATCCTTCTGTCTCCGTCCACTGCCTCGCATTCGCCGCCAGACTCGTGGCTTTTCACGTCGGCTCCATCCGAGTAGGCTCGCGCCTCATGTCGCGTCTGCACACCTTCTTTGCCACTTGTGCTCCGGGGCTGGAGCCTCTGCTTCACGACGAGGCACGTCGGCTGCGGCTGGCGAGGATCGAACGCCAGGTCGGCGGCGTGCGGTTCGCTGGCCGTCTCGAGGACGCCTGGCGTGCGAACCTCTATTTTCGTACTGCCATTCGGGTTCTGCAGCGACTTGCGCGCTTTGAGGCACGCGATCAGGACGAGCTCTACAAGGGCGTGCAGGAGCTCGACTGGATGCGCTGGCTGCGGCCTCACGCCACGCTCGCTGTCAGTGCGCAGTCGAGCGACTCCCAGCTCGATCACTCGCTTTTCGTCGCGCAGCGCACCAAAGACGCCATCGTCGACCAGGTGCGAAAAACATCCGGCTCACGCCCGGACGTCGACAAGGAGGATCCCGATCTTCTCGTGCATGTTCACCTCTACCGAGACCGCTGCACGGTGTCCGTCGACACCTCCGGCGAATCGCTCCACAAGCGCGGTTGGCGACGTTATCAAGGGCGCGCGCCGCTGGCTGAAACGCTTGCTGCTGCCGTCGTTTTACTGTCGGGGTGGGATCGGCGCTCGCCGCTGCTCGATCCGTTCTGCGGTTCGGCGACGATTCTGATCGAAGCCGCGCTTTTGGCGGCTGACTTCGCGCCCGGTATGTTTCGCCGCGGCTTCGCTTTCGAGCGTTTTCCCGATCACGATCCACAGCGCTGGCAGGCGCTCCGCGCCAAGACGCGAGATGCAGCTAGGTTTCCGCCGCGTTTGATTCTTCGCGGCAGCGACACGAGCGTTCGCGCGATCGAGGGCGCACGTGAAAACCTTGCCGCGGCGGAACTGGACGACCGCATCGAAATCGAGCAATGCGATGTGTGTGCGTTCGACTTTCGCCGCGGCTGGAACGCCTGGATCGTCACCAATCCTCCATACGGCGAACGTGTCGGCAACACGGGCGAGCTGATTCCGCTCTTCGCTGACTTTGGCCGCATTGTTAGCGACCACTGCTCTGGTTACCACCTGGCGCTCTTGTCGGGCTCTCGTGAGCTGACGCGCGCGCTCGGGATCAGGGCGGACAGCGCAGTTCGCCTGATGAACGGACGTCTGCCGTGTGAGCTACTGTGCGCGCGGGTGCCGTAGGGAGTCAAAACAGGGCGAGGCCTTCGGAAACGTCACTGCTGCGTCTGGCGGTCGGCAGCAGGTCTAAGGTTGACTTCATCGATCACGGAAAGGACACTTGAACACCTTCTCCTCCCTCCCACGCCGGCTGAGCCCTTCCACGTCAAGTGGAGGCTTCCACTTGTCACGAACGAGACTCTGCAGCGCAGTGAACGACCTGATTGACCATCTTCGACGGGCGCAGGAGGAACTGGCGCTGCGCACAGCGCCTGGTGATCAGGTAAGTGGTCCCGGGAATGATTTGTCGTGGCGCTGTCATCGCCGCCACTTATAGGCAAACGCCATTCCACGCACGCAAGATCGCAGAAAAACGACACAAGTCGGTGCGACAACTCAGTCTCGTTCGGGCAGCCGTCTGGCGAGGTAGCGCTCGACTGTTGCGTACTCGCGACAACTGTTCACAACCGGACGACCGAAAACGACATCAGCGATTTTTTCTTCGATTTGTGACGGTTTTTTTGGTGTTCGCCAACCCCGGCAGAGAAGGAGGGATCGGTTTTGGTGTCGAGATCTCACGGTCGACACAACCTCGGGACCGGCAGCCACTAGCGGAGCCAAAGCAATGGTAGCTATGGCCACAGAAGCGTTTCACGGCGCTATGGCATCTTGCGCGTCGCGTACAGCAAACCTTCGGTTGGTTTTCGGTTATGCGCTGAGTACTGAACCTCGAAACCATGGGACCGCAGGCAGTCCACCAAGGTTTCGGCCCGCGCTCGCTCATCGCCGGGAACGATGTGATACTCGCAGTGAATGCGCTGAATCCGCCGCATCGTCGCTTCGTCGGCCCCACCGAGGATAGCGTATTCAGCGCCCTCGACATCCAATTTGAGTAGGTCGCAGGTGTCGATGTCGTGACGTGCGAAAAGCGTGCGGAGAGACACCACCGGGACCTCGTCGTAGTGCTCCGACATCGGCACGTCCCGCTCAGAAACGAGCGAGTAGGAGCCGGTCAGGAGGTTTGACTCGGGATGATACAGTCGCTGGACGCCGTCTTTGTCTGCGACGGCCGCCTGCACCACCTCGACATTGCGCTCGCCGACATTGCGGCGGAGCTGATCGAAGTTGCCCGCAAACGGCTCGTATGCAATCACGCGACGAGCCACCCGCGCGGCTCGAATCGAGAAGAAACCCGCGTTGGCTCCGAGGTCGACCACGCAGTCCCAGCAGCCCGGTGCGAGACCGTCGAGCTGGTACTCGTCCTTGAGGAACATCTGGCGGAAGATGTGGTACTCCCGCATCCCGCCGCGAATGCGAAACGGGTCCTCGCCGCGTAGCCGCACCGTGAGGGCAGTCTCCAGCTTCTGCGTCTTACGGAAGCGGATGATCTCCCAGGGATTTTCAGCAATCCGACGAAGCTTGAGGAAGTCGGAAAAATCTGCCAGGCGCACGAGACGTCTCCTCTAACAGCCCGTTGAAAAAGTGCTTCGAGCCGAAAACTGGTCTCTTCGCGTCCAGATCGGCCGCGGCAAACGCAGGCAATCTTCGGGATTTTCGAGTATTGACGCGGTCGAGCTGGGCGTGAAGAGACCAGTTTCCTCGGCCGAATGACTTTTTCAACGGGCTGCTAAGCGTCGGCCAATGGTCGATCGAGTCAGCCCGGAAAATAGCCTGTGTGCGCGGTGAAGTCGAAGCAAATCCGCAGTAGCCGGATTGAGACACGCCGGGCTCCAGAGTCCCAAAGAATCAAATCCCAGGTTCGTTCCCGAGGGTGGGTTCGTTCCCGACGGTGCACGACGCGATCACGTCCGTTTAGAGCGTCTTTCACTCGTCGCCACGCCTCCCAAGAAAGTCGACCCAGGTTCGCGGCGACGCACGACGCAAAAAAAGTCGACCCAGGTTCGCGGCGACGCGACGCAGCCCCGGCGGCCCCGGCGGCCCACCGACGGCTGAGACCGCATGACAACCGCCCCACCACCGCCTCAGCGCCGCCGCCGCCCCGCCGACCGTCGCCCCGGCCGATATCCGACTCCGGGGGCCCGCTGCGTCGAATGGACGTGGTCGCCGCCAAGACTCTTCGTCGCCTGCCGAGCCGCCTGCCGGCGCCGGGCCTCGATGGCTGCTGGTGGTGGACGCGACGGAACCAGGCAATCGCAGCCGTCACCGATGAGGTCGCCACGGCCAGCGTCGAGGAGGATCCGCCTCACCGCGAAGTAATTCTCCGGCATAAAGAACTGCATGAGCGCCCGCTGTGCTTTGCGGTCACGCATTTTCTTGGCGACCGCGACCGGCTTCCTGGTCATCGGATCGAGGCCAGTGTGGTACATGCAGGCCGCTATGTCGAACGGCGCCGGGATGAAATCCTGCACCTGTTCAGGTCGATAGCCGCTGCGTTTGAGAAACAGCGCCAACTGAATCATCGCCTCGGTATCGCTCCCAGGATGTGCAGAGATGAAATATGGCACCAAGTACTGGTTCTTGCCGACATCCTTCGAAGCCGCTGTGAACTTGGCGTCGAAATCCTCAAAGTTCTCGGCGCTCGGCCGCTTCATTCTCGCCAGCGTCTCACCGTCGCTGTGCTCCTGCGCGACTTTCAGGTGACCGCCGACGTGATGTGTCGCCAGCTCCTTGAGATAACGCGCGTCATGGCGCGCCAGGTCCATCCGTACGCCACTGGCCACGAACACCTTACGCACCCCGTTTTGCGAACGCGCCGCCTTCATGACTTGGATGAGTGGACCATGGTCAGTCTCCAGGAGAGGGCACACCTTCGGATGCACACACGAGAGCCGCTTACAGACCGCCTCGACCTGCGGGTCGCGACAACGCATCTCGTACATATTGGCGGTCGGCCCACCGATGTCGCTGACGATTCCCTTGAAGTCAGAATCCGCAGCCATACGGCGGACCTCACGCTCAATCGACTCCTTGCTCCGCGACTGGATGATCCGTCCTTGGTGCGTCGTGATCGAACAATACGTGCAGCCGCCAAAGCAGCCACGCATGATCGTCACCGAGTCTTGGACGACCTGAAAGGCAGGGATAGGGTCGACATAACTCGGATGCGGCTGGCGCGTATATGGGAGCTCGTAGAAAAAGTCCATCGCCCGCTGCGACTCCGGCAGACGCGGCGGATTGCACACCACGGCCTGACGGTCGTGCCGCTGCACAAGCGTCTTCGCGTTGTACGGATTCGTCTCGAGGTGAATGATGCGCGTCGCTTCCGCAAAAGCGAAGCGGTCAGCCTTGACCTCCTCGTAAGACGGAAGGACGGCGACGTCCGGGCCGCTCGGTGGCGCTTCCTTGGCGCCAAGAGCGTAGGCGACCCCGCGGAGCGAACGCAGTGCGCGGACGTCCTCGCCGCGATCGAGCTGCTGCGCGATCTCGACGATCGCTGACTCCCCCATGCCGAAGACAACAAGGTCTGCCTTCGCATCGAGAATGATGGACCGCTTCACCGTGTCGCTCCAGTAGTCGTAGTGCGCGAGGCGTCGCAGGCTCGCCTCAACACCTCCGGCGATCACTGGCACATCTTTGTATGCTTCACGTGCACGCTGGCAGTACACGAGCGTAGCGCGATCCGGACGCCGACCGATAGCGCCACCTGGCGAGTAGGCATCGTCGTTACGCACCTTTCGGTTCGCGGTGTAGTGGTTGATCATCGAGTCCATGTTGCCTGCGCTGATGGCGAAGAAGAGACGAGGTCTTCCAAAACGCCGCCACGCGTCAGCGCTCTGCCACTCAGGCTGCGAAAGGAGTGCGACGCGAAAGCCGTTCGCTTCGAGCGCGCGGCCAAGGATCGCCATAGCGAAACTTGGGTGATCGATGTATGCGTCGCCCGTGACGAACACGACATCGACTTCGTCCCAACCGCGCGCTTCGACCTCACCTGGTGACATCGGTAGGGGCTGCGGCGGCGCGGAATCGGCGGCGGCACGATCGATCCGCTGCAGCTGAGTCACGGGGATGAACGTCTCCGGTGTGTGCGCACCGGGACGAGGCCGGAGAGACCTCTCCATCGCTGAATCAGTCCTTCTGATCGACGCCGTCCGCTCAACGCTCGCGACGCTATCTTTGCAGTTGACCAGGCCGGCCGACCGACCTCTTGGTCGTCCTCTGGCCAGTTCCGGCCGTAGAACTCGACTGTTCTACCAGCTCTCGGTCCAAGTGACCACCGCGTTCTCGCGATCCGGCTCCCTTCCATGTCGCGCTGCTACTGCCCCCGAACGGGCTCTCCGCCCCGGCTCCCCCACTCGTGCCTCTTCCCCTCCGCGCTCGCATCATTTGGATGCCGTGGTATGATCTTCCTCGCGCTCGGCGGTCGGGGGGCTGTGCGAGAGCGCGGCTCGCCCGAGTCCATAGCAGCGGCGTGCCGGCCGCGAGCCGGCGCAAAGGACCGAATTCAGTCGAAAGAGCCCAGGCTCGAGAGAGAGGAGTGCCGCATGCCGGTCATACCGTGGGAATCGTCACGTGATTTCGAAGAGTTCGTCGCTTCCGGCGAAGCCGGATTCATCTTGAAGCACAGCACCCGCTGCCCCGTGTCGAGCGAGGCCAAAAAAGAGTTCGAGGCGTTCGCCGAAGACTCACCTGACATCCCCGCATTTCTCGTCTTGGTCGTCGAGAACCGGGCCACTTCGAACGCCGTGACGCAGGAGCTGGACGTCAAACATGCGTCGCCGCAGGCCATTTTAGTGCAGAGCGGAAAAGCAACGTGGAACGCTTCCCACTGGGATGTTACCGCTGCCAATTTGAAATCCGCTTGGGAAGCCGTCACCGCCAGCTGAGCGCGCCATCATTTCGGTGCGGCGCTTTCCCGTCCGCTAGAACCCCACGTGGCACAGGCACAGCCACTCGCCCAGGAGATTCACAGTGCTGATTCGCCGTCACCGTGAATGTGAAGAATTCGTCGCCGGCGACGATTCCATCCTGCGTGAACTGCTCCACCCGGACAAGCAAGCCGTGGAGCTCCGCTACAGCTTGGCGCACGCCATCGTCCCCGCCGGTCAAGTGACGACGCCGCATCGCCTCCGCACCAGTGAGGTGTATTACATCATCAGCGGCACGGCCGAGATGCACATCGATGGCGAAACGTCGACCATCGGACCGGGCGATGCCGTGTACATTCCGCCTGGTGCAACGCAGTTCGTTCGCAATAGCAGCAACGAAGCGCTCAAGTTCGTCTGCATTGTCGACCCGGCATGGCGCCAGGAAGACGAAGAGATTCTCGAGCGCGCCAAGGCTTGAGCGGACAGCTACGCTGTGCGGCGATCACTTCGTTCGCAAGATGATGTGGTAGCCGAACTGCGTCAAGACTGGCTCAGAAACCTCAGCAACTTCGAGCGCAAACACGGCAGCGTCAAACGGCGGCACCATGCGACCACGCCCAAATTCACCAAGGCTACCTCCGCCAGGTCCGCTCGGCCCTTCGGAATACTTGCGGGCGAGCTCAGCAAAGTCGGCGCCGTCGGCGACCGCCTCGGCGCGCACCTTGGTAGCTAGCTCGAGCGCCTCTTCCTTGGTGCGCGTCGCTTGGTCCGAAGTGCCCTGAAATCCGATCAAAATGTGACTCGCCTCGACGCGCTCGATCTTGTCGCGCTTGATCACGTGGTAGCCGAACCCAGTTTCGACTGGCCCTGCGATCTCACCGACCTTTAGCCGCGCGAGTGCGGCCTCAAAGGCTGGCACCATCTGACCGGTACTGAAGATGCCCAAGGCCCCCCCCTTCGGCCCCGAGGGACCATCGGAGTGCTCACGCGCCAGGGCGCCGAAGTCTGCGCCTTCCGCCTTCGCCTTCGCCGTCAGCTCGGTCGCCAGTTTCTCTGCGTCCTCTTTTGATCTGGTGACTTCCGGCCCAGCGCGCTGGCTCCCCTTGTACTGAATCAAAATGTGAGACGCCGCGTACTCGATGATTTCAAAGCGTGTCAGGACGTGAAAGCCAAGCGGCGACTCGACCACGTCGGAGACCTGGCCGACCTCCATGCCGAAGAGCGCGGCGCCAAGAGCTTGAAACTCCGGCCGCAGACCCCGGTTCTGTATGATGCCAATCTTGCCGCCGAGCGCGACGCTCCGCGCGTCGTCGGAGTAGGTGTTCACCACGTCTTCCCACTTTGCATCACTCTTGCGCGCTGCAGCCAGCGCCTCGTCCGCCCGGGCTCTGGCCTCTTCCTTCGTCCGCGTCACGGTCGGCGGTTTCTGCTGAGCTTCTGCATGTGAAACGAGGATGTGAGCTGCCAAAACGCGACTCGGGGCTGCAGCTGGCTTGGTCGGGACTTTGCTCTGCGGCTTGGCGTCTTCCGCCAAGAGTGCCGCGCTGCAACCAGCGAGCATGAAAACCGCCACGGCGACGCGGGCGAGTGACGATAGAGTCGTGTTCGTAGTCAAAACGTTCATGAAGCGTCTCCTCAGAGGAAGATGGGCGTTTCGGGAATCCCGCGGTCCCATGCAGATCAACACATCAGGGCACCACAGGAGCTTCTCAGACTCCCGTGAGTTTTCGCACCTGGCGCCTGGAGCTCCCGGTGCAGGTGCTCAAAACACCGACCCGATCCCTACATCATACCGGTGCGGTGCGGCGGGATCGAACGCCATGCACGTCGCGGACAACTGTCCACGGCGCTCTCGCAGGAGAAATTCGGTGCCAAGCGTAACCGATATCCTCGGAAGGCGCCCGCAAAAAGCCTGCGTCGGAAGCGATTCGCACTGACTGCAGGCGACCGGAAAGACAACCGGCCCCGAGGCGACACACGTCATCTCGGGGCCGGCCATTGTTGCCAAGGGCTGAACTCAGCGCGTTAGAGACTTTCCTCACAGAAGAGGGTGTCCGCGGTCGAGTCGAAACCACTGATCACCGCGCCTGGTGGCGGCAACTTGACGTTGCCGACGAAAAGGAACTGGAGCGTCGTGATTCCGTCTGAGACGTCAACCGCGCCATCGTCGTTAGAGTCCGCCGCATCGAAGCAGACAGGACGTTCGACGTTGTCGCCGCCAACAAAGAGATAAACGAGTGTGTGGATCGGATCGCTGACATCAACGACGAGGTCGGCGTTCGAGTCGCCGCGCAAGAACGGTGCGTCGAATGGACCGACGACGGCAAAACCATCGTCGACAGGCAGCTGAACGCCGCCGCCACCGCCATCGGTGCCGTCACTCCCGTCGTCGCCGTCGTCGCCATCGTCGTCGTCGACACAGACGACGATCTGACCACGGATCTCGCCGGGCCGGTTCGCTTCGGTGTGCACATTGACGTACGTGTTGCCAGCGAGCATCTGCTCGACGAGAGACGCCAGCGTGCCATCAAAGCCGATGTCAGGTCGCTCGATGATGTCTTCGTCCGTGATGTCGCCTTCGGCGATCTCCGTCTTGTCGCCGACATCGATGGGCGGATCGGCCGGTCCGAAAAGAAACGCGACCACCGGACCGTTCTCCCCGGCAGGGCCAACGTGGATGTGCGCCTGAATGACGCCGACGAGATCAGCGACGTCGAGCTCGAATTCGAGCTTGCCGTCCTCGAGCTCAAACTCAGCTTTGCCCGAGCCGGCCGATTCGACTGGCGGCACCTCTTGCGAGCCGTCCAAAAGAGCCTTGAACTCGATCTCGTCGTCATCCCCATCATCGTCATCATCATCGTCGTCATCGTCACCCATGTCGCAGTCAGCCTCGTCGCCGAGGGTCGGGACCACGCCGGTGAGGACAGCGTTCCCGTCGGCGTCGACGACCTCGACCGTCGCGCCGGCCAAGTCGCCGACGCTCGAGACACCCAAGAGAAGCGCATCCGCATCGCGAAGGAACAGCTCCCCTCGGCCGCGGCTATTGGTGGTGATGTCGCCAGCCGAGGCGCTGGCGCCATCCGCTGCCGTGACCACAACGCCGAAGACACTCGCAGGGGCAAGGCCCTTGACCTTGACTTTGAACTTCTGCTCGCCGTCGCCTTCGATTTCGATCTCGACTTCACCGCGCGCGCCCGACTCAGCGTCGGTTGCCGCGAGACAAGCTTCGCCTTCTTCTTCGTCGTCCTCGTCGCCGTCGCCGTCGCCGTCATCGTCATCAGGAACGGTCTTGACGTCTTCGATCGTGCCCTTGAGAACGACGTTGCCTTCCGCATCGGTGACGGCAACGTCGAATCCGATGAGATCGTCCAGGTTACCAACACCAAACGGGACCGAGTCACCCTTACCGGTGTCGACGCGCAGTTGGCCATTGCCACCGCCGTTCGTGGTCACGTCGCCGAGCGCTTCCGTCGTGCCATCGGGGCTCGTTAGGCTGACACTGTAGACCGTTTCGGGATCAAGGTGGCGCACCTTGACGCGGATCTGCAACCTGCCGCCCTCTTGCTTGAGGCGGATTTCACCCTCAGCGTCGTCGTCGACGGGCGGCTCGGGACGCATGAGCTGCGTTTCACCCTCGCGCTCCTCGTCCATGAAGACGAGGTCCGGCGTCAAACCTGCCAGGACGACGTTGCCGTCAGCGTCACGGATTTCAATGGCACGTCCGGCAAGCTGGTCGGCGTTCTCGACACCGAATGGTAGCGGCAGCTCGTCGTCATCGTCGTCCCCATCATCGTCACCGTCGTCATCGTCACCATCCGGTACCGACCCACCGCCGTCCGTCCCGTCGGTTCCGTCGCTGCCATCGGTGACGGCGGCACCTTCGAACTCCAGTTTGCCTTCGCCGTCGCCATTGGTGTCGATGGCACCGACGTCAGTCAAGGCGCCCGAGCCATCGTCTAGGTACACACCATAGCTGGCGTCCGCCCCAAGTCCTTTGACTTTGATCTCCAGCTCGTCATCCTCGATCTCCACCCGACCCATGGCGTCAGGGAAAGGAGCACCCTCAGGCGGAAAGAGATAGCTCTTTCGGCCGTCGTCGTCGGCGAGGAGTCCGCTGACGCCAAACAGAGTAGCGAAGAGAAAAAAACGGTGTAGCCGCATGGTCACATTTCCTCCTGAGTGTGGATCGCTGCGAGCCACCGCGCGCTCGACCCAGGGCGCGCAGGCGAAAAGACATTCAGATCGATTGCCCCGAGGAGCCCATCGTAGCGAAGCTGCGAGGCTGAGAAAAACAAAACTCCCGCCTACAAAAAAAACGAAAAAACGCAGTGTAAAATGCGCTTAACGTCGACCGAAGACGATGGAAAGAATATTTCCTCAACCCAGTCGATTCGGCGCGGCGAGCGGTTCAAAAGGTCTCTGACGATTTGAACTATGGCCCCAGGTGCGCCCACCGCGCCTCCATGTGCGTCGCCGTGCCGGCGTAGAAGAGAACAATGACGTCACCGTCAGGGAGCGCCTCGGCGTAGGGTAGGCCGAAGTTCCAAACGCCCATGTCGCTGAGCAGCTCGCCGGTGGTGCGGCGATCGGCGCCGGAGGCGCTGCCGTCGAACTCGTACAGCACCACCTCGGAGTCTTCGGTGAAGGCACCGGCGCCGTCCGCCGCGAGGCGTGCACGGATTGACCGAGTGCCGAAACGATCCACCCACGCAAGCACGACGCGGCCGTCCGGCAGCACCGCCGGATGCGCCGCCTGGTCGGTGAAGCCTAAGTCTTCGGGAGTGCTCCACGTCGCTCCTTCGTCACGACTCAACATGCGGTGGATATTGATGTATTTCCCGGCGCTGCGATCGTAAGTCCACGAGTAGGTTGCTATACGGCCGTCCGGCAAGACGCCGGCTCGCTGGTCCCAATAGAAGATCCGAGCCTCCGGGTCCTGCGCCACTGTGTGTGGCGGCCCCCAAGACCGCCCCAGATCGTCCGAGTAGAAATAGACCACACGCTGAAACCACGTCGAAGCGTCCTCGTACTCCTTGTTCGTCTCGATGCTCAGTGCGAGCCTCCCGCTCGGCAGTTTGAGGATCGGATTCGTGAGACTCGGCGGCCCGACATCAGGAGGCGTCGCGACAACCCGCCACGGTGTCCAGGTGGCGCCACCGTCACGCGAGTCGGCGAGGAGAATCTTCATCGGCAGGCAGCCCTCGGTCTCCGCATTGAAGAGCGGCTTTCCCGGATAGGCTTCGCGGTCAATCCACATCGCAGCGACGATGAGATGATCGTCGGCGAGCAGCGTCGCATAGGCGACGGAAAGCGTGCCGCGTCGTCCTTCGACATGGCTTTCAAACGGAGACGTCGGCTCACTCCAACTGTAGCCGCCATCCGATGAGCGACGCAGTTCGATGCCCTGGTCGTCGCAGTCTTTCGTCGAGCCAACACGATAGAAAGCCAGGAGCTCGCCACTCGGCAGCACCGTGACGGCGGGAAACGTTGATACGGCGCGCGGTCCGCCGGGAGACCCGCTGTTGACGACACCGCGATCGATGATGCGCATGAAAACTCTCCAGCACTGCGGTTCAATGTCAGGTTCAAGCTGTCAGGATGGTAGACCCTCGCGCGAGTCAATCTGCCGACATCGGCCGACCCGATCAAGCCGCTGCTTCACCGATCAGCGCATCAAAACGAGTTCGACAGCTCCCGAAGGTACCCCTGACTCGTCTCGAGCGCACTCCACACGTCGGCCGATGGTGCGATCTCGAAGAGTAGCGGTCCCGCATACCCGATGGCCCCCAAGGCCTCGAGCTGCTGCCGCCAATCCACGTCCCCGTGCGTGAGGTGAGGCAGGTGCGCTCCGGCGCGCACCTGCTTCAAATGCACCATGGCGACGCGCGCAGAGTCGAGGGTCTCCGCAACGCGCCGTGGATCCGCCGGCACCGGCGTGCCCAGGAGGTTGCAAGGGTCAAAGCAGAGCTGGAGAACCTCGGCATGACGTCCAAGAGCTCTTCGGGCCGCAACAAGGCAAGGCGCGAACAGACTCCAAGACTGCCGCCCATGTTCAAGCGAAAGAGTGCTGCTCGCGCTCGAGGCCAACGCCGCCAAACGCGCGATGTCGGCGCCGATCGCCGCGGCGCTGCGACACGCGAGATCGGCGTCAGTCGTCGTCAGGTCGACGAGGCGCAAATGTGGCCGTCCATGAGGCGCGAGTGCTGCGGCGGCGTCGAGCCCTCGCTTCACCTGATCGAAGAGCTGATCCCCAGGCGACGTTAGGAACGCAGCCGGCACTGCAGCGTTGAACTCGACAGCCGAAAACCGCTGCGCCAGCCTCGCGAGACCAGCGGCATCGCTGCGGCCGTCGCCGCCTTCGAGAGCGCCAAGGCTGCCCTGGCGGAGCTCGATGCAGCGGTAGCCACGATCAACCGCCGTGCTCACAAGCGCGTCGAGCGAGGCACCGGAGCGCAGCTGCTGCTGGAAACAGTTCGAGACGATGCCGAGTCGTTGCGCCCTGTTCTCCATGGTCTCCACGCGATGATATGTGTGCGCGATGAATTCGCGATGAAGATGAATACGTGTGAGGTGCTGCCACGGTCAACGCGGTGTTGCCTCGCGGTGCGCTCTTCTCCAGCTGACGGCCGGACAAAAAAAAGCTCCCGCAACTCCGTTGGTGGGCGACTCCGTGAGGAGTCAGCTATGGTTAACCGGGCAGGGGGGAAACCACAGCGACCAACCGCTGAGAGTAGCGGGAGACATTCCTTACTTGCAGCCTGACATGCGGCCCAAGCTACTGACAGCTTTGAGGCCTGCCGGAGCGACCGCGAACAACAGCTCGCTCTCGACCCGGCTGCGAGCACATTTGCGATCATACCGTCAAGGCGAAGCGGCGACCAGAAAAAATGGCGGCGCCGATCAGTCTCTCTGGGCCGGCGGCGGACTCATGTCCTCCAAATGAAGGACAACCGTGAGTGAGCGGCGTGTAGCCCCCGCACGTTCCCCAAAGCGGAGTTGTGGATACAGCGATCGAGGAACAAGTTGACGCCCTGGCGTCCGAAAAGCGCTGCCGCGAAAACGATGGATCGTTAGGATGCCAACGAATTGGCGCTGCGGGCAAGCCCCGCCGGAGAAGACTAGCAGCGCTCATCCCAGACAACGCCATGCGTGCTCGACTTCTTTCGCAAGTTGTTCGCGACGATGACCACGAGGAGGATCAAGATGACACGACACAAAAGCGGGACGAATCGGAAACCACACGGGACGGTTAATGTCGGAGTGCCTCTCGGAGCGACTCTCGGAGTGACTCTCGGAGTAGTTGTCGGAGCGGCTGTCGCCCTAGTCGCGACACTGATCACAGTTTCCGACGCTATCGGGCAGGCAGCACCGCAGAGCGGCTATCTCTCTCGAGGCGGAGAACGCATCTTCCCGATCGGCAGCTATGAACTCCCAAGCCAAGACGCCGACCTCGCAGCCATGGGCAGACACGGTATCAACCTCGTACGCTGTGGCAATCGCACAGACCTCGATCGCGCTCAGGCCGCAGGTGTACTCGGCTGGGTCTCCCTTGGGATCACGTCGGGTCCGACAGCCGACCTGCGACGGCAGATCGTCGCGCTCCGGGACCATCCGGCGCTCGCTGTTTGGGAAGGACCCGACGAGATCGTGTGGAACTTCACCGCCTACAGCGGCTTGGCGAAAACAGCTGGCTTCACGCGCGAAGATTGGCGCAACCAGACGCCGAAGGCCGTCGCCTACGCTCGCGAGCGCGCAGCGGATCTCATGCCGAAAATGAACGCCGCAATCGCACTGGTGAGGGAGCTCGACCAGAGCGATCGTCCCTTTTGGATCAACGAAGCTGGTCGCAGCGACGTCAAGTACTGTCGCCAGTATATGGATTCCATCGACATCACCGGCTGCGACTACTACGCAGTGCGCCCAACGCACACCGATCTCGAGGCCATCGGTCGCATGACGAGACGCTGGTCGCTGGCCGGACGCGGCCGTCCGGTGTGGATGGTTCTGCAAGCGTTCTCGTGGCACAAGGCAAACCCGGCACGCTACTTTGAGCCGCGCCACCCAACGTTCGCCGAAACCCGGTTCATGGCCTACGACGCCATCGTCCACGGCGCGCGCGGCATCATGTATTGGGGCTCGTTCTTGATCGAAGTGCCGGCGTTTCGTCAGTCAATCTACGCCCTGACCGCCGAGCTCGCAGCACTCCAGCCGTTTCTGGTTCAGCCGGACGAGGACGGCGTCACCGTCACCTTGATCGAGGCGCCGCGCGACGACCGCGTCCAGCGCGGCGTTCGCGCCAGCGTACGTCGCCGCGGCGATGACTGGCTTGTGATTCTCGTCAACGAGGACAACTACCGCCACCTCGCCGTCGAAGTCACCGGGCTCGAAGCCCTGAGCGGCCGCGACCTCGTCCTCCTCTACGGCGACGAGAAGGAGAGGATCCAGCGCGGCGAGTTGCTGACGCGCATGCAGGCCTACGAGACCAAGGTCTTTGCCACGTCACGCAATTTCGAAACGAAGCTCACTGAAGGACGTGACTTTTTGATGCGATAGTCACCTGGTACACAGCAGCGCTCCGATTTCGAGCGGAGCGGCAAACGACAAGCTGTCTTCGGTCCCTCGCTACGGACCGATCGGTAGGGCCGATCGGTAGGGCCGATCGGTGTGCTGCCCTTGCCGGCGACGAAGCCAGACAGCTTTGAGCCACACCGGGAGACGCTCTAAAAAAAACGGCGGGCCGACGTGTTCGTCGGCCCGCCGTGTGACCCGCCGCAGTACAGCAGATCCTCTTCCTCTTACTCGAAACAGATGTGAAGGTCCGACGTCGGGTCGTGACCTTCCGTGAATGGCCCTGGGGACGGCGGCTCAGCGCCGTTCGAGAAGAGCCAAACCAGGGTGAAGATCGAGTCCGAGATGTCGACATCGCCATCGTCGTTGGCGTCGAGACGATCGCGACAGATCACCTCAAGCGCGTTCCCCTTGTTTTGGAAGAGCGCGAGCAGGGTGTTGATGCCATCGGCGAGGTCGATCACGCGGTCGCGATTCGAATCGCCGCGGATGAATGGCCGCGGCGGCGCGGCGCGAACCAGCTCGAGCCAATCTTCGATGCCGCCGAGCTCGACCGCACAGACTTGCTCAAAACTGAAACGAAACGCCTGGCAGGCAGGAGGAGTCATGCCCAGGTCACTGCAGATCGACATCAGCTCGAGCGAACGCTCGCTGCAGATCACCTCGGAGTTGGTCGCGGCCACTCCCCCGCCGCCGCCGTCGACACCGTCGCCATCGTCGTCGCTACACAGCCTCTCGCAGCGTGCGAGGAACGCAGCCACAGCTTCGTCGCACGCCGCTTCGTCACCACCGCGCGCCGCACAGGCATCGCGCAGGCGGCTCGCCGCATCGCTACAGCGAACACGACAGTCCGGAGCCGAAGGCGGTTCGCGGTCGCAGCCGCTCGTGCAGCCTTCCAAGACGCGATTGGAGATCGCAGCGCACTCCTCATCCTCGAGTCCGGCGGCTTCGCAGCGCGAGAGAACCTCCCGGGCGACCTGCGCGCAGCGCTCGCCACAGTCGAGAGGCGGTTCTGCAGCGCAGCGCGACAGGCAGGCGTCGAGAACGCCGTCGGCACGGGCGCGGCAAGTCTCGTCGTCGCCGCCGGCAGCAATGCAGCCAGCGAAGACCTTGTCACCGGCTGCCTCGCACCGTCCTTCACAGCTTGGCGGTTCTGCGTCGCCGCCGTCACAGCGCGACAGGCAGGCGTCACGGGCCTCAACAGCGCTGGCATCGCACTCGGCCTCGTCGCCACCGGCTGCGATGCAGGCAGCGCGGATCGAGCCGGCGACGCGATCGCAGCGCGTCTCGCACGACGGTGGCTCCGGCGGCGGTTCCGCACAGCCGCCGCGGCAGTGCGCGAGGAAGGTCGAAATCTCAGCGCTACACTCCTCCTCAGAAAGACCGCGCGCCTCGCAGCTGCGCGTCAGTCCGCGCACACCGTTTTCACATCGACTGACACAATCCGACGGGAAGATACCTTCACAGCGCCGCAGGCACTCGCCGCCGACGCGCGCCGCAAGAGCGTCGCACTCCTCGCCGTCGCCGCCGCGCTGCAGACACCGCTCGCGCACGCGTTCAGCAGCTGCCGCACAGCTGGCGCCACACTGCGGCGGAGCCGGCGGTCCGGCGCAGCGCGTCAGGCAACCCTCAAGAATCGCCTCCATGCGCGCACGACAACCTTCCTCGTCTCCCGTGGCGTCGATGCAGCGAGCGAGGAATGCACTGGCGATGCCGTCGCAGCGATCTTCGCAGGAAGGACGATCAGGTGGCTCGCCACCGTTGTCGCAGCCGTCCAGGCAAGCAGCCAGCTCGCCGTCGACCGTCGCCTGGCACGTCTCTGCGTCACCGCCATCGGCAAGACAGGCGGCAAGACTTTCACGCGCATCAATGTGACATCGTGCCGGACACGATGGAACCGGCAAACCTTCGCAGCCGCGCAAACAACTCTCCAGCACGCTCTCACCGCGCGCCGCGCACGTCTCGGCATCGCCGCCTGCCGCCTCGCACGCCGCGACGACGGCGTCAGCTGCTTGGTCGCAGCGATCGCCACACGTCGGCCGCACGCCATCGCAGCGGGCGATGCAGCGCTCGAGGTGAGACGTTGCCAACAGTTCGCACGATTCAGCATCGCCTCCTGCGATCTCGCAAGCGGCGCGGATGCCGTCGGCACGTGCCTGGCAGCCTTCACCACACGAGGGGGCATCTGGAAGATCGCAGCGCTGCATGCAGAACGATACGGCGGCCAGCACGAGCGCATCGCACTGCTCGCTCGTGGCGCCGAGAGAGTCGCACATCATCGCTACCTGCTCGCCGATGCCAGTGCAGCCGTCCTCGCAGCTGCCGGGAATCGTATCGGGTGGCGGCTCGTCGCTCGTGCAGCGCTCAAGCACGTCTGCGGCAACCTGATCGCACGTCGCCGCGTCACCGCCACGGGCCAGGCAAGACTCCCGGGCGGATTCGGCGATGCGCTCACAGTTGACAAAGATTTCCTGGGATTCGAGCTGCCCGGCGAAGAGACAGGCGAAAGCGATCAAGCAAAAACCTTTTCGTAACATTTCTCTGTCCTCGTTTCCCTCTACAAAGCTGAATCGACGACTCAACTCGACCGCGAATGACCCGCGTAGATGTCGAAGATGGTAGACCATGCAATTGGACGACCAAATGCATAAGTCGCGCCCCCGCCCAGACCCGTGTAAAATCGAGTTTACACCGCCGACGACGCGCCGCGATGCGATTTTTCACTCCGCCGGCACGTCCGCAGTCAACCCCGCCAGCAAGCTGCGAAGACAAGATTCCCACGAGCCGGCCGCAACGCGTAGAATACTCCAGATTTCGGTGTCCTGACGGGGCAGAAGCGAGACGCGACCCCGGTGCGAGATGTTTGGGCCTCAAAACGACAAACTGAGCCGTCCACTGCGGCGACGCGAGTTCTTCCGTCTTGGCGGCGGCCTTACGATGGCCGGCGTGACGCTACCTCACCTGCGGAGGCGGGCGACGGCAGCGCAAAACGCGGCTGTCGGTCCAAGCGCCGGCCAAGCGAAGTCGTGCATTCTCGTCTACTTGCTGGGCGGCCCGCCGCATCTCGACACTTTCGACCTCAAGCCGGAAGCGCCGTCGGAGATTCGCGGCCCGTTTCGGCCGATCCCGACGACGGTGCCTGGTTTTCAGGTGTGCGAGCACTTACCGCGGTTGGCATCGATGGCGCACAAGTATTCGGTCATTCGATCCGTAACGCATGCCAACAGCAATCACACGCCGATGATCTACTACACCCTGACCGGCCACCACGTCGCGCAGCCGGGACGGGATAACGACATCAGGCCGCCTCTACGGACGGACTTTCCGCACCTCGGCTCGATCGTCGCACAGCAAAAACCTTCGCCCATCGACCCAGGCTACGTCGCCATTCCAGAGGTGGCGATTCGCAGCAGCATCGAAGGTGAATACAAGCGCGCTCGCCTGCCTTTGCGCGGTGGTAACGGCGGCTTTCTCGGGCCGCGCTACGACCCGTTCACGATCAATGATGCGCCGGGTGAGAACCGTGCGGTTCCAAGCCTGACACTTCCTCCCGCCGTGCGTGAGGTTCGATTCGAGCGCCGTCGCGCGCTGCTCGACGTGCTCGATCGCGGCACACCGGCAGCGGCGGCGATGCGAGAGTACGACACGTTCCGTGACATGGCCGTGACCCTCACGGGACAGGCGAACGATCGCCGCAGCAGTCTCTTCTCCGTCGACACAGAACCTCCGCGCATCCGCGAGCGCTACGGGCGCCACCGATTTGGGACGACGCTACTTTTAGCGCGCCGCCTCGCAGAAGCGGGCGTGCCAATGGTGGCGGTCCACTTCAACGAGATGACGGTGTGCGACGGTTGGGATACGCACAGCAAGAACTTCGAGGCGCTGAAGAGCGAGTTGCTGCCGCTTCTCGACCAGGGACTGTCAGCGTTGATCGAAGACTTGGAACAGCGCGAGCTCCTGCCGGAGACGCTGGTAGCGTGTTTCGGCGAGTTCGGGCGGACGCCGAAGATCAACCGCAATGCCGGCCGCGACCACTGGGGCCCGTGCTCGTCGACGCTGCTGACGGGAGGAGGAATCCAGGGCGGGCGCGTCCTCGGCGCCTCCGATGCCACCGGCGCACTCCCGACGCGCGACCTTGTCGACCCGGTGGATGTGCACGCGACGCTCTACCATTGCCTCGGCCTCGAAGCCGAGCAGACGATCCACGACCACCGCGGACGGCCTTATCCGATCAGTAGCGGCCGGGTAATCGACGCACTGTTGTGACCGGGAGTGCGTCTGCTGTGCAGTCTCGACGCGATCTCAAAGCGAGACGTCGCCTGAGAGTCGCTGTTCTCCGCCTGAAGCCCGTGCTCCTCGGCGGACAGAGCCGGCGACGTTGCGGCGCATGCACGGCGCGCAAAGCCGAGACGGTTCGAGCACGGAGCACTTGTCTGCTGGTTAAACCGGTTCGTCACGGCGGCCGACAGCGGATTGAACCGTTGGCAGGAGCGGCAGTTGCGCGCCTCGACGTGCCCGCTTGACAGTCAGTCGCCCTGAGGTAACATTGCCCCCTTACGAAACTGGCAGTGTGCGCCGATCGGGGTGTAGCTCAGCTTGGCTAGAGCGCTACGTTCGGGACGTAGAGGTCGGAAGTTCAAATCTTCTCACCCCGACCAATCTGAATCCTTTCGCAGACCTTGGTCGCGGAGGGATTTTTTTTGGACGGGATGGGGGAGTTTTAGGGTGGTGAACGCGACACGACGATCGAGCTCGCGCGCCCTCGAGGTGTTCAAGGTCGCTGGTTTCGCGCTGGACGAATCATTCACAGCCGAGTTCGTCCTGAGTTGGATCGGTACCGATGATCGGCGCCGGCGGAGGGATCGTGGCACCGCCTCGGAACAGGAAAATGAGAATTCTGATCGCGTCAGAGATGTCAACAAAGCTGTCGTCGTTAGAATCCGCGGCGTCCGAACAATAGAGTGGTTCGTTCGTGAGGAAGAGACTTTGAAGAATGAAAATGCCGTCAGAGATGTCAACGGATTCGTCCCAGTTGATGTCGCCACGGAGAAAGAGCGGCTCAGGGGTCAGGGCCTCGAACTCCGCCAGAGAGAGGACGACCGTGGCGCCGCCGGCTCCACCACCCAGGCCTGCCGGGCAAACGGTGGAGTCGAAATTCTGGCCGTCGTCCGTGCAGTCGGCGCCTAGACCCTGGTCGTGAGGGACGCAAAAGGTCACCGAGCCAGTACATTCACCACCGTTCCCATCGCTGGCGATGAAGCTGATATTGTAGACTCGCCCGTTACCCGGTACAGCAGGATTCCCGGCGCGCTCGCAGCGGACTCCGGCCGAATCGGCACTTCCGTCGCCGCTGACATCGACGAAGACTCCATCCGGGCAGGTGGTACCACTGCCGTTACCTACATGCTTCACCGGCTCATCCTGTGTGATTCCCGTGACCTCGATGGTGACCGCGTCGCCGTCCGGGTCAGTCACGCCGAGGACGTCGAGCAGGACGAATTTGTGGTTCGGCGGCCAGCAACCGGTCATGCTCGCCTGAGCCGCCGAGCAGTCCGGAGGCTGGTTACAGCCACCGGGCGCCTCCGCAACCGTGACCGTGAACTCACAGGGTGAGCTCTGGCATCCGCCGGCTTGCGTGGCGATGCAGGTGACGTCGGTTTCGCCCAGCGGGAACACACTGCCCGACGGCGGATCGCAGGCGACGATGGCTCCCTCGGGACAGAAGGCCTCCACCTCAAACTCGACGGGAGCACCACTCCCGCGATCGCACTCCACCGCGATGTCGTCAGGGCAGAAGATGGTACATTCCTTGCCGAACACCCGCGGGGTCAAGGTCAGGACTGCGAGTGAGGTCTCGAACGAAGGTCCTCCTTCCTCCGACAGGTAGGTGCCTTGGTCCCAGCGCCCTCGCTCCAATGGGACGCTCGTTGTATCCTGGGCGTCGACCAGGAACGGGAAGTACCCTTGGCGTGGAGATCCAGTGCTCGGGACGTTGCCCGAGCCGTTTTCCTCCCCGGTTTCCCAGTCGAACTGCACTCCTCCGTTGGTCAAAAGCACCTTGCCGCCGGAGGGCAGACCGAGCGCCACCGCGGTCAGTCGGAGCGCCCGGGCCGTCGTCCACATAGCGTAAAAATTGCCGCGGTTGGCACGGCCAAGGAGTTCGCTATCTGCCGTGACACCCCACTTCTCACCGAGATAAGCGAGCGCCGCGTCCCTCTTGGCGGTAACGGTATTGAGGGGCGGACTGGCAGTGGCGATCACCTGACCGACCGGCACTCCAGTTACGGTTTCCACCAGCGCGAGACCCGACAGGCCTCCGGACGTCGTCGCCTGACCGTTGTCCGTTCCAGCCAAAGGAGTCTCATCGCTGTAGCCGAAAGGCTGCGGGCCAGAGGCGTTTCTCTGGTGGAAGACCAGCGCGTATTCCGCCTCTTGCTTGATCCAGTCGGGAACGGCGACCCCAAAAACGACTTCGGCGCCTTCCAGCGCCACGTAGTCCCAGCTGTTGATCGACATGTCGCTGCGGTTAGTGGGCCCGACGTAGTCCCAACCTCCCCGTCCCTCAGGACCCGGGTTCTGGCGGGTACCAATGTAGTCCACGACATCTTCGATGACCGTCCTGTAGGTCTCCCCTGCGAAGGGGCCCACCGTCACCAACCGGCGCGGCGCCAGACTGGCCAGGATGCCGGCGCAGGAAATCGATGTGGAATAGTGATCGTCGAAAGGGCACGGATTGACGCTACGGCCATTGCGGTTGAGATCGGAAACACCACTTGCCGAGGCTCCGCGCGCGACATCGGCCCTGGTCGCTACGGTGCCGCCTTCCACAGCCGCATTCCTGAAGAGGAAGTCCAGCCCTCTTTGTACGAACTCGGCGTAAATGTCTTCGCTCGAGTCGTTGGTGGGCAGGTGCCCCTGGTTTTGCAGAGCCCAGAGGGCAAATCCGGCTCCCGCGCAGCGCCGAGAGTCCGGCCAGCCGCCGTCGACCTCCTGCAGCAGGTAGAGATGGCGGAGGCCGTCTTGAATCGCAACATTCACGTCGATCTGTAGATCATCGAGGGGAGCGATGGAAGTGGGATCGGTACGATCGATGATCCTGAGCTGCACGGTATCGGAATCGACGCCGGCAGCACCGCCATCCACCGTCAGCGTGGCCGCGATATCCTCCAGCGTACTTCCATTCAAGAGCTGGAACGTAACCTCTTCATAGATGAACTTGTCGTCGACGACGGCGCCGGTCAAACCGTTCCCGTCGTCGATGATAGAGACGTTTGGGTTGGCGGAGAACGTCCAGGTGTAGGTGGCCCCGATCGCCGTACCCCGCCCGCCGTTGGCGTTGCCAAAAACGATGACGGGCGTACCGGGGCGCACCGGCCGTCTCTGGTGCGGGCAAGAATTGGGAGCATTCGGGTACCCGGGCATGACGTTGACACAAGTCATCTGCGCATCGCAGGTATCGCCAACTCCATCGCCATCACAGTCCCTTTGATGCGGGTTGAAACTGACGGGACAGTTGTCGCAGACATCGCCTAAGCCGTCGCCATCGCCATCCTCTTGGCCCGCGTTGGCATCGATGGGACAGTTGTCGCAGACATCGCCCAAGCCGTCGCCGTCGGTGTCAGCTTGGCCTGCGTTGGCATTGGTCGGGCAGTTGTCGTCGGAATTCAAGTGACCGTCGCCGTCGGCATCGGGGTCACACGCGTCACCGACGCCGTCTCTGTCGAGGTCTTTCTGCAGTGGGTTGACGTCGGCGGGACAGTTATCACAGAAATCCGCGAGACCATCGCCGTCGGCATCAATCCCGTCGTCCCCGCCGGCACAGACGTCACATGCGTCACCGACACCATCGCTGTCACCATCCTCCTGGCCCGGGTTGGCCTGATTCGGGCAATTGTCCGCACCGTTCAAGGCGCCATCCCCGTCGACATCAGGGTCACAAACATCACCGACTCCGTCTCCGTCGCCATCTTCCTGGCCTGGATTGACGTCGTTCGGGCAGTTATCACAAGCGTCTCCGAAGGAATCCCCATCGGAATTCGCTTGGTCCGGGTTGGGAACCTCGGGGCAGTTCTCACACTCGTCCCCCACACCATCGCCGTCCATGTCGTCAAAGCCACCGGGGAAACCTGGGCAGTGGTCGCAAGCATCCCCAACACCATCGAAGTCGCTGTCGGTTTGGCCTGGGTTCGAATCTTCCGGACAGTTGTCACAGTCGTTTCCCAGACCGTCGCCATCGAAGTCTCCGAAACCGCCGGGGAGGCCGGGACAGCTGTCGCAAGCGTCTCCAATGCCGTCGAAGTCGCTGTCGGTTTGGCCCGGGTTCGAATCTTCCGGGCAGTTGTCACATTCATCCCCCAGGCCATCACTATCGGAGTCCATGCCGTCGGGGACACCGGGAGAGCCATCGCAGACATCACCGATGCAGTCTCCATCGGCGTCAGCTTGGTCGGCATTGGGATCGTCGACGCAGTTGTCACACTGATCCCCCACACCGTCACCGTCGGAGTCGTCAACGCCAGAATCAAGGAGGAAGGGACAGAAGTCACAAGCATCCCCTAGATCGTCGCCGTCGCTGTCAGCTTGGTCTGAGTTGGCGTCGTTCGGGCAATTGTCCAGGGAGTCGATCACACCGTCGCCGTCGGAATCCTGAGCACGCACAGTGGCCGCCGACGAAAGTACCAACACGAGCACGAGCAGGGTGCCCGCTCCATGAAGAATCCCCGCTCCTTGAAACCGTGGCGATGAGGGATAGGCCCAGCGCGGCACGTGACGTTCTTTTTGCATCCCAAGGTCCTCCTCTCGAGGGCTATCTCACCGCCGAACTGCTGGAGGCTGTGATGCGGCGTCACGACACCTTCTAAGGGCTAGCATCGCGTAGGACGTTGCCAAAACCGGCTCCTCCTGCCACGCTTTTCCAGGTGATGGCGTCGATGGGGTTGCCCAGTATCCCTCATCCGTCTGCAGGTTCAGGAGGCGCTCCGCGAGCTCGCGAGGCCAATCATGTTCCCCTCCCCCGGGATGCTGAATCACGGGCTTCGTAGAGAGGTCCAGGGCTTTCGCCAACGCCAGGTAGTAGAAGTACAGGCTCCCTGAGTGCGGCAACAACTTCCCCTCCGCGAAGCTCGTCGTCAAAGGCGAGGGCGTATCCAATGAGTAGTTGACAAGCGCAGCCTGGTAGAGACGGACAGCCCGCGGCTCGGGCATGACCATCTCGGTGAACACAAAAGGCGCAAGATTCGCGACCAAGGAGGCATCCTTCCCTCCCTTGGTGGCGCCCGGATAGGTTTCCCGAGACGGCTTGATCCGCGTGAGAAAACTCATGGCCTCGGATTCTCCCGCCGAGAGCTTGTGCGCCTTCTCGATGAGTCCGTCCACTGCCGGCGACCAGGCTCTTCCCAACAGACCCTGGTCGACAAAGTTCTCTGCACCCTGGAGAAACTCAGCGATCTGTCGCGAGTCGGTTTGCCTGTTGACGCTGCGAAGCGCTTTGGCGACGACCCCAGTGGTATAAACTGCAAGTCCGCGGTGTGGATCGTAAAACCCGCCGTCGGACTGGCGATGGCGACAGAGATAGCCAACCGCCTTGAGCCGCCGCGATTGCGGGAACACCGGGCTGTCCACTTCAGCGATTGCCCAGAGGCACATGCCGGTTAAGAGTACCGGGCAAAGCTCGCGGTGAAGCTCGGGAAGGATCGCGCCTCGATCGTCTTGGCGGACGGTGAGCCACTTCGCGGCACGACGCATGGCAGAGTCGATGGCTCTGCGTTCTTCAGAGCTGACATGGTAGGTGCGATCCGCGCCAGAGATCGGTGCACTAACGGCAAACTGCACCGTGGGGAGGCAGAGGAGCAAAAAAGCCCTCAGCCTGATCGGGCCCAATATCGTGTGAAGCCTCCACATGACGACCCTTTTACGACCAACACGAGTCGCGTAACACCCAAAGGAAGACGACGGCTACCCACCAATCTCGTATCAGAATCCCGCGAGACACTCAACCCCGCGCTCCATTTTCACTCCCTTGTCCCACGCTCTCGGCATAGAATGCGAGGGCGTCCGAGGTAGACGGAGCGTTCCTCTCATCTCCGCATCCCGTGATCTACCTAACGTCCAGCGCCGTGATCAGACGGAAACCTCCGATCCGAGGGAGTCCACACGCCCTGAGCCGTCGTCTCGATCGAGGAGATGCGCCTGGGCGGCGCCAGGTGGCTTTCAGCAAGCCTCAAGGCACACGAGGCCCTCAATGCGCGTGACGGAACAAGAGCGTTCCTTCGCGTTGCGATGGCAGTGGCAGTTAGGTTAGTCGACGCCAAGGAGTTTTGATGACGTACTTAACGATTCTCGTCCTCGTGGGTCTCATAGAGGGGACCGATGGTGACGAGCATCAGGAAAACGACACCTACCACCTCGAGCCACCTCGGCGAGCACGCATTCAAGAAGCCGTCGACAAGGCCGCCAGCTGGATTGTCCTACATCAGAGCGAGGACGGCGCAATCCGCTCGGAGAAGGTGGACGGAGTGCCGGCTCTTCCCCTGACCGCCATGGCGCTCTGGGCCCTTTCGGAGCTTGGTGAACGACCTGACCTCGAGGCCAGTTGCAGCGCGGCGGCGTCCTACCTCCTCTCCTTTCAGCAATCGGATGGAGGTATCTACGCGCCGTCCGGCGCACTGGTGTACTCCACGTCGGCTATCGCTCGTCAGGGGCTCCAAAACTGGCTTTCTCGCCGGCCGGATACAACGCTGCGGTCTGCTGTGAGTCGGCTGAATCTGTTCCTGGAGCAGCGGCGACTCGTGCAATCTGTAGAACCCCCCAAGCCGAAACCTGCGGCTAGCAGACGAGGTAAGGAGGTCGAAGCGCTACTGAGGCGGAAGGATTTACCACAGGATCTCGGGAGAGCCCTGGAATTCCTTCGCAGCGGCGACAAGGCCTCAAGCGGCGCAGTCACGCCGCAGCGGAACAAGGCTTTGTGCGGGCAGGGGAAGATGAAACTCACTTACGACGAGCTGCTCGGCTGCATTTACGAAACGATGCGCGAAGACAACCCGACGCTCCAGCGTGCCTACCAGGCAATTCAGGCTTCCTACACGATGCGCCGAAATCCCGATCTCACCGGACGACTTGCCGGACGATTTGCCGGACAATATGGCGACGATCGATTCCGACGCGGGAAGTCCGGCCTCTACTACTACTACCTAGTCGTAGCGAGGACGCTCGGAGCGATTCCCACTGCGAAGCTGCAAACAACCGAGGGCCGGACCCACGACTGGTCGAGAGAGCTGAGTGAGCGGCTTCTGCTTCTGCAAGCAGATGAGGGCTACTGGGTCAACGAGGACCAACGGTGGTGGGAAGGTGACCCCGTGCTGGTCACTTCGTACGCTATACTCAGCCTACGAGTGTGCCGTGATCTGAAAGGGAAAACGAACTGATGCCGCGGGTGCCGTCGAAGCTTTCTTTCCGTTCGGCAGCTCGGGCGGGAATCGTAGCATCTTTAGCGGTGTTGTGTGACTGCCGTCACGTTCAGGACGAAGGTTCACCGGTAGAGACTGACGTTTCTCTAACCGACAGCAGTCCTGAGGTATCGTCAGCCCACGAAATGGACGATGCACCAGAGATTCGTTCGCCAGTAGGACTAGAAACTCCGCGCGTCGATTCGCCAGGAAGCTCCGGCAGTGGCGAGGAACAAGGCGAGTCCGCGGAGGAAACTTTTCGGAGGCTCCTTGCGGGCATGGGCGTCCAGTACTTTCGTGAGGAGCGTAAGCTGGAGGTGGCAGGGCGCGTCAACATGCAGAGGGGTCTGGTGGAGGTTTTCGCCTGCGCTCCGGGAGGCAAGACTCACGAAGCAGTCGTTGTTCTCGACTGTGTACCGAGTGGCCTCCATGCCGGGCTCCTGGCCCTTGGATTGAAACCGGGGACCGCCGTAGAGCTTGGCACTTCGGGAGGCTACAAGCCACCTACGGGAGATCGCGTCGAGATTCAGATCCGATGGCCTGGAGAGGATGGGAGGGTGCATACGGCGAGAGCGGAAGAGTGGGTCTGGAACCAGACGGAAGGTCGCCCGATGAGGTCCGGGCCATGGATTTTCGCCGGCTCGTTCATGCAGCGCGTCGCTGGTGATCCAGAGGAAGTCACCTACGCGGCGAACTACGTCAAGAGCCTTGTGACGACCCATCACGACGCTACCAGCATCCTCGAGAATCCGTACCCTGAAGGCATCGATGACACTGTCTACTACGCCAACGAGAAAGCGGTACCGCCAGTGGGGACCCCCGTGACGGGCATCTTCTCCGCGTTCAAGTAGTTCAGTTTTGAATTGGAGTGGCAGACCCTTTGTCGCGTTCGTGTAGTCAAGACACTTCTCGTGCTGACGCCGAGAACCGAACTGCCTGTCACGACCAGATGGACAAAATGCGGCAAGTTCCCTGCACTGCAATGAAAAGAGATACGGCACTTAGCCTCGAGTTTGGCCATTTCGCGCCGGCCTGGCCGGACGAGTTTCACGGGGGTTCCGAGGCCCTTTCGACTTTTTCGTACCCTGAGAACTCTTGTGCCCATTCAAAAACTCCTGTCCGGCCCTTCGGGGAACGCCAGGAGCGCCGATGCCTGCGTCACTCCTCCGCCACGATCGCAGCGGGATCGCGTTGTCGTCGTTCCTTGGCCTCGACGCTCCTGGCGTTCCCAGGCTCGACGCGAAATGGCCAAACTCGAGTTAGCAGCCTGTTGAAAAAGTGCTTCGAGCCGAAAACTGGTCTCTTCGCGTCCAGATCGGCTGCGGCAAACGGAGGCAATCTTCGGGCCCTCTTCTTTCGATTCTGATGGCGAGTATTGACGCGGCCCGTCTGGGCGTGAAGAGGCCAGTTTCTTCGGCCGAATGACTTTTTCAACAGGCTGTTAGGTTAGGGAATCCGGTCAAGTTGGACGTATTCCTCAAGTCACGAATGGGATGGCCGCCTCCCTGAGAACGGTGTGTCGATGTTCCTAAGGGTCGTCCTCAACGCAGCCCGCATGCAGTTCCTCATGGCCCGTCGCAATGTCGAGGAGCTGTTTCCGATCCTGACGATTCCGCTGTCGTCCGTGATCGCGCTCGCAATTCTGCAAAACTCGGGGCGCGAAGATCTCGCTGGCTACGCGCTCGTGGCTGCCTGCCTCATGAGCATCGCGCAGATGGCGTTTTTCATCGGTAGTGAGATTCTCGCCAACGAGCGCGAAGGGCAGACTCTGGAGCTCGTGGTGGCGAGCCCAACGGACTACTACGTGCCTTTGCTCACGCGCATTTCCGTCCTCACGTCGGCGGGAATCGTTGGATTTCTCGAAGCCTGGGCGATCGCCCGTTTCGCGTTCGGAATCGATCTCACGATCCATTATCCCGGCATTCTACTAGCGACCTTGGTGCTGACGATCTTCGCTGGATCCGCGACGTCTCTGATCACCTCCACACTCTTCTGCTTCGGCAGGTCGACGCGGACGTATCAAAACGCCATTTCGGGTCCGCTGTTTCTGCTCAGCGGCGTACTGGTACCCGTGACTTTCTTGCCGGAGGTCCTGCAGCCCGTCAGTCGATTCATCTTCCTCTACTGGTCGGCCGATCTGCTGCGCGATGCGCTTCAGCCTTCGCCGCCGGAGAACGCGGCTCTGCGCCTTGGAGCGATCTTCATCCTCGGAACGGTGGGAGGCATCGTCGGCGGGGTGCTTTTTAGACGTTTTCTCCATCACCTGCGCCGGGAAGGAAGCCTCGGGTTATGAGCTGGCTGCGAGTCCTCCGGCACGGTCTTCTCTTGGGTCGAGAAGACTTCCGCGTCTTCTGGAGCAGTTGGCGTGTTTGGCTCATGACGCATATCCTGCGCGTCACAACAAGCGCCGCGATGTGGGTCCTGCTCGGACGTCTTCTCGATTCGCAGGATCTCGTCCACTATCTTCTCGTCGGCCAGATCGTGATCGCGGGTCCGCAGCAAGCCGGCTGGGCTGTGGCGGCGTTCACTTGGGATCGAATGTTCATCGGAACGTATCCCATGCTCGTGGCCGCACCGATGAGCCTGGTGCCTGCTTTCATGGGCCGCACGTCCATTTGGCTGCTCAACGGAATCGCAACGTCGCTGATGATGCTCATCGTGCTCGTGCCCCTGTTCGGACTGCGACTATCCCCCGCCGCCGTCGTTGGGATCCCGGCGATCATCGCGCTGGTGTGCGCCAGCTCCTACGCACTGGCGTTCTGCATTGGGACTCTGATCAACTGGGCGCCGCGACTGCGTAACGTCGCACACAACACTGCGTCGTTGATCATGGCAGCGATCTGTGGAGTGGTGGTACCGGTGACTTTTTGGCCCGGTTGGGTCGAGAGCGTAGCCAAGGTTTTGCCTGTGACGCACGGCCTCAAATCCATCCGTCTGCTCGTCGCTGGCGCGCCGGTCGCCGAAATCGCCGTCGGCGCGGCGCTCGAGGCTCTGGTCGGGCTCTGCTGGCTGTCTCTCGGTATCGTCACGCTGGACCGCACTGTTAACGTAGCGAGGCGCACTGGCGCGATCGACATCCTGTAGCGAATCCCCGGCATCTGCATGAACGCAATCACAACGCGAGACCTCACCAGAGTTTTTAAGAATCGCAATCATCGAGACGGCATCGTCGCGCTCGACAGCGTAACGCTGGACATCCCGCAAGGGGAGGTACGTGGGCTCCTCGGTCCCAACGGCGCGGGCAAAACGACTCTGGTGAAAATCCTCTCGACACTCTTGACTCCAACTACGGGCTTCGCTTCGGTCCTGGGTCGCGATGTCGAGCGCCAGCCGAAGGCGGTCCGACCGCTGATTGGCATCGTGCTCGGCGGAGAACGCGGGCTCTACTGGAACCTTACCGGGCGGCAAAACCTGGAATATTGGGCGGCTCTCTACAACGTCCCGCTGCGAGAGACACACAGCCGCATCGCCGCGCTCCTAGACCGCGTTGGCCTTCTCGACCGCGCCGACGATCTCGTCGAAACCTTCTCCCGCGGCATGAAACAGAAGCTGCACCTGGCGAGGGGGCTGATCGGCGACGCGCCGGTCCTCTTTCTCGATGAGCCGACCACAGGAATGGACCCGGTCGCGGCGCGCGACTTTAGGAATCTGGTGCGGGAACTGCGGTCGGAGGGACGGACGATCCTACTGGCGACCCATGACATGGCGGAGGCCGAAAGCATTTGCGACCGAGTGACACTGATCGATCACGGAAAAGTGCTGGCGGAGGAGACGCCACAATCTCTCGCCGCGATGATCGCGAAGTTCGAACGCATCGACTTCGAATGGGAGGAGCCGGAACTCATGGACCGCCTCCGCCGCCAACCGGGCGTCGCTTCCGCGTCCCGCCTCGAAGCGCGCAACACTTTTCGAGTCGAGCTCTCCGAGGAAACGGCGGCGGAGGCGGTTCTCAGAATCTTGGTCGAGGCCGGAGTCACGTCAATCCGCACGTCGCGCCCAAGCTTGGATGAAGTCTACTTGCATCTAATGGGTGGATTGAAAACTGAGGACGGCGGTCAGGAGCGCCGAGAGTCCACCCCATAGGCCGCCACGAACGCACGTCTCGTCAACCTAACAGCCCGCCGCGGCGTCAGCAATCAGCCGGTGCTCGATCATGTCACAGTTCGCCACGAATGGAATCCGCTTGAATCGTTCGCTGTGACCAGGGACCATTCCCTCACGACTCGCGATGCCGCGAGTCGCGGCATCCATCGTGGGGTGGGCCCTGTCTCAATGGTACAGCACGCACGATCCATCGTCCTCGTCAGCGTGGCGCTGACACTCGCTGTGATTGCACTCGGATGGCGCCCGCTCCGCGACGCGGCGCGGGAGTACTGGTATATCCACAAACTCGCGGCCGACGACTCGTCTGAGCGCCACCGAGCCATCGATAAGTTACGCCGGCTGGACTCCGTACGCGCCGTGCCACGGTGGATCGAAATGGCGGCAACGAACCTTCGTGCTCCGCGAGACGGGGACGATGAACTGGGCTGGGCGGCGTGGGAAGCCATGCGGCAGTTGACACGCACTCGCCCACGATCTGCTGCAGCAGCGTTCGCGCGCTGCATGCAGGACAAGGACCATACGGTACGTCAAGTGAGTGTCGAGTTTCTCGGCGCCCTCGGCGACACGCACGCTGCAGTCTTCCCGGTCCTGGAAAACGCTTTGTACGACTTGGATCCAGGCGTTCGCGCGCTCGCTGCGGCAGGAGTGCGAACGCTGCCAGAAAGCGTTCGAGAAGCGACGATTGAGCGCCTCTCCGAGCTGCTCCGCGATCCACACAATACCGTGCCTCTCGAGGCCGCGCGAGCCCTCGCGAACGCCGGCGCAAAGGCACAGTCGGCGACGTTGGCTCTTACCGACGCGCTCACCGACGCGCGCGATCGCGTCCGTGGACACGCGGCCGAAGCGCTCGTCTCGATCTATCTCGCCGTCAAGAGAGATCGACCGATCGATGAGGTCACGAGCTTTCGTACGCTCCTCGTCGATCGGCTCGTTTCGCTTCTGGGCTCTCTCGTACCGCGAACCCGACGCGCTGCGGTTTACACTCTTGGCCGACTGGGCCCAGACGCGCGCACGGCCCTGCCGCAGGTGTTGGCACGGCTCGACGACGACAGTCCTATCGTGCGCGGACCCGCAGCCCGCACGGTCAGCTCTCTGCTTGAAGGTAGCAGCCAAGTTGATGCGTTCGTTCTCACGGCCCTGAAACGCCTCGCGCTGAGTATCGACGCGGATCGCGAGGTATCTCGGCAAGCCGCCCGTAGCTTCGCGCGACTGATCGCTCGAACCGACAATCCCGATGCGGAGCTGAACGATCTCTTGAACTCCTGGGGTGAACTCGACGATGACCAAGTTCGCTTCCTTCTTTGCAGCGCGATCGACTCTCTGTTGCGCCTGGCACGCAGCGGCTCAACACGCTCGACAGATCCAGCGGGAGCGACCAGGCGCACAGTGGAGGCGCTCGCCGCAGCTCTCCACGAACGTGGTGGCGCTCACGCTACCCGCCGACGGCGCCGAGCTCCGTCGGGTCGCGGCTCGCTCCTGTGGGCTTGCGTTTGGCTTTTAGATGGCCTGGGTGCAGCCTCCACCGATGCTGGTGCAGCCTCCACCGATGCTGCCGTGACCGTTCGGTCGATCGCGCTGAAACACAGCTCATCGAGCATCCGCATCATCGCAGCCTGGCTTCTCGGCAAATCGGCAGGCACTCCAGAATCGGCCGCCGCTCTCACGTCACTGCGAGAGGTGCTGCGAAGCGATCGCAGCTCACACGTACGGGCACGTGCTGCTGAGGCACTCGCGCGGCTCGCCCCGTCGGCAGTCGACGATGAGATGCTCGCGCCCTTGAGAAGAACAACTTTTCACGCCTCAATTTCGAACGCCGACCCCGGGCGACGCGAAGGCAGCGCCGAAAACTACCCGATCGACGCGGTGAAGCTACCTCCCGGATTCGCGGCGACGATTTTCTATAGCGGGATCCCAAGCCCGGACGGAGTCGCAGTGCGCGATGACAATACACTCTTCGTCGTCAACGAGAGTGACCCGACGGGAGTCTTCGTCGCCAGGCGAGGCGATTCGTTCGATCCAGCCGACGCGTTCTCGGCGATCGGCCCTCCGTTCGTCAGTCCCGACGACATTTTCCTTGCAGCCGACGGCACGATTTTCGTCTCCGATATCCAAGCACGCGTCGTCTTCACGCTCCCACGCTGGGGTGGGCAGCCGCTGCATTTTGCCGCGGTCGGCGCGGCATTTGCGCCGCACGGTATGGTCGAAGCGCCGTTAACGTTCCGCGGTTCGCGGGTTCGTCCTGGCGATCTCATCGTTGCAGATAACGGCTATGGTCAACCAGAAAGGTGGGCAGTGTGGGCGCTCGGCAGTTCATCGCCACGCGCGATCGCGCAAGGCCGGGTGTTTGTCGACCACGGCCCGTCGCAGGTCGCGTTCACGCCCACGCGCGAACTCATGGTGTATCAAAATCGCGATGCAGCCACAACGCGCATCGTAAAACTCGCGAGCGACGGCACGGTGACGCCGCTTGTCGTCGGCATTCGGGACCGCGGTGGCATGGACGTTCACCCCGTCACCGGCGACGTCTATTTTGGTCTACAAGAAAAGGAACGCGAAATCTGGTGGGCGCCGCCTGCGGGCGGTACAGGCACGGTTTTCGCCATCGGTTTCGACGACCGCATCCAAGATCTCCACTTTCGACGCGACGGCCGCGCGCTTTACGTCAGTGTGAGAAACCGGATCCTGGAAATCACCGGACCATTCGAACGTCACACGCCGCAGCCACGCCCGCGGCGGTAGACTCCGCCCCCGCGCACTCGCCGAAGTGGACGCCTTTTGATCGTTCCCACCGTTGCGAATGGACCCGAACCGTCATAGAATGTCCTCCAGATCACTGTAGGGCGTCTCGCGGCCGAAAACGCCGTCGAGAATCGAGAGCGCGAAAAGCGTGGCGACCCTCGGCACCATCTCGGGATGACCATCTCCGGATGACATCCTCCGGATGACTTGGAGTCGCGGACGCGCAGTTTGGGAGATCGAAGCCATGAGACGGATTCGCTTCGGAGCGGGTTTCTTGGCCGCTGGCGTTGTTGGATGGGGTCTTTGGGTGTTGAGCCTCGGCGCGCTTGGGACGTCGGCGGCCAACGCCGACCAGAGAAAGGACGTGCCCGCACCGGCGTCGATTCTGGCGCAGGCCTACAAGAATTTGGTCAAGTCAGGGTCGTACGAAACAACCATCGCAATCACCGGCGGGGTGACGAAGCGCGACGACCATAAGGTGACGCACCCGACGGTACGACAGAATTACGAAGCGGCGGTGGTCACCTCGCCACGTCGACCGATCATGAAGGTCACACGGCCGCGGGCGTACCGCACACCCTCCGGCGGCGCGATCGAATCGGCCGGGATCTGGCGCAACATTCATTCCGACCGGCAGGGGAAGCGCATGGATCGACTGTTCGCGTTTCCTGAAACCGTGCTCGCTCGAGCACTGAAGCACAAGAGGGCTGCTGAGTGGGTCGAACGTTCTAAGAAAAAGAAGAAGGGCGCGAAGCGATCCAAGGGGAAAAAAGACGAGAAGCTCTCGAGCGATGCGAAGACCAAGAAGAAAGGCAAAACGTCGGTGGCCAAAGGCCGCGACGCTGAGAAGCCGCCGCTCCCCGGCTACATACGCGTCAATGCGCCGACCAAGGAAGCTCTGCAGCACTTCATTGAGGTCGAGAATTCCGGCTGCTTCGGTGGCGGCTGAGGTATCTCCAGATTCTTGTCCCGTGTGGACAAGACGATCGCCAACGCCTACTACGAGTTTCTCATCGACGACGAAACTTTGCTCCCGAAGCGCATCCGCGTCACTGTCCTGACAGGGAGAAAAGGCGGTACGGAAAAAGAAGGCAAGAAGATCGTCGGCGGCGAGCACGTGGTCTTTCAGTTCTCGTACGCGCTGAAGAAGTTCGGCAAGGTTGAAAGGCCAGAGATCCCGGCACCTGCAAAAAAGCTCCTGGCGAAAGCGAAGTAGGTACTCCCTTTAGCCCGTCGCCGGATCGTCAGCGACGCATCGAAGCATGACATGGCAAATCATGACATGGCAAATCGCTGCGACGCGACGATGATGATGTTGTTGTTGAGCGCTCGCCGTTCTGGCGACGACGCGCAGACGCCGCGACGCGAAGGGCCCGCGGCTGCAGAAGATCGTCAGCGACGATGGGCGATCTGACATCTGCGCGGCGGCAGCCTCAGCCATCGCCGCGCCGCGCCCCAGAGGACGACGACCTCGCGCGCCGGCAACGTCCCAGCAGCCGCACACCCTCGACGTCCCTTGAGAGGCTTGCAGCGATTGCTTCGAGTTTCACGATGCGCGTCGAGTCTGCCGGACGACCTACGAGATCGGGAACCGAAACTCATAGAGTCAGTTGTCCGCAGCCGGCTCGGTGCTAAGATACTGAAATCAGATATAGAGACAGCGAGCTCAGCAGTGCTGCGGCGGCGCAGGCCGTAGCAACGGCGTGCGCAAGAACCCGCGGGCGGAAGATTGATGGCGACGACTGGGACTGCACGAGGATCGCTCTGCTACTGCAGCGGCGTTGTAGTCAATACCGCGACAGCTTTTCTTGGGCTCGCGCTCGCTGCAGCGCCGGCGCTCGCCGCCGAGAGTGACCTGGTCATCTCCGAGCTCATGGCTGCGAATCGCTCGACGCTCCGCGATGCCGACGGCGACAGCCCCGACTGGTTTGAAATCCACAACCGCGGGGAAAAGTCTGTGCTCACGACCCTGTACGTCACGGACGACCCCGCCGTGCCAGCCAAATGGAAGCTCCCGCCGACACGGCTCGGCCGCGGGGAGTACCTCGTGGTCTTCGCCTCCGGAAAAGACCGCCGCGACGGCGACGAGTTCCACACGAACTTCCGTCTGCGTCGAAGCGGCGAATACCTAGCGCTCGTGGCGGCCGACCGCACGACGGTGATCTCAGAATACAAGACTTTCCCGGCGCTCCCAGATGGCGTCTCCTACGGTCTCGATCGAAAACTACGTCTGCGGGCGTTTCAGCGCCCGACGCCAGGAACTCGCAACGAGAACGGCATTGAGGTCGCCGCGACACCGGTTTTGACTCCAACTGGCACGCTATTCGGCTCCAAGGTCACCGTGCGCCAGATAACCGAAGCCGCGGAAACGACGTTTCGTTACACGACCGGCGGAAACGAGCCGACCCGAGGGTCACGCGTCTTTCCTGAAAAACTCGTTCTCAACTCGAGCACTCTTCTGCTCGTCAAAGGATTCCGCAAAGGAGCGCTCCCCAGCCAGACGGTGACGCGCGGCTTCATCGGCATCGATCGCAGCCTCGCCAAAGTGAATTCGAACGTGCCGCTGATCCTGATCGACACGTTCGGGAAGCCCTTAGCCGGCAAACGGCGACAACGATTTCGGGTGCTCGAGTATCAGCCCGCGATGATGGCAGTGTTCGAACCAACCACGAAGACGGCGCGCGACGGTGACGATCGAAAGGGCAAGAACAAGGGCAAAGAAGAAAGCAAAGGCAAAGGCAAAAAACCCAAGAGGTCCACCGCTCGACTTACCCCAGGCTTGGCCGCCGACGCGTTCTCGCAGATCGCCATGAGGGTGCGCGGTGCGAGCACGGCGATCCGCAGCAAAGTGCCGAAGCGTTCATACCGAGTGGAACTGCGTCGCCCCGACGGGAGCGACCGCAAGTTGTCTCTGCTCGGCATGCCGAAGGATTCAGACTGGATCCTCTACGGCTCGCATCTTTGGGATCGCTCCCTGGTGCGCATGCCGTTTGCCTACAAGCTCAGCCGTCAGATCGGCCGCTATGCGGCCCGCACGCGGCACTGCGAAGTCTTTCTCAACCAGGACGGTGGACGCATCTCACGCGATGACTTCGTTGGCTACTACACGCTCATGGAAACGATCAAGCGCGGCAGAAAACGAGTCGACATCGAGCGCACGACAGAGTCCGACACACGCGGCGCAGGCCTTGCCGGCGGGTATCTGTTCAAGCTCGACCACATTCGCCCTCACGAGGAGCACTTCTCGGCAGGCGGCATGACGTTCTCCCACGTCTACCCAAAACGCGACAACCTCACGGCGGCACATCGCGAGTGGATTCAAAGTTACGTCGACGGCTTCGCCAAGGCTCTGTACGGCCGCGCCTTTCGCGACGCGGGTAGGGGCTACGCCAAGTACATCGATGTCGATTCCTGGATCGATCACCACATGTTGAACGTCCTGACCATGAACGTCGATGGCCTGCGCTTGAGTACGTATCTGTTCAAAGAGCGCTTCGGACGTCTCGCGATGGGACCGATTTGGGACCTTGATCGCACCATCGATTCGACCGACAAGCGGGATGACGATCCGATCGGCTGGAAGGGCGCGAACGACGCCACGGACTACTTCGCCTACGGCTGGTGGAAGCGTCTTTTCGAAGACCCCGACTTCATGCAGCGCTGGATCGACCGGTGGGCAGAGCTCCGCGAGGAGCAGTTCTCTGTCAAAAACATGCACGACATCCTCGACCGTGCGGCGGACAAGCTCACGGTCGTGGCGCGGCGCAACTTCAAAAAGTATCCGACAATCGAGCCTTCGGGGGGCTGGAAGACGGAGATCGAGCGCATGAAGGAGTGGCTGGAGGAACGCGTCGGGTGGATCGACCGGCAGTTTCCGGAGCCACCACGGTTCGGTCGCAAAGGCGGACAGATTGAGCCGGGGTTCAAGCTCGAGATGCGAGCCAAAGGCGGCAGGATTCTCTACACGCGCGACGGGTCTGATCCAAGGCAGCCCGGCGGCGGGCGCGCGAAGAGAGCAAAGGTGCTGCGTTCAGGAAAGACGATCACACTCCGGAAAAACACCAAAGTGACCGCGCGGACCTTGCAGGCATCGGGCAAGTGGAGTCCGCCACGGAGCGCAACGTTCATAGTCTCTCCCTTGCCCGTTGTCATCACAGAGATCATGTTTCACCCCACCGCCAGAAACAGTACGGCGAACGCCGGTCCCGCCGCGAGTGCCGACGAGTTCGAGTTCGTTGAGCTGTTCAACCGCGGCACTGAGACGGTGAACCTCGCGGGCGTACGGTTTCAAAAAGGCATCGAGTTTAAGTTCCCAAAGGGAAAGAAGTCGTCACTTGAAGCCGGCGAATACGTCGTCATCGTCGGCAGTCTGGCCGCGTTCAAAAGACGCTACGGAACGCGTGGAGTTCGCATCGCCGGCGAATACCGCGGTCAGTTGAGCAACGCGGGCGAGACGCTGGAGCTCGTCGGGCCGCTGGACGAGACGATCCAGAAGCTCCGCTACCACGACGACTGGTACGAGGAAGCTGACGGCAGCGGCCGCGCGCTGACGATCCGCGACCCCCACGGTCCGCTGGAGAGCTGGAAGAAACCGGCAAGCTGGCGCGCCGCGGAGGCTTCGCCCGGGCGGGCGGCGGTCCCAAGCGAGGAGGAAGCTGCAGACGGGGCAGAGTCATGACGAGGACGTTGAGCGGTCTCGGGCAAGGATCGGGATTGCGTCAGCCTCCATCCGACTGGCAGCAGCGAACCGGTGTCATTTGGCGTTCGATTCCTCGAGGAAGGAGAGAAACGCACTCTCGTCGTGAATCCAGAGTGTCTGTGCGTCAAGAATCACAAGAAGCGGAAACTCTTTCTTCATGTGCTTGTAGAGATCGAGCACGTCGTACCAAGACCCCGTCATGTCGAGTTTGATGCCAAGAAGCGCGTGGCGCCGGGTTTCGGCCGACACCAGCTCGTCGAGTTGGTCCACCGAAAGAGAGCCCGCGCCGAACTCCTGCGCCCAAGTGGTGATTTTCTCCATTGAGTCGGCGGAGTGGTCGTGCACTGGATCCACGTCGAAGCCGGAGCCTGGAAACTTGATCCCGTCGCATCTCCAGTAGGATCCGTTCCGTCGCATCTCGGGGAATATAGCCAGGTGAGCCCAGAATCGGTCTGGATCATCGACCTCGACCGAGGCAAGCAGCGGCTCGTCACCAAAGAGCCCCTCCGCATTCACTGGAAACGCACTGC
This sequence comes from Planctomycetota bacterium, assembly GCA_965223265.1. Lineage (GTDB taxonomy): Bacteria > Planctomycetota > UBA8108 > UBA8108 > SXIK01. The sequence goes on from OZ244999.1 coordinate 4,730,902, forward strand.
CCGCAGGAACAGTGATCTGCTGAATACAAAAGTCGTAGCCCATGGTGTCCTCCGATTGAGCCTATAGGTCCGCAGATCAATCCCGGTCCGCCCATCGGAACGCAACATACGAATCCGACGATCTGCGCCTGAACCTGTCACTACCGGTGCACAGAATATCCAAGATTTCGAGTGTCGACGAAACCCGATGCAAGAGAGCGCCCCTTGCTACCTAGTCGCTGGAGTGAAAATGCAGGACGCTCAGGGAGACGCGCGAACCGTTTAGTGGCCGCCTCGAAGTGTGACCTACCGATGCGTGCCAGGTCAACGGCACAATGCCGCCGCCGCACATCCAAGCTCCCCGTCCCCCACCGTGAATCCCGCACCGCAGAGTGGAAACGGCGCTGCTGGAGCCGGGCCGCTGCGGTAGAGGTAGAGGAGCAGTCGTACCGCGTCGGCGACGCTGAGCGTCCCATCACTGTTGGCATCAGCGGCAGCGGCGCATGGCACGGCGTCGCCGCTCGAAAAGAGATAGCGTAAGAGAAAGATCACGTCGGACGGGCCGCGGAGCGCGCCGTCGCCATCGACGTCGCCGCGCACGAACGGACCGATAGCGTTTACGGCAGTGATGTCGAAACGAAACTCGCTGAGGTCACTCCACTTGCCCGAGTCGAAATCCTGGGCGCCATCACCGCTCTCGAAAGCGGCGACTCGCAGCATGGACGACGTAGCGATCTCGATCGCTCCACCCGTGAACACACCGCGCGCCTGAGAAAGACGCGGATCGCTGCCATCTGTTGTGTAGACGGCAGTCCACCCCTGCGGCACCGACAGCGTCACGTCGACCGGGGCCGCGGCAAACACTCCGCCCGGCGGATCCGCCACGGGGAGCACCTCGCGCCCTGGTAAATTCTCACCGGCAAGCACTTCAACCATGGAAGCGTGCTGCATCGTCATGACGTTTTTCATCTCAGCCGTCGACTCTCGCATCATGCGGAATCTTGAGTTCTCCGCTTCGCGATCAACGGCGAGGCGAGCGAACTCGCTGTCCGCCAGCGCTAAGAGCGATTCCAAGTCGTAGACACCGCCCAAGAGCTCTCGCATCTTCAGCAAATAAATCCGCCGCAGCGTCGCGTTCCGACTGACGCGGAGGCACAGCTTATTGCGCTGCCAATCCGGGTTGTCGCCGACGCCATCGCCGTAAAGCGCGCGCAGCGCTCCAACGCGCCCGAACGTCAGACCCGAGTCGAAGTCGTAGGCCAGCTGCTTCCACTTACGCGTCTCTGCATCGCCCTCGGGGTCTCGGTAGAGGTAAAAATTGTGGCCGCCAAAGTCATCGATGTTGAGAAGGATGTAGAGCGACCAGCGCGTAAAAAACTGATCGAGATCGAAGTTGCGATCGAGCCACGGAAGGAGCTCAGCGTCGTCGACGTCGTTAAGGACGCGCGTCAGCTCTCGGATGTCATCGGGCGGCTCAAGTGGACGCATCTTCTTGTTCCAAGCGCCCCAAAAATCCAAGTCTTCAACCAGTTGATTCGTGAAAAGATCAGAGTTCTTCCACTGACTCGACGTCTCGACAGAGCGAGCCTTATAGATCTCGGTGCTTGGTGAAAGACCTCGGCTCTCTGTCCAGGTGCGATTCGGCGACTCGAACGCAATGTAGACGCCCCAGAACCCTCCATTCATTTGGACTCGCACGAGCTCTGAGCCGAGATTCTCGATGCCGGCGCGCTCAAAGACCTGAAAGGCAAAGCGCTGCACGAACGGAATGTTGATCATGGTGTCGAGCGTGCGTTGGCCTTCGAAGAGGCGATCGCGGTTGAAACGGAACTTCCACTGGTTCTTGGCGTGCGCACGGCTGCGGCGACCGCGGCGGCGCAGGTCGATGTGCGGATAGGCGATGCCGTCAATCGCGACGCTCGCATCTTGATAATCGAGACGCGGATTCCTCGAGATCGCATCGAGCACGTCTTGTGTCACGAAGAGATGAAACACGCGCAGCTCCGTGTCGATGTCGCTCTTACCGTGAATCGAGTCATCGTGAAAGTACGCCGCGGTCGGCGACGGGTCGGAATCGTAAGGAAAAACCGTCTCGTTGCCCTCGACGTCGGCGACGCGCACGCGGTAGTGAACCAACGTGTGGTTCGGCTGGGGCGGCAAGCGCACGCCAAAGATTCCATCGCCGGCGGCGCTGTCGCCCTGATGGCCATCGTCCACCATGTCGACGGTGAAGACTTCCGGTTCGACGCCGAACGAATACTCGAGCGCCGCGGTGTCGAGCGCCGCGGCAGCTGTCACACGCGCCGCAATCGTCACTGCATCAGTGGACGACGGCGTCTCGGGCGTGTGGCGGAGATCTTCGACGAGAGGTGGAAGGCCCTGCGCAAGCTGCGAGTTCGCCGCGCTCGGCGTCCCCAAGCCCGCAGCACCGGCGAGCGGCGGCGCGGGCGGCAGGAAAATCGCCGTTTGTGCCTGGATGCGCAGATCGATCGCGACGAAGTCGGGCGCCCCACCATCCTCAGGCTCGACGTAGCACTCGATGCTCTCACCTGCAAAGAGAAACGACTCGATCGGGTTGCCGTCGTCCGCCGCGATCGGCGTTGGGCTCGCGGCGCTGACGCGCGCGTCGCCAGCCACGAGCGTCCCCGACGCCAACACGTGATCGCCTTGCTGCAGACGCCACACCTGATTCGCGTCGCCGCTGGCGCGCGGCAGGTAGGCTGAGCCGGAAATGGTGACGAGGTTCTCGCCACGCGACGTCCAGCGGACGATCGACGGGCCACGCGTTGCGATCGTACCCGCAGGCAGATCGAGAAGCGGCGCCGCGCCGCTGCCGCGTAGCCAGCCGACCGCGCCGTCTTCCTCACCGCTGGTCCACGCTGCTTGCGCTGGCCCCAGGTCAGCCGGCGACCAATTCTCCGTCGGCTCCAGGATCCTCCCGTCGCCGGCAAGCAGAGACCAAGGCCCACGCGGATTGAACTCATCGCTCCAGTTGGATGCAAGACGCATGTCGCGAGGATCGATGCCAGCCACGAGCTCGGTGCGTAGCGTGCCGGCCGCGAACCGCAGGGTCAGCCGTGGATCCCCTACAAGATGTTTGACCCAACCTGAAAGGACGTACGGCTCACCGAGCTCCAAGTCGTCGACGCTCGGAAACTGCAGAACGTTCGCCGCATTGCCGCGTCGCGTCGCGACAAGGTGCTCGCTGCCGACACCAACCTTGGCGTCCTCGGTCGTCTGAAAACTGCCGGAGTGGCTGCCGCGTTTCGACCATCCCTCGTCGTCGGTTTCAAAACTGCCGTTCGGGAGAACGTTGTCGCCCGTGCCATCTCGACGCAGTTCGAGGCCATCGATCAGCCATTCGGACTCGCCGCCAGCCCAGATGAAGAAACGTCTCGATGTCGGCACCCCGGAAATCGAAAATCTGAACCAGCCGTCGTCGGCGGTGTTGCCACTTTGCGGTGCGTCGTCAACGTAGACGACCTCAGGCGGAATCGGACGAAACGCAGCGCGACTCGCTCGCCAGTTGGCCGGCGTGCCGTTGTCGGCGTTCACGTCGAGGCACTCGAGAGAGTCGCCGAACTCATCCGGCGCCATGGGCCATGGGTGGCGATCGTCGTAGCACAGTGTGTTGACGAGCCTGCCGCTGGAATCCTGCAGCGTGATGCGCTCACCCGCATCGCTCAGCCGACCGGAGAACGGACCGAAGACGCGCTCGACAGCGTGGCGCTCCGCCGTGATATCGGGGTGACTGGCGACGGTCGCGAATGCGCCGGGAGCGAGCACGGAGCCGCTCGGGAACTCGTAGCGCACACCGTCACTGAGTCGCCAACCCGAGAGATCCACCTCGGCAGCGGAGCGATTGACGAGCTCGAGGTACTCGCCGAACGCGTCGTCACCCTCCTCGACATAGGGCCCACCGTTGACGGCATCGAAACGCATGCGCGGCTCGGTCCGTAGAGGCTTGTACATGATCTCGCTGATGACCACGGGACCCGCCACACCCGGCATTGCGGGCGCGTTCGGAGCACCCGGGCTGTAGGGGTCGCCGAGCCCCCAGCTCGCCGCATCGCTATTGTCGCGAGCGGCGTCGACGAGCTCGAGCGAAACACCACCGCCGTCGGCTTCCTGCGGCCACGGCGGCGAATCGGTGTATTCGACCTGGTCGATCAGCTCGCCGCTCGCAGCGCGGAGTTCGATCGAGTCACCGCCGTTGGAGAGCGCGCCGCTGTATTCACCTGCGATCAAGATGTCGCCGTAAAAGTCACCCGCATCGTCCAAATTGCGTACGACGACGGCATAGCCCCCTGCGGCGAGAGTCGTCCCAAGGGGAAACTCAAAGTCGACAGCGACCGCAAGCGTCCACCCGCTCAGGTCGACGGGAGCTCGGCCGCGGTTGTGAAACTCGATGAACTCGCCGCCAGAGTTGGTCGGGTCGGCGTTGTAGAGGACTTCAGTGATGACGACGTCGCCTGGAGCCGCGGTGAGCGGCGTGGCGCTCAACCATGCGGCGAGTAGAAGGACCGGGCAAATGACCGCGACCGGCGACAGAGGTTGAAACTTGAAAACGGCGGACAGCGGCATGGGCAGAACGGATTTCCGTTGGGAAAGACAAAGCGTCACGACGATCGACGCGACTCCCATCATAAGGCGGGTGAGACGGCGACCCAATCGCAATCGAGCCCCGCACGGGGCGGTCGCTCCGGGCGCCTTCAATTCGCCGCAAAAGTGGGTAAAATCTGAGCCGCAGAAGCCGAGACTCGAGCGGATCCGCAGCCGAGCGCCCCACAGCCGTAACGACACCACCTGAGGACGATGTATCCATGGAGCTCCGACCGAATCGATTGAAACGAAAGCTGGCAGCCGGGGAATTAGCGTACGTAGCAGCCGGCATCACGGATCCCGATGATATCGACGCCTTCGGCCCGATCGATTTCGACGCAGTCTGGCTGGAGGGCGAGCATGGCGCGGTCGACGCCTCGGATCTCGGCGACTTGACGCGCGCCTGCGATATTTGGGGGATGACCTCGCTGGTCCGAGTCAACCGCAACGATCAGTCGCTGATCTACAGGACGTTCGACCGCGGTGCCCAGGCGGTGATCGTGCCGCACGTCAACACGCGGGCAGAAGCTGAGAATGTCGTCGCAGGCGGAAGATTCGCCCCGATCGGTCAACGCGGTCTTTTTGTCAGTCGACAAGGATACGGTGTCCCCGGCTACCTGAAAAAAGCCAACGACGAGACCGCGCTTGTCGTCTTGATCGAGGACATCGCGGCGTGGGAAAACCTTGACGAGATCTTGACTGTAGATCACATCGACGTGTTTTTTGTGGCGCCATCTGACTTTGCCGCGTCGATGGGACACATCGGCGACTGGAAGCACCCGGAAGTGCAGGAAAAAGTTGACGATGCTCTGCGGCGCATCGTCGCAGCAGGGCGGCGTGCGGGAACGCTGACGACGAACGACGACGTCGCCAGATTCGCGGGCATGGGAGTGCAGATGCTTTTGGTCAACGTCCAGGAGTGGCTCGCCGCGGGTGCGGCGCAGTACCGGGCACGGGCGGAGGCAGCACGCTGAGGACGTTCGCCTTGGATCTTCGGTAGCCAAACACAGCGCGTCGGGCAGCAGTAGTGATGAACACACGTTCCCCGCCGCCTGCAAAAAATCAGAGCAAGAGACGACCTTCGGCTCGGCACTTCTGTCGACGTTGAGGTCAAAAGTGGTTGACGGTGTTGATGGAAAAGGTGGTTGCAGTGTCGGCGATTTGGCCCGCGCGCGGCTCGACTTGACGCCCGTGCTATGATTCCCCCACCGGCTCTGACTGGATCTGTTTTGCTCGCTTCGTGAACGCACCCGGGACGCAATGAAACGAACGCTTCGCTCACGTCAAAACCTTGGGAAATACCGCATCGAAAAACTCCTCGCCCAGGGCGGTTTTGCGGAGGTGTACCAGGCTTTCGACACCATCGAAGGCCTGCGCGTAGCGCTGAAGATTCCCTACGCTCACCTGATGGACAGTGGCGTCCTCGAAGACTTTCGTCGCGAGGTGAGGGTGACGGCGCAGCTCGAGCATCCGAACATCCTGCCGATAAAAAACGCCGAGTTTGTTGACGGCCACTTCGTGATCGCGCTGCCGCTGGGAGAACGCACGCTCGCCGACCGGCTCAAGAGTCGCATGTCGATGCCGCTCGCCGTGCATCTCGCCGGACAGATGCTCGAGGCACTTGGGTTCGCACATCACCGGCGCATACTCCACTGCGATGTGAAGCCCGAGAACTTCATACTCTTTTCGGGCAACAGGCTGCGCCTGTCAGATTTCGGCATCGCCAAGGTGTCGCTGCACACGGTGAGCGCGTCGGGCTCGGGAACGCTCGGGTATATCGCGCCGGAACAGGCGATGGGGAAACCGTCGTTTCGTTCGGACGTGTTTTCGCTCGGGCTGATCTTCTACCGCATGTTCGCAGGCGTCTTGCCGCAGTGGCCGTTCGTGAGGCCGTTTCCGGGCAGTGATCGCCTCAAAGAGAGAGTGCATCCAGAGTTCGCGGCGCTGATCCACCGGGCGACCGCGCTGGAGCCGAAGAAGCGGTTTGAAAACGCCGACCAAATGCGGCGCGCGTTTCAAAAGCTGCGACAGAAGACGTCGGCGAAGCAGCGACAGCGAAGGAAGCGATCGCGCCCGCCGCGCCAAGACTGGAAGGAGGTTCGGTGGCGGCAGTTTTTGCGGCAGTACGGCGCTGTGCTGGAGGTGCGGGGCGAATGTCCGAAATGCGCCGGCCCGGTGGCCGAGTGTATGCCGTCGTGCTGCTGGTGCGGCGTGTCGATCGCGAAGTACCGCGGCAAGGCGCGGTTCGGGCGCCAGTGCAGCCGGTGCAGGCGCAGTCTCAAGGCGGATTGGCGCTTCTGTCCATGGTGCTTTGGCGCCTCGCTCAGCGGCACGAGTGAGCGCGCGCTCAGCGACCGTCGCTACGAGGCGAAGTGCCAGAATCCAGCGTGCACAAGAAAAACGCTCATGCCGTTCATGCGTTATTGCCCATGGTGCCGGCACAAGGTGCGTAGGCCGTGGGCCATCCCGGGCGCGTCCCGCAAGTGCGCCAAGTGCAAGTGGGGAATCGTGGACGCGTTCTGGGACCACTGCCCGTGGTGCGGGGTAGGGATCAAGGCGTGAGAGGGAAGCAACCAAGCGCACAAAAGCTCTTGCCGAGGGGCGAGAGCACGGCAGAATAGTGGCTCCACGGGCGTGTAACTCAATTGGCTAGAGTGCCACCCTTACAAGGTGGAAGTTCCCAGTTCGAGTCTGGGCACGCCCATTCTTCTTAACCCCCTCTGGGGACTCGATAAGTGCCTTGTGCGCCTGGGACTTATGCCCTGGACCAGGAGCCTCAGCGACCGGCTCTTCATCGCAGGCCATCGCGCCGTTTCGCCCCGTTTCGTGCTCTGAGGGGGTGCGAATCTGGTAGCGTCTGTCGGATGCATCGCCCGGCGCACCCGCCCCCCGCAGGGGGTGGAAGCTCATCCCCTTCGAGGTAAACGCGGCAACGATCACCAAACAACTGGGTGCGACCGGGTCGAATCCGCGCGTCGAGCGTCGAGAACCGGGCCGCATCGGGCGTTGCTCCGGTTCAAGTTGTGCTTTCTGCCCGCTAACCGGCCTCGACTGTATCACCTGAAATCATTCTCCTCCTTTTCGAGCTCCTCCAAGAGCTTGTCAAACTCCTCCTCAGTCTCTTCGTCGCCAGGTGCTCCCTCGACGTCGACTCCGTCATCGTCGCTCCCGAAAACGCGTGCGTCAGCAGAAATCGGCGCAAACCAGCGAGCGATGTACGAACCGAGCCAGACGAACGGGGTGCCGAGATACTTGGGCACGACGATCGTGCGGTGGAGCATGATGTTGTCGTCGGGAACCGGCATGTCGAAGTAATCCGCTGCATCACAGGAGGCCGGGACGACGATCTCCCCAGTACGTATCGTCTGGTCGATGGTCGCAGACACCGCCAGTCCTGTGCCGTGAAAGGGCACGAGAACAGGCCAGGTGACGAGCACTACACGCGTGTCATCGGGCCACAGCGGATCAAGGACATGCTCTTCGTAGAATTCGCAGGTACGGGCTTCGTCGGTGAATCCGCAGCCGACGTTGGACGATACTACCCCCAGAACAAGGCTCAGTACGGCAAGGCGCTTCATGGCGGACTCTCCGTTGTGAAGCCAGCCTCTGATGAAGGAGGAGAGGAGACTTCGTCGTTCGTTGTCTCCGGCGGGATCGGTCGTCCCTGAGCATCTCGCCTCCAAAGGTAGCCCCACCGCGGCCATCCCCACGCCGCTTCCTCGCGCACTTCGATCGCAAAGACTGAGCGGGCGCTCCAATCTCCGAGGAAGACGAACGGCGTCAGCAATACTTTCGAGGGAAAAAAACCCCACCAGGAATAGAGATCCTCCTCATAGCGCGCGTCCGAAAAATGCCGCCAGAACTTCTTGGTGTCGACGTAGGCACTCGGCGCGGAGGCGGCGGGGGCGATGAGGACGTTGTCGACCGCAAGGGTCACCAGGCACGTGGGCACGAGGAGCGGTGTCATTGCCCATTGTCCGACCTTATTTTCCGGCACGATCGTGCGGTCGACCCAGTTCGTCGTCGACAGATGGTTGCGATCGACGACGGCACAGCCGCTGACGGCGGCGACGATCGCGCAGCTGAGTAGGACCGTTTCAAGACGCATTCGCGCTCTCCTCCGCGTCATCAGCTTCGGGGTGTGCACCCTCCTCTTCGAGCTCGCCATCTCGACGGGGTGACTCCTCGACGGGAACAATACTGAGAACGACCTCGGCACCGACGAACATCACCGCTGCGGTCAACACGCGCATCGGCATGAGAACCACTTCGAACACTCCTGCGTCCTCCACCTCCGTGAATGGCCACTCAGCGAGCTCCCTAGCTTCAGACAACTGCTGGACGGGATTCACGACGGTGGCGTCCACCAAAAGCGTCGAAAGCCCTATGGGCACGGCCACAGGGGTGAGCGCCGCACGGCCGGCGTCGCTCTCAGGCGCCAGGTGCCGGTCGATGAATTCGGTCACCGGACGGTTGTCCCAGTTAAGAACAGCACAACCGGAGAAGAGGAGAGCCAGGAAAAGAACGGTGACGCGGCGAAGCAACGCACGATGTTCAGACACAACATTCAATCGATTCATGAGAAGGTCTCGCGAAATGGAATCTGCACTTTCGAGTTGCGCCCCGCAAAGAGGTGAAGACGGGAAATCTCGCTCCACGGCGGTCGTTTCCAGATTGATCCCTTCGATGTCGCCGCGGCTTCTCTCCCCGGCCGTTAGTGAGAACTGCTCCAAGCCGACGAACAGCGTCGGCGATGAATTGCGCAGCTGCCCTACACGCGTCTGCACACCGCAAACAGGAACAGCAAATCCGTGGCCAGGCTCAAGAAGAGTCTATCTGGCGCTCCGACGGCCTCTCCAAGCAGGGAATATTGTCTGGGAGGCGGAGAAAACCCGCAGCAAGGCAGCAAAGACATCGCTCAGCGAGAAGCATGCGCCGAGTCGCTTAGACGCATCGGGAGACCAGCGTGAAGTGAGCGCGGACATTCTCGCTCGCGAGTCGACGAACTTGCCACCGGTGTGAACGGAACGCTAGCGCTTTTGAGCGAACTATCATTAGCACAGGCGCTTCTTAAGGGGCAGCTGTCGGAGCCTTACCGGCACCTTCTGAGCCGCCGAAACAGTCTCCGGGACGGAATTCGTACGCACAACTGGGAAAAAACTCCGCGGTCCGGCCAACACGAGCTCCTGTCGAAAGAAAAGAACCATGCGAGAGTGAATCTCGCGTTGGTATGTCGTTTGCTTGCTCGTCCATGGTTCTCGGGTAGTGAGTGCTGACAGAGAGATTACGATTCAGGCGCCGGACGCCAAGCGCAGGCTGCGATGACACGTTGGGGAGCCGAAGCGTCGGTGCGACTCCACCTCAGGTGCTGCGAAGTTGATGCAAGTGAACCTCAATCGCGTCAGCGATGGATAGCTCCGAATGACAGCTACACCTCCAGCAAGCGATTTCAATGTCATCGTCATCGGGTCCGGCATGGGAGGGATGACGACGGCCACCGCGCTGTCTCGATTGGGGCACAAAGTCCTGCTTCTTGAGCAAGCACAGACCATCGGAGGATTGACTCACACCTTCTCTCGGAACGGTTTCACCTGGGACGTCGGCCTTCACTATTGTGGCACATTTGGTCACGATCAGCCGGCAGGACGGGTCTTGGACTGGCTGAGCGGCGGAACGATCGACTTCCGCTCCCTCGGCACCGTCTACGACACGCTGCACTTCCCAGATGGATTTGAAATCTCCGTGGCGCGCCCCGCCTCAGCTTACAAGATGGAGCTGAAAGAGCGGTTTCCCGACCACGCGGCTGAAATCGACGCCTACTTCGAAGCGCTGCAGTCCGCGCAGGCGGCAGCATATATGGTCGCCGCCGAGCGATCGATGCCTGAGCCCTTCCGCTCCGCACATCGCTGGTGGAACAAGAAAAGAATCCAGCGCTGGTGTGGTCGGACAACGGGCGAAGTGATCGCAGACATTGTCACCGACCCGAAACTCGCGGCGGTGTTGTCGGCGCAATGGGGCACCTACGGAGGCAAACCGAAGGAAGGAAGCTTCGGCGTCCACGCCACCGTCATCGGCCACTATCTAGAGGGCGCGGGTTATCCCGTCGGGGGCGCCGCCTCGATTGCGAGGGGACTTGTTCCGGTGATCGAACGGGCCGGCGGTAGCGCCCGCGCGGCGACGCCAGTGAGCGCGATACTGGTTGAAGATGGAAAAGCCGTCGGCGTTCGCACCAGCTCCGGCGAAGAAATCAAGGCGCCCTTCATCGTCTCGGCAATTGGCGCCGGCGAAACAGTGAAACGCCTGCTGCCTCAGGACATCCGCCAACAGGAGTGGGCTCGCGAGATAGCCACCTTCAAGCCGTCGATCTGCCACTTCGAAATCTTTCTCGGCTTCGAAGGAGACATTGCCCGACACGGAGCGACGCGCTCGAACCACTGGTTTTACGAAAGCTGGGAAACCGATGATGCTATCTGGTCGGCGGCTGCCAACGGCCCGGTTCCGATGGCGTTCGTCTCGTTCCCGTCTCTCAAGGATCCTGCACACGACCCTGGTCCATCGAAGAGGCACACAGGCGAATTGTTGGTTTGGGCCGATTGGTCCTCCGTGGCGAAATTCGCAGATGGGGAGGCCGAAAAGAGCGAAGCCGAATGGGCGACATTCAGGCAAGACGTCGAAGCCAAGTTGATGGCATCCTTCACCGCAAAGTTCCCGGCGCTGGCGCCGCTTGTTGTCTATCGCGAACTTGGAACCCCGCTCGCAACCGCGTCATTCACCGGCCACGAGAAGGGCGGGTTCTATGGCGTCGAAACGACGCCGCGCCGTATGCTGTCGGAAGCGCTCAGAGCCCGTACGCCGATCCCCGGCCTATTCTTGGCGGGCCAAGACGTCATGATGCCCGGCATCGCTGGGGCTCTTTGGGGCGGCATGCTCGGGGCTGCGGCGGTCGATCCACGTGTCTTTCAGCAGTTCAAATGAGGCCTCGCGGGTGTCATAGGATAACGGAGCCGTGGGGATGGGGTCCCAAAGGCTGTGACAAGCAGAAGACCAAAAAACCTCGCAGGGGAAAATGGACTACCAGTTGTCGCGCGCCGTTTTGGCGGTCGTCCTGGAGCTCGCTCGTCAGGATCTCCTCCATGAGCTTGCCGATGACCGCCTGTGCGTCGGAGCGCGAATCCCTGGTAGAGGCGGCGAGCCATGAGCTTTCCCCGCACGCTTCGCGCCACACTCCTGGCCTTTTCGGCCGTTCTTTTTCTCCACTCCTGCTGCGGGCCTCCGGAAGCCGATCCACTGGCGCCGGGGGACTGGGACGGCCTCGCCCGCGCGCTCACACGTCGCATCGAATACGAGATGGACGCGGCGGACGTCGTAGGTCTGAGCATCGCGATCGTGGAATCCGGAGGCGTTCGCTGGTCAAGTGGATTCGGCCTGGCCGACCGCGAGGCGAAGCGACCAGCCACCGATCGAACGATCTACCGCGTTGGCTCCATGTCCAAGCCGTTCACCGCTGCGCTGGTGATGACCCTCGTCGAGAAGAGCGGGCTGGATCTCGATGCGCCCCTCGAGACGTATCTCCCTGCCTTCTCGATTCGTTCGCGGTTCGAGGAGGCGGGTCCGGTCACGCTGCGCGGAATCCTCACCCACCGATCGGGACTTCCCAACGTCTGGAGGAAGACCGGGCCCGACGGCCGACCCGTCCATTACGACCGGCTCGTTCACGAGATGCCCCAGGCCTCGCTCGCCCACCCCCCAGGCTTGGTCTCCAAGTACTCGAGCCTCGGGTTCGACCTCGCTGGCCACGCCGCGGAAAGCGTTGCGGGCCGGCCTTTCGTCGAGCTCGCCGACGACTTACTGAAAACCATCGGGGTAGAGACGGCAACGTTCGCGCCGTCCGAAGTCACGAAACGCTTGCTCGCCCGTCCGTACCGCCGGGGACGCCTCGAGTCGGATCTTCCCGAACTCGACGGGGAAATCCCTTCGGGCGGTCTCCACTCCAGCGTCCTGGACTACGCCCGGTTCTGTCGGCTCTTTCTCGAAGGCGGAGAGGTAGATGGAGCACGTGCGCTGTCGGAGCGATCGGTCGGAGAGATGCTCACGGCGGAGACGCCGAGCCGCCTCGACTTCGGGGCGATTTGGGGACTCGGCTGGAGCCGAGGAACGCCCGAGGGTCTCGCTTATGCTGGCTCCTTTGCATCTCACGGCGGCGCCACGTTCCTCTACAACTCCCTCGCGATTCTGAGCCTGGACCACGATGTCGGGGTCGTCGTGTGCGCGAACACCCAGGAGGCCGCGCAGGCGGTCGCCCGCATCACCAGGGAGGCCATGAGACTGGCCTTTGAGGTGAAGGGACTCCGGAAGCCAAGCGCGGTCGAGGACCCGGTCCCTTCCAAGCCGGTGGCCTCTTGGAAGAAATTCGAAGGCCGCTATCAGACCATCGCAGGAGTTCTTGACGTCACGGTCGGCGACCACGTCGAGGCGTGCCTCCTGGGCCGTCGCGTCCGGCTCGTCGACGAGGGCGGAAACTGGTCCTCCCTTCGCTACCTCCTTCTCGGCAGCCTTCCGCTCACAGTGGGCGGCCGAGGCGACGTCCGGTTCGCGTTTGCCGAGGTCGCAGGACGGAGGGTTATCGTTCGCGACGAGCGTGGATATCGCATCCGTTTCGGAGACCGAATCGAGCCGTCACCGATTCACTCCGCCTGGCGCGACCGGCTGGGAGAGTACGACCTCACGAACGAGAGGCTGGCGAGGATCACGTTTCGGTGCACTCCGAACGTCGAGCTGGGGATCGACGGGGAGGACCTCATCCTGACCTTCTATCCAAACGTCCAGCCCACCATCGAGCTCTCGTGGGCGGTCCGGACCCTATCGGACGACGAGGCGGTGTGCGAGGGGCTCGTCGACTACCTCGGCGGGGAAACCCTGCGGATCGTCCGAGTTGACGGCCGGGAACGGATCACGATGTCCGGCTACGAGTTCGAGAGGGTCGAGGATTAACAGCCCGCCTGAAAAAGTCATTCGGCCGAGAAACTGGCCTCTTCACGCCCAGATCGACCGCGGCGAGCCTCGCCAGTTCTGTCTCATAAAAGAGGGCTCGGAGATTACCTAAGTTCGCCGCGGCCGATCTGGACGCGAAGCGACCAGTTTTCGACTCGAAGCACTTTTTCAGGCAGGCTGTTAACTTCGACGGCTCGTCCGCATCCTGTAGTCGGTAGGATCGCAACGAGCGACCGCAAACCACTTGATCGTTGCCCCTTGATCCTATTTGTTCTTCTTGGGCTGCGACCCGGAGCTGACATGCGGCGCAAGCTTGTCCCATTCACTCGACGCCACGCAGTATAAACAGAAGTCGCCGTGGTCGTAGATCGAACAGTTCAAGGGTCCGCGCCTATCCTCGTGCACGTCGGCTCCAACAAATGGCGCCCTGGTCGGTCTCACCGGTCTGGTCAGCACCCACGTGATGCCATCCGCTCCGTTCTCCCCTGTGAGCAGACTGTCGCGCTCCCATTCGTTCTGTTCCAGAAGGTCAACGCCAAACAGCTTTAGAATACTCAGCAAGGGGTACACAGTGCGTTGGAAGCCCCCCGGCTTCTCGCTCGGCATCATCATCGCTCCGGAGCCCATGCCGATATACTTCGTCACGCCGGCAGCCTTCATCGCACTCCAGACGTGTGGAAGGTTGTGAGTTTTGGGACGTGTCTTCCTGTCGTCGCCGAGCGCCGAGATCACGCCGTCGCAGCCTGCAAACGCCTCCTTCAACTTCTCCTCTTCGTTCAGCTGCGCCTCGACCACGGTAGTCGTCGGCTTCACATCTTTGAACTTGTGTGGAGACCGCGTGATCACCACTGCGTCGATTCCGATCTCCTCGGCTCGCGCGAGGATCCCCTTGCCGTAGGTCCCGCTCGCACCAATGATCGCCACCTTGGCCGGTTTCGCGATGCTGGTGCTCATCTCGTTCATGTTCCGATGGTTGGTCGCCGCGGGAGTGTGTGTTTCTGCCGAGTTCTTCCTCTCTGTTTTCATTTGGGTACTCACCCCTTCCCAGCCTTCTCGTATCAACCAAGGAACCATGAGCATGGCTGCCGCCGGATCAGCCCACCACCAGCCAAGAACAGCGTGGGCTCCAAGTCCGATGAGAAGCGTAGCGGAAAGATAAGAGCACGCTAAGGTTTCTAACGCCTCGGCCTGCAGGGCACGGCTACCCAACCGCCTTGCGACGCGAAGTTTCGCCCACGACAACGCCGGCATAACCACGAGCGAGACAGAGGCAAGGATGATCCCAAGGAGACTTTCCTGTGGGAGCTCTTTAGCGAGCAGTGCCCAGACAGCATCGACCACGACGTATGATGCGAAGACGATAAAGGTCCAGCCGATCAGACGGTGAGCTAGAAATTCCTGTCTTTCCGTTGACCCCTGATCGGATCCTTTCTCCGAGAGAATTCGCCACAAGGCAACACCCGCAGCAACCGTCTCGATTCCACTGTCGAGACCAAAAGCCACAAGAGCAGAACTGTCCGCCGTCGATCCCCACCAAATTGCCAGGACCCCCTCAACGACATTGTAGATCAGGTTGACTCCGACCAGCCAGACGGCGAGACGA
The DNA here is from genome assembly GCA_965223265.1 of Planctomycetota bacterium. Taxonomy (GTDB): domain Bacteria; phylum Planctomycetota; class UBA8108; order UBA8108; family SXIK01. The sequence continues at coordinate 4,746,077 of OZ244999.1, forward strand.
AGGAAGCGAGCTCGATCCGTCGCGGCAGATCTTCCTGGCAGAATCGGTCCTCGGCTGCCGCGTTCGTGCGCTTCTCGCCGGCGGTCGTTGCCCATTTTTGTTGCCTTGACCCAGCTTGTTGGACTGTGTCAACAAGTACACTCATCTGCTGTCTTGCGGTCGAGGAATTGGTCGACAGCCTCGATGGCATGAGTTGCATAGACCACACCGGTCCCACCGCTCATGAGGATCGCCACGCCCAATGCATCCGCGATCTCTTCCCTGGTGGCACCTGTTTCGAGAGCGTCATAACGTAACAGCCCGCCTGAAAAAGTCATTCGGCTGAGGAACTGGCCTCTTCACGCCCAGCTCGACCGCGTCGAGCCTCGCCGTGTATATCTTATAGAAGAGGGCTCGGAGATTGCCTACGTTCGCCGCGGCCGATCTGGACGCGAAGCGACCAGTTCTCAGCTCGAAGCACTTTTGCAACGGGCGATAAGTGTGGTGTGCAATGCAGTCGTCGCGCGTGTGGCAACACTGATTGCCAAAGCGATCAACTCCTTGGTTTTCGTGTCGAGTGCACCGGCAGCCACAACGTTCTTATGAAGGCCCCAAAAAGCCTCCATCACCGCCGGCAGAGTGGCTCGAAGGGTTCGAACGTTTCTCTCGAAGTTCTGCGACCTGCCGGGATGGCCTTGCACCGTCGTCTCACGCATGGGTCACTGTCCTCCGATTCCATCCCCGTTCATGCCCCAGAGAAGAACTGATCCATTGAGCAGAGCCCTGCAATCGCCACAAACGCCCCACCGACAATGAAGCCGACAGCCATCACGAGGAGCCAGGCAGCTAGGTAGTTACCCCATTTCCTGCGACTGCCTTCGGCAAAACCAGCCGCAAACCAAATGAGGTATCTCCACGTAGTGACGATCGAGGCATTACGCGCAGGAGTTCTCCCCCATCATGTCACAACACATTCGCATCATTTCGCTGCACATCGCCATCGGATCCTCCGACGCCTTCATCTTCTTCATCATCTCCGTCAAATGCTCCTTCATGGGACCAGAACAGCATTCTTCTCGGGACGCCCCTTTCGCCACGATTTCAGCTCGAATCGACTCTTGATCCTCCGCGGACATTTCCTCAAAAGCTTTCAGGAATTCCTCTTTCTTCATCGATCGTTCCTCCATGACACGCTGCGAACGAATTTCTGCGGCAACGGCAACGCGACTTCAGTGCAAACGTTGTTCCAGAGGAAAGACTTTCGACAGCCGAAAGATATATAGAGATCCGATAGGCGGGATCTCTGGCAGGCGGTGTGCAGAAGCTTTGAGCCAAGCCGTCGCTGAGAGATTCCTCCTGACTGCAGTGAGAGAAAAACCACCGCTTCAGGGAAATTCTCACGATCAGAGCATCGCGAGATGTTTCCACCATGGTGGCCGCTGAAGGCGTCGAAGACCGTCTTCGACCCCCGCGGAGGGAAGGCGCCTGCAGCTCCCTCGATGGACCGAGTTGCGTGCAGTTGCTGGTTGGATCTTCTGCAGCGCCATTACGGGGATCGGCCGCGAGTTTCTCTCCATTGGGACGACGTTAGTCATCCGCGCGGTCGGAGCACCCGTGGTCTTTGCACTGATCGAGCTGCATAAACTTGTATACAGCCGCGCGTTCCAGTTCTTTGACCACACGGGCAACCATCGCAGCGATCGTTGCTGGTGTGAACATCAAAGTGCTACCCGTTCACATTACCCCTCGATGGGCATACTGCGAACCTGCTGGATGTTCATGACTTCGTTGCGCTGGCTGGTTCAGACCAGCGGTGTCTTTCCTGGCATCGCGACGGGTGCCACCGCCAGGGGACCGAGCTCTAGCTTCGGCGGAAGAAGGTTCAGCTGAGACTCTTTGAGCGCCCAATCGTAGCGAAGGGCTTTGCCGGTATAGGCGCTCATCCGCCCAACGATCGCCGTCATGGTCGTCTCGGCAAGACGTCGGCACTCGTTGATGGGCTTCTTCTCACGGATGCTTCGGATGAACGCGCCGTGCATCTCAAGGTCACCCGTGGTGTGCTTGCCCTCGTACGTCCATGGCTTCTCGCCTTCGATGCGCGCGCCGCGGCGGGTGACGTGCGCGACACCTTTGGTACCTTCGATCACGTTGCTGACGTTGGTCGTGACGCCGTGAATCTGCGTTGCCATCGCGAGCATCGATGGGCCGTTCTTGTAGGAATAGTCGACTGCGAAGTGATCATAGATATGTCCATACTCATCCCCGGTACGCACCTGGCGACCGCCAACTCCGGCGCATGACTCCGGCGTAGATTTCATGATCCAGTTGCAGACATCGAGGTTGTGGCAAAGCTGTTCGACGAGATGGTCGCCGGAAAGCCATGTGAAGTACGGCCAGCAGCGAATCTGCCACTCCATATCGCTCCACTGCGCCTGACGCGGGTTGTTGTGCCAGTCAACCGTCGTGCCGAGCCAGAGAGCCTTGAGCAGCCTAATCTCGCCGATCTGTCCATCCCAAATACGGTTGATGATCTCGTGATAGTGCGGGACGTAGCGTTGCTGCGTTCCGACGACGATCGAAAGCCCCTTTCGATCCGCCTCGTCGGCGGCCGCCAGTAACGTCCGGATGCCCGTTGGACAAACCGCACCCGGCTTTTCCATGAAGACGTGCTTACCGGCCTTGGTGGCGGCAGCGACATGGGTCGGTCGAAAACCCGGCGGCGTGGCATGGAGGACGATGTCGATCTCGTCCATGGCGAGGACTTTCTTGTACGCGTCGAATCCGATGAAGATTCGCTCCGGTGTGACGTTCACCTTGTCAGGTACTTCCTTGCGAATCGTCTCGAGGCCGACGTCGACGTAGTCGCGAAACATGTCGGCGACTGCATAGAGCTCGACACCGGGAGCCGAATTCAGGTGATAGATGGCGTCGCGCGTACTCCTTGAGTTGGCGCCGCAGCCAATCATAGCAACCCGTAGGGTGTCCGACCCGCCGGCATGCACCCCGACGCCCGATGAGGCGAGCAACGTCGCGCCCGTGGCCGTAGCCGTGCGGGAGAGAAAATCACGCCGAGAAAGGTCGTGCTTACGCTCAGTCTGCTTTTTCATATCGACACCTCGGGAATGCTGATCGCGGATGAATTTGCCGAGTAACAGGATACTGCGGAAGTACCGGGAAGGCTACAGTGCCGAGCCTCTCGAAACATCCGCCTCGTTGGGGAGACTGGTCTTTCACGGTCACAAAGCCGGCCTAAAATCGATCACCGCGCGCCCCATCGCTCCGGTCGCAACATCCCGCACGACGACCGTCCAGCGGCCCGCGGCATCGCTGAACGCGAACGGAATCTCGAACGTGCACGTTCCAGTCGCAACGCTGGCGAGGGTGATCAGCAGGAGCTGCCAGGTGAATTGTGCTCATTCTGACGACGTAATCGACTCGGCTTCGAGCCAGCAAAGGCGGCCAGTCCAGTTGGCGCCGTGCGAGTTTTTGGACACGACCGGAACAGCCCGCCGGCGCTCGTCCGTTTCCGCAACATCTCGATCAAAGCGTTCGAGTAGTCGTGGGGTCGTTGCCGTCGAGCGAGACGGTAACGGGCTGTGCAGCCGAGAGCGGTTAGTTGACCTGCGGCGACGCGGCTGGCAGTGAGAACGATCCCTCGCGCAGTACGGCGCGGACGCAAATTTTCCGGCTGCAGAGGAGTTCTCGCGACAAAGCGAACCCTTCGAGCTCAGTGTTGAGTGTTTGGGAGGCGGTTTGCTTGCGTCCTTGCTTAGGAGCCTTTCTGGCGCGACGGCGGACGGCTCTCCGGATGAGGAGGCGCGACACCGGCCGGACGAAAGGATAGAGAATCGCCGAGGTGGTACTCTTCCCCAGACCTTTGAGGACGATCTCATCAAACTGGGCCACGCGCAGAAAGTAACGTATCTGGAAGAACGGCAGCGAGAAGACGTGGCCGTGGTAGAAGCGATCGCCATCGCCGCCCCACACGGTCGTCTCTTCGTTAGGAAACCCCGTGTGGAAGCTCTTCATGCCGGTCAGGAAGTAGCTGAGCCGACCGCTCAAGTCCATGAAGTTGGGCGTGGTGATCCACAGATAGCCTCCGTCACGCAGCACGCGGCGGCACTCGCGAAAGAAGGAAGCCAGGTCCTCGACATGCTCGACGCCTTCTTGGCACACCAGCCCATCGAAGCTGTCGTCGTCGAAGGGCAGGCGTTCGTTCATGTCGGCACGCACCGCTTCGTGCCCGGGTAGCTGAAACTCCTCCGGGAAAAGATCCGCCGCGGCGATGTCGTATCCTGCTTCGTTCAATCGGCGACACAGCGTGCCATCGCCGGCGGGAATGTCGAGCACCTTGCCCTTGCCCAGCACCGCGTTGACGTCGTCGAGCAGAAAATGATCGACGCGTTCCGCCAAACTTCTTCTCCCTTACAGAGTCTCAGAGCACCTCCCACCGTCACCGAAAAACATACGTGAGCTACTTTGGGATGTCCAACAAAATGGGTTTCTCTAGACGATGCAGCAAGTCGTCTTGTTGAAGGGCCTTCACGCTTGCGAGATCGATCTTGGTTTTTTCTTCGTGTTCGAGTCGCGCGAACCTTTCCCTGTATCGTCATGTACTACTGATCGCAGTCTATCTTCCGTTGCGATAGAAACGGCACAGCTTGATGACGACGACGATGCAATCGCTCGCTTCGACATCGCCGCGGGAGGTTAACCTCGAGTTAACAGCCCGCCTGAAAAAGTGCTTCGAGCCGAAAACTGGTCTCTTCGCGTCCAGATCGGCTGCGGCAAACGGAGGCAATCTTCGGGCCCTCTTTTTTCGATTCTGATGGCGAGTATTGACGCGGCCCGTCTGGGCGTGAAGAGGCCAGTTTCTTCGGCCGAATGACTTTTTCAGGCGGGCTGTTAACAGCGTTCGTTGTCTCATATGTTCCTGTTGAAACTGGCGCATATCAGCGCGTTCCGATCGATCGCCCATTCCCCGTTCGCGGTGTTCAGGGCGGTCAGTTGCACGAGTGCCGAAGCGCCCACGAACCGCCACCAAATGTTCTGATGGTGGCTTGAAATCCGGGGAGGACTCCCGGTCACTCGCCGCGTCCCCGCAGACGGATCGCAAACGACCCCGCGTTGGTGCTCGAGTTTGACGTCGCCTCGAACGCACCCACAGCGGTGGGCGTGAAGCGGAAGAAGTACTGGCAGCTCGCACCCGGCGCGACGCCGCTAGCGCAGTTCTGTGACGCCGTGAACTGAGCGTCGGGGGGTACCCCACCAACGAAACTCTCCAGCGTGGACAGACCGAGATTCGTGATCGTGACGGCTTGGGGAGGACTGGTGACGCCGACCGGGACGGTACCGAAGTCGAGCTCCAGCGGCGTGACCCAAAGCTTGGGACCGACGCCGCGTCCCCTGAGTCGGATGACAAAGGGTCCGGCGTTGGTCGACGATTCCGATGTCGTCTCGAAGCTGCCGAGCTTCGTCGGCGTGAAGCGGAAGAAGTACTGGCAGCTCGCGCCCGGTGCGACGCCGCCAGCGCAGTTCTGTGACGCCGAGAACTGGGTGTCGAACGGTACCCCGCCGGCGAAATCCGTCAGTGTGGAAGAGCTCGTGCTCCGGATGGTAACCGCCTGTGGTGGGCTCGTGACGCCGAGGCCAACGGGTCCAAAGTCGAGCTCGAGCGGCGTCACTGTCTTGTCCACTAATGGGCTGGGGAAGGGAGGCGAGACACCTCGTCCGCGGAGGCGTACGACGAAGGACCCTGCATTGGTGGAGGTAGTCGACGTCGTCTCGAAGACGCCGCTCTTGGTCGGCGTAAACCGGAAAAAGTACTGGCAGCTCGCACCCAGCGCGACGCCGCTAGCACAGTTCTGTGAACCCGAGAACTGAGTGTCTGGGGGCAGCCCACCAGCAAAGCTCTCCAGTCTCGCCAGGCCGGTGTTCCGGATCGTCACCACCTGCTGCTCGCTCGAAGTGTGCAGCACGACGTTGCCGAAGTCGAGCTCAAGCGGGCTGGCCGTGAGCGATGCGCCGACCCCCGTACCGCGCAGCCGGATGACAATCGGCCCGGCGCTCGTGCTCGTCGTTGAGACCGTCTCGAACTCGCCCGTGGCATTCGGCGTCAACCGGAAGGAGTACTGGCAGCTCGCACCCGGCGCGACGCCGCCAGCGCAGTTCTGTGACGCCGAGAACTGGGTGTCGGCCGGTGAGCCGCCGGCAAAGTTGGTCAGCAGTGCGGTTCCCTGGTTGGTGAAGGTGACCGTCAGCGGCGGACTGGTGACGCCGACGCCTACGCAGCCAAAGTCGAGATCCAGGGGGGTAACACGGATGGACTCGGGCGGCGGCGGGATGCATGGGAAGTAGACGACGCAATCGAGTCCATCGGGTGTGGGATCGTTACCGCAGCTCCCCGAGGGGAGGGGCGGCGGCTGCCCGTCAACGAACAGAAAGCTGAGGAGGTAGATGGGGTCAGCGATGTCGATGGAGCCATCATCGTTCACATCGGCGGCGTCTCGACACGGGATCTGGGCGGGAGATCCCACAAAGAGGAAGCCCAGAATGTGGATTGCGTCGCTAATATCCTCGGCCGAGTCTGCGTTCGAGTCACCGCGTCTGAAGTCCGCCGCTGGTGCAGACGATATCGCCACGGACGCGACCAGTAGGACAACAAGAAAAAGCTGCGCTGAGGTGGCAGTCCTCGGGCGCCAGGCGTTCATCAGGAGCTTGATAGTACTCATGGGAGTGCTCGAATCGAGATGGCGCGGTGAAAACAGGCGGGCGTGTCCCCATCATACGACGTTACTGCCGCGGCCCGCAATTGTGAGATCTGCGCGGCCGGCAGTCTCCACGCGGTTGTCGATCTGCTCGAGTCAGATGTGATTCCCTTCGACGCCGGCGTCGGCAGGTCGACACCTGGGGTGAGGGCGACGGGAAGGAGGGCGGAAGCCTCACCCATTCTCTCGCGAATTCGTCGATCGTGGCCGCGCGAGCTCAGATCGGTTACAACGATCTTATGACTGAGCCGAGCGAGACTTCTCACGCACGCCACAGAGCAACCAGTCGATCACGTAGAAGCGTGGCGAGGCAAGCGCCTCGTAGCGGACCGAGAGGGCTTGATGTTGAATCAAACGAACGGCTGACCAGGTTCAAAACTCTTTCCAGACGAGCGCCACCCGCGTCAGGTCACCCGGACGAGGCCGGACGTCGAACGGAACAGCGAAATCGTACAGCCATCGTGGAAGCAGCGAAATGATGCGCACGCCCTCCTCCACAAAGAATTCTCGATTCCACGTCTTCAGAAGAGACTCCGCCTCTTATTCTGGTCTTCATCGCGGACGTACTTTTGGAACTGCGATGTGTGCGCGCAGATTCATCCAATCAACGTTGGTTTCCTCTCGAACTTGGAGCCGCGTCGTGTCTGTTCGACGGACGAGAAGGGTGGGAAGTCTTGGTGCTTGGTCGGGAAAACGAAGTCTTTCACCCAAATCGAATGGCCCTTCCGGCGATGTCTTCTCATGTGTGCGATGAGTGTTGCGATCGCCGGGTGCACCAGAGAGCCGCCGTCGACATCTCCGCCCGTCAGGGATGCCCTGCGGCGACCTTTCAGGGAATCTTCCCTTGCCAAGAAACCCGCAGTAGAATGCGGCTTTCTAGTGAATGCGCCTTGAAACGAGTCGCCAGAGCGCTGGCGGCCTCGAGCTTCCGGAGAGACCAAGATGGTTCCGGGGTATTCCATCCTCGAAAAGCTTTATACCGGACGAAGGCGTGTAGTCTATCGCGCTCTACGGGAGGAAGACCGAAGCACGGTTATCTTGAAGTCCCTCCTAAAAGAGCTTCCGTCTTCTCAGGACCTGACCAACCTCAAGCACGAATTTGACGTTCTCACGAGACTCCAGGCTCCTGGCGTCATCAAGGCCTTCGATCTGGCGCAGTCCGGCAAGAGTGCGGTACTGGTCCTAGAGGACATCCAAGGCCAACCGCTCTCCGAGTTGATTGGTCTGGGCGACGTCGATCTGCCAGCGTTCCTTCGGATTGCGTCGAAGCTTGCCGCCACCCTCGAAGCGATCCATCGCCACGGCGTCGTGCATCGAGATCTCAACCCGAAGAACATCATCTTCAACAAGAAAGACGAGGAGCTGCGCATTATCGATTTCGGCATCTCGTCCCTGTTCTCTGAGGGAGCGCAAGGGCTTCATCGGGCGAGCGCCCCCGAAGGAACGCCCGCGTACATGTCTCCGGAGCAGACCGGGCGAGTGAACAGGGCTGTTGATCAACGGACCGACTTCTACTCGCTGGGAATCAGCTTCTACGAGATGCTCACGGGGCGCCTACCGTTTCGTACGGACGACCCGCTCCAGCTATTGCACGCTCATATCGCCAAGCAGCCACCCGCACCTCATGAGGTGAAGACCGACATTCCTCCGGTCGTTGCCTCGATCGTGATGAAGCTGCTCGCTAAGGCGCCGGAGGACCGTTATCAGAGCGCCGAAGGGATCCAAGTCGACCTTCAGGAATGCCAGCGCCAATGGAGCGCTGCCGAGAAGATCGAAGACTTCCCACTGGGAATCAATGATAGGACAAGTATTTTTCAAATTCCACAGCGGCTATACGGCCGCGGAGTCGAGACAGAACGACTCCTCTCCGCTTTTCGTCGAGCCACCAACGGAAGTGCCCAACTCCTCCTTGTGAGAGGGTACTCCGGCGTCGGAAAGTCAGCCCTCATCAACGAAGTCCAAGTTCCCATACTCGACGCGCATGGGCACTTCATTGCCGGGAAGTTCGAGCAGCTACAGCGAACGGTTCCCTACTCAGCCATCGCCACAGCCTTTCAGCAGCTCATTCGACAGCTTTTGACCGAGAGTGAGTCCGCGTTGGAATCCTGGAAAGGCAGACTTCAAACCGCTCTGGGGAGCAACGCGCAAGTCATCGTGGACGTGATTCCCGACGTTGAGTTGGTCATCGGTCCACAGCCGCCTGCGGCAGAGCTCGGGCCCACCGAAAGCCAAAACCGCTTTCGTCTCGTGTTTCAAAATTTTACGCGTGTGTTTTGCTCGAAAGAGTCGCCCCTCGTTCTTTTCCTCGACGACTTGCAGTGGGTAGACGCCGCCTCGCTTCGTCTTCTAGAGTTCATTCTCACCGACGAGGACACGCGCCATCTGCTCGTGATTGGAGCCTACCGAGACAACGAGGTAGGTGCTGACCATCCGCTGTCTCGCGCGCTGCAGAGATTGCGGGACGACAACGCGACGACCGAAGAAATCTCCTTGTCGCCGCTGGGCGCAGACCACATGTCGCAGCTCGTTGCCGAGACCCTGTATCGCGACGGCGCAGACGTCGGGCCTCTCGTCGAACTTCTCAAGCGAAAGACTGATGGGAATCCGTTCTTCCTGCGGCAGTTTCTCCGAACACTGTGCCAGGAAAAGCTGTTTGGCTTCGATCCCGACAGTCGATCCTGGCGCTGGGGCATCGAAGAGATCGAGGCGATGGACATCACGAACAACGTCGTCGATCTGATGGTCCGAAAACTGCGTAGGCTACCGGAGGCTACGCAGGTCACCCTGCGACAAGCAGCTTGTATCGGACACGGGTTCGATCTTCCGACCCTGAGCGTCGTGTCCGGCACCAACGCAGACACGACCAGTGGAAACCTCCAACCGGCGCTCGCTGAGGGTTTGATCGTGAGATCCCGAGATCCTCTTCGTGCGTCCCAGCGGGATGGTGAGACAGAACAAACTCCGACGGAAGCTCCGCGAAGCGCTTTTCGATTCCTCCATGACCGGGTCCAACAAGCGGCCTACGAATTGATCGACGAATCGGAGCGCGATGCAGTTCACCTTCGGATCGGCCGACAAATGCTTTTCGGTTTGAGCGAGTCAGAGAAGCGCGATCGGATCTTTGAGATCGCCGATCACCTCAATTTGGGGCGACGTCTCATCGAAGACGATCGCGATGACATTGACTTGGTCGGCGTGAATCTCGTCGCCGGCGAGAAAGCAAAGGAATCGACGGCGTATGCCGCGGCCCGCGAGTATTTTCGAGCTGCGTTGGAATGCTTAGCGCCGGACTCCTGGTCGACAGACTACGATCGGTGCATGGAGCTCCACACGCGCCTTGCCGAGTCAGAGTACCTCAATGGCGAATTCGATCGTTCCCGGGAGATGACCAATGAGGTCCTGAAGGAGGCGACCTCGGCGACTGACCGGGCCACCGTCTACGATTTGCTCGTTCGCCAGTACACACTCAGCGGAGAGTACGAAACCGCAATCGAAACTGTCAGGAAAGCCCTTTCCGAACTTGAGATCGATTTACCCGAGGATGACCTCGCTACGGCTCTGACCGATGAATTAGGACGAATTCGTTCGCTCATCGGCGATCGCTCAACCGCTTCTCTGATCGACGAGCCTGAGATGACTGAAGCTACTAAGATGATTGCGGCTCGCCTCCTCGCGAGTTTGTGTCCGCTCGCCTATATCGCGAGTCCCGAGCTGTGTCGACTTGCCGGAGCGAAACTTGTCCGTCTGTCGCTGGAGCATGGACACACACCAGACTGCGCTCTCGGCTACTCATTTCTCGGGCTCACGTATGCTTCCGGCCTCGGAGAGTATCGGAAGGCGTTCGACTACGCGCAACTGGGTATTCGTCTCAGCGAGAGATTTCAAGACGACGCCCAAAAATGCAGGACGACACACGTCTTCATAGCCTTCATCAACCATTGGTCTCGCCACATCAAATTTATGAAGGCCGTCAATGATCAAGGGTTTCAGGCAGGCCTCGCGTCGGGTGAGTTACAATTCGCCGGATACCATCGGTACAACCGGGCCCTGTGTTTGTACTACGAGGGGAAGCCTCTGGCCGAGCTCCTTCCTGAGCTCGACGAGCTTGCTCAGTTCAGCAGGAAGACGAAGAATCAACACGGCACGGATCCCATCGTCGGTGTTCAGCTTGTCGCGAGGAACCTTACTGGCAAGACAACCGAGACGCTGGGTTTCGATGGGGAGAGTTTCTCAGAGTCCGACTTCAAGCGCGACCTTCAGGCGCGCAATGCCCGACCTGCCTGGACTCATTATCACGTGGTCAAATCGCACGCGCTGTACCTTCACGGCTCAATGAATGACGCTCTGGAGTGCAGCCTGGAAGCTGAAAAAACGCTCTCCTACGTGTCCGGGCACTTTTCTGTCGCTGCACACAACTTCTATCAATCACTGATTTTGGTTTCGCTTTGTCGAGCGACGTCGGGAGAGGCTCGGGAAAAATATTTGGCAAAGGCTCGACGGAACCAAAGCCAGATGAAGACTTGGGCAGAACACTGCCCGGAGAACTTCCAGCACCGGTATCTACTTGTCGAGGCAGAATTAGGCCGCCTCGAATCTGACAGCTGGCAGGCGGCTATTCTCTTCTCAAAGTCCATCGCTGCGGCCGAGAAACACAACTTCATCCACGACGAAGCGGTCGCGAAGGAGCTCGCTGCAGAGTTCTGGCTTGAGCATGGAAACGAGAAATTCGCGCACGTCTATCTGCACGAAGCGTCGCATGCGTATCAACAATGGGGCGCCACGCGCAAGGTTGCAGATCTCGAGGTTGCGCATCCGGTACTCCGGAAGTCCACTAGAGCCCCCGACGACGAATTCAGTGGAACGGTGACGATGAGTCGTGGATCGGGCGTCGTGCTCGACCTAGAGACCGTGATGAAATCCTCGCAGGCGATTTCGGGCGAAATTGCTCTTCCAAGCCTCTTGGAGCGAGTCATCGAAATCGCGATCGAGAACGCGGGCGCTGAGCGCGGTGTGCTTGTTCTCGAACGGGACGGCCGGCTTTTTGTGGGAGCCGAGGAGGACGCGCAGAAACGGACAAACACACTAGATTTCGACGAATTGGAAGCACGGGGAAATCTTTGCCTGGCGGTAGTGCATCTAGTTCGACGAACCGGTGAAAGCGTCATCGTCGCGGACGCTTGTCGCGACACTCGTGTTGCAGGTGACCCGTACGTTTCGGACAGGGCTCCGAAGTCTATTCTCTGCGTGCCCGTGCATCAGCACGGAGAGATCATGGGGCTTTTCTATCTAGAGAACAATCTCACGACACACGCCTTCACACCTGACCGTATCGAGATCATCCAAGTCCTCGCAGCTCAGACAGCGGTCTCGCTGAAGAACGCGGGGCTCTATGAAGATCTCCAGGAGGCCCTTTCCGAAGTTGAGAGACTCAAGGATCGTCTCCAGGCAGAGAACATCTATTTACAGGATGAGATCAAGTCAGGGCACAACTTCGATTTCATCGTCGGTGAAAGCAAAGAGCTCAAAGAGCTTCTCGGTCAGCTCGAGCAAGTCGCAGAGACAGACGCCACCGTTCTGGTTCTCGGCGAAACCGGCACCGGCAAAGAGCTGATCGCCCGAGCCGTCCACAGCCTTAGCCATCGGAAGACCCGCCCGTTGATCAAGGTCAACTGTGCGGCGCTACCCGCAAATCTCGTCGAAAGCGAGCTCTTTGGACACGAGAAGGGGGCATTCACGGGCGCCATCGCGAAAAAGATCGGGCGCTTCGAACTGGCAAACGGCGGCACTATCTTTCTCGACGAGATCGGCGACCTCCCTCAAGATCTTCAAGCGAAACTTCTCCGAGTTCTTCAAGAAGGAGAATTCGAACGTCTCGGCAATCCGCAGACAATCCAGGTTGACGTCCGGGTCATCTCAGCGACCAATCGCGACCTCCTCAAGCTGGTATGGGCGGGAGACTTTCGCCAGGACCTCTATTACCGACTCAACGTCTTTCCACTTTCCGTCCCTCCGCTCAGAGAGCGCGACGGAGACATCCCTCTTTTGGTTCAGCATTTCGTCAAAGGCTTTTCCCGCAAGCTCGGCAGGGAGATCCAAACGATTCCTCAGGACGTGATGGCCACTCTCTCGAAGTACCGCTGGCCCGGCAATGTCAGGGAGCTCGAGAACGTCATCGAGCGAGCCGTCATACTCACTCGGGGTTCCAGCCTTCAGATCGATCGCAGTCTGAGTGAGAGGGAAAGAGAAAGCGACAGCGTTCAGGGGCAACTGGCGCCCCAGGGTACGTTGGCAGAGGTCGAACGTTCGCACATTGAGCGCACCCTCGAGACCACCAACTGGAGGATCGAGGGAAACGAGGGTGCCGCCAAGCTTCTCGGCCTCAACCCCAGTACGCTTCGATCTCGAATGCAAAAGCTGGGTCTGAAGAAGCCCTCTCAAGCCAACTGAGTCGCCTTCCAAGGAGCCCGCGGTATTTCGCGGCCGCGATCCTTCGAGGCCGCCGGCGGCGATTCCGTGGGGGCCGTCCTCCACCCTAGTGTTTCCGTAAGCCCCATTTTGGATTGAGGCTACGGAAGACGCTCGGGCTCAACTATCCAGTGGCACGGGTTTTGTTCTTCTCGCCTCGCGTCGTGAACGCCGCTTTGGCGAGCTAAACAGCCAGTACCAAGGAGCCAAGGAGGACAACAGATGGCCCTGCCGAATCCTGGAATGAAGATCGACCCGCAGCGTACCGCACTGGTGATCACCGATCCGCAAAACGATTTCCTCAGTCCGAACGGTGTCACCTGGGGTGTCGTCGGTCAGAGCGTCCAAGAGAACAACACGGTCGAGAACATCGAGAGCCTGTTCAAGACAGCAAAGGCGAGCGGACTGCCCGTGTTCGTCTCCCCGCACTACTATTACCCCGCGGACCACGGCTGGAAGTTTGAGGGTGCCCTTGAAAAGCTGATGCACGACATCAACATGTTCGACCGCAAGGGCCCCCTCAGCCTGGAAGGATTCGAAGGCTCCGGTCCCGACTGGCTTGAGCCCTACAAGCCATACATCGAGGACGGCGAGACGGTCGTAGTGAGTCCACATAAGGTATTCGGGCCGGAGTCAAACGATCTGGTCCTCCAACTGAGAAAGCGGGGCATCGACAAGGTGATTCTGGCGGGTATGTCCGCCAATCTTTGTGTCGAGTCTCACCTGCGAGAGCTGCTTGAGCAAGGCTTCGAAGTAGCTGTCGTCAAAGACGCCACCGCCGGCGCCAAAGTCGAAGAGGGTGACGGGTACCAGGCGGCCGTGGTCAATTTCCGCTTTCTCGCGAACGCGGTGTGGACGAGCGCCGAAGCTGTAAGAGCTGTCGAGGAGAGCTCAGCGATCTCGGCGTGAAGATCAGTCCTTCGTGTCGTCGGGCGGATAGAGAGTTCCTCGCGAGGAACGTCGTCGCCGCCAACAGTCTGTATCGAAAAAAAGAGCGCTGACTGAGTCGGGTGACTCGGTCGCAAAGTGCAATCACTAACCATGTCCGAAAGGAGCGAAACCATGAAAGCAGCGATCGTTGTTCTCTCAGATCCCAAGCCCGGTACCGAGGAAGCGCTCGGTCGTGTCTTCAACGCGTTGTCTGCTGCCTATGACTTCAAGCAGCGTGAAGACGAGGTGACCATCCTCTTCCATGGTCCCGGAACACGTTGGATCGGTGAGCTTTCGAAGGAAGAGCATCCTGCCCACGCGCTCTTCGGGGAGGTTAAGGACAAGGTAGCAGGAGTTTCTTGTGGCTGCGCGGACGTATTCGGCGGCTCCGAAGACGCTGAGAAATCGGGATTCGATCTCGTAAAAGACAATCCCGTCCCTGGCACGTCTGGGCTTCCGAGTCTTCGGAATCTGATCTCCGAGGGATATTCCATCTTGACGTTCTGAACGCGTCTGCGCGCAGACGCGACACCGCTGTGCTGCAGCTCGAAGTAACGACGGAAGATCAATCATGCGACTCGAAAATCCATACCACGAAGGCGAGCTGTCCGTTCAAGAGCGGCTCGGAGAAGTCGACGAAGGTCGGCGCAACGGCCGGGCGATCTCCGACTCGATATTGAAGGGAGCTCTCAAGTACATCGAACAACAGTCGCTTGTCGTCTTTGGAAGTCTCGACCAGGAGGACAACGTCTGGGCGTCTCTGCTGATCGGGGATCCTGGATTCTTGCGAGCATTCGACGAGCGGACTGTCGAAATCAACCTCGAAAAGGCTGCGCAGAATCGAGACGACCCACTCTGGAGCAACTTCGAACAAAACTCGCAAGTAGGAATGCTGGTGATCGATCTCGGCACTCGTAGGCGACTTCGCATCAACGGGCAGCTACTCCGTTCCTCTCAAGAGCAGCTCCGTCTCGCCGTCAGAGAGTCGTACCCGAACTGCCCGAAGTACATCCAACGACGACGGATCATAGCTCGCCTGGCGAAGCCGGTCGAAGCTTCAGCCGAATGCAGACACGGCGACCTATTGACGCATGATCAACAAAAGTTCATTCGGTCAGCGGACACATTCTTCGTAGCAAGCGCTCACCCCGAGCGTGGGGTGGACGCTTCCCATCGTGGAGGCAACCCCGGCTTCATACGAGTACTCAGCGATCGGATGATCAGAGTCCCCGACTACGTCGGCAACCGGATGTACAACACATTGGGAAACTTTACGGTCAACCCACATGCAGGTCTTGTCTTTCTAGATTTCGAACGTTCTCGAACTCTGCAACTGATCGGCCGCCCGGAGATCCGGTGGAGCCTGAACGATTTAGAGAACGAGACAGGCGGAACTCGGCGGTACTGGGATTTCGAAATTATGCGGTGGTTGGAAACGAATCTGACGACCGAACTCAAGTGGGAGTTTCTCGATTCGTCACCGGAGAACCCGAGCACGGCCGCTGGGTAGCCTCCGCACTGGCAGGAGCCACAGAATCTTGAACTCCAACACTCTACGGTAAGGAGAATAGCCATGACGATTTCTCAAGCAGCAACCGTTCTGCCGCGCCACGAGACAGACTCGAGAGCGCAGCCTGTCATCGACGTCGTCTCTCGGCTCGACGTGGTCGGGTCTGTAGCGACGCGATACGGAGTTGTCGGGGTCATCGCGTGGATCGGCGCGATGAAATTCACGGCGTACGAGGCAAACGCGATTCAGGGGCTTGTCGCCAACAGCCCTTTCATGGCGTGGGTCTACAACGTTTTCAGCGTCGAAGGCTTCGGAACCACGCTAGGAATCATTGAGCTTGGTATCGCTTTCCTCCTCGCACTGAAACCGGTATCTGCAAAAGCCGCTGCGATCGGAGCAGCACTCGCCATCGGGATGTTCGCCGCGACGCTCAGCTTCGTGTTCTCGACTCCTGGTGTCTTCGAGACAAGTCTCGGCGGCTTTCCGGCTCTCTCGGTGATGCCCGGACAGTTCCTCATCAAGGACATGGCTCTACTCGGTGTCTCCGTCTGGCTACTCGCTGACGCGTTGAAAGCGATCGCTCGCAGGCGCGGGTGAGTGAGGAGGCCTCAGACAGAGCTCATGCTGAGCTGATGTCGATTTTCGAAAGTTTCGTCGGAACACAACTACTCAAGGAGACCTGGACATGAAAACTCTCTTTTCTACTGCAGCACTTACCGCCTTCAGTTTCGCGTCGCTCGGATGCTTCTCCAAAGTCGAGTCGGTCGGGAATTCGTCTGGAGGAGTTGACGCGGTCATAAAAAACGACCAGGAAAGCCGGGCGTACCTGCACTCCTACAATCTCCCCTCTCACGGAGTGGCGATCGAGGGATACTGTCCCGTGGCGTATCAGGTTGTTAACAAACCTTTGAGGGGAAAGCCCGAGCACGCATCGACTTACAACGGCGTAACCTACCGTTTCGTGTCGGCGGACGCGAAAGATGCCTTCGACAAAGATCCCGAGAAGTACATCCCTGCGTACGGCGGCTGGTGCGCATTCGGTATGGCGATCGAAGACAAGTTCCCGATCGATCCCGAGAAATTCAAAGTCGTCGACGGACGCCTTTTCCTCTTTCTGAACAACCGGGGCGTCGACGCCCTGAAACTCTGGAATGACGGAAACGAGAAAGAACTTCGCCGTAAGGCTGACGCTCACTGGAAGAAAGTGCAAGGCTGAGCTTCGCTTCAGTCGTGCGTCTAAAAGGTTCGTCTGAGGATCGCACGCCGTCCGATACGACGCCAGATGACAACAACGGACACGAACGTTATGAGATTTCGAAACGAACTACGAAAGGAAAATCCAATGACCGCGACAATCAAGAATGCTGACTTTGATCAAACGGTGCTCGAGTCGAGCGTTCCGACACTCGTCGACTTTTGGGCCCCTTGGTGTCCGCCGTGCATCCAGCTCCACCCTACGATTGAGCAGATCGACGAGGCAGCGGACGGCCGCTACAACGTAGTCAAAGTCAATGTTGATGAGGAACCAGAGCTCGCTGAGCGCTACGGAATCCAGTCACTGCCCACGCTCGTCGTGTTTGACGACGGCGAACCGGTCTCGAGGCTTGTAGGGCTCCAGCCCAAACAGACAATCGTAGATCTCCTCGAACGAGTCGAACGTTGATTCGGTCTGAGGCGCAAGCCTTTCCTTTCGAGTTGATCACGGTTCATTGCGATTTCCGAAAGTGCTAAGTCCCACAGTATCTGGCGCGGAAATCCCAGATTAAATGGCATGGTGCTGATTCGCGGGTGCGAGATGCGATTTGCGAGGCGAGAAGGCGCGGGTCGTCGTGTCCCGGACGGCACGACGACCCGGGGAATCACGAAGGGCGAGGCGTGGCGCGAGCGTCACCGCGACGATCGCGGAGCTCGGCGAGGAACTCGACGGCGTCGACGAAATTCAGCCGCTTGACGATCATGACCAGGTCGATCGGGTTGAAGTTCGTCTCGCAGCGAAAGCAACGCGCGAGGTTGGTGGACGCCTTCGTCGCGGTGTTGAATTCGCGACACCGCGGACAGAGGAAGCGCACGTAGCCCTCGGAGATTTTCGCGGGGACGCCGAGCAGATCGAGGAGCCACGCGATCGGTATATCGTTTCTCAACGACCGCAGGAGCTTGCCGGAGAATCGTCCTGTCATGCGACGCCACCTCCACCGCTCGGCGCCTTCAAATATCGGATTCGTTGCAGGCTCTCGAGATACTCTTCGAGGACGATCTGGAGCGCTCGCAGCTGAGCGCCCAAGGCGGCGAGATAGGCGTCTTGCTCGGTGTAGGAGGAGCGTTGCGTGTAGTCGAAGTCGAGATCGGGGTACGCGGCGTTCAGAGCGAACAGGGCGATCTCGAGGTTCGTCGCGAGGGTCATCAAAACGGCGAGCTCAGGATACTCGGCGAAGTCGTTGACTCGAGGCATCAGGGTCTTGTGGAACATGGCGCGTCAGTCTCCGTTCTCAGGGCAGATGGAACTCGGGGGCGGTGTCGTTGACGAGCGCCTCGGAGATCTTCTGGACGTTCTTGCTCGCGGCCTGAATGAGGCAGGCGGTGGCGATGTTGTTGATGCGCCGCGGCACGCCGCTTGAGTAGTCGTGGATGAGCGACTTCGCTTCAGGCTCGAAGACTTTCTGCGAGGCGCCGGCTGCGCGCATCTGAAAGTCGATGTACTCGACCGTCTGCTCCTTGCTGAGCGGCGGCACGTGGTAGCGCACGCTGAGCCGATGCGTGAGATCGGCGTGGCGCGCTCGGGTAAGCTCCTTTCTCAGGGTCTCTTGTCCGCTGAGGAGGATCTTCAATGGCGGGCCGTCCTCGAGTCCGGAGCTGACCAGAAGTCTCAGATCGGTGAGCGACTCCGAAGGAAGCAGGTGCGCTTCATCGATGACGAGGATTGTCGTGTGCTCGTTCGCCCCGACGCGATCCAGGATCTGGAGGAAGAGCCGCTCCTTGCCACGGCGGGGCTGCTCGCCGAGGCTGGAAACCAGGAGCTTCAGAATGCCGTTTGCCCCGACGTAGGTCAGCGAGAGATAGATCGGGTCGTAGAGGTTGCGGCTCAGCGAGCGCACGAAGAGCTTCACCAGAGACGACTTCCCCACCCCGGTGAGTCCGGTCACCAGGCCGATCGAGCCCGACTTGGCGAGGTACTCCAGTCGAGCGAGTCCCTGGGTGATGCGCTCGTCGGAAAGAATCTGCTCGACGGGCGCGCGCTCGAGAAAGGGCTGCGTCGTCATCTTGAAATGGGTGGTGAACATCAGTCCTCCTTTCTGCCTGCGAGTCGTTGAAGCTCGTAGGCGATGTAGGGAATGGATTTCTCCGGAGCCTTCTCGAAGGCCCTCAGCAAGAGGACTTCGGTGAGGCTGGGAGTACGGTTGTAGAACTTCTTGAGTTCCTCGAGCTCCTCGGCGGTGAAGCTCGAGAGGGCGCCCTTGCGCCCCATGAGCCGGCCGAGAAGGCATGCGAAGTCGGTGAAGGGCCACTGGCGAGAGGCGATGACACGACGGTAGTCGATCCCCTGGGCGCGCTTCTTGAGCTCCTCGTCGTGCTCACGGCGAAGAAGCTCCAGATAGTTGTGCTTCGCTTTGGCGGGAGGGGCGGGAGCACCGGCGTCCTCGCCCTCTTCGCGCTCGTGAAGGACGCCCTTTCCGAGGTACTCTTCGTTGCTGGAGTAGATGAGAACCGTGTCGGGCGCGGAGAAGGGATCGTAGCGGACTTCGACCTTGTCACCGCGCAGACTCTTGTCGACGCGATAGAAGCGGCGATCGAGCTGGACGTCGGAGAAGTCCGGGTGAACGCGCCGCGTCTCGCGGCACATGAAGAACTCGGTGACGCGCTGAATGTCGACGTGTCGGATAGGCCGTTTGAGGCCGGCCTCGGCTCGTGCCTCGGGTGTTTCGCCGGTCTCGGTGTTGACCTGGCGGTGGTAGGCCACGGTCTTCCAGGAATCGAAGCTTCCGTTGAGCGAGTCGAGAGTGAGGATCTCGCCGGCTCTGACCTCGGCCTCGAACTGGCCCTGTATCGTCTCGATGAGTCGTTCGACGAGACCACCCGGTGGCGGATCGCCCTTGCCGCGATGGATGAGCCGGGTGACAACGGCAAGGCATGCCGCCTTGAGCGCTTTGGAGATATAGACCTTCGCCTGATCGACATAGAGCTCGTCCGAAGCACCGTGCTTGGCCCACGCCCGCAGCAAGCAGTCGATCAAGACCTCGAGATTTTGCCGAAGGTAGTAGCGCCCCTCGACGAGCGAGCGGCTGTAGCAGTCGATGAGAACACAGAGGAAGGTGGGGACGACTTCGCCGTCGTGCAGCACGTAGGGTCCATCGGCGAAGTCGCCGACCCAGAGGGCATGGGTGGAGTCACGAGTCCAGCGTTTCCGGACTTTCCTCCTCTCGACACCGAGCTTCAGCCGCGTCGCGCCGGCGATCTTGAGGTAGCGGAAGAGGGTCGAACGCGGAATGGTCTTTCCGTGCTGAGCCTGGAGGAACTTGTTGATGGCGAAGTGGGAGCGCAGTGGCTGATCACGCTTCAGCTCGACGGCTTTCTCGACGAGCTCTTTGCCGTGGGCACGCGGTTTCCCGCGATCGCTTCGCGGCCTGCGGGCAAGACCCTCGAAGCCCTCCTCGCGATAGATGCGAAGCTTCCGCCTCAGGGTCGAAAGAGCCGGCTTGCGTCGCGATCCGTCGGGAAAGATGCGCTCTTCTTTGGCGAGCTCGCGGAGAAATCGCGCGGCTTCCTCCTCCGGCACCTCGCCGATGACGACGGGCTGGAGAAGAGCCGCCCAGAAGATAGCCCAATCGAGATCTTTCGCTTTCATGATCACACCTCGCATGGGGCGAGCGAGGCGTGATTCTCGCTCACGCCCAGGCTGCGGAGGTTGCCAAGTCGGGGAAGATCGATCGGCCGAAGAGGGAACGGAACACCTGGTCGATCGAGAGAGCTCGAAGTGCCGCGACGAGAGTGTCCCGCCGTGATTCGCTTCGGTACTTGGCTGGACGGACGGCGAAGACCTTGCGGAAGATGTCGGACCTCGCCGAGCGCTCTCGGATGAGGCGGAGAGCCTCCAGGAGCGTGGCGTTGAGAGAGCGAAAGAACGAAAGCCAACGATGAAGTGTTGAGTGCGCGAGGCTGCGCTCGTCGATCGCTCCCCTGTCGTCACCCTCGTGGAAGACGGGCATGTGTTCGACCTTGACGGCTTCGCGATACGAAAGCTCGTCGATCTGGAGGTAGCGCCGAGCGTGATCGAAAACGCAGTCGCGAACGTAGCGTTTCCCCGGCAGCGCGAAGGGCGGGTAGAGCGTGAAGGAGCGCTTACACAGAGGACACTTCCAGCGACTCAGAAGCGACAGGACAGGTTCGACCAGACGCCTGACGATAACGAGGAACACGCGCTCTCGGTGACCGCGGTAGCGGAACCGATCTGGCTCCCCGCTGCAATTCGGGCAGCGGTTACAGGTCGGCTGGATCTCACGGCGGCGAACAGCTTCGCCATAGCTCTGTATCGCGTTGACCAAATGGGGTAGCATCGCTCTCTCCGTACGGGGACTTGCGGAGAGAAGTGCACCAACACCGGTCTCTCCGCTCCCCTCTTTACTCGAGGTGAGGCGAGGAGTCGAGCGAAGGTCCAGGGCGCAGCGTCGAACGGGGGGCGCGGGGTAGGCGGGGTATGATCGGACGGTCGGTTCGGCGGGGTATGCCGGGGCGTTTCCGGGTCAGTGAATCTGAGACTCGTCGCTGCTCACGAGCCAGAGTTTGTGGGACTCAGCACGAAAGTACTAAAGTCAGTCAGCAGAATCACACCACCGCTTCTCCTGGAGGATACTGATCATGGACCCAAGGTTCATTACCAAGAAGATGCACGCCTTTCTCGACTACCCGGTGGCCCTCAGTCTCATGGTGCTGCCGTTCGTTCTAGGCCTCGGAACCTCGAGCCCGTCTGCACTGTCGCTCTCGGTCGTAGCGGGAGTTGCCGCCTTGATCCTAACGCTGCTTACCGATCACGAATTGGGTGCGTTTCGCATTCTGCCGTACCGCGTCCACCTCACAGTAGACCTTCTGGTCGGAGTTGTGTTTGTCGCTGCTCCGCTTGCCCTTGGTTTCGAAGGGCTCGACACTTGGTACTACTGGCTAAACGGTGGCGCCGTGCTCGCCGTCGTCGGGCTGCACCGACCGGATCCGGTGCCGCGTGCCCCAGTTGCGGATGACGCGGCCGCAGCTTGACGTGTCGATCGGCAACTTTCGCCAACAGATTCAGGCCAAGGAGCATCGAGAAATGAAAGCGGCTCCCCAAACCACCCAGGCAGCGAAGTCTCCAGCGGTGCCAGCCGCTGAGACCTTTGGCGGCACCTGGCCGTTCAAAGCTCGCTACACAGACGCTCCAGGATTCAAGATGCACTACGTGGACGAAGGAAGAAGAGGCGCAGAGACGCTTCTTCTTCTCCATGGCGAACCCACATGGGGCTATCTATTTCGGCAACAGATTCCAATCTGGTCAGAGCACGCGCGCGTTGTGGCTCCTGACCACATGGGATTCGGCAAAAGCGCCGCACCGCAAGGTCGCACGTACTGGCTTCAAGACCACATCGACAACTTGGAAACGTTTGTTTCGACCCTGGACTTGCAGGACATCACGCTTGTCATGCATGATTTTGGCGGTCCGACTGGCATGGGGCTGGCAGCGCGACGTCCCGAGCGAATCAAGCGGGTCGTATCGGTGAATGGTCCAACGCCGTTCGGCCAGGCGGATCTCGTTGAGCGCGTCACTGCGAACGTCGGCGTATCGCCTTGGTTCCAGTGGATTCTGCGCGCCGAGGAGCGAGGCATACTTGAGGACGTGTTGGGACATCTCGACTACAACATCCTCTCGACACTCAAGTTGAACGGCTTCGAGCGGAACGAGATCATAAGCGACACGTGGCTCGAGGCCTACCGGGCCCCATTCCCGACTCGTGCGTGCGCGACGGGTGCCATAAGCTGGGCAAAGGGCTATGCTACCGGTGCGCACGAATTTGAGACACCCGACCCGGCGACGAAAGCGGAGCTTTCTAGGAGACCCGCGCTGGCAATCTGGGGTGAGGCCGACCGGACACTCAACGCGCAGCACTTTCTACCGCTCTTCCAGGAAGCGTTTCCAAACGGTCAGGTGCATCATCTGCCCGGCGTAGGTCACTATAGCCTCGAAGATGCACCTCAAAAGATCGCCCGGCTCGTGGCCGAGTTCGTAGGAACGAACTGATGGACTCATCCTCTGCTGTTCGAGCAAAGGCCACCTTCTGAGCATGAAAAGCCCATGGTTCAATCAGGAACTACGCGAGTAGCTGTCGTTGCGGGAGCGAGGACGCCCTTTGTCAAGGCGGCAACAAGCTTCCGTGAGCACTCAGCTTTGGATCTCAGCGTCCACGCCGTGCGAGGTCTCTTAGAGAAGCACCGAGTGGACCAGGCGTTGATTGACGAGCTGGTTTTCGGAATCGTCATCGTCGACCCTAGAGTACCCAACATAGCGCGCGAGATCGTCTTGTCGACCGAGCTAACGTCGAGCATTCCGGCCCACACCATCTCGAACAATTGCATCACCGGCGCTACGGCTGTAGCTTCGATCTACTATTCGATCGTCTCTGGACGGGCCGAGGCTGGGATCGCCGGTGGTGTCGAATCCATGTCGAATCCGCCCGTCCTCTTCGGCAAAAGTGCGAGTCGCATCTTTCTAGATTCCGCTTCTCGAAAATCCTTCAAAGCACGCCTTCCTCATCTACTGAGGTTGCGGCCCTGGCACTTCAAGCCGTCAGCGGTTGCCTTCGCAGAGCCCTCGACTGGACTCACGATGGGAGAGCACACCGAAATGATGGTGAAAGAGTGGAAGATCTCACGGGAGGAGCAAGATGAGATCTCCTACCGCAGCCACACGAACGCGCACGAGGCGACCGGAGACGGCCGCTTGAAGGCGGAGATCCATCCGCTTGACGGCGTCGACCACGACCTTCTGATCCGTCCAAACACCAGCATGGAGCGGCTCGCCAAGCTTCCGCCCGTCTTCGACCGTAGCGAAGCCGGCACCATCACCGCTGGAAACTCGAGCCCACTCACCGATGGTGCTGCAGCCGTACTTCTCATGTCAGAGGATCGCGCCAAGAGCGAAGGGCGGCAGCCATTGGCTTTCATAAAGGACTTCGAGTATGCCGCGGTGGATCCAGGTTACGGTCTCCTCATGGCTCCTGGAGTCGCCGTTCCCAGACTGCTTCGAAGGACAGGTATCAAGCTCTCTGACATCGACATAGTCGAGATGCATGAAGCGTTCGGTGGGCAGGTGGCGTGTAACCTGAAGGCGTGGAAACAAGGGTGGAAGGAGGAGCCGATCGGCACAGTGGACGGTGAAAAGCTCAATCCACTCGGCAGCTCGATCGCGGTCGGTCACCCGTTCGCTGCTACTGGCGCGAGAATCGTCACCACGCTTGCGAACGAGATGAAAAGACGCGACGTCCGGCTCGGCTTGATCAGCATCTGTGGCGCAGGCGGAACGGCGATCGCAATGCTTCTCGAACGGGACGGATCATCTAAGGAAGGAGACAACCAGTGACGCTCCAGGAACGAATAGATCTGTTTCTTGCAGGAACGCCTCATGCTGTCGTAGGCGCTTCACGCGAACGCAGCAAGTACGGTAACAAGGTCCTTCGGGCGTATCTTCAGAACGAACGTGACGTCTATCCAGTGAATCCGAACGCGAAGGAGGTAGAAGGGCTCGAGGCTTTTCCCGACCTCGCCTCGGTGCCGCAACCTGTTCACGGGATCTCCGTGATTACCCAGCCCAACGTCACGGAGAGGATCGTAGAAGAAGCCGCCGAGTTAGGGGTTAAGAACATTTGGATGCAGCCGGGCGCCGAGAGCGAGACGGCCGTGAAGCGGGCAGAGGAGCTAGGGATGAACGTCATCGCCGGCGGCCCGTGCGCTCTGGTCACGCTGCGGTATCGCGAGGACGGACGAACGAGTAGTGAAATCGGGTGACTGAAAGGAGTTCTGCCGTGGCACAAGACCTCAACGCCATCGTCCTTCAGCACATCGAAGTCTCTCCGGGCCTCGGGATCCTGCGAGTCGTTCCAGACGGCTGGGAGTTGCCCGATTTCACCGCCGGTCAGTTCGCAGTTCTGGGTCTTCCAGGTAGTGCCCCTCGCTGCAGCGTTTGCGATCCCGAGGAGGAGCCCCGCGATCCTCACAAGCTCATCAAGCGAGCGTATTCGATCGCCTCGTCGTCGGTCGCGAAGGAGTTCCTGGAGCTCTACATCGTGCTTTTGCCCTCAGGAGCGCTGACGCCGCGGCTCTTTAGCCTCAGAGCAGGAGACCGGATCTGGCTGTCGCCGAAGTTCAGCGGCCTCTTCACGCTCGACGACGCTCCGGAGGACAAGCACATCGTGCTCGTCTCGACAGGCACGGGGCTGGCTCCGTACATGAGCATGCTTCGAACGCAGCTCGTCTGCGGAAGTCAGCGTCGATTCGCCGTCTTGCATGGCGCTCGTCATTCCTGGGATCTGGGCTACCGGAGTGAACTGATGACCTTGCGGAGATTGTGCTCGAACTTCACTTACGTGCCCAGCATCAGTCGTCCAAAGGAGGAGGTCGCCACGTGGAGTGGAGAGACAGGCTACATCCAAGACCTCTGGAAACGGATGCCGTTGAAACAGAGCTGGGGATTTCGCCCCTCACCTGACGACACGCATGTCTTCGTCTGCGGCAATCCCGGGATGATCGAAGACATGGTGAGGATCCTTCAAGACGAGGGTTTCACGGAACACAAGAAAAACGCGCCGGGAGAGATCCACGTGGAGAGGTACTGGTAAAGAACGCGCTGTCTCGGAGAGAGCGATCGCGCTTGCTCGAGGGTGCACCTCTACCGGTGGGCGTCGGCTGCATTCGTGTGGAGTTTCCCGATGTCAGCCAGTCTCCCTGAATGCGCCGACGCAGGCAGCGCTGGCTAGCCTCGAGTTTGGCCATTTCGCGTCGAGCCTGGGAACGCCAGGAGCGTCGAGGCCAAGGAGCGACGACAACGCGATCCCGCTGCGATCGTGGCGGAGGAGCGACGCAGGCATCGGCGCTCCTGGCGTTCCCCGAAGGGCCGGACAGGAGTTTTTGAACATGCACAAGGGTTCTCAGGGTACTAAAAAGTCGAAAGGGCCTTTGAATTCCCGCGAAACTCGTCCGGCCAGGCCGGCGCGAAATGGCCAAACTCGAGCTAGCAGCCCGTTGAAAAAGTCATTCGGCTGAGAAACCGGCCTCTTCACGCCCAGATCAGCCGCGGCGAGCCTCGAAAATCTCGGAGATTACCTGCGTTCGCCGCGGCCGATCTGGACGCGAAGCGACCAGTTTTCAGCTCGAAGCACTTTTTCAACGGGCTGCCAGGCTGGAACGGAGCAGTGTCCATGCGAGAAAGTCAAGTTACCGAGCTCTCCCAAATGGTTCCACTCTCTTGCTCTGCACGTCGCCCCATGTTGAACCCCAGATCCAAGAATAGATCGACGCCGATCAAACTGGCCGTGCGTGAGTTGATCTCCGCTGAGCGAATTCCGCCCTGCGATGTCAGACGCCTCGAAGACATCGAGGCCAACCCGCGAGCGCTGATCGGGGCATCGGCGAAAACCTTCGAGGAGCCGCACGGCCATGAAGGGTCGAGGCTTCGAGATCACCGCCGCACTCGGCCGGGCGACGCACTGCGCACCGAGCTAAACGCCTCAAAGGCATCTTGCATGGTGCGATCGTTCCCCGCGGCCACAAACATCAAGGCGCAAATGCTCGCTGCTCCACTCGCCCTTTCGTTCATGACCCATACCACCATCACCACTGAATCTCCGGAACTGAACTCTACGACGAATCTGCGAACGGTGGCTGAGGAACACGCCCGCCTGGAGCCCATCCAAAAGACTCCAACGAAATCTTTCCGCGAGCGCTCGGTTTCCTCCGGAGCTTCTTCTCGAACGCTCGCCCGGCCGAACTGGTCTCGGAGCGTCTGAAGCAACTGATGGCCACTCGGACGCCGCTCCGGTGAGGCTGCGACCATCGCAATCGCTTCCTCATCGCGTCCAGCGTTCCACAAGTCCACAAATCGGCGCACGACCTCTGCCGGGTCTCTCGACGACCGTGCGTACAGAAAGAGACAGGCAGCGACCACAGCGGCCGCGCCAAGGGATAAAGCCACCACGATAGAGAACTTTCTGGACACGGTCGAGTTCACCAAAACGAGGAGCGCGAAGATTCCCCTCCGTCGCGCACGCTCAGCGGCTGTTCCAGTAGAGCGCCTCAACTCCCCTGAGGGGCGTGAAGACCCAAAACGCCACGGGCGCGATGGCGTTCTTGAACGCGCCCACACCGTGGCGGCGAATGTCCGTCCCGGCGATCACTCTGGAAATCAACGGCCGCTGTTTGATTCCTCGCGAGTAAATCTCAGCTCGGACGAGAACGCGATGCCAACGAAGTGCGGGGTACGTCACGAGATAGCACAGAACGATCAGCGTGACGATAACGCTCGGTCGGCAAAAGAAAGGACGATTCATATTCATGGCGCCTCCTCACTCTCACGTCCGTCGAGCCGCAGCGCGGGGCGTGACGTGGAAAGGCAGCGCCACGAGCCTCCGTCCGCGCCCCTCGGGTCTAACGTCGGTATACGTCGTGCAATCTGATGCCGCAAGGGCAAACGCATCGAGTCGATCGACTCGCTCTGTGGAGCGACGCCGCGCGCTCTTGCATGCCACCTGCGGTAGTCGACAATGGATGGCCGATCGGCAGCACCCGAAACGATCCGGAATGCATTGGCCTCCTCGGGGTGGTCCGCAGATACTGATTCTACGGCTTGCCGTTGTGAGTCGTCGACTGGCTCGGCTCGTGTCGAGCATCAAAGTCATCTCACCCGGGGAAAGAGAGAGCCATGCGAGCAGTGCGATCCTTGGGCGGAGATTAAGATCTCGCGCTGCGACGGCTGCATAGTCTCCGATCGAACCGCGGCGCAGCTGCTTACCAGCAGTTAGTCGGTCGTGAATGTCGCCGCGCTATCTGCTGGGGCGTCCGGGACGAACGGAGGCTCGTCGCGCGGAGCGTGAGACGATCTCTCTTGCGACAGTCTGCTCGGAACTCACGTCGCAGTTCGTCTTCTCGACATGCAAAGAGCCCTTGATGTTCGCGAGTTCGACGGGTCGTCCCGGGATCGCATTGAGGTCTCTTTGCCTGTGACCTGCCTCCCGAGGCTGTCGTGCTGCCCATTCGAATCCGTATATAACCAGCCCGCCTGAAAAAGTCATTCGGCCGAGAAACTGCCCTCTTCACGCCCCGCTCGACCGCGTCAATACTCAATAATCTCGGAGATTACCTGCGTTTGCCGCAGCCGATCTGGACGCGAAGAGACCAGTTTTCGGCTCGAAGCACTTTTTCAACGGGCTGATAATCCACTGCTCGCCCGCGAAACCCACGGAGATAAGAATGAACCACCGCACTGCCTGGCCGACGCTCGGCCTCATCGCCCTGGTTGTGATTGCACCTAGTGTCGACGCCGCGCCCGTTGAGATCAGAACGGAAATGGCACCGCCCTACTGGGCGCTGCTGGAGCGCCAGCTCATCGCTGCCAATGAACGCGCCGGCAAAGAGTTTTTTGAGAAGTACTTCGATGAACGCGGCTTTCTGCTTTGCATCGAGCGCTGGGGCGGTGACGACGGCCCCGACGATGCCATCGAGACGCTCATCTACTGGCCCATTCTGCACGTCGCCGGGGCCTCCGATTCAATCCTTCACATGTACAAAAAGGCCTGGGAGGGTCACCTGCGGCAGTACACGCTCGCCAAGACCGTGAACGTGCCCTTTGCGAGGGACGGCATGTACTACAAGGAGTTCCCCGTCATGATGGACTGGCTCCACAACGGCGAGGGACTTGTCGTTTTCGGGCTGCAAGGGCTTTCGGATCCTTATGACATCGACTTTCAGAAGCGGGCGCGACGTTACGCTGGCTTCTATCTGAATGAAGACCCTCAAGCGCCCAACTACGATCCCAAGCACAAAATCATCCGCAGCCTGTTCAGCGGCAGTCGCGGGCCGCTTCTGCGCAAGGCCACCGGACTCGATTGGGCGGGCGATCCGATCGAGGTGGTCGGACGCTTCAAGCTCGGCCATGGTGAAGAGAACTACGCGCAGATGATCGAACACTTCAAGGACTACAACGATATCGTCGGCGACCATCCGTCCAACTTGCTGGCGACGGCGCTGGCCTTCAACGCCTACACCATCAGCCATGAGCAGAAGTACAAGGACTGGGTGCTGGAGTACGTCGGCGCCTGGCGCGATCGCATGATCGAGAACGGTGATCTCATCCCATCCAACATCGGCCTCGACGGCACCATCGGCGGTGAGACGGACGGCAAGTGGTATGGCGGGGTGTACGGCTGGGGATTCACCGTCGCCGTGCCGCAGACGGGTGAGCTTGACGATCGACAGACATTCGATCGAGGCATTCACGGCTTCACGAACGCCGTCCTACTCACTGGCGATCTGAGTTGGCTCGACCCCTGGCGCCGGCAGCTCGACAAGGTCAACTCGAACAAAAAGGTCGTCGACGGCAAGACGCTCTATCCGTACAAGTACGGCGACGACGGCTGGTACTCCTACAAGCCGGAGCCCTACCGCGCCGGCGCCGGAGACATGTACTACATGACGATGCGCGAGGACGATCGCCGTCGCGCCGGCAGCAGCCCCTGGTTCGACTACCTGGAAGGCAAGAACCCGGGCTATCCCGAGCAGATCCTCAAGGCCGATTTCGCCTTCGTCCGCAGCCGCGTCGCCAAAGTACGCGCCGACGAGACGACTCCGGACACGCGCCTGTCGGACGATCCACTGCAGAACGCCACGGCGGCGGCGCGCTCGCTCACCGAGCTCATGATGGGCGGCCTCTACCCGGGCCGGACGGGGATGGTGCTGCACTGCCGCCTGCGCTACTTCGACCCCATCAAACGGCGTGCTGGAGTGCCGCAGGACGTCGCCGCCTTGGTCGACAAGATGACCGCGGACGACGTGGCGGTGACTTTGGTGAATCTCAACCAGAGCGATGCCCGCACGCTCGTCGTGCAAGCTGGTGCCTACGCGGAGCACGAATTCGTAGAGCTCACCGACGGCTCTGGCAGGAGGCGCATCGACGCGCCACACTTCACCGTCAAGCTGGAGCCCGGTGCCGGTGGTCGACTGCAGATCAAAATGCGCCGCTATGTCCATCAACCGACGATCACCTTTCCTTGGGATCGACACTAGAAGCGAGATGCGGCGATCGTGTCGGAGGGCGGCACAGCCTTTTGTCGGTCACGAGGATTTCGAATCGAACAACGACTCATTCGTCCCAACGACGAAGATTTGCGATGTCGAGTGTCCCTGCGGAGTGGCGTGCCGCATTTCGGTTCAAGAGATGGGTCACAACATGTTCCAGAAAAGAGCCCCACCTTCCCGTCACTCGCGGCGCGGGACTTCTCGCCGAAGTGCCCCTCAGAGGCTTCCCAAGAATCTCCGCGCCGCGCGCGCTGGTCAGCTGCAGTCACAAACCCTCCGCCCGCGCCCACAGCGCCGAGATCGCACGGTTGACCTCGTTCGCCGCATCCATCTGAATCAAGTGTCCCTTGCCGTCGATGATCTGCGTCTCGACGTGATCTGGCAGATCGCTGGCGTGTGCAGCCGGGACGATCGCGTCCTGCTCGCCCCAGACCACCAAGGTCGGGACGGCGAGTTGCTCGAGCACTTCGCGCAGTAAGTTCGTCTGCTTGCCGTCAGCGCTGAACGCACTCGCGATCTTTCGTAGGGCCGCCTCGACGCCATCGAGCCGCTTGTACTTCAGGAGATCCTCAACGAGCTGACGCGGGACCTTCGCTGTGTCCGCGAAGAGCTTCTGCACTTGTCGCTTCATCTCCTTGCGGCGACTGGCACTCGCGAACCCATCGATGTAGTCACTGTCGATCTCGGCGCCGAGGCCCGCACTGGCGAGGAGCGCCAGCGACCGGACGCGGTTGTCGGACCTCCGAGCCAGCTCCATTGCGACCGCTCCGCCGAGGGAATGGCCGACGAGGTGAACCGGTCCGAGCTCGAGCGCTGCCATGAATCTTTCGACGACGTCTGCGAACTCAGCCACCGTTCCGGTGTCAACGGTCTTGGAGGAGCCGCCGTGGCCAGGCAAGTCGATCGCATAAACCGCGCGATCACTCGCCAGCACTTCGTGATTGAAGAGCCAGTTGTTGAGGTCGCCACCGAAACCGTGGATGAGGATCGCGTTCGCGTCTCCGCCGCCGCGCCGCAAGTAGCGGATCGTCTGCCCTGCTACGTCGACCTGCTCGGGAGATGCAGCCGCGTCGGCGCCTGCCTCGGCTGCCGGCACGAAGTGAGCTTTGAAATCCGTGACGAGCGCGTCAATCTCGTCGTCGCTCACTTCGGCCGCCGCAATGATTCCAAGCAGACCGCCGACGGGGAGAACGTCACCGGCAGCGGCGATGCAGCGCCTCAGAACTCCACCATCGCTCGCCTCCACCGCACTGGTGATCTTGTCGGTCTCCACCTCCATCAGCTGGTCGCCCGGCTGCACGGTCGCGCCGGCTTCGACGAGCCACTCTACCACCTTTCCCTCCTTCATGGAGAGTCCCCACTTCGGCATCGTGACGCTACGAATGGTGGAATCGGTCATCGCGAATACCCCACCACCTCGCGGGCGGCGGCGGCGATGCGTTCGGCATTCGGGATGTAGAGATCCTCCAGGTCATCGCTGAAGGGAACTGGCGTGTGCGGTGGAGTGACCTTACGGATCGGCGCCCGGAGATTAGCAAAGGCTTTCTCGGCAACGAGCGACGAGATGTCGGCTGCCATGTTGCAGCGCGGTGACGCTTCGTCGACGACGACCAGGCGGCCCGTGTTTTCCACGCTCTCAAGCACCGTCTCCTCGTCGAGCGGCGCCGTCGTTCGTAGGTCGATGACCTCGCAGTCGATGCCTTCCTCGGCGAGCGTGTCAGCCGCTGCAGCAGCCATGTGGACCATGCGCCCGAGCGTGACGATGGTGAGGTCGCCGCCCTCGCGGACGATCTCCGCCTCACCGAACGGCACGGTGTAGCTCTCCTCGGGCACTTCGCCTTCGAGACTGTAGAGCAGCTTGTGTTCGAAGAAGATGACCGGATCGTTGTCGCGGATCGCTTCGATGAGGAGTCCTTTGGCGTCGTACGGCGTGGCCGGGATGACACACTTGAGGCCCGGGATGTGGGTGAACACCGGGTAGAGGCATTGGGAGTGTTGAGCGGCAGCACGGAACCCCGCCCCAATCATGGTGCGGATCACGACGGGCGTTTCAGCGCGGCCGCCAAACATGTAACGGAACTTCGCCGCCTGATTAAAAATCTGGTCGAAGCAGACGCCCATGAAGTCGACAAACATGAGCTCGGCCACGGGCCGAAGGCCGCAGGTCGCCGCGCCGACCGCCGCACCGATGAATGCCGACTCACTGATCGGCGTGTCCATGACGCGGTCGCCAAACTTGCCGTAGAGGCCTTTGGTCACTCCGAGCACACCGCCCCAGGCGTCCATCTCCCCTTCAGCGCCGTGGCCACCGGCGACGTCCTCTCCCATGACGACAACCGTGTCGTCATTCGCCATCTCCTGCGCCAGAGCTTCATTGATCGCTTGTTGAAACGTGATGGTTCGTGCCATCGGTTTCCCCCTTCTCAGTAGGAGACGTAGACGTCGGTGAGGAGATCGGCCGCGGTCGGCTTCGGGTCTGCCTTCGCTTTCTCTACGGCAGCATCGATCTGCGTTCTGACTTCGCCGTCGATCTTGTCCAGCTGCGCGGCGTCCACGAGCCCGGCGTCGGCGACTTGCCGCGCGAAGTTGGTGATGCAGTCGCGAGTCTCTCGCAGCTTCTCGACTTCCTGCGGACCGCGGTAGGTCTGCGCGTCGCCTTCGAAGTGTCCGTAGTAGCGATTCACCTTGCACTCGATCAGCGTCGGCCCGCCGCCGTCGCGCGCCCTCGCGATGGCTTCCCCCGCGGTCTCGTAAACAGCGAAGAAGTCATGCCCGTCGATGGTCACTCCCGGCATGTTGAAGCCGCTGGCGCGATCGGAGACGTCGTCGCAGGCGACCGAATACTTGCAGGACGTCGCCTCAGCGTAACCGTTGTTCTCAACAACGAAGATGCACGGAAGATTCCATACCGCAGCGAGGTTGAGGCTCTCGAAGGTTGTGCCCTGATTGGAGCCACCGTCGCCGACGAATCCTACGGCTACGCCGTTGGTGCCCAGCTGTTTCGCCGCCAGCCCGGCGCCGCAGACCAGCGGCGGTCCGCCGCCGACGATCCCGTTCGCTCCCATCATCCCCTTGTCGAGGTCGGCGATGTGCATCGAGCCGCCCTTTCCGGCGCAGAGACCTGTCGATCGACCATAGATCTCCGCCATCATGAGGTCGACATCACATCCTTTGGCGATGCAGTGACCGTGGCCACGGTGCGTGCTGGCGATTCTGTCGCGGTCGCCCAAGTGAAGACAGACTCCCGTCGCGATCGCTTCTTCGCCGGCGTAGAGATGGACGAATCCAGGGATTTCGCCGGTCGCGAATTCGACGTGGAGTCGCTCTTCGAACTCACGGATCGTCCTCATGGTACGGTACGCCGTGAGTAACTCATCTCGACTGAGTTCCATGCTAAGCCCTTTCGGTTCGTGCTTTTGGTTGGCGGCCGTCTCGCTGCTCGCTAACTGCCAGGAGACCATCCTTTGCGGCGATCATCATCACCTGCGCGACATCGATCGTGAGAGGTCCGTCGCGCGTCACCCGAATCGATACTTGATCGTTCTCGGTGAATTCTATCTCCCTCTCGCCGTCAAGCGCAATCACACCGCGAGTGGCTTCAACTCGTCGGGGCTCGTCGAGCGCGAGCTGATCGACCCGTCCAACGCCGAACGTCCGGACGAGTCCGGGGGCGAGCGGCGCGTGAATGATCCGGGTCGCTTCGGCGGGAGAGAGGAGCTGAACGTACACTCCACCCGGGGTGGCACGCGAGAGCGGACGGAGAAGCCCCGCGATCGACGAGAGCCCTACCGCGTCCGGCTCGGCGAAGGCGGCGAAGATCTCTCGGATACTCTCCGCGCGCCACAGTGCACGCGACCCGGTCCAGAGTTCGTCGGAGATCGCAACGTCGACAAGCGCCAGATCACTCGGTGCGCCGTTGACGTCGATGCGAAGCACCTTGCTGCGATGCGTCGCGTCACTCGTCGGCACTCGTCCAGTCGCAACCAGCCCGGTCGCCAGCCCGGCGACCGTGGCTTCTCGCATTGCCGGAAACACGTTGTTGGTGCCCGTGGAAAGAGCCATGAGTGGGATCTCCCCGCACGCTTTCGCCACCAGTCGATGGGTGCCGTCGCCACCGAGGACGACGATCGCTTGAACCTCCGCCGCCACCATCGCAGTCGTCGCGCGTACGGTGTCCATGGGCCCAGACTCGATTTCCATATCAATGAGTTCGACTCGCGGCCATGCAGGATCGTCCGACCGGCGGGAACTGAGCGCCCGGTCGACGCGAGCGGTGAGGCCGTCGGCGTCCGGCATGATGAGGACTCGCTCGACGCCGGTGATCGCCAGCGCCGAGAGTAGCCGGCCGATCATGCTGCACTTCTCGGCGATCGGAAAGACCGATGCCCGCGCGACCAATCGACGGATGTCGCGACCGGAAGCCGGGTTCGCCACAATGCCGACGGTGACTGGCGCACCCCGTTTCATGGCGCGACTCGCGCCTCATGAGGCGTCATGACGATGT
This sequence comes from Planctomycetota bacterium, assembly GCA_965223265.1. Classification (GTDB taxonomy): domain Bacteria; phylum Planctomycetota; class UBA8108; order UBA8108; family SXIK01. Next base: position 4,780,533 of record OZ244999.1, read on the forward strand.
ATCGATGCGGATTCATGGCTTGAAGTGTAAGCTCAAGGTTCCTTTAGGTCGACGCTTCGGCCTCAGTATCCTGAGCGCTCGGGGTCCGGGAAGAAAACGCAGAAGAGTCGGTTTTCGCCTGCAATGAAGCCACAGGAATCTACTGTCACGGGCGACTTGTTGACCTCATGACGTCAACCTTGATCGCCAGCTCTTCTGTCCGAGATTTCATCTAACAAACTCGCTGCTCGCACGTCATCTTGGCAGTAGTAGGATGACATCGACCATGCCTCACAGCACGATCTCCGCGACTTTTCACCTCACTCACAACTGTAACTTGCGGTGCGCGTACTGCTACACGGGGGAAAAGTTCGGCGCTGGCATGTCGGGTGAGACCGCCGGACACGCCGTCGACTTCTCGCTCGCCGAGGCGAGGCGGCAGTCAGCTGACCACCTGGAGGTCGTCTTCTTCGGGGGGGAGCCTCTCCTGCGGCGCGATCTCCTGTATTGGGTCGTCGACCAAGTTCGCGCACGAGCGGGTGACGATCTCGATGTGTCGTTCAAGATGAGCACGAACGGCATCCTCCTGAACGAACGCACCGTTAGCGAGTTGGCACGACGCGAGGTCTACGTTTCGATCAGCCTCGACGGCGACCCGGCAGCGCACGACGCACAGCGACCCGACGCGAACGGGAACGGCACGGCCGCGCGACTGACCGAGGTCATCCCACGGCTCCTGGCGTGGAACCCGTGCGCCGCTGTGAACTGCGTCGTTACGCCGCATTCGGCCGCACACCTCGACCGATCTGTTGCCTGGCTGTTCGAGCACGGCTTTCGCTACGTCTCGACTGCTATCGACTACTCCGGCAAGTGGACCCGCCGCTCCTTTCGCGCGCTCAGAAAAGCATATCGTCGCCTCGGGGACTGGTACATCGACCGGACGCTCGCGGGCCATAAGTTCTACCTCAGCTGTTTCGATGAGCGCATCCGTACGCGCACCCGCGGCCCACTCGAGCGCTCAGAGCGCTGCTCGATCGGCTTGCGCCAGTTCTCGATCGCCCCCTCAGGCCGCATCTACCCCTGCGTTCAATTCGTTCGAGAGGACGACGACGACGAGTTCGTCATCGGCGATGTCGTGAACGGATTCAGCGAGCGTCGCCGACACGCGGTCAACAGGTCTTCCGAAGGCGAGCGCGCCGAATGCAGTGGCTGCGTCCTCATCGAGCGTTGCTCGAGCTGGTGCGCCTGCGTCAACTGGCAGTCGACCGGGAGCCTCGATCGCGCCAGTCCAATGGTCTGCGAGCACGACCGCATGCTGATGCCGATCGCCGACCGCGTCGCCAACTCGCTCTGGAAACGACGCAGCTCCCTCTTCATTCACAAACAGTACAACCCAGCGTTCCCTGTTCTCGATTTCCTCGAAGACGTCGTCGTCCGAGAGCTCGACACCGCCGAGGTCGACGCCAGCGACAACATCTCGGAAAACTTCTAGGAGAACCCGCGATGAGAGATCGCCCTTTCGAAGTCAAACCCGTCCGGAGCTACGGGGTGGCCAAGTACCCCTCGGACGAGGATCCGGATCCGTGCTCGTACCCGGCCCCCGTGCCTTTCCCCTTCAGTCGTGCTTTCATCTCCGCACTCACCGGGTTCGGTATCGCCGCGGGCGGCGCTGTGCTGGCCGCTGAGGATTCCAAGGACGCCACCGCGTCAAAGAGCCCTGAATCGCCGAACCCGTTCGCTGTAAAATACAGCGGCCTCCCGCATCGCACCTCGCCCTACGGCACTGGGCAGCCGTGCTATGTCCAGGAAGACCTCGCTCGCAAGGTCATCGAACGGGTCTTCCGTGAAGAAGGCATTCGGTTGGTGAAGAATCAGCGTCTGCGCGACGAGGAAGTCGAATTCGTAACCGACGGGTACGACTCCCTGACCGGCATCGGGTACGTCTTCGCGGACGCCTCTAACCTCGACGACGACGCCTACATTTCGTGGATGGCGAGGTCCCCCACGGAACAGAGCGCGAAGGCCCTCCGCACGGCGCTTCGATTAGAAAAGCACCGGGCGGAGAAACATCTCGCCAAGGAGATCGACGCGGCGCTGGCCCTTGAGGACGACGCCGCGTTCCTCACAGCCTGCAAGCGGGTCCGTCACCTCCTCAAGCGCAGCAAGCTATCCCTGTCGGAGGCGAAGAAACTGGAAGAGCGCGCCGAGGAAGGCGAACAGTTCGTCGCGGTCATCAGTCGTTTCGACAGACGCTACGCGACGTCGTGCCTCCCCAGCGCCCTTCAGCGTCAAAAGCTGAAGGCGATCGTTGAGATTTCGGACGAGAAAGAGCGTGCCGCGGCGCTGAACAAGTTTCGTGAGGCGGCGGCGAGAGACTCGCTCGAGCGACTGGAGCGTCACGTCAAGGAGTACATCCGTTGGGCGCGCTCGCAGGGGATGTGAGCGCAGCCGATCGGCCTGGTGACACTCCGGGGTAGAAATCCGCGCCTCGCTCAACCAAGAGCTTGACCAAATCGATTGACCGCCGAGAGTTCTACAATCGACTCTTCGGGACGACTGATTCGCCGTGATCCGCGCGGATACGGCACGTACTCCTCGGCATGCTGCATGAGCTCTGCACTCCGGATTGCGTTTGGTACCAACGTTCTTACCGTTACGCAGCAGCACGAGCGAGCCTCAGGAGAACACCCAACCGCGGTCGCGCCTTAGTTTTTCGACTTCTTCATTCGAGAGAAAGAGGACGTAGCGGCTGTGGAACGCGCCTTCCTCTCCCGGGCTTCCGCGAGTGTCGACCAACACAAACTGGCTGTCGCTTCTTGCTCCAAAGCTCTCGTTGATCGCCGGCAGACATTCGAGCACGACGTCGTCGTCCTGCACCAACTGCAGTGGCTCGCAGCGCTTATCCGCCACGACGAACGAGAACACCCCTCCCGTGCCTTCCGGTTCTTCACGCAATTCTCTTGGATCAAAGGCGCCTCTCGAAACCTTCGCCAGCGTCCTCAAAAACAGCTCGGCACGCTCTTGAGGCGAGCCCTCCTGCCACTCCTCGTCATCGCCGACACAGAGGCGATACTCCCACCAAACGCGATGCGGACTCAAGATCGACAACAATGTCAAGTCGACCATCTCTGAAGCTTGCGGCAGAAGATCGAGCACCTCCATGCTGAAGACATCCTCCAGCTCGTCGTAGTCATCGACAACGACCAGAACACCCTGGAAGGCCTCAAAGAGATCCTCGTCGTACTCAAGAGTCATTGCCGTCAGCTTCGCGTCGGTGACACCCACCGCCGCTTCGAGCAAGCCGAACGCTCGAAAGTACTGCACAAATTCGGCAACGAGGGTGTGTAACCGTTCACGTTGACCCTGCCGCTCCTTCGCCAACTGCGCGGGCGACGGACGGTTGACGTAGTTCCACTTCTGATAGAAACGGTCGTGCACGCACATCGTCAGTAGATTCGGGTCAATACGTTTCAACTTTCGATCAAAAGTGAGCGCGGCGAAGTGCGCCATCAACTCGCTGACCGCCGCTCCGGCGAAACGCTCTGTCCTTCCCGCCTCCTCCCACTCCACCTCGGCAACACAATTGCTCACGACGATTTCTTTGCCTTTGAGAACTCCCCCGGAGATCTCGCACCATACGGCGCACCTCGCGCTCTCAAAGATCACCGCGAACAACTCGTGATCCTTGTGCAAGAACCCCTGTCCTTGGATTCCCAAAGACGGTAATGAAAAGCACTCGGTCGTTGCCTCGAAGTCGATCTCTCTCAGGTGCCGCGTCACAGTCGCAACCGCCCCGGAATCTGACCACGAAAGGCTGCCTGCAGGGTCGACTGGATTCTTCATGCTTTGTGCACCATGCGCCGCTAGCGATGAACTCGTTCGATGTCTTGATCGACAGCGAACACACTCCGCCGGCTACGTTTACCGACTCTCGACTCGCGCAGACGGTCATCGGCCGCAGGCCGCCGAACGCGGTGACGGTGGACGGCCACAACGTGAACGCCGTCGAAACTTGCGCGAAATCTCCCGGGTGCGCAGCACTCACCTGCGCAGGAGTCTTCGTCGACTGACCGGCGAGGTGCGCCAACCGATTCAAAAACCCACCGCGCTTGAATGGAAACCAGGTGAAACTCTGAGGCTGACTGTAATGCGCTGTTTGCCAGTAGTTGACGCTGCGTTCTTGCGCTACTACCATCATTCCGTGGTCTATCACTCCCGCGAGGCCGCGAGGACTCCACGGCGATCTTGACTTTCTGATCGGGCGCAGAATGGAAGACTCCAAATTCGTACTCGCCGCTGTCTGCTCCTCGCTCGAAGAGGCTACCGCTGCGGGAATCACTCTCGAAGAGGCTCGGATCCCCGTTTTGGTAGATCCCAACGACGCGTCAGGAGCCTTCCCCAATCTTCAAGAGGTCAAAGGTATCCATCTACTGGTTCCTGAAGACCAGCTTGGCGCCGCTCGTGAGCTTCTTGATGAACGAGTACCTCTCGACGAGCTCGTTGAAGAGGACGCTGATGAGCTCTCAAGAGCAGAGGCCACAGTCTTTGGCTCGGAGAAACCCTCTCGCAGTTTCCTCCCGAGAGTGTGCGACGTGCTCCTCCTCGTCACGATCGGATTCTTGCTTGGCTTTCTCTGCACGCACTATGGACTCCTCGAAGGATTTTCCTCTTGGCTCCCGACCGACAGTCGCTCTCGCTTGGCTCAAGACGCTAACGGGGACGGAAAAGCGGACAATTGGTTAACCTTCGCGCCGAATGGGGACATGCTACGATTCGAATCCGATCAGAACTTCGATGGATCACCAGATGCATGGTACGTCTACAAGTCGGGGATTCCGGTTCGTTCGCGACTGGATAGAGACTTTGACGGGGTACCAGATGCGTGGTACGTCTACGAGTCAGGGATTCCGATTCGCTCAAAGCTCGACAGAGACTTCGACGGGTCAGAGGATACGTGGGAAATCTACGAGTCCGGAATTCTGATGCTCTCGAAGATCGACATCGACGGCGACGAAACGCCTGACGTCTACGAACACTATGAGCACGGCGTGGTTTCCGAGGTGGAATGGAGACCCACGGGCAACGAACCTGTCAGACGCGAAGTCTATTCCAACGGCGTGCTCCAGGAAGTCTATGTGCGCACCCCTTCGGGTATGAAGCTCTCCGAAAGACTCGATCGATCTGGTGCGCCCTTGCCGCTCACCGACCTGGGACAATGAAGGGAAAGTGCAACGGACGTGCGAGTTTCACTCTTCGCCGTTCTCGCTCGCGACCCTTTTCTCTGCGACACGTCGGAATTAGACTGTCTTAGGGACGCGGCGCCGCCCAGGGAGCCTCAAAGTAGATTCACCGCGGGCGCCGGTCCAGTGGACGAGCCCCGTTTGGCCCCGAGACGGCGGACAGGTCGGTGATTCAGGCGCCAAGCACACCACCCGAGCGGAGCCCTGGAATGCACATAGACGTGGCGAAGTTGTCTGCAGTGATTGCTGGTTTCGCGGTCGCAGTGACGTCGCTCGTAGTTGCTGCTCTCGTCACGCGAATCATCTATCGATTTTGCCTCAACCGGGAACATCGGGGCGCTTACGGTCCGGAGTATCTCGTCGCGTGCACGATTTTCGTGCTGCCGGGTGTGACCACGATGCTGCGCCCCGGGAGTCTTCTTTATTCCATCTTTTACTTTGTCGATGCTGTTCCAGGCATTCAGTCCGGTGTTGACGGCTTCACCGGTACGCTCGCTGTGATCATGGGCCACATGGTGTGGGGATCTCTCACCGGCTGGATCATCGTCGCATGCATCGAGCTGGTACGGCGACAGCGTCGGCAAATGGCGCCAAGATCATCGACACCCACCGACACGTAGAACGATCAAGTTTTTTCACCCTTATGCGCATCTTCTCCATCTTCGTACTCCTCCAGACAGCCTCGGCCTGCAGCGTGACCCCGGATCTCAAGAGCGAAACCGCGCCCTGGTCGATCGATCGATCACACCGGCTACTGATCCGCGTTGACCCGGTGGAGATCACGCGCGATGCCGACGAGCTGGTCGCCCGAGCAGAGATCGACTTTGATCGCGTCTTGCGGTCTGCCCGCTGCGATCTGTCGACTATCACTATTCAGGAATATGACGCGGCAACGGGTCAGGTGATCTCTTTCATGGGCAGCGGCGAACGCCCGGTTCGTGTCTACGACCTGAGCATTCCCTGGAAGTTTCCGGAGCGTCAGGGCTATGCGCATGGAAGCGATGGCACGGGATTGCCGGCGACTTTCGTTGAGGGCGGCGGTCGATTCGTTCCGGCAGTTGGCGAGGGGCGCAAGGCGTCTGTTGCGTGGTCCCACCTCCAGCGAGCGCAGCAGTCGTCGCACTATGCGATCTACTTCGATCTCTTACCGGCCGGCGCCGCACCTTCGCTCTCGGTTCCCGGATTCGTCGGTGATGGATCGAACCGCTGTGCAGCAGATGCCGACAGCTTCTTCCCGCTCTACCACAGCCGCGTCGACACCGCTGATCTCGACGGCGACGGACGATTCGACCTGGTCGTCGGCAACCTGAACGGCACTCTCCTCTGGTATCCCAACGTCGGTCGCCCTGGGGCACCACGCTTCGAGCTGGCGCGATGGATCGTCGCGGACGCAGGCGACCCGCTCGACGTTGGCTACAGCTCCGCCCCGCGCGCGGCCGACTGGGACGGCGACGGCGATCTCGATTGATCGTCGGGGCGGAGAAGGAGTCGCTCGTGTTCTTTCGCAATGAGGGAACCGTCACGAACCCGAAGTTTTACCTGCAAGGGCTCCTCAGCGCTGACGGCAACCCGATCCGCGTCCCCAAGTCGCCCTGTGAAGAGGATCCAGACGGCAGGGTTTTTCCGTACGACTACTATCCCATACCGGAGATCGTCGATTGGGACGGCGACGGCGACCTCGACCTGCTCGCTGGAGGTTATATCACTGGACGCATCTGGTTTTATGAGAACGTCGCTGGCGCAGCGCGCGATGAGCCTGAGCTCACGTTTCGCGGCGCCCTGCAGGCGGACGGTCGTGACCTCGATGTGACGTGGATGGCTTCCCCGTGCGCGGCGGATTTCGACAGCGACGGTGACCTCGACCTGATCAGCGGCGCCATGCAGATCACCGCGGGACTGGGTGATCTATCCGACCCTGAGAAGTTTCTCTGGTACTACGAGAACGTCGGAAGCCGAAGCGCGCCACAACTGACGCTGCGGCCCTTTCCTGCGAAAGGAAAGTTCCGCCACGGTTCACTGGGAACTCCACGGGCGATCGACTTCAATCGCGATGGTTTGCTCGACCTCGTCGTCAGCGCGTCGCGCGATCTGCTCCTCTTAGCCAATGTCGGCTCGTCAAACAATCCTGTCTTCGATGCGTCGACTGAACCACTGCGGGCACCGTGGGGAAGTGCGCCGCTCAGATTCCAGCAACTGCTCGACTACAATGGTGACGGCTGGCCCGATCTCTTTGGCGGCGCCGAGGTGCAGGACAACATGCCTTTCTTCGCCGGGGCGGCAGTAACGCTCTGTGATGGGCAGAATGGGAACCGTTATACAGGCAAGAACGTGATCCCGCTTCTCGAATCAGGGCAGCGCATCCATCATCCGACACCGCGCGGCGATGCGTGGGACTATCGTGCACTTGCCGATCTCGACGGCGATGACCTGCTGGATGTTCTCTCGGGCGTTCATGAAGGCCACATCTGGTTTCATCGAAATCGGGGCACGCGTGAGCAAGGGAGAGTCGATGCAGCAGGCGTCCGTCTGAAACTTATCGATGGCGAGCTGCTCCGCGTCGGCCTCCCCCCAACGCCAGAAGATGAAAATGCCTTCGATGAACTGCAAGGTGCGCGAACAACCGTGGCGAGCGCGGACTTCAACCGCGACGGACGACCGGATCTACTGGTCTGCGATACGTATGGCGTCGTGCGAATCTTCCTGCAGGCGCCCGGAGACTTGCTGCGTTTCGAACCCGCTGTCGTGATCGCACGCGAAGGCAAAGTTCGGCTGACCGCGCAGCCAATCGATTGGAACGGCGATGGCTGGGATGACGTGATCGCCATGTACGCCAGCGAAGAGAGCTACTTGATCTTGAACCGAGCCGTGCCAGGGAAAGCGGCGTTCGATGCCCCGAAACCGTTGAAACTACCGAGATATCCCATGTCCTGGCCGCTTCTGCACGTCGCCGACTGGAACAACGACGGCGACGAGGACCTGCTACTTCACTACGGCACCATGCTCCGCTACATCGAGCGCTCGTTTGTCGACCACGGCTATGTGCCGGCGACGATCATTGCGCACGAAGCGCAGCGGTAGCTTCGCGTGCGCGGTTGGCGCTGCGCTGCCCAAACCTAACGATTTTTTTCTCCGGCGCCGATGCCGGCCTCGGGGCGTGGGCTCCACAGAAACGACCGTCGATGCATCCCGCCGCGCGGAAAACGCGCCGGCGGATCGGTGTGCACTAGGACGGCGACCGCGTTCGTCCGGCCAGCGCGGACGTCGCCGGTGACATCGACGTGAATCGGTTTGAGCGCGTTGAGTCCTCCCATCGGATGGAGCCGACACCTCTCCGGCGTCATCAGGCGACCGTTCACCCATACCCAGACACCTTCATCGTAGTCTTCCTGGTAGTAGACGCCGCCGAGAGTCAACGTGAGCGGCTTCCCCGCGGCGTCGGCTGGCACTTCGAATTGGCAGCGATACCACGCTTTGCCGAAATAGCCCCACCCCGTCGCGTCGATATGGCCCTGGGCCTGCCAGTAGAGCGTCGTGTCGATCGGCTCCCAGCCATCGCGATGCCCGGGAAGATACCACTGATAGATCGTACCCATGTCCTTGGGATCCTTCTTGAACTGCCACGTTCTCGGGAGAGTCGCCACAAGCTCACCCTGCTCGCCGCCCGCCTTTGCAGCGAGATCCGCGTACAGCGTCCGGTGCCACTCAATGGTGCTACGAAAATCGCGCGCGAACTCGGCCGTGTGCGGCAAAAGACCAGAGCGAATCGCGCCCATCATATCGCGCAATTCCAGCATGCGGTTCGTCCACGCAACTGCCTCAGTGAACTTCGCCTCTGCGAGAGCTTTCTCCATCGCAACGTACGCGCGCATGTGATCGTGCGTGATCCGGAGAATGCGGACACGGAGCGCGAAAGATGTGTTCTGCGCTTTCGATTCCGCCTCGCGGATCAGGCGATCCAAGTCGCCGGACACCGGGGAGAGGATGACCGTCCATGGAATCACGTCCCCCCAGGCCGTATGAACGTGCGTCTCCTCGAGCGCGCGCTCGTATGTCCAAAGATATTCTTCCACTGCCGTGGCCGCCGGGCCGTAGAAGAGACGGCAATACTCGTGGACAAGCGCGTCGACGTCCGCCTTCGTATCCCACATGAGCTTCGCACGAACGTAGTAGTTCAGGTGCGTGACCATCCAGGAGTTGGCGGCGTGCGTCCAGAATCCCCAGAGGCCACGACGCTTAAAGTAGGGCATATCGTGCTTCAGGTTGTGTAAGGCGGGAAACGGAAGGTTGTCCACAGCAGTACCCGGGTCGTAGTCGTAGACAATCACGCACTTCACCGCACTCGTCCAGCGATCGACCAAGCGCTCGTACACTTGCCGCGCCCAGCAGCGCGGATCACCGATGCGATGGAGACTACAAATGTGAATTGTCGCCAGCTGGATCCCGAGATTCGGACTCAACTTCGGAAGACTCTCGGGCAACCGCACGCGATTCGCATACCCATTGGTCAACACCCACCGCTCCGGAAACTCCTTGTGAACCTCGGTGGCGACGGAGTTCGCAAAGCGAAACCAAACGTCGCTGTAGCTCGGCTCACCGATGCCCTTGCCGCCGAGTCCAGGCACGAGCCGCCGACAATCCTCGCAGTGGCACCGCGGCGAATAGCCGTCGCTTGGAGCAAATCCGAACGAGTGCACCTCCGGATGCTCGCGAAAGTACTTCTTGATCACTGCTGCGCCCATAGCTCGCACTTCTTTGTTCGTCGTGCAGAACATGCCCTCCCATCGGTTGCCTCGCCGATCGATCGAGTAGAGGTGAGGATGCGACTCGACGGTTACGCTCTCTCCCAAGCGCTTGACGCTGCCGTCACCCGGCATGCTGATGGCAAGACCGTTGAGCTTGTGGCGGTCGTACCAGGGTCGAAACGCTTTCGCGTCCTCGGCGCTGATCGGCATCCAACCGGCGTATCCAATGCGCCGGATGCGAAAATCGGGTCGCTCGACTCGATCCATCTCCGGCACCGTGATCGTGTCCATCGACGGCAGCACCTCGCCAAACTCGCCGGGGAAGTACCACCGACAGCCGAGCTGCTCGAGTAACTCGTAGACCGCGTAAGCCGTCCCTCGGTAAGCCCGCTCCTCATTGCCTGCGAGCACGAGGTCACCGTCGACAGTCTTGATCACGAAACCCTCTTCGTTGAGCTGGGTCGTGAACCCTGACGGAATATCGACTCCGAGCCGAGCGACTGCGCTACTGCGGCCGACGAGGACGCGAGGGCCGCGGACGGCGTCACGTTCGCTAGCGATCGGAAGCGTTGCCCCACTGATCCGCTCGACGTATGTCTGCAACTCTTTGGCGACCTCGCGCGCCTGATCGCTCGCCTCGGCGCCGATCACAATCGTCGCCCTGGGCTGCCCCTTCTCCACGAGAGTGACTTCCGCGCCTGAGCTGGCAGCGGCCAAAACGAACACGATCGTCATCGGTGCGGTGCGCATATGAGTTGCTCCTTCGAGTTATGCGATCGCCGTCGACAGGCGCCGTGGGTGAACCCTCTTCGCTGTCGACGCAGATTCCATCCTACTCGGTGGACCTCGTCGAAACACAGAGGCTAGATGCTCCCCCGCTGCCCCACTTTTGGGAACTCAGGGAATGCGGGAAACCTCTGGAGAAGAGGGGAGCTCTTATCCGAAGAGAAAGACAAGGCTCAGACAGAGGATTCTCATGCCGCAGCGCCAGCCTCCGCAACGACCCGCGTCTTCTTCGAGCAAATCACAAGCGCAGTGGCGCCTCATCGAAGGCGGTCGCGAGCGCGTGCTCAAGGCCATCGATCAGCTTCTTGAGGGCACGGGCGACAATCACTTCGAGATAGAGTTTCGCATCCATGAAAGTCGCCGTGTCGCAGCGCGGACTCCCAAGCGCAAGGTGCGATCGGCGAAGACCAAAAAGTCTGGTAAGAGCAAGAGATCTGGGGTGTTCGCGACGGTGTTCGGCCGCCGCACGAAAAAGGCCCGGTGAATCCTGCGGCTCGCCCGCCTGGGCGATCCGAACAGCTCTCTCACTCAAAGCCTTCCACGCGACCGCGCCAGACGCGTGGTAGCGCTCGTGGCGCACATCGGTCTGCTCTCTCTCACCTCTCTGAGTTCGCCGCTTCCTGCAGCTGCGCAGAGCGTGCATTGATCACCGCCCAGGGATCCGTGGGCTTCTTGTCGGGGTCGACGTAGTCGTCCAGATCGCGCAGCGCGATCACTTTGTAGCCTCCCTCGTGGAGGAACTTCATGTACTTTTCGAACATCGCCTGCGGTGTGTGCACCCACGGGTGCTCTCCCTCGGGCACGCCGTGAAACTGCAGCACCGCGATGCGACCATCCTTCGCCTGCTCGACGCCGCGGATGAAGTCTTCGAGCTTCCAGTCGGGTCGGGCATCGGCTGCTGACGGAATGAGCAGCGGGTGGTCGCGCCCCGGTTCGTACGCAACCCCTCGGCCACGGTCGTACGGATACTCGGGTGCGCCGCCGCGCCGCGCGTAGCGGATGCCGTGACGTTCGAGCACCGGTAAGGCCTTCGCGGTGATCGAGTTTCCCGGCCACGCGAACGTCACCGGCTTTGGGATGCCATGCTCGGCGCACTTTCGATCGATTTCCTCCAGTTGCTCCACGAGTTGATCGACGTTGTCGTCGTTCACCCCCATGTGGTCGCGCGTGTGGTTGCCGATCTCGAAGCCATCTTTGTGGAGCTGGCGGATCTCGTCCCAGGTCATGTAGTTCGTTTTGTCCGTCTCGAAGTTGAACCCTTCGGTGATATAGAACGACGCTCCGAAGCCGTATTTCTTGAGGAGTGGCCGCGCGACGGTGTAGTGCGACTTCACGGAATCGTCAAACGTGAGGACAACGATCTTGGGCGGTATCGACTCAGCTTGATGCTGACAGGCAGTCAGAGAGAAGAGCAAGAGAAGATAAAGCCGCTGGCAGCAAGCTATAGTGGGGAATCGAGCCACGAAGATCCTCCGTGCGAGTCCGTTCAGTTTTCGCGCCGCGGACAGCAGGCCATGGTCGGCTATAGCTGCCAATGCTTGACGTCTGAAAGAGTGTTTCCGAAAGTTAAACAACCCCTCCGCCCCCGTCAATCCGTTTCGCCTCGGAACACTCGTTGCAACGGGAATACCACAAGACGCCGGCCTGTCATCAAATGACTTAGTCATCCGCTAGAGCATAACCTGCGGGAACGACACCTGGACACCTATAGTTCAGGTCATGAGATTCGAAGGCGTCATCGTCATGTGGTTGTGCTCAAACGATCACCCGGGTACGATGCCGACTCGGTGATGATGATACTGACAAAGGGTGCCGTCTACGTGGGCTGGGGTACACTATGCGTTCGGAACAGGACTTCGCGTCGCCAGTTCATTCTGGGCCGTCCGCGAAGCAATCCCTTTCTCGCTGCGCGGAAGATCGTCTCGAAAGGATGCTTCGGTCGGTAGCGCGCCAGCACATGAAACGCGAACGCCAGAGCGCTTTGCTGCAGACCACTGCGCTGGCCAATGAGTGCTTTCTTAGACTCCGCGGGGTCCAGATCGATGACAGCGGACACTTTCGTGCGCTGGCCCACAACGCCGCTCGCCGCACCCTCATCGATCACGCAAACAGCGAAGCGACGAAAAAACGGGGCGGGAGACGCCAGCGCATCCCGCTCGCGCAAATCTCGCCGACCATAGAGCAAGAGTTGGAGCTGGAACTGGACCTCGCGCAGCTCTTGACCCGCCTGCACAAGGAGTTTCCGAAACTCCATTTCGTCATTCACAACCGGTTTTTCGCCGGACATAGTTTCCGCCAAGTCGCAGCCATGCTGGGCTGCTCGGAGGCTACCGTGCGCAACCGCGAGCGGGCCGGACTCATGACGCTCTTGAGCTGGTTCGAGGACTGACGCTGCAGTGAGCAAAAAAGTGCGTCCGGGACGCGAGACGATCATTCTGCGGGTGATCGAGGCTGAGCCTGCCGACCGCGAACGCCTCTTGGCCGAGCTCTGTGGAGACGACTCAGTGCTCCGCGGAGACATTGCACGCCTCTTAACATTTTGCGACTCTGCCGCAGAGATCTCAAAGCGCCTCGAAAACCTCGCGGAATCGGTGGAATCGACAAACCTGCGCAATGCGCCATGCATCGACGGCCTCACGATCCTCGGAGAGCTCGGCCGCGGCGGCATGGGCACAGTTTATCTAGCGAAGCAGAGCGAACCCCTCGACCGACTCGTTGCTGTCAAAGTTTTGCACGCCACGCGGAATACTGCGGAGCACACGGCCCGCTTTCAAGGGGAGGCGCAAGCCCTCGCGCGCATGCACCACGAAGGCATTGCTGCGATCTTCGATGCCGGAATAACAGAACTGAACGAGCCGTACTTCATCATGGAGTATGTCGACGGTCGCCGACTGACGGACTACTGCGACGAACAAACGCTCGACACAGTCCAACGGCTCCGACTCTTCTGCCAAATCTGCGACGCAGTACAGCACGCGCACGAAAGTGGAATCGTTCATCGTGACCTCAAACCGTCCAATGTCCTTGTGAAGTCCTCGGGGGACGACTCCAAATCAAGGTCATCGACTTCGGAATCGCCAAAGCGCTGCGTGGGCGCCTCCACGACGCCACGAGTACTAGGGGTGCAGGTCCGCTAGGTACGATAGAATACATGAGCCCGGAGCAATTGTTCGACGACGGAGTTATCTCCGAGCGTTCCGATGTGTACGCTCTAGGCATCATCCTCTACGAACTGCTCGCTCGACAAACTCCCTACAGCGAGAAAGGTGATGAAGATCTCATCACGCGCCTGATCGCCGGTCCACGTCCGCTTAGTGAAGTGTCACCAGTTCATTCTTTGGCGCTCGAAGCCATCGTCGATCGATCGTTGGCTCGCTCTCCGAAGGATCGCTATCCAAGCGTCGCTGCACTTTCTGACGAAGTGCGGCGTTACCTGGACGGCGAAACAGTCCGCGCTGTCGGTCACGCCCGGCGGCATGCGTTGCGTCGATGGGTTCGGCATCGCCCTCCATCTTCGGTACTCTCGAAAGTCGGAGGGCTCGGGGCCATCGTGGTCCTCATGGGCTTCCTCGCATGGCATGGACTGCGGATCCTCGAGGACAAGGGCCATGAGAGCGACCAGCCGCAGACGGAGCGAACTCGCTTCGAAGACTCGACGCGGGTCGTGGCGCGGGCGCGTCAAGCTCTGGAAGCCGGAGCGATCGAGCAGACACACTCGCTCGTTAGCCAGTACTTGAATCAAATGGGAGGCAAGGACGAGCACGAACGCTCGAGTTTTGACATCGAGTACCTGCGAAGAAAAAGCGAGCTCTCCTCCGAGCCCCTTGAGCTGGTCCAAGGCGGGCTCGACCGCATGGTGTTTTTGCGCGACGGACGAAGCATTGCTGTCCTCGGATCGCGCTCCGAACGGGAGCAAGGCATCGTTACCCGATGGTCGATCGACCGAATAGAGTCTCCGATCCAACGGTGGCGCATAGAGCTCGAGTTTCCGGTGAGCGACATGGTCCTGGAGCCGGGCGGTGAATTCTTGACCCTCCAGGCCCAGGGTGAAGCGCTCTTAGCGACAGTCGACGTCGAAGATGGCGCAGTGCGCCGTTACGGTGGTCTGATCACCTCGGGACACCTGGCGTACTCGCCCATCGGCCATGTTTTGGTTGCCGCCGCCACCACGGTTGTCCTCCACACGTCGCCGCCCACCCGTTACTTTCAGGTCGGCAACTTCAAACCCAAAGAGACTTACACCGGCCTCGGGTTCTCAGACGATGGTCGGTGGCTCGTGGTCGGTGGATTCGACAATCTTCGACTCATTTCTATTCCGGAGAGCATCCCCTATGGGACGTCAAGCAGCCGCCAACCCGTGACCCAAGTTCTGAAGTTCCCGGTAGCCCGCCCCATCGACAATCTCTGCATGGTTAACGACGTCGTCGTCGCCGCGCACCGCGAAGCCGGCCTCGTGAAGTACGACGTGCGGCAACTGAGAGAAATCCGTCGGTCGGCTCCTCTCTCAACCGACGTTGAGGTCCTCGCGGCTTCGCCGGATGGCCGCTGGTTAGCAACAGGTTCACGTGAGGGTGATCTGACAATCTGGGATCAGGACACCCTCGTCGCGCTATGGAGCGTCCGAGCCCACGGCCGACGTATAGACGATCTCCAATTCTCTTCCGATAGTAGGTTGCTCGCTTCGGTCGGTGATCGAGGCGCTCTACGTTTCTGGTCAACGGAACGTTGGTCTCGCCTAACGTCGCACGCAATCACAAAGCAGCGACTCTGGGACGTGGCCTTTCGCGATGACGGACGTTTGGTCACGGAGTCGGAACATCCCCGCTTCTCGCTCTGGGATCTCGATCGAGAACGGCCACCGGGAGGGTATCACTCAGAGTCCAGCGTCGAGGTGGAGCCTTGGTCGGCGGGGGGAATCGAACACGAAGTGTGCGCGTTAGCACCCGGAGGGCGTGAAGTTGCCGTTTCGACCTCCAACTACACGGTTCAGCTCGTCGCGACGAACGATCGAGTGCAGGAAATCGTCGAGCTGGGCAAGTTTTCGGCGCCCGTCTACGGGATGGGATTCTCACGGGACGGCTCTCTCTTCGCCGCGTGCTCACTTAGACACGTTCGCCCACTCGTCGAGAGTCAGCTCATGGTCTGGCGGCGCGGCAAACACCGAGAGAATCGGCCACTGGACTCTGTGCGAGCCAGTCCCCACAACCTCATCCTCGACGTCAAGACGGACGTCACAAGCCGTCGACTCGCGGTCTTCCCACGACGCGGCTTGATCGCGATCGGCGGTCGGGAAGCCACACCGATCGAGGTACGCGCCATCGCCGATGGAGCGCGGATCGGCAGATTTCAAGCTCAGAGCTTCGTCGTGGGCATCGTACCGACTCCCGACGAGCGGTTTCTCGCAACTCTCGGAGAGGACGGCACCGTTGAGGTCTGGCAGATTCCCGACAGATCGGCCGAGCTCGCTCCTCCGACCCGAGAGCTCACCGTTCGCTGCCACCGGGGACGAATCAACGCACTGAAATTCTTCCCGGATGGCCAACGATTCGTCACGGGCCCCGCCGAAGGTTCGGTGAAACTTTGGCGCTGGTTCGAGGAAGCTGGAGAGTTGAGCGTGGTCGAGCTTTTGGAGCTCAACCCGCCTCCCGGACAAGTGATGGGACTCGACGTAAGAGCCGACGGTCAAGCTGTA
This sequence comes from Planctomycetota bacterium, assembly GCA_965223265.1. Taxonomy (GTDB): domain Bacteria; phylum Planctomycetota; class UBA8108; order UBA8108; family SXIK01. Next base: position 4,796,972 of record OZ244999.1, read on the forward strand.
GTTGCTGCAGGCGGTTCGCCGGATGGAGCTGCCGGTTGGGTGAAAATGTGGTGGGGCGCCACGACGATCCGGCACAACAACCCTGTTTCGCCCTCCCCTGCCAGATAACGATATCGGGCACCACATCGGTCGCTGGGGAAGCCGACGCGAGCAGAAAAACGTGCATTCCTTTTGCGCATTCGCTCCCGAATCCCGCTTACCACTATGGCGATTCGAACCACGTCGAGTTCGACGCGGAAGTGAGCGACGCCTTCTGTACTTTCCCCACGGGAGTCACTATGCCTAAGTCGAATTTACTTTCATTCTTGGTCTGTCTGATCGGAATCTCCTCGGCCCTGAAAGCTGACCCGTTCAGTGTCTTTCAGGTCATTCCCAATCCCGATCCGGACGCGGACCAGGACGACCAGTTCGGGTCGCTAGTGACGCTCGACGGGAATCTTGTTCTTGTGGGTGCACGAAGGGACGATGCAAGTGGTCCACCTGACTCCGGAGCGGCATACCTCTTCGATCTGAGTACGGCAACGCTTGTTCACACCTTCCTCGATCCGACTCCGATGCCTGGCGATCACCTGGGAGAGGGAGGGGCGATCGTCTCGGGAATGGTTTTTCTCGGCGACCATGGGGACGACGCCGGAGCGTCGGACACCGGCACCGTTCGACGCTACGACGCTTCGACAGGAAGCTTAGTTCTGGAAATCTTCAACCCTTCGCCGCTCCAAGGCGAGCTCTTCGGGTGGCGGCTCTTCGCCGACGATGCAGGCCTGATCGTCACTCAGTCCGACCTGGGTCTTGGGGGCATTGGTCCAGGCTTCGTGTATCTCTACGATTTCGCCGGGAACCTCGTTCAAACATATCTCAATCCGACGCCGGTGAATGGCGACAGACATGGTTGGGCCGCCGTTGCGACCGCAACTCATGTCGTTGCAAGCACGCTTCACGCTGGAACACCATCTCTCATCGGTGAAGTTCAAATCTACGATCGCTCCACCGGGACACTTCTTCACACGCTTACCAATCCCATTTTGGAGCCGAACGCGAATTTCGGCATCAGTGTGGCTGTCGTCGGCGACACGGTATTCGTAGGGGCGTCAGCAAGCGCCGCACCCACGAACGCCGAAGGTAGGGTCTACGCCTTCGACATAGCGACCGGAGCTCTGCTCGGAATTCTGGAAAACCCAACACCTGACCCCGTTGATCTTTTCGGCGGTGCGCTGGCAGCTCACGGAGACCTCCTCGTGGTGGGATCACGATTCGACGACGCCGCGGCCGACAACGGTGGCGCGGTCCATGTCTTTACTTCAGATACATTCACAATCGTCGACACCATTCTAAGTCCTACGCCGGCCGACGGGGCACGATTCGGTTCGGAACTTGCAGCCGATGACGAGCACATCGTCGTCGCTGCCGATTCCGACCTCGTGGACGGTGCCCCAGTTGGAAAGGTTTACGTGTTCCACGCCGACAGCGACGAAGACGGTGTGGGGAATGCGATTGACCTGTGCCCAGGCACGCCTCAAGGGGAGATAGTGGATTCCAGCGGCTGTTCCGATTCTCAAGTCGACGAGGACCTCGATGGTTTGTGTAATCCGGACGCAGCGACCAACGGACCTTCGGGATGTACGGGATCCGATAGTTGTCCTAACTCGGATCTTCAACCCACGATCGTGATCGACGGAGTGGACACGGGCGTAGAAAACGATCTTCTTTCCGACGGCTGTACGGTATCTGATCTCATCACCGACCTTCTCGGGACAGACCCAGTCTTTGCCGAAGTCGTTCAATTGCTCGTTTCGCTCAAAGGCGACGGTGTGATCACTGGTGAGCAGCTGGGCGAAATCTTGAAGACCCTCAAAGGCTCTTAACGTGGTGCAAGAAGTGCCGACTGACGGGTGGGAGGCCAAGAACTTAATCGTCTTCGTCTTGTCCTTCTCTTTCGTCACTTCGATCCTTAGGTCGCTCGCGACACCTCATCCCAAGCGCTCACGGATGGGATTCAAGCAACCAAGGCGTTCCCTTCCCATCCACCCGCCGCACCTCGAGGCCCTCCCCCACCAAGGCGAACTCGAAATCCTCCGGCGCCAGCTCCTTCAGCTCCGGCGCACCGGCTGCGACCAGTTCTTTGAACGATTGCGGCCACGCTCCGGTTTCGCGCCGAAAATGCAAAACCTCCGCGACGACGAACGTCTGCGCAGCCCTGGCGACGGCGATCGCCTCGCGCGTGACTAAGTTGTTGATGCGAAAGAACAGCGCTTGCGCGAACACTCCGCCGCGCTCCTTGAGGTCGCGCTCAGCGCGGTCCAGAGCCAAGAGTGCTTCATCGTACGGCTGCTGAAGCGCCTCGAGAACTTGCCTTCTGAAGTCGACGATGAGTGCCTTCTCGCCCGAGATGTATGGCTCGGTCAGCCACCGCAAGCGGGCGATCCAATAGAACGTCTCAAGACCCTCCTCAAACCTCAAATGCTCTGAAGGCTCGTAGCCCATGAGGCCGGCGTCTACGATAGCCGCCTCCATGGTGCGCGCAGCGTCCGCACGCGCGCCGAAAAAGACTGCACCGGAAACATCGTCAAGTTCGACCCGCGCCAGCGCGGCGCGCGGATTCTGACATCGCGGCAGCACGATCCGCAGCGCATCGATGCCGAGCCCAGTAACGGCGATCCGCTGGATCTGAGTCATCAACTCAGGATCGGTGCGCAACAATCGCGAAAGGTGAAACACTGCGTGCAGGTCTTCGAGCGCCGCGGTTTCGTCTCCGGACTCCATTTGGTGAATGGCACCGGCACAGAACATCCGGACGAGTTGGATCAGGCCAGAGAGGTATAGCGACTCTCCGTCAAACGGAAACTGATAGTCGCGCGCGAAGACGCAGTGAGAGTGTTCGGCAGCGCGCCGGAGCAGCTCAAAGGCCGGCGAGGCAGCGGCAAACAGCGCTTCAGCATTCGCTTTCGACTCGGAGTTTGAAGCCGAATCTGCGTGCGTCAGAAACTCCTCGAAGTCAAACCCTCGCGGCAGTTCCTGCGCCAGCGCCGAAGCCTCTATATAGAGCGCCGCCGCGTTGTCATCTGGATGGAGATTCTCCGGCCGCAGGTCCACGGCTCGCAGCGGGAAACCGGCACTGCGGTACAGCTCCACCGCCGCCACGAATCTGCTCCGTGCGCTGCGGTCCCAGACCTTCCACGCTCCGTACGCCCCGGCGATGACGCAAACCAGCGGAAGAACGATCAGCCAGAGCTTGCGACGTGCCTTCACGACACCCTCCACCGCTCAACTCCACGACCGCCCCCCATCCGACGTCGCCGCGTGGCGGCAAATCTTGAGATCAAAACTCACTCTCCTCGGCGCGCAAGAACTGGCGCAGCACCGGCAGCGCCTCCTCGATGGACCAATTCTCAGACCAGCGCGTGACGCCATGGCGACGACACAGCTCAAGGAGCCGCCGCAGGTAAGGCCGCGCTCGTTCTGCGTCTTCGACGCTGAGAACGGAATCGATTTCAAGTCCGCCGCGATTCCAGCGGGCGCGATGGCCGCCCGAGAGCCGCATCGGCAGGTCCCCCACCGCGGCGCGATAGGCCCAGATCGACGCGCGCTCGACGCGCGCACGGATGTCATCGTCTTCGGCGAGCTCGAACGCGCGCCGACACGCCTCGAGGCCCCGAGCCGCCGTCTCCCGGTCGATCCCATAGTCTGCCGGATGAGCAAAGCAGCTCTTCTCGAAACCTCCTGCGAGCGCGTTTTCGTGCATCAAAGCGATGAACTGGCGGATCGCTGGTGCAGCCTTGCCGTAATAGAGTCGCACGAACTCATCGAGGAGCTCGTCGCCGCGAAGATTCGGGTTCCAGAGTAAACGCGATGCCATGTAGTTACGGACGCCAGAAAACTCCGCCCCGACTGCGTTCCCGGCCCCTTGCATGAAGACGCCGCGGGCGCTATTGGCGACGAAAAAGCGAATGTTCGGCTCGATCGTGTGTAGGTTCGGGCACGGCAACAAATAGTTGTGAAAGTTCGTCATGTACGACCAGATGCAGATGTCGTCGCTGATGCGCCCCCAGCCGCGCAGGTCATCGCGAAACGCTGCGTTCAGCTTCGAGTCTGGATGGTCGATCGGCTGCAGCTGACTGCACTCGATCGACGCGAGCTGGATCTGGACGTTGTCAGCCGGTCTCAGGTCGAGCGGTGGCTTCCGCGTGTACCAATAAGCCAAGGTGCCGACCTTGATGCCCGGATGGTCGCGTTTCACTGCCGCCGCGACCGCATTGACGAAAGTCAGCAGTGACCCCATCGGCGAGCCCTCTCGCGCGTCGATCGCAGCACACGGCGCGCAGCGGCAGTATTCGTCGTTGTCGTTCTGGCTTACCGAAATGTTACTCCACTCGGGCTCGCGTTCGATCTGCTGCAGAACTGCCGCCGTAACGATTTCAAGGACCTTCGGGTTCGTCAGACACGGCTCGTTGTCGCGAGAGTCGTTGTGCACCTGCGCTAGGCGCTTGCCATCCACGAGGCTGTAATACTCGGGATGCTCCTTGCCATAGCGACGCGATGGAATCTGGCTGGCGAACGAATGGTTGATCAATCGGCGCGACGTGACACCGCCGAAGCGGGCGTGACGCGGCACGGTATTGATGCGCAGGCGCGCCGCGAACGCCTCGTTGCCGTTGACCTCGCCGTAGTAGCTGTAACGAAAGGCGAGAGGTGGACGATAGATGCGATCGACCGGATCGATCTTCCGCCACTCACCCAGCGCCGGCACGTGCGTGCAGTCGGGCGTGAGAAAGCGCACGCCAAGATAGTCTTCGAGAAAGGTGTACACTCCGTAGAGCGTGCCGCGCGGCCGTCCGCCGGCGATGGCGATCGAATCATCGCGGACGACGATGCGGAGATCCTCCGGCCCCAGCCCGACGGTCGAGAATCCGGCGCGGCTCTGCCGCATCAGCGCGCTGTCGCCAATATAAACGTGTCGATCACTTCGCTGCGCCGCGGTCACGATCCGCAGTCGCGCCCCCGAAGCCTCGGCAAAAAAGTCACGAAACTCCTCGGCGGCGTAGCGCTCACTGGGGATCGCGTCGGCAGCGACGTAGATCGTCCAGTCGCGGACGTCCGCCAAATTGACACTACGTGCCGGATCAGCCGCTAACACGTCCACCGCAACCACGAAACTCGCCACTGCAACCATCGTTGCACGCGCAGACGTTCGTAAGTTCCTTTTCTTAGTGCGCACAGGTCTTCCTCGCTCATGTCGGTCGCTTGTAGACTCAGTGTACACGAACCCGCGCAAGCCCGAAACCTCACCGCGCCGCAACGTGTCTTCCTCCACTTCGGAAACGCTGGTATCCGGTTATACTACGAAAGTCACGCGCGGCATGATCGCTCGCGGTTCACAGCTCCACCCAAACTTGGAGAGAAACTCCATGTCATTCACTCCCAGTGCACCAACCATCGCCCTTTTTCCGCGCCTGCCGTGGATCCTGCCGACACTCCTCCTTCTGTGCACGCTCTCCAGCGCCGCCCTCGGCGCGGAGATGAAGGTCGGCGCGGCATTTCGCGTCATCACCCCCGACCCACTCCTTCCCATCTCGGGAGGTGTCGGTACACCGAGCCCCGTGAAAGAGAAAAGGGGCGACCTCTTCGCACGCGCCATGGTTTTTGAGCAAGCAGGCACGCGCGTCGCCATCGTCGGCGTCGATTACCTCGGTTTTCCGGCTGTCCTCTGCGATCAAGTACGCTCTCGCGTCCGCGACATCCCCGCGGAAAACATTCTGATCGGCTCGACCCACAACCACAGCGGCCCCGACATGTACGGCTTCCCGGATGGCAAAGGCGGACGCAGTGGTGATCCGAAGTACACGCAGTGGGCCATCGGCAAGATCGCCGAAGCGATCAATGACGCCGCGGAGCACCTGCGTCCCGCAGCGCTGAAGATCGCAGTCGGCGACGCCAAAGGTAAGATCGCCTACAACTACTACGCTCCGCAGCTCTACGATCCGCGCTGCGGAGTCATCCAGGCCGTCGAGACTTCGGGCCCAAACCAAGGCAAGGTGATCGCCACGCTCGTCAACTACGCCAGCCACCCCGAAGTGCTCGGTCCGAAAAGCGGCATCTTGAGCCCAGACTTTTGCGGCCCGCTCTATGATCGCATCGAGGAAGTTGCTGGCGGTGTCGCGCTCTACATGAACGGCGCCCAAGGCGGCATGGTCACCGCAGACTGCCGTGGCCCAGATGGCAAAGACATTCAAACTTGGGACGAGTGCGTTCGCATCGGACGCTTGCTCGCCGACGAAGCGCTGCGCATCGTCGGCGATACGCAGCTGCAGAAAGATCCCGGCCTCTACGTCACCAGCCGCAACTTGGAGCTTCCGGTCACCTCACCTCTCATGCAGCAGTTGATCGCACTCATGGATCTGGGCGGGCCAGGCTCGCGCGGCGCGAAGAGCGCCGCAAGCGTCACCACACGTCTCAACCTGGTGAACATCGGCACGGCCCAGCTGCTGACGATCCCCGGTGAAGCACTGCCCAACATCGGCTACTACCTCAAACGCAACATGCCGGGCGAGCATGACTTTCTGCTCGGACTGACCAATGATGCGTTCGGTTACATCCTGGCGCGCGTCGATTTCGATAGCTTCAAGCGCTACGAGTATATCTCGCGCACGAGTTTGGGGGAGATGACCGGGGAGATCTACATGGAGCGCGCGCTCAAGCTCGTCGCCGAGTCACCGCGCCCGGACGGCGCGGGAGAATGACGGTCGTCGGGTGCGACAAAGTGGTCGGCACACGTCTCATTGGCTCGATCTGCGCCCCCATCGAGCGTCTATCTCGCGAATCTCTTTTCTTTGTGCCAAGAACGCAACCTTGCAGCGGAAAGCGAGACGTCCTCGAGCGCCTGAGCTTCTTTGTCTGATCTTCGTTTGCTTCGTTCGCTTCTGTTCAAAAGATCAGAAAAAGAGTCGAACACAAGGAAACTAAGTCAACGAAAAGCGCTGTCCAAAGTAGCAAGCAAGGCCGTGTGCTGTCCGGAGGTGACAATGACTGCTACTTTGCCCATGGTAAGTGCTAAGAAAAAGGCCCACGCAGTGCGCCTCCACGGCGTGGGCCCTTTTTTCTATACCTTGACCGAGAGTGTCGAGTGAAAGCAGCTGCCAGCCTACTGACAGCTATCCTCACACTCACTTTCGGGCAGCGTGATGCAGCTTGTTCCGAGTGCGTGCGGCGGATTGGCTCCGCCGACAAACTGAAAATTGAGCGACGCGACGGGGTCTGAAATATCGTGACCACCATCACCGTTAAAGTCGGCTACGAGCAGGCCGGCAGCGTTCAGTCCGTCGCCGGCAAGCAAGCAGGCTGCGGCCAACGGGATACCTGCGAACTGGAAATTCAGGTCCGCAACCGGATCAGAAATATCTATGCCACCGTCACCATTGACATCTCCCGGCAGCCAGGAGGCCCCGCAGCCACTGCTGTCAAACACGACCGCAGCCGAAAACACGCTCGTCTCCGCACCGTCCAAAAGCACGGGTTCCCCGGGAACTGTCGCCGTAACAACGATCGACTGACCCGCGAGCTGGTCCGCGACCGCCGAGACGTCGAATAAGAATGCCCCCTCATTCGGAGCACCGTCGTCGGGACCACCTTCCTCGAACGACGCGACCCACTGCAGCCCCTGCGGGTTTGTGCCTACGGTGCCCGGATCAGCAACGTAGAGATCGACAGTCGCGAAGGTAAAATCCACCGCCTCAACGACGAGCGGAATCTGCCCTTGAATCGTGCAGCCGCTGGTGTCGCTGATCACCGGTGCGATGTTGTCTACACGAGCCAGAATCTGCGCGTGGATCGTGCGATCCACACTTTCGTAGAGAGCTCCCGTGTTGTTGAATAGCGAGTTGCCACGGAAGGTCACGGCTGAATCCGACGGAAAGTTCAACAACGTGCCCGTATGGTTGGCAATGATGTTTCCTTCAAGCTCATCGCTCGTTCCATCAAAATCGCTGCCGATGAGGAAGCCCGGCATCGGATCGCCGCGGAAAAACTCATTGTTCGCGATGGAAGTGGTGCCGTCGACGCCGACACCGACATAGTTGCCCGAGAAACGCACGTTCGGGTTCGGCGAGCTGAAAACCTGGAACACTTCGTCCTTCATGCCGCCGATGACGTTTCTCTCGTCGGCATCGGCGACGCCATCGCCGTCTGTGCCAATCACGAGGCTAGCGAATCCACCGCCTTCAATGGCGTCACCTTCGCCGACTGCGCCGCCGTCATCCGCCACCGTCACGCCGTCCGGCAGAATACCGATGTAGTTGCCGGCGATCTTGACGTTCGCCGCACCTTCAACGATCGTGTTGACGTTGAAACCGGCGATGACGTTGAACTCGGCGCGATCGTCGACGCCGTCGCCGTTGGTGCCGAACGCATGACCACCTGCTGTGCTGCAGGCGCCAAGACCGATCTCACCGCCGGCCACCGTGCCAGCGTCCGGGCTCAGGCCGATCCAGCAGCCGCCGACCTGGCCGCCTGCCGCGCCGTCGCGAAAATTGATGCCGTAGTTCAAACCACCTGCGGCGGTTTCGTAGGTACTGAGGAACGAAATGCCGCGGATCACGATGTTGTCGCCGAAAAGCGTCATGATGTCGCCTTCGTTGCCACCATCCTGAAACGTGTGGTTGCCATTCGTTGCATCGATCACGATTTGCAGAACTGCGTTGTTGCCACCGAGGATGTCGTTCGTGTTGGGGCTCGCGCCCGGCTGCGTGTAGCCGTCGATCGTGACGTCACTGGCGCTGACCGTGAAACCGTTGAACGGCTCGGCGATGGTGTGCGGCCCGTCGCCCGCGATATTGAAGTGAATGGCGTCGTCAGTGCCCAGCGTCCCCGTGACCTGATCGCTCTCGCTCGGGTCAAGTGGGCGACCGAGTTCGCCGTTGACGGCCAGGATGGCCTCCGTCAAGGTCAATACCCCGTCCGCCTCGTTCGTGGTGTTCGTCGTGTTGACGGTGAGAGTCGCCGCTGAGAGGGACAGGCTCACCGAAAAACCCGCTGCAATCAAAACGGTTAAAGGCATGCGTAACATCGCTACCTCCGGTTCCCAAACGCCTGAAAAACACACCCAGGCGACCCAACTCATCCCGGGCAAAGAGCCTTGAATTATCTTCCCGACTCGTCCGAAGTCAACGCGATTTCACCGCTCCCTCCAGCTCGGCGCGCAGTACGGGAACCCGCCTTTCAACGAACTCGCGAATCTGATCGTAAAACTCGCGGATCTCGCTGCGTCGGTCGTCGCGAGTGACACCGAGGTGAGCCTCGATCAGGGTCAGGTCGTCGAGGAGAAGGGTCTCCAGCGCCGCCGCAGCGTCAAGGATTCTCGGCGCGACGTTACGGCCCTGGGGATCGAGAAAGTCGCGCAGTGTCTCGAGGTACGCGGCATCGAACTCTGGCACCAGATGAAAACCGCGCGACACGATGCCCTGGCGCGGTGTCGTCACCGGCAACTGGTCCTGCCAGGGCTGGAACGTCTGGTCGAGGTCCCAGGGGAACACTCGCCAGCGATCGGGCGGCGCTGGCACGTACAAAAAAAAGTTATTCCGGAAGCCGTCCCAGTTGGAGATGAACACGCTCACAGCGCTGTAGAGCCCAAAGCTCTGAGCATCAAGGCTTTCGAACACCGCGGGCTCCCTGATGGTGCGGCTCAGCGATCGAAGCTCGGCGAGTCGTGCATCGAAAGCTTCACGCCCAGTGTGCAGATTCGTCTTCTTAGTGAAGACGTCCTTCTCGAGCTTGTAGAGGTCGGCGCAGTCGTCGAGGCCGCTCAAACGCAGGAAGGCTTCGTTGATCTGCTGAAGTGCGAGTCGTTGTGAATGAACGGGAGCTCCGTCACCCGCCTCGACGGCGCGGAACCAGTCAACGCGCGGCGCGGTGAGGCCAAGGTCACGGCAAAGCTGCGAGGAGAAGTGCTCGATGATCGGCGCGATGCTCGTGCGCTCGACTCCCGTTTCGGGGTGCAGGTTGAGCGTGCGGTCACCCCGATACTCCTCGCCCTTGAGGAATCGCAGCTTGTGTCCGGTGTCCGACGGTATGACGCGCGCTCCATCGAAGTTCAAAGCTGCCGCTGCGCCCAGCTCGAGGAGGACGAACCCGCTCTGTTCGTCGGCGGTGAACGGAGTCGGAGCAGCGGGAAAGAGCCAAATGAGAGGCAGCTTGGACGCAATTTCAGAGTCATAGACAAATGTGCTAAAGAACGGTCGCGGCTCGCCGGAGTGCGGCAGCGAAAGCGAGATGTCGCCCTCGAGCTCGACACGAAGGCGGTAACGCACGAGCGTCTGCGACGGCTGCGGTGGCAACGTCGCGGCGAACAACACCGAACTTGCGGTTTCATCTTCGAGCACCATGTCGACACTCGAAGGCGCTTCAGGCGGAGAGGTCTTAGTCGCCATCGTCAAGGCGTACCACTCGAGAGTGGCGCTGGCGATCTCCGCAGCTGCAAAGTCGAGCCTGGCGCGAACAGTGATTTCGTCGCTCGAGCGCGGCTGGGCAGGTGTCACGGTGAGCGTCTCGATGGCGGGAAACGCCGGCACCCCGGCCGCTGCGTTGGCAGCCCCGGGCGTGGGCTGCGGCAGACCGTCCTCGGTGCGTGCGGTCGACGCGCGCCAACTGTGAAAATCCTCAGCGGGCAAGCGAACATCGATGCGCTCGAGAGAGGCCCCGTAGCCGTCAGCGCCAGTCGGCCACGGCGCGCGGTCGTCGTAGCGGAGCGATTCCACGACACATTCGCCACTCTCTAAGGTCAAGCGCTCGCCGCCATCGGCAAGCCATCCCTCGTAGGGACCGAACACGCGTTCGAGGCTCTGCTCCCAACGCCCCGGGTTCTTGGCCAGTACAGCGAAGTCGCCGGGCTCGATCGTCGAGCCTTGCGGAAACGTGAAATCGATTCCATTCGTGAAGCGGTAGCTACTCAAGTCAACGCTGACGCTGCTCAGATTTTGCAGCTCAACGAATTCCTCGTCGGCGAGTTCCGCCGGGTCGTAGTGGATCTCGGAGATGATGACGGCGCTGGTAGTGTCGCCGGCCCCGTCGCAGTCCAGTGCATCGCACGTTGGATCAGGACCCGCGACCAGCGGCCCCGGCGCGGGAGGCGGTGAACCATTGCGAAAGAGATAACGAAGAAGCGACATGGCATCGTCGAAGACGACGGCACCATCATCGTCGACGTCAGCAGCATCAGCACAGCCGAGCGGTACGCCAGCAAACAGCGACAGAATGATCGCCACGGGATCGCCGACGTTGAGGGTGCCGTCGCTGTTGGCATCGCCACGGCGAAAGTCGGCGACAAGCGGCGACGAGAGTGCCACTAGAGTCAACGCGACGACAGCGAGGCAACGGAATCTCACGCGCATAGTCTCAGACGTTGTTCGTAGACGGGGCGGACGAAGCTCGCGATGCGAGATGGCAGCAGACCGAGGCCGCGGCGAGGATCCAACCAACCTTGCGGCGAACATCGACATCGAACACGCCAACATGTCGCGATGCACCGATGTTAATGGAGAGCCCGATCACCGCAAGGGCGGAAACGCGAGCCGAAGCGCGCGATCGAGGCGGAGGAGGCTCGTGAGTCGACTTCGTCGACGTCAACTTTCGGGGCTTGAAGTGTGCCGAACGTCCTGCCAAGCCAGCCCGAAGCGTGCCAGGTATTTACGCAATCGATCTGCGTCGTTGGGCCTCGCCTTGCGCGCCCGCGACTTCGCGAAGAGCACGCGTCCCGCCTCGGAGAGGGTTCGACTTTGTCGGCACACCTCGAGCACGTCCGCGAGTTGCACGCGCTCGAAGCGGTCGAGCTCGGCTGCACGGTCCGCGCCGAGAACATGCACGACGACTGCGTCGCCACTCTGACGGTTAGATCGCGCGTCGCTCCAACTGGCCGACAGCCGATCGATCTCAGCCGCTACCGTGTCAACCCGGATGCGGCCGTCGGGCGCCAGCGTCGACATGCGGGTGACCGCAGAGCCAAGATCACGAAAGTTCGCGCTCCAGCGCGCCGCCGGCGACGTCGCGAAGGAGAGGAACGCCTCGCGCGCCTCGCGATTGAACGTGACGTTCTTGCCACTCGATGCGGCAACGCGCCGAAGCTCGTAGTCAAGGTTCGGCTCGAGGTCTTCGATGCGCTGAGCCAAACCGGGCAGCACAAACGTCCACAAATTGATGCGCGCGAGTAGATCGTCACGAAACTCCCCTGCAGCGACTTGGCGCCTGAGATCTCGATTGGTGCCAGCGATGAGTTGAAACTCGCTGTCGCTCTCGGCGTCGGAGCCGAGCGGGAGGAACCTCTTTTCTTCGATGGCGCGCAGGAGCATCGTCTGCTCGTCGATGCCGAGCTCACCGATCTCGTCGAGAAAGAGGATGCCGCCGCTCGCCGCCTTGAGGAGACCTGGACGATCGGTGGTCGCTCCCGTGAAGGAGCCTTTGACATGCCCGAAGAGGGTCGACATGGCCGCGTCGCCGCGCAGTGTCGCGCAGTTGACTTCGACGAAGCGCCCTTCCACCTGCCTGCGGTTTTGCTTGAGCTCGAAGATCCGCCGCGCCAGCTGCGACTTTCCCGCGCCGGTCGGCCCCATGAGCAGGATGGGTTCCTTCGAGTGAATCGCGACGCGTTCGATCTCATCGATCAAACGATTGAACGCAGCGTTACGGGTTTCAATGCCCGACTTTAGGAACGACTGCGCTTCCTGCTGCTCGGCGGCGAAGCGGGTCGCGATGCGGTCGTAGCGCGACAGGTCGAGATCGATGATGCTCAGCGATCCGGCGCTGGAGTCCTTGCGGCGCTTCGGCGGCGAAGCCTGTAGCAGCTTGGCAGGAAAATGACGCGACTCTGTTAACAGGAAGAGGCAGATCTGCGCAACGTGCGTTCCCGTTGTGATGTGGACGAAGTAGTCCTCGCTCTCGGGATCGAACGTGTAGTCGCCAGCGAAATCGTGCAGAGCCCCGTAGACCTCCTCGAAGTCCCACGGGTTGCCGAATTCTATGTTGTGGTGACGGACGGTCGTCTCCGGCGAGACCGACCGCACGTCCTCATCGACCACTCGCCCCACAGGCGCATGCTTCTCTTGGTAGAGCAGTTCCAGCCGATCGACGAGAAAGTCATCGTGCTGGCAAAGAGCGACGCTCGGACGCCACGACTCCCACCTGCCGGGACCGGAGCCGGCGTCGAGGTTTGGCCCGAGGAGTCCAAGGACGACGGTTTGGTTGGGTCTGTGAGGGCTCAAGGTTCTCAACCTGCGGCGCAGAGCAAGTGACAAGCGAGGGGCGAAATCTCTTGCGACTCCGAAGAAGTATATCCTACAGGATAGAGTATATCCTTTAGGATATGAATGACTCACTCCGCCTCGGACGCACCAGCCCGGCGAGAAACACCCTAAAGGTCTTCAACGAAAACATTTACAATTGCAAGGAAAGTTTCTCAGGAGTGCGGCACGCGATGTGATATAGAGTCCTCACGTCTGGCCCGGCGCCGCTCCATGTGGCGCCGGGCCCGGGGCCAGAGAGGGTCAGAAACTGACCCAGGTTCACTTCGGCGGCAGCCGGAGGCGGGACCGACGCCGTTTCCCAAGACACCGCAACCTTGAATCGGAGCCTTCCCCATGACGAATGACTGGATCGAGATCGACGGCGCCGCAGGCGAAGGCGGCGGACAGATCCTCCGCTCGTCGCTCGCCCTCTCGCTCGTGAGCCAGCGCCCGCTGCGTCTCGACCGCATTCGCGCTGGCCGCAAGAAGCCAGGGCTTCTCCGTCAGCACCTCACCGCGGTGCGGGCCGCGGCCGAAGTTGGCGATGCAACGGTCGAGGGAGCCGACCTCGGCTCTCGGCACCTGACCTTTCGCCCACGAACGGTCTCTGCGGGTGAGTTTCACTTCGCCGTCGGCACGGCCGGCAGCGCCACTCTCGTGCTCCAGACAGTCCTGCCCGCGCTCCTCACCGCGCCGGGGCCCTCGCATCTCACGCTCGAAGGGGGCACGCACAATCCGTTCGCCCCACCGTTCAACTTTCTTGATCGTGCATTCTTGCCGCTCGTTCGTCGGCTCGGCCCTCGCGTCGATGCGGTCCTGGAACGCCCAGGGTTCTATCCAGCTGGTGGTGGACGCTTCCAGGTCACGATCGAGCCGGTCAAGCAACTGGGTGGCTTCGAACTCCTTGAGCGCGGCGCCGACGGCCGTCGTGTGGCGCGCGCGATATTCTCGAACCTGCCCCAGAGCATCGCTCAGCGCGAGCTAAAGGTTGTGAGCGACCGGCTCGGGTGGACAGGTGACGCTCTGCGGCGTGAAGAAATCACCAACGCGGAAGGCGTAGGCAACGTCCTGACCCTCGAAATCGAATCGGAGCACATCACGGAAGTTTTCACCGGCTTTGGCCAGCGCTCCGTGCCGGCGGAAGGTGTGGCCAGGCAGGCGATCTCGGAAGCACAGAACTACCTCAAGAGCCCTGCGCCTGTCGGCCCCTACCTTGCCGACCAGCTGCTCCTGCCACTGGCGCTGGCTCAGGGTGGAACGTTCCGAACGCAAGCGGTGACGCAGCACACGAAAACCAACGCGCAGGTCATCGAACGAGTGCTCCCGGTGGCGATCGAAATCACACGCGCCGCCCGCGACGATCACGTGGTTTCGATTCGGCCGCTGTAGCGCAAGAGCTCACTTGGGTCCAACGCGCGAGATCAAACGTCCAACAGAACAGACAGAAAAGCGTTCAAATAGAAAGAGTGGAAACATGAAGAAGCGAGAACTGGTCAACCTGGGAATCCCGAAGGGTGAGTCGACCCGACTCGCCGGGCTGGCGGTGCAGGCAGCGCTGGAGAGCGGCATGAACAACGACGCGATCCGCAGTCAGCTGCAGTCACTGGTGGAGGATTCCGCATCCTTTCTCCAGCACGAGATCTTCGGCGATCTTGCCGCGGCACTAACTGAACATCGTCGCCTGCAGGACCTCTATGTGCCGCGCGAAGAGCCGGCCCCGTATCGCCAGTGGGGTACGGATCTTGAAGAGCAGTCGGTGCGCCAGATGGAAAACGCCTGCAAGCTTCCGGTCTCGGTGCGCGGTGCGCTCATGCCCGATGCCCACCTTGGCTACGGCCTGCCGATCGGCGGAGTCCTGGCGACACGCGGCGCGGTGATCCCGTACGCGGTGGGCGTTGACATCGCTTGCCGTATGAAGATGACCGTGCTCGACCTGCCAACCGACGCACTCGAGAAGCAGCATGAGCGGCTCCGTAGCGCACTGACGCGCGAGACCCAGTTCGGCATCGGCGCCAAGTTCAAACGGCGACGCCAGCACGAAGTGCTCGACGAAGACTGGGGCGTTACGGACGTGACACGGCAGCTCAAGGACAGGGCTTGGTCGCAGCTCGGAACGAGCGGCAGCGGCAACCACTTTGTTGAGTTCGGAACGCTCGAGGTGCACAACGAGGCTTGCGGCATCGAGGCCGGCGTTTACCTGGCGCTCTTGAGTCACAGCGGTAGCCGAGGCGCCGGCGCGACGGTCGCGGGCCACTACAGCCGCATCGCGATGGACCTCCACCCGGAGCTGCCGCGCGAACTAGGCCATCTGTCGTGGCTCGATCTCGACTCCGAGGCGGGCCAGGAGTACTGGCACGCCATGGAGCTCATGGGCAAGTACGCGGCAGCCAACCACGCCTGCATCCACGAAGCCATCGCCGACCATCTGGGCGTCGACGTCCACCTCGACATCGAGAACCACCACAACTTCGCGTGGAAGGAAGAGCACGATGGCGAAGAGGTCATCGTCCATCGCAAGGGAGCGACTCCCGCGGGCGACGGCGTGCTGGGAATCATTCCAGGCTCGATGGCATCGCCAGCCTATGTCGTGCGCGGCAAAGGCAACCCGGCATCACTCAACTCGGCATCCCACGGCGCCGGACGTGTCATGAGTCGAACGGAGGCGAAAAAAACGCTCAAGTGGAAAGACGCGCAGCGGTTGCTCGCCGAGCGCCGCGTTTCGCTCCTGTCGGCTGGGCTCGACGAGGTACCGATGGTCTACAAAAACATCGATGAGGTCATGGCAGCGCAGGACGACTTGGTCGAACCGCTGGCGCAGTTCCAGCCACGCCTCGTGCGCATGGCGCCAGCGGGCGAACGGCCGGAGGATTGACGGGCGTCAGGCACACTCCCGTGGCCGTCCGGTCTTTACTCAGTCTACCTCACGCGGAGTATGCCTGCTACTTTGCTCGAACCGGCGACGCATCGATCGTTCGTCGCGACCGGCGCGCCAAATTGCCCTTGGTGTCGACAAGCACAATTTGCTATAGGTTCGGAGAAATACCCCTCCGATGGCGACAGGAATGGTGAAGAGATGCGATCCACTATACGAAAAGAAGAAGAGCTGAAGCTTTACGACCGACTCTCCCGATTGACGTATCGCCAAGCCTGCGCACTCTGCGGCGAGAATGGCGATCGTCTGATCGCGGCCGGCGGTAAATACCACATCGATCTCGACGAACAAGTCTACCTGCGTGGCGACCTTTTTCGAGTCAACGTCTCCGATGCGATCGTCACGGTGACCACGATGGCGAGCCAGCGCCATCGCCTAAAGTGGAACTGTTCGACATGCGATCGAGCCTGTGAGCACCTCGGAGCGGCGCTCTCGCTGATCCTTGAAGAAAAAACAACTCTCGGACTCGCCGCACCGCCGGAGGAGTCTATCCCGACGGAACTATTGAGCGCACAGGAGCTCATCGACACCGAGTTGAAGGCACGAGACGAACGCTCACGAAGAGAGCGGATGCGAGTGAAGTCGACGCAACCGCGCGTTCTTTGGACTGATTATCTTGTGACCAACCCCGCTTCCGGCAAGACTTACCGCGTAGCTCTCCGCGGCTGGGAGCCTGGAGAGTCTTTCTGCTCGTGCCCTGACTTCCGTGTGAACACTCTTGGCACTTGCAAACACATCATGAGAGTGATGCGAACCGCGCGGCGCAAATTCTCGCCCGCGACATGCCGCAGGGCGTACGCTCAAAGGGAACTGGCAGTTCACCTGCGATACGCTGAGGATCTCGAACTGCGCCTTCTCGTCCCGGACGACCTCGGCGCCGCGCCTCAAAGGATCGTCCGGCCATTCGCCGATCGGGCGATTTCGAACGTGCGCAAGTTAACGTCTTGCATACGTCAACTGGCAGCCCTCGGCGTCGATGTGACCGTGTATCCCGATGCCGAAGAGTGGATCCAGTTTCGATTGATGCAGGAGCGCATTGGATCAAAGGTGAAGGAGATCCGTCAGGACCCGAAGCGACACCCACTGCGCCATGAACTGCTCAAAGTCGAGCTTCTCCCGTACCAGCTCGACGGCATCGCGTTCGCCGCTGGGGCTGGGCGAGCCATCTTAGCCGACGACATGGGGCTCGGAAAGACCATTCAAGGCGTCGGTGTCGCCGAGTTTCTCGCGCGCGAAGTGAGGATCGCGAAGGTCCTCGTCATCTGCCCAGCATCGCTGAAAGCACAGTGGCAAGGCGAGATCGGACGTTTTTCGGATCGAGACTGTCAAGTCGTCCTCGGCAGCGTAGCGGCGCGCGCCAGGCAATACGAAAACGATCGATTCTTCACCGTCTGCAACTACGAGCAAGTTCTTCGAGACGTTCTTGCGATCGAGCGAGTCAAGTGGGATCTGATCATTCTTGACGAAGGTCAGAGGATCAAGAACTGGGAAGCCAAGACGAGCCGCGTTGTCAAAGGACTCAAGGCACCTTTCGCGCTCGTTCTCTCTGGGACGCCGCTCGAGAACCGGCTTGACGACCTCTATTCGATTGTGCAGTTCGTCGATGATCGAAGCCTCGGACCAGCCTTTCGTTTCTTCCACCGCCATCGAGTCGTCAATGAGACTGGGCGTGTCCTTGGCTACCGCAACCTGCGTGAAGTGCGTGAACGCCTGCAGCCAGTATTCCTCCGCCGTACACGCGACGAAGTGATGAAGGACTTGCCACCGAGGATGACGGAGATCATCCGCATCACTCCCACCGCCGAGCAGCAAGACCTCCACGACGCACAGGCTCGCATCATCAGCAGCATCGTCAACAAGTCGTACATCAGCGAGATGGACCTACTGCGCTTACAGAAGGCGCTGCTGATCTGTCGTATGGCTGCCGACAGCACCTTCTTGGTTGACAAAGACGCGCCAGGCTTCTCGTCAAAGCTCGACGAGCTCGACGAGCTATTTGGACGCTTGGGGCAGGACCCTAAGCGGAAGGCCGTGCTCTTTTCTGAATGGACGACCATGCTCGACCTCATCGAGCCGCTCGCCGAAAAGCATGGCCTCGACTTCGTTCGCCTCGACGGCTCAGTGCCGCAGAGGAAGCGCCAACAACTGGTGCACAGATTCAGCAAGGATGCGGCGTGCCGCTTGTTCCTGACGACGAATGCAGGGTCCACTGGACTCAATCTGCAAGCGGCAGACACGGTGATCAACGTCGACCTACCGTGGAACCCCGCAGTGCTGGAACAGCGGATCGGCCGTGCTCACCGTATGGGGCAAAAGCAACCCGTTCAGGTCTTCATCTTGGTCACCGTCGAGACCATCGAAGAGAACATGCTCGCGACTCTGTCGGCGAAGCACTCACTGGCGCTCGCCGCTCTCGACGTCGACTCGGAGGTGGACGAGATCGATCTCATCAGTGGCGTCGAGGAACTCAAGCGGCGGCTGGAAGTCTTGCTCGGCGCGCGACCTGAAGCCCCTCCGGAAGTGAGATCAAAGACGTCATCGACAGCCGAGGCGGATCGACTCGCCCGTCAGGAAAAGGTGGCAGCCGCGGGCGGCGAACTACTCAGCGCGGCGTTCTCGTTTCTCAGCGAGCTGATTCCATCCTCAAAGAAAGACGCGACGACGACTCAAGACCAGGAGACGCGCCACCTCGCTGCGGCGGTCAAAGCCAGCCTGTCCGACGCTGTTGAGAAAGACGACCAGGGACGCCTTCATCTCAAGGTCACCTTGGCGGACTCAGGCGCGCTGGACTCGCTCGCGGAGTCACTGGCGCGGCTGATGGCGCAACGCGGGGAAAAGTAAACCGCGGCGAAGCCGGGCCGCCAAATGCCTTCACTTTGGGCACCAGCACAGAGGACCGCGTCCAGCCAAGTTCAGGGCCAGCGGTCTCCAACGAGAGTGAACCACGCGCGATGTCGTTTGCCCATCGAACTGGACGTGAGCTGCGTGATTCTACCGGCATGTCACGGCATATGCCTCCCAGTAGCAGCTCTGGTGGCCTTGTCGAAACGCGCGGCAAGGCCTGCGTCTATTCGCAGTCCAACTTTTGGACGCGAGCGACGGAGAGATTGATGGTCACATCAGACTCATACACGTCAGCGATGATAGACTTCTATGGCCACGACTGCCAATGACGCGGCCGGCTGCGGCATCGACTTGCGCAGTGACGTGAGAGCCGTTAGAGAGTGCCGCTAACGTACCGTCGCCCCCCTGACAGGAGTCACCGATGCGCCACCCCTACTCAATCTCATTGATCTCTATGTTCGTCCTCGTTTTCGCCGGCGACGGAGTCGCCGCGGACGGAAAGACGATTCCACGGAAGCTCATCGACAAGAACGAAGTCGACGAGGTGAGGGCGGCCATTCGCAGGGGAGCGGACGTGAACGCTGCTTACGATGACAACGGTCTCAACGCGCTTCACATAGCAACCGCGATGCGAGCCCACGATGTCCTCGAGGTGCTCCTCAAGCACAAGGCGAATCCGAATGCCGCCAGCACAGTCGGCTGGACGCCGCTCATGAACACCGCGCTGAGCAACAGTCCCCGCATGGCGGCGACGCTCATCAAGCACGGCGCCAAAGTCAACCAACAGGACAAAAGCGGCAGTACGGCACTGTCGTACGCGGCGCACCTCAACTTCACAAAGGTAGCGCAGCTCCTCCTATCGCAGCGCGCCAAGGTCAACGTCGCCGACAAAAATGGCGAGACCCCGCTCTGGAAGGCTGCGGCGCGCGGCAACGTCGAAGTGCTCCAGGTGCTTGTGAAGCACCGAGCCAACGTCAACGTCAAGGACAAGAACGGCCGCTCCGCGCTCGCCGTCGCGAAAGAGAAAAAGCACGACAAGGCGATCGCGTTCTTGAAACGACACGGCGCGCGTTGAGACGAACCCATACCTGGCCTGCAGTGCCGTAAGGACTACGAAGCCCGCGGGCGAGCGGAGTTCAATCGCGCGACTCCTTCTCCAGCCGACGGCGCGGCTGCTCGACTGCCCGCTTCTTGTCGAGGATGCCGCGAATCTTGAAGGCGTTGACGTAGAACTTGGCGCGAGACTTCGCAGTCCGACCCAGCCGCTCGCGTCGGCGCGTTCCTCCGTCGTCCACTCGACCTCGCCCCTGGAGCGAACGGCACTTCGACCAAGAAGTCAACTCCGGCCCTGATCACGGTGCCCGCAGGCGCGTCGCGAGCTCACGAGCACTGAGGTGCGTATAGTCCTTGTCGATGCTGCGCTGAACCAGGCGGGCGACGGGATCAGAGATCTTCTTTCTGAGGAGCCCCAGAAAGTGAGGTGCCGCAGCAACGACAAGCTCGCCAAAATCGCCGCGAGTGCGCCCCTTCGAGAGTAACTCTGCGATTTCCTGCGCGAACCGCATCGCCTCGACCTCCTTGGGGTCGGTAGGGCTTTCCATCCCCGGTTTCAGAGACGTGTTGCCGCTCTGCTGGACGCGGCCGACGCCATCGGTCACGAGGTCGCTCGTCTTGGCACGCGCCTCGGGTCGATCCAGCTCGTGTGCAAGCTTCCATGGCTTGTCCCAATCCGTGAGCGAAAAGATCCGGGCTCGACTCGCGTCGCAAACCAGTATCCAAGTCTCTGTTGCTTTCATTCTTCTCTTTCTGCGACGGAGGTGTTCGTCGTCAGCAACTGGATCAACACTCGATCTCCTCGCGGCAAACGGACCGCAGAGCGTTTCGACGCGGTCCGCGAAGTCGGTGCTCATTCGGCATGCGATCCATTCTCAATCCGTCGTCACTTCGGGCGCGTCATGGGACTCAGGATGCCCCTCCGGGGGATGTGGTCGTGTGCCCGCATGCCGCTCCTCATGCTCGACAGGTTCGCCGCGCGGCGGTTCATGTCCCCGCGGGCGTTTCTTCTTTCTACGTTGCTTCGACTCGCCGCTCGGGCCCGAGCGGCTTCGGTTGGAATGGAGCATGACGCTGGACCACACGCCTTGGTTTTTCGACGCAAGCTTCTCGCTTTCCGCCTCGAGGACCCATCATTAGGTCCAAGCGAACCAACTTAGTAGCAAATACCACGCCGTCGAAACGGACGAACACGCACAGGAGAATCTCTCGAAGGCGGTGCACGGAACGTGAATTTTGCCCACTGGTGGGGAATTTCCAGCTCGCGGCCTGGGAGTCTCGCACTTGATGCGAGCGCTTCGCCGACCGAGGATAGCCGCTAAGATCCTTGGTCGAGGAGTCTTCTAACGATGCACGACATTTCGAAGTTGTCCTCCGACAGCCCCATTACCTGGTTCGCCGCATCCGTCGCACTGCTGTCGCTTCTCAGTGGATGCGCTTTATTCAAGCCAAACGTCACCTCTCTGTTCAGCGGTACCGATCTCTCCGGCTGGCGCGCGCTCGACGCCAAGAACGGCTCCACCGACGCATGGCTCACGGCGGGCAGCGTCACTCTCGATGAAAGCGCCGAGCGCAAACGCTTCGTCATCGAGCCCGGCGCCGGCCTGCTCGTCAACGGCCGCAGCGGCCGCACCGCGAATCTCGTCACCGAGCGCGAGTTCGGCGACCTGGAGGCACACATCGAATTCTGCTGCCCAAGCGATGCGAACTCCGGCATCTACGTCATGGGCATGTATGAGATTCAGATCCGCGAGCGCTCGCACAAAGACGTACCCAAGCTCCAGATGCGTGACTGCGGCGGCATCTTCGGACGCTGGGTGGATGAAAAGTACGTTGACGGCCATCCGCCACTCGTCAAGGCAATGCGCGGACCTGGAGAGTGGCAAAGCTTCGACATCAAGTTCCGGGCGCCGCGCTTCGATGCGAACGGCACCAAGATCGAAAACGCGCGATTCGTCGAAGTACGTCTCAACGGTCAAGTCGTGCAGAAGGACGTTGAGCTCAAGGGTCCAACGCGCGGACACTTGCCAGGGGAGGAACGCGCCACCGGGCCGCTGTTGCTCCAAGGGGATCACGGCGCCATCGCGTTTCGCAATCTGTGGGTGCGCGAACTCTGACGAGTCTGTCCCAGAGACGACAGCACGGGCTTTTGGCGCCGGCGCCGATGTCGCGATGGCCGGCCTTCAAGGCTCTCGAACGCAGGAAGAATCGGCTCCACTCCTCGCACGGCCGCTGCTCGGCGCTTGAGTCCTCTGACTCGCTTTCCGCATCTGCCCCCCGTTCGCCACCACATTGTCCTTGCCAACGAACAGGACACTCAACATCATATGCGCGCACGAGGAAGTAAGGAACCGAGCTTCGAGAGGCGTGGGCTAACCTAACAGCCCGAGATCGCTTCGAGGAGCTCTCATTCGCACGGCCTGACGAGTCGGCTTCAGTTCCCAGCGCAACTCGACCGCAAGCGCGCGCTCGCACGCCGTTCGGTTCTACGCGGGTAGCTGGTTGCCTCTGGATGGCCAGACGTTCAGCGCTTCGAGGCGGAGGAAAAGCATGTACGGATGGCGCTCGCGCAGTTCATGGAGTCTTTTGGCAGTTGTGTTGACCGGAGTGATCGCTGGCGGGCTCGATTTCGCCCACGCCGACGTCGAGCTAAATGTCGTGGCCAACCCCGACCCCGCCGCGCCAGGCGAGCAGATCCGCGTTCAGATCACCGTCGCCAACAACGGCGCGAGCTCCGAAAGCGATCTAATAGTCAGTATGGATTACCCAGCGGGCATGAACTTCGTCGCCGAGAGCCTGATCACCGGTCCGTTCACGTTCAACTGCACCAGTGCCTCGTGTACGTCTGGGGAAACCATGGTTTGGGACGTGGGAATTCTCGCTCCAGGTCAGTCGCTGACCTTCTCCTTCCCTGCGGTCGTGGCGAACGCGACACTCGCAGGCACGGAGATTAATTGGCTGGCCGCGGTGTCGAATGCAGGCGGCGAGCTCGCAACCAGCTTGTCGGTCATCACCGTAGATCCTGAGCCAGCACTTTCGGTCTCGATCGATGAGCGCGACGACCCTGTCGTCGCCGACGGCGATCTCAGCTTCACGATCCGCTACGGCAATCGATCCGCCGCCAGCGTCACGTCGACGCAGCTGCGCTTTCCGATGCCGGCGCAGACGATGTTCGTCTCCGCGAGTCAAAGAGGCATACTCGCGGACGGTGAAGTCAGCTGGGATTTGGGGACATTGGCTGCGGGAGCGGTCGGCGAACGGACGGTTGTCGTGCAGGTAGACGGTCCCCCGTCCAGTGGCAGTCTCATCGCCTCCGAGGCCATCATCGAAGCGATCAGCAGCGCCCTGCCCACCCGACGTCGGTCGAGCGAAGTGACACGGGTGGCGCCGAACACCCCGCTTGCGCTCAGCTTATCCGTTTTCCCTCAGTCAGCGCAGCCGGGGGAGACGACGATCGTAGAGATGACCGTGACCAACACCGACGACGCACAGGTGTTCGGTGGTCGCATCGATCTGTCGTATCCAGCGGGCATGAACTTCGTAGCCGAGAGCCTGATCAACGGCCCATTCACATTCGGCTGCTCCAGCGCTTCGTGCATCGCAGGAGAAGTCGTCGTCTGGGAATTAGAAACGATGAACCCGGGTCAGTCCCTGACCTTTTGGTTTCCAGCCGCGGTAGCTAATGCGACGCCGAGTGGCAGCGCGATACCGTGGCGCGCGAAGATCTCAGATGATAGCGGCGCCGAGTCAGAAGAGTCGACAACGACAACGGTCAGAGAGGATCCGGCGCTCACGCTCGCCCTCTGCGAAGACGCGGATCCGATCGCCGCCGGCGACGACCTGACCGTCACCATGCGCTACGGAAACAGCGCGGCAAGCAGTGTGTCGTCCGTGGCGCTTTCTTTCCCGGTTCCGTCTGGGACCACGTTCGTCTCTGCCACCGGGGACGCGTCGGTTTCCGACGGCGTCGTGAGCTGGTCATTAGGGACGCTCGATGCGGGCGGCGTCGGTGAGCAGCGCGTCGTGCTCTCAGTCAACGAGAACCTGACACCCGGCACGCTCGTCGAGTCCGAAGCCGCGATCGGAGGCACGAGGAACGCTCTGCCGACGGAACGACGCGCGACGACGGCAACGGTCGTCGCACCGACGCGTGGTCTCGAAGTCAGCCTCAATGTGACACCACAGCCGGCGCAGCCAGGTGAGCAACTGGACGTCGAGATCACCGTGGCCAACAGCGCCGCATCGCCGGTATTCGGCGCCCGGGTCGAGCTGCGCTATCCGCCCGGGCAAAACTTCGTGGCGGAAAACCTCGTCACCGGCCCATTCACGTTCAACTGCAGCAGTGCTTCGTGCGTTTCGGGAGAGAACGCAGTCTGGGACCTAGGCACCCTAAGTGCAGGGCAATCGATGACGTTCTCAATGCCATCAGTTGTTGCCCAAGCGACACCGGCCGGCAGCGTGATTCCATGGCAGGTGCTTGCCCTAGACGACAGCGGCGCAGTCACCGCGGAGTCGAAAGTCACCACCGTCGACGCTACTCCGGAGCTGTCGATAACGATTGACGAAAGCCGTGATCCCGTTCCAGCTGGAGAGGAGCTCACGTATAGCGTCATCTATGGCAACGCTTCGGACATCAGCGTCACCGGCGCGGTTTTGTCGTTCGCTCTTCCAACCGAGAGCACGTTCACCTCTGCGTCTGGCGATGGTGAATTCGCCGACGGGAGCGTTCGCTGGTCGCTCGGCACGCTCGGTGCTGGAACGGTAGGTGAGGAGAGTGTCGTCGTCTCGGTGGCTGGGGGACTCCCGAACGGTACGCTGTTGGACTCGGAAGCTGCCATCGAAGGGACCGCCGGATCGCTGCCGACTCAGCGGCGGGCGACTGCTGCCACGTACGTTGCGCCCGACACGCCGTTAGGGCTCACGCTCGATGTCGTTCCATCATCCCTTCTGCCCGGCGAGTCCGTCGACGTCCGGCTGGCGGTGACGAACACCTCCGCGGCGCAAGTCTTCGGCGCTCGGGTTGACATGAGACATCCAACAGGGCTGAACTTCGTCAACGAGGCTGCGATCACCGGACCATTCACGAACAACTGCACGAGCGCATCGTGCATCTCCGGTGAGAACATGATCTGGGATCTCGGCGTTCTCGATCCGGGCGCCACCGTACTGCTCGGTGTTCCATCGACTGTTGCGAACTTGACGCCTAGGGGCAGTGTCATTTCATGGAAAGCGATGGCAAGCGAAGATTCGGGCTCCGTCGTTCACCGATCAACAAGCGGTGGAATCACCGAGACCGATGTGAGTGTTTTCCTTCGTGGTGACTGTAATGATGACGGCTCCGTCGATATTTCCGATGGCATCTTCAACCTCAATGCGCTCTTCGTCCAAGGAAGCGAACAATCGAACTGCCTCGAGGCTTGCAACGCCAACAACGACGATTCGAACGACATTTCGGATGCAATCTTCCTCTTCAACTTCTTGTTCGTTGACGGAGAACCCATCGAGCCGCCGTACCCGGGATGCGGAGAAGACCCGCAGCCGGACGACAGCATCGGCTGCGATCGGACAGCTTGTCTCGACGTCTGACGGTTACCGCCAGCACGACGCCCCTACGTGGTGCCACACACACGCTGCCCCAAACCTACGACTCGGGCAGTGCCGACAACAGCTCTGCCCGAGATCCAGATCCTTGACGCGGCCGGCGCACCGGTCGCTGTGATGGGACGATGCCAATCCCCAAAGACGCGAAAACCGCTCTGCAGTTTCGACGCTCCAAGTTACGCTATTGGGAGAATCTTTCGGAAATAGGTCTCTGTCCCCGGGCGGGGTCACAATGAATCGGGAGGGAACCTATGCGTCACATACTGCTGATCGTCTGTCTCTGTCTGTTCGCTGTGTGTTTTTCTGCTGTCGTCAGCGCCCAGCCGAGCGAGCCTGACGTTCGAGCTTACTCAGCCACCAAGACGGTGGTCCCACCGGTCATCGACGGTGTGGTGAGCCCAGGCGAGTGGGAAGCCGCGGATGCGGCCGCCGGTGACTTCCGCCTTCTGCGCACGCCTGCGCCGGGCGCGCTCGCCGAAGAGAACGCTCGCTTCCGGATCGTCTGGGACGACGAATACTTATTTGTTCTGCTGGAATCCGATCGCCCTGAGTGGGCGCCGCCAGGTGATCGCCCCATCAGCTTCACCACGAATGATTTCAACACGAACTGGTACTTCGACCCTGACCTCGATGGCAATGGCAACGTCAACCCGCCGACCGGCTATCAAATCGCCTACTCGCAGCGCGCCGGTGAGTCGTCGATTTGCGATGGCGAGCGTTCCAATCTCGGTGTCTTCTTTGAAGCTCACGTAAACGATCGTTTCGGCAATCAGGGCAACTGGTTTCCTGCCGGACAGGGCCTCAAAGTCATGCAGCGCCTCGACGATTTTGGAGGCGTTACAGAGATGAAGATTCCGTGGACGATCTGGAACGCTGCGGGTCCGAACCCGGAAACTAGTGGACTCTTCCATCCGTTTGCCCCGGAGGATGGCGACGTGTGGTTTTTCAACCTAGGACTCCTTCGAGCCGGCGTCTCTGGGATCCAGTCCCTGCCCATCTGGAATTACAACGCTTCTCAGTTCTTCGTCGACCGGCCTGACGGGACGCTCTCGTTCCACGTCCCCGAGGCTGCCGAGCAAATCCAGCAGCTTGCAAATTTCGTCGCGCACTTGGATCTACCTGAAGGTACGGCCACGAGCCTTCATGCCATGCTCGCCGCAGCACGCGGCCCGCTGACTGACTCAAGCCCTACGAACGACGTCGTCGGCATCAACGTTTTGGCGGCGCTTGCTCACGCCGTCCGAGGACAAGAGATGGGAAGCCGCATTCCAGCCGCAGATGCCGCAGTGCTCCAGAGCAGTCTGGAGAAAACCATCCACGCGTGGGCGAGCACCGACGGCCGAGGCCTCGGAGGGCGCAGGAGACCTTTCCTGCGCGGCGATGCCAACTCCGACGATGCACTCGACATCGCGGACGCAGTGTTCGCGTTGAGTTACCTGTTCATCGGCGACCGAGAAAGTTTGTGTGACGACGCAACCGACGCGAACGACGACGGCGAGATTGACATTTCGGACTCTCTGTATGTCCTACGTCACCTCTTTGTGGACACCTCGCCGTTGCCGATTCCTTACCCGTTTCTGGGCTTCGACCCCACAGTGGATGCGCTCGGCTGCGAGTCGTAGTCACCACGCGGCACCACACCTCTCGTTGACCTGCGCTTCTCACAAGTCATCTCGAAGACACCGACAAGGTGGCAGCATGACGACCTCTCGCTGTGGTCTGCCCGCCGAGTTTTCCAGCGCCTGAAGCCCGCCAACGGCGGTATGATTGCGCACGTACGATGGGCCGAAGCTCGTCGAGCGCACTCAGAGGCTGTGAGGTTTTTGAAACTTGCCGTCGCAACTCACGGAACCCTCCGGAACAGCACACGGCGTGTGCCTGCTACTTTGAAGAGCGCGTTGGCGACGTCTCTATAGTAGCAGGCACACTCCCGTGTGCCGTTCCGAACGTGAGCGCGAGTTCTGACGGCACGTTTCAAGAACTTCACAGCCCTCAAGTGTGCGGGAAACTTCCGGCGAAAGGTTGGGCGTTGAATCGAAGCCACCTCCCCTTGGCGACACCACAGTTGGCATCACAGCCGAAAACGGCACCGATCGCGCGGCGCTACTTCCTCGGTGAGTGTGGCGTTGGCCTTGGGTCGATGGCGCTCGCATCTCTCCTCGCTGACCGTGATGCGTTCGGCGCCGCATCGCGATCCACGGCAGCGCAGCAGCCGCATTTTCAGGCGCGTGCCAAGCACGTCATCTTTCTCTTCATGGCCGGCGGCCCTAGTCAGCTCGAGCTGTTCGACAACAAACCTCAGCTGCGTCGATTCGACGGTCAGCAAGTCCCCGCCGAGGTGATCGAGGGATTCGACCTGCCGTTCATCGAGCGCGATGCCGCGCTCATGTCGTCGCCGCTTAAGTTCTCGCGCTATGGGGAGAGCGGCGCTGAACTGTCGGAAACGCTCCCCCACCTCGCCGAAATCGCCGACGATATCGCGATCGTCAAGTCAATCCACACTGACGCTTTCAACCACGCGCCGGCGCAGCTTTTCCTCCACACCGGGCACCTGCAGCTCGGCAAGCCGAGCATGGGCTCGTGGACCACGTACGGACTTGGGAATGACACTGCCGACCTGCCGGCGTTCGTCGTACTCGGGACGACCGCCATCAGCGGCGGCGCGGCGTGTTTTGACTCTGGGTTTTTGCCCACCGTTTACCAAGGCGTGCCGTTTCGCTCGCGCGGCGCACCGGTGCTCTTCGTTGACAACCCCGTCGGCGTCGACGCGCGCTTGCAGCGCGACACATTGGATACGCTTGCGGCACTCAACCGCCAACGCCTCAGCGTTGTTGGCGATCCAGAAATCGCCGCACGCATCAGCGCGTACGAGCTTTCGTTTCGCCTGCAGGCAAGTGCTCCCGAGCTCATGGACATCACCCGAGAGCCGGCGACAACGCTCGAGATGTACGGCGCCGAACCGGGCAAACCGTCGTTTGCCAACCAATGCCTGCTCGCGCGGCGGCTGGTCGAACGCGGTGTTCGCTTCGTCGAAGTCGCCTTGAGCGGCTGGGACCATCACTCGAACGTTGGCAATGGTGTACAGCGGATGTGCCAGAAGACCGATCAAGCGTCGGCCGCCCTGGTGAAAGACCTGAAACAGCGAGGCCTTCTCGACGACACCGTGGTGATTTGGGGCGGCGAGTTTGGACGCACTCCGATGGCAGAAAACAATCCGGCGCTTGGCCGCAGTCGCGGGCGTGACCATCACCCCAACGCCTACGCCATGTGGTTCGCCGGTGGCGGCGTGCAGTCTGGCCAGACGATCGGAGAGACGGACGACATGGGATACCACGTCGTCGAAGATCCGGTGCACATCCACGACGTGCAGGCGACCGTTCTCCACCTCTTAGGAATGAACCACACGAAGCTGACCTTCCGCCATCAAGGGCGAGACGTGCGCCTGACCGATGTCGGCGGTCACGTGATCAAGCGGTTGATTTCATGATGACGCGCGCAAGGCGAGGCTCAAATCGACGCCGACGCGAGTCGACGATGTCTGGGGCCGCGGTTGCGGGCTTGTCATCTCGAGTCACGGCTGTGGCGCTGCGAGCCTGCTTGGCCCTCGCCTTCTTCACAGTCGCGTCTCGGTCAGGAAAGGACTATGGAGCAACCACGCTCAGCGCCGCAGAGCCCACATCAAGGCAGGATGAAAGCGTCGCAGACAGAGAGAGAGCTGCCGCCTCCGATCACTGGGCGTTTCACTCGCCCGTTCGCCGCGCGCTGCCGCGGGTGCGGCGCCAGGATTGGCCGCGTCGCGCTTTCGATCGATTCGTCCTCGCGCGTCTCGAAGCCGAAGGACTCGAGCCCTCAGCGACCCCCGACCGCGCCCGCCTCATCCGCCGACTCAGCATCGACCTGATCGGACTGCCGCCATCGATCGAGGAAGTCGACGCGTTCGTGAATGACCCCGAGCCACGCGCCTACGAAAAAGTGGTCGATCGGCTCTTGGCATCGCCTCACTTCGGTGAACGCTGGACGCTCTGGTGGCTCGATCTTGCACGCTACGCCGACAGTAACGGCTATGAGTCCGACCGCACACGCTCCATCTGGCCATATCGCGACTGGGTGATCGAGCAACTAGCGGCCGATCTGCCATTCGATCGCTTCGCGATAGAGCAGATGGCCGGCGACATGCTTCCGGACGCCTCGGCGTCGCAGCTCATCGCAACGGGTTTCCATCGCAACACGTTCATCAACGAAGAAGGTGGCCACGACTGGGAGCAGTTTCGGTGGGAGTCCGTCGTCGATCGCGTCCACACTACCGCCACGGTGTTCTTGGGACTCACCGTCGCCTGCGCGCAGTGCCACGACCACAAGTACGACCCGATTTCGCAGCGCGAGTACTGGGAGCTGTTCGCATTTCTCAACAACACGGACGAGCCCGAGATCGAAGTATTGGACGCGAGTGTCGAACAACGTCAAAAAGAGATCGATGCGGAGATTGAGCGACGC
This sequence comes from Planctomycetota bacterium, assembly GCA_965223265.1. Classification (GTDB taxonomy): domain Bacteria; phylum Planctomycetota; class UBA8108; order UBA8108; family SXIK01. Next base: position 4,827,155 of record OZ244999.1, read on the forward strand.
ATCGCTGCACGCGCCAACAACTTTCCATATCCGCCTGAGCTGAACGATGCTGCGGCGCGCAATCAACACCTCGAAAGCAAGCTGCGCGCGTGGTGCGACAGCGAGTCGAAACGTGCCATCGAATGGCAAATCCTCGACCCGCTGAAAGCTTCCTCACTTGGAAACGCGACCTTCACCGAGCTCGACGATCGTTCCCTGCTCGTGACAGGAGATCGCCCGGAAGTGGACACGTACGAGCTCCTCTACGAGGTGCCGACCCAGCGCATCACTGGTTTTCGTCTCGAAGCCATCCCTGACAGTCGACTCCCGCACCACGGACCCGGGCGCGGCAGCTTCATGGACGACGGCACGTTCGTCGTCACCGAATTCAACGTCGAGTCCGTTCCATCTCGACGCCAAATCGTGGCTGTGGCGCCTCCGAAACGACGCTCAGGGGTCGCATTCGAGTTCTCGAAAGCGCACGCCACTTTTCAGCATAGCGGCCGCACCGTCGACAAGGCGATCGATGGCGACCGACTGACGAGCTGGCACATCAAGGACGGTGGCGGCAAGCGTCACGTCGCCGTATTCGAGACTACGCACGCTTACGATATCGAGCCCGGCTCGCGCCTCAAGGTCACGATCGTGCAAAACTTCGTGCACCAGCAGACGCTCGGTCGATTCCGCCTCTACGTCACGGACGCCGCCGCGCCTCTTCACGCCAACATCCGATCGACAGCGATCGACGCGGCGCTGCGGAGAAATTCTGCGGCGCGGACTGAAGCGGAGTGGCAACAGCTGAAAGCACACTATCTTTCCGTCACACCTGAATTGACTGAGTGGAATAAGGGCATCGACGAACTACAGGCGACGAGGCCGCGGCTGCCAACCACGATGGTGTTCACGGAGCGACACGAGCTGCGGCCAACCCACGTGCACGAACGCGGCGAGCACTTGCGGCCGACCACTCGCGTCTCTCCAGGTGTACCCCAGGTGCTGCACGGACTCCTTAACAACGCGGCGCCGAACCGACTCACGTTCGCGCGCTGGCTCGTCGACCGCCGCAATCCACTCGTCGGACGCGTCATCGTCAACCAGCTCTGGCAGGCTTACTTCGGGCGCGGCATCGTCAGCACACCTGAAGACTTCGGCACGCGTGGTGCACCGCCGTCACATCCCAGAGTCCTCGACTGGCTCGCTCTCGATTTCGCCGACGCAGGGTGGAGCCTGAAGGCGATTCACCGTGAGATCGTCCTTTCGGCAACGTACCGCCAAGACTCGCACCTCTCCGCGGCACTGGCCGAACGCGACCCCGACAACGTCCTCCTCGCACGCGGCCCACGCCTTCGCGTCGACGCGGAGGTGCTTCGGGACACGGCGCTCGCGACCAGCGGCCTGCTCGTGCGCAAAATCGGCGGTCCCAGCGTGTTCCCGCCGCAGCCGGCCGAGGCAGGCGTCTCCTTCGGGCCGTTTCGCTGGAAGGATAGCGTCGGGGACGATCGCTACCGCAGAGGACTCTATACCTTTCGCAAGCGCGGCGCGCCGTATGCCGCGTTTGCGACCTTCGACGCTCCGGCACCGAACACGTGCGCGGCAGCAAGACGCAGATCGAACACACCGCTCCAGGCGCTTGCTCTTCTGAACGACGTCGTGTTGATCGAAGCGGCGCAGGCAATGGCGATGCGAACCCTCAGCGAGGCGCCAAGCACAGACGCGGCAAGTCGAGCCCGCTACGCTTTTCGGCTTTGCGTCGCGCGGCAGCCGACTGAAAGTGAGCTCGCGGCGATCGTCGCATTCTTCGAGCGTCAGCAGGCGCGTTTCGTATCAGGCTCGCTCGACGCCGCGGCGATCACGGGCAGCGCTGGAGAGGGCGCGCCCCAGGCGGAGCTGAATGCCCTCGCTGCGTGGACGACGGTAGCACGCATGCTCCTCAACCTCGACGAGACGATCTCCAAGGGATAACCTCGTCGCAGCGCCGCTGCGCAGCACCATCGCGAGCGACGCTCTTGATTGTCCTCAAGAGATCTTGCACACGCCGCGCGGAGGCTACATGCTTCAAGAGCCGCTTCAACACGCGTTGGAAAAGCACATCCTCAGGGAGGACCCCGCATGGCGGTGTGTACGCAGCGTCGGGAGTGTCCGCAGAGCGTCGCTGACTCGAGGCGAAGAATCATGAACGTGCTTGTTCGTCTCACGATCGTCGCAACCGTATGGGTGTTTGTTTCGTTCCCAAGTTCAGCGAGCGCACGCGACCCCAAAGCATTTCGCCGCGGCACGGTCCATCACAAGGTCGCCTGCCGCGACGCACCGAGTTTGCACTACAATGTCTACGTTCCTCGCTCGCTCCGAAAGGACACCGCGTCGCCGCTTCTAATCGTCTACTCTTCGGAAGGCAACGCACCCGTCGAATGCTTTCGCGACGCCGCTGAGAAAGTCGGCTGGATCGTGTGCGGCTCGGTCGAGAGCTCAAACGGGAGGAGCCCGCCGGCGGCGCGAATTTACCAAGCGCTGCGCGATGATCTGCAGCTGCGTTACTCGATCCATCGGCGGAGGATCTATTTGGCAGGACTCTCCGGCGGCTCCGACAAAGCGTTCTCTCTCGTCAGGTCCTTTCCCGAAGAGATCGCCGGCGTGATCGGCATCGGAGGCGTGCCTCGCAATCTCCCAAAGATCTCAGAGTCCCACGCCTCCTTCGTCGGCATCGCCGGGACGCGAGATCCCGCGTACTGCTCGACGCTCTTACTGATGGAACAAGCCGTGAAGCAGAAGGTTCCCTATCGATTTCTCGAGTGGAATGGCGCGCACTGGTGGCCCGGCCCTGAGGTCCTGCGCAGCGCCTGCGTCTGGCTCGATGGACAGTATCTGCTCGGCGCGACGAAGCTCACAGAGGCGGAGAAGGACGCGAGACCGAAACGACTCGAACGGCGCCTGAAAAGAATCCGACGTTTGGCCCGCGGCAATCAAGCTCTCCGACTTGACGCCCTCGAACGCTACGAATCACTGCTCGCCGGAGTGCACCGCGATCGCTCGGCTCGAGCTGAAATCGATGCCGCGATCGAGGAAACTCTCCTCAAGTTGAAACCCGAAATCGCAGCACGCGACGCGTTCCGCTTGGCGTGCGTTGAGTATACTCGCAGCAGTGAACCTTTCGACCGCAAGACACTGACAGCGCTCAAAGCGCGCATGGACAACGTCGCCGCCGAACACCGACAGCGCGTCTATGGCCGCCGCGCCGCGACGGTAGCGCAAACGGTTCAGGACGGACTCATCGACGGCAAACCGTCGGTCGTCCGGCCGGGCGAAGGATGTATTCAAGCGTTCCCGAAGATTCGACGCAAATGATGGAAGCACTGTGAGCGCAAACGCCTCTGCGAACGACCGCGAGTTCGAACTCTTCTCAACCCCCTGCCCAGAAGTCGAGCCAGAGGTCGCCGAGCGGATCGCGGCCGACGCCTTTGGAATCGTTGGACGCGCCCAGGAGCTCACCAGCGAGCGCGATCGCAATTTTCACATCACACAGGTCACAACAGCGCCGCAGCAAGAATACGTCCTCAAAATCGCCAATCCACTCGAGAGCTGCGAAGTAACAGACTTCCAGACGCGAGCACTCCTTCACTTAGAGTCACACCTGACAGCGCTCGCCGTACCGCGGGTGGTGTCGACTCCATCTGGTGAGACTTTCGCGCGCATCGAGATCGCGCCGCGGCAGACGTCGACGGTACGACTCCTCACATATGTTCGCGGTCAGCCGTGCGCCGCGGCGCCGTCAACGCCAGCGCTGCGCAGAAACCTTGGCGCCGCCCTCGCCCACCTCGGTCGAGCGCTGCGTGATCTCCCGCCGGAAGGCGCGGATGAAGAGCTGATATGGGATCTAAAGAACGCTTGGCGTTTGCGCTTTCTTCTCGAGAAGATACGCGATGCCAACAAGAGGCACGCGTGCGGCCGCCATCTCGACGCATTCGATGCTCGGATCGCGCGGCTCCTCCGCAGTTGCCGCTCGCAGTCGATCTACAACGATCTCAACCCCAGCAATGCACTCGTCCACGCTGACGATCCCGAGCGCGTCACCGGCATCATCGACTTAGGCGACATGGCCCACGCGCCGCTCGTGGTCGACGTCGCGGTAGCCGCCACGTATCAACTACGCCACACGGACGACCCCATCGACGCGGCCGCCGAGCTCATTGCCGGCTACCACGACGTCACACCCCTCAGGTGTGAGGAGGTCGACTTACTCTTTGATCTGATCGCGACACGGCTCGTGATGTCCGTCCTCGTCTCCAACTGGAGAGCGGAACTCTTTCCCGAAAACAAGGACTACATCCTACGCCACGCGAGATTCAACTGGACGATGCTCGAGCGCTTCGACATGCTGTCACGCGAACATGTGAGTCGCCGTCTGCGCAGCGCTTGCGGTGTCGAGGACGCCTGAGCGCTGTAGCACCGCCTCAATTCTTTTGCACTTCTTGCGCCTCTGAGAAAACTAGCAGGCGCACTCCGTGTGCCGTCCGTTCTCTTCTCGACCCACGGCACACGGAGTGTGCCTGCCACCTTAGCGACGGCTCAACCGCAGCCAAACCATCCCACTACAACCACGTCCCATGGAATCGCTACCGTGCAGCGACTGATTGAACGACGCCGCCAACTCCTCGGACCGGCCTATCGACTCTTCTACGATCGTCCCCTCCACATCGTTCGCGGCGAGGGCGTCTGGCTGTACGACGCCGACGGTAAGCCGTATTTGGATGCGTACAATAACGTTCCGCACGTCGGCCACTGCCACCCCACCGTAGTCGACGCTCTGGTGCGCCAAGCCAAGACCCTCAACACGCACACGCGCTATCTTCATGAAGCGGTTCTCGACTATGCCGGTCGTCTGACGTCGAAGTTCCCGGGTGACCTGAGTGTCGTTATGTTCGCCTGCACTGGCAGCGAGGCGAACGAACTGGCCGTGCGCATCGCGAAGAGTGCCAGCGGAGGCGACGGTTTCATCGTCACGGAGCACGCCTACCACGGCAACACGAACGCGATCTCGGAGCTGTCGACGACGCATGCCTACGTGCAGCGTGGGCCTGAGATCAAGACGGTCCCCGCGCCGAACGCCTATCGTGGACCCTACCGCTCCGCCGCCAGCGACGACGACGTCGACATCGGAAGTCGTTACGCCGACCACGTCCACCGCGCAGTCGATGCGATGCGCCGAGAGGACATCAAGCCGGCCGCAATGCTCGTCGACACCATCTTCAGCACAGACGGGATTCACCGGGCGCTCCCTGGCTACCTCCAGGCTACAGCGGAAGAGGTGCGCGCGGCCGGCGGCGTGTTGATCGCCGATGAAGTGCAGGCCGGATTCGGGCGCACAGGTGATCATCTGTGGGGCTTCGAGCATCACGCCGTCATCCCGGACATCGTCACCCTCGGAAAGCCGATGGGAAACGGGCACCCAATCGCAGCTGTCGTGACGACACCGCAGCTGGCGGCGAAGTTCGCCGAAAGCGCGCATTACTTCAACACCTTCGGCGGCAATCCTGTCGCGTGCGCCGCCGCCAGCGCGGTCCTCGACGTCCTTGAAGGTGAAAACCTGCAGGAAAACGCTCGCAGCATTGGCGCCTATCTACGCGACAGGATCGACGAGCTGCGCTCGTCCCACGATCTCATCGGTGACGTGCGCGGTTCCGGACTCTATATCGGTGTCGAGCTCGTCCGAGATCACGACACGCTCGAACCGGCAAGCGCCGAAACCGCCGCCGTCGTCAACGGCCTGCGCGATCGCGGCGTGCTGATCTCGTCGACGGGGAAGGAAAACAACGTCCTCAAGATCCGCCCGCCACTGGTCTTTTCGCGCCAGCACGCGGACCAACTGGTCACCGCGCTCGACACGACGCTACGAGCGATCTAACGGCAAGTCGCTTGGCGGCTCTACGAATCCACTGCGGTTTCAGTCGCCGGCACACGAACGGGCGTCTGCCCTGCGCCGCGAAGAAACGGCGGCGCCGCAGAGCCGTGAACCAGGTGACACGTGCTGCAAGCGTCAGCCTCCTTCGCTCCTTCACTCACGGCCGCTCTCGAGGTCGCACTCGCCGCCACTGTCGGACAGGTCAAGAGCGATGCGTGACAACCGCTGCAAAGACGCGTCTGCGGCGCCGAGAGAAGCGACTCATAACGGGAACTGTGAGGGCGGTGGCAGAGAAGGCAGTCCCCCAGAGCGACAGGCCCGTGCGCGAACTTGACGCGGGCGAGGTCTTGGTGACAGTCTCCGCTGCTGCAGTTGTTGGCGCCAGAGCGGCTGGCCGGGATGCCACCGCGGACCTCGCCGTGACACTGCCGGCAATCGCCTGGGTGAGCAAAGAGAGGCATCGCCCTCCTCGCAGTCCGTGGCTCCCGCTCCGACGCACAGCTGACGACGAGCACGAGCAATGTGAATCCAACGATTCCGATCACCAATGCGCCCGTCGTAGTGCGGGAACCGTTCGTCGCAGCTGAGTGGGGAATCTCTACTTGTGGCACAGTGTACAGTCCGACCCGTTGTCTGCGTGCGGCGGTCTCAGGTGACAACGACGGCAATCCGACGTCGCCGGTTGATGAGGCGGCGGCGGAATCGGCGTCGCCAGCTGATGACTCAGTGTCGATGCGTGACAGACGCGGCAGCCGGTCGACTCGAGCGGTTCGTGGCACGAGAGACAATGCCGTGATTGAGCCCCGCCGAATCCACCGACATGGCTCCGCGGCTCGACCTCCTGGTGGCAGCGGACGCAGAAGTTTTCCTGATGACAAGGCGTGCACTGCGTTCGATTCAAACCGGCCTCCAGACCGTGCCCCCGACCGCGAAAGAACTCCGTGTGACTCTGCGGTTTCATGATTTGGTGACATGCGTCGCAAGAGCTCTGAGCATGACAGATGCCACATCCTTCCTGGTGGCCACGCGAGCGTGCGATCTCGATGTCACGGCCGTGAGTGCGCAAAAAGATATCAGAATGGTGAGATGGAGGTTTTGTGGTCGTACGGATCTCGAGATGGCAGACCGAACAGTCGGCGGCAACATCGTGCTGCCGATGGCAATCCTGGCATGCCTCAGGACGGTTGTCTTTCAGATGCCAACGCGTCGAGTCGGCAAGCAAAGCGCCGTGGCACGCTGCGCATGGAACGTCGCGTGCGCTGTGCACTGCATGTGAGAATTTGAGATCTGTCGACACCACCCGAGGAAGGAACGTCTGACTTGGATCTTGTTTCTGGATCTCCGTTTCGTATGGATAAGGCGCGCGCGATTCATCTTCTCCGTGACACGCGAGACAATGCCGAAACGTCGGCATTTCGGCGGTAGCGTCCGTCACACCTCCTTCATGGCATGCCCCACATGCGATCTTCTGTTCTTCATGCATGCGATGGCTGAAGCGGGCAGGACGGCTCTCGAGCAAGAGCGAACAGCCAATGAGGCCGATGACAACGCAGCACGCCGCGCCGAGCATCTTTCGTGCGCTCTCCGTGATCAAAACCATACCCTGAACCCTGAAGTGACGACGTGGTACTCGCTGTGCGAATCTTTTTCATACCGGTACTGGCTGTCGAGATGAAGCCAGTCGGTCGCTTTCCACAGCACCTTCACATAGTAAAGTCGGTCACGGTCGCGCTCGGTGCCCGTGAATTCATCGAACCTGTAGAGAGAATAGTCCGTGCCGATGCGGATGCGCCAGGCTTTCGCGAAGCGCTGTTCAGCCTCAACGCCGGCCGCGTAGATCTCGTCATTGTCAGAGTTGAAGAGGTCCCCACGCAGAGAGATCCTCCCGCCACGCCACACATCGCGCGCGTCGAATGACAAGTAAACGTTCTGGTATTCGTGATTGAAGAGCCCCTCGTCCGACGAATCCTCGAGCTCGCGGACGCTGACACCCGTCCCGACGCCAAAGTGCTCGGCGATGGGCTGGTGAGCATCGATCTGGTACTGAAAGAACGGCGCGTAACTCCCCTGAACGAGCTGGAAGGCCGAAAGCTCACTTGAGAGGAAATCAACGATGCCGTTCTGTCGCAGCACCCTGCCGTACACCGAAGACCCCCAGTTCTTTGAGACGTAGCGCAGGTCGATCAGCTGGCGCCGGTCTCGCTCTTCAACCCACGACGCCGAGACGTTCGTCGACCACTCGTCCGTGATCCTATAATCAGCGTGAATGGCGTACAGGTCGTCGTTGGCATCGGGCGCGGAATCTCTTCGATCGCGGATGAAGAAGTAGTCCGCACCGAGGCTCAAACCGTCGAGAGGCGTCGATTCGACGCCAACTCCGGTGAGCAAATCACCGGAGGGAGAGCTTTCGTAGAGATGCGCCGGCACGCCGGCGTAGAGATCGGCGGACAGTGTTTTCCACACTTTCGACTTAGCGTGCGCGCCGTCGAAGAGAATCCCCTCCTCGCGATGAATACGCTGTCGGCCAAATCGCAAATGCTCAAGCACAGAGAAATCAGCCACCTCCGCGTAGGCCGAGTGCAAGAAGGCGTGAAATCGGTCTCCAAACGTGTTCGAGACATCCGTGAAGGGTACGAAGCCGCGACTGTCGCTCGCGCTGCGAAACCCATCGATATCGAGATCATAGCTGCCCTGAAAGTGAAAACCGACCTCGCCATAGGGTCGCTCATGCCGCGCTTCGGGATGCGGGTAGGCCATATCGAGCGTGAGAAAGCCGTAGACGTCTTGGTCCCTGGCGTCGTCGACCGATGAAGACCGAAACCTGTAACGTTGACTGAGGTTGCCGGAGATTTCCGCAGGCGCCGCTTTTTCGCTCTCGTCTTCCTGCGCTCCCAGATGTGGCGCGCAAAGTGGAGGGCAGAGCGCCGTGCAGGCAGCCGCAGCACAAACGACGGAAAGAAGGCGGTCCCGAGTCGCCATAAGCTGCTACGGCTCCTCGGTGAATCGATAGTCGGGCCACGACCCGAACGCCACGCCGCGATGACAGGCGACACACGAGTTGAGTACGGCGGGAGAACCGTCGAGGTGCATCTCTTCGCTGACTTTCGGTGAAATCGCACCAAAGGTGTGTGAGGAGATATCGCCGCGGACGACGAAACCGTCGAGGTCGCGAACCCACTCGGCGCTCCGCGCGGTGCGCGGCATGTGGCACAGCGTGCAGCGTCCGAGTCCCTGTTCGGATCCCGGATCGCCGTACGGTGCCGGCCCGATGTTCATCGCCACGCCGATCTGATCGAACGTGCGGAGCAGAACGTGAGAGTTGAGCGCTTGTCGTACCGCTGCGGGAAACTGGCCAGCACCCGGATCGGCAACTGCGCTCGGTTCAACCGCGTCGAAATCGCCGCGCCCAGAGTGGCAATCAAAGCAGAGGACGTTGTTGTCGGCCGGGGCGACAAGTTGCGCAGCGAACGTGCGGTCGTGAGCGTCGTGACAATCAAAACAGACGACGATCTGACGCTCGTTCAACGCGTGCGCCGACCTGACATGATCAAAGTAGTGCTGCCTTTGCTGCTTGGAGTGGTCAAAGTCGCTTCCGAACGGCCGGTCGCGCCACGAGGCGCTGTCGTCCACCGCGAGATCAACGGTGTCGAGGAAGCCGCCACTGGTTCCGAAGTGCGGCAGAATGTCGCGCCCACTCGGCGTGCCGAAGAACTCGGCCGGACTCTGACCAGGTGTGAAAAACTCCACTGCGCCGCTCAACGCATCGTTCCGCGCGGGGTAGTCTCCACCACCGTCACCATCGATGAGGGCGTTTCCACGACCGCGGATGTGGCACTGGCCGCAAAGCATCTGCGCCCGCCCAGGGGACAAGTACTGCGGCTGCACGATGGATCCGCCGCGGTCTTGGGCGTGCTGGGAGCCTGGGCCATGACAGCGCTCACAACCGACGTTCATCTCGTCGAGGTTGCCGTCGCCATCGTAGTCAAACGGCCCACCCGGATCGGCCACGGCGTGGGCCTGGAAGAGACCGTCGCCGCTGCGCGTTAGTGACATCCCGGTGAAGTGACAGCCGGCGCAGCGGTTGTCGAAAGAGTCTCGCGGCTCCGGGACACGCAGCGGCCGGTCCCCATCGACCGCTGGCGGCTCCCAGTGCTCGGCGTCGTAATCCGTCCAGGCGGGCACCGTGACCTCGCCACGCCCGACGTCGCCACGAGTCTCGGAGAACTGCGCCGGCAGGACCTGATAGGTACCGAGCGTTGCGTCCGCCGTGTGGCGCCCCTGCGCGCTGAGGCGCGTGACGTACAGCTGCTTGAATAGTCCTTCGCCACCGTACGAGAACTCGACGTAAAGTGGCTCGGAGACGCGCGCCTGGTCGTCACTTTCGACAGCCTGAAAAAATCCCGCTGCATCCCTGCCCAGAAGGATGCTGTACCCCTCGTTGCTGTCGACGCGATACCCGAAACCATCACCCCCGCCTGTGTTGTCATGGGGGTTCCCGTCCGCGAAGTAGGCTAGGCCCGCGTCGACGACCGGGAACTGTGAGAGATCTTGAAGCGAGGATGGTTCGGAACCGGCGGCCGTCACGCGGCGCAGTCCGATCGAATGCAGCGTTCTCATATGTCCTGATGCGTCGGCGTGGCATTCGAGGCATCGGGAAGACCCCACATAGGCAGCGTCCTCAGGTGGTCGATCCGAAAGTTCGACCGTCAAATCGGTCAGAGCCTCGCCACTGTCGACCACCAACGCGGATCGCGATACGCTCCCGCCAGGCAAGTATCCCGAAATTGCCGCGCGCGCGAAGAGGAAATAACGCCCAGGGGGAAGCGAAACCGAGAACCGGCCGTCGGCGTCCGTCGACGCGGACGTTGTCGCGCTGCTCGTGCAATCCTCGAGGGGTTGGAGCGACATCGAAGCGGCGACTTCAGCCGCTGGGATCAAAAAGACCGTGGCGTTGATGCCGGCTCCATTACCGACGACGCGGCCACTGACGCTTCCGTCGGCAGGCGGAGCCGAGGAGTCTGAGCTACAGCCGAGAGAGAGAGCGCAGACGAGATAGCCGAAGAGTCGAACGAGTCGAACGAGTCGAGTGCCAAACAGGCAGCGCGCTGAATCCATGGTGAAGAATCATCAGGTGGTGCTGGATCGACCGAGCGCACCGTTGATTCTACCGCCATGATACGAATCAACGTCGCAAGAAATCGTTCTGTCTCATTGCCCGTGTGTTTGCTACAGTTTGAGCGCAAGGCAAGAAGGCCTCCGATCATCCGACATGGCGGAACCAAAATGGCTTCCAAGCTCCGCACCCGCCACCATCGCATCGCAACTCTGCTCGTCGCGTTCGGACTTGTGGCAGGCGTGGCGATTGTGCCGTCCCTCTCGCAGGAACGACGCCCGACGACACGTCGGAGCACATCCGCGAAGGACAAAACGCGTCGCGACTTCAATGCCAATTGCCTCAGCTCGGGCTGTCACGCTCAGCTCAAGGAGCACGAGCAAGTCCACGGCCCTGTCTCCATCGGCGCTTGCCAAGTTTGTCACGCCGCCGCCGGAGCGCAAGAGGACCACAAGTTCAAGCCGACACGGTCGCCGGCGGAGCAGTGCTCGTTTTGCCACCAGCCCGCCAGCAAGGGTGAGTCGATTCACAAGGTCTTCGCCGATCGCGACTGTCTTGCATGTCACGATCCGCACGGCGGATCCACCCGTGCCCTCCTCGTCACGACCGACCAATCAGCGCTCTGTAAGAAGTGTCACGAACCTAAAGCTCCCGGCACCACCGAGGCCTCTCCTCAAGCGGCGACGGTCGAACAGACTTTTGAAAATCTGCACTATCAAGCAGGCGGGAAAGCGTGCCTCGACTGCCACCGCGCCCATCAGTCAGAATTCGCCAGGCTTCTACACCAACGTGAAGATACGGCATGTTTCAGCTGTCACGATCGTTCCATCGCAAGGGCAAACCTGCCAAACGTCCGTGACGTCAAGTCAGAGGTCGCGACCGCGAAGCACGTCCACAAGCCGATCGTAGAGGGCAAGTGCGCCGGCTGCCACGCCTCCCATTCCGTCGACAGCGCCCACCTGTTGAAATCGACCTACACTTCAGAATTCTACATGCCGTTCTCAGACAGCGCTTATCGCCTCTGCTTTGAGTGCCATGACAAGTCGCTGGCGACGGATGACCAAAGAAGCGCGACGTCATTTCGAGACGGCGCGCGAAATCTGCATGCCGTCCATGTCAACCGCGACAAGGGGAGGACCTGCGCAGTCTGCCACGACGCACATGCAAGTGCGCTACCGGGGTTGATCCGCCAGAGTGTTCCCTTCGGACCAGGCGGATGGCAACTCCCGATCGGTTTTGAAAAAACAACAACAGGTGGAACCTGCGCTTCTGGATGTCACAAAAAGATGAGTTACGACAACAGTAAGTAGCCGGTCTCGATTTCTCTCCGCGGCGACGACACTAGAAGCGATGAGAACACCATTCCTCAGACGTTTTCTCCATCCGCTGGGCATCTTCGGTCTTCTATTCGTAGCGATAGGGTTCGGAGGTAGCGTTGTCGGGCTGGTCGTCGACCTTGTCACCGCCGAGGAACCGCGGCCCTATGAGGGCCTTCTGACCTTCTGCCTGTACCCGTGTGTCATGTTTTTTGGCATCGCGCTTCTGCTGCTGACCTTGTGGCTCGAGCGCCGGCGAGCCCGCAAACTCGAAGCGAAGCAGATCGATTGGCGGCCGCGGCTCGACCCACGCGTCAAGCGGCACCGGCGGCTCATTGCAGGGCTCGTCTTCACTGCATTGATGTTCCTTTCCTTGAGCATCGTCGGTGCGATCGGCGCGCTTCGATTCATGGAGTCGAATCGCTTCTGCGGGGAGATGTGCCACGCACCGATGGAGCCCCAACACGTCGCGCATCAGTTTTCTCCCCATGCGAACGTCGACTGTGTCCAATGTCACGTCGGTCCGGGAGCCGCGGCGTACGTCGAAGCCAAAGTCTCTGGTCTTCGCCAACTTTCCCAGATGCTAACGGACAGTTACCCACGTCCGATCCGTGCCCACCCCATGGACGTACCGAGTGCAGACGCCACATGTATCGGCTGCCACTGGCGCGAGCGCTACCATGGAGAGCAGCTCAGTCAATACGTGCGATACGGATTCGACCTGAAGAACACGCGTCGCGCTGTACGACTCGTTCTGAACGTCGGCGGTGGAAATTCGACGTTCGGAGCGCGGCAAGGGATCCACTGGCATGCCAATCCTGAGAACCGTGTTTGGTTCCGGTCGACGGATCCTTTCCACCAGGAGATTCCATGGGTCAAGGTCGAACGCGCCGACGGAACAGTGGCTGTCTACAAGCGTCAGGATGCGAGCGCCGATGACGATCCCGATGGCAGCGATGAGGCGATCCATTTGATGAGCTGTCGCGATTGCCACAACCGCCCGGCACATCGTTTCATGCTTCCGGACGACGCGGTCGACCTGGCGCTGGAGAGCGGTGGCATCGACCGTTCAATCCCGTCGATCAAGACCGTCGCGGTCAGCGCCCTCGGAAAGACCTACGCGACCGTCGACGAGGCGCTTTCTGGGATTCGCTCCGCCGTGGAGCAGTTCTATAGCGACACGCTTCCGTCCGTCCTCGCCACCCGGCGCGAGGAGATCGAACGTTCGATCGCTGCGCTTCATGACATCTATCGAAGGAATGCTTTTCCCGAGATGAACGTGAACGGCTACACGTTTCCTGACAACTCTGGGCATCTCACATTTCCGGGTTGTCTTCGATGCCACGACGGCAAGCACACGTCCGACGACGGCACGGTTCTCTCCGGCGACTGCCAGCTCTGCCACCGCTTCGTGACGCGTTCACCTGAAGACGGCACGCTCCGCGAAGTGCCGACCGCGAGCGCCGTACTCCACCCGTTCAAACCAGAGCACCACGAGCAGATTGACTGCTGGACGTGCCACTCGGGTAGCACGACTCCCTACGCCAGCTGTATGGAATGCCATCCCAACGCCACAAACGGACACGCGATGGCTTTTCAGTGCTCGATCTGTCACAAACCCGAGTCAACGGATCACGCCGCATCGACCTGCGGTCCGTGCCATCCTCTGAGCGGATCGCCTCTGCACCAACACGCAGAGCATCGCGACTGCGTGAAATGTCACACTCCCCACGGATGGAATGCGGAAATTCCCGCAAGCTGCACGCCATGCCATGAAGAATCCCTCGATGCGAACGGATTCAAGGGTGTGGAGTCGACGTTCTACGGCTTGCCATCAAGAACGCGTGGGTAATTTGAGCGCTGCCTTGACCTCACAACCGCCGCGCTCCTACCATCGAAGGTAGACCGTCGAAAGGTTCGGAGCCCCCGGGATGGGGCAACCCCTCGGCTAATTGAGGCGAGAATGCGAGCAAAGAGACATGCCCGAACAGAGCCTTCATCGAACGATCTTTGCGCCGCGAGACGACGCGCGCGAGAGACGAACTTCATGGTCGAAGAACTCATGGACGACTCGGTGCGCAGCTCTCTTGACACTCACGGTGGCGATTGGCTGCAGCGAGGACACGGAGAGGATCACGAACGTCACCGTCGAGTCGGATGCATCGCTTGGCGCTGGCCTGGAGATGACCATCCATTCGGTCGAGATCAGTAGCAACCCTGGTGTCGTCGTCGAGTTCAGCCTTGCGAGCGACGAGGGTCCGCTCTCCCTGTCCGATCTCGATTCCAACCCGCGCTTCGTTTTGGCCTACATCGACGTCGATCCCGTCTCGGGTCTGTCGCGTTACCAAGCTTATACGGTCGCCGATGTCGCAGGGGAAGAGTTCGTCTTCGAAGGCGAGGTCCGACAACCAGCTCTCGAGGAAGCCCCGCAGGTCGTGTCGGACTCAGGAGGGGTGTTCGAAGAGCTCGGCGACGGCAACTTGCGCTACACCTTCGGTACGGAGTTGCCGAACGATTTCGATCGCAGCGCCACGCACACACTGGCTGCTTGGGTTTCGCGGCAGAATCGACAACTGGTGTCAAATCCAGTTTTCTCGTTTGTCCCCGGCGGTGGGCCCGTGACACTGACGCGTGAGATCGCGCCCACGGCGGCGTGCAATTCATGCCACGATCCGCTGGCGATCCATGGTGGCACCCGACGCGCGATGGGACTTTGCGTGGTCTGTCATACCGACCAGACCGTTGACCCCGAAACAGGTGAGAATCTGGAACTTTCGCAGCTGGTCCACAAGATTCATCGCGGCGGGCAGCTTGCCGTCAAACCGTACTTCGTCGTCGGTTTTCGTCAGAGCGTCCACGATTACTCGGATCTCGGCTACCCACAAGACAGCCGCAACTGCACAACTTGCCATCAAGAAGACGGGGCCGACGCCGATCACTGGCGGCTGCACCCCTCACGTGCAGCGTGTGGATCGTGCCATGATGAGATCGACTTCGAGACGGGCGAGAACCATCTCGGCATCCAACAATTCGACGACATCTTCTGCACCAACTGTCACCGCGGCGAACAGGTTGTCGAGTTTGACAACAGCGTGCCGGGAGCACACGTCGTGCCCTACTTCAGCTCAGCGAATCCAGATCTGACGCTGGCGATCACTGATGTGATGAACATGACGCCGGGGAACCAGCCAAGCGTGCGTTTCACGATCACGGACGTCTCCGGCCCTGTGGACATCGCGAGCCTCAGCAGCATCTCGATGCTGTTTGCCGGTCCGACAACAGACTACAGTCAAATCATTGGGGACCATCGCTTTTCCATCAGCGGCACGGGCTTGATGGAGAACGCTGTCGGCGACTACACTTTCGCACCGGACGGGTATCTTCTCCCGATCGATGCCAACGGCACTTGGAGCATCGGCATGGAGGCGCGCACAAACGCAATTGCAGTAGGCGCACCAGGCGACACTGAGGACATCCGTTTCGGCGCGAACAACCCGGTCGTCCACATCGACGTTGCCGATGGAACCCTCGGGGGTGGCTCTCCGCTGGCGCGGCGAGCGATTGTCGACGAGGCCGCCTGTCAACGCTGCCATGAGAATATTCTGGAGCACGGCAATCTTCGGACCGACCTCGAGTATTGTCTCCTGTGCCACAACCTCTGGGCGACCGACGAGAGCCGGCGCCCCGGTGTCGACGCGATCTCAAACCCACCGGAGAGTGTCGACTTCAAGCTCATGATTCACCGCATCCACACCGGCGAGGAACTCGAGAACCCTTATGTCGTTTTCGGCTTCGGCGGGACGGAGCACTCCTACAACGACGTTCGATATCCAGGCGATCGACGCAACTGTGAGGCCTGTCACACCGCATCGACGGAGTCCTTGCCGCTGCCGGCGACCACTGGGCCGACCGTGGTTCACATAGGCGGCGTGCCGCTCGATCTCCCGACCGCGATCCGCACGCCGGCAACGAGCGCATGCACGGGTTGCCACGACGGCGAGGCCGCGTTCACCCACGCGCGTCTCAATTCGATCGTCGTCGACGAGACAGACGCTTCGGAGAGCTGTAGCGTCTGCCATGGGAGTGGGCGATCTGAAGCGGTCGACGATGTGCATGCCCGATGAAACGATTTTTTTGCTAACGCCAACGAACAGGGGAATTGATGAGTGAATCGACCAGTCTCTATGCGCGTCTCGGTGGCTACGACGCCATCGCAGCCGTCACCGAAAACCTGCTGCAACGTCTCATGTCGGATCAGCTTCTCGGTCGCTTTTGGGCTCATCGTGGCGCTGACGGTCTGCGACGCGAGAAGCAGCTGCTGATCGATTTTCTCTGCGCGTCCGCAGGCGGCCCCCTCCTCTACACCGGCCGCGACATGAAGGTGTCCCACGAAGGCATGCGCATCAGCGAGGCCGATTGGTCGGCCTTCATAGGCCACGTCGAGGCCACGCTCGATCATTTCGAGGTCCCATCGACCGAGCGCGGCGAGGTACTCGCGTTCGTCGACAGCACGAAGGCCGACATCGTCGAGGTGTGAGGGCAGGGCGAGCTGCGTTAGCGTTCAGCTTGTGCTCAGCACCTGACGCCAATCCGTGCGCCGAAGGTCAAGTCAGCGGCAAGAACTAAAGGTGCTACAAGCCAGGCCATCAGGTGTCGTGTCGAGCCCGCAGTGATCGAATGGCGCCGCCGGCACCGGGCCGGATTGAAAGAGGTAAGACAAGAGCGCGAGTGCGTCGTCAAAATTGATCGCACCGTTGTCGTCGACGTCGACCGCTCGCGCGCAGGCAAATCCCTCCCCGGCGAAGAGCACTCGCAGGATGCGAATCGGGTCCGCGATGTTGTGGCGACCATCATCGTTCGCGTCGCCGCGCTGAAACGCACCTTCCTGACAGCGGTCAAGCGTGCCGTCGGCATCGCTGTCGAGACTGAGCGGTGACGATAAGAACCTCAGAACGGAGAGACTGCTCCCGGCCGCCACCATGACCGCGCCGGTGCCGGCTCCATCGAGCCCCAAGGAATCGACCCAAAGCGGAAAATCACCAACGACACGAGACTTCGATTCAGTGAGAGCGCCGGTACCGTCATTGACCAGAACGACGAGCTCGCTCCCCAAGACTTGAACGTCATAGTCGAACCGCTCGGTGCTAGCCCGTGCCACGTCGATGTCACCGTCGGAATCGAAGTCACCGATAGCGATCGAACTTGCCACGAACGGATCCTCATACACAGCGCCTTCCACGAACTCATAACCCTCGCGCTGAAACAGCACGGACGTCGCGCCGATGGTTGTATTGTCGCGAGAAAAAGAACGATCGAGAACGACGTCGTCTTTGCCGTCATGGTCGAAGTCGCCGACTCTCAGATCTCTCAAAGACCCTCCTACGGGCGAAGAGTCAACTGCCAACGCGACCTCCCGTCCATCATTGCGTAGGAACGCGAGTTTCGCCCCGCCAACGACGAGGTCGAGGAATCGATCGCCGTCGAGCTGGATCTTCTCGACGAAGAGGGGATGAAAACTGAAGTCGGCGGCGTACAGCTCTTCGAACTCCCCTTGGCCTCGATGCGTGAGAACGACGAGCGACGAATCGCGGGCGTCAGGCCTGATGACAAAGTCATCGCGGCCGTCCAGATTGAGGTCTAACACGTGAAGCATCCAACCAGGAAGCGTAAAAGATTGCTGCTGAGAATACTCGAATCGCCCGGTGGAAACGAACGCGATCATATCGCGAGAAGACGACTGGACGATCAGGTCGGCACGCCCGTCGGCGTCGAGGTCTCCGGTCCGAGCAGTCGCGATCTCGACTGCCGATTCCCCATCGAAAACGCGCTCAAGCCCAGCGGCGCCGCGATTCTCGTAGACCTGAAGGCGCTGGCGATCTGGCACAACGAAAGCGTCTCTGTCGCCGTCGGCGTCGAGATCTCCAGCCATCGCCGCCACGGGCCAGTACTGCGGCGTTTCGGTGTCGAGGAAATGGGGGTAAACGTCCCGCCCGAACGCCGCCGATCTCGGACTCCCCATGAGAAACGCAACGGTTCCGGCTTTCGGGAGGGTGACGGCGAGGTCGACGAGTCCGTCCCCGTTGAGGTCGCATGCATCGAGGTCGGAAGGTACTTCAGTCGCAACGTTCAGCCTCTGGAGCAGCGTGAAACGGGCAGCGCCGTCGTTCGCCCAAATCGTCACGAAGGTATCACGAATGAGGATGGCATCTTCAGTCCCATCACCATTGACGTCCCCTAGAGCAACCGAACTACTGTTCGATTCCATGGGAAAACGGCCCAGCATGAGCCCGGGTCGCAAATGGTCTACGTTTGTGTAGGTGCTCTCGCCAGTGCGCAGGAAGACGAGTCCGTCACCGGTCACCACGTCGAGCCAAGAGTCGCCGTTGAGATCTGCGATTTCGACGCCATATCCGATCACGAGGTCCAGTTCACCCGCCGGTGCAAAGTCGAAGCCAACACGATTCGCGAAGACGGTGCCAAAGCCGTGCTCGATAGCAATCAAATCAGGCAGTTGATCGTTGTCCATGTCAGCAGCGGTGAGCCAACCCCCGTGCGCAGCAGCACGTTGAGGCGACAGGAATCGCCCCCCTCCAGCGCCTGGCAGGATCCACAATGCACCGCGAGCGCCGACGGCGAGATCGACGACTGTGTCCTCGTTGAAATCAGCCGCGACCGCCGAGATCGCCCGAAACGTCAATTGAATTTCAACGACCTTCTCGAACGTGCGCGCGGCGGACTGTCGCATCAGGATCGCGCGCGTCGTGCGCACGGCCGGCTGAAAAAGGATCAGATCCTGTCGGTCATCGCCATCGAAGTCGACGGTCACAGAAAAACGGCTGACGACGGGAATGCGTGTCGTCGAACCGAATCGGCCCTCGGAGTGCCCCCAGAAAACGACCATTCCCGAACGTGTGCTCGCGATGAGATCCGCTTCACCGTCGCCGTTGAGGTCGTCGACCGTTGAGATGTCGACTCCGTCGACGTCCACGCTCTCCGATTCGAAGGCGCGGAACCGCGGCGTGGATTCACACTCATCCGGAAATCGATCGTCGTTGCAGTCAGCCGCCGTTCCGGCGGCGATCTCACAGGCGTCGACGCGGCCGTCGTTGTTACAATCGGCAACGGAGAGCTCACACTCGTCGAGGACGCCGTTCAGGTCGCAGTCGACGCTTGAGTCCTCTACAATCTCGCAGGCGTCAAGTATCCGGTTGTGATTGCAATCGTCCGCGACCGATGGCGCCGCCCCCATGCTGCAGTCGGCACCGAGTACGACGCCTGCCGGGCGCATCCCGATGAGGACAGGGTTTGCGATGGCAACGATCGTCAGAGTCAGTGCGACGCGCATGGTTGGGTTCCTCGCGTCCCAGGGGAACTACCCGGTGCCCACGGCCAAACCGGCCACAAAAGACTTCTTCTCGCGAGCTTGATGCCTCCAGGCTCTTTCCTCTACGATAAACCCGAGTCCAAACTTTTCATCCCAGTTTCTCGTGAGTACAGCACCATGAAACGACGCACTTTCCTCAAGTCGACACTGGCCACCGGGGCGGGTCTCACGATCTTGCCGAGCGGCATCCTTTCTGGGGCGAACTCGCCGAATAATAAGCTCAACATCGCGCTGATCGGCGTTTGGGGGCGGGGCCGGGCGCACCAGAAGTCGATCGCGAGTGAAAACGTCGTGGCCATCTGCGACGTCAACGAGCACCACTTGGCCGAAGCGGCAGAGAAGTTTCCCAAGGCGAAGAAGTACGTCGATTGGCGCAAATGCCTCGATCAGAAAGATCTCGATGCGGTCGTCTGCTGCACCACCGATCACACGCACGCGTTCGTCGCCAACTGGGCGATGCATCGCGGCCTCCATATCTACTGTGAGAAACCGCAGGGTAACAGCGTCGAGGAGACGCGCGTGACGCGCGAGACGTATCTCAAGTACAAAGACAAACTGGCGGTGCAGCTGGGCACGCAGCGCCACGCGCACGTGAACTTCAATCGCGTGCGTGAGCTCGTCAAGGATGGTGCCATCGGCGAGCTCAAAAAGGTATCGACGTGGGGCAACCGGCAACTGCGCCGGCCGGGATACTTGCCGGCCGCGGGCTCGCCGCCGAAACACCTGCACTACGATTTGTGGCTCGGACCGTCGCCGCACCATCCGTACAACCCGGGATACTTCTCGGGCGGGCCTGGCGCCAACTGCCTCAATTGGAACATGTACTGGGACTTCGGCAGCGGCCAGGTCGGTGACATGGGCAGCCACACCATGGATCTCGCGTGGAATGCCATCGACGCCGGGCTGCCGACAACGGCCGAAGCCAAAGGCGAACAGTTCAACCCGGACGTGACACCGGTTGAGCTCGAGATGCACTTCGAGCACCCGGCCAACGACTGGCGCGGGCCGATCACCGTGAGCTGGTACCAAGGTGGCGTGATGCCGGAATCGCCGCGCCCCTACGTCGATCTCAACAAGATCGGCCACGGCGCCATGTTCGAGGGCACGAAGGGCGTCCTGATCGCCGACTTCCACTCACGCATCTTGCTACCCAGCGGCAACGACGCCGACCTCAGCTACTACGACCGCCGCGACGAGAAGGACATGATCCCGCCGCTCGGCCACTTCCTGAAGGAGTGGTCGAACGCCTGCAAGACGGATCTCAAAACCTCGTGCGATTTCGTCTACAGCGGCGATGCGGGCGAGCAGATGCTCCTCGGTCTCGTCGCCTACAGAGTCGGAAAGAAGCTTGAGTATGACGGCAAGAATGGCCGCGTGACCAACAGCACCGAGGCGAATGATCTGCTCAAGCGCCAGTACCGCTCGGGCTGGTCGCTGAGCGGTTGAGTGTCGGACAGAGTGGATTGTCGGCGGAGATCGTGTGCGACTCGGTCCATGGGCCGAGTCGCGTGCGATCAAAGAACGCCCCATTTCTGCTCCCGAGATGGTGATCGTTCGACCAGCTCCTCGACCGTCACCGCGCCTTCATGGCAGGCTGGAGGTCGATCCTCGTCGAGGACGGACGCCCCGTGCGCCTCGACGCCGTGCCCGCGGACTGGCAGTCGCCCGTCGAGCTGCCGAACCAACGGAGCTGGCAGCAACTCGCTCGAATCGAAGCCATCCAGCCGGATACGGATGATAGTTGCTTACGCCCTGCTGAAGCGGTGAAATCATTGAGCCTGGATATCGCAAAAGGGGAACACGGCAAGAAAACCTGCCGCGTTCGGCGTCAAGATCACACCGCGCAGAGCGAACAGATCGTGAAACGTTGACGCAGTTCGTTCATGACGGCTCCTTTCCTGACAATGGTTGAGCCATCATCGGAAGACATTCTACACCTCCCCATAGTCAGAGTCGCGGAAGCTCGCAGCTGGGTAACGCCCTTGGTACAATCTTCTGCGTCAAGGCGGAGGGTGACCCTCGACGTGAAGTTCTGGCGCGTCGTGCAAACGCGCACTCATCTCGACGAGGTGTTGGCGAGCGGCAGGCATTTGACGCGCACGACGAACAGACCGTATCGCGGTTTCCCTGACTACCAACGGATGCGCTTGTTGCTACAGGAGACATTCGCCGTCTCCGGTCCTGCGGTTCTCATGACGGTCGGAGACTTGGAATACTGGCGTTGTCAATATGGCGACCCGGCAGTCGCCATGCAGACATGCCAACTGTGGGAAAGCGACAACGCAGAACTCGTCGGATTCGCCTGGCCCGAAATTGCCCCGGATGGGTCAGCAGTCGTCGACCTATGTGTTGGTACGCCCTTCAATGACTTGTTCGGTCACATAATAGCGTGGTCCGAATCCAGCCTTCGACACCAGATGCCGTCCGGCTTGGACAAACTGGACGTTACGACAACGTGCCTCGAGCGGGACACGGATTGGGCGGCGCTCTTAGTAGACCGTGGATGGACACGCACGAACGAGTTTTTCCATTGGTACCGGGTACGGTCCCTACACACTCCTCTACCCAACTGCGTCTGCCCTGCCGGTTACAGCCTACGTGCGGTAGAGCTCGAGACCGACGTGCACCAAGTAGTCGCGGTCAACAATCGTTCGCGCGCAGGGCCTTCTCTGACCGATGCGACGTTCCGAGCGATGGTGGACTCTCCGATGTACCGGCGAGAGCTGAATCTCGTCGCGTTGGCGGCCGATTCCACTGTCGCTGCGTTCTGCACGGTGTGGTACGACGACCGCAACCGATTCGGCCTGTTCGAACCGGTTGGTTGCGAACCTCACCATCGCCGTCGCGGTGTCACGCAAGCGTTAATGACGGAAGCAATGCGACGCTTACAGCGTCTGGGCGCGACTTACGCCTTAGTGGCCAGCGCGGCGACTAACGAAGCAGCCAACCGACTGTATGACTCGCTGGGTCTCGAACCCCGCAACCAGAAGTGGACGTGGAGGAAGACTCTCTATCGATGACAAGCTCGCTCACAAAATGGCTTCGGTCGGTCTTCCTTTCGCGCACAGACTCAGTCGATAGCCGAGACGAAACGGTCGGGCGCGTTTCTCAGGAATCGATTCGACCTATGGAGCCCAGATGGAACCCGCCTGACGCTACTCTTCTCCGCGCTCCTTCTGCCCCACCGTCACGCCTCGCCGAAGCGCTTGCGAAACAGCTTCACGGTCGGATCACTCGCTTGGTTCGGCAGCTCGACGGGCGACTGCCAGTCCGCGGGCACGGCGTCGAGGCGCACGGGGCGTCCGTCCTCGACGAGGATCGACCTCCAGCCTGCCATGAAGGCGCGGTGACGGTCGAGGAGCTGGTCGAACGTCTGCGCCATCTCGCCGTGGCGCGCCATGCGCTGAAAGGCCCAAACCGTCGGCGCCCAAAGCTCCGTCTTGCTGTAAGGCTCCTCCGATCCGATGCGGATGTGAAAGCCTTCGCCGCGCTGGTCACCGGGGGTGAAGACCCGGAGTGTTCCGAGCGACGTCGCCGCCTGATGGAGCGTGCCGAAGAACGGCCGCCCCGATGCATCGCGGTGCTCGAACGTCATCACGCCTGGCCCCTTGTGCCACTTCTCCGCGCGGAATGCGACCGACTCGACCGGGTTGCCGGCTTCGACGATGGCGCGGTAGATCATGTAGAGCCCATGGATGCCATGCGTTGGATAGTCGTCGAAGGAATTGGTTGCGTTGTAGCAAAGGACCTTCTTGTCGCGCACCCACGCTTTCGCGGCAGACATGGTGCTGTTGTGTTCGAACGCCGACGGCGTCAGAATCGTCGCCCCGTGCTTTTTCGCCACGGCGACCATCTCTTCAGCCTTGGCGATGGAGTTCGACAGTGGTCGATTGATCAGGTTCGGGAGCCCGGCCTCGAGGTACGGGCGGTGCAGGATGTGGTTCCAGGGATGGTTGTAATAACCACCCGAGATCACGCCGTCGACCTTGCCGAGCATGTCGTCGAAGTTCTTCACCGCTTCACAGCCGAACGTGTTCGCGAATCCCTTCGCCTTCTCATGATCGATCTCCCAGCAATGGGTGATGCGCATGTCCGTGAGACGGATCTCCTTCTGGTCGGGACGCGGATTGATCACGGGGCCCCAAAGCCCGGCGAGATGCGAGTACGTCGTGACGTTCAAGCAGCCGACGCGAAAAACCTCACCGGTTTCTGAGCGTCCCGCAGCGAGGGCTCTTGAACCTGCGTGCGCGGCAGCGAGGCCGGCGCCGAGAAGCGAGGACTTCTTGAGAAACGCGCGCCGCCCGAAAAGATCTGCTGGGTTCATGACGCTAGCTCTTTCTTGTATTCCGAACTTCGTTTTCTTCGCTCTCTCTTGTTCCACATGTTCCTGCGTCGGCAACCAGAGGTGCGCTCGGCTTCGACGCAAGCGTCAACGCGCGGCCCCTACTTCATGTGCTCATCGATAAACGATAGCATGCGTTCGTACGCCTTCTCGACTAGCTTTGGATCGCCGCCGCCGAATCCATGCTCGCCGTTCGCAATCGTCACGAGCTCATGCTCGACGCCGTGCATCTTGAATTCCGCCGCCATGTCGACAGAGTTCTCATACGGAACGTCAGTGTCACTGGTGCCGTGAACGAGAAGCGTCGGCGGATATTCCTTGGTGACGTTTTTGACCGGCATGTATGGGAAGAACTTCTCGGCCTCGGTGCGCGGATCCCATGTCGAGACTTGCTGCGGCCAAATGCCACGCTGACGGCAGTACTGGTAGAACGCGCCGCCATTGCCTCGGCGTAGACGGGAGTCGGAAATTGGCGCACCTTTCACCTGTTTGAGCGCATCTGCCGTCGACATCTTGATGCGATGGTGACGCGAGTGCGGACTCGGAGTGCTGTACCAATCGCCGATCAGATCGCCGTAGCCGTAAATCGACACGAGTACCGTCGGCCTCGGCTTCACCCGATGACCCGTGACGAGGGTCAAGTAACCACCGGCGGAGGCACCGATCACCGCGATCTTCGAAGTGTCTGCATGAAATCGCGCCGCACCTTCAGCGCGCAGCCAATCGAATGCGTCTTCGACGTCGGCGATGATCTCCGGCAACTTGGTTTCAGGCGCCAGGCGGTAATCGATCGACGCGACGGCATACCCGGCACGCAGCGCCGGCTTGAGTACGCGACCGTCGATCGACTCGCGGTGGCCGACCATGAGAGCCCCGCCGTGGATCCAGACGAGAAGCGGTCGCTGCTTGGTGTCATCCGCCCGGTGAACGTCGAGCTTGATCTCTACCTTGCCGGCCTTCTTGTACGTGAACGTCGACACCTTCACTGGCGCGTTTTTCCTTTCGTCTTCCTCACCGCGCTTGGCCGCGAATGCGGCGGAAGGCGCCAGACCTGCGCTACTCACTGCGGCGGAAGCTGCCGCCGCAGTGAGCGCCAGAAACTCGCGCCGCGGCAACTGATCGTTTCTGTCAAGCTGCATGAGTATTCCCTTCTGCTAAGGGCTGCGTTCAAACGTGTGCTCGTAGGCGCATTCTCGACGAAGGCCTCGAACGGCACAAGCGACTGTTCGCGCCGCGACCGCTTTCGCCGCTTCGGGAGATGCCCGAATCCAGGATCGTTCGACCGAATGGGCCGCTCGTTCGGTCCGTGGTGCGACGGCAACACTCCCGAGTGGAGGCAATCGAGAGTCGCGACTTTCACGGGCAGCGGTGCCGCTGGGAGGACGTCGCTGAGAATCGAAAACGGTCGCCTTCAAGCCGCGTTGCGTGTTAGGCTGAGCGCACGATCGGGCCGTGATCAAGACATGCAACGGCAACGTGCTCTATAGTTAAGGAGACGATCCCGTGACGCAGAAAAACACCCATCCCGGTGCCAGTGAGCGTTCGACACGCAAAGTGGGTCGACGCACCTTCCTGACGACATCCGCCCGCACAACAGCCGGGATCGCCGCTGCAGTCGCAGCTCCGTCGATCTTGGGTGCCGCCAGCCCGAACGAGACGATCCGCATCGCCGCAGTCGGCGTTCGTGGGCGCGGAAGGAGCCACGCCACGGGTTTCCCGGACATCAAAGGCGTCGAAACCGCGGCGGTCTGCGACGTCGACACCGAGGTCAGAAATCGCATTGCGGGTATGGTCGAAGAAAAGCAAGGCAAAGCCCCGCTCAAAGTCGAAGACTTCCGCACCCTCCTCGACGACAAGAGCATCGACGCACTGGTCATCGCAACGCCTGATCATTGGCACGGTCCCGCAACGATCTGGGGCTGCCAAGCCGGAAAGGATGTCTACGTCGAAAAACCTTGCTCGCACAACTTCCGCGAGGCGCGCCTCATGGTCGAAGCGGCGCGCAAGTACGACCGCGTCGTCCAACACGGCACGCAGAGCCGCAGCGCCATGCACGTTCAAGATGCGATCGAGTTTCTGCGTTCAGGAAAACTTGGCCGCATCCTGCAGGCGAAGGCGATCAACTCTCAGCGCCGCAGCAATATCGGTCACAAGACCGATGCCCCGGTGCCCAAGGGGGTCAACTACGATCTCTGGCTCGGACCCGCGGCGTCGCGTCCGTTCAACCCAAACCGCTTCCACTACAATTGGCACTGGTTTTGGGACTACGGCACGGGCGACATGGGAAACGACGGTGTGCATCAGATCGATATCGCCAGCTGGGCTCTGGGCGATCCGGATCTGCCGACGTCGATCAGCTGCGGTGGTGGCAAGTTTTACTTCGATGACGATCAGCAGACACCGGACACTCAAAACGTGTTCTTCAACTACGGCGACGTTTCCCTCGTCTACGAGATGCGCATCTGGACGCCGTACCCCGAGCATGGCGTCGACAACGGCAATGTCTTCTACGGCGAGAACGGCTACATGGTGCTGCACCGCTCGCGACAGTGGCAGGTCTACTTCAAGGACGGCAAGAAGGGACCCTCCAGCCAGCCGAAAAACAATCGCGGCGTCGACCACCGCCAAAACTTCATCGACTGCATGCGCTCACGGCAGCGCCCGGTGGCCGACATCGAGATCGGTTTCCGCTCGAGTGCACTGGCGCACTTCGGCAACATCGCCTATCGTGTGAAGCGACAGCTCCACTTCGACAAGAGCTCGATGTCCTTCACGGGCGACCCCGAAGCGACGCAGCTTCTCGGCCGTGAGTATCGCAAAGAGTTCGAAGTTGTTGACGCCGTCTGACGCGTAGCACTTAGAGTTCTCTAACGACGATCAACGATCGAGGCGACTCTCTTGGAACGTGGGGAGTCGCCTCGCCTTTTTTTCATGAGCAGTCGTCCCGCGCCGCCGAGTCCCTAGAGACAACTGCACCTGAGGGAAGAATGGCAGCGGAGGACAGACTCACGGTTCAGCACTTGGACGCTGCGCCAAGGCGTCGAGCGCGGAGGAGCGAGGAGCCATGAACAATGCGCAGCACCGCGGCGACGACCTGCGCGGCCGTGTCGCGCTCGTCACCGGCGGCTCACGCGGCATCGGACGCGCGTGCTGCCTGCGCTTGGCACGAGCGGGGGCGAGCGTTGCAGTCAACTTCGCACGCCAAGACGTCGCAGCCGCTGACGTCGTCGACGCGATCCGTTCGGAGGGCGGCACTGCCGCCGCCTTCCAAGCAGACGTCACGTCGGAGAACGCGGTCAAAACTATGGTTGCGGACGTCGAACGCGCGCTTGGTCCAATCGACCTCCTCGTCAACAACGCCGGCATCTTTGAGCGCGCATCGCACACTGAGACCACGCCTGAGCTTTGGCGACGCACCATTGACACCAACCTCACAGGCGTCTACACGGTCACTTGGGCGGTGAAAGACGGAATGGTGGCGCGCCGGTTTGGCAGCATCGTCAACCTGACATCGGTCTCGGCGCTGCGTGCGCGTCCAATGTCGATCGCGTACGCTGCAAGCAAGGCCGGAGTCGTGGCACTGACGAAGAGTCTCGCCGAAGCCGTGGCTGGGGACGGAGTCCGCGTCAACGCCGTGGCTCCTGGACTGATCGACACTGAGATCCTCGAAGGCGTCGATCAAGGTGTCCTTGACGGCCTCGTCGAGACAACGCCGATGAAGCGCATCGGAACTCCGGAAGAGATCGCCGACGTGGTGCATTTTCTCCTCTCGGACGCTTCGCGCTTCATGACCGGGCAGACACTCGTCGCCAGCGGCGGCCGCGTCATGTTGCCGTGACGGGTCGTGGCTGACAGAGACGCGCCCGCAAATCGCCAATCAAACCGGGACTGACATCGAGAGCGATGAAACGCATGTGAAGCCTGCGAAGAAAAGGTGAGTCAAGAGCCCGCCGCGTCCGGACGGCGGTACATCACCCCCCGACGCCGCGCGGAGAGCTTGTCAAGAGCGCGAAGCGCAGAGCACGCCCTCGCACACGCCCTCGCCCTCGCCCTCGCCCTCGCCCTCGCCCTCGCCCTCGCCCTCGCCCTCGCACACGCCCTCGCACACGCCCTCGCACACGCCCTCGCACACGCCCTCGCACACGCCCTCGCACACGCCCTCGCACACGCCCTCGCCCTCGCACACGCCCTCGCACACGCCCTCGCACACGCCCTCGCACACGCCCTCGCACACGCCCTCGCACACGCTCACGCACACGCTCACACACAAGACCGGACGGCACACGGGAGTGTGCCTGCTACTTTCAGCACACGCACACGCACACGCTCACGCCCACGCTCACGCCCACGCTCACGCCCACGCTCACACACAAGACCGGACGGCACACGGGAGTGTGCCTGCTACTTTCAGCACACGCACACGCACACGCCCTCGCACACGCCCTCGCACACGCTCACGCACACGCTCACACACAAGACCGGACGGCACACGGGAGTGTGCCTGCTACTTTCAGCACACGCACACGCACACGCTCACGCTCACGCTCACGCTCACACACAAGACCGGACGGCACACGGGAGTGTGCCTGCTACTTTCAGCACACGCACACGCACACGCACACGCACACGCACACGCACACGCACAAGACCGGACGGCACACGGGAGTGTGCCTGCTACTTTCAGCACACGCACACGTACACGCTCACGCACACGCTCACGCTCACACACAAGACCGGACGGCACACGGGAGTGTGCCTGCTACTTTCAGCACACGCACACGCACACGCACACGCACACGCACACGCACACGCTCACGCCCACACACAAGACCGGACGGCACACGGGAGTGTGCCTGCTACTTTCAGCACACGCACACGCACACGCACACGCGATCCCGCGCGCGTCTCTCTTGCAACAACGGGGCGCGAGTCAAGATGCAAGCGCGACGGTGCTCCCGTCCGTCAGAACGATTGGCACCACGCGGCGATGAGCTCGTCCACACTACCGGGCGGCTGTTCCATCAGCCTGACGACCGCGTCTCGCTGTCGTGCGCGCTCCGTCGCGTCCAAATACTCAAGCGGTGATCTGCCTTCCACCCGAGCCAGAAGGCAAGCGAGCGTGTGGTGCACCGCACGCTGTTCAAATCCTTCCTGCCACTTCACTTCTCCCAGCGCGATGAGGTACGCCTGCCAGTAACTGCGCGTTGCGGCTGCGAACGCGCCCCGGTGTGCGGGCAAGTGATGCGCCTTGCTGAGAAAGTGCGTCATCGAGAAGCCCAGATCAAACGCCGGCTCTCCGAAATGAATCACCTCATGGTCGAGAAGGACGATTTGGCCCGCGTGGATGAGAACGTTCTTGGGGCTGTAGTCGCCATGCACAAGCGCGTCGCTCCGCGCCCGAGTTTCCTTCATGAGGCGGCGAAGAAACGGCGCCGCATCGGCAACCTGCTCGGCGGCGTAGCCGTAGTAGGGCTCGAGTCGCAGGGACTCGAAGTACGACCGATCGGCGAAATCGGCGGCGAGATCGTCGTGGAGGTCAGGATCGGCGCCGTGGATGCGTCCAAGGAGGCGACCGAACTGCTCGACGTAATCGGAGTTGATGTTCCCCGCCAGGAGGAGCGTCTTCCAATTGTCGTGAGGCTCCGGAACGGCCTCCATGGCGACGATATGGTGCTCCTCGTCGTAGAAGATGAGCGGTGTGATGGCGCCATGCGGCGCCAGGCGAGCCAGCCAGCGCAGGCCTTCGGCTTCGCGCTCGGCCCGTCCCGGGTCGCTGAACCAATCAACGTCGACTCGGAGCTTTTCCAGAGCCTGTTTCACGACCCACACCTCCCCCGTCTCCCGCGTCACCTTGAGGGTCCGATTGGAGACGCCACCGTCGAGGCGTTCGACCTGAACGCGTTCGTCCACGCCGAGGTGCCGCGTCTGCCGCAAGTAGCGCTCGAGCGCTCCGGGTTGTTCGATGTCGTCGACAGCTCTCAACTGACTCCACTCCTCCATCGTGTGGCAAAACTCGTGGTTCGTAGCGCCACATGATGCGCCATCGACGGCGCCGACGGAAGAGTTTGATGCGAGGAGAATGCGCCCAGCTGACAAGGCGTGTGGCTCTTGTCCGATCGGAGTCGGACGCGGCAGCACGCTTCAGCGCTCGTCAACGGGTAGCCACTTGCATCCAGAGGCACCCACATATCTTGACAAGGGCCGAATGAGTTCATCCGCCGCTACCTGCTCATAGCAGTGTGCGGTCCAGCCAGCGACCCGAGCGACGGCAAAGGTCGGAGTGAAGAGGCCGGGATCGAACCCGAGTCCGTGAAGAAGAAGCGCGGTGTAGAACTCAACGTTAGTGTCGAGGCCGCGACCCGGTTTGTACTCCGCCAGCAGGCGTACGGCAGTGCCTTCACAATCCTTCGCCAGCTCGTAGAGTCCAACGTCGCCGTCGCGCGCATAGAGCCTCTCGGCAGCGGCGGCGAGCACGTCGGCGCGAGGATCGCGGACCTTGTAGACGCGATGGCCGAATCCCATGAGGCGTTCGCCGCGCTCGAGCTTGGCGCGCAAATACGGTTCTGCGTTCTCCGCGTTTCCGATTTCGAACACCATATCGAGCGCCGGACCCGGTGCGCCGCCGTGCCGCGGTCCTTTGAGCGCGCCGACGGCTCCGCAAATCGCCGAGACAAAGTCGGAGTCCGTAGCGGTGATGACTCGCGCGGTGAAGGTCGACGCATTGAAACCATGGTCAGAGACCGTATTGAGATACGTCTCGAGAGCGCGCGTCCGGGCGGCACTCGGCACGTCGCCGGAGAGCATGAACAGATAGTTCGCAGCATGCCCGAGATCCGGGTTGGGCGTGATCGGTTCGTGACCGCGTCGCAAGCGGTCGTACGCGGCGACGACGGTGGGCAGCCGCGCGACGAGCCGCTTGGCGAGTTCATCAGCCTCGCGATCGGCGGGCGCAACGTCGATGTCAAGAGCACCGACGGCGAGCCGCAGCGCGTCGATCGGAGGCGTTTGGGCAGTAGGGGCCTGACGGAGCGAGTGCGTGACAACCGCCGGCAGAGCGCGTCGGTCGCGAAGCTCGTCAGCAAACCTCGCCAGCTCGTCACGTCGAGGCAACTCCTCGTTCCAAAGGAGCCAAACCATCTCTTCGAACGAAGCTCGCGGCGCGACTTCCTCGACGTCGAAGCCGCGGAGCGTGAGGCGCCCCTTCTCGCCGTCGATGTGGCTGACACGCGTCTCAGCGGCGACAACGCCTCGCAGGCCCGGGCGATAGACGATCGATGCGGAGCTCATAAGTCCTCCTGGTCCAAAAAAGGGGCTTGATCTGGCCTCCAGAATAGAAGAGCATTATATGTTGTCTATATTGATTTTTTCATCCAGTATGACTAGTCGACGGTGAAAACTGCCACCGCCGCGCCCTTTTGACAAAGGGCTTCGATAAAGACTTCCGAATGAAGACTTCCGATGAAGACAGAGTCGACGAAACAGTATCTCACGGCTGCCCAGGCGTCGGCGGAACTGGGCATCGCGCGCGAGACACTGTATGCCTACGTCAGTCGCGGCTGGATCCGCTCCGAGGCGACCGCGGGGCCGTCGCGCGCTCGCCGCTACCGTGCCTCGGACGTGGCGGCGCTCAAGCGGCGCAAGACACTCAGACGTCACCCCGAAGAGGCAGCACGCGCGGCGCTGCACTTCGGTGACTCGGTTCTCGACTCCGGCATCACGCTCATTGACTCGGGCAACCTCTACTATCGCGGCGAAGACGCCATTGTCCTTGCCACAACGTATGACTTCGAAGACGTCGCCGCTCTTCTTTGGAACGTCCCGAACACCGATGGCCAGCTCTTCGACGGCGCCGACGATAACAGTGAGGACGATACCATTGAGCGGCATCTTCAAGCCGTGCGGTCGGCAGCCGACGTCGGGCATTCCGAGCTGTCGCCGCTCGAGGTCCTGCAGCTTCTTCTGCCACTCGACGCCGCCAGCCATCTGCCGGCCTACAACCTGACGCGCGACGCCGTGGCTCGCACCGGCGTCCGACTCCTTCACTGCATGTGCACAGCAGCCACGGGCGCGTGGCCGCGCTACAGCATCGCGGAGTCACTCCAACGCGCTTGGCTTCCAGACGCTGTCGACGCGACTCGCATCTTCAATAGCGTCTTGATTCTCTGCGCCGATCATGAACTGAACGTATCGACGTTCGCGGCACGCTGCGTCGCTTCGGCAGGGGCCCCGCCTCACGCTGCGGTGCAGGCAGGCGTCGCGGCAATGCAAGGGCCACGCCATGGCGGTGCCTCTCGCCGGGTCGAAGCTTTCTTCGACGAAGCCAGAGACGACCCCGAGCGAGTCGTCCACGACAGACTGCGACGCGGCGAGACGCTGCCGGGCTTCGCGCATCCACTTTACCCGGGCGGCGACCCGCGCGGCGCCTGCGTCATGGAGCTGGTCGCCAAAACTCTCGCCGAACACGCCGCGGCGCAGAGAGCTCTCAAAATCGCGGCGATCGTCGAAGCCAGCGTCGGCCTGCGCCCCAACATCGACTTCGGCCTGGTAACGGTTGCCGAGGCGCTCGAGCTGCCGCGCGGCACGGCGCTCACGCTCTTCTCCCTCGGTCGCATCGCCGGCTGGGTCGCGCACATCATGGAACAGTACGACGCCGGCAGAATGATTCGGCCACGGGCCCGCTATATCGGTCCGAGTCCCGCCGTCAGCAGCTCATGACGGCTGACGGGGGAACACTCCACCGTCACGACCACTGGCGAAAGATCACGCACACGGTGGTCTGATCGAGGACCGCAAACTCTTTCGCGCCCCACGGCTTCTCACTCACCTGACGGGAGTTGGGATGGAGCATCTCAGGTCGCTTGGAGGCGACCTCCGCGTAGATCGCCTCGATGTCATCCGTCTCGATCGCGATCTCCGGGCGGTCTTTGGCAGCGAACTGCGCATCCTCAACGAGGTAGGCCTTGGCTCCGTCCCTTTCGACGACCGCGAGGTTCCCGTCGCGATGGACCACCGTGAAACCGAGACAATCGACGAACAGGTCGAAGGCATCGTCCATCTTGTCGAAAAAGAGCTTTGGAATCAGTTTGGTCAACATGGCTCACTTCGCCTTTGCGATCGACGGGATTCTAGCTCGAGTTTGGCCATTTCGCACCGACCTGGCCGGACGAGTTTGCGGGGATTCGAAGGCCTTTTGGACTTTTTTCTACCCTGAGAATCCTTGTGCCTGTTGAAAAACTCCTGTCCGGGCCTTCGAGGAACGCAAGGAGCGCCAATGCCCGCGACCGTCCTCCGCCACAATCGAGGCAGGATTGCGTTGTCGTCGCTCCTTGGCCTCGACGCGAAACGGCCAAACGCCAGTATAGAGAGGGTCATCCACTCCGCCCAAATGCCGTTTGGATCAACTCAACCTCTTGGGCATCCATGAAGATCTGCCAGTGGACTGGCTGCTGCTGAGGTGATCCGTCTGACCGCGGATTCACCAGTCGTGTTCTGATGACACCCTTGACCAAAATCCGAGCTCCGGGCTCGCAACTCTGGACGGCTTCTCCGGACAAGTTGAAAGCCCCTGTCGCCCCATCGAGATCGAGCACAAACGGGAAGACAGATTTTCCGCCAGGCTGTCGAATGGTTCCTGAAAGTGTCTGAAGTTCGTCAGTCGTCGTCGGGCTTTTGGCGGAGCACGAAAGTGCCGCGAGTCCGAAGAGCATCACCAGTATAGACTTGTTCATGTATGCCTCCGTCGTGCCGAAAAACCACAGAATAGCCTCAGCAAAAGTTCATGTCACACATCCAATTCGCAGGGCTGTTGCCCGTCACCGGCGCAGAAGCTCGTCGAAGCGTCACCACCGCAGAAGCTCGCCGAGCGAGAACTTCTCGAAGACGACGTCGGCGCGGCTGCCCTCGTAGACGAGGCCAACGTGCTGCTCATCGACTCGCGTGATGCTTGGGTAGCCACGCCCGCGCCCGACGTCGAGGAGCAAGCGATACTTCTCGGGCCAAGTCTTGCCTTCGTCGAAGCTGACCTGAATCGTGTGATGATGGCGGCCATCCTTGGCTTGCGGGTTTGCGAAGAGGAGCACCGACTTGGCAGAACCGCCCTCCTCGTAGTCGAAGCGGTAGAGGCTGCCGTTACAGCCTGGCTCGATCAGCGTGTTGAGATGCGTGGCGTGCGGCTTCCACGTCGCACCGCAGTTGGCGGTCACGTAGACACCTCGATATCCCGACTTGGTGTCCGTGCGCATGTTGAGCATCAGCGAGCCATCTTTGAGCTCCACGGCTTGGCACTCGTTTCCATCGCTAAAGGCCGGCGCCGACACGGTCCAAGACACCCCATGATCGCTGCTATACATGATGTTCGCGAACGGTCGTCCCGTCGCGTCGCGCCCCTCGGTCGGCATGACGAGCGTTCCATCGCTGAGCGCAATGCCTTGGCTTGGCGACGGTGCGAAGAGCCACCATTCGGGCTTTTTGAGCTTGCGCGTCAGATTCTCGGGCGGCGACCACGTCAGGCCGTCGTCGCTCGACCTGACCATGAGGAACTGTGCCGACTTGCCGATTTCGAAGCCAGGCTCCGAACCGTCGCCTACCCACTGATGCTTGCCGGGCTTGCCCCACATCCACACTGCGAAGCAGAAGATTTCTCCAGTCGCTGGGTCGACGACGATGCCCGGATCGCTGCAACCGTTCTGTTCTTCGGGCAGCTTCCCCCACGTGCCCATGTCCATGATGACCCGCGGTGCCTCCCACGTCTGACCGCCGTCAACGCTGCGGCTAAGGCCAATGTCAATATCCTCCTGGAGGTCGCGCGACTTGCGCCGTCGCATGTCGTAGACCGCAAGCAGGCTTCCTTTCTTGGTCGTGGTGAGCGCCGGAATACGGTAGGTGTGCACGCCGTCGTCGTAGTGACGCCGTAGCGCCACCCCGATGCGCTTGCGCACTCCCGGTGTCGAATCCTTCGCGCTGAGCTCTCCGGACGTCGTCACGAACGAAGTACACTCCGCGTCCACCTTGTGCGTCAGGTTCGCCGTCGGCTTCAAGCGACACGAGAGCCAAAAGGCGTGACGTCCCGGTCGTAGCTCGTAGCTGGTTTGAAACGTAATGCTCCGGGCCGGCGGCTGCGGCTCGCCGAGTCGCCTCTGCGTCGAGAATCCCTCCTCGTTGCCGGTCGCAAACAGCGTCAAGGCATCGACGTCGCCGAGGTCATCCGTCCCGTCGAGCGAAAACGTCAGCGAAGTCACACGCAGTCCGAGCCGCCTCGCACCGATCTCGCAGGTGAGTCGAAGGAGCGGATTGTGCGCATTTCGGATGAGGACTGGATGAACACGCTGCGACGACGTGAGCTGGCCCGGGTCTTCAGCGCCAAACGCCGGGTGCAGCGGTGCCAGGAGCACCGTTAGACCGATCAGGACTCGCCACGCGCACCACCGCGACCGATTCGTCCGCCGGACGCTGCTCGAACCCATCCAATACTCGCCGCCGCCCCACCCGCTCGCCCTTTCGCTCAAGTTTCTCATGTGCCCTTCCTGTCCTCTCGATGAGCCAGGGAGAGCTCAACGCGGGACACAACGCAACGCGTCCCGCTTTGTTCGCGTCGATGCACGCAACTCCGCCTGCCTCCAGCCGCGTTCAGTGTGAACAGGAAGCTGAGGAGAAGCAACCCTACCGCCGCCGGTTTCATGGGCTCGTCCGCCATATCCCCTGGCACCGATCACCGGCGGCAGCAGGGATCACTGTGTCGTCTCGCGGGCGTTTAGGTATTCCTTCGCCCGCGCTTCATACGCCGGCAGCTTGAGTCCGACGGTCTTCGCCTCGGCCAGTGCATCCTCGTACGCCAATCCATCGTCGGCAACGCGGTGCACTAGCCAGACCGCGCCGACACGGTTGGCTGATGCGCAGTGCAGAAGGACAGGCTTTTTGTCCGGATCGTTGAGGAGCGCTCGCGCCCGATCGAACACCTCCGGCGTCAGTTCAGAGGGGGACTTGAACGGCAGGCTGTGGTACTCGAGGCCGAGATCGCGCACGACCTTCTCTTCGTCCCAGTCGAGTTCTTCTGGCTTGCGAAGATTGATCACCGTTTTGATGCCGCCCTCCTTGGCCTGCGCAAAGTCCGCCGCCTGTGGCTGACTCGCGAGGAATATTCCGCCCTGCGTGTGAAGTTTCTGCACCTGACCGCACTCATACGGCTCCAATTCATCGGAGACAAAGGCGCGGTGCCCCGAACCGGAGCACGAACCGAGCAGAGCCGCCGCAGCGAAAACACTCACAACCGTCAAGAAACTTCGCATCGTCGATCCTCCGATAGCAGCCCGCCTGAAAAAGTCATTCGGCTGAGAAACCGGCCTCTTCACGCCCAGATCAGCCGCGGCGAGCCTCGCCGTGTAGATCTTATAGAAGAGGGCTCGGAGATTACCTGCGTTCGCCGCGGCCGATCTGGACGCGAAGCGGCCAGTTTTCAGCTCGAAGCACTTTTTCAACGGGCTGGGTCTCTCATCATCCAGAAGGGTTGCACCTTCTGGTCTTGGTCGCGAACCGTTGTCCACCGACGCACGGTGCGCACGCGCCCGCCGACCACGTCCATCGCGGCCACCACCGTAAAAGCAAATCACGTACCACTTCCGACGCAGACGATCCTCGAATTCCAAGGCGCAAGGAATCAAATCGGGCAGACGAGATTGCCGAGCTTCTCGGTGAGCTTCATGTTCTCCGAGTAGTCCACCGGGCAATCGATGATGACCACGGTGTCATCGGCGATCGCCTGCCGCAAGGTCGGGACCAAGTCGGCAGCACGTTCCACCCGGTAGCCCTTGGCGCCAAAGCTCTCGGCGTACTTGACGAAGTCAGGGTTCGTGAAGTCGATGTGGCTCGGGCGATTGAAGTGACGCATCTGGTGCCAGCGGATGAGACCATACTCACTGTCAGTCCAAATGAGAACGACGATCGGCGTGCCGATGCGCAGCGCCGTCTCGATCTCTTGCGAGTTCATCATGAAGCCGGCGTCACCCGTGACGGTGAGTGCGGTGCGGTCCGGGTACGTCAGCTTGGCGGCAATGGCACCGGGCACGCCGATTCCCATGGAGGCGAAACCGTTGGAGATGATGCAGGTATTCGGTGCTTCGGCTTGGTACATGCGCGCCATCCACATCTTGTGGGCACCGACATCGCTGATGACGATGTCTTCGGCGTTCAGCACCTCGCGTAGATCCCAGATGATCTTCTGCGGCTTGAGCGGGAAGGCCGTACTCTCCTTGTGCTCCGTTAACTGCTCAGCGATCGCACGACGTATTCCCTCAGCGAGAAACTTCTCGCGCGGCGTTGCGACAGCCGCGATCTGGTTGAGCGCCTCCGTGATGCAGCCGACGACTCCGACCTCCAAAATGTAGTGTTCATCGACCTCTGCCGGCTGCGAGTCGACATGGATGATCTTGCGGTTTTTCTCTTTGTGCCACAGGTACGGGTGGTACTCGACCATGTCGTAGCCGACGCAAATAATAACGTCGGCTCGGTCGAACCCACAGGCAACGTAGTCGTGCGCCTGCAGACCCACGGTACCGAGGCTGTGCGAGTGCGTCGACGGCAGCGCCCCCTTGGCCATGAACGTCGTCGCTACCGGAATGTTGAGTCGCTCAGCGAACGCCGCCAGTGCGGCTGTCGCGCCGTGACGTACAACTCCGTTTCCCGCCATGACGATCGGATAGCGAGCCGTAGAGATCACGTCGGCGGCTTGCTGCACCTTGTCGGCAGGTGGCGCTGGCGTGCGAGCGGTCTGCACCTTCAGCGGTGTCTTGTCGACGTCCATTTTAGCGACGTTTTCCGGCAGCTCGATGAAGCTCGCGCCGGGCTTTTCGAGCTCGGCTTGCTTGAAGGCTTTGCGGATCACTTCTGGGATGATGTCCGCTTCAATGGCCGATGCGCTGTACTTGGTAATCGTCTGAAAGAGCTGCGTCAGATCGTAGTACTGATGGCTCTCCTTATGCATGCGCGTCGTCGCAGCCTGGCCGGCGATAGCGACGACGGGAGCGCGATCCATGTTCGCATCCGAAACTCCGGTGACAAGGTTCGTCGCACCCGGCCCGAGCGTCGCGAGACAGACGCCAGCGCGACCTGTGAGCCGACCGTACACGTCCGCCATGAACGCCGCCCCCTGTTCATGGCGGGTGGTGATAAAACGGATGTCGCTGTCGAGGAGAGCATCCATCATGTCGATATTCTCTTCCCCCGGGATACCGAAGATCGCCTTGACGCCTTCGTTCTCGAGGCAACGCACGAAAAGTTCAGCTGCTTTCATAGAATCCTCCAGCGCCAAATCTTTGGCGCGATCACGCTTCGCTACACCACCCCATAGGCGACCATGGCGTCGGCGACCTTGATGAAGCCGGCGAGATTGGCCCCCTTGACGTAGTCGACGTAATTGTCGCCGGTGTCCTGACCCTGTGCCACACAGCTCCTGTGAATGTCGCGCATGATCGTCTGCAGGCGGGTGTCCACTTCTTCGTGGCTCCAGGAGAGACGCAGCGCGTTCTGGCTCTGCTCCAATCCCGAGACCGCGACACCGCCGGCGTTCGCCGCCTTCGCCGGACCGAAGAGCACCTTGGCATCGCGAAACGCGTGCACACCGTCCAGCTCGGTCGGCATATTCGCACCTTCGCAAACGACTCTGACGCCATTTTTGATCAACGTCTTCGCTTCACCCAGATTGATCTCGTTTTGCGTCGCGCAGGGAAACGCAACGTCGCACGCGACGCTCCAGGGCCGCTCGCCGGCGACGAACTGAACGCCATACTTGTCCGCGTACTCGGAGATCCGACCGCGACGGACTTCCTTGAGATCCTTGATGAACGCAAGCTTCTCGGCATCGATGCCGTCAGGGTCGTGGATGAAACCAGAGGAGTCGGACATGGTCACCACTTTGCCGCCAAGCTCCGTTGCCTTTTCGACCGTGTAGATCGCAACGTTTCCCGACCCGGAGACGACGCAGGTCTTGCCGCTGAGCGAGTCACCGGCCTGCTTCAAAATGTTCTCACAGAAGTAGACACATCCATAGCCGGTCGCTTCCGTGCGCACGAGGCTGCCCCCAAAGGCCAGCCCCTTTCCGGTGAGAATCCCGGTGAAACGATTCTCGAGCCGCTTGTAGTGGCCGAACATGTAGCTGATCTCGCGCGCTCCAACGCCGATATCGCCGGCGGGAACGTCCGTGTCCTCGCCGATATGGCGATGCAACTCGACGGTGAGCGATTGACAGAAGCGCATGACCTCGCGATCGCTCTTGCCCTTCGGGTTGAAGTTGGAGCCGCCCTTGGCGCCTCCCATCGGCAAGCCGGTGAGACTGTTCTTAAACGTCTGTTCAAAGCCGAGGAACTTCAGGATGCTCAAATTCACACTCGGGTGGAAGCGCATGCCACCCTTGTACGGACCAATCGAATTGTTGAACTGCACTCGCCAAGCACGGTTGGCGCGGAT
The DNA here is from genome assembly GCA_965223265.1 of Planctomycetota bacterium. GTDB lineage: Bacteria > Planctomycetota > UBA8108 > UBA8108 > SXIK01. The sequence continues at coordinate 4,866,641 of OZ244999.1, forward strand.
GTTCCCCTTGTCGTCCTCCCACGTGACGCGGAAGATCACCACACGATCCGGCTCGGTCATGCGCTCGAGAATCTGAGCGTCCCTGTAGGTAGGATTCTCCAGAAGGAACGGCATGAGTGTCTCCGCCACTTCCTTCACTGCCTGATGGAACTCGGTCTCACCGGGATTCCGTTTGATCAGCCCCTGCATGAAGCAGTCGACTTCGCTACGGACATTCGCTGCCATGAGCGTCTCCTATCACTGGTCGTCGTTTGCGTACATAAGCTCAGCTCCGCATGACTCCGCAGGCTGCGACTGCGACGAAACACCGCTAGCACTTCACCTCGTCCAGCGCAGCCACTTGCCCATGAGAGATTTCACCGTCGGGGTGAGCCGCGTGCGGTTGTATTGATCCCCGACCTTGCGGATCGCCTCCGCCTGCGTCGGGTAAGGGTGAATCGTTGACGCGATCTTTTTCAGCCCGAGCCCGTGGGTCATCGCCAGTGTGATCTCCGAGATCATGTCGCCGGCGTTGTGGGCCACGATCGTCGCACCGACGATTTGGTCGGTTCCCTTCTTGACGTGCACGCGCACCATGCCTTCATCCGCACCTTCGAGAATGGCGCGATCGACGTCGGCGAACTCCTGCGTGAACGTGTCGACTTCGATGCCCTCTTTTTCAGCTTCACTCTCGTAGAGCCCGACGTGGGCGATCTCAGGCGTTGTGTAGGTACACCATGGAATGGTGAGCGCACTCGCCTTGGCACGTCCCATGAAGAGTGCGTTTTGGATCACGATCCGCGCCATAAAGTCCGCACTGTGAGTGAACTGATAGCGCGAGCACACGTCGCCGGCCGCGAAGATGCGTGAATTCGAGGTTCGCAGTTGGTCGTCCACCTGCACTCCCTGCTTCGTGTACTCCACGCCCACCGCCTCGAGGTTAAGGCTCTCGACGTTGGGGGCACGCCCGACGGCGACAAGAAGCTGATCCACCGGCTGGTCGTAGGCCTCGCCGTGCGACTCCAGCGTCATGCGGATCGCACCGTCGCCCTTCTTGAGCTCAGTGTTGCGCCCACAGCAAAGGAGCTTGACGCCATCGCTCAGCATCTGCTTCTCGACGATTTCAGCGGCGGTCGGATCCTCGCGCGGCAGGATGCCATGTGTCGCCTCAACGAGATAGACCTCAGAGCCGAGGTTGGCGAACGTTTGCGCCATCTCACAGCCGATCGGGCCGGCGCCGATGATCCCAAAACGGCGCGGCCGCTCCGTGAGCGAGAAGACCGTCTCGTTCGTCAGGTACTCGACGTCATCGAGTCCAGCGATCGGCGGCGCAGCCGCGCGCGCACCGGTCGCGATCACCGCACGCTTGAACTTGAGTTCCGTCCCGTCCACATCGATCGTCTCCGCATCGACGAATCGACCGGAGCCAATGTAAACGTCAACACCGAGGTCACGAAAACGGGCCGCCGAATCGTTCGGGCTGATGCGCGCGCGTAGTTTTCTCATCCGCGCCATGACAGCCGCAAAGTCCACTTCGGTGCCACTTGGCACGTTGATCCCGAACTCTCCGGCGTAGCGAACGGCGGCGGCAGAACGCGCAGCGCTGATCACACCCTTCGACGGCACGCAGCCGACGTTGAGACAGTCACCACCGAGGAGCTCGCGCTCAATCAGCGCCACCCTGGCGCCGAGGCCGGCCGCGCCCGCCGCCGACACCAACCCGGCGGTGCCGCCGCCAATCACGACAAGGTTGTAACGCCCGCTGGGTTTTGGGTTCTGCCAATCTGGGGGGTGGACGTGACGCTCCAGCTCCAGGTTGTGCTCATCCCTTGGTTCGAGTTGGACAAATTCCGTCATGTATAGTCCTCCAGAGTTACGCCGCACGAGAGCCTCACTCAAGGTGAGTCGCCGCCCTCACGCGCCGCGTTGATCGTCAAACGCAAGAGATGCGTCAGCTACGCTCCGGTTGATCCGCTGCGGAGTCGCTAGCAGCTTCTGGCACGCTTGGTGCTGAAGTCGACGCGCCCTCACCTACGGTCGCCGGACGAAAACGCGCAAAGAGTTTCTTCACGACGAAGGGAAAAATCCCCAGGATCACGAATGCGATGATCACGTTCGGCGTCAGGATCCCAGACAAGCCCTTTTCCTGAAGCGTGGCAAGGTCGGGAAAATTCGCGCCAGCAAAAACGAACACGCAAGTCCCCGCGAGCATGCCGACTTGACTCACCCACCAAAACGTCCGCGTCGGGATCGGCGTCAAACCCATGACGACGTTGATCACAAAGAATGGCACGGCGGGAATCAAGCGCAGAGTGAAGAGATAGAACGAGCCCTCGCGCTCAAGCGCGCGATTGAACGTCGCCAAGCGGTCGCCGAAACGCTGCTGGATCCAGTCGCGAAACAGATAGCGGCTGAGGAGAAAAGCGATGGTCGCGCCGGCCGTCGACGCAAAGCTGACCAAAATCACCCCGGGCACAAAGCCCAAAAACCAGCCGTAGAGTAGCGTCAGCGGTGCAGCACCTGGTAAGGACAACCCCGTCACGACCACGTAGAGCAGAAAAGCTCCGCCGTAGACAAGCACCGGATGGGTCTCCTTGTAGCCGCTCACTGAGTCGAACGAAGCGGCCAAAGCGTCAAGCGTAAGCTTGTCGCGAAACAGTAGATAACCGCCGATGATCACAACCGCAACGACTGCGAGAACAATCAACTTCAGTCGCGACTTCGGTTGCGCGCTCGTCGGCGACGAGTGTTCGCTTTCCATGATGACACACCTCGATCCAGGGTTGGTCTTAGACTCAGAGACTGCCCTCGCAGCACGCCTACGGCTTGAGTTTGCTCTTAAACTGCAGCCGGAATTTCTCCAGCTTCGGTCGAATCACCGCTCGGCAGTAGGGCTGGTTGCCGTTGCGTGCGAAGAAGTCCTGATGCGACTCCTCAGCGCGGTAAAACTCGCTGAAGGCAGCGATCTGCGTCACGATCGGGTCGCCGAACTCGCCCGACGCGTCGAGCTTCGCTTTCACTTCCTCGGCGAGACGCTTTTGCTCCTCGTCATGATAGAGAATCACCGAGCGGTACTGCGTACCAACGTCGGCACCCTGGCGGTTGAGAGTCGTTGGGTCGTGGCTATGCCAGAAAACGTCGAGCAGCTCACGATAGGAAATGACGCCAGGGTCATACGTCACCTGGATCACTTCCGCGTGCCCTGTTTCACCACTCACAACGCTCTTGTACGTGGGATTGGGGACGGTGCCGCCGCTGTATCCACTCACCGCAGAGTGAACGCCGCGAAGCTCGCTGAAAACCGCTTCGGTACACCAAAAGCACCCGGAGCCGAACGTCGCGGTGGCAAGTTCGGTGGCAGCAGTATCCGTCGATGCGGCTGCCGTCTCAGCCACCGCCGGGTCGCGGGGCGATGCCGTACGCGCCGTATTCTTGACGCTCGTCGACGCGGTACTGAAAGTCGACGACGCGGAGCCTTCGACAGTCCCTGTCTTGGTCTGTTGGTCCTGCGTCCTGCGACATGCCGCGCCAGAGAGAATGAACGTCGCCGCGACAACCACAGCGACGTCAAGAGTCACAAATCGGTTACAGAGTGCCCCCCGCCTTGTTTTTAGTCGATCCATCTGCATGTCCTGTTGTCTCCGACTTTTTCAAGCACCCCCGTGCTGCATCCCTAACGGCTCGCCGCCAGCGCCAGTTCCATGAAATTGATGCAACCGGAGCTGGCCCGCTGCTGCTCAGGGAATGTCAACTCGAGCGAACCACCGATCCTTCACGGACAGTGCCAGGTTATGGGCGCCAGCGCAAGAGCGCCGGCACGAGTTCTGCAGCTGAGGTGGTCGTCCCACGCGCCGCCGGCTCGCGCCAGCCCGTCTCGTCGATTCGTATCCACGGGCGCGCTCGAGTCGGAAAGCTTCGCGCCCACGCCTCGACGGATACCCCGGCTACGCCAAAAGGTCGACGACGCGGATTGTGGTCAATCGCAGCTGCGTAGGTGCAATCGCTGCCTCACCAACCACACGCGTCACGTCGACGTAACCGCGACCCGCGGGACCTGTGAAGATCTCGATACCATCGTGGACCAGATCAACCAGCCAACCTCGGGAATCCTGATACGGCAGTAGGCCGGAATCTTGACCTCGCGGTCGTACTGCAGCGAGGTGTCGGCAACCTCGGCGACGAGAAGCACCTCCGCGGCGGTCGGCAGCTCTCGGGAGTAGTCATCTTCCTTTGGAGCCAAGGGCGTGCTGTCAGGCTGCGGCTGCGACTCGCTCGTCAGATTGACGGGATTCTGAACGCTCAGCAGCGCGCGGTCCGCAAGCTGGCCCGAGAGCCAGCGAGTGACGCGGTTGACACAGGCGACGTGTCGCGGGCTGATCGGAGTCATCTGCACAACTTGCCCATCCCACAACTCGACTCGATCGACGTCCGAGAGAATCCCCGACTCGGCCATGCGCTGAAAGTCAGCGACCGAGAACCGATGCTTCAACAGCGGGTCGGCCATAGAGAGCTCCACGGATCGACGCACAAGACGAGCCACTCGAAACGTGCGAGACGCACGCCCCGAGTTTAGATTCTAACGCTGCCATCTCGCCCCAGCCGCAGGAACTGTCGCTCGCGAGCTCCTCTTTGCGTTGAGGCACTGTCTCACACCGCCGTGCTCGCAGACGGTTTCTCGTGTTCAAGCAGCCCGCCGATCCCAGTCAGCTCTTCAGACAGGAGTCGGAGAATGTCATCGAGTGTCACGACGCCGACAAGTGCTCCTTTGCGATCGACCACGGGCAAACGCCGAAACGCGCCGCTTCGCATGAGGGAGATGGCGTCCTCCAGCGGTGTTTCCTCCTGAATCGTCGTTAGGGGTTGGCTCATGACTTCTCGGATTGGTGTCGCCCCGGGATCGCGACCCGTGGCGATGACGCGCAGCACCAGGTCTCTATCGGTAATGAGACCGACCGGCTCCTTCTTGGTGTTGAGTATGACCAAACTCCCGACGCGCCGCTGATGCATACGCTCAGCAGCGGCACGGACTTTCTCGTCCGCGTCAGCAAGATCGACTTCTCTTTGGCATATCCTTCCGATGGTCACCGCTCGCTCCTTTTTTTTCGTTGCGTTAGCGTTGAGTTAATACACCCCATAACGTCCTCGCATCAGCTCCAAACAAAAGTTCGCCATGTCGCTGAACTGAGATTCGATGATGGCGACGATCGAACTATGGACGTCCGCAAGTGTCGCGCCCGGCTGCAATCGGACTTCCGCGGCAGCCACCACGGGGCAGGTCACGGGTCTCCCGATCTCACTCGAAAGCCACACCGTCGCCGCCTCTACCTCTTCGAGGCTCTCATACAGTCGTTCCGCGAGTACGTGAGCAAGAACGCTGTAGATCTTGCCGACGTGACTGACCGGATTCTTGCCGGCCGCCGCTTCGGATTGTCCCGGACGATTGAGCGCGATCACCCCGTTGACTTGATTGCCACGTCCAACCTGGCCGGAATCCGCATCCTCCGCTGAGGTGCCGAGAACGCTCAAGTAGAGCCCCCTGAGGCCAGCTCCCTTCGCGTCCAAGACGTTGAGCCGGACGGTCAGCTCATGAATCGACTCGGTACGCTCGCCGACGTACCTCAAAATGGCCTGTTCAACAGTAGTCTTCTTTTCGAAGTAGTCGTCGACGCTGCCGACGTAGCGATCAAGAAGCGGCATCGCGACCGTCAGTTGGAGATGGCGCTGCCGTCGAACTCCCATCACCTTGACGTCTTCACCGGTCTCCGGGAATCGCGTTTTGAACTCGCTCGAGTTCACGTACAGCTCAGTATCCAGAACGAGCTGTTCGGTTTCGCTCAGCGGTGCGTAGCCGACGGCAGCCGAGGTGTCATTGGCGCCGAGGGTCGCGGACGAAGCTCGGCGAAAAATTCCGGTCAGCTGTTCCGATCCCGGCTTGAGTTCGTTCTGATAGCGAATGTGCTTCTCCGGGTCGAAATCTCGCAGGCAGTACGAAAGGTAGCGGTCCGCCGCTTCGACCACCACCCCGTCGATGTCAATCCTTTGATCGTCAACGACGAACGTCGCGCGATCGCCGATGATGAGCCGCATCGGCTCAGTCACTCGACCGCCGCCAAAGCGCCGCTCAACTTCGCCTGCGACTAAAAGCGCTTTGTCACAGTTGTAGTGGGCCGGACCTCCAAGACGTCTTTGATACTCGGCAGCAAGCGCGCAGGAAATCGCCTCCATGACGCCGTCGCAGATCGTATCGGGATGCCCCTTCCCTTTGCGCTCAACGATTTCGACTGCGCCGCTCTCAACACTTGCTCCATGCGCCTCTTGAAGAACTACGTCCATCGAAAACTCACATCCCCCACTCGCCTTCACTCGATGATCGGACAACCATTGAACGCAGCAAGGCACTCGTCGGGATCTTGAAATAGATCGTCACAATCATCACCCTCACATGTGCATCCCGAGACGTCGCGACACCGAGTTCCATCCCAGGCATAACCGAAGGACTGGTCGCAAGGTCCTACACCGGTCGCGTCCATACCTGCTGCACAGCAGAGCTGAACGATTGTAGCGAACGAAGTCACATCCCCTGACACTGTCGAAACGGCGATATAGTGGTACGGCTGGGTTTCGACATCCGGCGTACCGCAATCGACAGAAGGCTCAACTTCCGTATAGAAGAGGTCAAGTCCGCCGGTACGAGCCGCGAGACTGTCGATCTTGACGTAATAGCCACCGGAGGTGAATTGACGGAGAACGGCGATCACCATCTCGCTCTCAAAGTCAACCGTGGGTCTCTCGGGGCGCGGCGTAAAGATGGAGCCGTGCGTCTCCCAAAAGAGCTCCCACGAGTCTTGATCGCGAATCACTGTCGTCTGCTCTGACGCACCGGAGAAGGTGCCGCGATCGAGCGTGCGGAAGGCGAGAGGCGCGCACGGGCCGTCATGGTCTTTCGGAACTCGTGCGAAGATGCGAAAACAGTCGTTCGCATAGGTGACGCCGTCACAACCGCAAACCGGCGAGAAGATCTCGGGACAAGCGTCGGTGACCGGCACGCAAGTGCCGAGCGGGTCCGTCTGACCACCGCAGAGGCCGGCGAAGATGTCGCAAAATTGCTCAGAGGCGCAGGAAAACCCCCCAATGCCACCACACTGACATGGGGCGTAGCCGTCACAGCCGAGGTCGTCGGGCGTGGGGTCTCGGTCGCAGGTCTCGGTTCCCGGATGGGGGATTGGAGGCGCCTCGAGAAAGAGGGCGTTGAGCGTGAAGATCGGGTCGCTGATATCCGCCACGCCGTCGTCGTTGCTGTCGGCGGCATCGAGGCAAGTCGGCTGCTCCCCACCTTCAAACAGCCAAGAAAGCGTGCTGATGGCGTCGCTGACGTCCACATCTCCATCTGCATTCGCGTCGGCACGCCGAAAACTCAGCGGGTCAAAGCTCATGGGACCCGCCATCAGCGCCGTGGCAAGCGCCAGAAAGCAACACGACGTGGTCCACAGCACCAGCCGCATAGTGTATCGAACGGCAGTCGATTTCATGGGACACCTCCAGAAGCTCTCGTTTGAACCTAATGAGGAGCAAATACGGGGCCATCGCGCTCGCGAGCATCTTGAGGGTCGCCGCCATGTCCCGACACAGCCGCGTAGCTCGCCGCTGCCCCGGCGCTGGCGAGCGTGTATGATGGGCGCGGCGACTCAAGACGCACCTTCACCATCATGGGTTCTTCCGATACTGCAACACGCCGTGACTTCGATCACTCTCACGCTGTCGATTCTGTGCGCGACTTCGCTCGCAGCTGACTCTTATCTCAACTTCGAATCCGGCCACGTGCGGCCACTCGCTCTGTCACCTGCGAAGGACCTCCTCTTTGCGGTCAACACCCCGGACAACCGTCTGGAAGTGCTGCGCGTCACGGATGGGGGTCTCGAGCGCGCTGGCGAAGTGCGCGTCGGTCTCGAACCAGTCGCCGTCGCCGCGCAGTCGCAGTCGCAGGTCTACGTCGTCAACCACCTCTCCGACAGCGTCTCCTGCGTCGACGTCAGTGACCCGGCGGAGCCACGCGTCACGGCGACCCTCCTGGTCGGCGACGAACCACGCGACGTCGTTGTCGCGGGCACCGGCAAGGATCGCCTCTACGTCACCACGGCCCACCGCGGGCAAAACCACCCACTCGACCCGCAGTTTTTCACACCGGGCGTAGGCCGTGCCGACGTCTGGGTTTTCGATACGAGCGACCTCTCGAAGGCGCCGGAGATCGTCACGCTCTTTTGCGACACGCCGCGGGCTCTGGCTGTGAGCCCAAGCGGCGACCGCGTCTACGCTGCGGCGTTTCACTCCGGCAATCAAACGACAACGCTCAACAGCCTGGCGACGTTTCCGCAGTTCGACAGCTTCGTGGGGGATGGTTTCAGCGGGCTCGGGATGCCGGAGCCCACCGCGAACATCGAAGGCACCCCAGCTCCTGAGACCGGCCTCGTCGTACGCTTCGACGGCGAGAAGTGGCGCGACGGTGCAGGTCGCGACTGGTCGCCTCGCATCCGCTTCAACCTCCCCGACCGCGACGTCTTCGTCCTCGACGCTACGCAGGATCCACCAGTGGAGGTCGCTTCGATTGCTCATGTCGGCACGATCATCTTCAACCTCGCCGTCCACCCCCTGAGCGGTGACATCTACGCCTCGAACATCGACTCACAAAACCACGTGCGCTTCGAGCCGGAGATCAACGGCCACGTCGCCGAAAACCGTGTGACGATCATCCAAGGGACGAGCGCGTCGCCGGTTCACCTCAACCCGCACATCGACTACAGCCAAACGTCCGGGTCAGCGGAGGAGATCGATGCCAGCCTCGCCTTCCCGCTCGGCATGGAATTCTCAGCCGACGGCGAGACACTCTTCGTCGCCGCGTTCGGCTCCGGCGCTGTCGGCGTTCTGGACGCAGCTGCGACGGTCCAGGAACGCATTCAAGTCGGTGGCGGCCCGAGCGGACTGGCGCTGGACGAGGCGCGCGACCGCCTCTACGTCATGAATCGCTTCGACCACACGATCTCTATCGTCGACCTCACCTCACGCATCCAAACACAAGTCGTGCCGCTCGCTTACACCCCAGAGCCGCAGGTCGTGCTCGCCGGCCGACCGCTCCTCTACGACGCGCGCAACTCCGGCCACGGCGACTCGGCCTGCGCCAGCTGTCACATCTTTGGCGATTTCGACAGCCTCACATGGGACTTAGGCGATCCCAATGGTCTCGTCGAGCCCAACCCACTCGAGATGATCGTGACGATCGCGCGCGACTTTCACCCGATGAAGGGCCCGATGGCGACGCAGAGCCTGCGCGGCATCGCCGACACCGGACCGATGCACTGGCGCGGCGACCGTAACGCCGTCAGTTCGGGCGCGGGCCTCAATGTGTTCGACGAAAAGCTCGCGTTCATGGCGTTCCGCCCGGCGTTTCAGACGCTCCTCGGGAAGAGTACGGAGCTGTCCTCAACCGACATGGAACGCTTCAGCGATTTTGCACTGACGATCGTCTACCCGCCGAACCCGATCGCCGCCTTCAATGACGTGCTGAGTGCCGACGAGGCTGCCGGCAAGCAAGTCTTCGATTCGGACGGCGACCGGAGCGGCACGGGCGGTGACGGCATACCCTGCGCGGGCTGCCACGAGCTACCGTTCGGCACCGACGGGCGCGCCACGAACGACGCCGAGACGCAGGACTTCAAGGTCGCACACCTGCGCAACATGTACCAAAAAGTCGGCATGTTCGGCTATGCCGTGCCGAGTGTCATCAGCGATTCGCCGCTGACGTTCGAGTCGACGCCAGTGCCCCATTTTGGCGATCAGGTGCGCGGCACGGGATATCTCCACGATGGATCGATCCCGACGCTGCTCAATTTCTTCCGCACGTCTCTGCCGCAGATCCAACCGTTCACGTTTCGCGACGAGCCAGGACGCACCGGCGAGCAGAAGGTGCGCGAGCTGTCGACGTTCATGCTGGCGTTCGACACTGGGCTGGCGCCGGTCGTCGGGCAGCAGATCACGCTCGACTCCGCGAGTAACGCCGCCGCGCTGGATCGTTGGGCGCTCTTCGAAGACCGCGCCGACGCCGGACGCTGCGATCTCATCGCACACGGCCGTGTCGGTGGCGAGGCGCGAAGCTATCTCTATCAGGGCAGCGGTTCGTATCAGTCCGATCGCCGTGACGAAGTCATCACGAGTACCGCCTTGCAAAACGGACTCGCGTCGGGAAACCGCCTGACGTTCACGGCCGTCTATCTCGGCGGCGGCACGCGCATGGGCCTCGACCGCGATGAGGATGGCTGGTTTGACGGCGATGAAATCGCGGCCGGAACAAGTCCGACGGATCCGAGCGAGTTCCCGCGTCCCGCACCGCCGACCGGACTGGAAGCGACTCCAGATATCGGTCGCGTCGAGCTCTCCTGGTCAGCCGCTGGGGCATCCGTTCCTGCGGTCACCGGCTACAACGTCTATCGCTCGACGACCTCCGGCGAGCAGGGCGAACAGCTCAACAGCGAAGTCATCTCCGTGACGGAATTCGTCGACACGGGCGTACCAACGGGAGAGTACCACTACAGCGTCACTAGCACCGGTGAAGGCGGTGAGAGCGAGCCGACGCCGCAGGTCACCGTGTTCGTACCACACTTCGACGAGACGTTCCTGCGGGCGAACTGTAACGGTGACGCGTCACTCGACATCGCCGACCCGGTATTCTCGCTCAACTTCCTGTTTGCCGACGAACGTGCACCACCGTGCGCGCCGGCGTGTGACAGCAACAGCGATGGCAGCCACGACGTCTCGGATGCAGTGTTCACCCTGCTGTTTCTCTTCGCTGAGGGCGAGCCGCCACTCGGCTGGCCCGAATGCGAGACGATCGATTTCCCGTGCGAAGACGTTTTATGTACCAGCGGCTGATCGCTCAGCTGCCAATCGCCGCGCACGCCGCCAGCACACCGCTCCCGCAGCGATGGCCAACAGGCAGGCGCCCACGAGCGGGAAGCGATAGCCGCTGAGATAGTCATACTTGAACGCTGCGCCGGTCGCGCCGGCGGTGACGACGGGAAACGCGATGAGCAGCAAGTGACCGCGGCGCGGCTCGGTGCTCAACGCCGCCGCGATCAAAAAGGCGAACGCTGCGTGGAAGATGACGAAGCCGGGAAGGCTCTTCTCCAGCGCATAGGAAAGTGAGAGATCGAAACGCCAAAGCCAGACGAGCGCCACGTGCACCGTCACGACGCTGGCAAGCGCTGGCGTCAACCATCTGAATGGCCGCCGCGCCAAATGGAGGATCACGTCGAGGCAGAGAAAAACGTATCCGGCAAAGGCGAGCCCAAACGTAATGAGGTCCTGAAGCGGCGTTGTTTTCATGCTGCTGTCTACATCTTCTGGATGCCCCAGATCAAGAGTTGCATTGGCTGATTTCCCTCTGCGACGGCACCGGCGCCGCAACGACTCGCCTGGCGCCCATGAGCCCGAATCGGCTTTGGATCGATGCGACGAGAGTAGCAGGCACTCGCGGTGTTCCATAGTCTGAAGACAAAAGCAACGGCACACGACGTGTGCCTGCTACTTTGGAGATCGAGTTGGTGCCGGCTGCTTCTCTCTCTGACCTTCGTTTGCTTCGTTCGCTTCTGTTCAAGAGATCAGAAGAAACGTTGAACAAGAGGAAACCAAGTCAACGAAGGGCGACCGTCCAAAGTGGTAGGCACACGCCGTGTGCCGTACGGCCGTGGACCGTGACTGGGACTGGGACCGTGAGTTGCGACGTCACGTTTTGAAAGCTTACAGCCTCTCCATATGCCGTCGCCAAGAAAGACCGGCCGAGCACAATCTTCAAAAGGGTCCAGGAGCGGATGCGCCCTTGCCCTCGAGGTGGCGCTCACTCGCTACAAGGCGTGATGCAGAGCGCCTCCGCAGCTCCGCACTCGGCGATTGGCTCTGGCGGCGGTGGGCCACCGAGGAAGTTGAAGTTGAGAAGATAGGTCACGTCGGCGAGGTCGACCCCGGCATCGCCGTTGATGTCGGTCGCGGGCGGACAGCTGCTCGCCGGACCGTCAAGAAGCAGTTCGGCGACGATCCAGATGGCGTCGGCGATGTCGATGCGATCGTCGCCGTTACTGTCGCCGCGGCGGTAGAGGGAATGTAACACGACGTCGAGGGCGACGTCGGGGTTGTTGCACAAGTCAATGCTCTCACCGGCAACGCTGTAGACTGTTCGGACTGGCTGCGCATCGCGGAACCCGTCGGTCAATCGAATGCTGCCGTTCGGTTCACCGGTGAGATCGAAGCCAATGTCGACCCGCAGCAGCGTCTCCGTCGTATCAAGTGGCAATACGTTCGGGCAGCCGAAGCAGAGTATGACTGCGGATGAGGCTTCGCAGCGCGAGCCGGCGAAACAACCAGCTAGGGACGTCTTGTTGAATCCCCCGTTGAAGAACCCTCGCGCTGGGTCAGCCGCGGTCCCCTCAGTTCCGATCGCGTCCAAGACCGCGTATCCCGTGCTCTCAATGATGATCGACCAACCTTCGACTCCGACCTCTACTTGGTTCGAAACGGCGTTGCCGTAGAGCGAAAAGTCTCCCGACACCTCCAGCGCACCACCACCAACAAACGGCTCGCCGAGAAGCCGCTCGTCCCACACCTCGCCGCCAACGATCGGCTCGAGCGACCAGCCGAAGGAGTAGGTGCCGGGGTCGCTGCAGGGCTGCGCATGAACCGGCCAGTGGCTAGCGCTTATAAGAACCATGCAGACGCTGATCACAAGCACAAAACGATCGCCCATTGAAGGCAGTGGCTCGCGGTTGTCTCTCGTCATCGATTCACCTGCTGCAACTGGTGGCGCAATCCTCGAACGTTTCTCCACACTCTACAAACGGCTCTGGCGGTGGCGGGCCGCCGACGAAGTTGAAGTTGAGAAGATACGTCACGTCAGCGAGATCGACCGTGACGTCGCCGTTGGCATCCGCTGCCGGCGGACACGGACTCGGCGCGCCATCGAGAAAGAGTTCTGCGATCGTCCAGATCGCATCGGCGATGTCAACGTCGCCATCCCCATTGCTATCACCGCGGCGAAAGATGGGCAGCGGCGCCAAGCTGAGAATCGCCTCACGCCAGTTGCATGGCCGAACGCTCTTACCCGCGATCGTATAGGCGATCCTGACGTCCTGATCGCAGCAAAAAAACCCCTCAGCCAGCTCGATGCGACCCTCAGTCACACCCAAATCGAGATCCAAGGAAACGTCGATCCTCAGTAGCGACCAGGTGCCATCAAGTCCCAGTGTCACCGGGCAGCCGAAGCAGAGAACGACAGAGCTCGTCGCAGCTGTTCGCCCCGCAAGCTCATCGAAGGCGAGAAACGTCTTGTCGAATCCTCCCATATGAAATCCCTGCTCTGGATCCGCCGCCGTTCCTTGCGTTGTCACCTCAGTGATCTGGGCGTAGCCGCTGCTTCTTACTCCCAGGGACCAACCCTGGATGCCCACCTCGACTTGATGCGACACCGTGTTAGCGTAGACCGAGGTGGACGTCGGAACACGCGCAGCCCCGGCGCCGGTGAACGGTTCACCGATCAGTCGCTCGTCCCACGCCTCGCCATCTAAGATCGGCTCGAGCGACCACCCAAACGAATGAGTTCCCAGATCGTGGCAGTTCTGATCCTGCGGAATCAATTCCAGATCGACGTCTCTGCGGTTGCATGCCACGACACTCTTGCCGAAAACCGTGAACACGTTCTTAGTCGCCTGTCCGCCAACAAGTCCGTCGACCAGCATGACGCGATCCTCCATCGCATCGGCGCCAGTCAGCACACCGTCGATTCGTAGGAGGGATTCTGTCGTATCGAGAGGCAACGTGAGCGGACATCCGAAACAGAGCACCACCGCGGACGTCACCGAATTTCGTCCAAAGCCATCCCAGAGAAATGTCTTGTTGAAACCGCCGTTGAAGAACCCTAGCGCCGGATCCGCCGCCGTGCTGTCAGTCGAAACACCGACGAAGTCAACGTTGCCCGTAGCCTCCACAGCGATCGACCAGCCCTGAATCCCTTCCTCGGCCTGCTTCGACACCGCGTTGGCGTAGAGCGAGAAAAACTCAGGCACTTGGACTTTCCCTCTGCCGATGAATGGCTCGCCGATGAGCCGCTCGTCCCACACCTCGCCGCCGTGAATCGGCTCGAGCGACCAGCCGAACGCGTAGTTGTCCGGATCGCGGCAGGGCTCGTGGATGAGATCAAGGACCGCGACATCTTTGTTGCACGGCGCGACGCTTTCGCCCGCCACGGCATAGGTGTTCGTGATCGGCGGATCGACCCCTTCGAAATCCTCCGTGAAGAAGACACGCCCCTCGTCCCCGTGCCTCCCCCCGACGGAGACGCCGACCTGCAGTAGCGTCTCCGTGTTGCTCACCGGCAGCGTCGCCGGGCAATCGAAGCAAAGTATGACGGTTGACCACACGGCGCAGCGCGCGCTGCGAAAGCAATCTGTTCTTCCAGTTCTGCGGAACCCACGGTCGAAAAACCCCGCGGCGGGGTCCGCTGCAGTACCATCGGTGCTGAAGCTCCGAATGCGAGCGATTCCGGTCACTTCGACGCCGATCGACCATCCCTGGATCCCTTGCTCCACCTGGTTCGAGACGGCATTGACGTACAGCGAAAAGGTCTTCGACACCACCAGCGAATCACCATCGACGAACGGCTCGCCCAGCAGACGTTCGTCCCACACCTCACCGCCCAGGATCGGCTCGAGAGACCAGCCAAGCATGTACGTGCCCGGTTCGCTGCAGGGCTGCGCTTGCAAAATGGCGTTCGTCTTGGTGCAAAAAAGCGCCGACAAGGCAACGAACCGCACGATGCGCCCTGGCTCGAAAGTCGCGGATGGACGATCGCCTCGCCTCATCTGCTCTCCTCCTCGATCGTCAGCAGATCGGACCCACCTGTTCCGCCTTGGCAGTTCAAGAAACGCGATAAGCACACCTCGGACGTCGGGCCACACTCGAAGAACGGCGGTGGCGGTGGCGGGCCGCCCGTAAAATTATAATTCAGCAGGTACACGGCATCGGCCAGATCGACCCCGGCGTCATCGTTCGCATCCAACGCCGGCGGGCAGACGCTCACTGGGCCGTTCAAGAGCAGCTCGGAGACGATCCAGATCGCATCGCCGATGTCGACTCGGTCGTCGCCGTTACTGTCGCCGCGGCGGTAGAGGGGCCACGGCGCCAAGCGGAGAATCGCCTCACGCCAGTTGCACGGCCGAACGCTTCTACCGGCAACCGTATAGGAAATCCTGACGCCCTGATCGCAGCAAAGGAATCCTTCATCCAGCTCGATGCCACCCTCAGTCACACCGGAATCGAAATCCAAGGAAACGTCGACTCTCAGTAGCGACCAAGTGCCGTCAAGTCCCAGTGTCACCGGACAGCCGAAGCAGAGCACGACAGAACTCGTCGCAGCTGTTCGCCCAGCAAGCTCGTCGAAGGCGAGAAACGTCTTGTCGAATCCTCCCATATGAAATCCCTGCTCTGGATCCGCCGCCGTTCCTTGCGTTGTCACCTCAGTGATCTGGGCGTAGCCGCTACTTCTCACTCCCAGGGACCAACCCTGGATGCCCACTTCGACTTGATGCGACACCGCGTTGGCGTAGACCGAGGTGGAGGTCGGAACACGTACACCCCCGGCGCCGACAAACGGCTCACCGATCAGGCGCTCGTCCCACGCCTCACCGCCCAGAATCGGCTCGAGCGACCAGCCGAAGGAGTGGGTCCCAGGGTCGCTGCAGGGTCGTTCTTCATGAAACAACTTTAGAACGACGTTGGACCTGTTGCACGGCACAACGCTTTTGCCAGCGACCGTGAAGACGTTTGCCGTCAATGAATCGTCGCCGGGCAACCCCGAGCGTAAGACCACCCTGCCGTCGGTCGCATCTCCTTTGCGATTCAGAACGCCGTCAATGCGCAGGAGCGACTCGGTGGTGTCAGGAGGCAAAGCGAGTGGGCACCCGAAGCAAAGAACCACTGAAGAGGTCGCCCCAGACTGCCCACTAAGGAGCGCGGGGGACAGCAAGAAGGTCTTGACGAATCCGCCGTTGACGAAACCGTTCGCTGGATCCGCCGCCGTGCCGGCGGTGGAAAGATCCGTGAATTCGACGAGTCCCTCACCCACAACCGACACCCCCCACCCCTGAATCCCGACCTCGACCTGGTTCGACACCGCATTGGCGTAAAGCGAAAAGATGTCAGGCACCGCAACCCTCCCGCCACCGACGAACGGCGCACCGATCAGCCGTTCGTCCCACACGTCACCGCCCAGAATCGGCTCGAGCGACCAGCCGAAGGAGTAGGTCCCAGGGGTGCTGCAGAGCTGCGCGTCGAGAGGACCGTTCACCAGACCGGCGATTGCGCCGCACACTCCTACGATCCAGACGCCTTTGACGCCGCACGCATGCCCGGCTGCGCTTTGCCTCATCGCTTCTGCCCTCCCCGGTGGATGGACCAGGTCTCACAACACGCGTGACATCCTAGCGCGGAGCGCCGGGAAAGCTACGAAAAATGCTCGTCGCCAAAGTAGGAGGCACACTCCTGTGTGCCGTGCCGGCTCGCAGGCGACGGCACGCGGAGCGTGCCTGCTACTTGACACACGTAGCGCCGACTACTCGATCTTCAACGTAGAAGGCACACTCCTGTGTGCCGTGCCGACTCTCAGGCGACGGCACGCGGAGCGTGCCTGCCCCTATCTATCGACAATCACCGCTGCCAACTCGATCTTCACAGAACACTAAGCACACTCCAAAGCGTGCCGACTACTTGGTTCGCGCGAAACTTAACTCGACACGCTCGAGCACCGCGAAACGATCGCCGTTGTCCGAGTGAAACGTGGCGCGATACTGCACGTAGCGCGCCGTCACGTCGAGCTTGAAAGCACCTACGTCGTCCACCGCACGCCAGTCCGCGTGCGCAAGCGCCTTGCTCGTCGCTGCCGCGCGCACGTGAAACTCGAGACGATACCCCTCGCCCTCCGCTGCCTGCCAGCTCAGTGTGCCGCCACCGCTGACTCCCGGGAGTTGATGCACCGACGAGATGTAGCGCTGCTCCCACTTGCGGTCATCGATCCGCCCCATGTCCTGCTGCCACATCCAGTGCGTTCCGTGCGTCGGCAGGCGAACAACGCGCGGCGCGCGAAAACGTTCGCCGTCGTTGTAGTAGATCAACGAATCGGTGTAGTGGTTGCCGTCGCGGCTATGGCACGAGACCGCAAGATCGAGACGTCCGTCGCGATCGAAGTCCGCCGCCAGAGCATCGTGCGCCGAATCGCTGCTCAGTGCGGTTTTTCGTCGCGGGTGGAAACCATCCGGACCGCCCCAATAGAGGTACGAGGCGAGCGACTCACGCATACGCTCGGCAACGTAGTGCGGCGAGAAGATGTCTAAGTGACCATCGCCGTCGAAATCGGCGACACAGATCCCGACCGGCGCCCACGCCGGAAGTCGCTGTGCGTCGAAGTGCTGAAAGCCATCGGGGCGACCCCAAAGAATCAAGAGCCCCATGTCGTGGGCGTGCGTCACGGGATCGCGATAACTGCCGACGATGAGGTCGAGGTGGCCATCGGCGTTGAGGTCTGCCGTCTCTATCGCGATTGGCGACGGCACCGCGACCGTAAGCTGCCGCTCAGCGTCGAATCCGCTTCCACCACCCCAAAAAACGCGCACGCGATGTTCGTACATACTCGTCACGGCGATGTCGAGCCAACTGTCGCGGTTGAAGTCGGCAATCACCGAACCGATCGATCGGCCAGGCGATGGAATCGCGACGCGGCGCTCTGGCCCGAATCCATCTTCGCCGCCGTAGTAGATGAGCAGCGGCGTCGGCGCGTCCGAAGTGGCGGCATCGAAGACACCGAGGACGAGATCAAGATAGCCGTCGCGGTTTAGATCTGCCGTGTTGCTCGTCCCCAGCAGCCGCTCGCGCAGCACGCTGCGGCGCGAGCCAAAATCAAAGCCGCCGGCACCGCCCCAAAAGATGTTGGCTCCACCGTGCGGATCGTCGAGGGCGCCGCCGTGCTGCGAGTTGATCGCCACGAGATCGACAAACCCATCGCGGTCGAGGTCGGCGCTCGTCGCCTCATAGCCGCTGCGAAACGGAATCTCAGTGCGACGTTCAGGGCGAAAACCTTCCGCGCTTCCCCAGTAGAGGTGGAGCGGCACGATCTCGTCGACCGCGCCGCCGAGGCTGTTCGCGAACACGACGCGAGCAGGCAGTCCCGCGGGGGCGTCAACTGCTGGTGCGATGGCGACATCGGTCGCGCCTTCGCTTCGCATGCCTTCAACGCCTCGCCGCAGCGTCCGTGTGCCGTCTCCGAAGTAAACCCGCGAGTCAGTCGCGAATGTCTTCTCGCCTTGATGCACGGCGACGACGAGGTCGGTCTCACCGTCACCATCGACGTCGCCGATCGCGGCTGCGGCTGCGGCAGGGATCGAGAGACGCAGCGCCGCCGAGCGCGCGAACCCCTCAGCGCTCCCCCACACCACGCGCACTTCGCCGCGCTCGCCTTCGGCGCCCGCCGCTTCACCACCCGCGGCGCGTGCTGATGTGAAATCGGTGAGCACAACGTCGCTCCAACCGTCTCCGTCCAAATCACCGGTGGCGATTCGAGTCGCAGGAAACGCGTCGTAGGAGCGCATCGGCCGGGAGTTTCGATCCTTGTCAACGGCGACGACGTCAAGCGCCGAGCGCGCTGCTGTTGTCCCGACCAAGAGTTCGACCTTGCCGTCCCCTTCCAGATCTGCTGCCTCCATGCACGTCGCGTCGCGCCCCGGGAGTGACGCCTCAGAAATCTTAAAAGGTGCGGCGGTGCCTGATTTCCGAGCTGCCACGTCAGTCTTAGTGTCCGGTGCATTAGGCGCGGCAGTCGCCCAAAAGAAATGGATGCCATCGGGCTGCAGCACCGCCAGATCGCGCTGACCGTCAGCGTCAAAGTCGCCCGCCGCCAGATCGACCGCCGCTTCAACAGCCGCGTCATAGCGATTCAAGACAGCAAACCCGGTCGGTGCGCCCCAGTAGATCCGTACGATTCTTCCACGCGGCTGGGAAGGCAGCCACGGCGCACCGCAGAGGATCGCGACGTCCGGCCAGCCGTCCGCATTGAGGTCACAGACGTTGACATCGGCGGCGTCGTGAACCGGCAGCATGCCACTGCTGCGACGGGCCGACCAACCGTCCACCCCGCCCCAAAGAATCGTCAGGAGGCGCCGCGGATGCTGAAGCCCACTGTAGTTCGGGCAAAAGACGGCGTCGAGGTGGCCGTCGAGATTCAGGTCATGCAGCATCACGCGCGTGCTGCCTTCGACAGCGAGCGGCGTCGACGTGATGCGCCGGGCGTCGCTCCCTGAGGCACGCTCGACCGTCGCCTGCGTCGCGGGGACGAAGAACACAAGGTCGTGAGTGCTGTTGAAAATCAGGTCCAGGTGGCCGTCTTGATTGAGGTCAAAACGATGGATCGTGCGCACGGCGCCGTCGCGACTGACGTAGAGGTTCTGCCCTGCACCGTCGAGTGTACCGTCAGCGAAGTCCTCGAAGGTCGCCTCCGTCCACGTCCAGCTATCGGCTCCCGCCCCTCGCGAGATGCAGACGGCGAGCGCGCCAGCGACGGTGAGCGCCATCGTTCTTCCCATGCACGCCGACGACGTCGCCGGTCGTTGCTTCTTTGCAGAGTCGATTCTTTCGATCGATCGGTTCATGTTCGCTGCGCCAACGTCTTCATAGTCCAGCCCACCGGCGCCGCGGGTACGCCGTCGTGACCCGCGGCCGCTTTCACTGCAGCACGGTTTCTTGCATGCGGCCAGAGGCTACGGTGGACATTGTATGAATCGGCGATGCGGGGACGCAACCAACTCGAGAGCAGCGGGCTGGGCCTCTTCGCAGGTGTACCTTTGACATCGCGGCGCCTGGCCGCGAAGATTCAACTCTCATTCGTCATCGAGCAGCACTTTAGTCAGCGTATGCGAACATGGAGAGTCGTGAACCCGTGAACTGCACGAGACCAATCTTGGCTCTGGTGCTACTCGCCGCGAGTGGCTGCACGAGCGCGCGCGAGACCGACTCGGAATTCTTCGGGCCCGAGGGCGACTCCGCCGTCTGGCGGCTCGATCGCATAGACACACTCGGCGGCTTGCCCGCCACCGTGCTCGGCGCACCTCAGCTCATCGAGACTCCCGACGGTGCGGCGGTCGCGTTCGACGGTGTGGACGATGCACTTCTCCTCGACACCCACCCGCTGATCGGGCTTAAAGAGTTCACCGTCGAGGTCGTGTTTCGTCCTGACGTTGACGGCGCCAAAGAGCAGCGTTTTTTCCACATGCAGTCCGCAACAAACGACGACCGCATCCTCTTCGAGACGCGTCTTACCGGTGACGGCCACTGGTTTCTCGACACGTTCATTCGCTCGGGTGATCAGTCGCTCACGCTTTACGCCGAGGATTTCATTCATCCCACCGGTCGCTGGTACCACGCTGCGATCACCGTCGACGACGCCCACTTCCGACACTTCGTCGACGGCAAACTCGAGTTGGAAACGCCGATCACCTACACGCCACAGCCCGCGGGTCGCCTGTCTCTCGGAGTCCGCATCAACCGCGTCCATTGGTTCAAGGGCGCGGTGCGTGCCATCCGCTTCACGCCGCGTGCGCTCTCCATCCAAGAAGTCGCCAAGCTGTCACCACCGTGAAGCTTTCTTCGCCTCGGCTGGCCGCGCATCGCAAACGGTGTAGCTTCCACTCGCCCCCTCTGTGGCTCGACCGACGGATCGCGCTGCGGTCTCAAGGCTTTACGATCGCTCGCGCGGCGCCTCTCCACCCCACGGCTCCACCTCAACGAGGCACTCGTCTTCGCACAGGTCGCAGTGTTCAGGGCTCGGACAGACGACCTCGAACCCCTTCAAACGCTCTCGGAGCGCCTGGGCGTCCGCATCATCGGACTGCAAAAGGTCGACCAGAAGAAGCAGATGACGTGAAGTCTCGGGACTTAGCAAGTGCTCGATTTTGCAAGCATCGGCCTCGGCAAGCTCGGCCGGAAGAGCCAACACATCGCGAAGAAATGTGATGAAAATCGATCGGTTTCGGAGCACCTCGAGCGCCGCTTGCTCGCCCATTTCGGTCAGCTCAAGATGTCGCTTCTCATCCTCGGAGATGAACCCCTTCTCGCGCAGCTGCTTGATCTGCCCCGACACCGAACCCTTTTGGACGTCGAGCTCCTCGGCGACATCCGACACCCGCGCGTAGCCACGCTCCTCACGCAGGTTGTGAATCGTCGTCAGATAGTGCGCCGCGCTGTGCGACAGCTTGTGGGCGGCAAAGGATTTCCAGACGTCGTTGATCATGTTCTGCGGTGCTCTGACCGACTCGACTAAGCCCCTTAGATTGTGAGTAGTATACTCTAAGATGTGGGTCGCCAAAAGCACCGAGGGAACCCCGGCGCGGCCCCTTGTCGACGAGCACGACCGTCGCCACAATAGCTGCTGGCGTCGGTGTTTGACGCGGTGGTAACGCCACGCTCAAGTGGATGTGCACCGGCTATGACGCCGACACGTTCCAGAGAAACACCAAAAGAGAGCCGAACTACGGTGAAGTCGCAGCAACCAAGACCGCCCAGGAGCCAGAATCGACGCACTCTCACCGTCCTGTTGGTGTCGCTCCCGATGCTGTGCACACGACCGGCAGCCGCCGCGCCCGAAGACCCCGCAGTCGTAGCCGACTCGGCCCGCACGACCTCGCGGTCAGGCAAAAACAAGAGACCAGCGCCCTTACCACCCGGCCTCAGCCCACTGCGCGTTGCCATCGAACAGATTCTCGTGCGCCACTCTCGCTCATTCGAGCCAAGCGCGAAGCCGCGAACGATCGAAGACGCCCGCAAGATCGCGGCGCGAGCCCGCGAGCTCGTGGTGGCGGGTGAATTGACGTTTCACCGCGCCTGCGAGAAGTACTCTGACGATGCCGTGTCGCGGCGCCGTGGCGGCTTCATCGGCACGTTCGGTCGCTTCGAGCTGTCGTACGACATGCGTGCGGCGGATGCCGCCATCTTCACCCTAAAGCCAGGGGAGGTCTCCCACCCGGTGGAGACCCCGCTTGGGATCCACCTCTTTCGACGCATCGCCATCCGCGAGTGGGCTGGCGCGCACATCTTGGTTCAGTATGCTGGTGCCGAAAGGGCGCCGCCAACAGAGAAGAGAACGCGTGAAGATGCACAGCGCATCGCCGCGACGATTGCAGAAGCGGCACGCGGCGAGACAGACGCGGTGGGCAAGCGTCGCGCCATGGACAAGACAAGCTTCGCGCGCCTTGCCGCAGAAAAGTCGGAGTCCCCGGATGCGGCGACCGGCGGCGCACTCGGCACCTTCGGCCCCTACGAGATCCTACCAGCGTTGGAAAGCGCCATCTCGAAGCTGCGCATCGGAGAAGTCGGCGGCCCGGTCGAGTCACGCTTAGGTTGGCACGTCGTCCGTCGCGAGCCGGTGGGTTGGCTGCACGCAGCTCACATTCTGGTGCGCTACAAGGGTTGCCGCGACGACGACGGCGCGTCGCGATCACGCACCGAAGCTCTCAAGCACAGTCGCAAGATCCTCGAACTCGTGCGCGCACCAAGTGCCGATTTCTTTCAGCTCGCGCAGACGCACTCTGAGGACGGTGCCAGCGCGTCGCGCGGCGGTTCAGTCGGTGTCTTCGGCCCCGGTCGGATGGCACCGAAATTTGAAGCCGCGACGCGTGCGCTGAAGCTTGGCGGCGCCTCCGATGTGGTCGAAACCGATTTCGGATTTCACATCATCAAGCGCCTGCCGATCGAGTGACTCGCGACGCCGCGAGCCGCTCGGGACCCGTGGACGTCGGCGTCGGCTCAAGCCGCACGCAGGCTGGGCAGCCCGTCCGGTGTGTGGGTGTGGGCATGGCGTCCGCCGTGGAGGTGTCTCCGTATCTGAACCCGTATCCGAACTCTGTCTCCGTATCTGAACCCGTCCAACCCGTACCCGAATCCGAATCCGTATCCGACCCCTGCGTCCGACTCCCTGGCCTGACACAAAGTCACGGACGCCGACAACGGATCAGGAGCGAGTCGGTGATCGCCGCTTCGCGCAGTGGACGGACGGCCTCGAAATCTGGATCGTGAACAAAGGCTTGAAACGCCTCCCAACTCGGCCACTCGACGACGAACAGGAGATCAGCGTCGAACGTTCCGATCAGACTCTCCTCCGGCACGTACGATTCGAGCTTTCGGCCGCCGTGTCGCTTCAGAAGCGGGGCAGCGGTGCGAAGATATTCTCGGTACTTCGTGGCACCACCGTCGGGCTTGAACCACAGCGCGTTGAGCATAAAGATCGGAGTTTTCTCCATTGTCCCTCGGTACACGTCGAGCACTCAATGGTCGAGACGTTCGAATCCGGCCGGAACCTGGCCACTGTGCGCATCAAAGCGAATGCCGCATCGTAGCGTGCGGGGAAGAAACAACCAACGCCGCGACGAGCTGAGCGGCGCTTGCACCGCGCGAGGAATGCGTGATGATGGCCTCCATGAATGAACTCGCCTCCACGTTCGGCTCGATCGACATTTACCTCTTCGATCAACTGCTGCGCGGCAGAATCGCGCCAGGCATGCGCATACTCGACGCCGGCTGCGGCGGCGGTCGCAATCTTTCCTATCTGCTGCAGGCTGGATATGACGTCTCGGGAGCTGACGACAACCCTGCCGCGATTGAATCCGTTCGACGTCTCGCAAGGCGCCTCGCACCAACAATACCTGCCGACAACTTTCGCGTCGAGGTGATCGAGTCGATGTCGTTTCCCGAGGCACACTTCGACGTCGTGATCAGTAACGCCGTGCTACACTTCGCGCGGACAGACGAGCACTTCGCTGCGATGCTGCGAAGTAGCTGGCGGACGCTGGTGCCAGGAGGAGTTTTTTTCTGCCGTCTAGCTTCGACCATCGGCATGGAGACACGGATGCGCCGCATCGAAGGCCGCCGCTTTCGGGTGCCCGACGGCTCCGAGCGCTACCTTGTTGATGAGAAGATGCTCCTCGACTGGACCGACGCGCTCGGCGGCCAGCTCCTCGACCCGATCAAGACGACGATCGTTCAGGATCAACGCTGCATGACGACGTGGGTTCTACGCAAGCTTGGGTGACGGCGTCGTCAGCTTGCAGTACATCAGGGCCATCTGCGTCAGAGAGAATCCGCGTCGGCGAGCTCAAGGAGTACCTTTTCGAGCCCATGAACGACGCGGGCCAGCCGCTCGAAGTCGATTTTATCGACGGTGTCAGTCGCTTCGTGGTAGTGCGGGTACCGAAACGGTGCCGTGTCGGTCACCATGAGCGCCGGGTATCCCTGCTCGTAGAAAGACCAGTGATCCGACCAGCCGACTCCCGGAATCATGTCGACAATCGCTGCGCCCTCGGAAGGAAACTGCGCGTGAGATCGAAACGATCCGATGACTCGGCGCACCCAACGGCGCGAGCCGGCGTTGCCGACGAAGCCAATGAAGTTCCCCCGGGATGGATAGAACAGGCTGAAGGGGAACGGGTATTGTTGGCTGCCGTCGCTGTCGTCGTAAAACCCCATGGTCTCGAGACTGATCATGCCAACAATGGGATCATCGTGTTCGCTACATCTCTTGGCATAGACCAAGCTCCCCATCGCCTCCGTCTGAAAGTAGGGCGGCTCTTCGTTGACGAACGCGACGAAGCGCAGCGTACGCTTCAAACGATGCCCTGCTAGCCGCTCGGCAAGGACCAGCGTTGCCGCCGCGCCGGTGCCGTTGTCGTTGGCACCGACGGTACCGTAGGCGGAGTCGTAGTGCCCCCCGACGACAAGGATCTCTTCATTCGAGTTGCCGTCGCCGTCCGGGACTCCTGTGCCTTTGAGCTCGGCGATGAGGTTGTGGACGGACTCTTCCCCGATGGCATAGCCGTGACGCTCCACTTCATAGCCGGCGCGACGAAAGCCCGCCTCGATGAGCGCCGCAGCAGCCTCGAGCGAACCAGGATGCGAGAGGTTCCGCTCGCCAATCCCCTCCGTGAGCTCGGTGACGTAGCGTTCAAGCTCGGCAGCAAGAGCGGTTTCGCTACTTGAGAGCTGTGGCAACTCGCCGTGATAACTTTCCCCGGGCATGGAGATCATACAGCTCAATCCGAGCGCGCAGAGACGGACGAGGAGTGTCGACCGGATGACTGCACGGCGTGTGATCATAGGGATCCGAATCGGCTGTCTCCGAGAACGGATCACGCTTTCTCACCGTCGAGGTCATCCCAAATTGCCATGGAGCCGCACCACATTACGGTATGATACCCGTGCTAGAGCACACAGCAAGTCAGCAGGACTGCGAGCGCCAACGGCGGCGCCCATAGCCTCGCGCCTATTCATGGAACATACGGAGCTCTCCACGCGTTGTGGATTCTGGTTCGGGCTGCTCGACGTCATCAGCTCAATTCGGAAGGAGTCCACAGCAATGCGTCTTGCAGGGTCGCATATTAGGTACTTAGGTCATAGAGCTCACCTCCGCCGCCGAGGCGAGGATTTCTCACGGAGGTCAATGAAATGGGCTGCTACAACTCCACTGTCGTCAACGCCCCCATAGAGGCCGTTTGGAAAACTCTGAGCAACTTCCATGATCTCTCTTGGGCGCAGGGCGTCATCGAGTCGACGGAAAAGGTCGGCGATGCGCCGGCGAATCAGATCGGTGCTCGCCGCATCCTCAATGGCGTCTTTCATGAAACGCTCTTGGCACTGAACGAAACCGACCACTTCTTCGCCTACAGCATCGACGACGGCCCGGAGCCGGTCTCCAAGGACTGCGTCAGCGGCTATATCGGCGCTGTGCGGCTCTTCCCAGTGACTGACTCCAACGACACGTTCGTCGAATGGAGCTCGCGATGGGAATCGAGCCAGGGTGGTGTGGCGGAATTCTGCAATCCGATCTACACAGCGCTTCTTGACGCGCTCAAAAAACACTTCAACTAACCTAACGCCAAGGCCAAATTCCCCGCAACACCGCACGGGAGGCCAGAGATCGCGGTGCTGCTACGATTGGCGACTCACAGAAGCGACGCGATCGGACGCCCCCCGGAGAGGATCGGCACTGGACGACCGGCGAAGTTGGTAAACTCGCGATGCGGATCGATGCCAAGGTGGCGATAGACCGTTGCCAGTAGATCCTGCGGCGTCACCGGATCGCGCGTGGGGTACTCCGACTTGGAGTTCGTCTCACCGATCACCTCGCCCATGCGCAGGCCTCCCCCAGAGATGAGGGCGCTGAACGCGTTCGGCCAGTGGTCGCGGCCGACGCCCTTTTGGCCGGAGAAATTCCGCGGCGCGTAGGTAACGCGCGGGGTGCGGCCGAACTCACCGCAGGCGATCACCAGGACCTTCTCATTCAGCCCACGGTCGTAGAGGTCGCGGATCAGCGCGCTGAGGGCCTCGTCCATCTGCGGCAGACGCTCGCGCTGCGCGTAGTCGAGGTGAAAGGCCCCCGCGTGGTCATCCCAGCTAAAGTGCTTCGTCGTGTTGTTCGGTGCGGTGGCATCGATGTTGATCACCGCGGTGCCGCGCTCAGCCAATCGACGTGCAAGAAGACAGCTCTGTCCCCAACGGTGGCGACCATAGCGATCACGCACCTTCTCGTCTTCGCGGCTCAGATCGAAAGCCTCGGCCACCTTCGAATCGGTGAGCATGCGGAACGCAGTGGCACTGAACTCGTCCAGGTCGACGCCATCGCGATCGAGGCCAGAGCGGAAACGATCGAACTGCGACAGTAGGTCGCGGCGGTCATGCAGACGACGGTTGTCGACGCCGGTGACGAGTGTCAAATTGCGCGGCGCGAACCCACGCCGCGACGGATCGCCTGTCTCATAGGCGCGATGGCTGGCGCCGAGGTAGACCGGACTCGTCATGAACGGCGCGCGTTGTGCGCCAACGTACTGCGGCATGCCATCGGCACGCGGCCCGCGGACGCAACTGGCGATCATGCCGAAGTCCGGGTGCTTCGAGCGCGCCTGCGAGAGCGGATCGGGAACAGCCGGCGTCTTGCCGGTGAGCATCTCGATGCTGCCGTCGTTGTGCGCCGACATGGTGTGATGCAGCGAACGGATGATCGAAAACTTGTCCGCCATCTTCGCCTGCAGCGGCATGTACTCGCAGATACGGATCCCGGAGACGTTCGTCTGCATCGGCCGCAGCGGCCCGCGGTACTCGCGCGGCGACTCCGGCTTCATGTCATAGGTCTCAAGCTGGCTGGGGCCGCCCCACATCCAAAAGAGAATCACCGATGTGTCCGGAGCGACTGTGTCCGGAGCGACCACACGTGAGTCAGGCTGCGTCGCGGCGCGAAGCCGCAGAACGTCGGCAAGCGTCAGCCCGCCGAGTGCCAGCGTACCGACGCGCAAGAACTCACGTCTTTTAAGAGCGATAGGCCCGCGACAAGGAACAGATTGCACCGAGCTCTCCCGATTCGTGGTCGCCGTGCAGCAGCTACGGTTGGCTTCACCACCAACGATTCAATAACGATTGAACCCGAAACGCACTTGATCGCGCCAACAAAATACAACTGCGCTCGGTCTCACCTGATCTCGAATGTCCGTGCTGCCGTCTCCAGCTCGAGACGTCGCTCGACGAGGGGGAACAAATCGACCTCGAACGCCCGCGCGATGCTGTTGCCCGCAAGGTCCTCCAAAGTCTTCTGCGCCACCAGTGTCAAGACGCCACGCTGCCACGGCCGGTGCGGTGTGAACTGCCACGCTCGCTCTGCAGCGAGGACCGACGCGGTGCCTGCGAGCGCCTCGCCGTTGACGTCGTTCACCCACACCAGGCGCTGCAGCAGCGCGTGGTCAAGCGGCTCGAGAAAGCGAACGGTCAACGGCTCCATGCTGGCGGCGGCCGGCACCTCCAACTGCCACTTGTCGGGATCGGGTGACGTGTAGTCGGCCGGGCCGACGCGAAATCGT
Source organism: Planctomycetota bacterium (assembly GCA_965223265.1). GTDB lineage: Bacteria > Planctomycetota > UBA8108 > UBA8108 > SXIK01. The sequence goes on from OZ244999.1 coordinate 4,894,591, forward strand.
TTGCGATAGGGTTCACGCAGCGGCAGGCCCGTGGCATCGAGCCAGTCGCTTGAGATCTCCAGAACATACTCTCGTCCCGGCTCCAACACCGGGCCGAGCTCGCGGTTGGGGACGAGCTCGCGTTTGACGCGGCCCGGATCGAAAAAGAGCGTGAACCGCGTCCCCGTCGCGTCCCACAGCTCATGCTCCAGTTCAAGGAACGGCAGTCGCACCGGATGCCCGCTGGCATCGAGAAGACGGACGCTATCGTAGGCGCGACCGCGCCCCATCGGATGGGAGAAGTGAATGTAGAACTTCAGGTGATTCTGCGGCAGCGTGTGAACGGTCGGATAGATTTGCTGCACAGCGGCCACCGGCCGGCGTGGCAGTGCCGGCACCGTGAACTCTTCAGAGATAGGATCCAGCTCGACTGCCATGCCGCAGATTGCCGCGCGCAAGTTCACCAGCGACAGCGTCGCCCGATACCGTACGCCGGGTTCGATGGGATAGCGAGGCACAAACCGAACGGCAGTATGGTCGACCGCATAATGCCCGAGCATGGGCGGCAGGTCGACCGTACGACCGGCTTCACGCTCCATCGACTGCGGCGCCACGCGGACAGCGAAAACGTCCTTCCAGTCGACGTCTGAAAGCTGAGCGGAGGCAAGCGCAACGAGCTCAGAAGAAGTGAGGCCGACGACGCGAAACGACCCCGCCGCGTCCGTACGCTCCATTTCGATCGCCAGTCGGCGAGTTGGATGGTCGGTCGCGAGTCGACAACTCACCGCCATCACGCACATGCTCACCGCTGCGTAGAAGCCACGGCACCTACGCCGACTGCGTAACCTTCCCGCGCGACCGATCCGGCAGCGCGGGATCACGGCAATGCCAACGTCTCAAGGGTTAGGCCGCCGGATTCAGCATCGCGGCGAACGACGAGCGCCTGACGGTCATCGAAGAGATCGAGCTGGTTGATGCCGCTCCATGTCGAGACCGTCTCGTACGGCACCCCCTTGGTGCCACCACGTTCAACACGCTCGGTGATCGCCTCGATGTCGTCAAAGTCATCCGTTGCGAGCTTCATGATGCCGCGACGATCATTGGCGATGAGCAAATAGTCCTTGCCCTCTTTCTTGTAGACGATCATGTCGAACGGGCGGTTGCGGTTGCCGAGCTCGGCGATCGTCGTACCGCGAACGTGCGTTCCGGGTTTCAAGTCGGTCACCGGAATCTTCACCAGCGGGGTGCAGGTGTAGGCAGCGAATACGTAGGTTTGACCCGCGACGCCATAAGGCACAAATGTGCGGACCGGGGAGTGTGTCTCAAACTTGCCGTGAGCACCGTGGTAGATTTCGATTCCGGTGCCTTCCGCAGCACCCTTGAACGGAAACGGGATCGACCTGAGCGTTGACGCGAATTCCTCGTTCGAGAGGCCGGCGACGAGAAGACGACCGTTGAGATAGGCCATGTCCGTGACCGCCAGCACCCGCAGCGGTCGCCCACGCCGCTCCGCACCCGGTGCAGGCGGGTCCGGGATCTCGACCTTGCTGTAAAGAACACCGTCAAGCGACAGGGCGTGAAGTTTCGATTCTCGGTCGACCTTGAGAAGGATTGGCTGTGCGTTCGGACCGGTTCCCCGCGACACCGAGAGGTAGGCACTCCCTGACAGCGGGTTGACGATCATATCGTTGAAAAGCAATTTGTCGGACGTTGTCCCAAGGAGCGCAGCCACCTTTTCGTCGAGCTTCTCTACCTTGACCGCGCCGTGCGCGCGGGCGGGCCCTCGGTCGTCCGTGGCGAGGGCGAAGATGGCCGCGCCTTGTGGGTCGGCGACGAAAAGGACGGCCTCAGGGCCGAACGCGAGCGTTCCCGCGGATTTCAGGTCGGGTTTCCCATGCTTCATGCCGGAGGTAGCGTCTGCAGACGTGGAGGAAGTGACCACGACCGCCGAGAGAAGGGCCGCTGCGAACAAGAGGGATCGCGTACTGGTAGGCATCGTAAGTTCCTCGAACCGGACAGGTTGGGAAGTCCGTTGTGACTCGTAACACCACCGGCATGTTGCCGCAGCGCACACGCAGAGACAAGCCGAACTTGGCGACGTAGAGCTCAAATAAATATACTTGACTGATCGGTCAACTAAGGCTAAACTCTGAAGGTGCTCGTGCGAGTCGGACACGTCGCCAGCCGACCGATCCGCCGCGAGTGCCAGCGAACCTTCGATAGGAGATTTGACGATGCCGCGCTTCCGAGAGTTCGACCTCGACACCGCGCTCGACGCCGCCATGGAGCGGTTCTGGCAACGCGGTTACGAGGCGACGTCGATGGCGGACCTCCTCGAGGCGATCGGCATCCACAAAGGAAGCCTCTACAAGGCCTTCGGCGACAAGCACTCGCTCTACCTGGCGGCGCTCGAGCGCTACCTTGAGCAGAGCCGTGGAGATCTGAGCGCGGCGTTCACGTCAGCGCCGTCGGCTCGCGAGGCTCTCGGTTGCTGGCTCCGCGAGGTCGCCGAACGGTGCGTCTGTCAGCAGGCCGCGGCGCGTGGCTGTTTCGCAGTCAACGCAGTGGTCGAGTTGGCGCCACACGACGAAGAGGTCCGCCACGTGCTGCGCCAACACACTGTGGCCGTCGAGAAGCTCGTAGCGAACACGATCCAACGTGGGCAAGAACGGGGAGAATTCTCCCATCAGCAAAACCCGATACAAATGGCACGATTCCTCGCGACGTTCGTCTTCGGTCTCAGCGTCCGAGCCAAGGTCGCGCCGCTAAAGCAAAAGGAAGTGAACCAATTGGTTGCGGCGGCGCTTTCATCCCTCTCTTGACGTTAAGTTGTCATGAACGTTCTCTTTTTTTGATTGATAGTTGACCGATCGGTCTAATATTTCAAGAGCTGTCACACCTTAAGGAAAGGAGCTCAGCATGAGCAAAGCATCTACGTTTACCGCCGAGAACTTCAACGCCGAAGTCATCGACAGCCCCACCCCCGTATTGGTGGATGCTTTCGCCACGTGGTGCGGCCCATGCCGCGCCCTCGCCCCTGTGGTGGAGGACCTGGCAACAGAGTTCGACGGCCGCGTCAAGGTCGGCAAGCTCGACATCGATCAAAACCCCGACCTTGCTGCCGCCTACGGCATCGCCTCGATCCCGACGGTCCTCGTCTTCAAGGGCGGCGACGTCGTCGAGACCATCGTCGGGCTTTACCCAAAGGAGCACTACCAAGCCGTCCTCGAGGCCGCCGCCGCGTGAAGTCTTCTGACGCAGTAGGCGTGTGAAGCGTGGAGCCCCCACCGAGAGCGGTGGGGGCTCTTGCGTCACTCTTCGCATGAGGTTGCTCGGAGGCGGAGGCAGAGGCAGAAGCCCTACAGTTGCATAATTTTTCGCAGGAAGGGCTCAGAAACCCTTTCCCTGAGGTTCGATCGGCAGTTGAAGGACGTCGCGGCGGACTTCACGTTTGGTGAGGTTTGCTGGTGTGTCGTGTTCCCCCTCGCACGCCCACGCCCACGCACACGCACACGCACACGCACACGCACACGCACACGGTCACGCACACGCACACGGTCACGGTCACGAACACGGTCACGAACACGGTCACGCACACGGTCACGGTCACGGTCACGGTCACGGCCCACGCCCTCGCAATCGCGCACGGTCTTGAGGCGCGCCTCTTTTGCAACGTTGGAGGCAGAGTCGGATCGATCACACTCGCACATTGAGCGACACCTCCAAGTCGTCGCGAGTGAGCGCGGTTGGGGGGTCTCGATTCCGGCTCAGATCGACCGTGAATCGACGTGAATCGCGGAAGCCTTCAAGCCCCGGGCCAGTCGATCGAGGCCGATAGACTCTGCAAGCGACGAGTCACGTCACCCCGACATTCTACGAACGACTCGTGCCAAGTTGCGCGGCACTGTTTTTCGATCGTCGCCAACACGAGGAATCGTCGCGTAAAATGAAACCGGAAGTCGTAGGACCGAGCACGCCAAAAAAACGGACGGGAGCGGGCAAGAAGAGGGAGGCCCAACGTCACGAGTTCGACGCGCTCGAATCAGACGTTAAGTTAAGTGTCTTGCACTCGTTTCAAGGCACCAAAGCGAATCGGGCAACTTGAAGGCGGGCCTTATGTCACGTGCACGCGCGCTCTCTCCTTCCGCGGTGACGTACGTCGCGATCGTCATCGTCGCAGTCAACTTTCTCTCGCGTGAGAACGCTCAGGCGGGCGCGAACGACTGTCCTGGCGTCTGGGACTTCTACGCCGTCGGCTTCAGCGCCGACACCATCACGGCGATTGTTGCGGCGCCCGACGGCCGACTTTTCGTCGGGCTCCGGGAAGAAGGTTTGCGCATCTACGCGCCTGGGCCAGACGGTGTCTACAGCTGGACGTTCGTCAACGCGTCCCTCTTCGGTCTGGCGAGTGACTTCATTCGCGACCTCGCGATTTTTCTCGACGAGCTGTGGGTGGCGACCCCCAACGCCGGCATCAGCGTGATGAATTTGACCACCGGTGCGTGGAGCAGAATGAATACCTCGAATTCCGATCTTCCCAGCAACGACGTCCGCCGACTCACGGTCGTGCCGCCGCTGCCGACAGACCCAAACCCGCTCGCGACGGACTGGTCGGTTTGGGCAAGCACGGGCAATGGCGCGGCTCGGTATCGCTTCGCCGTCCTTCCCTCCTTCGGCTGGGACTGGGTTGTGACGAGCACGCTCAACGGTCTCCCGAGCAACTCCGTGCGCGACATCGCCGTGAGCTACAGTCGGGTGGAAGATAGGAACTACACTTGGTTCGCAACCGACGACGGCGTCGTGCGCGCTTCCGGCGGTAGCCCCGTGGGAATCGCCACCTTCGGCGACTGTCGGGTCGACTCGGCGAACCGCTTCGCCGTCGATACAGACGGCGATGTCTGGATCAACTCGCTGCGCGAAGTGCCGGCTCTCCATGGACCGAACGGCGCCGGCGGCGGCACACCGCTTGTACCTTGGGGCGTCTGCCAGGTCTCGGGGCCCAATCGCCTGGGTACGTTCTTCTACACTCAATGGAGCGATCGCCGTGGCCAAGACATGAGTGTCGACCCTGCCGGTCGCGTCTGGTTTGCCGACCCGATACTCGACAACCTCGGGGAAGGCGCGCTCCACGACGATGGTCGCTTCTGCGTCTTCGAGCCAGACCTCGACCCGATCGCCGACTTTCCAAGCGCCGTGCACGCGCTCGGGGAACGCACCTGGTTCGGCCACCAGGGAGCAACCCTTCTCTCGACCTACACACCGAATTGGGAACGCCACGAAGACTTCGCATCCAATCCCCAGGCGATGCTTCTCACACCGGACCGTGCCTACGTCGGCTTCGGCGGTGCGTTCGCCTATCGCGGCAGACTTCCCGGCGATCCGTCCGTGTGGACTAACGTCAATCTTCCGGCGTTATCGTCAGTGACGGCATTCGTTTTCTCGGAGGACGATCCTCTACCGCTCTGGGTGTCAACATCGATCGAGGGGATCTTCAACGTCGACCCTGACACTGGGATTGTCGAGACGCACACAACCGCCGATGGCCTGCCATCGAATCGCGTCACGTCGATGGTGAGCGACAGCCGCGATCGCATCTGGGCTGGGACACGGAGCGGGCTGGCGCTGCGAGCGAACGGCTACTGGCTGCCATTGACTACGAGTACCTCTCCGCTCGTCAGCGACAATGTCCGCGCCCTCACTTTCGACGCCCTGGGACGCCTCTGGATCGGCACCGGCGACCTCGGCATCAGCATCTTCGACCCGGCCGCGAAAGCGGACGCCTGGAGCACGCAGTCAATCGAGGATGGACTGCCGTCGCGAAACATCCGCGCCCTGGCGACTGATCAGGCCGGCTGTGTGTGGGCGGCGACAAGCGACTCCGGCGTCGGACAGTGGATTCCGACGACCGGGGAATGGACGACCCACGACGTTTCGACTGGCGCGCTTCCGAGCGACGACACGAGGGCTATCACCGCGAGCCCCTTCGGGCGTGGCCGCGGGCGGGTTTGGATCGGAACCGAGCGAGGCTTGGCACTCTTCCACAATCAGGATTGGACGCATTACCACGTCCCGGGAACGACGCTGGCCACGGATCTGATCCACCGACTGGCTGCAGACGGCGACCAGCTCTGGGTGGCCGCCGGCGACAGTATCGCCGTGCGCAACAATATCACAGGGCCGCTTGGGAACTTCACGCCGCAGATCTCGTCTTTCGCGCCCATGCAAGGCGCCCCCCAATCGCTCGTTACCATCTCGGGGAGCTTCTTCGACGACCGTGGCCCTGAGTTCAACACGGTCGTCATCGGCAACGAAGCAGCCGGATCCAATTCGGAGCCGGCACCGGCAGCCGAGATCGTCTCGGTCACTTCCTCAGAGCTCGTCTTCAGGGTGCCGCGACTCGCCAAGAGTGGCTTGATCTACGTCGAATCGCACTGTCTAGGCACGACGAGCGCGGTTCCGTTCACCGTCGCACCCACAATCACGAGGCTGGTACCAGATTGCGTCACCACCGGCACGTTCCTCGAGATCCGCGGCGGCGGGTTTTCTTCCGCCGGTCTCTCGGAAGTGAAGATCGGTAGCGGCGACTGGCGCGCGGTCCAGATCGGCGCCGAGAGTCAGTCACCAGGAGTCATTCGCGTGCGCATCCAGGCAGGCGACACGAGCGGCTTCGTCCGCGTCCGCAGCCTCTCGGGCGGCCCGGAGGCGGTGAGCCCGGACCCACTGCAAATCGGGACGCTCTCGCTCAATCGAGTCGAAGTGCAGCAGGGCATCCAAGGCCTCCCGCTCATCTGGGGTAAGCGCACGCACGTTCGCGTTGTCCTCGACGCGTCAGATTGTGACGGCGAAATCACCGGCGGCACGATCTACTGGCGCAAGAAGAACGGGACGCGAGCGCAGGCCGGTTGGGCGTACGCACAGGCCGGGGTTGGCCTCGCTGTCAAGGTTGATAAGGCGAACGCGGCATCCCTTACCGATGGCATCGACTTCGTCGCCGAGATGGAGTCGACGCGGAGCGGCAACACGGATCTCTTTCCGCTCAGCGACTTTGACGGTATGGAAGTCGTTCTCGAAAACAATGGCGTCGAAGTCGCCGAAATCTCCATCTCCAAGGGAAACTTCAACTTCATCGACATCGGCACACCGCTCCACATGCGCGCCATGGCGGTAGCACCGAAGTCAGGTCCGGGAACTCCGAACGACGTCTTCTGGAACAATGCCCTCACCGCGTTTGGCCACTTCGCGCGCCTCTTCCCGCAGCCGGACATCGGCTGGTTTCACGGTCCGAACGTCTGGATCAGCTACACGCCGATCTTCACGAGCGTCACCTCCGCCGATCTCGACGATGAAAGCGACGACTACAGCGACATCCGCGACACGGTCGACGATCACCTCGATCCTGGATACGGTCAAATCGCCATGGCGATGATCGACGGCATGCTCTACGTCGATGGGCCGAGCGGCAAGGCGCCGTACGGTCCTTTCTTCTTCGGGCAAACGGCGGTCTCGTTCAACCTTCTCCCGAACGACTGGAATCCGGCCGATCCAACGACACCAGGCTCGTGGGAGCGCGCTCAGACCGCAGCGACAGTAGCGCAAGAAGCCTGCCATATGATGGGGCTGACGAATGAGGACGAAAGCAACCACGACGAGGACAATGAGCACCACTCGCGCTTCGATGAAGGCGAGGACATCGTCGACGGTTGTGCGAAGAATCGGAACCTATCGTTCCGCGATGCGCTCCTCTCCCAAGTTGGTTTTGAAGCACGTGTCATTCGGCTCGACAGCGGCCCGCCATATTTGCACCCGCTCAGCCCATGCGACGATGAGCGTCCACGGTCGGTGATGTCCTACGCGGATAACCAACGCGGCGACAACGGCTACCTCGAACCGGCGGAGTACTTGCGGGCCCTCCAATACCTGCAAGATCTCAAGAATCCGTTTGATTTCATCGGAGTCGGCGGAGGCGGCGGCGTGGATCAAAACACGCCGACCCTTCGGCTCCGAGGGCGGCTGTCAATCTCAGGCGCCGTCGACATCACAACGTCGTACGTCGATCCGGAGCTGCCGCCGATTTCAGTTCCTGAGCTGGGAAGCGCCTATCGCTTCATCGTGCGCGCGCCAGGCGGTGATGTCCTCAGCGAGACTCCGTTTCGCGCCGACTTTCACGCCCACGATGCCGAAATCACGTCGACTCGCTTTGGCGTCGAGCTGCCGTTTCCCCCCGAAGCAGCGAGCGTCGAGCTACGCCGCGACGATGACCTTCTGTGGTCACGGGTGAAGAGCGCCAACGCACCGACTGTGTCGCTCCTAACACCGAATGGCGGCGCCTACGACGGCAGCGAGGTCGTCCCAATCAGCTGGCAAGGTAGCGACGTCGACGGCAACACGCTCCAGTATGCCCTCCACTACTCCGGCGACGACGGGGCGACCTGGGTGCCACTGCCGCAGTATCTGACGGGAACATCGTACGACTGGGAACCTCAGTTCGCCGCACCGAGCACGACAGCGCGGATCCGCGTACGAGTCAGCGACGGATTCAACGTTGGTTTCGATGTCTCTGAGAGATTCCGCATCGGAGCCAAAGCACCGATGGTCTTCATCAGAGCGCCGCTGAAAGACCAGATCTTCACCGAAGGCCAGCGTGTCGATCTCTGCGCCGAGTCGATGACGGCATTCGGGCCGAACGCGGGCACGTTTTCGTGGCGCGTCGACGGCGAGCGTCTCGGGTTCGGGCGCACCCGAGCCTATATCGCCGACCGCATTGGCGAGCATGTCGTGCAGGCTTCGGTGACTGATCTTTCCGGCCAGGGCGCCAGTGCGGAGGTAGCCATCCATGTCGTCGCCGACTACGACGGTGATGGCATTCCGAACGACTGGGAGCTCGAGCACCGTCACAACCCGATCCAGCTCGCCGACGCTGCCGATGACCTCGACAACGACGGGCTCACGACCCTCGGCGAGTTTCAACGCCAGAGCGATCCGAACAACCCGGACTCCGATGGCGACGGCATCTTGGACGGCGACGAAGCCCTTCTCGGGACCGATCCGATGGACGCGCTCGACGTGCCGCAGGCCGGCAAGATCCTCTACGTTGGTGCGGAGAACGTCGGTTTCACCGTCGGCGAAGGCCAGGCCGCCTCCGAGCCAAAATCGTTTTGGGTCACTCACCTCGGCCTCGACGAAGTGGACTGGTCGGTCGAGTCGGACGTGCCATGGCTCGATGCTTCGCCGCTGAGCGGCACGTCGCCGACAGAAGTCGAGGTCTTCGCCCTCCCCGCCGCACTCGCGAAAGGTGACTACGATGGGCACCTCGTCTTCACCGCCCCCGGGGCGCAGGGAAGCCCGTGGATGGTGAACGTACACCTGCACGTCGTCGACGCGAGCCAGGTGCCGCAGCCGGAGTTTCGTCGCGGCGACAGTAACGATGATGGCGGGATCGACATCTCCGACCCGATCGCAACGCTCAACTTCCTCTTCGCCAACGGTGAGACGCCGCCCTGCATCGATGCGGCCGATGCAAACGACGATGGCGGCGTCGATATCTCAGACGCAATCTTCGAGCTCAACCACCTCTTCACGCAGGGCTCCGAGCCGCCGCCGCCGCCCCACCCGGGCTGCGGGCCTGATCCTACTGCGGACAACCAGGGATGCGCATCATCGGTTCAGTGCGGCTAATCGCCTGCAACAGTCACATCGCCGAAGTCGCCGAAACGCGGCGCGAGACCGATCGTTCGCAATTGCCCCACCCGCGTCTGCCGCTGAGTGCGCAGACGACGCTAAACCTCGCACTTGAGTGAATCCTCGCTGCGGTCGAGACCTGGCTGTTCGAACGGCGGCGCCGGCGGCAAACCGCCACCAAAGAGATGGAGGAGGAGACGAATGGCATCGGAGATGTTGAGCCGGCCGTCGTCATTGGTGTCGACCGCGTCCTCGCAGCTCGCTTCGCCGCCGCGGAAAAGAAAGTTCAAGATCGCGAACACGTCGTCGACGATGACGCGGCCATCGCCATCCGCATCACCACGCCGGAAACCGTTCAAGGTGTAGGTGAAAGCGTCAGCGAGCACAGCGCTACGGCCGTCAGCGATGAATGCAGCGACGTCAACGACCCCTTCCTCGGCGCCAAGAGGAACGACTGCTTCAAGCTGTGTCTCGGAGAGGATGACCGTCTCCTCCGCCACACTCCCCCCGACCTCGACCCACGTTCCCTCGCGGAAACCGGCACCGAATAGCGTCATACGCGTACCACCACCAAGCGGACCAGAAATCGGGTCGATGGCCGTAAGTGTGGGATCCGGCCAGGTGGTGGTATCAAAAACACGCGCCAGCGCTGTTCCCACGAGGTTGTCTTCGTGGTCGAACGCGGCCAGGCGGATCTCATTGTCGCTGTCGACCAAGCCTGCGATCTCAAACGTCCACTCGACCGGGACTCCGCCGACGAAGGTGTTGCGATCCTGGTCGGCGGGCACGCTCCAAGTCGGCGACGTCTCCTGAGGATCGCCGCTGTTGACAGAGACTAAGATCCTCTGGACGTTGAGCGGCGCCGTTCCGCGCAGCAACACCACTCCACTCCGAGTTCCCGACGGATTCGGTGAAACGATCGCAAACTCAGTGTCCGCGATATGTCTCAGCGCCGTGCCAAGCACGTACGCACGCCGTCCCGAGACGAAGCTAACAATGGGTCCACCAGTCGGCGCTGGTCGACCGACCGCATGAACAAGGTCGGTCCACTGCTCGACCCGGTCACGATTGAATCGCTCGTCCAAATGTTCCTGAAGAAGTCGAAAGTAGAGGCGCCGATACTCTGGAAAGCGAGCAAGGCGCCCAAGGCCGAACGTGGTACTCGTCGGCAGCAGGCGGGCCGTCGTGCTTCCAAACGAGTTGTCCATATCCCACGGCAACAGGTAATGGCGTCCCTCATTGGGAGCGTAGTAAAGATAGGCGTTCTGGCCGTTGCCGATGTCGATGGTGTCCCAGTCGTCATGCAGGATCCTGGCGACAAAGACGCGGAGCGTCGACTCGACGTTGAGAATCGACTCGATCTTCTCTACGTACTCCTCGTCGGGCGTCGTCCTGGAATCCATCGCGGTAAGGAGTCGAATCAGCGGCTCGAACGAATCTTCGTCTCGCCGAAGTTTCGGATTGTAAAAGAAGCGGTAGTTCTCCGCTGAGTCGACGCCAGGGAAAGGCCCCTCGCGCAGCGTTCGAAACTCGGTCCAAAACGGCCGATCGCTCATCGTCCCCGCGTCGTTGAACGCGATCTTACCGGTGATCTTCCAGAGAAGGCCATCGCCGTCGTGCGGCCAGTGATGGCGCGCGTAGATCGAGTCAACCGGACGAATCTCGGCCATGACCGGACTACTGTGCTGCTCGCCGTTGAGTTTGACGTCAATGTACTGAAAGCGCTGCGAAAATGGTGTCGGTGCGTCGATCGTGCCCGCTTCACGCACCATGTAATACGCCATACCCTCTCTCTGGCCACTGCCGCGGGAGCTCAAGTTGACCCGTTTGGCACCGTCAGGAAGCGTCCGGTCTCCGGGAAAGCGCAGCCGAAACTGCTTTGGAACGGACGGTCGGCCCCACGGACTGCCGCGGTAACGAACACCGACATCGTAGAAGACTTCCTCTTCCTCGAGGACGAGTGTGGCGGGGAGAAGCGCGTTCGAATGCAGAGCGCGCGTCTCCAATTCGGTCAGATCGAGATCATTCATGACAAGGCGGAATCGCGACAGAGGATTCCCGACCGTCCGGAGATCGACGGCGAAGGTACGAGCGCGCAACGGCGCGCCTATCGGGAACTCGCGCTGCGCCTCAAGTCCGTCCACCGCTTCGACCCAGAAACTGATCACGTCACCGCGCTGAAACGGGCCGATCGCGCCGCCATAGGTCCCGTCACCGGGCAAGCCATCCCCGTGCAGCCCGTCATCGTGGAGCGCGATGGAGCCTTCCCCCAGCGCGACTTCCGCACCTTCCTCAGCACGATTCGCCATACGGTCAACTCGGTAGTAGGCCGTCACCGCCTCGACGCCATCCGAATCCGTGACGCGAGCCAAAAGCTGCACCGACTGCCCTGGCGCGGGCACTGCTGGGGCGTGACGCAGGCTGGCGACGACGGGACCTAAGTTGCTGTCGCCCGTCGTTTCGCGCAGCCAGCGTGTGGCGCCATTCTCGCGCCCGGGAGAGCCGTTCGTCCGCGGCGCGGCAAGATAAACCGTACGACCGAACGCATTGTTGTGCCCACTGACGTGAAGAGCATTCGAACCGGTGAGCCAGCGCGCCTTGAAACGCACGCGAATGGGTCCCGCTGGTATCGACTCGGTCGTGTCGATCTCGATGCGATTGACTTTGTTGTTCCCGGCGCCGGTGGCGATCAACCGGAGACTGGCGTTGCCGTCACTCGCCTCCTCCGTCGTGCGAAACGATTCGATGTGGTTGCCCATGATGCGCCACGGCCGGGTGTCGACCTCGAAGCTACCGTTTTCGATGTACTCCACGGCCGGCTCTCCCGCCGTGATCGACACGCCATCGATTAAGCATTCGCCGTCATCGAGAAAAAACAGGTGCAGCTCTGCTTCAATCAAACCCGGCCCCGTGAGAACCACGTTTTCGATTTCGTAGTCGAATTCAGTCCACGGCGCCGCAGCCGACTCATCGCTCGGCGCCCACGCAGACGCGACACTGTTGTCCTGAAGAGGATCGATTAACTCGATGCTGGACCCGCCTCCGTCGGCGGCGGCGGGCCACTCTCCACCGTCGAAGTAGGTCACTTCGTCGATTGTTCGCCCCAAATGATCCACGAGGCGAAGACGCTCCCCTCGGTTGCTCAGCGTGCCGAACGCCTCGCGCTCATCGAGGCTTGCGTCGCCGCGCAGTCCGACCACCTGCTCAGCACTCAGTCCATAGAGCGCGCGGACATAACTCGGGTCTTTCGCCACGACCAAGTACGCGCCTGGCGCAAGAACCTGGCCAGGCGCAAAGGTGTAGTTGTAGCCATCGTCGATGGCCATGCCTTCCAGATTGATCGGACTCGCGGAACGATTGTAGAGCTCAACATACTCGCCCGCCTCGCCTTCGGGCAGCCGCTCCCCGTTGTCGTCAAGAGTTCGCGGGTGATAGTGGATCTCGCTGAAGACAACACCCGTCTCGACGTCGAGGTCATTCGACGCCGCCGGCGTCGGACGCGACGACAATCTCCACCCAGCGTTGCCGTCGGGGTAGCGCACATGGCTCGTCCCTCGACTGACGTCGTCCAGCGGGTCGAAAAGCGCGGCTGTCTCGACCGCGACGCCGCCGCGATCGTAAAGAAACAACTCCAGACTTGAAGACGCGCCGAGCGAGAAACCGAGCTCCGCTTCCGTGAAGACAAGCAGTTCAAAATCGGCGAGAGTTGTACCGTCCGGAATCTCGAACCGCTCGACTGCTGGATCGGCCGACCTTGAGATCTGAAAGCCCGACAAATCGATCCTCTCGGGAGTGAGGTTCAGCAGTTCAATCGCTCCCGATGAATCCTCTGTGGTACGGACGACTTCGTTGATCACGATGCGCTCCGTCGGCGGCCCGGGAAAAGTATCGACTGTCTGAAAGTGGAGCGACGGGATCAGCGACGCGTCCGACGAGCGCTGCAGGTTATTGTTGTGAATCTGAATCGCCAAAACGTTCTCGCCCGGCAGAATCTTCTCCTTCGCGAGCTCGAAGACGATCGGGTCATCGTCCGACTCACGAAAACGAGTTGCTCGTGCGTCGGCCGGTACGTCCTCACCCGGCTCACCTGGAACGTTGTTGCGTCCGATTTCCTCACCGTTGAGGTACGCCACAAATCCGTCGTCGAAGCGCAGCTCGAAGCGGACGAAGACGGCTTCTTCCAGACTCTCGGGGGCCAAGGTGAAAGATTTACGCGCCGCAAACGCGAGATAGTTGCCGAGCATGTCGTCGAGCACAGTGACGATGTCTTCGTCGCCCATGCCGATCGGCGTGATGCCGACGCGCCACTCGCTGTCGTCGAACTCAGGTGAGCGCCACGCGTCCAGCGGATCGGAGAACTCCGCCATAACCAACGTCTCGGAATCCCAGCCCGTCCGAAACCGCCACTCGGCGCCTGCACCGGTCTCGGGGATGACGTCGTTGCGCACGGGGAGGGGTTCGCGGAAGTTGATGGTCCCTGGGGTACCACCTCGCTCAAGGCTACGCACCCAGGCGCGAGCGGAGTCCGGATCCGCGGCGACGTTCTTCAGCGCCAGTGTAAACCCGGTGCCGTGAGCGGTACCCGGCCACTGCACAGCGGGACGATAACGCACATCGGTGACCTCACCGCCACGACGATCGACAATTCGAAGCCGTTCGCCACCATTGTCAAGGCGACCCTCGTAATCGCCGATGACGTTTTCGATCCCGTAGACTTCACGGACGCGTGCGGAGCTGCGGCAGAGGACGAGATAAGAGCGGCCGCGCATCATCACACCTTCAGGAAACGTGTAGCGAATCCCGTCTGTGAAGGAATAACCCGAGAGATCGATCGGATACGCGATCTCGTTGCAGAGCTCGATGAACTCGAGCGTCTCGTCGGGATCGGTCTCCGCATCCGGGCGATAGTTGATCTCAGAGATCGTGAGCGCCTGCAGCGCTCCCGGTACCGAGATGATCGAGAACACGAGTGCGAGTGCTGCGGCCGTCGCGGATCGCGTTCGCGCGTTCAGGTGAAGCGCATGAGCGACGCTCACGAAAAAACCAGCATCGACGGCCTGCCCCGCTCGACTCCTCACGCTTGAAGCCATGCGCACGTCGCTCCGCGTCCGTTCCAATTGGCTTTCACAGCACACGTCTCCAGGATACCCGCGAACGAAGTTCTGCGAAAATCAAACCTCGCCCGTGATCCGCGACGCAAGTCGTCATGCGTCACAGGGACTCGAGCTGGGTCCGAACCTCAGTCGAGAGTCCCCTGTCGCCTGCCGCGAACGCTTGATCAATGTGCGCAGGCTCACGCGCACCGATGAGGACGGAGGTCACGTCCGGGCGCGTCAACACCCACGCGAGCGCTAGGTCGTGCATTGTTCTTCCCTCTTGCGCCGCGATCTCGCGTAATCCATCGACGACTTGAAAACCGCGGTCAGTGAAATAGATCGGCTGGTGGCCTGGAATGACATCGAAACGAGTGCCGCGCGGAACCTCGCCGCCGCGTCGATATTTTCCGGTCAAGAACCCCGCGCCGAGCGGGCTGTACGTCAGCGTCGCGACGCCTTGA
This sequence comes from Planctomycetota bacterium, assembly GCA_965223265.1. Lineage (GTDB taxonomy): Bacteria > Planctomycetota > UBA8108 > UBA8108 > SXIK01. Next base: position 4,909,805 of record OZ244999.1, read on the forward strand.
TCGCAGCAAAGCGGTAAAAGATCGGATTCGATTTCACGTGCGACAAGGCTATACGGAGGTTGTACGGAGACGACGTTCGCGACCGCTTGGCTAGTGCTCTTTCCCGTCGACAAGAGGAGCGCCTTGGCGACCTGCCATGCACTCCAGTTGCTGACGCCACAAAACCGCACTTTGCCCTGCTCCTCGAGGCTCTGCAGAGCAGCCAGCGTCTCCTCGAGCGGCACCTCATCGTCCCAATTGTGCAGTTGAAACAGATCGATGACCTCGGTCTTCAGCCTCTTGAGACTCTCGTTCACCGACGCCAGCACACGCTCACGTGTCAGGCTGCCAGCGACTTTAGTAGCAAGTACGATCTCGTCACGTACGCCGCGACTAGCCAACCAATCGCCAAGCACCGTCTCCGAGGCGCCAGCAGCATAGGCCTCAGCCGTGTCAAAACAGTTGATGCCGCGCTCGCGCGCATGATCGAGCACGGCAAACGATGCGTCACGGTCGATCTCACGGCCGAAGGTGACGCAGCCGAGCGAGATCGAGCTGACTTCGAGTTCCGTGCGTCCGAATCTGCGGTATTCCATCGTCTCGCCGCCTCATCCCATCGAGCAATCTGGCACCCCTCCACGCGAGGAGTTTCGCGGGAGATCACCGACACGGCCGGAAGGCCTTAAGTTTCGACCCAATGACGATACAAAGGTCGAACGTTCGCAGGCAAGCCCTCGTAGACTTCGCGCCTGATCGCAGGCACCTGATTGTCGCTGCGGCCCGGCTCATCGACCATGCGCCGGCGCTCATCCGAATTCGGGCGCAGCACGTCGAGGTTCAGCCACCACGGAGCGTAACGCACGGCCAACGCGACACGTGGCACCGACGACTGGTTCGGTGCGGTCGCGTGCCAAAGTCGGCTGTCGAAAACAAGAACGCTGCCAGCCGGCCCCATCACTTGCATCTGCGCGGAGAGGTCGCGCGCTGGCTCAACTCCCATGCGAGCCGTTGGATTGGTGGACGATCGGTGACTTCCGGGAACGACGAGCGTACCACCGTTGTCAGCGGTGAACGGACTGAGCATCCAAAGGGTGGTCAGATGCATGGTGGCATCCGGATAAGGCGCAGGGACGTGACCCGCGTTGCGCTGATTGAACGGCCAATCCGCATGCCAATCGCCACGCGCGTTCCCTGGTTCGTTGACAATTGCTGAGGTGAACGAAACGCGCACGTCATGGCCGAGCAGCGAGGTAACGATCTGCAGCAGTCTCGGCTCGGCAAGGTACGGAGCAAACGACTGCTCGTGATTAATGATGCCGGCACAAAAGCTGACATTCTCTGGCGCAGTGCCCGGCCGGCACTGGCGACGCGCCGCCTCAAGGACGCGCGCTTCGACTTCCTCGCAGCACGCCGCTGGAATCACCTCCTCGATGACGCAGAAGCCGTGGACCTTCATTTCGAGTTCGAGTCGATCGGGATGCATTAGCGATGGGACTCTGTTCGTCGGCGCGGCAGCGTGACAAGGCGCCAGTGAACCGCCGAGACGACCGCGCCTGCAAGCAGCGTCACGGTCAATGAGGCCGGGGCGATCCATAGAAAGCTGATCAAGGCGGTGTCAGTGATTTTCGTACCGAAAGCGATCCAAAGAGACGTCATAGTACCGCAGAACATGCCGGCAAGAGCACCTGCAAGCGTTACAAATGGCATGAAGAGCGCCATGACGAAGACTCCAAACAGCGGACCGATGAGAACGTTTGTCGTCCGCTTGGCGACGGCGAGAAAGTTCCCCGGCACTTCCTCCATCAAAGGAGACGCGAGAACGACCACAAGCCCAATGGCGAACGCCAGAGCCCGCGCGACGCGCAGCTGAAGAGTCGGCGAAAGTGGCTTCGAGCGCAGCTGCGGCAAGAAGTCGGTAACCACAACAGCGCTGATCGAATTGACGCCCGAGTCGAGACTCGACATCGCGGCGGCGAACATGCCCGCCATGACAAATCCCGAGACGCCCGGAGGCAATTCGTGCGAGATGAAGCGTGGAAAGATGAGGTCGGCGCTGACGCCAAGGTTGGGGGCGGTACGGTAGTATCCCAGAAGGGCCAGCCCGACGAGCGCGAGGAGAGCCATGACGCCGCCGCCGGCAAGGCTGTTGGCGAGATACGAGCGGCGCGCCGAACGCGCGTCCTGAGTCGCCATAAAACGCTGGATAGCTGTCTGATCGGAACCCGCAGTGCAGACATGCCAGGTCGTCGCGGAGATCAAGACACCGAAGACGGAGGCGCGGACACGAGGATCGAGACTGAAAAATGGTTGCGTGTCCCAAGTCTCGACCCACGCGGTAGGAAACCAGTGAAACCCACCGACTCGAACAGTGATGGTCCCAAGAACAAGCAGCGTGCCACCGGCGAGCAAGGCGAACTGAATTGCGTCGGTGATCATGACCGCACGCAGGCCACCAAGGGCGGAATAGACGACAGCGACACCGCCGATCAGGAACGTGACGAGCGTTCGCGCTTCTGGCTCGAGGTCGAGCATCACCCGAAGGGCGTCCGCGATAAAGTAGACGAGAAGCGACATCCAAACGAGTCGAATAGCGACGAACGATGCGGCTCCAACGATCCGAGCGGGACGACCAAAGCGCGCACCTAAGATTTCGTAGGCGCTCGTGACGCGATGTTTCATCAACGCTGGAATGAGTAGGTAGCCGACGACTATGTACGCAAACGGGATCGCGAGCAGGCCTGCGAGCGTCGCCGGCCCCTTGGCGTACACTTCGCCCGGCGTCGAGAGAAACGTAATGGTGCTGAAGAGCGTCGCGAAGAGCGAAATGCCGACGAGGACTGGATTCATGCGACGATTGGCGACGAAGTACTCTTCGCCGCTCGACTGCCGCCGGCCGTAGTACCAACCGAGAGCGGTCACGACAGCGACGTAAACGCCCACGATGGTGATATCAATCCAGTGAAGGCCGGGTGCGTCCGGGGGTGGCACGATGAAGTCTCTCCGTCAGCTTTGAGGAGCTTGTCGAATCGGGCGTTGATCGTAACGTTCCCATGTCCGATTGCGTACCGTGGAGCGGTCATGTGACTTCGTGCCCGAGCCCGTAGACGGGGCTGCGTGCCAGCGGTCGGTGTGTGAGTCCGACCGGGAGGCCGCTCCGGAATGCGTTTGCGTGGGCGTGGACATCTCCTATAGTAGCCGGCGCGCCACATGCCATCCGGTCTTGCGGGCGAGAGCTGGACGTACCGGTACTCTGCTGCTGACTCTCTATCTGCGTCTGATTCCGTATCCGTATCCGCCTCCCCGCCAAACCCACCGCGCCAACTAGTGCACGGCGGGCCAAGGCTCCCGAGTCAGCGCGTCAGTTTCCAGAGCATTGCCTGCAGCCGATCGACGTCCGCGAGCACCGCAGCAGCCTCGGCTTGATCAATGTAGCCCCATGCCTCAGCAACCTTGAGCGCCGTGCGCACTTCCTCGGCACTACCCGAAGCAATGCGCCAAAGATGCCCGCGGTCACGACCCTGACGCCGATTTCCCTCGCCAAGGTTGAGCGCGACCGACGAACCAGCATCGCGCAGTTGAGCGGCCAGCTTCGAATCGTGACGACGGATGCTCGAGACAAGGGGACGCAGCTGACGAACAATGCCAAAAGTGTGATCCAGAACGAGAAAGCTCATGTGTGACTCCGGTAACGGCTGAGTGACCTGTCGCCGGCGCCCGACGCGGCGGCGTTTCACTCCCGCCAACCGAAGCAGAGACGGGGTCAAGGGCGCGAAGCGCCGAGCGCAGCGAGGACACCCTTGAGGCCGGCTCTGCTTCGGTTAACAGCCCGTTGAAAAAGTCATTCGGCTGAGAAACCGGCCTCTTCACGCCCAGATCAGCCGCGGCGAGCCTCGAAAATCTCGGAGATTACCTGCGTTCGCCGCGGCCGATCTGGACGCGAAGCGACCAGTTTTCAGCTCGAAGCACTTTTTCAACAGGCTGTTAAGATCGACCAAACCGCCGCCGAACGCACGCCCCGAGCAGCAGAGCTCTTCTCTACCTCCGGCTCGATCGCCGCGGCCGCACCGGTTTGCGTTTGCGTTTGCGTTTGCGTTTGCGTTTGCGTTTGCGTTTGCGTTTGCGTTTGCGTTTGCGTGGGCGTTTGCGTGGGCGTTTGCGTGGGCGTGGGCGTGGGCGTGGGCGTGGGCCGAAAGTAGCAGGCACACTCCCGTGTGCCGTCCGGTCTTGTGTGGGCGTGGGCTGAAAGTAGCAGGCACACTCCCGTGTGCCGTCCGGTCTTGTGTGGGCGTGGGCTGAAAGTAGCAGGCACACTCCCGTGTGCCGTCCGGTCTTGTGTGTGAGCGTGGGCGTGGGCGTGGGCGTGAGCGTGGGCTGAAAGTAGCAGGCACACTCCCGTGTGCCGTCCGGTCTTGTGTGGGCGTGTGCGTGGGCTGAAAGTAGCAGGCACACTCCCGTGTGCCGTCCGGTCCTGTGTGTGCGTGTGCGTGTGCGTGGGCGTGGGCGTGGGCGTGGGACCAGTACGCGGCCTGCGCCTCGGTCTCCGTCTCCGTCTCTGACCCGGTCTCCGTCTCCGTCTCTGACCCCGTCTCCGTCTCCGTCTCTGACCCGGTCTCCGTCTCCGTCTCTGACCCCGTCTCCGTCTCCGTCTCTGACCCGGTCTCCGTCTCCGTCTCTGACCCGGTCTCCGTCTCCGTCTCTGACCCCGTCTCCGTCTCCGTCTCTGACCCGGTCTCCGTCTCCGTCTCTGACCCCGTCTCCGTCTCCGTCTCTGACCCCGTCTCCGTCTCCGTCTCTGACCCCGTCTCCGCCCACCTCTCCCCGCTCTTCACCGCCGCCGAGCAATTGCCCTCGCCAAATCAAGCTGATAAACTGGATACGCGGATCCAATTTATGGAGCGAGCCCCGATGCTCTCCCAGACCACCGAATACGCCCTCCGAGCTGCGGTCTGCTTGGCGCGCGACTCCGAGGTCGCCAAGACGACAGCGGAGATCTCGCACGCCACGCAAGTGCCGAGCGCGTACTTGTCCAAAGTGCTCCAAGGGCTAAGCCGCGCCGGGCTGGTCAAATCGCAGCGTGGCCTCCACGGCGGCTTCATGCTGGCTGAGTCCCCGAGCCGGGTGACGATCCTCGCGATCATCGATGCCGTCGAACCGATCCGCCGGATCGAGACCTGCCCGCTCGATCTTCCCGGGCACGGAACGAAGCTCTGCGCGCTCCACAGTCGCCTTGATGATGCGATCGCCCATGTCCAGACAGCGTTCCGAACAACGACGCTCGCCGAGGTGCTCGAAGAGCGCGGCGGTGCCGTGGCGCTCTGTCCCGTGCCGAAAGAGAAAAAACGCACGTAGGGGTGACTCAAGACACCCGCGTCATGAAATCCCCGCTCGTCCAATGATTGGGGCTACGTCGGCGTCGGCCCCCGTCTGAGAAGCTCCGTCAAGACTTCGCATTCCTCGACCCCGGTGACGCGCGCGTCGAGGCCTTGAAACTTCACCGACAGGCGATCATTGTTGATCCCGAGGCAGTGAAGAATCGTCTTGTTGATGTCGGCGATTTTGACGGGTCGCTCGACGATGTTGTAGCTAAAGTCGTCAGTCGCACCGAGTGTCACGCCGCCCTGGATGCCACCGCCGGCCATCCACATAGTGAAACAGCGAGGATGGTGGTCACGGCCATAGTCGTCGCGCTCCAGCTTCCCCTGGCAGTAAACGGTTCTGCCAAACTCGCCGCCCCACACGATCAGCGTGTCGTCGAACATTCCGCGCTGCTTGAGATCCCGGATAAGCGCCCACGTCGGTTGGTCGATGTCACGACACTGATTACGGATATCCCGCGGCAGCTTGTTGTGCTGGTCCCAGCCGCGGTGAAAGATCTGGATGCACTGAACGTCACGCTCGGCGAGGCGACGTGCCAAGAGGCAGCTCGCGGCGAACGTCCCAGGCGTGTTGACGTCCGGTCCGTAGGCGTCGAGCACATGCTGCGGTTCCTGCGAAAAGTCTGTGAGCTCAGGAACCGACGTCTGCATGCGAAACGCCATCTCGTACTGGGCCATGCGCGCGTTGATTTCGGGATCGCCGATGAGGTCGAAGCGTCGCGCATTGAGCTTGGCGAGTCCATCGATGACCGCACGCCTCGTATCACCGTCGACACCGGGCGGATTCGACAGGTAAAGGACCGGGTCGCCCTTGGAGCGCAGCGCAACGCCTTGCATCTTCGATGGCAGGAATCCAGAACCCCAAAGGCGCGAGTAGAGTGCCTGGGCACTCTTACGCCCTGTCCAAGTAGGCGTCATGACGACGTAGTTGGGGAGATTCTCGTTCGACACACCCAATCCGTAGGAAAGCCAGGCGCCAAGACTCGGCCACCCCGGAAGCTCACGCCCCGTCTGGATAAACGTGATCGCCGGGTCGTGATTGATCGCGTTGGTGTAGACCGAACGGACAATCGCAAGATCATCGACGAGCTCGCCAGTGTAAGGCAGAAGCTCGCTGACCCAGGCGCCGCATTGGCCACGCCGATCAAACCGAAACATCGACGGGGCTAAGGGGAGCCTCTTCTGGCCCGAAGTCATCGTCGTGATGCGTTGGCCGCGTCGCACGGAATCGGGCAGGTCGCGGTCGAAAAGCTCGCGCAGACGCGGTTTGTAGTCGAAGAGATCGATCTGCGAAGGCGCTCCGCCCATGAATAAATAGATGAGCCGCTTCGCCGTCGGCGGATGGTGTGGAAGACCGTCGAGACCGCCGACCCGCCTCGGGGCCGTGCTCGTCGCAGTATCGCCCGCCTCACCGCCCGCCGCTGCGCCGAGATGCCGCGTCCCCGCGAGCGACGCCAGGGTAGCGCAGGTTGCAGCCTGAGCGCTGCGCGTCAGAAGCTGGCGCCGCGTCAGGCGCAAGAGGAGGTCCGTTCGAGAATCCATCGTCTACGCTACTCCTTGCTTACGGTCTCGTCGAGGTTCAGAAGCAGGTTGGCCGCGACCGTCCATGCGGCAAGCTCAACCGGTTCAACGTCGGCCGGCGGCGGCGACTCGCCGACAGCCACGAGCGCGCGAGCCGCCTCGCCGTCGCTGGCGAATCGAGAGCGGCTGGACGCACGGACTTCGAGAACGACCGCAACTTCGTCGTCGCTGGGGTTCCGGCCGACGACGAGACGGAATCCGAGTCGGGCGCGCTCCTCGTCCGAGAGTCCGTCGCGGCGCAAGAGGCGCGTGGCGAGATGGCGCGCGGCTTCCACGAACTGTTCGTCATTCATGAGCGTCAACGCTGCAAGCGGCGTGTTCGTCCGCGAACGTCGCACAGTGCACGTCTCGCGTGACGGAGCATCGAAAGCAACCATCGATGGAGGCGGCGCGGTTCGCTTCCAAAACGTGTACAGGCTGCGGCGGTAAAGGGACCTACCCGTGTCGCGCTGGTAGTTGGCAGTGTTGCTATCGGTGTAACCTACCGCCTTCCAGATGCCTGACGGCTGATAAGGACGCACCCCCTGCCCACCCAACGTGCGCACCAAAAGGCCGCTGGCGGCGAGAGCGCTGTCCCGGATGACTTCGGCATCCAGCCGATAGCGCGAACCACGTCCGAGAAGCCTGTTCTCCGGATCGGCACGGTATGCTTCGGCGCTGGCAACTGACGCCTGTTGATACGTCGCCGACGTCACGAGCATCCGCTGCAGCGCCTTGATGTTCCAACCGCGCTCGCGAAAGTCAGCTGCGAGCCAGTCAAGAAGGTGGGGATGGCTCGGTTGCTCACCCTGCGAACCGAAGTCCTCGGCCGTTTTCACCAGTCCGACGCCAAACAATTGCTGCCAAAAACGGTTGACGGTAACGCGGCTGGTGAGTGGATGCTCCGGCGCCACCAACCATCGTGCCAGGTCGAGTCGGGTCGGGACGGCCCCGTCGTCGATGTCGCTCAGCGGCGGCAACGCTGCTGGGGTGTCGCGCTCGACGGGCTCGCCAGGCTTGTCATACTCACCTCGGGTGAGGACGAACGCAGGGCGCGGTTCGGCGCGCTCCTTCCAGACGAGTGAAGCGATCGGACGATCGAGCTCGAGGCCGTGCTGCTTGCGCGCAAGAACGGTGAGTTGGTCACGAACGCGGCGGTATTCGTCGTCGAAATGAGTCAGGTAGAACGCCTTCAGGCGTGCCGTCTGCGCTTCAGTGCGCTCCGCAGAGGGACTCCTGAGCAAGTCCTGAATCTCATGTTCATGGACGAGATCGCGGACTTCATCGGGATGAAGAGCCCGTCGCGCCACCCGCACCTCATCGACGATGCCATGAAACGCCGCGTCGCGACTGCGCCGCGCGACGCGTAGTGAAACCTCGGCGCGGAGAGATCCTTTCAGGCTGTCGTTCTGCGCCACCGTCGTCGCGGGGGCGCCGTCGATGTAGATCCGCACGCCCGCGGCCTCACCGGAGCCGTCGTAGGTCACGAAGAGGTGACGCCACGCGTCCGGCTCGATCTTTTCCTCGGTCTCGACTTTGATCGCATCGCTCGGCCAAGAGTGCGCTAAATGCGCCATGATGCGTCCGCGCGAGACGTAAAGGTCGAAGCCACGGTTGCTTTTTTCCTGATCGACGCGTGCCAGCACGGCGCCATGCCGATGCTTCGCATCGAGCTTGACCCAGGCCCCATAGGAAAACGCCTCGTCCCCATCGAAGTCTGCCACGTCGCCGAGATCGACATACGCCTCACCGCCGACGCGGACAGCGTCGCCAAACTTGCCCGCGACACGTTCAGCACCACCGGCGAACACCGCGTCTTCCGAAGGCCCGCCGCTGTTCAGGGAAAGATCGCCGGCGGCATCCGTCGCTGCAGCCGCGCCGTCGATCACCGCAGGAGAGGCGTCCTCGACGCCTGCCTTCGCGACCGCTCCGGGAGCGTCGAATGTCCAGCGCCCGACGAGCCCGAGCTCAGGCATCGCGGGCGCTGGCCCTTTCGATCTTGCTCGAGTCATGAGCCAGTTGTCGAACGCTGCTTCAGCAGCGGCGCCGCGCGCCTCGAGGTGCTGCCGCAGCTCCGCCGCCGACGCCTCGAGTGCAGCGAGCTGCGGACGGTGTTCGCGCCTCGCCGCGCGGAGGATAGGCTCCGGCAAGGGACGATTGCCGTCCATGACGGGGCCGTCGAGGTTGTTGAAAAACGCGAACAGCTGGTAGAAGTCCTTCATGCTGAACGGATCGAACTTGTGTTCGTGGCAGCGCACGCACCCCATGGAGATGCCCATCCAAACCGTCGACATGGTTGCAACTCGGTCGACGGTGTAGTGAACGTCGTACTCCGCAGGAATGACCCCACCTTCACTCGTCGTGACGTGGGCGCGGCAGAAACCGGTTGCGATCCTCTGCTCGACCGTCGCCTCCGGCAGCAGATCGCCAGCGAGCTGCTCAACAGTGAACTGGTCGAACGGCATGTTGCGGTTAAACGCCTCGACAACCCAATCACGATACGGCCAGATCTGCCGCACGTTGTCGAGATGAAGTCCATGGGTATCACCGTAGCGCGCCGCGTCGAGCCAGTAGCGCCCCATGTGCTCGCCGTAGTGCGGCGAGTCGAGAAGTCGGTCGACGACGCGGTCGTAGGCACCGGGGCGTGCATCGGCGAGAAAGGCGTCGACCTCCTCGGGTGTCGGAGGCAGTCCCGTCAAATCGAGAGTGACCCGCCGAATCAGCGTCGTGCGGTCGGCACGCGGCGAAGGTGCAAGCCCGTTTGACTCGAGGCGCGCCAAAACAAAGTGGTCGATCGGTTGCTTGGGCCACTCTGATCTTTGCACCTGCGGAATCGCGGAACGGACCGGAGTCACGTACGACCAATGCTGCGCCCAAGGCGCGCCTTCCGCGATCCAGCGACGAACGAGCTCGATCTCCTCCGGTGAAAGATCTTTCTTCAGGCGCGGCGGTGGCATGCGTCGACTCTTGCGCGACGTGATCAACCGCGTGTAGACGAGACTCTGATCGGGCTCGCCGGGCACGACCGCGAACTCGTCCGAGTCCAACTCGGCGAACAGCCCTTCGCGCGTATCCAGACGCAGGTCTGCCTTGCGCTGCGCCTCGTCTGGGCCGTGGCAGGCGAAACACTTTTCCGCCAAAAGGGGTCTGATTTGACGCGCGAAGTCAACTCCGCCGTCGCTGGCAGCGACCTGCTGCGAAAAAGAAGTGACCGCGATCACGACCGTGACAAGGAAGGTGCCAACAGCAGGTGCTCGCGTTCCGCCGAGTCGATTCCATTGCATGACGCTCGCTCTCCGTGAGACGGCTGACTCTTGGCTCCGGACCGTCGGCTCAAAAATTCGCCTGGCGCGGCAGCCCATCCTGTTCTGGCTCAGGCGAAGACGAACGTGACGTCGCTTGCGTCGTCGAGACTCCGGAGCCTGTCGAGGGGTCGTCTTGCGCGGTTGCCGCCAAGTACCACTCGTCCGGAAGATCATACTTCGTTTCACTCACGATCTCGACGATCGCCCGGCGAGTTGCCGCGGTCAGGTGCTGGTACTTTGGGTCCGTGACCGCGCCGCTGAGGACGCTCCACAGCCTCGAGTAGACGGATTCCTTGGCGGCATCCGGAAGCGCGCCGAAGGCCTCGGAGTAGATCACGTAACTGAGTGGGTAGGCAAAGAGTCGGGTCTTCAAGTCGAACTGACGGAGCGAACGACCGTGTCGATCACGCTCACCCCGAGCGACGAAATCCGCCGCAAACGTCGATGTGCCGCGCACAGGCTCGTCGAACGTCGCCTCGTCCACAAAGAGGAGATAGTCAACGAGCGGCTGGACAGCGCTATGCAGTCGCCGCTTCGTCGACGGAGAGAGGTGTGAAGTTTCCTCCCCGAGCATTTCACTGACGACTCTTTGGTCCTCGAGCGCGACGCGGGTCAGATAACTTGCGCGGGTGATCAGGTTTTGCGCCTGCGATTGATGCTCGAGGACGAGGAGGGCAACCAGATCGCTATCGTCGGTGAGATACGGACTCGTGTCAAAGTAATCGGTCAAGTCGGTGACGTTGGCGCCAGTCCGCCCACCGAGCGGCGTGCCACGCTCTGCATCCGAGAGCAAATTCCCGAGGTGGCGCTGTTCACCGTGCTCGCCAGTGACATACCAGCCTCCCCAGCGCTCGGCGAGCGGGCTCGTGTGGTCGGTGAGAAACGTCCCGGCCCTGAGAATTGGACGCCCGTCTGGCGCTGTACGTACGGAGCGAACAAGATGGCCGGGAACGCCCTGCGTCAAGTTGGAGCTATGACACTGAAGGCAGTCGTGCGTGCGGCGCACGAGGCGGGGTCGCTCTTCGGTCTGCGAGAGTGTGTAGAAGATCGCACCCTTCTCTGGGTCGACCGCGGAGAGCTCGAGGACGTCCCCGCCACGCACCCAACCAACATAGACGTCGTCCGAAAAGTAGACGGCACGTGGCGTCACCGGGGAGATGCGTCGCAGTTGGAAGCTGGTCTTTGAAAAGACGAGCGTCTGTGAGCTGGGCGGGACATTCAAGTTTTTGAGCAGTGAGGCAAGATAGCCCTGCGACCCTCGTTCAAGCGTGACCTCGCCCGCATCGATACGCTCCTGCAGCTGGCTCACCGGATCTTTCGTGGCGTCCGAGAAGTAGCTGATCGGCTCCTCCTCTAGCGCCACTTGCGCCATCGCTGGACGCCCCGACACCCCGAGCAGCGCTGCGAGCATTGCGACGCCGAAAGCGCAGAGAGGAGAACAAGCCGGTCGGTGCCGTGCGGAGCGACAACCGACCGGCAGGACAAGAACCGGGCGATGGATGGGTTCGATGGTGTCTGTGCGTGGGTCCCGGGCCTTGTCTGGGGACATGACTCCTCCTGCTTGGTTAAGATGCGCCCTATTATATATATCTGGACCTTTATATCCAGTTAATTCTTCGGTTTCTGTCAGCGGGTTTTCCGGCGCCCGACCGCCCGAGCAGCGCCGAAAGTAGAAACTCAAGAGAGCAGCGGGGTACGATTGCAGGCCCACCAAACGACGACAGGAGTTGAGCGATGCAGCACCCCGTGCGACGACGTGCTTTTTTGAAGAAATGCGGCCTCGGGGTCGCCGGCTTGGCCGCGATCCACAGCCCGCGGATAGCTCTGGGCTACCCAGCGAACGAAACCCTTCGCGTCGGCGCGATCGGCACGGGCGGTCGCTGCCGCCGCGCCCTGATCCCCGCGGCCAAAAAAGTTCCGGGCGTCAAGATCGTCGCCGCGTGCGATGTTTGGGACGGCGCCCTGGAGCCTGCCAAGGCGCTCGTTGAGCCGGGGTCCCTGGCGACACGCCACTACGAAGAGGTGCTCGACCGGCGCGACATCGACGCGGTGATCGTCGGCACACCCGATCACTGGCACGTCCCGGTGACGATCGATGCATGCAAGGCCGGAAAGGACGTCTACGTTGAAAAGCCGCTGACGTGGAACATCGCCGAAGGCAAGAGCGTCGTCGCGGCACAGAACGACCACCAGCGCATCGTACAAGTCGGCATGCAGCAGCGCAGCATGCCGCACTTCAAAAAGGGCTTCGAGATCATCCGCAGCGGCGAGCTCGGGGAGGTGAACAAAGTTCATCTGACGTGGAACCGCAACTCCAAGCTCCGGCACCGAAAGTTCGGCATCGACCCCAAGAGCGTCGATTGGCGGCGTTGGCTCGGACGCGCGAAGGATCGCCCGTTCGACGACTATCTCTTGCGCAACTTCCGCTGGTTCTGGGAGTTTGGCGGCGGCATCCTCACCGATCTGATGGTGCACTACATCGACGTGGCCAACTGGTTCCTCGATCTCACCCACCCCACCACCGCAGCGTCAATCGGCGATTTCATCCAAGCCAAGGAGTTTTGGGAAACGCCCGACTCGATCCAGACACTACTTCACTATCCCGACAAACGGCTCGAGATCTACTTCGAAGGCACGTTTTCCAATGCACGCAACGGCGCCATGCTCGAGTTCATGGGCCGCAAGGCAACGCTTTACATGGACCGCGGCCACTGCGAAATCCACACCGAGCGGGCGCACGGCGGCGGTGTTCGTGACCTGTCGCCCGGGAAGGACCACCGCGGCAGCGACTTCGACCGCAATGTCGACGGCGGCCTTCACCACATGCAAAACTGGGTCGATTGCATCCGCAGCCGCAAGAAGCCGAACGCGCCGGCGGAAGCGGGGGTCTGGGCCGCCAGCGGTGCTCACCTCGGTAACATCGCGTTTCGCAGCGGCGAGGTGGCACGCTGGAGTGAGCAGGCTTCGGGTTAGAGAGCCCACGGAACGCAAGCGGAACGCGGCTCTTCCCGCTTCATCGCGCGTCGAGCATGGCACGCGCGCGCTCCAGATTGCTCTTCGCTTCGGCGTCGTCCGGGTTGATGGCGAGAGCTGCCTCGAAGTGCTCTGCTGCGACGGCGACGTTGCCGCGGCGAGCGAGGAGGACGCCGAGATTGTTGTGTGCCTTGCCGTAATTTGGATTGCTCTTGAGGGCCTGTTTGTAGTGCTCGATCGCGGCAGTGAAATCACCACCGCGCGCGAGAAGACGCGCGAGATTGTAGTGAGCCACCGCGTGGTCCGGAGTGCGCTCAAGCGCCAGCTCATACTGCTTCACCGCACGCTCCGCCTCCCCACGCGCGTCATAAAGCTGGCTGAGCTGGATGTGCGCCTCGACGTAATCTGGCCGGATCTCGATCGCTTCGCGAAACCTCGCCTCGGCCACTTCGCCCGCCCCCTCGTGGCGTAGAAGCGCGCCAAGGTTGTAATGCGCCTCTGCAAGGCGCGGCTCGACCGCGAGCGCACGCTCGTAGTAAGTCCTCGCCTCGGTGAGCTGCCCCCTATCGAAGAGAAGATTCCCGAAATTGGTGAGGAGCTTGTAGTTCCCACGTTCGACGCTCAAACCTCGCTCGTAGGCACTCGCCGCGGCTTCGAAGCGCCGCAGCTTCGCCAGCGCCATCCCCAAGCTGTTGAGCATCTTCACGTCCCGAGGCTGGCGTTCGAGCACGAAGTTGAAGTGTTCAATCGCCTCGGAAAACTCACCGACGTGCGCCAAAGCGAGGCCCAGGCTCGCATGGCCGTCGACAAACTCGGGCTCCAGCTCGATCGCACGACGATGATGCGACGCCGCCTCGACGTACTCGCCGCGCTTGGCGAGAACCACCCCAGCTTGGTGATGCGTCAACGCGGTCCCGGGGACGAGCGTCACGGCTCGGAGGGCGAGCTTTTCGGCCTCCTCAGTTTTCCCCGCCCAACTGAGCACCTTCGAAAGATTCCTCAGCGCCATCCCATGCGCCACGTGATCGATCGACGCTTCCACCTCAGCGGTGACGCGCTCGATAGCCGTCTCTCCCCAGGTATCGCCTGGCTGCACCAATCCACGCGCCACCATCTCGTCGACGATGGCGAGTGCAAGTCGTCGATGGCCGTCGATGGTGGGGTGCACATGGTCGAGGAAAAATTCGTCGTCCGCGATTCCCTCTTGCGAAAGCTTCTCCATGAGTGCACCGAAATCGACCAGCGGTGCGTTCTTCTGTGCTGCGACGTCGGCAACAATTGCAGCCATCGACGTCAGCGCTCTCAGCGGGCAAACGTCTTCGTCTCGAGCACGTCGTAGGGCCTCTTTCGCTTCATCGATTCGGCCAAGGGCTCGAAGCGCACGACCGCGCAGATAGTGCGCGTGCGCATGGCGATCGTTGATGGCGAGCGCTTTCTCGACAAGTTCGAGCGCGCCGGCGTGATCCCGCGCGCCATGCTTCTTCTCGGCGGCAGCGAACGTCTTCGCGAAGGTGTCGATCTGCGATGGCATCAGGCCGGAGCGATGCTCACTCTTGAACGGCGCGCAGGCACCGATGTTGCTCGCAGGCTGCACGACAACAACCTTGGCCCCGCCCGAGCGCGTCAGATCGATCAGGCGCGCGAGATTGAATCGATAGTGCTCGAGGACGTTCGCAGTCAACTCGTCGTCACGTGTGTAGGCCTCGAGCCCGACGGAATCGTCGAGTAGAGCCTGCACTTCCCCAGGCAGAAGATCACGCGCGCCTTCCGCCGCCGAAGAATCGTCACTCGCGGGTTCGTCCGCACGCGCGCCGTCAGTCGCGGGTGAAGGGCGACGAACGAGTCGGCTGAGGGCAGCCCAAGTGCGCGTGCTCGTCAACAAGGCTTTGAAGCTACGAACAGCTTCAGGCGTCTCCACGAGCGCTGCGTACGTGCGCCGTTCGAGGAACTCATTGTGACCCGAGTAGATCACGACGAGATCTGGATCGTATCGACTCAGCTCCTCGACGACAAGGGCGACGCGATAGCTCGCGTAGCTGATGCCGCCGGCGTTGATCACCTCCCAGTGTCGCTTGGGATCAGCCACAGGTAGGAACGCCGCGAGCCAACCTGCGAACGACGTGGAGGCACGATACGGCCGGCCATACGTCGTAGAGCCGCCAACGCAAAAGATGCGAAACGTGTCTGCGCCTTTCGACTTCGCGAAGCTCTGCTCGTTAAAGAAGCTGAGCTTGTTCTGAGCCGTCATCATATGGACGTTGCCACTGTCGTCGGTGGTATCGACGAAAAGCGGAATTCGTGTGGAGAATCCAACGAACGGATCTTCCTCGAGCGTCACCGGCCTGACCCCGACGAGCGCCAGAATCCCCTCTAACGCGACGAAGAAAAGGACCAAGACGACGAGCGAGAACAGTGTCTTCTTCCACCAGGGAAGCCGCGCCGATCCTCTGCCGCGCACGCGATGTGCACGGCTTTCCCTGCGTTCACGGCTTGACATCGACGGTCCTCATGCCGTTGGAGCGTCCCGCAGTTCGTGAGCACTTGTCATGCGTCGCTCAGCCGGCTCCACGGTCAACAGCGATCGAAGGAAAGCGAACAGGACACTCACGTTTTGATGCCAAGAATTTCGGCGGAAGTGCAAGCTGACACCCAGTTCCAGGCTACACTGTTCCAAAGAGAAGGCAAGAGCCTACGCAGCGTCCTCGCTGTGGCGGGCGAAACAAGGAAAACAGACGTGAAACTGCTGGCGCAGATCGCTGCCTCATTCAACAAAGCCAATCTCGGAATGACGCGCCTGAACGCAGTGGCATGCGCAACTCTTCTCTTGGTGCCGTGCGGCGCACAACCGCACGCCGCCGGCGTCAAGCTGGTTCAAGAAGGTCGGGCACGAGCGACGATCTATGCTGCAGCGGATATTTTCGAGAACCCAGCGCGAGAGCGGCTGCGGGCGTCGGTGCGAGACCTGGCGCACTACCTCAGCAAGATGTCCGGCGCGGACATCCAGATTGTCCGCGGTCGCCCGACGCCGGGCGCGCCTCTCCTGCCTATACTCGTCGGCAAACTTGCGGAGGCGACGTTCGAGCAACCGAAAACAACCGCACCTGCGCGGCAAGGCTTCCGTGTCGTCGTCACGCAGAGCGCGGTCGGACTCCTGGGTCACTCCGACTTGGCGACGAGCTACGCAATCTACGAAGTCCTGGACCAGCTCGGCTGCCGCTGGTATATGCCAAGTTCGATGGGTGAAGTGATTCCGCGCCGCCGCACGATCACGCTGAAAGAGCAAGATCTCGACGCGGCACCGTACACCTTCACGCGCACGGTCTGGCACGCCGACCGCGACTACCGGCGCCGCAACCGCCTCGGCGGCAGGCAGCTGAACACAGGGCACGCGCTTGAGGGCTACGTCAGCGCGGATTTACTCGCTCAGCACCCGGAATGGCGCGCTGTCTACTCGGATGGTCAGAGTTACAACCGTCGTCTCAAGTTCAGTCACCCGGGCGTCGCCGAAGCGATCGCCGATCACATCATCGAGCGACTCGAGAGCAACCCGCAGTACGACACGGTCTCCCTGTCGCCCGACGACGGCCCGGCCAACGGGCTCGGATTCGACATGACCGACGATCTCAAACTCGACGCAGGCGATTGGGATCCGACAATCCCGGGCCCGTCGCACACGGACCGACTCGTCTGGTTCTGCAACCGCATTGCCGAACGCGTCACGGCGAAGCATCCCCACGTCCTCTTCGGCATGCTCGCCTACCGCAACTACACGCGGCCACCAGTGCGCGAGAAGTTGCACCCCCGGATCGTGCCGCAGATCGCCGCGCTCTCTTACAGCCGTGCCCACCCCTGGACCGACCCCAGCGAGCCGAACAACGAGGCGATGCGTCACATCGTACGCGGCTGGGGCGCGGCGGCGCAGGCGGTGTCCTACTACATGTACGGTTACTTCTGGCCCGAGCTGTCGACACCGAATCCGTTCATCACCAAGTGGTCGAAAAACGTGCCCCTGGCGCTGGGCGAAGGGAAATGCAAGTTTTGGCAACCCGAGACGCTGCCCAACTTCGACACCACCATGCATGCGCTCTACCTCGGCATCCGCCTGGCGTGGGACCCGCAGCAAAACCCTCGCGACATCATCGACCGGCTGCACCGCGACTTCTACGGCCACGCTGCCGAAGAGATGGCCGCGTACTGGCACTTCGTCGACTCCTGCTGGGTGAGCACGCCGGAATACTCAGGCGGCGGTTATGGTCACTTGCGTCGCTTCACCCGGGAGAGGATGGCGACCGCACGACGGCTCATGGATCGAGCCCTGGCAGCGGTACGATCGCCTCCGGAGAGATTCCGCGTTGTCATGGCTGACGATTCACTCAGACTCTTCGAGCTCTTCATGAAGATGCGGCGGGATCTCGCGGCTGGGCACTTTTCGGCGCTCGGACGCGACGCACACCGCTGGCGCGCGACCGCGAGCGCGCTTGCAGAGCGCTACCGGGCGCAGTTCGCGTTTGGTCGCATCCCCTGGGATGGAGGGAACTCCATCTACGGCCGTCTCTTTCGCAAGCTCTACCAAGCAACCTATGAGGATGCAGCGCGCATCGCAGAGAGGTACGACATCCTGACGAATCCACCACTGCGCTCTTGGCGCTTTCGTGTCGACCCTGCAGACCACGGCATAACGGAGGGCTGGGCGACGCTCGACTTTGACGACGATGACTGGCGCCTCTCGGACATCTGCCTCGAGACAATGTCGACGCTCGGCCACCATGACTACCGCGGTTCGATGTGGCACCGCACCAAAGTCACACTGCCGGCGCTCGCGCCACAGCGGAAGATCTACCTCTGGGTCGGCGGCGCGTTCGACGAAGCGCAGCCCTTCGTCAATGGTCGTGCGTTCGACAAGTTCCGCAGTCGCGGCGAACCGCTGTCGTTCGACATCACCGATGTTGTCCGCCGCGGCGAGGTGAATCAATTGGCCATTCGCTGTATCCGTGGCAAGGGACGTTTAGGCCTCGGCGGGCTGGTGGCTCCAGTCGTGATCTACGCGGCCAGGCCATGACGCGGTCAAATCGATCGCAAACGATGCGTCTATGAGTACCCAGCGAGACGGTTCACGCGTTGATCTCGTGGCAGCGAGCGCGGACGACCGGCTAGCGATCGCAGCTCTCTTGAAGTGCCATCTGCGCGAGCTCGCGAGCCTCGCCAGCAAGCCAGGCGACGTCGACGGCGACGGCGGTGTCGACGCCTACCCGTACTTTCCGCTCTACTGGTCGGACCCGGATCGCTTCCCGTTTGTGTTTCGCGCCCCGGGCGACGACGGCGCACCGCTTGGGTTCGCCCTCGTTCGCCGCATCGGCAGCGGCGACGATGAGATCATGGAGATTGCCGAGTTTTTCGTCGAACCGAACCGCCGTCGCCGCGGAATTGGCACCGCCGCGCTCTCGCGCCTCGTCGAGCGATTTCCGGGCAGCTGGAGTCTGACGAGTGGGATCGAGAATCGTGCCGCAGTCGAATTCTGGCGCAGCGTGCTCCGACGTCTGTGGCGCGAAACGCTGAAGATCGCGGCGTCACCACAAGGCGGGCGCGTGATCTTCAGCTGGCGCGCTGGCAACGGGCAGAATCCGTGAGTTCTCGGTAGAATACAGTTTCGTCCGGATCCACGGTTCGACGACCGAAGAGAGGGGTACGCGCGGATCCATCCGGCAGCCGTCCGGTTTCCCCTTCCCGCCCTCAAAAACTGTCTCCCCAAGGTCGCACATGAAGTTCCAGTCGATAGCGATAGCTCTGGCATGTGCCGCCGCGCTGGCGTCTCTTGTTGGCTGGGCCCTTCTGCATTCAGACTTCGCCGCTGAGCGAGAGGAGCAAGATGACTCCTCGGCAGGGATGACAAACTCCGCCGACTCCGGAGTTGGCGACGACCCGGGGGCTCCTCAGGTTGCGTCCGAATCTTCGAGTGCGACAGCCGCAGAGCGCATCACCAACCCAGGGATGCACAGCACTGACACCACGCGCTCCGCCGCGGCAATGACCGCGCGAGCGGGCGAACTAGTGCTCGCATTGGAGAACGCGCATCGCGAAGCGGTGGTGGACGCCGCCATCGCGCTACGGCGAACCCAACCGACCGCCGACACCGTCGTGATCGAGGTCCGCTCCGATGCAGACGGACGCGCGATCGTGAGCGATCTCGCCACGGGCCAATACAACATCGTGGTCGAGGCCACTGGATTTCCTAGGCTGCGTAGCAAGGCGCCGGTACACATCCGGCACGACACGCCAACCTACGCCCGGTGTGTGATCGCTAGTGGAGACGCATCGCTCTCTGGACGCGTCCTTGATGCGAAGGGTGCTGCGCTGCCCGGTATGACCGTTCTGTGGCACCCACTCTCGCCAGCGCCGGCCGAGACCGTTCACCTCGTCCGGCAAGAAACTCAGGCCATCATCTCAACAGACTCGGAAGGCAGTTTCTCCATCACTGGAGTCACGGCGGGAGAATACTCCGTTGAGACAGGAGCGCGAGAAGGGTTCGGAACGACGCGAAAGCACGTCGCGGCTCCGGCCGATGACGTACTCCTCGTCGTTCACGCAGAGTTTGCCACGATGATCACCGGGGTGGTGACGGAACGTGATGGGGACGTGGTCCCCGCCGCTACGGTGCGCTCCGCGACCGGGGAGGTGGCCACCACTGACGAAGACGGGCGCTACGAGCTCGCGGTCAGGATCACCGAGACCCCCGGATCCTCAGTCGTCGTCTCAGCCGCCAAACCCGGTTTCTCAGAGCGTTACAAGACAGTGACGATGCGAGACGCACGCGCAACGAACCCTCTCGAGATGTCTTTTCAGCTCAGCCGATTGCGAAACCTTGGCGCTCTCGAAGGGCAGCTCGTCGGCAGCCACGGGAGCGCCGCAGCAGGCGAGGCTGTCTATCTTCAAAGTGCGTCGGTGCGGCAGCTTCACACCGCGACCGCTGACCGCATCGGTCGCTTTCGTTTCGATGCTGTTCCTGCCGGCGACGACTATCGCCTCTGGGTCTACCCGATCTCTGGCTATTCGGATGTCACGGTCGAGCCAGTCGAAATCTCGTCAGGGGTCAATGAACTCGAAGTGACCCTCGCTCCCCTTCTGACCGGCACGCTCAATGCCACGCTCATGGACGCGGCTGGCGACCCACTGCCGAACTTTACCGTGCGCGTGCGCAGCAAGCAGGCGCGTGCAGCCGTGGTCAGCGTCACGTCCGACGCCGAAGGGCGCTTCCGCGCTCTGGACGTACCTGTCGGCGACTTGACGGTGGAGACCATGAGCATGCCGAAAGTGACCGTGAGAGGACTTCGCCTGGAGGTAGGACAGGAGCTGAGCTCTGAGATCCCGATCGGAGTCGGCCCACGGTCGCTCACGGGGCAGGTCGTTCTCGCCGGCGGCTCTCACATCGCGGGGGCCCGCGTCGTGGTCACGTGGTCGCACCGGACGCAGCACCTTCACAGTAGTCTCTTCCAAGATCTGGTCACGGACGCAACCGGACGCTTTCGTGCCTCCGGTTTGGGAGCCGGTCGGTGCGCGGTTAGCGTCAGCGCGGTCGGCGTCCAGTCAGCGCGTCGGACGGTCGAAATTGCTCCTGATCATGATCCCGAATCACTACGCATCGAAATGCGCTGAAACAGACGGCGGCGCTGACCCGGTTCCAACACCGACCAGGTGACCTCGAGGCGCGGCCGCTGCAGTAGACGACGACGGCGGGCGAGAGGTATGGGCGGCGTTTGCGTGGGCGTTTGCGTGGGCGTGGCGTTTCCTAGAATAGCAGGCGCATGCCGTGGACGGTCGTGACCGTCGCGGCAGTCCTCACGTTTGGTGAGGTTTGCCGGTGTGCCGTGTGTTCGGCCGGTGGCGAGTTGTCGTCGCCGTCGCCGCACGAATCTGCGCGAGACGTCCTGCCGAACGCTCACCGTGCAGGTTAGACTTAACCTCGAGTTAACAGTCCGCCTGAAAAAGTGTTCAACAGCGGAATCGGACGGCGACCCCGAAACCCCGACGGCTGCGTAGAACGACGGCACGAAAACGCGTCGCTGTAGCAGCTGCGCAACGAGTGAGGAGACCCATGGCTAAGAGGCGGACCGCAGCGGTCGAACATGACGTCATCACCCCACCGACGGCGACGGCTCCGGAGACAGAGCCCGACGCGTCGCGTCCGTCCGAGGATCTCAACCCCCTCCACATCACCCGCCAGCAGCTCGACCGCGCCATTGCAAATTTTTCCCACTTGCAGTCGGGATTGATCGAATTCTTGAAGTCCCCGGCGCGTACGGTGACCGTTTGCTTTCCCGTTGAAATGGACGATGGCTCGGTACGCATGTTCACGGGCTATCGCGTCCTCCATAGCCGCATCCGAGGGCCTGGCAAGGGTGGCATCCGCTACCACCCTGACGTGACGGCTGACGAGGTGCGAGCACTCGCCAGCTGGATGACGTGGAAGTGTGCTCTCATCGACGTGCCGTTCGGCGGTGCCAAAGGCGGTGTCGTTTGCAACACGAAGGAACTCAGCGCCACCGAATTGCGCAAAGTAACGCGACGTTTCGTGTCGGATCTTGGTGACAACATTGGGCCGCACACGGACATCCCGGCGCCGGATCTTTACACCGATGCCCAGACGATGGCGTGGATCTATGACACGTACGAGGGCATGCACCCGGGGCGCAACAACCTCCCGGTCGTGACGGGCAAGCCGATCGATCTGGGCGGCTCCCTCGGGCGCGACGAGGCGACCGGCCGCGGCTGTCTCTACGCGACCGAGCGCCTGATCGCGTCGGGGATCGTGCCAGGGCTGCATCAACTTGAGGGTGCACGGGTCGCTGTGCAAGGATTCGGCAACGCTGGTTCGGTCGCCGCTCGACTCTTCCGTGAACGCGGTGCAGCCATCATCGCGCTCAGCGATTCGCAAGGTGGTGTGTTTTCGCGAGCAGGACTCGACCTCGACGCGGCGGTGGCGTTCAAACGCGAGCATGGCACAGTCGTTGGGCTGCCCGAAACCAAGACGATCACCAACGACGACCTTCTGACTCTCGACTGCGACATCCTCATCCCCGCCGCCCTCGAAAACCAAATCCGTCGCGACAACGCCGACCGCATCCGTGCGTGCCTGATCTGCGAGGCCGCAAACGGCCCGACGACCCCTGCTGCGGATGACTTGCTCGCCGCGCGCGGCATCTTCGTGCTGCCTGACATCCTCGCCAACTCGGGCGGCGTGTGCGTCAGCTACTATGAGTGGGTGCAGAACATCGAAAACGAACGCTGGGACCTCGAGGAGGTTCATGCAAAACTGCTGCGCCAGATGCAGCGAGCCGTGGATGCTGTTGTTGAACGCTGGCGTGCGTTGAATTCGGGTACACAACTCGACACGGTTGAAGATGCCCCTGAAGAAACGAACCCCGCTTCGTGCGCTGCGGATCTACGCTGCGCTGCGTTGACCGTGGCGATCG
The DNA here is from genome assembly GCA_965223265.1 of Planctomycetota bacterium. Classification (GTDB taxonomy): domain Bacteria; phylum Planctomycetota; class UBA8108; order UBA8108; family SXIK01. The sequence goes on from OZ244999.1 coordinate 4,932,464, forward strand.
AGCGCGTCGCGCGGGTGACGTTAGGGCGGGGGATTTGGCCGTAGCGCTCCGACAGGGAGCAGCGAACGCGCCTCGACCGAGGATAGCGAAAGCTTATCCGTTGTCGCCGGCGCCGCCGTAGGAACCTCGCGTCGCGAAGCCCCTACCCCTTGACTTGCATGCCGCGCGCACGAACAAAGTCCCGTGCACGATCGCGGTGGTCGCCTTGAAGCACGATCTCGTCGCCCTTAACGCCGCCACCGGTGGCGCAAGCTGTGCGGAGCTCGCGCGCGATCTCCGCCAACTGCGACGAGTCGAGCCCTTCAGACGCCAGCACCGTGGTGGGCTTGCCGCGACGCTTCTCGAGGCGCAGACGAATCATCGCGCGTCCCGACGAGCGCTGCGACTCCGGCACCGCGCGACCGTCGCCGCTCACCAGCGACCAGCCGTCACCCGAACTGACGCGGCGCCGTTTCTTGGCCATGCTTTCCCCCTTTGATGTGGCGGCACGACACGTCTCGGCCGCGCGCAACGAAAACGCTACGGCGTCGGCAGCCTAGCGTCCAGCTTGACCGATGCAGTAGAGAACTTCCTGGCGGCGCCCCGCCACACTGCGCCCCACACGCATGTAGATGCGGCTGGAGCAAATCGCCGGCGTCGCGAACACTTCCCCCGCAAGCTCGTTCTCGGCGACGAGCTCAAAGGCTTTCGGGTCGGCCTTGAAGACAAACGTCTTGCCGACCTCGTTGGTGACATAAATCCGATCGCCGACAAGCACCGGCGATGAGCTGAACGTGCCGCCGAGCCGGCCTTTCCACATCTCGTTACCCGTCGCACTGTCCCAGCAGTTGGCGATGCCAGCGTCGGCAACGCCGTAGAGATAGCCGTCGTGAACCAACATCGATGGCACGTAGACACGCACCGTGTTCTCCCACGTGATCTCTTTCGAACCGTCCGCCTCGACGGCAGAAACGTGGTTCTTGGGATAGCCGCCGCTGGTGAAGATTCGCGCCCCGTCGGTGACGGTCGAGGTAACGCACTCCGTCGTCGCGCCTTCCACCTCCCAGAGCTTCTCGCCGGTGAGGGGGTCAAAGCTGACGATGAGATCGCAACCGACCAGGAAGAGTTGTTCGCGGCCACCGGCGGTCAAAATGATCGGTGATGGATAGTTTGGCTTTTCGGGACGCTCCACACGCCAGACGATGTCCCCGGTGGCTCGGTTCATCGCACACAACGCCCCACCACTCTTGTTGTCGGCGGAGACGATGACGAGGTCGCGATAGATCGTCGGCGATGACCCGTAGCCCTGATGGACGACGTAGTCGCTGATCTTGGTTTGCCATAGTTGATCGCCTGCCCGGCTCAGCGCGGTCGTGTGCACCGCGTCACCATTCAAGAAGTTGACGAAAAACCTTTCGCCGTCACACGCCAAGGTCGTAGATGCCTGCGATGCCTTCTTGTTGCCGCCTTTTTCCAATCCCCCCTTGTGCACGTCCGTCTTCCAGAGGAGGTCGCCGTTCTTGCGGTGAAAGCAGAGGACCGACTGAATCTCTTTTTCTTCGTCAGCGGTCGCGAGCACGACTTGGTCGCCCACGACAATCGGTGAACCATGACCGCGTCCCGGGACGTCGCTTTGCCAGAGGACGTTCTCGCTTTCGCTCCAGGTAAGCGGCAGGTCTTGGTCACTTGCGGCAATGCCGTTGCGCTGGAGCCCACGCCACCACGGCCAATCGTCAGCGGTGAACGCACTTGCGATCGGGTCGCCAGCTCGATTCGAAGCCGTGCAGGAAACGATGCCAACGAAAACGAAAGGCATGAAGAGAACGAGCGAGTAGCGTCGAGGCGTGATCATTTTGCGACAAAACCTTGCAGAAAAGGGCACAGGGACTTGCTAGGCCAGCCCCAAAGCCTAACGATCGCGACGCTGGAAAGCCAGCCCCGGGAGGTGCGGCCGCCGGGGGGGCGCGACTGGATTTTTTCCGCAGCGATGTCGCGCGGTTCGCACCGTCGGACACACTGCGAGTGCCGACCTTTGGCGTGCTGAGACTCATGCGGCGATGTGAAGGTGTCTGCCTCAAGGTGGCAGCACCAGCGTCGGTTCCGTCTCGTCGACGAACCACAAGTCTTCCGCCCCATACAGATCGGCGCCACCCTCGTCGATAAAATCTTCTCCGACCGAGTAGACTATGCGGCGCTCCACCTCCGCGTGCGTGCCGTAGCGCAGCGGCTTGCCGTCGTACGGATCCAGTGGCACCTGAGGTAAGAATTCCGGCACCAGTTCAGTGAGCGAATCCGGGTAACGGCCGTGCACTTGGCGATAGTGCATCAGTGCGATGAAACAGATGGTCGCGCGAAGTTGGAATCGGAGCGCCGCGCGGCGATACTGGATTGGTGGCGGGCACGACAGCACGTAGGCGACCAGCCAATACCCCCTGCCGAGTGGATCCGCTTTGGGCTTTGGATTTGGCTCGACGGAAATCAGAGCATCAGATTGATTCTCGACAGCGACCCGATAGGACTTCGAGAGCAGCTCCAACATGCGGTTGCGACGAAACGTCAACGCCGCCCAAACTCGCCACAGAGGATTAATCGTCCCGCCCTCAGCTTCGACTGATTCGACGACGTCGTCGAGATCACTGTTTCGCATGACGCTGTAATCCGCTCGGAATACGTCTTTCATCACGGCGGAGCTCACTTCCAAGGACCTCAGTTCCTCGCCAAGCCTACGCAAATCTTTGGTCGACTGCTCAGAAGAGGCCACCAACGCCAACGTGCAATTGACACCGATTCCCTTGATCGCCATGCCGACCGCACACTGGGTGACGGAGCCCTGCCCCAGCTCGATCCGGTGTCCAAATCGTGCGATCTTCAATGCGTCTTCGAGCGCAATTCTCCCGTCGCCACCGAGCCGCTGGAGATTCGCGCGTAGAGCCACGAGGTAGGTCAAAACACGCCAATCGGCCATGTACGGCACTCGCTCGTTGATCGAGTTCGAGTGACGCACCTGAAAGTCCGGTCGCTGCAGGCTGCGCTCGAACCGCTCGAGCACCTCGGTGTTCTCGGCCAGCGCCTGCTCAATCGCCGCGACATCCGAGGCGACGTCGGCAGGAGCCTTTGCCACGTCGTCGTCATCTTCTCGAGAGCTCGCTGCTTCGCCCTCGATATCAAGATCGATCGCAACGAAATCGCGATAGACTTCTCGCGCCCATCCGACTCGCTGCCCCAGCTCGTCCGGCAATGTCGCCGCGTCACCGGGCAGATCAACGTCGAGAAAGCCGTTGTCGGCGTCCTTGACCTGTCGGCGCGCCAGCAGGAGATCGCTGTCATCGATCGGCGCAATGTCAGGCCACAAAGCGAAGCACGCAAGGATGGCGAGCAGGATCAGAAAAACACCGCAAAGAGTCTTCACGAAAACACTGAAGAGTCGCCAGCGTTTCGCCATACAGACTGCCTCCGTTCGGACGTGGAACACGCCGGTGGCTCGTCGGTCGGGAGGGACACCGTGGTTTCAACGGCGCAACTGCGTTCAACGCGCGACGCGGCCGGCGCCAACAATTGACAGGCAAGATACCAGGACGGACCGCTTCGAGGTAGGTTGGATCGAAGATCTTTTGTGATGCTCAGCCGCACTCCGCGGCGCGAAGACTTGGGCAAAAGTCGAGGCGAACGCGCCATCTACTGACCTGACTGTCCGGCGCCCACGCCCTCACCCACGCTTCGGCTTCGACTTGTCCGGCAGCGGCGGCTTCTCGTGATGGTTCACCGGCTCGGCGGCGATGCGTGCCTCGAGCTCCGCGATGGCACGGTCGAGCTGTGGATCCCGTCGCGCGCGCCAGTCCTCAGGCAGTATGTCGAGCTCGATGTCCGGCTCGACCCCACGGTTCTCGAGTCCCCAGCCTTTCTTCGGATGCCACCACGCGAATTCCGGTTGGCTGCTCATGCCTCCATCGATGAAGGCCTTGTCTCGACGGATGCCGACGACGCCGCCCCACGAACGCATGCCGATCACTGGCCCCAACCCGAGCACCTGGAAACTCTCAGGAAAAATATCGCCGTCGGAACCAGCGTTCTGGTTCGTCAACACCACCTTGTGGCCGATGTGGACGCGGAATGGATACGTGTAGTCGACTCCGCGCCGCGGCGTCATGTAAGCCCACAGCGTACGCCGCAGCCGATCAATCACCAGCTGCGAGACGTTGCCACCGCCGTTGTAACGCACATCGATGATGAGGCCAGGCTTCGCGACTTGCGGATAGAACGCCTTGGCGAACTCGGTCAAGCCGCGCCCGCTCATGTCAGGTAGGTGGAGATAACCGATGCGACCGCCCGAGGCGCGTTCGACATACTCGCGGTTGCGCCGCACCCAGTCCCTCAGCCGGAGGTTTCTCTCGTCAGCGAGAGTGTTGATTTGGATGTTGCGTGCGTCGCCGCGGTCTGCAGATAGTCCCACTGTCAAGACGACCTCCTGCTCGGCGCGGTTGGCGAGTGCATCGTAGACGTTGGCGCTTGCTGGCAGATCTCTCCCGTCGACGGCGAAAAGATACTCGCCCTCCTGGACTCTCGCATGGCTCATGGTGAGCGGCGAACGCACGTCGGTTTCCCACACTTCAGGTCGCAGGATGCGTGCGAAGCGGTGGAGTCCGCTCGCCTCGTCGACTTCGAGCTCCGCCCCTAGAAGCCCGACGCCCACCCGCCGCGCCTGCTCGAGATCTCCACCTGTGATATACGTGTGCGACGTGCCAAGCTCCGCGAACATCTGCCCGATGAGGTCATTGAGCTCGTCGCGCGAACCAATCCGCGGCAGCAGAACTTCGTACTTCTTTCGGATGTCGACCCAGTCGACGTTGGCCAAGTTCTCGGCCCAATAAAAGTCTCGCTGCAGCCGCCAAGCCTCGACGAAAATCTGTCGCCACTCCGCAGAAGGCTCCACTCGCAGCGACAACTCAGAGGGGTCCAAGGCATCGGCGTCTCGTTCACCCTTCGAGTCCACTCCCTCGACGAGGATCTTTTTGTCGACACGGTAGGCTATGCGCTTGCCATCGCCGCTCAGTGTGTAGTCAGAAACTCTTTCGGCGCGGACGCTCTCCTCCTTGGCTTTCAGGTCGTAAGCCATGAGGCGATTCTTGGCATCTTTTTCAAACAGCCCACGGCGCCCACGCATCGGTTGCCGGAGATAAAAGACCTTGTCCGCGGTCGCTCGCAGCGCGCCGTACGCGTCCGCAGCGACGGGAAACTCGACGACGCGGGAGGTAATCCCTTGAATATCGATTTCAACGGGCGCGACCACCGTTTCCGTCTTCGCGCCACGCTTTGCAGCATCGTTCACCGGATCGGGTGCCGTGTCGGCGTCACTCGCACCGTCCTCCAAGAGCTCGTCGGGAAGGAAGGGTGACTTTCCGTTAGCTTGAAGGATCACCGCGCACGGCTTCTCCGTGCGCGTCACGATGAACTGATAGTCAAGTTCGCCGTGCAGCGGGTTGAACGAGCGCGACGACAGGAAGTAGAGGTAGCGGCCCTTGGGGTCCCACGCCGGACTCGTCTCGCGCGTGAAGTTCGTTGTCACGGGAAAAGAGTGCTGCTCGCTCATGCTATAGATATGAATCGTGTCGAGCTCGTTCGCTTCCGGCTTAACGTACGCAAGCCAAGCAGAGTCGGGCGAGAACACGTACTCGCGAATCTCCCAGGCCGCGCTGCGATCGACGAGCTTCGACTCCTTCGTTTGCACATCGACGACGAAAAGACTGAAGGTGTAATCGGCGTAGGCGATGGACTTGCCGTCGGGAGCCCATGCTGGCCCGAAGACCCACCCTCTGCCGCCATCGGTGATCAGCGTCGGCTCCGAACCTGCGGCAAGATCGAGGACGGCGATTTCCTGCTCGCCGCTCTGATCCGTCACGTAGGCGATACGCTTCCCGTCGGCAGAAAATACCGGCTCGCGCTCCCGCACCCCCGAGGAGCGCATGAGTTGGCGACGCCGTCCCTTGTTCGTTCGCACCGTCCAAATCTCGCCGCGCGAGCAGATCGCGAGGTTCTTGCCCCCTGTGTCAAGCACGTAGCCCTCGACGGTCTTCGACGCGTCTTCGAACCGAGCGTGCTGTCGGACGCGATCGCTCGGAATCTCGATGGGGATCCGCTTCGCCTCGCCACCGCGAGTCGATGTAATCCACAGGTCGCCGCCGAGCATGTAGACGATCCGGTCGCCGTTCAGGTCTGGCCAGCGGACGTCGTAATCAGTGTGATGGGTCACGGCTTCGACGCCGCCGCCATCGACGCCCATGCGGTAGAGATTCATCGTGCCGCTTCGGTCCGACGCGAAGTAGATTCGCTCCCCGTGCCACATCGGAAAGCGGTCGGTCCCTTTCCAGTCCGTGAGGCGCGAAAAGGTGCCGCTTTCGAGGTCGCCGACCCACACATCTTGCGCACGTCCGCCGTAGTAACGTTTCCAGTTGCGAAACTCGCGCGAGAAACGATTGAACGCGAGGCGACGGCCGTCGGCGGCGAAACTCACCAGCGCCGCAGGTCCGATGTCGATCGGTTCGGGATGACCACCTGCAGCCGCAACACGAAAGAGACGAAGCTCACGAGCATTCGAAGCGCGTGAGCTTCGAAAGACAACCGATTCGCCGTCGGCACTCCAGGCAACGACCTCGTCGCGCGCGGGATGGAACGTCAGTCGACGCGGCTCGCCGCCGTCAATCGGCATGACGAAAACGTCGCGGTTGCCGTGGTAGTCCCCTGAAAAAGCGATCAGCTTGCCCGCCGGGTGAATCTTCGTGAACAGCTCACTGCCGTTGTGCGTCGTGAGACGAAGCGCGAGTCCACCTGAAGCCGCGACGCGCCAGAGATCACCCTCCGCCGCAAAGACGACGGTGTCGTCGTGGATCGCTGGAAAACGGTAGTACCCCTGCACCGCGGAAATAAGCGGCGAGTTTGCTGCGAGCAGCAACACAAGGGCGCACCAAAACCGGGTTTTTCGACACAACTTTCGCACGGCTGTGGCCATGGGATCGGCGCTCCGAACTGCCTTCGCTCGCAAGAGATGTGAATCACTTCTGACACCAATCTACACGCTTTGAAGTGGCGCTGCGACGGTTCTACGAAAATGGGTCTGCGGTGCTGGTGGCTCGTTCGCGCAGTGACTTGTGAGGCCCAACGCCTCGCGGTTCTCCCGAATCACCTCTAAATCACTTCCCGCCACCAAAAAGGAGTCACCCATGCAGCCCAAACAATCCCCTCACCAACCAGGCACACCTCTTTCGCAAAGCACTTGTGTCTCACGCTCTCTCTACGTTCTCGTCTGCGCCTGCGGTCTCGCCGCCGCCCAGCTTGCTGTCGGCGCCGAGCGGGTTGACTACTATGTTCCCAACAGCGTCAGGATCGACGTCGAGGCGAGTGGCGGCGGCAGCGCTGCCTGGCAGCTCGTCAGCGAACGAGACACTGACGGCCGATGGATCGTTGACGACGCCTTCTGGCGCCCTGCGAGCTATACCGAGACGAACGTGCCTCCCGGGTGCTACGGCGTCGTCTTTCGCGCCGCACCCGGTTGGAGCCCACCTGCGGAAATGAGGCTCGAGCTCACGGGCGGTGAAGAATTCTCGCGCACCGTGTCGCTCGCCAAAGTGCCAGAATACGTCGTCGGAGAAATCCCGCCACTTTCAGTCCGGCACGGTGAGACGCTCCGGTTCGCGATCGAGTCGTTCGACGCCAACCTCGAGTTTGAGCCGCACCCGGACGTCGAGCGCGACATCACGTTCGACGGTCGCGTCTTCGCGTACACACCGAGCCCTGCTGAACGCGTCGCGTTCACGGTAACGCTGACGCTCAGCTCCGGAGTCGAACAGACGATCGCCGTGGCGCCCACCGCCGAAACGCAGCCAGAGCAGACCATCTTGCAGTACCGCGGCGACCTTGTCGATGCAGAAGCGAAAACCTATCTCAAGGTGATCGAGGAAGACCTCGGCGAGGAAAACTTCAACTACCGAACAAGGAACGTTCGCAGAGTCGTGATCTCCGGACCGACTGTGGTGTTCGAAGCCGGTCACGAAAACGACCTCTACACTCTCTACGCCGATGGCGTCGACGACATCAAGGAGATGGAAATCTACGCCGACACCGTCGTCTTCCGCAGTCCCACCCGTCTCCAAGGGACGACGGTATCGATCTTCGCCAGGCAGCTGCGCTTCGAGGATCTCGGAGAGGAACCGGCCTCCCTTAGCACCGTCCCTGCGGAGATCTCCACGACCTCGAACTCTGACGGCGCGCATGGCCTTCCCGCCGGCGACGTCACCCTCAACGTCGCCAGCATGGTCGCACCAGGTTCGGATCCGCGGTTGATCCTGCGCGGCGGTGAGGGTCAAGACCCACATCCGGGCGCCGACGGCGGCAGCTGGCCGTCGCTCTCGTGGTACAGCGAGCCGGACGGTCATTCTAACGGTTGGCCCACGAGCGGTGTGGTCACGTATGTCAAGCAGAAGTCAACCTGTGGTCCGCTGGACTCGAGGACAGACGACTGGGGCACAACTGCTTGCCCGAAGAACGGCAAGAATGCCGTCGCGGCGAAGGTGCCCGGCGATGGTGGAGCAGCGGGGAGATTGAGTGTGCCTTTCGGCGTCGATTCGAGCATCGTCGACATCCGCGGGGGCAATCCGGGGAAGGACGGCCCTGACCGCTTCGGCGGCCGTGCGCAGGGACCGAGCAAGGTCCACCACGTCTACCGAGTGTGCGCCCTGAAGTACGAGTTTCCCATCTCATGCCGCGGGATTTCCTCGTGTGACAACTGGAGCATTACGAAGACCTGCCCGACGCCCAAAGACGGCGTCGACCAGCCCGGCACCTTTGGCTCGCCAGGCGTCGACGGAATCGTGGAAGGTACAACCGCGATCGATGGCTGGCTGCAACCGGTGACGATTCGGACGCTCCTGCAATACGCCAAAGATGTGTACCTCAACGGGCACGTCGATGCCGTCGCGACGATCTTGGCGCCTTACGACACAGCCCTCGCCAAAGTCGCAACGGACGGGGAGAGTTCTATGGAGCTCGTGCAGCTGGCGCAGGAAGTGAACACGCTACGGCATCGCGCCGCTGGGCACCTTGACTACTTCGGCAACCCCGCTGGTTGGGTGCCGATGCTGTCGTTCGAAGTCACGCGCGATCTGTTCGAGGACGAGGTCCAAGCTGCTGGCAACCTTCTCTACCTGACGTACTACCTGGGTGGCGAGATCGAAGGTGTCACCAACAAGCAGGCCGCGTTGAGTCGGCTGCGCGCCGAGCTTTGGGAAGAGATCGCCGCGTTCGAGTCCGAACTCGAGGAGCGTCGCTATGAGATCGAGGACTTGGCCGACGAAGCGGAAGCCATCGACTCGGAAATCCGCGATCTCGGTCGCGACCTCAAGGCCCGTGCCGAGAATCTGCGCGAACAGGCAAAGCGAAACGCTGCGCTCAAGAAGTCGCTACGAGTCACCGGGACGGTGTTGACGTCAATGCCAATCGGTCAACCGGCGCTCGGTCTTACGGGTATCGGCCTAACGTCCGCGTCGAAGTTCAATGAGGAAGACCCGATCGACAGCGCCATCAATGGCACCAACGCAGCACATGAATTCCTCATGGCACAGATGCACCAGGACATGGAAGACTTCCAGACGGTGAGTGGTGCCGGTGATCCGCGGCTCGGAGCGGCGATGCTGGCGCGGCAGAAGTCGATCCAGAGCCTCGACGCTGGTGTCGTCGGGGTCAACCAAGTCCTCCGGGAGGCGAAAAGCTGGGACAGCGACGTCGACGCCGAGGTGAGTCTGCTCATGTCAGAAGACCCACGTTCGAAGCAGCTCGTCGGAGCAATTCGAGAGCTCAACGTCCGCAAACAGCGCTTCGTTGAAAGAATGGCCGCCGCAGTGCAGCGAGCGAAGTTTCTCATGACCAGCATCAATCAAGACTACCTTGCGCTCGACAGCCTGCAAAGAGACCTGGTCGCTGTCACCGAAAAGATCGACCAAGAAGCATTCAGCTACATCAAAGAGATCGAACGCCGCGCCAAAGACCGCTTGCTCAAGTACCAGTACTACCTCGCCAAGGCGTTCGAGTACCGCACGGTGCGACCATATGTCGGCAGCTTCCAGCTGGGCCGTATCTACGATTTCTTCGCTGACAACTTCACCAACACGATCTCCGAGGTTCCGGGGGAGGCGATTCTCGATCCCGCGTCACTGATCGCGGTCTACGACGAGGAACTACGTACGATCACCGATGCGATCGTCGACGACCTTGCGCAGCGCCCACAAGAGCAGACGCTCCCGATCTTCTACACGCTCAGTCAAGAAGAGCTCGCACAGCTCAACACGCCGCCCTACTCGGTCAACCTCAACCTGGTCGAGGTCGGCGCCGTCTTCAGTCGCACGCAGGAGAATCTGCGCATCTCCGAGCTCAAGGTTGAATCAGTGGCGGCGGCACCGCGCAGTGGAGCGAACCGTGCGAACCTATCGATACTCCTTCAACACTCCGGTGTGTCGTTGATCTCGTCGGAGGGCGATACGTACAAATTCCACCACTACAACACCCTCGAGACGCCGCCGATCACGTGGGAAGCGCAGTTCTCACCGTTTACGGGAGACCTGACGAACACCGAACCGAGCGAGGCGAGCCGCTCCCTTCTCAAGTCGCTCATCGGCGACACCGACGATCTCCTCCTCTACTCGCGGCCATCGGCCTGGGCGGACCTTCTCGTCACGAAGGAGACGCTTTCCGACTCCGTCGACATGGTGGTCAACGAACTGACGCTGCGGGTCAGCGTTGACTTCGCTCGCAAGTCGAGCGGCCAATCAGACCTGGAGGTGAAGCCGGTGAACGCGGCAGGAGAAACGCTCGCGGCACGCGTGGCGCTCGGAGCCGCCGACCAGAACCGGCGACAGGATGGACGCGGGATCTTCACACGCGTCTTTCGCGCCGGTGAACGCGTCGAGCTCGAAGCATCCGCGTCCTACGGTTCGCAGGTGTTCGATCGCTGGGAATCACGCAGCGGAGAGCTTCTCGGCACCGAGCCGCGTCTCTCCGTGACGCTCCCGACGTCCCCGAACGGATCGGCGACGACTGCTAAGGTGCGGGCTGTCTACGCTCCCGGCGAGCTCGTCCCAGGCGGCGGCGACACGCCCTTCCGACGCGGCGACGCGAACACGGACGGTGGAGTCGACATGAGCGACGCGATCGCGATCCTCAACCGGCTCTTTGTCGGCGGTTCCGAACTGCCGTGCGAAGACGCCAGTGACACCAACGACGACGGTCGGGTCGATATCTCCGACCCCATGAACCTTCTTCTCCACCTCTTCGTCAGCGGTTCAGCGCCGCCAGCGCCACACGACGCCTGCGGCGAAGACCCAACCGACGACGGTCTCGATTGCGACGCGTTTGCTCCGTGCAGCTAACGTCCAAAGCCCAGCCCTTGAACCTGGAACAGCTCGACCCCGACGACGTTGGGGTCGAGCTTATTTCGTTTCACGCCGGCGCTCAGCCCGACGCATTCGGGAGCGAAGCGCAACAGCGAAGACCCGACATTCAACCCGACGAGCCCGTCTCGCTGCGCTCAGGCAACGGGTGTTTCCCCGCTTCCTCGCGAAGCGAGTCGACGCTTGCAGTCGCTCTGAGGTATTCACACAAGATCCCGACGTTGTCGACGAACGCTTTGGTGAACACGATCGGTTGACGTTCGCCTCCGCGCTTGAAACGCCCGAGCCGCACCCAGCGCCCGCGGTCGTCCAGAGTGTCGATTGTACGCCGCACCTGTCGCTCGAAACGACGCCAGGCCTGCCCATCGAGACGTTCATCACGGCGCGGCAAAGCATGAGGTCCACGTGCTCTCAGCGCGGCATACTGCGCTTCGATTCCATCAAGCCGACTCGTCACCTTGAAGTCGTAATGCTCGGGCATATCGCCGTCGTCATACGTCAGCTCATAGTCATGCGTGAAGTAGAGCGGCCGATTCGTCCGCAGCTCGTTGAAACGAGGAATGCGGCCACTCGGGAGCTCACAGCGACGCAAATACGCCAGAGCTCTCGGCAGCGGTTCGAGAAAACGCTCTTCGCCTGTCCGCCGGTAGAGGAGCAGGAGAGTCTCGAGAACCGTTTGAGATTCGCGCCCCGAGATGGCAGGCGGTTCAAAGCGGCGCGCCCACGCCGGATGCATTGCCGCGTCGTACTGCTGCGCCCACGCGGGCTGCGGTTCGGGCATTTGTGCGAGAAGGATGAAGTCACCCGCCTTCTCTGCGGTGCTCGCGTACTCAGCTCGATCATACACCTGCGCGGCTTCGAGAAAGAGAGTGATCGTCGCTGGAATGGCTCGATCATTGAACGTGTAGTGCGACCAGTAGGAAGCTCCTTGATAGGTCCGCGACCAAACCTCTGGGTACGATGCTCTGAGGACGGCAGATCGAGGCGACGGTGCGGTACCGTCGTAGCGCTGCGGCCAGGCGCCGTTCGGAAACTGCGCCTTGGTCAACTGTGCGAGACCATACTCGACCGCCTCATGAATCGCCTCGTCCTGAAATCCGAGAAGCTGATCGATCCGCATGAGGAACTGAAACGCCCGTTGAGTCGTTCGGTCGTCGAGAACCGTCGTGTTTGCGCCTCCAGGCGTGGAGTTGACGCGATAGTTGTGAAGAGGTCGACGCCGCGGATCAAGCTCGATGCGGTAGTGCCAGCCACCCGACCGCAGCTGCCCACGGATGAGGACCTGCGCGGTTTCGCGCGACGCTTCAAGGTAGCGAGGGTCGCGAACGACCTCGTACGCCTCAAGGTAAGCAAATCCGACGCTGGGAGTCGCTGGCGGCTGCACTGTCACCTCGGTGGGCCCTCCCTTGCCCTCCCCTTGACGCACTGACAAATCCGCTGCGTACTTGTAGACGTAGCCGCCCTCGTCGGCAACTTCGCTGCGGAAGAAGTCAATGGCACGCCTGAGCGCGTCGAGAGCGTCTCGGCGCAGCTCAAGGTCGCGGGCGTGCAAACACGGCATGCAGACCAGCCAAATAGTTCCAAACGCACAGCCAACGGCCAGGGAAACCGCACTTCTCTGTTCTTTCACGTCGAGATAGAACCTCTGCTTGTCCGGAACTTGCTGGCGCCCGGGTGGGGCTGGTTCTAACAGCCCGCGTCGTCAGCAGCAGCGTCGGCGCGCCGAGACAAGCGCGGCGACGCGGCGGCGCGGATCGAATCCGTGCATCGCGAAGCTCAAGATTGTATGGGAATTCGTCGGCGACAGCGAGGAATCGCACCGTTGTCCCGCTTCTTCCACCCTGGTTTACGACTTCGCGACGGACGACCGCACCACGACCAGTACTTTACGGATCTCGCAGCGTGACGTTACACTGGCGGGAGTTCTACGATCGACTTCAAGGACCTCCCACGGAGACGCCGCCATGGCCCAGTCACGTTCCCTGAACCGCCGCCAGTTTCTCGGTCACGCCGCAGCAATCGCCGCCGCGCCGTACGTCATTCCGCGCCGCGTCTCCGCTCGCCCCAGTGCAAGCGAACGCCTCACCGTAGGTCTCATTGGCGCCGGCAAGCGCGGCGGAACGTTGCTGCGAAAGACGCTCAAGTTTGACGACGTTCAAGTCGTCGCGGTCGCCGAATGCGAGAGTCAACGGCGCGAGCACCGCGCAAACATGGCGGATGAGGTCTACGCCGCACAGACCGAAAGCGGCAAGTTCAAGGGCTGCGCGCAGTACAACGACTTTCGCGAACTTCTCGAGCGCAAGGATATCGACGCAGTCATCATCGCGACGCCCGATCACTGGCACGCAATCCCTGTCGTCGAAGCCGCCAAGCGTGGCAAAGACATCTACTGCGAGAAGCCGCTGACGCTAACGATCCATGAAGCAAAGATGATGATCGACGCCGCGGCGAAGTACGGGGTCATCCTGCAGACTGGCAGTCAGCAACGCTCTGAATGCGGCGGACGGTTTCATCGCGCCTGCGAGCTCGTCAGGAACGGGCGCATTGGCAAGGTTAAGGAAGTCTACGTCAACGTCGGAGGTCCCTCCCGCCCTTGCGATCTTCCCGAGATGCCCACGCCCGAAGGTACGGACTGGGACCTTTGGTTGGGACCGGCACCGAAGCGTGGGTACCACGAACGGTTGTGCCCGCGCGGCGTCCACAATCACTTCCCGGCGTTTCGAGAGTACAAGGAGTACTCGGGTGGCGCCATGACCGATTGGGGCGCACACCACTTCGACATCGCACAGTGGGGACTGAACCGCGACGCCAGCGGCCCGGTCGAGATCATCCCACCCGACGGCAAGGACTACCCACACCTGACGTACAAATACGACGACGGTGTCGTCGTCCACCATACGAGCAAGTGCGGTGATGAGGACGTCAACGGCGTTCGCTTCGTCGGTAGCGACGGTTCGATCGAGGTCAACCGCAGCCATCTCAAATCGTGGCCGGACAAGATCCTCACCGAAGAAATCGGGGAAAACGAGACACGGCTCTACAAGGTGCACGACCATCTCCGCAACTGGGTCGACTGCATTCGCAGCCGTAAGCAACCCATCTGTAACGCGGAAATCGGTGCACGCTCGGTGACCGTTTGTCACCTCGGCAATCTCGCCTATTGGAACAAGCGGCCGCTGAAATGGGATCCCATCAAGTGGGAGTTCCCCGGCGATGCCGAGGCGAACGGCTGGCGCGATCGTCCGCGGCGCGATCCCTGGAAACTCACATTGTGACGAAGCTTCTCGTCGCGGCGGTGCCCCCGTCGAATACGACCTACAGTCGAACCCATTCGGGAAGACCAAGCACGCGAGTGCGAGGTCAGCTCATGGCGGGTGTCTGGGCGTTTCTCGCGGCGCTTTCAGGGAGTACCCCACAGCTCGGTGCGCAAGTCGTCATCAACGAGATCCTGGCGCTCAACTACCGCTCCATCACCGACGAAGACGATGATCTTTCCGACTGGATCGAACTGCTCAACACTGGATCCGCCGCGGTCGACCTCGCCGGATACAGTCTCACCGACGACGAACACCAGCCGCGCAAGTGGATCTTTCCAACGCGCGTGCTGCGGCCAGGTGATCGTACCCTCGTCTGGTGCTCGGGAAAGGACAGGGTTCACTTGGATCCTGATCGTGTCCGCGACAAGAAGTTGAAGTTTAGCCCCACGCTCATCTCACTGGCGTCCCCATGGCACGTCTTGGCCGGTTTACCGAACGAGACTGGACCGCCGGTCGGGTGGGAGACGCCAGACTTCGACGATACGAGCTGGACAAGCGGTCCAGCCGGCATCGGATATGGAATCGAGGGCGTCCAAACGGAAGTTCCCGAAGGATCGACGGCGGCGTTTCTTCGCACTTCGTTTCGCTTAGACAGCGAGTTTACCTTACCGAATCTGGTCTTTCAGACACGGTTCGATGACGGCTTCGCGCTGTTTCTCAACGGCGAACGCGTTCTCAGTGTCAACGTGCGTGACGGAGATGAGCTGACGTTCGCCAGTCGATCGCTGCGCTCCAGCAACCCACACTTGACGATCCGCTACGATCTGACCGAGTCAATGAACCTGCTGAGACCTGGCGAAAACGTCGTCGCCATCGCTCTATTGAATCTTCGCGAGACGAGCATCGACATGGCGATTTTTCCGGAGCTCGGCAGTGTCGAACAGGCGCTCCACACGAACTTTGGGCTGTCGAGAGACGGAGACGAGGTCTATTTGGTCGACCCTATGGGTAGGCTGCAAGACGGTGTCGAGTTCCCCGCGCAAACGCGCGACCAAACGTACGCACGGTCTCCGGACGGGTTCGGATCGTTCTTCTTTCATCTGAATCCAACCCCCCTCATGCCAAACGTCGGGCCGATCGCAGAAATGGCACTGACGACAAGATCGCCGACGGCGAGCGAAACGCGTGGATTCTACACGGAGCCGCTTCTCGTCGAGCTGTCGACCGACGAACAAGGGGGCGAGATCCGGTACACTCTCGACGGACGGGACCCGACGACAGCGGAGTCTTTGATCTACAGCGTCCCTATCCTGATCGATCGCACGACCGTGTTGCGGGCGGCCACGCTTCGCGTCGGTTCGGCACCTTCCCTTCCAATCACTCAAACGTATCTCTTCGTCGCCGACATCGCTGGTCAGCCAGCAATGGACCCGAGGATCACCGAGATCGAACGCTATCAAGACGAGATCGCGCCGGCGCTGACAGCCCTCCCGACTGTTTCTATAGCGACGTCGCAAGAGATCGCCGCGGACCGGGAAGTCGACGCCTCGATCGAACTGCTCGACCCAAACGGCGAGCTGGAGTTTCACATCGACGCTGGCGTGCGCTACGTCGGCGGCCATTCCATTGGCTTTCCAAAGAAGAGCATGCGGCTCTTCTTTCGTGGCCGCTACGGAACCTCCACGCTCGATTATCCAATTTTCGCAGACACCAAATATGGCGAAGGTGCAGCCACGTCCTTCGATCAGCTGCAGCTTCGATCCGGCTCTCACGATTCCGTCTTCTACCTGGGATCCGCGCAGCAAAGCCCCGCCGACGCCCAGTACCTTCGCAATCGCTGGATGTCCGACATGCAGTTTGAGATGGGGCATCTCTCCATTCACGGACGTTTCGTGCACGTCTACCTCAACGGCACGTATTGGGGGCAGTACCACCTCATGGAGCGACCGACGGCGAGCTTCATGGCGTCCTACGCCGGTGGCAACAAGGAAGACTACGAAGCCGTCAATTCAGGCCGCGGCTTGGGTGAATCAGCTCCGATCTGGGAGAGCGTGCGAACGCTCCGCGAAAACTACGCAGAGCTATCGCGGCGTATCGATTTCGAAAACTTCGCCGACTACATCCTGCTCAACTTCTATGCAGGAAACGACTGGGACTGGAATCCCAACCAAAACTGGATGGCGGCCGGGCCGACACGCGTCGATCGCGGTGGATACAAGTTCTTCGCCTGGGACTCGGACATCATCTTCCGACGTACGCGCGACCACAACCTCAACCGCGGTGGGCCCGAGAACCTACTTCGTTCTCTGTTCGAAAACGAAGAATTCCGCGTTCTCTTCATGGATCAAGCTCACGCCCTATTCTTTAACGACGGCGTGCTGACTCCGCAGAGAGTCGAGGACTCCTATCTCGATCGTGCGAAGGAGATTCGCATGTCGATCGTCGCCGAGACCGCTCGGTGGCAAAACGGTATGTTGTGGACACGTGACATCAATTGGCTTCGCGAACTCGAGCGCCTGCGCACCGAGTTTTTTCCGCAACGGACGGCCATCGTCGTCGATCAGCTCCAACGTGCGGGGTGGTATTCGGCTGTCGAGGCGCCGGTATTCGTGCCGCAGCACGGCGGCGTGATCGACGCGGGGTTTGTCGTCTCCCTCACATCCATCGGCGGTGAAATCTATTACACCCTCGACGGCACAGACCCGCGGCTGACCGACGGCAGCATTTCGCCGCAGGCCCGGCTCTATCGCGTACCCCGCTCCGTAGTTGTCGACTCCCGAAGTCCGGCGCGAATTCTCGTGCCAACCGATGAGAGTCTCGGTCTCACCTGGACTCAACCCGACTTTGTCGACTCGCATTGGCTGGCGGGTTCCGCCGCGGTCGGCTACGAACTCGACAGCACTTACGACGAATTCATCGAAACAGACCTCGAAGCACAAATGAAGGATCGGAGCACGTCGGCCTACATCCGCATTCCATTCACGGTCGACGACGTCGAAAACGTCGTGCGCCTGACGCTCGCCTTGCGACTCGACGATGCTTTTGTCGCCTACCTAAACGGAGTCCGCGTTGCCTCACGAAATGCGCCAGAGGACCCGAGATGGGACTCCCAAGCACGATTCACGCCACCGGATCAAACCGCATCGATTCTGCAGCGAATGGAACTGGAAGATGCCGTCCCTGCGCTCCTCCGTGGCCGCAACGTTCTGGCAATTCATGGCATCAACCGCCGTACGAACGACCGCGATTTTCTCATTGTTCCCCAGCTTGCACGAGAGGACTCTTCGGGCGATGCTTTCGCTCTCGACGTGACAACTCGCGTCCGTGCGCGGACGATCCTCGATGGCGAGTGGAGCGCACTGACCGATGCGACATTCGCCATCCCATCGCCCCTACGGGTGACCGAGATCATGTTCAACCCCGCGCCTCCGACGCTCATCGCTGGCGCCCTCGACGCGCAGCAGTTCGAGTTCGTCGAACTGCAGAACGTCAGCGAAACCCCCTTCGACCTCGCCGGCATGTATGTCGGAGGTGGGATCGAATTCTCGTTCGCTGACGCCCCCGTCCACGAACTGTTGCCCGGCGAATTCGTCCTCCTGGTCAAGAACTTCGATGCCTTCTCGCAGCGTTACGACACTCGTGGGATGACAATTGCTGGTGAATACGCCGGCAAGCTCAACAACGACGGCGAATCGTTCTCTCTCGTCGGACCGGGCGATGCCGTCTTCGCGAACGTTTCCTTCGACGAATCGTGGTTTTCGGAGACTGCAGGCGAGGGATACTCGCTCGTGCTGCGCGAAGATGTTCGACCGCCGATCGCCTTTGGCAAGCAGAGCAGCTGGCGACCGAGCGACTTGATCCACGGTTCGCCCGGACAGAACGACCGCGCGCCGCCCCCGTTCGGCTGGCAAATCCCTGGAGATCTCGACCAAAGCGGCCGTCTCAACGTCTCCGATGCGATCGCTCTGCTGCGAGTCTTCACGCAGCCGTTCCCAACCCTGCCATGCGGCGACGATCTCGACACGATCGGCCATCGACAGCTCCTCGACCTGAACTCCGACCAAACGCTCGACCTTGCAGACGGCGTTTTCATGCTGAGCTATCTCTTTCAGCGCGGACCTGAACCGCGGCTGGGGACAAGCTGTCAACCGCTGGCGGGCTGTCCGAACCTTTGTGCGGGCGGGTGAGCCACACGATCTCGCCCGAACCGAGCCGTTACGCCCGTAATTCAGCGAACTCTCAGCAGTTGCTGACTTTTCAAGTTTTCGACTGCGGTCCTCTCTCCCTGATTGCGCAGGAAGTGTTGCGGCGACGACGTGTCGCCACTTGTCCACCTGCCTGGCAATACCGAAGAAAGGACCCCTGCCATGACTCGCCCCCGTACTCAAACCACGATCTCCCCAGTCGTCGCAATCGTCGCTCTCCTCAGCGGTGCTTCGCATGCAACCCTCGACGCGCAGTGCTTCCCGGATCCGATCGCGATCGAGCTACCGAACTACGCGCCGGCGGTGGGAGGCTGGAGCGTCGCAAACCATCCGCGCCTTCTCGGTGACGTCGACGGTGACGGCCTCGACGACATCGTCGGCTTCGGCAACGCTGGCACTTACGCCTCATTTTCTTCCGGCGAAGCGTTCTCAGCTCCGTCTCGGATCATCGACGGTTTCGGGTACAACAACGGCAGCTGGCGCGTGACGAAGAACCCGCGCATGCTCGGCGACATCAACGGTGATGGCCGGTTAGACGTCGTCGGCTTCGCCAACGCTGGAGTTGCCGTGTCGTTTTCCACCGGACGCAGCTTCACACCGCTCAAGGTTCTGGTCAAAAGCTTCGGCTATGACGCTGGAGGCTGGCGCGTCGGAAGACACCCACGCATGCTGGCGGACGTCGACGGCGACGGCATGGATGACGTTGTCGGCTTCAGCTCAGCTGGAGTCGATGTCTCGTTCTCGCAAGGAGAGACGCTCAACGCCCCCCAACGTCTCATCGACACCATCTTCGCCTCCTCCACGTGGCTCGTCAGTCGCCATCCTCGGATGCTCGGAGACGTCAACGGCGACGGCAAAGACGATGTCGTCGGCTTCGCTGATAACGGCGTTTGGATCGCTCTTTCGAGCGGACGCGTCTTTCAAGCTCCAAGGCACGTCTCGTCGGCGTTCGGACGCGTGTCCGGTGGTTGGCAGGTGAGTCATCACCCCCGCATGCTCGCCGACGTCGACGGTGACGGCAAAGACGACATCGTCGGCTTCGGGACCGCCGGCGTCTACGTCGCGTTCTCCACGAGCACCGTATCGGAAGTGTCTGTCGAACGACCGAGACTCATGGTCAACTCCTTCGGCTACAAGCACGGTTGGCGCGTCGCAAGCCATCCTCGCTTCATGGCCGACGTGAACGGTGACGGCAAAGCAGATGTGGTTGGGTTCGGAAACGCCGGCGTCCACATCGGCCTCTCTGTGGGGAACCGATTCACTGCGCCGCTCTTTGCGGTCCAGGGGATGGGCGCGAACGCCGGCAACTGGAAGATCGACAGACACCCGCGCATGCTCGCCGACGTCAACGGCGACGGCCGCTCTGACATTGTCGGTTTCGCCGAGGCTGGCGTTGTCGCACTCCGTTCCCGCGACTGCCCGGAGTTTCGGCGCGGCGACACCAACGACGACGGCGAGCAAACGATCGACGACGTCCTCAACCTTCTCACAGGCGACGGAATCGTTTGCGACGACGCAGCCGACGTCGACAACGACGGTGCCGTGACGGTGAGCGACGCCGTTCTCTTGATCAACGTGCTCTTCAAAGACGCTGACCCTCCTGCGGGGTATCGCATCTGTGCTCCGGATCCGATCGAACCGGTCGATTTCCTCGGCTGTGACGCACACAGCAGCTGTTCCGAGTAAGCGACGATCCGAGCCAGCGGTTGTCTAGAGCCTGCGCCACACACGTAGGCTCTCTTTGCATCGCGAACATGAGCGGCGCCTGCACCCCAGCGGTCGTGGAGCGACCACCCCGGGCTGCGGCGTGTGCTCCGGTAACGCTCGCCGTCGTTTGCTCAAGGCGGCAAGCTCAGTGTACTCTCGTGCGACGACGCAGATAGATGAGCTCTAACAGCCCGTTGAAAAAGTCATTCGGCCGAGGAAACTGGCCTCTTCACGCCCAGCTCGACCGCGTCAATACTCGCCATCAGAATCGAAAAAAGAGGGCCCGAAGATTGCCTGCGTTTGCCGCGGCCGATCTGGACGCGAAGAGACCAGTTTTCGGCTCGAAGCACTTTTTCAACAGGCTGCTAAGCACGGGACTCCGGATGGGACACAACACGATGACGAAGCAGACGAAACACCCTGGCGGAGCGTTCACGCTGATCGAGCTCATGATCGTCGTCGCTCTGATCGCCATTGTCGCAGCAGTGGCGATTCCCAGCCTCCTCCACGCCCGCAAGAGCGCCAACGAAACGACAGCGATCGGGTTTCTGCGGACCGCGGTGACAGTGAACGAGCAATACAAGACGCGCTTCCAAACGTACCCGGCGTCGGAGGTCGACCTGCAAGACGCCGGTCTCATCACAGATCAAGGCCCACGAGGGTACGTGCTTGACTTCGTCACCACCGCGCATCGGTGGCGTTTGCGCGCCAACCCGGAAACGCCAGGCCAAACCGGTGATCGTTCGTTCTGGGTCGATCAGTCTGGCGTCATTCGCTGGAGCGCCACCGGACCGGCCACATCAACGAGCCCTGCACTTGAGTGACGCGGCCCCACCGAGCCGACTCACCGCGTGGCCACGAAGACGCTCGCCGAATGCAGAGAATACGCCCGTGTCGCCGCCGCAACGTCGGGGATCGAACGCACCCAAGAGAAACCTCGACGTTTGAGAAGTCGCTGCCATGACACACCATCCAAGAACCCCCATCGCAACCGATAGGGTGGTTCGGGAGACACTCTGCGAAATCTGTCGAGAAGCTGGAAGGTGAACTCAGGGTGCACGGGTTGGTCGACTTCCGGACGTATGCACTCTCCAATCAGTAAGCTTCCACCAGGTCGCAATGACCGGCGCAGCTCCCCGAGCGCGGCGTCCAGCTCGCCGACGGTATGAAGCACGTTGACGGCAACAATGACGTCGACGCTCTCAGGCTCGAGGCGCCAGCTCTCGGGTCGGTCGAGATCGAGGAGCTCGAAAGAAACGCGGTGCATCGCTTCGATCCCTGGGGAGGCTAGTCGCTCGCGAGCTTTACTCAAGAACGTCGGTGCAATGTCGGTGACGTGGTACGACAGGTTCGACCCGACTTTCTCAAGAATCGCCTCAGCCGCGCTGCCGCAGCCGGCACCCACCTCGACAACGCGAATGCTCTCCTCCCTCGCAGGCTCGCGATCAAAAAGTTCGCGAAAAACGTGTGCCGTCAGCTCGTTGATCGGTGCGTACAGAGGATTCTCTCGGGAAAAATAGCGTTCCCACGTCGCGGCTCGATCAGCAGAAAAGAATATGCTGTCGGCTACGGCTGCGCCGCGAAGAAACCCCGGGAACTGAGCGGCGGCGAGGTCGACGAGGTCGAGCACCGGCGCCAAGCCTGAGTCAACGTCAAGCAGCGATCGACGAACGTCAGAGATCAGGTCGTCGAGCGCTTCCGGCAAGTGCCACCGGTCCGCCGCCAAGCTCACTGCCGGAGGCCCGTCACTATGCCCTTCGACGAGGTGCCCTTCGACCAGGTGCCCTTCGACCAGGCGCGAATGCAGAAGCTTCGTGATCAGCCAACGCCACGATTCGATTCTATCGGTGGCAATCCCATATCGAAGTGGCTCGAGTCCCGCGAGCGACAAGGCGGCGTCCGGCTCGACGCCACACGTGCGCAACACCATCAAAGTCTGTAAGTCGACGTAGGTGTTGACGTCTTCGTTGGTACAAAAAAACTGACTCGATCGAAGCGCCGGTGGAAGTTTCGCGAATGGCTCCAGGTCGATGCTCTCAAAGTCCATCGTACGATTTCGTTCGAGAAAGCGTGCGACATCGCGCTCTTTCACCGCGCCGGGTCTCCCTTGCTTTCGAGGTAGCCCGCCAGCGTCGCGACACTCTGAAGGACACGCTCTCCTTCCTCCTGACTCTCGATTCGGACGCTGAACTCCTTCTCTACGCTGGCGACGACTTCGAGGACATCGATCGAGTCTAGTCCAAGCCCCTCGTCGCCGAACAGCGGATCCTCGTCACGGATTTCTGCGACCGGCGTCTGCAGCTTCAGTTGACGTACGAGCATCTCTTTGATCCGTTGTCTCAACTCTTCATCAGCAGGCATCTCGGGTGGTCCTTTCTTCAACTAACAGCCAACCACTACTCCCGGGTGCATCGTCAGCTGCCACTTCCAAACGAAACGGCAAAGACTCAGCACCACGGGACCATCTCTCCATCCACTTTGCAACCGACACAAAGGGGAATACTCCACCTCCAGCGTGCTTCCAAAGCTGATCATGAGCAAGCATCTTTGACGCCTGTCTTGCCTCCATGCGGTCTTCAACATTCTGCATGGAATCGACGCCTACCCGGCACTCAACATGATGCGTGGCGTCGCCGCGCGAGAGGCAAAACGCGGCGGCTGCCCTGTCGACGTCAAGACCGTCGGCGAGAGAACTCTCGCGGCGGCGTCCGTGCAGAGGAGAGGAAAACACAGCCACAACCAGACGATCCAGACGTCGTAGCAACAGAAGGTCGCTGGCATGCTGCAAAGCATGGAACGCAGCGATCGCCCCACCGACCACCGTCGTCTGGTAGGACGTCAGGCCAAAGAGAAGCCCCAGGATCGAGCAACCGGTCGACGGTAAGGTGTGAAGGAACTCGCTCGGTCGTGGGATGTCGTCGGACGACGCGACGCACGCGAACCGCCGCGCCGCAGCCTCTGAAAACCCATCGTTGAGTACGATCAGACCGCCGTCCACCGCCGCACCGGAGCCGCGCTGCCACCAGCCCGCCGTCTCGAGCGCCGCCGCGACGACAGCCGGCAGCGGCGCGTACTCGGGCGCGATCTCGCGGCGACGACTCCATCGCCCCGGAAAGTCATCGACATGCGGCGCCCGACTCTCCGCCGCGAAACACTGCCATGGGGTTGTCGAATCCGCGGCTCCATCAAACACACCGCCGAAAAAATCCCCGTTTCGGATCGCGTAGGCGCCGGAATGCAGAACGACTCTTCGATCCTGATCGGTACGCGCCCCGCCCTCTCGCAGCCGCGACTGGCTCCCGCTCATGGCGCGCCTCGTCGCGCCTGCTCAACACACGTCACTTGACGCGCGCGTTCACTCAATCGACGACGAACAAACTCCTCGCCAGCAACAACGACGGCGCCGTTCTGGCCTCCAAATCCGACCACAAGCACCACGACAACGTCCGCTTCGAGAGGCAGCGCCGTTTCCCGTACGACCCGCAGCGCTGCATGTTCGAAGTCCGCTGCGAGTGGATACATCCCCGGAACCTCCCGGCGTCCAATGAGGCGTGCAGCAAATCCAACAGCCAACGTGCCGCTGGCGGCCAAAACGTGCCCGATCGCGACTTCCCAGCTCGTCACCGGAATCTCTGCAGCCGAGGCACCGAACACCTCTTCGACGGTCGAAGCCAGCATGCGATCGTACACCGGGGACCCTGTCGCTGTGAAGACGATGCAGCCAACGTCCGTGCGGTCGACTTCGGCATCGGTCAGCGCCTGGCGCAGCGCCGACTTCATGCCACTTCCATCGGGATTCGGTGTCGTCAAGTGATAACCGTCACTGACCAATCGCTGTGCCAGGAGGAAGGCTCTCGCAGATCCACCGCGCTGCGTCAATGCGTCGAGCGGTTCGAGCACGACGGCGCACGCCGCCTCTCCGATGACGACTCCGTCGGCGTCCGCAGCGAACGGGCGCAGCCGACCGGACTCTGACACGGCCCGCAGCGAACGAAACCCACTCACCATACTAGCACTCAGCGTGTCTGCGGCGCTGACGACGACCGCGTCGCGCCGCCTGAACGCCAAATCCGCCGCAGCACTCTCCAGCGCTGCTAACCCAGAGACGCACGTCGCCGAGAACAGAGCCGCTGGCGGCATGAGGCTGCGCCCACTCGTCGACGCCCCCAAGAGCGAGGCGATGGCGCCGATCGGTCGAGCCGCCCTCCCGGCGTGCGCTACTTGCGGCTCCGTTTGACTCCAAGTTTCAAAACCTTCGGTGCCGCCGAGCGCAGTCGCAACCGTCACACCCACGCCGGCGGACGCTGGCGCCAGCTCGGCAGCATCAAGCGCTGCGAACGTCGTGTTACGGAAGAGCTCGGCGGCGTCAGCGAGGTGTGCCGCAGTGCCCTCCGCAGCGCCGCGCCTGGGATCACTTGACGTCGCTGGATCCGCGCCTTGCGAACGCCCACGCCGAGCAAACTGCGCGTCGTCCATCCAGCCAGCGACGAATCCGTCACGCGCTGAGGCAATCGGTGGCACAAAGGATGCCGACGATGCCGACTTCGCCGCAGTCAATCGCTCGTCGACAAAACGCGTGAAACAAGCGCGTCGAGCGGCAAGCGCCTCGAAAAGAACGTCGAACCCGCGCCCCGCCGGCGACACAAGAGCAGCGCCCGAAATCGCCAACGGCGCCGCCGCACCACCTAACCACGCGCTTTCTGTCACCACTCAAACCTTTTCCTATACATCCAGCACTTTTGTAGTTACCCTGCCCTGACTTTGCCGTCAACCTTCCGCTGGCGACCCAGTGTCCACAGCGATCCGCCGCGACGCGAGACAACTCTCGCCGCGGGCGAACCGCAGTCTCGAAGTGTTCGAAGTGACGGTGCACGGGAAGTGCCTGAGAAAACGATGCATGTGCTCGACTTGACGACCCTCTACATCGATGGAGGAGAGGGCGGCGTCAACACCTATCTGCGCGAGAAGGCGTCCTTTCTTCGTCGCGCGGACGGAATTCGACACACGATCATTGTGCCCGGAACGTCGGATCGCACGGACCGCCTCGAAGGCGCGGCGCTTCACGTCCTTCGCAGCCCAACAGTTCCCGGCAACAAGCAGCACCGCCTGCTGATTCGCTTGGGACGCGTTGTGCGGCTGATAGAATCGTTGAAACCGGACGTCGTCGAGGTCGACTGCGGCTACTTTCTCGCTCACGTCGCGCGTCGGGCCACTGCCGGAAGAAGCGTACCGGTGATCGGTGTCTATCACGCGCACCTTCCGGAACTCTACACTCGAGCGGTCCGCAGTCGCATTCGCCGCACTCTGACGCGCACGACTGAGGGCCTTGCGTGGCGCTACACGTCGTTCTGCACAGGTCCATGCCACAAGGTTCTCGTCACGTCGCGAGATCTTCTGAAGCGGCTGCAGGGCCGTCGGTTGCCTTCCCTTGAGTACTTGCCTCTCGGTGTCAACCTTGAACTCTTTCAACCCGGTCTGCGCGCCGATCGTGACGCGATCCCACGCGTCTCCGATGAGGAACAAGATCGGGGACAAGTCGTTCTGTACGTCGGGCGACTCAGCGCTGAGAAGAACCTCGACACGCTTTTCGAATCGCACCGAACACTACGGCGCCAATATGGCACCCGCCTGGTCATCGCCGGCGATGGCCCCCTGCGCGGCTTCGTCGAGCGCGCGGCCGCACGAGACGCCGGCATCACCTATTTGGGTGTCTGCCCGTACGGAGAGCGCTTGGCGCACCTTTACCAGCAGGCTGCCGTCCTCGCCGCACCGAGCCCAAACGAGACGTTCGGCTTGATCATCTTGGAGGCATTCGCCTCTGGAGTCCCGGTCGTGACCGCAAACTCGGGCGGCGCAGCTGAACTCTTGCCATCCTCGGGATATCGACTCGCGCGCCCGGGAGATTCTGCCCACCTGGCGGAACAGATTGGGGCAGCGATCGTTGCCGGTCGACATCGAGGTGACGTCAGCGAAGCCCATGCCTACATCGAAAGTCGCTACTCATGGCGCAGGACGTTCGAACGTCTGCTATCGATCTACGGCCAAACGTGCGCTCAGATCGCAGCGCATCGCGCCTCGCGCGCAGCCCGACACTGGGTGCGGCGGCCGCCAACCGAAAAGACGCGAGTCTAAACGGCGACGCGAGCACCTCTTCGGTGACCGACCCCGTCAACGATTTGAATGACACGGGCTCAACGACGCGGCATGTATTCATGGTGCGCAGCTCCTGTATACGGCAGCCGGTCCGTAGGTGATGTGCGGCACTTTTTCGTCGGCAATTTCGCTTCCATCTGAGGTAAACTGCGCCCTCATAGGTGGCTGCGGCCACCGAAGAAGCGGCGATCTGCCGGGTTCACTCGGAGTTCACCACTCGCTTCCTACTTTACGAAGCCCCGTAGAAGTCAGGAGAAAAAGATATGCGCGTCGTCTTCTTGCTTTTCTTCGCCGGAATCATAGGCGTCGGTTGCGCCCATCCAGTTCCGGTTCACTATCCCGATCTGAGCAAGCCACGCCACACCCGCGTCAACCTTCGCTCCAACGGCAACGAACTTTACTCCTCGAACTATTTGGGCCACGCCAGTGACTTGCCGATCGGCAGCCCTGCCGTTGTGACCATGTTCAGTGCCCAAGAGGTACGCCTGACAGTTCACGGCGCGGCGTACGTGATGAAACCCCACAAGACGCCCTTCGACACGTCGCAACTCAGCATCGGCTCTTTTCTCGACAAGTACTTCGTCGACAATCCGAGTCAGATCGACGTCGCCAGCCTCGGCCCTGCAGACCTCAAGACACAAGTCGAGAGCGGACAGCACGTCATCGGCATGACCAAGGAACAGATCTACGCCTGCCTCGGACCGCCAGCAACCATCGACAGCGACCTACCTACAGCCAACCTGTCGCGAGAGCAAATCATGGCGAGCGACAAGTGGGTCTATCTGCACACGTTGGTCGTGTTTGTCCCAACGTCCATGCAATTCGTCTTTCACGACAACAAGTTGCAAACGGTGATACATTAGAGGTGAGCGCTCGATCGCAGGCTAATGGTCGCCGACAACTCGAACGCCCGTAGGAGTGCACGCGCTGACGATCCGCGCTCGGCCGAGTCGCCGAGCTCAGTGAGGCGGACAGCACTCGTCGCCGGTGCCACTGGTCCGATCGGTCGTGCAGTCGCACTGGAGCTGGCACGGCGCGGCCATGCTGTGGGAGTTCACTATCGAGAACGTCGTAGCGCCGCTGACGATGTCGTCGCCGCGTGCCGCGCGCATGGTGTCGACGCGTTGCCGCTTGGCGGCGACCTCACCGCGAGCCCTGACGTCGAACGGGTCTTCGCGGAGTTTGTCGCCGCCTACGGACGTATGGACGTCTTCGTCAGTTGCGTCGGCCAGGCGCGCGACGATCTTCTCTACTACCTGGAGAAGTCGACGTGGAACGACATGATCGCCAGCAACTTGACGATCGTGTACGAGACCTGCCGAGAGGCCACCCGTCACATGATTGCGCAGAAGTCTGGGCGCATTGTCGCGCTTACCTCCGCCAGTGGCATCGTGGGTGTCCCTGGTCAAACGCACTACGCCGCTGCCAAAGCCGGCGTGCATGGGTTCACGCGTGCTCTGGCGCGTGAGGTCGGCCGCTTTGGCATCCTCGTCAACGCTGTCGCTCCGGGCGCGATCGAGTCTGCAACCATTCAATCGCTCAGCGACCAGCAGAAAAAGTGGTTGATCGACGGCACGTGCTTGCGGCGCCTTGGTCAACCCGAGGAAGTCGCCGCCGTTGTCGGCTTTCTCGCTTCCCAAGAGGCGAGCTACGTGACTGGGCAGGTGTTCTCCGTTGACGGTGGCGTGACCGCGTAACCAGGGTGTCGCGGAAGACCGCTAGCGCAGGCACGGCCCCGCATCAGCCGCGACGCGCCGAAGAGCCGGAAGACGACATGACGGCCTCCAGCTCGCCTCCACAGTAGAGGCAATCTGAACGTCCGGGAGCTGAACGCCGCTGGCACTCCGAGCAGTAAAATTCGGCTCCATCCTCCGTCGCGAAGTGCCTCACTGGAGGGCCGACGGGAACACCGATGAAACGAGCAAGAGCTTCAGTAAACGTCGCCGCCTGATCGTCATGGCTGTA
This sequence comes from Planctomycetota bacterium, assembly GCA_965223265.1. Classification (GTDB taxonomy): domain Bacteria; phylum Planctomycetota; class UBA8108; order UBA8108; family SXIK01. The sequence goes on from OZ244999.1 coordinate 4,961,162, forward strand.
GTCCGCGCCGGTCTCGACCCCGAAGCCCTTGAACTGAAGATTGATGCGCGGTAAGTCATGCGCCTGCAACATGCCGCCAGCGAACGTAAAGAGCGGGATCTCACGGTGTGGACGCCTGAGCACGAGTTGAACGCGGAAGCGCTCGAAGCACTGGATACCGCGGGGATCACGATCGCCGCCGATCGGGATGCTCTTGAACTCCATGTCCAAGTGTGAGACGCGAGAGAATGGGATCGTCTCCTCGCGCTTTAAGAACCAAAAGTTCTTTGAAGTCACCACGACCTCACTGCGTGCGCGGTCGATTCTGACGACACGGTCATAGGAGAACAAGCTCAGGAGTCGATGCAGCACGGGCGTGCGCGCATAAAGACGCTCACCCACCGACCAGATCTGAGGTCGAGACCTGAGCAGAGAGTCAACAAACATCGGAAGCGCCACGGCGAGGCCTCACTCAGAATCGGAAAGACGCACGTCCGTCTCAGCAGTTGACCACTCCCAGGACGAGCACCACTGCTGCGCCGGACCGATTGACCGACGACACTAAAGAATAGCGCAGAAAATTGCCGTCTGCCGCTCGGGGCGATTCCGAAAACTTTGGCACGTCGCCGTCGAAGGTCACATGGCGCATGCGCGCGGACAGATTACCGGACTCAAGGGCAAGGATTGCGGCGACAGCCTGGAGCACCGAGGCGCATGCGAACCCTTCACCAATGATCTCCTTTGGCGCCAAGACGTGCCGCTGGCGCCCATCGGCCAGGACGTCCCCGACTCCCTCGAGCTCGGCGACGTCGTGCGGCCCTCCCGCAGCCGATAACACAACCAAATCGATGTCGGCAGCAGCGACCTCCGCGTCGTCAAGCGCCGTACGGGTCGCCCGCTCGACGCACTCCCTGACGTGTTCATCTGCCCGCCGGCGTGCCGCCCCCCAGCCGAGAACGCAGCCCTTTCGTCGCGCCCCGGCAGGCGCCGCCGCGCCCCGCGACAGAAACAAGAGTGCAGCACCTTCCCCGAAGAGGGGCCGAATCGTACCGAATGGCGTGCCTGGCTCGGCACTCACGAGCCCTTGCTGCGCGAGCCCGGCGTGAACAAAGTCGCAGTACTCCTCTGCACCGCCCGCCAGCGCCGCGTCAATCTCGCCGAGGCGCAGACGATCGAGCGCATCACCGAGCGCGAGGAGGCCAACGTCCTCCCCACCGACCATCGCCAACGATGGACCGTGAAGACCAAAGTGGAGCGCCACGTGACCAGGAGCGGCATTCATTACGCTCTCAGAGAAGAGCAGCGGGCTAGCGTCCCGAAGCCCCCCAAGGTACAGGCTCTCGTAGTAGTCGAAGTGGTACTGAGCCGCGCCGAACACCGTGCCAAGCAGCACCGCAGTGCGGTTTCGCGTGTGCTCGTCGAGAGCGCTGCCCCGTGACGGCAGAAAGTCTCCCGCCTCAACTTGCTCGTACGCCAGGTGAGCCGCCGCCACCGCAGCGAGCGAGATCGGCGCCACACGACGCAGCGAGCGCGCCGCGAGCATCTCACGCGCCGCGTCGAGCACACTCCCGAGCACGGCGGCTCGACGCGGCACAGGAACTCCGCGTGCAGAGGCTCGAGTCTCCGAAAGAAACGGCTTCCCTGAAAGAAGACCGCGGCGCAGTGCTTCGACGCCGAGCCCCCACGGCGAAACCACTCCCACACCCTCAACGACCGCCAACGCTCGCGGCGGGGTTTCAGTCCGCCGTGCGCCGTGCGCCGTCGCTCGCTGGGGACCCTGGCTGCCGGGTCTCGCCGCGAGCTCCTGAGCGTTGCCGCTCCAGCGGCCGAACACCAAGCTCACGTTCGAACCTCCGAAGCCGAACGAATTCGACATGGCATAGCGCAGCAACGCCGGTCGGCTGTCAGGGACGACATCGAGGTCGGAGAAGCCCGGATCGAGCTCGTCGACATCGAGCGTCGGCGGCAGAGTCTGTTGCTGCAGCGACATGAGAGTCACCGCGGCTTCGACGGTTCCCGCGGCGCCCAGCGTATGCCCAAAAAACGGCTTGGATGAACTCACCGGAAGGGCGACAAGTCGGTCGCCAAACACCTGGCGCATCGCCGCCACCTCAGCAGAGTCGTTCGCGCGTGTGCCGGTGCCATGGCAGTTGATGTAGTCGATCGCCTGCGGCGAAAGCTCCGCCCCCTCAAGCGCGCTACGCATCGCGGCAGCCGCCCCTGCTCCGTGCGGGTGCGGCTGCGTTAAGTGATGCGCGTCCGTCGACTCACCATAACCAACGAGCAGAGCTGCAGGCTCGCCACCGCGGGCGAGGGCATCCTCGAGTCGCTCGAGAACGATCGCCGCGTAGCCGTCACCGAGCAGCATCCCATCGCGATTCTTACTGAACGGACGCATCGCGGTAGTACTGAGCGCTTTCAGTGATCCGAACCCTGCGAAGGTGAACACGCTGAGCGGATCGAATCCGAGCGCAACGACAACATCTGCGCGCCCAAGCTGCAGCCAGCGGGCGGCTGTTGAGACGCTGCTGCCGCCAGCAGCACAGGCGTTGGAAACCAGCACCGCCGCTGTATCGACCCCAACGGCTGCAGCAATGCTGTTGAGTTGGTTGTCGACGTAATAGCCTTCGAGGAGGCGATAGTCCGCGGCGCTGGCGCCGCGCGAGGCGTAGTCCGCAAAGAAGGCATCAGCCGTCGATGACCCAGCCAGCGAGCTACCGACAACGAGCGCCAACCGCGACGACCGCGCTGCGCGAGTCGATTCCAACCGCGCTTGTGCGAAAGCCTCCTGCACGACTCGGCGCAGCTGCTCGGTCTCGACCGGACCGCTCGCGCTCGAGTCGCCCGTGCATTCGGAGCACGCATCACCTTCACTCCACGGGCCAGCAATCCCCGATGAGCTCTCGGCGAGGAACGGAGCGGCCGCTCCCGGCGCCGGGGCCTCGCCCCCCAGACGCACCGGATAGTCGCCGACCTCGAAACGCCGGATCTGACGCAGTCCGGCTTCGCCGGCAGAGATCGCCCGCCAGTTGACGTCCTTGCCCACCCCCAAAGCCGTCGTCAACCCGTAACCAGAAACCGCGATCGGTCGCACCGGCACCTTCACTCCTCGTCAAGATTTCTCCCGCCGCGACGCCGCGGCGCGACGGGCGGATTATAGGTGATGCGCGGGCGGAGAGTCTTGTCCGTTTCCACGCCAGGGCAGCGTCCGCTTTGGTGCCCGCCACCGGGGTCCGAGTTCGAGGCCAGTTCGAGGCCAGGTTCGAGACGGGGGCCGCGATTCGTGGGTGTGGCGGTTTGCGAGTGCGAGTGCGAGTGCGTGGGCGTGGGCGTGGGCGTGGATCCTCGAGCGCCTGGCGCTTCTGTGCCTGATCTTCGTTGGCTTCGTTGGCTTCTGTTCAAGATTCAAGAGATCAGAGTTGAACCGAAGGAAGCCAAGTCAACGAAGGAAGACCGTCCAAACGAGCACGCAACGTCGCGTGTCGTCCGGTCTGGCACACTCCGACCCCATTGAAAAAAGAGAGAAAAGCGCTTCAAGGCCATGCGCGTTTGCGTTTGCGTTTGCGTTTGCGTTTGCGTGGGCGCTTGCGTGAGCGCTTGCGTGAGCGTTTGCGTGGGCGTGGGCGTGGGCGTGGGCGTGGGCGTGGGCGTGGGCGTGAGCGTTTGCGTGAGCGTTTGCGTGAGCGTTTGCGTGGGCGTGGGCGTGGGCGTGGATCCTCGAGCGCCTGGCGCTTCTGAGCCCGATCTTCGTTGGCTTCGTTGGCTTCTGTTCAAGATTCAAGAGATCAGAACAAGAGTTGAACAGAAGCAAGCCAAGTCAACGAAGGAAGAAGGCGTGGGCGTGGGAGCACTGCCACGCTGCTTCTGACTCGGTATCTGTCTCTGTCTCCGTATCTGAGTCTGTATCTGCATCTGTCTCTGTCTCCGCATCTGATCCGCTCCCGCCTCAGCATCACTCTTCACAACACCCGACAGCCAGCTGGCCATCACCCCACCCGCGACGTACTATGGCGCCTCCCATCGACATCGGAGCTTCCCGCGTGCCTCAGAATTCACCAACAGCCCTTAGTGCGCACCGCGCGCCCCGCTCGCACTCGGGCCAACGCCCTACGCTTCGGCGACGTGCTGCGCTCTTCGTGGCGCGTCCGTTCTTCGCACTGGCGTTTGTTGTTGCTCGTGTGTTGCCGCGACGCTCCGCCCTCAGCGTGGCCCGCGCATGCGCCCGGGGCGCGTTCTATCTGTTCCCCGGCGTCCGATCGAATCTCCTCTCGAACGCTGCCCACCTGCTTGGCGCGGAGAGCTCCGCGCACGATCGTCGAAAACTCGCGAAAGGCGTTCTCGAGAGCTTTTCGCGCTTCATCATGGAATGGGTCTCGCCTCGCTGCGGTCCCGCGAGCGGCGAGCTCTTCACGCGAGCCTTGGGCAAGGAACATCTGTTGGCTGCTCTCGAGTCAGGCTCCGGTGCCATCGCTGTCACGGTGCACATGGGAAACTACGAACTTCCCGCCCGCGAGCTCGCGGCCGTGCGCGACGACGTCGCGATCGTCTTCGAGCGCGAACGGGTGGGATTTCTTGAAGCTGCGCGTTCGAAGCGGCGACGGGATGTTCAACTCGATGAGATCGTCGTCGACTCCTCGCCATTTTTCTCGCTTGAGATCGCTGCGCGCCTGCGACGCGGCGGGATCGTCCTGCTCGCCGCCGATCACGTGGCGCGTGAACCAAGCGTCACCTTGCCGTTTTTCAACAGTCCCGCGCGGCTCTCCCTCTGGCCTGCACGACTTTCGATCGCCAGCCGCGCACCTCTTGTCCCTGCGGTCTGTGTTCTCAACGGCAGTGACGAGTACGTCCTCTCAGTTCAGCCGCCAATCCGTCCGCAGACTCACAGCTCCGCCGAAGCGATGACGCGCGAGCTCGCCGGGGTCCTCGAACGCTTCATCGCCGCTGCTCCAGATCAATGGCTGATGGTGCACCGGTTCTGGCCCTCTCCGATCGATGCGAGTCGATCAGCGACGCGTTGAGGCCAGTCGCGATCAGTTCAAAGCATGCTATCAGCTTCTCAGATGTTTCACTATACCGTGGAACTTGGCTGCCGCGTCAACAGCTCACTCAAAAGTCCGAGAAGCTGGCTTTTCACGCCCGATTCAACCGCGTTATCACTCAGAAGTCTCAGAGATCGCCTGCGTTTGCCGCGGCCGATCTGGACGCGAAGAGACCAGTTCCAGGGTCAACTCACTTTTTCAACAGGCTGTCAAGGAATCGAATGGGGCTTCCGATATACTGAGCTCGTAGAGACTATCATTCGAAATGGCAACAAAACAGCAGACAACGTTGACCCACGTCAGAACGAATGAGCTCGAAGAGCTCGTCGGCGGTACCCATGGAAATCCGTTCGCAATCCTTGGTCCGCACGTGTCCGAGCTCGAGGGCCAGACCAAGCTCGCCGTGCGCGTCTGGATTCCGGGGGCCGCAAAGGTCTGGCTGATCCCTCGCGATGCCGAGAAGACGGCGATCGAGTTCGAAAAGGCGCATGACGCTGGCTACTTTGAATGTCTCATCGGCCCGGTAGGCACCGAGTTTAGATACGGTCTACGAGTCGAAGATGGCGATGGTCAGCGGTGGGAAGCCGAGGATCCGTATCGATTTGGGCGCGTTCTAACAGATTTCGACCTCCACCTTCTCGGTGAAGGCTCGCACTACAAGAATTATGAGAAGCTAGGTGCCCATAAAATTGAGCTCGACGGAGTGAGCGGTGTTCACTTCGCGGTCTGGGCTCCCAACGCAGCACGCGTCAGTGTCGTCGGTGACTTCAATAACTGGGACGGCAGACGTCACGGCATGCGGCACCTTGGCGCTAGCGGAATCTGGGAGATCTTTTTGCCGGGTCTCTGCGAGGGCGACATCTACAAGTTCGAAATCTTAACGGCTGAGCATTCCGTTCTGCTGAAGGGCGACCCGTACGGAACGGCCACAGAGGTGCGCCCCAAGACTGCCAACGTTGTCTTCGACATCGAGCAGTACGCGTGGCGCGACGACAACTGGCTACACGAGAGACGAGCAGCGAGGAACGCCCTCGATGCGCCGATGTCGATCTACGAAGTTCACTTGGGCTCGTGGAAGCGAGGCGAAGGCAACCACTACATCAGCTACCGCGACCTCGCGACCGACCTGATCCCATACGCCAAGGACATGGGGTTCACCCATATCGAACTGCTCCCGATTTTGGAGCATCCGTTCGACGGTTCCTGGGGCTATCAAGCCCTGGGCTACTTCGCACCGACAAGCCGGTTCGGTACGCCGACCGAGTTCATGCGCTTCGTCGATGCGTGCCACCAAGCTGACCTCGGGGTCATCCTCGATTGGGTTCCGGCACATTTCCCGCGAGACGAACACGGGCTGCGGAACTTCGATGGAACACAGCTCTTCGAACACGCGGACCCACGTCAAGGAGAGCATCGCGACTGGGGCACGATGATCTTCAACTACGGACGCAACGAAGTTTCGAACTTTCTTCTCGGCAACGCGCTCTTTTGGCTCGACAAGTACCACCTCGACGGCTTCCGCGTCGATGCTGTCGCCTCGATGCTCTACCTCGACTACTCCAAGGAAGACGGGGATTGGATCCCCAACAAGTATGGCGGCAAGGAGAATATCGAAGCCATCGACTTTCTCCGACGGTTTAACGAGCTTTGCCACGCACACCACCCTGGCGTCCTCACCATCGCAGAGGAGTCGACCGCGTGGAACGGAGTCTCTCGACCGACCTACGCTGGCGGACTCGGATTCAGTCTGAAGTGGAACATGGGCTGGATGAATGACGTCCTCGAGTACTTCTCAAAGGACTCCATCTACCGCAAGTATCACCACCAGAACCTGACTTTCGCGATGCTGTACGCCTACAGCGAAAACTTCCTGCTGCCGGTTTCACACGACGAAGTCGTGCACGGGAAGCGCTCGCTCCTCGACAAGATGCCGGGGGACGGCTGGCAGAAGTTCGCAAACCTTCGCGCCTTTTTTGGCTTCCAGTTCGCTTTCCCTGGAAAGAAGCTGATCTTTATGGGGTCGGAGTTTGCCCAAGGACGAGAGTGGGACTGCGACCAGAGTCTCGACTGGCATCTTCTCGACGTCGACGCGCATCGGGGCGTTCACCAGCTCGTGCGCGACCTCAACCGTCTCTACCAGCGCGAGAAAGCTCTCCACGAAGTCGATTTTCATTGGGACGGATTCGAGTGGATCGACTGCAACGACGCCGAACAGAGCGTCGTGTCGTTTCTGCGGCGTGGTCACTCTCACGAAGACGAGGTCGTCGTCCTCCTCAATTTGACACCGACGCCACGTTACAACTACCGCATCGGTGTTCCGCGCTCTGGCTATTATCGTGAAATCCTGAACACTGATTCAGAGCTCTACGGCGGGAGCAACCTTGGAAACGGCGGTGGGACTCACGCCGAGGCCACGCCGATGCACAACCAGGGATGGTCGCTCGAGCTCACCCTGCCGCCTCTGAGCTGCTTGATTCTGAAGCGGGCTTGAGAGCTTTAGAGCGTGGGGGTGCGTGAGTGTGCGTAGGCGTGGGCGTTCTCTGTTTCTGTCTCCGCCGCTCTCCCGCGGCTTACCGCTTCGCGGTCGCGCCGACTTCAACCGTCTTGGTGCCGGCTGGCACGTCGAGTCGAAACCTTCGCTGCGACACTTTGACGTTGGTTTGCCACTTCACGACCTCAAGGTGAACCTCGTTGCCGCCGCGCTCGCGCTGGTGGTACTCGACGACGCGATGATCCTTGAGGGCGAGGCGGATCGACTCGAGCGGCGAATCGACGGCCCGTGGCCGTAGATCCAGCGTCACGCTGTCGTCGCCGGCTTCGTCCAACTCGTGACTGCCAGACCTCTGGCGTTGCATCTTGATTGCGTAGAGATCGATGGTCTTCTGCCAGTCTCCAGTGAGAAACGGGATCGCCTGGGTCGTTTTCGCCTCTCTTCCGCCGCCCACTCGTAAGTCCATCACCTCGAGGCGCTTGAGCGCGGGATAGAAAATCCGCAAACGACCGTCTGCGGCAACCAAGTGACTCTCGACAGCGCCCTTCTCGCTGCGAACGATCATCGCGAGGCGCCCGTCGCTGTACCACAGTTCGCCGCGCGAACGCCGTGGGCGCCGAAGAAACTTGAGTCTCTTCTCCTGACGAAAGTGAAGCGCGATCGACGTCAGCTCACGAGACTTCGCCTCGAGCTGAGCCAGGTACTCACGCACTTCGGGAGCGACGCCCTCTGCACTCGGCGCGTCCGGCGCGTCCGGCGTGCCGTGTAGCAGCGAAGCGATAGAAATCAAAGCCATGAGAAACAAACGACGCGCCATGTCACCTCCGTCTGAGCGGGTGTAGCAGTCTGCCTGAAAAGGTGCTTCGAGCCGAAAACTGGCCTCTTCGCGCCCAAATCGGCGGCGGCAAACGCAGGCAATCTTCGGGCCCTCTTCTGTCGATTCTGATGGCGCGTATTGACGCGGCCCGTCTGGGCGTGAAGACGCCAGTTTCTTCGGCCGAATGACTTTTTCAGGCGGCTGGTAGGAGAACGCAGTCACGCGCGAAACGCAAGACGTCGTCATCGCCGTCGGCGATGCAGCTCGAGAAGCGGCGGCAACACCAAGAGCGACGCAAGAAGAGAGAGGACGATTCCAAGCCCGGCGAGGACCCCGACCGACGCCAACCCCCGGTTGGTTGCCAGCGCCAGGCTGCCGAAGGCTCCGAGCGTCGTCACCGACGTCAAGCTGACGGCCCGTCCGACGCTTCTCATCAGCGTGAAGATCTCGCCGCGCCCTTGCCGTGCATAGCGCGTGACGATGTGAATGCCGTCGTCGATCCCAATGCCGAGAATCATCGGTAGGATGCCAACGTTCATGAAGTTGATCTTCCAGCCCGCCAGAGCCCAGATGCAGCTGACGCCAAGCATACCGACCACAACTGGAACCAGAGCGCAAAACGCGAGATAACAGCCGCGAAAGAGTGCGAGAGTGACGCCGCAAACCGCGAGCGCCGCGACCAAGAGAGCGGTGAGGAAACGACGCACGACGTAGTCCGCAGAACTCTGCGAGCTCACGTAGAGCCCGGTGACACGTCCATGCACGGACGCGGTTGCGAGGGCTGACTCAAGCTCACCCACGACGGCACGCCGCGCCTCTCGACTCCAGAGCGCACCGCTCGGATAGACGGCCACGAGAGCAGACGCGCGTTCAGCTTGCACGTTCACGACTTCGCTGAGCGGCCCTGCGAGGCCCGCGGCGGCAGCTTCTCCGACGGAAAGGGGCTCACGGCGCTTAAGAAGGCGGTCAAGACGCGCACGCTCGCGCTCGACCGCGGCAGCTGAAAAACCGACGGCGTCGAACGCCTCTTCGAGTCCTTCGCGCAGGCTAGCGGCATGGGGACGTTTGGCCGCCAGGACGCCGAGCACGCGGTGCTGCTCGCTTGGCGGTGGAATGAGGTCAAGGGGAGACCTCCACCCAGCCAGCACACCGCGGTCGACCAGACGCGACAACTCAACCTCAAGGCGGTGCAGCGACTCCAAGAGCGCCTCTTCGGATGACGTCGTAGCATCCACAGTCGGTGTTACGACACCTACGGGCGAATCTTCCGATTCGACGCGACGGCCGCCAGCTGCCGACTCGTGCAGCACGATGAGTAGCGGCTCTTCATCAAGGCCGAAACGCTCCTGTAGCCGCCGCTGCGTTTCGATAGCGCCCGAGTTGGCGGCATGCATCGAGCGCAAATCAGACTCGAGATCAGGTGGACGCAACACCACGACGACCACGCCCACAATCACCACAAGCGCGGCGAGGCAAAGCGATGCCGCTGGACGCCGGAGTGTGATCGACGTTGAGACGGAAACGAATCGAGTTAGGATCCCAGTAAGCGGTTCGTGCTCACCTAAGGTGCAGTCGTCATCGGTGCGCTCAGAGTGCCCCGGCCGCTGCGACTGAAGCGCGAGGATTGCAGGCAAGACCGTGAGCGTCGAGATGAGGGTCGTCGTCAGGCCGATCGAAGTCATCAGCCCCATGTCGAAGAGAAATCCGCCGCCAGCAGACGCGAAGGCAAGGAACCCTACCACGCTGGTGAATGTCGCGAAAAAAAGCGACGACGCCGTCACCTCGAGCGCGGCCAGAAACTCGTCGCGTGTCGGTCGCCGCCCCGCCCGTAGTGGCTCCGCAAGGTGAATCGCCGCATCGACACCGAGAGCTGCCAACACCGCGCCCGACACCAGAGCCAAGACAACAACCTCACGCTGAGCGTAGAAGTAGAGGCCGGTGCCAACCGCAATCCCGAGCGTCAGACTCACCCAGACAGCGAAGCAAAAGCGAACAGAGCGCCACGCCGCGCCGAGAACGGCCACGACCAACAGAATCGACACGGTGATGTTCAACGTCAGATCCCGCCGCATGGATGCTTCGCTCTCGAGGGCGTAGGCGTAACTCCCGGTGCGGGCGACAGAAACCTCGTGGTCACCAGAACACGAGGTCAAGTGTTCGCGCTGCGCCGCGTCAACAGCGAGGTCCACTTGGCGCGCCACCATCCTCACCGCAGTAAGATCGGAAGAACGGGCGCGACCGTGGACCACAAAGAGGAGCGCCGCACCGTCCTCGGAAAGGAAGTGCGGTGACCCGGCACGAGTTCGCAAACCCGATTGGCGCGCCCCCAAGCGACGCAGCAGAAACTCGCGCAACTCGAGAGGGTCACGCTCAAACCACTCTTCAGCCTCACCGAGCCCGGGCAGTCCTATCCTCGCAACTTGGCGCTCGAGTGTCGACTGCACTCCCGACGAAGTCAGGAGTTCGCTCAGGCGCGATCGAGCGTCTGCGTCCGCCGCGTACAGCGGCGCCAGACCGAGGAGCTCACCTCGCTTGAGCGCTCGCTCTACTTCATGCCAACCGAAGACGATGCGCACAATCGTCGGGCTCTGCCGCAGAGCTTTAGCGACATGCTCGGCGAATGACGTCAAGCAGTTCGCGGCCGCCGAATCGTGCACGCTGCCGTCCACTTCGAAAAGCAGCACGAGCTGCTCGCTGACACCAAAGAGGCGCTCGAGCTCAGCGACGCTCTCCCTCACCGCCGGCGGGGCCAAATCCGCCATGTCACTCTCGAAGCGCACAAAAAACAGTGATGCCGCGGCGGTACAGACGCACACCGCAGCGGCAACCAGGACACGGCGCGGCGCATCCCAAGAGGCCGCGGCCATACGCATCATGACTCGCTGGAGCATCGCGGCACTCTAATCGTCAGGCAACATAAAGAGATCCGCCTCCAACTCCGGATTGACCTCAAGGTAAACAACGCGACCGAATATGCGTGCCGCCGGCGAGACGATCTCAAAGGTCTCTGGAAAGAAACGCCCGTCGACCTGGGAGTAGGAGAGGTACTCGACCCGCGTCGTCTCAGCAACCTCGGTGCCGGACCTCACCTCCGCCGATCGTACGCCGAGGGTGATTGGGTCGAGAGACCACTGAACGCGAGCCCTCTCGTGGAGCTCAGTCTCAAGGAGTAGTTCACTGTCGGTGCGGACGACGGACGCCAGTCGCTGCCCTTCTGAACCGGAATCAGTTTGTACCGCGCCGCTCTCGAAGGCGTCAACGACGCCAGGCAGGAAGAGATGCTGTCGAAGAACTGCCAAAACAGCAAATCCTTCCTCGTGCTGCAGCTCGTCGTGTGATCCAGAAAGTCGACGGCTGCTGCCGTCGGAATCACGAACGATCTGCGTGTAACTTTCCTTGGTGATCGCCACGTCGAACAGGCTCGTTGTCGAGATGAAGCCGTCGCGATAGGCCGTAAACCGAAGCTTGTCGGGCGCTTGGTAGTACGTGGCAGCGTCGAAGACCCCCCCGTCACCGCCGGGCGCCTCGTAGCTCATGCGGAGCTCCGCGTAGAGCGACGTAACACCAGCGACACGGGAGGCAAGCACGTCATGCACGTCCGCGTCCGAAGGCGCATCGACAGCGGGAAACGGCCACACCGGCGCGCTCTCACAGCCGCACCAAATGAGCCAGGCCGCGGCGGCGGCGACCCGCATCGACGCGGACAGCAATAGAGTCGCTCCTGAGACGACTCCGCGGCGAATCATAGCGACGGGCTTTCCGCCAGGACGCGACCGGCCCAGGCTGCTGGACTCGCCTTGACGTTCTCACCTGGGAGCTCCTCGTGCGCGTGCCACAGGGACAGGAAGCGACGCAAACAGCGGCGAGTCTGCTCCGGATCGACGCGCGGCCACCCCGGGATGCCGTCCTCACCGGCGACCGCGGCGCGCAAACAGTAGACCGCCGCCATGAAATCGAATGGCAACTTGCGCTCGAGAGCCAGGAAAGCATCGAGCCCCTCCTCAAGCGCTGTGAAGTCCATCTGATTCACCGCTGCAACCAGACGCCGGAACGCGTCACGATAGCCGCCGTCGCGGTAGGCTCGAGCGACTGGGTCCAATCGTTCGTCGGGCTCGGCATCGTCGCCGAGTGTGTGGCAGCGCAGATCCGGAAGCCGTCGCACCGACGCGGAGCCGTCGCCTGCTGCGGTGCTGCTTGGCGCCGACGACGACCGCGTCGTCCGTGTGATCGCCTGAACGAGACGCCGGTCTTCGACGGTGGTTCGTAGCGCGCGCGACTCGCGCCGGGCACTGGCACTTCCTTCTTCGTCGGCCGTCTGCGGCGCGTCGTCCGCCACCGCTCGCACGTCTTCGACGTGATGAGGGCAGGATAGAATGAAATCTCGCAACTGGAAGATGTACTCGGCCCGGTGTGACATCGCTGGCTCCTGCGCATGGCCGGCCCCGGCGATCAGCCAGAGGCGTCGGGGGCCCGAAAGCGCGTCGTAAAACTCGATGGCACCTTCAAACGGCAGCAATGAGTCCTCGACACCATGGATCACAAAGACGGCTACGTCGTGCAGCTGCGCCGCGAACCGCCGCGGCTCCTTGCCGGCGAAAGGGTAGACCGAGGTGCCAACCGCAGCCAAGAAATTCGCCACCGTCCGGGGCGCTCCCGCTTTGGTGTACTTCACGCGGCGGCGCTCCTGCGTGACACCGGATGGGTCGACGACGTTATGAATCCACGTCGGACCAAAGCTGCCGGTAGAGAACAGTCCCCCGAGCATGGCGCGAAGATCGGAGACGCCCTCGATAACGATCGCCGCAATAGGGAACCGGCGACTGCCGGCCGCTGCCACTGCTGCACAGGCGCCGAGCGAAAGGCCGTAGAGGATAAGCGATCGACCCGCAGCGCGCTCTCGCGCCCATGCGCAAGCGGCGCTCACGTCATCGACGACCCGACGCAGATCAGGTTCGCCGTCACTGCGTCCGAAGCCGCGATAGTCGAACGCGAGGACTGAGCAACCCGCCTCGTGAACCATCCGGACGTATTCGAGGTGGCACGACACATTGCCCGAGTTCCCGGAACAGAACACGGCAAGACGATCGCTCCCGCGAGCAAAGAAAAACCAACCACGCAGTGTGACACCACCGGGGGCCGAGATCTCCACCTCCTCAGAGTCGATGCCAACGCTCTGCGGCGTCATGTAGAGAAAGCGATCGGCGAGGAGCGTACGTCTCGAGAAGAATCGGCTGCGCAGACTCACGACGCTCTCCCTCGAAGCTGCCGCGTCAATCAGCGCTGACTTCGTAACGCCAGCGCCACGGACCTATTTCCAGCTCTTCGCCGCCGACGAGACTCTGCCACTCATGCGCCTTGATCGCTTGGCCATCGATGGACATAGAGTCGTCGTGGACGGCTCGCAAATCAAGGGGTCCGCCTTCGTCGCGCGGATAGTACATCCGCACGTGCTCGGGATACACGCCGTCGCCGTGCAGTAGCAGATCAGCTCGTTCGGGATGGCTGCCGACGATCACACGGACGTGGGGCCGGCTCTCTAGCCATGGGGACCTGCGGCGCTCTAAGCGCCACACGGTCTCTACCGCGATCGGTTCTCCCTCGCAGCGCAGGACCGCGCCGCGTGACGACTCGCGTTGGCTAGGACCGAGGTAGACGAGTCGCCGCAGCACCATTTCACTTTTCCATGCGTTTGATGGGGAACAACGCTCACTGCGGCGCAGCGCCGAACCACTCCGGCGGCAGGATGGACTTGGTGACGAACCAAATCGCAAGCCATCCCAGCCAGAGGATGATGATGCCAACGATGATGCCGAAACCTTTTGCGAACGGCTTGTAAGTCGACGACACAGTTCAACTCCGTTTACTTCAGCTTGTTGCAGAACGAATGGCCCCTCGTTCACGCTCCGCGGTCGCGCAACGCTTGAGGTGCGGCCCGCGATAGCCTCACTGACGCGCTCGTCAACTCGGGCTGTTGAAGAAATCGCGGAAGATCGGATAGAGGAGCGCTAGGAGAACAAGAAGAGCGACGACAAGCCCGCCGGCAACCCTCAACGTGTGCAAGGTCGACGGAGATTCTTCCGGGAACAACTCGTCGAGTTCATATCTCTGCGGGGCTCCGCCGCCGTCACTCTGACTGTCACCGTGACTGTCACTCATCGACGCCTCCAGAACTGATCAGCAAGACTTGCTCTGCGGCCACCCGGCGGGGCGCGGCACCCTCAACCTTGGCGGCCAAGACGGCAAAGTATAGAGAACTGCGACGCTCCTGCAAAGCGGATTTCGGCGGACCGTCAGATCGGTTGCTGCTGGGTCATGCAGTGGAGCGCGCCGCCGCCGTAGAGTAGATCCCGAGCGTTGATCCCGACCACCGCTCGGCCTGGAAAAAGCTCTTCGAAGAGTGCGAGGGCGCGACTGTCTTCCGGGGTCGAAAAGGTGGGCACAAGGACGGAGCGATTGCCGACATAGAAGTTCGTGTAGCTGGCGGCCAAGCGTCGGTCGCCCTGGTATAGAGGGCGCGGCAGGGGCAATTCAATGAGTTCGAAGCACCGGTCGCGGGCGTCCTGAGCGACGCGTAGCGCGCCGCGGAGCCGGGCAAGCTGGTCGCGCTCGGCGGCTGGGGCGTCTCGATGCGGCGTCGCGTAAACGACGCGCCCCGGTGCCACGAAGCGGGCCAGATTATCGATGTGGCCGCCGGTGTCGTCGCCGTCGAGACAGCCGTCCAACCAAACGACCCGCTCGGCTCCAAGCCAACGCCGGAGGCTCGCCTCGACGCCGCCGGCATCGTGGTCGGGGTTGCGCGCCGCGTCGAGCAAGGCATTTCTCGTTGTCAAAAGTGTCCCCTCGCCATCGACATCAATCGCCCCCCCTTCCACGACGAGACCCGGGCGAACGACTTCGGCGCCGACCTGTGCCGCGATCCAGCCGGCCGCGGCAGCGTCTCGGTCCCATGGAGCGAACCTGCCTCCCCAACCGTTGTACTCCCAGCACGTCGCGACGGTTGACCTGCCGTCGCGATCATTTGAAGCGCCTTCGCCGTCTCCGGGATCGCCACGCCCGCCTACACGCTGCGCCACTGCGGGTGCCGTGCGCACAAAGAGAGGCCCAAAGTCACGAATCCAGATGTCGTCGGTGGAATACTCGAATAGGTGCAAGTCCGCGGCAACGCCGCCGAAAGCAGCTGTCACCGACGCAGCCGCATCTCGGTCGGGCACGAGAACGCACACCTTCTCACCACCAAGTAAAGCGCGCGCCACGTCGACCCAAACGCGCTGCAGTTCGTGGCAGGGTATCCCCCAGTGCGCCTCGTTCACCGGCCACGCGAGCCACGTCGCCTCGTGCGACTCCCACTCGGCCGGCATCCTCAACGCGCGCGCGTTCACGACGGGCCGCGGTAACGCGCCACGAGATCACCATAGGCATCCGGCCGGCGGTCCCGGAGGAAGGGCCAAACCTGCCGCGTCTGCGCGATGCTCTCCAGATCGCAATCAACCACGAGAACCGCTGACGAGCTCGTCGGCGCGCGCTCAAGCACACGCCCTTGGGGGTCGACGACGAACGAGGATCCCCAAAACTCGAGGGCGCCCTCATGGCCGGTTCGATTCACCGCGCCAACAAATACGCCGCCGGCGATGGCGTGAGCCCGCTGCACCGTCTCCCAGGCGTTGAGCTCGGTGGCCCGGACGTCGTCCGCGGCTTCGGAATCCCAAGCGATCGCCGTCGGATAGAGGATCACCTGCGCGCCCGCGAGCGTCGCCAGGCGCGCCGCCTCTGGAAACCATTGATCCCAGCAGATGAGCACGGCGATTCGGGCCGAGGCGACCTCGAACACCGCGAAGCCGGTGTCGCCTGGTGCGAAGTAGTACTTCTCAAAATAGCCAGGATCGTGGGGAACGTGCATTTTACGGTAGACACCAACGAGCGAACCGTCCGAGTCGATGACTGCAGCGCTGTTGTGGTGCAGGCCGGCGGTGCGGCGCTCAAAGATCGACGCTACGATCGCCACGTCGAGCTCCTGGGCTAGCTCCCCCAGGGCGTCCGTGGTCGGGCCGGGGATCGGCTCGGAGAGCGCGAACGCTTGTGGATCGTGATGCTGGCAGAAGTAGACGGTCCGAAAAAGTTCCTGCAGACACACGAGGCGCGCCCCCTGACGCGCCGCTTCGCGCACCCCGGCGACCGCGCGCGCGAAGTTGTTTTCCGTGTCGTCGGTGCACTCGTGCTGCACGAGTCCAAGGCGAAGATTATGTGTCATTTCGAAGAACGATGGCGTGCGCGGCGTTGAGATGGGCGCTGTTTGAAGCGAGTTGAAAAACGAAGTGAGCGCCCATTTTGCCAAGGGTGTTTGACGCCGTCATCTCGAATCGTGTCGACAAATCGTGCTCCGCTTCAGAGCTCATTCGCGCCAATCACGGACGCAGAAGAGAAATCCAGGGAAAGGGTTGACCAACCGATGTGCCGCACTATGATAAGTCTCTCCACTGGATCCGCTCGCGTATGTCACGCGATGATACGCTTGAACGAATCCCGCCAAAAGAGACATGAATAACGCGGGGTAGAGCAGCCTGGTAGCTCGTCGGGCTCATAACCCGGAGGTCGGGGGTTCAAATCCCTCCCCCGCAACCATATGACGAAAAGGACTTACGACGCTTTGTCGTGAGTCCTTTTTTCGTTCTGCGTCGTGCGCATGCTCCGCGATCCTCGTCGGTCACTCCACATTCCATCGTCGCTGTAGAGTCTTCCCTTGGAGGGGACCAAACACTCCCTCACCCCAGGTGATTCTCCACCGCGAAGGAGAACCGAGAACAGAAGCCGCATCGCGGCGCGCCAAGACCTCGTCGTCCTGTCTGATCGAAAGACTTGTCGCGTCGACACGAAACTCGAGGCGTACCGGGCGCTCACGCCACGCGATCTGGGCGGTAAGATTCCCTGGCATGCGCAAACGCACGGCGGCGCCGTAGTCACGCCGCTGGGCTGGGGTGAGAAAGTCGTAGCTGTCGCGCCACTCCGACGTGCCCTTCGACGATGTCGAAATCACCAACCCATCGTGGAGCGGCACCATCGAGCTCACCCGCTGCCCCCAATGATTGAGGACGAGGCCAGACCGCTTCGCCTCCGCTTCGTAGGGATGCACCTGACGGTCGGTGAGCTCAGGGTGCGAGAACATCCGCCCCATGGAATGCCACTGTCGCGCATCGCGGTCGTAACGCCAAAGCTCCGCCCACGGCCACACGCCGGCAAAGAGCTCGCCGCGGTAGATCGCCAGGGTCTGACACTCGCGTGCCGATGATGACACCTCGGGCGGGCAGGGCGGCCAGCCTTCGATTCGCTTCACGTCGACGCCTTGGTACTCGAAGATATTCCCGGTCGGATACTGTGCCAGTAGGAGCCGGTCGTGCCAGTGAAGCATCGAGTACACCTGATAGCTCACTTGGTCGTCCGCCTCCAGGAGCGTGCGCCATGATGAATCCTCGTAGACGTAAATCCCACCTGTGTTCGAGACAGTCAGAACTTGATCCTCAAACTGTCCCCATGCAAACGGCGTCTCCAAGTCGTACTTCGCCTTCATGATCACCGCGCGGTCAACATCGATGGGCTTGGACGCTGCAACCGAAGCGGCCGGCCTCCATGGACAGGCGTAAATGCGCGTGGACGAGCCGGACGGATCGCGGACGCGGTGGTAGAAAAAGAGGTGGCCGTTCGCATAGTAGAAATTGTAGTAACCACCAACGTCAGGCGGCGACAGGAGCACGCGGTCGCCGTAGCGAACGGTGTTACCCGCAAAGAGAAGCACTTCCGAACCGAGGCGCATCGCGCCGTCTCCGGAGCGCAGCGCGTCGACGCCTGCTGGCAGAGCGCTGTTCCAACGCCCCATTGACTCCTCCCATGCTTTCACAGAGTTCTGCCTTACCGACGTCCAAGCGTAGAGACGCGCGTTGAGGTCGAAAAGGTAGATGCCGCTTCCGAGATCGGGATGCGGCAGTCGTTCAAAGGTGTGCGCATCGCGCTCGATAGGCGGCTTGACGAAAAATTGCAGCGTGTGGCGGTCGCTGCGAAAGCGCGTGTTGTAGACGTCCTGAAATCCGGCGCCGGCAACCACGCGCCCCGCAGCATCGCGAGCTTCAAAGATCGACCCAAAACTCTGACCGAGATCGCGCCCCAAGTCGAGTTCGACGGAGAAACTGACACGCTTCGCGCCAGCCGCAGGATCGCCGCAAAACGCTGGAGGATTGACCACGACGACGGCCAACGCCTCGGCGAACAACAACATCAACGCGTCGCAACTGACGTGGCGCATTGAAAAGGAGTTTCCCCTGAATTCGGGCATGATCGGACGTAGCTCGATTGAACGCATCGTTCAGCACGCCATCAGACTACTCGGAAGGGCTCAGGCAGGCAGAGAAAAATCAGGCGGAGCGGGGCGGAGACGAAAACGAAATACTGGTACGCCCACGCACTCGCACACGCCCACGCACTCGCACACGAAAGTACAGCCAGGACCCAGACCGCTCCAAAAAGATCCACCCCACGGGCGAGAGTGCTCCTTGAACCGCGCCAACGCCGCGGATAGTCTCGCAGGTTCTGCGCCCACGATGGCCCCTGTGAACCGAACACCGACAACTTAAGAGGTGCAGTCCTTGCCTCACCTCAGTGATTTCTCACGCCGAGAATTCCTCCAGCGTCTGGCCGCCGGCGCCACGGCTGCCTGCGCGGCGGGATGCGGCCCGGCGCGTCGCCCCGTCCTCGCGGCGGATGCCCGCGAGCCGGTGCGGTCCGTTGCCGGTCTGGCGACGATTTACTTCCGCGGCTCGCACGCCGACGTGATCTTCGGCAAGATCCTCGATGGCTGGGATCAGGACGGCGGCCCCGGGCCGCGCCTGCGGTTGGCGTCCCTCTATATCCATCAGTTCCACGGGCAGCGTATACGACAAGACATTGGTCGGGCGATCGCGGCGTATCACGGCGTTCCACTCTTCGACAACATTGAAGATGCGATCACGCTCGGAACGAGCCGCGTGCGGGTCGACGGCGTTCTCAGCGTCGCTGAACACGGAGTCTACCGGATCAACGATAAAGGCCAAAAGCTCCACCCGAGGCGACGATTTCTCGCTGAGACGTGTCAGACCTTCGAGAAGTTCGGGCGTGTCGTGCCCGTCTTCAACGACAAGCATCTCGGTCCGGTGTGGGAAGACGCTCGCTGGATGTATGATCGGGCCCGGCAGCTGAACGTGCCGTTCATGGCGGGCTCCTCGCTTCCCGTGAGCTTTCGCTCGCCAGACCAACCGTTGGCGATGGGTTGTCGCCTCGAATCCGCGGTTGCAGTCGGCTATTCAGGTCTCGACAGTTACGGTTTCCACACCCTCGAGTTCCTCCAAGCCCACGTCGAACGACGGGTTAACGCAGAGACCGGAATCCGTTCGGTGGAAGCCGTCCGCGGCAAAGAGATGTGGCGTGACGTCGAGCGAGGAACTCTGCAGCGCCGCCTGCTCGAGGCTGCTCTCAAGCTCGTCGCACCGGGCGACGTCGACGCCGCGAAGAAGCTCCAGCGACAAGAGTTCACGCTGTTTCGTTACACCTACGAGGACGGGCTGAAAGCACATGTCTTCATGCTGCACGGATTCGCGGCTGGCTGCAGTGTAGCGGTCAAGCAAGTGGGAGACGACGAGATCTATGCCACGCGCGCCGAGGAACGGCCGCTGCCGCGCTATCCCCACTTCGCCTACCTGCTACACTCCATCGAACGCATGATCTACAGCGGGCGCCCAAGCTTTCCAGTCGAACGCACGCTCCTGACGTCGGGGATGCTCGACCGCGCGCTGACGTCGCTTCACGCCGGTGGCCAACACCTCGAGACGCCGGAGCTCGCCATCCCGTACACTCCGGTTGACTATCCGTACGCGCCGAACCCGCGGCTGCCGACCGCGGCTGATTCTGAGTATCGAGGCGCCAAAACAAAGTCGGGCGGCTGACGACGACGCATGGCAGTATGCTATCGCGCTATGGCATCGAGGCATGGTTTACTCGAAGCGCGAACCTGCCAGCGCCAGGTGGTAAATGATTCCTTGGTCGTAACCGACCATGTAGATCTCACCGTCAGCGTCGGTGCCGAATGAGACGATGCGATCCGGTGCGATGCCGATCTGACGCACTTTCACAAGCCGACGGTCAGCATGCGTGAGTCCCCAGATGCGCTTCGACTGATAGTCCCCAAAGATGTAAACCCCGTAGTATGAAGGGCTCCGCGTGCCGCGGTAGACGTACCCGCCAGTCACTGACGTGCCATGATGCCGTGCGATCGCGACAACCGGTGGTACGTACGTCTCGCCGCGCAGCCGAAAGCGATCCGAGAACGGAAGGAAACCTTCATAGACGTTCCAGCCGTGGTTCTCTCCGGCACGCACGAGGCATATCTCCTCGAAGCGGTTCTGTCCGACGTCACCGACCCAAAGGTCATGGGTTAAAGAATCGAAGCTGAAACGCCACGCCTGGCGCAGACCACGTGCGAAGATTTCGCGCCGGACGAGCGGGTCCTTCAAGTGGACAAAGGGATTCGAATCTGGGATCGAGTAGTTGAGAGGCGGTTGACGCCGATCCACGTCGACCCGCAGAATCGCGCCCGAGAGCGTGCGGAGACTCTGGGCGCGCCCGGTGGGATCGGTTTGCGGACCACCGTCACCGGTGCCGACGTAGAGGAAACCGTCCGGCCCGAAAACGAGCATGCCGCCGGTGTGAATATCCGTCGATTGATCGATCCTCAGAATCTCGCGTGCAGCAACGCCGGCGTCACGGCGCAGGTCAGCGGTGGCGCGTCGCTCGACAACGAGCGTGGCGAAGGCTCCGTCTTCGAGAACGTGGTAGTTGACATAGTAGCGCCGGTTCTGGAGAAACCGCGGGTGAAGCGCCAGGCCCATGATGCCGGTGTACTCACCCGTGTGCACTTCGTCCGAAAGATCGACGAAAAGGGTTTTTCGATGTGGCCTTGTCGAACGATCCAGCAGCCAAATGCGAGCCGGCTCGCTGTCGACCACCAGAGCGAGATTTGGAAGCCTTGGCAGCGGCTCGAACCACACCGGATGGTGGAATCGGACCTCCGGTCCATGAATCGACTCGAGCCGAATCGGCCGCGCAGTCGCTTCGATCGTCATGGGAGTGCCGCGACGGGCACTTTGGGCAACCTCTGGACTCTCCAGCGTTTCCAAATAGGCGACAAGGTCGGCGAACTCGCCAAGTGTGACACTTCGGTGAATGCCCTCGGGCATGAGGGAGACCCCACCTTCAAACGAGGTCGTCTCCTGCGCGACCTCACCCAACGCGATCGCCTGAATCTCGCCCGAAGCAACAAAGAGTTCGATCGCATGCGCGGATCGTTTCTCGATGATGCCGCTGTAGACGGTTCCGGAGTTCGTGACGACAGCGGTGACGGCATACCCGGCAAGGACCTCGGCGCTCGGCTGGAGAACAGCCTCCACCAGCTGCGTACGGCTCAACTTCTCAGCAATGCCGAGAAGGTTCGGTCCCGCTTTGCGCTGCGTGCCGCCGACGACGTGACACCGCGTGCACCCAGCGCTGCCACTCTGAAAGACCTGCTGGCCACGCACCGAATCGCCTCGCTCCAGTTCCGCGTAGCGGGCATACGCCTCGGCATCCTCGGGCCGTCGATCGTGCTCAGGCAAGCCCGCATCGAGTTTGCAGCAGGCGAGGCACCCTAGAACCAGGGTCGAAAAGAGATGAAGCGATAGGCCTTGCACGTCGATTCGGAACTCCCGTCGCTGCGGACGTCATGAAAACCCCGACAAGCACTTTAAAACATTGGCAGTCGCAACGCCCCCACGTGCGAGCATCTAAAATAAAACGGAGTATGAGACAAGCGCGCTATGTGCTGGCGGTTCGGGTAAAGTCTGGCTTCCCCAGAATGCCATGAGTACGCTAAGATTCGTAGTCGGATGCCGAGCTCCTCAGATATCGAGAGCCATCAACACGTCAGCCAGACACAGGCGCCTCGGACGTCGGGACAAACTGGGATAGCGTGGATGACGATACCACAGACCAACGACGACGATCTATTCCAGCCGACACTTACGAGTGATGATGACGTCGCCGGCTTCGAAGAGCCGTGGGACCCGACGTCGCTCACGTTTCTGACCTTTTTTGCAGGTCCGCTCGCCGGCGGCGCACTCTTCGCTGCCAACTTCAAGCGACTCGGCCAACCGTCTCGCTTCGTGCCGACGCTCATGATCGTGGCAGCCGTGTCGCTACCGTCGTACGCTCTCATCCCGTCGGTCGTGACCTTGCGCTATGCACCGTTCGACGCCCGCGGGAAAATCATAGCCGAGGCCGCTCGAACCGAAGCCCAGGAGAACCGCTTTCGGAGTGCCCGAAGAACAGGAAATCTCGTATTACGGTTGATCGGTATCTGCCTGGCTCTGGCTCTTGCAGCTAAACAAAAGTCTCGCTTCCGGCTCTGCGTCGGCACAGATCATCCGACCGCGAGCCTATGGGCGACCGGTGTCATCGCGTTCTTCGTCGGCCGCTTCGCAAACCGCGCCTTCTGGGACGTATTCTCGAATCTCGCAACTCTCGGAGCCGGCGCATGAGCGAATTCGGTAGCACGCCGCACGGGGCTGAGGAGGACGCCGCCTCACGCCATGTCGAGACAGCACGACATCTCATAGAGGTCGAGCGGTTCGACCTCGCCGAAAAACACTTGCGCGCGGCGATGACAAGCGACCCGGAAGACTCTGCCACTCACACGATTCTCGGTTGGGTGCTCAAGGCACAAGACAATCTCGTCGAGGCTGAGGAAGAAGCACGAGCGGCTCTGGCTCTTGACCCAGCCGATACCAGCGCACTTCGGCTTCTCGCCGACATCCGGGAAGACGAAGGAGAACACCAGGAGGCCGAGGAGATCCTGCTCGAAGCCTTACGACTCTCACCCGTTGACCCACACCTGTTCTGCGACTATGCGTACCTCATGTACAAGACAGGTCATCTCGACAAAGCCGAGAGACTGACCCGGCGCGCCCTTCAGCAAGACCCTGAAAGTGAACGCGCGCACGCCCTTCTGTCGAGCGTTCTCAGCGAACGCGACAAAGATTCCGAGTCTTTAGCGCACGGCGAACACGCGGTACGGCTGGCACCTGAGGAAGAGTCCTCGCACGCGGCGGTCGGGCTCGCCCACATACAAGGCGGTCGACCGTTCGCGGCACGCAGCGCGTTTCGAGAAGCCCTCCGTCACTCGCCCTCGGACCCGACGCTTGAAGAACTCTACGAACACGCAGATTTTCAATGTCGCTGGACCTACCTGCCGATGTACTACCTCTCCCTGGTACTGCAGAGAATTCCTGGCGGCCCCTTTGCGCTCTGGGGCGGATTCGTCGTCGTGCTCATGGCGCTGCGCTCCACGGATGTGGACTCCTCGACCGTCTCCGCGATTGCGATCGGCTGGCTTTGCCTTTGCGTCTACACATGGGTAGCCTCGCCGATCACCAAGGCGTGGATCAAATTGGTACCACGAAAATGACTGACGCAAACGATGCGCTGCTGAGTGGACTCAAACTCGCACTCGATCAAGATCCACGCAACGTAGCTCTTTGGATTCATTACGCCGATCTTTTGGCGACCGCCGAACGCCGCGCGGAAGCCATCAACGCTCTGCGGACCGTGCTCGAACTCAAAGCCGACGAATCCACGATTTTGGAGAAGCTCGTGCCGCTTCTCAGGCAGGAAGAACAACTCGCCGAAGCGCTGATTCGAGCCGAGCGTCTCCTCGAGCTCAATGCCTCCGCCGTGACGTTCGCCGAGCTGGCGCGGATCCACCTGGCGCGCGGCCAAAGAGAAGAGGCAGTGCAATGCTACGCGCGAGCAAGAGAATTCCAAGGCTTTAGCGACGACGAGTTGGAGGCTGCTCTGCAAAGAGATGCGACAGCCGATGAGACGAAAAATGCCACGAACCGGAACAGTGCGAACGCCGAAGCCCGAAAGAGTGCCAGCGATGGCAGTAGCGACGTAGCGAGCTCACCGCCGAACGCCGCAGACGGCGATTCTGAAGACGAATTCGCCGCCGCCGAGATCGCACCCGACGGCCTCGACCCCGACGACTGGGCGTCTCAGTTCGACTGGGGAGATCTGCGTGTCACATTCGATGACGTCGCCGGGCTCGACGACGTAAAGCGCCAGATTCATCTGCGCATCATCGCACCATTCAAGAACAAAGAAATCTACCGCGCCTTCGGTCGCCAGGGCGGCGGCGGGATCCTCCTCTACGGTCCACCCGGTTGCGGCAAGACGTTCATCGCGCGAGCAACTGCTGGCGAGTGCGGCGCCCGGTTCGTGTCCGTCGGCATCCACGACATCGTCGACAAGTATTGGGGGGAGAGCGAGAAGCTCATCCACACGCTCTTCGACCAGGCGCGCTCTCGTCCCCCCACGGTCCTCTTCTTCGACGAATTCGACGCGCTCGGATCCACGCGAGGCCGCACAGAGTCGCAATTTTGGAAGACGCTTGTTGATCAGCTCCTGCAAGAGATGGACGGTATCGGTGGCCGCAACGAGGGCGTCTTGGTGTTCGCCGCCACGAACGTCCCGTGGCACGTCGACTCAGCGTTCCGCCGACCCGGACGCTTCGATCGTGTCCTCTTTGTACCGCCGCCAGACTCCACGGCGCGCCACAAGATCCTCGAACATGGCTGCAAGAGCTTGCCGGGTGGCGACGGAATCGACGTGAGCAAGCTCGCAAAGCGAACGTCGCTCATGACCGGGGCAGATTTGAAAGCTCTCTGTGAACGCGCTTCGGAAAACGCACTCGAACGATCGCTGGAGACCGGAGAAGTCCATCCGGTCGCGATGAAGGACTTCGAGCGCGAGCTCAAACGGATTCAAAGCTCAGCGACGGACTGGCTGTCGACCGCAAAAAACTACGCGAAGTACTCGAACGAGTCGGGTCAATACGACGAAGTTGCGGATTTTCTGCGGCGGCTCAAGCGCTGGTAGCCGCGGAACTGACCGCGTCGGTGGCTCTCGCCGTCACCTGCGGCTATGATTTTCGTCTCAGCGCCGCGAGCGATGCGCACGTTCACGCGGCGCACTTGGATCTGCTTGCCCGACGTCCTCCTTGGTTGTGATGGCGACATCGGTCAGAGCAGCTTCCGAGGCGTGCAAGTCACAAACCGGCGCCATCATCTTTGTCATGAAGATCGACCACATTGAATCCATCAACCTGCGGCACGAGTATCCTGCGTCGCAGCGTTTTCACTACGCTGGCGGCACGTGCACAGGACGGCTGACCTCCTTGGTTCGTGTTCACACCGACTGCGGCCGCTGCGGCATTGGTGCCGGGTATACCCATCCGGTGCTGTTCGACGTGATCGTGAAAGATCAACTCGAACCCCTCCTCGTCGGCGCCGATCCGCGCGAAGTCGAAGCGCTTTGGGATGTCATGTATCGTGTCACGCGTTGGTACGGCCGCAAGGGCGCGGCGATGACAGCGTTGGGTGCACTTGACACCGCATTTTGGGATCTGCGCGCGCAGGCGTTCGACAAGCCGCTGTGGTCTCTACTCGGCGGCGAAAGCGCGACGTGCCCAGCGTATGCCAGCGCGCTCTTGTGGAAGGATGTTGACGCCCTCGCCGCTGAGGCTGCCGTGCTCGTCGAGCGCGGATTCCGCCGTGTCAAGATGCGGCTCGCACGCAGCGAGGAGTACGACATTGCTGCAGTTCGAGCTGTGCGCAAAGCCGTAGGACCGGACGTGGACGTCATGGTCGACGCATCGATGCGCTACAACGTCGAGCTCGCCAGACGAATCGCCGTCGTCCTTGAGGAGGAGGGCGTCTTTTGGTTCGAGGAGCCGTTCGCGCCGGAAGACTTGGATTCCTACACCGCTCTGCGCGGCAGCATCCGCGTGCCGCTGGCAGCTGGCGAGAACGAATTCGGAGCCCAGGGCTTCCGCGAACTTGTCCGCACTGGCGCCGTCGACGTCGTCCAGCCCGATGCCAGTCGAGCCGGCGGCATCAGCGAAGTCTTGCGCGTCGGTGAATTCGCTCGCGCCGCGAATCTCCGGCTTGCCACGCACAGCTGGAGCGATGCGATTGCAATCATTGCCAACGCACACGCCGTGTCGTCACTGGCATGCGGCGTCACCGTCGAAGTCGATCAGACAGGCAACCCGTTCGTTGACTCTCTGCTGGAGACGCCACTGCAAATTGAGAACGGGATGCTCCAGCTCGGAGACGCGCCCGGGCTCGGCGTGAAGCTCGACGAACGCGCCATCGCCCATCAGCGCCTCTCCGATCCACGCCGCGTCCCAGATGGCAACTACTCGGACATGTTGTTCGGTGCTAAACATTTGACTCGGGAAGACCCGTACAAAGAGTTGAATCTGTAGGGCACTCCCAAGCCACCGCGGCCGCCGCTTGTCACTCGATGCAAACAGCGGTCTAATGGAGAATCCGAGACCCGCGCGAGCCCACACGCCGCACGAACTCGCTGCCCCGCGCGTAAGGACTTCTTGATGCGATCAACCCGGCAACTTTCGGTAGGAATCTTTCTCGCCACTCTCGTCCTGGGATTCTGTACCGCCTCGATCGATCGCATGGCCGCCCAAGAACCGCTTTTACCGGACATCACGGTTCAGCGCGGATTCCTCTTCGATTACGAATTCGAGACCAAATTCGGTGGCCAAACCTGGTTGAGCTTCGCCAGCGGCACCTCGAATCTCGGTGACGGCAAACTCTACCTCTACGGTGTCTTCCCTGCCAATGAGGATGGCTCCCAGACGGCGATGCAGCGCGTTTTCTTCGACGACGGATCGTTCGAAGATCGTGAAGTCGGGCACTTCGAGTTTCATCAAGACCACGGCCACGTCCATGTCGAAGGTTGGACACAATACCAGCTGCGCGAGTTGTTGCCGAATGACGGAGTCGGAGAGATCGTCCGGACGGCCGAGAAGACCAGCTTTTGCATCCTTGACCTGTTCGTTGAGGACGCGACGCTACCCAACTTTCAGCGCGAGCCAGAATTCAATTCTTGTGCTGGCGCGGTTCAGGGACTCTCGGTTGGTTGGGGTGATGTGTACGGCAGATCATTGCAGCAGTTCGACGTTACGGGCTTGCCCACGGGAATCTATTGGCTTGAATCGATCGCCGATCCGGACGACCAAATCTTGGAGCTCAACGAAGACAACAACGTTGAGCGCATCAAGATCACCATCGGCAGCCCGGAACGCGTCCCTGATTTCTATGAACCCAACGAGAGCATCGACGAATTGGAAGACCGTTTGCCCGGCGCGCCGAGAAGTCCCAATCTTGGCCCAGTCGGTCCGCGAACGGTCGTAGAGGACCTCAACATCGCCCTGGACGACGAAGACTTTTTTCGGTTCTACATCAATAGCACCGGCAAGGTTGACGACTTT
Source organism: Planctomycetota bacterium (assembly GCA_965223265.1). Lineage (GTDB taxonomy): Bacteria > Planctomycetota > UBA8108 > UBA8108 > SXIK01. The sequence continues at coordinate 4,988,887 of OZ244999.1, forward strand.
GTCGAGATCGCATTCGATCATGCGCAGGGCAACTTGGAGCTTCAGCTCCTGACACTGGCTGGAGACGAACTCGCCTCGGCGGCAGATGACGGAGACATTGAGACCATTTCGCTCGAAGGGATTTCAGAAGGCTGGTATGTTGTCCGGGTCTTCAGCATCGACGGGCCAAACCCAAGTTACAGCCTCACGATCGACCCACCCGAGAACAGATCACCATCGGTCGCGGTGCTGAGTCCAGTGCTGAACGAGCTCAAACTGCATGGAGCTGATTCCTATCGCGTTCGTTGGGCGGTTTCAGATCCCGACTCGAGCAAACTGTGGGCGTCGGTGTTTCTAAATCAGCGACCTGTGCTTGACGAGAACGTGCTCAGCGTCTCAACGATGCGCAACGTCGACGCCGAAATTGCTGTGGGAATCATCAACTCGCCCGAGTTTCCCCCCGGGAAGTATTTCATCTACTGTGAGGTCACAGACGGCGGTTCAGTGACGGGTGCTTGGTCGCGGGGCACCGTCAATTTTCTCGACCTCGGCCCGTCATGCCAGGCAGAGACGATCGGCGACCCGAGCGACTGCAACGTCAACCTGATCGTTGACACCTGCGAAATCGCAGCACAGGTTCAGAGCGACTGCAACCTCAACGACATTCCCGACTCCTGTGAGATGCTGCAGGACCCAGCGCTAGATGAAGACGCCACAGGCGTACTCGACGCGTGTGAAACTGCGCTCTTTCACCGCGGCGACCCCAACGGCGACGGCGCACTCGACATCTCGGACTCGCTGTTTCTGCTGGGCTTCCTCTTCGTCGGCCGGGAAGGCCCGACGTGCCGCGACTCCGCGGACGCGGACGACGACGGTGAGCTGAGCATCACCGACGCCATCTTCATGCTCCTCTACCTGTTCATCGACGGCGAACCACCGCCCGCCCCGGGGCCACCCGGTCACCCCTGCGGCGTCGACTCTGCGGCGCCGGAGCTGCCCGTGACGATGGGGTGTGTCGCGTACTCCGAGTGCGACGTCTGAGTTTCATTCTCTTCGTCTCAGACCCACGCCAGAACGCAACACGTCGACGCTGACAAGGGGCACGCTCCACGACGAGTCAGCGTCACATTTTCGTCATTCCTTGACCTCAGCCCGCTTCGCATGCCCAGCAACAACGCGGGTGCGTCGAATCAAGCTAGAGAAACGGCGAACGCTATTCCTACGTCGTGTACGGCTTTGAAGATCGACTCGATGCGAAAACGCTAGAGTTCGTCCAAACGCATTCGCGAATTGCGTTTTGGGCGCCGCTCGACGCGCCTATCATCCGCATGGGTATTGCGTGACGAGCGGGGAAGGAGTCAAGCCACCTCGCTTCATTTGTTCAGGCGCTGAGGAAAGAGGAATCTCATGTCGACTGGAACGTTTCGCTCGAGCTTGTGTCGTCAGTTCACCGTCTCGACGCCCCGCGCCAGCGGGGGTTGGATCGTGCCATCGGTCGTCTCGATTCTCGCGGTCGTTGCGTCTCAACCCTGTGCCGGTGAGACGTGTGCGGGATTGTTCTCGCAGCCATCCAGCTACGTCATCGACGGCATAGCGGGAGGAAACGTCAACCCGCACGGCATGGCATCTGGAAATATCCTGGGGCGAGCCCTTCAGGATGTGGGCTTCAGAGATATCGTGATTGCGTCTACGAACGACAGCATCTTTGTACTCTTCAATCGCGGCGACGGGACCTTTGATGGCGGCAAGCAGTTTCTTTATACGATGCTATGCGATGAACCAAGGGCGGTAGCCACCTACGATTTCGACGGCGACGGAGACGACGATGTGATCGTCGGCTGCTCCGACGAGGATAGCGGCGATCCATCGATCATGCTTCTCGAGAGCCTGGGTGACGCGAGAGACTTCGCGGCTCCGCGGTTCCATCCAAGCGGTTTGAATTCTGCAGGCGCCGTGCGGAGCATCGTCGTGGCCAACCTTGATGGGAACAACTCGATCGATATTGCCGCCGGCACGGAGACGGGTAGTGTCATTCAATGGTTTGGATCAGGAGGTTTCTCGGTTGGCGCCGCGCTCAGTATCGACACGCTGACCTCAGGTACCAGCTTCATCGCTGCCGGCCAGCTTCGAAGTGCCAACAACGACAACGAGATGTACATCGTCGACTCGGGAGGGGCGTTTTTCCGTTCAGGTCCGCCAGCGGCGCAGCCGCAATGCGTCGTCGCTGGTGACGGCGCCCCCCCTTGCGCAACAGCATTCGGTGCTGGAGCTGGAATCGCTGTCACAGACCTCAACGGGGATGGTGATCCAGAGATCATTCATTCCGACGCCAGCTCGATCACCGTCATGGATGGCGCTACAGGTTTTCCCTCGCCGACATTTCCTAACGGTGGAATCCATCAAGAATTTTCGATGGCACCGTTCATCTCTAGTTTCGGAAGATTCAAAGATTTCGTCGTCACCGCCGACTTCGACAGGGACGGCAGTCCCGACGTCGCGTTGCCCTACCGAACGATTCAGCCGAACGATTCAGGCGGAGTTGTCGTTCTCTTCAACAACGGTAGCGGAATCGTGGATCCCGCAGCGTCGGGGCGCCGAGTGTTTCTGTTCCCTGTGCTCGACGAGCCTCGCTCCATCCTCGCGGCGGACTTAAACAACGACGGCGAGCCGGACGTGGTCGTCGATACTGAGAAAACCGTCGGTAACGATTCCCTCGCATACGTCTGGCTCAACATCCCCTTCTCCGACGGGAACGGCAACTCCATTCATGACGACTGTGAGTTCTTTCGTGGCGATGTCAACGGCGACCTCGCGGTGGACATCTCCGACCCGAACGACTTGCTGGATCGACTCTTCGGCCCCGAGCCCATCGAGTGCGATGAAGCTGCCGACACAAACAACGACACGGTTGTCGACATCTCCGACCCGATCCATCTGCTCAATCACCTGTTTGGTTCGGCGTCGCTAGACCAACCACGCATCGTGCTGCAAGGATTCTGCGTTTGGCAGCTTCAGTGGGATGACAACGTCCTGTTGCCCGGGTGTAACTACATACCTTGTCCGTAGCCGATAGCAGCCGTGGCTCGCGATTCGTCCCTGGTGAGAAGCAGCCCCTCCCTGTGGCGTGGTCGCGAGTCACCCTGAGCTACGTCTGACGGCGAGATTCGCACCGGCGCTTGCGTGGGCTCGACGCCCCCGCGCGGACAATGCCGGCCATCGCAGCGGCAACGTCCGGCGGCATCTCATCCGACGGCGGCAAAAACACCATGCTCCGAAGCGCGCGCTTCGCTTCGGTGGCCTCGAGATCGAGTCGCGCACTCGGCGCTTCAACGACGCAGTGGCTATGCCCCTGGGTGGAATCGAACCCGCATCCCCAAAGGCGCTCCATTACTGCGGCAGGGTCGTCCACCTCCACCGGAAAGACCCAATGTGTGTGCTGGAGTGCCTCCGCGCCCGGTCTCCGGACGCTGCCACCGAGCTGCTCCGCGAGTCTTTGAGCTGCGAGGATTCTGCGGTCGAGGCGCCCGCTGTCGAAGTTCCTTAGCCGCCGCTCGAGCAGTTCCAGTAGTGGCTCAGACGGCTGCTGGCGAATCCTCCGAAAGAAGTCTCGACCGGCGAAACCACGCGCGATCCGATTCGCCCAAGCGTCATGTCGCCGCCCGAAGAGCCTCCATACACGCGCGATGAGCGCCAACGGCCCGGGTGTTGAGAGAACCTTGATGCCTACATACTTCAGGAGGCGGGCGAGATAGACCCAGCGACTTTGCCTCGGATAGCGGCTAGCCATCGCCCGCAGACGAGCACAGACATTAGCGTCGCGCAGGCGTGCGACGGCGCCGCCAAGTGCTGTTGCCGTCTTGATCGGCCCGAAACTGAACAGCTCAGCGTCGGACTCTACGGTTCGCCCGAGCGCCTCGGCAGTGAACGACTGGGCACAGTCCTCAATCACAAAGAGACCGTTTTTCTCGGCAAGACTGCGGATCGAGTCCATTTCCACGCGGCTGCCAAACAGATGCGCCACCACAATGACCTTGGAGTTCGGTGTCAAGGCCGCCTCGACCGCCGCGGGCTTGGGCGCCAACGTGCGCGTGTCCAGGTCGACCGGGACGGGAACCAAGCCGTGATGCTCGACGATGCGGACCATGTCTTTGATCGTCACCGCCGAGAGAAGCACTTCGCTTCGAGCCGGCAGATCGAGGACACTGAGAAGCGCGTCGAAAGCCGTGCGAACAGAAAGAAACGTGCAAGCACGATCACCATCGGCCCATTGTATAAGGACTGGATCGTTGTGTACGCCAGGACCCGCTCGCTCTCCCCAGCGTGGCCGACGAGACAGCCGAGGCGCCAGCGAACGCACCACACCGTAGCCGAGATCGCGCCAGCCGATATCGATTCTCTTCCTCACCCACATGGCGCCGTGCACCAACTCACCAGACGAAGATGCGACAAATGACACGCTGACAACGACAGATTACGGATAACATCCCGCAGCGGACGCCACACGTTTTTTTGCGCAACTCATCCCACTCCAGCGAGGTGTAGGAGCATTCAGGCATCCACTCGGGAGTACACCCTACAGGCCACTGAGGACCTTCCTCGCGGCACGCAGTGCGACCTCGACGTGCTCAGACGTATGCACAAGGCTGTGGTACCAGATGCCTCGACCGATGAGTCGAACGCCCTCGTGCAGCATGCCGAGCTCGAACTTGGCGTATTTCGCGCCGTCGTATGCCGCGACCGCTTCTCGGTAGTCGTGGACGGCAGAGGCGGCCGTGAATCCCATGTGGAAAACGGGGCCTGGCCCCTGGACGAGCACGTCGTGCCCGCCGCTTCGCGCCGCACTCCGGAGACCCTCCATGAGCGCCAGACCGTTGTCGGTCAGACGATCATATGCCGCACACTCGTTCTCGGTGAGGAGATCGAGCGTCGCTGTTACGGCGGCCATGGACGCATTGTTGCTGTTGAGTGTCCCGGCATGAATAGCGCGCCCGTCGGCAACCGCGTCCATAAACTCTCTTCGGCCGGCAAGAATGCTGACCGGATAGCCACCGGCACACGCTTTGCCGAACACAGCGAGATCGGGTGTCACTCCCAGTTGCGCCTGCGCGCCGCCCGGCGCGACGCGGAATCCGGTGATCACCTCGTCGAAAATCAGAGCTATCCCGTGATCATCGCACAGCGCTCTCAGCCCCTCCAAAAACCCCGGTCGCGGCGCGATGCAGCTCGTGTTGCACATGATCGGCTCAGTGATGATCGCCGCGACGTCGTCTGCCTTCTCACGTACCCTTCGCGTCAGTAGATCAAGATCGTTCCAGGGCAGGACGATCACGTCGTTCAGTACGCTCGCCGACTGCCCGCCAGTCCACGCCACCGCCGCTGCTGACTCGCGTGGTCCGGCTCGGTCCAGCGCCGGGTTGACGCTGACACTCGTGCTGTCGAGCCAGCCATGATAATGACCTTCAAACTTGATGTACTTTTGCCGGCCTGTGACGGCCCGCGCGACACGCAATGCGGCTTGAACGGACTCACTCCCTGACAGCGAGAAACGCAGGAGCTCCGCGCACGGGACGATGTCGCAAATCCGCTCGGCCGCCTCGATCTCAAGCTTATGCTGACCCGCGAAGAGTTGGCCTTTGGTGGACTCCTCGGCGACACGCTGAAGCAGTCGCGGGTGGGAATGCCCCAAGATCATCGGCCCTTGCGACAAGGTAAAGTCCAGAAAGCGGTGGCCATCGACGTCGGTGATGTATGCGCCCTCGGCATGATCGAAGACGAGGGGATGCGGTTGACCGAAGATGCGAAAGTGACTACTCACTCCACCAGCAAGCGAATGGGCAGCGCGCTCCATCAACTTCCGACTGTTCGAAAAATCCAGCATGCTCGACTCCCAATGACGAAACTCTGAACAAAGCACAAGCGTGACCGTGCAGTGTATGCGAGCCGAAACCAAGGTGCGAGTGGGGAACTCGTGCTAGCCGCGGCAGAATGGGTATACTGCTGCTGCAGCATCAGCGTCGCCAGCGGGCTGACGTTGCCGACCTCCACGCCCGCTAAACTTAACAGCGTGTTGAACCCTCAACTGATCATCGAGCCGCCGCATGCAACTGAGACAGTTTTCGATTGTTCTGCTGACCATGATCTCGTCCATTCGACTCGAGAGTGCCGAGTTCACCCGTATCACAATCCAGCTCGGCGTCGACGCCACAGGTGTCGAAAAGAGCGCCGCCAACCTCCTCGCATCGCGCATCTCTGAACGCCTCACGAGTCCCGAGAGTGTCCGCGTCGTCGCTGAGACTACGTTGGAGTCAGAATCCGTTCCTCCACCGTCAACGCTCGTCGTGTTTCTCGGAATCCCAGAGCACCACCGCGCGATCCAACGCGCGCTCACCGCACATCGCATCCCACCGCTCACCGATCTGGCACCTGGCCCGGAAGGGTTCCTCCTCAAAAGTCTCCGCGAGAGTGAACGCCCGGTTCTGCTAGCCACCGGACGAGACGAGCGCGGAGTACTGTACGCCGTCGGTGAGATCCTACGGCGTGTCGTGGTTCGAGAAGACCGAGTCATATGTCCCCTGCCGCTTGAGATTCGGACGGCACCGGCATTCGAAGTGCGAGGCACCCAGTTCGGACAAAGCGGCGTCGCCAAGCGCCTCGCGAACGTGCGATCGTGGACACTTGAAGAAACTCAGCGCGTCGTGATCGACTACGCCTTAGCGGGTGCGAACACGTTTCCCACCGGCCCTGGGCCGATGTTCGACTTCATCAAGTCATTTGGCCTCATGACACAGGGCGGTTTCGGGGCCAACACCGGCTCCGGCCCACCAGAGTGGCACGCAAAGGAGTCGATCGGCCGGCTCGGCTACGTTTGTCTTTCCGTCCCAGCGGCCCGGGCAGCGCAAATCGAACGCTGCGAGGCGCAGTTCAAGAACAGTCCAACCTACGATTTCGTCAAGTTTCACGGCGGCGACGGTGGCGGCTGCGAGTGCGATCTCTGTGATCCGTATGGTTTGATCTTCATCAAGACCGTCGCTGAGATGGCAAAGATCATCCACAAGTACCACCCGACGACGAGGATCTACTTCACGAACCAGAAATTCGACAACGATGATGACAACGCGATCCTACACTACCTCAACGCGCAGCCGCGGGAGTGGTTGTGGGCGTGGGGCTACGGACCCGGCTCGGACGCAACCACATGGCAGCCGGGACATCGTCAAACCCACCGCATGGACTTGTTTCGCTATCCCGGATTCGGGCCGTTCGACCTTTATCCGCGCGAGCTGATCCGCCGGCTCCCACCGCGCCATGTGTTGACCTACTATAACGAGATCACCCATTGGCGCTATGCACAGCATGGGTACGTCCAGATGTACCCGCGCACCGACCGTAGCGGCGACCACCCGCCCCACTGGAGCCATTCAATCTACGAGCGACGGCCAGACCAAGCTCTGACAATGGTCTACGATCGCCTGACGTTCTACGCCTGGCCACGCTTCTACCACCGAGTCTTCAACGATCTCATGCGCTATGCGGTCGGCGACGTGACACACTCGAGCGGTCACCACGATCACTTCAACCAATGGATGTGGCAGCGGCTTCTCTGGACTCCGCGGACGAGTGTCGAAGCGGTCGTCGATGAATACTGCACGACCTGGTTCGGGCACGAGGCCGCGCCGCTTATGGCGAGGGCGATCTTCCAGCTCGAAGAGAATCTGGAGGAAGATTCCGACACACCGCTGGCCGACAAATCGGGCATCGATCGGTACTACGAGCTCGTCAGGGACGCCGGACGCCAGATGCCCCAGGTCGACCGAGACCGCAGCTGGCTGTGGCGACAGTTCATGCAGAAAGGCGCACTCGACAAGTACACACAGCTGGCGGTCCGCCAGCAGTCCGCGCTTCAACGACGCATCGAAAAAGCGATCGCCCTGGCGCTTGAGCAGCGCGATCACGCCGGCGACAAGAACACAAACGCCGCCATCGAGCAGTGTCTGGGTTGGCTGGGTCGGTCGACGGGAGAGCCGGCTCACCTGGCTGCGATCGAGACCGAGGAGATGTCACGTCTACGACAGGAGGCTGGCCGGCTCGGCGAAGAGAGCAACCGTCTCTTCGGCGTCCGTAACGAAGGTTACTTCAATCTTGAGCATGACTTCATCGGGCTCGGCTGGCTCAAGCGCCAACTCGAGCGTGCCAAAGCTTCCAGTGGCCTCGAGAAGCGCGAACTGCTTCGCATGATCGTCGCCTATAACGACCCAGGTCCGGGGGGGCACTACGACAACCTTGGCACGTACAACTCGGCACCGAACGTCGTTAGCGGATACCCCTACGACCACGGCCAACCGTACGTCGCACAAATGCTCTCCGAAAGTAATCGACCGAGCCAACGCTCCATGCACTTCACACAAGACGAGGCCGAAGGTGTCACCCTCCACTACCGCGATCTCGAGCCAAACGCCCGCTATCGTTTGCGTTTGACACTCGTGCGCCCATGGTTTCAATCGCGCTACGCCATGCGCATGAACCAGCGCTCCCAGTCAATCCTCGCCGACGACGTGGTCCTGGCGCATGAGCTCGAGCTCCCGGAACGCATGAGCGACTTCGTCACCTTCGACGTTCCACAACAAGCCACGCGCGACGGAGAGCTCGTCATTCAGCTGCGCAAGGCGAGCGACGTTGCGGTGGGCCCACGCGTCGAGCGAGAGCAGTGGCGCAACAGCGGCGGCTGGGGCACGATTCTCTCGGAGGCCTGGTTGCTGCGGGTGTCACCATGATGCGAGAGTTCGTGTAGGGTCCGGGGGGGACGTTCGGATTCAGCACTGAAATAGTCACCCAGACAGCGAAAAACGGAGCCAAAACATCCTGGCTATGATACGATTTCGTTCAGGGAAAAAGTGGGAATAGAGGGTTGTAGCCACAGCCATGGGATCGAACATGTCGGCGATCGAGCATTTCGCCGATCGACCTCACGCTGCGGCTTGATCGCCGGGCCGGGAGCCCGGCAAGCAAGTTCCGAAGTCTCATGCTGACAGTGGCCTGTTGACGAGCCACCGGGAACGACTTCGGCTTAGTAAGGCTGCTGGAGACACGAACGGGGGCGAGACTCACCTCTTCGCGCCGGTTCAACATCGGCGCCGACGGCGCTGCCGAAGCGGAGAAGGATGGGTTGGTTTCGACCCGAAGCAGTTCTCGTTCAGCCTGCTAGGCCGGGACGGTGACTCCTTCGCAGATCGCTGACTGGTCCTTTGGAGGTGCGCGATGAAGACGCGATGGCTATTCACAGTCTTGGGTGGACTCTTGGCGGCGAGCTCCTCGCTTTCGGCATTCGAATTCACGGAGGAAAACAGCTGCATCCTCCTAGCGGACGGCAACACGAATCCATTCGTCGACTCGCCCGACTGCGCTCTACCGGAGAACCTCGAGTGGTGCTGGTGCGCACGTTCGATTTTTTCGAATCCGTTGAAAGGGGAAGCGACGGCGTTCGAGATGGGAATCATTCAGGACAGGGGCGACCCTGGACTCGCGAACATTCTCGTCGATGTGAATGATGGGACGCTCGACGTCAGCGGCGTCAGCGCCGGCGATCTCCTGGGGACGTTCATCATCAAAGAGCTGATTCCCATCGTCAATCCGCCTGCCTTCTTCGATCTCAGTTTCGAAATCCGAGCGACTGCGGTCAACGCGAGCACGGTCGACTTCGAAGTCGTTCTGCAGACAGTCGACCCTTTCACGCTCAACGTCTTGACCTATGATCCGACCGACGCCGATCACGCCAACGGGCTCCTCGATACCGGTCGAATTGTTTCGCGAGGTGCTGGAGCGGGCTTCACGGTCGAGTGGCGCTACGAATTCCCCCCACCAGCTCCTGCCATCACGCCCGCCATTCAGCCAGGCGACTACACCGACCCTGGTTTCGGGACGCGTCCGATCGTGTCGCTGTTCGGACCTGGCAGCGCTCTGGACGGCGACTATGTCCTGCCAACCGAAGGGACCTCGATCACGGCTGCAATTCTCGCTCGCCGCACGCGAGAGGGCCCCGACAGCCTCAACGTCGACAACCCAGCGGAGATTCTTCCTCTTGGCTCCGATCTCTGCGAAATCATCGATGATCCTCTCGCCGATCTCGATCCTTGTAAGGAATTCGAGGACGTCATTCCGATTTTCGACGAGCTCCCGAACAACCCACCGGTCGCGGTCATCGTCGCCACCAGCGGCGTCACCGGTGAGGTGCTTGACGGCACGATCGATGTCGACTGCGGCGTCGGTCAGGCGATTCTCCGCGGCACGAATTCGTCGGACGGAGACAACGGCACCCAAGGCCTCACCTATCAGTGGGAAGTCATCTCCGGCACCGAAGGTGGCGTTGAGCTGACGAGTCCAAACTTCAAGGACACTCTGGCTCGCTTTCTCGTCGAGGACGTCTACGAAATCTCATTGACCGTCAACGATGGACAGTCTGAAGACAACACCGACTCGACAACGGTCGTCCTCGAAGCCGTCCCAGGGCTCGGCCCCAACGAACCGCCGACGGCATCGCTTACGTTTCAAGCACCAGCCGTGGCTGTCGGCGAGCTTTCTGCGGAGCTGCAGCTCGCCGGTGGCGTGACCGAGATGCGTGTCGATGTTTCCACCACGAGCGGCCCGGACGGCTGCCCGCAAGAAGAGCTCGCTATGTGGGAACGCATCAGCGGCCCAGCAACGGTCATCATCCGCGACCCACTCGACGAAGACTTGGATCTGACTTTCGCAGAGACCGGCGAGTACGAGTTCAAGTTGACAGTTGACGATTTCTCGCCGGAGAACAACATCCTCGAGGTAGTGATCGACGTCCTCGTGACGGGAACACCTGGGCAACTGCCTGGCGACGTCAACCAAGACGGTGGTGTCGATATCTCCGACCCGGTAGCGCAGCTCAACTTCCTGTTCGCAGGGATACTCCTCGACGCTTGCATGCTGGTTCCTGACTCGTTTCCGCCCGCTTTGAGTGAGACGGGCGTCGCAATCAGCGACTGGAACGGCGATGGCGGCGTCGACATCTCCGACCCGGTCAGTAGTCTCAACTTTCAGTTCGGCGGCATTGGCGTGCCGCACGTTTTGGGGCAAACCTGCACGCAGATCGCCGGCGACTGCCCGGAACTCTGCCGTTAACAGCCTGTTGAAAAAGTGCTTCGAGCCGAAAACTGGTCTCTTCGCGTCCAGATCGGCCGCGGCAAACGCAGGTAATCTCCGAGCCCTCTTCTATAAGGTATACGGCGAGTATTGACGCGGTCGAGCTGGGCGTGAAGAGGCCGGTTTCTCGGCCGAATGACTTTTTCAACGGGCTGCTAACTCGAGTTTGGCCATTTCGCGTCGAGCCTGGGAAAGCCAGGAGCGTCGAGGCCAAGGAGCGTCGAGGCCAAGGAGCGACGACAACGCGATCCCGCTGCGATCGTGGCGGAGGAGCGACGCAGGCATCGGCGCTCCTGGCTTTCCCCGAAGGGCCGGACAGGAGTTTTTAAACATGCACAAGGGTTCTCAGGGTACGAAAAAGTCGAAAGGGCCGTTGAATTCCCGCGAAACTCGTCCGGCCAGGCCGGCGCGAAATGGCCAAACTCGAGGCTAACAGCCGGCGAGCCGAGTCTCAGAATCCGCAGCGCGGGGGACAAAGCGAATATCAGAGTCGACCAACTTTGACTCTGATATTCGCTCGATCCTCTGCGAGCGCGCAACCCTACTCGCACTCTTCAACGCTCTGACAGTCAAGGCGATCGATGTTGACGTCGTAACCGCACACGGTACTGACGTCAACATCGCCAACAGCGGTCACCTGCAATAGCATGAGTGCAGTGGAAACGTCCACGGCACCGTCGTCGTTGACGTCCTCCCGCATGAAGCGACGATCGCGACTCGACAGAAGAGTCGCACAAACCGTCACAGCACCATCAATCGAGCGGCGGAAGATCGAGCGGCGGAAGATCGAGTCGAGCGACGCGAGCTCAGCCGAAGCAAACTCCACGGCGCGCAGTTGGTTGGACGCGGCCGCGGGCGGCAGCTCGATCACCCGCACTGCCACCTCGCCACCGGCTTTCAATAGGCTGCGAACGAATCACGACCTCGTAGCGCGTCGACACCATGGCTGGAAAACGTCGCCCGAAGCTGGCACACTTGCGACAGATTCCATCACGCCACACCGAATTCCACGCGTCCACCAAGGGCGAGATATGCAGCCAGCCGGCGCAGAAGGCTCATGACAGCTCGAAGAATCCTGCTTGCCGTGTTCTGCTCGCTTTCGTTTGCTCGCGTCGCCGCGCTCGACGATGCTTCGGACGGTCTTCCGACTTTCGAGAAGCGAAACGAACGTGTGCTGCTCAGCGATGGCGTCGGACTCTCGACGGACATCTACCTGCCTCTCCGGCAAGGTCCATTTCCAACGCTACTCTTGCGCACGCCGTACGGTAAGGGGGGCGCTCTGCGCCAGGCTTCCTACTTCACCGCCCACGGTTATGCCGTCGTCGCGCAGGACTGCCGCGGCCGTGGCGACTCCGGCGGCGAGTTCTACCTCTACATCAACGAAGGTCGTGATGGTTTCGAGACCCAGGAGTGGGTCGGACAGCAACCGTGGTGTAGCGGCGACGTTGGTACGTTCGGGGCTTCCTACGTCGGGGCCACGCAGTGGCTCGCGGCCCCGTTCGCGAGCCGTCACGTCAAGGTGATGGCGCCGGTAGCCACGTTCACCAATTTCTACGGCAATCTCTACCTTGGCGGCGCGCTGCGCGTCGGCCTCATCGGCCGCTGGGCCGCGTCGATGACGGCACCGAGCCGCGATGCTTTCAACGCCATCGATTTTCACCGCGCGTTTCTTCACCTACCACTCCACGAGATGGACGAGGAGTTCGGCTGGCGCATCCCGATGCTCCGGGATATGGTTTTCCACGCCGATTTCGGCGCCTACTGGCAGTCCTTCAACGTAGAGGATCGGCTCAGCGACGTCGACGTTCCCGCTCTGCACATGGTCGGCCTCTACGATTTTTTTCTCCCGGAAGTGATCAAGAGCTATCAGATGATGGTTCGATTCGCAAAGACCGATCATGCGCGGCGTAACCAGCGGCTCGTCATCGGCTCAGGCCCACACGCGGCGGTGAGCCGACAACGTGTCGGCGAAATGGACTTCGGACCTGAAGCGGAATTCGACGCAAACGGAGAGCTGAGGCGTTGGTTTGACCGGCACCTCAAAGGCATCGACAATGGAGTCGACCGAGAGCCCCCCATTCGCTACTTCGTCATGGGGCTGAACCGTTGGCGGGAGTGCCACCAATGGCCGCCACGCACGACGCGCTGGGTCGACTACTTCCTGACGAGCCGAGAGGGGGCGAACACAGCCGCCGGTGACGGAAGCCTTCAGCTCACGCCGCCAGCGAATAGTGGCACCGATCGTTTTGTCGCCGACCCCGCCGATCCGATCCCGGCAAAGGGCGGACGCGACGCAGCTCCAACCTACTTGGACGCATGGGAACCATTCGATCAGCGCGCGATCGAACAGCACCCGGAGGTGCTGGTCTACACCTCGCCTCCCCTCGACGAAGACGTCGAGGTGGTGGGACCTGTGCGGGCGACGCTCTACGTCGAGACAGACGCCCCAGACACCGATGTCGTCGCCAAACTCGTCGACGTTCATCCGGACGGTTTCGCGCAGAACCTGGCGACAGGAATCCTCCGCGGCCGCTACCGGCACTCGGCGTCGCAGCCGCATCCACTCACACCGCACAAGATCCACGAATGGACCATCGATCTGACACACGTCTCGAACCGGTTTCTCAAAGGCCACCGAATCCGCCTCGACATTGCGGGCAGCTGTTTTCCGCTCTACGATCGAAACCCAAACAACGGCGGGGATCCTCAAAGCAGAAAGAGTTTCGTTGCGACGCAAAAACTGCACCACTCACCGCAGCACCGCTCGCGACTCACGTTGTCTGTCTCCACCATTCGTTAGTGGACGCTCGATTGACGCGACGTTTCAACACGGTGAGCCTCTTGAAAACTCGTAGTCTGGTGCGGCCACCGGGTCGGGTACTGCGCGCCCAAGTGGCGATATGGATCCTCGCAGGCGCATGCCTCGCACTTTCCTCCAGCTGCTCTGACCGCCGCGGGAAACAGAGCGAGGCCAAAGACGCGCCGCCGCCGCAGCGCATTGTCTCGATGGCTCCAAGCATCACAGAGGTCCTGTTCGCACTCGGGCTGGACGCGCGAGTTGTCGGTGTAACTGACTTCTGCCAGTATCCGCCCGCGGCACAAAAGAAGACGAAAATCGGCGGCTTTCACGACATCAACTACGAAACGTTACTCTCGATCCAACCCGACCTCGTCGTGCTCATCCCTTCACACGCCGAAGTTCGTCAGAATCTGGACGAGCTGGACATCCGCAGCGTTGTGGTCGACCAACGCAGCGTGGCCGGAATCATTGACTCGTTCCGAATCTTGGGCGAAGCTTGCGGTGTTCGAGATGTGGCGCAGAAGCGCACGTCACGTCTGCGGCGAGAGCTCGAACGCCTCTCCGAACTCTCCAAACGCGCACCGAGTGTCCGCGCTATGATCGTTGTCGACCGCGACCGCACGGAGAGATCGATCGGCAAGGTGTTTCTCGCCGGGAAGACTTTTTACGATGAACTTTTGAACTTGAGCGGCGGTGAGAACGTATACAAAGGCGACGTTCTCTATCCGTCGGTTTCGCAGGAACGAATCATCCGGTTCAATCCGGAAGTGATCATCGAGGTGGTTCCGGATCTCACCTCCGGTAAATGGAACCGAGACGAACTGCTCAACGATTGGTACCGAATCGACGTCCTCGACGCTGCCAAGCGTCGCCGCGTCTACCTTATCGATGCCAGCTACGCCGCGATTCCCGGGCCACGAATGACCCAAACGATCGAAGCGTTCGTAGCAGCCCTTCACCCAGGCCTCGACCTCGAGCAAAGTGAACGCTGACAACGACTCGACACCGGCAGTAGCAGTCAGAGACCTCTGTTATGCACCAGAGCGTCGCAAGTCGACCTGGCTCTTGGATCACGTGACCTTTCGGATCCAATCCGGTGAGTTCGTCTCCGTCATCGGTGCGAACGGAGCGGGAAAGACGACGTTAGCGCGCTGTCTCATTCGCTTCGTGGACAAGACAAGCGGCGGGATCGATCTCTTCGGCCGCGATCAGACTGACTATTGTCAGAAGGAACTCGCCCGCCTGATCGGTTACGTGCCGCAAAATACCCACTACACCGGCGCATTCAGCGTACAAGATTTCTGTCTCTTGTCGCGCTTCCCGCACACCCGGCGGTTTGCCCCGGTCTCGCAGGAAGACCGCGATCATGTCGAGAACGCGCTCGAGATCACAGGCACTCTCAGTTTCGCGACCCGTCAGGTCGCGACGCTCAGCGGTGGAGAGCGACAAAGGGTGTTTCTCGCGGCGGCTCTCGCTCAACAAACAAAGATCCTGCTGATTGACGAGCCAACGGCTCACCTTGACTATCTACACCAACACCAAGTCATCGACATCCTGATGCGGATGAATCGAGAGCAACACGTCACAGTCATCGCGATCACCCACGATCTTCATCATGCAGTGCTCGCGAGTCACCGAGTCATCGCGCTCAAGTCTGGACAGATGACGTTTAACGGTGCGCCCAGCGACCTTGTGAAGGGCGGCAATCTCCGGGCAGTCTACGGAGTCGACTTCCAAGTCTTGCGCCACGAAGCGAGCGGTGAAACCACCCTCGTCCCGCGACGACAGCCATGACCAAATCGCTGCAGCTCGTTGTCATCGCGTTTGTCTCGGCGGCGGCTTTCGCCGCGACCGCCTTCATGGGAGAGCCCCTGCCTAGCGGCGAGCATGGCGAATACGTCCTCCACAAACTGCGCCTACCGCGCGCAACATTCAGTTTTCTCGCGGGCTCAGCGCTCGGGGTCAGCGGCATGGCGTTTCAAGCGCTCTTTCGCAATGCACTCGCGACCCCCTTCACTCTTGGCGTCGCCACCGGCGCCCATCTTGGCGCCGCCATCGCGATTCGCCTCGGCGTCGGACTCTCGGTACTCGGCGGGTCAGCGGTATCGTCGTGCGCGTTCGCCGGCGCTCTCGGTGCAATCGTCCTCATCAAGGCTCTCGCCTGGTCTCGCCGGCGCAGCGGCAGCGCCAACCTGCTGCTCACTGGAATTGCACTTAACTACTTCTTCACGAGTTTGATTCTCTTCCTCCAGTACACCAGCTCTCTTCAGGATCGTGTCAGCATGCTGCATTGGCTCATGGGGGATCTCAACGTCGTTGGGTTCAGGAAGGTCTGGTTCGTGTTGCCGTGTACGATCGTCGGCGTCAGCATCCTCGGCTGTCTCAGCAAAGAGTTGAATCTACTTTCGATCGACGATGAGCTGGCGGTTAGTCGCGGTGTCAACACTCGGCGGAGCGAACGCATCATTTTGCTCACTTCCGCGCTCCTCGTTGGAGCCGTCGTCGCAGTCGCCGGCCCGATCGCATTCGTCGGCCTCATTACCCCCCACATCATGCGCTTGGTCGTCGGACCGGATCACCGCCACTTGGCTCCAGCAACGGCGCTCTTCGGTGGCGCGTTCCTCTGCATCTGCGACCTCGTCGCGCGATCGTTCAGCGCACACGACGTCATGCCGGTTAACATCGTAACGGCATTCCTCGGCGGCGCGTTCTTTCTCTTTCTTCTTCTGCGTCGTCCCAGCGCTTCGCGAACTTAGCGTTAGGAACTCGATTTACCGCTCAGCACCGCGGGCGCAGACACGCGGCTGTGGTCGTAACCGTCGTAAACGCCGAAATCGTTGAACCAGAAACGCTTCGCGACGCGGTAAAACCAATTCTTCTCGGGAATCTCGCCGCCGGGGTTGTACTGCGATGTACGAGTCTCCATGGCGACGAGCTCGGCGAGCGCCGTGCCTCGAGCCGTGGAATCTTTCGCGTCGTGTCGCTCGATCAGCTCGCGAAGAAGATCGGGCCTCTCAAGCACGATGCAGCCACGCGTCGTCGACGCCGCCAAGCGGCGAAAATCGCGCAGAAACTCCGATTCAACAAACTTGTCCCTCAGAGACCTCGACGCATCGTGAATCGACTCCTTACTAAACTGCACAATCGGACACGGCTCGATGTCGCCCCAAGGGTTGATGTGGTGGCTCACACCGTTCGCGGCTGGGCAGAGCGCTTTCCCCTCGCCGTCAAAATAGGCGTCGATGATCACAATGGGTTTGCGCGCGCGCATCTCGACGACAAATTTCCGCGCCTGGAGCTGCTGCTCAGGTGTCAAGCAGAGATCGGGACACGCATCGGGACCCATCGGACGGTAGACATGGAACCAGGTGTAGAAGACTCCCATTTCTATCAATCGATCGACCCACGCCTCGGTGAGCAAGTCGTCGATATTGGTACGGCACAAGCTGGTGCAGACACCTGTGAGAACTTTGTGCTTCAGACAGTTCTCTATGCCCTCGAGCGACTTGTTGTAGACACCAGGTCGACCACGCCGCTCGTCGCTGACGATTTCGTTCCCTTCAACGCTGATGAGAGGAGTTACGTTGCCCAGCCGGCGCAGGTCTCGCGCGACTTCGTCGGAGATGAAGTGCCCGTTCGTGAAGACCTGAAAGTAGCAATCTGGATGCGCCGCGAGAATCTCCATCAGTTCCGGGTGAAGAAATGGCTCACCACCGACGATGCCAAAGAAGACGTTGCCCATCTCCTTGGCCTCGGAGATCAGCCTATGCATGGCGGTCGCATCAATCGTCTGCTGTTTCGAAGCGACATCAACCCAACAACCTTGACAGCGAAGGTTGCAGCTGTTGATCACTGACACATACAGGAACGGTGGGAAGTACTCGCCGCGACGCAGCCGCTTCTTGTGGCGCCTAACCGACCTCACTCCTTTGAAGCCGAGATTGACGATTAGCTTCCAAAGAAGCCGCTTGTCGGTTTCAAGGAGAGCCCGCTTCGCCATTTTGATCGTATACATTCCTCGATCTCCACGCGCGATGGTCGGCTACCCAACACCCGACCAGTCTGAGTCGCCTTCGTGGATCCGCGTGCGGTTTTTCCCGGCACGCTTCGCCTCAAGACACATCTGATCGGCAAGCGCAATGAGCTCTTCGATTTCGACGCAGTGCACCGGATACGTCGCCCCACCGATGCTGAGCGTCACATGATCGTCTGAGCGTACCGAATCTGACGTCGACTCGCCACCGACAATCTCACTGAGCGATGCAGACCATAGAGCAACCTGCTCACTGTCTGAGCTCGCGGGCACGCTGTCGTCCGGGCGCACTTTCATCGATTGCGTCGAACGCCTGATACGCTCCGAAAGCACGTGCGCTTCCGCAGGGCCGGCCTGCGGCAAGATAATAGCGAACTCGTCGCCGCCATATCGACAAACGTAGTCTGTCTCACGCGTCGTCTCCTTCAGCGCCGTCCCCACCTTGCGCAAAACCACGTCGCCAAAAACATGACCATGCTCATCGTTGACGCTCTTGAAGTCATCGACGTCGAGGATCAAGAGCGAGAGCATGTGACCATAGCGCCGCGCACGATGAAACTCAGTCTTCAGGACGTCCTGGAAAAACCGTCGAGTGTAGACGGATGTGACCTCGTCGATGTTGACGTAGCTCAGGATGCTCTCGAATTCCGGGCGCGCGACAATCCGCACGCCCCTCAAAGAATGGGGGCCACTCGAGAAGTAGTCGAGCGCCGCGACGCGAAAGCACACAGTCCTATTGAGGTGTCCCTGCAGCTCAGTCTTGTGCTGCATAATCGCGCCCCAGATCTCCTTGGCTTCCTCCGGCGAAAAACGGCGGAGGGTCAAAAGGTAGAGGAGGTCTGGGTACAAGCTTTCGGAACAGCGACCAAGCCTGGAGATCAACTCCTGTAGGTCCTGCGGCGAATCCAGATGCCGATCTTGACCGAGCACCTCGATCAAGTCGATCCCTTGTTCCTCGAGCTCGCGAAGCTCGTCAAAGCAGCTCATACGCGTATTCTATCGGCGAGATAGAGTCACGCAAAGCAGCATCGTGAGATCAAGTGCGTCCGTGCACGCACCAGTTCAACGTGTCGACGAGAGGCGGATTCCGTCACGAAATCTAAGGCTTGCTGCCACCGCGGTCACATTCGACAGCTGACATCAAGGGATGATTCGCGCCGAAGCCAGCAAGTCGCGCCAACGATTTTTCGGTCTGGTTATAGGTCGGGCACCAGTCGTTCGGCGTCGTCGCCTTTCGTAGGAGGCGGACCCACGACAATCCGGCGAACGGTTCTCTCTATGTGATGTTCGGGTTGAGCCCGATCGTCGCTCGAGACTCAGTCGTCTTGAGTGCGTCGATCTCGCGAAAGACTTCGTCTGCCGCGTACGGCTTTTCGAAGTATGAGACATGTACCCAGTCGGGAGTCAGGTCACGGAACTGGGTTGTCTCTTCCCCGAAGACAAAGAGAGGAATCGTGACACCTCGCTCTTCGCAGAAATCGAAGAACTCGCGAGCGTTCTCCTGCGACACCTCTGTGTGCATGACCAAAAGGTTCATCCCCCTTTGCGTCAGAACCGTTTTCGCAACCTCGACTGACAGTGCGATCTCGATCTCGAATCGCTTGTTGTCGAGAAGGTTTCGCACCTCGTATGTGTGCTCCTTTGACTGCCCCAGGAGGAGTATGCGGCCGCGATCCATCTGAAACCTCGAATGAAAAGTTCACCGACCGGCAGACGCGAACCCGAGTCGGCCGGTCGCGACGATTTGGACACTCCCAGCGACCGCGTGACTTTCTCGGAACCACGCCTACAGACGTTCGCAGCGACGTACGCTCCGGCTAACAGCCCGTTGAAAAGTGCTTCGAGTCGAAAACTGGTCGCTTCGCGTCCAGATCGGTCGCGGCGAACGCAGGTAATCTCCGAGATTATCGAGGCTCGCCGCGGTCGAGCTGAGCGTGAAGAGGCCAGTTTCTCAGCCGAATGACTTTCAACGGGCTGCTAAGCCACACTGCGATCACACTCCTCAATCGGCGTGGCGTCCGAAAACCTTGAGCTTCTCGGCATATCGCGGCGGTGAGCACCCCAGTCCTTCCCGTGACAGCGTCGAGGGAGAAACCGGTCAAGCCCCTATTGGGGCGAGAACATGTGCAAAAAGTAAGAGAGCGTCGGCCTCAGGTCCTCCCGGTCGACGATCTGATCGAGGAATCCGTGCTCGAGGAGAAACTCCGAGGTCTGGAATCCCTCCGGGATTTCGGATTTGATCGTTTGGCGGATGACGTTCGGTCCAGCGAACCCGATCAGGGCTTTCGGTTCCGCCAACACCACGTCTCCGAGCGCAGCAAAGCTCGCCATGGCGCCGCCCATCGTCGGGTTGGTCAAAACGGAGATGAAGAGTCCGCGGTGCCGGTCAAATTCTGCCAATGCACCGCTGGTCTTCGCCATCTGCATGAGAGAAAAAATGCCTTCGTCCATGCGCGCCCCACCGCCGGACCCGCTGATGAAAATGAACGGCAACCGGCGCTCGCAGGCGAGCTCAGTCGCACGACAAATCTTCTCCCCGACGACGGAGCCCATACTGCCGCGGAGAAACCGCGAGTCGCTGACGCCAAACACTACGTCGATTCCATCGATCGTACCCGTGCCGACAACGCAGGCGTCGCGCAGCTGGGTCATCTTTTGGGCCGCGGCAAGACGATCCTTGTAAGCCTTCAACGCGCGGAACTCGAGGGGGTCTAGCGGCGCGAGATCCTGACAGAACTCTTCGAAGCTGCCCTCATCGAGAATGACCTCGATTCTCTGCCGGCTCGCTATCTCGAAATGGTAGTTGCACTCAGGGCAGACGTTCAGCTTCTCCGCCACCTTCGGCTTGTAGATCAGCTTGCTACATGACGGACACTTCATCCACAGGTTGGCCGGCATGTCTTTGCGCCGACGACCGGACTCCACCTGACCGTCGCGTTCGGGCTCACTGCGCTCAGTCGATCCTGTCTCGTTCATGCTCCTCGTGATTCACTTTGCGCTGTCTTTGGTTCACCGTCTTGCCCCTTCGAGTCGAACCACATCTGTAGAAACGCGTACGGGCGTGCCATCGGCTTGGCTTCAGGGAACACCACGTTGTGAGATTCGGTTGGCATCCGAGTCACTCGAGTCAACGCCGTCATACGTACTCGACGTCAAAGGAGGGCCTGCCTCATCTTTGCTACAGCAGCAGCGGGATCGCCTCCAGAAAAAATCGAATTGCCGGCGACGAACACATTCGCACCGGCGTCGCGGGCAGCTACGATTGTCTCCCTGTTGATACCACCGTCAACCTCTATATCAAGCCGCTTCCCGCCCATGAGGTTCGACGCCTTCTCCCACTCTCGAAGTGATCGTACCTTCTCCAGATTCTCAGCCATGAATGCCTGCCCACCGAAGCCGGGTTGAACAGTCATGACGAGAATCATGTCGAAGTCGTGGGCGACGGGAAGGACGCGCTCGAGGTTCGTCTCAGGATTGACAGCCAGTCCCGCCGTCAACCCGGCGGCATGGAGGCGTGATGCGAGTGCCTGTGGCTCTGGCGTCACCTCGACGTGAAACGATACGTGCGCTGCGCCAGCCTCGATGAAGGCATCAATGTAAGCTCCCGGGTCCGTGATCATGAGATGGACGTCAAGCGGCAGCCGAGTGGACCGTCTCAACGCCTCCACCACGATGGGGCCCATCGTCAGATTCGGCACGAAGTGGCCGTCCATGACGTCGACGTGCACTTGGTCCGCACCCGCAGCCTCAAGACCAGAGACCTGAGCTCCAAGCTCGGCGAAGTCTGCCGAAAGAACCGAAGGCGCCAATCGAAACTTCATGCGGAGTGAGTTTACCCGATCGGCAGCCTCAGCCAGCCGAAAATCCACTGGCCGGCAGACTGGTTCTCCACGTCCGATTCCCACTTCCACGTCAGACGCGCGGTCTATACAACCAAAAAAAAAGGGAGCCGAGTCCCCACGATGGAAACTCGGCTTCCCTTGACTGAATCGGATCGGCGAATGTTTAGTCGATCGGGTTCGAACCCGAGCTCGCGCCGGTGCCAGCCTGACCGCGGATCACGCCGGTCTGATCGACGTAGAACGAACGGTCGCCAGTGGTGCCGGGATCTTCCGGATCAGAAGTG
Organism: Planctomycetota bacterium; assembly: GCA_965223265.1. Taxonomy (GTDB): domain Bacteria; phylum Planctomycetota; class UBA8108; order UBA8108; family SXIK01. The sequence goes on from OZ244999.1 coordinate 5,010,991, forward strand.
ACTTCCCAGGTGTTGTCCGTCGCCGAGGCGTACGAGCTGAAATCGTAGCCCGACTTCGTGCCGCCACCGAGGACGCTGTCAATATAGCCAGCGCTCTCAAGATCGGTGAGGCCACCAGCGTAGCTACCGAAACGAGTGCGATACTGCTCGTTCACGGTCGTCAGGGTGCGCATCGAGCTGATCGCGGACGCCTCGTTACCAGCCTTCCTTGCGTTGAGCAAGCTGGGGATAGCGATGGCCGCGATAATCGCGATGATAGCAACGACAATCATGAGCTCGATCAGAGTAAAACCTTGCTCTCTCTTCATACCGAGAAACCTCCCTACGGGTGAAGAAAACCAAAACGAATGGTGAAACTTAGAAATCCGCCCTCTTACGTGAAGGCGATCAACTTTCAATTTGGCTGTGGAACGGTTGATTCCCGCCCTCGGATGTCAGGCCCTCACCTCCTTTCTCTGGTCGACCCTTTCCCCTTTGCGCCTGACGCGCCGTTTTGTTCCCAAAACCGGTGTTTTTAGCCATTTGGTGTACAGCTCGTCGGCACGTTAGAAAGACAAAGCAACCGCTGTGCCAACTCCCGGCGCGGACAGGTCCTCGCCGCTAAGTCGGGTCGACGGCTACAGTCATGTTCCTTCGCTGAGTTCCGTGAAGATCACGACGGCGGAGAAACGACGGGCTGTGTCATCTGAAATTTGTCGGAGTGACAATCCGTGTCGGTGCAATCACCGCCGGTTCATCAACGTGAACATCGGAGATTGCTGGCGGCCGGCCTCAGTTCTTTTGGCCGGAAGGCCGGGAAACCGTGTGACCATCCGAAGATCTGAGACCTCGGGCCACTTCCACCGCCAGATTCATGCCGAGATGAACGCCCCAGTTCTTGCCAATAAGGCGGATACCCCGCTGAACACCACAACGTCGAAGTGTTGAGAACGTGCTCGCAGACAAGGGAGCAAGGACGAGAGGCAGTGAAAGTCAGATGCGGGAGACAGACCCTACAGTTGCATGAGTTCTTCGCAGGAAGAGCCGACGCCCACGCCCACGCCCACGCCCACGCCCACGCCCACGCCCACGCACACGCACACGCACACGCACACGCACACGCACACGCACACGCACACGCACACGCACACGCACACGCCGACGCAATCGCGCACGGCGTTGAAGCGCTTCTGCTTTGCAACGATGGGGACGGAGTCAGAGACAGAGACAGACCCCAATGTTGCAAAAGAGAAACACTTCAAGACCGTGAGCGAGTGCGAGTGCTCAAGTAGCAGGCACACTCCGAGGCTGTGAATTTTTCGAAACTTACCATCGCAACTCTCCGGAACGGCACGGCGTGTGCCTGCTACTTTGAAGAGCGTATCGGCGACGTCTTTATAGTAGCAGGCACACGCCGTGTGCCGTTCCGGGTGTCCGCGAGCTGCGACGGCAGTTAAAAAACTCGTGCCGTTCCGGAGGTGACCGTGCGGAGCGCAACTCCCACGCAATCGCGCATGAGCCTTGAAGCGCTTCTCCTTTGCAACGATGAGGACCAGCGGCTCAGTGGATCTCGAGATCCCTGACGCGCAGCTCAACGTTGCGCTCGCCTCGCCATGTCGAGACCTGAGGTGCATAGAGCAGCGCGAGGCGCTGGCCACGGCGTGTGCCTGCTACTTTGAAGAGCGTATCGGCGACGTCTTTATAGTAGCAGGCACACGCCGTGTGCCGTTCCGGGTGTCCGCGAGCTGCGACGGCAGTTAAAAAACTCGTGCCGTTCCGGAGGTGACCGTGCGGAACCCACTCCCACGCAATCGTGCATGAGCCTTGAAGCGCTTCTCCTTTGCAACGATGAGGACCAGCGGCTCAGTGGATCTCGAGATCCCTGACGCGCAGCTCAACGTTGCGCTCGCCTCGCCATGTCGAGACCTGAGGTGCATAGAGCAGCGCGAGGCGCTGGCCACGGCGCACTCGGTGACCAAAACGCTCACCGGCTCCGAAAGCGATCGCCCGTCTCACCGCTCCCTCTTGTCGCACATGAAAGGCCAAGTGCTGGCCGTTGGCACCAAGTGCCCGAGGTTCGCCGACCACCTCGGCGTTCGTCGTCACCAGAAGAGGAGCCGGATTCTTCTCGCCGAACGGTTCAAGTCGCGCGATCTGCGTCATTTGATTCTGAGCGATCTCGTCCAGGCACACGTGCGCATCGACTTCGGTTGTCGGGACCATTTCGGACGGATCGAGGTCGATGGCATGGGTGAGGCGCTCGCGGAGATCGCTCAGTCGGTTCGATTCAATCTCGATTCCAGCGGCCAACTCGTGCCCACCGTGACTCAAAAGGCAATCGCCGCAGCGCTCGAGGGCGGCAGCGATATTGACACCTGGAATCGACCGCGCGGAACCACGCCCCTTCGCGCCGTCAAGAGACACGATCAGCGTCGGGCGGTGGAATTCTTCCATCAATCGAGCCGCGACGATCCCAATCACGCCCGCGTGCCACCCCTCGGCGCCGAGCACGATCGCCTTCTCGCGGTCAAGATCGACCCTCGACGTGATCAGCCCTCGTGCTTCGTCACAGATCTCAGACTCAATGCGCTTGCGGTCCTCGTTGGCGCGCCGCAAGGCACTGCCGATACTTTCCGCCTGATCGCGATCCGTCGCCAATAGCAGTTCAAGCGCCGATTCTGCCATTTTCAAGCGCCCTGCCGCGTTGAGCATCGGCGCGATGCGGAATGCGACGTCTTCGGCACTCAACGCTTCGCGGTCGCGTCTCGCCGTTTCAACAAGATACTGGAACCCCGGGCGCCGAGACTCGAGAAGTTGCATGAGACCGAACGTGACGAACGTGCGATTCTCACCCACCAGCGGCACGACATCTGCGATTGTACCGAGCGCGACGAAGGGCAAGAGGTCGACGAGAAAGTCACGAAATTCGCTCGAGACTTTCTTTTGGCGGGAAAAGCGCTGGCATAGGGCCCACACAAACTTGAACGCGACACCGACACCAGCCAGATCCTTAAAGGGGTAGTCGGAGCCCGGGAGCCATGGGTTCACGATCGCTGTCGCCGGTGGCAATTCCTCTGGCGGTTGGTGATGGTCGAGGACGACGACATCGATGCCGAGACTTCGCGCGACCGTGAGCGCCTCGACGGCACTGACGCCGTTGTCGACAGTGATCACCACGCTCACCCCTTGCGCGGCAAACTCGCGCATCGCGTCAGCCCGAACGCCGTAGCCTTCCGTCAAGCGGCGCGGTAGTCGATAGCGCACAGGGTGGCCAACGAATCGAAAGAACTCGAACAAGAGCGCCGTCGACGTGACACCGTCGACGTCGTAATCGCCGAAGACGGCGATCGACTCACCGCGTTGTCGGGCAAGATCGATTCTGTCGAGCGCAGCGTGCAAGTTGGGAAGCGACTCGGGAGCGTGCAGCGACTTCAGCGTCGGCGCCAAAAACGTTGCTGCGTCTTGAGCGTCCTCAATCCCTCGGCGATACAGCAGCCGAGCCATCAAGGGCGAGCACTCCAACTCGGTGCGCAGGCGTTCGACGATGCCTTCGTCGACGCTGGACAGCCGCCAGCGCGGCGGCAGCGCTACCGCGCCCTCCTCGCTTCTTCTCTTCTGAAAGTACACGCGCGCGCCTCTCGAGTTTGGCCATTTCGCGCCGACCTGGCCGGACGAACTTGCCGGGGTTCACAGGCCTTTTCGACTTTTTTCTACCCTGAGGACCTTTGTGCGTGTCCAAAAACTCCTGTCCGGCCGTTCGGGGAACGCCAAGAACGCCGCTGCGTGCGCCCGTCCTCCGCGACGACCGGAGCGGGATCGCGCCCGAGTCGCGCTTTGGCCTCGACGCGAGAGGGCCAAACTCCAGTTCCAGCCCGTTGAACAGGGTTCTCAGCGCTCTTCGGAATCGTTCGAACCGCTTTCAACACGCCGCTGAAGTCAAAAGCCTCACCCCCGGTTGTTCTATTGCTCGGTTTGACTCTTCGCCGATGCCGCCTCACGTTCCTGTTTTTCTATCTCCGCCGCGATTTGCTCCCGAAGCTGCGCGTTCAACGCCTGGCGCTGCCGTTGGAAGAGCGCCTTGGCCTCAGCAGTCTCTCCTCGGTGCAGATGATTCAGCACCAGGTGGTAGTAGACGCTTCCGGCAGGCACCCGAGGGTTTGGTTTTTCGAGGCTCTTGCGGAAATAATGATCCGCTTCGCGACGTTTCTTTTGTTCCTGTAGCGCAAGTCCGAGGTTGAACAGAACTTCACTGGGGGCCTCGACTGCAAGACCACGCTTGAACACTTCTTCAGCTTTGGTGAATTGCTTCAAGTTGATGAAGAGGACACCAAGGTCGTTGTACGCCCACACGTTGTTCGGGCTCAGGTCGAGTGCCTTTTGAAAGTTCTTCACCGCTTCGACTGCCGCGTCTGCGTCACTCAGCTGACTGAGAAAACGCGCCAATCCCCGATAGGCACCGACGTTCGAAGGGTCAAACTCGACGGCTTTCTTGTACGCGCGGCGAATGGTCGCTTCCTCCTGCCTCAACCTTTCCGCCTTGTCGGAGACGTCGACGCTATTGACCAGCTCCCAATATCGAGCCTCATGAACGTGTGCCGACTCGACCAAAGCGCGTGAGTCGGTGGCGTCGCGCGCCTCGGTCGGCGGCGGTGGTGTTGTTGTGCCTTGAACGACAGAAAACGGCTCACATACGTGCGACGACACCAGCTCACCGCGCCGTAAGAGGCGGACGCGCAAGCGGTGCTCAGAGGCAGGCTCCGTCCCCGGCGGCACGTCCCAGGCGCACGTCGCGTTCACCGCCAAACGATCGCAGATCGGCGTCCACTGCGCGGCAGCCCCAGCCTGGTGCTCAACTTGCACAGTCAGCGCTTCGAGCGCTTCCGCTGCGGGATGCAGACGCCAACGGAGATTCTGTACCGTCTGGCCGCGTACGATCCCGCGCACCGCCGGAGACTCTAGCTGGATCGCTGGCAGGACACGACGGATGTCCGAATTGCGATGCGTGCTGTTCCCGGCCTGATCTCTCACGACAACTCGCACCTGACACTGACGATAGCCGGTGGGAGTCGTCCAGCTGAACTGCGTCTGTCCAGGTGCCACTCGCGTCCAACGCGCCAGTGTCTCCCACCTCTCTTCCCGGACATCACGGCGCCCTTCCAGGACGACAGGCATGACGACGTCGGTCCAGTCGGCCTCGAAGACGATCTCGGTTGTCATCCCTTCCACCCACTCGAACGGACTCAGCTTGAGCTCAATCGCCGGCGCCGTCTTGTCGAGCATGAACTGGCCGAATGCCACAGAAGCGGCGTCCGGCTCCGGGGTCGCGTTGCCGACTCCATCCTTCGCGCGTACGAACATCTGATACGACGCTTCCGGAACGTGGCTGAGGTCAAGTGCTAGGCGGTACCCCTCTTCAGCCCGCTCCATGACACGCTGGCCGCGCGGGAGAAGCTTCCACGGCCCCTCCTGACCGCGTCGCAAATAGATATCTACGTCGCGTAAACCAGCTCCATCACCATCGTCGACACTCATGTCGAGCACCGGTCGCACCGGAAGAATCGGCGCGACCGCTGCGAGGCTGACGTGCGGTGGCGTGCAATCGATCGAAAAAGGCTTCGAAACCGCATTCGCCGCTCCCGACGAAGCTCGCACGCGAATCAAGCAGCCAATGAGATCAGCGCACGGCACCTGCCACAAAACGCTGCCGCGGCGAACACTCGCACGATCGACAAGACTCCACTCCTCGGCAACACTCGTGCGCCACTCGACGATCAGCGTCTCCGTGGCTGGAATCTCACGCGTCTTCCAGCCGATCTCGGCCGAACGGCCTCCGGCGACGAACATGGCGCCGCCCGGCGCCTCCCCGCCCCCGACAAGCAGACTGTCCGGCATGAGCAACGTGATCTCAGGTCGCGTTAACGTGTCATCTTTCACGGACAGCGTGCTGTTGGCGGGCTCGGCACGTTCGGTCGCGTCGTGGGACACAGCCTGAGGCCTCGCCGTTTCCGCGCCCGGCGGTGTCGTATTCTCAGAGTCTGGACGTATTGGTGCCGTGAACGATCGCGGGACTTCTGACCCGCGCGCCAGCACTTGAAGCGGCACGATCTGTTCCGCTGGGTGGCCGACGAGATCATACGCCGTCACTCGCACGAGAATCGAAGTCGGCAGCGCCGCCGGCGGCCGCCAAGAGTAGGTCTGGTGCCCGGTTCCCGGCGGCACCTTGGCGATCGACAGCCAATGCGCACCGTCGTCGTAACTCCACGAGAGCTCCTGGAGCGCTTCGCCGACCTCGATCTCATTGACCGACCATTCGAACTGTATGCCGGCCGCCGCGTCGACCGGCGACTGTGGTGCGGGACGTAGCCATTGAATCTGTGGCGGAGTGCGGTCAACAATCAAGAACGTCACCGGTTCGTCGTCGGCTCTCGGGACGAACTCCTCACTGCCGTCTCGCTTGATCGCCGACGCGCGCAGCCCGATCGTTCCCTCCGGTAGGTCCACTGAGAGTGGCATATCTTGAAGCTCAGCGGTGGCCAGTCGCTTCCAAGTTGCCGCGTTCGAGACGCGCCCCCAAAGCACGACCTCTCGCGTCTCTCGCACGTCGAGCAGCTCCGGATCGAAGTGGATCGCCACCTCGATCTGCTCCTCGTCCGTCGCCACACGCTTCGCCCGTGGTGGCAACTTCGACATCACGACCTGCACAGAGTTCTGCGCATCAAGCCGACGAGCGTTCGAGACCAGCGTCTCGCGACGTGGCGCGAACGATTTGCAGGACGCAAGTCCAAGTGAGCACAGAATCGACAGCGCCAACCACCCGTTCAGGACGGACCGGAACTTTCGTCGGCTCCGTGTCATGACCGTACCCTCCTAGCACTTCCCTTCGATTCCTCCAGCGGAGGAGAATTCTCTTCTTGGTTCAACTTACGCGCGGAAGTCGCACCGCACTGACTGCGCGGCCGTCTCGGCAACCCGAATCGCAGGCCACCAGACACTTCCCAGCCCGCATCGAAAAACTCAATCCTCAACCGGACGAACTCGTCGAAACGAGGCTGTTATCCTTCTTTGATCCCGCTCGACAGTGTAACCACGCATTTGACGCCGACAAGGGCCAACTCCAGACTTCAAACCCCTCTCATTCAGCTTCCGCCTCCTTCCCGCCGCGAGCGACAGACCGGCCGTCAGCCGAAAGCCCCTTGGCGTGGGTGACGGCCGACGCAAAGAAACGCAGCCCATCACCGCCGCTGGAATCGAACGCACCGCGCCCTGAGAGCGCCTTGCGGCGCGTCCAGTGCGGGTCGTGAAGCGCATGAACAAAGCGCTCAGGATGCGGCATCATTCCCAGCACGTTGCCGGCGGGGTTGGTGATGCCGGCGATCCCGTGGACCGAGCCATTGGGGTTGGCCGGATAGTCGTCACTCCATGCCTCCTGCGCCGCCCCATGAGCGTCGACATAGCGAAGCGCCACCTGGCCGCCGTTTTCGAGCCGCTCGAGCACCTCGGGCGCGCGCACGGCCAGGCGCCCTTCGCGGTGTGCCACGGGCAGGCGAAGCGTCGAGTTCGCCTCGGTCGCCGCGGCGGTAGCGGAGGCCGGAGAAAGAAACGGGCAGCGCGTGCTCTCGGCGCGGAGGTGAACCCAGCGATCCTCGAACTTGCCAGACTCGTTGACGACGAGCGACAGAGACTTGACGTCGTCATCATCCCAGCCGGGGAGCAGCCCCAAGCGCACGAGTACTTGAAAGCCGTTACAAATGCCCAGAACCAGGCGACCGGAGGCGACGAATTCGTGGAGACGCGGCAACAGGTAGGCACGCAACTCGTTGGCGAATACGGTGCCGGCGCCGAGGTCATCACCGTACGAAAAGCCGCCGGGAAAGACGACAACGGAGAACTCGTCAAGACTCCGGGCCCCGTCGACGAAGACGCCAACGTGGAGTACCTCGACGTCAGCCCCGGCGATTTCGAAGGCGTGCGCAGTCTCCTGGTCGCAGTTGATACCAGCGGTGCGAAGGATCAGAACACGTACCACGATTTCACCTCTCCGGATGCGGCGCGTCGCCCTGCGCTGCGCCGTTGACTTCGGCGTCGACGTCAAGGCGTAGGCCACGCTTCCAGCTGGCGCGCAGCGCTTCGAGTGCTTCGTCGACAATCGTACGTCCACCTCGACCCGTGACAACGAACCGCCGCGATTCGCTGGTCTCTCCGACGACGGCAACGGGCGCTTCGGCAGCCAACGCCAGCGCCTGTTCCAAGTCCTCTGCCCGCACCTCCACCAAGTAACGGCTGTTCGACTCGCTCCAAAGGAGTTCAGCGTCGTCCACACAGCCCTCGCTGGAGACGTTGGCCAAGTCAATGCGTAGACCGACTTCTCCAGCGAACGCCATCTCAGCTGCGGCGACGCCAAGACCGCCTTCTGAGAGGTCATGACAGCTCAGTGCCAAACCTGACGTGGTGAGTGCGTGAGCGACTGCATGGACGCGCTTGGCCAAGTCGAGTCGGACCTGGGGTACCGCAAGATGCACTTGATCGGGAGCCGCTGCGGCTGGCCCCGGAGCATGGGAAAGTGAGTCCCTGCTCGCCTCGAGCGCGGCGCGGCAAAAGTGACTACCGCCCAGCTCGGCGTACGTGGTTCCGATCAACAGAACACGACTCCCAGGACTCTTCAGATCCATACTGATGAGGCCGCTGACGTCAGGGACGATGGACAGAGCTGAAATCAAGAGTGTCGGCGGGATCTGAATGGTGTCATCGCCGACCCGAAACTCGTTGTTGAGACTGTCCTTGCCTGAAATAAAAGGAGTGCCAAAAGCGATCGCCGCGTCGGAGCAGCCACGGGCCGCCTCGACGAGCGAACCTAGCGTCTCTGGCCGTTCCGTGTTCCCCCAACAGAAGTTGTCGAGGAGCGCCGTGCGCTCTGGGTCGCCACCAGCTGCAACGACGTTCCGGAGGGCTTCGTCGACCGCACTCGCGGCCATTGCGTAGGGATCGAGATCGCCGTAGCACGGGTTCATGCCGCAGCCAACGACGATGCCGCGCTTCGAGCCGAGTCGCGGCGTCACCGCGATGCCGTCGCCGGGGCCGTCCTCGCGCACTCCCTGAAGTGGCTTGAGGACGCTCCCGCCTTGAACCTCGTGGTCATACTGACGAATGATCCACTCCTTTGAGGCGATGTTGGGCGACGCTATTAGCTGGTGCAGGACGACGCCGACCTCTTCCGGGGGAATCCTGCGATCGCGCTGCCACTGCGCCAGCGTGGCACTCGACGCGGGCCGCGATTGCCAGCGTGACGCACGCACTTCGTTGGGACGCCCACCGTGTAGAAACTCCATCGACAGGTCGCACACAGGCTGACCATCGTACGAAAGATGCAAACGGCTATCCCCCGTAAAGCTACCGATGTCGGTGCATTCGACGTCCTCGCTCGCCGCGAGCGCCTCGAGACGCTCAGCATCCTCAGGCGCTACCGCGAGCACCATTCGCTCCTGCGCTTCAGAAATCCAAATCTCCCAGTAGCTCAGGCCCTCGTACTTCAGCGGCACTTTCGCCAATTCGACACTGGCACCGATGGCTTCGCCCATCTCGCCCACAGCGCTTGACAGTCCACCGGCACCGCAGTCTGTGACGCAGCGGTAGAGTCGCGCGTCTCGCGCCTTGAGAAGTACGTCGAGGACTTTCTTCTCCGTAATGGCATTGCCGATCTGCACCGCTCCGCTCGACGACATTTCGGACTCTTCGGTGAGTTCGATCGAAGAGAACGTCGCGCCATGGATTCCATCGCGCCCGGTACGACCACCGAGCACATAGATACGGTCGCCGGGGCGCGCTTCCTTGTCGATCGCATCGCGTGGAATCAAGCCGACGCTGCCGCAAAAGACGAGCGGATTCCCCACATAACGGCGATCGAAATAAACGGCACCGCTGGCGGTCGGGATCCCCATGCGGTTGCCATAGTCCCGCACTCCAGCGACCACACCACGCAACACGCGCAGCGGATGCAGTGCCCCAGGAGGCACCTCGCTTCGAGCGAGGTCCGGCGGGCCAAAACAAAAAACGTCGGTGTTAAGAATCGGCTTGGCGCCGAGCCCAGTGCCGAGCGTGTCGCGCAGCACGCCGCCGATCCCGGTTCCCGCGCCGCCGTAGGGTTCGATGGCTGACGGGTGATTGTGCGTCTCGACCTTGAACGACACCCCGTAGTCGTCGTCGAAAGCGATCACACCCGCATTGTCTTTGAAGACCGAAAGGCACCAGGGTGCGTCGATCTCACGCGTCGCCCGCACGATCGTTTGTTTGAGAAGATTGTCGATGGAAATGTTGGGGCGCCCTGGCACGACGTGCTCGATGCGGCCCGTGAGCGTTTTGTGGCAGCAGTGCTCACTCCACGTCTGCGCGATCGTCTCGAGCTCAACGTCGCTCGGGTCGCGCCCGAGCGCGCCATAGTGATCCCGAATGGCGACCATCTCCACCAAACTGAGCGCCAACCCGGCGGTCCGACTGAGAGCTTCAAGCTCGGCGTCGGTCAGGCCGCCAAGCTTGACGCTGCGCCGCACGAACTCGTAACGCTTGCCACCCTGAAAGGGCCGCACACAACTCGCGGCAGAACCGTCCCAGTGCACCTCTTGGATCACAGGGTTGGCGAACACCTTGTCGGCGATCAGCCGCTGCGCGGCGGCGTCCAATTGGCCGGCGACGAAAAACCGCACCGCAGTCCGTGCACTGACGCCATCGACGCCGAGGTCGCGAAAACCCTTGAGGAGAGACTCCTCGGCGGGATCCATGACGCCCGGCCGCGCCAGGACCGTCGCGACACCGCCGCCGGGTTCAAGCGAAGCCGCGCGCGGCTTCACAGGAGAAAAGATACGGACCTCTTGAACAACGGTATCGCAAAGAAGATGCGAGGCGATGCGCTCGCAGCACTCAAGCGACAGCGCTGAGCCGCGCAAAAAGTAGACGTCGGCGACGGTCAGGTCGTCGACTGATCCCGCAGCGCCGTCAGAGTCGCGGAGGAGGGCACGCGCCTGATTCACATAGTCGAGGCGACGCGGATCGAGGCCTCGATCCCGCCAACACACCTCCACCTCCCAATAACCGGTGGCGTGAGAATCTTCACGTCCAGCTTCGGAAGAGCTCTCCGCCGTCGGATTCGCGAACTCACGTTCGTTCATGAACGTCATCCATATCCATGTAAGTCAACAACACTCGCTGTGAAGTGAAGTGCGACGCCGAAACGAGTGCGACGCGAGGCTTCAGCAAAATCAAAAAGGATTCAAGACTGTCGTCGAGCGATCAGTGCAGCAGAGAGGCCCCCTCGAGGAGCACGCCGTGAGTCCAGACGCTTGTGCTGAGAACGCCGCGCCCCGGCGAGCACCCACTCAGTTCGCCTTCAAGATGCCGCGCACGAACCCAAAAAACCAATTCGGAAGTCGCCACGACTCATAAGCAAGACTTATAACAGAAACTTGAGCTGGCGGTCTTCGCCGCGGCAGTTTACACCGCTTCTTGCTTGAATTTATCGCCCCGGCCTCCCATAAATGAAGTCGATCCGCTCCGACTCCCAGGCCGTCAGAAGCGGCAAGCTCCGTGCGCGATCACGTGGCTCGGGCTTGGTAGGGAGCTGTTTGTGGCCCGAGCGCCGTGAGCGGTGACGCGCCTCGACGACGGCAAGTCGTCTCGTCTTGAGAGGTGCAAGACGCACCGGGCGCGAGCAAAGAGGTGGAAGCAACGAGGTTGAAAGGCAGCATGGCAACGCCCGCATACCGCGAAGGCCTTGAATTCGAGATGCCGATCCTCGAGCTCGAGGAGAAGATCGAAGAGCTGAAGCACTTCTCTCAGTCGACGCAAGTCGACCTCTCCGACCAGATCCGCGAGCTTGAGCAGCGCTGCAACGAACGCAAACGGGCGATTTTCTCGAAGTTGACGCCGTGGCAAAAAGTGCTCACGGCCCGCCATCCCAAGCGCCCCCTGACGAGCGATTACCTGCCTCTTCTCATCGACGATTTCGTCGAGCTGTTCGGGGACCGCGCCTTCCGCGACGACCCGGCCATCGTTTCCGGCTTCGGTCGTCTCAACGGCCGCCGCGTGTGCGTCATCGGCCAGCGCAAAGGGAAGTCAACGGCGGATAAGCTCGCCTGTAACTTCGGTTGTCCACACCCCGAGGGCTATCGCAAAGCCCTCCACAAGATGAAGTTGGCAGAGAAATTCGATCTACCAATTGTCACCTTCATCAACACTCCCGGTGCCTATCCTGGAGTCGGCGCCGAGGAACGCGGCCAGGCGTTCGTCATTGCGAAGAACCTCATGGAGATGGCCCGCCTGCGGGTGCCGGTCATCTCCGTCGTGATCGGCGAAGGCGGCAGCGGTGGCGCCCTTGGAATCGGCGTCGCAAACCGACTCCTGATGCTCGAACACAGCTACTACTCGGTGATCTCCCCCGAAGGCTGCGCTGCGATTCTTTGGAAGAGCTCCGACTTCAAGGAGAAGGCTGCGGAGATCCTCAAGCTGACAGCGCAGAACCTGCTGGAGTTCGGTATCGTCGACGAGGTCGTGCCGGAACCGCTCGGCGGCGCGCACCGCGACCACAACGCCATGGCGCGGACGCTGAAGCAGGCGATCTCGACGCACCTCGAGGAGCTGGCAAAGCTGCCTGGCGAGGAGCTGATCTCGCAGCGCTATCGCAAGCTCAAAGGCATCGGAGTCTTCGTGGACGAGTCAAAGGCGTCCTCCGACGCCGCGGTGCGCTCGGCAGTTTAACAGCCTGTTAACCCGAATTGTCGCCGAACACCCCGTTTGGCGGTGGGCCCCGGGATCTCTGCCCCCCGCGGGGACGATCGGGGCCGCACTCGTCGTCTTTCGAGAGCAGCCCGGGGAGCCGGTCGCCGCGAGCATTTCCACAGCGGAAATCCCCTTTCTCTCCACAGAGCCGCCGCTAAAATGGACTGTTTCCGATGACGCCGCTGTCGCCGAGGAGAGCTTCAGGCATGGTTAGGGTATGCCCCCACCCTGCTCCCCGCGTCAGTAGTTCAGCAGAACCGTCTCAAACAAAGCCGTCCCGGAGGACGTCTTGGCAGCGTACGACGCCCCGCGAGGCCTCTGCCTGAACTGAGGGCGAGAATCATCCAAACCACGGTTGTCGAAGAAGAGAGGTCGTGATGGAACTTCCGCACGGTTTTCGCAGGTACCGTTTTTCTGGGCTGGGCATTCGCAAGGTGAATTTTAGAGGCTCGAACCGCTGCAGCCGATCGGCGGTTGTCTCTCGGCTGGCCAGCGCATGCGTCAGTGCGGTCCTCCTGTTCGCGATTCCGCTCACCGTCTCCTCGTGTGGCGGTGGGGAAGCTGAAGAAGCTCCGAAGGCTCAAAAGGCCGAGAAAAAGCGCGCCGACAACTATCGCGCGGCCGCCAAGCTCCGCAAAGAATTGAGGAAGCTCGGTGCCTCAAAGTTGGTGGCGAACGATTGGAAGCGCTTTGAGCGATCGTACAACGCCGGCAAGAAGGCGAACAAGGCAGGCGACTACGCCGAGGCCGAGGACAAGTTCGACTCCGCGATCAGTCGCGGCAAGAAGCTGAAGAAGTCTCTTGCGGTGGTGAAGGAGCTGAAGGAAGAAGTCGGCGAGGTCCGTAACGCAGCCTACACCGCCAAGACGGCGGCCGATGCTGCCGAGGCGGCAACCTTCGCCAAGGCGCAGTATGACGAAGCCCGGGCCATCCTCGCGGACGCTGAAAAAGCGTACAAGAAGGGCTCAGTCGAGGCACTGGAGGAAGCGCAAGACCTTTTCAGCCGCGCAGAAAACGTTCTCGCAAGCGCTCAGCAGGCAGCGAAGGAGGGCAAGGAGACCCTCGCTGAAGTGAAAGAAGCGGCTGAAGAGTGCGCCGACGCTAAAAAGAAAGCAGTAGAGGCCGGCGCTGAGGAGCACGCCGCCGCCGACTGGGACGACGCCGTGCAGCGCGAATCCGAGGCGGTTGAGGCGCAGGAAAAAAACGACTACCAGACGGCGCTCGCGAGCTACAACTTCGCAACGCAGCGATTCTCCGCCGCGGTTTCGACGGCGACATACACCAAGGAGAACAAAGATAGACAAAAACAGATCGACGAGCAGGCGTCGGCGTCGGTGCAGCCACGTGCGCCGGCGCCTCGCACGCAGGTCAAGCAATGGGGCGTGCCGGTCGTCGAGAATGAGGCGCAGACGAAGTTAGACCAGTACGCCACCGAAATCCAGGCGACGCGCTACGTGCAGGATATAGATCCCGAAGACGAGGCCTATCTGCGAGCAAACTACAAGAAGCTCAACCCACTCTTGGAGTACGATCCGGAGACGGGTGCGGCGTATCTCGACCTACGCAGCGGCGCACAGCTTTTGCGTGCGGTCCACGGCAGTAGGGCGGTCAAGATCCTGCGCAGCAAGGAATACCTGCAGTTCCAAGACAAGTTCAACGCGGTCCCCGGCGACGACCCGAACAGCGCGCCGTTCAGCTTCTGGGCCAATTCGGAAGGCGCGTTCTACATTGAAGTGCCCTTCAAGTACCACGTCAAAGTGACCTGGAACATGGCCATCCAGACGATGGACCAGAGCAACGACTTCAAGTGCATCTTCATGTTCGACAAGGACAAGAGGAGCTACTACGGCACGAAGTGGACCGCACTCGGCTTCGGTGGGGGCCGTGGGGCGTTCAGGACGACAAAACGCAGCCCAAACCCAGAGCACCACGGTAATGCGAATCTGTGGTTCCTGAAAACGCGCGACATCCCGATGGTCGTTTCCTTCGAGATGCCAGGCGAGGAAGTCGAAAGCGACGACATGGAGGAGCTCACAGGCAGCGCCAAGCTCACCTGCATCTATGATGCTGACGACGGCATCGACGAAGTGAAGACGGAGTGGTTGAGCGACAGACCGCTCAAGGCAGGCGGCTGGGTGGGCTTTACTTGGAACCGCGTCAAGTTTCAGGTCAAAAAGCTCCAGATCTATGGCATCCTCGACAAAGAGAAGGCGGTGGCTCAGCTGCGGAGCGCGGAAAAGAGGAAAAAGAAGCGCCGCTGAGCGCGACTCGAACCCAGCCTGAGTCGGGCTCAGCTCCGATAGCCGAGCCAAGCGACAAAAACTCATCAAAGGCGCAGCTCCGACGACGTATTCTATGCGTTGTCAGGGCTGCGCCTTTTCGGTATGGTTTGGGCATTCGCACAAGCAATGGGGGTGCGGGAGGCGATTTGATGCAAGGGAACGGCTAGGACGGCTGTTCGCCGCACTCGCCAGTTGAAACGAGGAGCCAATGGCCGGAAGAGACGGGCGCGCGCATGAAGAAGACTCCGCTCCTCGCTGAGCACGAGCGTCTCGGAGCCACGCTCATCGATTTTCACGGCTGGGAGATGCCCGTGCGCTACGGCAACATCCCCGCGGAGCACGCGCAGGTGCGGCAGCGCTCGGGTCTCTTCGATCTGTGCCACATGGGACGCCTTGAGCTCCACGGCCCTGACGCGGCGACGTGGCTCGACCGCGTTCTCAGCTCCGAAGTCGCGTCAATGGACGTCGGCGAGGCGCGCTACGGATTGATCCTCAATCCGCAGGGGACGATCATCGACGATGCCATCGCCTACCGACTCGACGACCGGCTGCTGCTCGTCGTCAATGCGTCCAACCTGGCGCGCGTCGCGGCCTGGATCGCCGAGCATAAGGCCGCCAGCAACGCGACTCTCATCGATCGCAGCGACGAGCTGGCGATGATCGCAGTCCAGGGTCCCGAGTCGGTGCAGGTACTGCCGCGCGTGGTCGACCGACTCGCGGCGGACTGGTCGGCACTCAGCTACTACTCGATTGCGCCAGCGACCGTCTGCGGCGGGGACGCCTGGATCGCGCGCACCGGCTACACGGGCGAGGATGGATTCGAGGTCTATCTCGCCGCGGAGAGCGCCGCAGAGTTCTGGCGGCGCCTTCTCGAGGCCGGCGGTGACGCCATCGCGCCGATCGGTCTTGGAGCGCGCGACACGCTGCGTCTCGAAGCCGCCATGCCGCTCTACGGAAACGACATCGACGAGACGACGGACCCATATGAGGCCGGCCTCGGCTTCGCCGTGCGTCTCGGCAAGAAGCCGGGATTCGTCGGCCAAGAGGCGCTCTCGGCCAAGCGCGCCAGCGGCGCACCGAAGCGGCGCCTCCGTGGCTTCCGCGTCTTGAGTCGGCGCGCCGCGCGCCAAGGTATGCAGATCTTCGCTGCAGAGGCGGGCGCCGCAGCGGCGGCTGGCAACGCCCCGCCGGTCGGCGAAATCACCAGCGGCGCCCCGTCGCCGACACTCGGCTTTCCGATCGCCCTCGGCTATCTCTCGACGACCGTCGAGCTGTCCGCGCCGCTCTGCGTCGATGTCCGCGGCCGGCGCGAGGCGCTCGAGGTCACGCCGCGTCCGTTCTACTCGCAAGTCCGAAAGAAAAAGAGTCTGTAGGAGGGAGAGCAACACGTCATGGCACGGCCGGAAGGATTGCGATATACGAAGACTCATGAATGGGTGAAGCTCGAGGACGATGTCGCCACGGTCGGTATCACGGACTACGCGGTCGATCAGCTTGGGGATCTCACCTTCATCGACCTGCCCGAACCCGGTGGCAAGCTGCAAGCAGGCGACACTTTTGGGGAGGTTGAGTCGACCAAGACCGTCAGCGATCTTTATCTCCCGCTCAGCGGCGAGATCGTTGAAGTCAACAGCGCCATCGCGGACAACCTTGAAGAACTCAGCGGCTCGCCATTCGACGCTGGCTGGCTCATTCGCATCCGCGTCGATGACGCCTCTCACTTCGGCTCCCTCATGGACGCCGATGCCTACGCCGAACACATCGTCGCGGAGGAGGCGCACTGAGCCCACGGGCTATGGGGCGGAAGGAGCGAAACCGAAGGCGCGCGAGACATTCGAGCTGTGGGCAGAGACGGAGAAGTCTCCGTGTCGATGACGTCGCGTGAACGACCTGCCTGAACAACCGTCATGAACGACTTCGTGAGCGACTTTCATGAGCTACGTACCGCATACGGAATCTGAAACCAAGGCCATGTTGGCGGCCATCGGAGTCGAGTCGCTCACCGACCTTTTCACCTCGATCCCCGAGTCGCTGCGACTCAGCCGCCCCCTCGACATTCCGGCGCGGCGCACAGAGGCGGAAGTTCTCCGCGAACTCGGCGAGCTGGCAGCGCGCAACCGTGACGTCGGTGAACGACCATCGTTTTTGGGGGCGGGCTGTTATCGCCGCTTCATACCGGCCGCCGTCGACTATCTCGCCAGCCGCGGCGAGTTCAACACGGCATACACTCCGTACCAACCGGAGGTGAGCCAAGGCACACTGCAGGCGATCTTCGAGTATCAATCGATGATCTGCCGCCTGACGGCGATGGAGATCTCGAATGCCTCGATGTACGAAGGCGCTACGGCGCTCGCTGAGGCGGTACTGATGTCATACGCTCTCAAGCGCAAGGGGCGCCGCGTTCTCGTCTCGGAGGCGCTGCATCCCGACTACCGCGGCGTGCTCGAGACGTATCTGCGCAGCCATCCGATCGAGCTCGAGACGATACCGCTCGACAGCGGCAAAACCTCGCCGTCAGAACTGGCGCGCCAACTCGATGGCGATATCCTCGCCGTGGTTGTGCAGAATCCCAATTTCTTCGGCACCATCGAACCAACCGAGGAGATCGCCGCGGCGCTCGGCGCGAAGGGGTCGAACGCGCGCCCAATCTTCATCGCGGTCGTCGACCCTATTTCGCTGGCGCTTCTCAAACCCCCTGGAGCCTACGGCGCAGACATCGCTGTCGGCGAAGGGCAGCAGCTTGGTAACTATCCATCGTACGGCGGTCCGAGCTTCGGCTTCTTCGCAACACGCCAGTCGCATGTGCGCAAGGTGCCTGGGCGCATCGTCGGCGAGACTAAAGATCGCAGCGGCAAGCGCGGCTACGTGCTCACCTTTCAGACGCGCGAGCAGCACATTCGACGCGAAAAGGCGACCAGCAACATCTGCACGAACCAAGGCCTCTGTTGCCTGCGCGGGGCGATGTACTTAGCGATCATGGGCGCGGCGGGTCTGCGGGAGGTGGCGTCGAGCTCGACGCGTAAAGCGCACTACGCGCTCGAGCGGCTCTGCCGCATCGGCGGTGTCTCGCAAACGTTCGCGGGAGCCCCATTTCTCAACGAATTCGCGCTGCGGTTGCCGATCCCTGCTGAGGCGGCGTATGCGGGTCTGGCGGAGCATCACATCGGCGGCGGCTTGCCCCTAAGCCGCTACTTTCCGGAGAAAACGCACGACATGCTGATCGCCCTCACGGAACTCAACACCGTGGCAGAGATTGAACAGCTGGCAGTGGGGCTCGAAAAGACGATTCAAAACGTCGGCAGACAAACAGAATCGCCTCAGAGCGAAAAAGACACGGCGGAATCGACTGCGTAACGTACAACACCACAAGAGTAGGCTCCCCATGGCGATCGAAACGCTACCGACCATCTTCGAGCTCAGTCGCAGCGGACGACGAGGCCCAGCGCCGCCGCCTGCCGAAGCGGAGCTACCTGAGCTGAATGAGTGCATCGAGTCACAACACCTTCGGGACGACCCAACCGAACTGCCAGAAGTCGGTGAGCTCGACGGCGTCAGGCATTACACACGCCTGTCATCGCTGAACTACTCGATCGACAACGTCTTCTACCCGCTCGGCTCCTGCACCATGAAGTACAACCCCAGACTCAATGAAGTCGCTGCATCGGCGACGGGGTTCCTTCTCGGGCACCCGCTGGCGCGACCGGAGGATTGCCAAGGCTTCTTGGAACTTTGCTGCCGTTTGCAGGAGTTCCTTGCGGAAGTGAGTGGCCTGCCGCATGTCAGTCTACAACCAGCTGCTGGCGCACACGGCGAACTGACGGCGCTCATGATCATGAAGTCATACTTCGCCGACCTCGGCGAGGCGGAGCGCGACGTGATCCTGATCCCCGACAGCGCCCACGGCACCAACCCCTCCAGCTGCACGCTCGCCGGGTTCAGGACGCGCGAAGTGGCGTCAGGCCCCGACGGCACAGTCGACATGGAAGACTTTCGCTCGAAGCTCGACGCCAGCGTCGCGGGCCTCATGATCACGAACCCGAACACGGTCGGCATCTTCGAGCGCAATATCGACACGATCTGTGAGCTCCTCCATGAGGCGGGTGCGCTCGTTTACATGGACGGCGCCAACATGAACGCGATCTTAGGCATCACGCGGCCTGGAGACTTCGGCATCGATGTCATGCACTTCAACCTCCACAAGACGTTTTCAACCCCACACGGCGGCGGCGGCCCGGGCTCCGGCCCCATCGCGGTCGACGAAAAGCTCGCGCCCTACCTCCCGCTGCCGCGCGTCCAGCGCGGCAGCGATGGCACATTTGAGGCGGTGACCGACGGGCCGAAGTCGATTGGGCGCGTGCGGTCATTCTGGGGCAATAGCGGCATTTTGGTGCGGGCGCTGGCCTACGCGATGGCCCACGGCCCGGCAGAGCTGCGGCGCATCAGCGAATACGCTGTACTCAACGCCAACTACATTCGCGCACAACTTACGGATGCCTTTCATCTGCCTTTTCAGACCCCAAGCATGCATGAAGTGGTCTTCACTGCGAAGCGTCAGAAGCAAAGCGGTATCCGCGCTCTCGACGTCGCCAAACGTCTCATCGATCTGGGGTTCCACCCGCCGACCATCTACTTTCCTCTCATCGTCTCCGAAGCGCTCATGATTGAGCCGACCGAGACCGAATCAAAAGAGACGCTGGATGCGTTCGTCGCCGCGATGTTGCAGGTGGCGCGCGAAGCGGAGGAAAGCCCTGACATTCTGCGCGAAGCGCCGGTCACGCAACCGGTGCGGCGCCTCGACGAGGTCAACGCGGTCAAACAGCCAGTTCTCGTCTGTCCATGCGACGACGAAGAGAGCGCCGACTAGCCCGAGCTTGACCGCAGCGCCCAATACTCGATCAGTGCTGTGCGGTCGCGCTCGATCTGTGCCTTCAGCTCCGCGGCCGACGCGAAGCGCCGCTCGTCGCGGTGCGCTCGCAGCAGCTCGATCTCAAGATCCTCACCGTAGAGATCACCGTCGAAGTCGATGAGCTGAGCCTCCAGCGTCCTCGCGTCACCGCTGCGAAACGTCGGCCGTGTGCCGATGTTGACGAGGGCGGGAAGGTCCGTAGCCAGTGGCTGCGGCTGCCAAGGAACGGCATCGTGCACCTCCGCTGCGGCGTCCGTAGCGTCGTTGCTGCCGTCCGTCGCCGCGGTGAGCGTGCCTGCGAGACGCCCCCACCGTGTGACGCTGGCGAAATAGACACCAGACGGCGGCAGCATGTCGGAGTCGACGTCGAGATTCGCAGTCGGAAACCCGAGCGTGCGACCGCGACCGTCACCGTGCACCACCGTGCCGAGAAGTGAGTAACGTCGCCCGAGAAGAGCTCGGAGACGTTCAAGATCTCCAGCGGCAACGGCGTTCCGCACGAGCGTGCTGGAGACGCGCTCAGCCGCAACGTGCGCCACGCTGCCTTGTCTCAATTCGATGCCAAGCTGAGCGGCGCGCGCCGCGAGCGCGCCGAACGTTCCTTCGCGCCGATGCCCCCAAGCACTGTCGAATCCCATGAGGACTTTGTCGGCATGCAGACCGCGCACGAGTACTTTCTCCACGAACTCGTCTGCCGACCACGCCGCTAGCTCAGCCGTGAAGCGCAGAGGCAGAACCGCAGCCATTCCAGCACCCGCGAAGAGGAGCAACCGGTGACGCAGCGACAAGACAAGGGGAGGCGAAACTCCTCTGAGCGTCCGCGCCGGATGCGAGACGAATGTCACCAGAGCGGGCTGACGTGACGTCTCCTGAGCCCAATCCGTGAGCTGTCGGAGGAGGGTCTGGTGTCCGACGTGAACACCGTCGAAAAAGCCGACTGTCACGACGCGGCGCTCTCGCGTCGGGTCGGCGCACGCCTGCGCGAGATCACGGTACACCTTCATGTCAGCGTGTTTGTTCACCGGCACGGCGGTCGCGGTATTCGGCTTCGAGCTTTTTGAGAGCCTTGCCGAGCTGAAGTCGTTCACCAGGGCTCAAGCGGCTGATGAACAGGATACCGTCGAGGTGATCGTTTTCGTGCTGCACGATGCGCGCGGGGAGATCGGTAAGATCCTCTTCGAACGGCTGGGCGTTCAAATCGAGAGCCTTGATGTGCACCTTCGTGTGCCGACGCACGCGACCATGCACTCCCGGGATCGAGAGGCAGCCCTCTTCTTCCACGTCTTGCTCCCCCGCCGGGTCGGTCACAACTTGCGGGTTGATGTACACGCGCTCGAGCTCCGGATCAGGCTCGCCGGACGGGTTGACCACGAACAAGCGCACGCTCCATCCGACCTGTGGCGCTGCGAGACCGACGCCGCGGTGGGCGTACATGAGCTCGAACATCGCCGCCACCTGACGCCGTGTGTCCTGGTCGAGATGCGTGAGCGGCACCGCTTGCCGGCGAAGAATCGGATCGGGGTAGTTGACGATCTCCATCTGAATTCCTGAGCTCTCTCAGAACAAGGTGGCGAACGATTCGGTGGATGTTCGGAAACCGCGGTGCGACGCCAAAACCGCGATTGTAGCGAGGCGCGAGCCGGTTCCCATGGAAATCACGGTCGGGTCGACGCAAGCGTCGTGTTGCGCCGTCATGGCAGAGCGGCCGGACACGGATCGGCGACCCGAGCCTATTCTTGAATTCGGCACCTTCGAAACTACAATTGGACGTTTCTCGGCTCCACTCCGGGTTCGTCGTCTTGTCCTCAACCGTGCACGGCAGAGGCCAGGATTGAGTGGAGAAACGGGTGTTAGGATCTGGAGACAAAAGAAGGAGTCTGGACTATGATGATGCGCCTGCGCATCGCGTCGCTCGCTCTTTTCGCGTTTGTCGTGCTTTGTTCGAACGTTGGAGCGCAGGCGCTCGGGGGAGCTGGGAGCAAGGAGAACCTTGACCTGCCCTATGACGCCGGTCTCTTCAACGGCGAAGCCGAGGACGAGGACGCCCCAGAAGTCATCCAGTTCTATGGCCAACAGTACGAAGGGGACGGCGTTTTCTTCGCCATCGACCGCTCCGGCAGTATGCAGAGTAGCGGTGAGCTCGACATCGCCAAACGCGAGGTCTCCAAGAACATCTCGGAGTTCAGCACCCGCGTTCAGTTCGGCATCGTTTTCTTCGATAACGGCCTGCTCAAGTTCCCCACCAGCGGTCGGCCCGCCGAAGCCTCCCCCTCCATGAAGGCGGCCGGGCTCAACTGGGTCAACTCCGTCAAAGGCGGCGGCGGCAGCTGCTGCCAGGCCGGACTCGTCGCTGCCATGCAGTACGCCAATTTCTCCAGCTCCAAGCGTAAAGTTATCATTTACGTCGGCGACGGTGGTGGTACTTGCAACGGCGCCGACGAGGGCACCTATCTCAAGCAGACCCTGGCGATCGTCAAGGCGCAGAACTTTCAGCGCGCCCAGATCAACGCCATCGGCGTACTCCAGATCGGCTCTATCCAGGGTGACTTCCTGACCTCCCTGGCGCAGAGTAACGGCGGTACCTACACCAAGGTGACGAAGTAGGGAACATTCGGTGCCGGCGACCGCAGAGCTCGGGCTGAGCGGCGCGCCAGCGAGTGAACCATAAAAGATAAAAGAAAAGAGTAGTGACCAAGCTCAGTTCATGCCTGAGGGCGTGAGGCTGAGCTTTTTTTTCGCCCGAGTCGGTCGCTTCGCGCCGCGAACACCGAAAGGAGCCTCAATCATGGCAACAACTTAAGAACCTTGGCGGCACGAATCGTCCGGCGAGCGCGCGGGATCGCCCTGCAAGGATCGACGGCCTGAAACGTCTGGAACAATGATTGTCACGCTCACACGCGGTGTGGGCAGAGTTCTCAAGCAGTTCCCTGACGAGGCGATCCACATGCAACCGTCCGATTGCTCGCGACTCATGTTTCCGTCTCTGGTGGCACTTCTTTCCTTGGCGGCTGTGATGTCTTTCTCCAGCTCGCCGCTTGCGGCCCAGGCGCTCGGAGGGGCCGCAAGCAAGGAGAACCTCGACCTGCCTTACGACGCCGGTCTCTTCAACAGCGAAGTCGACGATGAGGACGCGCCGGAGGTCATCCAATTCTACGACCAGCAGTATGAAGGCGACGGCGTTTTCTTCGCCATCGACCGCTCCGGCAGTATGCAGGGCAGTGGTGAGCTCGACATCGCCAAGCGCGAGGTTTCCAAGAACATCTCGGAGTTCAGCACCCGCGTTCAGTTCGGCATCGTTTTCTTCGATAACGGCCTGCTCAAGTTCCCCACCAGCGGCCGACCTGCCGAGGCCGCCCCCTCCATGAAGGCAGCCGCGCTCAACTGGGTCAACTCCGTCAAAGGCGGCAACGGCAGCTGCTGCCAGCAGGGGCTCGTTGCTGCCATGCAGTACGCCAACTTCTCCAGCGCGAAGCGCAAAGTCATCATCTACGTCGGTGACGGCGGCGGCACCTGCAACGGCGCCGATGAGGGCACCTACCTCAAGCAGACCCTGGCAATCATCAGGTCGCAGAATTTCCAGCGCGCCCAGGTCAACTGTGTCGGGGTGCTCCAAATCGGCCCCATTCAGAACGATTTTCTGAGCTCACTGGCGCAGGCTAACGGCGGCACATACACCAAAGTGACGAGATAGAGCCAAATTTTTCGAAAGTTTTGCAGGAAATTTGGCGATGCTGCGTCATCATCTCCATTAGGTACGTGTTTTCGCCTGCAAAGACGCCGCTACGAAGCAGGTCAGCGCGACGGGAAACCTTTACCAGGCCTTCAGTTGCGTGAATACGGTGGTTCGTACCGAGGCGCTTTCAGGCAGGGATTGCTATGACGAACGTAGGGTTTAGGTCAGAGTTAAGAGGTCATACCGTGAAGCATTGGTTCATCGGCTCGCCATTTGTCTTCGTGCTCCTCGTGGGCGCCTTGTGTTTCGATGTCTCGCCTCTCGCAGCTCAAGCGCTCGGGGGAGCCGGGAGCAAAGAAAACCTCGACCTGCCGTACGACGCCGGCATCTTCAACGGCGAGGCTGAGGACGAGGACGCCCCGGAGGTCATCCAGTTCTACGGTCAGCAGTATGAGGGCGACGGCGTCTTCTTCGCCATCGACCGCTCAGGCAGTATGCAGAGTAGCGGCGAGCTGGACGTCGCCAAGCGCGAGGTTGCCAAGAACATCTCGGAGTTCAGCACCCGCGTTCAGTTCGGCATCGTCTTCTTCGATAAGGGTTTGCTCAAGTTCCCCAGCAGCGGCCGACCTGCCGAGGCGGCTCCGGCTATGAAGGCAGCTGGGCTCAACTGGGTCAACTCCGTCAAAGGCGGCGGTGGCAGCTGCTGCCAGGCCGGACTCGTCGCTGCCATGCAGTACGCCAACTTCTCCAGCTCCAAGCGCAAAGTGGTCATTTACGTCGGTGACGGCGGCGGCAGCTGTAACGGAGCCGATTCCGGCACCTACCTGAAACAGACCCTGGCGATTGTCAAATCACAGAACTTTCAGCGCGCTCAGATCAACGCGATTGGAGTCCTCGACGTCAGCCAAGAGGGGAAAGACTTCTTGACCGCGCTGGCACAAAGTAACGGCGGCTCCTACACCTACATCGCCAAGTAGGCAAAACATCGCCAAGTAGGACCAAAAACCCGAGCCCGCTCCTTCGGTGCTTTGTCGCCGGAGGAGCGCTGTTCGCACCCCTCAGGGAGGCGCCCTGGGCCAGTTGCCAACTCTTCGCGTTCCGCTCGGCTAGCAGCCCGTACGGGACGCGAAGAGTTTTTTTGTCGCGAGAGATCTCGCGGGAGGACAGCGGCCCGGCCCCCAAACACCGAAGGCGGCAAACACCGCGCGGCCTGTAGAGTCACTCGCAACCCGTGGTGTCTGCGCCGCCGCACGCCGCCGCGTTGGCACTCAGCCGGCGTGAACTGCGTGGAAAAAAGCTCGGATGCACTAGCAGCACGAGGAGGAGGAGAGCCGCCCACGCGTACGGGCAGAATGCCATGGCGTAGGTACTGCCCTGCTTGCCAAGGACCTCTCGGCTGCTCAGGACAACGAGAAGAAGCGCCGCGAACCAAAGGGCTGCCCCAACTTTGCGCGTGCGACCCGTTACTTGCCACCAGGCCTCGAAGGCGAGGACGCTCGCCGGCCAGAGCGCCACGAAACTCGCCTTGCGGCTGAGCGGTCCGAGGAGCGGCATGAGCAGAAGCGCGGCAGCCAGCTCGCTTCCAGTCCAGCTACGAGAGCGACCAGGGGTGCGGTAGCGAAACCCGGCCAAAACGGCGACATAGATGAGCCCGGCCAGCAGCAGGTAGAGCCCGTCCGCTTGCTTCTTCGTCAAGTCGACCAGATGGATCGACACCACCCGATCGTCGTGCGCGGTGGCATCCGAATCACGGCAAAGCCGATGCACAAGCGCGCGCAAACTCTGCCCGGGCACGTAGCCCTTCCCGGGCTCGGCAGCGTACGCCTGCGAGCTCATGTCGACCCCACTGAGCGTCGATCGATACCATGCCGCCCAAGCACGGCGGCCGCTCTCCCACGCCGCCCCAACCACCGGGACGGCGACGACGAGCACCGTAGCGATCAGCAGGCAGGCCGCAGCAACGCGCCAACAGCGTCGCGCCAGCATCCACGGCAGTACGATCACGGGCGTCACCTTCGCGAGCATGGCGCAGCCCAGAGCCGTGCCAGCGCGAGCATCGCGTCCGGTCCGCAGAAAATGAAACGCGAAGATGACGCAACTGACGATCACAACATTGGCGTTGCCATTGGCGAAATCGCTGTCGAGAAAGCGCAGCGTCAGCACAAATCCAGCCAGCTTCGCCTCCGCCGAGAGCGGCATGCCGAAGACTCGATCGAGGTGGCGGAAAATGAGGGCTACAAGCAGGATCTTCAATATCACCCAGACCCAAACCCCGGCAACCTCGGGCAAAAACCCAAGCGGCGCGACGAACAATGCAAACGGCGGCGGGTACTGCAGTGGCCGCTGCGGATGCTCGTATGCTGCCACCAAGTCACCGGCCAAGAACGCCTGGGCCGTTACGTGGTAGGCACGAAAGTCGTGAAAGCGTTCACCGCCAAACCCGCCGCCTTTGTAGAGCCCGCGCTGGGCGAGCACCACAAGCGCGACGAGGAAGACACACCCAAAGATGACAACGAGGCGTTCTCGGCTCAGCTTCATGTCACCACGCTCACCCAGCTTCGCACGAATGGGAAGAGCCACCACCTTGGCGCGACGCTGCCGCGAATGAGTGCGTCCACTAGCTCGCCTCCGCGACAGGGGTGTCGCCGTCCAAGACCTCGAGAATCCCTTCGCCGGTGGTGGCGAAGTAGTGCCGCGGATCGTCATCGGCAGACAGAAACCGTCCCGGCTCCGGCGACGTCCCAAAGCCCTGCGCCGGGAGGTCGACCTCCGCGTCGGCGGGCCGCGTCGACCAGACGTAGCGGCGACCGCTCTCCGTCTCGAAGAAGGCGCCGGGAAACGGACGGGTCACAGCCCGCACCAGATTGTGAATGCGTAGCGCCGTCCAGCTCCAGTCAAAACGGCCGTCCTCCGCTCGCCGGCGGCCAAAACAGGTGGCACTCAGCTCATCCTGGGCTCGAAGCGTTGCACGACCGGACGCAATGAGCGGCCAGGAGCGCCGCAGCATGTCTCCCGCCGCGACTTCAAGCCGCGCTTGAAGCTGCGGCGCAGTCTCGTCCCGATCGATTGACAATTCCATCTGATCGACGATCTCCCCGGCGTCGGCGCGTGCCACCATTCTATGCAGTGTCATGCCCGTGCGCTGCTCACCGTGGATCAGCACCCAATTGAGCGGCGCGCAGCCTCGATACTTGGGTAAGAGCGAACCGTGCAGGTTGAACCCGCCGTGCGGCGCCAAGGCGAGGACTCGCTCCGGCAGGAGCCGTCGAAAACTAGCTGCGAGCAGCACGTCGGGCTGCGCCGCCCGCAGCGCAGCGATCACGTCGGGCGGCCAAACTCCACGCCGCTCTTGGGGCAACAGAACGACCGGTAATGCCGCTCGCCGAGCTAGCGCCGCTACCGACGGAAACCAGAGCTTCTCGCTCGAATCGTCATCATGCGTGCAAACACAAACGACCTCCTCGCCAAGCTTTAGCAGCGTCTCCAGCGCGTGAGCGCCGATCGAGGAGTAGGCGAAGAGTGCGACGCGCATATTTGGCCAGTGTGTTCTTCGGGCTTCGACGGCAACAAGTCAAGACGAGGGTGCGTCCGACGCTGACGAGCTCACAAGACGTATAGCATGAGGTACACGATCACGCCGGTCACGGAGACGTAGAGCCACATCGGGAGCGTCCAACGCGCAAGTGCCCGATGCCGCCCCAACTGCCGTCGCCACGCGAAGACGAGCAGCAAGATAGCAAGGATCGGGACGACACCCGCCAATACGATGTGCGAAATGAGGACGATCAGGTAAAAAACGCGCTGCGCGCCGACGCCCTCGTAGACCACGTGGCCGGCAAGGGAATGATACGTCAAATAGGAGATGAGGAAGAGGGCTGAGACGACGAAGGCTGCCACCATGGTACGCGCGTGGGCTCGCTGATTCCCGGCACGAATGAGCACGTAGCCGCGCACCAACAGGGTCGCTGCCACCGTGTTCAACAGCGCGTTAACGTGCGGAAGCAGGCGATACCAGGCGTTCTCATCACCACCGTCGGGTACGGAACCGTCAACCAGGGAATTGGCCAGCACGAAACTGTCGAGGTGAAAAACGACCGGTTCGATCACTCGCGATTCTCCGGCTCCCAACCATCTGCCTCGGCGAGGAGCGCCCGCACGTGGCGCACCACCAGCTCGACGTCGTCAGGATTCTCGGTTGGGCGATAGTGCGCGCGCACCCGCCCTTGGGTGTCGACGAGTGCAAAGCGATCGCTGTGGGTTGGAATCCCCGTCTTTGACCGCTCTCTTGCCGGCAACAAGAACGAACGCTGACTCAAGTCCACGACCTCGGCGCCCGGCCCCGTCAGGAAGTGCCACGTACTCGCATCGGCGCCATATTGGTTCGAAAAAAGTTTCAGGACTTCCGGTCGATCGTTCTCGGGGTCGACCGAGAAAGAGACGAGTCGCACGCGATCTTTCGCTGTGGGAATCTCCATGAGCCGATCCTGAACCTTCTTCATTTCTCGTGTCATCGCTGGGCACGCGGCTGCGCAGCCGGTGAATATGAAGTTGGCGACCCACACCTTCCCTTGGAGCGCGGCGGAATCAAACGGTTCGCCGGCTGCACTGGTGAATCGAAACTCGGCGACCGAACCAAGGACAGGCGGCGGGGCGGCCGACGTGTCCCGCTGCGCACTCTCGTGCTCCTGCAGATACCAAAACGCCAGACAGACGCCCGCGAGCACGATCAGAAGAACGACGCTGAACATCTGCCCAGGCAGAGAACTTCGAGGGGGAGATCCCGCGCCGGCGGAATGGGTGCCGAGCCCGTCCGTTTCGTCCGCTATCGGCTTGTCCATAGCGCGTTCGACCTACCAGACGTAGAGGGCCAAGAAAAGAAACACCCACACGAGGGCGACGTAATGCCAGTACGCCGCGGCCATGCGCACGCCCAAACGTTGATATGCATGGTAGCGACCGCGCAGCAGGCGGACAAAGATCGCCGTTAGGAAGACGACCCCGCCCGCGACGTGAAGCCCGTGGAGGCCGGCCAGGGTGTAAAAGACGGATCCAAAGTTGTTGCCCGTGAACGGGACGAGTTTGAGGAGACGGCTGAACTCCAGCGCCTGGCCACCGACGAACATCAGACCCAGGGCGAGCGTGAGCGCCATCCAGAGTTTGGCGGCGGAAGGGTTGTCTCTTCGGACGCTGCGTTGGCTCAAAAACATAGTGGCTGAGCTGACGAAAAGCACAGCGGAGTTGCCGAGGACAAGCGGGGAGATCATCTCAGCGAGGACTTCAGGCCGCCACGTCGGTGATGCCAAGCGCAAGACGATGTACGCCGCGACGAGAGCGGCGAAGAACATCGTCTCGGCGATCAAAAAGAGCGCCATGCCGACGGTCTCTTTCGAGATTGGCTGCGGCTGAGATTGAACGGCTGAATGCATTTGACTCGGCTCAACGACCCGCGAAGCGACCGACGCGATTCCCAGCGCGCCGCAGGTCAGGGAAAACACCAAGCGTACGGCGCAGGTCAGGAGAAGCGATTCGCGCCAAGCATCATCGCGACGAGGAGGACGGGCAGGTAGACCAGCGACACCAGGAGGACGCGCCGGGCAGCGGCATCGCTGCGACGGTAGGCGAAATCAACTGCGCACGCGAGCGCCAACGCGCCAACCAGCACGGCCACGATGCCATACTGCGAACCACACTGCCGGGTGAGGAAAGGAAAGAGACTGACGAGAACGAGAGCGATCGTGTTCGTGATCATTTGGCGCGCGACGATGCCCCCGCGGCGATCCAGGACCGACAGGATCGGATAGCCCCCCCGCGCGTAGTCGGAGCGAAACAGCCACGCAATCGCAAGAAAGTGCGGCAGCTGCCAGAAGAAGAGCACGCCGAAAAGCGACCATGCGGCGGATGAGAGCGAGCCACTCGCAGCCGCCCAACCGATGAGCGGCGGCAAGGCGCCCGGAACAGCCCCAGCAATCGTTGACAGATGGCTGAGACGCTTCAACGGCGTGTACACGAACGCATAGGTGATCACTGTCAAAGCGCCAAGAAAGGCGGCCAGAGGGCGACCGAGGGCTACGAAGTACGCAACCCCACACAGTACGCTCACCATGCCGCACCACCACGCAAGGATAGGGGAGATGCGGCCAGCGGCGACAGGACGCTCGCGCGTGCGAATCATTTTCTGGTCCAGGTCGCGCTCGATCACTTGGTTGAGCGTCGACGCGCCCACGGCCAAGAGCGCCGTCGCCAGCAAAGACTGAATCAGCAGCGCCGTCGTCGCTCCAGGAGCGGAACCGGCAGCGACGGCGAGCCAGAATCCCGCCGCTGTGGTCACCAAAACGAGCAGCCCAACCCGCAGCTTGCCGAGAACGCAGAGATCCTGCAGCAGCGACGGAGGCGAGGCAAGAAGGCTTGGACTGCAATCGCGATCGCCCGCGGCGACGGCGTCTTCGATGTGAGAGGCCGCGGTGGGGACGGACACCTCTGCGGCGGTAGACAGGCTCGCCACGTCGACGGAAGATACGTCGGTGGAGGATACGGTGATGGAAGATGATGCCGGCTTCATCATGCATCGCCTCCGACGAGCAGCGCCGACGGGAAGCCAGCCGCACGCGATGGTGTCGAGAGAGTCGGCCCGGATGGTGGGTGAGCGGTTGGAGCCTCACCCGAAGGTGCCCCACCGGAAGGTACCCTACCGGAAGGTGGCGTGGAAGCTCGCTGCGCCCCGGTGTCACCAGCAACGCCGCGCATCCCGGCCCGCAGCCGAAGGGTTCGTGCGAGCAATACCACCGAAAAGACAAGCATGAGCGCGCCAGCGACTTGATGCGACGTGGCGATGACTTGGTGCAGCGTGCTGCCAGCGTCGTCGACGCCCTCAGGACGCGTCACGAACGCCGTCAGTCCCAGGAAGAACTGCACGACAACCAGAAGCACAAGCACGGTGGCCGGCGCCAACAGAGGCGCCAACTTACTGTGACGCGAAAAAACGCGCGACGCGGTCAGCGCCACTAGTGTGAACACAACGAAAGCCCACACGATGTGAGGCACTTCCCCGACATATGCGTGTCGCAGGACCGCGCCAAAGAGAATCTGCAAATAGACAGAACCAACGAGGATCCACGCAGCGTTACGCATCCAAAAGGAGTCCTCGGCGCTGAGACGATCAGCCAGCTCGTCAAGGCGCTGCCACTTCGAACCACTAACGACCGTGAGCACCGTCACGAGCGATAGAAAGAACATCGCCAGCGCGACGTGGACAATGGAGGTCCACGGCGGGGTCTCAAAGAGTACCGTCAGGCCGCCCAAAAGTGCCGGCAGCAGCACGACGAACGCCGCCGCCCACGCAAGGCGACGAACCCAGCGTTGGAGGCGATGTCTAGTCGCCAAGAAAGCCACGCCCCAGGCCAAAAGGATCACCACCGCCGCGACGAGCCGATGCGTGTGCTCGTACAGCTTGCCTCGATCGGCTCTCATCTCCTCGACCGAAGGCAACAGCTGACCGTCGAACGAAGGCCAATGAGGGTCCGCCATGCCCGACTCGGTGCTGGTGACGTTGGCGCCGAGCGTGATCAGCACGAGTGTCGCGACGAGAAGGATCTTGGTTGCCTTTGACATGAGAAGTCTTTCAAGCGACCGAACGCACGCAAGAGCGTTCAAGAAAATCGCACGGTGGAGACATCGCGGACGATGGATAAAAGAATCACGCTAGTCTGTGAAATCTGGTACCGAAGACCGTTCCGCCACTGGGTCTCGCGTCGCCCGGAACCCCAGACAGCCAGTTCGCCGAAGAACACGCGACGCGTCCGTCCGCCCGAAGACCCGAGAGCCACTCTCACCGTCGCCAACCGCACTCAGGCGTGACCGAGCGCTTCCTCCTGGCGAGCGGCCTCGCCCTCCAGCTTTCTTGTCTGCGGCAAGTAGTCTTCCTCGACGACCGGCGAATTGAACTCATAAGGGCCACGGTAGACCGTCGGCACGGGATCGAAGTTCACATGTGCGGGCGGTGACGGCGTCTGCCATTCGAGGCTGTTGGCCTTCCACGGGTTGGAATCGGCAACCTTTCCCTTCTTCATGCTCCAGAAGAGATTGATCAGAAAGATAATCTGAGCCAGCCCAAGACCAACCGCCGACACCGTCATGAACACGTTCCACGACTGCATGTGAGCCCACGTCGTGGTCGTACCTGGTTCGACCGCATAGGCGGCGTAGCGGCGGGGCAAGCCAGCGGCGCCGACGATGTGCATGGGAAAGAATGTACAATTGAACGCGATGAAGGAGAGGAAGAAGTGTACCTTCCCCATCGTTTCGTTCATGAAACGCCCGAACATCTTCGGGAACCAATAATAGGTCCCCGCAAAGACCCCCATGAGCGTACCACCGAAGAGCACGTAGTGGATGTGCGCGACGATGTAGTAGGTGTCATGAATCTGAATGTCGACGGGTGTGGCGGCCATGAAGATGCCACTCAAGCCGCCGATGACGAACATGGAGACGAACGCCAAGCCAAACAGCATCGCCGACGTGAACATGATGTTGCCGCCCCAAAGCGTACCGAGCCAGTTGAACGTCTTCACGGCGGACGGCAGTGCGATCAGCATGGTGCCGATCATGAACGTCGTGCCGAGCTTTGGGTTCATGCCGCTCTGGAACATGTGATGGCCCCAGACGATGAAACCGAGCCCGGCGATGCCCGCCATGGAATAGGCCATGGCGCGATAGCCGAAAACGGCGCGGCGCGCGAAAGTAGCCAGGACGTCGCTCGCCATCCCCATCGCCGGCAGGATCATGATGTAGACCGCCGGGTGGGAGTAAAACCAAAACAGGTGCTGCCAGAGGAGCGGCTGGCCGTCGTGCGTGAAGAAGGTCGTGCCGAGGTGACGATCGAGGAGGAGCAGGATCAGCGCCGAGGTCAACACCGGCGTGCCGAAAAGAATCAAAATCGATGTAATGAACACGGACCAGGTCGTCAGAGGCATGCGAAAGAAGGTCATGCCCGGCGCACGCATCTTGATGATCGTCGTGATGTAGTTGACGGCTCCCATGATGGAGGACGTTCCGACGATGATCAGGCTGATGCACCAGCACGTCTGCCCGGCTGAAGCGATGGTGCTGAGCGGCGGATACGATGTCCAGCCGCCCGCCGCCGGGCCGCCGTCGAGAAAGAAGCCGAGGAACATGATGATGCCCGCCGGCGGCATGATCCAGTACGACAGCCCGTTCATGAACGGAAATGCCATGTCAGCGGCACCGATCTGCAGCGGCACCACGAAGTTGCCGAAGGCGCCGACGAGGAACGGAATGATCGCGAAAAAGATCATCACCGTCGCGTGCATGGTGAAGAGTTCCGCGTAGGTCTGTCCGGTCACCTCGCCGAGTAGCGGCACTTCTCTGTCCGGCCAGGCGATACGGTAGCGCACCGCCAGCGCGAACAGACCGCCGATGATCAACATGACGACCGCGGTGAAAAAAAACTGCAGACCGATCGTCTTGTGGTCACGGCTGAAGATGTACCTGCCGATGAGGCCCGGCTCTGGATGCGCGTGGCTCGCGTGGGTCGCGGCTTCGCCGGTGGTCGTCGTACTCATCTCGTCTCTCGTTGACTCTCGCTCATGAGGATGGTGTCCGCTCAGGGGCGAACACCGCCGAAAGTGGAATTCTTTGTTGGATCGTTGCTTAGGGTTCGCGCTCAGTCACCCGGAGTGACCGGAGCCGGTCGGCGCGGGGCGCGCACCGTTCGCTTGTCGACGCCCTCAAAGGTCGCTCTGTGCTGTCGCCAGTCGTAGCCGAGTTGCTGCTGGAGCTCCTCGTTCGTCATGACGACCAGGTCCGCACGCATGGTGTAGTGGCCTTGGCCGCAGAGCTCGGCACAGGCGATTTCGTAGGTGCCGGTCTTCGTCGCCTCGAACCAGATGTAGCCCGGATAGTACGGCACGAGATCCTGCTTCACGCGCAGGTTCGGCGCAAAGAAGCTGTGCAGCACCGCCGCCGTCTCCCGGCCGCTCTCCTGGTCGTACTTGGAGAGCGAGTTGATCTGCAGCAGGACCTTCGTGTTCACCGGTACGTGCAGGTTTGCTAACACCTTGTCGGCGCTGGGATTCGCGAGTCCGACCGGATTGAAGCCAGGAAACTGATCCTGGAGCCGCGTCGGCTCGAACTTTCCGTCTGTCCCCGGATAAACAAAGTGCCAGTTGAACTGCTCGCCGAAGACACGGTTGACGAACACTTCTTCGGTCTTGGGATCCGGAAACTCCTGCTTGATGCGAATCCACGTGTCGCGCTGCACGAAGGCCAAGAAGATTAAGATGACCGCGGTCGCCAAGGTCCAGAACACTTCGAGCTTGTGGCTGCCGTGGGTGTAGACGGCTTTGCGGCCCTCGCGGTAGCGATACTTAACCATGAAGATTGCCATCAGCGCCAAGACGCCGATGAGGGTGATCGTGGTGATCACCAGGATCAGGTTGAAGAGCCAGTCGACATCACCGCCGTAGGTGGAGATGTTCTCGGGCAGCATCGACAGGGACGCGGCCGGTTCGCTGACGGCGTCAGCACCGGCAGCGTCTTGCGCGGACGCCGGTAGCGCCCAAGCACCCGCGACCGCCAAGAAGCCGGCGACGAGGGGGCCGCGCCACAGCCGCACGGCATGAAATGGGTTCTCTCTTACGACGGACACGATGAATCGTCTCACTCTTCGTTGTTCGTTAGTTGAATGAAGCCGGGCGGCTCAGAAGCTCACTTCACCAATGTCAGCGGCGGCACCAGCGGCGACCTCGACCTCAACGTCCTCGGGCTTCTTGAGTCCCGGTGCCGTTTCGTGCCAAAAAGAGATCGTGTACTTACCCGGCGGGACACCTTTGATCTCGAACTTGCCGTTCGAATCGGTCACAGCATAGCACGGGTGATCGACAACACAAGCCCAGGACTGCATCCAGGAGTGATAGTCACACTTGAAGGCATTCTTGCCTGTCTTCTTGAACCACTTCTTCTTGGTCAGAGGCTGGCCGGCGTTGACTCCTTCGTTGAACGGGCGTCCCGATTCGACCTTGACGTTGTGCGGAAAGGCGTCGCTGTTCTTGATCAAAATGTCTTGATTGACGCGGACCCCGAAGACGTGCGGCAAATAGACGCACCCCTTTTGGTCGATCGTCACCTGGCCAGACGGTGCAGGAACCTCGTAGGCCTCGTGAAGTCCCTTCGTCACCTCGACGAAGACGTCGCGCAGACCGCCGCCCTCCCCCTTGACGATCAGCTCCAGCTTCGGCGTTCCCTGCGGGTGCAGGTGCGCGCATTCCGCCTTGGCCGACATGTCGTAGTTTTGCATTGGCGGCACGTTGGCGGGCGCCTTCACGGTGCCGGTGATACTGCCGGTTTCGCTCGGCCAGGGCTTCTTGCTGACTGGCGGGGGTGTGTCGCCACCGTCGCCACCGTCGCCGCCGTTTACAATAAGCTTCTCACTCTTCTTCTCACTCTTCTTCTCACACCCAGTCCCCACAACCAAAAACGAAGCAAAAGCCAGCATCGCGGCAAGTTGAAGCGCTGCTCGGAGTCTCATGATTTGTTCCTTTCTCACCTCGGGAGTTGCGTTCCCCGAGGGCTACAGTGAGTGAGTTTTGATGGTGTCTTTGAAATCTGTTCTAAGAATCTCGCGGCCGTCCCAGCGACAAACTTCGAGGCTCAACTGAGCGCCTCGAGCACGCGCCAGGCCGTGCGCTCGGCATCGACGACACAGTCGTTGACGCCGACGCCGCGGTAGGCGTTGCCGGTGAGGCAAAGCCCAGGGATCTCGGCGCAGCGCGCGTCGATGCGCCTGAGTCGCGCGAGGTGCCCAACGTTGTACTGTGGGATGCCAAGAACGTGTCGGTAGACCCGCGTCACCGTCGGTTCGCCGCCGAGGCCAAGTAGCGGCCCGGCGTCACTGGTGACGAGGTCGATCAATTCATCTGCGGTCTTGCCGACGGCCTCGGGGTCATGCGCGCCGCCGATCATGGAGCGAAGGCTGACGCTGCCTTCCGGAGCGTGATCGGGAAAAACGCTCGAAACCCAAATCGTTCCGAGGGTGCGCACGCCGCTGGCGCGCGGCGCCAAGAAACCAAAACCTTCGAGAGGGTGCCCCACGTCCTCGCGGCGATAGCCAAGGCAGACGACGGCAATCGAAGCGTACGGAATCGCCTCAAGATCGCCGGCCAGCTCGGGCGCCACGCCAGCGACCAGAGACCCGGCCTGACGTGCCGGGGTGGCCAGCACGAGCGCCCGCGCTGAGAACTCTCGGCCGCTCACGGCGCGCACGCGGAATCGAGGCGCTTCCGCGCCGGCGAGAGAGCTCTCGCCCGTAACGGTCACCGACTCGAGTGGCGAGTCCAGGATCAGCCGATCACCGAGCCCTTTCGCGAGCGCCTCCACCAGCTCGCCCATGCCGGAGCGAAACGAATAGAGCGTGCGCTCTCGGCGTTTCAGCTCGCCGTCCATGCCAGTGTCGCCACCCTTTTGCGCTCGACGGGCTCGCCCGCGTTCGCGGGCTTTGGCGAACATGCCGCGCACCAGGCTTCCGTGCTCGCGCTCGAGCGCCGCCAGACGCGGAAAGGCCGCTGCGACACTCAGGCGCTCGACGTCGCCGCCGAAGATGCCGGTGACGAGCGGGTCGAGAACGTTGCGCACGACTTCAGGCCCGAAACGGCGCGATCCGAAGGCCGCCACGGTTTCTTCGCTCGTGTCATCAGCATCGAATGAAGGCGCCGCACGGAACGGCTCCGAAAGCGCACGCAGGCGGCCGCGGAGCGACACGATGGGCGTTCGCAGCAGCCCCAGCGGCGAGCTCGGCAGGGCGCAGAGTTGACCGCCGGCGAGCACGAAGCGCTTTTTGGCGGCCGCATCGGCCACGACGAGTCGGTCGTCGAGGCCAAGTTCGCTGACGAGCGTGAAGGTTTCAGGGACGGTGCCTAAGAACCCGTTCGGCCCCCACTCGAATGTGAAACCGTCAACGTGGTCGCTGCGGATGTTTCCACCCGCGCGCGCCGCGCCTTCGACGACGGTGACGTCAAGGTCCGGCGACGCCGCGAGGAGACGGTGCGCCGTCACTAGACCACTCACCCCGCCGCCGACGATCAACACACTACTCATGAAGGTCCAGAAGACTCTCATCAAGGAGACCGACTACTAAGATTCGGACGAAATCGAAGGGAACTAGCGCGGCGAACCACAATCGCTCCGCGCTTCGCTGGCTCATTCGACGCGTGGCGACGGTCGCGATCGCCCGGCTTCACCGGCACAAGTCCGCGACCAATCGTGCGCCATCAATTCTCATCTTCTTTCGCAGCGTTGAAGGCGTGCATGTGCATGAGGTAACGAATCAACGCGTCGATTTTCTCTTTGTTCTCCGCCGACGGGAACTCCACCTCCCCTGGCTTCGCCATCGCATCCCGCGTGCTGAAAAAGTTCGGCATCTTGGTGCCTGGCATGAAGTCCGGCGGGCTACCGAGCCAGTCGCCGACCCAATCGGGCCGCAGCCGCTCCGCAGCGAGGGCCAAGTCCGGTCCCCATGTGTCCTTTTCCCAACGTTTGCCCACCGCCCACTTGGCGCCGGCCGGTACGTTTTCCTCCGCCCACGCCTTGGCGGCCGCGACACTCTCAAATCCTTCCTGATGGCGGAATTCGCCGTTCTCGGACCAGACGACGTAGTCGGAGCTATCCGGAATGCTGAACTTGAACTGCTGCCAATCGAACGCCTCCGCCGGTTCAAAGGTGGGGTAAATCGGCAACACGTCGCCCGACGGATGGCAGCCGTTACAACTCAGCCCGCCCGGCACCTTGTCCGACTTAGCAAAGAGCTCGTAGCCCCTCTGCACCGCCGCCGCGTCGTCACGGTCGGCATCGAAAACCTCGCCGTCAAAAGGCAACCCGGAGCGCACCTTGAACCAGCGCACGATCTTGCGCGAGTCTTCGGGTGAGAGGTGGAAAGAGGGCATCTTCACCTTGAGCCACGGCCGGATCGTGTCGACGTCGAGAAGGAAATCGAAGAGCCACCGGCTCCGCACGCGCTCGCCCTGGCGCACGAGAGGCGGCGGTGCGTAGGCGCGCTGCGTCACGTCAGTGCCAAAGTAGAAACGAATCTCGCCTTCGTGGTAGCCCGCTACCGGCAGCCTCTGCGAGTGCAGCGCATGCTTCGGCACACCCCGGGCCTCCGCGTCACGGATCGCCAGCTCAACCACCGAAATCGGCTCGTCGTCCGAGTCATCATCGTCGTCGAGGCTCATCGTCGAGTGATCGTAGACCTCCTTATTGAGGAGCGTGCCGAACGGCAGCTTCAGGCCGCTCGCACCGGCTTTCGCCTTCGCGCTCAGCGTCACCTCACGGTTGAGCCACGTCTCCTTCTCGAGCTCGAACATGGCGACGACGTCTTCGCGATCCTCGTAGAGACTGAACGTCGGCAATTCATCGAGCGGCACGAACTGGTCCTCGGCGCCGATGCGGTGGCACCCTTGGCAGTTGAGCTTCTCAATGATGCGAGCGCCCTCTTCGAGAATCTTGGCGTCACCAGTCAGCTTCCGCTTCTTCGCCGGCTGCACAGGATCGTTGACCAACCCAACGATGAACGTGGCAACAGCCTCGACCTGGTCCGGATCGTCGTGAAACGCGAACAGCGGCATCTTGAGGAGCTCTTCCGGAGTCTTTTGCACCAGCTGCCGCGTCACGGCATACGTGTAGACGTCATCGTCGACCTCTTGCTCCGCCGGGATCACGTCGAAGCGGCGCGTGTCGCTCAGCTTCGCTTCGATCCAGGCGTAACGGTTGCCGTGAGGAATCGCTTCGCGGCCCGAATGCTGATGTCCCCAAAGGCCGTAGTCGAGGCGATCGGGAAGCTTGCTGCCCCAGCCGTTGAGCTCAGCGCCAATGCGCTGGGCTGCGTCCATGGAACCCTTGATGTCGATCGCCACTTCTTCGCCTGTGAAGTCGAACTGCGCGTCGCTAATACCGTCGTGGCAGGCGAAGCAGCCGTAACGACGAATGAGTCGCTGCCCGGCGAAGAGGAGCTTCTGTTCTGCGCTCATCTTCTCCAGTTTCTGGTTCGCTCTGGTGCGCCCGACGGCGGACTCACTCTTGAGGTAGTTGTGGACGAGGTCGTCGAGCTGCGCGGTCGACTCGGCGTTCATCGAGAAAGGCGGTAATGCCGCGAAGCCTGGATCCTTCAGCGCCATCAAGTAAGCCACGAGATCGGCGACCTTCTGGTCGCCTCCCGGGTCGTCCTCGAGCCTGAGCCGCGGCATGATGGTGTTCGGGTCATGCGCGCGCGGGTTCACGATCCAGTCAGCCAGCCACGCGGCACTGGTGATCTTCGAGCCGAGACCGCTAAGATCAGGCGCCCGGGTGTTGTGAATCCAGCGATTCTGAATCGCGGTGATCGCCTGCTTGACCGCAGCGACGTCAGCGCCGGCCTTCTCGATCTCGAGGGTGGGCATGATCACACGGCGGTGCTGTTCGACGACTTTCTCGCCGACCGGAAGTCGCTCGTAAAACTCAACAAGGTCGAGAAGCGCGGCGAGCGCTTTCGTCGCTAAGCTCTTCTGGTCGGGAGCATCATGGACCGAAGCGCGCTCTGCTTCCGCTTTCTCCGCCAGGACGCGTTCGGTCGTCGGGAATTCCGCACCGAGCCCGACCAGCTGCTCCTTCGCGGCGTCGACGAGCGCCATCAGGCTCTCCTCGGTGCCGCCAAGCTCGGGCGTCATGCTCTCGGACTTGACGCTGTGGCAGCCAAGGCAGCCGCTAGTGCGAAACACCTCACGGCCGGCTTTCGGGTCTCCCTGCAGCGCGGGATCGAGCTGATAGGTGAGAGCCAGCGGCAGGCTCGTCTCGGCAATGTATGTAGCGATGGCGAAAGCTTCGACCGTATTGCGTGAGTGGAAGTCGATCGACTCGAGCTGGCCGCCGCTGCGCTGCACGAGCATTTCGCCGCCACCTGCTGCGGCAGGATCCGCCGCATCGTAGTGGCCACCACTGTTGGTCAGGTCAAAGAATCGCGGCATGCGCGCCGACGGTCGAAACTGCTGCGGATTGCGGATCTGCTGATAGACAAACTTGGCATCGGTCTTGGCGGTGAGGTGGGCGAGATGCGGGCCGACCTTCGGCTCCGCCTCAAAGTTCTCGATCTTGTGGCAACCGAAACAACCGTAGGTCTTGACGAGCTCGTAGCCGCGGTTCCAATTGCCGCCACCTTCGAGGCGATGCTCCTCTGAGTGGCACTTGCCGCAGCTCGAGGTGACGTACTTACTCTCGAACATCGGCCAGTCTTGGTGGTGCATCTTGTGCCAGTGGTACTTCTCCTCCCATTCCTCGCGCTGTGCTTCGCTGTTCGGCGTGTGGGAGGCGCGCGTGAAGTCGGTTGCGTGACCGTCGCCGGCGTGACAAACCGTGCAGCCGAATTCGCCGTACGGATGCGGACTCGCGCTGCCGACAAAAAGATCGAGCCGTGGGTGACTGGCGTAAACGGAGCCCCAGTCGTCGCTCTGGAAGTCAACGACTTCGGGGGCCGGGTTGTCGATGTTGATGTGGCAAGTTTGGCAACGATCGATGCGCGGCATCGTCAGCAGCTGCAGGTCCTCGTGAAGATCTGGGGTCACCACCTTCTGAATCGTATAGCTCGGCGCCAACATGTCGAGGATCGGCAAATTGCGCGTGACGTTAGCAAAATTCGTTGCGACGAGATTGAACCGCTGGCGTACCTGCTTGACTTCGAAGTCGAGCGCCGCCAGTTCGGTCTCGAGGTCGGCCAGTGAGCGGCCATCCGCACCGGTGAGCTCGGTGCGCTGTTTCGCGACCACGGCCGCCGCCGCGTCGGCCGCGTTTTTCAACTCTTCAACGCGGCGCTGGTCCGCTTCGATTTTGATGGACCATTGTTCCGCGAACTGCCTGTCGGTGCGCCGGATCGCCTCTTCCCCCTTGGGGGTCTCACGGTGTTTGTCGAGGATACTTCGTTTCTCCTCCTCGAACTTAAAACGCTCAGCGACGGCCTTGCCGCGGTCGACCTTGAGCTGCTTTTCGGCGAGCGAGAACGCGGTTGTCTTTTCAACCAACTCCCTCTTGAGGTCAGCGTAGTCGGAATTCGACGTCTCGAGCGCCTCTTCCGTGTCCGCGAGGAGCGCTTCGAAACGGTCGAGCCCGCTTCCTGACGCGGAAGCGAGAATGTCCGCGGCCGAGTCAGGTGCAATGGATGCGAGAATGCTCTCGAGTTTTGGCTCAAGGTCGCCGAGGGTTTTCTGGACGCTCGCCTCAGCTTCGACGAGTTCCGCCCCGTACTTCTTCTCGAGCTCGCCCTCCCAGTTCGACTGGATCTGCTTCCACGGACGGTTGTAGTCCTTCCACATGATCGCCACGGTGTAGACGAGAAGAAGGATGCTCAAGATGAAGAAGGCGACGTTCAGCGACGTCACCTTGTAGAGAGTCGTCTCGCTGTCGGGCTCGTCGAAGAGGTGCGAACCCGCAGAGGCGCCGATCGTCGATCCGGTGAGCGTTTCGACCGTGCGCACAGAATCTCTCTCCGGGTCGATCTCCGGCGCTTTCGCCGCCGGCGCTGCTGACGCGGCTGCCTTCTTGGCTGCCGCCGGCTTCGGCTTCGCGGCTTTCGCCGCAGCAGGTTTGGCCGCCGCTGGCTTCGCCGCGGCCGCCGGCTTTTTCGCCGCCGCCGGCGCGCTCTTCTTGGGAGCGGCTGCGCTCGCCGTGGGTGCACCGCCGCCGGCGCCGCACGTGAAGTACCCGCGCGTCGGCGCCCAGACTTTGGAACCGCCGCCGGTCGCCGCAGCGGGAGCTGCTGCAGCGGCCGTTGGTTCGGCACTCGCGGCTTCTTCGCTACTCGCATCCGACGCTGGCGCGGCGGACTCAGCAGGCGCGGAACCTCCCGCGCCGATTTCGAAGTAGCCGCGTGTTGGACACCAAAGTCGGTCTGCCATGAGGACTCCTAGATGTTAAAGAAGTACTCCGGGATGGCCACGATGTACTTGAGGTTGAAAATCCACCGCAGCAGCATCTTGATCGGAAGCGCGGCCATAAAGAGAAAGAGATTCACCATGATGTTGAAGCGCACGAAACCCATCTGGACGTACGTCTTGCGAAAGACGGTCTTGGCCAAGATCGGCGGCAGCACGGCGAAGTAAAGGATCACCATGACGAAGCCTAGCCACTCCCGCGCCAGAATGTTCTGCGGCAACGCCACGCCAAGAAACTCGTTGTAGAGATACTCCGAGACGTTGACGTTGCTCAAAGCTTCGATCTTGTGCGCGTCCCAATATTCGTACGGCCCAAAGAAGTTCCAGTTGGGTCCACGCAGAAACGTCCCGAGAATGATGAGCATGATCCACAGCGGGATGAATCCGAAAAGGAACGTTGAGATCGCAAAGGGCCGCTCCTTGAAGGTGTAGTAACCATTGCCCTTTGGATTGGGATCGATGTAGGGGATGGCCATGAGTCCGACGATGATCTGCGTCGGAAAAACCACGCCGGCGAGCCACGGATCGTAGTAGACGAGCATCTCCTGCAGTCCGAGGAAGTACCACGGCGCCTTCGACGGATTGGGTGTTCGCGCCGGGCTCGCTGGTTCCTCCAGCGGCGCTTCCAGGTAGTACGCCCAAATCAGAAGCAGGACGGTGCAAAGAATCAGTACCAAGAACTCGCCGTAGACAAGATCCGGCCAGCACAGCACACGTCGGTTGCTCTCGCGCTGTTCAAACGTTGGCAGACCGCGATCGATCAGACGGTCATTGATGACCATCTTGCGAAACGCCAGCCAGAGGAGGAACCCGAGCGTGAACATCATGATCGTGATGGGCACGTTGTCCGGTTTGGCGACGATCTTGGTGAAGTCGGGATCGGAAAGGCTGAGGATGAATCCGACAACACTGATCACGAGCACCGATCCGGCGAACCAGGCTTGGGTCCAGAAGGACCGGAGCACGATGATCAGAAGGAGACCGACGATCGAGATCAAAAAGAACGTCGTTGGCCCGAGGAGACCGTCGATGAAATTCTTGAGAAACTCTGGCACAGGACCTTTCTCCTATCGACTCACATCGGGCCTGAGATACCGCCGTCCTTGCGGACGCGCCAGAAGTGCACCGCCATGAGCACCCCGGCGGCGAACGGAATCGCGATGCAGTGCAGCACATAGAAGCGCAGTAGTGCCGCAGCGCCGACGCTACGACCACCGAGCAGCGCGAACTTCGCATCACTGCCGGCGGTGACAAGCGGGATGTCGCCAAGCATGACAAACGCCGCGCCAGGTCCTTCGTGACCGGCGATCGGTGTAGCGCGAGCCATGTTACTGCCGACCGTGATCGCCCAAATCGCGAGCTGATCCCACGGCAAAAGGTATCCCGTAAAGCTGAGCAGCAACGTCAAGACGAGCAGGATCACACCGACGTTCCAGTTGAACTCGCGCGGCGGCTTGTACGACCCCGTGAGGAAGACGCGCAGCATAT
The DNA here is from genome assembly GCA_965223265.1 of Planctomycetota bacterium. GTDB lineage: Bacteria > Planctomycetota > UBA8108 > UBA8108 > SXIK01. Next base: position 5,054,047 of record OZ244999.1, read on the forward strand.
GAAGCCAGACGGTGATCACCATGGCGTGCGCGCCCCAGCGATGCAGCTCGCGCATGATGCCGAGCGGCACGTGCTCACGGAGCGCCTTGATATCGGCGAACGCGTACTCGACGGTCGGCCGGTAGTAGAACATGAGCAAGATGCCGGTGATCGTTTCGACAAGGAACAAAAAGAACGTGATCCCTCCCATGCACCACGTGAAACTCATGCGAACGCCTGACTTTCGCACTTTGATGGGATGGAGGTGTAGAAACACGTTCGACAACACGGCGAGCGCCTGGTCGCGCGCGTTGTCGGGATACTTGTGCCGGAAGATCGACTTCCAGACGTGGGTATCCGTGATTTTCTTGAACAGCGTCACCTGTTGCTCCTTCGTATTCCTGGCCGTCCGTTACGTCGCCGAGTAGGCGATGTTGAGCGACGCCTCAGGGTCCGACCACTGGCCGAGCTCTTGCTGAAACTTCTTCGATTTATCCACCTCGATCTGGCCGTCGGGCGCCAGCGACAGCTTGAATCGCTCCAGCGGGCGCGGTGCTGGTCCTTCGAAGTTGATCCCCGTGACGTAGAATCCGCTGCCATGGCACGGGCACTTGAACTTACGCTCCGTGGAGAGCCAGTTCGGGGTACAGCCGAGGTGCGTGCACGTCGTCGACAGGACGTAGAAGCCACTGAAGTCGCGCACGATCCAGATTCCGTTCTTAGCTTTGAAACGCTCGTCGACCGCACCGTCGGCGGCCGCAGCGAAGTCTTCTGGTCGCCCCACCTTGAAGCGCGTCGGCGGCTCGAAGAGGTCGTTGGGGAAAAAGAAACGCGCGGTCGCCAGAAGCCCCGCGAGGCTGGCAGCCGAAAACGCGATCCAGCCTGCAGAAACCTTCTGCATGAAACTGCGGCGGCTCGAAGTCGGTGCATTCGGTTCGGTAGCGTTCATACCTTGCCTCGCGTCACTGTCAGAAAGCTCACGGTTACAAAGCTCACGGCCGCGGCGAGTTGACTCTGCGGCGACGGCGCATGGCCGCGAGGCTCTGCACCGGCACTGCAGCGCGCACTGGCACTGCGAAGCGCACCGCGCAAAGAATCGGGGCACGTTTGGAAAAAGGCGCTTTCTATCACAAACGAACCCTGCAGTGCCAGCCTCGAAACCGAGACGGCATCGGGGCACGGAGCTGCTCCCGTCTTGGTAGGCTCCGCGGTCGCCGGAGCCTCCCCTGCCCCAGAGGCATCAGTGCCGACGTCGGGCTCGGGTGCTGGCGAAAGATCCGGCTCACGGCCGGGTGCGGCGCCGATCGCGTCGATCGCCCGAAAGGCCGCATTACGCACCTTCGCGCTGCGAGAGTCCTTCTGCAGCGACAGAATCAGCTCTCGCGACGCCTCACCGCGCAGGGCCGCAATCGCCTCCATCGCCTGGATCATGTAGCCTTCTGCCTCCTCAAGCCGCAGAGGCTGACGCGCGTCCCCGCGCTGCTCGTCAAAAAACTCCCACGACAGCAGGTCGAGCAGAAGTGGTTCGGCAGCGGCGTTTTGGTAGTAGCGCCCAAGCCAGCAGGCCGCGCTCCATTGAATCTCGCGCCGCGGCTCGCTGAGCGCGGCAACCAGGAGCGGCTCCGCCTCCGCGCTCCGCATGTTCACCAGTCCGCCGAGCGCGTGCCAGCGAATCTCCCACTCTTCTGCGCCCGGCCGCTGGCGGACGAGGTCGACCAAATAGGCCGCCGCTCCGGGAGCGTGCGACAGCCCGAGCGCCACCACCGCAGCCATACGCGTCTGTGGTTCAGTGTCCGCGGACTCAACAAGACGTTTCATCAGCGGGAGCGACAGCTCCGGCCGCCCAGCACGGCCAATCGTCGTGGTCACGAACTGGGAAAAATCGGCTTCATCGGAGTAGCGCTCCCGAAGCCGCAGGAGCTGCTCGGTCTGGGTTCGTGTCAAATACTCGCCCGGGGCGAATTCCTGCACGCGCTGCGCCAACTCATATGCGTCCCGCTGCCGCGCTTGAGAGCCGCCGCTCGCGAGCGCGGCGATGAGCTCATCGTTGGTGCGTCCATCCTCAGCCGACGCAGCGACGAAGAGATAGACAAGAACACAGACGATGACGATCAGCAGCGGAAACAGGAAAAGCTGAGGAATCAGCTGTCCGAAGGTGGTCCGATTCGAGACTGGAGCCACTGCTTGCCGTTCCGGACTCGTGGCGGACGCCAGCGAAGCCCACAGACACCATCTTAAGTCATTCTAAAGACGAAACTTAGGAAGCCTCCGCAGCTTCCCACTGAGTATCATAGGAAGCGGCGAATGCCGGTTCAAGTGAGGGCGGGCGCGTCTTATTGTCGCACCGGTGGCCCGAGCTCGCGGCGACACTTCCCCGCCAGCTCGGTAGCCGCCTCCCGCACAAGATCCGGCTCTCCCTGCTGGAAGGCGCCCAGCACGAGAGACACCGGACTGAACGTCACGTGCTGATCCGCAGCTTCTTCGTTGGCTTCACTGGACGTAAAGCTGAGACACGGCCAGGGCCCCATCCCTTTGAGCATCAACCAACGCCCCGGATAGCCCAACCTCGCGCGCTGCCGCTCACCGAAAAGAAAACCCAAGGCAACCAGCGTGTTCAGGGGCACGCCGTCGGCGGGAAAGCGCTCGACGGGCAATTCAGCGGCGAGGGCCTCCGCCAGTCGAAGCTCGCCGTCCTCATCCCAAAAATCCGTCCGCAGCCCGAAGACCTCGCGAAGGAGGAACATGCCCACGGTGGCAACTTGAAACGCCACGTCGGGTTCGAGCCCGTTGCCAAAGCAGACCACGGGGACGGCGAGACACTCGAACTCGGAGACTTTTCCCCGTCCAAAAAGCGTCCCAAGGACCGCCGGGATCGGGTGCAGGGACGCGAACCGGATCCTTCCCGCCGCCGACGTCACTTCGCCCTTGATCTCTAACAGCACGTTGATGACGTGGACGAGGAGCTCCTCCTCCCACTCTTTCACCATGACGACGAGAAAGCAATCGGCGGAATCGAGTCGAGTTTGAAAGAACCGGCAGGCATCAGAGTTCGGGTGACGGGAGTTGTGAGGTTCGATGGAGAACAACTCTTCCCCTCGGGCGCGGCAGGCAAAGACCACTTTTTCCACCGCACGCTCCACAGTGTCGCCCGGTTCCAGCTGAACACCCGGAAATTCCATCACAGCGATCTCGTCGTCTCTTTTCATTTTGCCGCGCGAACGCCACCGCACGCCCCGCTGCGGTGCCACCGACCGCCAGCGATTGGCAACTCGACAGCGGGAATCGATCGTGCTTGGCACTCCGCGCCGGAGAGCGCAAGGGAGTTGATCCCCCACCAGGATTGTCGGGATACGAACAAGGTGTCAGGTCCAATAACTCGCGGGCCGGGGCGCGCGGAATGACCAAACTCGCGTTCGTGGGGCCTGGCGTCGGTGCGCACCTTTGTCGCAACCTATTAGCGACCCAATGCCTACGATTTCAAAGGTATTCTTCCGCCGGTATCAGAAAGACGCCGATCAACGGCTCATTTCGCCGCCTCCAGGCTGGAGCGGCAAACTCCGCTAGCGGCGGCCTCTTTCCCTTCGGCTCGCGCGCTCCAACGGACGAAGAAACGGCATGACTATGGTCTTGACGGCATCCTCTGAGCGATCGGCAAAGCGGCGATTCAACGTTGCTTCGGTAGCCGTAGCGTTAGCGGCCCTGTGGGCGACGCATGTTATCGGCCGTGGGAGCCCAGGCGCTGTCTGGTCGCAGTCCGTCTTGTCCACGGTCGTCATGACACTAGCGGGAGAGAGCTTGCGGAACGGTCTGTGGTCACTCATCGTCGAGCGCCGTGCCGTACGGGCGGGCATTCTGAGCGCCGCTTCGCTCCTCGCCTACGCCGCCGGGTGCCTGGCGGCGGTGTGCGGCGAGCTGGGCCTGTCCTTGCCGGCGGCGGCCGCCGCGGCACCGCATCTCCTGACGGGGAGTGCGACCGCGATCGGCGCGCACCACCTGGCTCGCGAATTCGACCCGGCGCCGCTGACTCCGGCGCCGCGGGCGGTGACGATCGCAGTGACGACGGCGCTGCTCTCATGCGTCGCTGCGGCCTGGTTCATGGCTGGCCCAGAGACCGCCCCGGCTGCCCTCTTGTTGGTCCTTGGAGTCGTCGCTGCCACGCCCTGCTGGCTCACGACGGCTGAGCCGCCAGCCTCAAGCGACGCGGCAGACCACAACCTGGCTGACATCAACTCGGTCGTGCTTGAGAAGAGCGAAGTGGTCACAAGTGGGCACTGCGAAATCGAAGCCATCCTTCCGATTGCCCCTGAGGCCACAGATGAAGAGGTCGTCCACCTGGCGGCGGTGTCTGAATACGTGCTACCGCCCCACCCTATTCGCGACGCGATTCTTCGCCACACTCAGGGTGGCTTTACTGTACCGTCGATCAAGAAGCACCAACATTCACCGGGCCGCGGCGTGGCAGCACAGCTCGCCGGCAAGGATCTTCGCTTCGGCAACGTCGAGTGGATGCGTGAGAGTGGATGGTCCGACGACGAACTCACGCAAGCACTTGAGATCACCCGCGATCAATACGAAAAGGGACGCTCGGTGCTGTATGTCGGATTCCGCGGCAAAATCGTCGGTGCCGTGTGCCTTCGCGAGGAGCTGCGCCCGGGAATCGAGGAGTTCGTCGCAACGCTGCAGGCGATCGGCGTCGAAGTCGGCATCACGAGCGGAGACAGCCCTACCACAGTCGCCGCGTTGCTCCCGGAGTTTCGCGACATACGCGTCTTCGCTGGACTTCACCCCGACGGTCGTTTAGACGCTCTCAAGGAGTTGGCACGTCAGCGGAAAGACGTCGCCCTCATCGCGAAACAGAACTCGCCGATCAGCCGACGTGCGACTGAGATTGGGGCCGTCTTCGAACTACGCCAAAACGGCGACGTCTACCGGTTGAAGCGCGCCTCGTCGCCCCCGCAGCGCTGCGGAAAGAATCTAGCGCATGTTGCAACTCTGCTGCAAGATGCGAAGCGAGAACGCGACCGCAAACGACGCCGGCGCGTCTTCGCGGCAGCCCACAACTTCGTCATCGTCCCAGGAGCCTTCGGTGCCGCCGCCGCACTGCTCGGAAGTTGGTCATGGCCACTCGTCGGTAGCTTGCTTGGAGTCGGCTCAGCGGCTGTAATGCATAGGGTGCACGCCCAGACCGCGACGCCAGGCGATCAGCAAAAACCCCCGGAGATGACGACACGCGAGGCCCCGCAGGCCGACTCGCTGAAGCTCGAAGCGTACAGCGAACCGATCGGACCGCGTTGAGAGCGACTCGAGCCCCCAACACTTGCACCGAGAGTGATGACCGAATCCTCCCCTCCTGACAGTCACGCCGACTTCATTCGCCTCAGCGGCCGCCTCGACCGCCTGCCGGCATACATGTTCGGTCAGATCAATGCTCTCAAGTTGAAACTGCGTCGCTCCCAAGTCGATATCATCGACATGGCGATGGGCAACCCAACGGATGCCACGCCACAGTTGATCATCGACAAACTCTGCGAGGTCGTCCGCGACCCGCGCAACCATCGGTACTCGACGGCGGGGGGCATCGACAATCTGCGACGCGAAGTGGCAAAGTACTACCGCTCGCAGTGGAGCGTGGATCTCGACCCGGAAAGCCAAGTGATCGCGACGATCGGGTCCAAGGAAGGGTTCAGCCACCTTTGCCTTGCCCTCCTCGGTCCGGGGGATACAGCACTCGTGCCGAGCCCAGCATTCCCGATTCACTCCAATGCGGTCGTGCTGGCCGGAGCGAGCTACATCGCACTCTCAGTCGTCGACGATGAGCAACTGCTCAGAAGCGTGAGCGACACCTGCGGCACGCTCAGACCGAAGCCAAAGGTCTTGTTCCTCAACTACCCGCACAACCCCACCGGCCACACCGTTGAAGCCGACTTCTTTAAGGAAATCGTCCGCATCGCGAAAGCGCACGAGCTGATCGTGGTTCACGACTTTGCGTACGGTCAGCTGTGCTTCGACGACTACCGGGCCCCAAGCTTTCTGGAGACACCCGGGGCGGTTGACGTCGGAGTCGAGTTCATCACGATGTCGAAGGCGTTTAACATGGCAGGCTGGCGCATCGGATTCTGCGCCGGTAACAAAAAGATCATCGGCGGCCTCGCCGCCATCAAGGGGTACTACGACTACGGCATCTTCCAGGCTATCCAGATCGCGTCGATCATCGGCCTCCGCCACTGCGCAGACTTCGCCCGCCAGCAGGCAGAAAAGTACGCACGGCGCCGCGACGCGCTGGTGACGGCACTCAGACGCATGGGCTGGGAGGGTGTGAAGAATCCGCGCGCAGGGATGTTCGTTTGGTCCGCGATTCCGAAACCCTTTGGCGAGCGGGGCTCGCTCGAGCTGTCGCGCTACCTCATGGAGGAGGCCCGCGTGGCGGTTTCGCCTGGGATCGGGTTCGGCCCCGATGGCGAAGGGCACGTCCGGCTGGCGCTGATCGAAAACCGCCAGCGACTTCTGCAAGGCGCGCGTCAGATGAAGCGCGCGCTGCAAAAGTGGAATGCGCCCGCGTAGCCACAGGCCAAGCCGCAAACCACGGCGAGGCCAAGGCCTGCAGCCGCTCCTCGCGAGGCCGGCGACGGCCGCCGCAACCGCGACTCCCAGCCGGATGGTGAGTGCAGGTTGAATTTCCCCCCCGCGAGACGCTAAGATTAGGCCTTTCTTCGGCGAGACCCTCGCAACACTTAGGCCCACATCCGTGGCACAAGTCCGGAGCGCGGTCTGACGCGAATACGCGTCGTGCACGCTGCACGAAGAGTCGGCGGCGCTGTCGGTCGAAGAGGAACACTCCCATCAATGGTCATGGGAGGCTCGTACCGGTAGTCTCCGCTTCGCCTCGGGCACGGAAAGCACTACACAGTTCAACAGTTCGGATCCGCTACAGCAAAGCAAAGGAGAACAATGGCAGCTGACAGTTCGCAAGAGGTCCGCGAGGGACTCGTTGGTGTCGTTTCGAATCGTTCATCCGTCTCTTCAATCATCGGTACGACGCTGACGTATCGCGGGATCAACATCGACGATCTGACAGAGAATGGGACGTTTTCCGAAATCGTCTATCTTCTCTGGAACTCGAAGCTGCCGAATCAGAAGGAGCTCGACGATCTACGCTCGGCGTTGTGCAAGTCGTTCACGCTTCCAGAGGCGGCGCTCGTCTACCTGCGGGCGATTCCGCGCGATGCAGACCCGATGCGCGTCCTCCAGGGGGGGATGTCGATTCTCGGAATGTACGACGCGGATGCAGATTCGAACGACGACGCAGCAAACAGACGCAAGGCCATCCGGATCACGGCGCAGCTCACAGCTCTCACCTGCGCGTATCACCGCATCCGCACTGGCAACGAACCAGTGGAGTCGGATGCCTCGCTCTCCTTCGCGGGCAACTTCTTCTACCTCCTCAACGGACGCAAGCCGGATGCGATCGAGGTCGAAGCCATCGACAAAGCGCTCATCCTGCACGCCGATCACGAACTCAACGCCTCAACGTTTTCAGCGCGGGTGACGGCGAGCACGCTGTCAGACATGCACTCGTCGTTGGCGTCGGCAATCGGCACCCTGAAGGGACCGCTCCATGGTGGCGCGAATCGGGCGGTCATGGAATCCCTACAGGAAATCGGCTCGATCGAGAATGTTGAGCCGTGGCTCGAAAAGAAGATCGCCAACAAAGAGAAAATCATGGGATTCGGCCATCGCGTCTACAAAGAAGGGGACCCGCGGGCGAAGCACTTGAAGCTGATGTCCAAGAAGCTCGGTGAGCTCACCGGGCAGCCCCATTGGTACGAGATGTCGAACCGGCTCGAAGAGCTGTTCACGAGCAAGAAGCCTTTTCCGCCGAACGTCGACTTCTACAGCGCGTCGACCTACTACTGTCTGGGACTGCCAGCCGACCTGTACACACCGATCTTCGCGTGTAGTCGAGTGGCGGGGTGGATCGCGCACCTCTTCGAGCAGTACGCAGAGAACGCGCTCATCCGTCCACGCGCGCTCTACACCGGCCCGCAGAAGGCAGAGTGGGTTCCCATCGAGAAACGTTGAGCCCGGATGGAACGCGCTCGTCGCGGCGCGCCAGCCCCCCAACAGTGTGTTGACAGCACTTTGAAACACGCCGCGGGGAGCTGGTGGGCCCGCGGCGCTAAACTCGAGTTTGGCCATCTCGCGTCGAGCCTGCCAGCGCCAGGAGCGTCGAGGCCAAGGAGCGACTCGGGCACGATCCCGCTCGGGTCGTGGCGGAGGACGGGCGCGGGCATCGGCGCTCCTGGCGTTCCCCGAAGGGCCGGACAGGAGTTTTTGAACGTGCACAAGGGTTCTCAGGGTACAAAAAAGTTGAAGGGCCTTTGAATCCCCGCGAAACTCGTCCGGCCAGGCCGGCGCGAAATGGCCAAACTCGAGATGAACGGGAAGTGAAGAATCAGCGTTTTTGAGCGGGCCTGCCCGCCCAGAATCGTCTGTAGGCGCTACAGGGGAGAAGACGGCCATGGCGTTTTCGCCGCAGCCAGATGAACATCGTCGCTTGCTGTCGCGTCTCAACAGCGCTCAGCGCGAAGCGGTCTCAACGACCGAGGGACCGGTGCTGGTGCTGGCTGGTGCGGGCACCGGCAAGACGCGGGTGATCACCTACCGCATCGCGCATCTCCTCAAACGCGGCACGCCCCCGAGATCGATCCTGGCGTTGACGTTCACCAACAAAGCGGCGAAGGAGATGCGCGAACGCATCTCCAAGCTTCTCGGCCAGCGCCCCAAGGGACTGGTTCTGTCAACGTTTCATTCGTTCGGCATGCGGATCTTGAAGAGTCACGCGGCAGCCCTCGGGTATCGCGCCAACTTCACGATCTACGACACAAGTGACCAGCTGGCTCTCTTGCGGACAGTGGCGAATGAAGTGCGTGGGACGGCGGCTTGTCCCGATCCGAAGACGATCCTGCATGCCATCTCACGCGCGAAAAGCCAGTTCTTGCTCCCTGAGGACTACATGGATCAGGCGGACGACGACTGGAGCTTCTTCGTCGCGGTTGTCTACAAGAAGTACCAAGAGCAACTGCAACTGCTCAACGCGACCGACTTTGACGACTTGATCTTGCTTCCGGTTCGCCTCCTAGAACGAAACGCCGAGATCCGAGACCGATATCGACACCAACTGCGCTACATCATGGTCGACGAGTATCAGGACACGAACTCGTCTCAGTACCGCATGCTCCAGGCACTCGTTAGCCCGGAGCAGAACATCTGTGTCGTCGGCGACGACGACCAGTCGATCTACGGATTCCGTGGTGCCGACCACCAAAAAATCCTCGGTTTCGCGCGAGACTTTAGGGGCGCCAGGACCGTGACGCTCGAAGAGAACTACCGCTCGACATCCTCGATCCTCGAGTTAGCCAACGCGGTCATCGCGTGCAACGTCGAACGTCACGCCAAGCGCCTGCAGAGCAAGCTTGGCGAAGGAGTGCCGGTACGCTGGGTCACCGTCGAAGACGAAGCGACTGAGGTGTCCTTCGTCGTCAGCGAGATCGACATTTTGCGGCGCGACCCGAGCACCAGCCAACAATCGATCGCCATCCTCATGCGCTCTTCGCAGCAGGGGCGTGCATTCGAGAGCGAGCTGCGCCTGCGCTCGATCCCGTACCGCGTCGTTGGCGGCCCATCCTATTTCGACCGCAAAGAGATCCGTGACATCCTCGCGTACTGGAAGGTGGCCTCCAACCCGGACGACGACGTATCCCTCCTTCGTATCATCAACACCCCGCGCCGTGGCTTCGGCAAAACCACGCTGAAGCAGCTGGACGAATTCTCACAGGAGCGACGTATCTCGCTGCGCCGCTCTCTGCCGCTGATCGCCTCCGGAGAGGGCGAGTTTGCCCCAAAGATCCGCACCGCGGCATCACACCTCGACGCACTCTTCGCCCAAGCGGAAAAGCAACTGGCGCGACGTGAGTTTCCACAGATGGCCCGACAACTCCTCGCCGACGCTTGTTATGACGAGGTTCTCAACAGCCTCTACACAGATCCACTCGTCAGACAAACGCGCCAAAACGCGATCGAGGAACTTTTGGTCTCTCTCGAACGCTGGGCAGAAACGAATGCGATCGATGGCGATTTCGGCGACTTTCTCGCCGCCCTCACTCTCGAGGAGCAGGACGCGTCAAAGGACGAAGCGCTCACACAAGGCCAAGTCGTACTCATGACGCTGCACAGCGCCAAAGGCTTGGAGTTTCCTTTCGTCTTCCTGGTTGGTGTCGAAGAAGACGTCTTACCGCACAAAAAGTCGGCGAGCGAAGGCGACCGCGCTATCGAAGAGGAACGCCGCCTCTTTTACGTCGGTATCACACGTGCGCAGCGCCAACTCGTGCTGACGCAAGCTGCCTCACGAACGCTTTACGGTAAACACCAGGCGCGACGGCCATCACGTTTTCTCGAAGAGGTGCAGCACCTCAACTTGGTGACCCACGAAACTTTAGCGGCTGCCGAAGAAGTCCCGATCGACGAGCTCGGCGGCGTCAAAGACCTCTACCGCAAGCTCACGCAGGAGTAGCCGAGCGCCTGCAAAACTGGCGAGCAAAAAACGGCGCAGAGAGCGTCCGCCGCGACGTCCCGAGACGCCGCGGCATGGAGAGCGTACGTCACCGCGCGTGAGCATTGCCGACTCGGCTCAAACTCAGTCATGACGCGCCATTCGCAAAGACTTGTCGCACCAGCAGCAGCAAGAAGCCAACCGCAGACGGCGCGTCCCGGAACGCCCGGATCGAGCCAAGTCCGTAGATGCTCCATGAACTGCATGGCGAAGTGCGCTGGCGTTCTGCATGATGGCGGGTCGACTCACCATTTCTGGTACCAACATGAATCGCTGGGAGAGTATCAAGATGCAGATCATTCCTGACTCAGAAACCTCACTCGCACCGCTCGAGGGGCAGACGATCGCGATCCTCGGATACGGCAACCAGGGCCGAGCGCAGGCGCTCAACCTCCGCGACAGCGGTCTCAAAGTCATCGTCGGCAACCGTGACGACGAATATCGTGCCCGCGCGGCGGGCGATGGTTTCGAGCCAATGGAGATCAAGGCGGCGGCGCGCGACGCGGATGTGATGCTGATCCTGACCACCGATGAATCGCAGCCTCAGGTGTGGACCGATGAGATCGAGCCAGGAGTGGAGGCCGGGAACCTGCTCGTCTGGGCAAGCGGCTACAACGTCGGGTACGAGCTGATCACGCCGGCGGCGGACGTCGACGTGGTCATGGTGGCGCCGCGCATGCCGGGTGACATGGTGCGAACTCTCTTCGAGCGCGGCAAGGGCACCGTCGCTCAGTTCGCGGTACAGCAGGACGCCACTGGAGACGCTCGAGCACGCGCACTTGCGGTCAGCAAGGGAATCGGCGCCACGCGCGGAGGCGTCTTCGAATCGTCGTTTCGAGAGGAAGCCGAACTCGACCTTTTCGCAGAGCAGGTCATTTGGGCTGGACTGACGGCGTGGATCGTTGAGTGCTTCTCAATCGGCGTCGAGAAAGGATTCTCGCCGCAGCTCATGGTCATGGAATTGTATGCGTCGGGGGAAGCGAGTGAGATCCTCGGCCTCATGGGTCGCCGCGGTTTCTTTCGCCAAATGGCGCTGCACTCAACGACGAGCCAGTATGGAACGCTGTCGCGCGGCCCGACGTTGATCTCAGACGAGATGCGCACGAAGGCGCGAGAACTCTTTCAGCGGGACATCCGCGAGGGTGCCTTTGTCGACGAATGGAATCGAGAACAGGCGGCGGGATCTCAGCGCTTGTCGGAGCTGACAAAGAAAGCCCTCGCCCATCCGATGAGCGTTGCTGAGAAGACAGTCATCGATCTACTCCAACAGTCGCAGGCTTAGCCTCGAGCTAGCAGCCTGTTGAAGAAAGTCAATCAGCTGGGAGCCGCCCTAACTTTCGAGAGCTCGGAACGAAACGCGGCGGGGGAGGCCCTGTTCTTCACTTTGCCCCGGTGGCCTCGTCCTGACGAACCCCTTGCAGCGCGACGGTAGCGTGCTGTGTGAACTCAGCATAGCGCCCGCCAAGGTAGCTCAACTTGCCTTTGACGTCGATGACTGCCCAGTGCGGCGTGCGCGGAATCGCGTAGGCGCTCGCGATGTCGGAGTCGAAACCTTCGGCGGCGTGAAACTGCGGCCAGCGAACCGCCCAGTCCGCAACACCCGTCTCAAAGGTTTCCGCCGATCGATCGAGATTCACCGCGAGAACGACGATGCGGCCGCGCAGGTGGGGATACTCTTCCATAGTGCGAACCCGGCTGTCGGCGAGATCTTGGGCATTTGTTTTTTGCTGCTCATTCGCGGCGCGCCAAAAGCAGAGCAACACGACGTTTCCTCGGAGCTCGGCGACGGAGTAACGCTTCGATTTGCGGTCCAGGTCGAAGGTGAGGTTGAATTCCGGCGCCTGCTGGTCACCTCGCGCGAGTTCGAGATAGCGAAAGTCCCGCGCGGCACGCTGCGACCATTCGCTCTGGGGATACGCGGTCGTCAATTGCTGCCAGTAGTCATACGCGCCGCGAAGCTCTCTGCCGGATCGCCGCGAGATCCGCGCGTAGTGGAGCCCGCGCAGGTACTGCTCCAGCCCGAGCACAAAGAGCGCCCGACTGCGCTGCTCGTCCGCTGGCGCGGCGACTGCGATCTCTTCGTAGAGGGCCTTCGAGCGCGCCCACTTGCCCGTGAGGCGGTGGAGCTCCGCCATCAACTCCCGCGCTTCGGAGGTAACCCCCGCAAGCTCAGGATGGCCGGCGCAGCGGAGGACGAACTCCTCCAAGTCCGCCGCCACACGGGCAGCGTTGAGTCGCACCGCGTATTCATCCGGGTAGCGTTCACGCAGAGATTGGCGCAGCCGAGACCATTCCTCGGCAGTCGGTTTGGCGGCGGTGGAAGCGTTGTCGCCCGCTATCGCTGGCGCGAAGAGAAAAAGCAGACAAACAGTAGCCTGGAGGAAGAAACAACAGGTTCTCACTTTAACCTCATAGACGTGGGTCGGCTTGACTTCCGGCACCAAAAAAAATGCAATTTTTCCCTTGACCTGAAACGAAAAGACTTGACACTCGTCCTTCGTGGCATACAATTTTTGAGCGAGAACGTTTGATTTGCCACGTGGAAAAAAGACCGTGGGTTCACAGGTGGTTGTTCTCGGTGGTCCTCGGCCGTAGTGACGGTCGAAGCCCAACCGGGCCGCTTGAGACTCGCCGCTGAGAGAGCAGCTCGAACGAAACGCTCGAACAATCATGCTCGACCGAACGTAAGAGACGGCCGCACGAAAGAAAACGATCCGAGCGGATCAATGATGCGCGGACCAACAGTGCGCAGATCATTCACGCGCAGATTATTCACGCGCAGATCATTGATCTGCAGAGTAACAGTGACGCGCAGATCATTGATCTGCAGAGTAACAGTGCAGAGCCGGCTCCTCATGTCGCCGACATGGAGCTCAGACTCGGGACAGCCCAAACACCCAAGAAAGAACTAGCAAGCATTAGAAGCAGCTGTAGATCGATCATCTCCGATCGGTCACGCGAAGCCCTCCGCACCTGGGACGCGGCTGAGCGACGCGCCGAGATCGCAAACACGAGTCTAACAAGCGCAGCGAGCTGACGCAAGTTATCGAACCGCCGGACTGAACGCCACCGAGTTGTTCACGAACAACTCCCGGCGCTCGAGTCTACGAGAGACGGACAAAACAGAATAGAAAAGCCGAGGTTGTCCACCACCACGTAAAATCGAGGGATCACTCCACCAACCACCAGTTCCTCGGTTCCCTGGGCTTTTCTATCTTTGTCTCTTAGCTCGCCTCGCTCTGTCCCCTAGCCCAGGCCTAGTCCTCACGGGCGCCGGCGAGAGGATTGCGCAAGAAACGTCGCCAACACGCCGGACAAAGGTCAAACGCGAACGTCCGGTGAACGTCGTCTTGAGCCTCCGTTGCGTCTTGTCGCTCAAGCGCCTCGATCGTCGCCTTCATCTCCGCTTTGAGATCCCGGGCGAGCGAGTCCGTAGAGATCTCCAGCACGTCGTAGGCGGCGAACCCTTCCACCTTCAGGACGTATCGAACGTCGGAATCGAGAAGGAGATTGTCGTTGCAAGAGTCGCAAACTAAGCCGTCCACCATCCCTCCTTCTCCCAAGCCGCTGACGCACTCGACCTCCACGAACAGCGCGCCCAACACGCCGCGCCAACACTCAACCCGCGGAGCACACGCTACTGGGCGGCAGAGCCGGAACGCCGTTTCGTAACAGCCTGGAGGTGCTGGTGCAGCTTGTCGAAGCGAGAGGTGAGTTCCTCACTGAGACTGAAGAGCGGAATCTCAGGTCGCTCAACTTGGGCATAGTAACCCAAACGCCCGACACCATCTACGGGACGCCCGATGCGAAGCGAAAAGGTCTCTTGTCTTCGATCCCGAAGATAGACGATGCGGACCTGCCAAGCCTCTCCCGGTTCGGCCAAGCCCGTGACGGCGGGATCAACGGTTTCGAAGAACTGCTCAGCGCGCAGTCGGTGACGATCAGTCGCGTTGACCAGTTCGTCGACCAAACGGCTGTCAAGCTGTGCGCCGTCGACAAGGCTGCCGACCTCGAGCGCCCACGTTTCTTGTCCGACAGGTCGCAGAAGGTTCCAAAAACGACCGGCACGTCCGATCTGAATTTCGACAACGCCTGCGGCGTTGACGTCAGAGATCGAGCGATCGTAAAAAGTGAACGCTCCCCCACTCAAAATCTTCGGCACCGGAGAGAACACCAAGTACCCCCCGACTTCGCTGCTACGCGCGGCAAAGAACACGTCGGAGTCGGCGTCGAGCGGATCGGTAGAGCGATCACCGAGCAAGATCTCCTCCTGGCGGCCAGACTGCAACTTGACGGTGATGCGAATCGCCGCTGGGTCTAGATTGACAGAGGTGCGATCCAGAGCATCCAAGAACTTTTCGATCGGCATTCTTCCAAGCTCACCGATCAGGTTCGCGATCCGCTCTTCGTCGCCCGTGAAAACGTCATTCTGGGCAGCGCGGTGGACGCGCCAGATTTCTTTCGTACGCTGCGATTCTGATGGCTCTTCGACTTCCATTCTTGTCATGACGTACTCAGCTTCAGGAACGCGCGTCGAGATCGCCACACTCTTGACGTCGACGAAATCCCAGTCGAGCAGGTATCGACTACGAAAAAAATCTGCGTCCTTCGCTGCGTACGTAGCGACGTCATTCGCGGCGGTGAACACGAACGGACGATCACGGTGGCGCACATGTACGAGCTTCCGTCCGCTCACCTCAAACGGCGGACTCACGTCGAGCGTCAGCGACTGTCCGCCTAACCGTTCGATCGTGAGAGTGATGGCGGGGTTATCGAGACCATACTTTGCCAGCTCTTCAGGGCGCTCCGCTGCTTCGTCGACAAAATCGACGACGGCCCAAGAGTTCAAGTCAGCCACGAGTTTTCCGACGTTCTCCCGGTCAGCCGGTACGTCAACAGGCTTGGTCATTCGCCACTCTCGCGATTCCTTG
Organism: Planctomycetota bacterium; assembly: GCA_965223265.1. GTDB lineage: Bacteria > Planctomycetota > UBA8108 > UBA8108 > SXIK01. The sequence continues at coordinate 5,069,566 of OZ244999.1, forward strand.
CCATAGGTGAGCTCCACCGCGTGGTCGGTGTGTATGTTCACTCGGCTCACCTCGTCGGGCGGGATTGGAACCAGTGCGCGAGAGCGCAGCTCGTCAAGTGTGACGACGAAAGCCTGCCGCATGTCTTTGCGCGTCCAGAAAAACTCACCGTCGACACGCACAGCTGTGAAGTGCACGGAATCGTCCGGGTGATCATCCCCGATCTCGATAACGACCTCTCTTCCGGAGGCGGTCTTCAAATCAATCCGTGCGAACGCATTCTCTGCAAAGGCCTCCGCATCCTTATCTTCACGAATCTCACCGACGCGCACCATGTCGACGATGGCGAAGATGAGCCCTTGTACCCGTGGGTGAAACGCTGGAAAGTGAAACGGCTCCACCACCCACCACCGCGGCAACTGTTGCTTGTGGCTTTCGTACTTGAGTGCAATCGGACGAGCATCAACGCCAACTTCCGCGTCAAGGAGAGCCGACGGCCTGGCGATCGAAAGTGCGACGACATCGGACGGCTCCAGATCAGAGAACACACGTCCGCGTCGCTCCCAGACCGGTGCACTCATTTCGAAGAACCGAACGTAGAGAGTGAGGAGCACGGCGATGGCGAGCAGTTTCGCATTCGATGCCCAGGTCATTTCACTTTCGCCTCACAAAATACACGATCGCGCCAACGAGGACGAACAGGCCCGGAAACACAATCACCGGCACCCAAAAGAGAAACCTCTCGATTTGCCGGCTACTCCGAAGCGTCCGACGCGTCCACTCTTGGTTGCCGAACGTTGCTTTCTCTTCTTCGCCAGCAAGCCATGCCACCGCGTTCAGCGTGAAGTCACGGTGACTACGTTGCAGCAGGCTATGGTCGTGCAAAAAACTCGCCGACGAAACGACGACGAGTCGGTAGTCGCGGTGCTGAAAATCCGGAGGGGGGCGATCGGGGACAAACTGCGACAGCGCTGCACCCACAACGAAATCTCCCGGTTCCGGAAGTTGTCGCGTTTCCCGCGTCAAACGGTGGTAGTAGAGTACACCCTCGGTCTTCGATGAGACGAGGTCGAGAAGACGAGCAGCCTCGACACCGAGAGCTTTGGCTTTGAGGACGAGTGGCCGCGGCGCGAACATCATCATCTCGAACGCGGCAGCTTGGGCGAATACGTCGGTAATCGGATGCGTCGTGCTGTGGCGCTGGACAATCGAATTCTCCGATTGCTGCACAGTGGCCGCCAATTGACGGCGCTCGACGATCGAACCGGTCAGCGCCTCGATCCCCCACGACTCCAAAAGCGTCTCGATGCCGGTCACCTTCGGTCCGAGGGCGACGAAGAGACGCCCACCTTGTTGCAGGTACGCCTCCAACACATCGAGCTCGTTTTGCGAGAAGGACTCCAGCGGTCGTATCACAAACAGGATAGCGCAGTCTGAGGGGATGCTGTTGACCCGCGACAAAGCGAGCGGTCGCGCCTCGTATCCTGAGGTCTCGAGCTCCCGCTTCAGGGTCGCGGCGCTCGGCTCGGTCCCAACGACATTCAAACGCAGCTCTTGCTTGTCCTGCGTGAAGTAAACAGGACGGCGCTGCAGATTGATGAGACGCGTGATCGCTGCGGTCAATGCCGACTCGCCGAGGAACGCTTTCACCTCAGGTTCCTCAATGGCCGCGTCTCTCACCTCTCCGAACAGCGCAAGATCCCTCGGGGTCACCGTCTGACGGTACTCGCCTGCATCACCTGAGACGAAAATGAACCGATTCCGTTGAGTCACTGCTAGGTCGTAACGCTCCCGGACCTGCAACCAACGCCCATCTTCGACAAGGATATCGATCTCTTCCAACTCAATGAGCGGCTGAACGGCCATGTATTCTCGCAGCAGCAAACGTGCACGCATCAAGACCTTAAGGTGAGCCCGCTCCAGGTTGCTCTGCGACGAGTACAACTTCGGAAAGACGACCCGAATCTTATGGTTGACAGCAGCCAAGCGCGCGAGCGTTTCACGTGACAACGTATTTAAGCTCTCCGCAGTCAGATCGAAGCGGGCGGGGTGGCGAAAGATGATCAGATTGAGAATCAACAGGATGTAGAACGCCAGGAAGACGCCGACGAGCAGCTGTAGACGCCCACTCCAACGCTTGCCACGACTGAAAGTTTTCGCCCGTTTCACTTCCAACTCCTTCATCGCCATTTGCGAGCCTCGACGATACGAACCGAAAAGAGCAGGAACAACGCTGCGAATGAAACGTAAAAGAAAACGTAGCGCAGGTCCACGATCCCGCGCGTGTAGTCAGTGCTGAAGTGAGAGGTGTAGCTGACATACCGAATCAATCGAACGACCTCAGGATCATGCCGAAAGAGGGCGTACAACATCGACACCAGCGTCAGCAGCAAATTGCCGGTGAGCGCGAGGATCGCAGCGATGAGCTGATTGCGCGTGCCGGCAGACGTCAGCAGTCCAATCGAATTGGTCAAGAGACCCAACGAGAAGAGACCGATGTAGACGGCGATCACCGGCCCCCAATCAGGACTACCGAGGACCTCGAGTATGAAAAGGAGCGGCAGCATCGTCAACCAAACGAACATGTAGAACGTTTGCGCGGCGAAAAACTTGCCTAGGACGACTTCGACCTCACGCACCGGCGCAGTCATCAACATCTCAAGGCTCCCGGTGCGTTTCTCCTCGGCAAACAGTCTCATGGTCAGAAGTGGCGAAAGAGGTAGGATCCAGATCAAGTTGAGACCAAAGAGACTCTCCACGATGAGAGTGATTTGCTGAGGCTGCCCCGCGTGATAGCGACAGTAGTACAAAAACAAGATGCCGTTCGTCAGCGCGAACAGAAAGAGAACCACGTAGGCCATCGGCGAGTAGAAGTAGGCACCGAACTCGCGGAGAAAGATGGATACCGAGTTTCTCACAAGCGTCATAGGTGTGCGCGCCAGTCGGCGGCCTCGTCACTTCTTCTTTTTTCTGAGCGGAAATTCGAGATCAATCTGTCGCGGCGCGACGGTTGTTTCCAACTACGCCACGGCCTGCTCGATGATATCCACGAACACGTCCTCGAGCGGGCGTTCTTCGCTGCGCAGTTCGCGCAGACTCCAGTCATGCTTGCGGACCGTCTCGAAGACAAACGGGCGAATGTCAAGGTCACCGCTGACGTCGATGACGAAACGACGATACCCATCATCGACGTCAGCCGAGACTTCAACTCGGTGGATTCCGTCACCGTGCCGGAGAGCGGTTCTTGCGTCCTTCGCCGGCGCGGCGATCTCGGCGATGACACGCAGTGAGCTACCGAATCGTTTGCGGAGCCCAGAAGCCGCATCCCTAGCGACGATCGTGCCCTTGTTGATGATCACAACGCTCGAACAGACCAGCTCGACCTCGCTGAGGATATGCGTCGACAGAACGACGGTCCGGTCTGCACCCACATTTTTCAGCAATTGACGGAACTGTCGCACTTGCTCGGGGTCAAGCCCGACGGTCGGTTCATCCAAGATGAGAACCTTCGGTTCCGCGAGAAGCGCGTCGGCAAGACCGACGCGCTGACGATATCCTCGCGAGAGCGTGCCGATGATCCGCCGCCCCACAGCCTCGATGTCTGTGGCGCGCAGCGCTTTCTCGATCAGCCGCCGGCGATCGCGCCGTGGGACCTGCTTAATGCGAGCTCGGAACTTCAGATACTCCGTCACGCGCATCTCCGGGTAAAGGGGGACGCCCTCCGGCAAGTATCCCATCGACTGCCGTACGCGTACGGACTCCGTGCGTACGTCAGCACCAGCGACGCGAACCGTGCCGCTGTCGCCAGGCAAAAAGCCCGTAATGATGCGCATCGTCGTCGATTTACCGGCGCCGTTCGGCCCGAGAAACCCGAGAATCTCCCCCTCCTGGACAGAAAAAGAAACCCGATCGAGCGCCTGCACACCACTGAACGACTTGGAAAGCTCGTGGACTTCAATCAACAGACGTCTCCATGGGCCGGTTTATCTCAAAGGGAGGAGGAGCCAATGGCTGTGAGCGACCATTGTAGAGAGCACGACGGCGTTTGCCAGACGCTAGGTAGCTGCACACGACTCTGAATGAGCCGGCCATTGACGGCCGCAGTAGCGGCAACTTGAGCAGGCATCCTGTCCAGACGAGAATCGAGCGGGCAACGTTGCATGGATTCGAAGGAGCCGCAGCGGCAGGTTGGTGAAAACGGGGCAGGGGCGGGTGGAAGAAGGTCAAGTGCGGCCTGAGCCATCTAACAGCCCAGGGAGAAGGACAAGGCGGGAGGTTCAATAGGAGCGGCGTTCGCGCGAGGAGGCGATGCCTTCAGCCTCGCGATACTTTGCGACTGTGCGGCGAGAGATGTGAATCTGGTGCTGTTCGGCGAGAGTTCGCGCAATATCGATATCGCTGAGCGGCTGTTCCTTGCTCTCCTCGGCGATCATCTTTTTGATGCGCTCGATAATGCTGCCACGCGCCTCGGTGCTTCCATCGGACTTCGTTGCCCCTCCAGTGAAGAAAAACTTCATCGGATAGATTCCACGCGGCGTCTGCATGTATTTGTCGCTGATAGCGCGACTGATCGTCGAGACATGCACGCCGACACGTTCGGCAACTTCGACCATCTTGAGCGGCTTGAGGCGAGAGACACCGTGGTCGAGAAACCCAGCCTGGATCTCAACCAGTTCGTTCGCAATGCGCTGGAGCGTTGACTGACGTTGCCGGATCGCGGCCATGAGCCATTCGGCACCATCGATCTTCTTCTTCAGATACTTGCGGATCTCGGGGTCACTACGCTGCTTGTAGAGCGTGTGGTAGTGGGGACTGATACGGAGCCGAGGCAAGTAGTCCGCCTCCACGCGCACGACATACTTTCCCTCGACCTCCTCGACGATGACGTCGGGCTTGATGAACCGAGGCGTTTCGCCACCGAACAACAGCCCCGGCCTGGGGTTCAAACTGGCGATGTTCTCGGCGGCCACCTTGACCATATCGATCGTGACCCCAAGACTCTTCGCGATCTTCGGCAAACGGTTGTGCCCCAGATCGGCGAGGTGTTCCCGCACGATTCGCTCTTCGAGAGGGTATTGCTGAGGATCCCGCCGAAGCTGCAGCAACAAGCATTCCTGGAGATCTCGTCCGCCGATTCCTGGAGGGTCGACTCCCTGGACGACGCGCAGTGCCCGCTCGAGATCTTCGAGGGAAGGCCGCGGCTCTTCAAGCGACGCGAAGATCTCATCGAGTGAATACATGAGGTAGCCGCGATTGTCGATGTTGTAGATGAAACTCCGACAAAGGTCCCTGATGCGGTCGAGTCCGGTTTCAGTACCTGCAAGTCGCGCCAACTCTTTGGTATCGAGGAGATCGACCTGAGTCTCAAGGTGCTCTTGGAGAGACTCTGGACGCCCCTCAGTGTTGCTCAGTGCCTCCAGCTTGCCGTCTCTCTCGCCGGAATATGAACGCCGCGTCGACGCTTCCTCGCGAGCATAATCCGTCCAGCGCTCGAACCGCTCCTCGAAGTTGTCACCGCTGGGATCACGGTCCTCGAGCGACTCGCGCTCGGTGTCCTTTGGCGCCTCCGCAACCTCGAGTGCGACGTTGTTGCCCACTTCGGTCTCGATGCGCTCTTCCAGGTCGAGCGAGTTCAGGCACAGAATCTCCATCGACATGTACATCTGCGGAGACAGTGTCTGAATCTGTTTGATGGTCTGCTGCTGAGAGAGACCAAGCTCCATTCTCATACGCTGGAAGCCCTAACCGAAAGCCTGAGGTCGCGGACCCCACGGGGGATCCGACGCTTGAGACCGCAGGAATTAGTATAGCAGTGAAGCCCCCGTGGTCGACAAGGCACTATGCCTAAGTTTATCCAATTAAACAGCTTACAACAAAGGCCGAGGCGTCACCAAGGGCCAAACGAGCCTCATTTATAAGCAAATTCCTTACCGTGCGACGGTTTTTTCCGTCCGTGCCGGGCGCCGACGCACCGTTCGCAGGCCGCCGCGCAGCACCGAAAGACAGAGCAGAGCAGGGGCAAACCAGTGTCCCCCGGCACCATACAGCGTCGGCATTCGCCCCGGCCGCACCTCTTTGACCACGACCTCGCGCGACAAGATGTTCTCGCCCTGGTCGAATCGTCCACTAGCATGCACCACTCCCGACGGCCCTACGTTGGTGCAGCGCACCAAAGGTGTCCGATTCTCCACCACCCGCAACTGCAACACCGCGGCGTGCTGCGGAATGTGAGCCGTGAGCCCGTACCAGATGTCCTCCGTGATGTTGACCATGAAATCTACGCCGCGAGAATTCTGGCGGACGAACTCCGGCAGAATGGCTTCATAGCAAATGAGACTGCGAAATTGCGAATCCCCCAGCTTCAGCCGCGAGTTCTTCTCGCCGGCGGCGATCGTGCCGACGGGAATGTCAAAACGCTCGAGGACAGACTCCGGCAACAAGGTCGCAAACGGTATCACCTCCCCGAATGGCACGCGCACGATCTTTTCATAAAACTCCGGTGTGCGCCCAGGGACGAGGTAGACGGCGACATTGGAGAGAGGTAGTTTGCGTCCAGCAACAAACCCGGTGCCGCCGGCGAACAGCGGGACCCCAACGTCGGGCCGCTCCACCCCAAAGCTCCGAAACCCCAACCATGGATCCGCCCCCGCAGTCAGGTTGAAGACCGCGTCGTCCCGAATCCCTTGGCCGACTCGTCGCGCCTGAGAGATGGCGCCTTCCGGCCAGACCACGAGGTCAACCTCGCCGTCGCTCAGGTCGGTCAGCGTCTTCTGGGTGAGTCGCCGGTAGGTTTCGAGACCGGCCGCCAACCGCTCACCAAATCCAAGTGCGCCCTGAAGAAGCAGGACGCGAATCGGCTCGCGAGACTGCTCAAACCGCTGCACCTGCTGCAGACGGATCGACCCGTAGACGTTGGCGAACACAAGCGCGACGATCCACGTGGCGACGCTCTTCCACGGCAGCGGCAGGCGCCGGTGACGCGCCCGCCAAACGAGAAAGAGAACCACGTTCGTCAGCAACATGAGCGCCGTCAAACCACTCGCCCCGAAGAGATCAGCACACTGCAGGAGAGTCTCCCGTGGCGCCAAGGCGACACCGAAATGCCACGTCCAGAGGCGCGGAAAGTAGTGCTCGACGCCGACCCAAAAGGGCACGACCCACAGAATCGAGGTTGCGCCCCGGCAGCGCCCCAGTACCCCCCCTAAAAGAATCCACGGCAACATCGAATACGTCAGCCAGAAGAGAAAAGCCACGACCGCAAGCACGCGGGGCATCTCCGTGAAGACGCGGGCGGCGTGATAGATCCAGATGAAGCCGCCCGCTTCGATCGCACAGCCGAGCGCGGCGCCGAGCAGGATTCCGCTCCACCCTCCCCGGCCTGCGGCTGCAACGAGAAACGGCACCAGCGCGAACCATGCGAGGACGTCGAGGTGCCACGCGCCGCCGTACTGCGGAAACGCGAGCACGAAGAGCAGGCTCGAGAGGAGCGTCGCCGCGGCCTGGCCGCGAGAGACTGTGGCGACGGGCATCCCTGGAACCGAAGCGGACTCCGCCTCCCCGCGGCGGCGCGCTGACGACATTCAGCGTCTCCCCTTGAATGCGCAGCGCTCGGGCAGACGAGCGAGGCTCCTCATTCGTCGTTCGCTCAGCTCGGCAGTCGGCCGGGCCGAACAAGCGCGCAAGCGCCGTCGCGGCGATGAGCGATGCTCCCCAGTGGCCGATAATCTGCGCCGTTTCGCGGCCTGTGCCGGCCGCAGCTCAACGTCGAATTCCAACATGTTGCTGGCGTATAGATGACCGGTGATCGTCATAAATCAAGGCACTACACCCTCTTTTCTTGATTTCTCGACAACAAGACGGTAGGTAGACCCGAATACCGCGTGCGCTGGCGAGAGGAAATACCGAGCGTGCGCGTGGACTGAGCCTGTGCAGCCTTCTCTCTGTGAGGTCAACGCCCACGCGCCCCGGCAGGGGGACCCTGGAACCTTGCCACCGGACTGACGCGACAGCGCCGCGGAGCGCGTCCGACGGCCCTGGCTGAAGAGAACGATTGAAGAGACTCATGCGGTACACATTCTGCGTCGCGTTCCTCGCTCTTGCCGTCGGCTCAGGCGCCGCCGCGCAGGAGGAAGGCGGCGACGAGGCAGCGAGCGGCGCTGCAGAGACTCCGTCGCCCCCGGAATCGCCAGCGGACGAAGCTGCGAGCGTCGACCCGGTCGCTCCCGACAACGTGCCGACAAGTGAAATCCCTCGCGATACGTACGAGCCGATCGGCCCACAGCTGTTTCCGGTCTACTGGCGGACCTATCGTACGGTCGACGAGACGACGATTCTCAGCGTGCTCTACGTCTTTCGCACGACGTCCAGAAAGGACGGGAGCTATTCGACTCTACTCGCCCCGATTTTCTACTCCGATCGACGCGTCGAGCCGCCGGGAACGCGAATGTACCTCTTTCCGCTCCTCTACTTCAGCGGCGAAGACGACGACGCGTCGTTTCGCGTCTCGCTGCCGTTTTACTACGATTTTCAGCGAGCGGAATCGGGTTTTCGATATCTGTTTCCGCTTTGGATGCAGACCGCGACAGACGAGCGCAAGTTGACACGTGACCACGTCCTCTTCCCGCTCTACCGATTGACGCACGATCTACGCGACGCCGAGGAACCCGTGGTGCGTTCGCGCTTGGGAATCTGGAAGATCCTCGAGCTGTGGGAGTCGCGGTCTTCGGAGACGCAGACGGATGTCGCCAGTCTCACGCTCTTCAACTGGGGCGAAGAGGCGCAGTGGCCCGTCTCGCTCTTTCGCTCCTCGTGGGAACAGGAAGGAGAGTCGACGAACGGATTCACGTACCTCTTCCCTCTCTACTGGCATCGTGAGCGAATTCATGCGTCAGACCTCGCCATCCTGCCGCTCTTCGGACAATTCTCCGGCGGCGGACGCAGCGACCTCTTTCTCTTTCCGCTGTTGTCGCGATTCGGCGGCGGACCCGGACCAGAGAGTCGCGCCGACGTTCTCTTCCCGCTGTTCAGTTACCGCAGTGCTCCTGAATCTCTCTGGGTGGGTGTTTTGACCCCCATCTTCTCGTATTCGCGCCGGCACGAGAGTTTCTCCGTGGCAACTCGCCCGTTCTACTCGTACATGCGTTCCAATGAAGAGATGCCGTGGTTCTCGCGACTCGGGGTCTACAGCCAAAGCTATACGCCGGCGACGGACAAACGCGCCTACTCTGTGCTCTTTCCACTCGTATACCACAACGTTGAGCCTGACGATTCGGCTGGCAACCGCTGGTTTTTCCCGTACTACGAGACCTTCAACGAAACTCGTGGATGGCGATTTCTGTTACCCCTCTACCTGCAATGGCGGGCACGCGCCGGCGGCACCACAGACCGGTTCTTCAGCTACGGCCTGCCAACGTATTTTGCGTGGGGCAATCCAGATGACTACTTCGCTTTTGCTTTCCCGCTTTACTGGGCAGATCACGAGGGTAAGAGAGGCTGGCGAGTCCTCGCGCCTCTTTACTACGATTTCTACTCGGCGACGTCGCGCGGGCTCTACGCTCTGCCCTTGTTCGTTTGGCGAGATCTGCCGTCGCGAAATCAGCTAGCGATCGCATGGCCGGCCTACGTCTACCAGAAGTTCTTCGGACTCGACGGTGAACCAACCGGTAGTTCGCACAGCCTCCTATGGCCGCTCACCAAGGTGGAGTCGCGAACGGACGGCTATGACTACCGCCTCTTGCCGCTCTTTTGGTTCTCCCGTCAAGGAGACTACCGCGGCATGCTGTTGTCGCCGCTCTACTTCCAGCAAGATGGGCCACGGGGAACGCACAGATACTTCATTCCGTTCTACGGTCGCCATGAGACGGCCGGCGTCACGACAGACTACTACGCTGCGGGCACAGTGATTCGAAGCGAAGAAAAGAGCGACGCGGGAGAGGTCCAGCGGTCGAAACTTGACCTGCTTTGGTCGCTTGCAAGCTTCGAGGACGACTATGTCACTGGCGGTGGACACACGCACTTTCTTCCGATCGGCTATTGGAACACACGTTCACCGCAGACCGACCGTACGATCCTGGGACCGCTGCACTACTCGCACCGAATCATTGAGGAAGAGAAAGAGCACAATCTGTCGCTCTTCTTGGGCAATCTCTTCTTTTCGAAGACGGTGACCGCACCGGCGCCGCCGGCCCCATCGGCGCCCGAAGGAGAAGATGAGGTCCAAGTCGACCAGCCAATCGGCGCCGGACGACCAAACTCCGGGCGCGGCGGGCGCGGCGGACTCACCGTGCCCGCAGTCAGCCGAGATCGAGACCTGGCAACACCAAGCTGGCAGGACGCCTCCATGGCGTCACGTGCTGCTGCAGCTGACTCACCGCTCTTCCCGCTCCAGGTGCCGAGTGGCGAGCCGGCCTCCCCGCCTTTGGATTCGACCGCTCCCGATCTCGACAGAGCTACCGCCGTCGTCCAAAACCTTGGCGCGCCGCCGCAAGTCGAGCGCCAGGAAGTCTGGCGCGATCGAGGGGTCTTGTGGCCACTCTCGCGGTGGTACCAGTCGGCCGACGGCGATCGTGGCGCATGGGTGATACCCTTCTACTTTGACACCGAAGACGAATTCACCAAGACCGACGCACTCTTTCCGCTCTATTTCCGACAGAAGCAAGAGCGCAAGTACGACCTCAGTTTCTTTCGATATTTTTTCCTCTACAACCACGAGACATGGCTCGGTGGCAATCGGACAACCGTCGGCCAGCTCTTGTTCGACTGGTTCGCCGATGAAGTGAGTCAAACGTTTCGCCTGCGGCTTCTCTATCCCATCGTCGAATTCGAGACCAACCGCGAAGGGTTTAGTTTCGAATTCACTCCGGCATGCCGCTTCGAGCAGCGACTGGTTGGCGGCGAACTGGTCAAAACGAACCGCTTCTTTCCGTTCTATTGGCAAGGATCGACCGAGCGACTTCAGGAAGGCGACGGTGACGCCGAGTCACGCTGGCAAACCGACCGCAGCCATTTCTTCCTCTTCCCTTTGTTCGGCTACAGCTCTCGGAGCACACGAACCGACTACCACGTCGTTTTCCCTCTGTTTCACCTGCAAGATTCGCAGGACGCGCTCAGGTTCGAAGTGTGGCCGTCGATCTTCTACCGCGACGAACCAAGCCTTTTCGGATTGCGCCTCTGGCCGCTACACGCCGACGAGACGGGCGAAGTTGCAGGCGAGTTTTGGGTTTCGCGATACTTATTCTTCTCAAAGCGGTTCGTCAGTACCGACGGCGTGTCCTACCGTTTCGATCCGTTTCTCTTCCGGTACGGTTCGGGTCCGGAGAGTTTCGGCATCGGGGCGCTGTTCGAAATGATGGCCTACGATCGCGACGGATCCGACTGGTCTTTTCATGCCCTGCCCTTCGCTTTCGGGAGTCGCGATGGGGACCAAGCGACGTGGGGTATGATCCCGCTTTACTATTCACAAGATTTCGGCGCCAACGTCATCGATCACGCCGTACCGTGGCGTTTTTTCTTCCCCGTCAATCATCTCTACAACGCCGCGGGCGAGCACCACACGTCCATCCTGTGGTTCCTCTATGATCAGACAACAAACCCGACGCGACCGGACTACCACGAACGCAGCGTGCTGAAAGGTCTCTTTCTCGATCGCAGCACGGAGACCTCACGCCAATTCTCAATTCAGCCGTTCTATTCGTACTTTCGCGACGACGCCACCGACGAGACCGATGTCTGGTACTTCCTCTACTTCTACCGTTACCATAAAGAGCACGGAGAAGAGAAGCGAAGGATCTTCTGGTTCATTCCGTTTTGAGCCGCGGTCAGCGCTCGAAACACTGAAGCACCGACGCGCAGCGATTTCGATCCTACCGTGACCATTCTTGCGTCTGTCCCACCGTACTGGTATGCGATCGTAGCGATCGTGATTGCGACGCCACTCTACTTCCTGATCACGCGTCCGCGCCGCCGCAAACATGACTCGAAGTGGAAAGGCTGAGTAGATTCGGAGATCAGGCTCACCGGTGTCCCCCCATCAGTCGAACGATCAACGCGACCTACGTAGCACGCTGATCGTCGGGCTCCTTACGGTCTGCAGCCGCGTTGCTGGCCTGGCGCGCGAGGCGGTGCTCGCGCTTTTTCTTGGAACGCGGGTCGAAGCCGACGCGTTCCGAGTCGCGTTCTTGCTGCCAAACTTGCTCCGACGCCTAGTGGGCGAAGGAGCAGCGACGAGCGCTTTCGTCGCCGTCTATAGCCGCCACGCGCGCTCCGAAGGCGATGAAGGCGGCGTCGATTTCGCTGAGCGGTTCCTCACGCTTTGGATTTGCGGCCTCGCTATCATCGCGCTGGCCGGTGCCTACTTCATGTCCGACCTTTTCCACGTGATCCGCCCGGCACTCGGTGACGGCAAGCTCACCGAACCCGCGAACTTCGCGCTCACGATTGATGTCAGCCGCATCGTCTTCGGCTATGTTTTCTTCATCGGCGGCGTCGCTGCGGCGCAAGGAATCCTGAACGCTCGTCGCATCTTCGGGGCACCAGCCTTTGTCCCAGCGCTCTTCAACGTCGTCGTCGTCGCCGCCGCGTGCATCTTAGCTACGCTCTTCGCGCCTGGACGCGCGGTGTTCGCCATCGCGTATGCGATCCTCATCGGCGGAGCTTTTCAGCTCGCCTGGTTGATCCCGCCGCTGTGGAGGATCGGCGTGCGGTTCAAGCTCCGCTCTCCATTCGGCCACGCGGGGGTCTCAGACGTCCTGCGGTTGATGGTGCCAGGCATCATTGGCGCTGGTGTCTATCAGTTGAGCGTCGTCTTGAGCACCCTCATCGCCGGTCGTTTGCCCCATACCGGTTCGATCGCGTCACTTGCCTACTCGAATCGCTTCATGGAATTCGTTCTCGGCGTCTTCGTTGTCGCCTTGAGCACGGTCAGCCTCACCTCCCTTGCACGCTTCGCGGCGGCCGGAGACGAAGAGCTGTTTGCTACTCGAGCTCTTGAGATGGTCCGCCTGATCCTCTTCGTGACCATTCCAAGTACCGCAGGGCTCTTCGTCATCCACTCACCGCTGATCTCCCTCGTCCTTGAGCAAGGAGAGTTCGGAGACACCTCACTCGCCATGACCGTCGCAGCCTTTCGCTGTCACCTGCCGGGTCTCGTGGCCATCGGTGTGAGCAGGGCGCTCGTCGCCGGCTTTCATGCGCGCAAGAACCTTCGTACGCCGGTCGTGGTGGCCGCTTGGATTTTGCCGTTCAATCTTGCGCTGGCGTACGTACTGTCCCTTGGCCCGCTGCGCCACGCTGGGATCGCACTCGCGGCAAGCGTCGCGGCATGGGTGCAGTGTGCGACTCTTTTGAGTCTCTTCTATCGGGAGGTTCCTCGCTTGCGCTTGACCGGCCTCCCCCGATTCCTCGCGCTCACGATCGTGGTCAGCGCGGTGATGGGGGCGATCTGTCAGCTCAGCGCGGCCGCAATTCCACTTCCTGAAGGTAAAATCCTGCGCGCGGCGTGGATCCTCATCGTCGTCGGCATCGGCGTCGTGAGTTTCTTCGGTCTCGCGACACTTTGTCGACTTCCGGAGTCGCGCGCGCTACTTGGACTTTTCCGACGCAGCCGGCATGTCGACTGAAGCTCAACGGCACACTTTCTTCGTCGAGGCGTGGCCTGGTTGGCACGGAGGAATTGCAGACCGGGTGTTCAACAGGCTGTTAAGCGCGGCCGATCATCACGAGGGGACACGTCGTGCGCCGTGCAAATTCGAGCGTAAATGTGCCAAAGCCGCGTCGCCGGCTGGCACGGTGCAGTCCTAAGACGACCAAATCGGCGGCCGTGGCCTGAGCCATCAACAACTCGGACGGAGAGTCACTGCGCAGCACCTCGATCACCGCCGACTCTCCGACCTCGTCGCGCGAGATCGTGCTGAGCTCTTGTCGCGCCCGTTTCATTTCGCGCGCCGTCGCGCGTTCCGGCAGAATCCTGACGTATCTGACTCTCATCTCGGCACACGGTGCATCGGCGACCTGAACGGGCTCACTCGAAGGGATCGCCGCCATGCCTGAAGCTTGTCGATCGACGGAACGCTCCGCAGTAGTGGCGCCTGTCGACACACCAACGAGTGCTGGCAAGGCAGTTCGTTTCGAAATGTCCCGAGACGACGAGTGAGAGACACGCGTCAGGCTTCCGAGAAATCGCGCTCGAAGCGTGTCGTGAACGCCACGACCACTCAGCGGTACGAGCACTTCGCGCACGGCTGAAAGCGACCACCCCTTCTCGGCGCGAAGGACGACGACGTCGGATTCGACCGTCTCGATCAACGTCTCGAGAGGCGTAGCCGCGCGGCTCAAGTCACTCAGTCCGACAAGGAGACTCTCGCACCGATGCAGAGTCGCGACGCGACTGATCTCCTGCCATGGGCCGGTACCAATCGTCGTCAGCGTCTCCGGGCAGAGACCTGCAGCCAGCGACGCGTTGAGAGCCTCTCCCAAAACCTGTTGAGCCATCATCAATCGCCCGTCATTGGGCGTCACGTCGTCGTCGCTGGGAGCTCGGACGACGTTGAGTAGCAGGACGCGACCGACTGCGGGCGGAGCGAGCGCGTTGGCCAGCGCGACCATGGAAGCAGCGCTGTCGGGATTGGCAATGGGGACAAGAACGAGGGGGTTACGCCCGCGCAATCGCGCCACAGTTGGGTCGAGGGCTTCGGTTGCGGCATCGACGACTCTCGCCTGACGCGCGAAAATGACGATGAAAAGGATCGCTCCAAAACCCAGCCACGAAACCATGATGTAACCGGCGGCGGGCACAGTCGCTCCCTGAAACGCGGCCAGAGCGAAACAAGTCAGCCCACCGAGTACGGGAACAGCGGGAAAGAGCGGAGTGCGAAAGCCGCGCAACTGGTCCGAAGCGCGCCGACGCGCCTTGATCGCGATGACGTGAGCGAGTGCGAAAGTGACCAAAAAGATCAGACTCGACGCGGCACCAGCGGCGGCGAGGTCAGGAACGACGACGATGAGAACCAAGGCGATCGCCCCCGTGGAGACGACGGACACGACGGGAATCCGCCGCCGGCGGTCGCAGCGAGCGAGAAGCCGCGGCAGAGTACGATCCTGAGCCATGGCGTAGCTGACACGGGAGGCGGCGAAGACGTTCGCCTGGAGCGCGGAGAGCATGGAAAGCGTCGCGGCAACGAGCACCAGCCAGTAGCCAAACGAGCCCAGATAGTTGCGCGCAGCGACGGCCACCACAGTCTCAACGTTCGCGGCGCTCAGGGTCGTGATCGATTCACCCGCCGGTACGCCGGCTGTCGCGATCACCGCCAGGAGAGGCAAGTAGATCACCAGCGCAAGCGACAGCGACCACATCATGGCGCGCGGAATCACACGCGACGGCTCCTTGATCTCTCCGGCAACTGCCGCGATCAAGTCGAAGCCTTGCAGCGCGATGAACGAGAACCCCATCGCCTGGACAAATCCCATCGCTCCGCCAGCGAAAAACGGCTGGAAGTCCTCCATCGAACGAGCTGCAAGATTCTGCGGCACCTTGAACAGCCCAGCAACAATCAGCACGCCGAAAACGACGAGCTTACCGACATTGGTCCAGCCCGAAGACGTTCGCTGCGAAACGCTCAGAGTGAGGACATAGAACGCCGCAGCGGCGGTGGCAAGAACGGTGGGCAGTCGATGCGAACCGAGCCAGCTTGCCTCCAGCTGTCCGTCCCCAAAAAGTTGCCTCAGAACCTCCGCACCAAAGTAGCCGAACCCGACCGCATAGAGCACAGCAGCAACAATCGAAGCGAACCAAACGATCCAGCCCACCATGAAGGCGGCCTCAACCGAGAGCACTTTTTTAGCGAACGTGTAGGTGCCACCGGATTGAGGAAATGCCGACGAGAGCTCAGCAAAACTCAACACCGTGAGCAGAGCTATGAGTCCGTTCGCCCCAAAGGCCAAGATAGCGCTAGGCCCCGTTTTCGCGAACGCGACTCCTGCCAGCGCCAGGATGCCCCCGCCGACGATGGCGCCGACGCCGACGCCCGTGGCGCTGAGTAGACCGATTCTGCGTGCCGCTACGTTCTGCCGACTCAAAGAAAGTGTCCGATAACCGAAAACTCAGGTGTCGATACGGAGTGCCCTTCTTGATCGGCTTGGCGACAAAGTCTCCTGCAGATTGGATTGCGCCAGGGTCAGAAAGACGCCGGCCGAAACCGCGCTCAACTCACAGCGTCGCCGCGCTCACCGCACGCATGAAAGCTCGGATCTTGGCGTGATCCTTGCGTCCCGGTGATTGCTCAACCCCGCTTGACACGTCGACAGCCGCTGGTCGCGCCACCTCGATCGCTTCAATCACGTTATCGGGCGTCAGGCCCCCCGCCAAAATCGCCGGCGTGTGATCTCCGACCCTCCGCGCCACATCCCAATCGAAGACTTCTCCGGTTCCCCCCGGTGTCTTTGGGTGGTACGCATCAAGGAGAATGCGATGCGGAGCGTACGAAACAACTTCCGACGGCTCAAAACCAGGTCCGACCCGAAACGCCTTAATCACGGCAGGCACTTTCAGCGTCGTCGCGTACTCTACAGATTCGCTGCCGTGGAGCTGGGCGGCGCCGAGGCCGGCTCGCCGCACGCACTCTTCGACAACACTCCGCGGTTCGTCAACAAAAACGCCAACGGTCAAAACATGAGAGGGAATCTCGCGCACGATCGCCGCCGCCGACTCACAATCGATCGCCCGGGGTGACTTGTCGTAAAACACGAACCCGAGCGCCCAACAACCAGAGTCGACCGCGACCAAGGCATCTTCGACGTGACAGATGCCACACACCTTCACGTCAACGCTCACCGCTTGATTCCCGTCAACTGTGTTAGAGCCGCACCCGGGTCTTCTTGGCGCATAAGACTCTCGCCGATCAGGAAAGCGTCGACGCCCCAAGCGCTCATGCGCTCGAGCTCCTCACGGTCGAAAAAACCGCTCTCGCTCACCTTCACCACGCCGACTGGCATCTGCGGCATCAGGTCACGACTCGTCTCAAGCCGTACCTCGAACGTCCCCAGATTGCGATTATTCACTCCGATGACGCTTGGTTCCAAACGCAGCACCCGTGCCAGCTCATCCTCATCGTGCACCTCCCAAAGAACGTCAAGATCGAGCCCCGCCGCGAGTTGGGCCAGGTCGCGAAGTTGGCCGTCGTCGTCGGTGGCAGCCATGATCAAGAGGATCGCATCCGCCCCGCAGGCGCGAGCTTCGTAGACTTGGTAAGGATCGATGATGAAATCCTTCCGCAGTAGTGGAACACTCGTCGCATCGCGAATCGCCCGCAAAAAATCGAGGTGACCTTGGAAGTACTTCGCGTCTGTCAGCACCGAAATTGCCGCGGCTCCACCCCGCTCGTAGGATCTAGCGATCTCAACGGGATCGAAGTCTTCACGGATCAAGCCCTTCGAGGGTGACGCTTTCTTGACTTCCGCGATGATGCGAAAATCCGCCACGCCGTGCCGCAGCGCAGTCGCGAATCCGCGCGTCTTCGGCGCTTCCCCGCAGGCGTGGATCAATTCCTCAAGCGGCAGCTGCCGGCGACGATCGCGGACTTCGCCGCGTTTGTCCTCCAAAATGCGCTGCAGAATGGTGGTCATCGAAACGCCCTCAATTTCTCGAGCGTCTCCGCCGTCACACCGCCGTCAATCGCGTCACGCGCCAAACCAGCACCTTCGCGCAAGTCGCTTGCCGTACCAGAGATCACGAGCGCTGCGGCGGCATTGAGTAAAACCGCCTGCCGCGGTGGAGACTTCTCACCGGCGAGAACGCGCTCGATGATCGCGGCGTTTTCCGACGCGTCGCCGCCTTGAAGCGATGCAAGGTCGACTCGCTCCAGGCCGGCGTCTTCGGGTTCAACCGTCATCTCCTCCACGCCCTTCGTCGTGACGACGCTGACTCGACTCGTCCCGGACGGACTGAGCTCGTCTAGACCACCTTCGCCATGGACCACCCAGACCTGTCGGCTGCCCAGTTTGGAGAAGACGTCCGCCATCTGAAGTCTCGCCTCGTCGTTAAAAACGCCGACGAGCTGTCTTTCGACTCCGGCCGGGCTTGAAAGAGGCCCCATGACGTTGAACACCGTACGAACGCCGAGCTCACCGCGAATCGGCGCCACATGCTTCATTGCTGGGTGGTAAAGGCGCGCAAAAAGGAAAGCGAATCCAACCTCCTCGATGGCTTTCTGGGCTCGCTGCGGTGGTAGATCGACAGGAACGCCCAGAGCTTCGAGGACGTCCGCGCTGCCGCAGCGACTCGACGCTGCACGATTCCCATGCTTGGCAACGGCGACTCCCGCGGCGGCAACAACCAGCGCCGCCGCCGTAGAAATGTTGAACGTTCCGCTGCCGTCGCCGCCTGTGCCGCAAAGATCGACGATGGGATCGCGGCGCGGTGCGATCTTTCGCGCAGCCTCTCGCATACCGGAGACGAAGCCGACGACTTCGTCCGTCGTCTCACGCCGCACACGCATCCCCATAAGAAGCGCGCCGATCTGCGCTGGCGTCGCGCCGCCAGTGAGCAACACACCCATGACGTCGCGCGCCTCGTCGGTACTCAGCGAACGGCCGTTGCTAACGTTTTTCAGAGCATCGACGATAGCGTTCTGATCGGATGTCACGAGTCGATTTCTCCGCAAATCTTGAGAAAGTTCTGCAGCAATTTCGGACCGGTCGGCGTCAGGATTGATTCCGGATGAAACTGCACTCCGAACGTCGAATGCTCGC
Organism: Planctomycetota bacterium; assembly: GCA_965223265.1. GTDB lineage: Bacteria > Planctomycetota > UBA8108 > UBA8108 > SXIK01. The sequence continues at coordinate 5,088,286 of OZ244999.1, forward strand.
AGTGCTCGATGCCCATCACCAGCCCATCCTGAGTGCGTGCGGTAACGCGCAGAGCTGCCGGCAAATCGGGTTCAACGAACAACGAATGGTACCGCCCAGCCGAAAACGGGCTCTCAAGCCCCGCAAAAATCCCGACGGCGTCATGATACACCATACTCGATTTACCGTGCACAGGCTCGCCGCATGCAACCACACCACCGAACGCAGCGGTGATGGATTGATGCCCAAGACAGACGCCCAAAATGGGAATCGAGCCGGAGAGTTCGCGCACAGCTTCGACTGAAATCCCCGCCTCCTTAGGAGTACACGGCCCCGGCGACACGATCATCCCCTTCGGCGCTCTCTCGGCGATCTGCGCCGGTGTTGTCGCATCGTTACGACACGTCACAGGGTCGGCTCCCAACTCGCCAATGAATTGTACGAGGTTGTACGTGAAGGAGTCGTAGTTATCGATGACGAAGATCATCCGTTACTCCTTCCCGGCTCGAGATTCGGCCAGTCGGATGGCGTCGAAGAGCGCTGAAGCCTTGTGCACGGTCTCCCAGTATTCTCGATCAGGTACAGAATCAGCGACGATTCCAGCTCCAGCCTGAACGGTCGCAATGCCTCCGTGGATGCAGAGCGTTCGAATCGCGATGCAGGTGTCAAGGTTTCCCGCAAAGTCAAGATAGCCGACAGCTCCGGCGTACGTGCCGCGGCGCGACGGTTCGAGCTCATCGATGATCTCCATGGCACGAATCTTTGGCGCTCCGGAGACCGTGCCGGCAGGAAAACCGGCGCAGAAAGCGTCGGTCGCTGTCAGCTCGTCTCGCAGCTCACCCTCTACTTGACTGACAATGTGCATGACGTGGGAGTAGCGCTCAATCTCCTCGAGTCGCGACACATTGACGGTTCCAAACTTAGCGACGCGACCGATGTCGTTCCTCCCGAGGTCGACGAGCATCCGATGCTCGGCAAGTTCTTTCTCGTCCTCCAGCAGATTGCGTTCGAGTCGCATATCCTCTTCCGCGTTCCCGCCGCGGCGTCGCGTCCCTGCGATCGGCCTCACCATTGCAGTGCGACTCTGAACGCTCACCATCGTCTCAGGCGAAGAGCCAAGAAGCGCTGTGTCGCCCCACTCCAAATAAAACAAGTACGGCGACGGATTCAGTGACCGCAGTGCGCGATAGACATCAAAGGGCGAGGCATTGAGAGGACGCCGAAACCGCTGCGACAACACGATCTGAAACGCGTCCCCCGCCGCAATGTACTCCTTAGCGCGACGCACAGCCGCTTCGAACTCCTCTTGGCTAAAGTTCGACTCCATACCTTCATGGATGGACGCCGGCTCGAGCTCGAAAAACGGCTGCAACATCTCCTCCGGTGGCAAAGGCTGATCAAGCTCGTGCTCGAGTGAATCGAGGCGTGCGTACGCGCGTTCGAGCTTGCGTTCAAGAATCTTGTGGTCACCTGCCGCTTCAGAAACGAGAACGTTGGCAATCAGAAAAATGCGGTGCTTCGCGTGGTCGAACGCGATCAGCTCATTGAAGAAATGGAACTGGGCGTCGGGGAGTTCACGTTGATCGACGTGGCGGTCAGGAATCGTCTCTATGTAGCGCACCGCGTCGTAGCCAACATACCCAGCCGCGCCTCCGGTCAGCGGGGGCAGCCCCGGGACGTCGACACTTCGAAACGACCTCACCTCCCGATCAAGGACGGTGAAAAAACTCTCGTTGCTGGTGGTGCTCTCGTCGCCGCGCTCGACGACGACTGCGGACTCTGTCGCGCTGACGGTTTGAAACGGACTGCGACCGATGAAGGAATAGCGCCCCAAGCGTTCCCCGCCTTCGACACTCTCCAAGAGAAAAGCCGGTTCCCCCGCATGTCGCAAGCGAAGAAAAGCAGTGACAGGCGTGAGCGTATCGGACGACAACTCTCGAAAGACGGGGACGACGTTTCCTTGTTCGGCGTAGCGGAAAAAATCTTCGGGCTGCACTGGAGAACTCCAGAGAAAGGTGTTCGCAAGACTCGCGGGTGGTGACGGAACGACGAAAGCGTTTCGTAGCCGAGGCGAAAAGGTCAGGCCAAAAAAAAAACCTCCCGGCGAGGGGAGGCGAGCTCTCGATTCTTCAATCCGTACAGATCAGGCCTTCCCCGCGGTTGGTCGACACCAAGGCCACCAGTTCATGGGCTGACGAAGGATGACTGCACGCTTCTGTATCTTCACGGTCACGGCGTCTTCACCGACCTCACGGTGTCTTCACGATTGTAGTCTTCACGATTGTAGTGTTCACGACTGCGGTCTCGGTCTTCAGAGACCGTTTTCTTGGCACTGCTGGCTCCGTGCCCGAAGACGTGTTCCGGTATCTTTTCCGGAAAGTCCGAACGTCGCGATCAGAGCGTCAAGATCCTTTCCAACTATGCTCCCTGGACGCATCTCTGTCAAGGCCACGATCGTCCACTTCCCGGCGTCGATGCTCCAGCCACGCGCGGAGACACTTCGCTGTGCGCGATGTGCGCCATTGATCCACGAGCTTCGCCGGCGGCCCTTCAAAGAGCAGCTCACCGCCCCCGTCGCCTCCCTCCGGCCCCAGGTCGAGGACCCAATCGGCACCCGCGATCAACTCGAGGTGGTGTTCGATCACAACAACCGCGTGTCCAGCCTCCGCCAAACGCCGAAGAATGCCCACGAGTCGCTCGACGTCAAGCATGTGGAGGCCAGTGGTCGGCTCATCGAGCAGATAGAGACACGCGCCGGACGCCGTCTTACTCAGCTCAACCGCCAGTTTGACGCGCTGCGCTTCACCGCCGGAGAGTGTCGTGCTTGCCTGCCCGAGTGCCAAGTAGCCGAGGCCGAGATCCTGAAGTGACTGCAGAATGCGTGAGACATCCGCGTATGCCTCGAAGAAGTCCAAAGCTTCGTCAACGGTCATCTCGAGAACGTCTGCGATCGACTTGCCGCGATACTTAACCTCGAGCGTTTCCGCATTGAAACGCCGGCCGCCGCAGACCTCACAGTCGACCGCGACGTCGGGGAGGAAATTCATCTCCATACGAATGCGTCCTTGACCGCCACACGTCTCGCAGCGTCCTCCAGCCAGGTTAAACGAGAACCTCCTTTTCTCGTAGCCAAGGGCCTTAGCCTGCGCCGTCGCTGCGAAGATCGTACGAACGCGATCCCACACCCCCACGTAAGTCGCCGGCGTCGAACGCGGTGTGCGCCCGATCGGGAGTTGATCGACTTCTCGCGTCGCAGTCAGAAGCTCACCACCGCGCATCGAGGCACAGTTGACGGCGGGCGAGCGGCGCCCGTGGAGAGCCCGGCGGACGCTGGCGAGCAGCACTTCGCGAACGAGCGTCGATTTGCCGGCACCAGATACGCCCGAGACGACGGTGAGTGCTCCCAACGGGAAGCTCGCCGTCACGGACTTCAAATTGTGCACTTGAGCGTCAACGATCTTCACGACTTCTGGCGTAGTTCTCGACAAGCCAAGGTTCGGCTCCACCGCGCGCTGCGAACGACTGCGCCAATAGGTCGCGGTTGCGGAGCGCTCGCTTTCGATCAACGACTCGAGCGGTCCCGCAGCGACCACTTCACCGCCGTGACGTCCCGGCCCTGGCCCCATGTCGATGATGTAGTCGGCTGTTTCGATCGTCGCGTCGTCGTGCTCGATCACCAAAACGCTATTGCCTCGGTCGCGCAGATCCTGGAGCGTGCTCAACAGTCGCTCGTTGTCACTGGCGTGAAGGCCGATCGTCGGTTCATCGAGTATGTAGCAGGCACCTCGAAGCTTTGACCCGAGTTGGGCGGCGAGCCGGATACGCTGCGCTTCACCGGTCGAAAGCGTACTGGCTTCACGTGATAGCGTCAGATACGGCAGCCCAACACGCTGGAGGAATTCGAGGCGGGAGACAATCTCCTCGATGATCGGACGCCCAACCTGCTCGTGCGTCCCGGAAAATCGGACGCGACGGCAGAAACGAATGAGATTCTCCACAGTCATGTGAGCCAGCTCCGCGATGCTGCGGTCACCGACTCGCACACCAAGCCACTCGCTCTTGAGGCGTCCACCGCGACACGTCTCGCAAATGATGTCACGCCCCCAGCGCTCGTAGTACTCGTAGGCGTCGTCGGGATCGAGTCGCTCAAGTCGCTCTGTAACGAGAGTTGCGAGGCCTTCGAAGACACCACCGCTGTCGCCCTCGAACAGCACGCGCACCGCGCTACGTGGCCAACTCGCCAACGGCAGGTCGACGGTTCCACTTTTGATCTTCTTGCCGCGCTCGAGGCGCTGCAGGCATCCGACAATGCGCACTCGCTCCGATCGCGCTCGCGACTTCGGAAACGGCGAGTCACTAAGAAACGCCAGTGGGCCGCGAGGGTCACTGAGCCGCGCGTCCCATACAGAGACGACACGTTCGGGGTCGATCTCAAGTTGTGCACCGTAGCCATCGCACTCGTCACACTGCCCGTGGCGCGAGAGGAAACTGAAGTGCCGCGGCTCTGGTGGCTCGAAACTGCACCCGCACTGCGGACACGAACGCTCGAGATTGAAGACCGTCTCGAGACCGTCGTCGCCCAAGAACCGTATGACGCCGCTGCCAAAGTCGAGGGCACGCGCAACAGACTCTCGCAAGACGCGAGCGTCGACGTGTCCCGGCGCGAAGCGTTCGACGACGAAGTCGATGTCATGCGCGCGATGCCGTGACAACCTCAGCTCGGTCTGCTCGGGAATAGCGACCCACTCCCCATCGATACGCGCATCAAGAACGCCGCGACGGCGCGCATCACTCAGCAGTTTCGAGTGAAATCCTTTCTTACCTCGCACGGCAGGAGAAAGGAGTCGGCCGCCGCCGGTAGCCAACGATCGCACGGCAGCGTCGATCTCTTCGCGCCGACGCGGGATGACTTCGACCTCGCAGTGAGGACAAAACTGCACCCCAACGCGGGAGTAGAGAAGGCGGAGGAACTGATAGATTTCGGTCACCGTACCGACGGTCGACTTCCTCCCCCCTACCGTCGTCCGCTGTTCGATCGCCACGGTCGGTGGGATACCTTCGAGATGATCGATGTCAGGGCGATGAAGATCCTCGACGAACTGCCGTGCGTACGGCGACAAACAGTCGAGGAATCGCCGCTGGCCCTCAGCGAACACGATGTCGTAGAGAAGCGAAGATTTTCCAGAGCCACTGAGCCCCGTAACGACGACGAACTGGTTCAACGGGATATCGACGTTGAGGTTTTTGAGGTTGTTCTCTCGTGCCCCGAGAACGCGAATGCAAAGGTCGTCTGTGGTCGCGGGAGTGAGCGAAGAGGCTCCATTTTTCGGGCGTGGACGCGGTTGCCGCGATGTAGCTTCCCCGGCGTGCGCTGTCTTGTTGCCGCCGGAACCGCCGAGCAAGCCGGCGCGCCGCAACCACTCTCCGGTCCTCGATCCCGTGCGATCGGCAGCAGCAGCGATCTCTTCTGGTGAGCCGGCGGCGACGAGCCGCCCACCCCGATCGCCCCCTTCCGGACCGAGATCGATCAACCAGTCGGCGAGGGCGATGACGTCGAGGTGATGCTCGATGACGACGACGCTATGGCCGCGCTCGACAAGGCCGTGAAGCACCTCGAGAAGTTTTCGGACGTCTTCGAGATGCAGTCCAGTCGTCGGTTCATCCAACAAGAAGAGGATGCGCTCGCCGCGTCGAGCGAGTACGCGACTTGCCAACTTGAGTCGCTGAGCCTCGCCTCCCGAAAGGGTATTGATCGGTTGACCCAGCCGCAGGTATCCGAGCCCCAGGGAGTCGAGGAGCCCAAGTTTTTCCTGCAAATCCAACTCGCCGGCGAAGAACTCCGCAGCTTCTTGCAGGGTCAGATCGAGAACCTCGCTGATGTTGAGGCCATTCCACCGCACTTCGAGAACGCGCTCTTTGAAGCGCTTGCCGCCGCACTCCTCGCATGTGAGTGTGACGTCCGACAAGAACTGCATCTCAACCTGGGTCACACCAGCGCCGGAGCACTCCGGACAGCGGCCGCCATCGACGTTGAACGAGAAGTGCCCCGCGCCAAGATCGAGGGCGGCTGCATCGGGCGTGGCGGCGAAAAGAGAACGGATGCGCTGAAAGATTTTGGTGTAGGTGGCAGGGTTGCCACGCGGCGTCTTCCCCAGCGGCGACTGGTCAACGAGCATGACCTCGTCGACGAGATCGAATCCCTCGATCGCGCCCACCGGAGCCGGCCCGCTATCACTTTGGCCAGCGCGGTGCTGCCATGCCTTCCAAACGACATCGCTGAGCAGCGAACTCTTGCCAGAGCCAGAAACTCCGGTAACCACGCAAAGCACGTTCAAGGGCAAGTCAACGTCGAGCGACATCAGGTTGTTTGCCGCGGCGCCACGCACTCGAAGTGCATGCTCCCGGCTGATCTCACGCGGCGGAGCCGTTCTTTCGATCCGTCGCCGCCCGCTGAGATAGTCCCCCGTCAAAGACTGCGGCGAGGCCTTGACCTCGTCCACGGTGCCGGCACACACGATCTCCCCGCCACGCTCTCCGGACCCTGGTCCGAGGTCGATCAACTGGTCCGCCGCACTCATGATCGCAGGATCGTGCTCGACAACGACCACCGTGTTGCCGCGGTCGCGCACCGCGCGCAAGATCTCGAGTAGTCGGGCGTTGTCGCGCGCATGAAGACCGATCGACGGTTCGTCCAAGACGAACAAGGTGTTGGCCAGCGAAGCGCCTAACGCCGCGGTCAGATTGACGCGTTCAACCTCTCCTCCGGACAGTGTCCGCGATTGTCGCCCTAGCGACAGGTATCCGAGCCCGACACTGTCGAGGTACCCAAGACGCGAGCGGATCTCCTCGACGACGAGACGTACCGGTCGGGAAATCTCGGAGCCGTCGAACGCCGTGAATGCCTCGGCGAGATCGCGGATCGACATCTGCCACATCTGCGGCAGGGTGCGCCCGAGGACGTGGAAGCAAAGGGCCTCCGGACGCAAGCGATCGCCCAGACAATCAGGACAAGTTTCGTAGCCGCGATAGCGCGCAATAAAGACGCGCACGTGCATCTTGTATTTCTTGCTCTCGAGCTGATCGAAAAAACCTCGCACGCCCGGAAAACCTGAGCCACCTTCGAGGATCAAGTCACGCGTGGCGCTGTCATAACTCGAAAACGGCACGTTCGTCGGCACGCCGAGTTGGCGGAGAGAGGCGATGGCGCGGCGCAACGCTGAGCGGCCACGCCCAGTCTTCCAGGGACGGATCGCGCCATCCTCGAGCGACAGGCTCGGCTGCGGAACGATCCGATTCCAATCGAGTTCGATGACCTTGCCAAAGCCGCGACATCGGGCACACGCACCGTACGGGTTGTTAAACGAAAAAAGGCCAGGCGCCGGACGAACCAGCGCGACGTCACAATCACCGCAGTGTAGTCCTTCCGTGAAGGTGTGCAGGACGACTCCGTCGCCGTCGCACAAATGCATGCTGCCGCCGCCGAGACGGAACGCTTGCTCGATGGAGTCGGCGCGGCGTGCCTGAGACACACGCGCGGATGCCAAACGATCGACAACAACATTAAGAAAAGAACCGTCAAGATCTTGAGGTTCGAGGTCATCCAGCCGCCGCACTTCCGTTGCACGCAAATAGCGTGCGTAGCCTTGCCCGACAATCGAAGTGCGGACAACGTCGACGTCGTCAAAGCCCCCCAGAGAAACCGGAGCGACGATCAATGCAGGAAAACGGGCTGAGACCGTGTCGTTGAGTAGCGCGAGGACGCTTGCCGTGCCCTCGGGGGCGACTTCGCGCGAACACGACGGACAGTAAGCTTGGGAGGCGCGCGCATAGAGCAGCTTCATGTAGTCATTCAGCCCGGTCATCGTCCCAACCGTCGAACGGGACGTTTTGATCGCGCCGTACGGATCGATCGCCACAGCCGGCGGGATGCCTTCAACGGACTTCACGTCAGGGCGAGCTATGCGCTCGAGAAACTGACGCGTGTAGGCGGAGAACGTCTCAAGATAACGACGTTGACCCTCAGCGTAGAGCGTGTCGAAGGCGAGCGACGACTTACCGGAGCCACTGACTCCGGTGATGACGGTGAACTCGCCGAGACGAATCTCACAGTCGAACCCCTTGAGATTGTTTTGGCGCACGCCCCGCAGCTGAATGACGTTTTTTAAACTGGGTGCTTTTGAAGAGATCATTTGATATCGACCGCATCGATGGGCTGGCCAGTGCCGCAAGCTGGGAAAAACTCGGACTGTTTGTGTGACGTTGACATCACGATTGAAAAAGCTAGGATACCTGCATGAAGTCTGCCACCGAAGTCAACGGGAAAGACCTTTTTGTCGTCGGGTTTGTGTTCGAGCTGGCCCTTGTTCTGATCGCGGCGGTGATCGGTTTCTTTGCCACCGGCAGTGCCTTTCCATTCAAGTTCACGCTTTTCGATCCCGACTGGCTCGCGAAGGGAGTGGGTTGGGGGCTCGCATTCACTGTTCCACCTGCACTCTTCGGCGCTCTGAACGCCTCGCGCTTCTATCGGCGCATCCCACCGCTTGAAAGGATCTACGAACGTCTGCGCGAAATGCTCGGTGATGGACTGGTCCGCATGTCGACTGCAGAGCTCGTGCTGCTGGCGGCGGCGGCGGGTATCGGAGAGGAAATCCTTTTTCGCGGCGTTCTGCATCCGCTCCTCGGAAACGTCGCGAATAGCGTGATCTTCGGGCTGCTGCACGCGGTAACGCCGACGTACTTCATACTTGCGGCGGTCATGAGCCTCTATCTCGGGTGGGTCTTTCAGTTCTCCGGTGACAACGTGCTGGCGCCGATCATCGTCCATTGGCTGTACGACGTCGTCGGCCTCATCGCGATTCGCCAGCGTATCCGACGCGACCAAGCCGCCGAGTCGTCGCAGCAGGCTGCACCTCAGTAGCGCCGCCGGCGAGGAAGGCGATGGCTATCGAGCTGAGTGTGGTGGGTGCTCGCGAGAAGCGCCTACCCAGGCGGCCAATCCAGCCCACGACCACCAAGAAGGTGGACGTGCAGATGGAACACTGTCTGACCGGCACCGGACCCGTTATTCACGACGAGGCGAAAGTCGTCGAGCTGCTCATCCTTTGCAACGCCTCGCGCCACCCAGACGAGGTGCCCAATCAATTCCCGGTCTCCTTCCGCCATGTCTGCGACTTTGGCAATGGGCTGTTTAGGAATCACGAGGATATGGACAGGAGCCTGTGGATTGATGTCGCGGAATGCCAGCGCTCGGTCGTCCTCATAGACGATGTCCGCCGGGATCTCGCGATCGATGATCTTCTGAAAAATCGTCATGGCACCATCCTTCGACCGCGGCAGCAGTCAGTGGTTCACCTCGTCGACTCGCCCGTCCTCGTCGGGGGGACGACTCTCGCTCGCCGACTTTGTTTTCATCATCGGAAACGCGATGACATCGCGGATCGAGTGACAGTCGGTCAGCAGCATGACGAGTCGATCGATTCCGAGGCCAACGCCTCCGGTCGGCGGCATTCCGCACGCCAAAGCCTTGAGGAAGTCGTGATCGATCGGGTGGTGTTCGACCCCCTCGTCATCTGGCCCCATCTGTTTCTGGAGTTCCAAGCGCTGCCTCTGCTCAACCGGGTCTGTCAGCTCGCTGTAAGCGTTGCCGATCTCCATGCCGGCAATCATCGGCTCGAAACGCTCAACCAAACGGTCGTCACCGCGCTTCGCCTTGGTGAGCGGAGAGATGTCGACAGGGTGATCGCAGACAAAAGTCGGCTGCACCAAGGTGTGTTCGACCAACTCCTCGAACAGCGCCGCCACCCCGCGCCCCCATGAGAACGGCTTCGGCGCCTCAAGACCGCGCTCACGAAATTCATTCTGAAGCGCGGCCTCGTCCATGCCATCAGCAGAAAGCCCAACACCCTCTAGCCCTTCGAGCACCGTGAGGCGTCGCCATGGAGGCGCCAACTCGATCTCCGTCCCCTGGTAGACGACTTTCGTTGTTCCACACACATCCTTGGCGACAGACGCAACCAGCTCCTCGAACTGCCGCATCTGAAACTCATAGTCGGTAAACGCCTCGTACCACTCCATCATAGTGAACTCTGGATTGTGGCTGCGGTCGATGCCCTCGTTGCGAAAGTTCTGGCAGATCGTGTACACCTTTTGGAAACCACCGACGATAAACCGCTTGAGCGGCAGCTCCGGCGAGATGCGCAAGTACGCCCTCTGATTCGAGAGGGCGTGGATGTCTGTGGCAAACGGGCGTGCCTCCGCACCGCCATAATTCATCTCGATCGTCGGTGTGGTCACCTCGAGAAAGCCGCGCGCCTCCAGAAAGCGGCGGATCGATGAGATCACATGGGCGCGTTTCTCCATGACGGCGCGAGCCTCAGGCGCGGTGATCCAATGAAGGTACCGCTCGCGATACTTCGTCTCGGGATCAGAGAGCTGAAAGAACGTCTTCTCATCCGTCGACTTCGGGATCGGAACACGCATCACCGTCTTCGCAAGGAGCTCTGTTTCCTCCGCAGAAATCGTCAGCTCGCCACGCTTCGTGATGAAGAGCGGCCCGACGACGCCGATCCAATCGCCAAGATCGAGCTTGCGGCGAATCACATCCCACCGAGCATCGTCGTAGTGGTCCTTACGGAACATTACCTGCAGGCGACCATGGTCATCGGCGATGTCTGCGAAGATCATCTTGCCCTTACCGCGGTATGCCACGACCCGACCCGCGAGCCGCAATCGCTCGTCGATCAAGGACTCCTGCGCCTGACGAACGTCGGCCAAGGAATGCGTGCGCTGGAAGCTGTAAGGGTAGGGTTGTATACCCGCCTCCAGCAGGTCCTCCCTCTTCTTGAGGAGCTCGCTCTCGAATTCCATCGCTTCACCTCACGCCGGAGCCGCCGCACACCTTTCACGCTGTATTCGCAAGGCAAATACCAGGTGTCATTGAAGGGCGAAAGAGGATAAACTGCGGTATAGCGAAAAGCAATGTTGGATCGCGATGCGACAGGAGTCGCCCCCACCTAGCCCCACTTCATCGCGCCCCAAGGCCGCTCGACCGGTTCCTCGCCGACGGAAGCCGGCTTCGGGCACTAAGGTTCCCTTCGCAACCGACAGCAGCGTCATTGAGAGGTATCAGCGTGTTCGCCGGCCAGATCCCCACACGAGAAAAGATCGAACTCATCGACATCGACGAACCAGCGTTCAGCGGCACAAGCGAAGAAGGTGAGCCGACGATCCTTTTTCAACCCGAAGTGACTTGCCTCTGTGGTTCGGATTTGCCGTACTTCGTCGAAGAGCAGCCGAGCTACCCGTTGCCCGTCGGCCTCAGCCTTCACGAGATGGTCGGCACCGTACTCAAGACTTCTGGCAATCGCTTTCGAGTCGGCCAGAAAGTCCTCGCCGTACCCGTCGGTCAAGTGGGCTTTTTCGAACGCTACGAGGTCGCCGAGTCGCGAGCCATCCCGCTCGATTCCCGACAACCTTTTGAAGTGAGCGTTCTCGCTCAGCCTCTCGGCACGGCGATCTTCGCGCTGAGGAAGCTCCCTTCACTGCTCGACCAGGACGTCGTCGTGCTCGGACAGGGTCCTATGGGACAGATTTTCAACGCCTGCGCAAAACTGATGGGAGCCCGGCAGGTGATCGGTATCGATCGCGTCGCCAGCCGCTTGGAACGAAGCGGCCCCATGGGCGCGACAACCGTGATCGACAGCAGCCAAGACGATCCGATCGCGGCAGTGAACCGACTGACCCACGATCGCGGCGCCGACATTGTCGTTGAGGCCGTCGGCCACGCCAATATCGCGCTCAACCTCTGTATCGATCTTTGCCGCAGCTTCGGTCGCATTCTCTCGTTCGGCGTGCCGCCTCGGTTCGAGGAAGTTTCCATTCGCTGGTGGGATCTCTTCTTCAAAAACATCACTGTGCACACGAGCGTCAACCCAGACTTCCGTAGGGACTTCCCGCTCGCGATGCAGTGGGTCGGTGAGGGACGCATCGACTTGAGCCCCTTGATCACACACCGCCTGCCCGTCGAGAGTATCCAAGAGGCGTACGAAATCTTTCGCGACAAGCGGGACGGCGCCCTCAAAGTCATCGTCGACTTTCCCGCCAGCCGAAGCTGAGACGGACTCTCGCCGCGACCGCTGGCTGTCGTTCTTTCTTGGTAGGATCTACCCTTTGGTGTCCGCCTCAGATCGACGGCGCCCAAAAAGGATCGACAGTACGACGACAAGGATGAACACGGTCGCGATGTGATCCAGGCAAAGGGCCGCGAGCACGTTCCGCTCCGGGTCGTAGTGCAGGAGGTTGTAGATCCGCACGATGAGCGGCTCGACTCCCGGCGGCGCTAGGAGAATCGTCGCTGAAAGCTCCTGCATCGACAGCAGCGCAACCGAGAGCGCACCGGTCAAGAAGCCGGGCGCCATCACCGGAATGTAGACACGCGCCCAACGGTGGAAGCGGTCGCAGTGAACGCGAGCTGCGAGCCACTGGGCTTCCGGCACGCGCCGTTGAAACGCCGCCATGGCGAAAAACGCCAGGGGGAAGAATCTCCAAATGCCCGCGACGACGAGCACCCCCCAACTATCGAAAAACGCCAAGGCGAATCGTGGCACGTCGCCGCGAAGATTCAATATCGCGACGCCGAGAAGCGTCCCGGGCACGGCGAACGGCAGCCACAGAAGAAAATGAAACCGAGAGCGTGCGTGGCGGTCGATCGGTAGACACAAGACCGCGAGCACGACAGCGCCAACCGCGGTGAAGAACCCGACAAACAAGCTCGAGAGTATCCGTTCCCAGTCGGTAGCGAGCGCATCCCACCAAACCGAAAACTCACCGGCGATGGAGAGCAAGAGAGACACCGGCATGGCGAAGGAGAGCACGAACCAAATCAGGATCAGGGCCGTCCCGGCGAAACTCGCAGGTCGTTCGTCTTCCACGCGCTCGGGTTCGACGCCGCTGATAGCGAAACCGCGCCGATTCGCCCATAGCTGAGTTGCCAACAGAAAGAACGCCGCGACCGCCAGAAGCGGGAGAGCAAAAAGCACTGCAGCGGCTGGCGTGTCGTCGGACTCTAGCCGAACGTTCACAAGCACGGCGTAGGTTTGCAGGTCGAGTAGTCGCGGCACTTCATAGTTGAGAAGGCAGAGTGTGAACGCGACGCCGCTACCGGCAAGAATCGCCGGCAAAGCAAGCGGCAGCACGATTCTCACAAACACAGAGGCGCGACCGCGATGAACTCGCGCGGCCGTAACCAACTCCCGCGGTACGCGCGCCAGAGCAAAGGTAGCGAAAAAGAGAACGATCGGCGCGTAGCTGAGACCGAGTATCCATACCGCGAAAGGTGCGTTTCTGATGGAAAGCGGGGAGTCGCGCTCCGAGATCGAGTCGCCAAATCCTGAGGCAAGCCACAGAAAAACCCGATGCAGAAAACCGTCGGCGGCGGTCAGGTTCTCCCACACGGCGACCTGAAACACGGGCGGCAGTAGAAGTGGCGTCATCGATATGGCGAAGAAGGCGTGGCGCCAACGCGACCGCCGTCCGGCCGCTGCAAGAGCTACGCAGGTGCCGAGGGTGGCAGCGACGGTCGCCGCAGCCACCGCGAGGCCAACGCTGCGACCAAACAGAGCCAGCAGACGCGGCAGGTCGAGCCCGCCTCGCAGCGCGGTCACGTCAGCTGCCGAGATGGAAGTACCGACGAGATGGACCAGTGGGAAGAAGAGGAGCAGCACCAATCCAACGCGTACCAGGCGCCCGAGTATCAACATAGTTCACCGCACGAAGAGCTTCTCTAAGACCTCTCGCGCGGCAGCAACCCCACGGGCGACCTCGACGTAGTCAACCTCCATCCACCGGAGGTCAGTCGGCATATCGGGGATCTTCGGGGGTTCTATGCCTGGGCGGAGCGGGATCTGGGCAGACTCCGAACGCGCTAGCGCTGCTTCAGTCTTGGCGCTCAACAGGTAGTCAACGAACATCTTTCCAGCGCTCGGGCTTGGCCCACGCTGAACGAGGCCCACAGTGTTTGGAATCACGAAGGTGCCTAGAGGTGTATTGACTCCTGGAAACCCAGGCTCTTGATCCGGAAAGACGATCCCGAGAGCTTGCCCCTTGCTGAGCGCGACGAACGCATCGTCCGTGTCCGTAAGCCCAACATCCAACTCGCCGCTGACGACGCGATCGCGGACGACAGAGTTGCCAGCAAGAACGCGGACGTCGTTCGCGAGCAATCCCCGAAAATACTCTTCTGCCTGAACGGCTCCGAGGTGCGCCCACAAAGCACCCGCGTGCGTCGCAGTCGTCCCGAAGAGGGGCAGTGCGATGCCGGCGCGGCCACGCCAGCGCTCGTGCATTAGATCGCCGATTGATCGCGGCGCCTCCTGCCGCGGCACTCGGGCAGGGTTGTAAACGATCACGCGTGCGCGCGCGGCAAATCCAGTCCATGCGCCTTGCGAGCCCTTGAAAGCATCGGGGATCCCCGCGGCCGTTGGCGCCCGGTATTCACTGAAAACGCCTAGCTCTGCGAGCTGCACAGTTCGCGCCACTTCAGAATTCCAAAAGACATCGGCGCGGGGACGACCAGTCGAATGCTCGATGCGCAGGCGGTGAAAAAGTCCCGTCGTCTTGTTCGCTTCAACATCAAACATCGCGTCCACTTTGATGCCAGTCTCCGCCTCGAACCGCTCCAAAACCGGGCGCGCAAACATCTCGTCGACCGAGGTATAGACGACGACTACAGTGCCGTCGCGATCGCCGCTACAGCCGCTGCACGGCAGCATCGCAGCAAGGGCACAAACCGTCGACATCGTGATCCACAGCAGCAGCTCTAGTGTCGCTTGCCCCCGTGCCAGGTTTTCACGTCCTTTTGACATCACGATTCGTTCTCACTCCTGAACACAACTCGGCGCCCCGAGTCGCCGTTCAAGCGCCACCGCGCGCGCAACGACTTCAGCACTTGAAATCAAGCGCATGCAGCGATGATCGAGAGGACAGACCTTTAAATGACAGGGGCCGCACTCGACGTCGCGGCGCACCACCTCCGATCGCTCAAGATTCCACCCGGAGTAGCGTGGGTCCGTCGGCCCCATCACCACCACGACCGGCGTACCGAGCGCAACCGCATAGTGGCGAGGCCCCGTGTCAGTCGAAATCAATAGACGCAGGTCACGGATAAAAGGCTTCAGAACATCCAGCGGCAAGAGAGCGCGTGCCGTATTGACGACTGGAGTCGACATCGCAGCCTCGATCGCGTCACCAATAGCCTCCTCGCCGGGCCCGACGAAAATGATCGTTCGCAACCCCATGCGTTCGTGCAGCGCATCGGCAGCCGCGGCAAAAGCCTCGGGTGGCCAGAGTTTGCTTGCCCCAAACGACGCCCCTGGGTTGAGGCCGAGCAGCTCCTCGCCATCGCCGACCCCAAGCTTGCTGCGGTAGTCACGCGCCGCCTCCTCACACTCAGGCGTTACCGCCAAATGAGTGCGCGAATCCCCCAGCTCCACCCCGATGCGCGCGCAGATCCGTGCGTAGAAGAGCGGCATGGGCATCGGTCGGCGTCGTCCAGCCTGCCTTTCGTACTCAACCACGTCGGTGAGGAGAAAAGCGCGGCCATCGCGACGGTACCCGATTCGCCGCGGAATGTTTGCGATCCACGCGACAAGCGCAGCCCGCAGCGAGTTCGGGAGGAGCAACGCAACGTCGAAACGTCTCTTGCGAAGCTCTCGTCCCTGCTTCCACAGGGATAAAAAAGATTCCGCTGATCGATCGTCGATGACTTCGTCGACATACCCGAGTCCGTCGACGATCCCCCGACGCCCGGGCTTTAGGAGGAGGGCAATGTGAGCCACCGGGAACGTCTCCCGCACTGCAGCGAGGTTCGCAGTGGCCATGACGATGTCGCCGACCCACGTCGGACCAAAGATGAGGATACGCTGAACGTTCTCCATAGAGTCAGCTTAACCCGCACGCCACGGAAGTTTCTACTGCGTCGCGTTGAGCGCTCAGCCGCGGCCGGAGCTCCGATCAACAGGCTGTTAACAGCCCGTTGAAAAAGTGCTTCGAGCCGAAAACTGGTCTCTTCGCGTCCAGATCGGCCGCGGCAAACGCAGGCAATCTTCGGGCCCTCTTCTTTCGATTCTGATGGCGAGTATTGACGCGGTCGAGCTGGGCGTGAAGAGGCCAGTTTCCTCGGCCGAATGACTTTTTCAACAGGCTGTTAAGTTAAGACGCGAATCGCGCGAAGCGCTGCTTATTCGAGGCGTAGAGATATGCGGTCTCACCTGAGATGAGGTCGGCTTCCACTCGCATCATGATCGACTCATCCATTGTCTGCATGCCTTCGCCTCGCCCGGCTTCAATGAGCGAGTCGATCTTTGCGACGCTGCCTTCCCGGATGATGCTGCGCAAGGCGAAAGAGCCTGTGAGGACTTCGTTGACGGGGACTCTCCCTTTGTTCTTCTGCGGCAGCAAGAGCTGGGCACAAACGCCTCGTAAAGTCTCAGCCAACATCGTCCGAATCTGACTTTGCTGCGATTCGGGAAACACGTCGATAATACGATCGACAGTCTTCGCCGCAGAGTTCGTATGCAACGTCGCGAAGACGAGAATCCCCATTTCCGCAGCAGTGATCGCGAGGCCGATCGTCTCGGGATCACGCATCTCCCCGACGAGAAGCACGTCAGGGTCCTGGCGCGTGGCGCCGCGCAAGGCCGTCGCGAAGCTCTCCGCATCAACAGTTACCTCACGTTGAGTGAAGAAGCTTCGACGATTCTTGTGGACGAACTCGATGGGCTCCTCAATCGTGATGATGTGCTTGCGTTGATGACGATTGATATGGTCGAGCAACGCGGCGAGCGTCGTCGACTTGCCGCTTCCAGTCGGCCCGGTGACGAGGACGAGTCCACTGCGCAGCTCGGCGAAACGAAGCACTTGCTTCGGCACGCCAAGTTCCTCAATGCTGGCAATCTGGGTCGGAATGACGCGGAAAACGACCGTCGGACCGTTCCTCGTCAGCGCGACGTTGACGCGGAAGCGCGCCACGCCCTCCAGTTCGTAGGCGAGGTCGAGATCGTTGCGCTCGCGAAAAATCCGCTTCTGACGATCATTCAAAAAATCGAAAATGATGTCCTCGAGTTGCTCGGCGGAGAACTTCTGCGGGCTAAGAGGGGAGAGACGTCCGTGAAGTCGGATTTTCGGCGGCACCGCCGATGCCAAGTGGAGATCCGAGCCCTTGAGCTCGGCAACTTTTTTAAGATAGGGGTCGATCTTTGCCATAGAGGCTCGAAGCACCTTTTCGTCAGACGTTTAAGGTATACGGCTCGGGTTTTCCGCGTGGTAAAGCGCCGTTTGCCGCGTAATCACGTCGCGGCGCAGCAAGTCGATGATCGAATCGTCCATCGTAACCATGCCCTGCTTCTGCCCGGTCTGCACAACCGATGGAAGTTGGAAGGTCTTGTGCTCGCGTATCAAGTTGCGCACCGCAGACGTCGCGAACAGGATCTCTACCGCGGGTTCGCGGCCGTAACCGTCCGATCGTGGCAAGAGCTGTTGGGAGACGACTCCGCGCAGAGATTCCGATACCATGGCGCGAATCTGCTCCTGCTCCTTAGGCGGAAAGACGTCGATGATGCGATCGACCGATCGCGTTGCGTTCTGCGTGTGCAGCGTGCCGAAGACGAGATGTCCGGTTTCGGCCGCTGTGATGGCAATCGAAATCGTTTCGAGGTCTCGCATTTCGCCGACGCAGATGTAATCCGGGTCGGCGCGCATCGCTGAGCGGAGCGCAGTCTGATAGTCTTTCGTGTGCAGCTTGACCTGACGTTGATCGACGTTGCAGTTTTCGCTCTCGATCACGTACTCGATCGGGTCTTCTACCGTGACGATGTGATCGTGACGCGTCCGGTTAACGATGTTGACGAGCGCGGCCATCGTCGCTGTCTTGCCGCTTCCCGCCGGCCCGGTGATCAGAATGATCCCGTGACGGTACTCCGTGAACCTCTTCAGAGTCGCGGGCAGATGAAGATCCTCGATCGTCGGCACCGTCTCCGGAATGACTCGAAAGACGGCGTCGAACCCGAGTCGCTGGCGCAAGACGCCCGCTCGATAGCGGCCATGGTCGGCCTCATAGCAGAAGTCGAGGTCCCAATGTTTTTCCAGGATGTCCCACTGCTCCGTCGTCAAGATCTCCTTGATACGGGGTGCGGTGACCGCAGCGGTCAGAACCGGGTGTTTCAAGTAGACGATGGTGCCGTGGAGACGGAAGAACGGCGGCGCGCCGACCTGAAAGTGTAGGTCGGACGCCCCAATGCGGCGTGCCTCTCGCAGATACGCATCGATCGGTTGGCCCGCAAGGGCGGAGTAGTCTCGCTCGGCGATCTCACGCAGCCCGAAGCTCGACTGGCTGGAGTCCCTGGCTGCAGCGGACGGTCGCGCTGCGCGGGCGGCAGTCAGCCGCGGCGCCGACTTAGCCTCGACTGTGCCCTGCTGCAGTCGAGCTTCTAACGCCCGAAACTGTTGCTCGTTGATCAGCCCCTTCTTGAGTAACACCTGTCCGAGAGAAAGGCCATTACCTCCTTCTTGAAGAAACGCAAAGCACTCGCGAATCTTTTCTTCCGACACCAACTTGCTCTTGATGGCGAGCTTGCCCAACTGAACATCTTTTGGCGTAGGCATCCTTGCTTTCCGTTCTCACGTCAGCCGTTTGCTCGATGAGGTCGCGATGTCTCCCGCGACTTCGTCGCGAGACGGTGGAGGCAACGTGACCGGCCGCTGCACGCTCGCGGAGTCTCCGACCTCATGCAGCACGCCAAGGTCTTAACGGATCGCACGAGAGACGCGGGCCAGAGCTATTTTAGCGGCTGACAACGCCATCCTCGAGCACGAGGAGCGGAATCAGCGGCTCGCCTCTGCTCAGCGCCCACTACGAATTCCTCGGACCGGATCCCTGCGCCCCTGCCTTGAGAAGGGCGCTCGTCGAGAACCCCGGCAGATGCGGCACGATGACGACGCGCCCCCCGTAACTTTCAACGAACCGCCTGCCGATCACTTCGCGATGAGTGTAATCGCCGCCCTTGACGAGGACATCGGGACGGAGCGCCTCGAGCATTGAGAGCGGTGTGTCTTCGTCGAAGACGACAACAAAGTCGACGAATTCGAGCCAAGAAAGCATATGGAGTCGCTGGCGCTGCCGAAAGCGAGGTCGACTGGGTCCCTTGAGGCGCCGCACCGAAGCATCACTGTTGAGCGCCACGATCAGGACGTCACCTTCCTGAGCTGCGCCCTGCAGCAGATGCAGGTGCCCGCCATGGAAGTAGTCGAAGCAGCCATTGGCGAAGACGATTCTCTGACCAGCATCTCTCGCACCTTCGACGATGGGCTTCAGCTCCCGCAGCGTCTTCAACTTTCCAGTTCCGGGCCGCCCTTCGAACAGTATCTCGTGAACGATCTCTTGGCGCGATAGCGGCGTCACACCGAGGCGACGGATCTCCAAACCGGCCGCATAGTTGGCGAGCTGCACAGCCTGCGTGTTCGTCCCACCTTCAGCGGCGACCAGCCCAAGGACGCTGAGGACCATGTCACCGGCGCCGGCCACGTCTGTCAGATTGCGGGCGCGCGTCGGTATGTGTTTCTGCACGCCTTGGCGCTCGTAGAGGAAGATGCCGTCGGCATCCATCGTCAGCGCGATCGCTTCGATCTCGAGATCGTTTGCCAGCTTCGCGGCGGCGGCCGCGCAGCCGCTCACGTTCGTGCACGAAACCTCGGTCGCCGTCTGTGCCTCGTAGCGATTCGGACAGATCAGCTGACAACCACGATAAAGCTCATAGCTCGGTCGTCGCGCCGGGTCGACGAGGAACGGTAAGTGCTCTGGCGCGGCTTCGCGCAGGCGACGCACGAGCGTCGCATCCAGGAGCCCTTTGTCATAGTCCGAGATCAAGACCGCATCGAGAGACTCGGCGAGTTGAGAAAACACCAGCACCATCTCGTCCACAGCGCTGCGATCGAAGGGTGTCAGCACTTCGTCATCGACGCGAAGCAGTTGCTGCATGGCGCGGTTGGCGTGCTGCACGTAGCCAACATGCCTTGTCTTGACTGTCGTCTGGCGCCCAGGTTGTACGCACAATCCACGCAGATCAACGCCGTCGCTCTCGAACAGACGGCGAAGTTTCTCGCCGCCCTGATCGTCGCCGGTGATGCTGAAGAAGCTCACCTCTGCATCGAGGCGGGCCAAGTTGGCCACGACGCTTCCCGCTCCTCCAGCCCGTGTCTCACGTCGCTGAACGTTGAGAACAGGAATCGGCCCTTCGGGCGACACTCGCTTCACTTCTCCCCACACGTACTCGTCGAGAATCGCATCACCGACGACGGCGATTCTCGGGCGACCAATGGATTCGAGATAACGAGCGAGTTGATCAGACATTCGAAGTGGCGACGAAAAACGGGCGCAAACGAAAGAAACGTGAACGATTCAACGAGCCGCGGGCACAGCAGCGAGAAGACGGTCAAGGGCGCGCTCGTACGCCTCGCCACCCTCGACGACGTCCTGCGCGATGCGAAGGAACTTCCAGTCGCTGAAAGGGGCGTGCGCCGGCAGTTTCACAGCGTCCTTTTGTGTCATGACAACGTCGTCTACACGCATTCGGCCGGCAATCGACTCGATTCTCTGAAGATCCTCAAGAGTATATCGATGGTGGTCACGGAAACAAAGAAAGCGAGCTACCCTGAGGCCGAGTTGCTCAAGCCCGAGACGAAACGCCCTGGGGTGACCTAGGCCACAAAACGCCAATACAGTCCGCCCGACAAGGGCTTCTGTCGGCCAACTGGCTCCCTGGCCGTCCGTCCAGCCGACGGGGAGGGTGCGGAGCACGACGCGGTCAATGCCGGGAAATCTTCGCTGCAGATAGGTCTTTAGAGTTGAGAGCTGCGCCTCGGAAACGAGCTCAGAGCGTGTGATTCCGAACAGATCGGCGTGTTGGAGACACGAAAGCGGCTCACGAAGAAGCCCAGCGGGAAGGACGCAACCGTTGGAGAAAGGCCGCAGCGCGTCGACGAGAACGAAGTCGAGGTCACGCCCCAGCCGCACGTGCTGAAAGCCGTCGTCGAGGATGATGACGTCAGAGCCGGCGGCAACCGCCCGATGTCCGGTCTCGACACGATTCTTTCCCTGCAGATGAGGGACGTCGGGAACGTTGGCGGAAAGCACCGCAAACTCATCGTTCACGACCGCCGTGTCCTCGTGGCCAATCGCCTGGCGCGGGCGTGATGCGCGGTAGCCACGGCTCAGAATCGCCGGGCGGCGGCCACGCTCGGCGAGATCGCGCGCGAGCATCTCGACCGTCGGGGTTTTGCCTGTGCCCCCACAAGTGATGTTGCCGACACTCACCACCGGTACGGAGAGACGCTTGGCGCGCTGGCTCAGCCGAACTCGTCGACGTAGTGCGACCTGTCCATAAGCCCACGCTACCGGTCGGAGAAGCAGAGTCGTCGTCGAGTTCAATCGGTTACTGGAGGGGTGGGAACTGTCGCATGGCAGCGAAAACCGCGCGCCGGATCGCTTTCGCCGGCCCACGCGGCACGCGCGAGTGAGGCTCCTCTCGGTATGCGGCGTGCGAGCGAACAGAGAAGAGCTTTTCCAGCGAATCCGTCGAGAAGAGCTCAATCTCGAATTCGAACCGCATGTTCGCTAGCGACCCGGTCTCGGCTTGCCACGTCAGAATCCTGGCGGCAATGACTGCGTCGTACGTCACCTGA
Source organism: Planctomycetota bacterium (assembly GCA_965223265.1). Taxonomy (GTDB): domain Bacteria; phylum Planctomycetota; class UBA8108; order UBA8108; family SXIK01. The sequence goes on from OZ244999.1 coordinate 5,109,997, forward strand.
TCGTGTGCCCGCCCTGCTCCAATCGCCTCACGGATCTCAGGGATCGGTGAGGTTTCAAGCACCATCGTATCGTAGTTCTTCGAGCGCAAGTTTTCGTCAATTGCGGCAGCCAAAAGCTCGGGAACGTCATAGAGCTGCACGCCGAGAACCGAGCGCTGCAGCATGCCGCCAAACGACACGGCACCCAATGGATAGACGGTCTCGTTCGTCACGGGCGGAACCGCGACCACTTGCGGCGGATCCACGCCCATCCGCGCATCGACGAAAGCCGGCAACGCGCACCCCGCGACCAAAAGCACGAACGCGGCCAGTGTCGCCCCCCCAGGTGCGGCGGTGGCCATGCGGGATCGTTGGCGTCCCGCTTGAGAGCCGGGTCGGTCACAGAGATACGGCCTACTTGGCAGCGACCCTTTCGGCAACATGCAACTCGCTGAGGACCTCGAGAACTTGCGACTCTTTCATGTAACCGAGCTCGATCAGAATCTGGCCCAAGAACTTGTAGGGCTTCCCTGTCGCCTCGGCCTTCGCCTGCACGGTGAGAGCCTCGTACAGCTGTTCGGTGGTAACATATCCGTTCTCGAAGGCAACTTCACCGAATAATTTTCGATCTGCTGCCATAAAAAAGTCGCTCCGTCGTGAAAGTCAGTGCAGCCCACGCCTGCTCAGTTCCTCTGCCCTCTCAACAAGCTATCATCGGTTTCTATACTGAGCAAACGCACCTCGAGACGCTCGGCGGCACTACGTGCAAGTTTCTCCAAGGACACCTGGCGGTAATCCTCGGCGATCAGAGAGGTTGGCGCTGCACTTGGTCAAGGTGCAAGGCGAAACGATCGATGAGAGGATAGGTCCCGTTCCGCAGACGATCAGGCGAGCTCTCTGCAAGTTCAGAAGTGACTTGCTGGCCGCAGCCGCTGACGTGATGCAGTCGAAACCCAGCAACTCATCGGCCGGGTATCCTTCTCCACCAAACTCCCAAGAGGTGCGACGCAACAGCTGAGTGCGCCTTGCAAGTCTTTTCGGTACCGAGTTACGCTACGAATCATGAGCGAAAACGCCCAGCAAATCTTGCGACAGAGATTCAGCGGCGCCCTCTGCGGCGGCGCGCTCGGCGATGCGCTGGCCTTTCCTTACCAGGACTACTCGCGTTCGTTCCTGACCTCGAATTCCGCTCGGATCTGCGAGCGGTTCGAAGAGCATCACAGCAAGTTTTACCCTCTAGGACAGTACGGCGACGACACGCAAGTCACGTTGGCCGTGGCCGAGGGTCTCCTCGGCGAGCAGGAGTTGGAGCAACGCGGCGAGCATGACGAGACGCTGCTCGTCCGCAAGCTCTTGCCTCTTTGGCGCGACCAACTACTCGTCGACCCTGAGGAGAGTTGTGCACGGGCGTTCGAACGAATGCTCGCTAGTGAGCGCCCATGGACGCCGCAGCCGCTGGCGAATGGGCACGCCGAGATCGCTCCGGTAGCGCGCACAGTCAGCGCTGGGCTCCTGTTTCACGAGCAACCCGATCGTCGTTGGCGCGAAGCTGCACGCATCGTCCTCGTCACGCACTCCGACGTTCGCGTGCTGGCATGTGCGGCAGCTTTCACGGCCGCGATTGCCTACGCCGTCAAGACCGAGGAGCTGATCTTAGGTGAGTTTCTCGACGAAGTCGTTGGCGCCGCACGCCACTACGACGAATCGCTCGCGGCGATCGTCGAGGACTTTCCGCTGCTGCTCTCACTCAACGAATATCGCTGCGTACAGCGACTCGAAAGGGCCTACCCGGATGATGCCTACCTCGCCTCGCCGACCGGGCTCGTCCCCTACTGCGTCCCGTGTCTTCTCCTGGCGCTCTATTATTTTCTGCGCTCGCCCCACGATTTCAGCAAGACCACAGAGGCATGCCTGCGCCTCGGTGGACAGGCCGACACCACGGTGTTTTTGGCCAGCGCCCTGAGCGGCGCGCTGAACGGCTACGACGCACTTCCCGCATCGTTGCTGGAGACGCTGCTGAACGTTGACCAAATTCGCGCGACGGCGGAACGACTGTTTGAAGCTTCAGAGGAGCTGCGACGAAGCACGACCCAGTACGACGAGCCCGCGTAGCGCCCGAACGAGACGCCCATGGCGGCCGCCTCGCGGAGCAGGGCGACATCCGGGTCTCGATCGCCCGCAACGCGCGCACCGCGCCTGGCGGCGACGACTCACGGGCTAGTCAGCAGCCGATCTCGCGACTCGACGGCCATGACGCAGATAAAGCTTGGCAATCGTCAAGAGGATCTTGTATCCGGCCCTGATGGTCCCCGACACCGTGCCCGTGATCTTCGACGTGCCGATGCGCCGCCGGTATGAGACGGGGACCTCATTGACTCGGAGCCCTTCCTGAAGCGCTCTCACCTGCATCTCAACCGTCCAACCGAAGTCCTGATCTTGCATCCGAAGCTCCCGTAGCGACGTCAACCGTATGGCACGAAACGGACCCAAGTCGGTGTAGCGATGACCCCAGATCAGTCGCATCAGAAAGCACGCGAGCCGATTGCCAAAGTACGCCTGCGGCGCGAGCGCGCCGTCTTCACGCTCGCCGAGCATACGACTTCCGATCACTAGGTCTGCGTCTCCAGTACGAATCGCCTCGGTGATCGACGTGATCTCTTCCGGTCGATCGCTGAAGTCCGCGTCGAGAAACACGACGCACTCGGTGTCCTCAGGCAACGCCGCGATGCCGCACAGACACGCAGCGCCGTATCCGCGCTGTAGTTCCTCAACGACGCGGGCACCAGCCGCCGCGGCGACAGAGGCGGTCGTGTCGGTGCTGCCGTTGTCGACAACGATGACTTGTGCGATCGACTCGGGAAGCGCAGCGACAACTTTGCCGACAGACTTCTCCTCGTTGAACGCGGGGATGATCACTACCGTCTTCACCCCGACGTCTCCCGGCTCGATTCCCGCCCCGCACTCACCCGTCGTTGGCGTCTTCCTGGCCACCCTCGGACTCGTCGGGAGATTCCGGTCGCGGCAGTTCTTCGCTGCCGATCTGGCGCACTCGGGCGAGGAAGCGGACGCGGAAGCCGTCCGCAACGCCGTGCCAAAGTTTCGAGCTGGCCTCTTCCGTCAGCACCGCGATCGTGGCATCGCGGAGCGTCTGCTGGCGCTCGCGGTCCTCCAGCGCTGTCAGCTCACGCTCCCACCATAGCAGTTGAGCGAAACGCCCCACCACCGATTCCTCGACGGCGAGCAAGCCACGGAGCTCGGAAATCGTCTGTTGCGCCTCGGCGCCTTCAAGGCTCCGCAGCCGCTGCTGAATCGTCTTACGCAGAGCAAACGCGCTCTCACCGCGCTCAAACTCGGCAACTCCAGCGGGGTGTTGAGTGCCAATTTCAGCGTGTTTCTCGATCAATTCGCGAAGCGTCTGGGTCGTACCCAAGACCTCCTCGTCGAGCGCCAAGATGTCGCGGATTCTCCACACCTCGAGCGCCACGTTCCACCCCTTCATGAGGGTCGCTTGGTCACTCAGGTCCAGCTTTCGTGGCTCAAGAAACTCCGCGAGCTGAGGCGCGCGCAAGAGTGGTAGTGCGCTGCGTAGAACCCCGACCCCGCCGGACTCGACGGCGAGGCGAAGCAGTTCGCCGCTGAGCACAGGAAAAAGGCTCACCGCGTCAGAATCAAGCACTGAAAGGATCTTGCGGTGCAGAGCTTCCTCGACCGCTGGCCCGTGGGCGCCAAGAAAACCAAGAAACTGGCGAATCGCTTCGTCACCGGCCACGGACGAGGCCACGACGTCTAAGACGGCGAGGATCTCCTTTTCCTTGTACTGCTCGGAATGCTGCACGATCTCCAGGAGAGTGTTGAGCGCGGCCTGGTTGTCCGCGCGGACGAGAGAGCCAAGCCCCAAGATGACACGGACTCGCAGCGCCTGCTCTTGGCGCTTCGCGAGCAAAGATCCATAGAATCTCAGCAATAGCTCATGCTGTTCGGACTGCTTGGCGGCTGCCTCAAGCGCGCCGATGCACGCGCGACGAAAGTCACGCGCTGCCGGTTGATTCGAGTCATTCTCGTTGAAGAGCTCGACGATACGCTCTGCAGTCGCGTTCTCCATGCCTCGGTCTTCCACGATGCGACCTAGCGTCGTGACTGCGCTGGTCATGAGCGCAAGATCAGGGGCGTCTCCGTCCGGTGTGCTGAGCAGGATCGATTCAACGAGATGCTGGACCGCCTCGATGCGTAGTGCACCCGCAACGCGCACCGCTTCGAGAAAAATGGCCTGATCCGCCTCGCGTCGCGAATCCGCCAGACTCGTCATCAGAAGAACGATTTTGTCGGTCAATCGGCGACTCGCTTCCGTCGATTGATCTATGTAGTCGCGATACTGTGCCAGCCCTGCGAGCGCAGATCGAATCACCATCGAGCTCTCAAGCGGGTATGACTCACGCTCGATCACCAAGAGCAGCAGCTCGATGGCCTGACGCTGCAGCGCCACCTTGGTGCCGGGAGGGCTCGACTCCGGAAGCGGTGCAGCCTCGAGCCAACGACCGAACTCCCCGAGTGCGCTGACGACTTCGAGCCGCGACTCCGCCTCGTAGATGAACCCAAGGGAGTCGCGCAGTGCAGAGAGCACGCGCTCGGCGTGCTGGGTTTCCTTGAGGTGATCGATCATTCTCGCCCAGGCGCTCATGAACCGCTTCCGCGACGTGGCGCCATGCTCGTAGAGAACTGTCTCAAGGGACTTGTCCTCCGCCGTCGCCCACCATTCCTCCCATGCTTTCGGCGTCGGGAAGTCGACACGGACGCGGCGCCGAAGCTCTGAGATCGACGCCCACATGAGCGTCTCGCCGGTGTGGTGAGGCGGAACTGGCAGCGTCCGATTCTCCGCGTAATACGTCAGCGCGTTCACCAGCAGCTCAACTGCTCGACGTGGGTCTGTGGCCCAAATAATGGTGACACTGTCGCGCAAAGCGATCTCGGTCGGCGGTGGATCAGCGACGATCCTAGCGGCCAGATCACTCAGCGTCTGCGAAGCCCCCTCCGCGCGTTCGACCTTGATCGTCTCAACACACGTATCGGCGACCAGAGTCCGAAGCGTCTCCGGTCCGACGCCGACCATCGGCAACAAGTCCGCCGCGAACGTGCTGTAAGGAACGCCCTGGCGCGGAATCCACGTCCTGAGTTCGTGAACGACGCTCGCCGTGCACTCCCACGGCACCTTACCAGTACGAAGGGCTGCTGGATCGAGCAGCTCTCGCAAGAAATTTCGATGCCGAACCTGCGTGCCCGGCGATCCACCACGCTGCACGCGCTCGAGAAGCTGATGAGCCGCCCGAAGACCTCGCTGGCGATCGTCTCCTGCCAGTTCCTTCAGTAAAGTCGCGAAGGCTTCCTTATCGGAAAGGTTCTGGTCCCGAAGCAACTCGCCGGTCGCCGAGTCCAGTTTCGCACCTGGATCGGGCTGCTCGGGCGAGTCTTGCGCGGTCAGCGGGAGTATTGCAAGGAGAGTAGCCGAGCTCATCATGACGAGGGACGAGAAACGAAACAGATGGGAGCGCCGCAAGCAAGGAGCGAGAGCGGCATCGGACCGTGGCGAACTCGACACGGGGAGCGTGCAAGACGTTTCCGACATACCGTCAGCGGCGGCGAGAGGAGGTCCCAAGCCGCGTGCAGCCGCGGTGGGAAACGACACCTGTGACCGAGTAGGAATCACAGCAAAAACGCTCCACTCCTCGTACCGACGCGGCAGCCTGTCGTGCCGGCTGCCCGGCTATCGAATCAGCGAAGGGTGACGTTACCGCGTCGAGATGGTTCCAAGCTTTCGCGGCGTACCGTGCCAACCGGCGGTGCCGCGCTCGTCGCCAACCGAATGGGTTCTTAGGCGAGCTCTCAAGTCGTAACGGCGGTTTCCGCCTAGCCACCCACCACGAGACCGTGTGAGCGCGCAGCTCAGCCGAGCTTTCGCGGGCACCTACGCGTTCCCCCAGCGAGCACGAAGCTGAAGAATTATAAGCTTAGGAGCATAAACTGTCGAGTCGCGGGAGCCGCGAGTCCCTGTTTTTTGCGGGCAAGTTCCCAATAGCCAGCAGCACGCGAAGTCAACCACAGCCGTGGCTGCGACGCGCCCGCGCAAGGCTTGATCAACTCGGAATGCGTCGTTCGGCGCCGCCTCCACCTTGACGCGTAGGCGTGTCTCCGCCCGGGACGGCACGAGACCCTTCACGAAAAGAGTCCGGCACCGAAGTTATCTTCCGGTTCATCGTGCTCATCGAGCTGTGGCTCCCGCACGCGCTCGGGCTGCAGCCGCGATCCGCCGCGTGCGCCGGAAGGCTCGCCGGCTTCGAAGCGCTCACGCGCCACCCGATCCGAGGGCGAGGCGTCCAAGCGAGGCTCACCCCCAAGACGGCCCCCAGCGGCATCCTGCGTCACCGTACCGCGCTGCGGCTGCCGCCAGTGTGGAGCGCGCCCTCCGCGACGATCGTCGCCAGAGCGCGACCGGTCGCGGCCACGTCGATCACCGCGCCGTCGTCGACTCGGCGCACCGTCTCGATCCTGGCTCGAACGAGGCTCCGCAACTGGGTGAGATCCAGCGCTAGCCGCGCCGGGTTTCTCCCACTCTTCCTCCTCAGCGTGGGCAGCTCCGACAAGCTCCGGCTCGCTGGGAACGGACTTCCGCTGCGTCGGGGCCACGTCCGTCAACCGCGCCTCGTCATCGTCGAAGTACTCCTCGTCGTCGAAAACGTCGAGATCCTGAGGGCGGTAGTCCGGGTCCTTGGCCCGGTCGAGTTCTTCCAGATACGAGTCGAGCACGCGTCGCTGAATCGACTCCCGGCACTCCGAATTGATCGGGTGCGCAACGTCAGCGTGCAGTTTACGGCGGGGGTCACCGTTGGCGGCATCGCCGCTGAGACGGCAGCCGCACTCGTTGCAGTAGAGGGCGCGGTAGTGATTCTTGCCGGGACAGCGATGACAACGCGCCATCAGCTTGCGGCTCGGCATGGCGACGAAAGCGCCCTTAGCACCTTCGATCACCTTCAGGTCACGAACGACGAAGTCGTTGTCAATGGTTACGCTACAAAAGGCCCTGAGCTTCTCGTTTCTCCCTGACGTTAGCTTGATGCGAACCTCGGTGATCTCCACAGGAAGTTCTCCTTTCGCAGAGGGCCGGTCACTGCGCGGCTGAACCCAGCATCACGGGTAGACACGCTGTAACTGACCGACACACAGCGTCGCGTCCCGTCACTGGTCCCGCTCAGAGACCCAGGCGCCTGGCAATCCACTGCGCTTTGGGGCCGAGACGACCGGAGCCGATGCGCTCTGGTTCCTTGTTGTGATGGGGGCGAATCGCTCACCCCGCGACTCATGCACGTAGCACGCCCGGCCGCCCAGAGATTGTCCCTGTCAGGCGCGATTCCCTTTGAGCACTTTTGAGCTATGAGCAACGAAGCACCTCAGCACGCGGGGCACCGAATAGCGGTCCTGATTCACGCATGCTCAGCACGAAAACCACTCGCCCCCGACCTAACCCAGAGAGGTCTCCCCCAACCTATCAGCTTTGCTCGGTTTCGCAAGCTCCTAAGCCGTTCCAGGAAGCGACGCTGTGAACGACGAAACGCTGCGCGTTCGAACGTTCAGCCAGCAAGCGAGAGCACTCCAGCGCCTCCAAACGTGACGGGCAAACACCGTAGACCGTAGAGCCAGAGCCAGAGAGTAGAACCGCGGAAAAAGGCAACTCGCGAAGCTCGGAATAGAGCGCGCTGAGGGCAGGAAGAGATGCGTAAACAACGCTCTCGAAACGATTGAAAAACAGGTCGCGGTGGATCTTAGGACCATCCGCAGCGGCGGTGATCCTATCGAGGAGGGTCGGCGGTGTCAAGGTAAAATTAGGGTGCCGAGACGCCGCAAGATCTCTGTAAGCCTCGCCTGTATTAACACTTATGCCAGGGAAGGCGAGCACGAAGTGAAGACTGGCGCACTCCTGCGCGAAGGCCGCGGCCACCGCCTGCACGACCTCACCACGGCCACGACAACGCGCCGTCCCGCCCGAGAGAAAAAACGGCACGTCGGAGCCAAGCGCCGTCGCCAGCCGGTGCAGAAGATCGGGGGGCGGATGGAGTTGCCAGAGGCGGCAGAGCGCCAGGAGCGTCGCGGCGGCATCGCTAGAGCCGCCCCCGAGCCCGGCACCCTGGGGAATCCTCTTCGTCAGACGGATCAGCACGCGGCCACCGTTCTGGGGAGGGCAAGCAGACCGGAGGGCTTCGGCAGCGCGGAGCACCAAATTGTCTCGGCCGGCACTGATCCCAGATTCTTCGAGAGTCACCGCCGCCGCACCGGGCGCTTCGCCCTGCAGGCGAATGAACTCCAGCTCGTCATACAGACTGACGGCCTGAAAGATGCTGTCGACCTCGTGGAAGCCATCCTCGCGTCGCGCGCCGATCTCCAGGTGAAGATTGACCTTGGCCGGCGCCAAGACACGCAGTCCTCGCGGGATCGTCTCGAATTTCATCTCTTCACCGCCGCCGGGCCCGCGGCTCCTGAACCTGCCGCTTGCGGGCCCACGGCGACGACCTCATTGTCGATCAGACGCGCCGAGCCAACGGTGGCCGCGACGGCAATCACGTAGCGCCCGTCGAGAAGATCACCGTCGTGCGGCGACTCGAGAGTCTCCGCGACGCGGACTTCGACATAGTCGACCTCCAACCCTGATCCGCTCGTGAGCACGTCGAGCACCGCGCCGCGGATGCGCTCGCGATCACGCTCACCCGCGGCAACGAGCCGCCGACCCGCAACCAGGCTGCGATGGAGGGCGAGCGCAGTCTGGCGCTGCGCAGCGTCGAGGTAACGATTCCGTGAGCTCATCGCTAGGCCGTCGGCCTCTCTCACGATCGGACAGACCTCGATCTCCGTCGACATCTTTAGGTCGCGCACCATGCGGCGAATCACATAAGCTTGCTGATAATCCTTCTGGCCGAAGAACGCCCGGTGCGGCCGGACGACCTCAAGGAGTAGGCTGACGATCGTCGTGACGCCGCGAAAATGGTGCGGGCGCGACAGCCCACAAAGATCGGTGGTCATCTTCTCGACGTCGACCCAAGTCTCGAACTCCTTTGGATACATGGCGTCAGCCGCTGGCATGAAAAGCAGGTGCACGCCCGCATCTTCACACACTGCCTGATCTCTTTCGGGAGTTCGCGGATAAGCAGCGAGGTCCTCTTTCGGCCCAAACTGGGTCGGATTCACGAAAGCGCTCACGACGGTCCTATCGCATTCGGAGGTCGAGCGCTCGATGAGCGATTGGTGCCCGGCATGCAAATCACCGAGCGTTGGGACAAAGCCGACAGAGAGACCAGCCGCCCGGTAGCGGTCGCACCACGCGCGTGCACCGTCGAGCGTGCGTTCGACTCTCACCCGTCCTCCTCCTCGGTCAGCTCCTGGACAGCGGTGACGTCGACAGCCTCGCCCGCGCCCGAATCCGCCTGTAGCCGCAGCCAATGGTGCTGGATTGAGCGCTTGGTTTCCGGGTGGATCCAGTCAGGAGCGATCTCGGCTGCCGGCTGCAGCACGAAGGGACGCTCCAGCATCCGCGGATGCGGGACTTCCAAGCCCGGGGCTACGATCCGTTCACTCTCGTAGAAAAGGAGATCGAGGTCGATTGTGCGTGGCCCATTTCTGACGCGGCGCACTCGCCCAAGTGCGGCCTCGACCGAATGGAGAATCCCGAGAAGGTCGCTCGGCGTCAACGTCGTCGTCAACACGAGTGCGCCGTTAAGAAACGCTCCCTGCGGCGGCCCTCCCACAGGGGCCGTCTCGATCAGTGAGGAGACACGGTCAACGGTGATTCCCGGCGTCGCCTGGAGCATCTCGATCGATGCTGCGATCGCGGCTCGCCGATCTCCGAGGTTGGCGCCCACTGCAACCAGAGCCGCTGATTCCGGTTTGGATGCTCGGTCCCGCGGCGCAGGCGCCGCCCCGTCAATTCTCTTCACGGCCACTCTCTTCGCGGGCGCTCTCTTCACGGGCGCTCTCTTCACGGGCACCGTTCCGGCCTTCCGTCGGCGAGGAGTGACGCGTCAGGCGCCGCCGCGACACCCCCTCCTGATCCGTTGGCGATGCGTCATTAGGCTGTTTGGATTGTCCAGCCCTTCCCATGGCAGCGCGAATACAGAAAGCGACCGGACTGTAACAAACGTAACTCAAAAACACGATCGGTAGGACGACCTCTGGAACGACGCAAGCGAGCACTGCTGCAAAGATCAAATAGGCGAACAAGTCAAAGCTGTGTTTGCGGGCAAAAAACCAGCTACCGGCGTGGCCATACACCAGTCGGTTGGAAACCATTGTGAAACCAAGAAACAGTGCCAGTACAGGCAGTACGACGGGAACCGAATCGACGATTCGCTGAATGCCGACCTCCCCCGTGTGACTCGCTAGCCACCGCAGCTCAGGCTTGTCGAAGCTCGACAGATACGCATAGAAAATCGACAGCGATGCGATGCAGCCCGCCGCGCCGGGGGTCGGCAACCCCTTGAAGGCCATATGACTGCTCTCGTCCGGAGAATTCTCGGCCGTAAAACGAGCCAGACGCAGAGTCGCCCCAACGAAGTACGCCAACGAAAAAATCGTCACGATTCTACCCCACGTCGGCGACGCCGCATGGCTCATCTGGATGATCATGAACGCCGGAACGAGCCCAAAGGTGATCAAATCGCAGAGTGAATCGAGCTGCGCCCCGAGCGCACTCGAGCCACCGGAGACGCGCGCCACCTTGCCGTCGAAGACGTCGAAAACCATACCGACAAAGACGAGCCAGGCAGCGGACGCCAAGATCTGAGTGACGTCGACGCCGTCGGGCACCGGAGCGCCAGGGCCGGGGATCTTCCGCAGAAGAACGATCGCCATGAAACCGCAGGCGCCGTTACAGATCGTCAGTAGACTCGGGAGCAGCACGCTACGGTTGACTTCCATCGACAAACAGGATCTCCGCCAATTTCGGGACCGCGGCAAAAACTACGGACGACTTCCAGCCGCAAAGCGCAGCTGTGGGTTGCCCGCCATGTTCTAGCCTCGAGCTTGGCCGTTTCGCGCCGGCCTGGCCGGACGAGCTTGCCGGGGAGCGTCGTTAACGCTGCGGTATCACTCCCGCAGAATCAACATCAAACGTCGCCAAAACCGTCTCGCCGCCACTCACCTTATCGCCAACACGTACCCGCACATCCGGACGCAGCCGCTCGGGAATCAAGATCTCGGTTCGAGAACCATACTTGATCATACCCAACAGGCCACCCCGCGCAACGCCAACACCCGTGCCGAGAGGGCAAATAATGCGTCGTGCCACCGCCCCGGAGATTTGACGGATCGCGATGCAGACGCCAGGAGGAAAGGGAGGCTCCGTGCATTCAAGCACGATCGTGTTCGACTCGTTTTCCTGTGCCGCACGTCGATCGCGCGCGTCATGAAAGAATCCAGGTCGATAGCGAACAGCGCGAATGCAGCCGGACGTTGGAGCTCGGTTGACGTGGACGCTAAAGATCGAAAGAAAAATACCGATGCGCACGCACGGTTCGTCGATCTCCGCTGGAATCCCGTCTGCGGCGGTTGCCAGTGATTCGATATCCCAGATGGTGCCGTCGGCGGGCGCGACGAACAGCGCCGGGGCGTCCGGCACACGTCGCTTCGGGTTGCGAAAGAACAGCACCCCCAAAGCCGCAGCCGACGCGATCGGGACCAGGGCGAGAAACCACCAGATCGACGCGGTCAACGCTAACACCACCGTGAGGCTGGACAAAGCCAACGCGAGAGTCAAGTTGATCAAGATTTCGCGATCGCCCCACGCCACGAGGTATCTCTCATCAGCACGGAGCAGGTGGTCGGGATGCGCGCGGCGTTCGATCACTGCGTCTGTGGCGACGCGCAGCGCGCCACGGTGTCCGACGGCTGTGGTAGAATCGTCGATCACTCACCCTCCCGGCTGGATTGAAGTTGACAGTTCTTTCAGGCTCCGTTAGAAGCCGAGGTTACTCGGATCGGTCCCCAGGAGAAAGAGCCTCACGTCGAAATCGGATCAAAGGTGCCGCGGTTGGCCACGGCAGCGCGGAAACCCGAATCCTCCTTGACCCTCGTGACGTTTGCCTCAAGGCGCAACGCCGAAACAAGGAGTGAGGGGCTAACAGGACGTAGCGGGTGCACCTGGTCCAACGACACACGCGCTCAAAAGCAGCCATCCCGTGGCGCGGGAGTCACCGTCTCCGCTTCTACCGGGACCAGACTGTGAGCCATGCGCTGGGCGAACGGGCCCAGAGAGAAACACGCAGGAAGAAATCTATAGGAACTGACGGCTCGAGCTCATCTCGGAGCGTAACGACGCGCTTCGGATGCCACTAGAGGAACAACGAATGGACACTTCTTACCATCAGATCGTGCGGATTCAAGGGCGACAGGTGTTCGATAGCCGCGGCAACCCCACCGTCGAGGCCGACGTGCACTTGGCAGACGGCTGCGTCGGCCGCGCCTCGGTGCCGTCGGGCGCCTCAACAGGCGAACACGAGGCTGTCGAACTACGCGACGGCGGAAACGCCTACTGCGGCCGCGGGGTTTTGCAGGCGGTTGACAATGTGAACGGGCCAATCCGCGAACGCTTGAACCACGTGAGCGCGATCGATCAGCACGGCGTCGACTCCGCCCTATTGGCTCTCGACGGGACGGCCAACAAGGGCAAGCTCGGCGCCAACGCTATGCTGGCGGTGTCGATGGCAACGGCGCGCGCAGCGGCAGAGTCGCTCGGTTTACCCCTCTATGCGTACCTCGGCGGCATCCAGGCGAAGCGGCTTCCCGTGCCGATGATGAATATCATCAACGGTGGTGCCCACGCCGACAATAACGTCGACGTCCAAGAGTTCATGATCCTGCCGGTGGGAGCCGAATCGTTCACCCACGCCATGAGGATGGGAAGCGAGATCTACCACTCGCTGAAATCCGTGCTGAAAGAGAAGGAACTGAACACGGCCGTGGGCGATGAAGGCGGTTTCGCTCCCAACCTCGAATCCAACGAAGAAGCGATCAGCGTCATTATCCAGGCGGTGCAGCGGGCAGGGTACGAAGACGGCAAGCACATTCAGATATCCCTGGATGTGGCGGCCAGTGAGTTCTATAAAGACGGGAAATACCACTTGGCCGGTGAAGGGAAGACGCTGAGTGCAGAGGAGATGATCGAGTTCTACGCCAACCTCGTCGGTCGGTACCCGATCTATTCGATCGAAGACCCACTCGACGAAAACGATTGGTCTGGCTGGGCTGAACTGACCAAGGCCCTCGGCGACAAGGTGAAGCTCGTCGGCGACGACCTTTTTGTCACCAACATTGAACGCCTGCAGCGAGGGATCGACGAGGACGTCGGCAACGCGATTCTCATCAAACTGAACCAGATCGGCACGGTGACCGAGACTCTCCAGGCGATCGAGTTGGCTCATCGCTCGGGCTACAAGAGTTTGGTGTCCCATCGCTCAGGAGAGACGGAAGACGCGTTTCTCGCCGATCTGGTCGTTGGCACGGAGTCAGGCCTGGTCAAAACGGGCGCGCCTTGCCGCACAGACCGCGTCGCGAAGTACAACCAGCTCCTGCGCATCGAGGAAGAACTTGGACCGAGGGCCGTGTATGGATTCTAATGAGCGACTCGCTGGCGGCGGACAACCCGGAGCGATCGGCGCCCGCAAGAAGAACCGCCCGGACGGAACTGGGAGCACGTCGCGACAGAGATTGGCGCTCGCTGAGCAGGTGATCGGTCCGCGGCCAAATTTTTGGCAAGAGCTCTACTGGTTCGGCATCATCTGTCTCGGCGCAGTTGGTCTCGCACTCTATCTGCTGCCCTCGCCCCTGCTCGAGCTCCGCAAGTCGCTCGCGACCGAACGCGAAGTCAGCGCCCGCTTGGAGAGGCTTAAGAAGCGCGAACACGCCATCCGCGAGGCCGTTGTCGCAGTCAAAAAAGACGAGTTTTTTCGTGAGGAGCTGTTTCACGACATTCTCGGCGTGTACGCCGAGAATGAGGAGACCTTGCTGCCGCGCCATGCCATTCACCGGGTCGACTTGAAGAGATCGGACCCGGGAGTCGCCGCCCGGCAGCCATAACGAGCAGACGGCGCATCGCGATCAGCTGTGGAGGTGAACGATCCTCGCGGCAGCTCGCAATCGCGTCGGTCGGCGTAGGAAGTGGATCCAAGTGAAGAGAAGAAAGAAACGCGCGCGACAGGGGCGCCAGGCGCGCCGGGAATCGAAGCCAACGCCCTGCTCGTCCCCAGAGGAGAAGGTCGCCGATCGCGAAATCAGCCAAGCAACGGCCGCACCGCCCCGACTCGACGAGCAGACGAGCAGCGCGCCTGCCGCAGACGACTCGCGACCACGCGATGACACGCGTGAAGACTGTCGCGAAGCGAGGGGAGAGAAAGACACGGCGCGCACCGACGCAAACAGTACCGCGCCAACGCTCGACGCCCCGGCCCGCGCCCTCGCGGCCAAACTCTCGGCGCTCTCCAGTGATTCACACGACCGCCGCAGTGTGCGGGGCCGACAAGAAACACCCCAGTCAAACGCAGCCGACTCGATCTCTACATCGCGCCAGCCGGGCGAATGCGACGTCGACCGAATCGATCGAGATGCGATGGCGGCTTCGCGGCAGCGAACTCCCGACGTCGAGTCGTCGACTCTCGTTCCACGAGCTGGCTCAACGCGCCCTCCACGGCACAAATTCACAGCGCAAAAGAACTTGACGCCCACGCAGCTGCGAGGTCTCGAGAATGCGCACAAGAATTTCGCACGCGCCGCACAAGCGAAGATGGCGGCAGTTATCCGGCGCAAGGTCAACGTCGAGCTCACTGAAATCCATCAGACGACATACTTTGAATTCTTGCGCACCCTGCCTAACCCCACCTGTCTCTTCGTCGTCGAGGCCCTCCCTGAATCGCTCGAACTCGTCGTCGAGCTCGGCCAGTCGATTGCCGGCCCGCTGATTGACCAGCTGCTGGGAGGACGCGCAGAGGACGCAACGCATGCCTCCGCTCCGCTGACGATGATCGAACAGGAAATCATCGCAACAGCACTCGATGATCTTCTTGACTCACTTGCCGATAGCTGGGCGCCGTGGTCGAGAATCCAGTTTCAACGCGGACGATGTGAGCGCACGCCCCTCAACTTACAGATCTTCGACGCGGATCAACTCGTCGTCGTCGTCGCGATGCGCCTGCGCTGTGCTGGCCACAGCGGCACCTTTCATCTCTGTTTACCAGCGCGCCCCTTCGCTGCCATCCTGTCGAGTTTCAGCTCCTCGGGGAAAACACAGGCCCGCGGTAGCGACAAAGACGCGAGGCGGCAACGCCTCTTCGAACGACTGGCTGACACGTCCGTCGAACTGCAGGCCGATTTACCGTCGATCCCCGTACGGCTGCATGACCTGCTCACTCTACGCTGTGGCGATGTTCTCGACACACAGCTGGCCCGCGCCACGGAGGTGTCCGTGAAGGTGCAAGATCGATTGCTGCACCGGGGCCCTTTGACGAACTCGCAAGGACGCCGCGCGGTGCGCGTGACCGAACGCCTCTCCGAGACGAGCAGCGTCCGACGGACGCCGCGGTCACAGGCGGCAAACGGGACCTCTGAGTCGCTCAGCGACACGTCGGAATCAGCGGTTGACAGCGCGAAGAACGGCGAGGAGGCGTAGCCTGTTGAATACGTGCTTCGAGCCGAAAACTGGTCTCTTCGCGTCCAGATCGGCCGCCACCAACGCAGGCAATCTTCGGGTCCTCTTCTTTCGACTCTGATGGCGAGTATTGACGCGGCCCGTCTGGGCGTGAAGAGGCCAGTTTCTTCGGCCGAATGACTTTTTCAGGCGGGCTGGTAGGCAAAGACGCCGCAGTCTCGGTGGCACGTGAAATCTACGCCTCCCACAGCAGCCGGCTGCCGATTCCGGCTACCTCTGAGTCCGCCGCGGAATCCGGACGGTCTCTCCGGCGCGTAGATGCAGGTTACGACGCCGCTTGAGCGCCGGGTTGGCCTGAACGATCTCGTGCATGCGCCCTCCATCACCAAGGAAGCGCTGCGCTAGACCCCAGAGAGTCTCACCCTCACCCACCTTGTGGCTGAACGTGCCTTGGCGTTTCGGTGCTGACCGGTCGCGGGCAGTCTGCGCGTCAACGCCACGCCCGTTCGGCGTCGCCGGGTTGTTCGAAACCTGACGCGGTCTCTTCGCGGGGGGCGCCGGCACGGTCACCGTCTTCCCGGGATGCATCTTCACGCCGGAGTTTGCGGCTTGAATGAGCTCGTACTGGGGTGCGAATTCGGCTCCCCAGTAGCGTTCCGCAATCGCCCACCAGCTATCGTTCGGACGAATCACATGCCGCGTAGGAAAACGGCCGCTCTTCTCGGCGTTCGGCCGGGGCCCTGTGTTTCTCACAACCGTTGGCGGCGCGGTGTTCTTCTCATTCTTTGACCGGTCGGGCGGAATGTCGACCGTGACAATTCCTCGGTCCACCGATCCTTCGTCGGGCGCAACGCTGACGATCGGAACCGTGCTATCGCGGCGCTTAGGTGCCGCTGGTTGGCGTTTGTCGTCGGCGCCGAGGCTAACGGGCGGGATCGGCAGCCCGGACGGATCCCGTGGGCCAACAATGCTCACATCCCCGAGGGGGCCGACATTCGCACTGCGGAGCCGCCCCTGACGGCCACCGCCGCCATGCTGCCCTGTGGGCGGCGAAGGAACCGGGGCCCTGGCCAAATCGCCTCTCTGTTGCGACTGGGTGTCACGGGACGGCGGCGTTCGCGGCGCTCCAGGGGACTGCGAACCCGTTGTTCGCGATGGCGCGGTCGAATCGCCGTTTTTCATGTCACGGTTCGACGCCGTGTTGTCCCGACCCGTGGGAGGCCTGGCGGGCCCCCGATTGCCGCTGACTGTCCGATTCCCCGACACGGGACGGCGGCCGGTATCGCGGGAGGTCGACTTGACCGCGGGCTTTTTCTCTCCTTGTCGCTGCACCGATCTCTTGTCGGCGGCGATGTTCGCGGCCGTCGTCTTCGCCGTCTCTTCAGAGCTTCGAGCATCGACCGTGGAGTCCGACGGTTCAGAGCTATCCTTTACGGCCCGCGCAATCACCGCCACCAGAATCACGAGCAAAGCAACCAGGGCAACCTTCGTCCCGCTGCTCATACTTCACTTCCTTTCACCACACCGCCATTCACCATACCGCAGAATGCTACTGAGCCGCGAACCGGCGAGGCGTGCACCGACAGACAGCGTCTTCCGAGCACACACAGTTTCGGCACGGCGCAGCCGCAAGGTCCTCTGACCGCAGCTCGACCTCACCTGCAAGTAGCGCCAAAATGGAATCTGGCCCACTCGCGTCTCCACAGGCGAGCGTTGGTCCTCTTCACTCTCTTTTTCCCGCTCTCCCGCCTCGTCCTCTCGTCTCTCTTCTGGATTCTCTCTTCCGCTTCCCTTCTCTCGCCGCTCCATCATCGTTCGGAGCGCGTCCTCTCGTTCTTTCCATGCACGCGACGCGTGCACGTCCGACACGAGATTCAGTCGAACCGGCCGTATCCGGCGGGACAAGATAGGCCGGTAAACTTTTGGGAATTTAAGCGGCGGCAGGGCCAGACGTCAACAATGAATCTTGACGAACCGCGGGAAGGGCTCGTAGCGCGGAACGATCACGCCGCCGGCCGTGGTGAAGCAGCATCCCGCCTCGCCACGGCCGACAGCTCGATCTGGCACCTTGAAGACCCTATTGTCGGCCCATTGTCGATGGGCTCCGAAGGTCTCTACACCTGCTCCATCGCGATGCGCTCGCGTCTCGCAACCGAACGCGCATGCAGGATGATCAGCACGGGGCTGGCGACAAACACTGAGGAGTAGGTTCCTGCGAGGATGCCGATCAGGAAGATGAAAGCAAAGCCGCTGACCGCCTCGGTCGCAAAGAAGAGCAGGACGAAGGTCACACACAGCGTCGTCAAGGATGTCCAGAGTGTACGCGTCAAAGTCTGGTTGATGCTCAGATTAACGATGTCTTTGAAATCCATCCGCTTCTTGGCAAACAACTGCATGTTTTCGCGGATGCGGTCAAAGATGACGATCGTGTCGTTGATCGAGTAACCAACAATCGTAAGAATCGCCGCCAGCTCGGCGAGATTGATCTTCACAGAAAACGTGCCGCCGAAGAAGTAGTCGACCATGGCGACAAGTCCGATGCTGATGAGAATATCGTGAACGAGCGCCACAATGGCGGCGACACCGAAGATGAACTCAAAGCGCAGCGAAACGTAGAAGATGATCCCGAGCATCGAGATGAAAAGTGCGACAATCGCATCCTGCTGAAGCGTCGAGGCGACCTTAGGCCCGACGGTCGCAACTTCGGAAAACGCCTCCGACAGTTCAAAAAGTCGATCGTTCCCGGCCGCTGTGGCGCCTGGTCCGTGACTATGAAAAAAATCTGTGAACGCCTCCTCGACGACGGTTTGCGGCGGTGATTCGTTCGACCGAAGGGCCTGGACCGGCGGCTGATAGGCGTTGGTGACAAACTGATAGCGTTTGACACCGTCGGTGTCCGACACCAGAGACACTGACTCGACCGAAATCCCTGTGAAGCTTCCCACCGGCGTCCCTGACTCCGACAGGCGTGGCTGCAGATCCGGATTCGCAGCGAACGCGGCGTTGAGTCGATCCTTAAAGTCCTCTTCGGTGAGGTCCGCTTCGACTCGGAGAAAATTGACGTCCATCGTCAGATAGAAGTTGCCTTCGCTGCCAGCGTCGGTCGCCAACTTCCACTCCCGCAACGGAATGAGCGGCGGCAGGAGCAAGTTGTCCGCGCGCAGCATGTCTTCGAGTGCTGAACGGACGCGCTGGGCCGGTCCAATCTGCGACCCCGCGTCGATAGTGCCGTCTGCGACACTCGGCGCTGCGGAGATGCTGGTGCCCGCATCCGCAGGGGGCGTTGAGGCGCTCTGCGAGGTCGCCGCGTCTTCCGCCGGTGCTGATTCCGACTCTTGGGCATTCGCCGCCGGCAAACCGCCATGCCCCTCGCTGGCTCGCGTTCGCAGCGCGAACGCACTCGCCTCGTCGGACGATCCGGCCAAGGTCTGTAGAGTCCAGTCGCGGAAGAGCTCTGGCTGGGCGGTGGCAAGCGTGGCGATCTTGCTCTTCATGTCTGCGACTGAAATCGGGCGACTCAGCTGCATGTTAATGCGCGCGCCACCCGTGAAATCGATGCCGTAGTTGTTGCTGCCGCGCGCGATCACGAGGACCCAAGTGGCGACGATCACAAACACCGAGCCCGTCAGAAAACGCCTCTGCACGCGCGGGAAGTTGATGTTGGGCGTCTCGAAGGCCTGAAGCATACGAAACGATTTGACGATCCCGACGTTGACGAGGAAGCTGACGATGAGTCGAGTGACAAAGATCGCTGTGATGAAGCTGATCACGATGCCGCTGATGAGCGTGACGGCGAATCCTTTGACGGGTCCGGTGCCGAACTGAAAGAGGACCATGCCAGTGATGAACGTCGTTAGGTTGGCATCAAAGATGACCCAAAAGGCGCGTCGATAGCCCGACGCGAGGGCCTGCAAGACCGGCTTCCCCTTCTTCAGCTCCTCGCGCACACGCTCGAAAATGAGAATGTTGGCATCCACGGCCATACCGACGGTGAGCAGAATGCCCGCCATGCCTGGGAGCGTGAGCGTCTGGCGAAAGCACGCGACGTAGGTGAGGATAAAGAAGATGTTCAGCACCAGCGCGAAATTCGCCACGAGGCCGCCGGCGAGGTAGTAGACCGCCATGATCAGCATGACGATCGCAAGGGCGCACAAAACCGCCTGCAAGCTCGACTGAATTGAGTCTTGCCCCAAGACCGACCCGACGGTGCTCTCAGAGACAAGCGCCGGTTTGGCCGGCAAGCTGCCGCCGCGAAGGATCGTGACAATGCCGATGACATCGTCCTGTGTGAACTGCCCAGAGATCTCGCCGCTGGCGCCGATGCGCTCGCTGATGTTCGCGACCTGAATGATGTCATTGTCGAGCGTGATCGCAAGGCCGCGGTCGACATTGCTGCCAGTCAAGTTGCCGAATTGAAAGGCGCCTTCACCGTCGAACTCGAAAAACACCGCCGGTCCGTATGTGCGCTGGCTACGAGTTGGGCTGACGCGCTTGAGGTGGCTACCGCTCACGATCTTGTCGGGCGAGTTCTCAAGCGTGCGCTTGATCGGGCGGCCGGCTTCGTTCCTCTGGGGCTGGAATCCGGCGGCTGGGTTGTCGGGATCCTTCTCGACGACGACGCGAACGACGTAGAGCGGGCGTTCCGGGCGCGGTCCCTGAAAGTTCGGGTCGGCGACTTTCTTCTCAACCCACTCGCGCTCAGCGTTGACGTAAGCCAGCTCTTCGCGCTCGATTTGAGCTTGCCGCTCGGGCGTCTGCTCGGACTCGATCGCCTCCAATCGAAACTCAAGCGTGCCGGCCGTTTCGATCTGCTGCTTGATGGCGCCGACCGACTGGGCGTCCTGGCCGGGGAGCTGAACGACCAGCTGATCCCGCCCCTGAACCGCGACGCTGATGTCTTTGAGTCCGTAGACGTTCAGGCGATTCGTGATGATGTCCTTCACTTCGCCGGCGACCTTGTCGCGCTCAGACTCAACGCGGCTGAGATCGATCGAGTAGGTCAGCTCGGAGCCGCCGACGAGGTCAATGCCGTACTGGAGTCGGGTTTCGGCGAGAATCCACACCCCGAGTCCGATCACGAGTGCGAGTAGGGCGAAGCCCCAGCGTGTTCTCTTGTACATATCCTGGTCCTCTCTTGAAGTTCCGCGATGCCCCGAACGCGTGAATCGTCGCTTTTATCGGCGCTCACGCGCTCGCGCGTTGAAGAAAAATCTCACGCGCAGGCACTCTTCACCTGTGCGCGTTCTTCCGCCACGACTCGATCGTTTTGGCGTCCGTTCGATGAGCAGTCCGTGCCGCGAACGGCTACATGGACGTCGCGTGCGGAGGAGCGCGCGGGGCGCGGAGGAGCGTCGCGGGGTCTTCGCCCGCGCTCCCAAGGGGCGGCAGAGTCCGACCGCGCCAAAGAGCCAGAGGCGGTCGCTGCTGGCCGGGCGTCGCGCGGTGCGCCGCGTGCACGAGACCGTCGCCCTCTCGGGTCGGACGGCGTTCGACCACATCGCGACTCGCCGCGTTGCAAGCGTCGGCCAGCGGCTGGCCGGGCGGGTTCTGGCTGCCGCCCCGCGGTGACGGCTCTTCCTCATGCGTTGCGTCGGGCGGCGCCGCGGCCGTCAGGCTCCCCCACCCACCGACAACACAGCTACCGAGGAAACCCAGCACCATCGGCAAGAGTGCCGCCACGCGACGACGTCGTCGCTCCGCGGCAGAGGTCGCGTCGAAATCAGCGCTGTGGTTTTTGGTGGTGGTGCAGCTCATATCTACTCGGGGCGCGAGGCGCGGCACCCGGTCAAGGGCGCCCCCTGCCCGCTCGGCCCGTCGCCGGTGCTCGCTGAATGAATTCGTCTGAATTCGTCTGAATTCGTCGCTTCGACAGCCGGTGGACTGGTCACTGCTGCGCTCGCTGCTCGATCTCACGCTGCGTGTGGTCGTCAGGAGCCTCGGCACCATCCGGCATCACTTCGAGGATCGCAGCTTTGACGAAGCGGACCTTGACGTCCTTATCTTTGTCGATCTGCACGACAACGTCGTTGCCGTCGACGCGCTTGACCACGCCCCGCATGCCGCCCGTCGTGATGACTGAGTCACCCTTCTTGACCGCCGCGACCATCGCTTCGCGCGCCTTGCGTTTCTTTGATTCTGGTCGGAGGATCAGGAACCAAAAAACGACGCACATCAGTGCGATCGGAACGAACATGCCCCCCAGCGGTCCCACCGGCTGCTGCGCTCCGGTCTCCTCTGCGGCTTTGACGGCCGCTTCACCCGCGGCTCCTGTCTCCTGCGCCCAGAAAATCACCAACCGAGTCAACATGTTCTCGTTCTCGCATCAGCTGAATTGGATGGCACTTACGTGACGCTCCACAACATTCGGTGCCACGATTCCGATTCCTTCCACGAGGGTCACGGTCGCCGACGCGGAGAAAGCGAAGCGGCTATCTTACGAGCTTCGTTGTCGCATTGGTAGGGTCTGTCTCGCGGGAAGCGCGCACCGCAGTCGCCAGCAAGACAAACGGCCGGCCGGTCAACGACCTTCCCGCGTCCTGCCACTCGCCCACCCGGCCTCGTCTCCGTGCGCAGCTTCACTCTGATGAGCTTGCGACTTGTCCGGTGCAGCAAAAGGAAAGTCGGCAAGAAGCACCCTCGGAAGCCATATTCTTGCCGCGTTGGGGCTCACTTCGCTCAACAGGTGAAAAAGTCATTCGGCTGAAAAACCGGCCTCTCCACGCCCAGATCAGCCGCGGCGAGCCTCGCCGTGTATGAGAAGAGGGCTCGAAGATTACCTGCGTTTGCCGCGGCCGATCTGGACGCGAAGCGACCAGTTTTCAACTCGAAGCACCTTTTCAACGGGGCTGTCAACTCTCGCCGCGCGAGCGCTCCTGTCGCCACAGGCGGCAGAAGTCGCCGAAGGTTCCGCCGCGGATCGCCGCGCGCATACGCTCGATGAGATCGTGGTAGTAGGTCAGGTTGTGGAGCGTCCCGAGGATCGGCGCCAACATCTCGCCGCGACCGTAGAGGTGTCGTAAATAAGCCCGTGTCACATGCTTACAGGTATAGCAGCGGCATCCAGGGAGAACAGGTGAGAAGTCGTCGGCAAATCGTTGATTGCGCAGATTGAGACTGCCGGTCGCACCAAAGAGGCTGGCGTTGCGGGCGTGTCGGGTCGGCATCACACAGTCGAACAGGTCGACGCCAAGGGCCACCATGTCGACGAGGTCGTCCGGCGTGCCGACTCCCATGAGGTAACGCGGACGTTCTCGCGGCAGCTGTGGTGCAGTCACGGCGACCACGCGACGCATCGCTTCTGGCGTCTCCCCGACGGAGACCCCGCCGATCGCGTAGCCGGCGAAGTCGAGACTCTTGAGCTCAGCGCTGGACTGCAGCCTCAGATCGTCGAAGCGCCCCCCCTGGACGATCCCGAAAAGCGCTTGCTCGGCTGGCCGCCGGTGCGCCGCCAAGCTGCGCTGCGCCCAGCGGCTGGTGCGCTCGACGGCGCGCTCGACCTCCCGCCGCGGCGCGTCGTAGGGCGGGCATTCGTCGAACGCCATAATGATGTCCGCACCGAGATCATTCTGGATCTCCACCGAACGCTCAGGAGTCAACCGCAGCAGCTCACCGTCGACGTGGGACCGAAACGTGACGCCGTCATCGTCAATTCGGTTGAGCGTCGACAGGCTATAGACCTGATATCCACCGCTGTCGGTGAGGATGGGGCGGTCCCAGCCCATAAAAGCGTGGAGGCCACCGGCGCGCCGAACCAAGTCGCTGCCGGGACGAAGTGCGAGGTGGTAGGTGTTCGCCAGAAGGATTTCGGTGCCGCACTCGCGCAGGTCGCGCGGCGTCATCCCTTTGACGCTCGCCTGGGTGCCGACCGGCATGAAAACTGGCGTTTCGACAGGCCCATGCGGCAATTCCAACCTGCCGCAGCGCGCACCGCAGGTGGAATCTTCCGCCTCGAGGCGGAACTCAAACCCACTCACGACTCTGCCCGAATCGTACGCCGCAGCCACACGGCCTTCTTCCGTGGCACGTTCAACCTAAGTGAAACTCCGCCTGGCGCATGCCGCCCCTCCGCGCGGCGACAAACTGCGGGTAGGACGCGACCCCCGCCTCACTGACGCGGCGACCACGAGGCGTGCGGACCAGCATGCCTTTTTGGATGAGGTAGGGTTCGTAGACGTCCTCGATCGTCCGCTCCTCCTCACCGACCGAGACAGCGAGCGTCTTGAGTCCCACCGGCACGTCGTGGAGGCAAAGCACTTCGAGGATGCGACGATCGATCCGGTCGAGCCCGTTGGCGTCAACGCCGAGTCGCTCGAGCCCGGCGGTGACGTCGTCGACGGTGATCTCCAGCGCCCCGTTACCGTCCCACTGCGAGCGGTGCTGCGCGACATCACGGATGCGACGCAAAAACCTGTTCGCGTAGCGTGGTGTGCCGCGACAGCGCTCCGACAACACCGCAGCGGCTTGGCGTTCGATCGTACAATTGAGTAGCCGTGCGGAGCGCAGAATGATTTCGACAAGCTCGGTCGGTGGGTAAAGCTCCAGCTTCTCACAAATCCCGAAACGGCTACGAAACGGCTCGCTCAGCATTCCCTCGCGAGTCGTCGCTCCAATGAGCGTGAACGGCTCCACCGGAATGCGATACGACCGCGCATCGGGACCACGGTCAAGCACGATATCGACGCTGAAGTCCTCCATCGCCGAGTAGAGGTACTCTTCGGTCTCTCGAGACATTCGATGGATTTCATCGATGAACAGAACGTCACCGCGGTGTAGACCTGTCAGCAACCCAAGAATGTCCTTCCCTTTCTCGAGCACCGGCCCCGAGGTTGAATGGAGCTCGGTGCCGACCGCCTCGCGAACGAGGCCGGCGAGTGTCGTTTTGCCGAGCCCCGGCATGCCGGAGAGCAGCACGTGGTCGAGCACTTCGCGGCGCGCCATGGAAGCGCTAATCGCGATTCCGAGATTCTCGACGACGCGACGCTGGCCGATGAACTCCTGGAATCGCTGAGGTCGCAGACTCTTCTCGGCGCGCACCTCCTCGTCCGTCGCGGGAGCGGGCTCGAAAGAATGCTCCCCGTCCGTTCTCTCTGTCATCCGCTCTCCTCCGTGCAGGCTTGGGACGGCGCAAACAGCGCGCACAGCCTGTCTCCTGGTTCTCTGACTTCTACTTCTTTTGTGTTGGGGCGAAGTCGAACCGACGGTCTCGACACGACCCGCTCTGATTCGAAAAGTTGCTGCTGCACGAACTCAGGAAGGCGTGCGTCGCAGAAGAACGTTGCCGATCAAGAAACTCGCCGCACCAACGCCGAGAATCATCAGCTCGCCGAACATGAGCGTGGACTCATCGGCGCGGCCCTCGTTGGCGAAGTAATAGATGAGAGCCATCGGCACCACGATGAGGCCGAAAAGTTGCAGCGCGCGACCAAGCATTTCCATGCGCTTACGATACTGCGTGCGACGGTGGATGAGAAGCGCTTTCGAGTTGAGACCGCGCGGAACCGCCAGTCGACCAAAGGCGTGCAACTCGCCGGCAATCGCCGCCGTCACCAGCGCCGACGACAACATCAGAAAACATTTGAAACGCCAGACCGAACGACGACAGCAGACCCGAAGGGCCTCGTGCGCACGCGTCAGCGCGCGCGTTCTCACTCGAGCATTTTTCTCAATTCAACGAAACTCTCGACATCCTGGCCGAAGAGCAGCGCCGTCGCACCCCATTCCCGAACGGGGAAAACGTTCTCAGGCCAATCGTCAAGGAAGAAGACCTCGTCGGGCTGTAGAGTGACCTTGTCGCGCTTGGCGATCTCTTTGATGATGCGGCGGATGGAGTCTTCCTTCGCACGCCAGCAGAGCTGCGGAAAATCGAGGTATTTGGCCAGATCGAGCGCCTCGAGAAGCTCCATCGTCGGTTTCGCGTCATTGCGACTGGCAAGCGAGATATAGCACTTCTCGCTCTTCAAGAACTCGAAGAGGTTGCGGACACCGGGATTGACCTCGATCCAGAACCCCTCCTCACTCTCGATGCGGTCTGGGTGAGGAAGCGTGAAGGGCGGACGGACCAGGGTGCAGAGCCCCTCGGAAACCGACCAAATCGTCTCGTCGAGATCGAAAACGAACAGCTTGTACTTCATAGTTGCGTCGACGAGGAAGGGTGAAGGACCGATCCAGGCGCCCGAGCGAAACACATGAGAAACCGGCGGCGTCGCTCAGACGGAATGCGAGCTGCGGATTGTACAGCGTTTTCGCGCGGATACAACCGTGGCTGTGGGTCAGGATGCGTCCTGGTGGACCCGACTCGAGGTCGGAAAGCCCCTGCGCGCGCGGCGTTGTGGTCTTGGTGCCGCAGACGGTGACCGGTGCCGGCTCGAGGGGGGAAAACCGGCCGTGTGGCCGTCAGCTTCGCTGGAAGAGGTGCCCTGGCACAGGGCACGTGGTCCCGGACTATGGCGTCTCCTGTTGGGGGGAAACCGTGGCCGAGTTGTGGGCGTGGTCGGCAATCCTTGAGGTGGCGCCGTCGGCGGCGTCTCGCAGGTAGAGCCGAATGTTGCCAGACGCATGTCGAACGAATCGAGCTTCGACTGCGGAGAGCGCCTCAAGCTCGTCGGCGAGGTCACGAAACTCCTCACGCAAGTCGAGAAGCTCGTCGCGGGCCTCAGGCGAGCAGTAGCCGACGAGCTCGGCGATCCGCGTCGGGTGTCCGATGCGGGCAGTGATGTGCTCCCCCAAGGCAAGGAGCAGCATGCGGCGTTCGCGCTCGAACGTGACGCAATCGCCGAGGACCTCCTTCTCCTGGCGTAGCAGCCGGGAAGTCTCGAATTCAGCAGATTCCGTCTCCACGAGTTTCTTGGCGTGGAGCAGCTGCAGAAGCTTGTGATTGTGGCGCAGCTCCTGATGCAGGACACCGATCAGATCGGCCACCAGGTCGGCGAAAGCGGCGTCGTTTTCGGAACGAGTAGCGAACAGGTTGCTCGTGTTCATGACCGTCACGTTGTCTTGACCAGCCGAAAAGGTTTCAGTTGATGGTGTTTTCGGCATTTGGCCCCCTTTTCCGCATCGATTTTTTTGACAGGTGTTGGCCTCGAACTTGGTGCGGTGAGATTCGCCACGAAATGCGGCGGCGAATCTCAACCGAACGGCGCGGCGGCGATGCGCCCCAGGAAGGCAACGACGAGGCGGCGCTTGCGCGGCTGCTGGACCGCACTCTATAATCTCGGCCGCACCCGTGAGCCAATGGGCCTCGGCGCGCGCCCTGGCGCCATACGCATCACTTGGTTCCCGGAAGCGATACCTCACCGGCGGTGAGGTCATTCTGCGCCCGTAGCTCAATTGGATAGAGTAGTGGTCTTCGAAACCATTGGTTGCACGTTCGAGTCGTGCCGGGCGCGCCATTCTATCCGCCGCGAGGCGAAGGACTTGCAGCTTCCTGCAAGTCCTTTTTTCGTATCGCGGGAGCCGCGGGGCAAGTCCGCAGCGCTTTGCCTCAGACGAGCGGCAACTCGTAGCCCGCGCGCACCGGCCGTGAGATCAGTGCGTCGGCCTCGGCGTCGTCGACAAAGCGTTCGCTGTCAGGATTCCAGCGCAGTCGACGGCCGAGCTCCCGCGTGATGTTCGCGAGGTGACAGACGCTCACGGAGCGGTGGCCGATTTCAACGTCGGCGACCGGGAGCTCGCGCGTGCGGATACACTCGAGCCAGTCGCCGATGTGGTACTTGGCCTGCCAGCCAGGCCCCTCCCACATCTCGGCGAACTGCTTGGCGGGAGGCTCGCGCACGAGATCCTCGGGGGTGGCGCGGAAGCGGTTGCGGTCGATCTCGATCTGCCCTTTCTCGCCGATGAAGACAGCGCCCCCCTTCGGCCCCTTTTCAAGCTCGAGCTTGTAAAGAAGCCCGTCAGCATATCGGAACGTCACGGGCGCGTTGGGCCCGGGGGCCTCGGTCCACATCTCGACCGGTCCGGTAGCGTCGGCATCCAGCGCCCACTGCACTTGGTCGACACCATGCGCGCCCCAGTTCGTCATATCCCCGCCGGAATAGTCGCGACACCCCATCCAGCCCTTCTGCAGCCGTTCGTTGTAAGGCTTCAGCTCGGTCTGGGCGCACCAAAGATCCCAGTCGAGCTGGCGCGGAGTGGGCTGGCCCGGGAGGTTCGGGCAGGTTCTGGGGCTCGTGTACTTGTGCCCTTTGACCTCCTTAAGCTTGCCGAGGCCGCCGGAGCGGACGAAGTCGCAGGCGAAGCGGTTCATCTCCATGGAGCGCTGCTGCGTTCCGGTCTGGAAGACGCGGCCGTACTTTCGCACCGCACGCACGAGCACACGACCTTCGGAGATGGTGAGCGTCAGCGGCTTTTCGGCGTAGATATCTTTCCCGGCCTGGCAGGCGTGCACGCACGGGAGAACACGGCCATGGTCGGTGGTCGGGACGATGACGGCGTCGATGTCCTTACGCTCGAGAAGCCGGCGGTAATCTTGGTAGGTGTCCCACGTGCGCTTGAACTCATCGCGGGCGCGGGCGCAGCGGCTCAGATCGACGTCGCAGATGGCGACGATTTCGCCTTCTTTGGGTGTCTGCTTCATGAGCAGGCGGGCGCGGTGGCCCGAGCCGATGAAGCCGATGCGAATGCGCTCGTTCGCCGACGGGACTCCACCGAGCGCAACGTGCGGAGCGGCGACAAAGGCTGCACCAGCGGCCGAGGCGGCGGCGCTCTGGCGGAGGAATTGACGACGGGAGATGTTCTTGCGCTGTGGCATGTGCGGGCTCCGTGGTTTCGAGCGAACTATGACGCGGTGAAACGCAGTCGAGGCGAACGAAGCGGACGACTCGGCAAGAAGGGATTTGCCGCCGACGCGGGACGAAGCAGCTGCGGCAACGAGGAGTGAGCCACGCGTCGATCGTCGCCGGGAACACATTGTCCTCGCGGAAGCGCTCGAATTCCAGTGCACGGCGGCGCGCGACTGAGCTCTGACGCACTCCGCAGCGTTGATCCAGGCCCACCCAGGTTTTCTTTTGACAGCCACGGGGTGGATCCCGAAAATCGGCGCTCGCTCAACGATCGCTGCCCTGGACGCCCGGCGGCAACGATCGACAGAACGCCGCGACGTCACCGTGAGTCACCGCGATCGAAACACAATGCGCGCCCTTAGCTCAGTCGGCAGAGCAGCTGACTCTTAATCAGCGGGTCCGGGGTTCGAATCCCTGAGGGCGCACCAAGTTGAAGCTCCGCCGCAGCCGAGAGTTGCGGTGGGGCTTTTTTGTTCGAAGATCTGGTGACCTGTGGTCAGTCGGGCGCGTATCGGGCACTACGATCCCAGCACAACAGGAAACGGACGCTGCTTGGTATGGTCGCGAGGGGGATGAGAAGAGTGATCTTGCCCCGGACTGCACGCCCACCTTCCGCGGGATTCCGGATCGCTTGCCCCCACCCCCCGTCCCTGATAGCGGCGAAGTTGCGGCGACAGCAAGTCGCCACGATGAACCACGGCGGGAGCGGCACAGTGAATACCGCCCCTCGTCGGGTTTATCTAACAGGTGCCGTATGGGCAGAACGGCTCGGAACACCCTCCGGAGGACACGTGACATGACTCCCCATGCATGAACAAATTCATTCACATGGTGAGAAACTCTCGCACTCAAACCGATCCACAACGACATCAGGACCGCAATCTGGGAACGGAGTCGATATTATCGTGCCGTCGACAAAGAGGGCGTTAAGGAGAAACACCACATCCGCCAACTCAACACCATCGTCATCGTTTATGTCTCTCGCCTCATCACAACTGGCAGACTCTCCACCGCGAAAAAGGGCATTGAGCAAAAAGATGGCATCACTCAGATTTACAGCGCCATCGGTGTTCGAGTCGCCTCTCACAAATGGCTGCCCCGGCCCCTCCCTAACGATCACCTCCATTGCAAACCCGTCGTCCAACGCTCCCGCTCTACCGGCGATCACATAAGACCCCTCACTGCTGTCGACTATGTCGAATCCCGCTCGTCCCACAACGGTGGCCTTTCCTCGGAATACGCCCTGTGGATTCGTCAGTATCAAACACGTATTCATTGAGGTATCGTTCGATTGTCCCATCACTAAGAAACCCGACGTCAACTCTTGGACCGAGTATCCGATTTCACGTCCGCTTCCCGCCAACCTCTTCTCCCACATCAACCCCCCGACCTTGTCCAACCGCACAAGATAAACAGAGGAAATTCCTCTTCGATTACTATAACCAACCACAACAAAACCTCCGTCCCGAGCAGATTGAATATCTAACCCACCGTTGGACCCCATCCCGCCGAAAGTCCTCTGCCAAGAAACGTTTCCTTCGGAATCAGACTCAAAAACATAGACATCCGTCTGCTCCGCCCCAAACGAGGCACTCTTGCCAACCACAACGTGGCTTTGGCCGTCTTCCGTGACCGCCACATCATAACCGTAGTCATTCCTTTCACCTCCGACCTTTCTCTGCCACAAAGGCTCTCCTGCCGCGTTAGTTCTAATAAGCAAGACGTCGAAACCATTAATTGTTTCAACCCTCGTACTACCCGCTAAAACAAACCCGCCATCTGGCCGCTCCTCCACTACATAAGCCACGTTCTCCGCTTGCTCACCAAACTGCTAAGTCCCACAGTATCTGGCGCGGAAATCCCAGATTAAATGGCATGGTGCTGATTCGCGGGTGCGAGATGCGATTTGCGAGGCGAGAAGGCGCGGGTCGTCGTGTCCCGGACGGCACGACGACCCGGGGAATCACGAAGGGCGAGGCGTGGCGCGAGCGTCACCGCGACGATCGCGGAGCTCGGCGAGGAACTCGACGGCGTCGACGAAATTCAGCCGCTTGACGATCATGACCAGGTCGATCGGGTTGAAGTTCGTCTCGCAGCGAAAGCAACGCGCGAGGTTGGTGGACGCCTTCGTCGCGGTGTTGAATTCGCGACACCGCGGACAGAGGAAGCGCACGTAGCCCTCGGAGATTTTCGCGGGGACGCCGAGCAGATCGAGGAGCCACGCGATCGGTATATCGTTTCTCAACGACCGCAGGAGCTTGCCGGAGAATCGTCCTGTCATGCGACGCCACCTCCACCGCTCGGCGCCTTCAAATATCGGATTCGTTGCAGGCTCTCGAGATACTCTTCGAGGACGATCTGGAGCGCTCGCAGCTGAGCGCCCAAGGCGGCGAGATAGGCGTCTTGCTCGGTGTAGGAGGAGCGTTGCGTGTAGTCGAAGTCGAGATCGGGGTACGCGGCGTTCAGAGCGAACAGGGCGATCTCGAGGTTCGTCGCGAGGGTCATCAAAACGGCGAGCTCAGGATACTCGGCGAAGTCGTTGACTCGAGGCATCAGGGTCTTGTGGAACATGGCGCGTCAGTCTCCGTTCTCAGGGCAGATGGAACTCGGGGGCGGTGTCGTTGACGAGCGCCTCGGAGATCTTCTGGACGTTCTTGCTCGCGGCCTGAATGAGGCAGGCGGTGGCGATGTTGTTGATGCGCCGCGGCACGCCGCTTGAGTAGTCGTGGATGAGCGACTTCGCTTCAGGCTCGAAGACTTTCTGCGAGGCGCCGGCTGCGCGCATCTGAAAGTCGATGTACTCGACCGTCTGCTCCTTGCTGAGCGGCGGCACGTGGTAGCGCACGCTGAGCCGATGCGTGAGATCGGCGTGGCGCGCTCGGGTAAGCTCCTTTCTCAGGGTCTCTTGTCCGCTGAGGAGGATCTTCAATGGCGGGCCGTCCTCGAGTCCGGAGCTGACCAGAAGTCTCAGATCGGTGAGCGACTCCGAAGGAAGCAGGTGCGCTTCATCGATGACGAGGATTGTCGTGTGCTCGTTCGCCCCGACGCGATCCAGGATCTGGAGGAAGAGCCGCTCCTTGCCACGGCGGGGCTGCTCGCCGAGGCTGGAAACCAGGAGCTTCAGAATGCCGTTTGCCCCGACGTAGGTCAGCGAGAGATAGATCGGGTCGTAGAGGTTGCGGCTCAGCGAGCGCACGAAGAGCTTCACCAGAGACGACTTCCCCACCCCGGTGAGTCCGGTCACCAGGCCGATCGAGCCCGACTTGGCGAGGTACTCCAGTCGAGCGAGTCCCTGGGTGATGCGCTCGTCGGAAAGAATCTGCTCGACGGGCGCGCGCTCGAGAAAGGGCTGCGTCGTCATCTTGAAATGGGTGGTGAACATCAGTCCTCCTTTCTGCCTGCGAGTCGTTGAAGCTCGTAGGCGATGTAGGGAATGGATTTCTCCGGAGCCTTCTCGAAGGCCCTCAGCAAGAGGACTTCGGTGAGGCTGGGAGTACGGTTGTAGAACTTCTTGAGTTCCTCGAGCTCCTCGGCGGTGAAGCTCGAGAGGGCGCCCTTGCGCCCCATGAGCCGGCCGAGAAGGCATGCGAAGTCGGTGAAGGGCCACTGGCGAGAGGCGATGACACGACGGTAGTCGATCCCCTGGGCGCGCTTCTTGAGCTCCTCGTCGTGCTCACGGCGAAGAAGCTCCAGATAGTTGTGCTTCGCTTTGGCGGGAGGGGCGGGAGCACCGGCGTCCTCGCCCTCTTCGCGCTCGTGAAGGACGCCCTTTCCGAGGTACTCTTCGTTGCTGGAGTAGATGAGAACCGTGTCGGGCGCGGAGAAGGGATCGTAGCGGACTTCGACCTTGTCACCGCGCAGACTCTTGTCGACGCGATAGAAGCGGCGATCGAGCTGGACGTCGGAGAAGTCCGGGTGAACGCGCCGCGTCTCGCGGCACATGAAGAACTCGGTGACGCGCTGAATGTCGACGTGTCGGATAGGCCGTTTGAGGCCGGCCTCGGCTCGTGCCTCGGGTGTTTCGCCGGTCTCGGTGTTGACCTGGCGGTGGTAGGCCACGGTCTTCCAGGAATCGAAGCTTCCGTTGAGCGAGTCGAGAGTGAGGATCTCGCCGGCTCTGACCTCGGCCTCGAACTGGCCCTGTATCGTCTCGATGAGTCGTTCGACGAGACCACCCGGTGGCGGATCGCCCTTGCCGCGATGGATGAGCCGGGTGACAACGGCAAGGCATGCCGCCTTGAGCGCTTTGGAGATATAGACCTTCGCCTGATCGACATAGAGCTCGTCCGAAGCACCGTGCTTGGCCCACGCCCGCAGCAAGCAGTCGATCAAGACCTCGAGATTTTGCCGAAGGTAGTAGCGCCCCTCGACGAGCGAGCGGCTGTAGCAGTCGATGAGAACACAGAGGAAGGTGGGGACGACTTCGCCGTCGTGCAGCACGTAGGGTCCATCGGCGAAGTCGCCGACCCAGAGGGCATGGGTGGAGTCACGAGTCCAGCGTTTCCGGACTTTCCTCCTCTCGACACCGAGCTTCAGCCGCGTCGCGCCGGCGATCTTGAGGTAGCGGAAGAGGGTCGAACGCGGAATGGTCTTTCCGTGCTGAGCCTGGAGGAACTTGTTGATGGCGAAGTGGGAGCGCAGTGGCTGATCACGCTTCAGCTCGACGGCTTTCTCGACGAGCTCTTTGCCGTGGGCACGCGGTTTCCCGCGATCGCTTCGCGGCCTGCGGGCAAGACCCTCGAAGCCCTCCTCGCGATAGATGCGAAGCTTCCGCCTCAGGGTCGAAAGAGCCGGCTTGCGTCGCGATCCGTCGGGAAAGATGCGCTCTTCTTTGGCGAGCTCGCGGAGAAATCGCGCGGCTTCCTCCTCCGGCACCTCGCCGATGACGACGGGCTGGAGAAGAGCCGCCCAGAAGATAGCCCAATCGAGATCTTTCGCTTTCATGATCACACCTCGCATGGGGCGAGCGAGGCGTGATTCTCGCTCACGCCCAGGCTGCGGAGGTTGCCAAGTCGGGGAAGATCGATCGGCCGAAGAGGGAACGGAACACCTGGTCGATCGAGAGAGCTCGAAGTGCCGCGACGAGAGTGTCCCGCCGTGATTCGCTTCGGTACTTGGCTGGACGGACGGCGAAGACCTTGCGGAAGATGTCGGACCTCGCCGAGCGCTCTCGGATGAGGCGGAGAGCCTCCAGGAGCGTGGCGTTGAGAGAGCGAAAGAACGAAAGCCAACGATGAAGTGTTGAGTGCGCGAGGCTGCGCTCGTCGATCGCTCCCCTGTCGTCACCCTCGTGGAAGACGGGCATGTGTTCGACCTTGACGGCTTCGCGATACGAAAGCTCGTCGATCTGGAGGTAGCGCCGAGCGTGATCGAAAACGCAGTCGCGAACGTAGCGTTTCCCCGGCAGCGCGAAGGGCGGGTAGAGCGTGAAGGAGCGCTTACACAGAGGACACTTCCAGCGACTCAGAAGCGACAGGACAGGTTCGACCAGACGCCTGACGATAACGAGGAACACGCGCTCTCGGTGACCGCGGTAGCGGAACCGATCTGGCTCCCCGCTGCAATTCGGGCAGCGGTTACAGGTCGGCTGGATCTCACGGCGGCGAACAGCTTCGCCATAGCTCTGTATCGCGTTGACCAAATGGGGTAGCATCGCTCTCTCCGTACGGGGACTTGCGGAGAGAAGTGCACCAACACCGGTCTCTCCGCTCCCCTCTTTACTCGAGGTGAGGCGAGGAGTCGAGCGAAGGTCCAGGGCGCAGCGTCGAACGGGGGGCGCGGGGTAGGCGGGGTATGATCGGACGGTCGGTTCGGCGGGGTATGCCGGGGCGTTTCCGGGTCAGTGAATCTGAGACTCGTCGCTGCTCACGAGCCAGAGTTTGTGGGACTCAGCACCAAACCTCTTCTCCCACATTACCTCCCCGACTTCGTCCACGCGAAGAAGGTAAGCTTGTGACCCAGTAGTGCCGCTCCCGTCCAACCCGAAAGGTGCACTTCCCCCTGATGCCCCCGAAACCACGAACCCGCCCTGATTGGAGGCGACCTGCCGAACGCTCAACGCTTCGTCATATCTCTCCCCGCCGTAGGAACGCTCCCACATCACTCGTCCGAACTCATCCAATCTCGCCAGATACGCATCT
Source organism: Planctomycetota bacterium (assembly GCA_965223265.1). Taxonomy (GTDB): domain Bacteria; phylum Planctomycetota; class UBA8108; order UBA8108; family SXIK01. The sequence continues at coordinate 5,144,565 of OZ244999.1, forward strand.
GCTCCTAAAGGGTGGTCGATTCGAACGATTGAACCGGCAATGATTGAACCTGAGTGCGCCCGATCCACCGATAGCGCTCGGTCATGATTGTCGCCGCCAAAAAACGTCTCCCAGCCCACCTGCGTCTCGAATCCAAAAATGCCGCGATCAGCCGGCGAAAGGACAGCCCAAGCTACCAGACCAACAATCCGTGTGAACACACTCATGACTTCATTGACCAAAAGTGCACCCGATATCCTCCTCTGCCCCCGCGGGTCACGTGGCGTCCAAGAGGCACCTGGACGTGCCCCGAGATCCGACGCCGCCGAACACGACTCTTTCACTGCGCGTCGGCTCGAGCTTCGAGTTCGAGCGCGTAGTTTCCTGGCTCGAAGGCCCGCGGGAGCCTCAAGCGCTCACCATTTTCGCGCAGTGTCACTCCCGAGAGCCCGCGAGTGTCGAATTGAATCGCCTGCTGCACGTCGAGAGTCAACTTCATTTGCAGCTTGCTCTCAACCCACGTGGCAACACCCTGAATCGACGCAATGACCTGACCGTCGAACGACTTCGCCTGAAACTGCACTGTGGTCTTGCCGTCGACGTCGCTGAGAGTGATGTTCGGCTGTCCGTTGCCCTCGTAGTCGATGGAGACTTTTCCGGGCCCCTGAGCGGAAATGACAGCTCTCGGAGCCGCCGAGACGAAACGGTAACATCCCGCGGGGAGTGCGATCGCTAGGAGAAGAACGAATGCCTGGGGTTTCATGATTGCCTTTCTTTAGCTATCGCGAAGATGGGGCGCGAATGCCGAACCACAGATCTGACGAGCGGAGAGCCGGTCGACTTTCTGCGGCGACGGTACGAGTCTACGCCACCAGTCAGGATCGAGAAACTCAACTCTTGACGATTGAGCGCCTCTCGCTCGTCGCACGAGTTGGTCAAGGTGCAGACGAACACATGACGCATTCGAAGGGTGCGGGCTGCGATTGATTGATGAGCCCCCACCGGCGCTTGGGGCGGTCACTCCTGCACTCGCCCGGGAAGCACACCGAGCCCGGTGCTGTCGAGCACAACAATGTCGCCGAACTCGTCCTCGTTCATTCTTGCGAGGCGAAACACCCACATCCTGCGAGCGTTCGCTGCGTAGTTCTCGGGCTCCCCGAACGTCCCGTCACCATTGCCACGATAGACGGAGACGAACGACCCTTCGTCGTGGTTCATCAGGAGATCAACAGCGCCATCTTGGTCCACGTCGCTGCTTCGCACGGACCTGGCCCGATATACAGGCCTCTGGTTCCACTTCTCCACGAAGGTCGCACCCCTCTCGCCAAGATACATCCCGACGACGCCGCCATCGACGATCACGACATCCAGGACACCGTCCGCGTCGAAATCGTCAACGCAAAGCGCCTGCGGCGGTGTACCCGATCGAAAGCGGCCTCGATCCACGAAGCGCCCCTGCTCGTTCAGCACAACTCGATCGCCGACCAGCAATTCGTTCACTCCGTCACCGCTCAGATCCGCGACAACTACAGATTCGGTGCCGCTCAGACCGTCCATGGGAAGCGTGATCAGTGTGTCGAACGTTCCACCTGCGGTCCCGAACAGAACTGAAACCGATCCGTGGTGCGAGAGTGCAACATCAGGGAAAGGGTCGGCATCAAGCATGCCGACCGCAGCAGCTTCGACCTGAGGCAACGCGTGCCCCGTCTCTATGGGGTCAAAAAAGGTCCCATCACCGTAGCCGAACGCGACGGAAACGGATTGTCGATTCGCGACCACCACATCTTCGATACCGTCACGGTCGAAGTCCGCAGTCGCTATCGCAGAAGGCTCGAGCCCGACCGTGATGAGCCCCGCCATAACCAACACGCCCTCGCCAGTATTGTGCATCAATGTGACTGAACCACGACGAGGACTTGCTGAGCGCGTCAGAACCGCAACGTCATCAAGACCGTCATGGTCGAAATCGGCAACCGTCATACGATCACCCCCCGGCGAAGGTATGGACATCGTGACGCCAGGATCAAAGACTCCCGGCGCCCCCATTCCGTATCGAATCTCCAAGCCGGAACTTCCGGAGCAGAGCAGATCAAGCATGCCGTCCGCGTCGAGATCGACGATGGTCTCCCGATAACACGTTCCGCCAGAACTCACACCCACCACTGCACCGTCGTTACGTTCGGGGCGGTTAAGAATCGACACAACGCCGTCACGATCTCGCCACACGCCAGCAGCGAGCAAATCTTGAACACCGTCGGAATTGAGATCGGCTACGGCGATCGGCCGGTCGAACGCGAGAAAACCGTCAATAGCGAACTGGCGAGCCTCCAGGAAAGTACCTGAGCCAGTGCCGAAAGCGACGAGGACCGGACCTGGTGTGGGTGTCGGTGTGGTATAGACAAGCGTGCCATAGACAAGATCCACATGACCATCGCCATCAATGTCGGCAACCGAAGTCGCCGCGCCATGTCTTGGACCACCTTGGACGACCTTCACGGGTGAGGCGAACACACCGTTTCCGTTGTTAACGGAGAGCCAGGTGGCCTCCCTCCCCTGGTCGTCCGAGAGCCGGTCGCCAACGAAGAGATCTGCAAGCCCATCGCGATTGACGTCGGCGACGGTTACGCGGCTCGGACAGCCAAAGCCGTCAAGGAGCAGCCGCCCGCCGAATGTCCCATCGCCTCGACCGATCGAGACGACAACATGGACAGTAGAGATTGAAGGGTCGCGACACACCGCGACCACGAGGTCTGGAATTCCATCGCCGCTGAGGTCTTCGACGACGACATCGACACTCAGTGCGCGGCTACCGAGCGGCAGCGGATCTCCGGCGCTCGTAAAGTTTCCGGCGCCGTCGTTCAGATAAGACCACGCCTCGTACGGCGACGAACTCAGGCCCACGACGTCCAAATCCCCGTCGAGATCCAAGTCACTCAGTTTGACGTTCGAACCGTTCATCCTGACGCTGAAATCGATCGGCTGAGAGAGTTCGAGCGGCTTCCACGCGAACTCTCTTCCGCCAAGGTTTTCGAGCATGCGAAGACTAGGGCGAAGTGTGTGACGGTCGATCACCGCCATCGCGACGTCGATGTCGCCGTCGCCATCGACGTCGCCAACGTTGAACTCGCGTGTTGTCGGATCAAACTGGTCGGTGGGAAGATAGTTCGGCACTCCAAACAGCTCCTGGAAGCCCAAAACTCCGCAGCCGTCTCCCGGCGGACGGTAAGACGCGCAGTCGAGATCATCGGGCGTCGGGTCTCGGCCGCAGGTGTCAGGACCAGGCGCCGGCGGCGCGTCGCCGGAGCGAAAGAGGTGCAGGATCACAAAAATGGCGTCGGAAACGTCCACTTCACCGCCATCGTTGATGTCCCCGGCATCCTGGCACGGCAATTCACCGCCGCCGCGAAAGAGAGAGTTGACGATCGCAAGTGCATCGCTCAGATCGACGACGCCGTCGACGTTCGCATCGCCGCGGCGAAAGCGCGCTGACGCTGCCAGCGCCGGCCATGAACTCGCGACGCAAAGCGCCACCACCCCCAAAACCAGCCACGTGCGCCGGAAAACGATCCACCGGACACTCAACGCGGGGTCTCTTGTCATCGGAGCCTCCCTTCGCTGTAGGGCGTCGGCCCCAGGGACGCGCGTTCGTGCCCGATCGCGCACCGACGCCAGTGTGTACGTGCATGCGTGCATGACACAGCCCCAGTCCACAGTTCCCGCCGCGCACCCTCAGGTGTGAACGCGTCGCGAGGCATCTTCGGTCCAGCCCGCTGACGGTGACATCGTCGCCGACGACATCGCTGCCGACGTCAGGAGCGATGTCCGCACGCTCAAGCTCAAGCGCGCCGGGCCGCAGAACGTGCCGGAACGGAGATGCTGCCTGGATCGAACAGGCGTCATTGTAGCGCTGATGCGGACAAGAGGCGGCGAGCAAAACGGCAGAAAACGCGTCAACCTCCGTGCTCTTCTCTCCTCCACGATCGGACCCAGGCAGACGGAGTTGTGCAACCGCTGGCCAAACCGAATCACTCTCTGATTCGAATCCGACTCTCGTCGACAACCCAAAGCTTACCTGCTGGATCTTCGTTAGCTAGCGTGGCGACGAGACGCTTCAAGATGCCCAGAACGTGAGCGTTGTCCTGACGGCGGAGACGCAGAACGATGATCCCCATGTGATTTCCCGGAGGATAGCTCCGAAGTCTCTGAAGTCCGTATCCAACGACACCAGAACGCGGCCTTCCTGCTCGCAGACTGCCGCGATGTCACCGTCCGAAAATCCCCCATCGCCTGGTCGATGACTGTGACTGCGTCGTGCCCGCTATCGCGCAGGATTCCCGCGGCACCTGAGGGTAGGTTTTCGTCGACTTTGAATCGCATCCGCCGCCCTGCAGAACTACGCCGGCAGGTTCACCACCCTTTCGCGAGCCAGCTCCGCCGCGTACGCCATCGCAGCCTGAACCGATTCACGGGTCAGGGACGGATAGCTCTTGAGAATCTCATCCACGCTCACACCAGCGGCGAGGTTGTCGAGGACCACCGACACCATGATCCGGGTCCCGTTGATGGACGCCTTGCCGTGACAAACGTTTGAGTCGACAGTGATGTGGTTTCGCCAGTCCATCGTCTCGTCTCTTCAACCGGTTTTGGGCCTTGTGAGTATATCATAAGGGTCGCCCAAGAGAGGTCCGCGATTTCGCGACGGGTCGTCTCCGATTCTAACCGCTCACTGTGATCGAAAGCGCCCCTGAGCTCCCCCGAGCCGAGCTTCGTTGACGCACTAAGACTCCGAACATCCATGTTTCCCCTCCATGAGAAATCGAGAACAGCGTGCCAGAGACAGCTGTGATCTCTCTTCAAGGGACAGACACATTGGCCGTCTCAAATGCCGCTCCAACCGGATCCCCCTCACAAGAACCATTTCGGCACTCAATCAACGTACGTCGTCACGAGCAAGCGGTGTACTCCGCGCAGCTCACCCTGTCCGTCGCTGCGTCCGTTCCACAGGCACCCTGAGGTGGCGCCGGCGCCGGGCCGCCCCGAAAGAGTGAGTTCAGGAGATAGATCGCGTCGTTGACATGGATCGCACCGTCGTCGTCCACGTCCGCGGTCTTACGGCAGGTGATACGCGCGCCGTCGAACAAGTAGAGGAGAATCGACATGGCGTCCGCAGCGTCGAGCCCGCTATCGGCATTCACGTCCCCGCGCACAAACGGCTCCGGATTCACCACCCAGAGGGTGCGCCCGAAGTCATCGTCCAAGGCGCTAAAGAACAACTTGCCGCCAGCGACGACAAGTTCGCGGGGAAACGAAGAATCAGGCCCCACCGAAAAGTCACGCACGAGCTCCGTTCCCTCCGTCGTGCCGTCGCTGCGCCAAAGCTCCCACCCGGTCTCCCTGCGCTCGCCGACGAAGTAGAGAACGCCGTCGACGTTGATGAACTCGCGTGGACCATCGGGCAGAAGAAAACCGAGGTCACGCCACCCATCAGCGAGCCTCACGGTGCCCGCCGCGGTACCGTTGCTCTTCCATAGATCGATGGGACTGCCGTGGAATCTCTGAGTCGTAAAGAACAGCTCGCCGTTGACGACAGCCGTTTCACTATAGAAAAATGTATGAGCGCGCAATGAACTGACGAAGCGCGATCCGCCGGCGCTACCATCGCTCTTCCAAAGCCCGGTACGGTCGTTGCTTGCGGCGTCAGCGAAAAAGAACAAAGTGTCATCGACGATCGAGAGGTGCTTTGGCCACGAGCTCTCCTGGCCAGGCTGCAAATCGTCCAGAAGCGTCGTTCCGCTCTCCGTGCCGTCGCTGACCCAAAGCTCGGTGCCGAAATCTTCATTCTCCGCGGCGAAAAAGACTCGATTTCCCGTCACTGCGAGCTGGCTACGAAGCGCGCCGTGTAGGAGGAACGTCCCCTCCGCCGTGCCATCGCTGCGCCAAAGCGTCCGACCGTTGACGACGAAGAGCAGCCTCTCGCCGGACGTGAGTCCGGCAAAGAACTCAGGGAACGAGGCCACTTCGACGGTGCCTCCACCTGTCCCATCGCTTCGCCAAAGCGTCCGACCGATCACGAAATACAGTGCGTCGCCAAGGCTCGTGAAACGCCGTGGAGCGGTCGGAAGTGAGGTCACGGCGACTGTGCCATCGGCGCTGCCGTCGCTCTTCCAAAGCTCGTTGCCCGGGCCAAAGAAGAACACGTCTTCGCCTAAGCGACCGAGTTCGGCGGGCCCCGTCGCATTGCGGCCGCGGTGGACGTCTGCAACGAGCACCGTCCCCGCAGCGCTCCCGTCAGTCACCCAGAGTTCGCGACCGTGAATGCCATCGTCCGCAACAAAATAGACTCGATCGCCGACCGCGCGCAGCGCTTGTGGAATCGATCCACTGCGATCCGATTCGAGATCCTTGACCATCGAAGTAGATTCTTTGGAGCCCGCCGTACGCCAGAGTTCGCACCCATGGACTCCATCGTTCGCACCGAAGTAAACGGATTCTTCGAGAACAACGCCAAGGGCGCCGCAAATTGATCCCGACGGGCCTTCACGAATGTCTTTCACGAGCGAGACGCCCTCGCTCCTCGCGTCGATTCGCCAAAGCTCAGCGCCGAGGTTCGACACGGGGTCATTGCCGACGAATAAGACCGAATCGCCAAGGCTCAGAAGTGATTTCGCCGTGACGCCGTCAGGGCCCGGTACGAAGTCAGTTAGCATGCGCGTCCCGACGGCGGTGCCGTCGCTGACCCACACCTCAGATCCGTGCACCCCATCATCAGCCAAGAAAAACAGCCCTCCCCGAAATGGTGTCAGCAGCTGCGGCGAGGCGAGTGTGTCCATCTCGGGATGGATGTCGCGGACGAGCGTCGTCGACTCGGCAGTGCCCTCGCTCCTCCATAATTCGCGACCGCTCGGCCCGCCGTCTGCGGTAAAAAACAGTGTGCCGTTCACGTCGGTCAATGCTGTAGGAGCCGACGATGCGGCGCCTGGTCGAACGTCTGCCACCAGCTCCGTGCCTGCGGCTGTGCCGTCACTCTTCCACAGCTCGGTGCCGCTAGCGCTGTGAGTTGCCGCGAAGAAAAGAGCCCCCGCCACTTCGGCGAAGCCGTGCGGAACGGAGTCACCGTCAGGATTGATGTTGCGGACCAGCGCCGTCCCAGCCCGCGTCCCGTCCGTAGCCCAAAGCTCGCGGCCATGCTCAAGGTCGCCGACGGTGAAGTACGCGCGACTGCGGTAGCTGAACAGCTCGCTGCCATGGCGACGCTGACGGCTCACGGATTGGATCTTGTGCGTACCCACGGGACGCCCATCGTTCGACCAGAGCTGAGTGTCCTGTGTCGAGCTGAAGACAAAGACGACCCGGTTCCCCAACGTGGCGATGTCATGCACTCTCCCAACGTTGCCAGCAGGTCCGTCGGGAAATCGCCGGAAGATGTCATAGGTTCCTTCCGTCGTTCCGTCGCTACGCCAGACTCTATCGCTCGCGGGATAGAGGACGTCGTAGTCCTGGACAGAGTGCGAGATGAGGAAATACACGCCGCCGTCAAACGGCGTCAAAAGCGACACGTCGGTCCAAGAAGTCGCGCCTGGGATGTCCACGTGCAACGGAATCTCTCTCACGGTCCGCGTTCCCGAAGCGCTACCGTCCGACTGCCAAAGCACCGGAGCCGTGTACGCGTTCTGAAAGAAAAAGATCCTATCGCCCGAGCGACAAAAGTGGGACGGCCAGGACGCGAACGTGCCACTCGGGTTGATCTCAGCGACGCGAACAGGATCTGCACCGGCCGCGGCAGATGAACTCAACAAGACGAGAGCGGCCTGCAAGAGAGCGAAAGACGACGCGGACACGCTTCGGCGAACTCCCAGGGACCATTCCATCTCCTGCCTCCGCAATCTACACCCGGCGATCTGCACCCGGCGAGCGACTCACCGCGGTCGCGTGTGCAGCTGTCGTGTCCGATCCTAAGGGTGACATCTCGCAGTGCCAAATTTCTTTTTCAGCCAGGGCTGGACACGACCCGCGGACGGAAGGAGAGCGCGCATAAGCGTTCCTCGCGTCTTCCAGGCGAACAGGATGGCTTCGGCGTGCACTTCGACGGTATGGTAGCCTACGTTCGCGCAAGCGTCCGTCACGCGATGCTCAGCAATGCTCCAAATCCCCACGACGACTCCGTCTCCCGAGGTCTCGTTCTTCCCATGGAATCGATCGACGTCTTCTGCCACGTGCTCCCGCCCGAGTACTGCGACGCCGCGAACCGTGCCGCCAAGCGACCCCTCCACATGTTCGCGCGGGCGCAGGAAATCGAGGTCATGGTCAACCTCGACGCGCGCCGCCGCGTCATGGATCGGTTTCCCGGCTACCGCCAGATCCCGAGTTTGGCGTCGCCGCCGCCCGAGATGATCACGACGCCCGACGAGTCCCCCGACTTGGCGCGGCGCGCCAACGATGCTCTCGCCGAGATGGTGCGTGGCGACCCGGAACGTTTTCCCTCGTTCGTGGCGACGCTACCGCTCAACAATCCCGACGCCAGCTTGAGAGAGATCGACCGTGCCGTCGGCGAGCTCGGCGCCGCGGGCGTGCAGGTCTACACTAGCGTCGAGGGCAAGCCGCTTGATCAACCAGAGCTCCTCTCCCTGATCGAACACGCCGCGAAACTCGACCGCGCCGTGTGGCTCCATCCCATCCGGGCCATGAGCGTGCCGGACTATCCGGGCGAAGAGTGCTCGCGCTACGATCTCTGGTGGGCACTCGGTTGGCCGTACGAAACCAGCGTCGCTATGGGCCGCCTGGTTTTCTCCGGCCTCTTCGACCGTCATCCCGACCTCGTCCTCATTACCCATCACGCCGGCGGCATGATCCCCATGATGGAGGGACGCCTCGACAGCGGACTCGATCTCCTCGGCACGCGTGCGACGCCCGCAACTGCTCACGTCAACGACACGCAGCTCAAGGAAAAACCGATCGACGCCTTCCGCCGCTTCCACGCCGACACCGCCTCGTTCGGATCACGCTGCACGATCGAATGCGGACAGTCGTTCTTCGGTACCGACCGTCTCCTCTTCGCCACCGACATGCCGTTCGATCCGGAGGAGGGGCCGGGCTACATTCGCGACACGCTGCAGATCCTGAACGAGATGGAACTCACCGAAGCGGAACGCGCGAGCATCCTGTCGGAAAACGCACGACGCGCACTGAAGCTGACCCCAAGTGGTGAGGGGAGCAGCACGAACTGACGCTAGCGCGCGAACGTGATGGCTCACTCCGGACTGGCGACAGGCGAGATTCCGCCCTATCATCGAACGGCGAACCCACGATCTTTGGAGCCGCCATGTCCATTCTTGAAAACTCAAGATTCAAGCTCACTTATGAAGACTACGTGGCGTTCCCGGAGGACGGTCAGCGCCACGAGATCGTCGATGGATCTCACTGCGTGACGCCCAGCCCTTCCTCGTATCACCAGAGTTTGATCGTACGTTTGTGCTATCAGCTCTACGAGAAGGTAGAGAGACGGGGCAAAGGCCGCGTGCTCGCGGCTCCCATGGACGTCCTTCTGACGCCCGTCGACATCGTGCAGCCAGACGTCCTGGTCGTCCTCGAGCCGCGAACGGCCGAGATCAAAGAGAAGAACGTCCAATGCGCGCCAGATCTCATCATTGAGGTTCTATCCGCCGCGACAGCGACGCGTGATCGCCAACTCAAGAAGTCTCTTTACGAGCGCACCGGCGTGGGAGAGTACTGGATCGTCGATCCCGACGCGAAAGCCGTGGAGCAGCACGTCCGAGCCGAGAGCGGCAGGCCCTACGAGCTCAAAGGCATTGCCGGCGATCGGCTGATCGCGACCGCACTGCCGGACGTTTGCGTGAACCTGAACGAAGTGTGGTGACGGCCCGGCGATCGATCGCCAGGCGAATGTTCCGCGACGCCAGCGCGCGAACGCTGGGTGGTCCAGAGTGCAGCGAGCGAAAGGACACCGAACGCACCGCACACGGCTCCGTCGTCTGCAGCTTCTCCGTTGATCGATGTGGAGGGCGCGCACTATGCTGGGTGCATGCGTGCCCCCCTCACAGCCACACTTCTGAGCGCTCGGCTGCTGTTCGCCGCGGCGATCGCACTTAACTTCTGGAGTCCACTCGCCGCCGAGGCGGAAGAGACCAAGCCAGCCGAACTGGCCGACAAGGTCGACTTCGCGCGCGATATCGAGCCGATTCTTCAGAAGCGCTGCCTCAATTGCCACGGCGAAAAAGCGCGCGGCGGGCTTCGCTTGACGAGTCGCGCTTTGGCGCTTGAAGGCGGCGATCGCGGACCCGCGCTCGAGCCAGGGAAGAGCGGCGTAAGTCTCCTCGTTGCCGTGGTCACCGAGAAAGATCCGGACGAGCTCTTCATGCCGCCCAAGGGCAACAAGCCACTCTCAGTCACCGAGGTACGACTGCTGCGCGCCTGGATCGACCAGGGAGCCGTCTGGCCTGCCGGCACGACGTCGAACGACGACGGTCGCGACGTCGAACGACACTGGGCTTTTGAGCCGATCGTGCGGCCGGCGGTGCCGAGCGTGTCCCGGGGTGACTGGGCGCGAAACGAGATCGACCGATTCGTTCTCGCACGCCTCGAGGCGCAGGACATCGCGCCGTCACGGCGCGCCGGCCGCACCGCGCTCGCCCGTCGCCTCACGCTCGACCTCACGGGACTGCCGCCGGCCCCCACGGAAGTTGACGCCTTCGTCCGCGATCGCCATCCACACGCTTACGAACGACTCGTGGACCAAGTGCTCGCCTCGCCAGCCTACGGCGAGCGCTGGGGCCGCCACTGGCTTGACGTCGCACGCTACGCCGACAGCGAGGGCCACGAATTCGATCGCCGGCGCCCGATTTGGAAATATCGCGACTGGGTGACGGGCGCGCTCAACCGCGACTTGCCCTTCGACGAGTTCACCGTCGAGCAGCTTGCCGGTGATCTGCTGCCGAACGCGACGCGCGCGCAGCGTGTTGCGACCGGCTTCAACCGCAACAACATGGGCGCCGGCCCCGAAGGCGTCGTCGACCGCACCAACACAGTAGGACGCGTTTTCCTCGGACTCACCCTCGGCTGCGCGCAGTGCCACTCGCACAAGTTCGACCCGATCTCGCAGCGCGAGTACTACCAACTCTTCGCGTTCTTCAACAACTCCGACGACCCTCAGCTCGAGTTCGCTACTCCAGACCAGTTAGCTGTTCGCGACAAGATCCGCGAGCAAATCAGTGCGGCCAAGAAGAAACTCGACGTGCGTGGAGCACAGCTTGCCGAGAAGGTCGACGAGTGGGAAGAGAACCTCAGCGACAAAGACAAGGCGCGACTCGATCCGTCGGTGCGCGCCGTTCTCGACGTGCCGCGTCCCGATCGTCAGCCGTCACAAGTAGGAAAGCTGCTGCGAGCTTTCCAAAAGACCGATGCAACCTACGTTGAACTCGAAGCGGCGCACGCAGCGATTGCCAAGACAGAACCGAAATTCGACGCCACGTTGGTGCTGAACGAGCGAGCCCAGCTGCGCCAAACGACCATCTTCATTCGCGGCGATTTTCAGAGCCCGGGCGACAGAGTCGAACCCGAGGTGCCACGCGTCTTGCCGCGACTCGGATCAAGCGATACGAGCCGGCTTGTCAGCGTGAAAGAGAAGCGGCGGACGCGCCTCGATCTGGCGCAGTGGCTGGTCCGGCGCGACCATCCGCTGACTGCGCGCGTCACGGTCAATCGCATCTGGCAGCGCTACTTCGGACTCGGACTCGTGGAGACGGAGGACGACTTCGGCACGCAAGGTAAACCGCCGAGCCACCCCAAACTTCTCGACTGGCTGGCCAGCGAGCTTGTCGAGTCGGGCTGGAGTCTCAAGGGCCTTCACCGCCTCATCGTCACTTCTGCAACCTATCGGCAGTCGTCGCACATGCGTGATGATCTCGCCAGCGTTGACCCGCGCAACCGTTTACTGGCGCGCGCGCCGCGGCTTCGCCTCGAAGCAGAAGCGGTGCGCGATCAAGCGCTCGCCGTCAGCGGCCTCCTCGATCGCCGCATCGGTGGTCCCGCAGTGTTTCCTTTTCAATCGGAAGGTGTCATGGATGGCCGCGCTGACAAGTCACCATGGGTCGTGAGCGAGGATTCTGACGCCTACCGGCGCGGCACCTACATCCATTTCTGGCGCTTGACGCCGCACCCGATGCTCAAAGTCTTCGACGTCCCGGACGCGGTCGAATCGTGCACGCGACGCACACGCTCTAACACGGCGCTGCAGGCGCTCGCGGCACTGAACCATCCTTGGTTTGTCGACTGCGCCCGTGCACTCGCTAGGCGCCTAGTGTGCGAAGGTGGCAACAATGACGAGGAGCGCGTCGTCGCAGCGTTTCGCCTATGCCTGGGGCGCGAACCGACGCAGTCTGAGTCGAACGCCATCAACACCCTGCTCAAGGAAGAGCTGGCAGATGCGAGCAGCGCCGCAGCACGCGATCGCGACTTGACGGCATGGACCGCGGTCGCGCGCGTGATCCTCAACCTCGACGAATTCCTGACGCGAGAGTAGACATGAAATCGCCACCGACGACACACGAGCTTCATGCCCGGCGCACGTTTCTCAGTCAGTGCGGCGTCGGCCTCGGGTCGATCGCACTGGCGTCGCTCCTCGGCGACGCGCCTGCGGCGCGCGCTGATGACGGCGTCGGCGATGCGCTCAAGCGACCACTGACGCCGCGGCCGCCCCACTTCGCGCCGCGCGCCAAGAATGTGATTTGCCTCTTCATGATGGGCGGGCCGAGTCATCTGGACCTCTTCGACTACAAGCCGGCGCTCGAAAAGTACGACGGCGAGCCAATCCCACCGTCGTACATCGAAGGCGAGCGTTTCGAGCAGATCAAAGACGCGGCTCCGAGGATCATGCGCGGGCCGTGGTCGTTCGCGCGCTATGGCGAGTGTGGTGCGCACGTCTCGGAGCTCCTTCCTTACACGAGCGAAATCGTGGATGACCTGACGTTCGTCCGCACCGTGCGGTCGGAGGAGACCGTTCACCCACACGCGCAGCTGTTACTCTTCACGGGACACCGCAACCCGGGTCGCCCGAGCCTCGGATCTTGGGTCAGCTATGGCCTCGGCAGCGAAGCGGAAGACCTGCCGGCGTTCATCGCCTTCGGCCGCGGCGCCGTGCCGCAGGCGCACGACGGGCTCTTCGCCAGCGGCTTTTTGCCGTCGAACTATCGCGGCACCCAGTTTCGCAATCGTGGCGCGCCGGTCCTCAATTTGGCTGACCCCGAAGGTGTCTCGCGGCGCAGCACCAAGCGCGTCATCGACACCATCAACAGACTCAACGCCGAGCGATTGAATGTCGTCGGCGACCCAGAGATCGCCTCGCGCATCTCAGCCTACGAGCTCGCCTTTCGCCTCCAGGCGAGCGCACCGGACCTGATCGATCTGCGCGGTGAGAGCCAAGCGACGCTGGATCTTTACGGCGCGGACTTGGAGAAGCCGTCGTTCGCACTCGACTGCATCCTGGCACGGCGGATGGTCGAGCGCGGCGTGCGTTTCGTGCAGCTGCACTTCGGCGATTGGGATCATCACGGCAACATCGTCAACGCCTTCCCACCGATGTGCCGCACCATCGACCAGGGCTGCGCCGCACTCATTAAGGATCTCAAAGCGCGCGGCCTGCTCGACGAGACGCTCGTCGTTTGGGGTGGGGAATTCGGTCGCACGCCTGTGGCGCAGCCGCAAAAGATCGGCCGCGTCGGTCGCGACCACCACGTGCACGCATTCACCATTTGGATGGCTGGCGGCGGGGTCAAGCCGGGCACTAGCGTCGGCGTTACGGACGACCTCGGTTTTCACCCAGTCGAAGATTCCATCCACGTACACGATCTGCAGGCGACGATCCTCCACCTCCTCGGTCTCGACCATGAACGCCTGACGTATCGCTTCCAAGGGCGCGACTTCCGCCTAACTGACGTCGGCGGAGAGGTGGTGGAAAAGGTGATGAGCTAGCGCTAGCTGTTCGGACGAATCCGCGAAGGCGCGCTGCAACTCCATCGCACGCTCGGGACCTTCTGTGCCGCTCCTCTGTTGAGAAGCGCAACCACACGGTATAATTGAGTGGTTCACGCACCGAACGAGAATCCCCAATCGTCGAGGCGAAACGTGCGACAGCACCTCCAGGACGGCCGCAGCTCCTATACGATCGTCACCGATCGAGTATCTCTCGTCGCGGCTCTACGGCAGCGAGGAATCGAGTACCTCGCGCCGAGCGACGCCGCCGGCGATCGACCACTCGATGACGAATCTCTCATCGCCAGCCTCGCCTGCCACGACGACTGCCGCGTGCGTCAGGCGCTGATCGCGCTTTTTCTCCTCGAGCCTGATTTGTCGCGTCACGTCGCACGACTCGAGCAGTCTCTGCCACCCGCCCCCGCTTGCGAGCTCGTCGCCTACTACATGGCGGCAGTTTACTTGCAGACCATGTGGAGCGTTCGTCTGCGGCGTTATCTCGGGAGACAACCCGCGCTTGCAGACGAATTCTCAACCGCTCTCGGCCTCCCTGACCGCTGTGAGGGTCTCGGTAAGGTCGGCCTCCACGCGCTCTCCGACTGGCACAACGCTCGCCTCAGAACGAGTGCCAATCGCCTATCTGAGTACGAGGGCGTCGTGGATCTGCTCTTTGCCGACCTGAAGCGGCGGCACCGCAGATGAGCCTCCGCGCCAATGTCGATCGCGACCGCATGTGCCAGTTCTTCGAAGCGTTAGGTCGCGAGTTCCACGGCTCGGCACGCATTTATCTTGTCGGCGGAACGACGCTCGTCTACGAAGAGCTCCGTCAGCAGACGCTCGATATCGACCTGGTGATCGAGGTTGACGCCAAAGAGCATGGTGCCTTGATTCATGCGATTCGTGTCCTCAAGGACCGCCTCTCGGTCAACGTCGAAGAGGCATCACCGGCCGACTTCATCCCTCTCCCTGCCGGAGTCGACGGCCGGCATCGGTTTATCCAGAGATTCGGTGGAATCGATATCTACCACTTCGACCCCTACAGCAGCTCACTGAGCAAGATCGAACGCGGGCGCACTCAAGACCTTGAAGACGTGCTCGCTCTGCTGCGCGCGCGTTACATCTCGTGGGAAGAGCTCGCGCGTGCCTTCAACGAGATTCTGCCCCGAGTCGGCACTGAAAGCCTGAAACAGGACCCGGACGAATTCGCAGCCAACTTCCAAGTCGTCGCCAAAATGTGGCGAAGCGAGCGCTCTGAGTCCGTCGAGTAAGGCGGACGCTGGTGGCGCTCAAGTCTCCGACGACTCACGCCTTGATGTGCTTTCAAGCCCCATCGAGCGGTGCTGCGCGTTGAGTTCGGCCTGGTATCGCTCCCGCGCCGCCGCGTCGATGCGACAACTCGCGCCTCTGAAGACCATCGCGAAGGCGCGGCGATGGCGCACCGACGAACGGTTGGGATCGGCTCGATGGATCGTCCAGCCGTGGTGGACGATGGCGTCGCCCGGCGACAGTTTCATCGGTACTTCGGCTGCTTCGTCCGCGGCGCCGTAGTCAGTGAGACCCTGTGAAAAGCCGAGGACGTTGCTGACGCCGTGCGGGCGCGCACCGCGGCGGTGCGAACCGGCCACATAGCGCAGACAACCGTTCTCTTCGTCGATCGGATCGAGGGCCAGCCAAATCGTCAGCACATTCGGCGGCTCGTACTTGAAGTAGTAGTTGTCCTGATGCGCTGGCGTCGGGTGGTTCGTCCGCGGCGGCTTATTGAACCACTCCGGCGAATCGCACGACACCCTCTCACCCAGGAGCGCCGTGGCCAGCGCGTTCCACTTCGGGTGGTCTACGCTGCGGCGAAAGTAGTCGTCGCTGCTCATGTGCTGCAGCTGCTTGAGCGTCTCAGGACGCGAACGATCGTCGTAGAACGCCTGCGAATCCTCGAGCCCGGGCACGACGTCGCAAATGTACCGCTCGAGCTCGGCCTCAAGCTCCCCAAGTTCGTCCTCGCTCAGGAAGCGCCGCACAACGGCGAACCCGTCACGCTCGAAAGCGGATTTGTATTCGTCGAAGGAACTCATTAGAACTGATCGAACTCGATGGTCGTTTTTGGACGGCGCCCGCGCAGGGTTGCATCTCGAACGACGCAGTCTCGCGGTCGATCATTGACCTCACTCAGGAAACTATCCGCAATGGCAGCGAGAATCTACGAGGAAACCTTCGACGACGGGCCCGGCGGCTGGGGCGGCTGGATCAGCAACAGCGCCGGCCCGAAAGCCCTCGAGTACCGCGACCGCGCTGTGATCTCACGCAGCCCTTGGTGGGTCGACTACAACCACGCTCCTCCTGGGGGCGGCTACCTCCACATGGTCCTCTGCCTCAACACCTATGGAGCCCAGGGCGAGCATCAGCAGGAGACGGCTGGCCGTAACCGCTACATCGATGGCGGCTTTCCGATCGACTTCACCGGCGCACGCATCAATGTACACCTGCGCGGCGAGCTCGAGCCCATGGGCGCGCAGCTGGTGCTGCTCATTCAGGGGCACTGCGATGGATTGGTGGTACCGTGGGCGCTCACCGGGCAACCGCTGGCGGTCAGCGAGGAGTGGCGCGAGCAGACGATCACGCTCACGCCCGACCCGAGCCAGTGGACGCCGCTCGGGTCACGCTACAATCGCACCGACATGTACGGTCACGGCCCTTTGGAGAAAGTGCTCGCGCACGTCAGCAGCAACATCATGTTCATCCTCTTTCCCCTCGACGTCGTCCCCATGGGGCCGCTTGAAGGCGACCCCCACATTCTACGGCCGGAGAAGGACTATCCTGTCTGGCGCCATCGCCTGCCGGAGGGCTACGTCGCGCTCGACCGCGTGCGGATTGAGTTTTCGCGTTAGCAGCCTGTTAGCAGCCTGTTGAAAAAGTGCTTCGAGCCGAAAACTGGTCTCTTCGCGTCCAGATCGGCTGCGGCAAACGGAGGCAATCTTCGGGCCCTCTTCTTTCGATTCTGATGGCGAGTATTGACGCGGTCGAGCTGGGCGTGAAGAGGCCAGTTTCTTCGGCCGAATGACTTTTTCAACGGGCTGTTAGCTCGAGTGCGGCGGTTCGGCGCGCCAAAGTAGCAGGCACATTTCGAGGCTGTGAACTCTTACGCAACTCAAGGTCACATACGGACGGCACGCGGAGCGTGCCTGCTACTTTGAAGATCGAGATGCGGCAGTCATAGAGTAGCAGGCACACTCCTGTGTGCCGTCCGTGCTTTTCTCACGCGACGGCACGCGGAGCGTGCCTGCTACTCTTTCCTCCCGATCGCCGTCGTCTGGTCAATCCTTCGCGCTGGTCGCTCTCGCTGTCGATTCTGGAGGCGAAGTCGCCGACGACTCGCGAGACCGTGTCGAATGCCGCGGCGGTTGCTTCTGATGATGGCGTTCTTGATGACGACGTGCAGCGCGCCGACGATTGCGCATCCTCTGCTTTTCGAGTTCCTTCTCGAGCAGCGCGCCAATGTCGGGCGGATCGAGCGTCAGGCTCACCCGTAAGCTCGAGTACGTTTCCTCAGTGAACGCTGTGAGCGACGAGTCAGAAACGAGCTTCGCCACCTGGTTAGGAATTCTCTCGCCCTCGAAACGCAAAAGCGGCTCCACGACTTGGAGGAGACGGCCGCCGTGAATTGCGATGACCTTATTCGCCGAGCCTGAGAGACCCTGGCGCAAACGAGCCAGAGCGTCGTCCGACCCAAGGCGCCGGGACTCGTCCGCAGCAGCGCCCAGCGCCGCGTCAACGGCGGCACGGGTGGTCGCGAGTACGACACGGTCGGGCAGCGCCGCCAGATAGATGCGGATGCCCTCGGGGAACTCATGCACCTCACACGCGTAGCCGTGAATCTCCTCGCGACGCGGCGGGTGAAAACCTCTTGCTCCAGCCTTTGACGGTAGCGCTAGGAACTCCTCCCATATCTGACGCGACTGCGCACTGTCGTTGACTCTCAGGATCACCCCGACATCAGGCATCGGCCGCTCTGACTCCTTGGCCGGCGGCAAGACGAACACGAGGGCATCCTCGACGTTCGTGAAGAGCTCACGTCCGACGTCGAGGCCGGTGAAGTGTCGAGCTGCCAGAGCACCTGCCGCCGCCGGGGCACCGCGCTCAAGGTCGCCACTGATGCCCACGCCTGCGAAGGCGGCGACGCCCGCGGGAATCGACTCGAGCGCCGCGGCGCTCAGCGCCGGAGTACGCGCCAAGTGGTAGACGAGCGAGCTATTGTCTTCCTCGAATCGAGCCCAGACGTTCGCGGAAACACCACGATCGTGCGAAGCCAACGTCGCGGCGACCCACCGCATGCTCTCGAGATCGCCGAACGCCTGCATGATCCGGTACTCCTGCGGCACCCGACCCTGATGGCGTGAGATCTCTTCCTTGAATCGCTGCAGCAAGCGAGGCGCATCAGCGAACGCAAAGACGAGCGCTCTCTCGCGCTTGGACTTCAGCTCGGCGAATACCGGAGCGGTGTCGAGCGCCAGCGGTCCGGCACTCTCAAGTCGACCGACGGCGTCGACAACCAGTTGATGCGGATGTCCGGCGAGGATCAGTCGGTCGGTGAGCACAACGGTTCCCACCGGTGTGAGATAAGTCGCGTGACCACTCACCGAGTCGCCGGGGTCAATCTCCCCGCTCGCCGCAGCGCCCGAGAGAAATGATTCGACAAAACCATGAACGAGGTCGGAGCGACCAGGGTGGATCGCGATCACGCCCTCCGGAACCTCACTGTGAAAGTCGATGTCGGTGATCGCGATCGCCGCACCGGCGACCTCGCCGATCTCACGCAGAAGCCGTGGGCTGATGGTGAAAGGCGACGTGTCGCTGCTGCCACCTCTGTCGTCCGTGGAAGGTGACGCTGGGACGTCCTCAGCAGGCTCAACGAACCCCGCTAGTTTGAGAATTCGGCTCAGATGCTGCCCCGGATCACGCAGCTCAGCGTAAAACATCGCGTCGGGCGGCATCAGGCGCGCGAGGTCCCGAGACCTCAGATCCTCCGAGCACGCCTCGAGCCGGGCGCGAGCGCGAGCGACCAAATCAGCCGGGGCTGACGGCGACTCCATGACTTGGCGATAGAGCTTGATCGCCGCCTCCAGCTGCCCTTCCTCGACCTCGAGATAGTACGCCTTGTGAAAGGAGTCAGCGATCTCATCGGCTTTGGCGTAACCGCCGCTCAGGAGTATGGCGACGAGAGCATATCCGACAAGACTGTAGGCGTGGCTGTACATAGCGACCCCCTCCGGTGTCAGTGGTTGGCGTGAGCAACGTCCGCGCCCTTCGAGACGCGGCCCTGCGTCGGAGTCGCGATTGGCGACAGCGTCTTTCGCGGATTTCGTCTTTTTCGTTGGTGGCGGCGTTCGACGCAGGTGCGGCAGGCTTCCGGCCGCGTGGCGTGGAGCTGAGGCGTTTGGGTGCGCAGGGTGGCAGGCAGGCATGCCGTTTGCGTTTGCGTTTGCGTTTGCGTTTGCGTTTGCGTGGGCGTTTGCGTGGGCGTGGGCGTGGGCGTGGGCGTGGGCGTGGGTACGCGTCTACGAGTCTGTCTCTGTCGCTTCTGCCTCTGCCTCCGCCTCTGCTTCTGTCCCTCCAGCGAGAAACGGCCAAACTCGAGCTTCGACCGAGCGCCGCGCGTTGTACGATATCGCCTCAACAACATGGAAGCGCTCTGCGCGGCCAAGTTCTTTCAATGCGTCGAGTCCTCCCGGATGGGTGCAAGTGATTGGAGGTCAATCAGTGCTGACGCGAGAAACGATGACGGGACCATGGGCTGGCCTGCCCGTTGCTTGGACGGACGACGACCGTTTCGACGACAAGGCGTACCGCGCCGACGTTGCACGCTGCTGTGAAGCCGGCGTTCCCGGCGTCTACACCGGCGGTACGACCGGCGAGTTTTACGCCATGGAGTTCGAGGAGTTTCAGGCCGTCGCTCGCGCCGCGGTGGAAGAATGTCGCACGCACGGCACACCCGCTATGATCGGTGTCAGCTCCACCTACACGCTTGGCGCGGTCAAACGTGCGGTCTACGCCCGAGAGATCGGGGCTGACGCGGTGCAGGTGGCACTGCCGTTTTGGATGGAGGTCCGCGACGACGACATCCTGCCGTTCTTCAAGAGCGTCGGCGACGCTGCTGGCGATCTCGCCGTATCGATCTACGAGACCACCCGTGCCAAGAAGGTGCTGACGCTCGACCAACACCGCGCCATCAAGGATGCGGTGCCGCGCTACATCATGGTGAAGTCGAACGTCGACACGCTCGGCGTGACGCCCGAGGGATGCGCAGCGCTCTCGGAGTTCACCAACGTCTTCGTCGGCGAAGACCTTTGGGCGAAGCTCCGCCCGCACGGCGCACGAGGCGGCTGCAGCTCGGCAATCTACTGGAACCCGTATGTGTTTCTCGACTACTGGTCGGCGATCGAAGGCGGGGACTCCACCCGCGTGGCGGAGCTGGCGCCGCGCGTGAGTCAGCTCTTCGCATCCCTCGATGCCTTCGACGGGAAGGGTTTTACGGACACCGCGTACGACCGACTCGGCGGCCTCGCGAGCGGCTTTCTCCAGACCAGCCAGCGCAGCCGCGGTCCTTACCCGTCGATCACGGCGGACGACATCGAAACCATGCGTGAGCTCTATCGCCGGCACTTCCCGGCGATGCTCGACCTGACGCCACCGCGCACCGAAGGATAGAACACGATGCTTTCTGTGCCCCTCTCGCTCACCGGAGCGCTGCTCGTGCTCGCTGCTGAAGTACCACCGACGCCAGCACCGCAGCGCGACCTCAAGCCCCTCCTCGAAATCACATGGAGCCGCGGCCCGAACTATCCGCAAGGGCTTCAGGACAGCGACGGCGGCATCCTCGGCTCGACGCTGGTGAGCGTCGGCGGGTTTTGCAGCGGTCGCGCCGAGGACCTTCGCATCAAACCAGGGATCTACCCACGCGGTTTTCTTCGCAAAGGTTGGAGCCTCGACGTCGACGCTCAGGACGCACGGTGGCGTTCGATCCCTGATTTTCCGGGCGCGGCTCGTCAGGCACTCTTCTCAGCGGTCGTCGATGACGTCCTCTACCTTTGGGGAGGTTTCAGCTACTCCCCGCCGTACACCTACGCCGACGGCTGGCGGCTACGTCGCGAGGGCGGCGCCTGGGTGTGGGAACCTCTGCCGCCGCTGCCGTGGGCCGTGGCGAGTGCCGGGCTTTGCGTCATCGACACAACGATCTATGCGTTCGGTGGCGCCGACTACGACGCCAAAGCCTTCTATACGGAAACGAATCGCGACGGGACACGGAAGAGGATCGGCGCGCGCCTCTTAGCCATCGACACGAAGGACCTCGCCGGTGGCTGGCGCGAGCTCCCGAGCTGCCCGGGCACGCCGCGTTGGGTGCACGCCGTGCAGGCCGCCCGCGGCGCGATCTACATCATCGGCGGTGCCACAGGCAACGTCGTACGTGACGGCACGAGCTACGGGTACTGCACCGTCGTCGACAATTGGCGTTACGACCCGCGGGCGCAGAAGTGGGGCCGTCTTCGCGATCTGGGCGTTTCAAGTGGCAACTTCCCGAAGAGCAGCAATCTGATCTTCAACGGACGTTACATTGTCTTTCCGGGCGGACACCAGTACGCATACGTCGCCGCGCCCGATGGGACGATTCGGCCGAAGTACGGCACAGCTTCGTCAGCTCGCAAGGAAAGCGGCCTCCACAACGACGTGTTCGTCTACGACATCGAAAAGGACATCTTCGGTACTGCAACGAAGCTCCCCATCGACAACAACCTGCCTATGTCGGTCGTACGCGGTGAGTGGATTTATCTGATCGGTGGCGAAACCGGCGGCGGGATCGTCGACGGAGAGTACTACGGGCACCATCCGGAACTCTTTCTGAAGGGGCACATCAAAACAGTCGCTGCCGCGCGCGACTGAATCTGGACTCTCACAGGTCGATCGTCTCTCGCTGCGCATGCACCAGATCGCCGCAACTGAACGTCGCAACTGAACATCGCAACTGAACGTCGCGTGATGGCGGAGCTGCCATCATCGTCACGGCTTGTTCTTTCGCCTCGACTGCCGTCGCTTCTCCGCCTCGCGTACGGATTCCTCGAAGAAAGACACATCCTTGATGCGAGCTGGCTTTGGACTCGTTGCGGTCAGAGGCTGTTTGTCGCCCCACACCTCTTGCTCGGCGACTAAGAGCCGCATCATCGTCTCGACGCGATCGACGTGACGTGGTTCGCTTGTGAGGTTGTTGAGTTCGTGAGGATCCTCGGCAAGGTGAAAGAGCAGCGAATGATTCACCAGCGGAAACCGATAGAGTTTCCACTCGCCACGCCGCACAGCACGCTGCCCTGACTCGTAGGCCAAAAAGATGGTGTCGCGGTGAGCGTTCTTCGCGCCGCGAATCACCGCGGCAACACTTCGACCGTCGAGCCCAGGAGGCGTGCGAACGCCCGCAAGCTCGCACGCGCTTGGAAAGATATCAAACAGATACATGAGGGCATCCGATTGCCCCGACCTGATCCCGGGTCCGGCGAAAATCATAGGCGCACCCATCGAATGTTCGTAGAGGTTCTGCTTGCCGAAGAGCCCATGGCTGCCCACGGCAAGTCCATGATCGGCACTGAAAATGACGATCGTGCGGTCGAGCTCGCCAAGCTCTTTGAACGTTTTGAGAAGGCGTCCGACGTGATGATCGATCGAAGAGATACAGGCGTAGTAGTCGTGCAGGTGCTCGCGGACGACGGCCTCGGTGCGAGGCCACGGCGCCAAACGTTCATCGCGCCCAACCATCCAGTCATTGTCGATGGGATGAAAAGGCAAGTAGTTCGGCGGCAGCGGAATCTTACTGCGATCGTAAAGCTGCATCCACTCCGGCGCAGCGACGCGGGGGTCGTGAGGCCCGGCGAAACCGACGTACATGAAGAGAGGCTTCTCGCGGTCCCATTTTCGGTGCAGAAACTCGATCGCATGATCGGCAGCTGTACGACCATGATGCCCAGAAACTCGTTCGTCACGGTCGCTCAGGTAACTAATGAATTCGAATGCCGTGTGATACTCGCGCGCCGTGTTGCCTCGTTTCGACTCGTGGTACGTCACATAGCCGGCCTTTCGGAAGACGTCCCCCCAGGTATTCTCCCTACGCTTCGGGTCGTAGCGGTAGAGGGACATGCCACTCAGCGTCATGTGTCGCGACGGATTGCACACAGCACCCATCGTCGACCCCATGCAGTAGGCGTTCGTAAAGACGAAACCCCGGCCCACCAAGCGATCAAGGTTCGGCGTGCGCACCACGGGGTTGCCAAGCGCGGCGATCGAATCAGGCCGTTGATCATCAGCGAAGAGAAAGAGAACGTTGGGACGGTCAGCTGCAAAGACGACCTGTCCACAGAGACAACCGCCAAAAACTACGGCTAGCAGGAGACGCTGCATCGAGAATCCCTTTCAACTGACGCGAAACAGATGCAATGGTTCGACGGACACGATCGACAGTCTAAGCCGCGTCAAGACGCGACCTCCATGTCCATTCCCAACCCGGGCCGATCCGATGGGCGCATGTAGATTCCCTCCGGACCACGGGTGATGCTGTTCTCTTCCTCGAAGATATCGTAGACCTCTTTCGGCCCACCCGGCGGCGGCATGAACGACTCGCACCACGGGCTGTTGGTCGTCGCCAGAATGTAGTGCTGACCTCCGTCGCGCCAGCCGCCGTGCAGAATCACGGGCAGATCGTGCGCCGCGGCCAAGGCACCGATGCGCCGCAGCTCGGTGAGTCCACCACACCAATTCATGTCGGGTTGCCAGATGTCGGCGGCTCTGTAATCGAGCAGCAGACGAAAGCCGTAGCGCGTGTACTCGTGCTCGCCCGTCGCCATGCGTGTCGACTGAATCGCTGCGTTCAATCGCCCGAAGCCGGCGTAGTCGTCCGGGGGGAGGCACTCTTCCATCCAGTAGACTCGATAAGGCGCCACCATCGCAGCGAACTCGAGTGTGTAGCGCTCAGTGAACGCCATCCAACAGTCGAGCATGATCTCGCCATCGCCCCCGAGCAGCTCTCGCGCTCGCTTGACGAGTTCGACGTTCTTGCGCATGCCCTCCCGTCCGTCAGCTGGCCCGTAGGGAATCGCGAGCTTGATTTTTTTGTAGCCGAACGCGACGTGCTGCTCGGTGTCGTTGCCGGTGCAGTAAGCCGGAATCCGCGGTTTCGTCTCACCGCCGAGCAGCTTGTAGACCGGCATGCCAAGTGCCTTGCCGATCAGATCCCAAAGGGCGTTATCAACGCCGCTGATGCCATGGACGACCACGCCCTTGCGGCCGTAGTAGAGCGTCGAGCGCCACATGATGTCCCACAGCCGCTCGACGTTGAACGGATCCTCACCGACGAGGAGTTTCTCGAGGTGGCGAGAAACCACATACTCTGTCCCCGACCCGCCAACGCCGATGCCAGTGACCCCCTTGTCGGTGGTGATCTCAACGGCGCTCTTGCCGAGGTTCCCAGACATAAAGAGACTGCGCCTTGCCTTGTACTTTGGATAGATCGACATTGGATTGGCGACTTCAACGCCGCCGGTAGACCAAGATCCGGGAGTCGGCTGGTAGCTCGGTCTCGGTCGACGGGGTCGCAGATTGACGGCCCGTACGCCCGTAATCTTGAGCCCGCTCTTCTCGCTGCCAAAGCCGAGTGGAGTCGGGTCCTCCCGTGGGTTCAACGCGTCCTCCTTCTGCTCGGCCCGGAGATCACACCTTCCACCTGTGAATGAGCCAAAGGCACCGAACGCTCCAGCCGTTGTGAGCAGAGCGTCCCGGATAAAATCTCGCCGGTTCATGATCAACCTTCCTGTGCAACTTTCTCCGAGTCGTTGAGTTCTTGAAGCACTCTCGAAAGTAGCGACCGATCGGGGCGGATACAAGCGTGGAGGAAGTCGCGCGAGGACGGAGACAGGTGACAGAGACCGAGGCAGAGACGGAGACGGAGACGGAGACAGATGACAGAGACCGAGGCAGAGACAGATGACAGTAGCAGATACAGATACGGAGACAGAAGCAGAACACTCGTACTCCCGCGCACACGCACTCGCTGAGCCAGACGTCACGCCACGCGCACCTACTACGTTGGGGGGTACGCCCTCGCCCTCGCCCTCGCCCTCGCCCTCGCCCTCGCCCTCGCCCTCGCCCTCGCCCTCGCAATCGCAATCGCAATCGCAATCGCAATCCCGCCTAACGCTTCTCTTGAGCAACAACGGGGACGGACACAGATCCGTCTCCCTCTCTCCCTTGTCCTGATCCGATGGGTCGCGGTAATCTGTCCTCGACATGATCATCGACGCTCATCTTCACGTCTGGCGTTCCGATCCGCGTTTCCCAGATCCAGGAGTGACCATCGTCAGTCCCCTCTGCGATGTGCCCATCGAGGTTCTCCGCAGCTACATGGATGAGCACGGTGTCGCGCGTGCGGTTCTCGTGCAGCCCGTCTATCCTGGTGAGGACAACAGCTACGTAGCCGACTGCGCGGCGGCAGCTCCAGAGACGTTCGCCGCGGTGTGCGTCGTCGACCCGCGACGAAGTGAGGCGGCAGAGCGCCTCGAGTACTGGAATCGTGAGCGCGGTTGCCGCGGCCTACGACTCAGGCCACGCGTGCCAGCGGAAGGGGCGGACTTCGGCGCCGCATCGACTTATACGCTTTGGGAACGAGCGGAATCACTGGGTGTCGTGATCAATTTACTCGCGAGCCCGGAGCATCTCGTAGCGATCGCAGATCTCGCCAATCGCTTCGCCGGCGCCAAAATCATCATCGATCACATGGCCCACCCGGACGTCGGCAGCGGCGTCGATGGAGAAGCATTCCGCCGACTCCTCGCGCTCAGTCGGCAGCCGAACGTCTTCGTCAAACCGACCGGCTACTATTACTCGTCACGCGAGGACTACCCTTACCGCGACTGTTGGGACCTGGTCCGCGCCCTCTACGACGCGTTCGGGGCGGAGCGACTGCTGTGGGGAAGCGACTTTCCCCACGTGCTCCTCAAGTCGGGGTACAGAAGGTGTCTGCGTCTCCAGGAGAGGTTTTACACCTTTCTGCGGCCGCACGAACTCGACGCAATCATGGGCGGCACGGCGGCGTCGCTCTACTGGCAGGCGAATGACTGAACGTGGGCATGCGCGACGCGGCGCTGCAAGTCGAGCGCTGATCGCTTGGACGCCTGGCCACTCCGATGCCGCTCAGCTGCCGTAGCCTGGCGGAGCGTATTTCAAATCCGATTCGGCGTTCGTGGAACTGGTGGTCGAATTCGCTTCCGCGGTCGACCCACCAACAGGATCTTCGCATGGTTGCGTCGCCAGGGCCCGCTCGCTTCGCTGCTGATCCGTAGCTTTCAAATCCGGATAACAGCGCGACACAAAAGTGTTGCTCGACTTCATGAGGTACATTCCGAACAGAATCGGAATCAAGCCGTGAAAAACCAACGAAATCACAACAGATCGCAGAAAAGGATTCCGTTCCGCTTCGACAAACGGCTGCAGTTCCCCTTGCTGCTGCAAGAGTGCCTGGAACGGGGACAACACACTCCGAACCAGCTGCTCATTCGAAGACCCGCCGAAGAAGTGATGGAGAGCGTTCAAGACCAAGATGAGCCCGCCACAGACGAACCCTAAGCCCACGACTTTACAGATGAGCTGAAAAATCTCGCGCATGGTGAACCTCCGTTGTGCCCATGCCGATGGTTCGCGCAGCCTTTGACCCCAACGCCGAGAGACTTGCCGCATGCCGGATTGTAACTACGCGCATGCCCGCCAACCAAAACAAACGTGACAACCATCGCAGCGCCGCATAGTATGACAACCGTTACAGCTGTTGGCCTCGCGCTGCGACTCACACGAACGCGAGCGGGAAGCCGATGGACACTGTTCAGACGCCCGACTCATATTTCAACTTTCCGTATCTTCACATGAAGTGCCGTCGGTCTCAAAGTGGTCGGCCTGAAAGTCCGCGCAACGAAGCGCTCCATCGCCGTTCGTTCCTCGGGCGCGCCCTCGTCGGCCTCGGAGGCATCAGTATAGCAAACGTTCTTCGGCTCCGTGCCGAAGCAACGACCGATGGCGCGCGCAGTACAGCACTCATTCTTCTTTGGCAGGACGGCGGTCCGAGCCACTTCGAAACGTTCGACCCGAAGCCCGACGCGCCGCGCGAGTACCGCGGTGAGCTCGGCACGACCGCGACGACCTTGAGCGGCGTGCACTACTGCGAGATTCTGCCGCGTTTAGCACGACTGGCGCATCGCACTTGTGTCATACGCTCGCTGCACCAACCTTCGTCGCACCACGTCACCGGCACCCACAACTTCATCACCGGCTACAATGGCGTCGGTGTCGGTCGGGCGGAACACCCGGATCTCTGTGCGGTGGCCCACCGCGTCCGCAGTGAGCAAGGAACCGCGACGCTCCCAGACTACGTCGCGCTCGGGAGCGGCCTTCACCGCGGCGGTCCGTCTTACCTTGGCCCGGTGCATGCGCCGTTTCGAGTTGAAGGCGATCCGTCGCAGCCAGACTTTTACGTCGAGAGCTTCAAGCAAGGCAGCAGAGCGCACGCGTTCGGTTCGCGACTGAACGTTCTTGCGGCACTCGATGCATTCGGACAGCTCGATCTCGCCGCGCTCGATGCATCCGGACACATGGCCGCCGTCGATCGCTACCAGCGTCAGGCGATCGAACTTCTCAGCGGCAGCGGCCGTGTCGCACGTGCGTTCGATCTGTCGCGCGAAAAACTGACGATGCGCGAGCGCTATGGATTCCATACAGCAGGCCAGCAAGCTCTCCTCGCACGCCGTCTCGTCGAAGCCGGTGTTGGCGTCGTGGCCGTGCGTTTTTCTCCTGACGGACGTGGCGATCGCGATCGCAGCTTCATCGGCTGGGACGATCATGCTGTTCACGGCAATATCTTCGAAATCATGCGGCGCCGCGGGCCGCAATTCGACCAGGCGGTCAGCACGCTGATCGAGGACTTAGGAGAACGCGGCCTCGACCAGGACGTACTTCTCGTCGTTGCCGGAGAGTTCGGTCGCACGCCGCGCGTCTCGAATTTCAAAGGCTGCCCCGGCCGCGAACACTGGGGTCCGGCTGGCTGCGCGCTCCTCTATGGCGGCGGCCTACGCATGGGACAAGTGATCGGCGCCACGAACGCAAACGGTGAAGTGCCAAGTGAACGCCCGCTCAGGACGCAAGATGTGCTGGCGACGATCTACCATGTACTCGGCATTGACACCAAACATGAATTCCACAACGCCGCGGGACGTCCAATCCCGCTCCTGCCCTACGGCGAGCCGATCAAGGAGCTGATCGCCTGACTCCCCCGAAGCGCGGAGGTCCGTCAACTCGCGTCACGGCCCTGCGATCGTCACCCGCGGTAGCGCTGCCCGCAGCTCGTTCACCACCTCTGGGCTGAGCTTGAGGTCCGTCAGGTAAAGCTCTCTGAGATCGATCATGCCTTTGATCGGTTCGACACCAGCGTCGGTCACTTGCGTGCCGTAAAGGTTGAGCGCGCGCAGATTCTTAAGTCCGCGCAAGTGCTGCATGCCCGCGTCGGTGATGGCGCAGCGACTGATGTAAAGGCCCTCGAGCTGAACCAGTCGCCGGACGTGCGTCAAACCGGCGTCTGTGATCTCCGTATCCGTCAGCGTGAGATCCTTGAGGGCGGGCAGCTGCGCGAGCACACGAAGATCGTCGTCGCGCGCCGTAGTGCCACCGAGATTGAGTGCGGTGACGCGGCCGCTCCCATCAACCGTCGCCAGACCGAGCGCGCGAAAAGCCACAGCTGGAGAACGTTTCTGCTCGTCGACGAAGAGGCGCAGAACTCCGCCGACACTGACCGCGGTGCCGCGAACCGTCAAGT
The DNA here is from genome assembly GCA_965223265.1 of Planctomycetota bacterium. Taxonomy (GTDB): domain Bacteria; phylum Planctomycetota; class UBA8108; order UBA8108; family SXIK01. The sequence continues at coordinate 5,173,408 of OZ244999.1, forward strand.
GTTCGAGCTGCGTGAGAGTCGTCAGCTGCGCCAGGCCAGTGTCCGTGACCGCGGTGTTCGTTAGGTTGAGTTCCACGAGCTTCTTGAGAGGCGTCAGATGCCGAAGTCCGGCGTCGGTGACCCGCGTACCCGCCAGGTCAAGGCGCCTCAGGCCGCCGAGCGTGCCAAGGGACTTGAGTCCGGAGTCCGCGACGCTCGTGTCATGAGCGCCGAGCTCCTCGAGATGGGCGAGTCCGTGAATCGCCTCAAGCGTGGCGTCCGTCGCGGCCGGAGGTAGCACCAACACGCGTAGCTGCTCCAATGCTGCAAGAACGCCAAGCGCGTCTGCGGCGACAGCGGTCGCATCCAGGTCGAGCTCTCGCAAGCCAGTGAGCCGCGCGACGTAGACCAGCTGTTGCGAAGTGATCGCGGTCTGGCCAAGGTCGAGCTCTTCTAAAACGCGCACTTCAGCAAGCGGCTCGAGACGGCGCACAGCCGTGCCGCGAAGTCGAAGCCTCTCGAGCGCAGGCAACTCAGTAGCAAAAGTCACGTCGGAGACGCTGGTCGAACTTAGATCCAGCTCGCGAAGACGCGCGTGACCGTGCAAGTGTGCGACTCCTGACTCGGTCACCCGTCGACAAAAGGAGAGATCCAGCTCCTCAAGCTGCGCGAGCGCCGTGAGGGCCTCCAGATCGACATCCGTGACACGCGGCGGCAGGTGAAGGCGCCGCAGCCCTTTCATGCGGCCAACGTGCTCGAAGGCTGCGCTCGTCAGCGTTGTGAACGGTTTCAGATCGAGCTCCTCGAGTCTCGTCAATGCGGCAAGGTGCTGAAGTCCGGTGTCAGTCACCCGCGGCGGCAGACGCAGTGTCTGGACATGCTCGGCGGCGCGCAGGATCTCGAGTCCGGCATTGGAGGACGTGCATCGCGAGAGGTCCACCGCGACGACGCGCCCGTCATCGTCGTGCGTCAACGTCGCCCCGATGCTTTCTAACTCACGGACGATAGCTTCATCCGCGCGAGTGCTTGTTCCGGCAAGCAGCGCGACGAGCGCGAGGGCAGACGCGACCCAATCAGTACGAATTCGCGGCATCCGGCGGCAATGTCTTCTTGTTTCAGCGGTGAATCTACGCGCGACCCTCGCCGCGCGGCAACTAGCGCGAGCGGTCTCGGCGCCATTGTAGCCTTCGGGGGCCTCACGAGAGAAGGAAACTCGCAAGCGCGGCAGATAGAATGATCCTGAGAATGCACCTGATGCGGAGACCCTACATGCAACGACTTGTTGTCTTTTACCTTTGCGTACCGCTCGCTGCGATGTCCGCGATGGCGGCTGAAACTCTTCCCGACGAATGGATCGCTTACACCGAGTTTCAGACGAACCTGTCGGGTGGACGACACGCCAACGTCATCACCAAGCGCGCCGCGGTGATCCGCGCCGATGGCAGCGAGCGGCGCGTTCTCGCCGCGGAGCTCGTGAAGGAATCCAACACCTGGACACAGTTCGCCGGCTGGTCGCCTGACGGCACGATCGCCATCATTGGACGCGGCTGGGAAAGCCCGGAAAACGCCGCATGGGAGGAAGCGCACAAACGCTTTCGTTTCACAGCAGAAGGGTGGCTGTACGATCAGTTTCTCCTCGACATGAAAAGCGGCTCGTTGACGAACGTCACCGCCGTCGACCGCGTCAGCTACTACAACTCCGGCGTCTTCTTTTGGCCTGGCGACGAGACGAAGCTCGGCTTTCAAGCGCTCATCGACGGTGTCTCCCATCCTTTCTCTATGGATCGTGACGGACGCAACAAGACCGACCTCGCGACGAGCGCCGACGGCTTCACCTACGGCTTTCACTCGAGCCCGAACGGTAAGCTTGTCTCGTACCACAAGGCATATCAGATCTACATCGCCCAGGCCGACGGCGCTCGCCCGCTCCACGTTGAGACAGGCGCGCCGTTCAACTTCGCCCCTGTCTGGTCGCCCGACGGCAGATGGCTTGCTTTCGTCTCTGGAGAGCACTACAACTGCCACCCGCACATCGTGCGCGCGGACGGCAGCGGCCTGCGCAAGATCGGCGACCGCGCCGGTTTTCGCGGCGTCATCGAATTCCTCGATGTCTTCGACTTCCACGGCGGCTCGAGCGACACCGTGAAGTGGTCGCCCGACGGCTGGATCTACTACAGCAAGAAGATCGGCGACAGCATCGAGCTCATGCGTGTCAATCTCGACGACCGCGAGGAGCGCATGACGCGGTCGGCGCCTGGATCCGCCAACTACCATCCACAGCCGACAGCCAGCGGCCGCTGGGTCGTGTTCGGATCGCGTCGCGCGGGCGTAAGGAACCTCTATGTGCTCGACGCCAAGAGCGGCCAAGAGCACCGCGTCACCGATCTGCGTCTGGGCCGAGGTGCCATGTGGGCGCACTGGCAACCGGGAGGCGGAGACAGAGACGGAAGCAGAGGCGGAGACAGAGACAGAGGCGGAGACTGAAGCAGAGACAGAGACAGAAGACGGAGGCAGAGGCAGAGGCGGAGACGCGCTCTCCCACTCCCACTCCCTCTCCCACTCCCTCTCCCACTCCCTCTCGCACTCCCTCTCGCACACGCACACGCACACGCACACGCACACGCACACGCACTCGCACACGCACTCGCACTCGCACTCGCACTCGCACTCGCACACGCACTCGCACTCGCACTCGCACTCGCACTCGCACTCGCACTCGCACTCGCACTCGCACACGCACTCGCACTCGCCCACGCAAACGTAAACGTAGACCGGTGCGAACGGAGAGAAGAGCTCTGCTGTTCAGGGCGTACGTGCGGCGGCGGTTTTGTCGATCGTTACCGGAGTCACACATGGGTTTTCTCGCTCTGGATCACACTTTTGGCATCGTTCGTCAGCTGCGTCCCCTCGTCTTGAGCATCCGTCGTCACGACTCGAGGCTTGCCTCTCAGCTGCGCGACGCTGGCTCCTCTGTGGCGCTTAATCTCGGCGAGGGGAATCGGCGTCAGGGTCGTGACCGCGGGCATCTTTGGCGTGTTGCTTCAGGCAGTGCCGAGGAGGTGCGCACGGCACTGCGCGTTGCCGAGGCGTGGGGCTACATCGATTCAGCGCAAGCTGCCGCAGTGCTGGCGGATATCGATGCGCTGCAGGCGATGCTCTGGAAACTGACGCGCTGACGCGGGAGTCTCGGCCCGCCGTGCTACTTGGCGCGGCGGGTCTGACGAGAAGGTGGGTGGAGGCGGTTACAAATCCAGATACGGAGGCAGAGGCGGACTCAGACAACATCCACGCACTCCCACTCGCCCACGCACTCGCTCAAGCTCACGGACGCCCACAACGACCGGCGAGACCCGCTGACGAAGCTCTCAGAGCGTGAGCATCGCCGCCGCGCTTGAATCGGTCATCACGCGTCACACGGTGCAGCATCGGCACAACCGGCGATCACTCGGCAGTCGACGCCCGCGACGTGCGGAGCGCCGCCCAGGAAGAAGTAATTCACCATGGCGATGGCATCCGCAACGTCGATCGACGCGGCTTCGTCATCGTTGAAATCCAGCAGCTCGATATTCGCTGGGTGCACATGGCTGCCATCGCCGCAGGCAAACTCTCCCGGAGGCAAATCGCCGACGGGCTGTCCGGTGAACAAGATCTGCAGGATGCAAATCGCGTCGGCGACGTCCAGCGTTGCGTCCTGATTGCAATCGCCCGGGATCTGCGCGCCGCCACGCACGATGGCCGCAGCGGCTGATGGCTCGCTCTCCAGGCCGCTGAAGTCGACCGCCGCCGTCGTGTAGCGATAGGAAACGCCCGGGATTGTGGCTGGATCGACGTAGAAACCGTCCGAAAGCGGCACGGGGTTGAGCTTGAGGAAACTCGCTTCACCTTCCTCGGTGCGGTAAACGTTGTAGCCTGCCAGATCGCATTCGTTGCCGGGTGTCCACTCGATGCGAATCGTAGATGCTACGGCTTGCGCGTCGACCGCTGTCGGCGGCATCGGCGCTCCCATAGAAACACACACCGGGGTACTGAACGGGCTCTCCTGGTCGAATCGATCGACCGCAGCAATGCGGTAGTACAGGTTTTCGCCGATCAGGACCCTCTCGTCGAGGAACATGTTCGCTACGACCAGGGCGGGTGGCAACGCGTTCAGTTCGAGATCGAAACTGACGTCAGAGCTCGTACGATTCGTCTGGTGCACTTCGACGGCCAGCACGTTGACTCCGTCGACCAGCGCGTCCGCTCCGACTTCGAAAGCGAAGAACGTGTCCTCATCGTCGCCGCCGACCGTCTCGCTCGCGAACGTCGAGAACAGGATCTCTCCGGAGGGCATGTTGTAGCGGAGGATTTCTTCGCCGTTGAGGAAAACCACGGCGCCATCGTCCACCAACAGTTGAATCCCCAGACGCTCGAACTCGCTACGATCCTCGACTTCAAAGTCACGGCGAAAGTAGTACGTCGGATGCTTGTTGTCCCCGTCGCTGCCGAACGACAACCGACTTGTCTCATCGCCATCTCCGTAACCGAGCTGCGCCGCCCCCACCTTCCAAGTCGCATCATCAAACTCCGGCTGTCGCCACGCAACGCCCAGGTCGATGCCGGAGTCGTCGAAGCTCCATAGTGCACCGGACGCGATCAGAAGCTCCGGCGTGTTGTCGATGCGGCTGTACGGCCCGGCCTCTTGACTGGCACGATAAACGACGAAACCGGCGTGATCGGAAAACGCCGACTCGTCCCAATCGAGGCGCAGCGCGGCGGTACTTTCGGTCGCCGCAAGTCCGGTCGGTCGCGGCGGAGGGTCGCCCGCTGTCCTGAATGTGCTCGTCTCGGTCGTCCCAGCGAAGCCGGCAAGGTCGCGACTCGAGACGACAAAGTCGTAGACGGCACCGCGCGTCAGACCGGTGAGGACGACTTCGTGGTCGTTGACCAATCGAGTGTCGGCGACAAACGCACTCGTCGCAGTGCCCATGCCGAAATCAACGCGCGTCTCGGCGGGCTCGCGGGTCCTCCACGACAGCGTCGTGCTCCTGCCATCCACTTTGACGCGCAGATTCTGAATGATCGGCGCGACGCCATCCAGAAGATAGTCCTCCATGATGAAGAACGTGCTGGTGTTGTCGAGCACAGCGCCATCGACACTCTCCGGCCAAGTGACGTAAAGCGGAACGTTGACATCCGTGTGCTGTCGCGTTCCATAGTTCAGCGTGGGAAAGTCTCCGGGAGAAATCACCTGGCCATCGTCGACTTGCAAGTCGCCTGTTTCATGGTCTGACGTGACGATCACGAGCGTGTTTTCGGATGCATCGTGAGCATCCAGCCAATCGAGAGCCGCCGCCACAGCACGATCAAAGCTCGCCACCTGCGGTGCGATTTGCAACTCACGGCGTGCAAAACTCCCATGGCTGATCTCGTCGATATGTTCGTCCTCGACGACCAAAAAGAAACCTGTCGATTCCGAGGAAAGAAGCTCCAGCGCGCTGACGACGAGTTCAGCCAGTTCCGGCTCGTCATGTTCAGGAAATCGGTCACGGTCGCGATCATAGGTCGAGATCAGCATCCCGTTCGTCGTCGAACGGTCAAAGACACCCAAAACCATGGGTGGCAGAGCAAGTGGCGACGCCGTCAGTGAAAGGAGGTCCGTTCGCGTCGACACGAACTGATAGCCGACCGTCGCGGCGGCGGCAATGTAGTCGTCATCAACGAATCCAGGTCCGAGTCCACCGCCGAAGATAAGGTTTGGCAGCGTCGCAGAGTGATCGTTGTCAGGGCGAGACTCATCGTCGTCGAATAGATAGTCGAGACGAATGTCGAACCGATCCGACCGGCGGTCGTCGTGCGCAGCGAAACTCGCCACGGTCGCGTCGAACACGTCACTCGTTGTGACAATACCTGTATTCCAGCCATGGTCGCGTGCGAGCTCAAGAATCGTCGTCTTGATCTCGCCGTCGGCCTCGCTGATGATGCCGTTCGAGTCGTGTTGATATCCGGTCGCGAGCGCCGTGCCCGCAGTCGCTGAGTCTGTCGTACCACCATCGGCGCGCGCCGTGATCGACTCGCCCTGAAACGGAAAACGAGCACGATCCTCGAAGCTCAGCGGGACCGCATCGCTACCGTTCGCAAATAAACGGCCGGCTTGCACGTGCTCGAACCCCATGCCGTCGCCGATGAAAAGGATGATGTTGCGACGCGGACTGGACAACGTCTCCTGCTCAACAGTACCGTCGTTCGGGCTCAGTGAGGCAACCTGGGCATGCGCACCCTCAGCACTCATGACTTGAACGAAGCAGGCGACGATCAGGGACCACGAAAGAATAGGACGCACGACGACTCTCCACGGTTTTTCGATTAAGGCCGGAGGCTCTACAATAGCGGCTAAGCGCCGGAGCACAATGCGCGGTGCCGGCTGCTGAAACGACTTCGTGAAAAGGTAGGGCTCCTCCAGACGGTGACACATCGGCCGCGAGATTGTCGGCGTGTGACACAACACGGAAGCCGCTCTGAGGTTCAAGACCATCGCCACTCACGCAGCGCCGACACGAGAAAGGAACTCTCATGCGACAAATCGCAACCGCTCGCCCTGAACTCTTCGCTCTCGTGATCGCAGCGCTTCTTGCGCACGACCGCAGCGACGTCGGCGCACAAACAGCGAGCGCGCCGCCATCGGCAGCGACGACACCACCTACCTATCGGATCATCTACAACTGGGATGGCGCACCTCACGGTTACTCGCCGCATCCACAGACGCTCGAGCAGTTCCTCGACAAGACGTTCGCGCCACTCAAGGACACTCAGGTGGACGCGCTCTTTTGGTGCGTCGGCGAGCACGAGGCAACCTGGCAGCCGACGGAACTCGAGTTCGTCGCCGACGGCGTCAAGGGTAAGTATCGCTCGGTTCGCTCCATGACGCACCATGAGAACATCCGCTCGCTGCTAGCGCGCGGCGAGAACCCTTACCAGGCGATGGTCGCGCGTGGCAAACAGCTGGGAATCGACGTTTTCTTGTCGATTCGTATGAACGACAACCACTTCAGCGGATTGCAAGTGGACGAGATGGCATCGACGGAGATGATCGGGCTCACGCGTCTGCGCAAGGACCACCCCGAGTGGTGCCTCGGTGCCGACAAGGCGCCGAAGTGGTTCGCTCTCTCATGGAACATGGCGGTCCCGGAGGTGCGCGAGCACCGCTTCAAGTACATTCAAGAGGCTCTGGCGCAGGCGGAATGGGATGGGATTGAGCTCGACTGGCAGCGCCATGCGTTTCATCTGCCGGCGGATGACGCTTCGCGCCTCAGCTATACACTCACCGACCTGCAGCGCGCAGTGCGAAAGCACACCGAAGAGCTCGCGCGAAAGCGTGGTCGCCCGTTCTTCGTTGCCGTGCGCGTCGCCACGACACTCGAGGCATGTCGTCGCATCGGCTACGACCTGCCGGCGTGGGTCGGGGAAGACCTACTCGACATCTTGGTCGCCGGCGGCGGTGCCGGCACCGACCCAGGGGTCGAAGTCGAGGGGTTTCGCGATCTGATCGCCGGCACCGACATCCAATTCTATCCGGGATTCGACAGTGGTGCGTGGGGAGAACATCACGGACTCGAGCCGCACGCCGACTGGCAACGCGCGTCGTTTCGCGGCTGGGCGCAGGCGTATTGGCAGCGCGGCGCAGACGGCATCTACGTCTTCAATTGGCACGCCAACGAAAAGACGCGGCGTGATCTGCTGACGACGGTCGGCTCGTCCTCAACGCTGCGAGGCACCGACAAAGTCTATGCAACGCTGCACCGGACCGTGATCGGCCCGGAAGGCAACTGGGTTGGCGCTGATCTCAACGATCGCCTCTACGGTCAAACGCCCGTGGCGCTCTACCGCACGCTGACAGGTGATGGGCCAAGCTTTCTCGTCTCGGTGCACGATGACGTCGAACGCGAAGCCGGCGCCGGGCGTTTGCGGCGTTGTGAGCTAAGGATCGAGGTCGAACATTTTTCGCCGCGCGACCGCCTCGCGATCGCGCTCGACGGCAAGCTGCTCAGGGTACCTGAGGTACGCATGGTGAGAGGTTCTGGACCACTCGAACCTTCTGACGTGAGTGACAGTAGCTGGCTCGTTTGGTCGCTGCCGCCCGCTCGCCTGAGCCTCGGCCGGCACGTCGTCCAGGTGCGCCTTGCGGAACGTGACCCACGCTTGAAGCCACCTCCGATCGTGCGACACGTGGAAGTGCATCTCGACTACGAGCGTTGAGCTCCAGTCCAGACGAACTCATCGACAGGTTGGCTCCCCAGCTGCCCAAGGTGGCCGAGGCGAGGAGGCTCGACACGGCGTCATTCATTCTGGTCGAGAATGTAAACCGCTCCGGCCCCCGGACAAGCAATCTCACCGCGACCGTCGCCGTCGAAGTCGGCGATGATCGCCCACGAAAGGGACACGGGCGCCTCCCACATCACCGCACCGCTACCTTCACCGTCTGACGCAACGCAGAAGCGGTCGATCAGGAATTCGCCGCGGCCATCGCCGTCGACATCGGCGGCGAGAACCGGCCCCGAAACCGGCTGTGGCAAATCAAGCTCCCATTCGACTTCGCCGCTCCAAAAGTCCCGGCAGCGAAACCGAGTCGAGCGCTGGGCTGCGTACCCGACTTCGAGAATACCGTCGCCATCGATGTCTACGACTCCGACCTTCGCTGGCACATCGTAACCGAACTCTTCGACCCACAACGCCTCGGAAGTGCTCGGGCTCATGACACCGACAGGTCCGTGCGACCCCATGGGTACAAACCAGTGCGGCTCAGCGCTCTGCGGTGCGCGAAAGACCGGCACGAAGCTGTTTTGGAGATGCCCGACGGCGAGCGCGCCTTCGACCTGAATGTTGCGCGTGTGGCGGACGACGTCAAAACTGCCGTCGACGCCACTGAGCCACGCCATATAGCTGTAGAGGTCCATGCCGATCTCGTCGATCCCATCCCCATCGACGTCGAACGCCGCCGGAATCGCGTGCGAGCGGTAAGGACGCGCCGTCACGCCTGTGCCGTAGAGCGTCTTGTGCCAGAGAATCTCTCCTGTGCGTCCGTCCAAACAGTACGTTGATTCCTCGAGGTAGCGCCGCTTGCTCACAGAGACAGCAATCGCCGTCTCGCGTCCGGGCAGAAAGTCGCCGGCGCTCCAGGCCACTACCGTCCCGCCCTCGCCGGTGGAGGTCGTCAACTCACTCTCCCACAATTGCGACCCGTCGGCACGATGCGCTCTGACGGCGAGAAAGCCGCGTTCAGTGCTTCCCGGCGCGATCAAGCAGCGCTTCGCGTCAGGTGCGAGGTCGTACACGAGAGGACTCAATCGGTGTCGCGCGTCAGCGCCGCGAAACTCGAGGTCAAGGCGTTCTCTCGCTTCACCCGCGGCGGTGAAACCGAAGACCTTGACACGATCCCCACTCGTCGTAGCAACGAGTTCGGCGCGCCCGTCCTGGTCGAAATCGACCGCACTCAGGCGCGGCTGGTGCCCGCCCGAGAGGTTCACACTCCACGTCTTGGCACCCGACCAGTCCCACGCCTCAAGTCGGCCGCCCTCGCTCGTCAGCAAGACAAGCTCCGGCCGCCCCCTCCGTCGCACGTACATGACGTCGAGAAGGCGCCGCCGAGTTAGTGTCTCGGCTCGCGTCTCCGCACGCAGAAACGCGCGTTCGCCACGAAAGGAATAACGCCGCAGCACACGAACACCGTCGGGATCGGACTGCAGCAGAAAGAGTTCACGCTCGCGGTCGGGACGCCGGAACGCACCACCTGACGCAGTGACCAGCGGCCGCCACGGCGTCGCAGCGGGAAATTCAGCCAAAGTCTTCCACTCTTCGCCTTCGAGTCGCACGGCCTGAAGGTCGCCGCGCTCCGGCGTCGCGCCCTGCGGTGCGTCAGCGACATGTAGTACCCATGGGCGCGCCGCTCGCGGATGAAATGTCGCACCCAGACACCACTGGTCTTCTAACTCCGCGGTCACCTCGCCGGTTGCCGCATCCCGCACGCGGACGAACGAGCGGTAGTCGCGCGCTGGATCGCGCACGCTATAGACGATGTCGAGCCCACCGTCGCCGCTCAGGTCGTCGATGACAACGGGACTGATGTAAACGCCGTGAACATCGAACACGTAGCCATAGTAGTTCCACCACGCGAGCTCGTTGTCACGGCCTGCGTGGAGCCGCAGGCCGTGAGCGTGGAGCTCGACACCGCTAGCAATGAGCCCAAGAATGCGGGCGCCGTCCACACTGCGTCCGACCGCCCAGGCACCGTAGTTCCGCCGCTGCGCGCCGTCAATCTTGTAGACCGCGGTGCTCAGCATCTCCCCCGTGCGAGCATCAAAACCGCGGCAGCGATGGTGGCGAACATTCCAGACGAGTGGACGATCCGGTTCGCTCGTATCGATGATGACATCGCTACCGTGATCGTATCTCTCCTGCCACTCGCCGGGGACAACGACCGTTTCGCTCCAAACAAACTGCGCTGCGCCCGAAGCCGGGAAGTGGAGCAGGTACCCCTTGTCGCCATTGTGCACGAAGACGACCGCCTCCGGACCGGGGCTCGCAGTCAACACGTCGGCGACGTCGACGCGCAGGCCCGCGTACGTCGGTTCGAACCGATGCTGCCATAAGAGCTCGCCCGTCGCAGCGCTCAAAAGACTCAGCGTCGGACCAGCCGCCAGCAAAAGCGCGTCATCGTGAAGCTCACCGAGGCGGCCGAAGTAGACAAGCGAACCCGAGACGGTACTTCTCCACAGCGTGCGTCCCGCGGCACTGATCAGTCGCAGCTGGTTGTCGCGTACGAGACAGAGGTCGTCACCGCGGGAGTCGCGAACGACTTTGAGCCAATTGAGCTTGCCGCCGAAGCGCACGCTGCTCCACATTTTCGGCGCTTGCGTCATGCCACATGTCAGCGGCGAGAACCCAGTCAGCTGCGCGTCGTGAAGCGTCCGTGGCCACTCCGGGTTGTTCACTTCATTCGAGCGGATTCCCGGCAGAAGCGGGTGAGTCCCCGTGCCAGACGACGATGATTGAGCATCCACGAGTACGGGCAACAACACTCCAGCGACTGCAGTCACGACAGCGCACGCACTCGATCGCTCGCGGCAAAGCTGCCTCACACAGAAACTCACGAAAGCCACGGCGAACATGAAGGGTGAGATCCTCGAAACAGAGCACCGGCGAAGCATCGGTCCAACGTGATCCCATGCATTGAAACACAGCTCTCCGTCGCTGCACCAGGTGTACCGCTGCGCTTTCTCATACCCGGCTCCATTGAAGTCGCAGGCGCACGACTGCGCTCGGCTCGATCGACTCACAATGACAGAGCAACTACGGAGACGCCGTCACCCCAAAAACCCATGTAAGGTGCGACGACATGAGGAACCTATCCCTCTGTCGCCAGCACAGCGCGAAGCATCCGTCAGTTGGCACTAGCAGCCTGACGTCGTCCGACGATGAGAGCGACGATCATCAGCGCAGCAACCGACGTTCCGATCGCGCGCACGAGCGTCCAGCCGCGATCGTCAGTCTCAGTCGCAGCCTCGCTTGCAGACGTCTTCTCCTGAGTAGATGACTGCACCGGGGAGAACGCTTGCGCAACTTGGCGAGCATCCTCTCTTCGGACACCAGGTTGGAAGTTCTCGAATGGGTTCTCCATGGGCGCGTCCGGTTTGTGGCGTAGGGTGCGCATGAGCCGGAGTGCGTATGGTTTGAGGGGCTGCTTCCATCCACGTGACCCGTACGTCTGGTAGAGCAGTCCAAACTCCGCATCGCCCCCTGCGTCCAGAGCCTTTTGGGCCCAACGTAGAGCGCTTGGGACGTCACCGCTGCGCTTCTTGATGAGAGCAAGCATGAGGTAGGCGTTCGCATGCAAAAGCGCCACCTCACTCTGACCCTGGCCGGCCTCGATCGACCACGTTAGCATCTCCTCATAGAGCTCTTCGGCGTCTGCGTCGAAACCGGCTCGAAACAAATCGAGCGCGACTTGGCTTGAGATCTTCAAACCGTCCGGGCTCTTCGGTCTTGCGCGCAAGAGTGTCCGCAAGACCTCGAGGTGTTCTAAGTGAAGCTGGCCGAGCTCACGCGGAGACGATCGTTTACGTTTCCAGCCTGCAAACTCAAGCCAAGTGTGCGGCGTACCCCTCAGCCATGCGTCGCGGGCGCGCGCGATCAGGAGACTCTCGATTCGTGCGTTCGGCAGCGGCGGCCAACCGTCGAGTGCTTCCACGACTCGCAGAATGACACGGTCGCCAGAAGCACCGACACCACGGCTCTCGAGCGCCGCTGAGACAGCCGCTCGAAGCTCGTCGCGACATGCGGCCAAACGTTCACTATTCGCCATCCAGTCGAAAAGGACGCTCGGTGACATCAGCGTCCGGATGCGATGGAGTATCTCGCTCGATGAGCACAGTTCGGGCCGGGCGCGCAACTCCTCCTGTGTGCGGTGCGTCAAGAATTCATAAAGCCCCAAAAGATCATTCTGCTTCCAACGCACCCGGCGGGCCGGCAACACAGTGTTCATACTCGAGAGGAAATCAAGGGCGTAGGCGAGCAGAACGTTCGCGTTGGGGTAGGCACGGGTGAGCCGTCTCAGCGCATCCGGCTCTGGATCAAGACGTCGAAGCGCCAGCGGCAACAGTGCGAGCCGCGCCCGAACTTCCTGGCGGCGCTCAGGCGCCGCCATGTCGCTTGGCATCCCCTGGTCGAACGTTGGCCAAGGCGACCCGATACCGACTGTTGGTCCGCCGCTCCCTCCCCAAGCGGCGTTCACGAAACCGAAGAATCCGGGCGCATCGGAGCTGCGACGATCGTTTCCGAACGCGAAGTCAAGAACCGCCACCCAGCGACGTAGAGCTGTGGTCACGCGGTTGCGAGCAGATGCGTAGCCTTTAGGAGTGGAATGAATGTCGCTTGGATCACTCAACTCAAGCGCCAACGCTTCCAACGCGCGGCGACCCGCGCGCATCCGGTCGTCGTCGACAATGCCGCGCGTGGGGTCGCCGAGTTCGTAGAGACACAGATTGACGCGCGCCAGCCGTCCCACCGGATGGCCCGGGTAGCGTTTCGCGAGATCGCGCAGTCCAGCGATGTGATCAGTCCATGGCGACTCGTGCAGGACGCCCGGGTAGACGCGTTCATTCCCCGGTGCATGACGCTCACAAAGAAACGCAAACTCGTACCACGGACGTAGCGGTGCATCGGGCGGCAGCTGGCGCAGAATCCACCGCATCAACCCGTAGTCAACAAAGTGCCATAGATCAGATCGCTTTGAGGCCCGCCACGCGTCTCGAAACCTCGACGGAGAAGGGTCCTGCAGCTGGTACTTGAAATATTTGGCGGCATCAAACCGTACCTCGAGCCTATCAGCAAGCTGATCCGCGGGCTCGCCCGGCGCGAACTCGGGCAATTGCATGCTCGTCACTGCCTCCGGTGGTCGAGCCAAAACCTCCGCGATCGTCCGTCGCCACTTCTCTCGATCGGCAGGTAACCGCACGACGTGACGCGTCTGGCGTTCGGGATCCAGCTGCTCCGTGTACCGAATCTCCAACCGAAAACCGACGAGCCCACTCGACTGCTTCGGTAGTGTCGGCACGCCCCGGGTGAGGTGAGCCGAAACCGTCGTCCCAAAGAAGAGTTGTGGTGCACGTTTCCAGGTCACGCCCTGCGCTGAACTGAGACCGACGAGTACATCGTACTCGCGGCGCAGTCGCGCCAGATCGTCAGCAAGAAAAACCGGACTCTGCGTCGTCGTGTGCAGCAACTCGACCAGGAGAAGTGATAACGAGTTCGCGAGCGGTTTCGAGATCGCGACGTCAGCACGCACGCCAGTAAAGTTGGTACCGGGCTGTGCGCTCACGAGCTTCGCACTGCCGGCTCCCAGCCATCGCCCCCGCCTCTGACGCACGAACGCCTTAACGGCAGCGGCAACCTCGTCGAACCCGCTGGCCGTGTAGGCACGCTCCATCCAAACATACGGTTCAATGAGGCGGCTGTCCTGAAGCGCGGCGAGGTGAAAGCTGTTGATCGCGTCGAGATAACGTCCAGCGTCGTAGAGTTCAATGCCGCGATAGAACGACTGCAGCGTTTCCGGATCAAGCCCACCGGTGCCTTTCTGCCCCTTCGGTGGCGTGTTGAAAAGATCGGACGCGCCGCTTGTCACCCGCGCCTGGATCCACACAGCAGCACGGGCAGCCATCGACGCATCCTCAGGGTCCGCACGGAAAACCTCCTGAGCGACGCGTCGACCTGTTCGGGTGTCGAGGATGACGATCTCCACATCTCCGTCAGACGAAATCGTGGGGACAACAAGATAGCGTGCGCCCAAAAACTCGGTCGGCATCTCACCGATCGTCGTCCATCCCTTTTCGTGCAGCACCTTCTCGGCGAGCATGCGCTCCATCGCCTCCGCCCGGTGCAAAAGCGGAACGTCGAGATGTCGCAGCTGCCGCCTCACCTTGTCGAGGAAAGCTATACGCAGTGGATCGCCCTCGAGTGTCGACGAACGTCCTGACGGCGTGAGAATCGCCACGGCGTCGCTCGCCAGGGCGGCTGAGTGAATCCGCTCACTGACCAGCCGTTCGACTCGGTCTCGGACCTGCGTCGCCAGGGCGGTCACGCTCGGCAAATCCATTTTCTCTACCGCGACGATTTCGCCGCTCAGCGCAGCGATCATCTCGAACTCTACGTGCTCACTCGCTGCATCCACCCGACACAATACGACGTAGTCGGCGCCAAGAAGTGAACCGAGGCGCTTTGAGTCTTCCCTCGCATCAGCCGCGAACGCGTTCCATTCGCGAAAGATCGGCGCAAGATCAGCTCGTTCGACAACCGCGACTTCGGAGCTACGGGACATCTCGCCAGCAACGAGATCCGAAAGAGACAGATCGAAACCACCGGTTCCATGCACAAACACTGCGACGCCGGGCGGTCCGGCTTCGGCCGGAGGTCCAGTGAGCGCGGCAACCAAGAGAAGAAATGAATAGCGACAGTTCATGGGGCTTCGAAGAAGAAGACTCGTTCGAGCCGATCAACTGACTCTTCGCCGCGTATCCTGGTTTCCCGGCGACTCTCGTGCGGCGCGAGGAGCGGGCTTTCAAGTCAAGAGACGACGATCTATCTGAAGTCTACGACTTTGTGGCGACCAAGGCCAAAGCTCACCAGCGATCGTCCGTTTCACTGCACTAGCTGAAGAAGAACGGAACTGCAAGGCGCGAGGAAACCTCAGGACAGAATCGGCCCATACCACGACGCACGATTTACGCTCGTGGCTCACGACGGCAATGACCTGAACAACCAGTGTCGCGCAAACGACCGGGGCGGCAGCGCACATAAAGGGGCGAATCCTCGGACCCAACGCGGCCCGTTAAAAAGCAATCGAGGAGCATCGATGAACATGACCCCCTCCAGTCAAGCACAGTCGTGCCTCGAAGCACCAGGCGCGCCGCACGGTTTCTCGCTTCGCTGTGTGTGCAGCACGACGAAGAGGCAGGGAGGCGGCGTTCACGCTCCGCGCGCATTACTCGAGACAAGCTCTAGGATTCTCGCAGCCGAGATCGACCTGCGCGACTCCGTTCACCAAGCGACCGATGGGGGCTCCGCACTCAGAGATCGGTGGATCGGGAGCTGGACCGTCGACGAAGAGCCACCCGAAAATGCGGAGCGCATCCGCCATGTCCAGACCGTTCGTCGAATCAGTGTTCGCCGCATTCGCGCAGGGAAGATGTTGGTTGCTGGTAAACAGGAAATTCAGGATGAAGATTCCGTCCCCGAGATCGACCCCGCCGTCGGCGTTGGCGTCACCGCGGACGATGAGCGCCGGTGACTCGAACGACCGAACCAGCACTGTCGTCTCGTCGACGGCTCGATCACCGTCGCCGCTCTCGACTGTCAATCGGTACGAATACTCTCCAGGCGCCTCGAACGTGACTGAAGTGGTGGGCTCGTTTGGCGTCTGGGGCGCAGGAGCGTTATCCAACGCTTCCCACCGGAAGGATTTCAAAGTCAGAGTGTCGCACACCGGTGAACGCCCCGACTTCGATTCGATTCCCGACAGGCTGACCGTCTGCGCCTCACCATTGGGAAGCAGAACCTCAAATGGTCGCGTGATGGCGGCAGACGGAACGCAGGTGCTCTCCAAATCCAAAACAGCGGCGACCGACGCCCAAGCGGTGTCGACGTTGCCATCGTCGTCGGTAATCTCGAGTAGAAAGGAAAAGAGGCCAGTCTCGTGGACGAGGACATCCGTCTCAGAATCGGATGGGCTGACGATGCGTGTCGGTTGATCTACTGCGTTGCTCCACCGAAAAGACAGTCCGCGGTCGACACAGCTCAACCCGAATCCAGCGATGGACTGCGAAGCATCCAGTCGCACGACGAGGGCCTCTTCGAACTGCACGTACGACCCTGGCGACACGCTCGCCCTGGCTCTTGGGTTGCAGTCATCTGCAACGAGACGACTTCCGAACACGACCAACAACACGGTTGCCCACAGAGTCTTGAGAACAAAAGGGCTCGCTGTTCGCATCACGACTCCTCCGTTCATTCGGCGGTAACACCACGATGCCTACGCTCGCTCCAACCCGTCGCCATCGTAAGGGACGCCCCCTGAGGGTGCATCCACAATCTCTCACACAGCGCTGACGGCGCCGAGCTACTCGCGCTCAGGACGTTCGCCAGGAGAGGACGTGTTGGGCCCGTCCTGAGGCTCGGGCCGTGTCGTCGAGGCCGCCGCTGCGGCCGCAGCCTCGAGCACTGTGGGCGCGCTCACAGCATCGGGAGACGGTGGTTCTGAGTTCTCCAGCGCCGTGGGATCGAGCTCACCGATCGCCTCATTCACGGCCGCCAGCGCCAGCCAAAGATCCTGGCGTGATCGAGATTGACGCAAGTGTGTGACCCGTCGAGTAAAGGTGTCGAAGTCAAAGTGACCAAGTGACTTGGCGTCACGTGTTTGCGCCATGTGGATTTCTTCCAAGAGACGCTCCCTGGCTGAACGGAGTGCAGTGAGGGTCGTTTCGACGCGAGGGTCGGAGGGGTCGAACGCAGAGTTTGAGTCAGATGGCGACGCCTCACTCGCCGTCGAGTCGGCTCCGTCCGACACACCGCTGCGGCGCTGAGACACGCGAAGATCGCCAACGATCTCACCGGCGGCCACGCGCACCCGTTCCGGCGCGCCGCGTTCGAGCACTTCGAAGGCCGACGCATCCGCTGCCAGCTCGTCGCTCGAGTGCTCTCCCCAGAGAAAGACCAGGAGGCCGACCAAAACGAGCGCCCCGATGGCAAGAATCAGCTCACGTCCAAGGCTCATTGACCGTTCTCTCTCCTCATATCCGACTCCACCAACGCCGGTTCCGAGCGGACAAGACGAACATCTCCTAGGAGTTTAGCCTCGACACCGCGGTGCACACCCGAAAAATCCAGGCGCTGCCAGTGGGATCTGTCATTTTGCCGAAAAGCAGGGAACCTAACCACCCGACGCCGTCGTTCTTCTTTTGTTCTGGCCCCTAACGGGGCCATGCCGCCGGCAGTGGCACCCCCCTACAGTTACCAATGCGTCTACCTCGATCCTAACCTATCCGACCATTGGCCCTGTCGGCGGCGCCTTTTCGATCGTGGCAGGCTGAAGGGCGGATCGAGCCCCAATACTGGCTCCTTCGCACTCAGTCCGCTCTCTTAGCAGCCCGGCACGATCGAGTCGTGTTGAAGGCCGCCCCGCGTCCTTGAGTCGCCAAGCCGCTCCGCACGCGGTCAACATGCCTTCTGAGCACTGAGCTCCCGCGTGTCACACCCTTGCGATTGCGAGCTCGGCGTCCTTTGAGAAAGCGTACCGCGCGATCTAGCGATCTAGCCGGTGGAAACCCGCCCGCGACGCTCGCCACCAAGTTTGAGAAACAGCTGATTGCGCACTTTCTCCGTGGCGTCGAGTTTCGAATGCAGCACTTCGCGCTGGTCCCGGACTCTCTTGAGATACGTCTCGCTCTTCTCGAACGCCGTTTCAATGACGCTGAGGGATCTCACAAGTCTTCCCTCGAGAAAGATATCCTCGAAGAGAGCACTGAGAAACTGACTGAGCATCGGCTCGAACCCTTCGAGCTCGACATGAAGATGGACCATGCAGCACAGCTCGTTTCGGGCCAGCTTCTGGTTGCGGCAAGCACCGTCGAACATCTCCTTGGCGCGCGCGATGTTCGAGTGACGGAAGAGATCTGTGACGAATCCGCTATCGAGCCAATTCTCAACGTCAAAGCTCCCCTTGGCCGCGACCAGGAAAGAGCGGGCACTCTTGATGTAGTCCACGTTTCGTGACAAGTAGAAAATTGCCTCGTCGAGGTTGAGAGCGTCCTCGGTGAGAGAATTCCAATCGGCTTCGACCGCTTTGAATTCGTCCCCGAGCCTCTGAACGCGACCAGCTTGAGACGACCCAAGCGAGGTGAGTGTCTCTTCGCGTTCGCTTTCCAAGACGTTTCTCTTGGCGGAGAAACCAGAGTAGTTCGCGAGTTTAGTGCGGATCTCATTCCGCTCTCGAACGAGCGTCTCTTGGTCCTCACGCACGAGTTGAAAAACTCCCGCAGAGACAAAATCCTCGCGGGCACGCTCAAATGCGGGGCCCGGCTTTTCGCTGCGTGATCGTTCGACGGCGATTTGCTGCGAAATGGCGGCGAACGGGAGCTCGTGAAGCTTGAGATCGGAACTCTCGTAAAGCTTGAGAAATCGACCGACAGCCTCAAGTTCCGCCGACAGGAAGTCTTGCTGTTTTTTGAGACGACGCGCCTTCTCGAGCTTCACCTCGCAGTAGCCCAGTTCCTTGTCGATCTTTTCGAGCTTGCGAACCATCCTACTTCCCTCCAGCGCCCAGGCTGCGGGCGCCGCGAAACTCCCGCGCTCGAGGAGCCCTCCTCCGTAACATTCGCCAGTTAGGGAACGCACGGATCGGCCTCGAAAACGCCGCGACCCGAATCGAACGGCCTACCAGTCCCGTCAATCGGTGTGCCGAACTGAGCTATTATATGGGCCGAATCACGCCGCCGCTGCGTTGCATTTGTCCGCACAGGCCCAAACTAAACCCGCAACCTCTTTACGCAAAAAGAGTTGTGGACATCGATGCGATTCCGGATTTCACCTCTTGCGTAACTCGACCGTGCCCCTCAGGATCGAAGAAGCCTGTCTGCCCCTTTCACCTTTGAACTGGCCCCACATGCAATCCCCTCCCATGCCCCATCAAGTCGCCATCTTGTTCCTCACCTTTGGCTCACTCGCCCTCTGCGCACCGGCAGCCGCAAGCCCCAAGGAAGTCTCCTACCCGTGGGAACTCAACACCGAACACCGCTACGTGTGGCTGCGCAAGGCGGACAAAGTCGGCGAGACACGGTTTCAGATTCGCCACGTACCCCACCCAACACGGCGTGGCGAAATGATCTACGAGATCCAGGCGAGGCGCACGTACAACTACGGCGGCGCCATTCGCGCCGCCCGCGGCACCACGTTTTTGACGACGACGGGGGAAACTCTGCGTTTCGAGGAGACTCTGCGCGCCGCGCACGTCGACGGCAATGTTTCCGAACAGCGCACGCTCTATGAGCGCAAAAGCGAAAGCCAGGCCCAAGTCACCTATCTCCAACCGGGCGCGAAACCAATCGTCAGGGATCACACTCTCGAGGCGAATTCGTTTCTCTGCGGCAATCAGGCCATGGAGCACTGGGTCGCGTTCACCGCGTCGCTTGCAGGGTCACTCGATGGCCGCGAAGTGTCGCTTCTCTACCCCGACTTCAACCGTACGGTACGATTACGGATCGACAAGAAGGGGGAAGAACCGCTACGACTGGGTGGGCGCTCGATCGACGCCACCCGCTACGCGTTTAAGTCGACCGAAATGAGCGGCACTCTTTGGTTGGACGCCCAGAATCGCCTGCTGCAGATCGAGTTTCCGTCCACACGATTGAAAGTCGTGCTCGCCGGCACCGCGTCGCGTGCTACCGGCGCCGGGAAGTCAGCCGCCCAGTAGATGAGCGCCCGCCTGCGTTCTTCCGCAGCTTCTCAGCAGCAGCGTTGCCGATTCCGCCTGGGTACCGGGCGCGGTCAGCGCCCGGCCGAGGGCGCGCCGAACGCGCTGCGGAGTTGACAGCCCGTTGGGCCCTCATCACCACCGATCCGTGAGGTGGCAGTAGCGCTCAAGCGCCGCAAAACGATTGCGGATCCGCCGTTCGGCGAGTTGAAGGTCGCCGTCGCCGAACTCGTCGAGGTATTCGTCTGCTGGATGCGGAGGCAGCCCGAATCTGGGATAAACAATGAACTTCGAAAACGACAAGCTCTGAAGATGGAGGTCCTCGTAAAGGCCAACGAGATGCGCTTCGGCCTCGCGATACTTACCGCTTCCTCTTTCCTTGTGCGCTGCCAGCAGTTCGACGATCTGCGGGCGCCAGCGTTGATCGAGAAAATCTCGCCAGGCAACCTCGTTCAACGAACCGTCTTCGTTGACCATCTTCGACCCAAACCAAGACACCTGCGCCTGCCGCTGCGCTGCGACGAGATGTGGAGACCAGCCGCGCGACAGCAATTCGACTGACTGAACCTGGGTCTTTAGGACGGTGTACAGTTGACGCGCTGTCGACAATCGCTCGGAAAAGTAGGTTTCTAATTGGCGATCCTCCTCGAGCGCCTCCTCACGGTCGCCGATGAAGACCTCCGCGCGTACGTTGCGATCGAACACTCGGTCGAGCTCGAGGTCGGCATGCGACTCCAACCAGGTACCGATGTCAGTCGGTGATTCCATGTTGCGGTTGAACGAGATTTCCAGCAAGTAACGACCAGAGTAAAACGGCACAATGCCGGTCGACCAAATCGCCGCGACGAATCGCCCCTCACTTGCCTTGACTGCGTCGATGCTGGCGAAGGATCTGACATCGTCGAAATAGAGGCTCGCTACGAGACTGGCGCCATCGGGAAGATTCGTAGTGCCGGAGCAGCGCACGCGCCCACCGCGCCCCCAGTCTTCCACGAGAACCGAGTTCGCGACGATCGATATGGGGGACGCAGGCTGATCGGTATCGGTCGGCTCCGGCACATGTTGCGGCGCCAAGTTGATTGTCAGACGTAAACGCTCGAACGGCTGCGGCAGAATGTCCGAGGCAACGACGCCCAGTTCGATGGCTTTGGGTCCTAGAACCACATCCTCCCACCTTGTGATCACCGTGTCCCCGCGCCGGCACTCGATGACGCCGACGCCATCGCGCTGGGCGGCCGGGAACGCAAAGCGGCCGTGTCCGTCGGTCTCGGCGATCTCTTCGTTCAAGGCGACCGTCACCCCCGGTTGCGGCTCGAGTCCGCTGCCGAGAACGTATCCCGTAACCTCAAACGACGAGGGCCCAACCACTCGGGGCTCGACGGAAACGCTTTCGTCGACACGAGTCCACTCTTCTTCGTCCTCCCAGTGGGGCTCCCACGGTTCGTCCACGGGCGCGCGGGGCGGCGTCCAAAAAACCATGGCCAGCCCTCCCCCCACCACCAGCGCGGCTCCAAGCAAGAGGAGGAGAGGGCGCTTCACGTCGTATCGGGCTCCATGGTGAACACTCTAAGGTCGACGCTGCACCGCCGCGATCCAGACGCGAGCGGCCGGCACGAAGAAAACTCGTACAGATCCTACCGATCGCAGACGGCGCGCCGGTAAGGAATTCGCCTCGGGCGCTCCGATTTCTCTGCGGCCACGAAGACTGGCGGCGCCAAGACACCGCTGCAGAGACGCAGGGTCGCTGAGGAGACCGCCGGTCTGAGGACGAAGGCATACACCCGGGTGTTGCACACAACTCCGCCGTCGGTTCATATGGCATCGACCTACGCACCCGCGCAGTAGGCCACGATCGTTCTGGTCGTACGCTCGCACTCGACGCTACGGGCGATCGCGAGGCCGTCTCCTGCTGCGATGAGGCACGGTCGAGCACTGGACGAAGAGACGCCCATGGCCATCCACATCTACTCACACGCTGCCCTTCTGCGACACGAGACAGGCCCCCATCCGGAATGCGCCGATCGCATTCGTGTGATGGAATCATCGCTCAAAGAGGCGCCTCAATTGAAAGGCCGCCTCGAGTGGCGCGACGCCGAGCCAGCGACAGAGCGAGATCTGCTCCGATGCCATAGCAAAGAACACGTCGACCGCGTCACCGCTGCAGCAGGAAAATCGGGGCGATTCGACGCGGACACCCCGTATTCACCGCAGTCCAGCGACGCGGCCCGACGCGCGGCCGGACTGACGATCGCAGCCGCACAAAGGGTCTTCGAGTCAGGACAGCCTGCCTTTTGCCTTGTGCGGCCGCCAGGCCATCACGCCACTGGCAAACACGCGATGGGGTTCTGCCTCTTCAATAACGTCGCCATCGCGGCACGCGCGGTTCAGCAGATGGGCTGCCGGAAAGTGTTGATCGTTGATTGGGACGTGCACCACGGAAACGGCACGCAGGACATCTTCTATGAAGACGCGACGATCTTTTACTACTCACTGCATGCGCACCCCCACTACCCGGGCACCGGAGGCTCTCACGAGACGGGCCGCGGTGACGGGCTAGGAACCACACTGAACCGCCCGCTGCCACACGGGTTCTCACGCCGGCGCTACGTCGAAATCTTCTCCGCCGACGTGACGAAGATCCACCGCGACTTCGCCCCCGACTTAGTGATCGTGAGCTGTGGCTTCGATGCCCATTGGCAAGATCCTCTAGGTGGACTCACGCTACGCGACGATGACTTCGCAACTCTCACCGCCCGGCTTCTCGGCTTGGATGAGAAAATGCGCCTCTTGTCTGTCCTCGAAGGCGGATACAATTTAGAGACACTCGGGAAGAGCGTTGCGGCGCACGTCGGAGCCCTGGAGCGGCGGGACCTCGACCGAACAAACACCTCCCGTGGCTCGCCGGACGCTGGTGCTCGTCCGTAGCACTTTTTTCGACAATGCTTCGCACCGAAGACCAGGTCATTCGCGAGTTACGGCCTCACAAGCTGGAGAAATCCTCGATGACACTACGTTTCATGACGTCGCCGATCGCAGTTGCCAGCGTACTCTGCGCCTGCGTTTCAATCCTCGGCGCCGACACCAAACCGCGAGCCAGTGGCACGAAGGCGAAAAAGCCTGTCGATCCGATCGTCAAGCCTGGCCTCGAGCTGCGCCAGGCTAGGAAGTTTGATGCCGCCGTCGACGCCCTTCAAGCGGCACTCGATAGAGACCTCGACGACGAGAGACGCGCACTCGTGCTGTTCGAACTCGGCCAAACGCATTACCTGAGGGCTCAGCACTCCAAGGACCTCAATCTCTCGCCCGAAGACGCCGCCGCCGCTCGCAATCAAGCGCTGACAACGTTCGAGCAGGTTTT
This sequence comes from Planctomycetota bacterium, assembly GCA_965223265.1. GTDB lineage: Bacteria > Planctomycetota > UBA8108 > UBA8108 > SXIK01. Next base: position 5,196,735 of record OZ244999.1, read on the forward strand.
CCGCAGACTGCCGCAGACTGCGAAAGCCGGCACGTCACGCTATATGGCGGGTTCGACCTACTTACTCATGGAAAAGTACGATGAGGCCCTGAGCTCATACCTCGCCGCGTACCGCGAGTATCCGAAATATGAAGCCCGCTCGCGCGCGCTTTTGCGTGCCGGCGTGACGCTGGCAGGGCTCGACCGACCGGCGGAGGCACGACGGATGTACCAGCGGGTCATACGTGAGTTTCCGCAGCGGAAATTCGACGTGCGCAAAGCGCGCAGCTACACCCAGCAGATCGACATCGTGGGTAGACCAGCGCTCAACTTGACGCCGGCAACTTGGCAGAACGGAGTGGTCGACGGCAGCGCGGGGCTGAAGACATTTGATGGGGAAGTCGTGGGGGTCGTGTTCCTCGCCACCTGGTGCACCAGCTGCAGCAAGGCGCTTCCCCAGCTGCGCGGTGTGATGGAACGCTGGACAGATGCCGGAATCGTCTTTCTGGGCGTTCTGAATCCTAAGGACCCCAAGAGCACGATGCCGCCTCGCGCCTATGTGGAGAAGTCTCGTCTCGATTTCGTCGACATCGGCTTCATCGAGAATCAGCGAGTGTGGAACGCCTACCGCGCGCAAAGCCTGCCGGCAGTAGCGCTGATCGACCGCCGAGGCACAGTGCGCTGGCGAGGCCACCCAGTTTTCTTTCCAGTCCCCCTGGCGACCAAGCTCCTAACGGAGTGAGATGATCCGCAGATGGTTCGCAAAAAAGTGTCAGGTTTCTGGGCGCTGGGCAGATGGCGCAACCGGCACGTGAAACCTAAGATAATTATATACATAGGTTTATAGCAAACTCTATGTATTGAGGGAGTGGCATGCGGGTTGCTTTATTGACCACTGAGACCCAAAACCCTAACCCAACCCCCTCCCTCAATTGCATCCTCGACCCCTTCGAGGATCCCTCCAACCAAGGGCACCGGCTGGCCGCGAAAGCCACCCAGCCGTGCCCTTCGTGTCTTTCTGGGGCGGGGTGACGCAGGCGGTGGTTGAGATTCGTTCGTGCGTTTCAGCTTTCGGCTCGAAGCCTTTTGAGCGCCGAAGGTGGAGAAAAAACGACTCGCACTACCCAACAACGCGGCGGAACGGTCCAACTGCGGTTAGACTCGAGTTCGCTCGAGTTGACCTCACCGCCGGGAGCGCTTCAATGCCCGATCACCCCTCGACCAACGCAAAGCGTCGGCCCATGTTGCGCGCGGCGCTTTTCCTCTCCACGCTTCTCGTCAGTGGAACAACACCACTGATGGCACTGCGCATCACCGAGGTGTTCTACCACCCGGCCGCGACCGAGGATCCGCAGCAGATCCTGGAGTTCGTCGAGCTCTTCAATGACTCCTCGGTCGGGGTCGACCTGGGCGGTGCCTACTTCAGTAGCGGAATCGATTTCGTTTTCCCCGAAGGCACGTTTCTTTCGGCCCAGTCCTACCTCGTGGTTTGCCGCGATGCTGAGGCTGTCGGACGTCGGTATGGCATCGACAATGTGATCGGCAACTTCGCGCGGCGGTTGAGTGACGGCGGCGAACGCCTCGAGGTGCTGACCCACGCTGGCGCGCCGCTGGCTTCGATTCGCTACCGAGACCGCGGCGACTGGCCCGTAGCGCCCGACGGCGCTGGCTACAGCCTCTCACTGCGGCGACCGCACAGCGATGGCCAGCGCGTCTCCGACTGGGCGGTCAGTCGGGAGGTGGGCGGCACTCCAGGCGAAGAGAACTTTCCGCCGACAGAAACCATCGACACCGTCCTGATTGCGGCCAACGGTCCGGACGCTCACTGGCTCCTGCGCAAGGGGCGCGATCCCGAGAGCGGCCGGCCCGCAGAGTTTTCGAATCCGCCCGACGCGTGGTATCAGCTGGATTTCGACGCGTCGCAATGGGAAGCGGTTGAGGCTCCCGTCGGCTACAACGCGCCGGGCATAGCGACGGAACTGAACGACATGCGCCGTCAGTATCTCGCCTTCGCACTGCGTCGTGAGTTCGAGTTGACGCCGGAGGCAATCGACGAAGCGGAGCGACTCGTGCTCTCATTGCGTGTCGACGACGGGGCTGTCGCGTATGTCAACGGCGAGACAGTCGCAACGTTCAATCTCGATCTCGCCCCCGGAGAGGTCGTCAGCGCGACCACGCGGGCCCGCGTCGCTCGCAATATGGAGGACGGAGAGATCACGTTCGAACTCCCCCGGGAGCTCTTCCGCGCCGGTGTCAATGTCGTCGGTGTGCAAGTCCACAACGCCGGAGCTGGCTCCGACGACGCTGGCGTTTCGGTCTCGCTGGTCTCGCATCGCCAGCCCGACTCTGAGCCGCCTGCGGCCGTCGCGATCAACGAGGTCATCGTTGCAGCGACTGATTCCCAGCGACGAGTCGAGCTCATGAATCTTACGTCGGTCCCGGTGGATCTGTCCGGCTATGAGCTCTCGGACGACCCAGGAGGGTCGACAGGCTTTCGTTTTGCGGCCGGAACGACAATCGCGGCCAACGGATTCCTGACGCTGACCGAGACCGAGCTCGGATTCGAGCTCGGTGAAGATCGGATCCGCCTCTTCCTACACGACGCCACCGGGCGCCTTGTCGACGCGATGCAGCAGGATGGCGCGCCAACCACTGCACCGTCTCAGAGTCACGCGCGGTTTCCCGATGGCGTTGGCGGCTGGTGGGTTTCCACCCAACCGACACCCAATGAGGCAAATCGCGTCGATCTTGAGCGCAGCGTCGTCATCAATGAGATCATGTTCCACCCGCGTCAGATCGACCAAAACGGTCAACTGATTCAAGACACATCGTTTGCAGAGTACATCGAACTGCTCAACGTCTCGGATCGCCGCGTCAGCCTGGACGGCTTTCGTTTCGACGCTGGAATCCAGTTTGCATTCGGAGCTGAACACGAGATGGCTCCAGGCGAATATCTCGTCGTCGCGCGGCGACCCGAATGGGTTCGACAAACATATCAGCTCACACCGCAGCAAGTCGTCGGACCACCGAGCGACGCGTCCGCAGAGGAGATAGAGCGCTTCGGGCGTCTGAGCAATCGTGGTGAGGCGCTGCGTCTCGTCGATCCCTTCGGCAACACGGTCGACGAGGTCAGCTACGCCGACGAGGGCGACTGGGACGAATTCGCTGACCACGGTGGATCGAGCCTGGAGCTCATCGACCCGCTGCACGACAATTCGTTCCCTCACGCCTGGACGGCAAGCGACGAGAGCGCAGGGGCGAGCTGGACGGAAATCGATTACACGGCGCCCCTCACGTTCCCGAGCCCAGGACCACCGGAGTTCGAACTCCACCTCTATCTCATCGCGCGCGGCGAGTGTCTCATCGATGCGGTCTCAGTCGTTGCGGACGACGGAGAAGAGCTCGTACCGAACGGCAGTTTCGAAGGGGACGACGATTCGCCAGAAGTCGGCACGGGCACAGAACCGTGGCGCCTTTGGGGTACGCACGATGCTTCGTTCCGCACCACGCAAGAGTCGAGCGAGGGAAGTGCCAGTTTGCATCTTGTCGCGCTCGGCTCGGGGAACAACAAGGCGAATCGACTCGAGGTCGATCTGCCAACGGTCGAAGGCGCCAGTCAGGTGCGAATACGCTTAGCAGCGCGCTGGCTCGCCGGGTCGAACATGCTGCACATCAGCGGTCACAACAACGCCTACGGCCGCACGGTTGCGCTTTCGCTGCCGCCGCGCATGGGGACGCCTGGCAGGGAGAATCGAGCGACGCGGCAGCTGCTCGACCGCCGTGGTGACACGAACCTAGGTCCCGTCGTCAAAGACGTCCGGCACGACCCTGCCGTACCCAACGCGGGGAGTCAAATCGCCGTCACCGCGCACGTAGTGGACGGAGATGGAATCGATCGTGTCGAACTCGTCTACACGATCGACGGGACGGAGACGCCGGCGCGTTTGCCAATGCTCGACGACGGTGCGAACCGAGACGGTGTGGCGGGCGACGGGATATTCGGGGTGATCATCGGATCGCTACAAGACAACACGATCGTCGACTTTTGGATCGAGACAGAAGACTCGGCGCGTGCCGTCCACGCCTACCCGTGGAACGCACCACAGCGAACGCTCAATTTCATCGTCGCACCGCCGCTAGAAAGTAGCGTTTTGCGCTACCGATTGGTGATGAACCAAGCCAGTCGCGAGCAGCTCAACACGCAGCTTCTTCACTCCAACCGCCTCGTTCCAGCGACTCTCGTCTTCGAGGAGTCCGAAATCTTTTACGAAGTAGGAGTTCGCTATCAAGGCAGTCCGTGGGGTCGCGCTGGGCGCGACATGTTCCGAGTCCGCCTGCCAGGTGACCGCCGCTTACGCGGCGAAACGAAGAGAATCAACATCAAAGAGCAGAACAGCCAAGAACAGGGCACCGCACGTCAACTATTCTTCAAGGGATCCGTGCCCGGGGCGATCGTACCGATATCGCCTCGCTACGAATACGGCACGGTCCGTATCAATAATCCTTCCCAGGATATGGAAACGAAGGGGATCATTCGCCCCATCGATAAAGACTACGTTGCCTTCAACTGGCCGGAAGATGCGGAGGGCACGGGCTGGAAAATTGCCGGCAAAATTGCATTCGACGACGACGGCTCAATGTCGGGCGCCGAAGGAGCTTTCTTTCGCCTCTATCGGGACGGCCCCTACCCAGGCGTCGACCATTTCGAAAACCTGCGCCACTACTTCGAGCCTAGGGTGCGGAAGGACGAGGACCGATTCGCAGAACTCGTTCGATTGCTCCAAGCAATGGATCAGCGCGCTACGCCCGATTCGGAATACGAGGCGACTCTGGAAGACATCATGAACGTCGAGTCGTGGTTGCGAACGTTTCTCCTGCGGCTGCTACTCGCGGACACCGACACGATCGGCACGGTCGGTTCAGGGGGCGGAAAAAACGCGTATCTGTACTACGCTCCCGTCGAGGAGCGACTCTATCTTATCCCGTGGGATCCCGACTTCTCTTTCGGCAATTCAGATCACGAACTGACGCCCCCCGGAGACCGGCGGTGGGGGCTTACCCGCATTTTCACGCGACCGAAGTATCGACGCCTCTACGGGCGTCTGCTCCACGAATATGTCCACGGCGCGTTCTCACGAGAATACGTTCAGCGCTGGACCGATCTGGTCAGCGAGACAACCGACGCCGTCAGCGTTGGCCCAGCAAACGGCGCGGTGAATTTCACGGCGGCCAGAGGCGCCCGTGTCCTCGACTTCCTCGGCGATGCGGCAACGGCAGCCCTCTCGATCACGACGCCCTCCCCGTTCACGGCAACGTCGACGTCGGCGGTGATCGCGGGGACGGCGCCGCTCACGGCCGCGACGCTACAGATCAGTACCAACAACGCGCCTTTCGAGCCGTTCGAGCCAGAATGGATTGGCCCCCCGCAGGCCATTCCGTGGCGGTGGCAACACCAGTTGACGCAGCTTCGCAGCGGCGAAAACACCATCCGCATTGCAGCCTTCGAGCCGGATGGCGCGACAATCGACGTGGCGGCGATCACCGTCCGTCTGGTCGACCGTGAAGCCGACTTTCTCCGTGGAGACGTCAACGGAGACGGCACCCTCGACCTGAGCGATCCTGTCGAGATTCTCAACTACCTGTTTCGCGAAACTGCCCTTACTTGCCTCGACGCGGCAGATGTCAACGACGACGGACGCCTCAACGTTTCGGATCCGATCCGCGTCGTCCTGCATCTTTTCGCCGGCGGTCCGTCACCGCCAACACCGTTTCCTGACGTTGGGGCCGACCCCACCGAAGATGCTCTCCGTTGTTTCTGAAGTCGCGCACCTACGACGGTCAGGGGTACTTGGGCAGATCGATATAATCGATATCGATGCGCACGAAACGTGGCGCGGGAGCACAACAGAACCGCGCCCATGCTCACCCGTCTCTCCCACCACGACAGAACCTGAGAGTTGTTCACGCTTTCTTTTCGAACACGCCGATCAACGAAATCCCGAGCGGGAATGGATTGATTCGATCCGCGAGGCGCGACAGCCCGACGCCGTAGCGTGCGTACAGCTTGACTTGACCGGACGGCAACATCGAGCGCTTCAGCACTTTACAGTTGAGCCACCAACCGAACGTGCCAACTGGATTGAAATAGCGCAAGCGGGAAGTCACCAGTCCCGCGTCCTCAGCCACGGCACGCAGCCGCGCTCGGGAGTATCTGCGGAAGTGGGACAGGTTCTCGTCGAGTGAACCGAACAGGAAGGGATGAGCCGGTACAAGAATCAGCGCCACGCCACCAGGACGTAGAAGGCTCTCGACGTGCCGCATGACGGCACCGTCGTCCTCGATGTGCTCGAGAACGTTCGTCGAAAAGACGAAGTCAAACCCTGCTTCAGCGCTGGTAAAACGCTCCGGGCAATACGTCGCGGCGTCCGCCACAACTGCTTCGAGTCGCGAGTCATCGATTTCGCGCCGCAGCCGATCGACGTAGGCACTCTCTAGATCCACCGCGTGGACAAACGAGATACCCGAGTGCCGCAACAGGATTCGTGTTAGATTACCGATGCCGCAGCCGACCTCAAGTACCCGGCCGGCGAACGGTCGAGGCGACAGGGCCACGAGTCGCGAAAAAAGAAACTCCGAATAGGAGTCGCTCTCGCTGAGCAATTCCAGCGTCGCCTCGCCAATCGCATCGGTGGCCTGCTGCGGCGTCGCGGCAGGCTCGCTCTCTGTTCGGGAGGTCATGTTCCCGATTCCTCCGATTCAAGGTCGAGGGCATCATCGGACGCGTCTTCTTCGACATCCGACGACTCGGGGACCTCCTCCATCGCCTCCTCATCCTCAATCGGCACCGTATCCTCAATCGGCACCGTGCGGCGACGCAGAGGTAAGCCATCGGTGCGGGACGCACGGTCGGCGAGCTGTTCGACGCGCCGCGAAAGCGAATCGATCCTACGCAGGATCTCGCCACGCGACCGCTTCACTTCCTCGACGCTTCGAGAAAGCCGCGACAACGTTGCATCAAGATCGTCGAGTTTTGCTACAGCGCTGCCGTCGCCATTGCTACCGTTTTCCTCATCGACCCCTTGCGAGACCAAGAGAAAGGTTGCCGCATTGAGAAACAGAACGACCACGAGCAGAGTAAGAAGCAACTTCGCCATCTCGGCCGACTCCAAAAAAAAGCCTCGGCATAGTATCGGCAGATGGTCCTCTACCGCTGCAGTCGACGTTGCTATCGAAGCTCAAAGCGGTGGAGGCGCGAACGAAAAGCCGGCACGAACGCCGCGATCAATACCACGTCAAAAACGACGACAAGTCCGATAAGACCGGCGGCGGAGCTACCCCCGACCACAAACGCTAAGACGTGAAGGAACACGACGCCACCGATCGACCCAAGCGTAGCCAAGACAGCGTGAACAGCGCTCGACGCGCGGATCGAGAAAAAAATCGTAACGTAGACGACGACAAAGAGCCCGACGTACGAGTAGAGAAAGCAGCACATGGTGAACGGGATGATGAGAAAGACTCTCATGGCGATCGATCCGAGTGCAACCGATGACCAGATTTTCGCTGGCAAGAGAAGGCTGTACATCGCCGTCGGCACGATGAGAGCCCAAAAGAGCGCGTCCACTTTCCACAGGATCACTTCATCGCGCGTGTATGGCGTCGCTAGGAGGAGCTCAAGCGTCCGCTCCGTACGCTCCTCCATCCACATCTGCGCCGACACCAGACAGGCCCAAAGGAAGGTCCATGCCATGACGACAAAACCGATCAGCGCGACGGCATCGCGCGCCGGCTGCTGCATGAAGAACGTGTCCCAAACCTCAAAGCCGATCGCGAGAACGCAGGTCGCGCTCAGAGCGAAGGCCTTCGGAACACCCAGAAGCGGATCAAATCGCTTCAGTACCAGCCAACTGATCGGGTTACCGACGATCGGTTTGAACTCTGCCACTTTCGCCGCCTTGAGCTGACTCCGACCTGGGCTCAAATCCGCACCGCTCACGAGCGTTCTTCTGGCGAGCCAGACAAAGACAGCCGCGCAGAGCAGAAGCCCGACGTTCAAGATCAACCAGTTTCCGCTCGCCCCCCAACGATTTCCTCCTTCCACCGAATGCATCGACCAGGTCCACGGCAGTGCATGTTCGGTCAATCTCTTCATCGCGACCGCAGGGCTCCACGCCAGCCAAGGCAGTGCCTGCACGCGTTCGACGACGTAAAGACTCACCAGCTGCGGCAAGCCGATGATGAGGAAGCTGAGGAGAAGAGACATTTCTCTCTTCTTGACGACACTGCTCGCCAGAAGAGAAAACGCACCATAAAAGACCGTCAGCGAGACGAGCAAACCGGAGAACTGAAACATCTGGATCTTGCCGACGCCACCGAAGCTCATGATCGCGACGAAGAGCGGTAGGCACGCGCAAAGATTCGCAAGGACGACGAGCACGCGTGAGCCAAGAATACCGCGCAGGATCGCCCCCACGGACGTATCGGCCAGCACGAGAACCGACAACGTGTTAGACTGCCACTCCTCTGCGAGCACTCCCGAGACAAGCAGAGACATGGCGGCGAACGTGAAGATGTTGAAGCCGACCACAATCCATTCGAACGATTCGATGCCTGCCTGCGAACCGGAGTCGAGGGAAGACAGGACGAGAAGCAGGCCGCCTATGGCAAGAGGCGGAATCGATCGCAAGACATAGAAACTCGCGGTCCGCCCAAGACGCAGCAACTCACGAAAGAGGACTTCGTTTCGTTCCATTCCACCAATCCGCTTCGCCGAGCGCCGCGCCGATCCAGCACTATAGCTTGCCGGGGCCAGGGACTACCCCGAAGAATGTTTTCTCTGGAGTGACGCAGCAATCGCGACAATAATCAGCCTCCCGCTATCGTACTCCGCGCGGGTCAAGCCGACAACGCGTCGTCCTCGGGGGTTGTCGATGCTCGCGTGACGCTGACAGAGGTGAACGCTGAAGACATGAAGGTGCTCGTTTTTCAGGACTCCGGCTCGGCAGCGAGAGCCGTGGCGCAAGAGATCGTGCAAAAACTGGCGAAGAAGTCAGATTTGGTGCTCGGGCTGGCGACCGGTTCGACCCCCATCGGTGTCTACGCTGAGCTGAGCCGATGGCATCGCGAAGAAGGCGTCGACTTTTCTGCCGTTCGAACTTTCAATCTTGACGAATACGTCGGCTTGCCACCTTCCCACAAGCAGAGCTACCACCACTTCATGGAAGCGAATCTGTTCCGGCACGTCAACATTTCGCCAGCGAACATCCATTTTCCTCCGACCGACTTTCCCAACCTCGAAGCGAAGTGCGAAGCGTTCGAGCAAAAGATCGACGACTGCGGCGGCATCGACATCCAGATCCTCGGAATCGGCTCGAATGGCCACATCGGCTTCAACGAACCGACTTCCTCACTCGCGTCGCGAACCCGCATCAAGACTCTGACGCGAAAGACGCTCGAGGACAATTCCCGGTTTTACGGCCCGGACGAGCAGCCCCCGCACCTCGCCGTTACGATGGGGATCGGAACGATTCTACGCGCCAGGCGCATCCTGCTGCAGGCGTTCGGTTCGCGCAAAGCAGAAGCGGTTCGTGCGGGCATCGAGCGGCCGATCTCGTCATTCTGGCCGGGAAGCGCGCTGCAGCTCCATCCCGACACAACGTTCTTCCTCGACAATGAGTCGGCCTCGAAGCTGACGCTCCGAGAGTACTACCAGGCAGCGCAGGAGAACGATCGCCGTTTACGCCTCGAGAATCTCCTCTAGCCGTGGACCCGACTGCATCAACATGACGTGTAGTCGGTGCAGGTGAGATCGGTCGGCGTGGGCTCGTCATCGCAGGTGTCGACCGGTGGTAGCAGTACAAAGCCGCTCCTGAACAGAAAGTTCAGGGTGAAGATCGGGTCACTGACGTCCATGACCGCGTCGCTATTCGAATCGCAAGCGTCTTCGCACGTGATGACTCCGACGCCGACGAAGAGGCTGTTGACGAGAAAAATCGCATCCGAGATGTCGACCACGCCATCGTCGTTGCAATCAGCGCGACGGAATGGATTCTGCTCTGGCCGCCCGTCGTTGGGCGATCCGATGCTGGGCCGCTCGTCGAGCGCGTAATCGCTGACCAGGTCACCGTCGCCGTCGTACGCGATACTAGATCCGTCGCTACGACCGCTCACATCTACTGACGCTCCAGCCATCCAGGCACCGACGGCGGCGGCCTGCGCGCCTTGCGTACTGTCGTGACCACCCCAGCTCACGTAATCGACCAAGTTTCGAGCCAGAGAGTTGTCCGTTCCAACGTAGAGAGCAATGCTCCCCGCGTCGGCGTGGATCTCCTCGATCGGCCCCGTAAACACCGTGTTGCCGCCAAGATTCGGCAAGCTCTGGTTCCAGCCGATCACGCCGACCCCCAGCGGATCGAGCACAAATTGGGTGTCGACCACGAAGCAGTGCGCAGCGCCGGCTCCAGGAGTCTCCAGGCAGATCGAGTATCCGGTGAGGTGAAGCTCCTGGTTTTCGAGGTTGAGGAGCTCCACGGCCCCATTACTCCCAGCGTCCCCGAGTGGGTCGATCAGAATTTCGTTGATCACGATAGGACGTCGCGGTGGTGTGTCGTTCTCCTCGCCAATCGTCCCGGTGTTGTCGACGAGCCAGCGGGTTGACCCGAACTGCGGTACGGCACCCACGGGCGCCACCGCGAACGATCCCGCCGGCAGCCGCGACGCCGCGTCAACGAATCCGTTGTTGTTCCAGATCCCGGCGGCGACTGCGGAGCCCTGATGCGACGACGGTGCACCCCACGCTACGAAGTCCAACACGCTTGTCGGATCTGTGAGGTCTGCGGAGGCATGAAGCGACACCGCCCCCTGAGCACCCGCTGCCCACTCCACCTCCGGGCCAGTGTAGACGTTCGTATCGGAGGTGGGCCCGTTGATGCCAAAGTGGATCACCAGAATCTCGCCCGGCAACATCACCGTGGCCGCAGGAATCTCGAACCGTGCTTCCCCGTCGAGCGCGATCCAGCGTCCCGACAAATCTTCGGGAGAGCCGCCGTCGAGTCGCAGCTCGATCGCGACATGTGGCGGGTCCGGGCCGAACTCGACAAAGCCGACTTCATTGAGCCGCACCTCGCTTTGGACGAATGACACATCGCACGTATCGTTGTTCTGGCCAAGCGTTGGAGAGCCGTCAACACACCAGTCAATGGCGCGATCACCGGAGCCGTCGTAGGAAATCGAGGCTCCCTCGCGTGCCGACGAGACGTCGACGAAAGAGCCTTCAGTCCACTCGCCGGCGCTGACTGCGACATCCTCGCCGATCTGCCCTGAAGCACCCCACTGGGCAAAGTCGACCAAAGCGTTCGGATCCGCGAACAGTTGGTCTGCATAGAGACCGATCGAGTCTACAGCACCGAGGCTTCGCATGCCGGAGACCCCGGTATAGAATTCCACAGCCGAATTGGTACCCGCACGATTCAAGTGAACCATGACGCGGCCCCCTGGCGGCACCGTCACGCCAGCGGGGAATTGCCACCGCGCAGGTGGCCAATAGATCCAGAACCCAGCGCCCATGTTCACTGTCTGGTTGCCGACGTTCTTGAACTCAACGACCTGTTGACCGTGATCGACGCCTGCGGGATCGAAAAGGATCTCGTTGAAGACAAGTTGAGCTTCCAACGAAGCTACAAAAGACACATGAATGGCAAAAACAAAGATAGAGCCGGCCCACCAACGCTTTTTCACCTGATTCTCCTCGATTGGAATTCGAACCGTGCAGTTCATCGAAACTCGAGACAGGCTACGAGATCGCCCGGTAGCGCTCGCGACCACCACGCCTGTGGGAAAACCCGTCGTTCGAGATTTCGAACCCCGCGCGGACCCGACGCACCGCCCCAGCACTCAACCCTAACGCGTCAGGACCTGGAGGCCCATCGTACCCCTAAGAGCGCTCGAAGTGGGTGCGAAAAGACTAACCGGGCGCACGAAGATTCGACGCCCGGTCGCCCCATGCGCGGCGCCGCCGAGGGCCAGGACCAGACGCCCCCCCCACTCGATTCCCGAACACGGGGCCACCAGTTCATTCGCAAAGGCGAACGGCAAGAGTCGGAAGGCGTAGACAACGCCCCAGCTCCCCCGGACGAGATCGCGCGTCGCTCAGCCGGTGAGGTAACGCTCCCGGGCGCTCGACATCGCCCAAGCATGGTGTGGGACGCTGCACAGCGCTACGTCCAGCCGCCCGTCTACGCCGCTCGACGTGCGCATCCAGCCACGTTCGTCGCACTGACGCTGTTAGCGAGCGGCTGCGGCAGCCCCGGGGCGGATGACAACGCTCAGCTGCAGGCCGAATCGCCACGCTCCCTCCTACGCCTGGTGCGCATCGACTACCTGAGCGCCGTGGGATGGCACTCTCTCGACGTCGACGTCGACGTCGGCGCAGCTAACCTCAAGGCCACAGCGAAGGGTCTGTGGCCACTCGTCGTCGCGTCTGAGTCGGCATCGGCGGTCGACCTGAGTCGTTCAAACGCGACCGCGACGCCGTGCTGGAAGTTTCACTTCTCGTTCTCCGGCAAGCGCCGCGAGCGAGCGCAGCAGACGACTCTTGTCGTTCCGTGCGACGACGCTGTCGCCACGTGGTTTCAACCGACCGAAGACGAGAAAAGACTCGACGTCGAAGGCACGAGATTTCCCGTCGACGTGACGCCGTTTCGCGCTGAACTGGAGCGCGAAGCTTTTCGCGCACTGAGCCGCAGCACACGCCCACCCCGCGCCCCAGCACTTTGGCAAACTCTGGCGCTGGCAAGATTCCTTCGCTCTTCAATCGCAGAGCCGAGGCTGCTCTATGCTCAGCTGGTCCAGCACCTCTATCGGGTGAAAAACACGACGGAGGCCGCTCACGTCGCGGCCGAGCTGGTTCAGTTCGCGAGCTGGCTCGAGCCAAGCGCTGCTGCGGCCGCGCGCCACGCGCGATTCGTGCCGCAGCAACTCCCCGCCCTCGTGCAGCAGGCGCAAGCCGGTGACAGGGATGCGGTGGACGAGATCCTAGTGCTCGCACTTGAATACGCAGGAGATTTGACCTGCTTCGACCGAGCTGTTCGCGTCCTCTTTCCGCGAGGTCTGAACGCCGCACTCGACGCAAGGTTTCCGCCGACACAGGACGAGTCGACGACGCCTCGTCTCATCCACACACTACAGGGACATCTCATGGACGCCGTTTATGTGGCAGACGAGACCGCTTGGAAGGTCGAGATCAAATGATCGATTCACACGCACACCTCTATTTCGATCGTTTCGACGAAGACCGGAGCGAGACAATCGAGCGCGCACGGGAAAACGGTGTTACTGAGATCATCAATATCGGCATCGATTGCGATACGAGCCGCTGCTCGATCGAGCTCGCGCGCGAGTACCAGGGCTTCTTTGCTGCCGTCGGCATCCATCCGACGACTGAACTCGAGACCGAGCCCGCGCGACTCGAGGCAGCGGCGCGTGAGATCCGTGCACTGGCGCTTGAAAACAGGGAGCACGTCGTCGCGATCGGCGAAATCGGTCTCGACTACTACTGGAAAAACGTGCCACCGCAAGATCAGAAGCCCAAACTACAGCTTCAACTCGAGCTCGCGCGCGAACTCGAGTTACCCGTGATCTTTCACTGCCGAGACGCCCTGGGCGATCTGTTCACTCTCCTCGAAACCCAGCCGAGCCTCCCATCTGGCGGTGTGTTTCATTGCTTCGGGGGCGACGCGACAGATGCCGAACGGGCAGTCGGACTTGGCTTTCATGTCTCTTTCGCCGGCAACGTGACCTATCGGAACGCCAAGGAACTTCAGGACGCCGCACGGGTCGTCCCAGTCGAGCGCCTCCTGCTCGAGACCGACGCACCGTTTTTACCACCTCAGCCGCAGCGCGGCCGACGGAACGAACCGGGATTCTTGCCTCACACGGCGGCCTTTCTGGCCGATCTCAAAGGTGTGCCATTCGACACCCTCGTCGACTCAACCGAACGAGCCACTCGAGCTCTGTTCGGCCTGCCGGCACGTGGCATGGACGTGGGATGATTCGAACGGATGGAGGAGCCGGATCCAGAGACCGACGAACCGGACACCGCTGACGGGAGACGCTTGGGAGAAGAAACCAAGAAGCTGATCGCAAGCGGCACAAACTCGTCCGGTCCACAGGTTAACGGAATGTTCCCTAACGTCCCAGCCGCTGACGGCGAAGAAGATTTGCGCGGCAGCTACCACCCATGTAGAGTTATCCAGAAGGTCTCGTACCGACCCCCTCTGAGGAGGAACTTCCTATGGCACAGACCGTACCTTTCGGCTGGGAGGCAGGCGCCCACTGGCGCGACGACGCCATCACCCGCCTGCAAGACTTCATTGCCCGCAAGAGCGTCCGTGCGGCCCATCATTGGGGCGCGCTGAGGCGCCGTCTTGAAGCGTCGACTTCGGTAGATCAGCTCAAGGCGGTCGTGCGCGACGTCGTCGCGACTCTGCGCCGCGACAGAACGGCCGGTGTCGGCGTCGACGCAGAATTCGAAGAGCTGTGCGAGCGTATCCTTGCCTACGGCGAGAGGCGCAGTATTGAGAACTACAGCGCCTTCCTGTTCACCGTCGACGTTGAGCTATAGTCGCGACTTCTCGCGGCGCGGCGGTTTTTTTCGCAGACCAGCCGAGAAGGCTGTCGGGCGGCGCCGCGGTCATCTCGCTCCTGAGTGAACGTGGCGCGAACACGACGTGGACGTGGCTGTCTGGGGCTCCAGTACCTAGTCGACTGTTTCAGTCAACCACCGTCAGGGTCGCGAAGACGCCAAGGTTCGGCCGATCGTGATTGTGGCAGCTCGCACATCGCTCGCTGCGGTCCGCAGCGAGCTTGAACGGCACGGACGCACTAGAGCGCTGCCACGTTGCGAACTCCCAACTACCGTCTACATGCCGCAGCACGTCGATCTGGCGGATGAAGTTGTCAGCTGCGGTCTTCGACTCCCGCAGGAAGACGGCATCGTCCTCGATCGCTGGAAGCTGCGTTCCACGACTCGGCACCCCAAGGTTCTTCATCGAGACGTAGGTGCGAAAAACCGGCGGGTGCGGCATGGCCGCAGCCAGATCCTGGGGCACCGCCTCCGGTTCGGCAACCACTGGCCAGGAAACATAGGCCGCAAGGTCTTCATCGAGCCCACGCGAACTGCGCCGCGTCATGGGAGAGATCGCGGCGTCGACGTCCGCGGCACTTCCTGTGCTCTCCGGCCGCGTCGAAGGCGTCGCGTCGAGGGTGATGGACGACTCGCCCCCGGCGGTCGTGGTCCCGACGGCCCCCTGCGCCGCCGCCGCCGGCGTCACGTCGGTTGGCGTGATCGGCACGCTCTCGCCTGCTCCTGCGCCCGCGTCCGCGGGGACAGCTTCGCCTCGGCTCCCCACGAGATCGGGGTCCACCACTTCGGTCTGGGGAGGCTGCTCGGCAGATTGCTCGTCAGGCGGCGAGCTGCAGGCCATCAAAGCGCACAGGACCAAAACAGGCGTGCCAATTCTCTTCATATCACTTCCTCTCGCTGATCCTCCGCGCAGCCAGCTCGGATACGGATCGCGGACGTGCCCACCGGCTTCACGCGAGAACACGCACAGACAAAAGAGACGATCCGTTCCACCGACGGGCTCCACGCCACCTGAGTTTTAGGACACTCAGCGACCATTCACGTACAGTGTGCTCTGTTCCAACGATAGATTCTGCGGATCACCGCCCCTCGCAGCGATCCACTTACAGAGGAGCGCCGCAAGAGCTTCGATGGAAAATGGTCGCCTTTAAGTTTCGTGCGTCGATCATCTCACGTGGACATCAGCCGCGGCGCAAGTAAAATCTCCACGACTGGACGGAGCGGTGGCAAGAACCCAACACACGCTAAGGCCGGGTCGGCCCAAGCAGGGGCGAATGTTGCCGAATGACGATCGACCACCTATGTGCGATGCATTGGGATGTTCATCGAATGAAGGGCTTTCAGAAGATCGTAATTCTCTTGGTGGTGGCCGCCGGCAGCGTTGGTGGTTACGTCTTTTTCACGCAAGACGGAGTCAACCGCCGCGTCGACGACCATGAGGAGCGCCTGCAGCAGCAACAAGAGACGCTGACGACACACACGTCGGAGATCGCCGAGACTCGACAGCAGGTCGAGCTCAATCGCCAACGAGTGGAAGCGCTCGAAACGAATCTTCGTGAGACGAACTCGCAGCTCAAAGGTGTGGAATCCGAAGTCAAGTCGCAGCAAGCTAAGATCACGGCGCTGGAAGAGGCCGGTGAAGCGAGCACGCGAGAAGCAGAATCTCTACGCGAGCGTCTCGCGACGCTGCAGGAGACGTACATGGCGCTGCAGCGCCAGCAAGACGAGCTCTCGCGCCAGCTCGAAGAGCAGAAGGCGGCGACGGAGTCTCGCCTCAACGCGATCGAGGAAAAGCTTCGGCTGACGCCCCCGTCACCCTGACGCCACCACCTCCCCGACGCCACCACCTCCCCGACGCCACCACCTCCCCGACGCCACCACCTCTCCGACGCCACCGTCACAACGCGAGCCGACAACCTCGGAGAATACCGACGTCGTCACTGCGGCTGATCTGGACGACCAGTTTTCGACTCGAAGCCCTTTTCAACGGGCTGTTAACTCGAGGTTAAGCGAAGCCCTCCAGCGCGCTGCGGAGCTGACCGTCGTGTTCGCGCAGGCGGTGTGACGCGTCGCCTACTGTCAGCCCGCTCTGCGCCATGACGGTCGCGACTTTGACGTTCCAATCACACTCTTTGAGCAGCCTCAGCGCGGTCTCGTCGTCGACACCGGCGATCGTCCGAACAAGGCGCACGGCTCGCTCCCGCAGCTTGGCGTTGACGGGCGTCAGATCCACCATCAAGTTGTCGTAGACCTTGCCCCAACGAATCATCGCTGCCGTCGTCATCATGTTCAGCGCCATCTTGGTCGCGGTCCCGGCCTTCAATCGTGACGAGCCGGCGATCACTTCGGGCCCGACGTCGAGAACCACCGCAAGATCAGGTACCCGCTGCCAGCCCGTCGCCTGCCAGCCTGGGTTACACGTGATCAGAGCCGTCGCGGAGCCAAGCGTCCTGGCTGCTTCGATCGCACCACGGACAAAGGGCGTGCGTCCGCTGACTGCGATGCCGCAGACGAAGTCACAACTCTCGGCGCCGAAGTCGTGCACGACGCGGGCTCCCCGTTCGGGGCTATCCTCGGCTTCTTCAATCGACGAGCGGAGCGCAGCGTCTCCGCCCGCGATTTCCCCGTGGACAAGCCCCGGGTCGACCCCGAACGTCGGTGGGCACTCGGAGGCGTCAAGCACCCCAAGTCGACCGCTGGTGCCGGCTCCGACGTAGAGCAGCCTTCCGCTGCGACGAAATGACGCCACAATACCGTCGACACAACGTGCGATTTCAGCGGTCGCCCTCCCGACGGCCTCCCACGCCTCGCGATCGACGCTGTGCATGAGCTTGCAGATCTCCAGCGCCGACTTGGAATCGATGCCAGCCGAGAGAGGGTGCCGTGCTTCGGTCGGCGAAGACTTCGCGTCGTCGCCTGCGGCTTGAACGTCGCCCTCAGCGTCCACGGCGGGTTGTCGTCAACTGCAGCTTGCGAGCGATCTCCCCCTTGCGAATCGCAGCACGCTTGCGGATGTCCCGGAATGCGAAGTCCTGGAGTACACGCTCGTACGCGATCAACGCCTGGTCGTACTTACCGCCGCGATCAAGCTTGTCGGCGGCGTCCATTTCCTTGGTCGCAACGCCACGGTACTTTTCGACAACGGCGATCAACTGTTTTTTTACCAACTCATCCATGTTGCGTTGCCGCTTCGGCTTTTGCAGCTCAACCACAGCGAGGACGGCCTGTTTTCTCTTGCCGGCAGAAAAGGTGTAGAGCGACTTTTCCAGAATCGGCTCGATCTTCAAGGCATTGGCTGCATGGATCTTGTTGACCTTCGCAACCCGCGACACCTGCTCACGGAATTGGCGTGGGCGTGGCAGCTTCTTTTCATACCGCTTCACCGGCAACTCTCGATGGCTGAGTAGCAAGACGGCGGCCTGGTCCGAAACCAGTTGGAGCCTATTGAGAACTTTCTGCTGCGTCGAAAGTGGATCAAGCTTGGCGCGATCTTCAGGAGCCAGCAGTTTCACACATCCTCGTGAACGAGCCTCAAGAGCCGGTTTTCTCTCTAATTTCGGCCACGACCCGTTAAGGTCCCCGGGTCGAACGCGGATGAACACGCAGCGTTTCGCGACATACGCTCTGAGCGCTCGACTACTCAGGTGATCCTCGAGGACTTGAGCAACCGATGTGGAAAGCGCCCCCGGGGAAACCGACGAAGCGGCATCTGCACCCGCTGCTTCATCGCCGTCGCCATCTCCAGAATCCTTACTGGTCTGTCGGTCAACACCGTCGGGAGCGAACACCAGCAGCCCGACGCGCTTTTTCAACCGCATCGCCTGTAGTCCGTCGGCGAGGCTGAGCCAATGAATCTCATTCTCCCCTTTGCTCTTCCCGTTCTTTGCCCCTCGCCGTGCTTTCGAGGCGTCAGCGCGGCGCTGCTTGGCAGCTTCCCGCCTCTTCCCACCCTCCGTGATCTCCGCGGCCGCGGGAGCCGCACCTCGATCGGTGAAGAGAACGCCTCCGATCCCAATCGCCGCGAAAACAGCAGCCCACCACAGCGACCGAGGCGCGGTCATCGCCACCGCCTCCCCCCTGCATTCGATCAACTCACCATCGAGCAGGGCGCCCGGCTCGGTTCGGAACGACTGCGCTGCGACCATAAAAGGTCCTCCAGATCACTCAGGGTTCCTTATATAATCCGGCCCATGCACCTGATTAGGGGGCCTCAAAGCTCAACCTGCAACTACTCTTTTCTCCGATGAGGGTACAAAAGGACGGCGAACGCATCCGTCGCATGTTCGCTTCGATCGCCCCGCGCTACGATCTCCTCAATCACGTTCTCAGCCTGAACGTCGATCGCTCCTGGCGTCGACGTACCGTGCGTGAACTCAACCTCGACGCCTCGGCGCGGGTCCTCGACGTCTGTACCGGCACAGCTGATCTGGCACTCGAGCTCACGCGTGCCGTCCGCCCAGCCGACGGTGGTCTCGTCGTCGGCAGCGATTTTACTGCCGAAATGGTCAAACTCGGCGCCGAGAAGATCGGTGGCGAAAAGAGAAGGCGCTCCTGCGGTGATCGCCCGAACCTTTGCGTTGCGGATACGCTGGCGTTGCCGTTTCCCGACGCCGCGTTCGACGCCGTTACCGTCGGCTTCGGCGTCAGGAACCTGGCCGACCTCCGCGCCGGTCTCGTCGAGATGTTGAGGGTCCTGAAGCCCCACGGCCAGGTGGCGATCCTGGAGTTTTCGACGCCACGCTCGCCGGCCTTTCGCGGTCTCTACAAGTTTTACTTTCGCCGCTTGCTGCCGAAACTGGGCAGCTGGATTTCACGCACGGAGTGTGGCAAAAGTGCGTATGAGTACCTCCCAGCCTCCGTGGCGGAGTTCCCATCTGCTCCAGCGTTGTCGGATCTCATGAAGAGCTGTGGATACGAAGACGTTCGATACCACACCTTGACGTTTGGCATCACGACACTCCACCTCGCCTGCAGGCCGCCCGCTTCGACGGCAGCAGACGATCTCGAGACAGGGACACGCACAATCGCGCCGGTAGAGAGCGACACGCAATGAGTTCTCTCTCGGCAGACCTTCATGACCGCGAGCACCGAGACCTCGCAAGCAGGCTCCATGAATAAGCCACCAGGAGAAGGCCCCATCGTCGTCGGCGTTACCGGCGCAAGCGGGGTTGTCTACGCGCAGCGTCTCGTCCGCTTCCTGCTGCACGCCGGTCACGAAGTCCAACTGGCGATCTCGCGCGCAGGGCGCCTGGTGATCCAACAGGAAATCGAGCTTTCGGGCGCCAACGATCCGTGGGGCGAGGAACATCGCGAACGTCTGACGATCTTTTCCGAAGCGAATCTTATGGCCCCGTTTTGCAGCGGTTCGTACAGATTCCGCGGTGTGGCCATCGTGCCCGCCTCAATGAGCACCGTCGCGGCCATCGCCAACGGCTTTAGCGCTAACAACATCCACCGCGCCGCCGACGTCGCGCTGAAAGAACAGCGACCGCTCGTTCTCGTGCCGCGCGAGACGCCGCTCTCGGTCATTCACCTACAGAATCTTCTCAAACTGGCGCAAGCGGGTGCAGTCATTTTGCCGCCGTGCCCGGCGTTCTACCAACGACCGGCGACCATGAACGAGTCCATCGATTTCGTCGTCTCGCGGGTGCTTGACGCGCTAGGGATCAGCAACGAACTATATCCTCGCTGGCCGGAAACGCCTGGCTCATACGACGAGCACACTTGACGCCGTCCTTGCATCCCGAGATTTCATGTTCAGAAGAATCTCCACGTTCTGCGAATCGATCAAGATCTCCCATTCGGTTTTCGCTCTGCCGTTCGCTGTTGCGGCTGCGTTCCTCGCCAGCTCGGGCTTGCCACCGGGGCTGCTCCTCATCAAGATCATCCTGGCGGTCGTCTTCGCACGTACGTCCGCAATGGCCTTCAATCGCTGGTGCGACGCGCGAATCGATGCTCTCAATCCCAGAACAGAAAACCGCGCTGTCGTTACTGGCGAGCTCACTGGCCGCTTCATGCTCGGCGCGGCGATCTGCAGCTCGCTCGCTTTTGTCGCGGTCGCCGCAACGATCAATCCGCTCGCGTTGATCCTGTCGCCCGTCGCGCTGGGAATCCTCTTGGGATATTCCTACACGAAACGCTTTACGCCGCTGTCGCACGTCGTGCTCGGCGTTGCGCTTGGGCTCTCCCCCCTCGGTGCATGGATCGCCGTTCGCGGCGAATTCGCCCTCGTGCCGACCCTGCTTGGTCTCGCCGTGCTCCTCTGGACCGCGGGGTTCGATATCATTTACGCCTGTCAAGACGAGGCGTTCGATCGCCAGCACGGGCTTTTCTCGATTCCACAGACGCTAGGTGTCGGCGCGGCGCTTTGGGTGACGCGGGTGTTCCATCTCATCGCCGTCGCGCTGCTTGCCATCGTCGGTTGGCAAGCGCAGCTTGGCGTGATCTACGCCTCAGGAGTCGCTATGGTCGCGATCATTCTCGCGTACGAGAACTCGCTCGTCAGAGCTGAGGATTTGTCGCGCGTCAACCTTGCATTCTTCACGCTAAACGGCATCGTCAGCCTCGTTTTTATGGCGGCAGTGATCCTTCAAATCGTGCTATAATGACCTAAATCCGGGCGTTGCACGCGCTCAACTCTTGTCAGGCTTTGGGGTCTGTCGACTGCCCATGCATTCCTGCTCTAGAGTAGACACTCTCAGGACGGTGGGTAAGGGGCCTGACACGTTGTTTCCGAGCGTTTCCTTGACGCAACCTATTGAGAAGGTCGTTTGCCCCGAGACCGGGTCTGTGCGTCACAGACCGTGCCCATCTTCATCGGTCGGTCTGTGAAGATGAGCGACACACCTTGGCGCGAGCACTTTTCAATAGGCTGTTAACCAAAAACTTTTCACACGAGCAACGCGAAACCGCGGCGCTCACGGGAAGCTATGGCAACTCAGCAGGGACTAACTCTCGACCAATATCTTCGTGCCAAAGGACCGCTACCGCCCCTGAAGGCGGCTCGCGTGATGCGGGACATCGCCGAACAGGCGCAAGTGGGCACTGATTTTTGCGCCATCTCACCGGCGCGCATCGCGATTTCGAAGTCAGGCGTTCGCCTTCTCGCGGCTCCGAACCCAACGAAGCCGGTCATCGTTCAACGAGTCAACTACGTCGCTCCTGAGACGATTCGCCACGGCACCCAGGACGAATCAAGCCTCCTCTACTCCCTCGGCTGCACCTTGTTCGAACTCGTCGCCGGTACAGCGCCCTTCGCTAGCGAGAATCCCAAAGCGACTCTCAAAGCACACCTGACGGCGGTTCCGCCGAGCCTCGAGCATGCCGCACCAGGAACTCCGCCGCGTCTCTTGGCAGTGGTCAACGCGCTCCTGCAACGAGATCCGACGCGGCGACCGAATTCCCTAGCAGAGGTCGCCCAGGCGTTGGTCAACATCGATTCGGACGCCCCCCCGATCGCGAGCGTCCCCACGCGAACTTCCACTGCCGCCAGCCGGCGACCGACTTCCAGATCCAGATTGGCCGCGCGGCGTCGTCGCGAAGAAGACGACGACGGCAAGCGGCCGACGCGAAAGAAGAAGAGTTATGGTTTTACGATCGCGGGTGCGTTGATCGGGTTGGTCATAGCTCTCTTCCTGGTCCCATGGGAGATCGCGCGACAGGACAGGCAAACACTCACGAAGCGTGACGCAAACCGCAGCAAGTTGGAAGTCGAACGCAGCGAGCGAAAAGAGGCGCTGCGGGCGGAAATCGGCGCTGCGCAGGCCGAAGTCGATCGTCTGATACAAACTCGCGGCTCTGACGCACAAGCGATTGGCTACCACCTCGCTGAGCTCGTCCATGCACGTGGAGCTGAACGCCTGGGCGAACTCTACGTTGATCTCGCGATGACAGGCGGAGCGAAGAAAGGCGGAGAAGTCGACCCAGCGTACGAAGAGCTGCGAGCGAAGATCAGCGAGCTTCTGGCAGAGAATCGACACGGTGACGCTCTCAAGCAACTCGCGGATGCAGGGCGAACGTTTCCAGGTCGCACTGCCGACATTGAACGACAGATCCTTGAGGTCTCCGAGCAGCTAACGAAGCAGTGGAATCGCGACAAAAACGCGATTGAGGCCATGCTGCGGCGAGAGCGTTTCAATCAAGCCCTCAGCCTGATCGCGCAGGTCCACGTCTACGGCGACGCCCCCATTCGGCGAGAGCTCGAGACCTACGAAGATCAGGCGCGGCGGCTCAAGGCAGAGGCTCAGGCAGAGGTCGAAGCGGAGATCATGAGAGCCAAGCGACGACGGTCGGACAAAGAGGACGACGAAGAAGACGAAGATGAAGAGGACGACGACGAGGAAGAGGACGAAGAAGACGAAGAGGACGACTGGGGCGATGACGACGACGAGGAAGAAGACGAAGAGGAAGAAGACGAAGAGGACGACTGGGGCGATGACGACGACGAGGAAGAGGACGACGACGACTGGGGCGATGACGACGAGGAAGAAGACGAGGACGACGAAGAAGACGAAGAAGACGACTGGGGCGATGACGACGACGAGGACGAAGAAGACGAGGACGAAGAAGACGAAGAAGACGAAGAGGAAGAAGACGAAGAGGACGACTGGGGCGATGACGACGACGAGGAAGAAGACGAAGAAGACGACTGGGGCGATGACGACGACGAAGACGACGAAGACGAAGAAGACGACTGGGGCGATGACGACGAAGAAGACGAAGAGGACGACTGGGGCGATGACGACGACGAGGAAGAAGACGAGGACGACGATGACTGGGACGATGACGAAGAGGACGACGATGAGGAGGAGGATGAAGAGGATGACGACGAGGACGAGGACGACGACTGGTGAAACGCTCTGAGCCGATCCCGCCATCGAGGGACGACGACACTCCCTGGCTCAGCGAAATGGTGGACGAAGAGCTTCTGGTTCTCTTTTCCGAGGACACAGAAGACATCGCGCGGGGCGTCCTTCATCTTCTCCGCTTGGCGACGATCCGCCCCGATGTCGAAGAGCAGCTCGTCGATCTGATCGACGCGGCGCTCGAACATTCGAACGACGATGCGCAAGCCGCCACGTGGGCAACGGTGATTCTGGCGGAACTCGGATCCTCTCTTGGTATCGGAGTGATCCAGAGAGCGCTGCTGGCAGAAAACGACGAGACGCTCCAAAACACTGCGGCGGTCGCTCTTCTGCGCCTCGGAAGCCGCGGCCTCGACGCTGTCATGGAGACGATCGAGGAAACCCAAAGCCCCACGTTCAACCGCCACGCCTACCGCGTCCTCGCCAACACCGGTGTCCTTGAGGATCCAGACACGACGCAGCGAGTGACGGAATTCCTCGAAGAACGAGTGCCGATCGAGCGCGGCCTACCGCCCCAAGACCGCGTGCTCGAAGAACTCGCAGATGCCCTGGCGAGGGTGGGCGCGCGTGAGAACATTAGCGTCCTCAAGGAGATCCTCGCCGAGGAATTTCAAGGCTCGAACTGCGCCCTTGAGGACTCGATCGCCATGCTCGAGGAAAACGACAGCGGCGATCCGATCGGCGCCCACACTCCACCGTGGGAGGAGCTGTACGGTTGGATGTTCGAACGTGCCGCACCGTCGGCTCTGCTTGAGCGCGATGCTGGGGGGGACATCACGATCGACCTGCCGTTCGGAGAAACTACGGACCCATCGTCTACCTCACCCGAGCACCGCTCGTCGTTTCTACGAGGCTTGAACGTCGAACCAAGAGAGAAGCCAGACGAAGAGACATGAGCGGTCGTGGCCGCGCGCTTGGCGCCTCGCGCCGAAAGGCAGCCGGGACGAGTCCCCTGCTCCCTTCAGAGGCATGCCGGACGTCCTGCCGATCGCTCAAACTCGAAGGCGCCGAGCAGAGCGTTGAACAGCCCTTTCCAAGAGGCTGTTAGGTAAAATCGTCTTCCTCGTCATCGTCGTCCTCGTAATCGAGCGGCGCCAGCGAACGGAGGACAGCTTTGACGATATGTTTGAGCAACAGCAGGTTCTCTGGATGCGCTCGCAACATGTCCCAGCGGAAGTTCCAAGCTCGTTCCGATTGCATGGCAGCTCCCATGCTCGAAACCGAAGTGTTCGGCCACTTCTCCTTGAGGTCCAGCCTGAGATTCCATGCTGCCGCGCTATCGATGCCGCTGATCGAATCAAGAACTTCTTTGGCGTAGTTCTTCGCCGCGTCTCGAACCTTCCAAGCACGCGGGTCGTTCGAGCGTCCGATGGTCTGGACGACGATTTTCGGCGCTCGTACGACGTGCTCTTCGCGTAGGGCCCAGGCTCGGTCTGAGCTCAGCCCACGAAGACTCATTAGCACCCACGGCAGGTACTCAGCCGACAAACGATCGCGCCACTCCCAGGCACGTTCGGTGTCGATTCCCGCGAGGCTTTCGAGTATGGCGGGAAAATGTGGGAAGTGCGCCCTCTTTTCCCGCATCGCCCACGCCTCTTCGGTGTCGAGACCGCGGAGACTGATCAGCACCTCGCGCATGGCCGATTTGCCGATCATCCGGCGGATGTCCCACGCGTGCTCGGAGTCTGAACCGCGCACAGTCAAGGCCACATACTCGGGGACGACTTGAGCAAGCTCGGTTCTGAGCGCCATCGCTTCAGGAGACTGCCCCGTCAAACTTCGTGCCACATACGCCGGTTCGATTTGTTTCAGCTTCTCGCGAAGCTCGTAAGACTCTGGCGTCCGCACCCCACGCAGGCCGTAGGCGACAACACCTGGTTCGTCGTCAATGATCGCGAGACGAAGCTCATGGGTCTCGGGCGTGTTCAAACCGATCAGATGCAACCCTACCTGACTCGGGCTCGTCGCGACCCGTTGGCGAAGCTCTTCGAAGAACGCGGTGTACGCTGTCTCCCGACGCTCGACAGGATCCTCGATACTGAGAAAACGCGCCACGGCTTCAGCGAGACGCCCGCGCGGTTTCGACTGTGACGCGCTCGAAAAGTCCACCCATCGCGGGTTGGTCAACCTCTTGTAACCCTTGGACTCAAGAACCTGCGCGACGCGATCAAAAATCCTCTGCAGCGACTCTTCGATCGTGCTATTTGCGTTGTCGATCACAACCCAGCGTTCTGGGTCCTCTTGAGCAAGCTTCAGAAACCCGTTGCGCATCTCCTCGCGAAAACCGATCCCCATGAGCCCCTTGCGGCCGAAATCTCCAAGCTTTCGATGATCCCGGATTTTTTGAACTCGTTTGCGCATCCGCGACGTCAGAGGGTCAACGTCACTATACACGACGAGGTCAGGCCAAAGCCCGCGTGCGGCGACTTCCACGACCGCATCCACCTGGTCGCGTGGCACGCCACGCGCGTGATGACTATGGGTGATCGCGGAGTACAGATAGCGGTCACTGAACACGATGTTTCCCGGCTTGAGCTTTGGCCGGATGAACTCGTCGATCATCTGAGTGTCACGCGCGACGTAGAGCAGCAACTCGGTTGCATCGGACATGCGGAGGAATCGCGGGTCGCGCGTCAGAAGTCGAATTTCCTTCGAAATCTCGGAGCGAAAAACGCCTCCACTTCGCGCGTGGTGAACCGGGATCCCCTGCTCCTCCAAAACCGCCGCAAGACGATTCGAAAGCGTCGTCTTGCCGCTACCGTCGATTCCTTCGAAGTCGATGAAGACTGGGGCGGGTCCGGCTTCACACTGATCCATGAGATTCGCTCGCGTTGCGCCAAAAGGTGGGGTAACCGCCCGCAGCTCCACTGTCGTAGCACGACACCAGACGAGCGCGCCGCGACTAACGGATGGGCAGTTCGCGCTCGGCCCGAGGAGACGCCTGCGACGAGGGAGGTGGAACGCGCGACTCTCCCTCGGCGAGGTTGTTCACGAAGTCGTCGCCTCGCAAGAAAAGACCACCCATTATAGAGGCGGACGCCTTGCAGTCAAGAAAGGCATGACGCTCCAGGCGAACGCTGGTGACGGCTTCTGACGCTCTTTGGGTCGCCTGGATGAGCTTTCACAGCCCAACAAGGGAATCGGCGTTCCGTCGCTCAGAAAAGAATGAGGAGCTCGACCATCAACTCGTCGTTGTCAACGTCCCGAGGTCCCACGCCACCACCCGTGTCCTCGAAGTTGAACATGTACTCAGCCTTCAAGAGAATCTCGCCTGTCACTTCGGTGATCATGCCGACGACCAGACGCTCCCGCTCCCACGTAGCTGGTAGCGTCGCGAGCGGAGCAAGGCTCGTGTCCAGCTCGCCGTAGCGAACGAGCGGTTCGAAACTGCGTAGGTAGCGGTCGGCGATCAATCGGCCAACAGAGAATCGGTAGGAGCTTTGGACATACCAGCCTTCGCGCTCCAGCTGACCATCGTCACCTCGAATCCATTGTCCCTGGACTCGAAGCCCGTCGCGATTCCTGGTCTTGATCGCGGACCCAAAGAGTGTTCGTGCCGGCAGGAAGTATTCAGCGCCGACCCCGTACCGGATGCTCTTGCGGGATGTCGAATCGCCATACCCCGCCAAAGCAACGCCAACATTGTCGCGCAGCGTCAGGTCATTTTGTAAGAAACTGAGCGACGTGTCGTCGAGTCGATCATGGTAGAAGAAACCCAGCAGGCTGAACTCACCGAGTGAAGCGAACTCACGACGGTATCGCAGACCGGCTCCGAGCTCGCTGACCGAAATGTCATCATCGAGATTTCGGTCATCTTGGATGATGTCGTTGAGGGCCGCTCGGTCGAAACCGATCTCGTTGTTGTCGAGCGAATTCCCCGTGCCGACCGAGAGGAAAAGAGTCAACTCACCTGCGTTCGCACCAAAATCGAAGGCTCCGTACGACTCGCGGAATTCCTCGCGGTAGCTGTCGCTGGAAACCTCGAGGTCCCGCCCTTCCGTTCCCGCTTCCCGCATGATGGAGTCGTCATCGAGGGGCAGCTCGTCGCCGAGACCGAGATCCAGCTCCGTCGCGCCAGCGTCAGGCGAGCTCAGATCGTCCTGCCGTCCGTCCTTGCTCGATTTCTTCGATTTCTTCTTCGACTTCTTCCCCGATTTCTTTTTCTTCTTGGTTTTCTTCTTCTTCGCTCCCTCGACCTTCGGCTTCGGCGGCCCTTGGGCTCTGCCGAATTTGAGCGCCCACACCGCGGCGACCGACTCGTCACGCCAGAATGCGTTGCCGATCAGGGGATATGTCTTCGTGCGCCGATTCGGGCGGATGAAGCGATCGTCGAGTCCGAGTCGAAAGTCCGATTCGAACCACCATGCTGGGTCCGCTCGATGGCGAACCGTGATCTCTTTGAGCGTAAAGTTCTGCCCGGTCGGCTTGAGGTCGATCTGCGCACGCGTCGAGAAATGACGATTCAGCTTGAGCCGCGGCTCCAGACGTAAACGGTTAATCTCAAAGCGAGGATCAGGCTCGTCGGTCGGCCCAACGATCGGATCACCCTCGTTTTCGCTGTCTATGAAAAGTAATTCCGCCTTTCCTCCCAGCCGAAACTCAACGCCTTCGCCGACAGTGAGAATCCCTTCGGAAAAACCTCCCCCCTTCTTCTCCTTGTCCTCCAGCTTGTCGAGCTGTTTCTCGAGGTCGTTGATCCGCTCCTCGAGCTCTTCGATTCGCTGATGCGGCGACGGCACTCCAGTCTGGGCGTTGGCAGCAGTGCTCCAGACGAGCGCCAGGACGAGCGCGCCCAATGCCGCGAACGAGATAGTCGTGTGTTTCTGGGAACAGGATCTCATGACGAAAATATCGGCATGTCGTGGAGTGAACTTCTAGGAGGCTGTCGAAAAAGTACTTCAAGCCGAAAACAAAGCCATTTGCGCTCAGATCGGCCGCGGCAGACTGCTTCGCCTCTGAATCTTTTCTCTGACGAGGGCGGGAGTGCGACCCGATAACGTTGCCCGAGAGCTGTCAGCAGGTCGAGACTTTGGATTCGTAGCGAATCAAGCCTTTCCGTTTATAAGGGCACTCGTCACTGAAAGGCAAGAACGACCGAATCGTCACCTTCTTGCTTCACGGCACGGCAAGAGCCGCCCACCTGAAAACGCACGAACATAGCCCGCGCACGGACGAGTCGCTCGAACACGCTCCAAAGTCATGGCCCACAACCCGCAATCGAGTCCGGCGTCTCATCGAAACCCAAATTGGGGTAGGGCGGCGGAATGAATGGTCCGTCCTTGAAGAGAAAGTTCGCCAGGAAGACAGGGTCGGCCACATCGATCAATCCACTGTCATCTGCGTCGAGGGCGTCGAGGCAAAACGGAAACCGTGACTCCTCCGAAAAAAGCAGCGCCAGGCTTCGTGTTACATCCGTGACGTTGAGACGGCCATCCTCGTTGGCATCGCCACGCAGGAACATCCGCGGCGCATCGGAATTGGACACCCCGGGCGAAGGCGTCGCGAGGACCGAGATGTCCCCGAGCCCGTCTGGCTGCCGCCCGAGCGAACGATCCATCGCGAGAGCAGTAAAATCGAATTCGAACGAATCGATCACGCAGCTACCGTTCGCTACCGAGTTGATGAGATAGATCGCCCCCTGCCCGTCGAGGTCAAACGCGCTGAGCTCCTCTCCCGTCAACTCGAAAGCGGCGAAGCCATTCGGCTCGATGGCGGCAGCGCCAGCGAGCTCCAGCTTCTGCGGAAAGCGTTCATCGTCGGTCAACATGAGGCCGTCAATCGCGACCGTCTCCGTCGCACTAAGGTTCACTAGTTCGACCCACTTGCGAGGCACGCCCGATCCGTCTCCGAGCGGCGCATTCCGATTCAATTCGTTGATCGCCACCGGGGGTCTCTCTGCCGCAGCCGTACCAAAGCTAAAGGGTCCGGCCGCGAGCGCCGAGCCGCACAGATCCGTGAGTTCGACTTCATACGAAACAACCGGTGGCAACTCTCCCCCTCTCAGATCCGCCACCACCTCGAGGTGCACACTCGTGTATCCCGGCGGCGAGACAGCGCAGGCGCCAGCTCCCAGGCCGCACGAGAAGTTTCTGATGCTCGCCCGCGTCTCTTCAGATGTGTCACCGATCTGGACACGGAACATCGCCTCGTCGATGGCGAAGTTCGGATTGAGTGTGGCGGGATCGAGAGCCTCGATGAGCGAGGTATCAACGAAGACAACCGCCTGCAGGCGCACAAAACTCGTCGTCACACACGTATTGTTCGCGTCTAAGAGATCGGTGTGGAAGGCGCTGTGAAACAAGGGCGGCAGCAGATCCGACAGGTTGCGCTGATCAGGCGTCGGCACAAGTTCCGCGAATGGACTCTCGGCGTCGCAAAGCCGTCCGAACGAGATGTCGGCCCGACAGGTCCCGTCCGGAGCGTCGAGATCCCACGTCAGTGTATCGACGATCGAGTTGGCACCTCCTTCACGGCCGTCGGGCGCGATGAGGAAGAGCGTCTCTTCGCACGCGAGTTCGAAACTGCCTGACACCTCGAAGTACCGCGGCGGCACCGGATCTGGTGGCGGCCCGAAGTACAGCGTCAAGACGTCACCGGGAGCGACAATGGCCCCATCCGGGAAGCGCCATTCGCGCGCCCGGCGGACCGGCAAAGTAAACGACTCAGGAAACTTAGCCTGCGCCAGGTAGTAACCGCTGAGGTCGAACGGCTCACCGCCAGAATTAAAGAGCTCAACATAGTCGTGCGACTTGGGGTCAAGCGACCCGACAAACGGTGGCAAGAGCGTCGTCTCATTGTCCGGCAAGACCTCATTGAAGCGAGGCGTCGCGGGGTCGCGCTCGAATCCGACGAGATACTGAAACGACACTTCCACGTCCGGCCTGTCGTCGTAGATCGTCTCGAGTCCGAGCGCCAGGTCTTGAGCGACTAACGAAAACGTAACGAACGAACCGCTCGGCTGGGGCGGGATCTCGGCCTCGACGTCGTAGAGCAGACTCGCAGCTGCGGCGGCGCCTTGATTGGTAGCGAGCTCAAGGTCCGCTCCCGTCAGCTGGACCACACCACCTTCGCCGGGATCGCTCGAGTAGTGAATCTCGACAATCGCTTGGCTCGGAAGTGTGTCCTGGTCGAAGCTCACCTGCGAGCGCACAAGCACGGCGTCATCCGCCTGTGGGTTGCGAGGAAAGACCGTAACGATTTCGTCAAACCGCGGCTGCACGTCACACACAAGCGTGTTGTCTCCGCCAGGTGTCGGTGTACACAGAAAGTTTCCCGGGGCCAATTCGCCAGTAAACATCGATTCGACGACGGATGGACGACCAAGGGAAACGTCTGCCTTGACCGTAGGAATCATCGAGAGCTCGTCACGAAACTCCGGTGGCACTTCCTCGAATCGGATCTCAACGAGATCGATCTTGCGGCCACTGGGATCAAGAAGCACGAAACCATCCGGGTCGTTGCGTCTTGTCGCGTCGAGCCGAAAGCTCGTCGACACGAAGTACGGAACGCCGTCGCCATCCAGCAATTGGCAACCCGCAGCCCCACGCAGCTGTCCCACGTCCTCAAGCCGGTAGATAGGACGTTCATCACGATCTCGATTGTCGGCCAGGACGACTAAGAAACATCCCGGCTCGAGTACGATCGACTCGGTGGCTATCTCGTATGGGACAGAAGGATCAATGAATCGCCACGGATCGAGTTGCAGCAACTCGCCGGTACCAAAGCGCCGCCAATCTCCGAGCGAGACCATGCCAAACTCACTGAGATCGACCGCCTCGGTGCCGAAGTTGTGTATCTCGAACCAGTCCGGCGTCTTGACGCGATTGCCGAGAAAGAACCGCAGCGAGTCATTGATTGGTACATATTCGTTGACTAAGAGGGTGGCGAGCTGACTCTGCCCCTCGCCGAACGTTAAACAATCGAGTAGTTGCCGGGTGGTCAGATTCTCGACCGTCACAGTCACACGCCCGCGGCGAACCGTGCCGCACGGAGCGCCTGGAATGACGCCACGATAGTTAAGCTGCGAGCGAGGAACGACTAGAGGAGTGCCGTTGATGTCCACGCGACTCGTGTCCGGTGGCGCCGGCGTCACAGAGTCGAGAAAGAGCTCGACGCCTTCGATCGTGAAGGGCTGATCCGCAACTCCCTGCACGCAAGAGTCGAGATCGGTATAGTCGAGCACGGTGACGACCTCGTCGACTCTGGAGGTATCTACAGTGACTCTGAACCCGACGTCGGCACTCTCGCCGCAGGCTGGCAGAACTGTCGAAAGTTCCGTCCCGTTCACTGCTAAGGTGCCGGTATCCGTCGGCATATTCGGCGCACTCGGGGTCGGTCCGGAGTAGATCACACCAAACTCCCCAGCTCCATCCGGGAAACGCCCGACCGAGACATTCTGTTCGACCCCACGGACTCCGACACGGTCAACAAGCACGCCGCCGTCAAAGAGATAAAGCGTCTCCGCGGCACCGAAGCCGAAGTCCGCCGTCAGACCGGTCGGTGCACAACTGGTGACGCAGGTGTCGAACGCCGTAAAGCACTCCGCCTCGTCCGAGGGCGTCGGTTCCGTCAAAGCGGCCAGACAGGCGTCTCGCTCTTCAGCGCACGTTGGCGCACACCTCTCCTTGCGAAACACGAAGACGACGACGAACTCCTTCGCGTCAATGACGGCGCCGGGGGGAAAACGAAACTTGCCGGGGCGATCAAGGTCGTCAGAGAGCGAAAACCCGGCAAGAGAGAGAGGAGTGCTGCCGTCGTTGAAGATCTCGACCCAATCCTGGACGATCGGCGCACCAGCGTCGTCGAGGACCACCGTCGAGGAGTTTCTCGGCATCGCCTCGTTGAGGCGCAGGGCCCGTCGGCTGCTCGAGGAACGCGACGATGGCTCACAGGAAAGAAGCGCGACGATGGCGAAACAGGCGCAAAGCCAAATGCGAGACCGGTCGTAGACCTTCATCGTCAGACGGCGCATAGAGAGAAAGGCTCCTCTTTCCAGCACCCGTTCAATTCGAGATCCTCCCGCGGTCAGATCCGCAGTCGGGATGTTCGGGACGTTACAATCAGGGAACTTTCCAGCCGGATAACGTTGCAAGCCAGAACGCACGTCTCAGGCGAAGACATTCGGAATCGCGGCGATGGAACAACGGTGTGGACGGGCTGGTTCGATCAGGCGAGGAAACGCGAACGTTGGCGATTATAGCACAACGTTAGATGCGGAGCGCTGAAACTTTCCCAAACCACTGAGCTTGATACATAGGTCGCTCTTGCATAGGCTTCCTCAAACCAAACAAGGCCTGCTGCGTCCCACCTCAGTGCCCGTCAAGTGGAGGAACCTGCCGATGGCGACAGAATCGATGACGCTGATCACGCGTGTCGACGTCGTTCGTGCGGCGAGCATTCTGCCCAACAGTTCGGTGCTTGTCAGCGGCAGTAGAATCGTCGCTGTCGGGAAGCCAGCTTCGCAAGCGGCCCGCCGCTCGAGCGTCCAACGCCTCGACGGCCGTGGCGGCTACCTCTCCGCCGGCTTCGTCGATCTCCACACCCACGGGGTGGTCGGAGTCGACTTGGTTCGGGCCGACGAGGCGGAGTTCTCGCGGGCGATGCAGTTCTATCTTTCGTGCGGCGTGACATCGATTCTCGCCAGCGTCTACCCCCAGCCCTGGTCGCAGCTGCTGAAGTGTGTCCGGCGGTTGGCGCGCTTCGTGGAGGAGGGCATCGGAAACGGTGTCGCTGTTGGACTGCATCTCGAGGGCCCCTACCTCAGTTCGAAGCGCCCGGGCGCCCTACCCGCCAAGCACTTTCGACGCTATGCGGCCGGCGATCTCGATGCGTTGCTGGAGGCGGGAGGTGGCATGGTGCGCACCATGACGTTGGCGCCCGAGATCGCGGGAAGCAGTCGCCTGATCGATCGCCTCCGTCGGCACGGGGTCGTCCCGGCGTTTGGCCACTCTGACGCTGACTACCAGGGCACCCGCGCCTGCTTGGCACGCGGCGTGAGCTACGCCACTCACCTCTTCAACGCCATGAACGGCGTTCACCACCGCTCCCCTGGAGCCGTCATGGCGCTCCTGGAAGACAGAGACACTGCCGTTGAGCTCATCGCCGACGGCCACCATGTGGACGTGCCGCTTCTGCGTCTCGTGGAGCGGGAAAAACGGGCCGATAAGATTCTCCTGGTCAGCGATTCAGTGCAGCCGTGTGGCCTGAAGCCGGGACGCTGCAGCTTCGCAGGACGCAGCGGCTACGCACGTGGTGGTCGCGTGACGCTGGCAGACGGCACCCTCGCCGGCAGCTTGCTGACGCTCCCGGAAGCCGTCCGCCGCTGGGTGCAAGAGGTCGGGGCGCCGCCGGCGGCCGCTTTCGCCGCAGCGACGCGCAACCCGGCACGCGCGATTGGGCTCCGGCGCGGCGAACTGGTCAAAGGGCGGCCGGCTGATCTGACGCTCCTGGACAAAGACTTTCGCGTTCAGGCGACTTGGCTCGGCGGGCGGCTCGCATTTCGTCGCCGCCGCGGCTAGGCGCCGGTTTCGCAGCCTGCCGGCGGGCTGCTCGTGGGGCTCTGCCGGCTCCGGCAGCGTTTGTGCGCGGCGCAGAGGGGCCTGCGGACAACTGTAGATTGCATTCCCCGGCGCAAGAGCCTCGCAAGGACCCAGTCAGAAACCCTCGCCCAGCGGCACGCAATTTCGCCTTGGAAGCGGTTGCTGCCCCACCTATAATGCCGCCTGGATTTTCAGCCAGGGCGCTCCCCGGCTGCGTCAGCAAACGACACGTCTCATCAGATTCATCAGATCGATAGGAACCTGGGCATGCGCGTCAGGATCAGAAAGAGCAACGTCAAACGAGACAAGCGCGGTTTTCGGCATCGAATGAAGACGCGCGCCGGTCGCAAGATGATCAACAAGCGACGACGCATCGGGCGCAAACTGCCCGGCCACAAGAAGCCGCGACGTTGACGCCTTTTTGAGCGGGCTGTTCACTCGAGTTTCAGTGAACGCTCGTACGCTTGTTGGTGGCCGATCGCCGTCGGCGAAGGCGAAAAGCAGCGACCAAAAGAGTGTGACAAAAAAATGGGACAACCCCGTGATCGAGGTTGTCCCATTTTTTGCTACAGATACTACAGAGCCGCGCGATCGCTGACCGCTGCCTTACATAGGCACTTGCCACTGATCGTCACGCACGTTGTCGGCGACTTTGAGGGCGCCGTTGGCAACGAGGCGCTTGTAGTCACTTGGACGCACCGTGCGAGCACAGTCGTAACCCTCTTCGCGAAGCGTCTCCTGGAGGCGCTCGCAGAGGCCGCTGATCTGTGAACCACCGCCGGTGACGATGATGTTTTCCATGACCTTGACAATGGAGTCTGAGTCACAGCGCGACAAGAGATCACGAATACCGCGGAGGATCAGCGGCACGAGAGCGTCGCAAGCCTCTTGAATGATTTCGGCGAAGTCAACGATCCGAGGGCGTCCATCAACGTAAACCTTGACGTTGGCGTCGCGGTCGAAGCCCTCGACGAAGGAGTGACTCTCCTTGAGCTGCGTGATCGTTACGCGAGTGAGCTTGAGGTCAGGATAGCGCCGGGCGATACACTGCGCCAAGGTGTCGTCGATAAAGTTTCCGGCTTGCGGGAAACTGATCTGGTCGTCGGCGGTCGGGTAGTAGCCGCGGACGAGGCAGAGATCTGTCGTCCCTGCGCCGATATCGACGATCAGCGAGTGCTTGGTGGGATCGCCGCCCGTCTTCCCGTAGTGCGGGTCATCGCGCAGACCCATGGCGGCCAGGAAAGGCTCTGGGACAACCACGAGTCGATCGAGGACTCCGACCATCGTGGCGCGGAGACTTTTCTGCTGCTCCTTCGTACAGTTCGCGGGCGCACCAACGACACCCCAGACCTGCTGCTTTGGGTCGTTGGTCACGACGTTGCGCAGGTGCTTCGTGAAAAGACGAGTGGTCTCGACGTCGTCGACACAACCCTCGTGAAGAATCCATTTCAGATCGAGATGCAAGCGGTAATCGACGGCCTCGTCGCCAAAGAGCGTATCGGTATCGTTCGGAAGGATTCCAGGGATGATTCCGGCTTTCGGAAAGCCGATGACTGATCGAATCAGATCCGTTTCGTTCGGAAAGTCGATCAACTGCTCGCCACACTTTGCAGCGACCACGGTCGTGTTCGTGCCGAGGTCCAAACCAAGCTTGACGACGGTCGCTGCCGGCTTGGGAGCAGGCGTCTTCGCTTTGACGTTTTCGTTTTTGGGCATCGCTATTCCCTTCTTACAACCTTCAAAAACACATTCAGCTGTCCGCAGGAAAGCTATGGCCCAACGGGGGCATGCGAAGGACAAAGTCCTGCGGCTACCACAAGCAATCTGTCAAGAGTGTCAAAGTGTGTTCCACCACCAGCACCTTCAACGGCTTTCGCCATCCCAGGCGCCAGCGGTTGACCCAATCATCTTCTGGCCGTTAGCCATGAATTGACGGGCTGCAGAACACGCAGAGTTCGTAAGAGGGACACGGTTGTTTGCCGGCCGCCACCGAGTCCTTACGAGCTCGAATTGAACACCTGACAATGAGCAAGAAGCGCGCCACGCTCGCGCGGCTCGCCGACGCGTCATGACCACCACCCGGAAGGTCAATCGCATGAACCAATTACGGCGAGACCATGTTCCCCGGCTGCGTTTTCCACCATTCAATCCATGCAAGCGCCGCGCCCTCGGAGGCGGCAACTTCTCGGGTTCCAGTCCGGGATTTTGACAGCTGTTCCAGCGCCTCAAGCGAAAGGCCTGCTGACCCTCGCAGATGCGCCGTCGCCCACGCGACGACCTCCTCGGCGCCAAAATCGTCAAACATGTGGCGACGCTCGAGGATCGACATCAGCACTGGAACCGTCTCGGGGTGTCCTTCGGCCGCCATAGCCTCGACGACGCTCATCGCCTTCGACGCGTGAGAGGCCCCCGCGACGTACGCCCGCCAGGTCGATGCAGGAAAGCAGCATCTCAGCGTAGCGCGAACCACTTCGATCTCGACGTAGGGGTCCTCAAGCTTCTCGTACAGCTCCTGCACCCAAGGCATGTCACTGGGGCGGAGCGCGCGGCCGAGCTCAAGAAAGAATAGCGTCGGTCGCATCCCTCTTGGCAGGCTGCTCAGGTCACCGAGCACGCGCCGCACAAAACTCCGATCCTTCAACCGACGTCTGAGCTCGGCTTGCGTACGCTCGAGGTCCGAAAAATGCGAACCCCGAACAGTTTCTTCGCCTGCCGGCAAGCGCTCGCTCAGGTGACGAAGTCGATAGTCCACCACGAGCTCATCAGCCTCGGCCGAGAAGACGGTGGCGATCACCCGCAGCGGAAAACCACCAAGCAGCTGAGCAACGCGTCGAGCTCGAACTGGGGCGACCCCGAGGACAGCGACAAGATATGCCTCTGTGGCAGCGCGAGACGCGACCGGCTCGGCGGTGGCGGCCCACAACTCCCAGTAGACCCCAGGCTCAATCGCGATCACCTGATGCCGAACGACGAACCCATCCAGCTCGTCCCAACCCATGACGATTGACCGCTCGTCACCAACAAAGAAATCGACATGCTCGAGCCCACGTACGGCCTCAGATTCGGAGAACGCCGTGAGAAAGTCGACGAGATTACGACGCCGACGCATCCCGTCCTCATAGTCGAGCTCAGCAAAGGAAAGCTCTTCGACTTCCTCACCTCTCACGACACGGAGACTTCTTTTACCGAAGTCGAAAACCTGAGTTGTGGTGACCTCCCCTGGGTCGGATAGCGCATCCTCGGCAACAGTTGTGCTGAGAGTTCCAATCGCACCGTCGACTTCCAGGAGCAGCGTGACACTCCAATCTTCCCCGTCCACCGCTGCGTCTTGCGAAGCCGCGCCATACTCGACGATTTCAGCTTCGAGTACAGCGATGTGGTGCGCGTCGAGCGAACATCCAGCGATCCCCAAAAGGGCGCACGCGGCTGCTAACTTCACCGCAGTGCAGAGCTTGGCCCAACGCTGTGCGTCATGGCAAGAGCAGACGCGTGAGCCGATAACACCACGTGCATCTCGCATTGGGTCAAGCATATTTTAGTGTCTCGTTGTTCGTACTCCGCGGCGAAGAATGTCCATCCCTCACCCCAGAGGAGTGTTATAATCAATGCACGTTCAAGCAGGAAGAACTTGTCATGGTCGTGTGGTCAACGATAGAAGCAAGCTGCCCGATGTGCCGAAATCGGGTTCGACTGAGGGAGGTCGGTAGCGGGTTCTCCATCGGTCAAGATTCCGACTTGTTCGTCCGCATGAAGGGTAAACACATCATTCAAGCGGAGGTTCACACCTGCCACCATTGCCGTTTTTCTGGTTACACAGAGGACTTTCTTCGCGACATTTCGTCGGAGGCTCGTTCACGTTTCGTCAAGGAGGTCGCTCCGGGACTCGTCGACGAAGCTGAAGACACACGCACCACGAAAGACCTCGAGGGCTTGCGCCGAGTACCCAAGACGAAACGCAAAGCTCCGGCGGGAAAGAAAAAATCCGGCAAGCTGCGCCGCTGCCGCACAACACCGCTACCACACATCCAATATGAGTGGGCAAGTCGAGCCGCGGCGGCGATTGGTCTTTCGGCTCACGAGCAGGCAAAGCGCCTTTTGCGCGCCTACTGGTGCTTGCGCATTTCGCCGTCGTCAAATCTCAGCGACCGCACCCTGAAACGATTGCGCAAAAACTACCTCCAGGCGGCGATTCGCAAGTTCCGTCAGGAGCTGCGATTTCAGAAAGACCCCAACCTGGTCTATGTAGTGGCCGAACTGTGCCGGCGCAACGGCAACTACTCGTTAGCGACGAACTACTTCCGACGCTTCGTTGAACGCGAGCAAGCGCCCGCGAAGTACCTGCGCGAAGCCGCAACCAAACTCTTAGAGTTCGCGCAGGATGAGAACAGCGCGGAGCTGTCGATGGAGGAGCTCCTCTACAATCCGGCCCCGGAGCCGGAAGACGACTGAACCTCACCAACGGCCTCCATCCATCGTCGCCACGAGAGACCTCATGAACTCGTAGAGACGCCCAAGCAGCTCTCTATGCTACTGCTTGACCAACTTCTTCAGCGCCTGGCGCACGTCCTTGTAGAAGCTGGCGAACGCGTTGCTCCGCGCGTCCCCGCCCTGCTGGCTCTTGCTTCGGGTATTCGACTGCACCCAGTTGAACTCTTTCAGGCCCCAATCGTTGGTGATGTTCTCGACGCGCTCCGCCAGCTGCCCGTTCTTGTCGAGCCAGCGCATCAGGTTTGGTGTCTTTGATGCACCGCCGAACTCGGTCTCGTCCTTCTGAAACACCTCAAGGTGCTCCTCTTGGAATGCGGCTGCCTCCTTCTTGACGAGATCCATATAGTCGCTCATTGCATCTCCTGTACGTCTCTAAGTAGCCCGTCGCGGCGCATTGTACGGAGACGAGCGTCGGTGGGCAAGCACTGCCATGCGTGCGACGGGATGGTTGAACGAAACGGCTCTTCGCCGCCAATTCGTGCAGACATCGGAAGGATCGTCTGGACTCCCTGAAGACTGGACATTGCGGCTGATTGGTGTAAGAAGGGACGCTATGAGATTCGATGGCTGTGTCGCCCTCATCACCGGTGCAGGTTCCGGAATCGGCCGCGAAACAGCACTTCAGCTAGCGACTGAAGGAGCATCCGTCTGTCTGCTCGGGCGATCGCGAAATAAGCTTGAGGAGACAGCGGCAATGGTACCAGCGGATCGCGCCATGATCCTGGAGGCGCATCATGAGCGTAGCGATGACGTCACCGCTGCGATCGAGCAAATCCGCAGCCGCTTCGGCAGCCTCGATATTCTCGTCAACAATGCCGGCGAGTACGTCCCCGGCACTGTGGAGAAGACCTCGGAGAAAGCTTGGAATTCGGCGCTCGCCTCGAACCTCACGGGTCCCTTTCTCGTCATGCGAACGGCACTCCCTCTGCTGCGCTCGTCGGAGCGCGGCGTCGTGATCAACGTAGCTTCGACCCTGGGACTCCGACCAGTTCCAGGCACGGTAGGATACTCTGTCGCCAAATCGGGGCTGGTGATGCTCACGAAAGCAGCGGCGCTCGAAGAAGCGCCACACGGGGTTCGTGTTGTCGTCGTTTGTCCCGGCGTCGTGGATACCCCGATTCACCGCGACCCGGCGCAGCCGCCGCAAGAAGCGGAAGCTCACATCAAACGTCTCGGCACGATGCATCCACTGGGACGCGTCGGAAGTGCCTCAGAGGTGGCTGCCGCAATCCTCTTCCTCGCTAGCGCTGCATCTTGCTGGACGACAGGTTCTGTGTTCACGATCGATGGAGGAATCTCACTCGTATGAGTTTCGCTCGACCCGTGCTCATCACCCGGCGTGTGAGCTTTTGTGCTGCGCATCGATATCACAACTCATCGTGGGACGATGAGACGAACCGTCGCGTGTTCGGCGCGTGCAACCATCGCTATGGTCACGGGCACAACTACGAGCTCGACGTGACAGTGATCGGAGACATCGACCCAGAGACGGGTATGGTGATGAATCTCCGAACTCTTGACACAATCCTCAACGATGTCGTTGTTTCGAGACTCGACCACCGCCACCTCAACGAAGAGCTTCCTGAGTGGAAAGAGAAGATCCCAACGACGGAAAATCTTGCGATCGATCTATGGCAACGTCTCTTCGACAAGATCGAACGGCCAAATGCTCGACTCTTCCGAGTCCGAATCTACGAAAGTCCGACGCTGTTCGCCGAGTACTTCGGGCCGCCCTCTGTCCGGCAGACGAACGACACACACGACGCCAACCAAACCGACTCATAACTCTGTTCGTTGCGAAAGGCCACGACCGATGCCTCCTTCAGAAGACACGGTTCACATCTCGCGGATCTACCACTTCAACGCGGGGCATCGTCTATTTCGCGCCGACTGGTCCGACGAGAAGAACTGGGAGTTTTTCGGCAAATGTAGCTATGCCGATGGCCACGGGCACAACTACACACTCGAGGTGACGGCCGTAGGAGTACCCGATCCCGACACGGGGTGGGCCGCGCCCATTGTCGAGCTAGATCGGGCCGTCGATCAAGAAGTGATGGAACGTCTGGATCACCACAATCTCAACGAGCAGCTACCGTCGAGGTATGGTCCGGCGCCGACGACAGAAGTTCTCATCCTTGAGGTTTGGGATGCACTGGTGGCGAGAATCGGAGCCCGCTTTCAGCTGCATCGTTTGAGAATCCAGGAAACAGCGAGAAACACTTTCGAGTATTTCGGGCCGAATGTTTCGTTCGACGGGTCCTTCGGTGAACCGCCCTCGAGGTGAACCGCTACCGAGACGTGCTCTTCGTCTGTCGCACGCAACTACTGCGCGGCGTCACGCAAGCATCTGGTAGAGGTTCTGGAGAAAGACGCGGTTGTCCATGCCGAGATACCTCAGCTCGCCACCCATGCGAGAGAAGGACTTGCAGAAGCGCACGTAATACGCTGGGTTATCGACAGGTGGCTCCCCCTTCGACCAGTCCCACGTCGACTCCGCTAAGTCGTTGACCACGATGGTGAAGTCATCGAGCTTCTCTCCTCGCTGCAGGAGTACGTTGCGGGACATAGAAATCGACTTTTCGAAGATCATTGGCGACATCACCGACGAGCCCGCCGAGATGTAGACGCCTCCCGCGAGGTTTTGGATGCTGCTGGCGTAAGAGAGAAAATCGAAAAGAGAAGCCCTGCCGACGCCTCCCCCGGTGATGAGAGGGTGGCTGTAGATAATGTCCTGCCCAATCCCGGGGTGAACGGTGAAGGGGACGGACTTCTCGTAACACGCGCACTGGATGCTTTTCGCTTTCCACGGATGCGGAATCGTCCGAACACCGCCCGCCGTCCTCGTTTGTTCCAGCGCCCCGAGAAGGTCGATCGCCGCGGCCGCCTTTTCGTGAGATCCACTCTCTAGGTGTTCGGCGGCGATGCCGCGCAGCTCAGTGGGTGCGGGAATCGCGAGCTTTTCAGAGGCGATCAATCGGCCCACCGAGGCTCCGTACCCGAGACCTTCCAACGCACCCGAGAGGAGCGCGAGGCCGATGAAAGCGCCAGTCTCCTCCCAGATCCCAAACTCGCCGACCGCCACGTTCTCACGGACGTCCTCGCAACTGCTGCCAAGAAAAGCAAACTCCCAGTCATGAATGGAGCCGGCGCCGTTGGTAGCAACATGGGTCAACCATCCTTCACGGACAAGCCGAATCAACAGCGGCGCCAGTCCGTTCTTGACCAGATGCGCGCCGTGACAGATCACCACCGGAGCGCCGCGGTCCCTGGCCTCACGCACGCGCTGCGCGACGGTCGCGATGTCGTCACCAAGTGCGCCCGGATCCGGAGCCTTGGCGTCCGGATCGACAGCGATCTCATCGATGCGGAATTTGTTTCGGCGCTCCCGGACAGAGCGAAAACGAATCGTACGTCGATCGAACATGATCCTAAGTTCCTAGGCAGTCGTCTCGAAGTCATTGATTAGGTTGATCAACTGTCGAAGGCGGCTAATCCGCTTACGCTCGAAACGACCGCCGATACGGTGAAGGCTGGCAGTCTCTGGTTCATCTCGCTCCTCGTAGCGATGAGCGTCGACACGCTGAAACCGTCCAGAGCTCAGGAGATCGCCGAACTCCGAATTGACCTTGTCTAGAAGTGCGTCGCTGACGGGCTCAACAACACGGAGCACAAGGTACTCCGGCAAGTACCGGAAGGAATGAAAATTCGAGTAGAAGTGGCGAACGATCTCAACGGCTTCGTCGACGTCCTGCGTCGTCTGGACGAGGTGAAGATCTGTCGGATCGATGTACCGCCCAGCAGACAGATTTCTGCGCACGTATTCGAGCCACTCTTGCCAGTAGGTTCCTCCTGGCTCATCAATGCAGACGATCGGCACAATCTTGCTCTTACCGGTCTGGATCAAGGTCAGCGATTCGTAGGCTTCGTCGAACGTCCCGAAGCCACCTGGAAAGAGACAGATCGCGTCGACCTCTTTAACGAACACAACCTTGCGTGAGAAAAAATATTTGAAGTTAACAAGCTTGGGGTCGTCGGCAATGACTGGATTCGCTTTCTGTTCAAACGGCAGCCGAATATTGACCCCAAAACTGTTCGAGCGACCCGCTCCGCCCTGCGCTGCCTGCATGATGCCTGGTCCAGCACCTGTGACAACCATCCACCCAATGCGGATCATCTGATTGGCAAGCCGAAAAGCAGCTTCGTACTCCGGTGCACCTTCAGGCGTTCTCGCTGAACCAAACACGGCCACCTTCCGAATCCTCCGATAGGGAGCGAACACGCGAAAGGCGTAGCGCAGCTCCTTAAAGGCCTGCGTGACCATCTTCATATCGCCACGCGAAGGTCGATCACGTGTGAACTTGATGGCGGTCGATATGATGTCGTGGAGGCACTTCGACTCCGGATACTCTTCCGGATTCGAGGCAATCTCGCGAATGGATTTGATGAGAGCTTCTAAGTCGCGCATGGAATCACCCGGACTCGAACCTCGGAGTCCTGGACGCAATCCCCAACGCCGGCGAAAAATGGTGCGCACCAGCGACGAAGATCGCGTCAGCGTTTCGAGATGCAGTGGCCCACCGGGCGTACTTCACCGCAGGCGAGTCTTGCCGACGCGGCTCAACCGTCGCCAATGGCGCGCTCTTCGGCGAGCCGGGGGCATTTCGAGCTATCATTTTTTGCAGGCGTTGGGGTCAAACTTCAACAATTCGTTTCCGCTGCATTTGAACGCCGCACGTCGTCATCACGCCATCACTGCTGACGCGACCACCAGCGCGCACACGAGACCGTCTCAACGAACGCCGTCGTGACCGGATACTCTCCAATCTCGGTGAGGTGCACCGA
Source organism: Planctomycetota bacterium (assembly GCA_965223265.1). Lineage (GTDB taxonomy): Bacteria > Planctomycetota > UBA8108 > UBA8108 > SXIK01. The sequence continues at coordinate 5,240,087 of OZ244999.1, forward strand.
CTCACACCGCGGCGCACCTGCCCACCGAGCCCACGCAGCCTTCCTATCGGTGTCGAAGGAGCTGGTCTCACTCGAAAAACGAGCGGATCCCCTCTATTTTAATGCGAAGGGAGCCACCGGGTAACTCCACATCCGCCTGTTCGCCCGCTCGTTTGCCAAACAAAGAGCGAGCTAAAGGCGAGCTGTAGGCGAGCACGCCCTCCTCTGGCGATCCATCCCAAGGGCCAAGCACTCGATACAGCAGCTCCTGCCCCGTCTCGAGGTTCACAGCACTCACGACAGACCCAAGCGAGACGACTTCGTTCTGCTGGGACGTAGCTTCGATCAGTACCGCTTTGTCGAGCTCTTCCTTCATGCGCGTCGCCTGACTCGTCAGCTGATCCCGGGTTTCAAGCGCCGCGGTGTACTCAGCGTTTTCCGACAAATCTCCAAAGCCAGCCGCTCGTCCAATGTCTTCGAAGTTTTTCGGCAGCTTCACTTCCATGATCTCTCGAAACTCGTTGCGCCGTCGCTCGAGTCCCTCTGCCGTCGTGTAGATACACTCCTCCTCCCACGGAGGAACCGCCTTCTGCTCGAGCTGTGGCTCGTGCTCGGCGAGAATCTCGAGAAGCGCGCCCTTGGTCTCCGGAGTGAAGTTCTCTTGCGAAACGATGCGACGGTGAAGTTCGCGTAGCTCCTGACCGCTCATCAGTTCGATGCCTGCAACGAAAAGATCGCTTCTGTCGGGATCCAGAATCGACTGAATCTTCGTCAAGAAATCCTTAAACTGTTCCTTCGCAACGCGGACCGCTCGGTGGGAGACGTGGTCAATGAGGTCGAATGCGATGACGAGGAGTTCACGCTTAGAGCGCTGGCCCACGATGTCATTGTGCGGGCGCTTTTGCCCGCTAACGAAGGAGGACAGAAGGAAGCAGACAGCCCGAGGAGACGTGTTGGGCGACGCCAGAAGCCCGTCGACCACCTCTGCCGCAGTCTCGGGCGCGTGTTGCGCCAACGCGTTCAACATGACGGTACGCAGCGCGTCACTGTCACCAGCGACCAGCTTTCGCGCGATCTCTTTCCAGTCCGCCGGCCGGGCGTCAAAAATCGCCGCGGCCGCCTTGCGCTGAGCTTCGGGCCCGGGTAGTCGCTGCAGCGATTCAGCCAGTTTCTCAACGCCCAAGCGGCTGACGATGTCATGGAGCGCCTTGGGGTCGCCGTCGCTCTCTGCTCGAGCCAGAATGGACGCCGCATCGATCGCGACGACCACGTCCTCGCCCTGCACTCGTTCGGCGAGATTAGATCGAATTTGTGACCACACTTCCTTGAGGTCGGGCCCAGAGCGCCGGGCGGCTTGCTTCGCGATCTTGCGGGCAGCAGGCCACTGCGCGGCGAAATACTCAGCGACTAACTCGTCGGCGTAGCTTACGGCCGCCTCGAGACGTTCGACCAAGTAGGGAGAACGTTCGCCGATCCTGTAAAACCCGGACGACCGCAGCACCGATCGAGTCTTAGACCACCACCGGGCCCACGTCTTCGCATCGATGACGTTCGGCACGAGGTGGCCACGAATCTCCTTCGCCCCCAAGGGGTTCCCGAAGGAATCCAGAACGCGATCGACCAGCTCGGTGGGTGCCTCATCGCGCAATCGGGCCAGCTCGTCGCCGCCTTCATAGAGAAGCGCGCGGAAGCTCTGGGGTGGGACAAACTCAAGAATCGAGTCGACTGCATCGACGGCGATGCGGTGATCCGGCTTCTCCTCAAGGTTAACCCGTACCTGTTTCAAGAAGGGATCCACCCCAAGGACTTTCCCCATCCCCCAGCCCGACGCATGGAAGACGTATGCCCCCTCTCGATAGAGCATCAGGCGTTCAAGCCGAGTCAAAGCGCCTAGAAGGTCGCTACTTTCACGCACTTGAACTGCGTCGTAAAACGCACGCTCCGGAGACGCCATTGGATAGTGCTTTTCGAACGAGTCGCAGAACGCTTCGCGGTGCTGGCGGTTGCGCGGATCTTCACGCGCCAGCATCGAAAACAAGCGCAGCGAGAGGCGGGCCGGCGTCTCGTCGTCGACGCAACTGCCGAGAAGCTCAAGGAGCGTGCCGAGCGGCGCGTCAGACCGGTCGTTCTCTTGAATCGACTCGGCGACGTCGATCAATCCCTCCAGGGTCTGTGAATCGACAACCCCCTCGCCGATTGCCTCGATCCAAGTTTCCTCGAGACGTGAATAGTCTCGGGAGGCCGCCAACTCTCGCAACTGACTCAACATCTTGGTTCGCTCGACGCCTGAACGATCTTGGAACCCGCCTGCAATCGTCTGCAAGCAGAACGAAAAGGAAGTCACCGTGCGGCCCTAGTCAGCGCGCGGAAGCTTGAGATTTGAACCGGTGGTGAAGGAAAATACAAGGAAGAAGTGGACCCGCGCTGAAGCACAAAAGAGGCTGAGAGAAGAGCGTTTCAACGGCCTGAAATGCCGCGGAGTGCGCGCAGACGACGGGTCGATTTCTCCCCATCCCACGTTTGCCTCCGGCTGCAAAGTTAACAACCTGTTGAAAAGTGCCTCGAGCTGAAATCGTTCGCCTCACGGCCGACCTGCTCGTGAGGAGGCCGGTGTCTCCGACGAGTGACTTTTCATTGGGCTGTTCAGTTGAAGACGAAAGTTGTGAGTCTCACAAACCGCGCTGTTTCCTTTGGCGGTCGCCCTAACGCGGAAACGCACGAAGCATCTGTGGGTCGCGCCCTAAGCGCCGCACCAACTCCTCCGAACCCCGCAAGAGCGAACAGCGATAGCCGCCCGCCTTTTCCGTTACGACTGTTCGCAGACGCAAAAACAGAATCGCCGCACCGTCTACGCGCACGATTGGCGCGCGGTTCAACCCATCGATCTAACGACAGTTTTGCGGCGCCGCAGCGATAGCGACGGCACTTCGGGAAACCACGGTTTCGTTAGACTTTGGCTACACTTTTTGTTAGGATTGGCGCCTTCGTCTGATTGTTGAATTGTTGACGCTTCGTTGGCGAGGTCCCGCGAGTTCTTCGGGCTCCGAGCCGATGCCGCGAGAGACGTTCGAGATTCGCCAAGCGACTTCGGACGGTCCACGGCACGCCGTGCACGCCGAGTCATGCTTGCCGGGTCGTTCGAAGCACAACACGGACACGCCACGGTGCGGCTCGGCGTAGAAGACGCCAGGCTTCCGGGCGCTCGGGCTGAGCCACGGGGACGAGGTGAGCAGCCTGAAAGCGCTCGACGGCGTTATGAATCACCGCGACTCCGCGAAAGACCAAGTAAGGAGACTCCCTCATGACGATTCGAGTTGGCATCAATGGGTTTGGCCGGATCGGGCGTGCGGTTTTCCGCATCCTCCGCCAGCGCAAAATCGACGTCGTTGGCATCAATGACCTCACCGACGCGAAGACGCTCGCACACTTGCTAAAGTACGACACCGTCATGGGTCGCCACTTCGAGACCGTCGAGTCCTCGCAGGGCGCTCTGAAGGTTGGCGGCGACGATATCCCGATCAGCGCCATCCGCAATCCCGAGGAAATCCCCTGGAAAGAGCTTGGTGCCGACTTCGTCGTCGAGTCGACCGGGGTGTTTGGCAAGCGGCAAGATCTCGAAAAACATCTCGCCGCAGGTGCGAAGAAGGTCGTTCTGACTGTCCCCCCGAAGGAGCCGATTGATGCTCTCGTCGTGTTGGGTGTTAACGACGACACCCTGAAACCGGATCACAAGCTGATTTCGAATGCTTCGTGCACAACGAACTGCTTGGCTCCGCTCGCCAAAGTGATCCATGAGGCGTTTGGAATCGAGTCGGGCATCATGACGACCGTGCATGCCTACACGAACGACCAACGTCTCTCAGATCTACCTCACTCCGATCTCCGCCGAGCCCGGGCGGCAGCGCAAAACATCATCCCGACCACAACCGGCGCAGCTCGTGCGGTTGGCAAAGTGCTGCCAGAGCTCGACGGCAAACTCGACGGCATCGCGCTTCGCGTGCCAGTGCTCGACGGCTCGGTCGTCGACTTAGTCGCGACACTCCAGCGCGAAGTCACGGCTGAAGAGGTGAATGCTGCCGTCAAAGCGGGCGCCGACAAGATCCCAAACGTTCTAGAATACTGCGAAGACCCCATCGTCTCGAGCGACGTCATCGGCAACCCTCATTCATCGGTGTTTGACGCTTTGTCGACGATGGTCATGGGCGGAAAAGGAAATCAAGTGAAGCTGATCTCGTGGTACGACAATGAGTGGGGTTACTCGAGCCGGGTCTGCGATCTCCTTGAGAAGATCGCCAGATAGAACAGATCTTAGCAGCCGCAAAAAAGTGGCGGCGCGGTCTCGCCTCGCGCCGCGGAGACAACCGAATGGCTCGCCGCTCTTTTTTGCGGGGGTTCGAATTCAGTCGCGCCCGGCGATGGTAACTGATCCGGTGGCGACCGATCATGGGACGCCGGCATGTCGCCTTGCGCTGTAGCGGTCGGCTGCGACATCGGTGGCACCGCCATCAAATGCGTGCGCGTGGCGAACAAAGAGATCGAGTCTGAATCTCGCGTTGCGACTCCAGCGTCGACTGCGGATCTCGTCGATGCAGTCGTCGAATCGATCGACCAGCACTTGATGCCTCATTCTCACAGCGCGGTCGGTGTCGCGTTTTGCGGCCACCTCGACGCAGCGCGGAGAAGTGTCATCCGTTCGACAAATCTGCCATTTCTTGAAGACTTCCCGTTGGCCGACGCGATCGAAGCACGTTTTTCCGGCGCCACGGTTGTCCTCGATACAGACACCAACGCGGGTGCAGTCGCAGAATCGGTCGACGATGATCCGGCGCACCATACCCTGTACGTTGCCCTCGGAACGGGCGTCGGTGCGGCTTTGACGCGTGGCGGTGAACCGGTTCGAGTACGCCACCACACGGTCGGACACATCGCGGCGCTGCGCCTCCCCGGCGCTCATGAACAAGCCACCGTTGAGAGTGAACTCTCCAGCCGCGGCATATTGGAACGAGCCGCGCGCTCAGGCATCCACGTCGCCACCACCGCCGAACTCTACGACCTCGCGTGTCGGGACGATATGGCGCAGGAGGTTTGGCGACGTGTCGGCGTGCGCCTCGGAGAGCTCCTAGCACAGCTCAGCGTGCTGTGGTCGCCGCAGCGGATCGTCATCGGCGGCGGCACGACCGGCGCTGACGAGTACTTTCTTCAAAGCGCTCAACAGCAGCTCGCCGTTCGACTCGAGGCGCCGCCGCGTCTGACGACAGCTCGTCACGGCACATTCGCGAACGCCGTTGGCGCCGCGTTCCTAGCAAGCCGATAGGAGCGCCCAGGCCTGCGCCCGTCCTCCGCCATGACCCGAACGGGTTCGAGCCCGCGTCGCTCCAGGCGTTCCCAGGCTCGACGCGAAATGGCAGTAGCGTGCGTGCAGGCCAGCGGTTCGACTCTTGATCCTAGCCGCTCGAGCAGTCGTTCTGGATGCAGAAGCCGAGATCGTCCGGCGTCGGGTCGACCCCTTGCGTCTCGGCCCCCGGCGCCGGCGGAATCGGGGTATTCTCGACGAAGAGGAAATTGAGGAGAAAGATCGCGTCCGACAGGTCAACCTTGGTGTCATCATTCGTGTCGCCGGCGTCACGGCACGAAATCGGCCCTTCTCCTTTGAAGAGCGCGTTCAGAATGAAGATGCCGTCCGCCAAGTCGACGCCGCAGTCGTTGTTCGCGTCGCCGCGAAGAAACTGAGGCGGCTCGTCGCTACACTCAGCGACACCGGGGTTCGCCAGACCCAACGTCGCCTCCTCAGGCAAGCGAACCTCGAAGAGTCCAAAGCGACAGCCGTCGGGCTTCAAAGCAAACGACTGGTCGATCTCTTGCGCGCCGAACTCAACGGAATGGATCACTCCGAAACCGTTTTCAGCTCTGTCGTAGAGGTAGATTTGATCGCCGTCACCCGTGAGGGTGAAGTCTGTGTGGTACGCCCCCATGGCGGGATCTGTAGGATCTGGACACTCCTGCCCATCACCGGGCTTGTCTTCCAGCGGTCGTGGGCACTTTCCACCATCGTTATCGGTCCAAACGAGTAAGTACTCACCGGCGGCGATGGAAGAGCCGGCCGGGAACTGCCACAGCTGAGGCTCTAGGCGGCGGTTCGACAGCCACATTCCGGAAAGATCGATGCTTTCGGCCGCCCCATTGTAGAGCTCGATCACGTCGTCGAACTGGCAATTCGGCGCCGTATCAGGGCATGAGCTCTCGGTCGGATCCGCGATCACAGATGACTGGCGAGCGAGAACTTCGTTGATCACCAGATTCGCGAGGACGCCCTGAGGCTCGTAGCCCGACTGATAGCGGTAGCGCACGTCGCAGCTCAAAAACTCGTCGGCGTTCGCCGGGTCGCGAACACAGTTCGGACCGGGCAAACCGATGCGGTTACACGGCCCCTGGCCGGGATCACATAGATTTGAGGGATTGGTCCCGACACCGCCCTGGGCGTCCTCAACGACGAACTGAAACTCAACGCGGGCACCGGCCGGCTGCGCCGGGATCGTCGCTTCCCAGAGGCTCGAGCGGTCGAGAGGCGAGCCGTTGTCCTCGAGGCCCATAAATGTCAGCGCGATCGGCGCCTGCTCCGCACCATTGACACTGTACTGAATCTCGGCGCGCGGCAAATTCGCTGCGCTCGGCTCCTGGTCGTCACGGACGCGCAAGACAAAGAGTATGGCCTCGTCGATCGCGGGACTGTTGTTGATCTCCGTCAGATTCACCCGGGTGATACGTGGTGCCGCATTCTCTGGTGTACTGTTGGTAGCACCCGTGCAGGATCGAAACCTTCCGAAAAAGCCACACGTGCCGACCTCACCTTCGGTGCAGGTGCCGAACGTGGCCTGACCAGGCTGAAAAAAGTTGAACACGTTGAAAGTCTCGTCGATCGGCACTGGCGCGACACCCGCACCGTCCGGAGAACGTCCGAACGAGACGTTCTCTGACAGCGGCGGGAGAAAGATCTGATCGACCAAGGGACGCTGGAGCTCGCTTCCTCGCGGTCCCCAAAGGCTGATCGGTTCTGTTCCACCAGCACCTATCCGGAAATCCGCGTGGAGCTCACATTCCTTTTCGAGATCGCCATCGCAGAACACGACGATCGATGACTGCGGTCCAATCTCGATTCCAGCCGGAAAACACCAGGGATCCTCGTCGACGAGATTGTCGCGATCGCCCAAACAGTACGACGTGAGAGGATCGCCAGTTCCGAGTATGACAGTCTCCTCCTCAGACGTGTTATAGAGCTCGATCATGTCAGTGGTGTTGCCATCGGCGTCCAACGGCTCGACGTCGGTGTTGTCGGCGATGACTTCGTTGATCACAACCTGCCCGGAGATTTCCGTGACGAACCCAGAGATCAGGACGAGCGCGCAAGAGAGGCGCCCCACGTGCCTGCAAAAACCCCGCGACACTCCCCACATGGTCAAACCGTATCTCACCGGCGGCCTCCTTTGTCTCCCCACCTGCGAACATTTCTACGCGCCATGCTCATTCAGCAAACTCGGACCGCGGCAACCCTCGCACCTGTAAGCGGCCTTTGACGGCCCTTACAGAATCTCAACGGTCGGCAACTCCAGCAAACCCGATCACGGTCGCCTTGGGTGGCACTTCGTGACGACAAGAATCTCTCTCAGCCTGAAACGATCTACCGGCTCTCCACAACCACAGGAATAACAGCCGTTGTATGGACCTTTTTCAGACCCCGTAACTCCCCAGTACACACATTATAGACGTCGTTTTTCGTGAAATCTCCGTGGAAGTTCGCAAATTCGCTGCCCGCGAACAAACAGTCCATCCCTGCGCTCGATCGTCGCTCCGGCGCCGCCGTCCGGCGCCTACGCGGCGTCGTAAAGTACGGAAATGAGCAGGTTTTCTGACGTCCACAGTGAAGACGGCGCAGTGGTTCGTCCGATCATCGTTGTCAGTGCCGCGCGGTCGTGCGTGGCCTCCCGCCACCGCTGAAGTGACGGGTCACATTGCAAATCAAGAGGTTCGGCTGTTGCCGAGATTCTTCCCGCCCGGCGGGAATCGACGAACTTTTGTATGGAGTTAGCAATGCCTCAGCCAAGGCGTTCAAACAATCGTTCCAGCGCGCGGACGGCGAGTTCGGCCAAGCGCACAGCTGCCAGTAAGTCGGCCAGCTCGCGGAGCCGGAGCTCGACCCGGTCGCCCACGAGACGGGCGGCGACCAAGTCGAGTGCATCAAAGCGTAGCGGCTCGAAGCGCACGGTCCGCAAGGGGACGACGGCACGCAAGGCGACGACGGCACGCAAGGCGACTTCGACGCGCCGCGCAAGCACCGCACGCAAGGCGACTTCGACGCGCCGCGCAAGCACCGCACGCAAGGCGACTTCGACGCGCCGCGCAAGCACCGCACGCAAGGCGACTTCGACGCGCCGCGCAAGCACCGCACGCAAGGCGACTTCGACGCGCCGCGCAAGCACCGCACGCAAGGCGACGACGGCACGCAAGGCGACTTCGACGCGCCGCGCAAGCACCGCACGCAAGGCGACGACGGCACGCAAGGCGACTTCGACGCGCCGCGCAAGCACCGCACGCAAGGCGACTTCGACGCGCCGCGCAAGCACCGCACGCAAGGCGACTTCGACGCGCCGCGCAAGCACCGCACGCAAGGCGACGACGGCACGCAAAGCCTCGACCCGACGCGCAAGCACCGCACGCAAGGCGACTTCGACGCGCCGCGCAAGCACCGCACGCAAGCGACGACGGCACGCAAGGCCTCGACCCGACGCGCAAGCACCGCACGCAAGGCTTCAACGCGCAAAGCCTCGACCCGACGCGCAAGCACCGCACGCAAGGCGACTTCGACGCGCCGCGCAAGCACCGCACGCAAGGCGACGACGGCACGCAAGGCCTCGACCCGACGCGCAAGCACCGCACGCAAGGCTTCAACGCGCAAAGCCTCGACCCGACGCGCAAGCACCGCACGCAAGGCGACTTCGACGCGCCGCGCAAGCACCGCACGCAAGGCGACGACGGCACGCAAGGCCTCGACCCGACGCGCAAGCACCGCACGCAAGGCTTCAACGCGCAAGGCCTCGACCCGACGCGCAAGCACCGCACGCAAGGCTTCAACGCGCAAGGCCTCGACCCGACGCGCAAGCACCGCACGCAAGGCTTCAACGCGTAAGGCCTCGACCCGACGCGCAAGCACCGCACGCGGACGTATCCGTAGACGAGCGTCGACCGTCTCTGCACGCATCGCCCGTCGGCGCGCAGGTCGTCGCAGTTGATCGAATCGCAACGCTTTTCAAAGGGTCGGCATTCGCCGGCCCTTTTTTTGTGCCCTCGCGACGCCGCAGCGATCCTCAAAGTTGCGGCGTAGGCTTCCTACTGCGAGACGACTGGATGATCGCCCAGCGCTAACGCGAACGCTCTGCGCGTCTTGACCGACGGTCGACACGCTCGGTCGAGCGACTTGCGCCGCGACCAGGACGCCCGCCAGCAGCCTCCAGAATCGCTTGGCAGTTGTCTCCCCATCGTTTCGGATGTCCCCAACGAAAAAGAAACGAGACCTTCGTGCCGAAGCACCCCGAAGCCAGCGCGCGGAAGCGACGACTACAGTTGATTCGGTTCGAAGGTCTCGAGCGGGTTGTCCGGCAGCGTTCCGATGGGAACGCCGTCAAACGATCAGTCGACGATCTCGTCGAACTTCTTGTTGATCACAGCCTTGAGCTCTGCCAACAGTTCCTTGTCGCCTCCCGCAGGCCGGCCACCGGCCGCTTCGGGATCGACAAGCTGCTCTGCAGCTAGCTCTTCCTGCGTCAAACTGGAGATGATCTGCGTGCTTGCCAAATCGTCTTCAACAGCCGCTGGAGTAGGCGGCGGCGCTGCGGACACTGGAGCGCTGACCGACACCGACTGCGGTGCGCGCACCGCGTCCATCATGACCGTAGGTTCCGGTTCCGCGTCTTCTACCGCCTCGTCTGCCGCTGCGCCCGCAGCCGCGGTCGAGATCACCGCGGAAAACCCTGAACGTCGGCGCACAGCAGCTGACGACGCTCCACGGCGCGGCGACTGAGCTCGCGCAGCGGCGTGGCGCTCAGATTGGCGCTGCTGCTCAAGGAGGGTGTTTTGTTCTTCGAGTTCTTCAAGCTCTTCACGCAGATCGTTCGCTTCCCGTCTCAGCTTGCGCATCCTGCGAGAACGCATCATGTGCCAGACGAGGAACAAGAACAGAACGCCGGCAACACCAGCGATGGACTTGTCGAACACGTCCCACGCAATGTCGCCAGTGAGCGCTTTGCGGTATTTGGCGGACGCGAAGCCAACGACTTCGTTCGACAGTCCACGAAGATCCTTCTCGTAGATGAGAGCCGATGAGTCGGCCTGTCGTCCTTGGTCGGTGCCAGCCTGTGATTTCATTCGGCTAATCGTGACCGCCAGCTGGTCCTCACGTGCACTCGTGTTATCGAGCTGCTTCTGGATGGCCAGTTTCTCGCCGCGCAGGTCTGCGTTTTCCTTCTCCAACTTCTCCACGCGGGCGGTCAACTCAATGGCTCGGTCGTTGCCAGAGCTGCCATCGGCTCGGAGGGAACGAACGACAGCGTTGGCTCGATTGCTTTCATCCTCAAGCCGCGTGACCTTCTCGAGAAGCTTCTTTCGATCCTCTCGCAGCGCTGAGTTCTCTTTGCGAAAGTTTTCGAGCTGCTCCCCGTGACGTCGGGAGGCCAAACGAAGGTCGGACAACTCCGTGACCGACTCGCTCGCCACGCTCTTCACCTTGTCCAAGCTCCGCTCGAGCATGGCATTCCGCGCCGAGATGTCGTCGAAGTTGGTCTGCAGATGACCATGATCACTAGTCAGTGTCTCAAGCTGCTGATTAGCCAGACGCAGCCGCGACTCAAGTTCCTCCGCATTCTGGATCGAAGCAGACTTTTCCGTCTCGAGCGTCTCGATCTGTTGATTGAGCCGATCGCGCTCCGTCAGCATCTCCTGAATCGATGCCTGCATTCGCCCCCTCTCGAACGTCAACTCGCTGATTTGACGATCGCGAAGTTCGATCTGACTGGCGCTCGTACATCCTCCGAGTACGATCAAAGCGGCCCATAGGGAAGACACCGCTAATCCACGCATTGCTCTTGACGATTGCATTCAAATTCCTCCTGATCGGCGATAGCGTCCTACTTCGCGCGCTCGCACTCGTAGCACAAGTCCGCGGGCAGGCTAGAGTCTCTCCCTATATTGATTTCGGTAAGAAAGGCGGAGAAGTATACACTGCCGCCATCAACGGGCAACTCGCGCCGACGAAGAAGCGATAACGATACGTCGAGACCGTGCCACGCGAAGAGTGACGCGGTGCGATTCGCGACCAGAAGCACGTTCGTCAGGAGAAAAGATCTGAGAGGTCGGCCTCAAAGTCCGCTAACGTTGAACGCACGTGACGCGGGAGTGACAACAGAACCAAGCGCGTGGTGCCTCGACGGGAGACCCAGTCACCCACTCTCAGCTGGCTCGTGTCACGGCCCTCCAGCGCTAAGGCCGCACGTGTCATGAGATGGGTCTCCATCGCGCGCACGTAGGCACTCCCGCCGCTGCCGTCCACACCGAGCACGCCAGCTCCCCGCGCGTGGAGGACATGGCAACAGAGATCGACCACACGCTGCAGGAAGAGCGGCTGCGAGCTGGTCGTACGCCGAAGCCGCTGGCACTCCAGGAAGAAGCGCAGCCACACCGTTTCGCCATCGTCGCGGAACGAAGCACCCGTCTCGCGACTCTCGTCGGCTTCCAGGGAGGCCTCGGACGCGCCGCCGTCCGGTTCAGCCGCGGCCTCACAGCTCGCGCGACTCGCGTTGAGTGCGGCGATCAGCTGGGAAACCGCTAGCTCAACGTGTCGGGCTGCTAACGGACAGAGAATGAGCGCCGACACGTTCTGCCGCACGAGTCGCTCTTTACCAGCCATGTGGCGATCGCAGAGAAACGCCACGAGAGGCGGTTTCGCCGTCGTTCCGACAGACCGAAAAAGCGCCTGGCCGCGCTGCGCCCAAAGCTCGAAATCCGTGATGACAGCGTCCCAACTCTCGGCGGCCAAGGTCTCGAGTGTCTGGCACGCGTCCTGCGTGCAGCTGACCGCGACACTTCGCGACTCGAACCGACTGCGGAGAAGATCGCGTTCACGCACTCGGCGGGAAGCCAGCAGGATCCGAAACGGGTCTTGCGCCGAAGAATCCGCCGCCGCTTCGCTGGAGACCGCGCCCTCAGAGCTCGGTCCGTCGCGCGCCAGAAGCGCGTCGATCTCCTCACGACTGAGCAGCGAGTCGGGAGAATTCATTCCTTTCCGGAACTCGACTGAGCAGAAGACGAATCTGAACGCGTCGTGGAGTGAAGAATCCCAGCGGCGACTGCGCTCTCGCGGAGGGCCTCACGTACTGCATGCCGCAGCGCGTCGAGATCGCAGTCAGAATCGTGCTTGAGAAGTACTCGCTCCTTCGCATCCGAGATCATCTCGCGCAGCTGTGGACTGCCGCGCACCACCATCGCCACGACCCGATCGAACAGATAACGCTCGAAGAGCGCCACCGCCATCGGTTGGTCTCGCAAGCTACCGGCCGCAGCCCAACGAATGAGCGCGTCCCTGGCTGCAGCGAGCGGTCGTTCGAGCTCGTCACGGCCTACACTCCCCTGCTCCGGGTCGACCGCAGTTTCCTCGACGGTAGCACCCTCGACAGGGGCAGAGAGCGGGCGCGACGCTTCGGTGCTGGCACCACCGTTGCCGCCTGTGTTCTTCAGCGTCACACGCCGCACGAGCTCGAGTACCTTTCCCGGATTGCGCATGTCGTCGAAGCCGCTGCGTCGGGTCCATGGACGAGACGTCACGACTAGAAGGACTGTGTTGCCGATTTCAATCACGTCATCCCGCGCCAGATCGGACCTCTCGACGCGTCGCCCGTTGACGAACGAGCCGTTGACGCTTTTGAGATCGATGAGCCGCAGCGTTGAGGCGCCTGGGACGATCGTACAGTGCTTGCGAGACAGGAGGGAGTCGTGAATCCGCACGTCAGCTCGTCGCGAGCGACCGAACACGAGCGGAGCCGCGGGCAGTGGGATGGATCGTACAACGTTGTCGTAGATATAGATCGTATCCATCGTCAGTTCGCACTGCTGACTTCCGGAGCCGAACGTCGACGCCAGCGAGCGCAGGCCGGTCGACCTGTGCCCGCGCTGCTATTGTAGCACTGGCAAGCGGTCGCACCAGGATCCTACTCGCCCCTGCCTGGCGGGACGAGTCTGCCCTCCGGCGTACGTTGAGACATTTCGTCTGCCCTGGGGACCTTGCGCGTGCTCCAAAGCCTGCACGGCCCTTTGGGGAACGGGCCGACTCGGCCGGCGCTAACGGCCCGCCTGAAGAAGTCATTCGGCCGAAGAAACTGGCCTCTGAATCCCCGCGAAACTCGTCCGGCCAGGCCGGCGCGAAATGGCCAAACTCGAGGCTAAGCTTCTTTCTCGATCTTCGCGAGAATCGCCGGCGGCACGATCGCGTACCCTTGCGGCTCCATCGAGTAGCTCCCACGACCACTCGTCAAGCTCCTGAGCGTGGTCGAATAGGCCGAGAGCTCGGCCAGCGGCACGTCTGCTAAGATGCTTCGCCCGTGCTGGCTCTCGGCGAGCTCGCGAATCAGGCCACGGCGTGAATTGAGATCGCCGAGTACCGAGCCAAGGTCATCCTCTGGCACGGTCGCCTCAACTCGCATGATCGGCTCGAGCAGCACCGGAGCGCAGCGCTCCTCCGCCGCACGAGCCGCCTGAGCGCCACAGGCGTAAAACGCTATCTGACTCGAGTCTACGTCGTGCATCTTGCCGTCGACGACGCAGACTCGCACGCCCTGAATCGGCGCCGCGCGGCGTCCGCCAGAGACGAAATGCTCACGTAAGCCTTTCTCTATCGCGACGAGAAACTCCTTGGTGATCTTGCCTTGCGTGATCTTGTCTTCGAATTCGATGCCGTCGCCCTCGATCGGCTCAAACTCAAACTGCGCCACGGCGAACTGTCCTGATCCACCCGTTTGCTTGACATGACGGATCTCAAAACTCGCGGCCTTAGAAAGTGTCTGACGGTACGCCACGCGCGGACGTCCCGTCGCCACCTTGAGACCGAACTCGTCGCGCAAACGGTGCACCACGACTTCGAGGTGGAGCTCGCCCATGCCTGAAATAATCGTCTGACCCGTTTCTTCATCCGTCTTGACGTGGAAGGTAGGGTCTTCCCGAGCCACAACGCTGAGAATCTCGCCCAGCTTATCGCGGTCAGCGGTTACGGCGGGTTCGATCGCCATGGAGATCACGGGCTCGGCGAAGGTGGCGGCGCCGTAGACGATCGCGGCCTTCTGACGGCAGAGAGTGTCGCCCGTGGCGGAATGCTTCAGTCCCATGCAGGCGACAATCTGGCCTGCTCGGGCCTCTTCGATCGGCTCGCGAGACGCAGCATGCACGAGAAACAGCCTGCCAATTCTCTCGTTGCGCCGCAGCCGAGGGTTGTAGAGAGACTCGCCGGACTTAAAGGATCCGGAGTAGACGCGGACGAAAGTTAAATCTCCGGTCGGATAGTGAACTGTCTTGAAGACCAGAGCTCCCAGCTCGGCAGCGGAGTTGGCTGGAAAGCTGATCTCATCGTCAGTCGATGGGCAATGTCCGACCACGGCGCCTTCGTCAGCCGGGCTCGGAAGGTATTCGATGATGCTGTCGAGAAGTGCGGGCACACCTCGATTGCGGAGCGCAGCTCCGAGAAGCACGGGCACAAACTGCTTGTCGCAGGTGGCGCGACGGATCACGTCTCTGACTACCGATTCGCTGACCTCCTGCTCCTCGATCAACAGCTCGGTGAGTTCGTCGCTGAAGTGAGACAGTTCCTCAAGGAGGGAATCTCGCGCCTCCTGCGCCGCGGGGCGAAGATTGGCATCGATTTCAGACGTCGTAAAGAGAGCAGGGTCGTCGCTCTTTTCGGGAAAGCCGATCTGGACCATGCGGACCAGATCGATCAAGCCGCGAAACTCCGCCCCCTCACCCACCGGAAGCTGGATGGCATGTGCGTTCAGCTTCAACCGCTCGCGAAGCGAGTGGACCGCCTGGCCGAAATTAGCCCCGGTACGATCCATCTTGTTGACGAAGGCCAAACGGGCGACCGAGTACTTGTCCATCTGGCGGTTGACTGTTTCGCTCTGCGCCTGCGCACCGGCGACGGAATCGATCACGAGCACCGCGCCGTCCAGCACGCGCAAAGACCGCTCGACTTCAGCGGTAAAGTCGACGTGTCCGGGCGTATCGATCAAGTTGAACGTCGCACGTCCCCAATTGAAGTTCGTCACCGCCGAGCCGATCGTGATGCCTCGCTCCTGCTCTTCCTTCATGAAGTCCATCTTGGCTTCCCCGTCATGGACTTCGCCAATACGGTGGATGCGCCCCGTCAACTTGAGCATGCGTTCGGTCACGGTCGTCTTGCCGCTATCGATATGGGCAACGACACCGATGTTTCGGACACGCTCCATGGCAGACGGTTTCTTCGGAGAACGAGGAGGATCAACGACGACAGGCGACATGAGACTTTCCGTTCGCAATTAAAAAAAAGTAAAAGTAACTGATAGGACTGGGGACAATTCTACTTCGTCGGCAGACTCGACGTTCAAGCTCACCGAAACCCCCGGATTCGCTCGGGTACGGCAGGTTGAAAGTCGAATAGCGGACGGCGCCAGGGCCCACTCTGCCCGACGCGGGTGACCAGACCGGACTCTGAGGTCGCCGGCTGGCCACGCCAACTACCTTGATGGCGCCTCGAGCAGTCCATCACTGCTTGACGAAGCAGCACCTTCGAAGGCATGTTGAGCGGCCGCAAGCGGAATCGAGAATTTTACGGGCCGTTCACCCCGGCGCAACCCTCGTGTTCGAGTTTTTTGTGCCCTTGCCCCCCGGGTCACCCCGCCCCACGGCAACGAGAAGGCCAGAACACTTCGCGGGCGAGCGAGGCTGCAGACCTGGCGCGGAACGACGGTTCTTGACGCCTTCGCATCTCTTTCCTATAAAGTAGCGACACAAAGCTTGGCCCTCGAGCCTCGCATCGGGTGAGCACAGGTCAGAGCTCACCCTGGAAGGTTGGTCACCACCGTAAGAGGAACAGAGTCCGACACGGCGCTACGCTGCGTAGCGGGGTTGTGGAGACCCCATGCCGTGACTGTCGGGGTGAGACCTCAGAACGTTAGAGAAAAGTTGGGAGGAGACATGAAGAGGTGTGGCCTCTGCGGCACCGCGTGGGAGGGTTATGGGAATCAACCGCGAACGCGTGAAGTGTGTGAAGGCTGCGGTGGGTACTTGCACTGCTGTCGGAACTGCCACCACTACGACGAGAGCAACAGCCGTTGTGGTCTTCCAGACACAGAGTACGTGGGCGGCCGGGAATCCCTCAACTATTGCGAAGATTTTCGCATCATTGATGACGGGGCGCGGGCCCACGAGCGCAAGGTGACGCAAGCCAAGGCCGCGTGGGAAGAGCTCTTTCGGCGCTGACTTTGTAGCGGCCGCACCTTGAAACATGCTCCCGGTGAGGCTCTTTCCATCAGGAATTCGCTTCGCCTGGTCGTTCGATGGACTCAGCCCCTCACGCTGTCATCCTCGTTCTCTGCGTCGCTGCCCTCGCGTGTCGTCGGCTCGACCGTCAGCGCGCGGCGGACACGCGCCTCGCGGAAGTAGGTTTCCTTCATGTCGCGCAGCGAATATCCCTTCCGCGTCAATACCTTGATCGCACCGATCAGTTCGATCACGTCTGGGTGAAAGAGTCTCTGTCCCGTCGGCGTCGTGGCTGCCGGCTCGATGAGGCCAAGGGTGACGTATCGATAGAGCACCTGGTGGGTGATCTCGGCGCGCTGCAACACCTCTGCCGGGCGCAGGAGCGAAGTCGGCGCGGATGTCGCACTTGGATCGCCGCCTGGATCGCGACGCTTCTCCTTTGACTGCGCGTCGGAGCTCGTCATGATACTCATTATGACCGTCACTCGGCCGGCTGTCAGTACTTCAAGTGAACCCAGGTCGTCGCGCCGCACTGACGGATCGCAAAGAACTCCCCTCCGCCACCACGACCCAGGGCGTCCGCATGGCAGCGAAACCGACGAGCTTCCCGATTCGTGTGTTCGACGTCCTGACGTCGACGAACGACAGCATTCTTGAGCTTGGTGCCAACGACGACGTCCCCGAGTGGACGACCCACATCGCCCGTCGCCAGACGCATGGAAGAGGAAGGGAGGACCGTCGTTGGTGGAGCCCCGAAGGCTGCGGCCTGTGGATGTCGACTCTGCTCCGACCACGCCAGAAACGACAACTCTGGAGCGGCATCTCCCTTTTGGCGGGACGGGCGGTGAAGGACGCCTTATCAGAACTCGGTGTCTGCGGAGTCGAGCTTTATTGGCCCAATGACTTGCAGGTGGGAAAGCGAAAACTGGGCGGCATCCTAGGCGAGGTGAGACAGGCTGCGGATCGCGCCTGGCTAGCGCTCGGGATCGGCGTCAACGTCGACTTGACCCGTCCCGCAGCAAGGGAATCACTGCCGCCCGATGTCGCCTCGCTGGCAACCTCGATGGCCGAATGCGGTGTGCTCGACAGCCATGACGTCGTCTCCATCGCACAAGCCATCCTGCGTCACTTGCAGCCGTTGTATGAACATTTCCAGGCTGGGAAGACGATACCACACCTGGTAGGCACCGAACTGGCGCACGTCGGCCGTCGAGTCGTCGTGCGCTCTGGCGGCCAAACCTGGAGTGGCGTCGTTCGCGGTCTAGGAACGTGCGGGGAGCTGTTGATCGATCCCGCAGCTGAGCGTGACGCTGCGGAAGGTGCCGCCTCAACCGTTCGGCTCACCGGCGGGGAGGTATTCTATGGCGACTCACCACAAGACGCATGATGCGCCTGAAGTCTCGACGTCCTCCGGCATCCCGCTGAGAACGGTCTACGAAACCTCTACAAACGCGGATCTGCCCGGTGAGTACCCGTTCACACGGGGCATCCACGCAGATATGTACCGTGGGCGACTTTGGACGATCCGCCAATACGCCGGATTCGGAGACACTGAGGCGACGAACCGTCGTTATCGGTACCTCCTCGACCGTGGCCAAACCGGCATCAGCATGGCGTTCGATCTGCCAACACAGATCGGGTACGACTCGGACGACCCCATCGCGGCGGGAGAAGTCGGCAAAGTCGGTGTTCCCATCTCGTGCGTTGACGATCTGGACGATGTTCTCGCGGGAATCCCACTCGACTCTGTCAGCATCTCGATGACGATCAACTCTACCGCTGCAATCCTCCTCGCATTCTTGATCGCCGTGGCGCGACGTCGAGACATCGACCCCAGCACCCTCAGAGGGACGCTGCAGAATGACATGCTGAAGGAGTTCATCACCCGCCGGACGTACCGCTTTCCCATCGGTCCGTCACTGTCTCTAAGCGGTGATGTCTTGGAATACTGCTCAAAGAAACTGCCGCGGTTCTATCCTATCAGCGTCAGCGGCTATCACATGCGTGAAGCCGGCTCGACTGCTGTTCAAGAGCTCGGCTTTACGCTCGCCAACGCCATCAGCTACCTCGAGCTCGCGGCGGCTCGCGGCCTCGACGTCGAAGCGGTCGCGGCACGCATGTCATTCTTCTGGAATGCACACAACGAGCTTCTCGAGGAAGTAGCAAAATTCCGCGCCGCTCGCCGACTGTGGGCTCGCATCATCCGCGAACGATTCGAGATTGAGTCTCCACGATGCGCACAGATGCGTTTTCACACTCAAACCGCAGGTTCGACCTTGGCCAGCGTTGAGCCCGAGAACAACGTCGTACGCGTCACCCTACAGGCGCTCGCAGCGGTTCTCGGTGGCACACAGTCGCTGCACACCAATAGTCTGGACGAGGCGCTCGGACTGCCAAGCCGCCAAGCAGCACGCATCGCGTTAAGAACCCAGCAGATCCTGGCCCACGAATCTGGCATCGCCGCAGTCGCAGACCCCCTCGGGGGCGCACCTGTGATCGAGGAACTCACCGACGAGATCGAAGGCCGGGCGGAACGGATTATCGCCGAAATCGATGCTTTGGGCGGAGCTGTGCACGCAGTCAGCGTTGGCCACCAGCAGCAGCGCATCGAGACTGAAGCCTATCGACAACTCAGAGCGTTCGAGTCGGGAGACTCGCGGGTCGTAGGTGTCAACTGCTTCACGGACGACCCCGACGAGCTACAAGATAACATCGAAGGAGAAACGCCAACGACGGTGACAGGGCAGCGTATCGCCGCCGACGTCGAAGCGAAGCGAAAACAAGCGCTGGAGCACTATCGAAGTCAACGCGCTGCGCAAAGTCTCGGCGCCGCACGCCGGCGACTGATCGCCGCCGCCCGTGGTGGTGAAAACCTCATGGATGCGATTCTCGAGTGTGCGGAGGAAGGCGCGACAGTGGGCGAGATGTGCTCGACACTAGCAGAAGTGTGGGGGGAGTACCGAGAATGAACAAAGAAACGCCCCGCCGTGCTCTCCGCGTCTTAATCGCCAAGCCGGGCTTGGACGGACATGATCGAGGCGTCAAGGCTCTCATGCGCGGCCTGCGAGATGCAGGAATCGAAGTCATCTACACCGGCCTTCGAGCGACACCGGAGTCCGTCGCCTTGGCTGCACTGCAGGAAGATGTGGACGCCGTCGGTGTGTCCAATCTTTCGGGAGCACATCTGACGCTCTTCCCGCAGATCGCGGCGGCGCTTCGGAGCGAAGGGGTCGATCTTGACCGCGTCGTACTCTTTGGTGGCGGTACGATACCGCCAGAGGACGACGCGGAACTTGTCGCAGCCGGCTATCGCGCCATCTTTCGGCCGGGCTCGCGCGTCTCGGCAATCGCCCGCTTTCTGCAGTCGGAGACCGCAGACGATGAGTAGCAGTGAAAGCTCTTCCAAATTCGCAGTCGCGCACATCGCGGTAGCCGTCCCCGATCTCGATCAGGCCAAGAAAAAATTCGAGGCGATCCTCGGATGTGCAGCGAGCGCAACCGAGTTGATCGCAACAGATTCTGTGCGCGTTTGCTTCTTCGAGCTTGAGAATGTCCGCTTGGAGCTGGTGGCACCCGTTGACTCAGCTAGTTCCGTGGCTCGGTTCATCGACAAGCGAGGAGCGGGCGTGCACCACTTGGCTCTTCGTGTTCCAGGCACCGTTGCCAGTGCTCTCGAGACACTAGCTGCAAAGGACGTCCCCCTCATCGACAAGAAACCGCGTAGCGGCGCTGGCGGGACGAACGTCGCATTCATTCACCCGCGCGGCGGCGAGGGCGTTTTGATCGAGCTCGTCGGAAAATCTGAGCACGAACGAGGACGATAGGGATGACCGAGAACAGTTCTCCCCGCGATCATCGAACGCAGGAAATCGACACAGCGACCACCTCGCAGCAGGAAGCCGCCGAGCGAAAAGCCCAGCTTGACGCTCTCCGCGACGCAGCGCAGAGCGGAGGTGGGACGGCGCGGGTCGAGACACAGCATAAGGCAGGAAAGCTCACGGCACGTGAACGCTTGCTTTTATTACTCGATGAAGACTCTTTCGACGAACGCGATGCCTTCGTCGAGCACCAGGAGTCGCTCTTTGGCATGGCAGACCGCCGATTTCCAGGGGATGGTGTTGTCAGCGGATTCGGAAGGATCGACGGACGCCGCGTCGCCATTTTCAGTCAAGACTTCACGGTCTTCGGGGGAAGCCTATCGGCGTCGAACGCAAAGAAAATCGCCAAAGTCATGGACCTCGCCCTTAAGGTGGGCACGCCGGTCATTGGCCTCAACGATTCCGGCGGAGCGCGCATTCAAGAGGGCGTCGCAAGTCTGGCCGGATACGGAGAAATCTTCCGTCGCAACACGTTCGCCTCAGGCGTCGTGCCGCAGATCTCGGTGATCCTTGGCCCATGTGCGGGTGGTGCGGTCTACTCACCCGCGCTGACCGATTTCGTCTTCATGGTCGACGGGACCAGTCACATGTTCGTCACGGGACCAGACGTTGTACGCGCGGTGACTCACGAAACGATCGATCAAGACCAACTCGGCGGCGCGGCGATTCACGGCGAACGCAGCGGCGTCGCGCACTTCTGTGCACCGGACGAACCAAGCTGCTTCGAACAGATTCAGAAGCTGCTGGAGTTTCTGCCGGACAACAACTCACAAACAGCTCCACGTCGTGTCGCGCGCCCCAGTACGGACCCAAAGGGTGAACGTCTTGAACATCTCGTGCCCGACGAGCCCGAGCGTCCGTACGACATGCTTGAGATCATCTGCGCAATCGTCGATGGAGGCGAATTCTTCGCCGTCCACGAGCACTTCGCGCGCAACCTGATCACAGGGTTCGCTCATCTCGGCGGCGAAGTCGTCGGTGTCGTGGCAAACCAGCCGGCGGTGATCGCGGGCACGCTCGATATCGATGCGTCGACAAAAGGCGGGCGTTTCATCCGCTTCTGCGACTGTTTCAACATTCCAGTCGTCACCTTCGTCGACGTGCCAGGATTTCTCCCGGGTCGGGAGCAAGAACACGCGGGCATTATTCGCCACGGCGCCAAGCTGTTGTTCGCTTACTGCGAGGCAACAGTGCCGAAGATCACCGTGATCACTCGCAAGGCCTACGGCGGCGCCTACGTCGTCATGGGCTCAAAGAGCACCGGATCAGATTTAAACCTCGCGTGGCCATCCGCCGAAATCGCCGTCATGGGGGCGGCCGGAGCCGTCAAAATCGTCTCGCGACGCGAGATCGCAGCCTCCGAAGATCCGACCGCAACCGAGGCGAAACTCGTCCGCCAGTACCGTCAACGTTTCGCCAACCCGTTCGCCGCCGCGAAGCAAGGCTTTATCGACGACGTGATTGACCCCGCGGAGACGCGTGAGCGGCTTCTGAGAGGTCTGGCGCTTGTGCGTGGAAAGCGGGAGCCAAGATTGGCGAAAAAGCACGGCAATCCCCCGCTTTGAGCGAGCTTCGCGGTCGAGAAACCGTGTAGACCGCTCGAGCGACAAGCAGTCACTGGACTGAATCTTAGCTGCGCTCACACCAGCCGGCACCAAAGAACTATGGGAAATTGTTGTCGTCCTGACAAGGCGGGACGGAGCGCACGTGACCGGCCGTCTCACCCACCGAAGACTCGTGGCGAACCGCTAGCGCAAACTGCGGACGCGTTCCGAAAATGATGCACATCTTGACAAAGTGTCGGATCGTCGCCGATCAATCCATACGATGACGTCAATCAAGAGAGTACTCGTAGCCAATCGCGGTGAAATCGCGCTGCGCATCCTTCGCACACTGAAGGCGCTCGGCATCGAAACGGTCATCGTCTACTCCGACGACGATCGCGAAAGCCTTGTCACCCGCCTCGCCGACACTGCGTTTTGCATCGGCGCAGGCGACGGCTACCTACGTCGTGAACGCATCATTGAATGCGCGCTCGCCTGCGGCGCTGAGGCCATCCACCCGGGTTACGGATTCCTCGCTGAAGACGCAACCTTCGCGCAACAAGTTGAAGATGCAGGGATCATTTTCCTTGGTCCAACGCCGCACCAAATCGCGACTCTTGGCAGTAAGGCAACCGCTGCAGACGCACTGCGCGCGTGCGGATTTGAGATAACGACGCAGCACTCCCTCGTCGTCGACTCGCTCATCAAAGCGGGACTCATCGCCGAGAGAATCGGCTATCCGGTGCTGCTGAAGGCCGCGGCCGGAGGCGGAGGTAAAGGGATTCGAGTCGTCGCCACGCCTGACGATCTCGAGGCCGCGTGGCATGGCGCGCGCGACGAAGCGCGCGCGGGATTTCATTCCGACCAGATGATCGTTGAACGCTTCATTGCAGACGCGCGCCACATCGAAGTTCAGGTGGTCGGCGATGGATTCGGTGGCATCCAAGTCGCGACCGAACGGGACTGCTCCTTACAACGGCGCATGCAGAAGATTCTGGAGGAGACACCTTCGCCTGCCGTTGACGAGCGACTTAGGGAGCGCCTTCTCTCAACGACAGCACACGCGATGTCGCAGCTCAAGTACCGCAGCGCTGGAACTCTCGAGTTTCTGATGACTGACAGCGGAGACGTCTTTTTCTTGGAGATCAACACTAGAATCCAAGTCGAGCATGGAATCACAGAGCTGACCACTGGCCTCGATACTGTCGCTGCGCAAATCAACGTGGCACGCGGTGGTCGCCTGCCTCAGGCGGCGGAAGGGCTCGACAAGTGCTGGCGCCGCAACCGAGGCGCCGCCGTTGAGTTTCGCGTCAATGCCGAGGATCCGCACCGCGGGTGGCTACCGTCAACCGGCACAATTCGCCACCTTCGCTGGCCAGCTGGAACGGGAATACGAGTCGATAGCGCACTCGACGTCGGTGCAGAGGTCACAGCCAACTACGATTCCCTGTTGGGAAAGATCATGGCTTGGGCTCCCGATCGCGAGACGGCGTTCGCTCGACTGCACACCGCACTTGCTGAAGCCGCTGTCGTCGGTTGCACGACGACATTGAACCTCGGGATCGACCTCTGCCGAGACGAAGGCGTGCGAACGGGAAAGTATCACTGCCGATACCTTGAACGCCTGCTCGAGGATCGGACCTCCGGAGGGGCACCGATCTCCGCAGAGCTTCGACCTGCGGCTGCCGCGGCCGCTGCGTGGCTACGACATTCGCAGCGCGACCGCACCGGTCTTCAGGCTGACGCGTCGGCGAACGCCCTGACTGCCTGGCAGTGCGCGGAGAACCACGGCGGCCAGGCGCAGTTCGCCTACTCCCACCAGGAGGCACCATGAAGTACTTCGTTCAGGTGGACGGGAAGGAATTCGAGGTCGTTGCCTCCAAAGGGACGTTTCTTGTGACGAAGGACGACGGTACAACGGCTGCGTTTCACGTCCTCGACCCGCATTCAAGCCTTCAACACCAAACGCCACACGAAGTGGTCCTCACCACGCGCGAGCACTCCTCCTCCAAGTTCGAGCAAACCATCTCATTTGCCTGCAGCGCGGCCTCGCGGGATGAAGGGGGAGCCTGGGTTGCGGAATTGACTCGCGCCCCTGCACGCACGCGTGCGACGGTCGAGACGGAGCGCGACCGCCTCCGTCGTCGACTCAGTCGTGAGAATCGACGTCGCAACTCAAAGAGCGTCAAAAGCCCTTTGCCAGGGGTTGTCCGCCGCATCGGTGCGAAAGTTGGTGACAGAGTTGATGCCGACCAAGTCGTCGTGACGCTCGAGGCGATGAAGATGGAGAACGAGTTCCGCGCCGAGTCCGCAGGCACAATCACGCAGCTCCCCGTGACGATCGATCAGACCGTTGAAACAGGCGAGCTTCTCTTCGAGCTGAAGCTCGAATGCGAGAAGTGACTGTCGGGCGTCCTGATCCTCGAGAGCCCGCGACCTTACCCTGAGGCTCCGATGTCTCGAGCGGAGGCATCCTCGGCTGGCGGCGCGATCGAGAATCGCACAGTCGGGTAGGGAACTCTCTGAGCTCTAAGCAGGCCGGCGATCAACAGCGCGACGGCCACCACGCTGAACAAGACCTGAGCGATGGCGATGATTGGAAAGCCGAAGAGCTCAAACTGGACAGGAGAGTCGTTGTAGTCTTGAGGATGCAGCGAGCTCCAAAGGGTGAAGGCCGACACATAGTAGAGCGTCCAAATCGCATCGGGCTGCTCGCTCAAGGAGAAAATCACGGGCAGCAAGAGCGTGATCACGAGCACGAAGATCATCGTCAGCCGAGCGTAAAGTGGGCTGAAATCGCACACGCTCAAGAAGAATCCGGCCGCAGCGAAAGCTGACAAAACGATTGGCAGCGTCAGCAGAGACTGCACGACAGCGTGAGCGTCGACATCCGATGTGTCGGGATCTACGATCCGCCACAGAGCGAACAAGCCGCCACACGTCAAGAAGAGAACCAAGACGCTGTAGACGAAACCCCAAAAAGCCCCTGGGGCGAAGAGGCGTAGTGGATACTGCCAACGCGCCAGTCGCATAAACGTTCTCTGATTGCGCCTCGAGACATCCGCATCCTCCGTCGGAAAGATCCAGGCGACAAGTAGCAGCAGCGGCGCGGTGAGAAGAATGACAGACTGCGGATTCCTCAAGGTGCCGGCGCTCACGACCCACTCAAGCCATGCCCAGCCGCCGATCAACGTGGGTACCGTAAGCAAAGTGAGGACTCGAAGCGCGCTCGCCTTATTGTCGGAGGACGGTTTAACGCGGTTCTCCGTAATCACAAAGAGATACGCGAACACCGCAATGAGAAGAGCGAGACCAACGAAAGCGACCGTCCGGAACCCGACCTCACCGAACTGCGAGACGTCGAGCAGGAAGCGAACGATCGCAGGTCGTTCATCGACGTTTGTCGTTGAGAAATAGAAGAAACCAAAGATCGCGGCAACCGACATCATAGAAATGTACACCGAGATCACCGCGCGAACATTGTTCCGCACACACGCTGAGACGCACACACCGAGCATTGACACGAGGAGCGTCGCCGCAAGGAGCAATACGTACGCGAAAAACGCCTCGGCAGGTGTAACACCGCCAAAGAGGAATGCCACCCCCATCAGCGGGATACTCGCAAGCACGTACATCAGGCAGTAGAAGGTCGCCGAGAGGAACTTACCCCACACGAGCTCGCGCGGCTTCAGTGTCGTCGTCAGCAGTAGATCCAGAGTGTGACGCGTGCGTTCATCGGTGAATGAAGTGGCGCTAAACGCCGGAAAGACGAACCAAATGACCAGCAACTGCATCGAGAAGAACGTCGAGAAGAGCCCTTGGCCAATCTGGGCAGGCGTGACATCAGGCTTTTCCGCCTCAGTCGCGACGAGGACAAGAACGACAGCGCCAAGGGCGCAAAGACAAAGCGAGTGCGCCAACACAAACCGCTGACGGCGAAAGTCGGCGCGCAACTCGCGCCATAAGATCGGCCAGCCGAAGTTTCCCAGCGAACGCGACAACGCGCGCCTCAGTGTGCCCTTTTTTCGTGGGTTGGTTTCTACTGCTGCCGCCTGTTCGTTCATAGGAAAACGACGTCGCTACTGAACATCACCTTTCGTCAACTCGAGAAAAAGGTGTTCAAGATTGCGGGGATTGTATTCGACGGAAAGGACCTCAACGCTGCGCTCGACCAGCACCTTAAGCACGAGGTAAAAGTCGTGGGGAGATCCGAAATAGTCAAACTGGACACGGTGGCCAGAAACGATCACAGACCCGACCGACGTCAACTCGCCAAGAACCGCTTCGACCTCAGCGTTACTTCTAGAGAGTTCGATGCGAACCACATCGGCGGCCTGATTCTTCTTTTGCAAGTCGCCAACCCGCCCCGAGCCGACGAGCTTGCCCTTCTCGATGACTGCGACCGAATCACAGACATCGGAGAGCTCTGTGAGGATATGACTTGAAATGATGATCGTCTTCCCCATCGACCGCAGCTCTTTCAACAGCTCACGAAATTCAATGCGGGCACGAGGGTCGAGTGCTGACGCAGGTTCATCGAGCAGTAAGACCTCAGGGTCATGCACCAATGTCTTCGCCAGGCAGAGCCGCTGCTTCATTCCCTTCGAGAGCTCGCTCACCAGGCGATCTTTCAGGTGCAACAAATCCGTCAATGCCATCACGTCTCGCACGGTCGGCTCGCGCAATTGTCGCGGCAGCTGATAGGCACCGGCGAAAAACTCGAGGTACTCCTCAACAGTATTCCCGTCGTAGACACCAAAGTGGTCAGGCATATATCCGATGAGGCGCCTGACCGCGATGGTATCGTTCTCCACGCAAAAACCGTCCACCAGGACCTGACCGCCGCTCGGCTCGATCAGCGTCGCGATCATCTTGAGCGTCGTGGTCTTACCCGCGCCGTTCGGCCCAATGAACCCGAAGATCTCGCCGCGATGGACTTCGAATGAAAGTTCGTCAACGGCGCGAAGATCGCCGTAATGTCGCGTCACGCCGCACACCTTAACGATGGGGCTCTGGCGCCCCGCGTCCACCGCGATGCTCGGCTGAGCAGGATTGTCGAGTTGTTTCTCTACCATGAAGCTGTCACGCAACGATTGTCGCACGTTGCTTGCGGTACGGATGGCGAGCGATGGTCGCGCCGATCCGCCACAACTGAATGGCGTGAGGCGCCTTACCGATAAAGAAGATACAAGTCAAGGCGCTCACGCAGATTCGAGTTCCACTCGCGGTCGTAGTCGACATCATTACGTTCGAGAAGCGCAGTCAGCACATGCATTCCTTGCATTGAACGCAGCGCTCGAGGAAGTGACGCGACCCAATCATGAGCAGGCTCGTCATCCGGCTGGGCGGGATCGAGGTCTACGTCGATGCTTTCACCTGCTGCTATCGGCGGCAAGATGAAGGTACCCCGGCGGTGACGATAGACACCGCCCTTGACGTTGTGAGGTAGACGATTCGTCAAACGGACAGCGAGACGTGTACGTCCGCCAAAACCATCAGCAGGCGCGGCGCCTGGCCCCCCGCGCGACGGCGCCTCCGGATCACTGGGCGTCGCGACTTCAACCTCGATGCCATCGCCCTGCAAAGCAAGCGTCCCCGAATTCACGACGTAGCCTTCCTCCCACTGATCAAGGTGAAGGTTCCGCAGCTGCGTGCCGCCGTCCGGGAGGTCGTGAAGGACGGTAGGCTGCATCGCCTCCTCGTTCGGGAAGATGGGCCGGAGCAGCGTCCCGCGAGGCGAACTCACGGCGTAATCCGCGATACCGCCAGAAAAGATTGCGAGATAACTCTCCTTCAGAGCGACCGCCTCGCCCCGCCTCTGCGTAAGCATCGTCCATTGCCGCGCCTTCGTAATGGCGCCTTTCGAGACATACCCGGCCAGGAGAATCACCCCAAGGTAGAGACAAACGACGAGTGGTTGCAGCCAGGTGATCCAGGGCAGTCGATTGATTCGCTTAAGCGCGAGAAAAAGGCCAGGCCCCACCAGCGCGATGTAGACAACCACAAGACCGACGATGAACGGGAATCCAATATCACGCGTTGAATCCTTCAGGACGTCGACCAAATCAGGCCGAAGCGCCACCGCGGTGTTAGCAAGGATGTGCGCTCGCGAGCTGCGCTCGACCGTGCTGAGAACGCCGGTCCAAATCTCCCGCAGCATCGAACCGGCGTTGGCCTTCAGCGCTGCTGAGTCGTCGAACGTGAGGACTCCGACTCGGCCGACTCCATAGGGAACCTCGACGTACAGGCGGTGTCGCCCCTCTGGGAGATCGTCAACTTTGCGCAGGCTCGAACGCCGTTGGGCAGACGAACGCTCGCGCGGCGCCGCAGAGTAGATCTCCTGCGCCCCGTCACCCTGTACGGGATCGATGATTTCGACGTTCTTCCACTCGCGACTCTTTCTTGCGTCAACGAGGATCGATTCTGAATAATCTCCCTGGACAGGGTCGTTTGGCCGTAGCGTGCCGGACGCACGACGGATCTCCTCCAGCACCGTCAAAGCCTCTGTGCGTGGATCGCGATACCGCTCGCCGAGAAACTCTTGCGCGATACGCCCCCGCACCAGAGCGCCACGCCCCTCTGAGACGGTGAAGATGAGCACACCTCCTAGCGCCACCCACTGGCGCAGGGCGCTGAGCTGCTCCGCTTCGAGGCGGTCGCCCCCGAAATCACGCACCACTAAAACGTCGATGGCCTGGTAGCCAATGATGTCGTCGGGTAGTTGCCCAGCCTCACACTGGTCGAAACAGAGAGCTTGACGATAACCCTGTCGGACAAACCACGAAGGCAACGGCAACGGCTGCAGAAGATTCGTCCCCACGTATAGAGCTGTCGTCAGCTGCTGAGCAGAATCGCCCAAAGGCGGATCGGTCTGGCCAACGTTAACGTCTATGACGGCTTCGTCGCCCACCAGCACCCGAAGTCCGATGCGATGGCTCCGCTGTGGCAGCGACCGCACGTAAAACCACTCACGTCTTGACGCCCCCGGCGAAACTTCCACGTCGCGTCGCCACGTGAAGGGATACTCCCCTGTCGCCTTTGACTCGTCCACGGACTCGGCTCGCACCTCGAGCGTCACCGTCGCCGGTATAGAACCTTCGGCCTGAAGCTCAATGCAGATCGGCAGCCAGCCGCCCTGAGCTCCCAGTCCCTCCTGTGCGATCCGTCGCGGGAACCAAACGTCGAGCAACTGCACCGGCGAGCGCTTCGGGGTCCCGATCGCGTCGCCGGCGCCGCTGGCCGGATCGCCTTGTGATCTGACAACTCCTCCGCTGACCAGCAGCAAAACCGCCGTCGACACCCATTGCCCGTGCGTCATGACAAAAGCGAGATTCCTCTCACGATTCCTCGTCAGATTCCTCAATCTCGCGGCGGCCGTCCAGCGCGTCCGCGACGATGTTTTTAGCAACATGCTCCAGCCGGGCTCCGCTCGGCACACCTCGGGCGATACGAGTCACTCTCACATTTCTAATACCACCCAGACGCTCGTGCAAGAAAAGCGCGGTCCCTTCGCCTTCGAAGGTCGGATTCGTCGCCAGGATCACTTCGCGAATCTCGCCACCGCGAAGGCGTCTCAACAATGCATCGACGGTCAGCGCATCGGCTTCGACTCCGTCGAGCGGAGCATAGGCACCGAGCAGCACGTGGTAGACGCCGCGGAATGACCCGCTGGCCTCGATCGCCATCAGATCCTTCGGCTGCTCCACGACACAGAGCGTCTGCCGCTCTCTCGAGTCGTCTTGACAGATCGCGCATTGATCGCTCTCGGTGAGGTTGAAACAGTCACGACAGTGGCGCACGTTCTTTTTGACGTTACGAATCGCATCCGCAAGTCCGAGCGCTTCATCAGCAGGCGACCGCAAGATGAAATAAGCCAACCGTTCGGCTGTCTTGCGTCCGACTCCGGGAAGCCGCTCAAGCTCCGAGATGAGAGTCTGTACCGTCTTGGTGTATGCGTTCACCATGTCAACACCGCAGAAATTGGAAAACGGACACACATACGGAGCTTTTCAAAACAACCCTGGGAACGCGCTACTGAGCCCGCCCGTGGCCTGGTCGAACTCCTCCCGCATCAAGCTCTTCGACTTCTCCAGCCCCTGCGAGATCGCCGCCAGGATGACATCTTCCAACATCTCGACGTCGCTCTCGTCCGATGCTCCGGTGACAAGTGCAGGATCGATAGACAACTTCACCAGTTCTTGTTGCCCGTTGAAGACGACTCTGACCCGTCCAGCCCCCGCCTCCGTCTCGATAAAGCGCTCCCGAAGGTCATCGCCGACGCGCTCCATATCCTTCCGCATGCGCGCCGCTTGTTTCATGAAATCATTCGTAGCCATAGCCTCTCCTTCGTGTGCATTCCGCTCTGCTGTCTGCAAATCCACCCCAGTGTAGAAAAACCGCGCCGAACCTTCACCCCAGCGGCGGCAAAAAATGAAGAGTTGAACGTCGAGGAGTGGGTCAGTAGCGACGCTGGAGACGAGGCCGTCGGTGCCACAGGCGTTCTTGCCGCCACCTGCTCACACGCCGCCACAGGCCAACCGAAACGGTTCTCCACCGCCATTGTGGCACGCATTCTTGAGCGTTGTTGCTGCGGGCGACTCGGGCGTCAAATCAAGCGTCCGTTGAACAGTTTCTTCGCCTTCTCGACGAGTTCGGCGCCAGCAACCGAGGTCGCAACCTGCGCGCCTGCGTCAGCCCGATCATTGTTCGCCGCGTCCGCGCTCGGTGAACTCGAGGCGGGCACCTCCAGACCGTTGGTCGCGCTGCCGTGCACGTCGCCACTGGTGGTGACGGCGCTCTCCTCTTCGACCTTTGCCACACGGAGCTCCCACGGCTCGCCTGTGACGTCGCGAATCAAATCCCGGAGAACCCCAAAGCTCGCGCCAGAGCGCAGCTGCTGGTAAAAAAAATCGTTCGAGATCTCGAGAACGGCGGTGCCAGCGCTCAGCTGGCTTGCATCAAGTCGTGCGCCGGCGAGGAGCGGAGCGACCCGCGGGGCTCCTTCGCGCAGCTCGATCTGGATCTGATCCCAGAGAGCGAGCAAACGCTCGGCGCCGCAGGCCGACTCGGCCTGCGGAGGCGCCGCGGAACGGGGCGGAGGTGGCTCGACTGCGGCGGAAACCGGAGCAATCTCACCGTCAACTCGAGAGGCGAACCGCTCCGGCGCCGCTTGCAGCTCAGCCGGTACAGTCTCAGTGATCGTCTCCGGTGCGGTCTCAGCCGGCACCGTCTGCACTGACACCGTCGTCTGCACTCGAGCCATCTCAGCCGACACCGCCTCGTCGACAGCGGAAACGGCTTG
This sequence comes from Planctomycetota bacterium, assembly GCA_965223265.1. GTDB lineage: Bacteria > Planctomycetota > UBA8108 > UBA8108 > SXIK01. The sequence continues at coordinate 5,271,334 of OZ244999.1, forward strand.
CGGTGAGCCGCCGTCGCGCGACGGCCCCGCCGTTCGCGCCTCCGGTTGAGCAGACGAAGATGACGGCCGCACCTGAGGCGTCGGCGGCGAACTCGCGCTCGGCTCGTGCGATGGCATCTCGCGAGCCCTCGCCCCTGGCCCGCCCGCGGGTGGGGGTGCGTCTGTGTGCGGCGCCGACGGTCGCTGCGAGAATCGCTGCCCCGCACCCCTTGCCTGCGATCGCGACGCGAGCACCACGTCGGGGCCCAAACCGCCATCGATCTCCTCGCCTGAGCTGAGTCGATCGATCAACTCGTTGAGAACTGATCCGTCCTCCAAACGGGTCGCCTTGAGGAGAGCGATTTCCGCTGCGACCTTCGGATATGCAGATATACGGAGGCGCCCCGCAGCTTCGACGACGATCTGTAGAGCCCCGAGAAGACGGTCGACATCGCCCTCCGTAACCGAAGTTTCAGCTCGATGGTTCTCTTCAGGCGCTGCGGCGGCCTGGGACGCACCTGGGCTGACTTCGAGCGCCCCGTAAAGACACGCCTGCAGCCGCTCAACCATCTGCTGCAGAAGCACTGCGGGATCGGCACCGCGGGCAAAGCAGTCTCGCGTTGTAGCCAACACCGAATGCGTGTCACGTCCAACCAGCGCCTCGACCAAACTCGACATAGCGGCTTCAGAAACTCGACCGGTGATGCGTTCGAGATCCTCTTCCTTGAGCACCGCGTCCGAGTAGGTCAACAGTTGATCGAGCAAGGTCTGAGCGTCCCGCAGCCCCCCGCGCCCTTGTCGCGCCACAGCGTGCAAGAGCCCGTCCTCGGCTTGACGCCCCTCCATCTCCAGAATCTGCTGCAACCGACGTGCGATCGCCGTTTCGTCGATGGGATGGAAGTCGAATCGTTGACAACGACTCAGAACGGTGTCTGGAATCCGATGAGGCTCCGTCGTCGCGAAAAGAAACTTCACATGCGCTGGGGGCTCTTCGACTGTCTTCAAGAGCGCATTGAACGCCTCTCGCGTCAGCATGTGGACTTCGTCGACGATGAACACCTTGTACGGTGAGCGGGCCGGCGCACGGCTGACGTTTTCAATGATGCCGCGCACGTCTTCGATGCCGCGATGGGACGCAGCATCCATCTCGACAACGTCGATGTCCTGACCGCAGTGGATCGCGTCACAGACCGTGCAGGTGTTGCAAGGCCTCGCCCACTCGTCCTCTGGGAGATCACGGTCCGCGGCCTCCGGACAGTTAAGCGCCTTGGCGAAGATGCGCGCCATGGACGTCTTGCCAACCCCGCGCGGACCAGTGAACAGGTAAGCGTGAGCGACGCGCCCATGAATAATCCCGCCGCGAAGCGTTTCAGCGACCGACTCCTGCCCAACCACTTCGTCGAACTGGCGAGGACGATATCGTCTGGCGAGAACTTGATAGTTCGTCATGGAGGCATGCGCTCGGCACGCGTGAAAAGGAGCAGTGCACACAAGGAGACATCAAGAGGGCTGCTACCTTTCGGTCCTGACCCGCTGCTCGAGCACCCTGTTGCGCTGCTCCAATCTCTTCGTATTTCTCTCTTCGTATTTCGATCTCGTCGGATTGCAATCCGTCTTGCCGCCGCTCGAAGTCCGAGCGCCGGCTGGGCGCAAAAACGCCGCGAGGTGCCGTCAGCGGCCCGAGAGCGACACGCCAGCCATGCAAGAGGAGGGATTGTAACACCGATCCTGAAAGCGAGCAACAGAGCGGCGGCGGCGGTAAGTTTGATCCGTACGGGTCGGGCAGCACCCTCGATCGGCATGACGATGGAGCGCGCCAGCCGCAAAAACGAGAGCGACGCCCGGCCGCGTCATATTCCACGGCGTGAGAAAAATGGCGCCATCGGCACACCTCGGATCAGGGCGTCGGAATCAAGCGGTCCTCCGAATCCGGCAGCGCCTCCACGGCACGCCCTTTGCTTGTACTTTCACCGCTAACCCAACTCACCGTAGGAAACCGAGGTCGTTGGCGCGGCGAGCCACCACCAGCCTCGACGCGCTGGCTTCGGTTTCCTTCTCGGCGACCTCCCTTGTCGCAGGGGCGCCACGAATTGGTTCGCGACGAAGCACCCAAGACGCTCACGGAGGTGACGCATGAGGCATTCCATATCGGTAGGACTCATTGCCTTGCTGGCCGCAGCTGCCCTGGCGACAACCTCGGGATGTGATCCGGGCAGGCGTCAGGCCAAGGGTTTTCGCCTACCAGAGGGCGACGTGGAGCAGGGGAAGGCGACATTCGTCGCACTGGGCTGCAATGGCTGTCACACCGTCGACGGCGTCGAGCTGCCGCAGCCGTCGGGAGAACCTGCGGTCACGGTCGCGCTCGGCGGCGAGGTCGTTCGCGTCAAGACATACGGCGAGCTGGTGACGTCTGTCGTCCACCCGTCCCACAGCCTAGCACCAGGTCATCCGAAAGAGAAAATCCAAATCGACGGCAAGTCGATCATGCCCGATCTCACGGGCGCAATGACCGTGCGTCAGATGATCGACATCGTCGCGTTCCTACACTCCCGATACAGCGAAAAGCCCTACTACACGGATTACTACTACTACTGACGGCGCTAGCTCCGGAGACGTCTCATCGCGACACGCTGAGCACGACACGTAGGAGTCTGAAACCATGTCGACCAACGAATCGCCCCTGGCGACAGACTGGCTGCCAGGAATCGTCTTCGTCATCTGCTTCGCGTCAGTTTACGCGTGGTGGCGACATCGCCAACGTCGCACAAGGCACGCAAGCGATCAACTCTCCCCAAGGAACCAGCGCATGGGATTGCAGCGAAACCTCTTTGAACGCCCCGTGAGCGACCTGTCTCTTCGACCGGCGATTGTGGTGTCGCCGCAGACGACACTGGCTGAAGTGGTCGACCAGATGAAACAAAAAGACTTGGGCGGCGTTGTCGTCGTGGACGATTCGTCAAACACTCTCGGCGTCTTCACCGAGAGCGTCCTCGTTCGTCTCCTCGCCGAGCACCAAGGTCTTCCCGCCGGCCCCGTGTCTCAGTTCATGGACACAGACTACGCGAGGACGCGAACGACCGATCGCATTGCCCATGTCATTCGCGCGATGCGGGAAAAGGACACTCGCTTTGTGTGCGTAACAGACGGATTCGGCAAGCCGGTCGGCCTTACCGGCCAGCGCGGCATCGTCGAATATGTCAGTGAACACTTTCCGCGTCACGTCCAGAAGATGATCTCACGTGTCGGCGAGAAGAGTTATCCAAACGCTCGGGAAGGAGCCTAGAGATTAATGTCAGCTGAGGATCGCAAGGAACCTGGGAGCGACGGCGCATCAAGCGAGTTCGCGGATCCACTCGCTGACTACGACGCCCCAGTCGCCTCCTGCCCCCTCGAACAAGCACTCATCGACGAAAACGTCACCGCGATGGAGACTCAACCCTACACTGCGGTGACGAGCCGGACATCGATCGGCGAAGTGATCAACATTCTGGCGCAGAACGAGATTGCCTGCGCCCTGGTAACGGACGATGAGCATAGGCGCCTTCTCGGCATCGTCACCGAACGTGACATCTTGAAGAAGGTCGCTGCGGACTACGAGCGACAAAGCGAGCGCGCTGTGTCTGAAATCATGTCGTCGCCGCCAGCCTTCGTCTACGCCACAGAACCCTCGGCGGCGGCGCTCTGCGTCATGACGCTCGGCGGGTACCGGCATGTACCGGTGCTCGGCGAGCACGATCAGGTCGTCGGCATCGTCAGCCCACGCCGGGTCGCGGCGTTTCTCCTCGATCGAGGCAGCCGCGACGAAGAAGCGTGACCCGGCGAACACTCCACCTCGTTGGCGGTGACAACGCTAATCGGCAAGCGGCGAACGAACGACCAGGACCGAGCAGGGAGCACCCCGCACGACTTTTTCTGCGACGCTCCCCAGGAGGAACTGCCTGACTCCGCGCCAGCCGTGAGTGGCGGTAATGATGAGATCGGCACTCTCGGCCTCGGCAAACCGCGTCACCTCCGCAGCGGGCTGCCCCTCCTGAATGACGAGCTCGCATTCGACACCGTCAAGGTGCTCTGTTTTCAATTCCTCGAATCGCCTTTTGGCGTTTTCAGGAGCTGCGGCGCGCGCACTCTCAAGTGAAGCGACCACAACAGATCCCGGCACTTCCAAAACTACCGGCGGCAGGGGTTCGAGGACGTAGACGAACGTACATCGCGCGCCAAACGCGCTGGCGAACCGACGCAGCACTGGTAGAGCGGCTTTCGCATTCTCTGAAAAATCAAACGGTACAATGATCCGCTTGAATCCGGCGTTGACCTCAGAGTCCTCTCGCGGGGCTCGGCCGACAAGCACGGGGACGTCACTCACCTGCACCAGCTTCTCGACGTAGCTGCCGAGCAGCGCGCGGCGCCACCCCCCGGCACCGTGGGTCGCCGTGACGACCAGGTCGATCTCATTGCCTACAGCGTAGCGCGACAGTGCGATCTGAGCGAATTGATCGACGAGAAGGACCGGTTCCACGTCGACGTCACGAAACACAGCTTGGCTTTCGACCTCGCTGCGGAGTCGTGCTTCCAGCTCGACGATGTAGGCGCGCTGCTCGACCTGCGCCGAGACGCCGCCAAACGGGGGATAAAAGAGCAGCGGTAGCTGCTGCGTCGTGTGCACGAGCGAAAGTGACGCTTTGAATCGATCGGCAAGTTCGCGCGCCACTGAATAGCACGTGCGAGCCGTATCTGAAAAGTCAGTCGTTACTGCGATTGCCTTGATTTCCATACACGACTCTCTCGATTCCTATTCAGCTCCTACTCAGATCAACTCGTACTCGGTGTCGCCTCTTTGATCGTCTCGGGATCGGGGCGAACCGTCAATACTGAACAAGGCGCCTGCCTCGCGATCCGCTCCGCCACACTCCCCATGATCAAGCGCTGGACCCCGGACCAGCCGTGCGTCGCCATCAACACCAACGGCACGCGTCGATCAACAGCGGCACGGACGATCTCATGCACGGGAACACCGGTGACACTCACGAGGTCAACATCAACGCCCTCGAGCTCTTGCTGGCGGAGCTTGTCGAATCTGCTCTGGGAAATGTCCGCGGCATGGAATGCTGCTTCGCGGAGGGGCGACTCCTGACCCGCTGGTGGAATCTTCGCGAGTGCGTACGGAATCGGCGGCAACACATGCATCACCGTAAACTTTGTCCTGAAGTGCTCCGAGAGGAGGCGCATGACGGGGAAAACCGCGGTGGCGGACTCCGAGAAATCAAACGGAACGAGGACGCGGTCAAACGCTTGCGGCTGGTCGGCATCTGACGACTGGCGAACGACAAACACGGGGCACGGTGAAATACGCAGCAGCTTCTCAGCGACGCTTCCAAGCAGGAAATGTGCAATTCCGGACCGGCCGTGTGTCGAAATGAACGTTAGATCGATTTGATTCTGCGTGAAGTAGTCGACCAGCGCTCGACAGGAATCGGTTCCGATGACAACCGCTGGCACGACCTTGAGCCCTTCAAACTCGGCGTGCGCGCGACTCTCACGCGCCACATCGTCGCGAAGATCGTCGAGATCCTTCGTCTGCGGCAACTCCGCCGCGGCGTCCTCATGCAGATAGTAAAACGGCGGTAGCGTCTCCGCCGCATGAACCAAGTGGAGCTCGGCGCCAAACGCCTTGGCCCAGTGAGCAGCGGATGGAAACGCTGCGGACGCGTGTTCGGAGAAGTCGGTCGTGACGGCAATCTTGCGAATTTTCATGTCAACTCTCCCTGATCGTCCCGGTGCTCGGTCGAACCGCGACTCGCGGAGGCACGTCGACTCAACAACCTCTCAGTGCGGTGGACACGTGCTGAGGTGGACACGTGCTGAGGATTCATTCCGCACACCGCGTGCCAGATTCGATTCACGGCTCAGAGCGCTGAGCCGAGCGATTTTCACCTGTCGGCTCGTCGATCGAGAGGGCGAAATATCCCCCGCACGCGACATTTTCCGCCCCATCTGCTCTCGTGTGGGGCCGCCATGACCCCGGCTTCTCGATGATTTTGCGATTCTGGTCGCGCTCACTTTTCCCTGCCGACCTCGCACGGACAGGACTCGACCGAGGCGTGTTCGTTTCAGTACGATTCGAATCATGAGTGAAAACCGCGACCCATCGGAGGGTGTCAGTTGGGCGACAAACGAGCCACAGTCCAAGACACCGCAGGCGGTGTCACAGGACGACATTGTTGCGTTTCTGAGCCGGGCAGACGCCTATCCGTTCGCTGCGGCGACGGACACGGTCGAGGTCTTCCAGACGCACGGCTCGTGGGTCTTCGTCGTCGGCGAATACGCCTACAAGCTGAAAAAGGCGATCGACCTTGGATTCTTCGACTACTCGACTCTCGAGCGACGAACCCATTTCTGCCACGAAGAAGTCCGCCTGAACCGGCGCTTGGCGCCAAGTGTCTATCTTGGCGTCGCCGCAGTGTGGCGAACCGCCGACGGCGCACTCGCCCTCTCCTGTAGCAACGCACACGGGGGGCAGCAGATTGGTAGCGACTCACCAGACGTTATTGTCGAAAGTCTCGTCTGGATGCGTCGCATCGCTCACGAACGCCTACTCAGCACGATTGTCGAACGGCGGGCGCTCAAGCAGTCCCAACTTTCTGAGCTGGCTCGTCGACTGGGCGCCTTCTACTTGAGCGCTGAACAAAGTAAATCCATCGATGAATTCGGCACGCCAGAAGTCATCCGCGTCAACGTCGAGGAGAACTTCGAGCAAACGGAAACAGCCGTTGGCCATCTCATAGACACCAAACGGTTCGGCGCCATCCGCTCGGCTCAGTTATCATTCCTGACGCTCCGCACGGACGTGTTTGCAGCCAGAATCCGCGGCGGCTGGATCCGCGACTGCCACGGTGATCTCCGCGCCGAACACGTCGCTTTCCTACCAGAGCCTGTGGTCGTCGACTGCATCGAGTTTGCGGCACGCCTTCGTTATGGCGATGTGGTATCTGACATCGCGTTTCTCTTCATGGATCTCGAGCTCCTCGGCCACGCAGAAGTCGCACGCGAGCTCCTGGAACTCTACAAGGCTGCGACATCCGATGATGAGTGCGACCAAGTTCTCAAGTTTTACCTCAGCTACCGCGCGTTCGTGCGCGCCAAAGTCGACGCGATCAAGCTGACTCAATCCGAGACGCCTGAAGTCGAGCAACAAGCTCTGAAACGGCGCGCGCAGCGCCTCTTCGAGCTCTCCTACTTTCACACGCTCGAGTTTCATCGCGCACAGTGCATTCTCGTCAGCGGTCTCTCCGGAACTGGTAAGACAACACTCGCCGCCGAACTGTCGAGACGCCTCGGAGCGCATCACCTGCGCTCCGACGTCATCCGCAAGAATCTTGCCGGGCTATCTCCCGACGAGCACGCCGCGGCGCCCTACGGCACTGGCATCTACTCGGATGAGCAGTCGCGACGGACCTATGCTGCTATGGAGCGTTCGACCGCTGAGCTGCTGACGGCTGGCGCCAGCGTCGTCGTCGACGCGACGTTTTCCCGCGAGGCTCTTCGCGAAGAGTTTCAAGAGGCGGCGCATCGCGCTGGAACAGGCTGCATACTTCTGGAGTGCACAGCCCCATCAGCGGTCGTCGCCGCTCGGCTCGTGCATCGTCAGCGCCAAGGCGTCGACGCATCGGACGCGGGCCCCGAGCTGCAAAGGCAACAAGAGGCCGCATACGATGCGCCAACGAGCAGCTTCAAGATCGACACTTCCGGCAGCCTCGACGGGTCCGTGAGAACCGCTCTGCAGCATATCGCTCACCAAACTCGACGTTGAGGCACGACGATCGGGAGAACGACCTGGGGGCAACTCAGCTGCGACTCACCCAACGGACAATGTCGAGCGACGAGATCAGACCGACGACTCGCTTGTCGACGACGACGAGAACGCGGTGCACTTTTTCTTCGTCCATCAGATGACAAACTTGTTTGAGACTCGCCTCGGGCTCCACGGCAACGACTTTTGGCGTCATCCAGTCCGCGACCAGCTCGCGCCCGAGCGATTCAAGCTCGTAGTCCTCGCGACTGAAAAACTCGTCTCTGTCGGAGAGCGGATTGAAACGATAGTACCCGTACCGTTCTTCACCACCGTCGCGCTGCACCGAGCGGTCCCGGTGCAGGACATCCGACATCGAGAGAACGCCGACGAGCTCTTCGGCTTCGTCGACGACCGGTGCACCGCTGATCTGGTACTCTTCGAGGAGCTCGATCGCTCGCTCGATCGGTGTCAACGTGTGCAACCTCACGACATCCTCTTGCATGATGTCTTGGGCAGTGACCTTCAGCTGTTTCGCCATCTTCCGAACCTCCTGAATGGCAGTGCACAGACTCCCGGTTTTTCAAGACCGAAGGACAGAACCAAACCGCCGGCCGAACGCCGCCCCCCGAGAGCTGCTGCGCTTGGGCAGCAGCCGCACGCCGTCCAGCCTTGTTGTTGCAAACCGTGTTCCATGGTCGCACCTCACTCTACCGCTGCCCGTAGCATCCCGTCGGGACCGCGAAACCGCGGCTTCGCGGCAAAAGGTTGACGACGAGAGACCAGTTCTTTTCGGCCGGAAGTGCGAAAAAATTCCGGCGCCGCGGAAGTTCCCTGCCGCAGGACGGTTTTCTCTCGGACTACTCGCAGCAGACCGGAGGGGCAACACCCCGATAAAGCGTGTAAGCCGAAAGCAATAGGAGAAGCACACACGAAACAAGTCGCCAGCGGCTCCGCAACGCCGCTTGCAGTGACCTGCCACTCACGCCGACAAACCAGAGCGCCGGTACGGTCCCAAGTCCGAGAGCGACCATGATCAGGGCACCGAACAACACGCTCCCACGCGCTAAAGCTGCCGCCAAAAAAGCATAGACGAGGGGACATGGCAGAAAGCCACTCAGCATGCCAAGGAAGAGCCCTTTGAGACGCGAAGGCGAACGCGCCAAAGTAGAGCCGGCTCGGATCCACAAGGAGGCGAAGCGCGCCCAATAGTTCCGCGATCGAGGACGAATCACCGCGATTGGGTCCCAGCCGAAACCACTCAATGCAATCAGAGCGATCAAGAGTGCAGCACCAACGCTGAGTGACAGCCGCACAGCCGCACCGTACGCCCCGACGTGCTGCCCCAACGCTCCGACGATGGCGACCAAAAAAAGGTACGACATCGTCTTCCCAGCATGATAAAGCGATTGAGCGCGTAAAAAGCGCCACGGAATGACACGCGGCTCGCTGTCTCTACAGCAGCCCGCGGCGACAACAAAAGACCCACACATACCGATGCAGTGCAGCGATCCAAAGAGCGCAGCAAGCAAGAACCCGAATGCATCAGAAAGTGTCAGCGTCGTCGAATGGTCATCCAAAAGCATGTCACCCCCGCGACGATCGTGGTACGTCAGCAATCGCAGCGAACACTGCCGCAGGTCTCGACGACTTTCGTGGCATCGATTCTGCCTTCGCTAATGCTGCTTCCTGTGCGGAAGGCATACCGTCCTCGCCCTCACTGTGCACGCCAGGGACGTACGTCCGCTTCCGATGCCGTGTCGGTTCACGTTCCTTGGCCGTCGAGATGCGAACGACGCATAGACTCGAGACAACCATAAGGAGGGCAGCGACGACAGGATGAATCTTGCCGCACGCCGCGAGCGTCAAGCCGAGGCTGTTGTAGCCAAAGGCCCAGAACAGATTGCGCCGAATCCGGTGAGTCGTCGCTTTCGCGAGCCCCAGGAGATACGGCACCGCATCGAGGACACGGCTTCCCGCTGGACTGTGAAGTGTAACCTGGGCCGACTCGATGGCGAGATCTGCGCCGTGCGCCATCGCGATGCCCACGTGAGCGGCGGCTAGAACGGGCGCATCGTTGACCCCGTCGCCAACCATGACGACCCTACGCCCCTGCGCCACGGCGTCGCGGACGAAGCGCAGTTTCTCGTCCGGCAAGAGGTCCGCGATCACCGGGACACCAAGCTTCGCGCCGATCGCTTCTCCCCGCGCGCGCCGATCACCCGTGAGAATCGTGACTCGGCACCCTGCCGCCTGAAGCCTCTGTGTGACCGCGACGGCTTCGGGCCGCAGCCTCTCACCGTACGCGAGCAAGCCGAGGACGCGATTGTCCCGCAAGACGTACACAACGGACTCGCTTTCATCGACCTGTTGGCTCACGTCGTCGAGGTCGCGGCGGGCGCGCGCCAAATCATCAGGCCCGAGGTGCTTCTGCGCCTCGATGAGACGTCGCCTCCCGACCGCCACGCGCCTGCTGCCGCACTTGCCGCTGATTCCAAGACCAGCGACTTGCTGCAGAGCGGTGACGCAATCGTCTCGCTGCGGCTCGAGGCGAGCGGTGTCGTCGACGACCTCTCTCTGTTCGTCGCCACTGCCACCCCGGTGGCGGCGTTCCACGACAAGGCGAACCGCATCAGCAAGTGGGTGATTCGAGTAACGCACCAAAGCGTCCGCGGTCGCGAGGAGCTCTTCTGGCTCCACTCCGCTCGAAGTGATCACTCGCGACAGCTCCAGGTCCCTCTCAGTGAGCGTCCCAGTCTTGTCGAAAAAAAAGTCGGTCACGCCTGTCAACGCCTCGAACACAGTCGCAGCGCGTACGACAGCGCCGCGAGCTGCCGCTCGCAGCAGGGCAACGTGGATCGCCAAGGGCGCCGCGATGCCGAGAGCACAGGGGCATGCGATCAGTAGCACCGCCAGAGCGTGAAGTAACCCCTCGTTCCAGCCAAGCCTGCGTCCCCAGTAAGCGAAGGTGAGAAACGCGACGCCAAGCGTGATCGCCAAGAAGTAACCAGCTGCTCTCTCAGCCAAACGCTCAACGCGCGGCCGGGAGTGCCGCGCTTGGTCCATCAGCGCGGCGACTCGATCGACCAATCGATCACCAACCCGCCGGGTGACCTCTACATCGAGCCAACCTTCGATACACAGCGAGCCAGCCGCGACATCGGCACCCGGTTCGCACTCTTGCGGCGAGCTCTCGCCGCTCAACAGAGAACGGTCGACGGAAGCGCGGCCACCAAGTACCGTGCCGTCGAGAGGCAATCGTTCACCCGCAAGGACACGCACGACGGCGCCAACCTGAACGTCCGTCGCTTGCACCATAGCACCACGATCGCTCGCATCGTATGGCACGCGAGAGCGACCACACGCTTTCATGCCGACGTCAGCGGCACCTACGTCAGCTGCGGACCGACTCGAGCGACGCGTCTCCCCGACCCTGTATCCTCCCGGCGAAGCAGCCAACTGACGCGCTCGCCTCGGTGTCATCGCCAGCACCGAAGAAAGGTGTTCTCGTGTGCGCGAACGCGCCCGCGCTTCGAGATAACGACCGAGCGTGACGAGCAAGAGGAGCATAACGGCAGTGTCGAAGTAGACGACGCCGGAACCCCGAGCAGTGTTCACAACCGAAAGCGCATAGGCCGAGAACGCCCCCAGTGAAACGAGCGCGTTCACCGTCGACGGTGGTGTCTGCGGCGCCACGAACGGGCGCACAAGAGGGCGCGGGAGGCTTTGCAGTAACAGGGGCACGCCGAGAAGCAGAACCGCCGGAGTCGCAAACCCAAGCGCCAACCACTGCAAGATTGAAGTCAACGGCCCCAGGGGGTGCGCACCGATGACACCATCCGAGGATACGGCACTGCCGGGAACGACGACGTCGGCGTAGAGGACGATGGAAAACACCATCACCCCCATCGAGAAAAATGCCGCCAAATAGAATCGAGTCTGGAGCCAATTGAGCTCGCGCGCCGATCCGTCGTCACGGTGGTCGACCGACGTGATTCTCGCAACCAAATAGCAACCGTAGCAACAGTAGCGTCCGCCGGCATCCGATGAACGTCGAGACGCCACCGGCAAGCCACAAAGGTCGCAGGCGCGACGCGCACTGGAATGCTTCGAAGCGACTGCGGATTCGATGACTCACTCCACTTCGGACGAAGTTGCCGAAGGCTCCGCCGGTTGGTCGTAGTGGCGCGGGTTAAAAACGGCAAACGGCTGCAGAAGAACCATCACTTCGGCGAAGACGATATGCGTCAGCGCTCCGATCAACGGCGGCACTTCGTTGACGATGTAGCTGGTGGGCTCCCCGGTGATCACAGGCTGCAACCAGCTGAGGATGCCGTAGAAGTTGATGAGCCACATGACCACTCCGAGCACAGCGCCGACCACGAGTCGCTGCAGAAGCGACTGGCCGATGAAGAAGCGGCTGTAGACAACGTGAATAGGAGTACCGCAGAGGACGCCAGTGAACGTATGAAGCCCGGTGGCGAAAACAAGCACGACGGCTTCGTTACTCTGCGCGGTCGACGCCCCCCCGAGGATCGTCGAATAGACGCGAAGTAGACGCAGAGGATCGTCGAGCCCCACGACCGCGGCGCCCAGAACGTTCGCCCCCAATGCAATCCAGGAGGCAACCGCCCCGAGAACCATTCCAGCGAGGACGTAGTACGCGAGGTAAAAACCATGCGGGAACCACCTCGCGTCCCTTTCTACTCGCTCCGCCGCCCGCAGTTGCTCCTCCAGCTGTTCGACGACTCGGCGTTGACTCTCAAGCTGTTGGCGAATTTCTTCAGATTTATTCACGGGAAAACCACTCGACCCAACTACTGGGAATGTAGCGCACCAAATACACTGCGGCGAAGATCAAGAAGGCAATCCACAAAACACCGAGGAATCGTGGCACCGTCGCGCCTTCATAGGAGAGAAAGCGCTCCGACTCATCCTGGCCGTGAGTGCTCTCTCCCGCGCCGCCGCCGGAGTCGGTCGATCGAGCACTCGAAGCATCGCCTTCAGATGCCGGCGCGGTCATATTCTTCCTCCTGTTCTAGCAGACGGAACTTGGGAGCTTCCACGTCTTGAAACTGTCCGCGGCTGATGGACCACAAGAAAAGTGAGAGGAAGCCAACAGCGACACACACGTAAGTGAGTACTGGAACAGCAGCGAAGCTCGCGACCTCGTCGCCCATCGCTTCTCGAGTGAACTGCACGAGTTTGTAGACAAACCCAGTGCCACCAACGAATACCGCCAAGAGCATGATGCGGCAGATCCACTGCCCCATGCCGCGGCGACTGGATTGACTTCCGTGGACCTTAGTCAAGACGCTCCTCCTCAGGAATCCAACTTCCAAGCCACTGCACGTAAGTCACGATGGCGAATCCCTTGCGATTCAGAACTGGTACCGGCGCCGACGTCTCACCGGATTGTTGATCCGGGATCTCAAAGAACCAGGGAAACGGTGGCATCACGGACGTCGGTGAGACGAAGCGCGGATTGAAAAAGTGAGCGATGTGCCAGTCGTTCGAGCGCACACCAGCTTCTCGGATGAGGTCTGGACCAACGCGGCGGGTTCCCAGGAGAGGCGGCATCTGAAGTTCGTTGTGATATTCCGCCGGCGCTGAGATTTTGCCCCACCGCAGGTCCTCGTTACTCACTGGGCGAATGAACTGCGAATGGCAGTGCCAGCACCCCTCACCGATGAACAAGTCACGTCCCTCGCGCAGCGCCGCGGTCGCGTTCTCGGCGTTCACGCCCGTAGGAAACGCGCGTGCAAACGACTCGGGTTGACGGCGTGCCAGATCAGCAAAGTCCTCCATCACCGGTTCGACGAGTGCATCCGCCTTGAGCACCGGTAGATCTACGAAATGGAGGTACGGCACGACGGACATAACGACAAAGGCGAAGAAAAAGAAGGCGAGACCAGCAACCAGGAACACGCCGCTAAAACGTTCCAATTCTCTATCCTCCGACTAACGCCGTTTCTCTGCGCTCGGCTGCCTGCGGTGCTCGCGCTGTGCACCACATGTTCCAAGCGAGGAGTCCGACACCGATCAGGACCATGACTCCCGAAAGCGTCCGCACCCACCAGAACGGCACAGAGCTGACGACCGACATTTCCCACGGCGCGAGTTCCTTCCAGCTGAATCCCTGAACGAGCCCGACACCGGTCAGCGCCATGAACATCACGACGAGCCCGATCGTGCACAGCCAGTACGCCCAATGATTCATCTGGTTGGAGTACCACTCGCGGTCGACGAGGCGCGGCCAGAGATGCACGATCGTGCCAAAGATCCAGAACGTGAAAACGCCGAACATCACGAGGTGAGCATGCGCCACCACCCAATCCGTGAAGTGGATAATCTTTTGCGCCGAGAGCGTCGTTTGATACGCGCACTGTAGACACGTAATGAAGTAGAGCACCATGCCGGTATAGAACCAACGAATCGGCAGGTTCGTTCTCAGCAGATCACCGCGGCCGAACAGTGTCGCGAAGAAGTTGACGATCACGGTCGTGACGACCACTTCGACGGCTATCGTCGCGACGACAGCGCCATACTGCGCATACATTGGAATCGGGCTGTAGAGGAAGTGATGCACCCCATTCAGTGGATAGAAGAAAGCCAGGCCCCAGAAACCGATCAGCGAGAGCCCGTGACTATAAATCGGCTTCTTGATGATGATCGGCACGAAATAGTACATCAGCCCCCATCCCATTGGAGTCACGAACAGACCGACCAGGTCGTGAATGTAGAGACCCGCCAACGCAGCTCCCGAAGCACCGGGGATGAAATACTCTGGGAGGAAATTCCCCATGATGTATGTCAGTCCGGTCCAAACGAGCCCGGCGGAGATGTACCAGAGGGACACGTAAAGGGCTCTAGTCTCGCTGCGCGCAATCGGCGTGAAAAACTGCGCCATGAGAAGGAGCGCACCGACGACGACGAAGGGATCAACCCACACTGGGGTCTCGCCCCATTCGAGCCCTTGGGCTTCACCAGCCAAGATCCCAACAAAGGTGGCGGCGATGATCGCCTGCCAGACCCAGAAGATCAGCCAACCAAGACGATCGCTGAGAACCTGACGCGCCGTCATTCGTGGTACCGCCCAATAGAGCAGTCCGACGAACGAATTGACGAGGAAACCGAAAGCGATCAGGTTCGTGTGCACCATGCGCACTCTTCCCGGCGACAGCACCGAGATGCCTTCCGCCGGATAGTGCTGCAGGAACGAAAGCGAATAGAGGAATCCTCCAACGAGCGCAATCAGCAGGCTAGCCATGCCGGCGGCAAGATGTGCACGGACGAGGCCGCGATGAACGAGCTGAGAAGTCTCAGTTGTTTTCACTCTTCCCTCCTGGCACGCCGTAAGGCCGACCGATTGCCACGCAGCGAATCCACATAGATGGCGAGCGCCCACAGCTCCTCCCCGGAAAGCGCACTCGACCACGAGGGCATCGCCGTGCCACCGACGCCCGCCGTGATGACTCGATAGAGGTCCTCGAGGCTGCGAACGGACTTCAGTCGGGTACGGGCAAAGTCAGGCGGAAGGATGACCTCGCCCCAAAAATCTTCTTTCCCAATGCTCGTGTTGAGTTCGTCGCGTGACGTTCCCCCAGTCAGCGTTTCGAGCTCGGACTTCTCGATGTAAGCGGGATGGCACTGCCAGCAGGTGGCTTTCTTGTGATAGATGAGACGCCCCTGCGCCGTGGCTTCCTGAATCTCGTCAGGCTCTTCGAGATCAAACGGGTTGGTGTGACGCGGCACGGCCGGCTCGGGGTACCGCTCGGCGCGCTGCGCGTCGAACGTTTTGATGTAGGCGACGAGCTGGCGCCGCTGGCGCTCCGGAAGAAAACGCCAGGACGGCATCGAGGTGCCACGAAGGCCGTGCAGAATCGCTCGGTCCAGATCTTCGTCGAGCGGGATCGCGTTGGCCGGCGTGGTCGTGAACTTGAAGATCCCTTTGGTAAAGTCGCGCGGCTTGGGCTGCAGAAACGGCGCCGCTGGCCCAGCCCCATCCCCCTTCACACCATGACAGCCGCTACAGTATCGAAGGTACAGCCGCTCGCCCGCGTCGCCTTCGTCGGAGCGGCGAACGTGGAGTGGGTCATACGACGCGTTCGCGGACCCCGTCGTCGGAGTTTCCGCGCTCTGAGCTTCGTCTTGTGCGCGGGCGCGCGAGTGAAGGCCCCACCCAGCGAGAGCACCGCACACGGCGAGCGCAACGAGACACACGACAGTCTTCCGCATAAGCGATGGAGCCTCCTCGGTTAAGAGCCCGTTCAGCACATGAGCGCGTGGCGACTTTGTCACCGGTCACGAGATCTGGGGGGCTCAGCAAACGCGGTGCCACGCAGCCGGCGGCAACCCGACGATGGCGATCCCGGTGGTGTCGAGGAATTTTCACCGACCTCCCGTTCCTGAACGGTTCGTCAACGGGTGCGCCTTGCGTCTGTCGGGCCCGGAGTTGCGTGCGGTAGCGAGCCGGCGGACGAGTGCCGGAAATTTTCAGCGCCGTGATGAATAATTCGCCCTCGCGACCGCAGACGGCGGCGATGACGTGCCATCGAAGCAGGGCGCAAAAGCGGCCGCCGGACCCGCCTCGAAGGCACACTCTGAGTGGGCGAGGCGACGCAGCGATAATCGCCGGTCAGGGCAGGAAAAGCGGCGGGAGGATTGTGTCGCGAATCGCTCCGCAGCGTCAGCCGACCAACGATTTCAGGAATCTCAGATCAACCGCGGATTGTTCGAGAAGCTGAGGCGTTTCGAGGCGGCGAAAACTCGAGCTTCCCTTGTACTCGCTGTGGAGGGAAACAACGCCGTCGTACTTGAGCTCGCGCAAACGCCCCATGAACCGCGGCAGGTTGGCTTGTCCGTCGGCGAGCGGGACGTAGCGCGTGCGGAACTGCATCCGGCCGGCGGCGCTTCGCTGCAGCTCTTCCCAGCGAAAGTTTTTGATACCTACAAGTGCGACCCAAGGCGCGACGAGATCCAGCCCGATCTCCCAGCCAGAAAGCCCACCTTCGACCGTCATGTGCATGGGATCGACGTACGCGCCGACCTCGTCAGGCGAAAAATCCTTGAGTAGCAAATAGAGGACCGCCCCACCGTTCGCCAGGATGTCGCCCGAGTGGACGTGCACGCACGGCAGCACATGGTAACGACGCGCCAGCTTGACCACGTTCTGCAGCTGCTTGCGCGCTGCGTCAAGTTGTGCCTCGATCGTTCCGAACGGCCGGTAGCGCCAGTATCCCAGCTTTATTTTGCGCACACCGTAATGGCTGCACGCAGCGATCACCTCTTCCGCATGCGGACTCTCGGTGTCCGTGATGGCGGTTGAAGCCATGGGAATCGACATCTTGTGGCGTTCAGCGACCACGCGGGCGTTCGAGAGTCCGACTTCGGCGTTCTCGGGTAGCACGTGACCGCCTGGCCGAAGGGTCAGGTCGAGTCCTTCGAAGCCGGCCTTCTTGGCTTCCACGCAAACTCGATCGATGCTGAGATCTGCGAGGTTGTCGGTGAACAATATGTATTGCATGTCAGTCACGATCTAGCCAAAAACCAACGCTACTCTTTCCCGCGGTCGTCTCCTACGTTCAATTCACGAAAAAGCCATGCACGCGCCACCTGCCACTCTCGCTTCACGGTGGCCGGGGAAATCTCGAGAACCTCCTCGACCGACAGGCGCCCGAAGAAACGCAGCTCGACGACACGGCTCTTGCGCTGATCGATCTGCTCAAGACTCTGGAGTGCCTCGTCGAGCGCCGCGAGGCGTTCGTTCGGTAGGAGAGGCCCCTCTCCGAGCTCCAATACTCGATCATCCCTAAGATTGCCTGCGTTTGCCGCGGCCGATCTGGACGCGAAGAGACCAGTTTTCGGCTCGAAGCACTTTTTCAGTCAGGCTGTCAATCGCCGTGCAGGACCCAGGCCCGATTGAACGTCGCGTACTTGATCGATTTCTGTTCGTGCGGCTGCTTCAGCTGGTAGCTGTAACTCACGTGGAAGCGGCCGTCGCGTCCCTCGACAATCGACGGATAATGGAACAAGCCCTCGCCCGGTTGCCACTTCTCGAGGTGGCGGGTCCATTTCCACGTCTGGCCCTCGTCGTCGGAAATGGAAACGGCGAGCGAATGCCGGGACTCTTCGAGATCGTTGTAGACGCAGATCCAGTCGCGGCCGGAAGTGTTGGCCACTTCGAGTCCGGCGCCGGGGTTGAGCAACACGGGATGGTCGTAGACCGGGCCCCAAGTCTCGCCACGGTCTTTGGACTCGGCGACCATGACGCGTTTGGGCGGCGGACCGTTGTCGCGCATGTAGGCCACGACGGTCCCGTCCTTCTTCTGCGCAAAGCTCGGCTGCACGTTGCCTGCGCCTACGATAGGGTCACTGGTGCGCCAGCGTTTTCCGCCGTCGTCGGTAATGGCGACCAGGGAGAAGTCGAAGCGGTCGGAGTACAGACCGAGCAGCATGCGGCCGTCATCGAGAATCTTCGGATGCGCCCGCGCGAACCAGCCCATACGCCGAATGAGGCGATCGCTGGCGTCTGAGTAAATGCGTTCGGCCCGCGACCTCGCCGCCTTGGACGGATTTGGTCCGAGCATCGCCTCGTACTTCTGGCGGATCACATCAGCAAAGTTGCCCGGCCTGGGGACCTCCACCTTCTCGTCCACGCCTGCAGCGCGGACCACCTTGTCCGGCTCGAGAAAGAGGTTCTCCATCAGATTCCATTCGGGTGCTCGATCCGCAATACAGTAGTTCGTCGAGATCTTGTAGTGCATCTGGGCGGTGTCGAAGCCTCGTGCCAACAGCGTAGACCACAGGATCCAGAGTCGCGCCTGATGGTCAATGATCATGCATGGGTTGTTGTCCGGAAAACCCGAGGTGTCCGCCATGACGAACGGTTTCGACCATCCCCCCGTCCCGCCGTGTTTCACCTTGCGCGCACCCACGACCGCTACGTTATGCCCGCGCTCGCCCCGACCGCGGTACCAACAGATGATGATGTCGCCGTTGATCGCCTCCACGATGCACGACCCGTGATGGTTGATCCCCGACTCTAACGGAAACAACAACTCCGACTCCATAAACGGCTCTTCCGCCCCTGCCGCGGGCAGGACCAGGAGCACCAGGACCGCTGTCATCGTCAGTGTGCGATCCATCGTACAGCTTCCCTCTCTTGGGTGTGAGTGATGTTCAGCGGCTTCGGTTAGACCGTCTGGCTCTACTCGGCACTTTGTGGCTCGCGCTCAAACGTCACCGCGTCGGCAATCACGAGTCCCGTGGAATCGCCAGCGTGGATCTCGACGAAGCCGTCCGCGCCCTCGTCGAAGTCGAATCTGCCGATGGTACGGGATGACGTCGGCTGCACCCGGACCCACTGGTCTCCCCCACCATGGTGCACCCGCACGTTCCACTCGCCACCGTCAAGGAAAGGCGTCTCCGGGCGAAAGGAAACACGGTAGTGACCTGCCTGCAGATCGGGAGTGAACCGGGCGTACTCACCGTCCGCGGCCCGAGCTCCGTTCGTCAGGTAGAACCCGCGGTACCCCCGTCGCTCCGGCGGACACCGGGAGAAACGGTGCCCCACCCAGAAGTAGGAAGTGGCGTGGAAACCCGGGGCTTGGTCGTCGATCGTGACTTGCGCCGAGGGAAGCTCCGCTGGGACGCGAAGCTCCACGCGGAAGATGCCGGGCGAACCAACGGCCTCCGGGACGCTCACCGAGACCAGGGCCACTTGCAAGCCCAGCGGGACGGCACTCGCATCTGCCTCGACACGAACGCGCTGCTCGTTTCGATCCCCCTCGCGAGTCACCCGGAGCCACCCGGCCCTCCCAGCGTAGCGGATCTCAGGCTCGGCCGCTGGAGAGAGTGTTCCCCCTCCAACGTTGCGGAGCCGGACGATTGTCGACTCGGGCCTCGGTCGAGAAGGACGCGCCACGAATGCCACCGTGTGCGGGATCGAGCCGATAGGTCGCCCGTGAACGTCCAGAGCTCCAACCGGCCGTCGCCGGAACGACGGCACGTCCACGGCGGCGAGAATGAGAGCGGGCTCGTCAAGCGGCTCGCCAGAGACCGCGATGTGTTGGGTGAGACGGACTCTGTTCTCGCCGTCGTCCACAGTGACCGTCACCGGATGCATGCCGGGGCGCGGGAATACGTGGACCAGCTCTCTTCCCCGTGCGAAGCCCCCATCACCGAAAGTCCAGTAGTACTCGCGCTTCGTACTCGCGCCCCCCGAAGCTCGCGCCGAAAAGCGTGCCCGGCGGCCGGTGCGCACCGGCCGAGCGGGGTTCATGGCAACGCGCAGGTCCCCGCGTCGCGCCTTGCGATCCTCGAAGAGTTGCCAGAAGACGATCCACGGATCCAGATGTAGCACCTCAGGATGGTTCTGCGCCTGCTCGGACTCGTCATCGAAATCGATTGGCACAGCAATCGACTCGGGAGCCGTCGTAACCGCAGGCCCGACGCCGCTCCATCGCGGGCGCCCCACCTTGAACTCGAAATGGCTGTGCTCGTGACTGCCCACGTAAACTCCAGCTGTCGTCGCGTACACCGCACCGGCCTTCAAAGGCGTGTTCTGAGAGACCAGCAACTCGATGAGATGGTGCGACTGCAGCGCCCACACGTCACCGTTCGGCCAACGGCGGATTCCCCGCCATCGGTTGTTGTTGTGTCCCGTCTCCAAGCTGTTGAAGTACGCCTGGGTATCGAAGCCGATTGGCGCCGAGAGCTTGCTGCCCTTGGTGTGATTGACATCAAGACCTACATGGCAGGCTCGACCGAGGTAGGGTCCGAGATAGCAGTCGTCGCCGTTGTAGCAATCCGCGACATTCAGGGAGTCGCGCTCGTCAGCAATCCATGGCTTCACCTCTTCGGGGCAAATGCGCAGCTGGGCGTCCTGCAGAGCAAAGCGGGCTCGCTTTCGCGGTAGGCACCGGAGATTGCCCTTCCGCGGGTAGCGGATGGGCACATGGTCGAACACGTCCCGGACCGTATCCAGCCACAGTCGCACGCCGTGAATCATGTAGGGCTCGTAGAAGCACTCCTGGCTGCAGACGTAGCGCGCGAGCGTTATAGATTGGCCGGAGATGCGCACACGAGCGCTGAAGTAATAGATGATGCCACCCGGCTCGACACGCTCGATGATGCGGGCCTCGGTGTCTTCCAGAACCATCTCGAAGACGTGTCCGTCGCTAAGCCGGAACTTCAGGCGGTCGCCGAGATCCATCTCCAGCGCAGTGAGGGTGTCTTTCGCGGTAAGCTCTATGGCCTCCTCCGCGCCCAACCGGACTGCAGCCACCAGAAGCCAAGGCGCGAGAGAGCACGCAAGTCCTGTTCGCCGCATAAATCCCTCCAGCAGGCCACGGTTCGATCGTGTCGGAGCAGATTGTACACGAAAGGGGGAGTCTTCATCGAATCAGGGCGGCGCGGAGCGGGTCATTGTTCAGACTCTGCCGCTTCCCCAACTATGAAGCGAGCCGGGCAGGATCGGCGGGATCCTCCAGTCGTTACTGCACCCATCTGATCAGGGTTTCAGCCGTTCCATCACGCGGGCAAGGCGTTTCCGAACTTCCGGGGCCTGGTTAACCCGCAGCGGATTTTCCTCTTGCGGATCGTTCTTCATGTCGTACAAGTCGCCGCTGCGGTAGAGCTTCCAATACTTGTCGCGAACCCACGCCCTGCCGTTCCATTCAGTGAACACCCACTCGCGCGGGTTGCCTCGTTCACCACGGAGCTGCCCTGCGAAGCTTCGGCCATCGATCACCAGGTCGCTGGGTAACTTCGCGCCGGCAAGGTCCGCCAACGTCGGCAGGAAATCCGTGAAGTCGATCAGATCGTCATTAGTTTCGTTGGCCGGCACGGTCCTCGGCCAGTTCGCGATCAGCGGAACACGGGTTCCGTTGTCGGTGAGCCGCGCTTTGCCGCCCCTGATCTTGCGGTCGCCGAGCAGCGACACCTCTGAGGTCGGTGATCCGTTGTCGGCGGTAAACAGAATCAGCGTGCGATCGCGCAGCTCGAGCCGATCGAGTGCCGCGACGAGCTTGCCGACCATTGCGTCCATGGAGGCCACCATCTCGCCGAACGTCAGGTGTCCGCGCCCTTCGGGCGCTGGCTCGTTCCGTTTGGGGTAGTGCGTCAGGCACATGGGGTAATAGGCGAGGAACGGTCGATCTCGGTTTTGCTCCATGAATTCAATCAGGAAGTCCGTGTAGACATCCGGACCGTACCGATCTTTGACGCCGGCCATCATCTTCTCGTTGCGATAGATCATCGGCTGCCAATAGCGCGGCCCCTCGTGCCACGCCCAGACGGCACTCGCCTGGAACCCGAAACGCTGCACTCGCTGCGGATCGTCGGCGATTCTTCCCAACTGCCACTTCCCTGCCAAGGCCGTCCTGTAGCCGACGCGTTGGAGCACGTGACCGAACGTGGTTGCGTTTTCGGGGATATGCCCCCACTTCATCGTGGTCCTCACCGTATACCGCCCTGTCAGAATCGTGACACGGGACGGACTGCACTTGGGCGTGGAGAAGCAGTTGTCGAATCGCAGCCCGCTCTTGGCCAAGGCATCAAGATGCGGTGTGCGATACGAGCGCCCCCCGTAGGCTCCCAGACACTCGTAGCCCAGGTCGTCGGCCATGATCAGAAGAACGTTGGCCCGTTCAGCGGCACGCACGACCGCGGTGATCGACAGTCCGACGCAGAGCGGCACAGCCAGAAGAAGGCGATTGAACATTCCAAGAGACTACTATCAGGCTGTGCGAGTGTCGAGTGGGTGCGGCGTAACGTTACCTCGAGTTTGGCCATTTCGCGTCGAGCCCGTTCCCGTAAGGGTTCAACAAGACGACGGGTACCTCAAGAGTGGCCTCAAGCCCGGACTCAACGCGGTCCGGAAACGCTCGCGCAACGGTACAAACCACCCGCGATGAAAAATGGCGGAGAGGGCGGGATTCGAACCCGCGGTAGGTTGACCCTACACACGCTTTCCAAGCGTGCTCCTTCGGCCGCTCGGACACCTCTCCGCACGTATTCTCAACTCGCCATCAAGTCGCGAATCACCAAATGACGTCTTGCGTTTCCTCTTCCACGTCGCCGCTGTGTTGCCGGAGGCGTTCCCTGCTGTCGACGCCATCACGCCTCGAGCGGTTCGCCATGGCTGCGGCTACAATCAAAACTTTGGCGGAGAGGCAGGGATTCGAACCCTGGGAATCCCAAAGGATTCACTGGTTTTCGAAACCAGCCCGTTCGGCCGCTCCGGCACCTCTCCGCTCTTGTAACCGGCGTAACTTACAACTTTGCTCCATGCACATCCACCCCAGAATGCGCAGGAAATCGTGGCCGGCTTCGAGCCACTCGCTGATTCAGCTCTGCGGGTGCTCCGGAAGTTTGGTGCGGGCGACGCAAGAAAGATCCAGAGCCTAGCCGAGGCGCAGGACGAGCGTACCGGCGCCCGGCGTGCGCCTCGCCACGCGCGAGCGGAAGGGCGGACGATGCTGCCCCAACGCGGAGTCTATAGGACTCCCCATCACTCTTCCTCGCATCCAAGGGTTGCGAGGAAGAGTGGATATTCTTTGAATCTTCTTATTTCCTTCACATTCCCCGCGCGATGATGTCGGCATGGCTCAAGAAACCGTACTCCTGATCGAAGACGAGCGCGACCTGATCGAAGTCGTCGAGTACAACCTGAAGCGCGAGGGTTTCCAAGTCATCAGCACGACAAACGGCGAGAAGGGACTGGACCTCGCCAAGCAGAAGCGACCCGCCGTCGTTCTTCTGGACCTCATGCTTCCGGGCCTCGATGGCATCGAAGTCGCCAAGCGACTGCGCGCCGACCCCTTGACGCGCGACATCGCCATCATCATGCTCACCGCCAAGAGTGAGGAGAGCGACGTCGTGTTGGGGCTCGGCGTCGGCGCCGACGACTACGTCACCAAACCGTTTCGCGTCAAAGAGCTGATCGCTCGCATTCGAACCGTACTGCGACGCGGCCGCCTGCAAGACGACCTGCCGACAGGGGAGCGGATCGAACGCTCGGGCCTGGTGATCGACGGAGCCAAGTATGAAGTCACCCTCGATGGCGCTCCCGTCGCGATGACCTTGACCGAATTCAAGCTACTGTCGACGCTCGCCAGTGCTCCAGGGCGAGTGTTCCCACGCGACATGCTGCTGCAGAAGATGCAAGGTGACGTCTGGGTGGACGAGCGCAACATCGATGTACACATTCGCTCGATCCGAAAGAAGCTCGGCAAAAGAAGTGATTTCATCGTCACCGTTCGCGGTGTAGGCTACAAATTCAAGGAATGATCTTCGCGCCGTCTTCTGCTTGTTGAGTTTGGCCCTCACGTTCGAACACGAACCATCGCATGCGACTGCCTCAAAGTTCGGCTGGCGGCCCGTTCGCTGTGCGGCCCGTTGACGCCACGATGCTGCAAGCGGGCGTCTCTAAGGCAGTGCGTCGTGACCTCCGCCTATGCGTTTCCATTGGATCTACTATCTGCTCGCGCTGATTCCCATCGGGTTAGCCGCCTTCGCCACTGGCTGGATAGGCTTCGCCTGCGGCGCCGTCTTGGCGCTACTGGGTGTGTACGGCATTCTGCGCTCAGTCGGTGTGCAGCTCACAGCGCTCGAACGAGCGACGAAAGTGATCGCCGCAGACCCGCCGGTCGGCGAGGCATCATCGCAGCTCGGTCGTGAGCGCCTACAGCTGTCCGGTAATCTCGACGGTGTCGCGTCGTCACTCGGCAAGCGCGTGCGGCGAATTCATGAGGACAAGCGAAGTGTAGAGGCCGTGTTGGCCGCTCTGCCCGAGGGTGTCGTCGTCCTGTATCCCAACGGCGAGATCACACTCATGAATCGTACGGCGAAAAACCTTCTCGGGTTCGACGCAGATCTCGTAGAAACGTCGAATGCACCGCTCCTGCGGATCCTTCGCGAACTTGCCGAAAAGGTGACGCAAAACGATGAACCTGCGACCTCGGAATTCAGCCATGAACATCGACGCGTCCACGTCACTGCGATGCCTCTGGAGGCGTTCCCAGGGATACTCCTCATCATCGACGACGTCACAGAGGTTCGTCAGCTCGAGACGATCCGTCGCGACTTCGTTGCGAACGTGTCGCACGAACTCAAGACCCCCCTGACGGCGATTCGCGCCTACGTCGAAACGCTCATCGACGGAGGCTTGGATGACACCGTCCACAATCGTCGCTTTTTGGAGAAGATCGATGCGAATGCGCGACGCCTGTCGCTTCTCCTGACCGACCTATTGACACTGTCACGGATCGAGTCCGGCAAGGCGATCGGCGAGCGAACTCAGGTCGACGTCTGCCGCACCTTGGCCGACTCCTACCAGCGACTCGCGACACTCGCAGAAGAAAAGCAAATCGAAGTCGAAGTCACGCTCCCCTCCGAACCCCTCCATCTTCTCGGAGATGTCGAGGCGCTGCAGCAGATACTCGACAACCTCATCGCCAATGCCATCAAATACACCGAGCCGGAGGGACACGTCACGATCGCCGCGGAGCACAAAGCCGATCGGATCATCATCGAGGTAGTCGATACGGGAATCGGCATCCCAGAGGACGACTTGCCGCGCATCTTTGAGCGCTTCTACCGCGTCGACAAGGCTCGCTCGCGCGAGCAAGGAGGCACGGGCCTCGGTCTCTCCATCGTGAAACACTACACCCAAGCCCTAGACGGCGAAATCAAAGTCACGAGCACTGTCGGCAAAGGGTCGAAGTTTTCGCTCGAGTTTCCCAGCGCCTTGAGATCGAGTCAAAGACCGGAGGTCGCAGCGCGATGATCCGCCCAGACGACCGCCGAGCCGCCTCCGACCAAAGCGCCTACGCGGGAGAGATCAATCGCCGACGATTTCTTCGTCGGACAGCACTGGCGTGTAGCGTGGGCTTCTCAGGCTGCACGGCCCCACCTCGATCTGTGCGACTCGACGCCACACACGCGCGTGGCTCGAGTCGCGTGCAACTGGAACTCGCGCAACTGCCAGAGCTGAGCCTCCCCCACGGCGTGGTCAGACTGTTAACCCCGTCGCAAACGTTTTTCTTACGCCGACAAGCAAACGGCGAACTCACCACGGTCTCGGCGGTTTGTCCTCATCAGCGCTGTCTCGTCCGGCCCACCAAACGCGGGTTCGCGTGCCCGTGCCACGGTTCCAAGTTCACGGCGCGAGGAGATCGTACGGCCGGTCCGGCTCGCGAGGGCCTCGAGCGCATCGTCACCACCGAGAGGGAAGGGATCGTGACACTCGACGGAATCGCGGCACGCTGATGCCAGCGTCGAGCTGAACCCAGGATTTGAGCTCGCCACGCGCTCAATCATCTATGAGCCTGATCGCAGGCCGCTTCGTACGGTGGGCGTCTACGGTAGCGGATCGTCGTTTGGATCGGTCGCGTCTCCGAGTTGGACAGTACCCGGAGGCGCAAGCAACTTGACGGTGCGAACTCTGCCTTCGTCGAGTTCGGCATCGGGTTCGTCGTCGGTATTCTGCGGCTGAACGCGCCACCAACGCTGCCATACCGCCTTGCTGCGCAGATGGGTTTGCCGAGTCAGTCGCTGAAGTGCGCGCGTCGCGTCGCGCTCCAGCTGAGCGTCATCGAGGAGTTGAATCAGAAAGGGAATCGCGCGTTCGTCGCCGTGGCGTGCTACGGCGAACATCGACGCACGTCGGATTTCCTTCTCTCGGCTATCGACGAGTTGCCGTAGGACGAAATCTTGAGCACTCTCGACGTCGCACCGACCGAGTGCGCCGATCACGGCAACTCGAACATTGATGCGACCGTCTGTCGAAAAAATATCGATCAAGGCTCCCACGTCGCGCCCGCGTGCGAAGATTCCCAGCTGCGTGATGAGGACAGTCCGCAAGTCGAGAAGGCGGGAAGTTTCAGCGCGTCGCCGGATGAGATCGCCGAGTTCCCGCGTGCGTCGTGGCTCAACGCGCCTGAGGGCGCGCAGCACCAGGTCAGAGTGCGCGCTTCTCGACACCACCAACCGAATCAGCCGATCCCATGTCTTGACATCGCCGCTCTTAGCTGCCGCGATGAACGCGGCGACCTGACCGTCGCGCCGCGCCACGTCCAGCAACACCTCCGCGGCTGCCCCATCATCGAAGGCGGCAAGAGCGTTTAGGATACTCGGTGGGCATGGCCTGACTCGCTGAGCCGCTTTCGTGAGAGCTGACAGCACGCCAGAGGTCGAACCTGCCGCCCGTGTGGCGACGGGCGTGAGGATGTCAATGAGTTCAACGCGCTCTGTCGAACCGAGAGCGGTAAGCACCGCGGCAGCATCTTCTGCCGCAGTCTCTTCCAATTGCCTCAAGATCAGGTCCTGCTTGCCTTCGAGGCGAGCGCGCGCCGCCCGCAGCTCTCGGACCTCAAGCGGTGGTGGCTGCTCGTTCAGTTCGTCTTGACGGCGAAACGGCCAAGCCGCCTCGATCTGTCGGTCGACGGACGCCATCTGATCGAGCGAGGCGACCAGTTTCTTCAGCAGGGCAGGAGCCGCAGCGGCGTTCGCGGTGGACGACAGCCGCTCGCGCGCCACAGCAGGCACATGGGCGACCATCAGAAGGCATACAAGCACGATCCGACTCGGCGACCCAAGTCTCTGCAGGAGGTTCGGTAACTTCTTACGGCACACGTCAAGACCCTCGAGATGTCGCGGTTTCACTTGCCGACGGACCAGCGGTTAGAGGTCACGGCTGCCCACGACTTCCTTGCGCGATTCCGGCAGAAACGGCTCGATCAAGCCGCCAGGGGCAAAGAGCGCGTTCGAGTAGAACACCCGAAAATCGTCGTAAAACCGCATATTGATCGTCGCGCTATCTAGACTGACCTCACCGCCTGATTGAACGCTGTCTTCGCCCATGAGCGCACCGACGATGGTCGTACTCGACCCGGATGACGACTCGATGTTCGGCGTCCAGCCAGCGACAAGGACGAGGCCGGTCCATTCAAAAGTTCCGTCGACGAACAGGTCGGCTCGAGTCGACGGAGTGTTGTCGGTATCAACGTTCGGATCATAGTCATCACGGATAAGCAGCACGCCGGTGCCTTTGAACGTTTGCCCGGCGGGCACACGCAGTCCTCCGGTGACGATCGTCACACCTGGTGTGCTGAGGTCGCCGAACGTGCCACTGTGATCGCCGTCGCTCAGTAGCGTCGTGCCAGCAGCGCCGCTGAAGGTGTTCCAAATGTCGTGAGCGAACATCTGAACGTCGGGGATGGTCGAATCGACCGGGTAGGGATAGTCAGGTGAGGTCTGATCTGATGTGTCGAAGTAGCTACTTGTCGGCGGCGGCGTAACGTTCACCGTCGGATCGTAACCTGTGCCGCCGGAATTCGTGAACCAGGCCTCCACATTGCGCTGCCCGATCGGGTTCTGCGAACCCCAAATCTTGTAGGGGTGCGGGTTCGAGGTTGCCGGCGTCGGAGAACCGCCGCTATAGAGGTAGTCGTACGGGTAGTCAAGCGCACTCGTTTGAAACGGTATCGAGCTGTCCTGCCATGAGGTTTCATCTCCAGAGGCAATCACTCCCCACGTACTCGGGTCTGAGGGGTCTGATCCACCGCTCCAGTCGAATCCCCCGAGTGGCTTTTGCACCCCGCCGTTACCAAAAAACAGAGGCGTTTCCGGGACAAACCTGCGCCCCTTGACCACCACCTCGACGCCTTGTACGAGGTAGCCACTTGGATCCCACGAAACGTGTTCTGGCGAAACCGTGGAACCGCTCACCGTCGCAGCTACGGCAACCCGCCCCCAAGATCGAATCGTGTTGGTACGCGTCGTTGCGTCGAAAGTCGTGGTGTAAAAGTACTCGCCACCATCAAACGTCACCCAAGTCGCGTTCGCACCGCCGCCCGACTGGGGCGTGACGATGCCGGCTTGCTTGATGCGAACGAGGGCGTGCGCCGCACCCGACTCGGCGATCTGCCGGGCCGAGAACACCTCCAGCTGCGCCACCTGGGCGATGCTTTGCTCGCGTGTCATGTTGAGACTGACGACTGACAGCATGAGTAGCCCGAGCGCCATCACGGCGACGAGAATCAGAGCCACACCATCGCGGCGATCGAGACAGCCAACGTGTCGTATGTCGTTTTGCATGGTTCGTCCACCGAATTGTGTCGCTTCGGTCAGTCAGTCGTTTTAGTCACCAGGCGCCGCAGTGTCTGGGTACGCGTCGCGCCGCGGTCGTCGACGTACGTGAGCGTCAAGAGCACCGGGATGAGCTGGAGATCCTGGCCCTTGGAAGCGTTGCCAAGGTCGTCGCTCGCGTCGCCGTCAAAATTCAGGTCCTGAGGACCACCAAAATCCGCTGGCACCGACGCTTCGTTCGCGAAGATGGAGACAGCGATCTGACCGCTGTTGAGATCATTCACGGCAAACGACTTGGCGTGGTAGCGATCATACACTTCTGCGACTCCGACATTCAGAGTGCCGTCGTTCGGGTAGTTCGCACTGTCTTGAATATCCGCAACAAGACACCGCAGCGAGTTCAGGCCGCGGTACACTCTGAACGAGTCGCGGCGATGCTCGATCCCCCTGCCAAGGGTCATCGACACCGCAACGCTGAGGGCAACAAAGATGGCGATCGACATCGCCATCTCGACGAGAGTCAACCCCTCGCATCTCGCTCTGACTTTTCGGCAACCAGACATCTGTTTGAAGTCCCTCATTGTCGGAGCGAGATACGTTCGGTCAGAACGACATCGTCGTCAAAAACAAAGTCTCCGTCGGGCCCCATAGCGTTGAGGCGCAGAGTCACCGACAACAAGCGCCCAGTGGGAGCCGGCGTCACACTCAGCGTGAACATTTCCCCGCTACGCGGACGAAACTCAGCCGGTACGAGCAGTTCGACCGCGGGCACACCACCCGCTATGCTCACCTGCGTGTTATCGTCGATGGTTCCGAGGGTCCCGTCCGGACCGCTCGCCGCCGCGTGAATGGCATCGAGAGACGGTCCCCTGCCGACGATGATCCCTGCATTGGGGTTGTCGCCGCCGTCCGGGCCGTAGATGTAGACACGGGCGTTGTCGTCGTACGTCGCCTCGCCAGTCACAGCGTCGATCGAGGCCAAGAGCCGAAAGCGCACGGCATGGGAGTTCACACCACTGGTCGCCTTGAGAGGCGAGTAGCCCGCGTCCGAGGTCAGCGCCTGTGACCCAAGGCGGACGATGCGCTCCATCGCTCGCTGCGCTCGCATCGAGAGCACCGAGGCGATCTGGTTCTCAACGAACGCGCGCTGCGACCAAATCATCGCCGAGACAGCGCCGCCGATGAAGACGCCAAGAACGGCTAAACTGACGGAAACTTCGATCAGGCTGAAGCCGCGCTGTCTGTCTGTGAGTCGATCGTTCTGGTCCAAGTGTCACTCTCCCATCGAACCCTGTATTAGGGCTTCCGCAAGAAGAGTGACATCTCTACGACGATTCGACGAATTGCCGGTTATCGGACTCGGTCAGTCCACCGATCGTGCGCCGCGTCCTCCACGCCCATACCGCCCCCACCCACGTACAGGCGATCGCGCATGGCCTTGAAGCGCTTCTCCTTTGAAACCATGGACGCGGTCCCCCGACGGCACTCACAGTCTCGACGATTCAGTTCGATGGCTCAGTGGTATCCGGCACATCATTGACGATGTTATCGACGTTGGGGGCAAGGTCCGGGTCATCGATATCGGGGTCGTCGGCAACTCCGGCAGCCCCGGGCTGCACCCGCCACCAGCGAAGCCATGATGCTTTTCCGGGCCCTAGAGCCTGCCCAGTAACGCGCTTGAGTGCCGCTTGTGCGGCGCGGCTGACCTGAGGAACATCGAGATAGTCGATGAGGAGCGGAACAGCCGCAGAGTCCATTGTCGAGCCCAAGGCGTGGACGAGCGCAAGTCTGAGGTCGTCAGTGCGAGCGCGGGACAGTTGATCGATGAGAAACGCGATCTCGAGCGACCCGAGTCGCCCCAACGCTCCCGCGCAAGCGGCCTTCACGATCGTTCGCTCCGAGCGAACGAAAAAATCCTTGAAGAAGGCGGCCCGGCCACCGTTGACGAACAGCCCCAATTGCGTCACTAGCGCGGCGCGCACACGATCTGAGGAGACGGTTGCAATGTGAGATTCAAGAGCGCTCTCCAGAGACGCTGTACGCTGCGGCTCAATCCTTTCGATGGCACTCATCGCCAAAGAAGCGTCACGCCCGCCGGAGTCAGCAAGGGCGACGAGCCGTGCCCAAACGGCAGCGTCACCGGTGCGCCCGGCTGCGACGAGGCATGAGAGGCTGCGGTCTCGGAGACCGACATCGAAGAGGAGCAACCCTGCCGGCTCGGTCCCCACTGAAGTGAGACTCTTGACCAGCACCGGTGGGCACGGCGCGAGACTCTCCGCAAGGCCGGCGAGCGCTTCAAACGCTCGCGGGTCTTTCTTGGCGGCCGTCGCAACGATCGGCAGGATCGCCTCGACGAGAGCGAAATCACCGTCGGCGCGGGCCGTCCTCAAGAGAACGGTCGCGTCGAGTTCACTCTCGACAGCAATTCTTCCAACGATTGCGTCACGCTGCGCCTCGAGACGTACACTCTTGGCCTCCAACTCGACGACCGCAGCAGGTGGCGGCCGCTCATTCGCCAGATCCTCCTCCTGAGTCGGCCAGATGTCCTCTTGCTTCTTGCGCATCGCGGCCAGTTGACTCAACACGCCGCGCAGTTCGCCGAGAGACGATGCCACTTTCGCGTTCGCCCACATTCTTTCTGGTGCCGCAGCCCGCACCTCGGGCTCGAGCCCATCATTGGCCAATATCAATGGCGCGTGGGTCGCCGCGAAAAGGATCGTCACCGCCAGTCGCCGCCGCCAAGCATCGTCGCGGATGCATACATTCGTCGTCACGGGAAATCGCTCTAGAGTCAACTCACACCTCGCACCAAAGCCGAACACCTCGAGTGAGGCGTCCGGAAAACTCGGTTGCAGAGCAAAGGATGACGATATCGCGCCTGCCCGCGATCCGACCAGCGTCAGATCTTACGACTACCGACCACCTCCTTCTTCACTCCTGGAAGAAACGGATGAATGATCCCACCCGAAGTGAACAAACTGTTGGAATAGAGAACACGGAATTGGTCGCGCAACTTCATGATGATCGTGGCGCTATCGAGGCTGATCTCGCCTCCGGACTGAACACTGTCCTCGCCGAAGAGCGCTCCGACGATGGTCGAGCTGGATCCATTCTGGGTTTCGATCGTCGGCGCCCATCCCGCGATCACCACCAAACCGGTCCACTCAAGATTTCCACTGATGTTGACGTACGCCTTCCGATTCGGTCGATTGTTGGTGTCGACGTTCGGATCGTAGTCGTCTCGAATGACAAGGATTCCGGCACCGCGAAACGTCTGGCCCGCCGGCACGAGAAGACTTCCCGTTACGAACGTCACTCCCGGGTCGCTGAGATCGCCATACGTACCGCTGTGATTGCCGCTCGTGAGCAAAGTGGCGTCTGGATCGTCGTGGTACGTGTTCCAGAGTTCATGGGCGAACGTCTGAACGTCAGGAATCTCTGGATCGATCGGGTATGGGTAGTCAGGAGAAAGGTTGTCGCTCGTATCAAAGTAGCTGCTTGTCGGCGGCGGGCTCAGGTTGACGGTCGGGTCGTTCCCGGCGCCGGCCGAATTCTGAAACCATGACTCGATGTTGTGCTGACCGATGAGGTTCTGCGACGCCCAAAGCTTGAAAGGATGTGGGTTCGACGTCGCGGGAACCGGCGTTCCTCCGTTGGTCAAAAAATCGACGGGATGGTCGAGTGCGCTCGCCTCGAACGGAATCGATGACGTTTGCCACGAGGAAGGGTTCGAAGTCACACTTCCCCATGTGGACGGGTCGTTTGGGTCCGCCCCGCCGGTCCAAGCAAAACCTCCAAGCGGCCGCTCGATACCACCGTTGCCGAAAAAGAGGGGGGTTTCCGGAATGAACTTCCTCGCCTTAACAACGAGTTCGACGCCTTGGACTAGATATCCGCTCGGATCCCACGCCGGATCGTCTGGAGCCACAGTGCTGCCACTCACCACCGCGTCGGCCGCGACGCGCCCCCACGAGCGAATGGTGCTCGTCTGATTGGGCGCGTCGAAGAGCGTGTAGTAAAGAAACTCACCGTTTGAGAAACCGAGCCAGCTTGGGTCCGTTCCAGAGCCCGAAAACGGCGCCACTACTCCTGCTTCCTTGATCCGTGCGAGAGCCTGCGCGGCACCTGACTCCGCGATCATGCGCGCCGAAAAAGCCTCGCGCTGCACCACCTGCGTGACGCGATGCTCTCGCGTCATGTCCAGGCTCACCACCGAGAGCACCAAGAAACCCAGCGCGGTCACCAACACCAAAATCAGTGTGACCCCGGCCTGCGGTCGGAGTTCTTCTTTCCTTACGCGATGCATCGGGCACCTCCGTAGCGCCGTACGAGCCGGCGGGGGGTTTGCAATGAAACAAAAGAGAACAGCGTCTCCGCGCTCGCCCATAGCAGCCTGTTGAAAGAGTGCTTCGAGTCGAAAACTGGTCGCTTCGCGTCCAGATCGGCCGCGGCGAACGTAGGTAATCTCCGAGCCCTCTTCCATGAGACATAACGGCGAGGCTCGCCGCGGTCGATCTGGGCGTGAAGAGGCCAGTTTCTCGGCCGAATGACTTTTTCAACGGGCTGTTAGCTCGAGTTTGGCCATTTCGCGTCGAGCCTGGGAACGCCAGGAGCGTCGAGGCCAAGGAGCGACGACAACGCGATCCTGCTGCGATCGTGGCGGAGGAGCGACGCAGGCATCGGCGCTCCTGGCGTTCCCCGAAGGGCCGGACAGGAGTTTTTGAACATGCACAAGGGTTCTCAGGGTACGAAAAAGTCGAAAGGGCCTTCGAATTCCCGCGAAACTCGTCCGGCCAGGCCGGCGCGAAATGGCCAAACTCGAGGCTAGGCGATTCAAGATCCAATGCTCACTCAGTCTGTCGTTCTCGCGATCAACCGATAGGCGACAACGGACTGCGAAAACCCGGCGTCGTCGTACGTCAAGGTGAGACTCAGAGGCACCAGCCGAAGATCAGTGCCGTTCGACTGGTTGCCGAGATCGTCGTCTGCATCGCCATCGTAGTTGAGGTCTTGGGGGCCGCCGAGCTCGACGGGAACGGCTTGCTCGTTGGCAAAACAAGCGAGCGCAACCGACGCCGCCGACAATCCTGGGACAGTCAGTGTCTGTCCGTGATAGCGACCATAAACCTCGGCGATGCCCTCTTGAAGTGTTGCGTTGTGTGGTAAGTTCGCGACCTCCTGGATTTCGGCTACGACGTCGCGAATCGCGCTGACAGCACGATAGGCTTGGAACGAGCTACGGCGGTGCTCGATGCCTCGCCCGAGTGTCATCGACACGGAAAGGACCACGGCGAGAAAGACGCCGGCGGAGACGACGATCTCGAGAAGCGCCAACCCCGCGAATGATCGCGATCGAATCGACAGCTGTAAGTCTCTTGCGGACGATCTCATCGACATACTTGCCTCGCTTTTCACTGTCTGAGCGCCACGCGTTCGGTCAACACGATGTCGTCCTCGAGCAGAAAGACGCCGTCGACCCCCCGGGCGTTGAGACGAATCGTCAGCTCGATCAATCGACCGGTCGGCGGTGGCGTGACGTCAATGCTGAGCATGGCCCCAACGCGTGGCGCGAAATCGCTCGGCACGAGAAGCTCTACCGCTGGCACGCCGCTGGAAAGGACAACTCGCGTGTCGTCGTCGGTCGTCCCGAGCAGGCCGTCCGACCCGGCGGCCGCAGCGTGAATGCTGTCAAGCGTTGGACCACGCCCGATGAGAATGCCGCTGCTTGGGTTCGACCCCGAATCACTGCCGTAGACATACACGCGTCCGACGTCGTCGAATACGGGTTCTCCGGTGACGACATCGACGGACTGCACCAGTCGAAATCGAAGCGCGTGAGAGTCGACGCCGGTCGCCGGCTTGAGCGGCGTGTAGGCCAGGTCGGAGGTGACCGCCTGGCTCGCGAGGTCGACAATCCGCTCGAGCGCTTTTTGGGCGCGAAGCGCCAGGACGGACGTCATCTGACTTTGCGCCATAGCGCGCTGCGTCGAGATGAGCGCCGTGACAGCCGTCGCCGTGAACACACCTAGGACGCTCAGACTGATGACCGATTCGAGAAGCGTCAGTCCTCGGAGGCGCGAGTCGCGAGATCTCATCGCACGAACCTGATAGCAGCCGCTGTTGGAAGGCAAGGAACACGCGTCTGCCCGGTCATTCCCCAAACAAGTCAGCCATCAAATTACCGGAAGGGCAAATCGCAGCCGTCAGGCCCGCCGTCAGAGACACGCATCGCAACTCACCGCGCGGCATACTCTTAGAGTCTGAGCGCACCGATTCCGAACTCGACCCCAAATGGCGCTTCTGCCGTCGACAGCAGGAGTTAGAAGAATCTCAGCAATCACCACGATCGCCGCACACGCGGAGTGCGCCTACCCATCGGCGGAGCAGATGGCGTGGCTCAAGCACGGGACGCTGTCTGGCGTCGCGTCGGTCGCGCAACGCCCGAAGGGCTCAGCGAGCGGCCCTGCCCCGGCATAAAGGTGAAGCAGCAACCGAATCGGATCCGCCAGGTCGACGATCCCATCGTCGTCGACATCAGCGCTCTTCCAACACTCAGTCGCTGGGGCGCCGCGAAAGAGCTGGCCGACGAGGTCGATCGCGTCGCTCAAGTTGAGCTCACCATCTGAATTCACATCGCCGCGAATGAACCGCGTGTCATCGCCATTCGACTCGACGAGCTCGCCGGTCAACGAGACTCCGTTGAGCGAACCAAGAATCTGAAAATCGTCGCCGAGATAATTCACCGCCGCCGCAATACCGAGGTCCGGTTCGCCGGAGACAATCTCGACCACGTGAACTGGCTCCGAGAGGCTCTCCAGAGACACCGGAGGATCCAGTACGGCCCAGTACCGCACGTCTCGGTTGTGTCGTATGGCGCCGTAGACGAGATCCCAGTAGCGAATCACCTGCCGCTTGCGGTCGCCACCGAAGTCAAGATCTGCGAACACTAGGCTTGCCGGGCCAGTGGCTGTCGGATCGGTTGGCGGCTCAAAACGCTGCAGTAGCCGAAAATGCTCGCCGGATGCGGCGGACACGTCGACTTGCCACAGCGGCAATGTTTGATAGGTACACGAGGAGTAGCGCGCCACGAGGCCACGATCGCCTTCGAGCGCCAGACTCCGAGTCAGAAACTCTTCGTCGAATCGAAGCGGCGAATCAAGACTCTGTTCGCCACGCGCGCGGAACTCCAAGTTCTGGAGGCGCAACGTGTACAGCTCACCGTTCGGCAAGCGAAAATCCTGTTCGAAGCGAAAGAGGTAGCGAACGGCGTCTCCCTGTGGAATCGCAGACCAGCGAAACATCCCGGGACCATCAGGAATCGCCAGTCCCTCCTCATAACCGACTCGCACGTCGGCAAAAAGCTCCCCGAAAAACGCGTCAGTCTCAGTGGGCAAAGCGTGGATGCCACTGGCGAACTCGACGCGGCTCTTGAGTCGCAGCGATTCTTGCGGGCTGCGCGAGTGGACGAACACCCCGCAGCTGACCGTGCCGGGCGGAATGTCGAGCTCAAAGGTCGGAGCCGGTGGCACAGAACTGCTGCGAAGGAACGGTCGAACCTGCTTCACGGCAAGGTCTCCGTTCGACTCGATCTTGAATTCGATGTCGAGAAGAACCTGACGGCGTGGATAGTCGCCGAGAGTGACCGGAAAGTCGCGATCGATGTGCCACAGCAGAGCACCTATCTCGCGTAGCTGCGCGTCGCTCAACACCGTCTCGCCAGCGGCAACGAGCGTCGAGGGCAGCGCGCGAAAGATTTCGACGACGACGCCATCCTCGACGCGGAGAAGATTCTTCTCGGCGACGACGCCAGGTTCGGGACTCACGACACTCTCTTCGCCGACTTGCCCAGTGACGATGTAGCGGTTGTCGAGTGGTTGATCAGGATTGCCTGTGAACGCAACCCCGTTGGCGCTCTCGTCGAGGAACGCCCGACTGACGAGGAGTCCCATGGCGGTGCTCGCCTGCGGCATGCCGAAAAAGGCGCGCTCTTCGTAGGCACGAAAGTTCCAGTTACTCGCCCAAACCTTCTTCAGGGCGCGCACGATCGTGCGCTCGTTTTTCTTCGTCGGGTCGCAGAGCGACGGCCCCGACGAGTCACCGTCGAAGTCATCGAGGACGCAGACCGACGTCGAATCGTAAAGCCCAGCGCCGTTGAACTCGAGCGCGTCCTCAGCATTCGAAGAAGAACGGAATCGGACGACCGTATCGCGCGACCCGAAAACCGACTCAATCCGCGAAGCCAGCGCAGAGACAAGTTCCGCGTCGACGGCACCATTTTCGCGCATGTGATCTCGCAGCTGCTTCAACACGGTGAATCGCAGCTGCGAATCGCTCTCAAACTCCGGCCACGCGATGACTTCGTCGATGTACTCGTCGTAGGTCAAAAGAACAGCTGCATCCCGAGCCGACGGAATCTGGCCCGTCCGCAGAAACTGCAAGTAGTAGTGCACCGGAATCGCGAAGCCAACCTCACGGTATTGCCCCAGCGGCCCGTCAAGAATCGCCTGGAGGCGCGCAAGGTTGCTCGCCTTGCCGCCAAAGCGGCTCTCGAGCAGCGCGCCGTCCATGTGGTTAGCGATCTCCTCGAGCCGGTCAAGCCCTTGATAGTCGGGATCGATCTCCGGCAGGACGGAGAGTTCAGGGCGGCTTTCTGCCCACCACGCTTCAGCCTCCGCGACAGTCGCGGCGTCGACGTTGAAGTCGTCGGCGCGCACCTCGAATCGGACGAGCTCGCCGTCGTGTGGACCGAAGGCTCGCGCCGCTTCGCGCACGAATGCGTTCGGGGTGCCGCGGCGGGCCGTACGCACAGCTATGTGGCTCAAGTCGCTCTGCGGCTCCGCTGTGACGACGCCGCCGACAACACCTTCGATGTCGCGCGGCGCGTGGTCGAGAACCAGGATGTCTTGAAAACTGATACTTCCCGACGCATTGGCCGCCTCAAAGCTTGCACGCGTGTGAACACGGACCCGGCCGAATCCTACGCCTTGCGTGTAGGCTTGGAACGTCACCTCGGGACGCTCGGACTCAAAGTAGACAAAACTGGTGTCCGGCCAGGTAGCAGCGTGATCGCGTGTGATCCGGGCGTCAGGATAGTACTTGAGCGGCCTCAACGTGACGGCTTCCAACATCTGCTGATGAATCGCCGTCACTTCCTCGAAAGTCGGGAGCTCACGGGGATCGGCGTCAAAGTTCGTCAGGACGTTGTAGCCGTAGAGCGGTCCTGTAGGAGTCGCCAACAAAAAAACGGCGCCACTGAAATAACGTCGGGTCGCGCGATCACCGACAAGTTGACTGTAGAACTCGACCGCGAACCGATCGGAGAATTCGGCCGCCAGGAATTGTTGGTGCAAGGGATAGCGCGCGACGTTGTGGAAAAGCGGCGGGAGAAGCTGCGGGTCGTCGGGGTCCGCGGGAAGCAGGTACTTCGTCAACCGCTGGACGCCGCCCCCTTGAGCCGATGGGATTGAGATCGAGAGGAAATCGGCTGGCGTGCAGACGCCTTCAAGATACGTCACGCCTGAGCGGGAGATGAACTGATTCTCGACAACGGTAATGTCGAGAGTGTCGTGGTTGAGGCTCACCAGGTCTCGGTCGGTGTCGCCGTCGAGATCCCCAATGACCGCGAAGCGAGGTCCCAATCCGACGACGACATCGCGCACCAACTCGAACCGACCATCGCCGAGATTGACGACGACAGAGAGTGTTCCGTTCGCGCTGTTGGCCGTGACGACGTCGACGCGCCCATCACCGTTCACGTCGCCTGTCACCAGAGAATGAATCGAACTCTGTATGCTGGTCGTGTTGACGAGGGCAAAGTTCCCCGCCCCATCGCCCTGAAAAAAAGACAGCGATCCTCCTCCACCGCTCACGAGATCGAGATCATCATCGCCATCGAAGTCATCGACCGCCGCGAATCGAGCCCCGAGAGTGTCGAGATCGAATCGCTCGAAGCTTCTTCCGTCGCCTCGGTTCAAAAGCACGTTCAACTGCGAAGATCCGCCGCACGCGACGATGAGGTCCTGGTCACCGTCGCCGTCCGCGTCCGTGCCCAGAAGCGACGCGGGACCGCTTCCGACGCGAATCGTCTCGGCATTTTCAAACCCATCGCCGCCGCGGTTCACCAAAAGAGAGATCGAATTGTTGTCGCGATTCGCCGTCACGAGGTCGTCGAGTCCGTCGCCTGTCGTGTCGACGGCTCGAACATATACGGGTCCTGCACCAACGCTATAGGAGGAAGTGCGAGTGAACGATCCACGACCGTCGCCCAGCAGAACATAAATCTGTCGCTCAGAGTCGCTCATCGCCGCGACGTCGAGATGCCCGTCACCGTTCAGGTCGCTCACGGCCATCGAGAAAAGAGCATTGGCGTTGGTCCGAAAAATCTGATCTCGAGTCGGTGACTGAAAGTTCCCCTCGCCATCATTCGGCAGGTAGTAGAGGCTGGTGGTGCCGTCGATAACAAGCAGATCTTGATCCCCATCGCCGTCGACGTCAGCTAAGGCGCCCGAATGCGGTTCTTGGCGGATCGTGACCGGCTCCTGAGATTCCAAGCTGACGAAATGCGCCCTCTCCGCATCACCATTCCACTCCACGGTAGCGAACGTGTGACCGCGCCCGATGATCACGAGATCTTTGTCGTCATCACCGTCGAAATCCCCTTGCGCCGTAGCGATGGCGCCGATCTTACCCGCAATATCCTGGCGCGCACGCAGCGCACCGGCGCCATCGTTGAACATGACGTACGTACCCCCGGGAGTCCGAGTCCCCGCAAGCACGTCGACGTCGCCGTCAGCATCGAAGTCGCCGAAGTCAAGCTTCGCGACCCACTTCGAATTCACCCAAAAGGGGTCGAGCGGGCTGAATTCGAAGTTGCCTCTATTGACGAATGTTCTCACGTAATCATCGCCAACGACGATCTCGGGAAGGCCGTCTCCCGTAAGGTCAGCGATGCCGACCGACTCGGGGTGAATGCCACCCACCGGCGTCGTTGCTACGACCTCGAACGTTCCATCTCCGACGTTCGCGAGGACAGTGAAATCGTTGGAGGTTTGGTTCGCGGACACCGCATCCAAGTCGCCATCGGCGTCGACGTCGCCCAAGGCAAGTCGCACAGGCAGATCACCGACCGGATAGCTCACCGGCTCTGACAGGCCTCCTCCAGGCTGGCTCATGAGAACGAGGACTAAGTCGTCCGACTGGTCCGTCAGGACGACATCGTCGAGATCGTCGCCGTCGAGATCCCCGACGCCGAGTCCGAGTAGGTTCTCGTAAGGCACGAAAGCGGCGACCTCAAAATCGCCACCGCTGTTGATCAAAAGGCGCACGCCGTCGACAAAGGCGCCAACGAGATCGATGACTCCGTCGCCGTCAAAATCTCCACCGCCCCAAAGGTTACTTCGCACCTCAAACTCGTAGCTTCTCGTGTCGAAATCGCCACCACCGCGATTGAAAAAAACGGTCAAGCCGCCGAGATAGCTCACCGCCATGTCGAGCGCACCGTCGTCGTCGAAGTCACCGGCGACGAGATCGCGGGCGGTAGCCCCGACTCTCAACCGGAGATTGGCGCCAAAGGTGAGTGGGGCGAACTCGCACTCGTCTGGGATCGAGTTGCCGTTACAGTCCTCGCTGTGGGCACTCATGACATCGTCAATGTCAGGAGTGCTGTTACCGTTGCAGTCGTCCTGCGCCACTAGGAATGACGGAAACAAACAGCAAACCGTGACGCCGCACGCGCACCAAACAGCCAGTCTCATTCAGAGTCCTCCTAGCCGCGATTGTACGTTGCGTCGGCGCACAATGCTCTGCTTCTCCCGACTGGAAACTGGAACGTGGCGCAGACGCTGCGACGGAAAGGGCGAATGAGGAGAAGTGAGAAGCGGGGCCCTTGCCGCTCGGGTCGCTGCGAGTGACCAGCACTCAACAGCGTCGCTGTGTGCCGCTTTTTTGAAACCGCGGTAGGGCCCCGCCTCTGATCCTCGTTTCCTTCGACCCGGTGGGAGGTGGTCGAACGGGGGGCGGGCGGGAGCGTGGCCAATGCCAGCGCCACGTAAGAGGAAACCACAAACGTGGACCGAGCGTAAAGTCGCCTGACCAAATGTCATTCGTCCGAATGACAAGGCGTGCGAGAGCAGCGCGAGGCGCTTCGAGTGCTTCTCGGCGAGCCGGACGAGATCGGCGAACTGCTCCAGTTTTTGGGTTTGGACCAAGCCTCGATTGCGCGTAAGCTCGGCATTCTAACATTGCCCGAATCTAAGGAATGGTTGCCCCCCAACGGGGAAGGAGTTTCTCATGCATGCGAAACGCCCAATCGACTCGCCGGCTGGCACGAGTGTCGACGAACAACTCCCCGCGAAACACGTTGAGCTCGTCGACGAAATCAATAGCGCGCTGGCGCGCTT
Source organism: Planctomycetota bacterium (assembly GCA_965223265.1). GTDB lineage: Bacteria > Planctomycetota > UBA8108 > UBA8108 > SXIK01. Next base: position 5,312,590 of record OZ244999.1, read on the forward strand.
CGTCGGTCAACTCTCGGGCGCGCTAGCACCCACGGAGGCCACCGAGTCGGCGCCGAGCGATTCCGGCGACAATCCCGAAAGCGTCGCTTTGGCGCAAACGGAGACCGATGACTTCGTGTATGTGTTGACACGTTTTCCGAAGAGTGCGCGTGGCGCGCTCAGTCCGCGCGAAAAGGAGATCGTCGCCCTCGTGGCGGAAGGCCTACCGAACAAGATCATCGCGCTGCGACTTGGCATCAAACCTGCCAGTGTCGCGACGTACTTGCGCCGCGCTTATTCTAAGTTGAACACGAATTCGCGTGCCGTTCTCGCACTACGCAGCCTTCTCACCTGAGCTGCCTGCAGCGCGGCCGCGCATGTAGATCGGCTCGAGTCCGGTCGGCTACCCACGCCGACGCGTATCGAGACGTCACCGCTGGGTCGACGGCGGTTGATCTCTCCGCTGGCTGTCTAGGTTGCCGTTGAGTCGATTCGGCCGCATGTCCGCACATATTCTCGAGGACTGCGCCCAGTCGACCGGCCGGCGAGCCCCCCTTCTCCATGACTCTCCGCGCGAGAGAAGGTGAGCCTAGCGCTAGCGCACCTCAAGAAACGGGGCTCACTCAGCACGCAGTGGTGACGCGCGACGACTGCCGTCGTGGTCTGCCACAACGTCTACTTTTTGGACGGACGGGCACGCTGCGTTTGCACGAATTATCGGAGCATCGTAGCGTTCTGAAGAGGGAACGTCGAATGCACGCCTGGCGCTCTCAGCCCGCCTGGCATGTACTCAGGCAATGCGCCAGCAGGAGCTGCGCGCGTCGTCTTCTGCGCTCCTTCGCTCGCTCCCAGGGGACCCTGTTCGCAACTCTGCGACGTCGCATGCAACCGCCTGCGACGCGGTAGAACGAGTCTCTTGGAAGCCGCTTAGACTCTCGAGCAACGGAGCCGAATTGTGATGAAATTCTTGCCGCTCGTGTTGGCGTTTCTGCTACCATCTATGCCTCTCAGTGCCGTCATCAGCGACGACGAAGAACTACTTCGGCGCATAGGCATTGGCCGCCGAGGCGACGTCAACGGTGACAGCATCATCGATCTTGCGGACGCGCTCTCCCTGAGCGCCTATCTCTACATTGGCGACGAAGAACCGACCTGCTTGGCTCAAGCCGACATCAACGATGACGGCTCGATCGATGTCAGCGACGTGACGTTTCTTCTCAATTGGCTCTTTGTCGGCGGACCGCAGCCACCGGCACCAGGCCCCGACAATCTCGATTGTTTTCCCGACCCGACGCCGCCCTATTTCGGCTGTCAAGAACTCAACTGCCCCGATGACTAAGACGCCTCTTCGACGCGAACCACAGCTTGCGCCGGTGTAGACATGCGACGCCATGGACCACTGCCAGCGGATTGGACCGTCGATTATCTCGAGCACGTCGACTTCGACAGATCTTTCGCCGCGCTGTCTGGCTGCGATCACTTTCACGCTGCGACGATGCGAGGCAGGATTCGCTCGCTTCAACTTGAAATCGATGCGGCGAAGAATCACTTCAAGGAGGCCGTCGCTCTCGCCAGCCAGACCGAAGACGAGAGTTTGACCGATCTAAAGTATCGATTCCTCCTCAACGTTTTTCGCTTCGACCACCTCCTTCTTGAACAGCCAGTCTCACAAGGCACAGCGCTCCCTGACTCGTTAAAATCGCCGCGCGTTCCGCGCGTGCTGCGAGCTCAGCACCCCGATCTTCGATTCGCACTGAACCTTCGAGACCATGCCCACGCCGTGCTGCTGCTGCACGTCGGTGACTTCGAGGAAGCTGCCGACATGTGGCGTGCGTTGCTACGTGATAATCCAGACGTACCAGCGGACAAACACATCTTTTATCACGTCGGTCTGGCGGCGGCTCTCTTCAACCACGGCGACCGAGACAATGCGCTCCGTAGCGCGGAAAACGCCGGGTTGGCCGTTGCTTCAGCACGGCGCACATTCCATCGCGTCCACGGCGCGTCGCTCCTCCTCGCGCTCTATACCTTCCTCGGCGAGCCGGACGAGGCGGCAGATTGGCAGGCGTTTTTGGAACACCTTCAGTGCCCTCAACTCACGAAGGATCTTTTCCTTCGCCGCGCCGACGTGATGTTGATTCGTTCGGAAGAGGCGTCCTCTCTGCTCCTGATCTAGCCTCGAGTTTGGCCACTTCGCGTCGAGCCTGGGCGGGCGCATCCCAGCGTCGGTGTAGAAACTCAGGAGAGGTGCGGGTTAAGCTATCGCTTCCTGGGTTTTGACATTTTCGACGACCGCCGCCGGGAAGTGCAGCTGCTGCCGAAAGCGCAACAGCCTGCTTGAAAAAGTACTTCGAGCCGAGAACAACGGAGTGATTTCGATCATGCAGCACTATCGCCACGCCGCTCCTCGACAACTCTTCGCGTTGGTTTGGATGAGTCTTACCGTCTCTCTTGCCACCACCGTGGTGAGTGCCCAAGACGCAGCGACCGACCTCGCTGTTGGCAGCATGGCGCCCGAGTTCGAGGTTCTGGATGACTCCGGTCAACCCTGGCGATCGAGCGACTATGTCGGTCGCAAGATCGTCGTCGTTTACTTCTACCCGGCGGACATGACCGGCGGCTGCACGAAACAGGCCTGTGGCTTCAGAGATCGATCGGCCGATCTTTCGCGTCGCGATGTACTGGTCGTCGGCGTCAGCGGCGACTCGGTTAGGAACCACACACTGTTTAAGAGCGTCCACAGCCTCAACTTTCCGCTGCTCGCGGACGAGAACGGTGACGTCGCCCGCGCCTTCGGCGTCCCTATCAAAGACGGCGGCTCCATCACCCGGACGATCGACGGTCGTGAACACATCCTGACGCGTGGCGTCACGATCGCTCGCTGGACGTTCGTCATCGACTACGACGGACGCATTGCCTACAAGAATGCCAAGGTGGACGCTGCGAACGACAGCGCCGCGGTGACAGCAGCGATCGACGCACTGCGAACTCGCGGTGCTTCACACTTCCGCTCGGATGGCGGGGTCGCAGTCGACGACGGTCACCCACTTCCCGCTACGTTCTCGCAGGAGAACACTGTGTGGCGGACGAAACTCGCGTCGGGTCACTCGACGCCTTGCATCTACGGCAGCCACATTTTTCTCACCACCTACTCGCGACCCGAGCTCGCTACCGTGGCGCTCGATCGACGCAGCGGCGAGATCCGTTGGAAGCGCGTCGTCCCCAACGTGCGCCTTGAAGGCGTGCACCGTACCGGCAACCCGGCGTCGTGCACCGTGGCTTGCGATGGTGAACGGGTCTTCGCGTTCTTTGGGAGCTACGGTGTTCTCTGCTACAGCCTCGACGGTCAGCTCATCTGGTCGCGCCCCATGGGACCGTTCCAGGATGAATTCGGTGCCAACAGCTCGCCCGTGCTCGCTGGCGACAAGGTGATCGTCAACCAGGATCACGACATCGGCAGTTTCCTAATGGCGCTGAACAAAGAGACCGGCGAGACCGCTTGGAAGACGCCGCGCGAAGGATTCACACGAAGCTACGCGACGCCCCTGGTTTGGGACAGCGGGGAAGGGACTCAGCTGATCGTCGGTGGCGCCCTGCAGCTGACGAGCTACGACCTCGAAACTGGCCGCCCGCTATGGTGGTGCGACGGCATGGCCCGCATCTACAGTACGACCCCGACGCTCGTCGACGGAGTCATTTACTCGGCGAGTTGGACGCCCGGTGGCGATCCCACGGGTAGGATCTCGATGGAGCCGTGGTCCGAAGCGGCGAAGCAGTGGGATGCCGACAAAAGCGGCAAAATCGCGCGCGCAGAACTTTCGCCAGGTCCTGTCCTGCAGCGCTTCTATCGTATGGACCTCGATCAAGACGGCGCGCTCGACGAATCAGAGTGGAAGAAGTACGCCCAGGTCTTCGAGCGGGCGCAAAATGCGGTGCTCGCCATTCGAGCTGACGCCAGCGCCCGCGGCAATATCACGGACAGTCACGTTCTATGGAAGTACGAGCGCAACGTTCCGTTCGTTCCGAGTCCGCTCTTCTATCGTGGGGTTCTCTACGCGGTGAAAGATAGCGCGATCGTCACGAGCTTTGATGCTGGCAGCGGCGACGTCCTCAAACAAGGACGCGCCAAGGGTCTCGGCAACTACTACGCCTCCCCAGTGGCTGGCGACGGAAAAGTCTATGTCAGCAGCATGAATGGCGTCATCACGGTACTCAAGGCAGCGCCGCAGTGGGAAATCCTCGGCTCTCACGACTTTGGTGCCACGATCATGGCAACCCCGGCGATTCACGAGGGCAGGATTTACGTACGCACCGAGAACGAACTTGCTTGTTTTGCAGCGCAGGCGACTAGCGGATAGTCGCTCGAACGCTCGCATCGCACATAGTGACCAACCGAACAGCTGACTTCCTTTCAGTGGCCGCGGTCGGTACATTGAACTCGAAGCTTCCGACGCCAGACGCACGCCATCAGGAAGTGAGGAGTTCGCCCCAAAATGGCAAGTCGAATCCATCCACGCGCCGAGGAGCTCTCCCGCCACACGGTCATGCAACTGCGGGCGATGGCGCGCGAGCTCCAGATCAAGGGTCGCAGCCGCATGCGGAAGAAGGAGCTCGTCGCGGCACTGGCGCGGCACGAGCGCGCGGAACTGGAGACAACAACGCCCCCTGGGTCGAAGCAAGCGCACCAACCAACCGAACCCGCTGCAGCTGTTCGCACTGCAGCGAACCGTGAACGCGCGGGGCGCAGCGCGGCGCCTGGTCAGTCAAAGAAAGCTTCAAGACCCCGGGCAGAGCCGTCTCGACGACGAACGACCTCACCCAAGCCGTCGCCCACCGGAGCTCGCCCTGCACCGTCGCCACCGCCGGCGTCGTCTCTGAGTCCATCACTGGATCCAAGTGCCTCGACCGAAGTCTCTGGCACGCCCCGCGGCGCGCGACGCGCCCGCAGCGAGCGCTCCGCGAGCGATCGTCTCGAGAACGCTGTCGCTTTCGCCCCGCTGAAAGATCACCTTTGCCTCGTCGCCGTCAACCCGCGGCGCGCTTACGTTTTTTGGGACGTTGACACGAAGACCGCGTCAGACTTTTGCTCGCGCCTTGGGTCCGACTGCGCACGCCTCCAGCTGCGGGTCTACGGCGCCGCGAGCGGCGATCCAACATCCCATACCGAAAGCGCACCGCCACCGGCGAGCCATCCGGTCGAAGAGTTCGATGTCGACTCTCCTGCCGGTGCCCTCTACCTCGAGCTCGCCGCACCGGGCAGCTCGATCTTTTGCGAGCTTGGGCTACGCGCCAACGACGGCGGTTTTCACTCCCTCGCCGCATCGAACCGTATCGTGCTTCCAGGTCTCGGCTACGAGCATAAAGAAGTTCAACGCGCCGTGAACACCAGCGACTCGCATCTCTGGAAGCCGCGCTGCGCGCCGTCGTCGACACCGAGTGATCACGTCACCCTGGCGTCGACGGCCAATGCGGATGCCAGGAGCAGTGGGACGCCGGCTACGCCGCCGGCCAATTCCGTCGCCGAAGAACCTCTCGGGTGGCGCGCCGCGAGCAGAAGTTCCGTACCCGACGCCGAGGGGGCACCGCCCCGCAAGCCGCCGGACCGCCTCGTCGTAGGCATCAGCTCGGGCGAGCTCACCGCGGGGCATGAGATCGCAGCACAGCGCCAGGGTGAAAGCTCTTCGGATCTGGTCAATCGCAGCTAACTCGTTCGCTCTGCTTGCGATAGGATAACGGATCGGCGATAATCCGACGAGGATCTGAAAGTTGGCGCGACCGCGATCCTCGTCGTGGTCTCGCGGCAGATCTGATCGCGGCTTGAGCGAACCGAGTGCCGCGAGAAAACGGCTCGATCCATCTCTCCAGGAAAATCATGGGCCTACCAACTCGTCACCGCCGGCACTTTGTCGCCCGCCTCTTCACCTTCACCGCGCTTTGGTGGCTGCAGACCGGCGCGAGCATGGCGCGCGACTTAACGTTCGAGCGCGACATCCGACCGCTTCTCAAGGTCCATTGTCTCGACTGTCACGGCGCGGGCGAATTGAGCGGCGAACTCGATCTACGCCTGCGACGCTTCATGGTTGCCGGTGGTGAGTCCGGGGCGGCCATCGTCGCCGGCGATCCACAAGCGAGCTTGATCGTCGAGCGACTGCGGCGTGGCGAGATGCCGCCGGGTGAAGTCAAAATGCCGGCTGCCGACATCGAGACGATCGAAAGCTGGATTGCCAGTGGCGCGAAAACGCTTCGACCCGAGCCCGAGTCCATCGCTCCGGGCATCGGCATCACTGCCGAAGAGCGTGAGTTTTGGTCGTTTCAGCCCATCCGGCGTCCACCCATTCCCGACGTGGATGATGCCAGTCGAGTGCGCACCCCGATCGACGCGTTTCTCCTCCACCGCATGGCACCTCTCGGTCTCTCGTTCGCCCCCGACGCCGACCGCTTGACGCTGATTCGACGCGCGTATCTGGATTTACTGGGCCTGCCACCGCCCCGCGAGTCGGTCGAAACCTTTCTTGGCGACCGAGCGCCTGGCGCCTGGGAACGACTCGTCGATCGGCTGCTGCAGTCGCCGCATTATGGCGAGCGCTGGGCTCGACACTGGCTCGACGTTGCCGGCTACGCCGACTCCGAAGGCGACGCGCACAACGACACCGTCCGCGCCTTCGCGTACAAATACCGCGACTACGTTATCCGCGCCTTCAACGCCGACAAGCCGTTCGACCGCTTCCTCCAAGAACAGCTCGCGGGCGACGAGTTGGTCACGCCGCCGTACAAAGATCTTTCGGCACAGTCTCTGGAGCTGCTGACCGCGACAGGGTTTCTGCGCATGGCCGCCGACCCTACCGCGAGCGGCGGTGGCGATGCGGAGAAAAACCAGGTCGTGGCCGACACTCTGAAAATCGTCTCGACGTCGGTTCTCGGGCTCTCTGTCGGTTGCGCCCAGTGCCACGACCACCGCTACGATCCGATTCCGCAGCGTGACTACTACGCGCTGCGAGCCCTGCTCGAACCAGCGCTCGATTGGAAGAGCTGGCGCCACTCGACGTGGCGGATCTCGCTCTACACCGACGAGGAGCGCGCCCAGGCCGCGGCGATCGAAGCCCAGGTCGCCAAAGTTGCTCAGGAGAGAGCGGCTAAACAAGCGGATTACATCAAGGCGGCGCTCGACAAAGAACTCACCCACTTCCCCGAGGCAGTCCGCGAACCACTTCGAGCAGCCTACTACACAGCGGCAGACAAGCGAACAGAAGAGCAGATAGGACTTCTGAACGCGTACCCGAGCTCCAAGATCACCGGCGGCAACCTGTACCAGTACAATGCTAAGGCTGCAGAGGATCTGAAGAAGTACAACGCCAAGATGAACAAGCTGCGAGAAAAGAAGCCGTTCGAGGATTTTCTCCGCGTGCTCACCGAGATTCCTGGTCAGGTGCCGAAGACGTATCTCTTTCACCGCGGCGATCACAACCAGCCAAAGCAGGAGGTGGGTCCAGGTGTGCTAACCATTGCGGCAGGCGAGACACTCCCGGACATTCCAGCAGACGCGCCGGACATGCTGACGACGGGACGACGGCTGCACTACGCACGCTGGCTGACGAGCGGCGATCACCCCCTCGTCACACGTGTTTTCGTCAATCGCGTCTGGATGCACCACTTCGGCTACGGAATCGTGTCGACGCCCTCCGACTTTGGCAGACTCGGCACGAAACCAACGCATCCGGACCTGCTCGACTGGTTGGCACGCGAATTCGTCGCTCGAGGCTGGAGCCTCAAGGCTCTGCATCGACTCATCATGACGTCGACCGCCTACCGACAGTCGTCCAGGCGCAATCCCAACAGCCGCGACCTTGATCCGGACGGTCGTCTTTATTCTCGAAAGCCGGTGATTCGCCTCGAGGCGGAGGTGCTCCGTGACCGCATGCTGGTGGCGACGGGAGAGTTGAACACCGAGATGTTCGGTCCCGCGCTCGCGATTCAGGATCACTTCACGGGCCAAGTGGTCGCCAGCTCGACGCGCCGCAGTCTCTACATTCAAGTTCGGCGGACGAAACCGGTCGCCATGCTCAAGGTGTTTGATGCGCCGGTCATGGAAACCAACTGTGACAGGAGGTCCTCGTCGACGGTGGCACCGCAGGCTCTCCTACTCATGAATAGCGACTTTATCCTCGAGCGCGCCCGGGCGTTTGCGCAGCGAGTTCAAGCGGACGCGGCTCCTGCCACCGAGAATCTGGCTACGGCGACTTCGACAGCGCTTGCCGCCGGCCAGACAAACGGGTCCGACTCAGACGCCCTACGTCGACAGCTGAAGCTGGCGTGGGAACTGGCTTACTGCAGAGAAGCTACGGACGACGAACTCGACCTAGCGGCGGCGTTCGTGTCGAGGCAGCGACGGGAGCTGCGCGCGAGAGAGAGGGCACTCAGCGCCCAGGACAAAGAGAAATCAGCGACAGCCAAGTCAGGAAAGAAGAAGAAAGAAACCCAACCGCGACTCGACCCCGAGACTCAAGCACTAGCGAATCTGTGCCAAGTGCTTTTGGGCTCGAACGAGTTTCTGTACGTGGACTAGCCTCAGTGCCGAAGTCGCGCCAATGCGCTAGCGAGTCCGAATGGTTACTGAGCGGAAAAAGAGAGCAGCGAGGCGACTCGATGTACGAAACAGGAACACGACCGCAAACACGCCGGCATTTCTTGGCCGGAAACGCCATGGGCATCGGCAGTATCGCCCTTGCCTGGATGCTCAGCCGCGAGGGTCTTCTCGCTAAGCAAGAGAATCTGACAAAAGCGCGTCCAAAGCTCGATCTCAAGCCGAAGCCGACCCACTTTCCACCGCAGGCGAAGGCGATGATCTCGCTCTTCATGCACGGCGGGCCGTCACACATGGATCTCATGGATCCAAAACCGCACCTTTCAAAATACAGCGGCACGCAGTACTCGGATGAAATCGGCTATAGCTTCTTCAACGCCGCGAGCAAGACGCTTTTCGGCAGTCCGTTCGCCTTCAAGAGGCATGGCAAGTGTGACACCGAGCTCTCTGAGTTGCTGCCCCATCTCGGTGACGTGGTCGACGACATCTGCGTCATTCGTTCAATGCACACCGGGTTCAATGGCCACGAAGTCTCGATTCGCTTCATGCACTCAGGAATCGCGGGAGTTCTTGGGCGGCCGACGCTAGGGTCATGGCTCAGCTACGGACTTGGCTCTGAGAGCCAAGATCTCCCATCGTATATGGTTCTTACCGACCCTGGAGGGCATCCGGTCGACGGCGTCCACAACTGGGCAAACGGCTTCATGCCGCCTCTCTTTCAAGGCACGGTGCTGCGGGCTACGGAGCCACGTATCTTCAATCTCGACACCCCCGAGCACCTCCGTGGGCGCATTCAACAAGATTCGCTGTCGCTCTTGGCCGAGCTCAATCAAAGGCATCTCGCCGCGCATCCGGGTGAAGCGGATCTAGAGGCACGCATTGCCAGCTATGAACTGGCGGCGCGGATGCAGGTGGCGGCGAAGGAGGCGCTCGATGTATCCGGCGAGTCGACGGCGACAAAGAAGCTCTATGGCCTCGATGACGCGACCACGCGTGAGTACGGCATGCGGTGCCTGATTGCACGCCGTCTCGTGGAGCGCGGCGTGCGCTTCGTGCAGCTCTTTCTCGGTGGCCAGCCGTGGGATAACCACTCAAACATCCGCAAGAGCCTGCCGGCAATCTGCCGCCGCACCGACAAGCCGTGCGCAGCGCTCGTCAAAGACCTCAAAGCCCGCGGCCTCCTCGACACAACGCTGGTCCACTGGGGAGGGGAGATCGGACGTCTCCCAGTGATCCAAGGCAAGAACATGAAGGACTGCGGTCGCGATCACAACGGCCAGGGGTTCAGCACCTGGCTGGCTGGCGGTGGCATCCGCGGCGGCATGACGTACGGCGAGACGGACGAGTTCGGTCACCGTGCCGTCGTCGACAAGGTGACGCCGAACGACTATCAAGCGACGGTGCTTCACCTCTTCGGCTTAGATCACACGCAGCTGATCTACGAGCACAACGGCCGCAAGCAGCGCCTGACTGCGGAGCGGCCGTGTCGCGTCGTGCGCGAGATTCTGCAGCACGGCTGACTTCCACCGCCTCACCGATCGGCGGAGAGCGCAGCTGCGTCTCGCCGACCGCGTAGCGTCCCGGTTAGTGCGCCAACATCTCCGCGGAGACTTTCTGTTTTGGCATGCCAGGCCCTTCGATCTGCACCTCGAGCGCCTTGGCGGCGCCGGCCTGGAAGTACTCGAGGCGGAAGCGATGAAAACCCGCCTCAAGCGCGATCTGGCCGGACCGCACGCGCGCGGGGTGTGGGCTGTCGTTATCAACGACGACCTCGTCGCCGATGAAAAGCACGCTCCCATCGTTCGAAACAGTGTGAAAGGTGTAGACGCCGCGGCGCGGAACTCTCAAATAGCCGTCGAAGATCATGCCGAACTGATTCGGCAGCTGGCTGTCAGGAAGCGCCAGCGATTCGGCCACACCTTCTTGGTCTGCCTTCCGGCCTCTGAGGGCCTTCGTCGTCTCCAGCGACTCCGCGAGGCGGAAGAACTGGTACGCCGCACCGGGCTCGAACTCGCCGGCCGCGACAGCGCTTCGGGGCGTCTCTCGAACAAACTTCCCTTCCAAAACGGGTGTGATGCTTTTGCCCTGCGCGAAACCTCGAGCTTTCACCGTGGCATTCCCGCGGATTTTGAACGGGCCGCTGTAAAGCTTGGACACAGGTGTAGGATCGGTGCCATCGATCGTGTAACGGATCTCCTCGACGTTCATCTCACCTTGGATGTTCACCTCTCGTTCGTCGAGGAACACGTTGTGCTTCGAGAACCCCTTCAGGGAAAACTCATCGATGATCACCAAGCTCTCTTTGGCGGGGAGCGGAGGAAAAGGGTTGTGGGGCTCAAGCTGATACCAATAGGCGACCGAGGCGAGATCGTCCTGGAGCGGCAGGTAACGGCCTTCGCTCTGCCAGCCCAGACTCTGAATGGTGATGCGAAGATCTTTCTCGAAGCGGACGGGGTCAGTGATGTGCCAGCGATATTGACCAAAGCGGCGCTGCACACCCGCGTAGCGGACGTGGTAGAAGCCCGTGTAGGGGCTGCTGAAACTATCGTATTCTTCACGATCCCCTTCGAGCCGCTCGTTGTAGCCATAGGAGCCGCAGAAATAGTCCTCTTCGCCGGTGCCGCAGATGGTGGGAAACTGCGTGTCGCCGTCGATGTAGAACTTGATCTCACCCTCGCCCCACCACCCCTCGCTGTTGGCTCCATGCGCCAGATACGTCCCCACGTAGTGACCGCGGCCTCGAATGCCGTCGACAATGGTGAAGACGTCCTTGTAAGGCAGCGGATTCACGCGGCGAAACTGCGCATGGAAGTAGGGAGTCTTCTCCGTGACGTGCTCGAGCGAGTAGTCGATCTGGTAATAGAGCGTCGCACGGCTCGCCCCCATGTTCTCGAGGGTGATCCGAAAGCCCTTGCGAAAGGGCATCTGCCAGTAGGAATTGAATCCGCTGCGCGGATTGACGCACACAGCTAAGGATGTGATCCGCGGTTCGTTCCCCATGCCCCAGCCGGCCGCAAAGAAGTCGCCCACGGGCACCTCCACCGACGGCTCCCTTTCGTCGTCCCAATAGACGCGCAGAATCATCAAGCGGTAGTCGCCCACCGGTGTCATCCATACGTGGTTGATGACACCGGAGCCCTCGATGGCACCGAGCGTCGAGGTCGTTCCCGGCTCGATGTTGAGGTATGGGTTCACTTTCCATCCTTGGCCGAGCTCGCGAGCAGCGCGCGTCGCAGTTCCCTCTCCCAGTTCGGCCATTCCGCCCCGCCCCTTCTCGCCAGTCAGGTTTTCGGGACTGATCGAGCGCGTCTTCGCGTCCTTGAGCTTGAAGAGTTGGTCCATGCTAGGAATCTGCGCATGCGCCATCTGTAGGGATACCCCCATAGGGACGAAAGACAGAATCAGGCTGATGCATCTCATGTTATTCGCCTTTCTTGTCGAGTCTGTTGAAGCAGAACTCCTGCAGCCGCTGCAGAACTGCTCGAGATCATCGCGGTGGGAAACTCGTCGCTCGACCGTGTTCGATTGAGCGTGCTCGCTCAGTGTCCGGCGTTGCGACAGGGCTTCGAACGATATGCAATCCCACGAACTCAGCACCGCCAAGGACAAGCATGTTCATGCGTCGAGTCCGTAGACCGACCACGATGCTCTTCGTCCACACCGACAAACATCTCTACCGCGCCCGACTCTGCAATCTTCGGTTTTCGTCATCTTTCTGCTGAAACTCGATAAATCAAACGGCAAGCGTCGCCACGGGTGATCGACTGCTCTAGTGGTATGTTCCACTCGACCGCGAGCCGCAGAATCGTGTTCTCGTCTCCCGGTAGCGCGTGACCCAGACGCCGGGCAAAGTCGCGCGCAGTGACAGGTGGCCCACCTTCTTGTTCGGCGGACCAGATCTTCCGAGCAGCCTCGGTCGCGTCTCGCGTCTCACCTCGAGCTAGCCGTTCGGCGTGCTCGATCCAGGCTGACGCTAGGTGTTCTGTTAACAGAGCGCACGGCTGGGCATCGTAGCTACCAAAGAAACCCTGTGTCCCGAGATATTGGATCGCCGGAAACCAGTCTGCGTCCTCTTGGCCTTCCACGTCGTTGAAAAAGGAGAGCATGAAACGGCGTTCGGCGAGCAAACGGACGAGCGCGTCGATGTCGATCTCCGCCACCGTTGAACCGTCCCGCTTCGCTATCGCCAGCGCGTACGCCGCCGCTTCCGCGAGACTCATCCATGTCGGCTCGAGGCGAATGGTTCCCCAGCCGACATGTGTGGAGGAGAGGCAGACCGGCACAACGAAATTTTTGAAACCCTCGGGGAGGATCGTGAGGTAGGAGACCTGCCCTGGAAACGTCTGGTTCTTCAGCATCACCTTTCCTTCCATCTCACTCCCCGGGACCTCGCGCGGAGTGCAGGCATGGGAGTCGAGAAACCATTCGGTGATACTGATGCTATCGGGATGAACCGGCGCGCGCGCCAGATCGGGGGCGAGCTGCGCGTCATGCTCTGTAAACACCGCGCGACCGCGAATGCGGCGCGTCTCGCGCGCGTAAATCTCGTACGGCATGTATCCGTTGTCCGGAAACTCATCTTTGGGTAAACCAAATCGCTTCCACTCCTCGCGAATCGCTGCGGGAACTGAAGGATCGTGCTGGAGAAAGTAGAGGAGTGCGAGTGTGGCTTCGCGGTGTCGCTCGGTCACCGCGCGGCGTGCATCCCAGTCTCCCTCGACATAAGGATCCTGCTGGCCGACGAGCTTCGGCCCATTCAGTCCGAACTTCTGGTTCGGCATGCTCAGTCCAGGATGGGCTGGATTCCCGACTCCAAACTGCCGGAGCAACTCGGGATCGTAACTCTTTGGCTTCTCGATCGCGACGCGGTTGATGGGGTCGCGGGTGATGATTGTCCGCAGGTTGAACCCTTGTACCGATGGGTTCGCCTCCCCAGTGCTGGCGCTCGCGATCACCTCGTACCACTCGTCATAGCGAAATAGGTTCAGCCCCCGCGCAGCCGCCCATTTTTGCGCATCGACGTCGGCAGGGGGCCAGTTCTCGCGGCGCATATAAATCACACCGGCATGCTTTTCGTCGAATTCGTCGCGGGCTTCGCGGCCGACGCGATACGGGGCTCCTGCGACCGCTGCGAGGTCTGCTTCGTACGAGCAGTCCGCAAACGTCTCGGCCTCGAGAGTCAGCGTCCCCGCTCCATCCATCTCCTGAAACGTGACCGAACGGAGTCGCTCAGCTTCTCGGGTCACCGCGACCGGATAATAACGTTTGATCACCGAGATTCGAGGCTCGGCGTCCAGGAGCTCATCGATCAGACCCTCGACAACGTGTGCCTCGTAGCGGGTCTTGGGATGACCGGGCTGCGTAGCTCGGTAGTGAGGCGAGTCCTCGCCATATTCCTCGAAGTAGTGAGCGTAGATCTTCTGTCGCAGTTCGTCGTAGAGCGGGGCGCGACCGCCATTGTAGAGCGTGTCCATGGTACTGAGGCCGTTCGCCAGCATCCCACCGAGATGTTCGGCGTGGCTGACGAGCTGGACGCGAAGACCCTCGCGAGCAGCGCGAACGGCACAAGCGACACCGCCGGGCGTGGCGCCGTAAACCAACAAGTCGTACCGTTGTGGGGTGTTGCTCGCAGCGCCCCGGGAATCGATGCCTTCTCCGGCCCAAGTCGAGCACGAGCTCAGACTCATCGCCGAGAGCAGCAGCCCACACACTGCCGCGCGCAGCGCGCCGCGAGCGCACCGATCACTGGCACTCTCCATGCAACCGATTGTCGGCGATCTTCGAAGCGGGATCAACGCCCCGAACGTGGCGATCCCGCCAACTGAAGCTCTCATTCAAACCCAAGCTCTGTCCCCGACCGCGATGCGCTCAGCGCGCCAGCATGGCCGCTCGGTCGCCGAGCTCGGAGAGAACCTCGAACGGGGGCTCGAAGGCTTTTGCGTGGAACTCGCGCGAGGTGAAGAAGTTGAATAAGTAGATGCCGTCAGCTCCATCGCGCCATAAATGCTCGGCGGCGCGGCGGTACTTCTCTGCCGTGAGCCAAGTTTCGATCTTGCCGTTCTCGGTGCATTCGATGCCGCCGTAGATCGGCACATCCGTCAGCAGATTTTTCCACGGAGCGATCGGCAAGTCGTAGCGCTGCAGGAAAAACTCACTCACCGTCAGAAAGTCGACCCAGCCATTCTTCGCCCAGGCAACCGGGTCGCAGCCGATGCGCAGTGCCGCGTCGTAGGAGGGCGGCGACTTGCCGAACTCCGAGGGAACGCGCGCCGCGAGCACCAACTGACGCTGGCGCTTGGCGCCTTCTTCGTCGAGCAGTCCCCGAACGCGTTCGACCAGGGCGTTGAGCTTGGCGACACGTTCTTCGCTGCTGCCACGACTGAAAAAAGCGGGGAAGCGCTGAAAGTCGAGTTCGATGCCGTCGCAGTCGTAACGGCACACGGCCTCGGTGATCAACTGGAAGACGTGTTCGCGCACTGCAGCATGAGAAAAGTCGAGGGCACCCCTCCCCAGGCGATAGCCTGGATGCTCGTACCAAAACCGGGTTCGCAAGAAGTCGTTGCCATGGTCGTCATTCATGCGAAACGTCAGCAGCGCCTCCATGCCATACTTCTTCGCTTCGGCGAGGATGATGGCGTACGGGTCGACACCCGCGGCGAAGAATGCGCTCATGTTCTTGTAGCGCTGCCGCTCGTGTGCGGGCCACGCGTCGCGTTCGGCATCCGTCGACTGCGTCCCACGGAGCGTTCCGACGCTCGTCGGATAGTACATCACCTGCGCGTTGATGCAGACGAGCATGGTGTCGACGTGGCTGTCGGTCGAAGAGATCTCGTGGACGACGCGTTTGAGATCGTCGACGGAAACCGCCACCGGTTCCTTCGCGCCAGCTCGCGTCCACATGCAGGAATCCCCGTCGAGATTGTAGAGGATGCGCCTCTCCTTGAGCGGTGTGAATCGAATCTTTGCCAAGTAAATGCTCGTCTTCCCTTCGTGCGACGAGTAGTAGCTCATCCACAGAAGACCGTCGTGCCAGACGAGCCCCGGATAGCTGGTGTCGCCGCCGCTCGGAAGCGTCAACAATGGCGTGTATCGGTTCGGTGCCATTCGCGCCAACACGGTGGTGGCGCCGGAGTCACCGTAACGGCGCGCCGAAGCCCAAAGGCTGCCGTCAGGAAGGCGAATGAAGTTTGGCCCGCCGAGGCGCAGCTTCATCTTGTGGAAGGACCAATCGCTATAGGGAGGACGGCTGCGGCCAATCCACCCTGGGCGAATGAGCGCGATCGCCTCGTCGTCGGGCATGAAACGAATCGTCGTCTCGCTGACGCCGTCGATCTTCCACTCGTCGAGCCACTGCCAATCGATCCCGTCGGCGGACGCGTAGAGGAAACCACGCCGCGGGTCGCGCCCCTCCGCCATCTTGGAAAGCGAATACGCGCGTCCCTTGTGCCATGTCGCGCGCCAAAGCCAATGATCCTCAGCCAAGAGCTTTCGGGGCGGCGTCCAGTTCCGACCGTCGGCGGAAAAGGCGACGCGCGGAGCGCGCGTCAGATACTCTGTGCCCTGATAGACGCTGCCACCCGCGAGTAGCATCAACCGTCCGTCAGGCATGACCGAGAGCTTAGGGTCGCGAAGGTCGATCCCGTCTTCGTCGAGGAGTGCAGCGGACTCCCACGTTTCGCCGTCGACTGATCGGATGACGCGCACCTTACCGATGGTGCCCCCGCCATGCCCACCCGCCTCACGAAACGTGCACCACCACTGCTCCTTGAAGCGAATCAGGTCGGTAAAGGCGTTGTGCTCGCCAGCGTCCCAAATGCGTCGCACCGACACGAGCTGCGGCGCGTTGGCCCACGCGGCCCCGAACGACAACAGAGGGGCCAGTGCCGCGCACAAGACACCGAACGCCGTTCGCGTGAAGTACATGTTCTTCCCCGCGGCGAATTGAGAAAGTAGGACGCGGAACTCGAAGTGGATCGACGGCCGCCGCGCGCCGGTCAGTTGAGGTCAATGCCGACAATGTCGAAGCCGCGCCAGGCGAATTCTGTTGCCATGCCCGACGCGGCGGCCCAGGCGACCCGATGCTCGTCACTTCTGGCCCACTTGCGCCGATTCTCCTCAGTGTCGAAGACAAGCTCCATCTGATAGTTGAACGGCGTTGTCGCAGCGCCGATTTCGCTGGCGACTTCAGGCTCGAAGAGACGCAGCAAATTCGAGTAGAGATAGCCTTCCTGCTTCCGCAGTGCCGGAACATACGTCTCGGCGTACATCTTTTCAAAGGCCTCGGCGTTTTCTTCGGCGACCGAGAAGTAGATCTGCAGCAGCATCGGGCGACGGCTGGCGTCGAGTGTGGCGCTGCGCGTCATCGAGCACCCGATAGTCGAGATTGCCAAAAGGGCGAAAACTGTGAAAAGGCGACGCGGCATGTGATTGAGCTCCGAATCTTCGTCCTAGCAGCCTGTTGAAAAAGCGCTTCGAGCTGAAAACTGGTCGCTTCGCGTCCAGATCAGCCGCGGCGAACGCAGGTAATCTCCGAGATTTTCGAGGCTCGCCGCGGCTGATCTGGGCGTGAAGAGGCCGGTTTCTCAGCCGAATGACTTTTTCAACGGGCTGCTAGGGGAGGCATCCGTCGCTGACTCATTCGACGACGGCTCGCCGAGAAAATCGGCAAAGCTTATGGAGGATCAAAATGGCGGAGAGAGAGGGATTCGAACCCCCGGACTCCTTGCGGAGTCAGTGGTTTTCAAAACCACCCCGTTCGGCCGCTCCGGCATCTCTCCGCTCCGGTCTTGCGCTCACAAGTTACAGTTTCGCCGCGGGCACGTCCACCCAGGAATGTCCACGAATGTGTCGTCAGCTCCTCGAGTCACAGTCGCCCCCTAACCGCTTGCCGCATGCCTCACGCTCAGGCGTTGGTACCGCCGTTCGCACCGCCGCGGCGCTCGGCATGCCGCCGCTTCTGACGAAAAAACTGTGTCAACAGTGCGCCGCACTCCTCTGCCTGCAGCCCGCCGCCGACGTGCGGAACGTGATTGTTCGCTGAGTTTTCCAGTACGTTGTACACTGACACGTGCGCCCCAGCCTTCGGATCTCTGGCGCCGTAGAACACGTAGGGCAGGCGTGCGAGGACAATCGCCCCTGCACACATGAGGCACGGCTCGAGCGTCACAAAAAGCGCCGCCTCGGTCAGCCGCCACGTTGAGTAGTGCGCCGTCGCTTGGGTGATCGCCAGCATCTCAGCGTGCGCCGTGGCGTCCTGGAGAAGCTCGCGCTGGTTGTGCGCTTTCGCGATCAGCCGACCGCTCGCCAGGTCGATCACCACGGCCCCGACCGGCACCTCGTCGACTTCGAGCGCACTTCGAGCCTCCTTGATCGCGAGTGACATGAACGCGTCCGGAGGGCGCAGCGAGAAAAGCTCAAGCAACTTAGGGTCCGTCATGAGATCGATTCAGCAGGCACACGAATTCATCGTGGAACGACGCCACACCGCGTAGCTTCGTGACATCACATCACCGCGAATCACCGCGACGAAGGCCGCCGCACCATTCGGGCACACTTCTTGCAAAAACTCCCTGTGCAAGATGGAAGTTTTCCTCTGCAGAACGCGCCGAAATCTGCAGGGCGAGCGAGCTTCAAGCGATTTTGACCGGCCACTGCACGCGACGCTCCACCGTCCACATGCTGGACGAGTGGTGCGAAGTGGGGAAACGCGGCGAAAACGAACGTGTAAGAAAGGGAACACATGCATCCTACCGACACGCAGACCAGAGATCGCAAAAAGAAAACGTCGTTCCGGCGCGCTGTACCCTGGGGACGGCTCCTCGGAGCAGCCGCCGTGCTCGCCCTGACCGTCTACTATTTAACGCAGACGGCTCCGACCTTAGTGCCGTTGCCCGAAGGAGTCAACGTTCCGTTCCCGGCTGCGACCGAGGCACTCGAGAAAGCGTGCGCTTGGTGTGGAGAGAACTTTAAGGCGGTCGCCGGAGTCGCCGGCTTCTTACTTCTGTTCGGGCTTTTTTGCGACAAGAGCTACTACACGACATTGATCGTCATCGCGTGCCTCGGACTTGGCTTCACGTACATCTCGATTTCTGCACCGATCGACCGCCTGCTTCACTCCGTCGACGGGACGCTGAACCAAGAACGCGAGTTCCCCGACTACATGAAGGAGGATGGCGACAAGTCTCGAAGCTTCGAGCTGTCGGAGCCCGCGGATTCATAGAGAACGCGCGCCGTGCCACACCGAGGGAGCCCGCCGCGCGGCTGCAACAGCCGCTGCAGAACGGAGAAAGGACTCACGCAACGCATCGCGTAAGTCCTTACAGATGATGGCGCGCCCGCCACGACTCGAACGTGGAACCTTCGGTTCCGTAGACCGACGCTCTATCCACTTGAGCTACGAGCGCACGATTTCGCTTTGACCCCGTAGGACGGGCGACTTTAGCCAAGCTCCTGCGCGAATGCAACAAAAAACGACATCGCCACCAGCGGCCGCGAAAGAACGACGTCAAGAGGCTGTTCGGCTCGGCCAAGACCGGTGAGAACGCGACGACGATCGACTCAGCTGTCCCCGCCACTCTCGCGCAAGACGTCCTCCGGCTGCGGCAGATCCTTAATCGAGTCGAGTCCAAAGCTCTCGAGAAACCGTTTCGTGGTGCCGTAGAGCAGAGCTTTCCCGAGCCCCTCGTCGCGCCCGACGACCTTGATCAGCCCACGATCGAGCAGCGAGCGTAGGATCTGGCTACAATCGACGCCGCGGATGCCTTCAAGATCCGCCTTCGTTAACGGTTGCTTGTAGGCGATCACGGACAGGGTCTCCAGCGCCGCCGCGGACAACCGTCCCTCGCGCTGCTTCTTTCCCAGCTGTCGCACCCACGGATCAAACCGACTCTGGGTCAAAATCTGAACGCCACCGGCGACCTCCTCGAGGCGAAACGCTCGCTTGGTATCGGCGTACTCGTAGCGCAGCTCGTCGACCGCACTACGGATGTCGTGCACTCCGACGCCGAGAAGCTCACCGAGCGCACGAATCCCAATTGGCTCGGCAAGTGAAAACAAAAGAGCCTCAACGGCGCCCTTGATCTCGTCGGGGCTACCAGGCGGCTCCACCGCATGGCGATCGGCCTCCTGGCGTGTCTTCTCTGCCTTCTTCCGTTTGCCGCGATCGTCCGTCGCCGTCTCGGCCGCAGCCTCCAGCCCGACCGCCTCGAGCTCACGCACTTGCTCAACGTCGTCGCGCTCGCCCTCGACGGCGGCTTCGTCGTCCTGTGGCTTTCTGCTCGGCATCTCGGCTACCTCGGCGCCGCCGTTCGGCGCGCCTGACTCGACAGTAGTGTCGTCGCGTTTGTCCTGAATCATGGCGCCTCACTCCCTTCCCGATATCCCGCCCCGACGGGCATCCGCACCCGTCGCTGTCTCGGACTCTGTCCTCCGTCTCCGTCTCCGTCTCGTCTCCGTCTCGTCTCCGTCTCGTCTCCGTCTCGTCTCGTCTCGTCTCGTCTCGTCTCGTTTGCGTTTGCGTTTGCGTTTGCGTTTGCGTTTGCGTTTGCGTTTGCGTTTGCGTTTGCGTTTGCGTTTGCGTGGGCGTTTGCGTGGGCGTGGGCGTCTCTGCCTCTGTCTCTGTCTCCGCCTCTGTCTCTGCCTCTGTCTCCGCCTCTGCCTCTGTCTCCGCCTCTGTCTCCGCCTCTGTCTCTGTCTCCGCCTCTGTCTCTGTCTCCGCCTCCGCCCTCAATGATTCGCGTCTGCCGCCGCGGCCGGCACCGCCCCTCCACCGGGAAGCTCCGCGAGCGGCGGATCAGGTGCATCGATGAACGGTGATCCAAGAAGATCGATCGAGGCTCTCTCCTGAAGTATTCGTAATACGTTCTCACTTTCGCGCGGCGACGGCTCCATATTTTCGAGCTCGCGTCGCATTTTCTCGCGGCAGTCCGCAAAGTTCTCGCTCTCGATCACCTCGATGACCTGAAAGATGTGGTAGGCACCGGCCAACGGATTCTCGATCGGGTCGCTCACCTCCCCGGCCTTCAGCGCCAAGATCGGCGCCCTGAACTCGGGGACTTTCATCTTCGTTTCCTTGTGAACGGGTCCGACCATGCCGCCGTTCGGAGCGCTCGCGGGATCATCCGATTCGGTCCGTGCGATCAGTGCAAAGTCGGCCCCCTGCCTGAGTCTCTCCACCGTTCGCTGCGACCGGCGGAACGTTTCGAGCTTGTCCCCCGCCCCCTCTGCTTCCGGACCAAAGGTGTACACGATCTGTCGCATGATGTGGCGGCGGTATCGGTACGTTTCTTGGTAGTACGCCTCGAGGCTGAGCTCAGAGATCTGACGCTGCGACTTGGTCACAGCCGCGATCAAAAGCTGCGTGGAGACCTCGCGCTCAAGGTCGTGGCGAACTGCGCGCATCGAGAGGCCCTCCTGGCGATACTGCTCTTCGAGTGCCCGCTCGCCACCAGCTTGCTGTGCCATCGCGGCTAGGATTGAATCAACCTTCTGCTTCGCCTCTTCTCGCGACACAGAGATCCCGACCCGTTCCGCCTCCTGAAGAAAGAGCTCCTCCTTAATCACGCCGGAAAGCAACTTCATCGTCCCGAAGCGGCGCAACACCCGCAGATAAAACTCGCCTCGAGTGATCGGACGCCCGTTGACCCGCGCCAGCACTTCCTTCGGTTGGCCCCACGGCTCCGATTCAAGACTCTCGGTCAGCTGCTGGCTCCTGGCCGAGCCGCTGTCGGCTCCCTGCCGCGCCGCGTGAAACTTGCAGCCGACCAAAACCGGCGACAGAACGACCGGCATGAAGGTCAAGAGCACGGCGTAGCGCCGCGGCGTTCGAATGGGCCATTCTAGACCCGACGATCGCGTCCGACGCAAAACTCGATTCAACACCATACCGGGTATTCTCCTTACTCCTTCTCAACCAATGTACGAGTCGGTTTCACAGCGGGCGCGACGCGACGACTGCAATCGTGGCCGAGATTCTAACCGCCAGACCACGCTAGTACTACCGATGAACAGAGGCCGGGAGTCACAGCGCCGCGAGAGCTGTCCGCTGCGCTTCGAAGACGGTATCGATCCCACGGCTCGCCAGCGCAACAAGCTCATCAAGTCGGGCGCGTGACATTGGCTCTTTCTCCGAGGTCCCCTGAATCTCGATGATCGAACCGTCCTCCAAAAGGACGAGGTTAAGATCGACGTCGGCGCTCGAGTCGGCGGCGTAGTCGAGGTCAAGGCACAGCTTGCCATCGACGATTCCTGCGCTCATCGCCCCCACGGCCTGTCGCAGCGGCGAGCGTGAGAGCCGACCGGTTGCCTGCGCCTTCTGGCAGGCGATCGCCACCGCCACATAGGCGCCGTTGATCGACGCCGTCCGCGTGCCCCCGTCGGCTTGCAGGACATCGCAGTCGATCTGCAGCGTCCAGCCATCGAGCGCAGTCAGGTCCAGTACGCCGCGCAGCGAGCGACCGATCAGACGCTGGATCTCCTGGGTCCGCCCGGAAACCTGCCCGCTGCGCTCGCGGCGGGCGCGGGGCGTCGTTGATGTCGGCAACAGGGAGTACTCTGCCGTCGCCCAGCCTTTTCCGCGCCCTTCGAGAAACGCCGGCACCCCTTCGTTCAAGACGGCAGCGCACAGGACCCGTGTCCCACCGCAGGAATAGAGCACGTTGGCGGGATGCTGCTCGATAAACCCGGCAGCGATCTCGATCCGCCGGGGACGGTCGTAGGGTCGAGTCTCAGGCATACGATAGACTCCGATCGGGCATGGAAGGCAAGGTGACGGACGCGGCAGCTTATCAGCGGAAGCCGCGGCGGATCAAGGCAGCCCGCGGGCGCCGCGCAGTCGAAATGTGGCACCAAGCCCCCGGCGCGAAACCGATTCGGGGCACTTCCTGCCATGAAACGATCAGCGCGGCTCTCTCACAGGGGTGGCTTCACTCCCGCGTCGTCGACGACTGACCCGGCACCGCGACGTCATGGAAATCGTTCGCGCGTGCCTTCCAGAGCCGCAGCCACGCGGTCGCGTTGTGGGCGTGATCCTCTCCGAGAATGCGCCGCAGTGTCGAGCGGACTGCTGGGCGCGCAGGGCTGTCCCTCGCGGCGCGACAGAGGTCCGGCATCCACCGTTTGCGCACCGCGGCGAAAAGGACACGCTCAATGCGCTTGATCCGCGTCGCGTCTGACTCAGACAGCGGCACGGTCAACGCCCACTGAAGACTGTCGCGCGGCTGGAACGATGCGATGGTGCGTTCCAGCTCCGCCCAAACAGTCTCCTCGGCTTCCACAAGGCACTGGCGATGCAGCGCCTGGACTGCGGTGGCCACGGCACGCTGCAGAGCGGAGTCCGGCTGCGGCGGCGTTGACGTATTCAGTTGACGCAGGAGGGCCATCACGGCGACGCGGATCGTGACACGACGGTCGGATACATGCGCCGCCAACACCTCGATAGCGACCGCGCGCCGCTGACGAACACTTCGGCGCAGCTCAGCGACAGCCCAAGTAACAATCGTCTCGTTGGCAGAGACAAGAAGATCCACTTGATCTTCGAGGTCGCGGCGCGCCGCCATTTCGTCGCGGCGACGTCGCTCGCGCTCGGTCATCCACTCGCCGTTGTGGCGAACCACGTCACTTCTCTTTCGCAGCTCGGACTTGAGCACCCAGCGGTTTTCAAACACGGTGTAGCCCATCGCGTCGCGCCCGAGTGGATGGTGAGGATCGATCAGCAACAGACGCTCAGCGACGCGCCGGACGCCTTGGCGAAGGCGCTGCTCGCGAGCCCACACGAGGAGATCGACAAAGGGCTCGATCTCGCCGTCGCGCAGCTGCGAGAAACGGGCCTCGAAGACGTCTTCTGAATTCCGAGTGCGCTCGATCCTCTCCACTTCGTCGCGTGCAAAACGGACGGAAAACCGGTCGCCCCGCCTGATTTCCACGCTGTCGCCATCCTCGACGACACTACCCTCGATCCGCCGCCCGTCCTTCAGGTACACCACGTCGGCCCGAGGCGCGCCAGAGCGCGCCCAGAGCCCGATGAAGCACAGCGCCACGACGAGCACAGAGCGCCGCCAGCGCCCGCGAATCACGCTAGCACCACCGCCTCGCATCGACGACGCGATCTGCGCGATGAGAAAGCGTCCCTGTTGACGCTTCAACTTGCGCTCCGTCGACATGGTCAGTCGCCCTGGCCTGGTGAAAAACTCTCGCACCGCGCAGTTGGCTGAGCCAGCGTGCCGGCGTGCACAACAGCCCGCCTGAAAAAGTCATTCGGTCGAGAAACGGGCCTCTTCACGACCAGTTTTCGACTCGAAGCACTTTTTCAACGGACTGATAGGGCAGGTCAACCGCACGGCGCAAAAAGAAGGCTGTCCGGCGCCTCGCCCACCATGTATAATTCGCTGCTTTTAACCGACTTGCAACTTTTGATCGGGGATTCTGCAGCGGTTTCAGCGAGTTTGCGGCGCCAAACAGCCGCCGCACTACCAGCCGCACGTTAGGCAGCATCAAGCATGAAGGACCACAAGCCGCTCGTCGTCATGATCGCCTCGGGCAACGCACACAAAGTCGAAGAGATCGCCGCCATCCTTGGCGGCCAAGTCACACCCGACGGTCGCAAGCTGGAGGTGGTGAGCGCGGCGCGGCTACCACCTCATGAGCCGATCGAGGAACCTGGTGCAACCTTCGCGGCCAATGCCGCTATCAAGGCGCGGGCGTATGCCGCTTTGGCCAGCACACTGGCCGCCTCAGCGCGGCCGGACTTCGTTGTCGCCGACGATTCAGGGTTATGTGTCGACGCGCTCGACGGTCGGCCCGGTGTTCATTCGGCGCGCTACGCTGCAGCCGATGCTACCGACGCGCAGAATCGCGCTCTCCTCCTGCGTGAGCTGCATGGCGTCGCGCCTGCACGCCGCGGCGCCGCGTTCGTCTGCTCGGTCGCAGGCTGCCGCATCTCGGAGAGGACGACCACGACGCCAACCGACATCGGTGTTTGCTGCACCAGCGAAGGACGCTGCGAAGGAACCATTCTCGAGAGCGAGCAGGGCTCCGGTGGTTTCGGCTACGACCCCATTTTCTACTATCCGCCACTCGGCAGGAGCTTCGCCGAGCTCAGCCAGTCGGAGAAGAACAGCGTCAGCCATCGCGGTCGCGCGTTCGAGGCGCTCGGGCGACAGCTGACCAGCGGCGCCGCGTCCCCGAGTACTTCTGGCGGTGTAGCAGGGTGAAGGCTCGGTGAAACAGACCCGGACGCTTCTCGCTAACGCAGTGCGTTCGACCAACATCGATCTCGAGAGGGCCGAACAGGAGTTTTTGAACATGCACAGGGTTTCTCAGGACAACGAAAAGCCCCAAGGACCTTTGAATCCCCGTCCGCTCGTTCGGCCAGCCCGACGCGAAACGGCAAAATTCGAGGGTACGCACGGAGTTAGACGAGAGCACTCGCGATCCGCATGATCACCGCGAACGTTCGTAACTTCTCGATCATCGCCCACATCGACCACGGCAAGTCGACGCTGGCGGATCGCATGTTACAAATCACCGGCGCCGTTTCCGAACGGGAGCTCAAGGCCCAGTTGCTAGATGATATGGACCTGGAGCGCGAACGCGGCATCACGATCAAGGCGAAAGCGGTGTCCATCCGCTACAAACGACCTGACGGCGAGTACTTCCTCAATCTCATCGACACCCCTGGCCACGTCGACTTCAGCTATGAGGTCTCACGTAGCCTGGCGGCGTGCGAAGGCGCAGTTCTTCTCGTCGACGCCTCTCAAGGCGTCGAGGCGCAAACGATCGCCAATGCCTATCTAGCTCTAGAGCAAGACCTGACGATCATTCCTGTGCTCAACAAAATCGACGTTGGCACGTCTCGGCCCGACGAAGTGACCGAAGAGGTCGTCAACTCCATCGGCGTCGGCGCCGACGAGATCCTACGCGTCAGCGCTAAGACCGGAGACGGAGTGCGCGAGCTTCTCGACGCGATCGTCGAGCGTGTGCCGCCGCCCAGCGGCTCGGAGGATGCGGCCCCACGGGCGCTCATCTTCGATTCAGTGTATGATGAGTACCGCGGCGTCATCGTCTACGTGCGCATCGTCGACGGCACCCTGAAGCGGGGCGACCAAATTCTGATGCTTGGCACCGAGAGACACTACGAAATCGAAGAGATCGGCACCTTCACGCCCAAGATGAACAAGCTCGACGCGCTACGTACGGGTGAAGTCGGCTACATCATCGCCGGCATCAAAGAGCTGAGCGACGTCAAAGTTGGCGACACGGTGACGCATCGAAAGCACTCGGCCGAAGAAAGTCTGCCGGGCTACAAAGAGCCGTTGCCCATGGTGTTTTGCGGACTCTATCCGACGCACAACAGCGACTTCGAACGTCTCCGCCAAGCTCTCGACAAGCTCAAGCTCAACGACTCATCGTTCAGCTACTCGCCAGAGACGAGCGGTGCGCTGGGCTTCGGGTTCCGCTGCGGCTTCCTCGGCCTTCTCCACATGGACGTCGTTCAGGAGCGTCTCGAACGCGAGAGCAAACTCGCGATCGTACAAACCGCACCGAATGTCACCTACGAGCTCCTCATGAGCGATGGCGAAGTGCGGCGGATCGAGAGTCCGACGGAATTGCCCGACATGAGCGTGGTCGAGGAAATCCGCGAACCGGTTGCGCGCGCCACTATCATGCTGCCAGCAGAGTACATCGGCAACGTCATGACTCTGATGGAAGAACGACGCTCGCGCTACGTACGCACGGAGTACGTGACGCAGACGCGCGTCATTTTGGCGTACGACCTACCTTTGGCGGAGCTGATCAGTGACTTCTACGACAAGCTAAAATCCGCGACGCGCGGTTACGGCACGCTTGACTATGAAGTGCAGGGCTACCAAGCGGAGAGTCTCGTCAAGCTCAACATTCTCGTCAATGGAAGCCCGGTGGACGCGCTGTCACTCATCTGCCATCGCGACGTCGCCGAACATCGAGGTCGCAAACTACTGCAGAAGCTCCGCAAGGAGATACCACGTCACCTCTTCGAGGTGCCGCTGCAGGCGGCGATCGGCGGCAAGGTGATCGCTCGTGAGACGATCAAGGCGCTGCGAAAAAACGTCACCGCCAAATGTTACGGTGGCGACATCACGCGTAAGCGCAAACTGCTCGAGAAACAGAAGGAAGGCAAGCGGCGCATGAAGTCCGTCGGCAACGTCGAGATCCCCCAGGACGCGTTCATGGCCGTACTGAAGTTAGAAGACGACAAGTAGTCCGCGGCTGCGAGCAACCAGCACGCCGCGGGCTCGGAGGAAGAATGGCGCATCGACGAAAAAATCGAAAGCCAAGCTACGATGCCGTGAAGGCTTCGCGCAGCAGTGTGGAGGATCCAGCGGAAAGCGACTCTCAGGAGTCGACGCGCCCGAAGCCGACGGCGTTCGATGCTGTTCGCGACAACGCAGAGGCGATCATCCTTGCGGTGATCCTGGCAGTGATCATCCGCCATTTTTCCGTTGAGGCATTTGAGATTCCCACAGGCTCGATGGCGCCGACCCTGTTCGGAATCCACGCCTGGACCGATTGCCCCAATTGCGACACCCAGTACAACGTCGCGCTGCAGTCCGACTCGACGACGGGAAAGTTGTCGGTGGACTACGCCCCTGTGACGTTTTACGAAGGCAGCTGCAAAAACTCTGCATGCGGTATGACGAAACACTTTCGCGGCGTCGGAGGCGTGCCGCTGCGCAGCGGCGCGAACATCGTTTGCACGGCGTGTACGACCGAGTTCGCACCAGATCCGAGCACGAGCTTGCGGCGGGTGGCAGCTCGGGAATACGAGTCGCAGTGCCCGAGTTGCTGGTTTCGCTTTCGCGACGTTCTTCTGCAGGACAACCGCACGGGTGGACACAAAATTCTCGTGTCGAAGTTTCCTTATACCCTGGGTAATCCGGAGCGCTGGGACGTGATCGTCTTCACATTCGACCGTTGGAAGAACTACATCAAGAGGCTGGTCGGCAAGCCAGGTGAGCGCGTCGACCTGTGGAACGGCGACGTCTACATCGACGGTAAGATCGAAAAGAAGTACCTCCATCCGTACGTCCAGGATGTCCTGTGGACGAGGATCGCAGACTCCAGCATTCCGGAGCGCAGGCTGCGAGACCACCCCCTGGCGTGGCAGGAAATCAGAGTCGGACAGGAGCCCGGCGCGCCACCAGCTGGTAAGCTCACCCAGTGGAACCAAGATTCACTCACGTGGAATGTCAATGCCGCGGACGAAGTCGCGGTGCTCCGGTATGGCCGGCGCTTTGATAACTACTACAACTACAATCTTCTGCGCGACACCCCAAGCAACTCCGAGCGCTATCAGGTAGGAGATAAGCGCGTCGAGTTTGCGGTCCGCCCGCTCGAAGTACCGTCGTCGATCACGCGTTCAAAGGAGATGGACGTCTCGTGGGTGGGCGCTGAGATCCGTGAGGGTGAGTTCACCTTTCAGCTGCGCCTGCCGGTCGGCAAGCAAGGAGGGAAGGACGGAGATGTCGCAGTGCTCGAACGCCTGCCGACGATCGTTTCCGGTTCGCCAGCCCCGCTGCGACGAGCTGCCGCTGACGAGACCTTGCGACAAACCAAACCGATCTCGCTGCCTGTCAACCGCAAGAGCGAAGTCGCACTCGAAATCCTCGACGATCGCGTCGCGGCCTACGTTGGCGGCGAGCTCATCCTGTCGATCGAATACGACAGTCTTTCCGGCATGAAGCCAAGCGAGCGACCACCTTCACCGACCCGCGACGTCAGCGCACACTCCCTCGACCTCATCGTCGCCGACAACCAAGTGGAATTCTCCGACGTGAGGGTTTACCGTGACATGTACTATATCGGGCGGGGAGAGAACCCCTCGCTCATCAGTTCCGTTCAGCTCGGAGAAGACCAGTATTTCGCTTTGGGTGACAACGGCCCGTCCTCCTCAGACGGTCGCATGTGGCGACATGTCCCGGCGGACAACATGATGGGGAAGGCCTTCGCCGTCTTTTGGCCAGCATGGCCGACAAACTTTCAGTGCAAGTTCATTCGCTGACGCAGTGTCGGCGGAACGAAGAATTGAAGAGGAAACTGACATGTCGCAGGCACAAACCGAGACGGATTCGCTGGTCATCGACCCGCTCGAACTGCCGCTTCTCGAGGTCGACGGACTCGTGAAAGAATACGGCGCACGGCGCGTCGTCAACGAAGTCAGCTTCACGGTCGGCCGTAGCGAAATCATCGGCCTGCTGGGGAAAAACGGCGCTGGAAAAACGACGACATTCCGCATGACGATCGGCATGATCGCCCCGGACGAAGGCTCGATCCGTTTCCAAGGCAAAGACGTCACGAAGCTGCCGATGTACAAACGCGCCCGCCTCGGCATGGGCTACCTGTCGCAGGAGCCCAGCGTCTTTCGTGGCTTGACCGTTGAGCAAAACCTCAATGCGATCTTAGAGACGACGCCACTCAACTCGGCCGAGCGTGTTCGCAAACGAGACGAGCTCGTCGAAGAGTTCGGACTGGGAGCACTGCGCCACTCCAAAGCGGCGGTTCTCTCAGGCGGTGAAAAGCGCCGACTTGAGATCGCGCGCGCTCTCATCACTGACCCGAGTCTCATTCTGCTCGACGAACCCTTCAGCGGCGTCGATCCGATCGCCGTCAGCGACATCCAAGAGATCATCTTTGCACTGCGGGAACGTGGCATTGGCATCCTGGTGACCGACCACAACGTCCGTGAAACCCTCAATACGACAGACCGCTCGTTCATTATCCTCGATGGCAGCATCATTGCGCACGGCGCGCGCGACGAGATCCTGTCCAATAGCAATGCCCGAAAGTACTATCTCGGTGAACGCTTCACGATGTGAGCAGGGATCGAGTGCCGCGGGCGACTTCTCACCCCCAAGAGACCGCACGAAGCAACGGAGACCTTCGAGTCAGACATGACCAAAGCGAAACGCCAACTCAGGGAACGCCAGCACGAGGTCGACCAGAAGCAGTCAAAGAACGTTTTGAGCCTCGAGTATTTCGTCACCGGGATCTCCAGTTGGCTGATCCCGGGTGCGGGGCATTTCCTGCTCGGCTACCGTACTCGCGGCACGTTCATCGCGGTGATCGTCCTCGGCATCTTCTGGTACGGCGAAAGCGTGCTGGCCAACAACATGGCGGTGTGCCGCGCCTCGAGTCCATTCTTCTATGCGTGCCAGCTGGGAAATGGCCTCAGCACCATCGTGGCGGAGAATCTGTGGGGCGAACCGGGCTACCCAAACAGCACCACCCAGCCACCGGACCCCAACATCCCGCCCGGATACCATCTTGGGATTCTGTTCACCACAGTCAGCGGCCTACTGAACATGCTAGCGGTTTTGCACGTAATCGACCCCAAGACATGGCGCGCGGCGGGCGAGCGGGAAGCCACGCGTGAGACGACTCGGAACGGCCGCACGGAGGCAGATCAGTGATGGTCTCGCTGGTCTCGTTCGTGGCGTATTTTCTCATCTTGACCGCCGCCGTGACGCTCGTAACAGCCCTGATCCGACTCGACCGTCCACAGCATATCGTAAGCGAAGCGGGACGCTTTCTCGTCAGCATCACGGTAGGGATCCTGCTTCTCTGCTTGATCGTTGCTGCACTCGAGTGGGTCTTCGTGTAGTTAGCAGCCTGCCTGAAAAAGTGCTTCGAGCCGAAAACTGGTCTCTTCGCGTCCAGATCGGCCGCGGCAAACGCAGGTAATCTCCGAGCCCTCTTCTATAAGGTATACGGCGAGTATTGACGCGGCCCGTCTGGGCGTGAAGAGGCCGGTTTCTCGGCCGAATGACTTTTTCAGGCGGGCTGTTAGGCAGCCCATCTTTGTCGCTGGACGCGGAGCGAGGAAAGGACTCGCAGCGCGTGGGCGGATAGACGCACCCGGGGTGTGGACTCGCAATCAGCTCGACCGCGAGCTAAAATCAGCAGGTTCCCCAGTAGAGGACATGGTCGTGGCCCATGAGGGTCCTCACCGACTCGGGCCGAGGAAAGTCCGGACTTCGCAGGGTAGCGTGGTGGATAACGTCCACCGGAAGCGATTCTAGGGAAAGTGCCACAGAAAACATACCGCCAGGCGACTGGTAAGGGTGAAAAGGCGAGGTAAGAGCTCACCGCGAGGATGGTGACATTCTCGGCACGGTAAACCCCACGCGAAGCAAGACCAAATAGGGAAGGAGAGGCGACCCGTCTCGCGCGACTTCGGTCACACACTTCCGGGTAGGTCGCTTAGATGAAGGACCATGCGGCGGCTTCTGCCGTTGAACAGGATCCGGCTTACGATCTGCTGGGGAACGTTTCTCACACCTCGGCGAATACAGCTCGCCACGGGATTCTCAGTCAGCCAGGTAGAGAAAGCGTGTGCACTGCGAGCACTGAACGATCTCGCCGAGCATGAGCTGATTGACGTTTTGAGGCGTCAACCGCATGTGGCAGCCGCGGCAGATACCGTCTTGCACCTCGGCAATTGCGAAGTTCTGATGGCGATCGAGCACACGTTCGTACAGCGCCAAATGTTCGCGATCAATGCCCTCGGTGTGTTGGGCCCGCTCTGTCTCCAACTGACTCAGCTGCCCGTCGAGCCCCTTCAAGAGCTCGGCCATCTCGGCTTCCTTACGAGCGAGGATTTCTTCAGCTTTGCGCTGGCTCGTCTCGGCAAGTTCAAGGCGCTCCTGGAGGTCGTCGATCTCTGAAAGTTTCGCGAGCACGTCCTCTTCGGCCTTTCCACGCTCCTCGATCTGTCGCTCGATCTGGTCAGTCATGACCTGATACTCAGCGTTCGACTTGCACTGGTTGCGTGCCCCCTTGATCTTATTGACCTCAGCGTCGTACTGCCGCACGTCAACCTCGAGCGAGTCTGCAGCGACGCGAAGATCTTTGATCGCGCCTCGAATGACCTCGACGCCCGCCCTCTCCTGCGCCACCTTTTGACGATCCTCATCGAGCTCGCGGGGTCTTACCCGCTTCGCTTCACGCAGAAACAGAATCTGCGAATCGAAATCCTGAACCCGCAACAACCGTTCAATCGAGCCATGCATGGCGCTTTCGCACCCCCTCGTAGCGCTTCATCAGCGAAGACAAGCTTACCGCCCCTGGGAACACCTAACAGCTTTCGTCGAAAGAGTCAATTCCTCCGCCTCCGGCTCTGCATCTCGTGCTTCACGCGAAACCATCGCGACGGCCCACCACACCGCCGCGTCCTCGCGGGAACAATCGCCGTCAAAGAAAAAAGCCGGCCCCAGGAGGACCGGCTTTTGGTTCCAATCGGACGCGTTCGAGGCGTCCGTTGCGTCGGCGCGACACTGCCGCGCCGTGAGCAAGCCACGTCGATAGGCGGCTTCGCACAGATTCGCGCGCGACTGCCTTCGACGACGATGTCATCTCGGAAGGCATCTTGCCGCGCCGGTCGCGGGACGACCCCGCGAGTCAGCCTGCTCTCAACATGGCGCGCGCGTTTCACTAACTCATGGACTCCAGAAAACCCTCCAACAGCCGACTGCGAATCGGATGCTGCAACTTGCGCACGGCCTTCGCCTCGATTTGACGGACGCGCTCGCGCGTGACGCGGAAGATTTTGCCAACCTCTTCGAGCGTGTACGTGTAACCGTCGCCCAGTCCGTAGCGCAGCTTGATGATCTCACGTTCACGGTAGGTCAACGTGTTGAGCACGTCCTCAAGCTTCTCTTTGAGCATCTCATGCGCCGCTGCGTTCACCGGCGATTGAGCCGTACGGTCTTCGATGAAGTCCCCGAAAAATCCATCATCCGAGTCGCCGATCGGTCGATCGAGCGAGATCGGATGTTTGGAGATCTTGATGACTTTTCGGGTCTCTTCTTCGGAGATTCCCAGCTCGTGCGAGATCTCTTTGATCGTGGGTTCACGCCCGTTCTTTTGGATGAGCTTCTTCGTCGCATTGCGGACCTTGCTCATCGTCTCGATCATGTGCACCGGAATACGGATCGTGCGAGCTTGATCCGCAATCGACCGCGTGATCGCTTGGCGGATCCACCAGGTGGCATAAGTCGAAAACTTGTATCCGCGCCGATACTCGTATTTCTCGACAGCCTTCATGAGACCTGTGTTTCCCTCCTGGATCAGATCCAAGAAGGTGAGTCCACGATTGCGGTATCGCTTTGCGATGCTGACAACGAGACGCAAGTTGCCGCCCGACAGCTTTCGCTTCGCCTCTTCGTAATCGTTGTACCACTTGCGAATAGTCTCGATACGACTGCGCAGCTCTTCCCGTGACTCGAGCGCTTCCTGCTCGTACTCACATTGCCGAACCTTCGTCTCTTCGATCCGCTCCTTCTCCGCCTTGCGGAGACGGCGACGGCTGCGCTTCCGATTGAGCTCGATCTTGTCGACCTCATCCTGCAGCGAGTTCATTTTGCGGAAAAGCTGATGCAGCTCCTGACGCAACTGATTGACGACGGGCTTCTTCAGCGTTAATTCGCTCGTCAGTACGCCCCCCTTGTTGTTGCGACTACGAATCTTTTGTTCGATTTTTTCATCCGGCTTCTTGGCTGTCGCGACAACTCGGAAGTCCGCGTGATTCGCCTGGTTCAGCTTACGCAACGTCTCGAGGTTGCTCTGGATGAGGTTGAACGCATCTTCTTTGCTGAAGTCCTCGTTGCCTGAGGGCGTCACCTTGACCGTTTTGTCAAGCGCCAGCTCACCCCTGAGGACATCGTCGAGAACCTTGATGACCGTAGTCTGCGCGAGTCCGCTGCTATACAGCTGCTTTTGGTAGCGCTGCCGAGACATCTCGATCTTTTTGGCGAGGAGGAGCTCCTCAGCGCGCGTGAGCAGCGGAATTTCACCCATCTGAGTCAGATACATCCGAACTGGATCGTCGATCTTTTCCGAGAGAGATTCCCCATCGATGTTCGGATCATCGGAACCGGTCAGCGGATCATCGCGCAGCTCGATACTGTGAGCCTCGAGCGCGGCGAAAACCTCGTCGATACGCTCCGGAGAGTTACAATCCTCGGGGAAAATCTCGTTGAAACGATCATACGTGATATAGCCATCACGCTTCCCCTCCTCGATCAAAACCTTCAGACGGTCTTCCATCTTCTGCATTTTGGCGAAAACCTTTCGTCAGCCAGCCTTTGGTTTACCTCGGGCTTGCCGTCTTTTTTTGCTCTCGTAGTCTTTGAAACCGGCGCTGGACGAGCTCGACAAGACGTTGTTGGTCGCCGCTCGAGCGCGCGCTTTCGATATCCCGATTGAGGACCTCGATCTCCCGACTCGCCGTGTAGCGTTGAATGTCCTTGAGGACACAATCCCAGCGCTCGCTGTAGTCAACTTCCGCGGCCACGCTTGGGGATGTGTCGTCTCGGTCCAGTCGGCTCAGAATCTGAATCAAAACAGATTGAGTTGGAGCACTCTGAACGCTTCGCAACAAGTCGTCAGGGTCGATGCCACCGTCTGCAAGTTGTCCCTCTATCGCCGGGACCAACTCCGCGTAGGCTTCCCCTTGAAGAATCTCCTTTGGCACGTTGTCCCACATCGAGACCGCATTTTGCGGCATTGCCAGAAGACATTCGAGGACGACTTGCGCGAGCTCGTGCGCTCCCGCTTGCGGTGAATCCTGAGAATCTACAGGTTGATTCGTCACTGCCCGCTGCGCTGCAGCTTGAGTCTGACGCGGCGCGTTCATTCTGACCAGGCGGCGAAACCTCTCCGCCACGGTACGCTCGTCGACACCGATCCGCTCAGCGAAATCTCGCAAGAGAAGCTGTCGAGTGACCTGATTGGGAACCTTGTTCAGGAGTGTCAGACACTCGTCGAGCGCCCTGCCGCGTGCGTTTGCACCCGAACCGCCCTCCCCGTCCGCAGACGCCTGCTCGAATGACGCCCGCCACTTGAATTCGAAGGCATCGAGCGCCCCGTCAGTCATGCGCGCAGCGAAGCGGGCGCCGCCGCCCGCCGCAATCGCTTCGCAGGGATCTTCGCCGGACGGTAGAGAAAAAACTTTGAGCTCGAGCTCGTGCGGCACGAGGAGTTCCAGTGAACGAACAGCAGCCTTGGAGCCGGCCGCGTCGCCGTCGAACACGAGCGTGACGCGTGAGGCGAAGCGACTGAGTTGTTGAGCGTTCTCACTTGTCAGGGCAGTCCCCAGCGTGGCGACGACGTCTGTGAGTCCGGCCTGATGCGCCATGATGACGTCGGTATACCCTTCAACAAGCGTCAGCCCCTGCCGCTTCTGAATCGTCGCACGCGCCTGCTCTAGGCCGTAGAGGAGCCTCGACTTGTCGAACAGCCGCGATGCCGGCGAGTTGAGGTACTTGGGCTCGTCACTACCAAGCGTGCGCGCTCCGAATCCAACGGTCCGGCGCTGAGCGTTGGAGATCGGAAACATCAGACGGCCGCGAAAGTAGTCATAGTGACTGTCGCGGTCCTGGCGACTCCGAATGAGTCCAGCGTGTTCGAGAATCTTCGGAGCTAACCCGTGACGTTTCGCGGCGCTCACGAAACCCCTTCCATCAGCAGGGGAAAAGCCGAGGTAGAAAGTCTTCCAACTCTCGGGCTCGATCTTGCGTCGCTCCAGATACTCTCGCGCCGCCGAAGCAACTGGCGACTCGAGAAGTACGCGGTGATAGAAATCGCGAGCGAACTCGAGGGCCTGGTAGAGGTCGACGGTGCGCACTTCGTCAGCGACCGAACGCGATGCCGGCCGCCGCCTCACGAGCTCGATACCAGCGCGCTCCGCTAAGAGCTCCAGGGCCTGAACAAAATCCACCCCTTCCATTTTCTGCACAAAGGTGAAGAGGTCTCCGGTCTCTTGGCAGCCGAAGCAGTGATAAAACTGCCGCTCGACGTTGACGTGAAACGAAGGAGTCTTTTCACCATGAAACGGGCAGAGAGCTTTGAAGTTTCGCCCCGCGGCAATCAAGTGCACGTTGTATTCGCGCAGCACGTCCTCGAGGGGCAAGCGCTCCCGAACCTGCTCCTTCTGGTTGTCGAATCCGATGGCAGAACCCATCATGCTAACTAACGCCCGCGTTCAGTTCAGTCGATTTTCTCTCTTACGTCTCGACCCACGAACATTCGCCCAGCCAGGCCGTTTGTTGTGTCACCCTGCCGCCGTGAGCTCGGCTGCTCAAAGCTCCGGCATTCACACTCGATCGCTGCTGCAACCCAGATGTGGCCATGAGGTCTCGGCCCGTCGTTCGACCCCGACAGATCTTCACTCTCTTCACGCTCCCGTCATGATCTGACACGCTTGCCCCGCAACTGCAATCGCGGCACGCACCGGCCGGATCGTCCGGTCGTTTCGAACTCGAGAATCTCTTCCCTAACAGTTCGCTCGAAACCTTGCCTCAGACAGCAACAATCCAGCTGACAAAACTTCTCAGATGCTCTTCTCAGAACCAGCTCAGACTTCTCAGGTGGTCGTCGGCAGTGATGGCGAACAATTTGACGAAACGACTTGGCATCGATTCCGACGCACACGACAGCTTTCCGCAGCACGTCGCCCCCCGACAAGAAAACGTGCTCGTGAGCTCGATTCGCGGCTGATGCAAAAGGCGTAAGATCAAACCATTATTAAAAATGGAGCGACAGGGGTTGTCAAATTCCATCCACAGGAAATTCCTCGGCGAGGCGAGCGAAAGCAGCCGACGAAAGCTCCTCGGGACGCTGCTGGGCGGAGACACCCACGAGCTCGAGTGCTCGCAGAGCGCGGACGTCCCCGAGTTGACGTCGCAGGAGGCCGCCAAGCTGTTTGCGCCGCTGACCAAAGAGCGTCTTCACCCACCAGGCATAACTGCCATAATCAGTGAGCTTTGTGGCATCGCCTCGGGGCTCGAGGAGAATCGACGCGGAGTCGACCTGAGGCGGCGGCCAAAACGCCCTCCGGGAGACCGTCCGCACCCGGCGCGCGCTGGCCCAAAAGGCTCGGAGCGCCGTCAAGGGGCCATACTGCCGGGTTCCCGGCTCGGCGCAGAGTCGGTCTGCCACCTCTGCTTGCACCAAAAGGAGAGCGCGGCGCCACGAAAACCCCCCAGCCAAAACGGCAACAATCAGTGGCGAGGCGATGCTGTAGGGCAGATTTGAGACCCAGAGAAATCCCTCGGCGCGCCTCAGTAGCGCAGCCACGTCGGGTGCCAGTTCGTCGCGACTCTCCAAGACGTTGGCGCGGATCAGACGGACGTTTTTGTGAGCGGCAAGCTCGCCCCGCGCGAACTCATGCGTTCGCTCGTCAACTTCCACGGAGATCACTTCCGCCGCGGTCTCGGCCAACACCCTCGTCAGCGTCCCCGCTCCGGTGCCGACCTCAAAGACAACGTCGCTTGCCGTCGTGCCGGCATCGCGAACCATCGCCTCCAGCAGCTG
Organism: Planctomycetota bacterium; assembly: GCA_965223265.1. Classification (GTDB taxonomy): domain Bacteria; phylum Planctomycetota; class UBA8108; order UBA8108; family SXIK01. The sequence continues at coordinate 5,349,494 of OZ244999.1, forward strand.
AGGATCGTGGAGAAAATGCTGATCGCGGCCGGTCTTTGGTTTGAGCCCGGCGTCCAAAAAACGGCGTACAATCCCGGCGGGCACGCCGCGAACATCTGAGCTCGCCGCAGACCGCCGCCGGTCGGAATGCGCCGGATTCGTTGGCTCACGCCTGGGGGACATTGCACACCTGAGTCGGAGAAGAATCGCCCGTCGCCCATTCGTCGCGCCGGTTGTCTATCAGCCCGGTGAAAAAGTCATTCGGCCGAAGAAACGGACCTCTTCCCGCCCAGCTCGACCGCATCAATAGTCGCTATCAGAATCGAAAGAAGAGGGCCCGAAGATTGCCTGCGTTTGCCGCGGCCGATCTACACACGAAGAAACCAGTTTTCGGCTCGAAGCACTTTTCAGGCAGGCTGCTATGCGCGCCAGCGGCTCGAGTCGATGGCGTTCGCTCGTAGCAATGGAGCCAAGCGGAAAGAGCCGGGGAGGAAGAGCCAACCGCCTCCGTTTCTACAACCCTATTCGCAGGATTTCCAGCCGTCGATTGGCGCAATGTTGCGCGGGCCATCAAAAAAACCCCTGACGGCCATGACCGTCAGGGGTTCTCGTTCATCTGCAAGTCGAGTGTTGACCACTCAGCACCCCACAGTCAACGCGTGCGACCGGGGGCTACGCGCACGGTCTTGGCGAACCACATGCCCCAGATCGTGAACTTCAGGATGGTCAACTCGGTCGGTCAGTACTTGGTCGGAATGGAGGCGGCCGCCACCGGCGTAGAGATCACCGGAGCCTGTCCGGTCCGCCGCACCACCACGCGGCGATTCGCCCGCATGCCATCGACGGTGTGCGCCGTTTCCGCCTGCACGGGCTTGTTGTAGGAAAACGCCGTGATGATCATGCGGTTCTCGCGAATCCCGTGGTTGAGAAAGTACCTAAAGACAGCTCGCGCGCGGTTATAGGCAAGGTTCATATTGTCCTGCCAGATCTTGCGCGTGCGGTTGAGCTGCTGCGTGTCGGTGTGCCCCTCGATGAGCACCGTCTCGTTCGGGTACTGCGATTGAAGGAGCGCCACGACGTCGTCGAGGACCCGTGACGCACCCGGTTTCAGGTCGGCACTACCGGGACTAAAGAGCAGCGACTCGCCAAGCGCGAGCCCGCCGCCCTCGATCGATGCGTTGTGCGGAATTTCGCTCGGCGTAAAGGATGGACCACCCGCACGCGCCTCCTCGAGCTGACGCTGCAAGTCCCTGATCTTCGCCAGATACGCGTCGCTGTCGCCAGCTTCGCCGCCGCCGCGGGTCACCAGCATCTGATTGTACTTCTTGATCAGATCCTCGTTCGCCTCGCGGGTGCGCTCGAGCTGTTGGGTGAGATCTTTGTACTTCTCGTACGAAACACAACCGACGGCGAACGAACCTGCGAGAAAAAGGAGCGCAACCCTGGAACACCCGTGCCACCATGCCCTTGAAATGACCAGCTGAGCCGTCATGTAGACTTCCCTCCGTAAACTTCTTCTCTTCCGCCGGCTGAATCGCCCAACGAAGAAGACCTGCCGACCCATAGACTCCGTGGAACACACGCGCCGACGGCGACTCTCAGCCAGCGGCACTTCCGACGGAATCCCCGAGGAGACAAAAGTCTCTTCGATCACGCTCCTCTGCTCAGCGGTGCACGTGACTCGACGGTGGTCCGTCCACAACACTCGAGCCTCTACTCACGTGCTTCTAAACTTCACTTCTGGGAGCAAACGCCTGATGGATCTGCCGTTCCACCGCAGAAAGCCGCGGAAGCTAGATCATCAGCCCGTTCGCAACAGTGACGGAACTATAGCGACAGATCAGGTTCCTGTAAAGTGGATTCTTCTCGCCCATGAGACCCCTCAGTCGCGAAGCTGCGCGCGGGCAACCCCGGCCACAGTGACACGCGCTCAGACGGATCGCGCGGAAAAAAACCAAGAGCCGGCGACCCCTTCGGTCCGCCGGCTCCTGGTTCGAAAACAAATCAGACCATCGATGCCGTCCGTCTCAGAGGAGGTTACGCAGAAAACCCCCGAGGACGTTGACTTTCTCGACCCATGGCGCGTAGTAGCCTCCTTCGACGCTTTCGGAGCCGAAGAAAATAGAGTACGCGACGACTGCCAAAGGAACGAGCAAGACGGCGGCGGTGAGAGCCGACAGAACCGTCATGAGCGCCTGGCTCTCCTTACGCTTCATTTGCATCACGCGGGCGCCACCGCCGCGAAGAAGAGCGCTCTGATCCGAGACGTCCGCCGTCAAATCGTCGATCGAATCCATCTCGAACGTGTCAGTGTCCTCGGCAAACCCGAGGTCGGTATCGAGCATCGTGTCGTCGGAAAGAAAGTCTTCGGCGCTACTAGCCACCGGCGTCGTCGCCTCGGAGTCCTCCTCGAGCAATCCATCGATGTTGAGCAGGGTCTCATCGTCGCCCGCCGCCGAAGCGCCGACTGCACTCGTATCCTCTTCGACGATCAGATCATCGCTACTGAGATCGATTTCGGGCAACTCGTCATCAAAAGAAAGCTCCACCGAATCCGTCTCACCCGCTGGCGCCACTGCTGCGGTCTCCTCAGCGGCCTCGTCGTCACCCGCCAGCGACAGCTCGCCGTCGTCATCAAGCGCCAGGAGGTCGATCTGGTCGACATCGTCCTCGAGCAGTGAGAGGTCATCATCGGCGAGCAGCATATTCATGCCGCTGGCGTCACGATAGTTGTCAATCACATCTTTGGTGAAGTAGAGCTCGCCACCCTCCTTCAGCGCCAGAATGTCGCCATCCTCAACGAGTTTCTTCAACTCGTCCTCCGAGATCCCTAGGGCGCGACTGGCGTCGCCCACGCTCATGCGTTCATCACTCACGGTGCAGTCCTCATTTCAAGTAGATCTGTGAACACGTTCAGGTGGTGCGCTCCGCCAGCGCTACTTCCTCTTGCCGCCCTTCTTCGACTGGGCCACGGACTGATGCTTCTTGAGTTCCTCGTACTTGAAATCATGTCCGATGAGACGCACCCCAGCCACCTTGACGCCGCCATTTCCCGTCGTCGAGTACGCTGCCAAGTGCTTGGTGCCCGGGCTCAAGATGAAGGCAATCGCTTGGTTCTGCGTCGCAGCGGTGTCCATAATGAACTCACCACTGGCGACCTGCCCGTGCGCGGTTTGTGTGGGCGCCGACCAAAGGGCGATCACGTTGACGACGAGAAGAGTGCAGCAGACGGAAAGCAGTGCGACGATGAACTTTTCGCGCATCGGAAGTCCTTTCTTGCCGGCGCTCACGACGACGCTGTTAAAAGAAGCGGCAGTCGCCGAAAACGCCTCTTGCTATTGTTCCCACGTGGGACCGAATTCTCTAATTTCTCGGATTTCTCACGTCACAAGACGGCGAGGTCCGGACAGCCGAGACCGTTTCCGCTTGAGCTTAAATCTTAGCATAGGGCTATGCCGAACAAAAGAAAACCTCCCGACTGCGGCGGCCGCGACGACGGCCCACGACGACGGGGCCAGCGCCTCGCCCGCCCCCACGGATGATCACAAAGCATTGGCAGGAACCAAGTTTCGATCTCGACTCGGGAGCGTGTTCGCAGGCGAGCGAAGATTCGGTTCCTGTTCACCCGGCCACCCCCGAGTCAAAGCCATGCCCGACGCGGCAGCCCCATCCCCTAGCCGCAGCCGCTCTCAGTCCTCAAGACGCTCGCAGAGTGATTCCACTGTGCGCGCGAAGTGCGGGTCGGGCAGGCGCTCGGCGACGAATCGCTCTGCATCGCGGACGGCGGAGTGGCTCCGACGACAGAAGAAGGCTGCCACCTCCTTCGCTGTATGCGACGTGTAGCGACGTCCTAAGTACATGGCAACGCGGCGGGCGAACGCAATTCTCTGCGTGCGCGCAGAAGACTGCAGCACAGCAACTGTGAGGTTGTAATAACCGGAGACGACTTTCCCGATCCGCTCGAGAGTGATCGCACAGCGCTGGTCGCACAAATGCTCGGCGACCACTTCCTTGACGGCGGCGAGATCAAGCCCTCGGCGCGTCACCCCGCAGTGGTGTTTCAGTTGACTCAGCACTCCGTTGAGCTCGTGGCCGTTACCGCAGAGCGTGTCGGCGACGAATTTGAGCGCTTCGCCGGCAACGGGAATGCTGAGACGCTTCGCGCCTTGCTCGAGGAGGCAAAGACGGGCCTGCGCATCAAAGGCGCCCAACCGCACCGGCAGCCCCCCTAGAAAACGACTCGCGAGCGCAGGCGCCACACCCGAAAGCTGGCCCGGCGAGACACTGCTCGCCAACACCACCTGATGCGAACTCTCGACCAGAGCCTTGTACGTGTGCAACAGCTCTTCTTGGGTTTTCTTCTTTCCAGCAAGCGCATCAACGTCGTCCACGATCAGAACGTCGACGGCACGAAACCGACGGCGAAAGCTTGAAAGCGTATGCTCACGCAGGCTGGCGACGAATTGGTTGCAGAAATCTTCGGCCGTCACGTAGCGCACAAGCGGCTCCTCGCGCCGGCCGCGCTGCGCGAGCCGCTTGAGCACCATGTCGCCAGCACGCGCGCGCTGCCGGATCGTTCGCTGCAGCCCCTTCAGGAGGTGCGTCTTGCCAACACCGGTTGGGCCGTGGACGAAGAGCGGATTGTAGAGGTCGCCTGGATGGGCGAGGACCTCGCGTACCGCGTCGAGGGCAAAGCGGTTGACCGGCGAGACAACAAAAGTCTCCAGCGACGGCTCACCGTCCACCGGCCTGGGCGCCGTCGCCTCGCGGTCCTGGCCAAGAGGCGCGACGTCGTCGACCTGTGCAGCACCGCCGCCGCTCGCCGCTCGCGAGCTTCGCTTCGACGCTGGCGCGCTGTCACCGTCGCTCTCGCGGCGGCCGAATAGCATCCTTTGTTCCCGTGCGCTGGCGTGGCAGGGCGAGGCATCGTTCACTGATAAGACGACGCGCATCGGCTGCCCCGCAACCTTCTCCAAGACCCGTTTGAGGATCAGCAGATACCGTTCCTCAAGCCAGTCTTTGACGAAGGTGTTCGGAACGCCGAATCGCACCAGGTCTCCGCTCGTCGACAGGACTTGCAGACTCGCAAGCCACCGGGTGTAGCGATCCTGGCCGCACTCGTCGACCAAAAGGGACTCCACTTTGGCCCACAGAGCGCCGTGCGCTCCAGCGCCAGTGACTCCACCAAGTCTCTCTTCGGTCACCGGGAGCGAAAGCTCCCGGTGGTTGTCCACCACCACGTGAATACTCTCTCCACTCTGACTTCGACGCAGACCAGGCGCCGCCCGCTTCACTGGAGCGGCTGTCTGGACACGCTGAATCGACTCCGCAGTTCCTTTGCCGCGCAACGCCAGGCTCCACCACCCGGGCTCACAGCGTCACAGAACACCAGCGACGATCGGCTGACCTCTCACCCGTCGCGATCTGCGTCGGTGTCCGCGACGTCCTCGGATCGAGACCAAGAACGCAGGTCATCGCCGGCAGACAGCGCCAGGAGACTCGTGGCCGGGACACAACTCAACGGTCCCTGCGGGCGCGAAAGTCTCGAGCCTCGAGCCGGCCGCGGCGTCTTGGGCTCGGCAACCCCTGCGTTGCGGCGCAGCGCCGCGGTTGGCGAGGCTGCGCCAGCTTCACTGCGATGCAGAAAGCGACCGGAGCGGCAGATGGTAGACTCCCGCCGAACTCGATCGCACGCGCGAGTGCGATCGAGTCGTCGGCACTCATGGCCCCCGAACGCAGGGCGCGAGAGACACGGCTGCTGTGTGATTTTGGCCACCATAAAATCCCCAAGCAACACTGTACGGATCAACTGACTGCAAGAATTCAACTGACTGCAAGAATCGGCGAATCGGGAGACTGCTCTCCGAGTGATCCTCCGTCGTCGCCGCTGCACGGCGATGTTACGCTGCAATAAACGTGACGCTGCGATGCTTGACTGCGATGTCTGCACGCGATTCCGTTGCGACACCTCGGGAAGTGAGCCCTACGCTTGCGCTCGGAATCAAGTCATCCGAACGCAAGTGCGCCGACAACACACATTCTCTCTGTCGCGCACGCCTTCACTCGAAGAAAACCGCTGCATGCCATCGGCGAAGCGGGAAACGAACTGACGCCACCTATGCGGCAGCGATCGCATGCGACACAAATGCATCACGACGCTCGCACGGCGGAAAGATCGTCTTCAAGCGTTGACTTGTTTTGGATGGAGCAGAAATGTGCGCTGCTGCGAGACTCCCATCTCCTCCGCATGTCTTGCGATTGTTCTTGCCGCGCGCGCGTGGATCGTTGTCGCGACCCGACGTCGCCCGTTGAACGACCCTTTGGGAATCGTTTGAGAGCTGAGACAACTCAACCCGCGACGAGACGACACCCAACGAGTCTTCGCAGCAAAAACGCGCTTAACAAGCAGCGTTCACAGCGAACGACGCGGATCCTAACAAGCTCCCAAAGAGCTGTCAACGGGCTAGCTAAAAAGCGCCGAACGTGTTCGATACAGATGTAGAAACGCGGCAAGAATCGTCGCGTTCAGCTCGTGGTCTCAGAGTCCGTTTTGGACTTGACAGCGTCCGTCTCGACAGCGTTTGACGCCGAGCTTTTCTTGCTCGCGCCGTCGTCGCTACGGCTAGCTTCTTTCTCGCGCTTCTCTTTCTCCTTCGACCACCACGCATGCCATAGGTCGCGCGCGTGTTGACGCAAAGCAGGAACTGCTTCGGGCCGGAAGCCGAGATTTTTCTTAGCGAACTTGCGAAGAGCCTGAACGGCGTAGTCGCGCACGTAAACGGTTTCGTCGTCGAGCGCGGCAAGACAAACTTCCACCACTTCGTCGTTCTCACCGCTGGCATGTTCGGCAAAGAAGCGATACACGATGGTGCGCGTTAGGTCCGCGCCGTTCTTCGCCACCGGGATGAGAAAGGGGATCGCAGGCTCGCCGATTTCGCGCAGCTGGCGCTCAGCCCGCCATCGATGCTTGGCCTTCTGACGCTGCAGATCGTGAACCGCAGCCTCGATCTGCTTCTTGAGTTCGGGATCGATTGCCTCGTCTTCGCTCTGGCTCTGCTGTTTTGCGTCGCCGGGCTGACGATCGACTGGGTCCGCCTCATCCTGAGCGCTATCGTCTGAACTCGCGGCGGCTTCCTTCGCGGAGGACTCGTCCTCGGCGCTGTCGGGCTTCTCTTTGACACCGGGCAAGTCGAGCTTCCGGTTCACCACAGGAGCTTGCCCAGTCGTGCCCGTGCGGCTGTTCTTCTCGACGTGGCTGATCTTCTCGACTTCGATCTCCAGCTTGCCGATTCTGCCGATCGAAACCTGGATCACCCGCTCACTACGCGCCGTGACGACCCCATCAATGTAGGAGCCGTTCTTCAGGTAGACCGTGTCGGCTTGAAGCGGCGCGGCTGCGCCGATCACGCACGCGGCACCGATGAAGATTCTCAAGATGCGCAACATACTCAGACACTCCTGTCGAGACGATGGGATTGGCGAAGTTGTATGTTTCTTCGACCGCCGAGCCACTCACCTTTGCTCGAATCTGAGCTCGAGCGGCCATTTGCAAGCGCTCAGGGCCGGGTCTTCGGAGCGAAGTACTCGGAGCGTCACGTCCGACCAGCCGCCACCAACGTTCACGTGGCTTCGCGTCTATCGGAAGACTACCCTGCAGCCGCCAATTCTGTCCACGACGATCAAAAACCGCGCCAATGGGCCGAAAAAGGAGCCCCGGCAGACGTAGCGGTGGACGTCATCGTAAGTCGTGCTGTGCAAACGAACCGTCTCCGACGCAGACACACGAGCGCTGGCACCTGACGGGTTCGAGACCGCGCGCCAACTTCAGACCGAGAAGCGGAACTCAACAACATCGCCGTCAGCAACGACGTAGTCCTTGCCTTCGACCCGATACGTCCCTTTCTCCTTCGCCGCCTTGACACTTCCTGCCTTCTCATAGTCGGCGTAGGAAACCACCTCCGCACGGATGAAGCCGCGCTCGAAGTCCGAGTGGATGGCGCCCGCCGCCTGCGGCGCGGTGTCCCCCTGGCGGATCGTCCACGCTCGCACCTCTTTTTCCCCAGCCGTAAAAAAGCTGATCGCTCCTGCGGCGCGGTAGGAAGCCTCGATGATCGCCTGTTGGTGAAACTCTTCGACCCCGTATTCGGCCAGAAACACGTCACGCTCCTCGACCGGCAGCTGCAAGATCTCCAGCTCGTTGCGTGCTGGGACGACGATCATACCGTGCGTCGCCCGCGTCCTCAGATCCTCGACCACTTCGGGCACGACCCCACTCTCGTCGCAGCTGACGACGACGACGGCAGGCTTGGCACTCAAGAACCCGAAGCCGCCCAATTTCTTCTCCTCCTCCTGCGAGAGCTCGCAACTGGCGAGCGCTTTGTCGCTCTCAAGATGCTCCTTGAGCCGTGTGAGGATTTGGATTTCCTTGGCCTCTTCCTCTTGGAACGCCGGTTTGCGGCGCTTCGCCTCCAGCTTTTCGAGCCGCCGCTCGACGAGCTCGAGGTCCGACAGGATCAGCTCTCCTTCGACTTCATCCAAATCCTCAGCGGGCCGGGCACTCGGTAGCCCCGGGGACGAGAACGCGCGTACAACGATGAGCAGCGCGTGCGCCTCGCGCGCCGGCGCCAGCAAATCTGCCAGCCCCGCTCGGTCCTGACCTTCGCGCTTCACTGGAGGAAAGTCTAGCAAGTCAACGGCAGCGGGCGTGAACTTCTTCGGCTGAAAGTCATCGCGCAGTCGCTCCAGTCGTTGGTCGTGAACCAGGACGCGCTTGAGTTGCGGCTTGTTCGCGGCTCCGGTGTAACCGGGTGTCTCAGATTCGCCCGTGAGCAGCTGAAAAAGGGTCGTTTTACCGCTTCCCGGAAGCCCTATGATCCCGACCTTCATGATGCTGCGTCCCGTTCCTCCTTCTTTGCCATCAAATCGCTCGCCAGGATTCCGGCCTCATAGAGAAGAATGAGCGGACCGGCCATCAGAAGCAACGTGATCGGATCAGGTGGCGTCAACATCGCGGCAGCACAGAAACCAAAAAAGATCGCTGGTTTGCGATGCCGCCGAAATCCTGCCGCGTCGATGATGCCGATCTTCGAGAGAAAGATCATAAGGAGCGGTACCTGGAAGACAAGCCCCATCAAGATCGTAAGCGTGAGGAAAAGACCGATGTAGTTGCCCAGCGTGATGCTGAGGCTAACCTCTTGGACGCCCCAACTAGCTAGGAACTGAAGGCCGAGCGGTATCATGATGAAATAACCAAACAGCACGCCGGCGACGAAGAGTCCGAGTGAGATTGGGAGAAAGATCACGACGTACTTCTGTTCGTGATCGTAGAGGCCGGCTCCCACGAACTTCCAGAGCTCGTAGAGCACGAACGGCAGCGACAACCCGAGACCAAAAATCCCTGCCACCTTGAGATACGTGATGAAACTCTCGAGGTAGTGGATCATGATCAAATTCACGGAGGGCTTGAGAATCGCTTCGATGTCTCGCTTGGTTTCGCCCAGGCGTCGCTGCAAGTAGGCGGGTAGCTGAGACTCCAGCACGCGCGCGCGAAGCTCTTCGAGCGCGACGCCGCTCTTCGCGGCCTCGTCTCGACGCTCCTCAAGAAAAGCCGTGAACTCGCGGTACTGCCCCACGACCTCACCGAGGTCCTCTCCGAGCCCGAGGGCGACTTGCGCTGAGTTCGGCCCGTAGAGCTCATGCGCCGACACCAACAACCTCTCGACCTCAGCGACGAGGGCACTCACGTCCCGAATCTGTGCCGTCTCCAGGTCCGAAACGAAGTGGGTCGACACCGATTCGGCAAATCGCGTCGCCAACGACTTCAAAAGACGATCGAGCACCTGTCGCTGGCTCGGCACGAAGGCGTCGACCGCCTCGAGATCGCGCGATGTCGCCGCGGCAGCGTCTTCGAGCAGCTCAGCCAATCCGGGCACGGCGAGATCCTTGGCGAAGAGAACCTCCCACTGCACAGCCTCGGCTTCGAGTGTGACGATGTCGTCGCCGACCTGGTCGCCGGCACGCAGCCGCGCCAAATCGTCCATTGCGGCGCTCAGCCGACGCGTTGCTTGGTCACGAAGCGCCGCCTCGATCGCGGCCTCGTGAGGCCGGAGCGCCGCTCGCATCAACTCCTCGCCAAAAATGAGACAAACCGTGACCGCGACGAGCAGGAAGATGATCGCGCGAATCAGGCAAGAACGCAGCTCTTCGAGGTGCTCTCCGAAGGTCATACGAACTTCGCGCATTCGACACTCCTTACGAATTCAGCAGGAAACGGGAGCACCATCACCCCGGCACTTTCCGACGGAAAATCGCCGGTTGCAGGGTGCGCGGCTGATCGCGACCGCGTCCGCACGCGGTGATCGCCCCGGACTGCGCACACGCCGAGGGCGCGGGCGCAAAAAAAGCAGCCTTCACGGGACGACCGCCAAGCGGCCAGGCTCCTGATCCATGCATCCAGTCCAGGGCTGGACGACTTCGCGCCGGCAAGTTTTGGTGCCGGCAGGTGTTGTCCAAGCCGCGAGGGAGCGCCCGGTGAAACGTCCGCTCAACGCGAGTTTCTACGCCCTGCGAGGCGAGCTGTTAGCTCACGCGTCGCCGCGAACTCGCGCAGGCGCGCTTCGCGTGACGGCTCGCTCAACGAGCGGACCAGACGCAGGCGCGCCATGCCTTCGGCCTTCCGATTGTTAACATCCCACAGCAGCAGGTGCACCGCACCCCCTTGAGGGATCATTTGTTACTGTAGGCGACTCGAAAAGTCAACGCCCCACGGGAGCCGTCGTGCAGTCGCCGGTGGGTGATCTGAGAACTCCGCTCGGCGCTGCCGGTCAAATACCGAGCAGGCTCAACAGGTCGCGCTCACGAATGACGACAACACCGTATTCACGCGCCGTGCGATATTCCTGCGACGTCTCATAACCGTCAATCAAGATCACGAAGTCAGTGTTGAGATCGACACGCGGTTCGACGATTCCACCATTCGATCCGATCATGTTCTTGACGAAATCAAGACTGAACTGATCGCTCGAAAGAGATCTCCCTGCAAAAACGAACACCGGTTTCTTCTCCGGGTCGAAGAGAGGGCTCGAGACGAAGTCGCCTGCGGTGATCGGATTCAGACTGTCCACTTCCTCGTAGCTCACCTCAGCTTGATTCTCCTGCACCGCGCGCACTTCCGCCTGCCCCTTATGGATGGGTCGCCCACCCTTGCCGAGCTGATAGACGCGGAAGATCAGTCCCTTGCGGAGAAAATCGGACCGCCCTAGGTCAATCCACCCCTTGCGGGCGTCGGAGTCGACAACCAACAGTAGGCCGTCAGGATCGACGTCCTCAAGTGTCTGCTCTTTGTACTGCTGCTCTTCCAGGCTCTGGAGTCGACGCCCCATGTTGGAAAGCAGCGTCGCTTGATAGGCGGTCAGTCGCCGCGAACGTGTCAAGTCTTCGCCGTACGTATCGTTCAGTTGCTCGATCCGCAGCAGGTACTCCTCTTCCTTCTGCTTTGAGCTGCTGTCGAGTTCTTCTAGGCGCACCTCAAGATCGCTGACTTGGTCTGCCAGCTCCTTGTTCTTCGTCTGGATGGCCGCAACGGTGTTGTCGCGGTCCGTCTCCGCTACCTGTACGGCCTTCTGCGCTTCGTCGGTCCGTGTCGCCATCTCAGCGAACAGCTTGCGATACTCAGCCAGCAAACTCTGCAAATGGTCGTACGGTTCAACGAGGTACTGGAAGTCGGATTCGGGAATCTGAACGCGATCTCCGAGCTCTTTGACAGCCTCGTTGTATGACGCCTCGATCGATTCGAGTCGCGTTTGGGTGAAGTGAAGGTCTCCGGGCCAACTGGCTTCGTCTTCGTAGGTCGGTCCGCCGACGGCGACGCGCAAATCCGACAGCGTATCGCTGAGCGACTGGACGTTCGTCGCTTCGGCCTCGAGGCGACTACGGAGCGCGGAAAGCTGGTTGTTGGCTTCGGTGCGCTTCGCGTTTGTCGTGATAAAAAAGACCGCCATCACTCCGAACAGTAGCAGCATGATGATGAAGAGGGTTAGGTAAACCGATCCTTCCCGCTGTGCCATTTCAGTCCTCCGCCACGCGGCGTTTCAAAACCATAGACGACATGGGTGAACAAGCGAAAGAAGGCAGGAAAGGACTCCTTCCGCCGGCGGCGCGCGTCGACGATCCAGTCCGCTTCATTTCTTACGTAGATGTAGTGGAGATACCGAGTTCGCTACGGATCGTTCCGCGAACTCTGAGGCGGGCGACACACCCATACGCCCAGCCCTCGATTGTAAAGACCCATGCGTAACGGAGTCAAGTTCCCAGCCGTACGGTCGATTCTCAGGGGTTATTCCTTGACAAAGAAAACGGCGGAATCGATGATCCCGTAAAGGCAAAGTGAGTGAGAAACGCCTGGAGTTCGTCGTAACACCCGCCTGAGAATCCGCCGCGACGACAACGAGGAGCTTAGAAAACAGAGACTCGCTGTTTTCGTTTCCCTGACGTGTTGTGTCAGGCAAGTGTTTGGCAGGCACTCCTCACGACGCTTTCCGAATTCTTAGAATCTCTCTTCTCAGTCATCGTTCGGTCATCGCCACGTCGAATTTCAGCACTCGCTGTGAGCGTCCTGGCCGAATGGCTTCGACAAGATTCGAAATTCGAAGAACAATCAATCGCGAAAAGAAGTGACCGCTCAGCCGGACGACTGAGCCCTCAAGCCCTCATCCCAACATTCCCCTTTTCCAATCCCGTTTCTCGCGCCCCTGTGCGGGGTCGAGCACCCGAGTCCCCCAAAAGGAAGGCTCTTTCCCGATGATCGTTGCCGTTGTCGGTGGCATCGCCGCAGGCAAGTCGACCGTCGTTGACTTGCTACTGGAACTGGCGCGCACTCGCGACCTGCCGCCTGGTCAGGCTGCGCCGCGCGCCGAGTCGATCAACGCCGACGCGATCGCCCACGAAGTTCTCAACAGCCCCAGCGTCCGCTCACAGGTGGTTGAATGGCTCGGGCCCGGCGCGCTCGAGGCCGACGGGTCTGTCGATCGACGCCAAGTCGCCGAGCGTGTGTTTTCCGACCGCGGCGCGCTCGCCCACTTGGAGAGCCTCGTCCACCCCGAGGTGCGCCGGCGCATCGCAGCGCGCATCGAGTCTTTTCGTCAAGCGGCATCGAGTAGTGACCTTCTCGTTCTCGACATTCCTTTGCTCGCCCGCACACCGTTTCCTCGCGACTGCGACTCGATTGTGTTTGTGGAAACCTCGAGCGCGGAACGCGTCCGCCGGGCGAAGGAATCCCGCGGCTGGGATGAGGCAGAGCTGAAGCGACGAGAGACAATGCAAGCGCCCATCGCGGAGACGCGCCGACTGGCGGACTTCGTGATCGACAATTCAGGAGATCGAGAAACGACGCGGGAACAAGCGAAGCGATACATGGCGCACCTCGCAAGCGCTGCAGCCCCGGGGCCTAAAAGCCGGTTGAAAGAGTCCGAAGCACCTTCGACAGGCTGCTAAATCAACGACCAATCGAAAACATCACGCTGAACGGAGGCGGAGCACGATGGCAACAGCGAAGGCCAAAAACAACTCGCGAAAGAAACGCGGCGACGGCGGCAAGGCAGCGCCGCGCGGTGGGCGCTCCAGCAGCGGGCTGCCGAGCGACGAAGAGCTCGAGGCAGAAGCGAAACAATTGGAAGCCTCGGGGACGAGCGGCGGCGAAAAGGAAGGTCTCCACATCAGCCAACTGCAGCGAATGACCGTGCCGGAGCTCCACGAGCTCGCCAAGGCGGAAGATGTGACGGAATACACCGGCCTAAAAAAGCAGGACCTGATCTTCAAGCTCCTCAAAGGCAGCGCGTCGAAAAACGGACTCATGTACGGTGAAGGCGTGCTTGAGGTTCTCCCGGACGGCTTTGGATTCTTGCGTTCGCCACGCTACAGCTATTACCCATGTCCGGATGACATCTACGTGTCGCCGTCGCAAATCCGCCGCTTTGGTATGCACACCGGTGCGGTGATTTCGGGGCAGATTCGCCCGCCAAAGGAAAACGAGCGGTACTTCGCCTTGCTTCGCGTCGAAGCCATCAACTACGAGGAGCCAGAGAAACTCCACAGTAAGGCGAACTTTGACGACCTCACCCCGCTCTATCCGGAAGAGCGTCTCGTTCTGGAATGTGATGCGGCCAACTTCGAGACGAGAATCATCGATCTCGTCACCCCGATTGGCAAAGGGCAGCGCGGCTTGATCGTCGCACCACCGCGAACCGGCAAGACGATCTTGCTGCAAAAGATTGCTAATAGCATCACTCGCAACAATCCTGAGGTCGACTTGATCGTACTATTGATCGACGAGCGACCAGAAGAAGTGACCGACATGGAACGCTCGGTGAAGGGCGAAGTCATCAGCTCGACGTTCGACGAGCCGGCCGCCCGTCACGTCCAAGTCGCTGAAATGGTGATCGAGAAGGCGAAGCGCATGATCGAGTATGGTCGTGACGTCGTCATCCTTCTTGATTCGATCACGCGTCTCGCACGCGCCTACAACACCGAAGTGCCGCACTCAGGCAGGATTCTCTCCGGTGGTGTGGACGCGAGCGCCCTTCAGAAACCAAAGCGCTTCTTTGGATCGGCTAGAAACATCGAAGAGGGCGGCAGCTTGACGATCATCGCAACGGCGCTTGTTGACACCGGCAGCCGCATGGACGAGGTGATCTTCGAGGAGTTCAAAGGAACCGGCAACATGGAGCTTCATCTCGATCGTCGGCTCGCCGACAAACGCGTCTGGCCGGCCATCGATATCACCCGCTCCGGCACACGCAAAGAGGAGCTGCTACTCGACAGTGATGAGCAGCGTCGCATCTGGGTGCTCCGCAAGGTGCTGCACGACATGAACCCAGTGGAGGCGATGGAGCTGCTGACCACGAAGCTGAAGCAGCACCCAACGAATCCGGAGTTCTTGCTGTCGATGAACGCCGATCGCATCGTTTCCTAGGGCATCGTTTGCGAAGGGCATCGTTTGCGAAGGGCATCGTTTGCGAAGGGCATCGTTTGCGAAGGGCATCGTTTGCGAAGGGCATCGTTTGCGAAGGGCATCGTTGCGAAGGGCATCGTTGCGAAGGGCATCGTTGCGAAGAGCACCGTTGCGTAAGGACACCGCGTCGTAGGCACAGTGTCGGCTGGACCTGCTGTCTGCCCGATCGCGACCCGGGGCAGTGCCGCCCGCTCCCGCGGGATACGATTCGCCTCGCATCAGACTTCGCGAGCCGATGGCGACGTCGATTCGCTAGCTATTTCGGGCAGTCAATCGTCGGCGTTAACTTAACAGCCCGCTCAAGCCGCTGGTTCTCGTCAGACGTGAATTACGGTTGCGAAGGTGGCCAACATGGCGGCTGTGGAAACAATCGTCGGCGCGACTCGAAGAGCCTCTGCAGTTCCGATGACGTATTGTCCAGCCCGTATTCGATGGCATAGACCAGAAATCCGCGGAGTAGTTTTGTTTTCGCGAAAACTGGAATCTGGGCCAGCATCGCATCGCTTAGAGAACAGGATTCCGCGTACCCTTCCAAGAGATTGCCGAAGACGATCCGTCGTTGATCTAGCGGGCGCCAGCTGAAAAAGTGCAGAAAGCACGCCAAGTCATACGCATACCAATGATCGCAGCAGCCATCGAAATCGAACAGCGAGACGGAATCATTCGTGTAGTGGAGGTTTCTTACGGTGAAATCGCCGTGAACAAGGCCAAAGTCGGCAGGTTCTTCGAGAGCGGCCCAGGATCGACGTAGTTCAGTGTAGAGTGCCCACGCGGCTGTCTCGGATTCTGGGATGACACGGTCAAATTGATCCCAGCGCTCCTCGATCCATGCCAATCGAGTGAATTCACTCGGCCTCTTGTACGCCCGCAGAACGGCGTGGAGCCGCCCCAGAGTTCTGCCAGTGTTCCGACAGAACCCACCTAAATCCGTAGGCGGCAGCTGCTCGAACGAGACGCCCGGGCACTCCGAAAAAACGCATGCCGTGAAGCTTCGCCCATCCAGCTCAATCTCCCTGGACAATTGCCCATCGCGCGCAGGCACAGGGACGTTCGCCGGAAACGACTCGTCGTGTAAGTAGCAGAGCAGATGGAGTTCAGACTCAATTTGCTGGTTCGTGCGCCGGCTTTCCGGAGAGAACCTGAGGTAGCACACTGAGCCGTTGAGTAACACCCGATAGACAACATTGTCGAACCGCTGCACGAACCGCGCACTCTCGAACGGCCACACGGCAGCAGCAGCCGTGCACAAGTCACTTGCGAACGTCGGCGCATTAGTGCTCTCTGCCATCCTCGTGCGTCGTCCACGTTCAATTCAGCGGGCGAGAGACCGGTCGTGGTACGCACGGCGATTTCGCCGCGGCCTGACCGCACAAGTTTTCCGTGATTCGAAGCCAGTTGTGCGGCGCTTCAGAACGACAGGAGCAAGCAGCCCGCCTGAAAAAGTCATTCGGCTGAGACCGGCCTCTTCACGCCGAAGTCAGCCGCGGCGAGCCTCGCCGTGTAGATCTTATAGAAGAGGCCCGGAGATTACCTGCGTTCGCCGCGGCTGCTCAACGCTGTCAACGCGAACGACGACGGATGGAGACGACGCGCTGTAGGGTCTTAGGGTTGCGGCCGTCGTCGTCGACGATGCGCAGCGTGATCCGCACTGCGGCCGGCAGAAACGCCGCTTTATACAGGATCCCGGTCTGATTCTGGTTGTTCCAATCTGTTGAGTCGATGATTTCGTTGAACTCAAGCAAACCGCCGAAATTCGCCTTCACCGTGTAGTCGCCGGAGGGGAACCGCGCCAACTGAGAGACGCTGCCGCCGGATCCCGGGGTTCGACCCGCGCGGTTCGACTCCGTGAAGACGAACATTTTGTCGCCCGGCACGAGCTGGGCAAACTGAATCGAACGATCTCCCTGGAATCCGAACATCGTCGACTTGTGCTGCCCCTGATTGAAACCAACATTGCGATCTCCGCGCGCGCCCGAGTACGCACTCGCTTTCGGAAACCCAGCATCGAGCTTCATACTGCCGTAGCCGAAGTGCTTTCTGTACGAGTTCGCGCGACGATCGAACACCGGGCGCACGGCGAGCTCGGGTGAGTCCTCATACTCTTCCTTCGGCGTATAGTACCGAAGACTGGCCTTGCCGCCGATGTTGAGAAGCCGAGGCTCGCTGGTGTACTCGACGCGAAAATCAGTGACGTTCGTTGCAAGATCGATCACGCGACGCTCAACTGGAGTCGTCGCCTGCTTGAGAATTATGTCCGGGGTGATGTTGTAGTAGCGCACGACTTTCGTCAACGTCAGGTCGCGGGCATGCAAACGATCGGTGATCCTAGTCGGAGGATCGTGGATCTTGTCGTCATCGCCGTCGAGCCGGCGTGGATCTGCGAGGAAGTACTCGACGTTCGCGAGGCGCATTGCCTTATCGACGTAGGTGATCGTCTGGAAGTACAGGCGGTACGCGTCGTGCACGTACTCATCCGCCTGATCGAATGACGTCTTCTCCGGCTCGTTACTGATGTAGCTACCCTGCTGGATGAACGCGAATTCATCGAAATCCCCGATAGCCCCGCCGTCGAGCACCCCCTTGCCCCACTCGTCGCTTCGGTCCGGGGCTTCTTCGCCTGGATCCCAGTGGTCGTTGAGCGATCCACCGCGACCGCGGCCATCCTGATAGAACTCGAGTTCGGACGTCGGCACCCATCCCTTCAAGTCCTCTTCCAGAGAGCGCAGCGCGTAGCGAAAACGGTTGTAGACTTCTACTTTGTTAACAGTCTCCTCGTACGTCACTCGCGCTTGCGAAGAGATCGACATGATCGACATGGAGATGATCGCCGCCAGTCCGAGCGCGACCATCAGCTCGATCAGCGTGAATCCGCGCGTTCGTGGAGACGACGACACGCCGCAATCGCCCGTCGTGTCGAGACGTTTCGCGTGCAAGTGAAGCCGCCCTCTCGTATGGAGCCGGTTCATATCGCCACCTCGAAATCAAGCTCGTAGATCGGCGGCTCCACCAACGATGCGTCGTCATCGCTTTCGGGCGAATAATGGAACGACCGAAAAACCATAACGCGCACGTGGAAGAGACGCAGCGCCGGGATGAATGTGCTCACGTTCGGACTCAGGTTCGAGTCCTCAAGACTCGGTGAAATCGCAAAAGCATACGAAAACTGCCGCAACGTATCGATTTGCTGATCCGGAAGCGCGTCGGGTGTCCCCTCCTCCGGCAACAGATTGCCGAGCGAATAGGTCTTCTTGACCAAGATGTCTTCGAACTCGCGGCCATCTGCCGCCGTGCGCATGATGACGTCGTTATTTGCCCGCAGGCGTCGACCACCACCGTTCGCCGGTGAATCAGATTCCGGATAGCAGAAAGTCTGCATGCGCGCGAGCGCATTCCTGCGCCGACTCCGCCCGGAGAAACCAGAGCCGCCGCGTCGATACCCAGGCAGCAGGATATAGTAGTCCTTCCTATGGTCTTCCTGTGCGCGCACGGCCGGAATCCTATCCATGACGCCGTCGTGCTTGAAGACGAAGTATTCATCGCCGACTCGATTGAAGCGGCGTTGATTGCGCAGGCCCTCGCGAATCGCATCGGCGACCGACTCGGCGATCACAATCGCCGTCGAGTTGTCCATGACTTTCTTGCTATTGAAGATCGCCACGGGAAAGAGCGCCAGGATGCCGACGAGCCCCAAAGTCAGGATCGCTGTAGCGATCATGATCTCCATGATCGTGAAGCCATGCTGCCGTCGTTGACGCGCGTACCGGCGGACCGATGCCCACTCCTGCGAGCCACTTCCTGAGCGCCCTCCTGAACGACGTCGCGCCCCTTCAACTCTCGCGAGCAGCGGGTTCCTCATCATTGGTGCCATCCGTTCTGTCGTCGTCTCCAATCGCTCAATCGTCGACACCGTCCATCAACAGAAAACATCACGTCCTCACGACCTCTTGCGCCTTCGACGTTTTTTCTTCTTCTTGGAATCTTCTGCTTCCAAGGAAGGACGCCGCGGCTCCTCAGCGAGAGACACCGTCCGTGAACGATTCTGTCCCGTACGCTGGATATCTATGAAACACCCTGTCGGGTTCCCAACATTGTAAACAATAATGTCAGCGCCCTTGGGTGGGTCTTCCTGCAGGGCTATGGAGGAAACATCCGACCCCACATCGAAGCGAACGGACCCATCACGTAAGAAGGTCAGCGTCGGAATGTCTCTGAGATTCAGCTGCTTCTCCTCCTGTTGTTGACGACGACGGCGAGCGCGACGTGAGCGACGCGAGCTCTTCGACGAATCGTCATCGATGACGGGGACGTTCTTTTCCTCCCACTCGGCGTAACTCTGGAGTCGAAGATTCGGGCGCTCGTTCAAAAACCCGAGCACGTACCAGATGCTTCCGTCGGCGATCGGGGTGCCTTTGACGGCGAAGTTCTCGTCGACGAACTTATTCTCACGCGCGCTAAAAACGCGTATGCCTTCTCGAAAGAAAACGAGTTGCACCTCACTACGCTCGTTCACAGCCCGAAGCCGGGCAGCGCTGATCGCCCCCCGAATGAGCGAGACCGACTGGTCGAGCTGACGCTGCTTGAAGTACTCAGTGATGCTTGGCGTCATCATCCCAGCCGCCAGCACAATGATGCCGATTACGACCATGAGCTCGATCATGGTGAAGCCGCTGCGAGGGTGCGTCGAGCAGCGGTGAAACTTCAACATCGACATTGGCGCAAGCTCCTTCATGACTCGAATTGAGTCAGATTCCATGTTCCCATCGGCAGACACTCGGGTTCTTCTTCGTCGTGCCCACGCGGTCCGTGCGACCAAATGTCGAACCGACCTCGATTCTGAATCCCACGCCGGCGAACGACCTCCTTACCGTCGATCGTGTTCTTCGCAGCGCGCGGATCGTCGGGATGCCAATCGGTCACTGGCGGAAAGTGGACACTTCCGTCCTGAGGCACAAAGCGGTCATTCGCGACGTTGTCGTAGTGCATCGGCTCCCCAAAGCCGTCGATGATCTCGAATACACCGTCGTAATCATCCGAAAGCTCCGCACTCTTGATGGAAGCGACCGGTGGCAGCTCGCGGAGGCGCACTCGACTGCCCACGATATCATCTGCGATCACCGAACGACTCAGTTGGTAGTGCAGCGCACCGACACCGCGAAGGCGCGTGCCGGTGTCACTCTCATACGGCTCGTCGAGTCCGTCCTTCGGATAACTCCCCTTCAGGCTGCGATACTCCTCCGCCCACGACTCGAGCCGGCGGATAATCGACACGGTCGCTTTCACTTGAGCCCTTTCCAAGAAGGGCCCAACGGTGACGACGACAAGACTGAAGAGCGTCGCGAGAATCGCCACCACGACGAGGAGCTCGATGAGAGTGAACCCGGTCCGTCGTCCCATCCAAACCCGTCCCCTCGGAATGCTGCACCGGCGACGTGCAGTCCGACGCGCGCCGCTGGCGACACTCTGGCTCAAGTTGGCAGGTTGAATGCGCATCTGCAATGATTCACCAATGAGGAGGCCTACCAATTACCGATGTCATCGTTCTCGTCATCGCTACCGGTCTTGGTCTGGTCGGTAGCGTCCGGCCCTAGGCTGTAGAGATCCGCGCCCCTTCGCTTGTGCATGTAGGGACGAGGCCTGCGCCCCTTGTTGCTGCGGTAGACAAGCGGTGTCCCCCAGGCATCGACCATGTACTTTTTCACCCGCGGCTCGAAGAGCTCGCTGCGTGTGGCCGGGCGGTAGGCGTCTTCGGCTTCATCCCAAACGCGGACCTTATCCTCCTTCAACTCAATGTAGGGAGCGCCGCGTCCACCCGGACCGTTGGGCTTGGGATCACCGAAAATCGCGTTGAACAAAAGCGGAAACTGATTGTCGTCGGCACCGATCTTTTTCGCATCCTGACCCGGAAACACACCTTCATCAAGAACGTAGCGCTGCAGCGCCTGATCGAGCGACGAAATATCGCTTGTGGTCACCGACTTGTTCGATCGTTCGCGCACCGTGGAAATACCCGTCATGGCGAGACCGGCGAGGATACCGATGATCGCAATAACGATGAGAAGCTCGATCAATGTGAAACCAGAGGCTCCTCTCGCGCGCGGCGAACGACAATCGCTTTGGTTGACTTGCGTGACCATAAAACAGAACTCCACTTGCTAAAGGCGAATAAACACGAAGACGATTCCGGCAGTTCTTCACCACCGCAGCCCGAAAGTCGATGACGCACCGCATACGGTCTACGATCGTCGTCGTTTCGATACAGTCTCTCGATGTCTGTTCGGCCGACTACTGACGACACCAAACGACGAACGCGCCACCCACGTGAGCTACTTCTCTGAAGTCACCCGAAGCCAACGCGGCTAGCTAACCCGCTTAACCCATTCCACGACAGGCGCTTCAGGCGAATCTCAAGGATAGCGTGTCGCCGGTTTGGGCGCAACAGGGCCGCCGCGCGGCTCTCCGTAGGATCTCCAGGAAAAGCGGAGCCGCTCTCTTGGCTGAGGCGTCCGAATTCGTCTCCGTTCTCCGGCAGAAGACGTGGCCAACGGCACGCCTGTTGCGCAGAATCCGCGGCGGCGGGAGGAATTCTCGCCATAACCGGAGGGCGAGGATGGCCCCAACAAGGTGCGAATCTCCGCCGTCGGAGCTGCGAGAGAGCCGCACGAGAGCCGCAGTCACGGCATGAAATATTCCTCGAGAAAGCCGGTGTCGACTTTCCCTTTGACGAAATGGAAGTGCTGGAAGATCTCTTTGTGGAGCGGAATCGTCGTGGCGACGCCCTCGATGCGCAGCTCATCGAGCGCCCGCCGCATCCCCGCCAGGGCGGCGGCTCGGTCCTCCCCCCAAAAAACCAGCTTGGCGATCATGGAATCGTAAAACGGCGGCACCGCATATCCGGTGTAAACGTGCGTGTCGACGCGGACACCCCGTCCGCCCGGCACCTCGAAGCGCGTCACGGTGCCCGGCGACGGCTTGAAGTCGTTGGCGGGATCTTCGGCGTTGATGCGGCACTCGAACGCCCAGCCGCGCAGCTCGATGTCGTCCTGCGTCATCGACAGGGGCTCTCCCGAGGCGATGCGAATCTGCTCCTTAATGATGTCGACACCGGTGATCATCTCCGTGACCGGATGCTCCACCTGAACGCGAGTGTTGACTTCGATGAAGTAGAAATTCTCGTCGCGGTCGACAAGGAACTCGACCGTCCCGGCATTGGCATAGCCCGCCGCGCGCGCCAGTGAGGTGGCCGCCTCGCCCATAGCGCGCCGCATGTCTTCAGTGATGCTGGGAGACGGCGCTTCTTCGACGAGCTTTTGATGGCGGCGCTGGAGACTGCAATCTCGTTCGCCGAGGTGGACGACGTTGCCGTGCTCGTCCGCCAAGATCTGGATCTCGACGTGGCGCGGCTTCTCGACGAGCTTTTCGATGTAGACGTCAGGGTTATTGAACGCCCCTTCCGCCTCGACGCGCGCCGCCATGAAGCCGCTCATCAGACTGATATCGTTGTGTGCAACGCGCATGCCGCGGCCACCGCCACCGGCGACCGCCTTGATCATGACGGGATAGCCGATACCGCGCGCAACCTCGAGTGCCTGCTGTTCGTTCTTGATCACCCCGTCGCTTCCAGGGACACACGGCACGCCGCTCTTGGCGGCGAGTTCACGCGCCTGGCCCTTGTCACCAAGGAAGCGGATAGCATGAACGCTTGGGCCGATGAACTTGATGTGGCACGACTCACAAACCTCAGCAAAATGAGGATTCTCTGCCAAAAAACCATACCCCGGGTGGATGGCGTCGACGTCCGCGATCTCGGCAGCGCTGATGATCTTCGAGATATCCAAATAGCTCTGCAGACTCGGCCCCGGACCTATGCAGATCGTCTCGTCAGCAAACTCCAGGTGGAGCCCGTTCTTGTCCGCCTCCGAGTAGACGGCGACGGTCTCGATATCGAGTTCCTTGCAGGCGCGGAGAATGCGCAGCGCAATCTCGCCACGGTTGGCGATGAGAATCCGCGAGAGCTTCTTCACTCGGTGTCGATTCTAAAAAGTGGTTGACCGAACTCGACCGCGTCGGTGTTCTTGACGAGAATCTCGCGGACGACGCCCGAGACTCCAGCGCGAATCTCGTTCATCACCTTCATCGCTTCGATGATGCAGAGGACCGTCTCAGCGTCGACCTTGTCGCCCTCGCGCACGAATGGCTCCGCCTCTGGACTCGGCGAGCGGTAGAAGCTGCCGACCAACGGCGACGTCACTTCGTGGCCCGATGGAGCTTCGGGCGTCGCGGCGGTCTCTGCGGCGCCCGCCGGCGCCATCTCTGCAGGCATCGGCGCGGCGGCCGAAGCTGCCGGCGCGGCATAGCTGATGATCTCTCGCGGCGCCTGCGGCTCGCTGCGGCGCAAGCGAATCCGCTGTCCTTCGCCTTCGAGCTCGAGCTCGCTCAATTCGTATCGCCCCATGAGCTCGAGAAGGGACTCGAGGTCCTTGAGGTCCCGGAACTTGGTCAGATCCATGCGCCCTTCTACCAATCCGAAGTCAGCAGCTTGCGATTCACCACCGGTGCGCCTCTCGAAGCAGCAGTCCGAAAGAGCAGGCGGAAACAACAAACCGCAACATAAATGTCGAATCTAAAAGAAGTTATATCGATCGAGGCGGCCAGATTCTAGGTGCAGATCAGGGCAATTGTCAAGCGAAAATCGCTCAAGAGGGCGCGCTCGGGCGGAACCCATGCTTGGCTGTCGCGCACGTCGCAGGGCGCAGCCGGAGTCGGATCATTCCCGCTCGGATGCCTGAGCGGGGACTCGGAGCGCAGTCACGGAGCCGATGGGAGATTTTGCGTTTTTTCTGCATTCTGCGTATACGGTGTGAAAATAGATGAGCAGCGGCTCGCGCGCAGGAGCCTCTGTGCGCTCGCCCGGCCCTGCCGCGCTCCGCGCCTCGATGCAACCGTCGAAACTACGGTGAAGAGTGAGAAGAAGGAGATCTAAACCGATGCTAGCGATGATCACACAATCCTCTCGTCGCGCCCTTTGTATCGCTGCCTCGATCGGCCTGATCGGGGTCGCCTGTTACGTCGGACCCTCTGGCGGCACGCCCCCACCGCTGGCCGCCGACGATCAACCCGTGCCACCACCAGATCTGCAGCCACGCGAGCAGGTCATCGTCGACATCTTCCGCCGCGCTGCCGATTCCGTTGTGTTCGTCACCCAAAGGACTAGGGTCCGGCGGCAAGTCGGCCTTTTCGCCTTCGCCGATCGTGACGTTGAGAGCGGTACGGGCTCCGGGTTCATCTGGGACGCCGAGGGCCACGTCGTCACCAACGAGCACGTCGTCACCAACGACCTCGTTGACGAGGAGCAGACGAGCTTCAAGGTCACGCTAGCCGACCAAAGCGTCTACGAGGCGACGCTGGTAGGAAAATACAAAGACAAAGACGTCGCAGTTCTCAAGATCGATGCACCGAAAGAGAAGCTGAAGCCACTGGCGCTCGGCACTTCCCGCAATCTGCTGCGCGGGATGACGGCACTCGCCATCGGCAACCCGTTCGGGCTTGATCAAACCTTGACAGTCGGCGTCGTGAGCGCACTCGGTCGCGATATCAAATCGCGCAACGGCCGTACGATCCGTGGTGTGGTCCAGACCGACGCAGCGATCAACCCCGGCAACTCGGGGGGGCCTCTACTCAACTCCAAGGGAGAGCTCATTGGCGTCAACACAGCCATCCTGAGTCCGAGCGGCGCGAATTCGGGAATCGGCTTCGCGGTCCCAGTCGACGTCGTGAAGCGAGTGGCGAACGATATCATACAAAAAGGCAGCATCACTCGTCCGGGATTGGGCGTCCACCTCATCGAAGACTGGATCCAGCGAAAGCTGCAGCGCTACGGACTTCCGCCTGGCGTCTTGATCGGCGACGTCCCGGCTGCATCGGCGCTCTCAGATGCGGACTTGAAAACCACCGTCATCTACAATGACGGCTCCGTCGACGTCGGCGACCTGATCATCGGCCTCGGCGGGCGGAGAATCGGTGACAGCATCGCACTGCTGGATGCAATTGACCGCTACTCCGTCGGCGACGAGGTGGAGCTGGTCGTTCTGCGTGGCAAGAAGGAACGACGCATCAAGACTCGACTCGTGCAGATCGAAGTCCTGCCGGACTGAACCGTTTGCGGACGGGCTATCAAGGAACCGGACAACCACGCCGACGCTGAACGTGGCGTCGCACGTACCAGAATTCTGCAACCACGCTCGGCGTCGCGCACACAACTACAAAGGGCGAACACCTTAGCGGCCGGCCAAACAACGCCTCAGGGTGCTGACAGTCGGTCTTTCACAACTCGGCACGATTCTTTCAAGGATCCCCTGCGTCGCGTTTTTGCAATCGGGAGTGTCGAGCTATGAGAATGATCATCCTGCTGGCTATGGCCGGCGTATTCGGCCTGTCAGCACCGCAGCCGCTGGCCACCACCGCCTCAGCCCCTACGGCGCTCGCCGTTCAGCGTGGAAAGCTCGACGTCTGCCGCAGGAGGACGTTTCGCCGCCGGAGTCGTGCCGTCCGGCTCGGACGCCCCAGAGTCCGCAAGCTCGACCGGCGCAGCGTTTGTTCAACGGTGGTATTCCCGCACCGCACCGTCGCCAAAGCGGCGGTAGTGTAGCGGCGATACTTTCATGCGGCGCAGTTGATCGCGCTGCGCATCTCTCCTAATCTTTGGGGCATGAACCCATACCTCATCGATTTGCTTCCGGAGCGGGCCGCGGCGGCGCGACCTGCCTCCCGTTGTTGGATGCCCTGGGCCATACTCGTGTGTCTCACTGCGGCGACGCCGGATTCTTCGGCCGCGGACGCGCTGAACGACGTTGCTGCCATCCCGCGCCGTCTGCCGCCTGCGGGTGTCTCGCTGTCGCCCGCCACGCTCGCCGCGCTCGAAACCGAGGCGACAGCGATGGCGACCCGTCTGGAGATGCTGCGCACGGCGTTTGAGCAAGATGCCACGAAAACGCATCTACAGGGCGCCATTGCGGACGTGGAGATTTACACCAAAGCGGTCCGCTACGCCGCTGCGCATGGCGAGTTCTGGGACGAAGGCGAGCTCAAGATAGCACGCCAGCACGTCGAGCGAGCCGCCGCACGCCTGGCCAGTCTTGAGCAGGGCGAGACGCCGTGGACCACGCAGCGCGGGCTCGTCTTCCGAGGTTTCCGATCGCACCTCGATGGCTCCGTGCAGCCCTACGGCGTCGTTATTCCCGAGCAGCTCGACCTCGCGGCGAAAACACCGTTATACGTCTACCTTCACGGCCGACGCGAAAAGATGGTCGAACTTCAGTTTCTTGATCAGCGTCATGAGGTCGGACGCATTCACGCCGACGACGCCATCGTCTTGCACCCGTTCGGCCGTTACTGCAACGCGTACAAATCCGCTGGTGAAATCGATGTCCTCGAAGCGATTGCTCATGCCACAGAGGCCTATGGAATCGATCCGGACCGTATCGCACTCACCGGCTTCTCGATGGGAGGGGCCGGAGTTTGGCACTTGGCGGCGCACTACCCGAGCCTCTGGAGCGCCGCGAGCCCGGGAGCAGGATTCGCCGAAACGGCGCTCTACAACCGACTGACGCCAGACGATCTGCCGCCAACATACGAGCAACGACTATGGCATCTCTACGATGCTCCGAGCTACGTCCGCAACTTGTTCAACTTTGACGTCATTGCCTATAGCGGCGAGCACGACAAGCAGATCCAAGCGGCGCGCACGATGCAGCGCGCCTACGAGCTGCACGGCAAGGAGCTCACCCATATCGTCGGCCCGGGCATGGGCCACAAGTACCATCCCGAGTCTCTGCAGGAGATTCTTCGCCGGCTACACGAGCGCCAACAAACAGGCCGAAATCAAGACGCCGAGCGCGTTTCCTTGCAAACACGAACGCTCCGCTACAATCGTTGCCACTGGTTGACTATTCTCGGTCTCGAACGACACTGGGAAGAGAGTCGCGTCGACGCACGTCAAATCGCCGAGTCCGTTGTGTTGACGACACAAGGTGTCACCTCGCTGCGGATCACAGCCGCACCTGCGCATTCGAACTTGAGACTCAAGCACTTCACGATCGATGGCCAGACGGTTCCAGCACCGGCCACCGCACAGACAAACGCGGCGCGTCTTGACAAACGTCGTGGTCGCTGGATCTGGGTGAACGACAGAGCACCGTCGAGCGGCAAAGTCCCCGGTCTACAAGGTCCCATCGACGACGCTTTCATGGCGCCGTTCCTCGTCGTCGAACCCGACGGTCGCTGTCGCCAACCAGCGGTCGATCGCTGGGTGGCGTTCGAGCTCGAACACTTCAAGGAGCGCTGGCGACGTCTCTTTCGCGCCCACGTGCGTTCGAAAACTCCGCAAGCAGTCAACGCCGAAGACGTGGAGCGTTTCCACCTCATCCTTTGGGGCGACGCAACGGCAAACAGCCTCATTGCGCGTGTGCTCCCCGGTCTACCTCTTGAGTGGAACGAGCATGGGCTTCGTCTTCGCGACGTTGACGAGGCCGCCGCCGGCTCCACGGACGAACCTACGTTCCCAGCTGCCCATCACGTGCCTCTCCTGATCTATCCGAATCCCCTGAACCCGAAACGTTATGTCGTCCTCAACAGCGGCATCACATTTCGCGAAGGTCACGATCGCACCAACTCACTGCAGAACCCAAAGCTGCCGGACTGGGCGATCGTCGATGTGCGTCGGGACCCGGACGCGCTCGCCCCCGGACGCATTGCCGCGGCCGACTTTTTCGACGAGGGTTGGCGCCTACGCCCGTAGCACGCACGCGGTCGGCGGAGGTGGGGCGAAGAGACGCTGCGTGCGGCGGAGAGGCGCGAGTGCGTGGGCATGGATCCTCGGGCGCCTGCTGCGTCTCTGCCTGATCTTCGTCTGCTTCGTTCGCTTCTGTTCAAAATTTAAGAGATCAGAAGAATTGTTGAACGAAAGGAAACCGAGTCAACGAAGGAAGACCGTCCAAGGGAGCAGGCAACGCCGTGGGTCGTCCAGTCAGGCACACTCCGACGCCATTGTTGCAAAAGAAAAGTGCTTCAAGGCCATCCCCGATTGCGTGGGCGTGCGCGCGCCAGCACTCTGCTTCTGACTCCGTGTCTGACTCTGTATCCGTATCTCCTTCTGACCCCGTGTCTGACTCTGTATCCGTATCTGTATCTGACTCCGTGTCTGACTCTGTATCTGTATTAGTCTGTATCCGACTCCACCCGCTGCCCACGGCCGCCGCCGTCGCCTCCGTTTTTCGCGAGTCTCGGGTTGAGTCGACCTTCGTTGGCAAAAAAAAGCACGAGACGTGCGGAAGCAAAAGCTAGGACGCCTGCATGACGCGCACTTTGAATCCGAGCGCCGTGCTCACGGCAGCCATCTCCTCGAAGATATCCCCGTAGGCGACGACGATGTGGTTCGACATGTAGTGCGCCATCACCGTCTCCTGCGAGCAATGCAGATCGGCGGCCATGAACGGCCACTCACGCGTCGTGCCTTTCCACCACGCGTCACGCTTCTTTGGCGGCAACTTGACGACATCACCCCGACCGATATCCATCCATAGGTCTCCGCCATTGAGATAAGCGCGCGCCCAGGTCATCTTGCCTGGACGACTTTCGCCGGCGAAGGTCCCGCCCGGCTGTGGAAAGTAGCCGGCAGGCTGGCGATACGAATGCACGCCTTTGAGCGTCTTCGCGTCGTGGTTGAATGCGTACGCACCGCAAGACCCGGAGTTGAGAAGCACCCAGACGAATTTGCCGTTGTGCGTGCCGCCCCAGCGCACGTCGTGGAACATCGTCGCCGGATGTAGTCGTTTCTTCTTGAGGATGCGTTTCATGAGTTCCATGGGGACGAGGTTCCCCTGGTCGGCCTCAGTCGCACACATCACGGGTTCACCCGTTGACTCAGGACGGCATGCGGAGTTGAACAGACCTTCGCAGAAGTCGCTTGGCGGCAGGAGCGGAATGAGCCCGAGCTGGTACTGCCAGCCGAGACAGTCCGCCTTGAACTCTTTCATTAAGTCGACGACGGCGAGATACATCCGCAGCTGCTCGCGGGTCGCGTCCTCGTCGAAGTCTTCAGCGCCTTTCTCCCGCCAGTGGAACTTGACGCCTTTCGAGACGACATACTGAAATGCTTTCTCAACGCGCGCATTGCTGATCCGCTTCATACGGTCGATGATCCATGCTTGGTCCACCTTGTGTTCGGTGAACCCGATCTGGTTCAGCAGACGACTACCAAAGTAGCCGTTGATCATGCCCATGGATGTATCGCCAAGCATGAGGGCGAGGACGCGTCGTTTGCGAATGTCATCAACGACCGCATCGGCAATCTTCTTCGCCCGTGGACTGACCGTCGCGGTGAAGCTCAGTTCGTCCTCGCGGTAACGGATTTTGCCGGTCGAACACCACTCGTCGAGGCGAGCCATCGCCTTTTTATCCTTCGTCCAATCCTTCGCCGCGGTCCAGAGGCGTGAGAATTCGCGCCCAACGCTCGCCAGACACGCGCCCGTGTTGAGTAGAGCAACCAACCCTGGCCAAGTTCCGGAGAAGTTGCTTGCCAGGAGCAATGGGTTGTCCTTGCCAACAACTCCGTCGGTGGTATGTGGCCCGTACGTCCAATGCACGAAGACGCCGATCATCGGGTCGTCGATACGACTTAGTTTCGTGATTGCCTGGTCGGGCTTGGTGATGAAACCCGGAATCAGTCGCGGCTTCCGCCCCACCTTTTTCAAAGCGCGAGTGAGATTGCTCACGGTGTCGTTCACTTGCGGTAGCGCCCACTTGTTCGGCAGCGCTCGATAATCGCCCGGCAGGAAAATCGCGACAGTCTTGGACAAGGTTCTTCTCCGTTGAGCAGTCTGTTGAAAAAGTGCTTCGAGTCGAAAACCGGGTTAATCCGCGCCCAGGATCGGCGGTGGCAAACGCAGGTAGTCTCCGAGCCTCTTCTGTAAGACTAAGACGTGTTTGGCGAGTATTGACGCAGTCGAGCTGGGCGTGAAGGGCCCGGTTCGTCGGCCGAATGACTTTGTCAGCGGGCTGTGAGTCGTTGCGATCGGAAGCGTCACGGTGAGGACGACCGACTGCATGCCTCAGCGAAGTTGAACGGCCCAGCTCGCTTGCAAACGCAGTTGGAGGATGCGAACGTATTACCCTAACTCTTCACTGCTTTCAAGTCGGCAGGCTGCGTCGCTCAGGATCTCGGCACGAACGGAGTCGCCGGCGTGCAGGTCCCTGGAGAAAATCCTCGCGTTATCGATGTCAAGGTCTCGAGCTCATTCCTATCTCGCCATCGATCTCGGAGCAGCGAGCGGTCGCGTCATGCTCGGTCGACTGCAGGAAGGCCGGATCGAACTCCACGAGCTCCATCGATTTGCGAATCAACCGGTTCGCGTCCACTCCACCCTCTACTGGGACGTGCTACGCCTGTTCCTCGAGATCAAGGAAGGGCTGCGGCGAGGGGCCGAACGCTGTGGTGGCAACGTCGACGGCGTCGCGGTTGATAGTTGGGGAGTCGACTATGCGGTCCTAGATAAGGCAGGGAATCTGCTCGGCAACCCCGTGCACTACCGCGATGCGCGAACCGAAGGCATGATGGCTCGCGTCTTCGAACGTCTCCCGAAGGACGATATCTTTGGGGAAACGGGCCTACAGTTTCTTGAGCTCAACACGATCTATCAGCTGGCAGCGCACCGCGATCAGTGGCCGGAAAGCTGGAGCTCCGCCGCATGCATTCTTCTGGTGGCGGATTTGATCAGTTACTTTCTTTGCGGCGCCAAATTCGCTGAGCGAACACTCGCTTCAACAACCCAGCTGTGGAATCCGGTCTCGCGCGACTGGTCCACACGCCTCGCCAGCGCGCTCGAGATCCAGTCGTCCCTGCTACCCCCGCTGGTCGATCCGGGGACCGTCGTCGGAACGCTGCGTGCTGACCTTGCGCGCGACGCCGGCTTTCGAACACCCCCACCGGTGATCGCCTCGTGCTCGCACGACACCGCCGCCGCGGTCGCCGCAGTGCCGGCCGACGAAGGCGACAACTGGGCTTTCATCTCCAGCGGCACGTGGTGCATGCTCGGAGTCGAGCTCGGAAGTCCGCGGATGCGCCCCGAAGTGCTAGCCGCCAATTTCACGAACGAAGCAGGCATCGACGGCACGACGCGATTTCTCCGCAATCTGAACGGACTCTGGCTTGTGCAAGAATGCCAACGCTCCTGGTGCGACGAAGACGGCCACGAGACCTCGCACGCTGAGTTGACGCGATGGGCGAGTGAAGTCTGTGAAAACCGGTCATTCATTTCTCCGAACCACGGTATGTTCTTCGCGCCAAAGAACATGCCGGAAGCGATTCGCGACTTCTGCCGCCGCAGCGCGCAAGAGGTACCCGACTCGCGCGGCCATGTTCTGCGCTGCGCTCTCGAGTCGCTGGCGCTGTCGTTTCGCGGCGTGATGGCGCGGGCCGAGGAACTGAGTGGGCGCAGCGTCGAACGAGTTCACATCGTCGGCGGCGGCAGTCAGAACGTCGTATTGAACCAGCTCATCGCCAACGCGCTGGGACGCCCGCTGATCGCAGGCCCGGCAGAGGCGACAGCAACCGGAAACGTGCTGGTGCAGGCGAAAGCTACCGGATCCATCCGATCACTCTCCGAGCTCCGCACCATCGTGCGTACGTCAGCGGACCCCGTCGAATACCTTCCGAAGGAGAATGCTGCCTGGGCAGAAAAGGCCAAGCGCTACGGCGAGCTCGTGGATCTCCCGATCACCGGGTGACGCAGCCTGACGATCACGCCGGGGCAGTGTGGTCTGCGGGCACCGGATCGTGTGCCGGACGATTCTCAGCGCGCCACCACGTCAGGAGTCCGGTCTCGAACTTGTTGCCGACGTCGCGACGCATCGGCAGGGCGCGCACGGCGAATCCGTGCTGCCCGGCTTCACGACACGGCACGTCGCCAACGTACACCGCAGCGTCACCGTCGAAGCCCCTAAACTCCAGGGCGATCGTCTCGATTTCGTTGAGTTCGGCGCTAGAGTCAAGTGGACCAAAAATCACTTCCACGGCAACTTCTTCCTGCGACAAGCTGCCGAGAGCGAGCTTCGCTTCGAGGGTCAAGTCCGCGCCTACTTCGAGCTCCTGCGACGAGTCGGCGTCGACCGCGAGAATCCGCACTTCATCCCAGTGATCGCGCACACGCCGCTTCCATTCCGCGATGGAGCGAGCGACGGTGTATTCGTTGTCGGCAAGGGATGCTGCTTGCAGCATCGCCGGCACGTACATCCGTTTTGTGTACTCCTGGACCATACGGTTCGTGTTGAACTGCGGCCCACAGCTGCGGATCGACTCCTTCATGCGAGCCGTCCACTCGCGCGGCACATCGTCAGGGCCGCGTTCGTAAAAGAGTGGCACAACCTCAGTTTCCAGCAGGTCGTAGAGCATTTCCGACTCGACCCAGTCCTGGTAGTCGCGATCCGCGAACTCCTCGCCGGATCCAATCGCCCAACCGTTGTTGCCGTTGTATCCCTCGCACCACCAACCATCGAGCACGCTGAGGTTGAGGCTACCATTCATCGCGGCTTTCATGCCGCTCGTGCCGCTGGCCTCGAGAGGTCGCCTCGGCGTGTTGAGCCAAACATCAACGCCCTGCACGAGATATCGCGCCACTTCGATGTCGTAGTCCTCAATGAACACGATGCGATTCTGAAATTCCTTCGTCTTTGCAAGATGGACGATCTGTCGAATGAGTTCCTTACCCGGCTGGTCCTGAGGATGCGCCTTGCCGGCAAAGATCAACTGCACAGGACGGTCTCGATCATGCAGGATACGCCCCAGTCGCTCGGTATCGCGGAAGATGAGATTGGCGCGCTTGTAGGTGGCAAATCGGCGCGCGAAACCAATCGTGAGTGCATCCGGATCGAGCGCCTCTTCGGCGAGGCTCAGCTTGGTGTGCGACGCGCCCTGGCGGCGCAGCTGTTTCCTGACACGATCGCGGGCAAAGTTCACCAGCCGCGACCGAAGAAGCTCTTTCGCCCGCCAGACCTCGTGCTCCGAGATATCGGAGACACGCAGCCAGACGCGCTGATTGACGGCGTCGTCGAGCCAACGCGGTCCGAGATAGCGCTCGAATAGTCGGCCGAACTCGTCGGAGAGCCAAGAGTGAGTGTGGACACCGTTCGTCACGTGCGAGATCGGAATCTCTTGCTCAGGAACCCGCGGCCAGATGTCCTGCCACATTCGTCGACTGATCTTGCCATGCAGAGCGCTAACGCCGTTGGCCTTAGAGGCGAGGCGCAGGGCGAGAATCGTCATACAAAAGTGCTCGTTGGCGTCCGCTGGATCTTGCCTACCTAGTGCGATGAAGTCATCCATCCGCAGCTGCAGTAGCTCGACGTATTCACCAAAGTACTTGTGAATCAACTCGGCAGGAAAACGATCGTTGCCAGCCGGTACTGGCGTGTGGGTTGTGAACACTGTTCCAGCGGCAACGGCTTCTCGAGCCTCGTCGAAGCTTAAACTGTGCTCCTCCATGAGCACCCGCACACGCTCGAGAGCAAGAAACGCGGAGTGCCCCTCGTTCATGTGGCATACCGTGGGGTGGACACCGAGGAGAGCAAGTGCACGCAAGCCCCCGATGCCGAGGAGAATCTCCTGTCGTACACGCATGTCGAGGTCGCCGCCGTAGAGCCGGCGGGTAATCTCTCGATCCCGCGGGTCATTCGCCGGTACGTTCGAATCGAGGAGATAGACAGGCACCCTCCCAACCTGCACCTTCCAGATGCGCGCACGCACGAGCCGTTCGCCAATCTTCACTTCCACCTGCAGCTCACGCTTGTGGTCGTCGCGCACAAGAGTCATCGGCAGGTTGAAAAAGTCGTTGTCCGGATAGTGTTCCAGCTGCCAGCCGTCGGAGCTAAGGTGCTGATGGTTGTAGCCCTGAAAATAGCAGAGGCCGATTCCCACGAGCGGCAGCCCGAGCTCAGCGCAGCTCTTGATGTGATCCCCGGCGAGGACCCCGAGGCCTCCAGAGTAAACCGGCAGGCTTTCATGCAGGCCGAACTCAGCCGAGAAATACGCGATCGAAGCCGATTCGGCTGCGGCGTAGGTTTTGCGGAACCACGTCGTCGCCTCCAAGTGCTGCTTGAGGTCAGAGTGAACCGACTCCATGTGAGCGATAAATGCTTCATCCTCGCAGAGGAGCTGCAAACGGTCCTCGCGCAGCGCCCCCAACAAGGCGATCGGGTTGTGGCCGCATTCCTCCCACAGATCGAGGTCGATCCGTCGAAAGAGGGACACCGCGTTACGATTCCACATCCACCACAAGTTTCGCGCGATCGTCAGAAGCGGGCGCAGGCGTTCGGGAACACGGGGCACAACGGTGAATTTCTGAATCACGAGAGCAACTTCCTCTTCCTGTCCGGTTCAGTTCGGTCGATTCAATCTCGTTCAGAATGTGTTCATCGGCCCAGACCGGCACACAGCTAAACGCCTGCGCACGAGATCCTCAAACGTCTCTCCACGCGCCGACGCAACACCCCGCAATTATCGGATCACAAATGCAGCGAAAAGTGGCACGGTACGAGGATTCCTCGGCCGCGGTCGCATCCCCGCGTTCGCGAGATTTTCAGGTCGGTGCGGGTTTGACAGCCTGCTAACTGCCGAGCTTCTCCGTCGCTACTGGTCGCCCCCCGCGACCGAAGCCGATTCACGCTGGTCGTTTGGCCTCTCGGAAGAACCGCTGGGAGGGCCGATTCGAAGAGCTGCAAGTCGTTACGCGCCGACGCTCTTCTCCACACACGGTTGAGAGTATAATGGGATCAGCGCGTCGGCGAACGCCGGTGCGTCGAGGCGCGTATTGTACCCGGCGCCTCTCTCGAGATTCCACTGAAGAAGAGACTCTTGCCGCAGCGCGTGAACAGAATGACGACTGAATCTCCTCTGTCCGGTTGCAGCGGGCGGCAGGGCTGACGAGCCAAAATGCGCCACGCGGTAGCGAATTTGCGATTCGGGACGACGTCTCTGCGGACGAAGAAGTCTTAGGAGGCGAGCTACTACGGCGAACTGAGCTCAGCCACTCTAATTTCCGGAAATCTCCTGTGCGCATCCTGATCATCGACGACGACCAAAGCCATGGCGAGAGTCTCGCGGATCTGATTCAGGTCCTGGGGCACGAGCCGCAGTACGCTGCGAGCTTCGACGACACGCAGTGGCTCCTCGAGCTGTTTTCGTTCGATCTGGCTCTCATCGACTTCGACATGCCGACGACGACTGGCGTACAAGTAGCCAAGACACTGCGCCGAGACTTTCCTCAGATCCACACGGTGATCATGTCAGCGCGCGCGCTCGATCGAGAGACGTCGAGCGAGCTCGTCGGCTTAACGTTCATGCAAAAGCCGCTGTCGCGGTCGGTCCTCAAAGAACTGTTCTTGGACCTGGCTCGATCGCAGTCGGGCCTGAGCATCGTGCGGCGAGCGTCGTTCCCGCTCCTCAAGGTCACCGACGATAAACCGACCGACAGCGACGACAAAGGCGACGCCGAAGCGACGACGTGAGTGCGGCAAATCGGCGCAACTCTGCTACCGCAGCTTTTGGGTACACAGCGGCGGCGTAAGATGGGACAACTGTTAGCGTACCGCCCTGCAATCGGAGCTCGCCACTGGGGCCCATCGTGAGTCGCACGCTCTGAGCCAAAAACCGGGGCTTCTTCGCGGCGGCTTCCGTTTCAGATTCGACTCGAGGTTGAGAGAGATCCGCACGCATCCGACGAATCAACTGCGCTCGTACTTCGAGCTCGTCCGTGTCTTCTTGACACCTACCGCCGTGGCGGACAGCTTCGCAGGCTACGTCTTAGCGGCGCGGCTATTCGGCGTGCCGTCGAATGCGGAGAGACTGGATGCCGAGAGACTGGGGTTCGTGTGCGCGGTAAGCGTCGCGATCTATTGGTTCGGGATGATCTGTAACGATCTGTTCGATCTACCGAAGGACCGAGCCGCAAACGTCAACCGGCCGATCGTCCAAGGCCGCGTTAGCGTCCGTGGGTCGATCATGCTCGCTGTAGTGCTGGGGGCGGCGGCGCTCGCCATGGCCGCCTACCTGGGTGCATTGATTCCTGCTCTCGCACTTGTCGCGCTTGTCTGCGCATACGACTTCGGCGGCAAGAGAATCCCAGTGGTTGGAAACATACTCATGGGGAGCTGCCGCAGCGGCAACCTGCTCATCGGCGCGTACGCCGCCGCAGGCAGCGACGCCCTCACTTCTTCCACGGTCATCGCGGCGGCCGCGATCCTCGGTGTCTATATCGCCGGCGTCACTGCGGTGAGTCTGCTGGAGGACTCTCCATTCGATGCCCGCCGCCTGGCGGTCAGTGCGGCACCACTCTTCTTGACGCCGTGCCTCCTCGCGGCGTTGAACTCAAGCCACCTCTTCAACGTGCTCAACTCGATCGTTCTCGTCGTCCTGCTGGGCAGCGCACTCAACACCGCCCGGCGAGTCGGGGCTGCGAACGCCGCAGGGAGGTCGGGTCAGGAACTGGCTTCCACGGTCGCCAGCACCCCAGCCGAAGACACCCCCGCCGCGGCGCGAGAGATTCCAGCCAAGGAGAGCTCAACTGCCGAGCCAGTCGCGAACACCGCACCTCACGGCGCCGCCATTTTTGTTCGCCAGTCGCTCGGAGGGCTCTTTCTCGTCGACGCCGGCTGCCTGATGGCGCTCAGCCCGTCGTCGCCGACGGGGACGGCGGCGTTCGACCAGCAAGCCGCAATCCTCTACGCCCTCTTCGCCCTGGGCTGGGCGTGGAAACGGCGCTGGATACGCCAGGGTTCACAAGGTTCGTAGGGCGAGAGCTCTGCAAGGACGTCGCCCTCGAGAACGTCTTGGTGCCTGACCGTAACGCCGCAAGCTCGACCATCTG
The DNA here is from genome assembly GCA_965223265.1 of Planctomycetota bacterium. Taxonomy (GTDB): domain Bacteria; phylum Planctomycetota; class UBA8108; order UBA8108; family SXIK01. The sequence goes on from OZ244999.1 coordinate 5,386,391, forward strand.
CCATCTCGCGCCGGCCTGGCCCAGTTCGGGATTCCAAAGCCCGTGAGAGTTTTTCATCACCCCCGAGGAACGTTGTGGGGTCCAGAAGGCGCGGTCCCGCCTCTCGAGGAAAACCCCCGCCAGCCTCGCTCCTGCGCCACACTGGCGGCAAGATCGTGCCCGAGTCGCTTGTGGGTCTCGACGCCAGATGGCCGAACTCGAGCGGACTGCTTGACAGACCCTGGGTACGCACGCCATCCTCCTCAACACCACGGTAGTCGCCCGCGTTCAAGAGGCGTTCGGCACTCCAGTCTCGTCAACCTCCCTGCGGTAGGCGCCGCGAAGCGACTTCCCGGAGAGACTCACGATCGCAACGAAAGGATCACCATGAAAATCCTCGTTCTCGGCTCGGGCGGCCGCGAACATGCGCTGGTGACGGCATTCGCTCGCTCGCCTCAAAAGCCGCAAGTTTTCTGCTCCCCTGGCAACGCGGGCATTCACGCCGAGGCCGACGCGCTCGAGGTCAGCCCGCACGGTGCTGTGGCGCACGGCGACCTCATCGAGGCGGCTCGTCGCGAACGGATCGACCTGACGATCGTTGGTCCCGAAGCTCCCCTAGCGGCCGGTATCGTCGACGACTTCGAATCGGCGGACCTGAGAATCTTCGGGCCGGATGCGCAGGCGGCCCAGCTCGAGGGCAGCAAATGCTTCACAAAGGAGTTCCTCGCGCGTCACGATATCCCGACCGCGGCGTTCGAGATCTTCGAGGACGCTCCGGCAGCATACGCCTACATCGAGAAACGCGGCACGCCGATCGTCGTCAAAGCGGATGGCCTCGCCGCCGGCAAAGGGGTCGTGGTCGCTCAAGACATGGACGCGGCGTGTCAAGCCGTCGATTCCATGCTGGTCGAAGGCGACTTCGGTGACGCCGGCCGACGCGTCGTCATCGAGGACTGTCTCCGCGGCTCGGAAATTTCGCTGTTCGCGATTTGCGATGGCACCGACTACGTCCTGCTCGAGACCGCGCAGGACTATAAGCCGATCTTCGACGGCGACCGTGGCCCGAACACCGGCGGCATGGGGACGTACTCTCCTTACTATGCCGTGCACGATCCAATCGTCGTCGAGGCGCGACGGCGCATCATCGAGCCCACGCTGGCAGGCATGCAGAAGGAAGGCCATCCGTTTCGCGGCATTCTGTACGCAGGGCTCATGCTCACCCCTTCAGGCCCACAGGTCATCGAGTTCAATGTCCGTTTCGGCGACCCAGAGGCACAGGTGATCCTGCCGCGGCTCCTGAGCGACCCGCTCGAGCTCTTCGAGCGGGCTGCCGTCGGCGAGCTCGCAGGATACGAGCCACGCTGGGATCCACGTCACAGCGTCTGCGTCATCGCGGCATCAGGCGGCTATCCAGGGAGCTACGCCAAGGGTCGCAAAATCACCGGCCTGGAGGCGATCAAAGATCCGCTGGTGAAGGTGTACCACGCGGGCACGGCGCGCGATCACGACGGCGACCTGATCACCAGCGGCGGACGCGTTCTCGGCGTCACGGCGCTCGGGGACGATCGTCAGGCCGCACGCGCTCGAGCATACGCTGCGATGGCGCACATTCAGTTCGACGGTGTGCAGTATCGGCGCGACATTGCGAGCGGAGAGCGTTAGGTCGCCAGACGTACGTTCTGAACCAGTGACGCATCACTCGAACAGAAATGCGCGTAGACCTCTGGCGCGCGTTTCTGCTTTAGAGGCGTGACCCCACCGGGAATCGAACCCGGTCCTCCAGGTTGAAAGCCTAGCGTCCTACACAGTAGACCATGGGGCCACGGTGGTGACCCCGGCGAGAGTCGAACTCGCGTCTCCGGATTGAGAGTCCGGTGTTCTGACCAACTAAACTACGGGGCCACGGTGAAGTCGTGTGCGCTCGCGTAGTTGCTGGTGAAAAATGGCGGCGGCGGCCGGAGTCGAACCTCCGTAGCTGGGCTTATGAGGCTCAGCAGGCAACCAACAGCCTCACCGCACCAGGGTAGAAAGCACCTACCACTCGAGAGCGCGCGTTCTGCGCTCCCGTTCATGAAACTGGAACTTGTGGAAGTGGTTCATGGCCACGGCTGAGGTTTGCGGTTTACGAGACAGCAGCTCTGTGAGCTACGCAGGCAAAGGAAAAGAGTGGTAGGGCCGGGTGGATTCGAACCACCAACAACCAGGCTCTCGACCTGGTGCCTCTGCCAGTTGGGCTACGACCCCAGAGTGTTTCTGGTGGAGGTGGTGAGATTCGAACTCACACGTAACGAGATTCTAAATCTCGCGCCTCTGCCAGTTGGGCTACACCTCCACGTTACTGTTCGGCGCTTGGGCTCCGGATGAGCGGCGGGATGATTGCGTGCGTACGACTCCTTTCAAGAAGGGGAAATCGACTTTTTTCGAATGAGTACCCGTGGAAGGATTCACCCGCGAGGTTTTAAGCCTCGCCGCTCTGCCAGTTGGCGCACACGGGTACAAAAGCGGTGGAGACCGGGAATCGAACCTGACACAGGAGGTTTGCGACAGCTCCTCTCCCCCTTGGCACATGGGCCCCCAAGTGAGAGTGCCCGAGGCAAGAGTCGAACGTGCAACTAGCTGGGTTTAACGAGTCTGCTACGAGCCCACACTGCTTCGATGGCGGAAGGCCTGGGAATCGAACCCAGAGGACCGCACGCAGTCCCACGGTTTAGCAAACCGCTCCGGCTAACCAATATCCGGCTACCTTCCAATGGAGGAAGGTAGAGGAGTCGAACCCCCGACGACACATGACACGCCGCCGCCCCGGTGTTCAAAACCGGTTCGCTACCACTAGCGATACCTTCCTTTTTCCTGGTTCGCCCGAGAGGACTCGAACCTCTAACCTCAGCGTTCGTAGCGCTACGCTCTTCCAGTTGAGCTACGGGCGAAGAATTCTCTGGCTGGCCCGGTAGGGATCGAACCTACGACCTCCGGGTTCAAAGCCCAGCGCTCTTCCAGTTGAGCTACAGGCCAGCAAATACTTGGCACGCCCGCGAGGAGTCGAACCTCGAACCGGCGGATTTGGAATCCGCTGCGCTACCAGTTGCGCCACGGACGCATGCACGAGCAAATTGTCAAAGAACACGTTTCCTTCCATCACGGCGTGAGCCGCTTCGTGAAAAAGAAGAGTCACGTCGGACTCGCAAGTTTGGCGCAGACGCGGGGAATCGGACCCCGAGCTGCGGGATAGACAATCCACCAAGATGCCGTTGCACCTTGCACCACGCCTCCATAGGCGCTCGTGCGACGGTGAACTCTTCAGTAGAGTCGCGGGAGAGTGAAGGTCTCGTTCTCTGGGGTCCCTACGACCGCAGGGAGAGAAGAGACAGGCGCCGCCTATTCCAGGACGGACAGGCGCACTGCCAGATAGCGAGACTATCGTGGCGTTCCAAGACCATGGCCGCTCTTTGGTGGGCGGCTTCGCGTGAGTGCGAATTGAGGTTGGTCTTCGGCTTGGTCATGACTTAACTTAACAGCCCGTTGAAAAAAGTCATTCGGCCGAAGAAACTGGCCTCTTCACGCCCAGCTCGACCGCGTCAATACTCGCCATCAGAATCGAAAAAAGAGGGCCCGAAGATTGCCTCCGTTTGCCGCAGCCGATCTGGACGCGAAGAGACCAGTTTTCGGCTCGAAGCACTTTTTCAACAGGCTGTTAATAGACGACGCTCGGGGGTCGTCTATTGCACATTTTTTGAAAAAAATTTCTTGGGGTTTCTCTCGGGCACGACGCTGCGCGCTGTGGCGAGCCATTCCGTCTCGGGGCCAGCAAACACAGCGACCACGGACGGTGGAAGAAGACGCCAAAGCTGACGAAAGCCGCGTGTCAGTCCTTCGATTTCCCGCGTCGTTTCTTCTTCCCGCGCTTTTTCTTCTTGCCCTTCTTCTCGGCCTTGCCGTCCTTATCGGCTGTGGCCGCGGCCTTGCCGTCATCGCCCTCGTCTTTCTTCGCGTCACCCTTCTGGGCATCGCCGTCTGACGGTTTTGTCGCCGGCTTCTTTGCTGTATCCTCTTTTTTGGTCTCGGGGCAGGCCGACGCGAGGATCGCGGAGACAACCCGGTTCAGCGCCGCACGGTCGACGGGATCGGCGTAGCCGGCGTCAAATCCTTCGAGTTTCGCTTTCTCGCGTCTCCCATCGAACTTGAAGTCTTCTTCCTCGAGCGACTTCATGAAAGCCTCTTGGCGCTCGACGCACGTCTTCGAAACCATGCGACCGAGTTTCAGCAGCTCAATGAACGCCTCCGACGTGTTGCGCAGCAACTGTTGACGATTCATCTGCAGCTTCAGAATGTCGTTTTGCACTTTGGCCTGCGAGGTCCGCCAGTCCAGGACTTTCCGACGCAGCTTGCGCAGGTCGACGTCGACTGCCTCTTCAGACTCTTCATCAGGCTCAACCTCCGCCATGATCTTCGAAAAATCTTTGTAGTTGTTGATCAAGCGGTCGATGAACTTGCCGTAGACGTCGCACGCCTCCTTCACCAATTTGTCGAGTTCCTCGCGACTGCCGACAAGGAGGGGCGTGTCCCGAAATGTGAACGGCCATGGAGCGTCCTTAGTCTTGTACGCCTTTGAGATCTGACGCTTGACAGCGGCGTTCTGCTTTTTGGGGTCGAGCTCCACCTTGACGTAGTACGCGTCGATCTCCGGATCGATCGATGGATCAAGGTTGCCCCTGGGTGTCCACTCCAGCGTCAAGTTGCGCTTTTGGGCGCCGGCAACTTCGTATTCCTTCACACCACCGTCGACGAGCGCACCGCGGTTCACCAAATTGAAATCGATCTTCGCCCCAGCTGGCAGGCTCTTCGACAAGTGAAAGGTGATCTCGATCGTCGTCCGCCCTCGTCCGGTGCGCGCGATCTGCTTGACTCCCTGCAGATCGATCAGCGGCTCATAGCCGTCGTAGCTCAGCGCTTTCCGGTCCTTCTTTTTCTTGGCTTTCGCCTTCCCCTGACCTTCCGTTTGCGACGCGACGCCGAACATTAACAAACCGCACAGCGCCGCACAGACGAACCGTGAGCTCTGAGTCAGCATGGAATGAGACCTCCTCGCAGTCACTCAACTTCTTCTTGCAAATGAATCTTAGGCGTCGGCAAAAAATACGTGAGTGTGACGTCGTCGATGACTGGCGTGGCGACGGAACCACCACTCGTGTTTCCCGTAACGCCTTTTGCGGCCTGGAATCGAAAACGGTAGCCGACTTTAACATGGTCACCCTGAACACCAGTCGCACGCCGTGCTGCCCGACGACCGGCGATGCGATTGACAGGTTCCTGCAGCTGCCACGGCTCGATGAAGCCGCCCGGGATCGTGCTGTTTCCGACCGGGAGATAGACGACTTCAGCCTGGATCTGCATATCGCTGCGTCGCAGCGGCTGAGGAATCTGCTGCGGCAAAGAATCCGTGAACATCGCCGGATAGTACGACGTCCAGTCGAACGATCGGAGCATGATCGAGTCAACGCTCGGCGGCAACGGCACGTCGAACACGTTCGCGTATTCGCATGGACGGTTCGTGTAGTAGCCAGGCGACTGCGCCACAAGGTAGTTCTTCACACCCGGGAAGGCGCCGTCAAACACAATGAATTCGTCGATCGTGGCGTTCGCCATGAATCGCTTGACGTTGCGCTCAACCTCGACGATTCCGCCGCGCCCCTGACCAGCGCTCGTCGAGTTCGTGTACCACTTGAACAGGCCGTAGTTTGAGTCACCCTGCTCCCGGATAAACCCACCTATGTGGAGGCCATCTTTGGGTTGCCGCTCGTTCAGGCGCACCCAGGAGTTCGCCGAACCGATATCGCCCTGCGCGTGAATCGGCCCGCCGCCGGCGCGGCTCTCCTGAAAGTCGACGTAGAGGCGCACCGAAAGATTCGGATTCTGATCGTCCCAGTCGATCGCGATGTGGTGCCACTCATGCGCCTTGAAGTGGCGAATCGGCACCATGATGTCGGTGCGCGAGATAATCTTCTGCGGATCGAGCAACTCGAGAATCGGGTTGCTCTCGTTGTCTGCGATCACCTGTGGGTAGAGCTGCGAGACGCCGTCGCCGCCTTCTCCAATCGAATGGAGAAATGCTTGGTGGTAGTACATGCGGACGACGCGGAGCTGGCCGATCGAATTCTTGAAGATATAGAACTGAGAGCCTTCAGAGCCACTGAAGTCTGCACCGTTCTGACTGACTTCACGCACCACCTGGGTGGACGAGACCAGTCCGGAGAACACAGGGTCGTCGCCGTTGAACTCGAACTTGACCCAAAACCCAATGCCGCCGCGATAATAAGGCACGTTACCGAGCGTGTTCTGACCGCGGCTCCCAAGCCCCGAGGCGCCAACCTTGACCACACCGCTTTCCTCACGGCCAAGATCGATCCGCTGCCGTGCGGGCATCGACAGATGCCGGCTAGCGATGTGGCTGGTGCGCACGATCGACGAGTGCAGGCCGTCGGGGAAGACGTCAGTCCCCAGCACTTCCTTGTTGATCAGAGGATCTCGCGGGATCGCCGCTTCATTGGTGTAGGCCTGATAGTTCAGCACCTCGGCGCGGCGATAGAACTTATCCATGCGGGCGCCAAAACGTGAGAAGGGGGCGTCAAAGAGGTCACGCAGCGCGTCGGTAAACTCCTCGGTGAAGAGGCTTGTGCTGCCGCCCTGCTTGACGCGGCGAAGACGGCTGAGGGACTGCGATGGACGAGAGTCGAAACCATTCGTCACCGTGATCGACGGGTGCGATGCACGATATGTCTGCGGCCGACTCAAATAGGCGCCTTCCATGCGGCGGCCGTCCAAAAGCCCTGCCACCTCGATGCGCCCATCGCGCACGCTTCCCGCAGTCACCAGTTCTGTCAAAGCTTCCATCGGTTCTGGCCAGGTGACGACATTTTTGCGGTTGTTGACGCTGGAAAGCGCGCCGACACCCTGGAACGTCTTTTCGAAGTGGTACTGGTTCGTGTGCCGGAGGACTCCATACGTCTGCACGACCGTACGAACGCGGCGCTCGAACGGACGTCGAAACGGCACCGGCATGCCAAGCTGTCCCCGCCCTCTCGACGAAGTCGTGGTCGAGCTCTGCGCCGTGCGATCGGAGATGGGCCCGATCTGTCCCAAGCTGGTGATTTCGTAGTACCCCATGGAGTCGAAAGCGAACTCCGTGGTGTTGCCTTTGAACAGATTGAAGTTGTCCTGCGCCCAGACCAAGTCGGACTTGTCCACCGGCACGTACACCGCAGCGTTTGGGTTGTAGCGATTGATGCGCGTGTTGGGATTGAAGTTCGCTTTGAGGACGCCTTTGACGAGCTCGTAGTACCATGCGTTCTGATCGTGAAACCCGATCCCCGCCTGGCGGTACGTGCCGCGCGTGCTGCCAACATCGGTCCCCTTGATCCAGAGGCGCCCGACGGGGCTTGTGGCGCCGCCCGACACCAAAGCGCGTTTGATCTGCTGGTTGTTCGGCTGGTCCGGGTCGATCACGAGAGCGTTGGTCGGCGATGGAAAAAAGCTCGTCTCCAGGAGATCGACGAAATCTTCGAATCCTTGACGCCCCTGGTCGTTCGTCCGCCAAGCCATGAACGGCCGGATCTTTCGCCGCACGATGATTTGCTCCGCCAGTCGCTTTGCATGCTGGTATTCCAGCCGCGGGCTGTAGACGAAAATCGCCCGCGGCAGCACGCTGCCAACCTCCTCCTGCGCGGTGAGGCGACGACCTAGGATCTGCGCCCCGGCATCGACCTGCGGCGCCATTGTCGCGTTGATGCCAGCACCACCCCCGAGGAACGAGAAGGGAAAAACGCGCCGCCCCGCAAGTCCTTGCAGACAAGCAATCAGCACCTCTTCGGGTGCGGTGTTGAGGTTGACCGGATACCGCGGCTGTCGCTCCATGCGCGGCTGAGCCGACGCCGGCGGCTGAGACTGCTGGGCGCTGCTACCACCCAGCCCGCCCGTCGAACCGAGAAGCTCCGGCACCTCGTTGAGACCATCAAGCGGCCCGAACACGTCACTGTCCAGCCAGCCATAGCAGGTCACGAAGTCCTTGACGATTTCATAATTCTCATCGCCAATCAGCTGCCGCAGCTGCGTCTTCGACGTGAATTGACCGCCAGGAAGGCGACGACGCAGTCGCACGATGTCCGCGCCGCGAATCCGCTGCCCGCTCCGGTTCGGTCCTTCATAGAACGGGTTAGTGATCTTCCGGCCACCACGTTTGAGTCGCTCACTGCTATCGATCGCTTGGCCAAGGTTGTCGAGCATGCGAGCGAGCGTATCCTGACGACCGTTCAAATTGATCTGTGAGGCGCAGTCGATCACCTTGGTGTTGATCCACTGCTCGACGCCCGAGCGGCGTGCGAACATCTCCCAGCGGCTGACGCGGCGGTTGTTCATATCGACACGGCCGTGCGCCATAGTGTCCTCATCGCGCAGACGATAAAGCCACGGATTGTCTGTGTAGACCGAGAAGCTGCGAAAGTTCTTCGCCCCCTGCAGTTCGGCGATCGCGCGGCTGAGTCCAGTTTCGAGCAGAAAGTCCATCTGCCGTGCTTCGAGGTAGTTGTCGGTAGCAGCTCGTTCCAGGCGCATGAGCTGTGCGAATGCCGTACCCAGAACGGCCATAATCGTCAGCACGCCGAGCGCAATGATCAGCACCGCACCGCGCTCGCCGCGGTCAGAACTGCCAGAGCGGCACCGACCGTGTGAACACGGCAACTGCGAGGAACGTTGAGAGATCCATCGCCTCATGTCAAAGCTCTCCCTGAAACCTGCTGAGGAGACTGTTACCCAGCGGTCTGGTTGTGTTCGTGGACGCGGCGTAAGTCACGGTCGCTTCCGAATGTCTTCCGAATGTCTTCTGGCTCACGAGCGAATTGTCTGCCGGGCATTCTGCATCAAAGACAGACGTGGCGGTCGCTCTGTTGCATCAAACGCTCCGCTCAACGGCCCGGCTGGAACGGTTGATATAGTAACAGTTGGACGAACTCCTCCGTCGTCAATCCCTCGCTCAGCCCGGAAACAGTCACGCATTCTTTAAACGCACTTCTCATTCTGCCGCTCATTTGCCATTCGTCCTGCACTCGCTCATTCGCACCCAACGCGGCCTCGTCGTGCCCGTCGCAGATCGCCAACTCGTGACGCGGACATAACATGTGACGAGACCCTGAGCCGGAAGCCCTCAGTTTAGCACACCAGCATAAGTTCCCCAACGGGCTTCGGGGACGGTCGCAGACTTCTTGCAGCAGTTTTAGGGTAGGCTCGGGACGGCGCGGCCGATCCTGGGCCTCAGTTAGACTCAGGCGAAGCCCCGCCTTCACTCACGACGAGGCCGAGCTTGGTCCGCACCTCACGATCCAGTTTCTCCAGAAGTGGTGGGTTTTCGTCCAAAAACTGCACCGAACGGTCACGCCCTTGGCCGAGGCGAACCTCGCCGTAGGAATGCCACGTACCACTCCGCGCCACGACGTCGTTTTCGACCGCAAGGTCAAGCAGATCACCGATATACGACACGCCTTGGTTGAAAAGGATGTCGAACTCTGCCTGTCGAAACGGCGGTGCCACCTTGTTCTTGACGACTTTGACACGGGTCCGGTTACCACGCACGCGATCGCCCTCTTTGAGCGCGGCAATGCGCCGGATATCAAAACGCATGGAGGAGTAAAACTTGAGGGCTCGACCGCCGGTCGTGGTCTCAGGGCTACCAAACATCACACCGATCTTTTCACGGATCTGGTTGATGAAAATCAGGCACGTCTGGGATTTGTTGACGATCGCGGTGAGCTTGCGCATGGCCTGCGACATGAGCCGAGCGTGCAAACCGACATGCGAGTCACCGATCTCGCCTTCGAGCTCCGCACGCGGCACGAGAGCTGCAACCGAATCGACGACGACGACGCTAATGGCGTTTGAAGAGATGAGCATCTCGGCAATCTCAAGCGCCTGCTCTCCCGAGTCCGGCTGCGAGACGAGAAGCGTGTCGAGGTTCACCCCAAGCCGTTTCGCGTAAGCTGGGTCGAGAGCGTGCTCGGCATCGATGAACGCGGCGTTGCCCCCAGCGCGCTGGGCATTGGCAACGATGTGCAGAGTCAAAGTGGTCTTGCCGGAAGACTCCGGTCCGAAGATCTCAACGATGCGCCCCTGCGGCACACCACCGACGCCCGTCGCAACATCGAGAGACGGTGAACCGGTCGAAATGACCGGTACGTTCGCCTTGTAGTCAGCACCCAGGTACATGATCGAGCCCTGACCACAGCGCTTCTGGATCTGCCCCAAGGTGAACTCAAGAGCCTGGTTTTGCTGCTTGTCATCATCTGCAGCCCGGCCCTTTGTCGCCCGTGTGCCGTTGCTGCGGCTGCGGGACGTGGTCTCAGCCGACGCTCGTGAGCTGGTGGACGTTTTCATTTTTCCCATGCGGATTCACTTCCTTTCTTGGCTCAACGGCCTTTCTTGGCTCAACCGCTTCGCAAAAACTTTTTTACTTCAACGACGTTGACTCTTTCTCGCACGTGCTGGCGTGCGACCTCTTGCACCGTGACTTCGCCTCTACTCTTCACCGCCCCGAAGCCGCTCTCGCACTTCGAGGTCGATCGCCCGCCGCTCCGCAGCAGTGATCTCGTCTTGTTCACGCTGCAGTGACTTGTAGTACGCATCGATCTCGCGCTCGGTCCGGCCTGGAAAGTTCCCCAGCCGGTCAGCGAGAGAGTAAGAGATCTCCTGGCGCTGAACGAGCTGCCGTTTGTAGCTCAGCGCTTCCATTTCCGACAACCGCCGGTCCTTGTCGTTACAGCCCGTCACCGCAGACACGGCGACACCGATCAGCAGCGCGGAAGCGACAAACCGGCGAGCCCAAAAACAGACGCCCCGATCACGACGCGACTTGCGACGAGGCGCAGTACCGCTGCAGGTGGTCTCGACAACAACACGACGTTCGGCAGCCATTCGCTCAGCTGCCAGGCATTCGGTGTAGAAAGAGGATCTCATGTGACGAGGAAAGCCTCGGGATGAACAGTGGAGAAAGGGCGGAAGAACTCCAGCCAGCGCAGCGGTTCTGCCGACCGACATGGACGCAACGAGACAGACACAACACCGATGGCATGCGCGCCGCGGCTTCCCAAAACGAACGCGCCTTCAAACGCTGAACGTCAGACGACGAACGCCAGAAGACTCTGCGGAAAGGGTTGCCTTGTCCTGGTAAGAGGTCCACCCATACCCGACCCTTACCAGGTGACTGCAAGACGTGAAATACCGACTTGAACGGTCATTGTAGAAGGCGACTTCGACGCATCAAGGAAAAAGGGTTCACGACGAACGTCGCAAACCCTTTGGCGTCATCTTGGTGGGCCCAGCAGGACTCGAACCTGCGACCCGGAGATTATGAGTCCCCTGCTCTAACCAACTGAGCTATAGGCCCCCAGCCGGCGCCTATCATGCCCGCAATGCCGCCCGGAGTGAAGAGGGGGCCCGCTGGCGCAATATCGGTGCGGCATGACCCGGTCGCGGCAGGTGCAGGAACCGTTCTCTGCCGGCAGCGGCACATCAGATGCCCTGAGGCCGCACCTTGTCTAGAATCTCACGGGCGATCGCTTGTTCTTCAAGCGGCAACCGCTGCAGCGGCTTCCAGCGCTCGACTCCCATGAACTGATTGCGGCTCTGATACACCGTGCCTGGGTCGCCGCTGTGGGGTGGCTGCCCCCACTCGACGTACTCGGTTACCGTCACGCGCGGCTCAAAAGCGCCGGTGAAGTTCGGCCTGACGGCAATCGATATCTGCTTGCGGCTTTTCGCGGTGCCGTTCAGCTCGACCTCCGTCAAAGCGTACAGCTGCGCGTACCGCTCGGTCGACGAACTCATCGCATAGCGCTGCGACAAAACCTCGCGTGCTGCCGCGAAAACCTGGTCTCGATGAGGCGCAGTCTCGGGCAGCGTCGACTGACACCCGGTCGCGGCCACCATCGAGAGAACAGCCGCTGAGACGATCGCCGCACCTGCACTAGTGGAGAAACGGGTCATGCGAGATAATCCTTCCATCGTGTGAGACCGACCGCAGAGCGCGCCTCGTGCCCGCAACCGAATCGCTGCCGACCGACGAACGCTCTTGGCGCCCACCGATCCAGTTGGCGATGAGACTTCCGCTCCAAAGTTGAGGTTCAACTCTCTTCGGCGACTTCTCATCCTAAACGCGGACGAAAACAGCCTCAAGAAAAACCAAACCGTGCGGCGCCACCCGAACACTGGGCTCACAAACTGGCGACAGTCCCAAGCGAGCGCCCGCGCGGTCCGCCCATGGGCAAGGCACACACCCGAGTGCGACTCAACGCGAGATCACGCCTGGAGCCCACCAGGAGAGATCGTAGGAGCGTCTCTGTACCTTATGGGGCAGACGAGTCGCCGCTGACTTCCGGGCTGGGAACCTGCACCCCAGAAGATTCGCCCGCGCCGTCGTCGTCTTCGCGCTGAATCTTCTTCTTCATGAGACGACCGACTTTGAACTTAACTGTCGTCTTCTCAGGAACTTGAACCTTGTCACCGGTGCGCGGATTGCGCGCCACACGCTGCGCCTTTGACTTCGGCTCGAAGACACCGAAGTCTCTGAACTCGAGACGATTGCCGTTGGCAAGCTCGTTGATGATCTCGTCGAGGAAGCTCTGGATCACCTCTTTTGCACTCACCTGCTGCACGCCCGTCTTCTCGGCGATTCGCTGCACCAGCTCACGTTTCGTTATGGTTTGCATCCGACGACTCCTTGAGTACCCGACTCAACGCGGCAGACGAACGACTTGTTCGGCCCCTGCTCGCCCGGTCGAGCTCCATAGAGTATTACCTCTATTTCAGTTACGTCTCAAGCGAAGATATCCCAATCATGCGGCCGAGACAAGCGCCGATCTTTTGAAAACAGGCACAACTCGTTTCCGTAGAAAGGGTTAAAGCCTGCAACAAAGACGCCACAGAGACCACCTTCGCGGCCTCATCGGCAGCGTTTACCGGCCCCCTTCGGCTAGAGGCTTAGGCGCTTTTGGGTCCAGGACTTATGGCCCTCGTTCAGAAAAAAGGGGGCACCGCCGATAGCACCAGGAAGCGCGCAAGGGTTGGGGAATCATTTGCGCCGGTCTGACCGCGGAGGAGGGTCAACAATGCTGAGCACGCTCTCAACGGAAGAATTCCAATTCATCAAGGCGATCGAGAAGTACAAAGCAGAGAACAGTAAGACGTTCCTGTCGTGGTCCGAAGTTCTCAAGATCGTGAAAGACCTGGGCTATCGCCAGCAAGCGCAGCGATCGGCCCCTGAGCCCAAAAAAGGAAGCGGCGGCAGCAGCAGCTGACACCGAGCGACCGAATTCAGCCGCCGCTGGCTGCAGGGGCGACGCCCTCGTCGTCGCCTGCGGACATCCCCGCATCGTCAACGGCCGGGCCTGGCGCCGCTTGGCCACTAGCGCGCTGCTCTTCGATCAGCGCCCACCACTCGTCCTGAAGAGCTCCTAGGCTCTTGCCGTAGGTGTTTTCAAACGCCTTGGAGAGCGACTCTTGCGACTTCAGCTCGTCCAGCAGTAGACGTAGTCGGAAAAGATGATAGCGCTGCTGCAAGTAAACGACGAACCCAAGACCATGAAGGTAGATCGAACGCACGAGTTCCTCGTCCTCGATCGCCGCCAAACGTACCGGCAGCTGCTCGAAGTGAAGGCGCTGCACCGTTTTGAGACGCCGTGCAATCTCCTCTGAGGCGGGGGCCTCGCCGAGCAGCTGGGCCAGGCCTTCGTTCAGCCAACCGGGACACAGCGGCGCGATTTCGCGCACGTGCGCGTGCGTCAGCTCATGGCGCAGCGCACGCTCGATGTGGTCAAGCTCCTGCGGCGACGGAGTGCCGACGGGAACCGGCAGCTTGACTTGCCCATCATAGCGGCCGCCAACCCAGTGCTTCGCACCGATCGCGGCGTGAAAATCCGCGTCCGGTAAGAGGACGACGACGACGTTCGCTCTCGACCGATGCGCCAACGCCTGGCGCACATGAGCCCCGGCCCGCCGCACCATACGGCGGTAGCGAGTGAGCTGCTCGCTGTCGATCCGAGTGTCGCTGAAGAGAACGAAACCATCGAGCAGCGTCCGCTTCTGATCCGGTGAGTGGGCACGTTCGTTCTCCCACCTCTCCAAAAGCTTCTTCGCCTCGACATCACGAGGGTCGCGCTGATGCGCCTCCCGCAGAAGCTGGAGAGCGCGCTCCACCTCCCCAGCTCGATAGGCGATGACGGCGAGGATCTTGTAGGCTACGGCTTGGCCTGGATCGAGCTCGATCGCGCGCGTCAGCTCCTCGCGCGCAGACTGGTCTTCAGCACGCAAGAACGCGACCATTCCCAGCCCGACGTGAACCAGCGGGTCCAGCGCGTCCTGTTTAGCACGCTGAAGAATTCGCTGTGCCTGCCGAACCTCACCGACATCGAGCATCTGCATGGCCAGCGCGCTGCGTATTCGAGCCAATACACGCCGGATGTGCGGGCGCTCGGAAGCGGCGGCGCGCTCCAGAGCTGTTTCGTAAGCCGCGAGCGCCTCGGAAAACTGCCGCCGTTCGTAAAACGCCGCGCCGCGCTTCTCGAGGTCGCCGACCGTGGGCTCTTCGGCCTGGGTGCTTCGTGTCAGTGCGGCACTCAGCACGAGGCAGCCAGCTGCAGAAACGAAGAGAGCGCGTCGCCAGAGCCGATCCATGCATGCGGCGGCGTCAACGCGCCCGGGTGAGCTCAAGAACCTCCGCCCCCAGTTTGCGAAAATCCTCCGCGCCGCGCGATTCGGGAGCATACTCAAAGATCGTCTTCCCATGGCTCGAAGCCTCGGCCAGCTTGACGTTCGTGTGAATGATCGAGTCAAACACCTTGGCCTCGAAGAATCGCCGTATGTCCGCCAGCACTTCGCGGCTCAGGATGGTCCGCATATCGTAAAGTGTGGGGATCACGCCGGTGATCTCAAGTGGCATTCCAAGGTGGGATCTGACCTTCTCCACGAACTCAAGCAGTCCGCTCGTACCCTGCAGCGCGAAAAACTCCGTCTGTAGAGGGACGAAAACTTCCTCCGCGGCTGTCAAGGCGTTGAGAGACAGGAGGCCAAGCGATGGCGGGCAGTCGAAGAGTACGAAGTCATAGGAGCGGGACTCAAGCAGCGGCGCCATGGCGCGCTGCAGAACCGACTCGCGCCCGATGGCGTTGACCAGTTCGATCTCCGCTCCCGAGAGGTCGATGTTCGAGGGCATGACCGAGAGATGGGGGCGCAGGTCGAAGCATGTCGCCGCCTCAGCGGTCGATCGCCCCGTGAGTACGGTGTACACACTGTTTTCGAGTTCGTAAACGTTCACGTTGAGATGGATACTCAGGTTCGCTTGAGGATCCATGTCGACAAGTAGAACGTCTCTCCCTTCGAGAGCCAGAGCAGCCCCGAGGTTGACAGCGCACGTCGTCTTACCAACGCCGCCCTTCTGATTCATGAACGCGATGCGACGCAGGGCCTCGTCCTCCAGTAGTGGATCGCTGCAATGTCCGAGAGCGCCGACGCACGCAATAGGCTGCCGGACTACGGGAAGGTCTCAAAGTGAGACTCCCGGCGTCCTACCTTGACGTGATCGCAGCTCGGGTTCAACAGTGAGCCCGAAAAGTGTGTCGTGGTGACACAGGCTCGCGGCGAGCGGCCGGCAAGAGATCACGGCAAGAAGTTGGCTGGCTTGGCGGCCTGGCCGCGAGTTCTGGCCATTTCGAATCGCGCCTGGAATACAGGGAAGACAGGAGGCGTCGAGGCCAGGGAGCGACCCGGGCGCGATCCTGTGCGCGATCGTGGCGGAGAGGCGAGGCGGGGCGTCGACCTTCCTGGCGCTCGCCGGCGCGCCGGGAAAAGCTTGCTCAACGTGCAAAGGACTTCTCGGCCACGCTTTCACTGCACGGATCCACTGCATTCACTGCACGGATTCACTGCACAGGCCGGCCGGTAAGTTCACGAGCGATCAGCTCCGTCGACCGCAGCACGCCGAAAATGGTCCCAACCGCGACGCGGTTGCAGCCGCACGCTACGGCCGCCTTGCTGCCGTAGACGAATTCCCGCCGCGCCGGTAACCGTCCCTATTTGCCGCAGCGCGACACCAAAACGACGCTCGAAACGACGCACGATCGACGTGCTCAGGCTGCCTGGGGCGGTCATGAAGCACAGCTCGTACGCTTCCCCGCCGAAGAGCAAGAAACTGACCGGGTCTTCATTCAGGGCGCGCGCTGCGGACTCCAGCCGAGCGCCACCAGTCCACGACGCCGGGTCGAGCTCCACCCCGAGCTGGCCGCTTCGGGCGGCACGACTCTCCGAGATAATGTGGTCGACATCCGCGACCAAACCATCGCTCACGTCGATCATGGCACGGGGCTTAGCATTTCGACGCAGAAACAGCGCCTCTGCGACGCGGGCGCAGGGACGCCGGTAAGCCGCAACCGCGGCGCGAAGCGACGACGGCGGTGCCGGCAACTTGCGGCCGGGCTCTTCAGGCTCGGCGCGCCGAAGCCACTCGACGCCAGCGGCGGCAAGCCCCGGCTCACCCGTCACCCACACCTCGTCGCCCTCACGAGCGCCCGCGCGTTTCACGAGAACGCCCGCTTTCCCTTCACCTAACGCTGTCACATGGAGAGCCAGGGGGCCCCCACTCAGGTTGCCCCCGATGACGGCTGCACCGTAGTCGTCCGCCGCCCGCTGCACGCCGGATTGAATCTGACGAAACTCTCGCGTCGGAGCACCAACGGGGAGCGTCATCGAAACCAACACCGCGCGGGGCTCGGCTGCCATCGCCGCTAGATCGCTCACCGCAACCGCAACCGCTCGGCGACCCAGCTGAGCGAGAGAGAGCCAGCGCCGCCGAAAGTGGATGCCCTCACACTGTGCGTCGACCGTCGCCACCACGGCCGTGCCGGGGTGCGGCCGCCACGCGGCAGCGTCGTCGCCGATGGCGATCGGAAAGCGTCGGCCGCCAGTGGCGGGAGCCCGATCGCGTGCCCATTCGATCCAGGCGAATTCTTGGCGCCCGCCGCCGCGCCGCGATCGCGCGCTCACTCCTCTTCGTGATCCTGGTAGCGCCGGAGGCCGTGCGCGATTTCCTCCAGCCGACGATCAACAAGGTCGAAGACACTTCCGGGGGTGTAACGCCCGCTTTTCAGCCGGCGACCGGCCGGAACGCCCGTGAGGATCTCAATACCCTGGTCGATCGTGTCGATCGCGAAGACATGAAACTTCCTCCTCGCGATCGCCTTGACGACATCTTGGCGCAGCACCAGTTCGCGAAGATTCTTGCTGGGAATGATCACTCCCTCGCGACCGGAAGGCCGAGAGGCGCGCACGCAATCAAAGAAGCCTTCGATCTTCTCATTCGCACCACCAATCGGCTGCATATCACCTTTCTGGTTGAGCGACCCGGTGACGGCGATGTCTTGACGTACGGGCAAACCCGATAGGCTCGAGAGGATGGCATAAATCTCCGACGCCGAAGCGCTGTCACCGTCGATGCCCGAGTACGACTGCTCGAAACAGACGCTCGCCGTCAAGCTGAGCGGCCGGGTTTGCGCGAACAACGAGCGCAAATAGGCGACGAGAATGTGGACGCCCTTGTCGTGGCTGCGACCACTGAAGCCGACTTCTCGCTCGATGTTGATGATGCCGCTTTGCCCAACCGAAGTCTCGGCGGTGATGCGCGATGGTTTCGCGAACAGGTAGTCCCCCATGTCATAGATCGCCAGCCCGTTGACCTGGCCGATGCGCTCGCCAGACGTGGTGATCAGAATGGTCCCTTCGCTGATCATTTCGGAGATCTTCGTCTCGACCAGATTGAGCCGCAAAACCGCTTCGCTGACGGCTCGCTGCACGTCTGCGCCGGTGATGACCCGCCGGTTCTCCACGCGACACCAGTAGTCGGCCTCGCGCAGGAGGTCTTCGACGACAGCGGTTTCCGCGATCACTTTGCGTTTCCGACCGGCTTTGCGCACCGCGAACTCAAGCACGCGCGCGACGCCGCTCGCCGACACAGGTCGCAGCCCCCGCCGCTCGCAACTGCGCGACACGAGCGCCGGGTAGTCCTTGCGGATGATCTTCGACGTCAAAGGAACCTCGGAGTCGAAATCAACGCGAATCTTAAACACGTCCGGAAAGTCGGGCTCAACCTCGAAGAGATGGTCATAGAGGCCGAAGTCGCCAACGAGAATCACTTTGGTGCGAATCGGAATCGGTTCGGGGCGCATGCCGCTGCGCGGCCCGGCGCCGTCGCTGTCGTCGATACAGAGGCGCCCGTACTTCAGGCACGTCTTCAGACCGTTCCAAACGTTGAGGTGTCCCTGGAAATCGGCCGCGTTGAGGACCAAAACGCCGCCGTCGGCGCTCAAAAGCGAGCCGGCATGAATCTCTGAGAAGTGCGGTACCTGCCCCGCCTCCCCCATCGACCGGCGCCCAACCCAACCGAAAAGGTTCGACGCCGATGGATTCTGCTCGAAAATGACCGGCGCCTTCTTTCGTGCCGGTTGAGTGAGGAGGTTGATCTCGAAGTCCTCGATATAGGCGTCGAAAATATGATCGATCAAGTGACGCCGCCAGCCGCGCAGGAAGGACCGAATGGACTTGAGGGGAAACTCAGCGTCCAGCCCCGCCACGCCTTCACGTAGTACCTTGGCAGCGACGTTCTTGCGGTTCTGCTCTGGCACCTTGTCGAGCGCTCGGTGCAGTCGAACGAGAAGTGCGTGGACGCCATCAGCGAGCGCCGCACCGCGACCCGCAGGCAGCTCGAGAAGCTTCGGCCGCAGGGGGTCGGCGAAATTGTGCACGTAGCAGCGGTCGGGGGGCCGCTCCCACTCGAGGCGCTCGCGAGCGATGTGATCGACCAACTCCGCGATCGACTCGGTACTCGAGAGGCCGCAGATGAAAAGATTGTAGCCGTGTCCGTGCATCGCCAAGCCAAGACTTAGGGTCTTGAGCGCCTGACGTTGTCCGAGCATGCCGCGGAGCGGGCGCACCTCCTTGGTGTTGCGGAAGTCGAACAGCTGCGGATCGCAGCTCCACGTCAACTGCTCGACTGGCACGCGCAAGCGGCGCACGCGCTGGGACACCTTCGCTCGCGTTGCGCGCAGCGGCAACGGACGCCGCGCAGCGGGTGCCGGCGCCGCCGTCTTGTAACTCTTTCCCCTGGACTTCTTCTTTTTCGCTTTGGCCATTGGATCTCGTGGCTGTTCTGCCGTCCGATCAGCGCCTTCTCGGCGGGCTGGGCGGCTCGTTCGACGCCGCCCCACGGCGACGCGGGGCGAGGCTCAGGATGAGTTATACACCAGGGCGCCGCCCGAGGAGACCCGGTTGTTTCGAGACAACTGGCTAACAGCAGCGGGAAGAGGCAACGGCTGCCCCCTAACTCCAAAGAGAGCCTCACTCTACCGCGCGACGGAAACCGCGGAGCGGGGCGACAAATGGAGCTTGTGACAGCCGGAAGGCGGCGTGGAAGAAGTTGACTTCGGCCAACGCGCAGTCCTACAATGGACGTTCCCTGAATGGGAGATTCGGAGTCGTTCCTGACTTTGCCGTCTCCTGACACACCTAGCCTAAAAACTGGCCTGCAACCAAGAGAGCAGCTGTCACCACGGCGTCCGTCACACGACCCGAATGACAGTTGAATCACTCAAGTTGATCCGGAATTCCGCCAATGTTCCGGTCCGTCGTCGTCAGGCTGTAGGAATTCGTAAGATTGAAGCACGCGCTCCGCCAGGAGCGTCGGGAGGATTTCATGCTCAAACGATTGTTGATCGTCGCTGGTCTCGTCGGAATGTTTGTTCCCTTCGGTGCGGGCTGCAACACCACAGAGCCGGTCATGTGGAGTTGGCCGCATCACAAACGCCGCATCATGACCGTGCTCGATGGGTTCCATCGCTTCCATATGGATGTCGATCGCATCATCTTCGACATGGAAGAGCACCCGATCGAGTCGGAGTACTAGGCACTCCACGCAGACCGGGCTCTGCCGCTGTCTGAGTGTTTGACGTCTGCGCCTGACCGCCCACTTCCGAGAATCACCTCCGAACATCACCTCCGAGCACTCCATTACCGGGTATTGGAGCTCAAGAAAGAATTCAGCACACACTGACGGACGCCTCCGTGGCGTCCGTTTTCTTTTTCGGGCGCTCGCACACCTGCCCGGCGTTTTCCCTGCACAGGAAGCCTCGCCCACGCCGAAAGCAATGGTGGCTCCCCGTTTGTTTTGCACCAGCTGCGAGCGGGCTAGCCACCCGAAATGCTTTCAGCTCGCTGCCAGCCCTCGCACAGCGTCTTCGGAAGTTGTCGAGGTGAAGCCCGATGCTATTCTTTTTCTGAGTTCAAATCGCTGCTCGATCCGTAGGGGACCTGATCCCCGGCGTCTCAGCGTCCACGGAGGATTGCATGATTTCGCGTGTTTGCCTTGTCGCCGTCTTGCTCGCCGGTTCATTTCTCGCTGGTTGCGGCTCCTGTCGCTGTGTCGGCCTTGAGCCACCTCGATTCAAGGTGTGCAACGGCGGCCGCATCGTCGACGAGTTCCGCTGGCTCTACGCCGATATTCAAGACACGATCTTCGGCGTCGACTACAACTACGACATGGATCACGAGTTCGACACCGATCCTTATTGATCGCAGCGTACGGTAACGCCCGGATCTGCGGCTACCGCGGGTTCCGGGCGCGCCAAGGCGGCACTCTTCGTTGTCAGAACGCTGCCTCTCCGCGCGACTCGTGTGCGGCGTAGCCGCTTCTCGTCCCCCACAGGACCATCGTGCGCCAATTCGCCTGCGTCGGCCGATGGTCTCACCGTGCTGCAAAGACTCCTCCAGACCTTCTCTGATCGGTCTGCGGATTCTTGCTGCTCAACACAGGAGTGCGTGGGCAGAGCTTCGCCCCCTCACGCTCCGCGACCAAGTCGCCGCAACACGTCGTCGGCCCATTGCCCGGGATCGGCAGCACCGGATGCGATCCACTCGATCGGCATCTTGCGAAACCAAGTGAGCTGTCGTTTGGCGAAACGACGTGTGCTCTGCTGTACACGCGCGATAATCTCTGCTTCAGTCTCCCCCGCTTCCCAGCCGGCAATCACCTCCTTGTAGCCGATGACTTGAAGCGCGCTGCGCGAAAGCGGCGAACGTCGCCCGCGCGCCCGGCGAATCTCGTCGAAGAGTCCGGCGTCCACCATGCACTCGACGCGCCGGTTGATGCGTTCGTAGAGCGTCTCTCGGTCCCATTGGATTCCGAAGATCCTCGCCGGACGTCGCCGCTCCCCGGGTCGATCACCCCACTCGCGGCGCGCACTCGGCAGCTCGCCCGTCTGTTTGTGGATTTCGAGGGCGCGCACGAGACGGCGCAGATCGGTGGCGTGGATTCTCTCGGCGGAAGCTCGGTCGATCGCAGCTAAACGGACGTGTAGCGATTCACTGCCCTGAGCTGCAGCCTCGCGCATCAGCTGCCGGCGAAAACCCCAATCAGCCGCAGGTCCGTCGCGAAATCCGTCGAGAAACGACTTCAGATAGAGCGCCGTGCCGCCACAGAGGATCGCCGGCGTCGACCTCGTCTCGAGCTCGTCGAGGACTGCCTCAAGTCGGCACAAATACTCGCCGGTGCTAAAATCCGTATCTGGCGACACGAAGTCGATGAGGTGATAACGCACAGCCTGCCGATGAAGCGGCGACGGCTTGGCGGTGCCGATGTCCAGCTCGCGGTACACCTTCATCGAATCGAGCGACACGATCTCAGCACCGAGGCGCCCGGCGAGCTCGAACGCCAGCGACTCCTTGCCACTGGCGGTCGGCCCCGTGATGACCAAGATCGGATCCATCGCTGAGTTCGTCCTCGAAAAACTATGACGCGCCGCCGTCAGCATTATATTGCCGCCGGGGAGCCGTAGAACAGGGTGCACGCGGCCGCAAGGGACTCCGATGCGGTGACGCCCAAGTGCCGACAGAGCCGCGACACACGTGTTCGGGGATCCGCGGCTGGATTGAGGTGGGCCGGGCGGAGACTGCGTTTGCGTGGGCGTGGGCGTGGGCGTGGGCGTGCTAAAGTAGCAGGCACACTCCTGTACCCTTCTGAAGATCCTGCTCGACGGATAAGTTGAGTGCGAGGGGGTGGACGTGTGGTGTGGACGGTCCACCCGGGGCGACCTGAGAAGCGACGACGTCACGACGCCTCTCAAGACGCTTGATCGTCTGCTAGCCTGTTGAAAAAGTGCTTCGAGCCGAAAACTGGTCTCTTCGCGTCCGGATCGGCTGCGGCAAACGGAGGCAATCTTCGGGCCCTCTTTTTTCGATTCTGATGGCGAGTATTGACGCGGTCGAGCTGGGCGTGAAGAGGCCAGTTTCTTCGGCCGAATGACTTTTTCAACGGGCTGCTAACGCTTCTTTGTGGCTGACTCGCTGAGCCTGCAGACAATGCGCCCGCTGTCTGCGCGGCGGGCGCAATCATCTAACTTCTATCTATGAACCTTCGTCGGCGCTGTCCCCAGGCGATGATGCATGGCCCGTGTCGGCGCTTTCATCGCGGCTGGCGTGCAGTCCACCAGACTCAGCGACTGAGACTCCGTCGCCACGAACGTGCAGGGTGTGGCGCGCGGGATCGAGTCGGATCGAGAGCACGAAAGACTCTTCGACGCCGTCGCCAAAGTTCGGTTGGGAAACGAAGATCTGCCGCAGATCAGGACTGAGCTCGCGCAGGACCTCGAGAGTCCCTGCGGCTCTCTGGTCATCCATCATCTTGAACGGCTCGTCGAGGAATACAAACTGCGCCTGATGGAGGCGTGAGGCGACAAAAGCTTGCGAGAGCGCCAGGCGCATCGCTAAGCGAAGCGCCTCTTGCGTCCCGCCGCTCAGCTCGCCAAGCGCGAGAAAATCGCTCTTCGTGCTCGAGAACACCCGCACGGTGAGCTCGTCATCAACTTTGACGTCGCGATATTGGCCCGCTGTGACGCGCGGCAAGACCACTTTCAGAAGTGCTGTCAACGCAGGCGCCACCTTCGCCCGAATGGCCGCGATTGTCTCGTCGACAAGACGCGTCGCCGCGAGGCGCGTGTCCATGCGACGCTGTACGCGAGCCGCCTCGAGTTCGACTTCCATGGTCTCGTCGAGCAACTTTGCAGCACGCTGCTCTTGCGACTCACATTCGCGAATCTCGCTCAGGAGGCGGTCGTGATCACCGCGCTTCCTTCTCCCAGTCTTCTCCGTAGCATCGAGCTCCTTCGGTAGTCTTTGCGAGCGCTCCACAAGACGCCCACGTAGGGTGCGGTCGTTCTGAGCCAAGTCGCTGAGCTCGCGCGCGAGATCGTCACCACTCGAACTCTCCGTACCAGCGCTTCCGGCGTCGATCGCAGCCCGGGCAAGACTCGCCACTGACTCGCCATCCGTCTCCGCGAGTTGGGCGAGCTGCGCGTTAACGCCGGCGACCTTAACGTCTTGCACCGCGTCGGCGAGCGACGATTGCAGTTGACGCAAGCGATCGAAATCGCGACGACACTCCTCCAGCGCAGACCGCAGCATCGCAATCGCCTGGCGTGCTCTGCTCCATGACAAGCACGAGCAGATCAGCCCGATCAAAGAGCCGACCGCGACAACACCACCTCCCCAGCGAAGAATTGGCAGCACATCAGCAGGTAGGTTGGTCGGAGGCTTTACGCCAAGAAAGACGGCGACTGCACCAATGGTCAGAAACACAACCGCGGCCATAGAACACCTCGCCCACCGTCGCCGGCGTGCCAGCGCGCTTTGCCGTTCAGTCTCGATCTGACTCAATCGGGCCTGAGGACCTACCTCAGCGCCAGGGTCGAGCCCCTGCCCTAGCTCGGCGACGCGTGCAGCCACCGCGGCACGGACGTCGCGCCATGCTTCGAGTCGCTGACGGAGCGGACTGAGCCCATCGTACGAGCGATCGAACTCTTTCTTCCAAGACTCAGCGACCTCGGCACGTGTCCGCCTTGCTTCGTCCTCTTCACGCACGAGACGATTCACAATCTCGAGAGCGGCCTCGGCAGGTTTCGAAGCGAGCTTCTTTAGTTCTGCCGCGCGTCCTTCCAAACGTTTGGATTCCTTCTTGAGGGCCGCCAGCTCGCCCTTCTGCGCGGAAATCTGCTTTTCAGCTTCTTCTAGTGCATGGGCACACTCGTCACGTTTCGTGCGCAACTCGGTAAGTTTGGCAGCACCACGCTGAAGTCGAACGATCTGGTTCCGATTGAGCGATAGCACCTTTTGCACTGAGGCGTGGTCGTGCTCGATCTCCTCATACCCCTCCATCAACCTCGCCTTCACCAGCCGCAGATCCGAAATGCCGCTAGCCTGTTCCAGAAAGTCGAGGCGCCCAGACCGACCGGCGCGCAGCTCATGCTGCGAGTGATAGAAAGAGTCTTGAAACTCCTCATAATCAAACCGGAGGCACTCGGCGACGAACTGCTGTACTTTCAAATTCCCAGTTGCCACGTCTTTGCGCGCCGGCAACTCGACGATGCGCACATAATTCGTCCCGCCCCGATCGATCTCGCGGTAGAGCATAAACTCGCGCGTCGAGCCACCACCATCGCACGGAGCCACAGCAAATCGCAGTTCGACGCTCAACGACTCGGCCCCCCAGCGAATCGCACGGCCGACAGGCTCATTCGGTCGATCGCTCAGATGGCCGAACAACGCGAAGACAACGAGTTCTCCGAGAGTGCTTTTACCGCTCTCATTGGCACCCTCGAGACCGATGACACCACGTTCCGGCAAGTCTTCGACGAGAACTTGCTCGAAGCGCATGAAGTTTTCGGCTCGGATCGAACGAATGAGCATCGAAAAGAGTCAGGCTGGAGTGTCGTGGTCGTGGTTGGGATCTGATGGCGATGGCGTCTCGTGCGCCGGATCTTCCGCTGATGAAGTCGCCGTCGACGAAGCCGCCGTAGACGAGCGAATCGCTTCGAGTTGCTGCCGCACGAGCTCAAATGCGTCGTCGAGAAGTTCCGAGTTCCGCGACTCAGCTAGATTCTCGTACGTCGCACGCCGTCTCGCATACGTCTGCTCCAACTCTTCGAGCGGATCACGCAGGTCAATCTGTGAAAGCAAAAAGGAGGGGCTCTCCCTCCTCGAGTTGTCTTCGGTATCTGTCATGGCGAGTTCAAGCTGTAGTTATCTGCAACGTGCGAGGCATAGGACGCAGGGCCGGGGGAACGAGAGCAGGCACCTTGTCGATGAGCGAGCGACGACCGGAATTCGCCGATAAGCGACACACTACCGCTGCCAGATGAGTTCCTGCTCAAGTGCACTTAGCTGCTGCTGATTAGGTCAAAAGATAGACTACCTCGTTTCGATCACCGAGATCCAGATTCAGTCGGGAGCCAAGGCCATCTTGGTGCTTCTCAATGCGACATCCAGGCGCATGAGTTCCTCGAGCACTTCGTCGACCGATTGGAACCGGTTCGCCGGGTTCTTCTGCATCATACGTTCCACGAGCGCCTCCACTTCCGGAGGCACCTCTGGGCGAAGGTCCCGCATCGGCACCTTCCTACCGTCGAGAGCCTTGATCATGACTTCAATCGGACTTCGCCCATCAAACGGGACCCGTGACGTAATCATGCGGTACATCGTCACGCCAAGGCTATAGATGTCAGAACGAGCGTCGACCTTGCTGAAGTCCTTCGCCTGCTCCGGTGCCATGTAATACGGCGTGCCGAGGATCGACCCCGCATGCGTGATTCCGGCGGACTGCTCCGACATCCTCTTTGCGAGGCCTAGATCCGCGAGCTTTACGATTCCGTCCCGTGAGATCATGATGTTCTCGGGCTTGATATCGCGATGAATGATCCCTCGTCCGTGTGCGTGTCGAAGAGCGTGGCAAGACTGAATCATGATGTCGATCGTCTCGCCAACCTCAAAGCACTTACGCTCTTGGAGTATGTCCTTGAGGTTGCGTCCGTCGACGAACTCCATGACAAAATAGAACACGCCCTGCTGCTCGCCGACGTCATTGATGTGAACGATTCCACCGTGGCTCAGCTGCCCGGCAGCACGCGCCTCCAGAAAGAATCTTTTGACGAAGCTCTTGTCTTTCGCGAGCTCTTCTGCAAGCACCTTGACGGCCACCGTGCGCCCCAAATTGAGCTGCACGGCCTTATATACGGTTCCCATTCCACCGTTGGCGATTTTGGAGTCGATCTGGCAGCCGCCGAGGACGCGCCCGACGAACCGATCGCTCTCCTCGCCCTCCTGTGGCTCGCGCCGCCGTGGGGAGACCTCTTCCTTCGCCTCGGGAGGATTGCCACCCCGCGCTGCGGCGGCCGCGCGCTGCTGGAGTCGAGCTGAAGCCTCGGGGTCGACGAGAGTCAACGCGCTGCCGCATTCTGGACAATTGTCGCTGCTGCCGGGCGAGTACGCCGCTGGTCGAGACGTCGTGGCGCACGTTTCACACAAGAGCGTTAGAACGCCCAGTTCGGAGAGAGCCGCACGTAGGCCGGATTCATCGATCGATCCCGCCTCAATGAGCTGGCGGCCGAGCGCCAGCACCGACATTCCGCCTTTCGAATTTCGTCGATGTCTCGCTAGCGCTTCGTTAAACGCCAGGAGCGAGCACTTCTTACGCCGCAGCAAGACCTGACCGAGACGGGTCTCCAACGAATTCGCGGATTTCGACATGCAGCGGCTCGTTTCTCTGCTCGTTGCCATCCAAGGCGAAGGGTTCAGAAACTCTCAGCTCTCCACACCGAGCGACTACGACGATCGTGGCAGCTCAGAGAAGTCCGCTCAGCCCTCGCAAGCCGGACACGGCATCGCAGGGCTCGTCGAGCGTCACCACTCGTCCAGGGTGGACCGTGATCATTCGCAACGGGATGGAGGCTGGTTCTCAGGCCTGCTTCCGCTGACCAGACGCGCGGCTTCCCACGCGGCGGTCGCGAGAGTCATCGACCTTTTCCATTTATCCCCCGTGCGGGGCAGGAAACTTTAGATTCGCGAGACGGGAAGCCCATAGATCTTCGCGCCCCGAAAACGTCAGCGTCCGCCCCGTGGACGTCGGCATGTCGTTTCCGCCACTTCCCGTAAAACCGAAATCGACCCACAAACTCGTCGGAGGGAACACATCCGCGACGCGATCCGCCCACTCGACGACGACAATCGCACGGCCATCCTGGACTCTCTCGTCAAAGCCAAGGTCCAGAAACTCACCGGATGAACCCAAGCGATACGCATCGTAGTGATGCAGCGGGATGGTCGACGAGTAAATATGCTCGAGAACGTATGTTGGGCTGGCGACCGAAATCTCTGACGAAGTTCCGATACCTTCGACCAACCAACGCGTGAACGTCGTTTTGCCGCTTCCCAGGTCACCCGTCAGCCCCAAGACATCCCCGGCACGAAGACATACCGCGAGCGCCTGCGCCAGACACCGCGTGTCGTCTACGGACGCCACGTCGAACACTCGAAGCCGTGGTGGATTGTCTGCCATATCCTCTAGAAGCATCAGCCGGACACAGGGAACCGCGTGTCGGATTCGGCTTCGATCAATCCCCCGCAGCCGGCCGTAGCTCCTTGCTTCGGCGCGCCTCAGGGTGTGGATCCGCGCTTGCGAATCTCTGAACCTCTTCGTTGGACGTCCAGTCCATACGCGGACAGTCACCCCATAGAAGTTCGAGGTCGTAGAACGCGCGACTCTCTTCTTCGAAGAGATGCACGACAACATCGACAAGGTCGACGAGCACCCACTTCCCGTCGCGATACCCTTCGACGCCGAAGCGGCTGACGTCCGATTCCCGTAGGAACTGAAAGAGGCGCGTCGCCGCAGCCTTTAAATGGCGCGGGTTACGACCAGAAGCGATGACAAAGTAGTCGGTGATCCGCAATGGAGAGCCGACCTTCAGCACGCGGATGTCATCCATTTTCGCCTCATCCAAAATCCGCGCGCACGCGGCGGCCAGTTCCGCCGTGTTCACAACCACCCGCGTATCCTGTCTACTGCTTTGCAAGAATCGCACCTCCTCCCGGCGCACAACCGGGCTGAAGAATCTTCTCGGTCGCGAAGCAAGCGTTTCTCGCCCGCGCGACCCGACTCAGAAAACTTCGACGCATCTCGCGTGCCACAACCTGACTTCATGGTAGCACGAATTCGACGCCACTCCTCGCCGAGACGGGGAAGTGACGCGACAGATTCCTTACAACTTTCCACTGAACATCGTGGACATCTCTGCGGTCGCCGGTTCGTTTCGCTAACAATAATGCAAACAACGTGCGAACGAAAACTGCTACATTCCTCGACATCAGTCTGAGTATACTACCGGTGTATGGCGACCTTGCGCGGAAAAAACGGGCAACTAGCAGGGAAAGTTTTTCCGCTCTTCACCCTGCCTCGCGCCACCATTCTTGGGCGTGACGAGGAAGCGGATGTCCCCATCGCGGATCCGCGCTCGTCCAGACGGCACGCCGAGATCTCGTATCGCCACGGCATCTGGAGTCTTCGCGATCTCGAATCGAGCAACGGCACTTTCGTCGGCGGGCAGCGCGTTAAGCAGCAGCAACTGGTCGACGGCGCCTCCGTGCGCATTGGCCACCAGATTTTCCAGTTCAGCGCCACCGAAATCTCTCCCACCGAGATCGAGACGTTTCAAGACGCACGACTTGGAAAAGCCGTGCGCGAGCGCGCGGGTGTCGTCACCTACTTCGCGGCCACGCCTGGCGCTGCCGAACTCAGCCGCGTGGACCATCTTCACTCTGCGTCTCGAGTTTTCGATCCGCTCCACGGCCATATCGAACGTGCCTGCGCGGCCGCCCGAACGATGCAAGGCGACGGGATTCACCTCATCTCTGCGTTCGCGTTCGACCCCAAAGCGAAGCGCGCGACCGTGCTGCTGAGGGGCGCGACAGACGACCTCGCGAGCCAGCTCGACGTGATTCGTGGCCTGCCTCTACCGGCGCGCCTGCAGCTGACCGTCGAGATCGCGTCTATTGTACTCCGGCGCGCATCCCGCCCAGAGCTGCGCTACCCGTTGAGCCTGCACCAAGTGTTCCTGCGGCAGGAGCCCGATCGTCCGCGGGCTTCTGTCGCTGCGTTCGAGATGGGCGCGTTCGTCGCAGCGGTCAGCGGCTTCTGCTCTCACCTGCCGGAATTCACCGCGTTCTTGGCTCCCGAGCAACAGGATGACAAGCCTCCGGCGCCGGAGATCGCCTACGCTTCGGTCCTTTACAGCCTGGGCGCTCTCCTCTATCAGCTCCTGACGGGAGAACCGCCCATGGGACGAGGGGACCATCAAAGCATTCTCGAACGACACAAAAGCAAAGAAATCACGAACCCGCTGGACCTCGTGCGGGAGCTTCCCGCGGAGGTCGGCGAGTTGTTGCGGCGTTTGCTCCACAAGGACGTTCGCCAGAGGGTGATTCCCGCTGCCGAGATCATCGCGACCCTTCGGCGAGCTTGTGAGATCGGCGCCGCAGAAGCACCGCCGTCTGCGCCGGACCCGCGATCGTCAAGTCGTCCAGAGGAGACTCCCGGCGCCGATCATCGCCCCGTCGCGGTGGACGCTCCTGCCGGTGGCCTCGCCCCCTCGCAACTCGAAGTTGGAGCGCTGATGCGAAGGGAAACCAAAGCAGACGACGCGCGCCTCGTGGCTAGCGGCGGTTCACACGTGGCGCCGGAGCATGCATCGGCGCGCTGGGTCTATCTACCGTTTTGGATCCTCGCCTGGATCTTTCTTTTCTTCGCATCCAAACAGATCACCCTCTGGTTCCTCGCTGCGAGCAGCTCAACACCAGCCGGTTGAAAAAACGCCCCCGAGACGCGCGCGGACGCATGTGCGCCGCGACGGGATCGAACGCGGCGAAGAGGAACGACCACGAAACTCCTCCGCCGGCGCAACGTTCTCTTCACCGGCGACGTGGGTGAGTGCTCCCGCTGACAAATTCTCCTGAATCCCATCTTCCCCGAGGCGTTCCCTCTTTCGTGGAGCTTGAAAACGCAGACACAGCAGGGGTGGGCTTCTTTGTTGCCTTCTCTTCGGAAACTCTTCTATTCTTAAACACAAGGCCGCAGGCGGACTTCTTTGTTGCCTCTGTTACCTCGAGTTTGGCCATTTCGCGCCGGCCTGGCCGGACGAGTTTCGCGGGAATTCAACGGCCCTTTCGACTTTGTCGTACCCTGAGAACCCTTGTGCATGTTCAAAAACTCCTGTCCGGCCCTTCGGGGAACGCCAGGAGCGCCGATGCCTGCGCCCGTCCTCCGCCACGACCCGAGCGGGATCGCGCCCGAGTCGCTCCTTGGCCTCGACGCTCCTGGCGCTGGCAGGCTCGACGCGAAATGGCCAAACTCGAGGTTACCTTCTGTTCGGAAACTCTTCTGTTCTTAAACACAAAGCAACAGAGGCAGCGAAGCGGGGCGTCTCGACGCTCGCTCCGTATTTCCCTTCCCAGTCGGGCGGATGGATTTTTCAATGCCCATTAGGGCAAGAAAGTGCACTTGCCATCGTTGCGCTCGGCGAGCGTCAGCACGAACTGACGCATCGCGCGGCTCCTCACCTGTTCGAAGCTGATCGTATGTATACGGCAGCGACGGTAGCGGTTCAAGCTGTCGACCATTCGGACAATGCCGTCGACGGATATTGGCCGATTCTCCTCGTCCTGAGGTCGTCCATCGGTCAAAAGGTAAACTGTGTCTGCTTCACGAAATTCAAATGCTCGCGCCAGCGCCGCGTCTGTTCGAGTCGCACCGATGGCGTTGAGACCAGCGACCCAAGCGACGGCGGCAGCCTTGGCTTCAGTCGTCGCGGGCTGCAGATTTGACACGCCACCCCAGACGCCAATCTCATGACTAAAGCTCACCACTCCGAACGACACGCGTTCAGGAAGCCCTCGAATCAGGGAGATTAGTTCGTTCTTAACGCGATTGATACGGGCTCGCGATGGTGGCAGCTCCTCGGGCTTCGGCTGGTTTTTCTTGCGGCGGTCGACGGACGTACGCGGCTTCGGGTCCGTATCGGGCGACAACTCCTCATCACGCTTGAGCATGCTGTGCGAGACATCGATCACGAAAAGAACCCGATCCGAATTGATCGGCACAGAGAAAAAACTGGGGCCAACCGATGTTCGGCCACGCCGACGCCGCTTTTCCTGACGCGGCGGGAGCTTGCCGGAGTCGAGATCAGCTTTGAAGTCGCGAACGTATCGCCTCCAAGCAGCGGCTCCCTTGTAGCTGCGTCCCGTGATCTCTTTCAACGTCGAAACGAGATCGTGGTACCGGCGGTCACGCCGCTCTTTCGGCTCGAGTCTCTCCAGCAGCTCGACCAACGGCTCGACAGACTCGGCTCGCCGCAGCTGCCGTAGTCTTAGAAGCGCGTAAAAGACAACGGAGGGCGACGGATCACTTAGGGCAGGGTGAAGCACGTCGAGAGCTGCGACGTGGTCCGTTCCTTCCGCCGCGAGCGAAAGCAACGCGATGCGGGCGCGGTAGTTGCGATGTTTCGTCGCCTGCAGGCGAACCAAGTTCAGGATCTTGGGATCTGTGATTTGCTGCAGTCGCCGCATGGTCTCGGCCTCGACCGCAGCCGAGGTGCCGAGGAACGCGTACCTGAGAAGAGCCTCGAACGATTCCGTAGACGAGATTTCGACGAGCTTCTCGACGACCTTCAACGCCTCTTGATCATCTCTGGCCTGCATCGCCAAACGGAGAGACCTGGCGAGTCGACCGACGTGACTCTTTTCCTTCTTCGACGCCCCTGACACGGGCGACACGGCAAAGATGCCCAGCAGCGACACACAAAGTAGAGCGAGGAACGCCGCACAGAGTCGAGCGCCGCGGCACCGCTCCGGGGCGCTTCCGTATGCATCATTCGGACGGCCCATCGAGACCGCACGTTCTCCCGCGTCGACGTTGGCCGCGTTCACTCCCAACGCGTAGGGAGGACGACGCGCTGCCGCGACCCAAAATGCGCCCGAGGGCCGTAAACGCGCCCGAGTAGCGTCGGTCGACCATGGATGTTCGGAACTCTCTCTGAGCGCGCCAGCCGTCACGTCCTGTTCCGTCAGTGGATCGAGAGACATACCTTCTCCTGAAACTCGCTCAAGTTTCCGATCTGCACTCGTTCCATCACCAGGGAAACGCATCACATCGCGTCACGTCACCCGTTTTCGCCGCCGTCCCCCAGCAATGAGCTCCGGCATCGGCCTGGCCACCGCCCAACAGCGGTAGGTCTCAGCTCGAAACGGCGTGCTTCGGCTCGACGGAACTCCTCAGATACAGATGGCCTGGGTACGCTCGCTCTCTGACTCTCTTAACAGCCCGTTGAAAAAGTCATTCGGCCGAGAAACTGGCCTCTTCACGCCCAGATCGACCGCGGCGAGCCTCGAAAATCTCGGAGATTACCTACGTTCGCCGCGGCCGATCTGGACGCGAAGCGACCAGTTTTCGACTCGAAGCACTTTTTCAACAGGCTGTTAATCATCCTAACGCCTCCGTCCGAAAACGTGAACGGACGATATGGGATCAACTTTGGCCGGTACTCCTGGAATGTCCTATTCTTCGGTGAACGATTATTTAGAGATCTTAGATCAAGCCCAGGCGCAATAACCCTCCCCGAGTCGACAGATTCGGCGCCGACGCCGGTAAGTGAGTCTCCCTTCCCGGCGTGAGGCGCCCTTGCGAGCTCAGGTGCAGCGAACCTCGATGGACCTCTTCAAGCTACTGATGCAGCAAATCGAACGGCAAAGCGTGGGAACGCTGACGCTAGGCCGAATGAAGAGATTCCGTGAGATCTTCTTCGACCGAGACGCGGTCTATCTCGCAGGCAATGAGTTTGCCGGCAAGGTCGAATTCGACTCTCTCTTGTCCTCGACTCGCGTGCTCGAGAAAATCGACGTAGCTTCGCTTGAAGCGATCATCCTGAGCACCGACTTGAATCGCCATCTGCTTGCTCAGGTGCTTTTGGACCAGGGGCTGATCGATGCGGGTGAAGTGAAACCGCTGGCCGAAGCGCAATTGATGGAGGAATTTCTCCACCTCTTCGCGCGCGATGGTGGCTCGTTTCACTACCAGGAGGGGAGAGTTCCGGAGTGTCTCCTACAATACGACGCGATCCACACCCAAACCCCGGTGTCCCTGACTCGACTGGTCGAAGCGCTCGGGCAACGCCTCGAGTTCATGAAGAAATGCAGCGAGATCATTCCGTCCGTTGAGGAAACCTTTGTCATCACCGAGAAGGGGATGGCCTACAAGCAGTCAAACTCGGAAGACTTCGTCCTCCAGAGAATCTTCGGAATGATTGACGGCTTTCGCGATCTCAGTACGATCCTCGCCGACTCGTTTTTCTTTGAGCCGGTCATCTTGAGCACGATCTACCAAGCCCTGGAGAACGGACATCTCAAGAAGGCTCGGATCCCGGAGCTGAACAATCTCCAGCCCGCCGGCTTCACACGAGACGAAGCGGCCCGGCACTTGCCGATCTTCAAAAACGCGGTCCGCCACGGCGTCGACGAACTTGGCGCACGTGGGAAGCTGGCCATCGTCTACGAAAAACTGGGAATGGTGGACGATGCGGTCATTCAGTACAACTTCATTGGCGACGCGCTGTTCCGGATGAATAAGGCGGGCAAGGCGATCAAGGCATATCAAGCCGCCCTCGCACTCAAACCCGGTGAACAGCTTCTCACCGACAAGATCACGGAGATCTACATTTCCGCTGCGGAGGACGAACACGCCAGTGGCAACGTTGATCAATCGGTACAACTTCTCATCGGCGCCTTGAAGCTCCGTCCCGATGACGAGGTAGTTGGAGCCCGCGTCGTGCAGATTCTTGGAGATCACGGCCGGTTCGATGAACTGGATCGTATCTGCAGTACCCTTCTAGGTGCACGGAAGAGCGAGAAGCAGCTCAAGGCCGCTCTGTGCTTGCTGGAAAGTGCGGTCGGTCGGCATCCAACTCACACCGGAATGCGCAAACAGCTCATCAACCTCTACGTTGATTTACGGATGCCTGAGTCGGCCATTGAGCACATGGAGGTGCTCGCGAAGGCATTCGCAGACAAGGGAGACGTGGCACGAGCTCAAGATCTTCTCGTGAAGATTCAGCGACTCGAGGGAACAACCCGGGCGCCAACGCGAGTCAGCTCCAAGATTCTGCAGAAAAAGAAAGGTCGCCGCAGCTCTACCCGAAAGAGCCGAGTCAAGAGAGTCGCCCTATGGATCTTTCTCCTAGTCTTCATGGCGTACCAAGCCTGGTCGTTCATGAACTGGAACGTGGTGAGTGAACGATTCGCCCTGCCCGGAATCCTTGCACCACGGTCAGTCAACGCTAAGTCCCTGGTCGAATCCCTTCCCGAAGAGCAGCGGGATGCTCTGCAGATCGTACCAGCGTCGACGGAACTGCGCTTCCGCAACTTGATTCTGGCATGCGACCGCTTCATGTACAAGCACCCTGCGAGCCTCTTCTCTCTGCAAGCAAAGTCGTTCCGGGATTGGGCGCGGACGAACATCAGGCTCCTCGAGAGACTGCGTGAGACGAACAAGCAACGGATCCTAGACGACGCACACGAGGACTTCGAAGAACAGGGGGATGTCGACCGGGCGACCTCGTTGCTGGCACAGCTCTTCACGTTGCCCGACAGTGACCCTTTCCACGGCAAGGCCCTACAACTGAAAGCCGAATTCGCTCGCCGCCGCGTGCCGTCAGCCACGGAAGTCGTTCGGCGAGCGGAGAAGTTCACCGCCATCGGCCAGTACGACAGCGCAAGCGAGCAATTAAGAGAACTCGCGTCGAGGTACCCCAATTCCGAAGCCGCAAAGAGCGCAACCGTCCCTCTACGAGTCATCTCCGTCCCGAGTGGTGCAAAGGTCTTCGAACACGGCAAGGACGAACCGGTCGGCACTACGCCTTGTGTTGTCAGGATTCCGCTGCAGATTGACTCGATGATTCTGCACCTAAAGCGCAGCGGCTTTTCGGACGTCTCCGAATTCGTGACCTCAGAAAAACTCTTTGAGTATCACGGCAAGATCGTTCGCGCTCTTGGACGGAGTAAGACCCGGGAGATCGCGACGCGACACCCCGCCCACAAAACGCCAATCATCTCACAGAACTTCGCGCAGAACCTCGTTTTTTGGGGCGACAATCGCGGATCACTGTTGTGGTTTCGCCTGGGCGATAGCGCTTCCGTGCGACAAAGATTCGTCACGAGCGGTGGCAACGTACGTCATGCGCCAACCTTGGGAGATGACGCGCTGTACTCGCTCTGGGAAGACGGCAAAATCCGCCGCCTGCCCTATGAGGAGCTCACCAGGATGAATCCGCGCGTGCAAACATTCGCTCTCAATCAACTTTCCTCGACGAACCTTTGTCGCATTCCGAAACGGCGCCTCGTGCTCACAGCTACGGATGGCCAAATCCATGCAGTCGACAGTGGCGGCATTCGCTCGCTCTTATCACGACGCAAAGAGTCGACCCTCGCTGAGCTGCGCCGTCCGACCGTGCTTCGATACAACGAGTTGCAAGATCAAATCGTCGTGGCCGATCGCCAGGGATTCATTCGCGGTTTCAAAATCCGCAGCAGTGGCCCTCGCCACTTCTTCTCTCCGACCTGGAGCCGCCACATCAGCGACGAAGCAGTGACTGCGCTTTACATCTCGGACCATGTTGTCGTGGCCAAGTCAGGCAGTGAGCTTCACCTCGCCCCCCTCGAGGAAGGGAAGCCAGTCAGTCGCACGGCAGCAAGCTGGAAGACAGTGGCGGCACCGAGCGCTTATTGCGTCCACGCTTCAGGTGCTGTCTTTACGTGGTCAAAAAAGAGTGGCCTGCGGCGCCACGGCGTCGACCGCACAGATGACGCTCCCCCGCCCGAACTCACCGAGATCATAGGCGCCCAAGAGCTCGAACGCCTGATCGCCATGCCGCGCTCAATCGCAGCTCTCTACCAAGCAGCAAACGAGCTCGGAGAGCGCGTGCACCGCGTGCTCTTCTTCGACATCGAGACGTTCCAACCGCAATGGGCCATCGATTGTCCAACCGCGCCGCTACACGTTTCGGGGGATGAAAAGTGGGTTGTCGTCGCAGAGGAGGCCACACTCAGCCTCTACGAATGGCCGTAGTCAAACGCTCGAGGGGCGACGAGCGAAGGGTTGACCCATTCGGCGGCGGACGCCCCGAAGAAGCAGAACGCCCCTTGGATCGGTCAACTCTGCCGCCTACGAGTTGATGATTTCGTCGAGTAGCTTGGCCACCAGACCGGGGTTCGCCTTGCCTTTCGTCGCCCGCATCACTTGGCCAACGAGGAAATTGACCGAGTTCTTCTTTCCTTCGCGAACGTCGTTGACGGCGCTTGGCTGCGACTTGATGACCTCTTCGACGGCCGCGCGCAAAACTTGATCGTCGCTGATTTGCCCGAGTCCCAGCTCGTCGATCACGACGTCGACCGCCTTGTCGTTGCCGAGCATCCCTTTGAACACATCACGCGCCTTCTGCTTGCTCACGGCACCGGTGGTCGAGGCCTTGATTACGCTGGCCAAACGCTGCGGGCTGATTCCGATCGCTCCTGCGTCAACACCGCGAGCGTTCATCTCTTCGCGTACGTTGTTGACGAGCCAGTTGGCGATCTCTTGCGGCTCGTCGAGCTCGCTCCGGCAAGCGTCGAAGAAAAGCGCCAAGCTCGGGTCGCGCACGATGACATCTGCGTGGTAATACGACAAACCGAGATCGGTCTGCAGTCGATCGAGACGCGCGTTCGGCAGCTCCGGCAAACCCGCGCGCACTTCCTCGACCCAAGCTCGGTCGAACTCGAGCGGAACGAGGTCGGGGTCAGGAAAATAGCGATAGTCTTGCGCCTCTTCCTTACCGCGCATAGGGCGCGTCACACCTCTATCCGGGTCAAACAAACGAGTCTCTTGCACGACAGAGGAGCCACTGCTTCGCAGCTTGATCTGTCGCTCGATTTCGTACGCGAGCGCGCTTTCCACGTTGGAAAACGAGTTGAGATTCTTGATTTCGCAGCGCGTCTCGAGTGCGTCACTACCGCGAGGCCGAATCGACACGTTCACATCGCATCGCAGCGATCCTTCCTCCATGTTGCAATCGGAAACGCCCAAGTAGAGCATGGTCAATCGCAGCATGCGGAGATAGGCGCCGGACTCGTCAGGGGTTCGCAAGTCGGGTTCGGAAACAATCTCCATGAGAGGAACGCCAGCTCGGTTGAGATCAACCCAGCTCTCCGGCGCCCCTTCGGCATGGATGTTCTTGCCGGCGTCCTCTTCGAGATGAATGCGTGTCAGGCCAATCGTCCGCGTCACGTCGTCGACTCGAATTTCGATGCCCCCACCACGGCAGAGTGGCAGATCGAACTGTGAAATCTGGTAGTTCTTCGGCAGGTCCGGATAGTAGTAGTTCTTTCGATCGAACTTACTGACTGGATCGATCTCGCATCCACACGCCAAACCAGCGCGAATTGTGGACTCGACCGCGGCACGGTTGATGACGGGAAGTGAACCGGGAAGCGCAAGACACACGGGGCACGTGAGAGCATTCGGGTCTGCACCGAAACGGTTCTCGCAGCCGCAAAACATCTTCGTTTTCGTGCTCAACTGGACGTGGACTTCAAGCCCAATCACCGCCTCGAAAGGCGTCCCTGTCGTCGGGTCGGTTGACTTCGTCGCCATCGTCAGTCTCCGGCAGCGTGAATCGACGGCCGACGGAGGTGAAAGTCCGTGGCCTCCTGGTAGGCATGACCCAGTCTCAAGACGTCACCGTCGGCAAACGCTCGCCCATACAACTGCAGTCCGATCGGCAGGCCAGCCTCCGAAAACCCGCATGGCACAGAAAGACCAGGAATGCCAGCAAGGTTCGCGGGCACAGTCAGCACGTCGACGGCGTAGAGCTTGAGCGGATCGTCAAATCGCTCACCGATGCCAAACGCAGTAACGGGCGAAGTCGGAGATACGAGCGCATCGACTTCCTCGAAGACCGTTTCGAAATCGCGGCGCACCAGCTTTCGAACCTGGCATGCCTTCTTGTAGAACGCATCGTGGTAGCCCGAGCTAAGGACAAACGTGCCGATCATGACACGACGCTTGACTTCCGGTCCAAATCCCTCGTCGCGCGTCCTCGAGTACAGATCGATGAGTCCATCCGCATCCTTCGCGCGATGACCGTAGTGAATACCGTCGTAGCGCGCCAGGTTCGAGCTCGCCTCTGCCGCAGAGATCAAGACGTAGACAGGGTTGGCGTACACGGTGTGCGGCATATCGACCTCGCGCACCTCGGCACCGAGTTCACGGAGCGTGTCGATGGCTCGCTCAACGGCGGCGCGCACGTCAGGATCAAGACCCTCTGGAAAGTATTCGCGCGGCACCCCCAGCTTGACCCCTTTGACGAGCGGCGAGATGGAATCGAGCCCAGAAGGCATCGGTTCGCGAGACGACGTGGAGTCGCGCCGGTCATGGCCACCGATGACATCGAGCACCGCAGCGCACTCCGCAGCAGAGGTCTGGAGACAACCGATTTGATCGAGCGAGCTGGCGAAGGCGAGCAAGCCAAAACGCGAGACGCGTCCGTACGAAGGTTTAAATCCAGCAACACCGCAGTATCCAGCCGGTTGACGAATCGAGCCACCGGTATCCGATCCCAGGTGAATCATTCCGCACGTCGCGGCGGCGGTCGCAGCCGCGCCGCCACTGGAGCCACCGGGGACGTGACGATCGCTCCACGGGTTCTTCGTCGTCGCGAAAGCGGAATTCTCCGTCGACGAACCCATGCCGAATTCATCAAGGTTGGTCTTGCCGACGCATACGGCCCCGGCGGCCTCAAGGCGCTCGATAACAGTGGCTGAATACGGCGCTGCGAATCTCTCAAGAATACGACTACCAGCCGTCGTGTGACCGCAGGGTGTACAGATGTTGTCTTTAGCGGTGAACGCCACGCCAGCAAGTGGAAGTTCTTCGCCGGCGGCGATCCTTGCGTCGACCCGCTGCGCGGCGGTGCGGGCGGACTCGTGAAGGATTTCTTTGACCGAGTCGAGTCGTGGGTTCACCGCCTCGAGCTGCGAAAGAGCGTGCTCGATCGTTTCAGCGGCTCGGGCCTCGCCTCGACGCACGGCGTCGCGGACGTCGAAAATATTCGCGAACACGTCACGCGCCTCCTACCTCGTCGGCACCGGAGTCGATGATCCGCGGCACAACGAAGCTTCCGTCTCGGGCGGCCGGAGCGTTGCGGAGTCCCAACTCGCGTGCGAGCGACGGATCCACGACGTCCTCGCGCCACACGTTGCGGGTGGCGACCGAGAAGTGTGTGGGGTCGATTGAGGTTGTGTCGAGCTCCTGGAGAGATTCGACGAACGACAAGATCTTCTCCAAGTGAGCCTTCATCTCCACTCTCTCTTCGGTCGTCAGAGCCAGTCTGGCTAGTCGCGCAACTTGGGAGACCAACTCGTCGGTCACCTGAATGTCCATGAGGAATTCACCGCGATAGGTGTGGGGAGGAGTCGTGAGCGCATGCAGAGAGCTCTGGATTTTAAGAAGTGTCCTTTCGACGTCAAGAAGTTAGCGTCGCGCTGAAGAAAGTAGTGCCGACGAAAAAGTGCGATTCGGCGAGAAGACCGGTCGCATTCCCATGATGAGATCGATATTCTACCGGCAGCTTAGCGCCGCCATAGCGCATCGATCGACGCGTGCCGCCGGCGACACCGCCCGAAGCGCAGGCGTGAGGAAAAGGACGTGAGGCAAGAGGTGAAGCAGGGAGACGTGTATGGAAGAACTGCATGAAGACGCGAAGGCAGGAAAACGCAGCGACGACGCGCTGCTGGACATAGAGGTCGAGGTGGCCGTGTCAGCCGCGCAGCGCTCGCTGCCGCTGCTGGACATTCTTGATCTTCAGGAAGGACAGCTCATCGAGTTCTCGGACCGCGCCGACGGCCCACTCACCATCACGACCAACGGTACGGAGCTTGGGTCGGGTTACGCGGTTGACGTTGGGGAGCGGCTTGGTGTTGAGATCGAGACGATCGATAGGCACGCCGCTGAACCTTAGCAGCCTGCCTGAAAAAGTGCTTCGAGCCGAAAACTGGTCTCTTCGCGTCCAGATCGGCCGCGGCAAACGCAGGCAACCTTCGGGCCCTCTTCTTTCGATTCTGATGGCGAGTATTGACGCGGCCCGACTTTTTCAGGCGGGCCGGCGCGAAATGGCCAAACTCGAGGTTAAGTTTTGGCATGGTGGCTCGCGATCCGACGGAAGCCCCCGGCGCATTTCTCTTTTTCGGGGTGTTTTCGCATCACAAGGCGCTTCTGGCCGACGTCAGGCAGTCGGTGGAGAGACGATTCGGCCCGCTCCATCGTCTCGGCATCAGCTCGGAGTACCCGTTTCCTCAAACGCGCACGTATGCCCGTGAGATGGGTTCCCCTCTCGTGCGGCAGTTTTTCGTTCTGCGAGAGCTGCAGCGCCAAGACTGCCTGGCCGACGTCAAGCACGAGACGATCGCCATGGAGCAAAGCATCTGTGCGAGCGGCTGCTTCGACGTACCTCGCCCGGTCAACATCGACCCTGGCCTTCTCAACGATTGCCGGTTGATTCTCGCGAGCACGAAAGACTACGCGCATAGAATCTACCGCGGTCGCGGTATATGGGAGGAGATCACTCTGATCTATCGCCACGGCCGCTTCGACACACTGCCGTGGACCTACCCGGACTTTCGTGCGCCGACCTACCACGCGTTCTTCGCTGAGCTGCGCGCTGCTTTGCTCGCGGCAATCCGTGCCAACAAGGCGCAGCCGGGACAGCAGCCGTGACGCGAAGACGCGCGCGACTTGCCCCATGTCCAAGGCGCGATCTCACGCCAACGGCGGTGAGATCGCGAGAGCCAGAAGCGCAACGCGCCGCACCCCAGCGCGGCGAAGAGAGCGGGCACAAGCGGCCGCAGTCGTGCCAGTCGTCAGCACGTCGTCGAGCAGGAGGACACGAGCAGGAAGCGGCCGGGACGCATCGACGTCAAATGAGCGTGTCAATCTGCGACGCCGGCGACGGTCAACACCGCTAAGACCCGATTGCGGCTGCGTCCAGCGGGACTTGCGCAGGAGCGGTACGGTGGGCGGTTTGCCGGGGAGATCGAGACCGATCGCCGCGGCCAACTCCGCCACTGGATTCCAGCCTCGTGCAAGCGTCTTGGTCCAGTGCTGCGGCACGGGGACGACCGCCTCAACGCCGGCAAGCGCGTCGGCGACCCAAGGGCGTGCCGCCGCGAAGCGCAGGAGCTCGCGAAGGAGCGGCAAGCCACTTCGATCGTTGTGGAACTTGTAGCGCAGAATGATCGTACGAACCGCGTCGGTGTAGAGGGCACCGGCCGCCGCCGCGTCGATGCCGGATCGGCAGCCGCGACATGCCGCACAGCCAAGATCGTCCAGCGCCACCCCGGCATGCGGCAGCGGCGTCGCGCAGCGCCGGCAGGCGGCAGAGACAAGGACGATCGATCGACGACAGCGCCGACAGAGAGGAAGTGTCCCCGGGCCGGCGTGGCCACAATGCTGACAAGATTCCGGCGCCAACAAATCCAGGAAAGCAGTCCGCAGCCCCCGGCCGAGCTCACCGAGCGTCGCGACCGTGGCACGTGCTCTGCCGCGGCTCGAGCAGTCATCCAAGCGCGGCGGTCGGCGGTAGCGCCCGCCGTGCATCGAGTGAGCACGCGGAGATTCCATCACGCTCCGATCTAAAGCTCGAACACACTGCCCCGAAAAGCTCCGAGACTCGCCCACGCAGCTGCGATAGTACCCCGTCGGGCAGCAGAGCTACCCGGACAGCGGCAAACAGCGCACGCGTGTGTAGTCCAGATGACAGGTCGGTTTTTCACCGTCATTTCTCGCGAACGTTCGGGTATACTTCCGACGACAATCTGAGGCGGCGTAGCTCAGCTGGCTAGAGCGGCGGATTCATAACCCGCAGGTCGGCAGTTCAAGTCTGCCCGCCGCTACCAATACTTTAAGGTCTGCGACGCCGGTCGTAGGCCTTTTTCTTAACTTAACAGCCCGCCTGAAAAAGTCATTCGGCTGAGAAACTGGCCTCTTCACGCCCAGATCGACCGCGGCGAGCCTCGATAATCTCGAGGTTAATGGCCTTTGAGGCGGAAGTCTCGGTGAGTCGCAGCCATAAAAAAAAAGGGTAAAGGCTCAACCGTTCTACCGGTGGTCTTCCTTTACCCAACAGCCACACGAGCGGAAGCGGGGTGGTGACTCTTCCGCAGGCGCGCTGGAACAAAACTCAAATCTCGTCAGCGATCTCCTTCGCCACTCTTGCGAGTGGATCGGTCCTCATCGTCCCACCATCGGGGCAGGTCGCGAAACACGCCTGAAAAATCGAAGCCTGGAGCAGCAGGAAACCAGCGCGTCAAAAGCCGCGCCTGAAAGACCGCTCGCGCGGCACTTCCCGTGCGCTCCCGAGAAAGGTCGAGCCGTCCACGCGCAAGGAGTGCGTGGAAAAGCTGCAGGGCACGGTCTGGCACCTGCCCCCGCCGCACGTGCGGAGGCCGCAGTCGGCTCAGATGGACAAGCGTCGCGACACTCTCGCCGATAGCGGCGGCATGCTCGA
This sequence comes from Planctomycetota bacterium, assembly GCA_965223265.1. GTDB lineage: Bacteria > Planctomycetota > UBA8108 > UBA8108 > SXIK01. Next base: position 5,428,909 of record OZ244999.1, read on the forward strand.
TCGCACTTTCGACCTGTCGCCCCCTCTCGAGCCAAAGCCGTTCGAGCTCATCGCGCACGACCGCCTCATGGGCGACGACCTGAAACACGAGCATGGCCTCGGAGACGCAATCCTCCGTCTCTTCGTTCGTCTTCACCTCCGGGTCCGCACGACTCCGCAGCTCGAGCAACTGGTCGAGGCCGTCGAGGGACGAATCGGGACGATCGTCCGCCGCTGCGTACGCCGCGTCAAGGCGCTGCCTCATCGCTCGCTGGAGCTCCCCTCGGAGACGCAACCGCTCGACACCCAGCAGCGCCTCTGCCTCGCGTTTGAGCGCGACATCGCTGCGCCACGTCTCTGTCTGACGAAAAAAGCTCGTCGCCAAGACGGCTTGCGGATCGAGTCGCTCGGCGATCTCGAAAATAAGGCGCCCCCTGGAGGCCTCTCCCGCCACGACCGCACGCAAGCCAGCAAACGACAGCGCCTGCGCAACATCGTGCGGAAGCGTTTGAAACGGCTCTGACCCCGCCATGAGCTGTCGCGGCAAGTCATCGACGAACTCCATGTCGATGTCCTCCGCTGCCGATGTCACGACAACGACGTCGTCGTGTTGAACGTTGATGCCGAGACCGTGAAGACGACGGCGTAGGGCAGTGGCGATCGATATGCCGCCTTCGAGCTGCTGACGTCTCGCGGCAAGCTCCTCGATCACGATCGCTCCGCGCTCTAGCTGCCCAGCTAAGCGATCACGAATCGCGCTAGCGTGACTCTGCAGTAGGTCCAAGCTACGCCCTCTGCCCAAACTCGGCAGACGGACTTGATCTACAGACTCCGGGGCGGCGAGGAGCTCACCGCCATTACGTACCCACAGCTCCATCAGCTGTCGAATCATCGCCGCACGCTCGCGCGCGCCGGTGCCCTTGAACCGTACCATGGAGTCAGCGAGCGGCTGGCGTGAAGCGATTCCCGCGAAGAAACGCTCTGCATCTTTGCGGCGCCCGAGTCTCTCGCCGCAGATGGCCGCGCGCAGCGCGGCGGCGACCTTCGTCAACGGATACCCGGCTTCAAACGGGGGCTGACTCGAATAGACTCGTGCGTAGACCGACGCAACCGCAGCCATCTCGCCGCGATAAACCTCGCGGTACCACGACTCGGTAACACTCGCGGCTGCCGTCGGCTGCGCCATTGCACAGGTCAAGACGAACGCCGAAATGATCATCGCATCATCACTCCTGCGGCAACCGACTCAAAACGCTCAAGTGCTTAGTGCCATCGCAACCGCGACAGAACACCTTTGCAGCAGAACTCGTCGACAGGCTTGCTCAGCCGAAAGCTGGTTTCACTTGAGGGGCAGAAGCAGCAGCTTGGGACGTCCGAACAACAAAAGAGAGAAAAGAGAAGAGAATGAACCCTGATACGTGAGACGACACCACGCCCCAAGCTGCTGATACGCATTATGGTGGGCGTCTGTCACGGATGTGTCACCGCACCAAAAAAAATCGCAGCGTCGCGCCAACAGCGTTCGCCTCACCAAGTTGCGCAGCTCTGCTGCCCGGAAGAATCGCTGCAGAATTCCCTTTGGACAGCACGGAGAGCCACCCAGAGCTTGGTTGGTCGCGAGTCTACGTTGGCGGTGGCCCAAGCCCGGCGTGAAGAAGCCAACGACTTACAAAAAGTCTTTGAATCCCCGCGAAACGACCGATCTCGAGGCTAGCGCTAGGCTAGGCCGGATCGTGGTGAAATCGGTAGCCGACTCCACGGATCGTCAGGATATGACGCGGCGTCTCGGAATCGTCACCGATTTTTTGGCGCAAGCGATTGATGAAGTTGTCGATCGTGCGCGACGTTCCGTAGTAGTTGTATCCCCACACCTTGTTGAGGATCGACTCGCGCGTCAGAACCTTGCCACCCGAGCGCAAAAGAAAATGAAGCAGCTCGAACTCTTTCGACGTCATGCGGACTTCACGTCCGCGCAACCACACCCTGCGGCTCGCAATATCGACCTTCACTTTCCCGAACTCGATCGCCGCGGACTTTTCGCCGCGTGATCGCCTCAGTACCGTCTTCACACGCGCGAGAAGCTCTCTGACGCTGAACGGCTTAGTCATGTAGTCATCACAGCCAAGATCGAACCCGAGAATCTTGTCGGCTTCCTGCACCTTTGCGGTCAGAAAGATGATCGGCACTTCGATGTCACGCTGACGCAAACTCTCGCAGATCTCGTATCCGTTGACACGCGGCAACATGACATCGAGAATGATCAAGTCTGGGCGCTGATCAACAGCGCTCTGTAGCCCAGCTTCCCCTTCGTTGGCGACGAAAACTTCGTAGCCTTCGAACTGAAGATTCTTCTGCAGCCCGCGTGCGATCGCCCGGTCGTCTTCGACGATGAGAATCTTACCTCGGGGAGTCGCACGTGCAGCCTCTGCACCCATCATGAACTCCTAACAGATTCTTCGGCCCGCCCATCTCGCTGCCAAGCAGTCTTCCCCACCCAAATTCGCTGCGATCAAACGACTGAAGTCGTCCATCGAGTCCACTCTTCAGGCAGACCGTCAAGGCTTCAGATCGATTGTACGCGACGAGACGCCGATGCAAGCCAAAAAGCGGCTCCAGGCACATAGCCTGCGGTTGGTCACCTGGGTGCGCGCGGCAGCCGCCCGTCCGCCCCATGCTCTGGCTGCCGCGCCCAGCACTCCTGCGAACAGGATTCCTTGACCATACAAAAGACTCTCGGCGGGCAACAGAAACCCGTGCAACTCGTCCAGCCAGGATTGACGCGAAACTTGAGCTAACAGCTTCCTCTGAACAGGTCGGTCGGCCGGGAGAACTCCCGCCTCTTCGAGTAGAGCCCCCCACGACGACAAGTCTCGACGATCTGCGCGCTCGGCCGCGCCGCCGACTCGAATCACTCTCTCAGCAACTCAGCCGAACCGTAGGCCCCTCGTCAGCGTCATTCGGCGAGCACGTGAGTCTTTCGGAGGGACAACGTGAAGCTGCTACCCGAACCGAGTTGGCTGGCAACCTTGATGTCACCGTTGTGGACCTTCGCGATGTAACGTGCAAACGTCAGCCCGAGTCCGGTGCCGTCAACGTCGCGAGTCAGATAGTCGTCAGCACGGTAGAACCGGTCGAAAATCTTCTTGTGGTCGCGCTTGCGAATGCCGACGCCTTCGTCAACCACTTCGACAGAAATGTCTGTGATCGACTCGCGAAGGTTCACGGTGATTCTCTTGGCTGGATCGGAATACTTGGCGGCATTGTTGATCAAGTTGAGGAGGAGCTCGATCATCGCGGCGCGATCGACACGGATTTTCGAGATATGCTGCGCCGAGTGGAGCTCGACGATTCGCGTCGGTTCACGGTGGTGTTTATGAAAAATTCGAATCGACTCGCGGACGATCTCCAGCATGTCGGCGCTTGCAAAACGGAACTTCTTCCGATGTCGCTCGAGCTTCGAGTACTCCAGGATCTGATCGATCAACTTCGAAAGCCGCTGACTCTCTTGATCGATCATCTGAACGCATTCCGATCGATCCGTTTCATCGCGAACCCGCCCGTCGAGCATAGTCTCGGTGTACATGCGGATCGCAGTGAGAGGGGTCTTGAGCTCGTGCGAAACAAAGCTGACGAAGTCGGTTTTCAGCCGTGCAGTCTCAAGTTCACGAAGGATGTAGCGAAGCGTGAACACCGCGCCGACAACAATCGTCGCGACGATCACGACGACCGCCCATGTAAAGGTCGCAAGCGGAACAACGTTGAACGCACGAAAGCCCTGCGGCCTCAGCTCGTCGGTCGGAGTGTAACGAAACTTCAGAGACGAAAGCGGCGCCGGCGCCGCGAGTACAACCGCGTCGTCCTCACCGACCGGTTTCGTATCGACCGGAACCAACTCGAGTCTCTCGAACGGGATATTGAAAGCGTCGCAGTAGGGGCGGGCGTCATCTAGGAAGACCTGAAGCGACAAGACGACATACGCCGAGCCACCCCCCTCGGCAGCGAGCGAAAGACCAACGAAAACGAGCGTATCCCCTAGCCCGCGATGCCAAGAAAACGTAGGTGGTTCGTTTCCCGCGGCGACTGCTGCCGCACGAAATCTTCCAGCGAGCGATTCGAGCTCTGGGTCCGTGAGAACACTCTCCCCATGTTCGATCTGGCTTTCCGCCGCGGCGGAGTGAACCTCCACGCTCGAGGGCGTGAGCTGCTTCATGCGGTCGCTCACGCGCTCGACCTCCTCGGCCGGCATGAACGGCGCGTACTTTTCGAGGCTCACCGCTAGAGCACGAAGGCGCTGCACCAGCTCGTCCTCGTCGGCCTTCTCGGCTGCCAGCTCGGCAAGTCGCAACCCCATCGCCACTTCCCGGACGTTCTGCATGTGGTCTTGCGTCGGCCCGAAACGCTCAACGGCCCAGCTCAGATACTCGGTAGCGCCTTCCAAGTCGCCGAGCTTGTCACTCGAACGGGCAGCCGACATCATCGCTTCAAGCGCAACGACCTCCGAAGTCGTCGCCGCCAAAAGCTTCAGCGCTTCGTCACGTACTGCCGCGAAGTCTTGTTCGACGAACTCGAGTCGCTGGAGAGTCTCAAGCTCGGGATGCGGTGCGATCGTGAGAAGGATTCGCGGCTGCCAGCGATGAATTCGCTCGACGCCGTTGTGTCCGTCCCACAGCAACACTTCTCGGACCGCCGGATCCTCGCGTTGCAGCTGCGCGAGGTACGGCCGGCGCTCCCCGGCTGAGTGCGCCGAGAGCCGATACGCGTTCAAGCGCTCCGTCCAGACCTTTGCGACATGTTCGCGAAGCTCGTAGAGCTGGCGTTCGATCGGTCTGCGGAGGCTCTGACGGACGAAGCGATCTGCCTGAAACACCTCGACCAGCCCGAGTGCGGTCACGAGCAAGCTCGGGATAAGAACCGCGAACAAAAGCACCGAAATCAGTTTAACCGGTGCGTTCGCAAGCGTCGTACGGACTCTCGAACTCAAGTTCGCCTCGCTGCTGTAGCAGTAGCAGCCCGTCTCCTGGCGTTCCCTGAAGGGCCGGACAGGAATTCTTGAACATGCACAAGGGTTCTCAGGGTACTAAAAAGTCGAAAGGGCTTTGAATTCCCGCGAAACTCGTCCGGCGAGGCCGGCGCGAAATGGCCAAACTCGAGGTTAGCTTACAAAAACCTAGCCGCGCCCCGCCCACAGTCGCCTCGATTATAGCCTATCGAAGCGGCCGCCGCGCCGTAGGGGGGTCAGCGCTTTTTCTTGGAGCGCATCTTGCCCCATCGGCGCTGCGGCCCAGAGCCACCGCGCCGTTCGTCCCGGGTTCGGGCCTTCGATCTGGCCCCGCCTTGCTGCGGCGTCTCCGCAGACGCGGCACTCTGGGCGGCGTCGATCAAATCACGCAGCTCAGCCGCACGCTCGAAATCAAGCTTTTCGGCCGCAGCTAACATTTCTGCTTCGAGCTCACGCAAACGTTCATTCTGTTCGTAGTCACCCGCCGGCGACCGAACCGCACCTCGCGCGACGCGATATCCTTTGATCTCGTCCTCGATGCTGGGAAGGATCTCCTTCTGCACTGTTCGCGGCACGATGCCGTTGGCTTCGTTGAATTCCGACTGCAGAGCCCGCCGCCGTTCAGTCTCTTTGATCGCCCGCTCCATCGAACCCGTGACCTGGTCGCCATACAAGATCACGTAAGCCCGTTCGTTGCGCGCAGCCCTGCCGATCGTTTGAATCAAAGAGGTCTCCGAACGCAAAAATCCCTCCTTGTCAGCGTCAAGGACGGCGACAAGGGCAACCTCTGGAAGATCAAGGCCTTCACGTAACAAGTTGACGCCAACGACCACGTCATACTTGCCGCGTCTCAAGTCCTGAAGGATCTCGACTCGCTCAATCGTGTGGACTTCAGAGTGAAGGTATTGCGATCGAATGCCCCTCTCCTGGAGGTGCTCGTGTAGGTCTTCCGCCATCCGTTTCGTGAGCGTCGTCACCAAAGTTCGGTCGCCGCGCTCAATCGTGGCGCGGATCTCCGCAACGAGATCAGGTACTTGTCCCGTCGCGGAGCGCACCTCGACACGTGGATCGACAAGTCCGGTCGGACGATTAATCAGTTCGACGACTTCGCCTCGTGATTTACGCAGTTCATAATCGGCGGGAGTCGCACTAACGAACAGCGCCTTCTTCACCATCGCCTCCCACTCCTCAAAGCGCAGCGGACGGTTGTCAAGGGCTGACGGCAAGCGAAATCCATGATTGACGAGGGTCTGTTTGCGCGACCGGTCGCCGTTGTACATCGCAGAGATCTGCGGCACGGTTACATGAGACTCGTCGATGACGACGAGAAACTCATCGGGGAAATAGTCGAGCAAATTGTACGTGCGTTCCCCTGGTTGCCTGCCGGTGAAGTGGCGTGAGTAGTTTTCGATTCCGGGGCAGTATCCAACCTCGAGCATGAGCTCACAGTCATATCGAGTTCGCGAGTTGAGTCGCTGCGCTTCAACAAGCTTCCCCTGACTCTCGAGCACGTCGAGTTGCTCGCGGAGCTCAGCGCGAATACTCCGCACTGCCGTTTCGACCTTGTCGCGATTGAGCACAAAGTGCTTCGCTGGGTAGATCGTCAATTGATCGAACTCGCCTTTGCCGACCCCGGAGAGTGGGTCGATCTCGTGAATTGACTCAATCTCGTCACCGAACATCTCGATGCGGTATGCGGTTTCCTCGTAGGCGGGAAAAATCTCGACGACGTCGCCGCGGACACGAAACGTGCCGCGAAGCAGTTCCAAATCGCGTCGTTCGTACTGAATGTCGACGAGCTTGCGCAGCAGGTCGTCACGATCGACCTCTGCGCCGCGCTCGACTTGCACCAGCATGCCTTGGTAGTCGTTGGGATCCCCAAGACCGTAGATGCAGGAGACGCTCGCAACGATGATCACGTCCGACCGTGATAGAAGTGCGCTGGTGGCAGCCAGGCGTAGCCGATCGATGTCGTTGTTGATCGACGCATCCTTCTCGATGTAAATGTCGCGCTGCGGGATATAGGCCTCGGGCTGATAGTAGTCGTAGTAGCTCACGAAATACTCGACTGCGTTCTGCGGACAGAACTCTCGCAACTCCGAGAAGAGCTGTGCGGCGAGCGTCTTGTTGTGGGAGAGAATGAGCGCCGGCACGTTCAGCTGGCTGAGCACATGAGCGACCGTGAAGGTCTTACCCGATCCTGTCACCCCCAAGAGCGTTTGGAAGTCTCGGCCGCCGCGAAATCCAGCGACGAGTTCAGAAATCGCGTGCGGTTGATCACCGCGCGGCTCGAACGAGCTCACCACCTCGATCTGGATATCATGGCTCATTGGATCAACTCGAAACGAAGTAGCATGGCGAACGTCTGCGGTGTCCCATCGGGGTCGTTGGTGTGTCGTGACGAACTTTGGTGTTTTCGCGAAACCTGGGCCGGGTGTTGGCACCCGTGAGCTCGCTGTCGTGGACTTGCCCGTAGGAATCTCCGCGCCAGGAACTCGCTGGCTCAACGGGCCGACAGATCACGCCTGGCGCGCACGATTGTGAGGTGAGGCCTGGCTCGCTCGACCCAACCCGCCGGCAACCCAGGGACGCGCCCCAGGTCATCGATGGTGCTAAAGGGGCCATGCTGAGCTCGAAAGGTCACGATCCTTCGTGCCCGAGCCTCTCCGATGCCGCGCAAGAGCGCCCATTCATACCACGGTGCGGAGTTGATTTCGACCACGAGGGATTCCAACGGTACTTCGGTGACTCGAAGCCGACGCGTCGGAGCGACGCGGATCCAGGCTGGCAGAAGCAAAATCGTCGCGCACACACCCAGCAGAAACAGATCAGCGAGAAGCTGACGCCGCACCGACGACGCTACTCCCGACTCTTTCTGCTGCGATCGATAGCGGCGCATCGCACGCCCCAGTTTCTCCCCGCCGAACCAGGAGTTATCACCACTGTTTGTAGCCGTCGGGATCTTGCTTCGCGATCTCTCGGTCGACACCACAACACCTGTACGGGAACTCGGCACTCCCGCCCCCGGAGCCTCTCACTTTCGTAGGCGACCGTGGGCGTCATACATGGCATCGTAGAGCGGTTGGGGCTGCTTCTCAACTCGGTCGCCGGCAGGGAGGGACGACGCCGGATCGGTCGGACGAGAGGCTTGGCCGGTGGCGTGGCCGTCAGCTGCCACATCGGGGCGCGCCGAGGCGCCCCACAGCCGAACACGCAGCTGCTTGTAAAACCCGCGCAGCTGCGTCCGGGCTTGCGACTCGACCCAGCGCGACACTTTCTCCGGCTCCTTCTCCCCACCCCCTAGAACCTGAACTTCAAGAGTCACGTCGCGCTGGTTCCAAAGAACAGAGCGGAAACTCATCTTCGGCTGTCGGTCGATTACCGTCTGCAGCTTCTCGATGCGCTGCTCACGCCGCACTGCCAATCGCAGAGGGTAGAGTTCGACCTCGGCTTGCCGCAGCGGACGAGACGCGGACGAGCCGCACCCCCACTGCGGCTTCGGAACGTACTTGATCTTCAGCTTCGTACCGTTCGCGTCGTGGTAGTTGCGTACAAAGTAGTCGGCGACGTCACGATCGACTTCCGCCAACTCGGCTATTTCTGCATCCTGGCACTGCAGAACAATCTCATATTCGCGGCGGTCAGCCAGGCGGCGCACGGAGGCTTCCGACACGCCATGGGCCGCGAAAGTCTCAGCCACTGCCGTCTTGAACTCGACCAAGCGCTGAAGGTTGGGATTCGACTCAACCGCGACTTTGGCCATGATCCCGAACGCACAGACGGAGAGCACTCCGATAATCACGATCAACAACCAGGAGCGCGAGTTCATCGGCCTCTTCAACCTCAAATCTCAGCACTCTGTCGATCTCGAGTCTGCTCAGGGAGAAATCACAAAGCGCTGCAGTTTATCGAAGTCAACGATACGATCCCCAACGCCGACTTGATTGCGTTCAAACCATCCTTGGTTCACCTCCAGGGCGTACCGCAGCATCTGTGTCGACCGTGTCGTCCGTAATTCATTAGGCTCCATGTCCTCGACCTGCTGGATAACACCTTCATCCGAGATAAACGCTATCGAAAGCGGGATGGTCGTGTTCTTCATCCAGAATGACATGACGCGTCGACTTGGGTAGATGAACACCATCCCGTGATTCTCAGGTAGATGCGAACGGCGCATGAGTCCAAGCGCACGCGACCCTTCGTCACAGGCTACCTCGACGATGAGCCTTTTGTCCTTGACGTTGAGCTCGACGACATCGTGCGGTCGACCGGGTGGCAAGGGGCGTTCGCCGCAGCCGATCGACAGGAGCGCGACCAGCGTGCCGCAGACCCAGCTGCATGGTTTTCTGCCCCGTATCCTTTCGATGGTTGAGCTGCTCGGAACGAACGAGTTCATCGTGATCGACACAGTCCTCCTTGCTGGGCCTCCGGTGAACAGCCCGCCTGAAAAAGTCATTCGGCCGAGAAAACTGGCCTCTTCACGCCCAGACGGGCCGCGTCAATACTCGCCATCAGAATCGAAAGAAGAGGGCCCGAAGATTGCCTGCGTTTGCCGCGGCCGACCTGGACGCGAAGAGACCAGTTTACGGCTCGAAGCACTTTTTCAGGCAGGCTGTTACCTCGAGTTTGGCCATTTCGCGCCGAGTCTGCCAGCGCCAGGAGCGCCGAGGCCAAGGAGCGACTCGGGCGCGATCCCGCTCGGGTCGTGGCGGAGGATGGGCGCAGGCATCGGCGCTCCTGGCGTTCCCAGAAGGGCCGGACAGGAGTTTTTGAACGGGCACAAGGGTTCTCAGGGTACAAAAAAGTTGAAAGGGCCTTTGAATCCCCGCGAAACTCGTCCGCCAGGCCGACGCGAAATGGCTTCCTTGAACTCGAGGTTACGCCCTCTCCGGCGCTGCAAACGACAGGTCAAGCCCGATATCCAATGACGGCGCCGAGTGCGTCAGCGCGCCGACGCTGATGCGATCGATGCCAGTAGCGGCAATACCCGCAAGCTGCTCAAAGCTCACGCCGCCCGAGGCTTCGAGAAGCGGAGCTCGACGCCCCGCCGCGTCGCGCGCAGCGACAGCTCGGCGAAGATCCGCGAGCGAGAAATTATCGAGCAGAATCGCATCGACGGCAAGGCCGAGCAGTGCGCAGGCATCTTCCACGGTATCGACTTCAACCTCGAGAAAACCGTCGCCGATCGCTTGGCGCAGTTGAGGCACCCAGGAGTCGAAACTCGTCAATCCTCGACGCCGAAGGACACCAAGGTGGTTGTCCTTGATCAACACACCGTCGGAAAGGTTGAGCCGGTGGTTCTGTCCGCCGCCGCAGCGCACGGCGTACTTCTCCAGGTAGCGCCAGCCGGGCGTCGTCTTGCGGGTATCGAGAAGCCGTGCCTTTGAACCCTCCAGCTGCTCCGCCCAGCGTCTGGTCATCGTCGCGATTCCGGAAAGACGCTGCACGAAGTTGAGCATTGTCCGCTCAAGGCGGAAGATCGTCGCCGCAGGTCCCCGCAGCACCGCGAGCGACCGGGTCGGATCAATCGCGTCGCCGTCGGTGGCGCCCAGCTCCACGCGGACGTCCGGAGCGCGTGCGGCGAAAAGCAGCTGCACCAGAGGCAGGCCGCAGACGACACCGGCAGAACGAGTGGCCACAACCGCCTCGACGAGCTCACTTGCCGTCGAGGCGAGCGGCGGTCGAAAGAGTGGGTCCGTGGTGGCGTCGCCGGCCGGTAAATCTTCAGCAAGCGCGAGGGCGATGAGCTCCTCAGCCTGGCGGCGCTCGAGCGCGCCAAATTCGATCTCAGTCATGTTCGCTTCCCCCGTCGCCGGCCACTCGAGCCCCCTTCAACGCTCCGGACCCGGCGCCCGTCGCTGCCGCGCAACAATCCGATAACGTTTTTCAGTAAATAGGCTTACGTACGGAGCCAGAAGAATACGTGGAATCTTAGCGCAAGCTCAGCTGAGATTTCACTTGCGATTTGAATCGGCGGAATGCATTTCTTCGTGGTCAGCGCGAGCCAGCCGGTACCCAGGTCCCGGCAGACAGCAGTACACGCTGCAGTCCAGCCGACTGCAGTACAATTGGAGTTGAGGCCCCTCGACGGGTCGCCGCTCGACTGGTTCAGGACCGATAACGTTGTGCTTCGCGCCACATCTGATCGATACGAGGTCACGGGTCAAGAATTCCCTCGCCTGGAGCGATGAATCAATTGACAGGTGTCGCGGCTCCTCGGGAGTCAGCGCCGCAACCGACGGGACATCGTAACGCTTTTTCTGGAATAGTCTTATGATCAAGGTGACCGCTCAGACTGACAAAGTCTGTGTCGCCAAGGTCCACGAGGCCGACCAAGACCAGGTGTTCGATCACTGGGACTCGCTCCCCGGTGAGGAGCAGAAGGCGCTCCTCGCCCAGGTGCGCGACGTCGACTTCCAGTTGCTCAAGCGACTGGTCCAGCAGCACCTGCACAACACCGAGCCCGACGACGAACGCGTGCTCAAGCCGGTGACGCCCGCACGCTTGCCAGAGCGACGGGTGGCGAAAGAAGAGTACGAACTCTGCCGCAGCTTGGGCGACTACTCGATCAAGAAGGGCGAGGTCGCCATCGTCACCGCATCGGGAATCGCTGGCAGCGGCACGACGGCGGAACCTGTTGGAATGTTGCCGGTCGGACCAGTCACCGGCAAGAGCGTCTTCCAGCTCCACGCCGAGAAGGTCCGCGCGCTCAACAGGCGCCACAAAGTGTCGACTCGCTGGCACATCTTTTGTCACCCCGACCACCTCGATGCGACCGTCGAGTACTTCAAAGAGAATGGGCACTTTCGGCTGAACTGCTCCGACATCCACTTCCACGCCCAGGAGCTCTGCCCGATCGTCAATCGGCGCGGCAAGCTGCTCCTGGAAGGGCCGGGCGAGATCGCTATGACGACGCGCGGGCATGGGGACGTCCTGCGCCAGCTCATCGAGCCAGAGATGCTCAATGTGCTGCAAAAAGCCGGCGTCAAGTACGTCGAGTACTTTCAGTCGGACAACCCGTTAGTGAAGGTGGGCGATTCACTGTTTCTCGGCTACCACATCAAGAACCAGTCCCAAGTCACCTCGAAGAGTGTCCGCAAGGTCGACCCGAGCGAAGCGGTCGGCGTGTTTTGCTACTTCAATGGCACCCTTGGGGTCGTCGAGAACAGCGAGCTACCGCCGGAGGATCGCGACCGTCGAAACGAGGATGGTGGCCTTGTTTTCTCTGCCGGAAACATAGCGAACCACATCTTCTCGATGGACTTTCTCGCCGAGCTCAGTCAGTCGGGATTCAAGCTCCCGTATCACAAGGTGCCTTCTCGAATACGTTACCTCACCAAGAGTGGACGCTTCGTGCGGCCCTCCGAGCCGACCATGATTCAGTTTCAGAGTTTCATGTGCGACGCGCTGCCGGAGGCGCGGCGGACGAACGTGATCGAAGTGGAACGCGAGGAAGAGTTTTCTCCGATCAAGAACACGGGGGGGAACGAATCACCGCAGACGGCGCAGCGAGACTTGTCCCATCTCTACTCCCAATGGCTGAAACATGCGTGCAACGGCTTCGACAAGGAGATGGATTTCGGTCGGACGGTGGAAATCTCGCCGCTTTACGCCCTCGACGCAAACGAACTGAAAGAGAAGATCGAACTGCCGGTCGATACGACCAGCGACATCTTGCTTTAACCTCGAGTTTGGCCCCGCGACCGCCCCCAAGCGCAGGCAACTCCGGAACGCTGTCGCGTGAACGCGTTTTTTTCGGCCGTATGATTTCTTCCGGCAAGCTGGCAACGCACACACCGAGACATTCATGGACGTCGACCCTCGCTCGCGTAGTTTTCCGCCCAACTGTCGAGCTGGACCGCGGGCACCGCTACCGCCTCGGCTCCAACCTCTTAACGGTAGCATCATCGCACTGGTGCTGTGCCTTTTCGTTCTCGGCGCGCAAATTCCAGCGTCAGCAGCAGGAGTACGCGACCGCGCAACGGTCGACGCGCTGGTTGAACGACTGAACACCGAGGATGAGTTCCGGCGTGCACGGACGGAGGCGGAGTTGCTCCGTCTGGGCACGCGCGCGCTGCCGGCTCTTGCCCAAAGTCTTCATCTCGCCGACCGCAAATCGAGATTCCGTGCCATCGCAGTCTTTTCGCATTTGATGAGAGAGCTCTTGACGGAGTACGGCACTGAACACGTAGCGCTGCTTTCAGACACGCGCCGCCAACTGCAGATCGAGAAACAAAAACGGAGCGTTGAAGCACAAGAAGAACTCAAGTCGAAGACGGCAGCGTTGTCGGCTGCAGACCCCGAGATCGAAGATAAGCTAGCGTCGCTCTACCAGCTCGAGCAGTTGAAGCGGAGCGAGGAAGGACTTAAGCAGCAGCCGCCCGAAGTGGCGGAGTCGTATCGTGCGCGCATAGCGGATCTCGAGGACAAGTACGCTGCATGGAAGGAAGCAGACGCTGACTTTGAGGATAAAGTCCGTCCTCTGGTGGAGCTCTACGTCGCTGAAGTCGCTGGCCATTCACCTTTCACCGAGCTCGATGCGCTGCGACTGGAAGAGCTCAACGAGTCGATAGCCGACCGAACACCGAGGGTCGAAAGCCTGAAAGAGCAGATTCTTGACGTCGGCATCTCGGCGCTCAATGAGGCTTTGGCGCAGCGTCGTTTCGTTCCCGCGACCGAGCGAGCAGTCTTCGCACACCTCGTGGCCGAAGGCGTCACGCGATTCGGCGGAGCTCATTTGACGATCGGCGAAGAGTTCGAGGTCGTCCGCTACACGCACGCGCTGCTGTGGGCAGACGAGGTCGAACGAGGGCAACCAGAGGCCGAGCAGGCGAAACGGTTACTGACCCGCCATCTCGACCTCGTGCTGCGCGATCTCGGCGACCACGATCCTGTGGTCGCTAAGCGCGCTGCGGACGAACTCTTTCTCCTTGGCGAGCATGGACTTGCTGCCCTCGATCGTTCGGTCGCTGCGAGTTCAGCGGACAACCAAGGCCAACGAAAGTTTCTGCGCGAGTTGCTCCATTGGCAGATTCCACCGTCGACGTACGACCGAGTTGGCATCGATTTCAGCAAATTCCACCAGCTCCCATTTCAGCAGCGACGAAGATTCGTCTTCGACTATGCACGCGTTGCCGGCCGCGAGGCGATCAGCACGTTACACAAGGTGATAGAGCGCGATGACAGCCTCATGATCAAGCTCGCCGCCGCAAAGGCGCTGGCCGGACTTCGTGACCTCTCGGGCTACAACTTCCTCGTCCGCAACTATCCCGAGATGACGCTCAAGAAACCGGAGGTGTCCCGCGAGCTTCTCATCGCCCAAGCATATGAACACATACGAGAAAAGAAGTACGCGCTCGCGGTCGGAGAGTTGCGAAGAGTCCTCGACGAGGCGCCTTTCGACTTTCGGGCGAACTATCACATCGCCTTCGCGTACCTCCTCCTCCATAGTTACGCAAAGTCGATCCACCACTTCGAGATCGCGCGTCGGATCAATCCTAAGGACCAATTGACGCTCTACAATCTAGCCTGTGCGTATGCTCTGGTGGATCAACACGACGCGGCGTTGGAAGCCCTAGAATCGTCAGTCGACGCAGGATTCTCGGACCATGACCACATGGAGAAGGATCCCGATTTGGAGTCACTGCGTAGCGCCGAACGTTATCGTCGACTCATCGAAAAAATGAAACAGACTAGCGCGGAGTGACGGATTCGGCGTCAACTCCTCGTTTCCGGCTCGTGCGCGCAAGTTCCGGTGCGCCGTGCCACATGATCGCTTCCTGGGTGGATGGTATCTTTGGGAGCATCCATCACCGACACTGGCCCGGATTCTTCGCGCCTCGACGCTGCTGACGCGGCCGAGTCGCAACGATTAGGAGTGTCTTCCCGTCCCAGGACGAAATGCATTCATGGTAACTTCCGCGAACAAGGTGAACGAGCTCGCTGAACAGATCCTGACGGCGGCGCGACTGAAGCTGACGGGGACAATTCGGGTCAAGAGCACTGACGAGCAACGAAAGCAGATCCTCGTGATCGGCGGTTACATCGCCGACGTCGATACCGGACGCGAACAAGGCGTCCTCGAAACAGCTCTCATCCGCACCGAAGGTTTCTCCCCCAAGGATCTCAAGCGCGCACAGAAAACTGCAGCGAAACAGAAGATCCCGATCGGCGTTGCACTCCTCGATACGGATCTAGTGCCTCAGGAGGTCGTGGCCGAGTTCGTCCAGCTACAGCTACTCGACGAAATCTGTGAGGTTTTCAGCTGGGACGTCGAGAGTTCAGACTGCCACCAGCACGCTGAAGGTGAACGGCTGGAAGATTTCCAGTCCGATCTTTCGGACTACCTCGATGTCTATTTGGACGGCGAAGAAGTTTTCCTTGAAGCAGCGCGCTGCCTGAGCGACTGGGAGCTGGTGACGCTGCACTTCGACGTCTTGCGAGACGTCTTTTATGCCACGCCTAGTAGCTTCCAGTACTTCAAGGCCCAGGATAGCTTTCCTGAGGAACACGCCATTATCGGTGCCGTCGATGGCATAAAAGACATCGAAGAGGTCGTCATCGCTTCGGGCCTGGACCCGTTCCAGGCACTGAAAATCGTTCGACGGCTGATTGCGAGCACGGAACTCGAGCTCGTCAATCCAGTGCAGATGTATCAACTCGGTGTCGAGTCCGCCGCGGCTGACAATCACGAGAAGGCCTGCCGGCTCTTCGTGCGCGCGCACGAGAGAGGCCTCGATGACTTCGACCTTCAGCTGAAGATGGCGCAGACATTCGAGGCTCTCGGTCTGAAGAACGAGGCTGGGCAATGGTATCGTCAGTTCGCCGAGAAGTGCCTCGATCAGTTGCGTACCGACGAAGCCGCGCGTGCCTTGAAGAAAGCGGTTCGTTTCGAACCCGACAACATGGATCTGAGGGAACAGTACCTCTCACTCGTGTTTCAAAACGGGAGCCGAGAGGAGGCCATCGATGAGTTGGTCGACCTCGCAGAACGGAAAGCTTCTCAAGGCCACTTCGATGCAGCGCTGTCTCTACTGGTCCACCACCAAGACGACGGCGAACAAGACGTCAAGTTACAGCAAAAGATCATCGAGCTGGCAGAGACGGCCGGCAGGCATGATATCGCGGCTCGCGAACGCGAGGCTCTCGCAAAGGGTCTCGAGCAACGCAAAGACGTCGAGTCCGCACTTGGCGTCTATCAGAGAATGTTTTGTGACGGAGACGACTCCATCGACGTGCGTCTCAAGTTGATCGAGCTGCACCACAAGAGCGGCAACCGGAACAAAGCGCTAGATCACCTCCAGAACATTCTGAACTTGCCTCCGAAGCAAGGTGTTCGTGACCCCGAGACTCTCCGGGGGCTCCACGAGACCATGCGCGAACTCCGCCCGGCGGATCGTGTGTCGAACCAATGGCTGGTCAAGTTCCACTCAGAGAACGGCGACGACGCTCAGGCCGCTAACGTCTTGACCGAGTGGATCGGCCAACTTGAGCGGGAGAGCGAGAGCGAAACAGACGACCTCGAGAACGCCTATCAGCAGCTCATAGCACTCGACGATCGCACCGAGTTCCGTTGGGGTCTCGCCGCAACGCTCGAGCGTGCGGGAAAGCTTGCAGAGGCACAGCGCGAGCTTCGCAGCCTGGCGAACCTTTCGCTTCGCAAGCAGGACTACGAGCAAGCTATGAAAGCGCTCGACTACATTCTCAAGCGCGCGCCATTCGACATCGAAACGCGAAAAATGCAGGCGGAGCTCTACGAAGCACAAGGGGACCGCCCGCTGGCCGCAAAGAAGTGCAAGGAAATTGCATTCCTCGACATCGTCTCCGGCAACGTTCAGGAAGCGGAGCAGTTCTGTCGCCAAGTGCTCGTGATCGAACCAACCGACGCCGAAATGGTCACCAAACTCGGTGAGCTGTGCGAAGACTCCGGTGACGTGCGCAAGGCTGAAGAACAATACCTCAAGGCTGGAAAGATCCACTTCAAGAACAAGAATTACGGTTTTTGCCACGCGGCCGTCGAACGCTTGCTGAAGCTCGATGCTGGACATGCGGAGGGCTTAGCGCTGCTCGAAGAAGTCACTGCGCAGCTCGAAGGCGCCGCGACGCGGAGCACAGTGGCTTCACCAGCCGCCGCGGTTCCTGCTGCGACGACGCCGGCGCCTACGGCGCCGCAAGGTCAGACCGCTGCACCAGCGGCAGCGGCGGCGTTGCAAGTTGCCGCTTCAGCACCAGCACCGGCGGCAGCATCGTCGACACCTCAAAAGGAGTTCTTTCAGCCTCCACCTCCTGTCGTCACAACGGTGTCGAAGAGTATGGCACGGCTTCGCCAGCTAAAGTCAAAGAGCACCCCACCGGCGGTCGAGCTTTCAGCAGGCGAGACCAGCTCAGAGGGCGCTCCCGCTCAGACCAGCGTTGGCGGCGGCGGACGAACGGCGACCGTCAGCGTCACGAACGTGGCGGCCAAGCTCATGGCGATGAAAGGGGGCCCCGCACCCGTCGCCATGAGCGCCCAAGAATCACCTGACGACAATGGAGCGCCGCCAGAAGCGGAAGCGACAGGCTCAGCTCCCGCGGACCCTGCAGCGACGGCTCCCGATCCAGCACAAACAACACTTCCGCCCGCAGATCCCACGGCGTCGGCGCCAAAGACTGGCGGCAAATTGGCGTCGGCGAACGCTGCCCTGCATGCAGCGGCGTCTCGCCTCAAAGCACTCGCTGGGCGCAAGGGTGGTGGCGACGACGCGGATGGACCTGGCGTGACCGCCGACGCCACCGCGACGGGCACCAGCGCCGCGGCTGGTGACGCATCCGTCCGCGCACAGGAGAACACAGCGACGCCGTCTGACGAATCGCCGGCTCCAACGACGCCACAAGTCGCCGCCGATGCGGCCACCGACAGCGACCAGAACCTGAGCTACCCGGAAAAGACCGAACAGGTCAAACCTCTGAAGCTGGGAGGCGCGGCCAATCGACTGGCAGCACTGCGCCAGGCAAAGACTGTCACGGTCGACGAAGAGGACCTTGAGGTCGAGTCAACACGGTAGCCTGCGCGACGGGCGATCCCCTCTGGCGAGCCGGGCGCGAAAATGGGCTAGAAGGGAGTCGAACCCTTACTCCCGTTACGGGAACGGGATTTTAAATCCCGCGCGTCTGCCATTCCGCCACTAGCCCATGAACTTGCGGCGCGTAGATCCTATGTCGAGTCGCGTACGACCGCCAACCGAAAACGTCGCCAAGCCCCAAAGCGACCGCTTAGCAAGTGAGACGCGGTCGCTTTGGGACGAACGAGAGACGCGCGCAGCGGGCCCTCAGCGAGGCCCATTTTTCCGTTGTCGGCCCGAAAACCATGGGCTACAAGGTCCATCGCAAGGTCGGGCAACCGGCCACGAAGGTGCGCCCGTAGCTCAGTCGGAAGAGCAACAGATTTCTAATCTGTAGGTCCCAGGTTCGAGCCCTGGCGGGCGTGCCATTTAGACGCAATGACTTACGGAGCATGCCGGTGTCCTCAAGCTCGTCGCTTTAGACGTCGATTAGACGTCCCGGTTTGACGCCTGAGCCACTTAAGTAAGTCCGATTCGAGGTACAAATACCGCCTTCCATGAGGGCATCGACAGTCTGTGGGTTCTCGGGGCCATCGTGGCGGTGGGATGCGCAAGCCATCAAATGGTCAACCCGGCAATAGCTGACGAGCCGGTCGTATCGAAGATCGTGAAAGGAGAGACGAGCAAGACTCAAGTTGAGGAGCTGATCGGTAAGCCTACAGCCGTGGAATTCACCGACGGTGGCTTAGAGAAGTGGGCCTACGTTCATGCGGACACGTCGTACTACGGGCTAGGCTACGCCGCGAAGAGACACACCCTCACCGCCGTCTTCGACGATGACGGGACAGTCAAGCACGTTGGCAAGGGGGAGCTGGACCATTAGAAGCACAGGGAGGTGGTCATGAAGGCAATTCTTAGTTTTTCGATCTTGTGGGCGACACTGAGCGTGGGTTGCTCTTTCAATCCTTGGGTTCATTCATCGGTCACGAATACTTGCGCTGGGGCCTCCGTCGAAATTGAGTGGTTTGGTGACGGAGCTCAGAACTTAGTTCTTGAGGTCATTCCCCACGACGGGTCTGCACCCTCAAGCACCCCGGTCTCTGACAGGGGGAAGAAGACGATAACAGTGCAACGTTCGGCCAAAATCTGCATGATCGGAACGTACGACGGCAGACGAGAGCCGCGTTGTCTAGATGTCAACGTCGTTCCCAGGACCGGAAAGCCAGCTGACCTCACGTTGAGGCCACGCTGTGACAAGAACCTCTCGCCCGCCAACTTCGAATGGTCCACGTCAGTGTCACCAAACGAGTATGCTCCTGTCGTTACTGTCGGAACTGTCACGAATCTGAGCGACCGAGCGTTGACGGTGTCGCATCAGGGTCAACCACCCAAACTTCTCAGGCCACACGAGTCTTCCCAACATTGGTCAGGGGTGCCGTATGTTGGAGATTGGATTGCGACTGGAAGACTGAAAGACTTCAACAGCGGCGTGCAGTCGGTCGAGGACTGCGGAGCACCGCAAGGTTCGGTGAACGTGCCAACCACTGGCGGCAGTGTCTACCCGGAGAGCGTCAACCTTGGTGTCCAGATCTTCTGTGCCGGTCCCTGAGTCGGAATCGCCCGTCAACGGACTCAAAGTCAACTACTCATGAACGCGCCCGACCTCACCGCCGAGATCCTGGTCGACGAAAACGGCAAGAACGAGTACGTCCTCCGATTCCCAGGCGGCAAAGAAGGCCGCTGGAGCGGACGCAACGCGCGCATGCTCGAACAGATGATGGAGAGCGGCGGCTTCGAGTTTCACGACCTGCCGCAGAGACGCTCAAGGAAGATCCGCTTGAGTTCGAGCGGTGTGGCGTCGGTGTTGATGAGATCGAGCTGATCTGAAGGCAGAAGCGTGGCGAATCCCGAGCACCTTGAATTCCTGAAACAAGACGTCGAGAAGTCGAGAAGCGGAACGAAGGCTCTCCCAGGGCAGCCTTCTACCCTACCTATACCGATAATGTGGAGGGCGTTATGAGGGGGATTCTCACTCCGTCGGTTCTGTACGTCTTCGCCGTCGTGGCTTCAGGCGTTTCTTGCAGCGAGTACGAGATTAAGAAACTGCCATACGACCGACAAGAGTCCTTCGAGCTGGGAGTCGTACAGAACACCGGGCGCTTCTGTGTATACAGCAGCAGAGATACAGCGTTCAGTGCCGACCTGTCAGGCCATAGCATCTACGCGATCGAAGTCGAGGGGCTAGAGTCAGCGCTGACGCCTGCCGAGATTCGAGTCGTCGCGTGGACGACGGGTAGTAACGTCAACCCGCCGGATCTTCTGACCAACTGGACTGCTGTCGACCCTTCCGATGGTGAGGTTTGGTTGTTCAGGCTCGAAGGCGCAGAACTTGGCGATCTTTCTACCGCGAGCGGCTCTTCCGTCGTATTCGCCGTCGAAATCTTCCCAGGGTCGAACCAGTGTGAGGAGTTCCTACCCATGGAGTTTCGACTGGAACTTCTGCATCGATAGGATGAAGCTCGACCATGGTGAATCCCGAGCACCTGAAGCTCCTGAAGCAAGGCGTCGAGCAGTGGAACGTCACCACCACCACCGGCGCTCACGGATCTTTCGGCACCGCTGGGTCAGAACTCGAAAGGCTCCGCAACCCGATCGCCGCAACTCGACAGAGGAAACTATCTATGACGCTTCGAACGAAAACGATCGCCTCTCTCACGTTACTTCTGGTTGGCGCTGTAGCGGCTGCGCGCACGCCCCCTGCGACTGCCGTGGAGAAAACGAACGAAGCCGTCGGGACCCAACAAGAGAGCAGCCGCCACATCGTCGTCGAGGAGGATCGCGTCTACGGGCGCGTCCACGGCGCAGCGTTGCTCGCGGACATCGCCTACCCAGTGCAGGGAGACCCGGTCCCAGCACTGATTTCCGTCCACGGCGGGCGCTGGCGCGGCGGCCACAAGCGCGACGCCTCGACGATCAAAGTGCGGCAGTGGGCTCACTTTGGATTCTTCTCGATGTCGATCGACTACCGTCTCGTCGGCTGTTCCCCTGCCCCTGCATGCTACCAAGACCTTCAGTGCGCCATTCGCTTCGTGCACGCGCAGGCTAAGCGTTACAACATCGACACCGACCGCATCTTCTTGATGGGACAATCCGCCGGTGGCCACCTCGTATCGCTCGCTGCGACCATCGGCGATGGCCCCTTCGAACGCACCGGCGGTTGGAAGGAGGCGAAGAACGACGTCCGCGCGGTCATCAGCGTTGCGGCTAACTACGAACTGACGACGCTCAGCTGGGGCGACATCTGGACGCCCGCGGAGGGCGACGCCGTCGCCGCCAGGCGATTCGCCTCCCCAGTCAACCACGTCACCAAGTCGATGAAACCGATTCTGATCCTCCACTCCGACAACGACCGCTCGGTCCCCATCGAGAACGCGCTTGGCATGGTCGAGGCCTTAAAGAAGGCAGGCGCGACGCACACATTTCACCGCTATCCCGAGATGGGGCACATGGGCATCAACGACGAGGTGATCAGGCGTTCACTGGAGTTCATCGAGGCGCAGTCAGCACGCTGACCGGCCCGTCCAGGTGGATTTTTGCGGCTCCTGCGATCGTAGCGTGCCGCACGCGCAGCGCTGAAAGAAAAATGCCCCACGATCAGCCAGCGGAGAACTGCTCCGCCGCGCCGTGGGGCGTACGCTCAATTCCTCACGCGCCTGAACGCGCGCTGCCTCGAGGTGACAACAGTCTCGATAAAAAAGAAATGCTCGCTTGGCCCAACGGAACTGAGCAAAAAGGCCGCTATCTCAGTCGCCCGAATTTGGCAAGCGGCTGACTCCTCTCAATCACAAACAGCTCGGATTGTCGTCGCAGCCGGCGATCGGCACGCAACCGCTCACCTCCATCCCTGGCACCGCGAGCGTGTGCGCCGGAAAGCCGCTGACGAACAAAAAGTTAAGCGCTGAAATGCCGTCCGAGATGTCAACGAGGCCGTCAGGTTGCCAGTCGATGAGCCCGATGTTGCCAGGATCATCCGGAGATCCGTCGCCGCAAGGAAACGCCGGAGGGGTACCGACAAAGAGTACCCCGAAAAGGCACACTGCGTCGGAGACGTCGACGGTGCCGTCTTGGTTGCAGTCGCCTGGCACCTGCAGGCCGTCGCCGCTACCGATCGGAACGATCTTGAACACCCTCCCCGTATTGCCAACCGGTCCGGCGTTAGCACTCGTCAAAACGTAGATTTCACCCGCCGCGTCCTCCCCAAACCCGAACAGGAACTCACCGAGCGGTGCCCTGGCCTCACCGATGAGAAGCTCGAAGATCTGCGCTCGGTTGTCGCCGTCCATGTCGATCGCGAACAGTCGTCCAAGCGGCTCACCGAATGACGTACTGAAATCGCCGAACACGTAGTGCCCGGCCAGCGCCGGGAGCGCGCTGCCGCGGTAGACGTGACCTCCAATGACAGCGAGGCCCTCGAGGTGATCATACTCCGAGATCGGGTCGATCAATCCTTCCTCTTGGCAGACGTCCGGCGGGTTCGAAGGGTTGGCGGGGTCGAAACAGTTCGCGCCTTCCCGCAGCACCCAACCGTAGTTACCGCCGTTGGTGACGATGTTCACTTCCTCGAAGAGGTTCTGTCCGACATCCGCAACAATGAGCTCGTTCGTGCCGCCGCTGTCGAAGGAGAAACGATACGGGTTGCGAAAGCCGTACGCGTAGATTTCGTCAAGCCCGTCCTCGTCGACAAATGGGTTGCCCTCGGGGATCGCAAACGGATCGCCGTTGTCAACGTCGATGCGCAGAACCGAGCCGAGCGCCGTGTTGATGTTTTGACCGTGCCCCGTCTCGCCGTGAGTCGGCGGGTTGCTTGAAAGCCCGTCATCGCGCCCACCCCCGTCGCCGAGCGAGAAGTAGAGGAAGCCGTCCGGGCCGAACGCGACGTGTCCCCCATCGTGGTTGAACTCGGGCTCGTCGACCTCGAAGAGAACGCGTTCTGTTGGGTCGGCACGGTCGGGATCCTCGCTCGAGACCGCGAACTCGCTGAGGACCTCCTTATGACAACCGACGATAAAACCGTCCGGATCGTTGCACGGCTCGGCCGGATCGCCAGCGCGCGGCGCGCTGTAGCGTACGAAGAAACGTCCATTGGTCGCGTAGTCGGGATGAAACGCGACGCCGAGAAGGCCTCTTTCGTCGAAGCCTGGATTCACCTCCACCACAGTGCCGTCGAGGTCGAGAAACGGCTCTTCGAGGAGCTGTCCATTCTTGATGATGCGAATGGTGCCGACCTGATCGACGACGAAGAGGCGGCCGGAGTCGTCGCCGGCGTGCGTCAGCATGAGCGGCGAAGTCAGCCCTGCGGCGATCTCCTCAAGATCGAACGCGATGTCACTCTCGAGGATGGGAAGACGCACCGGGATATCGCGCGTGAACGAGAAGTCGTCGATGACACCCGCCGTGAACTCAACACGTGCAATGTCCACGGCGACGTCGAACGTGACGAACTTATCACCAGGTGTGGTGGCGTCGTTCGAGGCTGCGGTGGCTAGAATACTGCCATCGGCACCGTAGGCGGTGGCAGTCCCCGCGGCGAAAGTAAAACCGTGGACGTAGAAAAACGTGACAGAATCCACCGGTGTGTCGAACGTCACTTGGGCGAGGTCCGTGTCGACCTCATAGGAGAACCGACCCGACGCATAGAGCGCGAGGATGCCCTCGGTCTCGACGACACCGCCGCTCCAGTTGGAGCCGCGAAACGAAAAGTCCCGCGTGCCTTGCGGCGTGACACCGTTTTCGTCGAAGCGGTTTTCGAACTGGATCGTGATCGTCTCTTGCTCCAAGGCGACGAGTTGTGGCGTCACCAGCAGGGCCGCGAGCCCCAGAAAAAACCCATACCGTGTCATGGGGAACCTCTCTTCTGTTTCGACCCTAAGAACCGACCGCAAGCGGCGGTCGGCCCATTCCCAACCAACGAAGAGCAGCAAACCGTGGGCCGCGGCGAAAGCCACTTCGCAACTCAGGATTTCGAAAGGACTTGCCGGCCAAGCCGAGCTTTGGTGCAAAACGCAGGAGCGTTTTTCGATCGCTCGACGTTCGAAATTCGATCAACCTGGGCGGTACACTCCTCACGGTCAGCGGCTCAGGGAGCCCGCTGGCAGACGCGGCGCGGGCGACCGCGCGTTAGATCAAATCGGCGCGGCGCATCGAAAAAGGCGAAGGAAATCGTTGATTCCCTTCGCCTTGAATTCAGGTCGTACAGTCTACAGCTGCAGCCAGCCGCCGCTCAGTCGCGCGACATGAAGATCTGCAGGATGTACCAGAACAGCGTCGCGACCGATGAGAAGAGCGCAAGCGATGCCGCGACATGCTGGTTGGTCGGGTAGTGGTGCAACACCTTGGAGGTGTAGAACAGGATGAAGCCTGACATCAGCACGGACATGCCGACCGCGAACCAGACACCGAGGCTGATCCCGAACAGTATCGCGCAGACGATCAGTCCGAGACCCAGGAAGCTTCCGATCGTCAGAGCTGAGCGCAGAAACGAAAAGTCCTTACCGGTGAAAAAGACGACGCCCGTCAGTCCGGCGAAAACGCAGAGCGTCGTGATCGCAGCGCCGGGAAGGACGTGCTCGCTCGAATGGAAGACGGCAATGTACAGAATCGGCACGAAGATGATGGACTCGGCGATCGTAAACAGAGCCAAGCCTGCATACTGCGTAGACGCAGCCGCACCACTTTGGGCCATGCGCTCGGCAACCCAGCCGACGAGAAGAAAGCCGCCAAAGATCAACAGATATCCAAAAGGCATCCCTAACGCGAACGACGCGATCGACTGTGCAATCGGCGTGTTGAAATAGAACGCCTCAAGCCCCACAAAGGCGAGCACCGCCCCGGCAAGATGCGCGTAGGTACGCTTAATGAAGGCGACACGCTCGGCAGGCACGGCATTGGCCGCGACCATCTGATCACTGTAAACGTCTGCGGATCCCCAAATGGACATCGCAACTCCTCCGAATGGGTCGATCGCCAGCAATGCGCGGCGAGCTGTCTCTAACTACAACGGCTACTCGTGTAGACCTCTTCGTCTTCGGCGCATCCGCACGCTTCGAGGCAGCCGAATGTTCTTCCGAAAACGCCGGGGATCCGAGGCCGGTAGAAAGCCCGCCTCGGCACACAACCCCTTATATTATAGTTATCCCCTCGGAGCGGATCCGTCAATTCCTTGTCGCCAAAGTCGCCGGCACCGCCTCGCATACCGATACGCGGGCGGACACTACGTCGTCAGCAGAACGGTGTACGATTTCTGGACGTCGGGGGTCCGCCCCAGCCGGACGCCTTCATTCCCCCAAGAACCGCTGCAGTACGTTGCGCGTGATCTGCGAAACGGGCTCGTCCACGAGCAACGAGGCGGGATAGGTGATCGATCCGACCGAGAACACCTTGCCGCCTCCGGCGTGCTCACAGCAGACGATCTCGGCGCCTCCACCGTCGGGATTGAGGCCTTTCGCCAGGAGCTCTGTGCCCATTGGCGACGACGGGCTCATTTTATCGGTTTCGTGCCCCGAAGCGCCGCCTGAGCAGCGTTCCTGCTGGTTCTTCCGACCGAAAATGTCGCCATCACGAAGCCCGGTTCCGGCAAAAACCCAGTGCGAGGCGTCGACGACGCGATAAGGCGCCGCGGTCATGATCCCGGTCTCCGTGCAGACGACTCCCAGAAGGTGCGCCTCCGACTCGACGCGGCGATCGAAACGACTCTCACGCCATCGCTGCGGGTCATCCGAATCGGGCATCCCGAGAGAGCCATCGATGCTCAGAAGCTGCGAGTTGCAGCGCATGGTGCGCTCGTCGACGAACTCAACCTCGCAGTTGATGCCGTTGCCGCCGAGATACATGAGACGCCCGCCGCGCTCGAACACCCATTCTTTGACGCGTTCATACATGCGCCGCGACCAGTACTCGGGGTGCGTGCTGATGATGAGGACGCGGTAGGCGTCGAGGTCGAGCGCGCCCGTGTGCAGTTGGTGATCAGCGTAAAAGTCGTATGCACGTCCCTCGCGTTCGAGCCAGGCGAGCAGACGCCATTCCGCAGGCGCAACGTGGCAGGCCGAGCGCCCAGCGATCGAATCGGTGACGCGGGTGTCCTCTGGGACGAAGTTGATCGGCTCGGGACGGTCGAAGGAAAGCGGTGCATACGCCTCGTCCGCGGACTGCCACTCGTTGAACGAGTCGCCGCTGTAGCGCACCAAATCGAGGCGTGCGTTGACCGTCGGCACGGACGCGAGGCCAATCGACGCGATGTAGTGACTCCGACCGCCGAAGTTGTTGTACGCGTTCCAGGTGTTCGTTGACGCCAGAACCGCAATCGGCGCCGACGGCTGCGACGGCGCGACCACCCACGGAAACGAAAAAAAAGCCCCCGACTCGCCCTTGGCGTGAAAATAGTAGAGCCCGGAGCGCTCCGGCGCGGTGACAGACTGCGTGTGATGGGAGCTGAGGTAGCCGACTTCATTCCAGCGCACGCCGGTCTGTGTGTAGTCGCCATCCGGAGTGAGCTGCATCATCGCCCGCGGACCGTGGTCATCGAACCAACCGAGCAGCTGGACGAACTCGCGCTCAAGGCCGTAGCGCCACAGCGTCAACTGATACGGCTCGACGGCGTGGACACGAAACTCGCTACGCTCGCCGCTGCGCACCCACTTCGGCCAGGCATAGCCGAGAAGCGAATCCGAGAGCAAACGAAACTGATGCGGCACGGCACCCGGTCGGATCGAGAGGTCGACACTCTTCGAGCCGTAGCCCTGCCTCGCCAGGGTGACGCGATAGTCACCGGGCGGCAGATCCGCGACAACCGCACCCCGGGCCGAAGAGCGTGCTGTCAGCAGAAACTCGCCTTCCAGCTCGAAATCGACGAGTACATCCGCGAGGGCGACAAAAGATTCATCGCTGACGTAACCGACCAACATTGGCGTTTCGCTCCTTCAGTTCCTGTCACAGCGGTCTTTTCGGTGCCTCGATTCGCACGGTGCGTATGGCCCCGATCCAATCGCGCCGCAGTGCTGCAGCGCGGTGCTCACGAACCGGCGTCATCTCCCTCTCCTGCTTCATCTTCATCAGCGACGGCTTGCAAGAGTCCGCGCATGTAGCCGATCGCGAACAGCCGTCCGGCCATACTGTAGCCATCAGCCGCACCAGCTTCGCCTTCGAGCAGCGGTACGTGATCAGGACGTAGAACACCGTCGTAACCGATCTCACGATAGGCCCGCATGGCTCGCACCATGTTGGTCTGACCGCAGTCGTGGAACGTCTCGCGAAACCTCGGCGTGCAGCCGACAACGTCACGGAAGTGGACGTAGTGGATCGCGTCGCGGAGGCGGTGAATCGCGGCGACGACATCGACCCCCATTTCTGAAAAGCACCCTTGGCAAAAACAGACGCCGTTCGCCGCGCTCGGATTGAGGCCGATGAGGCGCTCAAAGTCCTCTACGCTCCCCATGATGCGAGGTTGACCGCCCAGGCTGTCAAGCCCCGGAGGATCGTCGGGGTGCATCGCCAGCTTGACTCCCGCTGACTCGGCGACGGGCACGATCGCGGCGAGAAAATACTCGAGGTGCGCCCACAAATCTTCTGACTTCAACGCGGGTTCGCCCTGGTGCTCCGCGCGGTGCGCGCCCGCATCGACTTCCGACGCGTCGAAGGCACTCACAAGCGCGCCACCACGATCCTCCACGTCAAATCGCGTCCGCGTCATGTCGCCCTGAGGCATGAAGTTGTAGCAGAGGACGGGTATCCCTACGGCGCCCATGTTGTCGATGAGGACGCGGAGGCGCTCAAGGTCGCGATCACGCTCAGGCAGGCCAAACACGGAGCTTTTGAGCGGCAGATGCCCCTCGATGGCAGCGATACTCAAGTCGCTCGCTGCGACGCGGTCACAAAGCTCGGCGAGGTTATCGCGCTGCTCACTCGTGAAGCGAACCACGATGTCGGTGACTCCGACCTGTCGAGCCAGTCGCAGGTTCGATTCGTTGAGCGGTGTCAGAACAGTGGCGATCCGCATGTCATCGCTTCGGCTTTTTTTGAGTGACTCAGTTCACACAAGTCGAGAAGATCGAACAGAAAGACCCGGAGCGGCACACGGCGAGGCTGTGAGTCTTTTAAAAATGTGCCGTCGCGACTCACGGTTACGTCCGGACGGCACACGGAGTGTGCCTGCTACTATAGAGACGTCGCCAGTGTATCGCCGACTCGGATCGGCGCCAGGTAGATTCCTGCGGCCGTGAGACGCATCGATCTTTGGGTTCTATTCGGTCTATTGCTCCGGTAGCGCGGCGCCCTGCAGCACGGCACGAACGTGGAGGGGTTGCGGTCACCACCGACGCCGCGGGAAAATGCCTTGTTGATTCACCGCGACGATCTGCTTGGACGGCCCATCGCGGTTTTTCATTCCGCAGCTCGCCTCGCTCGCAACAACGAATCCGGCCGGAGTTCCATGGGAGGAAAAGATGATTCGATCGTGTGCTTTGACCCTCATCGCGTTTGCCTGCTTGACGCTTCTTCTCACCCTCGGCAAAGACAACTCCTCCGCCACCGCGAAGGACTCTCGACAACTCCCAGGCGCGCGCTTGACGATCGACGCCGCGCGCTATCCGACGCTGCAGGAAGCGTTCGATGCTCTCCCCCCCGAAGGCGGAGTCGTTGAGCTTCCGGCCGGTACGTTCGAGATCACCTCGCCGCTTCGCGTTGCCCGTGAAGATGTCCTGATTCGCGGCGCCGGCACTGCGACGCACATCCGCAACGTCAACACAGCTGGCGAGCCAGCGCTCGTCATCGAGCCGCCGGACCTCGCCTCGAACCCAAAGTCGATGCTTTGGCGTATCATGCTCGCCGACTTTCGCATCACCGGGAACGAGAAGAGCGGACACGGCGTCGTTGCACGCAACCTCAACGAGTTCTACGTCAGCGGCCTCACCGTGAGTTACAACGGTGGCGACGGGCTGCACATGGACTACTGCTACGAGGATCCGCGCGTTTGCGACTCACTCATCACATACAACAAGGGAAGCGGCATCCGTCTGAAACGCTGCCACGACATCGTCGTCGCTAGCAACCAGCTCGAAGAGAATCAAGACGGCGTTGTTTGCACCGACAGCTTCAATCTCTGCATGACGGGAAACAACCTTGACGACCATCTCGGCGATGGAGTCATCATCGAGTATACGTACGGGTCTGTGCTCGCCGGCAACATGATCGAAGAGTGCAAGGGAACGGCCGTCGTTCTTGATCGAGACTGCTACGGCATCACGATCAGTGCCAACGTGATCGCGCACAACATGGCCGGCGGCGTCGACCTTCGCGACGCGCACGGCTGCGCGGTCAGCGCCAACACCTTCACCATTGTCAAGGGGCGCGCCGTGTACGTTGGCCCGAAGAGCGGCCGCATCACCGTCAGCGCCAACAACTTCTCCGACAGTTTCCTGGGCGTCGACGGCGCCAATGTGCGCAAAAACGCCGAGCCAGCCACAGGCATCTTCCTGGAAGGTACAAAGGACGTGGCCATCTCGGGCAACGTCTTCTCCGGACTACAGAGCAAGGCGGTGACGTCGATCGCGCCGAGTCAACGCGTCGTCTTCAACGGCAACGTCGTGACGGAAGTTCTCGGCAGCGACCATGCGCACCTCAGCGGTGTGTCATCCGACAACGTCGACTGGGGCGAGTGAGCGCTCCAGAGTGTGGATGCTCGACGGGGGAACGTTCAACGTGGAATCGCAGACGACGCGCACCTATCGCGCCGTGAGCTCTTCGTAGATCTTGGCAATCTGCGCCTGGAAGCGCTCGCCAACATAGCGCTCGAGCGCTGCCGGCACTTTGACCGATTGCTGCAATTCCTCGAGGCTCTTGCCGGCGGCGATGCCGTCGCGCACGGCAAACCGCAGCGTAGCGATGTAACGTCGTTGCAGCTCGATGAGGCTGCGATCGCCGCATGGTCCGTGCCCCGGGGCGACGACTTCGACATCGAGTTCGAGTAGTGCGTCGAGGACATCGAGCCATGAGCCGGTGTCCCCGTCGCCCATGTAGTTGTACGGTCCATTGACGACCGTGTCGCCGGTGTAGAGCACTTTCTCCTTGGGCAGGTAAGCAAAACCATCGCCGCGGGTGTGGGCAGTGCCGAAGTGAAGCAGCTCCATCCGCCGCTTCCCATCGTCGATGACCATGCGTCGAGGATACGTGAGGACCGGCAGCATCGGACCGTCGCGCTTGAGCGCGCGAATGTCGGCACGTTTCTCCTCCTGCTCTGCCCAACGCTGCGGCTCGAAACGCTTGAACTCCTCGACTACCTTCTCTGCAGCGACCGGCAGTGCGCCGTGCCGCCGCCAAATGGGATTCCCATAGGCGTGATCGCCGTGGTGGTGCGTGTCGAACACGAAACGCACCGGATGGGATGTGCGTTCACGGATGTCCTTCAGACACGCTTCGGCACCGCTAGGAAAGTTGGCGTCGACGACGACGACGAAATCCTCAAAGACGACGAAGCCGTTGTTACAGTGTGACTCGCCCTTGAGATCGCCGTGACGGAAGAAGATGCCAGGTGCAAGTTCGGCGACGTCGTTCTTCGACGTTTCTGGAATCGGGCTCAGAAGCGCGGCAGCGGCGCCCATACTCATGGTCAACATGACGAGGAAGGCAGGCACCAAAGTTCGACGTTTCATGGAATCTCCTAGGCTCGAGCTCGACCGATCAGGAGGTGTCGGTTCCGTAGATAGCAGACTTCGCCTGCAAATTGTCGCCATGAGGTTCGGATTCGGCAACCGGATTCAGTCAACGTCCGTCTGCAAGCGATCTACCCGTAGCGTCGCGAGTTCTGCGAGCAGCGAAATTCTCTCTCGGCCAGCGGGAATCTTTCCGGTATCCTCGATTCGTACGCTAACCTCGCGTACTCTTCTGGCTCGATTCAGATGAGTATGCGCCCGCTCATCGAAGGCCCTTTGGGGTGACCTCCTTGCGAAACGTTTTACTTTGCGCTTTTTCGGCGATCACGATCTTCGCGGCGGAAGCGGTGTTGATCGCCGCGCCGAACCCACAGATCAGCGGTATCTTCCCCCCAGGCGGTACGGCGGGAACGACGTCCGAAGTCACCGTTACGGGCTCTCACCTCGACCCCAGCACCACGCTGCAGGCGACGATGTTTCCAAAATCGATGCCCGGTGGAATTGAGTTCGAGATCGTACAAACCGCCGCAGGCGACGAACCTGCTGCGACGTCCTCGCCGCTCAGATTCCGAGCTCGCATCGATGCTGCGACGCCACCAGGAGTCTACGACGTCCGCACCGTCAGCGCGCAGGGCGTCAGTCAACCCAGAGCGTTCCATGTCACTCGTCGCCCAGCGCTCGAGCATGATGAGGCGTGGGACGAAGCTTGGCACACAGGTGATCGCCGGGCGCAGTTTCGGCTCAAAGACTCTGCGTCGACTGGCCCTGCGGACAACACCGAAGGCACTGCAGCGCGTAGACCCCTTCTCGCCGACCTCGGCTGCGTTGTCAGCGGCTCGATCGCAGAGAAAGGCGACGTCGACACGATCGCCTTTGCGGCACGACGCGGCCAAAGAGTCATCGTCGAATGCTGGGCAGAGCGGATCGATTCGTCGCTGCGCGGCGTGGTCGAGCTGATGGACGCAGACGGCAGACGGCTCGCCGTCAGTCGAGGCTTCTTTCGTGGCGACGCGCTGGTCACCACCATGATCCCGGCCGACGGTGTCTACGTCGCACGTCTGCACGACCTCGTTTTCGCCGGGAGCGAAGAGCACTTCTACCGCCTTAGCATCGACACCGGACCCCGCGTTCTCTTTTCAACGCCACCGGCCGTGTCACCGCAGACGACGTCCAACGTGACGCTGCATGGCTGGAACCTCGGCGCTCGGGCGATCGCCTCGACCACTTTGAACGCCGCTTTGACGACGACCTCCATAGAACCCGCCAAGCGGCCAGGGAACGGCGTCAGCGCCTGGGGGCTCGAGGCGATCCACGTCGAGCTGCGCAGCCCGCCGGCGAACGCGTCGAACTGGCTGCCAATCGTACGTCGTCCCGCCGAGCTCGGCGTGGACGGCTTCGCTCACGTACATCCCGGTAGCGATGTTCCTGTCTTCGTCGGGCTGACTGCACTGCCGATCGTCCTGGCAAGCGGTGACAACTTGACGGCCACCGACGCTCAGAGCGTAGAGCATCCAGCGGCAATTTTCGGCCGCCTCATCGGTGGGCGGGAACAACACTGGTACACCTTCACCGCGCGGCGCGGTGAGGTCGTGTGGCTCGAGGGGCTCGGAGATCGCCTAGGAGCCCCCATTGATCTCGACTTGACGATTCTTGACGCGGGCGGTGAAGTGGAATTGGCCCGCTTCACGGATTCGCCACAAAACCCGGGCGGCAAACGCTTCCCATCCGCGCACGTCGATCCACACGGTCGGTGGATCGCGCCCCGCGATGGGCAGTTCTTGGTTTTGGTTCGCAACCTCACGGGAGGTATCGAAGACGATCCACGCCGCATCTACGGGGTGACATTCGAACGCGCCCTGCCGGACTTCGATATAGCGCTCGTGCCGCGCCCTGAATCACCAAGCGCCATCAACCTCCAGCGCGGCGGACGCGAGCTGGCCGACGTGGTGATTCATCGTCGCCGCGGCATGGAAGCACCTGTGCGTGTCTCGGCCCGCGCACTGCCGCCGGGCGTGGAGTGCGCGGACGTGTGGATCGGGCCGGGCGTCGATCGAGCGCCGATCGTCTTCTCCGCTGTCGATAGCGCGTCGAGAGGCGTTTCACGAATCGAACTCATTGGGGTAGCCATGGACCACATCGCCGACGTCAACGAGCGAGACCTGAATCAGGTAGACGTCAGTAAGGGCGGCAACAGCGACTCCTTTCTCTACACTCAGCGTGCGGACGCAGCCAGCCTACGCGCTGCCGGCGAACTCGCGAAAACGGTGCGTGGCGCCACAGTGGTGCGTGGCGGGCTGCCGAACGGCAGTGGCCGCTTAGCGCAAGAAACGGTGCTCGCAGTCCGCGGCGATGCACGCCTGCGCTTGACCGCAGCAGCTAACGATCGCGCCTACCAGCGCGGCACGGTGGTAACGCTCACGATCGACGTGACGCGAGTAGGCACCGGCGAGCCAGCTGACGTTGAGCTCGAAGGCGCTGGATTGCCGCCGCTGGTCACGCAGCAGTTTGCGTCGATCGACGCTGCGAAAAGCAGCGGTTTCCTCTGCTTCTATCTGCCGGAATCGATGCCGCTCGGCCGCTACTCTCTGGCCGTCAAAGCCGAATCGACCGTTGAAGTCACCGACGCCGACGGTGCAAAGAGTCGAGCGGCCGCGACTGCTTTCAGCAACGTCGTCTCCTTCGAAGTCTATCCTGCACCGTTCGTGATCAAGATCGACCCGCGCGCACCGCGAAAGATCCGACGCGGCGAAGTCGTGCAGGTGCAGTATGAAGCGAAGCGCCAAAACGGTTTCATCGGCAAGATCCACACCGAAATGGTCGCACCCCAAGGCATTGTTGGGTTGCGGGGCCGCGGCGTGACGTTTATCAGTCAGTCGGAAACAGGTAACATCCAGATCATCGCCTCGGATGATGCTCCCCTCGGCAAGCAACCGTTTCTTCAATTCGAGGCCGTCGGCACCGTCGAAGACAAAGGTGTCTATCGCAGCAGCTGCTTCGTCGACTTGGAAATCATCGAGTGACCTCGCTCGGCCGTCGAAGGGACCATCTGGATCGGCCGAAAGCCGCCGGTGAAGATCCAGCGTCCCAGCGGGCGACTCACATCTTGCACCGCGAGCTTCCACCCAGCATCATGGGTCTCATGGTCCAACGACGCTGGCACGTAGTGAGCTCACGCCATCTGCCGCCAATGCAGCTGGTAGCACTTTTTCTTGGATTCGCCGCGGTAACGTTCTGCGCCGCGCCCGTCGCTGCGGCACCGCCGCAAAACGATGTTCCGAGACGGAAGACGACACTCACCGCGCGCGCCGGTAGCTGGCATGAGCTGACGTGTTTTCCACCTCGCGTCGATGTCTACGCCGGCGGCGCGCAGCAAATCGCCGTCAGCGCCATAGATGATCGCGGACGGCCTCGAGACGTCACAGCTCAGTGCGGGATCGAAGTCGCAGATGCCGGGACTGTTAGTGTCACGTCTTCAGGTTTGGTGCGATCCACGGGCAGCGGCGAGACGGAACTGCACATCCGACTCGGCGCTGAGAGTCTTCGGGTGCCGGTCCATGTACGCCCCCTCGCCGACAGGCCACCGCTCAGTTTTGTTGATGACGTCGTGCCGATTCTGACCAAGGCCGGCTGCAACGGCGGTGGCTGCCACGGTAAAGCGACGGGTCAGAACGGCTTCATGCTCTCGCTGCTCGGGTTCGACCCGAAGTTTGACCACGTGTCGCTCACGCGGGGTGCGTTCGGTCGTCGTCTCGGAATCGCCGCTGAGGACACACTCCTGATGCGCAAGGCGACAGCTTCCATGCCGCATGGTGGCGGTCCTCGCCTACAGCGACACTCTGACTCCTACAACGTCCTCAAGGAGTGGCTCGAAAGCGATGCGCCGCCTCCGACAAGCGCCATGCCGCAACTTCGGACGGTTTCCATCCACCCCACGCAGATGACTCTGCCGCCTCTGAGCCGCCAGCAGCTCGTTGTCACCGCAGAATTCTCCGACGGCTCGCGGCGAGACGTGACGCGAGAAGCTGTGTACATCGTCAACGAACCGGATCTCGCAATCGCTAGCGACAGCGGACTTGTCGAGACGCGTGAGCGAGGTGGTGTCTTCGCGGTGATGGTTCGTTTCGGAGCGGCGATGCATGTGTTCCATGGCACGGTACCCTTTTCTCAAGCGGCGGGCCGAGAGACGCCCAGCCGAACGCCGTCTGAGCGTGGCACCCCGGCTGCTCAATTAGATGCCTTGGAACAAGATTTAAC
This sequence comes from Planctomycetota bacterium, assembly GCA_965223265.1. Taxonomy (GTDB): domain Bacteria; phylum Planctomycetota; class UBA8108; order UBA8108; family SXIK01. Next base: position 5,463,882 of record OZ244999.1, read on the forward strand.
GGCTCGCGCCGCCCTCTCTCCGATCGATCGCGACCTCTTCGCCCAGTGGCGCCGCCTCGGCGTCGTGCCTTCGCCGCCGGTAAGTGACGCCGCGTTTATCCGACGTGCCAGCCTCGACATCTGCGGTGTTCTTCCCACCGTCGAAGAGATCTCGGCGTACGAAGCGGATACCCGCGCCGACAAGAGAGCTCGTCTCATCGACAGGCTTCTCGATCGTCCCGAGTATGCAGCCTTCTTCGCCCTGAAGTGGGCCGACATTCTGCAGAACCGAGGTCGCGGCTATGGCACAAGCCGACAACGTCCCGGGACGGCGCTTTTTAGCAGCTGGATCAGAGATTCATTCCGCACCAACAAGCCATACACACAGTTCGTCAGCGAGATCATCACTGCATCGGGAAGCCAGGAGCTCAATCCGCCGACGGTGTGGTACCGCTCGGTGCGGACGACGCAAGACTACGTCGAGTCGGTCGCGCAGGCATTTCTTGGTGTCCGTATTCAGTGCGCACAATGCCATCACCATCCGTTCGAACTCTGGAGTCAGGCAGACTACTACGGTCTTGCGGCGATCTTTGCGCGGGTCGGTCGCAAGGGCGGCTTCGCCGATGCCGAAGTTCCGACCGGGGAGACGATTTACCTCAAACACTCCGGAGAGATTCGCCATCCGCGTTCGGGGGAAGTGATCTCTCCGAAGCCTCTTGAGGCCGCTGCGCTTAAGCTCGGGCCGTACGAGGATCCCCGCCACCACTTCGCTGCATGGCTGTCAGCTCCCGACAACCCGTTCGTCGCCCGCACCATGGCCAACCGCGTCTGGGGGCATTTCTTCGGCCGCGGCATCATCCACCCGATCGACGACGCGAGGAGTACGAACCCTCCCACCAACCCACAGCTGCTCGAGACGCTCTCGAGTGACTTCGTCGCTAGTGGATTCGACGTCAAGGCGCTGATCCGTCGCGTCTGTAGTTCCTATGCGTACAGTCTCAGCTCGCTGCCGAATGACACGAATCGAGACGACGTACAAAGCTTCGCGAGATTCTATCCCCGCCGATTGTCGGCTGAAGTCTTGCTCGATGCGCTCAGCCAAGTAACGGCCGTGCCAACGGAATTTCCGGGTGGTCCGGGCAAATTCCCGCTCGGTACGAGAGCGACCGAGCTACCGGACGAAAACGTCAATTCCAACTTTCTTGAGGTGTTCGGGCGACCGGCGCGCACCTCCGCGTGCGAGTGCGAAAGGACATCGGGGGCGTCTCTGCAGCAAGCACTGGAGCTGGTGAACTCGCAGGAAGTTCAGCGCAAGTTGACGGCTGAGGATGGCTACGTGGAGCGCTTGATTGCGGCGGACAAGGACGACGTCGAAAATGTGGTCGACATCTTTCGACGCACGCTTTCTCGCCGACCCCGCGCCGAGGAGCAGCGCACCGCGCTCGAATTCCTAGGCACTGTCCCTGATCGCCGCGAGGCCTATCGATCACTCCTCTGGTCCCTCCTGGCAACCAACGAGTTCTTGTTCAATCTTTGAACTCGAGCTGCAAAGTCGTTTCAGCGCGGCTCACGGCTCATGAGGGGCTACAGAGCATCGAGTCGAGGAGCCTCGCCAACACGACGCGAAGGGAAGGCGGAAAGCAGCGCCGCCAGTATTCGTTTTCGGCCTTCGGTTCTGGCCTCGCCGGCGCTTTTCGGTGGCCTCGACCGGAGGATTCGGGCATCCTGGGGCGAGAGTCGTGTCGGCGATTGCGAGTGATTCGCGCGAGCTGCCGCGAATCGACCGACTAACGCTGGTTTGGCGCGGGCTCCTGGAAACTTTAGCGAGAGACATTAGCAGAGGGACGAAGGGCTGATGCTGCGAGTTCTCGGAGATCCTTACAGAGACAGTTACGGCGTCACGCGGCGCAGCTTCCTGCAGGTCGGCGTGCCGTCGCTCGGACTTGGCCTTCCAGCGCTGCTCGCCGCACGTGCCAGGGCAGCGGCAACGACCGGTCAGTCGGCGCCCAACAAGTCACTCATCGTCTTTTGGACTCATGGTGGCTTGAGCCAACAAGACACTTGGGACATGAAACCCGACGCGCCGCGTGAATACCGCGGCATGTACCAGCCGATCAAGACGGTCGTGCCTGGTATCGACGTTGGCGAGCGTATCCCGCGCATGGCACGCATCATGGACCGCGTCTCGATCGTGCGTTCCGTCCATCACAAAAACGGTATTCATGCGCCCTCCGCCCACTGGATGTCGACGGGTTACTTCGGACCAACGTTGGCGCGCAACGCGCCTCAGCGTCCCTCGTTCGGGTCAGTGATCTCAAAGGCCCTCGGCGCCCGCCAGCCCAATATGCCGCCCTATGTAGCGGTGCCAAAGGCGGAAGCGTTCGGCTACCAAGGAAGCGTTTACCTAGGCGCTCCCTATGATCCCTTCGAGGTCGGAGCCGACCCGAACGCCGACGGTTTCTCGGTGCCGAATCTTACCCTTCCCGGAGGCTTGAAGCTGTCGGATGTTGCGGCACGACGCTCGCTGCTCGAGCGCTTCGACACCATTCGCCGTGAAATCGATGCGTCGCAAGTGATCGGCAGGCTGGACACATTCAAGGCCCAAGCGCTCGAAATGGTCACAGGCGAACGTGTGCGCGAAGCATTCGATATCAACCGCGAAGACCCCAAGGTGCGCGACCTCTACGGCCGCCACCAGTTCGGACAAAGCGCGCTGCTGGCGCGGCGACTCGTGGAAGCAGGAAGCACGTGTGTGATCGTCAACACCGGCTACTGGGATCACCATGACAAGATCAAGGAGGGGCTCGAACAGCTTCTGCCTCCGCTCGACCAGGCGATCGCCGCGCTCGTCGAGGATCTGACGCTCCGCGGCATGCTCGACGATGTCATCGTCTATTCGGCGGGTGAATTCGGCCGCACTCCTCTGATCAACGGCCACGCTGGGAGGGACCACTGGGCGCCGTGCTTCTCCGTAATGCTCGGAGGCGGCGGTATTCAAGGCGGCCGCATAGTTGGTGCCAGCGAGAAGTGGGGCGGTAACGTCGACGAGCGACCGTGCTCGCCACTCGACGTCCTGGCGACAATCTATCAAGCCCTTGGGATCCCACTCGACACCCACTACGAAGATGCAACCGGGCGTCCGGTCAGCATCGTCGATGCCGGCCGCCCGATTCACGAACTCTTTTAGCTGCCCCATAGGCGCGGCGACGGGTCGAACACACGCCACACGCCACACGCCAAGCGTCCCGAGGGGGTCAGCCCGCACGATCTGCAGATGCCATAGAAAGCATCGCAGCCCGCGTCGCGCGTCGACACATGCTTCGATCGAGATTTCTCAACAACAGACAGACGGAGGAAACCGTGGCTTCTACTAGCAAGAAACCCTCGTCGCAGACACGCCTGCCGCTCGTCATCCTCGCGTGCAGCGCGATGCTCGGATTCTTCACCTACCTCGTCGCAGAGACGCCGGTCGGCGCCAAGTGGTGGCCATCGGAGTGGGGTGCCGAGGATCAACGCGGCGCGGCGAATCGGCAGACAGCCGCGAAGGTGCTCGAGGCGACGCAGCTGATCAGGACCGGCAAGGTGTACCAACTCGGCCGCATCTATCAAGAAGGGATGCCTCTGGCGGGAAAGCGCCACTTCAAGTTGACGATTCCCGGCTCCCCCACTGGCGTCTCGACCGGCAAAAACCAGATGGTCTCTCACGATGAGATGTTCAGCGGCGAGATCGGCCAAGTGGGCACGCAACTCGACGGCCTTGGGCACGTGGGTGTGCGTGTCAATGGCGAAGACATCTTCTACAACGGTTTCAAGCGCCATGAGTTCAGTACAGCGTACGGCCTACTCAAACTCGGCGTCGAAAACATCGGCGTCTTCTTTACTCGCGGCATTCTCCTCGACATCGCAAAGCATCGTGGCGTCAAGCGCATGCAGCAGGGTGAGGTGATCACGGTTGACGACCTCGAAGCCTGCCTCGGCAAGGCGAAGCTCGAGATTCGACCCGGCGACGCGGTGTTCTTCCACACCGGACATGGCCAGCTGTGGATGAAGGACAACGACGCCTACAACCGAGGCGAACCAGGGATCGGCATGGCCGCAGCGAGATTCTTGAGTGACCGCAAGATCACTCTCGTCGGCGCTGACACCTGGGCCATCGAAGTCGTACCGCACGAGAATCCGGAGAGGCCGTTCGAAGTGCACCAGTGGATGCTCACGCGCCACGGAATCTACAACCTGGAGAACCTTGATCTCAGCGCACTTGTGGCTGATGGTGTGACAGAATTCGCGTTCATCTTCTCGCCCCTGCGACTCAAGGGTGCCACTGGGTCGCCTGGAAATCCCATCGCGGTGCGATAGCGTGCGCCGCGCGCCTAGCGGCCGATCCCGTTGATCGCGCGCCGCATCGCCGCAACCAGACATGGTGCTCGCCTTGACGTACACGGCCCTCGCCGCTAGCGATCGAGCCTCGGGTTCACATCGATGAAAGGCCATCGAGGACACTGCCGAACATGACGACAAACTCGCACGACCGCAGCGTGATTGGCTCTCGCCTTGAGGACCTCGACTCGCCCGCCCTGCTACTCGATTGGCGCGTGTGCGAGCGAAACCTGCAGCACATCGCCTCGTTTTTCCAAGGCAGAAGTTGTCAGTTGCGGCCCCATTTTAAGAATCACAAGTGCCCGACGCTCGCACGCCGGCAACTCGAGGCTGGGGCAGCCGTCGGCATCACGTGCGCGAAGCTCGGGGAAGCAGAGGTTCTCGCGGCGCATGGATTCGGCGACCTACTGGTAGCCAACCAAGTAGTTGGCGAGCGCAAGGTGGCGCGCCTGATCGAGACCGCTCAGCAGACGCGGCTGACGATCGCAGTGGACGACCTCGATCAGTGCAAGTCGCTCGCTGCGGCAGCGAAGAGTGCCAGGGTCACCGTCGGCGTCCTGATCGAAGTCGATATCGGTATGGGCCGGTGCGGCGTACCTCCAGGCGCGCCGGCGCTAGCGCTCGCGCGAGAGCTCGTGCGGCTCCCCGGAATCGAATTCCGCGGACTCCAATCCTACGAAGGCCACGTCGTATACATCAACGATGACGCTGAACGGGCGCGCAAGACTGCCGAGTCTCAACAACTAGCGATCGACACGAAGGCACTCATCGAAAAGGATGGCATCGAGGTGCAGATTGTGAGCGGCGGTGCTTCCTCGACGTACCAGACGGTCGGCGCCATCCCCGGTTTCAAAGAAGTGCAGGCGGGAACGTATCCAACGATGGATTGGCGCTACCGAGAAATCACCAGCGAGTTCGACATCGCCCTCAGCATTCTCGCCCGCGTCATTAGCGCACCTGCTGACCGTGCGGTGCTTGACTTCGGTGTCAAAGGCGCCGGTGGTGAGTTCGGTCCGCCACGCATTAAAGGTGCGCCCGAGGTCGAAGTTTCTCACTTCATGTCGGAGGAGCACTTCGTCGTGCCGAATACACAGGGCTGGGGCGTCGGCGATGCGGTAGAACTCCTGCCAAGTCACGCCTGCACGACTTGCAACCTGCACCGAAAGTTGATCGTCCACGAAGACGGTCGAGTTATCGACGTTTGGCCCATTGAGGCGTCTGGTCGAATGGACTGATGCGCTCTGGGTCTGCGTCGCCCGTTCGCTGTGGACGGAGCCTCTTGCCGGCTCCTGCTTCCAAGGGACGCCGCCCCGCAGCGTACGAGATCTGCACGACAATCCAAAGGGGAGGATTTCCGATGCTAAAGCGACTCTGGCTCGTCGTCGTTACGTGGTGGCTGGCAGTCGGTGGCACGAATTGGGCTGTGGCTGGCGTCTACGAAGACCTCGGCGCGCCGTGCGTCGGGGCTTGGCGGACGTACATCGGTACACACTGGGACCCAGCACTCAAACGCGAACTCTTGTGGGCGCAGGAATGTTCGCAAGACGGTGCAGTGCTCTACGCGCTGGACCTCACCAGCGGTGAGCTCGTCGAGGAACACACGGCGCCGGCGCGCCAGATTGGTCGCATGATCTCCCTCGACGATGTCCTCTACATGATCACTTATTCGGGCCTCAACCAACCAGGAAACGTGCTTCTGCGCTTTGATCCACGCGTCAGGCGGATCGAAGATCTTGGCATCGCCCCAACGCCGCGCAACCGCTTCGCGTCGATCATCGCCGCGCGAGATGGTGCTCTCTACTGCGGCACGCATCAACAAGGGCGACTCTTTCGATTCGACATCGCCACATCGAGCTGGAGCGATCTCGGGCCGAAGGTACCGCCGCCGGTGCACGAGCGCCAAAACGTCTGGCTCTACCTTGACGCAGTTCTGACAAACGGTGCGCTCATCGGTCGAGTACGGCGAACGCCGCCGTCGCAAGTCGTGATCATCGATCCCGTGGACGGTGCCTTCCGCCGGGAGGAAAAACTTGAGGGACGCTCATGGATTGTCATCGAAGGGCAAGTGGTGCTCACGGACGGCGAGCAGCTCGAGCTCTGGGATCATGAACTCAATCCGATCGGTTCGCTCGGCGTTCGAGATTTCGCCGGCGGCGAGGCGTATCCCGCGGCAAGCCGCATCACGTTCGTCCGCTCGCACGACGCGCGACGCGTGCTCGTCCGCATCGGACGTGACGTCCTGCGATGCGAGCTCAAAGCGCGGCGGTTGACGAAGCTAGGACGTCTCCCGTCGAGCGGTTCGTGGCGCGTCACCTCACGCGGTACGAGTGCTGTCCAGCTCGAACGTTTCTCCTCGGAAATCAAGGTGGCTGACCTCGACAGCGGTGTCGTGCGCAGCTTCCAGAATCCATACCGCAGCCAACGCGGCACGCAGATCTGCGGTCTCACGCGTGCCGCCGACGGTTCGATCTACGGTACGAACATCATCGGCATGCACATCTTCAAGCACGTGCCGGAGAGCGGAACGACGATCGATCTCGGCGCCGTCGGCTGGTCAGGTGCCGAGGTGTACAACACGATCGACTTTGACGGCAAGATCTACTTCGGGACGTACGGCGGCGGCCACTGGGGCGTGTATGACCCGGCGCGGCCGTGGAATCCCGACTTCAAGACCGGTGGTGAAGCACGCGACGCGAACCCTCGCAAAATTACGCAACTAGGCGGCACGACTCCGGAAGTGGTGAACCGCCCGTTTGAGTATGCCATCGGGCCGAACCGGAGAATCTACATCGCCAGTCGTGCGGACTATGGACACCCTGGCGGTACACTCGTCGAGTTCGACCCGCAGACGGAATCGGTTCGACTTTTCCGCGACGAAAAACGTTCCATACAAACCGTGACCGCAGACGAAAAATACGTCTACTGTGGTACGAGTGTGCGTGGCGGCCGAGGATCGGGCGAGCGCGCCGACGAAGCCACGTTCGTTGTCCACGATCCGTCGAATGGCGAACGCGTCTTCGAGTCAGCACTCGTGCCGGGAAGCCTCGCCGTCGTCAGCGCACGTGCTCATCGCGCCAACGGCCATGTCTACTTCACGACGGACAATCGCTTCCTGGTCGAATTCGATCCGCGCTCGTTCGCTATCCGCGAGCGGTGGCGAGTTCGTTCGGCGGGCACACCGCTCGCGGGCGTCCCGGAGGACGTTGGCATGCTGCACATCACGGTGGCAACCGACGGCAACGTCTACGGAATAGCGCATCGCGATCTGTTTCGTCTCGAAGTTCAGAAACGGCGAGTGGAGTACCTCGACCCGCCGCCGCGCTCGGGGCTCTACCAGATCGTCGAGGGCAGACCGGGCGAGTTCTTCATCGGAGCCGGCACACACCTGCTGAGGTACTTGGTCGACGAGCCGGTCTACTACCGCTAGTGGACAGCGCAGGACTCCGGCTCCAGGGTCGCAAGAAGGAAGCGCTTCACGCGATGACTGACCGCGCCCGTCGAGCGGGGGAGTTCGTGCCCTAGGCCTATGCGCGTTTGCGTTTGCGTTTGCGTTTGCGTTTGCGTGGGCGTTTGCGTGGGCGTTTGCGTGGGCGTGGGCGTGGGTGGGGGAGTACCAGTGCTCTGCCTCTGTCTCTCCCCTCCTCGCGGACCGGCCGCCGATCTTCACCACGCTGCGCTCCTACTCTTTCGATTCAGTGTCCGTCGGACAGACAAAGCGTTCAAATCCTGCATTCGTCCCAGGCGTAGCGCTTCTTTCGCAAGGTAAAAACAGCGCAAATTCAGGGCTTTCTGCGGGCCTTCACATCGGTACGAAACTTGCGATCTTTTGTTCGGCTCGAGACGAGAAGAGGGAAGAGAGAAGAGAGAGAAGCGGAGAGGAGGAAGCACGATGAGGGAAAGAGGTGACGCAGTAGGTCTTGGTGGAGCGACGACGCTGGCGCGGCGTGGGAGTGAAGCGCAGGGAGAGGGAGAAGGGCTCAGCTTTCCGAGGATCATGTGGTACTCAGAGCTGGAATCGCAACTGCGCTCGTACGACGATCTGTCGGCGCAATTGAGAGAGCTGAGGGGGTTCCTACTCGAGCTGCCGCGGGACGAATTCGCGCTCTATCGAGACCGATTCAACAAACTTGCTTCGCGTTACAACCGCTTGGCGAAGTCGAAGAAGGCTCCCTGATCGCGCCCCTCCCATTCGCGCGCCTCTTCGCCCTCTATGCTATGCTGTCAGTCGCGGTCCGCTTTCGAGATAGTGTGTTCTAACTCGAGGCGCGACCCACACCCTCAAGCAATGGGAGGCCGACAGCATGACGTCAGTGCGAGACACGTACAAGTTTGACGAACTCACTTGGCCCGAAATCAACGAAGCGGTCCGTCTCCGAAAGATCCCCATTCTGCCGACCGGTTCGGTGGAGCAACACGGTCACCACTTGGCGCTCAACGTCGATCACGTCTGCGCTAGCGCAGTTGCGACCGAAGCCGCGCGTCTGAAGCCTGAGTACAGCCTCGTGCTGCCACCCGTCACCTACGGGTATGTCCATCATGTCATGGACTTTCCCGGATCGCTGAACATCCACTTCGAGCACTTCATTCAGTACGTTCTCGACATCTGCAAGAGCCTCGCCTACCACGGCTTCAAAAAGATCGTCATCGTCAACGGCCATGGTTCCAACCACCCGCTGGTGGATCTGGTCAGCCGCCGCGTCATCGTCGAGACGGACGCGAGCTGCGTCTTCTGCAGCTGGTGGCAGCTGCTTCAAGTCGATCCGGAGTTCAAGAACAAGTGGCGTGACAGCATTTTTCCCGGTGGCTGCTCACACGCCTGTGAGCTCGAAACTTCGATGATGCTCCACCTGCGGCCAGACTGTGTTCGCCAAGAGAAGATCAAGAGCGAGATTGCGCGCACGAACAAAGTCGGCTCCAAATTCATTTGGGGTGACCTGTTCGGTAAAGGCCCGCTCGGGCTTCTCGAGTGGACAAGCCAGTACACAGAGACCGGCGTCATGGGTGAAGCGGAGAAGGCTACCGCTGAGAAAGGGCGTCTTGTCTTCGAGGAGGCGAGTCGTCAACTTGCTGCTTTCATCGAGGAATACCACGCGCGTTCGATCGAGCCTCGACAAGCGCACCAGGCTGAGGCTCCGACGATGGAGCTCAATTTCCCGACCGACTGACGTCGATCGAACCGCCGCACGCGAACGGTGAGATCGCCGAGAGCGCCGCAGCCGCCGCAGCCGCCGCCGGACCGTCGTTGTGGTTGCCGGACAGCTCTCGTTCGATGAGACGGCTAGCAGCCGCGATCATGTTTGTCGTTTGCGACGAAGAAGCAGCCAGGTAGCATGTCTGGGGTCAAGCGCGACCAGACGCGGCAGGTGAGGCGCGGCATGAAGCTCAGAAAGAATGAAGATCACAGACGTCGAAGCGATCCATCTACGCATTCCAGACGTTGAAGAGATCGCCGACGGCACTCAAGACGTTCTCGTGATCAAAATTCACACCGATGCGGGCGACGTCGGGATTGGTGAAGTCAGCAGTCAATCCTACGTCTGCAAGGCGATCTTCGAAGCGCCGCGCTCAGCGGCTCGGCGACATGGCTTGAGAGAGATTTTGGTCGGCCAGGAGATCGACGATGTCCGCGCGCTCTGGCGACGCATGTACTACCAGACGAATCGCTACGGTCGCCGCGGCGCAGCACTCCACGCCATCAGCGGCGCCGACATCGCACTTTGGGACCTCTACGGCAAGCAGCGCGGCCTGCCTGTCTGTGAACTGCTCGGCAACCCGCGTCGCAAACCGATTCGCGCCTACGCGAGCTTCCTCTTCGGAACGACGCCCGACGCCACGCGCCAACTCGCCGTCGACGCGGTCGACCTCGGGCTGACGGCGGTGAAGTTCGGCTGGGGACCCTTTGGCCAGGACGAAGCGACCGACTTGGCGCACGTCGCCGCTGCCCGCGAAGCGCTCGGAGCTGATCGCACGCTCATGGTCGACGCAGGCTGTGCCTGGGACGCAGACACCGCACTGGCGCGCGCTGAGCGCCTCGCAGAGTTCGACCTAGAATGGCTCGAGGAACCTCTGACGCAGGATGACCTCGCTGGCTATCGACACCTAGCCGAACGTTCGCCCGTGCCAATCGCTGCCGGCGAGGGTGAAGTGACCCGCTTCGGCTTCGAGGAACTTGCCGCGTGCGGCGTTCGTATCCTGCAGCCAGATGTCGCGATCTGCGGCGGGCTCACCGTCTGCGAAGAGGTGAGCGAGATTTGCGCGAGGACTCGCGCGCGACCGGTCCCCCACTGCTTCAGCACCGGCATCAACCTTGCCGCGTCACTACACTGGATCGCGACCGCGCCGCGCGGCGACCTCGTCGAGTACTGCCTGCGTCCGTCGCCACTCATGCGCAAGCTTGTGCGCAACTTGCCGCCACTCGAGGCGGGCCACGTCGACGTTCCAGACGGCCCCGGTCTCGGCATCGAGCTCGACGAAAGAGTTGTCGAAGAGTTCAGGGTAAACCCATCGTGACTCCGTCGGCCCCAGACTCACCTCGACCAACTCGCATCCGCTACGTGGTGCTGACACTCGCCTGCCTGACGAGCTTCATCCTTTACCTCCATCGATATGCGTGGGGGGTGATCAAACCCGACGTCAAGGCGGAGTTCGGCCTCGACGATGAGCAGCTTGGTTGGCTCGACTCCGCATTCAACATCACCTACGCGATCTTTCAGGTTCCGATCGGGCTCCTCGGCGACCTGGTCGGTCCGGCGCTCGTCCTGCCGCTGATCATTGGGCTCTGGTCAGGTGCCGTGGCGCTCACGTCGTGGGCTGCAGGGTTGTGGCCGCTCGCCGGCGTGCGACTCTTTTTCGGCGCCGCGCAGGCCGGAACCTACCCTAACTTGTCGACCGTTACGCGTAGCTGGTTTCCTCTCTCATCCCGCACAACTGTGCAGGGCTTCATCGCCTCGGCCTCCGGACGTGCCGGCGGCGCATGTGCTTCGATCGTCGTCAGCGCGCTTCTGATCGGAGCGCTCGGGCTGTCCTGGCGCTGGGCGCTTGTCGTCATCAGTTTTTTGGGAGGAGTGCTGGTGGTCGGATATCTCCTTCTCTTCCGGAGTCATCCCGCATTCCACCCTCGCGTCAACGACGCAGAGCGACGCCTGATCTCGGCGGGGGAAACCGAGGACGACAGCACGCGCAAGAATCGAGACGCCACCAACACTCCCGCCGATAAAAACGATTTGCCGGAATCGACGAATGAGGTTTCGGCACCCACTCGCTTCACTCGCGACCGCGCCGCATGGATCAGCTTTTCCTTTCTCCTCTTTCACATGTTCGCCAGCGCCTTCGCCGATCAGCTGTACGTCTATTGGATTCCGCTCTTTCTCGAGGAAGAAAAAGGGCTGAGCAAAACCGCCATGGGCTTCTACGCAAGCCTTCCTCTCCTCGCGGGCGCGCTCGGTGGTCTCTTTGGTGGCGTGCTCAACGACTGGCTCCTCCGCCTTTTCGGGCGGCGTTTCGCTCGCGCCACCGTTGGACTCGTCGGGAAACTACTCTCGGCCGTGCTCATGCTGATCAGTCTCCAGTTCGAGTCAGGTCGAGCCGTCATGATCGTGATCGCCTGCAGCAAATTCTTCACAGACTGGAGTCAGCCGACGACGTGGGGTACGGTAACCGACATCGCCGGCAGAGCGTCCGGGCGCGTGTTCGGTACGGTGAACATGGTCGGTTCGATCGGCACCGTCATCGCCGGCCCTGTGCTCGGCGGCCTGAAGAAGGACTTCGGCTGGAATGCCGTGTTCACCGCTCTTGCCGTCGTCTACGTGGCCGCCGCGCTGGCGTGGCTCGGAATCGATGCGTCCAGGCGCCTGATGGTGCGGGATCGCGACACAGAAAGTTGAGCATCAAGGAGCCACCAACGAGGGTGGCACCATCAACCGACTTCTCCCGTGAACGAAGTGAGCGAGCGTCGACGACTGACAGCTGAGCAGCTGACCCACTACCGAGACGAAGGCTACGTCACCGGTCTTCCCGTCTTCAACGCCGACGAAGTCGCGACGCTGCAGGCCAGGTTTCCGGAGATCCGTACCTTGCTTCGACCGGGGAAAGACATCAGCCGTGTCAACTGGTGGCACAAAAAGAACCGGTTCCTCTATGACAATGTGTGTACCGACTCGCGCATCCTCGACTACGTCGAGTGCCTTTTGGGGCCGAACTTCTTCCTCTGGGGGTCACAGTTCTTCGTGAAAGATCCTGGTGACGGCAGCGAGGTACCGTGGCATCAGGATGCGCAGTATTGGCCGCTCGAGCCGATGAAAGCGGTCACGGTGTTTGTCGCGTTCGACGACTGTGACGCCGCCAATGCTTGCATGCGCGTGATTCCGCGTACGCATCGCGAGTCTGCGAAACAGCATCGACACGCCGGCAAGGATCACTACGTCCTGCAAGAAGAGATCCTCCCGGAGGAGATCGACACGTCGCAGTCCGTCGACCTCGAGCTCCGCGGCGGAGAGATCTCCCTCCACGACGACCGCCTCGTTCATGGCTCCGGGCCGAACCTCTCGGAGCGGCCGCGGATTGGATTCACCATGCGCTATTCGAGCACCGACGTGAAGTGTGACCTGGCCGTATGGCCGACGTTCGCGGCGTTCCTCGTGCGCGGCGTTGACAAGTTCGACCACAATCCTCGCGGCGTCGTGCCAACCGGGTTCGAAGCTCCGGACTGCATGCGTCCGGCGTGAAATCAATCGGCAAACCCGCCGTCAAGCGCCCCCGAGATCAAATCGTGTGTCGGCGTCCATCGGATAGATTTTGCGACCGAGCCGCCGAAACGGCAGTCGTTTGAAGTCTTGCGAAAAAGGACTCTCGGTGTCGACATTGTGGATCGACCCGGCAATGGGGCCAAAACCGCTGCGAAAGTGCCCGGTCGACTTGACGCAGAGATATCGCGTCTGCGTGCAGTCAAGGCCAAGGGTGCGCGCGAAGGCAAGATCGATCGGTTGAATCGTGCGCGAAATCACCGCCACGTGAACGCCGCCCTGACGCAGGAGAACGGACTTGCCGTGGTCGCCGCCGAGACGGGCAAACATCGGCCCGTCGTACGTAAACAGCCCGTCGGTAACAGCGAGCACTTCGGCGTGCAGCCGCACGGGTTCCCCCGACAGCTCGTAGCGCCCGCCCACGTCGACGTCGACGACAGCGCCAACACCCGCCGCGGCCGCGATCTCGACCGCCTGCGGATCCACGATGTGGAGAACGGCGGACGGCTCTAGCTGATTGTCGAGGAAGAGCTGTAGGATTTCGGTGTTGTCACTGGGCGCGCCACCGCCCGGATTGTCCGCTTGGTCAGCGAGGATGATTGGGTAACGCCCCTGCGCCTCGCCGGCGGCGAGCCCCTCGAGCGCCGTCATCGGCGCCGCCTGCCAAACATCGCGGCGCTCCCAAACCCAGCGCGCAAGCTCGTCTGCTCTGCGCTGCGCGTTCACCGCATCGCCATCCGTCACCACGATCGTCGAAGCGCCAGCGCATGGGACGTCAGCCCACTGGTATCCGACTCCAACACTCGCCGTCAACACGTCCGGCTGACGCTCAACGGCATGCAGCTGTTCGACAAGCGACCGCATCGGATCTTCGGCTGAGATCATCTTGATCGCCGCCCAAAAGAGCGGCAGCGAAGTCCATCCCATCGTCGGTCGCACCTCGCCGCGAATTGTCTTCACGATCATATCCGCAGCCTCGATACCGCGTTCCGCCATATCCGTATGGGGATAGGTGTCTTCGACGATAAGGGCCGTGGCGCTACGCACCATGTCCTCGCCGATGTTCGAATGCAGGTCGTGCACGGCGATGATCGGAGTGTCCGGACCGACAAGGGCGCGCGTCGCGACCAAAATATCTCCATCGGCATCGTCAACGCCCTGCGCTGAGTACGATCCATGCAAGCTGAGGAGGACGCCGTCGACGGGAAGAGCTGCCTCGAGTGGAGCCAAAAGTCGCCGCTTAAGCTCCTCGTGCGTCGCCTGTGCCGGTTGACCACCCGACGGTGCGTGACACCAGATGAGCGGTACGACCTGGCCACCGCCGCGGCGAACGCCCGTCAGAAACCCATCAACGATCGTGTTGGCATCGCCCTTCCGACGCCCGAGCTCCTCCGACTCCGACCAGCGAGTGCCGACGAAGAAGTCTTCGAGACGGGTCTCCAGCGGCGAGAAATTGCTACTCTCATGTTCGATTCCACCAACCGCAATGCGCATCGTCTGTTCCTCTGCCAACGTTCCTGCAAGCGACCGCCGCCCAGCGTATCATGGCGAACTGGCGTAGCGACGGCGAATTCACTCGTCAGTCACCGTTCGCGAAGCGATTTCGTGCTCTGGAGACCAAGGGCTGGACGCGGCGAAGATCCGAACGGGGCTGCCTGCGATAGAATCACTCGAGCCGCACTGGTCCGCCCCTACCTTTCCCGGCAACCCCACGCTATTCTGGTGCGGTGCGCGCCTGAAGTGCACACAGCCGCTGATCGACAACCAACCGACGAAACACCGATCCATGAACGCTTCGTTCGGCGGGGTCTGGCCCGCCATGCTGACACCCTTCACCGAAGAGGGTGAACCAAACCTTGACGTCATCGATCCATTGGTCGACGCGTTCGCGCGTGAAGGTCTTGACGGCCTCTACGTTCTTGGCTCCACTGGTCAAGGCTTAGCGCAGAGCGTCGAGCAGCGCCGCCGCGTCCTTGAGCGTGTTGTCACCGCCAGCCGCGGACGCCTGCCGGTGATGGTGCACGTCGGTGCTATCGCGACGCGTGATGCCGTCGAGCTCGCGCGTCATGCGGCCGACTGCGGGGCCGACGCAGTCTCGTCGGTACCGCCGGTCTACTTCCCCTGCACGCAGGACGCTGTGTTCGAGCACTATCGGCAGATCGGGGGTGCGACAGAGCTCCCCTTCTTCCCGTACCATCTCGACTTTTTCGGCGTCGAGATGCTCGCCGATCCCGCCTACACGCAGCGCGTCCTCGCCATACCCAACGTCGCCGGCATGAAGCTGACGATCCGTGACCTCTACCACTTCGGTCTCTTCGCCGCACGCACCCGCGGACGCCTGACGCTGTTCAGCGGCGCGGATGAACTCGTCTGTCACGCGGTACTGAGCGGTGCCGTCGGGGCGATCGGTACGTTCTACAACCTGTGGGGGCGAGCAGTCGCGGCAGCACGTTGCGCATGTACCAGCGGCGACGTCGATCGAGCCCGCGAGTTCATGGAGACTTTTCAGCTGGCGGTGGACGAAATCCTTCGCAGCGGCAATACGTATGACTTTTTGCGTCGTGCCATGCGTCTCAAGTACGACATCGACATCGGTCCAGGTCGATCTCCGAGCAGTTTCACGAGCCGGCCTTGGGACGATGCCGTCGTGGAGCGCATTGTCGCGCGGGTCGATGCAACGCTCACACAAACCAAGCCGCACAATCAATGAAAACGAATCAGTGAACATGGAGAAGCTCATGCACGCACGTTCGCACACGCCCAGAACTGTCGCCCTTTTCGCCGCCGCCTTCGTGGCCTCTCTCGTGTTGGCGCCTGCGCTCACCGCTGCGCCAGGCACTGCCGCCAATGAGCTGTCAGCGACCGAGAAAGCGGCTGGGTTCGAGCTCCTCTTCGATGGCCTAACCCTGGAAGGTTGGGAAGGCAACCCGGACTTCTGGACGGTCGAGCGCGGAGCGATCGTCGGGCGGACGACGAAAGAGAACCCGACCAAAGGCAACACGTTTCTCATCTATCGACCGGGGCTGTTGACGGATTTCGAGCTGCGCGTTTCGTGGAAAATCGAAGGCGGCAACTCCGGCATTCAGTTTCGCAGCCGCGATCTCGGCAATTGGGTCGTCGGCGGCTACCAGGCCGACCTCGACGCCAGCGGCAAGTTCACCGGCATCCTCTACGACGAGAAGGGACGCGGCATTCTCGCCAAGCGCAACGAGAAGGTTCTCGTCACGAGCGAAGGAAAGAAAGTCGTCGTCGCGCACCTAGCAGGAGAAGAGACGATCAGAGCAGCCATTGACGCCGACGGCTGGAACGAAACCGTGGTGACGGCTTGGGGCCACCACATCGTGCAGACGATCAATGGTGTAACGACCATGGAGCTCTACGATCGCGACAAGGAAAAGCGGGTCACGTCGGGAATCTTGGCGCTGCAGCTCCACGCGGGGCCGCCGATGACGGTGCGCTTCCGCTCGATCAAACTCAAGCGTTACGCCTCCGATCGCCCAGAGGCTCTCTTCGATGGCCGCAGCCTCACCGGCTGGATGCTGCACGAGGGACTTCCCGGCGGCGAAGTGGCAGGCAAGTGGACGGTGGAGGATGGCTCGATCGTTGGACGCCAACACCCGCCAGGAAAGGGCGGTTTTCTAACGACACTGCGCGAATACCAAGACTTCGAGCTCGAGTTCGAGACCAAGATCGAGTGGCCGTTCGACAGCGGTGTGTTCCTCCGCGTTGGGCCGCACGGTAAGAGCCATCAGGTGACACTCGACTACCGCGAGAACGGTACGGTCGGCGCGATCTATTGCCCATGGACACAAGGCTTCGTGCACAAAGGTGACGGTGAAGGCATGCGCAAGTTCAAGAAGGACGCGTGGAATCAGGCAAAGATCCGCATCGAAGGCGAGCCAGCGCGCATCCGCTTCTGGCTCAACGGCGATCTCATCACCGACTTCCAGCACACCGAAAAGAGCACCGCCGGCGTGCCCGGGAAAGGCACGATCTGCCTCCAGGTCCATCCCGGCGGTAAAGGCTACGACGAGGCGTATGCGGCTTTTCGCAGCCTGAGCGTCAGGGATCTCAGCGTCGGGCGGTCAGAGGAGTAGAGAGACCGCGCGCGCTGCTGGTCGCTTTCCGTGAGGGCTGCGGAGTAGGACGCTTTGCGTTTGCGTTTGCGTTTGCGTTTGCGTTTGCGTGGGCGTTTGCGTGGGCGTTTGCATTTGCGTTTGCGTTTGCGTTTGCGTGGGCGTGGGCGTCTCTCTAAGGTAGCAGGCACACTCTGTGTGCCGTCGCCCGAAAGACGACAGATCGGACGATGCGCGGCGAGACTGTGAGCTTTCTAGAAGATGCTGCCGCAACCGCAACTCGCGGTCACGTCCGGACCGTCACGTCCGGATCGCACGCCGCCGTGCACCGACGCCACGAAAACCGGACGGCACACGGAGAAGCTGTGAATTCTTTAGAACGTGCCGTCGCACCTCACGGTCACGGTCCACGGTCACGGTCACGTCCGGACGGCACACGGAGTGTGCCTGCTACTTTAGGAGACGCGCTCGCTCACGCTCACAAGAACGGATGGCACACGGAGCAGGGCTGTAAAGATTCACAGCCTCGGCGTGTGCCTGCTACTTTGAAGACGGCGCGCGCGCTTCGATCAGTTGCTCGATCGAGCGGCCGCCTCAAGTTGCCGGATCGTTTCGTTCAGTTGGGACCTGAAGTACCGGACCGAATCATCGAGCGCGAGCTTCTCGGCAGATTCCCTCACGGCACGCAGCTCATCGAGAAAAGCTGCAGACTCCGGTAAGAGGTCGCGGAGTGCCGCGGCCGCTCGCGCTCCATAGTAGATGTCATCCTTGACCAGCCGAAGCGCGGCGCGAGCGGCGCGTTCCTTCTCGGTGTCGAAAGCGATCAGTGTCGCGATGACCTCGGAAACGACGGCGATGTCTGTGTCGTCCAGGAGCGGCAAGAGATGCGGCGTGAATCCATGAGCCGGCCGGCCGATGGCTCTCAGAGCGCGCACGGCACTCTGGCGCCGGAGACCCTGGCCGGAGCTAAGGTCCGCAGCAATCACAATCGTAGCATCGACAGCCCGACCACCGAACCCACTGAGCACGTACGCGAGCCTCCGCCGTAGTTCAGGATCGAGCGCTCCCTTCATCTCGCGATGAATCGCCGCGAAGATACGATCCTCGTCGTAGCGACGTAGCGCTGAGAGTGCCTCGGCGGCCCGCGCGCGCGTCATGGTGAGTCCCCTCTGGTCGGCTAAGATTTCGACAATGTCGGGCACGAACGCGATGTCCCCTTCGACTTGACTCAAAGCGCGAAGCGCGCTCTCCCGAGCCATGGAGTCGAGACGACTGTCGGTTGCGATTTTGAGAAGATCCGCATTTCGGTCTCCGTGCGACCACGGCTCTAGGATCGAAGGCCGGCGTGGACGTGGCCCGTGACCCTGTAGAGGGCGCCCGCACGTACCTGCGCTCGGAATCCGCCCCGACAGTTGCATAAGTTTTCGCAGGAAGGGCTCAGAAACCCTTTCCCTGAGGTTCGATCGGCAGTTGAAGGACGTCGCGGCAGACCTCAGTTTAGTGAGGTGGACGGTGTGCCGTGTTCCCCCTCGCCCACGCACACCCACACGCACACTCTCACTCAATCGCAATCGCGCACGGTCTTAAGGCGCGTCTCTTTTGCAACGTTGGGGTCCGCCTCTGTCTCTGTGTCACCTGCCGCGCCCGATGTGCGTCAACACTTCGACCATACGCTCCAGGAGGCGCTCGTCCGTCGGCTCGCCGTAGTTTCGCAACACGATCTCCTTGGCGAAGAGATGCGACAAGTAACGCAATCGTGCCCGCGGTTCGTCGGCGACGGTGCGATAGTCAGGATGTGCGGCGTTGTACTCCCAGAGACGCCCTCGCATTCTCGAACGCCAATCGCCCTCGGCGTCGAATGCGCGCTTCGGGTCCGGGATGCCAGCCTCAGGGCTCTCACCACGCAGCTTCTCAACGATGTCGATATCTGCTTCAGCGTGTGCCGTGCGTTCACCCTGTCGGGCGCACAGCCCGAGACGCGCCGAACCCAAGGTGTCGCTCGAACGAAACAGTGCCCGGCCCGCCTCCGACTCAATGCGACCGTCACCGCTGAGCAACTCCCAGGTGTAGCTGACCCCGTCGGTGACTGTGCGTCCAGTGGCATCGACCGCACGGGCGACAAACTGTCGTGAGGCACCGGGAAGAAGCCGCGACTTTCTCGGCGTGATGCGCACCCCTTCAAGAGGACCTACCGGTAACAGCTCGGCTGTCGGCTGCGGATCGTCCACGGCCCCGTCTTCAGGATCTATCTCAACCGTCGCAGGGTTGGCGTCACTCACCGCCGTCCCACCGTCTGGGCTGTCGACGCCGTTTATGTCTGGCTCCCGCCGGCCGAGCTTCTCACCGTCCTCGCGCCCCTCGCCGCTGCTGCCTCCTGCATCCCCCGTGATGTCGAAGAAATCGTACTGCGGTAGGTTGCGTGTCAACGGCCGGAAGATGCGTCGCAGCTCGCGAGCCAAACTCTCATCTTCTTCGGCACGCCTCCGGGCACGGACCTTCTCCAAAAACTCCGCGAGCTGCGGTTCCACGCTGCGCAGCGAGGCAAAGAGAGCGTCAGCCGACGGACCGGGTACGAACTCACGGCGAGTCGACGGCGCCACCTGCAGTTCGGGAAACTCGACGATACCTTCGAGTCGACCGCCTGACCAAAGTTCCGGATCGAGACCGTAGCCGTGAATGCTGCCGAGATCATCGCAGACCGCAGTACCACCGCATGCGAGGGAGACACGACCGGGATCTTGCCCATCCTCTTCAACAATGTAGAGCTCGAGGACGGCGTCGCTGAACCCAGAAACTGCAACACGCTCGAGCTCTTCGATGCGCCGACCGTGAAAGCGCTGTGGTACAACCAAGAAGTCTTTCACTGCGCTGTCGCGCGCCAGGCGGTCGAGAATGCGCAGCTTGACAGGGCGCGACAGGAGCTGTCCGCGCAGCTCCGAGCCGAGATACTCGCCCAGACGACGACCCGTCAGCTGGCGGGACGATCCCGGGTGCACGCCGCGAATGACCACCTCGGTCCATGTATCCTCGCCGAGTGAAAGGCGACTCTGAGGAACCCTGCGGACTTCGGCCGAGGGTTGATCGCGACGCAGATGCAGAGCCCAGACGGCGGAGCCCGCAACGCGCGTCCGCATCTCAAACTCTACTCCGACAGCCCAGAAGCCAAGAAGGCCGATGCCATACTTGCCGAGTAACATCTGGCGCTGGCGTTCAGCTGGCGACAGATCGCGTTTGAAGGAGTGTCCGATGTTGGTGGCAAGACGCTCGAGCGCAAGCGGCCGCTCGAGACCCGGAAAGACGCCGTCTCCATCGTCGAGGATCGACAACGCCGCCTCGCCCCGGCGACGCATCCTCGTGATCGTGATGTGGCGTGCATTCGCATCCAAAGCGTTTTGAACTAACTCGGCCAATGCCTTACGCGGGTCGCTTTGACTGTGAGCCAGGAGACGAATGAGGTCGAACGGATTGGCTGGTTTGAGCCGCAGCCTTTTGGTGAATTTCGTCGTTCTTGTCGCGCGCTGGATCATGTGTCGAGTTCGCGTCGTTGCGAAGTCTCCCCCTTCGTCTCTCAATGGAGTCTCACTGGAAGCGCTCAAGCGGCGTCACCCCTCAAGCTCAAACGCCCGCGCGGCGTTGTTGTAGAAAACGTCCTCCACCTGCCCGCGGCTGAGCTCCGCGAGCTCCGCAGCGTGCTTCATGCACAGAAGCTGCTGGTAGATCGCGAGAATCGGCCTGGCGTCGGTGTGGATGTTCTCCTGCTTGGAGTGTTCCGGCGCCATCACTTGATACCAGTACCGCCCCATCGGCACATAGTAGCCGCGAAACGTGTTGGCAGTCAGATTGTCCGTGCCGAAAAGGATGCGCCGGTGATCTTCCTTCTTCATCAGCGTGTAGTGCGCCATGACATCCGCAACCGCCGATGTGTCGTACCAGATGTTCGGCATGTCGCGTAGGCGATCGACCGCCTGACGGATAGGCCAATAGGTGAAGCTACGCGCACAGTGGGCGAGGATCCACTTGATGCGCGGGTAACGCTTTTGGGTGTACTCCTCGAGGTCGTCGAGATTCTGGCGATCCGCACAGCCGTGGTAGCGCGAGAGATGCAAAGTCACCCAGAGGCCGAGTTCGTTCGCAAGCTCCATTTGCCCATGCGGAAGAAACTCATGGATGCGGCACTGATTCGCATCGCCGGTCGTCGCGAAGACGCGGTATGGCTTCAGTCCCGTAAAACCATAGTCGCTGGCGTCAACGCGAATCGACTCGAGGCTGCAGGTCGGCGTCACCAACCGGTGCATGCGTGCATTCTTGTGCGGTTTCATGACCTCGACGATGAAGCGGTTGTGCGCCGCGACGTCAATCCCCGTCCGCGGGCTGCCGAGGATCAGATACTCAATTTCACGGCCGGGAAAGAGCTCACGATTGGCCGCGGCCATCACCTTCATGTCGCAGCGCCGCGTCGTGCCGCGTCGGGGGTGGTCCGGTGGCAAGAAATCGTCGCTCCAGAGGTGAGCGTGCGCATCAAAGAATTTGGCCGGGACGAAAGCATCGAGCTCTTCCTCCCAGACGGTGCGGTCCGCGTCGGTGTATTCGAACTCTCCCCAAACCATGTCCTTTTTAGCCTCGATGCCCATGTGCGAGCCTCCTGAACGAGAGTTTTATCGACGACCGGGGCGGAGCTATTGTACTCGTGACAACACGAGAGTCGAGCGCAGCCACTCGCCGCTGCGCCCGCCATCGCTTGCCGTAGGAATCCTCAGCAGGGCAGCTCAGCTTCGAATCCAACAAGCGCTTCGACCTGCCTTGCAGCAGCAAGAAGCGGCAGATCCTTTCCCTTGGCGGCGACGAACTGAACACCGAGCGGCAGCCTCGAGTCACTGAGACTGACCGGCAGGGTCAACGACGGCGCCCGTGCGTGAGTGAAGATCAGGCTCATGCGCGGATCGCCAGTCGCGCTGAGCCCGTGCGGTGCGGGACCCGGAGCCCCCGGCGCGAGGACGAAGTCGTAGTCTGAGAAGATCAAGCCGAACTCATCTTCAAGCTGCTCTCGACGTTCCCGACTCTCCTCGAGCTCGTCAGGGCTGACGCTGCGGCCGCGATCGATGAGCTCGAGGATCTTGCGCGGGTAACGGGACTCGTACCGTGGTAGGAGATCGGCGTGTGACTGAGCCAGCTCCGCAGCAATCAACGTCATATGGTTTGGGTAGGCGGCGCGAAGTGACTCGGGCAGACGGACATTCTCGACCTTGAATCCACCACGGCTTAGCTGCTCACCGACGTGACGCAGCGCGGCAAGCATCTCTTCGTCCGCCGCATCACAGTAGAGGTCTTCAACCAGAGCGATTCGTGTCTTACTCGATTGCGGTGCGGCAGCGTCAGGAACCGGCGCGTCGAAAAGCGCGCCGCAAAGTGTCTCCAGATCAGCGACATTCGAGGTAAAGAACCCGACGGTGTCGACGCTGGGAGAAAACGGAAACACCCCGGCGCGCGACATGCGCTCGTAGGTCGGCTTGAACCCCACCGTGCCGCAGAACGAAGCCGGGCGATTCACCGAGGCGACGGTCTGTGTGCCAAGAGCAGCGCGCACCATCCCTGTCGCCACGGCCGCCGCCGACCCCATACTGGAGCCGCCCGGGGTGTGCTCGGCATGCCACGGGTTGGTCGTGGGGCCTGGATCGAAATAAGCAAACGACGTGGTCACGACCTTCGAGAAAACATAAGCGCCAAGCTTCTCGAGACGCTCAACGATGTCGGCGCTTGCAGCTGCGGGCTCGTCTGGCAAGAAGTCTACACCGCATCGTGTCGGCAAACCTGCGACGTCGATGATGTCCTTGACGCCGATCGCCCAGCCATGAAGTGGACCGGGGCTACAGCTCTCGGCGCGGACGCGGGCAGCGTCGGCATCCCAGCCGAGAAGGGCATGCACACGAGACTCGTAAGCTTCGACGCGCGCCAGATGATCCCTCAACGTTTGTGGCTGACCCATGGATCGATAGAACCTTAGCTAATTTTCCCGCAGGGCCATGGAGCGAATCCACTCGCCAACCAGCTCGACGCCGTCGCGGTCAACCTCGAGTGTGCCGATATGCGGCATTCGCCCTGCTCCTCTCAGATTCATGCGCTTCCAGACGAGCGACCGCTCCGGTGCTCCCGGTGCGATGAGCCGCGCGTCCGGAAGACCGAAGTCACCGTGCAGCGGCAGAGCGTTCGGCGCGCCAGTGTCGGCTAGACTGGTCGCGTACAAGAGAATCAAATTGGCGTTGCCGCCACCTTTGAAACGATGGCAGTGCGAACAGTTGGCGTGCAAATAGGAACGTGCACGCACGTCGATGGGCGCATCGGTCAGCCTCGGATCAGAAAGTCGCGCCAGCTCTTCCGGGGACTCCCCAGGAGGCTCATCGAAGAGTCCCCAGCGTACGAACGCATCGATCTGATTCGTTCGGACGTCGCCGTAATCGTGATCTCGGTTCATCTGCAGGGTGCTCAATCCCAACACAAATCGAGCCTTTTCGTTGTGACACACCATGCAGTCAGCACGACTTGGGAATCGCCACGTCTGCTCGCGGACACCTCCAGGCGCAGCTGCGTCTCGCACTTCGTAGGTCTTCTCAAGCGCGCCTCTACCAAGGAGCGTCGCGTCCGTCTCGGCATCATTCCACAGATACGTGTACCCGGCCCACTGGCCATCCTGAAGAGTCAACAACCGCGTCTCGAGGCGTCGTCGGCTCGTAGGGTTGCCGGCTTCGAGCTCGAGAGTGAACGTCTTGACAAGGACCGTCCCTTCAGGGAACGCCCAAGGATTGTCGGCCCGATAGATGATCTTGCCGTCGCCCGGAATCGCCAGATAGCGTTCCTTCTCAGCGCCATCGGACCAAAGCGGCGCGACCACGCCATAGGGGATAAGACCTGGCGCTGGCGTGAGATCTTTCACCGACGTGAACAGTCCCGTGTCACTTAGCCGAACCGGAAACTGGGCCTGCCGTTGCTCTCGCTGCGCCGGTGGCCGTGGCACGAGTCGGTGGAGCCGCCCCTCCAAGTGACTCAGGACAAAGAGCTCACCGTCGTGGTCTTCACCGAACGCGGCGATGTCGAGCGACGTGTCGACGAGCTCGTCCTCCCACGTGACGCGCTCGCCATCGTGGCGCAGCCCCCAAATCTTGCCGGTTTCGTAATCACCGTAGACATACGCGCCGTATAGCTCGGGGCGCTGCGAGCCGCGATAAACGTAGCCGCCGGTGATCGACCGTGACTCGCCGTGGTGGTGTGCCTTGATCGGTGGCTGAATCGGCGTCGGCCCGCGAGGACGACGCGGACGAAACTCCTGCGGTCCCTCCATGACACTCCACCCGTAGTTGCCTCCTGACTCGACGCGGTACACCATTTCCCACAAGTCCTGGCCGACGTCACCAACCCATAGGTCCCCGTTGTCGCGATCGAAAGTCATCTTCCAGACTTGACGAAAACCGTAAGCAAAAACCTCTGGCGCTGCACCGACCGTCTCGATGAACGGATTATCCGGAGGGATAGCGTAGGATTTCGCCGAGTGTCGCCCATCAACATCGATGCGAAGAATCGCAGCAAGGAAGTCGCCAATGAACTGGCCCGTTAAGTGCTGGTCGTTTGAGCCACCGCCGTCGCCAGTACCAATGTAAAGGTAGCCGTCGGGGCCGAATTCCAAAGAGCCGCCGTCATGACCACGAGACGGAAACTCGAGAAGGATGTGCTCCGACTCGGGATCGGCGCGCCACGTGTCGGGGTCCATCTCAAACCGCGCGATCCGCGTACGCGACGGCTGCGGCTTTCGCTCGGTGATGAAGAGATAAAAGAAGTGGTTCTCCTGAAACCGTGGGTGAAACGCCATGCCATAGATCTCACGCCGCACGTCACGCCCAAGGTTGCGGTCATAGCGTCCGCCGAGGTCGAGCGATAGATCGCCTTTGACGACGTCGCCACGCTGTGGAAACGAAAACACTCGACCGTAGCGCTCGGCCACGAAGATGCGGTGCTCTTCGGGCGGCATGGTCATGAGGAGCAGCTGGTCGAACTTCAGGTGCGGAAACGCCAACTCGACCGTGTAGGGCGATGGTGGCTCCGGGCTGCCGACGACGCGCGACGTCTTCCACGGCACCCGCGAGCTCGTCGCAGGCACTGAGGTTCCCGGCAAAGCTCCGATGCTGGCAGGCTCGCCCGCAAGAGCTGAAAGCGTGATCGACGATGCAGCGAGGAGAAGGGCCAACGCGTCGAACGGAGAGCCCGCCCGAGGCAGCGCCTGCCGTCGACTCCCAAGTGGCGGATTGTCACTCACCGAACATCTCCTAAAACTTCCCTGCCCCAAGAGCCGAGCCATCGGGGTTCGAGCGCGCTTGAATCTTAATGAACCGCCGAGTTGAAAGCGCTCCAAAAACTGATGGGCAGACAGCTCTCGACTGATCGCGAAGCCGCTTCTTAGAATAGGTCGAGGTCCAAAGATCAACATAAACCACGTGTCGAATTGAGGGCACCGTGAAACGACGCGACTTTCTCAAGACCGGCGGTGTGGCCGCCAGCGCGCTCTTGGTGGGCGCCAGCCCCGCCGAACAGCACACTCCAGTCCTCAAGCTCCCGTTTCGCGGCGCGATGTATCAGCGCATGAACGGTGAGCTCATCCTCGTCGGACGCGGCCTCGTCTACTCGACGTCGCACGACGCGGGCATCTCGTGGTCGCGCCCACGTCTTTTCATGAACCGCGGCGAGGCGATTCAAAGCGAGTCGCACGTGTTGGGATTGCGTCGACTTCGATCCGGCAAAGTCGCGCTCATGTATGGCCGCAGGCAAAGAGTGAACAACTATCACCGTCAGGAGATCTTCTTTCGCACGTCGGACGATGACGGCCAAACGTGGTCTCCCGAGAACAGCGTCACCCCATTGCCCGGTGACGACCTCTACGCCCTCCATGGCAGCCTCGTGGAACTCTCCAGCGGTCGTTTGATCTTGCCGGCGTACACACATTTTTCGCACGAGTACATCGGTCGACCGCGGAACGCCGGAGACACCTGGTTGCCGCACTACAACGCGACCCACATGCTCATCTCCGATGACGAGGGAGTGACTTGGGAACCGACGAACGGTCTCTACCTCTGGAAAGACTTTGGCCATGGGGGAATAGCCAGCTGTGGTGAAGCTTGCCTCGCGGAGACGAAGGACGGCCGTCTTCTGATGCTCGCGCGAACGACGAACATGCGTGCGCTTCGTAGCTACTCGGACGATGGCGGCGAGACGTGGACCTACGTCGAACTGACCGACCTGTCGAGCTCGGACGCACCGATTCGATTGACGCGCATACCCAAAAGCGGCGACCTGTTGATCGTCTGGAATCAGGCCACCGCGAGCGAGCAACGCAGCGGCTATGGATACAGCCGCCTCTCCTGTGCGGTCTCAAAGGACTCGGGCAAATCGTGGGAACACTTCCGCACGCTCGAGCTGTGCCCTGGGATGGCAACAGATGATCGGGTCGACGATCCGGAGCCGCCTCAGTTCGTCCGTGCCGGGGAGAACACTTCGCCTGGGCAGGTTCCTAACAACTCGGTCCGCGGCATCGTCCGCAGCTCCTACGCCAACGTTCACTTCGTCGGCGACAGAGTTCTCGTGGACCACGAGCACTGGTGGACGCCAAACCTTTGGGCCGGCAAAGGCGCACGTCGGGACGCGTACCAGAAACTACAAATCCTGCCTCTCAACTGGTTCTACGGCGGCACGAAGAGCTGACTTCTGCGTATAGGAACAAGGACACGATGCTTCGCTACCTTCGCTACCCTGAACAAAAAGGTGGACTCGTCGAGCTGCGGGACGGCCGTCTCATGGGCATCATCCGGGGCCTTCTGAAGTTTTATTCGCACGACCGTGGTCGCACGTGGACCGAACCGGAGGCGGTACTCGACGCCGGCAAACAGATCATCGGCACCGGCGATCCACAAGGCGTCTTGCGCTTGCAGTCGGGCGCGCTGGGGATGACCTATCGCCGACCGGTCACCGAGGCCGACTTTCCAAGCGCTGCACCGACTGCACGCAAGAGACTCGCCGCCGGGCCAGGAGCGCTCTTCTTTCGCAAATCGTACGACGAGGGCGAGACGTGGGGACGAGAAAACCTCGTCGTCGGTCCTGGCGTCGTGTGGTGGTACGCGCTATCCGACACCATGATCCAGCTGGCGAGCGGTCGCTTGCTGTGGCCACTCTACGGCGGCTCGCGCGGCTATCGGCCAGACCCGATGCCCAAGGTCGAGGGCCTCGATCGGGGCATCGGTCACCTCTGGTATCCCGAGAACTGCGGTCAGTCGAAGTTCTACTACTCGGACGATGAAGGCGAGACGTGGAAAGAATCACCTGACGATCTCATGCTGTGGCGCGACAGTGGCAAACACAATCTCGATGCTCTCCACGAAATCACAGCGGCTGAAACTAGTGATGGCCACATCGTGGCGTTGGCGCGCTGCGCGCAGTGTCGAGCGGCACAGACTTTTTCCTATGACGGAGGTGTACGCTGGACGCTCCCGGAGCTCAGCGAGCTCAATTCCTCGAACGCGCCAGTCCGAGTCAAGCGCATCCCATCGACCGGAGACTTGATGGTGGTGTGGAATCAGGTCACGGCCGAGGAACACCGCCACGCCTACAGCCGCTGCCGACTCTCAGCGGCGATTTCAACCAACGGCGGCGTTACGTGGAAAAACTTTCGCAACATTCACGTCAGCCCCGGCATGGATGAAACGCCGCGCGTTAGCGATCCGGAACCACCCCACTTCGAGCGCCCAGGTTCGGCGACGCGACCGGACGACCCGCTGGTGAAAAATCCGATTCAAGGACGCGTCCGCGCCTCGTACGCTAACTTCTACTTCTTCGGCGACGAGGTGTTCATCGAGCACGACTATTGGTTTCGGTCCGACCCATGGGGCACATACGCGGTGCCGAACGAGTGGAAACATCTGACGAAAAATCGAAACCGCCGTACGAAAGACGGACACCTCCTGGGATCGCTGCCGCGGCGGCTCCACATTCTACCTCTGAAGTGGTTTTACAGCGGCTCCTGAGCGCTCCGGGCGAGCCGACGACGCAACGCGCTCGCCTACTTAGCTTAGCAGCCCGTTGAAAAAGTCATTCGGCTGAGAAACCGGCCTCTTCACGCCCAGATCAGCCGCGGCGAGCCTCGAAAATCTCGGAGATTACCTGCGTTCGCCGCGGCTGATCTGGACGCGAAGCGACCAGTTTTCAGCTCGAAGCGCTTTTTCAACAGGCTGTTAGGGTGACTCGATCGGCGCTGGTGATCAATCGAAGCGCCAGCGATGTTCAACACCAAACCACTGCTCGGCGCTGAATCATTCACTGTCCAGTATCGCTTCGCCTGTCCGACCCCCATCAGCGGAACTGTGCTGCTTGCCGGTCGCCCCGCGACAGAAGATAGGCCAACAGATCGAGAACCTCGTCTTGGTTCAGCGGGTTGAGTAAACCAGCCGGCATCATCGACGTGGGGGACGGCATCATCTGTAGCACGTCCCCGCTGTTGATCGTTGTTAGGTCGTCTGGTTTCGTCATGTCCGTGTTAACGATGTAGCGCTCGCCGCTCATGTTGACGATGCGTCCGGTGTGGACCGAACCATCAAGGGTGACAAACGTCGTCGCCTCGTATTGATCCGAGACCGTCTTGCTCGGCTCGACGATCGACTCAATCAGATCGCGCACGCTGAAACGGCCGGCGACCCCAGTGAGGTCTGGACCGGTCGAGCCGCCGCGTCCGGCGAAGCGGTGGCACTGAAAGCAATAGGCTGCCGAGAACATCTTCTCGCCAGCCTCAAAGCTACGGCCGCGAAGACCAGCCTCTGCGATGCGGCTGAGCTGCTCGATCTGCCATTCCCGCCCCGGCCCCGTCGGCTTAGGGAGCTGAGCGAACGCCTCAGCGCTTGAAGCCTCGACGAGCACGTCTGCGAGCGACTCTTTCTCTGACGCGGTGAGGTTTTCAACCGCCTCCTTCTTTATGTTGCGGACGAAACCGTTGAAGCTATGACCGCCGAAAAAGCCTTGGGCTTTGCTAAACCACTCGAAGTAGGCACGGCGCGCCGACGCTGTCCAACCGCTCTTCATGTTGCGCAGGGCGAGGGCGTAGCCGATTTGCTCTTCCTGCGTCGGTGCGTTCCGCATGAGCTCGACCGTCTTGCTCGCCACGTGCGGCGCCTCGAGATAGATGAGCAGCTGGCTCAGCTCGCGATTGAGGGGCTCCGATGTCGCTGGATAGAGCGGATTGAAACGAAGAGCAAGACGCGACGCCGTCGCCGCGTCGGGCCTCCCCATGCGGATGAACGCCAGTCCGTAGGCCCGCAAGAGGCCGAGTTGCTGCTGCTCGCTGAGCGAACGCCAGTGGATGCGTTCAAGCGCCTCGATGAGCTGCGGCCGCAGCGATGCGCCGCCATGACGCGCCAGTGCGATCGCACCTTCGATCAGAACCCGTGGTTCGTTCGCCTCGAGGATTCTCTGTTGCCACGTGGCGACAGGCTGATGTTCCAAGGCGATGCGCGCCGCGTAACGTACGAATCGGTCCGGGTGCGCAAGAGCGGCAACCGCTGCTGCTACCGCGCGCTCGTCGCGGCGGCCGTGAAACGCCTCCAGCTTACGCCGCAGGTCGCGCGCTGGGCTCGCGGGCACGCGCTTCGAAAAGTCTTGGACAGGATCCGGCTTTTCATGCGTGACGCGATAGAGGCCCGATTGAGCGCGGCGGCCGCCCACCGTGAAGTAGAGCGCGCCGTCGTGCGGATTCGCGACGACGTCGCTCACCGGCAGAGGCGTACCGGCGACGAACTGCTCCACCTCGCCGCGCCACGTAGCCCCATCTTCGCTCAGGTGTACGGCGAAGATCTTGCCGTACGACCAGTCGCACATGAAAAGTGCCTGCTGGTACTTGCTAGGAAACTTCGTGCCGTACCCAAAAGCGATTCCCGTCGGTGATCCCGGCCCAATGTCAACGACGCTGCCCAGATTGTCCGGATAGTACGTCGGCCATTTCGCCGTCCCCGAACGCCAACCGTACTCACCGCCACTGACGACGTGGTTGACGCGTGTCGGCCGGTACCATGCCGTGCCGACGTCCCACTCCATATCGGCGTCAAAGGTGAACAGATCCCCGGCGGCGTTGAACGCAGCATCGAACTCGTTACGAAATCCGTTGGCGAAGAGCTCCCACTCTTTCCCTTCCGGGTCGGTGCGTGCAATCCAGCCGCCCGGCGCCAGCTTGCCGCGAGCGTGCCCCGTCGCGTCCCATTGGCGCCCGAGAAGAACGTCCTCGTCCCACACCCGAGGCACCACAGACTTCTCGGGGTCGGGAATGTCGGTGTGGTTTCCGCCCACAATGTAGAGAGACCTGCCGTCAGGGCTCAGAAGCACCGCATGCGGACCATGCTCGCCGCCGCCTTTGATCTTGCGCAATAGCTTGACGTCGTCGTAGACGTCGTCGCCGTCTGTATCACGAACGCGATACAGTCCGCCGCGCCGATTCTCGTTGCCGACGACGTAAAGACTATCAAACGCACAGAGGAGGCCGTGAGCGCCGCCAACGTCGAGGTCGATCTTCTCAATCTTCGGCAAGGTGGACGCACCGGCGGCCGGTGGGGTGACCCGATAAAGTCCGCCGTACTGGTCGGAGACGATCAGTCGCCCCTTCGGATCCGGCGTCAGGTTGACCCACGATCCGTGCTCTTCCTTCGGCACGGAGTAGAGGAGTTCCACTTTGAAACCCGGCAGCGTCTGCAGCTTCTGTGCCGCGGTGGCACGAATCGCAAGAGGCTGCACAGTACTCGTAATCCCCCAGACCGACACCGCTCGCCCAAACGGTTCGCCGCCAGCCGGTGCGATCTCCCACGGTGTGGCCCATCCGGCAGCCGCGAAGTCGCTTCTGCGCCAGCCGTCCGCCGCTAGCGTGTGGGCCTGCCAGCCGCTGTCAGTGACGATCACCTGCTCGCCACCGTCTTCGCTTTCAATCGCCAGGTGGGCAAGAAAGCCTGCCTTCGAACCTGTGTTCTGCACTTCCGCGGCAATCACGTTGTCGCCGATGCGCAGCTTGCCCGCGATGTCGGCGCGTGCCGGTGGGTTGACGGTACGGCTCGTAAGAACCTCTTCGCCGTTGACATAAACCGTCGCCGAGTTGTCCACCGCGACAGCGAGCGTAGCTTTTCGGGCTTTCTTGCTGATGGGCACTACTTTGCGCAGATAGATCGTACCATCCTTGATCTCCCGCCCACTCCAAATCCATTTCGGCACGGCGGGCGGATCAAGAAAGCCCAAGTGCTGCATCCAGTCGCGAGCCAGAGCAGGCCAGCTACGCGTCGTCTCATCGCGATCGAGTCCGACTCCGTGCCGGCCAGACCGATAGACGTGCAGCTCTGCGTCAATGCCAGTTTTCCGCAGCGCCTTGTAGTAAAGAAGGCTGTTCTCAACAACAACCGGACGGTCGGTGGTGGTATGGAACAGGAAGGCCGGCGGTGTGTCCTTGCTGACCTGGAGCTCCAGCGAAAGCTGCTGGACGAGGTCCGCAGGAGCCGGTTCGCCGAGGAGGTTGCGGCGCGAGCCGCGATGAGTGTGAGGGTCGGTGAGAGTGATGACTGGGTACGCAAGAATCGAAAAATCCGGCCGCGACGAAACCCGAGAGATCGCATCGTCGGAGTCTTCGTCGCCTGGGACAAACAGCGTCGACGCCGACGCCGCGAGGTGGCCTCCGGCAGAAAAGCCAAGGACGCCGATGCGATCGGGCGAAAGTTCGAAGCGCACCGAACTGGCTCGGACGAACTGAAGCGCGCGCCGCACGTCCTGAAGCGGCGCCGGATGACCGTATCGCGGCGCGTGCCGGTACTTGAGCACCACGCCGGTGACGCCAAACGAATTCAGCCAGCGGCCGACCTCATGCCCCTCCTTGTCGATCGCGAGACCGCCGTATCCTCCTCCAGGACAGATGACGACCGCAGCTCCGACGTTCGATTCGGCCGGTGGCCGATGCACGAAGAGTAAGGGGATGTCCGCCGCGCTCTCCCCCACTGCGCCCGGGACACCGAGCGGCCAAAGCGGCACAGGTTGCGGCACGTTCGCATCGTCAGCGTACGTGTGGTCAGCGGCGGTCAGGATGAACAAGAGAAGAGTGACAAGTTGGCGCATGGTATCTTTCAGCTTGACTGGGACATTGAGAACCGTGCCGAATCGACGCGACCATCGTGCCGTCGGATCTTCACGGCGAAGACGAACGTCAACGTGTGCCCGGGAGCTGGGCCAGGTCGGGCATTGTAGCAGATGATTCGCCGCAACCGAATGCAGAGAGGTCGCGAGTTCGGGTGGCTGTCGGGTCGCTGTCGGGTCGCTGTCGGGTGGGCGCCAGGGCGAACGGCACCGATTCTTCGCGACCTTCTGACTCCAATGCCGCTCGGGCCGCACCGCTGAGGCATTTTGATTAAGTTTTGCTCGAAACGGCTAGCGCTGTTTCGCGAAAATGTAGCTTCGACGCTCGAACCGTTCCAGACTCCCGAGAGCGAATGATCAACGATGCTTCACAGATTCACACTCGCGTGTCTCGCTAGTTTGTCTGGCTTCTTCGTGCTGGTTCGTGCCGCGGACGAACCGAGCCCACAGCCAGAGTTCAGCGCCGAGAACATCGAGTTCTTCGAGTCGAAGATTCGCCCGGTGCTGGTCGAAGAGTGCTACGAATGTCACAGTACACGCTCCGCGACTGTCGAGGCGGGCTTGACGCTCGACAGCCGCGCCGCGCTCATCGAGGGCGGCGACAGCGGCGCGGTGATCGCGCCGGGGAGCCCGGAAGAAAGCTTGCTGATCCAAGCGATCAGCTACCGCAGCGAAACTTTGGCCATGCCGCCGCAGCGCAAGCTCACGGCCGAAGTGCAGCGAGACTTTGCGACCTGGGTTCGCCTGGGAGCTCCGTGGCCTCCGGGAGAGACTCCTTCGACTCGCGCCGACGCGGCAGCATGGGACTGGCCAACAATCCGCGAGGCTCATTGGGCGTGGCGACCGGTCGCGCAGCCGGAACCGCCGCCGGTACGTGACCAAGATTGGCCGCGCTCAGAACTCGACCATTTTGTCTTGGCGCGGTTGGAGGCGTCCGGCCT
Source organism: Planctomycetota bacterium (assembly GCA_965223265.1). Classification (GTDB taxonomy): domain Bacteria; phylum Planctomycetota; class UBA8108; order UBA8108; family SXIK01. The sequence goes on from OZ244999.1 coordinate 5,497,173, forward strand.
CACTCCTGCACCGGCAGTTGATCGACGGACGCTGATTCGGCGCGCGTACTTCGACCTATTGGGTTTACCGCCGACGCCACGGGAGGTTGATGCGTTCCTCGTCGACACCAGCGACCGAGCTTTTGAGAAGGTCATTGACCGTCTGCTCGCCGATGCCGCCTACGGCGAACGCTGGGGCCGTCACTGGCTCGATGTGGCACGCTACAGTGACGGCTTCGGAGCTTTTTCAGATCAGCGGCCGAGGGAATTCGCCTATCGATTTCGTGATTGGGTCACCGAAGCTCTGGCGCTGGACACTCCGTACGACCTCTTCGTGAAGTACCAGATCGCCGGCGATCTCATCGCTGGCGGCGAACATGCCGCGGCAACTGGCTTTTTCGCGCTCGGCCCGACGTACCGTTCGGACGGAGGTGCGCCGGAGAGCGTAGCACAAGCGCGCGCCGAGACGCTCGACGATCGTGTCGACACACTCTCACGCGGTTTCATGGCTCTGACCGTGTCCTGTGCTCGGTGTCACGACCACAAATTCGATCCCGTGCCAACGCAGGACTACTACTCGCTCGCGGGCGTGTTCAATAACAGCAAAGAGTTCGACAAACCGACGGCGCCCGAAGAGGTCGTTCAGCGCTACGACGACGCACAAGCTGCCATCCGCGCGGCAGAACAGAAACGGCGTGACCGCTCGAATGCCCTGAGGCGGCGGGAAGAAAAACGGCTTCAGCGTCGCGTCGGAATCTATGTCAACGCCGCGTTGGCATTCGTCTTGAAGTACGGTACTTCGGCCTCTCCGGAAGGGCGATCAGCCTACGCCGCCGACAACGATTTAGTCGGTCAGGTGCTCGATCGCTGGGTCGGCTTTCTGTCGACGCCGAACAACCGCGGGCGACTGCCGCGACTTGACCCTCTCTTTGACGCACTGCACAGCAGTGCACAGCCCTCGACCAGCGGCGACGATCGCCAGTCTTTAGACCCTGATCTTGCAGAGGCGATTGACGCCTTTGAGTCCAACGTCGTCCGACTTCTGGAGCGTCAGGAGGCTCAGCGGCGGGATCAGAAATCGACAGGAGAAGGTCCGAAGAACGAGGCCGAGGCAAGCGACACGGAATCCAAGGTACTCTTCGAGATCATCGATCCACTCTGCTCGCTCAACCGAGCCTTCCGAAATCTCCTGAACGAAACAGAACGACAAGAGCTCGATGATCTGCTCGCCCGGCGAACGCAACTCGAAGAAAACGCACCACCGAAGTACCCGGTTCTGCACACAATCGCTGACAGTGGCAGCGCCGACATGCGCGTCGCACTGCGCGGTAATCCACTCAAGTTTGGCGAACTCGCGCCGCGCCGTTTTCTGCGATTGATTGCTGGAGACGCCCCCCAACTCTTCACGCGCGGCAGCGGTCGTCTGGATCTCGCCGACGCCGTCGCTCGCGCGGACAATCCGCTCACCGCGCGTGTCATCGTTAATCGCGCTTGGCTTCATCACTTTGGGAGAGCCCTTGTGCGTTCGCCCAGCAATTTTGGGACTCTCGGCGAGCGACCGACCCACCCGCTTCTCTTGGATTGGCTCGCGACCAAACTCATCCAGAACGGCTGGTCCCTCAAAGCTTTCCACCGCGCCGTCATGCTCTCCGCCACCTACCGCATGAGCAGCGACTTCGATGCGGATCATTTCGCCCGGGACGGCGACAACCGCCTCGTTTGGCGCACGAATCCACGTCGCCTCGACGTCGAAGCTTGGCGCGACAGCGTGCTCGCCGTGACCGCAACCCTCGATCGTCGACTCGGCGGCCAACCGACGCAGGAGCTACTCGAAGGCCGACGTCGGACCCTTTATTCAATTGTCAGCCGCAATCAAGATCGCTTCGAGTCCGACGCGTTTCTCCTGCTGTTCGATTTTCCGAGCCCCCGTATCACAAGTGCCCGCCGCACCGTGAGCACCGTGCCGCAACAGTTCTTGTTCCTGCTCAACAGCGAGTTCATGGTCAATAGCGCGAAGAAACTCGCAGCGCAACTCGTCGCCAGCTCTGAAACAGACTCCGCACGCATCAACACGGCGTATGCGCTCCTCTTCGCACGCCAACCCAGTGCCGCGGAGAGGCACGCGGCACTTGAGTTTCTGCAGACAACCCCAGCGCAGTCATCGACGGCTCCAGTTTCGGCTCCGACCGCACCAGAGCGGGCGGCCAACTCACGCCCGGCAGGGTTGACCCTGTGGGAACAATATGCTCAGGTGTTGTTGAGCTCGCACGAATTCCGATCGGTTCGTTAGCATGAGTCTCAGCAGTTGACAGGCCGCAATAGACCATAAGCTCGACGGGTGTCTTCGATGGATTTCAATGACCGAAACAATCCTCGTGCGAGATGCTGGTTTGGTCCACGACCGTCACACCCGTTTGTCACGCGTCGGGAGATGTTGAGCCGCCTCGGCGGCGGCGTCGGCTCCATCGGCCTACTGCAGGCTTTGGCGGGCAGCGGATCGCTTCGCGCGTCTCCGACCGCGGCAGGGGTCGAAGAGCAGCCGCACACGCCGGTGGCCACCTCGCCGCTCGCTCCCAAAGTGCCTCACTTCGCGCCGCGCGCTACGCGCATGATTCAACTCTTCATGCCAGGCGGCCCCTCGCACGTAGATACGTTCGATTACAAGCCGGACATTGCCAAGTACGCCGGTCAACGACCTGGCGAAGTCGATCTCAGGTCGCTGCGCAACACCAAAGGCGGACTCATGAAGTCGCCGTTCGGATTCAAGCGCTACGGTCAGAGCGGCCACTGGGTGAGCGACATCTTTCCGCACGTCGCCGAGTGTGTCGACGAGATCTGTTTCATCCACTCGATGCACACCGACATACCGGAGCATGCCGGTGGCATTTTGATGATGAATCTCGGACACTTGCAGCCGAACCGCCCGAGTATGGGGTCTTGGCTTGTCTACGGCCTGGGAACTGAGAATCAAAACCTGCCTGGCTTCGTTTCCATGTGCCCGCGCGCTGAACCGCGCGGCCGCAAGTCGAACTGGGGGAGTAGTTTTCTTCCCGGGGAGTACGGCGGCTGCCACATCAATCTGGGAAAGATGCAGCAGGACGCGGTCGTACCGCACCTCGTCAACCCTCGGCTTGGACGCGACGCGCAGCGACGTCAAACGCTGCTCTGGCAGCGCTTGAGCAACTTGCAGCTTGAGAAGGTCGAGCGCGATCATGACCTCGAAGCGAGCATTGAGGCCATGGAGATGGCGTTTCGTATGCAGTTCGCCGTGCCGGAGGCGTTCGATACGAAACACGAAACCCAGGCGACAAAGGACCTCTACGGCGAGGGCGATTTCGCCAAGGGATGCCTGATCGCGCGGCGACTTGTGGAGCGTGGCGTGCGCGTCGTCCAGCTCTCGATCTCGATCGACGAATACGATATTCCCTGGGACACTGGCCATCACGACATCGCGGGCGGCCACAAAGTCCTGGCGCAGTCGTGTGACCGTGGAATCGCCGCGCTCTTGCGCGACCTCCGTGCCCGAGGTCTTCTCGAAGAGACGCTCGTGGTTTGGGGCGGCGAGTTCGGGCGCGCTCCAACCTCCGAAGGCAAACGCGGACGCGACCACAATCACTACGGCTACACAACCTGGCTTGCGGGCGGTGGCGTACGTCCCGGCATGAGCTATGGGGCGACGGACCGGTTTGGTCTACGGGCGGTCGAGAATCGCGTCCACGTGCACGATTTGCACGCGACGATTCTCCACCTCATGGGCCTCGATCACGAACGACTCACCTATCGCTACTCGGGCCGCGACTTCCGCCTCACTGACGTTCACGGCAAGGTGATCTCGGACATTTTGGCGTAGCGTGCGACGTGAGGCGATCGCAAATGAGCCACAAGATGCCGGCGGTGCGATCCTTGTATGCCGCGACGCAGCAGCAGACGACGCACCCGACGACCGAGGAACTCGCTGATCATGGCCACTGAATCGATCGACACCGCGTCCGGCGGCGCGCGCCGCTGGTACGAGCGCATCGGCCCAGGCATCATCACCGCCTGCGTCGTCATCGGCCCAGGAAGTATTCTGACAAGCTCGAAGACGGGTGCAGCCCACGGTTACTCGTTGGCGTGGGTTGTTGCTGCAGCCGTCGTTTTCATGCTCGTCTTCATGACACTTGGCGCCAAACTCGGCGTCATCGCGGGCACCTCGCCGGGCGACCTCATCAGAGCACGAGGAGGACGCCCTCTCGCGATCCTGATCGGCGTCGGAATCTTCATGATCTCGGCCGGCTTTCAGTTCGGCAACAATCTGGGCGTGCACTCTGCCTTTGCGGCGCTTGGATTGGAATGGGACTATACGGCGGTCGCGTTCAATGCTGTTTCGATTCTGTTTCTTTTCGGCTTCAAGAATCTCTATCGTGCTGTTGAACGCCTGATGATGGGGCTGGTCGGACTGATGCTCCTGTCGTTCGTCATCAACCTCATATTCGCCAAGCCGCACCTCGGCGAGTTGGCTGCAGGCTTTCTCCCAGGTCGCACGAAAATTGACATCACCCTCCTTGGACTCGTCGGCACGACATTCGTCGTCTCAGCGGGGTACTTTCAGGCTTTTCTCGTGCAGCAGAAAGGCTGGGGGAAGCCTGAGCTACGCAGCGGACTGCTGGACGCTCGCGTCGGTTCGGTGATCATGGCGCTCATCACGCTGATGCTGATGTGGACTGCAGCGGCCGGTCTGCGTAACGAGTCGCTCAACAACGTCGAAGAAGTCGCGCAAGGGCTCAACCCACTCTTCGGCGGTTGGGGTCAGCCCATCTTCTGCCTCGGACTCTTCTCTGCTGCCTATTCTTCCTTCCTGGTGAACTCGATGATCGGTGGGTTCATTCTGTCGGACGGACTGGGCTTAGGCTCGAAGCCAACGGACCGCTGGCCACGTTTGTTCACCGTCTTCGTTCTGCTCACCGGCATGTTCATCGCGCTCTACGCGATCAAATCAGGAACGCGCCCAGTCGCCGCGATCGTGACAGCACAGGCGCTGACGGTCATTGCCTCACCGCTCGCCGCCGGCGCGCTTCTGTGGCTAACCAACCGACGCGACGTCATGGGGGAGGAGCGCAACGGCCCGCTCCTCAACATTCTCGGCGGCCTGGGATTCCTCATTCTCCTGGCCATGGCGTGGCGGACGGCCGCGTACAACGTGTGGCCGGCGATCGCGGCTTGGCTTGAGGGCTAGTCCCAGGACGAAGAACGGCCGCGTTTGCGTTTGCGTTTGCGTTTGCGTTTGCGTTTGCGTTTGCGTTTGCGTTTGCGTTTGCGTTTGCGTTTGCGTTTGCGTTTGCGTTTGCGTGGCCGTGGCCGTGACCGTGACCGTGACCGTGACCGTGACCGTGACCGTGACCGTGGGCGCGCGCCTCTGTCTCAAGCCCGCCGTGTTGCACATGCACGGCGGGCCCGAGGCCCCTGCGTCAGTGCGTCAGCTTCCAGAGCATCGCCTGCAGCGCATCGACGTCCGCAAGTACCGAGTCGATTTGCGACGCATCGATATAGCCCCATGCCGCAGCAACCTTGAGCGCCGTGCGCACCTCTTCAGCGCTACCTGAGGCAACGCGCCAAAGATGCCCGCGGTCGCGACCTTGACGCCGATTGCCCTCAGCAAGGTTGAGTGCCACGGACGAACCGGCATCGCGCAGCTGAGCGGCAAGCTTTGAGTCGTGACGACGGATACTCGAGACGAGGGGTCGCAGCTGACGAACTATGCTAAAAGTGTGATCCAGAGCGAGAAAGCCCATGTGTGACTCCGGTAACGGCCCAGTGAATTGTCGCCGACGCCCGACGCGGCGGCGTTTCACTGCCGCCAACCGAACGAGAGACGGGGTCAAGGGCGCGAAGCGCCGAGCGCAGCGAGGGCACCCTTGAGGCCGGCTCTCGTTCGGTTACGATCGACAAAACCGCCGACGCACGCACGCCTGAAGCAGCAGAGCTCTTCTCTGCCCTCGGCTCGAGCGCCGCTACCGCGCACCGGTTTGCGTTTGCGTTCGCGTTTGCGAGGGAGTGGGAGTGGAGTACTCCGTCTCTGTCTCTGTCTCCGCCTCTGTCTCCGCCTCTGTCTCCGTCTCCGCCTCGGTCTCCGTCTCCGTCTCCGTCTCGGTCTCCGTCTCGGTCTCGGTCTCCGTCTCGGTCTCCGTCTCCGCCTCTGTCTCCGTCTCCGTCTCCGCCTCTGTCTCCGTCTCCGTCTCCGCCTCTGTCTCTGTCTCCGTCTCCGTCTCTGTTTCTGACTCTTCCTCTATCCAATCTCCACGCTCCCCCCTAAAGCCCCAGCCCGACGAAAGACTCAGATAAAGTCCAGCGCGCAAAGGTGGTCGAAATACGCGTTCTTGTTGCCGCTGTCCTTTTGGCCGCAGACGCGCATGATCTCTGCGTAGGCTTGATGCAGGCGCGAGCTCGAAGCGCGGATCGCTTCGTGCTGTCGCATGGTGGGTCCCGGCTGGTAGTCGAAGTGCTGCCGAACCCCCGAGGCGTTCCAATCGGCGAAGTACCTTCCTTGCGCTTCGATGGCTTCGACGACGAGTCGGTGGGCTTTCTGGAGAGAGGCAGGGGCGTTGAGGCGGCGCAACTCCTTCAGCACGGAATCGATTTCCGTCTGATACTGCTCAAAAGGCTGCCCACGGCGACCTCGCGACTGAAAGTAGCGCAGGGTGGCAACACGCGCCACCATAGCGTGATCGACGAGCGTAAAGAAGCGATGGAGGAACGCCTTACTCCCATCATCGAGGCGCGCACCTTGACTGCGAAAGGTGGTTTGCCGGTGAGGGATCGCACGGTAGGCCTCGGAAATCGCCATTGGCCCTCGCGCGTTGACAAGCATGGCAACCGCAGGGAGAAGCTCCGTGTAGAGGTTGTGACGCGGACGGTGCCCGGTCGAGTCGTAGCGCAACATGAAGGCTTTGTCGACGAGTTGAAATCCAGGGACCATGTCATAGCTCGCACGCGTCTGTAGCTCTTTCGTGCCGAGAAGGACGATCCGGTTCGCTGACTCTTCGGTGCGAAAATGCTTCGCCCAAGCGCGCGCTTCGTCGAGAGTCGGAACGCCGAGTTTCGGGCCGTAGAGAAGAAGGTGAACGTGCACAATGCGCTCATCGTCGAGGGAGACGTCGGTGTACTCCTGAAAGTACTCGTCGATCGACCGCAAGTTCTGCTGGGGGGTGAAGCCTTGAAACGAGCCGTAACGGTGAGCTCCGGCAAACGCCTGGCAGGCTGGGCACGACATACCGATCGGCTCGATTAGAAGCACTTGACCGCGCAGCGACGAGAGCTGGACGTAGTCTCCGGTGGAAGACTGAAGCACCAGATCGGGGTAACGCTTGCTCAGACGCGGCGGCCACTCCACCTGCCGGTTGATCGCAATCTCGAACGTGAGCGCCGATGTTCCTGGGTTGGCAGCAGCGGCGGCGGCAGACGCGCTCGGCCGCGAATCTCCGCCGTAGCAACCATGCAGCGTCGCGACGATGACCGCCGACCAAACGCACCTCACGATCCACTGTATGATCCCCGCGAAGCTTCGCATGTTTTTCTCCTCAAGCACTCTCATTGGCTCCCAGCGACCGCTCACAACGAAGGAGTGACTCCGGCCGCTCAGTATTTGCCGAAGATGTTACGCTTCTTTCCAGTCGCGTCGAAGGTTGCGAGAAACGGCTCTTCACCTGCGTCGCTCAGTCCGAGCCCAAAGACGATGCGATCGCTGCCCGATCGATCTTTGAAGACGAGGACCGGCGATTCGTTGCGTCCGGCCAACCGCAAGAGCAGTCGAAGTCTCTCTTTGCCGTCGAATAAACCCATTAGAGGCAGCCCAGCCTCACCCCGAGCGACACGGCCGGAGTAAGTTCCGAGCTGCAGCCGACGACCACCGCTTCGCGCGAAGAGTTCCAGCACCTTGCCAGGTGTCGCGATGGTGTCGTCCGTGACGCGCCGCTGTCGCAGGACTTTGAGAAAGGCCGCGACATCTGCTATGTCCCCAGGAGAGAGCTGTTCAGACTCCGTCGCAGCTTCAGTCCGTGGGGTTTGGCGACCCACGAAGCCTGACACGACACCGCCGGCGAATCCCCCGACGAGCGCCAGAGTCACAACCATGTAGCTACTTTTCATCGTGTTTCCCCGCTTGCTGGCGGCTCGCGTCCCGACGCTGGATCGGGTCCTTCGTCGGTGGCGATCGAAGATCTTCCAGCCGTCGCTCAACGTCATCCCGGCGCGGACTTGTCGGAAACCGTTCAAGAAAGCGACGAAACTCGATCTCAGCGTGTACCCGCACCCCCTCCGACTCAAACGCGCGTGCAAGCCAATATCGTGCGGTCTCGTCACCAGGATCGTTCTCGAGGATGCGATAGAAATGAACGATGGCTTGGGCGTGACGATCGCTATGGTAATAGGCCAAACCGTGGATCAACTCGGTGGTGCTCGCCGGATCATCATCGACAGGCAACGCGGGTTTCTCTGCCCCCCTGACTTGGAGATGCTCGACCGCATCGCGCGCCAGATCCCGGCAAAGCTCTCCCAAAGATGAGAGTCTGCCGTTCACTTCGAAAGCCGCCACTACCGCCGTTGTCTCCGTGTCGTATATCGTCGCAGACACCTCGACGAAGTCTCTGTCGTGAACGCGCAACCGCCCCGACCGCACACTCCCCGTCAGGACGAACTGGGCTGATGTGACGCCTCTAAACTCATCGATGTCTTCACGAGTTAAGTTCTCCCACCGCAGCCCGATCTCGCGTATGGAACGTTCGAGCGACTCTCGATCGACGACCGTGAGAGGTGGGGAATCGGGCTCTGACACTGGAGCAGCGTCACCGGTAGTGTCGCTCAGGAAGACCGTGACGAGATCCGGAATCGCGTGGCGCAGCGAACTCAGCGCGGCGTCGCCGCTAGCGTTTTCGAACGGCAAGATGAGCAGAGTCGGCCGCGGCTTTGTCTCTTCGGAGGCCCGGAGCGTTGACAGAATCGCCATCGCAACGACAGCGACACGGCTCAATAGAAAGTGCTTCATGGCGCCTCCCGCCGTGGCGTGATCTGATACAAGCCGTTGAACCAAGTCCCTATCCATACCGTTCGACCATCTGGTTCGACGACCAGAGAGCTCGGCTGACTGAGCACCTCATGCGGCGGATTCAAGACCCGATGCCGCACGCCGTCGAAGTAGCCGAGCCCGACGCTGCGCTCTTCGGCTGCAGGCAGATACCACACGCCGCTGCGCGGGTCGGGCACAAGACTGCCGATCGACCAATAAAGAACCGGCGACGTGTTTGGCGTGTAGTGTCGCCACTCGGGCTGACGGTCGACAGAATTTAGACGCAGCATACCGGTGCCGGACACGCCAACCCAAAGGGCACGCTGCGCGTCAAGTGCGATGTCGAGTATGCGCCGACCTGTCGCAACCTTTGGGAGCCTCACGCGCCGAGAATGATCCGGGGTGGTCGCGTTGAAAACGTGGAGATCGCCTACGTCCGTCGCAACCCAAAGGTCTCGTCGCTCTGCGTCGTATGCAAGAGCGGTCACGGGCGCTCTCACGTTTCGCACACCGTACACCCGCCGGCCGTCAAACTCTGCAACGTCGCCTGCAGTCGTGCCGACAGAGATGCGCCCTTCCGTGCTTCCGAATTCGATGTCGGCGATCGCACCACTAAGCTGCGGTACCGTCGTCGAATGAAAGCGTGGCGGCACTCCGGTCGCAAGGGTCGCATCGATCGATCTCGGGTTGTGAATAGACCCGAGTCGCGGTTGCGGTAAGTGCGTTGACCCAAACCACACCCGGCCGTCACGGCTGGCGGTAATGTGCGTGACGAAATGATGAAAAAACCCCTGCGAGACGTCCGTAGCCAGGAAGCGGTCCTTATCCTTGTACATGACGCCGCTTTCAATGCCCCACCAGATGCGTCCGCTCGGGTCGATTCCGAGCGATGTAACGTCAGAGACGCGCACGCGCGCCTGCGCAAAGATGCGGGTCCAGACGTTGCCGTCAGCGTCAGACTCGGTCTCGCGGTAGATCGGCCAATTGCGAGTATCCTTGTCGATCGGCTCGCCGCTGACATTGAACTTGCGGTATTGCCTCAAATCGACATGTTCGTCGCCTTTCAAAGCGACAATAAATTCGCCGCCGAGCGCCGCGGCCGCCGCATAAGGCTCGAGTCCAGCGCGCGTGACGAGATCGAGAACTGGCTCATCTGTGTCCGGATGAAAGTGAGAAAATTGGAGGCCATATTGATTGTCCGAGAGAAGCAGAAGCAGCTCACCTCGCGCAAGAGGGAAGAGCCGAACGCGGTGGGCTCGCGCGGTGCTCAGCGTCGACTGGTTCCAGAATTTGATCGTGAATTTTCGCCGCTGCCACCTTTTGGCATCCACGGAGCTCCACAAGTGGACGGTTCCCGCCGTGCCTAGGAAACAGAGTCGAAGGACGCCAGAACTGTCCTCCGCCAAAGAGATGCCGTACGCAGGGCTTTTGAGTACGATCGACGCGGCGACTTGCCATTCGAAAACACTGCTTGCTTTTAGGACCACGACCTGCCGCTTCGCTAGCGAATAGTAAGCGAGAATCCATTGGCCCCGACGATCCTGCAGGATGTCATACTCCAGCAGCTGCGACGGCACGTGGATACGTTCTTCCATCCCGGCGTCTACGAAACGCTCCAAAGGCACTCGGCGTGGCCGACTCCACCGCGTTTGACTAGCTCCACGGGCACGCATTCGCGGCGCCAGCGATGGCAGGGTGCGCGGCCCCGACTCGCTGCGATGTTCATGGACGAGCGGCTTGACGGCAAAGCGCTCGAGAGACGCCATCCACAGCTCCCAGCCGCGGCCACGACGTGTCGAGATCCAGCTGAGCCACAGACGTCCATCTTCGGAGAGAGACCAGCGCGGGCTGTAGTCCTCGCTTTGTGAGTCGATCTCGAGAGGTGCGAACGTACTCCACCGACGACCATCTTGGCTCTGCGCCAACGAGAGCTCTGTCGGACTCGCATCGAGCTGTCCATCCGCCGAGACAAGAAAGAATCCGTGCCGCGGGTGACGGATGAGATCCAACTCCTTTTTCGGCTCGTAGTAAGACTCACGCCGACTTCGTGTCGACCCGACGAGCTCGGGTGGCGGCAGGTCGACACTTCCTAACGGCTGTCCTTCCCAAAAACCTTTGACGCTCTTCCGTTCTGAATCGCGGCGCGGTGATGGGAGGCCGTCATCGGGCCGTAGCTGAACCTCCAAGCGCCAGGAACGAACCTCCGCCTGGCTCTCCGCAAGCTGTACGGCGAAGACGCCCTGATGCTCGCCGTGAAAGGAGATCTGTTTCTGCAGCGTCGTGAAACGTGCTGTCTGTCCGAAGATGGCGCCAAACCAGCGGCGCTCGTGATCGCGAGGGAGCGGAAACGGAAGCACGCGCATAGCGTACGAATGATAAGGCCGGCGAACGCGTAGACGACCGGTGACGCTCAGATCAACTCCGGTCGCGCGATGACCGCGCGGCACAATCACGACGTAAAGTCTCTCGCGCCAACCAGGCTCCTCTCCTTCCGGATCGAAAAGAGACGCCGTACGATCAAATCGTAGCTCAACGTGGGTCGGATCGGCGGCGCTAAGGACAAGAACACCTCGGGGTGCGGTCAATCCTTCGGCGCTTCGAGTCTGTGGATCCAGCTGGCGAAAAATCGTCGCCATACTGGCGATCGACTCACGGAAGAGTGTCAGGGCGTGCTCCCAACCAAAAAAGGTCGAGGCGCGACCTTGCGATCGGCGAAGTCGCTCTGGGTCTCGGCGGGCTCGCGAGCAAAAAGTGTCGATCGTGTGGAACTGACGATACGCCTCGACAAGCTCACCACGCGAAAAGAGTAGTCGGCCGAGACGGAAGGAGGCTTCCAAGGTGTGAGGGCTGGTCGGCCGAAGCTTCACGAGCCGCCGGTAGACGTCGATCGCCTCGGCATCGTCGCCAAGTCGATCCTCGAGCACGCGTGCCGCGAAGTAGAGAGCGTCACGCGCTTCAGTGGATTGTGGTCGCCGCTCGTGCAGTCGCAGATGCGAAGCGACGGCGTGGTCGTACTCGCCGATCGCTTCGAACATTCTCCCTAGCCAGAGCTGCGCCTCGGCAAAACTCGAGTCCTGTCGTAGTGCTTGGAGAAGCTCACCGATCGCTTCGGGATAACGCCCACGATCGTAGTGGTCCATAGCATGGTAGAACCGCTCGGTTGCCGGCATCGACGACGTCGGCGCGAAGCGAATGTTCCTCTCTTCCTCATCCGTAAGAGCCACATGCTCTTCGCGCAAGAGAGTCACGGCGGCCTCAGCTACGAGCGAACGAAGCTCGCCGTAGCTTCCTGTCGTCTTCGAACGCCGTACGATCTTCTGGTCCTTCAGATTGAGCAGCGAGACTGTCAGTGAGATCGTCTCACCGTCGAGTCGGTAGTCACCGAAGACGACCTGGTCGACTTTGGCGACGCGACCGACGCGAAGAGCTCTCTCCTCGTCTGCGAGTGCGGAATCGCTAAGCGCCACCTCGTCGGTGAACGTCTGCATCCGTTCGCGGTCTAGAACGACGATCGAAGCGGCCTGCGAAAAACTCTTGATGAGAAGATCCGCAATCGCCTTACTCAGCCACGTGTTTTTCGCGTGCTCGGCCAGAAGAGGACCAACCGTGAGTGTGCGCTGACTCTCAGTTGTCGGGATACTTTGAGGCGGCTGCGCCGTGTCGGAGAAGTTCACCACTGCGAGACGACGCGCCACCGGCTCCGTTGCCGGAGCAACCTGGGTCGCGACGTCGGCGCAGACGGGAGCGCAAATCAGCGCAGCCCACAACAGCTTCGTAGTGCTTTGGCGCATCGAGCTCAGCGAAATGGCGACAACCGCGAACGAACGACCGACACTATTTGTCGAGGTCCTTTAGGATACGCAGCGCTGTTCGCTCGGCGATCTTGGCGGCGGCCTTCTGGATCGCAGTTTTCCCCGCGATCTGTTCCGAGACGTCGACCGCGACCTCAGTTTGGCGATCGACAGCGATGATTCTCCCTGTATCCCGTTCGATAGCCTTCACTTCGACGCGCCCCTTGCAGGAGACCAAGTTGCCCTTGCGCAGCGCGAACTCACTGAAAGCTTCTCCCGTTATTTCCACGTCGGGTTGTTTGACTGTGGTTTCGGCGTCAACCAGATCGAATCCGAGAGTTTGAAAGAGGAAACTGATTTCGGTCTCAGCGGCTGGATCGAGTGTTTCGGAGCGAATATGTCGTTCAGCGACGACAACTGAGACTGTGGGAAGGTTCTTCCCTTCAACCATGATCTTCAGGCTTTCAAGCAAGCTCTCCTCTTTCGATGCGGCAGGGGCGACGAGTAACCGCCCCTTGTTTGCAATGGTTTTCGCGACTTTGTCTGCCAACTTGCGGCTGGCCTCTGCGTGAGACTTCCGAACGGAGAAGGATACGAATTCTCCGAAGACCTTACTGGTCTCAACGCCGACGATTTTTGCCGCGATATAGAGCTCATTCTGAACTGCGAAGATCCTCCCGGTAACAAGGATCTTCGCGCCGGTGATCTGTCCGATTTTCGCCGCTGTCTCATTCGACACCGTCCCTGAGAGACCCAGCTCCATCTCACTGACGATCTTGTCGAGCTCGTCTCGCTCGACGAGAGACATCCCGTCCGCAGCCGAGAGGTGCGTGACGATGAGCTGCGTGACCGGCGCCTCCAATTCCTTGAGTGGAGCGCTCGCAGCGTGAAACGGCAACACTGCAACGGAGGTCGCCGCGGCGGATGTATCGCTCTCGGATTCCTGCGTTGTGTTGAGTTCCTCTTCTGCAAACAACGCCGTTGGCGTCGCGATCGCGCACATCGCTGCGACAAACATCACGGGGACGAGCAAGTGGGTTGGATCTTTGAGCTGCATGCCTAAACCTCAGTTCTACGAGTCAAGAACGTTCGACATCTGAAAGATTTCCAGAAGCAATTTGCTGGCGCGTGGATCGCTGTCTAAATCGTCAAGAAACTTCATATCGACGACCGTCGAAACCGACGCTTGCTCACGCGTGACGACAATTTTCGGAAAGGTGGTGAAACCTTCGTTCAAGACGATGACCGCGCCCCGCGAGCGCATAGTCCCCTGTGACAATGCGAGTTCTGACGGTGTCACGAGGACCGTCACTGCTGGGACGCGAGGATCGAGGGCGCCAGCCTTTAGGTCGACGACGCGGACGTCGCGCTCTGTCAGAAACCGAGCCAGTTTCCCGTTCGTGTCGAGGCGAAGATGGACGCGCCTCGACCAGCGCGAGAGCGGTGCCAATAGATCGTCAGGGTAGACCCGGAGACGGGCGGTCTCGACGTCTTGCCAGGCGTCCTCGCGAGCTCGTTTCGCTTCGAGAGCAACCATAATCGTCGTCTCCGACTCGACGTCGGGGAGTGATACGACGACTTCCACGTCGCGGGGTTGGCCGCCCGCGAGAGGCTCGCGCGACAGGACAGTAACTCTGTCACCGATCGGTGCTGCCGTTGCGAACGTGGTCTGCAGCATCTGGAGCCGCACATCGACCACTTCGTCTGAAGAAGCCTCGAGCCTGACCGTCATCTTGACGTCGCGGCCGCCGAAGACGTGGCGTGCAGCACGGCCGACCGGCAACGGTGTCGCGCTCTTCGGCTGTGCCGGCAGCAGTGTGACCGTCACCGGAGCGACTACTTCCTCACTGTCGTCCTGAGCGGCGCTAGCAGCGGCAAGAAGACAAGGTAGGAGAAGACACGCGATCCCAAGCTCGTGCAGTTTCAAATCCATCGGCAGGCTCCCGGTCGGAGAAAGCGGTGTGGAAGTATACAACAGACGTGAACACGCCCCCGACTCACACGCGCGCGAGTTCCAAGAACTTCGACGTTGGAGGTTTATCGACTCACCGGTGCCTGGTAAAATTCGCGTTCTACCTGCCGCTGACTCGAATGAACGATTCCTGTACTTCTCGCCGGCTGGTGGAACCTTTGCGAAGAGCTCTGCGTTCGAAGAATGTTGGTCCAAATTTGACCAAACCAACCGCAGCGATCGAGTCGCCCAGGCTATGGAGACGGGAATGCATGGGGCGTAAGCTTGCCTCGAACTTTCCAAAACGGCGCGCCGTTTTGTATTTCGTGGTCGCTCTGTTGTCGCGGCCGCTCGATGCGTTGGTGATCTCCGAAATCCACTACAACCCGATCGAGGGTCGCCAGCTCGAATTCATCGAACTCACCAACGATGAGCCAACGCCTGAGGATGTTTCCGGGTGGTCGTTTACTGAAGGTGTACGCTACACGTTCCCTCCTGGCACCGTCGTATTTGGCGGCGACGTTTTGGTGGTTTGCGCAGATGTTGAGTCCGTCCGTTCGACCTACGGGATCAACAACGTCGTTGGCAACTTCGACGGCCGCCTCGACGGCAGCGGCGAGCGTCTGACTCTCGTCAATCACGCCGGAGCCGTCATACAAAGCCTTCGATACCAGACAGACGGCAAATGGCCTGTAGGCCCCGACGGCGGCGGACACTCCCTCATACTTCGAAGTTTGCACGTCGACACCTCAGAGCCTGAGAGCTGGACCCAAAGTCCGGAGCTAGGCGGCAGTCCGGGATTCGTCAACGACCCCGAAGTTCGTATTCAATTCGATGAGGAGGTGCTGATCGAAATCGGCGACGAATGGCGGTTTCGCAAAGGCACGTCTCCTTTCTCCGATCCAGAAAACGCGTGGCAGCTGCCCGAGTTCGACGACTCAGACTGGGAGATCGGCCCATCCGGCTTCGGGTTTTCGGACGACGATGATGCGACCGTCTGGGACGATATGCAGGGGCAGTACGTGTCGGGGGTTGTGCGCCGGACGTTTGAGCTCTCCGAGGAGCAGTTCGGCGAGCTCGACGCGGTGTTTCTCGACATCAATTTCGACGACGGCTTCTGCGCCTTCATTAACGGTGTCGAGTTCGCCCGCACGAATTGCCCAGAAGAGCCCTTGTGGAATGAAACAGCACGTGGGTTTCACGAAGCGACGTCGCGCGGCTTCGAGCTCCATGAAATGCAGCGCGAGGACCTCCGCGTGGGGACGAACGTGCTCGCCATCATTGGATACAACCGCAGAGTGAACGACGGCGACTTCAGCCTGCTGCCGCGAGTTTTACATCGCCGTTCGATCGTTCCGCAGCTCGGCCCTACACGCGCGCTGTTTTTCAACGAGCTGTATCGTGGAAGCGAAGCTGAAGCCGGCTGGATCGAGATCTACAACGCTGAGAGTGTCGCCAGAGATCTCTCGGGTTGGAGCTTGGCAGCCGATCCCCAGCAACTCGAACGGTTCGTGTTCGGCGAAGGGAACGCAATTCCGGCGCTAGGATACCTCGTTGTCGACGCAAACATCGCGAATGTCGCCCTGACCGCCAACGAACCGGTACAGCTATTCCTCTTCTCTCCGGATGGATTTGTTGGCGCGGCCGCAACCTTCGATCGGCTCGTTCCCGACGGGATGGCCCCTGAGCTCTTTTCTGAAGCGCGATTTCCCGACGGCAACGGGCGCAGCTGGCTCACGCCGACACGAACGCCGGGAGCGACCAACGACGTCCCTCGCGTGACGGACGTCGTCATCAATGAAATCCACTATCATCCGCCGGAAGAGCGGGCTGGCGAGTTTCTCGAACTGTACAACCGTGGCCAGGCCGCTATTGATCTCAGCGGGTTTCGTTTCACAAGAGGCATCGACGTCACTTTCGCGGGCGGGACGGTTCTAGCACCCGGTGGTTACCTGGTGTTAGCAGAGGATCCAAGACTGTTACAGCAGACTTACGGCGTCGCCGGTGCCATCGAGTACGAAGGCACGCTTGCCAACGGCGGCGAAAACGTCCGACTTGTCGACACGCTTGGAAACCTTGTGGATGAAGTGAGGTACTTCGACGGTGGCACGTGGCCCCTATGGGCTGATGGGCGTGGATCAAGTCTGGAGTTGATCGACCCGCACCAAGACAATGACTTTGCCGCAGCATGGGAAGCGAGCGACGAGACCGGCAAGGCACCGTGGGAACAGCATTCGTTCCACGTGCCACGTCTCGGCAGCTCGAGTGAGACCGAACTGCAGATCATGCTTGCTGAGCGTGGCATCTGCCACATTGACGACGTCTCTATAACTGGCGACGCGTTCGTCGAATCGCCCCTCCTGCCGGCGGGCGCTGAGTGGCGGTTTCGCAAAGGTACCGGCCCGTTCTCTGATCCGGCCAACGCGTGGATGATGAGCGAGTTCGACGACTCATCGTGGGAGACTGCCGTTGCCGGGTTTGGATACGGCGATGAAGGTCTTGGAACGATTCTCGACGACATGCAAGAGAACTACAACACGCTTGCCATCCGAGCGCGCTTTGAAATGACGCAGGAGCAGCTAAGCAACGAACGGCTCGAATTCTACTTCGGAATCTATTACGACGACGGATACTGCGCTTTCTTAAACGGCGAGCTACTCGATCGTCGCGGCTGTTCACGCAATCCGGCTTGGGATGACACCGCTCGCATTGGGCACGAGGCCGACGAGGAGATTACGATCCGAATTCCGGAGGAACGACTGCGAGTTGGAGAGAACGTCCTCGCAGTTCTCGGTGTCAATCGAGTCGCTCGCGTCGCCCCAGGATCCCCGGAATTCGCAGCCGACGACGATTTCACACTTCACCCACGAGTCTTCGTGCTACGCCCCGAAGGGCGCAGCCAAAACCTCCTCGCCAACCCCGGTTTTGAGGAAGACACTGCGACGTGGCGATTTGAAGGGACCCACTCGCGTAGCCGCCGAGTGCAGGACGATGCAAACGGCGGCAGTGCATGTCTTGAGATGATCGCGACTGGGAAGGGCGACATGACATGCAATCGGATCGAGACCGACACCGAGCCACGATTGACAGCTGACCGGCGGTACGACATCTCGCTGGCGACACGATGGGTGCGCGGCTCCAGCCTGCTCCTCGTGCATGGCACCTTTTCGCCAGGCGAGTGGCCTGGGACGCGCGACTCCAACCTCTCCGGCAACGAGATCGCACAAGCCATCCGCATGGCCATACCCGACGATCTCGGCACCCCCGGCGCTGAGAACAGTGTGCGTCGACTGCTGCGAGAGTTCACCGAAAACGGCAACCTCGGCCCGCTGATTGCTGATGTCGAACATGAACCGATTAATCCGACGCCTGGTGCAACAGTAACGGTTCGCGCCCGTGTGGTCGACTCCGATGGCATCGGTAGCGTCCGCATCCTGTACCGTGAAGACATCGATTCAGAGGAACCGTTGGATTTTCTATCCATCGAGATGTCCGAAGTCGCCGGCAGCCGCGACCCGTTGACAGGCGTTGCTACCTACGAAGGCCAGATTCAGCCGATAGAAACGAGTCAAGTGATCTTCTTCGTCGAAGCAGAAGACGCGTTTGGCACGCAAGGCACTTTCCCGTTCGATGCTCCGGAGAAGACACTCGTCTATCGCTACGCGGATCCGTTCCCACACCGGATTGAGGTTCTATTGCCCTTAGCGGAGTGGAGCGAGCTTCGCACGCGGAGACTCCACTCCAATGACTTGGTCGACGGAACAGTCACCTACGCGGGCGAGCAAATCTTCTACAACGTGGGCGTACGCTATCGCGGCAGCCCGTGGGGACGTGGCACGCTCGAAAGTATTCGTGTTCGTTTCCCGGACGATCGCCTCTACAAGGGAACGCGCCGCGACATCAACATTTCGAATCGCGACAGGACGGATGGTGCCGCGTACCCGGTCGTCGGCCGTAGTGGCAACCGTGACTCTCCGGTGCCAGTAGCGGACTACAAGTACGTCGCTACTCGGTTCAACGGACGATCGTTCGGTACGCCGGGTGTTTTCGAGCCGTATGATCGCACGCTCCTTGACAAATGGTATGGACGAGATGTCACGCGCGACGCGGTACTTCTCAAAAGCATCGGCCGACTTCTGTTCAGCGACGGGTGCTCCCGCACCGCTTGGGACGAAGCCACGATGGCGCATCGCAATGAGAACGCAGAGAACTACCGATTCTACTGGTTTCATAGCATTCATCAGACGCGCGACAACTGGCAACCATTCATCGACGCGACGCGAATAGCTGACGGACGCGTCACATCAGACGAGGACTTCGACGCGGAGTTCGAGAGCGTCATTGACGTAGAAACCTTTATTCGTGGGCTGATGCCACGAATCCTCATGTCCGATGGCGACGGACTCTTCGTCGGCAATGGGCACAACGGATATCTGTTCTGGGATCCGTCCGATGGTCGGTGGGAGTACTTTCCGTTCGACATGGGCCTCGGATGGGGAGGCACACCGACAAGTCTATTCTCCGTTCGAGATCGTGTCGTGCGCAGGGTGCTCGCGCATCCCCGCTCACAGCGTACGTACTACCGAGTGCTCAACGAGTACTTGAACAATTACTGGTCGGAAGAACGAGCCGGTCCCTTTCTCGATGCGCTGCAGGAGCAATCCAACAGCGTAGGAACGCAGCAGAAGGCGTTCATACGAGCAAGCAATCCTCGTCTCTTTCGCCTCATAGAACCCTTCGTGAATGCGGAGCTGCGCATCTTGACGAACCAGGGCGAAGACTTCAGCGTTGGCACGCCGACGGTCACGCTTTCTGGCGAAGCGTCGACCCTGATGACTCTATTCACCATTCGGCTGAACGGTGGTGCGCCGCAGGCGTTCGTGCCTGTGTGGACCTCGGCCCTTCAGTGGACGACGACCCTGCCCATGAGTGGCGACTCACTGATGGTTCAGATCGATGGATTCGGGGTGGACGGCGTTGCGCTGGGGAGCGCTGGAATCACCATTCGGCGGGGCCCGCTGCGCGAGTTCATCCGCGGTGACGTCAACGACGACAACTCGCTCAACATCTCTGACGCGATCGAGGCGCTGCTGCATCTCTTTCGCGGTTTCCCGATTGCCTGCCCTGATGCTGCTGACTTCGATGACAGCGGCAACGTTGATCTCAGCGACGCACTTGGCGTATTGGGGTACGCGTTTCGAGACGGGGACCCACCGGCCTCTCCTTTCCCGGAGCGTGGCGTCGACATCACGGACGACCCGCTGGAGTGTCGGAGCGAGTAGCCTCTTTCGTCGCCGCGCCGCGCAAGCCGCATGGACCAGGTAGTCGCGGACGCCGAGGACTTAGAGAGAACGCTTCGGCAAGAGAGTTTGGCCGTGCGTCGTTGACGCCAAGCTCGACCGCGTCGATACTCAACGGTCTTGCAGATGACGCGCGTTCGTGGTGGTCGAACTGGGCGCGGAGAGACGAGTTTTCGGCTCGAAGCACGGATTCAAACGAGCCTGTCTAGCAATGGCTGAGTGGCCAGACCGAGGCGGCCTGGAGTTGCGGTCGGTCACGCATCAGAGGTGCGCATGATTCTTACAAATGTCGAAAGCGTTCCGGGGCGATCTATCGTCCAGTCCTTCGGATTGGTGCAGGGCAGCACGATACGAGCGAAGCATGTGGGACGAGATCTCATGGCTGGGCTGAAGAATATCGTTGGTGGCGAGTTGTCCGGCTATACCGAGCTGTTGCGCGAATCGCGTAGGCAGGCGACGGACCGCATGATTTCGGAGGCTCAAGATTTGGGCGCCAATGCGATCGTCAATGTTCGCTACTCCACTGCAGCGGTCACTCAGGGTGCGGCGGAAATTCTGGCGTACGGCACGGCAGTTTTGGTGGAATAAGTGCTAAGTCCCACAGTATCTGGCGCGGAAATCCCAGATTAAATGGCATGGTGCTGATTCGCGGGTGCGAGATGCGATTTGCGAGGCGAGAAGGCGCGGGTCGTCGTGTCCCGGACGGCACGACGACCCGGGGAATCACGAAGGGCGAGGCGTGGCGCGAGCGTCACCGCGACGATCGCGGAGCTCGGCGAGGAACTCGACGGCGTCGACGAAATTCAGCCGCTTGACGATCATGACCAGGTCGATCGGGTTGAAGTTCGTCTCGCAGCGAAAGCAACGCGCGAGGTTGGTGGACGCCTTCGTCGCGGTGTTGAATTCGCGACACCGCGGACAGAGGAAGCGCACGTAGCCCTCGGAGATTTTCGCGGGGACGCCGAGCAGATCGAGGAGCCACGCGATCGGTATATCGTTTCTCAACGACCGCAGGAGCTTGCCGGAGAATCGTCCTGTCATGCGACGCCACCTCCACCGCTCGGCGCCTTCAAATATCGGATTCGTTGCAGGCTCTCGAGATACTCTTCGAGGACGATCTGGAGCGCTCGCAGCTGAGCGCCCAAGGCGGCGAGATAGGCGTCTTGCTCGGTGTAGGAGGAGCGTTGCGTGTAGTCGAAGTCGAGATCGGGGTACGCGGCGTTCAGAGCGAACAGGGCGATCTCGAGGTTCGTCGCGAGGGTCATCAAAACGGCGAGCTCAGGATACTCGGCGAAGTCGTTGACTCGAGGCATCAGGGTCTTGTGGAACATGGCGCGTCAGTCTCCGTTCTCAGGGCAGATGGAACTCGGGGGCGGTGTCGTTGACGAGCGCCTCGGAGATCTTCTGGACGTTCTTGCTCGCGGCCTGAATGAGGCAGGCGGTGGCGATGTTGTTGATGCGCCGCGGCACGCCGCTTGAGTAGTCGTGGATGAGCGACTTCGCTTCAGGCTCGAAGACTTTCTGCGAGGCGCCGGCTGCGCGCATCTGAAAGTCGATGTACTCGACCGTCTGCTCCTTGCTGAGCGGCGGCACGTGGTAGCGCACGCTGAGCCGATGCGTGAGATCGGCGTGGCGCGCTCGGGTAAGCTCCTTTCTCAGGGTCTCTTGTCCGCTGAGGAGGATCTTCAATGGCGGGCCGTCCTCGAGTCCGGAGCTGACCAGAAGTCTCAGATCGGTGAGCGACTCCGAAGGAAGCAGGTGCGCTTCATCGATGACGAGGATTGTCGTGTGCTCGTTCGCCCCGACGCGATCCAGGATCTGGAGGAAGAGCCGCTCCTTGCCACGGCGGGGCTGCTCGCCGAGGCTGGAAACCAGGAGCTTCAGAATGCCGTTTGCCCCGACGTAGGTCAGCGAGAGATAGATCGGGTCGTAGAGGTTGCGGCTCAGCGAGCGCACGAAGAGCTTCACCAGAGACGACTTCCCCACCCCGGTGAGTCCGGTCACCAGGCCGATCGAGCCCGACTTGGCGAGGTACTCCAGTCGAGCGAGTCCCTGGGTGATGCGCTCGTCGGAAAGAATCTGCTCGACGGGCGCGCGCTCGAGAAAGGGCTGCGTCGTCATCTTGAAATGGGTGGTGAACATCAGTCCTCCTTTCTGCCTGCGAGTCGTTGAAGCTCGTAGGCGATGTAGGGAATGGATTTCTCCGGAGCCTTCTCGAAGGCCCTCAGCAAGAGGACTTCGGTGAGGCTGGGAGTACGGTTGTAGAACTTCTTGAGTTCCTCGAGCTCCTCGGCGGTGAAGCTCGAGAGGGCGCCCTTGCGCCCCATGAGCCGGCCGAGAAGGCATGCGAAGTCGGTGAAGGGCCACTGGCGAGAGGCGATGACACGACGGTAGTCGATCCCCTGGGCGCGCTTCTTGAGCTCCTCGTCGTGCTCACGGCGAAGAAGCTCCAGATAGTTGTGCTTCGCTTTGGCGGGAGGGGCGGGAGCACCGGCGTCCTCGCCCTCTTCGCGCTCGTGAAGGACGCCCTTTCCGAGGTACTCTTCGTTGCTGGAGTAGATGAGAACCGTGTCGGGCGCGGAGAAGGGATCGTAGCGGACTTCGACCTTGTCACCGCGCAGACTCTTGTCGACGCGATAGAAGCGGCGATCGAGCTGGACGTCGGAGAAGTCCGGGTGAACGCGCCGCGTCTCGCGGCACATGAAGAACTCGGTGACGCGCTGAATGTCGACGTGTCGGATAGGCCGTTTGAGGCCGGCCTCGGCTCGTGCCTCGGGTGTTTCGCCGGTCTCGGTGTTGACCTGGCGGTGGTAGGCCACGGTCTTCCAGGAATCGAAGCTTCCGTTGAGCGAGTCGAGAGTGAGGATCTCGCCGGCTCTGACCTCGGCCTCGAACTGGCCCTGTATCGTCTCGATGAGTCGTTCGACGAGACCACCCGGTGGCGGATCGCCCTTGCCGCGATGGATGAGCCGGGTGACAACGGCAAGGCATGCCGCCTTGAGCGCTTTGGAGATATAGACCTTCGCCTGATCGACATAGAGCTCGTCCGAAGCGCCGTGCTTGGCCCACGCCCGCAGCAAGCAGTCGATCAAGACCTCGAGATTTTGCCGAAGGTAGTAGCGCCCCTCGACGAGCGAGCGGCTGTAGCAGTCGATGAGAACACAGAGGAAGGTGGGGACG
This sequence comes from Planctomycetota bacterium, assembly GCA_965223265.1. Lineage (GTDB taxonomy): Bacteria > Planctomycetota > UBA8108 > UBA8108 > SXIK01. The sequence continues at coordinate 5,520,414 of OZ244999.1, forward strand.
ACTTCGCCGTCGTGCAGCACGTAGGGTCCATCGGCGAAGTCGCCGACCCAGAGGGCATGGGTGGAGTCACGAGTCCAGCGTTTCCGGACTTTCCTCCTCTCGACACCGAGCTTCAGCCGCGTCGCGCCGGCGATCTTGAGGTAGCGGAAGAGGGTCGAACGCGGAATGGTCTTTCCGTGCTGAGCCTGGAGGAACTTGTTGATGGCGAAGTGGGAGCGCAGTGGCTGATCACGCTTCAGCTCGACGGCTTTCTCGACGAGCTCTTTGCCGTGGGCACGCGGTTTCCCGCGATCGCTTCGCGGCCTGCGGGCAAGACCCTCGAAGCCCTCCTCGCGATAGATGCGAAGCTTCCGCCTCAGGGTCGAAAGAGCCGGCTTGCGTCGCGATCCGTCGGGAAAGATGCGCTCTTCTTTGGCGAGCTCGCGGAGAAATCGCGCGGCTTCCTCCTCCGGCACCTCGCCGATGACGACGGGCTGGAGAAGAGCCGCCCAGAAGATAGCCCAATCGAGATCTTTCGCTTTCATGATCACACCTCGCATGGGGCGAGCGAGGCGTGATTCTCGCTCACGCCCAGGCTGCGGAGGTTGCCAAGTCGGGGAAGATCGATCGGCCGAAGAGGGAACGGAACACCTGGTCGATCGAGAGAGCTCGAAGTGCCGCGACGAGAGTGTCCCGCCGTGATTCGCTTCGGTACTTGGCTGGACGGACGGCGAAGACCTTGCGGAAGATGTCGGACCTCGCCGAGCGCTCTCGGATGAGGCGGAGAGCCTCCAGGAGCGTGGCGTTGAGAGAGCGAAAGAACGAAAGCCAACGATGAAGTGTTGAGTGCGCGAGGCTGCGCTCGTCGATCGCTCCCCTGTCGTCACCCTCGTGGAAGACGGGCATGTGTTCGACCTTGACGGCTTCGCGATACGAAAGCTCGTCGATCTGGAGGTAGCGCCGAGCGTGATCGAAAACGCAGTCGCGAACGTAGCGTTTCCCCGGCAGCGCGAAGGGCGGGTAGAGCGTGAAGGAGCGCTTACACAGAGGACACTTCCAGCGACTCAGAAGCGACAGGACAGGTTCGACCAGACGCCTGACGATAACGAGGAACACGCGCTCTCGGTGACCGCGGTAGCGGAACCGATCTGGCTCCCCGCTGCAATTCGGGCAGCGGTTACAGGTCGGCTGGATCTCACGGCGGCGAACAGCTTCGCCATAGCTCTGTATCGCGTTGACCAAATGGGGTAGCATCGCTCTCTCCGTACGGGGACTTGCGGAGAGAAGTGCACCAACACCGGTCTCTCCGCTCCCCTCTTTACTCGAGGTGAGGCGAGGAGTCGAGCGAAGGTCCAGGGCGCAGCGTCGAACGGGGGGCGCGGGGTAGGCGGGGTATGATCGGACGGTCGGTTCGGCGGGGTATGCCGGGGCGTTTCCGGGTCAGTGAATCTGAGACTCGTCGCTGCTCACGAGCCAGAGTTTGTGGGACTCAGCAAATAAGGGAGCTCACGATGACAATGTTCCAGATCCTCGTGAACCTATGGCCTGTGCATCTGCTCGTGCTGGCTTGGTTTACCGGCCGGATGCTCGAGCGCCATCACTACCAAAGTATTCAGGACCGCGAGATGGAGTCGGCGGAACGGCCCGCGACATCGATGCGATCGCTGCCGCTGGAGCGGTGTGCAGGGACGACCGATCTGGCTGTGGGCTCAGTGGTCATTTCCGTCGATCACTTCAAGCGTTTCCTCGGCTCTTGGCGCAAGATCTTCGGCGGCGAACTTCGGGCGCATGTTTCGGTGATCGATCGCGGCCGGCGCGAGGCGATCCTCAGGATGAAGGAATCTCACCCCGACGCAGACATGTTCATCAACCTGCGGCTTTACACGTCGTCGATCGTCAACCGGCGTCAGAACGCCAGTTCGGCTGTTGAGGTCGTCGCGGTCGCGACGGCGATTCGTTTCGAGCGATCGTGATCCTGCCCTCTTCCGTCCCACCCCAGGGTCGTCCCTCCGCGTCGTCCGCTCCCAGGGTTGTCAGCCGAGCAGCCGAGCCGAAGCGGATAGCCGATCGCCGATCGCCGATCGTCGGTTCCCCAGGATTCGCTCGCGGCTCGCGCTTTCGCCTTTCATCAAGCGTTTCCCTTGTCAGGATCCCGTCGCAGCGGCCCAGCTAGTCAGTCGACCTAATGCGCCTATACAGAGTGCCCTTAGTTTGTTCTGTTTCGAAGGTTGCGACGGCATCTGCGTCGCTTCCGCTACACTGTCCGAATCCGGACGTCCGATTTTGACATCCGACCACCGACGACCGAAAGGGTTTCGTCGCGGCAGGCAGGAAGCACGCACGATGAGAACGACTTACGCACAATTCTGCGCGTACCGCAGTTCGTGGAACGCGGTTTGCCCAGAAGTGCCGCTGATGACAGCCCCACGACAAGTTATCCCCGGAACTACTTACATGGTCACGAGACGCTGCTCACAGCGTCAATTCCTCCTTCGCCCTTCGAAAGAGGTGAACCAAGTCTTTCTTTATCTTCTCGCCTACTCCTCAAACCGCTTTTCCGTGGACGTCCATGCATACTGTGTTCTGAGCAATCACTACCACTTGATCGTTACAGACCGCCTCGGCAATCTGCCGGCGTTCATGCAACTCTTGAATTGTCTAGTTGCACGAGCCTTAAACGCTTACTATCGACGCTCGGAAAATATGTGGTCCCCTGGCTCTTACAACGCGGTAGCGCTCGTGGGAGAAGAAGACGTGATCGACAAGCTCATTTATGTCCTATCCAATCCGGTTGAAGCAGGTTTGGTCTCGCATGGTGAGCATTGGCCCGGGCTTCGTTCGTCGCCGCGCGACTTCGGAAGCCATCGTGCGGTAGAACAACCGTCCTTCTTTTTTCAACCCGACGGCGACGCGCCTGATAGGGCAATCCTGAGTATTTCTTCGCCGCCGCGCCACGAGGGTTCCTCAGAAGACGAATTCATGAATTCGATTGAGGAAAAGCTCGACGCGAGGGAAGCCGAACTCCGAATTCGACAAACACGAAAGGGAAGAGAATTCCTCGGAGCCAAATCTGTCCTGAAGCAAAGCATCCAGACGCAAGCACGGAGTACAGACGCCGGTTCTCGGAGAAAACAAATAGTTCCTCGGTTCGCCTGTCGAGAAAAGCAGAAGCGCGTCGAAGCGCTTGCCAGATATCGGCAATTTCTTAGAGAGTACCGCGACGCGCTCAGAGATTTCTGCGGAGGTCTACGGAACGTTGTATTTCCATACGGAACGTACTGGATGCGCGTTCAATTTGCGGTCCAATGCGCGTCGATGCCGCCGTAGAAATACAGCGTCATCAGCTAAGAGCTTGGCGACTGTGGGAGAAGAGGAGAGACGATATGGCTCTAAGTCCCCAAAATCGCTTTAAACGACCGCTACGGGTCTCAGTTTCAGCGCCGGAACTGTCAATCGGAGAGAGTTGATCGGTCTTCGGCCGTCTTTGTGAAAGAAAAGAACCTCGGACTCTCCTCGAACGAGAACTGGGGACCGATTAACCCTCGGACGGGCGACGGGCGAGACGGGCGACGGGCGGACGGGCGACGCGACGGGCGACGGGCGACGGGCGACGGGCGACGGGCGGGACGGGCGGGACGGGCGGCGGGTTCCGGCAAGGAAACCTCGGACCGGTTGGCGTGGGCGGACGGGCGGACGGGCGACGGGCGGGGAAACCTCGGACGGGTTCGGGCGACGCGGACCGGTTGGCGTGGGCGGCGGGGAGAACCTCGGGCGCTTTCGGGTTCCGGCGGGTTCCGGCGAGGAAACCTCGGACCGGTTGGCGTGGACCGGTTGGCGTGGGCGGACGGGCGACGGGGACGGGCGACGCGACGGGCGACGGGCGGGGAAACCTCGGACGGGTTCGGGAGGGAGGATTCTCTGGTGCTCAGGCACTCGGCGGGCTTCCCGGCGCGAAAGGCCAGCTGCTCGCACCGTAGGCGAAATCGAGCGCCTTCGTCTCAACGAGCTTGCCACCCTCGGAGAGACTCCGCATCAGCGCGTCGAGGACGCACGTCGTCACGACTGTCCGCTCGACCGGGTAGGCGGGCACTCCGGTGTGAACCATCGAGACGATCGCGCGCAGCAGCCACTCGAAATGCCCCCACGGAGGTCTCTCCTCAACGGCGAACCTTGTCGTGCGCGGCGCCGCCTCGCCCTTCACCCGCGCCGCGAACGTCCGCGCGGCGACGCCATTGAGCATGGCCACACTCGCCTTCAACCCGTCTCGATAGTCGATCAAATAGAACGTGCTCTTCGAGATAAGCTTGCTCAAGGTCGACGCGGGTGGCTTCGACAACGCCCCGAGCGCGGACTTGAAAAGCTCGTGCGACCAATACCCGTCTCGCTCAGCGCGGCGAATCTCGTCGCCCCGCACCGCGCGCACCGCTCGAACACCGGTCTCACCTCCCCGGCGACGTTCAACCATGCACTGGAGGCCTTCCAACGCGTGAAAACCATACGACTCAAGCCCTCCGTGACCGAGGAACATCGCGCCGTCAAGCTCACACTCCAGCGGCAACTCCAACGCTGGCACACGCCACGCCACGGGCACGGAAGATCCAGCCATCAACGGCATCTTTAGTTCACGGGCGGTGCGGTACATCTCGAGCGCCTCATCGCTTCGATGCGACAGGTGTTTGTCACTGAAGACAGGAACTACGCGCCCGCCACGCTTCAATGCCGCAACGATCGCGTCGAAGAATCGCTTGCGGGGATACATGTGCTGATGGGTCTTCGGGTGATGCGGATAGTCGCCATGTTCGCCAATCGAGAGAACCCCGTCGACAACGACCCGATCGCCACCGAGGGTCACCGCTTCGTCGATCGTCCGCGCCAGACGAACGCCATGCTTTTTCGCCAGCTCACGACTCATATCGTTCTCGGGCACCTGATCGACGAAGAGCGATACGAGCCGTAGCGCAGGTCCCGGACCGCCGTCCTGGCGATATCCCTCGAGAATCTTGCCGAGAATTACATCCGCATGCGAATGGCGCCGATACACGGTCGTCACTCCAGCGACAGGAAGCGGCTTCGCGGGCGCAGACTCCTCCGCTGCAAGGAGCCGTGCCATAGCGCCAGCCACCGTGCCGCACGTCACCGTGCCGCACGTCACCGCGCGCAGGAACTCACGCCGGTGAAACCTACGGTCTTGCGGCGCGAACCTCACCGGCTCAAGGACTCTACACACTCACCGCCTCACGTGAGAATGTCGTGAAGCACGCGACCGTAAACGTCGGTCAGGCGAAAGTCGCGGCCACCATGACGATAGGTCAAACGCTCGTGATCGAGCCCCAGCAGATGCAAAATCGTGGCGTGAACGTCGTGGAAAGTCACGACGTTCTCAGTCGCCTCCATCCCATACTCGTCGGTTGCTCCGTAGGCAACGCCGCCTCGCACTCCACCTCCGGCCATCCAGAGGCTGAATCCGTTCGGGTGATGATCACGACCGTCGGTGCCTCCTGAATGCGGCGTCCGACCAAACTCTCCCGACCACAGGACGACTGTCTCGTCGAGGAGACCTCGCGCCTTCAAGTCTCTCAAGAGCGCAGCGATCGCCTCATCGACAATCGCCGCATTGCCCTCATGGCCTTTACGAAGATTGCCATGTTGGTCCCAAGTGCCGTTCGTCTGATAGACCATCGGGCACGTGACTTCGACGAACCGAACTCCGGCCTCCACCAACCGGCGCGCGCGTAGGCACTGCATACCGTAGCGACGCTTGTTGACATCGGTCGCTTCGAGACCGTAGAGCCGCCGTGTCGCACGGCTTTCGCGCTGTAAATCGAGAACATCCGGAACGAGCGACTGCATGCGATAGGCGAGTTCGTAGTTCGTGATCGCCGACTCAATCGCGTCCGCGCCACCCTGCTCCGCCGCAAAGGCGCTGTCCTGCCGTCGCAGAAAGGCCAGCTTTGCGCGCTGGACGCGTGGGTCGACATCAGCGGGCGCCAGGTTGTCGATCGGCACACCTTGAGTCCGCACGAGGGTCGCCTGGTGACTCGCTGGCAGGAACCCACTGGAAAAATTATCCAGACCGCTCGGCAAGCTGAGTCCGTTGTGCAGCACCACATAGCCAGGAAGATTCTGGTTCTCGCTCCCAAGCCCGTAGCTCACCCATGATCCCAGGCTCGGTCGTCCGGCCAAACTCAGGCCGGTATGAGCTAGCAGATTACCGCGCGAGTGAAGTGGAAACTCAGCCTGCATTGATCGAACGACGGCCAAGTCATCGATGCAGCTTCCAATGAACGGAAAGAGATCACTCACCGGCAAGCCGCATCGGCCTCGACGATGGAACTTCCACGGGCTTCCGAGCCACTTGCGGATGCCGGCACGGTTCGCGTTCTGCTTTTTCGTGACCCTGATCTTCTCGCCGTGATCTCGAAACAAGTGCGGCTTCGGATCAAACGAGTCAACGTGCGACACGCCCCCGTCCATGAACAAGAAGATGACGCTCCTGGCACGAGGACGAAAGTGAGGGCGTTTCTGCACCGCGCTAAAAGAACGGTCTGCCATGAGCGCCGAAAGCGCCAGCAGCCCGAACCCGTTGCCCGTCTGGCGGAGGAGTTCGCGACGTGAGGGCCAAACTCGATCGAGAGCGCCAGGCAACGATCTCTCCGTGACGACGTTCATTCCAGCGTTCTGCGCCTCGCGACTCAAAGATGCTGCGGTGACCAATGCTTGCGACGAACGGCAAGCTGAAGGCCCGAAGTCCGCTGCCGGTTCAATCTTCGTCGGCCAGCGATGCACTCGGAACAGCGCTCGAAACCACACAGCGAGCACGAGCCGACGAATTCGCGGCCTGCGTCTAGCGTGCGGTCCAAGCAAAGCGCCTTGCCGCCAGCGGGTCATAGTTTAACGCAGCCCGCCGGCGGATTTGAACCAAATCTTGTCGCACAGAGGGCCAACTCGACGGCAAATCCTGCCGCCGAATGACTCTTCCACGGCTAGCCGCGACTCATGTCGTGGTGTCGGAGAAATAGCCACGCCAAGCAATATCGATCGTCGACTCAGTCAACACCGGCTCTCTCTCGTGGAAACGGCAGACGTCGACGACCCGTTCGAGAAGATCGCGCGGATCGCAGCAGCGCATCGGGCGACGCTCGGCCTTGTAGCGTGTCACGAGCGCGGCGAGAAGCCCTGTTGGGATCTCGAGGTCGAGGCGCTTCGCGTAACGCTCAAAGATTTCGATGAATCGTCCGTCGTTGGGCGTATCAAGATGTGCGCGGTATCCCATACGGCGGAGGAACGCAGAATCGGCAACCTGGCGCGGTTCAAGATTCGTCGCAACCACAAGAAGCGGTCGAAACGGCACCTGAATCTGCTGCCCAGTCCGAAGAGTCAGATGGTCGACGCCGTACTCCAGCGGCACGATCCATCGGTTGAGTAGATCCTTTGCCGCGACGCGCTGACGACCGAGATCGTCGATGAGAAAGAGACCGCCGTTCGCCTTGACGTGGAGCGGCGCCTCGTAAACCCCAGTCTTGGCGTGGAACGAAAGATCCAGCGTCTCCATCGTCAGCTCGCCACCGACGACGACGAGCGGCCGCCGAATCCGCACCCATCTCTTGTCTTGACTCCAAAGCATCTCAGAGTCGTCATCGACGAGCTCATGGCAAAGCGGGTCGTAGAGTCTGACGATACTCTTGTCGACCGCGAGACAACGTGGAATCCACAGGTCGCCTGGTAGACAGCTGTGCAGAAGACGTCCCAGCGTCGTCTTGCCACTGCCCGGCGGCCCGAAGAGGAATAAGCTGCGGCCGGACGATACGGCAAGTCCAGCAACGCGAACAACGTTTTCTTCGACGACGAGTTGATTGCAGACCGAAGCGACCTCTCGCGGCTTCAGTTCTGGGAATGACTGAATTTGAGCCTCAAGTTGTTCGTGGTAGAGCTCGAGCGGCACAGGAGCCGCACCGACGTAGCTGCAAACCTCCATGGCTCTTGCCGCCTCAGCACGACCGCGCCCAGAGGCGGTGTAGCGATGCGTGAACGGAGACTCCTCGCCGAGAATCTCCAGAAACGCCTCGTCGACGAGCTCGTGTAAAAGATCTTCAACGATCTGAACCGGCAGGTGGAGCCGCTCGGCAGCCCACTCCGTCGTGAAACTATACGTTGTACTCGAAAGTTTGAGCACAAGTTCATTGAGGAGGGAACGGTCAAGACCGGTGTCTTCCACTTTGGCCGGTGCTTGCGGAGTGAAACTTGGCCTTGAAGACGACTCGGGAGCTTCGTTGAGCGGTAGTGGTTGGGTGTTGGTGATCATCACTGCCTCTTGTGGCGGGAGGTTGCAGGGGTTGCCTTCACGGGAGCGAAGGAACTGGCGTAACGAGGAAGGAAGAAGGGAAGGAAGGAGGGGAAGAAGCTGCCGACGGCGACGACACAGTCTCGCCGCCGTCGGTAGGTGTAGAAGTCTATTCGACCAGGAAGACGATGCGCGGCTGCACGCCGAACTGACCTTCATAGTTGATATTCAATTCACCGTCGCCATGGGCGAAGATCGTATCAGCGATCAAGCCGTTGGCGAAGTTGTCGCTCGTCCCACCGATCTCGAGCTCAGCGGCCGGGAAGTAGAGCGTTCCCGTGATACTGAAATTTGCAGTGCCGAGAATCCGCGAATCGTTGGTGTTATCGCGAGCCTGGAAAATCGGCACACCGACGTACGGAAAGAGTGGATCGCCGGAGACGGTCGGGTCAGCAACCGTAGCCGCGTCGATGCGGATCTCGCCGTTACCGCGGATGTCGACGTTGCCGGAGCCGACGATGTAAAAGAGCACGCCATCCTGAGCGAGAAGGTTGCCGCCGTTGACGTCGAGCCCTTCCCCGTCGAGGATATACACACCGCGGCCCACCGTGAGAGTGCCGTTTTCGACACGAAAGCCGCCGCTGTAATAGCCAGGGATGTTCACCTCGACTGCAGCGCCGCCGTTGACTAAGACGGTTCCCAGGTCATTGGCGGGGTCGTAAGGCGGATCCGGGAGTCCCGCAAGCGGATCAGGAATGGGAGCCAACGGGCTTTCTTCGACAAGCGTACCGTCAAAGTTGACCTGATCGTCGAAGTTGCGATCAGTTCCTCCCTCGAGGTGGAGCTCATCAGCCGAAACCGTCGGCTGGCCAGAATGGCAAGCGGCATCCGGATGGGTAGAGTTGACGTAGATCGCTCCGTCATTGACGATGATCTCTCCGGTCGTGCCGCGGACATCGAAGGAACACGAGACCGTCGGGTTGAGCGCGATCACGCCAGCACCGACGCCGCCGATCAGCATGGCGATCGCATCCCTCTGAACGCTGACTTCGGTCACACCTGCAAGTGAACCGAAAAAGAGCGGCACCGCGCCGTTGGGCGACGCAGCGGTTCGCCGCGCATTCACTTGTACAGCGTTGATCGGGTCGAGCTGCGGCGTGAACGTACCGTCGGAGCGATCAAACTGCCCCACCACGACGTCTCCACCCGCCGCATTGGCGTCGTTGCGCTCTAGCGTGATCGAAACGTTGGTCGAAGTGTTGGCCAAGCCGATCGCAGTCGCTTGGTCGCGTGCCGCGCTCACCGTGTTGCGGATCTCGTGGACGCCAGCCAACGCTGAAGCGTCAGCGCAGTTCTGCAGCTGGTGCGCGGCGTAGTAACACCACGCGGTGTCGATCGTCAAACCGACAACCGAAATCATGAGACCGATCGTCATCACGGTCCAGATCAACGTCGCACCGCGACAGCGTCGCTCGCCGGACGCGTGCGAGTGAGTAACCGAATTGAGAAAAACTGAACGCAACATGGGCATTTCCTCCGCGCCAGGCGAACTGAACAATGTAGCTATTGAATGGATAATCTACGCTGGGCAGAAAGGGGAACGTCTCTCCTGCCGCAACCTTTGCACCGGCTGAGCGACGCTCAATCATCGTGGACGAATCCACGAGGACACATTCGAGTTTACCGCTTGACTTCGCTGGGCGGAATCCCTGCTCTGGGAATGTTGCTGTGGAGTTTGGCATGATTCTCGAAGGGAACAACACAAACTCGCGATTGACGCGATTCCAAGTTCACGAAGTTGTCAAGATCGTCTTTGTTTCGTGCGTTTTTACGCTAGCAAAACACTCTGGAAGGCCAGAGAAAAAAATCGAATCGTCGCCCCCTTGACAGCTCGCAAAGACACCCCAATACTTGAGTCCGCACCTCGATTGATTGCGTCCTGCACTCGATCGCAACTCCCACACAAACACCTGCTCCCCACCTAATTCGCACTGCTGACGCAGTTCGCGATACTTTTCCCAAACGCCCCCAAGAGTTTTCCTTCCGTCCTGCAGATCGAATCTCAGCCGGAATGGGCAGTTCGTTCGCTTCGACACACGAAGTCGCTCGCTTGGCGCGAAAGGATCTGTCTGTCCGCCTGTGCATTTCGTCTGCAGATTTGCTCTCTTTCCGTAGGTCGCTTCTTTCAAAGGAGATCACAATGAAGAAGCTTCTCAAAAAGTTCGCTCGCGACGACAAGGGTCTCGAGACTGTCGAATACGCCATCATCCTGGGCCTCATCGTTGCTGGCACGATCGCCATCATCGTCGCCATCGGCAACTGGGTGAACACTCAGTTCTCGAACACGCAGACGGAGCTCATGGCGTAGTCCATTGGAAACCAGTGTCATTGACACACTGCAGCTTCAGTGGGGCGTCGCAATCGGCGCCTCACTGATTGCCGCAGTTACCGACCTGATCTCCCGGCGGATCCCGAACGTCCTGACGTTCACGGTTCTCGCCGTCGGCCTGGTGTTCGCATTCGCGACTCAGGGCTTTCTGGGCCTTGGCAACGCCTTCGCCGCCTGCCTCATTCTCGCCTTCCCGTTCGTCGTTCTCTTCGCCTTCGCCGGAGGCGGGGCAGGCGACGCGAAGCTCATGGGAGCGGTGGGAGCATGGCTTGGTGTCACACACGGTGTGATTGCTCTTGCCACGGTCTGCATCACCGGCATCTTTCTTGCTATCTTCTTCGCGCTGCGGAGCAGCCGTCTCAAGGACGCTCTCCAACGCGTCTCAGACATCCTCAAAGGATTCTTTTTCGTTCTCGCCTCGCGCAGTCGCCTGAGCGACCTGAAAACCTTCGTTCCCGAGACTACAGAAATGCAAAAGATCCCGTACGGGATCTCCATCTTTCTCGGAGTCACCCTCGCAGCAGTTGGGACATTCGCATGGTAAGAAATCATAAGACTCATCGCGGACGTGGCCTCGCGCTCACCGAGATGGCGCTGGTGCTTCCTCTCCTACTCTGGCTGACGCTCGGCGCCATCGAGTACGGCTGGATTTTTCTGAAGATGCAGCAAGTCACAGGTGCATCGAGGGAAGGCGCCCGCGTCGGCGCTACTCCTGACGCCGTCGGCGCTGACGTAACCAACGCAGTAAACGATGTCATGACCGCCGCAAACATTAGCGGCCACTCGACGACGGTCGCCCCAGGCGTTGGGATCGCGACGGGCGCGACCCTGACCGTGACAGTTACTGTGCCGTACACCAACGTCCAGCTGATCGCGACTCCTTTCCTTCCGACTCCGACAAATCTCACCGCCTCAACGAGCATGGCCAAAGAGGGACCGTAACCTCCCTCCCTTTCCCCTTCGCCCCCCAATGCCATGCCTGGGCGAAATCCGCCCGCCTCGCCTTCGAAGAAATTCCCCTTCTCCCCACTGTTTCTTTCGGTCCATCCCTCCGCCGTGCTACCGCTCGGTGCCAACTTTCGTTAGGAGACCTTACTCATGAAGTGGCCTGTCATCGCCCTCGTCGCTGTGGGTATCATTGCAGCGGTCTCGGCCTCCGCCGTCGTTGCCACGTTCGGATCGTCGAAAGCTACCGCGCCGACGAAATTTCAAATTGTCGTCGCCGCGAGCGATCTCCCAGCCATGACGGTCGTCAAAGCCGACATGCTGACGACTAAGACCGTGCTCAGCACGGAAGCTCCTGAGAAGTTCCTGACCAATCCGGTGCAGGCCGTCGGTCGAGTCCTCTCGATCCCGGTGACAAAGGGCCAGGCAGTCACCCACGGGACGTTCTCCGCCGAAGGCTCCGGAATCCAGCTCGCCTCAGCGCTTGAGGATGGGATGCGAGCGGTCAGCGTCTCGCTCATGGACTACTCGGGCCTCTACGGTCTCCTCTACCCGGGAAGCGTCGTCGACGTCATGGCCTATCTGAAAGTTCGAGGCAAAGAACAGGATTCCGCCTCTGTAACGATCATGAAAGCTGTCCAGGTGTTGGGCGTTGAGGACCAAACCGTCGTCTCTGCCAACAAAGGCGAAGATCCAAAGAGCCCTGAAGGATCTCGTGGTGGCAGCAAGCGCTGGATGATCACGCTCATGGTCACTCCGAAGCAGGCACAGGCATTGCAACTGGCTATGGAAAACGGCCGGATCTCTCTCGCCATGCGAAACCCTCTCGACACTAACTCCGGAGAAGAAGCCAAGAGCACCTACCTCAGCGACATCCTTCACGAAGCCACGAAGGGACGCCGCGGAGGTTGGAACTTGGGGAAACTCTTCACGCGCTGGGGACCGACCGACGCGGACGCTCTCCACAATTCGCGACGCGCAGTCGGTTCGACGGCCGCCGTTCAGGCTCGTTACGCGCGCGGTCAGACTCGCCGGGCAGGTAACGCTGCATTCCACGGCAAGACCTGGGAAGTCGAAGTCCTGCGTGGTGGAGACTCCGAGAAAGTCTACTTCCCGGTCAAAGAGCCGCAGGCAAAAACCTCGAAAGAAGTCCACTAAGAGAAATCACCGAACGGAGCCAAATCGTGAGACGTACGATGTTCAAATCACACCTTCACCTGACAACACTTCTGCTCTTCGCAGCCGTCACCCCCTGCGCGATGGCACAGGCCGACGGGTCGGCGCCAAGCACACTCAATCTTCGCACCGGCGGTTCGCAGATCTTCAAGACGCCGTGGCAAGTCAAGCGCGTCTCGATTACTCAGCCCAACATCGCGGCGGTCAAGGTCCTCGATCCAGGCAGCATCCTCGTCTCGGGGACAGCCGTCGGCTCGACTGACCTGTTTCTCTGGAACGAGGATGAAGAGAGTCTTCAGATCCAGGTCAACGTTACGGCTGATCTTCGCGAACTGAAGAAGACGCTTGGTCAACTCTTCCCCGGGTCCCAACTCGAAGTCTCTCAGTCCGGGGAGGTCGTGATCGTTCGCGGAACTCTTGCACGTGCTCACGATGCCAAGCAGCTTCCTACGTTCTTGGAGACTTCCGGTCTCAAATTTGTGGACCAAACATCTGTGGCCGGCGTCCAGCAGGTTCAGATTCAGGTGCGCGTCGCTGAGGCAAGCCGCACGGCGATCAAAGCACTAGGAGTCAACGCGTTTCAGGTTGGCGAAGACGCGTTCGGCGCCACTCAGATTGGCCCCTCCGCTGGCGGCCCCCTCAACCCGATCGACATCGGCGTCCCAGGTGGCTCGCTCGCCCGCCCCGACCTTCCTTTCTTCTTTCCGAGTGACGTCACGACCGCTTCCGGCGTGACCATCTTCGGCGGACTCGTCGACGAAAACCTGATGGCGTTTGTCCAGGCGCTGGCCGAGAACCAGTACCTGCGCATTCTCGCCGAGCCGACCTTGGTTGCTCTCAGCGGCGAGCCGGCCAGCTTCCTCGCTGGCGGTGAGTTTCCGATTCCTGTCGTCCAAGGCGGCTCGGGTGGTGGATCGACGTCGATCCAGATCATTTACAAGGAGTTCGGCGTTCGCCTCAACTTCATGCCGACCGTTCTCGGCGAAGGACTGATTCGCTTGCGCGTCGAGCCCGAGGTCAGTGAGCTCACGGACACTGGTGCCGTCGAAATCGAGGGTTTCCGCGTTCCTGGTATCGTCACCCGTCGTGCCAAGACGACACTCGAATTGAAGAGTGGCGAGACATTCGCCATGGCCGGACTTCTCAACAGCCGCCGCGAAGCACGCAACTCCAGCCTGCCGATCCTCGGCGACATCCCGATCCTCGGCGCGCTCTTCCGCTCCGTCCGCTACACACGCGGCGAGACCGAACTCGTGGTCATGGTCACAGCGTCACTCGTCACGCCGATGTCCCCGTCGGACGCTCCTCCACTTCCAGGAACTCTCGAACAACCAGAGAACGACTGGGAGATTTTTGTTGAGGCCGACTTTGACGGCACCATTCCTGTCGTCGCTTCGAAGTCCAGTCCGTCCAGTCTGAAGCGCCTCGGTCTCGACCGTCTCCGCGGTCCCGGCGCGTGGGCGACACATGACAACGACGCCTCTCATTCCGTCGGTCGCGAAGACTAGTTCCTGAGGAGGCACACAGCCCCATGTCGAAGAACCAGTTCGTCCTCGTCACAAACGACACCAGCGTTCAAAGTTCTGTCGAATCAGTCATTGGCAAGCACCCGAGACATCAAATGTCACATGTCTGCCAAGGACTCGACGAACTCCTGCAGCGCCTTGACAACGGATCTGTGAACGCGGCCTTCGTCGACATCGATCCGCAGCCAGAGGAAATGATGGCTGCGCTCGACAAGATCGTTCCGAAGTTCTCCGCGACCAAGTTCGTCGTCCTCTCGAGTGCACTCAACGACGACCTCGTGATCCAAGCGATGCAGGTTGGCGCTCGAAACTTCATTCGCAAAGATTCCATCGCGACGAAGATCGAGAATGTACTCGACCGACTGGTGCCCGAGGATTCGAACCCTGCAGCCGGCCGTTTGACGACAGTCATGTCAGTAAGCGGCGGCTGCGGTTCGACGACGGTGGCCGTGAACCTCGCTCACGAATTAGAGACTGCGACCGAAGAACCGGTCTTGCTGGTCGACCTTGACGGTATGTACGGAGCAGTCGCAGGATACCTTGACCTGAGCGGGCGCTATAGCGTCACCGACGTGCTTTCAAGCACGAACGGAGTCGACCCGGAACTCGTGCGTTCCACCGCGCTACACTACTCGGATCACCTGGACGTCCTGATTAGCCCGGCAAGCGTCAATCTCGTCGAGCCTGAGGCGATCGATTTCTCGAAGCTGGAGCCGACCCTGACGAGCTTTCGGGAGGCGTACAGCCATACTGTGATCGACGCACCGCGCGTCTCGTTGGACACGGCCACAACACTGTCTGAGGCGAGCACCTTGACTTACATCGTCTTTCAGTTGTCGGTCAAAGACGTGCGCCTGGCGAGCACTCTCTGCACTGCACTCGTCGACCGTGGTATTGCGAGTGATCGCATCGTAGGGATCGCCAATCGATTCCGGCGACGACATCACATGGTCAACTTGACGGAGGCACGCTCGGCGCTTCGCGGCATCCGTGTCGAGCCGATCAGCAACGACTTCCGGGCATCCAGCTTGGCCATCAACTATGGACAACCGCTTGCGAAGGTGGCCCCAAAGTCACCTCTGCGACGTGATCTCGAAAAACAGAGCTTACAACTCGCGGGAACGGATCACCAACTCACCCGTTGAGCCTCCACGACGCGAAGGTCGCAACTAACTTAGAAGAAGCAGAACCTGACAATGAAAGACCAGACGGATAGACCCAACCAGTCCGGCGAAGACATCAAAACCACAGTCCACCGTCGCCTCTTGGAGACGATTGATCTCGCCGAGGCCAAACGCATCCCTCGAGAGCAACTGCAGAGAGAATGCTCACGGCGTGTCGACGCCCTGCTCAACGAGCAAGGCCGCCCCCTTTCGGCACCTGAGAAGCAACACCTGTTGCGACAAGTCATGGACGAGGTGTTCGGTCTCGGTCCGCTCGAAGATCTCCTTCGGGACGATACGGTCACAGACATCCTCGTCAACGGATCAGGGCAAGTCTACGTAGAACGATTCGGCCAGCTCGAAGCGACGGACGCCAAGTTCCGCGACGACGCCCACGTCGTCACAGTAATTCAGCGTATCGCAGGCCGAATCGGGCGCCGCATCGACGAAAGTTCGCCGATGCTCGATGCACGCCTGGCAGACGGCTCGCGCGTCAACGCGATTATTCCACCGCTCGCCCTCGACGGACCCGCGATGAGTATCCGTCGCTTCGGTGTCCAACCGATCGGTGTGCAAGATCTCTTGCGCCTCGAATCGATCGTTGACCCAGTCGTTCAATTCCTCGAGGCATGTGTACATTCGAAACTCAACGTCCTGATGTCCGGAGGAACTGGTTCAGGAAAGACGACGATGTTGAACGTGCTTTCGCGCTGGATCCCACTCGGCGAACGCGTTGTTACGATCGAAGACGCCGCCGAGCTGAAGCTACAACGAGACCACGTCGTCCGCCTCGAAACTCGCCCCGCGAACGTCGAAGGCAAAGGACAAGTGACTCAGCGCGATCTTTTACGCAACTCGCTGCGTATGCGTCCGGACCGAATCATCATCGGTGAAGTTCGCGGCGCCGAAGCACTCGACATGCTTCAGGCGATGAATACTGGCCATGAAGGTTCAATGACAACCGTTCACGCAAACAACACAAGAGACGCCGTCAGACGCATCGAGAACATGGTCAGCATGGCCGGGCTCAACTTTCCGGTTCGCGCCATTCGCGAACAGATCGCCTCGGCGCTCAACATTGTGGTGCAACTCAATCGCCTCACTGGCGGTCGCCGAAAATTGATCAGCGTCGCCGAAGTCACCGGTATGGAAGGCGAGACCGTCTGCCTCCAAGACATCTTCCGTTTCGAGCAGACCGGGCTCGATGAAGATGGTCGAGCCAAAGGCGAATTCGTTGCCTGCGGCGTCAGGCCTCAGATCCTGGACCGAATCGAGGCTGAAGGGATCGAACTCCCTGAGAACCTCTTCCATCGGCGAATCATTCCAACCTCCTCTCACCAAGCACAGGAGCAACGAAAATGAATTCCGACTCACAGGAATTCCTCCACCTCATTACGATCGCAGGCGTATTCTTCTTCGTCTTTGCGATCTGGATCATGGGCCTTCTCATCGCGATGATGAGGCGCTCGGCTCGGGCCGGGAAGATAGAGCAGCGTCTAGGCCTCTACGAAACCGACGGCTCAGACGCACGAACTCTCTCGCTTTGGCATGAAGAGAAGGAAATCAGGACGAAAGTCGCAACGCGTGGACGCAAGCTCGGCTTCGTCCAGCGCTTCGATGCTCTCTTGTCCGAGGCCGGGTGGCACGTTCCTGCTTCTGCAGTCGGACTCGGCCTACTGGGCATCGTTGTGCTCTGTGAGGTCGTACTGTACCTCCTGACCGGCAACGTCTTCGCCGGCCTTTGTCTCGCAGGCGTGATTGTCACGGGATTCTGGTTCTTCCTGCTCAAACGCGCCGCAAGTCGACGTGCACTCTACGAGATGCAACTGGTCGACGCTCTCGACCTCGCAGCCCGCTCACTCCGGGCGGGGCACCCTCTTCTGGGATCCTTCCAGCTCATATCAGAGGAAATCGGTGCACCGGTCTCCGACACGTTCGCCGAGATCTGCGGACACCACTCTCTCGGTCTGAACCTGGAAACAGCCCTCGACAAGGTCGCTGAGCAGTCAACGAGCGATGACATGCGTCTGTTCTCGACTTCAGTCATCATTCAGCGCCGCACAGGAGGCAACCTTGCGGAGATGATGGAGCGGCTGGCCGAGGTCATCAGAGAACGCATGCGGCTGAATCGCCGTGTCCGCGTCTTGACCGCTCAAACACAATTCTCCAAGCGTGTTCTCCTTGCGCTACCAATCGTCGTATTCTTCGTTCTCAACTTGCTCAGCCCACAGTACATGGAGCCCCTCTACACGACCCGTGCAGGAAACATGCTGCTAGGCGTCGGTGTCTTACAGCTCTTGGCCGGTGCTTGGGTGATGAACAAGATGGTCAAAGTCATCGGGTAAGAGTTTCGGAGCAAGTGAAATGACCACCGAATTCGTCCTAGCCGTCCTTAGCTTTCTCGCGATCTTCGCGTTAGGCGCGGCCTACGTCGTCACTGTGGCGGCACATCGCCGACGCGTCCAGAGTCGACTGACGGAGAAACAGAAAAGCGATTCGCTGATTGAGAGAGATCAAAAGACAGCGAAGAGTGACGGATTGAACCCACTCGCTCGCTTCGCCAGTCGAGTCAACAAATCAAAGCCGTCCGAAGGGCTCAAAGCGCGCCTCGCCAGCTCAGGTTTCCACCACCCCGGAGCGCCCGCTGTCTTTCTCGGCTCCAAGATGGTCCTCCTGCTGGTCGGCACCATCGGTGCGACGCTTCTGACCCTGCCGTTTGAGTTCGCGCTCTACAATCGAGTCCTCCTGATCGTGGGCGCTGGGTCATGCCTGTCCCTGATTCCGGACCTGGTCGTCGCGCGCCGCAGATCTCACCGCAGATTCGAAGTGCAAACGAATCTGGCACACGCCGTTGATCTCTTGGAGATCTGTGTGTCGTCCGGAATGGGTCTCGACATGGCCTGGAACTCTGTAGCCGACGAGATTCGCCCTGTGAGTCTCACCCTGGCGGATGAAATGGCACTCACCAATTTGGAGATGCAGCTCGGCGTCACGCGTACCGACGCGATGCGCCACATGGTCGATCGCACTGGAGCCGATGAACTTGGCTCTCTGGTCGCCGTCCTCGTCCAGTGCGAACGATTCGGCACGAGCATTGCAGACTCATTGAAAACGTTCGCCGGTACGCTCCGCGAGATTCGGAGTCAGAAGGCGCACGAAGCCGCTGAGAAAATGGCAGTCAAACTGCTCTTTCCCCTCGTTCTCTTTATCTTCCCAGTCATGTTCATCGCCGTTGCGGGTCCAGCTGGGATCCGAATCGTGGACATTATCGCTGGAAATTGATCTCCCCCCAAACGTGTTTACCCCCCACCAGAATCCCTTCCAACCTACTCAAGGACGCATGATGACATTCTCACCTCGCCTCCTGATCCTGCCTCTTTTCGTGGCGCTCGGCTGCGCACACGAACCCGAAACTGTTGACGACACGCCCGCGCTCAACCGCTGGATGGTCGAAACGTACCAGGCCAACGCGATCGAAAACGCGATCCTCGAAGACCGGACACTCTACCCCTATCACTTCGTCTCGGGGTCGGAGCAACTGAACCAACTCGGATCCGCCCGACTCGACGTTCTCGGCAACCATTTCATCCGCACCGGTCGCGAGCACGAACTCAACGTGAGGCGCGGTAGCACCTCGGACGATCTGTACCACGCACGGCGCGACGCCGTCGTTCGCCGCCTTGGCGAGCTGGGAGTGGAAGTCAGCAAGGTGTCACTGAAGGATGGACTTCCCGGCGGAGACGGCGCGCCGTCTACTGATGTACGAGACACTTTGACTGCGCAGCAAGAAGCACGCGCGGTGCGGGCAGCCGCTGCCGCCACGACTGAAGAGGAGTAATAACAAATGAGAGTTTCACTCTTTCCCGCGATCATCGCCGCCACCATGATCGGTGGCTGCGCCTCGAGCCCCGACCACAGCTACGACACCCCCGAAACCACAGTCGACGACGAATTCTCACGCAATGCGGATCAGCCTCCGAAAGCGAAAACTCTCTATGCGCTGTCGCGGTTGCTATCGAGTCAAGGTCGTGCCGTCGAAGGTCACTACGTATTCCTACGCGCTATCAAGGAATTCCCCAACTATATTCCTGCATACAACGGGCTAGCGGAGTTCTACATGCGTCGCGGTCAAGTCGGCGATGCATTGTCGACCCTTCACGCTGCTCAGCGGCGCTCGCCAGACGATGCGGTCGTGCTGAATAACATCGGCATGTGTCACGTCTTGAAGGGCGAGCACGACACAGCTCTCCTGAATTTCACCAAGGCAGTTGATCGAGCTCCGCGCGTTCAGAAGTACGTAGCTAATAAGGCTGTCGCGCTTGGTATGCTTGGTCGCTACGACGAAGCTCTCGACGTCTACAAGAGTTTTCTCTCTGAATCTGTCGCGCACCTCAACGTCGCCATGATCTGCGAAGCTCGCAACGATCATGAAAGAGCGTCGATTGAATACGCGGTTGCCCGCCGTAAGAAGCACCAAGAAGACCGCGGCAGCTAAAGACGACGACTGCATCACCTCAATGCACGTAGATTCAACCGCCGACAACGATTCCAGCCCCGTCGCTCTCGCTGAGCAGTCGATGGAGCGAACCGCTGTCGGCGGTTTTCCATCCAGCCGCACGGCGTTGAAGTTCTCCGTCGCGCTAGGGCTGACAGCTCTCTTCACACTTCATATCAGCCGCAGCAATGCCATTGATCCCGACGTTTTCCATCAAATGGCGCTCTACCGGCAGACGCTGATCGAAGGGTCTGTCCCCCAAGCTGACCGCTTCGCGTTCACACCGACGGTCAGCCCTTCAGTGCACCATGAGTGGGGACATGGCGTGTTTCTCTACTATCTGGCCTCGGCGGGCACCTCAGCTGTCGTCGTCGCCAAATATCTGCTCGCCATCGGCGTAGCTTTCGTCTGCATCCTCGCGGCAGCACGACGCGGCGCCAATCTCGCCACGATCGCGATGTGTGTCCCGCTTGCCATCGTTCTCGGCGAGGCAGGCTTTACGACGATCCGAGCGCAAGTCTGGACGCTCTTGTTTACGGCTGCCGTGGTCCTGTTTCTCCACGAGGATCGACAAGGCAGACGGAAGTGGATCGCCGTTTGGCTGCCCATGTACGTGCTTTGGATCAATCTGCACGCTGGTTTCGTCGTCGGGGTCGGACTCATCGCTCTTCATGGCATCGAACTCATCTTACGGAGAAAAAGCGTCACTCACTTGCTCTTGGTCGCCGCCGCAATGGTGCCTCTATCGTTCGTCAACCCCTACGGAGTGACCTATTTCAGCGGCATCGCCCACAGCATCTTTCATGACCGCTCGCTCATCTCCGAATGGGTGCCAATTCTGCAAAGCCACAATACGACTGGCATTTTTATCTTCCTGTTTGCCGTCCTCATTGCCGCTTACGCGCTCCTTCGCCTCGGTTGGCGCCAATGCCCGGGACTCCTTGGACTGGCCGCATGTACCTATCAAGCGTTCAAGCACGAACGTCTCGTATTTATCTTTGCTGTGGTGTGGCTTTGCCTCGTCCCGGCGTACCTGGTCAAGACGCCTCTAGGACGCCTGCTCGGGAGCAGGCTCACGCGCCATCAAAACTCTGTCGCCGTCGTGTGCCTCCTGCTCGCGGTCGCGCTCTTCGGAACCTGGGGGGCGCGTCAACCTTTACGCCTTGACGTCCCGTGCCACGCTCAGGAGCAGCCTCACGCTCCAGTCATCTACCCAGTAGGCGCCGTAGATTTTCTCGAAGCAGAGGAGTTCAAGGGCAAGATCGTGACTCCCTTCGTCGTCGGGCAGTACGTCAGCTGGCGACTTCACCCACGCGTCCTCGTCAGCCTCGACGGCCGCTACGAAGCGGCCTATCCCCGCCATCTCTTGCCTGAGCACATCGACTTCTACGCAGCCAAGCCCGGCTGGCAAGAATTCCTCACGCGCTATCGACCCGACGCCGTGCTTGTCAAACGAAGCAGCTCAGTCGGATCATCGCTCCGCTCGCTCGTCGGTTGGACTCTGCACTACCAAGACGACTCCTACCTTGTCTTCATGCGCGACGGCGTCCGCGAGGAATCACCCGTCGACCATCGCGGACGCAGACTGTCGCCACGGTTTCCGTAGAGCGTTCGCGGTGAACACCACGTGCGTCACTCTCCGGGCCGAAACTCTTCCTTAGGCCGAACGCGGAGATTCTCGGTGTACCCGTACTTGCTGACGAGTTGGCTAAGATAGTGAGGGTACTCGACGATTGGTCGATCATCCGTGATCACCAGGCGCCCATCACCCCATGGCAACTGCCTCTCGTCGACGATGGCCGCGATCTTCGCCGCCCCTTCATCACCACCGTAGGTACGAACCCAGTCCCAGAACGTGTTGCCTCGATGGAGAGAGGCTTTACTTGCGACGGCTTCGACCGAAAGATCGATCGGTTCGTCAGAAAGCAGCACCAAATAGCCACCGTAGCAAACGACTCCGTGGTCGAACACTTGACGAGCGGTCTGACGTACCGCGAACGCCTGCTCATCCGTGCCGTACGCGTAGAGACACAGGACACCTCCCGGCTTCAGTCGAGCACTGAGCTGGCGGTAGAACTCGATCGAGTTCAAGAGCGCAGCACCCGCTTGTCGCAAGTACAGCGGAGCTGTGGTGATGACGTCATATTTCTGCTCGTTGAGAGCCAATCCAGTTCTCGCGTCCTGCCAGATGAGGTTCAGCCGTGGCGTGTCCGCAACGTGGAGCGTCCCCTCCGGGTAGAGTGCGTGGACACGCTTGAGCGTATGGTTAATCTCGTAGGCGTCGACGCGCTCGACTGCCGGCAGCTGTGCCAGGGTCGCAGCAGTGACTCCAACCCCCGCTCCGATGACGCAGACGTCTCGGACCTCGCCGCTGTGCGCGAGAACGGGAGATACAGCCATCCACCAATTGCTGTCTCCCACATGATCACCGGGACTTTGCGACACCTTTGAGTGCCAGAGCCCGTCCCAGAACATGTGTCCTTCTCTCGAGACACCGATAACACCGTCACGTCCGAAGAAGACGCGCATCGAGGGGAACCATCTCGACGTATCCACAAACAGAGGGGTGAGCAGCAAGGCACCAGCCAGGCCGACCGTGCACACAGCTCGTGACCACACGCTCCGACCCTCGACAAGCGAATCGTTGTGAAGCGCCCAAAGGCTAAACGTCAAAAGAGCAAGCGCCGGGACGACGATCGCAACATGCAGCTCGTACCCCACGAGCGTAATCGCAAGAATCCCCAGGCAGCTGCCGACGGTATTCCAAGCATAGACGCGACCGACATCTCTGCCCCATGCCGATGCCGCCATGCTCGTTACCCGCGCAAAGAGGAATCCGAACAGAGCGCACGGTAGGAAGTAGTGAGACCGCGACAGAATGAAGCCAAGCATGGACCACGGCCCGTCGATCACAAGCGACGTCTTCGATTCAAGAAACATGGTGCAAGCGAGGAGCTGCAGGAGAGAACACCACACCAGCGCCGGAGAGAGGCGAAAACGCGTGCGCGCGGCGACTGCCGCGCCGAGACTCCAAAAGAGAAGAAAGCCAGTCAGGACCATCGAGAACGTATACGGAAGCGGTTCGTGGACCAGAGCACACAGACGAAACAAGAGCATCTGGTAAGCCAGGGAGCAAAAACCAAGTCCGAGGGCGAGAACATGCGCCAGTGGTAGCCTGGTGTTCGACTCGTTGCTCGACGTCTTGACCGCTGGTGTCCGTTCGGCGGTGCCTGAAGGGGATACATCGGACGCCGCGACAGATATCGGTGTAGGCGGTGGTAAGAGAAAGCGAAGCACCCAGAGCGCCAACCCTGCGAACAGATTCAGCCCGACTGCAATGATCAGTGACTTAGCAATTCCAACGCGCGGCATGAGCCACGCGCTACCGACAACACAGCCGACAACACTCCCGACCGTATTGATGAAGAAGAGCAGCCCGATCACACGTGCGTCTCGCAGTCCCAAGCGCCGCTGGAGCACTTCAGAGGCGAGGGGCATGGTGGCTCCCATGAGCAGGCATGGGAGAGCCAAGATCAGTACCGCCGTCACCGCATAGAGCATTCCCAGCGGCACACCTAGGGCGACGGCGGCGCGCTGAAAAGCAAATACCGACTGCGAGATGCCGGACGCAAGGATCCAGCAAACACAGAGGTTGACAACGGCAAGGAACGCTTCAACGAGCAAGAACGCGCGCAGCGGATCAACAATCCTGCGCGTATACCGCCCCATCTGCATCGCCCCAACACCCAGGCCACCGATAAAAACGAGAACCACGATGGTCGAGCTAATCGACTCGCTTCCACCGAGGAAGCGCTTGAGCGAGCGCTGCCAAAAGACTTCGTTCAGCAACCCGGCCGCACCTGACGCAAGAAGTGCGACGGCCATCAAGCTGACAATCACCGCAGGATGAGGTAAGGCGCGGTCGCGCTCGCTGCTCGTTAGCGGAGACGGTTGTAGTTCGGCGACACTGGATGACACCACGAGCGACTTCTCCTCGACCGAAAAACATAGCAGCCTCGATGGGCCGCAAAAGTGGCGACTTCACGTGCCGTCACGGCGAAGTATACCCTGGCATTCCAGGGCTGTCGCAACGAGCGCGGTGGAGAAGCGTGCACAGTACCATCACCGTGGATTCTTTGGGGAGCGTGCATGGACTGCAGCGATCCTCATTACCGGTCGCGGCAAATCTCTCCATGCAGAGAGCGGTTACAACTACAGCGCAGCGGAGAACGCTTATCGGCAGCGTTTCCAAGAATCGTCAGTTAGCGCCCCTGCAAGAAATCTTACAGACGACGCTCCGCGTTGCCGGTGGCCTTGGCTCGGCGTGAGGCAAAATTGGGCGAACGACTTGTTCGAGCTGAAGCGTCACGACAGGGTCGTCACCTTGCACCTGCGACGAAGCCCCATCGATCTCCCCGCAAAGCCAGCGCAGATAGTGTGACTGCAGAGCCTCGTGCCGCGGATCGCGCAGCAGTCGCTCCAGGTAATACTTGAAACGATAGGATGCGTGGAGCTGCGACAACTCGGAAGAATCGCTCAGCGAAAAAAGTTCGGCCGCGTCTCCGACTACGACACCGCTCTCCCGGCGCCCAGAGATCTCAAATGAAACGTCCTCCTGCGGAGGTCGCGCATACATCTGCCAGCGTTGCTTGATGAGTGACAACTCCTCGAACTGAGTCAAGAAGCTAGGAGTAGGGATCAGCCCGAGGTTGGTGAGATTCTGAAAAACCATTAGAAGCATCAGAATCGCTACGACCGCGGTGCCGAACCTACCGCGCGACCGAGCGGTCACCGCAGACGTCCCAGTACCGCCAAGCTCGTTCGTGTCGTCTGTGAGGTGCTCTGCATGGCGAGCACGTTCGAGCTCCCGACCCGTTCTCGCAGAAGTCTCCCCGTCGTTGGCACCGTCACGTCGTGGCCACCAGAGCCTCTCCCAGAACCACGTGGGGATAAGAAACAGCGTAGTCAGCGTAGAGATGAACGGAAAGAGATTGAGTTGAATCGTACTTCCAAGGCTCAGTTGAAAGATCCAGAACGAAAGGATTGTCAGCATCCGGATCGGGCCGTGCCAGACGGGAACAAGAAGTAACAACGGGCCGAGCAGCTCGAATATGATCGTCGCCGGAGTCAAGACGCGAAGCAGGGCGGGAGACTCACTCAATACGTTACCGAGCGGGCGATTCCAGTACTCGTTCTGAAAAACAAGCTCTAGGGCGTTTCCGGTTGACGTCCATTCTGGTCCCGATTTGCAGAGCCCCCCACCCCAGTAGAAGAGGATGAACTGCAGAGTCAACGCCACGGTGGCAAGAGAATAGCAGCGCGTCCCCGTGGCGTGCTCGCGAGATTGAAATCGCCCCAATCGAAGCGACCAGCGAGCCCCCAAAGGCAAAAAGACCCCCCAGAGAAGCAGCAATCGCACGAGTGCATCGCCACCGTCGAGTAGCAAAGGGTTGCGCGCATGTAGCGACGTCATCAGGAGCCAACACCCGAAGCTCGCGACGCGAGCGTACACGCCCACGAGAAGAAACGCGGCGAACACGCCTGTGGTGCAAAACAGGAGGAGCTCAGTGACGTAGGATCCACCGAGAGCGTGGAAAGAAAGAGCGACGCCGGAAAGTGCGTCGCGTGGAAGGACTCCCGCGTCGGTATAGTGAGCTGTCAGATGACGACTTCGGAGAACTAAATCGATGAGTATCAGCGACGCGAGAGCAATGCGAAAGAGCGATACAGACCTCAGGTCAGCGCCAAAGAGCTTGGAGAACGTGTCTCCCGCGGTAGTACGAGCCGATGCCCGCGTTGCTTCGACTTGCTGCTTGTGATCCGACGTTGTCGGAGGACTCATTTGAATTCGGGACTTCCTTGATGCGCCGTCGGCGTCAGATGCGACGAAATCACACGACAGATGAGTCGACTACGGACGAAGCTCAGCTACAGCCACATCCGAGTGGTGGTGATAAACCCGGCGTCGTCGATCGATACGCGCGTTCGCAAACGGTCTACGATTTAGCGTGGATAGACGAATTCCTTGAGGTTGAAGACGGCGTGGGCGACATCTCGCCACAATCGCTCGTCAGTCATGACGTCTGGCGGACTGGTATCATAGAGCGCCAGCAGTTCGGCGATCATCGACTCGAAGCGGTCAATCTCTTCAGGCGACGCCAATCGCCCAACGCCAGAGAGAAATACGGCGCCAAGACGGTCCCGCACGTTCGTGCTCCCATCCTTTACCAGCCGACTGGCCCAGTATCCAGCCTGCTGTAGCACAAACGGATCGTTGAGAAGCGTCAGCGCTTGAGATGGCACGTTGGTCACGTCGCGCCGACCGTTCGCGTGCTTTGGATCAGGCAGATTGAACACCGCAAGGAATGGCGGTTCCTCGGTGAGCGTCACGCGAATGTAGAGGCTCCGTCGCCCGTTCGCATCCAACGGTCCCGAAAACAGCTTTCGCGTAGGGCGCTCCTCCAAGCGAAAGGGATGAATGCTACGGCCGTAGAGCGAGCGATTGAGCTGCCGCGAGATCGTCAACATCGCGTCGCGGATCACCTCGCCCTCAAGACGACGTACAGCGTAGTGATGGAGAAGGCGATTTCCTGCGTCGGCTTCCATATTCCCACGAGTAGCGCGACTCGACAATTGAAACGCCTCGGTCAACAGGAGCGAACGGACGAGCTTCTTGAGCGACCAACCATTCTCGATAAAGTCTCGCGCTAAGTAGTCAAGGAGCTCTGGATGGCTGGGTCGCTCGCCGAGCTGCCCAAAGTCGTCGCTTGTCGCCACGAGACCCGTTCCGAAGACGTGCTGCCAGACGCGATTGACAAAAACGCGTGCGGTGAGCGGGTTGTCCGGGCTGGCCACGAACTCAGCAAGCTCGCGACGTCCGCTGCCCGGCGCCAAAACGGTGGCGCTTGTGCCAGTTATCGACTCAACGTAGCCGCGAGCCACAAGCTCACCTGGCTGATGAGCCTCACCAGCAACTCGAAGCGGCACGTCGAACCCGCGGTCGAAGTCCGCCACTCCGGCTACAAGCCGCGGCGCTCCCAACGACGATTCGACCGCACGGTATCGAGCCACCAATTCCGCAACCGCAGCCGATGCGTCGAGGTGATTCGGCACCAGGTCGGCTTGCACCATCCAGTCCACCCAGATAGCGTCTCGATCAGTGGCGACGCCGTCGGCCCAGGCGTCGACGGCATTCGCCAAAACCTTCGCATACCGCTCGCCGACATCCGCCAACGTCTGCGGCACGGTGCCGTCAAAGAGATCCAGCATGTAGGCGAGATCGACGCGAGGCGGCTCCTTGTCATCATGGAGGACCACGCGGCGAACACTGAACTGCGAGCGGATGTCGTCGTGATCAACTCGCTTATCGTAAAAGATGCCAGGGTAGCCGTAGTCGTCGAACTTGGTCACAAATTCGACGAAAGCCGGAACGAACGGCTCCTCCGCGGCGGTCTCCATCGTGCGCCATTCGAACCTTGTCGAAGAGAGCGGATGGGACGCGCCGTTGGTGACGGCGCAGTTCTCATAGACATTTCTCCAGGCAGCACGGCGGCCACCAGCCACCTCGAAGCTAACGAAACGTTTTTCCTTCGGGAGAAGTGGCGAACGCAGCGACGCGTTCAGGCGATTTGAAAGTCGGTGCGTATGGAATCCAGGTTGCAAAATCGAATGCACTACGCGGTCACCGTCGCAAGCAACGACAAAATCCACGCTCTCCGAAACACCATCGCTCGTCGCCAGACCGCTGCGATCCCACGCCGTCGTATTCCCGGAACGAAAATCGGCAAACAAATCGAAACGACTTTCGTTGAACGATGATCGCTGGCGCTGTTCGCTCCCGTAGAGTTCGCCGACCCGAGTCCAGGTGGCCGCGACGCTCACTTCCTCGAGCTGCACCTCGGCTGCAACCAGCGTCGCGCCGCGTTCGCCTTGCGCAACGGCGACAACTTCCAGCCAAGGCAACAGAAACAAGTCGAACTGCGGAGAACTCCTCGCGCCGTCAGATTCCTTTGTCTTCTTGTCCACCTTCTGCCGCGTGGTGTCGAGAGCCGCCACCCACTTGGCGAGCCGCTCCGAGTCGAGATCACCGTTCGCCGCCGCAGCGCCGTCTATCTTCGCCTGAGCGGCCGCGAGATAGCGCCCCACCTTCGCGACCTCCTGCCGCCAAAGTGAGGCGATCGCAGAACGAATGCGTGGCTTTAGCGCGCGGAGTTGCCGCTTTTGCGCGTCGTACAGATCGGGACGGTCGATGGTGTGTACGACCTGACGAGAGCTCGCAAAGATGCCACTGAGTGCATAGTACTCACGGAGCGACACCGCATCGAACTTGTGGTCGTGACAGCGCGCACACGCCAGAGTCGTTGCTTGGAAAGCTTTCGAAAACGTATCGATCTGGTGATCGATCACATCGAGGTTATTCTCGGGGAACTTCCGGCAGTCGTCGTGATCCACTTCGCCGAATCGAAAAAAAGCCGTTCCGATGCGCGACTCGTTGACCGCCGCAGACTCATTCCAGCGTGGCTCCTCGAGTAGATCCCCGGCGATGTGCTCACGGACAAACATGTCGTAAGGCACGTCAGCGTTCAACGCGCGCACGACGTAGTCTCGGTATCGCCAAGCTCCCCGCAGGTCCACGTTCCACTCGTGGCCGTGCGACTCACCGTAGCCGACGACGTCCATCCAATGCCGAGCCCACCGTTCGCCGAAGTGAGGCGACGCCAGCAACCGATCGACGACGCGCTCAAAAGCTCGCGG
Organism: Planctomycetota bacterium; assembly: GCA_965223265.1. Taxonomy (GTDB): domain Bacteria; phylum Planctomycetota; class UBA8108; order UBA8108; family SXIK01. The sequence continues at coordinate 5,549,122 of OZ244999.1, forward strand.
ATCGCGGTCGGAGATGAACGACTCGATTTCGACGCCGCTCGGAGGCAAGCCAGTAAGCACGAAATGAGTTCGTCGCAGAAGCGAGTAGCGATCTGCGGGCTCGCTTCGCGATAGACCTTCTTGCCGCAGCGCGGCAAGAAGAAACCTGTCGATGGGCTGTGCGCCCTGGTCCGCTGCTGAAGTCGGCGGCTTGGCGGCGGCGAGCGCTCGTCGGCTCCACCAGTTCTCGCCCCCGGCGCTGCCGGCGTCGGTCGTCGCGGCCTGTGTACTCAACTCCTCGCGTGGGTCGTACGCGCCGCTTCGAATCCAGATGGAGAAATCTCTGACGACATTCTCAGGCAACTTCTCCTTCGGCGGCATGGCTGGCCCATCGTGACGGAGGGCCTTCACGAGCAAACTCGCCTCGACGTCCCCGGGGACCACTGCAGGCCCAGAGTCACCCCCGCGGCGAATGGCAATGCGGGAGTCAAGGAGCAGCCCCGCCTTTGGCTCACTCGTTCGACGTGAGTGACAGCTGTAGCACTTAGAAACCAGCACCGGTCGAATTCTTCGCTCGAAGAACTCAGCGTCAGCCGCGGCGCGCGGCTCTTCGCTTCGACCGGCCAGCCCCTGCGGCACCAAGAAAAGCCAGACGAACGCGACGATCAGGCAGGCACGAGCGCCGAACAGCCAAGCAGGCGGCCTGTATCCGCTGGACACAGCGACCTGACGTTTTAGCTGTTGACTGATCACTAGCATTCCCGGGCCAAGGGCTTCGAGACAAGTTCCTCGCTGAGTGGCGTCGCGACCTGTTCAGATCGCTAACCATGCTCACCGCCACCTGAAAACCACCCGCCGGCGGCGGGCAAAGATCGTGGTGGTCTCGCGGCCCTATTAGACAGTGGCGCGCCAGTCTACACAACATCGATCCGGCCGTCGCAGCCGGGCCGTCTGTGCGGCTGGATGCAAGCTGGCGCGACGTCGGTAGCGACAGCCGTCGGCCGTGTCTCCCACGCTTCCCGATGATCGCACGGCGACGTCGGGCGTCACGTAGTCAGCCTATGGCCACAAATCGACATTCCCAGGAATCGTTTCGCGTTCGCGACCCTTTCCAACTTCGTCACGCGATCTCGCCTCCTCGAGAAGGAATCGGTCGATACGGAGGCCAGCGGCAGGAAGAGGAAACACCTCGTCGCCCGAAAAAATCTCGAACGAGTAGAAAGGCTGATCCCAAGTACTGATGTGTCGCACGATGTGGGCAGTGTGCTTTTTCAAGACGCGCTCCAGCGCGGACTTCTCCACCAGCCCCTTCGCGACCAGCAGCACTCCAAGTGGCTGCCGTGGAACCGACTCCGCCTGTTCCCGAAGAGCAGAGTTTAGGTCGACCAGAGAGATGAGCCCGTCTTCGACGAGCACATACCCAAGTCGCTTCTGAGTGTCGGCGGTCGCATAGACGATGCGATGATTCTGCACGAAAATGCGACCTGATCCGTGCAGACCGCCCACGTAGAGCGTTCCTGAACGGGCCGAGGCGTTGATCATCTGAAGCAGTTCCGATAGTGAGAGACCATCGAGTCGTCCGATGAGGTTCATGCTTGTCCTTCTTGCTCCGCTAACGGCCTACCGGCCTGATTCTTTCGGGTCCATGATCAAAGTCGTGTCGTCCTCCGGAAGAGGCGGATTCTTCGGCTCGTCCGGAGCGTACTGTCCCATCAAAAAGTCGACCTGAAACTTCCAAGCGTCGACCTCTCTCCGGCTCTTCTGGTAATCGGTGTCTAGTGCGTCGAGTTTGGTACGCGTCAGCTCAAGCGCCTCTTCGGTCTGCGCGAGCTTCGCTCTTAGGCCTGTGACTTCGCTCTCAAGCGTTTGCGCTTTCGCCACTGCATCGGTTGAGTCTTGACACGCCTTCGTGAGCTCTTCGATGCTCTCCGTATGCTCTGCAAGGCTCCGCTGTGAGGCATCGAGCTGTTCGCAAAGCTGAACATACTCTTCGCTCTCGGCTTCGAGTTGTTTCTCGAGGTCTTGAACCTTTCGCTCCAGCGACTCCGCGCGCTCACCGGTGCTGGCGAGGCGCCCCTCGAGCTCGGCGATTTTCGTCCCGTCGGATGCCTGCATCTTCGACTGACTCAGGAGCATGTCCTTCAGCTTCGCGTTCTCGGCGGCGAGATCTGCGTTACGCTCCTCGGCAGCATCGAGCGCTGAGCTGAGCTGGCGGATTTCTTCTTGATAGATAACGGATTGATCGTCCACGTTTCGTCGGATCTGTGGCTATACGCTGATAGGCTATCGAGCGAAGAACAAGTGAGTTTTCCGATCTGAGTCGCCACCGCCGCAACTCCAGACCGAAAGGGTTCGCTGCTCTCTCACCGCTGAAATCAGTCAACCTTGAGGCCGTTCGTTCCACGAGCTGGCGCGACCCAGTAGAGACTGCGCCAACGAGGGCACGTTCCGAAGACTCTGCTATCTAGATTCAAGAGCACAACGAAGTATGAAACGGAGAGCGAAGAACGGCAAACAACCGAGACATAACCTCCCATCATCGACCCAGCGAAGTACCGAAAACGGCTCTCTGCTCAGGAAAGAAAAAATAGCCGTCGATAAGAGTACACATGCCTCCAAATTGGAGACGTCGCGTACGCGGTTCGTAGTATGGCTGCATGCGATCGTGGCTAGCTTCGCGCGCAAATGCAGCGAAGTTCATGCAGATGGCGAGGAGCCCTATGAACCCTCCGCGACGACTACAACGTCCCATCCAAGACGAACACACAGCGGAGTCGTCTGTTCGCGAGGACAGCGACCGAACAGCGAAGACAGTGACCACACCGAAAACGCTGATCCTCGTCATCGACGACAGCGCCACCGTACGCAAGTTCGCTCAAAAGTGCCTGCAGGAAGGACCGTACCAGGTCACGGTCGTCGCAAGCGGAGACGAGGGAGTTGCCGCCGCACGAAACGAAGCCCCTGGTCTTGTTCTGCTTGACTACACGCTCCAAGAAGGCTTGGGCACGGAGGTGTGCGAACGCCTGTCAGAGAATCCAGAGCTCGCAGACATCCCGATTATCCTCATGTCCGGGAAGGGAGAGCAGGTCTCGGACTGCTCTCACGACTACCCTTCGATCGTTTCAGTACTGACAAAGCCATTCACAAAATCTGTGCTCCTATCTGCGGTCGAGAGCGCCTTAGAGAAAGTCGACGCAGCCAAGAAAGCTGCCGCGTCGCTCGACGACATTCGCGATCGTCTCGACAGTCTGGTTACAAAAGCCGCCGAAGTGGCGGACCAAGGACCACGACGCATCGTCGTCGAGCAAGTCAAAGCATTGGTTACAAGCCGGCTGTGTGAACGGGTTCTGCGCGCAATCGAGGCTACAGGCGAGCAGCCGCGAGACGCTGCGGTGAATGCACTCGTCAGCTCCGTCACGGAAAGCAGCTTTATCGCCGCTTTGAGCTCCGAGGTGCATGACAAGTATGAACGCCTTCGAAAAGCTGAGTTTGCTGCCAGCGGCGGAGTCCTCAGCCTCTCTGACGTTCTTCAGGCTCTGGCCAACAAATCACTCACGGGAGTGCTCGAAGTTGCCTGCGACAATAGGGAGATCGACATTTGCGTCAGCGACGGGAAAGTCTGCTTCCTCAACCCTCGCAGAATTCCGCTCTACGAAGTGCAGTCGTTGTGCTTTCGTGGGTTTCGGGTACCGAAAGAGTATGTGCACGACCACCTTCGAACTGCGACGCGAAATGAAGAATCGATCTTCGTCCGCATGGTCGAAGATGGAGTGCTCGATCACAAGAAAGGGCTCCGTGTCATGCGAGCCCTTGGCGTAGAAATCCTCCGGTCGTGCGTAGACAAGAACAAAAACTACCGGATGGAGTACTTCGCGAAGCCGCGGATTCCTGATGCATTCCTCGACTTTGACCTGCGGATCCCAGCCGAGCAATTCTTGCTCGAACTTTGCACCCGCATCGACGAATGGGAGCTTCTCGAGCCAGAGAGTAAAGACACCGAAGCCATCTTCGCCGTCACGGGAAGCTCGTTGACGACCAGTATCCGTGACGATCAGCTTCTGCGAGTTCTGAGTGCCATCAACGGACGCCGCAGAATTCCAGAAATCTCCGAGACGTGTCGCGTCAGCACTTTCGAAGTATGTCAGTCACTCTCAAGGCTGCTGCGAATGGGGATGATACGCGTCGAGCTACCCACGGCGGCCGGACAAACCGTGTGAATCCACCTTCGCCAAGCAACCGGAGCGCTGAAGACGATCAACTGCGACGCTCTTGGTCCGCGCTTTCCAATCGGCTGATGATCAGTCCGAGTAAATCTCGAAACGAGCCCGGGTCGCGAGCTTTTGGCGTCTGCTCCGCCGGACGTTGCGTGTCGCCGGTTGGAGCTCGACACCCACGACGCCTGTGAAGTTCTTCTCGGAATGACACTCGCTCTTCGTCTGAGAGCTCAATCGGAACGATGCGGACGCCCAAGAGGCGCCCCAGATCGTCGATTTGCTCCGGACTCAAACTGCGCTCGGCAGTCATCAGGACACCACGCGTGTCACCTTGGGCGAGGAACAGAAGCACACCGTGCTCCTCGGCCAGCGTCTCCGGAACCTTGTCGAGAAGCCGGAAATACACCCGGAGCTTGCTGACGTCCACGTCTGGCGGTGCATCGCTCGCGATCTCCGCCGTCGATGTCCCCGTGTGAGAGAGCGCATCAACGAGAGTCTCTAGTTCGCTCTCTTGAAGAAGCCCGAGCCTCTTCAAGACGCTCGCCAGTCGCCCCCCGTTCGCGTCGCAATACTCGAGAGCTGCTTTGAGATGGGCGGAAGAGACAATCTCACGCCGTGACAGCTCTGCAACGAGCTCGTCGTCGGTGAGATCGGCAAGCTTTGTTCCGGCGTCAGCGTCGACCGGATTGTGATGCACGTGCGGTACCTCGGTATGCGCCCTGACTATTGGAGGTAGGAAAGAGGGCAGAAGTCGAATCGCCACTCTGACTCGGCGGGCGAGTGTTGATCGAGACCAACCCAGCGACGTGTGAAGTCTACGACGGAGAGCTTCGCGCGAGCAACTCGAGTTCCCGGAATCTAGTTCTTACGTACAAACTACGACGTTCTCCGTGTTCCAAGTGAGGCGCCACGCCCTCTTGCGGCCACGGACGCCGCTAGTAGACCTAGTCCGAAGCACGCTTGCTTCACGCCGGAGTTTTTCCGCACCCTACGCTCCGAGAACATGCCTGGAGTTCCGCTTTGCCAAGCGAGCGTCCCACAACCGCCTGCGCTTCACTCAGTCGCGCCCCTAGAAACCGGCTCTCAAGTCGCATGCGGGCGTCAGTCTCGGAAGTTGGCTCATGAGAAAGAATTAATTCATTTGTTGACAACGCCATCCTACCTGGCCCCGGCGTAGAGAAGAGCTTCAGATTTGCCATCTCACCGACCGACGAAAACAGTCCTGGTGATCTGTAACTCAATTCTTTTCTTTTCGATTCGAGGGCAACTCTCATGAGTAACACGAAGTTTTGGCAGCTACAAAACCTTCGTATTCGCGGCAAACTCATCCTCGCTACGGTACTGCTTGGTGTGTTCGCTGTCGGTCTAGTCGGGAGCATCAGCTACTGGCAGAGTTCGAATGCTCTTCGCAACCAAGCGTTCGCGCAGCTGTCGTCTGTGCGAAGCGTTCTGCAAGACAGTATCGAATCCTACTACCAGCAAGCGCGATACGATTTGGCCACTCATGCAGAAAGTCTCACGGTCAAAAACACGCTGAAGGATCTCTCGGCGGCTCGCAAGTCACTTCTCAGCGAGCTCGAAATGGCGGGCCAGCCCGTCGACAACAATTTGATCCGTACAGTCAACGAGACGAATCGTGAGTACTATCAAAACGTACTGATCCACAACCTCAGCCAGGTTCGTAGCGGCAACCCGGGAACGCCTGAAGAGTTCCTGCACCCGGATCCGGAAGTGAACATCCTTCAGTATGTCTACACGACGAAGAACCCGGCGCCGGTTGGAAGCAAAGAGACTCTGAACAGCCTCGAGGACATCGCGGCCAACACCGAGATTCCAACGAAGTTTCGTAACGCCTTGACGGAGACGTCGTACGTCAAGTCGCACTCGATCTACCACCCGATCCTCAGCCAACTCGTATCTCGCTTCGGATACTACGACGTGTTCATCTGCGACGACGAAGGTTACGTCGTGTACTCGGTGTTCAAGGAGCTGGACTTCAACGGCAATCTGCGGACCGGTCCGCAGAAGGACACGGGAATCGGTAAAGCCTTCGCCCTGGCGTGGGAAGCTGAGCGCGACGGTTCCCTCGATGGACACGTTAAGAGCACCGACATCGAGCCCTATCCGATCTCCTACGACGCGCCTGCCACATTCCTCGGCTGTCCGATCTACGACGAGGACGGAACGAAGCAGGGCGTGATGATCTACCAGCTACCGATCGACAAAATCAACGGCGTCACGACGATGGGCGGTCGTCAGGAAGAGGTTGGATTGGGCGCATCGGGTGAGAGCTACATCGTCGGCCCGGACTTCCGGCAACGCACAAACTCCCGATTCATCTCAGACCTCGAGGAAGGCTCGGCCAAGCGTAAGGTCATCTCTGCAGACGGCAAGGAGATCAGCTTCACGTCGATCGGCATGCTTGAGGTGCCGACCGACGGCGCGAAGAGAATCTTTTCGCCCAGTGTGTCTGATCGAATCGGCGTCGACGTCTACCCAGACTACCGCGGCATTCCGGTTCTCGGATCCTATGGTCCCCTCGAAATCGCAGGTATGACCTACGGACTTCTGACAGAGATTGATGCCGCGGAAGCCTTCGCCGCAGCCCGAGCTCAGCGCAACGCGGCGCTCGGCGTTGGAACATTCACCCTGGCGATTTTCGTGCTTGTTTCTGTTCTCTTTGCGCGTCAGATCTCACGCCCAATCGCCAGCCTCGTCGAAACCGCCAACAAAGTCGCTGCCGGTGACGACACCGCTCGAGCCGAAGTGATGAGCTCCGACGAGATCGGAGAACTCGCAGAACAGTTCAATGAAATGGTCGACTCTCGCGTCAAGGCTCAGCAAGAAATCGCGGCGGAGAACAGGCGCCTTCAGAGCGATATCCGCGGTCTGCTCGAGGTCGTGAGCGACGCTTCGGACGGAGACCTTTCGGTGCGTGCCACCGTCACCGAAGGTGCGCTCGGAAACGTCGCAGACGCTCTCAACCTCATGTTCGAGAACGTCGGCGAGCTGATCCAAGAGGTCCAGGCCGCGTCGCTGCGCGTCGCGTCGGCTTCGAGCGAGATTCAAGTCGCCTCCGAGCAGTTGGCCGACGGCGCTCGCAAGCAGGCTGAAGAGGTCGTTAACACAACTGCCGCCGTCCAGGAGATGTCCTCCAATATTGAATCGGTGGCGAACAATGCCTCCGTCGCCGCAGAGGCAGGTCAAAAGACGAAAGAGGCCTCGGACGTCGGTAACGAGGCGGTGTCGAAGGTCATCCACGGCATGGATCGCATTCGCGAGAACGTGCTCGCGGGAGCGAAGAAGATCAAGCGCCTCGGCGATCGCTCGATGGAGATTTCTACGATCGTCAACACGATCGAAGAGATCTCGGCGCAGACGGACATGCTGGCGCTCAACGCGGCGATCGAAGCTGCGCGTGCCGGGGAACATGGCCGTGGGTTCTCAGTTGTCGCCGAGGAGGTGAGGAAGCTCGCCGAACGTACCGCTGGTGCGACTCGCGAGATCGAGAAGCTCATCGGAGGCATCCAAGCGGAGACCAACGAAGCGGTCTCGAGCATGGAAGAGCAGACCAGCGACGTGGAGAACGAAAGCCGCGTGGTCGGTAGCGCCGGTGAATCACTCACTCACATCGGTCAAGCGACAGATCAGGCTGCGGAGTTGATCAACGAGATCAGTCTGTCGGCAAAGCAGCAAGTCCGCGGCGCGGCAGGCGTCGTCCAGGCGATGGAATTCGTCGCCGACATCGCCAAGCAAGCCCAGGCCGGCGCCGAGCAGACCAAGAAGTCGACGGAGGAGGTCGCAGCACTGGCAAACGACCTCACTTCGAAGATCGGTCAGTTCAAAGTCACGGCCAACTGAGGATTCTGACTAGGGGATCATGTCACAGTATGTGGAACTGCACACGAATCTTTCAGTTGCGGTGGAACACGCTCATTGTTGTCGCACTGGTGACGACGATCCCTTGCGGTTGCGTCAGCACGCACCGGGCGTCGCGATCGGTTCACTCTCGGCAGGTCGCTGCCGAGAGCGGACCGGACGCGGCTGACCAGGTTCTCGTTCAGGGCGATCAGCGCGAGGGACTCGAAACAGAACCAACAGGCGATCTCGTCGGATCAACTGTCCCGGAATCGGATCCGTCGACTTCGGATGGATCGAACTTAGCGGATCCCGAGAGTGACCCATCGGAATCGACCGAGCCCGAGATCCCTACTTGGGACTCGAAGCCGGAAGAGAATGAAATCTCAACTCCCGGCGATCTACCGGAGACGGGGCTTCACGGTGACGTCGCGTTCGAGACCCCCGTCGAGCAGGATGAGTCCGTCGCCTCCGAGTTTCAGCCGTTGGATTTTGCGAGCGACGACTCGCCAGATGGAAACTCTGTCTGGCTCGAAAACGATGTCCCAACATCGTCCGCGGGCATACCCAGCACCGAGATTCAATCTGAGGATCTCACCGGTTCGACGACTTCTCGTTCAGACTCTGATGAAGTCCATGTCTCCCCCACTGACACGATGCTCGAAACGTTGCCCGTTTCGGATGTCGAGACCTCCTCGCCCGCCGCAGCTGAGAAAGCAGAAAACACTGAATCAGTCGTCCACGACACCTCAGTGGTCGAAAGCCACAGAATCGCGTCGCGAGCGGCCGACTCGGAACCACGCGTCGAACTGCGTACGAAAGAGGGGACGATCCTCCTCCGGCTTCATCCTGAGGCCGCCCCTAAGCACGTCGAACGATTCGTGCGGCTCGTGCAGGACGGCCACTGGAAGTCGTGGCGCTTCTATCGCGTGTTGAAAGGCAACCTCGCCGAATTCGGCGACGTCGGTACAGTCTCGGCAGACGTCGAGAGCGTCGACGCAGAGGTAGCTCTCCCAAACCGTCGGGGAGCACTGGGTGCCGTTCGCGCACCGCTATTCGGCAATCCGACGAAGAGCTCTGCGGCCAACCGCTTTTACATCTGCCTCGATTCGAAACCACAGCTGGACGCTGGCTTTACGGTCTTCGGATCGGTCGAGTCTGGCTGGGAAACCATCGAAAAACTCAGAACCGGACCTGACCACCTGAACGGCCAAATCCTACCGTTCGAATCGTCCGACGGCCTCGTCGAGGTTCGCGTCGTACACGCCGGTGAGTAGGCCGAGTCAACACAGGAGAACACAATGAGAGCACTCATCATCGACGACAGCATGTCAGAGATCAAGCTGATGACCGCCGCTTTGGAAGATCACGGATTCGTCTGTGAATACGCCAGCGACGGCGTGGCTGGCGAAGAAAAAGCAAAGAGTATGCAACCCGACATCATTTTGATGGACGTCGTGATGCCGAACCGAAATGGTTTTCAAACATGCCGCAAGCTGAAGAAGTGCGACGAAACCAAGGATATCCCAGTCATTCTGGTCACGTCCAAAGGCGAAGATTCCGACAGGGCGTGGGGCCTGAAACAAGGCGCGTCCGACTACCTCGTTAAGCCGTTCGACCCAGATGAGCTCGTTCGGACTGTCAGAAAAGTCCTCGGCTGAACCGAACCGATCAGGAGTCGTTCATGTCTACCAACACGCCAACCGAGCGAACAATGATTCACGCTTGCGTGTTCGAGCGCGGCGGCGACCTCTTCGGGGTCGAAGCCAAGGCCGTGGTGCAAATCATGTTTCGCCCGCAGTTGACGACCGTTCCTGCTGCGCCCAGTTTCGTGCGCGGCGCCATGAACCTGCGCGGAGAAATCGTTCCCGTTGTAGCTATTGACGCAGAGATCGGCGTCGAATCGGATCTGCCGTTTCCCGCGAGGCATCCAGTTCTGGTTCTTCAGACCGAGTTTGACCTCGTTGCGATACCCGTAGAGCGCGTGCTTTCGGTGACACGGATTCCGATCAGTGTGCGCGAAGAGCAGGTTGAGAGCCGAAGCGAAGCGCAGTATGTGCGTGCAGTGTGTGAATCACACGGACGCGTCGTCGCAATGCTCGACTACGAGCAGATGTTCCGAGATCTTCAACAGAGAGTCCATTCCACTTGAGTCGTCTTCGCGCAGCTTTGCGCAAGTGACGACCTTTTTCGAAAATATCGACCTCGTCAGACACGACGCTCGCGGGCTCAATAGGACCGCAACGGTCACAGAATCCGCTGAGCTCTCACCTTCCGCTCGAAGGATTCGACGACGAAGTAACAAACAACCGAAACCAAAAACGAGACGCCTCAAGGAGACCAACTGTCATGGCGCAACGTGACTACCAGAGCGAGATGGCGCCCTATTTCATTGAGGACGCGCGACAGTTCCTGGCCGACGCGCGTGACGCCCTGGCCAACGTTGGGCAAGGCGCTGACGACAAGAAACTTCTCGAAGACAGCATACGAGCTGTTCACGCCCTTAAAGGCGCTGCTGGCCTCTTCAAGCAAAACGAAATCCATCTCATCTGCTCGGACCTGGAGCGCCTGCTCGAGGTCGGAAGATCTCTGGTTCACGTCGACACGGACGGCTTTTCGCGCCTTGCCGAGTTCGCCGTCGAGTCTCTCGCGCTCGTCGAGCAGCTCGTCGACACGATCGGCAACGACACGAGCGGCAATGCCGACATCCTTGAGGAGTTCCAAGCGAGCGCCAACGCCAACTACGGTGGATTCCTCGAGAGCTTCGGCTCGGGAACGTCCAACGGCGGGACACTCGAGCTTGGTGACGCTGTCGACCCAGAGATCCTCGAGTGCTTCAAGGAAGAAGCGCAGGACATTTTCGAAGGCATCCACGATTGCCTCGATCAACTGAATGGCGACCCAAGCGATCTCGAGTCGATCCGCCAACTTGCGCGACTCTTTCACACCCTCAAGGGGTCTTCCGGCCTCGCCGGTCTGCAGGGCGTGCAAGCTCTCGCAAAGACCGTGCAGGACACCCTTGAGCAGGCTGCGGATGCTGGCGAGTCGTTGGACGAAGACCAAATCGCTCGGGTCACTGAGACGGCTGACCGCATAGAGGAGGAGCTCTGGGGAGGCCGAGCGGTCGGAGTCAGTACGCCCGTCTCTGCTGCGCCGCTGGCCGCGGAGTCCGTCGACGAAGAACTCGTCGAAGTTTTCTTGGAAGAGGCAGGCGCCTACCTCGAAGAGATCGACGCAGCAATCGATAGTTTCATCGACGAGTTCTCCCCCGCCGCCGTCGAACGACTCGCAAAGCTGTTCCACACGATCAAAGGGTCCGCCGGTGTCGTCAACCTCTCTGAGGCCAGCAGTCTTGCCAGGGAGGCAAACGACTTCCTCGAATCCCTTGTCAGCGACGGGTCCAGCGGCGACGCGGATGTATGCGCATTTGTCGCAGAAAGAGTCGCAGGTATCAAAGCTGCCGTTGGACTTTCGACAACAGCCGTCGACGTCGAAAGCGAAGCCGCGATCGACGACGAAGACGAGGACCTGGCGTTCTTCGTGGTCGACTCCCGCGAAAATCTCGAAAGTTTCACGCGCTGCGTGCTTGCATACGAGAAGAGCCCCTCGGACGACCTCGTCGAGGAGATGTTTCGGGCAGTCCATACAATCAAAGGCGCCTCGACACTCGTTGGTCTACGAGACATGGTCGAAGCCGCGGGTATCCTCGAAGACTTTCTCGAGCGCATCGTCGATGGTTCTCTCGCCGACGTTGAGACTGTAAACCTGGTCGACGCTCTGTTCACCGGAGCCGACACGCTGACAGCGATTCTCCAACGTGCAGTGGGAGAGGAGTACGACCACGAGCAAGCGGATCGCAACCTGGCTGCCGTCGTCGCTGAACTCGTGGAAGCGGTGAGCAGAAAGCAGGCAGTCGTGCTCGAGACCGCCGGCCCAGATCTCTCCGCAGTCGACGCGGACGACGAAATCGATGACCTTCTGGTTGTTGATCCACAGGCAATCGCCGAAGTCCGTCCGGAGCTGCCCGCCGCGTCGCTCGATACGCCGACCCCCAAGAAGGCTCGTCGACTCGCCGAAGCTGCGGAGAAGACCCCGGCGGATAAGGAGCGCAAGGACCGCCAGACGATCAGGATTGACTCGAATCGCCTCAATCAGGTGATGAACCTGGTCGGCGAGCTGATCACGAGTCGCACGCGTCTCTCTAGCCGCGTCAGTGGCTTAGGGGGAATTCGCGAAGAGCTCGGCGCACGGAAGGACCGTCTCCTCGAGCTCGTCAATGACTTCCAGATAAAGTATGAGTTCGGACAGACGCTTGGCCGTCTGGGCGGAATGTTCGGCGACGACTCAGAATCGGAATTCTCCGAGCTGGAATTCGATCGCTACGACGACTTCAACATTCTCAGCCGCGGTCTCATGGAGATCACCTCAGATGTCTCCGAGATCATGAGCCAACTCGACCGACTGTTTCGCGAGGTAGCCGAAGAAGCGAACAACGTTTCCAAGGTCACCTCCAACATGCAGTACGAGATCACACAACTACGGATGGTCCCGGCCGCGACACTCTTCGATCGGCTACGCCGACCGATTCGAGACGCCGCGCGCAAAGAGGGGAAACAGGTCGAACTCACCTGCCTCGGCGAAGAGACTGAGCTCGACAAGGCGATCATCGACGACCTGTTCAGTCCCTTCCTCCATCTGGTACGAAACGCCGTCAGCCACGGTATTGAGAGTACGGACGTCCGCCGCTCCCAGTCGAAGGTCGCGGCCGGCACGATTGCACTGAAAGCCTACCAAGAAGGAAACAACGTCGTCATCGAAGTACACGACGACGGCGCGGGAATCGACCTCGACGCAGTGAAGGAGCGTGGCCGCGACCTCGGCATTCTCCATCCGACCGAAGAGCCGACGGAAGAGGAGCTTCTTTCGCTCATCTTCCGCTCTGGATTCTCAACACGCTCGCAAGTATCAGACGTATCGGGCCGCGGCGTCGGCATGGATGCCGTCGCCGACACGATCAACCGTCTCAACGGTTCGATCTCTGTTCAGTCGCTGCAGGGCGTGGGAACCAAGGTCGTGGTACGCCTGCCACTCACACTTGCGATCAATCAAGCACTCATCGTGTCGGTGTGCCAGCAGACCTTCGCGATACCTCTGAACTACGTCGAGGAAGCCATCAGCATCGACCTGAACGACGTCGAAACGCTCTCGGGCGCCGAGGTCATCCGCATCCGCGGCACAGTCGTGCCGCTGGTGAGGATTGGACGACGCTTCGGCCTCCAGTCGCCCGACGGGGAGAAAGCAAACACCGCGGTGGTTGTGACGATGGATGGAAGACGCGTAGCGTTGCTTGTGGACCGCGTTCTTCGGCGCCAGGAGATCGTCGTGAAGAGCTCGGGTGAGTTCCTCCGCCAACTGAGACACATTGGTGGCGGAACGATCGGGGGCGACGGCGGAGTCTATTTCATCGTGGACGTGCCAACCGTCATTGCACAGCCAGATGAAAGCGGCTCGAGCATCAACACCGATGAACGCTCGTTCCAATCGGCGGAACCGACAAAGAAGCTAAAGCGACAGGGCCGATGGGTTCTTGTCGTCGATGACTCGATCTCGGTGCGAAAGGTCGCGAGCAAGCTCCTGGTTGCCGCTGGATTCAAGGTCGATCTGGCTGTCGACGGCTTGGACGCGCTCGAGTATTTGCGGCAAAACAAGTACGAAGCTGTATTGACAGATCTTGAGATGCCACAGATGCACGGCTACGAACTCATCGCTGAGATTCGCCGCCTCAAAGAGACCCGTGACCTGCCGATCGTTGTCGTTACGTCTCGCACCGGCCAGAAGCATGTGCAGAAGGCCCTTGATTTGGGAGCCAATGCATATCTCGGCAAGCCGTTCACGCAGAACGATCTGATCTCGAACATCGAGAAAGTGATCCGGCAAGCGGCGATGACGACCGTGTAGGGCGAACTGAAAAGTGATCGACGTGTTGGTAGTAGACGACTCACTGTACATGCAGAAACGCATCTGTGAGATGTTGACTCGTGACGGTGACATTCGAGTCGTCGGCAAGGCGGTCGATGGCATTCAGGCCGTGGGAATGGCTCGTGACCTGCAGCCGGATGTCATCACGATGGACCTCCGTATGCCACGCATGGGTGGCCTCGAGGCTACGCAGGAAATCATGGCCTCGAATCCGAAGCCCATCGTCATTTTCAGCTCATATTCGAAAAGGGACGGAGCCGACGGTGTTACCGCGTTGGATCTCGGCGCCATCGACATCGTTGAAAAGCCGAACGGCGCCGTCAGTCTCGAGCTGGGAGAAATCGGTGAGGAACTGGTCGAGAAGGTCCGAATCGCCGCACGCGTACGGGTGGTACGGAACGTCACGGCTGGCGAAAAGCCTACACTGTCAACACCTCCAGCTCCTCCCCGTCCACGTGCAGCGCCCCCGGTTAGACAGCCGAGCAGGCAATCGCCCGATCGGGGCGAAAGGCAGATCATCTGCTTCGCGAGCTCGACGGGCGGCCCGGGTGTGCTCGGCACGATCTTGGCCTCGCTGCCGCAGCGATTCCCTCTACCGATCGTGATCGCACAGCACATGCCAGGGCAATTCACGCGTTCATTCTCGGAACAACTGGACCGTAAGTGTGCCCTGCGGGTGAAAGAAGCCGAAGAACGTGAAGCCCTCGTCCCGGGTGTCGTGTACGTCGCTCCGGGGTTTCGGCATCTAAACGTTTCACCTGGAGGTCACGCTGAGATTCTGAGTCCTGACGCTGTGACGGGTCCGTCCCCATCGGCGAACACGCTCTTCGAAAGCGCAGTCGAATACTACGGCGCTGGAGTCGTTGCGATAGTTCTTAGCGGCATGGGAGGAGATGGCGCTCGTGGTGTCAAATGCGTGTACGACGCGGGTGGCCAGACCGTGGCCCAAGAAGAGGCGAGCTGTGCAGTCTTCGGAATGCCGAAAGCTGCCATCGAAACGGGTTGCGTACGCAGGATTCTGTCAATCGAACAAATCATTTCTGAACTCCGACGCACTACGGTCTTTTGCGGCAATGGAGGCGCACTGTGAATCTTGTCATCCGGAACAACGTCGAACGAAGTCGGAAATCGTCAACAGATGACGTCACCGAGTATCTGATTCTGGAGGCGAGTGACACGTTCTACGCACTTTCAATCTCCGAAGTGGAACATGTCTTCTCCGCGAAGCACTCTGGTATGGATCGAGTGCAATCCAACTACACTCCGCTGCTCGGTTTTCTCGCCTGGAACGGCGCCTCGACTCCGGTACTCGACCTGCAGACACATCTCGAAGCGTCCGCATCGCCGCAAGCTTCGACAAAGGTCGAGTCCATAAGAATCCAGACTGGCTCCATCATTCTGGCGACACACGGTGGGACGACGTGCGGACTATTGGTCGATCGCATCATGGACATAACTCGAGTCGCCTCGACCCAGCTGCAGCCCTATCCAAAGGGAAGCCTCGCTTGCCCCAGGCGGCTCTACCGCGCAACGCTAGTGATGGATCACGGCATCGCGGCAGTATTAAACCGGCCGGGCATACTGTCTCAATCGGTGCGAGATTTCCTCGGCACCGCAACGGCGGATTACGAATCTTCTGCTGTTTCTAACAACGACGATTAGGAGCGCACGATGTCAATAGCTGTCGGAGAGAGCAGCACCCAACTCGCCGCGGGCACGCAGCTCGTGCTCGTGCGCACTGAAAGAGACCGCTTCGCCGTTCCGGCTAGTGACGTCATTGAATACGTCCCTTGTGGTCCTCTTTTTTGTCCCCCCGCAA
This sequence comes from Planctomycetota bacterium, assembly GCA_965223265.1. Lineage (GTDB taxonomy): Bacteria > Planctomycetota > UBA8108 > UBA8108 > SXIK01. Next base: position 5,564,971 of record OZ244999.1, read on the forward strand.
TGCACACACATATCAAGGGCTTCGGAAAGCACCGAGATCGTGCACTTCCGATCGTCGACCTCGACGCGTTAGGTGACGACCCTGCTCAAGGAGATCGCCACATGATTCGCTGGCTCATCGTTCAGCGGCGCGACGGCCCGATGATTCTCGGGGTTCGAGTCGTCATCGGACTCAGTGCCTTGGGCTCTTCGGGGGCGGACCGCGTTCCCGACCGCCCCACTGCGATCGAGACGCGCTTTGTCGTGGACGATGAACCCTACTGGATTGTCGATTGCAACCTTCTCTTCTAGCCAATCAACCGAAATTCATTGCCATAACTCTCACGAGAAAGGAACTACGATGGCCAAGATTCTAATCGCCGATGATGTCGAGTCTGAGCGTAGGCTCGTTCAAAGTGTCCTCGAAGATGCGGGGCACAATGTGATCGCTGTTGAAGACGGCAAGCGAGCCCTGGAAGTGATCGACGACGTCGACCCAGACCTTGTCGTCCTCGACGTCGTCATGCCGGGAAAGAGCGGTTTCGATGTCTGCCGAGCGATTCGTAAGAGCGACGATTTCGGCAAGACTCCGGTGATTCTTCTCACCTCGAAGGATCAGGAAAGCGATAAGTTTTGGGGGGAGAAACAAGGCGCCAGCCAGTATCTCACCAAACCGTTCGAGCCGGCGGCGCTCGTCGCTGCGGTTGCTAGGTTTGCATAGAAGGCGAGATGAAACGAGCCTCGCCCGAAGGCATCCCCAACGCACCTCGGTCAAAGCTCTCGACCCGGAAAGAAGCTCGAGCTCCTTGCGCCAGATCGGCCAGGTCATCCAAGCGATCGAAGAATGTTCGACACCGATGACCCAGTCGACCCAGGCGCAAGGCGCGCCGCTTTCACGTAAACGACTCGTCGAGTGAACGACGTGACAGACATCGACGCGAGGAGCATTCCTGCAGGCAGTTTGACCACGTGCTCCAGTGGAAAAAGATTGCTGGCCCAGCAATCACTGAATCCGATACCGCCGGGCCAGTCATGGAGGCATGAGTTGTGGAACCGGCATCCAACGAAAGCATAGTTCTCGTAGTTGACGACAGTCCAACAGTGCGGAAATTCGTGCACAAGTGTCTGAAACCTCATGACTACCGGGTGAACCTGGCGGCCAACGGCACGCAGGCGGTTGCCTCTGCACGCACCGAACATCCGAGCATCGCTCTAGTCGATCTGACGATGGGAGAAGAGTGTGGAATCGACGTCATCCGTCGCTTCGATGAAGAACTGGGACAGTGTGACTTCCCGATCGTGCTCATGTCGGGAAAAGGAGAAGCAGCGTGGGAGATCGGTAAGGGATCCAAAGGAGTTGTCGCCGCGATCTCGAAGCCTTTCGACAGTGCTTCACTGATCTCAATCATTGAGACGCAATTGCGTAGACGAACGCGGGAACGAGAAGAACGTGAACTGATTGAACAACTCAGTCACGACCTCATTCATGGCACTTCGTTCGATCCGGACGAAGAGACTCTTCGATCCGCCCACGTCGTCCGCGACGTCTCGGCGTTGCTTGCCGATCGTTTGAAGCAAACTCTTTCGGAATCGATCCGCGCATCGGCTCACCTCGGCCGTGAGCATTTCGTCCGCTCGGTGACGGACTCTCTACTCAGCGCCGCATTTCTCGAGGCGTTTTCCATGCAGGTGGATGAGCTTTACCGACAAATCCAAGGTCAGTTCACTGCAACGGCGGACACTCTCAATTTCGCGGACGCACTGCAGTCGATTTGCAACAAAAACGTGACTGGCGTTCTGCGAGTCAGCGGCCGTGACGCGGAGGTAGAACTTCACGTTCAAGACCGATTGATTCGTGTCGTGAACCCGACACGTGTGCCAGTTTCCGAAAATGAAACCGCCCTTTACTGCACCGGGGTCGAGATCCCCGCCAGCATTCTCGTGTGTGGAACCAGCACAGCGCCGGCGGACACCACCGCGCTCCTCGAATGGACGCGCCAAAGCGGAGTCGACCCTGAGCAAGCCCCGAGGATCCTTCTTTCCATCGGCATTGACGTCTTACGGTCGTGCCTTGAGACACCTCAAGAATGTAGCTTTAAGTTCTTCCACCGCGGCCGGTTCTGGCAGGGCATCGACGTCCTCGATCTCCACCTGCCGGCGGAGCGGTTCTTGTTGAAGTTGTTTTCCAGAATCGATGAGTGGGCGGCCCTGGAGAACGCGCTGGCGAATGGCGATATGACCTTTCGCCGCCGCAGCGACCTCGCAAGCAATGACGAAGAGTTGTTGAGTCCGATGCAGCGTGAGTTACTTGCACAAGTCGACGAGTCTGAAAGCGTTGGAGACCTGTGCAGTCGCACGAAGCTGAGCGCCTTCGAGGTGTGTCACAACCTCCATACGCTCGAGCGGATGGGTCTAGTCGAATCGAACCGAGTCGTTTCATGTCTGCAACCGTAGTGATCATCGACGACAGTCTCACTGTTCGCAAAGTCGCCGAACGCCAGCTGAGAAGCGCAGGATTTGCCGTTATCGGAGCTGCGACCGGGCAGGAAGGCATAGACGCAGCACGCCAGCATCGGCCAGACCTTTTGCTTCTGGACTTCATGTTGCCGGATATGAAGGGGACCGATGTTTGCGCCAGCCTCTCACGAAGCGACGTGACGTCTGGCATCCCAATTATCGTGCTCTCAGGGCGCGACGCCGGCCAGCTTCGCAACGAATTCAGCTCAGTTGCGGCGGTCAAGGCGTGCATCGAAAAGCCCTTCGGTGCAGATCTAGCCGCACAAGTCCGAAGCGTCATTACCGGCATCCCGAAAACATCCCCGATGACGCACACCGGCGCGCAGGCACCGTCCGAGGTTGCCGCAGCGACGACCGCTTCTTCACCGATGCGTGAGGCCTCTGCCAGAGCTCGAGAGCGCCAAGCTTCCTTCTCGGTCGGGGCGCCGCGGAAGGCCTCTACGACTACGAACGATCAAGTCGGAAAGATCGTCGACGAGATTCTCTCGGTGCTCGACAGAAGTCCTGAGTCGCGCCGAGTCATGCTCCGAATCATCGTGCGGAGATACCTGACTCATGACCGCTGACCCTACTCCTGCGGCACAAAGCGCCACACACGAACTCGCCAAAAATCCGCATTCGAACTTTCTCGACACAATCAGAGACGTGATCGCCGCACGCTACGGGTTCTGGGTACAGGATCTTTGGTTCGAGAAGCTCGAAAAAGTCGTCGCTCAACGCATGGGGCGGCGAGGCGCTCGCCATCAGCCGGCTTATCTCGATCTACTCACGGCCTCGGCGCGCGGGGAAGACAACGAGCTTCAAGAGCTCACCGAAGAGCTACTCATCGGTGAGACCAGTTTTCATCGCAATCCGCCGCAGTTCGATGCGCTTCAAAAGATCGTACTACCGGAACTTCTTCGACTGCGAACGTACGGAAGAATTCGCATTGCGAGCTTCGGTTGTTCCACAGGCGAAGAACCTTACAGTGTAGCTATTGCGGCTTTGGAGACGTTGGGACCGGAGGCCGCGAGCCGCCTTGAAGTTGTCGGCATCGATGCTCGCCGCCGAGCGCTCACGCGCGCCCGAGAAGGCCGCTACTCAGAACTCCAGCTGCGCGAGTATGACGACGCCCGACGTGAACGCTGGTTCACGCGGAACGGCCGCGAGTTCGAAGTGCGCCAATCGCTGCGAGAATGTGTACGCTTTCTGTGCGCAAACCTCGCCGATCCGCTACCGCTGACAGGTATCGACGTCGTGTTCTGCCGCAATGTTATGATCTACTTTCAAAAACCGTTCATCGCGACGCTCATGCAGTCCTTCCATGGAGCGATGAATCCCGGCGGCTACCTGTTCCTCGGCCATGCAGAGACAGCCTCCGACTACCGCGACCTGTTTCATGTCGTCTACACCGATGAGACGTACTTCTTTCGACGCCGAGGCGTGACCGGTCCGCCGGCACCGCAGTGAGGCTTCCCAGCCGGACGACCTGCGCAGAAGCGCGACAATCCCACGCTTTCGACTCTGAGCTGTGGTATTCTCGCCGCAAGAAACGCGAGAGGTGAACCATGCCGGCTTACGTCATAGTGGATGTCCAGGTTAGCGACGCCGCGACCTACGAAAAGTACAAGCAAGCCGTTTTGCCAACGATAGAAGCTTTCGGTGGTCGATTCGTCGTTCGCGGCGGAGCCATCGAAAGCCTTGAGGGCGACTGGCGCCCAGAGCGCCTCGTCGTCATCGAATTCGACGCCGCAGAGCGCGCTCGAGCTTGGTGGGACTCTGACGCCTACCGCGGCCCTAAGGCGCTTCGACGCAGTGCGTCGACGGCAAACATCGTGCTGGTGGAGGGCGGGCCGGCGCAGTAGTCGCCTTGTGAATCGCCAGTGGGCGTTTGCGTGGGCGTTCTCGTTTGCGTGGGCGTCTACGTGGGCGCCCGCGCCTCTTCAACATATCGGCACATGCTGTGTGCACCGTTCCGGACGTGACCGTGACCGTGCGTCATGACGGTTCATTCTAAAAAACTCACGGCCTCTCCGTGTGCCGTCCGGTCTCGTCGGTGTGGGCGTGCGCGTCGGCCGTTCCCGTTTGCGTGGGCGTGGATCCTCGAGCGTCTGCCGCTTCTCTGCCTGATCTTCGTTTGCTTCTGTTCAAGATTCAATAGATCAGAACAAGAGTTGAACGAAAGGAATCCAAGTCAACGAAGGAAGACCGTCCAAAGGAGCAGGCACACGCCGCTTCAAGGCCATGGGCGTGGGAATATTCTGGTTCTGAATCTGTAATATCCGCCTCTGCCTCCGCCTCCCCCTCCGCCCGCTATCAGTCCGGCACGTCGTTCACGGCCTTGAGCCCGACGTTCGCTCCGTTCGTAAGGTAAAACCGATCGCCACCGTACCACGCCCCGTCTGGCGAGAGGAGGTAACAGATCGCGCGCGCGACGACATCAGGCGGAATGAGTGCATGGAGAAGCTGACTTCCGAACATGTCGTGTCGCGCCTCCTCCGAGCTCTCGGCACGGGCCACGGCGCTCGCGGTGCCGACCCGAGAGGCGAGCATCGGGATCGAGCGAATGCCTTCGTGAGAATGTTCTTGAGCCATCCCGAGCGCAAAGGTAGTAATCGCCGCCTTGCTCGCACTGTAAAACGTTTTGCGGACTGCCGGCAGCTCGGCTGCAATCGAGGTGAACGGTAGAAAGACACCGAACCCCTTCTCCCGCCAATGTGGATAGAGTTGCTGAAAGACGCGGACAGGCCCTAAGTAGTGAACGTCGAGCTGCTGCTGCATCGTGTCGATCGACGTCTCAGCGATGCTGCCCGAGTGCACGATCCCAGCCACGTTCACGAACGAGTGAATCTGATCGTGCTGCTGTATTAGCGAACCGATCGTGGCACGACAGTTCGCATCGCTCGTCACGTCCAGATCCACATAGATGCCTTTGCCGCCAGCTGCCTCAACCGCAGCCAACGTCTCGCGACCGCTCTCGGCACTTTGAGGCCGCTCAGCGAGAATCACGAACCCACCTTGCCTGGCGATTTCAACGGCGGCTGGACGGCCGATTCCCCCACCCGCACCGACGATCAAAACGTTCTGCTGATGGACTTCGAACATATCGGATCCCGATAGAAAAACTGTAGTCGCGTAGGCTTCGGATCTCACCACATTGTGATCATGCTCGCAACCGTGGTCCATGCCGATTGGGCGCTACGGGCGCCGCTTCGCGGCGTGCTCGCCCCCACGACATCAAACGCGCCCTCGTTTCCATGAGCGCGAGCCCAGCCAACCGCCACACGCAAACGCCCTGCTGAACCGAGAGATCAAGGCCGCAAGGTCTCTTCGAAGAGATCAAACGCGACATCACCGTTCCATCGATGCCCACCGTCGAATCGATCGAATCGAAGGCTTTCTTCGGCAGCGAGCGACACGTAAGCACGCCGCAGTCGGCGCTCAAACGTGGCGTCCCAGTCGCGAATGATCAAAGGGTCGCTGGATCCGACCTCCCAGACGCATGGCCTCGGGGCGATCAAAGACCCGATCTCGGAATAGTCGCCGAACTTCAGGAGTCCCGGAATGATCTGGGACCCACAACTGTATCGCAGGCTGACTCTTTCTTGGAGGAGATTGAGGGCACCACTCACCGCGGCAACGCGAATTCGGTCATCGAGAGCTGCAGCGAGCATGGTCATTCGACCGCCGTACGATAAACCCGCGCAGCCAATGCGCTGAGGATCGACCTCTCGGCGACTCACAAGAAAATCGATGGACCAGAGCAGGTCACGAAGGTTCGCGGCGATCGAAACTTTGCCCAGCGCCTGCATACGCACAAATGTCACAGCGCACGGGTCACGCCCCCCGTAACGCTGTCGATCGACGCGGCGCCCAAATGGGACCATGCACGGAGCAGCGACAACGTAGCCGCGTCGCACGAACTGCAGTCCGTAGTCATAATTCATGCGATCGATGTCGTTGCCGACGCCCGAAATGTCGCGGCGGCCGACGATCGGGTGGTGGCCGTAGGCACCGTGCCCGTGAACGCAAAGCACAGCGGGAGCTCGTCGGCGTTCGGCAGAATTGGTAGAGTCGGCAGCGGCTCGGCGCGGAATCAGCAAATAGAGAGGAAGCGAAGAAACTCCGTCGGCGACGAGCAGCACGTCGAGACGGGTGTGATCGTCAAAGTCGGTGCGGCCTTCTTCCTCGACACGCCACCGACGCGGCGGCGTGAAATCCCCCAGCAACTTTGCGAGCTGCGAGCGAAACGCAGTTTGCCAGTCACGGCACTCCTGCGCCGTCGTGCCGACATACCTCATCGCAGGCTCAGACTGCTCAAGAGTCAAGCGGATGTCGCTGTGCACCGGCAAGTCTGGATGCGGCGGTGTGACAAAGCTCTCCTCCTCGAGCTCGATCCGTAGGTCTTCGACACGGCCGCCCGAGTTCGACGTGATGCGCGTGCTGATCCAGAGCCGCCCCGGCGAAGGCTCGAAGATGTCCGGGTACGCAAGACTGCCCTCGCGCTGCCGCGCGACCACGATCGGCTCGCTCCACCTCTTGCCGTCATCGCCCGAGAATGCAATCGACAATTCCTCTCGGTGCCACGAGGCGCTCACCTCGGAGTAGTCCCCGGCGCGGCGGCCACCGGGCCGCTGGTTCCACTCGGTCGCCGTCATGCCTTCGGGATACAGCCGGTTCCAGGCCAAGACCAGACGACCACTCGCTAGCCGAGTGAGAAACCCAGGGGCGCTACTGGCGTCGATTCCACTTGGCTCGAGTCGCCGCCACGAATGGCCTTGATCGTCCGACATTGCCCTCCAGAACTGGTCGAGATTGGTCCGCAGGAGCATCAGCAACTTGCCATCGCGGCGCTCGACGAGCGTCCCCTCCATGGCGCCGTCGTGATGACCGTGACCGTTCAGGTCGATCGTGTTGCTCGCTCGCCAAGACTTTCCTTGGTCGTCCGACGTGTACGTTCGCATGACGTGGCGCGCCGGTGCACGCTCGAGTCCTTGCACCGGGACGACAAGCCGTCCGCGACCCGTCACGACCATGTCGAAGAGCGCGCCGCAGTAGCCGCGTTCGACCGGTTGCTGGTCGATCCAGGTCGCGCCACCGTCAAGGCTGCGCGCACACCACACCTCGAGACGCGTGTCGTGGGACGGCTCCTTGGTCTCCGAGTTCCATTCGAAACGCTGAGTCGAAAGATCCATGAAGACGAGCACGACGGCCCCCGAGGGCGTACGCGCCAGGGCTCTCCACTCCCGAGCGATGCGCGGATCGCGCTCCGCAAGAATACGCCCTGAATCAGTCCACGTCTTGCCGTCGTCGTCGCTCCAGTGCGCGGCGTTGCCTTCGACTGTCAAAAGTCGACCGTCATCCAGGCGGACGAAAGGCCCGCTCTTTGAGAGATTGGCGCGCCGAACAAGACGATGGAGCTCGGGTCCGTCGCTCTCAGTGGCGGTCTGACTCTGCAGAGAACCCGGCGTCGCAAATGGGAGGATGAGGACGATCCATCCTGAAGCAAGACGCTGGAACTGAATACTCCGCATGGCGTTCTCCGTCGACGGGTTGATTGCGAGCGTTCGAACGATGAGCGGCGCTGTCGGAGCTCGCTCAAACCTCCAGAAGGATATCCCGGGCTGGTGTTGGCTCACCAGGTTTTTGAATGAAGGCGCGGTTGTCGTTTGGGAGGGCGTCCCCGTTCCCGTTTGCGTTCCCGTTTGCGTGGGCGTGGGCGTGGATCCTCGAGCGCCTACCGCTTCTCTGCCTGATCTTCGTTTGCTTCGTTTGCTTCTGTTCAAGACTCAAGAGATCAGAACAAGAATTGAACGAAAGGAAACCAAGTCAACGAAGGAAGACCGTCTAAAGGAGCAGGCAACGCCGTGTGTCGTCCGGACGGCACATAGCAAGTGCCTGCTACTTTGAAGATTGGCGGCGATACGTGTCTATAGTAGCAGGCACACGCCGCTTTAAGGCCATGCGCTTTTGCTTTTGCTTTTGCTTTTGCGTTTGCGTTTGCTTTTGCGTTTGCTTTTGTGTTTGCTTTTGCGTTTGCGTTTGCGTTTGCGTGGGCGTGGGCGTTTGCGTGGGCGTGGGCGTTTGCGAGGGCGTGGGCGTGGGAGATTGTGAGTGCGAGTGCGGCCCGTTTCCGTCTCTGGATCCGTATCCGCTTCTGATGCTGCCTCCGCCTCTGTCTCTGCCTCCGCCTCTGCATCTGTAGCAGGGGTCACCGTACGGCGGCGGTCATTCTCGAGTGTACGCGGTGCTCGGGGCCGTCAGGGGTGCCTTCGCTGCGCTCGGCGTTTCGCGCCCTGGCTGTGAAGGTTTTAAAACGTGCCGTCAAAACTCGCGCTCACGTTCGGAACGGCACACGGCGTGTGCCTGCTACTTTGAAGAGCGCGTTGGCGACGTCTCTATAGTGGCAGGCACACTCCCGTGTGCCGTTCCGGAGGGTTCCGTGAGTTGCGACGGTGACTCTGCGTCTGGCGCCGTATCTGTATCTGTAGTACTGGCCCTTGGAATCAGCGCTCGTCGAATCCCGCTTCGTCTTCCGTCGATGAGGAAGCTGCCGGAGAGGTCGATGCCGCGGCACGAGCTTGACATGATCGAATGCGATCGTCGACGTCTCGAAATCCGGGGCGGCGCTTGCCGCAGCGTCGAAATCGCTCGATCGCTTCGTCGTACTGCTCACGCTCTTCGAACGCACAGCCTTCCGCGTAGTCGACTTCCAGCTCGAGAAGCGGAATGCGCTCGTCGACGTCTTTGTACCCAGTACACTGCTTGCGGATTTCCTTGGCGTACGAGTACGCAAGGGAGAACTGCGCCTTCCGCTGCGCCTCAACCATTGCCTCGTAGCCGACTTCGAGACGCTCGACAGTGCTATCGATCCGCTCCGCCAATCTCCTGGCTTCTGTGTGGCTGCTGTACTTGTCGAGAACGAGTTGGAACTGTTGGCGCGCTTCGACAAGTCGACGATCATCATAGAGCTTTCGCGCGATGTCCAGATCCTCCATCGCACTGCGGATCCGCCTCAATCGATCCTTGGCGTCCCGGCACGGTGTAGAAATCGACAGGCACTCGTCATAGAGAGCACGAGCGCGCTTCAGATTCGATTGCCGTTCTGCATCTACCGCGCGGTCGTAGATGTTGTACGCTGTCTCGATGCCCGATTCCACATCACGCAGTCGAGACTCCACGTCGCGATACTCTCGCTCTTCTTCCCTGCAGGTCAGAAAGAGTTTTCGCGCTTGCTCGAGATCCTTCGATGATTGAGCCTGGCATGCTGCTTCGTAGCGTTCGTGCAGTGCCGCTCGATCGATCAAAAGATCGCGAATCGCGGTCAATCTCTCCGGAACGTCTCGAAACGGGGTCACGATGGTTAAGCATTCCTCGTAGAGAACTCGCGCCCGTTCGTGGTCGCCACGCCCCTCTGCTTGCACACCACGCGCGTAGAGGCTCTCGGCATGCGACAATTCACGCTGCACGTTCTCAAAACGTTCAGCGACGTCTTGATAGCTCGAAATCGTCGCCTTGCACATGCGATACTGCTCGCGCGCTTCGATGAGATTCCTTTCCTCTTCAGCTCGGCGCCCAGCCGTATAGGTTCGCTCGGCGGTTCGAAGTGCGACATCGATCGCCGTGGCTCGATCGTTGGCGTCGCGATAGTTCGGGTAGAACTGCGAGATCGATCGGTATTGAGACAGCGCTTCACGCAGACTTCCTTCTCGTTCGGCTCGCTGCGCGTCACGATAGACTTCCTCGGCGCGGTTGTCGCGCGCCGTCTCGAAGCGAGTCATGAACTCTTTGTTGTCAGTGAGCTCTTGTGCCTGAGCAAATCGCTCGTACGCTGTGCGCCAGTCACGGCTCTCGTAGGCATCATTTCCTTCTTCAATCAGTTTCGCTGCGCGCTTCTCACGGTGCGCTCGACGCACTCTCTGTGCCAGGCCTGGCAATCTAGGGTTGTAGTTTTGTGCCTTGCGATATGAGGTCAGCGCTTTCACCCACTGCTCGCGTGCGAGTGCAGTATCGCCATCCATCATGAAAGCTTCTGCGCATGCGATCTTGGCGTCTTCGAGCTCGCGCACGGCGGAAGGATGGTGCGGGTTGAGGTTGAGCGCCGTCGTAAAGTGACGCACGGCCTCTTCGAGGTTCTGGTCCGAACGATCCTGAAGTCCCTCTTGGAATTCTGCCTCGGCCTGTCCCTCGCGCTCGCGCTTCTCGTCGATGGCACGCTCGAGCGACTCCTGAGCGCGCGGGTGATCCGGGAAGAAGGTCAACGCCTGCTCGAACTCGCTGATGGCGTCAAACGGATTGCCTCGACCGAGGAACTGCTGCCCGCTACGAAAGTGCTCGTTTGAGCGCTTCTCTTGGAGACGCCTCACGTGGTCCGGCAGCTCCGCATTTGTCGGATCCAAGTCGCGGACCTGGTCATAACAGCGCTGTGCGACTTCCCACTGACTACGCTCAACGGCTTGGTCGCCGCGACGCAGGTACATGTGGGCTTCGGCCTTCACGATCTTCTGTTCGATGCCGATCAGCGCGGGGTCCTTTCGCTGCGCGGAGCGATACTCTTCGAGCGCGAGATCGTACTTGCCGCGCTCGAACAAGAGGTCGCCTCGCGTCATCCGAGACTCCGCACTCAAGCACCCCACAAAAGTCATCAAGATCAGAGGTGCCACCAAGCGGAGATGGGAACCCATGCTGTTTCTCCTTGCTATTCCTTACGCGCGTGATCCTGCCACCGAAGAACACCTAATGCCTTTTCGGTCTTTCATCGGATGAAGCGAGCCGTTTCTGCACGACGGTCACAAGACGCCGATTTATCGGTTCTCGAGCCCGCATGAACTGTCGGGTATTCTGCTGTGCCATGGCTTAGCTTTTCGACGCATATTCAAGGAGCAATCCATGCACGCCCGACACGTGTCTCTCGTCACCCTCATCGGCATCTGCATCGTCGCGTCCCTGTTCGCCGGCTGCGCCGCTTCTCGCCAGGGCAGCGACAACTCCCGTGCGGTACCGATCATCTTCGATACCGACATCGGCAACGATATCGATGATCTTCTCGCCCTCGCTATGCTGCACGCTTTGGAGAGAGAAGACCGTTGCCGTCTCCTCGCCGTTACGATCAGCAAGGACAACGATCTGTGCGCCCCATTTGTCGACATGATCAATACCTTCTATGGGCGCCCGAACGTTCCGGTCGGGGTCGTCCGGGACGGCGAAACGCCGGAGGAGGGGCGCTACCTTCGCCCTCCACTCGAAGCAAGAAACGGCAACGAGCTCTTATTCCCGCGTGACATTCACAGCAGCAAAGATGTGCCTGACGCGGTTTCTCTGCTGCGAGAAACGCTTGCCAGTCAGTCAGATCGCTCGGTTGTCATCGTTGTCGTCGGCTTCTCGACGAACCTTGCACGTTTGCTCAAGTCACCACCAGACGAGCACTCCGAGCTTCGCGGCGACGAACTCGTACGGCGCAAGGTCCGATCGCTCTCAATGATGGCCGGGCAGTTCGCGCCGCCTTTCGAGCGCGAATACAACGTCTACACCGACCGCGACGCGGCAGCGAGTGTGTTCTCGAAGTGGCCAACGCCGATCGTCGCCAGTGGCTTCGAGATCGGTCGCGCAGTTCGTTACCCGGCGTCGAGCATCGAGAACGACTTTTTGGATCCAGCGGGCCTTCCACAGATCCACCCGGTGCCATGGTGCTACCGACTCTACATGGACATGCCGTACGACCGGGAGTGCTGGGATTTGACCTCGCTTCTCCAAGCGGTCGAGCCCGACGCCGACTACTTCGGTCTGTCTGCGCCGGGCACGGTCACGGTCGATGAGAACGGCGTGACCCACTTCACCCCGTCGCCGACGGGACGCGTTCGCCACCTGACCATCTCGGAGCAGCAGATCGAGCGTGTCCGCCTTCGGCTCGTCGAGCTCGTGACCGCACCAAGCCCCGAGACGGCGGCGATGCCTGATTTCGAGTAGCGCTCGTCCTCGAGCCCGATCGTTCGTACGAGGGCTCATGCCGCGTGCCGTCGGTCTTGTTTGCGTTTGCGTGGGCGTGGGCGGCGTCCGTGGACCGTGCCCGTAACCGCGGGGCACGACGGCGTAAACGACTCACAGCCTCTCCGTATGCGGTCCCGTCTTGTCGGCGTGCGCGTTCGGCCATTCCCGCTCCCCGTTGACACGTGGGCGGTGGTGGGCGTACCTAACATTTTGTTTGTGTGACCCCGTATTTCTCAGGTCCACCATCTCATCCGCTTTCGAGCGCCGATTGACACTGTTCTTCAATTCTTCGCGGAGAATGAAAAAAGCGTTTTACAGCCTCAACGAGAGAGAGCACCAGGTGAGTCTCTAACCTTTTGATCGCAACGGGTTACGGAATCAAACCGGGCAAAGAAAAAGCGTTCGCGCGGCGGCACGCGATTTGTACTCATCGCTCATCGAAAGATCAGGGTCGGAGACGAGCCAGTACAATGAAAGGTGTCAAACCATGTTTCTGCCCACCCTGCTGAGCGCCGTTCTCACGCTGAACGCCGGCGTCACGACGGACGGAGCGCCGGACTTCCTTGCACAGATCGACGCACGGACCCAGTTCGATGCGATCGCCGTCGAAGCCACCAGCCCTTACGCCGCGCGTGTGACGAAGTACTTGCTGCCCGCCCGCGAGGACCCGGAGCTGCTGGCAACGCTCTTTCAAAACGTCAACCTGCACCGCTTCCACTACGATTTCCTCGTCGCGGTCTTTCCCGATCGCTTCGCCGGGCTGACGTTCGACGATTACCTCGACTTAGTCATGCGGCGGGTGAGCCGCGACTACTACGCCGGGACGATCACCCACTACTTTGGGCCGACCGGACAGACGTTCGGGTTCACGGTGCTCGCCGACGGTGCCGATCCGGGGGAACTCCTCACGCCCGAAGAGGTCAAGTACGTGTACGAGCAGCTTGGGGAGAGTTTCAAGCTCGAGCCCCTGGAGTACGCCCCGCAGCGGACCGCCGCAATCCTGGAAGCTCGCAGCTGGGTTGACCCCGGCTTTCCCATCCGCGACCGAGGCGATCAGGAACTGCCCGACGCGATCGGCTACCACCCTGCAACCAACTACGGCGTAATGCGTCGTTACACCCTCGCGCAGCTCACGGCTGCCGAAGGGGCGGGCGAACTGGACCGGCAGACGATCGTGGTCGTCGACGACGTCCCTGAAGACATCGAGACAGCCATCGCCGGCCTGGTCACGGGTGTACCGCAGGGCGAGCTGAGCCATCTCGGGATTCGACTCGCGCGCCGCGACGTCCCCAACGTCTTTGTGGACGACGCGATGACTCGCTTCGCGGACGTCGACGGAACCCTCGTGCGCTTCGAAGTCACCGTGGACGGCTACGATGTCCGCGCCGCAACGCTCGAAGAGGCCGAGGCCTGGTGGTCGGAGCACCGTCCCAGCTTGCCGCCGATCCCCGCAGTCGACGAGGAATACGCGGCGTTCGATCGAATCACGGACATCGACCTGGCGTCCGGGGCGGCCGGCGCTCTCAAACTCTTCGGCGGCAAGGCTGCCGGGCTGGCGGCGCTCTACGAACACCTGCCGCCGCAGTACCAGACGCCAGGCTTTGCCATCCCCTTTCGCTACTACTTGGAGTTCATCCGCACGAATACAATCCCCTCACTCACGAATCCCGCCGTCGAGGTCAGCTACGAGGCCTATATCGACGAACTCCTCGCCGACACCCGATTTCGTACTGACGGCGCCTACCGCCGCACAACGCTGGAGGGGCTACGCGACCACATGCGCGCGCACGGCGTGGTGCCCGCATCTCTTCTCGATGCGCTGCGCGACAGGATCGTCGAGGTTTTCGCGGATCCGCAGGTGAAGGTGCGCTTTCGCTCATCCTCGAACGGTGAGGATTCCCCGGAATTCACCGGCGCGGGTCTCTACGATTCGACGTCAGTATGTCTGCCCGATGAGCTCGATGATGACAACACGGGACCGTCGCTGTGCGACACGTCGAAACAAAACGAGCGCACCATCGAGCGGGCACTCAAGAAGGTGTGGGCCAGCCTCTGGAACTACCGCGCCTACGAAGAGCGGGAGTATTTCCAAATCGACCACCGGCGCGCTGCCATGGGGCTTGTGGTGACGCTGGCTTACCCAGCTGAAGACTCAAACGGCGTCGCCTTCACCGGCGACCCCGCCAACCGGGAGTCCCCCCACTACGTCATCAACGTCCAGCTTGGTGACGAGAGCGTCGTGCGACCCGGCGTCGGCATCGAGTCGGAAAAGGACGTCCTAGTGATGGACGGCAGCAGCGTGCGCAAAGTGGTGCGGGCGCGCGCGTCCTCGCTGACAGTGCCCGATCAATACGTGCTCTCTGAAGAGCAGCTGGATGAACTCGGAGGCGTCCTCGCGTCGGTGCGAGACGGATATCTGAGTCACTACGACTTCGGTGCCCACCCGCCGGGCGACGTTTTGGTCGACTTCGAATTTAAGTTTCAGGACGGCCAACTCATCGTCAAGCAGGCACGGCCGTTTCTAGTGAGTGACCCCGCTCCCCCGGGACCTGTCTTCGCCATCGATCTCGATCCCGACCTCTCCATGTGCGCCCTCTTCCAGGATGACCGTTCCGCCTACGACGAGTACCGCTTCAAAAGCCGCATCGAGTTAGCGGAGGGACGCATTGAACTTCCAGCGCGCTCGGTCTACGTCGTCGCAGACTTCATCGATCGTTTGGAGTTCGGCCCGGAGCAACAGGTTCTCGAGCCGCTGGGTTCAGGACTCTTCGAGGTGAGTGTGCGCGCGTCGTGCTGTCCCGAAGGTCTGACGTACACTTGGGACTACACGCAGGACTTCGACCTGGACGGTGAACCACTCCGGGTCAGTCTGTTTAGGTCATTCCGAGTGATCGCCGGCACCCCTGATGAATTCGAGTGGAACGTCGACTCGGTTGCTCTTCGCGGCACCCGCTTGTTCGCGCCGGGAATCACCTACGCTCCCTGCGAGTTCGACCATCTGCCGCTCTGGGAGATGTCCGCCGAGCTTGAGGGAGGCGACCGCGTGCGATTTCTCAAGCGATTCGAGGAGCCGGTGGCGGGCTCGGGTCCTGTGTCCCTGCCGTTCGGTGAGGCTCAGCTGGGTGGTGTGACTTACAGCGAAACAAGCTACTGGCGGCTCGTCTACGCCGCGGATCATCACAACTTCAACGAGAAGTTCGTGCAGGTGTTCGACACTCCGATCACCGTCGGCGAGACAACGGGCGTCGCGGCGCTCTTTCTTCTCGAAGAGTTTCGCGGCAGCCCCCCGGCCGCCGCGCTGCTCGACGCGAATTTTAACGTACTGCGCGAGCTTGACGTGATCAGCTACTCCGAGGAGCTTGCGCCACCTCGCTTCATCCGCGGCGACTGTAACGACGACGGCGCGGTCGACATCTCTGATGGCATCTTCCATCTCAACGCGCTCTTCGTTCCCGGCACGGACGAGCCAACATGCCTCGAGGCGTGCGACACCAACGACGATGACTCAGGCGACATCTCCGACGCCATCTTCACGTTCAACTTTCTCTTTGTCGCCGGAAGTGAAGTGCCAGCCGCACCACATCCGCTCTGTGGATTGGACCCGGAACCGGAGGCGAGCCTTGGGTGCGGCGGCGTGGCGTGTGACTGAGCGCTGACGACGGAGTCCGCGTTCAGTGCAAGGACACGAGCGGCAATTCAGGGTCATGCCGCCGGTTCGGTTCTTCACTGCGTGGCGCTCGCTCCTGTCCCCCTGCCGAAATACCTGAAGGGGCATCTCGACAATCGAATAGAGAAATCGCCGCGGAGTACGTAGCCTATCAGGATCATTCGGTTCAGGGGTCAATCTCGCGTGTCCATCCCAAACGGAGATAGGTAGAATGTCCGTTCATGCCAGCCGCGCGGCGCTCGTGTCGATTCTTCTCGGAGCTAGCGGAATCCCTAGCGTATCGGCCCAGGACTTCGTGCGAGGGGACGCCAACGGCGACGGTCTGATCACCGCGGCGGACGGGCACTTCATCCACATGTACCTCTTTCGCGGCGGACACGAGCCCGCCTGCCTGAAAGCTGCGGACGCGGACGATTCGGGCCATGTGGATCACGCCGATGGAGTGTTCGTGTTCCACTTCGCGGTCTTCGGCACGGAAGCGATGCCCGCCCCGGGACCGGCGGTCGGACCTGACCCAACGGACGACGAATTGACTTGTCTGGCCTACGGTGGAGGGTCGCCCACCAGCGACCCCGATTCAAAGATGGAGATCGTCGATGCGACAGCGGTGGTCGGAGGGTCGGCGACGATCTCACTGCGAGCGACGTACTCCGATTTTCTCGGTGGGTACTCGGGAACGATCATCGACGAAGCTGGAGTGCTGGCCGATTCTGCCAACGACCTCGCGGTTGACCCGACGCCGCTCACCATCGAAAACCTCGGCCCTATCGACAGGAACAACCAGCCGCCTTTCCTGGCTGCGCGACTGCACGACGGGAAGCTCCGGTTCGGCTGCAACGTCGCGATCGGAAATTCATCGTTTTTGCCCGGGAGCGACGTTTCGCTCGTGTCGATCACCATCCCGCTCCGCAGCGACACGGTACCGGGTCAGTACGAACTCACGCTCGATGCCGCCGAGTTGATCCACCTCGACGACGGCTCGATCCAGCCCACTGTCGCTTCGGGTGTCCTCGAGGTCTTGCCCACTCGAAGCTTCCGTCGCGGCGACTGCAACGATGACGGTGCGGTCGACATCTCCGACGCCATCTTCACGCTCGGGTCCCTGTTCCTTGACGATGGAATCCCGAGCTGCGACGACGCCTGCGATTCCAACGACGACGGCGCGGTGGACATCTCCGACGCCATCGCGACCCTCGGAGTGCTATTCCTCGGAGACGGAGTGATCCCGCTCCCTGGAATGAACGATTGTGGTGTCGATCTGACTGACGATCCGATCGGCTGCGACGCCGTGGAGCGGTGTCCGTAGCCGACGGTGGGTGAGCGTTTAGCTACGAGCCGGACGTCGACTCTCTCGATCGCCGTCCGCCGGACGACCAGAATACAAACTCGACCGACCTCTTAGCTTAGCAGCCCGCCTGAAAAAGTCATTCGGCCGAGAAACTGGCCTCTTCACGCCCAGCTCGACGGCGTCAATACTCGCCGTATGCCTTATAGAAGAGGGCTCGGAGATTACCTGCATTTGCCGCAGCCGATCTGGACGCGAAGAGACCAGTTTTCCGCTCGAAGCACTTCTTCAACAGGCTGTTAGATCAGGCCAGAGTGTCAGACGCGAACAACTCCCTCGCGACGCCGGAGTCGTTTTTCAGAAGCCGGTGCTGGGGGTTGCATGTACAGTGAGTGGGCACAGCGACGCCCCGCCAGTTTTTTCCGACGTGCAACGGTCTCAACGATAAACTTGGGACAAGCAGACTCGGACCGGGACGCGGAGACGCAGACTCGTGCGGCACGCGCGGTGTGCCCGGCGCAAAGAGAAGGAGGATCAGCCGATGAAACTCGGAGCGGTTCTTGCTGGTAGTGCGCTTCTCCTCGGGGCGGCCGTGGTCGCCGCCGTGGCGGTCAACAACGGTGAAAACGCCGCCAGCGTTCCGGCGGCGAGCTCGATCGAGCTCGCTCAATTGGCGGGCGAAGTGGAGAAGCTCAAGGAACGACAATCGGAGTTATGGGAGCGGATCGCAGAGCTCGAAGAGTCCCGACCCTCTTCTCCTTCCCCGGGCCCGGTGACAGCCGACGCAGTCCCCGCTGTCGCGCAGGCAGAGGAAATCGAGGCGTCCGCCGATGAGGCAGAGCTCATTCTTGGCGAAGCGCTCGACGTTATCCTCAGCGACGCCCCGCACAGTGAGCAGCAACAAGAGTGGAGGCGGCTTGCGCAAGCGGGGCTTCTCGACCAGGCAGTTGCAGCGATCGAAGAGTACGCGACCGAGCATCCCAATGATCCCAACGCTCAAACGGACCTGGGACACGCGTTCATCCAAAAGGTCCTTGCCGTGAACGACCTCGAAAAAGGCCTCTGGGCGATGAAAGCCCACGGTGCGTACGATAAGGCGCTGGCTCTCGACGATCACCACTGGGAGGCACGGTTCTCCAAAGCCATGAGCTTCGCCTTCGCGCCGCTTGCTTTTGGCCTCCAGCCCAAAGCCGTCGAGCACCTCGAGATTCTACGAGCGCAGCAGCAAGAACAGCCGCCGCAGGAGCACTTCGCGCAGACATACACGGTCCTCGGCAATCTCTACCAGAACATGGGGCAGCCGGAAAAGGCGCGGGGTGCGTGGAACGAGGGCCTCGAGCTGTTTCCAGAGAACAGCGAACTGAGCGAGAAGCTTGAGACGATTTCAAAGGGCCAGGTCGTGGACCAACAATCCCAAGGTACAACGACACCGAGATGAGTGAGTCCAATCTGGTCTACCATTCACTTGGACTGACGTGTTCGCACGCCTCATCGGCCGATTATTGACAAGATTCATTCCGAAGGGATCCCTCAAAAATGTTCCGACGACGAAGCGTACCGCTGTATTCTTCGAGGTCTCGCCTGACGAGTACCCTCTTGACGATTCTCTCCCTGTCCACCTCTTGCGCTGCTCAGCTCGGTGCTGCCGATTGGCCGCAGTGGCGCGGCCCGCAGCACAGCGGCATCTCCATCGAGACAACCTGGAGCGCTGATTGGAGCGCCGGCCCGCCGCAGGCGATCTGGGAAGCGGCGGTCGGCATCGGCTTCGCGTCGGTGGCGGTCGCCGAGGGACGTCTCGTCACAGCTGGTCACGCGGACGGGAAGGACACGGTCTGGTGCTTGAGCACGTCCACCGGCGAGGTTCTCTGGACGCACCGCTACGCCTGCCCGATCTGGGACCGTCAGCACGAAGGAGGCCCCGGAGCTACACCCGCGATCGCCGACCGACGCGTCTACACTCTCAGCCGTGAAGGGCACCTCTTCTGCCTCGACATGCGGACCGGTGCGGTCCACTGGCAGACGAACGTGCGTCAGCGGTACAACGTCGCGCCGCGGCCGTCCGAACCGCAAAAGGACTACGGCTACACGGGTTCGCCCCTCGTCGCAGGTCGGCTGCTCGTCGTGCCCGTCGGTGGCAAGAACGCCAACACCGTAGCGTTCGATCGCATGTCGGGGGCGGAGGTCTGGGCCTCGGGCAACGAGTCGGGGCAGACGGGCGCCGGCTACGCAACGCCGGTTGCGTTCTCGTGGAAGGGCGTCGATTACCTCGCGATCTTTTCGCTCAAGGAGCTTGAGGTGCTCGAGCTGAAAAGCGGGCGTCGCCGAACGCTCTTTCCCTGGCCAACGTCATACGGGGTGAACGCCGTGACGCCGTGCATCGAGGAGAACCGCATCTACATCGCGTCCGATTTCGGCTCCGGCATTGCGGGGATTGAGTTCGACGGGTCCACTCTGCGCGAACTCTTCCGCCGCAACGATGTCCTCTGTAAGTTTACGAACCCGATTCTACGCGGCGGTTCCATCTACGCTACGACGACAGCCGGGG
This sequence comes from Planctomycetota bacterium, assembly GCA_965223265.1. Taxonomy (GTDB): domain Bacteria; phylum Planctomycetota; class UBA8108; order UBA8108; family SXIK01. Next base: position 5,584,929 of record OZ244999.1, read on the forward strand.
TGTTCAAGTGCATCGACGCGACGAGCGGCGAGCTGCGCTGGCAACACCGTAGCCTCCCTAATGCCTCGCTCCTCCTAGCGGGCGACCGATTCCTCTGCCTGGGAGATCGCGGCAACCTCATCGCCGCGGAGATGAACGCTCAGGGCTATCGGGAAATCGCCCGCACTCAGGTCCTCGACGGTCGCTGCTGGACGCCCCCCGTACTCGCGAACGGCATCCTCTACGTGCGTAACGCGGCAGGCAAACTCCGCGCACTCGACGTCACCTCGCCCGGATCAAGCCAATAGATCGATGCCGGCGATGGGTGTCGCAGAGACCTCGTCCGACATCTGAACCGCGACGCCCGCTCTTGATTTCGCCCCGCTTCAGGATGCGAACGCTGCGCGTCGACACTAGCGGATCTCTGTGTGAGGCGATCCGGTAGCCCACTGCTCGGATCTCTTTGCCGTTCTGAATAGAGGCGGAGGATGTAACATATCGCGAGGGAAGCATCGTGCTGGGGTATCACCACATGGGTGGTGTCCAAGACAACGAAGGTCGCTACGGGGAGTTTAGGTTCGTGTGCGTCGGTGATGTGATGAACACAACAGACGGCGACGAGTGCCTTCCTCCGCGCTTCCTGCGAGGCGAGTGCAATGACGACGGTGCGATCGACATTGCCGACGCGGTTTGCATCCTGAATTGGCGTTTTTCGGGCACGGAGACTCCCGGCTGCGTGGCCGCGACGAACGTCAACGGCGACGAGGTCGTCGACCTTTCGGACGCGGTCTGGCTGCTCAACTACCTGTTCGTCGGCGGTTTCCCTCCTCCGGTCGCGCCGTATCCCGACTGCGGGTCCGGGTGGTTGGTAGCTGACAGCGAGCTGGGGTGTCTGACGGCGCCCAAGGTCTGCCAGCCCTGAAAGCGTCGCGGAGAACCGCTGCGTTCGTCCGTCAGATCGGCGCCAAGATTCTCCCTGCTCGAGTCGGAGATCAAGCTTCCGACCTGAACAGATCCCGCCAGCGAATCGCGCCGAACGTCATTTGGAAGAGAAACCCACGAAAAGCGGCGATCTCTGACTTTAACTGGAGTTTGACGCCTACAAAAAAACGGCGAGTAGGACGGCGAATGCTGCGTCAATAGCGGTGTTTCGAGACGCGGCGGCACGCGAAGCATACTTCACCATACGTGAGCATCGCCGACCGAGTCGCGTTTCCTGCCGTCACTTTCTTCGCAGACGTTGAGGTCTGAGACCAATGAATCGTCTGCGAAGATTCAGACGTCGAATCTGATCTCCAACGACCCCGTGGAAATCTCTTCCGCGATAGCTGAAGATACATGCAGTGATAGAGACTGCTCCCTGCGGCGGGCCGCCGGATCGTCCCGCGGCGTAGTGGACGAAACGACAAGGAACTTGCGATGGATTTGAAGGTCATTCTGGAACCTGGAGAGGACGGCGGCTTCGTCGCGCACGTTCCCGCCCTGCGAGGATGTTGGTCACAAGGACGGACGCGCGACGATGCAGTTCAGAACGTCAAGGGAGCGATCAAAGCTTGGCTCGAGGTCGAGCAGGACAAAGCTGACACGAGCGACAAGGGTGGAGAGATCGAACTGGTGCAGGTGTAGCCTGTAAGGAGGCCGGCCACATGCCGAAGCTCCCGGTGATCAGTGGACGGCAGGCAAGGCGTGCCTTCGAGCAAGCCGGCTGGGTATTCAATCGCCAGCGAGGGAGCCACATGGTACTCGTCAAGTCGGGCGCTCGATTCAACCTGACGATCCCCGACCACAGGGAGCTGGACAGAGGCCTCCTGCGCGGCTTGATCCGCGACGCTGGCCTGACAGTCGACGAGTTTGTGGCCTTGTTGGACTGACAGCCCCCCATGGTGCCTCGAGGTATCACGATCTGTCGACTCGCCGAGCCCGACGCAACCCACGAAAGCCGTATCAACTTCGTCGAGAATTCGACCCTTTCGACGGATCGTCTCTCCGCTGAAGGCGCCGCGGAATCCGGGTTTGGGAGACGTGATCCGCTTCGACGAAAGGCTCGTTGGAGGACGTAGCGTTCACCGTGTGAGTCCACAAGGCGCCGTTAGTTAGGCTACATACCAAAGACTCTCTGAGTCTTTTTTCGCAGAATTCGCGAGACTTTTGAGCGTCTCGAGCGATCTGTGGCTGACATGATCGATGAAACGCGTCGAAGACAACAGATCGAACGGGCTCGCAGCGGTGACCAAGCGGCGCTCGAGGAGCTGTTCGCGCCGCTCCGAGAGCGTTTGCTCGCGACGATCCGCGCTCGCCTGAGTCCGCCGGTGCGGCGAAGTGTCGACCCTGAGGATGTCCTCCAGGACACTTTCATCCGAGCGCTTCACTCACTGAAGCGTTTCGAGTGGAGAGGAGAGGAGAGGAGTCGCTCCGCCGCTGGCTATAATCCATCGCGACCCACGTGGCGCTGGATGCGGCCCGGCATCAAGGCCGACGGAAAGTGCTACAAATCGACCGGGACATCACCGGCGCGGCTCCGTCTCCGAGCAAGACGCTGCGGAGAGCGGAGCGATTCGAGCGTCTGAGAAAGTCGATGGAGACATTAGCTGAGGACTACCAGACCGTCCTCAAGCTCTCGCGCATCGAAGGCTGTTCGCTGAAGGAAATCGCGGCGCGAATGGACGGATCTGAAAGCGCCGTCAAGAATCTCCTGCTACGGGCGACGAGGCAGCTCAAACGATCTTTCGGCGATACCGAGAGCCTGAACCTTGGTGACGAGCATTTCGAAGGTGAGGGTGATTCAGATGCTCTCTGATTCAAATGAACCGAAGCGCGACTCGCTCGAAACCGACAACGAACTCGAAAATCTGTTCGCCGTTTACGTCGACCGGTTGAACCGCGGCGAACGGTTCCACCGCCAGGAGATTCTGGCGAAGCACCCCCTCGTCGGCGAGGAGCTGATTCAATGCCTTGAGGACTACGTCGAGTTGGAACGGGTCCCGGAGTGGAATGAACCCCTCAGTACGCTCGGCGACTACACCCTCTGCCGGCAGATCGGCCGCGGCGGCATGGGGGTGGTGTACGAGGCATGGCAAGGCTCTATGGACCGGCGCGTCGCACTCAAGGTTCTACCACCGGGCGTTGCCGCGGACGACAAAGCATTCCACCGCTTCATGCGCGAGGCAAAGGCGGCTGGGAAGCTCGACCATCAGAACATCGTCTCAGTGCACGCGGCAGGGTTTGACGACAGCACGCCATACTTTTCCATGGAGTACGTCGAGGGGGAGACGCTCGCGCAGGTGCTCAGGGTACTCACGGATGCTGAGGCCGAAACCGCCTCGCCGTTCGGGCCGAAGGATCAGGGCGACTATTTCATCCGACTCGCGCACGCCTTTGCCGATGTCGCCGACGGTCTCCAGCACGCGCACTCCAAGGGTGTCATCCACCGCGACATCAAACCGTCGAACCTGATTCTGGATGTTGGAAGCGACCAAGGAGGGAGCTTCCAAGGTCGACTCCGCATTCTCGACTTCGGCCTGGCGCATCTGGAGGGACAGGATTCCCTCACTCTCTCAGGTGACCTTGTCGGCACGCCCGCCTACATGAGCCCCGAGCAGGCACGGCGGCAGAAGATTCCGGTCGATCATCGCACGGACATCTACAGCCTCGGCGCGACGATGTACGAGGTGTTCACCGGGCTGGCGCCGTTTCGCGGCAGAGACCACGCCGAGACGCTCTCGCAGATCATCGACCGCGACGCCCGGCCTCTGCGGCAGTTGAATGCGCGGGTGCCAGAGGATCTTGAGACGCTGGTCCTCAAGTGTCTTCGCAAGGATGCCGGAGAGCGTTACGGAAGTGCTGAAGCTTTGGCGCAAGATCTGCGGCGGTTTGTGCGCGGGGATCCGATTGAGGCGCGGCCGGAGGGGCGATGGACAAGATGCGTTCGCCGCGCGCTCGGGCAACGCCGTCGCATCGGCACAGCTGCCGTGACGGTTTTCGCGTGCGTCGCCGGGGCGCTCCTTCTGCGAGACTCTCAGGCTCGGCGGCAGGATCAGATCCGGCGCGACTACGAGGAGAAGGTGCTGGCGGCGCTCGTTCAGTTCGAAGAGGCACGGCTTCTCGAGAGTGCCGATGCGACCGGAGCGCTCTCCATCCGGCAACCCGAGCTCCTGGCGGCGGACGAGACGGTCCTCCGTCGTACGCACCGTGTCCTCGAGGGAGTCCGCAGACTAGAGGACGCCACGCGATCGCTGCCGGGGCGTCCGGAAGCTTACTACTCCAAAGCGAGAGGGCTGGTCCTCCTCGATCAGGCCGACGAAGCCGAGAAGGCGCTCGACCGTGCCCTGGCTGCCGATCCCAACTTTCTTCCCGCCATCCTCCTCAGGAGCGAGCTGCGCGGGGAAGAGTTTTCGCGGGCAGTTACCGGAAAAGAGGAGCCTCGGCAAAGGGAATGGGTTCGCGCCTTGCTCCCGGCTCACCGAGCTGTGCGTGAGGCTCGCCCGCGCGAAACCGCAAAAGCCTTCACGGAGCTCATCCGCTTCGAGGAAAAGCATGGTGAACCTTACCTCGGGGCCTCCATCGAAGCACGTCTTGGGCGGGGTATCGCCCACCTCGAAGCTCAGAACCAGTCGCAGGCGATCGAGGATTTCGCCGTCTGCCGGGATCGGTACCCCACCTACCTCGAGCCCGTTCTACTTCTGGCTCGAGCCTACTACCAGAAAGGTGAGGAGCACGAGTCGGCGAGGGCCTTCGCGCAGTCCTACGACAACGCCGAGGCAAACCGGAGAGATGGCATCGCGCTGTGGATCGCCACGATCTACAGTAGCGAAAGAGACTTCGCGCGCGGGCTGAACTGGGCGAAGAAGATCAGCGACGATTTCCTCAAGGCCAGCCTCACGTCCTACTTCTATTGGTCCCTCGGCCAGCTGGAAGAAGCGGAGCGCACGGCGCGAGACGCGATACGGCTCAGGCCTGACGAGGCCATCCCTTGGCAGCGACTCGCGCTCACGCTGTTCTTCAAGAGTGACTTTAGCGGTGCTCTGGAAGCGGCTTCCAAGGCCGTCGCGCTGCGTCCAGAGCTTGCTGATGGGCACTTCCTGCGTAGCGCGTGCCTCGTCTGGCTTGAGAAACCGAACGAGGCGGTGGTGGCGATTGAGGAGGCGATCCGCCTTCGCCCGGAGGCGGCGCACTACCACGCTCGCCTCGGCAGGGCTCTTCACCGAGCGGGTAGAGCTCGAGAAGCGAAAAAGGTCTGTGAAGACTTTCTCCGGCGTGCTCCGCGCTCGGCGGGTGTTCTCTCGCTTCTCGGGCTCTTACTCAAGGAGGAGAAGGATTGGGAGAGAGCCGAGGTCGAGCTGCGTAAGGCGGTCGAATGCTGGGAGGCCTTCCGCACGATGAATCCAAACGCCCGGGCGGTTTACTCCTCGACGTTGGTCCACCTCGGCGATGTTCTGCGCAGGAAGGGAGACCCTCTGCGGGCGTTTGACTGCTACCGAAAGGCCATAGAGAGAATGCCCGACGATGCATTCGCCCATCGAAGGCTGTGCAAGCTGGCTCGTTCAGAGCACGCTCCAACATTGAGCGGCCGATGGGACGCATTCATCGGCGCGCTCGAGGAGAAGCTCGAAGCCTCGAGCCCGGGCGCCGTGCCCCTCAACACCCTGGCCGTGGCGCGTATGCAGGCGCAAGAAGCCAGGGACCTTGAGAAGGCGCTCGCGTTCGCTCGGCTGGCGGCAAGGAGGAGCGGCGAGAAGAACGCCGCTCTTCTGCTGACGCTCGCCGAGGCGCAGTACTTTGGCGGTGACAAAGAGTCTGCACTGAAGACGTTGAACAAGGCGCGGACCCTCCCGAACCCATCGCGCAAAATCGGCAAGCGACTCGAAGAGTACTCGCGGGAGGGAGTCTCTAACTAACGATCACGTCGCTTCGAAAGAGCCCCGCGGAGAGTGCGTCCAACCTGGGCCCCAAGATCGAAGGTTGTCGGCGCTCTCCCGAGGAACGCTCGCAATCTCAAAAACAGGAGTCTTGTTATGCGTACACATCTCCAGAACCGCTTCACTTCTTGGACTGCCCGGTTCTCTTGTTCTCTGTTCTTGGCATGTCCGTGGGGCTTCGTTGGTGCTTCGGAGGGCGGCCAGTTCGTTGACGTCGAGGAGCTGGGTTTTCCTGTGAACACAGAAGAGAGCGAGCTGAGTCCCCGACTGGCGGCCGATGGCGTCACGCTCTACTTCGGCCGGCGGGCTCCGGGCGGCGGCCAATTGGACATTTACACGGCAACACGGGGCGAAGACGGCGTCTTCGACGAGGTCGCGAAGCTAGAAGGAGACGTCAACAGCGATTTCAACGACAGCGGCGCATGCGTCTCAGCGAACGGTCTGACCTTGTTCTTCCACTCGACTCGGCCCGGTCCTGAGGCTCAGGGAGAAGCTGACCTCTACCAGGCGACACGGAGCGCGATCGGCGAACCATTCGGCGAGGTCATCAACCTGGGCCCCGAAGTGAACAGCCGCTTCATCGACAACACACCCTCCGTTTCAGCCGACGGTCGGACGCTCTATTTCTCATCCTTCAGGCCCGGCGTTGGCGGACGCGACCTCTTCCAGGCCAGCCGCGAAAACGACGAGGAGCCGTTCGGCAACGTGGTCAACCTCGGCAAGCTGATCAACACCGAGTTTAACGAAGGTGGGCCGTCCATTTCGCCGGACGGCTGCGCGTTGTTCTTCCACTCCCAGAGAGCGAGCGGCAACGGAGGCTTCTTTGGCCTCTTCATGGCAATACGAACCACAACCGATGAGCCGTTTGACCGGGTCGTAAGTCTTGCGAGTGCTCTCGACGGTCCCGTCGCCGAGTTGGCGCCGAGTGTTTCGCCCGACTGGCCGGCGGCGGGGTCGGTGCTCTACTTCGCCCAGGCAAGTAGCAGCTTTGACGGGGACCTCTTTCAAGCCACCTGGGTTCCTGCCGTGCCGAGTTTCCTCCGCGGCGACTGTAACGGCGACTCCGCGGTCGACATCTCCGATGGTATCTTTCATCTGAACGCGCTCTTCGTCGCGGACGCTGAGCAGACGACATGCTTCGAAGCGTGTAACACCAACAACGACGACGCAAGCGACGTCTCCGACGCGATCTTCACCTTCAATTTTCTCTTTGTCGCCGGTAGCGAAACTCCGGCGGCGCCCTACCCCGATTGTGCGGTGGATCCTGAGCCGGCGGGAAGCCTTGGTTGCGAGCGGCTGGCGTGTGAGTGAGCGGCAACGCCTCGAAGCACTTTCTCACACCGGCTGCTAACCAACCAGCTGCGCGATCGGCTCAACGGTCGTGATCGAGCGGTAGACTTCGTTGGAGAAGCCGCGCTGACGGCGAAAGACGTCCGGATCGATCAGCGAGTGCATGATCGTCGCGAACACCTGGTCGATCGAGACGTGATCGCTCTCCGGCACCGCGGCGAAACGGTCGGACGCGCCAACCACCTCCCCCATGCGCAGGCCACCTCCGGCGAAGACCAGCGGGCAGAGGTTGCCCCAGTGGTCGCGGCCACCTTGGTCATTGATCTTCGGGGTGCGGCCGAATTCGCCCGTGATGATGAAGAGAACTTTGTCCGACAACCCGCGTCTGTCGATGTCTTCGATGAACGCGCTCGCGGCCTTGTCGACCGCCGGACAGAGAACCGGCACGGAACCGGCGACATTGAAAGCACCCCCGTGCATGTCCCAGCCATGGGAGCGCACCGTGACGAAGCCACACCCAGCCTCGACCAAACGGCGCGCGAGCAGCAGCTGCTTGCCCAACGCCGTCGGTTCGAAGTTGGCGCGCAAACGCTCCGGGTCGTCGCTCTTCGCCAAGACCGAGGCTGGTATCTTCATAGCGCTCGTATCATAGCGCTCGATCGTGCGCGGATCCTCGCGCGTGATATCGAACGCCGAGCCCACGCCTCTGAAAATCACATCGAATGCCTGCGCTTCGAAGCGGTTCATGCCGTCGACGACCGGGGAGTTCTCGAAGTCGCGACGGTGGCGGTCGAGCTGCGAGAGAAGATCGCGGCGGCGCAGCATTCTGCCCTCCGGCAAGCTGAGCTGCATGTCTTCGAGAAGGCGCGATCCGGCGCTTGGGTCGAACGCCAAAAACGCTGGCGGCAGATGCCCAGTGAAGTTGATGCGGTCGGTCGGGACGTGGCGCCTTTTGTACTCTTCATTGAAGATGCCCGGACTCACCAGCATGTTGCGCGGCATCCCGGTTTCCGGATGCGTCAAGCCCGCGATGTGGGCGTAGAGCGCCCCCATGTGCGCCTTCGTCGGATTGCCGCCGGCGCCGTAAAGGCGCATGGCGCTGCCGTGCCGATGCACACCATGCTGAAAGGAGCGCACGATCGCCAAACGGTCCGCGAGCGCAGCGAGGCGGGGAAAGTGCGCACCAAAGCGAACACCGGCGAGCTTCGTCGCCACATCGCCAAACATCGGACGGTAGTCCGAGGGCGCGTCCATCTTGGCGTCAAACGTTTCGGCTTGGGGCGGTCCACCGTCAAGAAACAGAAGGACGACGGATCGATCCTTCGCCAGTGCCCCCGTCGTACCTGCCGCGGCGGTACGCGCCAAGAGCTGCGCCAGCGAGAAACCGCCGAGCGACAAACTGCCGATGCGAAGAAACTCGCGGCGGCTGCCGGTTCTTGTGCCCGCACTGAGAGTCAACATCGAAACGCAACCTCAACTCAAGAGAAAGTCGCGATTTACAGCGTCACAGTCTACGGTTGTGCCGTCGCGGTATCAACCGTCTCCAAGGCGCTGGTGGCACGGGTCGAGGTCTACGCGACGCCGAAGAAAGCTCACGGACGCTTGCAACCCTTGATCACCGGTCGCCGCGGGCTGCAGAATGATCCTTTTAGCGCGCGCAGCGAAAAACCCGAACCCGAAGAGGCCCCACATGACGCGAGTGGCAACGCGACGAAGATTCCTCCAGTTGACGGCGGCGGCAACAGCAGCAAGTGCGCTCGGCGGTGTCGCCCCACGGGCCGCCTTCGGAGCGAAGGATTCGACCGGAGAGTTCCGCGGCCGCATCTACAAATCCATTAAGTTCGGGATGTTCTCGGAAGATCTGCCCATGACCGAGAAGTTCCAGCTTCTCAAAGCGATGGGCTTCGACGGCGTGGAACTGAGCAGTCCGGGCGGCGTGGACAAGGCTGCGGCGATCCGCGCCAGCCGCGAGACCGGCCTGCGCATCCACGGTGCCGTCAACACGGTGCACTGGAATACACGTCTCTCGGACCCCGACCCTGCCGTGCGCGAGAAGAGCCGCGAGGCGCTAGAAACATCGATCAAGGACGTCCACGTCATCGGCGGCACCTCGGTCCTCCTCGTCCCCGGCAAAGTCACCGACCCGAGGAATGAGAACCAGGAGCAAGTGTGGGATCGCTCGATCGAGCAGATTCGCAAGACCCTGCCGCTCGCGTCGCGGCTCGGCGTGCACATTCTCATCGAGAACGTGTGGAACGGTTTCTGTTACATCCACGACGGCCCGGACAACCAGACCGCCGACCTTCTCGCACGTTATATCGACACGATCGCGAGCCCCTGGGTCGGTGTCTACTTCGACATCGGCAACCACCAAAAGTACGGCAAGCCGGCCGAATGGATCCGGACGCTGGGATCACGCATCGTCAAGCTGGACGTCAAGGACTGGGGAAAGAAGAACGGCTTTTCCAAGATCGGCGCCGGCGATGTCGATTGGGCAGAAGTCCGCAGGGCGCTTCACGACATCAGGTTCACCGGCTGGGCGACGGCGGAGGTGCGCGGCGGCGACCGCGAACGCATTCGCGAGATCGCCGCCAACATGGATCGTGCGTTAGGGTTGTAACGCTCGGCTTGCGCGCTGAGGCGAGTGAGCGCGCGAGAACCAGCTGTCGAAGACAACGTCGCGCCAGCAGGACATCACGCCGAGGGGAACATATCCTGTTCGTCCGCGGACGGACCGTACACCTGAGGCAGCGGTATGTCTTTGAGCCGCAAATAAACGTCGAGCTGACCGCGATGATGGATCTGGTGGCTGATGATGAACGTCCGCAGCACCGCGATCCTCGGCATCGAGAAAACGACCTGATCACCGACCTTCATCGTCCACGTCTGCAGCAGCTTTTCGTCCGTCGCCTTCGACATCGTCTCTGTCGCCGCACCGACGTTCTTGTCGAACGTCTCGAGCACTTCGCCAACGTTGGCACCAACCCATGGCTTGTATGTGGACGGATCCATCACCATCTCGTCCTGCTCGAGCGTTGGTCCGACCCAATTGATGGCATCGACGATGTGCGAACCCAGCGCTCCAAACGTCATCGACTTCGTGTGCGGCGCCCAATCGAAGTGCTCTTGGGGAATGCGTTCGAGAAGCTTGCGAGTTGTCGCCGTCTCGTGCTGAAACTCCAGGATGAATCCGTCGATGATGTTCATAGGGTCTCCTTTCGCGCAGCGAACCACTGTTTTCCACCTGAGCGCCCGCCGCAGGACATTAGCCGGTTGCCGACTCAGCGGCCTTCCGGACGCGGGTTTTGATTTCTCAACCTCCTCAGCTTACGGCCCGATCCGTGCGGGCGCGACGATTTTCACGTCAATCCACTCGACGTTGGCCATCTCGATGGAAAACGGAACGATGGAAACGACGCGCGTCAGCGGAGCTTGAAGCCGAAGAGACGCGCCGCGTTGCCTCCGAGTACCTTTCGCTGGTCACCGGCTCCCAGCGAAGAGAGAAGCTCGCGCACCCGATCGCGGTATTCGCGGTACGAACGACCGGTGGCGTTCAAGCCAAAGCCGCCACCATAGATCATCCTCTCGGGGCCAAATCGCTCGATGACACGTTCGACAACCGGCCGGATGTCACGGTGCGGGTACTTGTGTGCAGACGGGATCGAGGCGAGCTTGATGATCGTGTTGTCGAAGCGCGCCCAGTCCAGCACGACGCCGTGCTCCTCTTCCGTGCCTTGGAACGGTCTTCCCAGGTGATCGATGATCACCGTCGTGTCATGAAACTCTTTGATCAGAGGCTCAAACCCGGGGGCGTACCGCGGCTCGAAGTGTAGCTGCATCGCGAGGCCAAGCTCTGTCGCACTCTTCCATAACGCACGCAGCTCGGGCTTGCCAAACGGCGGCAGGCGATTGGGGACGTAGGCATGGACTCGCGCCGCTACGATGTCGAGCTCACGCGCCAGTCGCGGCAGCTGCTCCGCGGAACCGGGGCGGTCGGCGAACACAAGACAGGTGCCCTTGAGACGTCCACGGCCGATCTCGAGGCAGTGTTCAAGATAGCGGTGATCGTCCTGGTACGGTTCGGGGTGAACGACAATGGCGAAGGCGACACCCGCTTCCTCCATGCAGCGAAGCAGATGCTCCGGCGTCGCAGCGCTCTCCGGACGGTACGGCGCTCGCTCGTGGTACGGAAAGCGCGTGTCGTCGGGACCTGCAAAACAGTGCAAATGTGTGTCGACAACAATGGCGTCGGCCGGCATGGGTGGCCTCGTTCGCCGCCCGGCACAACCCGTACTCCACGCCGCGAGCGCAGCGGTGGCGACAAACTCGCGCCGCGTGACGCGTCGCCCGTGAGCGTCCTCGATCTTCAGTTCGTTGTTCATGCGTCCAAGGATACGACGAGCGGCGTCGAGATTCGATCACGATCGCGGCGACTGCACGTGGGCCTGCCGCAGGCGCCTTCGAAACGGTGAATTCGAGAGAGCGCAGCGCGAATCCCCAAGGTCACCCGACGCGCCCTGGGAAAGCGTCTCGACCGCGGTAAGCGCCCGTCGCTGACAGGCGTGAGTCGACAGAAATCACGGCCCCTGACGCGCTGCACGCTTGCACCATACGCCGCAGACACCATACGATCGTTCCTTTCTCCAACTGGTGATTTCTACGACCTGGGAACAGCAGATGACGACGACGCAGCAGACAAACAGTCTTGTCACTCTCTCACTCCTTCTGATGATCGGTACCGCCGGAACTTCAGAGCTCGGCGCCGCCGAGGCGAACTGGCCGCAGTGGCGTGGCCCGAATCGAACGGACGTCTCAAGTGAGACCGGCTTCCTCAAGTCGTGGCCCGCGGCGGGGCCGAAACTCGTATGGCGTGTCGAGACGTGCGGCCGGGGTTACGCCGGGCCAGCGGTGGTGGGCAATCGGCTCTACACCCTGGGCGGCCGATCAGGCCGCGACGAGCTGCTGGCACTCGACGCGACGACAGGCAACGAGGTGTGGAGCGCGCGAGTCGGCGACATGCTCGAGCACGACCGCGGCGACGGCCCGAGGAGCACCCCCACTGTCGTGGGCGATCGCGTTTTCGCGCTCAGTTCGAAGGGGGATCTGATCTGCGTCAAAGCGGCCAGCGGCGAACGCGTGTGGAACGTCTCGTTCGAGGAGATCGGCGGCACGCCACCGAACTGGGGTTATTGTGAGAGCCCGCTCGTCGACGCCGGCCGGGTCATCTGCACACCGGGCGGCGGGGATGGGACGGTTGCCGCGTTCAGCGCGGCGAACGGCGATCTACTATGGCGCACGGAACAGCTGACCGATGACGCGCAGTACGCCTCGCCCATCGCCGTCGACCTCAACGGCACGCGCCAATACATCCAGCTGACGATGAAGACGCTGGTCGGCCTGAACCCGAGCGACGGCAAACTGCTGTGGAAGTCGGAGTGGCCCGGGCAAGTCGCCGTCGTTCCGACACCGATCTTTCATGATCGCCATGTCTTCATCACGTCGGGTTACGGCGTCGGCTGCAAGCTGGTCGAGATCGACGACGACTACGACGTGCGGGACGTCTACTTCAACAAGAACATGAAGAACCATCACGGCGGAGTCATCCTCGTTGACGGTCATCTCTACGGCTACTCAGACGGCTACGGCTGGATCTGTCAAAACTTTGAGTCCGGCGAGATCGTCTGGAGCGAAAAGAAGAAACTCGGCAAGGGTGCCATCGCTTACGCTGACGGTCGCCTCTACTGCTTCGCCGAAAGTGACGGCACGACCGTGTTGATCGATGCCTCACCAGCTGGCTGGAAGGAACGGGGACGATTCAAACTGCCGAAGGACTCGGAGCTGCGGCAGGCGCGCTGGCTAATCTGGACTCACCCCGTCGTTACCGGTGGGCGTCTCTATCTGCGCAACCAGGAACTTCTCTACTGTTACGACGTTGCGGCGAAGTGAACGGCGTTCGGACAGGAGTTTCCTAGGATGGGACAAAACCTGACAGGTCGGTGCGCGCTCGTCACCGGCGGCGCTCGCGGTATCGGCCGTGGAATCGCACTCGCACTTGCGCGTGCCGGCGCCGATGTGGCTGTCGTCGACTGGCAGCCAGAAGCCGCCGACACAGATGTCATCGCAGAGATCGAATCTCTGGGACAGCGAGCCGTGCTTTTCAAAGCCGACGTGAGCGACCGCGCCGCCGTGGAAACCACACTGGCGCAGACGACGGAGCGACTCGGCGCAATCGATATCGCCGTTGCCAACGCGGCGTTCTCTATCCGCGAGCCGGTCGAGAGTGCCGCGTGGGAGGACGTCAAACGGACGATCGAAGTCACTCAGTTTGGAGTCTTTCACACGTGCCAGCTGGCGGCGCAGCAGATGATTCGCCAACATGCCTCGGGCCGGAGCGGCGGCAAGATCATCATCACCGGCTCGATCCATGAAGAGATCGCAGTGCCGGAAAGCGCGGCGTACAACATGGCGAAGACGGCCGTCAACCACCTGGCGCGCACTATGGCGTCGGAGCTGGCGCGCCACCGCATCAATGTCAATGTGATCAACCCCGGGTGGATCGACACTCCCGGCGAGCGCAAGTACGCCACGGAGGAGGAGCTGCAGGAGATCGCCAAGGACCTGCCGTGGGGTCGCATGGGCACGCCGGACGACATCGGCAAAGCGGCGGCGTTTCTCGCTAGCGACGACGCGGACTACATCACTGGGGCATCCCTCCGTATCGACGGCGGCCTGACGCTAGCGTGGCGCAGTCACAAATGACGGACGCGGAGAGTTCCATCCCGCCGCGCAGCCGCGCCTGGACGCAGGGGCTGTTGGCGATACTGCTCGCCGCCTCGCTTCTCAACTACGCCGACCGACAGGCATTCCCCGTCGCCGCGGTGACGCTCAAGGCGGACCTCGGCCTGAACAACGCGCAGTACGGCGACATCGTCGGCGCGTTCGGGCTGGCATTTGCGGCGGGTAGCCTCATCGGCGGCATCGTCGCCGACATGATCAGCGTCCGCTGGCTCTTTGTCTGCGTGCTTCTCGGGTGGTCTGCGGCCGGTATCGCGTGCGGTTTCGCCAACAGTTACGAGTCGGTCAAGTGGTGCCGCGTCGCTCTGGGAGCCTGCGCCGCCATGCATTGGCCCTGTGCCCTTCGCACCACGCAGCGGCTGTTCGCGCCTGAAAACCGTCCGTTTGCGAACGGATTTCTGCAAGCAGGTGCGCCTCTCGGTGCCATCCTGCCGTCGCTGTGTATGCTGCTGCTTCCGGACGGAGAAGAACGCTGGCGGCAGATGTTTTGGCTCCTAGGCGCGCTCGGTGTTCCGTGGACGATCATCTGGCTGAGCTGGGTACGCCAGCGTGACTTCGAGCAGCCCGCACTGCAAACAGTCGAAGCCACCGGTCCTGGCGTCGGCGGCAACGCGATCTTCGTCGAGATGCCGCTCGGCCGACTCTTTCTTTCGCGACGATTCGTGCTCCTGATCTTTGTGGTCATCTGCATCAACACCTGCTGGCACTACATCCGCGCGTGGATGCCGCTCGCCCTTGAGGAACAGCTCAAGTTTTCCAGCGATCAAACGCAAGTCGTTCAGACCGCCTACTGGATCGCAGCCACGGTGGGCGCCGTCAGCGTCGGTCTGCTCACACGCTTCTTCCTCGCCCGCGGCGCCTCGACTCACGGTGCACGCCTCGGAGCGTTTTCGTGCTTTACTGCGGCGACATGTTTGACGCTCGTCGCCGCGTTTGTCGGTTCCGGTCCGCTGTTCGTCGCTCTCATGATGGTGATCGGCTGGGGTGCACTGGGATTCTTCCCCATCTACTACTCGCTCGTGCAGGAACTTTCCGCAAAGCACCAAGGAAAGGTCGGCGGTGTGCTCGCATTCTCGACGTGGGGGGTGCTGTACTTCGTTCACCCTGCAGTCGGCCGGCTGACGGACGCCAACCCGGACGTCTGGGTCTACCTGTTTGCCGCCGCTGGAATCCTGCCGTGCCTGGCTCTCGCCGCTCTCGTTCTCTTTTGGAGAGAGCGACCCAAAGCGGTAGAACAGTAGAGGTGTCGCTAACACTTCGCTCCGACCTATCGGTCGGTTACACCATTGCATCGGGAACGTTCTGCCATGCATGTCATGCGATTCCTCTTCGCCGCGGCGCTCCTAGCGCCACTGGTTCGCTTGCCGGCAGAGACGCCACCGAAGGAAGAACCACAGACCGAAGACCCGGCGCCCGTCTCCAAGCTACTCCTCGAGGCCGACAGACTGACGCGCCGTGGCGACTACGACGCGGCGCTAGCAATAGCAAAACGCGCCGCGGCGAGCGATCCCAAATCGGTCGACGCAGCGGCGGCCATCGGCATGATTCAGGCGCTCAAGCGCGACTACAAAGCAGCGATCGACGCGTTCAACGGCGCGCTCAAGCTCGACCCCGAGCGCGGTCGGCTATACGACCGACGCGGCGACCAGTACTTCAAGCTCGGCGAGTTCAACAAAGCCATCGACGACTACGATGCGTTCCTGCGTCGTGAGCCACGCCACGCGCGCTCGCACTGGCGGCGCGGCATCGCCTACTACTACGCCGGCGAGTACGACAAAGGGCGCCTGCAGTTTCGCGGCTACCAGAAGTTCGACTCCAACGACGTCGAAAACGCGGTGTGGCATTATCTCTGCATCGCCCGCGCCCACGGCACGGAGCTGGCGCAAAAGTCGATGCTCAAGATCGGCGACGATCGTCGCGTCCCCATGCGTCAGATCTACGAGCTCTTCGCAGGGCGGCTGAAGCCCGCGGCAGTACTCGAGACCGCAAGGGCGGGCGATCCATCGTCTGAAGATCTCAACCGCCGACTCTTCTACGCACACCTCTACCTCGGACTCTACTGGCAAGTGAAGAAAGACCCGGAGAAAGAACGCCAGCACATCGCATTGGCCGCTGAGAAGCACCGCATCGGTCACTTCATGTGGGACGTCGCACGAGTCCACGCGGAGACGTGGAAGAGACGCGGGCGCGCAGACACGCCGAAGGGAGGCGACAGCGAGAAGAAGCGCCCGTAGCGCTGAACGACTCGGTTTGCGCTTGCGTTCAAAGCCGCAGGCACGCGCCGCGTGCGTTTGCGTTTGCGTTTGCGTTTGCGTTTGCGTTTGCGTTTGCGTTTGCGTTTGCGTTTGCGTTTGCGTTTGCGTTTGCGTTTGCGTTTGCGTTTGCGTTTGCGTGGGCGTGGGCGTGAGCGTGGGCGTGAGCGTGGGCGTGGGCGTGGGCGCTTCTCAAAGTAGCAGGCACTCTCCGAGTGCCGTGGCCGGAGAGAAGACGGACGGCACTCGGAGAGTGCCTGCTACTATGGGGCGCTTCTGTCGTTTGCGTTTGCGTGGGCGTGGGCGTGCTCCTCTGTTCCTGAGTCTGCCTTAGCCGTCCGTCTCAGTCCCTCCGCGTGGGCGCATCTTGTGTCTCCGTCGTGGACACTTCGTCCCGGCCGACCTTGCGATGTTCACGCGGGGCGCAAGCCTCACGCCCACGAAGAGCTCACTTCAAGCTCTTTGCGACACCGGCACGAAAATCGCAGTGTCAAAAAACATGGGAAACTCCCATAGGGTCGTCCGCCGTGCCCCTTCAACCTACGAGAGAAACATGCGTCGAAACATTAGCTTTGTCGTTGCACTCCTGGTCACCATGCACTTCACCGCCACCCCGGCTTACGCCGAGAACTTCGTCGACGAGATCCTGATCCTTCTCGGTCTCGAGGACAAGAAGAAGAGCCCGAGTGGCGGGATCGTCCCGAACGTCATCGAAGACGGCGGCGGTTCGAACGACGAGATACCGGAGCGCATCATCGATCACTTCGAAGAGAACGATGGCAACCCACCGCTTCCTGGGGACGACGAAGAGAACGACCTGCCCTTCAACGAAAACCAGGACCCGCCGATCTTTGGCCTGCAGCAGGAGCCGGGTCTGCCGACGACGCCTGAGCCGCTGACGTGTCTTCTCGTTACTTTGGGCGCTGGTGCTGGCCTTGTCGTTCGTCGCAAGCGAGCCGCCAGTTCTACGACAGACGATCTCTAAGAAACTCCTCTCGAAACCAAAACAATGGCGACAAAGACCAACCCTCCCTGTGGTCTTTGTCGCCGTCTTTTTTTCCCGCTTCGCCGAGGTGCGACGGAATCAGCGTGCCGCGGTTTCCTGCTGAGCCTGGTAGGTGATCCAGGAAACCTGCGTGATCAGCTGATCGATCGAAGCGAAGGAAACGGCGGCGTTCGTGGCGTACTTCGGTGCGCTGTTGGCGGGAAATGTCGCCAGTGTAGCGTCGCCCACCAAAAACACGTTGAAGTCCTTCGACAGATTCTCGTATCCAGCCGTCGTCTTGCAGTAGCACATGTCTGTGGCGTATCCCGTCATGAGGACGTGCCGAATTCCCTCGTCTTTGAGAAACTTTTTCAGCGGCTCATAGCCCGGCGCGTCGTAAATCACGACATCGTCCTCATGGACGTCGATATCACGCGTCACCGGAATCGGGAGGTCCCAAAAGCCCGCGCTGTTGAATTGAGGTCCGGCGTCAAGGCCGCGGAATTGGCGGAAATAATCGATGACCGGGTGCGCCTTCGAAAGCTTGAGCGTCGCCGGCAGTGGCTCGCCGGTATAGTCGAACCCGTTTAACTTGCGATCGAGCTCTTTCGCTCCTTCACGGCGTTCCTCGGCCGATGGTTTGTGCGTGAACGACCGGTAGAGCTTGCGGCGGATCGGATCCTTGTCGCCGGGAAGGCTATAGAGGATGAGTTTCACCTTGCCGCGCAGCGACTTGAGGAACGGGTTGATCACTTCGCGGGTGTGCTTCCCAGCGAGTGCGTTCTTTGTCGGTGTACAGAAATCAGCGGCTCCCGCCGGCTGCGGCGTGCGCCACCCCTGTCCGTCGTCGACGCCCCAGGGGTGCACCATGACGATCGCTGTCTCGGCCGCGCGTAGTCGATTGGGCATCTCGATGATGCCGCGCGCGTTGTACGAGAATCGCCATGCACGCACAAAGAGGTCGGCCCCTTCGTCGTCCACGAGTATGGGAGCTTCATAGCGCTGCACCTCCTCAACGGGCGCGACATAATCGGGATGGTCCGCGAGGATCGGACGCGGGCTATCGATGATTTTGAGCGTATTTTTGTACTCGCGGGTCTCCTCCGTCCCTGCAGCGACATCGGAGGGGGTCTCGGCGCCAGCGGCGGCATGCGAGAGCATCTCACGTGTCGAGCAGTAGAGAGCCAACACAAGCGCCGCCGCACATACGAAGGTGAGGCAGCGACGAACGCACGGGAATTGCGATTCAAATCGACGGCAGCGGGAAAGCGACTGAGCGCGCATGGTTCCTCCGCGGAAGACAGACCAAACGAGTGGGCACTACGCTAAATCGACGCGACACGAGGCCACTTGATCGTCGTCGAGCTCAACACCGAGACCTGGTCCCGACGGCGGCATGGCACGGCCGCCACTGAGCTCAAGCGACTCGGCGAGCAAATCTGTGTCGTAATAAAGCGGCCCGATGATATCACAAGGGAACTCCTCCGAGCCGATCCCTGATGTCGCCATGGCGAGGTGGATCATCGCCGCGCTCGCCACACCGAGCTCCAGATTGCTCCCGATCGTGCACGTCGCCCCGGCTGCTTGGGCGACCGCCGCGATCTTCAGCCCGGCGCTGATGCCGCCGCCCTTGCCGACATAGACCGACAGGACGTCTGCGGCGTCGGCGCGCAAGACCGCCATCGCCTCCTGGAGATTGAAGACGCTCTCGTCGGCCATGATGGGAACGCGCACGCTGCGGCGCACGTCAGCCAGCCACGTGACGTCGAGCGGCTGAACGGGCTGCTCGGCAAAGAAGATATCGTACTCCTCAAGCTCGCGAATCATCCGGATCGCGACGCGCGGCGACCATCCACCATTGGCATCGATGCCGAGGCGCACATCCGGTCCGATCGCCTGGCGAATGGCACGCACACGGGCGATGTCCTCCTTGGGGTCAATCCCGACCTTGACCTTCATGGCACGAAAACCAACGTCGATCGCCCACGAAGCGATGTCGGCTGCACGTGCTGGATCGGTACCCGAAATCGAAAACTTCGTCGTCACCGCGTCGCGCGCTGGCCCGCCGAGCAAGCGGTAGAGCGGAAGTCCAGCGACCTTCCCGAGAATGTCCCAAAGTGCCATCTCAAGAGCTGACTTGGTGAACACATGACCGACGATCGGCGCTTCGATACGCGCAACGAGTCGTTCGATCTGCAGTGGATCCTCGCCGATCAGGAGGGGCGACAAGACTCGCTCAATGAAGTGCGCCGATGTGACGTAATCCTCACCGCTCCAGATCGGGTCGCAGGAAACTTCGCCGAGTCCGACGACACCGTCGTCGGTGTGCATCTTGACGAGAAGGAAAGTGTTCTCCGCGGTGAACTTCTTGCTCGAACGGATCGCACGCTCCGGATTCTTCTTCAGACGTACAGGGATCGTCTCGATGCGGGTGATCTTCATGCGAGGTCTCGAGGCTGACGGAACAGACCCATCGGGGGCAGCGGGTCTGCTCCAACATAACAGGAAGCTATAGAGCTGGGACAATGAAATGAAGTTCGCGCGCTGGTCCACCGCGTCGGGAGGAGTCATCGGTGACGGTTTTCTTGGGGAGGAACTGTGGGTGACTGCGAGGGCGAGGGCACCCTTGAGGCCGGCTTTCGTTCGGTTACGATCGACAAAACCGCCGCACGCACGCCCGGAGCAGCAGAGCTCTTCTCTCCGTTCGGCTCGATCGCCGCGGTCGCACCGGTGTGCGGGGGCGTTCTCCGAATCCGTCTCTGCCTCCGACTCTGTCTCTGCGAGCGGCAATGAGTCCGCACGCGAAGCGTCTCGTTTGGCGGCCAGGCAGCAAATGCCCTTGCTGCCTGGCCAAGACCGTTTTGGTGCGCTGAGGTTTCCTGAAGTTTTCGAAAGAGTCTATCGCGCGGTTGAAGCCAGCCTTCCATACGCACTTTGGGTGAGGAGTCTGTCCTGGAGTCCTCTGTGCAAGTTGGGGTCCGAACCGTCGTGGTGCTGCACACTCCGTCGCGAACTCCTGGTATGATCGAAGGAAGTTTGGACGCCCTCGATCGGTTCAGTGCAGAGGTCGCAGTCACCAAGACGAGACTTTTCACGCGGGTAGATCCTTCAGAGGTTTTTCAGTCGCCTCGTAATGA
Organism: Planctomycetota bacterium; assembly: GCA_965223265.1. Classification (GTDB taxonomy): domain Bacteria; phylum Planctomycetota; class UBA8108; order UBA8108; family SXIK01. Next base: position 5,605,282 of record OZ244999.1, read on the forward strand.
CACAGGAGGCTCAGGCCGAGCGACGCGTCGAGCGCGAGGCGTTGTAGAGTGGATCGTAGCGCTCGCCGCTGGCCCAGAGGTGATGCATCAGCACGGCGAGCTTTCGTGCCACGGCGACCGTGGCTTGCTTTTTGCCCCTGGCAGCGCCGCGCTGTCCCAGCCGCTCACCGAAGCGCCTTAGATCGCAGTCCTCCCCGAACGGCCCCAAGATATAATGCGCGCTGCCGACAAGCAGTCGGCGTAGGTAGCCGTTGCCATACTTCGAAATACGAAGCTGTGGAGTCCTCGACGAAGAGTCGTGCTGCTTCGGGACGAGTCCGAGATAGGCCCCGACCTTGCGGCTCTTGGAGAAACGCTCCGGGCTCTCCAGGCTCAAGACAAACGCCAGTGCCGTCAGTGGCCCTACGCCGTTGATCTCTTGAAGGCGCTTGGTCTCTGGGTACTTCTCTGAGAGCGCCTTGATCTCTCTGTCGTAGCTGCGCACCGTGGCGCTAAGCTGTCCGATCTGCTCGAGCATCGGTAGCACCGCCGCCTCGAGCTCCTCGGGAATATCCTCCCTGACTTTGTAGTGGAAGGCGGCGCTTGAGCAGCTCTTGAGGCGATACCCGCTCGACTTGACGAGACCTCGCACGCTGTTGATCAGTGTCGTGCGAGTGCGCACTACCGCGTCACGCGCACGGATGACTGCCAGGTCGTTTTGCGCTGAAAGCTGGCGGTGACGAACCGGTCGCAACAGGCGCGGGCTGCCCCAGCCCAGCGTCGCCAGGGTGACGGCGTCGAGCTCGTCGTTCTTGCGACCGTTGGCGGCAAGAGCGCGCCCAGCGCAGACAGGATTGGCAACGATCACCTCGAAGCCGAGCTCTTCGAGCACCGCACTGACCCACGGCGAGTGCGTGCTCGCCTCGCAGACCACGCGCGAGCCTCGCGGGAACTCATCAAAGCGCTTAGCGAGCGCCGAGCGTGTCGTCGCCACGCGCTCGTTGGCGAGGATCTCTCCATCGAGCGTTATCGCCACCAAGTGGCTAAGGCGGTCGCCGAGATCAAGGCCGATAGACAACATACGCTGAGTTTGATTACTTTGGGACATGGTCAGTCTCTCCTTCTGGGCTCAAAGCCCGGTTAATGTTGCAGATCCTTCTTCGGATACTGCGTGGAGGGACTGGCCTTCTCATCCCATCTCCGTCTCCGTCCGTCTGTCTCTGCCTCCGACTCTGCCTCCGACTCCGACTCTGTCTCTGCCTTCCATGAGAAGGCCAAAAAGTCAAGAGAGGCGAACGTGGTCGCCGCCCGAGCGCAGCGAGGTCAATCGTTCTCTGCGCCCAGCGAAGGTCAGTTGTAGGGTGGGAGGCCTGCGCGGCAGGGAGGGGCCCGCGAGCGGCAACGAGTCCGCACGCGAAGCGTCTCGTTTGGCGGCTGGGCAGCAAATGCCCTTGCTGCCTGGCCAAGAGCGTTTTGGTGCGCTGAGGTTTCCTGAAGTTCTCGAAAGAGTCTATGGCGCGGTTGAAGCCAGCCTTCCATACGCACTTTGGGTGAGGAGTCTGTCCTGGAGTCCTCTGTGCAAGTTGGGGTCCGAACCGTCGTGGTGCTGCACACTCCGTCGCGAACTCCTGGTATGATCGAAGGAAGTTTGGACGCCCTCGATCGGTTCAGTGCAGAGATCGCAGTCACCAAGACGAGACTTTTCACGCGGGTAGATCCTTCAGAGGTTTTTCAGTCGCCTCGTAATGACACAGGCGGCTCAGGCCGAGCGACGCTTCGAGCGCGAGGCGCTGTAGAGTGGATCGTAGCGCTCGCCGCTGGCCCAGAGGTGGTGCATCAGCACGGCGAGCTTTCGTGCCACGGCGACCGTAGCTTGCTTCTTACCGCGAGCGGCGCCGCGCTGCCCCAGCCGCTCACCAAAACGCCTCAGATCGCAGTCCTCCCCGAACGGCCCCAAGATGTAATGCGCGCTGCCGACAAGCAGTCGACGTAGGTAGCTATTGCCGTACTTCGAAATACGAAGCTGTGGAGTCCTCGACGAAGAGTCGTGCTGCTTCGGGACGAGTCCGAGATAGGCCCCGACCTTGCGGCTCTTGGAGAAACGCTCCCGATTCTCCAGGCTCAAGACAAACGCCAGCGCCGTCAGTGGCCCTACGCCGTTGATCTCTTGAAGGCTCTTGGTCTCTGGGTACTTCTCTGAGAGCGCCTTGATCTCTCTGTCGTAGCTGCGCACCGTGGCGCTAAGCTGCCCGATCTGCTCGAGCATCGGTAGCACCGCCGCCTCGAGCTCCTCGGGAATATCCTCCCTGACTTTGTAGTGGAAGGCGGCGCTTGAGCAGCTCTTGAGGCGATACCCGCTCGACTTGACGAGACCTCGCACGCTGTTGATCAGTGTCGTGCGAGTGCGCACTACTGCGTCACGGGCACGGATGACTGCCAGGTCGTTTTGGGCTGAGAGCTGGCGGTGACGAACCGGTCGCAACAGGCGCGGGCTGCCCCAGCCCAGCGTCGCCAGGGTGACGGCGTCGAGCTCGTCGTTCTTGCGACCGTTGGCGGCAAGAGCACGCCCTGCGCAGACAGGATTGGCAACGATCACCTCGAAGCCGAGCTCTTCGAGCACCGCACTGACCCACGGCGAGTGCGTGCCCGCCTCGCAGACCACGCGCGAGCCTCGCGGGAACTCATCAAAGCGCCTAGCGAGCGCCGAGCGTGTCGTCGCCACGCGCTCGTTGGCGAGGATCTCTCCATCGAGCGTTATCGCCACCAAGTGGCTAAGGCGGTCGCCGAGATCAAGGCCGATAGACAACATACGCTGTGTTTGATTACTTTGGGACATGGTCAGTCTCTCCTTCTGGGTTCAAAGCCCGGTTAATGTTGCAGATCCTTCTTCGGATACTGCGTGGAGGGACTGGCCTTCTCATCCCATCTCCGACTCTGCCTCCGACTCCGACTCTGCCTCCGACTCCGTCCGTCTGTCTCTGCCTCCGACTCCGACTCTGCCTCCGACTCCGACTCTGTCTCTGCCTCCGACTCTGCCTCCGACTCCGACTCTGCCTCCGACTCCGTCCGTCTGTCTCTGCCTCCGACTCCGACTCTGCCTCCGGCTCCGACTCTGTCTCTGCCTCCGACTCTGCCTCCGACTCTGCCTCCGACTCCGTCCGTCTGTCTCTGCCTCCGACTCCGACTCTGCCTCCGCCCGGAAACCCAGAACCCAAGCAGGGAAATGCGTTCGGCGGGCTCGAACCAGCCGAACGTCGTTTCCCGCCGGCGTTGAGCTCAAGCTTCAGGGCACGCGTCGTGCACGTTGCAAGGCAGCCCGTCGGGAGTCGGGTCGGTGCCGCAAGAGTTCGGCACAGGGAGTGGCCCGTGCGCAGCGAAGAGATGGAGAAGAACAGCGACTCCGTCCGTGACGTTCACGCGTCCATCATCGTTGGCATCGGCGCTGCGGAGGCACGTGGGAGCTGCGCCGCGGCGGAAGAGATAATTAAGGATGTGCAGGGCATCGTTCAAGTCGACATTCCCACTCGCATCGCTGTCGCCTCGCCGAAACTCAATGACACCGGCGCCAAATGGAACCTTGACAAACGAGAGCACACGAGGCTGCGCGATCGTCTCAAACTGCTCGTCGAGGTAGGAGATCACCGCCTCTTCCGGCGGCTCTCCCGGTCGCGCGTCATCTGGAGCTTCCAGCTCCACGGCGCGAATTCGACGCGACAGAGTCGCCACGTCGACCGGCGGGTCAAAAATGATCCAATAGCGCACATCTTGATTGTGTCGCTGCGCGCTGTACACCAAGCGAAAATAGTCAACTACGACGCGGCGCACCCCGGCGATCTCTACAGCCGCCAAGGTCAAGGCAGCGGGAGCAGATTCGAACGTACTCAACTCGTCGAGAAATCGTTCTCTCAGCTGCAGCATCGTGCCATCCTCCGCCGTCACTGAGATTTCGAAGAGCGGCAGAGCCTCATAAAGGCAGGAGGAGAATCCCATCACAGGAACGCTGTCGCGCGCTCCGAGTAGCTCGAGCTCGAAGGTCAGGAACTCTTCGTCGATCACACGACTGGCAACAATCGGGATTTCTCCACGCCCGCGGTAGTTCAAGTTCGAAAGCGTCAGCGTGAAGAGGTCCCCGGTCGGCAAGTCGAACTCTTGTCGATATCGAAATCGATAGATCGTCTCGCTCCCGTCACTTATCTCCCGAACCTCGAATCTCCCGTCTTCGCGCGGCGTTGCGACCATCCGCTCCGGTCCGACCTCGACATGCTCGAAGATGTCGGCAGTGAACGAGCCTTTACCGGCGGGCAGCGACACGGTCCCGGGAGTGAACTCCACCGTCGCCTTGAACTCATACTCGGTAGCCGGTGGACGCCCGTCACGCTCCTTGCTGAACACCGCACAGGCAATAGCTCCAGTCGGAATCTCGAGCTCAAATACAGGCTTGCGAGGAGTCGTCGAGGCGATCAGGAAGGGGCGAACCTGTTTGATCGCCAATGAGCCGTCAGCCTCGATCTTGAACTCGAAGTCGAGAAGCACTTGTTCTGGATCAAAGCCCTCCGGATCGACCGGAAATCGTTCCTCGATGCGCCACATAAGGCTCCCCAGTTCCCGGAGCTGATCGTCGGATAAAACGTTCTGGTCTGGCCCTACGAGCGAAGAGCGTCGGCTGCGAACGATGCGTACGACTTCACCATCCTCGACTTCGAGCAGGTTCCGTTCGACAAGTTCACCGGGCTGCGGGCTGACGACGCTCGCCTCACCGATCTGCGCCGCGATCACGAACCGCTGATCATCGACGTTCGCGGGGTTGCCAGTGAACGCAACGCCGTTTGCGGCCTCGTCGAGGAACGTGCGGCTAACGAGGATTCCCATGGCCGCAAGATCTTGGGGTATCTGAAAGAAACTTCGCTCTTCGTACGCTCGAAACGTCCACAAGCTCGTCCATACTTTCTTCAAAGCTCTTTCAACCGTTCGTTCATTAGAACGGAGCGGATCGCAGTGTGAGCCCTCGCGCTCCTCGACATCGATCGTGTCTTGTGCGCACACAGAAGTGGACTCGTAGAGGCCTGCGCCGTTGAACTCGAGCTGGTCCTCAACGTTGGACGACGACCGAAAACGCACCATGGTCCGCGTGTCTCCGAACACCGTGGCAATCCGCTCCACGAGCGCGCCGACAAGCTCGGGTGCCACGACGCCGTGATCGCGGGTGAACTCCCGAAACTCGTCCAGCAAACGAAATCTCGTCTCGGAATCCGTCACGAATTCTGGCGACTCCATCAGATCCCGCAAAAACTGTTCGTAGGTCACCACTTCACCGTTGACGACACGTGTGTTCGAACGCAAGAACTCAAGGTAGTGATGCATCGGAATAGCGAATCCAACTTCTCGATAGGGCGTGAGCTCGTCGGTCAAAACGCTCTGCAGGCGCGCGAAGTTGGCCGCCTTGCCGCCAAATCGCGACACCGGCGCGGCCGCTGCGTCCGTATCGATCTCCACCAGCGAATCAAGTACTGAGTAATCGGGGTCGACTACTGGATCGGCCGCCAACTTCGGTCGTCGGAGTGACCAGAAGGTCTCGGCCTCCTCTATAGAAGCGACGTCGACCATGTAGTCGGAAGCGGTCACCTCGAGCCGCACAAGCTCACCTTCGAGCTCGCGGAACTTTTCCGTCGCGCCGTCGACGAACGCGTTCGGTGTACCGCGACGCGCCGTCCGCACCGCGATGTGGCTCAACTCGCCTTGCACCTCACCGGTGAGCACACCTCCGACAACTCCTTCGATGTCGCGCGGCGCCTGATCGACAACGACAACATCTTGGAAAGTGAAACGCCCGCTCCGATTCGCCGCCTCAAACTCTTCAAGGTTAAAGATGCGTACACGTCCGTAGCCGACGGCGAGCGTATACGGCTCGAATGTGAAGCCAGCGCCGCCGTCCGATTCGAAAATGCGAAACGGCACGCCGGCCCACGTCGCCGCGGCCTCCCGCGCCGCCTGTCCAAGTGGCTGATATGCCAGCGACCCAAGGTGAAACGCGGCACTCAGCTTCGTGTACACGTCTTCCACTTCGTCCTGGGTCAGCTGCTCGCGAAAATCAAAGCCCGTGTCCGCGAACACCGAGAAAGCGTAGATCGGTGCCCCATCTTCGATGTGCATCGAGATCGAACCGACGAAGTACTCGCGACTCTGACGCCGGCCGACAAGTTGGTTGTACGTTTCGCGGTCGCTTACGACGTCACCGAACCGATCGGGAAACACTTCGGAAAGAAACTCCTCATGGAGGTCGAAAAGCGTTGCGTTTTGAAAAAGTACCGGGAGCAGCCCCGGCTCCTCCCGCGCTGGAGCTACGTACTTTCCGAAGCGCACAGTCAGACGCGATGGCACCGTCAGTGAATAGAACTCTTCGGCAGTGCAGATCTGCTCCAAGAACTCGACTTTCTCTTCGGTAACGGAACGATTGATAAACACGGTAATGTCACGACCGGTTCGGTTGATGCCAATCACGTCATTGAGTCCATTGCCGTCAAGGTCGCCGACGACGCTGAAACGCGGCCCCGCGCCAATGGGAAGCACTCTGCCGAGCGTCAACTCACGATTCGTCGCGTTGGCCAACATCGAGATGCTGTTGCCTTGCTCAGAAACGGTGACCACGTCTGCGGTGCCGTCGGAGTTGAGGTCCGCCGTCAGTAGCGAATACGGTGGCGCATGAACAGGAGTCGTGTTTCCAAGAAAGAGACTGCCTCGAGAGTTCCACACGAACGTCACGCTCGAGATGTTGTTCGCGGTGACGAGGTCCGGGTAGCCATCTTGATCGAAATCGGCCGTACCGACATAGCGAGGTGGCACTGGCAGAGGCAACGTCTCTGGATCGCTGTAGGTGTGCTGGCCGCGTCCGCGAACGATCGACAGCTCTGCGGAGTTTTGATTGGCCACCGCGATATCAGCGTTGCCGTCTTGGTCGAAATCAGCCACGGCTGCGGCAACCGGCCCGTTCCCAACGGGGAGGTCATGGCGTTCGCCGAACACTCCGTCGCCTTGATTCAGGAGAATGGAAATGGTGTTTGCGGCGACGTTCGAGGTGACCAAATCCGTCCTCATATCGCCGTCAAAATCCCCGAGCGCGATATGAAACGGATTCGCGCCAACGGTGTAAACGATTGGCGAGTCGAGGATGCCAGTTCCTTGATTACGGACGAAGAGCAGAATGCCGTCCGCACTCAACGTCACACCGACGACGTCGAGATCTCCGTCAGCGTCAAAATCATCTGATGTAAGAAAGAAGTAAGTCGCTCGCCGGTAGCGATCCTGAGCCGCGAGAGGTTCGAGAGTGCCGTCACCACGGCCACGAAGAAGCGTCAAGCCTTCGTCGTTGTTTCCGGTGAGAATATCGAGATCTCCGTCACCGTCGAAGTCACCAATCGTCGCCGTGTGCGGGTCCCCCGCAGTCGAGTACTCGACCGGCGGGTCGAACGCTAGGCCCGTGTCGCGACCGACGTCGTTCCAGAACACGGTCACGAGTGGCTGCCCAAAGAAAAGGAGTAGTGCCTCCTCGAGGCCGTCAACGTCGACATCGACGGCGGCGACGTTGAAGACCCTGCCCTGAAAGTTGGTACGCACTCCACGGTTGAACTGGCCGTCACCACGATTGGCGAACACGGCGACTGCAAGCGGCTGAACAAACGAGCCGACGAGATCGAGATCGCCATCGCCGTCGTAGTCGAGCGCTGTCACACCGGTATTGTTTTGAGCGTCGGCGACGAGGATCGCCGAAGAGACGTACTCCCCTGCTCGGCGATGAAGCAAAACCTCGATCCCGGGCCGTCCTGCCGCGACCAAGTCGTCGGCCCCGTCGCTGTTTAGATCGCAGACAAGAAGACGTTCGGGTCGCTCGAAGCGAAGAGCTTGCTCGCCTGCGATCTCAAAACTGCCCGAGCCACTGCCGCGCAGCAGCGACAACGTGGCGTCCGCTCGATTGACCAGGGCGATGTCGAGATCTTCGTCGCCATTGAAATCGACAAGGACGATTCCGCGCGGTTCATTGCCGACAGGATACGTCACCGGCGCCGCGAAACCACCCTCACCATTGAGCACGACCGCGACCGCCGCCGTGCTGCGTAGCGTCGCGACGATATCCGAACGTCCATCGCCGTCGAAATCGCCGACGGCACCAGCTCCGAGGGCGTCGCCAATCGTCACCGTGTTCGTAGGACGCAACCCACCAGAGCCGTCGCCGACGAAGATCTGCACTGCTGCATCGTCGAACACTGCGATGTCGGCGTGCGCGTCGGCATTGAAGTCGCCGAGTCGGATGTGTGAGGCGCTTTCCGAAGCTTCAAACTCGGTCAATCCGTAGCCTTCGACTTGCGAGCCCGGCCCGCTAAGGCGGACCGACAACACTCCGCGCTGAATAGCGATCAAGTCTGGGGCCTCGTCGCCGTTTAGATCAGGTGCGAGGACGTCCAATACCCCAAGCGCGGAGTCATTGAACGGGACGTTCGTGAGCGCATGAAACGGGATCGGAGGCACTTCGCAGTCGTCGGGAACGCCATTGGCGTTGCAATCAATGCTGAATCCGCCCGTGAGGTCTGCGGCGTCGTCAACGCCGTTGCCGTTGCAGTCGGCTGCGCTGCACAAGAGCGGAGCCCACAACCAAACGACAAGAAGCGCAGCGAACGGTGGATGCCGCATGGAGTGTCGCTATGCCTCCGAAGGCCGGATCCGCTCGCAACCCCGCTTGGACACCAGAGAGGCCGTCGCGAGCCGTAAAGCCGCCCAAGACGCATGAGTCCTGAATTGTCTGCTCACCTTCAAGTCGCTACAAGCGAATTTCGATGCCGCAGACGATAGCGGGTTCAGCGAGCACCAACGCAAACGGTCATGACGCTTCCAGCCGATTGAGCAAACTGACGAGTTGTCGCCCCCCGAGACCGTCAGGAATCCAAGAGAAGAGCCCTCACTCATAGATGCAGCAAGTCTCGGCGACGCCGGTCGGGTAGACGTCGCCGAGACATATCGGAGTGTGATCTCAGGGGTGAGACCTTCGTCTCAAGGCGTGCAGTCAGGACAAATAGCGTTCTGCGGGCATCCCTGGAAGTACGCGCAGGACGTTCCCTGCGCTGGCGGCGGGCCGTTGACAAACATCCAGACAAGGAAGTAGACGCCGTCGGAGATGTCGAGGGTGAAGTCGCCGTTGGCATCGAGGAATAGAATGTTGCGCGGATCCCCGCTCGAGCCGTCGCCACACGGCAGCACCGGTGGCACCCCTGCGAAGAGGTTGCCGAAGAGACAGACCGGGTCGGCGATGTCGAGGTTGCCGTCTTGGTTGCAGTCGTTCGGCAGCTGATTCCGGCAGCCACTGCCGCACGCCGACGCTGGGTAGCTCCCGCAAGTCAGGACACCAGGAGTCGGATCAGCACCGCACGTGAGTGGGCCAGGTGCTGGCGACGGCGGCCCTCCTGTGCTGCAAAAGTTGGCGATGTAAGTCACATCTTGGATGTCGACGATATCATCGTCGTTCGCATCGGCCGCGAGCATACACAGCGGTGCAGGTCCACCCGTGAAGAGAAAGTTGGAGACGAATGTGGCGTCATCCACGCTGACGCAGCCGTCTTGGTTCGCGTCGCCACGTTTGAAGAGAGGGCACGGCGACGGATATCCCACACAGCCGAGAGGCGGCCCAGTCGGGTCCGGTCCGCACAATGGAAACGGGCTTGGCGGTGGCGGACCCGCAAGGACGATGAAGTTCAGCAGAGTGATGCTATCGATGATGCTAAGAAGCCCATCGTCATTGGAGTCGCGCGCCTCAGGACAGTTGCAGGAAGGCGGCACCCCCAGGAAAAGGATGCGGCTAATGTCGACAGCATCGATGAAGTTGACCACACCATTACAGTCGGCATCGCCGCGAATGAAATCGTTTTGCGCGGCCACGGGGGCGCTCGAAAGCACGATCGCGGCCATCACGGCACGAGTTGTCCACTTCGTCACGGTAAACCTCCTTCCGTCAACGACGGGTCCAATTGATCGTTCGTCTATTTGTGGAAACGCCGTGACGCAGGCCGCCTGCCCCGAAAACCACAAAAATTCTGCAAACACCTCAACGTGGACACCGAGCGAGGACCCCCAGCCTCCTTGCGCCTGCTGCGGTACCGGGCTATCGTGGCAAGGCGTAGCGAACAAACATCCCACCAACGATACGAGGAGAGGCCATGCGGCGCCGATTCCGTTCGATTCTTGTCGCGGCTGCGCTCAGCTGCAGCCTGTTAAACGCCGGCGAATGGCCACAATTCCGTGGCCCCAACTGCAGCGGCCTGGCCGCAACCTCCGCGCCCCTGCCGACGGAGTTCTCGGGCGAGAAAAACGTCACCTGGTCGCACCAACTGGGTGACGGAATCGCATGCCCCATCGTTGCGCGAGGCCGACTCTACACGACAGCGATGAGCGCCGAAAACCGATTCGCGCTCTATTCGTTTGACGCAGAGACCGGTGAAGAGAAATGGAAGAACGAACTGTCGACCGGCCCACTACCCGAGATCACGCCGCCGAACAGCCATGCCTCATCGACGCCGGCGAGCGACGGAGAGCGCGTTTACGTCTACTTCAGCACTCTTGGGCTCCTCGCGTTTCATCGTGACGGACAACTTCTCTGGCACCGCGCGCTGCCCCAGCCGCACTACTTGCTCGACTGGGGCGCGGCGGCCTCACCGATCGTGTACAAGGACCTCGTCTACTTCAATCAAGACGACGACCTATCGCCCTTTCTCATTGCGATCGACAAACACACCGGAGAGGTCCGCTGGCGCACGGAACGGCCCGAGATGCTCGGCGGTTACGCGGTGCCGGTCGTGTGTGAAGTCGGCGGTCGTGCCGAGCTCGTTATCGCCGGCACCGGCAAGCTCAAGGGATACTCTGCCACCACAGGAGAGGAGCTCTGGACGTGCAACACTCTCCTCAGGACGATCATGACAACGCCTGTGGTTCACGACGGCATCGCGTATCTCTCCGTGCAGAGCTACGGCGACAGCGAACGCATCCTCAAATACGCCCTCCTCCAATGGAAAGACACGGACCAAGACGGCAAGTTGAGCCGGGATGAGCTACCGCCAGAGTTCGAGAAGAAGTTCACGGCGGGAGATGCCAACGGCGACGGCGTGCTCGAGGACGCGGAAATCGACACGGCATTTCAGAGTGTGACGAATCTTGTCGGCGGTGGCAACACCGTGCAGGCGGTGAGGTGCGGCGGCAGCGGCGACGTCACAGAATCTCATGTCCTCTGGAACATTGACAATAAAGCGCCGTCCAACATCTCGTCCCCGCTGCTCGTCAGTGGACGCCTGTTCATGGTGAAGAAGGGCGGAATTTCGAGCTGCTTCCAAGCGTCGTCGGGTAAGGAAGTGTGGTACCAAAAGCGAATCCCAAACTTCGGCAACTACTACGCGTCACCGGTCGCCGGCGACGGCAAGATCTACATCACAGGCGAAAACGGCGTCGTAGTGGTCCTGGAGGACTCGCCGGAGCTCAAGGTTCTGTCGGAGAATGATGTGGGTGACAGCTGCGTAGCCACGCCGGCCATCTCAAACGGCCGCCTCTACCTGAGAACGCGGAGCAAAATCATGTGCGTGGCAGAGGAAGTTAAGTCTTGAGGAATCAGCGATGACGCGATGCGGTGCTGCACGCCAAAATATCAACTTGTTGAATGGCAACGGCAAATTGAAACGTGATCGCCAGAAATTCCTGTCTCTCGTCGCGGTTGTCTTCGCCGCGGCGACGTCAACCGCGGCCGCTGCCACGAAGATCGAAATCGTGACAGGATCGACCCCACCAGCGATCGTCAGCGCCGCGGTGGAGGAACTCTCGCGTCACCTCGAGCGGATGTACGACGCCGACTGCGACATCGTCCGCGCCGCCTCGGGAGAGGCGGCGCACGTGATCGTTGTTGGCGAACGAGAGACACACGCAGCTGTCGCAACGATCACCGGCGTCACTTGGCCGCAGCTCAGCGATCAGGGGATCGTTCTACGCGGCGTTGCGAGAAGCGATCAGCAGGTTGTTGTCGCCGGCGGCGGCTCCCCGGTTGCTGCGGCCTGGGCGATCTACGAGCTCGGATACCAGCTCGGCATTCGTTACCTACTCAGCGGTGATGTGCTTCCAGCGAAACCGCCCGATCTCGAGTTTGCACAGTTCGACTTGGTCCTCGAACCCAAGCTCAGAGTGCGAGCATGGCACACCATCGATGCCCTACCGATCAGCGCCGAGTCATGGAGCCTGGACGAGCACGTGCGCCTACTTCGCCAACTCGCCAAGAGGCGGATCAACCGCGTCGTCTTGACCTTTCACCCGTGGCAGCCGTTTGTTCACTACACATTTGGCGATATCAAAAAGAGCACAGCGACGCTCTGGTACGGCGAGAAGTATCCTGTGGACGGCGACACCGTGGGCAAAGTGGTGTTCAACAATGCCAAAGAGTTCGTCAACCCACACTTTACGGGGAGGGAGAGCTACGAGGAACGCATCGCCGCCGGCATGAAGCTGGCGCGTTCGATCATCGAAGCGGCAGAGCAGCATGGCATGTCGACCGGCATTCTCATCTCCCCACTCGAGATGCCGCGTGAGTTCGCAGCCTTGCTGCCGAACGGTTTCGTGCCACCTGGCAAAAATGACTTGGTCGTCCAACCAGGAGCAGAGCAATCGCCGGACGACGATGGGCTGCGCCGCCTCGTGAGCACAAAGATTCGCGCCTATCTCGAGGCTTATCCGCAAATCGACTCTCTGTATCTCAAACTGCCGGAGCTACCGGCGTGGGCTAAACACGGACGCGCGAGTTGGAAACATTTGGCGGCACGTGGAGGATTCTCCGGCGCAGACCTCGGCGACGCAATGCGCCGAGCCCGACAAGCCAGCGCAAAGCAAACGCAAAAGCAAAAGCAGCACGAAGAAACGTTCTTGGGTGGAATCGCAGGCCTCGATTTCGTTCTCACACTGCTCGATCAGAAGGATCTTCTGACACGACGCGACGCGCAGACACCCAGCGTGACTCTCTGCAACAGTGATCCAAGGCTCGCACCGTATTTCGACCGGCTCCTGCCTGAGGGTGTGAGCCTTCTCCACTTCATGGAGTACGCGGCACAGGCTGAAAAGCAGATCGCCCAAGTGGCAGACGCGACGCCGCGCACCGCAGGGCGCAGCTCGGCGATTCTTCAGCTATCGACGCGGAGCGCGGGAGTTTTGCCGCAGGACACTACACGTCATGTCGACAGAGTTCTGGTCGCACTGGAAAGAGCCGGATGGAGTGGCTTCGAAGCTCGCAGCTGGATGATCGGCGAACTGGACCGCTCCATGCATCACATCGCGCGTCGGTCGTTCGATGGCACGGCCACGGTCGAGAAGAGCGACGCGACGCTCTTCGGTGCGATGTGCGGCTCCGGTGTCGTGACGCGCTTGTCGCTGGGGCTGGACGCCATCTCACGAGCGGTCGACCTCATGAGTACGAACGCGGAAAGCTTCGCCTTCCCCGCGGCTGGTATGGGACTGCAGCACCTTCACAGCCGACAAGCGCCGCCGCCTTGGCTGTCGGAGGTGAACCAGCTTTATACTGATGCGATGATTGAGATGTATCGGAGTAACGACCGCGCCCACCCAAATGGCCGCCCGTTACTGCGCTACATGGCAAAGCGCACTGAATTCGCCCTGGCTTATCTCGCTGCGATCGAAGCGCTCAGGTCCGCCGGCGTCGCCGCAGGCTCCGACGACCGCGCCGCCGCTGCCGAGTCACTCGGCGTCGCCGCGGAGTCGATGTTCAACGCCATTGACGCCATGCGCGAGGCGGCTCGAGACTCGTGTGACAAGGGAGCGATCGCCGCTCTGAACGCCTACGCTTTTCGACCGATCGTCCGTGAATGGGAAGTCGCGCTCCAGGCAGAATCGGGGAACTGAGAGCAAACGAACTGCTACAATACTCTCATGCTCCGTATTTCAGCACCGTCGTCCGGACGATCCGCCCAGAGCCGCAGCGGGCAAGCCTGTCATCACTTCCTGCTCTCGATTGCGGTGTCTGCGCCAGTCCTACTCGCGGGCTGTCAATCGGCGTATGTCCTCAGCCAAGGATGGCACCAGCTTCAACTTGGTCGACAACAAAGGCCTCTGAAGGAAGTACTCGGCGATCCTCAAACCAGCGCCGAGCACGCCGAAAAACTCAAATGGGTGCCGAAGGTCCTCGACTTCTGTCGAGACGAGTTGGGACTGGACCCCGGCGACGCTTACACATCGTATCTCGACACCACGGGGACCCCGGTCAGCTATGTTGTCACGGCGTCGCATCAACTGGCTCTCATCCCGTACCGCTGGCGATTTCCGTTCGTCGGCAAGGTCTCGTACAAAGGGTACTTCGCGCGCGACGATGCCGACGCCGAGGCATCCCGGTTGCGCGAACAGGGATACGATGTGCAGGTGTCGCCAGTGAGGGCGTACAGCACCCTCGGCTGGTTCAAGGATCCCGTGCTCTCAACCATGCTCGAGGACGATGTCGTCGAGCTCATTGACCTGCTGATTCATGAGACGACCCATCGCACGGTCTATCTGCCGGACGCCACCAGTTTCAACGAGAGTCTCGCCACCCACATCGCCTACGAAGGCACGCAGCGTTTTGTCGCGAAGCACCCCGATTTACAGCCTCTCCTCGCTCAATACGAAGCCCGCCGCCGACGCACAAAGCAACACCGCGAGCTGTTGTTCCGATTGCGACGCGACCTTGACGCACTTTTTCGGTCACAGATTCCGGACAGCGATAAAGTGAAACAAAAGAAAGCTTTGTTTCGCACCGCGTCGCGCGCGATTCGCACGCTCTCCTCAGAGCCAAGCAACTACGAGCTACCGGCAAACAACTGCGTCATCTTGGGCGTCGCTCGCTACCACGAATACGAGGAGTTCCTCACGCATCTGCAGCGAGACGTCGGTGGCCATCCGAACCAACTGACGGCATACTTAGTTGCCTTCGCACAAACTGGGCAGGCGTTACCGGAACTGCTGAACAAAGGAAAGGGAGCGGTAGTCTTGCCGTAGCCACAACGCCTGCAATGACGCCGCACGTTCGAGGCGCGAGTTTCGAACTCGCGTGTCCCCCACCGACGACGAGCCGAACGACCGCTGTGCGCGAAGCTAACGATTCGACAGACCTCTCCAGAACGACTCCTATGACACCGCCACCAGCGCCATCGGATCTGGCCGCGCCGGGAATCATGGGATCTCATGCGCCCGACGGAACGCGGCAGCCGTCGTCGACTAAGCCACTGCAGGCTTCCAATCTGCACTACGTGCTTCACGTTGCCAGGCTTCGGTATCGGCAATGGAAGAACAACCTCGGACATGTCCGACGGGATTCGCTCACCAGGATCATCGTGGTGCTGTTCGGGCTCTTGAACGTCTTTTTGCTCGGGTTCGCAGTCTCCTATAAATCGTTTCGGTTTATCGAGGAGTTCGAAGCGTTTGGCGTCGCGCTCAACTCTAGAATGATATCGCTGCTATTCTTTGCGCTCTTCGCCCTCGTCGTGCTCTCGACCATCATCGTTACTTACGCGACTCTGTTCCTCGCTAAGGAGACGAGCTTCTTCTATGAGCATCCGCTACCACCGCGGAGCATTCTGACGATCAAGTTGACCGAGTCGATCGCATTCAGTTCGTGGGCAACACTTTTCCTCGGCTATCCCGTCCTCGTTTCGTTCGGGGCACTGCGTGGAGCAGGATTCGTCTACTATTTCGAGGCAGCGGCGATCCTCGTGTTGTTCCTAGCTTTCGCGGGCCTCACCGGCGCGTTCTTCAGCATCCTCCTCGCGCCTGTGATTCGGCGTCTGTCACTGCGTCAAATCGCACTCTTTTGCCTGCTCGCGTTCGTTGCTGTTTGTCATGCGTTTCTCAAGTCGTTCAATTTCGGCGATGTCGGCGAGCAGGACCAACTGCTTCTCCTCGATCGTTTCACCTCCAGCCTCTTGATCATTCACTCACCGTACTTCCCAAGTTACTGGGCATCGGCGGGCGTCCTTTCAGCGGCCGCCGGCAATCACCAAGAGTCGCTCATCCATACGGCCACACTCTTAGCCAACACACTGATATTTCTTCCGTTCATCGCTTGGTACGGAAACCGCTTTTACGGCACCTCTTGGCTCGTAGGCCGCTCGCTTCCATTCGCGAGAAAACGCCGCGCGAAGGGCGAACCCGCGGCAGCGCAGATCTCGACGGTGGTGCGCGCGTTCAACCGGCGACGCCTCTCTGCGCTCCTCTTGAAAGACATGCTCGTGTTCTTACGCGACCCGGCCCAGCTCAGCCAGTCCGTGCTCTTCTTTCTCCTCATGGCGATCTACTCGCTCAGTCTGCTGCGGGTGCCAACGTTTTTCTCAACGCCGGTCCTGCAGAAAATCCTTTTCTTCGCCAACCTGACAGCCCTTTGCATGATCCTCTCGTCGTTCACGTCACGTTTTCTCTTTCCGCTCATCAGCCTCGAAGGAAGGGCTTTCTGGATCGTCGGTTTGGCGCCGATGCGTCGATCGGCTCTGCTGATCCAAAAGGCGGTTTTCGGTCTCGCGATTACGCTCGCGGTGGGCATTCCGATGACGATCGTCTCGAATCTCGCACTGAATATGCCCTTTGAGATGGTTTTGAGCGCGGTCTACATCGTCACTCTTGTTGGCCTTTGCCTGACCGCACTCGCGATTGGGCTCGGCGCGGCCTATCCAAACTTTGCTGAAGACAACCCCTCAAGAATCGCAGTTGGAGTAGGTGGGACCCTCAACTTCTTTGCGAGCGCGCTCTCGGTCGCTGTCATCATCACCATCATCGCGCTCCCTCACCTGATACCGCGACTCGCTTCGGAAGAGCCAATGCTCGGAAGCATGCCGCCGCCCTCCACGATCGCGGTTTTCGCCGCCCACGCCGGCGCCACCGTTGCCGCCGCGGTACTCTCATTGTTTTGCTACCACTTCGGCTCACGTCATCTCGAAGGATACGAGTTTTGAAATATCTGTGGCCAGTGCTCTCGGTGTTGATTTTTATCTTCTGGGCGACGATGAACACCGTCGTCGTGCTGCGTGAGAGGCAGATCGCGAAACAGGATCGATATCAACGCCATCTCAACGAGTTCCTCGACAAAAATCATCGACGCGAGAGGTGGATGGGCATCTACCAACGATCGCCAGATTTTCGCCGCAAGCTTGGCTACACCGGCATGGTCATCGAGCGTCTTCCTGGCACACGTGGCATCGAGTATCACACAGACATAGAGACCGTCGTCGATACCGATGCATTCAACACACGCGTCCCGCTGCTCAACTGGTTGCTTGGCGAGGGGCGCCTTTCCATCAAGGCAAGACTGATTCAGGACGACGAGCTCAAGCCGGAGTTCCTCTCGGTTGAGTTACAGCTTCCAAAGGGCGGGCGCTTGTCGCTTTCGGGGAGACGCGACGGCGACGTTTTCCGCATTCAGACCCAGGGGGGTCAGTCCGTCAAGATCCCCGTCAACAAGTTCGTGTTAGGAAACGGATTCGTTCCGACTCTTCCACTCGCAGGGCTGAACGAAGGTGATTCGTTTCAAGTGGCGGCCTTCGACACGGTTTCGATGCGACCGCAAAACGCCACCGTGACCGTGACGGACCTGCGTGCAGAACAGATCGACGGAGTCTTCGTGGACGTCTACGAGCTGGAGACGGATCTGGGCGGTCGTAAGAGCTCGTCGCTTGTCACACAAGATGGGACCTTACTACGCGTTCACCTCGGTGCCCCCTTCGCGGGAATCGAGCTGCGACGGGAGCGCCGTGAGTCGGCACGACGGGGCATGAAGAAATGATCGAGATTCAGGGCCTGATCAAGAAGTACCGCGGCCAAGAACGTGCTGCTGTCGACGATCTGAATCTCGACATCGGGGCTGGTGTCTTCTACACGTTCCTCGGCCCCAACGGAGCGGGCAAGACGACCACGATGCGCATCATGGCCGGACTGCTGCAGCCAACCGCTGGAAGTGTTCGTATCGCAGGCTTCGACGTCCTCAACGACCCTGTGAGCGTCAAAGCGAGTATCGGATACATTCCGGACCACCCCTACCTCTACGAAAAGCTGAGTGGCTGGGAGTTTCTCCACTTCATCGGAGGAATCTACCAGCTGCCGGAAGAGCACGTGACGACCCGCGGCCACACGCTGCTCGAAGTCTTCGATCTCAGGGCAGAGGCTGACAAGCTGATCGACAGCTATTCCCACGGCATGCGGCAGCGCCTCGCGTTCGTCGCCTGCTTTCTCCATGACCCAAAGGTCGTCATCATCGACGAGCCCTGGGTCGGACTCGATCCGAAGAACATTCGGACCGCGATCAATTTCCTCCGCGAGCAAACCCGCGTCGGGGTGACCATTTTCATGTCGACACACTCCCTGGGAATCGCAGAGCAAGTCGCCGAGCGCATCGGGATCATTCACAAGGGAAAGCTCCTCTACGACGGTGACGTCAGCGGGCTGAGAGAACTCTCGGGCGCGGAGGACTTGGAAGACGTCTTTCTCGAGCTGACCGAGGGATAAGTCGGGGGCCCCAGGGTTCCCCGGCCAGGGTTCCCCGGCCAGGGTTCCCCGCCAGGGTTCCCCGGCCAGACGTCCGCTGGCGCCGCCTTGAGACTCTCTTGAAACGCGGCGCTGCCCGCCCTCAGCCGGCCGATGACGTCGCAAAACGGGGTCCGCCGGCAGCGACAAAAGCCGCGGCGCTCCTCCATCGGAGCAGGAAATCTCTTGCAAAGACGCCCCATCTTCAATAAAAGACAAAAAGATCTTTTTATCTTTTCCGATGCGGCCGTTGAGACAGGAACGATGAAAGAGAAGACAAAGGTCTCACAAACCATTCTATTTACGACACTTGCGTCCTTGTCGCTGATCGGCGCAACCGTCTTGGGTCAAGCGACGGAAGGCGCCGCGGGCCTCACAAGGTCGCCAGCAGCGGCGCATGAATCGGAGGTGCTGAAGTTCGTCGCACGCTTCCATCTGGTTCTCCTGCACTTTCCGATCGGGCTACTGGGAGGCGCAGCACTCTTAGAGCTCTATTCTCTGTTCCGGCCGGCGCGAAACCTCGCCGGCGTCAAGGCCTTCGTCCTCACGATCACATCGGTTTCGGGGATCATCGTCTCGCTGATGGGACTCGCGCTGGCACAGGAAGGCGGATACGACCCAGAGACTCTGAGTCGCCACCAGTGGCTAGGTCTGACGGTTGTGGCGCTCGTCGTCGTCACAACCCTCGTCCACCGCAAGGTGAGCCGACAGGGCGGCCCAAGACGACTCACATTCGCCTATCGCGGGCTCCTCGGTTCGGCAGTGTTCGTCCTCATGCTTGCCGGCCACGAAGGCGGCAACTTGACCCACGGCTCCCAGTACCTGCTCCAGCACGCCCCCTCGTTCGTGAAACGCCTCTTTGCCGAAGGCACGTCAACCCTCGGCTCGGCACATCAGGCGGGCGACGAAAACCGCGGCATGCCGAAGGCCATCGCGACGATCTTGGAGTCCGCGTGCGTTCAGTGTCACGGCAGGGAGAAACAGAAAGGCGGCTATCGTCTCGACGTCAAATCCGTCGCTTTCGCCGGCGGCGACAGCGAACTCACCGCCATTGTTCCCGGGCGCCCCCTGGAGAGCAATCTTGTGCGCCTCCTGCTTTTATCGCCGACTGACGACGACGTCATGCCGCCCCAAGGCAAGGGAGACATGACCGCCGAGGAGATCCTGACCGTGATTCGTTGGATCGAAGCGGGCGCCCCGTTCGGCGACGATGCGTCATCACCCAAAAGCGATCCTGCCGACCCGACTCATCGAGCGACCACGACGCACGCCGAGGGCCTCGTGACGGCGACGGTGGGATCACTCGTGGCGGTCGAAACGGCGCCAAGTTCCGGCGTCGTCTCGAACGAGCTAACTCCACGAATCGACGACACCCCCAAGGCAGACGCCGCACGGAGATTGCCGGCAGAAGGAACCAGTCCAGCTGTCGGCGAGACCGCCACGGGCGCAGAACGGACAGGGAAGGTCGATTTCCAAAGCGAGATCCAACCAATTCTGGCTCGCCACTGCGTCCGCTGCCACGGCGCCGACAAACGTCGGGGAAGACTTCGCCTCCACACGTGGGACGATGCCCTCGACGGCGGCAAGAAGAAGGGGCCTGCCATTGTCGCCGGCAAGCCTGAAGAAAGCCCACTCTACCTCCTCGCGGCGATCGATCCGGCCAACGACGACGACGAAGAGCTCATGCCGCCCGACGGCAAAGGGAGACCGCTGACCGAAGACGAGCTCGAAACGCTAGCGCTCTGGATCAAGCAAGGAGCCGAGTGGCCAGAGGGGCTAAGTATCGAAGAAGAAAACGAAGAAGAGGTGGAGGCGAAATGAGAGAGAAAGACAACCGTCTGGCACTGCTTTACTACACGTAGGACCAAGATAGGAATAGGAGTCGTTTCATGGGCGCCATATTGCTCTTTCCGATTTTCCTCCTGGTCGTCGCGATCCCCCTCGCAGCTACTTTTTTCATCGGCGCGGTTCTATCGTCCGTCCCGGAAACCGAATCGGTTCCGTCGGCACCACGGGAAACGCGACCTGCGAAGCGAATCGAGCCGACGAGAACGACGACTGCACGACCCAGAGCGCAGAAGCGGCGCCGCGCCGCGAGCAGAAGTCAGAGCCGCGCGCGACCTGCCCTTCACGGCGCCGCACGCTGAACGGGAGACCCTCAGCGGGACGCCAGGGCTCATTGCATATCCACAGACGGCTGCGATACACTGTGGCATGCTTTACTCGAGCGCCTGTGCCCATGCGATTCGCGCCTTGTCGCAGCTCGCGTTGATGGCGCCGAGCGGCAACGTACTCTTGAGCGAGCTCTGCGACAGCGCCGGCCTCCCACGTCACTACGTTGCCAAAGTGTTCCAAACCTTGGTCCGGCAGGGTCTCCTCAAAAGCAGTAAGGGACGGGGCGGAGGATTTTCCCTGGCGCGAGCGCCGACGAAGATCACGCTCTGGGATATCGTCGAAAGCGTTGACGGCACCAGCGAGCTCGAGCAGTGTGTCGTCGGAATCGCGCCCTGCGACGATCTGCAGCCGTGTCCACAGCACGACCAATGGAAGGCGATGCGCTCACAGATCAAGTCGTACCTACAGGAAACGACGCTCGATGAGCTGAGCCGCACCCTGCAGCGAAAGCTCGAACGCCTTCAAAGCTCTCCGTCGACGCCGGGCTGAGTCATGTCGTGAACGGCAGAGCGAGCGCGCAGGCACAGCCGTAAAGCCCATGCGCCGCCGTCACGATCGCATCGATGTGTCATCCTTCAGGGCTCATCCGAGGCGGCGACTGACGCCCCGTCCTCGAGCTCATGCTGGAGAGCTCGCACCAAACCCGCCAGCTCCTCGCGCTCCGTCTGCCATCGTTCGAGCGCGCTCTCCGCGGTCCGCATCCTCGCCTCGCCGCACTCGCTCGCCTCAACGCCAGACTCCGCTTCCGTGCGTCGAAATGTCCGTTCGAGCCGCTGCAGCTGGCGTGTCCAGGCAACCACCGCGGCTAGCACATAAGCAAGAACCAACGACAGCACGAATCCAGCGAGAAAGAGTGGGTTCAATCCGCCGCTGACGAAGCTAACGGCTAACTGACTCCCCACGTCCCCCCACGGCACAGAGCCGCTCTCCCTCCACGTCTCGATTCCGATTCTGAGCGCCGGATGAACCAGCGTCAACACGAACCCAAGCGCCACGACCAGCGCCGCGGCGTGATTCCAAATCGACCATCGCCGCTTCAGACGATTCTCCCATTCACGCACTCGACCTTGATGCTCCGCGATCGTGCGCACGAACAGATTCTCTGGCTCGTCTGTCTCGCGTGCGGGCAGCTCCACAACTCCTGCAACCTCGAGCCGAGCGCTGCGAACAGTGTTGTCGACCGATTCCAGATATGGGCGAAAATGCCGGCGCAATCGCTGCGACGTGAGTCCCGCGAGATGGCGGCGACCCTTGGCCGACTTCCAGCGTAAGAACCCCTTGAATGTCAGCAAGAAATCGACGGGAAACCCGAACGACTGCGCGTTCTGTCGCAGCCGCTCCACGGCCATGAGGTGGCGTTCGTCGGCGGACAGCACTGTCGCGCCAAGCGTCGCCACCGTGCGCTCATGCTCTGCGCGCCGATCACGCAACGACTCGAGCGCCCTGGCAACCTTCATGGCGCTGAGTCCCTCGCCGGCGAGCGGTGCCAGCTCGTTCGCCAAATCGAGCTGGCGAGCCTCAATATTCAGCTCCTTGGCGGCGCGTCGTCTCTGCTCCTGGCGATAAGCTTCGAGCAGTTTCACGCAGGCCCCGAACTCCCCGGCGCCTGCGCTCAGTGCAGAAAGCGCCGTTCCCTCTCGCCTCGCTTCGAGTGCCACGCGCGCAGAAATCGCCAGGAATCGCTCGTCGGGAACGTCGAGGTGAGCGTAGTGGACAAGCTTTGCGCGCAGGTCCGAGAGAATCCCGTCGACGACGTTTTGCCACTCTTGCGGATATCGATCCTGAAGCGAGTCGATCTTGTTGAGCACGATGTAAAAGTTCTCGCGGCTCTGCGGCAACTGTTTGAGAAACTCGTACAGTCGTTCGTCGGCGTATTTGACGTCATCCACGAGGAGGAAGAGAACGTCCAATCGCGGTTGAAATCGCCCCAGCACCTCATGATGAAGACGGTCGACGGAATCGAAGTCGGGGAAGTCGAGCACCACGACACGCGACAACGCAGCGTTGTTGTGCAGCCGCTGCGGCTCGACGATGTCCGCGATCGGCATGCCATGTGGCAATGGAGTGCTCTCATGGCGATAGACGATAACGCGGTCCGTCGTCGGACGCCGGTCACTGCTCGTGGAGATCACTTCACCCGCAAGCGCGTTGATGAGAGTCGACTTACCGACTCCAGTGCCCCCGACCAGCCCCACCACGAGCAGGTCGTCGAGGCTGCGTTCGTCGGCAGCGATCCTCTCCCACTCGGCTTGCAAACGGTGGCTCGTCGCGGGTGACAGGAGCGTCAACTCACGGGTGAGGAACTCACCGAGACGACTCCAACTCGAACGATCGGACAACGCCACAATCAACTCGGTTCCCCCTCCGTCGCATTCTCAGCCATGCAGAGGAGCGCCGGCGCGCGACCCGCCTCAAACGCCGACTGTATCTCGGCGGGATTAGCAGCAAGTTCACGCGCATGACGACGCAGCGTTTCGAACTGCTCGCGCCACGACGCCAGCTGTAAAAGTCGCCTCTCAATCTCACGCGCGACCCCATCGAGCACCTCCGCGAGGAGTCGATGGTGCTCCGTGCGCGCCTCCTCTTCGAACTTGGCGACGCGCTCGCTTGACACCGCGAGCCCAACCGCCTTAGCAACGATTGGGCTGACGATCGCATCGGTCACCACCTCCCCGAGCATCAGACCGCCACCAGTATGGATCTGTACCCCCAGCACGACGCCGTTGTAAAGAACCTGAGCGAGCACGAACTTCAGTTTGTTCTCGCCAGTGACGGAACTCGCGGTTTCGGCTGCGCTCTCCTTTAGCCACGAGCGAAATCTCTCCTCACGCTGTCGAAACGTCTCACCCAGATCGGCGTGCGAAGGCTTCACCGCCTCGAAGAGCTCGCTCCACGTCTCAACGGGTAGTCGAGTCTCCTGCGAGAAGACGTCCCGAAGCTCTTCGATCGTCTCGAGGAGCCTCCGCTCAAGAATCTGAAAGGTATCAGAGGTGGCAGCAGGATCGGCCTCTGGCTCGTCCGCGACACTTGAATCACCGGGGAACCACTTTGCCCAGAGCGTCTTGACACCTTGGACGGGGAGATAGAGGAGCTTTCGCGGGTAGCGAAAGATATCGATGCGCTCCAGCGTTGCGAGGACACCGGCGAAGACCTCCGCCTTGACGCGCGGATCGACTTCAACGGACATCTCTTCCTGCAGCCTGCGAGCCGACACCTCGAACTCGCGCTGCGTGGCGGCGACGAGCTCCTCGACGGCCTCGAGGTAGCCCGCAAGCGACGCCTCGCTCTCCTGCCAGAGATCTGAGAAACGGCGATGCTCGCGCGCGAGTCCGCGCTGGCGAAGCTCCCGGCGTGAAGCATCCGAAGCAACGAGCTCGGTGAGGGCGTCCGCCAAGGCGCAGAGCCCTGCGTCATCTGCTGGAATCAACTCCTGGTCATCGATACTGTGCTGCACGACGCTCACTCGTCGCGCAGCCGGCACGGCATTCGCGTCGAGCTCATCCAGCCGCGAGAAGAAATCGCGCCGCGGCTCTTCGCTGCGCACCTTGTTCAGCACGATGACGGCCGGCTGACCGCTGCGAACGATCTTCTCGAGGTAAGTCCACGTCGATTGGTCACCGTACTTATGGACGTCGGTGACAAAGAGAAACGCGTCCGCGGTCCAGAAGATCCTCTCGGCCTCGTCACGATTCTCCGCCTCAACGCTATCGAAATCCGGAGTGTCGATGAGGACGACGTCGCGCCACTCATCGCGGCGGTGAAAGTGCAGAGTCACCTCACGGGGGAGCGACAGCGTAACGTGCGCTTCATGAGCGACGAAAGCAGCCCGGCGCGTGCAAGGACGGCGAAACCCGGCTGGGCTGACATTCGCTCCGAGGAGCGAATTGAACAGCTTGCTCTTACCCGCGCCCGTGGGGCCGAAGAAAGCCACGCGGATCGGCGCGTCTGGTCCCTCGCGCAGGCGAGCATTGAGACGCCGCACGGCCTCGAACACCGCCTGGCGGTAGGGCCAATGGTCGGCCGGCGCCTCGCAGAGCAGAAGCTGTTCCTCAAGCTCGGTATGCACTTCTCTCCGCTCCAGTTGCACGCGCCCGGCCGCGTAACCTCTTGACGTTGACGACCCTGTTTCGATCCCGGTACACCAGTGATCGGCTGGGCCGCCACCGAGCCGTGAAAGAAACGGCAAGACAAAGCCCATAGGGAAGTTATAAACTATCGTGACTCGACTGGCTGGAGGCCGATTGTGTCAAACCAGGGTCGAGGCAGCAAGGATCCCCCGACGAATCCCGCCGGTCGCGGTCGCGCCGGCCCGGGTCTGGGGAAGGCTCGGAAAGCGGTGCCTGCCGGGAACTTTCGGGACGTCGCATCCGTTATAGCAGGGTGAAGCTGACTCCCATGTGGAAGGGAAAGCGTCAGAAATTCGAAGTCGCAGCCCTCTCCCACCTTGGGGCAGTTTTTCGTTTCGCTGTATATCTGACCAAAAACGAGATCGACGCCGAAGACTTGGCCCAGGACGCGTTTGTTCAAGCGCTCCGCAAGTACGAGCTGTTCCGCCCGGGGACAGATCTGAAGGCGTGGCTCTTTCGGATAACGCGCAACCTCTACATCGATCAGCTGCGCCGCAAGAAGTTATCGCCACAGGCAACGGATCTCGCCGACCAAATCGGAGATGACAAATTCCACGCTCCGGAGACGTGGTCTTCGGTGCAGATGATGACCAAGGACGACGAAGAATCTTTCTACGAGCTTTTCGGTGACGAGGTTCGTAAGTTTCTCCAGGAACTTCCGGACACTTTTCGCTTGGCACTACTTCTCTGCGACGTCGAGGGTCTCAGCTACGACGAGATTGGAGTAGCGCTCGATTGCCCCGTAGGTACGGTGCGGTCGCGGATCTCGCGTGCGCGACAGCACCTCCGTGAAAAGCTCTACAACTATGCACGGGACTTAGGGTATCTCCGCGAGCGTAAAGAAGAGTAGTCAAGAAGAATAAGCGCCGCGCCGCATGAGCATGGACTGTCAGCAAGTCAAAGAACGCATCGACCAATTGATCGACTTCGCGCTACCGGAAGACGAACGCGCAGCGGTGCGCGCGCATATCGCGACCTGTGAGGATTGTCAGGCACTCCAGGAGCACGAACTCAGACTCAAGAGGCTCGTACAACTGAAGGCAAGGCGGCCTGATATGCCTCCGGGACTGCATGCGGCGGTAGTGCAGCGCTTGCAAGGAGCTAAAACAGAGGGGCGCTATGAATCTCGCTCGACAACGCGTCGGCTGCTGTTGGCAGCAGCGATGGTGACCGTAGCGACCTTGGTGTCGTACGTGCTGCTCAATTGGGACGCTGCTCGGCTCGAACATCACGCCGCGGCGGAGGGCTGTGCGGATGCTTTTCTCGATCGACTGAAAGCCGCTGACAGCGCCGAGGTGGAGAATCCACCTCCTGGATGGGAGGCGCAACTCCGCGAGACGGTCAAGCGTGAGACGGGTGTGGAATTGGCGGCGATTCCGGCGATTCCGAACAGCCGCTGCGTTGGCTGGGAATCTGTCGAGATCGGCGGCCATCGCGCCGTGCGCGTTGACTTTCGACCGCAGCCAACGATCCAAGTGAAAGTGTTCGGATCATCGCGAGCGCTCGTCTCGGTCTTCCTGTTGCCGATGAGCAGCACGGCGTTCTCGCCGGACTTTTTGGAAAAGCTGCGGGGTGGCCACTCGTGCGGCGGCTGTGTCGGGTTCAGCCGGAGCGGCTCGATCTTCTGCGTGCAGCGCAGCGACTTCTACGTCGCGACCGTCTCGAACATGGATGAGAGCGGGCAAGCGGGCTTCCAGCCGCGGTAGGGTCGAGCGCCGTGCAGACGGAATCGATGACCCTATCGAGCGCTCCGCGGTCGGTGTCAGCAGATCGTGCTCGCGGGCGCGCCGTGCTGTCAACCGCGCAGCCAGTGGTTGAGATCGATGCCATCGAACGCGTCGTAGATGGCGGTCGCCTCTCGGAGCTCATCGCGACGATGAGTCGTCGTTACGGCGAGCACACGCATGCCGGCGGCGCGGCCGGCACGCACGCCAGGAGGCGAGTCTTCGACGACAAGACAAACTGGTGGGTCGACGCCAAGCGTGGCGGCCGCTTTGAGATAGATGTCGGGGGCGGGCT
This sequence comes from Planctomycetota bacterium, assembly GCA_965223265.1. Classification (GTDB taxonomy): domain Bacteria; phylum Planctomycetota; class UBA8108; order UBA8108; family SXIK01. Next base: position 5,632,140 of record OZ244999.1, read on the forward strand.
TCGGGTTCGACGTCGCCATACGATCCAGAACCGCACCGAAAAGCTGGCGGGCGCCAATGGCATCCAAAAAAGGCAGAGGGGTGCGACTGGCTGTCGCCACGGCCGTCAGGAGCCCAGCGGCGCGCACTCGGCGAACGAATTCGACGCTGCCAGGAATCGCGGCGAGGCCGTCGGTCGCCAAAACGTCGCGCACGTGACGCTCCTTCTCCTGCATGAGAAACCCGAGCTTAGCGTCGTCGACCTCTCCCAGGACGCCACGGATGACGTTCTCGCGCGCCACACCAACGCCGACGCGGAGGTAATGCTCGAACGTGAAGTCGACGCCCTCGGGGGCAAAAGTACGTCGAAACGCCTGCCAGTGCAGCTCCGCCGACGAGATGAGCACGCCGTCAAGATCGAAAATCACAGCCTCAGCTGCTGGCCAGCATTCGGGGGAGGGGGTGTGGGCGTCGTGGCTCAAGGGTTGCCTCTGCATTCCGTAGTTGCGTGCTTCGCAAGCCCATGAGCTTACCGCGCCGCGCGGCTGTGTGCACCACCGAACAGTGGTGCTGCGCCGATGGTGGCGTCGATGACCGCGCCGAGTGGGGCGACGATGCATACACCCGCGCTGACTGAACGTCGCGAGACGGTTATACTGGCCCCCCGAAAAGAGACGGAACGGAGACGCCGAAAAGAGACGCCCTGAGAGCCACGCGAAAGGTTGCAGCATGATGTCGAGCACGCGATCCGGTGTACGTCTGGGTCTCCTTGCATGGACCTTCTTCGTCTCTACACCTCCCACCGCCGCCAACGACTCAGACTCGGCCGCGTTTCGCGGGACGACCGCGTACTACGTCCTCAAGACCGCGCCGAGTTTCGGCCACGGAAGTTGGCGGACGTTCGCGTTCCGCCTCGCCCTGCGACAGCCGTATGCCGACGCGCTGTTCAAGGATCTGTTAGAGCACGCCACCCTTTCGGGTCAACTTTACGGACTCTGCGGGCTATGGTTCACGGATCAGGGCTCCTTTCACCGGCGCCTCGAACAGTACCAGTATCGCGACGATCAGATCGAGCGGGGCGACAACAACGGCGTAGGGATCTGCGGCAACACATTCGACCGTCCCATGCGCGAATTCATCGTTCGAGAGGGGCGCAGCGTGATCCGACTCGATGGTCCACACGACTCTGTAGAGGATTGGTGCACGCGGACAGGGCGCAAGGTCTCCTACCGTGACTACGACTTTCTCGGTGGCGGTTGGCCAGCCGCCCTCGCGAGGTCATCGGAGTTGCCTTTGAGTCAGGAAACGGACCCTCTCGATGAGCTCTTCCGGCGCGATCTTGAAGCCGGGTTCGTGCCACAGGCCGCCGATCCCTCGCGTGAGGATGAACACAGATGGCGATACGCGCGTGTGCTGAGGAGGTACGATCACGCGCCCCCTGCCGTGGTCGCCGCGCTGGAGGACGAGCGTCCGGAGGTGCGTATGGCGACCCTGGAGGCGCTCTCCGCGTCGGGCCCGCTTGCCGCGGATCTCGCCGAGCGCATTGCAGCGGCGGCTTTCGCGACGGAGCGCCGCCTGCGATGGAACGCTCGCAACACACTCTTAGCGATTGGTCCGTGGGCCGGACGATGTTGGCCCGTTATTTTCGAACGAATCGAGACGGACGGCGGTGCCGACAGGGACGCACGACGCCTGTCTGAAGATCAACAAAACGAAAGGGAATTCGCTCGCTTCCTGACGAGCCTCGTCAGTCGAGCCTCGATCGAGGATCTTCGCCACATGCGACGGCTCCTCGCTCACCGGGACAACCGCATTCGCACGTGGGCTCTGAAGGGTTTTAGATCTGCCCCCGAACTCTCGAGCTCCCTCCTGTCGGAGGTAGAGCGCCTGCTCCGAGACCCTGTCGATGACGTACGGATAGCAGCGAGCGCGGCACTCGCACGTCTCGCCACAGCCGAGATGGGAAACCTCTCGATGCCTGCAGTCGAACTGATGCTGACGGCGTTCGAAAATGACCCGGTTGAGGATGTTCGACTGAACGCCGCAATTGTTCTTGGAGCACACGGCGAGAGCGCGAGTTCGGCTCTTCCAGCGCTCACCGCGGCACTCCGAGAAACATCTGCCGCGGTGCAAGTTGCGGCGGCACACGCTCGCTGGAGCATCGACGGCAGTGGTCCGGACTCGGTGCCGATGCTCTTAGCCAACCTCGCGAGCAGAACCACGAAATCGGACGCCCGAACCAGAGCCTTGGAAGTACTGTCGAACCTGGCCGCACAGGAGGTCGTGGCCGAGGAGCTCAGCGGCTGGCTCCGCCGCGACCCTGACGGAATCGGTCGCGTCGAGCTCGTTAGAGCCCTCGGACGCGCGCGAAGAATGGAGCGACCTCTCGAGGAGCGCTCACCCCTCCTTGCATCGCTAAGGGAAATCTCGGCTCACGACGACCTTCGCGTGGCGACCCACGCCGCGGATGCCCTTTACGACTTCACCGGGGAGCCGGACCTAGCCGTCGGACTCTGGATCGAATACTACTACGAGCGCGAGGAGAGTGGCGATGGGTACAACTCCATACGCGCGCTGCAAGCTCTGATGCGTTTCGGACCGCAGGCGCAGCCTGCTTCGGAAATCGTCACAAAGATACTATCTGGCGGGTCAGAGCCCGTGAGGTATCCCTTCGCCAGGCAGCTCCTCCAAGCGATCGGCCCTGCCGCCGACGCAGATGCGATCGAGGCATACCTGACGTGGATGGAGCAGCAACGCGGCCGTTGGATTCTGCCTGAAATTGTCAAGACTGCCGGAACCCTCGGCGCCGCGGCACGCAAGACTCTGCCGTTTCTGATTCAACTCCTCGACCACGAGCGTCTTGAAGTACGTGAGGCAAGCCGCCGGGCGATCGAGGACATCATCGCGGCGCTCGGTGAGGAGGACTTCCCCGCTGCCCCGCTCGCTCCGGAGTCGTCAGTCAGCCGCGAACGGCTTCGATCGTGAAAGCCGGTCCGTCGAAAGCCCCCGACCGCACGCGAAGGAGTCGCAAGCGTGCGGTCAGCGCCGGAGTTGAGCCCCCGGTCGAGCGAGCAAGACTCCGGCAGGATTCTCGCGTTCGCTACCCCAACGAGTTCATCACGGATGTGCAAACCGTCCGGATTCAGCGAGACCAGAATCCTCTGGTACAATGACATCCGCCATGAGCAGTCAACGTAAGAGGTTGGTCACGGGGGTAGTTGTCGCGGCAGGCCTCGCTGCCTTCGTCGCAGCCGGCGTTCTCATGAAACGCCCTATTCTTGGGCACCGACCAAGCCGCCCCCTGAACACCCATGGTGCTTCGTGAATCAAACCAGCGTCTTCAACTTCAGAAACGCCGTGAACGAGGGAAGGAATGCCCGGCAATGGAGACCAAAGAGCTGCTGCTTTCCGAGCTTGAAGAAGCGTATTCGGGAAGTGGCGAAATGTCGCTCAAGGTTTCTCTGGAGGAGCTGACTCCAGAGGAAGCCTCCTGGCGGTTGAACGAGACCACCTGGACTATCGAAGAGATCGTTTATCACGTCGCCTCGGTTGCGATCGAGTACTGCAAGCAAGGATTTGGAAAGTGGAGCTCGGACTACGACAGACCGGTTGGTGACCTCAAGGGGGTTCTCTCGCTGCTTGATAAGGCCCATAGGCACCTCGTACAGTGCCTTCAGGAGTGCACGGAGGAAAGTCTACACGAACCTCTGGAGACGAAGTTTCACGGGGAATCGACTCGACATTTTTTTTGGGTCATGGTCATGCACTACATTAGTCATGGAGCCCAGATTCGAACCATCCGGAGAGCGTACGGGTCGAGGACGCACTTCTATCCCATCTGATTGCGACGTGCTTCGAATCTGCGTTGACCTGGGGCTCGGCATATGCAGTCGAGGAGAGCCGCGACCGACCGAACCGCGTCAAGGTCAATGACGACATGCCGTGACCGTGAGCAGAAGCGGTACACCTAAGTACTTCCGACTGGCTGGGATTCTCTCGGCAAGACGTCGATCACCTCGGTTCTCTCTCCAGCGGAGGTGCCGGAATCCTGCGTTCTCTATTTCGGTTAGATAGTCCGAGACCGAGTGGCGCTCCGCACCAAGGCGATACTCAACTCCCTCCTCCTCAAAATTGGCTTCGACTCCGGCGGCAGCGAGGTCCGGGTGGAAAGCGGAGAACACCAAGCGGCCGCCGGGCCGCAGCACCGCGAAGAAATCCGAGAAAAGCTGGGGTAACCGGGTTACGTGTTCCGAGACAAGCGCGCAAAGCAGTGCGTGGAACCTCTCGCGGCGAAGTGGAAGACCGACATTGAGGTCCGCCTGAATGAGCGGCACGCGGGGAGAGGTGCGGCGAGCCACTTCGAGCATGCCTCGCGAGAAGTCGACGCCGACAGGACGGCTACCGGCGCTCTCAGTCGCTCGAAGGTACCACCCAGTACCGCAGCCCGCGTCGACGATTCGCTCACCCGGGCGCGGACGAAGAAGAGCAGGAGTCAGCCGACGGTCGAACGCCACGAGCGGGTTCGGTGCCTGGTCGTAGGTTGTCGACCAGCGGTCGTAACCCTGTCGCACGTCCGGTCTCGAAACTCGCTTGCGCATGCTAAGATTGACCGTCTCTTCTGTGTCAAAGTCAAGCGACGACGTTCGCACAATTCTTGGCGTGCCGAAGCGACGGAAGGTCAGACCGTTGCACTTGTGATCGGTCCGTTGCCGAAGTCGCCCACACAACCAGCGACCGGTTACAATGAATTTCATGGACATTCGTCGAGGAAAAAATGTCACGCTCCTGACTGTCGTTGTCGGCGCAGCCGTTGTCGTCGTTGCTGGATTTCTCCTGGTGAGACCGATTCAAGAGTACTGGTATATTTCAAAGCTCGATTCCGGCGACGCTTTACAGAAACATCGTGCGGCTGAGAAGCTCATACAAATGAGGTCAAGGCGATCTGAGAAGAAATTCATCGAGAATCTTCGCAACGGAGACTTGCTTGAAAAGATAACTGCTGTGCACGCGCTCGGGAAACTCGGATCCGTTGGGAGCATCCCCGACTTGCTACTGATACTGAGACAAAGAGCTCCACCGCCCGCCTCGGCAGAACGCCACCGCGGTATGTCCACCGGGCTGCCCATCTATCCGGACGTGAGACAGGCTTTAGTCAACATTGGCAACCCGGCGGTTCCCAGCCTTAATGAGATCCTCCAGGACCCCAAAGTGAACGTGCGGCTCGCGGCCGCCGAAATCCTTGCTGAGATTGCTCACGACGCGGACGAATCGGCCAATCCCCTGACTGCCATACTCAAAGAAGAGTATCAGAGCGCCGGCGAGCACCGCCGAGAGCGCTAAGATGGGCGCGGGACGAGTAAGACTACGGTGCTGACGCTTCGGGAAAGCGTTCCCACCCGTGCGACGAGCAAAAACTGGAGGCGGCACCCGGATTCGAACCGGGGAATCACGGTTTTGCAAACCGTTGCGCACACTACTCTAACCGCAATCGCCAAGTCCACTTCGGGCTGCGCTGAAATTCTGCTCTCCCGCATACTCTCCCGACTTGAAGGAGACCCGACCACCATTGCGCGAGTGTGGCCAAGACTTCCGGCTGACGCGCGCAGCGCGATCGCGGCGCTTCTTCTGCTTCACCTGCGGGCGGGTTAGTCGGGGTAAGGGCGAGCGCAGCGACGAGCACGAGTAGTAGCCCGGTGACGAAGTACGACTGGCGTAGGGTTGTTTGCATGACGAGCGGTTCGGCCTCAACATACAACGTGAGGATCGTCCGCTCGGGCACACGCCGGATCGTTACGTTGCCCGCGTCGTCGCTTGCAGTTAGAATGGTGCTATGAGCTCCGACACGAAAAAGCTTATGGAAGAGGCACTGCGGCTGCCGGAGAACGAGCGGCTCCGTCTGGCCGAACGGCTGCTCGCGACCTGTGATGGTGAGCCCGATCCCGATGCAGCGGAGTCGTGGGCGAACGAGATTGCTCGTCGGTCGCGCGACATTGAGCTCGGACTCGTCGAGCCGATTCCCTGGTCCGAGGTGAAGACGGCGGCTCGGAAAACGAGTGGCACAAGCTGAGCTCGTATTCCACCCAGAGGCGTCGGTCGAGTACGGTGAGGCCTACGCGTGGTACTTGGGCCACGACCCGAAGGCCGCGGAGCGATTCGAACAAGAGGTCGAATCCGCGGTCCAGTACATTGTCCAGGATCCACACCGTTGGCCGACCTACGACGAGAAGCACCGAAAACTGCTTCTTCGCCGTTTTCCCTACATGCTGATTTACAGAGAGCATGCGAAGCGTATCTGGATCGTCGCCGTGGCTCATGAACACCGTCGGCCCGGCTATTGGAAGGAACGGCGCATTCCGCGGTAGATCGCCGGGGTCTCACACGCGAGCGGTGACGTCGACAGACTTCTGTACGCTGACGGCTCTCGAGTAGTCGCAACTGTAGTAGAATCGCATTCATGGCCGATCGACCTCGACACTCGATCAGTTTCTCGATCGGATAGCGGAATGCCTCACTCCGGAGGTGGCGCAGCGAATTGCTGATCTCCGTACAAATGATCGGACAAAAGCACGCCTGGAAGATCTGCGCGTGAAGGCGAACGAAGGCACACTTACTAATTCGGAACGCGCCGAATACGAGGAGTTCGTCGAGGGCTTTGACCTCTTCTCGATCTTGAAGGCTAAGGCGAAAGCAGTTCTCGCGAGACACAATCCATGATCGATGCGGAAAGCCGCCGCGTCGTCCGCGAGCGGGCCGGCAACCCGTGCGAGTACTGTTTGCTACCAGAGCAGGTGACCGACATTTCCTTTCGCCTGGAACACGTGATTGCGAGACAGCCCAAGAGGACGACAGCGTCTCCAACCTTGCGCTCGCCTGTAATCGGTGCAATCTCTACAAGGGGCCGAACCTCTCCTCCATCGATCCCATGACAAACGAGGTCGTCACTCTCTTTCACCCGCGGAAGGATGACTGGAATGCGACGATATGCGAAGGCGACCGGTAACGCTGGCCGCGCTATCATATCCAGCTTTCGACGGTGAGCCCCGACACCTTCTGAAAGTCGTGAAGGTTCGCGCTGAGCAGGGTGAAACCATGACGCAGTGCTGTGGCGCCAATGCGGACATCCATCGATCCAATATGGAGATTCTGCGACGCCAGGGTCTCGGTACGAAGCAACACCGTATCGTCGAAGGGCAACACCGCCATCTCGGTGTACTGCTCAAGAATCTTCTGGAGCCTGTGATCTCCGTAGACGAGCTCCCGTCCTTTTTTCGCGCTTGCGCTTGATTGAGATAGGCGTGCCAGCCGACCGTTTGCTCGTGAAAGCTTACGATACTGAGGAAGAAGAACTGCTCGCCCTGTTGCGCACACATTGGCCGCAACGAAGCGGACATTTGGTCCGCTCCGTCGCGCTTTGTATTGCGCGGTTAGCGCCGAGAGAATCAACCTATCCGACGGTTTTGCGGGATCGCTCACAAGAAAGAAAACGGGCCTGACTCCAATTGGAAATAGGCCCGTTCTGCGTTCTGTCGCCACACCTTCAGGGTTGGCAGACCTTGGGCGCCGTCAAACACCCGAGCTCGCTGTCGGCTACCAACCACCCGGACCCGCAGTCGGGATACGGCGCGACCGGAGGAGCGAAACCGGCGACGAACAGATAGTTGAGCAGCCAGACCGCGTCGGAAAGATCGACAGCCTCGTCGCCGTTGACGTTCGTCGCGGCCACGCAGCCGGGAGTCTCCGTGCCCGAAAAACGCCAATTCAGGATGCACACCGCGTCGGAGATGTCGACCTCGCCGTCGTCGTTGCACTCGCCGCGGCGGAAGAGGCGAACCAAATCCCCGGTCACCTCGACCCGCGTCACAGTTCCGGGGAGTCGGTCGGTTTCGTCCTCATAGTTAAAGGATACGTTCCCAAAGCGGTATTCGGCATCCTCGAGGACAACCTGTGCGACTTCGGGGCGTTCTTCACAGCCAGGCCGCCAAACGCGGAGCTCGACCTGCGTCTCGGTAGCTCCGAGCTCGACCTCTAGCTCGAACTCCGTCGGGTCGAAGGGCAAGTCGGCGGTAAGATCATCTGTCACCTGGCCCTCTTTCCATTTATTCAAAAAAAGCTGCCCATCGCTGTAGAGACCTCCGAGGTAGAAGCTGAAGCCCACGTCAGCTGCGAAGAGGGTGTTAAAGAACTGTGGCGCCTTCGAAAATCGGTCGCTCTCGGAAAACTCGCTGCGGGGGCCACCGAAGGAGAACGCCGTTCGCACGCTAACATCCCCAGCGAAGTCATCCTGCGTCACGAAGGACGCCGAGTACGCCGTGGTGTCGAGAAGACTCAGACCTGCCGGCGCCTCGAAATCTGCGGGGCAGCAGTCCGGCATCAGCCAGCAGACCGGCTCACAGTCCAGGGGATTGTTGTCGGCGAAGTCGTCGACGAACCCGTTGCCGCGAACCGTCACCGGAAGACAGAGAAGCAGAGTCGCAAAGCAAAGCCAGCAGCTCTCTCGCAGTGTAGTGTCTCTGAGCATGGATAGCTCCTTTCCGTCCAAGCGGTCTGCCGTACAATGAACACGGCCGCCCCAGGCGCGCAGACCGTGCGTCCGGGATAGCGCCTGGCCGGTGAGTGCTTTACTTGGCGGTAGAGCTCACCGGCCGCCTTTTACGTACCAGTTCGTCTCTCGATGTCGTTCTGTCTTCGTTGAAGTGTCGTTTTCGGTGGACCGGTTGGCTCGTTCGCTCGACGGCTACGGATCGTCTGCTACTCTGCGCGCTCCGTGCTCTCCCGCGCGTCGGCGTAGCCAGGCGCGTCCCAAATCTTCAGCTGGCCCCAGCCCGCCGCGGCGAGACGCTCGCCGTCGGGATGCCATGCCAGAGAGAGGAACAGCCGCCCCCGCAGGGTGAGGAGCTCGTCGCCGCTGCGCTCCGCGTCCCAGATGCGCGTCGTTCGATCTCTGCTCGTTGTGGCGAGGCGGCGCCCGTCGGGACTCCAGGCGATGCTCTCTACCCGGGACGTGTGGCCGCGCCGAAGAACGAGCTCTTCACCCGTCATCGTATCGAAGATGACGAAGCCACCTCTTTTCCCTCCACCGGCAGCAATCCGGTCGCCCGTGGGGCTCCAGGCGAGCGCGGAGCCACGCAGAGGGCCGCTCGCTTCGTGCAGGCGCGTGCGTCGGCGACTCGGGACGTGCCAGATCTCGATGCCCCATGAGCCTCTGTACACCGGAATCGCCAGCGAATCGCCGTCGGGACTCCAGGCAACGGCGTTCACGGTCATCTCCGCGGGGACCGTCAAGACCTTCTCGCCGCGCCGACTCCAGACGATCGCCTTCCTGTCGGCGCCGCCCGTGGCAAAAAGTTTACCGGCGGAGCTCCAGGAAAGTGCCATGGTTGGGTCAAAGTTCTGCCGACCATCGTGCGGCCGCAGGTTCACCGGCTCCTCGCCTGGCTGCTCCCAACTCCACAGGTTCACGACCCCCTCATCGGTCGCGGTGGCGAGCGTCTGATCGTCCGGGCTGAAGGCAAACAGTACGACCTCCGCCTCCTCCGTCACCACAAACCGCCGGATGACTTCACCGGTAGCGGGATCGAGCACTGTTACGTCGCCCCTTCGCTGCGGATCGCGTGTCGCCAGCCACCGACCGCCCGCCATCCACTCCACCTCGCTGTCACCCGGGAGCGGCGAGCCCTCACGCGTATCGGTCGCCCACAGCTTGACGGTGCCCTCGTTGCCCACCGAAGCCAGTAGTTCGCGCTGCGGATGCCAGGCGACCTCGCGCACAGAGTCGGTGTGACCGCGGAAGGTCAGGAGCTGATCGCCCGTCGCGCGCGCCCAAATCTTGACTGTCAAATCCTCTCCCCCGGTCGCCAGACGAGTGCCGTCGGGACTCCACGCGACGTCCCCGCCGATGCCGAGCACGGCGTTCCAGCGTCGGAGCGTTTCCCAGGTTCCGACGTGGCAGATGCTCGCCCAGCCACTCCACCCGATCGCTGCGAGGTAGGCGCCATCCGTCGACCAGGCCGTTCGTACGGCGGAGTCCGCCTTGTGAACGACGGTCCAGTTCGCGGTCTCCCACACGGTTCCGGATGCTGTGGTGAAGTAATGCGCGTCAGGGCTCCACGCAACCGACCGATTTTTACCGGAGTCGCTCGGGAGACTCCGTTCGAGAGTCCCCGTCTCAACGTTCCAGATGTGCACCTCCGTCCGCGTCCGGTGCCCCACGGCCAAGCGCTTTCCATCGGGACGCCATGCGACCGATCTCGGCCTCAGTTGACCGTCTGCGCCAGGCAACGAGAAGGTCTTGTAGTCCTCGCCAGTGAAAACGTCCCACACCAACGAGGCGTCGAACTTGAGGGCGACCGCCAGCCGCTCACCGTCCGGGCTCCAGGCGACGTGGGTGACCTCCGTGTCTAAAGGCAGTCGCTGTATCTCTAGCAGATCGTCGCCCTCTGCGCTCAGTTCCCACACGTTGACGATGCGGTCGTCGCCGCCGGCGGCGAGGTAGCGCCCGTCGGGGCTCCAGGCGACGGACACCAAGTTGCGCGTGGTGACGCTTGCGCTGAAGAGCTCTTCCCCCGAGAGATCGTTCAAGTGGTACCACTCCCAGCCGCGGAGGTCGGGCTCGCCGGCTTGTGGAACGTGCCGCTCCAGGACATCGAGAAAGCCAGCCATGTTGCCCGCGCGCCAGTCCTCGAGGGCGAGACGCATGTTGGCGACGTAGAGGTCGTACCGCGACTCGTCTCTCGCGCGCGCGATGACGACGGCGGCGACAGCGAGGGCGGCCGAGACGACCGTCAGCATGGCGATGGCTGCAACAGCGAGTCTCCAGCGTCTACGAACTTGCCGCATCGCCTTTTCCCACCCCGGTTGCAGGCGCGCCTCGATCGCATCCCCACGCACAAATCGCTTCAGATCCTGCCCGAGCGCCTCGGCCGTTCCGTAGCGATCGTCCAGATCTTTCCGCAGGCACTTGAGCACGATCGTCTCGAGGTCCTGCGGCACTCGGGGGTTTAACTGCCGCGGAGGTCGTGGGTCGCGTTCGATAATCTGTGACAGCGTGTCTGCGTGATCCCTGCCGCGGAAGGGCGGCTGACCGGTCAGCGCTTCGTACAGCGTCGCGCCGAGACTATAGATGTCTGTGCGGTGGTCGAGTTCGATGCGGCGCCGCTTCGCTTGCTCGGGGCTCATGTAGGCGGGGGTGCCGACAACGTCGCCCGAGAACGTGAGCGACTCTTCTCCTTCGAGCGCGCCAAGCCGAAGTCGAGGATGCGAAGTTGTCCTTGCGCGTTGAGTATGAGATTGGATGGTTTAACGTCCCGGTGGATCACACCCTTGGAGTGCGCGTGCTGGAGGCCTTCAGCGACCTCGCTGAAGCAGCGCGCGAGTCTGGAAAAATAGTCGACTTGATCCTTGGGACCGAACGGCGTCTCGGACTCGGCGTTGCGCGTGCGCGCGAGAATCTGCGAGAGCGTCTCCCCGTCGACATACTCCATGGTGTAATACGGAACCTGCTCCTTGAGTCCCATGCCGTAAATGGACACGACGTTCGGGTGGTTGAGCTTGCCGGCCACCTGCGCCTCGCGAACGAATCGCGTGACGGCGCGCGTGTCTGCCGCGATCGCTGCCGGCAACACCTTGAGCGCCACCTGACGGTCGATGGAGTTTTCCCACGCTTCGTACACCACACCCATGCCACCGCGACCGATCTGACGGCGCAGGGTGTAGTCGCCAACGCTGCCGAGATTCGCGCTGTCGACAACTGCGGCGTCGATGAACTCCTCCAGGAGCGGCACCAATTGATCCGCCAGTTCGGGGTGTTCGTCCCACACCTTGGCTCGATCGACTGGCTCGCCGGTGTTCAGACGATCGACGTACGCGGCAAAGAGCTCTTCGAGGCGTGTGTCACGATCCATGGTCATCGCTCCCGTCGTCTTCCGGGCCGCGTTGGTCGCTGGGCGGCGACTCACCGATCCGACGTTCCTTGGGTAGCGTCAAGCTCTCCGTCTCGGGCATGACCTCCCGCAGCTTCTTCATCGCACGCAGCAGCAAATTTTTCACGGCGCTCTCGGTCTTTCCCAGCGACGCGGCGACCTCGCGGATGCTGCGACCTTCGATGCGAGCCAACCGGAGCACTTCGCGGTACTCGGGCGGCAACGTGTCGACCGCGTCCTTCAGTCGCTCGAAACGCTCGTGACGCTGCGTGGCACGACTGGGCGATGTGCCGTCGGTTGCTGGCCGGACGAGCTCCAGTAACTCACCGCGACGTAGCTCGCGTCGGCTCAGGTGGAGCACTCGGTGACGCCCAATTCCCTCAAGCCAGCGGCGAAACGACCCCGAGCCTTGCCAGCGAAACTCGGCGAGCGAGGTGAAAGCGGTCGCGAAAACGTCCTGCAGTACATCTTCGGGGTCGACCGAGGTTGCGCTGCCGATCATGTGTCGAATCGTACCGAAGACCTCATCTTGCGAACGACGGCAGAGCGTGTCGAACGCCAGGCGATCACCGTCGAGCGCCCGCGCAATCAGCTCCCGCGTATCGTTGCGTTCAATCGTCATGCCTCTCATCTCACCCGTTCCAGTGCGTGAGGGGCAAAAACGTCTCGGCGGAATCTCAGAATTTAAACGCGAACGAAACCCAGCGATGCTCCCGATGAGTGGGAAATCACCCGTCCCAGCGCACGCACGTACACTGTGCCGGGCAGTTCAAAGAGTTTTCCTTGGCGCAGACAAGGAAAAATGGAGGCGGCACCCGATGCGAGCGCCGAAGGCGCTGCCATAATAACCTTGTTTGCATCGAAGGCTTCAACGCGCCAGGATATAGGGAAGGTCGACGATGGTCTCAAGCGTTGCTATGATAGGGCTATGACAAACAAAGGCCGACAATTGCTCGTTGAAGCGCTTTCGTTGCCTGAGGCCGATCGAGCAGCGCTCGCCAGAGAGCTCATCGTCAGTTTGGAAGGCCCGGCGAAACCAGGCGTGGAGGAGGCCTGGGCGAAGGAGATCGAGCGACGAGTGAAGGAACTCGACGCCGACCCGACTATCGGAAGTGATTGGCACGAAGCGATCAAGAACGTTGAAGAGAAGGTTTGGGGCGGAAAGAAACCAGACTGACCAGGCATCCTGATGCCGAAGAGGAGCTACTCGAAGCCGTCCGTTGGTACGAGGAGCGTGTACCTGGAGTGGGACGGGCGTTCCTCGATGCGGTGAAGGACACTACTGCTCGTATCCGTCGTCATCCCGGGATTGGCGGACGCCTGCCGGGTCGACTCGGAGAGTTGGAGCTTCGTCGCAGTTTGGTTCCGGGTTTACAGTTGTCTACCGAGAGACCGACGGCGCGATCCAAATCGATGCTGTAGCCCATCAGAGGCGACCATCGTTTGATTGGCAGGAGCGTGTTTTCGGTACAGGCGAGGGTGACTCACCCGCCTAACGTCTGTTTCTCCTTGTTACAGACAAGGAAAATGGAGGCGGCACCCGATTCTAGCGCCGAAGGCGCTGCCACATTATGGAATCCGGGGGACGACTCGTCTCCTTGGCGCAGACAAGGAAACTGGAGGCGGCACCCGGATTCGAACCGGGGAATCACGGTTTTGCAAACCCGCCGCAGCGAATCTGCGTTGCCATGTGCGCAACGGTTTTCAAAACCTGCGGCCGCGCGAAGCGCTTGCTCCGAGCGAAGGAATTGGAGGCGGCACCCGGATTCGAACCGGGGAATCACGGTTTTGCAAACCGTTGCCTTAGGCCACTTGGCTATGCCGCCTCGTCGCGACCGCGCGATGGCAAAGAACGGCACCGAATCTTCTCGGCGCCATTTCGGTCGCAGCCGCAGAGTGAGGTGGCGATTCTACCAGGATGCGATGCCGCCATCAACGCGGCGAACTTTCTGGGCACGATCACCTCGGTGGCGTTTCGGGGACGCCAGCCTCCGTAGCTGCGCGCTCGTTCAGATCCACCATCCCGTTGACAGAACGGACCGGGGCGAGATCATGGACGTTCATGATGCACAAGGCCCCACCTCCCTCGATCGACCGCGAAAGGAGCTCCATGCTGCTGGCGTTCCCACTGAGAATCCCGCCGCATCTCATTCGACGTGTGCTGACCCTTTCCGCTCTCGCCTTTTTCGTCTCGTGCTCGCAGCACGGCACCCTTGGCTCGGGTACGAAGTCGTCGTCCTCGGAGGCAGCCGCGGTGGCTCCGCCGGACGAATCTTCGGCGATGGAAACTGCGGCGCCCCTCATCACCAACTCCATCGGCATGAAACTCGCCCTCATCCCGGCCGGCGAATTCGACATGGGAAGCGATGACTCCCCCACCAGTGCGTCGAGCGAAGGTGGCGACGCCAACGAAGACGAACGCCCCCGCCATCGCGTCCGCATCACGAAACCATTCTACATGGGCATCTACGAAGTGACGCAAGGCGAGGTCGAACGTGTGCTCGGCGTGCGCGAAAGTTTCTATCGCCCCGACGGCTTCGGCGCCTTCAAGCTCGAAGGGATCGACGACACCTCCCGCTACCCCGCCGAGCAAGTCACCTGGTCACGCGCTGTCGAGTTTTGCAAACGCTTGTCGGAGCTGCCAGAGGAAAAGGAGGCGGGCCGTTTCTACCGCCTGCCGACGGAAGCTGAGTGGGAGTACGCCTGCCGCGCCGGTACGACCACGGAGTTTCACCTCGGTGACGGTCTGTCGTCGACGCAGGCAAACTTCAACGGCCACTATCCTCACGGGGGCGCTCCCAAAGGGCCATTCCTTTCACGTACGGTTGAGGTCGGTTCGTTTGCACCGAACGCCTTCGGTCTATTCGACATGCATGGGAACGTGTGGGAGTGGTGTCTCGACTGGTTCGGCTCCGACTACTACCAACACTCGCCGAGCGTCGATCCGCGTGGCCCGGAGACCGGCCAGATGCGCGTCATCCGCGGCGGCGGTTGGTACAGCGACGCGCGCGACTGCCGTTCGGCGTTTCGCTACGCGGACACGCCGGAGGGAATCTTCTACGTCGATGGATTCCGCGTCGTGATGACGGACGTGCACGGTCGCCTCGATCCTTTTCCCGCCACCGCCCCACCGGATGCCGTCACCTCCGGCGGCAAAGGCGAAGCGTCGCCCCCAAGCGCGAGCGGCGACGCCGCGGCCCTCGCCGCCGCGTTGACAACCGCTGCAAGTGGTGAGGAGTGGCCGCGCTGGCGCGGTCCCCGCGGTGATGGCACGTGGCACGGCCCACGGCTCGCCGAAACCTGGCAGGCGAGCGGCCTCACGCGCATATGGTCTCAGTCGCTTGGCCCCGGCTACGCCGGGATCGCCGTCGCCCACGGACGCGTCTTCACCATGGATTACGCGGCCAAACCGGACGAGCGTGAACGCGTCATCTGTTTGAGCGCCACGACTGGAAAACCTCTCTGGTCTCACACTTACCCCGTCGCGTACGGTGACTTGGCGTACGGCAGCGGTCCACGTGTCACGCCCGCGGTTGCCGGTCGTCGCGTCTTCACCCTCGGCGCCATGGGCGACCTCGCCTGCTTGGACGCGACCACCGGCGAGCCGCGCTGGACACGTCACTTCGTCCGCGACTTCAACGCGGCTGTGCCGATCTGGGGGTTTTCCGCTTCGCCAATCGCCTACGAGAATCTTTTGATCGTCCACCCGGGCGCCGCCCCGGACGGTTCCCTCGTCGCCCTCGATCAAATCAGCGGCGAGGAAGTCTGGCGCAGCCTCGGCGATCCAGCAGGGTACTCGACGCCCATCGTCGCCGAGGTCGCCGGCGCCGATCAGCTCATCGCTTGGACACCGTCGCACGTCCGAGGGCTCGATCCTCAAACCGGCGACCTGCGATGGAGCGTTGCATTCTCTGTTCGCGACGGAACGTCGATCACGACACCGATCTTTCGCGACAACATCGTCCTTGTTAGCGGCTACTGGGAAGGCTCGCGCGCCGTCGAGCTGGTCGGTTCGCCCGCCAAGGCACGACTGCTGTGGAAGGATTCGCGTAATCTCCGCAGCCTCATGGCGCAGCCACTCTTTCGCGATGGTTACGCGTATCTATTGGACAAACGCAACGGCCTAACGTGTTTCGAGCTGCGAACGGGTGAGCGGCGGTGGACCGACGGAAACCGCCTGACGCCCAAAGGCCGCAATCCACAGGCAACGATGATTTGGACGGGCCATGGTGACCGCGCCGTAGCCCTCAACTCGGAGGGCGACCTAGTGCTGTTGGGTCTCAATCCGAAAGAGTACACGGAGCTCGCGAGGGCCAACATCATCGAGCCGACCTCTGCGGCACACACGATATGGGCGCATCCGGCGTACTCGCGCGGCCGCGTCTACGCCCGGAGTGACAGCGAGATTGTTTGCGTCGCACTGCCGGTGAGCCAGTCCGAGGAGCCATAGCTTTCGTCGGCTCGAAGCGCTTTTTCAACAGGCTGATAACCAAAGAGGAGCAGAGGCCTACGAGAGTCCGCCTGCACCTCGATCGAACCCTCACGCGAAGACTCTGAGGCGACACGATGCAAATCACACTCTACGGCTCGATCGCTTGGCGCCATCCGTTCGGCATGGGTCAAGTGATTGAATGGGCCGGTCGCTACGGCTGGGATGCAGTCGACGCGCGCGGACTCAGCCTCGACGCACCCGGTGATCCATCGCTCCGCCACAGCGCGTTCGGCTACGACATGCTGGGGCCGCGCAACCTTCAGGCGTCCGCGCGACACGCCCTCCGCCACCGTCTGCTGGACGCCGGAGTCGAACTGCTCGGCATCTACTGCTCGAGCCCCGTCAATCTTCCAGGTGAGCGAGGCAGCGAATGCCGCCGACTGTTTTGCGACTACCTCAAGCTGGCGAGTGACCTCGGCGCGACGTGGGTTCGCGCAATCAACAACACCCGCTCAACCTACGAGGACGTCGAAATGTCCACCACCGAAGCGTACGATCGCACGGTCGAAGGACTGAAGTACGTCGGTGCGCGAGCCGCCGATCTCGGCGTTGGCCTCCTCATCGAAAACAACGAAAACACGATCCCTTCGGATGCCACATCACTCGTCCGCCTCAAGAGCGATCTCGGCTCCGCGTGCCGCGTCGGGGTGACGTACGACCCGGTCAATGCGTACTTCCAAGGAGCTAACGTGGAAGCCGGGTTCGACGCGCTCGACGGCGCCATCGACGTTCTCCACGTCAAGAATGTCCGGCGACACACCGAGAGGCGCTGGGACTACGTGCCGCGCGGCGACGTAAGCTACGAGTGGACGTGCCTCGACGGCGGCGACCTCGATTGGAAAGTTCTGATGCAGCGCGCCAGGGCGGCAAAGTTCGACGGCCCGGTCGTCTACGAGTACGTCAACCCGTTCAAAGGGATGCCGCTGTCATACTGGGACAGTTTGCCGGAGCCCGAAGAGGCAGCACGCGACGCCGCGGAGTTTCTACGGCAGGTTTGAGCCGCAGGCCGTCACGGGCAGGGGCGGAGACAGACAGGCCCACGCCCACGTACACGTACCACGGACGGCACATGGCATGTGCCTGCTACTTTGGAAGACGCTCCCGCTTCGTTCGAACGCAGGAGATTGTGCCCGCCACGGAGGCAGCGGGCGCCACGACGTGATGCTCAGCGAGTCAGCCCGCCAAGAAGCGCCAGCAGTCGATCGAGCGTCTTGAGAGCGCTCGCGACGTCGTCGTGCTTCAGGTCGCCCCAGGACTGGGCGACGCGCAGCGCCGTCTCGACCTCGCGCGCGCTGCCGCGCGCTACGCGAAAGAGGTGCTGGCGATCTTTGCCGGCGCGTTCAGCTCCTTCTGAGAGATTGAGCGCCACCGAAGAAGCAGCGCGCCGAATCTGCCGGTGCAGGTCCGGATCGAGACGCCGAAGCCGCGCTAAAGGAACTCGCAAGTCGCCGATCAAACCGAGGCTGACGTCGAGAGCGATGAAACGCATAGAAGGCCTCCGAAGGAAGGTGAATCAAGAGCCCGCCGCATCCGGGCGGCGGTACCCCCCAACGCGGCGCGGAGGGACTGTCAAGAGCGCGAAGCGCCGAGCGCAGCGAGGGCACTCTTGCCAGTCCCGAGCACCGCGCACCATCGACCTAACCGCCGCCGTACGGTTACTCGTGTCATAGCTCGCACGTAACGCACACGGTCCGGACGGCACACAGGCGTGTGCCTGCTACTTTGGAAGACCCACACGCACACGCACACGCACACGCACACGCACACGCACACGCACACGCACACGCACACGCACACGCACACGCACACGCACACGCACACGCTCACGCACACGCACACGCACAAGACCGGACGGCACACGGGAGTGTGCCTGCTACTTTCAGCACACGCACACGCACACGCTCACGCACACACACAAGACCGGACGGCACACGGGAGTGTGCCTGCTACTTTCAGCACACGCACACGCTCACGCACACGCAATCGCTCACGCAATCGCACACGCTCACGCACACGCACACGCACACGCACAAGACCGGACGGCACACGGGAGTGTGCCTGCTACTTTCAGCACACGCACACGCTCACGCTCACGCTCACGCACACGCTCACGCTCACGCTCACGCTCACGCTCACACACAAGACCGGACGGCACACGGGAGTGTGCCTGCTACTTTCAGCACACGCACACGCTCACGCACACGCACACGCTCACGCACAAGACCGGACGGCACACGGGAGTGTGCCTGCTACTTTCAGCACACGCACACGCTCACGCACACGCACAAGACCGGACGGCACACGGGAGTGTGCCTGCTACTTTCAGCACACGCACACGCACACGCTCACGCTCACGCTCACGCACAAGACCGGACGGCACACGGGAGTGTGCCTGCTACTTTCAGCACACGCTCACGCAATCGCTCACGCAATCGCTGTTCTGTAGCGCTCAACCTCGGCGCAGGCCATGCTCTGGAAGCTGACGCGCTGACAGGAGCCTCGGCCCGCGGCACACTTCTTCGCGCGGCGGGTTCGGGGTGCAGAAGTCTGGTCCGCACACCTTACACCGGAGCATCCTCCCGTGAAGCGAGTCCAATGCCCGAGCCGAACCACCCGACAGCGGCCCGTTTCGTGCTATACTGCTGCGTCACCTCCCTCCGCCTTTCCATCGACAAGGAGCCCTCTTGCGCTCAACGCCACCGACGCACGAACTGGCGGGCGCGACCCTTGCGCAGCAGCTCGAGGCAGTTTGGCAGCTGGCCAAGCCGGCATGTTCCACTGCCGATGACCCGGACTCGGTGCGCAAGCTCCGCGTCGCAACGCGGCGTGCCCTCGTCAGTTGCCAGGCCTTCAGAGAGCTGTTGCCCGAGAGGCGCTTGAAGCGCATTCGCAAAGCGCTCAAACGATTGCGGCGCGCAGCCGGGGCGACGCGCGACCTCGACGTCCTCCTCGAGTTCATAGAAAAACGTGCCGCCAAGACAGACGACGCGCGTTTAGCCGATCTGTGCGCGGCGATCGCGGCGCGCCGCGAAGAGGCTCAACAGGCGCTAACGCAAGAGTACGAACGCCTCGTGCGCAAAGAGTTTTCGCGCCGGAGCGACCGACTCATCGATTCCATCGAATGGCGCGGCAACGGCGACGAACCAGATCTCGCCTCCATGGCACGCGCTCACTTGGCTCCAGCAGCGGCAAGCTTTGTGACACAGGCGCGCGCCGACTTCACCTCCATCGACCAGCTCCACGAGCTGCGCCTACGAGGTAAGCGCCTGCGCTACGCCGTCGAACTCTTCGGCGCCTCGCTGCACGAGGCGGCCGCTCAAAAGCTCGATCGACGCCTCAGGAAAACGCAGCGACGGTTAGGTCGGCTCAACGATCACGCGACGTCAAGCGCCTTGCTGCGCAGCTGGACCGAAACCGACGATGCGGAAACGCTCGACTTGCTCGAAGCTCTCGCAGTGCGTGAGGAGAAACGGACCGGGAAAGCCCAGCGCGACTTCCTCAGCTGGTGGAGCTCTGGACGCGTCGACAAGGTCGAGGCTCTTTGCGACACCCTGTTGAACGCTGTTGACGGCGCATCCGCGACGCGTGAACGGAGCGGTGGTGACGAGTCCCGGGACGAGGGGGCTGTCGACCCGCCGCGCGAACACGACCGCACGGCTGGCTGAACGGTCGCGCGCTTGGCTGCGTGGGCGTGGGCGTGCCAGCCTTCCGCCTCCACCTCCGTCTCTCGGCAGTTCCCGTTTGCGTTTGCGTTTGCGAGTGCGTTTTGCGAGTGCGAGTGCGAGTGCGTGAGAGTTTGCGAGCGCGTGAGCGTGGGCGTTTGCGTGGGAGAATGCGTGGGCGTTTGCGAGCGCGTGGGCGTGCCAGCACTCTGTATCTGATCCCGCCTCTGTATCCCTATCCGTATCTGCCTTCCATGAGAAGACCAGAAAGTCAAGCGAGGCGACCGTGGTCGCCGCCCGAGCGCAGCGAGGTCAGTTGTAGGGTGGGCGGCCTGCCCGCGAGCGAAGCCGCTCGTTCCATGCTGTCAATCGTGACGGCGGCCAAGCAACCCGAGGCGATGAACCCAGTAGAGGAGCACCAGGAGAGATGAGATGAAGGCCGCAACGTACGTCAAGGCCGCAGCATTCAACACCTTACGAGCCCCTTGAAGTTCTTCATCCGTGGCATAGCGCCCCTCGGCGAGCGTCACGAGCGCCCGGCGACTTGCATCAAATTCGACCGGCAGCGTCACAAGCGTGAAGAGCGTCACCGTCCCAAAGAGCAATACGCCGATGATCGACACGATCCTACCCTGCGGAGTTGCAGCTCCGCCCAGTACAGCCGCCGCGATCAAAACAAAAATCGAGATGCCGCTGCCCAAGTTGGCCACTGGCACCCAGGCCGAACGGAACTTGAGGGGCGCGTAGCCTTGGGCGTGCTGAATCGCGTGCCCCACCTCATGTGCCGCGACGCCGAAGGCCGCCATGCTGGGGCTGCCGTAGACCGGCTCGCTGAGGCGCAGAGTCTTTGTCCGCGGATCGTAGTGATCGCTCAAGCTGCCGGCAATCGGTTCGACGGTGACGTCGTGAATGTTGTTGTCGCGCAGAATATTCTTCGCGATCTGCGCGCCAGTCAAACCGGAGCGAGTTGCGATCTGGCTATACTTGGCAAAGGTGCCTTTCACCATGACAGAGGCCAGCAGGCTCAACCCGCCGCCAACGGCGATGACTACGAGGTAAAGGGGATCGAAAATCAGCATTTTCCGTTTGGCTCAAGAGGTCTTCGGACCGGGGTACACTTTGAATCGCTTCTCCAGCGCGCGACTCACAAGTCATTGACGCTGAATCGAACGATTCTCCTAGCGTTATTCTGGGAATACTCCGGCGAATCGCAAGCGTTTTAGGGCTACTCGGAGTGAGCGTTCCGACGCGCGACGACCCCCTCCGACAGAGGAAGCAGCGCCGCTATGGTCAAGCGGACGGGACGCCCGCAGCGGCGTAGCGTGTCGCCTGCGCAGCCACTCAGCAATCTGGAGTAGGTGACGAAACGTAACCAGCGCCCTACGACCGCGATTCCTCCAGCCGTTTGATGCGCTTCTCGAGTTCTGCGCTGCGGCGGCGCAGCGCCTCCAACTCCTTCGCGTCTCCATCGCCATCAGCCTTGCGGATGCGGGTGATGGCAACATCGATCGCAGCGATCGGGTCCCGGAAAAGGTTCCCGGTCTCACGCTTCTTAAGTTGTTGGAGCTCTTCGATCGCACGTTCGTCGCCGAATCCTGCCAACGCCTCGACTGCCGCGGCGCGCACGCGTGCCACTTCGTCGGACAGCGCCGCCACCAGCGACTCGTACGCCGCCTCGGTTCCATGCCCTAGGGTTGCAACTCCACTCAAGGCGGCGACCCGCGCGGGCACGGACGACCCAGTTTTGGCGAGCTGCGCCAAGGTTTCAACGCGCTGCTCTCGCACCTCGTCGCTTTCCGCGTCTCGCTCGGCGGCGAGCACGCCGATCGCTGCGACGCGGATGACGTCGCGATGGCTACTGCGCGACAGCGCGGCTTCGGCGTCAGCTTGCGCACCTGCCTTCAGGAGCTTCCCGAGTGCACTCACGGCGTCAGCGACGACGTAGTAAGACGCGTCGTCGTCGACAACGCGGCGAAGAAACGCCGCCACGTCGTCGCGCGAGCCATCGTCCTCGTCGCTCCCTATCGCGGCGTCGTCATCCTCGCCTAGCACAGCTCCAAGAGCCGTCACACTCGCGCGCCGCACCGCAGCCTTCTCCTCGCTGTCGAAACGGGTCATGAGGGCGTGTGCGATGCTGTCACGGCTCACCTCAGCCTCCGCTAAGGCGCGAACAATGGCGCGGCGGACTCCCCAAAAGGCCTCACCTTGAAGAGCGCGCAGAAGCGCCGCCACGGCCTTCGTGTCGCGCTTGAAAGAAGCGAGTTCGCGCGCTGCTTCGAGTCGACCGAGCATGTCGTCGCAATGCTCGAGTTGGTAGACCAGCTCCTCCAGGCTCCTCTCGAAGTCGACCTCCTTGAGAATGTAGTCATCCGGGTCGAAACGCACCATCCTCGGTCGTTCAGCGACTGGAAACGTGAAAGTCTCTTTGGCCTTGGCGACACGGACGCGGCGATCCACCGTGCCACTCGGCGTGACAATCCGCAGCACGACCGGCATATCGAAAAGCGGCGTCAGGTCGTCAACCTTTTGCACCTGCTCCACCCTCACTTGCAGCGTCCCTTCGTCTCGATCCCAGCTCTTGCGGATGCGGTAGTGCGGGTGCCCGCCTCCGTGCATCCATTGGTCAAAGAACCATCGCAGGCTCTGACCCGTCGCCTCCTCGAGAGCGATGCGTACATCGGCGGTCTCGACGCTGCGGAACTCATTGCGCTTCAGGAAATGGCTCAAGCCTCGATAGAACTCGTCCTCGCCCAGAACATAGCGCAGCATATGAAGAATCCGCGCCCCTTTGGGGTAAGCGTGGCGGTCGAAGAGATCCGATGGGCTTCGGTAGCGCCGCGACACAAGGCGACGTCGATACTCGCCGCGATCTTCGCGCAGGTAGCGCTCAGCCTGATCGAGGCGATCGTGAAGGCCTTCGTCCCGGCCGAGATGGTGCTCACGCCAAACATTGGCGAAGAAAGTCGCGAAACTCTCGTTGATCCAGATTTGGCTCCAATCCTTACAGGTGACCAGGTTGCCGAACCATTGATGGATCAACTCATGCGCTACGAGATCCATGCTGGTGACGTCGAGCGCAGCGCGTTCGTCGTGCAGCGTTCGCTCGGTCAGCGTTGTCACCGTCGTGTTCTCCATGCCGCCGAAGGGAAACTCGTGCACACACACCTGGTCGTATCGTGCCCATGGATAGGGGTACTGCAGTTTCTGCTCGAAGAAATCGAGCATCTGGCGGGTGAGTCCAAAGCTGCGCTCGGCGTGCGCCGCGTAGTGCGGAGCAACATAGCCTCCGATCTCGATTCCGTCGCCAGAATCACGCCAATGGGCGAACTTGCCGACGACGACGCTGATCAGATAAGTCGTGTGTGGGCGATCCTGCAGCCAGTGAAAAAGTCGCATCCCGTCGCGCACGGACGCCGACTTCACGAGTCGACCATTGGAGATCACCTGAAGATCCTCGTCTGCCGGTACTGAAACCAGCATCTCGGTGGTCAGTTTGTCACTCGGATGGTCAAAACACGGAATCCAGTGCCGTGCCTCTTCGGCCTCACCTTGCGTCCAAATCTGCTTCGGACGATCGGGATACATCGCGCTCGGTGAAAAGAAGTGAAGTCCACGGCGTGGCTGAGCTTTGTAGACGATCTTGAGCGAGATCTCTTCGCCCGCGCGCAGCTCGCGGTCAAGCTCCACCTCAATCGATTCGGCAAGCGTCTCGACACGCAGCCGTTTCGAATCGTCGAGGAAAACCGAGCCTACATCGATGCCAATGCCGTCGAATCGAACGCGACGGACACCGCCTCTGAGGCATCGCAAACGATGCACAACGACGCCGTCGACGCTTCTTTCCTGCCAGTTGAACTCACACTCGAGCCGCAAGTGGAGAGCATCGAAGTCGCGCGATGGCGGTTCCTTTCGGGGACCTTCAAACTTGGCGGATCTCTTGACCTCCGCCTCGCTGGCGTCCACCGCAGCAACTGCCGTCAGCAGGATGAAAAGAAACTGAATCGTGCGTCGTGCCATAGCGTTCCTTTTGAACTCTCTCACGGACTTGTCGCACCCTTCAGGGTGCACTCCCCCTCTCGGCTCTTCTGCCGCCGATCCACGTGCTCAACTTAGTTCGCTCGGCACGTTCGTCCTCACACCGTACTCTACCGAGGATTCTCCGAGAATCCCTCCTTCGGCAACGACGCAGTCAGCCGTTCGCGCACGTCGTTCAGAAGCCATTCTGCCTCTCGCTTGCTGCGTATTGAACCACCGGCCCGCGTGCGCCGCCGACCACCCCAGTGAACGACGAGGTCATAGTACAGCTCGCGCCCGCTTTGCATGCCGACATCGAGTGTTAAGTCGTCAATCTCATCGGCGCGAATGTGGCGAACAGTTCCCAAACCAAGCAGTCGATACTTGATCCTTACGCCGCTTTCGTCGCACTGCAGGCGTGATGTGCCGAGCCACAGATCAGCGGCGACGAAACTTAACAGCAGACCGAAGAGTCCAAAAACGATCGGGAAGAGAATCGGTGCCTCAAGGTAAACCTGCAGAGCGACGGCACCCCACCAAAGGCACGTGAAGAACGTGAGCCCGGTGGCGGCTCCGGGGTTGCGACCCGGCGGGAAAAAATACTCACGGCAGCCCGGGCGAAGCGAGTCGATCACGACCGTCATGCCAACGGGCGCGCCGTCGATCGCTCCGCCATGGTGCACGTCAAAGGCGAGCTCATACGGCTTCGCCCATTCTCCGAGCGCGTGCTGCGGCACGCCAAGATCGGAACGTCGAAGCACGTCAGCTTCCGCGGCAGCGAAGACCGGGACTTCGAAAGAGGTGGCGTAATCGAGGCCGAAGACGCGAGCAGACACCTCGAGTAGCCATACGATGCGGTCATCGGGATCGCCGAGCGACGTCGGCTTGGCATCATCTTGCAGGGCAAACGAAACAGGAACGCACACGCCGTCGAATTGATGTGCGCTCCGAAGCGGCTCGACCATCTTCTCCTCCTGCCACAAGACTCGCTCGCGGACGTGTCCACGATCGGAGCTCCCCCGACAACGAGTCCGCCGCAGGCAGCTCAACCGCAGCACGAACCCGCCACTCGGCTCGATCGACCGACGAATGTGTACGAGTCCCTCAAGCCAACTGCCCGGCTGACTCGGCGTCTCAAGCAAGTGAAGTACTGAGTCTCCGAACCGTCGCAGCTGCAGCGTCAACCGTACCGCCCAGATCAAAAGTCCGCAGCCGACGAGAGGAAAAATCAGTCCAAGCAAGGCGAGATAGTTCTCTCTGTCAATCACCTCGCGAGGCACCAAGAAAAGCAAGGGCGACGAGACAAGGTTCCAGAAGGCTGCGAAAAACCAAGCCAAGCGCCTCTGTGCTCGCAGAGTCGAGTGGACAAACCCTCGCTGCCAGTCGGCGCGTGAATTCCACGGCACAGTCGTCGACGCGGCATCGATCGACTCCAGCCGTGATCTTCTCCGCAGTCGAAAACTCGGCAGAATAGGTGTCACCGGCGTACGGACCTCGCGCAATAGAGAGTACCAGGCGAATCGGCGCCGGATTACGGGAACCGAGAACGGGCCGCCATCCATTGCCCCACATCGGTTCTCTATCGACCATTCAAGCAGCGCCGCTGAACAAGACCTCGACGGCAACCGAGGACCCGACAGATCCGCATCGTCGCCGCCATGAACTGCTTGTCATTCAATGGTGTCGATCAGCCGCGGTTTGAACGCGAGGGAATCGCAGCTGGCAAGAACGTACTCAACACCGCGCTGCTCACCCTGAAAGACCCGGTCCCACTCGTTCGGCGTGTGCAAATGGCCGAAGATGCAGTGACTGCAACCAGCTTCCTCGACGATGCGCGTGAACAGGCTTTCAGAGCGACCCATCGGAAACGGTGGATAGTGAAACATCGCA
This sequence comes from Planctomycetota bacterium, assembly GCA_965223265.1. GTDB lineage: Bacteria > Planctomycetota > UBA8108 > UBA8108 > SXIK01. Next base: position 5,658,094 of record OZ244999.1, read on the forward strand.
AGGGGAGGTCGATCACCGTCGTAAATCTCGCGCAAGTGCTCGATGGAGAGTAGCAGCTCGTGCCGTTCTCGCACCAATCGCGTCTCAGTCGACTCAAGCGGCTCAGTGTCGCGACTACAAAAATCGGCGCCGCGCACACCGATGATGGGGACATCGTCGACAACGACGGCTCGCTTCTTAATGGCGTAGACACCCTCCGGCAGGATCGTCCGCAGTTTCCCGTGCGAACGCGGCCACCAGTAGTCGTGGTTGCCTTTGATGAGAACCTTGCGGCCCGGCAAAGTCGCGAGCCATTCGAAATCCTTGACCACCTCGTTGAGTCGCATCGCCCAAGAAAAGTCACCGGGCAAGAGCACGATGTCGTTCTCATCGACTCGCGAGCGCCACGAGTCTTCGACTTTCAAGTGGTGATCTTTCCAGTGCTCGCCAAACACATCCATCCACTTGCCGGTCGAAAACCCGAGATGAAGATCGGCAATCGCCCAGACTCTCATTCCGCCTCTCCGTCCCTGTCTCCACTGCTCGACGAAGCTGCGCGCCGCATGGTGTGACAACCTGACGACGCGAGACAGTGTTCGGCAGCGACCCTTCCCAACTGGAGCCCATACTCTATACCATCCGTTGACGACGACTGGTAGACTTCTCTTCGATCGTGAATCACCTGCAAGAGGAGTAGAAGAGCCGCATGCCAAACTCGCCCTCGAAGTTCGTTGAAAGCGTGAGAAGTGGGCCACTTCTTCTTGGCGTGATTCACTTACCGCCGCTGCCAGGAAGCCCGCGCTACGATGGCGCAGGCCTCAACGCGATCGTCGAACGCGCGTGCTCGGATGCGTCAGTTCTCGCCGCATCTGACTTCGACGGTTATGTCGTGGAGAATTTCGGCGATGCACCGTTCTTCCCAGAGCGAGTTCCACGCCACGTGCTGACGGTGATGACGCGAGTCATCACCTCGCTACCGCGCGATGGAGTGCTCGTCGGTGTCAACGTTCTCCGCAACGACGCCGCCGGAGCACTCGCGATCGCGGCGGCCTGCGACCTCGACTTTGCGCGCGTCAACGTCCACATCGGCGCAGCCGTCACCGATCAAGGAGTGATCCAGGGACGCGCTGCAGAGACGATCCGGCTGCGGGAGCAGATCGCGCCGGGAGTCGCGATCCTCGCCGACGTCGACGTCAAACACGCGACGCCGCTCGGATCGCGTTACGACATTGCAGCTGCAGCTAAAGAAACGGTTGCTCGTGGACTTGCAGACGCAGTCGTCGTCACCGGCAAAGCGACTGGCAGCCAAACGTCACTCGGCGATCTGGAGATCGTCGCTAGCAGCGTGCCGGACACGCCCGTCCTCGCAGGCAGCGGCGTCACGCTTGACACTCTCCCCCAAGTGCTGACGAGTGCCGACGGCGTAATCGTTGGCACCGCACTGAAGCATGACTGCGCTGTAGAAGCTGCCATTGACCCTGACCGCGCGCGCGAGTTCGCTCAGATCGCGCACGAGCTCTAACCGATGTCATGCGCCTGAGGCTGTTCAATGGCATCTACCTCGCCACAACACCTCCGTAGCCACGCGACGGCGATCTTCGCAGCCGCGGTAAGCGCCGCCGATCCGGAGAACGGAGTGAGTGGTGCAATCGCGAAGATGCGGACGCAGAGTGGCTCGCTACTGATCGCTGGAAGCGAAATCAAAACCCCGGGTGCCTTACGCCTCGTCGCCGTGGGCAAAGCAGCATGCACAATGGCGGCAGCAGCGAAGAGGACGCTCGACGCAGAGCCGAACTCACGCGATCTCCCGCTCACGCCGGGAATCGCCATCGTCAACCCAGAAAACGCCCGCGACGTTGAATCATTCGACGTTCTCACCGCGGGGCACCCCCTTCCCGATCCAGCCGGCGTCGCTGCGGCATGCCAGCTGGAGCGTTACCTCGCGAACCTCTCAACAGAAGACGCGGTGATTCTCCTGCTCTCCGGCGGCGGCTCCGCGCTCCTGCCGGCGCCGTCCTCAGGAGTGACGCTCGACGACAAGAGACGCGTCACCGAAGCGCTCCTTGTCGGCGGCGCTGACATTCATGCCCTCAACGTAGTGCGCAAGCACCTCTCCCGCCTAAAGGGAGGTGGCCTGGCACGCTGCGTGTTTCCAGCTCCACTCGAAGTCATCATCGTCTCGGATGTTTTCGACGACGATCTCAGCACGATCGCGAGCGGTCCAGCGGTGGCCGACCCGACGACCTTCGCTGACGCCGTCGAAATCTTGCAGCGATTCGGTGCTTGGCAGCAGGCACCCACAGCGGTCCGTACCCGCTTCGAGGCGGGCCTGCGAGGCGAGGTCGCTGAAACACCCAAAGAAGGCGATAGGATCTTTACACATGTACGCCATCGCATCGTTGCGAGCAACCGGCTCAGCGTCGAAGCAGCGCGGCAGGCGGCGACTGCGGCGGGATACGAAACCGAGGTGATGGAAGCACCACTGACCGGCGAAGCGCGGCGAGTAGCCAAGCTCTTCGTCACCAAACTGCATGCTGACGCTCAAGGTCACTCATCACGAAAGCGAGCCTTCATCGCGGGAGGAGAAACCACGGTAACGGTGCGCGGGAGCGGGCGCGGTGGACGCAATCAGGAGCTGGCTTTAGCGGTCGCGGTCGGAACCGCAGGCAAGATAGCGCCTTCAGCGTGGACATTCTTGAGCTCTGGAACCGACGGCAAAGACGGCCCAACAGACGCCGCTGGAGGGATCGTCGACGGGGGCACAACCGCGCGCGGCGAAGCCGCGGGATTGAACGCGGAGGCGTCTTTGGCTGAGAATGACTCGCACACGTTTCTCGATGCCTGTGGCGACCTCGTCCGAACTGGTGCGACTGGCACCAACGTCGCGGACATTCAAGTCCTACTCACCGAGACGTGAAACAAGGAGCCAGCTGAAAAACATCCGTCTCCGTCGCTCTCTGACTCTGTCATCCGAATCCGCCTCTGTCATCCGAATCTGACTCTGTCGTCCGAATCCGTCTCTGCCATCCGAATCTGACTCTGTCTCTGACATCTGTCTCTGTCATCCGAATCTGACTCCGCCTCTGACATCTGTCTCGGTCATCCGAATCTGACTCCGTCTCTGACATCTGTCTCTGTCATCCGAATCCGAATCTGATTCTGTCTCTGTCTCTGTCTCTGTCATCCGAATCCGCCTCTGCCTTTTGTCCCCGCACCTGTCCCATCAAAGGAGACCGGAGTGACGAAAAAGCGAATCGGCATCTGCTGCGCCGGAAATTGGATCATAGATCACGTCAAAACGGTTTCGTGCTGGCCGGACCAAGACACGCTCTCCTACATTCTCTCCGAGGAGATCGGGACCGGCGGCTCACCGTTCAACGTACTGGTGGATCTGGCTCGCTTCCAAGTCGACGTACCGCTGGTCGGGATCGGTGTCGTCGGTAGCGATGCCGACGGTGAATTCATCCGTTCCACGTGCAAGTCTCTCGGGATTGACACGCGATGGCTGCAGCCCCTCGATGGAGTCCCTACAGCCTACACGGACGTCATGACCGTCGAGGACACGGGTCGCCGCACGTTCTTTCATCACCGCGGCGCCAACGACCTTCTCGAGCCGTCTCACTTTCCTCTCGATCAGCTCTCCTGCCGCATCCTCAACCTCGGATATTTGCTGCTGCTCGGCGCGCTCGATTGCGCGGACGAGGAATTCGGTACGCGGTCCGCCCGCATCCTTTCGCGTGCGCGTGAGCTCGGCATCGAAACGTGCATCGATGTCGTCAGCGAAAACTCGGATCGTTTCGCGACCGTCGTCAAACCGGCACTTCGACACGTCGACTACTGCATCATCAACGAGCTGGAAGCAGGTCGAACGACGGGCATCACGATCCGCCGCGGCGAGGACCTCGACGTCGCCGCCATGCACCGAGCTGCGGATGCCCTGCTCGACTGCGGCGTCGGCAAACTTGCGGTTATTCACACCCCCGAAGTCAGCCTCGGGGTGACCCGTGCGGGCAGCCGGCACGCGCAGGCGACTCATCTTTTGCCGCCGGGATACGTCAAAGGCACCGCAGGCGCGGGCGACGCGTTCTTGGCGGGCATGCTCGTGGCGCTCCATGACGACTGGGGCCTGGAGGAGGCTTTGCGCTTCGCCAACGCCGCCGCGGCAAGTTGCCTGCGCCATCCGACGACCACCGGTGGCGTCGGAACCGCTGACGAGATCAAAGAAATCATGCGAACGCTGCCTCTGCGTCCGCTTCCAGTCCCTTAACCGACCGAGCGGGTTTGCGCTGGCGTTTGCGTGGGCGTGGGCGTTTGCGTGGGCGTTTGCGTGGGCGTGGGCGTGGGCGTGGGCGTGGGCGTGTGGGTCTTCCAAAGTAGCAGGCACACGCCTGTGTGCCGTCCGGACCGTGTGCGTGTACGTGCGAGCTATGACACGAGTAACCGTACGGCGGCGGTTAGGTCGATGGTGCGCGGTGCTCGGGACTGGCAAGAGTGCCCTCGCTGCGCTCGGCGCTTCGCGCTCTTGACAGTCCCTCCGCGCCGCGTTGGGGGGGGTACCGCCGCCCGGATGCGGCGGGCTCTTGATTCACCTTCCTTCGGAGGCCTTCTATGCGTTTCATCGCTCTCGACGTCAGTCTCGGTTTGATCGGCGACTTGCGAGTTCCTTTAGCGCGGCTTCGGCGTCTCGATCCGGACCTGCACCGGCAGATTCGGCGCGCTGCTTCTTCGGTGGCGCTCAATCTCTCAGAAGGAGCTGAACGCGCCGGCAAAGATCGCCAGCACCTCTTTCGCGTCGCGCGCGGCAGCGCGCGCGAGGTCGAGACGGCGCTGCGCGTCGCCCAGTCCTGGGGCGATCTGAAGAGCGAAGACGTCGCGAGCGCTCTCAAGACGCTCGATCGACTGCTGGCGCTTCTTGGCGGGCTGACTCGCTGAGCATCACGTCGTGGCGCCCGCTGCCTCCGTGGCGGGCACAATCTCCTGCGTTCGAACGAAGCGGGAGCGTCTTCCAAAGTAGCAGGCACATGCCATGTGCCGTCCGTGGTACGTGTACGTGGGCGTGGGCGTCAGTACTACTCTGTCTCTGTCTACGTCTCCGTATCTGCGTCTGAATCCGAGCGGCAAGCTTCGAGTCGTGACGACAGATCCTCGAGTCAACGGGATCCAGCTGACGAGCGGTGCCAAAGTGTGGTCCGGCTCGCCCCTCCCGCACCCCTTCCGTCTCACTGACATGGCCAGTCGCCGTTTCGCTTCGGGGCGGAGGCACGCTATGATGGAGCGCCTGGTTCGAGGAGTTGGCAGGAGATTGTTCATGCACAAACTGCGAGGGTCGTCCGACTCTCTCATGCGTCGACTGGTTTGCACGTTGGCGTGGATCACCGCGACTGCGATGGCGCCCCTGTGGGCAGATAGCACGGTTGTCTTCAACGAGATCATGTACAACCCTGCGGCGGACGACGCGACGCACGAGTGGATCGAGCTGCACAATCAGATGGGCGTCGACATGGACATCTCCGGATGGTCACTTCGAGGCGTCGAGTACGTCTTCCCTGAGGGGACCATCGTTCAGGGGCGTGGTTTCGTCGTTGTGGCGATCTCACCCGAGGCACTCGCGGCGGCGACCGCACTCGAGGGTGTGCTAGGTCCGTTCAGTGGACGCCTTGCCAATGGTGGCGAACGCCTCGAACTCCTCAATAACAACTTGCGGGTCATGGACAGCATTCGCTATCGCGACGAAGGGGATTGGCCGCTGTCGCCGGACGGCTCCGGGCATTCGCTCACTAAGCGACATGTCGACCGGGCTAGCGACGACGCGACCAATTGGCGTGCCAGCGTCAACGTCGGTGGAACACCGGGAGCGCCCAACGCCCCTGTCGCTAGCTCCACCGCGACGCTGGCTTTCAGCGAGACCTACCTGCCCGAGTCGGGCGCCAGCTGGGTCGAGCTGATCGCGATCGGCGGTGATCTCGACCTAGGTGGTCTGATCCTTCAAAGCCGAGGCAGCGTCGACGCCGAGTTCGTCTTCCCGTCTCAGAACCTTCGGGCAGGAGCGTTGATCGTTGTCGACGAAACGACGGCAGGGTTCGAATTCGAGGCTGACAACCGGCTTTTCGTCTTCACCCCAGACCGCCAGAACGTCGTCGCCAGTGTGTCGCTGGACTCTGGCCATCGCGGTCAGCAGACCGAGGCACTTGCAGACACGAGCCGAATGAGCAGCCGCGATGACGTATTCTCCTGGTTCACGCCGATGACGCCGACTCCCGGCGCTGACAACCAAATCGCGCTGAACGACGACATCGTGATCAATGAAATCATGTATCACCCGAAGCCGACGATCGCTCAGCCGGAACAGACCGAGGACATCCAGATCATGGACTTTGACGCGACATGGAAGTACGACGCGTCAGGGCAAGATCTTGGCACCGCTTGGCGGGAACCAGAGTTCGACGATTCAGCGTGGCCGAGCGGTCAAGGACTCTTTTTCAACGAGACGGCAACGCTTGCAGCCGAGAAGAACACTGAGATCCCTCTAGGCATCGTCACCTATTACTTTCGCACGACGTTTGAATTCTCAAGTGGCGAGGAACGCCGTCTCGTGCTGCAGAGCCTCCACGACGATGGCATCGTCGTCTATCTGAATGGCGCTGAGATTCATCGTTCGAACATGGCCAACGGTCCCGTGGTGTTCGACACGCTGGCATTCCGGAGTGTTGGGAATGCGCGCCCGAGCGACTTTGAGGAAGTCTCCGCCGAAAACTTGAGAGACGGCACCAACACTCTGGCCGTTGAGATTCACCAGTCGCGCCTGACGAGCAACGACGTCGTTTTCGGATTGCGAGTTTTCAAGCGGCGAACGGTTGCAGCTGCAATTCCCTTCAGCGAATCAGATCAAGCTTGGATCGAGCTCTACAACCAAGGCGCCTCCCCAGTCGATCTCTCAGGCTGGGCCCTCGCCGATGGCATCGACTTCGAGTTCCCTACCAACACGCTGATCGGTGCGGGCGAGCACCTGGTTGTCGCCAACGATCGAGAGCTCGTTGCAGGACTGCATCCCGGTGCACGTGTCGTCGGCAACTTCACAAGACGTCTCTCTCATCGAAGCGACCATGTCACGCTGCGCGACTCGCGGGGCAATCTTGCGGATTCAGTGACCTACTTCGATAGCGCGCCATGGCCCGCTGGGGCCGATGCCGGCGGCTCCAGCTTGGAACTGATCGACCCACGCGCCGACAACGAGAATCCCGGCGCCTGGGCCGCCAGCGACGAGACGAGTCAAACCGGGTGGCGAGAATACTCATACACTCACACCTCCACCCAAGAAGTTGGACCAACACGCTGGCGAGAGTTCATCTTCGGCCTCCTCGATGATGGAGAAATCCTCATCGATGATCTCGAAGCGATCGACACCACCGATGGCTCTCAACTCATCGGAGGTGGAGATTTTGAATTCGAAGAAGGTCTTGGTCCGTGGCGTGCCGTCGGCAATCACCGCGCCAGCCAGGTGATCGAAGACCCAGACGATCCGACCAACCGCGTGCTCCATCTCATCGCAACGGGTGGGACGGAGCACATGAGCAACCACCTGGAGGCGACCCTTCCCACTGGAATTCGGCTCACAAGTGGCCGCATCTACGTAGTCACCTTTCGCGCCCGGTGGCTCACCGGTTCGAACCAGCTGAATACGCGTTTCTACTTCAATCGCGCCGCACGCACGACAGCGATTGCGGCACCGACGAGCGGGGGTACTCCTGGACGCGTCAACTCACAGCACGCCCCCAATGTCGGCCCAACGCTTTCGTCACTCAGCCACTCACCCGGTGTCCCCACTGCCGGGGAGGCCATCAACGTGAGCGTGGCCGCTCACGACCCCGATGGAGTGGCTCGAGCGACACTGTGGTGGACGACCGCGGAAATGCCGTGGCAAACCGTGGAGATGCTGCGGCCTGGGTCGTCCGCGGTGTACAACGCCGCGATTCCGTCGCAGCCGCCGGGGACGCTCGTCCAGTTCTACGTCGAAGCGGAAGATACTCTTGGCGAAGCGTCGTTCGCACCCAGCGGCGGACCAGATTCCCGTGCGCTCGTACGTTTCGACGATGGTCGAGCCGCTGACGACGTGCGGCACAACCTCCGCCTCCTGATGACGCCAGAAGACACTGACGATCTGCACGAATTCTTGAACGTCATGAGCAACGACCGCATTGGCGCCACGCTCGTCTACGACGAGTCCGAAATCTTCTACGACGTAGGCGTCCGCCTCAAGGGAAGTGAACGAGGTCGCCCGGTAAGCGCACGCGTGGGTTTCAACGTGCGCCTTCCGGCAGACCATTTGTTTCGTGGCGTCCACCGCACCATTGCAATCGATCGCTCCGGCGGCTGGAGATTCGGCGGGCCAAGGGGCCAAGACGAAATCCTCATAAAACACATGATCAACCACGCCGGCGGCATCCCTGGGATGTACGACGACATGATTCACGTGATAGCCCCTCAATCGGCCCACGACGGATCCGCGCTCCTATTGATGGCTCGCTACCGGGATGTCTACTTGGATTCGCAGTGGCCGAACGGCGGCGACGGGACAGCCTTTGAATTTGAACTCATCTACTTTCCAACGAGCGAAGCGAACGGCTTCAAACGTCCACAGCCCGACGACGTTCTCGGCACAGATCTTGTCGATCGAGGCGATGACAAAGAAGCCTACCGCTGGAACTTTCTCGCCAAGAACAACACACGGCGAGACGACTATGCATCGCTCATCCGCTTCCTTCGTGCCCTTGGGCAGCCGCAGTCGGTTGTCGAAGAGACCATTACGGAGTTCGTCGACATCGATTCATGGATGCGGACCATCGCAATGATCTCGCTGTGCGGTGTCGGTGATACCTACATGTACGGCCTGGAACACAACGGCATCATTTGGATCCGACCCGAGGACGGGCGCGCGCTTTATTTTCCTTGGGATCTCGATTTCGCGTTCGTGCAGTCCGCGACGTCACGCCTTCCCGGTGGCGGGCTGTTTGGTTCTAAAGTCGCCAACCGGCCACCATTTCGCCGCATTTTGACCCGACAGGCGCTCGAGATCATCGACACCACGTTCAACCCCGAGTACATGCGCCGCTGGATCGATCACTACGGGGCATTCGAAGGACGCGACTACGGCCCGATCCTGAGCTACATCGCGGAGCGGGGCGATTTCATCAAGCGTTCAGCACCGGAGGTGCTGGAGTTTTCGATCAACACCAACGACGGCGAAGACTTCGTCATCGTCAACGTGGACAGCTTCGACCTCGAAGGCGTCGGCTGGGTCGACATCGACACGATCGCGCGGCAAGGCCCTGCAGGCGAGCCACTCAACGTCGTTTGGACAACCGACACCGAGTGGAAGATCAACGTAGATCTCCCGGTCGGCGACAACGACTTCGACCTCGTCGCACTCGACTCTTCTGGCAACCAGGTCGGCTCAGACGCCATCCGCATCACGCGGCTGCCTGACCCGGAATTCATCCGCGGCGACGCAGACCTCGACACGAGAATCGACATGTCGGATGCGATTCTCGTTCTCAACTATCTCTTCACCACGAGTGAGCTCGAGTGCGACGAAGCGGCAGACGCAAACGGCGATGACGACATCGACATCTCCGATCCGATCTTCGTGCTCAATTTCCTCTACGTGTCGGGAAGCCCGCCGGCTGCGCCCTATCCAGAGGCCGACGTTGACGAAGATCGTGAAGACGCACTCGATTGCTTGCGCGGCGTCAACAGACCGTAAGCAGGTGGTGAGTGGAGCCGAGCCAGTTGATCACACTGACTCGGCATCAAATCGGACGCGACGGTTTCAGCGAGAGCAGGTCAGTTCACGCTCGCGCTCTTTCGAACTCGACGCTTTCTTTTTTCCGCGTTCCGGCTGACCGTACCAGTTTTGATCGCTGCTGATGGGGTCCGCCGACTTGAAGACCTGCGTTAGGCAGGCAATGCCGATCGGCACGAGAATGAGACAGAGTATGTAAGCCATGGTGTCCTCGTCGCCTCGCGATCGCGGCCTCAGCGCTGCTGAAGCTGCGTAAAAAGATGGTTTGACGATCCCATCCTCGGACGCAGAGCCGCAGCCTCTTCACTCTCGATCGAGAGACCTGCAGTTATCGGAGCATGAAGAGTTATCGGCTCTCACAGCTGCTCGTCCCGTAGGTGGCGCGATCGTCCCTCACGCCTGGCCTCACGCGCTCAATGGCGCTGCTCAGGCTCGTGGCGCGAGCAAGAAAGGAGACGCAGGATGTACGGTTTCCGGATAGTATGGATCGCGTCAACGTCTCAGTCGTGCCGCTTTCAAGCCACACGTCCCTCAAACAGCCGCTGCTCCAGTGCGCTTCTGTATGCTTCGACGACGTCGAGATCGAAAACGCAGCAACAAGCCCGTCTCTTTCCGGCGGGACACAGGCGCCGTTAAGACTCTGCTCTTGCTTACGATCTTGGCGGGCTGTCGATCCCAAGAGTCGCGACCAGTCAACACTCTCGAGAGCCTCGGGTTGGTAGCCGAGGTTGAGGATGACGTCTCCACAGATTCGGCCGACACTGGAAGAGTCACCCGAAAAGCCGACCACGAGGCAGCTGACGACGTGCCGGACAAGCCGCGGGCTTCAGTGGAGGGCGAAGCCGGGCCAGAGGCAGTGACCTCAACTCCACCGCAGGTGGCTCTGCAACGGGATCCACCGCTTGCCGATCACCAAGTCGAGTCGCTTCATGTCGTCCAGTTCACTGCGCCACAACCAGAGAACGGGAAGAGTAGGAAAAAGAGAAAGAATCGCCGCAAACGCTCAGAGGTCACGCTAGCGTGGGATCCGGTAACGCGCAACGCGAAAGGTGAGAAGCTCACCTCAATCCTTGGATACGAAGTCCGGATCAGAACGGCAACGCATTCGACTCGCAAGCGCGTCAAAGGTAAGACCCAGATAACCGTCAAGCTTCCCAGCGGCCGCTACCGCGTGTCAGTCGTCGCCGTGGGCGTTCGTGGTCTACGGAGCAAACCTTCTGAGGAGAAAGTCCTCGTCGTGCCAGAGTCTGGCAAAGCAGCCTTCGTCAAGAAGAAGAGTAAAAAGAGTAAGAAGAAGAAAAGGAAGTCGAACAAGAAGAGAGATTCCCGCAAATCACACCTCGAGAGTCCGACGAACGCTGCCGAGAAATCCTCGCACGCTGCAGCTTCAGTAGCGCCACGTACCATATAGCAGTGCGAGTCGCGCTCCTTGCTCCCTCGCCGCAAAGCGCTCTCTGGCGCCAGGTCGAGTTGAGTCGTCACTGCAAACTGCCACAACGAGTGCCCTCACGCGTGACCCAAAACGATCACGATGATGAGAGCCACCCGCCAGACGAACGACGGCGCGGAGGTCCGAGGGGTGGTTGGTCGGTGCGGTGGAGCGCCACACACGTTAACATCCCGCTTCTGACTCCAATCACTGCTCCGACACTACGTAGCCACTAGTCCACAGGTCCTCATCGATATGGCCCCGTTCTTCCTTCGTTCTGCTGTGAGCGCTGCTTGGCCTCGCTCCAGGATCAAGACAGTACGAGCTTCTAATCTAGAGCAATACGACACCTACCGAAATGCTGCTCCTCGCCGCTAGCCTTGCCGTCCTCGCGGCCGGTCCCCTGGTCTTCGCCCTCGCGCAAGGGCGGACCGCCCCTCTGCGTCTGATCGACGGGTTCGTCTTTGTCGCCATGCCGGGGCTCATCTTTCTTGGCATCGTCCCTGAGAGCATGGAGAGTGGAGGATTGTGGACCCTCCTGTTCGTGATCGCAGGCTTCCTGGGCCCGACGCTCGTCGAGAGGCACTTTCGTCGTGCAAGTCGAACAACACACACGGTGTCCGTCTTGCTAGGAATGCTTGCCCTCTGTTTGCATGCGACACTCGATGGCGCATGGCTGCGAGCGCCCGATCCCGGGCACGGCGGTCATTCCCATTTCGCAACAGCGATCGTACTGCATCGCCTGCCGCTCAGCTTGACAGTCTGGTGGCTGGTGAGGCCACAGTACGGAGTGCGGGCAGCGCTTGTGATTCTCGGGCTCGTGACAGTGGGCACAATCATCGGTTACGCGATTGCCCCGACGGTGACGGCAGGATTCTCGACGCGTGGGCTGGCGTGGTTTCAAGGTCTCGTCGCCGGGTCGTTGGCACACGCCGTTTTTCATCGCCCCCACAGTGCCAAGAGTGGCGAGAAGAGCTGCTGCGCGCCAGAGGAACCGAGCTGCTGCTCACAAGAAGAGTCAAGCCCCGCGACAATCTCCGAGTCCCACGACCACGACCACGGGCACGAGCACGCCTCGCGGTCGCACTGCCACGAGCCTGCAGTCGAAACCGCCGCTTGTCACTCCGACGGCGCAGCCGACGAGGGCCGTCAGAACATGTACGATGGAGTCGGGGCACTCTTGGGAGTCGTTCTCCTTGCTCTCCTGATGGGCGAAGACGCTGTCGGTCACCACGACCACACCGCCGCCGGCGTCATGGACACGTTTCTATCGTTGGCTCTGAAGAGCGCGCCGGCGCTGGCGCTGGGTTTTCTCATGGCAGGCCTCATGGGGACGTTCCTGCCGATGTCGTCAGTCAACTGGCTGCGACGCGGTGCCCGTTGGACGCGCGCGGCGCGGGGTGTCATTCTCGGCCTGCCGGTTCCGATCTGCTCGTGCGGAGTGATTCCACTGTACCGCACGTTGATCCAGCGCGGCGCACCACCGACCGCGGCCATGGCATTCCTGATCGCCACGCCGGAGCTCGGCATCGACGCGGTGCTTTTGTCGTTCCCCCTTCTCGGCACGTCGATGACGCTCGTACGTGTCGTGGCGGCAGGCGCCCTTGCGCTCCTTGTCGGCTGGCTTGTCGGTCGCTTCACTCCGGGACACGCTCCTCCTGAAACCTCTGAGACCCATCAGTCGGTGCGACGCCCGCTCGCGGTGCGACTGGTCGACAGTCTCAAGCTCGGCTTCGGAGAGGTTGTCGATCACACCGGGCCGTGGATTCTGCTCGGGCTTTTCATCGCGGCGATCGCCGCGCCCATTCTCGACGATGGGTGGCTCACGCGGCTCCCCCGCGGTCTTGACGTCGCCATCTTCGCTTTTCTGGGTGTTCCCATGTACGTCTGCGCCTCCGGGGCGACCCCGTTCGTTTCGGTACTCTTAGCGAGCGGCGTGTCGCCGGGCGCAGGTCTCGCCTTTCTCCTCACGGGTCCGGCGACGAACGTCACCACGTTCGGTGTTCTTGGACAGCTGCACGGTCGCCGCGTCGCGGCCGCATTCAGCGCCGCTATGATTGTACTCTCAGTCGCGGCCGGCTTGATCGTCAATCAGCTGCCGGGTCTCGCAACCACACAGCTGGCGTCGCACAGCCACCATCACGCGACAACAGTCGAGTGGCTATGCCTCTATTTCGTCGGTGCAGTCTTCGTCTGGTCACTTGTGCGTCGCGGCCCCCGGCGTTTCACTGCTGCGATCATGGCGTTCGACGAGAGCCTACCGCCGCCGGTGCCGACGCGGTGAGCTTTCGGAAAAACCTGGACCGATTCGAGCGTTCGAAACTCCATCTCCGTCTCTTCTTTTGCCTCGCGCAAGCGGAAGACCAGTGGACGCTCCCGCAACCCAACGCTCGGAACAAGAAAACGGTAGAGACCTCGACGAACGGAAGAAGGCAAGTCGGATGCCACAGTGATTGTTTTCTTCACTCTCTTCTCTGATCTCCGCGGCCTCTGCGCCTCCGCGTTCTCTTCGTTTTCTTCTCCGCGGCGCAGTCCATAAAGCAGAGCGCCATCTCAATCATTCGCCGGGGCAGCCCACATTATCTTGATCGAGCGTCTCTGCGGTCCGACACGACGAACACGACCGAGAGGCCGTGTCGTGTCGTGTCGTCTCGTCTCGTCACGATGCGCTCCTGAGTCCGTTAGCAGCTGGGCCTGAAAAGGCTCAGCCCGGACGGGTCAATCACCCGCGGCGACTATCCCGACATCATCCAGCGTCTCCGCGCTCAGCACCCGATCGAGCCACGCCTCGAGTTCGGGGAGACCCGAAGTGGTTTCGACCGCTTCCACGACAGCTCCCGGGAGGGTTCCGAAACGCTGTCCAAGCTGCCGAAGAAGCATCCCGCGCAGAGCGATGAGTTGTCCTTCTTCTCGGCCTTCTTGCCGGCCCTCTTCTCGGCCTTCTTGCCGGCCCTCTTCTCGGCCTTTGGCCATCATAGCTTCTGCGGCAGTCCTTCCCATGGCCACGATCTCCTGCTTGTCAATGGGCCTGCGAGCGGAGGTCTCGATCGTCTTCTGGAACCGAGCAAATTCGCCCTCCTCTCGATAATGATAAACCATCGCATGGACGTACGAAAGAAGCTCACGCCAGCGGTCATGATCGTCAGCGGAGATCGCCTCCAGCTGTTCAACGACGCGTCTGAGCAAAGGCTCAAACACGCTCGGCTCCGAGAGGCGCTCCTTCAAAAGACCCAAAACCCAGCCCAAAAACCCGCCGCGACGCGTGAGCGTCGCCGCTGAAGTCGCCGGTAAGTTGACGAAAAGCGACTCGAACTGCGGGATGAACTCCGCGAAGACCCCACCCGACTCCACCAAATCGACCAATGAACCGACTTTGTCCCACCGCTGGACGCCGGTATAGAAGACGAGCGGTAGGACCGGGGAGAGCAGGCGCTGACGCGAGCGCGGCTTCCGCCGCTCCTCTCGCTGCTGGAGTCTATAGATCTGTAGCATGTATTCAAGAAGACGCAGTGGCATGGCGCGATCGGGTTCGGACTGATGTTCAATGAGGATATAGACCAAGATCGATCCGCGCCGCCTGTCGGTTCGCTGCCTACCGAACGGCGCACGCAGGACCACGTCCGATGCCGCGTGCCTGTAGTCACCGCCGACGAAGTGGGTCTTGAGCAGCCTCAGCCGAGCAAAGTCGATGTGCTCGACGATCTCTTCGCCAGTGATCCTCAACAGGTCGCGAACATTCGCCGGCTGCTCGAGGAGCAGCTTGACGCCGTTCTCTGGGAACTGCCGGACAATCTCCTGAAATCTTCTCTTCACACGTCTCCTCCTCGCACTCAGCTGGCGGCGTCATCGACGTCAAAGAGGAAACTTCGCAAAGGAGCTGCCAGGCGTACGAGAAAAACCGAACTCGTTGATCGCAGGGATGTTCCGACGTTCGTGGTGCGGCGGGTGGCCACAGTACCCCCCAACTGTCCGCTCGGATCCGGACAGTGTGTCAGAAACGAACGATCATGGTCGACCGCGATCGGCTCTAACGGCCTGCCTGAAAAAGTGCTTCGAACTGAAAACTGGTCGGCGTCCAGATCAGCCGCGGCGAACGGCGAGGCTCGCCGCGGCTGATCTGGGCGTGAAGCGGCCGGTTTCTCAGCCGAATGACTTTTTCAGGCGGGCTGCCAAGGCTAAGGCCAGCGGTAGGTTCGAAATGGAAGTTTGGTCGGCTGACCTGCGCCGCACGGCAACCCTTTGAGTTACGATGATCTGAGGATTCTCGAGATTCCTTGTCAGAACTCACTCTCGCCCAGCGAATAGTGGGTGAGATGCAGGAACTCATGGAACATCACCTCAGAGTGCAAGACCTGATCGAACGCGCCCCCCTCGAGGACCGCGACGCCTTCGACGAGTTGATCGTCGGTCTGCTGACGCACCCGGATCCCATCCTGCTTCTGCAGTATCTCGACTCGAAAGGAAAAGGCAGAATGAAACACGAGCGACCGAAACGATCAAAAGTTGCAGTGGTCGTCGTCGTTGCTGCACTGTTCTTTTGCAGCGTCGCTCTTCGCTCGTTTTGGGCCGCGACCGCCTCGGGAGCCCGGCTCGAGCCTCTATCGCTGGCCGAACAGGGGCACCCCCGAGCCGTGATCACAGTAGCGGATGGTGCTTCGCCAGAGGTCTCAGAGACGGCGCATGACCTGTCGGACATCATCTTCAAGATGTCGGGAGCACGCCTGCCGGTCGTCTCGAAGGCCGGAGAGCAGTCGAGCCTCGCACTCGGCGTACAGGACCAAGATCGATCGCTCCCGCCGCTAGCGTATCACGTGTTGCGAAACGGCGACGTGCTCTACTTCTCTGGCGGATCAGACCAAGGCGTCGTCAACGGAGTCTATGCTTTTCTCGAACAGCAGCTCGGTTGTCGGTGGTACACCCCCGACGCGCTGGGCGAGCACATTCCCCGACGCGCAACCATCACGGTCGGCGACGTGACGATGCAGGACTCGCCGGACTTCAAAAGTTTCGCAGGCTTCGGCAGGCATCCGGACGCCGAAGCGTCAAGGCTGTGGATGCGGCGCAACCGCCTCGAAGGATTTCCGCGCCAGTTTCACAGCCACAACTGGTTCAAAATCATCCCGCCTGAGTCTATCGACGAGCACCCAGAGTGGTTCGCTCTCCTGGGCGATGCTCGGAGCACACGCCAGCTCTGCACGACGCATCCAGGCGTGCTGAAAATGACCGTCGACAAGGCGCGCCGCTACTTTGATGCGCACCCCGAGGCGCAGAGCTTCTCCCTCAGTCCGAATGACCACAGAGGATTCTGTCGCTGCGACACTTGCCATACCCTCGACGCGAAACTGGGAATCGATCCCTTTGTCCCCGGCGGCTCTCTTTCGGACCGGCTCGTATATTTCTTCAACCAGGTCGCCACGCAAGTGGTCAAGACCCATCCAGAGAGACGCCTCGCGTTCTACGCGTACCTCACCTACACCAAGCCCCCCAAGGTCGTGAAGCCTCACCCAATGTTGCAGCCGTTCTTAGTTCACACGCCGTGGGACTACTGCATGAACCATCCGATCGACGACCCCGATTGCGAGCGCAACCGCTCGTTCGTCGAAAGCACCCTCGGGTGGCGCAAGCTCAGCTCGGATCTCGGTATGTACGATTACTATGGCCACTGGTCTCTTGGCGGACCGATTGGCATGGTGCACAGGATCCGGCGTGATCTTCCCTGGTTGCTTCGCCACGGCGGCGCCGCATTCTACGCCGAGGCTCATTCGCAGTGGTGGACTCAAGGGCTGAATCTCTATCTGCCGCCAAAGCTCGCCTGGGATATCGATGCTGACGTGGACGCCATCGTCGCTGAGTACTACAATAACATGTTCGGCCCCGCCGCCGCCGCGGTCTTCGCGTACGGTCAGATGTTCGAGGACGTGCTGGCGCACGTGCCGAAAGATGCAGAGCGTGACTACCAACAGGCGTTCTTAACTGCCATGACGCCGGAATACCTCGCGCGGGCAGCGGCTCTGCTCGACCAGGCCCAGAATCGCTTCGAAAACGCCAACCTGGGCCGTGAGGCGGCCAAGATCGCTGCGCGCCTCCGACGCTATCGATATGGGCTGCGTATCATTGAGCAGCAGGCCTTGGAGAAACAGGCTCGCCAGGCAGGCCGAATGGCGAAGGTGGTCGGTCACTTGAACGCGCTGATGTCCATCCTAGATGAAGTCGCTGCCGACCCGGAACTCGAGGGCATGATGGAACTCCACTTCGTGCGGCTGTTCGCTCGGCACGAGCTCATTCGTCTGCCGCCCTACGACCGAATCTGGCAGCAGGCTGTCCAGTCGCCGCAACGTCGCGCGGATCTTCGTCGCCGGCTCGACGAGAATCACACGCGCGACGTGGCGCGAGCGCTCGGGTACTGGAACGACTGGTACATCGTGGGACTCTGGACGAACCCCGACGGCGACCCCATGGGGATGCACTACCCGCCCGAAGACAAGGTCGATCTCGACGCCAAGTATCAGATGAGGGGCGGTGAAGCCGGTTGGCAGCTCCACCGATCCGAAAGTGCGTACGGCATTGTGGACCTACGCGCGCACTTCCAACCTCAGGACTCAGAGTACACAATGGCGTACGCCTACACGCGCGTGAACACGCGCCGCGACGCCGAAGTGTTTTTAGACGTCATGTGCGACGATGACATCGTCGTGTGGGTCAATGATCGGCTGGTGTTCGCCGGTGGAGCGGGAAATCACAGCTTCAACCTCCACCTCGGCGTGCGACTCGACCGAGGCGAAAACCGCATTCTCGCCAAAATACTCAACCGTCCGCACGCCTTTAACTTTTCCGTCCGGATCGTGACGGAAGACGGACGGCCCCACGATGCGGTGGTGTGGGAGTAGCCGCTACCCATAGGGGGGTGTTCAGCCCAAGATACGGTCACGGTCACGGTCACGGTCCACGGTCCACGGTCCACGGTCCACGGTCCACGGTCCACGGTCACGGTCCACGGTCCACGGTCCACGGTCCACGGTCCACGGTCACAAGAATCGGGAACGGGAACGAGTACGGGCAGAGAGCCATCCTTTTCACCAATTGCCTGTGAGTCGCTACGAGCCGCAGGCGCTCGTGATGCTCTCTTGAAGAGTTCCAAGAGATCACCACCGAGCGTCTGCGCTTCGTCGAAGAGTGCGACGCCCGTGACTTGCAGCTGACGTCGGCAAGTCTCAGCTTTCCCCTGTCTGCGGACAGCTCTCCGGCGGGGTCCAGCAGCCCCATCCCAGCGGTGCGTCGACTGCGAAGTTGCCGGGGCCGCACTCGGGGTAGGGAGCAATCGGCGCCAGGCCGGTGGCAAAAAGGAAGTTGAGAACCGAGATGGGATCGGCGATGTCGATCGCGGCATCGCCGTTGACGTTGAGCGCGACCACACAGCCCGGCGTCTCGCCGTCGGCAAAGAGCCAGTTGAGCGTGCACACAGCGTCTGAGAGGTCGACCTGGCCATCATCGTTACAGTCGCCGCGCAGGAAGGACGGGTTTTCGACCTCGATCATTGAGACAATATCGAGGCTGATGATCGGATCCTCAGGCGGACCGGCCATGGCCATTTGACGCAGCGTATGAAAACCGGGACTGAGGGGCCGTAGAAGCACGGAATATCCCCCGAGGGCCCACCAGGCTGGACCTCCGTTTCCGACATCGGAATAGTCCCCAAAGAAGCAGCCGTTGCCACGGTGCTCCGGCGCAAAAAAGTCACGGTTCGGGCCCTCGTCGACAGACACGGAAAAGGCTGAAACAGAGTCCACAAGTGCCGTCACCCGGTTCAGGCACGCGGTGTCGCTACAGCTCACACACTGCTGGTGAGCCCGGAACTGCATGACGATGGGAGCGCCGTATGGCACCTTGCATGTGTACTCGATCACCACCGCTCCGCCACCTCGTATGGTACCAGGTAAGAAAAAGACGGGTCCCATCTGCTCGACTTTGCATTCGACGTCTTGATTGATGTCCGGGTTGCCCTCGTCCGGAAGCGCCCTAAACCACTGGAAGTGCTCAAGCGTCCACTCAAACGCGGTCTTGCCGTCGATCACCGTCCCCGACGGATAGATCTCGCTCGCGGACCCCGTTTCGTCGCCGCGCGCAGACTCCGCGACGCCCACCCCCATAGCAAGGGCCGCCGAGAGAAGAATGTCTCGTGCCTTCATGACGTTCCTTTCTGGGTTCTTTGCCAATTGAAGTTGCACCACCCCCCAAGCTGCTCTCGCGAGCAGTCGGCTGCGCGGGTGGTCGGGGTCGAGCTTGAGTGCGGACTCACAAGCCTCCGCGAGCTCGACCACTGGAGGTGCGCTCGTCCGGTCACGTGAGAGCAAAATCTGCCGCAACAGCGTGACCACAAGCAGGTGATGCGCGTCGAGACTGTCCGGATCAGCTCGTCGCGCTTGACGCGCAGCGTCCGCTGCGCCTCGCCAATCTTTCGAGTTCAGAAGCAACATCGCTACCCGACGTTCGTGGACGGCTGGCGCGACGACTTTCTTCGCCCATCGCACCGCGCCGTCGTGCTCCATCAAGGATTCATAGACGGCGGAGATCCACAGCGCGGTCTCGTCGGGAGTCCGCACCGAAACGCTCTCGTGCAGCCTCTCGAAGAGCTTCTCGGCGACGCCGTGCTGGTCGGCGGCGAGATAGGTCTTTCCCAGGAGGAGCTCAGGCTCGAGAGCGCCCGGGGATCGATGACGCGCTACAGCAAAGTGCTCCGTCGCCTTTGCGAAACTCAACTTAGCGCGCTCGGGCTTCCCGGTTTTCTGCGACAGACCGCGCTCGAGGTACGCGGCGCCGAGCGCGAGGTGCGCTTCGATGCGAAAACCGACGTAGGGCTCGGCGCGCTCGCCGGCAAAGAGTGTTTCGTAAGCACGGATCGCTTTGTTCCAGTTGCCGTTGTGGAGAGCAGTGTGCGCGTCGAGCCAAGTATTGAGTTCGTCAACGGCTGCTCCCTTGAGCGCCTCGAGACGCTCGTCCTCATCGTCAACATCATCGCCACCTTCGATCTCCATCTGGAGCACGGCGGCGGGAAGGAACGTCGGGTTGATCCCGAGCGCCCGCTCCGCGGCATTCGCCGCGAGCTCTCGTTCGCCGAGCAGCTGATACGCACGCGCCAGGTGATAGTGCGCATCGATCTCTTCCGGCAGCAACTCGGTGAGAGCTTGCAGGTCCTCGGCAACCTCGCGGAGTGGACTCTTCTTACCCTCCGGCGTCGCGAGCTCGAGATCCTTCAGCTGGCGCTTCTGAATTCCCTGCGACCAGACGCGAAACGCCGGACCCGCCTGCAGGCTGAACTCTCCCACCAACAGCCTCACAACCGCCTCGCGCACCGCGGCGGGGTACTCGGCTAGCTTCTTCTGCGTCTCCGCCAGTTCTTTCTCAGTCTCGAACCGCGCGCTCCGGTAGGCGAACCAACCGGTCAGTCCACCGAGGAGCGCCAGCAGGAGGATGACGCCCACGGCCAATCGGTGACGACGGAAAAAGCGCGCGAGCCGCTGGCGCGGTCGCTCCGGCCGCGCTTCGATCGCGTCGCCGCGCACGAACCGCCTGAGATCTTGCCCTAGCGCCTCGGCTGTTCCATAGCGATCGCCGGCGTCTTTCCTAAGACACTTGAGCACGACCGTTTCGAGATCCTGAGGGACTCGCGGATTTTCCTTCCGCAGCTCCACGGGATCACGCTCGATGATCTGTGAGAGCGTGTCGGCGTGGTCCTTGCCGCGAAACGGCGGCCGTCCACAAAGCGCCTCGTACATCGTCGCACCGAGCGAATAGATGTCCGTTCGGTGATCGACGGGAATCTTTTTCCGCCGCGCCTGCTCCGGACTCATGTAGAGCAGCGTACCGACCACGTCGCCGGAAAGCGTCAGCGACTCTTCACCTTCGAGGTGAGCGAGACCAAAGTCGAGGATGCGGAGGCGACCGGGGTCGCTCCTCCCGCTCGTCACCTCTCCGCCCGCTCGCGGCCACGTCTCGAGGTCGAGGATCAGGTTCGACGGCTTGATGTCGCGATGGATGACGCCCTTTGAGTGCGCGTGCTGGAGACCATCCGCGACCTCGGCGAAGGCTTCAGCAATCTTCTCGAAGTAACCCGGGCGATCCTTCTTTCCAAAGACCGTCGGCGTCTCCGGCTCCGCGTCCCTGATCTTCGCGAGGATCTTCGCGAGGATCTTCGCGAGGATCTTCGCCAGCGTCTCGCCGTCGACGTACTCCATGGCGGACGATGGGAGTGACGGACGGGTGAATCACGCCGGATCAAAACCGATTCGTAAACCGTCAACCGCAGGCACTTAGGACGTTCAGAGCCCCATAACTCGCCCGTCTGCCGTCCCTGTTTACCGGCATTCTGGGGTTTCTGGTTGTGCCTTCATTGTGCCTCGATTGACCGCCGAAGTAGGAACATGGACGAACGCTATCGCTACGAAGATGTCATTGGAACGAACTACCGCCTGGGTGCCCTGTTCAAGCCGAACCAGGGGAAGAAGCCCAAAAGCAAGGTTCACTGGCACAGTCGAATCACACGGAAGAATCCCGCCACGGGCAAGTGGGAGAAGGCAACGCCGTACAAGCAGAGCGGCGGTAGCACGGATAAGAACGAAGCCAAGAGGAAACTCTGGAAGTGGTGCGTTGAGCAACACCAGCGAGACGAGAATCTCGTCGTTGCCAGAACCTTCGAGGATGCCGCCGAGGAATGGATTGAGGATTTCAAGAAGCAGGTCGAGCTTGAAAAGACGAGGAAGTCCACCACGCTGACGAACTACCGCTCAACGATCAAGTTGCTGAACTCGGCGAAACTCGAAAGGCGGCGGACGACGCTCGGTCAACTCAATCTCTGCGACCTGCGGATGTCGGACATCACCGACTTGCAACGGTCAGATGCTTATCTCAAGAGCAGTCGAGGCGAACGGACGCTCTCGTCCAAGCAGCAAATCCTCAAGTGCCTGAAGTCCTTTCTGACTTGGTGTGCAGCAAGGGACGACGGACGCTACATCGCCAAGGTTCCCTCGTTCAATGTGCTGCCGGGCGGCAAACCGAGAAAGCGAAAGGCGGTTCGGCTCGAACTCACCGACCTAATGAACTTGTTCCACCGCATTCAGATGAAGGTGGATTTCGAAGGACTCCCGGTCGAGAACCTCTGGATACTGTGCTTGCTCTTGATTCGTACGCCACTGCGTAAAAACTGTTGTCTGCGGCTTCGATGGAACCAGCACTCGACCGAAGGTTGGGTGGATTTGCAAAACGGGTGGATAGTCGTTCCCGAGGGTTTCACCAAGAGAGGCGTTCCCTTCTCTTTCCCCCTTTGCGACGAGCTGTGGAAGATACTCACCCTCGCTTACGAAGACCGTCCGAAGGACGAGTACGTCCTGGCGAATATGCGGACACGAAACGATATCCCAAGATCCTGGTACGGGATCTTTCGTGAATGCTTGACCTCCGAGTCCTTGGATACGGCGGACGTGGAGAACTTCCGGTTGCATGATCTTCGCTCCGTGCTAATCACGCAACTCGACGAAGCCGTAATCGAGGAAGAAGAAGGCGGACGCATCATCCACAAGAGTATCCCCGAGAGCTACAAGCGACTTCTGGCAGATCACACACCTGGAAGCGATGAGCACGTGGGATACCGCACGCTTGATCACGAGCACAAACTTCGACGCTATATCAATGCGTTGCCCGCTCTCTTTGACCGAGAAGTCTTACCCGAGTGGTTGGGTGCCGAGATACTGAGAGATGTAAAGGTTGGAGTCGGCTCGACGGAAGAAACGACTGCCTACGACACCTCGGAGCTGGAGAGCATGAACACTTTTGATGCTCATTTCCCTGTAGAGACGGACACCTAAAGCAACTTCCACACCGACACAAAAGTTGCCCGAGCAGACTTGGTGCCGTTGAAAATCGGTTTCCTCTCCGAAGAAATCTCGAAAAAAGTCAGGTCCGCCTGACGGCCCTCCAACCCGCCTTCACGCTCACCGAGCCCATCTGCGTGTCGGGGATCGGGCCTGACAGTCTCCTCTCGATCCAGCATCTCGAATCCGTTGGCTACAAGAGGGAATGCGGGCAAGAGATTCGTCCGACTTGTGACGTTCTCCCATTTCGGGAACCTTGTCATCAACGTACCCCGATTTGACGGTCTACGTGGGACATCCGAGACTTTAGCGGAACGAGGCTGGCTGCCTCATGTCAACTTTTGAAACGATGGAGATGCCAATGACTTATCAAGATTTCTACGAAGCTGTTACTAATTCCAAAGAAGGTTGCCGCAACGGATTCAACGTCGTGGAGCAGATTTGCAAAGTCCACGGACTTCCGAAAGATCAGGTGATCGACTTTCTTCGTGACCGCTATGTGTCGTGCGACTGCGGTGTTCACATGAAACTGAAACCCGGCGTCGTGTCTGAGGAGTGGAAGGAGATGCTGTGTCAGGAGGAGTCTGTCCGCAAAGCTTTCCGCCTCGACATGTGGGTTGGCTCCACCAAGTTGGCAGATATTGCAACTGAGGCAATCAAGGATCTGCTGCCTCGAAACCATCCTGAATGCAGGATCGTTGACGCTACAGCCTCAAACAAGAAACTGAACGTAATCCTTGAAATACCGGAGACGCTGAGCCCGGAACGAGTTCGTGACCTTCTCGAATCTCACTTTGACCTCTACCGCCAGTGCCCCGAGCATCCTCTATTCAATCACTCAGCAATCAGGGTTGACGAGCCGGTGCCATTGCGGTCCACGGCGACCACAGGCCTAATGCGAGCTTGGGTGGAAGAGTCCTACTGAGAAAATGAAAAACTTTCTCGTTCGACCGTATGCGGCAACAACTCCAGCACGGAGCAACGGCGTCCGGGCGAATCACGTTGCGGGGAGCGGACGAGGAGAGCCAGAACGGCTCTGGTCGGAGAGTCATTCTTGGCCTGTGCGGTGATCTTCACTGCCTTTGGTAGTTTGGGTCGGGTTGAGCGGTGCGGCGATTCCAGACAAAGGAAACGGCAAGTTTAGGAAGCTGATCGATAAGTTAGAGAAAGTTGAGATTTCACATTTGATCTCGGGTATTATTACTAAAAAGACTTGCCTGTAAGGTGTCTTTGTCAAAGAGATGTAGTAGGTGAGACAGACACCGACATTCGGTGAGTAGTCCGGACCAGTGTTTCGACACGGTGAACACCGGACGTGTTCGATGATGATGGAAGGGAGAAGATGAAGGTTGAGATTCTCCCCCCAGATGTTCATTCAAATAGCATAAATCCCGCCTGACCCCACAGAGCCGTTCTTCGGCGTGCTGCGAGTTCGAAGATTGCTGGCCGAGGTGCCACAGAATCGACCGAAATCGACCGATTTCGAAAAAGTTGGGCGGAAATCGAAACGAAAGTCGTATTTCAGATGAAGGGCCTTAGCTCTTCCAGGGTTCCCGTGGAACCCTTTCCCACGGCGGGCGGTTTGCTGCAGGCGTGCATCGGAAAGCACGTGCTCCCAAGAGAAGCCACTGCAAGCCATACTCTGGGCTCTGTCAGTCCGTATAGCGGACATCGAGCTGTGGGGAGCCAAAGCCGAAAACCTGGAACGGAATCTGACACAGATTCCTACGCTGCCGAGGCTGCGAAAGTCTCGGGGGGCTTGCTGGGCTGGCAACCAGACTGCCGGACGTAAGCTGCAAGGGGTCGCTTACCGACTGAACCTTGCGTGAGTCTTCGTCGTG
This sequence comes from Planctomycetota bacterium, assembly GCA_965223265.1. GTDB lineage: Bacteria > Planctomycetota > UBA8108 > UBA8108 > SXIK01. Next base: position 5,683,006 of record OZ244999.1, read on the forward strand.
GGCAGAGGACACCAGGGAATTCGGTCTGAACGCAAGTCACTTCGACTTGCCATGGCTCGGGCGATAACCTGTGGAAAGCACGGTAAGGGCTTCCACGGGGAAGAGCGGCACGGGGAGGTTGGTAATCGACAGGACAAGCAAAGAGTCCTGCCCCTGATGCCCCCGGTATGCCCTGACTTTGACAAAGGAAACAATCAAGGAGAAGTGTTATGCCTAAGAAAGCCAAGTTGATAAAGGTCGTATCGTTCGGATGTGATCCGAAGCTACATTACAAAATCGAAGAGGCGGCCGAGCGAGAATCTCAGACAATCGCAGCGTTTGCCAGGCGGATCGTCCGGGAATACTTGAACGGCCAGGAAGAGAAGCTGAAAACCGACTGAGGATCGATCTTGTTCCCGAGGGGTGCTGGGCGTCAACGGTCTCCTCGGGACGATTAGAGACCAAGAATAGGCGATCTTCCAGACGGTAAACGTGTTCCACGGCATCGCCGACAACACGGCGTCTCTGTCAGGAGACAAGGGGCCGCCTCATTCTTCAAAGATGGCGATTTGAAAGAATGAAGATTCAGGGTGAGGGGTTCCGTTGGCTCTTCTATGCCTGTCGTTGTCCGCTTGAATGGAGAAGAAGATGAAAGGCAGATTTGACGCCGCAGAGGATGCGTACCTGCGTAATAACCATCGCACAATGACCGATGCCGAGATTGCGTCGGCATTGAGCAGGACTAAGCCGAGCATCGCCGGGAGAAGGCGTGTTCTGGGCCTCAAGGGGAATCGACGAAAACCACGAAAAGCAACCTACCCCGGAAAAACGGAGGATGAGGCGGGCCGTCGGTTGTGGGAGGAGGCGTGCCGCCGGTCCCGGAACTTTCGTGGAATCGTTTCGACGCTCAGTAAGGACGAGGAACTTGCCTACGTGGAAAACTGGATCGACTGGCATTCCGAGGAAATCCAGTTTACGGCGATGGAAGAGGATCTCGTCCATTACTCCATCTTGGCTCAGCTCCGAATCATTCGGTTGCTGAAGGAAGAACGGGAATCAATCGACTGGGCAACGGCGGAGAGAAAAAAGGGCAACCTCTCGGCGATGCCAGTATCCCGAATGAGAGAGATCAAAGAACAGTTCGCCATCGTCGCCAAGAATCACGAATCGCTCAATGTCGAAAGACGGCAACGGTTGAAGAATCGGCAAGAGGCTGGCAGCCGCTTTATCGATATTGTGAAGGCGAGCAAGGAAGCAGGAGCGGAGCCAGCTATGCTCAAATGCTTGAAGTGGAAGCGAATGAAGTAAAAGGGGCGGTGTGTATTCCGGTGTCTTTTCTCGGGCATGTGCCCGGCCGCCTCAAAAAACTCGTCAGAAAGATGCCGAGGTAACTACTTCTGAGGTCGTACAAGATATAGGGGACGATGGCAGTTGGAGGGAAACATGATAAGTGGGAAAAAGACAGGTGGGCGTTGTGGCACTTGGCTGCCTTACGCCAGAATCGCCGAACTGGAGGTCGTCGAGGAACGCACCGGCAAGAGCCGGAGTCGCTTGATTGCTCTCTGTGTGGAAAAAGCGATTCGGGAGATTGCCAAGGAAGAGCGTGTCCAGCTCCCGAGCCAAAAGGGGCTACCGTCTGACAGGCATTCGTATCTGGTTTCTAAGGGATTGGGGTTGGAATGATCGATGAGATGAAAGCGGCGGTAGCCGCATTGAAGGAAGAGCATCTGAGCGACCTTTGCGTCTTTGCCGTCGATGGTCATGGAACGGACAAGCTCTTTTCTCTGACAGAGTCTCTTTCGAAGATTGATGACTGGGCGAAAGATGTCCTGCGTTCCGACGAGCCGATTTCGATCTCGCCCCTGCTCGTGTCTGCTCGGCAGTATTACGCCGGTTACAGTCGGTGGGGTCCAACGAAGCGACTGTCAGCCTCAGTTTCACACCACGGATATGTAAGCTGCTGCTTTCGAGTTCGGCTTCCAGTCCATGACGATGGAAATAGATTGATCGATGAGCTGGGTCTTTCCTTCGGCATTCTGGACGACAATGGCATTTTCACGGGCGTAATCCAGACTGAACCTCAAACCGAGAAGGATTGGCTTGCTGTTCAAAGCGAACTTGCGGAGTTCGCAAAGACCTTCGGCGAGCCCAGAAAACAGTTTCAGCGGGGCGACACAATCCTTCTTCCTGACACCGTGTCTCGGGGAAACGTTGCGGCGGGAATGCGTAACCGCTCGGTGATCTACGGCCGGGAGGGCGTCCAAAATTCAGTAGACGTGGCGGCCCGAATCTCGTCTCTGACAAAGACGCCGAGTCGAGTCTTGGTCAGCAAGTGATTGCAGAGCATTGCTGGTTCCTGGAACTGACCGACGGCACTCGGTTCCCTTTCCTTACGCAATGGGACGACGGTGCAACAAATCCTTTGACCTCGGTATCGGGATTCGATCTCGGAGACCATTGGGCGGTTCAAGGGCCGCTGGACAGGGTGGGACCAAGTGGCGGGCCTTTGCTGCCTGGGATGAACCACCACCCGTTGGCTTCGGGAATCGTAGAGGAGCCCGATTGCTGGGCGGTTCCCAAGGAACACGTGGTGCGGGTCTTTTCAGCACCGATGCTGTAAGGAGTAGGGCGATGCTCAGAGTCACAACGGCTGCACTGGCTGCAGCAATGCAGGAACAAGAAACATCGGACGACAAGATGCGTCATGTGCTCGCATCCAACGTACTCGGAGAAGTCGATGCGGCTGTGTTGGAGTATTGGGATCGCCCTGGACACACGACCGTCCGAGAGGTTGAAGATCCCTTCGCCGTTGCGTCCGAGATGATTCGATCGATGCGTCGGGTCTTTCCGGACGGCTCGGTCGAAATCGAAGTTGAAATGGGAGAATGAAATGGCGATTAGATTGACAGTTCCCGAACCGAGGGACAATCGAAAGATGACTGACGAAGAGGCCCGCAGGACTGTTGAACAGTCCAATGATGGGGCGGCACCCGGAAACCCCCTTGTCCCGAGCGAGGCCGAGGTTGATCCAATGGATATCGAGGCCGATTCCGATGGATTCACTCCCGAGGTCTCCGACCAGCCACTCGCACGGAATGTCGTCGAGTTTGAAGTGAACGAGGGTTTCGACGGAGACATGCCGATCGGCGTAATCGTGTAAACGAGAAGGGGTCGCCAGGTTCTGCAAAATCCGTCTTCCGTGTCCGGCGGCCCTACAGGGATAGGGCGGGGTCCATGTGTCGATCTCTACACGCCATGATCCCGCTCCACGAGATGAAGGCGAGGAACGATTCAGCAACCGGCTCTCGCCCAGGGAAAGACTCTGTTCTTTCCCTCAAAATACAGATGCCCGTGTCAGGCGGGCTTCACCTCCATGAAGAGACCTCCGAGGTTTCTGCATCAGGAACGCTGTGACTACAAATCATGGCGTTCCTTTTTTTGTTCCCCTGTTGGTAGATACCTTGTAGACGTTTGGTAATCATTTGACTTGCAATAGTGGTATATACCTTGCCCTTGGCAAGCCTACGTAATCCCACCATGCCGGTGGGTCTGCCTGGCACACGAGACGCACGGAATCCGTTAAAGCCTGGCGGGGTCGTTTTCGCCTTCGATCCTTATGCCTCCGGGTATGCAATTGTGGCAGTGTCTTTGTCAAAAGAGATTGGTGGCAACCATCTCTTCTTCTTGATAGAGCCTGTTCAGAATAGAAACGCTCAATACCAAAATTTGATAACAATGGTCGAGTAGTCAGGTTATCAACTATGCGTTATTATTTATGTGAATGATGATTCAAACGTAGTAAGACGTTTACCAAGAGGAGATGTTGATGCTGCCCGCCTTGACTCACAACGATGCCCTCTCCACCGAAACCGACCCCGCTCGTGCTGTGTTTGCCTACTTGTCTTCGTTGAGTCCAAAGGGTCGCCGCTCGATGTCGTCCCGTCTCAACAAGATTGCGGGGCTCCTGGGCTACTCTGTGGAGTCTTGCCCCTGGCACCGGCTCTCATACGAAACACTCTCGATGCTGAGGACTCGACTGACCGAGGACGGCCTGAGTCCGGCTTCCGTGAACACCTGCCTGGCGGCCGCCAAGGGAATCCTGCGGGAGTGTTTCCGGCTCGGAATGCTTACCGCCGAGGAGTGGCAGCGTGTCCAAATGGTCAAAGGGATCAAGGGGAGTCGGCTTCCTGCCGGTAGAGAGCTTGGTCAAGAGGAAGTGCGGGCATTACTCAACACCTGCCACCCAAGTCCTCTTGGGATTCGAGACCGAGCCATCATTCAGACGCTTTACAGCACCGGGCTCCGTCGCCAGGAACTCGTGAGCGTTCGCCTGGAGAACTTCGGCGGCGACTCCGTCACAGTCGTAGCCAAGGGCAACAAGGAACACCGGGCTTTCCTGTCTGAGTCGGCACGTCAAGCGGTGCAAGAATGGCTTCAGGTTCGGGGCGAGGAACCTGGCTTCTTGTTCGTGCGAGTCCGCAAGGGCGGCAAGATTGGGGACGTGGACAAAGCCCTCTCTGACCAAGCCGTTTACGCAATGCTGAAGAAGAGAGGAGAGGCCGCAGGGCTGGAGTCCTTCACCGTTCACGACTTTCGCCGAACGGCGGCCTCCACCTTGCTCGACAGGGGCGTTGATATCGCCACCGTGTCCAAAGTTCTCAACCACTCATCCGTAACGACTACTGCCCGCTATGACCGGAGAGGCGACCGCAAGAAAGCCGATGCTGCTCGTCTGTTGAGCCTCTGAGTCGGGACTGGAAGGAGAACACGTGGAAATCGTGATCGCCATCATCCTGATCGTATTGTTCGCCGCTCGTGTCTACTCGGAGTTCCGGGTGTCCTGTCGAAAGCAAGATGCCAGACAAGAGTGGATGGAAGCACGACAACGGGTCAGGGAGTCGGCCGAGGACGGCGAAGCACTCGGATTCTTTCTCGGCTACCACTTGTTCTACACCGCTCCGCAAGAGGACGACGAATGCTCTACCAAGTAGTTTTTGGTGCCGAGACAATCTACCAGGGGTTCGGCAAGTACGAGGCGGCCGAAATCTACAACGCAGCCGTAGAGAACGGAGCGTTTCCCGTAACCGCATACTTTGACGGCTGTCCGATTGAGCACTTCGACCCGTTCGACGCTTTCCAATACCAAGACCCTTGGGATTTCGGGGACTGGAACCTGGACGACTTCGAAGGATTCGAGTTTTTGTGAGCGACTTGGCGGGCTCCCATCCCTCGTGCTGGGTGGTCAAAGAGAGAGGGGCGGGCATCCTTTTGACCGAGACCACGCCGGAGCGTACCGAGGGGAATTCAGGGGAAGTTGGCTCGGCATAGAAGAGTTTGTGCTGGCCGAGTAAACTGGCGGTTTGACGATCGCAGAGAAGTGGAGGAGACGCCGTGGCCTCGCAGCCTTACGACCTGTTTATCAGCCACGCCACCGAAGACAAGGCGGGCTTTGTTGAGCCGTTGGTTGCTGCCTTGGACGAGAAGGGGCTCTCGGTCTGGTACGACCGGAAGATCTTCAAACTCGGCGACAGCATCCGGGGCAAGATTGATGAAGGGCTCGCTGGTACCCGTTTCGGTGTCGTCGTGTTGAGCCAGACGTACGCAGCGAAACAATGGACAAAAAACGAGCTGGGTGCGTTGATGGCGAAGGAGACCGATGGCGAGAAGGTCATCCTCCCCATCTGGCACGGCGTCGGAACCGAAGACGTGAAGCGGCTCTTTCCGACGTTGGCGGACCGCATCGCCGTATCGTCAGGAGAAGGGATTGACGCTTGCGTGGAGGCGATTGTAGACGCTCTCTCTGACGAAGGAACGCCCGTGAGTCCGACTCAGATCCGCCCCCCCGGAGGCGTCGGGCTTGGTCAGGAGGAAAAGGAAATTCTACTTGCTGCAGTTAGTGGTGAACCCGAAGACGTTGTGATGGAGTGGAACACAGGCGGGCACAGACTTGAGGCCGGTGGGCGTGACCTCACGCAGAATGCAGACAGGCGAGCCATCGCAAGGTACAGAGCTGCGGTCCAGCGTCTCGTTTCCCGTGGGCACCTTGACCAGTCAACGGCAAGCGATTGCCTGTACGACATTACGCACCAGGGGTACGAGGCTGCCGACAGGCTTAAGGCGGAATCCACTGCTTCTGTTGAGCCAACCCAAGTGCAAGAACGCAGAGAAGAGTTAGGTCAAGGGGAGCAAGAGCTTCTTGTCGCCGCTGCAGGCGATGACGGCTACGTGCTTTCCGCCGGACACAAGCAAGGACACGACGTGCAGGCGGGCGGGCGAAACTTCACACAGAACGCTAACCCGAGAACCATCGAGAAGTACAAGGCGGCGGTTCGGAAGCTTGTCGAGCGTCGGTACCTCGAAGCTCAAGGGCACAAGAACGAGGTGTTTAAGGTATCGCATGAGGGATACGAAGCGGCGGACAAGATCCGGGGCAATGTTCTTGTTGAACCTGTCGAGCCGCCGGACTGGGCCGAGTCACTGGCAAGGTATCGCCAGGACTTTCCGGATGTGGCGGCATTCCTATCCATCTCGAATGCGTTTGGCCGGAACGCCTCTGTCAGCTACGACGAGTTCCGGGAGACGGTCATCAAGAAGAGGTTGAATCTCGGAGACATGTACGGATGGCCGTGGTTCGGTCCGCCGCCGGAGGGGATGAATCCCGAATGGCAGCGAAGACGAGGTGTCCGCCTACCGTATTTTGAGAAATACTACTGGGATATTCTGGAGTCGGGGCACTTCCTTTTCTGCACCAACACGTTCACGTGGAACGACGACGACACAAGCTCGGTCGGTGTGCGGACAATGCTCTACCATCTTCTCGTAGACTTGACGTTCGCTGGAAGGGTTGCAGCAGCGTTTGGCGTCTCAGGTTCGGGTGGCGGAGTTGAACTCTCGCTGCACGGTGTCAAAGGGCGGAGGCTGCATTGTCAGGCAGATCTGCAGACCGTGTTCCCCGAGTGCACGGTTGACAGGTTCACGGCCCCGCTTGACTACGCCTTTTCGTCGAACCCGGATGCCATTCGAGAAGCAGCTATCGATGTCGTGTACGAACTGCTGACCTACTTCCCTCAGCCTCACGATGGCAGCCGCCTTATCCATCGAAACCAACTGGAGCAGCCCGCCAGGGACATTCAACAGAAGAATGGTCTCTTGGGAGACACTTGATTCTGTCTTCCAAATGTCAAGCGTTTGCTGAGTTTCCGTATTGCGTCAGACGTTTGCCATTCCCGTTACTCGACACTTTCCTTTTTCTTGATAATGCGTTTATGTGTGTACGTTTACGTAGTTTTGCCCTGTTGGTTCGACGGTTTCCATCTACATCTCTATTCTGATGAAAAGATGTAGTTTCTAAGTTTCGGAGCGATCTGTTGACAGTCGGCTTGTGCCGGTGCATCCTCCGGAAACTCAGTAAAGGAGAGCCCGATGCCGAAGTCCTTGGAAGCCAAGATTTCCGACGTGATAGAGGCGAGAGATGCCGTAATCGCCGAAATCGATGCCCAGATAGCGGAACTCCAAGCCAAGAAGGCCGAGCTTCTGGCCGGCCGGAATGACACTAAGCCTCCGTCAAAGTCAAAAGGGGGCCGTGGACGCCGAGCGAGCGTTAATGATCGGGAGCTTACCAAACTGGTGAAACAAGGCTGGACAGCCAAGAGGCTGGCGGCACACTTCGGAGTCTCAACGCAGACCATCCAGAACCGAAAGGCGAAGCTGGGACTAACGAAGCCGAGGAAACGCAAGAAGAAAGCGAAGAAGAACACGGGGAGAACGAAGAGATGACGCACCGTTCTCATTGGATAGGAAGGCTGCCGCAAAGATTCGCTATGTGAACACTATGGCAAAGAAGAGAACTCGAAAACCTCCGAGGCGAATCCAAAAGCCGAAGCTTGACCCATTCGTGGTGATCGTCGATACGAATATGCTTTGGTTCAAGGACAAAGAGCCGCCGGTCAACCCGGAGTTCGACGAGCTGTGGAGCGAGCTCGAGTCGATGGTAAGCCTGGAACTGGTCATTCCAGAGGTGGTAAGGGGCGAGATTCTCTTTCAGCATACGACCTCTGCCCAGAAAGCCATTGACAAGGCGTTTGGGGAGATCGAGTTGGTATCGAAGATTACTGCGAAGAAGCAGCATTTTCGTTACCCGAAAGACAGGATTCGAAAACAAATAGAGAAGAAAATCGACGAGTGGATCAAGGGGAAAAAAGCAGCCGTCGCTGCGACACCTTATGACGAGATCGATTGGAGTGATTTGTGTCAGCGATCCATATGGAGGCAGCCGCCGTTCACTTTTGACCCGAAGGATTCCAAAACTGAGAAAGGCTTTCGGGATGCATTGATACTTGAGACGGTGGTAAGTGTTGCACGTGCAGAGAAGAGGAAAGTCAATCTTTCGTTCTTGTGCGGGGATTTCTTGCTCCGTACTACCTCCGACAAGCGACTCAAGGACGATGAGCGGTTTTCAAGTTACGAAACAGCCGCCGATTTTGCTTCATTCATCAAGCTTGCCAAAGATGAAACTAACCAGAAGTTTGTTCGTGCAATTCTCAATCGAGCTCGAAGGAAGTTCTATGCCGACGGCGAGCCGGACTGCCTTTGGAGAAGAGAGAAACTCGTTGATCGAATCCGAGATGAGTTTGATTCGTACTTCGAGAAGCCGGAACTCTCGCAGGACTCTTCCTTACCCTTGCTTCGACTGATCCACGGAGACTTGCGAGCGGTTGGGTCCGGGAGATGGAAACTCGGAAAGCCAGAGTTCATTAGCATCGAAGGAGAGCGAACATATCATTGGAGGTCAGTATTGACGTTCGCTCAGTTGTACGTGTCAGAGGGAGAGCGAGGAGGCTCGGAATCGTTCTTTCAGGTGCATGAGGCAGAGAAAATTCTTGTCCTTCCGTTTTCCGTATTTTGGAAGGCGGATATCAAGGCCGACGGCAGATTCTACAAGATCGATCTTGAGACGATCGAATTGACAGGTAACGAGTACCGCAATCCACTCAAAGAGGACCGGGAAAAGTTCCGTTCGCTTTGGGATGAGGAGGTGGAGGAGACAGGGTAAGCATGGCGAGTCGTAGAGCGATAACTGCGTTTCTGGACACGAACGTTCTCCTCCACTATCCGCCTATCTCGGACGTGAGTTGGACGGACTGGCTCGAATGCGACGAAGTGAAACTTGTTCTCTGCGGCCAGGTTATCGACGAGGTGGATGAAAAGAAAAACCACCCGACTCTCTCAAGGCGAGCCAACAGGGTGATTCGGGAGACTCGGCGGCTCCGTCAAGCTGGTGGCACTGTTCGAGACAACGTGACGCTTCACATCCTCGTGAAACAAGTGTCCAGCGACGATTTGAAAGCTGCGGGGATATCCGATAGCCCGGACGCTCGCATTCGTTATCAGGCGAGGCAGTACATCGATTCAAACCCTTCAGCGGAAGTGGTCATTGTCAGTGAAGACGGCGGTATGGACGTGCGATGTGACGCCGAAGGGCTCACGTGTGTTCCGCCGGACCTGGAGGCACGTCTTGAGACTCCCGAATCAGAGCAAGGAAAGAAGATTCGGGCACTTCAGCAAGAAGTTTCCGGACTCAAGCACCGGAGCCCGAAACTCAAGATAGTGTGCGTGTCAGCAGAAAAGGGGGCTGGAAGGGAGTATCCGGTTCGGTTTCAACTTTCACGCTCGGTGGAGCAGCTCGACCCAGAGTCCGTCGAGAAAGAAAGGCGGTCCAAGTACAAGCCTATTGCGATTCCAGAGGGTAACGCAGAATCAGCGTTGTCGAGTCTGCAATCAGCCGTTGCCGGTAGGTCTCGGGAACGGGCTGAGGAGTACAACGAAGAGCTGGAGGAGTACTTTGAGAAAGTAAAGAAGTGGGCAGAACAGACGAACGACGCTCGGGAGTTTTGGGGGCGGTCCTTCTCCTTCGTCATGGAAGTCCATAATGAAGGGACGGAGCCAGCCAAGGGCGTTGACATTGACCTGCGACTTCCTCCGCTGGTTTCCTTTGTTCTACACGACGATGAGCATAAGGGCGTGTTCCCGAGCCTCAGCGAAGAACCGAAGCCACCGAAACCTCCAAAAGCAGATGTCTTCGGCCTGACCGGTTTCCAGCACTCATTGTTGGGAGAACCCTTCATGCCGACACTTCCCGATAACCTAATCAAGCCGATTGGATCACCTCAGTCTTGGCTGACAGGTGACAAGGGTAGCGGCTTCGTGGTTCGATTTGACATTCCGATGCTGAACCACCATCGGTACGTTACGTTTCCTGAAGTGACCGCCGTCTTCGAGTCTTGGGATGCGGTCGAGTCCTTCGAAGCAAACGTCCTCATCACGGCCGAGAATATCCCCGAGCGGATCGAGGAGACCATTTCGTTCGTTTTCGACGTGAGCGACTGATTCGGTTGGCCGGTCCGTAGGAGTGCAGTATCCCCAGACGCTTGTGCTTCCCTTGTGCTGCAGTCCCGGGAAACCCCTTACGCCACAACGGTTTAGGGTTGATTTTCCGAGTCCATGGCGTAGAACGGCGTCTGCTGCGTCACGCCCGTGAAGTAGACCGGAACGACGTTGGGATGGCTCAGCTTGCCGGCGGTCTGCGCTTCGCGCAAAAACCGCGCGCTCGCTCGGGTGTCCGCCGCGATTCCCGCCGGGAGCACCTTGAGCGCGACGCGCCGGTCCAGCGAGTTCTCCCATGCCTCGTAGACCACCCCCATGCCACCGCGCCCGATCTGGCGGCGGAGGGTGTAGTCGCCAAGGGTGCCGAGCGGCTCAGGTGAGGCGGCGGCGGCGAAGCAGTCGACGAACCGCTCGAGGCGCTCGAGGATGCTCTCGCCGTCGATCGGATTCTCGGCCAGCACTTCGACCGGATCGAGGCTCTCCCCCGAGTTGATGCGATCGATGTACTCACCGACCTTTCGGTCGATCTCGGCGGCAGGGTCGCGCTGAGCATCGCCCGCAGGCTCTCTACCCTTCATCGTCACCCCCCTCGGTGCTCTCCTCGGTGCTTTCCTCGGTGCCCTCCTGGATGCCGAAGAGTCGATCCGGAAGGTGGAGGCTCTCGGTCTCACCGAACGTCGCACGCAGTCGGTCGAGTGCGCGAGAGAGGAGTGCGTAGACCGCGCTCTCAGAGCGCTCCATCTTGGCGGCGATCTCGCGCACCGGCAGGCCGTCGAGGCGGGCGAGTTTCAAGGCCGTCCGCTGGTCATCACTCAGGTTGTTGATGGCCCCCTCCAGTCGGTCGAAGCGCTCACTGCGGCGCGCGGTCTTGCTGGGGGTCACATCGCTCGCGGCGACCTCACGCGTCAGCCGGATGTCGTCGAGGGACTTTCTTTGCGACGCACTGCGGATGAGGTGCTCCGCGATGCCGGCAAGCCAGCGGTAGAACGACTCTTCGCCTTGCCAGCGGAACTTTGCGATGGCGACGAAGGCACGCGAGACGGATTCCTGGTAGACGTCTTCGGCGTCGAGCGCGGATCGCACACGCTTTCCTAATCTGGACCGAATCTGCCTTAGGAGGCGGTCCTGGTTGCTCCAGACGAGTTCGTCGAAGGCGGCCCGGTCGCCGTCTCGAGCTCGCGAGGCGAGCTGAGCGGAAGTCTCTTCTTCGTCGTGAGTCATCGTCGTCTTCATCTGCCCTGTGAGTTGACGAGACAGGAATCTTCGACGCGAAATCTCGAAAGAATTCCGACGGCCGCGGTGCCATCATGATAACCAAGCGGCGGAGCATGAAAAACGGCCAGAGCTAGCGCCGGAGTCTTTCACGGTCACCGGCCTCGCCCTCATCGACGCCGAACGTCCAGAGAGCTCGCTCTGCGATTCGATGCAGCCGCACACGTCACTCGACCGAAACCGTGCCGCTACCACCGACTCAAAGTGGGCTCGCGCGTACCCTCCACAAGGCCGCTCGCTACCGAGCCGGACGAACTCCCACACTGGATCAACGATCTGGCCAAGACTCACGCTCCATGCGGTCGAGGAGTGCCTGCAGCCAGCGGGCGCGCTCCTGCGGCGTCGGCACGACCTCACCGAGATCCACGAGCTCAGAGACGCGACGGGCGAACTCTTCAGTCACGCGCTGATCGTCACGTGTCGGGTGGTGGTACTCGGGGTAATGGAGCGCTGAGACATTCAGGAGCGACTTGAGATGGTGCAGCTCGCTCGGTCGGGTCAACATCTTATCAAGCGCGCGCAGTCGCTCCTCGAGCGGACGCCTCCTGTCCGACGCGATCTCGAGAATGACACTCTGATAGAGCTCTGGGTCATACTCAGCGAGTTGAGGAAACGGCAGATCGCTCTCTCCGACCTCCAAGAATCGTGCCGCTTCGAAGCGGCCGAGCTTGCCGTTGTCGTTGACGGTGCGGTAAAGCGCGCCCGCAAACGGTCGTGCAAGATCCGACTCAATGCCCGTATGGATGTCCGGAACCGCAGCAAACCACCTGGCGGTGACGGACTCTTCCGATCGCGCTCGCTCCGCCACGGTCGGATCGGTGATGTACCAGAGCGTGCGCTCGATCATGAGGTCCGACTCTAGATAGCTCGCCAGGTGCACGGTAAACGCCAGCGCCGAGACGGTGCGCACGGCAGGACTGGCGTCGGCAAGACCACGCTCGATGAGCGGCTGCGCGCAGCGCCACGGGATGCGCGTCGAACTGGCGATCGCTTGCGAGCGCACGAGAAAACTGTCGTCGCGCGCGAGCTGTTCGAGTGCGGCGTAGGCCTCGGGGTCGGGACGCCAGGTCTCCATGTCCGCGAATGTGTCCCCTTGCAACTGCGTGGGCGTGGGAGCAGGCACGTGTTCGAAGTGGCTGGGGCACTCCCGAGTGCGGTGCGGTCTTGACGAGGGATGCGTTTGCGTTCGCGTTTGCGTTTGCGTTTGCGTTTGCGTGGGGGTGGGCGTGGGCGTGGGCGTGGGCGTGGGCGTGGGCGACTCCGACTCTGTCTCCGACTCCGACTCTGTCTCTGTCTCCGACTCCGTCTCCGTCTCTGTCTCCGACTCCGTCTCCGTCTCTGTCTCCGACTCCGACTCTGTCTCTGTCTCCGACTCCGACTCTGTCTCTGTCTCCGACTCCGACTCTGTCTCTGTCTCCGACTCCGACTCCGACTCTGTCCCATCAGAGATCGGATCAAACCAAGGCGCCACAATCCTCTGTGGCAGATACCACGCCAGCGCCGCCCGTCCCCATTCGCTGTCGCCGAAGAGACGGCGCGCGGCCTCAACGGTGAGATCGTCATCGACCAGCGGCATCGCCAAGGCAACGTCGCGGAGTTCCCCGCTCGCCGCAGCCGTCAAAACACTCTCTCGTTCCTCCGCGCTTGCGTACAGCTCGACGCGGCGCGCAACCCGCCGTAGGTGGTCGCCGCGGGTCAACTGTTGTGCCAGGTCGAGCATCTCCGACACCTCTCCGGAACCGGCGCGCTCGAGATAGAGCTCCAGGTGATAGAAACCGCGCTCCGCCTTCCCGTCGGAAATGAGTTGGCAGAGCCCAGCGAGCGCAGCGGCGCGAATTTCCTCTTTGTCCTTATCTCGCGGCGGATCGACGCGCTCACCGCGCGCCAGTCGCTCGAGTGGCGTGGTGACAACCTCGCGCTGAAAGTCTCGCGTCCACTCCGGCGGCGACGGCGCGTCGGGTCGTGTGAGCAGCTCCCTCCAAGCCGCATCCGTGAGCCGCGGTTCTGTGGCATTTTGCTCAAACTCTCGGTAGTCGTAGATCGCCCCGCGATAAACCTGCAGCTCCTCGCTCGGAGCACTCACCATGCTGAGGTCGCGGTAGCCGGTCGATGGGCGGATGACGAAAAGCTCGCGCGCCGGTCCGCTGCCAACCGAGATGCGAGTGTCCGGCTCTCCCTCGACGCGCACCGTCGCGAACTCGGTCAAAAAGCCCAGCTTGTGCTCATCCCCATAGAGCTCGTCGTGGAACTTGCCCACCGTCTTCCCATAGACCGCGATGAGGCTGGCCTCGGCGACCGACAGGCGGGCGCGCAGGAGATGCTTCCGCGCGATGACTCCAAGCTTTTCAGCCACGTCACCGAACTCCCGCAGTGCCGCAGCGACCCGTCCCAGCTCTGCCTCCGGTGTTCGTTCCTGCTCGCCACGCTGCCGCCCACGACCCACTTCTCCTGCTTGCGAATCAGCAATCGGTTCCAGCTCAGTCGCGGTCCGCTCGCAGAGGATCGACAGCGCGGCAAAAAAATCGGGGTAGGGCGCGACGCAGCCGATGGGTTTGCGTAGCGAATGTCCGTAGTAAACCACGACGGTGCGTTTCGACTGCAGCTGGAGCGCGTGCTGCAGGCTCGCCCACGCCGCCATCGTGGTCGCCGTCATCTTCGTCCGCCATGCACGCGTGCGCGCAAACGGCGGTACGTTCACTGCGGGCGGTTCGAAGAGCGTCGCCAGCACTGCAGTCGCATCGCGGCGCATGCTGGGAAGCCCGGCGTGCACGAGCGGCGCACCGACGCGTCGTGCGGCTTCGGCATTCTCCGCCAACTCAAACGCACAACGGTTGCCAAGCGCGACGCCAATGTGTAGCGGCTCGATGCGATGTTGCGCGTGGCCCATGCGCGCTAGGAAGACGGCTTCCCACGAACGCCGCGGCGGCGTCAGGCGGACGCCGCGCCCGAGCTCCGCGAACTGCTCGAACTCTCGACCGTTCAACAGCTGATCGTTCACTTGAGGCGCCGGAAGCTGTCGCAGTGCCGCGACGAACTGAGGCAACCACGTGTCAAGGCGCGTCGCCGTAAGCGGCAGCGCTTTGCCGCCCTTCGCGGCCGCAGGCAGTGCTGCAACTGCCTGGATCACGCCGATGTCGTCGGGCGGGCCGGCGAGTGCCGTCGCCACGGCCTCCAACGCGTGAAACCGCTTTTTCATCATCGGTGAACGATCGGCGGCAAGCGCGAGCAACAGCGCGGCGCGGGAGTCCACGTCGATGTTTAGCGCGAAAAGCTGCGAACCGAACCAGCGACTGGAGCGAAAATGGCGCCGAAGTTCTGGGTCATCTGCGTACGGTCCGGCGGGCCGCAGCGCGCCGTAGTCGAACTCACGCCCAGCACAGAAAAGTTCCGTCTTCGCTATTCTACCGGCGCGAACGCGCAACAGCTCGCGCCGCGCTGTCGCTACTGCAGCATCAGGTAAGCGAAGCGATTCGAGGTCGGCGCCGTAAAGAGCAAGACCAACACCGAGAAAAGCCTGAAGACGATGGCGCGCGTCGCTCCAATCGCCATCAACCATCATCGCGCCAACACCACCGAGCAGATCCCGCACGGCCGGCTCGAGGTCGCGTGCCCGCAGCGTTTCACTGAGAACCACGCCGCGCCGCAGCATCAGCAGATAAGTGTTGAACGCGCTGTCAGTGGTGATGATCGGCGGCAACGCGCGAGGCAGTCGGTAAGGCGTGTGAAGATGCGGGAACCTCTCCGGACCGATCGCAAAGCCAACCGCAGCCAGTTGCTGACGCAAACCATCGTCGTGCGGCACGGCATCAATACCGGCGACCTGCTCGAGATCGTACGGCAAGCCAGGATCCGCGACCGCCGCCGTTTGGACCGTCACCAGAAAGGCAAAGAAAGTTACCACCAAACCGCCTTGCGGCGAAGAGCAAGCCACAGACTCGCGACGGCCTCTGTGCCAATATAGCTGCGACATGCTGATATTCTGGCGCCCGCCGGCGCGGTGTCAAACTGGGAGAAGAGAGGTCGGAGCGTTGTGGCAAACAGCTCAGGGATCGTTAGAGGCGGAGCGCCGTGGGTATGCGAACGGGTGCGCTTGCTTGGCTGTGAAGCTGTAAGTCACAGCCACAACTGCAAGAGAAGGTCGCCCGCAGCGCTCCTTCAAGGTGGCAGCACCAATGCATTTTTCCCCTTTCCACCTTCGCCCGGTCTCGATAGCATCGCCGGCGTGGATACTACCGAGAAGGAGGCGCAGCGCGATGCCCGAGAGCGACGATCTACGGAGAGCCCATAGCCATCGACTTCAGAATCGAATTCAGAGTCGGCGCTCGTTTCTGGGTGTCTCGCTCGTCAGCGGTGGGCTTGGCCTCAGTCTCGCCGATGTATTCCGCCTCCGCGCCGCAGCGGAGGAAAGTCGCGGCGCTTCGGCACCGCAGGATACCGCCGTCATTCAAATCTGGCTTGGCGGGGGAATCTCGCAGTTCGAGTCATGGGATCCGAAGCCGGACGCACCACGCGGTATTCGCGGTCCCTGGAAGCCGCTCGCGACCAACCTACCGGGTGTTCGGTTCTGCGAACTCCTACCGCAGCAAGCCCGAATCGCCGACAAGCTCGCGATCATCCGCAGCTGCTATCACACCGACAGCGGTCATGGGCAAGCGACGACATTGTGCGTGACCGGCAAGCGCCCCGCGGGACATCCCTCGAACGGATCGATCACCACCAAACTGAAAGGGTCGAACGGATTCGGCGTCCCGGCGTACGTGCAGCTGAAGGAACCGACGACGGCGAACCCAACGTTCCTCCTCAACTTCAACGCCCACTACCTCGGCGGCGGCTGCGATCCGTTCAACATCGAGGCGGATCCGGCGGCGCCCAAGTTCCAAGTTCCAAATTTGAAACTCACGTCCGGGTTGACACTCGATCGCTTGGACGCCCGCCACGGGCTGCTCGCGGCATTCGACCGCTTCAGCCGGTTGACAGAGAGTAGCACAGCCCTTGAGTCGATGGATCACTTCCAGCAGTCGGCGTTTGAACTGCTCACCGCCCCGCGCACCCGCGACGCTTTCGACCTGACCCGGGAAGACCCCAAGCTGCGCGAACGTTACGGTCTCCATCGCTGGGGACAGAGCGCGCTGCTGGCACGCCGCCTTGTCGAAGCGGGCGTGACGTTCGTCACCATCAACACCGGGCCAGACTCGATTTACTGGGATATCCATGGCGGTGGCGCCGGAACGGTGACCGACACCATGCAAGACGGCTGCGGACGCTTGGACTCGATGGTCTCTACTCTCGTCGAAGACATCCATCAGCGCGGACTCGATCGAAAAGTTCTGCTGCTCGTTTGGGGAGAATTCGGGCGCACACCGAAAATCAACGACCGCGTTGGGCGTGACCACTGGCCACAAGTCGCCAGCCTTCTGCTTGCCGGAGGCGGGCTGCGCGTCGGACAGGTCATCGGCTCGTCAGATGCCATCGGTGGTGTGCCCGCGAGTCGACCGGTGATGCCAGAGGATGTTCTCGCCACCGTTTACCGTCACCTCGGAATTGATCCGCGCACCCACCTCCACGATCTGGACGGGCGACCGTTCCCAATCCTCGACCGCGGCGAGGTGATCCAGGAACTGCTGTAGCAGGGAGCGGCCGATGACCCGAGTGCGTGCGCCAGGGTCTGGCAAAAGCTCGGACATCCACACACCGACGGCACGTTACGTTGGGGTCAGAGTCAGATGCAGATGCTTAGTGCCGGCACGCACACCTCCGGAACGGCACACGTGTGCCTGCTACTTTAGCCGACGCCGACGCCCACGCACTCGCCCACGCACTCGCCCACGCACTCGCCCACGCACTCGCCCACGCACTCGCCCACGCACTCGCCCACGCACTCGCACTCACCCACGGCGCTTGAAGCGCATTCTCTTGCAACAATGGGGTCAGTGTCGAGACGATCTGTGTCTCGGTCTCTCCCCCGGACCCACCAACAGCGCCCTCCTCGCGCCACCACGCTTCTGTTATGATGCGGGACTGGTTCAAAAGTCTCGCGTCACAGCGCGCCCCACCCGGGAGAAAAACTATGAAGCGATCGCTCGTCACTCACACCCTATGCTCACTCCTCACCGTCGCCGCGGTGCTGACCGCCTACCACTTGGCTCACGAGACCGAAGCGCAGGAACGGCCGGATTGGCACGAGGGGCTGCCGCGACAGTTCAACTCCGTTTGGCTCAAGCACGACGACAACCGCCCGAAGCCGGAAAAAATCACCCCGGGAGCCACTTCCGGTGCGGCGCCCTCCGATGCCATCGCGCTTTTCGACGGCAGCGATCTGTCCGGCTGGGAGAGCACCCGCAAGGATGGCGGGCCAGCCAAGTGGAAGGTCGAAAACGGCTACATGGAGGTGAACAACACCGGTAGCATTCGCACGAAGGAACACTTTGGGGACTGCCAGCTGCACCTCGAGTACCGCGCGCCCACGCCGCCGCGCTTACGATCGCAGGGGCGCGGCAACAGCGGCATCATCCTCATGGGTCGCTACGAAGTCCAGGTGCTCGACAACTACGACAACCCAACCTACGCGGACGGTTACATCGGCGCGGTCTATGGCGACTTCCCGCCGCTTGTCAACGCTTGCCGTAAGCCCGGCGAGTGGCAAACGTACGATATCGTCTTTCGCGCTCCGCGCTTCAAGGACGGCAAGGTCTCGGAACCGGCTCGCGTTACCGTTCTCCTCAACGGCATCGTGGTACAGCACAACACTGAGGTCTACGGCTCCGTGGCGTGGCGGCGCCTGTCAGCCTACGGTGAACCGCACGGCCCTGGCCCTATCATGCTGCAAGACCACGGCGACCAGCAGGCGCCACGCTTCCGCAACATCTGGATCCGCAAGCTCGATCTATCGCCCGAGGCGATCGACGACCGAACATAACCTATGCCGTCGATTTCCCCTCCGGTGGGAAGTAGCGAAACTCAGGCAGCTCGAGGATGCCCGTCGAACGCAGTCATTCTTCGACGATTTGCGATGTCCGGCAACCGGTTCAGGGCCTGCAAGAAACGACGAGACCTCAGGCGACTTTTCAGCGTCACTTTTTTGCAGGTCGTGACGGAATCTTTGCAAGCCACACCACAGATGTGCGACATCAGAGACAACACCTCTGACAAACGCTGACGCCCTGCGAGAAATGGCGAGCGAAACGGTTTTGTGTCGTCACTCTGTTCGGGCGTTCGCGCGGAGAACCTGCCTATGTCCCGTTCGTCTCAAGCCATCGCGTTCGGCCTCCTCGCAGGAGCCACCGTTGTCGTCACTCTAGCCCTCTGGATTCGCGGTCAACCTGGTCGCGACGCGCTACGAGCCGAGGAACTCGTCAGCGAGTTTCACGGCGCAGCGTTGGCGGGAGATTCTGGGCGTGCCGAATCCGCTTACGAAGCTCTCAAGGAACTCGGCGCGGCGGCGGTTCCCCCCAGCGTGATTCTCCTGGGCGATCAGGATGAGCAAACGCGCGAGCTCGCCACGCAGCTGATCCAAGGACTGATCGAGGAGGTTCGTGAACGGGACCCGAGCGCTTCGGTGCCTCCTGAAGTCACCGAAGCCATCGGACCACTGGTCGCCACGCTCACGGATGCGCACGCCGGCGTCCGCGGTAAAGCGGTTTCGTCGCTGGGCTGGATCGGACCTCCGGCCGCAAGCGCCATCCCTGCGATCGAAAAGATGCTCACCGACCCAGATGGAAAAGTGCGAGAGCGAGCGGAACGAGCGCTCCACCGCATTCGTACCGGCGCCCTCGAATGAAGCGCAGGTTCGATTGTGCTGAGAGAAGCGGCCGGGCCGTGACGAAATCTTGACGCCACGCGAAATTCAGCCGGGCGTTACCGGAGCGCTGCCGCGGCCTGTGCCATGGCGCCGTCATTTCGTCTTGTCGCACGCGCCGCCATGACGTAAAAGATGGAGCATCGGCGTCGTCTCCATTCGCCCTCCCTACGCAAGGTGGTCCATGCTCCGGCTTCTCGGTAGTCCCACAAAGACCTGCGACGGAACGAGCCGCCGTGACATCCTCCGAGCCGGAGGCCTGACGCTCTTCGGTAGCGTCACACTGCCGCGTTTTCTCGAGGCGGCGTCGCTTAGTCCGCAGCGCGGCAAGGGACGCGCCAAGTCGGTGATCTTGCTCAACCTCTTCGGCGGTCCAAGCCATATCGACATGTTCGACATGAAGCCGGACGCCCCGAGCGAAGTGCGCGGCGAATTCCGGCCGATGCCGACGAATGTTCCCGGATTGCAGATCTGCGAGCACATGCCGCGCCTGGCGCGCAATATGCACCGCACGACGCTGATCCGCACGTTTTCGCATGGTTACAACAGCCACAACCCCTACGGTGTCCTCACCGGGTACAACGGCGGCAACGACCGCGAGAACTATTTCTCGAAGCAGACGGATCATCCCAGCATGGGTTCGGTGTGCCAATACGTCGGTATGGGTCGAGGCGACGTGCCGAGCTACGTCTTTATGCCAGCCTACCCTGGTTACAGTCAGGCGCTACGCCGTGCTGGCCCCTACGGCGGCTACCTCGGTAGCCAGTACGACCCGGCATTCACTCTCTACGAACCGACCTTCGATCGTGAGTTCGTACAGGAAGATTCCTTCTACGATCCGGTGGCGCCGTACGGCCAACCGGAGTTACCTTCGCTCGGCGCGCTTCCAAAGCTGACCGTTGATCGATTCGACCGTCGGCGTTCGCTTCTCCAGCAGCTCGACGCTGGCATGCGCGGGCTCAGCGAATCGCGCAAGCTGGACCGGTTGGACCATTTCCATCAGCAGGCGCTGACCGTGCTGACGTCGAGCAAGACCCGAGCCGCCTTCAACCTCGATGACGAACCGGAGTGGATGCGCGAGCTCTACGGCCGTGACCTCTACGGCAACTGTGCGCTGCTCGCGCGGCGTCTGGTCGAAGCGGGCGTCCTGTTCACCGCGATCAACACCGAGTCCAAGGGTGCGGGACACTGGGACTCGCACAACAAAAACTTCCACATGCTGGAGACCTACCATCTGCCGATGCTCGACCGCGTCGGCTCAGCGCTCCTTAGCGACCTCGACGAGCGCGGCCTTCTCGACGACACACTCGTCGTCATCATGGGCGAGATGGGACGGACCCCGCGTGTCAACCGCCGTGCAGGCCGCGATCATTGGCCGCAGTGCGGCTTTGCGCTGCTCGCCGGCGGCGGCGTCAAGCGCGGCCTCGTCTACGGCAAGAGCGACAAACACGCCGCGTTCCCTGCTGAAAACCCCGTCTCCGGCGGCGACATCGTGGCGACGATCTACCAGCTTCTCGGCGTCGACCCAACGCTGGCAGTACCCGACTTGCGCGGACGCCCCGTGCACATCTCGCACGGCGGGACCCCGGTTTGGGACGTGATCGCCTGAGCGCGAACCGGCGTCGTCATAGGGGTGGTCGTTTGCGTGGGCGTCTCTTCAGTAGGCACGCGCCGTGTGCCGTCCGGTCGCCAAGAGCGCAAGCTCGGATCGGAAGTGGAGACGTGCTCGAGCGCCTGGCGCTTCTCTGTCTGATCTTCGTTTGCTTCTGTTCAAGAGATGAGAAGAAGAATTGAACGAAAGGAAACGAAGTCAACGAAGGGCGACCGTGCAAAGTAGCAGGCACACTCCTGTGTGCCGTCCGGACGTGCCGTGACCTGCGACGGCACATTTTAAAAACTCACAGCCTCTCCCCGTGGGCGTAGGCGTCGGCGTGAGTGTCGGCCGTTCCCGTTCCCGTTCCCGTTTGCGTGCGGGCTGTCCGCCTCTGACTCCGCCTCCGCCCGCTTGGCCTAGATCACGCCCCTCAAGCCAAAAGCTCGCGCACCACCCGCCCGTGCGGCACGAGCGGATGCGGCCGGTCAACGGCGTCGTAGATGGAGTCGCGGTGGTCGATGCCAAAGAGATGGTAGATCGTCGCAACGATATCTCCTGGCGTCGTCGGGCTCTCGATCGGCAGTGCGCCAATGCGATCGCTGGCGCCATACACGAAACCAGACCGAATGCCGCCGCCTGCGAGCAGAATCGTGTAGCACGAGTTCCAGTGGTCGCGCCCGGCGTTTTTGTTGACGCGCGGCGTGCGGCCGAAGTCGCCGAGTACCGCGACCAAGGTCCTCTCAAGCAGACTGCGTTCTTCCAGGTCGCTGAGAAGCGTACTGAGTGCAGCGTCGAGCTGCGGCAGGAGCGTCGACTTCAGCTTGACGAAGTTCTTCGTATGTGTGTCCCATGTCGCGTTCGCGTCAGGCGCCCAGGAAACGTTGACGAGTCGCGTGCCGGCCTCGATCAACCGCCGCGCCAAAAGCACACTCTGACCGTAGATGTTGCGGCCGTAGAGCTCTCGCTTCTTCTCCGGTTCCTCACTCAGACGAAATGCGCGCTGCGCGGCACCGGACGTTAGTAAATCGAACGCGCGTTGCTGGAACTCATCCATCGATTCGAGTGACGGATCCCAACGCTCGGTGAGGGCGCCTTCTCGAAGGCGAGACGCATCGCCAAGATGTGCCAGCAACCGACGGCGCGCTCGAATCCGTTCCTCGCTGACCCCGTCGGCAGCCGTCAGGTTTGGCACGCTGAACTCTGGCGCGTTCGGGTCGTTCAAGATCCAAAACGGATCGTAGTGGCGACCGATGAACCCGGCCAAGAAGCCCGGCTGCAGCGGACCGCGCGCTCCCTCCTTCGTCTTGAACGGGAGCACAACGTACGGCAGCGCCGCACGTATCGGCGGTTGCAACATGCCGAGCACCGCACCGGGCGGCGGATAGTCGGTCGGCCGCGCACCACCGCCCAGCTCGCCACGATCGTGACCTGTGAGCGCGGCGTAGACCGCGGCGGCATGAGCATTGTTGACACTGTGGTGCATCGATCTGACGACCGTGGTTCGATGCATGTGATGCGCGAGTCGCGGCAGGTGCTCGCACACCGGCACTTCTGGCAGCGACGACGGGATCGACCGAAACTCGCCGCGAATCTCGCTCGGCGCATCCGGTTTCATGTCCCACGTGTCGTGGTGGCTGGCCCCGCCGTTGAGGAAGATCGTGATGCAGGCATCCGCGCGCACATTCACGCCACGGCTACGCGCCGACGAGTCGGCAGCAAGCAATCCGGGGAGAGACAAACCGGCGAGTCCTGTCCCCCCGATGCTGAGAACATCACGCCTGGAAAGCTTTGGCCGATTCATTCGCACCTCGAAAGGATCCTCACGTTGAACGAGTAGGGGCGAGTGTACGCTGCCCGGAGCCGCACGGCAATCGAATCCACCAACCGACGCGCGATCGATGCGGCGCGTCGACAGCCGTCGACGGTACTGCCCCACTCCAAATTACTGTTGTCGCACCAGCAATCGGAGCGTGGACCAAGCAATCCGCACCACGTCGCGTAGCGGCCGAAAATGTGACACGCCACCGCCGACAACATCGTAAGCACAGTCGATCGGAACGGAGACCAACGAGACGCCTCGCCGACCCGCTTGAACAAGGACCTCGAACTCGAACTCGTAGCGGTCACCGCGCAGATGGAGCTGAGAGACTGTGGCGAGGGGATAGGCGCGAAAGCCGGACTGAGAGTCGCGCAGGCGCACGCCGGCCAGGCATCCCAGGACGCGGTTCGAGAGCGCCAGCCCGACGAGACTCCGCCGCGGCGCGCGAGCGACCTGCATATTTCTCTCCCCGACCAGGAGACTCTCTGGATGATCCGCGATCGCACCGAGAAAGCGCGGCAGGTCACTCGGGAAATGTTGACCATCTGCGTCCAACGTGACGGCGTGTGTGAAACCGGCCGTCTCGAGGTACCGAAACCCGGATCTCAGAGCACTCCCCTTGCCGCGGTTGGTCTCGTGCCTGAGCGTTCGCAGGTCGGCGGCGAAACGCACGAGTAGTTGAGGCGTCTCGTCGGTCGAACCATCGTCGACGATCAAAATGCTCGCCGAATCGACGTACTCGCGACATCCATCGATCACCTTCTCCAGCGTCGCAGCGTTGTTAAACGTTGGAATCAACACGCCGACGCGTTGGGAATCGTGAGAGATCGAGCCGGTCACTCCGCGGGTACCAAACATGGTCGAACGAACGCAAGGACAACACCACCATGATAGAACAGGAATTCTCGCTACGGAACTACATGAACGTTACCCTGCAAGTTGTTAGCGGGTGGAATCCGCTCCGGGTCGAAACGAAGTTCCCATTGCGTTCTCCATCCACTATAAGACGATGAGGGCAGATGACACTCACGCTTCACAGAGAGGACGCCTGACGACATGCAAAAAAGGGAACAGCTCCGTCTCAGTAGCCACATGTCACGGCGTACCTGGCTCGGTGCCGCGCTGGCGAGCAGCGCCGTGCCAAGTGGGCTCATAGCCGCACGGCTCGGCGCTCAGGGCGAAGCCAACCGCAGCCACCGCAGGCGCGTCGTCTTCGAACACGTCGAAAAGATCTACTCGGACGGGCGCTGGAACGGTCGACCGACGATCGTTTTCTGGCGTGGGCGATATCACATCTTCTTTCGCGAGGGCTCGGAACACTCCAGCCAAGATGGACGCATCGCAGTCCTTCGATCTGAGGGTCAAGAGCCGCGCGGCTGGACCCGCCACGAAGTCGCCGACGGTCGAGAGAACGAAGCGGAGGCCCATGTGCTAGTGACGCCAGATCGACTCTTCGTCTATCTTGTCCTGGAAGACCCAACCCGCGGCGGCGGTCAGCCCATCGCGTCCCAAGTGATCTACACCGACGACGGTGACACGTGGAGTCGACCGACGCCCGTCTACGAGCCTGAATTCTCGTTCTGGAAACCAGCGACACATGACGGGGTCCACTATGTTGCCTCAGACGTGATGGTCGGAAAGCGGCGTGTCGAGCTGCTCAAGTCGATTGACGGAGTCGCCTGGAGCCGCGTGTCGACGATTCTGTCAGGTAAGTTCACTGAGACCTCGCTGACATTTCTCGAGGACGAGTCGCTGCTGGCGGTCACTCGACAGGCGCAGCTATCGCTCGCGAGACCGCCTTACACCAAGTGGAACCACTACCCCGGCGTCGGGCTCGGCGGGCCGGCTGCTGTGCGCCTTGGAGACACGGTGTTGGTGTCAGGGCGCACTTCACGCCGGCGCTTCCCCGACGATCAACCCGGGTCGTCGCGCACTGGTCTCTTTGCACTCGATCGAGCCGACATGACTCTCAAGTGGCAAACGAACCTTGTGACCCAGTGGGGTGGCGACGTCTCGTACCCGGACTTTCACCGCCTCGACGACCGGCGCGCGCTCATTGCCTGGTACGATGGCGAAGGCTACGAAGAAGGCGTCCCCAAACAGTCTGATCTCTTTCTTGCGACGCTACGAATCGTCGTCTGAACGGCGCCCGCCACGACTGTGATTGGCCGACGCTGAAACGTCAGGTACGATGGGGAGCATGTCGAAACCAGCCATGCTGTTCGCCTCATCCCGTGCGATGCTTTGCGCCTTGACGCTTCTGGCGACGCCGACGCCAGGAATCTTGTCGGCACAAATCGTCGTCAGCGAGATCATGTACCATCCGCCTGACGGCGAGCTTGAGTACATCGAACTAACGAACATTGGCGCAGCCGCGGTCGATCTCGGCGGTTGGGCCTTCACCGACGGCGTTCGCTTTACGTTCCCAGCGGCGACTCTCCTACCGGCAAACGATCGTCTGGTTGTCTGCCGCGCACGCGACACCTTCCTTGCGGCCTATCCGGACGTCGCGGAGTCGGCCGTGTTCGGCGACTACGACGGAGCCCTCGCCAACAGCGGCGAACGCCTCATCTTTTCGGACGCCGTGGGCGCTCCGCAGCAGACGATCACGTACGACGACACTGCGCCTTGGGACGTGCTCGCCGATGGCTTCGGAGCCGCGCTGGAACGCCTCTGCCTGACGGCGGCTGAAGACGATCCGGCAAATTGGCGCGCGAGCCGGCTCGTGCACCCTGGGACGAACGAAGACCCGGCGCCAGATACACCGGGCAGCGCGTTCGCGCCGACACCAGCCGCGGGAAACAGCGTCGTTGTGTGCCCGCCACCCGCCGCTCCACCCGGTGGCCTCTTCCTCAGCGAGATCATGTACCACCCGGTCCGAGAGGATGACTTCGACGACAACCATGAGTTCATCGAGATCGCGAGCGCCGCCGAGCTGGCGGTCGATCTCAGCGGCTGGCGGCTTGTCGGCCTGCGTTACACGTTTCCTGAAGGCAGCGCCATCGCACCGGGCGAGCTGATCGTTCTCGCGAAGAATCCTGCGCGCCTCCTCGAGTTAGAAGACTACGACCTCGACCCGAGCGTTGTCTTCGGGCCGTACGCCGGCAGCCTCGACAACGGCGGCGAGCGACTTGCGCTCGTCACCGCGGATGGCCGCGGCGTCGACGCAGTCCGTTATGATGACGGTTTTCCGTGGCCAGACGCGGCCGACGCGCTCGGCGCTGAAGCCGGCTGGCTCGACGAGGCGCTGCTGCCGCTCAATGCGCATCAATTCCGCGGCGTGTCTCTCGAGCGAGTGAGCTTCGACGTGGCGGCGAACGAAGTGGCCAACTGGGAGCCAAGCCCTGTCGACGCTCCTACGCCTGGCCGCATCAACACACGTCTCGGCAGCGAGCTGCGCCCCATCGTCACCTCGATCGATGTCGAGCCGTCGGCAAGCGCGTCCAGCGACATCTTCGCTGCTGACGACGTACGCGTAGAGGTAGAATTCGCGCCGCGGGCGCCGATCGCACCGACGCTCGAGTTCTTCGTCGAAGACCTTGAGTCAGACGACGAACTCCGCCTCGAGTTGCCGCTCAGCGACAACGGATCGAGCGGCGACCTGGAGGAGAGCGATGGCACGTTCACGGCGCTATTGCCGCCGCAACCTGAGAACTCGATCGTTCGCTACCGCGTACGCGGCAGCGTCGAAGGGTTCGACGAACAGGTCCTCTCGCCGCGCCCAAGCGACGCGGCCGCGTGGCACGCCTATTTTGTCGCTCCGGAGATCGACACGACGACGCGCACCTACCATCTCTTCATCAGTCGTGACTCTTGGGGCAAGCTCAACACCAATCTCAGTTCGAATCGCGTCAGCGACTGTGACAAGAGCCCAACTTGGAACGCCAGGGAGCCAGCAGTCTTCGTGCACAACGGCCGAGTGATCGACGCTCGCGTACGTTTTCAAGGCAGTCGCTGGAACCGTACCAGCGGCGAGGTGATCTCCAACTGGCAGCAACCGGGGCCGAGCTCCGGCACTACAGCCGTTCGTAGCTGGCGCCTGGCGTTTCCCCGTTATCGCCAACTCGAAGGCCGGAGCGTCGTGATCATGAACAAACTCCGGCAGTCCTGCCCGGGTCACAACTCAGTCATCGGCTTCCGCCTTTTTACGCTCGCCGACATCCCGTCGCCCGAAACAACCTTCGTACGTTTTCACATCAACGGTGGCTACTACCGCTATATGCTCGAGTACGAACGACCCGGCGAAGACATGATCCGCCGTTACAACCGTGACCAATCTGCAAAGTATCCAGACAAGCCAAGCGAGAGAGTCGGCCATCTGTTCAAATCCATTGGCTGCAGCTGTGACGAGGGTCCGTTCGGTTGGGGCGACTGGCGACTCTTGACAGAATTCTGCGGTCACGATGCCGCTGCGCGCTACGCCGCCACCTACGACCGCAAGACGCACGAGTGGGCAAGCCATGACGAGCTCATCACGCTCATCGAGGACCTCCACACCGCCCGCGCCGAGGGAAACGAGGCGCTCCGGCAATACTTCCTTGACCGATTCGACCTTGATCGCCTCTTCGATTATGTTGCGATCATGAACTGGTCCGTACCGTTCGACGACATGTTCCAGAATCATTTCATCTACCAGCGATTGAGCGACGGCAGGTGGATGTTGGCGCCCTGGGACCTCGATCGAAATTACGGCGAGTGGAAATCTCACCTGGCGTCGTTCTTCATGGGCGAGCAGGGCGACCGCGATAACCGTGGTACGGCGTGGCACCGTCTAAAGGATGGGTTCCTGAAGGGCTTTCGGGATGAGTACACGCAGCATCTCTTGATGCTCAACAATGAACTCCTGAGCCCGAAAAACATTTTGCCACTCGTCGATGAATTGAGCGCCAGCGTTGATCAGGACGAAGCCAACGCCGCGGCGGCGCGATTGCCGTGCACCTTCGCTGGCCGCGATGCGTCGTTTCGCCGTTTTGTCGTGGCTCGGCACGAGCTCATCAACGAGCAACTCGCAGGGGTTCGCGTCGAACCCGGACCCGACCAACTTGTCTTCGTCGGCGAGGTCGCGAGCTTCGATGCTACAGCGACGACGCCGCCACCGGGCCCGGACGTCGCGTATTCCTGGTCCAACGGCATGGAGGGCACGACACCCGAGTTCGCATTCGCCACGCCCGGTCTGGAGGAGATCACTCTGACCGTGACGACTCTCGACATCGATTTCGAGGCGAGTCTGTCGGTGGAGATTCTTCCCAAGCCGGAGACCGTCTACCGCGCAGACGACGGTCTCGTCACCATCGAGGCAGAGAACGCGTTCATGAACCTGTGTCACGGCTCCGAATTGGTGGCGTGGGAGACCGCGTCTGACCTCGAAGGTTTCTCCGGCCGTAGCTACATGCACGCCACACAGTTGCGCCGTCAAACTTTTCGGACGAACTACACGCGTGTCGCGCCCGAGCTGCGTTTCGCGATCGAATTCGACGAACCAGGTGTGTACCACGTGTGGATTCGTGCCTTCACGAACTCCAGTGGGTCGGACTCGCTCCACGTCGGTCTCGACGGTAAGGAGCGCGACACGCTCGACGCTACAGATTTTGAACCGGACGAAGTCGCGTTCACTTGGTCAGGCGCCGATATGCGCGGCGATCCACAGGAAATCATCGTCGAGACACCGGGCACGCGCGTCGTGTCGCTGTGGGTTCGCGAGAGCAATCTCATTGTCGACAAACTGATCCTGACGCGCGACCGCGACTTCGTGCCGCAAGGCTTGGGGCCGCGGGAGAGTTTCCGCTTCTCCGCGACCGGTCGGTCCTTCATCCGCGGCGACGCCAATGACGATGGGGACGTCGATATCGCCGATGCCATAACGATCTTGATGCATCTCTTTCTCGGCGTTTCAGCGGTTGCCTGTGATGACTGGGGCGACACCGACGATAGCGGCAAGCTCGAGCTCTCCGATGCGGTCGGGCTCCTCGAGTTTCTCTTCACGCCAGGACCAGCGCCGGCACTGCCATTTCCCACCCCTGACTTTGACCCCACACCGGACCCCGCGGCGTGTGGCAACCTGTAGACCGCGCCGGCCTCAATTGAAGCGAGATGCGCCGACGGCGATCGGGTAGTTTAGAGCGTCTGGGTGTGAGGACCGCGGGCAGATGGAAGCGGATCACGGCTGGAGTTTGACCATCAACATGAAGCGCACGACCAAGTTCTCGCGTGGCCGGCTCGACCTGGTCGCGCATCCGTTTACAACGATGATTCTGTGCGCGCTCAGCTGGTGCGTGGCTGAAGAATGGGCCTGTGCGAGTCCCGACGCAGCGAATAAGACCGCCGCACCGAAGCCGAGCGAAGGATCCACAAAGGAAGAGTCCGCCGACGACTCGCCGTACGGGTTCGACAAGAGACCACCCTGGACAACCTCGACCGTCGTCGGCAGTCCTGAACCACCGCTGCCGTACGAGCTCAAGAGGATTTTCCCCAAGCTAAAGTTCGCCAGCCCGATTTTCTACGCTCACGAGCCCGGAACCGACCGCTTAGTGGTGGCCGAACACGACGGCAAGATCCACGCCTTCTCGACGAGTGACCCGGACATCGAGAAGGCTGACCTCTTCTTCCAGGGACAGGGTAACCTCTACGCCTTTTCGTTCCACCCGCGTTACAGCGACAACGGGCAGTTCTTCACGTTCAGCCCAACCGGCCCACCCCAGGAGCCAAAGGAAAAATCCGAGGAGGAGAAAGAACAGCCCGAAGAGAAGCCTGTGGAAAAGCGCAGCCGGGTATCACGCTGGCGCACCAACCTCGACCACCCGCGCGTCGCGATCCCTGAGGTTGAAGACGTCATCGTCGAGTGGCCTTCGGGAGGTCACAACGGCGGCGAAGCGATCATCGGTCCAGACGGATATCTCTACGTTGCCACGGGGGACGGGAGCAGTGATTCGGACACGCTCGATTCTGGTCAAGGGGTCGACGATTTGCTCTCGGTCATCATGCGGCTCGACGTCGAAAACCCTGACCCTGGCAAAGGCTACTCGGTGCCTCCGGACAACCCGTTCGTCGACATGCCCGATGCGCGGCCGGAGATTTGGGCCTTCGGCTTTCGTAACCCTTACCGCCTCAGTTTCGATGCAAAGACGGGAAGGCTCTACGTCGGCGACGTCGGCCAAGACCTGTGGGAGATGATCTGGGACGTCCAGCGCGGCGGCAACTACGGCTGGAGCGTTCAGGAAGGCACGCATCTCTTCCACCCCAACCGCGAGCGCGGGCCGGGGCCGATTCTGCCACCAGTTATTGAGCACCACCATACAGAGTGCCGCTCGATCACCGGCGGCTACGTCTATTACGGTGACAAATTCCCTGAGCTCCAAGGGGCGTATGTCTACGGCGACTACGAGTACGGCAAGATTTGGGCGCTGCGTTACGACGGCGATAGAGTGACGTGGCGCGCGGAGCTCACCGACACGCCCTACAAGTTGGCGTCGTTCGCGGTGACGCGCGACGGCGAGATCATCACGGCAGACTATGCCAGCGGCGAGCTCTATTCGCTCGAGCGATCAAGCGCGGAAAACCTCAGCCAACAGTTTCCGCGACAGCTCAGCGCAACCGGAATCTTCTCGTCGGTGACCGATCAGACGCCGGCGCCTGGGGTCCTCCCCTACTCGGTCAACGCTCCCGGCTGGGCCGACGGTGCCCACGCTCAGCGCTTCGTTTGTCTTCCCGACGACTCCACCATCACCTTCAATGATAGTGACGCGCCGACGCCGTGGGGCTTCAAGGACGGCACGGTCACCGTGCAGACGCTTTCGCTCGACATGAAAGCGGGCGACCCACAGTCACGACGCCATATCGAGACACGCATCATCGTCAAGCAGCAGGAACACTGGGTCGGTTATACGTATCTTTGGAATGAAGAACAGACCGACGCCGCGCTCGTCGAGGCGCCGGGTACCGAACTGACTCTCACGGTCAAAGATGCCGCCGTATGCGGTGGCGAACGCCAGCAGATCTGGCGTGTGCCGAGCCGCAACGAGTGCATGTTCTGCCATTCGCGTGCATCCGGTTTTGTGCTCGGGCTCAACACCCATCAGCTCAACCGCACTCACAACTACGACGGCATCATCGACAACCAACTGCGCGCGCTCGGCCACGCTGGCGTTTTCGGCGGTCCGCTCGAGAAAAAGCCTGAAGAGTACAAAGCGTTCCCAAACCCGTACGACTCGGCGGCCGATCTTACCGAACGCGCACGTACGTACCTCGCCGTCAACTGCGGAATCTGTCATGTCACGGCGGGCGGTGGCAACGCCAAGATCGTTCTCAGCTACGGCGCCAAGCCCGAGGACACAAAACTCTTCGGCGACGCACCGCTTCACGATACGTTCGGCCTGGACGCGACGCAGCTAGTCTCCCCCGGGGCGCCCCACGCTTCAGCCCTGTTTTACCGTATGTCGACGGTCGGTCGCGGCCGCATGCCGCGCGTCGGCTCGAGTGTGCCGGACGATCGAGCGTTGGCTTTGCTCGCAGAGTGGATCACGCAGCTCGACGCCAATGGCGCCGCGGCGGCAGCGGAGAGCAAAACGCCGTCGCTCGAGGAGGCCGAAGCGTCGGCACTCGCGGCACTGCGCAAAGCCGGTGCCACGAGCGGCGGCAGCGGTGCAGATGTAGCGCGCTCTGCGGTGACCCCAGCTGAGTCAGGCGCGATCAACACGCTTCTCGCATCGGAGCGTGGCGCACTTCTCTTGCAAAGGCACATGGTGGAAGAGCCCGCGACTGCTGTTGTGCGCAGCGCCGCCGTTGCCGCGGCGCTGGCGCAGCCGAACCCGAACGTGCGCGACCTCTTTGAACGCTTCGTGCCGCCGAGCCAGCGGCTCGTGCGGCTCGGTAACGACATCGATCCGCAGTCGATTCTTGATCTCGACGGGGACGCGGCGCGCGGCCGCGCCCTCTTGGACTCCGGCGTCGGTAAGACGTGTAAGACCTGTCACCGCGTCGAGGGGGTCGGAGGGCTCGTCGGTCCCGACCTGGCGGAAAGTGCCAGGAAGCCTGAAAACACGCGGGCCGAGCTGCTCACGTCGATCCTACAACCGTCACGCAAGATCGACCCAAAGTACGCAGCGTTCGTCCTGGTCACGCTTCAGGGCGAGGTGGTGACGGGGCTGCTGGAGTCAAAAACCGACGCTGAAATCGTCCTGCGCGACGCCAAGGGCGAGCAGGTCCGCGTGCCGGCACCCGACGTCGCAGCATTCGACCCGCAGGACACCTCACTCATGCCGGATATGCTGCTGCGCGACTGGACGGCTCAGCAGGCGGCAGACTTGCTCGCCTACCTGGCGAGCTTCAAGTAGTAGATTCCTCAAGGTAGAAAGCCGATTCGGGGTGCCTGCTACTTTCATGTTCTTCCACCTCGGGCGTTCAGGGCTTGCCCACTGCGGAGAGAGCGAATCGCAGATCTCGCGGCCGAACGCAGAGTAGGCTTTCACCGATCTGACTTCCTCTGCGCTGTGCAACTCTGCGTCCTCCGCGGTGAGAATCTCTTCTCGGGACAGAGTTCGCGGAGTTTCGCAGAGTTCCCAATCAAAGAAACTTGCGGCTCTCGAGTAGTTCCTCTGCAGTGCTGACGTCTGAAACAAGACCAGATGGCGCCGAGTGCACGCGTACGGTTTCAGCGGTGCGAGTCCTTGGCAGTAGCGATGATGGGAAGGGGCCGACGTCGCCCGATAGAGGTCCAGACCGGCGATTCTGCTATAGGGCGCCATTCTTGGCTGTGGAGCCCGGCAAATTAGGCAACGTTCGCTTTTTCGAGTTGCCGGAGGAGACTCCCTGCGGTTGATCCAAGGCAGGGGAATCTTTCGGGAGGCTCTGGTGCGAATACCCGTCATTCGAGGCCTGATTGACCGGCGAATCCTGGTCAACTACCGGGTAGAGGCTCGGGCAATCCAACGGTACCTTCCCCCTCCCTTCCGTCCGGCATTGGTCAACGGTTGGGCAATCGGTGGAATCTGTCTGATTCGGCTTCGGAAGATTCGACCTCGGTTTGTTCCTGCCTTTGTCGGGCTGGCCTCCGAGAATTCTGCGCACCGAATTGCCGTCGAATGGGCAGGTGACGACGGATTTCGCAAAGGGGTCTACATTCCGCGACGTGACACCTCGTCGCGGCTCAATTCCCTGGTTGGCGGCAGAGTGTTTCCAGGTGTTCACCACCATGCGGCCTTCACGGTGCAGGAGGAGAAGGATTCTTACTCCGTCCATTTGGAAAGCGACGACCGATCTACGCGGTTACTTGTAGAAGCTCGTGTCGCGGACACTCTGCCGTCTGACTCCGTCTTCAAATCTCTCGAAGAGGCTTCGAGTTTCTTCGAAGGTGGCTCTCTCGGCTTCTCGCCCAACCCGGATTGCTCTTGTTTTGATGGGCTCGAACTCCGAGCGTTCTCTTGGAGCGTTCAGCCCCTCACCGTTACAAACGTGGCATCGAGCTTCTTCGAAGACGAGAGCCTATTCCCGGCAGGAACCGCTCGATTCGACAGCGCTCTCCTAATGCGCGGAATCCCTCACGAATGGCATGCGAGAGCACCAATTCGCATCACCACCGACGTTGCGTCTCCGCCAAACCACCCGATTGACACTCCATAGCACCGTCGCCAGTTCGCGTCACGCGCGACAGAACGCCCTGAACCCCGTCCAATTACCCTGAGTAAAATGTGTCATTGACACCGCTGAGCAGCGAAAACGACCTTGTTTCGTGATGAGGCGCCTGTGCCACTTGCATAAACGTGAAGTGGACAAGTACGGATATCTGAGCTCAGGATATCCGTACGCATGATTGTCAGACCCCAAGATCGTTCGTCACACAGTTGCTCTTCCTGGGGCTGAGAACACTCAGCGCTGCGATTCCGACGCCCCTGCGCCTCGCACAAGTGAACGCGTGCCCGCGTTCTCGTCGCCATCGCACTCCCTCATTCCCCGCAGCACATGCTGGTGCAGCGTGCGCACGACACGCTCCTCGATGGGGCGCCAGACAAACTCTGGTGACAGCAGCCGCTGGTAGCGTGTCAAGAGCGTCACGCGAGTGCGTTTGCCGCTCAGCGGCGTGAACTCGAACCTGCCGTCGAGCAGGCGGACGTCGCGCTCGAAATGTAGCTGCTGATCGATGACCTCGAAGGCCAGTCGACGCCCCGGATTGACCTCGGAGATGCGCTTGGTGAGATGGCCACGCTCATAGACGCAGCGAACGACGCTGCCAGCTTCCATCTTGGTGCCGATCACGTATCGCGGCCGCGGCAGAGCTAACTTCAGGAGAAATGGCGGCTCGTGCGTCACTTCTTCGTAGAACACCGCTCGCTTCCATGCGGCTTCAGGCTCGACGTCGAACACCGTGCTCGTCGCTACCGTGACGATCGCCTCCGAAGGCGGGAAGAGGCGTTCCACCGCGAGCGTCAGGTAGGGCAGCGTCAAAAAGAAAAACACCGGCAAAAACACCCGCTGGCTCCACTCACTCCCTTTGAGCCAGACGCGGAGCCCCGCGCCAAGACCCAGGCCGATCGCCGCTGGCGCTAGCAAAATCGCGCCGCCGACCATAGCGCAAAAAACTCCTCCGATGTTCGCCGAGACGAGCACCAGGAGAATTGCGCCAATGGCGATGAGAAGTGCCATGATCTTGAACCAGATGCGAACGCGCGAGAGGTAACCGATCAAGGCGCCGATGCTGATCGGTAGGGCGACGAAAAGCGCCGTTCCCATTGTCTCCGACGCGGCGATCAGCGCATAGCTGATGGAACCAGAGACGACCGCAAGGATCAGCCCAGGCATGAGGAGAACCCACACCATGCGGAATCGTTCGGTGGTGTAGGTTGCGGCGTCGGTAGGGTCGAATGGCAAACCGCACGTCGAACAGCGGGCACTACCGCGGACGAGTGACTCCTGGCAGCGAAGGCAAAAGATCTTCTGCGTCTCCGGGGAATCGCGGTCGATGAGTTCGTCCATTCATCACCCCCAGCTCGACATTCGGGCTCAGCTGAGCGCTTGGGCTCAGTGCGTCCAGCACGGCCACCGGCGAAAGCGTTCTCCACCTCGTCTGCTGATCGATCATCCGCGCCGCGGCGCTGCCGATTCACACGAAATCTGAAGTCTTCTAGACGACCTGACTATTGCGCCGCGGCATCGACGTCCCGGCGAGGGAAGATCAGCCCCAGAAGCGCACCAACAAGGACGATGAAAATCATGCCGAAGACTGCGATCAACAGGTCGTTAAAAGGCGACATCGGGATCGAAGGGTCCTCTGGAACCTTGCCCAGCAAGTCCGGGAGTGCCTTGTACGCCTTTGGAATCGTGAGCCAAGCGATGAACATGGTGCCGAGAATCACCGCCAACACGGCCGCTGCGTTGCCTGCACGCCTCGCCACCATACCGAGCAAGAAGATCCCGATCATGCCACCCGTGAAGATTCCGGAGAGAATCCACCAGGCGTCGAGGGCGCTCTTCGGTTCAGCCCTGACGAAGTAGACCGCCATGGCGGTACCGAGAACGCCGATGATGATCGTCGCGCCATAGAGAACCATCATTGAACGTCCCTCACCGGCGCTCGGATTGATATAGCGTTTGTAGTGGTCGGTGAGGATGAGGGTTGCCGAAGAATTGAGACTCGTTGAGATCGTGCTCATGGCCGCTGCGAAGACGGCTGCGATCAGCAGGCCGCGGACACCCGTCGGCAACTCCGTCAGGATAAAGTAGGGGAAGACGCGGTCAGACTTCGCCGCGATCTCAGGAGGCAGCGGGTTCTGCTGGTAGTAGACGTAGAGCGCAGTGCCAATGAGAAAAAAGACCGCCGACAGCGGCAAGAACGTCAAGCCGCCGATCCATAGACTCTTTCGCGCCTCGCTGTCTGACTTCGAGGCAACGTAGCGCTGGACATAGTTTTGATCGATGCCAAAGTTGTTCAAGTTGATCGCGATGCCGTAAAGGAGCGTCACCCAAAACGTCGTCTCGGCAACGTTGGTCAACCCGAGTTCCCACGAGCCGAGAGAGAACTTTCCATCAGTGCTGACGATTCGCGTGAACTCGCTCATCCCACCCGGCGTGTCGAAGAGCATGAGAGCCAAGCAAATCAACGCGCCGACCATCAAGATGATGCACTGAATGGCATCGGTCCAGATCACAGCAACGATTCCACCGATGAACGTGTAGAGCGTCGTGGTCACGCCAAGGACAAGAACTATGTAGAGCCCGTCCACATCGAGAAGCGCCTGCAGCGGCAGCGCCATGAGGTACATGACGACGGCGATGCGCACAAGCTGCATGGCGAGGTAGAGCGAGCCGACGTAGAAGCGAGCCCAGGGACCGAAGCGCTTCTCGAGGTGGCTGTACGCTGAGACTTCCGTGCCGCGGCGATAGTACGGCAAGAAATAGCGCACGGCGATCCAAGTCGCGATCGGGATCGACAGGCTGAAGACGAAAGGATTCCAGTTGCCGCCGAACGACTTGCCCGGGTTCGCGAAGAAGCTGATGCTGCTGACGTACGTGGCAAGGATAGAAAATCCGACGACCCAGCCCGGGAGCGAGCGTCCAGCGGCGGTGAAGCCATCGACCGAGCGGCTCTTACGCCAAAAATAAACGCCTGTTGCCAGCACAACGATGAAGTAGACGGCAACGATCACCGTGTCGACAGTGTTGAGCTCGGCGGTCTTCGGTGTCGCGTCGGGCGCCTGCATGCGGTGGGTTCCTCGGCGAGCGAACGATACGATGGGGCGAGGACGCAGCGGACCGCCGTCGCTCGCTGGCAGCCGCCACGTGAGAAGATGCGCCAGAAGATCTTCACCAGGAAGGCGACTACGATAGGAGATTTGATGAGCGAAAGCAAGGGAGGCGGAAGCTCCCGGACCGGCGCGCAGGCTGTTGCCGGTTTCAGCAGTCGCTAAGCATCGGCGATGAGCTCGACACGCATGGGTGGCGTCGCCAGCAAAGACACGAGCGCGCGCACCAACAAGAATCGTCGGTGCACCGCGGCCTCCAGTAGCTGCACGATTCACCTCGACCATACCCTTCCCCCCAGCCGCGACACGATCGCACCGCGTCCGGAGTGATGTAGCCTCCGCGAGCGCAGCCAAGGGCGCACACAAGAGTGCCGAGAAGAACCAGTGCGAATGGGAACCTGCTCAACCGAACGTTCATGCTCTTCTCCCAGCCTGAGTTGCGGAAAGACCGACCCAGAGTGAGACGAGCGCGGCGCAGAGCTTATTCAGTGGTGCTCGGATTCAACAGGCTGTCAATCCTGAGCCTGCGGCCGCCGCCTCTCCACCCACGGCTCGGCCTTGCCGCGCGCCGGGTTCTCGCGCGCCCACTCCGGCTCGGGAAACCAGCGCAGGCGGCTGTAGCGCGGATAGGTCTCGAAGACGTCGCCGCCGTCGCCATCGACGACGCGCGGATCCACGGTAGCGCGCAGGTGGGCGAGCAATCTTTCGCTGAGCTGCTGGCGCGTCGCCCCGTGCGCCGGATCGTCGGCGAGGTTGTCAATGCAGCCAGGGTCTTTGACGATGTCGTAAAGCTCTTCGGCGGGACGTTTGGCCACCGCGAGCTCCAGGTACCTCCCAAGAGCAGGATCGTCTGCGTGTTCGATGAGAAACGTCAGCGTCGGGCAGCGGTCAATGTCGTGATAGCCGCCATGCTCTGGACCCAACTGCGCGCGTGCGACCACGTCGCCGGGGGCGTACATGCCGGTGCCGAACTTGCGCGGCGCACCGGCCGGCCAGCGCTCAGGGCGAAAGTTGCGAATGTAGAGATAGCGGCGCGTGCGAATGCAGCGCTGTGGATAGCCGAGCGTGTTGTAGCGCGATGACGAGTGGCGCTCCCGACCAGAAAAAACCGCGTCGCGATCGGCATCGACGATCCCCTGCCGCGTCGAGGTCAACGTGCCGAGAAAACTCCGCCCTGCGAGCGGATAACGCGTTGGCGGCGCGACTCCAGTCGCAGCATAGATCGTCGCGGTGACGTCGATGAGACTGACGAGGTCGTTGACGACGCGTCCGCCGGGGATCTTCGCGCCCCAAGCGATTGCCAGCGGCATGTGGATGCCATACTCGTAGACGTTCGCTTTGGCGCGCGGAAACGCCATGCCGTTATCGCTCGTCACGATGATGATGGTGTTTTCCAGTTCGTCCAACTCCACGAGGACATCGAGCATGCGACCGAGGTGCTCGTCGAACCACTGGATCTCGTAGCAATAGTCGAGGAAGTCGTCGCGCACTTCTGGCGTGTCGGGCAAGAACGAAGGCACTTCCACGTCGTCCGGATCGAGTCCGTGCTCGCGCCCGATGCCCTTCTTGAAGAAGCGGTGCGGCTCCGAGGCGCCGTACCAGAAGCTGAACGGCTGCCCCTTCGGGCGTGCAGCGAGGAAGCGCTCAAAATTGGCGGCATAGTCGTTGTCCTTGATGCCCGCCGGAGCCTCAAGGCGCGCGCCCGAAAACTCGATGCCGGCTGGATTCCGCCGGCGGCCGCTCGCTCGCCAGTTGCCAGGCCCCCACCCCTTGCCCGTGTAGCCAACGAAGTACCCCGCCCGCTCGAGTCGATCCTGAAACCCCTCGTACTTGGAAGCGAAGGAACTGGCGTGCGTCCCGGCGTGTTCGATCTGCCAAATGTTGCGCCCGGTGAGGAACGCGGCGCGCATCGGACTGCACCCCGGTGCCGGCGTGAACGCGTTGCGGAAAAGAACACCGCGAGAGGCAACGCGATCAAACGCGGGCGTGCGCACGGCCCCGAAGCCGTATGCCGCTGCATGCGGGTACGACTGGTCGTCGGAGATGGCGATGAGGACGTTGGGACGCGCGGTTGCGGTCGCCTGCGGTGCGGCGACCGCGCAAAGAAGCGCTAGCGATTGCAGCGAAAGAGTTCGAAAGGGCACGGCAAAGCCTCAGGAGTAGCTAAGATTGGTTCGGCATGGGGAATCCCGCAGTGGTCATTACATGACGACGCACCGGGAGGCCGCGGACAAGGAGGTAGATCGTAACTGCACGCCCGGTCGCCGTCGAGTTGGCAAATGGCCTACGCGCATCGACGTCGCATGAAGGAGTCTTCCTTCGACGGTTTCTGGAAAGCTGGACCCGCCGTCCCAACTCCCACCGCGCGGCACCAGTGAACGTCCTGGCGAGCGCTCGATGTCACCAGGAGAGGAGGTATGATCCCCTTTGGAGTGCAACCTCGAAGAGACCGCTGAGGAGGGACGGCATGCGACCATAACAAGATGCGCTTGGGAGTGACATGCCAGAACACCTGTCGAGACTAAAACCTGTGCCGCGACTCGCGGCGCTCGGATTCGGCCTTCTCGCCGCTGCCGTGGCGATTTGGATTGCCCGGGGTGTTATCGAAGAACGGATGCTTCTCCAGCGGCTGACGGCGCGAGACGAAAAGGTGCGGTTAGCGGCCGCAGCGGCGCTCGGAAGCATGAAGTCCAAGGCTGGGGTACAGGCGATTCTTGAGCTGCCCGAGAGCGCCAGAGAATGGTCCGCTGCTGCAAACGAACACGACGAGAGTAAACTCCAAGACACCGACTCTCTAGCCCACGGCGAACTCGTCAACGAGTGGCTGGACGTCGTTGAAGCTTATGGCCTGCAGGCGTGGGAGCGGAATCTTGAAATCGCACTGACGCGTCTCGATCACGATCTCAGCCAACCTCGCAATAGCCCGCCTCACGACCGCGCGGTAACGTTGCTGGGATTCCTATACTTTCGAGATTCGCCCAATGCACTAACTCGTCAGGAAGGCGCCGAGCTGGCCCTCAAGCATTGTGCCGGGATGCAGACGGACGACTGCTCTGAATGGCTCTGGTTCGTCAAAGTCAGACATTCTGTGTGGGCTGATGCCCACAAACTCCTGCCCCCTCTGATAGGCCTCGTCGACGTCGAGGAAGGGCTTCTTCTCGAAGATGCTTCAGCCGCAGCGCGCGCGATCGATCCAGCATCATCCGAGCTCATCGAGGCGCTGATCGGAAAACTCTTGAGTGAAAAACAGCGGCACTCTTTGCGCGCCGCAGCAGAGCTACACGACGTCCCCGCGGCCACGGACCGACTTCTCCAGGTCGCACAAGGCAACGACCGCAGTCAACAGCTCGCTGCCATTCGCGCGCTCTCCTCTCCGGTAGCGATTCCCGTGCTGGCGGAATTCGCGCAGGGCGAGGAGCCCGAGTTCCGCCGCCAAGCTCTCGAGGCGCTCGGCCGCGTCAATTCCGAGACGTCGGTCAGCATCGTGGCGACGCACGCACGCGATCGCGACCTCACGATCGCAGCGACCGCGATCAGGCAGCTGGGTCGATCGCGGACCCGTACCGCCGCACGCATCCTCATCGACTTGGCGCGATCGTCTGACTCGTACATCACGGTCAAAGCGTTGGAGGCGATGAGCTCCCTGAACGATAACTTTCTCGAGGAGAGGATTGAAGCGGTGCTCGACACTCTCTCCGACTCCACCGAGCCCATCCGGGCCGCTGCAACGCACGCCTTGTGGAGACTTCTGGAACTCCACTGGGCGCTGAACACGGGCCGATCGGAGACTCCGTCGCGCAGCCAAGTCCCACACGCGCTGCGGCCCTTTCGTCAGTTCGAGGAAGAGACGAGGGCAGGCGTCACGTGGGCGTTCGCCGCTGGCAGACTCGGCGAGATGCTCTCTGTCGCGCTGCAGGATCCCTCGCCGCTTGTCCGTCGGCAGACCCTGCGGGCGCTGCGGTCGTTCCCGCGCTTTTTCTCGCCGCCCGGCTATCTCCAGCCTGCGAGCGTCCTCCGAGGCGTCATTCGCTGCCTCCAGGATACAGATCTCAGCGTTAGCAGGGCGGCTGAGCGTCTTCTCAGACCCGATGACTTGCCTCTTTTCTCAACAGCTCACATCCATCGCTTCCAAGATGTTCTGCAGGAGCCCGAGCTCCTCGAGAGCTTTCCTGTGCAGCGCGAGCCCGTCCGCGTGGTACTGGCCGCCGCTGCGTCGCGCGTCGTCGCCGACGATTTGATCACCTTGGCGCTTGCTGACCCCTCGCCCCTTGTGCGACACACGGCGCTGGACGATCTCTCAGGCGTTGACTCCCTCGCCGAGCCTGTCTTGAACTCGATTCTTCACGTGTGCCTGACCGATTCGGACGCTCAGGTCAGATGGGCCGCCGCGCACCTCATCGGCCGGCGCCCTGGATACGCGGGAGACCTTATCGCCGCCTTAGAAGGTACCAAGCGCCAGCGCTGGTCGGGCGCGGCGCTGGCACTCGAATCCGCAGCTCTCGAATCGCACATCGATGCAGCGCAAGGAGAACGTCTCATTCCGACACTCATTCAGCGCATCAACCACGGCGACAGGGAAACCCGTGAGGCCTGCGCGCCGGTGCTATCGATACTCCGCCCAGAGGCGATGGTCGATCTCCTCGTGACACAACTCGTTTCAAAGGATTCCCGTGCCGACGAAGAGGAGCTTCGATCTCTGGCGGCGCTCGTCTCTCAGCATCCGCGCAGCGTCTCCGACGCCCTGCGCATCCTCGAGACCAACTCGGACTCGCCGGCGACCGAGCTTTTCGACCTCGCTGCAGCGTCCAATTGTGGCGAAGCTGCGGCGACCGAACGATTTCTCCGCGAAATGCTCGCGCTCAAGTTTCCACGGCTGCGGCTGCTCGCCGCGCGGCGACTTCGCAACGCCGGGCTCGCACCGCCGACCGCCCTCGCCCTTCTCGGCGACGCTCTGCAGCGGGAATCCAGTGCCGAAGTACGCCGCGAGCTCAAAGGGGCTGTAGCTCAAATCACAGAGTCGCTCGCGGACCCTTGACTTCGCCCCCTCGGGCGCCTCAACTGGCGGGCTTGACTCTCCCAAGGATCACCTCATGAGCTCAAGCCTCGACCTGCGCGCCACCGGCAAAACGGTGCTGCTCTCTGCGTGCGTCGGCATCGTTGCCGGCCTTGGCGCCATCGTTTTTCAGTTCGCGTGTCAGCTTTGTCTGCACTTCGTGCTCGCTGGCTTCACCGGTTGGTCGCCGGTGGAGCCGCGCGGCGAAGCGTCGTGGTTTCATGCTGCTGGCGGGACTCCGTCGTTGACGCTGATCGTCCTCGTCATGGCAGCTGGCGGACTCGTCTCGGGCATCCTCGTCTACACGTTCGCACCCGACGCTGAGGGTCACGGCACCGACGCAGCCATCGAAGCGTTTCACCACAAACGCGGTGCGATCGCACCACTCACCGC
Organism: Planctomycetota bacterium; assembly: GCA_965223265.1. Taxonomy (GTDB): domain Bacteria; phylum Planctomycetota; class UBA8108; order UBA8108; family SXIK01. Next base: position 5,725,024 of record OZ244999.1, read on the forward strand.
GCTCGTCAAACTCGTCGCCTCAGCCGTCACGATCGGCACGGGCGGCTCCGGGGGGCGCGAAGGACCGATCGCACAGATCGGCGCTGGGTTCGGCTCCTTCGTCGGTGCGCGCTTGAAGCTCTCAGCACGTGAGCGCCGCGTACTCATGGCCGCCGGCATGGGTGCAGGCGTCGCGGCGATCTTTCGCGCCCCACTTGCTGGGGCACTCTTTGCCGCGGAAATCCTCTACCGTGAAGCAGAGTTCGAGTCGGAGGTCATCGTCCCGGCCGCGATCGCATCGATTATCTCATACAGCGTCTACGCGCTTTCGCTGCCGGCGCACCTCATGTTCACGCCGCTCTTTGGTGAAGGTCTCGGTTTCGCCCTCGGTTCTCCGTTCGAACTGTTGCCGCTGACGATTCTCGCGGTCGTGCTGAGCTTGACCGCTGTCGTCTATATCAAGGTCTTCTATGGCACTCATGCGTTGTTCAAAAAGCTACCGCTACCACGACACGTTCGGCCCGCGGTCGGTGCTGGACTGGCTGGGCTGTTCGGGATCGGCCTCTACACGCTGATTGGCAATGAAGTCGCACTGTCGGTACTTTCGAGCGGCTACGGCGCGATCCAGGGTGCACTCGACACGTCTGTAGACATCGGCATCGGTGTTCTCTGTGCCATCGCCTTCGGCAAGATTCTGACGACCTCGTTGACGATCGGCTCCGGCGGTTCCGGCGGCGTCTTTGGTCCGTCGATGGTGATCGGCGGCACCCTCGGCGCTGCCGCCGGGCAGACGCTGCATGGACTGTGGCCGGCGCTCGTAACGCAGCCGCAGGCTTACACCATTGTCGGCATGGCCGGGTTCTTTTCAGGTTGCGCGCACGCTCCCATCTCGACGCTCGTCATGGTCTCGGAGATCACCGGCGACTATCGCCTCCTCATTCCTGCCATGTGGGTGTCGACGCTCTGCTTCATCTTGTGCCGACCCTGGACAATCTACGAGAAGCAGGTGCCGACGCGACTCGAATCGCCGGCGCACCGCGGCGACTTCATCATTGACTTGCTCGAAGGCTTTCGCGTCCGCGAGGTGTTTCGACCGGGGCGCCCATTCAAACTTATCGGTGAGTCGACACCACTCGAGACGATCCTGAAAGAAATCGCGGCCAGCGGCCAGAGTTACTTCCCGGTGGTCAGGAGTGCGCCCACGCGACCTTCGGATGGCGGAGAGTCCGACGCTGAAGCCGAAGGCGAACACGACACTGTGTCGTCGTCGGCCGCAGACGAACACATGGTCGGAATCTTTTCCGCCAATGACGTTCGCGCGTTCATCTACGATGAGTCGATGTGGCGCGTTGCCATCGCCCGTGACATCATGGTCACGGACTTTCTCAGCGTCACGCTCGACGACGACCTCAATACCGCGCTGCGGCGCTTCACGGCGCGCAATATCGACGAGCTACCGGTGATCGATACGCCGAGTGGTCGCGTGCTCGGCCTCTTGCGGCGTAAGGACGTCATAGCGTTTTATAACGAGCGCCTTGAAGAGCAGAAACGAAATGTCGACAGCTGAAGTCCGGCGCCGAGGAAAGCGCGTAGCGGGTCTGGCGGGTCTCGGAGCCATCACGATCGTAGTGCTGCTCACCCTCAACTGGCACACTCTCGTGACCCATTATCGCCTCCGGCAACTCGACCGCTCCGAAACATTCGACGCGGCAAAGGTTTTACTCGACCCTCTCCTGGTGAGCTCGCACCGACAAGACGTCGCGCGAGTCATCGTCGGGGAGATGGGACCGGATCGTCCGACGTTGACGTTTTGGCTGTTCTACCACTGTGCTGCAGCTACGTCGATGAACGGGGATGATCACGAGGCGCTGCGGCAAATGGGACCGCTCCTTCCGCTAGTGCGAGAGTTTGGCACTCGCGTGCGCCGTGATGAACAGCTTCTCGCCTCTCTCGCGTATTTCGTACGGTGGTGCGGGCCCGACGCTTGGAAACACATTCAGAGGCCCGGACGACCTTCCCCCAAGAGGGGACTGGGTGACGTGCTGCTTTCCGCGTTCATCGGGCCTCTCTTCAACTTCGACGAAATGATGACCGAGTTCCACGCGGAGGAGCCGGAAGGAACGGAGGTGCTGCTTCGCTTCCGCGAGTTGGTCCTTCTTGCCGAAGCATGGATTCTTGGGGTAGAACCGCCGCCCGAGCTTCCGAATGTCGAGTTTCCAAAGTCGCGAGATGAGAAAAAGCTCCTTCGATTCCTGAGAGCATCGGAAAGTAACTACGCGCTCTTGCAGAATTGGGTTCAAGAGAACAGGGACTTTTTGCTCTTCGATGAGTCTCTTGGACGATTCGTGATTCAGCGCGGACCTAGAGGTGAGCCCATAGAAGTTCCGCGCTCGAGGAGAACGGTGACCGTCCCGGAGAAGCCGTGTTTGGACTGGACGGGACCAATTCCTCCGCGCTCCGCCGAGCAATCGTGAAGTCCCAAGGAAGTCCGCGGACGAAGAATGACGCTCGAAGGAACTCCGGCGCTCGAGAGCCTCCGAACGTACGGTAGGAATCTTCTCCACCAACGATGTGCGTGCTTTCATCTATGACGAGTCAATGTGGCGCATTGCGATCGCTCGTGACATGATGGTCACCGACTTTCTCAGCGTCACGCTCGACGACGACCTCAATACCGCGCTGCGGCGCTTCACGGCGCGCAATATCGACGAGCTTCCGGTCCTGGAGGCACAAAGCGATCGACGCGCTGCGCAAGTGCTTTGCGGTTCACCTCGCGGGTGATCAGCACTTAGCGACGATCTTCCACCATGGCATCGAGGAGTTTCGCGACAGTTGTTTCTCCTTCGGTGTCCCATCGATCGCGAACCTTTACCTGCGCTGGTGGAAGCCGCTCCAACCCGGCGGGCAACGCGAGCCGGGCGCGCCGGAGTATACCGGCGATCACTTGGACGGCTTTGGCAACAAGGTCACCTGCTATGCCGTCGCCAACCCCGACGAACGCCCCGCCAGTGGCGACAAGCTGACGACACGCGCCGCCGGCTTTGGAGTCTTGCGCCTCAATAAACGCACGCGCCAGATCACCATGCAGTGCTTCCCGCGCGGCGTCGACGTCATGAACCCGGCGACTCAACAGTACGATGGTTGGCCGAAGACCATCGACCAGCAAGACAACTATGGACGAACTCCAAAAGCGTATCTCCCCACGCTAGAGATCACCGGTCAGGCGGATCCAGTCGTCAAGATCATCGACGAGTCAGATGGCGCTTGGGTCTACGCCCTGCGCATCAGGGGGTCGCGCTTTCAACCGAAGGTGTTTCGTGAGGGGCGTTACACCGTGGAAGTCGGCGAAGGCGAGGCAAAGGCCGTCATCAAAGGCGTGCAGTCGATCGGACTCGATCAGCAGGCTGAATTGCGAGTCGCACTGCGCGCAGAAAAGGTCGACGGCTCCCCTTGACGAAGACGACGTCAGAGCCAGGCCCCGACACCTGCATTTGACTTCGGTTCTCGTTCACTGGATACTGCGTTGCCACAAACGACCCGTATCGCGGACAGGAGAATCGAGTGATGCATAGAGTACTTGTTTGGTCCCTTTCGTTGTTTCTCCTGCCGCTCGCTGTGAGCGCCTGCGGGCAGTCTTCGCACGAGTCACTCACCGACGAAATGGTCACGTCGACTGAGGAAATCGCGGACGTTCTCGAAACAGTGACTGACAAGGCGTCGGCTGAAGCAGCGAAGCCGAGACTCGAGGCGATCGCGAAAAAGATGAAGGACACCCTCGAGCGCAGAAAGGCCCTTGGTGAGCCGGACGCCGCGGAGCAGCAGGCGATCGCGGAAAAGGTCAAGTCCCGGCTCGATGCTAGCCAGGCTCGCATGATGCAAGCCATGATGCGATTGCAATCGCAACCCGATGCGCTACAAGTGTTGCGTGACACCATCACAGGAATTGGCCCACTCGAATAGTCGAGACGAGTGCCAGGTCAGTGTCACCGTCGCGCGGGTAGCCTAGCGCCAGATCTAGATCGCCGCCAGCGGCTTGTACCCAGCGATCACGCCGCGCGCTTGTCGCAAAAACGGTAGCGGCGAAAGCCCCCCGGCACGCGGCTCCTCGCCTTGAAAGATGTGCTGCACCTGTTGACGAGGAAAACAGCGCCAGGCGACGCGATCCGTGCCGGCGATGGCGAGCAGATTCAGGTTTCCTTGCTTGGCCTCGTAGCCATCCTCGCCATTCGAAATCGCTAAAAACTCTTCCAGCGCCGCCTCGCCGTATAGGGAGCCTAAAACTCGATCTTTCAGCGTCGGCGCGCCACCGCGCTGCAGGTCGTCGAGCAGGACGTGGCGCACCTGAGCAGCGGAGCGGTCGGAGAAATGCACATCCAGTGCTTCAGCAACTCGCAGCACCGTCAGCTCGAGCGGTTTGATCGATGTCATCATATCCTCGTAGTCGATGCGCGGGGCTTCGCCACCGCGAACGTTGACCACGGGTACACCGCTCGGAAGGATGACGAGAAGGTACTTGCGGTTGCCACGCTCGAACATAGCTTCGATCCAGCGCACGAGCTCAGGGATGCTGACGTAATTCGGATCAAACTCTCGCCCGTAGAGCTGCTGGATCTCAGCGCGGTGCTCGTCAGTCAATCTCGGCCGCAGCGGCAAATAGATTCGGTGCGCGCCGCAGGCCAAACCGACCTGGATCGGCATGCAGTTGCTCTTCGAACCGACACACTCGACCAGAAATACCGTGCGGCTGTGGAACGCCTGATCGCGGAGACAATCGACGACGTCGACGGCGCGGTTAGCAGCCGTGTCGAAGCCGATCGACTCGGCGTGAACGTCGTCCGATGCATCGTCGACGTTGGGATCAAGGAATTCACCTTCCACTGATGCGGGTACGAACATCGTCGTCGTACGTGCCATGAGGCCGCTTTCATAAAGCCGGTTCAGCACAGCGAAGCTTCCGAGTCCCCCCGTAGCCACGACGACGTCATACTTACGCAGCGCCATGGCAATTTTCCTGTGACTCTCGGTGTCATCTTTGTTGATCTTGGCATCGGTGGAGCCAAGAACGGACCCACCACGCGACAACACTGAAGCGACATCGCTATCCTTCAGCTGCCAAAATTCGTCCCGAAGCAGCCCGAGCCAGCCCAAGCGGGCGCCGAAGACATCGGCCCCTCGTTTCAGGGCGATTCGCGTCACAGCTCGAACGGCGGCATTGACGCCTGGTGCGTCTCCACCGAGCGTCGCAATGAGGCACCGCATAGTTCCTCCTTCGCGATTGAGTCGGAATCATCCAGTTTTGGAACCAGACCGCGGCGAGGACACCTTTTAAGATAACCGAGGCCCCTGCCGAGCGTATGAACTTTCCCCGGAATCCTGCGTGCCGCCGAGTCGCCGATGGCGTAAAGCGAACGCAGAGATCGGCCCGAGCGCCCGCGAAAAATGGCGAGCAAGAGCGGCGAAGAGTGCGTCAGTAGCAGAGTCTCGAGACGCGGCGGAGCGTTGAGCGTACTTCACCGCAGGTGAGCAAATTGCCGACGCCGCTCAATCGTCGATCATTGCGCACTCTTCGCGGGTCGAAGAGCGCTTCGTTGCCGTGATTTTTGTAGGCGATAGGGAACCATCACCGGCCCTCGTGATCGCCGGCGCCTCCACCGTGCCAAGCATGTTCTGGTCGCGCCAGAATCTCGTCAATGACGGTCGCGACGCGTGAGGCGGCATCACCTTGCCCCGCCGTCCGCGCCTCCGCGAGGATGTGACGCGCCTGAGGTATCAGTTCTTCATAGAATCTCTCCGCAACTTCGTACATCCCGTGCCAGTGGGCATAGTCGGGCGCCATCATCGACGCGCCATGCCGCGCTCGTCGCCCCTCGTGGTGCCAGAGATAGAACCAGGTCCACTCGATCTTGTCGTCGAATTGAGTCTTAGAGATGAGCTCGTTTTCGAGGAGCGCAGCCATGATCGCCTTTCCTGGTTTGGCGAACTTCTCGTTGTAGAGAATGACGAAATCGTCGTACTGCTTGTAGAAGCCAGAGATGTAGGCCGGTGTATGACAGTGGGCGCAGACATCCTTCATGCGATCACGTTTGTTCTGCCAGCTGTCGGCGATCAACTCCTGCCTCTTGGCGCTGTCGATCTCCTTGATCACTTTGTGTTCGGCATCGGTGTCCATGACGAGACTGACGGGTGGTCGATTGGTCCACGAAATCCTCTGACCAGGGTCGTGCGTGATTTTGCCATCGTTGCGCGAATGGCCAGACATGTGACAGGTCGCGCACGTCGGCGCCTGCGAGTAATCACGCCCAAGCACCCAAGTCTCTGAGTCCAAGTTCATCGTCTCCCGCAGGTCGCGATAGGCGACACCGTGCTTGGACTCTTCGTAGATCTCTTTTTGCGGGTGGTCGGGTCCGAGGTGACACTTTCCGCAGTTCTCCGGTTGACGGGCACGCCGCGGCGAAAAGTCGTGCCGCGAGTGGCACGCGGAGCAGGAGCCCTTCGATCCGTCGAGGTTGAGGCGTCCAATACCGGTGTTCGGCCACGTCCCGGGGTCGTAGAGTGGTCGCCCGCTGTCGGGGTCGTGACGAATGCGAGCGACCGCGGCTGCGTTCGTCGGTTTTCCATCACCGTCCGGCTGCAAGTCATTGACGGTCACGCGTCCGCCATCAGTAGTCTGTAAGGCGACCATACTGCCATGGCACTGGTGACACCCGACAAGAGCGCTCGCCATGCCGTTGACGAGTCCGTCTTCGCGGCCCGGGGTCGGTGAATGAGGATTGAAAGGCACACGCGATCCCTCGACGGTTTCAGCGAGGAAATTGTCGAGCGAGTGGAGGATGTTACCGCCCGCGGCGTGATGACTGCGTGCAAACTCTGCGGCAACGTCGGGATGGCAGCGGCTGCAGTCGAGCGGGGTTACGACGGTCGCAATGACGACGCCGAAGTGCACAAAGGCGTCCGCGTCACCCTGCTCGGCGCGGTGGCACTCGACACAGCCGACACCCTTCTCCGCATGCGTGCTACCTTCCCAATGCTCAACGATCCCGGGCGAATTCCTCGTGTGACAGTCGACACATCCCTCCGAAGTCTTTGGCGTGACGTAGTGAGGGCGGAACCGGCCCGTTTCGCGGCCTTTACGGAGGACTTCCATCGCTTGGACAAAGATGAGCGACAGAAGAAAAACTCCGCCAAGAATCCCGATGATCACTTTCTTCGTTTCGAGCCTCATCGACACGCTCCATGCTGGAAATGTTGTATTTCTCTCTCACGCTCTGCGGCGTCTGCTCTCAGTGACTCACGGCAGCTTCCCACACGGTCAGCAAAATGATGGCAATCACTGCCGCAATGCCGATCCAGACGCTCATTTCACTCGTCGGAGCACGGCGACGCAGCCAACCATCGATCAAAGGCCAGACGAACATGAGAAAGAGAATGAATCCCGTCGTCAGTACTGCGAACGTCCCCGAAAACAACTTGAGCCAACGGAAGACGACGTAGAAGAACCACTCGGGCTTGATGACCTCTGGTGTCGTGAAGGGATCTGCCTTCGGGCCGAGCTCCGCTGGCAGGGTGATCGCCAGCGTCGTCAGAATGACCATGAGGGATAGTCCGAGAATCAGTTCTGTGTAGAAATGGTCGGGGAAAAAACTGAAGTGAGCGTTCTCCCGATCGCTGTCACGAGCGAAGCGGTACTCGGTGACTCCCTGCAGCCGAATGAGTGTCAAGTGGATCCCGATCAGGAGCACCATCAGGACGGGAAGAACCGCGGCGTGAAGTACGTAAAGCCGCGACAACGTGTGCGCGCCGTACGTCTCGCCGCCAAGAAGCAGCCGCTTCAGAACGCCGCCGATCCATGGGATGCTGTCGGCGATGTTGGCGCCCACCGTCGCACCCCAGTAGCTCAGCTGCTCGTAAACCAGGCTATAGCCGGTGAAGCCGAGAACGAGAGTGCAGACCAGCAGACACATACCGATCATCCAGTTCAGCTCGCGTGGTCTGCGGTAAGCGCCCGTGAAGTAGACTCGCATCTGGTGCAGGATGACTGCTGCCACCATGAGCGTCGCGGACCACTTGTGAAGACTGCGGATGTACCAGCCGTAGGCGACACTCTCCGTGATATACTCAACCGACTCATACGCACGTTGCGGAGACGGCTCGTAGTAAAAGGCGAGCAGAATCCCGGTGACGATCTGGACGACAAAAAGGTAGGCCGGGGTGCCACCGAGACAGAACCACCAGTGGCGCAGGTGATTCGGCACGGGTTCGTTCGTCAACTCGCGCAGCTGATCACCTGAGACCGGAACCCGCTCGCGTAGCCACGTGGTCAGGGCGGACATGAGTACCATCTCTCTTCGTGCTCCCCTAGACCGACTCGTTCACGGCAACTTCAATGAAGAGAAGTCCGTTCTCTACCTTCAGCGGGTAGCGCGGTAGCGCCTGGCCCGCGTCCGCCGGAGGGCCGGAGACGGGCTCTCCCTGCGGTGAAAACACGCCGTTGTGGCACGGACAAAAGAAGCGGGAATTGTGAGCCTCCCAGTGGACACGACAGCCAAGGTGTGGACAGGTGCTCGAAAGAGCGATGAAGCTGTCATCATCATCGCCGTCGCCATTGGCGGTGTCGCCGCGACGACTGATGGCCACACGGAGTCCCGCCGGAGTCGCGTAGCTTAGCGTCTTGCCACGACTCAGCTCGCGAACCGGTGCGACGAGATGCCAAGCTCGCTCGCTACTCGCTGCTGGATAGAGAAAACGCCCCGCCATCAAGGCGAACGTTCCGTAGCTCAGGGCAAGTCCGCCGCCCATGGCGACGCCAGAAGCCCGGCGTAGAAAGGTACGGCGAGGTTCGGCTGGGTTGACTGACAAGCCGTCAGTGGTGTCGTGCATAAGGTTCTATTCGCAAACTGAACAGTAAAGAAAGCGTACCTAACGACGGAACTCTCGTATCTGAGAGTCGCTCCAACTCGCGTCGCGCCGCATGCCTCGGCATGTCGAGGCACGCCTTATTCGCAAACGACGTTCCATGCACCGCGATTCACTCAGGAAGCCGACAGTCCCTACCAGCGACGCACGTGAAGGCGCCGTTGCACGAATCAGCTGCAAGCCACGCATTCGAGCAGATGCGAGAATTCTCGTCCCCGGCGTAAAATTCCCCTTTCTCGATGATCGCCTATCCGCCTGTGTTGACAGGACTTCCGCGGAGACACTTGGCGTGACGGGCGCCCGATTGAGGCGAGGACAAGGCCATCTTGGACGCTCATTCGCTGCGGCGCCGGCTGGTCGACAGCACCCCAGTCGTCGTTTTTCACCGCCTCGCGCAGTCACGCCCCCCCCTGAATCTCGGCGAGGAATGCGGCGCCGAAATCGGCGAGCTTCCGCTCGCCGACGCCGTGCACCTCGAGCAGCGCCTCCATCGTCCGCGGCACCCGGCGCGCCATGTCGCGGAGCGTTGCGTCGCCAAAGACGACAAACGGCGGTACATTGCGCTCACGCGCCAAACGCAGGCGCAGCTGTCGCAGCCTCTCGAACAGCTCGGCGTCGACGCCCGCCCACGCATCCTCTTCATGCCGAGAGCGGTGGACGCGCGTTGGCTTCCTCTCGGGTAGGAACCAAGCTTGCCGGTTCCCACGGAGCACTTGAGCGGACTGCTCATTCAGCCTGAGGACCGGAAACGCCCCACCTGTTCTCGAGAGGAGGTCCTGATCGATGAGCTGATAGACCATGTTCGTGATCGACTTCTTCGTTCGCTCCCTCATCAGCCCGAACGTGCTGAGCTGGTCATGGGAGAGCTGCACGACCCGGTCGCTTCGAGTACCACGCAACACGTCGGCGATGTGGGCGATCCCGAACTCGCCCTTGACGCGAAAGACGCACGAGAGAATCTGCTGTGCTGCAACCGTTCCATCCTCAAGGGCGTCGCACTCGCCGAGGCAGACGTCACAAGCGCCGCAATCCGCCGTCTCGTACGGTTGACCGAAGTACTCCGAGAGCGTCTTGTGGCGACAGGTTCCGGGAGCGGAGAGTCTGCGCATGTGGTGAAGGAGAGTGGCCGCCGCAGCGAATTCCTTCTCCCCTTGGCTCGGATCCTCCGCCTCCGCCGCAGAGCGTTCCATGAGCTTGCGCCAGCGCAGGGTGTCGGCTGGCGAATGCAACAGAACGCACTCGGCTTCGAGGCCGTCTCGTCCTGCGCGGCCTGTCTCCTGCTGGTAGTGCTCGATCGATTTTGGGGTCGCTGCGTGAATCACGCAGCGGACGTTGCTGCGGTCGACTCCCATGCCGAACGCAACGGTGGCTACGATGACGTTCAAGTTTTCGTCGGCGAAAGCTTCTTGGACGCGACGGCGTTCGTCGGCCTCCATGCCGGCATGGTAGCAGGCGGCGCGGTGCCCTTGCGCGTCGAGGTAACTGCTCAGGCGCTCCGTGTCGCTGCGGCTGATGCAGTAAATGATGACCGCCTCGCCGCGATGCCGTTCGAGCACGTCAAGCGTTTGCTGCCGCAGGTTGTGGCGCGGAATGAGTCGATATGTCAGGTTGGGGCGGTCGAAGCGTCCGACCAAGACTTCGGGATCGTCCAGCCGCAGCTGCTGAACGATGTCGGCGCGCACGCGCTCGGTCGCAGTCGCGGTATACGCATGGAGGCCAGCCGCGGGAAAGCGATCCTTGAGGACGGCGAGCTGACGGTATTCAGGTCGAAAGTTGTGGCCCCAATGGCTGATGCAGTGCGCTTCGTCAATGGCGAACGATCGCACTGGCACGCGCCTGAGAAGATCGAGGAATCGCGGCTGGACGAGACGCTCTGGCGCGACGAAGACCAGTCGCACGTCGCCGCCCGCAATGGAGCGCTCGGCCGCGTCGCGTTCCTCCGGTGAAAGTCCGCTATGAATGCCTACCGCGGCGTAGCCGCAGGCGCGAAGCGAATCGACCTGATCTTTCATCAGCGAGATCAGGGGTGAAACGACGACGTCGGTGCATCCGAGCACTGCCGGCGGCACCTGATAGCAAAGCGACTTGCCGCCGCCGGTCGGCATCACCACGAGCGAATCTCGACCGCTCAGGCCAGCGGCGATCGCTTCGGCTTGAAGCGGCCGCAGCTGATCAAAGCCCCAAAAGCGGCGCACGGTCTCTTTGACTGACTCATGCTCTTTGACTGACTCATGCAGCGACTCTTTCGGCGACTCGTGCACGGACTCCGCCGCTGACTCGGTCGCCGAAATGTCCACCAACTCCTCGCCGACTGCCTTGACTGCGTCGTTCACCGACTCCTCCACCGTCCACCAGCGGCAGCGTCACGTGTTTTCCCCGCTCTTGTTGCCTTGCGTGGGGGAACAACAGCGACCTTCGCGTCTGACGACTGCACGCTCGGGGCATTCTAACGCTGATCGACCGTGTTCGCCAGTCGCCGCGTTTCAGCGTCCGACGCTTCGGTTCAGAGGCGAGGACGGACGGGCCAGAACTGGCGTGAAGAAGCCAGCCGCAGAATCATCAATTCAGGCAGGCTATGAACCTCGAGTTTGGCCATTCGGTGCACGAAAGTGGCAGGCAACGCCGTGTGCCGTCCGGTCTGGCACACTCCGACCCCATTGTTGCAAAAGAAAAGCGCTTCAAAGCCATGCGCGATTGCGTGAGCGTGGATCCTCGAGCGCCTGCCGCTTCTCTGCCTGATCTTCGTTTGCTTCTGTTCAAGATTCAAGAGATCAGAACAAGTTGAACGAAAAGGAAACCAAGTCAACGAAGGAAAAACGTCCAAACGAGCAGGCAATGCCGTGTGTCGTCCGGACGGCACACGGCGTGCGTCTACTACTTTTCCAGAGGAGCTCTTGACACTCGCAAGTTTGCTCAGGGGGAGCAAAAATGCGAAAGGCCTCTGCATCCCGTGAACTCGTCCGGCCAGGCCAGCACGAAATGGTAGAGTCGAGTCAACGCTTCGCCGTCTGCGCTCGTCGCTCGCCGATGATGAACAGATGCTTCTCGCCGCGCAGGAGGATCTGGCCGTCCAAGATTGCGGCCGAGGCGAGCACGCTCTCGCCGACCGAGCTATGACTCACCTGCTCGAACTCGCGCCCGTAGCGGACGACGAACGTCTCGCCGTCTTCGTTGGTGATGTAGATCAGGTCATCGCCAGCGACGAGCGACGAGGTGAAACGCCCGCTCAGACGCTGCTGGTATACCTTCTCGCCCGTCAATGCGTCGAGACAAGTGAGAATGCCCGTGTCGTTGACCAAGTAGAGAAGGTCCTTCCACAAGACAGGCGACGGCACGTGCGGGCCTCCTCGCGGCGAGCGCCACGCCACGCTCTCTGCTGAGATGTCGCCTTCGCCACCCGGACGGATTGCCAGCGTTGGACCGCTGCGGCCGCTCGTTGTGTAGACCATGCCGTGGCCGTAGACGAGCGTCGGCACGACTTCCCGCGTCGGGCCGGGACAGTGCCATAGCTCCTCGCCGGTCGCCGGATCGATGCCAAGCACAGTGAGCTTAGCCGCCCACAAGAGCTGCTCCTCGCCGCCGAAGCGCACGGCGATCGGCGTGCACCAACCCAGCGCCTTGTCGCGCTCGAACCGCCAACGCTCCTCGCCGCTGCGCTTGTCGATGGCACGACCAAGCGACGGACCGCCGTTCTGTTCTTGGCACAGAATGACCAGATCTTGCCAAAGAATCGGCGACGCCGCTGTGCCGTGGCTGCCCTCGAACGGCGGCAGCTCGTACTGCCAGAGAAGCTGCTCACCATTCATATCATACGCCACGACACCGACGTTACCGAGAAAGAGGATCACTCTTTCACCGTCGGTCACCGGCGTTGCCGCGGCGTATCCCGTCTTCTTTTGAATCTTCACTTGCGGCGGCGCTGGGGGCGCGTCGCGCACGAAAAGCACCTCGCTATCGCCACGGCGCAGACCGACGAGGGCGCGGCGGCGACCGTCTTCGAATGCGGCGGTCAGGTAGATCCGCTCGCCCCAGATGACAGGCGACGAGTTGCCGGCGCCTGGTAGTGCCACGCGCCGGACGTTCTCATCAGGCGACCAACGCGTCGGTAGACCCGTCTCGTACGACGTGCCGTCAGCGCGCGGCCCGCGCCACTGCGGCCAGTAGCGCTCGGCCTCGGCCGTGACCAACACCGCTTCGATGGTGATCGGCTGATCCGAAGCGGTCTGCTGTGCCTTCACATCCACCGGCGCCGCGGGAGTCCGCTCCGGGACAGGGCGCGAACCGATGGTGCGCTCCAGAAGTGCGAGAAACTGGGAGGAAATCTGCTGACGTCGCTCGTAGGCAGCAAGCAATTCGGGATCGCTCTGGATCGCATCAACCCCGCCGTGGGCGGCGGCAAAACGTGCCGGAGTGTCGGCGTTATCGAGGCGTTCATACTCGGTGAGTCGATCCCACATGTTGCGCATCGGCGCCAAGATCTCAGCGTACGAAGGATCGGCCAGGTCACGTGCAATCAGCGCCATCTCATCGCCGAGAGGATAAAGCTCATCGGCCTGCGCCGTCGGCGTGGCAGAGTCCGCTTTCGTCTCGACATCGGTCGGCGCGCCGCACCCCGCCGTGAAAAATAACACTGTCGCCATACAGCCAAGCCATTCGCAAGCTTGCCAAACGCGTTTCACGGTCTCCTCCTCGGGTTGAGGGCCAGCGAGCAAAGGTCGCACATCGACTGACGGTGTTGTATCCGGTCCCGACGCCGATGTCCAACCGGGCGGCAGAGCGCCGTGCCCAAAAACAAATGAGACCTGATGCGGCGAGGCGTCGACGCTCAAATGCATCGTGCTGGACTCTTTCGGGATGATCTGTGGCGGAGAGCATTTCGTCGGAGCTCGGCTCGCATCTGCTAGGGCCTACCCGCCACGACGCAACGCTCCACGCCGTAGATACCAGACTTGCCTACGATGTGGGCTTTTCAGATGAGTCGCTCACGAGCATCGCCGCCCGCTTGCCCAGCAGGTCGCCTACTTCCTTTTCCTCGTCGATCACAGCACTAGCTCCGGCTGGTTCGAGAACCTCCGCGTGTCTGTGGTAGCGCGACCGTACGACCACAGGCACGTCCGACGCCTGACACCTAATCGCTCGCACCGCCTTCTCAGCGGTCCGAGGATCGGGCAGTGCCACGACAACAACAGCGGCGGAGGCCACGTGCAGGTGTTCGAGGACCTCCGGGTGCGTTCCGTCGCCGACATGGGCGTCGAAACCGTCATCCCTGGCACTCGTCGCCAGGGCGGGGTTCAAATCGAGAACCGAGATCGGAAGAGAAGCGCCGCGAAGCACTCTCGCGCACATCCGCCCCGCAGGTCCGTATCCGACGAGCACCACGTGACGAGAGATCAGTTCTCGCTGACCCTCAGCGGTGGGAAGATTCACCCTCACGACTCCGAGCTTGGTGAGCGGCCGCAGGATTCCCGAAGCCAAACGTGGAGCCCAAGCAATCAGGTGCGGAGTGGCGCAGAGGGTCACCATCATGGTCGACACGATCACCATGAAGAGGTCGTGGTCTATGAGCGTTCTTCGCGAGGTCTCCGCGATAACGAAGGCGAACTCCCCGACCTGGGAGAGACAGAGTCCCGCAGCAAGCGATGACTGCGCGCTCTGTCGCAGGGTCCGAAGTGCGGCGAAGCAAATGATCGCTTTCAGAGTCAGTACGCCGGCCGCCACCGCAAACGTAAGCCCGATGTGTTCGACGATCCACGCAGGGTCGGCAAGCATTCCGATCGAACTGAAAAACACTGTCACGAGAAGCGTACGCAACACCGAGAGGTCAGCCCGGACCTGCGTGGCGAAGGGTGATTCGCCAAGGAGCATACCCGCGATGAACGCTCCGACGGCCGGGGACAGTCCGAGTTCGTGCGCCACGTAGATCGAAGCCAGGGCGCCTACGACTGCGAACAGAACCGGCAGCTCGCGATTTCTGAGGGAAGAGGTCGCAAGCAGTACGCGTGGGACGACGTGGTTGAAGGCCACGTAGAATCCAACGGTCGCCAGAATCAGCATCAGCCCCGTGCGGCCAATACTCCACATTGACGCTGAGAGATTTGAGTCCGGAGCGCCGAGAAAGCCCGCGAGGAGCACGAGTGGGATCACTGCGAGGTCCTGGAGCAGGAGGATCCCGAGAGCGTGGCGTCCGTGCAGGCTGTCGATCTCCGCGCGAGCCATGAGTACCCGCAAGACACCCGCTGTACTGCTGAGCGCGAATGCGGCTCCAACGACCACCGCCGTTCGGACGGGAAGTCCGGCCCAGGCGCCGACCACGGCGACAGCGATCAACGTCAACCCAACCTGTAGTGCTCCGCCGCCGAGCGCGGTCAAGCCAAGCGCCCGCAGGCGGCGCCACGAGAATTCCAATCCGAGCGAGAAGAGCAGCAAGCAGACTCCGACCTCTGCGAGACCTTCCACCTCCTGGCTCGTCGATACCACATCGAGTGCGTTCGGTCCGAGCAGCATGCCTGCAAGCAAGTAACCGAGAAGAGCACTCTGTCGAAGACGCTCGCACAGAGCGCCGAAAACGAACGCGACGCCAAGAAGGACCCCGATCTCGAATAGGATCGACCAAAAATCCATCAAGGAAGCTGCCTCGCTTTCATGGTGCGCTGTCCGCCATCCTATCGAAGGGAAAACCACTTGCGAGCGGCGCAGACAATCCGTTCCGGTCTCACAACGTCCCCCTCAAGTGGGCGGGTCGCCACTGAAATGTCACGCTAACGTGTGGGGCGAGAAATCGGATGCTGCCCGGACAAAGACTCGTCCAAGCAAAAGGCTCCCCGCGCGCGTGCGCATTTTAGCCAAGCGAGCCGCGGAAGTAGCCAGTACTCCTCGCGATCCTGCCAAGTGGTCGATCCCGTGCAGATAGAGTATCCTGCTCAGAGCTTCGTTGGGTGAGCCATTTCTCGAAATCCCACTCTCTGAATCGCAACTGCCCTAGGACGTTCACGTTTGTCTGCTGATCGACAGTCTGGCAGTGACCCGAGCGGCCTTTGGGCTCTCGCGTGTTACTTCAACCCGCTCGAGCACCGACAGCGACTCGCCAACTACCACGCGTTTCGTCGCCGATTGAACGTGCCTCTGATCACGGTGGAGCTCGCCTACGGCGACAGCTACGAACTTGGCGCGGATGACGCAGAGATTCTGATCCAACGGCGCGGCCGCGACGTGCTTTGGCAGAAGGAACGCTTACTCAATATCGGTTTGCAAGCTCTGCCCCGAGAGTGCGACAAGATCGCTTGGCTCGATTGTGACGTGGTCTTCCGAACCACCGACTGGCGGGAGCGAGCCTGCGAACTCTTGCGTGACTTCGCCGCGATCCAGTTGTTCGACACCGCATACTTTCTTTCTCCGGGAATGACGCCGCGGCCACCATCTCAGGTCTCCTCAGGCTACTCGCAACCGGCGATCGCGCGCTGGCTCGTCCTGCAAGACCGCCGCGTACGGCATCGCGAAGCGCCCAGGCGGCAGGCCTGGGGACTCGGATGGGCAGCGCGGCGAGACGTGCTCGACCGTCACGGGTTCTACGACACCTGTATCATCGGTGGCGGCGACGCGGCGATGGCCTATGCGTTTCGCGGTTGTCTGCAGGGTGCTGTCGACGCACTGCGAATGAACGACCGGCAAACCGCCCACTACTTGGCCTGGGCAGAACCAGTATCCCAAGACATGCGCGGGCAGGTCAGTTGGCTTGACATCGAGATCGAGCATCTTTGGCACGGCGATCACGAACGTCGCGCGTACCGCAGTCGTCACCGCAGCTTTCGACGATTCGGCTTTGATCCGTACCAAGACGTTGCGCGGGATGGGAGCGACTGCTGGTGCTGGAACACCAAAAAACACGATATGCACGAATGGGTCCTGCGTTACTTCGCCTCCCGACAGGCGAGTGACGAGTCGAAAGACCTTTCACCCACCCGCGATCCTCGGCCGCGACGATGACCCCAACGCCTGCAAGAATGGCGAAGCGCGCGTCGGTCGGAGCCATGCTCCGATAAACTCAGCCGCGCACCGCGCGTTGCCGGGTGAAACGTTGATAATGTGGCCTTACGAACCACTTATTGTTAGCGGTTCACCTCCGAAATCGGATAGAGTCTACCGCTTCAATGATCCGGGGGACGCAGTTGAAAACGTTCGCATCCCGAATCGCAAGCACGACGGCGGAGAGGCCGGAGATCTGAGATAGAGACACACTTGACTGACTTCCGTGATCTCGGGCTGTCGAAGGATGTCCTTCGCGCCGTTCATAAAGAAGGCTACGAGCTAGCGACTCCGATCCAGATCCAAGCCATCCCCGAGGCTCTCGCGGGCCGGGATCTCATGGGAAATGCGCAAACTGGTACGGGAAAGACCGCGGCCTTCGCGATGCCCGTGCTCGAGCGACTGAGAGCGGGCGGCAGCCCACCTCGGGGCCAGCCGCGGGGCCGCCACCGGGAATTTACACCGCCGAGGCGCATTCGAGCTCTCGTCTTGGCGCCGACCCGCGAGTTAGCGGCACAGATCGGCGCAAGCTTTAGCGCCTACGGCCGCTTCACCGGATTACGAAACACTGTCATCTTTGGTGGGGTCGGACAGGGACCGCAGGTACAAGCCATCAAACGCGGCATCGACATCCTCGTCGCCACCCCAGGCCGGCTCGAGGATCTGATGGGTCAACGCGTCGTCAGTCTTCGAGACGTCGAAATCCTGATTCTCGACGAGGCTGACCATATGCTCGACATCGGCTTCATCCACGCGCTACGACGCATCGTGAAAACAGTCCCAGCGTCGCGACAGACGCTCATGTTCTCCGCAACAATGCCGAACGAAATCCGTCGCTTGGCGAAGGAGTGGCTGAACGACCCAGTGCACGTTCAGGTAGATCCAGTTTCGACTCCTGCAGAAGATGTGGAGCAGTCCGTCTATTACGTCGAAAAGAAACAGAAACCCAGACTGCTCGCCGCGTTGTTGAAAGAACTGCCGCGGCATCGATCACTGGTTTTCACACGCACCAAGTACGGTGCTGACAAAGTGGTCAAGCTGCTGAAACGTGAGGGACTCGAGGCGGCGGCGATCCATGGGAACAAGAGTCAAGGGCACCGTCAGCGAGTGCTCGCACAGTTCAAATCGCATCGAATCACGGTCCTCGTCGCCACCGACATTGCAGCGCGGGGACTCGACATCGACGGTATCACGCACGTGTTCAATGTCGATCTGCCGGAGGTTGCCGAGGTGTACGTGCACCGCATCGGCCGAACGGGAAGAGCAGGTGCGACAGGAATTGCGATCTCGTTCTGCGCGCGCGAGGAGGTGTCACTCCTTCGCGCCATTACAAGGCTGACAAAAAGAGAGATTCGCAGGGAAGAGACACCAACACAACTCCAGTCGCAAGAGGCACCACCGGCGCGGGTCGGCACAGCTCGCGCGGCAAGGGCAAATCAGCCTCGCCAACGGGGCGAGAAAGAGAACGGAAGAACGCCGCGACGAGGCCGCCAGCATCACTCGAAAGATGGTGCCGACAGCAAATCAAGCGAAACTCGTGGGGAGAACACGCGGAACGAAAGGCAGAGCGAAAGGCGACGGCCGAAAGCAGCAGCTAAGGCGCGGCGACGACGGCGGTCTCGGAGAACGGCGCCTCCCAGGCGCCGACAGAACGACTCGCAGAGGAGTGAATAGAGAGAACGAGAGAAAACGAAGTGAGGAGATCGAACATCGGTGCGGCGAGAGCCCGGAAGAGATATCACGCGCCAAGCCGGTGACGGCGACCAAACGTCGCGACCGAAGTTGAGACGATTTGGTGCCACGAAGCCAAAAACTCAGC
Source organism: Planctomycetota bacterium (assembly GCA_965223265.1). Taxonomy (GTDB): domain Bacteria; phylum Planctomycetota; class UBA8108; order UBA8108; family SXIK01. The sequence goes on from OZ244999.1 coordinate 5,743,757, forward strand.
CGAAAAATTATAGCAGGCGGGTTGGATAGGCCGACTCAAAGGTCGGAAGGCGAGGCGCGTGGAGCTGCGACGATGACGGTCGTACGCACACGCCTCGAAGAGCTTGCAAGGATCGAAGGAAAAATGGACGCACAAACGAACCGCACGAGAGACGACAAAGACGTCATCCTCGAAACAAAGGCGTACGCCCAGGAACGTCCTTGGTTGAGTTGGTGGCACCTCGCGTCGACGCTCGCTATCTTCTGTTTTCTCGCGGCGTTGACGGTCGTCGTCGATTCCACCGCGATCAAACTCGCGGCGAGCTTCCTGCTTGGGCTCGTCATGGTGCGCATCTTCATTCTCTACCATGACGCCGAGCACGGGACGATCTTTCGTGGCTCCCGTCTGGCACGCTCGATCATGTACGTCTATGGCCTGTTCGTCCTCAATCCACCGAACATCTGGCGCCGCTCGCACGACCATCATCACAGAAACAACGCCAAGATCTTTGGTGCCAGCATTGGCTCCTACCCAGTCATGACACGGGAGAACTACGAAAAAGCTTCCCGCCGCACGCGCCTTGCTTACTCGATCTCAAGACACCCGCTGACGATCGCGTTAGGCTATTTAACGATCTTCTTCTGGGGTATGTGCTTACGATCATTCCTCGTCAACCCGAAAGCACACTGGGACTCGGCCTTGTCGATCGTGCTTCACGTCAGCCTCGTCATCACGCTTCTGTTCATTAGCCCAGGTGTCGTGCCATTTCTCGTCATCATTCCAATGGTAGTCGCGTCGGCAATGGGGGCTTACCTGTTCTATGCTCAGCACAACTTTCCAGCTGTGAAGCTCCGCGATCGAGAAAACTGGGACTACTACTTCGCCGCGCTTCACTCCTCGAGCTTCATCCGCATGGGCGCCCTGCTTAACTGGTTCACCGGCAATATCGGGTACCACCACGTCCACCATCTCAACGCGAAGATCCCGTTCTATCGATTGCCGGAAGCCATGAAGGGGATCAAAGAACTCCAGTCTCCAGGTGAGACATCGCTCGGCATACTCGACGTGTGGCGCTGCTGCCGGCTCAAACTTTGGGATGCGAAGGCCGACCGCATGATCTCGTTTCGCGAGTTGGCTCGCCCCTGAGCCTCACAAACCAAAACGATCGCGTCGGTCGAGCGACGACTCGCCGACCTCGCGGACGTTCGCGTCGCTATCGACTGCTTGAGTAGCCACGAGCTGAAGACCGCCCCCTATGATGGCGCCCAATACCTTCGGCGACTTGGGCTCGACGCGAAGACACCGGCAGCTGCGCCGTCAAATTCGACGCCGAGCTCAAGAGCACCGGCGTCGCAAATCTCCGCCGTCCAGCGCGGTCGACCCAATGAGAGCGTAGCGGGGAGTCGCCGCGCCGGCCGTCTTGCACCGCGATTCGATGGCGCGCGATTGCGTGGGGGTGGATCCTCGAGCGCCTGCCGCTTCTCTGCCTGATCTTCGTCTGCTTCGTTTGCTTCGTTCGCTTCTGTTCAAGATTCAAGAGATCAGAACAAGAGTTGAACGAAAGGAGCCCAAAGGAGCAGGCAATGCCGTGTGTCGTCCGGACGGCACGTAGGAGCGTGCGTGCTACTTTGAAGATCGGCGGCGATACGTGTCTATAGTAGCAGGCACACGCCGCTTCAAGGCCGTGGGCGTGGCCGTGGGCGTGGGCGTGGGCGTGGGCGTGGGCGTGGGCGTGGGCGCCTCTTCAACGTAGCAGGCACACGCCGTGTGCCGTTCTGGAGGTGACCGCCGACTGTGACTGTGACCGCGAGTCGTCATCGCTCGTTCTCAAGAACTCCCAGCCTCTCCGTGTGCCGTCCGGCCTTGTCGACGTGAGCGTGGGCGTGGGCGTGGGCGTGGGCGTGGGCGTGGGCGTGGGCGTGGGCGTGGGCGTGGGCGTGGGCGTGGGCGTGGGCGTGGGCGCCTCTTCAACGTAGCAGGCACACGCCGTGTGCCGTTCTGGAGGTGACCGCCGACTGTGACTGTGACCGCGAGTCGTCATCGCTCGTTCTCAAGAACTCCCAGCCTCTCCGTGTGCCGTCCGGCCTTGTCGACGTGAGCGTTTGCGTGGGCGTGGGCGTGGGCGTGGGCGTGGGCGTGGGCGTGGGCGTTTGCGTGGGCGAGTGCATGGGCGTGGGCGTGGGCGAGTGCGAGTGCGTGGGCGAGTGCGTTTGCGTGGGCGTTTGCGTGGGCGTTTGCGTTTGCGTTTGCGTTTGCGTTTGCGTTTGCGTTTGCGTGGGCGTGGGCGTGGCCGTGGCCGTGGGCGAGGGCGAGGGCGAGGGCGAGGGCGAGGGCGTGGGCGTGGGCGTGGGCGCCTCTTCAACGTAGCAGGCACACGCCGTGTGCCGTTCTGGAGGTGACCGCCGACTGTGACTGTGACCGCGCGTCGTCATCGCTCGTTCTCAAGAACTCCCAGCCTCTCCGTGTGCCGTCCGGCCTTGTCGACGTGAGCGTGGGCGTGGGCGTGGGCGTGGGCGTGGGAATATTCTGGTTCTGAATCTGTATCTGAATCTCCGCCTCCGCCTCTGCCTCCCTCTTGCGCCACCCGCTCCCAAGCACAATCTTTTCACTTGAAATTTAGTTAATCTACAGATAATTTGTAGATTAACTAATGAAAAGCAACAAGCCTCAAAGACACACCGCCTATCAAACTCTCGTCACCCTCGTCCGTCTCGGCGGGCTCCTTCGCAAAGCCGGAGACCGGTTCTTCTCCGGCTACGGGCTGACGTGGACGCAGTTCTGCGTCCTCATGGCTCTCAAGTACGAACTGCCGCGCGGCGGCACTCAGAACGAGCTTTGCGGCGCGCTGCTCGTCAAACCAGCCAACATGACCGGGATCGTGCGACGAATGGAAGCCATAGGGCTTGTGACTCGCGAAGTTGATGCGGAGGACGAGCGCGTGTGGATCGTGAACATGACGACTCAAGGTCGCCGAACTCTCCAACAGATCGAATCAGCCTACTACCGCGATGCCGAACGCATCATGGGAGCCCGGTCAGAAACCGAGCTCAAGCGACTGTCGCTACAGCTCGAACAAACCCAAGCTGCCGTGTTGGCGCAGACCGATCAGACCGTCTGAGACCCGCTGGATGCGCACTTCGAGGCGCCCCGGTGTCTGAGAGGAGCAGAAGCTATGGTCAGGCTAAAGAATTTCTGGTACATCGCCGCACCGTCTGTCGAGCTCAAGCGTCGCCCGATTCGGCGCGTCGTCGAGGGCGAAACCGTGGCACTGTTTCGTGACACGCTGGGCAAATGTCACGCGCTGCGCGATCGCTGTGTGCATCGAGGTATGGCCCTTTCAGCAGGCCGGGTGGTTGGCAGCTGCATCCAGTGCCCATATCACGGCTGGCAGTATGACAGCGACGGGCACATTCGCTCCGTGCCGGCTCTTTGCGACACTGAGGACCTTCCAACGGCGAGAACACGCTCGTTTCCGGTTCGCGAACAAGACGACCACATCTGGGTCTGGATCGGCGATGAAGAGCCGACCACACAACCCTTTCACTTTCCTCGCTACGGAGAGCACGGCTGGTCCACCTTCTTCATGCAGACTCGTTTCAATGCGCCAGTCGAGCTGTGTCTCGAGAATTTCCTCGACGTACCGCACACACTCTTCGTCCACCCAGGCCTGTTCCGCAAAGACGAACTGAGGAACACCCGTGCCCAAGTGCGGACCTACAAAAACGGCGTCGAAGCGGAGTTCATGAATGAAGCGCCGCTGGAAGGCATTGGCCCACGGCTACTTTTTCCGCGCGGTACGAAGATGGAGCACACCGATCGCTTCATTCTGCCTTCGATCTCACGCGTAGACTATCGCTTCGGTGATGCCTATCAGTTCATCATTTCGTCACAGTGCACACAGCGTGACGACGACGTCGTAGATGTCGTCACGGCGATCACCTGGCGACTCCCTCTGCCTGCAATTGCCGTTGGCCCATTCCTGCGCTGGTACTGCCGGCGTGTGATTCAGCAGGACGTCGAGACTCTGGAGATTCAAGGCGAGCAGTTGAGACGCTTCGGTCGCTGCGATCTTCACACCTCCGCCGACCTTCTTGGCCGGCAAATCTGCGAACTCCGACGCCAGGCGATAGAGGGATTGAACCAGCGAGTGGATGTCGACAACTCTGCGAGTGACGAGCGCCGAGCGCCGACACGCGAGTTCTGCAGAGAGATCGAACTTCGAATATAGCAAAACGAGGCATGACGATGCTCCAAGGATCTGTGCAGCCGCGGCAATCCGTCTCTGATGACGACGTCGAACGCATGTATCGCCTCTTCTGCAATTACTACACACATGTAAGGCGAGACGTCTTCTATCGCGACTGGAAGGAGAAACATTGGGCACTCACGCTGCGCGACGAGTCAGGAGACCTTCGCGGCTTCACGACGCTCATGCTCTATGATCTCAAGGTTCTCGGAAAGCGTATTCGTGCTGTCTTCAACGGCAACACCATCATCGACCGCGACTGCTGGGGAGAGCAGGAACTGGTGCGAACGTGGTGCACGTTCATGTCGACGCTCAAGACGCAGCAGCCCGATCTCCCTCTCTACTGGTTTCTCATCTCCAGCGGCTACCGCACGTATCTTTTTCTGCCGCTCTTTTTCCGTGAGTTCTTTCCGCGCTACGACCGAAGTACCCCGCCGCTCGAGCAGCACATCATCGACTCCCTGGGACGACTGAAATTTCCGGGGGAGTACCGTGACGGCATCGTACGTGTTTCCGAGCAGCGCGAGTGCTTTCGCTCAGACTTAGCGAAGCCATCGCCTGGACGCCTACGGAACGATCACGTCAAGTTCTTCGTGACCCAGAATCCAAACTTCGCACGAGGCGACGAATTGGTCTGCCTGACGGAGTTCTCCTTCGCCAACACGAAACGAATGGCCCATGAGAAACTCGCTGAGACGTTGATGGACAAAAACGTGAGTTAACAGCCCGTTGAAACAGGGTTTCGTTCTCCGAACCGGCTCCCTCACGCTCAGCTCAGCTCGACCGCATCGGCACCCGCCATGTATGCCTTTTAGAAAAAGCTCGAAGATCACCCGCGCTTGCCACTGCTGCGGCGGATGCGAATGATCCGGTTATTCGACTAAAGCACTCTTTCGACAGGCCGTTAAAAGCGTCTTCAAGCTACCAATGATCACTCGCTGTCTCGGCAACGCTCTTTGGCTCCGGTCAAACCTCCGTCATGCAGCAGCATATCGCCGCGCCCTGAGCAATCCGCGTCGAGCTCAAGAAGAGATTCTCTTCGCTTTTCTCGAGCGCAACGCGACCTCAGCGTACGGGCGCCAATTTCGTTACGCCCAAATACGATCGGTGCACGATTTTCAGCAAGCCGTGCCAGTGGTCACCTACGACGACCTCGTGCCGTGGATCGATCGCATGCTGCACGGAGAGGAGAGAGTGCTGACGACGGAGGCTGTGCTCCGGTTCGAGAAGTCGAGTGGCTCAAATGGACCGGCGAAGTTCATTCCATACACCGAAACGCTGCTGCAGCAGTTCCGGGCTGCGATCGGCGCCTGGATCGAGGACATGTACCGTGCACGTCCGGGGCTCGCTTTCGGATCCCAGTATTGGTCCGTCTCGCCGATCGTGACCGAACGCGAGCACACACCTGGTGGCCATCCCATCGGCATGGAGGACGACACTGAGTACTTCGCGCCGGCCGTTCGTCGTTGGCTCCGCTGGATCATGGCGGCCCCTGGAGCCCTCGCGGCCACGCAAGATGTCGGCGAACACCGGAGGCTCACGCTCGCTCACCTCATGCGCGCTCGCGACCTCCGGTTCATTTCGGTATGGAATCCAAGCTTCTTGACGCTACTCCTTGAGCAACTGCCGGCACCCGAGCTGGCGACGAAACTCTGGCCGCGGCTGCAGCTCATCAGCTGTTGGACGAGCGGCGCTGCAGCACGCGCAGTCGGCGACCTTGAGCGTCTCTTTCCGGACGTCGAGATTCAGGGCAAGGGACTCATGGCAACCGAGGGCGCCGTTTCGATTCCGCGCTTTCCGGACGCCTCATCGCCCTCTACTCAAGTGACAATTCCCAGCCCTGCGCTGACGTCTCACTTCTTGGAGTTCATCGCCTCAGACGGCAGCGTTCACCTCGTGGGCGACCTCGACCCCGGAGAGACCTACCGCGTCGTCTTGACAGCGGGCAACGGATTCGCCCGCTACGACCTCGGCGACCGAGTTCGAGCCGCTCCACCACTGCCTGGCGAACGTGTCGCTCGCATCGAGTTCGTTGGCAGGGACAGCAACTTCACGGATCTGTGCGGAGAGAAGCTCAACGAGGTCTTCGTCGGAGACATCATCGAGGGCGTCGTTCAGCGGTTTGACGTCAACGGTATCGCCATGTTGGCCCCGGAGTGGGGCCAACCGCCTCACTATCTCCTCTTTGTCGACTCGCCCCAGGCTCCCACCATTGCAGCGGCAGTCGAAGATCGCCTCCGCACTTCGTTTCACTACGACTACTGCCGACGTTTGGGACAGCTCGGCCCCACCGAAGGGATTTACTGTCAGCGCGGCAACGAAGCTTACCTCGGCGTGCGCGCTGCTCAAGGCATGCGCCTTGGCAACGTCAAGCCAACGTATCTTCGCCGCGAACTAGATTGGAGGAAACGGCTCGCAGCTCATGCGTGAAGTCATAGAACGCACAAGGAAAGTTCGACGCGCACAGTTCTTCGATGAACGAAAGAGCCTCTTCCGGTCGCTCGATAGCCGGCCTGCATTCTCGGATACGTCCGCGGCTACGTCCGCGGGTGCGATGCGCTTCGAACTGGCGACGCCAAGCGACGACGAAGCGCTTCGCGCGCTCCTTCGCGAAACTCCAATACCCGGTATGGCAGAAGTCGCGTTTTTGCGTGAGCCGAGCTACTTTCGCGCCGCAGCCGTGGCTGGCACCCACGTTCAAACGCTCGTCGCGCGCGCGGGCGGCCAAATCGCCGCGGTCAGTACGAGGGCCATTCGTCCAACTTTCATCAACGGCAGGCGCACCGACGCAGGTTACTTAGGAGACCTTCGCGTCCGGCCAGAGTTTCGCGGCACGACGCTGCTCGCGCGTGGCTACCGGTTCCTCCGCCGGCTTCATGACGACGGCCGCGCCCGACTCTACTCCACGATGATCATGGAAGGCAATCGCAACGCCCTGTCCACGATTGCGGCGAACCGCGCCGATCTGCCGTGCTACTCGGATCAAGGCCGCGTCTTCACCCCCATGCTGCACGTCCGGCGGTCTCGCAGAGTAAACCTGGCGAGATCCGAAACGCTCGAACGTGGTCGACCTGAGACTCTCGACGAGATCGTCGCGGCGCTGAACCGTGACCGTCTACAGTTCGCTCCGGCGTATTCGCGCCATGACTTTCTCGGCGGCCGCTACGCCAACTTTTCTGTAGAGGACTTCTTTGTGCTGCGGCGCACCGGCCGCATCGTTGCCGTCGCGGGTCTATGGGACCAACGACCCGCACGCCAGACCGTAGTGACGCGATACTGCGGTGCGCTAAAGGCGCTCCGGCCACTGGTGAACTTACTGCGTCGTCCCAAGTTGCCGCAGCCACACACACCGTGGAACTATGCCTACGTCGCCTTTGCCTACAGCCGCGACACGGAAAGCTTTCGCAAAATTCTACGATCCATCCATAACCACGTCGGCGGCGTTGGGCTCGAAGACGGGCGCTGCAGTGACATCGATTTCCTGATCATCGGTCTCCACGAAGATGATCCTCGCGCCGCCGTTCTCAGCGAATTTCGTACGACTCCATTCAGCGGTCGACTTTTCGCCGTGACTTTCGACGCCCCATTACCGTTCGATGGCCGCACCCCCTTCGTTGAGGCGGCTTTGCTATGAAGGTACTTGACGATCGCTCCGATGTTCGAAGTCTTGTTTTCATCGCCGCGCTTCTTCTCTTGATCGGACTGCAGTGGTGTGGAGCGGCTCGAGACTCAGTTCTCTACGCCGCCACCCTTTGGCTCAGTTTTGTCGCCTGCATCGTCAATCACAATCACCAACACTGCGCGACGTTCTGTTCGGCGGTCGGAAATCGCCTCTTCGGCATTCTGTTGACTTTCTCAATCGGTCAGCCCGCGACGGCGATCGTTCCGATGCACAACCACAACCACCATCCGCACAACAACTCGGCGCACGACTACGTGCGCGTCTCACAGGTCACCTATCGCTGGAATCTCCTCAATTTGCTTCTGTTTCCGTTCGTTGCGGTCAAGAACTATGCGGCCGTCAAATCTCAACAGATGCGGCAGTGGCGTCGACTCGACCCGCGCCTTTTCGCGCAACTGCGCTGGGAACGAACACTCTTCTACCCGACGCTGCTTCTTTTGGTGTTCGCTCGCCCGGTCGAAACCGTTCAGTTCTGCATCCTGCCTTATCTCTTCGGGCAGTGGAGCATCATCGCGATCAATCTCGTGCAACATGACGGCTGCGACGCCCAGTCCAGACATAACCACTCACGCAACTTCACCGGTCGGTGGCTCAACTGGTGGACACTCAACAACGGCTATCACACAGCACACCATATGCGCCCACAGATGCACTGGAGCCGTCTGCCGACGCTTCACGCGGAGATCCAGGCGTCCATCCACCCTAAGCTGCGCCGAGGGTCGCTGCTGTGGACCCTCTTTCAATTCTATCTTTGGCCGGGTCGCCGCGCCCAGGTGGCGGAACTACGGCGCCCCGCTGTGCGACCCAGCTTGTCGGCAAGCGAAGCGGCGCCGGAGTGTGAGTCGATTCGGTTGGGCCAGAAGCAACAGCATCGGCGGCCAAGTTTGGAAACCGTGGGAAGTCAGGAGAGTCAAAACGCATGAAACCGTTCTCCAATCGAGCGCCGGCGAATTCAGCAACTACCGCGAAAGCTTCGGAGGTGTCGGAGCCACAACCCCCACAGCGCTGGCTGCGATGGTGGTTAGCAGCGGCCCTCTCGATCCTCGCTGCCATAGCGCTCCTGTTTTATCGCCACCAGAACATGTCAGCTGGTGTCGGCGGCCCCATCTCGCTTCCCAAGATACTCTGGCTTGCGTTCGCCGTTGGCACTTGGTTCGTCGTCCCCCCCTTTCTATGGCGCGACCGTCGCTTGAATCGTCCGACGCGTCAACTGTTCGGGTATTTTTGGATCGCCATGATGGTGCGGGGCGTTCTCGAGATCATTCTCATTTACTTTTTCCACCACTGGACGCCCTGGTATGGCATCGCTCACGACCTCTTTTGCGTGCTACTGATCCTCGCACTACGTCGCCGTGTGCCGTCATCGGGTCCGGAGGCGACGAACGAAAGCCATCGAGCCCGCCGCTTCTCCTCGTCAATCGTTGTCGCACTCCTGGCCGAGACGGCGTTTGCGGCGATGTTTCTCCAGGCACAGGTGCACCATGAAGCGATCTACTTCGTCTCGTCCGCTTCGTCCTGGGGTTACGTCAACCTCACGACCATCGCTGTACTCATGTTTCTGTACCCGGACCTGATCGCTATGCTGATCACGCTCTACTTTCCGGGTGTCTCCCGCGAGACTCCACGGGCGCTGAGGCTGGCAGGTGCCGTAGGTCGTTTCGCTACCGTGGTCCTGGTCGCTGCTGCCCTCTCCTTTTGGACGTGGATGCAGAGTGTCGAGCGAACCGCGCGGCAGTTTCAAGACGTCGGCTATCAAGTCGTCGACTCGTGTACACAATTCAAAGAAGACTTCGTGCTGGCCCGTCGAGATCGGATGGCAGACTTCATTGACTCGGGTGTAGCTACGTGGCGCCGTGTCTCGCGTCAGCACAACCATCCTTTCGAGATCCTCGAGTGGCAACCTGGGGGCGAAGAGGACCGACGCCCGCTCCTCGACGCGCTGCTCGAAATGCGCCACCGCTTCACCAGCCTGACGGCGGCGGCGTTCAAGATCCATCTCGTCGAGCGCTCCGATGACGAAGACGCCATCGTGCAGCTTCGTTTCGAGGTCAGTGGTGTCGAACGCAACCTTGCTGGGATCCCCGCGCTCCACGGCACTGACCGTGGACTACTTCGCTGCTCATTTCATCTCGGCGACGATGGCCGTTGGCGGATCACGCAATCGTCGCTGCTCGAAGGGGTCTCTGTTCGCGGCAAGGCTCGTTCGTTTCGAGACGTCGCCGAAGAGCGTGGGGTCGCCTTCTTCATGGAACCAGACCGCCGCTTCCTTCCGGGGGAGAAATGCGACGCTCATCGCTGCGGCGACTATGGCAGACTCCACTTTCAAACCATGCGCCACGCCTATGCAGGCTGCTCGACAGCCGACTACGACGGCGACGGGCATGACGACGTGCTTCTCTGTGCCGGAGGACGCTCCCGACTCTATCGAAACAAGGGAGACGGCACATTCCATGAGACCACGGCGCGAGCTGGCCTACCGGAGCTGTGGCACGTCAACACTGCCGGATTCGCTGATTTGGACAACGACGGCGACCAAGACCTCTTCTTAGGTGCTTTCTACGGACAGAATCGTCTGTTCGAGAACATGGGTGGCGGAAGATTCAGGGAAGCAACAGAGCGCTCGAGTCTTGGTCGAGACGACGCGGTCACGTGCTTTGCATTCTTCGACTACGACCGCGACGGCGATCTCGACCTTTACCTCGGCCGCTTCCTCGAAGCACGTCGCGAAATACCAGATTCCTTTCTCTATGCCCGCAACGGCGAGCCCAATGTTCTCTACGAGAACGAAGGAGGGCTTCGGTTCCGCGACGTCACAAAGAAGGCCGGCGTGGGCGACCGAGGTTTAACCCTCAGTCTCGCAGCTGCTGACTATGACGAAGACGGCGACCAAGATCTCTATGTCGCAAACGACTTCGGCCGCAATCTCCTCTACGAGAACCGCGGCGATGGTTCGTTCCAAGATGTGGCCAAACAACGCGGGGCGTTAGCCATTGGCGGCAGCATGAGCGCCAGTTGGGGCGACTATGACAACGATGGCAGACTCGATCTTTACGTCGCCGCGATTCGCTCCAACCAGCGCTGGTTTGTCCAGCCGATCACAGCACGGCGCGTCATCTTCAAATTCTTCCGCGAGGGGAAACTGGGAACGGACAACCCCGTACTCTCCGACCTCAGGAGCTACATGGGAAGAGACTGGGTCAACATCGGCAACCACGCTCTCGCGGGCAACTCGCTGCTTAGGCAAACGCCTGAGCACAACTTCACCGAGCAGGCTGAGCTGGCGCACGCTCGGCCCGCGGGTTGGTATTGGAGTTCCGGCTTCATAGACCTCGACCATGACGGCGATCTTGACATCCTGGCGACGAACGGGTGGATCACGGGCAAGAAATCTCACGACTTGTGAGCTGAATTCAACACCGGTGCGGTCGCACCGGATCGCCCCTACAAGAGTGGCTACCTCTTCAGCGACGCCTTTCTGCGTGACTTCTCCTGGAACGGCAACGAGCGCAATCGTTTCCTTGTGAACATGGGCGAAGGCGTGTTCGTCGAGGCTGCGACTCCGTATGGACTCGATAGCATTCGCGACGCTCGAGGTCTCGCAGCGTCCGACTTCGATGGCGACGGAGATGTCGACTTGATCGTCAATAACTACAACCGCCCAGCGCACTACTTCGCCAACGATGCGGCACGAGGCAACTGGCTACGCGTGCGCCTGCGGGGACGGACAAGCAATCGAGACGGCATCGGAGCCACCGTGCGGGTTGAAACAGGAACGCACCGGCAAATGCGCGTCGTAACAGCGGGGAGCGGCTACGCATCGCAGTCTTCGCGGACGGTACATTTCGGCCTTGGGACATACGACACCGTGGATCTCCTCGAAATCAAATGGCCGGGAGGCGATCGCGGCAGCGCAGTACGACAGAGTTTCAGGGACGTCAGTGTGAATCGGTTGCTGGTCATAGATGAACACGAGCATGAGCTATTCGCGATGGAGCCGTCACGGTGAGGAGGGACGCAGTGATCAGTAGTCCAAGCGCACTGCTCGAGAAGAACCCGGCCCGATTGCCGCTTCGAGAACTTCTCGATCAGGCTCGAGAGCACGCCAACTCGCCGAGGTCGTTGAACGTTGTTGCACCGATCGCCACGGATCGATTCTTCATCTGCCCGACTGCGACACCGCTTTACTATACCTCACTCTACCGAAAGCTCTCCGAAGAGCAGGCGCGACGCTACAACCAGCTCACGGCGCTCTCTTTCAACGAGCTCATCATGGCCCTCGAAAGAAGCATCGCCCCAGTGCTTTTCGCCGCCCTACGCGGCGCAGCCTGGTTTCACCGTACCGATCCACCGTCCGAGCTTGTCGACTACTTCGAGTTCTTCGAAGCCGAAGAGCGTCGACACCTGCGTATGTGGCAGGCCCTGAACCAACTCGCCGAACCCAAGTGGTATGAGGGCGAGAACGTCCATTTCTTCCAGACACGGACGCGCCCATCGTCAATGCTCCGAACACTCTGTTCGCGCCCCCACCTCGTTTCAACAGTGCTTTGGATCATGCTCCTGCAGGAGGAGATGACGATGGAGTTAGCGCGCCGCTGTGCCAGAAGCTGTCTCGAACCACTCGAGCCTCGCTTCGGAGAGGCGTACCGCCTACACGTCGAAGATGAAGTTCGACATGTTCAGATTGACTGGTACGTGATTGAACACTTGCGTGCCGCGCAGAGCCCTCGGGTGCGCCGATTGAACGCGAGGATAGTCCGATTCCTCGTGAAGACGTTCTTTCTGGCGCCACGTCGACTCGCTGTCAAGGTCGCCAAAGAGCTCGTCCGCGAGTTTCCGAGTCTACGGCCAAGCCTTTCACGGATGCAGAGGGAACTGAAGGGGCTCGGATCGGATCTTGAATACCAGCACATGATGTACTCGCGTCGAAGCCACCCTATTTCGTTTCATTTGTTCGACTGCTACCCGGAATTTGAGGCCATGAGACACGTGCTCTTCTCCTACCAACCAGGTGAGTCTTCCCGTGCGCAGTCATAGCGGTGTGCCGTCAACATTTCCGATACCGACCGCGTGGAACGTGTCGATCATTATGGTGCAATGGCTTGCGTTCTTTGCATGCTGCTGGTGGGCTGCAAGGATCGAAACCTGGACGCAGACGCTTGGTCTGGCACTTGTGTTCGGCATTCTTGGCAACTCGATCTATTCCGTCCTTCATGAAGCGGAACACGGGATCCTTCTTCCGAACCGCCGCCTGAACGATCTCGCCGGTGTCATGATGGCGCTCCTCTTCCCGGCGCCGTTTCATCTGCTGCGGCAAGGACATCTCGGGCACCACCTCAGAAACCGCTCCGACGACGAAGCCTTCGACCTCGTCATCGAGGGCGAGCACCCCGTGTGGAAGCGCATTCAGTTTTACGGGATCATCACTGGTTTTTACTGGCTTGCCGTCGTGCTCGGCAACTTCGTAGCTCTCTTTGCGCCGACGCTATTGAGGTCTCAGTCGCTGCGGTTTGACAAAGCGACAGCGGCTCTACTCGATTCACTCAATCCACGCTATCTGCGCCTGATCCGCATCGAAGCATGTGCCGCGCTTGCCTTCCACACAAGTGTCGTATGGGCATTCGGCATCGCGCCAGCGACCTACTTCTGCGTTTACTTCGGTTTCGGCTGGATGTGGTCCGCCATGCAATACGTACACCACTTCGGGACCGAACGCCACGTAGTGCGCGGCACTCGCAATCTCTGGGTGTGGCGCCCGCTCGACGCCGTTTGGCTGCACCACAATCTGCATTTGAACCACCACGCCCACCCGACCGTTCCGTGGATTCACCTACCAAAGCTCAGCGAAGGCGCAGAAACGACACGAGGGTTTCTGCCGTGGTACTACCTCCGCATGTGGCGTGGCCCTCAGCCAACGGCGGAACACGTGGAGAACCGTTATGCGGGACGGATCATTGACTGATCTAACGAATGATGCAGCGCAGAAGGTCTTAGGCGATTCGGTCGTCGGCCGGGAAGAGCCGACGCATGTAAAGCTGCAGCGGAAGGCCAACATAGGCACCGGGACAAAACTCTTCATGATCCTCACGGGCTACATTCCTCTCGCTCACGCCGTCTTCTGTGCGTTTCTGTTTGTCGCGGTCGTAGCCGCCGCTGGTCCAGCATGGGGAGTCGCGACGGCGCTCAGCGCATTGTACATAGCCCCGGCGCTTCTCGTGCGCTCGGTTCGTCGCGTTGCGGCAGTGCCCAACGGCCGATACGGCCCAGCGACGATCACATTTCGACTCTGGTGGTTCTGTGCGCAGTGCCAGCTTCTCTTCAATCGACTGCCGATCTTGGAGGAGTGCCTCCGCGTTGTCCCAGGTCTCTACTCCGCGTGGATCCGGCTTTGGGGCTCACGCGTGGGCTCGCTCGTCTACTGGGCACCAGGCGTCGTGGTGTTCGACCGACAGCTCTTGCGCATTGGGCATCGTGTCGCGTTCGGTGGCCGCGCCCACATAACGCCACACTACATGGCCAAAGACGACGACGGCTGCATCGAGCTCTGCATCGCACCGATCACCATAGGAGACGACGCCCTCGTTGGCGGCCTGTCGCTCGTTCCGGCCGGTGCGACCATTGAACCAGGTGGAGTGACTCGCGTTCGCGGCGTCGTCAAACCGTTCGAAGTCTACGGCAGGACGTCCGAAGTATGAAATCGATCGGCAAACCACGGGCAGTCGAGGAAGGCGCCCGGAAGCGAAACCTCCTTGAACTCGTTTCGCGCGTGTGGCAGACGAAGCTAGCCCTCACCCTCGTTTTGCCGATTGCATTCTGCGTCTTCTACTTTCTGCTTCAGCACCTCACCGAGATGCGAGTCACGACGTTCAAACTCACCAGCGTGGATCGCTGGATTCAGTTTCAACCGGAATGGATCTGGGTCTACCAGTCCGTCTATCTCGCGATGCCAATCGCACCGTGGCTTGCGGCCTCTAAGAGGGAGCTGAGGCGCTACGGAGAGGGTTTCGTGCTCCTGTCGCTGATCGGCTTCGGCATCTTCTCTCTCTATCCAGTCGCGGCCCCACGTCCCACGGACGTCCCGGCGCATGAAATGTACGCGCTATTGATCACTTACGACGGAATCGGCAACGCGTTTCCCTCTCTGCACTGTGCGTTGACATTTTACCATCTGCTGTTTGCGGAGCACACGACGACCACTCTGCTGTCACGGCGCGGACGACTGCTCTGGCGCGTCATAGGAGGCTTCTGGACCGCTGCGATCTGCTACTCGACGCTAGCAACGAAGCAGCACTATTTTGTCGACGTCGTAGCTGGTCTCGTGCTCGCTACGGCGGTGCACGCTGTTGTGTGGACGGAACGCACTAGGGCGACAAGCTTTCTCGCACTGCGGCGGCCAGCCGCTGTGCTGCACCCTACGGCGAGATCATGCACTCCAGCAAACTCGCGAACCGACAACTGAAAGGAAGGTAAGATGGATCGGATCAAATCAGGAAGTACTCTTCTCATCGGCGGCGCTCTATGCGCGACCTTCGCGTTCGCGACCACTGTGAACGGTCAAGGCGACGAAGCCGAACACACAGCTCTTCGAGAACTCAAATCGATCTACGAAAAAGCTGTCAATGAAACACAGCTCGACTTACTTGCCCCGCACTTGCACGCTAATTTCAGTGGGGTCATGGTCACAAACGACCCCGTAGCGAGCCAGAAAGACATCGAGGAGTACTGGCAATGGGTGTCGGGACTCCTAGGCGACGGCGGCACGTATCGCGTCACACTCAATCCAGAGCGTAGCACTCTTCTCGGCAACTTTGCTCTGGCGAGAGGAACCGCAGACGAAGTCGCATCGATTCGCGGGAAGGAACTCAAGTTCCAGTCCAATTGGACCGCGCTTCTCGAGAAAGTCGATGGCGCCTGGAAGATCCTACGCGTTCACGGCTCCATGAACCCAGTCGCGAATCCGTTTGCGAAAGCGAGCGCCAAGGCTGCGTCGTACACCAGCGGCGCTATCGGCGGTGGCATAGGGTTCGTTGTCGGGCTTTTGGTCATGTTGGTCACGCGCCGCAAGAAATCTTGACGCCTCAGCGCCTTATTTCCTCCTCGACGGGTATGGACGCTGAGCCATAGATTCGGCCAGCCTTCACCGTCGCCACCGGCAGCAGCCGGCGGTGCCCAACGCGCTCCTGCTTCAGAGCATCGATGAACTTAAAGTCGCCCTCCTCGAGCGAGAACACGGCGACGTCTGCTTCAGCGCCCTCGCGCAGAGAACCGAGACCACCGGCAAAACCAAACACACTGGCAGGATTCTTCGTCGCGCGTTCGATCACGTCCTCGAGGGAAAGCCCCATGTGGAGAAACTTGGAGAGCGTCGTCGCCAAGTCGAACACCGGACCATGGACGTTATATTGATGGACATCGCTTGAGATCGTCCCCGGTGGGGTGCCATCGCGCAGCGCCTTCTCGGCCACGTCGAACGAAAAACTACCCGCTCCGTGGCCGACGTCGAGGTGCACGCCGCGTTCGACACTCTGTCGCACCTCGCTCAGCACCCGCCCGCGTGCATCAAGAATTCCCCCCTCACGTCCGTGGTAGCAATGCGTGACGATGTCGCCTTTGCGTAGCGGCGCGAGGATCTTTGCGAGCGGAGAGTGGGTGTCGCCGATGTGGACCATGAGCGGCAGCTTCACGGCATCGGCAGCTTCCTTGGCGAGTCTCAGCGCCTCAAGATCGTGATTGGCAGCAATGTTCTTGGAGAGGCGAACCTTGATGCCGACGATAACGTCTCGATGCGCTTCGATCGTCCGCACTGCCAAACGCGGGTTAGCGAATCCGAGGTGTAGCAGCTCCCCGAATGGGTTGTCACCAGAGAGTGTCGATTGGCCGACGACCGAGATATTGAGCAGTGCACGGACGCGCGTTTGCACGACGTCGATGACGTACTTTCGAAACCCCGGAAACGTGTGAGCTCCAGAGGATCCGGCGTCAATGGCAGTCGTCACTCCTTTGGCGACGCAGTTTGGGTCGGCGGGAATCCCCAGCGGCGCGACGCCGTCGTAGACGTGCGTGTGTGAATCGATCAGCCCGGGCGTCACGATTCTCCCTACCGCGTCGAGAACCCGGCGCGCGTCGGTAAGGGGAATCTCTGCAGCGACGCGGACGATCTTGTGACCCGAGATGGCGATGTCGCGCTTGGCGGAGAGTTTCTGCACTGGATCGACAACATGGCCGCCTTTGACGACGAGGTCATAGGTGGCGTCTGCGCGTCGCGGTGCGCCCAGGAGACTTTGCCATGGAGCCGATAGAGTGCAGGCAAGAGATCCGAGCACAGAGCGTACGACAAACTCGCGACGTGTAGAGCGGTGCATCCATCCTCCTCGACGAGAGCTACTCCCGTCAGTTGTTCTGATTGTCCTGCGCGTGCGTGCAGCGTATCATCGTCGCGCTGCACGGCTTGCCAGCAGCTGGCACCCAACGCTAACCAATGTCGCGGTACGTTTCCACTGACTCAAACGCGTCACACGACGAGCGTCTATGTCCTGGCCTGAGTGCGCAATCCCCATCGGTATCTCCTTCGCGCTGTTCTCCTCGCCTGACGTTGCCGCGAGTGACCGCGCTCATACCCGCACGTCAAGCACAACCGCCGTGGCGCCGGGCAATTGGCCTCAATGGCGCGGCGCCAGCGGCACGGGCGTAGCTGGAGACCACGCCGACCCACCCATCCATTGGAGCGAAGAGAAGAACATTCGCTGGCGCGTCGGCCTTCCCGGTAGCGGTCATTCGACGCCGATCGTCTGGGGTGACCGCGTCTTTGTGACGACTGCGATGCCAACGGAGAAGCTCCCTCGGCCGATTCCGGACACGGCTCCAGGCGGACACGACAACCGCGCGATCACCCACAAGGAACGCTTCTCGGTCCTGGCGCTTGACCGACGCGACGGGACGCTTTTGTGGCAGAAGGTGGTCCACGAGGAGGTGCCGCACGAAGGTGGACACTACACTGGGACGTTTGCGTCGGCATCTCCGGCAACCGACGGCGAGTTGGTCTTCGCGTTCTTCGGGTCACGCGGACTCTACGCCGTTGACAAGCGCGGCGAGCTTGAGTGGCAAGTGGACCTCGGCGACATGGTGACGCTCCACGGCCATGGCGAAGGTAGTTCCCCCGTGCTGCACGCAGACACTCTCGTCGTCAATTGGGATCACGAAGAGGAGTCGTTCGTGGTCGCCTTCGACAAACGCACGGGGGAGGAGCGTTGGAAAGTCCAGCGTGACGAAGTCACGTCGTGGGCAAGCCCCATCGTCGTCGAGCACGACGGCAAACCTCAGGTCATCATCAGCGGCACCCAGCGCGTGCGCGGATACGACCTGGGCAGCGGCGCAATCCTTTGGGAGTGCGGCGGCCTGTCGCACAACGTCGTCGCCTCGCCAGTTGCCGCCGACGGCATGGTGTTCGTCGGTAGCAGCTACGAAAAGCGCGCGCTCTTCGCCATCCGTCTCGACGGCTCACGAGGAGACATCACCGGAACGGATCGGATCGCCTGGAGTCGGACGCATCGAACTCCGTATGTTCCGTCTCCTCTCCTCTACCGCGGCTCTCTCTACTTTTTGCGCCACTACCAAGGAATCCTCTCTCGCGTCGAAGCCGCCACTGGCAAGGAGACCCAAGGCCCGTACCGCCTCTTCGGCATGCGCGACATCTATGCATCGCCCGTTGCCGCGGCGGGCCGCATCTACGTGACAGATCGCAACGGCACGACGGTTGTCCTGCGCCATGAGGACCCAAGCGAGACGCTGGCGATCAACCGACTCGACGACAGCTTCAGCGCCTCAGCAGCCATCGCCGACCAAGAGATCTTTCTGCGCGGCGAGAGGAGCCTCTACTGCATCGCACGCGATCGAGATGGCACTGACATCAAGAGCGATGAAACGCGTGTGAAGCCTCCGCAGAAAAGGTGAATCAAAAGCCCGCCGCATCCGGACGGCGGTACGTCACCACGAACGCCGACGGACGGTGATCCGTGCCGCAGATTCAGAGGTAGAGGCAGAGGCGGACACAGAGGCAGAGACAGACCCTACAACTGCATAAATCTCTCTCCGGAAGGGCTCAGAAGCCCTTGTTCTACGGCTCGATCGGCGGCCCTGGGGCGTCGCGGCAGACTTCACGTTTGGTGAGGTTTCCCGGAGTGCCTGCTCTACCGCGCACCCACACACCCACACTCTCTCACGCCTCCCACTCGCTCACGGTCTTGAAGTGTTTCTCTTTTGCAACGTTGGGGACAGAGACAGCATCAGAAGCAGATACGGATCCAGAGACCGAGACGAGCCGCCCACGCCCACGCACACGCCCACGCACACGCCCACGCACACCCACGCACGAACCCAGACGCCCCCCACCGATTCGAACACTGCAGCCGACACCACCATAGACGCGTCTGGAGATCGTGAGCCCACCCCGGCCCATTCGTCGCCAGATGTCCGCGCCGGTCAACGCTTGTTTTTGGGAACCGCTCGCCCTCCGGCGACCCGAAAACTTCAGGAGTGAACCGCCGCGCCCGAAACACCCGGATGTGGTGTTCTAGGATTCGCTTCGTTATCGACGCATTCGTGACCACAGCGTCTGAAGACGAAGCCCCAGGAAAAAACCGAGCGTACCATGTCCGTCGAGAAGTTGATCCGCGCGATTGAAAGTCGAAACACCGTCTCAGCTCTTGAACTCGTCCGCAGCGGAGTCGATGTCAATACTCGCTACGGGTTCATGGAGACGCCACCGATCGTGCTCGCTGCGCAGTTTGGCATCGCGCCTCTCGTCGACGCGCTGATTCAAGCTGGGGCCGATCCAAACCTCGCAGACTGTGGACGCAACACCGCACTGATGGAAGCCGTTCGCAGTGGCAGCGAGAGTATCGTTGACCTCTTGTTGAAGGCCGGCGTCAAGATCGACCGTGCGGACGACCTACGGATGACGGCGCTCCACTGGGCCGTTCACGGCCGCAGTGACGAGAAGGCAGGCAAAGATGGCGAAGCTGAGGTCGTCGTCGCGGAACGACTCCTCTCGGCGGGCGCCAACGCCAACGCGCGAGACAGCGACGGCTACACACCTCTGATGACGGCAGCGCGCTGCGGCGCCGCACGCTTCCTGACGCCTTTGCTGCGCAACGGCGCGGATCCGAAGATCCGCAACCGAGACGGAGAAGACGCCGAGTCCATCGCAGCGCTGCGCGGCGCTCTTCACATCGTGGAGCGTCTCGCTGCCGAGTCGAGTGGAGATGACGACGCCCCAGATGCGGCGCTGATCCACGCCCTGAAGTCTGGTGACGAGGAGCGTGCGGCAGAATTGCTCGAGTCCGGTGTCGATGCCAACTCACGCGATCCGCAGACAGACTGGCCGGCGATCTACTGGGCCGCGCTACTCGGCCGCAGTGAGGTCGCCAAGAAGCTGCTCGCAAGCGGCGCGAATCCTGACAGCGGCGTGGAATCCGACACGCCGCTGTGCGCAGCTACACGACAAGGGCACGTCGAAACAGCTCGATCACTGATCGACTCCGGTGCTCGTGTCGAACCAGAGAAAGCAGCCGCGACCAGCGCGCTTTTTCTCGCAGCTTCGCGCGGTGAGACGCGCTTGATCTCGGCGCTGCTCGATGCTGGTGCAGCCGTCGATCGCGTCGACAAGGACGCTGAGCGAACGCCGCTCCTAGAGGCTGCCGGCGAAGGGCATGAGGAAGCAGTGCGCGTACTGCTAGCGGCCGGCGCTGATCCGAATGTGCGCCGCGGAGCCGTCGTTGAGCTTGTCGCTGCTGCCAACCACACGGCGCCGATGCGACTCTGTTTGAGTGCTGGCATCGACCTCGAGCGGGCGTCACGCACGCACGTCAAGGCGGCCGTCTTTCACGCCGCGTATCACGGCAACGGTGAAATCCTTCGCCTCCTGCTGGGCGCCGGCGCTGATCCGGACGTGCGCAACGAGTACAAGGAGACGCCGCTGATCGTCGCTGCCGAGAAGGGACACCTGGATGCGGTCTCCGCTTTGATTTCTGGCGAAGCCAACGTCGAGAGAAAATGTGACGGCTACACGGCGCTCCACTGCGCCGTTCGCGGCGGCCATGTGGACGTTGTCGACGCTCTCCTCAGCGCGTCGGCAACGCTCTCGACGCGTGACCCCCTCCTGGCCGCGATCGTCTCCCGGGACGAAGACGCTGCCTGCGCCCGCATCGAAGACGGTGCAAAGCTCGACATCGAAGAGAAAGCGACCGGGTGGACTCCCCTTCGACTAGCGATCCTTATGGGCCTCGACTCCGTCGTCGAGGCGCTACTCGGCGCGGGCGTCGAAGTGGCGCCGGGTGGCGAAGTAAAACACTCTCCGCTGGTGGAAGCCGCGCGGCTTGGTAGAGCGAACGCCGTCCAGCGCCTTCTCGACGGCGGCGCGATCACGGCAGGCGACGCGCCTGCAGCCTCCGATGCCCTCGTCACCGCCGCTAGAGAGGGGCACGCGGACGTCGTGCGCGCCTTACTCGCAACCGGCATCGACGTCGCAGGACGCGACTCAAACGACAAGACGGCACTTGTCGCGGCATCGTCTCAAGGTCACCTCGAAGTCGTCAAATGCCTTGTCGACGCCGGCGCGGACATTTTGGAAACCGATCGCTTCGGCCCAGCAGTGCTCCTCGCCGCCGCACGCCACGACGACGTATCGCAGTACCTCTCGGAGCTCCTACGCGAGCACGACGCTCGTGCCGCCGACGCGGCGACGTCGCAGATTCATCTCACCAAGGACACAGACGAGATCAGTACCGCAGGAGACGACGAAGAGGAGGGTGGCGTCGAGTCGTCGGTTCTCTCTGGCCTGGGACGAATCGACGAACTCATCGAGGCTATCCTCGACGAAGACAGTGAACGCGTCGCAGCGCTGATCGACGCGGGTGCCGACGTCAACGGTCGCACCGATGAGGACCACACACCTCTCCTCGTTGCCACGCTTGCGAATCTCGCGCCGTTCGTCGAACGCCTGCTCGCCGCGGGAGCCGATCCCAATCTCGAGACGCAACATCAGCCGGTTTTGTACACAGCTGCGTTCGCCGGCCACGAGAACATCGTCAAGCTGCTCATCGAGGCCGGCGCTGACCTCAACGCCGACGGCTACTACGGCACGGCGATCGCGGCCGCCTGCTACAAACGAGACGTTCCGGTTGCACAGAAACTCATCGACGCCGGCTGCGACGTCAACGTCGCCAATGAGCATCAAATAACGCCGCTCATGTACGCTGTGCGCGACATTGATCTGACCCAGCGAATGATCGCGGCTGGCGCCGACGTGAACGCGCGCGACGACCGCGGCACCCCCGCCATCGGCTGGGCGGCGAGTTCGTGCAGCATCGACGCCCAACGTGCCCTCTGGGCAGCCGCGCCTTTAGCGGCTGACGAGCGCTCTCTGGTCGACGCCATCATTGCCGGCGAAGCGGCGCGCGTCGAAGACTTCCTGCGCGGAGGTGAATCGCCGCGACAGAAGGACCCTCTCCTCGGGTGGCCACTGGTCCTGTGGGCGGCGCTCGCAGGTCACGGCGAAATGATCGAAGCGTTGGTTGAGGCCGGGGCCAAAGTGGACGCACGCGTGAGCACTGCCAACGCCATGGCTCTCGCCATCGCGGCGGGTCGCTTCGATCTCGCAGCGCAGCTCGTACGGCTGGGATTCAAGCCCGACTGCCGCATCCAAGATGTGCCACTGCTGGCACACGCGGCCCGGGCCGGCTCGGAAGAGCTCGTCGCCGCACTGCTCGAGCGCGGTGCGAAAGTCACCGGCGAAACCGTCATCGCGGCTGTGCGACAGGGCCATCAGAACATCGTCCGCCTTCTCTCACAACACGGAGCATCGCTCGACCTCAAAGGCGCTCTCGGCGAGGCCCCCCTCGCAGCTGCGATTCTCGCCAACCAAGGAGAGACATTCGACGCTCTCCTGAAACTCGGTGCCGATCCGAACAAGAAGTGTGACCGCGAAACACCACTCCACGTCAGCGTCAACGCTGGTCGCATCGGTTTCGTTCGCTCGCTCATCGAAGCGGGAGCGGACGTCTCGGTCAAAAACGGCGACGGTGACACGCCTCTTCATTTGGCGATCCGTGGTGGCGACGCCGCTTTGATCGGCGCTCTCACCGAGGTCGACTCGAACGTCGCGATCAAGAACTCACGCGGCCAAACGCCGCTTCACGAGGCCGCGCGTAGTGCCGACCGCGAGACGTTCTCGCTCCTGCTGCAGAGGGGCGCCGATCTTAAGGCCAAGGACAAGGAGAAACTAGGTGCACTGCGACTCGCAGCCGAAGAGCGTGAACCCGAGCTCGTCCGAGTTGCGGGCGAATTCATCTGCACGCACGCTGAACGCTCTCCCGCGTGGCTGCGGGCAATCCTGGCCGACGACAAGGAGGCGCTCGCCGCTGAGCTTGAGCGCGGCGAGATCCGTACCCGACGCGACCCGGGGTCAAGTTGGACGCCGTTCGAGTGGGTAGCCGCCCTGGGCTCAGAGGAGCTCTTGGACCTCCTTCTTAGGCGATCCGCTCCCACGGCTCTGGCTCAGGCGAAAGCGCTACGGACGAGCTCGAGCAACGCACTCGTTCTCGCAGTCCACGGTGGACACTTGGGCTGCGCGCAGCGCCTTCTCAGTCTCACTTCGGACAGCGACGACGATGCCCCGTTCGCCGTGGCGCGCGAGGCAGCAGAAACGAACGGCTTCTTAACGCTCCGCCGCCTGATCGACGAAGCGACCGGCCACACTGCAGCAGAGGAGGGCGGCGCCGAGTCGAGAAAGGAGGAATCCGAAGAAGACGCCATGGTCGAACAGTGGATGCTCGACTTCGGCGCTTCGATCGATGTCGGCATCCAGATGCGGATCGAGCGCGTCAGACAGCTGCGACGACTCGGCACGCCACGCACACTCGTGCTCGATGGTCGATTCTCCCGCTTTTGGAAGGTGCCAAGCAAGCACCTCGACACCGACACAAAAAGGGCGCGACACCTTCAACCTTTCTTGTGGCGTCTCGACGTCGTTACGACGGCCCTGACCGACCTCGGGTACTCTTCCATCGGCGACATTGTGAGCGAGCGCACGCTCGACGTCGTCACACGACTCTACGCCCACCCCAGCGCCACGGCGTACGCAGCGTTCAACGTTGGGGCTGTGGGACGCACAGTCGATTTCGTGACGCGATTCGAAGACGGGGCATTCTACACGACGACCTCACTAGACCAGTTCAACGCCGATCCAGTGCAGCACCTCTACGGCAAGCCCTACCCTGGCGTTTCGATCGGGACGCTGCATGGCAAGCACGCGGCATGGGTGGGCGCCCGAGTTCGCCAGGGGTCGACCCCAATCCCAGCTCTCGGGGAGCTCGGCGCCGCCGCTGGCTGGATTGACGAGTTCCTGGCGCGGCAGCACGGAACGTTCTAAGGCAGCGTCGGCGCTTCGAACCACCCTTGAGATCACGCTGGGCCACCCACATCGCCGGGCCCGCTGTGAACGTCTCCGCGGCGAACCAGGTGAGATCGGCAGCCGGGCCATCTCGGAGTATCCTACAACTCGGCCGACCCGATGTAGCGCAACCGGGGTTGCATCGAGCATACTCGCGTCAGTTCTCAACGTGAGGCCATGAGCGTCGCAACCAAATCCGAGCCCACCGGCATCGAACCGATCATTCGGACTGTCGATCTCCAGAAAGAGTACTTTCTGGAAGCGGGAGCGGTTCCGGCGCTCCGTGGCCTCGATCTAGCCATCGAGGCGGGCGAGTTCGTCGCCATCATGGGCCCTTCGGGCTCCGGCAAGTCCACACTGCTGAATATCTTGGGCTGCCTTGATCGGCCCACCAGCGGCGCCTACTGGCTCGGCGGTGAGGATGTTTCGCGACTCAGCGACGACGCGCTCTCCGAGATCCGAAGCCGCAGACTCGGCTTCGTGTTTCAATCTTACAACCTCATCGCGCAGCTTAATGTCCTCGAAAACATCGAGATACCACTCTTCTATCAGGGCTTCCCAGCGCAAGAGAGTCGTGAGCGTGCCTTGGAACTAGCGGCGCTGGTCGGCCTTGATGATCGATGTCTGCACCGCCCCAGCCAACTTTCCGGTGGACAGCAGCAGCGTGTTGCGATCGCCCGCTCGCTGGCCAATGATCCGTTGGTGATTCTTGCGGATGAACCCACCGGCAACCTCGATTCGGCAACGGAAGAAGAGATCTTGGACATCCTCGTTGACCTCCACCGGCAGAACAAAACCATCGTGATGGTCACACACGAAGACCGGATCGCGTCCATCACACAGCGCGTGATCCGTTTGCGCGACGGTCGAGTCGTCTCCGACCGATCGGAGCGCCCGGAAACGCCGCTCGATCGTGCGGGCTTCTCGGCTTCCGACACCTCGGACTCTAACCCGAACGTTCGAAGAGAATGACGGCGAAAACTCAACCGACACACTCTGAGCGGTCGTTCTGGAGATTCCGGCAGCACGCGATGACGTCGTTCGAATGATCTACAACTTCTCGACCGGAGGACCATGACCAGAGGCCACTCGCCACAAGGATCACCGCGCCGCTGCGCTCGAGGCGACGGTTACCGTAGCGTTCAACTCTTCCTCGTTGGGCTTGTGGTACTGTCGTGTAGTCGCTCCGATCATCGGCAGGCAGCAGACGATGAAGTGCGCCAGCTCGTAGCGGAGAAGTCAAACGACGCACGCTGGGCTCTAAAGGAGTTCAGCATAGAGATGGATCCGCGCAGCCGATACTACGACCCCGGCGACCCCGATCATCCGTCAATGCCGCAAGACGACCCGGCGTCTCACGAGTTCATGGTCAGAGTCGATGGAAAGAGAGGCTACGCTGGCTGGACCGAACGAGCTGCCACTGAGGAAGATCATCGCACGGGCGGCGCGCACAGACTCGAGAACCCCGACTGGCGACGCCATCTCGGCGAGGATCTACCGCAAACTGGCGACGGCAAAGTCAGTCTCAAGCTTGCAGACGCGCTACGGCTGGCGCTGATCCACTCACCCAGCTACCACCAGCAGCTCGAGTCGATCTACTTGTCGGCTCTCGACGTCAGTACGGAACGCTTTCGTTTCGATACACAGTTCTTCGGTGGTTTCACTGCGAGCGCCGCGCATCGCGGTAGCGATAACCCCGGCGGTGAAAGCACGACGCTGGCGCTCGAACCGAACGCTTCGATCCGCAAGCGCTTCGCAGCCGCCGGCGAACTTCTGGTCAGCTTCGCCAACTCGATCGGTTGGGAATTCTTCGGACCAAACGACGGCTTCGCCAGCTCACAGCTGGGCTTCAGCCTCGTCCAACCACTCCTGCGCCGCGGAGGGCGCGCCGTCGCGCTCGAGCAGCTGACGATCGCCGAACGCACGCTGTTGGCGAATCTGCGCGCATTTCAGCTCTATCGACAAGGTTTCTACACGCTGGTGGCTATCGGCGAGCTCGGCGTGTCGGGTCCGCAGCGGCGTGGTGGCTTCTTCGGCGGTACCGGCTTGACTGGCTTCACCGGTCAGGGGAGCGGCGGCTTCGGTGGCGTCGGTGACATCACCGGTTTTGGACGTGGAGGCGGCGGGTTCGGAGGCGGCGGCGGTGGTGGTGGCGCTGGTTTTGCGGGTGGCGGTGCCGGCTCGGTCGGTGGCTTCATCGGCCTACAGCAGCAGGCCCAACAGATTCGTAACACGCGCGACAGCCTCGAAGCACAACTGCGGACGCTGGCGCTCCTGGAGTCCAACCTCGAGGCAGGGCTGATCGATATCGCTCAGGTCGATCAATTTCGTCAAAACATCGAAACCGAGCGCGCCAATCTGCTCCAGGCTCAGAATGGTCTCCTGTCGTCGCTCGACTCGTTCAATCTGTCGGTCCTTGGATTGCCGCCGGACCTTCCGATCGAACCAGACGATGCGTTCATTCGACCGTTTCAGTTGATCGCCCCCGCCGTCACAGCGGTGCAAAACTCTGTGGCGCAGCTTATCGACGCACTCGGGGAGTTGCCAGAGACTCCCGCGATCGGCGATCTCCGACGCATCATTGGGCGAATCGAACCGCTGCGCATGGACATCTCGACTCAGATCGACCTGTTGCCTGCCGACTTCGCGCGTTTGCACGCGGCGTCCGACGTGCGAACGCGCGCCATGACTCCTTCGGAGCGTCGGCTGTTCGACCGCGACGTGGAACAGTTGCACGAGAGTCTTCGAGACCTCCGTCAACGTTTCAGCGCGACAGCGGCGAGGCGCGAACAGCTTGAAGCCGCACTGACTCCCGAGTCGATCGATGAAACGGCAGACGGCGTGATCGAACTGCTGACGGAGCTGTCGAATGTCGTCGGAGAGCTATCGCTCGTCCAAGCGCGAGCACGGCTGGAGTCGATCACGCTAGTGCCGATCGAATTCGACGCCGCGGAAGCCCTCGAGATCGCTCGCGACTCTCGACTCGATTGGATGAACAACCGGGCGGCACTCGTCGACACGTGGCGACTGATCGAATTCAATGCCAACGCCTTGCAGTCGGATCTCTCCCTACGCTTTAGCGGCGAGGTGCGCACAGCTGGCGACGACAACCCAGTCAAGTTCCGCGATGACACCGGCAGTGTACGCGCAGCTCTTGAGTTCGACGGTCCGTTCGCGCGTCTCGTCGAACGAAACAACTTCCGCCAGCAGCTCATTCAGTACCAACAAGATCGCCGTCAATTGATCCGTTTCGAGGATTCAGTCCATCAGACACTTCGGCGGCGCCTCCGAGATCTCGAAGAACTGCGCCTCAATCTCGAGATCCAGCGGCGCGCCGTAGCTATCGCGATTCGTCGCGTCGACCAGACCCGCGAAGCCCTCTATCGCCCAGTGCCGCCGTCTGCCCCAGGCGAGGCACCGCAAGCTCTCGGTCCGACCGCAGCCCAGAATCTACTCTTCGCCCTTTCCGATCTGCGCAACACGCAAAACAATCTGATGAGCGTTTGGCTCAACCATCTTGCGGAACGAATGCGGCTGCATCGCGATATCGGAGTTATGCAGCTCGATGAACGCGGCATATGGATCGACCAACCGCTGGCAGCGACCGTGGACCAAGTCGTTAGGCGCGAACCCCTACCGCCCGCCATTCCCGACGAGTGGCTGTCGATGAACGAGACGGATAGAGAAGGCTCAAATTCGAACGTACCATCAACCTGGCCTCATCGGCCCGAAAGGCACCGCGAACATGCAGGCCGAAAACCACAGTGACACACGCAGTCTTCGTCATGCGGCTCCGCCGCCTCGCCGCAGTTGGTGGAAGATCTCGCTCCTGATACTCGTCCTCTGCAGCCTTGCAGTGGCTGCGACGTTTTATCGCCCGCTGTTGAATCGTCTGACAGGCGTCGATTCCGAGCGTCACGCATTGACCTACGAAGTCGTACGTACACCTCTGCAGATTACGGTTTCCGCCGAGGGCAATGTCGAGAGCGCGAGCAACGTCGAAGTGAAATGCCGCGTCGCCGGCGGTAGCACGATCCTATGGATCGTCGAGGACGGCAAGATCGTCGAAGGAGGAGAAGAGATCGTCCGCCTTGACACCGCACCGATTGACGATCAGCTGAACTCGCAGCGCATCGTCTTCGAGAACGCGCTAGCCGCGAAGATCCAAGCACAAGAGGCCTTCGAGGTCGCAAAGATCTCGGTACACGAGTATCAGGAAGGTACGTTCGTGCAGGAACTCAACCAGATCGAAGCGGACATACAAATCGCCATGGAGAACCTGCGCAGCGCAGAAAACCAGCTGACGTTCTCAAAGAGGATGGCGCGCAAGGGGTTCGTTAGTTCCCTTCAGCGAGACGCAGACGAGTTCGCAGTCAAGCGCGCACAGCTCGACTTGAAGGCCGCCAATACTCGTAAAAAAGTCTTGGTCGATTTCACGCAGAAAAAGATGCTCACGGATCTCGAAGCGCAGCGTGAGGCTGCAGAGGCGACGCTGCGCGCGGTGGAAACGAGTTTGAAGCTTGAGAGAGACCGCCTCGAACGCCTTCAGGCTCAACTCAAGAACTGTGTCGTCGACGCGCCCAAGAAAGGCATGGTCGTCTACGCCAACAATACGCGTCGGAGCCGGTACCGCAGCTCCGATGGGCCGCAGATCGAAGAAGGAGCAACGGTGCGCGAAGGCCAAGCACTTGTGCGGCTTCCCGATCTGACGCAGATGCAAACCCGCGTCATGATCCACGAGTCACGGGTCGACCAGGTTCGCGTCGGGATGCCAGCTCGCATCGTCGTCCAAGATGAGGAGTATTCCGGCAAGGTGCTTGAGATCGCCAACCAGCCGCAGCCGACGAGCTGGTTCTCAGCGAACGTCAAGGAATACGCGACGATGGTTTCTATTGAGGGCGAGAGCAACAACCTGCGGCCGGGAATGACCGCCGAGGTGACGATCTTGATCGACGATGCGGACGATCTCCTGACAATTCCAGTTTCAAGTGTGGTCGAGCAGCGTGGAGAGTTCTTCTGTTGGACTCAGACTTCAGGCACCCCCGAAAAACGCCCCCTCGTCCTCGGGCGCACGAACGACAAACTCATTGAAGTCATCGACGGGCTCAAGGCAGGCGATGTCGTCTACCGCAATCCACGCGCCGTGATCGAAGCGGCACGCACGCACATCCCGTTCGAGAGCGAGGCCGAGGACGTTGAGTTCGCTAACTCCGAAGTACCGGAAGTGTCCCGTGCCAAGGGAAGAGCTGCCTCACAGCGAGCGAGTGATGCAGACGGCAAGTCGACCGAGCGCCGTGGGCACCAACCGGAGCCGGGCGCGAAGCGGGACGCACGGCGGGATTCCGGCGACGGCGGTAGCACGCAGGGACGCCGCAGCGGGGGAGGCTTCAATCTGTCGAGCCTCGATCGAAACGGCGACGGCAAGCTCACCCGCGAGGAGTTCCCGAGCCGTATGCAAACCGCCTTCTCAAGGTTCGACACGAACGGCGACGGATTCGTCGATGCCGGCGAATTTGCCGCGATGCTCGAGCAGCGCAGGCAGCGCCGCGGCGTTGAGCGCGGCACAGCGGACGGCCAACGAGGCAGCGACTGAGCCCCATGATCTCGGAGATGCGCCTCACCTTCCGAGTCGGCCTCAAATCGCTGCTACTGCACAAGCTGCGCTCAGGCCTCGCCATGCTCGGCATCCTCATCGGTGTCATGGCGGTGATCTGGTTGGTCGCCCTCGGCGAAGGCGTCAGCTACCAAGCGCAGGAGCAGATCAAAGATCTCGGTGCCACTAATATTATCGTTAAGAGCGTCAAGCCGACGCAGGGCACATCGAGTGGTCGCGGTAGCAGTCGCGTGGTCGAGTACGGCCTGACCGAGCTCGACTATGCGCGCATCATCTCTGGCGTGCCGACGGTTCGGCGGGCGGTCCGCATGCGCGAAATCCGTAGTGTCGCGCGTGCACGCAGCCGCGAAGCAGAAATCAAACTGCTTGGCTGCTCGCCGGCATATTTCGACATCAACCATTTGCGCATGGAACGTGGACGTTTTTTGAGTGACCGGGATCTCCTCGAGCGTTCCAACGTTGCAGTGGTTGCAGCGGAAACCGCGGCGAGGTTGTTCCCCTACGAAAGCCCGATCGGCCGCTCTATAGAGGTGGTCGCCAACAACAAGCCTGATCTCTACGTCATCGTCGGCCAGACCGAGAGCCGTACACCTTCTGCAGCCATCGGAGGCAGCCTCGAAGGTCGCGACTACAACCTCGACGTCTACATTCCGATGACGACGCTCCGGTCCCGCATCGGCGACCAGGTGTACACGTTTAGCACCGGCAGCAGCGAAGGGGAACTCGTTCAGTACAGCCAGTTCACGCTCACCGTCGGTGACATCGACGAAGTCGAAGAAGCGGCAGACATCGTCGACATCCTCGTCGCAGAAAAACATCCCGCAGCAGACTACTCGATCACCGTACCGAAGGAGCTGCTGCGCCAAGCAGATGTGCTGCGCATGATGTTCAACGTGCTTCTAGTGCTGATCGCCGGCATCTCACTGGTCGTCGGTGGCATCGGCATCATGAATATCATGCTCGCGACTGTTACCGAGCGCACTCGTGAGATTGGTGTCCGTCGCGCCCTCGGTGCCAAACGCGGCGACATCATTCGGCAGTTTCTTGCCGAGACCGTCGTACTTTCAGCGGCGGGTGGAACGATCGGTGTCGCAGCAGGATTCCTCTGCCACCCAATCACAGACATGATGCTCCTCGCGGTCGAAAGCTGGTTCCCGACCGTCTGGCTGACGATGCCGCCAACAATTCAAAAGCTACAACCGATCATCGCGCCGTGGTCGATCATCGTCGCTTTCGGGATTTCCGTCGCCGTCGGCGTTCTCTTCGGGCTCTACCCGGCCCGCCGCGCGGCGCTCATGGATCCGATCGAAGCGCTCCGCCACGAGTGAGCGAATCCGTTCAAGTAAGGACGCGCCGTCAACGGATCTCGAGTTCAATCGCTCGAGCTCAGCGCCGCGCGCAAAAACTCACCGCGGCGGACAACGAAGTCGCGAATACGCGCATACCCGCTCTGAATAACCTGGCGCCGAACTTCTCGTTCGGTGCCCAAGAACTGCTCCTGCAGGGCCAGATCCTCGAGGAGGAGAGCCTCCAGCGGCTGGATCATACTCTCCATCGCCGCGACGGTGAATCGCCCTGACGAACTGACCTCCGAGGCGAGTTGTTGCAGGTAAGCGACGTGAAGATCGTTCTCGCGGTGAAACGGTCGCGAGACCACTCCGGGGTCGCGGCTAAGACCTCCTGTGATTCCCGTGAGCGGAAAATCAACGGCGAACTGCGAATCACCGAAGAGTTGATCGAGATCCCACGGGATCACGCGCCAGCTGTTAGGCGTCCCCGGATCGACGATCGGGCGATAGAAGTAGATGTTGTTGTGAAAACCGTCCCAGTTGTCCGTCAGAGCGCCGACAACCGAATAGAGTCCGACATTCTCCAAATCGAACAGTTCGAGAGCCTGTCTCCTGACGACCGCATCGTCGGAGTTGAGGTTGCGAATCATCTCGCGGTAAAGGTCATTTCCAGTCTCTGGATTCGTCCGCTTCGCGAAGTTCACTTTATCCACTTTCCAAAGATCCGCCCCGGCATCGAGGCCGTTCATCTCCAGGAAGCGCTCGTTCACCTGCTGGACGACGAGGTTTTGCGTGTGACGCCCCTCCTCCCGGGCAAGGTCGATGACGCGAAACCAGTCGCTCCGCGGTGCGGTGACACCGAACGCGTTGTAGAGACGAAAACCAAGATCCTCACCGAACGTCAGGCCGGTGGGAGTCTCCGGGGTGGACTTCTCGGGGAAGACGTTGAGCGTACGGTCGCCACGATACTCCTCACCTTTGATAAACCGGACCTTGTGGCCGTTGCTTTCGACGCGAAAACGCGGCTGGACAATCGCAGCATCGAACACCAGAGCCTCGCCAGTCCCGGGCTCGACGATGACGATGCCGGTGAACGACTTGGCCGCCGCGGTCATCTCGGTCGACGAGCGCGGGAAGCGCCACATAATCGGCAATCGAGCCGGGATCTCGAAGTCGTAGACGAAGTAGCCGTAGAACGGGCGAGGTTCGCCGGACGGCGGCAATCGTGCCGATCGGCCATCCGTGAGCGCCACGTCGACGACGAAGCGAATCAGCGACTGCGACGCCTGGGGCGGCAAAGTTGCAACCCAGGTGCTGGCAAATTCAGACGACCGTACGAGTGACATCGCCTGCGCCGTCCTCGCACCAGCGATGTCGGTAAACACCTGCCACGAAAAATCGACGCGGTTGATCCGCGTGGGCGGGATGTCGAGCAAGATCTCGACTTCCACCGCATCACTACTGCCCGGCCGAGGAGGGCGCGTCTGGACGGCAGTGACGAGCGGGTATGCGGGAACGCCCGCCGTCGTGTTCGCCTCTCCCACAGTGCCCGTCGAGGCGCGAAAGCCCTCGCTCGTAGAACTACGCCAACTGTGAGGATCCTCCGCAGGCGCAAGCACGTCGACCCGCTCGAGCGACGGGCCGTAACCGTCAGCCCCAACGGGCCACGGAGCACGGTCGTCGTAGCGCACGCTCTCCACCTCACAGTCGCCGTCTTCGAGCGTCAGTCTTTCGCCGCCATCCGCAAGGCGTCCTTCGAACGGCCCGAACAGTGGCACTTCCACGCGAACGATGGCCGGCACCAACGCAACGACTACGTAGTCCCGCGGCGCGATCGCGGCATCGAGTGGAAACTGATACGTGATTCCGCGCGTGAACCTGTACGAACTGAGATCGATCTCGACGTCCGAGCGGTTGAAGAGCTCGACATACTCACGGTTAAAAGGCGTCAGCGGATGGTACTGAATCTCGTTGATGACGACCGCCGGGGTCCTCACGTCGCTGTCGCCACAGTCCAGTCGATCGCAGGTTGGATCAGGCCCGGGCGTAAGGGCACCCGGTGACGGCAAGTCGGCGTTACCGAAGAGAACCGCAAGTGACCGGAGGGCGTCGGTGAGATCGATCTCACCATCGTCGTTTGCATCCGCGGCGTCTTCGCAGGCGAAACCACCGCCGCGGCCAAACAGCGTCAAGATCTGAGTGACCGCGTCGCTGACGTCGAGCCTTCCATCGCGATTTGTGTCGCCACGGATGAAATCGGCCCAGAGCGCTGACGTCATCAGCGTGAAAACCGTCGCGAACGATACGACGCAAGCTGTGTGCCGCTTCACTCGTCCCGCTCCTCGAGATGGGGTATCGCTGCCCGCACCCGGTGCCCAAGATGCTAGTGATGTTTCTAAACGATGTTCGATCTCCCCGAAAACTGCCACCAGATCGTCGAGACCTGGCAGATTCGAACTGCGATTCTACCCTCTCCTCTCTCACCCGCTAGCAAATCAAGTCGCATTTTAGGGTCACGTTAGCAAGTGGTTTCCTAACGGCTGCTGACTCTGCGAGTTGACGGCGCAAGGAACAGCCCACTAAAATGAGGCCGCCATAGGGTTGAATCCGCAGGGATCGGCAAAAAACCCGTTCACGGAATCGTTTGGGTAAGGTTCAGCGTGTTCTTGCAGCCAGCTCGGTTGCACATGCTGACCGCTCGAGGAGCAGTGAATCGACGGACACTGCTCAAGGTCTTTTCGCCGGAAGGGGACGAGCATGGTAAAGGCTGCGCGAGTTCTTTGGGCGTTCGTTTTGTGCTTTGCGATGAGTGGATTTGTGTGGGGGCAAGGCTCCGTTCCAGATGCCGTCGTGCCGGGCGATGCCGGCGTGACCGCCCTGACCGGGGACATCAAGATCATCGGCGCCGGAGACGAGGAGAACAAAGACGGCCCTGCGCATCGCTTCGCCGCTGCGTTCCCTTGCGCGACGAGCGATGATCGCGTCGTGGTCTGCTATCCCAACCCCGACCTGGTCGATCCAGGTACAACAGTTCCTTTCGTCGACATCTACGCCGCCGATGGCACTCGCCTTCTGGCGCATCAGGCTGGCTACTTGGATGACGACGGTCAGGGGATCGCTGTACAGTCGGAGCTCGCTTCCGGCAGCGTGACCGGCCCGGCGATCGAGTGCTCCAGAGACGGCAACGATTATTTCTGCGTCTGGTCGCGCGTCTCACCGTGGAAATACCTCGGCGGCAACCTCGCAGCGTGGGGCAGCGGGACATTGGATTTTGGCGATTCGGAAAGCGGTGTCGGCGTCGGCCAGGTGTTCGACAAAGATGGAGCTGCCATCAGTGGCGTGCTCAATCTCTGGACGGACGACATCACGACTGATAACGACCTGATCGCAGACGGCGGCGAGATTCGTTCGCGTGCGGTCTCGCCACTGTCGAACGGTGACTGGTGCGCAACGTTTTGGGATCGGAAAACTCCAGCGCTGGGATCGACGGGTGATCGCTGGGCAACTGATTTTCCGGCGTACGCGGGCTCGGGGCAGATCGTCGGACTCTTGATCTTCAAAAACGATGGCACCGTCGTGGCAAGGAAACCCATCAGCACGCCCGGAGAAGGGAGCGCCGACTCCATGCGCGGCAGCGCTGCAGGAGACGGCTGGTGCGCTGTGCGTTACGAGGACTCGGTGCAGGCTGGTGGGGACAACAGCGGCGGTTCACGCACGGTCTACCACATCTTTGACAACACCGGCGCTGAGCTCGCCAAAATCAACGTTGCCGAAGCGTTGTTCGATAGCGGCCTGATTGCAGGGCTCGACGCAGCGGGAGCCGCCGGGCTCGCTGGCGGCCGCGGTGACGGCGAACAGATCTCTGGCCGCGGCGCTTATCTCTACGCTTCGCATTGGAACGCGACTGAGATGTACGTCTCCAAGTGGGACGCAGTCAACGGCGAGCTCGACGATGTCGTCCTCGCCTATGACAGCGCTCATGTGCGCGGTCAAGCGCGCCCTGTCACAGACTCCGCAGGCAACATCGCCATGACGTTCGCCGACGACAGTCTGGCCACCGCCGGCAGCTTCGACGAGACGCCGACGGAAGCCGTGACGATCTTCCTGTGGAACGATCTGTCGCCGGCAACGCCTCCGGTCGTCCCGTTTGAGAACTCCAACACCGCAACGGGTCGCTTCGGCGATGACGGCGGCGAGCCGCCGAACGAAAACGCCGGCCGCAAGTGGAAAGACAACAACACGGCGTTGAACGACCGTATTGTCGCAGTCACTTCCCACACCACTGGGCTGCCGGGCTACGACTTCACCGATCTCGATCGCGAGATGGAGCACGCCCTGCGCATCTTCGAGAGCCCCTTCTACACGCCGGTCAAGCCCGGCGACATGAACCTCGACGGCAGCGTCGACATCGCCGATCCCGTCGCAGACCTCAACTTTCAGTTCGCCGGAATCTCTCTCGACGAGTGCCTGCTCGAAGGCATCTCGTTGAACGCCTCCGGCCTGCTCATTGCCGACTTTAACGGCGACGGCAGCCACGACATCTCCGACCCGGTCGGATCACTCAACTGGCAATTCGTCGGTGGCGGCAATCCTCCGCATGTCCTCGGGACTGATTGCATCCCGCTCAACGGCAGTGGCTGTGACGGCCTCTGCACCGAGTAAGGCAATTCCCCTGAGGCGCGGCGCTTGCGGCCGCGTCCCTCTCGAACTCCGACGCCCGGACACGCCCTCCGCAGGGTGGTGTTCGGGCGTTCTTCTTTGCCTCAACGAAACGCCTGAACGCTCGCCAGTGTCGGCGTTGCGGTCTGAGGTATCACGGAGCCAGATCCAGAGACAGACCCCAATGTTGCAAAAGAGAAACACTTCAAGACCGTGAGCGAGTGGGAGGGCGAGTGCGTGGGCGTGAGAGAGTGCGGGTGTGAGGGTGTGTGGGTGCGCGTTGGCGGTAGAGCAGGCACTCCGGGAAACCTCACCAAACGTGAAGTCTGCCGCGACGTCCCACAACCGCGGATCGAGCCGTAGAACAAAAGCTTCCGAGATCTTCCGGCGAGAAATTATGCAACTGTAGGGACAGAGTCCGCCCACACCCACGCAGAGACGCAACCGGACGCAGATCTTTTTGTGTCTCTGTATCTAGCGCTGTATCTGCCTCCGGCATCTGTCGTCCGTCTCCGTCACTGGCTCCGCCTCTGTCTCCGTCTCTGCCTCCGCCTCTGTCTCCGCCTCTGTCTCCGCCTCTGTCTCCGCCTCTGTCTCCGTCTCTGCCTCCGCCTCTGTCTCCGTCTCTGTCTCCGCCTCTGTCTCCGTCTCTGCCTCCGCCTCTGTCTCCGTCTCTGTCTCCGTCTCTGTCTCCGCCTCTGTCTCCGTCTCTGCCTCCGCCTCTGTCTCCGTCTCTGCCTCCGCCTCTGTCTCCGTCTCTGCCTCCGCCTCTGTCTCCGTCTCTGCCTCCGCCTCCGACCCGGCGCTCCAACCCCGCTGCGGCGCCCCACCCATGCGCAGTATAGCCTTTGTTTTTGCGTGAAGGTCCGGGAAGATGGACGACTTGAGGCGCGCGACGAGCTGTCTGCGCCGCGCGCCTCGGTTCGCCTCGATGGTTTCCGCTCTCATCGATTCTCTGCGTCGCCACCATGTCGATGTTCTGCCGCAATTCACGTTCGCTTCACGGCCCGCTCGGATTGACGTTCTTTCTCCTGCTAGTCAGCTGTGGAGAGCGTACGGAATCTCATCAGCCGCGGCCGGAGCCCACACCAACGCCCGAAGCAGTCGAGCCCTCTCCGCCAGCGCCGGAGACGTCCACTCGACACAACGAAACGCACTCGTCACCTGGATCACCGGCGGCAGAGGGCGCCTCGGCGCGTCCGGCACAATCGCTTGTCGCGCAGCCACCGCCAGCACCACCGGGATTCACGTCGGTGGCAGCTCTCAAAGCCGCTGAACGCGACAACCCGAACCTGCTCGAAATGATCGACGTGCGCTCGTTCGTTCCAGACTACATCAAACTCGAACGCGACGTCACATTCGCTCGCTACGAAGAACGTGAACTCAAGCTCGACCTTTACAGTCACCGAGACCAAACGCGGGCTGCACCCGGAATCATCTTCGTCCACGGAGGTGGCTGGCGCGCGGGTCGCAAAGAAGCCTACCGATTCTATTCGCTTGTCTTTGCCGCTGAAGGGTACGTCTGCGCATCCATTTCCATGCGACTCAGCGATGAGGCGACATTTCCCGCCGCGGTGCAGGATGTCAGCGCCGCCGTCCGTTGGTTGCGCAAAAACGCGGCCCAGTACAAGGTCGACCCGAACCGCATCGCGCTTGTTGGCAACTCTTCGGGAGCTCACGTTTCACTCTTGGCAGCCTATGCGTCCAGCGACCCGGAGTTCGCAAGTGGAGACAACACCCCTGGCACTAGCGGCGCTGTGCAGGCGGTTGTCAGCTTCTATGGTCACACCGACTTGACGGCAGAGTTTGCGATGACGAACGACAACGTCGCCGCGTTTCTCGGCAAGCGTGCCGACGAAGCTCCTGAGCTCTACCGACGAGCTTCGCCGATTGTCTACGCAACGAGCAAGGCGCCGCCGACACTGCTTTTTCATGGCACCATCGACGACGACGTCCCGGTCTCCCAGTCCGATCTCTTGCGTGAACGTCTTCGAGAGCTCGGTGTCCCGTGTGTCTACGATCGCATCGAGGGCTGGCCGCATGGCCTGGACCTGATCACGCCAATCAACCGCCGGTGCCAGTGGTTCATGCGACGCTTCTTTCTCGATCACCTCGGTCCGGGGAAGTTAGGTAATGAGTGAAGTCGCCATGCACGCAAGGGTGTGAGCGTCATCCTTTGCCTCGCATCCGCAAGGAGCAACCCCACGTTCGACTACCGACATGCGCTCACCGCGCATCGCTGCAGCGCGTCATCGCTGCTATCGACGCCGCACGTTGGGTGGGGTGGAGATGGCATGCGGCCGCGGCGAAATAGGTAGTTGAGTGTCAAAAGCGCGTCGCTGACATCTAGTGTCCCATCGTCATCGGCGTCCGCTGCGTCGGCGCACACAGCGCCTCGCTTGTCCCTGGCAAATAGCTCGAGTAACACACGTACTGCGTCGGTGACGTTCACCAAACCATCGCCGTTCGCGTCACCACGCAAAAAACGGTCATCTCCGATCGCTCCAGCTGCGCGCGGCGAGTGCACTCCGCCCTTGTACGCCACAAAGTCCACCTGCAGCGCCCCGGCTGCCAGCTTGTTGCTCAAGCCCAGCTCCAAGTAGGTCACATCCGTTACACGCTCGAGCCCGAGACTCTCGATGCCGGATCGGGGCAGACGAAGAATCTCCGTCAGCGAGGGATCTTCCGAGCCGTCGAGGTAGACGTTCAATTCATGTTCCCCTGACTCGCGGGTTGCACTGACCGTCACCCACACCGACTGAAATTCCGTCTCGGAGACCTCTGCCACGACGCGGTTCGCCACCCGCAGCTCGCCATCGGATAGCGCGCACGTCAATTGCCGGCGTCGACCCACCTCCGGGCTGTAGACCGTCACACCGACTTGCCCTTTTCCGCGCGACGGTGACTGGCTCAGAGGGCCATCGACATCTCGAGGACTCGGATGCACCCGGAAGCGCGTGAGAAATGTTACGCCGTCCCCGTCGACAAATTCGTTTCGCAGCGTCACCTCACGCAAGAAGAACAGCGTCGAGTTCGTGTTCGACACGAACGTGGCTCCTGTTGGATCGCCGGGGTCCTCCAGCGACAAAACGCTCGCCTCGCCACCGCCTTCGCTGCCACCGTCCACAGTTTCAATCTGCACTCCACCAGGGAGTCCACCTTCCTCTCCTGGACGACTGCCGTCCCAAAAATCGGTCAAAAGCGACCGACGCCATGTGCCATCGAGCGCTCCACGGTAGAGCTTGCGCTCGCTATACTGCGATTCCCCCGGCTCGGCGTCGTAGACGTAGTCGAAACCGCCGACGGGCGGCGCCCAACCGCCAAAGCTCGACGGCTCCACTTGCGCGACCACGGAATTCGACGGCGGTGACTCCAGACCCGCGGTGTTTACAGCGATCACTTGATACTCATGCCTAATTCCCGGCGTCGTGCGATCAACGTAGCGCAATCGTTGGGCGCTCGTCTGCGCGACCTCGGCGCCATCGCGCAGCACGCGGTAGTGCAAGATCTCGCCCTCCAGGTCTATCGACGGCTCCCATACTAGGTGTACGCCGCGCGACGTCGAAGCGGACAGACGAAGAGGGCCAGGAGTCAGGGGCGCAGTGGTATCACGCTCGCCGACACTGAACTGCGTGGGTTCAGAGAAAAAACCCCAGCGCCCCGTCGCATCGCGATAGCGAACGCGGTACGCGTAGCTTCTGCCGACTGCGAGCAGCGGCGTGAAGTCACCGGAAGGGGTCTCATCTTCCGATGCCTCACGTCGCACCGGCGCCGATTCCAAAAACTCGCTCGTGCGCAGCTCCCAGCGCGGCGACGACCACTCACCGTTCGACTCGATCAAGAGCCAGTGCGACTCTGCATGTGCGTCGCCGTCGGCGTCGAAATACGCGTTCGCGTTCAGCTCCACGTCCTCTTCGCTTCCAACGACCTCACCCTCTAGCGGAGAGACATTCTGCGGCGCTCGCGGGATACTGGGATCCAGTACATCGGCCAGTAAGTCGACCCGCCGCCGAGCGATCCAGTCCTTCAGTTCCTCGACGTTGCTCGAGATTGGAGTGTAACGGCCGCACTGCGGCGCGACAAAACCAGGCAGCGACGACACACAATCCGGACCGTGGTTCCAGCGATCGCGCTCCGCAGTCGCAAGATCGCCAACCAGCTCGGCCCAGCCGTCGATCGTGCGCTCCAAGACCTCGGCGCGATACACCGTCTGCAACAGAAACCGCTTCGTGGCCTCGAACTCCAACGGATACTGAGGCGTCACACGTGGCCGTAGCGGTTCCGTTCCCTGACCACCTCGATTGCCAAAAGTGTTGTCCAGGTCCCACGGCAGAACCTCCCACAGCCCCGTTCCTGCGTTGTGGTAGTAATAGAAGTTGTGAAAACTCAAATCGCTGTGCTCAGTGAGATCAACGCAAGCGACGAAGCGTAGGTACCTATCGACATCGAGGTTCTCTTCGAACCACTCGCGCGTGCTAATGTTCTCAACGCCGTCGATAAAGGCGTTGACGTCTTCAAGCGAGTCTGTGCAATCGGGGTGCTTCTTCTCGGGCGGGCCGTCGATGTTGTAGATAGCTGTCGATTCGTCGTCGATGACATGTCCGATGCGATCGAAGAAGCTGACGTCAAGTCGCTCGACATTGAGATAGACACCGAAGAAGTCTCCATCGAACTGAGAGGCTTCGTTCGCCGACCGGATCACACGCATCTGCGTGAACACCGGAATGCCCGCGGAGACTCCGGCGTCACGGAACACCTTCCACGCCAGAGCTTCGTAGATGCCACCGTCTCCGCGTGAAGACTCCGTTTGTACCCCGTTGAGCATCAAGTGACGACGCGCCCCGGGAAACAGAGAGCCGTCATTGAATCGTCGCCGGACAGGGTTGCCCTTGTTGAAGCGGAGCTTCCAGCTCCGCTTCGGCCAGCGGTAGCGGTTGACGCCGCCACGCGCGCGCGCGTCGACATGGTCGTAGAAGTCGCTCTCGACGTGACCGTCCACAGGGTCGACCCAGTAGTACACCACCGTCACCTTCCATGGATAGGTGCTACCACCATGAAGCGCATACTGCAGAGCCTCGATGTCCTCCGCACTGCCAATCACCTGCAATGTCGGCAGGCCCTCAACTCCCGGATGCATAAAACCTGGAGAGCCGAACTCACTCTGTTCACTCGCGACGTAGGGCGGAATTCCGTCATACACTAGATAGCCGACATTCGGCTCGGGATCTTCGCGTCGCGGATAAGCACGCACCATCGCTGACGCCCCCGCCTCCTGCGCGCGCAGCCGATACCGCACGACCGTGCGATGATCAGCAGACGGCAGCACCGCCTCCCACCTCCCGCGCTGCAGCGAAAAGCCCATTTCCAGGGCCGTCCATTCGGTCTCATACGCCGGATCGCTCAATCGTATGTAGCTCCCAGGCAAGAGCACTTGGTATTCGACGATCACACGCTCGATTGCCGCGCCGTCAGCATCCCACACGCGAGCGTGCACCAGCACTTCGTCCCCCGACGCCACGTTTGTACGCGACGGTGCTCCTGGAGCCAAAACAGGAACGTGACCTACGTCGTCGAAGAGCGGCGCCAAACTCTCACCGTTCGCCCGCCAGTCGCGCGTCGCGCTGTTCTCTCCGCCCGGCGTGCCACGAAAGTCCTCGCTTTCCTGCCAGCTCCAGCCCGAATCGTTGTCCACCGTCGATGCCACGAGCTCGAGGGAGCCGCGAATTCCATCGGGGTTGATCGGCCAGGGCAGACGATCGTCGTATTCCACGAAGTCGACGATTTCACCGACGGCGTCTACGAGCATGAGCTCTTCTCCGCCGTCGTCCAGCCGGCGAGTGTACGGGCCGTGCACCACGGCCGGATCAACTTCTGGAAAACGCGCAGCAAACTCTCCCACGTCCTTCGCCAGCACCACGTAACCACCGGCGGCAATCTCACTACCCGCATCAAAGACAAACTCGAAACCACGCGTGAAAGACCAGCCGCTGAGATCCACCGCCGTCGAGCCGCGGTTGTGGATCTCCACGAACTCCTGGCTTTCACAGTGCCGCAGCGGATCCACCTCCGCCTCACGTACGGGGTTGTACGCGATCTCATTGATCACAACCACATGGCGCGGCGCGATCGTTCCTGCGCTGCTGTTCGCACGGCCTGGAGTACCGGGTCGCGCGCTCTGCGAACTCGCCGCGAAGTTTGTGAAGTCGTCGACCGCTATCGCGCTGCTGTCGATACGCTCGAGCGTCGCCCCTTCGCCATCCGCCGACTCAGGCCATGGAGAGTTGTCGTTGTATGCCACGCGGTCGATCAGTTGCCCCGAGGCGCTGAACACTCGCACCTCGTCGCCGGAATTCGAAAGACCAAAACCTACGTCACCGACGATCGCAAAACCATCGCCGTAGACGCGGCGCAATGCGGAGGAGTTTCGAGCCAACACCAAGTAGTCGCCGGCTGCGATCTCTGTTCCCGCAGGAATCACGAACGCATTTCCGTCCTGCTCGTCCTTCACCACCCAGCCGCCAACCGACACCGTAAAATCTCCGACGTTCGCAAACTCCAGGAACTCCAGTTCTGCGTCACGGCCCAAAACAGCTGGAGGGTTGTACGAGATCTCGTTCAGCACGATCGACTCGGCGCTCTGCGCTGCCAGCGGCATCGAGGGCAAGCCAAGACAAACGAGAAGGCAAACGTCCGCGCGCAGTTTCCACGGACGTCGAGAAGATGATGGGCGCATCGGTGAGGCCAAGCTCCTAGACCAAGCTCTGCGCAGTCTCTGACCCGAATCGCTAAGATCGATTGTTGATCTGCTGAGGGATCCGGTCAAGCGGAATGGCCAATGTGGCGCCTTGACGATCTCCGCGGTGCTGCCGTAGGCTTGCTACAAGTCCGCGAACTCGCGCGAGGAAAAATCGCGCCGCGAGAGAGGATAACGATGATCACAATCCTGGGACCCGAAGCGCGGAAGTTTTGCGATGGCCTGACGCGACGCAGCTTCATTCGCATTGGGGCTCTCGGTCTCGGCGGCGCGTCGCTTCCGCAGCTGCTGGAGGCTGCAGCGGGGCCGGGTAAGAGCGGCGGAAAGTCGGTGATCATGATCTATTTGCCGGGTGGGCCGCCGCACCAGGATACCTTCGACCTCAAACCCGAAGCACCTGCGGAGATTCGTGGTTCGTTCCAGCCGATCGAAACGAATGTACCTGGAGTGCGCATCTGCGAGCTGCTCCCCCAACTCGCACGCATCACCGATAAGCTCGCAATCATTCGTTCGTTGGTGGGTGCCAAGGATCGTCACGAGTCATTTCAGTGTTACACTGGGCGATTGGCAGGACGGCCAGGGGACATCGAACCCGCCGGAGGCTGGC
Organism: Planctomycetota bacterium; assembly: GCA_965223265.1. GTDB lineage: Bacteria > Planctomycetota > UBA8108 > UBA8108 > SXIK01. Next base: position 5,787,031 of record OZ244999.1, read on the forward strand.
CGACTCTCGGATCGGTGGTCTCCGCGACGCTCGGCGGTCGGCGTGGTATGCCATCGTACGTCGACGCCGCACCGCGTATGGGATACGGCCCATACAACAACACTGGGCTCCACGATGCGAGTGCGGTGAGCTCGTGGCCAGGATTCCTTGGCGCAGCTCACACACCGTTTCGCCTCGAAGGTGACGGCCGCGAGGATCTGGTGCTCAACGGAATCTCTAACGATCGCCTCACAAAGCGCCGCACTCTCCTCGCTCACTTCGATCGCTTCCGCCGCGCGGTCGACGAGGATGCGAGCCGGGATGGATTCGATGCGTTTCGCGAACAAGCTTTCGGCATCTTAACGTCGAGTCGACTAGCGGAGGCCCTCGACCTCGAAAGAGAGCCCGCGAACGTTCGCGAACGCTACGGCGTCGGTGGTCCGACGACGGCCAGCTTCGGCGGCGCACCGAAGAGCCCTCAGCATCTGCTGCTGGCTCGACGACTCGTAGAGGCGGGGGTCCGCTGCGTTACCGTAGCGTTCGGCGCTTGGGATTGGCACGCGAACCGAGGTGGCCCACTCGTTCAGCTCGCCAAAGAAGATCTGCCAATGTTCGACCACGCCATCGCGACGCTCATCGACGACCTCGACCAGCGTGGTCTGCTCGACGACGTGAGCGTGGTTGTGTGGGGCGAGTTCGGACGCACACCGCGGATCAACGCCAAAGGAGGTCGCGATCACTGGCCGCGCGTTGCCACTGCGCTGCTCGCCGGCGGCGGAATGAGGTGCGGACAAGTCATCGGCGCGACGGATGCACACGCCGGCGAAGCGACCAAAAGGCCTGTCCACTTCCAAGAAGTCTTTGCGACGCTGTACCACAACTTGGGTATCGATGTGCGCACGACAACGGTGCGCGATCTCAACGGCAGACCCCACTATTTGGTCGATGCGGGGCGGCGCCCGATCGAGGAGTTGCTGTAGCTACCCTTGGAAGGGCAACGCACTCGCCGAGAGAGTGGCACGCGAGTCGCCCAAGCTAGTGTTTCAGGAGCGCCTTGCCCTCGATCGGGGTGCTCGACGGCCCGGCGAGGCCGGTGCGACTTTCGCGAATGACCCCCGATGCGTCAACGTAAAAGTAGCGATCTCCGGTCACACCGAACTCATTCGGCACAGCGAAAACTCGCCACGGAATACCCGAGATAGAACTGATCAAGAACGAATACCCCGCTTTACCGCCGACGTTGGGTGCCCCTTCGTACGGCGGGTACACCTCACCCAAGTATCCATCCAGGCTGCCGCTCGACCGCAGTGACTTCCACGCCATCGGATAGGTGCCGAATCTGGACCGATACAGGCTCATGACCGACGCGATCGTCTTCAAGTTGGCGATCGCAGCCCCTTCGTTCGCGGACTTACGCGCTTGCTGAAGACTTGGAACTGCGAGTGATGCAACGATGGCTATGACCGAAGTCGTGATCGCCATCTCGATCAGAGTAAAACCGCGAGCCGAAGATTGACCACGTCGCTGCTTGTTCAAGTCCTCCTCCTTTCACACACGAGACTCGGTGCAATTTCAATGCCAAATGACACCGTACAGTCAAGAACCGTTACGTAACCGCGAGTTAGCGCACGCCAAGCTTTTGACCTCGACGCGAAGGATCGAACAGAACTTGGACACGTCGCCCCTGGCGCGTCCGGGTGACGGCAACGGGCTGAGAGCGTGACCGATTTGGCTGGCCGAGTGCGTTCCCAACTCTTACTCTGGACGGCTTGCCTCGCGGCCCTTGTATGCCCAGTTCAACATATACTCTCAAGCGATTCTGACTTCATGAACTCACGACAACTGCTATCGCAACGTAGCGATTTCCGCCCACTGTTGATTGTTCTTTGCATCGCGTTTCTTCCTGCGACCAAGGCGGCTCGCGCCGCCGATCTCCTAAACCTTCAAAAAGGCGACAGCATTTGCTACCTCGGCAACACACTCGCCGAACGCATGCAGCACGACGGCTGGCTCGAGACGCTGATCCAGAGTCGCTTTCCGCGCAAGGAACTGTCCTTCCGCAACTTGGGTTTCTCGGGCGACGAGTTCGCCCTCAGGCAGCGATCGGCCGGATTCGGATCGCCCCACGATCACCTGGAGCACAACCGCGCTGACGTCGTGTTTGCCTTCTTCGGCTACAACGAATCTTTCGCCGGCAAAAAAGGGATCAAGAAGTTCAAAGCTGACGTGGGCGAGTTCATTCAAAGAACTCTCGAACAGAAATACAACGGCGAAACCCCGCCGCGGTTGGTGATCTTTTCGCCCATCGCTCATGAGGATCTCCGCGATCCGAATCTGCCGTACGGACGCGACAACAACGCCCGTCTAAGGCTGTACTCGGAGGCAGCGGCACAAGTGTGCGAAGCGCACGATGTAATCTTCGTAGACCTCTTCATGCCGACGCGAAAACTGTACGCCGAGACGGCGACAGCTCACACGATCAACGGGGTTCACCTCAACGACTATGGAAATCGAAAGGTTGCGGAAATCATCGACACCGCCCTCTTCGGTCCTCGACCGCCTCACGATCAAGCGAAACTCACCCAGATTCGCGATGCGGTCCTCGACAAAAACTTTTACTGGTTCCAGCGCTACCGTGTCGTGGATGGCTACAACGTCTACGGTGGACGCTCACACCTCGAGTACAATGGGCAAACGAACCGTGTCGTCATGCAGCGCGAGATGGAGATCCTCGATGTCATGACAGCCAATCGCGATCGCCGCATCTGGGCAGTGGCGAACGGAATGGACTTCGAGGTCGACGACAGCAGCACACCCGAGTTTCTGCCCACGGAGACGAACAAGCCCGGTGACGGCCCTCGGGGGTCTCACGTCTACGTCGGCGGCGAAGAGGCGATCGCACTGATGACGCCAGCTGCGGGAATGAAAGTCAACTTTGTCGCGTCCGAGGCCGAGTTTCCCGATCTCGCCAATCCAGTCAATATGGCGTTTGACCCGAAGGGACGTCTCTTCGTCGCCTGCATGCCCTCCTACCCGCACTGGAAGCCAAAGGATCCTTTCAACGACAAGATCGTGATCCTCGAAGATCTCGATGGCGATGGTCGCGCCGACCGCCTGAAGGTTTTCGCCGACAAGCTCCATGTTCCGACAGGCCTGGAGTTCTGGGGAGGCGGACTCTTCGTGGGCCAGCAACCAGACTTGATGTTCTTGAAAGATACCGACGGGGATGACGTCGCTGACATCCGCCAGCGCGTGCTTCATGGGATCGACTCAGCCGACACCCACCACGCTCTCAACAGCTTCGTCCTTGACCCGGGCGGAGCCCTCTACTTCCAGGAGGGGATCTTTCACCACACCCAGGTCGAAACCGCTTGGAAGGCTCCCGCACGTTGCGTTAACGCTGGCGTCTTTCGCTACGAGCCCCGGACACAGAAGTTCGATGTCTTCGTCTCGTACGGCTTCGCGAATCCGCACGGTCACGCCATCGATCGCTGGGGCCAAAGCTTTGTGACAGACGGCACGAGTGCTAACACTTATTTCGCGGCGGCGTTTTCAGGGCACGTAGACTTTCCGCGCAAACATCCTCGCATGCGAACGGTGTACGATCGGCGTACCAGACCCTGCCCTGCCACAGAAATTCTCTCTAGCCGCCACTTTCCCGCGGCGAACCAAGGCAACTTTCTTGTCGCTAATGTGATCGGCTTTCTCGGCATTCTGCAGTATGAGTTTGAGGACGCCGGCTCTGGCTTTGGCGCCAAAGAGGTCGACCCGATCGTCTTCTCGAGTGACCCTAGTTTCCGTCCAGCAGACCTGGAGATCGGTCCCGACGGGGCGATATGGTTCATCGACTGGCACAACGCGATCATCGGACACATGCAGCACCACCTCCGCGATCCGAGCCGCGACCACAAGCACGGTCGCGTCTACCGGGTGACCTACGAGGGAGGCGATTCGCTCAAACCGGTCGAGATCGACGCTGCACCAGTCCCCCACCTGCTCGACATCCTCAAACAGCACGAGGATCGAGTGCGTCTACGCGCACGCATCGAGCTAAGCGACCGAAAGACGACGGAAGTCGTCGCGGCGTTGACGAAGTGGATCGCCGCCCTCGACCAGAGCAACCCCGACTACGAACACCACCTGCTTGAAGCGCTTTGGCTTCACCAGAGCCACAACGTCGTTACGGTCGAGCTCCTCGAGCGACTCTTGAGCGCTAAGGACGCCCGCGCTCGAGCGGCTGCAACGCGCGTCCTATGCTACTGGCGAGACCGTGTCCCGGCCGTCCTCGACTACCTGCGCCGGCTCGCGGTGGACCCACACCCCCGCGTGCGACTCGAGGCCGTGCGCGCTGCGAGCTTCTTTCGCGACGTCAGCGCGATCGAAGTGGCACTGACCTCACTGACGCTTCCGATGGACTACTATCTCGACTACACACTCGAAGAGACGCTGCGTACGCTCGATCCCTACTGGAAACACATGCTCGCCGAAGGCAAGCTGCCCGGAGGCACAGCCCTCGCCACACGTCATCTCATCTCACGGCTGAGCGTCGAAGAACTCATGGCTCTGAGGACGATGAGACCTCGCGACGTCTACCTCGAGCTATTGACTCGGCCACAACTCCCGGCTGAACTACGCCTCGAAGGTAGCCGTGGCCTCGCCGCTCTGGACGAGACCTCCGAGACGAGTGCAATCGTGCGCACGCTTCGGCAGCTCGAGTCTACCGATGCGGAGAGTAGCGCGCTGTACGATTTAGCGCACCTACTGACACAACGAGGCTCGACCGAACTCGCCGCGATCCGCCCGGAGTTGGTGTCACTAGCGACGGCGGCAACGCAACCGATTCTCCGCCAGATCGGCTTCGTGACACTTATGATAGCTGATGGCTCGGCAGATCCTGCTTACGGAATCGCCGCTGCCAACGTGGAGCGCCTTGAGGACTTCGTCCGAGCTGTGCCACTCCTACCCGATGTCGACCTGCGCGCGACTCTCTACAACAGACTGCAGCCACTGCTCCATGGCACTCCAGGCAACAAGGAACGCTCAGCTGAATCGATCGCGCAGCTACGTCGCGCCGCCATCACAGCAATCACCCACGTTCGCGGGAAGGAGACTGAGACGTTTAAAACCCTCGCGAGCTTCGTGCGCGAAGGGATTTCGCGCGCCGAGTCGATTCGTGCTGTCCGCCGCATCCCCAAGGCGTATTGGCCAGCCGAAGAGATTTCGCCTCTCGTCGAGAGCGTGATCGCATACACCGAACGGATTCCAGCTTCAGAGCGTACGACACCAAGCGCTATAGAAGCGCTGCAACTCGGCGAGGAGCTAGTCGCGCTTCTTCCACCCACCGACCGCGATCAGGTCAGAGCTCGCCTCGGCGATCTCAGCGTACGCGTGATTCGTCTCGGAACACTGCCTCATCAGATGCTCTACGACCAAGAGACGCTCGTCGTCGAAGTAGGAGAGCAAGTCGAAATCGTGTTCGAAAACAGTGACATCATGCCGCATAACCTCGTGCTCTCCGCGCCCGGATCGCTCGTCGAAATCGGCGAGGCCTCGGAGAAACTCGCAACTCGCCCCGATGCCCTCTCGCGCCACTACGTCCCAAGGTCAAGGAAGATCATCGTCTCGAGCCGTCTACTCCAACCCGGCATGTCGCAAAAGCTCAGCTTCACGGCCCCGACCGACGTCGGCGTTTATCCGTATGTTTGCACGTTCCCGGGTCACTGGCGCCGCATGTTCGGCGCCCTTTTCGTCGTCGACGACATCGACAGCTATCTGGCGGATCCAGAGGAGTATCTGATCGCGTCCGAGATCAAAGCGGTCGACCCTGCGCTCGAGTCGCGTCGGCCTCGCACCGAGTGGATCTTAGACGACTTCTCCGCGTCGCTCTCAGAACTAGGACACGGTCGCAACTTCACGAACGGCAAGAAGATGTTCGAGGTGGCTGCGTGTGTCGGCTGCCATCGATTGAACGATGTCGGTGCCGAATTTGGACCCGATCTCGCAAAACTCGACCCCATGCTGAAGCCACTCGACGTCCTACACGACATGATAGAACCGTCGCGAAAGATCCACGAGAAGTTCATCTCGCACACGGTGGTCACCAGCGATGGTCAGGTGGTGACCGGCCTCGTAGTTGATGAATCACCCGCGGGTCTCAAAATCGTTGAAAATCCACTCGTCACAAATGCCGCGCGCGAAATCAATGTCGCAGACATCGCGGTGCGCGAACCGTCAACGATCTCGATAATGCCCAAGGGTCTTCTCAATAAGCTCACGCGCGAGGAAGTCCTGGACCTTTGGGCGTACGTGCTCGCAGGTGGCGATCAGAACCACAGCGCATTTCAGGGGCCGTGCGGCGTCAAGCCAAGTGAGCAGTGATTCCCGCCAAGGCCGTAAAACTCGGCGGAACAGCCTCATCGAGCGAAAAGGTCATCGCTGAATTTCGTGCCCCTCACGATCAGACCGTTTTGCTTCCGGTAAAGCGGGCGCCAAGCCAGCCGAGACCCCGCATGCAATAATTGAGAGAGGTGAGAAGTCATCCGGAGGCGGGGTCTAAATGTTTTACTTGACGATCTACCACGCTGGCGAAGTCGTCCATCGACGCATTCCTGTCGAAGGAATCGTCACGGTCGGTCGTGACCCCTCGAATGTTGTCGTACTTTCAGACGCCGGAATCTCGCGGCGTCACGCCGCGTTCGAAGCGTGCGCCGACGGCAACACCCTACTCGTCCGCGATCTCGGTAGCCGCAACGGCACATTCGTCGATGGGCGCCGAATCCAACGGCAAGAGGTTCGAGTAGGAGGGGAGATCGTTTTTGGCTCCTGGTTGGTCCGCGTCTGTCATGCCGAAAAGGAACCAACCCTCCCAGTTCGCGAGGACGACGATCACACCGTCGTCTTCAGCGGCAACCCCTTTGCCGCCGAGGACTCCTCCACAAAACGAATGAAGCTTCTCTACGACCTGGCTCTCAACCTTGCCGACCTTGAAATCCCAGAAGTCCTAGAAACCTCGGCCGCGCTGATCCGTGAGTCTCTGGAGTTTGACACCCTTTGCATCTTCCTCGAGGGAAAGCGTCAACTTCTTCTGAGCACCGCTTGGAACAAGGACGGCCCGTGCGGCACCAACGAGGTGCTGCTCAGTCGCTCCGTGTTGAACCACTGCCTCAAGACGAAAGAACCAGTGATCTCGGAGAAGCTAGCCGAAGACAGGAGATTCCGTGATGCACCGAGCGTCACGGTTCAAGGAGTCCAGTCGGCTGTCTGCGTGCCGATCCTCAGCGGCAGTCAAACTCTCGGCGCACTCTACTGCTGCACTTGCGACCCGATTCACGCCTACAGCGCAGAAGACCTTCAATTCCTCATGCTGATCGGGAGCCACGTTGGGTTCACCATCAGCCAAAAGCGAATGATGGCAAACGTCGCATGGGAACACAAGAAACTGGACAAGGTGCTGCAGAACCTTCGTGACGGCATGCTTGTCTGCGACTCGTCGTTCCGTGTTCTCCTCGCGAACCGCGCGGCCGGCGCGATTCTTCTGACAGAAGAAGTCGTGGGGAAGGATCTGGCGGAGCTGCTTGCTCCTTTTGACCACACATTCGATTCGCGCCTCACCTGCGCTTCTGGATCGTTTTCTTTCGAGCGCCATACTCAGGACAGGGAAGCGACCCGAGAACTCAAGGCTTACCAAGCATCGCTGAGCGCTATGCCGCGCCTGCAGTCGGAAGATAGCGCCTACAGCATTTGCATCCGAGACGTCTCTGAGACACGCCGAAACGAACAGCTCAAATCTCTTTTCGTGAGTCAGTTGACCCACAAGCTCGCCAGTCCACTGAACGCCATCAACGGCGCCTCTTCGTTGATCCGAAAGCGCCTCGGGCAAGCTGGTCTCGACAAGAAATCAAGTGAGCTTCTCGACATGTGCCAAGAAGGCTGTCAGGACATGAAACGCATTGTCCATCGTTTCTCGGAACTCGCCGCGTTGAGCATCACGGGGAAACAGCGCCCGATCAGCGACAAAGGACTCCCACTGCTCGCGGCGGTCGAAGAGTCTCTGGCGCAAACCCGAGCGCAGGTTCTACAGTCGGGCCTGACAGTCGAAGTCGACGACTCTCTGCGAAATCTTGCACTACGAGTCCATCGAGATTTGCTCACTGCCAGCTTTAGTCAGCTGATCCAGAACGCAGCGAAATTCGCCGGTCAGGACGCGACACTCAGCATCGGGGCGATTCTCGACGACAACGCTGTGAGCATTGCGTTCACAGACAACGGCCCTGGCGTTCCGGACGACAAAATTGAGTCCGTGTTCGGTATCTTTCAGCAAATCGACAACGACGAAACTGGTCAGATTCCCGGCATAGGCCTGGGCCTTTGGTGGTCGCGTCATATGATTCGTAGTTACGGTGGTGAAGTCTCGATCGAATCGCCTCCAGAATCACACCCGTCCGGCACGAAGGTGCTCGTCATCCTACCTCGCCACCTGGCGACGGTGGCCCCAGCGGAGGTCTCCCTCGATACCGTTCAGCTCGAGTTTCCGTGAACGGTGAGATCGCAGCTATTCTTCCCGTCAACGACGAACAAGACGGCACACGCACACGCCGACGTCGCATAGACTCCGATGAAGTCGTGATTGCTGGCGCGCACTCATCAGCGATGCTTCGTCTCGCCCCGCTCTTTTTCTTGACCGCCGTGAGTCTCCGCGATTCAGATGGTGTAGTCGTTCGCCGTTCCGTTCACTCGCGATTCGAAATCTGCGGCCGCTGAATTCGACGCAGACTCGAACGTCGCCCTCATTCAGAAAGGCGGTTGGCCATGGGATCGATTCGACTCACCTGGTGGAATCTGCAGAATTTCTTCGACACCGACGATGACCCGATCTCCAAAGACTTCGAATACACGGCAGCCAAAGGCTGGACTCAGGAGGTCTTCGAGGCCAAGAAGGCCAACCTCGCTGCGGCGCTGAGCGCCACTCATGGTGAAGCCGGCCCCGAGATACTGGCCGTCGCGGAGATCGAAAAGGACGCCCTACTCGGCGAACTCATCGATGAGATGGGCAACCCCAACCTTAAGGTCGTTGAAGATGCTGCTGGTACGTCTGATCTCCGCGGCATCGACGTCGCCATGGCGATCGACACCCAGAAACTCCGGCTACTCTCCGTCGATTCCCATCTGGTACACCTGCGCTACCGGACGCGCGACATCTTGGAGGTAAAACTTGAAGTGAAAGAGACGGGCGAGCAGCTGGTCGTCATAGCGAGTCACTGGCCATCGCGTTCGCGCGGTCGGTACCGCAGCGAGCCCCTGCGCATTGCTGTCGCGGAGCACATCGCCTACCTCGTCGAAGCGCACGTTAAAGTCGAGCCGGAGGAGTACGAGAACCTACGTGACGGCGACGATCTCGCAGCGGTCAGAGACGCGTGGGAGTCTAAAGTCATAGTCGTCGGCGATTTCAACGACGAGCCGGATGACCGCAGCGTCGTCGATCACCTGAAAGCGTCGAACGATCTCGATCGCGTCGTAGGAGCCACCAACGACATCGACGGCTTTGAGACCGAGACGGCAAGCTACCGCGCTCAAGACGTTTTTCTCTTCAATGCGTCGTGGAAGTTTCTGCCAGTGCAGCAAGCTGGGACGTACTTCCTTGACTCTTTACGCAGCGGTGAGAGATTGACCAATCGCTACCAAATGCTCGACCAGCTGGTCGCCAGCCGGGGCTTGGTCAGTGGCAACGGCTTGACACTCGACATCGAGAGCGTCGAGATCTTTGACGACAAAATCGTGGCGACGCAGTCGAAGCGCCCGCGGGCGTTCAAAAAGAGCACCAAGAAAGGCACGAGTGATCACCTGCCTCTGAACGCGACGCTGAGCTTCTAACGATCGGTCAGATCGCGATCTCGCGCGCAGCGGCTTGCTTCCCGCTGTCTCGTACCTACATCACCGGCGGGTGTGCGTCGTCTTGAACGGCGCTGATCTCGTCGGTCGAAATCTTGTGGACGCTCTTGGGGTTAAACGTCTGCTTCGTTCCAACGCGCAGAGCAACCTCGATGCGGCCGCCCGTGAGCACGAAGAACTGGATGAGAAAACCGCCGCCCTGCATCGCTTCAAACTGAAACTCACCCGCAGCCATGTCAGCTACCCAACCGGCGGCGACGCGATCGAAATCCGCATTTGCACGAACCTCAGGTGGCAAAGCGGCGATGAGCGTCCCCGGATCCTCGCCGATCGCTGCAGCCATCTTGCGTCTTGTCTCGGCCATGAACGAGACGAGTCGTCCGGCGTACGTGAAATCGTCGTCAGCACCGCGCGGTGGCGGCACGATGCCCCAGGTCAAATGATGAATGAAAGGGTTACCGTACCCTTGACCGAGCATGTGATCGCGTGCCGGTTCATCGACTGGATGAACGATGGCGGCGTAATCGAACCAGCCATTCGCTCGCGCGGTGCTCTCTGACGGCAAGCGAGCCGAGACATTGATGTAATCGTGCCCGTCGACCGGCGATGGATAGCAGCGTGTGTCCCAACCGGTGAGGTAGCCACGACGCTTAAGCGGTCCCGCGACGAGATGCGGCGGATCGGTGAAGATGGCAGCGTGATCGAGGTTCGGCATGAGCGGAATGCCAGCCGCGACTGAGCGCTCAGCGACACGCCGCGCTTCCTCAAAACGCTGCGGTGCATTATCGATTTGAAGAAACTCGTCGAAGTCCGCCGGTAGGGAGACGTTCATCTGCACGTGACTCGCTGAAGGATGGATCTACGCAGTCTGGGACGTTGACGGCAGAATAGCCGACAATGGACGGCCTGACAACGCGAGAGCGACGAAGAGGCGAGGGCGGCGAAGCGGCGACCGCGCACTCCACCTCCGCCTCTGTCCCCGTTGCTGCAAAGAGAAACGCTTCTAGGGCATGAGAGACTGCGTGAGCTTGGGCGTAGCGTAGCAGGCACGCTCACCCCGTTGTCGACCCGAACGACAGCACTCGTGGCTAATGCCTTGCACGCATGCCCTCACGCTCACAAGACCGGACGGCACACGGCGTGTGCCTGCTACTTTGGACGGCCGCCCTTCGTTGACTTGGCTTCCTTTTGTTCAACTCTTCTTCTGATCTCTTGAAGTAGAGTCCCCCGGCCGATTCTGCTATCTTGTCCAAACGCCAAGACTCAAAAAGGGAGGGTCCGATGCAGCGCCGAGAATTCCTACAACAAGTGGGTGTGGCAGCGCTCGCCGCAGCGCCGCAGGGAGCTGGGCATGGCGCCAACGCGGCAGCGGCTCTGCACGAACGAGAGCGTGCGCCGAAGGTGTTCGTCTACGACGATGGACGCCACGGAGCACCGCTCTATCAATACGCGCCGCCCCTCTCACCCGAAGACTTCGTCTTCTCGATCGACCAACTGGTCGACGCTGGCGCCGATGCGATCGTCTACATGGTCGGCCTTGAAGGCGGCGTTGCGCTCTACGACAGCCGTGTGGCGCAGAAGTGGGGTGACAACACGAAGAAGTGGAACCATCCCGTCTTTTACCGAGCCGCGCGTCACCTGCGAGCTCTCATCGAGTCGGGACACGACCCACTCGATCTGCTGTGCGAGCGCGCGCACGCCAAGGGTCTCCACTTCATAGCAGCGAACTGGGTAGCGCTCGAAGGCGGCGACACACCGCAAGTGCGTGGACACGGGCGCAAGTCGGACTTCGTGTACGACCACCCACAGTATCAAGTCGGCAGCGACAGCCATCGCCTCGCCGAGCATGTTCATCCGCACCGCCTTAGCTTCCTGCATGAAGCGGTTCGCGAGGAACGCTTCCGTGTCTATGAAGAACTGCTCGCGCGCTATGCCACCGACGGAGTCGAGCTCAACCTCCTCGACCTCGCTCCATTCTGCAGATTCGGCGAAGTCGAACGACTCGCGCCACTCCTGACCGCTTGGCTGCGTCGGTTGAAGAGCAGCGCGGCGAGCGCGGCTGCCGCTCAGGGACGCGCAAAGCGCATCTACGCGCGGATTCCGGCGCTCGAGTCAGCTTGGCGCCTGTTCGGTTACGACGTCGCGACGTGGGTGCGTGACGGCCTGGTCGACGGGCTGGTCTGTTGTCCGGGGCTCATGGAAGCGCCGCTCGAGCACAACTTCGATCTCTCCCACCTCGTTGCGTTGGCGCGAGGCACGTCCTGCCAAATCGTTCATGGCTTCAGTGACCTCTTGGGTCGCCAACTGAGGCGCGCTGCGACGCAGCCGATGGTGTGGGCCGCCGCGGCAAACGCATACGCCCAGGGCGCCGATGGCTTCGCGATTGTCGAGTACCACTGGACGCCGAACGGCTGGCCGCTGACCGAAAAGGACCACGGCACGCTGCGCCTACTCAGCCACCGAGACCTACTCGCGACAGCCGACAAGCTCTATCGAGTCCGTTCTCTCATGCGAGGTCGTACAGAAGGCGAGTGGCTGCCGGGAGCGAGCTCTCCTTTGCCGCAACCGCTCCAGACGGGGACAGCGGTGAACGTGGAGATGCGGATCTCCGATGATCTACAGCGTTGGCATAGCGAAGGGCGACTCGAAGAAGTGAAGCTGAGGGTCCGCATCACGAGTATTGAGCCATCTCTCAACGACGTTCGTGTTGAGCTCAATGGCGAGGCGTTCTCGAGCGAACACCTAGAGCTGAGCGATCTGACGTATCGCCAGTACGAGCTTGGAGCGCTGAATCCGTACAGCTTCATCTACGAGTATGCGTTACCTCCAGAATTGTTCCCGCGCGTCGGCGTCAACCAAATTGCGGTGACGCTGCTGAAGCGCGACCCGAACATCGACGTGGAGTTCAGCGTCTACGACGTCGACTGCAAAATCAGATATCGGCGCCATCGTCACTTTCGCAGCGAGCCGCTCGACTACTGAGGCGAGACCGTGGAAAAGACAACGAGGCGACAATGGTTGGTCGCAGCAGGTGCCACAGGCATCAGCGCTCTCGGCTCGACACTTGCATGCTCCCAGCGCGAACCTCGGCAAGCGAGCGCGTCAGCACCGCAAAACACGCCACGAATTCCAGGCGTCGCAGAATCGAAATCCCCGGCGGTCTTCGATGCGCACGTCCACGTGTGGACTGCCGACACAACGCGGTACCCTCCTGCGCCTGGATTCGACCGATCCGATTTCTGGTTTCCGAGCTTTAGCGTCGAAGAACTGCTTGCCGCCGCGCGGCCATACGGCGTCACGCACATCAACTTTGTGCAAATGACCTGGTACGGCCTCGACCACACTTACATCGTCGATGCCATCGCAAAGGATCCGAAGCATCTCGTCGGCACGGGTGTCGTCCCGGCCGTCACGGACGTCGGTGGGCCTAGCCCGGACCGCACGATGCTCGACCTCGCCAAACGTGGTGTCGTCGCTTTCCGCATCCGCGGTAAGAGCACACGACCACCCCTCGGGGATGGGCCACGCTGGTTAGACCATCCCGGCTACGAAAAAATGTTTCGCACAGCGGCAGAGCACAACTTGGCGCTGAGCTTCCTCATGGGACCATCAGATATCCCTGAGCTTGATCGTATGTGCGGAAGACATCCCGACGCTCCGGTCATTATCGATCACTTTTGCCTCGTCGGTCGCCAGGGAAATTTCGACGAGTCGGAGACGAAAGCGCTCGTCGCGATGGCCAAACACCGGCGAGTGTTGCTCAAGATCGGTGCTTTCTACGCGCTAGGAGCGAAGAAGGCCCCATATCTCGACATGCTGCCGCTGATGCGCCGCGTTATAGAAGCATTCGGACCGGAGCGATGCATGTGGGAGAGTGACGCCCCGGTGCATCGATCGGCGCCACACACTTACGGCGATTCGGTCGCGATCTTGCGTGACCACGCAGATTTTCTTTCGACTGCGGACAAGGAACAAATACTCTTCAAGACGGCACACCGGGCGTTCTTCGAGCGTTGAAGAGGATTCGGACTGTGGGCGCGCACCCTCGAAGCGCATCCGCGCGCCAGATTGCGACGCGATTGCAGAGCCTGCGATCGCGTGACCACGCAAAAACGATAGACCCTTTGGAGAGATGCAATGAGTGGTTCGATCAGCCGGCGCGGGTTTTTCGGTTCATTGAAGGCGTTCGCCGCCGGAGCCATCGGCGCCAACCTCGTCAACCCCAGCGCCAACCTCAGCGCTCAACCCCCACGTGGGGATCTACCGATCAGCACAACACCACTGGCAGGAGGCACGCGCCCGTTCGTTAACCCACAGAAAGTTCTGCTGTGGGAAAGAACGCGCCGCGAAGTCCGTCAATGGCTCGAAAGTGGACAGCTGAAAGCCGCGATCCTACCGACTGGATCAGTCGAACAGCACAACGAACACATGGCGATGGTCGCGGACGTCGCGATCGCTACGCTCTTCTCACAGCAGGTGGCGCTCGAGCTCTACCCCCACGTCATCGTTGCACCACCGAGCCCCTGCGGGTTCGCGCCCTACCACATGGCACGCAAGGGCAGCGTCACGCTTCGCAAATCGACCTTTCAAGCCTACGTTTTCGATGTCCTTGAGAGCTTGAAGGCTCATGGAATCAAAACAATTCTTGTTCTCAATGGTCACGGCGGCAACCACGCCCCACTGGTCGAAGCGGTAGGCGAGTGGAGACAGAAACTCGGAATCACACTCGAGGTCGATTCGTACTTCACCGCGCACAGCGGCTACGCCCAGACGATCACGGACTCTCCGCAGCTGACAGCGCACGCAGGTGAGGTCGAGACTTCGATGTACATGGCAGCGTTTCCGGGTCGTCTTCGTCGCGTCACCATGAAGGAGTACGACGATGCCAAACTCAACTACGAGTCCGGCTTTTCGCCAGAGGTGTTGCCGTTTCTCGAACGCGATGGACGCACGACTGCAGAGCGACTCAAGGGAGAGAACAATCGCGACCGTCGCCGTCAGGAGGAGTCCCAGCTGGCGACAGCCGAAAAGGGTGAGAAGTTAATTCGACGCGGGACGGAGTTCTTCGCTAAGCGACTTCGCGAGATGATCGCCGCAACCGAAGCTGGAAAGCCGTGGCCCCTCAGTAATGGTTGAGCCGACTTGCTATCACAGTCTCAACTCCGGGGGCGGTAGGAACTCGAGCGGCTTTTTGCTAAGGTAGGCAAGTTGCGGGTTGAAGGCTTCGACGTCGACAGCCCGATGAGTCATCGAACACAGTGGCAATCGACGGAAGGCATTCTCCATGCTCAGGGTAGCTCTCGCGGTGCTTTGGCTCACCGGCTGCGCTTCCCAGACGTGCCACGACACCCATTCAGGATCCAGCCCTGTCGAGATGAACGAGGCGGAGTCGTACCGTCAGTTGCGCCATGAGCCGTGCGACTTTCGCTGCATAAGGGACACGAGCCGCGGCGTCAAACGAGACGCGTACTGGCAACGTCAAGAACCCCACTCAGACGATTGTGCCTGTTCGCGAGACTGCCCGTGTTGGAGCGACAGCGCCCTGTTCGAGGAGTCCGAACGGCGCTGGGGCATTTGGTGGTGACGTAGCGGTGCTGAATAGCCCCCTCTGGAGGATAGCTGATGACTTCTGCTAATACGACACGGTTGCTCGCCTTCGCTTTGTTGACTCTCATTCCGAGGATCCATGCCGCCGAGGCGCAGTATGAAAGTCGTTTCATCTTCGACCCCGAGGTCACCAACCGAGGCCACGTCCACGCTTCAGCACTCGTCGAGTGTCCGAACGGCGACCTCCGTGCCGTCTGGTACGAAAACGGCTCTAAGCTACCGACCCCGCCCTACTACAACGAGCGCCAAGACAAAAGCTCTGACGTCCGCATCGCCGGCAGTAGACGTGGCGCCGGAGCGAAGGATTGGGACACGCCGTTTGTCACCAGCGACACGTTCGGGGTTTCCGACAACAATCCCACAATGGCGGTCGATCGACAGGGAAGGCTGTGGCTGTTTCACTCCACGATGCTTGGCACGCCTGAGTGGACGTGGGGAAGTTCGATTCTGCAGTATCGCATATCGTCCGACTTCGACCGCGCGGGGGCTCCAGTGTGGAACGACGGTGGCCTTTTGCTTCCCCACCCGCAGGGAATCGAGGCGGTGGTCGACCGTATGGCCGAACGACTCGACACGCCCGAGCAAAAGAAACAGAAGGGCTTCTCAACCGAAAGAGCAAAGGCGTTCGTCGCCCAGCTGAAGCGATGGTCGAAAGATCCGATGCATCGCCGTCTCGGTTGGATGCCGCGCGCCCATCCACTCGTACGCGCCGACGGCACACTGGTTGTGCCCTTGTCGAACGAGAATTTCAACATTCCAATGATGGCGATGACCAGCGACGGCGGCGCCACCTGGACCTACTCGAATCCAGTTCCGGCCGCAGGACTGACACAGCCGACGCTCGTCGAGTTCGCAGATGGCGAAATCGTCGCGTTTTTCCGCAACAGTGATCCGCGCCGTAGAGTCCAGCGCGCGAGTTCAGTCGACGGCGGCGTGACTTGGTCCGTCCCAAAGCTGACGGATCGACTCCATCCAGGCGGTGGAATTGACGCGATCATTCTAAAGAGCGGACATCTGGCGCTCGTCTACAACAACAAGGAGACAAAACCGCGCGACAAGCTCGCGATTTCGCTTTCTACGGATCGAGGGCGCACGTGGAGTTGGACGCGCCAGCTCGAGGACACGGCAGGTGGCCGATTCGACTATCCATCGGTCATACAGACGCGCGATGGCAAGATCCACGTGACATACTCCTACCATCTGCGAACGATCAAGCATGTTGAATTCAGCGAGGCGTGGATCCGCGAGGCTGATTGATCGCATGCCGACTGCCACGCGCAGATCCACGCGGCGAAGGACGCGAATCCACTTCGAGGGACAGCATGACCAAGAGAAAGTATTCCAAGTGTATAGTTCTCGTTCTGGCAACTGGACTCTTTCACGCAGCCGCAGATGCTCAAGGAACAAAGGGAACGACGACCTTCAAGCGTATGAAGGAGTACCTCGACTCCGTTCCTGCCATCGACACGCACGAACACCTCATGCCTTTTCAGAACTTCCAGACGAAGCCAGGCTCTCGGCGCGGCGCGAACCTTCACACGCTCTGGAAGTCGAGCTACTACACTTGGTACAACCCGTTGACGCCATGGACGGAGTCGATGCCGTTCGAGGCTTGGTGGCAAAAGGCACGCGAGGATTTCAAAAACGCGCGCGCCACGAGTTTCTACCGCTACCAGCTACCAATTTATGACGACCTCTATGGCGTCGAGTTCGAGGCGCTGACCGACGAGCAGGCACGCCAGCTCAACGACCGCATCGTCGAGAACTACCGCGACCAAAAGTGGACCTACGAAGTCATCACGCAGCGCGCCAACATCGAATTGATCGTCAATGACCCGTTCTGGAATCGCCTCGGCATGGAGACGATTTGGGGTTTCGAGGCACCGGTACTCAACGTCACCTCGCTGACGCGGGGATACCATCCGTCCTCGTACGTCCGCGCGCCGAATGAAGACCCCTACCTGTATGCCGAAAAGAACAACCTGCCGATCACGACGCTCGACGAGTACGTCGCAGTGATTGACACGATTTTCGCGGAAGCCAAGAGACGTGATGTCGTCTGCCTGAAGACGACCCTTGCTTACGAGAGGACGCTTCGTTTCGAGAACGTACCGAAGGAA
The DNA here is from genome assembly GCA_965223265.1 of Planctomycetota bacterium. Classification (GTDB taxonomy): domain Bacteria; phylum Planctomycetota; class UBA8108; order UBA8108; family SXIK01. The sequence continues at coordinate 5,804,625 of OZ244999.1, forward strand.
CGTGCAGCGCCCCACTTCGGCAAGAAGAAGGCGGACCTCTCCGCTGCCGAGATCAAAGAGTTCGAAGACTACATCATGTGGCGCCTCGTCGAGCTCAGCGCTAGGCACGACCTACCGTTTCAGATCCACACGGGACAGGCGCGCATCCAGAGTTCCAATCCCCTGCAACTCGTCGACATGATCGCGGCCAACCGTGACACCAAGTTCATTCTCTTTCACGGCGGCTACCCATGGGTCGACGACGCTGGGGTCATCGTGCAGCGCCATTCGTCGCACGTTTGGATCGACTCGTGCTGGTTGCCGACACTGAGCTACAACATGGCGAAACGCGCCTACCACGAATGGCTCGACGGCATGCCGTCGAACCGCATCCTCTGGGGCGGCGACTGCCTTCACGCCGATGGTATCTACGGCGCCACCGAATTCACCCGCCGCTGCCTGGCGGAGGTCCTCGCCGAGCGGGTCGATCGTGGCGACCTTAAAGAAGAGTACGCGCGCCGCATCGGACGCCAAATTTTGCGCGAGAACGCCCTCGAGCTTTTCCCACCGCTAAAAAAGAAGCTGTGGAAGCATAAGCAGAAGAGACTCGACGTACCGGCAGAGTAAAGCTATCGCGCGCCACCTCGCTCGATCACAGCTTTCTCGCGCTCGAGTCGTTCGAACATCGCCTTGAACGCCGCCGAACCGTCATCATCCCAGTAGTCGGTCGTGACGGGCGCATCGAAGCTCACTGGAAAGAGACGCCGACGATCAGGACGTACCATGAAGAGAGAGTCGTCCGGATCGTGGAGGTTGTACATCATCGTGCCGTTCGCATAGCGTGTCCTCACGATCCACCTGGGTGCGGGCGGCGGCGGCAGGTTCTTCAGACGATTCAGTTCGTCTCGATCGAGTGTGACGCCCAAACCAGGCTTCTCGGACACCCGTACCAGTCCGTTGACCGGATCGAGCTTTTCGTTGGTGACGTCCGACTTAAAGATCTCGCCAGCACTGATGAAGTGAAAGCTGGCAGTTTTGAATGCCGCCTGCATGTGAGTCGTCATCGAGCGAGTGATCGCACCCCCGACGTTTTGTAGCATGAAGGGGATCTGCGCCGCTGCGAAAAGCCCAGCGCGGCGTCTTGCCACACCTATGTTGGCATGTCCCAACATGTACGCGTCCGCGGCGCGGCGAAGAATCTCGTGCGTTGCTCCCATGGGGCTATGGTGAAGCACGACCGGCAGGCGCGTTCGCGCGCGCAAGTCCACGTAGCCCTCGAGATCGCGCGGCTCAAGCGGATCCTCGAAGCAACCGGAGATCGGGTAGTTCGACATCTTCTCAAGCACTTCGAACATGTGATCGACGGTGCCGCACATCGTGAAATCGAAGTGAAGCCTGAAGCCCTTCGGAGCCACCGCCTGCATCGCTTCCAGTTGATCGAAGATGTTCTCGAAGGGAGACAGGTGAAACTTGAGCCAGGTGAAGCCGCGAGCGCTGTGACGCTGGACGGCCTCTGCCATTCTCTTGGGCTGCGTCGAGACGGTCCAGGCCGACACCGGCACCCACTTTCGATAGGCCTGCCCAAAGAGCTTATAGGCCGGCACCTGCGCCGCCTTGCCCATGAGGTCATACATCGCGGTGCCGAGGCCGAGCGACGTCTCATCACCGACCCAGTCCCACGGGCTTGTACCGATGTATTTTTGGATGATGTCATCGGACGCCCGTGAGCCACTCTCGCCAAGCCCTGTAAGACCAGCGTTCGTGTGCACGATATATATGGTCCGCTTCCACGGACCGTAGTAGTGCATGAGCTGGTACGCGTTCCAGTCATCGAACTCCAGTGTGATGTCGTGAGCCTCGATGTCGGTGATGGTCAGTCGACCATGCGCCGAATCGGAGCGTTTCTTTGCAGCTAGGGCTGGCGCGGGGCTCGCGAGCTGCCACGCTGCGGCCGCGCCCGTGGCGCCGGCAACCAGCGCCAAACTGCGCGCGAGAAAATCGCGGCGCTCAACACACGCACGACTCGACGTGTCATCGACATCAGTTCTTGGGTTCGGCATCGGCCCTAAATCTCGCTGCATAGCTGAAGCTCCTGCACGGTGTTACAATTCCCTCGAGAGCGCTGGTTGACAGGAAGTGACGACAAACCCAGAAGAAGGAGACCGACGCCATGCTTACCTCGACGACTCCCTCGATCGAAGGTCACGCCATTGTTACGTACCACGGCGTGGTCACCGGAGAGGCGATCCTTGGCGCCAATATATTCAAAGACTTCTTTGCCGGCATCCGCGATGTCGTCGGCGGGCGTGCGGCTGCTTACGAAAAGGAGCTCGGCAAGGCACGTCGGATCGCGTTTTCGGAGCTGGAGGCAAAAGCCGCCGAAATCGGCGCCAACGCAGTTGTCGGCATCGACCTCGACTACGAAACAGTCGGCGCGCAGGGTGGCATGCTCATGGTCAGCGTCAGCGGCACGGCGGTCACTTTGGAGTGAAAACACGGGTCAATACTACCGACTCTTCGCGCACATCACCCAGAGTGGCGTCCCACCGGTCTCATACGTTGTGAGCGATTCGAGCGCGCCCGTCTTCGGGTCAATCCGGTAGGAAGCCAGCTTCGCATCACCCTGACCAGCCGAGTAAACGTAGCTCCCCGTGACATCGATACAAAACGCGCGCGGGAAACGCGGCGTCGGGTAATACCCGACGATCTTCATGGCACCGCTCTTTGGGTCCAGAGCCACGCCGCACAGCGTGTCGCGGTGCGCTCCTTCCTTGCGCTCCGTTGAATCACGGTTGGAGACGTAGGCGAATCGACCATCCGGGGTGATCCAGATGTCGGCTCCAGCACTCGTGCCTTCATAGTTCGGCGGCAACGTCGAGAGCGTCTGCGTCAGCTCAAGCGTGCCGCGATCCGGATCAAACTTCCAGGCGCTGATGCCACCGCCGCGTTCGTTCGAAGTGTACGCCATGTGGAGTTTCGGATGGTGGGCGTAGTGACGCGGCTGATGGTAGTAGTGATCTTCGTCTGGTCCGGTGACAAACGCCGGCGTGCTCGGAGTCAGCTGACCGGTGGCAGAGTCGAGCCGAAATTGATAGACCTTGTTCGGAGCTGTGTGCGGAACGAAGACGTAACGGCCGGACGGGTCGACCTCAATACAGTGCGCGGTCTTATCCGTTTTTTCTTGGTCGAGGAGCTCGCTGGTCGCAATGCCATCCGTTATCCGGTAGACGGTGACATCGCCGGCGCCATAGTGAGCCGCCAACAAGTACTTTCCCGCCGCGTCCGTGCAGAGGTACGGCGCACGGGTGGTCAACGTTGACGTCGCCACAACCCCAAGGGTGTCGTCGGCATTCCGTCGCAAGGTCGTCACGCCGAACTTCCCGTCCGCGAGCGCGCCGACGACAGCGTAGACAAACGACTGGTCGGGAGAAAATGTCATCGCGCCCGGGCTTACATCGAGATGCGTCGTGTAGCGTTTGGTCAGACCACCAGTGTCTTGGTCGATTTCGTAGCAAGTGATCGTCTTCTCTTGGTTGGAGGAAAGATAGAGAACCTGGCCGGCAAACGTCGTTGAGGCGAGCAAAGAAGGTAGCACTAAGGCGAAAAGGACGAATCGAAACATGCGGTCATTCTCCAATCGTTGAAGTGGAGGTTCTGGAAAGCACCCGCTTCTCGCTACACCGCCGGTCGACGGGATTGGCGCAGGGAGGACCCCAGACGAAGTGCTGAAGAGGCGTTGATTCTCGCGTCCAGCGCCCGCGCGTGCAAGATGGCATGGCGACAGTTGCCACGGAGATGGGTAGTCCGAGGCTGTCGCGGCTGGCGAGAAACCTGGATTTCAATGGTCTTCTCGGTGCCTCGAAACTAAGCTGATCGTATGCGATGGGAGCTGCCCCTGGAAGCGGCTCAATGAATCGAATTGTACGATCGAGGAGGTCGCATGCTTCGCATCGAGACATCGGGCGAGTCCGGTCGTTACTGCGACGGCGTCAGTCGACGCAGCTTCGTACAGCTGGGAGTCGCCGGCATGGCCAGCCTTGGACTCGGCGACGTCCTGCGCGCACGGGCGCTATCGCACCCTGCAATCCGCGCCGAGAAAGACACTTCCGTACTCCTCATCTGGCTCGACGGTGGCCCGAGTCACATGGATCTTTGGGATATGAAGCCGGATGCGCCGAGCGTCTACCGTGGTATCTGGCGCCCGATCCACACCAACGTGCCCGGCATCGACATCACAGAGATGTTTCCGCGCCAGGCGAAGGTTGCCGACAAATTCTCGATCGTTCGCTCCTTCCACCACGACCAAGGCGACCATTTCACCGGGGCGCACCACATGCTCACCGGCCGCGGCGGCGCCAGCGGTAGCGACACGAAGGGTAAGTTTCCCTCGATCGGTTCGATTGCGACGATGGTGACGGGAGCACGCCGCCGTGGCATGCCTGCATACGTCGGTATCCCGATTTGCGCCAGCGTCGGCCTCAACCCCGGGTACTTCGCTGCCCACTTTCTTGGTGGTCATCGTGACCCGTTCCAGACTGGCGGCGACCCGAACCGCGACGACTTCAAGGTCAACAACCTCAACTTGCCGAGCGGGCTTTCGATCGACAGACTGGAGGACCGCCGTGCTCTGAAGGGACGCCTCGACCAGCTGGCGCGTCAAGTCGAACGCACGGCGAGCTTCGAGACGCTTGACGAGTTCGACCTGGCCGCGTATGAGTTCGTTTGCGGCGATGCTGCGCGCAAGGCGTTCGACCTCAGCTCGGAGGATCCCCGCATCCGTGATCTTTACGGCCGGCACGGTTGGGGCCAGAGCACACTCCTGGCGCGGCGACTCGTCGAAGCCGGTTCGACGTTCGTCACGGTGCACTTCGGCGGCTGGGATCATCACTGGAATCTTGAAGCTGGTATGAATAGCTACTTGCCGCGCGTCGATTCAGCGCTGTCGGCTCTCTTCGGTGATCTCGACCAACGCGGCCTGCTCGAAAAAACCCTCGTGGTTGTCTGCGGCGAATTCAGTCGCACGCCGCGTATGAACGACGGCAGCGGCAACGGCACGCCAGGGCGCGATCATTGGGGCCGTTCGATGGCAGTGGTGATGGGCGGCGGCGGCGTTCAGGGTGGTCGCATCGTCGGTTCAACGGACAGTCGCGGGGAACGCCCCAAAGACCACCCGCTGACCATGGGCGATTTCCACTCGACGATTTACCACGTCCTCGGCATCGACCCGCGTCTCAGCATTCTCGATCACAGCGGACGACCGATCCATCCGGTGGAGAAGGGCGACGTGATTCACGAGCTGTTTTGAGCGTGATGCTCGATTCGGATGGGCGGAGACAAGCGCAAGAATGCGCACTCTCCTCCAGCCGCCTTCGCGTCATGGTTGTCTATTTGACTCCACGGCGCTCAAACGCTCGCCAGCTCGTAACCGGAGCGATACTCGCGGTCGAGGTAACGGTTAGCGTCGGGATCGTCAGGAAACGTCTCGGTCTTGGGATCGAACCGTAGGCGCCGTCCGGTGCGGTAGGAGATGTTTCCAAGATGGCAAAGAAGCGACGAGAGATGGCCTTCTTCGATATCGGCGATGAGCTCAGTGGTCTTACGATTCCTGACGCAATTGATGAAGTTCTCGTAGTGTCGCGTGGTGTCTCTCCACACCTTGCCACCTGAACGCACCAGCTCATTGCCGCGGAAGACGCGGTAGCCGTCCCGATCAACCATCAAGTAACCTTCGTCGCCGTAGATGATGTTGTCGTTGTCGAGTCGATGCCCCTGCATGCGGTAGGGAGTGAAATCACGCTGCTCGAAAACATAGAGGAGTTCGTCGTACTCCCACGTCACCACCATGGTGTCCGGTGTCTCCTGAGCATCGCCACGCGATCCCAGTTTCGCACCGCTGCACGAGACGGCTTTGGGTGCGCCAAGGCCAAGAGCCCAGCGCCCTAAGTCGACCTGGTGCACGCCGTCATTACCGAGGTCGCCCGTGCCATAGTCCCACAGCCAGTGCCAGCCACGATGAAAACGATTGCGATTGAACGGACGTTTCGGCGCGGGGCCGATCCAGAGATCGTAATGAACCCCTGCCGGGACAGGCTCGTCCGCGGCGTGCGGCATGCGTCGACGCCTCTGATTGTTGATCGCCTTCACCATGAGCACTTTCCCGATGATGCCATCGCGGAGCAGCTGCCACGCCTCCTCGTAGTGTGGTACCGCACGCAGCTGCGTGCCATGCTGAACAACACGTTGATACTTTTGTGCCGCTTTCACTGCCAGCCGCCCCTCGCGGATGTTATGAGATGCAGGCTTTTCGACGTAGACGTCCTTACCAGCGACACACGCCGCGATCGTCGCTGGTGCGTGCCAGTGGTCAGGCGTGGCGACGATCAGCGCGTCGATGTCGTGACGTTCAAGTGCGCGACGAAAATCAGCTATCTGCTCCGGTCGCTTGCCTGTCTCTTTCTCGAGTCGATCGCATAGCTTCGCGGCGCGGGCGTCATCGACATCGCAAACGATCGCGATTTCGCTCTGGGGCACGCGCGCAAACCATCCCGCCACACCTGCACCTCGACCGCATCCCATCACTGCGGTGCGGACCGTTTCGTGCGCAGCGTAGCTGGAACGCAGACTGCCAAGCTGTGACGCCAGGAGCGCACCACCCATACCTACAGACGCCCTGCCAAGAAAAGTGCGTCGAGTGAGACCCATCGTTCCCTCCGCATGAGAATCGACCAAACTTCGGCGCGGATACGCGGCGCAAGCGCGAGAACACAGGTCCCTATGCTAACCAGCAGCGATCGACTCGACAACCGTCCCAAGCTTCACCCGACGCGGTAGAGGTTTCAGAAGGTTAACAGCCCGCCTGAAGAAGTCATTCGGCCGAGAAACTGGTCTCTTCACGCCCAACTCAGCCGCGGCGCGAGATCGTCCGGTGCGAGGTAGTGTTGACTGGTGCTGACACAAGCGCGAGGAAATTCGGGCTTGTCTGTGCTATCGCGACAGCACCCCCTTCTTCTCAAGGAAAGCCTTCAGCTCTCCCAGCTCATCGAGTCGATTGCCGCGCCGCGGTGGCCGCATGAGTGTCGTCTTGTAGAGTCCCATCAGATGGAGCACAGACTTGTAGTTGTGCGGATAGCCAAGTTTGCCGGTAATCTCGAGGAGCGGCTCTTCGAAGTCATAGACGATGTCGCGGGCTCGCTCGTATTTCCCCTCCGTAAGTGCACGATAGAACTTAAGGGTGATTTCCGGGGCGAACGGGGCTGCCGGACACAGGTACGCGGCAGAACCGGCGAAGTAGCCGAAGAGAAAATGCTTCATCTGGCCGGCGCTCAAAACTGCAAAGTTATACTCTTTCGTCGCTCTGCAAAACGCGTAGTAGTTGTAGAGTTCCTCGTGGCACTTGTCGCCGATCACCTTCGGCAGCTGTGCCAGACGCTTCATCAAATCGAGCGAGTACTTTCGATCGACCGTCAGGAGCGGCACCTCCGTGCGGGCGTCGATGGTGCGAAACGCGTCGTAAACCTCGTCCTCACCGCGAGCCAGGTCGCCTATGTGGACATTGATGGCATCGACTCCCGAGTCGGCAACGCGATTGATGAACTCGATCGTACGACCGGTCCACCAGGCTCCGGTGCCGCCAATGACAAGAGTGCGGCCACGTGCCTGATCGGTCACGGTCCGGGTGACCTTTTCAATCTCCTCCTCCGTCAGAAAGCCAAGCTCGCTGTCGCCGTACGTGAGAAAGAGAATCGGCTGTTTCTTTTCGCACATAAACTCGACCCACGAACGGAGGCTGCCGTAGTCGATCGAGAAGTCCGTGTTGTACGGAATCGTGATGGAAGCCATGGGCCCCTTGAGGCGATCCAGGACCCCTTGGCAGCGCTGGTTGCGCTGCAGTCGGGCTACGCCTCCGTGGACGCGTGTGCCGAACGCGGGCGTGAACGCCACCGCCGCGACGCTACCCAACGCGCTCGACAGAAACCGGCGACGGCTCAAGGGTACGAAAGCTCTGGATGCGTCCATGTGGATCCTCTCTCTTTGATCAAGGTATGGCGACTGCTCGTTCACAATAAGGAACACGACGCGAACTGTCCATTGCTCACGGCTCTGCGGATAGAGGTTTAAGAATTCGCACAGGTACGTCGGATGCGAGTGCACTGTACAAATTTCTCTGGTCTTGCTCTCGAGCCCGGCCGCAATCTATAGATCGACGGACCACCGTTTCGAACAGCTTTTGATTGCCGCTCCGAGGTTCTTGCGGCACGATGACATACTGTGTTCTCATCGAGCTCTCGACGGAAGAAAGGCGAACATCATGCGACCGCAACTCTCGACGCTCCTTCTTAGCGTAGCCTTGACGATCGTTGGCACGAGCAGCGACGCCCAGGTTCCCCTGACGACGATCCGAGTCGCGTCAGGACTCGAAAAGCCGGTTCAGGCCACAGCGCCGGCAGGCGATTGCGAGCGCATCTTCATCGTCGATCAGTCGGGTCAAATCCTCGTCCTGAGCCAGGAACAGTTCGGTGCTACGCCAACGCAGATGTTTCTCGATATCTCATCGAAGGTCGCCCCGCCGGACCGCATTTGGCACGACCGCAGCGAGCAGGGACTTCTCAGCATGGCGTTCCACCCGAGCTATGACGAGAACGGCTATTTCTACGTCCACTATATCGAGACCGGTCCTGACCTCGATCCCGAGGCGATCATCATCGGGGACTCGGTCATCGCTCGCTATTCCGTCTCCGGCGACCCGAACGTCGCTCTCGCCGAGAGCGAGGAACGCGTCCTCGTCGTCGACAACAACACTGAAAACCACAACGGCGGCATGATCGCCTTTTCACCGAACGACGGCTTTCTCTATATATCACTGGGAATCATGAGCGGCTCAGGGCCGGAAGGCCTCGACCTATCGCTCCTGCAGGGAAAGCTCCTGCGCCTCGATGTGAACAGCGACGACTTTCCTGATGAAGAGGATCGCAACTACGCCATACCCACAACCAATCCATTCGTCGGTGTCGAGGGAGCCCGCGGCGAGATCTGGTCACAAGGGCTGCGCAATCCCTGGCGCTTTTCGTTCGACAGGGACACGGGCGATCTCTATCTCGGCGATGTCGGCGGTGGGACGCGCGAAGAGCTCAACTTTCAACTTGGAACCAGCGTCGGCGGTGAGAACTACGGCTTCAACACCTACGAAGGCACGGTGTGTCGCAGCGGCGACGGCTGCGACCCAGATGGCGTGACGTTCCCTGTTCTTGAGCGCGAGCATACCTCGAACGTCAAGGAGTCGATTATCGGCGGATATGTCTACCGTGGTGACCGCATTCCCGACCTTGTGGGCACGTACATCTACGGTGACTGGTGGGTCGAAGGTTCAACGTCGGAGCCAGTGCCCGACGGCATGTCGAAGTTTTGGTCGCTGCGCATGGTCAACGGCGAAGTGACAGAGCACCAAGAGCGTACGGACGAGTTTGACCCCGGCGACGGACTGACGATCAGCAACCTGACTTCGTTCGGCGAAGACGGCACCGGTGAGATCTATATCTGCGCACGCGCCGACGTCGACACACTCGGCCAGGGGACAGGAGAGGTCTACAAGATCGTCGCCGCCGACGACACTGAACCGATGACGATCTGCCCGACGGTTGACGATGAATTCACCCGCGGTGACTGCAACAACGACGGCGAGCTGGACATCTCCGACGGCGTCTTCAACCTGATCGTGCTCTTCTTCTCCGATCGCCCACCGGAGTGCGCCGAGGCCTGCAACGCCAACAACGACGCACAGAACGACGTCTCAGACGCCCTCTTTGTGTTCAACTATCTGTTTGTCGGTGGCGCCGAACTCGAGGCACCGTTCCCAACCTGCGGCAGCGATGCCGGCGACAGCCTCGGATGCGTGCAGGGCGCCTGCGACTGAGAGTTCGAGCTTGGCGTAGACATCGTAACTTCGGCGCGAGGCGAACCCGTTCAAGATCCGGACGCGATCACTGAATGGTCGCGGCACGAAATGCGAGACCGAGCTTGAGGTAGCATCCAATGAAGCGGCACGTTCTTTGCGCTCTCGGATGCAGCATTGTCCTGATACCGTGCCCGACCGCAGCGGATAGTCCATGCTCCCCGAGCTAAGCCGCGTCGTGGTCATCGGAACCAGCGGCGCAGGAAAAACGACCTTAGCCCGTCGCCTTGCCGCCGCCCTCGGTTCACCGCACATCGAGCTGGCAGCCCGTTGAAAAGTCATTCGGCCGAGAAACTGGCCTCTTCACGCCCAGATCGACCGCGGCGAGCCTCGAAAATCTCGGAGATTACCTACGTTCGCCGCGGCCGATCTGGACGCGAAGCGACCAGTTTTCGACTCGAAGCACTTTTCAACAGGCTGCTAGATCAACTGTACTGGAACCCTGGCTGGGAGCCTACGCCAGCCGACGAGTTCTCAGAACTTCTGGCGACCAAGCTCGCCAGTCCCAACTGGGTCGTCGATGGAAACTACTGCGACTATCGTGCTCAGATCTGGGACATAGCGACAGCCGTTGTCTGGCTCAACTATCCGTTTCGTCGAACCTTCAGCAGACTTCTACTCCGAACGCTCAAGAGGTCGCTATGCCGCGAAGAGATCTGCGGCGGCAATCGAGAGGCGCTCTTTACCAAGGAATCCATCCTCTGGTGGGCGATCACGTCCGACCCGAAGAATCGGCGGGCTTACCGTCGTGCATTCGATGTGGAGTACCGTCACTTGGCGCGGTTCGAGTTTCGTCGTCCGGTGGAGACTGACGCTTTCGCCGGCAACCTCAGCAGCGAGTACCATAGATGAGGCTCGACCGCACGCTGACGATGCTGGCGCAGCGATCAGGTCGCTCGGGCTCCACGGATCACCTTCGTTTCACACACGCTTCCACACGGTGAACAGAAGCTCAATGCTTCCCCGAATTCTCATCGCATTAGTGATCGTTGCCGCGATCGTCTACGTGTTCCGACCGAAGCCGCGATTCATCGTTCGCATCCGAGACGGCCGGCCGATCGCGACGCGCGGGAAAGTACCCGCCGCTTTCCTCGCCGATTGTCAACGTGCACTGGATGAGTTGAACATTCACGGAGGCACGATCAAAGGTTACGGCCCACCGCATCGCACGACGCTAAAATTCTCTCGGCAGATTCCGGTGGCAGACCACCAAAGCCTCCGAAACGTGTGGCATCTTTACTCGCGATAGTCGCCGACAGAGCCGCAGAGGACGCTCGGTTCGTCCCTGTGGCGTTTCCACGGGAGACCGACCGAGAGAGCTCATTGACCCGCACGGGCGTCCAGGCTCGAGCGCTCGATGCGGCACACAAACGGCGCTTCAAGGCACTCTTCTGGAGAGGTGGGAACGCAATGGCCGTGGAAAAAATATCACCTCGGAGTTCGCAGCGCCTGTAAATCGCAGTTTACCTGCCCTTCTTTTCGTACATCTCGTAACCATAAATCATCCAGCCACTTACGCCCCCAACTGAGACGTGGCACTCGGATTGCTCTTTCCGCGCTCCATGACGTCACAGGCGGTCCGTTCCGCGTCGGCGGACGGACAGCGACCTGAGCCGTCGAACTCTTTCCAAGGAGGTCGAAGATGCAGCGATGGAGCTTACGGACTCTGACATGCGTGGGGGCGCTGTGGATCTCGGGAGGATTCATCGTCTACGGCGACGATGATGACGGCCGCAAGAGCCAACTCTCCCCGCCCGATGGTAGCGGGCTACCAGACGCTGTGGGAGTCGTCGAGCTCGATCAGAGCGAGCTCGAAATCAAGGTCAAGAATCTCGCACCGGCGGCGGCCTACGGTGTATTTCTGGACGATGGCACCGGCGCGCTGGTCGAGGTCGGCGTCGTCACGACCAACGAGAGCGGCGAAGGAGAAATCGAGTTCGAAGGCGGCGGCGTGGGCGGAACCGGCGGCTCCACCGGCGAGGATGGAAGCGACGGTAGCGAAGATGACGACGATGGTGATGATGACGGTGACGACGAAGCTCCTCTACCTTTCGGTGTTACATCGGGCGATCAGCTAGCGGGCCGCGCTATCGAAGTCCGCGACGCCGACGGCGCCGTGGTCCTCGCCGGGTTGACCCCCGACCTCAGGTTCAACAACGACGACCAAGAAGGAAAGATCTTGCTGTCACCTCCTGAGCCCACCGGGGACAACGATCCCAGCGGCGAGATGGAGCTTCGCCAACAGAACGGCCGGATTCGCATCAAGGTGGAAATCGAGCGTCTCGACGCCGTGATCGCGTACGAAGTCATTCTCACGAATCCAGCGACCGGTGAGTCAGTGTCGCTTGGTGTGATCACGACCGACGAGAACGGTGAAGGTCAGATGCGAGTCGATACCGCTCAAGGCGATCCCGTCCCGTTCGGTGTCGGAAGCGTGAGCGAGCTGCTGAACTTCGAAATTGCCGTGAACGATCCAGACGGCAATTCCGTGCTTGTGGGCACCGTCGACAGCGTCGAAGAGAAGCCCGAGGAAAAGGAGGAGGGCGAGAAAGAAGGCGAAAGTTGCTTAGCCTCCGACGATCCCGAATCTTCGGCACATGGTGAAGTCGAGATCGAAGTACACGCCGACGGAGAAGAAAAGTTCGAAGTTGAGGTCGAACGCGTTGATGCGTCAAGCGTGTTCGACGTGATCCTCACGGACGACACCGGTACCTCCGCCTCTGCGGGTCAACTGACGACGAACGCCGAAGGACGCGGCGAGCTGCAGCTGAAATCAGGGGACTCGCTTCCGTTCGGAGCTGCAAGTGTCACGGAGCTGAGCGGACTGGCTGTGGCGGTCGTCGATGCCGCCGGCAGCACCGTTCTCAGCGGCACCGTGGCCGACCTCGGAACCGACGCCGATTGTGACGGAGACGATGATGATGGGGACGATGGAGACAACAACGCGCCGCGTCTCGACGTCGAGCCTCAAATCGACGCTGAGGGCGAGGAGCTCGAGATCGAACTGGAGCACGTCGCAGCCGACACTCTCTTCACCATTCAGATCACCGCTGCTGACGGTAGCGTGCAGGACATCGGCGCCATCGCCACCGACGTCGAGGGAAGGGGCGAGCTGAAGTTCGATACGGAGGATGGGGATGCTCTGCCTCTGGGCGCCGCGAGCGTCTCGGAGCTCGAAGGCCTCGAGGTGTCTGCCGTGAGTCCTGAGGGCGAAGTCGTCGCGAGCGCCGTAGTGCCAGCGCCGATCGTTGACGTCTCAGGCGACGGCATGGTGGTCGCGGCGCTGGAAATTGACCCGTTCGCCGTGATCGGCCCCTTCGACGCTGCATTTCTGCGCGGCGACTCAAACTCCGACCTTGCCGTCGACATCAGCGACCCCATTTTCACGCTGATCTATCTGTTCGCCGGCGGCACGGTAAGGCCACTCTGCCTTGACGCGGCCGACAGTAACGATGACGGCGGCCTCGACATCGCCGACCCCGTCGCCAGCTTGAATCTGCTCTTCTCGGAAGGCGCTTCAGCCGTGCCGGAGCCAGGTATGTTCATCCCAGGATTCGATCCGACCCCGGATCTGCTTCACTGCGAAGAATCTCCGACGCTCTGATCGATTGCGAAAAATCTCCCTCGTAGAAGCGCACCATGGGCGCGCAGGCAGATGGCCGAAGTGTCTTCGCCTGCGCGCCTGATTGTGTTTTTCATTCGGAGGAGTTTCGCGCCGTGTTAGCTCGCGAACAAGCCAACGGGCTCTTTGCTTTCTCTCGAGGTCTTCGTCAACTTACTGTAGAATCGTTCCTCGCCGGGCCATTACGAAGGAGTGCTTGATGAGCAATTCACGACTTTGTCGAACTGCTCGCTTGACTGGATACATTCTCTTCTGCTCTGCATTCCAGCTGATCCAGCCGACGACACCACTCAGAGCCGACGAGGGGCCGTCTGACGACCAGGAGTCCGGACCAGCCGTAGAGTTCTTTTTGCCTCTGGTGAGCGCTGCCCCTGGAGAACTCCTTGAGGTTCCTTTCCAGGTGAAGAGTAACGTACCGCTCTCCATGATTGCGTGGAGCCTCGAGTACGATGCGAACGTCTTAGAATTCCTTGAACCGTCACTAACTCCGGCAACCAAAGCCCTCATGGACTCGCATGCCACTGTAGAGTCGTCTTTCGAGTGGTTTGAGGAAGCTGAGGAAGAGGAAGAAGAAGAGGAAAGTGATGAGTTCGACGCCGCTGCAGGGCTCTCAGGCGCGCAATTGGTCCCTCCGATCGAAACCACTGCGAGTGGCGAGGTCCGAATCGAATTGGAGGATGGCAAGTTCTCGGTCGATCTCAAGGTGGCGAACATCGCCAACGTCACCCGCGCCGAGATCTGCCTTGGAGAGTCCGGAGAGAACGGACCAACCGTGGCCGTCGTGGAAGTATTTGACGGTGACGGAATCACAGTGGCCGGCGAGGAGAAGATCGCCGAAGTTGATCTCGAAGAGTCCGACCTGCTGCCGATTCCAGAATTTGGTTTCGACGGCACGATCGAAGCGCTGATCGAGCGGATGAACTCTGAGACCGCCTACGTCGTCGTGCGGACCCTCAGCAACCCGGACGGCGAGCTGCGCGGCCAGCTCGCTCCAAAGGAAGAAGAAGCTGAGCGTTGGCTTCAGGTCTCAGTCGTGACGGATCTTTTGGGTCGCGAGGAGTTTTCGATTCCCGCGGACGAGCTCTTCGACGTCGCGATTCTAAGGTTTCGCGTTGCAGAGGATGCCCAGGAGGGGAGTTACGATCTGGAGTTCAGCGCCCCTGAAAGCGCAACGTTTGACGGCAACTTCCACGATGGAACAGACATCGTTTTCAATGTCGTGCAACCAGAAGGCCAGGCGATCGATGCGTCCAATGTCGTCCTGGGTTCGAGTCCGGCGAACGTCAACAATGGCACGGTGCTTCTCTCGATTATCGGCGACATCCAAATTCTCCGCGGCGGGGACTCCAATGGAGACGGGGAGATCGACATCTCAGACGCGATCAACATCTTACAGTTTCTTTTTAGCCCAGGCGGCCTGATCTCGTGCATGGCAGCCGCCGACGCCAACCGCGACGGACTGGTTGACATCAGCGACGCGATCCAAGTGCTGAACTATCTCTTCTCGCCAGAGTCTGCCTGGTCTCCTGCAGAATTGACGCCATCCGGCCCTTTCCCCACAGGACCCGAGTGTTACTCTCTCTGACGCCGAACGCGACGAACAACAGCCGGAGTACCGACGCTAACCTAACAGCCTGCCTGAAAAAGTGCTTCGAGCCGAAGACTGGTCTCTTCGCGTCCAGATCGGCCGCGGCAAACGCAGGCAATCTTCGGGCCCTCTTCTTTCGATTCTGATGGCGAGTATTGACGCGGCCCGTCTGGGCGTGAAGAGGCCAGTTTCCTCGGCCGAATGACTTTTTCAGGCGGGCTGCTGCTAAGCCACCGCGTCGTCGTCTATAGCCAGACGAGTGTGGTGCCAAGGCCTGGCCGGGCACTTCGCGAATCTCAACTCCGGTCTCTCATGCGCAAACGAGCGAGGATCCTCACCCCCAACCACCCGCGTTACGAAGTCGTCCGACGACTCGGTGCAGGCGGAAGCGGTGCGGTGTTTCTCGCGCGCGATCGGCTGGATGACGACAACGAGGTGGCGCTCAAAGTTTCGCATGGCGAAGTTGCGCCTGACCAACTGCTCCGCGAGTTCCGCTTGCTGCGTCGTCTGCGGCACTCCGGGATCGCGCGAGCGTTTGACTTTGGCCGCCTACGAGACACGAGCCAAGCTTACTTTACACTCGAGTACGTGGCTGGTCCTGATCTCGAGAAGGAGAGCCTGACACTACGGCGGCGGCTGGCCGAAGGTCACCTCGACGCGGTCATCGACGTCTTCTTACAAGTGGTGAGCGGCCTGAAGTACCTCCACGAGCATGGCCTACTCCACCTCGACGTCAAACCCTCCAACGTCGTGTTCGCTGCTGGACAAGCTAAGCTGATTGACTTTGGCCTGTTTCAAAACGCCCGCACACCGGGCTCACTCCCGGGGCGCGGCACCGTGCACTACACGTCGCCCGAAGTGCTCGATGGCAGGGCTGTCGATCCGCGCGCTGATCTCTACTCGCTGGGGGTTCTTTTCTACCGCACCCTCTCGGGTCGCTACCCCATCAGCGGTAAGACCATCGGTGAGATCGCAGAGGCCCATCGGCTTCGGACGCCTCCACCACTGCCGAGAATCCCGGAAGGCTTGTCGCGCATCGTGATGAAGCTCCTTGCCAAGTCACCGCGGCACCGCTTTCAAGATGCCGCAGCCGTCGAGAAGGCGCTCCAAGAATTCCATCCTCTGAAGAGGAAGAGCTCATCCTCGACTCCCGTAGAAGTGCCGGACTTCGTCGGGCGGAGAAAGGAACTTCGGACGTTCTTCTCCTGGCTCGATTCCCGACTTCAAGGCTCGAATCCACGCTTGCTCGTCGTCGAAGGCGAACCTGGTATGGGGAAGACGCGTTTTGTCGACGCTTGCCTCACAGAACTATTGGGGCTGGAGGTCGACGTATTCTCCCTCTCCGGCCATCAGGTAGAGCAAGGGAATGGACTGGGCTCTCTACTCCAAAAGATGGCGACGGTCTACGGTCTCTCCCGCAAGCAACGCTCACAAAGTCGGCTCCTACTCACCAGTGTCGGGCTCTCGACCAATAAGAAGAGCCAATGGGAAATTCTCGAGATGGACCTCGAGCAGATCCGGGCCCGCACCTTCCAAGAAGCGATCCAGTTGTTCGCCGAATGGAGGGATCGTCCAATCGTGCTGATAGTCGACGACTTTCATAAGGCGGATCCTCAGTTGGTTGACTTCATCCGCCGCCTCGCTAGTGACGACTCCGGTTCTGATGTCACGTCGGGTATCAGCGTTGTGCTGACGCAGCCTGCCGGTTTCTCACATGTAGCTGATTCGGGCGATTCGATAGCGAAAAAGATTCGACTGCGGGGGCTGAAGCGAGACGAGATCACTCGCTCACTCGTCCGTCTAGCGGGAACGCTCGGCGAACGCAAGTTGGAACAGGCCGCGAGATCGAGTCGTGGCAACTTGGAAGTTTTCGTGCACTTGATTCAACAGATCCGATCCGGGCGAAGGGTACCGTCCGCGGGGGCGTTCGACGTTGAACGAGTCAGACGGACCCGATTGCTGGCGCTCTCCGATGACGAGCTGAGATTGGTTGTGCTGCTCAGACTGCTCAATCGCCCCACAAGCGGCGCAATGCTTCGCAAGCTCACGGAATTCAGCAAACCTCGATTCGAGACCGCACGGCGGAGTCTCACGGCCAATGCACTGGTAAGGGCGAGCAACCAGGGCCTCTTTCTTGCGCCGGATGTGGACGACGAGACCTTGTTCGCACGTCTCGGCGACGAAGAGCTGCGACGCGTCCGAGAAAGGATCGGCAGAGCTCTCAAGGCATCCAAGCAGAGACTTCACGAAGCTGCGCTCCACTTGATGCTAGGGGGACAAGTGGCAGAAGGCCTCGATTCTGCAAGAGAGGCTGGTAAACGCCTGCATGAATTGGGAAGAGTCGAGGATGCCTTGCAGCTCTATTCAGTCGCGCTCGATCACGTCGAGACCACAGCTGACAAGTCGTACTTTCTAGAGGCCAAGGGAGATCTACTCAACAAGAGCGGTCAGTTCGACGAAGCAGAGCGTGCTTTCGAGGCTCTGGCTGGCCAGAGTGGACTCGCAGCGAACGATGCGCTTCGTGTCAAACGCAAGCTCGGAGGAGTACACCAGCGGTCGGGCGACAACGACGCAGCGCGCCGTGTGTTCGAAGACGCCATGCACTTGGTAGACACAGTCGATGACATCGACGAGCATCTCCACCTGCTCAACGAACTAGCGGCTTTGCATCTCTTTCGAGGCGATTTCTCGCAATCGACGACGTTCGCGAACCGCGGTCTGGAACTGCTTGGTAGCGCCATGGCGAAGCGACTCGAGCCGAGAGTGCACGCCATGCATGACCTGAACTTACGTTCGATCGCGGGCCATATTCTCCTGCGACAATTCGAACACGGCCCAGCGGCGGAAGAGTTTCTCCATAGCCTCAAAGTTTCTGAACGCATCGGCACGCTGTCCAACACCGCGCTCATACTCAACAACCTGGGCGTAGCGTACTTTCTCGGGAACCGTCTGCGCGAAGCTCTGCGGGTCTACAATCGCGCTGCCACCTTGGCGCGAAAAATGGGCGACGATACCGCACTCTTCAGTATCTCGTGCAACGTGGCGGGAATCCGTGCGCGGTTGGGTGAGATACAAGCCGCGAGAGAGCTCCTCGCGACGATCGAAGAAATGCCTCACCCCCGCCGCTCGAAACGCGCACGCCTCTTCTTCCTGCATACGCAGGGGCTGGTTTCCCGTGTGACGCTCCAGGATTCGAAGGCTCTGTGGGACCAAAGCATTCAGCTCGCGGACGAGATCCCTGACCCAGTACTCGCGAGCTACGGGCGTGTCTATGCAGCCGAGAACGAGATTCATCAAGGCCGATGGGAAGCCGCGCGGCGAATTCTCGATGAGCTCGACAAAGCTGGCGGGCAAGACGCACGTCTTCGGAGGGCCATCGACAGTCGACGGGCCTACCTCGATTGTGTCTGCGACAACCGCGCCGCGGTTCCTCCGCTGGCGACTCAAGTCTATGTGTTCGATCGCACCTCGAAAAGCGAGGAGACGAGCCCCGACTACGGCACTCTTTGGGACTGGATCTTCGGCGCGCGTGCCTTGATGGAACTCGGCAAGGATGCGGACGCGGATTTCTGGTTGGACCGAGCGCGATCCGTCTTTGCTCGCTTCGGACAGGCACCCGGCGTGCTCGAGTGCAGTTTGCAGTTGGCGGAGAACGCCCTCCGACAGCGCGATGCCAAACGTGCTGCACGGTGGCTCGCCGCTGCTCGTAGAGCGCTTGCACTCCACGACACGAGCGGCGGTTCGGTCGCGGCGTCAGTCCGTCTCCCGTACTTGGAGGCACGGCTCGGAATTCTCGAATCGAGAAGCGATCGCACCTATGTCTCAGATCGGATCGTCGACGCCCGCGGGAACCTGCCTTTCGGAGTCGATTGGGAAATCGGTTGGCTCCTGAATCTGGTCGCGGAAGATTACGGAGAGCCGGGGGCAGCCCGAAAGGTCCGCGCCACCCGCGAACGCTTCCTGAACGGTCTTCAGCCCACCGATCGACGCAGTTACGAGGAGCGAGACCATCGCCAGAGACTTGGTCTAGCGCCGTCCGAGAACGAGCGGCAACCGGAGAGCGAAGCCTCGGCGGCCGCCGACAGACGTTTGAGCACCCTCTCTGCACTACGAGAGGCGCGAGACGTCAAAAAAGCGCTCGATTTGGTCATCGAGTCCTGCGGCTCCCGATCCGGTGCAGTCTTCCTCAACCCAGGAAGCGGCATAGCCGACGCGCGCGCGGTCGAGGGAACAGGTAGCAAGTTCCCCGAAGACTTGAAACGCGCTGCACTCGCAACTGGCAACGGCGAACTAGGGCAGGGACTTTGCGTCGAGATCCGTCGACGCGGAGGCCAAAAGCTAGGCGTCCTGTACGTACTTGTCGCTAAGGACGATGATTCCAGAGAACTATTTAGCTTCCTACAATTGGCCGCGCAGCTGCTGGCAGACGTGCTGACTGTTTCGCGCTCCTTCGATCGCGTCCCGCGAGAGTCAACGCCGCTGCTGGTCGAAGACTCGTCGAAGACCGCAAGCCTCGCGGCGACGACGTTCGTCGAGAGCTCTTCTCCCCGGATGCTCGACGTGTTCACTCTGGTGCAGAGAACGCGCGACTCACGTCTTCCCGTGCTGCTCACAGGAGAATCTGGCGTCGGCAAAGACCTCATCGCACGTTGGGTCCACACTTCGAGCCCCTATCGCGACCGCCCATTCGTCGCCCTCGACTGTGCGGCGATTCCCGAGGGACTTCTGGAGGCTGAGCTGTTCGGCTACGAAGCCGGGGCGTTTACCGGCGCAGACCGCCCCCGGGTTGGACGGCTCGTGGCAGCGGAAGGAGGAACCGTCTATCTCGATCACGTCGACTCGATCTCCCTAGAGGGACAGACAAAACTCCTCCGCGTGCTCGAAGACGGTGAGATCCGCACGCTTGGAGGAGGGTCGAGAGTCAAGATCGATGCCAGATTCATCGCCTCGACACAGAGGGACCTGGCAGAACTGGGGGCTCGAGGGCAATTTCGTACAGATCTCTACTTCCGACTCTCCGGCATCCGCCTCAGCATCCCACCGCTACGCGAACGTATCGAAGATATCCCTGCGCTCGTCGCACGCTTTCAACGCCAGGTTTCAGGAGGCGTGCCGGAGTTCAGCTCGGAGGCGCTCGAGGCACTGAAGAGTTACGCCTGGCCGGGCAATGTACGCGAACTCGAATCAATTGTCCGGCGCCTGTCTCTCACGGTGGAAGGAACGGTCAACAAGGAAGATGTTGCGCAGGCGCTCGGAATCGAGGAATCGTCGGCGGTCGTACCGCGGTGGTTCTTCGAAGGCAAGACTTACGACGAGGTGCTCGACGTGGTGAAGCGGGAATATCTGCTCTACCTCTTCGACAAGTGCGAAGGAGACACCAAGCGTGTCGCACGAGAGCTCAACACGACCCGCCGCAACGTCTACCAGCGCTACATGCAAGCCGGGATTCGCACCGTCGACTTGCGCTCGCAAGGCCCGCACGGGCAGCGAAAGCGCGACGGGTAGCCCCCTTCCGAGGTCGTCGGGTCTACTGACCTGTCGCAGCGACCTCAGATTCGGTCCTGACGAGGGTTTCTACTTGGCGGCTAGGCCTCGGGCTCATCGTCGTCGACGCCGTCGAGCGGCGAATCGTCGGCGGTGAATCCCCGCTCGATGGAATCGTACCCGGCCTCCGCCTCGATGAGGTCGTCATCGTACTGCTTTTCCATCTCTCGTATTTGATTCGCCATGTCATCGTCCTCTTGCACCACCTTCGTGACCCGAGCGGTCCATTCGTTGCTGGTCGTGCGCAGAGCCGAAAGATTGACCTCGATACCTAGAATCGCCGCTAGGTGTCGCGTCACGGCCTCGATGCTGAGCGGATTAGTGCCTTTGAGGTAGGCGGGAATCTCGGCGACGATGTTCGCCATGTCGATCCCCCTTTGACCGGCTTGGCTGGTCAAATACGTCATAAAGCTCCCGGGACCTTCGTAGTTCGTCGGACGCAGGCCAAAGTGCTTCAGCCGATCCTTGAGGCGCGGATCGGATACGGAGACATGGAGACGAGGCTCTCGCGTATGCGGCACTGTCCCGGCGAAGCTACCAACGAAGTAGATCGACGCGATCTCGAACTCCGCAGCAAAGTCGAAGACACACTGCCCGAACTCCTTCCAATTGAGGTTCGGTTCCTTGCCGATGAAGAAAGCGATCTTACGATCTGCGCTGGCGTAGAACATGTTCCGTGGAATCTCGAACTTTTGTACGACGCCTTCTTCGATCTTGATGTGAGGTCGAAAGAGCGCGGAGACTTCCATGTCACCGGGGAAATTGTAGATGTAAAAGCCTTCGGACTCGATCTCTCCGATGGGCGTCGCGTCGAGCTCATCGACAAACCTTTGAACGGTTCCGGTCGACACGTCACCGCCGTCCATCCATCCAGTAAACGCCAAGAGCAGGCGCCCGCCGCTCAAACGCGGACGAGAGCCGATTCGCAACTTGCCGGAGGCCATATGCTTCTCCCGATATCGTAAGAGTCTCTCCTGGAGAGATCCTATCGCAACGGCCGCCAGGGGGAAGTGAAAACGGCGCGGTCACCTTCACGTTAGGATCGTCGAAGTCGCCGATCGCTCCTGTGCCGCCGACTCCGACCCCAAAGCTGCGGAAGTGGCGGGTAAGAACGGTGCAGAGTGCGTCAGTAGCGGCGCTTCGAGACGCGACGGCACGCGGAGAGCACTTCACTGGACGCGAGCGTTGCCGCGCGGCCCAAACATCGCTCATGGCGTGCTGTTCGCTGAACCGAAGGCGTTTCTTGCCGTCAACTGCTGGAACATTGGGGTCCGACTTCCTGAATCGACGGTCAATCCGTCGAGTCAGGTCTTTCGTCCGTCCGAGAACGGGTGCTCGTTCAATCGCCGTCCTCGCTCCGCGACCGAAAATAGTCCGCTACGTATCGGTGCATAGCTGTCTTGTTGGTATTCCATCGCCAGCAACCTTCGCCATCGAAGGCCAAGTCAACTGTGGGATCGAAGTCGAATGCGGCGAACCCCCGGTGTCGATCAAGGTAGCGGCGCTGAGCGAGATGTCCGTGGTGCAGATGGAGTAGTCGCCCGTCGACGTATCCGACACGGCCGCCTACGGATTCGCAGAATGGCTCCGCCCACGCAAGGTAGTGTTGAGAGAAGGCTCGGTTCATCTGGATTGGGGTGATCGCCCCGTCGAAGTGCGCAACGGCAGCATAGACGATCGCCCGATCGCCACTGCCAAGAACACACGCGTCATAGAATCCATGTTGCTCAAGAACGTCCCGCCGCATCGCCCACACACTCCCTCCTGCCATTCCGCGTTCACTCGGCATCCCGTCAAGAAGAGCCAACTCAGCCGGATCTGCACCAATCGCGAGACGTTGTCCTAGAGATTCGATTCGACGTTGAGAAGAACAAGGTATTTCGGCGAGACTCGACGGATCGACCTCGACGAATTCGGAAAACGGCTGGATCAGCGCGAACTCTTCCAAGGCTGCACTTGTTGACTCGCCCCAGTCAGGGCGTTCGAGGATGACATCGCAGTCGATCCACGCGATCGTACGGCATGCAGGCGGCAGAACCTCTAGCGCCAGATTCAAAAGTCGTTCCTTCTGCCACAAGACGTCGCCACCGCGAACTTGCAAAAGAATCTCTGCGTCGCCGTCCTCAAGCACAAAGGGATCTCGACTGAACGCAAGCTCTACAGTGACCAGAGGCAGATTGAGCTTCTTACGAAAGATGTCATAGTTCTGCCGGCGTCGCTCATACCCGACCGGATTGAAGTACGTAGTGATCGCCCAAAGGTCAGCTGAAGCGAATCGCTGATCCATGATTTCCAACGCGCTGCACGCGTGTCCGCGCGCAGACAAAAAAGCCTCAAATCAAGCAGCGCCGCAAACCCGCCCGGCGACCGACGCATAGAATAGCGATCGAGATGGGGCGGCGCCAGCTCCGATCTCACCGCAAGGCCAAAACGAACATGGTACGGCACGACGGAAGAACCCCCTTCGACTCGACGCGCGCCTAGCGCGCGCTTGGAGCGACCTATGACCATCTCCCGGAACGTACAGCTCTACTCACCGCCCCCGGACCCAACCCACTACCCCACGTCGGATTGAAGACGATCAAGCAGGGAAAACTCCCCCGTTGAAAGTCGGACCATAGCTGTCTCCGCCTCTGACTTCGCCTCCTCCGCGTTGACGCCCCACGACCGTCACGTTTCGCAGCCAGCCGAAGCTCTGCAAGTCAGGTTGTCCGCGGTCGGATCACTGCCGCATTTTCCGTGCGGCGGCGCGAGCACCTGGGCGCCGTCGAACAAATGACGCAGAATCGTCATGACATCGCTGAGATCGACTTCGCCGTCGTCATCCGCGTCGGCGGCCTTCCAACACGGCGCCGCGCCGCGCCCTCGGAAGAGATGGTCAATCAAGCGAATGGCATCTGACAGGTTGATGTCGCCGCTTGCATTGACGTCGCCACGTTCGAAGCGCGTCAACACCTCTCCGGAAACGCGCAGGCGCTCGTACCTCTCCACCGATATCGAGTCAAGGACTTCGAAGTTCTCGTCGAGATATCGAACTACGGCTTGAATCCCCAGCTCCGCTTCCGGAGCGACGATCTCGACCACACGCACGGGCGACGGAAGATCATGAATACGAAGCGAAGGCCGGAGCACAACCCAATATTCCACGCTACGATTATGGCGCTTGGCCGTGTAAATCAAATCCTCGTACGCTACAACGTCCCTTTCGGCACCTCGCAGCGACAACTCCGCGGAGACCAAACTTGCCGGACCGCTCAACTCGCTCGGCGGAGCCGGTTCATGCCGTTCCCGCAGCTGTAAGATCGAACCGTCGGCAGCCTCGATGTCAACTTCCCACAGCGGCAACGTCTCGTAAGTGCATGAGGAATAAGTAACGTCTAAACTGTGTTGTCCATGCAGCGACAGCGCACGCGTGAAGAACGCCTCGTCCATGATGCGCGAAACGGCTAAAGGCTCGTCTCCGCGTGCCTCAAACTCGAGGTCCTGAAGGGCAAGTTCGTACGTATCACCTCCGGGTAGAACGTATGTCTGCTCGTAGCGAAAACTGTAGGACGTCAGTTCGCCTCGATGCGTACGAACGACTCGAAATCTCCCGGGACTCAAAGGTTCAACAGACGTTCT
The DNA here is from genome assembly GCA_965223265.1 of Planctomycetota bacterium. Classification (GTDB taxonomy): domain Bacteria; phylum Planctomycetota; class UBA8108; order UBA8108; family SXIK01. The sequence continues at coordinate 5,828,928 of OZ244999.1, forward strand.
GTCGGGGCCGATCGTCACTTCTTCGAACAGATCTGCGCTCCACGAATCACTTGTAGTCGGTAAAGGTATGGTTCCTGGAACAAACCTAATGCGACTCTTCAGCTCGTACGTCGTCCGTGGTGAGCGCGACGTGACGAAAACGCCGCATACGTTTGCTCCGCGTGGAATCTCCAAGGCGAACGTAGGAGTAGGAAGAGGCGGCGTTGAGCGCAAGAACGGTCGCACCTGCTTGAGAGCCAGCTCGCCGTTGGCCTCGATCTTGAACTCGATATCGAGAAGCACCTGTCGGCGCGGAACGTCGTCGGCGTCAATCGGAAAGTGGCGATCGACGTGCCAAAGGAGGCGACCAAGCTCCGCGAGTTGAACATCGGAGAGTACAAACTCCCCTGCGCCGATCAAATTCGAAGGCGAGGCACGAACGATCTCGACAAGCTCTCCTTCCTCGACTCGCAGTAAGTTCTTCTCGGCGAGGACGCCAGGACTCGGGCTCACAACACTTTCCTCCCCCGCCTGGACGATCACCACGTAACGACTGTCCTCAGGGCGATTCGGATCTCCAGTGAATGCGACACCATTTGCCCGCTCGTTCAGAAACGCCCGGTTCACTAAGACGCCCATGGTGGAGAGCTCTTGCGGAATACCGAAAAACGCTCTCTCCTCGTACGCTCGATAATTCCAGTTGCTAGCCCAGACCTTCTTCAACGCCCGTTCGATCGTACGCTCGGAAGCTTGAGTGAAATCACAGTGCGATGGCCCCACGTCATCGGCGTCAACGGTGTCAAGAACGCAAGCCGACGTAGAGTCATAGAGACCGGCGCCATTGAATTCCAACACGTCTTCGACATTCGAGGAGGAACGAAATCGCACCGGGATGTTGTCAGCGCGGAAGACCTCTCGGATTCGTGCAGCGACGCGCGCGACAACATCAGGAGCGACGACGCCTTGGGCGCGCAGTGTGTCACGGAAGCGTCTTAGAACGTCAAACCGCAGCTCAGAGTCGCTCTGGAACTCAGCCCAATCCAGGAGCTCCTGCAGAAACTCCTCGTAGGTAACTTGCCGCTCGGAGTCCCGCGCCGACGGCATGCGATTCGCCCTCAAAAACTCGAGGTAATAGCTCATCGGAATAGCGAAACCCACTTCCTGATAACGCTGTAGGGGACCTGAAAGAACAGACTGCAGCCGTGCGAGGTTGGCGGCCTTGCCGCCGTAGCGCGACACCGGCCGAGAGCCTGGCTCGAGCGCCATTTCTTCGAAGCGGTCAAGCGTCGAATAGTCCTCGTCGACCGTTGGCAGCTCTGAAAGCTGTGGCCGATTCGCAGCCCAGAACTCAGCTGCCTCACTGAGTGAGGCGGCATCGATGCTCCAGTCACCGGTCCCAACCTCAAGGCGAACCAGACGATCTTCGAACTCGGAAAACAGATCGTGTGCGTTCTCCACGAACACATTCGGAGTGCCGCGACGAGCACTGCGAACGGCCAAGTGGCTTAGCTCTCCTTGAGGAGTTGCCGTGACCACTGCTGCGACGATTCCCTCTATGTCGCGTGGCGCGAAGTCCAGCACCACGATGTCCTGAAAACTGAGGCGACCACCGCCATTCAGCGCGGCGAATTCGCGCTCCGAGATCAGTCGCACGCGCCCATACGCAAGCCCTGTCGTGTATGGTACAAATCCCGCTACGCTAGGTGGCTCATCCAGGAACACCAAACTCTGGTCAGGCCAGCCAGAGGCATCTTCACGGGTCAGCGCAGCATCCGGGTAGTAAAGCAGCGGTCGCAGAGAGAAGACCTGTCTCAGTCTCGCCTCGACGCCGCGCACCTCATCGATCGTCGGAAGCTCCCGACGATCTGCATCGAAGTTCGTCAAGACGCTGAAGCCGTACAGTGGCCCGAAAGAGGTGCGAAGACGGTAGAGATTGCCACTGAAATACCGCCTCGTGGCTCGATTTCCCACCAGTTCGTCGTAAGCCTCAACAGCGAAACGATCTGAAAACTCAGCCGCGAGAAAATCTTGATGAAGACGGTACACGTTGACGTTCTGAAACAACGGAGGAAGAGATTCGGAGTCCTGCTCAGTCGCCGGCACGATGTACTTGCTCAATCGTCGTCTCACGTCGTGACGAACGACCGGAATCGACAACTCCTGAAACTCCAGTGGAGTACACACCCGCTCGAGGAATGTCCGTTCCGCCACCGTCACAGCTTCATTGAGAATGACGTCGAAGTCTTGAGATGTGTGATTCGCGCTCAACAGGTCAACGTCCCCATCACCATCGAGATCGCCTGCCATAGCGAAGCGCGGGTCATCGCCGACCTGGAGTTCCAAAGCCGGCAACAACCCACCATCACCGTTGCCGACGATGGCTGCGAGGGCGTCGTGTCGCTGACTTGCAACGACTATATCCGTGAGGCCATCCCGGTTGATATCGCCTGTTAGCAATGAGTACGGAGCCACGGACAGGTCGATCTCTAGAGCTAGGTTCAAGAATGCACGACCATCGTTCCTCCACAAGCTGAGCTTCCGAGGTAGCTCGTTGACTGCGGCGACGTCTACGAAGCCATCATCGTCGAAATCGAGCGTGGTGACGAACTGCGGGCTACGCACGTCGTAGTTCGCGGCAGATTGAAACGTACCATCTCCTCTGTTCAGCAGCATAGATACCGTCGACGAGGAGTGATTCGAGACGACGAGATCGGTGGCGCCGTTTCGATCGAAATCGGCGGATGCTACAGATGTCGGGCGAGAGCCAACTCGAATGGTCTCACGTCGTGCAAAGCGGCCAGCGCCCTCGTTGAAGAGGAAAGTGAGCGCACCTGCACCGGCGCACGCCACAACGAGATCAGCCCGGCCGTCGCCGCTCAGGTCGGCATGATGAAGATAAAACGGCCCGCTGGCGACCGAATAACTGGCGTCCCATTCGAAGACTCCGGTGCCGTCGCCAAGGAGGACGTGCGCCTGGCTGTCGCTGTCACTAACGGCGACAACATCGAGATCACCGTCCAGATCAAAGTCGGCGACTTCCAAAGAAAACAGTCCACTTGCCGTGCCAGCTGAAAACGTAGCTGGTGGCGAGAACGTTCCGTCTCCGTGGTTTCTTAGAACAAAGATGTGGTTGCCACCGTCGTTCGCAACGATGTCGAGGTCGAGATCTCCGTCGACGTCGGCGAGCTCTGCGTGATGCGGCTCCCCACCCATCTCGACTCGACCCGCGTTTCTCATCCTCAAGAGCCCGCCACCACGAATCTCGTCATTCCACAGGATGTTGACGTTATTGTGCGCCGCGGACAGAACGGCAATGTCCTCGTCTCCGTCTGCATCGAAGTCTGCCGTGCCGAACTGACGAGCGACAACATCCTCGCCGAGGAACGAGGCGCGCACAAACGTGCCGTCCCCTTGGTTGACGATAACGACTGTCTTTTGTGGTGCACGGAATGCAGCGATGAGATCAGTGTCCCCATCAGTGTCGATGTCGGCGAGCTGAAGCGCACTGGCTCGCCGATACTCGTTAGAGACCTGAACCTCGCGCGTGCGGTCACTATCGTCCTCACGAAACAGAATTGAGACGCCGTCGGCATGTCCAACGGCAAAGTCAAACCTACCGTCGGCGTCGAAATCAGCGATTGCAACCAGCTCGGGACCAGCACCAACGGTAGACAGTACCACCTGAGCGTCCAAGACGCCGGCGCCTCGGTTGGGTAACAGGAGGAGCTCATTTGAGTCCCTGCTGGCCACGACAACGTCAACGTCGCCGTCACCTTCGACATCCTCAAGAGCGATGCCGCGCGGAGAATCGCCGCTGGTGTACGTGACGGGCGATGCGAAGTCTCCAGTTCCTCGATTCATAAGCAGCATGACAACATTGGACGTGGAATCCACAAGCGCGATGTCAATGTCGCTGTCATCATCCAAGTCTCCCAACGCCAGGTCACTTAACCCACTGACGATTTCGATCGAACGGGTTTGACCGAACGTCCCATGCTCTAGATTGAAGTGAATGCTGAGTCCTCTTGTGTCGATGGCAATCAGATCAACATCACCGTCGCCATCGAGATCGGCGCCTCGCCACACTCGGCCGCGTCCTGGAACTGGTTGCTGGCGAGTGGTGTAGTCTCCCAGCGCTGCCCCACCTCGGCTCAGAACTGCGGTCAATCCATCTCGATAACCGACGACTATATCCGCCCTTCCATCGCCATTGAAGTCGTCGATCACAACGTCCTCGCCAGCCCGTGGCAGCAGAAAGCTGCTGACGGTCATGAAAGGTAGCGTCGCACCTTCGCACTCGTCCGGAACGCGATTGTCATTACAGTCCCGGCTGAGAGCCGCGGAGATATCGTCTGCGTCCTCTACGCCGTTTCGGTTACAGTCAGCCGCCGGAAGAGCGATCCTCAACATCGAAACGATCGTCAGTACAGTCCATCGTAATGAGTGAATCGCCCTCGACCGAAGCGTCTCGTTCATCTCTTTCGAGTTCAGATTCCGTTGCCAAGCTCTTGCGGCGGCTATAGAGAGATGCCGCGGGGTCCTGCGGTGAGATTGTTTCGAGTCGAAAAACCTCGCCGGCGGCGCGAAGCGGCCTTTCTCCTAACGTGAAACGTCTTTCGCCTGCCCCCAATCTTGCTGGGTCCATTCGATTGTACCTGTTCGCCGTCGGAAAAAATCAGGCTTCCTCGGCAAGCGAGCCGATTGCGTTCCTATCAAAGCCCAAAGTCGCGTTTGCCGCGTGATGGTCGATCCGCTCCGAAGGCGGCGAGAGACCAGAAACGATCGCGCTGCGACGATTTGCCTCACCCGCCGACTGTGTCATAGCCTGTCGCGATCACCGTAGGATGGCTAGGCCAAAGCCGAGCGTTGAAGAACTGGCGGCGGCCGACCGAATGGTGAGTTAAGGTCGATGCCACGATCCGTTGTGTTAGCCTGTATCGCCGCGGCGCTTTGTGAAATCACTTTGCACGCCGCAGATCGACGCGACGTGCGCGCCATCCGCGTTCCCATAGCTCCGTCGATCGACGGACGTATGGACGACGCTGCTTGGAGCGAAGCACCCCGGGCCCACGGATTCGTCCAGGTCGAGCCCGTTGAGGGCTCGCAACCAAGCGAGGCCACGGAGTTCCGCATCGTCTACGACGACGCGAGCCTGTACATCGGTGTGTGGTGCTTCGACACGGACGCAGACGCGATCGTAGCTACCGCGATGGCGCGGGATGCGGCTCTGGAGGGCGATGATCACGTCACCATCGTACTCGATCCGTTTCTGAACCAACGCAGCGGCTTTCTTTTCAAGGTCAACCCGAATGGTGCCCGCTTCGATGCCTTGATATCGACTAACTTTACACTCACTCCTGATTGGGATGCGATCTGGATGACCGCATCGAGTCGTGACGCTAAGGGCTGGTACGTTGAGGTCGCGATCCCATTCAAGTCGCTCAGTTTCGACGCGGCGCTAGAGACGTGGGGCTTCAACGTAGAGAGAACCGTCAAACGTCGACTCGAGATCTCCCGCTGGTCTGGGGCTCGTCAGGAGTTCAGCGTAGAAAACCTGTCAGTGGGAGGCTACGTCCACGGCCTCGAAGACATAACGCAAGGAGTAGGCTTGGACGTCGTCCCGTTTGCCGTCGCGCGCTATGAAGACGATCGCATTAAGGAAGATGTAGATCTTCTCTTCGATGGTGGCGTCGACGCTCGCTACTCGATCACGCCAGGTGTCACGGCCAGGCTGGGCTACAACACCGATTTCGCCGAGACCGAAGTCGATAGTCGCCAGATCAACCTGACCCGCTTTCCGCTCTTCTTCCCAGAGAAACGAGATTTCTTTCTGGAGGATGCTGGAATCTTCGAATTCGGCAGCGCCGGAACCAACATGATCCCGTTTTTTAGTCGACGCGTTGGGTTGAGCGCAGAAGGCGAACCGATCCCTATTACCGTCGCCGGCAAACTCACGGGGAGAATCGAGGAGTACAACTTTGGCCTCGTCGATGCGCTCGTTGAAGAGCATGACGCGCTCCCTACTGAAAACACGATCGTCGGCCGAGTCAGTAGAAATGTTTTCGACGAATCGTCGGTTGGGGCAATCATCACGCACGGCGATCCGAACTCGCGAGACGAGAATCTCCTCGCCGGCACGGATGTCAACTGGCGTGAGAGCGATCTCGTGCCCGGCTGGACCCTCAGTGGAGCTGCATTTCTCGCCGGCAGCTGGACGGAAGACGTCGGCGGTCGAGACAACCTCTCATTCGGCGCCGATGCACGAGCGCAAAACGACGTCATTCTTACGGAGCTCGACTTCTACCAAGTTGAACCGGATTTCAACCCGGCTCTCGGATTCGTTCGCAGGAAAGATCTTCGTTCGTACGAATACGAACTCACGATCGGTCCGTGGATCAAGTCATCAGACCTGGTGCGACGCGTGTTCGTCAGCTACTTCCAGCGACACACAACCGATCTGGAAGATGAGTTGGACACAGCGTTCCACTCTTTGACTCCGATTTTCGTGGAATTCGAAGGCGGCGACCAAATTTTCTTCAACACACAGACGTGGTTCGACGAGCCTACCACGGACTTTGAGATCCATCCTGGAGTCGTGATCCCGCCGGAGGAGTTCTGGTGGCAGCAGTACCGCCTTGGGTTCTCAACGAGTGATCGTCGTCCATTGGACCTCGGGGCGAATTGGGACTTCGGTCAATTCTATGACGGGCGGAAAGACACCTACTCCGTCACCATGAACGGAAGACCGAGTCGCTTCCTTCACTTCGGTGTAGCCTACACCCTGAACCAGATCCGCCTCGACGCCGGCTCGTTCGACACGCGCTTGGCGTCGGCACGGCTGGGTCTCAACTTCACACCTGATCTCACATGGAATCATCTCGTCCAATATGATGATGTGTCGGACACCATCGGCGTGCACAGCCGCCTGCAATGGGAGTTTAGACCTGGTTCGACACTCTACGTGGCACTGAATCAGGGCGTCGACCGCAACCACGGTCGTCTGCGCGGCCTCCAGACCGAGTTGGCGACTAAAATCGGCGTCACAATTCGGTTTTGACGAAAACTTCCGCGCAAGATCGTTTTCTGTGAACCTTTTCGAGCCGTATCGTACTGAAGTCGTGGGAGTCACGCGATGTCCAGCTCTCGCCGGGGACGTCTGTGGGGATGATTCCCGTAAACGACAGGGCGCAGAATGTCGGGAATGACCAAAGACAATATAGCGTCGACGCCGTTTGCTCGTGCGATCGAGATGGAGTCAAGACTTCGAGGAACCCCTTGATGGCGAACAACTTGTTCATCGGTCAATCCCTGGTATGGCAGCGATTCGCCGCTACCCTTCTGGCCGTCGCCATGGTGGGATGCGACACAGTAGGAATCCGTGGCGACGGCGCCACCACCACGCTTCAAACACCGAGAGCTCGCCGGGAAAGCTCGGCAGCGGACGAGCGAGGACTTGCTGCTTTCCGGTATGAAGTCGATGCTGCGGCGGCGCGCGAGGAGTCTGATGCATTGCGGGAACGAGGCGCGTCCGAGCAGCCAGAAGGTTCGCCGGCCCGCAGCAAAGACACCACGACGTCTCGCACCTCGGAAACTGATCATCAGGACGCAGCTGAGCGCCGTGTCGTCTATACCGCGGCGTTCGAGATTTTAGTCGCTAACGTCAAGGATGCGATGCAGCAGCATCTCCATGAGATCAAGTCCCTTGGTGGTCACTTTCAGTCGCGAAACGCCTCGACGATCGTCAGCCGAGTCCCAGCGGCAAACTTTGAAAAGCTCGTCGAAACAATTCCATCGCTCGGCCGTGTCCTTTCCGAGTCGGTCGACGCGATGGACGTCACGAAACGCTACTTCGATCTCGAGCTACGCATTCGGACGACCGAGAATGCCTTGGAGCGGCTCGTGGTTCTTCTCAAGAAGTCGGAGAAGGTCGAGGATCTTCTCAAGATCGAAGAGCAGATCCGACGCCTCACCGAGGAGCTCGAGCGCCTGAAGGCAGAACTCCGGCAACTGGCCGATCGCGTCGCCTACTCCACCTTGACCGTGACATTTCACTCCAGCGCCCCGCCACCTCAGCCGCCGGGAGTCCGCGTACCCAACCGTTTCGAATGGATCAATCACGTAGGAATCGAATATGTCATCGATCAATTCTGACGCAACCGTCGCCGAACGCCACGCTCCTCGAAATCGACGGTTCGCGCTCAGGAAACTCCAACGAGTTTTCGTCGCAGCAGCGACGGGTCTGGCATTGACGAGCTGCGTCGCCATCGATCTCCCAAACGATTTCTTGGAAGTCGATCGTGGTCTTGGGGAACTGAAAGCCGTATCGTCAGACGGGGCTCTTTTCTGGACAAGGAAGTTCAAAGATCCCCATCGAGGCAACCTCGAGTTTTGGTCGAACGCACTGGAGAGCGACTTCGCCGACAATCGAGGCTACGTCATGCTCGAGCAAGGAGAGACCACACTCGCCGGTGGTCGCCAGAGGTATGAATCGGTGTGGGAGACACGCACAAGGGGCGTTTCATACCGCTACTTGGTGACGCTTGAAGTCATCCAAGGATGGTTCGGGAACAAGATCGTCGTCTCGGAATTCGTCGCGCCTTCGGCCACGTTTGACGGCTATGTCGACGAAGTGCGTGCAGCCGTGGCATCAATGAAGTCGTGACGCCACCTCGCCAACCAACGACCCTCAGCGGATGCCTTCGGCTTCAAGACGCAGGATCTCGGCGCGCCAAACGTCACGGCGATCGTCGCTAGCCTCGTCTTCAGGCAACAGCGAACGCCGCGTGCAGTTGACCAGCGCCTGCAGCGTCTGGTAGCGCCGCGTCTTCTCGATCGCTGGCGGAATGTGGTCGTGCACGATCGCCTCGACGTCCGCCATCTTGAGCAGCCCTCCCACCGTCCGCGCCTTCAAGTTCGACCGTAGTGACGCGAACGCCGCCGCCGAGTATCCGGCCGTCAACTCGTCGAGTCGCTTCAAATCCGCCGCACTCGGTGCTGCGTCGAGCACACCTCTCGTGACCCATTTGAGAAACGCCTGTCGATCCTCTCCCTCGGGATCCAGCACCGGAATCACCAGGTCCCCGACGCGTCCCGGGCGTCGAATGTCCGGCGAGAGCAGATGGATCCTCGCCGTCATGAGCAGCCAAATGACACGACCGCGGAGGCGCGGGTCGGACATCATCTGCTGGACTTTGCCAGTCAACCGACGCTCCGTCGAGTGAGCCTCAGCGCCGACACCTCCGAACTGGGTGTCGGCCTCGTCGACGAAGATCACCACTTTGACAAGAGCTTCAAGAACTCGCCGCAAGCGTTCGAACACAACGTCCGTTTGCCCATACCACTGGCTGCGAATGTTCTTGAGCACGAGGACAGGCATGTCGAGCGCGCTGGCAACGGCTTCGAAGATGAACGTCTTGCCACTGCCGATTGGCCCGGAGACGGCGGCGCCAGGCAGCGCATCTGCGCCGGTCGATTGAAACCTCGGGATCAACTCATCGTTGAGAAAACCTTTGAGCTTTCTGAAGCCGATCACATCTTCCAAGGTGTGCTCAGGTTTTTTGAATTCAACGACGTCCTCGCCAAGCTGCGACTCGATGAACTCACCGACTTTCTGGATCACCTCCGTAGGAGTCAGCGTTTCGTTGGCGTAGGCACTGCCGACCAAAAGCTGGCGCAGCGCGTGGATCGACAGCCCAGCGGTGTACATCGCCAGCACATCTTCGCTCGCCCACAGCTTCGGCGGCGGTGATTCGCCACGACTCGCGAACCAATTGACGAAATGGCGCCGCGTCTCGAGATCTGGCGGCGGCACGTCGACCGCGAGGACCTGCGGCAACGCCGCGACGCGTCGATGAATCATGCCGCGCGACTCGGCGACGAGAACGACGGAGTCGCTGCCTCGCATGAACGCCGGGTCGGAGAACCAGTCCTGCACAATGCCGACACGCCGCCGATCTGCTGCGGAGAGCCGTGAGACGTCTTCTCCGCTTTGCGGCAGGAGAAAATCCGCCGCCTCGACAACGATCATGAGATCGTCGGTTATGTAACTCTTTCCCTTCGGGCTCCTCGAGCGCGAACAGATCGTGAGTTGTCGCAAAAACTCGAGTGCTACGGTCGGCTGGCCGATGGCATCGCGCATGCGGCCTTCAAAGTCAGACTCGAACGCCTCCCGCTGCTGCGCCAGTCGTCGATCGGCAATCGCCTCGAACGCGGCAAGGTCGGGTTCGACGCCGAGCCGCCACGCAGTCCACGCACTCCGGAGACTCTCCCGCTGATCGGTGGGCACGACACGGATCGGGCCATTCAGCTCGTAGACGAGCAGCGTCATACCGGGCACGCTGCATTTGTCGCAAAGAAACGGAATCAGCGGCTCGTAGCTGCCCTCCGCACGGTTCTGCCGCGTGAAGAAAAGGTCGTACACGTTTCCGGTCAAAAGAATACTGCGCGACTGACCGGCGTTGATGATCCGCGCGAGATGGCCGTAGAAGTCGTACGTCGGCTCGGAAGGGTTCACTTCGCCAATACTCCATGGCCTTCACCGCGCTCCATCTGATCCCAGAAGCGCAAATTCTCTCGACGGCCCTGCCGCACCTCCGGGCTGAAGACGTTCGAGAGGATCTCGCCGCGCTGCTGGACAAACGTAGCGAAATCACGCTCTTGATCCGGGTGGTAGACGGGTGCCATAGCATCATAGATGATCGTCGCCCCAGGATGGGAAGGCAACGGTTCCTCCTCCCATGCCCAATACTGCGATAGCCCGGCGACTCGGTCAGAAACGTAGATTGCCTCGTTGAGCTCGTGCGTCACGATGAGAATCGTGTACGGCGGCGTAAGCCCCGCCTTCTTCGCGGCAAGGTTCTCTTGGTAGAGCCCTAGCAGCATCCCTTGAAGCTCTTCGCGCGTTGCCTCGTCCAGCGCCCCAAAAGGCTCGTCGAGGAGTAGGATCTTCGGTTTCATGATCAGCGCCTGCGCGATCGCCACACGTTGACGCATCCCGCCAGACATCTCTGCGGGATACTTGTCGAGCGCTTCCCCCAACTTGAGCTCAACCAACTTCTCCGATGCCCGCTCCAGATGTTCTCGTCGCAGCCGACGCCACGCGCGGCAGCGAAAGAGGCGAAATGGAATGGTCGTTTCGTCCAGCATGAGTCCGAACGCGACGCTCTCGCGAGCCGTCAAGAAAGGAAAGAGTGAATAGCGCTGATAGACGATGCCGCGATCTCTTCCAGGTCCTGAGATCGGTTCGCGGTTCATCAGGATCTCTCCCTGATGCGGCGGATGCGTCCCCAAGATCGCTCGCAGGAGCGTCGACTTGCCGCAACCGCTCGGACCGACGACCGCGACGATTTCGCCACGGATGACTTGCAGATCCACGTCGTAGAGGACCTTGTTACTTCCGAACCAGTGACTGACGCCTTTACACTCGAGGACGACATCCATAGCGATTCTATTCCGTTGGCGTTACTGAACCCCGAAGCCGACGCGATGCGAAGTTACGACTGACCATACCAAGGGCACAACTTGGCTCGGAGATGTCGCAGACAAAAGTCCATGAGGAATCCCACTCCACCCAAGACGACCAGATAGACGTAGACAACGCTCATGTCGAGAAGTCGATTCTGGAGTCGTAAGTGGTACCCGAAGCCGACTTCGGCGACGAGATACTCGGCGGCGATCAGATAGACCATCGCTGGTCCTACCTGCAGCCGAACGCCGTCGATCGCACGCGGTAGAATCTGGCGGACGATCACGTTCCAAATCAATTCACCTTGAGAGGCTCCCAGGGTCGACGCTTTATAGAGGAGCTCCTCCGGCACGTCTTCTTTCGCAGCGTGGTAGATCGATTGAGCCAGTGTCGGCACCATCCCGAAGGCGATCATGGCAACGTACATCTCGTACCCTGTACCCACCAGCACGAAAAACACGGGAAGCATCGCCGTCGGTGGTATCTTCGCGAGGAACGCGAGCGGCGGATGGAGGAACGCCTCGACGGGAGCGTAGCAGCCCATGAGGAGCCCGATGACGATCGAGAGGGCGACGCCCGCCGCGAGGCCGGAGAGGAGACGCGAAAACAGAGTCGCCTTGGTGTCCTCCCAGATCCAAACTTCGCCCGTGCGGTCCGCCGTGAACACCTTCATGACGCCGTCGGTCCAAAGCTGCGACAAGCTCGGAATGCTGCGGTCGTCAGGATTCTCTGCAAGCTGGCGATACGACAGAAGCGAGTAAATACCAATCAGAAGCGCGATCGATAGAATTCCAAGCGCGACGCGCCAGCGACGAGAGAGCGGCCTGCGAATCATCATTTGGCGTCCCGCACGGCCTGCACGAAGCTGGGATCGATTCGCAGCTGCGCTTCCGCAGCTTGAGCGGCGCTACCGTAACCAATCGACGGCGCACTCTCGATGATTTCGTGCGACTGGCAAAAATCGGTCACGGTCTTCATGGTCGCCTTCAGCTCTTCACCTGTGAAGAGCGCCAGCGCTTCCTCAGGTGTCTTGTAAAAGGCCGTCTGCTTCACGACCGTTTTCATCTCCTCGAGTCCGAGGCTCGAAAACTTCGCCCCGAGCGCCACAAGCGTTTCGTCTGCGGTCGCGGGCGCCGCAAGCAGCTTGTTCACCTCGTAGAACGCATCGACGACGGCATGTGCGAACGCCTGACCGTTAGGTTTGTCGAGAGAGGCCTGGGCTATGCAGACCATGTCGACAATTTCTCCGGGGATCGTCGAGGAATCAAAGAGGACCTTCGCGTCCGGGCGCATCTTCAGGCTCTGCAAAACAAATGGATTCCACACCATGATGGCGTTGTATCCATCCTGTTTCGTCTGCATGGCCTGCGCGGCCGCTCCTGGATCCATGTTGGTGAACTGGTGATCGGCTTCCTTCTCGCCCGCCTTCTCGAGGTTGCGAACGAAACAGTACTCCGACACGCTCTTGGACAAGCCGTACACTTTGTGACTGCGGAGCTCCTTGACGTCGGAGATGCCCGTGACGACGCACGCGTCTGCTCCCACGCTCGTGCTTGTCGGCAAAACCGCGACCGACTTGCGTCCCAGCGCCGGATTGAGGATGTCCATGTTGGTGATGCACACCGCGTCGCATGCAGAGGTGTTGTACATCGTGATGCACGTGTCGTAGTCAACCTCCTTGAGGACGATGTCGACGTTCCACTTCTTCTCAATCGGTCCGAGCTCACCCTCTTTCCCATCGACGAGCCCCTTCTCCTCGGCGACACCGAAAACACTCCACGATGGATACTCACTCCACGCCAAGACGAAGCTCGGGTTCGTCTTCTCGGCGTCCGTACAACCCACTCCACACAGGACGGCCAAAAGACACAAAGAAGCGATGTTCACAAATGCTCGATGCATGGCTCCACCTCTCAAGATTTGCTCTCACATACTGACCTGAATAGTCTCACAACGCCTCGTGCGATCAACTCACTCCTCGGGCAGCCGCGGCGACGCGCTCTCACGCGTCTCTTCGGCTGGCGCATCGCTCTCCGCCGCCAATCCGATCAGCTGATCGAACTCCTCGGTCGCCGAGTGCGTCCGGGCGTACTCCAAAAACTCAGCTTCCTGACGCTTGGTGTCGGTGCCTGCCATCTCGCGTGAGATTCTGGCTTTCGCCTTCGTCTGCTCACGCAGCTCACGCAGCTCCTGGAGCTCGCGCGAGGTGCGGTCTTCGCTGATGCCTGCAATCATATTGCTGATTTTTTCTTCTTCCGTCGCGGTGATGACATCGGCCACCGTCGCCGCAGCTTCTTCCTTGAGCTGGTCGATCTCACGCATGAGCTGCTGCAGCTGGACCTTATGGCCACCGACGTTCTCACTCAAGACCTTGACGTCTTCTTCGAGCTCTGAGATATGTGCCGTCTTCTCCTCTATGGTCGTACTGAAATCGTTGAAGGCGGCGAGACACTTGGCGTAGTCTTCGTTCTTCTTGATCTCGTCCATAGAGATCCCTTTGGCACGGAGCTCGCTAACGACGCTCCGGGCCTTCGCGGCTGCACCTTCCTTCAGGCTCTCCAGACGGTTGACGTCGTCGGTCAGCTTCTTGATCGTCGCGAGCTTTTTCTCCTCTTGGGCGATCATCGCGGCGACTGCGTCTTTGTACTGTTTGATGCGCGCAGACTTTTCGCGAATCACGTTATCAAACGTGGCCTGGATCACGTAGGGACTCTTGTTGAGCTCCTTGCGAGCGCTGTCGATCCTTCCGGTGATCAGGTACCAGAAGGCTCTCATGTAGCGACCAATGGCTCCAAACACGTCATTCTCCCTTCTTCATAGCAGTTTGTTTTCGATTCAATCGAGCTATTCAGCGCAGTTCAGCACGTCGCCGTGCACGCGCGGACGCATCTCACCTCGAGAACGACCAGATCCGGCCTCACTCTCGGCGGGTCATGGCTTCGCCGACCTCCGTCTCCATGCTGCGGATTCGTTCTTCTACGCGTTTCGCGACCTCAAGACTCTCGTCCAGCTCACGTCGAATGCGAGCCAGATCCTCTGAACCGTCACGATTCACCGCCAACGCCTGCACGCCGTCGACGGTTCGTTCCAACTGCTCGATGCTCTTTTCGACTTCAACAATCAGCTTTTCCCGATTGCCAAGGATTGTATCGCGCGCCTTCGTCGTCCGCATGTTCTCAGCGCGGCGCCACAAATCGAGACTCCGCCGCAGGGAATCGAGGCACCCCTGAAATAGACGCTCAACTTTCGTGGCCATTTCAAACGCCACCTTAGATCCGAGACCATCGGCCCAGCCAGTGTCCTTCCGAAAGGCTCCGTACAGCTCGCGAAGCGCCCGCAAGCTTTCTTCCGTGCGCTCATCTTCATCTTGGCGGAGCTGCCGATCGAGCTCGTCGAGCGCCGCCTCGCGCTCAAACGCGGCTTCATCTTGGATTTCCTTCAACGCCCGCTTGGAGATGTCGTCGAGACTCAGAATCCAGCGCGTCGCAACAGCGCCAACGCCGCCGAGGAGGCCGCAAATTCCAACAAATGCGGTCAAATCCATCGTGCTTCCGAATCCCCACGAGATGATCAACAGGCTCAGTCCAAGTACAACCGGGATGAGAGACCACGGCGACACGAAGAGGCTTTGAAGAACCTTTCTCCGAAACCTAGACGTATCCATGCAGCGATCCCCGAATCAGTACGGCGGTTGCCCCAGAACAAAAGTCACGGACTGGGCAGCGCCCCCTGTTTCTTTCGGCTCACTTGCGACGGCATAAACTCTTTCTTCCGGTATTCCCGCGGTGATCATGAAATCGGCTGCAGCTCGCGCGCGATCGAGCGCCAACTTGCGATTGGCATCAGGATCGCCGACCTGACGAGTGTGTCCCTTCACCACAACGTAGTATCCGGGCCACGACTTGAGCTTCTTCACGAGATCACTCAGAACATGTCGGCTCTGAGGCGTCAACGTGGCGCCGCCACGGCGAAAGACGAGTGGAGCCACGCGAACGACGCCGACATCGACGATCGCCTCGATCTGCGTTGAGTTCAAACGCGGCAGCGGCACCTCACCCTGAATCGTCTCGCCACGCCCAAGCCCACCCGGGTGGAAGCCGCTTTGATGTAACGCTCGAAGAATTCCGTCGTGTACGAACAACTCAGCATTGCCACCGGTTGGATCTCGATCGATCGCCTCGGTATTGACCAGCACCTCGGTGAGATTGGAGATGATTTCCCGCAGCGGCTGGACGCCTTTGGCTTGCGCCGCGGAGATGATTTCCATATGAGCGTAGTTCTCAATCGTATTCTTCCAGCGAATCGTATCGATCAGTCGCTCAGCCTGCTGCGAATCAAGTGGTTGGCCAAGGCGTCCCGCGTCTTCCGTCACCAGCTGAGCGACGTCTTCACGCGACTGCATAGAAGCAAACCGAGTGCGAAGATACGCTCTGACAAACCGTGTGACCAAGTCTGCATCGCTGGTGAGGATTCGGTCACCCACGACGAGAGCATCGACGATGAATCCCCTGAACTTCCCGCTATCGGTGATGACATGCGTTCCAGGCGTTTCCAAGATCTTCGAGACGAATGGCTCCCACAGAACATACGCGTGCGGCTCGGTACGCGAGGCACGCCGAAACCGCTCGAAGACGTCCTTCGCCCCGTCCGCTTCGATCCATGCACTACGCGAGAGACTCGACAAATCGAAGTGTGCCATGAGAACGCGCGCCAGAGTCTCGCTGGGCGAATTGCGCGTTGCGACGATGCGCACCGCCGCGTCGTTCAGAGCGTCAACATTAGCAATCGCCGATTCATACGCGACCATGGCATCAGCTCCGGTCGTCTCGTCGACAAGACAGACGATCTTCGCCGGCATGTCGCGCAGCTGAAAGCTCGTTTGGATCAAGCCATCGATCGGAAAGAGAGCCAGATGCACTTCACCGCTCTGCAGCTTGCGGATGCGTTGCAAGTAGTCAGCGCCGTCGTCTTCAATCTGAAGACGCAACCCTTCCAAAGCGAGTGCTTGACGGAATGCGTCGGATCGAAATAGGAAGTAGCCGGAGAACGAGTCGAGGGCGAGCTTCACCGGCTTCAGCGCCGGAAGGTCGGCGATCGTTCTCTCGAGCCGTACCGTTTCGGACTCGATCTCCTCGGCGCTCGCAGATCCTGGAAGCGGCTTCACCATAACACCGCGAGATTGAAGATCTCGCAGCGCTTCAGAATAGCTCGTCCATTTTGCGAGTCGCCGTCCCTCGCGTTCGATCACCTGCTCGGCTTCCTCAACGCTCACACCCTCAGGCAACGCCGCGAGGACGAAACCCGACGTTTCGCTCTCACTCTGCAGGCGCTCGTACGCCCCTGCGAGCTTCCGACTCTCGTACTCCGAGAAGTGCTTGTAGATTGCGACGCCGGCGCTGAGAAGCAAAAGCCAAACCAGGCTGACTGCGATGACCCTTCCTGCTTTTGACTGACTCACTACCGACCTCGATACCTCTGTCTTCTTCGCTTGCGACGCACTTTTCTTTGAGCAGCAAAGGCAAACCCCACCACCAAAAGCACAATGACGACGACGCGCCCGAATCCGTCCGAGTCACCACTGTTTCCTCCGGCAGGCGCCCCCACTGGGTTAGAGCCTGGAACGTGTGGCGAAGGAAGGTTGGTTGGACGCGACGTCGGTCCGGAGGTGGATTCGCGAGCTCTGCTGGATGTTGCAGCGCCAGATCCGATCGGTTGATCCGATGTCGCCAGAGCTCCGAGCGCCGCGATCAGATCACCGGCGGCGGAATCTGGAATCGCGGCAACCACGGCAAAAGCCTCTTCGTCGACCGTGCCATCCCCAACGCTTCCCACCTCAGCGAAAACCTCGCTGAGCGCCTTTTTCAAGGCGGACGAATCGTCAGCACGTCGATAGCCATGCACT
This sequence comes from Planctomycetota bacterium, assembly GCA_965223265.1. Taxonomy (GTDB): domain Bacteria; phylum Planctomycetota; class UBA8108; order UBA8108; family SXIK01. The sequence continues at coordinate 5,846,273 of OZ244999.1, forward strand.
CGCGTCGCCAGCGAGTGGTCTGTCTTCATGTCGACACCAACCACATCGATCGTTAGACCACGCGCCAGGATCTCGGGCAAGAAAGCTTCAACGAGTTGAGGATCCGAAGCCTTGCCATCCGTTACGATGAGCAACCGAAACGTGCCGTAACCTCGCTGTTCCTTGCGGCGCGCGAGCAGCATGTCGCTGCCCTTCTTCAGGTAAGCGCCAAGCGGCGTCCCTGCGTTGGGTTCGATGGGAGCCAAAGCCTGGCGCAGCACGTCGAGGTCGACAGGGCCCAGAGGGTAGACGAGATCGTTCGTGACGCCGTGCCCGCTGAAGACGAGAACACCGACGTGCGTCGTCGGCGGCACTTGGCCGAGGACCGCGAGCAGCGATTCTTTCGCGATGCTCATCTTCGAACGCCCGCTGCCGTGCATCGGCTCCTTCATCGATCCCGATGCATCGAGAACGACGACGATGTTATCGCTAATACTCGTCGCGGCAGGTGGCTCTTGCGCCGCCAACCATGACGAAGCAGGACCTGCCAGAAGAGCGATCGAGAACGCGTTCAAAAAAAGCGTCCAAAAACATTCCTTCCTCATGGTCATCTCCCTTCAGTCACAGAGTGCGTGAGCGGTGCCATTGGCTTAGAAATCGAATTCGCTCTGAGACACGGACTCTGCCTTGACACGGAGGAGTCGGAACTCGACGCGCATATTCTCCTTTGACTCGCCGAGATCGCGTGGCCGTGCGATGACCGGCTCAATGATGCCGGCACCAATCGCTTGGAGCTGCTTCTCGTTCAGCCGAAACTGCTTCGACTCAGCGTATCTCACGATCGTTCGCCGCACTTCCTCAGCACGCCGCTGGGACAGATTCAACGCCGCCTGCATGGTTCGGCTTGGATCGTTTTCGCCGCCGTTGAACGCCCCCGATTGGACGAGCTCGACGATTCTCGAGGTCTCGTTGAGGTCAAGTGGCCTGCCCTCAACGAAGTAGCGGTAGTTGCCTCGCGTGCCAGTCCTCTTGATGATGCCCTTCTTGAGTCCAGCCATGACCAAGTCGCGGAGCGTACGCGTGGGATCAGCGTGACCTCGAATGGCGAAAACCGCGTTGCCGTAGAGTGAAGCATTCTCGACGACGCGCTGGAATTCAGCTTCGTACTGGCGAACGGGAAACTTCGTCTGGTTGGGCTCGAAGCTGATCGTGAAGGAGAGGAGCGTGCCCTCAGTCTCGACGCCTTCGCCGATTTCAGGCCCGCCTTCTGCCAGTTGCGTTTTTGTCAGCCCGCCCAGCCGAGTCAGTTGGGGGAACTCGAGATCGTGCATGAGGAGATCGATACGATTCTTCGCATAGCCTTGTGCAACTGCCAATTGCAAGGCTTCCCGCTGCTTCGTTTCGAAGCCGCTCAAGAATCCTGCCTCTTCGAAGAACAGCCGGTTGCCACTCAAGAAGACGAACTCGCAATCCGAGATCAACCCGTCCGCCTCGGCGGCATTTGGGATGACGTCCGAACCGTAGATCTTTTGGGTCAACTCGAGAACGGCCGAATACTCACGCGACGACCCACTACTCTGGTATCCCCTTTTCATTTCTGCGACGTCTTCACACCCTTTCAGGTAGCCCGCAGCGAACTTCTCGACGAGGCCGCGTTGGGAGTCGTAGAAGTCCTTACGACAGGCGTAGACGTCCGCGATCGATCGGTTCATGTTGAGCGTCGACACCGCGACGTGGGCTCCCTTGACGGTGCCCTCGGCTCCGGTTCCGGCGGCGTCGAGACCGCCGGTGAGCCCAATCATGTCCGGCGAGATCACCATGCAGGCGTCGACACTGGAATCGGCGCGAAAACGAGACGCTGGCCCGCCGTCACCCGTTAATTCCTTCACCCAGACGACGTCGATATCGCTCCACCCGAGACGAGCACTCTTCAAGATATCGTCGAGCATGCCGACGTGCGGGCCGCCTTGCTGGAGCACGACTTTCTTTCCCTTGAGGTCGTCCAGAGTTTCAATCTCAGCGCGCCCCACCATGTGGTCCCCCTGCGACCACGTGAGCTGCAAAAAGACCACCGGGCGCGTGCGCGGATCCGAGCCCACGACTTCCGACGCCATGCCGATCATTCGCAGGGTGCCGCGAAGAAACGGCGTATCCCCCGCCATGTAGCGCTTGACCTGACCGACGAAGTCATCACCTGCGACGAGCTTCAGGTTCAGCCCGAGCTCCTGAAAGATCGAGCCGCGCTTCGTTGCAAGCCCGCCATTAGCATAGAACGTGGCAACGTCGCCGCCCCACGTGATGTAGGGCACCTCCAGCACTCCCTGCGCCTTCACGTTGCCCACGGGCGCACGCCCGACGAGCTGCGCGAAAGACTCCTGCGCGCTCACGGACGTCCCGAAGCTCAACAGCGCCGCGAGCGCTCCGAACAGAAACGTTCTCGACTTCATAAGTTCCCCCTTTCGAATTTTAGCCGCCGTGAGCGCCACACTGCAGAGCCGCCCGCTGCAGGCCGACGATCCAGACGGAGGGCGGCGGTGAGGCGTGACGCGGTGTCGAAACCGAAGCCTCGTTCGCTGCAAGGTCCCATGCCACGTCGACGGCGCGAGAGTAGCGGCGTTATTATCTCCTTTCGTAGCGCTCAATGTCAAAACTTGCACGCAAGAGACGCGAAGGAGCCCTACACCACAGATGCCTCGGAGATCGCGATGGAGACTTGGGCACAAGGCGGCCAGGAAGCGGTCGACTCGACCCGACAAGGAGCTTCGTCAATCCCCTCGCGCGCTACTCCCGATATCCGAGCGAACGCGTTCCGCCTCGAGCGGTTTCGCTCATTCGACTCCCTGCCGCGAGTCGGGCGGATCGATCCGGTTCTCGATGGGTTCTTTGACCGCGACCCATTGCAAGGTCAGAGTCGTCGCCGCTCCGAGAGCCGCGCCTACAGTGCGCCAATGTCCCCTAATGAGACGTCGCGATGGCAGCAGCGTTTCAAAAAATCGGCCGAAGTCTCCATGATTCGCGAAAGAGGCGACTGAGCGAATCGGCAACGACCGGACGCTTAGCCTCGAGTTTGGCCATTTCGCGTCGAGCCTGCCAGCGCCAGGAGCGTCGAGGTCAAGGAACGACTCGGGCGCGATCCCGCTCGGGTCGTGGCGGAGGACGGGCGCAGGCCTCGGCGCTCCTGGCGTTCCCCGAAGGGCCGGACAGGAGTTTTTGAATGGGCACAAGGGTTCTCAGGGAACGAAAAAGTCGAAAGGGCCTCGGAACCCCCGCGAAACTCGTCCGGCCAGGCCGGCGCGAAATGGCCAAACTCGAGGCTAGGCTAGAGGAGGCCAACGCCGCCAACGAGGTCTTTGAGCTCCGCCCCTTGGCCTCCGGAAGAATCACCGCCGAAGACGACACAAAACGGGCGAGGCGCCACTTTGGCGGGACGCCTCGCCCGTTGTCTCCCTGCAAAATCCTACTTTTGCAGGCCCGGCGCGGGACCCCACTGCTCCACCTCGGTCAGCTTTCCGGCCACGCCACCCCCACCAGCAGCAATCGCCAATCCACCGATGAGAGGTCCATCCAACACTTGGAACTGGCCAGCCTTGTAGATCTCCATTCCAACCGCCACCGGGACGCCTCTGATCAGACCACCATACGTCACCACGGCGAAAGCTGCGTGACTTCCTTTCTCGATGGGCCACTCGCAGTCGGCGGGCTTGTTCTGAAACGTGGCGCTCCCTTCAACGAAGCCAAACCCGGCGAAAGCTCCGAGCGTCAGATCCCCTTTACCGCGCACGAAGTATTGACACCCGGTCGTATCCGTCGCGTAAGCCGCTATTCTCATCTTTCCGAGCCCAGCGATGAGCGGCGAGCCCCAAAAACTCGCCCACACGAACCCCGACCACCGACACCCCTTCTTGGAGCAAGGAGGCATGCCTTCCGCGGGCGGCGCCTGTCGCCTGCGTTTCAAGCACTCGATGAACTTGTTCCACTCGTACGGGCTGCCATCCTCCGGAAGTGGGCAACCATATGGTCCGAGGGAAGTGTCATCGTGCGGATCGCGAGATCCCGGCCAATCGTCGTCATCTGTTGTTTCATCCATTCGGTACGGGTGGCGACCGTCGCTTGACCCACCGATGAGAAGCGGATCGCGCTGCACGAACACTCCCAGATCCGCATCGTGAACTCTGAGTCCAAAGTCATGAAGTCCGTGCTGGCTGATATATCTCCGGCCTGCGAACAAGAAATCGTCCTCGAGTATTTCATGCTGGGACGTCCAATCAGCGCTCAGCCGCGTCGGGTGTCCGTTCCCGTCGTAAAGATACCGGCCGCTCACCGCCCCATCCGAACTCAAACGCGTCACGACGTTGGAGAACGCGTCGGTAACGTAAAACTCGAACGACGACGAGAGCCGTGACGAAGATCGCAGGACGATATCGTTTTGATCTCCTCCCCACACGTACCACCGAGCGACGTCGTCGTCTGCGTACCACTCCTCGAGCAGGTTGCCTTCCGTCGAATAGTAGTAATCACTCTCGACCCACTGCGATTCTCCCGCTGAAATCCTTTGATGCAGTCCGTTGTACCGATACGCGGAGAGTACAGACGACCCGGATCTCGCAGCGACCAATCGGTTCCACGCGTCGTAAACAAATTCGACACCGTCGTCGCGCCCTACCATGTTGCCAGCTCGGTCGTAGCTGTAGCGGGTAGCATCGACCTGTGTGAGCTCGTCCGACGCGTTGACCGAGCTCAACGACGGAGTACCGCAGAAGCTCTCGTCACCGCGGTAGTACTCAAGCCAATTCCCCACCGAATCCAGCGTCCAGCACTCGTGAGAATCAATCGCCGTCGACTGCCGAGGATTCTCGCCGCGCTGGTGCTCAACGAGCCGGCCTGCATCGTCGTATGAAAACTCTTCATCGAATAGATACCGTCCATCGATACGGCCGACGTCGTCCCGCCGAACCACCACCTGGGATCGATCGTTGTACTCATATACGAAACGATTGATGTCACGGCGACCGTCCGTCACGAGAAGATCGTCGATTCTCCCAAATCGATCAAGCCCCGCGTATCCATCGCTGTTTTCTTCGTCGTCACCGACCAGGGTGCGTACGATCCCGAGATCGCCGTATTCTCTTTCGACGACCCGGCTCAGCCCGAGGTACACATCACGGAACAGCCATTCGTCTCGCATCTTGGCGCCGCTGGGTCGACTGAACGCCGTGTCGACTCCCGGTTCGTAGACGTCCAGAACAACGACACCGCTAGGGTAGGTCGTCGACACACGCTTGAGGCTGTCCGTCGCGCTCTTCGGGAAGTGATAGTCGTACGTCACCTTGTTGGAGACCCCCGGATCGACCGCTCCGCGCCACTCTTGGTGTACAGTCTCGACGACGCCAAACGCTCCGTAACCGTAGACGACTTCGTCCTCTACATACCCCTGTTCACCATAGCTGCGAACGCGTACCGCACGATCAAGAGCGTCGTAGGAGCGCCCGATCTTTCGTATCCTCCCGTCGACTTCGGGGTCGCCAAGGTCAGTGACATGGTCAACGACGAGGCGTCCGCGCTGGTCGTACTCATACACGTGCTTCGTGTCGCGCTGGTCCTCCATGTACGTCTGCTCGCCCTGAGCGTTGTACGCGAAGTGAACTTGGTCGTCGGGGCCACCTGCAGCGCCGGTGATCGGATCCGGAAATCTGATGGTTCGGATCAAGTCGTTCGACGCGAGGCGTGAGGCGGAATCTCCAGATCCGTGCGTCACGCCGTAGACGAACGCCGTGACGCGGTCGTGGGCCGCAACTTCGCCGGCTGCCGCTTTCACCGTTTTCGTGCTCAGCCGCCCCGCGGCGTCATAGCCGTAGACGATCGTGCGGTCGTCGACACTCCCCGGTATACCGTCAGCGAAGTTCCCGATCTGCAGAGCCACGGCCCCCCAACCGGTGTACTCAGTCCGCTGAGTCACGAGGTCGCCGCTCTGCGCGCTGACTGCCGGTCCACGCCGCTCCTCGATCTCGCCGAGGAGTGTGTAGGTGTACTCTCTCACACGATTGAGAGGGCCTGAGACAGCAGGAGGCTCGCCTTGAGGTCGTGCGTCGAGATCGATTCCACCGTTTGTTCCGTAGCGGACGACCCGCGACAACCGTCCGAGCTCGTCGCGCCAGATCGCCGTGTATTGACCACGACCCGTTCCTTGCACCCCGACGGTCAGGCTGCCCGTGGCTTCTTCCTCAGCGTCATGGCGGCGTGAGTAAGCGCGGATCAATTCTGCCCCGCCTCCAGGGCCAGGTAGATACACGGTCTGTGCAACGACAGTGTCGCCTACAAGATCGTGTGCCGCTTCGTACGCGGACTCATCCGCATCGTAGGAGGCTGCACGGGCGATTATTCGACCGGCTCCATCGTAGCGCGTCTTCTCGAATCGCGCCCCTTGGCTTCGCGTCTTGACGATGAACCCGCGGCCGTCGCGCCAGGAGGACATACTCAGGAAACCAGTGATCTCTCCACCACGGACACCATACTCGCGCGATTCGTAGATCTGCTCCCATGGATCATAGAAGTTGTCGACACGGCTCAGAAGCACGCCGCGGCCGCGGTCGTTGAATCGCTCGACGCGCGTCACTCGCCCCAGATTATCGTAGGTACGGCTCTCCCTGATCCGTAGAGGTTCGTGGACCGCGACGACGCGGCCTCGATAGTCGACGCGGTAGTCTGTCGCCCTTTCGCCCTCGCTCGTGTGGGTGTAGAGAACCTTACGCGTCAAATAGCCGTCACCGACACTCTCGACGACAGCCTCCTCTCCGTCGTAGAAACGTTCTTCGATCAGGGTCATGTTGTCGGAACGCCCGCCGTCGATCGTACCGATCCGGACACTCTTGAGTCGCCCCAAAACGTCTCTCTCGAAGCGTGTGATGGAACCAGATGGATTTCGCGTTGAGGTGAGCCGACCGGCCGCATCGTAGGTATGTACTGTTCTCTGCCGCGGCGCGCTCGCATCCGTCGGGTCGCTCCACACGATCTGTTCGGCCACTTCTCGACCACGATAGAGAGTATCCGTGCGCCGCAGTAGCACACCTTGAAAGCCTTCTTCGATGGTCGGCGCGCCACCATCGAAGTCGTCTTCGAAGTTGATGTCACGCCTGGCAGCGATCAGTTCTCCAGAAGCAGTGGTTCGCTCGCGGCCATCGGGGTCGAACACCGCGAGCGAAATCGCTGCATGGTAATAGACATCGTCGATGTGTGGGTACGCTAGAACCACGAGTTCGCCGCTCGAAAGCTTGTCGTAGTGCCATCTCTGCGTCGTCCGCGTCGTCTTCAAACCCGTGCCGGTCCAAGCTTCGAAGGCTGCGGACTCACTCTTCTTGATGCGCCCCACAAGATCATAAGCATGCGTCGTCACCAGATTGGCTCCGCCGGGTCGTAAAAACACGGCGTCGGGAGGAACAGGAACACCGGCAGGACGGCGATCGGAGTCGAAGTCCAAGACGTTTAGAGTGGTCACGCGACGCGAGGGGTCGATCTCCCGATAGCTGACATATCCTTCTCCGTCCCTCGTCCAAGAGTGTCGCAGATCATCTTCAAAGTAGTCATAGAGAACGACGCTTTGCCCCGACCCGTTTTGGGTCACCGGAATCGGCGCCCGCGTGGTCTTGCGCAGCGCGACCGCCAATCGGTCGGCGACGTGGAAGGTCTCATAGCCATATTGAGTCGTGGTCCCAGGTCCGTCTGTCGTTTCCTGCGGGTAAACGGTCTCCGAAGTCTTGAGAAAGCGTCGCCGATCGCCCAACGCCCGCAGCGAAAAAACCTTCTTCCGCTGCAAGTTCCAACGCCGCGTCGTGGGGTCACGCAGTCTCTCTGTCAACGTCCAGGCAAGCGTGGAAGGTTCCTGGACGAAATTGTAGCTGCGGCGCATTCCCGCGTCGGGTTTCGTCGTCACGACGTGTGAGCGGTACTCTAAGCACGCCGCCACCGAATAGCTCTGCGCGAGTCGTCCGTCATGCCCTCGCCGGTACGTCTTGATCCATCTTCTCGATTCGGGATCGGCGGCATCCTCTTGGAGGACGCGGTTCAGAATTTGCCCGTAGCGATTGTAGTCGATGAAGTGGCGACCACCTGCAGGCAGCGTGATCGCTGCCTGCGAGAACCAAACGTTGAGGTTCGAAGCGCTCGCGTTCTGTTGCCAAGAATAGCGGTGGGTGCCGGCGCCAGCGCCACAATCGCACTGGTTCTCCAGCGCCAGGCTCCTAAGGCGCTTGTCGGAATAGTACGTGTAAGTGCGTTCGAGATAGTCCTGTAGTTCGCCGACACTGCGCTCGTATGCATTCGTCCCGGGTTGCACGCGCTGCAGTTCTGCCATAGCCCCGGGCCCGAGAACTGCGGCCACCTGATGAGCATGGCCGGAATGCGAAGCACTGTCGTACGGGCCGACGTAGTATTTGAACGCCCAGCGACGTCGATAACTCTGCCCGCTTTCCGAAAGCGCCAACTCCTCTTCGATGCCGACCAGGTCGCCGATCGAGCTACCGACTGGCTCGCGGACCTCTTCGTGATATGTAAAATCGATCGTGCGATAGGGGATGCCCCAGACGCCGTTCTTTGCCGCAACCTCGATGCGATCGATGCGAGCGCCGTGACCATAGTCAGCCAGTACGTACCTGAACCTTCGCACCTCAGTCTGTGCGTTCAGCTTTTGCAGCACGGAGATTGTGTCGACCGAGTAGATGATTTCAATCTCGGCCAAACCAATCGGTTCGATCTTTGTGCAGCGATAGTTCTCCGCCGCGCTGAAGGTGTAGACCTTGCCGCCGATGTCGTACATCTGCAGGAGCGCCGGGTTCGCCTCCCGGTGAACGAGCTTGGCCCTGCGGTTGCCGAAGCGCCCCCAATAGGTACCCGGACGGTCAGAGTCAGCATCGAAGAATCGAACCGTGTTGGCGTCGAAACGAATGACCCAGGTGTCGTTCGCGTTGTCATATTCAGCGTACGGGATCTTCGTAAACCAATTGTGCCCCAGCGGTCGATTCTCGCTTGGCGGATAGTCTCGACCATACTTGTAGCGCGTCCGATAGGTCGGGGAGGGATCCCACTCGAGCCCGCCAGGCCCCTCCTCGGCTGCGAGGCGCGGCGCCACGTTGTCGAAGCCGCCGTCGCCGTCGATTGGCTCGATCCAACGATCCTTCGGCGGCTCGTCCTTCAATCCGGGGAAACCTTCAGCAGGCGCCAGAGTCACGTCATCTTCTCCAGTCTCCCCCAGCGTCCGCCATCCGTGAAGCGGCATGAACTCGTGATCGTCCTCGGCGGCGAAGCTCCGCGCCAGAAGACCGGCGCACACCGTGGCAACGACGACCACAACGCCCTTCCGCACCACCACCGCAGCCTCTATGCTTCTCTTCATTTCAGCCCCTTTCACTTCGAACGTCCCGTCGACCTCTCGACGAGCATGAAAAGACACCACGCGCGCCTGCGCCAGGCGCGCACCGATTGCTGACACCGACAGGCAACGCAGCAACACAACCCGGCGTGCGCGGGTGTGAACCTTGCCTCGCGTTCCCTGCAGGCACTGCGCTCATACGACCCGAGCCCCCCACTCGGCGTGAGGCCGCCAGAGCCTACGGCACCGTGAAGACCTCCGGCGTGCCCGCGGCGACCCCGACCACGCAGAAAAGATTCGCAACTGCTCCTTACTGTCACTGCCCGGACGCTCGCTTCGATGTCCGAAGCCTGTCGAGCGTCGTTTCCCAATCCTACGAAGCAAGTCCCAGCCTACCCAGCTCGTCTGCCCGTCGCACACTCTGACCGTCGCGTCTCGCGCGCGGGGCGCGACGCCGGCTTGGCGACGCTCCAGCGACGCTCCAGCGACGAACTCAGAGACGAACTCAGCGACGAATTCAGCGACGATCTGATAGCGCCCGCCCGAAAAGTTCACGGCAGGCGCAGAGGATACAAAGCCCATCTCAGAAGACGCACGCGCTTCCGAGATAGGAACTCTAACGTCAGTTCCGCCGCGCCGCAAAAAAACTTTCCGCGCGCGTCCGCGGAGGCGAATGACCACCAGATCGTCAACCTGTAATCCGCATCCCCGCAGCGATGCCGTGCACAGAAAGTCGCAAAACCTCTTTTAATTCGTCCTCATCCGCGCTCGAAATTCCTGCTGCTCGAGCGCGTCGCAAGAGCTCTATCTGAATCAAGTTCAACGCATCCACATAGGTGTTGCGGTATTCGATCGATCGGAGCAACCAGGGAGTCGACTCCAAGAGCTCATCACTCCCCCTCAGATGATGGAGTGAAGCTAACGTCCTCTCATAGTCGCTCAAAATCGACGACCAGATCACCTCGCGTATCTCGTCATCTTCAACCAGCTCTGCGTACTTCCGAGCTACGCTGCGCTCCGCTTTGGCAAGAGCGAGCTCAGCATTCTCAAGAACCGAGCGAAAGAAAGGCCAAGCGTCATACATCTCGCGAAGCGTCTTCTGATCGGCCTTGGAGAGGTTGCTCAACGCTGCGCCCAGACCGTAGATCGCCGTCAACATGTGCCGACTCTGCGTCCAGGCGAATGTGTACGGAATCGCTCGTAGGCCACTCAGGTCATTCGTCGCTCGTCGCCGACTTGGGCGTGAACCGATGCAGAGCTCTTCGATCGCCTGGATCGGCGTCGCGGTGCGAAAGTAGGAGAGGAAAGCGTCACTTTCGAGCAGAGAACGATACGCATCGCGGGACCGGGCCGCGAGATCCTCCATGAGATCCGGCCACTCGCTCTTTGGCGGCGCCTCAGTGCCGCTGGCGCGGAGTACAAGCGCAGCCGAAATCACCTGCTCGAGATGACGCAGGGCAATCTGCGGATCATCGTAACGCTCAGCGAGAACCTCTCCTTGCTCGGTGATGCGCATGGTACCCGAGAACGAACGTGGTGGCAGGGACATGATGCTCCGCGCTGCCGGGCCGCCGCCGCGCCCCAGTGAACCACCGCGCCCGTGAAAAAAAACGATGTCGACCTCATGCCGACGCGCGACAGCAGCGAGCGCTCGCTGTGCTTCGTAGAGCTTCCACGCGCCGGCCAAATAGCCACCGTCCTTCGTGCTATCAGAGTACCCGATCATGCATGTCTGTGCAGAACCGCTGCGCTGTAGTTCGGCACGGTACGGCGGACATGACAGCAGCGCATCGAGCACACTGCCGCAGTTCGTTAGATCGATGATGGACTCGAAGAGCGGCGCAATGCGAAGCGGTGCTGCGTCTTCGCAGCTCGCCGTCACACGCTGAAGCCAGCGGACAGCGAAAACATCAGCGGCGCACGACGAACCACTGATAACAAAAAAGCCGACCGCGCCGTCGCCATACGCTCTCGTGCACTCTTCGAGGGTCTTCAGCAGATCGACGGTTGCTCGCGTCGCCGGGCTGACCGCGTCGAGCGCGCCCGGAGCGGGCGCCGCTGGACAGAGTAGAAACTCATCCCTCTCGTCTGACGCCAAGCCGGCGTAGTCAGTCTCGAGTTGAAGCGTCGCTGCTATTTCGGCGACGGCTTCATGGATCGCTTCGGCATGCTCTCGAACGTCGAGTCGGTAAAGGTGAAAACCAAAGACGCGGACGAGGTCGATCCAGCGCCGGATTTCCATCTCCTCCAAGTCGATATGCCCCGTGTTACGCAAGCTCTCAGCGACGATCTCGAGATCCGCCTCGAGATCACGGGGATTGCGATACGACTCCGGCGGCGGCGAAGCGCCTGGTGACACGTTCGCCGTGGCTTCGAGGCGCGCGTGAATCACCTGCAGCCAACGGCGGTAGATATCGTGGACGCTCCAGCGTTCTAGACAGCTTTGCAGTTGCGGCCAGCGCTCGGTGGCGCCGCGTAGCGTGTCGGTTAATCGCGGCGACGGGGTGTGACGACGCGTCGACAGTGTGAGGACGTTTAAGAGCCGCTCGCACTCGGCGAGGTGACGCTGCATCGCCTCCTGGCGCAGGAGCCAGAGGGTCTCGCGCGTCACCTCGGCATCGACGAAGGGATGGCCGTCACGATCGCCCCCGATCCACGAACCGAAGCGCAGGGGTCGTACGCGCTCGGCGGCTTCGTCACTCGGAGTGGCGCGCACCGAATCGCCAGCGGTAGGAGGCTCAAGCTCGGGAGCGTCAGCCACTGTAGCCGACGCACGCGCAGCGCGCATCTGATGGCGAAAGGTCCGCGCAATCTTCGGCACGGTCTCCCAAAGCGTGTCGACGATCGCGATGCCGCGCCGCACTTCGTCGAGCACCGAGGGGCGCTCGTCCCGGAGCACATCGGTTTCCCAGAAGCGAGCGATGTCACCACGCAGGCGCGCCAGCAGCTCCGTCTTCTCGCGGGGAATCAAGCGCGGATCGTCCAGCTTGGCGACCGTTTCGCGCAGCCGCTTGAGCGTCAAACGCGCAGTTTGCCGCTTCGCCTCGGTTGGGTGGGCGGTAAAAACGAGCTCGATGTCAATGCTCTGCGCCAGAGACAGGATCTCGTCAGCGCCCAAGCCACGATCCCTGAGCGATACGAACGCAGCCTCAATCGATTCGCTGAGCGGCTGATCCGGCTGTGTTCGACGCCGCTCGCGCAAGACGCGAATGCGGTGACGATCCTCGGCGAGATTCACCAGGTCGAGGAACGAACCAAGACACGAGATGAGTGACTTCAGCCCGTCAACATCGAGGCCTTGAATGCGTGCCTCGAGTGCAGCCCCGGCGCTCGCATCGCCCTCGCGTCGAAGTCGAGAAAGACGGCGCACATCTTCGACGAGCTCAAAGACTTCTTCACCGCTGAAAGCGCGAATGACACTGCCCAGCTCACGGCCGAGCCAGCGGATCTCGTCGCGCAGGGGATCGGAGGGTTCGACCGCGACGGTGGTGGCACCGTCGGTTGGCTTAGCTGACTTCGCTCCTTGCTCGACCATGACTTCACTTGGCTTCGACATCGTACCCTCGAACGCCCTTCGACCTCTGACACGCCGACAGCGTAACGCCACGAACGTCGATGGGCGTCACGCCCGGGCGTGAGACGAGCTTAGCCAGTCGCCTGAGCGTTGGAAAGTCAGTTATCACCCAGGAGAGGCATCTTCATCGGGGTCGATGACACGGCTGTCGACGTTCATTCTATAGATGAGAGTAGAGGACACTCGACCGGACGGGAGGTCGATGACGCTGCGACGGTGGGAGCGAGTCCAATCAAACAGTTCAGCATCGACCGCAGACTCATCCGGCGCGATTCGCCTTGACCAAGTAGATGGGTGTGCCTATCGTCAGTGGAAGAGCGTGCCACCGCCCGCGATCCAGTCCAGAGGCCCACGCCATGAGACGGTCAGCATTCGTGCTCCCCCTGCTGTTGGCGGCACTCAGTACGCCTGCAGTCTACGGCCAAGCGGAAAATCCCTGCGCCGACGCCGACGTCGCGGTGATATTCCAAGAGCGTCCGCTCGTCTATTCGCCGGATCTCTTCGCTGGTATGCCGCCGCTTCGGGAGGGCTATCCGCCGACGAAGCTCGTGCTGAGCCCCGGTGAGAGAGATCTCTATGTGGCTCTGGTGTCGAACCTGTCGGAAGTCGGGATCCAGGGCTGGTTAGTGACGTTCGACGCGCTGGGCGACGTCGACGTTTTCGCGGCGCGCTGGGAAGGCGTCGCAGAAGTGCTCGAGTTCGCCGGCATTACGCCGCTCGGCGATGAAATCGGAGCCGGTCAGTTCGAGCAAGGGTTCACCGCTGCAGCGATTCTCTCCTTTGACGTGCTCGTGACGCTTCAGCCCGTCGGCACATTCACGACGCTAGCGTTCACCGTGCGGGGTGAAGCTGGTGCGAGTGCGGATTTCGTTTGGTTATCCGATCAAAACCGACCACCCGATGCGACGCAGGCCTCGTCACCCAAAGGCGGCACAGGCGGTACGGCACCGTACAACCCCAGCATCGCCACAATTCAGGGTCGCTCACACAGGATGTGCGAACTGTCGATGCAAGTCATCTTCGACAATGCAGCAGCCAGCGATTTCGTTCGCTGCGAAGCGAATGGCGACGGAAGTCTCGACATCGCTGATGGCATCTTCATCTTGAACGACCTCTTCACCGACGTCGACGCCCCCTGCCCGGCGGCGACCGACTGCAACGACGACGGCAGCCGCGACATCTCCGACGCGATCTATGCGTTCACTTTCCTCTTCGTCGATGGCTCGCCGCCCCCGGCACCGTACCCAGAATGCGGAGGTTCGACCAAAATCGAGGCTGTCGACTGCCCTGTCCTGTCGACGTCGTGCCCGTAACAGCCCAGCTCTATGTCGCACATCGATCCGATTGACAGAGAAAGGACCATGGGGATACGCCCTCACACGAGAGCATTTCACGTTCTTTTTGTAGTTGGCATGTCATGCAGCGCAGCGTCTCGACCCCTCAGCGCTCAGATCGCCGATTGCTGCAGCGCCGAGTATCGACTCGGATTCTCCGCCGAGCCGATCGCCAGCATCGAGCCGGGCGAAGGGATCCTCGAAAGCGCCGAAGGTTGCGTCGGTCAAGGCGCCGTTGTCACTGTGGTTGGCCCAGTCAAGATGTACGTCAACTTCGTCTCGCAAGCGGAAGTCGGACTGCACTCATGGCAGCTCAACGTAGGCGCCTTCGGCGACCTTGAGATCATCGATGCAACACTCGAGGGCACGAGCTCGATGTCGTCGCCCGAGCCGGCATTCAAGTGGCTCGAACTCGTCAATCCGCCCGACTTCCTCGTCGGCCCCAGTGCTGTGTTTGCCGCCGTGGCGTTTTGCGTCGGGTGTCCGACGCTTGACCCGGTCGGCACTGAGTCGGTTCTGGCGTTCACAGTCGACGGAAAGGAATCGGCTGGAGAGGTAGCGATCGGCGAGCTCAAGACTCTCAACGACATTTGTAGCCTGCCGTCGTACGACTGTGCGACAAACATAGAGACGCGAACGAAAGCGTTCACGCCGGGGCGAGCTGTCGGCATCTGCAATAAAGACCGAGTCACTTTGGACCTCACGCTCACGAAAGACGATTCAGTCGCCAGCGATTTCGTGCGCTGCGAGGCCAACGGCGATGGCGACCTCGATATCGCAGACGGCATCTTCATCTTGAACGACCTCTTCACCAACGTCGATGCACCATGCCCTGCTGCGACCGATTGCAACGCCGATGGCAGCCGCGACATCTCCGATGCGATCTACGCTTTCACTTTTCTCTTCGTCGATGGACCAGCACCGCCCTCACCCTATCCGGAGTGTGGCGGCAGCGCGCTCGTGCGAGCGGAAGACTGCCCGCCACTCTCGACGTTGTGTCCGTGACACCCGCGACGGGAGGTGAACAGATCGGTTTGCGGCACCTCGCCAACATGCATCAGGTCAAGATCGCAACATTTTCCCCCGCGAAGATGCGCGTTTGCGCCCGAATGCCGATCACGAACGCGGCCTCAGGACTGACGATTTCCTCGACGACTCGCCCCTCGAGGTCGCGGATGAACGCCAGCAACTGACCGGCGGGTACGCGATCCCCCGGCCGCACCTGCGGCCAGATGAGACCGGACTGCGTCGCGTTGAGCGCCTTGTCGACATTGCCCGCACCCGAGACCTCCACAGGCTCGTAAGGCTGCGGCAGGCCCGCCAGCGGCAGCGCCGCGATCTCAAGAAACTCGAGCAGGTTCGCGAGACCGCGCGTGTAGCAGTCCACGTCCTCGGGGCGCGCGTGGCCGCCGCCGTGTGCTTCCGTATAGAGCGACGGTATACCGAGATCGTTCGTCGCACTCAGGGTTCTGCCGCGCGCCTCGGGGTCGTAGGGATGTTCCCAAATGACTGGCGCACCGAAGCACTTTGCGGCCGCACGGGCGGTGTCAGCCTGCTTGCCGACCTCACAAAACCCGCAGAGCGTCACCCAGTGGGCGACACGTCCTGAGCTGTGTAGATCGATATAGAGATCGGCGTGGCGCAACACGCGATCGAGAAGTCGCGCAGCCAGTCGTTCGCTGGGGCTTCCTTTCGCCGAACCGGGGAAGACACGCGCCATGTTGCGACCGTCCACCGGATTGACTCGCGTTGCGGTCCAAAACGCCGGCAGCGTCACCGCCGGAACGGCCACGAACGTCCCCTGCATCGCAGCTGGATCGAGCGCGGCGAACACCCTGTGAATCGCCTCCATGCCCTCGTACTCGTCGCCATGAATGCCCGCCGTCGCCACCAGCGTCTTGCCGGGCCGAGCGCCACGCGCCGCGAGCACCGGAGTTGAAAGCGTTCCCTGGTCGCAGTGTCCTTCAATCTGGCGTTGAATCACATCGCCGCTAGCGAGGTCGCCGGCGACGAGCTTGACCGTTTCGACGATGTTCCCGTCTGCTGCCCCCTCAACTGACATTCGATAGACGCCCTTCGCAGCTTGGGGTAGTCCGTCAATGTCGAACTCAGGGCGCACGCTCATGATCACCTCCGCTGATGCGATGGGACGAAATCCATGACTCGACGGCGTCGCCACACGAAGGCACGACGCACGAGACAAAAATCCTCGCCCAAGCAGCAGCGGGCGTCAATCGTCCGCAAGGGGGTAACGCGTCGGGGCAAAATTACAAGGGAATCACCCGCTTGGCGCTCACGCCTCTTCACGCGGCGCATGCCGTCCCGAGCTGGCGACCTGCGGCAGTACCGCCCATCGCTCACGCTCGCTGTCATACACTCCGCCGCATCGCCTGGCACATTGTGCGCAAACCACCGTAGAGGCCGACGGATAGTAGTTGCGAACATCCTCTGCGTCGATGTCTTCACCACAAAGGAGACACACGTCACTGGCGTTCGCCTCGCTCTCTCTCATTTCTCGTTCTCCCTGAGTTGCGATTGGAAACGTGTCAAATGCCGTTCTATGAAGTAGAAGCGGTGTCGGTGCGCGCTGTCGGCTCCGTCACATGGTCGTAGTTCTTCAGCACGATCTCTTTGAACTTAGAGACGCGTTCGTCCGCCCTAGTCGAAGCATTGCTGGCAAGTTCTTGATACATAGCATCAATCTCCTGCGCCGCGGTCTCCGCCCAACGCGTAGAACGCTCAAAGAAGTGGCATCCGAACGATTCGTGCGGCGAAAAGGATGCGTTCGAATCAACGACGAAGAGCTCGACGTCAGGTTGCTCGCAGACGCCGAATTCCCGCTTCTTCAGACCTTGCTTCCACCAACGACAGTGACGGCAGATGTTCATGGACGCTCCACCAGCATGACCCCAAGGGCCGGCATCACCTCGCGCGATGCATCATCCAGGAAACATGCAAACGTCTGGCCACGGCGTCACGTGTAGAGCAGCCTCTGCAGTCGTCTGGGCTCGAATCGACCCCTCGCTACTCCCCAAGCTCGACACGAAATTTCTCGCTCGAGGGGCATCTTTTCGCGCCTCGTGTTCGATCCAGCTGTCCGAGACGAGCGACTTGACTCACGCCGTCGGGTCCAGCACTGCGGTGCCCATCAAGTCGCCGCGGCGGAGACGTTCCAGAGCTTCTCGGCCCTGCGCCAACGGAAAAACCGACACCGCGCCGCGCAGCCGGATCTCCGCCGCCAAGCGGAGAAAATCCTCGCCGTCGCGGCGCGTCAGGTTGGCGACCGAGCAGAGCGTCCGTTCGCGCCACAGGTCGGCATAGGGAAACGCTGGAATATCGCTCATGTGGATTCCACCACAGACGACGCGCCCGCCAGGCTCGACGGCACGCAGCGCCACCGGTACGAGCTCCCCGACCGGCGCAAAGATGATCGCCGCGTCGAGAGCTGTCGGCGGCGACGCGGTCGAGTCGCCCGCCCAGGTGCAGCCAAGCCTGAGCGCCTCCTTCTGCGCACCCGTGTCGCCCGGCCTCGTGAAGGCGTACACCTCGCGCCCTTGGTGTCGAGCGACCTGGGCCAGAAGTCGACCTGCGGACCCGAAGCCGTAGATACCCAGCCGCTGCGCGTCGCCAGCTTTCACGAGCGATCGATAACCGATCAGTCCGGCGCACATGAGCGGCGCGGTCTCAAAGGGCGAGAGCTCGGCGGCAAGCGGAAAAGCGTAGCGCTCGTCGGCGACCGTGTACTCGGCAAAGCCACCATCGAGGGTGTAGCCGGTGAAGCCCGGCGACGTGCACAGGTTTTCACTGCCGCGCGCGCAAAACCGGCAGTGTCCGCACGTCGATCCGAGCCACGGGACGCCGACCCGTTGCCCGAGAGCGAAACGTGACGCACCGTCACCGGCCGCCTCGACGACGCCGACAATCTCGTGGCCAAGAACCAGCGGCAACTTCGGCTCGGCGAGGTCTCCATCGAAGACGTGAAGATCGGTGCGGCAGACGGCACAGGCTTCGACACGCAGCAGAACCTGGCTGCGGCCAGGCGATGGTGTGGGAATCTCCTGGATCTCAAGAGGCCCCCCGATCTGCTGCAGCACGAGAGCTCGCATGCATGCATCCGACTCACTGTTGGCGGTGTCGTCAAGAAGAACGTATCCATCGTGCCTAACGCTAAAGACGACGGACGTCGAAGCTGCAGCCAGCGACGATCGCCAAATTTGACGTGAACGCCGAGACTCACCTAACGAAGACGTTGAGAGCCACGCCGGAGCCTTGCGCCGAACGCCGTTCATTCAACGGCCGGAGGCGTGATCGATCGCTTCGGACCACGCCGAAACGACTTTAACCGCGTCTGCCATCGCATGAATCCGAAGCGTGCGGCACCTGCCTTGTAGTCGTTCTGTACAACAGCGCTCGTCGCCTCAAGAACAACCCCCGTCCTGGCATCGAAGACGATCACCTCGCGAAGACGTCGTCCGCTAGCGTCCGGTTTCGTGGAACCTGCAGCACGCACGCGGACTCGGCCACGCGTGGCCTTCACCTCAAGAATGTCGTACGTCACGCCGTCGACGGCGAAGTTCGCCCCTCGTCGAACTCGTGAGAGATCACGCGACGCCGGCACCGACACGACGCGTGCCAACGCGTCTTGAAAAAACCTCTCGATTCTCGGTCGCAGATCCTTCGGGTAACGCGCGGGCAGCGCGCGGTCGAGAAGTGTCGCGAGGTCCACGAAAGCAGGCTGCCCCGTCGAGGAGTCCAGGCTGATGCGAATCTCCACGTCGTTCAGGAGTACAACGGCCGCCCCGAGGAGCTGCTCCTCGAGCATTTCACGTTCGAGCTCATCGCGCAGGGAAGGACTCCAGGCGCTACTGGTCGACTCGATGATTGCCTCGGCTCGGACGCGAGAACCCCTCTTCGCACCCGAGATCGTCCAGTCTCGACCGCGATCGTCGAAGTAGCGCACGCGGCTGACGGCCGGGACGATCGTGAGCGTGCGGTCCGTGTTGGCCTCGCAGCGCAGGTTCATGTCGACGAAGAGTGGATCTTCGGCTCGCGGGACCGGCTGCATGGCTGGCTCAGTCGCCGTTGTTTCGCTTGGACCTTTTCGCAACTTCGTGCCGCTGGGGCTCTTTCGAAACGCTGCGAGCTCGGCGGGAGTCAGCGGCGCTCCGGGCCAAGATCGTCCGTCGACGTGGACACTCGCGACTTCCCAGGCGTTCGAGTACTTGAGATCGACGGTGAAACGGTCTCCCGGCCGCAGCGTAGGTCGCACGGGCGCCGCGCGCGACGTCTCCTCGGCGAGAACCGCGACTCCTGGAACAACAGAAACCCAAAGCATTTGCCCGAGCAAGACCATGGTAATCCGCATGGTTGACCTCCGGAGGCGGGCCCTGGTCTCTCCGCTTTTCGATGAGAGATACGCATGGCGTGCCTGGATCATTCAAATCAATCGAGGAACCACTCAAAAAGTCCGAACGGATCGGCCCAAATGAAGGCCCCGCCTGCCGTCCAGGTGAGGAGTGGAATCAAGATCGGCAGGAGAATTCTCTGAAGCATCCTCTCCCTTTCGAGCAGGTCCCAGAAAAGGGTCATGAGGTTGGTGGCGACGTTGCTCGCGGCCACCAAGGGGGCGCATTCCCACAGAAGGCTCAATATCGAACGAGCGGGAACCACGACTGAGCTATGTTTCACTTCGTCGATCGACCACGCCGAAAAGAGAAGGAGTAGCCACGCGAGTGGGTAAAGCCCGATCACGACGGGCGTCAGTCGGTACACTTTCTGGCCGAGCCGTCGCCTCCCCCAAGTCCATGGCTCCGTCTTGGCAGCCTCGATCTTCTGCGCACGAGCGTCCAGCAGCGTCACAAGAGCGGCGTAGGCACAGGGAACCACGCACCAGACGATCATCGGTGCCGGTGTCCATGCAACATCAACGCAGTAACCGAGCCACGAAATAACACCTCCGCTTGGTGCGCAACTCGCGGCCAGACGGCCTGCAGAAATGCCGCTGGCACGGGCAGAGAGGTACGCGCCGAGGAAATAGGAAAGAGGGAATACGGCGGCGAACGTCGGCAAGCCCCAGGGGTAGTAGTCACGCGCGCTCCCCCATGAATCAACCCAAAAGCCCACGACAAAACCGAAACAGAAGCAGACGATGGGGAGATAAGGCGTGAGTGCGCGGATTCGCATGGGAGCAACCATGGGTATGTTAGCGATCCACGACTTCGACACGATCGAAGGTTCCGCGCCCGAAGACCTCCGGTTCGTACATCGCCTCAACTCTCGCTGCCGGCGTCAAGAAGAGACCTGGGGTCGTCGCGCGGACGAGGTATTCATGCACGTAGAATCCTTGCGGTAGCGACGTAACAAAAACCTCGGCCCGATCGTCGTGATGCTTTGACGCGGAGAAACGGAGACGCGTCAGCTCACCAGGTCCCCCCTTCAAGCGGCGAGACCACCGGGGCAAATCGCGACCCGCCTCGAATCCGGCAGGATAGGGATCGACGAGCGCGACATGACGTCGGCTCCGCGGCGTCATGAGGAATAGTCGCACGCGCACGAGCGCACCAGCCTTGACGCTTGCTCTGCCATCCGCGAGAAACTCGACATCCGACGGGTCATGGGCACCTTCGTAGCGGCGCGACACTTCGAAGCCGGCTGCAACTGCCGGGACGTCGACGTGTCCGAGCGCGTACTCGAGACGCAACCAGTAGAAAAGACGCCCCATTCCCTCTTGGGCGATCGTCAGCGACGCGACGTTGCCAGCCCCGGTTGTCAGATAGGAGCCGGGGACGTTCAACATCTGCGCGGGCGCCTGTCGCCCCTCGAAGACTCGCTCACCGAGAAACTTCTCGCCCAGCCAAGTACGCGCAACAAAACGCGGTGACTCACGCTCAACCGCCGCGAAGTACCGACCAAGGGCCACGAGAGCGAACGCGTTCTCTTCGGTTGTACGCCACCGGCCCTGCTGCTGTCGACGAACGAGACCGTCGGCGAGCTTGCCGACCAGTTCGTCTTCAGGATCACCGCCAGCAAGAACCTCAAGAAAAACCGCATGCGCCCGCAGTGGCGACGGGAGCACGCTTTCCCACGATGCATCCATCGCAGTCTCGATCTGGGCGCCCCGTGCCGTCTCGTACACTTGATTCTCCAGGTAGCGACGGATCTCAGCAGCCACGTCGCGTGCGTGTTCGTCGCACTGAAAAACCTCCAGAAGCCAGGCAAGCGCCTCTGCAGGATACCGATCCATCGGCGTCCTCAAAAACCACGTTCGAGCACCGCGACGCAGTGGAGTAGCCGCCGCAGAAGTAACGCCCCGACGAAGATGCTGGACATAGAAAGCGTACGATCGGATCAGCAACACTTCGGCCGAAAGGGACGATACGTCGTCAGTAGGCCGAAGGGTTGTGGGCGCGACGGTGTGTGTGTCCGACGGTGTTTGTGAGGCTGGGGTCGGTTGCGCTCCCGCCTCGGTTTGCGTGGGCGTTTGCGTGGGCGTTTGCGTGGGCGTTTGCGTGGGCGTGGGCGTGGGCGTGGGCGCGTGCGTGGGCGCGTGCGTGGGCACGTGCGACTGCGATTGCGTGGGCGATTGCGTGGGCGATTGCGTGGGCGATTGCGATTGCGTGGGCGTGGGCGTATTCGTAACGCTATCCGCGTGCGCCTCTGCCTCTGTCTCTGTCTCTGCCTCTGTCTCTGCCTCTGTCTCTGTCTCTGTCTCTGTCTCTGTCTCTGTCTCTGTCTCTGTCTCTGTCTCCGTCTCTGTCTCTGTCTCTGTCTCCGTCTCTGTCTCTGTCTCTGCCTCTGTCTCTGTCTCTGTCTCTGTCTCTGCCTCAGAAACTATGGGCCGTCCTCGTGTACCATAGTCTTTTTTAGGAGTGAAGAGATGGCAACAAGAACGACCCAGGGACAGCTTACCGACATGAGCGAAGTTCTTCACGTGGCAATTGACGTTGGCAACACAACGTGGAAGCTCGTCAGCGGTGTTGCGGGGAGCCGGCCGCGCTGCAGGACGGTCGAGGCGGGAAACCTTGCGGAGTTTCAGGAAGAGCTCTCGAAAGCCAAGGCGCGCTTGCGCCTTTCGCCGCAAGCTGAGGTGGTGAGCTGCTACGAAGCTGGCCGCGATGGATTCTGGCTGCACCGTTGGCTCGTAGACAGTGGGATCCACAACGCCGTCATTGACCCGGCTAGCTGCGAGGTCGATCAGCGCGCCAAGCGTCAAAAGACCGATCGCCTCGACGGAGAGAAGATGCTCGATCTTTTGATCCGTCACCACGGCTCGTCGCGCAGCCCACTGCGCGTTGTCAACGTGCCGAGCGTGCAGATCGAGGACGAGCGCCGCCTGCCAAGAGAGCGTCAGCGCCTTGTCAAGGATCGCACTCGGCACATCAATCGCCTCAAGGACATGTTGATCAAGTTCGGCATCCGCGCCCGCCTCAAGAAGCTGCCTGAAATCATCGACACGTTACGCGGCCCCGATGGATCTGCGATCCCCCCGCATGCCAAGGCAGGCATGCTACGCGAGCACGCTCGGCTGCAGCTTGTCGAAGAGCAAATCGCTGAGATTGAGGCCGAGACTCTCGAAACGCTCACCAACTCGCCGGAGGCCTGCAAGAAAGTCGGCAAGCTCAACAGCCTGCGCGGCATCGGCATGTACACTGCCGCAACGCTCTACTACGAGTTCTTCTGGCGTAAGTTCAACAATCGCCGTGAAATCGGAGCCCTGGCAGGAATGGTGAGCGTTCCCTGGCGCAGTGACAACATCAAACGCGAGCAAGGAATCAGCAAGGCTGGCAACGGGCGTGTACGCACACTCATGGTTCAGGCTGCCTGGAACTGGCTGCGCTTTCAGCCACAGAGCCAGCTATCTCAATGGTTCTGCCAGCGCTATGGGCCAGGCACCAAGCGCTCGCGCAAGGCGGGAATCGTCGCCTTAGCCAGAAAGCTGCTCATTTCGCTCTGGCGATTCCTCAGCACTGACGTACCACCTCCGTTGGCACGGCTCAGTTCCTAATTCGATGACCAGCAACAGGCTCAACACACCAACCCAACTCAAACGGAGGGACCTGCAGGGCTGACTCGGATTCTTGGCCGACTGTAGGACGCGTTCGAGCAGAGGCTGGGCTGGCTTTCCAAGCCGCCGTGCTTCTCAGAAGGAACCGTCCTTGTCGGTTCGCCTGCCGCGATGCGAACGCAGTATCAGGTGATCCGCCAGAGAGCGGACACGCATAGGAGTTGGCCGCGAGGCGCTTTGCCGCCCCGGCGCTCAGAGCGAACCGAACACTTGGCTTCTTTACCGCCAGCCCAAAGACAACACAGCACTACTACGAAAATGATCTCTCCCGCGTGCGGTACCTTCCGGGCTGCACAGAGCCCGGGGGCGCTCTACCCGCCGCCCCCCGGACCCCCAGGCAACCCAACTGCCCCACGTCGGATTGAAGACAATCAAGAAAAGAAAGCTCCCCCGTTGACAACAGTCGGACCATAGGTGCCTCTGCCTCTGTCTCTGCCTCTGCCTCTGTCTCTGCCTCTGTCTCTGCCTTCCATGAGAAGGCCAAAAAGTCAAGAGAGGCGAACGTGGTCGCCGCCCGAGCGCAGCGAGGTCAATCGTTCTCTGCGCCGAGCGTAGCGAAGGTCAGTTGTAGGGTGGGCGGTCTACGCGGCAGGGAGGGGCCCGCGAGCGGCAATGAGTCCGCACGCGAAGCGTCTCGTTTGGCGGCCAGGCAGCAAATGCCCTTGCTGCCTGGCCAAGACCGTTTTGGTGCGCTGAGGTTTCCTGAGATTCTCGAAAGAGTCTATCGCGCGGTTGAAGCCAGCCTTCCATACGCACTTTGGGTGAGGAGTCTGTCCTGGAGTCCTCTGTGCAAGTTGGGGTCCGAACCGTCGTGGTGCTGCACACTCTGTCGCGAACTCCTGGTATGATCGAAGGAAATTTGGACGCCCTCGATCGGTTCAGTGCAGAGGTCGCAGTCACCAAGACGAGACTTTTCACGCGGGTAGATCCTTCAGAGGCTTTTCAGTCGCCTCGTAATGACACAGGCGGCTCAGGCCGAGCGACGCGTCGAGCGCGAGGCGTTGTAGAGTGGATCGTAGCGCTCGCCGCTGGCCCAGAGGTGATGCATCAGCACGGCGAGCTTTCGTGCCACGGCGACCGTGGCTTGCTTTTTGCCCCTGGCAGCGCCGCGCTGTCCCAGCCGCTCACCGAAGCGCCTTAGATCGCAGTCCTCCCCGAACGGCCCCAAGATATAATGCGCGCTGCCGACAAGCAGTCGGCGTAGGTAGCCGTTGCCATACTTCGAAATACGAAGCTGTGGAGTCCTCGACGAAGAGTCGTGCTGCTTCGGGACGAGTCCGAGATAGGCCCCGACCTTGCGGCTCTTGGAGAAACGCTCCGGGCTCTCCAGGCTCAAGACAAACGCCAGTGCCGTCAGTGGCCCTACGCCGTTGATCTCTTGAAGGCGCTTGGTCTCTGGGTACTTCTCTGAGAGCGCCTTGATCTCTCTGTCGTAGCTGCGCACCGTGGCGCTAAGCTGTCCGATCTGCTCGAGCATCGGTAGCACCGCCGCCTCGAGCTCCTCGGGAATATCCTCCCTGACTTTGTAGTGGAAGGCGGCGCTTGAGCAGCTCTTGAGGCGATACCCGCTCGACTTGACGAGACCTCGCACGCTGTTGATCAGTGTCGTGCGAGTGCGCACTACTGCGTCACGGGCACGGATGACTGCCAGGTCGTTTTGGGCTGAGAGCTGGCGGTGACGAACCGGTCGCAACAGGCGCGGGCTGCCCCAGCCCAGCGTCGCCAGGGTGACGGCGTCGAGCTCGTCGTTCTTGCGACCGTTGGCGGCAAGAGCACGCCCTGCGCAGACAGGATTGGCAACGATCACCTCGAAGCCGAGCTCTTCGAGCACCGCACTGACCCACGGCGAGTGCGTGCCCGCCTCGCAGACCACGCGCGAGCCTCGCGGGAACTCATCAAAGCGCCTAGCGAGCGCCGAGCGTGTCGTCGCCACGCGCTCGTTGGCGAGGATCTCTCCATCGAGCGTTATCGCCACCAAGTGGCTAAGGCGGTCGCCGAGATCAAGGCCGATAGACAACATACGCTGTGTTTGATTACTTTGGGACATGGTCAGTCTCTCCTTCTGGGTTCAAAGCCCGGTTAATGTTGCAGATCCTTCTTCGGATACTGCGTGGAGGGACTGGCCTTCTCATCCCATCTCTGTCTCCGTCTCTGTCTCCGTCTCTGTCTCCGTCTCTGTCTCTGTCTCTGCCTCTGTCTCTGTCTTCGTCTCCGTCTCCGTCCCCTCCAACTCAAAACCCCGCTCCGCGAACTCCTCCCATCGATCGAGGACACCGGCATTCACGGACAAGCCGGCACGTTCGGCGCGCACGAGAGCGTGGGCGACGTGACAACTGAGATACGGATCCACCTCGCCGCCTTGCCAGTACGGCCAGCCTCCGCCGCGCTGCAATCTTTCGAGTCGAAGGATATCGTCTTCGATGCGACTGCGAAGATGCTCCGCGCTCGGGAGTCCCATGAGCTCGAACGCCGCAGGAAACTCCAAAAACGCGGTCATGCCGAGCAGTCGCGATGCGATCTGTTCGCCACAGTCATATGGATACTCGCCGAGGTAGCGCAGCGACTCAGCCAGTGTCTCTAGTCGCGTCGCCGTCAAGCGCACACTAAGGCCGCCGCGGTTCGCAAGCGCTGCGTTTGGTCGTGCGAGCGCCTCGCGCACCACGGCTGCTTGATCACCCATCGCCTCCAACTCTCCAGTGGCGACGACGGTCTCGACGGGCGTGGGTTCGTGCACGGGGAACGACAATTCCGCTGCGTCCGAGAACTCTGCTGCAGTCGCCGCAGCTTGGACGATCGCCCTGCCGCCCTCCATGGCAAGCGCCGGAAACCGCACCTCGCGGCGGTCACGTGCGGCAACAGCGACTCGACTGCCGATCAAGTCTGGCAGGCTTTCGCCGTCGTCAGGCTTGGCGCGCCATGAAATGCCGCGTGCCCGCATTGCCAAGTCGACGTTCAGTGTTTCGTCGGTGGCGTTCTGCAGGACGACGGTCATGTCGAACCGATCGCCGCGCCGCACGAATCGCGGTGGCGATGGCCGCACAGCCAGCGGCAAGGTCGCTGTGACAACGGCAGAACCACTGCCGAATCGCTTCGTCGTGGCAGCGACCGCAGTGATTCGATAGCGGGTCAGAGTCCCTGGCAACGTCAAGGTCACGACAGCCTTGCCGTTTGCATCCGTCTGCACTGCAGGTGCGAAGAGTGCTGTCGCACGAAAGTCGCGCCGCAGTGCGATCGGCACGTCGCCCCCACTGGAGAGCGACGTCAAGACGGCACGCGCACCGGGAACGGCGTTAGGGTCTTCGGAGTCGAGCGCCAAGTTCGGAGGGCGGAAAATTCGTGATTCGCGGACGAGCTCGGACGCTTCTTTTGATGACGGCTCGAGGAACGACGCCATGCTCCAATGGCCGCGCACTTTCGTGTACGGGTAAGGATGGAACGTATCCACGAGGTCCGGTGCCTCGTAGTGTGCCAAGGCATGTATGGAATCATCGACGACGAGCACGCACACCTCCGCGTCGGAGACAGGACGCTCTCGGTGGTCTCGGACGGTGACATCGATCGTGGTCGATGCACCGGGAGCGAGCGCAGGATCATGCGGTGCGACATCGACGTGTAGACGTCGCGATGCAAGCGAAACGTTCAGCGTCACAGTCGCGACGAGTGATGTCGGCCTGGTGGGTGCGGTCGCATCTTGAAGCTGCCTCGCATCGCGCGGCAGTGTCGCCAGTACGTCAACGTGCAGAAAAAGTTGAGGCAAGTGCTCTTCGCCGATCAAAAACTCGAGCGTGTGATTCGCGCCGTCCATGTCGAAACGCTGTGTCGACAGAAGGCCACTTCGGATCAAGGTCGCGACGCCCGACGCTGGAGAATAGGGCGACTTCACCAGCACACGCGCGATGTCACCTGGCTCATAGACCTGTCGGTCAGGGACGAGCTCGAGTCGTTCAAGACGTGGCGTGCGCGGAGCATGGCGCTCGATTCCAGAGACCCAGAGAGTGCGCTCGGCAACAGCCCTGCGGCCGTCCGGATCGACGGTCTCGGCGCGGACGACGTGGGTTCCGGCGCGCTGAGGAATGAAATCGACGCTGACCGGTTGGTCGGCGGAGATGACCCGTGTTGCTTGCTGGTCCGACTCCACCCGTAGGCGGCCATTCGGCCCATCAACCCATTCGGTCCGCACCATCTCGAACGCGATCGGCACACCGGACTTCGTCTTCCCCGCCGGATCGACAACGACGGCCTCGAGCGGCACCGACGCGCCGGCGGCGACAAACGATTCACTGGTGCGCAGTCCAACCAGCCTAGAGGACGGAAGGACGACGAGCTCAGACCAGGTGCGCCTCTCGAATCGGGTCACATCCAAAACTCTTGCCGTCAGGTAGACCGACATAGGCTCCGATGAACGTACGTGCGCAAAGTCGACGCGCAGTCGATGGATGCCGGTCGCGTCCGTTCGCCCGCTGAGCTCGACCTCATGAACAGTCCCCTCCGAGTGGAACTCCTCATCGAAATCCCCCCACCAGGGCGACCAGCGGCCAAAGGTGAACGAATCCCATCCTGGGATAGAAACCTGCGCCGGGGACGAGCTCGCCTGCCAGCGGACGAACGCGTTCGCGAGCGGCCCGGACGACAGATAGTGCGCGGCCAGCGTCACCTCGGCGGACCCGCCGCTAAAATGTGGCCCGGGGTCAGGAATGCAGGATATCTCGAATTCAGGACGGCGGTACTCTCGCACGATCACGTTTCGCGACGCAACCTCCTCGCCGCGAGCGAACACCTTGACCTTGGGCCATTCGTTACCCGTTGGTAACCGAAAGGAAAAATCGAAACCACCGAGCGGCGTGAGGGCCGCCGCTCCTTCGCGCGTATGGCTCTCGCCGGCGATCACGTAGCGCACCTCGTGGATGTCTGTCGGAAGCCCGACGTCACCGCCGCGCCGGTGGTCTACGCGCCGTAGCCATCCCTTGACGTGGACCTCGTCTCCGGGGCGATAGACTCCGCGATCGAGGAGAAGCTCGCAGCGGTCAGATCGATGCGGCACCTCGTCGAAGCGCCAGGCGGAACGGCCGCCGTAGTCGTAGGGATCCAAGAACGCCGAGTCGTCTCGCAAGCGTGCGACCAGAAGAGGCGGTTCGCCGATCATGCCAGCGAGGTCGAGCGTCGCGAAGTCGCCGTCGGTCACACCAGCTGCCGACGTCGGCGGGTAGAAGGAAACCGCTGCGCCATCGACGTTCGTCCGATCGCTTAGTCGCGTCACCCATGCAGTCAACTTCGATGGATCCCAAAGCGCTAGCAGTTGTAGCTGGGTGCGTTCGAGCCAAATGGCCCGAGGCCGAGTGTCGTAAGCTCGCTCAAACTGCGGGGCGTTGACACGAACAACCGCGACTGCATGGCCAACCCCGCCCGGAAATGCACGCGTCAAGTTCAGCCGCGTCTCAACGAGCTCATTGACATGCCCGCGCACTGAGATGCGCTCACTGAAGAGGTGAACACCGGGAACCTGTAGTGCGCGATCACGCTGCAATTCCTCGTCGCGATCGACTTCCTCGAGCCACTCACGGTAGCGAAGAAATCGCCCCCAATCCGCAACTTCCACGCGGTACACGGAGAGGTCGATCGATTCGAGGTTGATCGCATAGCAAGAGAGCCCCGGCGGCCTGTCGGGGTCGAGGACGACTTTCTTTTCCGAACCCACGAAGTGGAGCCCTGGTCGCTCGCGCGTTTCGTCGAAGTGCAGTGTCACGTCGCCGCCGAGGGTCCGCCCCTGATGGTCACGGAGGCTGCTGGGAAGGGTCACTTGAAACGCTGTGGCGTCGGTGTCGTCGATGACGATCGTGAGGCTCTGACGTTCTACCTCGATGCGACTCGAGGTCACAGCCGGGCAGATTCCAATCCTTGAATGATCGCCAAGGGATGATGGATCGAGCGGTGCTGTGAACGAGATTCCAAGCTCGACTCGATCGAAGCCGTCGGCGCCGTGGTACTCGACCGCGAAATCGTCACGTTTCTTCTCGCGGTACACCTCGAAGCGAAGACGCTCAACGCGATCGCTGACCTGCTCGCCGACGAGGGAACGAACTCCAGGTTTGAGCTCGACGTCGACGTGATCCGAAAGCAACTCGGGGACTCGGTAAGCAACCCAGTTCCCAGGCCGCACAGCCCTCCGAACCGACCCCCTTTGGGGATTCAACGGTTGCTCCCAGTCGTTGCTGTCCGACTGAAGCTCTCGCTGCTTCAAAGAGTAGTGTTCCTCGACGTCTTCCCACGTCAAACGCTCTACTGCGACCCGCTTCCCCTCGCAGCTCACAACCAGTCGCTCCTGCACCGAAGCTACATCGATCGGCTGGTTGAAGACGAGAACGATGGGTGCATTGCTGTCGACGCGCCAGTCGGATGGATGAAAACGTACGAGCCGGGGCGGGGCTGTTGAAAACTCGAAGACTGCCGTCTCTTCGAGCAGGGCTCCCGAAAGTGACGTGAGGGA
This sequence comes from Planctomycetota bacterium, assembly GCA_965223265.1. Lineage (GTDB taxonomy): Bacteria > Planctomycetota > UBA8108 > UBA8108 > SXIK01. The sequence continues at coordinate 5,876,069 of OZ244999.1, forward strand.
GCGAGGCACTTCGACGCGATAGCGCGTCGCCATCGGAAAAAACCGTTCCTGCGGTGTAGTGCCAGGGACGAAAAGAAGTGTCCGTGTGTCCAACCACCTCCAGTTTCCTACCGCATGCGGCTTCAGCTGCAGCGACGGCGCGGAAGAAGGAACGAGCTGCATTCCAAGCGGCACCATCGGCTGCGAGAAGGTGACCCGGATATGATCCGCGCGTTCGACACCCCCCTGCGGGGAGAAACGTACGATGCGAAGAGGCTCGCGTGCGTCTGCGTTTCCAGACACGTCCTCGGCGCCGCGGCGAGTCGTGTTCGACGCCAGACCGACGCGGCGAGACGGCGGCGTTGTCGAAGGTGAGGCGGGAAGAGGTCGCTGCTCGGTCGGTAGCTGCAGCAGCGCGTCCTGCTTCTTCTCTGGAGCCTTCAGATGCGGCAGGCGGTAGAAGATGCTCGCAGCCTTGGAAGAGGCGAGCGGTTCGGGAGTGCATGGCGCGGCGCGGTCTCGATGCAACGAGCCGACAGTGGGAGGCCTCGCAGGCGCCGACGCCGACTCGGAGAGTCGAAACGGCGGTTCATCCGCATCGCTCTCAATGGGCCAACCGAACGCCGCTTCGAACGTCGCTCCGAGCGTCACCGCCACCAGAGAGGAGAGAAACCAGGGAAAGGATGCGCGTCGGCTGCAGTCTGGCCGGAGCCCCCGTCGAAGTCGCCGTCGAGGTCGCCGAGATCGCCGTCGCATCGCGCCCTCCTGGAACTTCTCCATCCCTGAAGCTTTCGACTCAATGCTTCAGTGTAACTGCGCACGGTCACGGAACTGTCATGAAAAGAAAAACGCTGCCTCTTGGCTTCTTGAGCGGGGAGAGAAGTCGAGCACTGCGCGAGGACGACGCAAATTCGGACGGCACTCACGGCGAGCTTTCGAGAGCCAAAGGCCGACACCATCTCCGGTTCCGCTTCGGTCTCTTTCTCGAACTCCGAGTTCGTGTCGGTTCTATGTCCGTAATCCGACTCCGTCCCCCGATACCTACCCCAGAATGGCAAGTAAGAACGCCGAAGAGCGCACTACGGAGACCCAAAACTGCTGGTGCCCCCGTTCGAAGAGTGAAAACGACTGATGTCTACTCTACATTTCGCAGGCTGGGAGTTTATCTCGCAGTCGCGCAGGTCGTTCTGCCGTTCCGCGAGTGCCACACAACTCTTTATATGTCGCCTTCTGTCACAGGCCGGCATCGGAAGCTCAAAAGCGATATCAAGGAGTCGATTGTTTCGTGTCGGCTGCCGGCAAGCTGGTATTGAGTCGTCGATTCAAGAGTTGTCTCACCGCCGGAGTTGGAGCCAATTCGAGTGCCGTATTCATATATCTGGCCGCCGCATCGGAGTTTCCACATCGCCGATGCAGATCTGCGAGTACGGCAGCCCACATGTAGGAGTTACTCAGCCACGTTGGCGGTTCAAAGCCGCTTAGAATGGCGAGACCCGCCTCGGGTCCATCGCACTCTGCGACCGCTATAGCCCGGTTCAGTTTGTGTACTGGGGAGGGTGAAACTAGCTCCAGCAACGAATAGCAGTCCACGACTCTGCTCCAACGGGTCGCATGGAACGAAGGTGAGAGGCAGTGCTCCGCAGCGACTCCTGCCTCAGCGTGGTAACGAGAAAAACAGTCCCCTTGCGCCGACTTCGCTAGCCACTTCAATCCAGATTGGATTTGATCTCGGTCCCACAGTGCCCGGTCTTGCTCCTCCAAGAGAAGCAATCCGCCAGACCCGTCCTCACGAGCAGCCATCCGAGCCACGTGAAGATGCATCAACGCCAGAAGTGCGAACGTCTCTGGACTCTGACCTACCGGATGTTCAGCCAAGGCGGAAGCCAGGCGTATCGCTTCTTCGCAGAGCTCCAGTCGAGTCGCGTGCTCTCCGTGAAAGGAAAGGTAGCCTTCTGTAAACAGTACATAGAGGGTCCGATTTACCGCAGGTAATCGCCAAGAATACTGGGCACCAGAGAGCTCGCCGAGCTGTGGCGGGTCCTGCCGCAGACGAGAGCGGGCTCGACTGAGACGTTTGTATACGCTGGTTTCGCTCGCAAACAACCGAAGCGCAATCTCTCGAACCCCGAATCCGCAGAGCACTTTCAGCGCCAGCACTAACTGTGATTCCTGCGGAATGGCATCGTCGCAACAGACAAATAGCATTCGCAGCAGGTCGTCTCGCATCTCCCCAACAAAAGAGCACTCCGGACTGTTTTCCGGAGTGCCCAGGCCTTCGTGTCCGAACTGCTCGAGAATGCGTCCGCGCCGCGTTCGTTGCCGCAGCTCAGTCATGAGGTCGTTGTGCGCCACCCGAAATAGCCAAGCTGACGGGTTATCGGGCGCCGCCGCGGCCGTCCACTCCTCAAGCGCCTTCATCAGGGCGGACTGAACCGCGTCCTCTACGGCCTCGATGTGCTGTACTCCGACCCGGTGCGACAGCGCGGCAACGAGACGACTGTACTCATGCCGGAAGAAGTGCTCGACCAGTTTCGGCGTGCTCAAGGAGTACGAATCTCTCTGACTTCTACGCTTGAACCGGGCATAACGACGCCCGGAGATTCTTGAGCCACTTCGACCGCCTCTTCCAGACTTTCTGCCTCGATAATCATATACCCGCCGACCACCTCCTTCGCCTCCACGAATGGCCCATCCGTTGCACCTGCTAAGGTGACTACTTTTCCGTCTCCCAACTTCCCGCCCATGTCGACGAGGTTCTCCTGGAACTTCTCCTTCCATGCATTGAACTTGGCATACATCTCTTCCATGCGTGCGGGAGACGGTCGTTCGCAGTTCGCCTGTTCGGCCGGCTGGGCTCGTTGGATACAAAGGTACTTTCGCTTTGACATCGTGACCTCCTTTGGTCGTTGCGTTGTGGCGTCGGTCGGACTCAGCCGACACCACATGACGCATGGGCACGCTCGTTTTGGACACACCAGCGCGCCTTTTTTCGGAGTTCGTCGTAAGTCACTGGAAAGTAACCAATTATGAGCGCCGAGTCGGCTGCAATGTTGGCCACGGTTCTAACTTTATACCGAATAGCCGGTTCCGAAAAGACTCCGTACTTCGGCCGCCTCCCCGACGAAGATGGATTCTACCCACAGAATCTTTGGTGTTAGAGGTGGCGACCCCCAGGCAGGCGCCAGAGTTCCGGACCAGAGAAGGTCCGGAGAAAGAGAAGAGTACCTCGTCCGCACGAGCTCTCGACCAGGGGCGCAGATGGCACGTCACAACCGCTCGGGTACCACTGCGCCCATCATCGAAAAAACAAACGAGTGAGAATCCACCTCCAGAGACGATAGATCCACCACCCCTCCGACCACCACCACAGCCGATCGCCCGCCCTATCGAGATCCTCACGGTACTGCTGACGCTGCGCGATCGCTTCAACCTCGTAGCGCGCCAGGACCTCGCGCGTCAAAGGGCTGAGCTCATCTTCCGCCTCACCTGAGGAATCGGGCACGTCCTCGGCCTCTGATAGCGCGTCCAGCTCGCCGTCGTCGAGCCAGACGAACGAGCACGTCGGACAGACGTCCAGCTCGAGGGAGTCCTCGTCCTCTTCGTCCACCTTGTAGACGGCCATCTGCTTGGTACATACCGGACAGGCAACACCGTGACGCGATTCCTGCGCCCGAGCCGACTCCCAAATCTCACGCACCGCTTCAGAAGACGCGCTTTTGCGCAGCACGCCAACCGAGACCCCGTGTCCACCGCAATCGGGGCACGTCCAGGCGAAACCGTTCGGGCCACGGACACGCTCCAGATGGAGCGAGCAGCGCGGACAGAGAAAAGTCGCCGACATCTCTTCAGAGTACCTCGCAACGACCCGGATAGACTCCCCGAACGACTCTCCTCCCGCAACGACGTCGATCTACATGCCAAGGCTAGCGTAACCTCACGCGGTCCTTGCATCAACACGACGAGCCAGTCCGGTTTGACAACTCTCGCCTTGGCAGCCCGTCCCTACAGTCGCACATCCAAGTCGAGGACTTAGCGTTAGGGCTCCCACACCAGCACCTGCCCATCTCTTCTTAAGATCCTTTGGAGCTCGGCCACATCGAGGTCCTGCAGCGCGACGTTCCTGTCGATCGCCATGCAGGCGGCAGTCGCGGCAGACTGACCGAGGACCATGAACACTGGCTCCATGCGAATGGACCCGAAGGCGATGTGGGAGGCGGCAACACAGACAGGCACGAGCAGGTTCTCGCACTCCTTGCGTCGCGGGCGGATCGAGCGGTAGGCAATGGGATAGGGAGAGAATCCTCCGACCTCTACGTCACCTTCGTTCCAGACGCGGCCGTCCTTTACGTAGCGCTGCACATGGTGAGAGTCCATCGTGTAGGCGGCAAGGCCAATTGCGTCGTCGATCTCAGCACGTCCCTCACAGTCGTGCTGCGTCATGACGTAGTCCGAAACCATGCGACGCGCCTCGCGAACGTAGAGTTCGTGTGGCCATCCCCCGTTGTCAATGAACTCGTCTTTGGGGAGGCCCCACTGTCTCACTTCATCTTGAAACGCCGACGGTACTCGAGGATCATTCGCGAGGAACCACATCAATCCTTGTTGGTAGTTCTTGTGCTCCTCAAAGATGCGCGCTCGAGTGTCGTAGTCACCTTCGGGATAACCGTAGTTCATGCCGATGTTGTCGGTCGCGAACGCGCCTTTGTTGTTCGTGTCGGTTTTTTGGTTCGGCATCGCCTTCGATAGCTTCAGAACAGTCCAGTGTCCCGCCTTCAGATAGCGCAGCAGCAACTCATAGCGCAGTGGATCGTAGGAGTCCGGTTTCGGAAACGGCAAGCGATTGTCCGGAGCATTCGTCAGACACATGCGGAAGCAGTAAGCCTGAACCCGGTGGTCGCCGCTTCCTTCCTCGCCTGGACCCCCGGCTTGAATTCCCGGCAACAGACCGCTGCTCGCGTCGCCGGGAACGATATACGGGTCTATGGCACATTCAAACTGGTGGTATTTCGCATTCCTGGTTTGAACCCCGTTCAACGTCTCGCCATAAACCAGGTTGGATTCGCGGCCCACGTGGTATGAGACGCCGGCTTTCGCCATCAGATCCCCTTCGTAGGTGGCGTCGACAAACATCTTTCCTGCGAAACGGCGACCACTCTCCATGGTGATGTTGACGATCCGGCGGCCACGTGTTTCGACGCCGCTTCTGAGATCCAGACGCTCCTCGAGGACGACCGAGATCCCTTCTTCTCTCACCATTTCGTTGTAAGTGTCTTCGGCGACGTGAGGTTCAAAGGTCCAGGATTCGCTTTGACCGTAGTGCTTTCCAAGGCGTTGATAGAACTCGCGGGAAATCCCGCCGATCGCCTTTTTGTTGCCGATGTCCGTTGCGCCCAGACCGCTGGCGGTCAAGCCGCCAAGGTGTTTTCCAGGGTGAACGATGACTACAGTCTTCCCCAGACGCGCGCTCTGAACCGCAGCCACGACGCCGGCGGAGGTGCCACCATAGACAACAACGTCATAGGAGTTCGCCGCAACGGCCGCTTGGGGAGCGTCTGCGGTTGGCGCACTCTCGGACAGTTCGCACGAGGCCGTTAGAAGGACCAGCGCCATCAGCGTGCTGGCTTGTGCAAGTCTCCCCATCAGGCATGACCTCGTAGTCTAGAGTTGGGCGTCGCGGCAGCAGCAAGCATTCTCGGGCGCGCCAGAAATTCCACGCTGTGGACGATCGCCTCGCGCATCGCTTGGCCAAGAGGGCTTTGCTGCGGATAGGAAAGAAACTCCAGGTCAAGCTTGAGCCGACTCGAGACTTCAAGGGCGAGGATCGGCCAAAGGACACCGATGTCGCCGATGACCGGGATACTACCCGGCAGCCGAGCGAAACCAGACATCTCCATACGAAACGGGATGTTGAGCAATTTGGTCTTCGGCAATCCTTGGTTGATCGCTTCCTGCACTGTCGCCGAACCACGCTCTATCTCGCACACCGTCTGCAAATTGGCGTCAAGGTCGAAACGCACGAGCGTTTTGCCCTCCAGTGAGTAGGTAGGGTGCCCATCCCAATCGGCCCAAATGCCGTGACCGGTGAACGTTTCAAAGGGACCGTCGTGGATCTCCTGGGTGAGGGCCACGGCCGACTCGATGATGACCTCGGATTCAGAGAGAGTCTTCGCGACGCGTGCGGCGCGCTCGGTGATCGAGATGCTGTCGCCGATCGCTAGCCCGACACCGCCGCCACCGACCAGTTGTGGGATCGAAACGAGCACCGGGACGCCCGCGCGGTAGCCGGCGCCGACCATCGTTCTCGGGTCCGCGCCGCGACCGGCGATCTCCTCGAAGGGTCGACCTTCCATTTTGGCTCGCTGCAGCACCTCGGCAGAGATTCGCTCAGTGCGATACCCCAGAGGATAGGCCATGTTGCCCGCAGCCTTGATGATTTCGTCGCCCTCTGCGGCTCGGAGAACATCGATGAGCTCGCCATCCAGTGGGAGCTCCTGCTGAATCGTCCGCAGCTGATCGCCTTCGAGTAGCGACAACTCGAAATGACCGCCCAGAGGCAGCTTCTCAGGCGGCAATCCACAGCGCGCGCCGTCGACTCGCTTGACACGGTCGAGCGTCCCGGCCATCTCGTGCGCGACGACGGCAGAACTGGTAGTCACTCCGTCGACGATGCCAACGCGGATCAGTTCCGCGATCAGGGTCGTCACCCCTTCGTGCAGATTCGGCCCACTTCCGGTGACTACGGTCACCTTGCCGCCGGATTCTTTAGCGTCAACGATGCGATCGATCGCCGCCTGCAGATGGTCTCTCGCGTCTGGGGACAGCGCGCCCTTGAGCTCGGCAATCGCGGCGCGGTCTATACGGTTGAAAAACTCTGGCATCACTTACTCCAGTCCACGCTCTTTCAACATGGCTTCTCCTCGCTTGATGTCATCTGGCGTATCGATGCTGAAACCGCTGAGCTCGCTATCCTTCGAAGCCGTGACAACACAACGCAATTTGTAGCCGTGCTCGATCACCCGCAGTTGCTCCAAGCCTTCAACACGCTCAAGCAAGGTCTGCGGCAGTCCGGCGAGCGTTGCAAGAAAGTCACGGCGATAGACGTACAGTCCCACGTGCTCGTACACCTGATGGGCGACGTCGTTGTGCGGCGCCGGTATGAGCGACCTCGAGAAATACATACCGTTTCCTTGCACATCGACAACCGTCTTGACGACGCCCGGATCGGCAAGATCTTCCGCTCGATGAATCGGATGGATCAACGTCGCCATGGGTAAGTCGGGATCATCGAGTAGCGGCTGCACCGACTCGTCGATCATGACCGGATCGATGAACGGCTGATCGCCTTGAACGTTGACGATGATATCACTGCTGTGGCCGCCGGTGGTCTCTGCCGCCTGAGCGAGACGGTCTGTGCCGCTGGCGCAGTCCGGAGAGGTCATGACCGCCTTGCCACCGAACGCCTCGACGGCGCCTCGGATCCGCTCGTCATCCGTTGCCACCCAGACCTCGTCGACTGAACGGGCGCGCGATGTCTGCTCGAAGACACGCTGGATCATTGATTTCCCCAGGATCGGAGCCAGCGGCTTACCGGGCATGCGAGACGAAGCGTAACGAGCCGGGATCATCGCCACCACTTTCACGGTGAGCCTCCTATCACACTGGTCGATCCACCGGACCGCCAACATCGATTGCGCTCTTCACGGCAGCTCTGATACGTCATTCACATGCGCTCGGACAACCCGCAATCGACGCACAGCCGCTTCCAAGCACAGGCTCCGGTCCAGACGCGAAGAGGTGCAGGAGGGTGTACATAACGTCAGCGAGACCGACCACCATGTCGCCGTTGGTGTCGAGGAGAAGATCGTTCGCAGCCGCCGTCGTACATGGAAGCTCCGACGCGCCGTGGAAGAGATGGTCGAGCATTAGGGAAACAGTCTTATGGGACGTGGGCAGCCTTGTGGAGGTGGACGGCAGAGTACCGCCACCCGGCCACGAGGGGGTACTCCGGGCACTGGCGGGCGGGGTGCCGGGCAGCCCGTAAAAGCCCTGGGATACTCGTGAACATCCCTTGCATAGTCATTGCGGTACATGTCGTAGCAGGCCTGGCTCATCGCACAGTCCACCAGCGTCCTGACCCTGGCAACGATCTGCTGCCTCGCACGTTCGGCTGCAACACGACCGGCCACAATGGGACTGTTCGGCTCTGGTCTTACTGACCTCAGATCGTCAATCAACAGCCTGCGGTGTCGCACCATGATGGCATAGGCATCGAGCACGTGTCCTGCTTCATGATCCAGAGTCCACGTGAAAGGACAGCTATTCGCAGGAAAATCGCTCGCGATGTAAATGGTGTTGTCCACGTTGGGGAAAACCTCTGCGCTCCATAGAGCAACCCTCCAACTTCTACCACTCCGTCTTGGCCTCGTATCTGGAATTGTCGTCATCCGAATGCGGTGATGCGTCAATCCATAGGCTACGCCTCCTCCGGATCTAGCACCTATTTGACGTGAGCTCTCGGAGTGGTCTATATCGCTCACTGACGAACTGGCTGGATGGGCAGTAACGACTGGTTGCCGCTGGATCCGGATCCTGCCCACGTGGCGCGTAACAGGGATTGGCAAGGAAGCAGGACCACCAGGAGCCCGATTTGGGTCACCCTGACTTTTGACGCCCTTCTGCTGTATCACATGTGCTAGCTCATGCGCCAGTAACCGTCGTCCCTCCCTCGTGCCCGGCGCGTACTGCCCCGCGTTAAACACAACGTTCTGCCCCACCGTGAAGGCACGGGCCTGAGTCCTTTGTGCCGTCTTCTGTGCGTGGCTGTCGGTATAGATACGTACCTTACTCAAGTCGTAGCCAAACCGCGGCTCGAAGAAAGCCCGGGCCGATGCTGGCAAAGGCTTCCCCCCACCTCTCAAAGCCTCTATAGGAGCGGTTATCTCCCCTGTTGTCAGCGGACGTTGTCCCGGTGCCAGTTTGGCCTGCAGCGGCTCCTCTTCTTTTTCTGCTTGCCGCTGTACAGTTGAGGTCCGCCGATCAGGAGCTGCGGCAAAGGGAGGACCAGGCATGGCCATCACCTGATCGGCAACACGATCCGCTTCCTGCTCGTATTTGTCGCCCGGTTCACCGATGGAGAGCTTGGACTGCGATCCTGACCCGTGGAGGATCTGGCGCATCTCGCCCCGCTGTGTTTTCATTGACCTCACCTGACAGCGGGGACAGGTGCCATCGCAGGCACATTTCCGTTGGATCGTCTGAGACTCCAGCAGACGCAAGACGCCCTGGTTGCCGATCGTTCGCTGGGGCTGCAGCACCGCATGTGGCAGTGCAAGCAATCCTACTGTCTTCCTCGGGCGCGGAGAGCTCTTGTGCAGAGCTGGCTGTATGCTTTTGCTTGCGAATTGAAATCCCATGTCGCCGCCCTCCCTCAGGTTGAAGCCACCGTCACGGGGCTCTTCACATTGTCCCGGAAGTTCGCTTCGCCTTCAAGCAAGAGCTACCTGTACGGAAGACATCTCCTTGTAGCTGTATTGGTGTATACAGACTGCGGTCAGACGGCCCATGAGAACTCGTCCCAGATTCGTTCTCAAGCGGGTTCTAGCGCGATCGAGAAACCGCCGATTCCCCAATCCGTTGATCCAACCTCTCCGATCGAAGACAATACCGTCATAGAAGGTATAGTCACGGAGCCCTGTCAGAGCTAGACAAGCAAAAACGGTCGCCGAAAACTGGACGAGGTTAAAGTGATCCGTTGGACTACATGGCAGGAGTTCACGGCGGCGCAGAAAGAGACCGTCCTGGCCGCAAACACTGCAGCTCACATACCGGTCACGATCCGTTTCATCGATGTCGGCCAAGCGCAGCAGGGCACGGTCCTGCTCATGCACGGGATTCCGACGTGGGGGTACCTCTATCACGCAATCATCCCGCAGCTGGTGCAATCTGGGTATCGAGTCCTCGCCCCTGATCTTCTCGGTCACGGCTGGTCGGATCGCCGGGATCGTTTCGATCGGTCCTTCCAGGACCAGGCCCGGATGATCTGTGCACTGCTCAAGGTGCTTGAGCTCGATCGGGTCGACGTGGTTGGGCATGACACGGGAGGCGCGGTTGCACTCATACTCGCGATTGAGCACGCCCAGGCCGTCAGGCGTTTGGTCATCTCCAACTCGGTCTGCTATGACCGGTTTGACGACGACATGCTCGACTTTGGTCACCCTCTGAGGTGGAAACCCCGTCCGATCATGGACTTGGTTGACGCTCTGGAGGAGAGTTTGACGGCAGGGATCTCACGACGCGAGCGGCTCACATCCGAGTTTCGGCAAGGGATCATTGCCCCTTGGGCCAGCGAAGAGGGCAAACTCAGCTTGCTCCGCAACGCGTCTGCGCTCAATGCGAACCAGACCATGGCGCTGATGGACCGGCATGGGGAAATCTCTGCACCAACGATGGTCTTGTGGGGAATGGAGGATCCCTGGCAGAAGTCGGAAGACGGGAAACAACTCGCCGGAGAGATCCCGGGGGCGGTATTCCGACCGATCGATGGCGCGTCTCACTGGGTGCAGCAAGATGCGCCCGATGAGTTCTCGGCTGCGCTGCTGGAGTTCTTGGCGTAGGGTTGTTTGTAGACGCCCCTCCGCGCAAGTACGACCGCAAAGAACTGGTGGTCTCTCGACTTCTGAGAGCTTGAATTGCCCGACAGGATCAGAAGTCATCTGATTCCACGAATCGCGTCAGTTGATCGGCTCGTGCGCTGAGTTACAATGCCGCGAGAATGTGCCGTCGTCCTCTCGCTGCATTGTTTTTCTACGGCATGAAATGGAGTGCTTTGCATGGCGACCTTGTTGCGCATTGAAGTCAGTGCTCGAGTCACGCGCTCGTTGAGCCGTGCTCTGTCAAAAACTTTCTTCGAGACGTGGCAGGCGGAACGCCCGGATGATCAAATCATCCTCCGTGATGTAGGCCTCAATCCACCCCCTGCTGTTTCTGAGGATTGGATCGCCGGAGTCTTTGCTGACGAAGCCACGTTGACCGATGTTCAACGGCAGGCCCTTGCGTCATCCGATGTGTTGATCGACGAACTACTTCAGTCCGACATCATCGTGATTGCAACGCCCATGTACAATTACGGGATGCCGTCATCACTGAAAGCGTGGTTCGATCAGGTGATTCGAATCAACAAGACGTTCAGCTTTGATCTCGCGCGTGGCGATGAACCGATTGAGCCGATTCAGAGCGGAAAGATCCTGGTTATTCTCAGTGCGCATGGCGAAGGTGAGTTTTTGCACCGCGGTCGCAATGCCGGTAGGAACCACCTGCATCCGCACATTGTGGAGTGCTGTAAGCTTTTGGGCGTCGCGAAACACCATGTCGTAGCCATCCAGTACCAAGAATTTCGCGACGAACGCCATACGGAATCAGTGCGAAACGCTCATGCCGCCATTGCGCCTCTGGTGACGACCGTCATCAAGGAACTGTAGCGCTCCTCGAGACATCGGTCTCGAGGCTGGCGTACTCGGAGCTTGATATTGTCCTACCACCACAACGTGCACCGCTCGAAAGTCCGGCCTCCCTGCAGAATAGAGAATCACCTGTTTTCTCTTCCGGTTCGCGGAGTCAGCCTCTCCTCCGACCAATCCCACTGACTTCCCTCTTGGAACGCCTCAGAGACTGAGAAACCCTCAAAAACCGCTCTTCTTTGAAGCAGATCCTCCAGCTCCGAGATCCCAAGATCGAATCCTGATCTCCAACGACCCCGTGGATCTCCCTCCTTGTCTCGAAGATAATGACGGCATGAAGGAGAGAGTCAGGGTGTTACCGCTAGTTACCGTTGTCTGCCTGCTCGCCCAGCCGGCAACTACAGGCCAGGAACGGATCGACTTCCCCCAGAAATCAATCGCTTCACCTGTAACTCCCGGTATCCCGCCGACTCCGAATATTCAGAACCGTATCGACTTCTTCGAGAAGTCGATACCGTTCTGACGGATCCTTTCTTCGCGGGAGACGCGGAGTTAGCAAAAGAGGGATCAGCTTCTCGGAGAAGTCGATACCTTTTTCGTTCGTGGCGGCTTTGATCGACGAATGCACGATCTTCAGATTCGGTGGAGAGATCAACGGGGGAGATTGAGGATTCGGAGCTCGGGTCTCGGCAGCGGATCCGACTCACTCTGCGGGTCGAGGCCGAGAATCGACACTACTGCGTTCTGGGTCGGCTATTTCTCGCGGAGCCGCATTGCCGACATCTGCGACCCGCTCAGGGAGTAGTGGTACTCGATACCGGCCTTGTCGATCGACCGCAAGATTTCGAACGGCTCATCCAGTTGTTGGTCGAAGGACACGCGATCTCTGATCAGAACGGCGTCTTTGGTCGAAACGCCGAGCAGCTTCGCGTCCTCGCTACTGGGCCGATCGATCTTCAGAGACTCCTCGGCGCGCACCAATACTACTCCGTACTCCCTTTCATACAGTCGCATCAATCCCGAGATGTCCTTCTCCAGAATCCCCGGGCACCGACGCGGAAGCAGATAAACCTGCTGAATCGCGAATGGCACTCCGTTGCCTCGACGAAGGCGTCGAATGCTGATCACCTTTGATCTCCGCGGAATCCCAAACGTCTCTCCTACCGAAGGGGGAACTTCCCCGGCGGAAGCCAACTCGCAACGCAGCACCTCGTTCTCCGGTCGTATCCCCTGCGACGACAGCTGCTCCTGAAATGACAGGATCTCACCCGCGTTCTTCCTGAACAGGGGCGCGCCGCGCCGGACGAACGTCCCCTTCGCAGGAATTCGTTCGATCAATCGGTCCGCCTCCAAGTCGTCCAATGCCCTCCGGACGGTGCCGCGCGAAGCCGAGTGCTGTTTCTGGAGGTCCTCCTCTGTGGGCAGTTGGTCGCCCACCTGGAGTCGCCTGTTGTCTGTGCCGTCGCGACGCTATTCTGTCGTTCGGAGGGTAAGTCGTGGTTGCGTCTCATGCTGAGCTCCCTCGATGAGATCATGCAACGCATGGCAGCGGGGAACACAAAGCCCCCCATGGGACAAGGGACGAGTTACGGATGACGACGCACGCGAGTCCACTGCCACACTAGCGCGTGCATCGTGGCCTTGAAGCGGAAGCGTCCGGTTCGACAGTCTCTATCAGCGACCCGCAGCGTTCCGCCGATCGCGGCACCGATACTGAATCGCCTCCGCAACGAGGATGGCAGAGACGTGTTCCTCGCCCGCCAGGTCGGCGATGGTGCGGGTGACCTTGAGGGCTCGGTGTACGCATACGCGCTGGGAGCGCGCGGGCGAAGCCGGAGCGCTTGGTTGATGCCGCCGCGCTCTGGAGAAGCCCTCGCTCCAGTGCGCCGTCGCAGGGTATTCAGTCTGGATGGAAGGGTCTGTTCCCGCAGGGACGAGAGACAAGACGGACACTGGCTTAAGCCAGCAGAGAAGCCCGGAGTTTTTCCGCTCTCCCGAAAACACAACAGTTGTCTTACCCCGCGAAGATTGCGCGGTTACAAGTTCGGGACAGGTCTGACGTCCGTTCTTCGAGAAGACGCTGCCGCTCTATTCCTATCTCTCCCACAGCGTTAGAGATTCGGATATTCTCTCTCCGCTCTCTCGATCACTTCGCTCGTCTATCCCCACGAACGACCTCGAGATAATCGAAGAAATCCAGGTGACATTCCTCACTAGGTGAGGATGGATCACTTCGAGGGAGACAAGTTTTTCAGATCAACGAGCTTGGAGATTCTGATTTGCAATCTCGTCCTGACAGGTTGGGAGGGAAGGTCGATCGGGGCCAGGTGAATCTCGCCGGACTGGAGACGTCGTCCACTTTCGGTATAAACGACGTCTTTGGTAATCCCCGGCGGCGCTCCATCTGAAACCCATGTTTCACGGAGGCAGTTCGGATCCAGGAGCGCGCCCTATGTCAGGAGCCGCCGGATCCGCCGCCTTAGGTAAGGCAGAACCTCGCTTTCAAACCAAGGGTTGTTCTTGAGCCAAATGTTGTTCCGAGGGCTAGGGTGAGGCAGTGGGATGCGGGCGGGTCTGTACTCCTTCCACGAACGCACCGTTTCCGTAAGCGTCTGTTCTCGTCGCCCGAGATGCCAATCAGTGGCGTACTGCCCAATAACGAGCGTTACCTTCACTGAGGGCAAGCGCTCGAGTACAGACTCTCTCCATGCCTCAGCGCACTCCGGCCGTGGGGCCAGGTCTCCGGATTTCCCAGTGCCGGGGTAGCAGAACCCCATCGGCAGGATCGCGATTTTCCTGGCGTCATAGAACGTGGCCTTCGATACCCCCATCCACTCACGCAAGCGATCGCCGCTCGGATCAGCGAAGGGCACCCCGGATTCATGCACCCGGCGACCTGGGGCTTGACCGGCAATCAGTACCGGAGCTTCGGAATGCACCTGGAAGATGGGGCGTACTCCATCCTCCAGGTGCTCTTCGCAGAGGCGGCATGCACGAATGTCGCGCAGAAGTTGCGTCAGGCGCTGGTTCGCAGCTCGTGATGGCTTGCTGTGTTTCACTTGCGACGCGTCCCGTGGCTAGCGTCCGCGACGGACTACGCCTGGTAGAACTTTTCGGAAACTACCCGCCCGTCATTCCAGCGTCGAACGAGGACCTCTTTCCAGACAATTGGCTCGCCGCCTGCGCCGGTCATGTCGAAGGTGAACTCGCTCATTGTGAGGTCATCACCCACGCTGTTGCCGTGGAGCGTGGCGCCGTTGAAACTCTTGAGAGACGCGAAGAAGCCACTGAGGTGATTGTGCTGAGCCTGCCGACTCTCGCGACGAGAGCCATCGGGTTCCTCGAACACACACTGATCTGCATAAAATTTCTCGAGGGCCGCAAGGTTTTCGCCTTTGGCAGTCAACTCATCCAACGCAACAACTCTTTGCTCGAGATCACTCATGTGGGGTTCCTCTCGTATAGGTTGGGTGTTACTAAAACATCCGCTGCTTCGTTCCGGATTGACGGAGCCGGGGATCGCGAGCGCAATTCTCGCTCAAGGGACTTCTACGATCTCTGGCTTTAGGCTCTCGGTAAAGCGCAGCACCTCGCCTTTCTCCCGTTCTGGGACTTCGAAGGTCTCCAGAGCTGCGGTTAGGTGGTCGACCGCGCGCCTCCAGTCTTCTTCGGCGATGCGCATCCCAATATGCGCGGTCTTCATGTCACGGCCCGTGTAAACCATCGGTCCGCCCGACGATGCGCACAGAAAGTCGACCAACAATTGCTGCTCGCGCGCGATCCCGTCCGCGCCCCGGTGATCGTAGGAACGGCGCAGTTTGTCGTCATCTTTGATCCGCACCATCAACGCGTCTGTGACGGCAGCAATGGCGTCATACCCGCCCAGGCGTTCGTAAAGAGACGTGTTCGACATGCTGGTATCCTCCCTAAGACGGCTGGTCCGGCCAGATCGAGATGATCGCACCATGGCTCATCCCGAATCACTTGAGTGGGTAATCGGTCAACACGTAGTCGTGGCCGACGGAATGGCATCCAAAGCAGCGCGCCACGCCGTTACTGCTAGCACGTGGTGCGCTGGAATCAGTGGTGCTAGTCACTTCGTACCAAAACCAGCCCTTGCCACCGTCGCTTTCGTCCTGCGTCTTCAGCATGACGGCCCAGCCTTCGAGCTTGCCGCTAGCATCGAACATCTCCTTCACAGCTCCTGCACCCTTGGGGAGCGCTTTCCTGCCAGCCTTGAGCGCGTCGTTCATCCTTGCGTTCATGAAAACCTTCACCGGGCGCCCGAACTTGGAGTGCGGACCGCTCGAAGGGTGCATTTTCGATTCACTGGCCGGGAAGTTCTTGTACTTCCCATCGACAAGGAATTGGAACAGCGGCTCTTTCCCGGTCGGAACGCCTCCGACTGAGCCAACCGGCGTTTCTGAACTGGGTTGTCTCGCCATCTCGCCAGCCATCCTGAGCCGGCGCATGGCTTCTTTACACTCCTTGCATGTATTCCTGTCGTGCGACTTAGCTCCTGGTTTGGCTGCTCTCAGGACAGGGTAGTACTGAGTGAATACAAAGTCCTCCGCCGCAGCCTTCTCGTGACACTGGTTGCAGGCGAGGCGCGACTGCACTTTCGTTGTATTCGCCAGGGGATACTCATGGCCGAAACTAAAGTAGGCCCAATTGCCGGGCTGGTCGGGGAAGTGCTCCTTGCTCTTGATGGTGACCTCCAGGCCGATGAAGTCCCCCATGAAGTAGCCCGCGCCGCTAACGGCCTGCTTGCTGCCGACGCTGATCAGTTCTTTGATCAGAGTCGTCCCTTCGCGAAACTCACCTGTCTTCGTATAGTGTGCCCACGAACCACGGTCTATATAGACAGCGTGAAACTCCGGGAACGGTGCTGCCCCGGCGTTCATATCGTGTGGGGTGAGGGGCGTCCCGACGTAGACCCATTCGCGATAGCCCTCAGGGCGAACAAGCTGCTTGTTCCCGTCGAACTTCGGCCCTTTCCATTCGGTAGAGGCCGCCTTCGAGCCCTTTGCGGCTCGTAGAACGGGGTAGTACTGTGTGAATACGAAGTCGTCAGACGCCGAGCCCGCATGGCACGCGTTGCATGCTTGCGACGGGAATCGCTTGGCCGTGTCGGCCAGCGGATACTCATGGCCGAAGCTGAAGTAGGCCCAATTGCCGGGCTCGTCGGGGAAGCGCTCCTTGCTCTTGACGGCAGCCTCGAGCCCGATGAAATCGCCCATGAAGTAACCTGCTCCGCTAGTGGCCGCCTTACTGCCGACGCTGGTCAGCTCCTTCACGAGGACTGTACCCTCGCGAAACTCACCCGTGTTCTTGTAGTGCTCCCAGGACCCCGGGTCGATGTAGACGCTGTGGAACTCCGGGAACGGAGCGTTACCGTCGTTCATATCGTTGGGAGTGTGCGGCGTGCCCACGTACACCCAGGAACGATAGTCCCTCGGACGGAAGAGTTCCCCTGCCGTGGTAAACTTTCCCGGGAAACCTACACCCTGGGCGAGAGCCGCCGTGTTTTGTCTGTGATCGACGGTCAGAGCGGCGACGACCAGGGCCACGGCGGCACAGGTCGACAGCACCCACAGCGATAGACGAATTGTTCTTCGATGGAACATCGCGACGTTCTCCTGGAAGCGGTTCCTTGTCCCGACTGTTGTCCCGGGAGTCGGTAGTTGCGCTGCTCTTCTTGGGCCCAGAACTGACGAAGCGCTCAGCACCTGCCAACTGCGGATTCAGCCGAGATACGTGCAAAAACTGCCGCGCGAGCTACGTACGCTCAACTATGTCTGGCTTGAGCGTGCCGATGATCGAGAGCAGTTCTCGCTTTTCTTTGGCGGGCACTTCGAACCTGTCCAGAGTATCCACCAGGTGGTTCACAACGACGTTGAAGTCTGCTTCCGTGATTCCCAGCCCTCCGTGAACGGTTTTGGCAGGTCTGCTGAGGATCTTGCACGGCCCGCCCGTGACGTTGCAGACCAGATTGATGTTTTTCTGGATGAACGACTGACGGGTGTCCGTACCCATCCCCTTGAAGAAGGGTCCGACCTGGGGATCGATGAAGAGCTTCGCGGCGAAGTCGTTCACAACCGCCGAGACGGCGTCGTAGCCGCCGAGTCGCTCATAGAGCGTGCGGCCGGTCGCGGACGCGCTTGGCTTGGCCGCAGGTGGTACATCCTGGACCGCGGATTTGGCGAGGCGCGAGTGGCTCGAGCAGCCTAGCGCCGCCAGAACGACGGCTATGGCTCCGAGGGGCAGCACGAGGCAGCGAGAACGAGTGATCCGGGACATGGAATTGGTTTCCTTTCTGAGGTTTGACGTCGCGAGCTGGGGTTGATCCAGATGCCGAGCGGATTGCCTTCACTACCTATAGCTGCGAGAATGGTGGTCGGATTTGGACAACCACTTGCAGGGTTTCTTGCGGATTTCTATGCGGGATCGTCAATCGAACCAGGTGACAGTTCTTTTGGAAGCGATTCGCCGTGGCGAGTCGCCGGCAGCAGCTGAACTCCTGCCACTCGTCTACGACGAGTTGCGTAGACTTGCAGAGCGTGAAATGGCGAAGGAGCGCCGAGGGCACACGCTTCAGCCGACGGCTCTCGTCCATGAGGCCTATTTGCGCCTCGTAGGCGGCGCGGAAGTGCGCTGGGAGGGACGCGTGCACTTTTTTCGTGCTGCGGCTCAAGCGATGCGACGGATTCTGGTCGATTCTGCTCGCCGACGGGCGACCCTGAAACACGGGGGCGCGGCCCGGGTACCGCTGTCGGAAGCCAGTGCCGTTGCCGATGAACCGCGCCCAGCCGAGCTGCTAGCACTCGACGAGTCCCTCGACCGACTGGAACAGCGAGACCCGAGGAAGGCGGATGTTGTGAAGCTGCGCTACTTTGCAGGGCTGTCCATAGAAGACACGGGGGCAGCCCTGGGCGTGACTCCCCGGACCGTCACCCGTGATTGGACCGCGGCCAAAGCATGGCTATTTCGTGATATCACAGGAGATCACGAGCAGGCACACAAAGGGTCCCCGACTAGTGGACGCTGATCGCTGGGAACGTGTCTGGTCCGTCTTCCACGCTGCACTGGAACGAGTCGAGCGGGATCGAGCCGGATTCGTCGAAGAAGAGTGCGGCACTGACAAGAGTCTGCGCATCGAAGTTTTCGCGCTGCTACGCTCGCATGAGAGCGCAAAAACGTTCCTCGAAGACCCACTGAATCCACGCCCGGCTTCACCGCAGGCGATGATTGGTCAGCTCGTTGATCGGTACCGACTACGCTCGGTGATCGGTTCCGGGGGGATGGGCACAGTCTTCCTCGCCGATCAGGAGGAGCCGATCAAACGCGCCGTAGCATTAAAGGTCGTAAAGCTCGGAATGGATACAGCGGAGGTCGTCGCGCGATTCGAATTGGAGCGTCAGAAGCTGGCAGAGCTTAACCATCCTAACGTCGCTCTAGTGTTCGACGCTGGTGCAACAGAGAACGGTCGACCGTACTTTGTGATGGAGTACATTCCGGGGATTCCAATCACGGATTATTGCGACGCGAACAGCTTGGGGATCGGCGATAGGATAGAGCTCTTCCTCCCCGTCTGCGAGGCCCTTGAGCACGCACACCGACGGGGGACTCTTCATCGTGACATCAAGCCGTCGAACGTTCTTGTTGAGGTCGTCGATACTCGAGCGGTCCCGAAAGTAATTGATTTTGGCCTCGCGAAAGTCGTCGACGGTCGGACGCGCGTTGCAGCTCCTGATACCGGCTACGGGAGGATGATCGGAACGCCTGAGTTCATGAGTCCGGAACAGGCATTGGGGGTCTCCAACATAGACGGAAGGACTGACGTCTACTCTCTCGGCATGCTTCTCTACGTGCTACTCGTTGGTAGCCACCCCCTTGTCAAAGAGCTGCAGAAGGAGTTCCCGGAGGATCTGCGTCGCAAGATTCGGGATTTCGACACTCCACGGCCGAGTGCTCACCTCAAGCAACTTTGTGAGGACAGTATCGGAATTGCTGAACGTCGAGCGACGAACGTTCAGTCGCTCGACCAGCAGATCCGTGGTGACCTTGATAACATCGTCATGAAGGCGACGGCCAAGGAAAGGAACCATCGGTACGGATCGGCATCGGAATTCGCAGCGGACCTGAAACGGTACGCGAACTCAGAACCAGTTCTCGCGGTCCGCAGAGAAAAACGACCGGCGAGGCTGGCGGTCATCGTGGCTGTCGCTGTACTTGCCGTCCTCGTTGGTGGAGTTGCTGTTGCCATCTTCAAGTCGTGGTCGAGCGAAAGAGTTGCTCTGGCGGTACTTCCCTTCGCCACCGTCGGAGGAGATTCACGGCAAGATTACTTCAGTGACGGACTCACCACAGAGATCATCTATCGCCTGGGGAGAGTCGCCCCCGAAGATCTTGTGGTCATCGGTCATACAACGATGCTGCGGTACAAAAACAGCGAGAAATCGACCGACGAAATAAGCAAGGAGTTGAAAGTCGACTATCTACTTGAAGGTAGCGTGAAATATGAAGGTGACCGTCTCTGGATCAATGCTCAACTCATCCGAACAAGCGATCAGACTCACTTGTGGGCCGAGAGTTTCGAGACAACGACCGCTGATGTCATTACGACGCAGCTCAAGCTTGCCCTCAATGTCGCACGGAACCTCGCTGTCGAGGTGCTACCGAAACGAAGTCGGATTGATAAGTCTGCCGTCGTCGATCCACTGGCATACAAGGCGCATCTCAATGCGCGCCACTTTCGATCCATGGTCTCCGAGAACGGGCTTCGGAAGGCCATCGAACACTTTCAGATCGCACTCGATCATGATTCGAGTTTCGCAGACGCATACGCCGGAATGGCTGCCTGCTACTGCCTGCTTTCGGGTCACGGCCTCGAGGTCGATCAGCCAAGCGCCTTAATGCCGAAGGTGAAAGACATGGCAGAAGCTGCTCTTGCCTTGGACGATGAACTTTCGGAGGCGCATGGAGCGCTTGGCATGTCCAAGCTAAAGTACGAATGGGACTGGGAAGGGGCGCGAACGCGGTTCCAAAGGGCAATCGAGTTGGATCCGAACAACCCCTTGTCTCGCATCTGGTATTCCTTCTACCTGTCCTCCCACGGGCGGCATGACGAAGCCATCGCCCAAGTCGAAACGGCCAGAGAGCTTGATCCGTTTTCAAAGGTCTCCAACGTCAACCTCGCCTGGCAGTACTACATGGCACGGCGGTACGAGAAAGCGCTCGAAGAGTTCAATCATAGCCTGGAGCTGTTTCCGGAGTTCTGGGTCGCCCTCTGGGGGCGTGGCCTCGTATATGCCCAACGCGGTCTCAGCAAGGAGGCTGTTGCCGACCTCAAGGGTGCGGTTGAGCGATCCCGAAACGACCAATCAGCTCTCGGCGGGTTGGGCTTGGTTTTCGCTAAATTCGGAGAGCGAGAAGAGGCTGAAAGAGTTGTCGAGTCGCTGACAGAACTGTCGCAGAACACGCATGTTCCACCGACGAGCGTTGCTGCGATCTATGGCGCTCTCGGCGATATCGATGAGGCGTTCCAATGGCTCGAGAAGGCTTACAGGATTCGCTCCAGGTCGATGGTCTGGCTCAGAGTCGGCCACGAGTTCGACCCCTTTCGTGGTGACCCTCGGTATCAAGACTTATTGCGGCGCATGAGACTGAATGACTAGTTGGCGCAAACTCATGCCGCCGACCCACCTCCACGGCGATCAGATCGTTCTCGGCCGCAAGGGGACATCGGCGCAGGTTGTCGGAGAGCGTTCGAAGAGCTTCTTCAAAACGATCGAGCCAGTGCGATGCCGTCATCGGCGCAGTCGCGGCAGCACGAAGGTAATCGCTACGCAGATTCGTTCTCACGTTCGCCGTAACGACGACGCGCTCGGCCGAATGACGTTTTCAACGGGCTGCTAGGCCAGCCTTGATCCCGGCTACAGCCTCATCCTGATCTCGCTGGAAGAGGCGCAAAGGGTGTTCGAGCACAGCCTCACGATTCGCAAATCGACCGCTCTCGATCTCTCTCTGAACGAACTCCTCGAGCTCTGGTGAAATGCTCTCTGCCATGCCGGGATACCTCTTCAGTCGCAGTGGCGACGTATCACTGGCGCTCATCGTAACACTCGGGAGCGTTGACTGCCCCGTTGGTGTCGCGTCGCAAAGCCTTCCGTGCCGCGCCACGACTTAAGGCATCTCGCGATGAATTTTGCGAAAAATGCGGGTTAGGATGGTCGTAGCAGATCGCCCCGTTTCGCACTGGATCGCATCGGGTTCCGCCGTAAAATGAAACTTCCGCCTTCCACTGCGTCCTCTCTTCAGCA
Organism: Planctomycetota bacterium; assembly: GCA_965223265.1. Taxonomy (GTDB): domain Bacteria; phylum Planctomycetota; class UBA8108; order UBA8108; family SXIK01. The sequence goes on from OZ244999.1 coordinate 5,897,826, forward strand.
ACGACTTCGGCGGTGTAGGCCGGGAAGGCGACGCAGGGTTGACTCATGTTGCGATGCGGCATTCTCCGGCGCTGGGGCTTGGTTGTTGGGATTCTGCTCGGCGGTCTCGTCGGCCGACCGGTGGTGGGAGACGAGGTCACGTTCTTCGACTTCGGCAGTGAGTGGAAGTACCTCCCCGGCCTCACTGAGGCGTCGGAGCCCGACCCCACCGCATGGCGCGAGCCGGACTTTGACGACTCCGCCTGGGCGAGCGGCCGCGCTCCGTTCGGCTACGGCCGCGGGGGACCGTGGGGTACCGATCTCTCCGAGCTCGACCCGCCGATGTCCGGGAACTATTCCTCGCTCTTTCTTCGCAGCCGATTCGATCTCGCGAATCTCGAGCGGCTCATCGAGCTTCACTTCGAAGTCACCTATGACGACGGCTTCATCCTTTGGGTCAACGGGGTCGAGGTGGCGCGGGCGCGCATCCTCGAGAAGCCCGGGGTCTTCGTCCCGTACGACGCCATCGCTGCATCCGGAACTCCTGGGACCGTCGACGTCCACCTGACGTCCCCCGACGTCCCGATCGCGGCCGAAGGGAACGTCATGTGCATTCAGGTGTTCAACCGCGGCCTCAGGAACAACGATCTCAAACTGGATGCGCGCGTCTTCGATCCCCTCCACCCGGACCTCGAGCCTCCGGCGATCGCGCACGTCATCCCACTACCCGGGACGACGGTGCGGAGGCTCTCGCAGGTCGAAGTCTCCTTCGACGAGCCGGTCGAGGGAGTCGACGCGAGCGATCTCGATATCAACGGCAGAGCGGCCCGCGAACTGACGGAGGTCGACGCCAGCCGCTACCAGTTTACCTTTACCGAACCGCCGGTCGGCACTGTCCGCTTCGAGTGGATCTCAAACCACTCCATCACCGATCGCGCGGTGGATCGAAATCCGTTCGGCGGCGGAAACTGGTCCTACGACTTCGATCCCAGCGCTCCCGTCCCGTCGATCTCGATCAGCGAATTCGTCGCCGCAAGCGATGGCTCGCTGGTCGACGAAGAGGAGAGCGAGGAAGACTGGATCGAAATCTCGAACGACGGCAGCGAGGCGGTCGCTCTCGGCGGCTGGACTCTGACCGACGACGCCACTGAACCGGACAAATGGCTCTTCCCCGACGTCGTTCTCGCGCCGCAGGAGCGCCTCATCGTCTTCGCTTCGGGGAAAGATCGGCGCGACCCCGAGGCGGAGCTCCACACGAACTTCAAGCTCGACGCCGAAGGCGAGTACCTGGGCATCTATCCCGCGGAAATCCCGCGCGTCGCGATCGAAGAGTTCACTCCGAAGTACCCGCACCAGCGGAGCGGTGTTGCCTACGGCAGACAAGATGGCGAGATCGGCTACCTCGATGCGCTAACGCCCGGCGAGACGAACGATGCCGCGCGGCGCTACTCAAACTTCGCCACCCCACCAAGTTTTAGTGCCCGGCGCGGTTACTACGAGCAGCCGTTTCTCCTAGAGCTCTGGGCGCGAACGCCGGGCGCGTCGATCTATTACACGCTCGACGGTGCGACCCCATCGCCCGATACGGCACTGCTCTACCGCGGCCCGATCGAGGTGCACGGCGAGTCCGAACTCGGTATGGTCATGGTGCGTGCTGCCGCCTTCCGCGAGGATCTTCTCCCCTCGGCGGTCGTGACCCACTCCTACTTGTTCCCACGGGACGTACTCCGTCAGCCAGACGATCCGCAGGGGTTCCCGGACCGCTGGGGAAACCAGCCCGCAGACTACGAGCTCGACGCGGAGATCATCGACCCGAACCGTGAGATGGCGATCGAAGGTCTCAGGTCGATCCCGAGCATCTCCATCGTCACCGACATGGAACACCTTTTCGGCTTCGGTACCGGGATCTATACCCGGCCCTCACTCAGTGGTCCCCTGTGGGAACGGCCGACGTCGGCCGAGCTCCTCTTCGCCGACGGCCGCAGGGGATTCCAGATCGACTGTGGCATCCGCACGCAGGGGGGAAGCAGCACGAACGATTGGAAGTCCCGCAAGGTGTCGCTTCGTCTTCTCTTCAAGGAGAAATACGGCGCCACCAAACTGCGTTATCCGCTCTACGAGGGCTCGACGGTGACGCGCTTCGACACGCTCGTCCTGGACGCCGGTCTGAACTACACCCTCAACCATCCGGGTCACTCCGAACGCATTCGAGCGCAGAACGTGCGCGACCAGTTCGTCGCCGACCTGCAGAATGAGGCGGGCGGCTTCGCACCACGCGGCAAGTTTGTGCATGTGTTTCTGAACGGCGCTCACTGGGGAGTGTACTACATTCACGAACGCCCCGATGCCTCCTACGCGGCCGAACACTTCGGCGGCTCGAAGGACGACTACGACGCCATGCGTCACCGTCCGACGACGGTGGTGGATGGGGACAACCTCGCGTATCTCGAGCTGACGCGACTCCGCGACCTGGATGACCCAGTGCAGTATGCGGCCCTGGAGGCACTTCTCGACATCCAAAACTTCGCGGACTACATACTGATCAACAACTACGTCGGCAATACGGATTGGGCGCACCAGAACTGGTACGCCACCAGGCGTCGCGATCCGCCGGGTCCGTTTCGCTTTCACAGTTGGGATGCGGAGATCGTGCTCCTGAGCCCGACCGAATTTGTCCTCAACAAAAACGACGGCGGGGGTCCCACCGGCATCTTTACATTCGTGAAGCGCAACCCGGAGTTTCGCGTCCTCTTCGGCGACCGGGTCCACAAGCACTTCTTTGAGGGTGGTATGCTCTTTGTGAACCCCGACGCGCCGGAGTGGAATCCGGATGAGCCGACCAGCAACATGCCTGCGATGCACTACATGAGGCGCATCGAAGAGATCTATAGCGCGATTCTCCTCGAATACGCGCGCTGGGGAGACAATTGGCGGATGCAGTACACGCGCGACGACTGGCTCAATGAACTCGACTGGCTGCTGGTGAACTACTTTCCCGTGCGCTCGGCGCGCGTTCTCGACCAGTTTCGCGGCCAGAACCTCTATCCGAGCGTCGAGGCGCCGGTCTTGAGTCGACACGGGGGCGCGATCGAACCGGGCTTCGAGCTCACCATACAGCTACCGGCGGGCTCGACCGGCACCATGTACTACACGACCGACGGTACCGACCCGCGAGAGGTCGGCGGCGAGGTCTCGCCCGCGGCGAGCGCGTATACCGGCGCGCTCATCCTCAGTGAAGAGACCGTCGTCAAAGCGCGGAACCTCGGTCTCGATGCGAACGAGGAGATGGGATGGAGTGCGCTGAGTGAGGCTCGGTTCACGGTGCCGGCCGCTTCTCCGCGGCAGCTCGCCATCACCGAAATCATGTTCAACCCTCGCGGCGGCGGTGACTACGAGTTCATCGAGATCTCGAATCCAGCGGCCGCTCCGGTCCGCCTCGGGGGCATATCGTTCACTGATGGAATTGGGTTCACCTTCGACGAGGGCGCTTCGATCGCACCAGGTGGGTCCATCGTCCTGACGAGAAATCCGCAGGCGTTCCGCGATCGCTACCCCGGGGTGAAACCGCTGGGAGCTTACACGGGGAAACTCGCCAACGAGGGAGAGCGCGTCGAACTCTCAGGGGCGGATGGAGAGTCGATTTTCGTCGTCAGGTTTCGTGACTCGGGGTTGTGGCCGATCGCCGCGGATGGCTTTGGGTTTTCACTCGTCCTCGAAGATGTCGCGGCGCCGCCAGAGGACCCACTGTCGTGGCGCGCCAGTGCGCTTGTCGACGGTTCGCCGGGCGCCGCGGACCCAGCGGCCGAGGTCGGCGGCATTCTGATCAACGAGGTGGCGACAGATGGCGGCGGTGCGGAGCCTGGAGTCGAACTGTTCAATTTCGGCGCCGCAGCCGTCGACCTGAGCGGCTGGTGGCTGAGCGGAAATCGAGGCGATCTGGAAAGCTTGAAAGCCTTTCGCATGCCGGCGGGAACGAGGATTGAGGCCGGGGGCTACGCGGTCGTTCGCGGCGGCGCCGAGTCGTTACCCGTGAGCGCAGGCGGTGGAACGTTATTTCTTACGGCCTTCGATAGCACCGACGAGTTCACCGGCTTCATCACGAGTGCCGATTACGGCATCGCAGAGCTCGCGGGTTCGTTTGGTCTCCACCTCACGAGTAACACACTCGATTTCACTCCGCTGCGCACGCCGACGCTGGGGACGGCGAATGACATTCCCATGGCGGCCGCGGTGGCGATCAACGAAGTTCACTACCACCCGCGGGGAAACGGCACCGAGTTCATCGAACTCTATAACCCAAGCGGGGACGCGGTCGACGTTGGCGGCTGGAAGCTGAGCGGCGTCTCCGGCTCCGAGGCGGGGGAGGACTACGTGATCCCGTCCGGCTCCATCATCGCCCCGCACGGGTTTCTTCTCGCCGTTCCCATGGCACCCGAGCTCTTCCGAGATTTTTATCTGGTTCCGGACGCGGCGCCGATCGTCGGTCCGTACGCCGGCGCGCTCGATAACGGCGGCGAGAGGCTTGCGCTCTGGATGCCGTCGGCGCGCATCGCAGGATCTTTCGTGCGGGTGGATATGGTTCGCTTCGACGACCGCACCCCATGGCCGATCGCGGCGGATGGCGACGGTTATTCCCTCGAGCGAGTTTTGGCGGCTGAGTACGGCAACGAAGTCGAGAACTGGGAGGCGTCCGAGCTTGAGGGCGGCACTCCTGGTTTCCTCAACAGCGTGACGCCGATCTCCGGGGAAACTCCGAGCGGTCGGCAGGTGCCGGGGGACTTCAATCAGGATGCGCGGCTGAACATCTCCGATGCGATCGCGCTCCTCCGCGAGCTCTTCTCTGGCGCGATGCCGTTCGTTCCCTGCGGCGGCAGCCTCGAGGCCGAGGGAGCTCGCGCGCTCCTCGACCAGGACGGCGATCAGGAAGTCGCGCTCTCCGATGCCCTCTTCCTCCTGAGTCACCTCTTCGAGGGCGGGGCGCCTCCGGCACTCGGCAGGGACTGCACGCCGATCGTCGGGTGCCCTGAGATCTGTCCGTGAGGGACAACCCGAAGCAGCACGGAAGAAAAACGCAGCGCGGGCTCCGCCCGCAACCCAAACGTCGGAAGATCTCATAGGAAAAGACGGCAGAGTCGTACCGATGGAGTCAGCGGCGAAAACCGCCGCTTACTCCATCGGATCAGTCGAGAGCTGAGATCCCAAGGTCAAATCTCCCCGCCAACGTCTCCGTGTTCTCCTATCCATTCGAAGAGAAGATCGAACGGAAAGGAGAGAGTCGCGCGATCACTCCGTCACGCCGCGTGAACCTCTTGCCGGCTGGGCGCAGCCCGATCGATGGCTTCCTTGACCAGCGCGGCAAAGCGCCGCGCGGCCGTGAATGACGCCCAGGCGAGGATGCGCACGAACCTTGCTTCGTCAACGTCGACGAGATCTTCGACGAGATCCTCGGACACCTGGTAGGGAGCCTTCGCGAGCACGAGCGCCAGTCTGGCGATTGCTCGCTCTTCTCCCTCCAGGTCGCACACTTCTTCTTCCACCCAGCGGCGACTGATCGGCATGCGCTCGTTTCGCCAAGCGCTCAGATTCTTCGCCACGCAGTCGCGTACAGCTTGGGAGATGACGCCGTCCGTCTCGCGCGCGACAGTCGCCGTCCAGCGCGCGATCGCGTCGGCGATCCGTGGATTCGGCGCGGCCCATGCCAGGTCGTCCGGCAACTCTGCTGGTGGAAGGAGTTCGAGGGCGAGGGCGGGCGCGGCCGAATGTGTCTTCGTACCTTTGAGCTCGACGCCGAACCTCCGAAGAGCAGCTCCCTTCAGCCCCTGCGGTGTGGCGACAGGTGAACCGTCCATGACAACATGGCTGAAGCGATTGATATCGGCCATAGCCATCAGAGATCCCAGAACTTCGGGCAATTCGTCGGCGGTGAACGGACTCGGAGGAATGTCCGTCTCTCCTGGCGTCCCGACTGCCTCCACCCATGCGAGACGCTCTCGAAGTATCGGGTCTTCGATGTCTTCGATGGAACGCTTCAAGATGGCGGAGGCAGCTCGATGCCGATCGCCTGCATGCACCAGGCTGACCAACATGTCCCCACAGTAAGGACAGTCATTCAGATCGGAGAGGACAGCGCAGATCGCTTCCTTCGTGGTTCGATCAAGGTGATCATCGACCAGCATGGTCTCCCGACCGCCCGTCCAGATCGCGGCAAGCAAATTCGGCACGCGCGAACGACTCGTCAGAGAGCCGTTGACGAAGAAGTCTTCGTCAATCATGTCATAGACTCGTCTTGTGAGCCCTGTCGCCTCGCCCCGTGGCACCGCGCCGACGTACCGCATCGTCTTGACCGACAGAGAATCGAAGAGCCAAAGTCGTAGCTTTCTGGGCAGCATGGTTGAGTCCTTTCTCGAATGGACTTTGTACCGCGCGACGGTCGCGGTTGGTTCGAAGGGGAATGGATCGCAGCGCAAGTTCAGATCCCTTGAGCTTGCGCGGAATCCGTCTTGCACCCTTCAAGGCGTGAGGGCGGACCTCACGATGTGAGGCGGCGCCGGGTTCACAGCTCCCATGCAGTCGCCGTTTCCGGAGAGTAGACGCAGAAGTGGCCTGTTCGGATAGAGTTAGACAGATGCTGTCCGAGGCGGGGATGGGCGGCGAGGATCTTTTTGATCGCACTTCGAATGCGCCATGTAACCGCCGATCTCGCCCGCTCCCCCGCGTCGCCAAGCCGGCGTGATCTCCCGCCCAGACCGGTGGCCTTGACCAGCTCGTCGATGACGGCGTCCAGTTCACTGCGGATCCGATCTGTTCGGCCGGGATCGTGGTCGGCCTCCGCGTGCTCGAGCTCGCTCTGCAGCTCCTCGATGCGTCGGCGATACTGTTGACGGGCCTTCGAGTCAAGCACCTCGAGCGAAGGTTCACTCTTGCGCGGTGCGCCCGTCAACTCGAGGCAATGGATCGATTCACCGGGCTGCGCCAGTAGGCGAGCCAAATCGTGAAAGCCTTTCAGTTCGATCAGTCTCGCACCTTTTCCTTCGTACGCGATCGACCAGACGTTGCCCTCCTTGAGGAATCGGTTGCCGGGTGGCATGGCGATCGCAGCGGGACGGACCATTGGTCGCTCGCGCGACCTGAGAGCTTCGTCGACGTCGACTTCGGCAACGCCTGCATCACGCAGAGCGTTGGGCATGTGCTTGGAGTCTCTGATTCGACGAAACGGCTCGACTTGAACGACCCAGCGGAGCGGCTCGCCTGGTTCTGGCTCGCGTCCGAAAGCGATCTTGTCGCGATACTCGCCAAGAAACACTTCGTACTCACGCTTGGCACCGAGCAAATCTCCAGCGATCGCGGCGCAGGCGGCGCGATACGCCGCAAAATTGACCACGGTCTCGCCAGCTCGTGCCAGACACTGAAGCGCCTCTTCATATCGCTTCATTGCGAAGAGATTCCACCCGACGAATCCGAGGTACCAATCAGGGTGCAGCGGGTTCAGTCGGATCGCCTTTCGAGCCAGCTTGCAGCCTTCCTCAGGTTCACCGTTAAACAGCGTCGCGATGGCGACCTGAATCAACACGTGGGGATCGTTTGGATTCAGAGCCATCGCGCGCGCAACGTGCCAGTCGGCCTGCTCGTGTTGATGTCGGAAACGATGAACTCGCGCGAGAACGGCGTGTACCATCGCGTCAGAATCGTCCAGGTCCACCGCTTTGGCCGCGCAATCGAATGCGTTCCTCTCGCTCTGGTCCCATAGGTGCCACGCCTGACAGGACCACTCATTGAAATAAGAGAGCGAAAGCCCGGCGTACGCGCGTAGTGTGAGTCGATTTGCAGCGCCTGCTGAAAGAGAGATCGTGACTCTTCGTCGGCTTCGAGAGTACCGCGCTTCAGGTGATGCATCCCCCGCAGCCAGCAATCGTAGGCGGGCAATTGATCGATCGACCTGCGTTGAGCTCGTGCGAGCTCAACGTCGTCGATCTTGACAGCTAGATTTCCAGCGACGGTGGCCACAATCTCATCCTGAATCGAGAAGACCTGATCCAGAGCGGCATCATAGCGTTCTGCCCACACAGTTTGCCCGCCATTGACACGGATGAGTTGAGCGCTGACGCGAATGGTCGAGCGGCTGCGGCGCACGCTGCCTTCCAGAATGTACTGTAGGTCCCACTCGCGTACGACTTCATCAACCGAGCGACCGGCCTCGCTCAGCGCAAAGGTGCTTTGACTTGCCAAGACTCTCAAAGATCGGAAGCGGGTCAATTCCGCAATCAAGTCTTCCACAAAGCCATTCGAGAAGAACTCAGTGTCTGGCTCCGAAGACAGATTCCGGAAGGGCATGACGGCGATCGACACAGAGTGCTCTTCCATCTAACCTCGCTCAAACGATCCGCTTCTCTACGCCACCCTATTTCGCTGCTATCATCGCAGGCACTTCGCGGTCTGCCAAGAGGCTCCAAAGAGGTGCTCTGGCTTTCACGGCGATGCCATACCGAGTGTTCGGTGAGCGCCAGGTCTCGCGTGGCTGAATAGCCCGTCGAAAAAGTCAGTCGGCCGAGAACTGGCCTCTTCCCCCCCAGGTCGGCCGCATCAATACTCGCGATCACACTTTGAAGAAGACGGCGCGGAGATGACCTGCGCTTGCCGCGGCCAATCTGGACGCGAAGAGATCAGTTCTCGGTTCGAAGGGCCTTTTGATAGCTTGTTGAAGTCAGCGACCACCGAGAGCCGCTGGCCGAAATCCTTGTTGTTGCGATTGGTGTACCGCTGTCTAATGTTCTGAAGGGCGAAACACGCCGGATGGCGCTGCTCAGGAGTCAGTTTTGTTTTTCCTTTTTTCTTCCCTTCCGAAGCTTCATCGACACGCCTCAGTCGCGTGTCTGTTGTGTGTTTGTGTTTGGCAGATCTCAGTGGCGTCTCCACTGGACCACTCGTTGAGGAATTCCCGAGATCGTCACCTAGAAAGCCGGGAGGACTTCTTCGAAAAGCGCATCCGCCCAGTTCTCATCGAGCACTGCTACGAGTGCCATGGTGAGAAGAAGGCGAAGGGCGGCCTGAGGCTTGACCTGCGCGATGCACTGCGGCGTGGTGGCGACAGTGGGCCGGCGATCGTTCCATTCGAGCCCGAGCGCAGCCGACTGATCGACGCGGTACGCTACGGAACTCTCGAGATGCCTCCGAGCGGCAAATTGCCAGAGCGCGTCATCAACGATTTGGTGACGTGGGTGCGTCTGGGTGCGCCCGATCCGCGGACCGCCGAGGTGGCGGCCAACGCATCTCGAGAGACCGCGACGGAGCTTGCAGATCCTCTCGACCATTGGGCTTTTCGTGCCGTCGAGGCTCCCGAACCGCCGCGCGTTCGCGACGTGACTTGGCCACTCACGAGTGTCGATCGATTCATTCTGCGACGACTTGAGGAAGCGGGAGTAACGCCAGCGCCCGATGCTGATCGTTACACTTGGCTGCGTCGCGTCAGCCTCGACCTCACCGGGCTGCCGCCGACCGTCGAAGAGCTGCGTGATTTCCACGCCGATCCTTCGCCCGATGCGTTCGAGACCGTCGTCGACCGACTCCTCGGTTCGCGTGCCTTCGGTGAGCGCTGGGCACGGCACTGGCTCGACCTCGTTGGCTACGCCGATCAGATAGGCACCTCCAACAACGTCTTCGCCGAGCACGGCTGGCGCTATCGCGACTACGTGATCGACTCCCTCAATGCGGACACACCGTTTGATCGTTTCATCCGCGAGCAAATCGCCGGTGACTTGCTGGCAGCGGAATCGGTCGAGCAGCGCGCAGCGGGCGTCACGGCGACTGGATTTCTCCTCCTCGGCGATCTCGAAATCGTCGAAGCGGACAAGGCCAAGCTGCACGTCGATGTCATCGACCAGCAGATCGATAAAATAGGTAAGGCATTTCTCGGCCTGACCGTCGGCTGCGCGCGCTGCCACGACCACAAGTTCGATCCCATCCCGCAGCGCGACTACTACGCGCTCGCCGGCATCTTTCACAGCACGCGCTCCATCTACAAAACCGCGCGCGGCGTCTGGAGCGACGTCACTGCCGTCGAGATTCCTGAAACCGAAGATCAGAAAGAAGAACGCCTTGAGCGTGTTCGTCTTCACGGCGAGAGAGTTGCTGCACTGAAGGACGAGCGCAAGCGCTCCCTAAAACGCCAAGGCGAGCTCGACGAGGTGTTGGAGCGTACGGACGATGCGGCGACAAGCGCCGACGACCTCAAGTCCTTGCGTGCACAGCGAACCAAAGAGCGCGACGCGCTTGCCACGCAGATCAAACAGATCAACCGCAGACTCGAACACGCCGAATTCTTCGCACCGTCGCTGCCGCGCACCTACGCGGTCAGTGACCTCGACGATCCGAGCGACATGAGGATCACGATTCGTGGCAACCCTCGCGCTCTTGGAGACTCGGTACCGCGCGGCTTTCTGACCGCCGTGTCGACGGTATCTCCGCCACAGATTCCTCCGAACGAAAGCGGCCGCAGACAACTCGCCGATTGGATCGCTAGTGCGAGGAACCCACTGACCGCGCGCGTCGCGGTCAACCGCATATGGCAGAAACTTTTTGGGCGCGGACTCGTACCCTCCGTCGACTACTTCGGCATCCGTGGCGAGAAGCCGTCGCACCCCGATCTCCTCGATGCTCTCGCCATAGCGTTTGTCGAGCAAGGTTGGTCTCAAAAGCGGCTTATTCGCGACCTCGTTCTCAGTCGAACCTACCGGATGAGCAGCGGGCACAACGCCCGCGCACACGACATCGACCCCGATAATCGACTCTGGTGGCGCATGCATCGTCGCAGGCTCGATGCGGAATCGATCCGCGATGCCATGCTCGCGGTGAGCGGCCAGCTGCAGCGTTCGCATGGCGGCCCAGCCTTACCGCTGGAGTACATAGAGAACGTCGGCAACATAGATCCGAAGAACGTCAACCCGCCGTCGTTTTCCCTCAAGAAGTGGCGGCCATCGCAGGAGTATTTGCGGACAATCTATCTGCCGGTGATTCGTTCCGGCCTACAGCCAGGACCGGCAGAACTACGCAACGTGTTCGACTTCACGCAGCCCGCTCTGTTCGCTGGAAAGAGACCGACGACGGCCGTGCCGACGCAGGCACTCTTTTTGATGAACAGCGCAGCGGTGAAGAAGCGCGCCGTGGAGCTTGCCGAACGCATCATCCGTGAGAAACTCACCCGCCCTGAGCGGATCGATTTGCTGTGGCTTTACGCGTTCAGCCGTCCGATCACCACGAAAGAAAGAGAAGATGCTGAGGCGTTCCTTGCCGCGGCGGGCGACGAGGCGTGGAAGGAACTGTGCCATGCGATTCTCGGCTCGAACGAATTCTTGATGCGGCTTTAGCAAGCGACGTGAAGGAAACAGAAAGATGACCGGTCAACACGTGCAGACCTGGCAGGAACGAGGTTCCTCATGAAGAGAGTCCACCGTGCGCTCGACCTGAACGGCTGGAGTCGCCGGCGCTGGCTGCAAACGGCAACGTGTGGTTTTGGTGGCGTCGCGCTCCAGAGTTTGCTGGCAAGAACCGCCATGGCTCAGAGCGCCGATCTCGCATCGCGGCCTTCACACCATCCAGCGCGCGCGAAGCGCGTCATCTTCCTTTTCATGGCTGGAGGGCCTTCACAGGCAGACCTCTTCGATCCGAAGCCGCTGATCATGAAGAAACACGGGCAGACCGTCGAAGCGCCGGTCGACGACCGTCAGATCCGCGTCGGCGTCGACAAGTTCCTCGCCATGGGGCCAGTGGCGCCAGTGCGCCCGCGCGGCGACTCGGGCATGATGATGTCAGACCTCTTACCGAACCTCGCGCGCGTCGCAGACGAGCTCTGTCTGCTGCGAGCGGTGCACACGGACAACAAGGCACACGCGCCGGCAACGCTGCAGTTTCACACGGGGACGCTCTTTGCAGCCCAGCCGTCGATGGGTGCCTGGATCAGCTATGGTCTTGGTAGTGAGAACGACGACCTGCCGAGCTTCATCACGATTCATCCGCCCGGCGACGGTCGCACGTATGGCTCGTCGTTTTTGCCCGCCGCGCACCAAGGGACGCCACTCCGCGTGCCCACAGATGAACGCGCCTCCGCGATCAAGTATCTCGAGGACCACGACGCGGACACTCGAGCGCAACGACGACGTCTCGACTTCCTGCAGCGGATGAATCGACGCCTTCTCGATCGGCTCGGCACCGACGCTCAAATGGAGGGGATCATCGAATCGTTTGAGCTGGCGTTTCGCATGCAAACGGAAACTCCCCAGCTCGTCGATCTCGCCGGGGAATCTCAAGAGACGCTCGGCCTCTACGGTGTCGGCGAGAAGAACTCCGACCGCAATGGTCGGGCCTGCCTGTTGGCGCGGCGCCTCAGCGAGGCAGGAGTCCGGTTCGTACAAGTCACCGTGGGCGGCTGGGACCATCACGGTGGCATCCGTGACGCCCTGCCAAAGAGCTGCGCTGGCGTCGACAAACCAATCGCCGGGCTGCTCACAGACCTGAAGCGCCGCGGCCTCTTGGAAGAGACCCTCGTTCTCTGGTCCGGGGAATTCGGGCGCTCGCCCTGGAGTCAGGACATATCAGGGACGTCACCGATCTCCAAGCACGGACGCGAGCATCAACAGGAAAGCTTCTGCGCTTGGATGGCAGGTGGCGGTGTCAAGCCGGGTTTCGTCCACGGCGCTACCGACGACTTCGGTTTCCTTCCCGTGGCCGGCAAGGTGCATCTGCACGACCTTCACGCAACGCTCCTTCACCTCTTGGGACTGGACCACGAACGTCTCACGTATCGCCACGCCGGGCGTGACTTCCGGCTGACCGATGTCTACGGAAACGTCGTGGACGAGATCATTGCGTGACCACTCAGTAAAGGGTTCTCGCTCCGATACACCGTGCGTCGGAACTCTCGTTCTGCGCAAAGCCGGGGCAGAGCCGCGCGTTCGTGGTGTACAATCGAGAGAAGTTCGCCGTCCATCCGCCCCCGCGTCCCGAGGCTGCTATGGTGCTCGACACGAACAGGATCGAGAGGCTGATCGCCGAGCTCGAGGCGATTCGCTTGAGCGCGTTCCTCCTCGAAAGTGAGTTCGATGCGGAACTCGCTAAGGTTGCGGAAACCTCACGCGACGGTAGTAGGAATTTGCTGCACTATCTGGCGCTGCGCCGACGAGATCTCCGTCCGCTTCAGGAAGAGCTAGCGGTCCTTGGGCTATCTTCTCTTGGGCGCGCCGAGGCGCACGCGATGGGCACCATCGAGTCAGTGCTGACGATCCTCTACCGGCTCGTCGGTAAAGAGTTCGACCCCAAGGCCGACGGCATGCGAGCGGTTGGTTTCCTCGATGGCAAACGTCGACTCGAAGCACACGCGGACTCACTGTTTGGCACAGCCAAGACTCTTCCTATCATGGTCACCATGCCGAGAGAAGCAGCGACGACCTACGAGGTGGTTCGCGATCTCGTCGCCGGCGGCATGACGTGCATGCGCATCAATTGCGCGCATGACGATCGCAACGCCTGGGAAGGTATGATTCACCACCTCCGGCGCGCCCGGGAGGAAACGGGACGCGAGTGCCGTCTGTTCATGGACCTCGCCGGGCCGAAGATACGCACGGGTGAGATGGAACCCGGCTCGCGCATCATCCGCTGGGAGCCGAAGCGCGACGAGCTGGGACGAATCGTCGCCCCGGCGTCGATCTGGTTGACACCCGCGGAGACGCCCGAGTTACCGCCTCGAGGGACAACACGTACGCTGCCGATCGCTGGCGACCAGCTCGCGCGGCTCGAGCCTGGATGTCGCCTGCGATTCAAGGACCTGCGCGGCAGATCGCGCAGCTTGAGGATCGTTGAGCGTGTGGGCAACTCCCTCATGGCGGAGTCGAACCAGATTACGTACATAGGGGCCGAGTCCATCCTCTTTCCGCATCCCAAGGGTGCGAAAAAGGAAGAGTCGCCTCCGGGCTTCCGCGCCGACGGCATTCAACCGCATTCGCAGTACCTGCGCCTCGGTGCCGGAGACACGCTCGTCTTGACGAAGGATCAGACACCAGGAAAGCCCGTCGTCAGAGATGCTACCGGCCAACTCGTGGAAGAGCCGCGGATCGGCTGCACGCTTCCCGAGATCTTTCAAACGGTGAAGGAAGGCGAACGCGTACGTTTCGACGATGGCAAGCTCGGCGGCGTGGTGACGTCGGTGACGCCCGATACTTTGAGGATTCGCATCACGGAACCGATCTCTGGCTCCAGAAAGAAGCTGAGAGCGTCAAAAGGGGTGAACTTCCCAGACACGGAGCTGCGCATCCCAGCGCTGACCAAAAAGGATCTGGAGGATATTCAGTTCATCGTTCAGTACGCAGACATTGTCGGGTTTTCCTTCGTCAATCGCATCGAGGACGTCGAGCACCTGCAGCGCGAGATCTACCGCGCCGCCTCTCGACCGATCGGTATGGTCCTGAAGATCGAGACGCGCCGCGCCTTCGAAAGCCTGCCGCGTCTCCTACTAGCAGCCCTACGCAGCGATCCGGTCGGCGTCATGATCGCACGCGGCGACCTCGCCGTCGAATGCGGCTTTGAGCGCATGGCCGAGCTGCAGGAAGAGATTCTCTGGGTCTGCGAAGCGGCGCACGTTCCGGTGATCTGGGCAACGCAGGTGCTCGAGACGTTGAACAAAAAAGGTATGCCTTCGCGTGCGGAAATCACGGACGCAGCCATGGCGGAGCGCGCCGAGTGCGTCATGCTCAACAAGGGTCCCCACATCTTGGAGACGGTGCGCGTCCTCGACAACGTGATCGGCCGTATGCGGTCCCACCAAGACAAGAAGAGCCCGACGCTGCGTGCCCTGAAGATCTCGCGGCTTGATTCCTGAGAATTTGTCGTTGCCGCGCTGGCTCGAGTTGGCCATTTCGCGTCGAGCCTGGGAAGGCCAGAAGCGTCGAGGCCAAGGAGCGACTCGGGCGCGATCCGCTGGATCGTGGCGGAGGACGGGCGCAGGCATCGGCGCTCCTGGCCTTCCCCGAAGGGCCGGACAGGAGTCTTTGAACATGCACAAGGGTTCTCAGGATACGAAGAAGTTCGAAAGGCCTTTGAAACCCCGGCAAACTCGTCCGGCCAGGCCGGCGCGAAATGGTAGAGTCGAGAGGTGGCGCAGTGGTTTAGGCCAAGGACTTTCCGTTTCCGGCTCTTTCGTCTGCCGGTGCCAAATAGCCTCAGACCGTGCCCTGTTTCCACCTCCCGCTCATCAAACCGGACGTGCGGTTTTCCCGCATCCGGCTTTCGGACAAGGTTCATACTTTCGCCCACGGAAAGTTGCGCGTCCGTTCAGTGAGTCGGACTAGACCGAGTACGCGGTGCAGGTATGTGTCGGGAAATCGTGACGTTCCTCGACTCGGCACTTTGTGTTTACGGCACAACCACTGACGCAGCCGGTTGCCGGCGTGGAAATCCACGGTGGCATAGGCCTTGCTAACAGGCCCAAGGCGGAAGTAGTTGGCCCATCCGATCATGGTTCGGTTGAGTTCAGCTACGAGCTCCTTGGCGTCGCGGGCACTCCAGCGACGGCTGGTCTTTTCACTAATCGTGCGGCAAAGCCCCACGACCTTCTTCTTGGACGGGCGTGTGCCGATGTAGGCTCGACCCGTCTTAGGCGACCAGCACCTTCCCAGCGTGTAGCCCAGAAAGTCGAACGTTTCGTCCGGGACGCTGCATTGACGTGTCTTTGACTCGTTCACCGTCAGCTTCAGCCGTTGCATCATGTTCCTCATCACGCGCATGGCCTCGTCGGCACTGTCGCGACAGCAGATCACGAAGTCGTCGGCGTAGTTGACAATTCGGGCGCGCAAGCGCCTTTGGTACCCGAGCACCTTCCAACCCACGATGAATCGTCGCATGTAGAGGTTACTAAGCAGCGGTGAGATCGGAGCGCCTTGCGGACAGCCCCGGCCCTCGTCCTTATTGCGCGTCGTTCGATGTTTTCGACCCCGCTCGTCCGTCTCTTCTACCGGCGCGACAAGCCACATCTTGATCAGATGCAGTACCTGTTTATCACTGATGCGACGTGCCACCGATTTCATGAGCTCGGTGTGTGGGATCGTGTCGAAGTAGCCGCTTAAGTCTGCGTCGATGACCTCTGTGTGGCCAGTATTCAGTAGCGAGTGGATCTTGCCTATGGCCTCCAAAGCGCTACGGTTGGGACGGTAGGCGTACTGCTCCGGCTGCAGGTCTGCCTCGAATATCGCTTCGAGGATCAGCACGGCTGCCGTCTGCACGACACGGTCGCGGATCGTTGGGATACCCAACGGCCGCTGCTTACCATTCGCCTTCGGAATATACACCCGGCGAACCGCTTGCGGACGATACCTCTTCTCTTTGAGCTCCTTCGTCAGTTCGTCCAACCACCGTTCGAGACCTTCTCTCTCGATGTCTTCGAAACGCTCGCCGTCCACTCCTGTGGCTCCACCGTTGGCACGGCAGCAGCGGTAGGCGTGTTCGAGAACGTCCGGTCGATACACCTTGTCGTAGAGGGCATAGAAACGAAAGTTGGGCGATTCCTTCGCTTTGGTATGTAACGCCGCCTGCAGCGTCCGAACCTTTGGTGGGGTTGGTAGGCTCATGCCAATCTCCCGGCTCTCATGGCTTCTGACGTTAACCTTGAACTAAGGCCCCTTCCCTCAACCGGCATTACCCGGCGTCTGCGGTACTACGGGCCTATCCGCCGCCCCGGACGGCCCGGCCGGCTCCTCGCGGAGTTCCGGTTTGGCGCTCACGCCGCGCCACCGTCGGGGTTTCCCGTGTTGCATCGAATCTCCGTTGGCACGCATGCCATCGCCACTACCCCGGCAGGAACCATTGGATGCTGTCGCTCTTCTCGTCCATTGGTTGGCAGCCTTCCCCTGTTTAGCGGAGGGTCGGCTCCTGCATTGACTCTTTCGAGGCCTGCTCGGCGTTCACTCACGTTACGGCCTGCGTGCTCGCTGGGTCGCCCAGCGACCCTTTTCCTGAAGTACTTCGACGTAGGTCGTTACCTCCCTCCGTCGCTCCGGGTGCTACCGGCTGGAGCGACCAGTTGCCGGGTGGGATTCTCACCCACTGAGGATTCGTGCCTTTTCACGGCGTACGCCAAACTCGAGGCTATAGGTCTTCGTTTCGCGACAAGAAGTATTGTCGGACGTACTCCTGGAGCTCAGGTTTCTCCGTGTTCCAGCACCAGGCGCCAGTGTCGGTCTTCGCGATGTCGCGGCGCGGGTCGAAATCGAACGGCCTTAAACTCTCGTGCCGCTCCAGGTATCTACGATCCTTCATCCTGCCGTGCCACAGGTGAAAAACGTCGCAATCGACGACAGAGACGCGCCCCTGAACGGACGCGAAGTACTCTCGAGCCCACGAAAGGAAGAACTCCGTTTGACGTTCATTCATCCTGTGCGAACGCACAGCGTCATCGAACCGTCCGAACGCCGCGCACGCCATGACCGTGTCAGCACCGCCTAGGATGCAGCCATCGTAGAGGCCATGGCGGTCAAGTACGTCTCGTCGGTAGGCCCAGGCGACCCCTCTGGAGCACGTCGCCTGCTGACGTTGCCTGACCGTTCGAAAGTCGCCGTCATCCGCCCTGCCTTGAGTAACGCGAGAGAGCAGTGACTCCTCTCCAAACTCGGAATCGGTCCGTCGAGCGGGTCGCACAGTGTGGCCGCGCGGTAAGTGGTAGATATGCTTGAAGAGTTGGACGACCGCGAAGTGATCGAGCGCTTTGCAGGCTCGGTCCGCCCAGCGATCGTGGTCAAAAAGAACATCGCTATCGACCCACGCGATCTTCTCGCACTCAGCCGGAACTGACCGAAGCGCGACGTTGAGCAGACGCTCCTTTTGCCACATGACGTCACCGCCGCGAAGCTGCACAAGGATCTCGGCGTCGTCGCTACAAAGCTCAAAATTCCCATCGAAGGAGAGCTCCACGGCAACAAGCGGCACTCCGAGATTCTGTCTGAAGACGCGATAGTTCTTGAGCCGGCTCTCGTAGCGGACAGGATTGAAATGGCAGGTAATCGCCCAAAGAGGACTGTTCGGTCGATCGGGTGGCGGTCGCGGCATCTCACCTATGAGTTCACAGAATTGGCCGTTAGCTTTGAGTCGATTCTACATCGGCTCCCATCGAACGGGCACTTTTTCGCACATGTCTCTCCGGAGCATCGGGAGGAATCTCGCTTGCGCCTGTCGCGGCCGCGGCGCCGCGCGGTGGAGCGATCAATTCGATTGCGCTGCTCGTCAGCGGCACGTAGGATGGGTGCTGTCTCCTGTGACTGAAGGCGAGCGAGCAGGCGACGAAGGGTAGCTGGAGACCTGAGCGCCGACGCCGGCGGCGCGCCATCGACAGAGATGGACGACCTCGCGGCATCACGCGCGAGCGGAGGGACTTTTATGTTGCGCCTCCCTGAGTTTCCCGCTGTTCTGTCTGTTTTTGCCCTCAGCGTGACCACCGCGTACACGGTTCACGCTGCCGACTGCAACGGCAATCTCATCGACGACGCCGATGAATTAGCCGCAGCGACAAGCGAAGACTGCAATCGCAACGGCCTGCCGGACGAATGCGAGACACCGCTGCCGGCGTTCACAATCGACCGCGAGAATCTCTTTCAATCGCGAATTCTGCAGCTCTTCAGCGCCGACTTCGACGGCGATGGCATCGTCGATCTCGCTGCCGGCCGTCTAGACCAGTTCACGCTCAGACTTCGGGCTCCTGAAGGAGGACCTCGCGAGGTGGAGACACACCCTCACTTCCACCGCTCGTTTCGCATTCAGGCCTGGGCCATCGGTGACGTTGACGGCGACGGCGACAAGGATGCTCTCGGACTCACCCCTCTTGGACTGTGGCTGCTGCGCAATCGCCTCGATGGTACGTTCGACCCCATTGTGGAGATCGATGGAACAAACGGCGGCACACATCTGACGCTGGGTGATGCGAACGCCGATGGACTCGACGACGTTTTCGTCGTCAACGGCCGTACGCAAATTGTGAGGATTCTACTGGTGCGACCGGATGGAAGCCTCGACGCTCAAAGAGAGATGGCCACTGGCGACGGCCCAACGCGGCCCATCGTCGGGGATGTCAACGGCGATGGAACCATCGATCTTCTCGTTCCGAACCTTGCAAGCCGCGACGTCTCCGTTTTCCTGGGAGCCGGCGACGGCACCTTCTCGACACAAGCGCCGCTGACGATCGGGCATCGCCTGACGATGATCATCGCTGCGGACTTCAACGGCGACGGCCGCGACGACGTTGCCGTGGCGCATGCAAGGTTCGCGCGGGTCTACTTTTCGCTCGCTGCCGGTGGTTTCTCCGCTGCTCGAGACCTCGTCGCTTCGAACTCAACGGGTGCATGGATCGCTCCGGTCGATCTTGACAATGACGGCGACGTCGACATCGTCGGTTCGTTCACCTCACCGCAAGGAGCTCTCATTTATCTCAATCGCGGCGGTGGCGCGTTCAATGCGGCCCAGCGAATCCCCCGTTCGACGCTCTCGGGTCCCCTGACCGTCGGGGACTTCGACGGCGATGACCGCGACGACGTTGCCGTCGTCGGATCGCTCAAACGATCTACGGTCGAAACCTCCTGGAACGATGGCAGTCAAACCAACGGAGATTCGTTCCTCTTCAAAGAGCGGCGCACTTTGTCGGTCAACGGCATGCCTCATACGATCGCAGCTGGCGACGTCGATGGAGATGGGGACATCGATTTGGCGACCGGAAATGGAGGCGATGGCAGAGTCTTCACCTTGGTCAACAATGGTGCAGGCGAGTTCCGATTGGAGCCTCATGCCCTGTTCCCGGCACGTTTCGTGCTTCTCGAAGATCTTGACCACGATGACGACCTGGATCTTGTCGCCCTGTCGGCCGCGAGGACACCCGCAGGCAGTAACATGCGAATCTATGTCAATGACGGCAAGGGAGCGTTTACACAAAATGGGCCCGGTTTTTACGTCGGGTGCACTGACAACGCGATGGCCGCGGACTTGGATGGTGACGGGTTCGTAGACTTGATAGCCGGTTTTAACCACTTGGTTGGTAGTGGTGACGCAACTTTCTCTGCCCAAGATACCTTTGAAAGTTGCAGGTCAGTGACCATCGCTTTCGATGCCGATAGCGATTCGGACAACGACGTGGCGGTTCTCAATCGACACAATCGAATCACCGTCGGCCTGAATGATGGTGACGCGGTGTTCGAGTCGACGGCGTTCGACGTTGAAGGCGTCGACTTGGCCGCTGCGGATCTCGACCGCGACGGTTTCCCGGATCTCGTGACGGATCGAAGCATTCTGTGGAATCGCGGCAACGGAGAGTTCGAGCAACCGGTTCCGCTCGACGAGTCGATGGACTTCACCGCGTTTTCGCTCTTGACGGCGGACCTTGATCTCGATGGATTCCCAGACGTGGTTGTGACAAGTCAAGCCGGAGAGGCCGCGTATGTCCTCATCAATCGCGGTGATCGCTCGTTCGCAGAGGCAACAGCCTTCTTTACCGGTTCCGGGCCGCGATTTTCGGTCGTCGCCGACATCGACGGTGACGGCGCCCCCGACTTGATCACGGCCAACCGCGTCGGCGAATCGCTCACCATCCACCACGGCATCGCAACACACGTCCAACCGACCGACGACTACGTCGAACGTCTCTGCCTCGAGCACGACTTCCGCCGCCTGTCCGCGCCGACGTCGACGGCCGCCTCGAGCCCGCGCGCAACGAAGTACATCATCCCAGCACGTGACGACTCGGAGCTGCTGCCGTCGCTCTTTCAAAACGTCAACCGCTTTCAGCTCCACGAGGAGTTTCTGCGCCGCGCGTTTCCGGATCGGTTTCCGACGCTCTTTCGTGACGAGTTCGAGCGTCTCGTCGGCCGGCGGGCGACGCGCGACTATTATGTGGGCGTGCTCCAAGAACGGCCGGAAGACCCTGAGCGGCCAGAGTTTTCCTTCACCGCCTTCGCCGACATCGGTTTCGACCCGCGGGAGACTCTGACGCGCGGTGAAGTGACCGCGGTTTATGAACGGCTGCGCCTAGCGTTCACGCTCGGCGAGCTCGTCTACCGCCCCGACTCCGACCCGGCCAGGCGCGAAGCGGAAAACTGGGGCGCGACGCCTTTCGCGATCGACTTCACTGGCGACGGCGACTCGGCCGCTGCGTACGAGCCGTACACAACCGGGGTGAGCTACGGCCACGTCCACGTACTCACGCTCGAGGAGTTCGACTCGAGGAGTCGAGGCGGTAGTTTCACGTTCCGCGACATCGTCGTCGTCGATGCGGCGCCGCGCGACATCGATAGCGTCGTCGCCGCGCTCGTCACCGCCGCGCCTCAGAACCTGCTCAGCCACACCGCGGTGCGCATGGCGAACCGCGGCACGCCCAACGCCTTTCTGGCGAGTGCCCGCTCCCTCTTCGCCCCGCACGCCGGCGAGCTCGTCCGTCTCGAGCTCGGTTCAACCGACTTCTCCCTCGAACCTGCGAGCCTCGAGGAGGCCGCAAGCTTCTGGGAACGCCGCCGCCCGTCGCTCCCACCACTCCCAGCCGTAGACGCACGCTACGGCGAGCTCGACGCACTGGAGACGATCGTAGCCGCCGGCGAGCGAGACGGCGTCCCGCTCGAGACACGCGTCGGCGGCAAAGCCGCAAGCTTCGCGCGCCTGCAAGAGACACTCGTGGGCGACTCTGCGTTATACCGCGAAGCAGGGTTCGCCATTCCGCTCCGCTACTACCTGGAGTTCATGCGCGACAACTCCGTGGTTCTCGGCGGCGTTCGCCTCAGCTTTCAGCAAATCCTCGACACGCTGCTGAACTCACGAGAGCTCGCTGCGGATGCCGCGCAGCGATCGGCTGCCCTGGAATCGTTTCGAGATCTCGTTCGCGCCGAGGGAGTGGTTGATCCGGCACTGGTCGCCCGCGCCGCGGCAAAGATCGAGGCCGTCTTCGGCTCTACAGCGCGCATGGTCCGCTTCCGTTCGTCGTCGAACGTCGAGGACCTGCTCGAGTTCAACGGTGCCGGTCTCTATGAGTCGACGTCAGCCTGCGCCGCCGACACACTCGACGGTGTGGTGCGTCCGGGTTCCTTTTGCGACCTCGAACGCTCGAACGAACGGACGATCGAGCGCGCACTCAAAAAGGTTTGGGCCAGCCTGTGGACGACGCGAGCCCATGAGGAGCGTACCTTCTTCGGTATCTCCCCCGATGCCGTCGCCATGGGTGTGCTCGTGACGCGCGCCTTCCTCGACGAGGAGGTGAACGGCGTCGCGTTCACGGGCGATCCGCGCAACCACCTCGATCGGCGTTACGTCGTCACCGCACAGGTCGGCGAGCTCAGCGTCGTCAGCCCCGAGCCCGGGGTGCGCAGCGAGCGCAGCCTGCTCGAAATGCGAAACGGGGAAGTCGTTCGCATCATCCGTGATCGCAGCTCATCGGAGGTCGCAGCCGACGCCGTGGTGATGTCGGATGCGCATCTGCACAAACTCGGAGCTCTCATGGCGCACGTCGACACGACAATGCCGATCAACGTCGGCAACCGCACCCGAGGATCGGTGCTTCTCGATTTCGAATTCAAGGTCGAGCGCGATGGGTCGCTCGCCGTCAAACAAGTACGCCCGTTCCTCGTAGCAAGCGAAGTAGGACCTTCACCATCCTTCACACTTCGCGTCGCTGACGACGTTTCCGCCTGTACGCTCTTCTCGAAGAATGACATCGGACGCCCACCTTCTGCGCTCCTCGCTACCAAGAGCCGCGTCCGACTCCGCGCCGGTGACATCGAACTGCCCAGCGCGATCGACACCTTTTCGGGAGAACTTTTCGACGAGGTCGTCTTCGGCCCCGAACGCGAGCTCGCTGTTCCCGATGAACCGGGCCGCTTTCGCGTCGTCCGTCTCGCGGATGCTGGGGATCGCACGATCTATCGCTTCACGTTCGAGCAGACGTTTTCTCTCACCGACGGCAGGAGATTCACTCTCCACGTCCGCGACCTTCGATTTCGCGGCCGCGGCGGCGTGGCGATCGATGACGTGCTGCTGCTCGACGACGCCTACGTAGCTGACGGACTCACGATGTCCGCTGAGGTCGACGGTGAACGTGCGCCGACGTACGGCCCGTGCTCTCCCGACCATGACCCGCTTTGGCAAACGGAGATCGCCCTCGACGATGGAGCGAGCATCCGTCTGGTAGAGCGTTACGACGCGGCCGTGAGCGCGTTCTCGACGGCGCCCGCCAGCTTGGTGGAGGCGAATCTCCGCAGTGGAAGTGCAGACGTCGTCGTCAAAGATTACTGGCGCCTGGTGTACACCGCGCGCCTCCACAACAGAAACGTCCGCTACTGGATCGTCCTGGAACCCGCTCTCGAACTTGACGGCATCAGGGAGCCCGTGCACGTGATCGACGTGATCGCACCGGAGCCGCTGACCAACTCTGGACCAGAAGTCCACTACTTGGGCGACGACTTCAAGCCGCTCGCCTCGGTCCCCGTGCGCATCTATCGGCGCACGGAAATCAATCAAGGCACGGAGTTTGAGCGCGGCGACGTCAACGGCGACGGGCGTGTCAATCTTAGCGATGCGATCGCACTCTTGCTGCACCTCTTTCGCGGCGCGGCAGCGCCCGATTGCCGCAAGTCCGCCGACACGAACGACGACGCGCTCGTCGACCTCGCCGATGCGGTCACTCTCCTCCGGCACCTCTTCGGCGGCCAGGCCGCCGTGGCGGCGCCGGTGGGTAGCTGCGGGACGGACCCGACGGCGGACACGCTCGGCTGCGCGTCAGCGCCGACTTGTGGAATGCCGTAGCGCCGTACCTGTTGAACAGGCGAGGGCTGCTGACCATTCGCGGCTGCCGCACCGTTGGCGCTCGTCCGCTGCTGAGGTCACCGGTCACACGTTTGAATTCCTAACGGTCTCCGGTAGCATTATTTCGATGAATTCGCTTTCAAGAGACACCCACCCTGAAGCCGAAGCCGTCCAGATTCGGATCTGGCGATCGTGGACGCCACAAGAGCGGCTGCAGGCTGGGTGTCAACTGACCGAGTTTCTCCGGCGTCGCGTTCGCCAGGCCATTCGAGAACAGCATCCGAACCTTTCAGACGACGAAGTCCGCATCCACTTTCTCCGCCGCGCCTACGGCGATGACCTTGCCGCTCGGGTCGCACAGCATCTCGGCATCTCGATCGATGCTTGACCCCACCACGCGCGACGTCCTGGAACCGGTGATCCGTCTCCTCGACACCTGTGGCATCGACTATTACATCGGCGGATCCCTGGCCAGCATGGCGTACGGTGAACCGAGGACCACCATGGATGTGGACCTCGTTGCAGCTCTCAAGGAGTCGGATGCCGCGACAATCCACTCGGAGCTGCGCGAAGATTTCTACATCGACGTTGGACAGATTCGAGACGCGATACAACGCAGATCGTGCTTCAATTTGGTCTCTCTCTCGACATCGTTCAAGGTGGACATCTTCGTACGGCAAGAACGCCCCTACAGTTTGAATGAATTCACCCGCCGAGTGCGCATCAAGGTCGGAGCCGACCCAGATCTGTTCGGTTGGTTCGCTTCGGCGGAGAACATCCTACTCAACAAACTGGAGTGGTATCGCTTGGGCGGCGAAACGTCCGACCGACAATGGCGCGATGTCGTCGGGATCCTGAAGGTGCAGCTGGACTCGCTCGAGCAGGCCTACCTTTCTGAGTGGGCTCGAGAACTCGGCGTCGCGGATCTTCTCGAACGAGCCAAGACGGACGCCGGGCTCATCTCCTGATGCACTGGCTGTGCGATGGGAAGAAACGTTTGAACAATGCGCCGGGCTCTCGTCGACGGGGGAGGGAGAACGTCGACAACTGCCCGAGACGATTCGAGCTCAGCCGCGGATCAACCATGCCTCCGCGAGCCGCGACTTGACGCGCCAGTTCAGGTGGCTCTCGTCGAGCTCGTCGAACGTGATTTCGACGACACCATCTTCGCTGAGCATCTGCGGCACAACGAACTCTTTGATCGCGCCCTCCTCCTTGCCGTAACGCGTCGGCGTGAGGGGCACGCCGTCGGCGCGCGGTTTGGCCTCGCCGAAGCCGGTGAGGCGAAAGGTGTACGTCGCACCCGGATCGAGTTCCTGGTAGAGCAGCTTGTGAGGCCGCCTCAGAGTCACGAGCCACGCTTGCCGAAGGCGACTGAAGCCGCCGGCGCGTGACCAAAACGTTGGGTTCGGTCGACGCTGGACGATGGGATGGGCGTTGGGCGCTTCGGGAAAGACAACGCGCGGCGAGCGGCCGACGTGACCGAGATCGTCGTAGAAGCTCCCTTCTCCCGGGTCCTCCCACGTCGCCAGCTCGCGCAGACGCCGTGCGCGCGCATCGTCCTCGGGCAGAGACGCGATCTTGTCGAGCTCATCCTCAAGCCACCAGCGATCACTCAAGGGAACGTCGAGATAGTCGAGCACGGCGCCGCGATGTCCCGTCGCCGCGCCGTACTTCTTGACGCTCGATTGGAAACCGATCGACTTCCAGAGATCCTCGCCGAGCTGGACGATGCGAGCGCGCAGCGACGCCATCTCGTCTGAAGGCTCGTCCGCTCGCTTCAGGATCGAGCGTGCGGACTCGACCGCCTTGTCGATGGATCCGCGCGCGAGATGTGCAAGAATCGCCTCGTTCGCCTCGGCTTCGAGTGCATTGTCACGGAGAAGACGAAGCCGCGTGAACTCGTCAAGGTTGGCACGGAGAACAAGCAGCTGCCAGCGCCAACTCTCACCTCGGTTGACGTTACCCGTGACGCCGGAACGCGTGAAGAGATCATTCCAGCGCCGCGCCACGGTCGACACCCCGCCGTTCAACTCAAGCGGTCCGTCCCAGTTGCGCTCGAGCGCGAGAAGCAGATCGCCGAGCTCCGTGGCGTCTGCGGCACTGAGAAAGAGCCGCGCGTAGTCGGCCAAGACCGTACGCAGGCTCTGCTCCGGATCCCATGCGAGCTGGCTCCAAACGCTCTTGTTGACGTCGTCGTGAACACCATCGGAGTAGGCGAGAAAGCCAACGGAATAACGTGCAAATGCATTGTGAATGAACTGCTGAAACCGTGGCCTCACGGTCACCGGCTCGCGTGTGTGCGTCCGTGCGTAGGCAGGATCCCAATAGGAGACGGGATACTGACAGCGGACGACGTGATTGATGTCGGGGTAGAGTCGCAGACCGTAGTGCTTCGCCAAACGCGCGCGTGTCTCGGGTATCGGCGGACTGCTTGGCCCAGCGACGAGCCCACCGAGCCAGTCGCGCGGATCGTGCTTCTTCAGCCAGTCGAAAACGTAATCGACTTCCTCGGAACCGAAACCCTGCATCGAGAGCCAAATCATAGCGCGCGGATGCGACGCTTTGAGCACCTTTGCGACGTCGGCGAGGTAAGGCATAACGTCGCGCGGATGGTTGTCGCCCGGATCACCGCCAGGAAAAAATATGTGACTGACGAGCGGACAGGAACGATAGAGCGCCTCGTGCTCAGCGAGCCCCGCGGCGCGCTTCTCTTTGTCGGTTAAGTCGAACGTCGCTGGAATCCACATCCAAAAATCGAGTCCATACTGCGCACAGATCTCACTCAAGCGTACGTTCATGGCCTGGCGCGACATGACCATGTGATCGCTCGCGCGGCCGCCTTCGTTCGGAATGTTCTCAATGGCGTTGGCGCCAAAGAGCGCGAGCTCGCGGATGTACTGCTCGTACTGCGCGCCGTCCCACTTGTCGTAGCTGTTGGCGCGGTGCCGATAGCCGAGTTGGTGCCCGCGGATCGCGGACTTCGGCGCCGTCTCGGTCTGTGCCGAGAGTGGCACGTCAAGGCGGCCGCTGCGCCAGTAGCTGCGCCTGAGCAGATGACCAACACCGAACAGGGCACCCCGCGGACTACGCCCAACGATCCGAATCGAGGAGTTCGCCGGCGCAACTGAAAGGCGAAAGCCTTCGGATCCCATACCATCCTCGCGCGGCTCAACCCCGATCTCGACCCTCGCGCCTTTGGCTGGGGACTCCCGCATCACCCGCCAGGTAAGTCCGGTGCGTTTCGCAACCTCTTCAGAAAGAACCCGGGCGGCGTTAGCGGCGACGGGATCGTTCGATTGCAGCACGATGACGGCGTCGGCCAAAGAAATCGAGTTTTCACTCGCGGCGGACGAGTTAGCAACGAACAAACAGAGACAAAGGAACGAGGAATTGAGATACGAATTCATGGCAATTCTGGATGTAGACGCGAAACTCTTGGCCAGTTGGTGCGACAAAGTAGACCAACAACAATTCAATTGTGCACGCTGCTCAACTGCACTCAAGACTCATCCCAAAGTACTCTTCGCGCGTTCAGCCGACGTACGACGTACCGCGGAGAACGCCGCTAAAAAAGCCAATGCGGAGGACTATGGCACTTCGTCAAGCAGCTTGGGCGTTTCTCCGGAAAAGTCTATCCAGGGATTCTTGTTCAGCATGCTAGCTCCCATGACACTTGGTTCTTCATACCGCATAACGAAGCTCTTCGGACCGTGAGCGTAGGCGACAACTAAGCCATACTCGCAATCCAAGAATCCGCCATGAGGGCCCAATCCGGGGTAGCTGAGACGCCAACCTGGACCCTCCAATCCCACATGACCCAGAGTCAACTTGCCGACGACATCATCCGGCAACAAGAAAAACCACGTCCATGGACCGCCTGAGACGATGGTCATGACTTCGTCAATTCCAGTGCCGTCATCTGAGCTGTTGACGTGGAGCTTGCCGAACTTGACTTGCAGCTGAGCCTCTACCTGCGGGCTCAAAGCCTTCATGTCATAGACCTTTGGATACGGCGGCACGCCATCTTCAGACGTCGTCAAATACCCACCGCGGTGGGATTCCGGCTCTCGCCCCGCCTTGCGAATTTCGTCGAGTAACTGGCCTCGATGCAGAGAGAATAAGGACAGCAGCTCTGCGGTTTCTTCGGAGTTGAGAGCCCTTGCTTTTGATGTCATCAGAATCGGCTTCGACGATTCCGGCAAGGGCACCCGACTGACGCGGACCCCGACATGGTGTAAGACTGCATTGACCTTGTCGACGCCGGTTGTGTCTGGTCTACCATCACTGTAGGAGAGCTTGAGCTGCACCTCCTTGTCGACACTCGCAGTCGTCAAGCACCCAGAGAGGTGCAGAAGTGGTAGAAGGAGCAACGAAACAGTTAGGACGTGTCGGTCCATCGTTCTAAAACTCCCGGAGGGCCTATGGCTCGCGCTTGGCTGGCGGCGCCGGTGATGCAAGTCCGTCGAGCGCGTCGGACGAGGACAAGGAGAATGAAGCAACTTTTACGATTCGCTAAGATTCCATCATGCGCGCAGTTTACCAGAATCTATCGTAACAAGCCGCCGACCGTTCTCGGAGTCACCGCAGATGATGGGCTCCTTATTGACCAATCCAATCGTCCGTGAACCGCGACGATCGTAGGAGACCTCAAGAGGCTATGTCAGGCACCAAGAAATCACAACTCCAAGCATTGCTCGAAGTCGACAACTTTGACACCGATCGTCTGAGTCTTCGCTCAGCGAAGCCAGAAGACGCCTCCGTGGTGCGCCCCATCTACGTAGAGAACGGAGAGCTTTTTCGACGCATCGGCATCGCGGCAACCCCCGACAGCATGGCACGCGACGTGGTACAAAACGAGACACTCCCGCCCGGAGGTGCTCGGGAGAGGGCTCGGTCGTTTGTCATCGACGAAAGGGAGCGCCCGGAGGCCGTTGGCGTGCTCGGGTTCTACGTCGGCTATCCGACGGCATCGACTCTCTACATTGGCGCTCTCTTCCTGCGGCCAGCGTGGCATCGACGAGGGCTCGGTCGAGAAGTCATCGAGGAGATGGAGCGGCGGGCGCGCGAGAGCTCGGTCACCGACATCCGTCTTGCCATCGACTCGGGTAACTGGAGCGCTTTCCGGTTCTGGGTACGACTCGGCTATGACCGAATCTCCAAGATCGTCGACGTGAGTGAAAGCGCGGCTGACCCGCCCCGAATCGAGCTCAAAAAGCCCTTGTCGAGCCGAATGGATGCATAGCATCGCCGTCGAATCGATACCCCCTGCCGTTCACTTGCTCTTCGTGCCCACAATCAGTGGCTGAAAAAAAAGATCGTCCAGTCGCCGAACGTCTCGATACCCCGCGTCGCGCGCGAGCTCAATGAGCCGGTCCGTTGAGATCGCATAATACTTCGTTCGCATGACGCGCGTCTTGCACTCCTCGCCGTCGTCCTCAACGAGGTACATGTGGACGTCGTAGATGCAGCCAGAGACGTCCCACACTTGGAAGACCAAGTAACGCCTACCGTTTTCGACGCGCAGCCCGTAGGGAATCACTTGGTTTTCGCTCAGATTCATGGACGCATAGTCGCGCACGGAAACGACGAGCCCGCCCTCGGCGCGAGTGCAGTGGTAGAGCTCCGTGAGCGCCTGAAAGATCTCGTCGTCACTCAGGAGGTGAGGCAAGGAGTTATCGCACGAAATCGCCACGTCGAACTCGCGCCCATAAAAACGGGAGAGGTCGCGAACGTCCGCGACGGAAAGGTCGATGCGGACGCCTCGCGCGGCAGCTTCACGCTCGGCGCGAGCGACAGCGCCCGCCGAGATATCTGTCGCGGTCACCTCGTATCCAATCTGGCTCAGACCGAGCGCCTGCGTACCGATTCCACAGGTCGCGTCAAAAACGCGCTTGGCTCTCTGTCCCCAGAACTCGCGAACGACCGAGTTCAATTGGCCTGCTTGGCGAGCGATGCTCTGATCCCAGTCTGGGTAAACGAGGTGAAAGTACGGTGTTAAGGTGTTGTAGAAATCGTCGACAGACATGCGGTGTTTCTAC
Organism: Planctomycetota bacterium; assembly: GCA_965223265.1. Taxonomy (GTDB): domain Bacteria; phylum Planctomycetota; class UBA8108; order UBA8108; family SXIK01. Next base: position 5,927,645 of record OZ244999.1, read on the forward strand.
CCCATCCTACGCTCACCCATCCAGCTCGAGCGTTGAGCGCACCAAAGGATCTTCGAATACGCGCGCGAGCGTGCGTGCGATGTCGGGTGGATCCAGAAACGGCTGCTGACGCTGCAGCTCGGCGTGCCGCCGGTCGACGTGGACTTCGAGCTCACCGACGCGGCTCTGTGCCACTTCCCGCACTTGCTGGAGACGAAGTGTAGGTTCTCGGGATCGACGTACCCGGCCTCCATGAACGCCCGCGTCTTCTTGTGACAGCGACACGGATTGGCCGCGTTGATCAGACCACACTTCTCGTTCATGAACTGATAGAGGTCTCGGCGGGACCGAGAGAGAAGCTGGCGAAAGTTAGCAGGAGAGGTCTCGAGAATCTCAGCACCAATCTGGTCCGTGGCACCGAGGAGCTCCCCGAGCACGAAGACGACGCGCTGGCGCCGGTCGAGGCAGAGAAGCATACCGGCGAGGCAACCGATCTTCGCCTCTTCAACGAGTAGCGGCACATCGACCGGCACGCTCTTGGGATCTGGAAGGTCTCGATCGGGCGCGCAATCGAGAGCGTCGCCATACTGGACGAAGGTAAGGCTCTCTGGCTCGATCCGGCCTCGCTTCATGTTGAGCACGTGGTTGGTGACGATGCGGTAAAGCCAAGTGCGGAATTGTGATTCGCGGCGAAACGAGTGCAGGCGCGTACAGACTTTGATCAAGACTTCTTGAGTCGCTTCTTCAGCGTCCTGAGGGTGCCACAACATGCGCTGGGCGATGCTGTAGATCCACCCCTGGTGACGCTTGACGAGTTCTTCAAGGGCTGACTTGCTGCCCTCGGCCGCACGCTGGGCGAGTTCTTCGTCAGAAGTGTCGGATGTGCTCTGGTCGCTGAACGGGTTGTGCATCATAGGCTACCTCACGTCGAGTTTAACGACTCGCCGCACCAAAGTAGCAGGCACACTCCCGTGTGCCGTCCACTCCTCGCTCCAGCAACGGCACGCGGAGCGTGCCTGCTACTTTGCGTGAGCGTGCACAAGGTTTTCTCGAAAAACAGAAAATCGCCAGCTTAACGACTCGCCGCACCAAAGTAGCAGGCACACTCCCGTGTGCCGTCCACTCCTCGCTCCAGCAACGGCACGCGGAGCGTGCCTGCTACTTTGCGTGAGCGTGCACAAGGTTTTCTCGAAAAACAGAAAACCGCCAGCTTAACGACTCGCCGCACCAAAGTAGCAGGCACACTCCCGTGTGCCGTCCACTCCTCGCTCCAGCAACGGCACGCGGAGCGTGCCTGCTACTTTGCGTGAGCGTGCACAAGGTTTTCTCGAAAAACAGAAAATCGCCAGCTTAACGACTCGCCGCACCAAAGTAGTAGGCACACTCCCGTGTGCCGTCCACTCCTCGCTCCAGCAACGGCACGCGGAGCGTGCCTGCTACTTTGCGTGAGCGTGCACAAGGTTTTCTCGAAAAACAGAAAACCGCCAGCTTAACGACTCGCCGCACCAAAGTAGCAGGCACACTCCCGTGTGCCGTCCACTCCTCGCTCCAGCAACGGCACGCGGAGCGTGCCTGCTACTTTGCGTGAGCGTGCACAAGGTTTTCTCGAAAAACAGAAAACCGCCAGCTTAACGACTCGCCGCACCAAAGTAGTAGGCACACTCCCGTGTGCCGTCCACTCCTCGCTCCAGCAACGGCACGCGGAGCGTGCCTGCTACTTTGCGTGAGCGTGCACAAGGTTTTCTCGAAAAACAGAAAACCGCCAGCTTAACGACTCGCCGCACCAAAGTAGCAGGCACACTCCCGTGTGCCGTCCACTCCTCGCTCCAGCAACCGCGGAGCGTGCCTGCTACTTTGCGTGAGCGTGCACAAGGTTTTCTCGAAAAACAGAAAACCGCCAGCTTAACGACTCGCCGCACCAAAGTAGCAGGCGCACTCCCGTGTGCCGTCCACTCCTCGCTCCAGCAACCGCGGAGCGTGCCTGCTACTTTGCGTGAGCGTGCACAAGGTTTTCTCGAAAAACAGAAAACCGCCAGCTTAACGACTCGCCGCACCAAAGTAGCAGGCACACTCCCGTGTGCCGTCCACTCCTCGCTCCAGCAACGGCACGCGGAGCGTGCCTGCTACTTTGCGTGAGCGTGCACAAGGTTTTCTCGAAAAACAGAAAACCGCCAGCTTAACGACTCGCCGCACCAACGTAGTAGGCACACTCCCGTGTGCCGTCCACTCCTCGCTCCAGCAACGGCACGCGGAGCGTGCCTGCTACTTTTGCGGAACGGCACGCGGAGCGTGCCTGCTACAAAGTGCTGCTAACGCGCTCCTATTTACGCCGTTGCATTGCATGGATTCTACTGCGCCCGCAGCCGACGATCACGCCGCCGCTGTCTCGAGGAGTCTCTTGAGCTGAACGATTTCCTTCTCGAGGCCTCGGATGCTCGCTGCGAACGTCTCCTCATCTTCGTCTGGCGCTTGCAGCAGCAGAAAGTGTACGAGCGTGAGACCGTTCGGGAGCGCGACGACGCGAGCCGGAAGGATCCCCATACGATCCGTGGATGGACCGGCCCAGAGATCGACGACGCCAGACTCTGCGTGACTCGTGATCGCCAGAATCAACTCGCCTCCTTTGGTACGAACGATGTACTCGTCTCCGGTCGTGCGCATCGACTGACAAAATTCAGTCGCCCAGACCGAAACATTCTCGGGCTTCTCCAGAAACCGGAAGACGCTGTCGGTCGGGGCTGAGATCAATGTCGCGATGCTGTGGGTTTTCATGGATGACTCCTCTCCGGCTGTGCTTCGTGCTTGAGAGCACGGATCTGTAGAATAGCGAAACCCGCGACGACAAACGCCACCGCGAAGACGACGCTACGGCCAAACGAGTTGAAGAGCTGCGGCCAGACGAACAAGGCTAGCAGGCTTCCAAAGACCCAACCGACATCGCTCGCGACAACCAGCAACGCCCGAGACTTCGCGATCGGAGTTCGTCGCGAGAGCAAAGCGAGATCGACAGCGAAGACGAGTAGCCCAGCGCCCACGAGCATGAGGACCCACGGCCGCTCGAAACCGAGCCTCTCGGCGACAAAACGGGCCAAAACCAGGAGAATGGCGCCCGCGGCTGCGGAGAAGATCGCGTTCGCACGCAACGTCGACGCTAATTGAGATTTCAAGATCGGCCTCCTTTCTGATCCGACGACCCCTCACTCACCAAGACTTCCGATCGAGGCACGAGCGAGAGTTCCTCGAGTTTCCGGTGCTTGATGATCAAAGAGCGCTTTTCCGTGTCTCTCCACCCTTAGACACGGGCTCGGCGCGACTGTGACAGAAGTCCGCGATTTTTTCGAAGTGCTTGGAGCCCATGCGCTGCGGGGCTGGGAGGGATCGACGGGTTCCTGGCGACCCGAGTCGAGCAGGACCGCAGAGGCTGTTATGCGGCACCGTCGTCACCGGTTAACAGCCTGTTGAAAAAGTGCTTCGAGCCGAAAACTGGTCTCTTCGCGTCCAGATCGGCTGCGGCAAACGGAGGCAATCTTCGGGATTTTCGAGTATTGACGCGGTCGAGCTGGGCGTGAAGAGGCCAGTTTCTTCGGCCGAATGACTTTTTCAACGGGCTGTTAACAGCCTGTTGAAGACCTCGATCGGGAAGCTAGTCGTCTCACGCGTCCGAGGCACCTCACCGATCCGACCACCCTACGGCTCGGGCCGCTGACCTCCGGACCGCGAGTCGAAAATCTGAAGGGAGCGCCTTTGATGGATCCTGCAGCAACTTACACCGTGTGGAGCTATGTCGTTTATCTCGCCCTCAGCCTAGCCCTGACGGTCTGGGTAGCGCGCACGCTTTCAAAGAACGGTCGGTTCTTCCTCGTTGACGCCTTTGGCGGCGACACGAAACTCGCTGACTCGGTGAACCACCTGCTCGTGGTTGGGTTCTACTTGATCAACATCGGTTACGTCACCCTGGCGCTCAAGTACGGCGACAAGCCGGCCGATCTCACGAGCGCCTTCGAATTCTGTGCCACCAAAGTTGGGCTGGTACTCGTCGTCCTTGGGGTCATGCACTTTTTCAACGTTCACTCTAGCGACAAAGACTCGCACCTCGTGGAGGGAGACGGCGCTTTGCGGACTGAGGAATCCGTAGTGACGCACCTTCTGTAGCCCCCGAGGTAGGACGTGCTGGAGGAAGCGGCGGATGAACTCCAGAGCATCGAGCTCCATGGTCCGCCACCGCCGACTGCCCGACTTCTTCCAGCGAAAGCGAACGCGACCATCGTCGCAGGAGACGATGCGGGCATTGGAGATCGCTACGCGAAAGACGTAGCGTGATAGATACGTGAGTGTCGATTCGCCGTCACCGACGGCGCGCGAGTCGCCGCTGCCTCTCCCTCTGACCTCGCCGTCAAATCGAAGCGTTTCCCATCACGTCCGACGGTCGCTCCTGCGGCCAACGAGGAGCCGCGAGGCTCCTTGAACTCAGGATTTGGACTCGGCTTCGCTCGCCCAAATCCTCGCGAGTTCCGACGGCTGCTATACCAGCTCGCGCAGCGGAACGATCCCTTCGGCGATGGGCGCCTGCGGCCGTCCCCGAAGGTCGAAGAGGCGGTCACGCGCGGGTGCGTCGAGGAGTCCGAGGTTATGAAAGAGTGTCGCGAAAACCTCGTGGAACTTCACCGGCCGGTCCTTGGGCTCCGCCGCATGGCCATCGGTCGAGCCGATGACCTGGCCGTGTTTCATGCCGCCGCCAGCCAGAATCGAAAAGTTCGCTTTCGGCCAGTGATCGCGTCCGGCATTGCCGTTGATCTTTGGGGTGCGTCCGAACTCGCCCCAGCAGACGACGGAAACGTCTCGGTCGAGTCCGCGGGCATGAAGGTCGCTCACGAGAGCGGTGAGCGCTTGATCGAGTAGCGGCACATCCTCACGGGCCCGGCGGAAGTTGTTCCCATGCCAGTCCCAACGGCTGAAGTTGAGCGTCACGTAGCGAGCGCCGGCCTCGATGAGCCGGCGAGCGACGAGAAAGTTCGTCGTCACACGAGGCGCTCCGTCGGCGACGAAGTCGGCGTTCGGTGGGCCGTAACGCTCTATGACCTTTGGGTCTTCGCGGGAAATATCAAGAGCATCGGCAAGCTTCGACGACGTGAGAATGCCCAGCGCCTGCGAGGTGAACTCGTCGAGCGCGACCATACCACCCGCCGCATCGGCGTCGCGTCGAAAACGGTCGAGCGAGATGCGAAGGCGGTTGCGATCTTGCAGCCGATCCAACGAGATGCCCTTGAGCACCATGTCTTGCGCAGATTCGGCCAGACCCTTTCCGTCCCGGCCCTTTTTGCCATCGACGAGCCGAAACGGGCCATGTGCAAACCCCAGAAAGCCGCCAGTTCCCGGATCGCCCCAGCGTCTTTCGATGGTGGGATACATCAGCGACAGGTGGGGTGGCACCTCCGGCGTCGCGGGACCGGCCCAGCGCGAGATCCACGCTCCGATCGACGGTCGCCCGCCGGCCGGCGGGTTGTTCTCCTCGCGTGCGTAACCAGTGACGCACTGATAGAGATCGTGGCGCGGCTGCGAGTCGGCCATGGAGCGGATGATCGTGAACTTGTCCATCATCCTCGCCAGACGCGGCATGAGCTCGCTGATCTGGACGCCGTCGACGTTGGTGTCGATCGGCTGAAACTCGCCGCGCACTTCTGACGGCGCATCCGGCTTGAGGTCCACCATATCCTGATGTGGCGCCCCACCCGGGAGGAGGACGTTGATGATCGATTTGTGAGAGCTCCCAACGCCGGAGCGAGCCTCGGCCCGCAGGAGAGCAGGAAGCGACGCGCCGAGACCAGCCGACGCCAAGGTACCTACGCGAATAAAGTCACGACGCGAGATGCCGTCGCAAAAGTTACCCGAAGTCGCCGGACCGAGGATCGTAAGCACGAGCGTCGTACCTCCTGTGCTGGATCGAAGACACACCTTGGTAGAACCCAGGGCATCTTAACCGAACGGTTCTCTCGATCAAGCGGGGAGAAGGCTTGGAGCCGGCTTCTGCGTCCCTGCAAAATCAAGGTCTTTGACAATTCCGTCGACTGATCTTGGTTCCAGGAGATCTCTTCTGAGCCGGCGCCGGAGCCGAGACCGGATCATCCGGGCTCTCGGAGAAGAGCGGATCGAATCGAGGAAGAGATCTCCTGGCAATGTGGCTCGCGTGAACGTTCGCTCACCTGACCGCGACATCTCTGCTGCCAAACGCCTCGCCGAGCGCCTTCACGGCCACGTCCGTTGTCACGACAGCACTCGCCATATAGCGGAAGTTGGTCAACGCTGCCTGGTAGCCGTCGCCGGCCGGGACCTTCGCCGCAGCGCTGGCGTCCTCGACAACCGCCACCTCAAAGCCCTGCTCCAGCAACGCGCGCATGTGGGATTCCGTGCAGAGGTTGGCGGACATGCCGGCGAGAATGACCTTGTCGATGCCCTGCTTCCTCAGCTGCAGGACGAGGTCGTTGCTATCGGGACCGTAGACCTTGTGGGGACTCGTCACTGTCGTCCCCCGATTCTGGATGTACGGCTTGTATCGTTCGAGCCAGTCGGCGCCCGACCCTTCGAAGCCCTCCAGGCTCAGCGGATCCTCGCGGTCGAACATCTGGATGTTGTGCATCAGCGCCTCGAGCGCACCCTCGAACTTCCAGCCGTGGTCGTGGGGATAATAGTAGTGCGGCGACACGAAGACCGGGATGTCGAACTTCTTCGCCACCTTGAAGAGAGATTCGATGTTCTCGACCGTGTGGTTCTCGGTGACACTTTCGCCAACCACTCCCCAGCTGACACCTTCGGGACTGAGGAAATCGTGCTGCGGATCAGTGATCACGATAGCGGTCCGCCCCGGATCGAGAACCATCCCCGGCTTCGGCAGTCCGAGGTCGCCTGACGTGATCAGTTTCACTGCGCGGTTCGCGTCGACCGACGTGGGTGCCGTTCCAGATTCTTCGGAAGGCCTCGCGCCGGGCGCTTTCATCGCTTCACTCCGCTCCATCGCTACAGAAGGCGCGTTGGTTTCCTTCGTGACTGCGCAGCTACTCCCGAGAAGGCTCATACCGACGATGCTGACCGTGAAAGCGGTGGAGAACGTCTTCGTGAACATGAGACGGATCCTTTCTATTTGTGGGCGAATCACCCGAGTCGACCTTTCGTTCGTACCTTGCCAAGCTTCGCGAGGGCTGTCCGGGAACCCGTTTGTTCGCGGGTCGCGATGCTCGGATCGAAGGCTTTGAAGTGTGGGATGCACGCCTCCTTTCGTTTCGTCACTCTGATGGACCAATCAAGGCGGCTGTGGCGGCTGTCCCAAGAAGCACGGTTCGTGCCATCCAACCTCACACTTCGTAAGCCACCGCCGAGACGAGGCTTGTGGGCCCGTCCGTACGCCCACGGCGTGACGTGAGATTCGAAGTTCCATGAAAAGCCGTTGAAGGAGCACGAGATTTCATGGAATCTGTGCCGTGAACATCGAGGCGGAACTGGAGTTGGAATCACTGACCTGCCTGCTCACGGAGTCGGGAGCGGATCCGTTGCCGTTGATCTTCCTCATGCGGCTTCGCCACCCGAGGCACCGGGAACTCAGCTTAGGTCCGATTCCATTCCGCGAGCATCTCGACTCAAAAGGAGGAACGGCAGAATGAACTACGAGCGGTGGAGTCGGTTAGAAAGTGCGGCGCTTGTCGTCGTCACTGGACTGTTTTTTTGCGGCGTCGTCGTGGGCGAAGAAGCTTCCCCGTGGGAAAAAGCCAACCCCATTCTGCCGATCCCGGCTCCCCCACTCGGAATCGGCACCGATGAGGGCGCGCCCGCCAAGCTGACGGACTTTTCCGATCCGCCGACACCCGAGCGTGTCCGCCTGGGCCGCTGGCTCTTTTTCGACAAGCGTCTCTCTGCGGACAACACCATCGCCTGCGCCACGTGCCACAAACCCGAGCACGCCTTCTCCGAACCCACGCCCGTGTCAACCGGCATCGACGGACAGAAAGGCGGACGCAAAGCACCCTCGTTCGTTAACCAGGCGTGGACGCCGCTGCCGCACTTCTTTTGGGATGGACGCGCCGCCTCGCTAGAAGAGCAAGCCGGCGGGCCGATGATTAATCCCATCGAGATGGGCAACAAGAATCACGATGTCGTCGTTGCCAAGATCGCCGCCATTTCCAGCTATCCGAAGTACTTCAAAGAGGCATTCGGCAGCGAGGAGGTGACGATTGAGCGTATGACGAAAGCGATCGCGGACTACGAGCGCACGCGCATGAGCGGCAACTCAGCTTGGGACCGATGGCGTGCGGGCGACGACAACGCCGTATCCGATGACGTCAAGAAGGGACACAGGCTCTTTTTCGGCAACGCTTTCTGTAGCAACTGCCATCTGGGCCAGAACCTGACGGACAGCAAGTTTCACAACCTCGGCGTCGGCTGGGATCCTCAGGCAAAAAAGTTCGCCGACGAGGGCCGCTATGCCGTCACAAAGATGCCAGCTGACAGGGGCGCCTTCAAAACGCCCTCGCTCCGGGACGTCAGCAAACGCGCTCCCTACATGCACGACGGATCGGTGAAGACGCTGGAGGAGGTGGTGAAGTTCTACAGCAAAGGCGGCCAGCCGAATCCTCACCTATCGCGAAAGATCGACCGACGCTTCGCCGAACAGCTGGACTTCAGCGATCAGCAGGTCAACCAGCTCGTCAAATTCATGGAGGCGCTCGATGGCGAAGGTTATCAAGACACCGCGCCAGCGGCGTTTCCGCAGTAGGGACACGATATCGCGGGACTCGGTCCCCGCTTGCATGACAGCGTCGAGGATCTGAGGGTAAGGATGCGCTTTTCGCTTTTTTCAGTGATCGTCGTCAGTGCTACGCTCTCGCTCTCTGCGGACGACCATTGGTCGCAATTTCGCGGGCCTGCGGGAGACGGTCACGCTCGAGCGGCCGAACCTCCTCTGAAGTGGAGCGAGACCGAGAACGTCGTCTGGAAGACTCCCATCCATGACCGAGGCTGGTCGTCTCCAGTGATCTGGAAAAGTCAAATATGGATGACGACAGCGCTTCGGAGCGGGCACAAGCTTTTCGCCATTTGTGTCGATCGGGATTCCGGCGAGATCGTCCACGACATTCACCTCTTTGATGTCGAGGACCCCCAGCGCATCGCGGCCATCAACTCCTTCGCCTCCCCCACACCGGTCATCGAAGAAGGGCGGGTGTATGTTCACTATGGAACGTATGGCACCGCGTGCCTAGATTCTTCCACAGGAGACCTCCTCTGGAGTCGTCGCGACCTGAAGTGCGATCACGAGGCGGGGGCAGGGCCGGGTAGCTCTCCCTTTCTTGTCGGCGATCGACTGGTCATGAACGTCGACGGACGTGACGTCCAGTACGTGATCGCGCTCGACAAGACCACTGGAGACACCGCGTGGAAGACAACACGCTCGGTCGACTACAGCGACACGGCGGTCAACCAGCGTAAGGCCTATTGCATGCCAATCCTCATCCCTCGGGGAACCGGGAAGCAGCTCGTCAGTACAGGCGCTAAGGCGGTGATCGCATATGACGCTGCGACGGGCAAAGAATTGTGGAAGGTGCGCCATCGCGGCTGGTCGATCGCGCCGCGTCCGGTTTTCGGTTTCGGACTGGTCTTCGTGATCATGGATCACGACCATCCGGAGCTCTGGGCTATTCGGCCTGACGGCAGCGGCGACGTGACGGAGAGCCATGTCGCTTGGAAGGAGAAGCGAGGCATGCCTTCGCGAGCGTCGCCGCTACTTGTCGACGACCTTCTTTTCCTCGTCAACCATAACGGCATCACAAGTTGCCTTGAGGCCAAGACTGGAGATCTTGTCTGGAAGCGCCGGCTCGAAGGCGACTATTCAGCGTCTCCCATTTACGCCAGAGGGCGCATCTATTTCTTCAACGAAAATGCTGTCTGCACCGTGATCAAGGCGTCGCGGCAGTTTGAAATCTTGGCCGTCAATGCGGTGGCCAAAGAAGAGCTCATGGCGAGTCCTGCAGCCGCCGGCAAGTCGCTCTTCATCCGCACAGAGAAGCATCTCTACTGCGTCAAGGGCTCGTCTTCGTTCTGAGCTTGGGGGCCGTGTCATCCGACGAGCACCGAATGGGGCTCCTGCGAGCACTCCGCTGCCTGCGACGTGAAACGGCGAACCCAACAGCGTCGTTCTGACCTCGGGGGCGCGCGAACGAAAAGCCGACGTCAGGGATCAGCGCCGCCGTCACTGTCGTTCAGATGACGGCTAAGGCCGACCGATCATTTCACCCTGCAGATCTGTCACGACGCTGAAAAAAATCGAAATAGAGTTTGACTTCAGAACAGCCTGAGTTGTATATACAACCATGTTGATTCAGGAGCGACTTATGGCACGGACAAGACCTCAATCCAAACAATCAGCAGCCGACGTGATGGCGAGCGAATGCCTCGCCGTGCGCGTCCGACTGTTGAATCGCACCATCACTGGGATCTATGACGACGCTCTGCGCCCACTGGGTGTGACGGTGGGGCAGCTGAACGTTCTCGTCGCGGTCGCAAGGCTAGGGCCGATTTCACCGGGCGCGGTGGCACGGCGATTGAACATGGAAAAATCGACACTCAGCCGTAACGTGGACCGCATGCGCGGTCACGGGTGGCTTGTTGTGACGCGACAGTCCGGTCGCAACCAAACTCTCGAGGTCAGTCCCAAGGGTCGCAAGCTGCTCGAGAAGGCCGCCCCGCTTTGGGAGGAAGCACAGGAGGAAACCAAAGCGGTTCTGGGCCAGCGCGGTGCTCGCTCGCTTCATCGCGCTGCTGATTCGGTCTGGACACAGATAGGAACGGAATGATTCGATTTTTTTTTCACCTATAGTTGTATATACAACTTATCAGTGTTGCAAGTCGAGAACTCGAAGTCGATGGGAGGTGAACCCATGTCGATCACACCATTCTTGATTGTAGCGCAGCTCGCGTTCATTGCCGTGATCGTGCAGCGCGCGCGTCGTTCAGGCGCCGTGTCGGCCCAGGCGGTGACGGCGCTCGTTTCACTCGTGTGGATCGGACTTGGCGGCTGGTCGCTCGCCACTTCGTTTATCGGTGCGACGGGCGGCTATGAATCGGAGAGCTTCTACACAGCGTGGGGTGGACTTTGGCTGCCCGCAGTTCCGATCCTCTTACTGCTGGGTCCGGTCTTCTCAGTCGCGCGCCTCCGGCGGGCGCTCGAAGCGGTGCTGGCTGCGACTCCGGTTCATTGGCTGACGGCCGTGCAGGCGCTCAGGATTTCCGCGATCGGCACCGCCTACAAAACCCACCTCGGGCTCTTTCCGACGTACTTCGAGTTCGCTGTCGGCGTCCCCGATCTTCTCTTCGGCATCTCGGCATTGGCGATGACGCGCCTGGCCCGACGCGGACGAGTCAGCGCACGAGCGCTCGTGATCTGGAATGTCATCGGCATCGCCATCGTTGTGCCGACCGCACCCATCTTGATTCAACTCGGCCTCCCGGGCCCTCTTCAAGTCTTCGACACCGCACCGACAGCTACGGCCGTCTACGCGTTCCCGATGTCGCTCGCGCCAACCATGGTCGTGCCGACGTTCGTACTGCTCAACGTTGTCGCTGTTTGGCGTCAGCTCCGCATTCCCGCCGACAAGGCGGCCGAGTTGAAGTTAGCGTCGTAACTGTCATGCTACAACCCCGCTAAGGAGTCCTACGATGAAACCGCGAATCCTCGTCACATCTGCTGCTGGACACACGGGATCAATCACCGCCATGCAGCTCCTCGAGAGAGGCTTTCCCGTTCGTGCGTTTGTTCGTCGAGACGATTCACGCGCCGACAACTTAAGGAAGGCAGGGGCCGAAATCTTCGTTGGAGATCTGCTCGACATGCGAGATCTTCGCAAGGCTCTCGCCGATGTTCAGCGCGCGTATCACTGCCCACCGTTCGCCCCGAATCTTCTGCATGAGTCCATGCTGTTTGCTGTCGCCGCCGAAGAGGCGAAGCTCGAGGTCGTAGCACTGATGACCGCGTGGAATCCTCACCCGACGCATCCGTCGATCCACCAGCGCGAGCACTGGCTCGCCAACAATCTCTATCAATGGATGCCGACCGTCGGCGTCGTGTACCTCAACCCCGGGGTGTTCGCCTTCACGTATTTCTTTGGCCTTCCAGCGGCTGCGCACTTCGGTAGATTGATGCTCCCTTTCGGCGAAGGGTTGAACGCACCGCCCGCCAACGAGGATATCGCCGCGGTCGCGGCCGAAATCTTGGCTGCACCAGAGGAACACGTAGGCAGAGTCTATCGTCCCACCGGGCCAAAGATCCTCTCCGGCCACGATGTCGCGGAGGTTTTCAGTCGCGTCCTGGGGCGCAACGTCCGCTACCAGAACGTTCCGACCCGGATGTTCACCAAGTCTGCCAAAGCGCTCGGTTTCTCAGATTTCGAGATCGCCCAGCTACGCCACTACGCCGCAGAGGTTCGAGGCGGGGCGTACGCCGTCAGCGCGCCGACGGATCACGTCGAGCGTGTTTGTGAGCGCCCGGCAGAAGCCTTCGAGGTGACCGCGCGGCGCTACATCCAAAATCCGCAGCTGGTCTTTCCCCACCTCAAGGTCGGCAGCAAGCTGGGCGCGCTGCGCCTGATGCTCAAGACGATGCTGACGCCGGCCCCCCAACTCGATCGCTGGGAATCCGAGCGCGGATACCCGCTGCTCACAGCGCCGGTACTGGCCCACAACAGCCAAGAGTGGCTGCGCGCCGCTGAAGAGACGCGGCCGGTCTTACTCGCACCGGGCTCCGCGCGAACCTCGGCGCTGCTGAGCTGAATCCAAAGTAGCAGGCACACGCCGCGTACCGTCCGCTCTTATCTACGTTGTCCTAAAGTAGCAGGCACACGCCGTGTGCCGTCCGGTCTTCTCTGCGTTCACGTTCGCGTTCCGAAAGTAGCAGGCACACGCCGTGTGCCGTCCGGTCTTCTCTGCGTTCACGTTCGCGTTCCGAAAGTAGCAGGCACACGCCGTGTGCCGTCCGGTCTTCTCTGCGCTCACGTTCGCGTTCCGAAAGTAGCAGGCACACGCCGTGTCCCGTCCGGTCTTCTCTGCGTTCACGTTCGCGCTCACGTTGGCGCGAGGTCTCGCCGTGTGCCGGTCGCTCTTACGAGCACAGTCGGCAAGTGAGCGCCTCGACAAAAACGGCAAACCCGAGGCGCTCACTTGCGACCCAACGAATCACTCGCAGCCCAGCAACTCGCAGCCCAGACTCGCAGTCGGCTGAGGGTCAACCCCGCAGCCCGGATGCGGTGGCGGTGGCGCCTCGCTGCCAGCGACGAAAAGGAAGTTGAACATGAAGATGGCGTCGGAAATGTCGCTTGAGTCATCGTCGTTGAACAGACTTTGCCCGCGGTGACGTCGCCGTCGTCATACTTCATGACCTCTAAGTGACTTGTTACCTCGTCCCTTGCCCGGATTCAGGGCCAAGACTCTACACGAAGGTCGTTAGCAATAGCAAGATCGAGCCCGTCCAGGGTTGGACACCCCAACAGACACAAAAAACCTGGCGCGCTGAATGTTCGTGGTACGTTCAAGCAAGGGGCCGAAGTATAGAAACGGTAGCAACGATGCACTTGAAAAAGATCACGACGAGAAAGGAAACTCATGCCACAGACTCGACGCCAAGAAATCACTGAGCTCTTACACCACGGCGCTCTCAGCGTTGAAGAGATCGCCGCGCGCGTCGCTGCCGATGCGAAGTCGGTGCTCGCCGACCTCGAACACGTGCGCCGCAGCCTCAAACCGCCTGAGAGCTGGCGCAAGCACGCCGCTGCGTGCCTCCGCTGCGACTTCGAGTTCACTGGCCGCGACAGGTTCACAACGCCGTCGCGCTGCCCGAAATGCCGCAGCGAAGAAATCCGCGACCCGCTCTTCGAGGTCGTCGGCGAGTGAAGACCGCGTGACGATCGATCGTACCAAGTCCGTCGCGACCCGAGCTTTCGAGTAGCCGAGACACCCTCTCCTGTGAACGATGAACGCAAGTCAAGGCGAATGGTCTCGTGGACCCACCAACTGTAGTCCGGCACAAACACCATTAAGCAGTGAGGGAATCGTCGAAGAATGCTCTTCACCTGGCTGCGCCGTAGGCGGCGCCGAAAACTGCTCTCGCGTCCTTACCCTGCTCAGTGGGATCCGCACTTCGCGGCACTGCCGTTCTATCTGCAGCTGGATGCGAAGCGTCGCGACGCCATCCGCGACATTACGCGCGTTCTTGTGACCGAAAAGAACTGGGAAGGGTGCGGCGGCCTGTCGATCACCGAGGAGATGCAGGTGACGATCGCGGCGGGAGCGGCGCTTCTGCTGCTCGGCCTCGAGCACGAATACTACCGTCACGTCGACTCGATCCTCGTCTACCCGACGACCATCATGGCACGTCACCGCCAAGCGGGCCCAGGCGGCTTGGTCCGAGAGGGAAAACAAGCTGTGATTGGACTCGCCCACTATCGTGGACCGATTGTTCTCGCGTGGGACTCGGCCCGCCATGGCGGGGAAAACTGGGAGGATGGCCGCAACGTCATCCTGCACGAGTTCGCGCACAAACTCGACATGCTCGACCACTTCGCCGACGGAACGCCGCCGATTCACGAACGCGAGCAGTACGACGCTTGGGTGCAGATCATGACGCGCGAATACGAGCTTTTGGTGAAGAAAACGGAAAAGGGCAGGCGCACGCTCATGGACAAGTACGGTGCGACAAATCCGGCGGAGTTCTTTGCCGTCGCAACGGAGTGCTTCTTCGAAAAGGGCCGAGCCATGAAGCGGAAACACCCGGAGCTCTACGAATTGTTGAAGACGTACTATCGTCAGGATCCCGCCGGCTGGCGTGCTTCCTCGTAGCGGACGCTCACGCCCGCTTCGTTTGGACTAACCTGGATCCGAAGGTGGTCGACTCGGGAGGCCTGCTTCTCCGCTTCGCGACGCCACGTTGCATCGGGGCCAAACCGATGGCGCTCCTTGCCGTCCTCCCTTCGCCAAGGACCGTCCTCTATCTTCAGTGCGATCGCACTTGCGATGCAGATATGGAGTGGCACCCAGGCCCACACCGCCCAGTACCTCCAACCCAACTTCCAGCTCGGGTCGGCCGCAGATTTCGGCGCGGCAGTCGGCTCTCGCGCGCGCAGCGCGTCACCGGAGCGCGCGATAAGCATCCACGTGGCGATCGCAGCCAACGCCAAAAAAGAGAAGCCCGACATCATCGCACTCGGATTCTTGTAGTCCGCGACACGTTTGGCGATCACGGCGGCAAGACTGACCCCGGTGACAACCAGAAACAGCAGCGCGCCTTTGCCATACGCACTCGCAGGCGCCAACGCCAAAGAGCCGCGGCGGTAGAGCCTGAGGCCGTAGAGCACCGGCAGCGTCCACAGGATTCCAGCGATGAGGAAATAGGCCCACGGTTCGAACTGCGGAAACGGCTCCTTGAAGTAGGCGAGGGGCTCAGCCGGGAGCACATCCGAACGCACGCGCCAGTGCCAGGCGTTTTTCTTCAGGTTCATCCAACTCATCACCACCACCAAAACGAATCCTGCAAAGACGTCTAAGCGGCGGCGATCGACATCCTCAGATGGAGGCTCGAGGTTACCCTGGATCAGTCTTCCAGCTCCCATGGCGACGCCGAATCCCATGAAGAACCCAAAACTCTCCTCGGCATGCTTCCACGCGGACAACGGCGCGAAGTAGCCCCAACCGGTGGCAAACGGGACATGAATCTGCAGCGCCAGAATGAACCCGATGCAGCCTGCGAGCATGGCGTAAGCCGTGAACACGACAGCGGCGCGGTCCCGCTGCCGCCAATGGTGCAGGAGAAGCGCCACGAGAATGCCGATGACACCGGCCCAAACCTCACTGCGGTATGGCGGCGCTAACTCGATGCCTCCGAACTTGGTGAGCGCAAGGTAGCCGATCCACCATGCAGCGGTGCATTCGAGGATCAGCCGCGTCGCCGGACGATCCCCTCTGCGGATGAACCAATACGGCACGAGGACAATCGGGATCGTCAGCGCCGCCAGCCATTCTCCGTCGTGCCACTCCTCTTCGGTGTAGGCGGCATACGCCTCAAAAGCCGCCGGGCGAAAAAAGAAATACAAATACGTTAACAGGAACGCGGTGCCAACGACCGTGAGCGGTCCGATGAATCGATTCAATTCGCTGCGCGGACGCGTGAACGCCAGAGCCAGGATCGCCCCACCGATGCCCGACCAAAGCAGGCCGACCAGTCCAATGCAAGCAAAGCCATAAACCACGTCTACGGGCGTATCGGAAAGAATGTAGAGCCGGTGCTCCATGTTGGTCAGCGTGCCGCCCCACGCCCAACCGATCGCTCCGCAAAGGCCGGCGACTGCGCAGCGACGGTACCAACCCGGCCGCGCTGAACCGAGACACACCGCCATGGCAACAAGCGCGCCTGGCACCATGGCACCCGCTTCATGCCCGTAGGACCCGCGCCACCCCCAGCCGTAGCACATGGCGACGGCAGAGAAAAGAAAGAGGCTCAGGAGGCGGGGTGATTCCACGCAGTTTCTCGCTCCGGTCGGTCAGCCAATGTCGCATGTTACGAGAATATACGAAATCGTGCGTCACGTTTTCCGTGCCTATTTCGTCTTCACTCCGGAGCCCCACCGAACGACGAGCTCGGCTCGTAATCGCGCTCAGGCGTTCCAGACCATGTCCTCTGATCGCGGCAGCACAAACAGCTGTGTGGTGTCCGAATGGCCAAAACCGTCAAGACTGAAGAAAGGAACCTCCCCCATGAACATCTTTATCGCAGGTGCGACCGGCGTCATCGGGCGATCACTCGTACCGCAACTGCTCGAACGAGGGCACTCCGTCACGGCGATGACGCGCGATGAGAAGCGGGCCGACCGGATCGCACGCCAAGGCGCCGAACCCGTCGTTTGCGACGTCTACGACGCCGCCCGGCTCGATCGTGTTGTCGGTGACGCAGCTCCAGACGTCGTCGTCCACCAACTCACGTCCCTACCTGCCGCTATTCATCCACGCCACATCGCAGAGCACCTAGCTGCCAACGACCGCATCCGCACCGAGGGCACCCGGAACCTCTTGCGTGCTGCCCGAAGGGCAGGCGTCCGCAGAGTCGTCGCGCAAAGTATCGCATTCGCCTACACACCGCACGGCAGCCTCGTCAAAGACGAGACTGCGCCGCTCTGGCTCGACGCGCCGTGGCCTTGGCAGCGCACGGTACGCGCCGTAGAGGATCTGGAAGCGCAAGTGACTTCGAATCGGGACATCGAAGGCGTCGTCTTGCGTTACGGCTACTTCTACGGCCCGGGCACAGCGTACGCCGCGGACGGCTCGGTCGCTGCGCTCGTCCGTCGACGCCAGTTTCCGCTTGTCGGGGCTGGCTCCGGCGTCTTCTCATTCGTTCACGTGAGCGATGCTGCTGCCGCGACGGTCTTGGCGCTCGACAACAGCGCCGCGGGAATCTACAACATCGTCGACGACGAGCCGAGCCCCATGCGCGACTGGCTGCCTGTTTACGCCGACGCTTTGGGTGCACGCGGACCGCGTCGGGTCCCTCGCCTGCTGGCGCGGTTCGCCGCCGGTCGTTACGGCCTGTACATGATGACGGATCAACGCGGGGCCTCGAACGCGCGTGCCAAGAAGGAGCTAGGCTGGTCGCCATGCCCGGCGTCGTGGCGCACGGGATTTCGAGACGCGCTCGCCGGCGAAGCAGGCCGGAGCGTTCAAGCTCACGGTGCGGAGGCAACGACAGGTGTGTGACGACACGAAACCGCACACAGATAGCACGGCCGGAGATGGTCGTGCCCGAGATCTCGCGGCGGCATTCGCAGCGCACCGTGCCTATCTCTTTGCGGTCGCCTATCGCATGGTCGGCGTCGCCGCGGATGCGGAAGACATACTCCAAGAAGCGTGGCTGCGTTTTTCGTCCGCTCGTCTGGACAACATCGACAACCTTCGATCCTATCTGGTCACGATCGTCACACGACTCTGTGTCGACCTCATGCGATCGGCGCGGCGTCGACGCGAACACTATGTCGGCGTCTGGCTTCCGGAGCCGGTCCCAACGCCGGAGGCTCTTCCCGACGCCCTCGAAGCAGCTGAGTCGGCATCGTTCGCCTTTCTGCTTCTTCTCGAAAGACTGAGTCCGCAGCAGCGAGCCGTCCTGCTCCTGCACGACGTCTTTGACTACTCGCACGATGAAGTCGCGGATGTGATGGGGTGCTCAACGGCAGCGAGCCGTCAGATGCTCCACCGTGCACGACAGCGACTCGGCGAGGCCTCGCGCCCGAAGAGTCCGCCGACGGCTGAAGTGAACGAAATCGTCTCGCGCTTCTTTTCGGCGGCGCAGACAGGTGACGTCGATGCGCTCATCGCGGCGCTGGCACCGGACGTCGTGCTCATGAGCGACGGCGGCGGCAAGGTCGCGGCGGTCAATCGCCCACTCGCTGGGAGTACGCCCGTGGGCCGATTCTTCGGCGCCGTCGGGCAACACAGCGCCGGCAGCTCGGCCATGCCGTTTCACCTCAACGGTCAGCCAGCGGCGCTGATCTACGAGGGCGGCGAGCTCACAAACGCCATGGTGTTCGACGTCACAGGCGCGGGGATCACCGCGATCTACGTCGTCCGTAATCCCGACAAGTTGCGGCGCCTGCAAGCAGCGGCGAGCTCGTGACGACGTAGCCGGCACGCACCAGTTTGCGTTTGCGTTTGCGTGGGCGCCTCTCAAAGTGGCAGGCACTCTCCGAGTGCCGTGGCCGCAAAGAAGACCCGACGGCACTCGGAGAGTGCCTGCGACTATGGGGCGCCTGACTTTTCCTCTGACGTGCTGTTGCGTGGGCGTGGGCTGTCCGATCTTGTGAGCGTGCGTGGAGGACACAGCACAAACGCCGATCGAATTTGAGGACAAGGGTTTCCGAGCCTTCCGCGAAGAATTTGTGCAGCTGTAGAGACAGGGTCGGAGACAGACGGCACACGGCGTGTGCCTGCTACTTTAGGAAGCGCAAACGGCTACGCGCGCAAGACCGGACGGCACACGGCGTGTGCCTGCTACTTTGGAAAACGCAAGCGCACCGTCTGCGGCGTGCGGACTACGTTAGGGCTCGAGTTCGGCGAGATCGAAACGATAGAACGTGATGGCGCCGTAGCGCGCGCCTTCGTCGTTGACCGTTTCGACGACCAGGCCGATGCTGCCGTCCGCCAAGCGCTGGAGAACCGAATAAGCCGCGAAGCCGGCGTGGATGCGCACCGGGCCGCCGAACGTTTTGCCCTCGTCGTAACTCGTCCAGACGGTGAGGTCGTTGCGATTGAGGCCGTCCCGCCCACGCGGCGCCGAGAAGAGGATGCGGTCTTTGTCGTGCCCCTCCCGCTTGGCGGAGTAGCGCAGGAGGGAGGCATCCACCTCCGCGACCCGCGTCGACTCGGGCGTGTTCGGCCCCCACGTCGCGCCGCCGTCGCGGCTGACGTGCCGGCGACGATGTTCGCCGCCGTTTTGACGCGCGTCGAGAAGTAGCGTGCCGTCGGTCAGCTCGATGACTTCATCCTCGTTACCTTGCGGGCCCGGCGTCACGCCACCGACCTGCCACGACTTTCCATGATCGTCGGAGAAGTAAACGAACGGCGCGACAGTCGCCGGACCGTCCGGCGTCTTGGAACCGCTTCGCTTCGCTGGGACCACGAGTCGCCCGTTCCTGCTGGCGTCGCTCTGCCACTGGAGCTGGATGCCGTGCCCCGGACCAGGCTCGGCCTGACGCCAGTAGAGACCATCCGAGGTCCCCTTCGGTTCGTCCGGATAGACAATCTGCTGACGCTCCGACCATGTGCGTCCGTTGTCGGTGCTCGACCGCACCCAGACGACGTGGTTGCTGTCCGCCGAGTCCGGGTTTTGGCCGTAGCTGACGATGTTGGGTGCCTTGTCCGGCCACTGGCCGTAGAGGAGAAAGATCGTCTTCGTCCCGACATCGAGTACTGGCGTCGGGTCGCCAAAGTCAACTCGACGTCCGTTGGCGCGAAAACCCGAATCGATCACGACGAGAGGCTCCCAGGTGCGGCCGTTGTCGGTGCTACGGCGCATCACGAGATCGATCGGCGCGTTCTCATCGTGACGCGGATCGCTGCCGTCGCCTCGGCGTCCTTCTGCGAAGACCAAGATCGTCCCGTCGGGTGCGGCGATCATGCCAGGGATACGAAACGTGTGATAGCGTCCCTGCTCCGTCACATAGTCTCCCTTAGGCGCGGCGAACGGACGCGACACCGTCAACACTTCAGCTGCGAGTGGCACGTGAACGATCAACATCGAGACAACTGCGACCATCGCGACTTGATCCATCTTCAATTGCGTCTTCGACATGTCAGTTCCTATGATCAATGGCCAAAGCGGCAAAAAAGATCTCCAAATTTCCTCTCTTCCTCTGCGCCACTCTGCGAACTCTGCGAACTCTGCGAACTCTGCGGCCAAGAATACTGCCGGAAGATTTCTAACCACAGAGTCCGCGGAGGAACGCAGCGATCCTCACAGCGAATCAGGCTTCCGTAAAGCAGCTCCTCGCCGCCGCATAGAAAAATGTTTGCGCGAGAACAAGACTTTCGAGGTTAGCAGTGCAGAGTTGTTGATCGAAAGATCTTCGCTCTCGCACCCTTCTCCAGTGCATTCTGCGGCGGGAGATTCTTCAGGAAGATTCTCCACCACGCAGCCAATGCGTCAATGCGTTTCGCGACATCTCTCCACGAAAGCATGGCCGCAGACCTCAGGATCCGCTAGCGGTAGAAAGTAGAGCCAATCCGCCGCTTCGTAGAGGATCACCTCGCCCACCTCGCGCTCATGCGCGAGTACGGAGCAGATGAGCTCTTCGCGGCGACGACGAACGGCTTGTCGATCTTGCGCGCGCAGCGTCGCTTGTGCCTCGTGGAAAAAGCTTCGCGGTCCGCGAAACGACGAGCCGCGATTGTCGCGTAGATCTGCCAACGAATGCTGCAGGTAGAGCGCGAACGGCTCAGCGTCGGGGAGCCCGCGCACGCCGAAGAGGACAGGCTCGGCGGCGAGGCCGTGGAGATCCACCATCGCCATACCCTCGCCGATGCTGCGGATGTGATTGATCGTTGACCAAACGCCGCCATAGTTGCGGCCGTAGGGTGTGCCATCGCTCCGCTTCATCGTCTCAAGACCGTCCTGCACAGCGCGCGCCGCTTCTTCGCGCATGGGTAGGACGACGCGCGTGCGCACTCCTGGAAACGCGGCCTTGAGGTCTTCGAGAAAACTTCGCACACCACGAGCCACTTCACGGTTGCGGACGTAGCGCCAGCGAAACGGTGACGCGTCGGACTGACAGCGCTCGTCCCACTCACCGCGCTGCCACGTGGTGACGTTCTCGACACGTTCGCGATCGGCAGCCAATTCCCGCAAGACAGGATCGTCCGCGGCAGCAAGCGGTGCGTACGCACGGTCGATTCCTAGGTGAGCATAGCGCTCTCGTCGTATTCGGTACTGGTGGAGTGGCTGGATGCCTTGCGCGCCGTCCGCCTGATACGCCGCCAGCTGTACGTGCGAGCGCGTGTTGATAAAAAGTTCGTCAAATGCTCCCAGCGACAGAAGCGTCGCGAGCTCCTTGACGGCGTTCGCTCGCATGGCAGGACGGTTGAGGTCCATCATCTCGACGGACCACGGGGCGCCGAGATCGATCACCAGCTCATGCCCGCGCAGCGGCAAATGCTCCGGGCCGCTGCGCAGGAGAGCGTAGCAAGCTTCGGTAGCGTAGAACTCGGTGTGCGTTCCACCATCGAGCGGGATGCCCGCGACACGCGTACGACCGTCCGGGTCGAGTGAGGCGTCCAATGCCCAGAAAACGTTCTCGCGGCCGAGGCGATTTCCTGCCTGCGACCAGAGACGTATCGGCTCAAGGGCCCGCAACTCGAGCGCGTCATCAGCTGCCGACGGGTTCGAAAGGATGAGGAACCGCGCGTCGAAAGGCACCTTCAACCCAGTGATGCGGACGCGACCTTCGTCGTGCTCGATGTCGTAGCCCGACAACACTCGCTGCTGCGCTTGCACCTGTGCTCGCAGCTCACGAAATGGGCGCAAACGAAAGTCTCCAGTCCTCTGTCGCTCTAGTACGAACGAGTCCTCGTTCAGCGGCGCGTGGCGGACGGCCACGATGCGCAGGTTGTCGCGACGCTCTCTGAAACGCGCGACGAAGCGAGCCGCATCGACGACGCCGACGCATTCGATCGTCCCGAGTCGCCCCTTCGCCTCCACTCCCGCCCGCAGCTTGTTCATCTCGCGAAGAATGGTACGGTAGTGTGCGAAGCACGTCTCCTCGGGGCGATAGTTCACAGGCGGTGTCGCCAACGGCAAAAACCCCCAAAGAAACTTACCGTCGTGATCGAACGCCGGGATCTCGTAGTACTTCGTCAGCGCGGTCTCGAACGGACGAAAACTCGCGGTCAAGCGAATGCCGTGCTCGCGTGCACTCGCCGCCAACATCGCACCGAAGTCTCGCTGCAGACGGATGGCGCAGAGCTGGCGGATCCATCCCCACGGCACGTGCAGCCCCCACTCACCGGCTGCGGCGCCGCGCTTTCTTCGCGCGATGAGGTCTTCGAGCAGATCGCTCTCAACAATCGCTTCTGCCTGCGCCGCGTAGCGCCCCCATTCCTCAGTGCTGTAGCTTTTCGGGTCGCAGGCGTAGGGAAACGGACTCAGCCACACGATGAGCCGAGTGACGCCGTGCGCCTGGCAGCGGCGGAAATACTGATCGAAGCCACTCTTCGTGATCGGGCGCCACCTCCCATCGCGGCTGTCCATAAAGATGCGGATGAGGTCGTCGCCAAAGTCGGCAACGTACGAAATCGGCCGCACCGGTGGCGCCGCTCGCACACTTAACTCCTGCCTCTCGACGCCGCCGTCTGGCAGGGTCAGGGAAACCTCGAGGGTGAACGAAGAAACGGAACGGCTCGCCTCGGCAGCGATCGAAAGCTTCTGATCGGACCCGACGCCGACCGACAGCCCAGAGAACGCAAGTTCCGCACCCGCCGCCAGTGTTTCACCGTCGCGACGCGCAACGAAGCGAAAGCGAGCGCCGGGCGGCAGCTCACGCTCCAGGAACGGCCAACTGCGTTCGCCGCCCGCCAGGTAACAAAACGGCGCCTCACTGTTTCGCACCGAGAGATACGTGGATTCAGCGCGCGCACCAGTCGTGAGAGCGAGGCAAAGGAGGACGCTGCAGGCTCTCAGCTCGTGGGATCGGCGAACAGCTCTCGCTATCGGGATCATGCGGGTCTACCTGGTGGGATCATTCGACTGACCCGTTGATCCAAAAGTCCAACGGGCGTTTCGCACAAAGAAACATGGATCGGGGCTCCGGGCGCTTCCGCCAAGATTGTAGCGGCGGCTACAGGAGGTTCGCGCAACAATAGTGAACCGTGTTTGAAGAACGATCGAAGATCGTCAGTGACTGGTCGGCGGAGATCGCGGCCATCAACTCTCAGACGATGGAGCGCGAAAAGTGGTTCTTAAGACATTGCGTCGTAAAAGGCGAGCCTCAGAGATCTCACGGCTACTGCGACAGCACTTCGCGCCGGAACCGCTCGACAATCTTACAGTCACGGAGCGAACGTTTCCGTTGCGAGTCCGCGCTGATCTGCAGAAGGCCGTCGAGCAGCTGCTTGCAGAGAGGAAAAGAGTCGTGCACTTCTGTGGCGTCAGGCCAAGCTTTGCCCATGAGCAACTCGACTTTCAGGGATTGATCACTCCAGGTCACAACCCCACGTTCTCCGTTCCGCCGCAGTACGAGGAAGTAGACATCGGGGAGCAGCGACCAGTGCGCTGCCTTAGCAGTGGGCTTTGGCTTCTCGAAGACGGCGCGTCGAAGTTCAGTGCGCTCCTTGCCTACTCGATGCGTTACGGCCACTCGGCAGGTGTGAAAGTCCAGATCGCGACGCTGAACGACACTGAAGGGACCCGCATCACGCAGGAGTTCTTCGAGCGGTTGGAGAATCTCGTTCTCAAGTCGGAGTCGTACCGCGGAAAAACTCTCTCACTCGAGGCCGCCGAGCACTACTCGGGTGTCTCCACAGGTCTCTTGGTGCATCGTCTGCGCGAAGTCGACCGCAACGATGTCATCCTGCCCAGGAAGACGTTGGACCTGCTGGATCGCAACGTCATCGAATTCACGCGCCAGCGACGACGGCTCGCCGAATACGGCCTCGCGACGAAGAAAGGGCTCCTGTTCTACGGTCCCCCTGGGACCGGGAAGACCCACACGATCCACTATCTCGCGAAAGCTCTCGAAGGACACACAACGTTTCTGATTTCCGCTGAGCAGGTCGGCCAACTTGGCGAGTACATGACACTCGCACGGCTTCTTCAGCCGAGCTTAGTGGTCCTCGAGGACGTCGACCTGATCGCGAAGGACCGCGAATGGCGGGACAACGTCTGTAGCGAGGCACTCCTCAACAAACTGCTCAACGAGATGGATGGTCTCAGGCCGGACGCTGACGTCCTGTTCATCTTGACGACCAACAGGCCCGAATCCCTCGAAGCCGCCTTGGCGTCGAGGCCAGGACGCGTCGATCAAGCTATTGAGTTCCCTCTGCCCGACGACGAGGGACGAGCAAAACTGATTCGCCTCTATTCTCGTGGTCTCCCCCTCTCGGAAGAGCTCCTCGAGTCCACAGTGAAGAAGACGGAGAGCGTCAGCGCTTCCTTCATCAAAGAGCTGATGCGCCGTGCGGCCCAGTTTTTGATCGAACGCAACGCTGACCCCCCGGAAGTCACCCCAGAAGACATCGAGAGTGCTCTGGAAGAACTCTTGGTCACCGGTGGATCGCTGAATCGAAAGCTCCTCGGCGCAGGGGCGAAAGACGACGGCGGATCGGGTTGAAATTCAACATCGAAGGGCTCGATTGGCAGGCTCTCGGAGTGTACCTATTGTTTTCTCTTCGCTAGCCTCGAGTTTGGCCATTTCGCGCCGGCCTGGCCGGACGAGTTTCGCGGGGGTTCCGAGGCCCTTTCGACTTTTTCGTACCCTGAGAACCCTTGTGCCCATTCAAAAACTCCTGTCCGGCCCTTCGGGGAACGCCAGGAGCGCCGATGCCTGCGTCACTCCTCCGCCACGACCCGAGCGGGATCGCGCCCGAGTCGTTCCTTGGCCTCGACGCTCCTGGCGCTGGCAGGCTCGACGCGAAATGGCCAAACTCGAGCTAGCGCTCAGCCTTCAACTGATGATCAATAGAGCCACGTAAGGCACGACATTGAACATCAGAAAGAAGATCTTGAAGAGGCCGAGAAACGAGTACATGACGACGTTGAAGGCGTCTCTCGAGAGAGGAAACCACTTGCTCTGGATGCGGTAGACGAGATCGGGTGCGAGCGCGAACGCCGTGATCCAGAGAACGAACATCGCCGCGTGAAGGATCGTGCACCACATAAAGAATCGAGTCAGCGTGTCAAGGTCCATATCGCTCCTTTCCAAACGGGTTTCTGAGTTCCTTGCTGCGCTACGCTGCACCGATCGGGCCGACCGTCGCCCTCGAGCGGACCAGTAACAGACAGGGCGGTGCGCACATGTCTTGATGTTGTGTCTCACACGAGGATTCAGCCACCACGAATCCGACTCTTCTCCGACTTATACCCTACACATCGCGTCGTACGGTGGAGGTGGGCCGGATAACGCCAGAGGACTCAAGGAGCATCTGAGAACAATCCGATGTTACAGGCATGATCCTTCCTCTCATCGGCTACGCCCTCCTCGCACTCGTTGGCCTCGGAGCGGTGCTCTGGATCGTGGGGGCTTTCAACGACCTGATCCGTCTTCGTGCCAAGACGCACCAAGAGTTCGCCAATATCGATGTAGTTCTCCGCCAGCGACACGATGAGATTCCATCGCTCGTTGCCGTGTGCAAGGGATACATACAGCATGAAGCGGCCGTGCTTGAAAAAGTGACCGCGCTTCGAAGCGATTATCAACGCTCCGATGACATCAACGCGAAAGTACTCTTGGAAAACGAACTTCATCTGGCTCTCTTCGGGCTTGTCGGCATCGTCGAGAACTATCCAGACCTGAAGGCGAACGAACAGTTCCTGCGACTTCAAAAGAGACTGACAGAACTCGAGACCACGATCGCTGATCGCCGCGAGCTCTACAATCAAGCCGTGACCTACTACAACACAGCAATCGAGCAGTTCCCGCAGCTGGTTCTCGCCTGGCTCTTCCGCTTTCGGCCGCTCGAGCTCTTTGCACTTGAGAGCCTGATTGAAGGTGAGGCAACGCAACTCAACTTCGCAGGGTCACGGTCGTAAGGGGCACGATGGCCAGACAGCGGGCAAGGTCGACGAGTTCAAACGCGCGGGCAGACAAGCGCGCTCAGTCGCCGCGAGCGCGACGCCATCCTTGGCGGCGCTTCCTGATCGCGCTGATTGCCACATCTACCATAGCGTTCGGCGCGCTCACTTTGTTCTTTCTGTCGACCGATTGCTGGAACTCGCGTCGGTCTCTTCCGCTCGCAATCGACGATTTCTTTTTCGCGCTGCGAACGCTCGCCGCCGAGCAGTTCCGCGGGAATGTACCACCATTCTCAGATGAGAACTATGACACCGTGATGAGTCACCTCGAGGACGAAGTCGACAGCTCCGTCCGTTCAGCGGCGCGCTGGCACTTGCAAGAGTGGGGAGCGCACGCAGCTCCTCGCCTCGTCCAGGAACTTTCCGGCCATGCTGGACGGTCGCGCCGCCTCGCGGCCATCGAAATTCTCGGGGCACACCGAGTTCGCGCGGCGATCCCGCCTGTCATCGAGAGACTGCGTAGCACGACGAGCTCTCTCGAGCGCGAAAGGATCTTAGATTTTCTCGACACACTCCGGGCACCAAGCGCGTTGCCCGCACTTGTCGAGCTCGCCGAGTCGATTCCGCACGATGACCGCGACTACGCTCGAGCCCTGGAGTCGATCGCGCACACCAGCGTTGGATCCGACTATTTGCTCAGTCTCGTCAAATCGACACCTCTACCTCGCCCCGAGGTATTCTCCGCTTTGATCCTCAGCGGTGATCACCGCGGCGTGGAGTTCGTCGCCACCTACCTCGACCATCCGGACTACTGGATTCGGCGAGGAGCCGCGTTTGCACTCTCCAACTCGACCGCGGCGGTTCCCCTTCTTCTCACACACCTTGCGTCGGAGCGGGACGATTTCCAACGCGAATTGCTGATCGACCCTGGGCTCAACAGTCCCACGGTCGCGAACGTGCGCGTCGCTGCTCAGCGCGTAGGAGCACTCACGCAAGATCCGGTCGTGGGTGTCGCCGCCGTCAAGACACTGGCCGCGCACGATACGGCTTGGGCCATCGCCGAGCTTTGGAAGTGCCAAACTTGGCAAGACCCATCGGATGTCATCGGCCGCCTAGACGCGGCGACAACGTACGGCCCGTCTCTCCTCGAAGCCCTATTGCGCCACCCACGACCGAATGTCCGCTCGGGTGCGATCCTATCTCTCGGTGAAATTCACTCGCCGATCTGCACGGCACTGATCCAACGTGCGGCGTATCGTGACCCGGACAAAAAAGTCAGAGCTGTCGCCCGCCGAGAGTTGCTCACCCAAGACAAGTTCCGCTTGCACGCATCGATGCGTCGATTCCAGGGCCTGCCTGAAAAGCGCTGGGACGACTGGAACCCACCTCTCGGGGACCTACCACGATTCGTACGCGGCCTGCACTTCATCGCGTGCGCGTTTGCCGCGTTGCTCGCCTGTGCCTTGATCTGCGGATGGGTCAAACCCTTCGAACCGGATCGATTTCGTTTCTTCGTCGCGTTCTTCCTCGTCGAGGGTCTCTTGGGTAATTTCATCGTCTTCGACGATAGCGTGGCTGCGTTCCGCGTTGCGGTGGGAATCCACACTCTGCTGCTGACAGGATTCCTCGTCCAAGATCGCGCGTTCGTGCGCCGACGTTTCGAACGACTCGCAGGAGCCAGTCTTTGGGCGCTGATCCCCTGCACGATGTACTGGGGAACCCCCGTCGTCGCGGACGCACTGCGTACGGCCGCCGGCGAGTTCTCATTCTTTCTTGCGCTCGTTCTGCTCCTACTGCTCGGCGTAGTTGCTGCGCTGCCGGTGTTCGTCTCTTGGCTTCACATCCCGGTGTGGCTGAAACGCGGGATCGTCTCGGGTGTCCTCAGTGCTTTCCTGGTCCTTTTCGGGATCGCTCTCACCTACTTTTCGAAGGTGGCGTGGCGACATGGGGCAGAAGCAGACACGGTAATCGCGGCGCTCTTACTCGTGCCGCTGACGCTCAAGCTTTTCGGTTTGCTCTCCGACGCTCATAGGGACCGCAAAGCGACGACACCAAAAATGCCCTCCAGCTCACAGGGGCGCCTTCGACTCTTCGACGTTGGCCCGACAACCACGCTGCGTCTGCCGCGAGGCCGCACTTGGAGCGCTGTGATCCTGGTGCTCCTCGGAGCCGCTCTGCTTGTTGGGCTCGGCTCTACTGTCGCAGAAGGGAGCCTTCGCTCCTGGGGAAGTGGACGGCTTGTGCTCACCTTCGTCTGCGGTGCGGTCGGCGCGCTGCTGGTAACGGCAGGCGCGTGTGCTCTCTTCTGTCGGCACGTCGTCCAGGTGCGGGACGGACTCGTGCGTCATGGCGTTGCGCTCTACGGCGTCGTCGTCTCGAGAACCTCCTGGAGACGTTCACCTCCTTACGATCTCGAGTTGACGACTGAAGAGAAACGATTCTTACGCCAACTGATCAGCAACTCGGTGCCCCACACGACGCCCCCGCACCAAAGAACAGTCGCAGGAACGGTCGTATGAAGCTCACTTCGTCACTTCTTGTCGTGCTGATCCTTACGGGGGGCGCCGCCGCCAGAGCAGAGAACCCGCAGCCCGGAAACTGGGTCCGGATCCTGGAGAAGGGACCTCGCCAGGAATGGAGCGCCGCGATTGACTCTTTGCTGGCACTCAAGAAACTGCCGCCCCAGGCTGTCTCGACACTGGTGAGACGACTCGACGTGATGGATGTGGACGACCGCCGCCGGTTCGCCAAAGCACTGAACTGGAAAGTCCTCCGTCCAGAGACGCTGGAGGCCGCGATTCGTCTGCTGTCGGAGTCGGAGCCGGATACGAAGACGTCGAAGTACGCGCGAAGAGCGATTGCAAGCTGCGATCGAGAATTCGCCACGGAGATCCTCATCAGCAACCTCTCAGGGTCCCAACCCCATCCACGCCTGGACTGGCTCGCACTTCTGCTCGCCGATCGCTGGCGCGAAGAGGAGGCAATGAGGCGACAAGTGGATTCCATTGACGCCGTAACAGTTCTCGACGACGTCGCAAAAGGATGTCGATTTCCCGTCTTCGATGTACTGTCGCCTCTTCTTTCGCACTCCGAGGCCAAAGTGCGTGAGGCCGCAGTGCGCTCTCTTTGGTACGTCGGGGACGTACGCGTTCACGACGCCGTCAAACCGCTGAGCAACGAAGCCGACCCACTCGTCCGCCTCCCGGCGCTGCGCCTGTTGGCATCGCGCGGCGACCTTGAGGCTCTGGCGCCACTCCTCAAATGGGCCGACACCGAAGCGCCCGTTACGCGGCGCTGGCACCGCAACCGCCGGTTCGAGAGGGTCGGCTACGCCTTTGCTCACACCCACTTCGCCGAGCTTCTCGAGCTCTACCGAAGGGCAGCGAGCGAGTCGCAGAGGCTCGACTACGTCGCGCTCGTTGAGGGTGGGGTCAGCGCCAACATTTTGAGCAACGAAGCGACCCTCGCGGTCATGGAACGTTACACGTCAGATCCGGATGAATTCATCTCGAGCACCGCGAAGCGAATCCTTAGATGGAAAGATCGACGGAGCGCCCCGTCAGCGTCGGACGGTCTCAGCACATCACTCCTCGTCTGTGTGGCTCTTGCAGCTGCGCTTGTCGGCTTCGTCCTCTTCCATTGGGCGTTTCGCCTCCTTGGACTGCGGCGACTCTTTCGTAGCGCAACACCGACGCCGATTCGTTCACTCGCCCTGGGGCACGTCACGATCGAGGGAAAAGTCCGCGCGCGGGGCCCTCGCTTGACCCATCCCTACACCGGGGAGGCGTGCGTCTACTACCCTGGAGCCGACCGTCACCACCGGGCCGTCGAGTTCGCCGTCGAAGATGGCACTGGCGAGGTGATCGTCGACGCTCGGCAGCTCGTCACACTCTCGGAGGATGGCATCGTCGAAGAAGGGGAAAGGGTCTTCCTCGTCGGCACTGCTCGGCGAAAAGGTCAGAGCATCGAGATCGCGAAAGACGAATCCCCACGACCGATCTACGCCCGCTGCGTCCACTTCGTCGTTCGACACGTTCTCGGTCACGCTGCCAAAAGCGGTAGCGCTCGTCTTCTCTTCTCGGATCCGAGCCGCTGCTTCTGCGTTTGGGATGACCTTCACAACAGGCCGTTCGCCTGCTGGCGAGAAAGCGCCATAACGTTCGGATCGATCGCGCTGATCGGTGCGTGGGTCTGTGTGTTCGCGATAGCGGGGCTGGCGATCGTCGACCAGGAGCTGTCCGCGAAGCTTCGCACGTCGCTCCATGGTTTGTGGGAAACAACCGCGCACGCGGCGGCGACCGAAGACGTCAACACGCGGGGCGATTCTCGGCCAGATCCTGACGTGTAGCACGCGTCTGCGCAAAGAACAGAGGGCCTCGACGCCGCCGTCGAAGCACCTACTTGCCGCTAGCGGCCAACAGAGCCTTCAGCTCTTGACCAAACCCCGTCAAGAATCGTTCGTCGCAGTAGACGTTGTAGGCAACACCTCGGGATCGATCGCCGCCTTGGCGCGATGCTCGCCGCGCGCTCCCGCTCACAAAGTCGCCCATGGGCTGGACCCCGTCCCGGAAGCGTCGAAAGAGCGCTTCAAACGCCGCGAACGAGTCGTCGATGCCGATCCACTTGCGGCCGAGCTCGTCCGCTGCATGCAGGCTCGTCCCCGAGCCGCAGAAAGGATCGAGGACGAGATCCCCTTCATCAGTGCCCGATGCGACGATGGCCTTCAGCATGTGGAGATTCTTTTCGGTGGGATACCCGGTCACCTTAATGCTCTGGTGATGGGCATCACGAAAGTCCTCCCAGTAGTCTGTTCGCGGCGTGGTCTTGTTCGGCTCGAGCCAGACCTTGCGGCGTGGATTGCCGTTGCGTGACCAGTGAATGTCGCCTCGTGCGTCGAGCTCGTCGAGCGTGGACGGCCTAAGCTGCCAGTGCTTTCCCGGCGGCGGCTTCGTCCCACGCCATGGCTTGCCGCAGTCGCCGCGGCGTGTCCCGGGTGCGTGAATCGGCACCAACTTGAAGCGGCGACCACTGGCGGGATCGATCTTGGGGTATTCGCGCTCGATCCACTCTTGGCTGGGGCTCAAGCGAGGCTGGTGGAACTTGTAATTCTTAGTTTTTGAGTAGTAGAGCACGTAGTCGTGCAAGTTGGGGTACTGCTTCTTGGTGTAGTTCTTGCTGCTGCACTTGCGGCGCACGATCAGGTTGATGAACTGAGCCGGACCGAACACCTCGTCCATGACGACCTTCAGATGACACACCATCTGATGACCGATGTGAACGTAGATCGATCCGTTTTCGGCGAGGAGCTCGCGCATGAGAAACAGTCGGCGCCGCATGAACTCTATGTAGGGAGCCGGGGCAAGCAGATCCTTGTAGGCGTGCTCGAGCTGCCGCGACTGAAACTCCATGCCCGTCTGGAAAGGTGGGTCGGCGTAAATCAGCGACACGCTGCCGGCGTACTCAGAGAGGAGCGATTTCATGCCGCAAAAATTGTCGCACAGGAGGAGGGCGTTCGGACTCAGCTTGCGAGCGCTACGAAAACAGCCTTTGGCGTAACGCAGCAGGGCGCGCCGCGGTGAGCTCGGCGTAAGAATCTGCTCTTCTGACAGCTTGCGATCAAACGCAAGACCGACGGCAGCAGAGTCGTCGGGCAAGGGATGCTGCTCGCGCCCGACCGACGCGCCTGAAAGCGAGTCTCTTCCGAGCTTCTCTCCCCTAACGATGCCGGTCGCCACGCTGGCAAGTCTCCTCGTGCTTCGGCTTCACTTCTGGTCGACGCGCGACCGCTACACGGCGATCTCCAAGTCTCCAGATCTCCAGGATCTTCAGTCCGCGATCTTTGGTCACACTCATCTCAAGAGACTTGAGCGCTGGCAAGTCTGATCAGAAAGGTGTCTTATGTCAACGCCGAACAACATGCCGGCGAACGTCTCGAGGACCGCGATTCTACGAGGACTCGGCACCGGTTCCTTTCCGCCGACACCTTCGTGCACCCAGGGAAAAACTCCGGCCAACTGCGAAGATACGACCACCCAGCGACCGAGGAAACAAAGAAAGACCTCAACGCCTGCAACAATGGCGAAAACAGCAAAAAGTTCAGTAATAACCTCTCTCGAGACGCGGCAGCAGACGGCGCGTCCATGCGCGTCGTCTCCCCCATCGCCAGCGCATGGCTCACAGATCGCCAGCGCCTAGCTCACAGTTCGTACGCTGGCGGTGCGAACCCGAATCTGAGTTTCCCGTGCCCACAAACATTCGCCTCAAACTATTGAAGAAACTCCGCAGCCGTTCGCATCGGTACGGCCTCTATCGTCTGCTGACACAGTCGACGACGCTGGCGATCCTTTTCTTCGTGCCGCTCTCCGGCCTGGCTCGCTGCGACCTCTGGGGTGGGGAGCATCGTTCACTCTTTCGCTCCGTCAGCGCCTTCGATGGCTTTGTCGCAGTCAGCGTCGGGGTCGCAGTGCTCTACCTCATCACCTTCGTCGCCAATTTCCTCTGCGGTCGGCTGTTCTGCGGTTGGGGCTGTCCCGTCGCGCAGGTCTCACGCTTCGGCGAAGCGCTCGAGTCGGGCGGCTGGCGTGCGAGACTTGAGGGCGGTGCGTTCGCGACGCTTCTCGTACTCGGAGTCATGCTCTGGTGGGTGAGCCCGCGGATCATCGTCGACGGTAGCCTCGGCGCTTGGGCGGTGGCGGGCGCCGCTTTCTTGACGCTGTTTGCGCTCACCTACGCCCACGCGAAGGTGTTCCGCTGGGGGTTCTGCAAGAAAGCATGCCCGATCGGGCTTTACTACTCCGTCGTCGCCACCGAGCCATCACACGGCATCGTGTTCGAGCGAGAGCTCGAGACCTGCAAGGAGTGCAGCCTCTGCGATCACGTCTGCCCGGTCGATCTACACCCGCGCGAGCTGTCGCAAGCGCGAGATGGCCTTGGCGGCTTAGCGTTCGACGGCTTGCCGGAAGACAATCACTGTCTGCGCTGCGGCGACTGCGTCGAGGCGTGCGAATATGTCTTCGCGAAGGAACCCGAAGACCGCGTGCCGCTGCGCTTCGGCTACGGCAGAAAAGGCGCGCCGCTCGAGCCTCGGCGCCGAGCCGAGGAAGGCGCTCGCGATGCGACCGAGGCGAGCTAAGCTAACCTCGAGTTGGACCCTGGATTGAGGTCAGCTTCGCAGTGAGGTAGCAGCCGGTTGCGACATTGTCCCCGGTGTGCGAGAACGCAGTGAGAATCTGATCGATGATTCGAAACAGGGCACTCAAGCGCGAAGACTTCTTGTGGCGCTCTTCGGCGAGAGTTAAGCTGAGCGTCGCACACACTCTTGGCGGTGGACTGCGCTCGTCTGGGCGCGGGTCGTGATGCGAACGGCGGCAGGTTTGACTCTGGTCTCAGTCGCGGCGGCGACGAGATCTCCCGAAGGCGTCAGCGAGCCGCACTCTGGGGGAACTCCTCATGGCACTGCCGGACTCGACTTGCTGGATGCTGATCGAAGGAGCTGCTTCGGGGCGGAAAGAATGCCGGGACGATTTCGGCCGCCGCTATGAGCCGGTTGTGCGCGCGTACCTCGGCGCGCGTTGGCGTGATTCTGCACTCCGCCTCGATGTCGATGACGCCGTGCAGGAGGTCTTCCTCGAGTGCTTCCGTGAAGGAGGCGCGCTCGACCGCGTCGAGAAGGACCGCGCCGGAGGATTTCGTGCTTTTCTCTTCGGCGTCTCGCGCAACGTCGCGCTCCGAGTCGAACGCGCGCGTGGCCGTACTCGGGAAGCGCAGCACGCCGGCGTGCCCGATCCCGACGACCTGGCGCGGCAAGAAGCGACTCTGTCGCGCCTCTTCGATCAGGCCTGGGCGAAATCGATCTTTCGTGAAGCCGCGGATCTCCAGCGCCAGCGGGCCACCGAGCAAGACGGCGCGCCGCAGGTCGGGGTTGGGGCAGAGAAACGCGTCGAACTCCTCCACCTCCGATTCCACGAAGATCTGCCGATTCGAACGATCGCGGTGCGCTGGGGTGTCAATGCCGCCCTGCTGCACAAGGAGTACGCGCGCGCGCGCCAGGAGTTCAGGGCGGCCCTGCGCGAAATCGTCGCGTTCCACCATGGGGGGTCTCCGCCAGAGATCGAACGAGAATGCAGTGAGCTACTGCATTTGCTGAGCTAGGAGAAGGACACAAGTCTGAGCGTCGCCTGAAAAAGCGCTAAGGGAGATTCAGGCGAGAGTTGTTCTCCAGTTTTTTTCCTAATTCTCGAGGCGAAAAGGCGAGGTAACGCGAACCTGAGGTACGGGGTGTCCCCCCACGAGGGGTTGGTAGCAGGCGACGGGAGGTATTTCCGCCATGACGGAGCACCGTTCGAGTCACGCGGCAGAGCAAGCGAGTCGGCCGATTCCGCAGACGAACGGCGGCTCGCTCGACGTAGGTCTCCGAGCTGCCTTCGGGCCCGCCTCGGAGACTCCCGACGGCCTCACCCCTTCGGTCGCCCAGGTGCTATCACGAAGGGTCGGCCCGCTCTCGCAGATCAGCCTGCGCGACGTCGAAGACGACAACAGCCCGATTCTCAGACCACGCAGCCGCTCGCTCGAGCAGAGAGTCCCCGGCAACATCGACCGCTTTCAGGTCGCTGGTGAGATCGCCCGCGGCGGCGTCGGCGCCGTTCTCAAAGCGCGCGACGTCGACCTTGGTCGCGACATCGCGCTGAAGGTGCTCCTCGACGAGTATCAGGACAACCCGGACATGATCCGGCGCTTCGTCGAGGAGGCCCAAATCGCTGGGCAGCTGCAGCATCCCGGCATCGTCGCGGTGCACGAGATGGGCCTCTTTGGCGGCAAGCGCCCCTACTTCGCCATGAAGCTCGTCAAAGGGCAGACGCTTTCTGCTCTCTTAAAGGAGCGACAGACACCAGGTGAGGATCGGCAGCGATTCCTTGGCGTCTTCGAGCAGGTATGCCAGACGCTGGCTTACGCGCACACCCGTGGTGTTATCCATCGCGACCTCAAGCCGTCGAATATCATGGTCGGCACCTTCGGCGAAGTGCAGGTGATGGACTGGGGGCTGGCCAAGGTGCTGTCGCACGGCGGTCTTTCGGACGACCGCTGGGCATCGAAGACGCGACCGGACGACAGCGCGGTCAAGACGGTGCGCAGCGCCAGCGGCGGCTCGGCGTCGCTCGCCGGCTCCGTTCTGGGAACGCCCGCGTACATGCCTCCGGAGCAGGCGCGCGGTGAAGTGGACGACCTCGACGAACGCTCCGATGTCTTCGGCCTCGGCGCGATTCTTTGCGAGGTTCTCACCGGTGACCCACCCTACACCGGCAAAAACAGCGATGACGTCTTCCGCCGCGCCAAGAAGGCGCAGCTCGGCGAGGCGCTGACCCGGCTGGATGGGTGCGGCGCCGACGAAGAAGTGATCGGGCTAGCGAAAAGGTGCCTCGCAACTGCGCCACAAGACCGCCCGCCTAACGCCAAAGCGGTCACGAAACAGCTGAGCGACTACCTCGAGTCACTTGAGGGACGAGCGCGCAAACTCGAGGTCGAGGCCGCCGAGGCGCGGGTCAAGGCGCTCGGCGAACGCCGGGCGCGACGATTGACGCTCGCCTTGGCGATCATGGCGGTTGTGACGTTAGTTCTTTGTGGCGTTTACCTGGTGCGCGTTGCGACGAGAAACACCTTGGCTGAGACCGCCATCAAAGATGTCAGTAGTCTGTGGGAACGCGTGCAAGAGAAGAGCATTCACCCATCGTGGACGAGTGTGGCGCAGCACACGGATGACCAGAACTTTGTTGACGACCCGTTGAAAGACGCGCTGACAGCCGCGCAGCATGCCGTCGGGCTCGCCGAAGGCGCGCGCGTGCAGCTGCATCACAAGGCGCGCCAGTTGCGGGATGACATTCAGGTGGCGCTTTCGAAGCGCAGGGAGAACCGCGAGATGCTCCGGCGGCTCGATCGTCTGCCGGTGCCTTCACCCTCCTATTACGAAAAAGGAGAACGAGAACTCCTCAAGACCTTCGAGCAGGCGTTCCGCGACTACGGCATCGACGTCGTCAATCTCGATCCTCAAACCGCTGCGGAGCGCATCAACGAGAGCGGCATCGCGGAGGAGTTGGCGCAGGCACTCGACGTTTGGATGGCGATGCAGAGCCGGCCGGTCGACGGGAATGAGACCGATGTGATGGAAAAGCTCTCTCAGATCGCCGACCGGGTCGACCCCAACCCCTGGCAAAGACGGATGCGTCAGGCGGTGACTGAAAGAGACGTCGACGAGTTGCGCAAGTTGGCGGTCGCGGCCGATGCTGGTAGGAGTAGCGAACGAAGCCTTCTCTGCCTCGCGGCGCACCTCTTCCGTACCGACAGGGAAGCCAGTAAGAACCTGCTCAAGAGAGCCTGGGGGCACCACCCTGACAGTTTCTGGATCAACTATTGGCTCGGTGTCGTCCTGCGCATGGAGGGCTCCGCAGACAGCCGCGGACACTTGCGCGCTGCCGTGGCCCTGCGGCGAGAAAGCCCCTGGGTCCTGCGCGACATCGGCCGCGAGTTCTGCCGCCCGAGGGGAAAGGCGTCAGCGTGGGGACCCAACAACCCGTCGCCGACCGACTTCGAGATCGGCATCGACGCCTACACCGAGGCCATCCGGCTCGATCCGAGTCACTATTTCTCCTTCTACCAGGTGTCGTTGCGAGTCCTCCAGCGACCCGGCGTTCTCGACCGTGGTCGAAGGAGTGCCGCCATCGAGCGGCTGATCCACCGCCTCGACGCAGTAGTTCGCTCGTCCGACCCGGTTCCCGACTACGCACGAAACGCCTTTCTCGCCGCCTGGTGCCTCAAACCGACGGTTGAACCGGTGTCGAACGTCCTCAGCGTAGCAATTCACGACGTCGAGGCGACGCAGCGCAAGGATCGCCGCGCGCTCAGTGTCATGGCGCATGTACTCTGGCACCGCGGCCAGCGTGAGGAAGCGATCCGTACGATGGAGGAGGCGCTCCGCCTGCACGGCGAGATTCCAACGAATGCCAAGGACTTGATCGAAGCTTGGCGCCGCGCGGAGCCGGATCTCCTGACGTACGCCTCCATCGACGCCGCCATGGACGATGCGGAAAAACTCGAGCGTTTCGTCGAACAGAGTGGGCCCGACGCGGCAGCGCGGCGAGCGTATCTCGACGGCCGTCGCCTGCAGCTAGCCGAGCAGCCGGTGGCTGCCGCCGAGAAGTTCAACGACGTCCTTGCGCTCGACGTCGCGCACGACCAGCCAGAGCCGTACCTTCGCCTCGCCGAGACCCTGCGGGACGCGGGAAGGAGTCAAGAAGCGGAAGAGCTCCTGCGAGATGCACTGACAAAGAGAAGATTCTCCTTCGCCGAGTTCTGGAATCTGTGGCTGACCATCTCAATGGTCGATCTCCGGCAGACTCCGGAGCAGCTTCTCGCTACGTTTCCGACCACACCGCAGCAAACTCAACCCGAAGAGAACCTGTTCGTGGTTGTCGACTATGCCAGCGATCTCCGCTGGCTTCTGGAGCGCTTGACAGCAAAAGAGCCTGTGCAGATCAATTGCGGCGGCACGAGACACAAAAGCGCGAGCGGCCGAATCTGGGAGAGTGATCGCTTCTACATCCGCGGGGAACTCCTCTACGCCGGGGTCAATCAGTTTCCTGGCGGCATCCACGGCACCGACGAGCCTCCTCTCTACGCCACCAACCGCTGGTTTCCGACCATCGCCCTTCCTGCAGGCTACCGAATTCCATTGCCTCCAGGGTCGTACCGCGTGCGACTTCACTTCGCCGAAGTCTTCTACTCGGTCACCGGGCCAGGAATCCGCGTCTTCAACGTGTTGATCGAAGACGAGCCGGTGGAAGAACTGACAGGCTACGACATCATGGCAACAACCAAAGCCTTCGCGACGACAGACGTCCACGAAGTGGAAGCCGAAGTCACCGATGGGATCCTCGACATCGAATTCACCAACGTCGACCCGCGCCTAGGGAACCCCATCATCTGTGCGATCGAAGTGGAACAGAAATGATGGTGGGAGCAGTGGGAGATCGAGCCTCGAGAAGAGGGTGCAGAAACAGCGACGAAGAAGACTCGAACCAACGAAGCGGTAAACAACGAGAACGAATCGCTTAGAAAGGAGCCGAGTATGTCTCAGAGACAGAGCTCGAGAGTTTCGATTGCGGCGCTTTTGACTGCGACCACCTTTGCGGTCGGAATCGCCCACGCCAATATCGACTACACCGACGACAGCGGTGACGTCAACGGCGACGGCATCGTCGACCTCGCCGACGCCGTCTTCCTACTCAACTGGCTCTTCGGCGATGCGGAGGGTCCGGCGCACCGCCCGTCCGATCCGGCCTGCCAAGTCGACCCGGAGGACGGAGAGCTATCGGGCGCAGGCATCACCCGCATGCCCGTCCGCAGAGTTCGAGACCTCCATACCTTCGTCGGCGCCTCGTGGCTCGTCCGCAGCGCCGACGGAGTCACGGCGCTGCTGCACTCAGACGACATTCCCACTGGTCACGCGGTGACGCTGTGGTGGGTCATCATCAACAACCCCGAAGAGTGCGTCGATGGCTGCGATGGAACGGACTTTCGGGTCGCAGCGACGAACTCCGATCTACTCTACGCCGACGGTTTCGTCGTCGGTGATGGACACGTGAGCTTCGGAGCCCACTTGCAGGTCGGCGACATCGCTGAGTCCTACCGCGACCTCTGGAATTTGGAACCGATCGGACTTCTGGACCCTCTGAACGCCGAGATCCGCTTGTTCGTTCGCAGTCACGGACCAGTAACCCCAGAGAGCGATATCGCCGCGATGATCGGGACGATGGACGCCGGTTGCGACAAGGAAAAAGCGATACCGCGCGGTGAAGTTCCCGACGAACCTGGCGAGTGTAGTGACATCCTCGCGAGTGGCCACATCGCAGGCGTCACTATGTCGGACTACGTTGTCGATGCTAACGTGCTCGACGGCGGCCGCGAGGTCGAGTTCGCTCTTGAGACTGGTGACGTCAACGCGGACCGCAAAACGGACATCAGTGACGCTATCTATCTCCTCAGTGCACTCTTTCGAAGTGGCCCACAACCGGCCGAGTTTCTCTGCGAAACGAACCCGCTTGACGAGACTTCGGCGCGCGGCGGCATCAGCCGGATGCCGATCCAACCCGTCGGTGACGGGGAGAGCGTCGTCGGCTCCTCCTGGATCAGCCGCAACGAACGCGGCGTCACGGTGTTCGTCGCGCCGGCGGAAATCCCCGCCGGCCACGGCATCAGCCTCTGGTGGGGAATCTACAACAACCCGTCAGCCTGCGATGGCGATTGCGACGGCGCTGATCTGGCGAATCCGGCGGTCGAGGCCGACATCGTCTATGGGCGCAGCTTCGTTACTGGAACGGAGCATCCGAGCGCTGGTGACCACCTTGGGCTCGATGAGACTTCTGGGTCCGTGAGGGCAAGCACTCTGGGCATGGAGCCCATCGGGCTCGTCGATCCCTTGAAGGCAGAGATTCACCTCATCATCCGCGACTACGGCAAACTGCAGCCAGGTGATTCCATGGAGGTGCCAGCGCGCTTTGATGGCGAGTGCGAGCGCCTCCTGCTCCAGGGCGAGATGCCGAAGACCGCGGCGACTTGCTCGAGCCTGTTCACAGCACGGCATCGATCATAGTTTCAACAAGCGATCTTCTCGCAAGTCACGCGGCGCTTTTTCGATTGTTCCGCGCGCAGCGTGAAGCCCCTAACGATAGAGAGCCGGCATTGGCCGGCTCTTTTTTTTTGGCGCGCAAACCCACCCCCCTCACCTCCACAGCGTCTCCCAAAAAGAATCCAACAAACCTGCGGGTGAAAACCTCTCGAGCGACGAACCAGGAATGTAGACGACGCCTGAGCTGACACCGAAAGCTTTCAGCGGCGTCATGACTGATCTCCGGAGGCTGGTCAGGGACATTCGCCACGAACACGCGGCTGCCACCACAGCGAACACGCCGTGTTCAAACCTGCTCGTGTTGCAGGGGATAACCAATTAGCTACGTGGGAGAATCTTTGCTATGCGTAAACGAACGAACCCGATGAGATTGTTTTCGGCGGCGTTCGCGTTGAGTTGCCTTTGCCTCCTTCATACCTCAATCGCAGAGGCACAGTCAGCACCAGTCGCAACCCAAAATGGCGACGTCAACGGCGATGATCGCATCGATCTGGGGGATGCGATCTATCTCCTCAACTGGCAGTTCCTCGACGGGCCCAAGCCGGTGGAATTCGGATGTCCGGGCCCGTTCGCCGAGACTCTGGCGGCGATCGTCGACCAGTTAGATGACGGGGGCGGGGGCAGTGGCGGGGGCGTCAGCATGAGCGCCGCGGACGTCCACCCGTTCTATGCCCCCGGAGCGGTCGTCGGATCGTCGCACCTGCTCCGAAACGGCAGCGGCGTGACGTCGACCTTACACACAACCGACGTTCTCCCGGGGCATGCGTTCACTCTCTGGTGGGTCGTCTTCAACAATCCGGCGGCGTGTGTTGACGGGTGTAACGGCCCCGACTTAAGGAACCCGGAAGTCATGGCTGACGTGATGTATGCCACCGGGAACATCTCTGGCGACGCCGGGACACTCAACTTTGGAGCCCACCTGAGCGTCGGAGATACGTCTGGATCGATCATCGACGACCTCTTCGGGCTCGAGCCAATTGGCCTCATCGATCCGATGGGGGCCGAGATTCACCAAATCATTCGCAGTCACGGCCCGGCGATTCCAGGTCAAGTTTCGGAGCAGATCACGACGTTCAACGGCGGCTGCACGATCATCCTACCGCGCCCGGAAATCCCGGACGAGGAAGGAGAATGCGTCGACATCCAGTTCGCCGTCCACAGTTGACGCGGGCCTATCCTTTCTAGGCGGTCGCTCGATTTCTCTCTCGCCGTGCTACCCACACGGCGGGAGAGAGTCGACGCCCGTTCCGCAGATCACATGCGTTCCGATGGGAGAGCAACCGCTTCGTCGTCGCGCAGGAGAGTCGCTTTGGTGAGGATTACCGTGATCGACTTGAAAGTCCTCGCGGAAGTACGCCGCAATCTCCGCCCCGTCAGATCTAGCGAGAGGCTGCCGCGTCGATTGAGCGGAGGGCTCGAGCTGCGAGCTGTCGAACGAATGGATCGTTATCCTCGAGAGCGATCGTCAATTCGCGGCTTGCGATGGCGGCTCGATCGCCCAATCGAGTGAACATATGGGCTGCGGCCCATCGCTCCTGTCGTTCTCCTCGGGTCAAAGCGGTAGTGAGCGGCACAGCGATCGACTCATCGCCGTACTCCGCAGCGAGTCGGTCGAGCACCGACCACGCCAAATGCGGGTCGGTGCTGGCATACTGAGGGATGACTGCTAGGGCGCAATCCTGCGGGACCGATCGCATGCCCGCCAAGGCTCGGAGCGCCTCCAGACGAACGTCGCGGCAATGGCTCCGGAGAAGCTCGACGACGGCCGGTGCTTCCCTGGACGTCGCCGCCTCCATCTCGGAAAGGACGCCCCTGACGACACGGAACACGGCATCGTTCTCGGTGGCCAGCTGCGATATGACCGCCGGTCTGGCCGCCGCACCGATCCGGACGAGTGCTTGACTCGCGTAGCGAAACTGGACCCAAGCCCAGTGGGAATCCCCGACGCCACCGAACAGAAAGCGCTGTGGACTTGGGAAGCGCTCGGGGTCGCTGGTCACTTGATGGACGAGGAGATCGACCAGCGGTTGAACGGCTCTCTGCGATCGCATCGCCCCCAGCCGCTCTGCCGCCTCTCGCCTGATGTCGTCGTCCTCGACGTTCAATCGTGACAGATACCAGAATTCGAGCGCGACGTTCTTGAGCAGGAAAACGACCACCACCAACACAATCGTTCCGCTCACTCCCGCGATCATCGCCAGACGTTTGCCACGCTGCGCTTCCATCGGCGCTCCTCGGTACCTGCCGACCACCAAGGATATTCTATCGACCCGTTCTCCGCTCGCCCTGATCTTTCGGTCTGCAGCTGCCCCAGCCGACGCAGTCTCCTTGAGCTCTCGACGCTCGGGGGCGTAGAATCGATGGTGAGTACGAAGTGCGACGAGCGGAGACGCCAATGAGCTGTCTGCAAAACACCTGGATGATAATGATGCTCCTCATCGGCGCTCCGATAGCGGTCAGCACCGAAACGCTCGGTGATGCCCCTCGCGCGGAAGATCCATCGCCCAACAACCTGCCGCCAGAATACTGGGCTTTTCAGCCAGTCAAGCGATCCGAAGTCCCCAGCGTCCAAAACAAACCGTGGGTGCGAAGCCCGATCGACGCCTTCGTCCTCGACAAACTTGAACGCGAGGGTCTCGAGCCGGCCGCCGACGCCGACAGGATCACACTCATCCGCCGCGCCAGCCTCGATCTGATCGGCTACCCGCCGGCGCCGGACGCGGTGCAGGCGTTTGTCGATGACCGATCGGACGCCGCCTTCGATGCAGTCGTCGATCGGCTCCTCGCATCGCCCCATTACGGCGAACGCATGGGCAGACACTGGCTCGACCTCGCCCGCTACGCAGAGAGCGCCGGTTTCGAAAAGGATGCCACACGCCCCAATGCCTGGCGCTACCGCGATTACGTCATCGACGCCTTCAATCGCGACAAACCCTACAACCGTTTTGTGCGCGAGCAGATCGCCGGCGACGAACTCTGGCCGGACGATTTCACCGCTCGCATCGCAACGGCGTTCAATCGTCATTATCCCGAAGAAGGCAACAACAAAGACCTTCTCCTCGCGCGGCAGGAAATCCTCCACGACATCACCGACGTCGTCGGCGCGACGTTTCTAGGACTCACCTTCGGCTGTGCGCGCTGTCACGACCACAAGTACGACCCCATCTCACAGCGGGATTACTATCGTCTGCAGGCTTTCTTCGCCAACGTCGGTCACGATGACCGCTTCCCTCTTGTTTCGAAGAATCACCGACTGGAGTACGAACGCCGGCTCCGCCTTTGGGAGGAGAAGACACAAGCGATCTGGGACGAGATGGATGCGATCCTACAAACGAAGCGCGCGTTCACACCAGCGCAGCTGCTGGCGCGCTATCCGGACTACGTCATTGAAGCGATCCAAAAACCGGCCCATGAGAGAAGTCCCATCGAGGCGCAGATGGCGTACCTCCTCAGCACCAAAAACTGTAACACCTGCCCGCTGAAGCCGAAGCCCTACCTCAATCCCAACTTCAGAAGGCCCGCCAAGAGTCTCGAAGGCACACTCAAGGCGCGCTACGAAGCGCTTGAACGCCAGCTCGAGACGTTCGTGCACTTGTTGCCGCCCGACGTACCGCGCGGCAGTGGAATCATCGACATCAGCAACGACGCACCGCCGACGTACGTGCTGGCAATCGGCATGTACACGGCGCCACTGGAAGAGGTGCAGCCGGGCTTTCCAGCGAGCATCGATCCGAGTTCACCCCGCATCGCGCCACTTCCCGAGATCGATTCGACAGGTCGCCGCTCGGCACTGGCGAACTGGCTCGCTGACGCACGCAATCCACTCACCGCGCGGGTGATGGTGAACCGCATCTGGCACTACCACTTCGGCCGCGGCATTGTCGCGACGCCGAGCGACTTCGGCACCCGGGGCGAAAACCCCACCCATCGCGCGCTGCTTGACTGGCTTGCCGCCGAGTTCGTCGAGAGCGGCTGGAGCGTCAAGCACATGCACCGCCTCATCATGACCTCGAGCGTCTACCGGCAAAACTCGTACGACCGCGAGGATGCCGGACGCATCGATCCCGCCAATCGTCTCCTGTGGCGATTTCCACCTCAGCGACTTGAAGCGGAGGCCATCCGAGACTCCGCGCTCGCTGTCAGCGGTCTCCTCAACCGAAAGCTGGGCGGACCGAGCGTCTTTCCGCCGCTGCCACCCGGCATGACGGAGCCAACCGGCGGTTGGCAGCTGACGGAAGCGATGGCAGATCACCAGAGGCGGAGCGTCTACATCTTTCTTCGCCGCAACAACCGTTATCCGCTCCTCAAGGTCTTCGACCTTCCCGACTCGCATGCAAGCTGCGCCCGGCGGAACACGACGACCACTCCGCCGCAGGCGATGGCGCTCCTCAACAGCGAGCTTTCGCGCCACTGGGCGCGGGCCTTCGCGGCCCGTGTTCTCAAAAGCGCCGGACCGGAACCCTCTCAACAAGTCGAGTGGGCCTTTCAGTTCGCTTATTCGCGAGCACCAGACGCTTGGGAGAAAGAGACTTCACTCGCCTTTTTGCGACGACAGGCGAACCTGCTGAGGTCACACCAAGCCGACGCCAAGTCGCTGGTGCTGCCGCCGAACCTGCTGCCGGACGTCGCCTCACATGACGCGGCGGCGCTGGTCGACTACTGTTTGATGCTGCTCAATGCCAATGAATTCGTCTATCGATTCTGATCACTCTCTGAGCCAACGGCGAGAGTTTTTCGCGCGCACCGCGAGCGGTCTGGGAGGCTTGGCGCTCGCGCACCTCCTGGCCAGGAGTGGCGACTTGCGCGCGGCATCTCCTGACACCTCTGAGGACGCGCCGGCTGGGACGACACACGCGCCCCAACACCGACGGCCGCATCACGCGCCGAGAGCCAAGGCGGTGATCTGGCTCTTCATGGAGGGTGGTCCGAGTC
Source organism: Planctomycetota bacterium (assembly GCA_965223265.1). GTDB lineage: Bacteria > Planctomycetota > UBA8108 > UBA8108 > SXIK01. The sequence goes on from OZ244999.1 coordinate 5,972,521, forward strand.
ACATCGATCTTTTCGATCCCAAGCCAGCGCTCGAGCGCCTTGCAGGCCAAAAGACGCCGGAGTCGTTCAAGCTGCCGGTCACCAGCGCCACCGGCTCTCACCGCATGCCCATCGTGGCGTCGCGGCGCACGTGGAAGCGCCACGGAAAGAGTGGCCTCTGGGTGTCGGACTGGTATCCACGCATCGCAGCGCACGTCGACGACTTGGCAGTGATCCGCTCGTGTTGGGCGGACGGGCTGAACCACGTCGGATCAGTGCGGCAGATGAACACCGGTGCGATCTTGGCTGGTCGCCCGTCGATGGGGGCGTGGATCACGTACGGTCTCGGCACGGCGAACGACAACCTGCCGACGTTCGCCGTCCTGACGGACTACCGGACCGTGAGAGGAGGGCCGACGAATTGGGGCGCGGGATTCCTTCCCGCTGCCTACCAGGGGACGCCGCTCGAGCGGCAGGGTCCACCCATCTTGAACCTCAACCCGCCGGCGGAGGTCAGCGATCGACAACAGCGCAGTCGACTCGATCTACTCGGCGCGCTCAACCGCCACCACCGCCGACGCTGGCTTTCGATGAGCGAGCTCGACGCCAGAATCGAGTCGTACGAACTGGCCTACCGCATGCAAGCGGCGGCGCCCGAAGCTGTGGAGCTCGCGAGCGAGTCGGCTGCGACGCAGCGCCTCTATGGCATGGACAATCAAGTGACAGCGCGCTTCGGCACCAACTGTCTGCTGGCGCGCCGCCTGGTTGAACGCGGCGTGCGCTTCGTGGAAGTTTACTGCGGCAGCGGCAGCGGTTGGGATGCGCACTCCAAGCTCGAGGAGAACCACAGCAAGTGGTGCCGCGTCTCCGATCGACCGATTGCTGGGTTGCTGACGGACTTAAAGGCGCGAGGACTACTCGACGAAACGCTTGTGGTTTGGGGTGGGGAGTTCGGCCGCACGCCCTTCAGCGACACCAACAGCAGCGTCGCCGGACCGGGTGGCTACGGGCGCGACCACAATCCCTGGGGTTTCACGATGTGGATGGCGGGCGGCGGTGTTCAGGGGGGCCAGACGATCGGCGCGACGGATGCACTTGGCCTCCACGCGGTGGAACAGCCGTGCCACGTTCACGATCTGCACGCTACGATACTTCATCTCATGGGGCTTGACCATCTCCGCGTGATTTACCGCCACAACGGCCGTGACCAGCGCCCGACGGTCGATGGAGGCAACGTCATCCGGTCCGTATTGGCTTAGCAGCCTGTTGAAAAAGTGCTTTGAGCTGAAAACTGGTCTCTTCGCGTCCAGATCGGCCGCGGCAAACGCAGGCAATCTTCGGGCCCTCTTCTTTCGATTCTGATGGCGAGTACTGACGCGGTAGAGCTGGGCGTGAAGAGGCCAGTTTCTTCGGCCGAATGACTTTTTCAACGGGCTGTTAGCAGTTAGCTTTAGACTCGAGGCACTATGAACGAACGGCATCGCTTGAGAGGATCAAAGCCCGTAGCGCTCAAGACCACTGCGGTTTTCGCATGCCTCCTCTTGCTTTCGGCTGCAGACGCGAGCGAGTGGGCGCGTTTCCGCGGCCCAAACGGAGAGGGAATCTCACCTGCGACCGGGGTACCGACGACGTTCGACCGCGACAAAGGGACTCTCTGGCAGACGGTAGTTCCGTCGGGTCATTCGTCGCCCATCCTCTCGAAGGATCGACTCTTCCTCACCGCCTACGAAGAGAAGCGGCTTCTCTCTTTGGCTCTCGACCGTCAGACGGGAAAGATCCTCTGGCGCCGCGAAGCGCCGCGGCCGCGGGAGGGAAAGTTCCACCGACTGAACGGACCCGCGTCAGCGAGTCCAGTCACCGATGGTGAGTCGGTGTTCGTCTTCTTCGGGGACTTCGGCCTTGTCAGCTACGATCTCGATGGCAACTCTCTTTGGCAGCGGCCGCTCGGCCCTTTCTTGGTGGCGAGTGGACAGGGAAGCTCTCCGATTTTGGCGGGCGGGCATCTTATCTTGCAGGTGGACCAGGATCGCGATTCCTATATCCTCGCGATGGATCCCAAAGATGGCTCCGACAACTGGAAAGTCGAACGGCCGGAAGCTACCCACGGTTATTCAACACCGACCATCTTCACGCCCGAAGGCGGTGAGCCGCAGTTGATCGTCACCAGCTCATACCACACAGCATCGTACGCCTTGGATGATGGCGAGAAGCTTTGGTGGGCCTACGGCAGCACCTGGCAGTCGAAGCCTTCGCCGGTGACGACGAGCGACACGGTCTTCGTCACAGGATCGGCGCCGGGCGGCGATCCGGGTCAGCAGGTGGAACTACCACCGTTTGCGGAGGCGATCGAGCGCGGCGACGCTGATGGCGATGGCAAGCTCTCCGAAGACGAAGTCAAGACGAACGGCTGGCGGCATCGCGGCGGCTGGGGACTCATTGACTTAGACGACGACGGTCTCCTGGGCAGACGCGACTGGAAGTTCTTTCGTGCCCGCCGCAGCGCGCACAACACGACGCTGGCAATCCGCCCTAGCGCGCGCCGCGGCGACATCACCGAGAGCGCTGTCGTTTGGAGCTACCGCAGGGGAATCCCGGAAGTCCCCTGCCCCATCGTCCACGATGGCATTCTTTACGTCGTCAAGAACGGCGGCATCCTCACAGCACTGGACGGCGAGTCTGGAGAAGTGCTCAAACAGGCGCGCCTACCCGGCGCCACAGGACAGTACTACGCTTCGCCCATCATCGCCGACTCGAGGCTCTACTTTGTCAGCGAGGACGGCAAAGTGAGTGTCGTCCGACCAGGGGAAGACTGGGAGGTCATGGCGATGAGCGATCTGGGCGAGCACTGCTACGCCACCCCGGCGGTCGCCGACGGCGTCATGTATGTGCGCACCGAGACCCGCGTCTACGCTTTCGTGGCGAAGTGACCCGACTCGCTTGACAGTGACTCACACGCCTCGCCAGCTGAGTGGCGACGGTTGACTCTAAGACCGGCCGCAAGGAGTCGGAGCGTCGTGTCCAAAACGCTAAAAACTCTCTAAGAACTCCCGCTCAATCTCCTGGTCGATCGCCACGGACTCCTATACGCTGCAATGGCTCCAGCCGGATAACTTCCGGGGCGTAGACGTGCCGCCTCCCCATCGCGAATCGTGTCCCCACATGACTATTACCATATAATAAATAGAGTCTCGCACTCCAAGGAGGCAACAAGCCGCTAGGCGTCGTTGCCGGGCGAAGCAGCTAGGCTCAATCACTGGAAAACGTTCCATGAAGGTAAGAATCTTCGGCGGCATGTTTGCCCTATGGGGAGTTGTGTGCTCCTGCAACGATGGACACGCACAGTTCGCCGCCCCCCAGCAAGTCGTGCGTCCGCAATCATCCACGGAATTCGGAATAGTGCACGCTGTCGCTCTCCTCGGTGATCGAGCGGCGATCATGGCAGCTCTTCGCAGCAGCTCTTCGGCTACGGTGTTCGTCTTTGAACGCAGCGATGAACACTGGGAGCTCGCAGCGGAATTTGCATGCCCACCTTATGGAGGAACGCAGTCTGGCCACTCATTGAGACTGACCGACAACTCCATCATCGCAGGGACTCCCGAGGGCACGGTCGTACTAGTTTTCGAAAACCGCGGCGATGGCTGGGCCGAAACACAGCGTTTACGAGCACCGGATTTTGCACCAGGTCAGAAGTTCGGCGCCAGTCTCGCGGTCGAGGAGAACACTTTGGTCATCGGCGCGCCGGTGTCGTCGAACGAGGGGCCGGCAAGTTCCGTGTACGTCTATACGCTAAGCGAAGAGGGGTGGACGTTTCAGCAAAAGTTACTTCCGGAAGAAGCGGGGTTCAGGAAATTCGGCGCTGCAGTTGCGATCAGTAACGGTGTGATCGCCGTGGGTGAGTCGCTTCCGTTCAACGATTCCGGTACCGTTTATTTGTTCGAAAACGATGCGGTCGAGTGGCAGTTGACGCAAGTGCTTCGACCGCCTGCCTTACCCGGTGATAGGAGGCGATTCGGTGAGTCCTTGAGCCTTATCGACGAGGTGTTAGTTGTCGGTGCGAGCCGTGATTCTCGACAGCAGGGAAGAGTTGGAGCGGCCTATGTGTATCGCCGTGACGGCGATGCTTGGGTCTTTCAGCAGGAACTCCGCGCTGCAGATGCGGTCGCAGAGGACCGTTTTGGCGAGAGTATCTCCGTAACCCCCGGGACGATTCTCGTCGGTGCACCATACCATGACGGCATCGCGCGTGATAGCGGTCTTGTCTATGTGTTCGAAGAGCAGGGTGGGAGCTGGACCGAGGCGCAGAGACTGACGTCTCGCGACGTCGAGATCAGTGAATTCGGGATTTCCGTCGTGTTCGATGGGCGCACAGTTCTCGTAGGTGCTTCATCCGCCATGTCGGGTGGAGCGGCCTTCTTCTACGACCACTGCGAAGGCAGCGGCGACTGTAACGAAAACGGTCTCGCCGACGACTGCGAAATCGCTGATGGATCCAGTCGCGACTGCGATGGAAATGGCGTGCTAGATGAATGTGATCTCGCCGCAGGCGCAGTCGACTGCGACGAAGATGGACTCCTTGATCGATGTGCTCTGAGTCTTGGTGTGCGTGTGGATTGTAATGGTAACGATGTCATCGACCGCTGCGAAGTACCCGTGGGTACGTCTTCTGACGTCAACGGAAACGGTATTCCGGACGCATGCGAAACGTTTAACGAGCCTTTCTCTCGATGCCGTGAGTTGACCGGACTCCTGGACTGCGATAGGAGCGGGGTCGACGACCGGTGCGAAGTGTTCACAGGTGTGCTTGCGGATATCGACGCTAACGACATCCCGGATGTCTGCCAAGTAGATTGTGATGGCAGTGGAGTGCCGGATTCCTACGAACTGTCGACTGGGATGCTATTCGATTGTGACGGCAACGGTTTACCCGACGTGTGCGACACCGGTCCGACTCCGGTGAGTCTCCAAGCGACCGAGGCAATTCCGTTCGGCATTTCGAGCACCGGCGTGGTTCTCGGCGATTGGAACGCGGATAGTCTCATAGACCTAGCAGTTACCCACGACTCTGCGGGCGTGGTTTCGATCGCAATCGGCGAGAGCAACGGTGGGTTCACGGTCAACCGCAGTTATCCTGTGGGCGATGTACCGATCGGAATCGTGGCGGCAGACCTCGACGGCGACGGTACGGAGGACCTCGCCACCGCCAACCGCTCCGCCAACACGGTCTCCATTCTCTTCGGCCGCGGTGACGCGACGTTTCGTCCTGCCGGGAGCCTCCTCGTCGGGCAAGGTCCAGAACACATTGTCGCAAGTGATTTCAACAATGACGACGCGATGGATCTTGCCATCGCCGAAGTCACCTTTGGCACGATCTCAGTGCTTCTTGGTTACGGTGACGGCACGTTTCATTGGCCCGTGAGAATGGCGCTCGATGGTGCACCTACTGCGTTGCTTGCGACACGTCTCGATGATGATGATCACGTCGACCTGGTTGCGTCGGTCTCACTGAGCGGTGTTTCATTATTCTCCGGCATCGGAGATGGAACGTTCGTACGACCCCGCAAAGTTGCCGTAGGAGGCACATTTTTTGGAGTCGTTGCGACAGATCTGGATCAGAACAGTATCGTGGATCTCGTCACTCTGGACGGCGAGAGCAACATCCATGCGTTTCTGGGTACTAGTGGTGGACTCTGTCAGCGTTCCGATACGGCGCCGGCTGGCGAGCTGGCGGTCGACCTGACTTCCGGCGACTGGGATCAGGACGGAAACACAGAAATTGCAGTGCTGGCAGAGCGGAGCGCGGCTGTCTTCATGTTTGAATGGCTCGACGATCGATTTGTGTCTCTCGGGGATTTTCCCGCGGGCGCGAATCGTCGAGCCATCGCTTCTGCGGACGGAGCCACTGGAGCTGACCCTGTGGTGGCGACCATCGGCGCAGGGGGACTGGCGCCTGTGATGACGAACGATGAGGCTGGAAGATTGTCGCCGGTTCAGCGAGTGGATCTCGATGGAGCTGCCGACGTTGCGGTGATCCACCATCAAACAGGACCTCCCACCCTCGCAGTCGCTGATCGGGATCACGGCGCCGTTCATTTGGTTCCGATCACCGGCCCCGAGACATTTGGTGCGCCGCAAACGATCTCTTTCGACGAAGGAACCGCCACAGAGATCGAATCTCTCCATGTCAACGCGGACGGTCTGGTCGACCTTGCGGTGCTCAGGACCCAACCGTCTCGCATCCTACTCCTTATGGCTGAGGAAAATCGAACTTTCACGGCCGGATTGGAGTTACCTGTCGACGGTACGACTTCCCTCATCGCCACTGACTTGAGCAGCGACCGAATCGACGATCTCGTGGTCGCGAACCACTCCATGGACGACGTGTCGATTTACGTGTCGAGGGGAGATGGAACGTTCGAAACCGAGCTTCGAATCCCTGTCGGCCCGCAACCGGGTCGTCTTGTCGCGGGCGATCTCAACGGTGATGGACTCGTCGACTTGGTCGTGAGCCACGACAGTCGGAATGCTTTCTATGTTCTCGTCGGTGAAGGCCAAGGAAAGTTCCTCCCAGTCCAACGTATTCAAACGAACTCGAGTCGTCTGACCGGAATCGCTGTAGGTGACTGGGATGGCGACGGCCTCGGCGATGTGATCACAACACATCAACGAGAGGGGGCAGAGATCTACTTCTACGTTGACGGTGGTGGCTTCGAGAGTCCAGGGCGAGTTTTCGAAGCTGAGCTCCATGTGATCGTACCAGCCGATGTCGATGGTGACGGTCAACTTGACGTCGTCGGTTCGGGAGCAAATGATGTGTTCATAGCGCTTGGAAGAGGCGATGGCCGATTTCTTCCTCCGCAGCACTTTATCGTCGGGCAGCGGGTTCTTGGATTGGTCACGGATGATCTCGATGACGACGATCGAGTGGACATCGTCACCGCGAACTCTGCCTTTCAGATCGCAGAGATCAATGTGCTGCGCAACCACACGGTTCGGAACGACAGCCCACTCTTGAATTCTTGCGCGGACGGCGCACAACTTGTGGGGGACTGCACGCAGGATGCCGTCCTGGACATCTCCGATGGCATCTGCGTGCTCGGAGTTCTCTTTTCAGGTGAACCAGTGTCGTTTCCGTGTGACGATGGGCTCGGTAATTCGCCTGGGAATCTCGCCTTGCTTGACATTCAGCCAGACGGTGACGTGGACATTTCAGATGCGATCTCTCTTTTCCAGTTCTTATTCGTAGGCTCAGCAGGGGAGACAGAAGTGGTTAGACTTGATAACGGATGTGAAAGGATCGTTGGCTGTCCAAACAACATTGCTTGCGGGCAATGAGTCCCGGCGATGCGTCGCGGGATACTGGGCTCGATCGTGATCGTCCCATCGGTAGAATCTACGATCGCTTTCTGGTCGCAAGTCTAATTTACGAGACTAAAGAAGACAGGCGTGGGCGCTATCGCTGCAACGAGTGCCGGAACACCGCGTTCGGCAACGAACACCTTCGGCAGCGGCTCAAGCAGACAAGTGGACGCGTTTCCGCGGCCCGAACGGAGAGGGTATTTCGCCCGCGACGGGGGTCCCGACGACGTTCGACCCCGACAGAGGAGCTCTCCGGCAGGCGGCGGTTCCGTCGGGTCATTCGTCACCCATCCTCTCGAAAGATCGACTCTTCCTCACCGCCTACGAAGAGAAACGGCTTCTCTCTATAGCTCTCGACCGTCAGACGGGAAAGATCCTCTGGCGCCGCGAAGCGCCGCACCGACTCCCGCGTCTACGCTTTCGTGGCGAATTGATCCGACTCGGTTGACAGTGACTCACACGCCTCGCCAGCTGAGTGGTGACGGTTTACTCTAAGACCGGCCGCAAGGAGTCGGAGCGCTGCATACCATGTGCCTGCCGAAGAAGAACGCTCGCAGAAGACTCATCGTCGGAGCAGTCGTCTTCCTGCTTCTCGCCGTCGTTCTCGCTCAAAGATTTCGGTCGTCGCATGTCTTTACCGTGGAATTCTGCACGCGATGCGGCCTGCGTTGCGAGGTTGATACGGCTCGCAGCCCAGCAGAGCAGCAGGAAGAGACTTCGGTGAGTCAATGGTACGAAAGGTATATTTCGCAGCCACACAAACATCGGTGGAAGATCATTCGGAGTCACGGTGAGAAGCACGGGTTTTTCGTAACGCACTCTTGGGTACGCCACAATTGGGATTACGAGCCGTTCTTGGCGGGGGAAGAAGTGATCGGTTTTCTGGAGCTGCTCAGAGAGCATGGTCTCAGCGCACATTACTTTCAACTGTTGAGCGGTGACGACCGCGATGCGCGGCTCAAAGCTTGGCAGGTGACGCAAGTTCTTGGGCATCCCGAGTCGGACGAGGTCAAGGCCTGGTGGTCGAAGCTCGAGGCGGTTTTAGCGCAACGAGCGCCACAGAGTGCGGACTCGTCGCGGTGACACGGTCCGCCGCATCCAGGGGCACGAGCTATGAGCCGCGGCGGCGGCTCAAACCCGCGCTTTGCTTGCCGAGACAAGTACAGGCGCATTGAGCTTCTCCGGAGCTACAAGGAGTTCCTTGGAGAAAACCGGTTCGCGTTGAGGAGTTTCTGCGAGGGACTTCGAGAGCTGCAGGTCCATGAACCTGGAGTGGCCGCGATCGAGGCTGGGGCCGCCGAGCCGGGTTCGGACGACAGAAGATTTTGCTACGGCGTAAGAGGGCAACGGACTTTGCAGGCCCTACTCCGTGCGTGATAGAATCCCAGCAGAACTCATCCCGTATACCAGAGGGAGAATGAACGTCTGCGCCGCCAGCTCCATTGACCGCCGCGAGTTTCTACGAGCAGGACTGACCGGATTCACGACCCTCAGCCTTGCCGGGCTGTACCGACTCCGCGCGCAGGAGTCGGCGTCGCGTCTGGCGACCCAACCGAGCGAGCCGACAGCCGTGATCCTGGTTTGGCTGCGTGGCGGCGCGAGTCACTTGGAGACGTTCGATCCGAAACCGGAGGCTCCACGCGAGATTCGAGGACCTTACCGGGCGATCAACACGAACGTCTCCGGCATCCGAATTTGCGAATTGCTGCCCCGCCTCGCCAAGATTGCGGACAAATATGCCCTGCTGCGTTCGATGGCGCACAACGCGGGCGGTCACCCGGCCGGATCGCTTCAGATCTTGTCAGGAGATGCGGACTCTGCTGACAAACCGCGCCCAGTGTATCCTGACTGGATGACTGTCGCGAATTCCCTGCGCCCTAGTTCCCGCACGGGTCTACCCAACTACGTAGCGGTGAACCCGGTCGACCGGTACGACAACTTCGTCATCGCCGGGCCTGCCTATCTTGGTCCTGCGTACGCACCATTCAAGGTAGTCGGAGATCCGAATCGACCGCACTTCGAGATTCCCAACATTGCGCTCAAGGACGAGGCGCGCGCGCTCCGGTTGCGCAGGCGCGTCAGCCTGAGATCGAGTCTCGACCGGCTCGCTCGCGACATCGAACAAGTCGAAGACACCGCTCGCATGAAGGCGTTCGACGAGTACGAGGCGCAGGCGCTGGCCTTACTAACCAGCCGCGAGGCTCGCGAGGCATTCGATTTGACGCGAGAGCCCGAGGGTCTGCGCGAGCGGTATGGACGAAACCAATGGGGACAGCAATGTCTCATGGCACGGCGCCTCGTCGAAGCGGGTGTAGATATCGTCGCCACCGAGTTCGACGGACCCCTCTGCGGTAGGGTTGCCAACTGGGATGACCATGCAGTCAACCACCATGTCTTCGAGGCGATAAGGTACCGGGCACCGTTTTTCGATCAGGCAGTCTCCGCACTGATTGAAGATATCTACGAGCGCGGTCTAGATCGGCGGGTCCTCGTCGTCGTCACCGGAGAGTTCGGCCGCACGCCCCGCATCTCATACGTCGCGAGCAGCGGAGGGGGTGAAGCGAGTCGTCCAAAGGGAGTGGTTCAGCCGGGTCGAGATCATTGGCCTCGTGCGAATTCGATGCTCTTCGCCGGTGGGGGCATTCGGACCGGTCAGGTGATCGGCGCCACAGATCCGCTCGGTGAAGATCCCGTCGAGCACCGGGTTGGACCGCACGATTTCTTGGCGACAATCTATCGACACCTGGGTGTCGACTTCAATCACGTCGCGCTGAGCAATCTCGCGGGGCGGCCAATCCCCATAGTCCACGAGGGGAAGCCAATATTGTAGCCGATCCGTGAAGGCGCAAAACGAACCTGGGTCGGGAGTCGGCGGGGGTGGAAGAACGAACCTGGGTCGGAAGTCGGCGAATCCGACGCGCGCAGCGAGCGCTACGATGAGCCCTCAGAAGAGCGTGCTGGGGACGACCTTTCGACGTGCACAGCCCGCCCTGCCTTCTCGTCATGAGGCGAAAACTGCAAAAGGCACGTGAAGCTCAACCAGACAAGTCGTGAACGCGCTCAGAGGGGAAGGTCGAACAGAACAACGCGACGAAAGAATAGCGCTGATGATCCAACCGGGACGAGACTTCGCTGGCTGCGACGGTATCATCGACTGCACTGATAGAATCTCGAGCTGGGAGTCGCCGATGCGCTTCGTTTCGTGTTCCTTCACACTCGCGCTGTTCCTGCCGTGGGCCGGCGATCTACGTTCGGCCCCGGTCACCATCGCCCCAGCCGCGCCGCGACTCGCCGTGGCGTGGAACGGTCCGCTGGGAAGTTCTGGGCTTCTCGCGAGCATGACGACCGAGTCGCCCTGGGAGTTCGTCACGGCTCCTCTCGAGATCGGCCGCAATGCGGTTCTTAGCTTCGCGCGTGACCGTCTCTACGCGGTCAGTCGTCCAGCCGGCACAATTACGATCGTCCGGCCTGATAGCTGGAGCATCGAACGCGTGCACTCTCTCGGAGAGGGGAGCGAGCCCCTGGACATCGCCGTGGTCAGCGCCGAGAAGGCCTACGTGACGCGCGCCACCGCCAACCACCTCTTACGACTCAATCTGGTTTCTGGCGCGAGCGAAGACGTCGTGGATCTCTCAGCGTTCGCCGATCGCGACGGCGTGGCGGATCTTGGCCGGATGATCCTGCATGAGGGCCGCCTGTTTGTGCAGATCCGGCGGATCAATTTCGACGAGCCCGGCGTCTTCGCGCCGCCGGCCTACCTGGCGGTCATCGACGTCGCCAGTGAAACGCTGATCGACGTCGATCCGGGGACACCCGGCATCCAGGCGATCCAGCTCATGGGTACCTGGCCTAAGCTGAGGATGCAGATCGTGCCTGAGTCGCGACGTCTCTTCCTGAGCGCCACTGGCACGTCGTTCGATGCTGGCGGCATCGAGGTGATCGATCTCGACGCACTCGCATCGACGGGCCTGATGATTCAAGAGCGAGCTGGTTTCACCGGAGCGGATCTCGGCCCGTTCGTCATGGTCACCCCGGAGCGTGGCTACCTCGTCTACACGACGGATTTCACGATCTCCTCCCACATGCAGGGCTTTTCCGAGTTAGGCGGCGTCGATCCTCTGCCCCAGGTTTACGGCGTCGTCGACTACTTCGCCCCGGCGCTCGAGTGGAACCCGCAGACAGGCACGTTCTTTTTCCCGAGTAGCGGCAGCGGCGGCGATGGCATTCGCGTCTTCGACGTCGATACGGACGCCCAGCTCACACGTGATCCCATCCCGACGACAGGGCCGCCGACGGATTTCCTCCTCTACACCGACACCGCAGCTCGCTTCGTGCGCGGCGACGCCAATGTCTCAGGGGAAATCGACATCAGCGATGCGATCTTCATCTTAATCTACCTCTTCGGCGGCGTCCCCGAAGTCACCTGCCTCGACGCAGCCGACGTCGACGACGTCGAAGAGGTTGATCTCAGCGACGCGATCTACCTCCTGATGTCTCTCTTCAAGAACGGGCCCGGGCCGGCGGAGCCGTTGGACTGCGGTACCGACCCGTCCCTCGACGACCTCACGTGTACGTCGTTTTCGGCCTGCAGTGAGTGAAGTCGACGAGGCAGCCTTGGCGCATCAGCGGTCTTGATTCTCACGCCGGAACGCATGTCGTCGCCTCGCTCGCGCCTGCCGACACGATTGTGCTCAGATGCTCGGAGACGTTCGCGTAGAATGGCGGCCGAGCACTCGCCGGCTGTTTTCAGGAGACGCGACGTGAAGGTTCTCGGACGACTCGACGGCAAAGCACTTCACGTTATTCTCGTCACTGTCATTTCGCTTTCGCTGCTCGCACCGGAGCGATTGCGAGCCGTCGACTGTAACGGGAACGGCAACGAAGACGCCGCCGACATCGAGAGTGACTTCAGCGCTGACTGTAATAGCAACCAGGTCCCGGACGAGTGCGACACGCGCCCTCTGACGTTCGAGACCAGCGACGAAAGCCTGGCGGTCGCGAAGTTTCCACGATTCGTCCGAAGCGCTGACCTCAACGGTGATGGCGATCTCGATCTGATCACCGGCAATCAGAGCGCCAGCGGTGCGTCGACCGTCTCCATCTTGTTGGGCGCCGGCGACGGCGCCTTTCTCGATGCGATCGACTTCGACGCCGGTCAGCGCCTCGCGAGCTTCACGCTGGCCGATATGGATCGCGACGGAGATCTCGACCTCGTCACCGCGAACGATACGTCAGCTAGGGTCCTTCTCAACGACGGCGAAGCGCAGTTCAGTGCATTCACCGCCTTGACGGTGGCAGCCTCAGCAGTCTTCGTGGCTGCGGCCGACGTCAACGATGATGGTCACCTCGACTTGGTGACGGCGCACTCGGATGCCGACATGATCTCGGTGCGCGTCCAGAGCGGCGGCGGTGGCTTCGGCCCGCCAGCCCAATTGCCAACGGGGGACCATCCGAATTCCGTAGCAGCGAGCGACTTCGACGCAGGCGGCGATGTCGATTTGGCCGTCTGTAACCGAAATACCGGCACGGTATCGATCCTGCCCGGACGTGGGGACGGCACCTTTGAAGACGCCATCGAAATCGAGACCGGCACGAGTCGCCCGTTCGCTGTGCTTGCCGCGGATTTGAACGGCGATGGAAATGTGGACCTTGCCGTCGGCAGCCCCACGAGCACGGCGGTGCTCGCGGGCCAAGGCGGCCACGCGTTCAGTGAACCGCTTCGCTTCGACTACGTCGGTGCGGCGAATTCTCTCATCAGCGACGATATCGACGACGATGGCAGCATCGATCTCATCGTCGGATTCAAAGACATCGACAAAGTAACGCTGATTCGCAACCACCTCACGACGTCGTTCTCGTTTCGGGCCGCCGTCGAGAACCAGGCACGCATGCTGAAGTCGAGCTCCGTCGCCGCAGGCGACCTGAACGCAGATGGTGCGACAGACCTAGCGCTGATCGCTGGAAGCAACGTCGCGATCGCTTGGAACATCGAAGGTGAGATCGGCTCGGCCCTCTTCGACGACCAAGCGTTTCTCGCTCTGGGGAACCCCCACACCATCGCCCTCGGCGATCTCGATGGAGACGAGGATCTCGACGTCGTCACCGGCAATCATGTCGCCGGGACTAGGATCTCGGTGCTCAAGAACCGTGGCGACGGCACATTCGCCGATATTGCGACGTATGACACGCGAGGCTTCTCGTTTTCCGTAGAAGTGGCTGACCTCGATGGCGACGGCGACCTCGACATCGCCTCAGCGTATCCGGAATCAAGCGCTGTCCAGATCATCAACAACGATGGTCAAGGCGTCTTCGCCGAAGGTGCCAACCAGCGGGTCGGCGGCAGACCGCACGACGTCGCCGTCGGAGATCTCGATGGCGATCGCGATATCGATGTTATCAGCGCCAATCTTTCGAGCAACACCGTCAGCCTGCTCTTCAACCGTGGCGATGGCACATTCGAGACGTGGATCGATCTCGCTTCTGGCAGCGCGCCAGTTGCGGCGCAGCTTGCTGATCTGAATGGCGACGGGGATCTCGACATCGCGGTGGCCAACTCAGGTTCCTTCGACGTGTGGGTCTTCGCCAATCGTGGCGATGGGAGTTTTGCGCCCGGCATCCCTCATGACCTCGTCGGAGGACCGACGTTTGTGGCTGTAGGCGATCTCGATCTCGACGGCCATCTCGACGTGGTGACGGCGAACGAGTCGGCGCAGACGGTTTCGGTTCTGTGGAATCTTGGCGTCGCGGGTGAAGCCCCGAGCTTCGCGGTGCCCGTCGACATCGCGGTTGGTGCCAATCCACACTCGGTCTTAACCGCCGACCTCACCGGCAGCGGACGCCTCGATGTCGTCACCGCGAACCAAATCCACAACACTCTTTCCGTCCTCTTCAACGACGGTGGGCGTTCGTTCGCGCCGGCGACGTCTGTTCCCGTAGGAACCCAGCCGCGCTTCGCAGCCGCCGGTGACCTAGACCTCGATGGTGACATGGATCTCATCAGCGCCAATCGTCTTTCGGAGGACATCACGGTTCTGCTCAACCGAACTGCCGCGTCCGGCGCTGACTACCTCGAGCGCATCTGCACCGAGGCCGACTTCTACGCCATTTCAAGAAGCACATCATCCGGTCGGGTGACCAAATACATTCTGCCAGCACGTGAAGATCCCGATCTGCTCCCGACGCTTTATCAAAACGTGCGCCGCTTCAGCCTTCACGAGGACTTCCTCGCCGGCGCTTTTCCGGAGAGGTTCCCGACGCGGCCCAGCGGCGAAGAGTACGATCAGCTCGTCGGCCGACGGGCAAGCCGCGATTATTACATCGGCGTGCTGTCCAGCTGGCGCACCACCGACGGCCTCGTCTATACCTTCACGGTCGTCGCAGATACTGGTTTCGATCCTGCTGAAGTGCTGATGCAAGACGAAATCAGCGGGGTCTACGATTCCCTGAAACAATCCTTCACGCTCGAAACGCTCGCCTACTGGCCCGACGATCAACTCGCTCGAGAACAAGCGGATAGCTGGAAGGTTCCTGACTTTCCGATCTTCCTGCCGGAGGAAAGCGGCCGCCCCGGCGTCGACTTCGAAGCCTACACGCTGGGAACTGGCTACGGACGCGTCCGTCTTTTCACCCTCGAAGAATTCGAGGCAGCGAGCGCCAGCGGCCATTTCACTTTTCAGGATATCGTCGTCGTCGATGCGGCACCGCGGGACATCGAAGGCATCGTAGCGGGCGTCGTCACCGGAGCGATTCAGGGACCTCTCAGCCACGTCGCGATCCGTACGGCGCGCCGCGGCACACCGAACGCCTTTGTCGAGGGTGCACTGGAAGAGTTCGCGAAATACGCAGGCGACCTGGTTCGTCTCGACGTCACCGCTACCGGCTACTCGGTTGTTCCTGCAGAAATCGACGAAGCTGAGGAGTTCTGGAGAGAGAGCCGCCCCGATCTGCCGCAGCTCCCCGACTTCGACCCAGACTACGCCCGCCTCGATGCCCTGGCAGAGATCGATCTCAGCGGCGAGCTGAACCCAGTGGCGCGCTTCGGCGGCAAGGCAACCAACCTTGCTCGACTGCAGAGTCTCCTCACGGGAGAGTTCGTGCGCTACCGCGAGCAGGGTTTCGCGATCCCCATGCACTATTACTTGGAGTTCATGCGAACGAATCGAATCCTGGTCGAAGGCAGGGGCGAGATGACCTTTGAGCAGCGTCTCGAAGAACTGCTCGCGGCAATCGATTTCCAGAGCGACTCCGTCCTCCGCGCTGCGGCGCTCGAAGAGTTTCGCAAGACGATGCGCGAGCGCGGCGTTGTCAGCCCAGAGCTCGTCGAAAATCTCGCGCGCCGCATTGAGACCATCTTTGGCTCGACGCAGCTAATGGTGCGTTTTCGGTCGAGCTCGAACACCGAAGACGCTCTCGAGTTCAATGGTGCCGGTCTCTACGAATCGACCTCCGTCTGCGCCGCCGATAGTCTCGATCCCGCCAGACGCGAAGGCTCACACTGCGATGTGAGCAGATCCACAGAGCGGACGATCGAACGCGCACTCGCGAAGGTCTGGGCCAGTCTGTGGACGTTCCGCGCCCACGAGGAGCGGACGTTCTTCCAGATTCCGCCAGAACGTGCAGCGATGGGACTCCTGGTGACGCGCGCGTTCTTGGATGAGAAGGCGAACGGCGTCGCGTTCACCGGCAACCCACAGAACGTACGTGACCGCCGTTACCTCATCACGGCACAGATCGGGGAAGAGAGTGTCGTCAGTCCCGCGCCAGGAACATCCGTCGAGAGAAACTTGCTCGAAGTGGTGGAAGGTGGCGAGGTGGTCCGCATCATCCGCGACCGCCGCTCGTCGCTTGTCGCAGTGGATGAAGTAGTGCTCTCCGATGAGCATCTGCGCGAGCTCGCGCGGCTCTTGTGGCACGTCGATCAGAACTTCCCACTTGAGCTCGAGGGGCATCCGCGCGAGCAAGTTCTCCTCGACTTCGAGTTCAAGATCGAACCTGACGACTCCCTCGCAGTGAAGCAGGTGCGGCCGTTTCTGATTCCAGACAGCGCACCGCCATCGCCAGACTTCGAACTTGTGGTGCCGGAGGGCACCGAGGTGTGCGGCGTCTTCTCAAAGGAGCGTGTTGGTCGCGAGCCGGGAGTCGAATATGAAACCAAGAGCACGATCCGCCTGCTCTCCGGAACGTACCCGCTCTCAAGCTCGGCCGACAGCTTCGCGGCGGAGCTCATCGAAGAAGTGCGCTTCGGGCCTGAGCAGGCGATCGCGACGCCGGAGGCGCCGGGTCTCTTCCGCGTCGCGCGCTTGGGCGCGACGGGAGGTGAGACAACGTACCGGTTCAACTACGAACAAAACTTCACGCTCCCGGGAGGGGAGAGCTTTGTCGTTAAGCTGTTTGGCCTGCGTTTTACTGGACGCGGAGCACTCGCTGTGGAGAAGAGTCTGGTGCTCGACGAGGACTATTTGACCTTTGGGCTCGCGATGCAGGGATTCCTTGCTGACGAGCCGGTTGTCGGGTATTCGTCGTGCTCGCACGCAGTGCTCCCGCGCTGGGAGATCGCCGTCGATTTCGGGGCGGACTCTCAAATTCGTTTGGTCGAGAGATTCTTGCCGTCCGAACTCCAGATCTCGACGGGACCCGCTAGCCTGCGGCGCGCAGAGGTTGAGCTTGAAGGCCAGGAGCAGGTGGTGAGCGACTACTGGCGCCTCGTCTACGCCGCCAGGCGCCATAACGTCGACGTCCGCTACTGGGTCGTCCTCGAGCCGGCGCTGCGCTTGCCTTCGCTCGCCGCTGCGGTCCGCGTCGTAGAGATCGCTGCACCTGGCATGACGCATCCGACAGGCACGGTAAGCCTCCTTGACGAGAGCTTCCAGCTGCTGTCACAGCAAAACATCGCCAGTTTCGTGACGCGTCAGATCCAAGAGGCGAACTTCGTGCGCGGCGACGTCGATGTCGATGGAGAGCTCAATCTCGCCGACGCACTAGCGATCTTAGGCCATCTTTTCCAGCGTCGCGCAGCACCGACGTGCGCCAAGGCTGCGGACGTCAACGACGACGGCCGGCTGAACGTGAGCGATGCGATCGTGGTCCTTCTGCGGCTCTTCGCTGGCGGCTCCCCCCTCGCCGAGCCGTCGAGCTGCGGCACCGACGCGACCGCAGACGCCCTCAGCTGCGCATCCTACTCAGGATGCGAGTAGCAGCACAAGAGGACTGACGGCCTCTCGGGAGCCGCCGAGAGTCCAAAGGCTTTGGACTCGTCCGGCGCGTCAAAACAAGACGGAGCGGGGCCGGGCGACTGCGCGATTCGGCAGCGGCGACCCCACTCCGCCCGGGCGATCAAAAACGTCGCAGCGAACGCCTCACTTCTTCTGGGCTGTCTCCACCGCCGCGCTCGCGGCGGCGTACTCTGGGTTCATCGTCCGCATCGTCTTGGTGACGCCGCCGAGTACGACGCGCGCTTCGTCAAGAAGCGCCGCCTGAAGCTGAAAGGCGCGGTGCGCTTCTTGGGAAATGGAGCCCATGAACTCCGGGTTCGCCTGCGCCCACGCCATCATCTCGCGCCCGTTGGCGGCAAGCTTCTCCAGCCCGGACGAAAGCGCCATGACGCTCTGCGGTATCAGCGCGACCGCCTGGTGGCTCTCCGCCAGCGAACCGAAGCCGGCGAGAATCTTCTGCTTTTGCTCCGCACTCAAGGCTCCTGCTTCTGTTTGCGCGGCGCTCCATGATGCCTTGAGCTCACCCAGACGCGCAGCGACGCGGATCGGGCACGTCTTCCCGCCAGCCGCCGCCTCTTTGGCGCAGCTCTTCGACTTGCCTCCTGCCGCTACAGCAGTCTTGGTCTCCTTGGCACACTGCTTCGCGGCGCAGCAGCCCTCGTCGGCGCCGCAGCAGGCGCCGGCCGCGTAGCTCGCGAGCTGGTGGAGATCACCGATGAGCTTCGTGCGAGCCTCTTTCAGCTTGAGGCCTTCGGCGCGTGCCGCGGCGTCGAGCGCCTTCTTGGCCTCCGCGCTCTCGAGCGGACAATGCTTGGCGTTTTCCTGCGCGCAGCTGACGACCGTGGCAAGAGAGTCGCGCACGGTGCCGAGAGTCGAACCGAGGCGCGATCCGACCGGGCACTCTTTCGCTACCGAAGCGATGCGCTGCTTCTGCTGCTCATTCAGCGGTTTCGCGTCTTTGGTCGCCGCCTTCCAGCTGGCAAGAAGCGACGGGATGCTCGCCTCAGAAGCAGCTGCGCCGGCGTCCTTGGCAGGTCCGGCGACGACGGAAACGGCGGCGAAACAAAAGGGAAGAGCGACGGCGAAGAGAGCGAATCGACGAAACGTTCTTGTCGACATGTGATGGAATTCCTCAGAATTCACTCGAGATCGAGGACGTCAGCAGACGAAGCCTCGGTCTCGAGCATTTGTCCAACTCGTTCGCCGCGTCACGCCGACCCACCCGGTAGCCTCTGGGCGTCAGCGCTGTCGCGGCGGACCTTTTCACTGCAAATGCTCGATTAGCTCGGTTAGGTGGCGCACCTCCTTTTCTGCGGCGGCTGAACCGCTCAGCGGCCGCCTTGAAACAAACCGACTAGTTGGTATGTTTCCCTTGCCAAAGAAACACCTTATCGCCCATAGAGCGACTGAACGTATTGCTTGAAGTGAACTAGGTTCTGCGCCAAAGCAGCGCGCTCGCCGGTCGTCTTGAGAAGAAGCATCGACCCCTGGGCCAGAGACAAAAAACACGTGCCGAGACTCGCGGCATCAAAACTCGCCTCCGGAGCGTGGAGCGCCTTCGCAGCCGCGAACGCCTCCCCCATTCCCGCCGCGAAACGTTCGAAACTGCACTGGCAGACCGCGCGCAACTCGGGATGCGTCTCGGAAATCTCCTGCGCGAACGTGCCCACCAGGCAGCCCTTCATGTCTGGATTGCGGAAGCTCTCGATGGCGCAGTCGATCATGCAGTAGATCCGATCGAGTGGATCCTCAATCGCTGCGCAGGCCTCGGCGAATGCTCCCTCCTGCTTGCGGGCAAACCGCTCGAGGAGCACCTTGCCGAGTTCTTCTTTACTGCGGAAGTAGTGGAAGAAGCTGCCCTTGGTGACACCGGCGGCGCTACAGATCTCGTCCACGGTCGCGGCGACGTAGCCCTTGGCGAGCATGATCTCCTCCGCAGCGTTGAGTAGCTGGTTGCGGGTCGGAGGGTCGGGATCTTTCGTGCGCATGAATCTGTCGTCAGGCTTTCGGATACATACCAGTCGGTATAAGAATAACCGGGCAGCGCCCAGCGTCAAGCCGGAAATCCAGTGAAGGCGCGAGATTCCGGAGAATCGGCCAGATTCTCGGTCCTGAGAGAGCGACCGGATGCGGATGAGCGATGCATGACGGCGATCTTCCTCGCCGGAGCTCGTCCCCGCCAACAAGGAGTCCCGAGATGCCGAAGTCTCACCGCCCCCATCGCGGCCATATCGCCGCCGCAAACTCGCGCGCCTCGATTTGTGGTCTGGCACTGATCGCCGGCGCCGTCGTGCTCACCCCCGCGGCACTACGATCGCAGAGCGCGCGCTTCGAGCGCGGCGACGCCAACGCCGACACCGCGATCGACATCAGCGACCCCATCAACACACTGGCTTACCTCTTTTCGGAAGACGTCGATAGCGTTCCATGTGAAGACGCCGCCGACGCTAACGACAGCGGCGACATCGACCTTTCCGATGCGATCTTTACCCTCAACTTCCTCTTCGTGGCCGGAGCCGAGCCGCCCGCGCCCTATGAGGTGTGCGGCGCCGATCCAACAGACGACAACCTCAGCTGCGCCGAGTTTGCGCCGTGCCCGCCGCCCACGATCGACGCGTTCGTCGTCAACTCGACGGCCGACCTCGTCGACGCGAGGCCGGGCGACGGCACCTGCGACACGGGCAATCTCATCGCGCTCGGCGAAGAGATCGTACCCGAGTGCACCCTCCGCGCTGCGCTCGACGAGGCCAACGCGCTCGAAGGCACGAACGAGATCGAGTTCCACAAGGCGCTGACACCCGACGAAAACGGCGGCATAAGATTCACCCCGAAGGAGCAACTCTCGATCACTGACCCGCTGATTCTCGACGGCTACACAGCGAGCGGGTACGACACAGAGAGTCCCGCGCAGAACCCAGTGGTTCACCTTTACGGTGCGTTTGGCGTTACCGGCGTTTCGGGGCTGCTGATCTCGCCAGACGCGCGTGGCACGATCGTGCGCGGAGTCGCGATTCATGGTTTCCCTCGCCACGGCATGTACATCTTGGCAGACGATGTCATCGTTCAAGGCTGCCACATCGGTTTGCGCGACGGAGCCATCGTCGACGGCAACATCATCGACGGGATCTTCGTGGATGGCGCGACCCGATTGGCCATCGGCATGTCGATCGCCAATGACGGTGCGCTTCTCGGCCGGCCGAACGTCATCTCCGGCAACGGCGCTTTTGGACTCAGAATGAACGAAGGCGGCAGCGTGGTCGTCGGTAATCTCATTGGCGTGGAGGTGTCGGGGCGAGCCGCGGAGAGCGTTGGCAGCGCGACCGGCAATCGCGACGGAGTCTACCTGAGCGACGACAATTTCAGCCAGACGCTCGTCAGTCACAACGTGATCTCGGGAAACCTCCAGCAGGGAGTGGAAATCGAGGGCGCACTCGGCCACAAAATCGTCAACAACTACATCGGCACTTCGATCGATGGAGATGCAGGGCTGGGTGGGCTCGGAAACGGTTGCCACGGAGTGTACATCTTCGAAAGTAGTGAGCTGGAGATTTCCGGCAATGTCGTTTCGGGGAACGGATGCGGCGGAATCTCCATCGATCGAGCGGCAAACACCGAGGTCGCAGGCAACCGCATCGGCGTCACCGCGGACGGAGCTTCTGTTCTCGCCAACGATCACTACGGTATTTACGTTTTCTCGAGAAGCGGAGCCTACATAATCCGCGACAACGTGATCGGTGGGAACGGTGCCACCGGTCTCCTTTTGGAAGCGGCGGAGGTGCAGGTGACCGGCAATTGGATTGGCACAAACGACGCGGGAGCCAACCTCGGCAACCAGGGAAGCGGCATCGAGTTTCTAACCACCGAAGGCCAAATCCTGCGCGGTGGCCGGATCGGCGGACCGGAGCCTGACGACGGCAACATCATAGGTTTCAACGCACAAAGCGGCATCGCTCTGACCGCCGACGTCGAGACTGTGCAGATCTTCGGCAACCACATCGGCACCGACGCAAGCGGCCGCGACCTCGGAAACGGCGAGCACGGGATCATCCTCGGCGGCAACGCCCACACGCTAGGGAGCGCCGACGCGCCCAATGTCATCGGGTTCAACGACGGCGATGGCGTCCACGTTCGCGGCGACCGCCACCGAATCATCGGCAACTACATCGGCACGAACGACCGCGCCGAAGACCTCGGCAACGACGGCGACGGGATCGAACTCGCAACGAGACCTCTCAACGGCGTCGGCAGCAGCGGCAACGTCATCGGTGCGGCTCTCTCCACGCCGGAGGAGCTCGTAGCCGAGCAGGGAAACACGATCGCCTACAACGCCGGACAGGGGATCGAGCTCGCAGCGTCGATCCCCATACTCGCCGAGGTCAAAGAGAACTGCCTGCGTGCCAACTCTATCTACGCCAACGGCTCGATCGGCATCGATCTCGCTCCGATCGGCCTGACCGCAAACGACCCCGATGATGCTGACACCGGTACCAACGGCGGGCAAAACACCCCCGTTCTCGATCCCGCGCCGTTTTGGAACGAGACTGGCGGTACACTGTTCATCCACTTCACCGTGCCATCCGCCCCAACGGAATCCAGCTATCCTCTGCACGTCGACTTCTATCTCGCCGACGCCGATGCTGAGGAAGGGAAGACCTACATTGGCACGGCGATGTACGAGGAACGCGACGCCGGCTCGCAAGTCACCACGCAGCTCGAAGCACCGCCGGAACTCGAAGTGAACAGCCGCCTCGTTGCCACGGCCACCGACTCGGCAGGCAGCGGCAACACCAGCGAGTTCAGCGCCTCAATCGCCGTAGCGTCACGTTGATAGCACGCAATAACAACCTGAGACGCCTGCGACGGCTCGACGGGACCACTACTGCGGAGAAGGTGTGTGAGCGATGACCTGAGGACATGCAGAGCATAAGTCGCGGCGGCGGGAGGCAGCCCTCCGACAACTCACCCCGCGGGTTATCCGCGGGCAGGTCGGCGTTCACAGCACGCACATCGAAGCGGGAGCTGTTCTCCTGACCGCCGCGGCGGTTTTGTTCACCCCCCATACATCATGTGCCTGTCGCGCTTCTGCGCCGCCACGAATACGTCGTGCGACCGACTCGCCCAGCCCGACCTGGCCCGATTCCCTCACCCCGCGCTCTTCCGGAAACCTTTTCCCGCGCAGCAATGCTGGACGCCACCACACTTGCTGTGAAAAAATGGAGGCTCACTGACGGGATAAAGAACGACTCGAGTTAGCCCGACCACTGAACGGGCAGCCGCCGGCGCGGGAGGGAGCGGACGACTTGGCATGATCCAGAGCGATTCTGACCATCCAAGAAGACCGCGCCGCGGCGAACATCCGGCCGCTGCGAAAACGCCACCACCCGGGCATGGCGGCGGCGAAGAGGCTGAAGAGACGGGCCTCTTTGGACTGCCGGAGCGTATCTCACCCAACACACTCCTCGCAGATCGCTACCGCGTCGCCGAACTCCTCGGCAAGGGCGGCATGGGAGAAGTCTTTCGCGGCCACGACCAACGGCTCGACCGCGACGTGGCGATCAAGGTTTTGCCCGAGCACCGCGCCTTGGACCCCGACGCGCTCAAGCGCTTCGAACGCGAGATCAAGGCAGTCGCAGCGCTGTCTCATCCCCACGTCATGGCGATCCACGACATCGGGGTGCATGAAAAAATCCCCTTCGCGGTGATGGAGCTGCTGAAGGGCGAGACGCTGCGCATTCTGCTGACAGGGCACCCACTTGCCGTAGATCAAGTACGCCGCATCGGTCAAGGAGTCGCTGCGGGGCTCGCTGCGGCGCACGCGCGGGAAATCATCCACCGTGACATCAAGCCCGAAAACGTCATGGTGAACCTTGAAGGTCACGTCAAGATCCTGGACTTTGGTCTTGCACGACGCACGCTCCCAAGAACGACGCCTGGCGACAGTTCGACAGCTCGCTTGACACTCTCCGGCGTCACTCCCGGCACAGTCCCGTACATGTCGCCGGAACAAGTCACGGGCGAATCGCTGACTGCAGCCACGGACATCTTCTCGTTCGGTGTCGTCCTTTACGAAACCGCCACCGGACGTAACCCTTACCGCGCTGACACTCACTTCGAAACCTTCGAGCGCATCGTCTGGCAGCGACCAGAGCCACCGTCGCATGCTGCTCCCGAGCTCCCCGCGGCGCTCGACGCACTGATTATGCGTATGCTCGAGCGCAACCCCGTGCAGCGCCCTGGCGCGCAGGAAATCGAGGCGGCTCTGTCGAAATCCGGCGGCGGCACACCGCCTTCCACCTTCTCCGTCAGGCAAGAGACCGCGCCGCGACACACGGTTGGTCGGCAGACGCAACTCGACGAGCTCCGCACAAGACTCCAGAACGCCGCCGACCGGCGCGGATCGATGCTCTGCATCGCGGGTGAAGCAGGCATCGGCAAGACGACGCTCGTCGAAGACTTCCTCCACGAACTCGAAAGTGCTGGCCATCACGGCACCGTGGTTGCACGCGGGCGTTGTTCTGAACGCCTAGCGGGCTCCGACGGCTATCTCCCGTTTCTCGAGGCGCTTGAATCTCTGCTCAAACACGATCGACACGCTGGCGTTCATCGTCTCCTGCAACAGTACGCACCCGCATGGTATGTACAAATCGCCACGAGCTCCGGCGGCGAGTCTCTGGGCGACGCTGCACTCGCAGACGCGCGTTCCGCCTCGCAGGAGAGGATGAAACGCGAGCTCGCCGTCTTCCTCGGCGAGCTCGGACGCCTTGGCCCCGTCGTGCTCTTTCTCGACGACATCCACTGGGTCGATGTGTCGACAGCAGACCTCCTGGCTTACCTGGGCTCAAAGTGCGGCAATCTGCGCCTCCTTCTCGTCGTCAGTTTTCGCCCCACTGAGTTGTCGTTAAGTCGCAGCCCGTTCGTCGACGCAAAACTCGAACTCCAAGGGCGCGGTCTGTGTAAGGAGATCGCACTCGAATTCCTGGGCCGCGAGGACATCCGAACGTATCTCGATCTCGAGTTCCCCGCGCATGCCTTCCCCGAAGAATTCGCCGGACTCATTCACGCGCGCACTGAAGGCAGCCCTCTGTTCATGGTCGACCTGCTGCGCTACTTGAAGGACGAAGGCGTCATCGCGCAGCAAGACGGACGCTGGGCTCTGGCGCGCAGCGTGCCCGAGATGCAGCGGGATCTGCCGGAGTCGGTGCGCAGCATGATCCAGAAAAAAATCGGCCAACTCAGTGACTCCGAGCGGCAGATCCTCGTCGCTGCGAGCGTTCAAGGCTACGAGTTTCACGCCGCCGTGATCGCCCGAGCACTGGACCGCGACGAAGCTGAAGTCGAAGAGTGCCTGGAACACCTCGACCGCGTTCACTATCTCGTGCGCAACCTCGAGGAGGAAGAGTTCCCCGACCGCACGCTGACCGTCAAATACACCTTTGTTCACGTCCTCTACCAGAACGCGCTCTACGACACACTCACGCCAGCACGAAAAGCGAAGCTCGCTGCGTCGGTGGCTCAAGTTCTCGAGGCGACACGCGAACACGAGCAGGCGGACATCGCTCTGGAGTTGGCCCTCCTTTGGGAAGTCGCGCGCGACTTTGACAAAGCGTCAGACTTTTTTCTTAAAGCGGCGGAAAACGACGCCAAGCTCTACGCCAACCACGAAGCGATCGCGCTGGCTGGACGAGCGATGCAGACCGCGGAGAAGCTCTCAGAGAGCGGCGGACGACGCGAACGCGTTCTGCGCGTCGCCTTCTTCATGGCTCAGCTCTATCAAACGCTCGGCAAGTATCATGACGGCATTGCGAGCTTCGAGCTCGCCGAGCGCGTCGCGCAAGAGCTCGAGCGCGTCGATGCGGTCGTCGAAGCGGTGTGCGGCATGGCCAACTGCGCCTTCTATCTCAAGCAGATGGGAGACGCACAGAAGCATGGCGCACGGGCCCTCGAATTGGCGCGACGACACAATCTGCAGCTCGGCGTTGCCCAGGCCGAGTCGGTGATCGCCCTGGAGCGGCTGTGCATGGGCGAGTTCGAGACGGCGGAGCGCTTCTATGATCGTGCCATCCCCGTGCTGAAGGCCGAAGGGCGGCCGATTCAAGCCATGGACGCGGTCAGCTTCCGACTACTGCTCCACGCCTGGCGTCTCGAGTATCGGGAGCTCGATGCCAAGGCGAGCTGGTGGGTGGAAATGGCACGCGAGTTCGGTGCCAACATCGTGCAAATGCACTTTTGGCGCAGCATGGCGCTCGGCAATCAAGGTCGGCTTTCCGAGGCGCTCGAAACAGTTCGTGAAGGACGCCGCTTGGCAGAGCTCAACGACGACCCGTACCACATCACGCGCCTACCCAACATCGAAGGCTGGCTCCATCGAGAGCTTCAAGACTTCGACACTGCCGTTGAGCTCGACAGCCAAAGTCTCGCACTCGGCATGGAGCTTGGATTCGAAGAGGCGGCCGCGAACGCCCATGTCAACTTGGGACACAACTACACGCTTCTGGGTGAACATGAGCGCGCCCACGAACAGCTGCACGCGGCGGAGCGTCTCTTCAATCAAGACCCGTGGTTTCGATGGCGCTACAACATCCGCTTGCAAGCGGAGTTTGCCAGCCACTGGATCGCGCGCGGCGACCTCACGGTGGCGACGTCGCACGCGAAAAAATCTCTGGAGCTGGCCCAGAAGTCTTTGTCGCGAAAGCACATCGCTTGGGCGTACAAACTGCTTGCGGATATTGCAGCGCTGGAGGACCGCGTCGACGAGGCTGCACATCACTTCGACCAGGCACTCAAGACCTTCGATGGCTATCCTTGTCCGACGATCGAGTGGAAGGTGCTCAAGGCGATGCTGCACTTGGCTCGTCAGCGGCGAGACAACGACGCGATCGATCAACTCGAGCGCCGGGCGCGCCAGCTCACGGAGTCGCTCGCCAGGCAGATCGGCGACGACAAGTTGCGCCAGGTGTTTCTGCAGTCGCGGGCGATTCGGGAACTTTAGTGCGTCGCTACCGCGTGCGGGTTCCCCACCCTTTCGAGGCCTCTCACCACGGAGGACCCGGGTCTCTGAACAAGGGGCTCCTCGCTCTCACTCCTTTTCGCGCGACTCCGGGGGCGAACTTTGCGGTGAAAGTCTCTGTCTGAAAGAGCTTCGACTCCGAGGCGCTAGCCGTCAACCCGGCGGCGGTTGGCCCTGTCTCCCAGCCAGGTCTCTCCGAGGACGCTCGGGACGCGCTCGAGCATCGACTTGAGGCGCTCGAGCGCGCGGGCGTACCGTTTACTCGCCGCCGCCTCGCCGATGCCGAGTTCCTGCGCCACTTCGGCGTTCGACAGATGCTCGAAGTGCCGGAGGACAAGGACCTCGCGGTCGTCTTGCCCCATAGATTCAATCGTCTCGCGCACGAACCGGCTCGTCTCGGCGTCGATCATGGCGCGCACCGGTGTGCCGGCACCCAGCAGCTTGTCCGTGAGCCACACGGCATCCGCAGCGCCGCCCGCTGACGTCGTGGCCACTTCACGTCTCACGTCGCGCGTCTGCGCGCCGATGTGCTTGCGATGGAGATCGATCACCTTCTGCGTCGCGAGTGTGCGCAGCCAAACGAAGAAAGGCATACGGAGGTCCTTGAGATAACTCTCGAGACGGCGCGATGCCTCCATGTAGACGTCCTGGATCACGTCACCGACGTCGACGCGGTTCCACATGCGATAGTCGAGCCGAAAGCGAACCATCTTCTCGAGGCGAGCACGATGGCGGGAGAAGAGGCGCTGCAGCGCTTCCTGGTCGCCTGACTTCGTCAAACGAACGAGCTCGTCCGTCTCGGCGCTCCAAGCGGAGGCGTCGCCTCCTGGCGGCGAGTCGGCGGCGGGCTGATGCGGTTCGCGCGGCGGCTCAAACGATCCGGACATGAATCCCAGTTTGCAAACGCGTCACGGTGAAAAATCCGTCATGCCGCTGCAGGTCAAGCGCAACCTTCAACACATTCTTCCTGCGGTTGCCGAGCGGCGGCGTCTCATACTGTATCTCACCCGCCACGCAACTTTCATCCCGAAACAGCAGACCAAACCCCCAAGGCGCGGCAGACGTTCAGAGCTCAGAGCAAGACTGACGCAACGGTTCGTAGCGTCCAACGCGCGCAACCGAAGCAGCGGCAACAACCGCTCGCCCTCAAGAGGCGCCGACATGCACGGCACGAATCAGTCTCGGTACTCCTTGTGGCACTGGTGACACGACACCCCCAGCGTCTCGAAAGCGGTGGTCGCAGAAGCCTTGTCACCGCGTTTGAGCGCAGCCTCAAGATCGCGAGCGCTCTTCTCGGCGCCAGTCAACCACGTGCGCATCTCACTCGTGGCAACATCCGTCAGCGCACGACGAGACTCGTAGAGGCCCTCCCAAAGTAAGAGCGCTTCATGCGCCGGAACGAGATCGGGATGCGTCTTCGGTGTTGCCCAGCGTGCGTCCCGGCAGATCACAAGGTTGGCGTAAGCACGGTCAACAAGCCCCATGGCGGCGGCAGCGGTGTCGACTTCGGCCACTTCGACTAGTTCCGGTAGGTCGCGATTGTCAAACGTCGGCTCGTAAGAGCGGACGGCGCGCCACAAGCCGACGTAGTCTCGACTCGTACCGGCGAGGCGCAGGATCTCCACGGCGTCGTCCCGGCTAGTGTCACCGATGGTGACTGCGGCCACGGCCGCAGCAGCTGGCGCGCGGTGAAGACCGTGGTGGCAGTGAACGTAGAGCGGCGCCTCGGCGTCGCGGACAAGCCGCGCGATGGAGCGCCGCGCGTGCTCGTCGACGCCGTCATAACCGATGGGGATGTGCACGTAGCGAAGACCGTGGCGCCTAGCAGCGTGAACGCGCGGCTGAGCGACGTCGACGCTGACGATCGTGCGGATACCAAGGCGCGCGAGCTCGGCAAAGGAATCGCGCTGCTTCGGCTCGCCACCGCAGTAGATCTGGCGCGATGCGTGCAGCAGGTTGGGCAGGGCAGGATGATCGATGGTGTAAGGCGTCGAGGACTCCACGGCGCCGCGGCCGCCACCTTGAGGCACAGCGTCGCAACTGGAGACCAACAGCAGAATCGCCAAAAGCGAAGCGGCGCAATACGTGCTAACTTCGCCCACGCCGCGAGCAGAAAGAAGCGCGTTGATCCGCTCAAGACGACGCTTCGTGACCTGCGCTGCAGAGCGACTTGCAGAGCATGGTCGCGGTGGAGCAGGACTCGTAGGGAGCAATCGGTATGTTAGCGTTCTCACCGAGCTCCTTCGTGGCTGCCGAACACTGTCTTCATCTTGGGGCTCTTGGCTCGCTTCACTCTTTGACGTAGACTCACGTTCATGAATGACGCAGGGCCGACAAAACCGAAAATCGCTCCATGGCGGGAAACGCTACACGAAGTCATTTTTGAGGCCGACACACCTGCTGGCAAGGCATTCGACGTTTTTCTTCTCATCGCGATCCTGATCAGCGTCGTCACGGTGAGCCTCGAGACGGTCGAGAGCCTCGCCGGACATGACGCTGCTTTCATGGCGATCGAGTGGTGTCTAACGATCTTGTTCACCGTCGAGTACGTCCTCAGACTGATCTGCGTCCGCCAGCCGCTACGCTATGCTACAAGTTTCTTTGGCATCGTCGATTTGCTCGCGCTTTTGCCGACATATCTCAGCCTCTTTCTACCAGGGGCGCAGTCACTCGCCGTCATCCGCTCGCTGCGCTTTCTGCGGGCGTTTCGCATCTTCAAGCTGGCGCGCATGCTGCGAGAGGCTTCGGCGCTACGCAGAGCCATTTGGGATTCGCGGGGTAAGATCGTCGTATTTCTCACAACCGTACTGACTGCGGTAACGATTGCAGGACCGGCGATGTATTGGGTCGAGAATCTGCCACCGATGCCCTGGGAGGAACCAGCAGCAGAAGCCGCGGCAGAAAGTCAGTTCACCTCGATCCCGGTGGCGATGTATTGGGCCGTGGTGACGATGACGACCGTTGGGTATGGCGACGTGGTACCGCAGACCGTCTTAGGGAAGCTCTTCTCGTCCATCCTGATCATGCTCGGCTACTCGCTCATCATTGTGCCGACTGGATTTGTGTCGGCGGAGCTCGTCGGCCTCAAGCTCAAGGTGTCGACGCAGTCGTGCCCTCACTGTATGGCGGAAGGTCATGATGTTGGAGCCAAGTTTTGCAATCAGTGTGGGAACGAGCTGTGAACAGAGTCGCTCACTAGGGCGAGAACAGTTGCCGAACCTGCGGTCGGCGACCAGACGCGACGATCAAACGAAATCGTCGCGCGAGGTTCACACGATCGAATCGCCGCGTAAGAATCGTTCGATCGCGTCCTCACGTAGGAGTCCCAACTGCGCAAAAAGGCCGACGAAGTCCCAATGGTTGTAGGCTTCCCCGAGCTTGCCGTCGACGACGCGCCCGAGCACGCTGCCGGTGATTGTCACGGTCTCGCCACCAGCGCGCGGCGTCGCCCGAAGGGTGCAAAGCGCGGAGATCCACTCTCCTTCCTCGACGCTCTTGTCGATCGCAATTTCGATCGCCGAGAAAAGACCGCAGACAGCACGGTGAAATGCCTTGAACGCCTCCGGCCCGACGAGAACGTTCCCGCCAAGGCCGCGGGCGTCCGCATCGGGCCGAAGCAATTCGTCGATCGCGTCCTCGCTGCGCTCGTGCCAGACGCGTTGGAACCAGGTTTCGAGGACGGTTCGGGGGCTTGGATTCATAAGTTTCACCAGCAGAGGACGGTCTAAGAAATCATATCACTTGCCAGCATGCGGCATGTCGCCGATCATTCCAGAGCGGCAAAGTTGACGCGGGATGTCACTCAAGCCGCCAGTGGCGAGTTTTTCTTTCGCAGTCGCAGTTGGAGGTGTCTTGGTGAGAAGGCTACCATCCGTCGCGATCCGGGTCTGTGCCGATCACCAATCCGTTCCGCCATGTCAGCGGCGGCAACTTCTCGCCCGTGACGTGGACTTTTCTCAAAGATTCTACGGCACCTCAAAGGCCGTATGCACAGCTACAATTGCTCCAACTGACCTACACGGATTCGTCGAACAAGTTGGTCCTCTTCGTGGAACTGAGCGAAAGGTGACGTGGGAAGAACTGAGCGGGATTCTTTCTGCCGCGCTTCTTGCTTCCAGGGCTGAGTCTCTATTCGCGAAGAAAAAAATCCCGCCCCAAGCTTGCCAGATGCGCACCAGAAGAGGTGAGGTTTCGTGCGAGGCTGTACGACAGCTCTCTTGGTAGCGTGATGCAGCGCGACGAACGAATGAACGATCGCTGAGATTATCTGTCCAACGGCCCGCAGTAGAAATCTGATGAGAAACGCGGGCTACAACTCACTCTTCGATCAGCTCTCGACTGCGCTCATAGACGTTCGGGAACTCTTCCTTAAGTGACGGCAGCCGCAGGAAGCAAGCGGACAGAAACCCCTTGTACTCCTTTAGAGCGGCCTCGGCGCGCTGCATGGAGTCGCGCGCTGAACTCGGAGCTGGTTCCATCGTCTCAGGGTCGTCGTACAGCGCACGCTCCATCTCAGGAAGTCCGATGCAGAATTGATATAGCTGACTTCCGCCAGGACCTTCCACGGGGTGGCACCCCTCCGTGGTGCACGCCATGCTGCGGGTGAAAACCACATTCGTGAGCCACGGCTCCTTGAGTTCGGCGAGGCGGATGCGAAGGGCACGACCGTCATGCGCTCGCTCTAGCTGCGCTCCAGGCGCAAGCTGTTCGACAGAATCGGCCGCGGCGCGTCGGAACTCCAGCGTCAACTCGCCTTCGATCACGTCAAGCGCGAACGCGAGCCTCCTGGCTGCGTCGTCCGCGCGCTCAGACGAGGTTTTCTCGCGACAACTGTTCGACTGGCGATTCTTCATGCGACTGGCCCTCGGCACTCATAGTTTTAGCGCTAGCGGTCGACCAGGGTGGACAAGGAATATCGTCACTCCTCAAAGTTTCGGTCGCCTGACGAGAATGTAGCAGCGTCGGCTCGCATGCTCAACGTCCGGATAGGGTTCTCGCTCGATGGTCTCGTCGATTTCGAACCCGGTGTCGCGGAGAAAGCTTGTCATCTCGTCGACACTGAAGAAGAAGAATTCCACGCAGACTTTGTGCCCCCACCATTCGTCCAAACGCATCGTCTCGTCGCCAATGTGGAAAGCCAGCAGCAACAATCCCCCAGGCCTCAGGACCCGCCAAAGTTCACCGAGCGCTTGCGCCATATCGCCGCGCGGTATGTGGATGAGGGAGTAGAACGCCACGAGGCCGGCCCAGGCTCCGACGGAAGCTTCCAGCTCCATCATGTTGCCCTGCTGGAACTCGATGCGGGGATTCAAGCGCTTCGCTCGCTCCACCATGGCGGGCGACAGGTCGACACCACAGACATCCACGTCCCGCTCCTGCAGGTAGCGCGCGACGTGCCCAGGCCCGCATCCGATGTCGCAGACAGGGCCAGCGTCACGCATGGCTTCCGCGAAGCGATCGAGCAGCTTTCGGTCGAGTGGCTTGTGCCGCAATTCCTCGAAGATGCGCCGGGCGTATTCGTCCGCCACTCGGTCGTAAGTGTCTTGACAGTCTTCCGGAGTCATGGTCATGTGCCGGAAACGGGTCCAGTTCGTATCAAACTGCGGGCGCCTACCAAACGAACGGCACGAGACGGAATCGAACTCTCGCTGCATACTCCCCGTATCCCGTCAGTTCCTCAAGGAGTGTTTCGTCTTCAAGCTTCGTCCTCACGACAAAGAGCGATGCAACCAGCAACACTGGTACGAACGTCCAAATCGAGCCGAACATCAACGGCACGGATAGCCCGCCGCCAATCGCTGCGACGTATCCGGGGTGGCGGACAAATCGGTAGGGGCCGGTGGTGACGACGCGGTGACGTCGGTCATGCTGAACACGCACGAATTGTTCGAAGTGCTCATTCTCCAACATGGCCCAGGTACCGAAGGCTGTCGCGCAGGTGAGCACCGCCACGCCAACATAGAACCAAGACCATGGCAACACGGACCATCCGAATCGGACAGCGTCGAACCCCGCAACAACAGCCGTGACGATCCCCGAGAAAAGCCAGAGAATCGCGAAGACCATGTCGAATCTTTTGACGTCTGCGTGGCTGGACCCGCGCTGATTCAGCGTGTTCGACGAAAAAAACGCGAGCAGACATAGAGTGCAAGCCTCAGCGATGAACATGGTCGCGATGGTCACCCAGCCGCGCAACCAGTCGACTGTGCCACTTGCAAGGAAGAGCAGGACTGCAAAGAAGGCCAAGAGCCCAAGGCGCTGGCCAATGTATCGAGCACCCTGGAGTGACACTGTTCCCGGCACGGGCCTCCGTCCTCGACACGGGCCGACGTGGACGCGATCCACGCAAACTGCGAAGAGCCGACGCTTTGAAGAAAGCATCTCACGTCGAGGCTCCTCAGACGCTCTGATTGTACTCGAACATGCCAACTGACCGTGAAGCCCTACTGACCAGTTGACCACAGGTTGCTGCTGTTCAAAGTCTTCCCCGAGTCTGTGGCCTTTCTCCCTCGGACCTTCAACGCTCGACTTGAATACTACTCAACAGAGAGACCCACATAGCTCACGGATCCTCCTGATTCACCGGATCCGCCAACTGGCGCGCAAGAAACTCCTCGGCAGCGCTCCTTGCAACGCCGGGGTATCTATGGCCGCCCTCATGGTGCAACCAGCCGATGCGTTCGCGGGCGCCGAAGATTTCGTAGACCGGAAGTGCAGCCTCGATGTGACTCCAGCTCCGTGCATCGTCGGCACCGCCGCCCGCCAAGAGGAGAAACCCGCGCGGCGCGATGAGAGCGAGGTTCTCGTGATGCTGCAGATCAAAGCCCGGCTTTCGGATCGAAGGGCCAAGATACCATTCGGCCTCCCAATTGCTGAACTCGAGTCCAATGCCTCCTTCACTGAACACCGCGGCCTGGATGCGCTCGTCAAACGCGGCGGCATAGAGGACTTGCTTAGCGCCGAGTGAATGTCCGATCGCGCCGATGCGGCCCGAGTCCACGATGGTTAGAGATTCGAGGTAATCGACTGCGCGCTGTGCGTCGAGCAGCATGCGCGTCATTCCCTTCCACTCAGGATGTCGCGCCAGCACCTTGCGCGTGTTGTTCGCGTAGGTCTCTACACCCACACTGCGAAAAAAATCGTCCTCATCTTGGGTCTCAGGATCGTCTGCAAAGATGTACGAGCGCGGGCAGAGGACGACGTAGCCGAGCTCCGCGAGCTGGACTCCGATCATGAGCGACGGCTCGATTTGGTCCACGCCGGCCGCCTGCTTGGCGTGGGTTCCGATCGTTTGATGGAAGACGACGACAGCAGGGAGCGTTCCCTCGGCCGGCGGGTCGATGAACTTGGGAACGAGCAGGTAGGCGTCAGTGGTGACGCCTTCTTCGATGCGGTAGCGCACGAGCGTGCGCGTGAACAGCGGCAGCTCTTCGCGACTCACCTCTTGAGAGTCGAGATGCCCACGCTCGGTGGGGAGCTCACCGAGAAAACTCTTCCACCTCGACAAAACCTCCGCACGACGCGTCTCCCACGCAGCCTGCTGCGCCTCGGACGCTGCATTTGGCAAGGAGACGAGAGGCGAAAGCGACGGAAGACTCGGAGGCGCTGGATCTGGTGGCGTTCGCGCGTCACGCAGCACGGTGACGCGGCGGAGCGCGCGACTTGCCTCACGGCGCACCTCTTCGTCCGGGTCGTCGGTGCGTCGCCGGAGCGCCGCGGCGGCCGATTCCGCGGCAGGCCCGATCCGTCCTAAGACGCGTGCGGCGCGAGCGCGGAGAATGACGTCGGATGACTCCAAGCACTCTGTCAGGGCGCCGACGGCGGGTCGGCCGATGCGTTCGAGCACGACCGTCGCGACGTCCCCCTTGTGGTAGTTACCGAGGAGGTTCACGAGGGACGGAACCGCAGCGCTCGCTCGAGGGCCAAGCTCGGCGAGCAGGTTCGGGACTCCGAACAAGAGCATCGTGGACTTGAGATGTCGATTGAAGCTTTCGATTGCGAACGGGATAAAACTCTGATCAATTTTCCAAAGCGCTTCGGCGCCTGCAGGGTACCAAACCTTTTCATCTTCGATCGCCTTTCGGATCGCGGGGATTGCACCGTTGGTTGTCGTCCCCAGTTTGGCAAGGCTCCTGACCGCTGCTGTGCTGAGCAGGTCATTCGGGGTGGATAAAGAGTGGATGGACAAAACAGGAGCGTGGAAATCCTCTGGGTCAACACGACTCGCCTCATCGAACCAACGCAGCAAATCGGGAAGAATCTCGGCACGTCGGTTCTCCATGGCGCCGAGCGCTCTGATCGCCTCAACTCTGAGTGGACGGTCGACTCTCGTATCCGAGGCAATGTCGATCAGATCACGGCCGACAGTTTCGTTCTCCGGCCAAATCGCACCGAGTGCGCCAGCGCAGCTCTCGCGAATCCATGCATTCTCGTTCGAGTCATTTAGGCGCTCCAGGAGAAACGGAACAGCTGCAGCCGCCCGCTTACCGAAGTGACTCAAGGACCAAATCACATCCGAAGTATCGATGACTCTGCGGTTGAGAAGGTCGACGATCTCAGGGATCGCCTCCACCGCTCGAAGGCGGCAAAGAGCGACTGCAGCTTCTGTCTGCGGAGTTGCACTGCGTTGGCGAAATTCTTTGAGTAGAAGGGGAATCGTCCCTTCCACTTTCACCCCGACGCGCCCCAACGTTAAGACACAACCTATACGCACGAGGCGGCTGCTATGTGGGAGCTTCTGGGTGACCGCGCTAGCGATGCGAGCCCAAGAAGCGTCTCCCCTCGGGAGAAATAGCCGCGATAGAGAATTCACAGCTCTATTCTGAACGTCCTCAACCGGATCGTGGAGAGCCCTGATGAGACCATCAACCGCTGCGTCGAAGTCGCTCCGGCTCAGGACTCTGATCGCCTGATAACGGACCCTCGCATCCGAATGTTCGAGTGCCGCAACGATCGCTGGCAGCGCCACTCCTGGATTGGCGACATCGAGCGCCCAAAGCAAAAGTGTGGTGTCATGGCTCCTCAGCGCACGACGAACTCCTTCCCGTGTCCGCGGGTCACCGGGTTGCCGCCCAAAAAGCAAACAGGCGGCAGCGTTTCGGACTCTCTCATTCGGATCGCTGAGCGCTTGCGCAACTTCCAGGATGGTGTCGAAATCACGTCGACCACGAAGGCAATAAAGCGCCCAAAAACGCACCGACGCGTCGCTGCTGCCAAAGTAGACCGGGAGTTGCGCCCGGACCTCACCGCTGATGAGATGCGCCACAGCGTCTCGGGCCTCCGGGGCGCACTCTCGAAAGAAACGCCCCAGCGCCTCTGGTCCCATGCGGAGTAACCCGCGGAGCGCTTCACGTGCGAGACCTACGTTAGGTTCGTCGTCGCTGTCGAATTCAAGGCTACCCAGATCGCCGACGTGGGGAGCGACGATCGATGCGAACTCCGGTAGCGCTCGCAGCGACTTCATGTCGACAAGCCTGCGGAGGGCGACCGACCGCTCGACCGGTTCGCTCGACGACAACTGATGGAGCCACCAGGCTTCAACGCCGCGGTTCCACAACAGACACACACCGGCGACGACGACGATCACTGTGAGGAGAGAGATCGCCTGAAGAATTCTCCGCATGCGGGGCAACAGATTATCTCTCCTACTTCGAGTTTGGTCCTTCGGTGCACCAAGGTGGCGTGCCTGCCACTCATGCGGCTGGACCAAAGGAGCAGGCACACTTCGCGTATCGGCCGCTCTGGTCTCAGACTACGGCACGCGAAGCGTGCCTGCTACGTTTCCGGGCAGGAATTTTCGAACCCGTACAAACTTTTTCGGGGCGGGAGCAAAGAATGCGAAGAGGCTCTGAATCAAGGTGAACCCGTCGGTCGTAGCCCTCTTCGGCATCGCGCACAGACAGACTGACTCTACTCTGCCGCACAAGCGCGCCGGCAAAGAGGGCCGCCGATGTCGACGCAGGCACCGCCGAGCGCATGCGGCGGGCCGCCGCGAAAGAGGTGGCCGATCAGCGCCACAGCATCGGAGAGATCGATCGCGCCGCCGTCGCCGTTGAAGTCGAGAAGTGTCTGGCCGACCGCGGTCGGCCGCTGCTCGGCGTCGACGAAACAGGGCTCGAGGGGCTGGCCGCGGAAGAGCCAGTTCAGCAGCGTGATCACATCCGAAAGGTCCAGCAGGGCGTCGCGGTTGAAATCGCCGGGCCGATGCCCTTCAGCCTCCCGCTCCGGCGTCAACCGGATCTCGAGACCGTCGGCTCCGGTGATCGGGACGGAGTCCGTGCCATTGTCGTCACTCGTCTGAAAGCGCATCCAAAAAGCCCAGACGCCGCCGTAGAAGAGTTCGATCTCATTCCAGATTCCGACGAGGACCGTGTTCTCGCCAGGACGGAGAAAGATAGGACGCGTTTCGTCGATAGGACTC
The DNA here is from genome assembly GCA_965223265.1 of Planctomycetota bacterium. Lineage (GTDB taxonomy): Bacteria > Planctomycetota > UBA8108 > UBA8108 > SXIK01. The sequence goes on from OZ244999.1 coordinate 6,009,494, forward strand.
GTCGGATAATCCACGCTCTGCGGCACGATCGTCAGCGCCGGATTGCGAGCCCCCCTGCACGCGGACTCGCGAGCTGCGCAATCGTCTCGGCAGTAGGTTCGCTGCACCACCGTCTCGCCGTTTAGCTGGAGGAAGAAGTCTTGGGACGCTTCGCTCTTGATGAAAACGGGCATCTCCGCGCCCGAGCGATTGTAGACGTAGCACTGAAGGTAGGTCATGCCGCTAACTATGTGCGGCCCGAAAACCTCAGTCTGAAAATCAATGTAACTATCGCCGTTGTGATGCGCGAAGACGGTGGGCACTCCACCCGGGTTGAGGTCGCGGTCGAGCGAAGTCGGATGGAGCCCACTTGCCGGCGACCGAGCCGGGAGCGGCGACTGTCCAGGCGCCGGCTCCATCCCGACCGGACTGAAAGCAGTGTTGACCACGAGTCCAGGCTCCCACGGAAGTGCCCACGGCGGGATTCCGTCCGCGATGCCGTCGTCGTCGAAATCCGCCGCGGCAAAGTCAGCTTCAAGATTCTCGAACGTCGGCCCGTCACTTTGCCCCGGACCGTTGCACGTGAACGGACAATACGGATTGCGATACGGCCCCAGCACGTTCCACGAGGTGATGCCGCCGCAAACAGGATCAAATCCAGTCGCCGGTGCCACCCGCTCAGAACTCACGAGCACGGTCGGCTGGCTGCCTGTCGCTTCCGCGTACGATAGGAGGAACTTGAAATCTCGTGCAGCAGGATTCCCCTCCGGGACCCCCGTGGCTACGCTGTAGCTGAGCTCCAGGTCGCCGCCCGCGATGTCCGCCGGCGCCAGATTCCATTCGACCGCGAACGGCTCGGTCGCGGGATCGCCCGGGGCGATGACGCGGCCAGAGGCACTTGGCACGCCGACGACAGTGAACCCAAGAGGCAACGTACTTCTCACGTTCGTGCTGGCGATTGGGCATGCCGGCTCGCGGCGCGGCGACGTAACGTCCACGTGCACCGCAAACCGCTGCGGCACGAGGAAGTCACCAACCTCGCCGCGCTGCAGGCCGACGAATCGATGCGCGAACGTCGCCGGCGCGGGGGCGAGGTCGCAATCGCCCGGAATGTTCTCGATCTCGATTTCGTGCAGGTAGTTGCCAGCGTCGCGGCCTCCCGTCGACGCCGCCGCGATCACATAGCCGTCAAAAGGCGTCAAGCCCGGTAGCCGTGTCTCAGCGATGCGGCCAAAGTCGATGCCTTGGTCCACCAGATTCAGTTCCATGGCCGCCATCTCACCGCGCACGAGCGCGGTCATCTCGATGCGATTGGGGATGAGTCCCTCGCTGCCAACGTCGTTTCTCATGTGCAGCAAAACCCCCGCCGGGAGCTGGACCGTCACACCAATTCCGTGCGAGGGAGGGAGGGCCTGGGCGCCGTCCGGGATGTAATAGATGCCGACGTGATCTTCGCGATCGCTATCGCGTTTGCGAAGATCACCTGGCTCGTGCCCAAGATTGTAGTCGGCCTCAAAAATGATCTGCTGACCACCATCGCGCACGCCGTCGCCATTGCCGTCGTTCTCCGGACACGGTAGCGTTGCGCCTTCCGGACAGACGTACCCGGTGAGACCGTTCCCGCCCCCGGGCATGCCGGCGCCAGGAGGGTCCTGCAGCTCGACGAGAGTGATCCCGAAACCTTCGGCCGGGTTATCGAACCGGCAACCGCCGTCGGCGCTGAAGATCACCCGGATGCGCAGGTTGTCGATCGAAACCTTCTGCGGCAGGAAGATGTTTCCATGCTGCCCCCTGCCGTGTGTCAGCGCCACAAAACCGAACGTGCTCACCTCTCCTCCGACCGCTTCGACGTCTTCCTGGCTCCAGACTGTGCATGGATACACCGTTGGCGGGCCGCAGAAGGAGGCGCTCGAAACACGGTCATCGAAGTACACGAACGGGCCGTCGCCAAACTCATTTGCGCAAAGAGGTGAACCTGGCGCGATCCAATGCGCGGCAAGATCCGCTGGTGTTCCGCTGCGCCCCCACCGCGCTTGCGGTGAACTGAACGGGTCGGTCGAGAAGTCGTCGAACACCGGCAGCTGCGCGAAAGTCGCTGCTGGCGTAAAGATCACACTGCACATCCCCACGACGACGAGCAATCCGCGGATCGACATCGGTTGACCCTTTCCGCATTCTGGTGGAACGCTGCCAAGAACCACAGGTGGCTCAGCACCCTGTCTTTAGATTACGTGTGCCGGAAGCAGAACTTAAGCGAAATCCGCGGACACGTGCTGGCTTGTTCGCCCACCATTTCCACGCCAAAGCCCACATCATTGCTCGTTTCCAGAATCTACGTTCGACCCTCGTCGGTCACGGGCGAAGTGTCATTCTCCAAGCCGTACAAAGACCGAGAGTTCTCCGAGAGGATGCGCCGCGCGCCGTCGATCGCTTCGTCCTCCGTCAGCCAGCCGCGCCTTGTTAGAGACGAAAGCGCAGCCGTGATTTCCGACCTGGCAACGTTCGCTCCCCACGCGAAGAGCTCCGGGCCGACGCTGGCGTCGGAGCCATACATGAGCTTTGCGATGGGGGCCTGCTCGAGCAGCTCGAGAAGCAGACCCCGCACGCCGTGCGCGATCAGAGGTATGGACAACGACAGATCCACAAACGCGTTCGGGTAGAGACCCGCCAGCAGAGCAGCGCTCCGAACGAACGGGTAGCCACTGTGAAGGAGAACAATCGGCACACTTGCGAACCGTCCGTCCTCGAAGAGAGGTCGTAGGAGCAGTGGGTCCGACGAACACGGATCGAGATCACGATCTCCGAATCCGGTGTGAACCTGGAGAGGCCAAGAACGCTGTGCAGCGACGTCGAACGCCGTCTCGACGATGGATCGGATCACTGCTGGTTCCGTTAGGCGCGCGGTTCCTGTTGTCTCGACGCGGTGGCGCTCCCGCTTGAAGGCGTCGCGGGCTGACTCCGCAGACCGCCAAAACGAGAGCCCGCATCTGTAGGCCGCGATCGTCTTAAGGGCAACGACGCGCTGACGATCACACGCGAGCAGATGGCCGCGCAAATCCTCCAGCAAAGAGTCGAGCGAATCGACCCGTGGCAGGATACATTCGGCAACCGTCTCTAATCTGAGCACCTCTCGGCACGGCACGCCAAGAACATCTTCACAATCTCCGAGCGTCAGCGAGTTCTTCGGGTAGCCGGTGTCAAGAAGGATGCAGCGAACGTTCTCAGGTTGAAGAATGCGCTGCGCGTAGTCCCTGAGGCCATGCTTGTTTCGGTAGGCGACGATTGCGGCCGCGGTCGCTTCAACGCCGAGACGCCTCGCAAGAAAACGGATCGCCGCCATCATCGTCACGGTCGACGGGGAATACAAAGTGAGCTGCGTCTCGTCGGCAGACTCGGAAAAGGAAGCGGTGAAGTCTTGCAGCGAGACCACATCTCCGGCGACACACGGGTGCGCGTGTCCGTCGATGATCTCCAGAGCAGCGATCGTCTCGGCGAGTGAACTCACGCCTTGTGATTCACCTTTCCAGCGCGACAGCGCGCCGCAAGAGATCAAAACCGGCGATTGGAAGAGTCGATACGGTTTTGATAGACCTGTTCAGGACATCCGTTCCAAGAACGGGGAGCGTTTCGACACGAGTCGCCGATTGCCTTTCTACAAGAACTCGACGTGATGTCCCATCTCTTCGGCGGACAGAGCTTGACGGATGAGCATCAACCCTCGGATGACGTCACCGACCGAAGTACCCTGTCGGGCGAAGACAATCCCGGCATGAGGCACACCCTCCGCGTGAAGGCGGAGAAAATCCGCATCCTGAGTGAAGACCACGCGTCTCTCCTGGTGTGCCCGCTCGATGTGCTTGCGGTCGCTTGCTCCCAGCAGGCCTGCCTCGCGCACCGTCAGAACGTCTGCACCACGCTCACGAAGCCCGCGGATCACAGCCCTCGCCACATGCTCGTCCGCGTAGAACTTAATCTCCTCCGGCATCGAGCTTTTGACGAACCTTCGACGGGCATTGGCGCTGCATGGCCTCGACGAAAACGACGCCTTCTCCGATCTCTCGATCGACCTCCTGTCGGTGCGCGAAGTAGTAAGCCAACGCCGCGTACACCTCGACCAGGGTCAGGTCGTATTCGGTTGCGATCTCATCGGCGCTCATTCCAAAGCGCTCATGCCAGAGCGCGACGTCGGCCACCGTGATCCGATGTCCCGCGATCCGAGCCCTTCCACCCGCCACACCGGGAGTCTTCTCAATATATTGGTCGAGAGTCTTCGTTGTCATGAAAATCCTTCGTCACCACCGTCCGAATCCTATTGTAACCAGGTCCCTGCCTCACCCGCCACCTGTTCTTCGAAACTGCCGAAGGGGTAATCCGATCTCCGTCCGAGTCCCCGTCGGAGCCGGTGTTACGGGACATGCGTCTCGTTCACCAGGCTCACCCGGGCGCAAAAGAATCTTGAGGCGCGTGCCCGTCGACGGTTTGAGAGGAGCGATCGTCTCGGCGAGTGAACTCACGCCTTGTGATTCACCTTTCCAGCGCGACAGCGCGCCGCAAGAGATCAAAACCGAAACTTATAAGCGAGCTCTTCAGCCGTCTCTTCGGGAAGAGACTCGATCGCTGAGATTTCAGCGCGCTTCATGGTCACGTAGTCGCGAACGCGGCGGTCGCCGAGCTGCCGGGACAGGACACTGTTTTGTTCAAGTGCCGAGACCGCGTCCCCGAGACTCGACGGATACGGCAAGAGATTCCGTTTCGCCCGCTCCGCGGCTGAAAGGAGTGCAGGATCGGTCAGCACGGGCGATCCCGGATCGACCTTTTGATCGATGCCATGCATTCCGGCGCAGAGGATGCCGCTGAGCGCGAGGTACGGGTTGCAGGTGGGGTCCGCCGGCTTGTACTCGAGGTTGAGCGTTGCCTCCTCGCGACCGCGGTAGCACGACGGCACGCGCACACTCGCCTCGCGGTTGTCAGGCCCCCAAGACGTATAGCAAGAGCTCCAGCAGCGCTCAACGAATCGCTTGTAGGAGTTCGTAGTGGGCGCTGTGAGCGCCAAAAGCGATGGCAGGTGCGCGAGAATCCCGCCGATGAAATGGCGTGCCGTCTGCGACAGCGAGTGTTCGCGCGAAGCATCGTAGAAGATGTTCGTTCCATCCTTCCACAAGCTCAGATGGACATGACAGCCGTTCCCTGCGGCATTGGGATCCGGCTTCGGCATGAAGGAGACGCGAAAGCCAAGGTCGTGCGCCACGCCGCGAACCGTCTCGCGAAACACGACCTGCTGGTCGGCGGCCGCAAGGCCGCTCTGATGGCGAACAGGGATCTCCTGCTGGCCACCGCCGGCCTCCGGAAAGTACTTCTCGACGAAGATGCCCTGTTGCTCGAGGGCATCGATGATTGGCAGGACGTACTCGCTGGCGATATCCATCGCGGCAGAGCTGAAGCAGTTGAGCGCATCGATGGGTCGCCAAACGCCATCTTCATCCGCCGTGTAAATCGTGAACTCGTTTTCGAACACCGCCTCGACGCTCCAGCCACGACTCTCGACGTCGGCGAGAACCGACTTGAGCAGGCTACGCGGGCAAAGCTCCCACGGCTCGCCGTCGAGGGTTTCGAGATCGCTAAGGAGTCGCGCGTGTCCCGGCAGATACGGCAGCAGCTGGAACGTTGCCAGGTCGGGGCAAATGCGCACCTCGCCCACGGGCTGAAAGGCACTGTGGGGCGGTAGGGCGTCGAAGACCGTCACCGATGCTTGCGCCTGCGTCAGTCCAATACCACTCTCAACCGCGTCTCTGAAGTACCGACGCGGCACCGCCTTGCCGCGCGTGATGCCGTCCGGCCCTGCGTAGATGCAGCGGACGAGTGCGATGTTATGGTCTTCGAGAGCTTTCTCGATCTTGCCGAGTTGCATTGGCATGCATCCTGAAACACGCAAAGTTCATCGCTGCCGCAGCACATTCGCCACGAGTGTTACTCCGACTCTCGTTCATTGAGCCGACGCACGATCGAGACTCGATCGCGCTCATAGTTGTCGCGATGCATTCGATATCGAGTGGCTGCCACCACCCCACATATCCCTACAGCGACCGCCCCGACGACGAAGAGGATCGGAATGATCCAAACGTGACCCGGCGTGCCGATTCGCTGGGCAGAGTTGATCCAATAGATTCCAAACCCGAGCGCAACACAGATTCCCACGACACTTCCGATGACCGACGGGACCTTGTACACGTTGTCGTTACCACGGACCATCAATTTTTGCTTCCGCTCCACCCACTCGCGGTCGAGACGTGCGAGATCATTCTGCAGCTTAATCGTCTCGACGTCGTCGGCGATCCTCTCAGTCCGTTCGTCAATCGCCTCGAGAACCTCGGTATAGACCGCACCGCTCTCGGATCTTACGGCCAGCTTCGAGGAGCAGTACTGGTAGGTCAGAAAGCGCACCTTCTGCGGCACCTCGAGTGGCGAGCCGCAGTGGTTGCACGTCAGACTGACGATCTTCATAACCTGTTTATAACTGACGCGGCGACGGAATCGAAGCACTCCCAGGTCGCAGACATGCCGTCGCAACTCACGGACCCCTCCGGAACGGCACACGGGAGTGTGCCTACTACTTTGAAGATCGAGTTGTCCGGCATAGTAGTAGGCACACTCCCGTGTGCCGTTCCGGAGCTGAGCGTGGAGCGTGACCTTGAGTCACGCTGGCACGCTCCCAAAAACCTCACAGCCTCTCGGTGCGCCTACCACCCTGATGCACCGAGTGCACAAATGCGAGACTTAGAGCTCCACACGCGTCGTCTCATGAGCGCGAATGCTCACGCGCTTCGACGATTTCGTCTCGCCCTCCGCCCAAAGCTGGACCTCGTAGTCGCCGGGTCGGATGCTTGCGAACTCAAAGCGACCGTCCGAAGTGACGAGATGCGTTGTGCGGGTACGTCGATCACCGTGCTGTGGGTCAGAAATCAACCGCACCTCGTAGCCGGGTCGTGCGTCTGAGCCCAGGTCGACACGTCGAACCTCGCCCTGTAGTCGACCGGCCGCCTCGAGCACCATGTCGACGGTCGCGGGCGAGTCCGAAGAGACCTCGACGTTGGGCACGGAGCCGTGCAAGCAGAAGTCGCTATGAGAGGGCGTGACCGTGGCCGTGCCGGCGGTCAGGCCGTGGACCTCGAAGGTGCCATCATCTGACGTGGTGGCCTCCCGGATATCGTGGAGTGTTTTTCCGTCACCAGCGCGCAGTCCGACGATCAACGTCACACGTACACCTGAGAGTGGAGCTCCTCCTTGCGAATGCACCGTTCCGCGCACGGTTCCACCGGGCACCAAGGAGACATCCACGCTTCTCTCTTCACCAGATTCGATCTCGAAGGTGTGCACGGCCACGGCGTGCGCGGCACTCCACACTTTGAGATCGTATTTCGCAGGCAAGAGATTGGCGCACTCGAACAGTCCGTCGTCGTGATCGACTGCGAGCGTCTGCTGCTCGAGGATGCGCAGGGTTGTCGTCCGATCATCCGAGCGGCGGACGAGCCTCACTTGAAAACTCGTCACGGCCTCGCCGCTCGCTGCATCCGTCACGTAGCCTTCAATCAGGCCGTGCCGAGCGAGCACGATGTCGGGACACGCGTCACCCGGGCGGATGTCGTTGACCTGCGCGAAACCATAACCTTCAGCTCGCGCCACAATCGTATACGTCGCATCCGGGAGGCGTGTGAGCACGCAGTGGCCGTCAGGCCCTGAAACAGCCGCTGCCGTTCCGCTACTGTTGGTGGCGCGAAAGACCTCCATTTCGTATCGGTTCTGTTCATCAAGCAGAGGAGAGTCGCCCACGTCCATTTGGACGAGCGCAACGACCTCGACCCCGGAAAGACCGCCTCCATCGCCATCGACCACGCGAACCTCGATCACCTGCCCTAAGTCGAGTTGAACGTCGAGGTGCGCTTCTTCCGCCGTCAAGTCGATCTGCTCGATCAGACTCTTCGCGAACCCGACAGCCTGCACCTCGGCCGAATACGTGCCGCGTTCGAGCCCGCCAATGCGAAACGTCCCGTCGGCACTCGTGTACGCCACGGTGTCGGCAAACCCTGGCGGGAGCAGTTGAATCTGCATACGGATCAGCTCATTGATTTCGACGTCACGCTTGAGCAGCACGCGAGCACGGTCAACAGGAGACCCGTCGACGGTTGTTACCTTGCCTTCCACCGCCGTCGTCTCTTGCAAAACGATCTCCACCTCGGAAGGAAGTTCGTCGGGCTGAAACGGCCCAACGCGCGCCTTGCCCCAGTCGGGATGACTTGCTGCGATCTCTGGCGTCAGCGCTGGGTTAGGAGTCATCTCCACGAAAAAACCGCCTTCCGCGTCGGTGCTATCGGCAAGTCGTCCGCCAGTGATCGCCATCATCGCCGGCGGCAATCCAGGAACTTCGACGGCCACACGTGCACCCGCCACACGTTCCCCGGAGGCGTTGAGCACCACGCCGCTCACTCCCTGCTTCGGTTCCAGGAGGAACTCCTGCGGTCCCGCGGCATCCAGCTGCAGCTGCAGCTGCTTTCTTTGGTATTCGCGATGTTGAATGGACAGCGACAGAGAGTCGGCGTCGGGGAGGACACCAAGAAACTCGAATCCACCGTCGTCGCCGGATTGCCGCACTCGCTCCGAGACGTTTCGCAGTCGCACCGCTGCGCCGGTGATCGGAGAGTGATCGATCGCGTCCAGGCAGACACCGCGCACGACAGCCGCACTGGCGATGCGAAGCTCAAGTGCCTCCTCCCCGGCCATGACGCTCTCAGCAACAGCAGCACCGTTCTGATCATCCATGGCATGAACGCGGTACTCTCCTGCAGCCACGCCAGCGAAAGAGAATGCCCCGGAGTCGCCGGTCACGACCTCGGCGAGGACGTCGGCTGCAGACTTCGGGCTACCTGCGGATCGAGGCGTCTTCGCCTTCGTGAGCCAAACGCGCGCGCCGCTCAACTCCACCCCGCCCGCAGTACGTACGACGCCACCAACCTGAAACGGCTCTTCCAGCTCGATGGTTCCGACATCCAATCCCTCCGCCGGAATCACCACGACTTGAGAGTGCGGCGGTAAGCCTTCAGTGCGAGCCGTCAAGCTCAAAGCCCCTGCGGCGACGCCCCGCAGGGAGAAACTTCCATCGCCGGCCGTCTTGGTACTCCGGGTCTTCTCGCGCAGCAAATCCAGATCGCCGCCGAGCATCATCGCCTGCGTCGCGCGGCTCGGATCGAGGGTCGGCGCGGCCACGGTGACCGTCGCACCGCTGACCGCCTCACCATTCGGCCCCACGAGCTGGCCGACCAGAGACGGGCCGCTCGACATGACGACGACGATCCCATCTTCGCCCACTGGAATGCCATCGACCTGCGTCAATGCATAGTCATCGTGTCTCACTTTGATCGAGTGCAGGACGGGCGCTAGCGACTCGAAGCGAAACGAGCCATCCGCCGCAGTCGTCACAGGAGCGTTGCCGACGATTGCTGATCCGTCGAGTGCCCCCATAATCATCTGCATCATCTGACCGATCCCACGCACCTTCGCTGCGTCCGCCGAAAGTGCCAACACGGACGCGCCTGAAAGAGCGGCGCCTCCCGTCGTGACGACACGGCCGGCAATGGAGTAAGCGTCAGAAAGTGTAATGTCGAAGAGCGATTCCTCGCCACCCTGGATCAAAACCCAGCCTTTCTTGTAGCCAAGGTAGGATGGGTGGGAGGCAAACACGCGAGACGTCCCCGGCGCGAGTGCCGAGAACGCATACGAGCCGTCCTCATCGGTCAGCGCTGGTGAAAGGGCCCGCAGCAGAGCGTGAGCGCGATCGGAAAAGCTGCGAATGTTGCCGACGACGTCATCCTCCACGCCGTTCTGTAAGCTCTCGTAAAGCGCCTCGAATCTCTCGCTTTCGAGAACGAAGACCTTAGCCCCAGCAACCGGTTCGCCGCGTGCGTTTGTGACACGGCCGCGGAGCGCGACGGGGCCAGCGTCTGCAGAATCTTCGGCCTCGTCCGTCAGCGCTGCGGCTTCAGTTGAAAGTGAGACGTTTGCGACGGTCACATCGCCGGCGGTAGAATCATCGACCGTCTGAGCGCTGCCGACGACCTCCGAGTCTGCGTTCGGGTCACTTTCCGAAGTGAAGCGGTCTGCGAGAAACACCATCGCGCCGGTCAGTAGAGCCGCAGCTGTCATGGGAATGGCCACCTTTTTTGCCCCCACGAGGAAAGTCGACGCGCCAGCTCCGGCAGCCGCAGCCGCTCCGCTTGCTGACGTGGCGGAGACCGCGGCACCCTTCTCACACAGCTTCACCAACTGAGGCAGGAGAGCCGCTGGCTCAGGGGGCGTGTCCGTGCCGGGAAGCTGGACGCTCAGAATCGCCAAGGACGGCGCGAATTCGGTGAGACGCCGCTTGAGAAGCCCACGGGCGCGGTCGAGCCGCTGGCTGACGGCCGACTCGCTGATCGCGAGAATCCGACCGACATCGCGCCCCGAGAGTCCTGCGAGGTAGCGCAGTTCGACGGTTGTCCGCAGATCCGCGGGGAGCCTTTCGATCTCTTTGTAGAGCGCGTCGTAGTCTTCGGGTAGGAGACCGTCGCGGTTGGCGTGCTGAAAACTTTCGCGCTCGCGCTTTCGACGTCGGTCAGCGGAGCGACGCAGTTGGTTGACGCGATGGAGGACACGCCAGCTGAGGTATCCAAGAGGGGCTCGGACGGACCCAGCGGCCGGTGGATCCAGAAGTAACTTCAAGAAGACGTCCTGACAGATATCGGTCGCGTCTTCACGATGGCCCGTCACACGGTAAGCAACGCGCCAGACGAATGCGTGGTAGCTGTGCACGACTTTCTCGAGGCGCTTCCGATTGGGCCTGTCGAGATACGCGAGGAGTGGTTCTGCGGAATGTTTCATGCGAGGTTCTCCGTAGGTTCTTGTGATACCTCGATGAGTCCGCGAGAGCCTATGACTTCAGCGCAAAATCTTGAGACCATCCTGAGACCGCCATCCCTTATGCAGGCAGATCCGGAGCCATATCGCGTCAGCCCCGTGCTTGACGCCGCCGTGAGAGCGCTTCCCCGCGCCCGACTTGAACTGGCAATGCCTTCGGCGCGTTCGTGCTACAGGTGTTAGCCCCCATGCCGCCTTGGGGCAACGAGAGGCCATTAGTATCGCCTCTTGCTTCGTTCTCTCGAGGCAAGTAGGCTTCCGACCATGCTGTTTGGTCGAAACTCGCGGTCCAATTCCGCCAGCACTCGCCGCTCAGAGGCATCGATCAAGTCGCTTTCAAAGCGAAGACTCTTTGCCTTCAAACTTTTCACTATCGCATTCTCATGCGCGATCACGTTACTCGGTGGCGAAGTTCTGATCCGTATGATCGACGGATATCGTATAGGGAGTTTCATTCTCGCGCCTACATCCAATCCTGGAGCGCGACCGCTCGGTCGTTCCAACGATCTTTTCAATCTGGCCGCGCGCTATGCAGCTGAGTCGTCGCTCGCCTCGACTCTCAAGCCAGAGTGGCTGCACGATCATGTACCTCGTGCCCCAAGGGCCCCGCCGTCACCCGAGATGCGCAAACGCTACCTGGCTGCAGATCGCCCATCTCGAGAAGCGATCTATGCCTTCAATCTGGCGTACGCTAGCACGCGAGTCTGCCAAGAGCGGTACTTGCTCGATCCCTGGCTGGGAACGAAGATCCCTAATCGCTTCGTCTTCGAGCCTCTGCCCGATTCGTCACGGCAATACCGTTACCGATTGCCAGCAGGCCAGACTTCCCCGGACGGTTACGTAGTCAACCGATGGGGATTTCGAGGTCCCGATATCGCGCTCAACCGTGCGGAAGGCACGATTCGCATCGCCTTCGTAGGAGCGTCTACCACGATCAACGCGGCGGAGTTCAAACACAGCTATCCCGATTACGTCGTCTGGTGGTTGAACCGTTGGGCAGCCGCGCAACAAGTTGATGTCAGATTCGAAATGATCAACGCAGGTCGTTTGGGGTTCCGTTCTGACGAAATCGCTGCAGTCGTGAAGCACGATGTCCTCCCTTTCGACCCTGATCTCGTTGTGTACTACGAGGGCTCGAATCAGTTTCGTCCCGACCGTTACGTCAAGTACCCGTCAGGCAAGAAACCGAGACCTCCTAGGTTTAGCATGCCTCTGGAAAGCTGGATTGAGCGGCGGTCGGCAATCGCGCGCCGGCTCGTGAATCTCGGTTGGCATGGCGCTGCGCCGGAGCCGGAGAAGAGGATGGGAACGGTGGAGTGGCCAGCAGAAGTTGACGAATTCAACCCAGATCTGAGCAAGCGAGATCTGTTTCCAAGTCGTCTCGGGCAAATCCTGGACGATTTAGACTACATCCGCGAAGCAGTTGAGGGCACAGGTAGTGAGTTCGTCCTCACCACGTTCACCTGGATGGTACACGACGGCATGGTCTTGACGCTGCCCGACGATAAGAATCTCTATCGGTACTTAAACGTCACGTTTTATCCATTCACTTACGCTCACATGCGTCGCCACGCCGACTTTCAAAATCGAGTCTATTCGACGTACGCGCGTGAGCATGGAGTCTACCTACTCGACGTTGACGCGGCTTTTCCGAAGGAACCGCGCTTGTTCAACGATGCGATTCATATGCGTGAGGATGGAGTGAGGCTGCGCGCCTGGCTGATGACCGCGCTTCTGCTTCCGATGATCGAAGAACGTCTCGCCGACGGCCGTCTACCACGCCCACCACGTCGGGAGCCCTTGTTAGAACACCCGGTGCTCTCGAAGCCGCCGCGGTTGGTAGCGCTCGACGATCTGCGCACTGACTGCGACTAACAGCCCAGGCAGTCTGATCACGCGATCACCGCCGCTCGTCGATGACAAAGCGGAGCTTGTACGCAAAGCGCTCTGGTTTTCTTGCGTGGCGCGCAAGACCGGAGTCGACGACCTGGAGACTTAGTTCGTAGGTGCCTGACTTTCGCGGCGCGCCTGAGATGGCGCCCGATGACTCATCGAGCGTCAATCCATGCGGTAGCGAACCCTTCCGTAGCGTCCATTTGAGCGGAGGCGTTCCTCCCCAAGCCTTGGCAGCGAACCAGTACGGCACGCCGACCCTGCCGCGAGGCGGGAAGAACGTCGTCATCGCGAGTCCACGTCGACCCGCGAGTTGCCCACTCAACGCCGCGATCTCGTCCTGATAGAATGGATTATCGTGCTGGCTCTCGAGCTCGAAAGGGTCTTGCTCGAGATCGTAGAACTCCTTGGCGCCGTCTGCGTGTTCAACGTACTTCCAGTTGCGCCCGTCACGAAGGATCCGCACGCCGGACCACACCGGGACGGTTCTTTCGAGCTCGGGCCCCAAGTGGCCGTAGCTTTCGATCAACAAATCGTCCCGCCACTGCGTCGAGCGACCATGGATGAGGGGTAATAAGCTCAATCCGTCTGAGCTTGGTTCGTAACCGGCGAGGTCGAGAATGGTCGCACCAAGATCCAAGTTGGCAGCGACGATCTGCTTCTCATCGCGCTTCGAGACGCCTGGAGCTCTGATCACCAGCGGGACGCGAATGGACTCTTCGTACGGTAGGCCTTTGTTGCACGGGACGCGATGCTCGCCATAGGTGAGGCCGTTGTCCGAGGTGAACACAAACACTGTGCTCTCCAGAAGACCGAGCTCTTCTACGGTGTCGACGAGCGCGCCGACGGCGCGATCGACGGCCTGAAGCGACTCGAGAGTCCGGCGAGACACACTCGGATCGCACGGTGATCGCCCTTTGCCAACGGCCGCCCTCTGAACCCAGCCCGGTTTATCCGCGAGATCTTCCTCGTCGAGGGCTCGCCCCGTGTAGACGTAATCGTCGAATCCATTTCGATCGTCGGTCGCCGGTATTCGAGGCGCATGCGGGGCGTACGTGCTCAGCATGAGAAAGAAGGGCTGCGTTGTGTCTTCGCGGATGAACTGCAGCGCAGCGTCACGCTGAAAGTCGGTGATGTACTGTTGGTCGATCGTCTCCACGTCCCCGTTCGTCGCACGATGTCGACTACTTCCCCTCGTCACGTTACGCAGCGTGTGCCAGTCTCTCATCTGCTCGCGGCTATCGTTGACAACGAAACGACTCCAGCCCGGTGGGACGTAGCCGGCGTCGTGACCGACAAGATATCTGCCGACGAATCCTGTCCTGAACCCCGCGCTCTGGAGACGCGTGGCAACAGTGTCCGTGTCGTCGAAGCTCCTGAATGCACCGTTGTAGCCGTGATTGGACTTGACCCCTGTGTTCCTTGCGTGATAGCCACCGGCGAGGAGGCTGGCTCGCGAGGGAGCGCACGAGGGTACCGTGACGAATGCATTCAGAAAATGAACCCCTTTGGACACCAGGCGACTCTGCAGCATGGGCATGGCCCAAAGAGTGTCCCAGCGTTGGTCGTCCGTCAAGACGATCACGATGTTGGGAGGTTTCGAAGCTGCAAACGGATCGCACGCATCTCCCAGACCGTCGTGATCGCTATCGACCTGCCCTTGATTCTTCACGGTTGGGCAGTTGTCGGTCTCATCGGCAATTCCGTCTGCGTCACTGTCAAGAGAGCTATTGGCAGAAGGTGAACGACGCGAACAGTCAGCCGCGACAACAACGAATAACAAAACGAAGATGGCTGTGTGCCGCCTCGACAGGCGAGAAGAAATGTTTCTCATTGCGTCTCTCTCACGCGATCGCTACCACCCGGTCGGCGCTGAGCTCTACGACTGTGACTGCGGCTGCGACATCGACATCGGGGCGAGACTACCATGGCGATCGCGCGGTTGGAAAATCGTTTCCGCATGGCGACTGCGTCGGCGAGAGCGGCGAAACACCATGATCTGCTACCACAAGCATGGCGGTTTCTACAGGACGAACGCAGTCGCACGCTTCGTCGCGGTCCGTCATCCCGAACGCCCGCGGTTCACTCCTAATCTGAATTCGCCATGCCTTCGGCGAGCCCCAAGAGTATGATCCTCATGCCATGGCACACCAAGGGAAGCAGAAACTACCGGCGATCCTCCCCGTCGGAACGGCTGTCGTCAGCACCGTGAGAATCGCGGGTCGCGGGGGCGCGCCAGCCTGTCCGCGTGGCTCCGTCGGGGTGATCACTCGAACGCCGGGCGATCCGGAACATCGTTATCGCGTCCGCTTTCCCGGTGGCGAGGAGGTCTCGATGAGACGATCGGATCTCGCCGTGCTGAAACACTACCAGCAAGAGGGCCTGACGCAGGATCTCAACCCGATGGTGGAGCACGATCTCTATCGATACGTGATCTTCCAGTGCGTCATCGGTTCGCGCGCCTATGGTCTCGACCATGACGGCTCCGACACCGACCGACGCGGCATCTACATCCCTCCAGCGGACCTGCACTGGTCGCTCTACGGCGTACCCGAGCAGCTCGAAAACGACGCCACCGAGGAGTGTTACTGGGAGATAGAGAAGTTCCTCAAACTCGCGCTCAAGGCAAACCCCAACGTCCTCGAGGTGCTCTACTCACCGCTGGTCGAAAAAGCCACACCTCTCGCCGAGGAGCTCTTGGATCAGAAGAACCTCTTTCTTTCGCAGCTCGTCTACCAGACCTACAACGGCTACGTGCTGTCCCAGTTCAAGAAGCTCGGGCAAGACTTGCGCAGCCGCGGCGCCATCAAGTGGAAACATGCAATGCACCTGATTCGACTCCTGCTCTCGGGCATCACAATTCTGCGCGAGGGTCTCGTTCCGGTACGAGTCGATGAGCACCGGGAGAGACTCTTGGCGATTCGTGACGGCAAGACCCCTTGGGACGAAGTCGACACATGGAGAGTCGAGCTCCATAAGGCATTCGACGCCGCATACGAAACGACCGCACTGCCGGAGCATCCAGACTACGAGCGTGCCAATGCCTTTTTGGTCGAGGCCCGTCGATCGATGGTGACCTGATGGAGTTCGACCCGCGCCTAGCAGACATCACCGCGAGCCAGCCTTATCCACTCGTCTTCGCTTCGATCAGCGGTGCCCACCTCTATGGTTTCGCCTCGCCAGATTCGGATTGGGACTTACGTGGCGTGCACGTGCTCCCGCTCGAGCAGGTGGTAGGCCTGGACGCGCGCCGGGAGACGATCGAGGATTCCCCTGAGGTGACAAGCGACGGCTTCGAGCTGGACCTGGTGACGCATGACCTGGAGAAGTTCATGCGTCTCATGTTGAAGCGTAACGGCTACGTTCTCGAGCAGGTTTTCTCGCCGCTGATCGTCTCCACGACGCCAGAGCACGATGAACTAAAAGCTCTCGCCGCGAGGTGCATCACACGCCATCATGCACACCACTACCTTGGCTTCGCGCGCACCCAGTGGCGGCTCTTTCACAAAGACACCTCGCCCAGGGTGAAACCTCTGCTCTATGTCTATCGAGTGCTGCTGACAGGAATTCACCTGATGCGCACAGGTCGCATCGAAGCGAACGTTCAAAAGTTAAACGACGAGTTCGGGCTCACACACATCACCGACCTCGTCGCGCGCAAGGTGAACGGCAAGGAGAAGGAGGTTCTGAGCGGCGCAAGCCTCGAATTCCATCACCAGGAGTACGAAAGACTCGTGCGGCTGCTGGAAGACGAGCGCGATCGCTCGGCTCTGCCGGATCAACCTGCGGCGCGAAGTGGGCTGAATGATCTGCTGGTGCGATTGCGGTTGGTGCGGTGATTCTGACCGAATCGAGCCAAAGGCACCAGTGACGCGTGTTGCGGTCTCGAGAAAGCCGGGAGGCTTCTATCGGTCGACTCGCAGCTGAAAGGCCGCCAGAGGGGCCAACCGTCCAGCGAGACTCGAGCACCTTAGCGATGATTCAGCCTCCAAAGAGGCGCTTTCGACACGTTATATATAGGCATGTCTGCGATCGGCTGCCTCGCCTCCCGGATTTCGCGTTGGCTTGCGGGCGCGAGACGCAAAAGCTCGCTGAGTCGACGGTCCGAGAAAGCTCGCTCGATCATCATGACATGAACGAACCAGCGCGCCGGGCACGGCCAGGACCGTCACGTGCTCTCTCACCAGAAGCCCCCGTGCTGAGACAACTGCTTCGGTTTACCTCATTTGCAGCGACGTTCGTGAGTATCGTTGTGGCATTTTTGTATTTGGTCGCGTTCGGCGCGCAAGCGTTAACAGCGGAAAGGTTATTCGCAAAGTCTCTCTTTCAGCTCAGCTCGATGGTCGAGCTATCCGCGCCAGGCTGGGCGAATCTCTATGATGTGGCGATCCTCGCCGTATTGTCGCTCTTTCTCTTCGGTCTCAGCGGCTGGCTCTTCTGCCGATCGTTGACGCTACTCCAGATCGCCGTGATCGCCGCCGCGGTCTTTGCAACTATGAACGTCGTTTCGGTTCTCGTTTCCGTCAGACTCGGGCACTCCGCGGCATTTTACGAGCACTACGTCGGTGAACTCGTCAGCATTGCCGCGTTCTCGGCCGTGACAATCACATCGTCTCACTGGGGTCGTAGCGGCGGGAACGAGAGTGGTGACAGAAAAAATGCTGATGCCGAGACGTAGTCACGAGAGCGCGAGTCAGGAACGGGAAGCTGCAACATCACATATGGGGGATCTTCGAACACACGGGCTGGAGACGGGTGCGGAAGCCCACGAAAAAACGACACGTCACGTAGGTCTCGAGGCCACGACAAGACGAATTGTTTTGTCGACGCCGATCCACGATCATCGCGAGAGTGGATTCCTCGAGGATCTGGAGCACCCCGACTACTGTTTCTCTGAACGGCTCTTTCTTACGAACGGACGCAGAAGAAACACTCGTGAAACCAAAACAGAAGTGGTGTCTGGCAGCGGGGATCGTCGCTGCAGCGCTCGTGCTGAGCTTCCTGCTCTCCACGGACCACCTGCAAAGGCATTACTACCTTTACCGGCTGAAATCGGGCTCTCCCGAGTTTCTGAGCACGCTGATGGAGCAGCCCGAGGGAACTGCGGCGCGTCGAGCGGTCGAACAATTCGTCGCCAGCGCCGAGGGAAGGCAGCAACTTCTTTCTCTGGTCGTGGAGGATCTCGATGGCGTGCTGATCCAACCTCGAGGCGGGAAGCCGGGTACGATCACACTCAAGGAATACTATCCTCATGCTTTCATCGGCATGCGTTTCCGCGCCGCGAAGGGTTCCTGGGTGCTCTTCGCCGACCTGCGCCGACCCGGGACGACGCTCCGGGCCTCGATCGCTGCGCACGACCCTTCTTTCGCGAACAGTGAAGCGGTCGCAGCAGCGTTCGAGGCCATGTGCCGAGCCGCGGGGCCAAACAATGAGATCACCCTCCGGGGATACCCGGAGCATAGGTTCCGCGTCGAGACGTTCGAGGAAGGTTTGAATCAATACCAGGTGATGCTCGGCGCACACGGTCAATCCATCGAGAACAGCGCCTACTGGTACGAATCTCTCCAAGACTGGCGCGACCTGCTCGAATCCGGAGAGCTCAAGCCGTGGGTAGTGCTTGCGAAAAAAGTCGAGCAGTGATTCCGGTGCCAGCAAAAGGAGTGACGTCGGAACCACGTCGGCCATGCCGCAGATCGTTCGCCTTCTTTCTTGAACAGAAGCAAACGGTTGTTCGAGAATCTTTGTACAATGAAGGATGGTATCCCGGGTCACTGGAAATGAGCTCTCGGGAGCGGGGTTCGATTCGGTTGTGGGCGCCAGCTCTGCAACACATCTAAACATTCATCACCCACGGAGAACTCAATGACTCAGCGCCTCACGCGTCGGCAGATGCTGCAAACGACAGCAGCCGCTGGGATCGGTTTTTGGGTCGGGGGAACGCCAGCCGCGGCGTTCTCAGAGAAGTCCGCCAACGAGAAACTGAACATCGCCGTCGTCGGCATCGGTGGGCGCGGGCGCGCGAACCTGGACGCCGTGGCGCGTGAAGGCAACATCGTTGCCCTTTGCGACGTCGACGACGAGCGCGCTGGCGACGCCTACAAGAGCTATCCGAAGGCGAGAAAGTTCTACGACTACCGCCGCATGTTTGACGACTTCGAAAAGTCGATCGATGCTGTTGTCGTCAGCACCCCTGATCACACTCACTTCCATCCATCGATGGCGGCACTCGAGCTCGGCAAACACGTCTACTGCGAAAAACCCATGGCGCACAACGTCTGGGAGTGCCGCCGCATGACAGACCTCGCGCGCGCGAAGAAAGTCGCGACGCAGCTCGGCGTGCAGCGTCATGCCAGGCCGAACGTCCATCGCGTCGTCGAGCTCATCAAGTCGGGCGTGATCGGCGATGTGAGCGAAGTGCACTGCTGGGTCGAGGGAAATCGCGGCATGCCTGGCGACGCCAAGAAGTTCCCTCCGGTGCCGTCACATTTGAAGTGGGATCTCTGGTTAGGGCCGACCGCAGAGCGTAGATACAGTCCGGAATACTGTCCGTACCATTGGCGCTTTTGGTGGGACTTCGGTAGCGGCGAAACCGGCAACTGGGGATGTCATACCCTCGACATCCCGTTTTGGGCGCTGGACCTCAAGCACGCCACGCACTTCGAAGCGAAGGGGCCGCCAGTGCATCCGGAGCAGACTCCGAAGTCGATGGCGATCAAGATGACGTTCCCTGCGCGCGGGAAACTGTCGCCCGTCGACGTTCACTGGTATCACACGACGAGTGGCCCCGAGATCTTCAAGGAGCTCGGCATCGAAAAGTTCGGCAACAGCCTCTTCATTGGCTCAAAAGGCCTGCTCGCCACCGACTTCAAGGAGCACAAGCTCTACCCCGAAGAGAAGTTCGCGGACTTCGTGGCGCCGAAGCCGTTCGTCCCTGACTCTCCTGGCTTCTACACTGAGTGGGTCCTGGCGGCCAAGGGCGGCGGCATCCCCCCCACGTGTCACTTTGACTACTCCGGCCCGATGGCCGAGTCCGTCCTTCTCGGTAACGTCGCCTACCGCGCCGGCGAGGGCTTCGACTGGGACGCCGAGGGCCTCACGGCAAGCAGCTCAAAAGCCCAGGCGTTCATCCGCGAGCCGTACCGCGCCGGTTGGGATCTTTCTTGATCTGACGGCGATCGCCGAAGAGTCAAGCCGAGTACTGTGACTCTCGTTGTGTGTTGCGCGCCGTCAGCGCATCGGGGAGCTTCCCCAAGCCCCTGCTCACTCTCGGGACGCTCGAAGATCTGGAGCGACCGCGATCATCGTCTACGCTGGTGAGGCCTGGACGTTTTTTCTGAGATTCCGCGTCACAATCCTGATTCTGCGTCCCTATTAGAGTGGAGGGATCGCGAGCCGCGAGAATTGTAGGCGCCAGGTTCACGTTGGCTCGCTTCTTCGATTTAAGGGGAAGTCGTGGATCGTCGTTTTGATTCATTTCTCATGAGGTAGACAAAGACATGCACAGAAGAATGCGACCTACGCTGGTGATGGGCGCTGCGGTTCTTTCCGTCGCGGCGATTGGATTTCTCTCCTCGATCCCGGAGGCCAGCGGATTCGACGCCCAGGAGCGCTGCATCCTCGCGGGGACCTGGGTGGGGACTCAGCCTGATGGAGCGAACTTCATGGAGACCTTTGTCCCTGACGTGTCGGGGAACGTGTCGCAGGTTCACATCAGGGGCAGAGGCGCCAACCCGCTGATTGAACTGTTTCCGGGCGCGCGCGGATCCGAGGCAGGAACCCGTGGCGAGGCCGTGCGCGTGAGTCCTGATACGTGGCGATACAAGTTGCTCTCGTGGTCGGTCTTCCCCAATGACGACGGCGGAATCAGCGAGATCGCTTACTTCCGCGTCGACGAGGGGATCACCGTCCTCACCGACTGCGATACCCAGGAAGCGGTCAACACGATCTCGTTCTTTCTTCCAGAGCAGGATGCCGACGGCGATGGCATCCCGGACGAGGGCGAAGTGCCGTTCCTTCAGGTTCCCGACCTACAGCTCCCGCCGCTCAAACGCCTGCGCGCCTGACGGTCACGCATTTGGTTAACCGCGAAGCCTTTCCGGGGCGACCCGGGAGGGCTTCGCTCCTGCGCTCGTTTGCGGCCTGGGCGTCTGCACGGAGTTTTGGGTACAATCTGAAGTGTACGTGACAGTTCAGACCTTCCTCTCGCAACGTCTTCCCATGCCGTGACTTCTTCGCCTGCAAGATCACCTGGACAATTCCCGAGGTTCTGCCTCAGAACTTTGGGTCCTACCTCCCGATCTGGGTGAGGTGATTCTCTGATGGACCGACAGGAGCCAACACCCCTGCTCGTCGCGAAAGCCCAAAGGGGCGATCGCGAGGCTTTCGAGCAGCTCGTCACGCAGTATTGGTCGCGACTGGCGGCCGTGATCCATAGCCTCGTTGGCGGCGGTTTACGCGGCCACTTGGACGTCGAGGACGTCTGCCAGGAGGTCTCCCTGCGAGCGTTCCAGGCGATCAGCGACTTCTCCTGGCAAGGGTCAGACTCGTTTTTTCGCTGGCTCTCGGTCATCGGCAGAAACGTCGTTCTCGAGGCGGCGAAGCGGCGACAGAAGGAACAAGACTTGGTGGTGGAGGATCTCCAGAGATCGCCCCGCCAAACAGAGGAGGTCTCGCCGAGCCGGATTCTGCAACGGGTGGAACGTTTCGATCGGTTTCAGGAGGCTCTGGGCTGTCTCACTCCCGAGCATCGGGAGGTGATCTCTCTCGCTCGGCTGGAGAAGTTGCCTCTCAAGGAAGTCGCGACGCGCATGAACCGCTCGCACGCCGCGATTCGACAGCTGCTGCGACGTGCCCTGCAGAGCCTCAAGGAAAAGTTCGGCGACACCGAAAGCCTGGGTTTAGCGCCTGGCCATCTCGATCGAGAGGCACATCATGGAGACTAATCCTGGAGATCCTGTGGGCCCGCGCGCTAGCGACGGACAGAGCGGCTCATGCAAAGCCGACGAAATCTTCGAAGAGTACGCTGCGCGCATCAACGCCGGTGAGGGCGTCGACTACGATGAAATCCGGAGCGCCTATCCGGAGTTTGCCTCGGCGTTGATCGAAGACCTGGAGTTGTTCAAGGGACTCGGCAGCGAGGCGGCCGTTCCCGAGGCCTTGGGCGTCCTCGGTGATTACACCCTTCAGCGGCAGATCGGCCGCGGCGGCATGGGGGTCGTCTATGACGCGTGGCAGAACTCGGTGGGGCGCCGCGTTGCCCTGAAAATGCTGCCGGCCGGGGTGGCGCGTGAAACCCGATCGGTGACGCGCTTCATCCGCGAGGCGAAGACGGCGGCGCAGCTCAACCACCCGAGCGTCGTCTCCGTTTTTGGAATGGGCGTCGAGGCAGGCACGCCTTACTTCGCCATGGAGTTCGTTGCTGGTAAGACACTGGCGCAGATGCTGAAGAAAATCAAGGAGGCGGAGGATGGAGCCGAGACGGTCTTCGGAGATCAATCCGCGGCAGGATACTTCGAGAAGATCGGCAAGACCTTCGCCGACGTTGCGGAAGGCCTTGCGCACGCACACTCCAAGGGCGTGATCCATCGCGACATCAAACCGTCCAACCTGATCCTTGATCGCGAAGGTCGACTGCGCATCCTCGACTTCGGGCTGGCACGACTCGAAGGTCAAGAGAGCCTGACGATCAGCGGCGACGTGGTCGGCACACCATCCTACATGAGCCCCGAGCAGGCACGGGCGAAGAAGATTCCGATCGACCACCGCAGCGACGTCTACTCTCTCGGCGCGACGCTCTACGAAACGCTCACCGGCCAGCCACCCTTCTCCGGCAAGGACCACGCCGACACCATCTCGCAGATCATCGGACGGGATCCTATCGAGCCGCGGAACGTGAATCCGAGGGTGCCGAAGGATCTCGAGACGGTCGTGTTGAAATGCCTGCGGAAAGACGCAAACGACCGCTACGGCACCGCGGAAGCACTGGCGCAAGACCTCAGGCGTTTTGTGCGC
Organism: Planctomycetota bacterium; assembly: GCA_965223265.1. GTDB lineage: Bacteria > Planctomycetota > UBA8108 > UBA8108 > SXIK01. The sequence goes on from OZ244999.1 coordinate 6,032,321, forward strand.
GGGGAGGCAGTCGAGGCGCGGCCCGAGGCGAGCTGGCAACGCTTGGCGAGAAACGTCCGACTCTATCGCCGTACGCTCTTGGCAACCGCGGCGGCGTCTCTCCTCGTCGTCGTGGGATTGATCGTCGCCAACGGTGTGGTCGCACGAGCCAGGGATCAGGCGCGTTACGACCACTACGTGACCGCTGTACGACTGGCCGGCGAGGATTGGAGGACGGGCAACTTCATCAGATTCACTGAGCTTCTCCGGGAGCAAATTCCCCAGTCAAATACGGCGCTAGATTTTCGGGGCTGGGAATGGCACTACCTCGACTCTCTGCGCGGTGGCGAGCTACTCAGCATGGAGGCCACCGACCCTCGGCAGGTCGCCTGGAGCTCGGATGGACAGCGCCTCGCCGCGGGAAGCACGGATGGGATCGTGAGAATCTGGAGAGTGAGCCCGGCGGGCGAACGAGCCGAGCTGGAGCACGCGCTCAGGCACGAGGGCAAGCTCGCGGCCATCGCGTGGGAGCCCAGCGGCGAGCGGCTTGCCGTCGGCCTGAAGACGGGAGTTGTGACTCTGTGGGACCTCGCCGCCGACGAACGACTCGATTTGGCTGGCCACCGCGAACAACGGCTGGCCCTCGCCCTCGACTGGAGTCGGGACGGTCGCCTGGCCGTGGGCTGCCGGAGCGGCGCCGTGCTCGTTTGGAATGCGGACACGGGAGAACTGGAGCGGAGCTTTGACCTCGCCAACTTCGAATCGTTCTATCGGCTCTGGTCGCTCGCGCTGTGCCCTGACGGCCGTCAGATCGCTTTCGGGATCCAAACCGTCGGTCAAGGCGGACAGATTCTGGTTGGAGAAACGGACGGTGCGGATTTCCAGCGCATCTCGGCGCATCGTTTTCTGGTCAAGGCTCTATCCTGGAGCCCCGATGGCGGCAGGCTCGCCTCCGGGGGCTACGGCGGCGCCGTCACAATCTGGAACGCTGAAAGCTGGAATGAGCACGTGCTCCTGGACGGACACGATGGCATCGTTTATTCGCTGGCTTTCGGAGCCGACGGAAAGAAGCTTGCCTCGGGCGGTGCCGACAGCGCTGTGAAGATCTGGAGCGTGGAGGCAGATGAGGCCCCGCTCGTCTTCCGCGGTCATACCGGGCAGGTGCGCTCCGTCGCCTGGCATCCCAATCTCCGTCTGCTGGCCTCAGGGAGCTCGGACGGCAGTGTCAAGCTCTGGGACCCGGCTCGCGAACCCGATGCGATCGTCCTGAAAGACCTCGCGGATCCGTTCGTCTTTAGTCCAGACGGACAGTTCATCGCGGGAAACAAGGACCTACGGACTGGTCTGGTGAGGATTCTCGACACGTCGACGTTTGAGGAGCTTCAGACTCTCGACACCGCGGGAGAGTGGCCACCAACTCTGACCTTCAGCCCCGACACCCGCTTCCTTGCGGTCGGCAGCCAGACAACGGGGGACGTCGTGATCTGGGATTGGAGGCAGGGTGTCGTTGAGAGGCGGTTCCAGGCGCACAAGCGGACACGGTCGATCGACTGGCATCCCGGTGGCCGAGTTCTCGCCACGGGAGGCCGGGACGGGAGGGGTAGAATCTGGGACGCCGAAACCGGAAGAAAGCTCTGCGATCTGCCGATGGATTCGGAAGTGCTTTCTGTCCTCTGGAGCCCCAATGGAGCTCTACTCGCCACGGCGGGCTACCGACAGGAAGTGATCGTCTGGAACGGTCACGGCCGCGTAGTCAAACGGCTCGATCGACATCCGGGTCAACACACCGAAGGCATGCAGGGGCAGTACTCTCTGGCGTGGAGTCCCGGGGGCGAGCGCCTCGCCGCGGTGAGCTCGGAGGGAGCGCTGGTCGTCTGGGAGACACGTGGCTGGATGGAGATCGTCAGGGAGCGCGGGCACCTCTCGCAAGCCCGGTGCATCGACTGGAGCCCGGACGGCAGACGCCTCGTGACTGGCGGCGAGGACGGCAACGTCAAAGTCTGGGATGCGATAACGGGTGAGGAGCTCCTAACGCTGTACGGGCCGCGACTCATTTACTCCGTCGCTTGGACGCCGGACGGCCGAAGGTTTGCCGCGACGCACGAAGACGGGATACGCGTCTACGAGGCGCCGGGCTACGAATCGGGCCACCCGGAGAAATAGACCGGAGACCGACAACAAGGAATCAAATCGAACAAAGCGGCCAAGCTCAGTCTCACCAGCCCGGCACCACACGAAAAGACGCTGACTCTGAGACATCGTCGCAAAGATGCGGCAACGAGGGTTTCGTGCATGATTCTTGCCGCAAGAGTTGAGCAGTGAATCTACGTGTCACGCTGCGAGAGATCGCCGCGCGAAGGCGCTGTCGCACGACGGCGAGCGATGCAGAGGAAAGGCGTCAGAACATGGAATCCACACCCTTCACTCCCTCAGTCTCTTCCGTCGATAAGCGCCGGCAGCTGAACACGCTCGATCACACCCACCTGGGGCGACCAGCTGTGGATGGCCCGTCGACTCTGCACAACGTCAACCTTCGCCGGTCGGTCGCTGCCGATCCAGATGCAGTAGTCACCGTAGCGGTCGCATGTCGTCTCTACAGTCTTGCCGCTTTCCAGCGTGACGGCCAACCGGCGAGTGAAGAAATCGTTCGACTCGGCAGGAATGAGCTGACCGGTGAGAAACATTCGGGTATCCACACGGATCGTCATTCCGTCGCGTAGGTCATGGAACTGCGCACTCTCTAGGCGCGCCCCTCCTTCCTTCGACAGGATGTACAAGTCCTCATTCATTCCCTCATAGATCGTGAGCACGAACTCGCCCTTGGTTTCCTCTTGGTACAGAAACGTATGCTGCAAACCGAAAGCGAGAGTGGCAGCTGCACACGGACGACCTACGAATGCTGTCAGATCTTCGGCATCCGATAGGTTCGTGTAGCCGAGAAGTGGACGGGTCGTTGACACCGCATAGGTCAGCGGCTCTCCGGAAGCATCGACGATACGAACGCCCAGAGACTGCGCCTTACCAAGTATCAGTGACGCGCGGCGGCTCCCATTGACCTCAGCCATGTCAACGATCGCTCTGCCGTAGCGATGGCGCGGAAGTCTTCTTCCCGTCCAACCAACAATCTCAACATTCCCGTCTGCCGGCAGATCTGCGATTAACAAGTCGCTGGCACCTCGGCACGCCTCCCGGGGAACCTTGCGCCAGGAGTCGCGGCCGTTCGCGCCGTTCGCCCGGCGATAGTAGACCACCGCGTTGGGTATCGGGCTGCCATCCCGATCGACCACATCAACCGTCAGAACTTCATCCGCATCGAGGGTCACGACGGGACTGTCGTCACTCTCCGCGTCGATGTGCGTTCGGTGAGACCCGAAGCTCCCATACCGGATCGCAACTGGGAGTCGCCGATCATGAAGTCCGTCAAGATGGAACACGCCGTGACGGTCAACTCGTCGGCGACGGCGGTGACGTTCGCTCCGTGGATAGAAAACGATTTCGCCCGTGATGGGCTGCCCACTCACCGTTTTGACGCGACCAGTTCGCTCGCCAGAAAACGGCCGAAACACCGGTTCGATCTGGACGAGGCGCCGCGGAAAAAAAATCACCTTGGTGAACTCGACGCAGTCCTCGTGAGTGAGCACGATCCGAGCCCCCAAAGGAACCGACCTCCGATCGGGCAGAGTGAAAGAGAATCCTCCGTCCGCCTGAGTTGTCGAGGAACTTAGGAACGAACCGCCACCGGAAACGAACCGCAGCTCGATACGCCCGCCGCGGAGGGGGAACTCCCGGCTGCCGCGAAACGCTCGCCCGCGAATGACGGCGTCGGCGCTGTTTCGAGATCCAGGCTGATCCATTGCAGCCTGACAACCGAGGATCTCGAAAAACAGTAAGGCTCCAGAGAAGCGAGCAACCAGCGGCAAAAGGTGCTTCATGACGTACCGGCGGCGGCAACCAAGGTCCACGCAGCTATGAACGCAGTTCTTCTGGATACTATCGTGTGCATCGACCGAACTTGAATCGACCCTTGGCGCCCCCCACAATGACCTGGAGACCACCTCGGATTGTGAGACCCGTTGCTTCTTAACATAACGGCGCCCCGAGGGGTTGCAACGACACGAGCGAATCAGCCGCACGAGTGAATCATAAGTCCACCCCACGGGGAGCCTTGCCATGCAGAGTGGCTCGCCTGATGCTGATCCAGAACGGAGTCCGCGCCGATGCGACCCTGTCGGACTGTTGCGTCGCGTCATGCTCGCGGCCGCCTACTGCTCGTTAGGATTGTGGATTCTTCTCTTCGCAGGGATGAGTTTCACCGTCGCGTTCCTGACGACATTCGTAGTCGAAAACCGGCTCGATGAACGCGTGTGGGTCACCCCCGTCGGCAGGTGGCGGTCGGGTGACGACCTGCGATCTCCACTTCCGGTCTCGCACTTCGTCGGCATTGCCGCGGTCCGCTCGTTCGTGCGCGGCGGATACGAGTTGCCGCCAGGCGAGAGCGTCTCGATCACCTATGATTTCGACGACATCGCACCTACCGAAATTGTTGTCGAAGACGCCACCGGTGGAGTCCACCAGATGGTGGCGGAGGCGGGCGGGCGCCACTTCGTCGTGCAAGCCACTACTCTGGCTCCGGCGACGACGCCAGTCTTGAACGCTGCGCGCGACGCGCGGCGATGGTCCCGCGCTGGAGTGATGGAACTCCTCGTCATCATCCTGCCTTGGCCCACCATCGTCCTGTTGTCGTGGCTCGTGAGGAGGCGGCGACCACACCCACAGTAGTTTCGATTCACCTTGCTTTCGAGCATTCGCCGTCGAGGCTGCGGGTTAGAATCAAAGAAGAGAACGCATCAACCTAAGTGATCGACGGACCGGCAAGGCGCTTCACTGGACGAAAACTCTGCCGCGCCTTCTTGCTAACGGTGAGTCAGGTCATTCGAGCAGAGAGGGACAACCACCGATGCTCTATCGGGTGTGTGCGATTGCACTCATCGTGAACAGCCTCTTCTTCTTTCGTGGTTGCAGTGCGCTGCATGGTTCGAGATTCTCCCTTGGCTTCGTGGCGCACACGGCCGATGTCGCAACAACAGAAGTGGGGATGGCTCTTTTTCCGGACCGCGTGCTCAGTGTCTCGCTCGTCTATCTCGTTCCAAACCTCGCCGCCGGGATGCTCTTCGGCATCATGGTTCTACGCCTGCGTGAGCGACGTCGAGCTTGGATCTCGCTCTTTGCCTCCGCCGGGTTGATCAACTGCTTCATGCTCTCGATTCACGTCTGGGCGTACATCGTTTGTCTGCCTTCGGAATGGATCTCCATCGGCACACGATGGCTCCTATTCCTTGGGCGCCCAGCCAAGGGAATGGATCCTAGGTTTTCACAAAGCATCGCGTCTCGGATCTGGTTCCTTGCTTTGTTTGCGTTGCTGTACGGTGGGTCCTCCCTGATCGCGAGACTCCGGGCGTCTCATCGAGACTGGCCAGACCCCGATCGAACCACTGGAGTCGGCGGAACATGACAGGAAGACAGCGGAGGAAGACGCACAAGAAGAGTCCAACGAACAAGCGCCGCGGAGTGAGTTCCAGCGCGTCATCGGCTCGGGAGATCCGGCCGCCCGCAGTCTGTTTCAGCATCGGTGTGCACCGTGCTCCGCTCTCAACGTACGTTTGGCCTCTTCTCACGATCATCCTGTTGACCCTGCCGGCGAGGAGCGGCAAGACGCAAGAAGTCGCCGTTTGGGGCGTCTTCGAAACCGCCATCGAGAATTCGACCGTCTACGCGAACCCGTTCACCGACGTCGCGTTGACTGCGACATTCACCAGCCCGAACGGGGAGACGTTCGAGTTTTTCGGCTTTCACGACGGCGACGGACAGGGCGGCCAAGGCGGAAACGTCTGGAAACTCCGCTTCATGCCGGATACGGCTGGCGAATGGAGCTACTCGTACGACTGGTCCGACGAGGCACCGGCAGGGTCCGGAACATTCGATGCAGTCGCGGCCAACCTTCCCGGAGCCATTCAACCCGATGAACAGAGCCCGAGCGTTTGGCGGCTCGAGGATCGAAGAGAATTCATTCCGTTCCATGTTGCCGGACCAGGCTTTGAAACGGCGGACGATCCCCGACTCGGGGAGTATCTTGACTATCTCAGGGAAGATCTCGGCGCACGCGGCGTGGCGGTGGTCCTCCGGAATCTCGTCTGGCTGGATTGCGAGAACGATGCGTCCTGCTCGCCGGTGAACGACAGCTTCTCGATCAGAAACTGGCGCCGGGCGGACCATTTTCTCTCCGAGCTTGAGGCACGAGAGCTCGGCGTCAACATCATGATCTATACCGACGACGCGGAGCGACCTCTTTTCGGCGGGCAATCGTCGAAGGAGTTGCTCCTCTTCCGATACTTGATGGCGAGACTCGCTCCGTACCCTTTCATCACCTTCGACTCTGGCATCGACATCACGGAGTACCGGTCGTCGCCCTGGAGTAGCTGGTTCGCTCAGACTCTCCGCGACCTCGACCCGTGGAACCACCTGGTGGGATCGAGGCATGGCGGCGGTTCTGGCGAATTCTCGTGCGCAGCATGCTCCTACGATGCGCTCGGCGACGTACACCCGACGTACGCGGCCATCCTTGCCACCATGACGTCGACACAAAAACCCATCTTCTACACCGACCGCTGGCGGGAGGACTTTCGACGTGGAGACTTCGACAGCGACAGCCTCCGGCGCATCATGTGGTACTGCAGCCTTGCTGGGGGCGCCGGGTTCATGGTCGGCGGCAGGAACGGAAGTCTGCGCTTTGAGGACTTCGAGAGCGACCTCGACAACCCACCGCAGTTCAAAGCGTTCTCTGAGTTTTGGCATGCGCGAGACATCCCGTGGGCGACGTTTTCACCGTGCAATGATCGCGTCAATGGTGGTGTCTGTCTCGGAGACGGCAGCGGTCAGTGGATCGTTTATCTCGACGCTGGCGGCTCCGTCATCGTCGACCTCTTCGACGCGGATGAACTGCTCAGCGTCGAGTGGCTCAATCCGAGAACTGGCGACCACCAAGTGGGTATTGCCGTCGCCGGTGGTGAAGCGGTCGAGTTCACGGCGCCAGGCGCCGGCGACTGGGTATTACATCTCAGCAATCAAATCGCCGACCCGACGCCCCCGAGTGCACCGACCGGGGCGATCGCCGAGGCGCTGAGCGACGCCCAAATCACTCTGACGTGGAACGAAGCGAGCGATCCGGAGAGTGGCATCATCCGTTACCAACTCCATCGCGACGGGACACCGATCGCCGACGTGCTCTTCGACGAACTTGCGTACACAGACGACGGACTTGAGGAGCAGACGACCTACGTCTACGAAGTGTCTGCCATCAACGGCAGCGGCATCGAAGGAGCAAGAGGCGTTGCTACCGAGGCGACGACAACAGCCGATGTGACAGCCCCCGCCCTCGTCTCGGCTGTGGCGTATCGGCAAGACCAGGTCATCGTCCTCTTCAGTGAATCGCTGGCGCAGGAATCTGCCGAGACCGCGCCTCACTACAGTATTAACGACGACGTGGATGTTCTCGCGGCCGAACTGGACTCGGACGATCGTACTGTGCTGCTGACAACGTCGGGTCTCGCGCCGCACGTGCTCTACTCGTTGACTGTCAACGGCGTGGAGGATCGTTCTGCCGCTGGCAACGCCATCGCCGCGAACTCACAGATCGATTTCACGCTCACCACCCGGGTCTCAGAATCTCTCGTCGTTCTCTACACGTTCGAGGACGGACCTGGAACGACCGTTTTCGACGTTTCAGGTGTCGACCCCGCACTCGATCTCGAACTCGCTCATGCGGCACGAGCCACATGGTTGCCGGACGCAGTCGTCATCGAGGGGAACACGATGATCGCGTCGCCAGGACCGGCGACCAAAATCATTGAAGCCTGCAAGGCCACAGATGCGATCACCATCGAAGCGTGGATGAGGCCACAAAACGCGATCCAGGATGGACCAGCCCGCATCGTCACATTGTCAGCCAACACCTCGGAGCGTGATTTCACTCTCGGTCAAAGCTTGAACGAATACGACGTCCGATTCCGAACCACAGCCACTGACGGACAGGGACTCCCTTCCGTGACGACCCCGGACGGCGCCGTTCAGAACGCGCTCAGCCACATCGTTTACGCACGGGACGCGGGCGGGCGAGTCCGCCTCTTCGTGGACGCGATCGAACGCGTCAGCACCATTCGAAGCGGCGACCTGTCGAACTGGAATGCGGGCTATCGCCTCGCGCTCGCGAACGAGCTTTCGCTGGACCGAGGCTGGCTCGGTGAAATCCACCTCGTGGCGATTTACGACCGAGCGCTTTCTACAAGCGAAGTGGAGCAGAACTACCAAGTCGGACCGGGCAGTCATACCACATTCGATCGCGGCGACCCGAACGTGGACGGCGCGACCGACATCAGCGACCCCGTCTTCGTGCTCAACTACCTCTTCGCGGATGCGGACACACCGACATGCCTCAAGGCGGCAGATGCGAACGACGACGGCGGGATCGATATCTCAGACCCCATTTTTCTCCTGAACCATCTCTTCGTGAACGGGCCGGCTCCAGACGCGCCCTTCGAGTCCTGCGGGAACGATCCGACCTCCGATGCCTTGAGCTGCCTGTCGCATCCTCCCTGTCAATAGATTGCCGGAACGAATTGCCAGAACGAGCCGTGGCACGGCTTACGGCGGCACGTCGAGGCCTCCCGTAGCACTGCTCTCGCCGTTCACCACCATGGTCGCGTCACCGCCGAGCGCCGGGAGCGGCACCTGAACCTGCGCAGAACTCTGGCGCGTCAGCGTGATTTGGTAGCGCACCGAGACCCCCTCTTTGCTGGGATCGAGGAGCAAGCTCAGCACATTGAGAGGCACGACCACAGTGCCGTCGCTGTCGGGAACTTCCGTGCGAAGGAGGACTTCCTCCGTCGTGTTCGATGCGAAGAAAAACGCGGACGAGTTGACCTCCACCAGCATCTGATCGGCCGCTGCGTTGGGAACCCACGAGATCACGAGCGGCTCGTCAAGTGTCGCAGCGATATTGTCCAGGTCAGGCTCAGTCACGACCGGCTCCGGAGGAAGCGTGATCGACGCACTCAGGGGGCCGACGTCGACACCACCGCTCGACCCGAACGAAACTTCTTGCCCTGGCCCGTAGCCGAGGTCCGCCAGCGCCTGCTCGCCCTGAAAGAAGAACACACCGCTCGGGATCACGATGCCGTCTTCGTCGATGCCAGCATCGAGCGTCACAGGAGAGGCTCCCACCGCCGACGCCGCCAACGTTCGGCCGGCGTCGAGGAAAACGACCTCAGCCAAGAACGCTCCGACGTCGACGTTCGCGCCGCACGTTGATGTCACCACGGTGAATCCCGAAACATCAGTTTCAGACGACGAACACAGCACTTCGTCCTCGGCGAACTCGAGGACGCGCTCCACACTCCCAAGCGTGCCGGCCAGAAAGAAACCCGCCATGTCGAAGTCGACGACACCCGCTTCCTTCTCGCTGACGACTTGGATCAGTCCAAGAGCTTCCGCCGTCGGCTGGAGGACGAAGGTCCCAAGGTCGATCGTACCCGGCTCCGTCGGCGCATCGATCTGGGTGGTCGCAAAGAGGAGTGCATCCGCGTCGCGCGCCAGCGTCGCGATCTGGATCGGAGCAACCGTGGCGACTTCGGCGTCGATGGAAAACATCCCCTGAGCGTCAAGAAAGTTCTGCTCAAGGAGCGTGCCGGTTCTGAGCACGACGCTGTCGGCAGGCGGGATGGTGTCGTCTGGCAAACGCACCGATCCCGTTAGCGTGACGAAGACAGATGGAGAGGCACGGAACTCCCACGTAAACGGCTGCACGAGTCCGTTCCCAGCCAAATCCTCGACCGCCGTCGTCAACTCAGCGCGGTAGAGACCGCGCGGCAGCTCACCGTCAATCGTGAAGAACGCACCGAGAAGCTCGTCGCGATACTCCAGAACCAGTGGCGCCACAGCGACATCGTCGACAGTGTCGAAAGCGGTGTCGAGACCGGCCTCGCGTAGAAGGAAAGTCTCGTCCGTAATCGTCGCAGCGTCGATCGATTCGTCGAAGAACGCCGCCACGAGTGTCACGTCACCCGAATCCTCTGCAGGCGAGACGTTCGTCACCGTCGGCGGAATGAATTCACTCGCCGCGACGAGCGTCAGCGTCAACTCGTCGGTCCACGTGCCGTTGCCGCCGGAGTCTACCGCCATCGCCCGAAGCGTGAACGACTCCGTGTCTGCAAGGCGCGGCGTGACGAATCGATGTTCAAACGGAAAACTCCCATCACTTCCGGCGCGTGTCCCATCGATATAGAAGTCCACGCTTCGCACCTGAACGTCATCTTGCACGAGGGCAACAACGCCGACCGCGGAGCCCTCGAAGGCCGTTTGTGCCACCAGGTCGAGGCCACTCCCGGCGACGAGCGAGATGGTCGGCGGCTCACCAAGTAGGTCGAAGGCGAGATAGTTGACGATCGCAATCTCGGTGGCGTTGCCGATGTAGGCGAGACCGTTCTGGATTCCCATTTCGGTTGGAATCGAAGGGAGGTCGATGTTCCCCAGGAGAATGTCGGTGTTCTGCGGATCCGACGCGTCCCAGATGTCCACGTCGGCCACGTTGCCGGCCAACGAAAGGAGGGTGCGACTACCGTTGAACGCGAGTGCCCCCGGGCCGAATTGCCCTGGCCCGGTCGCTTGACCAAGGACGGTCGGGTCGGACGGATCTGAGATATCGAAGCTATCAACGCCTCGGGGCTGACCGACATAGAGAACCGGAAACGCGTTGAAGATTGCAGTAGGCCGTTCGTCGGGCACAAAGCTGCCGACGACGCGGGGAAAACCGGCGCCAAGCTGCATGAGCGCGATCGTCTCAGTTCCGCGAGCGACGAGGCTGTCCCCGCTCAGAGAGAGGATCGTGAAGACATCACTTGGGTCCAGCGGCGTGCTGCCGAGAGCCGTACCGCTCGCCAGGTCCACCGTCACGACGCGATGTCCGCAACCGACGTATGCAAGCGGGCCGGAGGAGACGAGAGCGTTTGGAATCCCGCCGAGCTCAAGAAAGTCGAGCTCGTGGATGACGTCCGTCGAGCCGGGGTTCGAGATATCGACCACCGACAGTGCAGTGGTGGAAACCACACCGGCGTGAGTTCCCGAGCACGCGACGGCGCGGGCGTCAGGGATCTCGACTTGGCCAATGACCGTGGGATCAATACCGCGGACAGTTTCGTAAATCAGGAGGCCGAACGACGTCGCCACGAGGATTCGATCGTCGACCAGACAAACGTCCCGCGCCGGACTCTGCAAAGAAACTGCGCTGACAATTCCCGTGCGCGCCGCGGTTCCTTCCAGCGGATCGGTTCCCTGGAGAACCTCCATGCCATCTTTGATGCCGTCGTCGTCGGTGTCGTCGTCGTTCGGCGACGTTCCGACGATTCCTTCTGCAATGTCGACGAGAAGGTCGCCGTCGCTATCCGGTTCGCCGTCCAGGCTACGGATCTCAAAAGGAGCCACAAACGCACGCCCGCCCACAGACGGCGTGACGCCGCGAGAGACGCCGACGCTGCCAATCTCAAGGTTGAGCACTTCCAAAGTGTAGCTGAGAAGGGGACCGACGCGAATAGTATCGAAGTCTTCGCCGCGAATCTCAAAGGGCGGAGATTCCGGACTCTGCACCGTCATGCGATAGGGGCCACGTTCAAACGGCCCCTTGGCGCTCAGGAGAACGCGCGTCGCCGACTCAATTTGAGTCAGCTGTTCTTGGAGCCCCTCGGCAGCGGCTGCCAGCTCCATCGCGGCTTCAAAGTCGCTCACGGCCGCGTCGGTGAGCGCTCTCAGTTCCTGGAGCGCGGCGAGGATCTCATCATCTCCGACACCGCCGCCGGCGCCGCCGTTCTGCATCTGCTCGAGCTCCTTGTTCTGAATGACGGTGACGACGTTGTCGAGCGCGATGCAAACACCGGTGAGCGGCGCGTTGCGAATCGCACCGTCGAGCTGCTTTGCACTGTCGCGCAGGGTCGTCGCGAGATTCTTCACCGGCTCAGCCACCGAGCAGGCCGAGTTGACGAACGACCCGAAGCACTCTTTGCGTCTGCACACGATGTCGATCGCGGTGCTCGAGATCGACACGGCGCAGTCGGCGACGTCGATCGCTTTGGAGACAGGGTTCTGACGCGTGACGCGATCGACCACCGCCTTGACGCCGTTCTTGCCAGCCTGCACGCCTTGAACCGCTGTCTTGGCGTCGGCGATCGACAGGTCACCCGCTTGCCAGTTGACTGTGATCGTGGCGATGCTCTCCCCCATTGTTCTCAGACCATCGAACGCCTGAACGGCGGCATTGATCGTCGCCAGGACACCTGTGAGCTCACTAACGCAGCCAAGCGCCGTTTTAGCGAGTGCTGCCGCGTCACTCAGGTCGAGCTCGGGGCACTCCGGCTTCTTCGGCTCTTCGGGTGGCTTCGGTGGCCGATCCAACTGAGCACGAGGTCGCGTTGGGGCGTGCCAACCGGGCGCCAGCAAGCCAAAGCCGGCGTCGCTACAGATCAGCGTGCCGTCGCTGCTCACGGTGGCTGGCCCAACGACGTCGAATTCTCCCGTGTCATGGTTGAAGCTCCAGACGGTGCCCTTGTCGCCAGGTGCCAGGAGTGCGCCAGTCACCGAATCCGGTAGATTTGGGAAACAGACCGGCACCGGTTCGTCAAAGTTGGATGCCCCGTCGGTCTGCACGGTGACGACGATCGCCGGAGCCAAATCGGGAGGCAGCGGCGCCGGCAGTCGATCAGGCGCCACCGGCGCGATCCCCAGCATGCCGCCGATGGTTCCGTCGTCAGCAAAGAGCCCGGCCGGCGGCACGCGAACCTCGACGCCTGCAAACTCGGGGAACTCCGCCAGCACGGAGGGAGGAAACGAGATCACAGTCTCTACAACCTCGCTCACAGGCTGAAGAGTGCCGTCGTCAATGAGTGGCAAGTAGATCGTACCGATGTCGTTCTCGACTCCGGCCTCCAGCTCCCACGACTTGCCCACCGAAGGATAGTACGCACCCGCGGGCACACCGCTGCTGGCCGTGCGTCCGTTGATGTGGACAAAGATGGTGCCGGCGGGCGCGGGATCGAGGACAAAGTTGCCTGTCGCGTCGGTAGCCGCGTGGAGCGTCTCTTCCATTCCATCGACAGTGATGGTGACTCCTTCGAGCGGTACATCTATGGGCGCGCCTTCCGGCGTCTCTCCTGGTTGCGAGGCGGCCACACGGCCGATGGCGGATGTGCCAGCGAGCGGAGTGACGGTGGCGGTGTCAAACTCGAACGTCGTGGTGCCGCCAGGAAGGCCGTCGCCATCGGCGTCCACCGCTTGTCCGAAAGCATCCAGCAAGGCGCTGCCGGCAAGCGTCACGCGGATCCGTGCACTGGCAGGAAGAGGCTCGGCGTAGAACAAAGTCACACGGGTCGCGTCGGCGGAGACGTGCAGCCGCGCGGTGAGATCGTCGGCACCGAACGTTGCGTGAAGCGCTGCGGAGGAGACGGTGGCTGGATCGATGGCGGCATCAAACTCGACGAACGTCTCGCGCGTCAGTGCGACGTGGCGCTCTGCAGCGAGGGGACTCGTGCGCACGACGCTCGTGACACCGTCGTCACAGTCGGAGTCGCAAGTGAAAGGGTCCGGGGTAGCGTCGCAGCCGGGATCGGGGAACGGCGCGGCGGGAGGTGGCCCAAAGCGAAAGAGGTGATTGAGAAGAAAAATAGGGTCGGAAATGTCGAGACGACCGCTGTCGTCAACGTCGAGAGCGTCCACGCAGTCCGGCACGACACTGCCGACAAACTCGTAAATCAGAATGAAAATCGGGTCGGAGATATCGAGGGCGCCGTCGGCGTTGGCGTCACCACGAACAAAATCTGCGGCCTTGACGGCAGGAAGAAGAATCGAAAAAGCGAAGACGCTGGCAGAGATCAAACAAGCGGGCGCACGTCCGCGGAGTGCATGACTCATGGATCGCTCCTCGGGCGCGTCTACCGGATCCGGGGGCCATGCTACTCGACGATTTGGGTGTGGGCATCGTCAAAGGTGGTGGTTTGATTGAGATTGAGAGTCAGGTGAGGCGGTTGATTTTCGTGTGATTGGCGATGCTTGCTCGTCGGTGATCAGCTGCTGCCACTCGCGGCAACTATGGACTCAAAGATCAGGAATCGCATTGAATGCGTCCGTTCTAGTCGCTGAAAAGGACTATGAATTGAGGTTGATCGTGCGTACGACGTCGTCCAGGCTCGTGGTGCAATTCAGCGGGGCGTGCTCTCACCCCGGAACCTCTTCAGGGCTTACCGCTACTCGGACCCACTCATGTTCGTCGCTCGTCGCCGCACTGAGAGCCAAGAGGACGTCCTCGGTGACGAGACCGATCTCCGCAATCGCCCAAACACCGAAGAGTCGGACGCGGAAACTCGATCACCCAGTACATCGACGAGAGCACGCACTGTCTGTGGACCATCGACTTCCTTCGCAAGTGCCGCCAGCGTCAGCACGGCGAATCGTCTCGTGTTTGGATTCGCGGCCGAGAGCATCTTCAGGAGATGAGGGATCGCTGATCTTCCCATGTTCTCCGCCGCCTTCCGAAGACCAACATCCAAGGTCACGTTCACGTAGACATTTTCAAGATTCAACGGAACTCCCACATCCCACGGGCTCCCGTCGTATAGTTGTCCAAACAGCCACCCTTCATCCTGAATTCCTTTCGCCACAAGCGGCATCGCTCGGCTTCCGATCTGTGCGATGACTCTCCCTGGCCAGAAATTCTGCCAATCCGCCTCTCTCATCTCGAAGACCATCACGTGAGTCGACCGAGAAACCCCCTTCGGAAGGATCCGTACGTAATCGCATGACACCTCGAGCTCGTTCTTCTGCCAATCTCGCAAGATAGAAAGAAGCTTGGGCACTGCCTTCGTCGATCGCAACTGGCCGAGCTTCTCAGCCGCGTGTCCTTGTCCTCGGACTCCAACTTCCAGAGATACCGTCGCTCCAACAGGATGTCTCTGGAAGCGTATCCAGCAATACCGAGCACGAGGAGTCCGAGCGCGATCATCAACCGAGCGAGAGGTCTGCCTTGGTAGACCATCGATTGAACCTCGCACACTCTTGAAGCCTTGAAATTCCCGCTCCAGCTCTCCACCCGAGATCGATTGAACTATTTTAGTCGTCCCCGCAACCTACTGTGTAAGAGACGACTTTTGAACGATGAGAATCGAATCATGCGGGAATCCCTTGAGCGCCTCTCCGATCTGATCCTGGTCTTGCGGATCCAATCTGGAGACGAGGAGGCGTTCGCGGGGCTCGTAGCGAAGTACAGCCCGCGACTCAGGTTCTTCCTCAAAAAGTTGCTGGGTGAAGACGAGCACCGCGTTGACGACGCGCTGCAGGACGTTTGGTTGAGCGCCTATCGTGGAATCCAGCGTCTCAAGAATCCTCAGGCGTCTTCCGCCTGGCTATTCCGGATCGCCCACGATCGAGCTGCGAAAGAATATCGCCGGAGGAAACTACCAACGCAGCCGTTGGAGGAATCTCACGCAGGCAACCAAACAGCCGCAGGCTCGACCAACGGCGCCCTCCTCGCCGAAGACGCGGAATGTATTCACCGCGCTCTGGATCAGCTCTCACCAGATCACCGCGAGGTACTGATCCTTCGATTTCTCGAGGAAATGACTTACGAAGACGTTTCTCGGGCAACCCGACTCCCCATCGGCACTGTACGGTCTCGCATTCACTATGCCAAGGGTGCACTGCGCCGCATTATTGAAAGGACTCGCGATGAGTAGCGATGAGCAAATGAGAAGAATCCTTCGCGACGGGTATGCTGAAAACATCAAGTCGCCAGACCCGCACGAACTCGCAAAAAGTATCATCGCCCGAGATAGACGAAACATCAGATGGCTCACAATTCTAACGACGCTACTGTGGATTCTGTCTCCGACTGGGATCATCTTCAGAGCTTATTCTTTATTTCAACAGTATCTTGGAAACGTGATGCCGATGCCGAGCGGCATGGATCCTCCAATGAGGCAGTTGATTGACTCTATGTGGCGTCGTGTGCAGATCAGCGAGATCACTCTTCTTTTAGCAGCTCTCTCGACGATGCTCCTGATCTACGTTTCGCGACGGGCGACGCTGAGAAACGTTAATGCGAGCTTAATCATGATCTCGGATCAGTTGACGCAACTTAGGGAAACCCATACGCCGGAATCGAAGTGAGCCCCGCATCGACGAAATCTCGATCAAGCTCTCGGCCTCAACTGCCGCGACGACACGATGCCGATGAGGAGGTTGGTCTTGTGTAGATCTGTCGGTGCTATCGAATCGAGGGATCGCCAGGAACAACCGCAGGTACGTGCGAGATCTGCTCGCGCACCCGAGCTCGTGGTACAATCTGAACGTCTGCACGCCCCCAAATGAGAAGTCAGGTCACGCTTTTGAGTTGAGGCCCGCGATGGGAGAAACCGCCCGGATCGAAGATGACCTTGTTCCTCCCGACAACCCGTCGGAGTCGCTCTGTTGGCGGGCTCAGTGCGCCTTGAACTGGTCCCACCTCGAGGAGGCTCGCTCTCTGGGTCAGCAGGCGTTCGCACAACTCTCTGCGGACGGCTGCGATCGGAGCGACTCGGTTCATGCACTGCACCACCTACTCGGGCGTGTTGACCTCAAGAGCGACGACGTAGCCGCGGCCAAAGAGCATCTGTCAGCGAGCGCACACGTGGAGCGGACGCCCATTCTCTCGTCCTTCGGACCTAGCATGGCGCTCGCCCATGCCCTTCTCGTTCTCGGCGAGCGCGATGCAGTGCTTAAATACCTCGACGCCTGTCGTCTGTTCTGGCAGCCTGGAACGTCTCTTCTCGATGGGTGGTCGCGCCAGGTTCGCGAGGGTGAGATTCCGGATTTCGGCTTCCACCTTCGAAACTCACCCTTCCACGGTCCTGCTTGTTGGGAAGTGCGCCGATCCGTCGAACCCCTCGGCCGCGCCTACCTCGAGACGCGAGAAGGCGCTTGGTTCGTCTGCTCGTTTGAGCGAGCAGCCAACGTCGCGGACCTGCCCGATCCACTCCACTACAACTTTCGTGAAGTCCCCGCAGACACCTCGGAGCTTGAGGACGCCTATCAGCGCCTGCAAGAGCTTCAACTGACTCTTCACCCCGGGGACGGTGAGCAACCCGTAACCGATGCGGTGATTCAGATTGAAGGTGACAGCGCTTGCTTTCGCTACTGACGAGTCTAGATGTGACAGGGAGCGACGGCGACGGTAGGAGTTGACTCAGCAGGACAAAAACAAAGACAATCTCCGGTATATGAAACTCCTGATTGCAGTTGCGATTGTCAAAGCGCTGACAATTTCGGTAGCGCTCCGTGCAGACCTCGAGCAGGACGCGGTCGACAGCGCTAGTTTTCGAGTCGGTCGTAATGGGTTGCCGCTCTTGATCCCGGTGTACATCGGCAAGCATAAGAGAGAGTTCTTGCTTGATACCGGAACTTTCTTACACGTTTTCGACAAGCGGTTTCGCGACACACTGGGCGCTCCTGTACGTACGTCGGTCGTAAGCACTCCGGGCGGAGATGTTGCGACCGAAATGTTCACCAGTCCACCCATGCGCCTGGGAAAGTGGGACTTGCCCGGTGAAGAACTCGTCGCGGTTGCGGATCTATCGTCGTTTTATCAATACTTCGGGCGTGCGAACTTTGTCGCCACGATCGTTCGCGACATTGAAATCGATGATGGTGCCCAGCCGCGACGCGAGTTCGAACTGAGCGCGCGCCTCGGGAGTGAAGAGCGCAGGTTCACCGTGCCAGTGGCGCGCTTTCGCAGCCTCGACTGGGCGAGCGAGCACCTCGGAGCCAAGGCGATCATCTATCCTGGCGAAGGCAAGCGCGATCACACGCGCTGCGCCGTGCAGACATTGAGTGAAGAGGTGGAAGCTGGAGCTCGAAAGCGCACTTGAAAACTACTCGCTCCCCGGCCCGCCAAGTGGCGCGGAGTTGACCGCGTGCGTGCGCGCGAGCATCTCATTCCTCGACGTCGCACCGCGCCGCGTCACGCTGCCGCTCCTTGCGGCAACGTACCGGGCCGTTCTCGGCGACGTGCGCGTGAGCCTTCACCTCGCCGGGCAGAGCGGCGCGGGCAAGACGGAGCTGGCGGCAGTAGCGCAGCAACATTTCGGCGCCGCCATGGATGCGTCGAGCCTGCCGGGGAGCTGGTCGAGCACGGCGAACTCACTCGAGCGCGTCGCGTTCACGGCAAAGGACGCGCTCCTCGTCGTCGACGACTTTTGTCCGATCGGCAGTCATCAGGACATCACGCGGCTGCACGGCAGTGCGGACCGGCTCTTCAGAGCGCAGGGGAATCGCTCGGGCAGGCAGCGACTGCGCGCCGATGGTGAAGTCATTCGGGCGCGGCCGCCGCGCGGACTGATCGTCTCGACCGGTGAGGACATACCGCGCGGCGAGAGTCTCCGTGCGCGCATGGTCATCGTCGAGATCGGGCGAGGCGACGTTGACTGGAGGGCGCTCACAGAAGCCCAAGGCGCCGCGCGCAGCGGAGAGCTTGCTGGTTCGATGGCTGCGTTCATTTCCTGGCTCGCGCCGCAGCGAGACGAGATGCGAGACGTGCTCGAGCGAGAGGTCGTGCGGCTACGCGCCGAGCTGGCGGAGAGCCCGCGAGCGCACAAGCGATCGCTCGGCAACTTTGCGAGCCTCCTCGCCGGTTGGAACATCTTTCTTTGGTTCGCGGTCGGTGCCGATGCCATCGACGGCAATGCTGCGACGAAGCTCGGGGACGAGGCGAAGAACGTCTTCCTGGAGCTCGGCCGCGAGCAGACCGAGCACGAGCGTGCAGAGGATGCGACGGAGCGCTTCTTCGCACTCCTCGGCGCGGCGATCGCCGCAGGCCAAGCGCACGTCGCCTCGGTCGACGGCACCCCACCGGACGACCCGCTCGCCTGGGGCTGGCGAAGCGCGGCCGGGGACGACCAGCGCGCACCGCTCTGGCAACCACAAGGCGATCGCATCGGTTGGCTGGGATCGGAGGGCGACCTGCTGCTCCAGCCAGAGGCGGCGTACTCCATGGTGCAAAAGCTCGCCACAACGGTTGGCGGCGCGGTCGGGGTCGGCCTGCGAACGCTCCAGCGCCGGCTGGAGGAGAGAGGGCTCCTCCGAAGGGTCGACGCCGGCCGCACCACGGTGCGGGTGACGCTGCAGGGGGTGAAGCGGCGGGTATTGTGTGTGGCGTGTGAGATGGTTGGTGGGGGGCGTGGTGGTGGCGACTACGACCGTGGCTCGCAACGCAGCGATGGTACGGAATTCAATGATCGAGTCCGCGACCCGAGAGTGGCACGTCATCGGGGGTCAGAGTATTCGTCGTGATCGTGATGGCTGAGGATCACACAGCGAAACGCCGATCGATCGGTCTTGCTAGCCACAGCACACTGGAGATCACTCCTCCGAGTCCCACCTCGCCATTACGGAAAATCGAGAGAGACCGGGGGGAACTTGGATGGATACGGTGGTTGTTGAGAGTTGCAAGTCTCCAACGAGCGGAGAAGAGACGGCAAGGTGGGTCGGACCGTCATCGGAGAACATCTTCAGCTGGACCATCGCACCAATCGGAATGCCCTGCGCTTCGATCTCGATAGTCACTTCACCACTCTCATCTATCACTACATCGGGCTGCTGGAAGTCACCAATTGGGTTCATGGGAACCTCGGCCGACGAAACTCGAACAACGCGAATCGACCGGGGCGGTGTAAAAAGAAACCCAGGGATAGACGAGACCGATGGCAAGGGTTGCGAAGTCCCTCGGAAGTCGTTTTGAGATGTTTCGATTCGTATGCGACCAGCTGCTGGAAAGCCGGTCGAAGTAGCAGGGCCGATGGCGAGTAGGGATCCAGCCCCTAAGATCGTTGGTGCTCTCAGACGAATGCTTCCTCCACTCCCATGAAATCCTCTGCCCTGGGATGCACTATGCACGCCACCTTGTACATCGATCGTCCCATCTAGTGCTATCGATTCCGAGCTAGCGATCATAATTGCCCCACCCCCGGCTCCACCGCCGCTGGAGGTGTCCCCAGTTCCTCCCCCACTGCCCGAACCACCAAAGAGAGGGAGGAGGAAACGATTCCCGTAGGTAAAGCCGCCGATACGGGTGCCGTCCTCCGACAGATTCGGAGAGCCGTTGCCGGGCTCGCTATGGCCGCCACCACCAGCCGTGAATGTCGTGAAGGTATCAGGTGCACCTCCACCCGGCCCATATCCTGCCTCGCCCACCGGATTAAACGGCGAGCCGCCGATACCGCCGCTGTAACCGCCAGCGCCGGCAACGGCCGGGTGACGAGGAAGCTGCCCCGAACCGTGACCTGGATCTCCGCCAAGATCCAACAACCCGTCAATGACAACCGGCCCTGTGACTAACCACACGACGGGTTTGGTGTTAAGTGGTATCTCCTTAAGCCTGACCGTTACTCCCTCCCCAATTTGAATCTCGGTGAAGTGGTAGACCCCGTCTCCATCCTGATCGAGCACCGCCTTCCCATTGTTTCCGTCCGGATCAAACGTACTCGGATCCATCGGGTCGAAAAGGTAGCCCTTCGGATCGGGACTCGGACTTGTTATGACGAGTCGTCCATCCGAACCGTCGGATTGGCTGTCGAAACTGGGAAAGTTTCTATCATCCACGACCTGAGCCTGGAACACGGATCCGAAAAAGAACATAGCGACGATGAACCCCAGGAGCAGACCAACCCTCTTTAGCTGTGACGGGATCATCATGTTATTCGTTCTCCTCAGTGGCCATCGCAGGAGGACTCGCGAGGTTTTCCACACTGAAATTTGGACCGACTGCTATACCGACGCCTTTGGACGGGTCTGTCGCATTGAAAATCGTAAAGTTTTTCCCAACAGCTACCCCTACATTCAAACTCGGAGGAAGGCTTGCCGGATCGGTAGGGCTTGAGCCATCGACAACCTCTTCTCCATCGTTGAAGTTGTCACCATCTGTATCAGGATTGAAGGGGTCGGTGCTTTCTCCAAACTCGGCGCCGTCTAGCAGGCCATCGTTGTCGAAATCATCATCGTTGATAGCGGTGCCAATGACGAACTCCTCGAAGTTGGTCAAGCCGTCTGCATCTTGATCCTCTTCCCCGTCAAGTAATCCGTCCCCATCCGAGTCCACGCTATTCGGATTCAATCCGTTAGCTGTTTCCACGTCGTCAGGGAGTCCGTCGCCATCGGAATCGGTCTGGGCGATCCGAACCGTAGTAAGGCCAGCATTCGTTAGGCCACCTGGTACGGCTTCGATTCCCGCTACGGAACCTGTCAGGACCGAGCCACCTTGATTGAGGCGAGCCACCAAGGACAGTTCACGGTCCACGAAGGCGGCCACACCAGCAATCTCGAATGAGCCATCAAGCCCGGTAGTGCGTGAGATGGGTTGTCCCACGACGGACACCTGAGCCCCAAAGACCGGAGTCCCATCCTCCAACTGGACGGTTCCCGTCACGGTGGTCAGTTCTGTCCCCTCAGGAACTACGAGCATCCTCGTGATGGACGTAATGCCCTCAACGATGGCTGTCACATAGGCGATGCCGGGGCCGTTCGCCGTAAGAATTCCCGAGCGGTCGACGGTGGCGACCGTGGAATTGCTCGTCTGGTAGGTCACGCACTCGTTTGAGTCGTGGAGGTTGACGTGGGATTGATCGGAGAGCGTTCCATCCAGGAGCATCTGGGTTTGCTGACTTGTCTCGTTGAGGACAGGTGTATCCGCACTGAGCGCCGTCTCTTCTACGATGACCGGCGGTGCTGGACTGATTGCTAGGGAGCGAATTATGTAGTTCACGTCCTGCTCGACTCGGAAGCACTCGCTGGTGGCGTAGAGCGTTTCACCAAGGCTGCTGACGCCAGTTATACGAACAAACTCGTCGCTGAAACCGTCTGGATCAGTGTCCTGCCCATTCGAACCGAAACGATCGACGACCGGAATGTTCCGAACGACGAAACCTCCGCTCTCGTCCGCAATGGTCGTCTGACCTCCAACAGCCATGAGGAAACCTCTGAATTGGGGTCTTGCCACGTCTTCGATCAGAGTCGCCAGACTTTCGTTCAATTCCATCGTTTCCTCGCCCTCGATCTCAGTGATCAAGCTTCGGAGCTCCGAATTGTCACGAAGTTCTTGGAGTTCCCGGTTGAGTTTGTCGAAAAGCGCATCGATTTCGCTCAGGTTGCCACCAGCGACAGCGGGAGCTACTGGTGAGCCGAGGTTTAGCGCATCCCGAATTGCTTCAATAGTGCCGCAGGCAACGAAACCTACTGCTGCCTTGACCGTGGCTTTATCAAAGACGTCCAATAGTCTGTTGGCGTGGTTAGTCAAGAGTTGAACAACCCGGAGTGCGAAGCCAAGGCCTCGTGGCAAGCAACCCGTGTCCGAGGCGATTTGAATCGCAGTCGATAGCCCGCTCAGCACCGCCTGCGCCACGTTTGCCGCTTGCTTCGCTTTGTTGGCGACGTTCTCAAGGCAGCCCACGCACGAAATCACCGCAGACTTGGCACTATTAATGCAAGACAAGATTTCGGCGACTTCTGCACTGGACAATCCGTCGGCTCGATTCGACTGAAGCGCTGCCTGACAGTCCGTAATGGTGCTCCACACGTCATCTATGCACGCAAAGCAGTCTCGGAGGTTGGCCGCAATCTGCAAAGCGTTCGTCAGAACACCAAGCGCTGCTCTTGCGAGTTGCAAGAGATCGATTCGCTGGCAGTCGGAAGCTCCACCACTCGGCGGCGGGGGCGCAGGACAGCCCCCCCATCCTGCTTTGGTGATCCCCTGCCCCGAATCACTGACGATCAAGGCTCCGTCCTCTATCACATGGCTCGTCGCCACGATCTCGAACTGATTCGTGTCGTGATCGAAGGACAGAAATGACCCGACCGCCCCCGGCTTCTCCCCCAGCATGTTCGGGATCTCGATCGAAACCGGAGGATCAAAGTGTGCACCGGCCGGTTGAAGGGTCCAGGCGAACACCGGCTTCACTCCATTTGGCATCGGCATCGGGATATCGTCGAAGTGAACCTGGTTCAGAAAGATGGGCTCACCATCCGGGGCTACGATTCCATTAGCCAACCGCATCGACCCAGCCTTCACTGTCAGCTTGAGCCCTTCCATTCCCTCGACTTCAAGCACCGTGTCTCTGGTCGCGCTGTAGGAACGACGGTTTGCAGGATTGAGAGGAGGAAGAAGAACAGGAGTCGGCAGAGAGTTCTCCGTGTTAGGAACCACGGTCACTTCATAGGCCAAGTCGGGGAAGCTCCCCGATTCCACGTCGTATCCGCCGTCTCCACCAACATGGTTGGCCAGCAGTCCGTTGACACTGAGGTGAGCCGCCCCAGAACCCATCACGTTCTCAAGGCGGAACTGGCCGTTCCTGGCCGAAATATCTTCTGCGGACTCTTCGCCCGGAATCTCCAGCGTGACGATCGCTCCCTCAATGGGCTGCATCGAGTTGTTCAAGACAACGCCGACAAACGTAGTGGGTGAGTCCGACTGCCTTGCTATCCCCGAGAGCACAAACGTCGCGGGCAATCGCTCGCTCCCCTCGATCGACGCTTCAACGACGTTGCTTCCCGGTTCCGTCCCGAGCGCGAAAATCGCTTCAGCGTGCCCAGTCGGCCCCGACACTACCGAGGTTGTTTGCTCGCCCGCAAAGCTACCGCCCCCAAGCGTGGCGGTGAACGTGACCTCGACTCCTGCCACGCCGTTCTTTCCATCATGCACCCAGACCCGGAGTGCCTCCGGGGTCACTGAGCCGACCTCGGCCTTCTGATTGTTCCCTGAGCCCACGCTGACTTGGATGGCTGGAGCGGCCGTGGCCGTGGCACAGAAGAAGACCGGAACCTGGACACCGTCCGCACTCACCTCAACCCGGTTGTTTCCACACCCGGCGTCCGATCCGAGCGTATAAAAGACGCTGGCTTGGCCCGTTGCATCGGTCGTTGCTTCGATCTGCCGTGTACCCTCTCCGTCCTGAGCCGTGGAGAGAATGCCCTCACTACGCTTGACCCGAAAAGTGACGCCTGAGTCGGCAATGGGCGTACCGTCTTCCTGGACAAGCCGGATCACCAGGGGATCGGCAAGCGTGCTTTGCACCTGGCCACTCTGATTGTTCCCCGAAACAATTTCCAACCGTGGCCCTGTCGCTTCGATCCGGATAACTGTGATGGTCTTGGTCGTTTCGTTGCCCACCTCGTCAGTCGCAATAACGGTGATTTCATTCACGCCACCATTGTCGAGCGTCAAAGGCACGTCCGCCCGCTCAAACGTCCCGTTGGTTCCGATGCCGATGTCCACGTTGGCAGCCTGGCCGTTGACGGTCACGTCGAGCCCCATGAATCCGCTCAGCATGTCGCTGACGCGTCCGACCACCGTCACCTCGGAAAACGGGAGCTGCGAGCCCTGTGCAGGGAAGTCGATGAAGACGGACGGAGCCTGCCCATCCTGCGTGACCTGCGCCGTCGCCGGGGCGCTTCTCACGCCGTCGAACGTCACCGCCGTCACGAACAGTCGATTCAGTCGGTTCTCGTGAAGTGGTACAGTCAGAGAGTACGATCCATCCGCGGCGTCACCGCGAACGATCCGGTCTCCCGTCACCAGTTCGATCGACGTCCCCGGCTCTGCCGTACCTGAGACCTCGACGGCGTCGTCCCGCGTCACTCGCTCGAGCGGCAGAATCGTCGGCGACGGCGGCGGGACGGATGGGCACACGACAAAGCGTACGCACTCCAGCTCGTCCGCGGTCGGATCGGTTCCGCACACCTGAAACGGCGCCGGAGGAGCGCCACCACTGGCGAACAGATACGAAAGTGAATGAATCGGGTCGGAGATGTCGAGCTCGCCGTCGTCGTTTGAGTCTGCTGCGTCCCGGCACTCCGGCGCGGCCGAGCCAGCCACAAACAGAAAACTCAACGTGAAGATCGGGTCACTGATGTCGAAATCTGCGTCGACATTCGAGTCGCCGCGCTTGAAGTTCGACTGCGCCCAAACCGGCTGCAAACAAGCGACGAACGACCCAAGAGAGATCCACAAGGCGGCGTAACTCGCCGCCGACCATCGCGTACGTTCCATCGATTTCATCCCACCCAAACCGAACGAAAAGAACCCGCGTAGAACGCGCTCCCACACACGCCCCGCAGTGGAGTAAGATGCTCCACTACCGAGTAAGGCGTAAGAACCGCTCCTCACCCTTAACAAAAAATCGAGAGATCGGCGGGGCAAGGTTGATCAATGGCCGTCGACGACCATGATCTGGTCACACGCATACGACGTTCGCTGGCCCAACTCGCTTGGGCTGAGGGCTCTACACCGACGAACGCCGTCTTCGAAGCGCTCTATAACGACCTGCGGCAACTCGCGCGTTCGATGCTTGCGGCAGAGTTTCGTCCAACGATCGACTCCTGCGAGCTCGTGCACGAAGTGTTCCTGCGCGTCAAAGGAAAATCCTCTGGACGCGGCCCAGAGGAACTTCTACGTTACGTGGCGCGGGCCATGCGGCACTTTCTCGTCGACCGCGCACGATACTGCAAGGCGCAAAAGCGTGAGCACATCGAAGAACGAACGGCACTCTCCGGAATCGGCGAGCGCCACGGCTACTCCGCTGACGAGCTCATCGACCTGGATGCTGCGCTCACCACGCTGGGAGATGAGAACGAACGCCAGCTCTCGGTCGTCGAACTTCGCTTCTTCGCGGGACTGACCATGGAAGAAATCGCAAAGTGCCTCGACGTCTCACTCGGAACTATCGAGCGCGATAACCGCCTCGCCAAAGCGAAACTCTCGCGTCTCCTGGCCTCATACGATGCCGATTGATCGCAGCGCCGTCGACCGCATCGTCGGTTCACTTCTTCATCTGCCGGAAGACGAAGCGATCCGCCAGCTCGAAACAACCTACGGCAAGAGCGCCGAGGTCGAGGATGCCCGACAGTTGATTCGCGCTTATCATAGAATGCCATCGATCTTGAAGACCGATGCATTCGCGAGCGCGGCCGCCGCACCAGCAGACCTCGTCGGATCGGAGATCGACCAGTACCACATCGTGGAGCAAATTGGGCGTGGCGGTATGGGAGTCGTCTATCGCGCCAAACAGGCAAATCTCAAACGCCCAGTCGCGATCAAAGTGATCGCGAGTCCCTCCGATCGTATGACGCAGCGATTTCTCCTCGAGGGGGAAATCCTTGCTGGGCTCTCGTCGCCCTACGTCGCCACGGTACACGACTCCGGGAGACTCCCGGACAAACGCCCCTACTTGGTCATGGACCTCATCGACGGCCCGACGATCACGGACTACTGCCGTGAGGAAAACGTCGCGCTCGACGCACGCCTGCGTCTCTTCTGCCAGGTGTGCGAAGGCGTCCACAGCATCCACCAAAAGGGCGTCATCCACCGCGATCTGAAACCAGGGAACATACTGATCCAGCGCGAACCGAAGCCACCGATACCGCGCATCCTCGATTTTGGGATCGCTAAGACGATGGACTCGACGGATCACCTGACCCGCGAAGGGCAGCCGATCGGAACGCTCGTCTATATGAGCCCTGAGCGCATCGATGAACCCGATCACTCCGAGGATGTCATAGATGACGTCTATTCACTCGGGATCGTTCTCTATGAAATCCTTACCGATCGACTGCCATGGACTCGTAGTGAGAAGTCGATGCGAACGCAAATCTTGGAGGGCAACCTGACGTTACCGAGCAAGGTCGTTTCAAAGGCGTCCACGGCAAGAAGCATCAAGGCGGATCTCGACAACATCGTCATGACCTCCACAGCGCTTGAACGCGGGCGACGATACGATTCGGCGCTGGCGCTCAAGGCGGACGTCGAACGATTCTTGCACGGTCTCCCCGTCGAAGCGACGCCGCCCTCTCTCGGCTACCGAGCGCGTAAGTTTTGCAAACGTCGTCCGATGACCGTCGTCACCCTTGCGCTGCTCGCGGCGCTCTCGGCGTTCGCCATATGGAGCTTCTTGCTGGCCAGAGACAAGCGAATCGGAGACTACTATGCGGCGATTAGCGACATCCGTACTCTCCTTCACGAGCCGCGTCTGGGGTTCCGCAGCCAGACCCTCGCATCGTTTCACGATCTCGCGGCAGCAGACATCGACGCTCGCGACCACTACGAACTGCGGAGTCTCTACTTGAGCGTCTCGTCCATGTACGACCTCGAGAAGGAACACACCTTAGCAGTAGGAATCGATGCGTACACCCTTGCGTTCAGTCCAGATGGTCGACGCCTCGCGATCGGTCAGAACGTGCGAGAGGGGCCGTGTTCCGTGAAGCTGTACGATCCTGTCACCGGGAAAGAGCATAAGGAGCTTACTCTTCCTCTCTCGGCGCGCGGCGTGCGCGCGCTTCAGTTCGCGCGGGACAGCCGCGGATTGTTCGTGGGCGTACGGTCGGGGGCTGTCCTTTCGTGGAGGGATGTTGACGTCCCTGAGGAGTTTAACCAGCTAACCCAAATGACCGGCTGGGTGCGGGACATCAAACTCACGCCGACGCCAAACGTTCTCCTGATCTCGGATGGCCACCATCTCAAAACCATTGATGACCGATCGGGTGAGATCATTTGGCGATTCACGCATTCTCACCGGGGGATGGGCGGAGAAGTCAGAGCAGAACCCGCGAGCGGGGATGTCTTTTGGGGTGGGCATGTGGGGCTCTTACGGCTCGAAGATGTCAAACCCGGAGAGTACACCCATCGTCCGTTCAGACGTTTCAAGCCCGCCATTGAGAGGTTCACGTTCGTACCTTCAAGCAGGCAACTGATCGTGGGTTCTCGGGGAAGGCTTTTTTCTGCCGACTCCAACATGGTTGAGTATCAAAGGTTTCGCGATCCGCATCTGGAGTTCGCACACTCCCAGACAGGAGAGATTCGCAGTCTTGACTTGAGCCCGGATGAACTCTTGGTGATTTCCGGCTCGAGTGACCGCGCTGCCAAACTATGGCACCGGGGAACAGGTGAGTTACTGGCTCGAATTCCTGTGGCTGGCAAGGGCAACGTCGCCGTCGCTTTCAGCCCCGATGGCGACCGACTAGCGGTGACGGAGAACAGAGCAACAGTAATCTACAAGATCGAAGGACCGGGAAACTCACAGGGAACGACACGAAACCCGTTTCGCTTCGTTGCAGTCCAGGAGCGCCCGGTCGCGTCATTTGCGTTTTCTCTCTCCGGGAGAATGGCGACTGTCAGCGGCGGCGAACAGGGAGTTCTAACATCTCTTTGGGAGATGCGAGGCGCAGCCAACTTCCGTCGACGCGCCTCCAAGCCCATCAACGGGCGTGTCCTCCTGGACGAATCGGCCGCCATGGCTGTAAGTCCAGACGCCAGCCTGGTGGCTTTCTTCACAGACCCTGATTCCGTCCTTAGTGTGAGCCAACTGGCCGTATGGAGCCATGAAAGCGGATCCATCGTACGCCCCGGAACAGAAACTCGCGTCAAATGTCTGACGTTCGCTATGGAAGCGCTGTCGGCAACTTGTGGGAAGAGACATGGAGAGAAACTCGTCCAGTGGCGGCCAGGCGAGTCGGAAACCACGACGTTCTTTACCAACACCGACGATGCAGGACTGCCCGGCATAGGTGCGATCGTTGTACGCGAGAGCTATACAGCCATCGGAGGAGACAACGGACTGATCAAGACGCTCGACCTCGACGGCCAAGTCAGCCACATACTCTCGACGTCGCGCTCCAATCCAATCACCGCAATGTCGGCAAGCGCGGACGGAGCCGAGCTCGTAGTCGGAACAGACTCCGGGAAAGTCTTCACCGTACAGGTCGACGAAAGTCTGAGACTCACGGAAGGGGTACAACTCCCTCCACACTTCGCGCGCGTCAATTCCGCCGCCATCTCCCCCGCGGCCAGTCTGATCGCAACAGCCGGACGAGATCGAACGGTCCGGCTGCTCCGGCGGAAAGGCAACGAGTGGGAACCGCTCTTTCAGCGCACGTTCCAAGCACCGGTCGCCCGCATCCAGTTCACCCCCGACGGCAACAACCTAGGAGTCCTCGTCTTGCGGGAAAGACAGGTGCGCCTGTGGGACATCGCGGCGATCCGGGAGGAGTTGGGGTCGGTGGGGTTGGGGTGGTAGTTTGCGCGACCGGCTCAATATTCCGTGTTGAGTATCTCGCGGAGAGCGCGGCTATCGACGCCAACGCATGTGACGACAGACCACACCTCACCGCGTTTCAGCTCGACGTACGTTGGTACGTGCCCCTCAATCGTCGGCAGATAGGCCATTAGCGAGCCGCGACCGTTCGCCTTGGAGCCACCGCTCCACCAGAACAAGGCTGCTTGGGGCACCAGACTCTTCAGTCTTCTTGACGCGTTGGAGCTGCTGGTTTGGTGGCGGTGCAGCGCGATTGGCTCGTCGGTGAGTCGGCCGAAGAAATCTTGTGAGACGACACGATTCGGAACGAACGGAGGAATCACAAGTTCAGAAGAAGCGACTCCGAACGACCCGAGACACTGGTGAGAAAACCGCAGCCACCGCTGGCTGAACCAGTTGTCGATTTTCACGACGTAACTCGCCACTGGTTCGTAGAGCTCACCAAGCCGGTGCAAGGCGGCGAGTACGAACCGTGCGAACGCAGGATCGTCCGTTTCCTCGACATGGAGTGTGACGTCTGGAATCACCACTGTTCTTCCTGAGCTAATCTTGAACTTCAGCCGCACGCAGCGGCAGCGCCACTGCGAATGCAACCACTGTGACCGTATCTGGAACCAGTCGCAATCCTTTCCAAGCTGAGTGCACGAACAGAGATGCACAAGACGGATGACTGAAGATGATTCTTGGTTCATGAAGCAATCCGCGTATCAGGAATCGACTGAACAAAGGTTGTCATGGATTGAGGAAGAATCAATCATGAATTTCCGTCCGACTCACCGGCGTACCAGTGGTCCGACACCTCAGCGAAAGAGTCCTTCCCAGGACGGAAGGCTCGAGTGATGGTGCTTGGACGTCCGCACGACTTTCGGGAATGGGGACTTCTTCTGATCTTGGCTTCGGTCACAGGCTCGCCGCCAGATCGGGCTCCTCTCAACGGCAGGAAACAGCGCCTCCGGCGTTTCGATTGCAGCGGCAAAGAAAGCGTTGACGTTAAAGGTGAGAATCCTCCTCGCAGAGTTCTTCTGCGTTGCAGATCGAAACTTCAGTCAGCGCCGGG
The DNA here is from genome assembly GCA_965223265.1 of Planctomycetota bacterium. Lineage (GTDB taxonomy): Bacteria > Planctomycetota > UBA8108 > UBA8108 > SXIK01. The sequence continues at coordinate 6,062,552 of OZ244999.1, forward strand.
GGACCGGCGAAGTAGTAAGGAGAGGCTCGGTTGGCCGCCACGCGCTTGCACCTTACGCCGTCGATCTGATCGCCTGGAAGCGGCGCAGGACGCCCCCAACGAGAATCCTCCAACGTGAGCGATTTCCCCGGAAAGGATCTTCGCGTGAAGCGTTCGAGATCAGGTGCCCAGAGATGCTCGTCAGCCAGCTCCAGTGGCTCTTGTCATCAGATCCGCGAAAAACACAGGCGCGTTCGAACACCTTGAGCAAAGCTTCTTGAACGACGTCCTCGGATTCAATTCTTGCTCGAAGGCGTGGCGTCGCGCAGGTAGATGAAACGGTGAAAAAAGTTGACGCGGTGAGGTAGCAGGGGGTGTTCCCGTCGGCGAGCCAAACAGAAGTGCGCTGTACCGACACGGTTCACCGGACCCATGCACTCTACGAAGCTATTCCGCCGCCGCCAGAATCAACCGCCGCATCCACTCCGCCACCGTCAGTCCTTCGCGCCTGGCGGCGCGCGTGATCAGTCGATGCTCCGCGTCGGTAACGCGGAGGTTGACGATCTTGCCTTTGTACTTTGATCTCGCGACCTTGGGTCGTCCTCTTTTCTTCTTTTTCTTTGTCATGATTAGATTCTATGGGAAATTTTCCGATGTACAAAATATTTTGTTGAAACTTGTTTGTGAGACTTTAAAGTTATAGTAGTGCAGTTGATCGTGCGCTGAAGAGATGCTCGCGGTGATTGATCCGCGCTTTCTCTTCTTCGCACACTGACGTGTGAGCGTCGGCGGCACAGTGGGATGCTTCTTCGGAAGAGCGCAGATGTGGTTCGTTTGCCCTTCTCGACGAAGCCAGCATCACGCAGTGCTGCGCGTGCTCAACTGCGACCACAACGGCGTTCTCCTTGGACGGTCCGGGAGAACAAGAAAGCAGAAAGCGGAGCTCTGCCAAACGTCTTGGCGGACAAGCAGAGCTCCAATCACCACCACCTTTTCAGGAGGCAGCTATGCCAAACTCTACCGTCGCTTCTACCCGTCCCGCAACTTTTGCATCGGAACGATTCGATGTGGGAGGCGCTTCAGATGCTCCGCCCCTACCGGACGCAGAAGCGACAGCTCGCACGGAAGCGATCGTCGGCCGCGACGTTGATCGCCGCAACGCCCACCAAACCGGCGCATACAGAACGGCATCCGTCACCGACGCCGACCTTGCCGCTTTCGAAGCCGCCCTTCCCAACGTCGCCCGGCTCCGCCGCCTCGCGCTGAGCGCTACCGCGCGAAGCGATTGGACGAACGTTGGCGGCCAGCCCTACCTTGGCGTCGCCGGCTGCATGAAGATCGCTGCGCTTTTCGGCGCCAGCCTCACCGGCACACGCGTTCAGGCTGTACGCGACGACGCTGGCGAAAGCGACGTCATCCGCTACGTGGCCCGCACGACCGCCCGCTTCCTTGGCCGCCGGGTTGAAGTTGAGGGTGTAGCCAGCTCGAGCGAGAGCTTCTTCTCACGCCGCCGCGGCAAGAGATTGCCGCTCTCGGAGATCGATCTGAGCGCGGTGCGCAAGAAGGCCGTCACGAACGCTCAAATCCGCGCCGTCAAATGCATCCTCGGGCTTGGCGGAATCACCTGGGAGGAAGTGCGCGCCGCCGGCGTCACGAAGGACGGTGTTGCCGCCGTCGACTTTGGCCGCCGTGGCGAACAGGAGACACCCTCAGTACGCCAACCGGCCAGCGCTGTCACGAGACCACAGCCACGTCGGCTCGACCCAGCCCGGCGGCGCCTCTATGACATCCTCCTTGAGCTCGGCACCCACCAGCAGGTGCGCTTCGACGAATCCTTGCGCCACTACTCACGCCGCCGCGGCTCCGATGGCGAAAGCCAGTGCGCCGAGCGGATCAGCGATCTTGACGACGCCTGGCTGCAGGAAACCCTCGAGCGCGTCGAGCACGACTGGCGCGAGATCCCTGTGGGGCAGCTCGCGAGCTGCATCAGCTCGGAGCAAGGCGACTGACCACGCTCTCGGCGACGGCCACATGAACTGAGAGCTGCGCGTGGTGAGCCGGAGCACCACGCGCCCTCTCCCCCGGCGCTGCGCGCCGCTGGTGGCGAGGCCGCATCCGAGGGCGTAGCGCAGCGGCGTCTGAGCGAACGACGCCTCGCGGCGTTCGCGTCTCGCCGCGGAGCGAAGACCGAGGACGGCCCGAGCCGCCAGCAGCGCGCAGCGCCGGGGGAGAGGCGCTCGTTCGTCGTTCAACCCATCTCGTTCACGAAAGACCAGTCAACCGCCGCGTGCAGCTCCGGAGCCGCTTTGATTTCTCGTTCCACGCTCCGCGGAACAATGATCCTTCCATAGAGAGCTCGCAACAGCTGATAGTGACCAATCTGATGCAGATAGCTCAGCGGCGACGTATCGCTGACGACGATCACATTCTGCCCAGCTCTTTCAGGTCCTCGACGTCGCTTTTCAGATCCTCGAGCGTGTAGAGACTGATGTCGTGACCAGCCAGTGCCTCCTCGAAAGCCCTTCGAGACAGCCCTGAAAGTCGGAGCGCTTCCCCGTGAGAAATACGCCGCTCTGCGTAGAGATGCACGGCAAGCTCGAGGAGGCAGTCCTGCTCCGTCAAGCCGGCTCGCTGCAAAATGTCGTCAGGAAGGTTCAGCGTCATAGAACCTGATTGTATCACCTTTTCTGGCTCGTGTGCCACAACGCGGCGCCGCTCGTGTTCTAACCGGTTTCGACAGTACCCACCGGACTGAACGCCCTCGCTTGCAACACTTCCAGCCACGTCGAAAAAAACTTCCCAGATTCCGTTTCGCACATCCGCCGTTTGCGGCAACTAAGAGGTGGAAGCGTGCATCGCGCACGCTCGCGTCACTCATTCGACACTCTCTGGCACTCTTCAGGAGGCTTCTTTTGCTCAGCGTACCTTTTCCGACCCGCTCGCTCATGACAATCGCCGTGACGCTCACGGCGCTGCTCTTCGTCACCCTTTCCGCCTCGTGCATCTCCCTCTTTCGGCCCGCGGCCAGGAGCCCCCACCAGCTCCACCGACCCGACGGCACCACCGTGGTCTGCTATGAACCGCCGGCCGAGGTCGTGCCTAGCGCCGTGAGAGCGCGAATCGACGCCAAGATTCCCGACGTCATCGAAGTCCTCGAAGCGCAGCTTGAAATCGAGGAGACGCTCGTTCGCATCCGCTCGGAGGTTCACAATCTGCAGGCTGTCGAAGCGCTCGAGTTTCGCCTTTGCGCCGCCTGGGCGCAGGGGGTTCTCAGTGAGGAGCTCTACCGGGAGTTTCTGTTTGAGGTGTTGCCGCTTTTGCGAGAAGCGTGTCGCGAGCACGACGTCGAAGAGAGGAGGAACGCATGACGATGATCGGAGAGGAACGCCTCTACACCTTCAGTGAGATCGCCGCCGTTCTTCCGCGCATCAACGGCAAGAAGATCCACGTCTCCACACTTCACCGATGGTGCCGCCGCGGCGTTCGCGGCGTTCAGCTCGAGTTCCGCATGCTCGGCGGGCGCATGCTCACCTCAGTGGAGGCCGTCGAGCGCTTCTCTCGCCAACTCGCCGAATGCGAACGACAGCCACGGCCGTATGCTCGACGCTCGACGCGAGAGGATTCTCGCCGCCGCGAGGAACGGATCAATCAAGCTCAAAGGATACTCGACGAAGCGGGCATCTGACGACGCGGTCTCCGGGACCTGTTCGACGCCAAGATACTCGAGTCAACGCGAGGCAGTTGGAATCACCGTTCTTCACCGACCCCCGGACCAGAATGCCATCCCACCACATAGTCCGCTGAGCCCTAACCAGCGCGGTAGCGGGATAGCCAACCGTCGATAAAGGTCGGCCGAGACATTCTCTGTTGTCGCGGCCCTTCGACGCCAGGCTACGTATCCCGCAAGCTGTGAACTTCGTTGGGATACACGCAACACCGCTCAGGTCATACGGCTCGAACGCGCGACCGAAGAATCTCCCGGCCTCGAACCTCATCCAATCCTCTTCGCGATCTCCACCGCCTGCTGGGCGTCGAGCTCGGCGTATGTGTCTGTGACCGAGACCGATCGGTGGCCGAGAATGATTCTGGCGGCGTCGACGCCGAACTCTCGGCGCAGCTTCGTCGCTGCGGCATGTCGCAGCTGATGCGGGTGAAAGCGCTCGACCCCTGCGCGCTCACACGCGCGAGCGACTGCATGAGCATACGAGTCCCTTCTGTATCGATCCCCGGGCCTGCGCTTCGGCACCTCGCGGCGATTCGTGCCCGGCGCGTTTCCTTGGCCGAGCGGAGTACACCTTCCTGCGTGGCGTTTCTCTAAACGTTCCCGCTCTGCTTCTCGCGACGAGAAACAGTACGCCATCGGCGGTCGGTCGCTCAGAAACGGTGCGGTCGTCTCCTGGGCTTTTGGCCCGAGGAAGATCTCACGCGCTTGACCGCGATGGAGCGACTTGTGCTGCTCCGGACGATAGATCCACACCTCCCCCTCCCTGTCGACGTCGCACGGTCGCATCGACAGAATCTCGTCGGAGCGCGCCGCCGTCAACTGCTGCAAACAAATGACCGCCCAGACTTGCCGCGACACGTAGGGCCGCACCCTTTCAACAACCTCAGGCGCCACGGGTCTCACCTTGCGCGCCTCGCGCGCACTCGTGCGCCCGCGTCTCAGTCCGTCGACCGCCTGCAGCGCCTGATAAACCGACGCGTCCACGAGCTCCTCTGCCACCGCCCACTTGAACACCTGCCGGATGCGCCTGACAGCAGAGTTCACCGTGTGACGCGCGAGGTCCTTCGCAACGAAACACTCCCGAACAGTCTTCAACGCCCGCGGTCCAAACTCGCTCGCTCTCACATGCCCATAGTGATCCTTCAGCACGCGAAGGACGTTTCTGAAGTTCCCGAGCTCGCTCGTCGCTCTTCCGTCCGCTCGCCTGTAGTAAGTCTGCGCGTGCTGCCAAAAGCGGGCTGCAACCTCGAGCACCGTGATGTCGTCCGATTTCGCGTGCGGCGCCAACGCGGCACCGCCAGCCAACCACTCGGCGACCAAGCGCCGATACTCCCGGCGGCTCTCTTCCGTGCCGTACTCGCCAAGGTAGATCCGCCTGCCACTGAGCTCGACGAAGGCCAGATCGGGGCGCTCCCCACGTCTCTCTGGCGGCGGTACTTCGGCTTTCTCGCCATTGCGACTCCTCCCGGTATACGTTCGTATACGGGTTACAGCCGCCCCTCCCCCCGGATTCGGGGGACGAGGGTATCCCTAACTCAGGGATTCGGCGGGAATTAAAAGTGGTCGGGGTGACTGGATTCGAACCAACGACCTCCTGCTCCCAAAGCACGTCAGGGGTTTTCGCAACATCCTGTTAATACTTTTGATATAATGGGTTACGAAACTAAAGAGAACTCCGAAATAGTATAGTTTACTCGTCTACAGACAACATACAGACAAACATTCACCCAGGAAAAGCCCGTCGGTGATCAGCTACGGAAAGCCTCAGCGCCTCGTCCGCCGTGGTCAACGAACTCGCTTCTTTTACGTGCGTCTCTACGACGAAACGACGGGAAGACAGTCCTGGGCAAGCACTCGCTGCGAGTCGCTCACCGCGGCTCGCGAGTGGGTCAAGACGAAGGCGCTCGCCGCGGCCCGCGGCGAAGATCCCAAGCGACCGCCAGCGGAGAACCCCGCCTTCTCCGACGCATGCGAACTGTGGCTTGAAGAGAAGGAGGTCACGGTCTCGCAGCAGCACCACGCGCATTTGCGTTACCTGGCGCGAGCCTTTTGGCTGCCGACGTTCGGTCGGAGATCGCTCAGTTCGCTAGAGTCGACGGACGTCACTAAATACCTTCGGAAACGAAAAGCAGGAATTCTCTCCGCCTCTGGACGCCCACTCTCCGCAACGTCAGTGAACCAAGACCGCAAGGATCTCAGGGTCTTCTTCAATTGGTGTATGAGGCGCGATTGGATCGCAAGGAGTCCCGTCGATGGCACGGAGAAGTACAGCGGTGAAATCAGACGCAGGACCCGGTACCTTTCGGTCGCTGAACAAGAACGCCTCCTCGAAGCATGTCGTAGTCCTTCCGCCATCATTGTTCGCGCGCAACGAAACGCCGGAGGCCGGCGAGGCGGAAAGACTTCCGATCGCAAGTCGACCTTCACTCAGACCGTAGCACCACCTGATTGGCTCTACCCTCTCGTCCTGACGGCTCTCTACTGTGGCTTTCGGGAAAAGACGCTTCTGTCGCTTCAGTGGTGTGACATCGACGAAACAGAGCGGCAGTGGCTCATCCCAGGCGGCAAGATGAAGAGTCGACGCTCGTACTCGGCTCCGATCCCAAGGAGGGTCTTCGACGAACTTCTACGCTACAAACAAAGCGCCGCCGCCGAAGTAGTCGAGCGCGGCCAAAGCCCCGCCGCCCGGCTATCATCTGACGCGACTGTTTTTGGACTCAGCCTCAACTCGTCAGTGCGTCGCCCCTTCCTGGCTGCGTGTGCACGCGCCGGGCTCAAGTTGACGTTCCACAGTCTACGCGGGTGTTTCCTGAACCGCTGCGCCGAGCTCGAAATCCCAATCGAGACCGCGATGCGCTTGAGTGATCACGTCAGTCTCGATGTCGTCCTCAAGCATTACCGCGAAGTGAGACCGAGCGAACTTGCCGAGGCCATCGCACGGTTCGACGGTGACACGACGGAGCGGACCGAGCGCAGGAGTCGTAAACTTGAATGACAAGCACTAGACTCATGACCGCCGCCTCGGTGGGAGAAACTGTCGAATGTTGTGGCCTGAGAATCAGGCGGCGTCCTTCTCTTGCATGATTCCATCGACAAAGTTGTAGCCCTCGAGAATCTTCGAGAGCAGAGGCGGGGAGTTCAATCGTCGCCAGCTTTTCTCCGCGGCACGTGCGAGCTTGAAGACCATCGCGAGACACGCTGCACGTGTTCCACTTCCCTTCGTACGTCGGTGACGGAGACGCACGGTGGCGAACATGGATTCGATCGGGTTTGTCGTCCGTAGGTGGATCCAATGCTCCGCGGGGAAGTCGTAGAAGGCCAGGAGCACGTCGCGGTCTTTCTCCAGGCAGTCGACAGCGCCTGGGAACTTCGCCTTGTACTTTTCGATGAAGAGGTCGAAGGCTTTTCCTGCGTCGTCTCGCGTCTCGGCCATCCAAATGTCGTGGATGTTCCCCTTGGCTTTGGCCTGTGCCGATCGTGGGAGCTTGTTCAGCACGTTGGCCGTTTTGTGCACCCAACATCGTTGCTCTCGCGTCGTTGGAAAAGACCTTCCTAAGGGCTGCCCAAAACCCAAGCGCTCCGTCTCCGACGGCGACCTTCGGCGCTCCCTGCAGCCCTCTGGCCTTCAGGTCCAACAGGAGCTCCCTCCAGTTCTGCTCACTTTCTCGGTAACCGTCGAGAATCCCGATCAGTTCTTTGCGGCCATCGCTCGTAGCTCCCATGAGAACAAGGATGCATTGCCTCTCCTCGTCCAGGCGGACGTTGAAGTACACGCCGTCAGCCCAGAAGTAGACATACGTCTTTTCAGAAAGATCACGACGACTCCACGTCTCGTATTCCGTCTTCCAAGTCTCGGTGAGGCGCGTCACGACGTTCGCTGAGAGATTCTTTGCTTCAGGGCCGACGAGCGCCTCGAGTGCTCGTGAGAAATCTCCACTGGAGATTCCACGCAGATAGAGCCACGGGATCAACTCGTCGAGATTCTTGCAGCGACGAAGATATGGAGGGAGGATCGACGAGCTGAACCGGATCTTCTCGTCGGCCGCGAGCTCTCGACGATCTCTGGCACGTGGCTGCTCCAGCGACAGAGTCCCAGCGCCGGTGAGGAGCTCTCGCTCGGGAAGGTGGCCGTTCCTGACGATCTGTCGCCGGCCTTCTTCATCGACGATTCCCGAATGCTGCTCCAGGAAGGCTTCGATCTCCGTCTCGAGGGCCGCTTGCAGCATCTTCTGCGCTCCGTCCCGAACGATTTCGTCCAGCCCTACGCGAGGCTCGCTATCGGTCTGCCGACTTGGTACGTTCTTCTTCAAGGCGTATCCTTTCCGCCCTTTCGGGCGTGTTTCTTGTTTGGTCACAAGAAAGGATACGCCCCTTTCGTTTACTCGTCAGGCCACAACTTTCGAGAATATCCCCCTCGGTGGTCGCACCTGCCTGAGGGCATGGTCGCATCATGGCAGCGTCGTCAGCCGTTCGACCGGTTGGGAAGCACAGGTAGGAGCGCCAGATCTATCTGGGACCGCGCGCCCAGGATCTGACCCGCAGCTTCCTCGCCGACCTACCGCTCGCGGCGCGGCTCTTTTGCTGCTTTCACCCCGGGAGGCCGGGGCAAAGAGGGTCCATAGCGAGACACGTGAAGCGAAAGCTTTCTTGGCTCGCCGCGTCCCCTCACGGCTGGCCGCTGCCCTGCGCGCCATTCGCACATTCCTCCGATGGATTTCGCCGAGAAAGAATACCCATCGTCTCTGTAATCAGCCAGGATCGAACGATCAAACATCACCCCAGGCGGCATGGCCGGCGGGGTATAATTGGCAAATCTGGACGCGGGGTAGCGAGAGTCCGGAGTGCGTAGTGAGTGGGCGGAGCCTCCTTGATCGCCGAATAGTGTCCTCTTTCGATCACCGTTGACGGGTGTTCACAGTCTGCCGGTCCGCACCTATCCTTTCTCCTCGTTGCCCCGACCATTCTTCTTTTTCAAGGCACTGGAGAATCGCTCAGCAACAGTCGAGCTGACTTCAGAAGTCGCCACAAGACACTATAGAGCCTGGTGCCGAAACACTTGATTCCCGTTCCGTTCTGATAACAATGAGGGTGGATAACTTTTTAGTTCCTGTTGCGGAAAGCGATGGACGACGGACTCCTGTTGAGGATTCGGGCGTCATCTGAACGCATCGAGTAATGCTTGCAAAAAAGAAGCGCATTCATATTCTCCAAGGTTGCAACCCGAAAGGAGGAAGAGAATGCGCTTGAAATCTGATCCGCAGCAGTATTTCCACTGGTCGACAGCATCGACGTCGAAGATCGTACGGGAGTACGAAGAGAAGTACAACAAGATCAGCGAGATTCTCGATCGGAACCCGGAGATCCTCACCCTCGCCGCTCGAGATCTCGGAAAGCTCTCGACGGGGAGGCGGAAGGGGCGGAAGGCGACGTTTACCGCGGAGAATCTCCTGCGGGCGCTCGTCGTCCATCAGATCGAAGGCACCGCGTTTCGGGGAACGGTGATCCGACTGGCTCACAACTCTTTCTTGCAAGACTTTTTGCGACTCGGCACACGACCGGTGATGGATCATTCGCTTCTCTGTCGGGCTTTTGGCGCTATCGGCCCGGCGACGTGGGGAAAGATCAACGACGCCCTTCGTGAATATGCGCTCGGCGAGGAGCGGATTTCTCCCGAGACGCTCCGGGTTGACACAACCGTCGTCGAATCGAACATCCATTGGCCGACGGACTCGTCGCTTCTTTGGGACGGCTGGAGAACGCTCTATCGCCTGCTCAGGAAAGTCTCAACGCACGAGCCGGGGCTGGTCGACAGCCGTTTCCACCAGCGCAAGGTGAAGAAGCTCCATCTCTTCGTGACGCGCTATTCGACGAGTTCGAGCAAGAAGCGTCAGAGACAGGTGAGGCGATCGCAGAAGAAACTCCTTTCGCACCTAGAACGAATCCTGCGGTTTTCTCGGGTTTTCAGTCAAGAGGCGAGAGAGCTCGCCGACGTATGGATCTGCGCGATCGGGCTCGAGATCGAGTCGTATCTCCCAAAGATCGAAAAGGCACTACGAGTTGCGAAGCGAGCGTGGATCGACAGGGAGGTCGTACCGGCGAAGGAGAGAATATTCAGCATCTTCGAGCATCACACAGAGCTGATCAAGCGGGGCCGACGTCACAAGCCAGTGGAGTTCGGCCACATGGTCCTTCTCGGCCAGACGAACGAGAAGTTCATCACGCAGTACGACGTGATGCGAAAGAAGATTCCGGACTCGAAGCTTCCTGAGGACATTCTCAAGCGCCATGAGAAGGTTTTCGGTGAGCCCCCCAAGACGCTTGTGGCCGACAAGGGATTTTGTGGCGATCGTGAGGCGATGAACAAGCTGCGCGAAAAGGTGAAGGTGCTCGCAATTCCCCAGCGCCTCAAAGATTTCGCCGACGAGGCGTTCGTCGCGCTGCAGCATTTTCGAGCTGGCATCGAAGGCTCGATCTCGGTCTTAAAACGCGCGTTTGGGCTCCTTCGGTCGCAGTATCGAGGATTTAGGAATTTCGAAAGCCACGTGGCGCTCGGCGTCTTTTGCCACAACCTTGTACTTCTAACAGGTCCGCCTGGAAAGTGAGCTCACCGAGATAGATTCGACTGCCAAGAAAACAACGAAGGAAAGGGATGGTCGCTCCAGATTTCCTCGACTCGACTATACTTCACGCGATCGGCTTGACGATCGCGTCACTCGAGGTCCTGGCGGCAGTGCACGAGGATCGAGCAGACCGGTCGAAGGTGGCTGATGCGTGCGAGTTTCAACAGGAACTAATGAGTCTCGGGCTAGGTCGTCAAGTGTTTTTGGATCGTAAGGGACAACAGTGGGGCCTAAACGAGAACGAGAGTGTGAATGAGCAAAGAGGAAAAAGCGAGAGCGTCTATCTCGCGCGCGCGTTCGACGGTCAGTGGAGAGCGAGCCACAGTTTCTGGAGTGTGTTTCGTCATTCGAGCCGCATCGGTGAGATTAGTCAGTCGTGCGTACATGTCGTGTGAGTAGCGTTCTTTCCACAGTCCAGAAACCATGATCGTCGCGAGGCACCTCTCGCAGACTTTTGGGAGCAAACGCAGGTGCCGGTCTACCTCATCGAGAATCCTCGCTGTGTGTTCATTCGAATTCCAAAGACGGGAAGCACTTCAATCATCCGCGGCCCCTTCGACAACGCCGTCAAGGGGAAAGCGTTTGGTAAGATCCCGCAGGAATGGCGAAAAGAGAAGTCCTTCGCCTTTGTTCGAAATCCTTTCGATCGACTGGTTTCTGCTTGGTTCATGTTCAAATCGTTTCCGGCGCGTACAGAACACGAGCAAAATTTGCAAAAACATTTGACGATCGCAAAACTTATCGAAATAGTCACAGACGACAGGATTAGTCTGATAGGTGATGACTTTCTGGCGAAACTCCGTCGTCACTCGATTCCACTAACGCACCCGTTTAATTGTCTCTCGCGTGCTTCGTTGATCGGACGATTTGAAAATTTCGAGGAAGACCTTCGATGGATCGGGAATCAGCTGGGGGTTGTGGATCTTCGAGCCCCACATCTCCGGAGAATCCCAAGAGGGCACTACAGTAAGTACTTTAGGCTCTCCTAAAGTCTGAGTGGGCGACCTGACGGGGCCATTGAGCGTCAAGAGCTGACGCTTTGCGGCCGCTGGGCCGCCCACCCCTGCCCCTTGGAGGTGGAAACGCGCACGAAGTTCCTGCTTTTCTGTGGTTTTCCACGACTACAGGAGGCAAGAACCCGTGCGCGTTACCACCGTATTCCGAAAGCTTCTCGGTGTCACCAAGCTGCTCGTCAAGAACGTCGACTTTGCATTCGATGGCCTCGTGGTTCATGTTCGCCCCCGCTGGCGCTTGCCACGCTGCAGCCACTGCAGCAAACAGGCGCCCGGCTATGACAGGAAGCCAGCGCGCAAGTGGCGGCACCTCGCACTCGGGCGCTACTCAATCTGGCTCTCCTACGCGCCACAGCGCGTTGATTGCCCTCGCTGTGGCGTGCGTGTCGAGCAAGTGCCGTGGGCGACGCCCCAAAGCCGCTTCACCCGCGACTTCGAGGAGATGGTCGCCTACCTGGCGCAAGGCACCGACAAGACGAAGGTCGCCAAGCTGATGGGAATCTCGTGGGTTACGGTAGGGTCAATCGTCGAGCGTATCGTGGACGCGCGACTCGATCCCGAGCGTCTCGAGGATCTGCGTCGCATCGGAGTCGACGAGTTCAGCTACCGAAAGAGGCATCGGTACCTGACGATAGTTGTCGACCACGATCGTGGACGGGTGATCTGGGCTGGTGAGGGCCGAAGCGCTGAGGTCCTCGAAGGTTTCTTCGGAGGGGTGCTGGGCATCGACCGTTGCTTCAACATCAAAGAGGTGACGATCGACATGGCGGGCGGCTACATCAAGGCCATCGAGAACTGGCTTCACCAAGCGGACATCGTCTTCGATCGCTTCCATGTCCAACGGCTCGCCTCAGACGCTGTCGACGAAGTACGGCGTTCCATGGTCCGCGAAATCGAGGATCCTGAGGAGGCGAAGGCGATCAAGCGAAGTCGCTTCGCTCTTCTGAAAAATCCTTGGGATCTCACGACGTCGCAGCAGATGAAACTGAGCGAGGTGCAGAGCAGAAACAAACGCCTCTACCGCGCCTATCTTCTCAAGGAGACGCTCGCGGACGCGCTCAACTACTTGCAACCGAAGAGGGCAGAGCGTGCCTTGAGAGACTGGCTGGCGTGGGCCTCACGTTCGAAGCTGAAACCCTTCGTCAAGGTTTCACGGACGATACGCCAGCACTTTGACGGCGTCGTCGCGTACGTCAGGACGCGCCTGACCAACGGCCTCGTCGAGGGACTCAACAACAAGCTGCGCATGATCGCCCGGCGCGCCTTCGGTTTTCACAGCGCCTCCGCCTTGATCGCGATGCTCTTTCTCAACAGCGGCGGTATCCAACTTGACCCTCCGTTACCCGGAGTCGACCCACTCGAACTTTAGGAGACTGGTACTTTAGCACTCCTTGCCGCCGGCAAGTGGAGGTCGTCTTTCGCGAGGATCTCGATAGGTTTGCCTACAGGTTCGAGCACGAGGGATAGTCTCAGTGTCGTACAATAGACCCAAAGTGGTTTTGAATATCAGTTGCGTTCCGTTCTCCTCAACTTACTTGTTTCCTCAACTTACTTGGGCGCGATCGGGTCCTGGATGGTCGCAAGCAGGTTGAAAAAATGTACGCACCGCCTGGTCGACAACTTTCAGACGTTGAGTCCCGCCCAACGCGGGGCCGGTTGCATCTCCATCCAATCGAAGAGTCGTTCGTAAACACTCCTGTTGCGTAGCGCCCACTTTTCGATCACCAGAACCTCGTCGCTGTTACAGGCGATTGGTATCTCGGTCCCCGCCCATCGGAGTAGGCCTGAGATTTTGTGTGTATTGTGGACGTACGGGACAAACGGAGTTCGCGCTTTACAGGCTGCGTAGACACCATGATGACGTCCTGTGATGTACATTCGAGCTGTCCTGAGACTGTTGACAATACGCGACCAGCTTTGGTTCAGCGAACACCTCGGAAGATCTCTAAACACTTTCGAGTCAAGATCTCGAGTAATGAAGAAATCCCCGAAGGCTGTTTCTCCATTGAAATCAGTATAGTCGGAGAATTGGTTGATATCTGCGAAAAACGAAAGATCCAAAAAAGCAGATGCAGAGACTCGGTGGATTTCCTTCAGTTCTTTTTGGCTAATAATTTCCCGTACGGATACAAGGTCGGTCGAAAGAAGGGTTTCGTCATAATCCCGCGTCATGGCCTGCCAGGTCGTATTGACGAGAAACGTCTTTTTTATTGATTTCTGTGCGAGGCTCAAAACGTCTAGCAAGAATAGAGAATACGGACGGGAGTGATGAATGGATCCTTCACCATTGATCACAACTGCGTCACATTCTTGAAAGAATTGTTGATCAAAGGTATACGAGTTGACGGTGTGGGTCGACAGGATGTCGTGCTCTTCAAGGAGCTCCCGAAGGGTTTGCGTTACCGCAGCGCAGCCCCCATGGATTCTTGAGTTGTCATTAAAGAGGTGCAGTCTCACAGGGGTCTCGAGTAGCCAAAGGGGGCGGTGTGTTGACGATAACTGGCCAGGCGCAACTCTTTCGACTAAGAAATCAATCTACAATTGATGTTTCTGGAGGATCTCAATCGAACGTGAGCAAGGGGCTACACTCAGGAGAATGTCAGGAGTTGCAAAGAACTTGGACATGGGTTCTGCATGATGGGGTAGAAATCTACATGTCTGGTTTTTCACAATAGAAGATATATTCGGAGTGTATTCCTTCTCGAAAAACTATATCCTCTATAACAATGTGGAATTTCGCCTTATGTAACAAGTTGTCCCAGTTCTTCATGGGCATGACGAATAGATGGGATTCTCCGTAAATGAGAGTTGTTTCGTGTGTCGGAACAATCAAGCAGAATTTTCCGCATGGTTTCAATATTCTGAACGCTTCGCATATTCCCATCCAAGGACTGATTAGGTGTTCAAACGTTTGACGGCTCCACACAAGATCGTAAACACAGTCGTTTACAGGTATGTTGCATGCGTCGGCGTTGATCGTTGAGAGGATCCGGTTGTTTGCACGAATTTTTTTCAAGTCTCTCGCGTCCACTGACATTCCGGTTACGTTCTCCCAGCCGTCCGCCGCGAGTTGGCTGCAGAACCACATTCCCCCGCAGCCAATATCCAATATTTTTGAATGTTTTGGGATTTCTTGAGATATTCGGCTCCAATCCTCCATTGCTATTTCTCGTTGCCGAATCTCAGTTGCGGAGAATAAATTCATATGAGACTCGCATTCCCTCCGCCTCGACTGTTCCCACTTGTTTTGTACGGTGTGGAGGTTGTGACTATCGTTGGATGTTTCCGGTTGGTGCGAGAGGGAAACAGTGTGGAGCTGGGTGTTGGGAGTTTGTGTGCGTTTCTGACAGGCCCAATAGGAGGGGTGGTTTGCGATGTCCTGGAGCTGTACAAATTCGAGTTTCATTGTGGTTCCGAGATCCTTTAGATAGCGGCGGACTTGTAGAAAGTTAGATTCTGTCCAATTGTTAGAATGCCCAGGACCCGCTATGTGTGAGTGCAGAATCAAAGGGTTTTGCCCCGCATAGTCTAATTCTTCAATCGAGTAATGATACTGTAGGCGAGGTGTGGTTGAGTGTGTAATCGTTTGCTGTAGAACTGGATGATCTGCAATGTATTGAAAATACCGTGACGCAATTGGGTATAGATCGGCTCGTGTTCCCCAACCTGGCCATCTGAAGCCCGCTGCGCGATGCCCAAAATGGTCCCATGCATTGATTACTAGTCGCATGCGCTCATCAGCTTCGGAGGTGGAAAGATTAGAAAATTCTCGGGGGTCTGACGGGGCATTGTCGCATCGATGGTAGTGTCCATGCGCGGCGACTTCGAAATGAGGATTCTCCAGGAGCCTTCTTGTCCACTCTTCATTCTGAAGGATATCGTACGATCCGTGCCAGTTGGTCGGGACGAACAACGTGAACTGGCATCCTAGTTCTTCGGCGAGTTGGTACAAGTAGCTCATCGAGCCATCCTGTAGCATGCCAGATCCGCTTTCGGGGCGAATGTCGTCCACGCAGATTGCTATTCGGATTACTGGGCTCTCGATGTTCATGCAAAGGTCACTCTCACGACCTTCCGGGAGGGTGTCATTGAGTCAGGTGACAGCGGATGATTCCGCCATGGTTCAACGTCGTTAGTCGATGAAGTTTCTGAACTGTGAGAAGGGTGAGCACTCCGGACTCCTTTCAAAGAAGAAGACAGAAGCAATGTTTTCTCGCACGCAGTGCATCTGAGAATGTTCGTGAAGGTATTCAAGCGTTTTTGGAGTGCTTGAGATGTCGTCGATAATGATCATTGAATGGTCGCTTAGAATCGGTTCCACCGACTTCAGCAGAGGGAGGGTATATCCATCAAAGTGCACAGAATCTTCGAGAAACATATCGACGGTATCGAACACGAGGTGATTCTGTAGGTAATCGACGTCTGAAGATAGCTGCTCTACCGTTTCACGGCAGTCTCTCTGGATCCATTGAAAATAGGCCCCAGCATCGGATCGCTCGAAGTCTTGCATTAGAGATGACTTGTAAGTGTGGTCCCCGCTTTGTACCATAAACGTCTTACCGTCCTCATCGGCTATTTCCAGTGGAGGCGTTGCAAGGTCGATGGTTGTTAGGTATGCTGTGCTCTTGCGGCAATATTCGAGAAACATTTTTGTAGAGAGCCCGCCTCCACATTCGAGAATCTGTCGAGGTCGAAGAATGTTTGTCGCTTCTTGCAGAAAACGTCGGTCTTGAAAGATCCCAGTGTTCGGAACTTTTATGTGTTTAAGGTCTTTGGGGCTGCGGGACGACTTCATGATTTAAACCCTCGAGCGGGCTTTTGCCGTTCGCGATTGTGGTTCACGGGTGTCATGGGTGAATGGCCGTTAGTGTTGAACGTGGACGCATGACCTTTAGGGGAAGAGGCATGACGAAAAAGATTGCGATTATCGTTCAATGCACCGGGGCGTATCTTGGTCTTATTCCCGCCTTGACACGAAGTATTGACAGGTATTTGGTACCAGGTGCGTCTAAAATCATTCTAGCGTTCAACGAAACAACGGATAACCTGAAAGAGGAGAGTTTGGAGCAGTCCGTTGTCGTGTTTAGGGCAGTCCGAGCGTCTATATCGATTGAAAGTTCTCTGTGTCTCTTCGGACTCATTCGAGAAGCGCGGAAGGAGATTCTGGATTTCGAGTTCTGCCTGGTCCTTGATGCTGACATGTTAGTGGTTCGGACCATTTCTTTCGCAGACATCTTTCCTGGCGAGTCGCAAGAACTGGTCGGGGTTCAACATTTTGGCTACCGGACGCAAAACGATTGGCAGCCGTCGGAGCGTTGTTCAGCATTCGTTCCCAAGTTAGAACGTGGTCCTACCTACTGGCAGGGTTGTCTCTTCGGGGGAAGAGTCGATGCCGTGCTGAAAATGGCCGATGAACTGGACGAGATGATATCGGTGGATTCTTCCGCAGGAACTACGGAGGGTGCTTGGGAAGAACCCTATTTGAATTGGTATTTCAATCAACGTTCGAATCTGGTGAAGACACTGTCGTGTTCGTTTGCTGCGCCTTATGCCTTTTCACGTACGATTAGCTCGATGAGGCGGACCTACGAAGAACTTGCGAGAGGCGAGGCTCCGAGGATCATTCACTACAATGCGCAGACTTGCGGTGTGCCGCTCGGGGACCAGTAAGCGTCGAAAGTCTGCTCAGGGCGGGCGGGTGGGGGGCGATGCGCCGCTTCGGAGTTTTTCTGCTTCAGCCTCAAGGTAGTTCGACCATCGAGAGCGGAACAGAGAAAAGTTATCCCGCTCGTACTCACCTCCTCGTGCGCGAGTTCCGCACTCGTCATGCTGAACCACGGCCTCCATGTTGCACAGAATCCGGGATTCGGAGGATTTCGCGCGCAGGCAAAAATCGATGTCCTCAAAACCGTACCAGTAGCATTCATCCAGTCCGTTCAGCCCATCCCAGAGAGAGCGTCGAATCAGAGCGCATGCGAAGGTGACCGCATCCACCTCTTGAGGCGGAAGTCCTTGATAAAGAAGTGCTTGGTGGCCTCTCCCGAGGTGGTCGAGACGGGGCAGTACTCTGACGCCGGCGTGATTCACAGTTCCGTCACTTTGGAGCGCGAGGACGCCCATCACGTCCGCGTCGCTCCGACGGCGCCATAGGCGCTCCAGCATAGTCGGATGAGGAATGAGGTCGTCGTTCACTAGTAGCAGCCACGTCGTCGAACTGAGCTGAGCCGCTCGGTTGTTTCCCGCAGAAAAACTGGTTTCGGGGTCAACGTTGACCACCCGCCAGAGATGCTTCTTGGCAGTCGCCGTCAAGCTTCGTTCCATCACGCCGTTGTTGACGAGAAATCGGATGCAAGAAACGCCAAGGTCTTCGACCTGTGGCATCAGGGCACGACTCAGGCGTTCCACGTATTGGGTGTTTCCCCGCGTGAGAGTGATGATCTGAATGTCTGTTTCAGGCAATGGCGCAATCTGTTTCATTTGACCTGAGCCTGAGGGGGCCGCTATCTCGCCAGTGGGATCTCTACGATGCGTTCGTATTCAGGTGTCCTTCTCACGACGTCGCCGGGGTCTCGAATAAGAAGATTTTCTCTTTCGTAACCCTTTTTGAGGGTCCGGATTGTCACTTCGAATTCACCCATCGTGACGGAGCCAGTAGTAGCTTGGCGATCGAGCCAACTGGGAAGTGTCCGCAAGAATCGGAAGTCATCCGAAAGGCATGCCTTGGGTGTGGTTATGACTGTCACATCGCAGTCTGCCAACCGGAACCCGTCTGAAACGACTTCAACCTTGTCGTGTGTGAGTAGGGGCGTAACGCGAGACTCCTCTTCTGTGTACTTACCCACTACTTCTCGTACAAGTCGTCTGTCGTCGACGTCAAGCACTTCGACTTTGGAGAATAGCGGTTCGACGACTTGAAGCACCGAATACAGCACCTCCGGAACTCTCGTGTGAGTGACGTCAATCCCGAGTCCGATGTTGTACTTGGCGTCGACGATGGGTTTGCAGAAATCATCGACGTGCGGCATTGGACGTCCCCATTTGCGGGAAAAATTTCGTCGATTCTTCTGCGTGCTACGCTGCCACTCGACGGAGTTTTTTCCTACCCCGTCCCGGAATCGAGAACCCCTACACGTGAAATGGTAACAGAGACTGGACCAGGACTGAACAGGCTCGTACTGAGCAAGCATCATTCGGTTAAAGAGGTCGGAGTCCTCGAGAGACTGAGGAGCGAAGACTGGATCATGGCCACCAATCCGAAGGTAATCCGCACGAAAGCACATGAATGGTGCGAAAAGTCCGTGGGTGAATTTTTCTGTATTTTCAGACCGTCTCGTTTCGCAGAAGTCCAAGAACCTCTCTTCTTCGAAATCTTCAACCTGAATGCCGAAGTTTTCGAGGATTTTGGCTTGTTCCTGTCCTCTGTGAATCGGTGGTTCGACGCGTGTCGAGCTGACGACGGTTCCGAGTTTGAGGTATTTATAGAGTTCGATGTCAGCTCTTCTTCCAAAGTACATGTCAGAATGGACGATGAAGACGACGTCATGTCGAGCGCTTTTCACGCAGTAGTCGTATGCATGAACTATGCCAACACGTTCAGGTCCTGGATTGAGAAGCAGGTCATACCGATAGAGATTCTGATTGTTCTTTAGCCATTCGACGTCCCCATCGTTGGAGGCATCATCGAAGAGAAGGATTTGATGGTCGCCTCTTACGAAGTTGGAACGAATTGACTTCAAGGCAAGGGTCAGAAATGGAACCGTGTCTCGGTTTGTCAGGACGATCGAGAGCTGAGGGATCGACGACTTGGGTGCGACCATGAAGTGACGCGGAGTCGATCTTCTTGTTGTCTCAGGGTCCTTTTGGGGTGAATGTCCTCTTCCGAGAATCTTGCGCAAATTCGGGTCGCGAGGAATAGGGGCAATGGCAAGGTCGTCGAAGGGGTACCACTGTGGCTCGTCTCGGAGTTTGCAGCGAAAGTACGTGCCCTTAAACGGTGGCCGGTCGATATGGGATCCCGTTCCGCAAGAGGAGGATTCCCACTTTCGGTCGTGCCACTGCGCATTGAGGAAAGGGTGGTCATTCGTGAACCCTTTTCGTCCGGCGGGCAAGCGTGCGGAATAGCCACTATGCAGAAGCGCGCATCGATGAACAAAGCGATCGTTTCCCGTCATCGATCCTCGCGGGTTTCCCTGGTCGGCACTTCGCCAATCGTGTTCCCTATTGAAACCGAGGACCCATGGAACTCCCTCTCGATTCAATCGCAGCGTGTAGTCGGTGTCTTCGAATCCATGATTGGAGACATATCGTTCGTCGTACCACCCGATTCTTCGTACAACTTCCTTGTGCATGCATAGGAACGCGAAGTTGTTGATGACGGCGAGCGCATCGCTTGCATGTTGCATTCTTTGGTAGTAGTCGAACCAACCAGGTAGTACCTCGCAGTCATCGTCGAAGGAGATTAGCCACGGAGTGGGGCAGCGACGAACCATTTGATTCCTCAGCCAGCTAATCGAGTTTGGAGAAACATAACCGGCTGCTGCGTTGTATGCCTCAGGGGGATCGGTCAGCTCGTATGAGAGGTGCTGCTTGATCCACTCTATGCCCTTCGAGGGATGGGTGAAGTACTCGCTGCGGTACTCCAGTACCGTCCAGTTTGGGTGGTGGTATCGGACAGCCGAAACTGTGTCGTCGTCAGTGTTATTGACGTGGAGCACGCGCGAAGCGCCGGGGAGTTGCTGTGACGTCCGCTCTATGGAGTCGATGAGTCTAAGGAGGAAATCCTTGCGATTGCGAGTGAGGATCGCAAGTGTCACGTTGTCGGCGGTGAGCCGCTCCGACCGCGGAAGACGCTCTCCGTCGTCGTTGTAAAGTACTCCACACTCCCCCGCACTGATGAACGGTTTGCCTCGATGGAGCGGCTCGCGAAGCGCGACGCCCTCCCACTGCGGAGTATTTCGAAAGAGTATTGATTCCCGTGTCCTCATGGTAACGAACCTGTGCTATCGAGAGATTCGGAGAGAAATCACGGCAACATCGCGCGAGACTTCATGAGCATAGTCTGATTCGAAGGACGCGCGAAACAAAAATCGAGAATGGCGGCCTTGCGACACGATGTGGTTACAAACTGTTCCGATGGCAGCGAACGTTCGTTCGTCACTCGGATGGACTACGTCTCGTTGGAGTTGAAGATTTCGCGAATGAAATACGTTGCAGTTCAACTGGAGTGGCTGTATCGTTCGAGACCTCCGAGTAGTTGTGATGCCGCGGCAGTATGGATGATCAGCTGACAACTGATCACCGAGGAAGCAGTTCCTGTGAACGTACTCGTCTTCACAGAAGGTGACTTGCGCCTGGCAAAGGGTTGGCACCCGTCGCATTTCATTCTGACCGCGAGGCAGGATGGGGCTGGCGACATCAGGTACGACCCAGAGGAGGACACCTATGAGGACATAACGAGCAGACTTCCGTGCGGTTTTGGACTCGACGCCGTGCTGATTGCCAGCCTTGAGTATGGCAATTTCGTTTGGGGCCTTCACGAGGCGCCGGTTCCGATCGTGGCCACCGTCTCGGACACGAATATCTGTTTTGAAACGGTGAAGAGCACGATCCCGTTCGTCGACCTCTTCATCTGTAACGAGCGACTTCAGGCAGATAGGCTGGAGAGAACCGGCGCGAAAGTTGTCCATTTGCCTTGGTTTGCTCTCGACGCGGAGGTGTTTCGACCGGGGGATGTGACAGAAACGTGGGACTTGCTCTTCGTGGGGAATCTGCAGCCGTACATCCACAAGCGACGCGGAAAGCTGCTAGAGAGACTCCTCAGCGCTCTTGGAAAGTTCGATTGTCGTGTCCTGACCAACACTTACGGACCGGGGTACCTGAAGGCGCTGGCGCGCGCCAAAATGGTGTTCAACCATTCGGTGCGTGGCGAGATCAACATGCGCGTGTACGAAGCGCTTGGTGCTCGAAAGTTGCTCTTGGTCGAAGAGACGAACAGCGAGATTCTGGAGCGGTTCACGGCGGGGGAGCACGTCGCGACATATTCTGAGGAGAACTTGATCGAGCAAGTTGACTATTTTCTCAGTCACGATCGTGAGAGGGAGGAGATCGCTCAAAGGGGCTATGAAGAGGTTGTCCGCAATCACTCATGGGAGGCCCGAGCGCAGAGCCTTGGTTCCATCCTCGAAGGCGTAGTCTCCAGTGGTGTGCAGCGCGCGGCCCACGATCTTTCGGAAGAGACGCTTCACCGCTTGGCGTCGCGCATCTTCATGAATCACAGAAGGTTCAACGCGGCGATTCGACATGCGGAGTCCGCGTTGTCCACCGAGAATTCGAGCGCTAATCGCGAGAATCTTTCTCGGGTACTCTGCAGCGCTGCGGCGTTCGTTGATTCTGAGAATCGGGAGGCTCACCTGCGATACACCGAACGGGCAACGGACGCAGCTCTCGAATCGGAGCGACGGAATGTGTTCACGGCGTTTAACACGCTGGAGCTTGATCAGGTTCGTGGCACACCAGACGGCCCGGGAATTGCTCGCTTCATCGACGCCTTGGTCGACGATGAGTACGATCATCTCGAAGAGGGTGGTCCTCTGAACGTGGACTTCGAGTACTTCCGAGTCAACTGGGAAACGCAACTGAATCACGAGTCGGACGTGGGGCTGGAGCCTGACAGACGGCGGAACATCTTACTTGCTCGAGCTCACGAACTTCTCGGGGACTGGGAACGCGGACGAGGGAACCACTCGAGCGCGGTAGAAGCCTACAGCGAGGCGGTCTCTCGGCAGGACTGGGGGTACCTTCGCCACAAACTCGGTTCGACTCTTGTGCGGCTTGGGCGATTGGAGGACGCTGAGCCCGAGTTTCGTGCTGCTGTAGGCGCTGAACCGTTCTTTTTCGCTGCACAGTGTGATCTCGCGTGCGTCTGTCTCGAGACTCAGAAGCTCGAGGAGGCGAAGTCGGTTGCGGCAGACGGTCTTCTCACGATCGCTGGCCCATTCGACTCGTTTGAGACAAGACTGGTCGAAATCCTGGAACGATGCGCGATTCCGGAGCACTTGTGCACCTACCAGGGCCACGAACCAATTCACTGGGAGGGCGTATTCTTCAATCTTAGCGCTCACGCTTTAGAGGCCCGAGAGCTCGCCTGTGAACTCGAACGTCGTTCCGCTCCTTTATCTCTGTCGTCGCACGACGTGGAGGAAGAAGCTATGCTCGATGTCGACGGCACGTTCTCGTTACTGAAGGGCCTCGAAGGAGAGCCCGATTCCGAATCGTTCGTCCATGTCTTTCACGGCTCACCGGCGGCGTTCGAACCTCGCTCGCGCGCGTCCGTGAGCGTTGTTCGCACTACATTCGAAACCGATCGGCTGCCAAAAGGTTGGGCAGAGGTCCTTCAAGAAGCCGACCGAGTTTGGGTTCTCAGCGAGTTCAACCGGCGAGTGTTCGAAGAGCAGGGAGTCCCGGAGGACAGAATCGCGGTGATTCCCCCACCGCTTGGGCCGGTGCCACTCCCCACAGCGACGCCGTTGGAAATCCTGAACACGAAACGGTTCAATTTCCTCTCAGTGTTCGACTGGGGAGCACGGAAAGGGTGGGACATTCTGCTGCGAGCTTTCTTTACGGAGTTCAGCGCAGTTGATGATGTGACACTCGTTCTACGGATCTGTTCGTTGCAGGGACTCAAACAGGTCGAGGTTCGGGATCGTATTCGCGGATTCATTCGCAGCGAAATAGGTCAAGATCCGGACCGCGGACCCGAACTCTCGTTTGTCGACGAAACGTTGAGGCCAGGCGAGATGAGAGGCCTTTATGCCGCCGTCGACGCCTTTGTGCTTCCAACCCGAGGCGAGGGGTTTGGGCGGCCACTTCTCGAGGCGATCGTGGCTGGTCTTCCGACGATCGGAACGAAATGGGGAGGGCAGCTGGACTTCTTGAATGATCGCAGCGGTTATTTGATCGACGTAGAGGGGCTTGAGCGAATCGAAGGGCGTGTCCCGGAGTTCTTTGTCGGGCACAAGTGGGCGGTTCCTTCGGTAGATCACCTTCGCGTCTTGATGCGTCGGGTATACGAGGATCCTGAGGAAGGGCGTCGCCGAGCACGGAGCTCCATTCCAGCTCTCCTGGAGCGTTACAACGTGAAGCAAGTCGCTAACTTGGTAGTGGATGATCTGAACCGTCTGACGGCATGAGGTCTTAAATGGCGATCTCCCGAGCTCGACTGTACTCCAGAGGAAAGGGGCGGAGAATCCGAGTTCGTTATGAGGGGGAGTTCTCCACTCTTAGTAGTTTCGGTGTCGTTGCTAGAGAGATGGCGCTCTCGATGTGCTCCCGCCGAGAGATCGACCTCCACCTAGTTGACTGCGGGGCGAAGGACTTCGAACTGAGCGAGGATCCCAAAGCCCGTGTACTCCGCAGTTTCTTGAGTGAATCGCAATCAGATGAGGTTGACTTTCACATCCGACACCAATGGCCGCCGAACTTTGAGCCCCCGACCTCTGGGCGTTGGGTATTGGCGCAACCGTGGGAATATGGAAGCCTTCCTCAAAACTGGGTCGACGCATTCCGTGATTCGGTGGACGACGTCTGGTGCTTTTCACGATACGTTCAAGGCTCCTATCTCAGGGCAGGCTTTGATCCATTCCGGACAGCAGTCATTCCCCATGGGATCGATCCAGACGTATTTCGACCTGACGTTGATTCTCTTCCCCTAACCACGAAAAAGACGTTCAAGATCCTTTACCTCGGAGGCACTCTCCATCGCAAAGGGGCGGACATCGCTCTGGAAGCCTATCTTCGTGCGTTTTCTTCCTGCGACGACGTAACGCTCGTCGTGAAGGATATGGGAACGAACACGTTTTACCGGGGGCAGACCATAGGCGAAAAGATCATCGATGCTGCAAGAGATCCGACTCGACCAGAGATCCTCTATCTGGATCGGCATTTCCAAGAGGGAGAGTTGGTTCGCCTGTACAACGCATGTGACGTGTTGCTTGCTCCGTACAGAGGTGAAGGATTCGCCCTCCCTGTGCTGGAAGCCATGGCTTGTGGGCTTCACGTGATCGTAACATCAGGAGGTGCTACTGATGACTACGTCGATGGTTCATGCGGTACAAGAATTCCTTCGGATAAATCGATTTCAACTGATCGTCTACGCGACGGCACGAAGTGCGTGGCGCCCATCTTTCTCAGAGTGGCTGACGTTCACGAGGTTGTCAGATCGCTTCGTTGGGCTTACGACTATCGCCATCTTGGGGCGGAGCTGGGTCAGGTAGCCACTAAGCGCGCACGGCATGAGTGGACGTGGGACCAAGGCGTCGATCGCGCGATTGTTCGGTTCGAAGAATTGCTTCAAAGAGGTGTGCGGCGGTTGGAAGCCCAGACTACAAGTCACCCGACGCATGAGCCTCGACGAGAGGTCGCACCTGAGAAAGACGCAGCACCTTCAGAAGTTTCGCCATTTGTTCCGAGCACGACCTCTCGGTCTTCGAGCGTTTCGTTGACCATGATCGTTCGGAATGAGGAGAAGAACCTTGGTGAGTGTCTGGAGTCCATCCAAGGCGTCGTCGACGAGATTGTGGTCGTAGACACAGGCTCAACCGACCGTACAAAGGACATCGCGAGGGAATTTGGTGCCAAACTCTACGACTTTCCGTGGGTGGACAGTTTTTCTCGCGCTCGTAACGAGGCCATCGAGCGGGCGACCGGTGACTGGGTTTTCTGGCTGGATGCGGACGATCGAGTGACACAATCGAATCGCGAGAAGCTGAAGCAGCTCTTCTCTGAGCTACCGCAGGATACATTGACAGCATACTCGATGAAGGTGGAGTGCGTACCTCTTCCAGGTGGCTCGCCGACAGTCGTGGATCATGTGCGTCTATTTCCTCGTCGCGATGATTTGAGATGGGAGTACAGAGTTCACGAGAACATCCTCCCAGCAATCAATCGAGCAGGAGGCCAAGTAAAGTGGACTGATGTCGCCATCCACCACTACGGCTATCTCGACGCAGAGCTTCGAAGATCGAAGCGGATGCGGGACCACGCTCTCTTGCTGAAGGACCTAGAAGAACGGGCAGAAGACGCATTTGTCCACTTCAACGTCGGTCACAGCTACCTTGAGAACGAAGACTATGCGAAGGCTATCTCCCATCTAGAAGAGAGCATCAGCCGATCAGAGCCGCACTACTCTCAAGTAAAGAAGGCGTACGTCCTGCTCGCGCAAGCGAAGAACTCATCGGGGAGGACGAAAGAAGCGCTGGAAACACTGGACGAAGGGCGCAAACACCATCCACGGAATCCAGAGCTCCTGTACTATCGCGGTGTGTACAGCCATGTTGATGGCGACCTCGCGCGTGCAGCCGAATGCTTCCAGGAAATCCTCGAAACGAATGAATGGCCGCAGGAATTCGGCAGTTACGACGTCGGAATACTCGACCACAAGTCCAGGCATCGACTAGCCCACGTGTATCTCGACCAAGGGCGAGAAAAAGACGGTGAAGCGTTGCTTGCTGAAATCGTCAAGACACACCCGAGTTACGTTTCGGGAATGATGGACCTGTGTCAACACTGGATCAAGACTGGTCGTGCAGACGGCGCGCAGAAATGTATCGAGACGCTCAAGAGTCGAGGATGCGATAGAGAGTGGCGTTTTTTGACGGGGCTCGTGAAAGAAGCTCAGGGAGACTTGGGAGGAGCAGCCAGGTCATTCAAGCAGGCGCTATCGTATGCCCCCGACTCCGAGGAGTACGTCGCGAAGTTGGCACATGTCTGCCTCAAACAGGGAGACCTGTCCGCGGCGGAGCACTTTCTTCGCAGGCATGTAGAGCTAAATGGCAGATCGCCAGAGGCGCAGTACAATCTTGCTGGTGTTCTGTACGGAAAGGGAGACAAGTCAGCAGCGCTTGAAGCTTTGGAGCGTGCTCTTTCTCTTCGTCCAGACTACGCGTTTGCATTGGAACTAAAGGAGAAGCTATCTCAGGAAGAGTCAATGAGTAGCAACTGATCCGCAAGTAGATCCATGCGTGGTGGCGCGCCTGTTTTCGGGCGTCACAAGTACACTCAGGAATAAGCGAGGTGTAGGATGACGAGTGCCGGTGGTTGGACACCCCTGACGGGCGCAAAAGTTCCCGCTGAGGCGACTCACCCGAGTCAAATGTCGTTTCCCACGCCGAAGGCACCTAAGGTGACGATTCCTTCGACGACGGATGACGGATTCATGGATCCTTTCAACTGTGGTGGCCACTGCGGCTGTGAGGGGAACTGCTCTTCGAGCGGTAGTCGTCCCGCTGCGGTGAACATCGCCAGCGGTTCACTTCTCTACCACTACAAGATTCCTGAAAACACGATCCCGGTAGAGATCTACTACGAGTCAGACCAAGCCGGGATCTTGGCTCTAGGGACGGCTGATGGGTGGACGACGAACCTTCACCGCCGCATCGAGAAGAGCGGCACCACGGTAACGGTGAAGACGTCCGATGGAGGGTCGGTAGACTATGAGAAGGGTACATCGGTCGTCTATTATCCGACCGCCGGATACGACAATATCGTGGTCGAATCACCCGTTATTGCCGATTTGTTTACGGAGATTCTTCCGAACGGTGTGAAGTTCGTCTACGACCTTTCGGAGTCGGGGAGACTGACGAACATCGAGGATCCCGACGGGCGTAAGTGGACGTTTACGTATTCGACCGGGACGCAGCTCTCATCGGTTGAAAACCACCGCAGTCGCTTGGTCACTCTCCACTACGACGGCTCTCGCATCGAGGCGATTGAGGACACCGCCGGTCGGCTGACAAGCTTTAGCTACACAAGTGGGAAACTCTCTCAGATCGAGGACGCGGTTGGCTGTTTGACGACTTTTGAGTATACGACGGGGACTGTGGAAATGGATCTGATCGAGGATCCGGACCATCGAACCGAAGTGGTGTACTCCTCGAGCAAGGTCCAAACGGTGAAGGGTGTCGATGCGAACGACACGACGAACAAGGACTTCACGACGTTCACGTACGCAAGCTCGACCGAGACGGCAGTGAAGAACCCGCTTGGGCAGGTGACGTCGTATCTGTATGACAGCAGTGAGAAGTATCTCGACGCTCTAGAGAACGCTGAAGAGGAGGTGACGACGTTCAACTGGAGCTCGACAGCTCGTCGCGTGACGTCGGTGGTAAATCCTCGGAGCGTGACGACACGCTACACGTGGGAGTTGGTGAGTAGTGAGACCGGCGAGACTAGAAGACGCCTGAAAGCCATAGAGCCCGGGGATCAAGGGGATTTCGTTACATACACCTACGAAGCTGCAGGCAGCTATCGCGTCAAGAGTGAGAAAGATCAGCTCGGGAACGTGACGACGTACACGTATGACGAAGGCCATCTGAGAAGTCTTCAGAACGCGAAGCGGGAGCTGACGACATGGGTGTACGCAAATGATGTTCTCACTTCGATCGAGGATGCCCGAGGCAATCCGACGACTTTGACGTTCGGTAGTCAGGGGCTTGTGCAAACAGTCGAAGACGCTGAGGGGAACGTGACGACGTTTGGGTATGACGCGGCGGCGAATCCTGCGTACGCGATCGACGCGCTGAACCATCGGACGACGTTTGCCTATGATGCGTCCAATCGACGGACTGTGACTCACGACGCCCAAGGCGGGATCACGACAATCACGTATGAGGTATGTGGCCTCGTTCAGAGTGAGACCGATGCACGGGGGTATACGACGACGTACACCTATGATCACAACGGCCAGCGAACGGAAACAATTGATGCGCTTGAGAACATTTGGACGTTTACGTACGACAAAGCGAGAAATCGTATCAGTCAGCAAGATGCTCTGGCTCGAGTGGCAACTTGGACTTATGACAAGGTGGGTAGGGCTGTCGCGAGAGTAGATGCGCTTGACCAGACTTCGACAACTTCTTACGATGCTAACGGTAATGTAATTTCACAAGAAGATCCCAGCGGCGCCATCGTCACTACTCAGTACGATGACTTGGATCGTGTCCAGGTGTCCATCGATGCCTTGAAGTACAGAACGACGTACGCATACGACGCAGCAGGAAACCAGACAAGCATAACTGACGCGCGTGGCAATGTGACGACAAAGAGCTATGACGAGCTCAACCGCTTGGAGTCCGAGCATCGAGCAGACGGCGGAATCTCGACGACTGTATACGACGAAGTGGGAAACGTTAGGGCGACGATCGATACGAGAAACTATCGCACGACGAACACATACAACAAGGTCAATCGCCTGATTGCGGTCGAGAACGCTACGAACTACGTCACTACGACGAGTTACGACGCGACTGGACGGCGTAGGTCTGAAGAGAACGCACGAGGAGCAGTGACCACTTGGAGCTACGACAAGATCGGACGGGTGATTGACGAATCTGATCCTCTTGAGTGCCACACAACGTACGCGTATGACGCCAGCGGCAATCGCACAAGTCGAACAGACGCACGAGGGAATCGTTCGGACTTAGTTTACGACGAGCTTGGCAGAAGGACAGTTGAGGTCTCTCCGCTTTCTGAGAGGACGACTACGTCCTACGATGCGGTGGGGAATGCGACAGAAATCCAATACCCGAATGGGGATCTTCTCACTCGGACCTTTGATTCTCTGAACCGGCGAGTTACGGAAACCAATCCAGCGGGTTACGTTCAAACAATCATTTACGACGACGTCCAGAGGGCACATGGAGCGATTGATTTCGATGGCAACAGAACAACGCGGATGTTTGACGCGCGTGGCGATTTGTCGACCGAAATAAGTTCAGAAGAAATACTTGTGACCTATACCTACGATGAAGCCAGAAATCGTCGATCGAGAGAGGACGGCGCCGGCAAACTAACGACTTTTTCGTACGATGGTCTCAACCGACTTGAGGCCATTGAGGATCCACTGAAATACCTTACTACGTTTTCGTATGACACCGAGGGAAATCTCTCACTTAGAATGAACGCTGGGGGGATTGTCACGACATACAGTTACGACGAAATCAACCGGCGTTCGCGCATTGACTATGCGTCGAGCTTCGTTACATATGAATATGATGAGGTGGGAAACCTGAAACGATGGAGCGACTTAAGAGGTTTTCATTCACTCTCTTACGACCTTCGTAACAGTGTCACTTCGATGAAAAGAGGTGACGGTCTAATTCTTACGTATACTTACGATAACGTTCGAAATCGGAAGACGCTTACCGACGAAATCGGTGGCTTGCAAACTTATTCATATGACGCCCTCAACCGTGTCGAGGTTCTCGTCAATCCCGCAAACGAGAAGACCACTTTCAGCTATGATTCTTTGAGTAGAGTTCGGTTGATCGAGTGCGCGAATAACACCGATACGACTTATGGTTATGATGCGACGGGCGGCGTCAATGAGATTAGGACATATAAGAGAAGTGACCCCGGCGTCATACTCTCGACCCAAACGTACACCTTAGACCGATCTGGGCGACCTAAGGAAATGTTTCGTGTCGGGCACGGCGCGGTCCCGGTGACTGCAATCACAACGTTCATATTTGACAAAGATCACCGGATTGTACGAGAAAAGAGGACATCGTCGAACTCCACAAACGAATTCGATATTACGTACACCTATGATAAGGCGAATAATGTAAAAACGAAAGAAAGAGATGCCGTCGTTACCACTTTTTTCTACGATGCGCGCGGTTCTCTGACTGATGTTGAGGCGGCGGCTTCGTCAGAGTCGCGGACCCTCGAGTATGACCCCCGAGCCAATCTTGTTCTCGTTGACCAGGACGCTGGGCTGACGACGTATGTGTATGATGAGGAAAGTAGGCTGACTAAAGTTGAAGATAGTACTTCGGGGGCGGTGTTGAGTCAGGTCTATCGCTACGACGCTTTTAGTGATCGTTCTTCCTGGACCGATGAGGATGGTGCTTTTGTTACGGAGGTGAGAGATCAGGAAGGGCTTCTATCTCAAGACCGTGGGGTAGGTAGGAACAGGTTTACCGATGTCTCGCTACCATCGGGTAGGCAGGTGGTTAGTCAAAGCAGCGGATCAAGGTTTTATACGTTCAATTCCTTAGGGTCTTTGGACACTCTCGCTGGTTCATCTGCTTCGTTCCAAGGGGAATTTATATCGACTTGGTTTTGTGATGTTGTTTCAGATGTGTCGGGTGATTCGGGGCAGATTATAGTCCCGAAATGTCGGGCGAGAGAGGGTTGGTTGACAGACTCTAGTGGCGGTATTCCGGAGGCCTTTAACAACCTGGCCCGGTGGGAGCAAGGTTCGGACTTTCATTACTGGCCATTTGCCTACGGAATTTTGTGGATTACAGAGGTGTATAAATGGATAGACGAGTTTATTCATCGACGATGTGGTCCAGATGTGACGGATTGGCTGAAGCGAGAGATGGCAATAAACTCATCTACGAAACATCTTCAGCCTCCTCCTCGCTGGCTTCTTGCCTTGCCTGTAATTGGAGCGGTTTATCTCGCGGATCATCTGCTTGCGTTTGCGAATTGTGTGAAGCCGCGAGCCGTCTGGGACTTTAAGAGTCAACATCGTTGGGTGGTCGATGGGTGTCCGTCGCAGGACTGCCGTAACACAGTTTCGATTTGTGGAATCTGTTTCCATCAGGACGTCCCGGGGAACATTCACTATGGGTATTTATGCAGAGCATTCGGATTTCGAGATTCGGTATGTTTGGCGGCTCCCGCAGTGCCAGCGCTCGGGAATGAACCGGCACACGATGTTTGGGCAGTGTTAATCGGAATGACCGTTTACGACAAGAATGCAGACCTCTGCAAATTGGTGACTTTGCTGAACGGCTTCATGAATCGAGGAGCGCCGGGAGAGCGAGGTTACGCAGTTCCCTGTAGACCATGTTCGATCCGGTACGACGCTCCGAATCGACCATGTAATCCCAAACCTCTCCCACCGTACGTTGCGGATCCGATGTACGGGTACTAAGCGTTGGACGTACGACCGCCTCCGCGAGTTCCGTGATTTCTATCCTAGTTCTTTACTGAAAAGAGAAACTCTCGACGTTGAGATCGAAGCCTCGTTTTCAACGCACAATCACAGAGGTCGAGCGCGTCGCGCTCACGAGTGTTTTCGACTTGTCGCCATCCGTAACGAAGACCACGGCCAGTATCACCTTTACGTCACCAACGTCGAACACGACGATCTCATCGCCGAGGAGGTCGCCAGCGTCTACCGCTATCGCTGGGAAATCGAACTCATCTTCAACGAGCTGGAGTCCGGCTACCGAATGGACCAGCTGACGAGTCGGCGCTTCCCACGTGGTGGAAGGGATATTCTCGAAAGTTGTGGCCTGACGAGTAAACGAAAGGCGGCGTATCCTTTCTTGTGACCAAACAAGAAACACGCCCGAAAGGGCGGAAAGGATACGCCTTGGAGAAGAACGTACCAAGTCAGCAGACCGATAGCGAGCCTCGCCTATCGCTCGACGAAATCGTGCGGGACGGAGCGCAGAAGATGCTGCAAGCGGCCCTTGAGACCGAGATCGAAGTGCAGCAGCATTCGGGAATCGTCGATGAACAGGGACGACGACAGGTCGTCCGAAACGGCCACCTACCCGAGCGCGAGCTCCTCACCGGCGCTGGGAGACTCTCGGTGGAACAGCCTCGGGCTAGAGATCGTCGAGAACTGCCGGGAGAGGAGAAGATCCGATTCAGCTCTTCGATCCTCCCTCCGTATCTTCGTCGCTCCAAGAATCTCGATGAGTTGATCCCGTGGCTCTATCTGCGGAATCTCCAGTGGAGACTTCTCAGGTGCTCTGGAGGGACTCGTTGGTCCTGAAGCGAGGAATCTCTCAGCGAACGTCGTGACTCGTCTCACTGAGACCTGGAAGACGGAGTACGAGACATGGAGTCGTCGTGATCTCTCTGAGAAGACCTACGTTTACCTCTGGGCTGACGGCGTGTATTTCAACGTCCGGCTGGACGAAGAGAGGCAGTGTATCCTTGTTCTCATGGGGGCAACCAGCGATGGCCGCAAGGAACTCATCGGGATCCTTGACGGTTATCGCGAGAGTGAGCAGAGCTGGAGGGAACTCCTATTGGATCTGAATGTCATTCCCGGCAGAAGTTGACCCGTGTTCCCGGGCTCGGTTGACCCACCTCATTCGGCGTTTCTCATTCGACTGCGATTTCGACACCACTGCATCTCATTCCCCTTGATGTGCGGGACAACGAACGGGCCGACGGCGATGAGAAAAGCCCCGAGACCAGGTTTGGCGTCGGGGCTTTCGGGGTGGCGTGTTGCTGCGAGGTCGTCGCTATGCGCCCACGTCGGCCGGCGTAGTGCGCTCCTTCGGTGGTGTCTGCTGAGACGGCGCCTCGTTGCTCGGCGATTTACGCTGCGGACGCGTTGGCCGGATGCTCGCGCCCGTCAGCCGTATCCCCTGTGCGCCCTCCAGCAGCCGATCACTGAAGGCCATGCCCATTGCCTTTGAGGGAAAGAACTGCCACCACTCGGTGACGTCGGTATTTGAGGTGACGATGGTCGCACCCGAGGCGAGTTCGTGACGGTCAACGATGAGGCTGAAGAGAAACTCCACCTTCTCCGGTGCGTAGGGAAGGTAGGCGAGGTCGTCGAGGATGAGTAGATCGACGTCGCGCACACACTTGTAGACTTTGCCGAAGTGAAACGAGCTGCGCTTGGAGTAGAGGGTATCGACAAGATCGGCGGTGTTGAAGCTCAAGACCTTGAAGGCGCGCTTCAGCGCTTCCACACCGAGCGTACGCGCCAGGAAAGTCTTCCCGGTGCCGACGCCGCCGGCGAGGATTACGTTGCGCCGCGCACGCACAAACTCGCACTGCGCGAGGTCGCGCACCACGGCAGGCTCGAGGCCGTGCTCACGGGCAAGATCGAAGTCGAAGTGCTCGAGCCCGTACGCTTCGCTCAACCCAGAGACTTTGAGGTGGCGTTCGAAACGCCTCTGGCGTTTTCTCACCTCCTCACGCTGAAAAAGCTCGAAGAGCAGTTCGAGCTGACCCCAACCTTCCCTCTGCGAGGTTTCTAAAAGTTCGGCCAGTTCCTCTGCCATGGAGGTGAGCCTGAGTGCCCGCAGCATGGCGCAGAGCGCATCGAGAGTGTTGTCGCCGGGGCGCCCGGCCGTCGCGTTACTCGTCGTCATCGCTGCTCCTCCTGCTCGTTGTTTGACTCGTCATCTTCGACGCTCTCGCCGAAGAATGTTCCG
Source organism: Planctomycetota bacterium (assembly GCA_965223265.1). Lineage (GTDB taxonomy): Bacteria > Planctomycetota > UBA8108 > UBA8108 > SXIK01. Next base: position 6,096,081 of record OZ244999.1, read on the forward strand.
TACTGATCTGGCGAGCCGGGATCGACCGAGCCGAGTGACAGCCCTCTCGGCATCTCATCCGACATCACACCGATGTGGCCTGTGGGACGCTCGCGGCTGAGAAGCTCCCGCACGTACCCGGCGGTCGCAGTCCCATCAGTCAAGGCACGCTCAAGCGCAGCTTCGAGCTCTTCGCGACGGTAACGGCGCGCAAGGGTGAGGACCTCACGTAGGTGAATCGGTGCGATCGAGCGCAAGTTCCGCTTGAGCTCCTCAAGGAAGCGCTTGTGAGCAGAGAAACGTTCCAGAAACTGACGTTCGAGCTCAGGTGTGCTCGTGTGACGACGACGTTTGCGCAGCTCGGCGTAGTGCTCCTCGTTGACGATGAGCTGGCCTTTGTCTTCCGACAGCAGGTGCTCGGCGATGAGCTCGCCCTTTTGGTTGTGGATCAAGAGATCGGTAACGCCGATCGATACCCACACCTTGCGCAAGCCGTTTTCTACGAGACGCGATGGCACCGTGTAGCGGTTGCCACAGACCGACACCGTACAGTCTTTCTCTACGAGCCGCGTCTCTACATGGCGGTGAAGGAGATCCGTCTTTGGCAGAGGGTAGAGATACTCCTTCTCCTGGAGCCAGCGCTCGTGCGGCACTTCCTGCGTGCTCGAGTGCTTGCGGCGGTTGCCTTCCTCTGGATCTTCACCGCCATCGAGCCAGCGGCGAAGCTGTGCGTTGAAATCCTCGAGTGACTCAAATTCGCGATGTGGAAGAAAGCCTCTCTCGCAGTAATAAAATGGCCTTTCGACCTTCCCTTTGCGCTCCTTGTCGCCTGGCGCGCAAAGAAACACTTCGAAGCCGTAGTGCTCACTGAAGGCGCGAAAGTCATCGCTGAGAAGCGGTCGGCCATCGATTTCAAACGAAGCGATCGTTTTCTGCCAGTCGTAGACGATGCGCCACGGCACGCCCTCAAAGTAGCGGAAGGCGGCGACGTGACCGTGAAGGAGCGTGGAGCGCTGCTGATCGAAGTACGCTCTGAGAAACTGCTGACGACTCCAGCACAGAATCAGACTGAAGACTTGTACCTTCGTGAGCTTGCCTGCGATCTTCACTCGGTACTCGGTCCAATCCTGCTGTGATTCCTCCGCTGGCTGCGTCTCGAAGCGCGCGTACGCCTTGCGACTGCGGCGCCACCGGCCGCGACGACTGCGCACGTACTCCTCGAGAATCGTGCGGCCGCCGGGGTAGCCGAGTTTGCGGATCTCCTTGAGGATCAGCCGCACGCTGATTGGCCTTGTACGAGGGCTGGCCTGCAGGATCCGCTCGTCTTTTTCGAGGATCGCCTCGATGTGTCTCTTGTAAGGCTCCAGGACGGAAGTGCGCGGCGCCGCGCTCTCCTTGCGTTTCTCTCTGCGCCTGACCTTCAGTGTCGGCTCGAGTATCTCCCGCACGGTGTTGCGCGAGATTGCGAGCTTGCGTGCGATCGCACGGCTGCCGAGTCCGGCTCTCCTCAGCTTTTTGACACGATCTCGTGTCTCTGGTTTGATCATTCGTCGTAGCTCCGCTGACAGTGACCCGTCGCCCCTTCTCCCTGACCACCAGGGGACTGGGTGACGCCTTTTCTTCAAGATGTGTGGCGGCGCGCTCGATCCGCTCTGCGAGCGCACCGAGGACTTTGCGTGCGCGCTCGGGGTCTTCCTGAAGACTGAGCTCAAGCAGCTCGTCGACCGAGCGGCGTAGCTCACCGAGCGCTTGAGGCGCAAGCGGCGCAAGAGACTCCAGTTCGCACAGTGCGGCGCGTGGGTCCTCGCGAAGCCGCGCGCGTTCGGTGGCGTCTTTTGACTCAAGCAGCCGCAGAAAGCGGATCGCCTCGTGAAGCGAGAGCGACGCCGCGCTCACGGCAAGCGCCGTCGCCACTTGCTCGGTGGGATCGAGCCGTGCCAGTGAAAGGATCACCGTCGGACGAAAGAGCCGTTCGGGAACGACGTCGTAGACCTCGTGCTCGAGCCTCTTCACAATCTCCAAGCGGTGACGGACCCAGCGGCGGCTCCGGCCGAGTCCTCGGGCAAGCGCCCGCTCGGTGAGCTTGTCTCGCACGGTGAGATCGGCAATGACGGCAAGCTCTTCGCGCAGCGTCGTTCGACGACGCGGACTGTTGCGCTTGAGTCGCTCGAGCTTTCCCTCGACCCGACTCCAGGACTTCACGACGACCCAGACCTCGTCGACAGCCTGGGACTTCAGCGCGAAGAAACGCTTGAAGCCATCGACGAGCAGGAGACGCTTTCCCTCCTGAAGGACGAAGAGCGGCTGCTCTGGCTCGAGCGTCGTCTCTGCCGAGTTGCTCTCAAAAAGCTCAAGTGAGATCTCGCTGAGCGCGACCTTGCGCAAGCTGCTCATCGCACCCGCCTCTGGGGTAACGAGAGCACCTGAAAGGTCGGATATTCAAACGCGACGAGATCCTTCTCGATGAGTCCGCCCAGTGCGTGGAGGTGATCGTCGAGCGAGAATCCCAGGCACTCTGCGATGCGAGCGTGGCTCCAGAAGCTCGTTCCTTCGGGGCCGGCTACCAGTGTGAGAAAGAAGTAGAGTGCGATCTCGTCGCGCGAGAGTTCAGTGATGAGTCCGCGATGGAACAGATCGCGATCGATCCACGAGAACTGCCGGGGAATCGTGCGCACGCGCTCCGGGCGCACAGCGTCTCTGCGAGGGTCGGACATGGCGAGTCTCCCTGAAAGTCTGTGTTAGGGGGTTGTTCCATGTGGCCGTTTGGCGGCAGAATTGGAACACTCGCCAAGGTATGATCTCTTCGTCACTTAGGACGAAATGAGAGAAGCGTGCACATCGGAATACACACACGCTGGGAGGTGCTCGAGGACAAGCTCGAGCTGCGCGAGCACCCACGCTCAAAGCGCGGCACATGGCAACTCTCCCGACTCCCCGAGAAGCTCTCGAAACAGGGACCGAACTACCTCTTCGTCGCCGTCGACGGCGTGTGGCAGGGCTACTTCACACTCGACGACGAGATCCTGTGGAACCCCGAGGAGAGGCGCTGCCAGTATTCTCTCGTCTTTGACACCGAGACCTGGGTCGACATCCGACCGATCAAGACGAAGCGATTTCGCGGCTTCACCTACAACACTCCACCGCTCCAGGAGATCCAGCGCGTGCGATAATCCTGCGCCCGCCGGTCAACTTCACACTTCACACCGGCTGACTACTCAACGCGCCGCCGCCACTCAGCGGGTCAACCGATCACCGGCACGTGGGTCAATTCTTGCCGGCAACGCGGGTCAACTTTTGGGCGGCATTGACACTGAAAGCTGTAGGCCTGAAGAGCGCACCGAAGATCGCCGTTGGAGACGGTGCCTTGGGGTTCTGGGCAGCCCTTCGGAAAATCTTTCCAACGACGCGAGAGCAACGTTGTCGGGTCCATAAAATAGCTAACGTGCTGAACAAGCTTTCACGGTCGGTGCAGGCGAAGGCCAAAAAGAAAATCCACGAGATCTGGATGGCCGAGACGCGAGAGGACGCGAACAAGGCGTTCGATCTTTTCCTCGAGAAGTACAAGGTCAAGTACTCGGGTGCAGTCGACTGTCTGGAGAAAGACCGCGACGTCCTTCTGGGATTCTATGACTTCCCAGCGGAACACTGGATCCACCTACGGACGACAAACCCGATCGAATCGATGTTCGCCACGGTCCATCTCCGTCACCGACGTACGAAGGGAAACGGAACGCGTGCAGCGTGCCGTGCGATGGCCTTCAAGCTCGCCCGTGGCGCGGAGAAAAACTGGCGACGACTGAACTCCCCACTCTGCTTTCGAAGATTCTCGAGGGTTACAACTTCGTGGATGGAATCATGCAAGAGAAGGACGCCGCCTGATTCTCAGGCCACAACATTTGACAGTTTCCCGTGCGACCGCGGCCAGCGTTACTGTTCCGTTGAGTGCCGACAGGCTTCGAGGCGCCGTCAGGTACGAGAGGCCGCGCAGCGGTACCAACGCACTTTCGGCGGGGCGGAGAATCATCGACTTCGACAACGACGTTACCGTGACCGGCGAACAGTTACGCGAGGCTGTGTGACTCATCAACCTAGGCCCGATGGCGCGAGAATGGTCGAAAACCCGGCGTTCTCGTCGAAAATCCAGCGTCCGAGCACTCCGAATCCTGGCCACTGCCTCGCCTGCGGAAGAGGAAGCAACGGCTGGTATTCGTGGTTCCATCTCAGGAGCGGGCGAGATCCTGAGGTCGACGCCTCAAAATGGCCAGGCAAGCGCCGGAAGCGCTTAATCATCGAATAGTGTCCTTTTTCGCCCACCGTCAACACGCCTAATTCTCAGGCCACAACATTTGACAGTTTCCCGTGGTGGAAGCGTTCGTCTACTGTGCAATTCTGACGCTTTTGTCAGCCGAGAGCTCCTGCTCACCTTGCCTCACGAGTCCCCAGAGTGCCGAGCGAGTCGCGGGCGTTGGTGGAAACTACACCTTCCGTGCACGAAATTGTCGGCCCTCATACCGACAGGCGTCCACTCTTTAGGTGTTTGGTTGATGTGGCGGCGTAAGTTTCATCACTACAGCACTTTGAGTGTTGTCCAATGCCGCATGGGTAAGCGCACGAGAGCGTTCGAGTCAGAAGCGGCGCGACGTCTTGGTGGTCGGGTCTTCGCACTGGCGACGACCGGTTCTGGAGCGAAGCATCGGGGGAGACTTAACGACGCTCGAAGCTGAGAAATCCATTGTCGAAAGGCACTGGGGAGATCTACGCGGAAAGTCTTTGGCACCTTCTCCCCCGAGGAGATTAATTGTCCCCATTGAAAGAAGTTTTTGACGGCAACCACTTAACGAGATACATCGCGCGAGCAGATTTGGGGGAAGTATGTCACGTACGAAAGACAATCGTTTGAGTCACCTGCGTGGATCATGTTCCGGCCGCCGCTGCTTTGTCTTGGGGAACGGACGGAGCCTAAGCGAAACTGACCTCCGAAAGCTCAAAGGTGAGGTCACGATCGGGTGCAATGGTTTGTACCTCCTCTTTGATCGGATGGGTTATACGCCAACATTTTACATGGTCGGAGATCCCCTGGTCGCGCGGCAAAGTGCACCGAAAGTCTGTAACATCCGTGACTCCACGAAGGTTTTTCCGTTGGATCTTCGGGATTGGCTTGCTCCGGATCGAAACACTGTTTATTTCGAAGTTGACCGAAGTCAGAAGCAGCCATTCCGATTTAGCGATGACCTTGGCGAGGTTGGCTATTGGGGGGGCTGTGTTCTTTACTTCGCGCTCCAACTTGCCTGGTATATTGGCTGCCGCGATGTGTACTTGGTCGGAGTCGATCAGGACTACCGTTTACCGCCTCGGGCGCAGTTTGAGGGCGTTTTACGTCTCGACACGGATGACCCATGCAATCATTTCGATCCGAACTATCTCGAGCGATGTTGTATTCGGGAGTACCATCTCCCAAGAGTTGACTTGATGGCGAGAGGGTTCGAACAGGCCAGAGAGTTCTACGATTCGCATGGCGGCAGGATTTCGAACGCAACCGTCGGTGGAAAGCTCGAGGTTTTTTCTCGGGTGTCCTTTGAGGGGTTGTTCCAATCATGAGGCGAAGCATCGGGAAGAGCGCTGTCGTTCGTGGCACCATCAGCCCGTTGTCGTTGAGGTAGCGCTGGCTTCTGATATGTGTGTAGGCGCAAGCAGTTTCTTCGAGCTTCTGAGCTCTAAAAAAAGCACGCAAAAACAAGGGGAATGGCGGTTCTGCGAAGTATGGAGAGACCACAAGTAACGAGAATCACTGACGCTCTCTTGAGCGCGATGTGTTACCGAGCACGCTAATCCAGGCGTTCAGGGTCACGGTATTCCAGGATGAATGGTGTCAGTTGGTGGGATTGCCGTCCCGTCCCAGCGCATCTCCGTGATGTGTTGGGACGGGACGGATGTTGATCACCCCCCTCCCGTCCCCCCGCAAGCGGGGGAGGCGGATAGGAGGCATGGGGGGCCAAATCCGGAAGTTGATTGAGGAGGATGAAGAGAGGGGAGCCAGCCGCTTGTGAATGACTCCCCCCAAGCCGATAGACCTTCCGTGTCCTTCCGGCAAGCCTGCATGATCACGGGGGAGAATTTCGATATCGTCAGCGGTCCAACCCAATCCAAAAGGAGGACCGCCGATGCCCCGCAGAGCCGAACCGACACCTCGCCGACTTGAGACCGCACGCCTGCGCTTCGAGGAGTGGCGCGCCGAGCGCAAGCGTGGAGCGCGCATTCCGAAACGACTCTGGTCGCAGGCGGTCGAGCTTGCGAAAGAGTTTGGACTGCACCGCACCTCACGCGCGCTGGGGGTCGATTACGCGACATTGAAAAGACGAGCAGGCGCAGTCGGTGAACCAGTCGTCGAGACACCGGAGCGCGGCGGCTTCGTCGAAGTCGCAGCCCTCCCGCTGCGGGATCCGGACGAAAGCGGCCACCGATTCCAGACGAATCCGATCACCCATTCCGATTGATTGCGATCACCGATTCCGAGGGAATCCGATCAGTGATTCCGATTGAATCTGGTCACTTTTTCGATTGGTCTCGGAATTGCTGTAGCTGAGTTTGATTGGCGCTGGGCAACCGTCTGTCATGGGCACCTGAAAGGAGAAACCTTCGAGGACCTCGGCGCTTCGGCCCTCACCAGCCCAGATCACCCGTCCACGATCGTGGTCGACAACTATCGTCAGGTACCGATGCCTCTTTCGGTAGCTGAACTCGTCGACTCCGATGCGACGCAGATCCTCGAGACGCTCGGGATCGAGTCGCGCAGCGACAATACGCTCGACGATCGCCCCTACCGTAACCCACGAGATTCCCATCAGCTTGGCGACCTTCGTCTTGTCGGTGCCTTGCGCCAGGTAGGCGACCATCTCCTCGAAGTCGCGGGTGAAGCGGCTTTGGGGCGTCGCCCACGGCACTTCCTCGACGCGCACGCCACAGCGAGGGCAATCAACGCGCTGTGGCGCGTAGGAAAGCAAGATTGAGTAGCGCCCGAGTGCGAGGTGCCGCCACTTGCGCGCTGGCTTCCTGTCATAGCCTGGCGCCTGTTTGCTGCAGCCGCTGCAGCGCGGCAAGCGCCAGCGGGACTGAACATGAACCACGAGGCCATCGAATGCGAAGTCGACGTTCTTAACGAGGAGTTTGGTGACACCGAGAAGCTTTCGCAATACGGTGGTAACGCGCACGGGTTCTTGCCTCCTGTAGTCGTGGAAAACCACAGAAAAGCAGGAACTTCGTGCGCGTTTCCACCTCCAAGGGGCAGGAGTGGGCGGCCAAGCGGCCGCGAGCGCCAACTCCTGGCGCTCGATGGCTCCGTCAGGTCACCCACTCTGACTTTAGGAGAGCCGAAATTGGCTGGCCCCTACCGCAGGGGGTTGACGATGGAGAGCTCGAGAAGCTCCTCTTCGTTCGCAGGGAAGAGCAGCGCAGGGGGCGCCCGCTTCCCGATTGGTCCCACATTCATACCGAGCTCAGGCGGAAGCATGTCACCTTGATGCTCCTATGGCAGGAGTACAAGGCCGAACATATAGATGGCTACCAGTACAGCCAGTTCTGCGAGCTCTATCGCGCCTGGCGCGGCAAGCTCTCCGTGTGGATGCGCCAGGTACATCGTGGCGGGGAGAAGCTCTTTGTCGACTACTCTGGAGACGGCATCGAGTGGATCGATCCGAAGACCGGCGAGGTCCACGAGGCACAACTCTTCGTCGCCGTCTTCGGCGCCTCCAACTTCACCTATGCCGAGGTGACGCACAGGCAGCAACTGCGTGACTGGGTCAGTGCTCAAGTCAACGCCCTGAAGTATTTCGAGGGAGTGCCGGAGGTTGTCGTTCCGGACCCTGCAGTCAACCGCATCTGTCGATACGACCCGGAGACCAATCCGACCTACGCGGAGTTCGCTCGCCACTACCAGACGTGCATCCTGCCGGCCCGCCCCCGAAAACCGCGTGACAAGGAGTACGCTTCATACTGCACCTATTCCCTTCTTTGCGTGGCAGGTTTTCTCGCCGCCGCTCGGTTCGGGCGGCATTTCCACTTGTACTTCTGCGGACGATCATCTCCGAGAGGTTCGTAGAGGTAGTCGTTTCGGTCGTTGTAGGCGTGAGCTTGCAGGAGTCCACGGCGACGCCAAGTCTTGACGGTGCAACGTGAGACATCGAGCTCTTGGGCGACCTCCTCCTGAGTGAGCATGCCGGCTTCTCGCAGGCGATCATAGCGGGGCTTGAGCTCGTAGTCCATCCGGAGCCGCCGTACCATGAGGCGGTCGAAGGAAAGCCCTTCGCCAGAACGATGTCCAGCGGCGTTCAGTTTGGCGGCGATCTGTACGTCGGTGTAGTTGTCGAGAAGCCGATCGATTTCCGCGATGACCTGCGGATGGGTCTGGCGTCGCTGCCAAGCCGGAATGGGGCGAGGCAGTGTGAAGGTGCGTAGCGCGCCGCCGCGGAACCGCACCTTCACTGCGATCGCCTCTTCCTTGCGGAGCGTCACGTCCTCGAGCAATAGACGCACCATGCGTTTTCGTTCCCTCGCCGGTGTTTTCGGATCATTCCATAGCCGGGGGATATCGGTAGCGAGCTCGAGGATGCGAGCGTGTTCTTCCTTGTTGAGGATGACTCGATCTGCTTCTCTCTCGCGTTCGTACTCTGCCTCCGCCTCGCGCTGAGTCCGGAGCTTCCGATTCCAATCCGCTTCGAGTTCGTCAGCGACCAGACGGTTGTCGGGGTCTACCTGCAAGTAGCGACGACGAGCGAGTTCCGTTTCGTAGCGAGCCCGCTCCACCTGCTGAGATCGCAGCCGATCGGCCTCGTCGAGGCGCGCCTGGATCTCTTCCTGGACAGCGAGCGTTACCTCGAGTGCCATGGGACTCACGGCCTCGATCAGAAGAGTGCCGATCGCCTCGTCGATGCTTGCTCCGGGAACGCATTGACACGACGGCGTAGCCTTCCGGATTCCCTCGCGTTGACACATATAGACGGGCTGGAGCTGACCGCGGTTTCTCTCATAGCGTACCGTCATACGTTTACCACAGACCCCGCAGACTACGAGCCCTTGCAGGAGTGCCGGGCCTTCGCGCGGAGGGCTGCGTTTGCGGTCGTCGCCGTGAGCGCGCGCATTCTCCGTGAGGCGCCTCTGGTTCTCTTCGAATTCCTCTATTGGGATATATCCAGGATGCGCACCGGGTACGAAGGCCGTCCATTCTTCGCGCGGCAATAGACGATAGCGCTGACCGGTGACATCCGGAAGTTTCCGTTGACGCATGCGACCGTAGAAGAAGACTCCGGCGTAGCGAGGATTGTGCAAGACATGCAGTACCAGAGAGTGATCGAGTTCGGCCCAGAGGATCTCTCCTTTGCTTGGTCCTGTCCGTGCCTTTCGTGGGAAGCGAAGTCCCTTCTCGCGGAACGCTTTCACCGTCGCTGTTGCTGAGCCGACTCGACGAAAGGTACGGAATAGCATCTGTATTGCGTCCCGCACCTGTCGGTCGGGGTGGAGCACGACTCGTCCTTCGGTATCGTAAATAAATCCTATGGGCAGCTTCGAACGGAGCTCTCCCCGACGAGCCTTGTTGATGATCCCTCCCTGCAACCTGGCCTTCAGAACATGCAGCTCAGCCTCACTCATCGTCCCCTTCAGTCCCAAGAGAAGACGGTCGTTGAAGTGGGCCGGATCATAGATCCCGTCCTCATCGAGGATCAGAGTGTCCGTTAGGGCACAGATCTCAAGCAGTCGGTGCCAGTCGCTGGAGTTGCGAGCTAGACGCGAAACTTCCAGCCCCATGACGATCCCTGCGCGACCAAGACCGACCTCCGTCACCAACATCTGAAAGCCCTCTCGTTCGGTCGACGAGGCACCTGACTGCCCAAGATCGCTGTCGATGACGACGACCCGCTCGGCAGGCCAGCCGAGGGCTAGCGCGCGCTGCTTCAAGTCGTACTGTCTTTTTGTGCTCTCGGTGTTCTCGAACACCTGCCGTAGCGTTGACTGACGAATGTAGAGGTATGCATTGCGAGCAAGATGCCGTGAGTCAACCTTCTGGTGGGCTTCGTTCATGTGATGTCTCCAGCTTTTTCCCGCTCCAGCGCCATCCCCGCCAACACCACAACCACGTCCGAGCCGAGCGCACGGGGGATCACCGCCGCGGAGGAACGACCTGGCTGGGGTTCAATCGAGGAGGCACCGAGAAACTCAGTCCAAGCCTGCATCCAGGCCGCCATCCCACGGTGGACGAAGAGTGCGTACGCGTGTCTTCGAGAAGAACTGCCGCCTGCTGCCAGTGCGCCGCGCCGTAGCTCTTCGTATCGTGCCATAGACTCCCCCGGCTCTGAGTTCGAAGTGGCCGAGGAAGTCGCAGTAGTCACTGCCGTTTTTTTTTCCGGCGCCTGAGCGCCCGTTGAACGCTGCGAGGGTGAACTTTGATATCGAACCGCTCTTCGATACGTGTTGCTAGCTGGGACGGTGAAAGAGAGCTGTCCTCTGTGAGAGCACTCTCGGCGAAGTCGAGCACGTCGTCTTTGAGTTTGTGCCGGCTGCGTGGTCCTCGTTTTCGCGGCACGAGACCAGGTATCCCGTCGCGTGCAAGCGCGGCCTGAGCGGCATAGAACGCTGGCCGGGAGAACCCGAACGACTTGGCACAGTCGCTGACTGACGCCCCCTCGATCTGAGCCCGTCGAAGCATCTCGTACTTGACCTGAACCAGGTCCCGAGGGTCGAAGAACTCGTCGTCGGTGAAGAGGGGGTCGGTGACTTTCTCCGGCTGGCGATTGAGCGCCTGGTGCTCGAGGAGATGGGTCTCCTTTGGATCCTTCGGTTTTCGCGGGCTCATGCAGACCTCCAGGTGACACCGAGAAGTATGTAATATAAATTACATCCCTAATCGCCTCGGTGTCAAGGTTCATTCTCGGAACGCCAAGGCCTATAAATAATTGGGTATTAGGCAAGCTTACCCCTGCTCACCCTGCCCATCTTTCGGGACGTATTTTACTTTACCTTCATGGACGTCTTTTCCTTTACACTCTCCATCCTTCTCGGAACGATCGCTTCCCTCCACGTTCGTCACCAGCTCTACAAGGCGCAGGAGGTCGGCGACCCTGAAGAAGGCGCGGCCGGCAGAGACGACCACGAATGGATCCTCGGCACAAATGCTCGTCCAGCTCGCCGGCAGGCGCCGAAGACTCCCGTGATCGTCGTGGAAGTAGACTCGCTCCTCGCCCCAAACCTTGCCCAGCTCGACCAGCACGAACTCCCGTCCACAAAGCGGGTGAAAGGGGTGAGTGACTCGGAAAAGCTGCTTCGCATCTTTTCCGTCGACGGCATTCGACAACTTCTTCCAAGGCGAAGGTCGAGTCCGGCGTGCTCATCGCGCAACGCTGGATCATTGCCGTCGTCAGGAATCGCACCTTTCATTCCCTCGATGAAGTCAACGAGGCGGTCGCTGAGTGTGTCGAGAAGATCAACGATCGTACAATGCGGCGCGTCGACAAGTCGCGTCGCGAACTCTATCTCGAAGTCGACAAACCAAACCTGAGCCCTCTTCCCGAAACTCGTTTCGAGTTTTCCGACTGGAAGATCAAGGCCCGAGTGAATCTCGACTACCACGTTGTCTTCGAGAAAAACTACTACTCCGTCCCGTATCAGCACACGCACCAACATGTCGACATTCGAGCAACGACGGCGACGGTCGAAATCTTCCTTACACAGAAGAGAATCGCCAGCCACGAGCGAATCGCTGGAAAGCATCGCTACTCGACCAAGGCGGAGCACATGCCTCGCTCCCACCGACAGCACGCCAAGTGGTCGCCTTCACGCCTGATCCGCTGGGGTGAGACAGTGGGGCCATCAACGGCAACGCTCGTCGAGGCAATTCTCAATGAGAGACCGCATCCTGAGCAGGGCTACCGTGCGTGTCTGGGCATCTTGCGGCTCGGAAAGGAGCATAGGGCGACCCCTCCTGAGCCCCCGCCGGGGTCGCTCCGGTGCCGCTTTGCGACACCTCCCCACCGCGGCGACCCCACCCTGCCAGACTTCGATCAGCGGCGTGCAACACTTGATCAATCCGATCACCTCGAGTACAAACCCTTCAGCCCAGCGTCACCCTCGGGCGGCTGATCGGAATCCTCCGGAACAGGTGGTCGAAATCGATCGAAATGGGTGGCCGCTTTCGCTGGAATGCGCACGCAGGGGGTTCTAACCCTCAGTGAGGATGACCCTTGCAACCACTTTGACGCGAACTATTTTGAGCGATGCTCCCTCAACGAGTACAATCGCCCAAGGTTAGACCTCATGACGAAGGGGTTTGAGAAGGCCAAGGAGTTTTACGGCGTTCGTGGTGGGACGATACGTAACGCGACTGTCGGTGGAAAACTTGAGGTCTCTCCTCCGGTGTCTTTTGATAGCTTGTTTTGAAGTGAAGGGAGTGTTGAAGACGCTTGTGGATCTCTGGATGAAGTGGTGACGCGAAGTGGGCCCTGAGCCGATCTTGGGCTCTCCGTCGTCTCGGGGGTAGCTTCCGGAGCAAACACCTCAACTGCGTATGGAAAACCAAGTCGAACCGAGAATCACCGACGTCCTGTTGAAGGCGATATCGCGCGCAGAAGTTTACGTTCAATTGTTGGGAGATTTTCCACGACCGGAACGCTTCGACGGTGTGGGGCATCCTGACGCTGTTCGCGCGGATGGATCGAGTACTCGTGGGATTTTTTTGCTTGACGTTAGTTCAGCCACAGAGCTGACGGACGGCCAACGGGACTTCTGGGATGGGGTGACGAGAGGACTTCGTTCGGACGAAGTCAAGCGAGGGTTTTTCAGGAGACTTCGGAAGGGATTGGCGCATCGATACGCGATTTCGACGAGTGACGTCGAGGCCATAGACGCGCATGTCGACATCGTTCTCTCAGCTGATGTCGCTGGATACCGTATTGGGCCACATCCCGATGGGCCGGAAAAGATAGTGGTTGTACAGTTCTATCTTCCGTTCGATGAAATTCAGCGGGAGTTCGGCACGACTTTCTACCGCCGAAACCGAGAGGGCTCCTTCGTCACTCTGAGGAAGTGTGATTTCAAACCCAATTCAGGATTCGCATTCGCGAAGTCGCCCGAGAGTTGGCACGCCGTGCCTGAGCCACTTCCAAAGTCGGCCAGCCCGCGGTGTTGCATCATGCTCAGGTACTTCGCTCCGGGGCACGCGCCCAGGCGGCTTGGCTATCGCTTTTGTGCTCCCGACGGTTGGCCGAAACAGCAGCGACCGCCGATCCCGGCTCAGAAGGCAAGCACGTGGTTCATTGACTAAGTCAACTTTTAGATTGAACGAATCTGTCAGAGAGGAATGCAAGAAGCCGTCTATTGTACTCGCGAGCCAAGGAAGTCCACTGACTCAGCGTAAGTCGTTGTGGCCGACCGGGGAACAACTGAGAGACTCGGAGCTGGGACTGCGCGATCTCGTTTGGGTCACGAAAACAACAAATGAAATGAGGATGCATCAGATGGGGGAGATATAGTCGAACCGTCAAGGTGGTCCGTGGATCCTTCCAACCCCACAAACTCTTTCCTTTACTCTCGTCACTCAGCAGGGCCTCTATCTCGTCAGAAAACCGTTTACCCTGAGCGACGATAGAGCTCTCACTTGGAGGCTCCCACCATGAACCACCGGCCGCTTCGAGGATGCGTTCGTTGAGGGCGATGAAACGTATGTTTTCCCAGAACCCCGTAGGATTGTCGCCATTTGGTGGGAGTAGGTCCTTCCCCATGTGGATCTCGTGCGCAAGGGACTTGGCGACGAGCGAAGTCGCACTTCGATGCATTCCAAGCACGACAAAGGTTTTTCTGTCTATGGAAGGTTGATCTCTTGCTACCACAACGATTCCTTCTCTGCTGCGCCTCGTATTGCCGAGCGGTCCTCATGATCCTAGGGCTACCAAGGGTGCCATGTGGGAATCTCCCCGCACGGGCGGGCCGACGTTGGGACTATGAACCTCAATCGAGACATAGAAGTCTCTTGATCAGGGTTTCGTCATTTCTCGGGTCGATCTTTCCTCCTTCTCGGATGCTTTTCGGTATCTTCGAGTTAAGGGCAGGGTTCGGTTTTCTAAAGTAATCAAATCCGACAAGTTGGAGGGAGCTGTAGACTCTCACAAAATTCACGAAAAAGAAAACAGCCTTGCACCCGGCGCTTGGCCAAGATCCATGGCAGCGCTTGAATTCGTCTAAAACGTGGCTTTCCCAGCGATAAGTTGCACGTTCCAAGTCTGGAGGCAACGATTCTTCGCGGAGTCTCAGAATATAGCGTGGCGGTGATGTGAACCGAGCATGGAGTTGTGTGTGATAACTCCACGGGTCTGACAGTTCAGGTTTCCGAATGTTATTGACCCAGACATCCGTCCTTGATCCCATGCTCTCCAGAAACTTTCGGCGTGGATAGCCTTCGTTAAACCGGACAACAATGTCGTGGGACTCTATGAATTGGGCTCTCGCACCGCTGGATGTTTCGATTCCATTTCCGACAAGGACAATAGACTTTCGTGAGCAGAATCTTCGAATCTCGGTTAAACCAACCACTGTGTGAGCCAACCTTCATGAGACAACTCCGCAATTCGGAGACTATGATCGATGATCGAATTGCATAGACCGCCTCGCCACAGTATAGCGGTTCTACTAATGGTGCAGAAGTACTTTTCGAGTTGCGTGAGACGTGGCGTCGGGGCCGTGGATGAGTGATACAGTGTCCATTATGGAGACATTGTTCGCTTGCTTAAACGGCTGTCGTGCGAAGGCATATCCCTATCCGCATTGGCTGCTGAGCGACGTGTTTCCTCGCGCGGTATGCGAAGCGATCGTGGCACTGCCAGGGTCAGCGAGGGTGACAGTGCAGGGGAACGGAGAGTAAACGATCGGGAGCGGTTCTTCTTCTCGAGTTCCCACTGTGAAAGATTCGTTAGTTGCCGGTATGTGGCGGACGCGATGCAGCACAAGGAGACAGTGAAGAAGCTCGAGCGCATCGGCGGAATTTGTCTGACTGGGAGTTTTCTTCGTATCGAATATTGCCAGGACGTGGACGGCTTTTGGCTCGAGCCTCACAGGGATCTAGGCGTGAAGCTCCTTACGATTCAGACGTACCTTTCGATTGGTGCTGAGTCGAAAAAGTGGGGAACTGATCTCCTCGATGCGAATCTGAGAGTGGTGTCGACTACATCTTTCACGTTCAACTGTGGCCTTATGTTCGTCCCGGGGGAGAATACGTGGCACGGTTTCCGGAAACGACCGATCAAGGGAGTCCGTCGTTCCATGATCGTAAATTACGTATCTAAAGAATGGAGAAACACACATCAGTTGGCGTTTCCCGGTCAACCAGTAGGTTGAGGCTGAGTCAGAGTGGGCGGCATGTGCACAGCGCTTTGGTGCTTGGGTTCCTTCGTCTGCGGCGACGGTGAGCGGGCGAACTGCTCACCACAATCCTTGGTAATTGTCGTCATCAAGTGACTGTCACCGGTGATCAAGAAAAGACACTATTCGGTGACTAAGCGACGCCCCCGCACCGCTGGGTCGGCGTCATGACTTTTAGGATTTTTGTGCGCGAAACACCGTCATCGTACAATTGACGTTCAGACCTCAGACTTGTCAACAGTCCCCAGCACAGCGGCGATATACTGACCGACCATGCCGGTGCATCGTGACTCCTTGAGTGAGTTGACGGCGTCCTCTAGTTCTTTCGGCGCAGTCGGTCTATGGTCAAAGCGCTTACAACTGACTTCGGTTTGATTCCAAAGCTCCACGAATCGAGCGGTCCGTACGGGATCAATCTCTGTCACCAGACGGGTCCCAAGCCTAAACACTTCGCTGCATTGCCAGTCTCCCATGCAGTCACGACAGCGATCGACTGCAATCGACGCGAGTCCTTCGCAGACCGTCAGTCGCAATTCGTAGTAAAGTCCCCACCACCACACGCTCGTCGGTCGCATAGCGAGCCACCGTTTTGCCCGCCATAACGCGATCTGCGAATCTTCAAGATAGGCGCTCTTTGCCGCTTTGGACGCAGCTCCCGCATACTGTGCCTGTCGCAGGTAGACCTCGGCTCTCCTCAGTTCGATAACGGCCCACGGAACGCTCTCGACGGCTTTGGAAGATTGTCGAAGATATCCAGACGCCTCGTTCAATCTTCGGTGGGCTTCCCAAAAGCGCCTCATGTTTGCCAGGAGGATTCCCGTGTGCGTACGGATAAAGGCATTCTCCACTTGGAGAAAATCGTGATTCTCAATGTGGCGCATCACCGTTGTAGAGAATGTGTAAAGGCCCTCGCAGTACCACAAGAGCTTCTTCTCTTCGCGGTTGATCTCTAAATGCATCTCTTTGTCGGCAGCCGCCTTCCCTGTTCGTCTAGTAAGTTGCGCCTTCAGCAACAAGAGGAATTGGTACTCACGCATCGCTTTGATGGTCAACTCTCTCTCCTCCTGCGACGGCCGAACGTCGCGACACCATGCACGCGCGATCATTCTCATATTGACAATAAGTGAGTCCGAATCCTTGGTTCCCATGTCGGGGAATCCTTTGACTCGCAGACTTTGTATCAGGTTTCTGAACTCGTTCGAAGAATCCTCATATAATCTCTTTCCCTTGAGACGAACTGCGTGTTCGTATTTCTTCCGCAAACTAGATAGTTGAGTATCAGCGGTGCGCGGTGAACCTTCGAGTTTTTTGCTCCAATCCCGCGCGCCGTCGAAGTCGCCGATCTCTTTGCAGAAATCGCGAAGTACCGCGCAACACTCTCGTCGAAGTGCGACAACAGCAACGCTTCCTTTCTCTTCATCACAGAACTTCACGAGCGAACACATGAGGTCAACGCAAGTCCCAAAGTGCGCGCAGGAAAGAATGCTTTCGCGCGCGAGCTTCAATGTCTGAACGGCCTCACGGAGCGCTGTTTCCCGAAGGTCCACTTCACCAGGCCCCACCTCTTCGGCACATTTCAGGCGATGATAGATCGACTCCAGCGCCGCACCGGGATCGTCAGAAGAACGAAAGAGTTTTTCGTACCAGTCGGCAATTCCCTGGTGGCACGTGGCGGTTTCTTTCACAAGATCTTGTCGTTCACGAAGGAGTGTCTCTCGCAAATAAGTGCGCACGGTTTCGTGCATCCAAAACGAACCGCCAGGTTGATAGCGTCCAACACCACATCTCGTGAGCGCATCAACCTTCTTTCGTGCAGTTTTCGCTCTTTCTTTGTCATTGTCCTGATTGTCAATTCGCCCTCGAACGGGTGCGCGAAGAAGGGGCCATGAGAGCAGCGCAGCCGGTAATCTAGATCGCCGAAAAAGTGTTAGAGAATACAGAAAACGCCCATCGTCTTTTTCTGTAGAGAGCACGTCTACCTCTTGCGACTTCCGAACTCTTTCAAAAACACTGGACGGAGTTACTTTGACCGCATCTGCAGAATTTTCTACGATTGTATACGATTCTTCGTGCGAAGGTGGTTGGAGAAACTTGCTCTCACCTGCTCGACACAATACGACGATTTCGAATTTGGAAAGCGTTTGTAGCCCTTTGACAGCGTCCCAAAATTTCTCCTTGTCCTTGTTAATCCAACTATCACAATTTGACTCTATTCCAATATTTTGTCCCACTCCGTCTCGGCCGTTCAGGAAGACCACGAACCGATTTGGTGAGCGTCGAAGCAAGTCTTGCAGGAAGCTTATGCACGTTTCTAACTTTAACTCAGGCAAAACGGGCAGTTCCGACACGGCGCCGAGCTTGAATGCGATCGATTCAATAAGGACAGCGAAGAGATTGCTCATACTTGAGCAGGTGTCCAACTCCAGCCACACGCATTCTTGTTTTGCGGATAGAGACTGCCATACTTGTGCCGCCACAGAGGAGATTCCCCGGTTCCCGTGGACTACGATCGGGAAGTTCGTCTCGCCGTCTTTCAGAGGAGTCGATGATTTGGTTCGGCTCTCCAGGTGACCGTGCAGCTGTTCCAGAGTTGTCTGAAATGGTTGCGTTCTGTCATCAGATTGATACGGATACGGAGGCACCTTGGATAAGGCTGGAAAACCGGCTCCCGGTGGAGGAAGAGAGAGAAATATTCTTTGGTAAAGTTGCAAAAGGAACAAACCCGTTTCGCGCTGAATTGTGATCTTGAGGCGCGCTCTATCGAAATATGGTGTAACGGACCTAAAGGCCTTCTCTACCTGTTCACTCTCGGTGTCCAAGAAACACGCCCAGAACACCTGCATTCTCTCATTGTCTTGGAGTGCACGATGAATGAGCTGGATAGTACGAAGATCCTGTCCGGACACACCCAAAACGAAAATGTGCTTGGCCGCGTCGGTTGTGTGCAGACTCGAAAAATAGTCGCTAAACGCTTGCTGGTCCTTCTCGGTGGGTCGTTCATCGAGCGAATAGTCTGCGCGCAAGCCAAAGCGTCCGCCGTGGAGCTTCACGACCGCTCGTTGTGCCTCTACGAGTGACGCCGGAGGAAGCCCGGCAGTACGATGTACGATGAAGGTCGAAACCGGCATCTCATGAGATTCAAAGGCGTCCTCGATGAGGGCGTCGAAGTTGGTTGTGAGAATCGTTCGAATTCTCAGGCCATCGGCAAGATGAACCAACATCTGGTGAGGTAACCCCGGTTTCGTCTCCGAAACCAGACGTGAGAAAGCGGCATCCGCGACGAGGTCAGAGGGAGGTCCCAAGCGAAAGCCATGGCTGGGGTTTCTCCGAAGGCGAGAGAGGAAGCGCAACGTTTCTCGCCAATCTGAGAGTGCCCCGATCGCCGCGCACTGCAGGTCCAGGTCGCTTGCAAGCACCTGGGTTATTCTCTCTTGCGTTTGCTGGTGTTCGCAGGTGCTCTTGAAAGCTCGCTCCAGAGGCGGCCAGGATTGTGTTTGTGGATCCCACTTTCCACTGATCGCTTGAAGCAAGCAGTAGTAAAGGTATTTCCTCAAATTCGAAATCGTTGGAATCCCTGCCGAAACAGACATACCTGCTCCAAGCAGTGGCAGAAAACCATCCCCCGACTCGATGGCGTTGGCGATCTCATCGCAGAAGTCGTTCGCACTTAAGGTATTCATACGTAGCGACCTCAAATGTCCTGACAGCCCGATCTTTGGACAGACAACTAAAAAGTTCCTGTTGAAACTCGCACGCATCAGCCACCTTCGACCGGTCTGCTCGATCCTCGTGCACTGCCGCCAGGACCTCGAGTGACGCGATCGTCAAGCCGATCGCGTGAAGTATAGTCGAGTCGAGGAAATCTGGAGCGACCATCCCTTTCCTTCGTTGTTTTCTTGGCAGTCGAATCTATCTCGGTGAGCTCACTTTCCAGGCGGACCTGTTAGAAGTACAAGGTTGTGGCAAAAGACGCCGAGCGCCACGTGGCTTTCGAAATTCCTAAATCCTCGATACTGCGACCGAAGGAGCCCAAACGCGCGTTTTAAGACCGAGATCGAGCCTTCGATGCCAGCTCGAAAATGCTGCAGCGCGACGAACGCCTCGTCGGCGAAATCTTTGAGGCGCTGGGGAATTGCGAGCACCTTCACCTTTTCGCGCAGCTTGTTCATCGCCTCACGATCGCCACAAAATCCCTTGTCGGCCACAAGCGTCTTGGGGGGCTCACCGAAAACCTTCTCATGGCGCTTGAGAATGTCCTCAGGAAGCTTCGAGTCCGGAATCTTCTTTCGCATCACGTCGTACTGCGTGATGAACTTCTCGTTCGTCTGGCCGAGAAGGACCATGTGGCCGAACTCCACTGGCTTGTGACGTCGGCCCCGCTTGATCAGCTCTGTGTGATGCTCGAAGATGCTGAATATTCTCTCCTTCGCCGGTACGACCTCCCTGTCGATCCACGCTCGCTTCGCAACTCGTAGTGCCTTTTCGATCTTTGGGAGATACGACTCGATCTCGAGCCCGATCGCGCAGATCCATACGTCGGCGAGCTCTCTCGCCTCTTGACTGAAAACCCGAGAAAACCGCAGGATTCGTTCTAGGTGCGAAAGGAGTTTCTTCTGCGATCGCCTCACCTGTCTCTGACGCTTCTTGCTCGAACTCGTCGAATAGCGCGTCACGAAGAGATGGAGCTTCTTCACCTTGCGCTGGTGGAAACGGCTGTCGACCAGCCCCGGCTCGTGCGTTGAGACTTTCCTGAGCAGGCGATAGAGCGTTCTCCAGCCGTCCCAAAGAAGCGACGAGTCCGTCGGCCAATGGATGTTCGATTCGACGACGGTTGTGTCAACCCGGAGCGTCTCGGGAGAAATCCGCTCCTCGCCGAGCGCATATTCACGAAGGGCGTCGTTGATCTTTCCCCACGTCGCCGGGCCGATAGCGCCAAAAGCCCGACAGAGAAGCGAATGATCCATCACCGGCCGCGTGCCGAGTCGCAAAAAGTCTTGCAAGAAAGAGTTGTGAGCGAGTCGGATCACCGTTCCCCGAAACGCGGTGCCTTCGATCTGATGGACGATGAGCGCCCGCAGGAGATTCTCCGCGGTAAACGTCGCCTTCCGCCCCTTCCGCCTCCCCGTCGAGAGCTTTCCGAGATCTCGAGCGGCGAGGGTGAGGATCTCCGGGTTCCGATCGAGAATCTCGCTGATCTTGTTGTACTTCTCTTCGTACTCCCGTACGATCTTCGACGTCGATGCTGTCGACCAGTGGAAATATTGCTGCGGATCAGATTTCAAGCGCATTCTCTTCCTCCTTTCGGGTTGCAACCTTGGAGAATATGAATGCGCTTCTTTTTTGCAAGCATTACTCGATAGCGTTCAGACGGCACCCGAATCCTCAGCAGGAGTCAGGCGCCGATCGCTTTCCGCAACAGGAACTCATTAACGTCAGAACATCTCTTTATGTAGCCATCAGGGAGAGACTTCTAAACCAGAGGGGGAGTTATGTACAGACGAGTTCCAACTTCGAGTCATAAGCCGATTCGTTCAATTCTACAGGTTTCTTCGGCCCTACTTGTCGGAACGGCTCTTGCCGTAGGCTGCGGGACACCACCCACTGCGAGTGTCTCGGACCCAGTCGTTTTTACCATGTGTGATGTGGAGCGTGCCAGTGCAGACTATACCAATTCCGTAGGTGGTGACGCCATGAGCGTCCGCGGGGATCTCTCTCGGTTCTTTCGAACCAAACCCGGCGAATGGGAAGACAAAAAGGTTCGCCTCGACGAGATGCTTGAAGCGGCACAACGTCGATCTGCATATTTTCAGTCTATTCAGACTCTTCTCAGCCTCGACGTTGTCGTGAATCTGCTCACGAAAGCCCCGTCTCTCAGTACCGAGGAAAGCGAGGTGCAGCCTGCGGGAGACGCAGAGAATCCTGCAAGCGACGGGACCGGACCTGACCCTGTACTCAAGGACGTGCGACAGAAGATGGCCGAGGCGATCGGCCAGTTCCTCGACAAGGCACTGAGCAAGCCCGTTCACGACAGCCCGTTTGATTTGCTCGATCGCGCTTCTGATTTTTTCGCTGCGTACGTCGTGAAGGTTCTACGCCTCCGCGGTGATTCACGTGCCTGGCCAGGTTCTTGCGCTGTTGATCCAAGCCGAGAAACTCCGTTTCTAGCAGGGCGCGTCGACCATTCCGCGACCGGTGACCTTCCGTTTCTGGATGGTGGTGATGGTGGTGATGGTGGTGATGGTGGTGATGATCGTGACGACTCGGCGACTGACAAGCCTGCGAAGCAACCTCCTGCACGCCTTATACTACTCTTGTTGCAGGCCCACGTTCATCCTGGTAATCGCCCGAATCACATGGCAGGTGTGCGGATTCGGGTCGTGGAAGCCCAACTCAAAGACTCGACACCCGAAGAGTCTGAAAGGAGCCCGCCCGGATGGAGCGGCGCGTCTGGTCCGGATCTTGTCAAGGTCGTCCGGTTGCATCCCACGCGTACCTATGACGTCGAACAGCTTTCGTTCGGTGAAAGTCTGGTCCAATCGATCGCTCTAACAGGTTCAGCGGAGATCCCGACGAAATCCGCGGACGTCAACCTCTCAGGCGCACGACGTGCAATGCGCGAGGCTGAAGCTCGCCGTCAGTTTCTCTCACGAGTCAGCAAAAACGTCAGCTTTGCTAACGCCGCCGAGCACGTCTTCGGTTGGAACTTCTATCCGTCAAACCTCGAGATTGGAAGTCCCGGCGCGATGAAAACTCTCTGGGGCTGGCTCTTCGGGACCCCGAGAGCGTATGAGGTGACAGCACACCTCGAAGGCGGTGCACGAGATTGTGCCGCGTATCTCTTGGTGCCGCCCTCCCTCGAAAGTTTCACATGTAGTGTAACGTACGTTCACGCTTCGATCGATGGAGGCAAAGAACACCGTTCAGAGCCCAGCGAACCGTTCACGGTTCATCTGCCACCGTGGCACAGCCACGAGTCTGAAGGCAGGCTTCTCGACCTTCCAGCACTCACCAGCATGATCAAGATCAGCAAAGACAACGACTCATACGAAATCCTCCACCGCGATGGTTTCGTTGAAGCGGACAAAGAGAAGCTGGAATTCTTTGTTGGCCACACTCGTGTCGACTCGGAAGACGAGTCTGCAATTCTCGCGAGTACCACCCTCGGGGGTGGCCGATTCCATATTCCGGCGAATCTCTTGGAAGAAAAAGAAGTGTCCGCTGTTGGCTATGGTGACGACAAAGCGCTCTTGGACACAGCTGAAGGGGTGCAGTCGCAGCATAACGCGGATCAGGCCGCGATCTTCATCTCGCCGAGTATTTGCTCGTGAGCGCCCCAGAACGAATCCCACCGTCGACCCAAGACGGCGCAACGTAGATTCAAAATCTGCTGGCCGCCGCGAGAGGACCACCGCATGCCCGATCGTTTGAGACGGTGTCCGACGACGGTCTTGCACGCAGCTTCGACGACACCGCTGCCAATCGGCAGTCCCTTGGTGAGATAGGTCGAGTAGCGCATGTGTTCACGGTTGCGGTCGTAGTATCGTTCGGTTTCGTGAAGAGTCTTCGCTCGCTTCCCTGACGTGATACCTCGCCGCGTGCGACGGTTGCGTAGGGACCGAAGTACGTGTTTGACCCCGTCCTTCTGCTCGAGAAGCTTCGCACGTTGCTCTCGGAACCACGTTGTCGCTTCCGAGCTCCCGGGACCAAACAGAGCTTCGGAAGCTTCGCGCAGCTTCTCGGCAGCGTGAAAGAAATCGAGGATGCCTGTGGCGCGCTTGAGGATCGGATGCCCAGACTGATACGTCCAGTTCGAGAGCGCTCCGTCGGCGAGAAAGACCAACTTCGCGCCCCGAGGAAGGCTGCCCTTGACAGCTCGGACCTCTCGGTCGAGCTTCTCGTTCAAACCTTCCACGCTTCCATCGGGCATTTCAGCGACGTACTTTGTTGAGAGTCGTTCACCAGCTTTGTCGTAGAGCGCAATCGTGCCGACCTCCGCCTGACGCCAGCCCTCGCCGCGAACGTTCACCATGGTGCCGTCTCGACTCACAGCGGCGACCTTAGCCGACTCGGCTTCGTCTTCGGTGGACACAGCGTGCTCGAAATAGATCTCAGAGAGATCTTCTCCTAGCTCGCCGACTTCGCTTGCTACGTGCTTGATCACCGTCGCGCATGGACGAAGAAAGTGCCAGCGCCGACAGAACTCTTCGACTTCCGCGGGGACTGACAATGCCGTCGAGTAGCTCACGAATTCGGCGGCCAGCGGTGTCATGCCGTGGTGCAAAATGCCTGCATTGCGCTCCAACGGACACATGGTGCGAGCCCTCGCCCCGTTGGCCTGATAGACCGTCCGCTTCACTTCGATTTTCCCAAGAAAGCACTGATACTCCCTTGGGGCCGCGGTACTTGCGGTAGTGCCGTTCGCCATCGATGTCGAGGTGCGGTTCGTCAACGTCGCTCTCTTCAAGAACCGTCCGTTCGATCGTTCGCCCAAGCTCCCCGAGCTGTTCGAACAGCGACCGCTCGAAAGCCGACAATGACCGCGGGCTCAAGCCCGCCGACTCGAAATCCCCGAGCGTTTCACAGAGCTGACGCTTGAACTCTCCAAGCAAATCGTCGATCTTCTCCAGCATTGTCATGTCCTTTCTCTTCACTGACTTTCCAATTCGAAGAGAAAGGACTTTTTTCGTGCCGTGTCAAGCTGCTACGCCTTCGTAAATCCCTACGAAACCGACGTTATGCGACATCTGCACCCCTCTCGGAGTGCAATACGCCAGCAATTCACGGTGTCGTCGCGTACGTCAGTACATCCCTCACCAACCGCCTCGTCGAGGGACTCAACAACAAGGCTGCGCATGATCGCTCGGCGCGCCTTCGGCTTTCACAATGCTTCCGCTTGATCGCGATGCTCATTCTCATCAGCGGCGGTATCCAGCTTGACTCTCCACTACACGGAGTCGACCCGCTCGAACTTTAGGAGATCTTCAAACATCCCCCAAAGAGGTAAATCAGTTCAGCTGCAACAAGTTTACGAGCCGGAGGATGAAGAGCACGAAAAACGGCTTTCTCGTTGCGACCCATCCCGGAGTGATCGTTTCTCCCGTCTCCGTGACATAGACCGTCTCGTCGTCTTCCCACCGCAGATAGTCTCGCGTCTCTGCGTCAGCGTACGATACCGGGACGGAATAAATGTGACGCCGCACGAATGGAAGGCCGTCATAATTGAGAAACACTTCCACGTGTCCGTTGCCGCGCGCGTAAGCTCCTACCGGATAGAATTGAGCGATGACTGTTTTTCCTCCTCCTGGAGATCGCACTTCCTGCAGCGAAAAAGAGGCGCCCACCTCGGACAACCAAAACATCGCCGGTAAGGCAAGAAGCACGAAGATGAGTACGGCCAGGACGTGACAGGCGCTGCCAATCGCGGAGGGCAAAAGACACAGGAGATGTGAAGGCCAGAACGAATAGGGTCGATACCGCACGAGGGTGACGAACGCCAAGAGACCTACCATAAAGGGGTATGCCACGTTTAGGAACGTATTCGCCCAAGCGTAGTCGGTAAGGAAACCAAACCATAAGATCCCCCCGAGCAGTAGGTTCACTGAAAGAAGGAACTTTGAAATCCGAGGTGGATCAGCCGATAGGCTCGACACATCGTTCATAGAAAGAATCTTCGCTCTTCTGACGATTTGGTCGTCGGTGTGATGCCGATATTCTAACCGAGCGCCGCATGTTTTCCTCCTTTCGCTCCGGCCGAGCGGGCACATTAACGACGGCAATTTGTCCATGTCCACACTTTTCAACCAAAACTGGTAGCTCTTGCGTCACCAGCACCCCAGGTCAGGTACCCAACTACCCGCCGACAACTTCCGGCGTCGCGACCTAGGTGGGCACTCGGTGGCGCGAAGCGATGGCCGACGCCAACTATCTTTCTCTCGCGACCACTAAGAATTACGTCACGACGCACTGGTCGCGACCACGTAACGCACCTAAGAAAAGGCCTTGCAAGCAGGCTCGCTCGAGCCTGCCCCGCCGACGCCGTGCGCCTTTCCCATCCAGACGCGCTTGAAGCACGCCCGTTACACAGTTCCGCCGCCGCACTCTGCTCACCGACCCCGGTCGATCCACGGAGCGAGAACGCCCACTACCACCATTGTCTGCGAACGCAAGCTGAGAGGTGCAGCCCCAGGCCGCTACTTCCCCCCGCACTGCATCGGCTGATCGGCCGACGGGTCCAGAACCGCGCTCACCATTGTCACCGCTCCGACCGTCGGTGTGATCTCCCCTGTCCAGAGATCGATGTCGCAGAAGTCTTCGACGGCCTTGAAATAGCCGCCGGGTCCGAAGAGGCCTCGCTGCATCCTCGTGGCGCGCCCTTCCTCGTTGAACCATACGCTGTAGTCTTCATGGACGAAACCTTCTATCTCCGGCTTGATGTGATGCTCGAACATGTACGAGTGGATGAAGCCCTCGAACGGCACTCCCTTCTCCTTCATGTCGCGAAGGATCAGGAAGTTGTCTGTTCGCTTGCCGATGGCCTCCATGCGCGCATCGACTTCTTCTGCCGTCTGACCGAAGTTGACGCCGAGTGTTACCCACTCATAGCTGCCCTCCTCCCAGCCGAAGGCCTCTCGGCTCTGATCGTAACCAGCGCGAAGCTCCTTATCGTGCTCGACCGAGTAGATATAACCACCGACGTAGATGCCGAGGATCGTGGCGAAAAACCCAAACTCCAGGAGAAACGTGCGACCTTTCATGTGACTCTCCTTTCTCTGTCCGACACTAGGATTCGGTCTCTACTTCTCTTGCTTCGCGCTCCCAGCGCAGAAGCAACTCATCTGCCCAGCGCTTCACGACACCGTCCATCACTCCCCCACGTCCACCTCGACGTGCGTCGTCTCACCGGCAGCGACCTCGGCGCTGCCGCGCCAGACGACATGGCCTCGGCTTCTCACGACGACTCGGTACTTGCCGCTTTCGATCGTCGCGGCGAAGACGCTCCAGCGCTCGCCGCTTGCGTGCGGCGGCAAGTAAAGGCGCGCTCCATCTCTTCCGCGGCTCTGGCACTCGACCTCCGCTTCCGGGAGCGGCCGGCCTTCAGCGTCCGCAACGGAAAGACGCAAGACGCCGCGGCGTTCGAGGTCGATCGAGATCGACTGCGTAGCTCTCGCCAATTCGCTAGCGACGCGAGCCTTGTCATCGACAACTTCATCGTCAACTCCCCCCTCGCCCAAGGCATCCTCCTCGCCGCCATCGATCTCAAGCTCGATCGGCGGCGCGAGCGGATACTCAAGCTCCGGCAGCACAAGCTCATAGCGTCCCGGCACCAGACCTTCGAACGTGAACCTGCCATCTTCCGAAACTCTCGTCTCGCCGCTTCGATCTGCCCCCTCGAGACGCACTTTCGACACGTTATATATAGAGGCACCTGCAATCTCCCCGCTCAGGCTCTTAAGCCCCACCACGAACTGGACTTCGGGCATCGATGTCGCTGTGATGCTCAATCGCTCGAATAACTCCCAAACAGTAGGGCCCAGAATGCTGACGACGTAGTCCCCCGGCGCGTGGCGGAACATCAAAACGCCGTCCTCTCGGGTCTTGCCGCGAAGGAACGCGGAGCCGGCAAATTGAACGAGCCTCACGACCGGCTTGCCGGCCGGATCAACGAAGCGTGTGGGGACGACGGCCGTCGGCGCTTTGCCGAGAACGACGTTCAGCGCTTCACCTTCCCCAAGCGTTGCGGTCACGTGATGGACAAACGGATTCCCGGCGCCCTTTGGCCTCTCGATCTCGAACCTGCACTCCGCCGCGGGAAGATGCGTGAAGACGCAGACGCCTTCGGCGTTCGTCGTCTCGGAGATGGCGTCGCCTGCAAACCTGCAGGTGACCTCGACGCCTTCTTGCAGTTTGCTCTCGGGATCGTAGACGCGCACAGTCACCTCGCCGCTTGGCGGTGCCGACGGCTGAAGCCATACCGTGTTGAGTCCTTCAAGGTCGACACTCCGAAGCGATGTGCTTTCGTATCCGTACGCTGCAACGTCGAGATCGTAGGCGCCTGCTCGAAGACCGCGAAACGTGCAAAAACCTTCTGCGTTCGAAACACTTCGGATGCGCTGGTAGGTGTTCTTCTCTTCGATGCGGGTCTTGGCCATGACTGCCGCTCGTGCGATCGATTCGCCCGTGACGGCGTCCTTCAGTGCAATCTGCGCCCTCAGCCGCGACCTCAAGACGATCTCAACCTTGCGGTTCTCCCCAAGTTCAGCGCGAAAGCGAGCGCGGCTCAGCCGCGGGTACTCATCGGCATACACCCGCGCAGTGAGATCGACGCCAATGAAACGCTCCGAAAGAAAACGCAAGCGCCGCGGGTTCCTCTCTGCGAGGTTGTACGTGTCGAGACGAAGCGCGATCTCATCGCCGCGCACAAGACCTTGGTCCGGACCTGGCACCATGCCCGGACCGTAGAGTGTGACAGTTCCGTGACGGACCGGGACGTCCTCTTCGTCAACGACGTGAAGCTCGACCGACGCGAGCACGTTCGGTGGCTTGTTCTCTTCGACCGCTGCTGTCTCACCGCTTTCAGCTTCAGGCTCGGCGGCCGCAGCAGGCCTCGGCACCGGCGGCGCTTCAACGCTGTGCGCGACGGCTGGTGTTACCTGCGCCACTGGCTCACTCGCGGCCTGTGACTCAACCGCCGTGGGCTCCGGTGCGCCTGCAACGCCCGCGCGCTGCTTCAAGTCACGCTCGACCATGCGCCACACCGCCGTGAAGATGAGAGAAGCAAGCAGCGCCGAAACCAAAAACAGCTTTGCCGCTTGAACCGAAGCGCCCGCGGGCAGCCGCTCGCGCGGGCGATTTCTGAGAGGTACCGAGTCAGGCGCGGGCGTAGCGTCGCTCCAGCTGCGGGCGATCTGATCGAGCCGTGCGGCGAGCGCCTTCGGGACTTCCGCTGCGCTCACCTTCATCTTCTCGTAGAGCGGATGCAGCACCGCCGCGATGAGAGCGAAGCGCGCCGGACTGAGTTTTTGACGTAGTGTCTTCGTGCCGGCTGCTATGCGATAGAGTACCGTGCGCCGATTTCGGTCGATCGCTTCAGCGATGGAATCGATCGATTGCCCCTCGAGGTAGCGCCTCTCAACGCACTCGCGGTGGGCGGGAGGGAGCGACTCGATCGCTTCGTAGATCACCGCCAGATCGAGAGGTGAGAGCCCGATGGGCGAGGAGGCATTCTCCACCACGTCTGGCGCCAGAATCTCGTAGTGCCTTCTCGCCTCGCTCCGCTTTTTCGTGCGCGCGACCGACAGCGTCAGCGATGTCACGAAGCCGAGGCCGCTGCGGATCTTGTGGTCTTGCCAGCGGCTGGCGTCGCACAGCAGCAGGAACACATCTTGCGTGACGTCCTCGGCGAGCGCGTCATCCTTCAGCACCCGCGCCGCCAACACGTAGACGTGATCGCGCAGCTCCTCAACAACGCTGCGAAAGCGCTGGCTCGTCGGTGCTTCAAGGTAAAGTGCGAGAACGTCTTTAGATTTCATTTCGTTCGTTTCGTTTTCACCGCCTTACGATTCGGCTTCGCTCGCGCGCTTGCTGGAGGATCGGGGCGATCGCTCCACGCCCAGTCCAAGCCGTCGAGAAGAGGGCGCGATCGATCAGTTCAAAAGCGTGTAGTACAAAATCAAAGCCTGAATGATGAGTCCGAGCACGCCGAGAATGACAACGAACGCCCAGCTCACCTGGCTGCTGACCAGCCGGATGTGCTCGCGGTTCGTCACCACTTGGCTCGGGATGCTTTGGCCATTTCCGTGGATGAGCTTTCGCATCGCCTCGAGCTGCGTCTCGATTTTCGCGGCGCGCGTCTTGAGCGCCGAGACCTCGAGCGCGAGGCCGCCTTCATCGCTTTGACCGTTCATGCTGCGCGTCATACCCTTGAGTTTTCACCTCCGTCTCTCCAATGTACTTCAAAAGGAAGAGCCGGCACCGGGCGCTATTGTGTGGTCGTCTCCCAGTGCCAACTCTTTCATGCAGGTCTACTTGTCTTTAGTGGTCGCAGTTACGTTTTTTTAGTGTTTCTTCACCTCCTTTCTCCGGGCGACCGACCCCACCTGTAGCCGGTCGCCCGAGTGACTCTGGAGCATCACTTCAATCACACCCGTGATCTCCTCGCTCCCTGCGTGCGGCTGAAAAGGTCCCGCCCTCCTCCCCGTCCCGTGCCGACGCCAGCGGTCGCCGCCGGTGTGGGACTGCACCGTTTCATCCGCGCCTCGCGCGCGCACCTCCAAGCTCGAACGAGCCAACCTCGGCTTCATGGATCCACGCACTGGAGCGCTCACCGGTGAGCTGCCAGATGCGAATCGGCCGCAGGCGCCGGCGCCACCCGGCGCGTTTCACTCGCCACGGCATCGCGCTCCACTCGCGGCCGCGAAAGACGTTGCCGAGCAGCGGCCCGAGCGCCGAGCCGTCAACGCCATGCTCTTCCATCGCCGCGATGACGTCGTCGACGGTGCAGAGCCTCAGCGAGTGGCTGAGCGCACGTTCGGCGGCGACGCTTCGCGCCAAGGTCAAAAGTTCATTGGGCGCGACGGGTCGACGCGCACGAGCGCGGCGAAGCACTCGCACCTCGGGGCGCACTCTCGAGCGGCTCTGCCGGCAGGCGGTGCGCGCTTTGGACTGCATTCTCTCACTCCTTCTCAAAGGGCCAACTGATGAAAAACTGTTCTCCACCTCTTAGTTGCCGCTCGAGGGAGTTAGGTGATGTGGAAAATCGAAAAAACGCGAAAAAACTTTCCGCACGCGGTCATCGAAGCAGTTTCATGGCGTGCGAAGTGGGCAGAGAGTGGCCGCGGGACCGCTACGCGGGCTCAGGGGAACGCTACGGAAGTCGGTTTTGGCATAGCGGTCCCCGCGGGCGAGCTCGTAAGGTTCGCATGCAAAGGAGTTTGTGATGACGTAGGCCCGCTGGGACCGCTGGGACCGCTACGCGCGCATATACCCGCTGAAATCCGCGGCGATGTGACACACGGTCTTTGGGGCGTTGGTGGGCTCTGTGTGCAGGATTGCGTTTGGTGCGGATTTCTCGTGCGGTAGTGGTCGCCCGCGGTGATCTTGCCGCGCGGAGGCGAACAACTCGAGCTGCTACGGGTCGGCAGCGCGGTGGCGCACGTGTTCGTCGCTGTCGGGGAACAATCGAGTCACGCTGGCCATCATGCTGACGCGGGCAACCGCACCGTGCTCTCGGCAAATCAACGAAAGCGTGTGTCCGGATGACGTGCTGGGCAACAGTCGCATAATGGGGTGCTCAACCCCGGAGAGCCCCTCGCAACTTCTCCTTCAACTCGGACAAAAGTCGAGACTTCTCAGCTTCATACGAAGCTCGGCCGAATTCTTCGGGGAGTTTCGCTGTCCCCAGAACGAAGATTCCCGTGGGTGTGTGGACGACTCTGAGCCGGTTTCCTCGTCCGAGTCCAAGCCAACTCGAGGATGTGCGAGTCGTCGACAATCCTGAACTCCTTGTCGAGGCTTTCATGACGACGCTCTCAAGAGCCAGATATCTTCCACAGAACGACGGCGAGCTGCGTCACGCTTGGCGAGACGTGACGCTTCACGCCGCCCTCTGAAGAACCTGTTGCGCTGCCCCGCTCGAAGCCAGACGGGCGATTTCGAGGCGAGATCGCGACTCACCTCGAGAACAGACGGAGCCATGCCGCCAGGAATACCATCAGGCAACCCGCGAGGCAAATGGTCGTGCCTGATCCGAGCCAGCAGAGGGTTGTGTGAAGCGCCCACGCAACGCATAGATGGCGCCCGTCCCTACAACGTCCGGTCAGAAGTTTTCTATTCGTGCTCGAGGACCGAGACCGTGAGACGATCGCCGATCGACTGGAAGGTCGTGCAACGTGGGGTGAACACCTCAGCGCGAGCCATCGACGCCTCTCTTGACGATCGAGTCGATGACCTGAGACACGCCGAAACTCAATTCCGGATGATTATCTCGATACTCAAGCAGTGCCGGAAGTGCATCCGTAGCTTTCTCGCCCAGATTCTCAAGTGCCAACAAGGTATACAGTAACGTGCATAGATCTTGACGTTTACGTCTCAGCTGCCTCACAAAAGCATCTACGACTATCTTCTCCGAGGCTCCCATTCGGTATAACGTGTGCAGAGCCTGCGCGCGCATCTGAAAGTTGGAGTCCTCCACCGCTTCCACCAAAGCACGTAAAGAGGCGTCTCCGATATTCTCGAGCGCTCGAGCTGCATAGTGTATTTCCATGTACCTTCCGCCATGCCCCTCAGGAATCAAGATAAAGTGCCACAGATCGTCTACTTCGCCTGGAAGCTCACTGAAGTCTCGGAGCGGATCTGGCTCTCTTCGTACGACGTTGAGCAATTCAGGAACAGACTTCACAGACTTCAGATCGCCCAGAACCTCTGCGGCCCACCGCCTGCTTTCTTCGTTTTCAGCCTGAAGACATCGAATACACCACCACTCCCAGAACATGCCCTTGCACGCGAAAACCAACAAAACACCAGCGACGACCCCCACACCAACGGCACACCTACGACGCAACACGTCGTCTCGCTTCCCGCTCATACACAGAACCGTAGGACTCTTCAGGCCATCAGGCGACTCGCTATATCATATCCATCATTCGCCAGAACGTGCCACTTTCACCACTTGGATCACCGCTGCCGACCTCGTGCGGACCTAAAGAATTCAAGGTTTTCCACCTTTTAGTCCCGGCGAATCTACTTGTGGCTGAGCTGCGGACAGTCGTCGTCACGCTGGTTTCTGTCGACATCTATACATCTATGCACCGCCGATCAGCGCGTCGCTTAAGTTCTCCGTGACACAGATAGCTCTGTACGCACCGCGCAGAGACACCGAACGCCATGCGATCAAGCGATGACAAATCCGACAGCGCACCAGGCCAAGCAGAACGAAGCCCTTCGAATGTTCGCTCCGCGATTCTGATCGTGATAGCGATCGTTTCTCTGTTTCTCTCGCCTCTCGATTCTTTTCCGACGTCGATTGGGTCGGGGTTTTCGTTTCATCTCCGTCGAGTATTGCATGTGCTTTTGGTCTGGTTTGGATCATGCTCAAGGTCGTTGCGGCTTCCTCGAACGGAATCATCAAACCCCGCCCGCGGGACATTTTTGACGGCGCCGTATGTTTGGTTGGATCGACCATGTGGTGGGGGTTGGTCTTTCCGACGTAGAGACGTTCCCTCGATGAACGAGGCACCGCCGTACTCCTCACCATGCGATCACAACCCCCTTTGCGGTTCGGGGAAACACGGCAACGCAACGGGCAAAGTCCTTGTCCGGGGGTAGAATGCACGCATGAAGGCCAAAGGGCGAAACGCTGTAATCGTCGGAGGGCTCTTGGCCCTCGCCCTCACGGCGGTTCTCATGGGCTACTGGCGGGAGATTCGGGTGTGGTATCTGCTCGTGACCCGCTTCGAGAGACTTCCGCACAATGAGCAAGGGTACCCGGAGTACCAGCACAGCGATACAGGGGTAGTGTTCGTATGGCTGCCAGGTGGAACGTTTCTCATGGGAACGTCACCGGAACAACGCCAGGCCTATCTCAGCACCATGGCGGAAATGTCCAGCGCCAACAACATAGCCGTGACCCGGCAAAACTCGCTGGATGAGACTCCTCAAAGAGCGGTGACTGTGAGTTCATTCCTTATCGCGAAGTACGAGGTTAGCCAGGCAGAGTGGGAACGCATAATGGGAAGCAATCCTGCGCGATTCAAAGGAGAAACCCTCCCTGTGGAGCAAGTATCCTGGCAGGAGTGCGTGGATTTCTGTGAGAAAATAGATCTCTCGCTTCCGACTGAAGCGCAATGGGAATACGCCTGCCGGGCGGGGACGAACACACTTTTTGCTTTCGGCAACACGCGACCCAGCAAGGCGCAGGTCAACTACGACAATTATATGACGGTTGAGGTCGAGGCAGTGCCCAATGACTTTGGTCTCCACAACACACATGGCAACGTTGCCGAATGGTGCGCGGACTTTTACGACCCGAATCGGTACGAGAAACTTCAGGAGGGGGCAACGGACCCCATCAGCAGTTCTCGTCCCGCCGGCAGCAACGACCTCCGGGTCATCCGAGGCGGCACCTGGAACTACGGTTGGTTTTACTGCTATTCGGCTCTCCGTAGATATGGCCCACCGGACGACTACGTAGGTGCTGAGATAGGGTTCCGCCCTGTCTACAATCTCAAGTAGACCGGTGCCTGGGACCATACATCTGTGCTCGTCGAGCGACCAAGTCGCACGACATGTCGGTCTGCCGGTCGACCGCCCAGAGTGAGCATCGTCGCTGCTTGCTCACCAACAGCCACCACCGCTCACCGCCGAGCGGTCGCTCACGCTCAGACCGCCACCAGCCAAACAATCAAACAATCCCCACACGAAGATGTGTGTGTCACATCGTCACCCCGAACCGGGGTGTCTATGCGCGCGTAGCGGTCCCAGCGGTCCCAGCGGTCCCGCGGCTCATCTAAGTTCTTTGCGCATCGCACCTTGAGATGACGGCCATTCAACATCCGTAGCGGTCCCAGCGGTCCCCTGGCGATCTGTAGCGGTCCCGTGGGCTAACCTCAGGCCCCGCTACGGGGACCGCTACAGCGCGCGTCTGGCGTAGCGGTCCCCCATCGCGCGCTCATAAAATTCGTATGCAAAGTAGTTTACGATGGCGCAGGCCCGTTGGGACCGCTGGGACCGCTACGCGCGCATAGACACCTCTGAAATCCGTCGCGATGTGACACACTCTCTCTCGGAGACTCTGCCGAGCCGTGCGCTGCCGATTGCACCTCACGCAAACTTCTTGCGTGGTTGCATCTGTTGTCGAACATCACGGGACGCGGCCTCGATCAACTGCGCGCCCGACATCGCCTCAGCGCGATGTATCGCCGCACCTCCTCCGGCTCGAAGAGGAGTCTGCGCTCGGAGCGGATCACCGCAAGCTCGCCTCGCCGAATGCGCCGCCAAAGCGTCGTCTTCGAGACGCGCAGAATCTCGCACACCTCTGTTGAGCGCAGGAGCGGCTCGATCTTCTCTCCGGCTACCGCGCCGCCGGCGAGCGACTTCAGCGTCCGCCTCTCCATGTCGTTCGTTCCCATACGTCCTCCAGTTGCGGGTCTCAGCGCCCTTCGGTTCTACGCGCGCTTGATCGCCTGCGATTCGCTGCTCGCGCACTCCCGATCGCCGCGCCGGCTTCAACGTCGAAGCTTTAAAAAGCACGGCCAGCGCCTCCTACATGTCAGTTGCCGCAAACTGGCGTTAGGTGATGCGAAAAATCGAGAAAATGTGAACCTCTTTGAACCGCCCTGCGATTCCTCGTCCGCACCGCACGCTGCGCGGTCCGCCCTCGCACTCGCCGCGGCTCGCTGTGCTCGCCACTCACCTCGAGTCGCTCGGGAGAACTCAACGCGACTCGGGCGGCCTTGAGCGGACTCAAAAGTCGACTTCACCAGCGCATTCGAAAATTTTTCCAGAATTCACATCACCTCAGGGGCTACTTCCGGCAACTAAGAGGTGGAGAATCTTTTTCTCTGCACGCTCGTGAACCCATGACGTGCAGAAAGCTCGCCTCAGCAGATTGTGGAGGAGACCCTTTGGTTCAATCTTCCCCTGAAAAACTACTGGCGCACCACGCCAGACGCATCCGCGAATCCGCCGTCGCCGACGAAGTCGCCGCAGCGCGTGGCTACCGCTCCGTCGAGGTCCGCGCCGAGCTCAGACGACTCGGCTTCAGCGAGCGACAAGCGCGCACCCCAGCGCTTCTCGTACCCATCTACGACGTTCACGGCGAGGTCGCCACCTACCAAATCCGCCCCGACACGCCGCGGGTCGACCGAAACGGTAAGAGCGTCAAGTACGAGACGATCGCCGGCGCCCGCATGGTCCTCGATGTGCCGCGGCCCGTGCGTCGCTGGCTCGGCGATCCAGCGCGGCCGCTCTTCGTGACCGAAGGAGCACGCAAGGCCGACTCGGCAGTCTCGCAGGGGCTCTGCTCGATCGCACTCCTGGGCGTGTGGAACTTTCGCGGCACCAACGAGCAAGGTGGCAAATGCGCACTGGCGGATTGGGAGTCGATCGCGCTCAAAGGACGCAAGGTGTACGTCGCGTTCGACAGCGACGTCATGGAAAAGCAAGCAGTGCATGCGGCGCTGGCGCGACTGAAGGGATTTCTCGAGTCGCGCCAGGCGAACGTCCGGCTGATCTACCTGCCGCCAGGGGACGCCGGCGAGAAGGTTGGACTCGATGACTACTTCGCAGCTGGCGGTACGACGAGCGAGCTCCTCACCTTCGCCGAGACGGAGCTGAGGGGCGGCGCATTCACCGCCGAGACCTACAGCGCCACCGAGGATGGGCTTGTGTGGAATCGCGTGCTTCGCGATGAAATCTCGCCGGTGCCGCTGGCGAACTTTGTCGCCACGATCGTTCGCGACATTGAGATCGATGATGGTGCCCAGCCGCGGCGCGAGTTCGAACTGAGCGCGCGCCTCGGGAGTGAAGAGCGCAGATTCACCGTGCCCGTGGCTCGCTTTCGCAGCCTCGACTGGGCGAGCGAGCACCTCGGCGCCAAGGCGATCATCTATCCCGGCGAAGGCAAGCGCGATCACACGCGCTGCGCCGTGCAGACCTTGAGTGAAGAGGTGGAAGCGGCGAAGGTCTTTGCGCACACCGGTTGGCGGGCGGTAGGCGGCGAGCAGCTCTATCTCCACGCCGGTGGCGCGATCGGTGCAGCGGGCATGTGCGCAGACGTTCGCGTGGAGCTCGAAAGCGCACTTGAAAACTACTCGCTCCCCGAGCCGCCGTGCGGCGCGGAGTTGACCGCGTTCGTGCGCGCGAGCATCTCATTCCTCGACGTCGCACCGCGCCGCGTCACGCTGCCTCTTCTTGCGGCCACCTACCGCGCCGTTCTCGGCGACGTTCGCGTCAGTCTCCATCTCGCCGGGCAGAGCGGGGCCGGCAAGACGGAGCTTGCGGCAGTAGCGCAGCAGCACTTCGGCGCCGCCATGGATGCGTCGAGCCTGCCGGGGAGCTGGTCGAGTACGGCGAACTCGCTCGAACGCGTGGCGTTCACTGCCAAGGACGCGCTCCTCGTCGTCGATGACTTTTGTCCGATCGGCAGTCATCAGGACATCACGCGCCTGCACGGCAGTGCGGATCGGCTCTTCAGAGCGCAGGGGAATCGCTCGGGCAGGCAGCGACTGCGCGCCGATGGTGAAGTCATTCGGGCGCGGCCGCCGCGCGGACTGATCGTCTCGACCGGTGAGGACATACCGCGCGGCGAGAGTCTCCGTGCGCGCATGGTCATCGTCGAGATCGGGCGAGGCGACGTTGACTGGAGGGCGCTCACAGAAGCCCAAGGCGCCGCGCGCAGCGGAGAGCTTGCTGGTTCGATGGCTGCGTTCATTTCCTGGCTCGCGCCGCAGCGAGACGAGATGCGAGACGTGCTCGAGCGAGAGGTCGTGCGGCTGCGCGCCGAACTGGCGGAGAGCCCGCGTGCGCACAAGCGATCGCTCGGCAACTTTGCGAGCCTCCTCGCCGGTTGGAACATCTTTCTTTGGTTCGCGGTGGGTGCCGATGCCATCGACGGCAGTGCCGCAACGAAGCTCGGGGACGAGGCGAAGAACGTCTTCCTGGAGCTCGGCCGCGAGCAGACCGAGCACGAGCGTGCAGAAGATGCGACCGAGCGCTTCTTCGCACTCCTCGGCGCGGCGATCGCGGCGGGCCAAGCGCACGTCGCCTCGGTCGACGGCACCCCACCGGACGACCCGCTCGCCTGGGGCTGGCGAAGCGCGTCCGGCGACGACCAGCGCGCACCGCTCTGGCAACCGCAGGGCGATCGCATCGGTTGGCTGGGATCGGAGGGCGACCTGCTGCTCCAGCCAGAGGCGGCGTACTCCATGGTGCAAAAGCTCGCGGCAACCGTCGGTGGAACGGTCGGCGTTGGGATGCGGACGCTTCAGCGACGGCTGGAGGAGAGAGGGCTTCTGCGGCGAGTCGATGCAGGCCGCACCACGGTGCGGGTGACGCTGCAGGGGGTGAAGCGGCGGGTATTGTGCGTGGCGTGTGAGATGGTAGGCGGGAGCGGAGGGGATTCGGGCGGCACACGCTCTGCGAGAAGTCTCGCCGAGAAGGGCCGCCGGGAATCGGTGCAGCGTTTCTTGTGGTAGCGTGGAGAGGTGGCCTTGGGTGGAAAAACGATGCCTGACTTACTACGCCATGAACTGCGGGCATCCAGCGGGAAACGGTGTCATAAGTAGTTCAAATTGATCAATTTAGGACTACGCTGACGACGCTCTGATAACTTCTTGGTTGAACCACGTTGGAAATCGCCTCGGACAATTAGCCCCGTTCGGACCAGTCTGAACGCCTGCCGGCCACCTTTGCGGCTCCGCGTCCGAGGATATAGAATGTGAGATTATCGGGCCGTTAAAGTGAAGAGCCCCTGCCTGCTTGCTGCCCTCGAAGGGGAGTGCTCCGTTGACAGAACGAGCAGAGGTCATACTGGTCGAGTCTCGACTGGACGGCCTGACCACCAAATCCCGTAAGACCGCTGAGAACGAGATTCAACTGGTTTACTCGATTCTGAAGAAGGCGGTCGAGAGCCTCAGCGACCAACCGACGTTGGGTCGCTGCTCCCTTCGCTTCCTCGTGTCGCCTGAATACTCGCAAGTTGTTAACGAGGTTTCGCAGGAGTACGAGGAGGGCTTGCAGCCATACGCCGATGTGCGAAGACACGTTGTGGCGATGGCGATCACCAAGTTTCGACGAAACCGAGACGACACGAAGGCGACCGTCATCGTCAATTCCCGGCTGTGGGACAACCTCGAAGGCGAAGCTCTCTTCTTTCGGGTCCATACTCTCCTGCACGAGGTTTGTCATGTGTTGATGGGAATCCAAAAACTGGAGGAGAAGCCCAAGGCCCAGACTTTCGATTTCTATCGCAACTTCATCGCGGAACAGGCATACGAGGAGTACCGAGTAGACCACCTGACAGGTCAACTCATCGAGTCATTCGGGATCTTCAGTGACGGTGACGGCCGCCTGATCACAGCGCCCATGATGCTCGGCGATCGCTATTCTCACGTTGCCGTCGCTATGAGCGATGACATCGTTGACTGGGTTGACCGACGAGTCCGGAACTACCCGGCCACCCAAGAAGGTCTCAACGCCATTCACGATGAAGTCTTTTCGATGTTGCAGGAGTTATTCGTCGTTTTCGCCCACTACCTTGCAACCAACGACGAGGAGAAGACAGACGATCTCAAAGAGAACCTAAAGCGCGCGAAGGGATTTAACGCTTTCGTCGAACCTGACTGGGATGCCCTTGTCAGTGGCTTCCAGGAACCGAGCTGGGACGTTGGCGTTCAGGGAATCGAACAGGTCTTTGAGAACACCCTTCATCGCATGGGAATCGTTCCGAAAGATGTTCCGGCGGGCCTCTACATAGGTGTTCATGAACCAGCCGTCGTTGGGGAATCCGCACCATGACGCCTGAGGAAAAGCAGAAGCATGCCGAGGGGGCATATCACGGAGCGGCCGGTGTTGCGGAGTACATGGAAGAAAAGGTCAAGACGAGGCTCGAATCGATTCTGGGCGACCGCAGCCAACGCGAGACCCATCTCTTCGGCTACTTTCTCCGTGCCCTCGGCTTAATGCAGAGCGTCCGTGCTCTCAACAGCACACAACATTTCCAATCCGTTGTCGCGTGCAACAGGGCCTTGCTGGAAATCCTCGTTGACACGATTCTCGTTCGATACGACAACGACGGCCGCTCAGACAAGCTTCTTCCGGCATGGGAAGAGTCGGCCAAGCTCAAGCACTGCACGGCAACCGTTGAGTACTACAAGAAAACCAGACGGTACATCCCGGACGCCCTGCGAGTCAGGACGGATTTCGTCACGAACGACACGGCACGAGTGAAGGCGACTCGGGCGAAACTATGGCCGAATCGGCGGAAGCCAACGACTCATCCTCAGCGCTGGACGGGTCGTGCGAACCTGCTCGAAGACATCCGGGCTGCTGACAACCTCCACACCGTTCATTTCCGCTTCTCGCAGTCGTCAAGTCTCGAAGAGTATTACGAGACAGAGTTTCGGGAGCTCTGCTGGAACGTGCACGGTTCGGGCTTCACAGCCATTCGAAACACACCTGCGGAGACCATCGTCGGCATCTGTTCGTTCGGCTGGCTATCCTCCGCCGATCTCGCCTTGGAATGCTCGAAGCTCGTGCTCTTGAGCTTCGGATTCGACAAGGTGCTGGATCTTCCCGACGAATGGAAAAACATCGAGGACAACAGAGTCCGCATCCTGTTCGACCTTGTTACGAAAGGCGACACGGAAGAGCCTGCCGTAGCCCAGCCTATAGACGGTTGAATCAGTTTCCTCCGTCCACATCCCTGGTCAGCGACAATTACTCCTATCGCCCGACGACAATGAAGAAGATCTTTCGGAAGTCGAGCGAGTCTTCGAGCGAGCATTTCCGAAAGATCTTCTTCATTGTCGCCAGAGAAAGAAATAGTTGACGTCGACCACACATCCCACGTCGCCATCACGGAAAAGCGGGAGAGGCCGGGAGGGAGCACGAGAGACGCAGTGCCCGTTGAAAACTCGAAGGTTCCAGCCAGTTCGGATGATTGTACCGTCTGCGCCGCACCGTCTTCGGAAAACACACGGAGTTGTATCCTTCTAAGTCCTGCTTCGCGATCAGGAGTTGCTGCACCAGCAATGAGCAGCTCGCGAATAGCACCCGTCGTCCCTGCTGGACCAATTCTTGGGCGATCGCGCAAAGCAGATGAGTTTTGCCGCTGCCGGGGTTACCGAATGCCAGGACGTTCTCTGTACGATCGAGGAAGTTCCCTTCCAGGATGAAGGGGCTGGGGATGACGTAGGGCGAGGCGACGCTATGAATCCTCGGCAACCGCCGACGTCACTCGGTGCGCCATCTGCGAGGAGACGGTGACGGTAGTTTTCTTCTTCGCATCCTGCGTTGCGTTGCGAAGGGTGCCACCTGCCGCAGTGCCGGTCAGTATCGCGGGGAGTGTCGGAGGATTCCCCACCGCATCTCGAGGTTCCAGCAGACAGCAGAACCTTTTGGCGGTTCTTCAAGAACTCCGTTTCGACTTGGTATGTCGAAATCACCCGGTCTCTGACCTGCATTAGACGTTCCAGCGTTCCAGCAGAGTCAACGTAGCCTCGTTCCTCGCACGGTAGGAATCGAGGAAGATATTGGCAACCTTCTCCCCCCGGGGGGGAGAAGGTCACGACCTACCGGTCGTGACGTAATTTCTAGTTGTCGTCAGAGAAAGAAATAGTTGACGCCGGCCAGGACGCGCACGCGTCCTACCTCTCGGGGAAAGTCAGAGGAAGAAGCCAGGCAAGGAGTTGGGTTCTGAAGGCGGAGAAGTCGAAGACTCTGTCGCTTGACCATGCGAAGAGGCGCGCTTGTCAACCGGCGTCGACAGTGTGCGAAAGAAATCGCGAACCCTGGTACAATCTGCTGCGCAGACACTGGTACACGACAGTTCTTTCAGGCCTTTCGAAGAGAAGACCGCAATGGAGCAACCGCCTTCCAAAGACCCTTGGAGTGCCTTGACCCCAGAACAGAGGGCTATCGTGCGGTCGCGCGTCGGAACGCGGCTTCGCCGGGCGATGAACGAAGGGGTTGGGTTCGCGCTTGCTGCGATTCTTCTTCTAACTGTTTGCGCCGTTTCGGCCCGCCTGACTTGGAACCACTTCTCGAGATATCACGACAGTGTTGACTTAGACTTCTCCCGTACGATGCGTGCAACCCATGAACCACGCGTCGATGAGCCGTACTCAGGAATCCTGGCCGCGGTTCTCGCTCCTTTCAATTCGAGTTCTACAACGGTTCCGAGAGTTGACCACGAATCAGAAGTTCTTCGTTCAATTGCAGTAGTCCACAAGACGTTCCGGATGTTGGTAGCCGAAGTGCTGGGAAACGCTGAAGCAGCTACGGCGATCAAACATGCGGCTGACAACTTGCTCCCACTCGGGGGGAAGCTGAATGACGTCGCGCTTTCGGAAGAGATAACTGCGGTAAGAGACGGAGCCACGCCCGTCGTGAAAGAACGACCTTTGGGAACCGCGAGCATTGGTTATGCCCGAGGATACGGCGGGATGGGTAGTGTGACGCCCCCCGCGATAGCAGACGCAGCTCTGAATTTCCACGTCCTGGTGCCTTCACTCCTGGATTTGTGTCCGGAGGACGAGCAGGAGGAGTGTTACTCCGACCGCGTCAAAGAGGCGATACGAGTCTCCTTCTTGTTGGATGACGTCATCTCGCCTGCGGTTAGCCGTCACGAAACAGAGAACGCCGACTCGACTCGATTTGTGCAGGCGTATTTCATTTCCGTTGACAGCGTCCTGTCAATTTGGAGCGAGAAAGACAAACTACCCGAGAATCTCTACCCAGCGCCACGTCTGTGGGCAGCTGCTCACTACTTTCAACAGTTTCTGACCGATGACTTGACTCGAGTACGCGGTTACTACACGACACCGAGCTATCTAGATTACTCGGGATTCGGGATGGTACAAACGCATTGCACCTCAATCGTCAATCCGACGGATGGCAGGCTGTTGGGTATCCTGTGTACGGATTGGACAATCCCTCAAGCGGACATCACAAGACGGCTCACGGAGAGTCGCCTGTTGTCATTCATCTATCTACGCGTGAACCTGAAAGACTACCCGTTTATTCCTCCCGATTGGCCAGCGCTGCAAGCGTGGCGACCGCCTCGTTCCATGTCTCCGGATACCCCGGGCTTCCCTCCCTTGGACGGGAAGGCACAAGAGGGAGGATGGCGGAAGGCCGAAAGTGCTGTTCCGGGCATCGCAGCCGCGCTCACGTCCATCGCGGTTGAGAACCGGACTACTCTGGCCTCACATGCCGCTCAAAAACAACGAGCCGCCCGTGGCAAGGGACAGAAGAACGCCCCGCAGCAGCCACACGTTTACGCCGAACGGTACGAGCTGCAGCGTTTGGTCACGCAAATACCGTACGAAGGGAAGCAATCCTTTACCGTGCCCATAGGCTCAGCCGAAGACGTAGAAGGCAACTACGCCTTCAACGCTCTGTTGATTACCCCTCGAACTCCAGGACCGCCGACGGAGGCTTTCTGGCCCGCCGTGGTCGCTCTGACAAGTTTCGTTCTTGCGGGCGTGTTCGTGGTCATCGGTGGCACGCTTTCCAAAACAGCTCACCGATACACAGAGCGCCTTGCCGTTTTGAGAACTCTTCAAGCGGGCGTCGTGATCGCAGATGGAGACGACATAATCCAGGAAGCTGACGACCGTGCCGAACGAGACCTCGGCGTGCCGCTTCCCAAACTGGGCCAGCTGGAGTCGGCCGCTGGAACCCAAGAATTCGGAGCTCTGATAGACGGTCTCGTTGTGAAAGAAGATGCGGACGGGAACCTCCAAGCCCAAGCGTCTCCCTACGCGCAGGTCTCGCAGGAGCGTCAGCGAGGTAGTTGGACGTCGTATTACGCTAAGCTGATACACGGAACGCGGAAGGGCTATTGGGTTCATGTTTGGGCGTCGCCAGTCTCTCGCGGTCGTGGCTCTGCACCTCGGGTCTTCGGAGTCGTTAGTCGGGTTAGCCCTGACCGCGAAAAAGACCTCGGAAAGAAGGTCGTACAGAGATGACCGGAATAGTGCTATGGCCGATTCTCGGCGTTGTGTTCTTGTGGTTCGTCGAACGAGTATGCCGGCATAGCCTCACGATTCACGCTGTTCGGGAAGGCGAACGGTTCTGGGTCACGATTCGAAACGAAGAGGACGTTCCCTTGGACGTTCCGGTTCAGATGTTGGTTTCGGTTGGCGCAGAGACAGGGCGGTTTGTCCGCGCAGAGTTGGTCTCGCGCATTCGCGTCCTCGGCACTGAAACCAAGTTTCAGTGTGACCAGAAATTCGAAGTGATTCTCCCAAGTCTAAGACCGTTCGAGTCTTTTGAGGTTTCGCTTGTCACTAATCGAGAAGAGGGGTCTCTGAAGGTGACGCTGGTTGGTTGGGACCTGGACAAGAGTCGGAAGAGGTGGTGGTTTCCCGTATTGACCAGAAAGCTGGATTGGAAGTATCGAACAGGCCAAGCACGAAGTCACATGGGGGCGGGATGAGAGATTGGTCGTTGTGGGTATTAATGACGCTTGGTGCGACGGCGGGCTTTTTCCTTGGTGCGACGACAGGTTTCTATCTACCGGCCGCTGTCGGATTCGATTCCGTGTCTCTTGATTCAGTCGACGCGATCTTCGCAGCATCACTGGTCGCACTTGTCTTGGTAGCGCTGGGGTTCTGCAGGAGACCCCCTACGGACTCGATTCCCGGGTACCGAAACGCCACGCACGTTTCACTAAGCCCTCCGAACGAACCCGAGGTCGGGAATTAGACGAAGGGAGTTGGGCTCAGCTCGCTTCGCTTTCGGCGAGGTGACGATAGAGGGTCGATCGCGACACGCCGAGTGTCCGGCACACCTCGGCGACTGACGTATCCCGGTCTCGACGAAGGGCGACAGCCAGCCCGTTCGATTGACCGATGACGAGCGTCGACGACTCGCGCGGAGAGGCAAGGCCATCGGCAGGCGGGTCCTCGATGAAGTCGCAAGCATAGTTACGCCCGACACCATCCTGGGTTGGCATCGCAGGCTTATCGCCAGGAAGTGGGACTACAGCAAACGACGCCGGAAGGTCGGGAGACCTCGGGTGGACGTAGCGATCCCGCGGCTCGTTGTTCGTATGGCGCGCGAGAACACGACCTGGGGCTACACGCGGATACGTGGTGCGCTGAGTCATCTCGGCCATCAGGTCTCGCGTGGCACAATCGCCAAGATCCTCAAGGACAACGGGATAGAGCCTGCTTTCGAACGCCGCAAACGCACGCCGTGGCGAACGTTTCTCGAACGCTCATTGGGAGACGCTCGCCGCCGCGGACTTCTTCACTGTGGAGGTCGCTCGGCCCACTGGGTTGGTCACTTACTACATTCTTTTCGTCATCGA
This sequence comes from Planctomycetota bacterium, assembly GCA_965223265.1. Lineage (GTDB taxonomy): Bacteria > Planctomycetota > UBA8108 > UBA8108 > SXIK01. Next base: position 6,140,488 of record OZ244999.1, read on the forward strand.
ACTCTCGACGCGCCGCGTTCACGTCGGAGGCATCACGCCGGCACCGGACGCACAATTCATGAAGAAGGTCGGACGTAGTCTTACCGATGGCTTCGACGGCTTCCTGCTCGAGAAGCGCTACCTTATCCTCGACCGCGACAGCAAGTACACCGACGACTTCCGGCGGCTTCTCGAGGACTCCGGCACCAACACTGTTCGCCTGCCCGCGGGACGTCCGAACCTGAACGCCTTCGCTGAGCGGTTCGTCCTCTCGATCAAGAGCGAGTGCCTCGACCGCATGATCTTCTTCACCGAGGGCGCGCTGCGGCGTGCAGTTCGATCCTTCGTCGATCACTATCACGCGGAGCGGAGTCACCAGGGACTCGGCAATCAACTCATCGAGCCCGGTGACGTCGCCACCGATCCAATTGGTCGAGTCCGTTGTAACAAACGACTCGGTGGCTTGCTTCGTTACTACCATCGACGCACTGCGTAGGGGTGGGGCCGGCCCGCAAATGTCGAGTCCGATGCTGCGACCTGGGCAGTTGCACTACGGACAGCGTTCGACGACGTTGCAGATTCAGAGAACCTGGTCGACTTTCGTTCGAAATTTGCGATTGCCGAGTGTGGTCAATTCGTTGGCTTTGCACGTCGTTCTAGTTTTTGGACAGCACGCGTATGGCCGCCGGGCAGCGAGTCTTTCTTGTCGTGGCGCCAATGGCGACGATCCAGGAGCAGAATACTGTGCGTCGCGTGTGAGAAGGGATAGGCTCGCACGTCTACGAGGACCGAATGTCCTTGGCATAGGGGAGGGTTCGCCTCTCAGTGCTCATGAGAGTGGAGATATCAGACTCCGGGATCTTGATGCGGTCGTCCTCGTAGAGCAAGAATCCCCTAATGATCTCGCGGTATTGCTGATTGCGGCTGAATAGAGCCAAGAACCGAATCGTAGCCTTCCGTCCGAGCTGTTGTTCCAAGTACTCCTGTGCCTTGGAAATAGTCTGTCCAGACGCGACTATGTCGTCGACGAGCAACACCTCCAAAGACCGAGGGTTCGAAGCTTCGATGGCCGAGAGAAGCGCGTTGTTAACCGGGCTTTGAAACATCTCCAGAGGCTTGCTCCGGTTCGCCCACAAGGAGAGAATCGGGGTCTTTTGAAAGAGTTCGCGTCCCAAGAGATCGGCGACGACAAGCCCCCCGTTGCTTATCCCAAGGACGACGTCTGGAACGTAGTTCGCGTCTATTACGTAGTCTTTGAGCCGCTTGACCACCGACTGAAGTCGCGCCCAGAACTCCCTCCACGGCATAACGCCAATAGGTCCAGCAAGTTCTTCGTGCGTGGACTCGTAAACGCCCGGAATTCGGACTTCCATATCCGGAAAGACGTCATAGACAAGACTGTCGCGAGGCTGCGTTCGCCCCGTGAACTCGTTGTATATTACATCCGCAAGCTCTTTGGCAGCCACGTCGAATGCCAACTTGTCATATGAAATCGCCCGATAGGCTGTGATATCGAATGGGATGCGAAAGGTTCGCCTTTCGCAAAAGAACTGTCGTCGACCTCCTGATCCCGTATCTCATTCCCAACTCAAAAAAAACGTTGGGGTTCATTCCCGTGATGTCGGTTATTGCAATATCCGCGCTCGCAGTTCGCCGAACAATGTCTGCTGTGATCGAGCCGGTCGTTCGATTGTCAACCTCGCGCGTGACCACGATCGATCGACCGAGGCGTTCCTGAACTTGCTCCATCCCGCTGCAGATTATGTGTGTGTAAACGAAGTCCGCCTCCCGTACGCCCTCGTCATACTCGTCGTTCGCACCCGACGGCATGATGACAAATGCCTCAAGTGGCTTCGTGTTCGTCGAAACGTCTTGGGCTTCTGATCTCGCCGTCTGCGGTCGTTGCTCTTGATCGGTCGAGCTTGGCGAGGGTTCCTCTTGCTCTGTGCGCGGAGCCGCGCCGCGCCTTCTCCTTCTGTTCGTTACCTCAGTCGTCCGCTTCTTCTTGCTCGTACCGGCTTTGGTCGCACGCGACCGCTTCCTTTGGCCGTTGGCTCCTTCGGTCTCGCGTGCGCGTTTCTTCGAGGCACTCGCGGCTTTTGTCACACGAGATCCCGCATTGGTACCCTTGACCATGGTGTGCTCCTTTCGGTCGCGACAGTCGAGGACGTATCAGTGTACCCCGTTGCCGAAGCGCAAAACAAGCGGCGCATTTTCTCCTTCTCTTCTTGGTTTCTTGCCTACCTGTTTGCCCTGACATTCTCATTGATGTGGTGGGGGTGCGGGCCGGGCGGTGAACGTTCTATCCTCTGAACCCCAGTGGTTCACAAGCGCACACGTATCCTGAACCTCCCGAGCTGGGCTCCGCTTTCTGCGTGACTGGTGATCACGATGGGGATAGAGGGGCTCTGGGCTCCCCGCGCGAATCTCGATCTCATGTCTTCAGTTCGTTAGTTCGATTAGCCAGGGTGCCAGCAAGAACACGATCGCCACGTACAAGCGGCGCCTTCCTCTGCTGACGCAGCATCTCAACAGGAGCCACGGTGAGGAGATCACGAGTGCCGATCTCCCCGACTTCCTGTACGCGGTTCGGCTGAAGGCTGATGGCACTCCGAAGAACCAGAGGACGATCAACTCGATCAAGACTGCCCTGAAGTCGTTCTTCAAGTCGCTGGGCCTCCAGGACAACCGCTGAGGATCTTCGGATCAAGCGGGTCCGTATCGAGCGTGACTACATCACCGAGGACGAAGTTCGAGTGCTCCTCGCTGGCGTCGACAACGTCCGTGATCGGACAATCCTTGCTGTCCTGTGCTTCCTCTGCCTTCGTCGTGAAGAGCTCGTCGAACTCAAGGTCGTCGATGTTCAGGGACCGTCGCTTCGGATTTTCGGCAAGGGCGGAGTCGAAAGAAATTCCCGATCAGCACTGCAGTCCGGGCGCACCTCGATCAGCTGTTTCGCTGGAAGGAGGAACGCGGGGGTCACTCGATCCCACCGCCCCTCTGTTCGTCAGGCCGAAAGAGGAATCCGCTGTCCGAGTCGCAACTCTACAACGTCGCCCGCAAGTGGACTTACGAGCTTCTCGACAAGGAACTCTACCCGCACGCCCTGAGGCACACGTTCGCCTCCATGCTCGTCGCCAAGGACGTCAACCTCGCGACGATCCGGCGCCTGATGCGACACGCTTCGGTCAGCATGACCGAGGTCTACCTCCACATTTCGAACGAGCTGAAGGTGGAGGCCGTCGAGAGTCTTGCGGTGTGAGGAACGGCGACTTGATCTGTAAGCTGTCAAGACCCTCCCCAGCTTCACTCACTTCCGCTTGAGATTCAGTCGGAACTGTCCGCATAGGCATCGCAGGTCGACTGGATCTTTCTTCGGAGTCAAAGCAAGTCACGAGTCGCACTGAGGCTTCTCGCATCGAAACAAACTCAGAAGCTGCCGAAAGGCCGTCACGACCGGCTCAAAATCCTCCCTCGTCAGATTGGCCCACTCGTTGTAGTGAACCGCCTTGTTCGAACCCCGCCTGTACCGCCAGGGTTTCTGGTAAACCACTGCTCATCGAGCATCGTCCCCTCATTCCGACAATTCGACTCCCCACCATCGCCGCTTGTGTATAATATGCGGGCTGTTTCGACGCTGGCAGTTTCCAGGTTGGCACCTCACAGCATCGGATCTCAGGTGAACGGTTTCGGTACCGCGGGGTACAGGGAGATCGGAGAGTGGACTGACCGCACCGCGCCGGGTCGCGCCTGGGTTCTGGCCCGGCTTGCGACGAACCCAGTAGAGAAACATGATAGGCTGGATCTGCCGATCCATGACTACGAGGACTCGATACCAGTTCAAGTTGGGTCTTGACGAGGTGGCTATGCAGGCAGCAGTGTTCGACCTCGACGGTGTAATCGTAGACAGTGAACGCATTCACTCGCGAGCATTCGAAACAGTGTTGCGCGGTTATATTACCGAGCTGCCCTCTGGGAAAAGAGGACTGATTCACGAGATTGGTATAAGCGAAAAGGAAAACTGGCGTCAATTGGTGAGAGATTACCAGTTGGACGTGGACGTTGACGAGTTAGTCCAGGAACGGCGCAAAATTTACCCGGACCTGATGCGCGAAGCGGAATTGCTGCCTGGGGTGCGGGAACTGCTGATGGAGATTATAGGCCAGGATGTCGCACTCGCGATTGCTTCGTCCACGTCTCTCGAAAACATAGAGACCGTGTTGAAGACGCACGAGCTTCGCACGTTCTTTGACGCCATCGTATCAGCAGACCAAGTATCGAGCGGGAAGCCGGATCCAAAGATCTATCTCGAGGCCGCGCAAAGACTGAACGCTTCTCCGCAGCTATGTGTCGCGTTCGAAGATTCCGCTACTGGAGTACGTGCGGCTGTCGAGGCAGGTATGTTTGTCGTAGCCGTCCCAGTTTACGTATCTGAGAATGACGTCGAAGAGGCCGACGTTGTGCTCAAGTCGCTGAAAGGTGTCCGGTGGGGAGATCTGTGTGAAAAGGCTCGCTTCTCGGGAGTTCTGAACCGAAAGGAGACCCCCTTTCTCGTGGCTCCGTACGCTAAGAGAGTTGGGCAGGAGTTCGTCTTCGCAGTCCAGCGGAGGAAAAAGACACCACGAGTTTTCGTCGTCGGGGATACCCCTTGGGATCAGTTTTGGATTGGCCGCCCCGCGCAAACCTATCAGTCACACAGCAAGAGTGGTCTGGAGTATCCGCAATTGCGGATTTCCGAGAAGACCAAGCAGTACGGTCGGCCGGGTACCGTTTTCGCCGTAGCGAAAGTTCTTCGGGAGTTCGGTGCGGAGGTCGTCGTCCTTACATGGACAGGACACGATGACCACGGAGAGAGTATTAGGCGTGAGTACATCGACCTCGGCGTCAAATTGGTCGATATTCGGCTCGACTGTCCGACCTGCGTGCACCATTTCATTTTGAGAGCGGTCCCGGGTGAGACGAGGGACGGCGGAGGTCTCGAAGTGATCTTGCGGATGAACTATGAAGATGAGGCGGTCGGAGTTCGTTTTCAGGGCAATGGGTCCTCCGCCGACTGGAAGCCGCGTGTGTGCGCTGCCCTGCAGAGCAGTGACTACGTAGTGATCAACGACATTCATCGAGGAACACTGTCGTGGATCGCGGATAGTGGATCAGCCGATTCGTCCGAGGCGCTTCAACTGATTCGCGAGCAGTACGACCATCTGGGATACGATCGCCCTGTCACTATTTTGGACGTGCGAAAGTCACTCACACCCTATGCGTCGTTGCCCATCGACGTTCTTGCCGCCTCGGGCTACGAAATCGCGGGTTTTTTGAATCCGAGATGGATTCAGCGGTCCGACATAGACGATGTCGCTGGATACGGACTCGATGAAGAGGAGTTTATCAAGCTGATCGAGCGTTTCCCACAGATCGGTATGGTATCTTTGACGCGCGGTTGGAAGGGGGTGCAGCTCGGAGTGAAAACTAACCGCGGTATGATTTGTGTGTCGGACATCGAGGCATTCACTTCAGAGTCCCAGAGCGTTACCCCGCACGCTGGCGACTTCTTCGACGCTGGTCTTGTTCTCGGCCATTGGACCTCACAGCGATTCCAAGACGCCGTACTTCTCGCTCAGACGCTGGCGAGTTGTCAGGTTGAGTTTGGAGGGGTCGAGATTGTCAATTTCGAGACGGCTCTTTCCCAACTCGAGAACAACGTGTTTCCGCGCAAAGACTCCCGAGTGATTAGCAAATTCGAGATCGAGGAGTCACGGTCAAACCGAGTTCTCGCTGTGTTGGAGCATGTTCGAAGCGAGTCGGTGATCGACCTCGAGCGAAACCAACTAGGGAACCTGTTTGCATGCTTTCATCTCGGTGAGATGTATAGACGACTGAAGACGCTTACCCAGTCTTATGGAGAAGGGGAGAAGACGTTGTTAGTGGTGTCTGGGGAAACCGGCGCGTGCAAGACTGACTTCGCGCAGGCTCTCGGAGTAGAGATCCTTGCGAGCCGAGAATTGACGCTGGAACAGGCGAAAATCGCTGTGGTTGACAAGTGCACCAAGAAATGGTCCGACGTGTTCGGTGATCCCGATCCTCGCGAATCTCTCTCCCAGATGTTGAGCGAGACGGCCGAATACGGCGTGTTACTCATCGATGAATTCCGAGAGAATCAAGAAGCTGGGCAGGCTCTTCTCGAACTGATCGATTCCCCAAAGTTTTTCGGCAAAGCAAAGTTGATCGTCGTCGGCTCAGCACTGGTGGGAATGTCCAAGGCGAGCGAGAACCCCTGGGCGGACCTCGTAAGCCGAGCGCACGATTTTGTTGAGATGCCGGCGTGGAAAGGCGACGCAATCGAAGACTTTCCGTATTGGTTTGCGAAAGCGTGCGAGTGGAGTCTTGCAGACGGCCAACCAGGACTGAAACCGGAGATTCAGTTAACGGTGGAACTGAGTGCATTGCACCATCTGATGATTCAATTCGAGGCAATCGAGAACGCGGTGAAGAAAAAGAACTATCGCGTGCTGGATACCCTGCTGTCGCCGGACGGAGTCCAGTGGCGAAACGGCTTGACTCTCAAAGCAGTACGACAATTCACAGAACGATTGGGGATTCCGAGTCCCTCGGCTTCGGTCGAACCGCCGTCCGGATTCTCCGTACGTGTACCCGTCCGACTTCCGCCGCCGAACTCAGCGTAGAAGAATGTCGGTGAGTTGATCACGGTTCTACCGCGCAGCATCTGACTTTTCGTAAGCCTCCGACCGTCCACGTGGCCTGATGTTGTGTTGCCAGCGCACACGACGATCGTATACCGGTATACGAAACGATACAAAATCACCGTGAATCGAGCACGATTGTTGCAACCAGGGGTGCATCGAGGTACATTGCTACGCAACGAGTTGCGACTTCCAAGCAAGCCCTCTGAGAGTCTTACAAGGTGGAAGTTCCCAGTTCGAGTCTGGGCATGTCCACCACCGATAAACGGCCCCGCAACAGGTTGTTGCGGGGCTCTTCCTTTGATAGCGCGAGCGGCTGCATGAGTCCACGCACTGGGTTCACTCAACGAAGCAGCGCAAGAGCACGCTACTGATCGTCGACCCCACGCGCCCTACGAACTATTCCCTCGTCGCCGCCGCCAGGATCAACCGCCGCATCCACTCCGCCACGGTGAGTCCCTCGCGCTCGGCGACGCGCGTGATCAATCGGTGCTCCGCATCGGTGACGCGAAGGTTGACGATCTTGCCTTTGTACTTTGATCTCGCGATCTTGGGTCGTCCTCTTTTCTTCTTTTTCTTTGTCATTATTAGATTCTATAGTAAAGTTTCTGATGTACAAAATATTTTGTTGAAATATGTTCGTTAGAACTTAAAGTTATAGTAGTGCAGTTGATCGTGCGCTGAAGAGATGCTCGCGGTGATTGATCCGTGCTTTCTCTTCTTCGCACACTGACGTGTGAGCGTCGGCGGCACAGTGGGATGCTTCTTCGGAAGAGCGCAGATGTGGTTCGTTTGCCCTTCTCGACGAAGCCAGCATCACGCAGTGCTGCGCGTGCTCAACTGCGACCACAACGGCGTTCTCCTTGGACGGTCCGGGAGAACAAGAAAGCGGAGCTCCGCCAAACGTCTTGGCGGACAAGCAGAGCTCCAATCACCACCACCTTTTCAGGAGGCAGCTATGCCAAACTCTACCGTCGCTTCTACCCGTCCCGCAACTTTTGCATCGGAACGATTCGATGTGGGAGGCGCTTCAGGCGCTTCACCCCTACCGGATGCAGAAGCGACAGCTCGCACGGCGGCGACCGTCGGCGGCAATGAAGATCGCCTCGGTGCCAACGCCACCGGCGCCTACAGACCGGCTTCCATCACCGACGCCGACCTTGCCGCTTTCGAAGCCGCCCTTCCCAACGTCGTTCGGCTCCGCCGCCTTGCCCTCAGCGCGACGGCGCGAAGCGACTGGACAAGCGTTGGGGGCCAGCCCTATCTTGGCACAGCCGGCTGCATGAAGATTGCCGCGCTTTTCGGCGTCAGCCTCACCGGCACACGCGTTCAGGCTGCACGCGACGACGCTGGCGTAAGCGACGTCATCCGCTACGTCGCCCGCACAACCGCCCGCTTCCTTGGCCGCCGAGTTGAAGTTGAAGGCGTGGCCAGCTCGAGCGAGAGCTTCTTCTCACGCCGCCGCGGCAAGAGATTGCCGCTCTCGGAGATCGATCTGAGCGCGGTGCGCAAGAAGGCCGTCACGAACGCCCAAATCCGCGCCGTCAAATGCATCCTCGGGCTTGGCGGCATCACCTGGGACGAAGTGCGCGCCGCCGGCGTCACGAAGGACGGGGTTGCCGCCGTCGACTTCGGTCGCCGCGGCGAGCGTGAATCCCGCGCGGCAGCACACCAACCGGCCGGCGCTGTCACGAAACGACAGCCACGTCGGCTCGACCCAGCCCGACGGCGCCTCTATAACATCCTCCTTGAGCTCGGCACCCACCAGCAGGTGCGCTTCGATGAATCCTTACGCCACTACTCACGCCGCCGCGGCGCCCATGGCGAGAGCCAGTGCGCCGAGCGGATCAGCGATCTGGACGCGGCCTGGCTGCAGGAGACCCTCGAGCGCGCCGAGCACGACTGGCGCGAGATCCCCGTGGGGCAGCTTGCCAGCCGCATCAAACTGGAGCAAGGCGACTGACCACGCCCTTGGCGACGGCCACATGAACTGAGAGCTGCGCGTGGTGAGCCGGAGCACCACGCGCCCTCTCCCCCGGCGCTGCGCGCTGCTGGTGGCGAGGCCGCATCCGCGGGCGTAGCGCAGCGGCGTCTGAGCGAACGACGCCTCGCGGCGTTCGCGGCTCGCCGCGGAGCGAAGACCGAGGACGGCCCGAGCCGCCAGCGGCGCGCAGCGCCGGGGGAGAGGGCGCTCGTTCGTCGTTCAACCCATCTCGTTTGATCAACTGGGTTTCGCTCTGACCCACTCGGCTACCAATCGTCACGTCGAAAAAAACTTCCCAGATTCCGTTTCGCACATCCGCCGTTTGCGGCAACTAAGAGGTGGAAGCGTGCATCGCGCACGCTCGCGTCACTCTTTCGACACTCTCTCGCACTCTTCAGGAGGCTTCTTTGCTCAGCGTACCTTTTCCGACCCGCTCGCTCATGACAATCTCCGTGACGCTCACGGCGCTGCTCTTCATCGCCATCTCCGCTTCATGCATCTCGCTCTTTCGACCCGCGGCCCGGAGCCCCCACCAGCTCCATCGACCCGACGGCACCACCGTCGTCTGCTATGAACCGCCGGCCGAGGTCGTGCCTAGCGCCGTGAGAGCGCGAATCGACGCCAAGATTCCCGACGTCATCGAGGTCCTCGAAGCGCAGCTTGAGATCGAGGAGACGTTCGTTCGCATCCGCTCGGAGGTTCACAATCTGCAGGCTGTCGAAGCGCTCGAGTTTCGTCTCTGCGCCGCCTGGGCACAGGGGGTTCTCAGTGAGGAGCTCTACCGCGAGTTCCTGTTTGAGGTGTTGCCGCTTCTGCGAGAAGCGTGTCGCGACGAAGACGCGACGGCAACGACGGTGCTGTTCGTGGAGGGTTCAGAACGGTGACTACCCAGCACAACGACGCGCAAATCGAACTTCCCGACGCTTTCCGGCTCTTCTCCGTGCAGCAAGTCGCTCACATTCTGCAGGTGCGCGAATCCGTCGTTCGCAAACTCATCTTCGAGGGCAAGCTCAGCGCCACCCGCGTTGGCGTGCTGATCCGTGTGTCGCAAGCTGCCCTCGAACGATTTCTCGTAGAAAACCCCTGCACTGCGCCGGACGCGCGCCGAGATCCCTGGCGGCATCGACGGGCACTCACCAAGCGCACGAAATAGCACCAAAGCACGTGGCGTCGCTCCCACATCCGAGGCTGACAACAGACGCTCGACGCACCTACGCGTCACTAGCTCCTCGCTCGCGGTCCGAATTCGAGCGCGCTGACGCACAGCTCAGCCCCCACGCCGAGCCGCAGATCCACCGTCGCCACCCGAATCGGCCACGCCCCAACCCCAGCCGCCGAAGGCGAAATTCACAGACAACATACAGACAAACAAAGAAACAAGGACCTACGGTCGATGCCGTAAGTCCTTGTAGCGATTGGTCGGGGTGACTGGATTCGAACCAACGACCTCCTGCTCCCAAAGCAGGCGCTCTAGCCAAGCTGAGCTACACCCCGAGAGTGCGGCAGACGAGAATCTTGGCGCGACGTGTCGGCGCCGTCAAGCCCCTTCCTTTGATGTTGTCATGCCGTCGGTGCGGCCGGAAGCACGACGGCCGACACGCGTCGCTGATCGAGCGCGGCCTGCCATGATGCTTGACGAGAACTTCTCCGGCTGGCCGAGCTCGTGGTTCTTCTACGACGAGACTGGCCTCGGGCTGACGGAGCGCATGACTCCTTCTGCGACGCGGCGGCCGCGTCGTATCTGGCGCAAGTCGGCGCAACCCGCGTGCTGCAGCCGGGCGTCGCACCCGCGGCGCGGGCAAGGCAGAAACACTTAGAGACGCGTGTCGCACACGGGCACTCCCCGCGATCGACACAGCCGCGCCTCGCCCAAACTGCGCGCCGCAAGCGCGCAGCACGCCCGCCGACTCACTCCACGCAGACGTCGAACTCGTCGGGCGACGGATCAAACCCAGGCGATGGATACGGCGGCAGCGGCGGTGGGCCGCCGACGAACAGGAAATTGAGCGACGCGATCGGGTCGCTGATGTCGACCTGGCCTCCGTCGTCGAAGTCCACCGAATCTCGGCACGGCGGATCTTCGGCATTCGCTACGAAGAGGAAGTTCAGCGTCGCGATCGGGTCCGCGATGTCGAGCTGCAAGTCGCCGTCGAAGTCGCCGCGCAGGAAGCGCTTCAGGAACGGCGGACCGTCACCCAAGATCATCACCTCGGCGCTCTTCAGCGCCGGTACTCGCTTTTGGCCATCGACGATAAAGATGTTGTTGATGCGGCTGATCTTTGGATCGTTCACAAGCGCCAGAGTTGTACTCTGACCCGCTGGCGCATCCTCAGCGATGTCGAAGACTGCGTGCACCAGCGACACATCGCGTCCTGGAGGCAAACGCGTGCCGTCAAACGGCTCCCTCGTCTCAAAGACCACACCGATCTCAACATGCGTCCCCTGATCCACGGTCACCGACAAATCGGGCGTGATGCGCGCTGCTGCAACTGCCCCGAGACTAAAGTCCGAACGTACGAACTGCAGGAAGTCAGAGTCGTACGTCATCATGGTTTGGAATCCCTGGATCGGCTCGTTCGTCGTCGCGATGACGGGAAACCAGACCTCTGAGTCTCCGGGCTGCACGAGTTGATCGGTCAGGTGCATCGAGAAGAGAGGATCCTGGACGACGACGAATTCTTCGAACTCGATAAAACTCGTCACGCCACCCGGGCCACTCACGGTGAGGCTCACGGTGTAAGCTCCCGGGTCGTTGTACACATGCAGTGGATTCTGGACGTTCGACACCTGCCCATCGCCGAAGTCCCACAACCAACTGTCAACAGCCCCCGTCGACGTATCCGAGAATTGCACCTCAAGCGGCACTCGACCAGACGTCACATCTGTCTCGAATGATGCGGCCGGCGTACACGCATCGCTGGCGTAAATCACCTCGTCGTCGTTGCGCACAAACGTCACGTGGAGGCCGCCGAAAGAGTCACTGTCGACACTCGGAAGCGACTCTCCTGCGGCGGTTTCCGTCACCCGCAGTGGAGCATCGAACGCCGTGCCATCGCCGCGCAGCACGTACACGTCGCCATCGTTCACATAAGCGAGAAGAACGGTGCCGTCAAGTTTCACCCGCATCTCCGAGTCGACGACGCCGCCGATGGCAATCAGCTCCGGCGTCAAGAATCCTGATCCGACCATCCTCGAGAGATAGAGCGCGCTGATCGTGTCGAAACTCACGAGCACGACGCCATCTGGTGTCACTCCAACCGACACGGACGTCTCCCCGATCGACGGCGTGTTGGTCACCGGTGTTCCCGGAGGGAACGACAACGTGTGACTACTTGTATACTTCACGTCATTTCCGTCAACGTAAGCGACGTGAACTTCGCCATCGTCGTCGACGAAAATCGCCGGACAATCGCCGCTCGGCGAAACAACCACTGGCTCACTCATTGAACTTGAGCGATACATGACTCGCGGCACATCGCCAACGCGCTGCGCCCAAACGACGTGTGGTTCGCCGGCAAGATCGAGCGCCAACTGCGGCGCGTAATCGTCGACGCGGTTGTTCGAAAGATTCTCCGGTGGCAAGAAAGAGCCACCAGTATTGTTACCCAGCAGAATCTCTCGGCCGAGCAGCGGGTCGGACCCAACCTGACTAAAGGCCAGGTGAGTCACACCACTGGAGTTGGTCGATAAGCTGGGGTCGCCAGTCGCACCAGCACCGACGTTCAGCGGCAAGTCCTGCGTTCCGATCGAGGTGATGATCGTGAGCGTCAATTCATCGTCGACGACGCTCGCCGCATAGGCGTTGTTAGCGGTGTCGAGCGCCAACTGTGTTTGAGTTGCCTGAACGACCGCCGAATCGAGAGGCCGTTCGTTCCAACCTTCGCAATCTTCTTGAGCGAACGAGGAACCCGCCGAGAAAAGAACGACGGCGCACCACATGGCCATCGCGCAAATCCTACTTCGTTCGGATCTCTGAGGCATTGACTCATCCTCCTGCCGTCTCGTCGGCACAGATTATCATTCTTTGGTCTTCGGTGTTGAAGCTACACAGCACTCTTCAACAGGCTGCTCGAGCTATTCACAGTCCAGAAGCTCATCATCCGTCGGATCCAATCCGGGACTCGGATACGGAACAGCCGGGGCGTTGCCGCCAATGAACAGAAAGTTGAGAAGTGAAATCGCCGAACTGATGTCGACCGTCCCGACATCGTTGACGTCTGCTGCGTCGAAGCAGACGGGCTCATCCGAGTTGGCGATAAACAGAAAATTCAAAATCGCGATTGGGTCTGACAAATCAATCGTTGAATTGTGATCGAAATCGCCACGGATAAAAAAGCTCAGTCTTTCCTGTTCAGCGGTTGCGATCCGAACTTCTGACGCCTCGAGAACCGGGCGCACAGAGATTCCGTCAATCGCAAACGTGCTGAGAATCCTGCTACCAGTATCGTCGACGAGTAACTCCACAGATGTCGAGCTGCCGCGCGGCGCCGACGCGTCCACGTCGAAGACAAGATGCGTCAATCGACGATCAAGACCGGGCGCCAAGACTCGCCCGTCAATAGGTGTCAGAATATCGAAGACGCAGCCGATCTCGATCAAGTCTCCGTTATTTGACGATTCGTAGAACTCGGGATTGAGAAACTCCACCGACGTGCGAGCCAGATCCGAACGCTTGAACGACAAGATCGCAGGGTCAAAATGTGCAAGGATCTGAAATCCCTCGAGCGGCTCGGCGAAATCGCCCTGCACTGGAAACCAGACGCCGTCCTGCCCGGCGCGCACCAACTGATCCGGTATCCGCATTCTGAAAAGTGGCGGAGCCACAGTGACGAGCCCGGAGGAAGAGACACTGTGTGACCACCCGCCTGGGGCATAAACCGTGAGCTCGACAGTGAAAGTACCGCCAACATTGAACGTGTGGAGAGGACTCGCGAGGGACGATCCAGATCCGTCGCCAAAATCCCACTTCCAGCGTGCGATCGTTCCCGTCGACACACTCGTAAAACGAACGTCGAATGGCGCGGTGCCTTCTGTCGGCCCAGAGAAGAACGAAGCTTGGGGAGGACACACGTCAGAGGCGTAAATCACATCCGAGCCACGCACAAAAATCCCATGCGCATTACCGAAACTATCGAGCGCGAAACGCGGATGCTCCTCAACCTCAGGCGTGTTCGTCACCGGTTCCGGATCACCAAGGCTCGCCGCTGGGCCGCGCACCAGTTGAATGTCTCCGCCTGTGACGAACGCGATCAGCGTTTCACCGCCCGCTGCCACGTCGAGACTGGGTGCTGTCGCCTCACTCGCTACCGGCCGCGGCGCACCGAACTGACTATTTCCAGCCCCGCGTTCGACGACATATATGGTTTCCCCACTCTCGAAGACGCCGACCAAATCGCCGGAGAACGTCCCCTCAAGACTCAGGGACCCTGGAGTCACACCGCTGACCCCATTGATCGTCGTCGGCGTCGTGAAGGAGCCTCCGCTTCGCGAAGACTGCAAGAGTGAGCCGGATCGCAAACACAAGATGTGAGGAACGTCGTTCGCGTCGACCGCGAGCGCGGGCGACACCGCATTCGCGACCGCTTCCATCGGTCTGCTCAATCCCGGATTCCAGTACATCACATGAGGCTGGCCGGAGATCTGTTCGACCCACGCGACGTGTGGCACGCCAAGAGAATCGATCACAAGCGGGGCGTGCCCACTCAGGGCAACAAAGGATAACGTGTCGGCCTGCGAAAACTGGCCGCCGCCGTTACTCGACAGAAGGACCCTTTGACCTCCCGTACCCGACTCCGTGTAGACCAGGTAGGTCGCTCCGAGTGCCGTACTCGCAAACGACGGGTGGCTCTGGTCGGACGACGGACTGATGGGAACGTCGACCTCGAACGTCGGTCCCAAGATTCTTGCGGCCAACTGGCCGTCACCGACCCAACCGACGTAGGCATTGTCGGCAACGTCGAATGAGAAAGCCGTGTCTCCGATCGTGTTCCCTTGCTGCAGGGCGAACGGCCGCTCGCGCCAAGCGCACTGCGCCGACAAAGGTCGCTCGGCGAAGACGCTCCCAATCAGCAACGTTAGGAACGTGGCACCGAAGACAAAGCGCCCACGAGCCAGCCCTTCGAAAGAGCGAGCACTCATCATTCTCCTCGCGTGTTGGTACGGTCGCTGACGGGACGCTGATTCGTGGCTCGAACCCCAATGCCACATCGACAGCGCTGTTCACACCGAACACGAGTCGAATCGGGCAGCACCGGTCTCAAGAACAGAGACTCAACGGCGCGAATTTGGACCCTGCGCCGGCATCGCCACAAACGAGAACCACTCGCCGCGATCCGACCTTTACCCTACCTTCGCCTCATCTCGGTGACTTGGTAGAAGATAGATTCTACGGTGCGGCGACAGCTGGTGGAACGAAAAACTCGCCCCCGATCCGTGACTTGGACGAGCGCGCAGCTTGAGCTGACACTGTCTACAGCCGCAAGCACCCCCACCCTAACGGGTTGGGTAAGTCTTCGTTAACGCCTTGCCCCTCAATCGAAAATCTCTAGCGACTCGATGAAATCGGTGCGAGGCGGCGGCTTACCGCCCGAGAGAACGGCCCGCGGTGTGTCGTAGATGTCGTAGAACCAAGAGCTGAATAAATAGGTGACACCGATTCCTGCCGCGATCCCCCCGGCGCCATAGAGAGTGTAGGCGACCGGGTCAGTGAAATCTGCCCCAAGGACGTCACTGTCGTCTTTGTCGAGAAAATAGCCTCCAACGATGGCACCGCCGCCCACTGCAGTGAGGACGTAGCCGAACTGACCGAGACGGCTGAGGCGACGCGCGGTCGTCTTGTCGCCCGCATACCAGTGCCCGATCCCGTGCACGAAGATGCCGGGAAAGATGGCCAGGGCGACGCCGCCCGCGGCCGACCACTTCGATGGCTTCTTCGCCTCGAACTCTTCAGGATCGTCGTCTTCGCCGTAACGATAGATGTCGCGCTCTGTCTGCTCAGACGCGCGAAGCGCCAGACTGAGACGTGCACTTTGGATCGCCGACATGTCAATCGACCGCGGCTGCAGCGCACAGCCGATCGATGCAAGCGCGAAAACTACAGGAGCGCCCCATCGAAATGCAGCATGTGGCAGCCGACGACGCGCAACTCCCTGCGGACGGCAGCACGCGTTGAGGGAGCCGGAAAACTGCCTGCCGAATGAGTGTCGAAGGGAGTGCCGAAACGACCGCATGGATCACCTTCTGTGCCGAGGGGGAAGTTCAACTCCAGAGAACTCTTGTGAGTTATATCGGCACTTTTCGCGAACTCCTCGACCCCGACGCACGATTTTCTCAAGATCCATGCTCCGACGATCGCCGTCAGTTCGCGGTGGCCTGAGCGCAAAGCTTCAACCCTCTCGGCTTCGCAGGAGCATCCTGCAGCAGGCGGACGCCGCGGAGACACAAAAAAAAACGCCACCCCTCTGCCAGCGGGCTCGCGAGTGCGCCGGCGAAGGGGTGGCGAACGATCCGACATGATCTCGGCTTAGCCTGAAAAAGTCATTCGGCCGAAGAAACTGGCCTCTTCACGCCCAGCTCGACCGCGTCAATACTCGTTTGCCGCAGCCGATCTGGACGCGAAGAGACCAGTTTTCGGCTCGAAGCACTTTTTCAACAGGCTGGTTAGGGCAAGAACTCGAGCGTAGCGAAGGCCTCGTCAACCGCTGCCATGGTCGCGTCCAGATCGTCCTCCTCGCCTGGAGCGAAGACCGAAAAGAGCCAGACGCGGTCCTGGTCGACACAGATCGTCTGTTTGACCAAGACGGAGTCGCCGCCGCGCGTGCCGCGGCTGACGATTTCATAGCCGGTCCGGCCGGCAATCTCGGCCGATCCTTCGCTGAGCACCTCGAGACTCTCGAAACTATCCTTTTGCTCTTCGCGAAGCAGGTCGACGTACTGCTCCGGGCTGAGCGGCCCCTTCTCAAGCGACACAACGCTGAAGCTCGACGCGCCGCCTTCGTCGGCAGAACCGCGAAAAGCCAAGATCTGAGAATTGCTTTGGTCCACCCAATCGCTCGGCGGCCGAACGCGCACACCAAGATCGGAGCGCTCGATCGCCTCCTCAGCAAGTGCAGGACGGCTATCGACACGGACGACCGGCGTCTGCGTGACGTCGCCTGCGTCCCGACCCGTGTTCATCAATCCCCCGCCATCAACATCGCCGTCCGCGCCGTCTGCGAGACCCGCGGCTTGAGCGAGATAGTCCAAGCGACCGCCAGACTCTCGGGACATCTTCGAGATCAGCAGGTCAAGGCTGGCCGGCAACTCTTCTGCGTCTGCCGTCTCCGACAGCAACGAAATCTGCCCCGAGCCGTCGTCGTCGCTCGCGGCGGCTTGACGCGCCTCCTCAAGAAGAGTGAGTCGCTCTTCTTCGCCGACCTCGAAGTTGACCGAGTCAACGAAACGGTGGGCGATCGTCATCTTGCCGTGAGGCCAGCCGAGGATCAGCCCGTCGTCGTTGCGGTCGACGATCCGACCTTCGATGATGTATCCGTTCTTCATGAAGATACTACCGGCGTCGCCGGTATCGCTCACGAAGACAAGTGCGCTAGTCAAAAGCGCGACGGCGATAGTCTTGCCGTTCATTTGTTCACCTCACCGGCAAAAGCTGTTTTGATCGCGAGACTGAATTTGGCCCGAAAGGCCTCTTCGGAAGCCGCTGCGAGAGCGTCGGCGTCCACGGCAGGCGTCTTCTCGGATCCTGTTTGTTTGGGGGGAGTTTTCGCCGGAATCACGCGCGCGGGCTTCTCAGTGCGACTGCTGGCCACGGCGATGCGGTTGAACGGGTCAAGTCCCAGTTTGTCGGGAAAGAAGTAGAGCCCCGCGGCCGCAATCGCCGCCAACGCCGCCATGGAAACAAGCGCCTTCCAGGCACCGCCGCCGCCGCGACGAGCGGGTTTCTTTCGCGAGCTCTGCTCAGGCTCGTCAGCAAGCTCAGACTCCAGATCGTCGTGGAAGTAATCTTCGTCAAACGGCGCGTCTTCGTCGTCATCCAACATCAGGTCGTCAGCAACCTGTGTCGCGAGCCCGTCCAGGTCGCCGACAGGATCCGTCGGCTCCTCAGCGATCAGACACTCTTCGGTGGCATCAAGGAGGTCCGTTTCAGTTGGATTGGACGCCCGCAGTCCGACCTGCGTCGCCGTCGGGCTCGGAGCCATCTGCTCGGTGACGTCGATCGCCTCGGTTTCCACCATCGGAATGGCCCCTTCTTCGTCCGGGAGGAGGACGAAGACGTCGTCAGAACCCACTTGGGTCGGGACCGTCTCAGTGACGTCGATCGCATCGTCCACCGTCTCGGTGGCGTCGAGCTGATCGGTGAGCGCCTCCGTCATGCCCTCGGTGAGGCCTTCGGTGGGGCCGTCAGCGGCAGCCATCTCCTCGGGGAGGAGAACGGTCAGATCGCCCTCGGCGTCGAACGCCTCGGCTTCTTCATTGGGTTGATCGGGCTTCTTATCGGTCATAGGAAACGCTCTCCGCGGCCAGACTCTCTACTGCAAACTATTTATTAGCAATGATTTAAAGCATCTCGGCAGGCCATCGGCCTAAGAAGAATACTTTGGCCAGAGAATGTTGTCAAACCGGGCGAAGCCTCATAATGACCTCGGAACAACGCAACAACTCTTTGCCGCGACACGTCTTACTGGTAGAGATTGGGTGAACCGCAAACTCCAAGAGCCGATGGATTCGAAGGCGCAGGGCTCGACCCCCAGGCAGAGCTACGAGGACGACTCCCGGTCGATCGAAGTCATTCGCCGAGCCGGGCAAAGTCGCGAGGCGGAGGAGGCGTATCGTCACCTGGTCGAAAAATACTGGGAGACGGTCATGCTTCTTGCAGCCAGTAAGATACGAGACGTCAGAGAAGCGGAAGATGTCGCGCAAGAGTCGTTTGCACGGGCCTTTCGGTCCCTCGACCGCTTGCAGGAACCGTCAGCGTTCCTCGGCTGGCTGCTTCGCATCACCCGAAACATCGCTACTGATCATTTGCGGACGCGAAGATCAGAGCTACCGCTCAGCGGTCTCAATCCAGCAACGATCGAGAGCGGTCGCAAACGCGCCACCGAAAGCGAAGATACCGACCACCGGGAGAGGAGCGAACGAGCCGAAGAAGTTGAAGCCGTTCTTCAAGCTCTTCAAGAGTTACCGGACGCTTATCGCGAAGTGATCACGCTGAAGTACCTGCACCAGATGGATGGAAGAACGATGGCTCGGAAACTAGGTGAACCTGAGGGCACAATTCGCAACCGACTCTTTCGAGCTTTGCGCAAACTGCGGCAAACCCTCGAACCGAGGACAATGTCATGACGGGGCCGAGCCCACGAAATCCTGACGTTTGCATCCACACTCAAGAAGCCCTGAATCAGATGTGGCTCGACGGCAATCTACCGGCACCGCAAACGGTCTCAGCTGGCGGGGACCCGCTTGCGGCCTGGCTGCAGTCGCTGCCGACTCCGGCGCTTACCGATCGCGAAGCGGACGACCGGCACGGTAAAGAGACGCAGAACTCGCTGATCGAGCACTGGAAGTCTTGCGCGGTTTGCCGGCAAGAAGTGACCGAAATGCTTCAACTCGACCAGACACTCCACGCGGGAGTGGTGGGGATTCGTGACACGCTAGAGCCTCGAAGTGCCGAGGGCATCGATGCGACTCTGCGCCGTATCCGCGGTACGCCGCAGGCAGAGTTTCTTCGCCACTCGAATCGAGCGCTACGACTGATCCTATGGGTTGCGCTGATCTCGCTCGGATTCATCGCTAGCGCCGGGCTTGCCGTGGCATTGTTCCATGCGCTCGCCGGCTAGATGGTCTCGATCTCGATGGTCTCGCCGTCGCACCTGACAGCTCAGCGCTGCATGCGGCGCAGGAGTGCCATCTCGACGTCGATCTCCTCGCGCGTGAGGATTTTCTTCTTCACGAGCAGACTGCAAGCGGCTTCCCACTGCAGCGCGAGCTGCGAGTCGACGGCTGCAGCCTGAGCGCTCGGGACAATTTCTTCGAGCAGGCGGCGATCCGTATCCTGCGTGGAGGAATCCTCGGCGACGCCAGAATCGGCCCGAGGAGGCACCGCCTCCGAAGGGGCAGGTGGCGGCGAGACGAGTGGAATCGCGACGGAGCCCTCGCGCTTGGCAACGACCGATGTGACAGCCGGTCCAACATCAACGGACTCGGCGTCGCTTACCGATGCTGGCGCCTCCGCGGTCTCGGCAGGCTTTTCGTCTACCGTCGGGGCCGCTTCGGGAACTGGAGTGGAGGCGGGAGCGGTGGCTTCGGCCTCGTCGTCGTCACCCAGATCCAGCGTCACCTCGTGCTCACTCGTCATCCGAGGTTTGGGTTCAGCCTGCGGTTCCGTTTCCTGAGCAGCGAGCTCCAGAAGGGAATCGGGAACATCCTTTCGAGCGCGACGAATGTACTCAACAAGCCAACGCGCGGCGCGCGGTGCGTCCAAGCTGAGCGAGTAAATCTCGACCCCCAGAATCGACTGCACCTTCGTGATTACAGCTTCGGGAGTCTCGCGCCCGTGCCCAAGAATCAGCCGGCGTGAATCGTGTTCGCGGCAAGGAAAGAACACGACCATGAGGTATTTGTGTACGAACTCGGAAGGAACCTTGTCGAGGACGCGATGGTGGATCTTCAGCGCACTCGCGTCAAGGCTGTCGAGCGTCAGAGCCGCAACGCCGCGGCGTTCGACATTCGGAATGACCTCGCTTCCTTCGGCCACCGTTTTCTGTATCTGCTCGACCTCGTACGCGCGCAGCATTCCCAGCTTCAGGAAGATGTCGGTGATCGATCCGCCGACAGACCTCTGGTAATCGTAGGCCGCTTTGATCTGCGCCTCTGTCAGCACACCGTTCTTAATGATGAGCTGTACAAGTTGAACGTCGTCTGCAGTTAGATCCTGTGTTCCTGCCATACCGCCGGGCTCCGAGACACACTCCTGATTCAAATGATGGCGTCGACAGCGACTGTGTCGAGGTAGTTCGGTTCGCTAAGTTGAGATTCGCACTTCGTGCACTGGTACGTGCGTTCGGCCTCGAAATCTGCGACGTTGAAGTGGCAGTCGCAAACTGGGCAGACGAGGATTCGTTTACCCTGCTCAGAGAGCACTTCGAGAACCTGTTGCACTGTCATCAGTTTCTTCGAAACCAGGATTTCGCCGAGCCGAAACCGAAGATTGACTCGCTGCAACCGTTCTTGCTCCAGCAAGGCGTCCTCCAGAGCATCGGGCGTGATGAAACCTGCAGCAATGGCCACTTGCCCAAATCCTTTGTCGCCCGCACGCGCTTCTTTGGCGCTGCGCAGGTACTTCCGAATCTTCTTGCGGCGGACGCTCAAAATCGTGTCAAGTTGCTCCTGGGTCAGATACCCACGCTGGAGCAAGAGATCGCCAAGCGGCAACCCAGATTCACCGGCTCGCTGCTCGTTCAGACACTCACCAAGTTGCTCCTTGGTCACGTAGTTGTTGAATAGAGCGATTCGCGAGAACAGGTTTTCGTCGAACTTTGACATGATTCGGGCTCTGCGCTCGATTTCTGTTGTCGGCGCGACCAACCCAGAATGCCTGGGCGATTGTCGACGGTCTGAGTGCCGTGACCTCCCACACCGACAATTGAAAGTACGATGCACGTCCGCGCGGCGGCAAATCGACGCGTCGTCGATTATCGGCTCCCCAGCAGCTGGCCGATCACCGTGTCAGCGACGCACATCCCGCTCATCGTCAGGCGAACCCGTTCACCGTCGTCAGTCACAAATCCCATATCGACCAGCCGCTGAAGCGCACCACCGGAAAACGCCTCGAGGTCGACCTCCGCACGACCCACAAATTCGGCGTGTGAGAGTCCGTTCACTGTCCGTAATCGGAGCATGATCATCTCGCGCACAAGCTTATCGGTCGTCAATTCCTCCTCGTCGCACGGGACGCCCGAGCCACCGCGGAGCGACTCGATGTAGGCGGCAAGGTCGGGGAGGTTACGGATTCGACGTCCTCGGTACGTCGAACATGCGGCGGGACCGACACCAATGTAGTCCTTCTGCAGCCAATACGACTCGTTGTGAATAGAGCGGCGCCCCTCGCGAGCGAAACTCGACACTTCATACTGCTCGAAGTCGTTGGCGCGAAGAAACTCGACGCACGAAAGAAACATCGTACGCTCGACTTCCTCGTCGATCCGCGATAGCTGCCCCGTGTTGACGGCATTCGTCAAGGGAGTTCCAGACTCGTAGATGAGCGAGTAGATCGACAGGTGATCTGGACGGAGGGTTGTTGCTCGCTCGAGATCGCGCTTCCAGGCGCTCAGAGTTTGTCCCGGATGCGCGAAAATAAGATCGAAGCTCACGTTGCTAACACGTTCACGAATGAGCTGGAAGGCCGTGGGAATGTCGCGGGCCCGATGGCGACGCCCCATCAGTTCCAACGCACGATCATCAAACGATTGAGCCCCAAAGCTGACGCGCTGGACGCCGGCGGCCGCCAGGGCGTCGATCTTTTCTGCGGTCGCTGACTTCGGGTTCACCTCGAAGGTGTACTCGACGGCCCGAGAAGAGAATCGCGCGAGCAGTCCGAGAAGTCTCGACAGCTGTCCTGCTGACAAAGCCGAGGGTGTGCCCCCACCCACATAGACGGTGTCGGCAACAAAGTCTACCGGTAACTCAGAGAGCTCGATCTCGAGCGCGTCGAGAAACGCCCATGCAACTTCCGATCGATACGATCGCCGATAAAAATCGCAGTACGTGCACTCGGAGTGGCAAAAGGGGATATGGACGTAGAGTCCTGCCATGAACCAAAACACCGAAGATCGCCCGAGTTCGCGTCGATACTCGAAGGAGTCGGAAGAAAAAGCGAGACGAGTGTAACCGCACGTGGCGCAGCGTTCCAATAGCGTCTTCACTCGACCGCAAGGAAGCACATCGCTGGCGCCAGCTCATGAGTGAGTTTCCCCATGCTCAAAGGTGATCTCTCCAGTTTTAGCCTGGGAGAAATCTTTCAGTCTCTCGCGATCAACAACCATACGGGCACGTTGTCTATCTCTGCACGGGCGCGCGGTGAGCGTCATGTCTACTTCGTCGATGGAGCGATTCGCTGCGTCTCTCGAGGCAAAGCGGTCGAGCTTGGCATTGGCGAGGTCTTCGTGAGGATGGGACGCATCACGGTCGAAGATCTCGACGAAGCTCGAGCGACGCAGTCCGTCGGCATGACCCTCCTACGGCGCGGCTTGGTCACGAAGGAGGATGTAGTCTCTGCCCTAAAACGAAAAATCTGTGAAGAGCTCTATGATCTCTTCCTTTGGGAGGCTGGTCACTTCGAGTTCGCGATGAACAGCTGCCCTGAGGGTCTGTTTGACGATCTCCAGACGAACGCTCCAATCAACGTCAACACCAACAGCGTCATCATGGAGGGGCTGCGCCGCGTCGACGAATGGGGCATCCTACGCACCAAGATTGCGACACTCGACGAAATCTTCGAACGTACGGAAGCGCGTAACACCGGCGACCTGGAAGAACTCGACGCCAACTTTCTCCAGCGCATCGATGGCACGACTCCGGTCCAAGAACTCGCAAAGAGTTACTTCGGAACTCGGTTCGAACTTTGCAAATTCCTCTACGACTTGCTCGAAGCAGGAACGATCCGACCGATCTCATCGGACGCTTGTATAGAGCGTGCAGAGCGCTTCAAAAACGAGAAGCAACCAGCTGTTGCGATTCACCTCCTCCGGTTCGCTGCGCAGCAGAACCCGACTGACCCACGGCTGCACGAACGAATTGGCGAGCTGCAGAACGCGTCGTATCAAGAAGAAGGCGCGCGGGCGTCGTTTGTTGAGGCGATTCGCCTCTACGTAGAAGCCCAAGACTTCGAGTCAGCGGCCGCGACCTCCGACCACTTAATGGGTTCTCTTCACCATCTGAATGAGTCGGAGTTGCAACTCCTACTCGACGCGAAGATCGGCTCGCACGAGATTCGAAACGCCGTGCAGATCGCAGGTCAGTTGTCGGCGAATCTGAGTCGCTCTGGGGACATCGATGGTGCGGCGGCAGTCCTAGGCCGGGTCGTCGAACTCGCTCCTGACGACCTGAATCTGCAGATTGAGCTCGGCACGCTGTTTCAGAAAGCCAACGACAAAGATCGAGCGACAGCGTACTTCGAAAAAGTCGCCACGTCGCTCGCGCGAGAAGAGAGACACCGCGACCTCCTGAAGATCCTCAGGATCCTCGTGAATCTCGACCCGAAGAGCGTTGACCTCAAACAGAGGCTCGCGTCGACACAGTCGACGATCGAGAAACTGGAGCGACAGCGTCGCCGCCGCATCACGTTCGCGGGCATCGCTGCGTTTGGCGCGCTCGCGGTCCTGTTGACGCCTGTCATCTACGAAATCAAGGCGCGAGAGCTGTTCAATCGTGCGAATCGCATGGAGCAGGTGTCGATGGTTTCCATGGACTTCACGGAGGCAAAGTCGGCGTACGAAGAGCTGCTCAGAAGCTTCAGCTTCAGCACGAAGGTTGCTGAAGCTCAGGCAGCTCTGGATCGCATCGCAGTTCAAGAGAAAGCTCACTTCTCAGAGATCAGTCGCGCGTCGTCAGAAAACCTGGCGAGTCAAAAACGAGCGATGACACGCCGACGGGACGAACTGAAAATAGCGCTACTGGAAGCTCACGAGAGCGAGAAGGGCGGAGAAATCGCCAAAGCGCACGATCTCTACAGCAAAATTCGCGTCGAGTTCAAAGACTTGCCCGAGACGCGAGAAATCCTTCTGCCGGTGGAAATCAAAGCGTTACCGGCAGACGCTGTGCTGGTCCTTCGTGTCAAAGCAAGCGACGAGGAGATCGCTCAAGGGAAAAAGTATGTCGCGAAACGAATTCACCTGCCTCATGTTTACCACTACGAGATCGGCGAGACTCTCACTTTCGAAATCGAACGACGCGGTTGCAAGACGCTTTCGCAGGAACTCACTCTGGAGGATCAGTCGGAGCTCTTCTTCGAACTAGATCGCACGCCGACGGCAACCTTCCAGCCTACGGTTGGTACCCATCAACGAATTCTTCCAATCGGCAAGCGCATCCTCGTCCCCGCGCGGGACGGATTCCTCTACGCGATAGACGCCACCAAACACGACATCGAATGGAAGCGGCGCGTGGGTCGATTCGGCGACCGCGCGTCGGACATCGCGGCGTACTCCGTTGAGGTCTACGTCGGCACCCTTACCGGCGAGGTCACTGCGATCTCAACGTTGAACGGAAAATCTCGATGGCTCCGCAAAGTGGACGGGCCGGTCTACGCGGCACCTGCAGTAGCCCCTAATGGCTCTCTGGTTGCGGTCGTAACTCTGGAGGGGAGCGTACACGTCATCGATAACCGTGAAGGGGAAGAACTAGCGAAGTTCGAAACGGAGAATAGCAACGTAGCGCGACCCGTGTTCTCCGAGAAGGAGCTCGTGGTCGCCAGCACAGACAACAACGTCTATGTCTACTCGCTTGCCGACCGAAAGGTCGCGTTCGAGCTCGACCTACACGACGACATTCGGTCCGATCCTGCCCTGATCGACTCGAGACTTGTGGTAGCAACCAACAGCGGCCGCATCCACGGTATCGATCTCAGACGTCGGACGCTGGTCTGGTCGTTGAATTCAGGGGAAACCCCGTCCACAGGAATCGTTGCAAGCGGCTCTTCAGTCGCGCACGTTGGGACGGTGTCTGGCAAGCTCATCACCCTGAACATAAAAAATGGCGAAGTCGAACACGAGCGCATCCTCGGTAGCGAGCCGGTGAGCGGAATTCTTCCTCACAGCGGCACGGTCTACGCCACCACTGCGGCAGGCGCCTTGTTCGCCCTCCACGGCAAGACCAACGAGACGACCTGGTACTACAACACCGACGCGATGACACTGACAAACCCAACGATCATCGGAAACAACCTTCTGGTCATCAACGCAAACGGTCGCATCGTCCAGTTCGAGGTCATAGCCCCATGAAGTCGCGATCAATCGACTCACGGCTCCCGCGCGAAGCCTTCACGCAGATGCGACGCTGGACTCTGTGCGTCCTGTTAGCCGTCAGCACTTCTGACGGGTTACTCGTCGGAGCAGATCAGCCAGACTACTGGAGCCCGGAAAGGTTGTCGGCAAAACGGCGATCACTCCGCGAAGGTCAAGAGATCGCCGTGCTGGGAAAATACAAGGAGCTCGTCGACACGCGGCTCCATCTCTACGACTGCGACGTGTCCTTCCTCGTCGAAGACGACATGATCTTTCGACAGCTTCTCGGACTTCGCGCCAAGCGGGACAATATCTTGCTTCGCGGTGTCGTCAAGAGCGTCGATGGGGAGACCGTCGTCGAAGTCCAAAAACTAGAGAAAGCCCCTACCGACCTTGAACTGTTGGCAGCTCAGCTCGATCAATTGGAGGCTGACAACGCCAGCGACAAAGGCGACGCAGTGTTTGAACTCGCGCTCAAGATGCAGCGTGCAGGGAGCGACCAAAACGAACCAGAACTGCTAACGCTCGCACGTCGAGCGTTCACGCAATCTCTGACCGCGGAAGTCTCTGCCGACGCGCTCGAGGCTCGACTCCGCCGCGTGCGAAAAATGCACGACCTCGTCCGCGACGATGCCTTCACGCGCGACATCTTGGTCGCACTCATGAACGATCGCAGCACCGCGGCGGTGACTGCCGCCCTCCAAGCGATCGAGTGCCGAGAGTACTTGGGTGAATGGGTCACGTATTCGGAATTCAAACGCAAGGAAGGGCTCTTCGAGCACGACGGGCGGTGGGTCTCGCGTCACGAGCGGCATCTCCTTGAGACGATTGCCTCGATCCCCAAAGACTCGCTGCTCAACGTCCAGCTCGTGAGACGGCGGACGCAAAAGGAATACATCCTGATGGCAGAGAAGGGTAAGACCGAGGTCGGGATGGGGCGCGAGGAAGTCTGCTTAGCCCTGGGATTCCCGACCTACGTGCTGCGCCGAGCCCACCTCGGAAAAGAGTTTGACCAATGGCGTTACCCGTCGCTCTACTGCTATTTCTTTGACGGCACGCTGATCCATGTCGCCAGTTCCAAGAAGTAGAAACAGTTCGGCGACAAGTCCGAAGAAGACTCTCCCCGGCGGACCGGTTCAACCCGTCCGCTGACTCGAGAACGCAGGCTCAACGCCCGACCGGGTGGTCCAGCCTCGGGTCGCCTCGCGGACGAGTTCGCGGCGGTGGGCCCGCCGCTGGAAGATCCTCCGCCGGGAGATCGCGTGCCGAAGAATCCGGCACACGCCCGTCACCCCCGCGCAACTCGTGGTGAGGAGGCGGCGCCTCAGTCGCCGTCGGCGCGACCGCCTCAGCAGCGTTGGGCACATCCTCTTGGGCAGCGCCGCTCTCGCCGCCAGCCCCCTCTGAGCGCCTCGGCCGCACGTCCGCCGCGCTGACGGACCAACTACCGCTCTCTGGACCAACGAACACTTCGTGGCCTCCAGCGCGCGCCTGCAACGTCACCCGACCCTGCTGCACCTTCAGCGCGGTCACCCCTTCAACCTGTGCATCAACGACAAACCGCGTGCCGACGACGCGCACAATCGCCTCAGGCGTCGACACGATAAACGGCGCTTCCGCGGCACGACCCGGCCGTACACTTGCCGTCAACATCCCCTCGACGAGCTCACACGAAAAAGCATGCCGGCTGCTCTCGAGACTCAGACGCAGCACTGCCGGCCCCTCGACCTCGATCCGATCGCTCCGCGGACCAAGCGGTGAGTGCAGGTCCAAATTCAGCGTCGCACCATCCGCCACATCAAATTCTGCCCCAGGCCAACAGTCGCCACGGTCGACAAGCACTCCCTCTCTTCCCGATGACTCAGAGGCGTACATCACGACCTCACCCGCGGCGCGGAATTGCCCGAGGTAGTGGCGCGAACCCTGCGTGCTCCATAAGCCATAAAAGAGCGCGCCAGCAGCACACAAGAAGACTGCAGCCGCCGAAGCGTAACGCCGCCACGAAGGATGTCGAGCCGTCCACGTCCAGAAGCGCTGCCAAGTCGGCGGCCGCTCGATCAGCGAAGCCGCCTCCATCTCGCGAACGACACTCTCCGCGAGCCCCTCGTCCGTCGCCACCTCGGACAGCGCAACCCGCAAGAGATTCGCGTCGCGTGCGTAATCGTAGTAGAGAGCACGGCAGGTCGCACAGCGCGCCAAATGATCGCTCACCTCAGCGACCTCGGCAGCGCCCAGTTCACGATCAACGTAGCGCCAAAGGCGCGTTTCCATATTGCTGCAGCTCGAATCGATCACGTCTGCATCCTGCTCAAAGGCCTTCCACGAGTCTGTTCCACGGTGTTTCTGTTCTCTCTTTCGTGGCGCTTTCTCTCATCGGCATCCCGATCATGACCCAAGTTCTACGACTCCTCACGATCGAGTTTGGAGCGCAGTGCCTTGCGCGCACGAAACAGTCGCGATTCGACTGCGCTCGTTGTGGTCTCTGTGATCTCCGCGATCTCTTTGTACGAAAGCCCTTCCATGTGCTTAAGAACAAGGACGAGTCGATCCTCCGCGGGGAGATCGTCCAAACATTCCGCCACCGCTTGGCAATCTTCCCGACGGACCAGCTCGAGCTCCTGCTGAGAGCTGCCGCCAATTGTCGGTGGAGAGCCAACCTCACGCGGAATGCTTTCGAGGCGTGCGACAACGCGCCGCTTGCGACGCATGTCGAGTGCCGCCGCACGAACGATACCGACGAACCATGACTTGAACTTGCTGTGATCTTTGAGTGTCGAGAGCGATTTGAACGCTTTGAAAAACGCCTCTTGTACCGCGTCGTCGCGCAGGCCGCGATCGCCCAAGATACCAAAAGCAATGGCGCCGGCAAGTCGCGCATAACGGTGAACAAGCTCTTCGAAAACGCTCGTGTCGCCGGACAACACGCGCCCGACACACTCTGCATCATCATGTGCCATGGCGCTGCGTCCGGAAACGGATGAATTCGGCAGATCGTTGCTCCTTCGCAAACTGATTCCGGACAAAGAGAGCAGCGCGCTGCGAAATGCAGCGCCGGAAGCACGGGTGGCGACGAACTCCACGGAGGGAGGTGGGGCGAAGGCCCTTTTCGCGAGGCCCACCCACCGCGGCGCCCAACTCTCGCAACCATATAAAGAGACGCGGCGGCCGCCGAAATCCTGCGCGCGTCGTTCCAGAATCCCTGCTACGCCTCTGCCACAATCTGTAAATAACCATCATAACGAGACTTAGAAATCTCTCCGCGATCAACAGCAGCTAGCACTTGGCACCCCGGCTCCGACACATGAAGGCAGTTTCGAAAGCGGCAAGCGCCGATGAACGGACGAAACTCCGGGAAGAACCGGCCGACCTCCGCCGCCTCGACACCAGCGAGAGCGAATTCACGAAAGCCTGGAGTGTCAGCGACAAAGCCAGGAAACGGCATAGGAAAGAGGGTGACCGCGGTGGTGGTGTGGCGCCCTTTGCCTGTGCGCTGGCTGACGTCTCCTGTGACAAGCTCAAGGTCTGGGCTCAGAGCGTTGAGCAGGGTCGACTTGCCGACGCCCGAATGGCCGGTGAGCACGGTGATGCTGTCTCGCAGCCAATCGCGCAGCGCATCCAGCCCCTCCCCGCTCAGAGCGCTGCCGGCGAACGCCGGGTAGCCCAACTGACGATAAACTTCCAAAAGGCGCTCGAGCTCACGCACCTCTTCGGGGCTCTCGACGAGCCGATCAAGCTTGTTCACAAACACGGCAGGATCCAGATTCTGGCGATGAGCCGCGACAAAGACTCTGTCGACGAGCGCCCAGCGCGGACTCGGCTCCCTGGCAGAAAGGACGAGAAGAACCTGGTCAATGTTTGCCGCGATGGCGACGGGTCTACCGCCAGCGGTGCTCCGCGTCAACTCCGTGGTGCGTGGCGACACGGCCTCGACGACCCCCTCTCCGTCTCCCAGCGCGGTGACCGTGACGAGATCGCCGACAAGGATGGAGGCGCCGCGGCGCCGTTGACGAAACTTCCCACGCAGCGAGCAGCGCAGCCGCCCGGCCGCCGTCTCAACTTCGAGATGGCGACTCGACTTGCGGACAACCTGCCCCTGCAGCTGCTTCTCAATGCTCAACGAAGACTCTCGGATGCGGCGTCGGTCAAAAGTAGGGTTCACGGCGCAAGCGATCCGCGCCCGCCAACGTCCGAGGTCGGCTCGGCACGCACGCAGCGCGCGGCCCCGCCGGCAAGGAGTTACCGGAAGATTCACACGCATTCTGAGAAGAATCGTTCCACCAAGTCAAGCTCGGCGTTGGCGTCGGCGATAAAGATGGCGACGGATTCTCGGAAAGCAGCCCGCAGCTGGTTCCGGCGCGGACGCCAGTCGACGGCGCTCTGTTCCTACGAGGTGTCACGTGTCGCAGAGAGAGACGACCGGAGAAACAGTGAAACAGGCATGCTCACGACCGCTCACGTTTGGTGCCCTCGTGCTCACCTTCGTCACCTGCGGCCTCCTCGCCGACGTCGTCCATCTCAAGAATGGCAACCAGATCCAAGGTGAGATTCTCCGGGATGACGGCGCCAACATCGTCATTCGATTCCCCGGCGGTACACTGCGGCTACGCCGCCGGGACATTCTCAAGGTCGAACGCCAGCAGCGGTCCGACTATCTCGTCGAGGAAGGCGAAAAACAGCTCAGGCGCGGCAGCCACGACGCGGCCATCGACAGCTTCGAAGCCGCGCTACGCGAGGACCCTGGCGCACCACGCGTTGCGGCACTCCTCTATTCAGCGAAAAAGGCCAAGCTGAGCAGTTTGTTTCGCAGCGGGCAGTTCGCGGAGTCGAAGGCGCAGGCGGAACGGCTGCTGCAGGCCAACCCAGAGGACGACGAAGTCAAAGACCATGTGCAACTCGTAGAACGCACGCTGAAGGAGGCGTCCGAGGAAGAAGCGCGCGCGCGCGTCGACCTCGGAGCAGGCGCCTTTGATCAAGCGATTCAGCGACTCCATCACCTCTACGACCGGTTCCCTGATCGACGCGATCGTGTCGGCGAGATGCTCGGAAGGGCTCTCATGGGAAAGGCTCATCAGCTGTTTCGAGACAAAGAGTGGGATGCCGCAGCGGAGCGCTATTACGCTGCTGTGCGAGCCTCTCCGTCGATGCTCGTTGACGCCCAAGCCCGGTACGTGATCAGCAGAACGATCACGCTCCGCCACGCCGCTGAAGCCAACGACCTCGAGCGGCTTGAAGATCTCGCGCTCCAGGGACTGGAAATCGCGCCGGGCGACGATGTCCTGCGTTACTACTACGGCCTCGCCCTTGAAGGAAAGGGCGAGCCAGGGGACGCTGCCGCTGAGTACGCCGCGATCTTGGCGCGCCCACCGCGACGTGGCGACGACCCCGCGAAGCTCAGAAAACAAGTCGAGGCAAAGCTGGCAGGAAGTCCGAATCGCCGCGACTCGAAACCGTCAACACGTTCAAGCGCTATCTCGGGGCTCGTCGCCTTCGATTCGCCACGCTTCACAGTGAGCGCGACGACTCCGGCGCTAGCAACGGAACTATCCGCGGCATCGGAACAGCACTATCGCACCATCTTTCGGCGTCTTGGCTGCGTTGACCACCCTCGTTCGAGGATCCAAGTGATTGCGTATCGCGACCGACGTCGTTACGCGGCGGCGACGAGGTACGGTGCTTGGTCAGCCGGCACGCATCAGCTCAAGCGCCACGTTCTGCGAGCTCTCAGCGAGCATCGAATCCTTTGCCATCAGGACCAAGACGACCTCCTAACCGGCGTCCTGCCACATGAGATCGCTCACGTCCTCCTCCCCCACCGTCTGAACTACCCGGACGCGATCCCGCTATGGGCAAACGAAGGCTTCGCGGTTGTCATGCAGCCGACGTTCTATCACTCCCGCTTTCGCCAACTCTTACGCCACCAAATCAAGGCGCAGGGCCTGATCCCCTTTGAGGACCTATTGACGAAGTCGACCTATCCTGCACGGTCCCTCAGACTCTTCTATGCGCAGTCGTACTCGCTCGTGGAGTTCTTGATCCGGCTCAAAGGTCTCGATCGCTTTCTCGAGTTCACGCGCAGCGTCTCCAAGGAAGACGCGACGCTCGAAGAGGCACTCGAAAAGAGCTTTCGCATCGCAGGTATCGCGGCACTTCAGAATCGCTGGATCGCCTGGTTCGAACACCAGTACGGTCGCGAAGCGCTCTGAGTCGTTAGCGCCTCGACCGCACCGAAAAGCGTCAGCGTCTGTATCGCCGTGCGTTCCGATTGCGACGGCGCGGCGGCTCAGGCGCACCCGTGTGCGTGTGCGTGTGCTGAAAGTAGCAGGCACACTCCCGTGTGCCGTCCGGTCTTGTGCGTGTGCGTGTGCGTGTGCGTGTGCGTGTGCTGAAAGTAGCAGGCACACTCCCGTGTGCCGTCCGGTCTTGTGTGTGAGCGTGAGCGTGTGCGTGTGCGTGTGCGTGAGCGTGTGCGTGTGCGTGTGCGTGTGCGTGTGCGTGTGCGTGTGGGTCTTCCAAAGTAGCAGGCACACGCCTGTGTGCCGTCCGGACCGTGTGCGTGTACGTGCGAGCTATGACACGAGTAACCGTACGGCGGCGGTTAGGTCGATGGTGCGCGGTGCTCGGGACTGGCAAGAGTGCCCTCGCTGCGCTCGGCGCTTCGCGCTCTTGACAGTCCCTCCGCGCCGCGTTGGGGGGGGTACCGCCGCCCGGATGCGGCGGGCTCTTGATTCACCTTCCTTCGGAGGCCTTCTATGCGTTTCATCGCTCTCGACGTCAGTCTCGGTTTGATCGGCGACTTGCGAGTTCCTTTAGCGCGGCTTCGGCGTCTCGATCCGGACCTGCACCGGCAGATTCGGCGCGCTGCTTCTTCGGTGGCGCTCAATCTCTCAGAGGGAGCTGAACGCGCCGGCAAAGATCGCCAGCACCTCTTTCGCGTAGCGCGCGGCAGCGCGCGCGAGGTCGAGACGGCGCTGCGCGTCGCCCAGTCCTGGGGCGACCTGAAGCACGACGACGTCGCGAGCGCTCTCAAGACGCTCGATCGACTGCTGGCGCTTCTTGGCGGGCTGACTCGCTGAGCGTTACGTCTTGTGCGCCCGCGGCGGGCGCAATCGCCTGCGTTCGAGGGGTGCGTGAGCGTCTCTCCAAAGTAGCAGGCACACTCCGTGAGCGTGGGCGTGGGCGTGTCGGTACTCTCCTTCTGGCTCTGACTCCGTACCCGTATCTGACTCTGTCTCTGTCTGTCTGTATCCGTATCGACTCACAAGTCGACCCACCGTGCCTTCGTCGCGCCGCGCACCGCCTCGACGCGCACAACCCGCTGCGTCTCTTGGGTGCAGCAAGCGGCCGCGCCAATGCGGTGCCCGACGACCCACACGATGGTGTCGCCCGCCATCACCAGTGGCACGGCATCGCGGGCGCCGGGAAGGACCCGACGCTGCCGGAAGAACTCCTTGAGCTTCTGACGCCCTGCCGCCCCGAGCGGCTGGAACCGATCGCCGCGCGAGCGCGAACGCACGGCGAGAGGCCCCAAAGCTTCGAGTCGATCCGCATCGAAAAGCTCGACGAGAGGATTCGCTTCGTGCTCCCGCCACGGTGGGCGCAGAGCAGTTCTCTGGGAATCTGAGGCCGCGCTCCTCTCGTCGCAGCGAAACCGCCAATCCCGCCAGACCACTCGGCTCGTTGCCGCCGTGCTCCTTGCCGCCGACGACGCAGACTCAAACAGTGACAGACGCGGCGCCGGGGACGCGCCGCGGCGACCGGTGGGCTCCTCAAGTGCCACGTGCAGGCGCCCGTAACGCAGGTCAAGGCCGACATCAGCCCCGAGTGCGAAGCGCCTGGGTGAACTCTCCGCAGCCCCGACACGCCCCTCGGCCCTGCAGCTCTGCAGCCAAACCATCACTTCATCGATGGTCGGCTGGGTCAAACGAAGTGAGCAGACAGACTCAGGCTGAGCGCCGCCGCGCTCCAGGATGCCCTGTGCCGCGAGCAGAATCGCTTCACGCACCAGGGTCGAAGGCCATCGCACCAGCTGCCGAGCACATAGGGTGACTCCCTGAGGAGAGCTTTCGATCGTGGCGGCTCGGAGCACTTCTCCCGCCACCGCGACGAGGTCGCTCTGCAGCTTCTGCATCCGCGCGCCGAGGCGACCGAGCGACACCGTCGCACCAGGCTGGGCGGACTCGAGCGCCGGCAAGACGTCGCGGCGCAAACGGTTTCTCGTCATCAGGACATCGTCGTTCGATGAATCATGGCGCGCCGTCAACCCGAAGTCATCCAGACAAGCCTTGATCTCGTCGCGGCGCCACGACAGGAGCGGACGCGCGATCGCAGTCACGCCCGCCGCATGGCTCAGTACCCGATGAGTCGGAACACCCCCGAGACCGCGAGGGCCGCCGCCTCGAATCGCGCGCATGAGCACCGTCTCTGCCTGGTCGTCGAAGTGATGCGCGAGAACGACCGCGTCCAGACGGTGCTCCGCGGCCCAGGAACGAAACGCCGCATATCGAACCTGCCGTGCCGCCGCTTCTGGGGAAAGGCGCTGCTGTCGTGCCACTGCGGGCACATCGACGCGCGACAACAGGAACTCGAATCCACGCTGCTGCGCGAGCACGCGAACAAACTCCGCGTCGACGTCGGCCTCAGCCCCCCTCAGTCCGTGGTGCACGTGCCCGACGAAGACCACAGGCGGATCGGCGCGCTCCCGTCGCCAGCGGGTAACCAACTCCAGCAAGCATACCGAATCCGGACCGCCCGACACCGCGACCAGAAGGCGCGCGCACGGCACCGGCAGCCGCGCTGTCGCGAGCCCCTCGCGAAACGTCTCCAGCCAG
Organism: Planctomycetota bacterium; assembly: GCA_965223265.1. Classification (GTDB taxonomy): domain Bacteria; phylum Planctomycetota; class UBA8108; order UBA8108; family SXIK01. The sequence goes on from OZ244999.1 coordinate 6,174,971, forward strand.
TCACGCTGCATGGCTCGCCTCCCGCGCACTCCTCACGACGCAGGCGAGTTCGTTCGATCTACTTTTCGGTGATCGCCTGAATCGTTCCGTCCCCTGCGACGAGGTAGATCTTTCCACGTTCCGAACGATCACGACCATTCGTCGCGAGGTTGGTGGGAACCCAGCGAAAATCGTCACCGATCGGCAAGCGAACTCGCTCCTTACCGTCCTCGACGCCAAGGCCTGCGATGGTGTGGCCACCTGCCTGCTTGGGGTCGAGAAGCACGTAGAGGAGGTCACGTCCAAGCGAAATAACCTTGAGTACATCATCGGCGATCCACTGTGGCTCGCCATCGCGCATGCGGATACAGAAGAGTCGGTGTTGCTGCTCTCCGCCCCGGTTCTCGGAGGCTATCGCGAGCGCCAGTTCACGTCCAGCGCGATGGCTGTAGACGACCGGTGGCTGAGCAACCGGCGCTTCGACAAGGTGCTCCCAAACTTTGAGCCCGGTCGCAGCGTTTAGACAGTAGAGCTTGTAGTCGTGGGAACCGACGAGCACCCACTGCGAGAAGAGCGCCGGCGTCGCGGTGATCTGACCGCCAGTCTCGAATAGCCACGAGAACCCGTTCTGATAACCGGCGCTGTTAGAGAAACGGTAAAGCAAGCCGTCGGTCGATCCCACATAGCAAGCGGTCGTCGTGTTGACCGGACTAGCGGCGATGAACTTGCCGGTGCGATACTCCCAGGCGACGCCGCGAGTGTCCTTACGAATTCCGTAGACACGACTGCTGTCCGAGCCTATGAAGACGCGTTCGGCATCGGCTGCGACCGCGGTCGACACCGAGAATGGTGCTTGATGTCTCCAGAGGAGCTCGCCATGGTCGAGCCCAAGGCAGTAGATGGTGTCGTTGAGAGTTATGAAGACTTCGTCGAGCTGGTCGCGCTGCGATTCGGGATACTTAAACGTACCGGGCGCGTACTTCAGCGCAGACTCCAACCCGAAGTACCACTTTGGCATGCCGTCGCGCCGATTGAGCAACTTGAGGCGTCCATCCTTCCCGTCTTGCGGCAGTGTCGCGACAAACAGGCCGGACGGTCGCAGATAGACTGCGTTGACTGGATGGTCCGTCGGATCGGGCTCGTTGTGCCAAAGCGTCTCGAAGCCGCTCTCGGCGAGAACCTCTTCCGGAATGCGAGCGGGAGCGGCTCTTTTTCCGACTCCGGCCTGCGCGGAACTCCCACTCTCATGGGTTTGGCAGCCGATGCTGGCGAGGCCGGTCACGCTGACCAGTGTCAAGTAGGCAACCCAGAGTCTCATCCATTTCTCCTTAAGCAATCTGCGGCTTTGAGTGAAGCCGCATCTACGTCGCAATTTCAATTCGTTTCGATTTTTCGAGTCATCGTCGCGGTTCGTTCCCACTCCGGAACGACTCTCTACAACCGTTAGCTGGTCTCGGATTCTTGTCTTTCGGCCCGCGACTCTTGAGCCGGCTGGTCGGCAGGCACGAATTCCGAGAGGTCCACGCCGTGTTCGGTCTCGTACGCCTTGAGCTTCCGAATCCTATCGAGATCTTCGTCAATTCGGCTCTGAAGCTTAAAAATAAAGGGTTTACCATCGCGGCGCGCAGTGAGATCGGCCTCCATCTCCTCCCAGAGCCCCTCGTAGAGGATCTTTCTGATCACGAGAAGCTGGAATTCTTCCGGGGGCAAGCCACGGACGAACTCGCGGTGCGGATCCATGCAACGTTCCGAATAAGCAAAACCCAAGAGGCGGGGAGACACGACGGGCCCAACAGCTTACACAAACGCACGAACCTCGGGCAGGGAGAACTTGTCATTTCGCCTCGAGCCTGGCGCCTCAACACCCCCCACAGGCTCCCGGGTCGTCGTTCGTAGTCGCCTATTTCGAGTCGCGCGCCACCGCAGTGAGCGGCGTCTCGACTTTCGTCCAAGTCGCCCGCTGCCGATCAAATTTGTCCTTGAGGATCTCGAACTCGTCACCGACCCGATGAAACGTCACCTCATAGACGCGCGACACGATCACTTCCGTGCCGTCGTCGCGTGTCTCAACGCGAATGTCGTTCGACAGTCCAGCCAGGCGCACCCTGACCCGCGTCGCCGCGGGGTCGAACCGGTTGAACACCGCGATACACTCGCGCTGCTGGTCAGCGCCAAGTGGGAAGTACTGATACACAGGGCTCTTTGGGTCACGCTTTGCTAACTCACGATTCTCGTCGGTCTTGCCCCAGAGCGAGCGCCCTTCCTTTCTCTCAGCAGCAAGTTCGACATTCGGGAGGTACATGTCGCTGTAATGCCGTTTGTTGTCGGTGGTCGCGGTGACGTTGACGTAGATCTCTCGATCTTCGCCAGTCTTGTTCCTGAGCGAATAGACGAGATACCAGTACACGCGCCCGGAGCCGAAACCCGTACGCGGCGAGATGAGTTTGAGACGCGTGATCTCTGGATCGATGATCCAAGAGTCTCCCGCAACCGACGTGGGACGAGAATCACTCGGACTCTCCTCTTCCTGAGCCGACACCGGTGTCGCGATGCCGACGAAGAGCAGAGCGGCGAAGCAGTAAATGAGTGATGGGCGACGAGATGCAGGCATGATCCGATCAACCTTTCTCAGAAGAGTCAACGCGACGCATTCCCCTGGGTGGAAATCGAGCCAGACGGAGGCTTCCACCCGGATCTCCCTTTGCTGCGTATTTTAGTATTCGGTAGACGTGAAGATAGGCTTGGGCAAAAGCCCGAAATGCAGGCACGTCACGGTGCCTCAAAGACGGTGCCTCAAAGACGGGGCCTCAAAGACGGGGCTTCAAGACGATCGCTTCAAGACGGTGTGTTCAAGCCCAACTGGCGCTCGTGATCGACCGGCCGCTACAGTTAAAAGTCGCCCCAGAAGGATTATCCGACAGCGCCGGGACGCGGCGGCGGACGCTCCGAGGCAGCGACCCAACGGCGAGTGAAGACGGTTTCTCTGCAGGCCTTCTCACCTGCCGGGAGACGAGACCACCAGCCGGGCTGGAACAGCGCCAGACATGGCTCAAAGAGGGAATTCTATTCACTTTATCGATCCTTGTCAAAAACGACGCCGAGAGCGCGGCGGCGACCGGGCCAGCATCGCAGTTGCCAACCGGGGGTCGTTCCCGGCCAGCGCGCTAACTCCAGCAGGCAAGCGCGAAATCTTTCGCCACCACGGCATCCGCGGCGCGCCCGGACGGCATCCGAATGGAAGCCAGCACAACGACGTGGGAGATCACTCGCGGCTCGATCAAAGGACGGCTGCGCCGCGAGCAGGGGTCAGACGGGCTATTGTTGGCAGGCGCGCGAGCTGCTACCATAAGCGGGTGGGGTTGAAGTGCCCCCGAAAAATCTCGCTAACTGCAACAGTTGGCGGCCGCAGGACGTCCTGCGGATGAGAGACGTCCTGCGGATGAGAGGACGGGCGGCAACACGGTCGTGGCGTGGGGAGAATCCAAGAGGATCGCTCGACGGTGAATCGCCGTTGTCTGCGTGAAATCACATAGAAAGCTTTCCCGAACAGAATTGCCCGAACTACTGGAGGTTTCGATGAACTCTCGCAAGCAAGGATTTACCCTGATTGAGCTGCTGGTCGTGATCGCGATCATCGGCATCATCGCCGGCGTCTTGTTGCCGTCGCTCTCAAGTGGCCGCGAACGCGCCTACGTCGTCTCGTGCTCAAGCAACCTGAAGAACATCTACACGTTCGCGATGATGTATTCTGACGACGACAAGAGCAAAGCGTTCCCGATCGCCAAAGGCAAGAAGAGGCCCAAAGCGCACGAGTCGCTTCAGCGCCTCGTTGATTTCTACCCGGATGACTTCAAGCCGCAGACCTTCATGTGCCCGGTGTACTTCGGCACGCAGGCCGAGGCGGATGCAGACGGCAAGTTCGTTTTGGATGACGAAACGAACGCCTACGCCTGGACCGGCAAGCGCCTCAAGAGTACAGCGAAAAACAAGGCTCTCGCCTCCGACAAGTATCACAAGAACTCGAAGATCAGCGGCAGGCCGGACGAGACGAGTGGGCACCCACGTGGGTTGAACGTCGTTTACACCGACGGTTCCGTTTCTTTCGTCAATGCGGTCGACCTCGACAAAGACACGGACCTGCCTCCGGGCCTCGTTCGCTAAGTTAGACAAAAGAGTTTCATCGGGGGAGGAAGCCCCCAGTCGAGTTGTAGATGGCCTGCCTTCCATAGCTGGAAGGCAGGCCTTTTTTCATCGACCTCTGTGGAGACCGCTGCAACGCAGAGTGCACAGCCATCGTCCTCAGGTGCGAATTCTTGACCAGGCGATGCCTCAGCTCCCAGGGCCCAAGGGGCGCATAGAGCATCGCGACAGAACGTCCCCGACCCATTTCTCAACTGTTTTGGCGGAGGTTCTCTATGCACCGGCGTAGCGACGGTTTCACGTTGATCGAGCTGCTCGTTGTCATTGCGATCATTGGCACGCTTGCTGGCGTCCTGCTGCCCTCGATCCAGGAAGGCCTAGCGCGCGGCGAGGTCGTCACGTGCGCGAACAATCTGAAGAACATCTATGCGTTCTCCCTCCTCTACGCGGAAGACCATAAGAGTTCGGCGTATCCATTGGCCAGTGGCAAATCGAAACCAAAGGCCCACGAGTCCCTGCAAGCGCTAGTCGACGTCTACCCGGAAGACTTACCGCCCGAGCTCTTCGTCTGTCCCGCTGCAGACAGCTCCCCGGCCGAGCGCGGGCCAGATGGCAGGCTCGTGCTGAGCGCAGAGTCAAACTCCTACGCCTGGACTAGCCGCAGGCTGAAGAGCACCGCGCGCAACAAGCCACTCGCAGCTGACAAATACTATGACGGCTATCGAGACGGAGGCGAAGAACAGGCCGGCCATCGGCGAGGAGTCAACGTCGCGCGAACCGATGGCTCCGTGAGCTTCATGCCGAAGTCCGAACTGGACGAAAGTCTCGGGTTGCCACCGGGTCTCGTGCGTTAACAGCCTGTTGAAGAAGTGCTTCGAGCCGAAAACTGGTCTCTTCGCGTCCAGATCGGCTGCGGCAAACGCAGGTAATCTCCGAGATTTTTGAGTATTGACGCCGTCGAGCTGGGCGTGAAGAGGCCAGTTTCTCGGCCGAATGACTTTTTCAACGGGCTGGTAAGGCGTCCGGTGGGCGCCTTGTGAGGCCAAGCCGCTCGCGCGCTGGCACCGAAAGCGATGACCGGCGCGTGAGCAGGACGCGGCAGGTCAGAACGCCTGACGCGCCAAGGCAGGCTCACTCGTTGTCGAGGTGCGTCTCGTCATCCTGGAAGTTCGCGAAATCGCGCCCGAGCTCCTCCTCGAGAGCCGGCCACAGCGACGTCGAGACCTTGTAGTCGCCCTCGAACCAGCGCCCCAGGTCGACCAGACGGCAGCGCTCGGAGCAAAACGGAAAAAACTCTCCCGACGCAACGATGCGCCGACGACAAGTGCGACAAGCAAATGACTCTGGTTCGTTCATCGCGTGAGGCCTCTCGTCGAGTCAGAAAAACGCGAGCTGTTACTCCTTTGAGCCCTTCGACGAGCTCGACGCCGAGGAGCCCCCACTCGATGCGTCGCCGCCTGACTTCGCTCCCCCGCTATCCGAGGTCGAGCTTCCACTGGAGGAGTCGCCAGAGCTCTTCGATTCCGATCCAGACTTGCCACTCTCCGATTTGGAGCCGCCCTCTTTCTCCGCTTTCGCCTGCTTCTGGTAGTCGCTGCTGCGGTAGTCGGTGATGTAGAACCCATCGCCCTTGAAGAGAAAACCGCCCCCTGCGCTGATCAAGCGCTTGAGCTTGAGTTCTCCACACTTAGGGCACTTCCTCTTCGGGTTCTCCTTGATGGACTGAAAAATCTCGAAGAGCTCTTCACAAGCTGAACATTGATACTCGTAAGTCGGCACCAGAGTCTCTCCAATGATCACCGTCAAGCGGCTGGCGCGGGCACTCTTCCGAACGCTCGCTCCGCAACACGACATGACCCGAACCGCACCGGTTCGCGTCGAGAACAAGATCTCACGATTGTAACCGCGCACTGCCACCCAAGAGGAACAGAAAGGTCATACCCTCCCGAGCCGCAGGCGCCACCGCGACCGCCCATTCTCACGATGACTCTTCGGAGGCGTCGGGAGGCGCATCCTCCGCGCCCTCCTGCGGTTCGCTGTCGCCGCGGACATTGCGGGAGACCTGCACCTTCGTCGGGCGCATCACGACGCCGCGGTGGGTGTAGCCTTTTTGCAGCACCCCGACCACTTCCCCGGTCGGTCGGTCATCAACCTCCACCTGCAGCATGGCTTCGTGAAACTCGGGATTGAAGGCTGTCCCCACAGCCTCGATCTCTTCAACACCGTGATCGGTCAGAAGCTGCAAAAGTTGCTGGTGGATCAGCTCGACTCCCTGACGAAAACCTGAATCGTCCACCGCGGCTTCGCCTTCGACGCTGGCGAGAGCGCGTTCGAAGTTGTCGACCACCGCAAGCATGTCGGTCAGGACAGCGCGTGCGCCGTATTCTTCAAGCTGCGGCCGCTCACGATGCATACGCTTGCGCAGATTCTCAAAGTCGGCCTTAGCGCGACGGAGTTCGTCGAGAAACGTATCACGCTCGTCGGCGCGTACCTTCAAATCCTGGAACTCGGCCGCCGTCACCTCACTGGTTTGTTCGCAGTCACCGTCGGAATCGTTGCCGGCCTCGCCGTCGGCATTGGCGCTAGCGTCGATCGGAGCGCTGTCGCAACCAGAATCTTCGGCGGCGTTTTGGCCCTGCACGGAAAGCTTACTCTCTTCTCGTTCGGTGTTCATAGCAGTTGACGAATAGGTGCTGTGTCGCGCGACCACAACCGCGCCGCACGATCACGCGTCTCGGTTCTTGAAATACTGAGTCAACTTCTTGAAGAAGCCGCTACGCTCGGGGTGAGCACTCGCGGTGGCTTCCTCCTCGCGAAGCTCGTCCAAGAGTTCCTTCATGCGGGGCGTCAAGCGTTTCGGAGTCTCGACGACAACCCGGATCAGCTGGTTTCCGACGGCCGAACCATTGAGGCTTGGTAGGCCTTGACCGCGCAGCCGCAGAACATCTCCGCTCTGCGTGCCAGCCGGAATGGACACCTTCGCCCGATCGCGCAGCGTCGGCACTTCGATCTTGGCGCCGAGGGCAACGTCGGTGTAGCTAACAGGAATCTCGCAAAGAATGTCGTCCTCGTAGCGCTCGAAGAAATCGTGATTCTTGACGCGCACGCGGCAGTAGAGGTTACCGGCGGGCGCGCCGCGCAGGCCGGCGTCACCTTGCTGCGCCACACGGATCTGGACACCACTGTGGATTCCTGGAGGTATGTCGACCTCAACGCTCGAACCTGCGGGGCGTCGTCCCTCGCCGTCGCACTTCGGGCACGCATCTGCGACCACAGCCCCCTCACCGCGGCAACGACTACAAGGTCGACGGATCGAGAAGAACCCCTGCACGCTTTCGACTTCACCGTAGCCGTCGCACTGTGTACAAGTCGCGAGTTCGCCGCTCTCGCTTCCCGACCCAGCACATGCCTCACATGGAGCTTGCCGACGCAACTCGAGAGTGCGCTTCGTACCCGTTGCGACCTCTTCGAGTGTCAGTTCAATCTCTACACGCAGGTCACTGCCGGCTTGACGCCCCGAACTCGAACGCCGACCGCTGCCGAAAAAGCCATCGAAAACCGAATCCGAAAAAATATCACCGAAGTGACGAAAGATATCTTCGACGTGCGTAAAATTCGGTTGGCTATAACCCCGAGCCTTGAGGCCCTCATGCCCGTAGCGGTCGTACAGCTGACGCCGCTCCGAGTCATTCAAAACCTCGTACGCTTCCGCGACTTCTTTGAATCGTTTCGCCGCGTCGGGGTCGTCGGGATTCTTGTCCGGATGATATTGGATCGCCAGACGACGGTAGGCTTTCTTGAGCTCGGCTTCGCTCGCCTCGCGCGTCACCCCCAAGACGTCGTAGTAGTCTTTCTGCATGGAAGCGGTCAACTCTCAACCTCTCGCTTCGGGCTCCATCGGGCGTGGTTCCGCACGCCACCGACTTGGCGCTTCGACTCGTCACGGTCTGCGGCTGGTGTTGCTCCCGCGCCCCAGAAGAACGCAACCAACGCCGAGCAGCAGCTCTCGCATCAACTTGGCTCACTACCGACTCTTCGGCAAAAACACCTCAACTTCCGTCGCGCCGGCATGCCAGTCGGACGACGAGAGCCGCGGAGCCGCCCGGGTCGCCGCTCCCAAAGAGGGGTCTCGCAGGATAGAGAACACTCGCTTACGAAACAGTGCCCTGCTGGGGCTCCTTTTCTTTGTCGACTTCCGTTATCAGTACGTCGGCGGTGAGACTCAGCGAGGCGGCACTCACGGCGTTCTGCAGCGACGTCATCGCCACTTTGGCGGGATCGATGACCCCTGCCTTCACCAGATCCGTGTACTCACGGGCTTTCGCGTCGTAGCCATTGTTGCCCTTGCGGTCGTAAACCTCTGCGACCACTTCGCCGCCGTCGAGCCCGCCATTCTCGGCGATTCTCCGCAGCGGCTCCTCGAGAGCAGCCTTGACGACTTCGACGCCGAACTGCTCGTCGCCGCGCGCCTTGAAATCCTCAAGCTCACGGCAAGCACGCAAATACGCGGTACCACCGCCGGCGACGACTCCCTCTTCCACGGCCGCGCGCGTGGCGTGGAGAGCGTCGGTGGCGCGGTCCTTGCGCTCCTTCATTTCGATCTCGGTGTGACCACCGATGTAAAGCACACCGATGCCTTCCGACAGCTTGGCTTTACGTTCGATGAACTTTTCCTTGTCGTATGTCGACGTGGTCTGCTCGATCTGAGCGTTGATCTGATCGATGCGGTCTTGTACGGCTGACTTCTTACCAGCGCCGTTGAGAATCGTCGTCTTGTCCTTGGTGACGACGATTTTCTTCGCACTGCCAAGATGAGAGAGCTCAATGTTTTGGAGCGTCAGACCCAGATCCTCGGAAATCAATGAACCACCGGTCAGAATCGCCATATCCTCGAGAAGGTTACGGCGACGATCTCCGAACCCAGGCGACTTCACCGCAACGACTGGCAAAACGCCCTGAAGCTTGTTGATCACGAGTGCCGTGAGAACATCGCCTTCAACGTCCTCGGCGACGATCACTAGTGGGCGATTCGACATCGCGATTTGCTCGAGAAACGGCACGAATTCCTGCAAGCTCGAGAGTTTCTTCTCGTAGAAGAGAATGTTCGGATTCTCGTACTCGACACTCATCGTGGCGGGCTCGGTGATGAAATACGGCGAGATGTACCCCTTGTCGAACTGTAGCCCTTGAACCAGCTCGAGATAAGTTTCCGTTCCAGTGCTCTCTTCGATCGTGATGACGCCGTCGTTACCAACCTTCTCCATGGCTTCCGCCAAGTGGTCAGCGACGACTTCGTCGGAATTCGATGAGATATATGCCACGTTGCGGACGTCGGTGTAGTTCTTGATCGGAATGCTGAGCCCTTCAATCACGCCAAGAGCCTTCTTCAGCGCGCGCTCCATGCCGCGCCGCAGGTCCGTGGGGTGGACTCCGCCAGCGAGATACTTCTGACCTTCCGAGAGCATGCGGTCCGCGAGGACAACGGCGGTCGTCGTGCCGTCGCCAACCTGGTCGTTCGTGCGCGATGCGACTTCATTGAGGAGCTTCGCACCCATGTGCTCAAACGGATCGGGCAGCTCCACCTCCTTCGACACGGTGATGCCGTCTTTCGTCGTCACCGGCTTGCCGAAACTCTTCTCCAAAATGACGTTCTTGCCCGTCGGTCCGAGTGTCGAGCGAACGGTCTTCGCCAGGATACTCATACCCGCGGTGAGTTTTTCACGCCCCCGCGCTTCGTACAGCAGCTGTTTCGCCATGCTTTGACTCTCTCCTTCCCTCGACCGGCCTCGTGCCGACCAGGGTCGCTATTTGAATGATTCGTTTTTCTGACGGACTTTCGTGATACGCGCGCAGACGCGATCGAATGCGCCGCGGCGGTTCATGCCAGACGGCTCGGGCACGTCACATGCCCATTCCCATTCCGCCCATGCCTCCCATTCCACCCATGCCTCCCATTCCACCCATGCCTCCCATTCCGCCCATGCCACCCATTCCGCCCATGCCACCCATTCCGCCCATGCCACCCATTTCGTCGTGGTGATGGTGGTGGTGGTCATCGTCATCGTCTTCTTCTTGCGGGATATTCGCCACAAGGGTGTCCGACGTCAAAAGCACGGTCGCAACGCTCAAGGCGTTCTCAAAGGCGGAGCGGACAACCTTCGTGGCGTCAATCACGCCTTCTTTGACGAGATCACAAAACTCGTCGCGCACGATGTCGTAGCCGATGCGGCGGTTCTTGCCGCCTCGGATGTTCCGCGTCACGGTTGCTGGCTCGATCCCGCCATTAGCACACAGCTGCCGAATCGGGGCTTCAAGCGCCTTGCGAACAATCTCAAGGCCATGAGCATCTTCAACGCCCTTACCTTTGACCGCAGCGAGGTCTTCAGCGGCTCGAAAGAGAGCCACACCGCCGCCCGGCAAAATGCCCTCTGCGACGGCAGCACGTGTCGCGTTGAGTGCGGACTCGTAGCGCGACTTCTTTTCCTTCATGTCGCTCTCGGTCGGCGCACCAACGCGGATGACCGCGACGCCTCCCGCCAGCTTGGCGAGCCGCTCTTGCAGTTTCTCCTGGTCGTACTCGCTGGTCGTATCCTCGAGCTCCCGGCGAATCTCGTTGGCCCGCGCTTCAATATCGCGCTTTTTGCCGCCGCCCTGCACCACCGTCGTTGCCTCTGACGTGATGCGAACCTTCTTCGCGGACCCAAGATCGGCGATCTCGACCTTGTCCAGCTCGATCCCCAAGTCCTTGAAGATCGCGCGGCCGCCCGTGAGCGCAGCAAGATCTTGCAGCATCGCTTTGCGCCGATCGCCGTACGCGGGCGCCTTGACGGCAGCACACTTGAGGACGCCTTTAAGCGTGTTGACGACAAGCGTCGCCAGCACCTCGCCCTCGATATCCTCTGCGACGATCAGAAGCGGCCGTTTTTTCTGCAGCACCTTCTCGAGAAGCGGCAACACTTTCGGCAGGGTTGTGATCTTCTCTTCGAAGATGAGGATCAACGGATCGTTGAGCTCGCAAACCATCTTGTCGGGATTGGTGACGAAGTGCGGCGACAGATAGCCGCGGTCAAATTCCATTCCCTCAACGACTTCTACAGTCGTGTCGAGCTCCTTACCTTCCTCGATCGTGACGACGCCATCGCGTCCGACCTTCTCGAGGGCTTCCGCAAGTCGCGAACCGATGTTCTTGTCATTGTTGCTTGCGATCGTTGCCACGGCTCGAATCTGGTCGTGCGACGACACCGAGCTCGAGAGACTCCGCAGCGATTTGACAACGTGCTCGGCACCGCGCCGCATGCCGCGCGCCAGGAGCATCGGATTGAATCCCGCGGTGACCAGTTTGAGCCCCTGCAGGTAGAGGGCTTCCGCAAGCACCGTGCTGGTGGTGCTGCCGTCTCCCGCTGCGTCGCTCGTCTTCTCCGCCGATTCGCGGACCAAGCGAGCCGCTAAGTTCTCGTAGGCATCAATGAGTTCGATCTCGTCTGCGACGCTGGCGCCGTCCTTGGTTACCAGCGGCTCGCCCCAGCCACGATCGATGCAGGCGTTCCGCCCCGATGGCCCGAGCGTGGTTTTCACGGCCTTGGCCAGCTTCGTGACCCCCTGGCGGAGGCTCGCATTGGCCTCGTCGCCGAATGCCAGTTGCTTCGGATTCTGCGGCATGGAAAGGATTTCCTCTTCTAATAAGGAGACGTCTTGTAAGTTGCCGTGTGGCGTCCGCCGAAAGAGCCGAGTGTCGCGGCAAGCTGGAGGAACCTGCCGCCGAGCGCACGGCGCGGTTTTTCGGACTCGTTAAACTACCAAGTCCGACCGATTATGCAAACGCGTAGCCAACAGAACGCGGACGCCAACGTGTTACTGTCAGAAAGGTTATGGCTGACGCCACATCTGCCAACTTGGCAGCAAGGGCGAACAAACGCCGCCGCACTCTGCCAGAGTGACACACGGAAGTTCCGGTAGCTGCGGTTGACCGGTCTCAATTTCGTCGCAGGTTGAACCGATACAAGAGAGAGACTGGGACCATGTATAGAAACCAGCGCCTACTTCAGCGAGCGGACAGTGAACGACCGTTACAAATTCTTCGGTGAGATTGCTCTCGAAAAGCGGTTCGTCACCCCAGACCAACTCTACGAAGCGCTCACCACGCAGGCGCGGACCAAGGTCGACGGCGGACAAGAAAAGCTTCTTGGACAGATCCTCCTCGAGCTCGGATACATCACCGAGGAAGAGGTGCAGCAAGTCCTCGATATCCTCTACCCGGTCAACGACACGTAGAGGCCTTCTCACGGCGGGAACCTCGGCCCACGCTGGCGTGAGCGCTCTCAGTATGTCCCGGGGTACAACCGGCTCATGTCTCGGCTCGTCTGACCCTGAAACGAGCTCTCTCGGCCGAGTGGCTCAACTCGGGACCGGCGCGCCCAGATCATCCGCTTTGCCGACGGCAGCCCGATCTTCCCCAGGTGGGCTCTATCTATCGCCACAGCGCCGTCACCGGGGCGCCCCTCCCGACGCCGAGCTCACGAGCAGCGCTGCCGCCGTTGACCGCGACCTCCACAAAGCCGCTCGAGCCGACGAGAGCCAGCGCCCGTCCCACGGGCGCCGAGCCGTAGGTGCGACGCAGCCGCCGCGCTGCGAACCCGGCGCAGTGCAGCTCGGCGAGTTTCTCTCCGGCACGCGGCCGGAGGTTCGAGATCAAATTGCCGAATCGGTCAACACAAATGATCTCTCCGCGTTCCTGGGCACCGCCTTCAACCCGTCGCCGCCGTGGCCGCGGCAAACGGCTGGCGAGAAATCGTTTCGTACGTGGCCCTAGATCCTTCACGGTTGCGGCGCCAGACGCCAAATGCGCGGCAACTGGCGCAAAGATGTCGCGGCCGTGAAACGTAGCACTCACCTGCGGCAAGAAGAAACGTCGACGCCGAACCTCGACGACACGGTCGATGGCGGCGGCCGGCAGTACGTAGCCGATGAGCCCATTGTCCGGCGCCAGGAAAACAGATCCGCGCGACTCGAAGGCGAGGATGCGGCGTCCCGTCCCAACTCCCGGGTCCACGACGGCGACGTGGATCGTGCCCGGCGGGAAGTAAGGCGCCGCGGCACTCCATACGATGCCCGCCTGCTGCAGGTCCTGCGGCGCGATGCTGTGACAAATATCGACGACCGAGACGCCAGGTGCGATGCGCGAGAGCACCCCTTTCATCGCCGCAACGTACCCGTCCTGATCGCCGAAATCAGTCAGCAGCGACACTTGCGAGGATGGCGCCAAAGCCATTGGCGCTACCGAGGTTCGCCCAGCGAATGGAGTGGTCCGGACGACGGCACTGGTGCTGCCGTGTTGCCGCCGTCCTCCGACGTGTCGAAGGTGCGGCGCGGTTGCCGCCGCACGCCGGTCATTTCAAGTCGGTGCAAGTGAATCTCGGCGTACTCACCGAAACGCTCCGGGCGCGCGACGATGTAACGAAGGTGCTGGAGTACGCGATCGTCACCGATCGTGCGCGGCGCTATCGAGAGAGGAGAGCGCCCCCAAGCGACGCGACAGCCCTGCCAGTAGAGGGCGACTTCGCTGCGGCTTGGATCTCGACGACCATCAACGTTGCCGACGTCGATCCGCTCGATCGGGTGATCTAAAAAGCGCCCGAGAAATCCGTGTTCGGACAGAATCTTGGCGACAGCCAGACCGCTCAAAACGTCGTAATCAGACCAGTGCTCGCCCGCGGGCGGCACCCGGGCCGCGGTCGCTGAGGCGTGCGTGATCGCCGGCACGCCAAACCAATCTGTCGGTGCGTCAGCGTAAGCATCTCCGACGCGGCGGCCCTCGGCATCGATGAGGTAGAAGCTCCCTTCGACATCCACCAGCGCGGCGGGACGTCGCAGTTCCACCTCGAGCAAGAGCGCACCTTTTTTCTGCGCGGTCGGATAGACGACATCTACGGATTCGACCCTCTCAACCCACGCGTTCGTCTCGAAGCGCTCGCGGACCACATCGAGGACGCCCCGATTGAAGAGTGTCAATCCAACTCCAGAGAGGTCCGTCGATTCCACTTGGCTTTGAATCTCCGGCGTCACCCAATCGGGGAGCTCCGAGAGGCCGACCTGCCAGTCCTCGATCGAATAGCGCGGCTGCGAACCGACGTGCCGCCGGACCTCCACCGAACCCCAAACCGCCGCAATCACACTCGCCACCGCCAAAACGGCAAGGAGAATGCGCGCTGCACTACGCAAAATGCCGCCGGAGTCGGCTCCGGTCCCCGATCTTTTGGCTCGTCTCGTTTTCGCCACGTTGTCTGCGTTTCTTTCCTTCGTACCGCTGCTCTGGCGTTGCGTGCTCAATTCTCAGGCAAGCACGACTTCCGTCTCGAGCTCGATTCCAGTCCTGCTCGCGACGCGCTCGATGACATCGGCCACAAGCGCCTTGACGTCAGCGGCTGTCGCCTCACCGCTAGCGTTGACGATAAAGTTCGCGTGTCGCTGCGAGATGGCAGCACCTCCGCGGCGAACGCCTTTGAGCCCAAGTCTTTCGATCAACTGCCCCGCAGCGCCACCGTTTGGGTTACGGAAGATACACCCGGCACTCGGCGAGTGGAGGGGCTGCGTCGCGACCTTGCGGCGCATCAGGCGGCTGGCGCGCTCCTTCAGCCGAGCGCGCTGGTCGCGGCACAGCTGCAGTCGTGCCCACGCGACCACGCAGTCGTCCAGACCTGACGTCCGATAGGCCCAGGGTACGTCGCTGCCCTTAAGGCGTTGGAGGCCACCGCCGCGCAGAGGTACGACGCCAAGCTCAACGACGCGCTCGCCAAACGCCCACCCGGCGCCGCCGGCGTTCATACTGACGGCACCACCGCACGTGCCCGGGATGCCGACAAAGCCCTCAAGACCGCCCAACCCCGCCTGAATCGACGACCGGATCAATGCGTTGAGACGTGCCCCAGCGCTCACCGTCATCAACTCGCCGCGGATTTCGAAATCGCGCAAGCCGCCGGTCGAAATCACCGGACGGTCATAGTCGCCGTCTGGAAAAAGAACGTTCGCCCCACCACCCAGTACAAAGGGGTCCTTCCCCTCACCTGCCAGGCGCGTCAAAAGCGAGTCGAGCTCGTCGACGCCGCGCGGAGCATAGAATTCCCGAGCGCGACCGCCAATGCGAAACGTCGTGAGCGGACCCAGCTCAACGAACCGGCCCCGCGCGCCGGGGGCGACAGAACGATCGTCTCTGGGTTGTCGACTTGCCAGCTTGGGTCTCATCGTCTTCCTGCGTGCTGCGGCGACTTCAGCCACCACTTCAACGAGTCTGAGCGTTGGTCCAGGGACTCGATCAGTCACGCGATCAGAAGACGTGGATCCGACCTCTGTCGCGACGCTTCCGGCTCGAGCGGCTGAGATCCGATGCGCTCGCGGAGACTCGCCGCATAGTATTTTGCCAGATCGGTGATGTCCCCAGCGCCTAAGAAAAGGATTGCCGCTTCGTCGGAGACCTCTTCGATCTCCGCGAGAGCGTGGTGAAACTTCGGCGCCAGACATGCATCAACACCGCGGGCTCGCAGTCGGTCGACCAGTTGTCCGGAGCGGACGCTGCTCGCGTCTTGATCGGAATCTCGAGCTCGATAGACGTCGACAACGATGACTTGGTCAAAGCCGACGAGAGCCGCCGCAAACTCTTCCATGAAATGCTTCAAGCGCGAATGCTGGTGTGGTTGAAAGACGGCGATGCGGCGCTTGTGGGGAAACCGCGACCGCGCCGCTTCCGCTAGCGACTCGACCTCAGCGGGGTGGTGAGCGTAGTCGTCTACGACCGTCACCGCCCCCGAAGCCAGGACGTCAAAACGACGTCGCACTCCGGCGAACGCCGCGAGGCCGTGGACAATGGCATCCAATGACACTCCAAGCTGTTGGCAGGTCACGAGCGCCGCCATGGCGTTCTTGACGTTGTGGACTCCTGGAACGCGGAGCTGCACCCTGGCCTCCGAGCCGCCGCGATGGCGGGCAACGAATTGACAGCCTTCGCCGCGGTGAGTGATTTCCTCAGCCCACCATTCGGCCGTGCCGCGCCGCAAACTGAAGGAAGTCACCGGACAACGACACCGGTCCCAGAGGTAGCTTGAGTTCGGATCGTCACGGTTCAGCACCAGGACGCCATCGGCGGGAAGCAGGCCAACGAATTCGCCAAATGCCGTCTGGATATCAGCCACTGACTCAAAGTAGTCGAGGTGGTCCTGATCGATGTTCGTGACGACCGCGATGTTCGGCTTCAAGTTGAGAAAACTGCGGTCGTACTCGCACGCTTCAGCGACGAAGTGAGGGCCACTGCCCCAGCGGGCTCCGCCGCCGAGAGCGGGGTAATCGCCTCCGATGAGAAACGACGGGTCTAGGTTTGCAGCGTGCAGAATCTGTGACACCATCGCCGTGGTGGTCGTCTTGCCATGCGTGCCGGCAACGGCAACGCCTGTCTTCTCAGACATCAGATAGCCGAGACACTGCGAGTACTTCCACACCGGAATGCTACGGCTCTGTGCGGCCTTGACCTCGGGGTTGTCGGAGTCGATCGCCGCCGACACAACCACCAGCTGCGTGCCCTCGTCGACGTTCGTCTCGTTGTGGCCGACGCGGCAGTCGATATTCTTGCTGCGGAGTCGCTCGAGGACCGGACTGTCGGTCATCTCCGACCCAGACACGGTCGCGCCGCGCTGGTTCAGGAGCATGACCATGCCACGCAGCCCCGCACCGCCGATACCGACCACGTGCACACGATCAGCGTCATGCGGTGACGCCTCGCGGGAGAGGACAGGTACGTCTCTCTTCACCTTCAACTTCCTCTCTAACTTCTTCTCACAAAGCTGTACGCATCGAATCAGAAAACCCTTGCCGCTGCCACCCAAAAGTGTGCAGCGAATCACCTCGGCCGCTCAGCAGAGCGCTCAAGCTCAAAGCCGTCACCCACCCTCGCGTGGCGGAATCACCAAGACTTGTCCCTCACGAATTCGGTCTGGCGACGACACTTGGTCGCGGTTCGCCTCGAAGATCAGATCGGCCCCGCGTGGATCACCGGGAAAGTATCGTCGAGCGATTTTAGTCAGAGTCTCGCGTGCGGCGACCCGGTGTGTCCGGCGCGCTGGCCTGCTTCCGTTCAGATCAGACGAAGGCTCAACGGTAGTATCGTTTTCTTCGCGCTCGAACTTTAGCCTGTCTGGAATTTTCTCGGCGCCCTTCGGCTCGCCGGTGCCGAAGGGAATCCTCAGCACCATGCCAGCGCGTAGATCATGCTCGCTTTCGAGTTGGTCGCGGTTCAGCGCGATCAACTCGGGGTAACGGTCGCCGCGCCCAAGGAACTGCTCCGCAAGCGTCCACAGGCGGTCGTCCTGCTCGACCTTGTAGACCCCGAGACGCCGTGGTTCGACGAGCCCGTCGCCGGTGGCTCTCTCCCCCTCGAGGTCGGCTCCTTCGATGAGGTCAGGATCCGCCTCGTGTCGCTCCGTCGGCTCCGGGACGGCGTCCGGCACGTCATCGACGAGCTCCGAGCCACCAAAGGCGACCCCGTCGTCGCCGTCCCATGGGATCAGCTCCAGTTGGGATTCGGGTCTCCAGACTCCCTCACGCCAGCGGCTCGGGCCCTCGTCCGCCAGCTGCAGCGGCTCGGCGAATGGATTCTCGGCCGGCGGCCTCGCCGCACCGCGCGCGCGGTCCGTCGACGTTGACGTCGCTCCGGCGTCGACGTGGGGCGTGATGCCGTAAAGGATTTGGTCGAGCTCCGGCCGCCGAAATCGGTACATGGCAATGGCACCGGAGGCCAACAGAATCAGGAGAAAGATACGGAAGCCGTTGGACATGAGCGCCTCAATTCCAGTGCAAGGTCAACTACTCTGTCCGCCGCCATGGGGCGAGCGAGCCGCCGTGCAGCAGCGGACATCGACGCGAGCCGAGCCGGACTCGCGATCAATTGTTCCAGCTCGTCATGAAGCCTTTCGCCGTCGAGCTCTTCGTCCTCGATCACCACCCCAGCGCCCGCAGCGGCGAACGCCTCGGCGTTACGCAGCTGGTGTTGATCACGGTGATGCGGATATGGCACGAGCAAGGCGGGGACGCCGACAACGGCCAACTCCGAAAGCGTCGTGCCGCCCGCGCGCGTGACGACGACGTCGGCGTCGGCCATGAGGTCGGGCAGGCGCTGCGCGAAGCGGAGCACCTGAGCGCGCCAACCACCTTGGACATACGCCCGGTTGAGTTCGTCGAAGTCCGCCTCGCCGGTGACGTGGATCCAGCGCAAGCGTTCGCGCCACGGCGTCGCAGCCGGAGCGAGCTCGAGCAGACGCGCGATCGCAGAGTTCAGGGATCGCGCCCCTTGGCTGCCGCCGACGACAAGCACCGTCAGCGGGTCGTCCATGGCGCTGCGACGGCAGCGCCGGCGCATGCCGGCTTCCACGACCGTCCTGCGCACCGGGTTCCCCGTCACAGCGCGCCGCATTCCGGCACCCAAAGAGACGTCAGGGTAGGGGCACGAGACCGCATCGGCGAATCGCCCGAGCCAGCGATTCACACGGCCGGCGACGAGATTCTGCTCAAGGAGAATGACCGGCAGATGCAGCGCTTTGGCGGCGAGGATCCCCGGCACAGAGGCATACCCGCCGAGCCCGAAGACGACGTCGAAGTCTCGCGCCAGCAGCTTTCGATGCCGCCGCACCGCGTCAGCCACCTCAAAGGAATAGCGCACCCAGTTAGTCGGCCGGCGGCCGGGTGGCAGCAGCTCGAGCGATCGCACGTCGAACCCGCCAGTGGCAAAGATCCGCTGCTCGACGTCGCGCCCCGATGTAAAGAAGACGATGCGCGCCGCCGGAAAACGTTCCCGGAGCTTCTCTGCAACGGCGATCCCGGGAAAGAGGTGCCCGCCGGAACCGCCGCCAAAAAATGCCGCCCCTCTGAGATGGCCCGGCGCAATCATGAGGTTCCTCCCTGGAGCGGCTGGGCCGCTGCACCCGGCGCGGAATCTGCGGCGAGCACTTCTAGGGCGCGTTCCTCGCGCCAGACGCGGTCGATCGAGAGAAGAATTCCCACCTGACAAAGACTCATGAGCAGGCCAGAGCCGCCAAAGGTGACGAACGGCAGTGCGATCCCCTTCGTCGGCGCGCTCGCCGTGACGACAGCGACGTTCAATACCGCCTGGACGCAGAGCCCGATCACGATTCCGGAGCCGAGCAAGAAACCGAAGAGGTCCCGGGCGTTCCAAAGTATTCCGACACCGCCCCAGAGGAGCCCGACGTAGAGAAGGACGATCAGAATTGAGCCGACCAGACCGAGTTCCTCCCCGATCACCGCCAAGATGAAATCGGTGTGCGGCTCAGGCAAGAAGTTCAACTTTTGCCCGCTGGCCCCAAGCCCCTTGCCGAACCAGCTGCCGGCGCCGAGAGCCGTGAGCGAATGTCGCACCTGATACACCTTGTCGGGATCGAGAAAACCCATGAGCCGTACGGTGACCTGCTCCCAGCGTGAGTGCACCGCGAGGGCCATGAGCGGGACAAAGATGAGAGACGACACCAGCAGGTAGTGAAGCTTGACGCCACCGAGCACAAGCAACATCAATGCCAAGCCGAGCACGAAGACCGACGTGCCGAAATCGGGCTCAAGAAGAATCAACACAAAGATGGGCAGCACTGCAAAACATGCCGCCACGAAACCACCGAGGAAGCGGTGACGCCGGCTCGGATCGCCGGCGAGAAAAGCACTCACGAAGATGATCACCGCCAACTTGCCCAACTCGGACGGCTGAAATTGAAGTCCGCCACCGAGGCGCAGCCAACGCCGCGACTTATTGACGACGGTCCCAAACTGTGGAATCAGCACAAGAATGAGAAGGATCGTCGCGATGATGAGAATGTACCAGTACCACCGCTGCAGTAGTCGGTAGTCGACTTGATAGAAAAAGAGCGCCCCGAGGGCCCCGATCGCCACCCAAGCGATCTGCTTACGCAGAAACAGATAACTGTCATCCTCTACAGTCCAGTGAAACGCGGTAGCGCTGAACACCATGACCGTTCCTATGCTGACCAGCAGGAAGACACACGTAAGAAAGACGTTCCGTGCCACGTCAGAATCGCGATGCGGCAGCAGCCATCCAAGCCAAGAGCGCGGTTGGAACACGTTTCGAGCCTTCATGCGGCGGGTCAGACTCCGACGATCTCAGTTTCTCTCCGACAGATCTGCATATCAGCCGACGTGCAGACCTTCGAAGGCCAATCGATCAGTACAGCAGGACGACGATGGAAAAAAACGCGCAGATGGCACCGGCGATCCAAAATCGGACGGTAATCCGCGTCTCTCTGAGCCCTTTGAATTGAAAGTGATGATGCAGCGGCGCGATTAAAAAGATGCGCCGCCGCCACAGCTTGAAACTCGACACTTGGAGGACGACCGAGAGGACTTCGGCGACGAGCACAGCGGCGACCATGACGAGGAGAACCTCTTGACGCAACATCACGCCTGCAAGGCCGAGGCAGGCGCCCAGCGGCAGCGCACCCGTATCGCCCATAAAAATCTGCGCCGGATGGCAGTTGAACCAAAGAAACCCGAGCCCACCGCCAATGAGCGCTGCCAACACAACACCGATCTCTGCGGCGCCGTGCACATGAGCAAGCGACAGACGCTCACTCAGCGCTGGATCGCCAGTGATGAGCGCAACCGCAAGGAAGGCGCCGGCGACCAAGAGGCTGCAGCCGACCGCGAGGCCATCGAGCCCATCGGTGAGGTTGACGGCGTTCGACATGCCGGCGATCGCCAGCAGTGCAAGCGGTACAAACATGACGCCGAGCGGCACGTAGACGCCACGCCAAAAGGGCAGCAAAAGCGGTGTGTTCTCCGAAGTGCCTCCCCACGCAGGCTTCAGGCCGCCCAGCTCGATTGTCGGCGGGAAGGAGTAGAGGCAAAGCGCCACGGCCGCGGCGATGAGAAGCTGCCACGCCAGCTTGTGACGCGCCAAGATGCCCTTGCGCCCGCTGCGCAACTTCGTGAGATCGTCCGCTAGCCCGAGTAGACCGAACGCCAAGATCGTGCCCGCGAAGAGCCAAACCTCAAGGCGATCTGGACGCGCCACCAAAACGAGCGCGCCCAGCACCCCGCCGAAGAGAAGGAGACCGCCGAGCGTCGGTGTCGACTCTTTGCTCACGCTCAAAGCGTCGAGGCGTCTCGAGTCGCCTTTCGCCACCTGATCGGTGACGCGGCGTCCTCTGAGCCATGGAATCATGAGGCGACCGGAGATGAGCACCAAAGAAAACGCCACTAGCGCTGCGAGCGCGGCTCGCACCGCCGGGGCGAGTGCCCAAGTCGGCGACGAAATGGACTGCTCAACGACCAGGACCAGCACGGTGAGTGCCTCCTAACAATACCAACATTCCGCCACCGTTAGCAGCCCGCCTGAAAAAGTCATTCGGCCGAAGAAATTGGCCTCTTCACGCCCAGACGGGCCGCGTCAATACTCGAATCC
Source organism: Planctomycetota bacterium (assembly GCA_965223265.1). Taxonomy (GTDB): domain Bacteria; phylum Planctomycetota; class UBA8108; order UBA8108; family SXIK01. The sequence continues at coordinate 6,196,551 of OZ244999.1, forward strand.
CGAAGATTGCCTGCGTTTGCCGCGGCCGATCTGGACGCGAAGAGAGCCAGTTTTCGGCTCGAGGCACCTCTTCAACAGGCTGTCAGCCGTAGTTGGTGATCGACGCACCTAACTGTGCTGGCGTTTCCCCCACCTGCACATGAAGCGATGGTAGGCGTGGGCCGAACAGCTTCGTCCAGCGCGCCAGATCCTTGAAACAAGACTCGACGCCGATCCGGCGCGACCCCTTAAAGAGAAGAACGTCGCCGGGGTAAATCTGGCCACGCAGAAACCTTGTCACGTCTTCGACGCGCGGGAAGTGGCGTCCGATGGCCTTGCCGCCGGCGGCACGGTAACCGTCTTGAATCGCACGACTCTCATCGCCGACGGTGACGAGCAGACGCAAGTTCTGCTTGGCGAGCCGGCGCCCGATCTGCTCATGCAAAAGCCTCGACTTGCTGCCAAGCTCGAGCATGTCGCCAAGAACGACGATGCCGCTGCGCGGGGCAACGTCGCCAGAGCTCAATCGCGTCGAGATGCTGCCACCGATGGGCTCCTGCGTCAACTCGATCCACTCCTCGATCGCCGACTCGACACTGCGCGGGTTGGCGTTGTAGCTATCGTTGATCATGACGATGCCCTTGACTTCAACCACTTCCAAACGCAGCGGTGGGAGTCGGCACGTGGTCAATGCCGCGCGCAGCTCGTTCGTCGTCAGGCCGAACTCGCGCGCGACCGCCATCGCAGCGACCGCGTTGATCACGTTGTGGCGCCCGGGAAGCGGCAGCAGAAAGTTCTCACTCTCATTAAGCGTAAAGTGATAGCCGTACGCCTTGGCTCCGGTCGTCGAGCGGACGTCTCCAAGTGAGACACGCTGGCAGCTGCTGACTCGCAGGTCTCCCTCGCCCCAGCCGAACGTGCGCACCTCCCCTTTTGCCAGGCTGCAAAGGGTGTTGAAACCAAAGACGCCGTGGCGCAGGAACGTCGTGCCGCCCGGTTTCAGGCCCGTGAAGATCTCCGACTTAGCGGCCAAGACGCCAGCTAGGTCGTTCAAGCCGTCGAGATGCGCCGGCGCGATCTCCGTCACAACGACATGGTCAGGTCGCACGAGACGCGACAGAGCTGCGAGCTCGCCCGGACCCGACGTTCCGAGCTCCGTGACGAGCACCTCGGTGTGAGCTCCCGCAGAGAGCAACGTCAGGGCGACGCCAAGGCGGTTGTTGTAACTCTTCGGTGCCTGCGAGACCTGGAAACGCTCGCGCAAGACGCTGGCGACGAACTCCTTCGTGCTTGTCTTGCCGACGCTACCGGTGATGGCAACCACCTTCATGTCGAGTCGATCGCGATTCCAGCGCGCCAAACGCTCAAGCGCGTCGAGAGGATCCGGTACGGACACGTAGGGACCGGAGTCTCGCGGCAGCCGCGACAGTTCGCTGCTGGCAACGACACATGCCACCGCGCCGTTTTTCCGTGCAGCTTCGACGTAGCGGTGCCCGTCAAACCGCTCACCCTTGAGCGCGAAGAAGAGCGGCTGTCCGGTGAGACCACGTGAGTCGGTGCTCACTTCTGCAACGAGCGTCTTCGGAGGCGTCGCGGTCCCAACCCACTGCCCACCCATCTGTTCGACGATCCGGCTGAGTTCAACGGGTTCCATCGAGTCTCAATTCCCTCCGATACCTTCGCTCAAAAACTCCGCCGCCACTTCGCGATCGTCAAAGTGCAGTTTGCTGCCGTCGAACTCCTGGTACGTCTCATGTCCCTTCCCCGCTATGAGCACCGTGTCTCCAGCGCGTGCCATACGAATCGCGAGTGCAATTGCATCGCGCCGATTGGGCTCCAAGACGACATCGTCGGGGCGCGCCAGTCCGCAGCGAATGTCCGACAGGATCGACTCTGGATTCTCAGAGCGTGGGTTGTCAGAAGTGACGACGATGTGATCGGAGCCGCGTTCCGCCACGCGGCCCATGCGCGGTCGCTTCTCGCGATCGCGGTCGCCGCCGCAGCCAAAGACCGTGATGACCCGCCCCGTCGTCACGCCGCGAACTGCACTGAGCACGGTCTCGAGCGCACCGTCGGTGTGGGCGTAGTCGACGAAGACGCGGACATTGCGGCGATTCGGCACCTCCTGCAGCCGCCCAGGAGGTGCTGCCGCCACTTCGACGCCGGCAGCGATCTCGGCCGCCGTCAAGCCGAGGCAATCCGCCGCCGTCACCGCCGCCAGGATGTTGAGCAGATTGTGCTCGCCCCAAAGACGCGTTCGCATCGGCTCGCCCCGCCAGACAAACGAAGTTCCATCCGGCGCCATGCGCACGTCTTCGACGCCATCTTGAGGCTCTGTTCCGTACCATACGACCTCGGCCGGAGTCGCACTGCGGAGCACCGCTGCGTACTCGTCCTCACGCGGCAAAATGGCGTGCGCGTCGGGTCGAAGATCGCAGAAAAGCTGCTTCTTGGTGGCGAAGTAGTTCTCGAACGTGCCGTGATAGTCGAGGTGCTCAGGCGCAATGTTCGTGAAGATCGCGGACGAGAGGTCGAAACCGGCGGTTCTCTTTTGCGCGATGCCGTGTGAAGAGACCTCCATGACGACGTGCGAGCCACCGGAGTCGACCAGCTGTCGGAACGCCTCATGCAATTCAAGGCTTGACGGTGTCGTGTTGTGCGCCGGCGTCGCGGTCATGCCAACGCGATTGTGCACGGTACCGAACAGCCCCGTGATCCGCCCACTCGTGCGCAGGATCGCCTCCAAAATCCAGGCCGTCGTCGTTTTCCCCTTGGTGCCAGTAATGCCGACGATCTCGAGGGCACCATGCGCGTGGCCATAAAACGTGGCTCCGAGCGCACCGAGGGCGGTGCGCGCGTCGTCGACGCGGAAGTACGGCACGGGAAAGGGCGCCGTCTCGCAGCGACCATTGGCCCCACCGCGCGTCGCGTTCGGCTGCGCCGCCTCGGACCTGCCGGCACCCACCGTCGAAACGAGGCGCCGCACGGGCTGCTCCCCGACAATCGCAACGGCGCCTGCAGCGACCGCCTGCCTCACAAAACCGTGTCCGTCCACTTGCTCGCCGGGCACCGCAACGAACAGCGAACCAGGTCTCACCTGACGTGAATCGCACGTCAGATGTTCGACTTCGACGTCGCGACGAGCTGCCGAAACCTTCAAGCAGCCCTCGCCCAATTCCTCGAGTCGCATGTTCACCTCTCCACTCCGTTGACTCTCGTTACGCGTCGCTGCAACCGCACCACCGTAGGTCAACCGCTCTTCTTGCCGTCGAGCGCTCCACGGATCCGTGCTCGCAGACGCCGCCGAGCCTCCTCTGCTCGTTAGTCGCGGCACGTGTCTTCGCGAAGACACCCGCGGCGCCGGGTCCACAGCGGTCGCTATCGTACTGAAAACCTCTCTGCCTCGAGCGAGAAATTCAGTTCATTTCACTCGATCTGCTGACATTCAGACTCCAAGCTCCAAGACTACTGTTCATTCCCCTTCCAAACTGCGAAACTCGCCAGATGGCACTCCTCGGCGACGTTGAAAATCCCACGTAGCACCTCAACGACCACCGGTCCGGCGACCATCGCGCCGTAGATGCTCTTCTTCGGCCGCTCGACCATGCAAACCACGACGACCTGGGGATCATCGTGTGGTGCGAACGCCTCGAACGATGCTAGGTAGTAGCGCCCGTAGGATCCGCCGCGTGCCATCCTCGCGGTGCCCGTTTTGGCGCCGAACCGAAAGCCCTCGACGCGGAGCCACTTCGCGGTTCCTGTCTCGACGACTTCGGTCAAGAGCTCCCGCATGGTGGCGGACGTCGCCGGCGAGATCGGGTGCCCGATGACCTCCGCCTTCGGCGCCCTGTAGTTGCCGCCGGCATGCTCGATGCGTTTGACGATGTACGGCTTGAGAAGCTTGCCGCCGTTGACGACGGCCGCGAAGGCACGCGCCAGTTGAATGGGCGTCACACGAATGGCGTAACCGAACGAGACGGACACCGTCGCAAGGAACGGCTTCCATCTCTCGGGGCTACGATGTTCGCCGTTCACCTCGGCGGGCAGCGCCAGCCCGGTACGACGACAGAACTGAAAACGTTCGATCATGTCGAGAATGCGATCCTTACCGAGTCGCAACCCGAGCACTGACATGCCGATGTTGGAGGACCTCGTCAATGCATCGCGAACTCGCATGTCGGGTGTCGGCTTCACATCGCGCACCGTTCGAGAACCAAATTTCGCGCGCTCGCTCCCGTCCCAAGTCACGCCGGGCGGCATGAGGGAGCGAATCGACTGATCGAGGCTCGCAAGACCGTGCTCCAGCACACTCGCCATGAGAAACGGCTTCATAACCGAACCCGACTCGTAGGTGCTCTCCACGATCCGGTTGGTTCTTCGAAGCTCACGTTCAGCCTTCGGATAGTCGTGGAAACGGTTCGGGTTGAACGTGGGGAAATTCGCCAGCGCCAAGACCTCGCCGGTACGACAGTCGAGGACCACACAGGAACCCGCTTGCGCGTTCATGCGGCGAACGCCCCACTCGAGTTTCTCTTCGACGATCGCCTGGATCCGGCTATCAATCGTCGTGTAGACGACACCCCCATCGACCGGCAAGATCTGTGGGTTACCGGGGTTAAAAATCCGTAGCGGCCCGACGCGCTTGCCGCCGACCTGAACCTGTCTGACGCCATCGCGCGGCGATAGGTGCCGATCGAGCTGGCGTTCGACACCCTCGATGCCCTCCCCTTCTCGGTTCGTCACACCGATCACTGACGCGGCGAACGTGTCGCGGGGATACGTACGTCGCACGTACGACGACCTGCAAAAGCTGCGAGCGGCTGCTGGTAAGACCTCGGAGATCTGCTTCTGCAGAGAATCGACGACGTCGTAGTCGAGATCGCGGTCAAGTGCAACGTACTTGCGACCACTCGCGTGCGCCTCAAGGGCGACCCTGAGTCGGCGTCGCCGGTACTCATTCGACTTCCCAAGCTCCGCGCACACCAGTTGAATGACGCGGTGAATGTTCTCCGATGCGATCTTCGATGGATCTAGCCCAATCTCGTACTTTTTGACGTCCCGGGCCAAGAGGACACCGTCTGATGTGAACACATCGCCGCGATATCCGTGCAGCGGATCATGTCGCGTCTGCATGCTTGCTGCGGAGAGGTCTCGACGTTCGTGATCGACGACTTGCACGAAAAACAGGCGCCAGCCTAAAAGGCCAAAACCTAACGTCACGAAGCAGGCGATCATGATCAGACGCACACGCAATCCGAGTCTCGACACCTCCGCTCCTCGCGGCGCCCGTCGTTTCGTCTTAGTCTTCACCTCATCGACTCCCGGATTCGTCGCTCGAGCTGCCGCACCCGAAAAGGAGGGAGAAGGGGGACAAAGTCCCCCTTCACGTTGGTAGGAAAGATGGGAGTTCCAAGGCACCGCCGCAGGGGCGACGGCAGCTGAATTCTCACGTTTCGATGTCGTCTCGAGCCGGCGTTCTCCCCACTGCTCCCAAAAACTGGCGAGCGAAGTGGTTTCTTACCGTCATGTGTTAGCAGGCATTCAGATCACTCAAGGCGGTCGGAACCTTCCTGTTCGCCAGCGGTCGACCGCAATCGTTCTTCTGGCACTTCTTGCAGCAGCAGATCAGGACTGCAGAGGGTGAGTAAACGGGCTTCGAGGCGTCGCAGGCTCTCACGCCGCTCCTCCTCTTCGACGAGAAGCTCACGAAGCCTCACTCCACAGCGAACACGCTCCACCTGGAGATACACCGCAGCCAGGCCGATCGTCACGATGGTGAGTGCGACGAGCAGCCCCCTGAGCCACGCAGACATCAGTCCGCTCCTCCACCCAGGGGAACCACCGTCGACAACGTCGCTTCACTTCTCTTCACGTCCTCTTGCCTCGTCACCCCTCAAGAGAGGCCACAGCATGAGGCGACCGCCGTAGCTGGCCGCCTCATGCCGCGCCCGAGCTTCTACCTTCACTTCGTTTCTAAGAGCGTCTCCTCCTCTGAGACTCCGTCCCTCTCCTCTTTCGTTTCAGATCATTCCGTCACGTCCTACTTCTCTTCCGAGTCGCCTCCAGCTGCGACCCGAATCGCAAAGCGCAGTCGAGCGCTGCGCGCCCGTGGGTTCGCTTCGACCTCCTCAGCCGAAGGCCGAAGCGGCTGGTCACTAGGTACGGAAAAGAGCCCACTGCGACGCATTTGTGTGCACCACCTCTTGACGAGGCGGTCCTCGAGCGAGTGGTAGCTGAGAATCGCCACTCGGCCTCCCGGTCGCAGGACCCGGTCCAGTCGCGGCAAGAGTCGCTCAAGTTCGCCCAGCTCGTCGTTGACGGCGATGCGAATGGCTTGAAACACGCGCGTCGCTGGATGGATTCTTCCGCGCCGGCCTGGTACGACGTCCTCGACCAACCGCGCCAACTCGCTGCAATGTCGCAAGGGAGCACGCTGACGCGTGGCGTCGATGCGTTCGGCAATGCGGCGCGCTGCCGGCTCCTCTCCGAAGCGCCGCAGGACCTGCTCGATCTCTCGGCGGGTGGCCGTGCGCAAGAAATCCGCAGCGCGCTGGCCGGAACCTCGGTCCATGCGCATATCGAGCGGCCCCTCACGCGCGAAGCTGAAGCCGCGTTCGGCGCGGTCGAGCTGCATCGACGAAACTCCCAGGTCGAGTAATAGACCATCAACCGCGCCCTCCGCTGGCAGCCCGACCTGCCGCAGGCATTCCTGTAGCTGCGAGAAACGCCCCTGAGCGACATGGAACGTGCCGCCACCTGTCTCGAGGCGGCTGGCGGCAAGCTCGAGAGCGTCCTCGTCGCGATCGACTCCTAGCAGAAACCCAGACGGAGCGACCCGCTGCGAAAGCGCGACCGCGTGCCCCCCGGCGCCGAGCGTCGCGTCGACAAACGTCTCCCCGGGCGCCGGCCGCAAGACCGCCAGCACTTCGGTCAGCATCACTGGCTGGTGAGGCAGTCTTTTGGTCATAGCGGCCGTGGGGTCGAAGGTCGAAGTACATTCTCGGCACTACCAACTCTCGTTGAATACAGAATTCTTGAACGACTACCAGGGAAACGGTGGATGGTGACTCGGGCGAAGAGGACGCTGCGCGTGCAGATCGAGGCCGGTCCGGCCCCCCTCGTCCGCCTCTCGATCGTCGCCGAGGTCGAGCGCGGGATTTAGCTCCACCCGAGAGGCGATGCGCGGAGCCAGCTGGCACAAGCTGTGCAGTCGGCGACGAAACTCCGAGGCTTCCGCGTCCGTCAGACGGAGATTGACAACGGCGCAGGCGGGGCTCTCGTCATCAGACGCGCCGACCGGCGACGGCTCGGAATCGATCTGTTCACCGTGCCGCAGGCTCTGCGCACGTTCACTAGCGTCCAGCCGGCGAAGTGCGTTGGCGACTACGGAACCCCGACTCAGCGGCGGCTCACGTCGATCCATGGAAAGCTCTCCTCATACTGTGCGGCAGAGATCCACGCTTCAGCCCCAAGCGGGGCCCGAATTTCGCGTGCCGTATTTCGATCTCGCTGTCCCCCTCTCAAAGCGGCGGATTCGGCGTCTTCGACTCGAGCCGCCTGCGCCAAGACTCCCGCGGCCAGATTTCGACGAAGTCGACAAGGCCGACGAACTGTACGTCCCGTTCGATGCCGACGGCTTGCCGGCAGCTCTCCGGGACGAGGAAACGGCCTTGGTTGTCACACTGCACGCGTGTCGCGCGGCCTGCGTAGTCACGCAGGAACTCGCGCGCGGCGCTGCTGCGGTGTGGATCGTGGGTCGCCTTGAGTTCTTGGATGCGAGCCTCGAAGGCGCGCCAGGGATGGAGTTCGAGGCACTCGCCAGTATCCTTGGGGACGAGAACGAACCCTTGCTCGACTTCGGACTCGTGCATCCAGCGCCGAATTGCCGAAGGTAAGACGACACGCGATTTGTCGTCGAGGGCGTGCTCGAATTCACCGAGAAACATGCGTCTGATCGCGACCCGAAAGCCATCTTGAGGTCCAACCCACCAGAGAGGCGCTCAAAACCACTCAGCCCCACCAACGAGTTTTAGTCTCCCACTCTCTACCACCAAGGCCCCGAGTTTAACCACCCGGGGAACCGTGTCAACCTGGGTGTTCGTTTTTTTTACGGCGCACGAAAACACTACTATATGTCGCGCCACTGGCTGCAACGACACCACCACAAAAGCTGCCGACCCTGGCTCCGCCGGAGGCCTCGACTCCTCCGACGAGGTGCGATGTCGCATTTCGGGACGTCTAGCGCGCACCACTGCATTCCACCCACCCCCACGCAGGGCGCGCGCCCCGGTTCGCTGCGCGCGGGCTTCGATCGCGTTTCAGCGATTGCAGGTGAGAGAGTCCTCGGTCGGATCGACTCCAGCGGTCGGGAACGGGGCCGGGACCGGATCTTTTTCGCCTGGCTCGAAGAGAAAATTCAGGATCGAGATCGGATCCGAAATATCGACCGAACCGCTGTCATCGAAGTCTCCCGCGTCCTCGCAGTCGATCGTCACGTTGGCGACGAAGAGATGGTCCAAAACTGCGATCGCGTCGGAGATATTCACGTCGTTGTCGTCATTCGCATCGCCACGGAGGAAGACCGGACCGGTACGAGACACGACGCAGCGCACGCGACACCCCTCAGAGCCGCCGTCAAGAAGCGGCGCCACTTCGTAGACGATGTCACCCGCAGGCGGCGTTTCGTCGATGAACGATTGCACGCTCGGGATCGGAAAACTCGCCAAGCGTTCACCGTCGCGGTAGATCACCGAACCGCGGACCGCGCCGCCGTCCGGAATCAGCCATTGAAGCTCGACCGTCGCGTCACGATCGATGCAAGTGACCGCCTCGATCTGCGCTCCGGCGTCGGCGACCGTCACGATCGACGGCGACGAGAGTGAGGTGTTGAGCGCCAATCCATCGGCGCCGAACACTTTGGAGACCTGATCGATCGGGGGATGACAAGATTCGCTGTTGAACGCAAAACTGGCTTCGCCGCTCATCGCGCCACGGACACGAAAGACCAGGCGTCCGACGTCAACGGCGTCGCTTTCAAACGGTTGTCCTCCCAGCTCACCAAAACTCGACCCAATGACCGCAACCACATCGTCAAGACTCCCGTCGTCCCATAAATCCGACACCGTGATCGTGCAATCGGCGAAACCGGAGCCGAAGGGTCGAGCCCCCGCGGTAGCGACAAACGCATCCACCGCGAGCGATTCGAAACGCACTGGTTCGAAGATCTCTGCCGGATAGCTCACGAAGGCCTGATATCCAGTGACGGACGCCACGCTAGGGTTCGTCAGCTGGACCATGACTGCGAGCTCTTCGCCGGCACAGCCGCCGAGGCTCTCCACGCCTGCGATGAGGGACAGGCCCGCGTCCTGAGCTGAGGCGGTCCTTGCGAGCGTTAGGGACACCACAAGAAAAAGTGCGATCGCGCGGACAAACGGCACGCTTCGACGTCGAGGGAACATGATGCCTCGCGAGGGGAAAACGGTCCAAGGTCGCGCCGCAGCTACGACTCCACAGCAGCCTACACAAGAGCTACCTACACCGAAGAGATGCGACGCCCGACAACTGACGCGCGTTTCTCGTGAGCGTGAAGCTCCCGCCTTGCCTGCGACCATTCGAAGTCTGGCGACAAAGCCAAGAAAACGCGTTGGCTCAACGTTACCACACGCAAACCGCCGCCAAGAGGCTAAAAAAAAGGCGAACGTGAACGCTTGAGCTGAACAGCGGCGCTGTCGGTTGAACAGCCGCCTGAAAGATCATTCGGCCGAGGAAACTGGCCTCTTCACGCCCAGACGGACTGCGTCAATACTCGAGAATCCCGATTGCCTGCGTTTGTCGCGGCGAATCTGGACGCGACCCGAACTCGAGGTTAGAGGTCCAGGCCCTGCTTGCAATCAAGCCGGCTGAAGTAATCGAGGCTGCCGGGTGCGGGAAACGGGTGCGGCGGAGGCGGCATCGACGGCTCGAACAGGAACCTAAGGAGATAGATCGCGTCGGAGATGTCGACCCAATCGTCTAGATTCACATCGCACGCAACCAGACACGAAGGCGGTTCGAATCCGTATGAAAACTGGTAGTTCAGCACCGCGATCGGATCGGCAATGTCGACCAAAACATCGGAGTTCGCGTCGCCGCGGATAAACATTGTCTTGCGCAGAAGCGTAATCGAACCACCGCCAAGCTCGTCGACAGGGACGGAAACATCGTCAACGACAAAGAGATTCTGCACGGGTGGTTGAAAGAGGCCGTCGCGAAACTCGAGCTGAATGTCCTCGGACGCGTCGCTGGAGACTTCCACCAACATGCGCGCCAGGGCCAACGGTTGGCCGATCGCAGGAATCAACTCGCTTTCAAAGGGTGGTTTCACGTCGACAAGAGCCGCGAGAAAGACGTGACCTTGCTCGCGATCGACTTCGCTGACGAGGAAGTCCGCGCCGATAGCACCGAGGATGGTCTGCGTGAAGTCGATGTTGACGATCTCGAGAGCGTCGACGGGATAACTGAACGCAAGCGAGAAGCCCTGGACCGAAACCGCATAGTCGCCTTCGACCGTCAGCTCGATCTGTTGGCCCGGAAACGCCTCCGCTTCGGGTATCAAGAAACGGAATCCTTCAGCCCGCAATTGAGCCGCACCCAAGACGACCGCGAGAACTGCGGAGACACTGACACTCGTGTTTCTCACCGCTCTGCACATGAATCCTCCCCGTTCGACGTCGTAGCCAGACGGTTACGTCAGCAGCCTGTTAGATCAAGAGCGAGACCAAGAACCCGCGCGTGTCACGGCAGCGGTCACCCGACCGCAGTGGCGCGCCACACACCTAAAGATAAGGTGTTTGGGACGCGAACCGTCCGTAACCAAACCCTTTCGATCATCCACGCGACGAAACGATCCAAAACCAGACGGCCCAAAACCAGACGGCCTGTCGTCAGCAAGCCAAATGGCGCTCAAGAGGCCGAGCTAGGTGCGTGATCGGACCCAGTGTCGATGTAGCGGATGGACCCTTAGTGTACTGGGACTCCCGGGAGTTGAAAAACTCTAAATCCCCGAAAAGCCACCGTACAACGAGGGCTGGCGGTCGAATGGCGCGTGAAACCGTTCAGCTAGGCCAAGCTAGGCCAAGCTCATAGATTGGGAGGTTAGCCGTAACCGATTATGGGATCGATGTCTACGGTCTCGAAGGCGTTCTTCGTTTGCGGATTCGTTCGTCCGGCTGTCGATCGCAAGAGGAGAAGAACGCGTTTGAGCATCGCGACAAGGGAGCGCGGCTTCGAGATGCAAGCTCGCCCGACGTCCCTGAAGAATGTCCAGCTCAGGTCGGCGGCGATGAACGGTGCGGCATGCTTCCCTGTGTTTCGAAACGCTGAATAGAGTAGGAACCTTCGGACAAGCACGGCGAGCATGCTCGCCCAGACGAGTCCCTCGACGATGTGAGGATCCTTTGTCTGGAACTTCCGCAAGTTGGTGAACGACTTGCATTCTTTGAAAAAGAGCTCGATCTGCCAACGCAGTCTGTAGAGAGCCGCGACGATGCTCGGTGGAAACGCTCTAGGGCACAGCGTAGTCAACAGGTACACGTGGACGTCCTTGTGTCTCACATAGAAGATGACGAGCCGAAGGCAGTGGCCTTTCCCTTCGATAAGCAGATCGACGTTGCTCTTGGGAAGTTTCAGATCGCGAAGTTTCATCCCTTCCGTTGTGCGGTGCTTGAAGGGACCACGGTAGCACTTGCGGATCTTGGGATTGAACGCCTTGTGGCTCATGCGGCCGAGGAAATCCCCGCCCGCGGCTCTCACCCGAGCGGGATACTCGTAACTGGTGTACCCCTTGTCCCCCAGGATGAGTTTGCCGGCAACCTCTTCCGGCTCAGGAAGGAAGTCTCGCTCTGTTTCACTATCGGGCGCGACAGCCACCGCTACCGGTTGGCCGTCGTAGAGACTGTACGTGCAGTGCACTTCGATCGCTGCAGGGGAGATCTTCGTAAATCGTCCTGGGAAGTAATCGACGAGTGAATCATTTACCTCGAACGAGCTCCCGTCCTGCGCAACGATGTCTTCGAATCGCCGAAGATACCGTGATCTGCCGTGTCGAATGGGATCGGACAACTCGCTCATGAACAAGGCCAGCGTCTTACGCATGAACTCCGGAAAGCCGGGAACTGAAAGGCGATCGTGGAACGGCTTGTAGGACATCGACTCGCCCGTCAGATCGGTAAACAGTCTCAAGACTGCCGCGAGACTGTTTGTCGTTCCCGATCCCATCGCGGTCACGAACGTCCAGACCGCACGAATAGGCGTGAACTTTCGCAGCCGCTCGAAGAAAACTGCTTCGGACGCGATCGTGTTGATGCTTTTTTCCGAGAGGACCCGTTTCAACGCAGACGCACACCGGATAAAATCGTGGCTCATTGTTTGCCCTCCACTTCTTGTTTGGCGATGAGCTGTGGAGGGTTTTTTTACGCGAAAACCAGCGCCCCGTCGATGAATCGTCGTAAGTCATCGCCACGATGAGACTTACTAACATCCAATCTATGAGGCCAAGCTAAGTCGCGCCCCCTCTTAGCTCGCCGGTTCGGCGCGTCGTCCTGCCTCTTTGTGGCCTTCCCATGGAAGGCAACGAAGGCGGCTCAAGCGACAGCCTCACCTCGGACGCTGTCTTTCAACGAGCTGATGCGCTAGCTCGAGGTTAACAGCCTGTTGAAAAAGTGCTTCGAGCCGAAAACTGGTCTCTTCGCGTCCAGATCGGCCGCGGCAAACGCAGGTAATCTCCGAGATTTTCGAGTATTGACGCGGTCGAGCTGGGCGTGAAGAGGCCGGTTTCTCGGCCGAATGACTTTTTCAACGGGCTGTTAAGGCGCACACAAGAGCCCGTCCTCGGTGCGGTCGGCGCCAGGAAAAGGGTAGGGCGCCGGCACGTCAGCGCCGCGCAAGAAGAGAAACTCAAGCGCGAAGATGGCGTCAGCGAGGTCGACGACACCGTCGTCATTCGTGTCCATGGCGTCGGCACAGCCGGCCACCGTTTGGCCGGCGAAGAGTCGAATGAGGGTCGCAATTGGATCGCCGATGTCGATTTCCCCGTCCCCTGAAGCGTCGCCGCGGACGAAGTTTTCCTGCACGCGTACCAAACCTGTCATCCCCATCACCTCGTGCGGTCGACAAAAGTAGGGCTGCTCGCCGGGCGCATCAAATTGGTAGACGAACACCGGCTTGGCGTCGGAAGATTCTTCGTCGAAGAGCGCGCCCGGATCGTCGGCCGGGTTCGACGAAAGTCCGCTAGTCACCGTGTGAAAATCCTCGTTCGGCTCGTGTTCCCAACGCACCGAGTCGCCCGCAAAGATGCTGACGACTTGGGGCAAGAAAGCGTTGTCGACGACGCCGACGCGCACAGTCCTAGCTCCAGATTCGACCTGAATGAATCCCAGCTGACCGGGATTCATGGCGTCAAAGAAACTCACGCCGCTGGCGAGCGCCGCGTCGAGTTCGAAACGAAAAACCGGATGCATCGCATCGAGTGGCGCAGAGAAGAGGCGTCCTGGCTCATCGGGCGTATCCGGGTCGCCGTCCGGTCGACCGCTCATGACAAGGTGTTCCCCAGACCGCCACTCAAAAACCACCTCGCCGCCGCGGGGCACAGTCACGCTCTGCGGCAAGAACGCCGTGCTAAAGAATTGAACCAGCGCGTCGTCGGCGACTCCGGCAGGAGTCAACAGACAGGCGGCCGCAAGCCACGCAGATCGGCACCGCATATGACGCCGCTCGTCCACGGCACGCGCCGGTTGGGTGCGATCAAACTTCGATCGAAAGATTGATTCCACGTGATCTCACTCGAGTTGGCTCTGTCGCGCTCAGACTCGGTCGGTGGCTACCCGCGACGGTCAACGTACATACCGAGAAACGCTGACGCAGGTAGCCGCGAGCTCACGAAACGCACTGAATGGCGATCGGAGACGAACACGTTCAGGAAGAAAAAAAGAGCCGTGAAAATCGCAAACGTTCGAGAGACAGCATACCGCGTGCCACAGAGACGAGCGATGACTACTCGTGGGATTTCACGGATTTCCAGTGGCATTCGAAACGCAAATCGCGGCGCGCGTTGGGCGCAAACATGCCCTGGTTTGACAGCATGATGGAGGTATGATAACTTTCTTCCGAGATCGAAAAACGCAGAACAAAGCGGCGTGACGGCAGAGAAAGACGCCAAACAAACGACCACGCTGATGCCGACAGTAGAGATGATCATTGTCGAGGTTGAGTCTTCGCGCCAAGTGTTCCGAGGGAGCCTCCTCGGTTGAATCTTCAACTTCAGATGCTGAGTCTGGTCAGTAGGTCACCTCGAAGCGCTCGGCGCGAAACCTTTTCGTCGAGACCGCCCTCATCGGCGGCAATCTTCACCACGCGCTGACTCGCCTCCCGCCGGCGAGCCCACCACCAAATCGGGAACACACGATGTGCCACAACTGCCCCCTACGTCGTACGTGCACTTGCATCTGCATGTACGTCGAAGGCGAGCTCCCGAGTATGGAGGCTGGCCGCGTCGACCATGAAGATCTCCAGCGTCTCCACCACGGCATGACTATGACGCGGGCGCTCCTCGACCACGAAGCGCTTCTGACGCGTCGCCAGCGCGAGGTCGTCCAGCTCTACTTCCGCGAGAACCTGCAGCAGCAACAAATCGCGGAACGCCTTGGGATCTCGCAGCAGGCTGTCGGAGATTCGCTCGCGCGCGCTCGAAGCGCTGTTGGCGCGCGCCTCAAGAGCACGATGACCAGCGTCGATTGACGATCTGGGCATAGACCCGGGGCGAGCACCCCCGCAGGCGTGCATAGTGCCCTCAGCCATGGCGCAGTGGTGCCACAGCAAGCCGCAGACAAGAGCTGCGGAGGACGCCGGGTGCTCACGCCCGAACAGCCACCTGCCAGACGCGGCGCGCCCACGCGATTTGTTGCCCCAGCGCCGACACCGTGCGAGAGAAATTGACTAGAGTTAGCAGCGTCAGTATACTCGCAGCGGGAAACTTCTCCGGAAGAAGCACCGGAGAGATGGGTATTCCCGCCGATGGCCTCTCCCCGGCACCCGAATCTATCCTTCCGCCTCCTTCGAGACACAACTCGCCAGTTCGTGTGGAGAAATCTATGCTAGCAGCCGATTTATGGCGCTTGTTTCGTCTTGCACTCGTGTTGATCGCCGTCACCTCAGCACAGATCGTCCTGACAGAGTCCGCCTTCGCTCAGTGCTCGTGCTCGTCGGACGCCGCATTGGGTACTTGTGCGATCCGTGTACTGCAACCAGGCGACAACAGTGCACTCGGATCCGACGCCTACCCAGATCAGTTCCCCGGTCCCGGAACGGTAGTTTCAGGCGATAGCGGCGACTTTCTCTACGTGGCTGATTTCTTCAGCGGTCGAGCCTACGTTTTCGAGTACGTCGTTTCGCCCATCGCCGCGGTGAAAATCGTCGATCGGGTCGTTCCCTCGCCGGCCGGTACCGCGCAGCTCAGTGGTCTGACTGCCGTGGGCGAGACGCTGATCTGGGCTGCCGGCAACAGTCTCTGGAGCACGAACTCCGAGGGCGGTGAGGTAGCCGAATTGGGCACGATCAATCTGACAGCAGTCGCCGATGCCATTTCAGCGGCGACGGGCCAGACGTTGAGCGCGGGGGCGCTCGGCGGCATCGTTTACCATCCCTCGCGTGAGTCGCTGTGGGCTGTCGATATCGTCAACGACCTTTACTTCGAAGTTCAGCTCGACGGCCAACTCGTTCTCGACGCCGGCGACCGCCCGAACTTTTTCTTCAACCCGATGCGCGCGCCGCTTGGCGGAGCGTACGGCAACGATCTGACCTATGTGGCCAACGAGCAAGGCGAGTTTTTCGACGTTCTCGCTGGCCCCCTGAGTGCGGGTCGCCCGAATCATGTGTTTCGCCTGCATGCCGTCGCCGGCGCGGACTTCGAGATCGGCGACGAGACTGGCGTGCGCTACGCGCTGGACGATCAGCTCGAGTCGCCCGAATTCCCAACGGGAATCGTCCACTGGCAAGATTCCTGCTCCAGCGGCCAGGGAAGCGAATTTGTTTTCGACCTCAGTCTCTCCGGCGCATCGCCGAGGCTGATCGAGGTAGCGGGTGATACTCCACAGTTCGGCACCCCTGCAGACTTTCAGTGCACACCGATCTCGGACACCTCCGCAGAACTGACTTGGCGAAAAGATCTGCCGTACGAGACGCTGACGATCGTCCGGAGGAACCTCTCGACAGGAGTCGAGACCGAGATCCTATCGACAACGTTTGAGGAAGACTCAGGCAGTACGCTCGATGAGGGAATTCCGCCCGGCACCTACGAATATATCGCGACCACCAGCACGGAGACCGCTGACGTCCCCGAACTGCGCTGCCGCCTAAACATCGGGCGCGGTCGAAGCGTCAACTTGGGCGCGGCCGGCGACAACCCATACGGCGTGACCCTGGCTGACGGCGAAATCGTCGTCGCCGACTTGAGCGGCACGGCGTCGATTCTCGACTCCGGCCTGCAGGTGCAATCGACCCTTCCGAGTCCGTTCACTGAGTCAGGCACAACGACCGGCATCGCCTATCGACCCGCCAACCAGCGCCTCTTCTGGATGCAAGATACCGGTAGCGCCTACTTGCTTGCTGCCACCAACATGGCAGGCGAAGTGCAGGGCGACGTGGCTCTGATTGAGAGCCCGCTCAACTTTGTCCGTGGAATGCAGCTCGGAGACGTCGCGTACGATGGCGCCAACGACTATTTTTGGACGGTCGATCGTCTGACGTCGACCGTTTTTCCGATCTCGCCGTCGGGAACCATCCCGACGCCGTTCGAAACGCAGCAGCTTTCGCTGGGCGAAGGCACCATCCTTGGTGGCGGCGTCTCGGTGTTTGAGTCGTCGCCAACCTCGGTGACCCTCGATCTCACAGCTGGCACGGTCGATCGCGGTTTCGCGTCGGACTTCGTGCGCGTCGAGTTCAACCTAGACGACCTCACGTTCACGGAGCGCTTTCGCTTCGATCTTACGGCTTCGTTCGACGCAGCCAGCCCCGGCAGCATCGCTGTGAATGGTGACACAGCCTTCGTGACGGCGCTCGATACCGGCGCGGTCTATGAGCTTGCCGTGAGTTCCCGCGATCTACCGTTCTTCCGACGCGGCGACGTCAACGACGACGAAGCCATCAATATCTCCGATCCGAGCGCGCTCCTTCTGCACCTCTTCCGCAGCGCTCCAGAGCCGACTTGCCCGGCAGCCGCGGACGCCAACCGCGACGACGCCCTGCAGCTCGCGGACGCGGTTTTCCTCTTCAACTATCTCTTCGTCAGCGGCGAGGCTCCGCCGGCTCCGTTCCCCAGCTGTGGGCCGGATCCAGACACTGCACTGGATTGTTCCGCTTCGTCCTGTTCGCCCTGACACCCCGCCGCACTCGATCCACGGCGCCGAGAAACAGAAGCGACACCTTGTGCCGTCGTTTTGAAGTCTTGCTGCGGGTTTGTTGCGGGCAGCCGTCCCGGGGCTGCTACGCGCAGGGTGGCGCTTCGAAAGCGGCGCCTCTCCCGCCCAGATCGACTTCGGGATCTGCCAGGTCATCGCCGCAGTTAACGAGTCTGGACGCGATCGGGCCGGGCGTGACGACGACGTTCTTCGCCGCGATGAACCATACGGCGACAGGTTGAACCTCTTTCAACTTTCCCGGAACGTCGGCCGCGGGATCACATCGCCTGCGTCGACCGGCGTGAAACTTTTTCGGCCGCCGGCAGGTGAAAAAAAAGCGTCGGTCCGTTACTCTTCCATGGACCGAAAAAAAGGCAAAGAAATCGCCCCTCGGGTCCGAAGGAAGCAGGAGAAGAATCATTACGGGCAGTTCGTGACTCGATGAGGGCTCTTCTTTGCACGACGAAGGGAAGTGAAAGACGGAATGAAGCGAGCACAGACTCTCCGCCTCGTGGTGCCGTTCGTGGCACTCTGGTTCTGCGCCTGCGCGGCCACATCGCATCACGGCTCGTCGACACGACGCGCGACAGAGCTGTTTTCTTCCGGGGATTACGCTGCCGCGGCAACGCATTTTCGCGACGCTGCCGACAGCGCCCGCACCGATGCGGCGCGGTATCGCGCTTTTGTGGGTCTTGGCCGCGCTCAACTTCACGCCGACCAGCCCATGGCGGCACTCCAATCTCTCTACAAGGCACAGGGCTTCAGCCGCGCCGAACAAGAGTCTGAAGTTTATCGTCTGATCGGTGTCTGCTACCTAGCTACCGGAGACTACAAACTGGCCAGCAACTATCTGCTCAAAAGGCTGGCGCGTGGTGGCTGGGAGCGCGAAGTCGCTCTCGCGTACACGAGCTTTTGTCTGAGCGAGCTGGGCGACAAGGTCGGCGCCGCTCGGTATCGACGTAAGCTCGCCTCGCCGCTCTCTCAAAGAGTGAAGGACATCATCGACGGGCGGGACGCCATGACGGTGAAGTCACGCACGGCGGCGCGCGATCGACACGTGCGGAGCCAGCTGGCAACGATGCGTCGCCCGGTACAGCGCCGCCCCCAAGTCGCCAAACGCCAGCCAAAACCACAGCGACGTCCTGAGAGCAGGAAACCGCTGTCGATCTTACCCCGCAACTTGTGGAAACCGCGCCCGAGGAAGGCGAACGTCGAACACATGGGGAAGATTTATCGCTTGACGATTCATCACAGCGCTGGAGACGCGTTCTGGGAACACGACTTCTCGGCGACTGCGGCGCACATCAAGAACATTCAACGCTTTCACCAGGTCAAGAATCGCTGGGCGGATATCGGCTACCACTTCATCGTCGACCGCACTGGAAACGTCTGGGAAGGTCGCAAGCTCCACTATCAGGGCGCCCATGCTGGCGGCGTCGCCAACCACGGCAACATCGGCATCGTCGTGCTCGGAAACTACACTCGCCAGAAACTCCACCCACGGCAGAGGACACGCCTCGCGACCTTCGTCAAAAGTCTTTGCGAGCGCTACGGCATACCGGCAAATCGGGTTCACACCCACAATGAGCTGCAGCCAGGTCACACGGAATGTCCGGGCTCGGCCCTATCGCACTTCGTCGCCGGACTGCGCCGGCACCTACGGGCGTCGCAAATCGCACTCGGCAAGTAACGTGCGGCCACGGAGCTGAATCCTCAGTGACGCTAGCGACTCGGCGTCCCGCAGCGACGAAGGTGCCCGCACGCGAGCCCCCGAGGGCTAGCGCGAAGCGGTTGACAGCTCGATCACCCGATCCCAGTCGTCGGGCTGCAGCGGATCGTCAAGCGCCAGCCGGTTGCGGCGCTCGATCCCGCAGCCTTCGCAGACGTGGATGACGAACCACGTCTGCCGCTCCTGATCGATCCGAACCGGCCTCATCAGCCCTTGGCAGTGCGCAGCACGGTCGCCGGGTACGACGTCAACGTGTCGAGACCAGAGGCAGGCTGGACAGTGGCTGCGAAAGCCGCGACGCAGCGGCTTCACCTCGACGCCGCAGGCGAGACAAGCGAAGGGATCGTTCCCGCGACCGAGAAAGTTTCGCCGTTCGCCGCTGCGGCGCTCACTTTGGCTCACGTCGAACTCCCTGCCGGATCTCCCGCGTTTCCGCACCAGACCATTCCCGCCAGCCCGAACCCCAGGCCAACAGCACAACTATGGGCAAACAAATGACTTAACACCATCGAGAAGCGACCACAAAAAGCGCTGTGATGACGATTTTCCTTCAGAGCCGTCCGGGCGTCGAGGTACGACCTTACAGAAGGCGACGGCGACAGCTCCGCGCCGACTCGCTCAGATGCTAAAATAACCGCTTCCCCGCCGATCGAAAACCGAACAGCGCATGAACTCCCCCGACGCCCAAACGCGAGCCAGAAAGTCCGAAGACTGCGAGCTCGTCCATCGAACCCGCCGCGGCGAGACGGCTGCCTTCGAGGCTCTCATCGCCAAATACCAACGCGCTGTCTTCAACATCGCGCTCTACAAGAGTAAGAATCATTTCGACGCCGAAGATCTAGTCCAAGACATCTTTCTCGCCGCGTACCGCGCCCTCGAGACGCTTCGTTCGCCGGAGAACTTTTCGAGCTGGCTGTTCGGGATCGCATACAACCGCTGCCACAAATGGTTCCAGCGCGAGCGAACGAAAGTCGTCAAGTTTGAAGTGCTGCGGCAGCGCGTTGCACGCGAGACACGCCTACAGCAGCGTGCGAACTCCAGTGAGGACGTGCCGCTGTCCGAGTCACTGGCGCGCGTGCCGACCGAGATCCGCACGGTGCTTCGTTTTAAATACCTCGAAGGATTGAGCTACCAAGAAATCGAAGAGCGAATGGGAATCAATGCGCACCGGATCGACTATCTGATTCGCAAAGGCAAACAAATGCTCCGTGAGCGCATGACGAAGAGCGAAGAACGATGACGAAGCGAAGCGACGACAACCTCAGTAAGCCGAACTTCTCCTTGGACGACTCCGCATCGGGCAAGGCAGATCACCTTGACCCGAGCGACGATGCGTTCGACTCGTCACTGGTCGATCTGACCGCCCGCCGCTGCGATGCGCTGCGCTCTCACTATCATCACTACGTCGAGAATGAGCTGGACCCGCTGCGAGTCCGGATGGTGGATGCCCACCTCGGAGCTTGCGACAAATGTCGCGAGGAAGTGGAGTACCTCCAGCTCGAGAAGCTGTGGGTTATGGAGACCGTGCTCGACGCGCCAGAGCTCTCGGACCGCCTGACGGAGAAGATCGTTGCGGCTGTTCATGCAGAACGCCGCGACCTCAACTCACGGTGGTTTTTGCGCGTCAGCGCGAGCATTGCGGCTGTAGCGCTTGCCGGCGTGCTCGCCGTGTTCGCCGGAGGCGCCTCGATCGAGACGCCCGAAATCGTCTCCGAGAAGCAGATACACCTGCCGCCCGGAACCATCCACGTACGCTCTGCCGGTAAAAGTCGCGACAGAAACGAGCTCCCGCGAGCTCGGCTCGTCCATTACAACGCGTCATCGGGCATCTCGACGACGCATGGCTACCCTTGGACACTTCCGGCACCGCGCCGCCATGCAGCTCGCTGCGACTACCCGGCCTCGGCGTACCGCGTCGCTGTGCGGGTCAAATCGCCGCGCGACCGTATCCGCAAGCTCACTCCGCTCGCCTCGCGCGCAGACGTCGTCGTCTTCGTGCGGATGCCTCGGCGAGGACGTATCAGCTTGAGGGATACGGTCAACGTCGCTCTACGTTTCGCTCGCGGCACTCCTGCGGTCGAACGCGATCTCGAGTCGTGCGAGCCAGACCCGAACGCGGACGGCAAACTGGATATCGATGACATCGCATACGGTCTCCAGGTACTATACGGGGCTCAAACGCCGGAGGCCGTCGCCTTGGGTGACGAGTCATCGCAGGAGAACGAGTGCGATGCCGCGTGCGCTCGTGCGTGACGCTCCAATGCGTCCATCAACCATTTGAGGATGCCTGGAGGTCGAACTCAGCGGCGACGCGACTTATCATTCGGCCCTTACGAGTTCGATTCAAACAAGATGAACGTGTACCTATCGTTCGGAGGATCTTTGAACGTGACTTTCCCTGAAAAACATCGACAAGAACGAAGCCCTCGTCGCCACGCTCGTTCTTTCGTCGTGACCGCGCTGCTTTTCGGCTGCGCGCTGTTGCTAGTGAGCCAGCCGCCGACCGTGAGCTCGGCGAGCGAAGGCGAAAGCACGAAGCGATTCTTCTTGGCATACAGCGTCAACAACGCAGGTTTCACCGACACCTGTGGCTGACCAAAGAAAAAGATCAAGCTGGGCAGTTTGCCCAGACGCATGACTTACCTCCAGCAGCTTCGTGGCTTCGGTGTCCCAACACTCTTGGTTGACGGTGGCAACGTTTTCTATCGTACGCTCACGAAGAAAGCACCCGATCGAGGCAAAGAGCTGACGCTGTGGAACCACGCTCGCGTCATTCTCAATGCGTACAACCTACTCGGCTATCAGGCGGTCGCCGTCGGCCCGGAGGACCTCCAGCTTGGTTTGAACCGCCTGCAGGAACTGGCCAACAAGGCACACTTTCCGTTTGTCTGCGCAAACTTGGTGGACAAGAAGACGAAACAACCGTATTTCGAGCCCTATACGATCGTGAACGTCAACGGTTTGCGCGTCGGCGTCTATGGCATGCTGCAACAGCGGCTCAATCCAACGATCCGCGAGCGGGCCATTCCGGACGGCGAAATCCTACCGCCGATCGAAACGACGAAGCGAATTGTTGCGGAGATGAAGGCGAAGTGTGACGCCATCATCGGTCTTTCCCACCTGCACGAAGAGACCAACTCCAAAATCCTCGAGGAAGTCCCAGAGATTACCGCACTCGTCGATCCGGCGTCGCGCCATGGGTTCAAGACCGTCTGGATCCACTCTGAGGAGGACTACAGCCGGGACTTCGGCGGACGTCCGCGCCTGCGCATCGATGGGCAAGGCTCGCGGATCGGCATCGCTGATCTCACCGTGTCAAAGTCGAGCAAGAAACCTTCGAGTTATACGGGATACCATGTACCGATCGAGCCGCACATCATGCGGCACCCGGTGATGACTGAATTGCTGACATTCGTGCGTGCTGGTCGCGACTACCCTCTTGATCGCAAGCGCGATGCCCATTCAATGTATCCGTTCGACGACGCACTCGGAGCAGCGACGTGCGGCTCATGCCATCCCGAACAACTCGAGTTCTGGAAGTCGACGTCCCACGCCTCAAATTTCCACACCCTTGAGGCGACCGGCGACCAAGCCAACTCCGATTGCGTTGGCTGCCATTCGCTTGGCTATGGCGTCACATTCGTGAACGCCGCCGACGCGAAGAATTTCAAGGAAGTGCAGTGCGAAAACTGCCACGGTATTGTACGGGGCCACGCCGAGGACCCGGAGAAGCACCGATTCGGGGAGGTCGGCGAACGCACGTGCGTCGGCTGTCACAACAAGGATTACACACAGAAAGACTTCGACTACGAGGACGCGCGTCCGCGAGCGTCCTGCCCGACTTCGGCCAAGTAGTCGCTGCGAACCCGCGTCAAGGAGTCAAGGACCATGCGAAAATCAGCAGTCGTCGTGACGCTTTTCGGCTTGACGGTTGTGCTGTCAGGAAGCGGTCAAGTCGAGGCAGAAAAACCAGCGCGATTCACCCTCGTCTACAACGTCAACAACTCCGGATACATCGATGTCTGCGGCTGCAAGCACAAGCAGGTCCGCCAGGGAAGTCTGACGCGACGTTCGAGTTTCCTCAAACAGCTCCACGCGACGGGACGAAACCTACTCCTCCTCGATGGCGGCAGCTCGCTCTTCAAGGTCGGCGAACTGATCAAGAAAGAACAGCGCGACGAAGCGATCCGCAAGGCTCAGCTCATCGTCGAAGCCTACAATCGGATGGGATACCATGCCATGGCTGTGGGCCCAGCCGATCTTTACGCCGGACTGGATGAAACTCTCGCCCTCAGGAAGAAGGCAAAATTCAAATTCCTATCCGCGAACGCCTACGACAAGAACACGGGCAAGCTCCTCTTCGAGCCGCATGCTGTATTCGAAGTCGGCGGCGCGAGAGTCGGCGTGATCGGCCTCACGCTGCAGACGATTTCAAAACCGTTCTTACGGCGCATCGGCTCGCGATTTGAAGTGCGTGACGCAGAGACCGCTCTTAGGGAGTCTATCGAAGCCCTCAAACCAAAGACGGACTCGCTGATCGTCTTGTGCCACGAACGAGAAGAGGTCAGTAAGAAGTTCGCTGCAGCATTCCCGGAAATCCACATGTTGGTCGATCCTTACATTCAGTACGGCAACCACCACACTTGGATCAAGAAACACGAGTGGCTCGACCGAGTCGAGGAGACTGTCTTCCTGCGCAGTGACGGACAAGGCGCTCGACTCGGCGTCGTTGACGTCGAGCTCAAACATGGTAGCCGTCCGCTCGTCTCACGCATCGACCTGGAAGATCTCGCTGCCGCGGTCGCCGCTGCCGATGCCAATGTCACCGACGCCGACAAGGAGAAGCTGATTTCCTGGCGTGCGTTCAATCCCTTCGATTTTCAGCGCGTCTCGCTCGAGCCGCATCACCTCTCCGACCCCGACATCGATCGTCTCGTCGACGAATGGAAAAAGAATGTCGACCCGAGCAAAGTAGCGCGGCTAGAGGCAGAGCTGCCGCGGCGCGCTGAGTACGCGACCGCAGACAAGTGCAAGGGCTGCCACGAAACGCAATACGACTGGTGGAAAAAGACGCGTCATGCGACAGCCTTCGCCACGCTGCAGCGCACAGGCGATCATCAGCGCTTCGACTGTATTGGCTGCCACACGTTGGGTTACGGCGAAGCATTTCTCAACACGACCGCGGTCGGCGAATTCGCAGATGTGCAGTGTGAGTCGTGTCACGGCACGAACCCGAAACATCTCGAGAGCCCGGCGACCCATAGCTACCGCAAGATCACTAAGCACGATTGCCTTGTCTGTCACAACAAAGAGCAAACGCTAAAAGACTTTGCGTTCGCAGCGGCGCGGCGGAGAATCGCCTGTCCGAGCTCGAAGAAGTCATAACGAGACGACAACTGCGAGACCGCCTGGATGAACCAAAAAGGGCCCCGTGCGGTGGTCATCGGGGGAGGCGTGATCGGCCTGGCCGTCGCACGTGAGCTCGAAGCGTTGGAGTTCAACGTCACTGTGCTCGAACGGCGACAGTTCGGGCGTGAGGCTTCGTATGCGGCGGCCGGCATGCTCGCGCCGGAACTCGAATTCACGCCCGACGACGAACTCTTCACGATGGCTTCGGAGTCGCTCGCGCTCTACCCCGACTTCGCGGCGACGCTCGAGGCCGAAGTTTCGCAAATCGTCGACCTACGACTGAGTGGAATCGTTCGACCTCTCATGGGGTCGCCCGCGGCTGGAGAGGTAGGAGAGTCGGAGGCAACGCATTCCTACCCAAGCGTCGAACGACTGGAAGGCAATGCGCTGCGCCGATTGGAACCGGAGTTGGCCAACGAATTCACGACGGCTGAGCTTTTTCATGGCCACGGCAGTGTCGACAACCGCGCCCTCGTCGACGCGCTTGCTCGGTCGTGCCAGTGCCGCGGCGTCGAGCTGCGCGCCGCTACGACCGCTACTGAAGTCACGAGTAAAAACGATCGCGTCACGGGTGTCATCACCGACGGCGGCCCGATCGCGGCGGACATGGTGGTCAACTGCGCCGGCGCATGGGCCAGCGATGTTGCTGTCGATGGAGCGGCCGTCGCAACGCATCCGGTCAAAGGTCAGATGTTGCTCGTTCGCTGCCCGCAGCCGGTCCTCGAACACGTGATCTACTCGCACTTGGTCTACCTCGTGCCTCGTAGTGACGGCCGAGTCGTGGTCGGCACAACGGTCGAGGAACGCGGTTACAATAAAGACGTGGAAGCGTGGGCACTCGAGCGACTTCTGAAGGGTGCTCTGACGGTGTGCCCGGCCCTCAAGGAATCGCGCTTCGTCGAAGCTTGGGCTGGGCTGCGACCTCAAATCGCTCAAAAGAGTCCGCAAATCTGTGCCGCCGGTCCGCTGGGCTACTTTCTCGCTTGTGGGCACTACCGAAACGGCGTACTGCTGGCGCCGATCACAGCGAAACGAGTTGCCGCATTAGTGCGGCAAGCCAGCGATTGACCCCTACTTCGCAGCCACGACTTCTCGCCGTCTCAGCTACCTGCCGCGACTTCCTCGCGTTTGGGCTCTGCGGATTCCTCAGAGGCAGTTGACGACGCTTCCTGCTCCGGTGTGCTGCTGGGATCAGAAGCGCTCGCAGACTTGTTGGTCGCCGACTCCTCCTGCGAGAAGTGCTTTTTGTACAGCTCGTCGCTACGTTCCAGCGAGTCTTTCACTCGCTGCAGGCGGCCACCGTCAGCAGCAAGGAGCTCGGGATCGGCGCTGTCGAGAAAAGCTCTCATGTCGACGACCGCCTTCTGCGTCTCGTCAACGTAGGAACAGGCCGTTGTCACGGCGTCATTGATGGCGTCACGGATGTCCGTGAGATCGTCGCCAGCGCGCAGAGTGCACGGTCGACGCCAGGAGCCGTTGACCAGCTCACCAAAATAGATCTTAAAACGATGGATTGGACCACAAAACTTGAACGAGTAGAGAATGCCGACCGACGCTGCGAACGGCACCCCGACGCCCACTGAAAGTAGAAACTTCTGGTACAGAACCCGCTTCAACTCAGCAACAATCAGGTCGGAACTTGTGTACTGCGGAATGCCTTCGGCCAAGCTCCAGAGGGCGGCGAGGCTGAGCTGGAAATTGATCAGGAGCACAAGGCACGTCACCAAAAGCGTGACAAAAACGATCTTGAGCTGGAGATCAACGCGGATCAGCTTCTTCTTTCGTCGGTTCTTCAACTTCGACCTCCTCGGAATCGCAGCGTTCGTGATCGCGCGATCACGATGCGGTACGGCGAGCTTCGAGACATTCAGTCCACGAATTACGTATCGGTCAGCAATGAACGACGCTTGATTCCGAATCGTCGAGGTCAAGCGAGGAGCAGCAAAGAAGAAGTTGTGTCAGCGCGATAACGAGAAAGCGCGTCGCGTTATCGGAGACGGGTGGTCTCTCATCGCTTGGGAGACAACCCGGTAGCGGACCTGACCTCAAGACCGTCAACCAAAACGTTCCGCAAAACAGTCGTAGAGCGCGTCGAGCGACTGCACTCGATCAGGATCGATACAGAGCACCACCTGATCGCGTTGCCGAAACGCGCCGTGGCGACGCTGGCGAGTGAATTCTACAACAACCTCAGGAACCTCTGCGGGCCTCATTGCGGCGACCTTCGCAAGGCTTTCAGGCGCGTCATCAGCGAGGCTAAACGTGACTCCTTGCGGCGAACGTGGCTCCAATCCACGGAGTGGTCGGACCAGGTAATCGCCCTCCTTGAAAAGCCGGTAGTTCGCCGAGCCGCGGGCGCTCGGACGGTGCGAGACATGGACCGGGTGGAACAGATGGAGCATGCGACTGGCTCGAGAGCCATCCGCCACCTTGACCCCGACACGCCGCAGGCGTCGGGCGATATCTTCGTCCTCGTAGCCCCACCCTTCGAAGCGCTCATCGAAGCCGTTGACGCGCTCGAAGTCTTGACGCCACACCGCAGCATTCGCGGTCGTCAACTTGGGACGCACCTTGAGACGTGTGCGCGAGTAGAGCTGATTCTTCAGCCACAGAGTCGCCAGTGCCCGCCGGGAGCGACGCGCAAGTCGTTGGAAGAGCCCGAGGTCGACGCTGCCGCGCTGCAGAACGATTGACGTCTCCTGCTCCGTCAACCAACATCGCGCGCCCACAGTCGCCACTCCAAGGCGGCACTTGCACGCATGGAACACCAAACTGTCGGCGAAGGGCACACAGTCACCATCGGTGAACAGGAGTACATCGCCTGCGGCCGCCTCACGCACAGCTCGATTGCGCACTGCGGCAAGACGAAAGCCACGATCCTCCTGCCAAACGTGCTTGAGCGCAAATCGCGCCACGCGCCGGTGCGCGTCGATCACCTCGCGGGTGCGCTCGTCGGACCCGTCGTCGGCCACAACCACCTCGAAGTCGTCAGGGTTGACGACTTCGTCGTAGCCACGGAGCACGACCGCAAGCGCCGAAGGTCGGTTGTAGGTCGACAGGATCACGGAAATCACAGCAGCCGCTCCGCGTCGCTGATACCCGCGAGTTTGGTCATGTTGCGTTTCGAGACTGTTTCGGAACTACACTGCGCCGGACGAGCTCAGGCGCCGAACTTCTTCAGTCGCGAAGCATGTGCGAGGGCGAGTGGCATGAGCTGAGTCGCCGGAAAGATTCCCAGATCACCGCTCATCGCGCCCTGCTCGTCGAAGCGGCTACCCTTTCGAGGCAGGCTAAGTGGCGAGTGGATGAGCGTCGGCACAGGATGCCAGCTGTGCTCCTTGTGAATGCATGGAGTCGAGTGATCCCCGGTCACGATCAACACCTCTGGCTTGAGCGCTAGGAGACGCTCAAGCGACGCATCGACGATTTCAAGATGCCGCACCTTCTCTTCGAAGAGCCCCGAGTGACCAGCACTATCCGTACCCTTGTAGTGCAGAAAGAAAAAGTCGTAGGCATCGAACTGCTGTTCGAGAAGTGCCAACTCCGCGTCCCAACCTTTCGGCGCCCCGAGCACCTTCATTCCGACCATGCGAGCGACGCCGCGGTACATCGGATACGCGGCGATCGCCCCCGCGGCGAGCCCAAAGCGCTCGTCGAACGGCATGACCTCCGGCAGTCCTGAGAAACCTCGCAGGAGCATCCCAGAGGCCTGCGGTTCGTCCGCGAGGATCTCTCGAGCGCGACGCAGAAACGTCGCCACAATCGCAGCGGCGCGCTCAGCACCGGGTGCTTGAGCGGTGATGTCGAGAAGTGACCTTCCTTCACGCTGCGGGTCGTTGTCGTTGAGCGCTGCACTCAGGCCATCACCTCTGAACACCACGGTAAAGCGGTGCTCCTTGCCTGGAAGAATCTTCACCTCGGCGCCGTCCACACCGTCGCGAAACCCTTCTACGAGTTTGGTGCACAGGCGAAGATTCTCGCTGTCCGGCGGGCGCCCGGCGCGGCGATCGTGCACGATACCGTCGGCATCGACGGTGGCGTAGTTGGCGCGCGCTGCGACGTCAGTCGGTCGGAGGTCGAAGTCGCTGCCAAGCGCCTCGAGCGCGCCACGGCCGAACGTGATCGTGTACGGGTGATACCCAAAGAGGGCGAGGTGAGCCGGACCGCTGCCCGGCGTGACGCCGTAGTCAACGACCTGCATGCGGCCAAGAGAAGATCGAGACGCCAGCGCGTCGAGGGCTGGGAGCTTTGCGGTTTCGAGCTCGCTCAGCCCCGTCTCGGGGTCAGGGAGCCCCCCAAGCCCGTCACAAACCAAAAGAATGATCTTCTGACCCTGAGGACGAGTGATCAGGGTGCGGGTTTCGTCGTGAATCATGAGCTTAAAGTCACATATGAGGGCTGAATTGATCAAAAGCAGGTAGCCGCGTATTAGGCATCAGCCGGCGGCAAACGGCAAGGGTGGAGCGGTCGTTCACCGTCGGCCTCAGGGGGCAATCCACCCAATCCACCCAACACGACAAGAAACCAAAAGGAGTGACCAATTTTTGGCCACAACAACCTTGGCCTCTTCGCAACGCCCCGTAAAATGAGAAGAAGCGGCCAAGGTCTTGCCACTTTGGCAACGACCCGCGGGAATCCTTTCAGCGGCAACGGCGACGAGAACTTCTGTGGACCCTTCTGCGGCGGCGCCCTCGGGCGCTCAGATCCCGGCACGATACACCGTCCTCGGCGACTTGGGTGGAGGCGGCATGGGGCAGGTGTATCGCGTCCGCGACCACTTCACAGGTCAAGTTGTGGCACTCAAAGTTGTGCGCGAGACCTCCCCGGAGGACGTTCAGCTCTTTCGGCGGGAGATCGTCACGCTCAGCTCCCTCTGGCACGAGTCGATTGTGCGCTTCTTCGACGCCGGTGTCTGCGGTGACGATTTCTACTTCACAATGGAGCTCGTCGAGGGTTCGTCTCTTGAGCAGTTCATCAGCCCTGCCGCGGCTGCGGCTGCCGATGTGAAATGGATCTTGGCGGTCGTCGTTCAGCTCCTGGACGCACTCAGCCATCTCCACGAGAGAGGCTTGCTGCACCGCGACATCAAGCCAAGCAACGTCGTCGCGTTGACGGCGCCGCCCCAGAGCGCCCTCCAGTCCACAAGCGCGGCGCAAATCAAATTGATCGACTTCGGCCTAGCTGCCCAGCGACGCTCCATCGCCTCCGGACCAGACGCGAGCGTCGGCACACCAGTCTACATGGCGCCGGAACAACTACGCGGCCACACGACGATCGACGAACGCGCCGACCTCTTCTCCGTCGGCGCAATGGCCTATCACCTTCTCACGGGGTCTCCCCCGCGAACCTCGCTGCGGGATGCGGTCGCCGGCGAGCCACCGATCGACCGCTATCCGCAAGACTGCCCGAGGCGAGCCGTCGACCTCATCCGTGAGCTGCTTGCGAACGAGCGACATGAACGCCCAGCGTCCGCCGCAGCTGCGCGTGAACGCCTACTCGCCGCGCTGGAGCCCGAAGACCGGCGCCGCATCGAAGCGCCGCGTATCCGTTTGCCATCGTTCGTCGGTCGTCAAGGCGAAGTCGCCGCGCTCACCAACGTCGTGCGGAGCGCTGCCGACGGTCGTAGTGGATTCGTTCGGCTGACAGGAGATCGCGGAAGCGGCAAGTCCTGGGTGCTCCACCACAGCGGTCTCAAGGCGGTCGCCTTCGGCGACCTCGGGACACTCACCGTCGGCTGTCGATTTCGTGCCGACGACTCCGGGGCAGGCCTGCGTGAGCTCTATTCCCAGCTCCTGGCGCACTTCGACGAGCATTCCGCCTCTGACGCACTCCGCGACCATCACGGCGCCGAGGCAGTTGACGACTTTGTCTCGACGTTTGGAGTGCAGACGCGGCCAGACGCTACGACGACGGCGACGTCGCTGGCCGATGACATCCCCCCACACGTGCGTCGAGAACGGCTGCTCACTCTTGCCATCGAAATCGTCCGCGCGGCAAGCGGGCGACAACCCCTACTTCTCGTCGTCGACGATGTGCATCACGCCGGCGAGTTCGCGCTCGAGTTTTTTTCTCGCTTGCGGCATTCGATCGGCACCATGCGCGTCGCGGTCGTGCTCAGTCATCGCCCACAACCCGAGAGCTCCGCCGTACAGATCGATTCCACGCCGTTCGCGTCGTTTCTTGAGCAACTAGACGATGTCGACGTCGTGACACTGCCTCCGCTGACTGACGGCGAGGTGAGTCAACTGATCGACTCGATGCTCTTCCCGTCAGTGATCTCCAAAACATGCCGCGACGCGCTGACCCAACGCTCCGGGGGGTGGCCTGGTGCAGTCGTCAGCGACATCCAGCTGGTGTGGAGCAGGCGACGACTCCGATTCCAGGACGGTGCGTGGTGCTGGGACCGGAAGGAGAGCGCAGGTGCCGACGCGAGTCTCGAGAAAGTCGAGCTCGACGGCCTCACAGACCTCGAGCGCGACGTGCTCCTCGGCGTGAAAGTCCTTGGCCCCCCGGTGACGAGACTTCATCTGGCAACGTTCGTGACGATCCTCAGAGAGCTCTCGACCTCATCAGGTCGTGACATAGCGACAGCCGAAGTGAACGACGATGGGCGCCTCGACACCACGGCAGCACGCCTGAGCGCCGAGCGAATCGAAGCAGTCGGCGGCAGAGTCGCAGCACAACCGGCGGTTCAGAGACTGATCTCACAAGGCCTCCTTGTCGAGGCAGAAGACGGGATTGACATGTCTCCCACGCTGAGGGACACGAAGCTCGAATCGACTCGCCAGCCGAGACTTCTTGAAGTCGCAGGTGCGCAGGCACTCATCGCGCTGCATGCAAGCGACCTCGAGGCGAACGCTCTGAGAATCGCCCAACTCCTCCACGCCGGCGGCGAAATCGCTATAGCGCACGGCTACTTCGTACTCTCCGCTCGCAGCGCGAGTAGGCTCTACGCCAACAGTCGCGCGCGCCACAGCTATCAGGCAGCCATCGAAACGGCCCCCGATGTAGGACGCCAACGTGCGGTCTACATCGAGTTCGGCGAGTTTCTGCTGCGTCTTGGCGAATACGACGAAGCGCTTCGAGCATTCCAGGACTCCAGCGGGGTCGACATCGAGACGTTCGACGCAGGACGCACACTGGCAGCAGACGTCGACCCGGGGATGCTCGAGCGCATCGGCAAGGTACTCCACTTACAAGGTCACTACGAAACGGCGCTACGCGTATTCGAAACCTATCTCGAGCTCGCAGGATCCGACTCGATACATCTTGCGAAGGCGCAGCTTCGTTTGGGAGAGATTCACTTCGAAAGCGGTGACAGCCAACGCGCGAGCGAATGCTTCGAACACAGCCTCAAGCTCTACGAGTCGCTGGGTGACGCGCCGAACATCGCCAAGGTGCAGAGCCAACTCGGTCTTGTCGCTAAGCAGCGAGGAGACATCCGCGCAGCAATCGAACGGTTCGAGAGCGCGCTGGAGAACGCAGAGCGAGCCGGTCACGCCGTCGCGACCGCCACGGCTCTGAACAACCTCGGAAACATCCACCGCGCACAAGGTGACGATGAGCTCGCTTTGGACTTCTTACGGCGCTCAGTTGAATCACGCCGCCGGGCTGGTGACCGTGGCGGCGTCGCGATTTCTTTAACCAGTATCGCGCAGGTGCATTTTTATCGAGGCGAATTCAAGAACGCAGTTGAACGCAATGAAAGCGCGCTTCGTGTCTTTCGTGAAGTTGGCAACCAGAAGGGCGTCCTCGTGGCCGGCTGCAATCTGGCTGAGTCGCAGCGCATGGTCGGCGATTTCAAATTGGCACGAGAGCAAACTGAACAAAACCTTCAACTCGCCGACGATCTTAAGATGACGTCGATTCGGCCAGCAGCCCTCACAAGCCTCGCCAACTTGGAGGTGGACATCGGCAACTATGGCGCTGCGGTCGAGATTCTCGAGCGCTGCCTGAGCGAGCTACCGCCGGGCAAGCTGCCACAGCACCGCCTCGAAGCGCTCACCGCGTTGAGCTGGGCGCACTTACGCCTGAGGGATTACTCAAGAGCACGCCAGCTGTTCGACGACTGCGAGTCGGCGCTTCAGTCGAGCAACGCGAATGAAAAACGTGGCGAACTGACTGCCGTGCGCGTTCGCCTCGAGAACGAAGCCGGTGACGCCGAAAGGGCCGTCAAGGTTGGCCGTCAGTTTCTCGAGCACACGGAGTTCGGCGTCGAGCGCTTTGGATCGGCGTGTCTACGGCGCGAGCTCGGAAGAGCGTTCCGGAGTGTTGGGCCGGAGTGGGCTGATCAGACCGAGAAGCATCTCTTCGCAGCTCGAAAGGAGTTCCAAGACATGTCGAGCCCCCACAACGTCGCTGAAATCGACTTCGAGATCGGCGTCTACTGGGGTCTCTTTGGCGAGAACGAAGAGGCCGGGGAATTCTTCAGCCGCTCAAAGCAGACTTTTTTGCGTCTCAACGCGCCACTGCGCTCCGCTTTGATCGGCAAATCGAGGAGTCGCGCATGAGCCAGGTAAGCTACCGAAGAAAAGCGATTCTAAGCCGCGTCCACAGCGCCCTCGACGCGTTCTATCTGCTCCAAGACATCGATTGGGACTATGACGTCTATGCAACGCTCGAGAGGATCGTGGCTCTAGCCGTCGAAGAAATCGAGCTCGAAGACGACGCCCAGATCGAACGTGGATTGATTATTCTGCGAAACCGCGGTGTTGGCGAGCTGGAAGTTCACGCGGGCTGGAAGACAGAAGAACTGGACCTGCAGTTCAGCCGCACGGTCGTGGAAGAAACGATCGCAACGCAGCAGCCGATTTTGTGCGAGAACGCCAAAGACGATCCGCGCTTCATGGAAGCTGAGAGCATCAAGGAGCTGGCGACTCTCTCGCTCATCTCTGTGCCGTTGAGCTTCGAGCAGCAATGTATCGGTGCGTTCTACATCGAGAGTAAGAGCCCGGGCAATCTCTTCAGCCCGTCGGATCTCGAGTTCCTTCAGGATTTCGCCAGAACGATCGCCCCCTACTTGAAGACCGCTCTCACGCATCAAGGTCACCTCGGAACGATCCGCAAGCTACGAGAAGAGATTCAAGACTCGTATCGATTTCGCAATCTGATCGGAAGAAGCGAATCGATGCACGCGATCTTTGAACTTATGCGCATAGCGGCGGACGTTGACCGAACCGTCCTTTTGACGGGAGAATCGGGCTGCGGCAAGGAGCTGATTGCTCATGCGATTCACTACAACGGCCGGCGCCGCAACCACCCCTTCGTGGTCGTCGATTGCTCCGGTCTGTCGGAGAACTTGCTCGAGAGTGAGCTCTTTGGTCACTGCCGCGGCGCTTTCACTGGCGCCTCGACCGACAAGACGGGAGCGTTCGAGGCCGCCAACCAAGGCACGATCTTCCTCGACGAGATTAGCGATGCATCGAAGTCGATGCAGCAGAAGCTACGAAGAGTCTTACAGGAAGGCGAGATTCGGCGCGTCGGCGACAATCAAGTACGCGAAGTCGACGTTCGTGTTATCTGTGCGACCAACAAGAACCTTGACGACCTGGTGCGCGCCGGCGAATTCATTCGCGACCTCTACTTCAGAATCAACAAGTTCCCGATCCGCATTCCCCCGCTTCGAGACCGGCGGGAGGATGTCCCTGCACTCGTCGACCACTTCGTCAAGAACGCAGCGGAGCAAGTCGACAAACCCGTGCCGAGTGTTGCCCCGAGCGCAATGGCGGCCCTGATGAGTCGTGACTGGTCAGAGAACAACGTGCGCGAACTGCGCAACGTCGTCGAGCTCGCAATCGATCTTTCGTCTAACGACGAAGTTTCCGCAAAGACGATCGAACGCGTCTTCAGCATCCAGGCCGGCACGTACACCCCGCGACGCTCCAGCAGTAAAACGACGCCCACGACCCACAATGACCGAAGTGCGCTCGTTCAAATCCACACGGATTCCTTCCGCCGCCTTCTTGAGGAGTCGGAAGCGAACGAAAGTCCACGCGACAAGAAAGAAACACCTTTCTATCTGCTCCAGCTCGAGTCAGCCGCACGTGCGATCCTGGAGGGCCTTCGATCGTCGAAGTGGAAACTACGTCCGGCCGCACGCCTCCTCGGCATCAGCCCCACAAAGCTGCGCACTGAGCTGAGGGACTTTCTCGAACGCAGCTTGGCGGAAGACGATGGCGACCTCTCCCGCACCTCACGCCGCCTCGACATCCCCGAAGAGGTGCTCCAAAAGAAGGCGCGAGATCTTGGGCTCGAGTCGTTGGCTTCAGGAGAACAGAAATGACGATAGGGTCCCTTCGCGTCTCGATCATGATCTTCGACGCTCAATCGCTCAAAGACAAACGTCGCGTCATGAACTCCGTCAAGTCGCGCCTACTCAACAACTTCAACATCTCCGTTGCGGAAGTTGGGTCCAACGATAAGTGGCAAATTGGAGAGCTCGGCATCGTCACAG
Organism: Planctomycetota bacterium; assembly: GCA_965223265.1. Lineage (GTDB taxonomy): Bacteria > Planctomycetota > UBA8108 > UBA8108 > SXIK01. Next base: position 6,231,550 of record OZ244999.1, read on the forward strand.
TCGCCAACGATACGGGTTTCGTGCAGCGTGTGATGCAAAAGGTCGAAGATTTCCTCGAGGAGACTCCTTCCATTCGGGTACTCGACCGCGAGCTCGAGCTCCTCTGACACTGCTCGGTAGTCAGGTGCCCAACTCGCGCTGTCCATTCGACGTTGAGCCGCCAAGGCACCAGGAGCGTCGAGCCCCAAAAGCAGGCGAGCACACGACCTCCCGGGCCGAAAGGCCGACCAGCTCGTCCGATCAGGCCGGCGCGAGGTGGCCAGACTCAAGGCCAAACCGCGCCGGCGTCGCTCCGACTCAGTCCTCGTCCTTCTCGAGCTCGGACTTCGCCGCGTCGCAGATCTTCTGCTGCAAGTTCGACGGCACTTCTTCGTAATGTGACAGCTCGATGCCGTAGGAGCCTTGACCTCCCGTCAAGGACCCGAGCGTCGTTGCGTAGTCCGAGACTTCCGCCAATGGCACCTGCGCTTTCAATGTCTGAAAGCTACCGACCGCGTCCATGCCCACGACGCGTCCGCGGCGCCGATTGAGGTCTCCCTGAATGTCGCCCATGTTCTCCACTGGAAAGGTCACCTCAAGGTCGACGATCGGCTCAAGGAGTACCGGCTTGGCGTTCTTAACGGCTAACTTAAACGCCTCACGTCCTGCCTTCTGAAACGCAATATCTTTGGAGTCGACGGGGTGCTCTTTGCCGTCGAAGACTTCGACGCGAATGTCGACTGCTGGATAGCCGGCGATGACGCCGCGCTCCATCGTGGCACGAACGCCCTTCTCGACGGATTGCACGTAACTGGCACTGATCGCGCCGCCGAAGATCGAGTTTTTGAATTCCGTACCAGCACCGCGCTCCAGCGGCTCGATGCGCAGGTGCACTTCGGCGAATTCGCCAGCGCCGCCGCTCTGTTTCTTGTGACGGTAGCTGCTCTCTGCTTTGGAGCTGATCGTTTCCAGGTATGGGGTCTTCGGCTCCTTCGTCGACACCTCAACTCCATACCTCGATTTGAGTCGATCCCAGATGATCGAAAGATGAAGCTGGCTAACGCCCGACACAACCATCTCGTTAGTGCGGGTATCGCGCACCGAAGAAATCATCGGATCCTCATCGACGACCTTCGTGATGCCTTCAGCAAACTTCTTCTCATCCGCCTTCGACTTGGGTTCAACCGCGCGACTATACATCGGTGTTGGCAATTGCGGCGGCTTCACCACTAGCGGCTTGTCAGTCGTCAGCGTGTCAAAGGCTTGCAGCCCTTCGACTTTGACGAATGCGATGATGTCGCCCGCGACCGCTTCGTCGACAGCGGCTTGATCTTTCCCCTGTAGCCGCACGAACTTCCCCGCCTTATCGTTCTTGCCAGTGTGCGGATTGAGAAACGACCCATTCGCCGGTAGCGTCCCAGAAAAAATGCGTATGTAGCTCAACTTGCCCACGTACGGGTCGCTCGCGACACGAAAGACGAACCCACAGAGAGGATCATCAGAGCCAGTAGCCACTGGCTTCACCGTTTCCGGGTCATCCGGCGAGCTGACTGTTCGGCTGAGAGGCGTCGAAGCCGGCGGCGCGAAGCTGACGATTCCCTCAAGGAGCTCCTGAACGCCAATATCCTTCTCACCCGCAGCGAAAAAAACGGGGAACACTGAACGCGTGGAGACAGCCTCTACCATCTGCGCCTTCAGTTCTTCAGGCGAGATCTCCTCACCACCCAAGTAGCGCTCCATCAGTTCATCGTTCGATTCGATGACGCTCTCCATCAGCTCCTCGCCACCCTCGGCGCCAAGCGTTGAAGTGACAGCGCTAAAACCAGGCCCGACCGCATCGGGAACATTCACGGGGTGTGCGGCGGAACTGAGCTGTTCTCGAATCTCTGCCACAATCTCGTCGCCCTTGGCGTGTTCCCGGTCACACCGGTTGATCACGAAAAAGCACGGTAGCTCCGCCTGCGCCGCAATCTCCCACACCTTTCGCGTGTTCGGGCGGACGCCATCGTTGGCATCGACACAGATGACCATGCACTCGGCGGCACTCGCGGCTGAGTAGGCGTGTCCGACGAAGTCGCGATAGCCCGGCGTATCGATAATGTTGACCGTGACACCGTCGTGCTCCAGGTAGGCGGTGGACAAGTCGATCGAATGCTGTCGTTCCTTTTCTTGCTCATCAAAGTCGCAAACCGTCGATCCATCCGCGATGCTGCCCTTGCGGGAGATCGCACCGGCCTTGAAAAGCAGACCCTCAATCAGGCTGGTCTTGCCACATGTTCCGTGGCCACAGACAGCAATGTTTCGTGTGTTCTGCGGTGACCGTGATGCCATTCAGATTCCTCCGCAAGGTGACCACTATCAGAGCGGCGCTCGTAACGGCGAACTTCGCGGGCAGCGACGCTCGTAACGGCGAGTCGCAACAGCTTCGAACGAACACGTTCACCAGGCTGCGGCAAGCTCGCAGAGGGCCACGAGAAATGTGCTTACGCAATTCCGCTCACAGAACCCCGGCGCCGGCAACCGTACGCCCCGGGCGTGCCACCTCGGGCCGAGACTGTCTCGCGACCGAATCCTGTGAGAAATCCGGGCTAAAATGTACAGAATGAGTTTTGCGCGAACAAGGAAAATGAGCCGCAGCGCCTCCGCGCCGATCCAGCCGTTGAAGAAAGGCTTTGGCGAGATCGACTGCGGCGAATGCAGGCCATCTCCCCGAACCCTGCCGTGGAGATGACGGCGGAGTTCGCCCCGGCCGGCGCGAAATGGTCCGAACTCGAGGTTCGGCGTGACGGGGCTCGGCGAGCTCTCGCCCAAATGACTCTTTCGGAGGCCGCTAGCCGAGCACAGGGCAGGATTCTAAATCCCATCCCCCAGTCGACTCGCAAGACGGTCATCGAGGTCCGATTCACGGCGAATCTTCGCTTGCGTCACCTCGACGGGATACTCGACGCGATGGAAGCGGAACTCGCCCGCCTTGAACCCCAAATAGCAGGCGCGCGCGTCCCCATCTCTCGGCTGTCCGACCGATCCGACGTTGATGATCCGTTTGCCTTCGCCAGGGAGGAACGGGCCGTCGAGATCCTTCTGGGGCTGGAAAGACGGCGTCTCGTCGAAGACCCCCGGCACGTGCGTGTGACCCACGAAGCAAATCGAGTTCACCAGCGCAAACAACTCGCCGAGCTTGCCCCCGCCCGGCCACTGCGCGTCCATCGGCAGGATGTACTCCGAAATCGGATCCCGTGGCGATCCGTGGACGAGCTGCCAGTCGTTCCACTCATGGCGCAGCGACAGCCCCTGGAGAAACTTCCAACGCTCGCGACTGCCGGGCCGCAGGAGACTAGGCTTCATCTGCTTTCTCGTCCACTCAATCGCGCTGCGAGCGACCGGATTGAACCCCCAGGCCTCCTTGGTCAACGCGTCGTCATGATTCCCCATGAGCACCGCCTCGCACCGCGCGCGCACGAGGTCAGTGCAGCCGACGGGGTCGGGCCCATAGCCGACAACATCGCCGAGGCAGAAGATAGTCTCGTAGCCGGTCTCATCGATGTGAGCTAAGACAGCTGTCAGGGCTTCAAGATTGCCGTGGATGTCGGAAATGAGCGCGACACTCTTCATCGCTGTGGTCGACCAAAATCACCGACGGACGGAGGGGAAGGTGGGAAGGTTAGGAAGACCATGGAGACCGAGTCGGACTCTCAAGCTCGAGTTCCTCGCGGGTCGCGGCGGCCGCGATGTCTTGCAGGATGTCGTCGACAAGAGGGCGGCAAAGAGTGCAGCCTGCGCCCGCCAGAATAGCGTCAGCAATCTGCTGCGAATCCGTCAACCCGCTCTTCGCAGCGGCCTGCCGAATCTCTTCCGCGGTGCGGCCGTAGCAGTGGCAGACAACGGTTTCGTTCGCGCCTCCGGCAGCGGCGGTGGTCTCGTTGCGGCGTTCAGTCGTCAAACTCGTCTCACGCCCTCGGCTGTGTCACGGACAATCCGTGGACCCAAATCGGGAGGTTCTCGCGCGCCCCTCCAACTTCATCATACCCGGCGACATTCCAGACGACGGTAAAAGGCGGAGAGATTGTCCTAAAACGCAGTCACGAAAGCAACAACGACCTTCGAACCCACCATTCGTCGAGGTACGGCGGGTTGGCTTGGCCAACATTCTCGGCGCTTTGTCCCCGCGGCGCGGAAAAAAACTGGGGACTCTTCGCTCAGCGGCCGCCTTCTGCGCGGTCGGATGTGAACTGCAGCAAGGACATGTACTGGCGCTCTCGCGCGCGCATGAGCCGCCGCGTTGGCGTATCGACGTCGTCGTAGCCGACGATGTGCAGCGTACCGTGAATAGCGTAGAGAGCCGCCTCCTCGGCGACCGCCACCCCACGCCGCCGAGCCTCGCGCGCGGCAGTCTCGACAGAGACCACCACCTCGCCAACCGGTTCCTGGTGCAGCGCCAGCCGCGACGCGTCGGAAGTCTCCGAGACGGCCAGCGGGAAAGAGATCACATCCGTCGGCGTGTCGTCGTCGAAAAACTCGGCGTGCAACCGGCTGATCTCAGCGTCACCGACGAAGACAACGCTCAGCGTCCCGGCGACCTCGTGGTCTCGCAGTATCTTACTCAGGACGCGTCGCAGGGGCGGCCAAGGCGTTTTCACGCGACGCTCGCGGCGCGTCAGAAAGACTCGGGCTGCTGAGTTCGGTCGCATACTCGTTAGAAAAACAGTCCACCAAAGCGCGTCAAACGGCTCGCCTCGGGCGGCGTGCGAGCTTCAACGTACAGCGCCGACTTTGGTCGTCTTGCGCTCGGGGTCGCGAGCCGCCCCATTCGACTCCGCCGCTGGCGCCGAGCTTTTCTCAGCGGTATCCGACTGACCAGAGTCCCCAGAAGAAACAGCCTTCGTTTCGACCGGACCGGGATACTTGATCCGCCCGTGGTACATCGTCGTCAAGGTGCGCACGAAGCTATCTTCAATCGCTCGCAGGTCACTGAGGGTCAAGTCGCTCTCGTCAAGCTGCCCGTCGAGAAGACGCTTGTGAATCTCCTCGTGCACCATGACGCGGAAACGGTAAGGATTCGGATGCGACTCGACTTTGGCGCGCGCTTCGACCGAGTCGGCCAACATGAGCAGCGCCGCCTCGCGAAAACGCGGCTTGGGTCCAGGATAGCGGTACTCCACCTCCTCTGGGTCATGCCCCTCGTTCGGATCATGGCTGTGACGCGCCTTGAAGTAGAAATACTCCACCACCGTCGTGCCGTGATGCATCGGGATCATGTCGATGATCTTCTGCGGCAGCTTCGCTTCTTTCGCGAACTGAATCCCTGTCTTGACGTGGGAAATGATGATCATCTTGGAGATAGAAGGCCGCAGGCGCTCATGAATGGACTTGTCCTCGCCCATGTTCTCGACGAAGTAATGCGGCTTTTCCATCTTGCCAATGTCGTGGTAGTACGCTCCGACGCGCGCCAGGAGAGGGTCGGCACCGATCGCATCAGCCGCGCCGCTGGCAAGCAGCGAAACGCCAATAGAGTGCTGGTAGGTGCCGCTAGCGCGCTTCATGAGTGCTTGCAACACCTTGTTCGATGGGTCGGCAAGATCGAGCAACCGTCGCTCGGTGAGGATGCCTAACACCGATTCGATCCAAGGAAGCAGACTGGTGAGCAGGACGCCCGAAACGACACCACCTGCCAAGCCTGCGATCGGAGTGCTGAGTACGCGCGCGACTTGCTCGAGATTCTGGGTGCCGTCGAAACGGAGCTCCCCTCGCACGAGCGCAATGCAGACAAGTGCCAAGGCTTGGACCACACCCGCGATCAAACCAACGATCGCAGGACGTGACTGGCGTCGTACCCGTCGGATGCCGAGCACCGCAGTGACGGAGCCAAGGGCCAGAGTCAGGCTCAGCTTGGGGTCGACGATCATGACGTTCATGACTTCTGTACCCCGCGCCATCAAGCCGACATAGACCGAAAGGCCGACACTGATCAGCAGTGCCGCTCCTTGCGTGAACGTCATAGCGAAGATCATGGCGAAGAGCGGCAGCGGCAACAGGTATTCGTAATCATACTCCCACTCCGAAAACGCCAAGAAAACCGAGGAGCAGGCGATGAAAATTAGAATCAGTAGGACGAATTGATTGAATGCTACGGGTCGTTTGAAGACACGTGGGTGAACGCGCTCCAAGCAAAGGCTAAAGAGTGTCGCGGAGACGAGCACGAACAGCGCCAGTCCCAGAGAACGCGCCGAAAAACCGTGTTGGTCACCAGCGACGGCGATCAAGATCAGAAGCGCAGTGAGAGACAGGCCGACGCCGAGGCGAAAGAGCCGATTCGAGACACGCGTGCCCTCCTCGAGGACGCGGTCCTCGCTGGCAGCTCGATCGGACAGGTACTGATCCAGTTTGCGTCGTTTCTTTTTCGCCATGAATCTGCGGCGAGAGTCGCCACGCTAACGCGTGGACTTCTTCTCGGCCTCCTCGTAGGCGTCGACGATGCGACCAACCAATGGGTGACGGACAATGTCCACTTTCTCCATGTGCACCCACTCGATCCCTTTGATTCTGCGAACGACACGCTTCGCGTGAATGAGCCCAGAGCGCTGCTGGTCCGGCAGATCTACTTGTGTGATGTCCCCGTTGACAACGATCTTTGAATTCATCCCCATGCGCGTCAAAAACATCTTCATCTGAGATATCGTAGTGTTCTGCCCTTCATCGAGGATGATAAAGGCATTGTTGAGCGTCCGCCCGCGCATATACGCTAGCGGAATGATCTCGATAATCTCACGCTCCATATAACGCCGCACTTGATCGTAGTCGAGGATGTCGTTGAGCGCGTCGTAAAGTGGACGCAGATAAGGGTTAATCTTCGCCTGAAAGTCTCCAGGGAGGAACCCGAGCTTCTCACCCGCCTCCACCGCAGGCCGACAAAGAATCAATCGGCGAATTTCGCCTGCCCGCAGCAGGTGGACGGCCATCCGAACCGCCAAAAACGTTTTCCCCGTACCAGCAGGGCCGATACAGAAGACAACGCCGTTGTCCAGAATCGCGTTCATGTACCGGGCCTGGCCAGCGGAACGCGCTGCGGCCTGGATCAGACTGCGGGAGGCGCGATCCTGGTCGCCGCCGTTGCCGTTGCCGTCGTCTGTACCGTCGCCGGCAACCGCGTCCGGCTCCGCACCGTCGATTTCCTTCAAGCGACGCTCCAAGTAGCCCGGCTCAAGCTCACGACCGCTGCGATAAAGCTCCATCATGTCGTTGAGAACCGCCGCAGCGCTTTCAACGGGGGTCTGATCGCCCGCGACCCGAAGAGTCTTGCCGCGGGCCGTTAACTCGACGTCGAGCCTGTCTCGCAGGAGCTTCAAGTTTTGGTCTCCGAGACCGAAAAGCACCATGGCCTCGTCAGGCGACTGAACCTGAATCGTCACTTCCATACGGTCACATCCATACGTGGGCGTGTCGCTCCCAAAGCGCTGGCAGCTCCGCTGCCGGTGATGTCTCTCCCGCGCTCCTTGGGGCCGGGGAGGCGTGTCCTGTCGGACTCATCGCCGCAAGTGCGTCGTCGTGCGTTCGAATCTCAGCGGTCGCCCCCGAAGTGCTCGTTGGAACAGGGTTGGCGACGACTTCTGTGGCATCGCTCAGGACAACGCTCCGTGAGGTCGGCTGGCGACAGGCGCGGCGAAAACAGCTGCCGCCTCTATCGCTCATGGCCGCGTCTGCAATCTAAGTCGACAACTCGAGAAGGAACCAAAAGAAAATCCCACTAAAGACCGTGCTGTCGATCAAATCCAACACGCCACCGAATTCGGGCAAGAGGACACTCGAGTCCTTGACGCCACACGAACGCTTCATCAGCGATTCGACGAGGTCCCCAAACTGAGTGACGACTGAAAAAATTATCCCCAACAGAATCGTTTGCGGCCAATCAAAAAAAATATCGGGCCATAGGCTACGGCCGAGCAAAAACCACAGCACGCTAAACAGAACCGCCGCGCTGCATCCTTCCAAAGTCTTCTTGGGACTGACCTTGAGAAAGGTGTGTCGTCCGAACGCGCGACCCGAAAAATACGCGACTATGTCATTTCCCTTGACACCGAAAAGAAAAAAAACACTCAGCCACAATCCGTCGTTTCGGAAGTAGATGCGCAGAAGATAGGAGAAAAGAAAACCGTAGAGGAGGACTGCACACAAGCAGACGACGGCGAGACGGAAGCCCGCTTCATGGTCGGGGCGGAAAATCACCGCCGCAAACAGCACCAACAGCGTGGCGGCAATCCCAGCGGCAAGAAGCGCGGGATACATGACGCCGCGGCTGCTTTCGACCCACGCTTCCCCGAGAAAAAACGCCGCGGCGGCGCACGACGCGACCACGAGAAGCGGACCACCACCGGCGGCACGATCGTGAGCTCGACACATACGCGTCGCCTCGAAGACGCCAGCAACGCCCAAGACGCAAATCACCGCCGCCACGAAGACCCGGGTCTCGAGCGCCTGATCGAGGTAAAACAGGAATGCCACGGCAGCGATGAGGACCGCGCCGATCACGATTCTCGTCTTCATACCCCAGACGACCCCGGAGTTGCCCGTCGACTCGTGCTGAACCAGCTCTCAAGAACCATCATGAATTCGCTGCCACCATGAGTTCGCCGTCCACGTTCAATCGCGACGAGTTCGAGCAGAACCCGACTTGGCGCCGTCGCCGACGGCACCGTACTTGCGCTCTCGCGAGACGTAAGACTCCAAGGCCTGTTCAAAATCGACGACCTCGAACTCGGGCCACAGTGCATCAGTGGTCCAGATCTCTGTATACGAACACTGCCAGAGAAGAAAGTTCGATAGACGAAACTCTCCAGCCGTGCGAATCAGCAAATCTGGATCCGTCATCGAAGGGTCGTAAAAGTAGCGGCCGAAATCGTCTTCTCTCAGCTGGCGCGCAGCTTCGCAAGTGAGCTCTCCGGCACTGATCGCTGCGGCGACCCGCCCCACCGCACGCAGGATCTCCTGGCGTGAGCCGTAGTTCAGCGCCAGGCGCAGCACCATCCCTTGATTCTGCGACGTCAGGCGCTCCGACTCCCGTAGTTCGGAAACCACACCGGGCTCCAACGCGTCGACGTCGCCGATCGACTTCAACCGAATGCCATTCTCCATCATCTCGCCACGTTCGCCGACGAGGTAACGCCGCAACAGCCGCATCAGAAAGCCGATCTCACTCGGTGGGCGGCGTTCGAAATTCTCCGTCGAGAGTGCGTAGAACGTCACCTCTTCGATGCCCAACCTGCGGGCGCAGCGCGTGATGCGGCGCAGAGAATCAGCGCCCTTCTCATGTCCTTTGAGGCGAATCAGGCCACGCCGGTTGGCCCAGCGTCCGTTGCCGTCCATGATGAACGCGACATGACGCGGCAGATCCTCCCGGCGCCACCGCTCGAGGTCGGGCGAGGCCGAAGAATTCGCTCGTTGGGTCACTTCGAACGAGGCTCCAAGCGTTTCTGACGTGAGCGCGCCCCACCCGTCGTCGGGTGGAGCCACGGGTCGAACGAAACAAGCTCTGAACGCTCCTGGCCGACGGAAACCATCGCGATCGGACAATCGGTCACGTCCGCCAAGTACTGAAGGTATGCCATCGCGCCGCGTGGCAAGTCCGTCGGCTTCCTACACTTCACCGTACTGGCTTGCCACCCAGAGATCGTTTGGTAGCAGGGCGATACACCTGTGCGCAGTTCGGTCGGAAAACGATCGACGCGCCCACTGCCGTTGAGCTCGTAGCTGGTCGCCACCTTGATCTCTTCGAGGTCGTCCAAGACGTCGAGTTTGGTGATGACAAGAGCATCGACGTCACCCACTTCGATGGCATATCGAAGGGCAACAGTGTCAACCCAACCGCACCGCCGCGGTCGCCCGGTCGTGGCGCCAAACTCACCGCCCGTTTGACGAAGCTGTTCTCCGATCCCGCCCTCGATCTCGGTGGGAAACGGCCCCTCGCCGACGCGAGTCGAATAGGCCTTGGCGATCCCCAGAACCGTGCCGACCTCTCGCGGCGAAAACCCCGTGCCTGGGCCGAGGCCGAGGAAGGAGGTGTTCGACGAAGTGACGTAGGGGTACGTTCCCAGATCGAGATCCAAAAGCACCCCCTGTGCGCCCTCGAACAGAATCCGCGCGCCTTGTCGATGTTTCTCCCACAAAGCTTGGGAAAGGTCGCGGACGAGCGGCTTGAGTCGTTGGCCATACTCCGTGTACTCGTCAACAAGAGCGTCGACCTCGAGCGCCTCTTCGCCGTAGATCTGGGTGATCTCCGCGTTCTTCTGGTCGAGGCAGGCTTTGAGTCGTTCGTGCAGTCGATCCGGATCGATCAAGTCCAGCATCCGAATCCCCTGGCGTGCGGTCTTGTCGGCGTAGCACGGACCAATGCCGCGCAGCGTCGTCCCGATCTTGCTCGCCTCGCACGCGGCCTCGCGCGCGGCGTCGAGAACTCTGTGATAAGGCAACACGACGTGGGCGCGTTCGCTGATCCAGACGTTTGCTTCGTGATCGATGCCGGCGGTGGCGAGACCGTCAAGCTCCTCAATCAGCGCCCGCGGGTCGACGACGACACCGTTACCAAGGGCACAGATGGTACCTTCCTGAAGAATCCCGGATGGGATCAGGTGGAACACGTACTGCTGATCGCCGATCTTCACCGTGTGGCCAGCATTCGCCCCACCTTGGTAGCGGACGACAACATCAAAGTCGTGCGTCAGGGCGTCGACGATCTTCCCTTTGCCTTCGTCGCCCCATTGGATTCCAACCACACAGAGGTGCTTGCTCGCGCTCATGTCAACTCGTCAAATCCTGCCATCCGGTGAAACAGAAATAGTCCCTCGCAACGCTCTCTGAAAAGGCTCTTTCGTCGGCTCCGCACGCTTCGAGAATCGGACCCGGGAGTGGGCGCGAAGACCCGGTCTCTCGGTCGAATCGACTCTGCAGACGCTCGTTAGCCGAGCTGAGTCGCCAAGAGCGGCTTCTGATCACGGATCATCCTCGCATACTGGTCGAACAAAAGCGTGAAGTCGTTCGGGCCCGGTGCGGACTCCGGGTGAAACTGCACAGTGAAGAGCGGCAACTCTTCGTGATAGATGCCCTCAAGCGAACCGTCATTGAGGTTGACGAAGTAGGGCTTTGTCTTGCTGTCGAGAGACTCCGGCCGGATCGCGTAACAATGGTTCTGCACAGAGATCTCGACTTTCCCGTTGAGCAAATTCTTCACCGGGTGGTTGCCACCGTGGTGACCGAACCTCAGCTTGTACGCCTCTGCGCCGAGGGCAAGTGAGGTCAACTGATGTCCAAGGCAAATGCCAAAGAGGGGGTAGCGCCCGATCAGCTTGCGCACAGTTTCGATGGCGTAGGGAAGCCCCTCTGGATCTCCTGGTCCGTTGGAAAGAAAGACACCGTCCGGCTCCAGCCCTTCCACGTCCTCCACGGTCGCGTGCGCCGGTAGAACGTGAACCTCAAATCCCATCTCGCACAGAATGCGGAGAATGTTGAATTTGATCCCAAAATCAAACGCGACGATCTTGAGACCACTCCCCAACGCTTCAGCGTCGCAGTTGGCACGGAAGCAATTGGCGAATGGCGTTGTGAATCCCTGCCGCCACTGATCCAACCGCGAGCAAGTCACCTCTGACACCATGTCAACGCCGTCGAGGCCGCTCCACGCCTTCGCCTTTTCGATCAGTGCGGCGTCAGACGCGAGATCGTCACCACACGCGACGACGCCCTTGAGTGACCCGGAGACGCGAATCAGTTTGGTCAAGGCTCTGGTGTCAACGCCCGCGATCCCGACGATACCGAATTTCTCCAGGTACTCGTCGAGCGGTCCGCGCGAACGGAAATTCGATGGCCTGCGGCTCAGTTCACGAACAATCACGCCGCGCACGAACGGCCGGAATGACTCCTCGTCGTCGGGATTGATGCCGTAGTTTCCGATGAGCGGATTCGTCATAACGACCATTTGGCCGTTGTACGAAGGATCGGTGAAAATCTCCTGATAGCCGGTCAGCGAGGTGTTGAAGACCACTTCGCCCACCGACTCACCGGCCGCACCGATGCTCTCGCCATGGAGGACGGTGCCATCTTCGAGCGCAATCTTTGCGGGTGGTCTGGCCTTGTGGGGCATGTGCTAGTTCTTTTCGTGATTCTGCGTCACTGCGTCGCGGCGCATATTATGGGCCGCACCGTGAGTGTTTTCCAGGAAGAAGCCCGCGGCCGAACGCTGACTCGAATGACGTCCAATCAAGCCCCCTTGGGCTCGATGAACTCTCGACCGCCAAGGTATTTGCGGAGGACCTCAGGGATCCTGACGCGACCGTCAGCGAGCTGGTGATTTTCGAGCAGTGCGATCAAGACGCGCGGACTGGCGATCGCGGTATTGTTGAGAGTATGGCAAAAGCGCACAGTGCCGGAGTCGTCGCGATAGCGCAGATTGAGACGGCGCGATTGGTAGTCGTAGAACCGCGACGCGCTGTGCGTCTCGCCATAGCCGCCACGTGACGGCATCCATGTCTCGATGTCGTACTTCTGAATCTGCGGCACGCCAAGATCGCCACCGCACACGTTGACAACACGGTACGGAAGGTCCAACGCTTGCAGGATATTCTCCGCGTTCTCAAGGATGAATTGATGAAAACGCTTCGACTCCTCGACGTCGTTCTTGCAAACAATGACCTGCTCGACTTTTGAGAACTGGTGGATCCGATAGAGTCCTTTCGTGTCACGCCCTGCAGCACCCGCTTCGCGCCGATAGCACGAAGAGTAGCCGGCGTAGAGTTTGGGGAGATCCGCCGCCGCCAGCATCTCGTCGCCGTGGTAGGCGGTCACCGGAACCTCGGACGTCCCGACGAGGTAGAGATCGTCGAGCTCGCACTTGTACGCTTGGTCCTCGCCACCTGGAAAGTATGCCGTGCCGACGAGCGCGTCGCGCCGCACAAGTGTCGGCACAACCATCGGCGTGAACCCGATCTCGACTAGGCGCTCGAGTGTGAACTGCAGAACCGCCAACTCTAGCAGCGCTCCCTCATTCTTGAGCAGATACATGCGCGAGCCGGAGAGCTTTGCAGCGCGCTTCATGTCGATGAGATCGAGCTCTTCGCCGATCGTCAGATGGTCACGCGGCTCGAAATCGAATTTCGGTGGCTCGCCCCACTTCTTCAGCTCGACGTTGTCCGCGTCGTCGACGCCCTCGGGGACGTCAGGATCGGGTACGTTCGGGATACGAAGCAGCAGTTCGGACACTTCGGCTTCCACCTCGCCCAAGCGCACGTCGAGGCTCTTACGCCGCGCCGAAATCTCCTTCATCTTGGCGCCGAGCGTCGCCTTCTCTGGACCACTCAGCTGAGCGATTTCCTTGCCGGTCCGATTCTGTTCGGCCTTGAGCTCGTCGCGCTCTCGGACCACCGCGCGGCGTTCGTCATCGAGCGCGACGAAACGGTCGATGTCGTCATCGAGCGGCATGCGCTTCTTTCGCGCACCGGCCTTGACGGCATCCGGATCCTGCCGAATTTTCTTGGGGTCGAGCATGGCGGCCTCGGCGGTTGAGATTGCTGCATTTGACCGCACAGCTCACCGCTGAGGCGCGACAGCGCCAGGGCGAGAAAAGCCAGTCAAACGCGCAGAACATAGTCCGCGGCCGATGACAACTCAAGACCTTTCTTGCGGGGCTCGCACCCCCTGATTCCGACGCTCTCACGGGGCAGCGGGAGGCGCCGAAACGATCGCTGCCAAAAGGTTCGACGTCCGAGTCCAGGCTCAACGCGGCACGAAGAGCCGCGGGAAGAGCAGCCGTCCGCTGAGGGTGCGCGGCGCGTTCGTCCTCGCTCTCGTTTCGAACAGGAACCGCGCTCGACGAGTTGAGCCCTCTCGTGTCGAGCCTGGAAGCACCAGGCAGCCGCGCACCGAGCAAATTCGACCGTCAGACCAGAGTCATCGTGGCACCACTCTCGACACGCCTCTCCTCGCGGACACGGGGAGGACGAACCGTCAGTACCGGCACGGACGCTTGCCGCACGAACTTCTCGGCGACGCTGCCCAAGACCAGATGCTGAAAACCGGTCCAGCCGTGCGTGGAAATCATGGCGAGCTGGTAGCCGCCGTTCGCGGCGAGCCGCAAGATCTCGCTCGCCGGCGCCCCCTCGCCGATGAGAAACTCCGCGTCGACTCCTGGCAGTTCTTGCCGTCGAAGGCGCTCAAACTCCTCGTGCGCCCGGTCTGGGGCTTCAAAGAAAGCCTGCCTAACGGCGTGGTTGCCGAACGCTGCGGGCAGACGCCCGACAGTGTACGGAATCGGCGGCAAAACGTGAAAAAACGTGAACTGGCACCCGTACTCTCGCGCCCACAGTCGGACTGCCGGAAACACGGCTCGCGCCTGCTCCGAAAAATCGATCGGCACCAAGACGCGCTGACAGTGTCGCGGGAACTCCGTCGCGCCGCTCTTCGGGCAGACCAAGACGGGTACCGTGAGGACTCTCAACAGCTTCTCGGCGAAGCTCCCCAAGATGCAGTGACCAAGGCCGGTCCGGCCGTGCGTAGCAATCACCGCGAGATCGATGCTCTCTTCGTGAGCGAGACGATTGAGCTCACCTTGCGGCGACCGGCCGCAAACGAGGCGCGGCGTTGCATTCGCCGCGCGCAGATCTGGGCGCTCTGCAGCTTCTCGAGTCAGTCGGCGCTCAAGATCATCGAGGTAGGCATCTTTCGGCACGTCGGTCACGACGCCTTCAAGGTTCATGTAGTAGAAAGGTGGCAGCGATTCCGCCGCATGGACAACGTAAAGCTCGGCGCCAAAGCGTCCCGCAAGCTCGCCGGCGGGACCGTACGCGGTCGACGCAAGCTCCGAGAAGTCGGTCGTCACCATGACTCTGTTCAGTTCCATCGGTACCTCCTCTAACAGCCCTTTGAAGGAGTCATACGGCTGGGAAACCGGCCCCTTCACGCCCAGATCAGCGCCCAGCGCCGTGGCCGTAGAACTCTCCGTAGAAGTCGGGGTTTTCGAGCAGGCGGAGCAAGTCGAAGCTGGACAGCACCCCGATCGGACAACCGTCTTCGACAACAATGACACGGTGGATGCGCTGCATTCGCATCATCTGGACGACACTTCTCAGTGCGTCATACGGCGCCACGTAACGAACCTTGCGCTGCATAGTGTCACGTGCGGTGGAGTGGAAAAACTCCTCTTCGAGCCGCTGTGCCCTATCGCTCGCCGACGCGGTCTTGCCATCCGCGGAGACCCCCGTTAGCGCATGCGACATACGACGCACGAGATCGGTCTGCGAGATTTCACCGACGAGGAATCCTCGATCATCGACGACCGGGACGCCCGAAATATCGTTCGCGGCCAGTACCTTGTTGACCTCACCTAGGGGAGTCGCCTCGTGAACTGAAACGACGCGATCGCGCTGAAGAACGTCGCTCACGCGCAGTCGTGTGACATTGGAAACCATTGTCCGTTTCTCCGTGAGTCTCTGAGGCCGACGACGGCTTGTTCATCGTCAGCCAGCCTTCGGGGTCCTGCTCTCAACCGAACTGCGTTCACCGGCCTGGAAGTGTTCATAGGTCCCGTAAGGGCAGACGGGTAAGGGACAGACAAGTAAGAGACAGACAGCAAACAAGGTTCCACGCATGGATGCGGAGGCTGAATTTGCCGCAGGCGGATTCAACAGCCTGTTGAAAGAGTGCTTCGAGCTGAAGACTCGTCGCTTCGCGTCCAGATCAGCCGCGGGGAAAGCAGGTAATCTCCGAGCCCTCTTCTACAAGACATACACGGCGGGGCTCGCCGCGGCTGATCTGGGCGTTAGAGGCGGGTTCGTCAGCCGAACGACTTTTTCAACGGGCTGTCAAGCCTGAACGGGCGTTTCAAGACGCGGCGAGTTCCCGGATCAACCGGTGCTTCGACGTGCACCCCGGTGCGGATTTCTTCGCACTGCGGATAAAAATCCCGCACTGAATTCGCGCCTCGCGCCGGGCGCCAGACTCACTCGTCGCCGGCTCGCGTGAGGCCGAACTTCTCGATGCGGTAACGGACCTGGTCTCGGTTGAGACCGAGCATCCGGCCAGCTTTGGTCTGGTTGCCCTTGGAAAGCTGCAGCGCTTGGCGCACGAGGTCCTTCTCGAGCTCTTCAAGGTTCACTCCATCGCGCGTGATCTGCAGACGGCCCGAACCCGCAGCCGCGTCGGCAGGCGAGTCGTCGAAAAGGTCGAGCGGTAAGTCGCTGCCGTCGAGCACCGGTCCACGACTCAGAATCATCGCACGCTCGATCGTGTTGCGCAGTTCGCGGATGTTTCCCGGCCAGTGATACTCCTGCAAGCGCCTCATGAGATCCGAACCGATCTTTTCGACGTTCTTCTTGAACTCGACGTTGTAGTGCGCGACGAAGTGCTCCACTAGACCGGGTATGTCGTCGTGTCGTTCACGCAGCGGCGGCAGGTGAATGGGAATCACTTTCAGGCGAAAATAGAGATCTTCCCGGAATTTGTTGTCGCGAACTAGCTGCTTCAGATTCCGATTCGTCGCGGCAATGACGCGCAGACTCACACGGTGATCACGATCGCCGCCAACGCGCCGAAACGTCTTCTCCTCGAGAAACCTAAGGATCTTCCCCTGCAGATACATACTCATGTCACCGATTTCGTCGAGAAAGAGGGTGCCGCCGTCAGCAAGTTCGACCAGGCCTTTCTTCTGTGTGCGCGCATCGGTGAACGCCCCTTTTTCGTGCCCGAAGAGCTCAGATTCAAGCAAAGTCTCGGGCAAAGCCGTGCACGTCACGTTCATGTAAGGACCATCGCGCCGCGGGCTGTTGCGGTGGACATAGCGCGCCAACACGTCCTTCCCGGTCCCGCTCTCGCCCTCGATCAGAATGGTGGAATCGCCTGAGTCGAGAATGCGATCGACGAGAGCGAAAACCTTGCGAATCGCTGGCGAATTGCCGACGAAACCATCACCTCCGTTTCGTTCGCCAGCGCTCCTGAGGCGCATCAACTCGCGACGCATCCGGCTGTTTTCTAGGACTTTCGAGAGTCGCAGGAGGATGTCCTCGTTGCGAAACGGCTTGGCGACATAGTCGCTCGCGCCGGCTTTCATGGCATCGACCGCGTTCTCGACGTTCGAGTGCGCCGTGATCACGACTACCGGCACCGCAGCCAAGTGCTCTGCATGATCTCGAAGGAGATCGAGTCCCGTCATGTCGGGGAGTTTGTAGTCGAGGAGGACCGCGTCGAACTCCTGCTCGCGGAGCGCCTGGAGTGCTTCCTCACCGCTCGCGGCTTCGCTCGCTTCGTACCCCGCCTGCTGGAGGCACTCGCGGAGCGTCCAGCGAATCAGTTTCTCGTCGTCGACAACCAGAACACTTTCGGTCATGTTTCGCTCTCAACAGCCAACGGTAGAGACATAAGAATCGTCGTCCCGCTTGAAGACGTCTGCTCAACGGACATCGAGCCACCGAAAAACTCCACCGCACGGCGAGCTACCGAGAGACCCAATCCGGTGCCGCGCGCTTTTGTTGTCACGAACGGCTCGAACAGCGTGCTCCGGACTTCCTCTGCAATCCCCGGGCCATTGTCAAAAAAACGCACCTCACAAGCTTTCCCCCGACGCCCCGTCGAGCGCGACGCGACGACTCGGATTTCTCCACGCCCCTTCATCGCCTGGGCCGCATTCACCAGCACGTTGAGAATGACGGGACGCAGGATTTCAGCGTCACAGGCGACCAGAAGATCCGGCGACTCCACCGAGACTCTCAGCTGCGGGAATTCCGGATCGCTCTCGAGCGCCCGAACGGTATGCATGAGCAGCTCCCGAATCGGTACAGCGCTCGTGGTTGCCCGCAGCGGCCTGGCGAAGAACAAGAGGTCGTTGACGACGCGGTTGAGATCTCCGAGGCGATCCATAATCTCGCCGATGACCGAGACGGTTTCGTCATCACCGGCGACGCGTTGGCGAATGATCTCGAGGGCGCCGCCAATTCCCGCGATCGGATTCTTCACCTCATGCGCGACCATGGCGGCGAGCTTGCCGAGCTGCGCCAAGTTTTCGTGCTCGAGAAGCCGGCGATTCGACTCTTTCTGCAGCACCGCCTCAGAAATGACGTTAGCGACGCTGACGAGGAACGTGGCGTCCTCCGGCGTGAAGCGCCCGGGTTGGCGCGAGTAGGCCGCAAGCACGCCAATCGGTTGATCGACGCCGAGGATGCACACAGCGACACCGCTGACGACTCCACACTGCCGCTGGGGTTCGGTGAGACGAAACGGAAGTGATTCGCTGGCGTCGTCGAACAGCACGGTCTTTCGCTCTCGGAACGCATGAGCCGCGATTGAGGTCGCGTCAAGGCCGAGGTCCGCGCTGGGATACTGATCCTGCGCGGTCCAGCCTTCCGCAGAATGCACCACCAACCGGCCGTCATCGGGCGAGACCGCGAGCACTTCACTGTACTCGGCCTCGATTTGCGTCCGCACAACCCGTCCCGCCGTCACCATCAATTCCTTCGGATCCGTGCCGCCAATCGCGTCGAGGCCGAGGCGGGCGACGGTCTGCTGCTGCAAAACCCGGCGGCGCATGAGTGCCTCGGCACGCTTGCGCTCGGAGATGTCGCGGATCACGCCAGCAAAGAGTGGCTGCCCACGAACCTGAACCTCGCTGACCGCCAGGTCGATCGGAAACGTGCTGCCGTCGCTGCGCTGACCTACAACCTCTCTGCCAATCCCAATGATTCGCGCCTCGCCGCTTTCACGGTAGCGACGCAGGTACTCATCGTGCTCGTTGGCATACTGCGGCGGCATGAGTGTGGCAACGTTCTTCCCAAGGACCTCGCTCGCCGTGTAACCGAAGATCCGCTCGAAGGCCGGGTTGACGAAGCATACATCGCCTTGGCCATCGATGAGTACGATCGCGTCGACCGCCGCGGTAACGATCGCTTCCAGCCACGCTTCGGTCTCTTTGCGGCGGGGTTTCATGGGCGCGCGGCCTCAGGGCTTCAACTGCTAATGAACTCGGGCGGCTTGCCGCGAACGTCAACGTCGGCAGCACCCGACATTCGACAGGGACTCAGAACTATCCTATCATAGTAGCCGTTCCATAGATTGAGTTTGCCGTGTCTCGCGGCGCGCCACCGCCATCGAAACGTGTTGACCCGTCTGGCGCGACGATGGTCCGGGACATGAGCAAGTAGCGACGACAGTGACGTGGGCACAACGCAGCCCTGCGGCGGCCCAAACCAGCTCTACCAGCACACTGCCCCGGGCGATCAACCAAATGAGTAGCTTTCCACCGGCGCGTCACGGCTTGCGCATCGAGACGCCCTTGCACGGCTTCCCGGTTATTCTGAGAGTTCTTCTCAGAGTCCGCCTCAGAATCCTCTTCAGCCTGTTTCTTGCCCTGGCGACGACCTCGCCACTCATCGAGGCGAAAGAGCCTCTAGTGCTCCTCGTCGATGAGTGGCACCTCCTGTATCTCAGTGGCGTCCCGGCTGGCTACACCCATTTTTCGATCCAGCCGACGGCGTCTGGCTACCGCACAACGACGCGTCAGACGATCAGCCTCAAGCGATCCGGGACAGCGATCAAGCTGGAAAGCAACTGGACGATCCAGGAAGACTCGAGCGGGCGCGTCCTCTCCTTTGACAGCGTGCAGACCAACGCAGCCGCTCCGCTCCGCGCCACGGGGTCACGACAGGGCAACATTCTCGAGATCTCCGAATGGACCGATGGCTCAGCGCCGCAGCAAAAGAGGGTCGAGTTGGCCGACGACGTCGTTGGACCTGCATATTCCGTTAGCGCCATGAGGTCCCGGCTCCGCCGGCAGGGAGACGAGCTCACCTTGAACGTCTTCGCTCCCGAGTATCGCCGGGCGGTGAAGCAGTCGGCACGGCGTGGTGGTGAAGAAGAAATCGTCGTTCTCGACGGCGCAAGGAAACGATTCACGCGCTTGGAACTCAGCGTCGACGGCATTGCGATGACCCAATGGGTCGACGCCGAATTCACGGCGCAAAGATCTGAAATGGTCTTGGCTGGGCTCAAGCTCGTCACCCACCTCGCGCAGCGCGAGCGCGTGCTGGCGTTCGATTTTTCGTCACCGCCGGAAGTCTTCGTGACGTCGTTCGTCCGGGTCAAACGTCCCGTCTCACCGCGGGCGCAGCGTGCTGAGTACATTCTGCGGCTGAAGCAAGGCACGTTCGCCCAGCACGACGACACCGGGCTGCTCGCCACGGCGGGACAAAAGCATACGATGGCGGCAGACAAGAAAAGCTTGACGTTACAAGTACGCCGCGTCGAGCTCGAGCAGCGGCGGACTCTACCCCTCCGGGTTCCAAGCGAGTTGCAAAATTACGTGGGTGGAAGCAGCTACCTGCAAACCGGCGACGACGAGCTCATCAAACTGACCCGACGCGTCGTCGATACCGAGAGGGACGCACTTTCGGCGTGCGAACTTTTGGCACGCTGGGTCCACGATAACGTTGGCGAGAAGAACCTCGAGACAGGTTTCGCGACAGCAAAAGAGGTGTACCTCGCACGCCGTGGCGATTGTACCGAGCACGCAGTGTTGCTAGCGGCGCTGTGTCGAATCGCGGGTGTGCCGTCGCGCGTCGTTGCCGGAATGACCTATCACCAAGAAGCGTTCATCGGCCACATGTGGACGGAAGTACACGTCGGCAAGTGGATACCGCTCGATGCGACTTCGCCGAGCCCACGCGTCGGCGCTGACCACATTGGGTTCTCGTCTTCGTCGCTCGAGACGGCAGGCTTCATGGACATCTTCCCTCACTTCGTCCACATCATCGGCAATCTCGAAATCGAAGTGAAGGACGTTGAGTGAACTCGGGCATCGAAGACGCCGCTGCGGACCAGCCGGAGCCGTCCGACGTGAATCTCGCGGCTTACTCGTTCGAGCTGCCACAGGAGTCGATCGCGCAGCAGCCCGCCGCGCGGCGCGACGGGTCGCGCCTTCTTGTGCTTCGACGCGCGACTGGCGAGATCGAGCACAAGACGTTTGACGCGCTGCCCGAGCTCTTCAGACCGAACGACGTCCTCGTGGTCAACGATAGCCGCGTCTTCCCTGCGCGCCTTCGCCTACGCCGCCTCAGCGGTGGGCGTGTCGAGCTGCTGCTCCTCGAGTACCTGGAGGAGCGAGGCTGTTGGCGGGCGATTGGTCGCCCTGGCAAGTCTCTCCAGCCCGGCAGCACACTCATGATGACGGACGAGACGACAGCGCGTGTAGTCGATCGCGAGGCGGACGCCGTGCTTGTCACATTCACGCGCGGGAGCAAGGCACTCACGCGTGAGGAGACGTTCCTGCTCTGCGAGCAGCTCGGTGAGGTCCCCCTACCTCCGTATATCCAGCGCCAAGACGACGACTCTCGCGCCGAGCTCGACGCTGAGCGATATCAGACCGTCTTCGCACAGTCGATCGGCTCCGCGGCCGCGCCGACTGCGGGCCTTCACTTTTCGCACGAACTGATTGCCGCCATCGAAGCTCGAGGGGTTCGGGTCGTGCCCGTGACGCTCCACGTTGGCCTTGGGACGTTTCGCCCCCTCACCACCGAGACGCTCCGCGGTAGCAAGCTGCACGAAGAGAGCTTCGTCCTGACGCGTGCTGCAGCCGACTGCATCCACGACGCCCGACAGCAAGGGGGGCGCATCATTGCTGTCGGCACCACGACATGTCGCGTTCTCGAGACACTTGGCGAACGTTTCCACACCGAGGGATACCCTCCGCCCTATAGCGGCCGAACGTCGCTGTTCATCAAACCAGGGCACAGATTCGCGCTGGTCGATGCGCTGGTGACCAACTTTCACCTGCCGCGGACGAGCTTGCTCGTGTTGGTCAGCGCCATGGCGGGACGACAACAGGTCCTCGCAGCGTACAACACAGCGATCCGCGAAGGCTACCGCTTCTACAGCTACGGCGACGCCATGTTGGTGGTATGATGGAACTCGATGAAACCTGGTGTCTCCGGTTCCAACTCTCAGCCGACGGCACGCTGCTGGTTTTGCAATCGGCTCTGGCCGAACAGCGAGATCGAAGCTGGCGGCATCCTCCGCAGTCGCGCCGAGCGGCAGGGTGGACCCTACCTGCTTCTCGTTTGCGACACCTGTCGCCGCGACAACCGTCTGGAGCAAACGCCGCGAGGGCGCTGGTTCGCCTCACCGGTTGGACGCCCGTCCGTCGTTGAGTACTTCTTCTCGCAACTGCTCGACACCGGGCCCGAAGACTTCATTTCCCTCGTGTCGTGGTATCGCGCCAACGAAGAGCGGCGCCGCTTCTTCTTCGAACGTGATGGCGACGCGCGCTATTCGACGCCACAGCGCGCACGCGAGTTGATCGAAGAGAAGCCCGCAGGGAGCGTCTCGAATTCGAACCCGTCCAAGGGTACCAGGTCCAGGCCCAAGGGACGCGAAGCTGGGCGACGGACTCGCGGCCGCACCGACTCAAGAGCTAGATCCACCAACGGCGCGGCGGCGGCTGACGGGCGCCAAGGCGAAACGTCGGCGCGGCGGCCACAGAGTCGGACGCGGCGTCAAGTCACTTCCCAAGGCCACCCGCGCCTTCTCTCCCCACACGAGATTCTGGGTGTCGCAGAGTCCGCAAGCGTGGCCGAGATCAAGGCCGCATTTCGACGCTTGGCAAGACAGTATCATCCAGACAAGCTGTATCACCTCGGCGGTGACAGCCAACGCCTTGCGCACGAGAAATTCCACGCATTGTCCGCTGCCTTCGAGTCACTGCTCGCAGCGCGAAGCGCTCGACAGGATCACCCGTGAGCGACAGCAGCAGATGGTGAAAGGCCATGCCCGATCACGGTGGAGTCGCGGTCCGCGGCACTTCGGTTACGTCTCGTTGAATTGTCGTTGACCCGAGCCAACACGGCAGCTAACGTCTCACATTCTCACGCTCTCGGCGATTGGAAGGTAGCAGGCAAGCGTCCGTTCGAAGCCAGCTCCAATACCGTCGCGACGCGCGGGTCATTCACGCCCAGCTCGGCCGTGCCAAGACTCAAAAATCCCAGAAATTGCCTGCGTTTGTCACAGCGGATCTAGGCGCGAATGACTCGGTGATCGACTCGAAGCACTTCCCAGCAGCCGCGAGGGCGACGCCTTACGAGGCGAGAACTCACACGTGGAGTCGAAAAAGACGAAGCCTCAACGCTAACGATCGGAGGACGAAATCATGAGTGCCCCTGTAAGGGTCGCAGTCACCGGTGCTGCTGGCCAAATCGCCTACAACCTGCTCTTCTCCATCGCCAACGGCGACATGCTCGGCCCATCGCAGCCCGTCGCTCTCAACCTCGTCGAAATCCCAGCCGCCATGAACGCCCTCCGCGGCGTAGCGCTTGAGTTGGAAGATTGTGCCTTCCCTCTGCTCACAGACATCGTGCTGTCGAGCGAACCCGAAGTTGGTTTCAAAGACGTGAGCTGGGCGCTTCTCGTCGGCAGCAAGCCGCGCGGCAAGGGCATGGAACGCGGCGATTTGATCCGCGAGAACGGTCCGATCTTCGTCTCCCAGGGAAAAGCGCTCGAGAAGTCCGCCGCGGCAGACGTGCGGGTTCTGGTGGTCGGCAACCCTTGCAACACGAATTGCCTCATCGCGATGAACAACGCGCCGGCGATCCCGCGCGATCGCTGGTTCGCGATGACTCGCCTCGACCACAACCGCGCCTTAGCGCAGCTGGCGTCGAAAGCGGGGTGCGCGGTCACGGATGTGTCACGGATGACGATTTGGGGCAATCACAGTACGACCCAGTTCCCAGACTTTGTGCACGCCAAGATCAAGGGGCAGTCGGTGACCGAAGTCATCGATGATCGTACCTGGCTCGAAGGGGAGTTCCAATCGCGCGTCCAGAAACGCGGCGCCGAGATCATCGAGGCACGTGGCAAGTCGTCGGCAGCCTCAGCAGCTAACGCCGCTAAGGATCACGTCGCCACGTTCACCGGGTCGACAAAGGGTGACGATTGGACCTCGGCGGCCGTCTGTTCTGACGGTAGCTATGGCGTCCCCGAGGGCCTCATCTCTTCGTTCCCCGTACGAGTTAGAAATGGGGAGTGGGAAATCGTGCAAGGCCTCGAGCTCGACGACTACTGCCGCGGCATGCTGCAAAAATCGGTCGATGAACTGGAGTCTGAGAAGAGCGTCGTCAAGGACCTGCTATAGAACTCGACTCGCTTTGAGTCGAGAAGCACTCCACAGGGCCGGAAGGTGGAATCTGGCGAAGACAGCGACGAATCCCACGGTAGGTTTCCAAGCTTGCTGAACTCGTCCGTCGAGGCCAGCTTGACAGAGCGCAGCGCCAGAGCAAGACTCGCGCTGGACCGTTCTCTTGGGCGAAGAACCTGCCACGGCAAGATCCTCAGTTGGCGCAATAGATGATTCAGTTCCTCGGACTGCATGTCGACGACCACCAGGCCAGTACGATCGCTTTGGGGCGCGACCTGGAATGCTGGGCCGAGACCACAGCGCCCGTGGAGAACGTCATTGCGCTGGGCGACTCCGGGATCCGAGAGGTCGCGCCGCTGGAATGGACGCGCGCCGCGTGCTACGCCCTGGAGGAAACCTATCTGCACCTACCGACCAAAGCGCGCAAGGTGTGGGGGCTCGCCGTCACCGCACCGAGCGGCTGGATCGCTCTCGGCTTCGACTATGAACCGCTCTCTCGTCTGCGCTTCGCTCACGCGGACAAAGTGGCCAGTGATTTCGCGGCGTGGCGCCAGAACGACGCCCGCGTCGCCAGAAGAGTCGCCGCGCTGCTCACGCCTAAGGACTACATCCGTTTCGTTCTCAGCGGCAGCCTCGCCACTGACGTAACCGATGTTGACCGCATGAATCTCCTGGAAGCTGGCACGCTCTCGTGGTCCGAGGACAAGCTCCGCGACGTCGGCCTCGATCGCAGCATCATGCCACCGATCTTCGACTCGCATGTGATGACTGGAAGGCTGAGCGAAGACGGAGTTCGAAAGAGCGGGATCCCGGGCGGAATCTGCGTAGTGGCCGGTGCACACGAGGAGGACTGCGCCCTAGCCGGCGTCGCAGACGTTTGTCGCTCGACGCTATGGCGCTACACTTCCCCTAGCGGCGAACCCGTCGCGGCGCTCGGCTTCGAGGGGGTCAGCCCGATCTCGCTACCTCCAGCCTGGAAGGCACGCCGGGCAGCGCTGGAAGGCTTTCAAGTCGCCGAGTGGCGTGGGCTCAAAGGAGGCGCGGCGATACAACTTGCCGAGGCTCAAGCGTCACTCAAAGAGTGCGAGCGACCCTGTGAAGACGCAGTCGACGTGCATCCGAACGCACCCCTTGGCGCGGCGGCACTCGCTGCCGTTGGCTCGGGGCTCGTGAAGGGGTGGGATCCATACTACGAAGCTTTTGAGAGCCGGGAAACCTGACGTGCAGTCTCCACGTGGCAATCCGATGTCAACATCCCCGCGTCGCGTTTGGTCGACGCGAGCCGTTCGCGCCGCGTACAACGCCCAGTTTCGCTCGGCGCCGCTGGAGGACTCAGACCGTTACTACGATTGGCTAGCGCAGAAAGTCGTACGACATCTGCCCGACGCACAAGGCCACACGGCACGAATCGTTGACGTCGGCTGCGGCAGCGGACGCTTGCTGGCGGCCCTGGC
Organism: Planctomycetota bacterium; assembly: GCA_965223265.1. Taxonomy (GTDB): domain Bacteria; phylum Planctomycetota; class UBA8108; order UBA8108; family SXIK01. Next base: position 6,257,128 of record OZ244999.1, read on the forward strand.
GCGCCGTCTCGAAGACGCAGTACTCGTCGGCATCGACATCTCAGACGCCGCACTCGCGCTCTGTGGATGTCACGCGCCCACCGCACAGCGCATGCTCGCGCAAGGAGAGTACGTGCCGCTCGCCGGCGACGTGTACGACGCGGTCCTCTGCTCCGGCAACCTCGAGCACTTCGTCGACCCGTCCCGGGGTGCCCAGGAACTCGCGCGCCTCTGTCGCCGCGATGGGACCGTGTGGGTGCTGCTGCCAAACAGTTTCTACTCCGGCGACATCTGGCGGGTGATTCGCGGTGGCTACGGCCCAAACCACCACCAAATCATCGACCGTTTCGCGACCGTCAACGAGTGGCGTGACCTTCTCGAGTCGAGCGGCTTGACCGTTGACGGCATCACTCCGTACAACCGCTTCAAATGGTGGAAACGGTTACTGCCGCGCAACCTCGCCTACCACTTTCTCTACCGTACGCACCCAACGACATAGGGGTGCCGGTTCACGCTGAAGGCCGTGCGCCAGACGCATTTGATGGTCAGTCAAAGCAAAGCAGGCGTCTGTAGCGCTGTCACTCTAGCGCTAGGACCGACGTTGCCTGGCTGCGCTGGTGTCCCAGATCGTTAGGGAAGCAGCTCTGCCTCAGTCTCCCGAGAGGCCTCGTCGTTCAGACGTGCAGCTTGTAGCAAGATGCGCTCAATGTTCATCCCCTCCTGAGCTAGCATCTGGTTGTTCATTAGCCAATCTTTCTCGAAGTAGAAGATGCCCTTTTTCCACACGAGGAAGTCGGCAAAGACCCGAACGACATGTGGCTTCAGCACACCCTCGAGGTCCTCGGCACAGATGAGCCCCTTCTTCACGAGCAGCGTTCCAAGCGGTCGCTTGTCCTCTTTCTCGCGCTGCTCCTTTAAGACCTCATTCAGTTCGCGCAGCGAAACCAACCCCTTCTCGACCAGCGTGTATCCGAGTCGCTTGCGGAGATCCGAACTAGCGTAGACCACTCGTCCACCGTTGAGCAGGATGCGCCCGCACCCCTCTCGCGAAATCAATGTCAAAACGCCGCTCCGCTTGCCCATACTCATCATTTGTAAAACGTCTGGGAGCGGGAGGTCTTCGATGTGTCCGAGTATGCTCATGCCGTCGTCTACGCTCGTTAAACACGTGAGAAGGATTCCTGCCTCACTCCTCTATCGGCGGGGTCGCCACCAACCTGTGATCCGCTTGCGTTTCCCGGCGGGATTGCGACCACGGCTTCTCCGCCGCAGCGAGTACGTTCCCGAAATGCTCGCGGAGGCCGCGTGAACCACGCCGTTATCGGCCAGCCAACATCCATTCGACGGGCCTGAGCGGTCACGGCAACCAGCCGCAGCGCACACACAGGACTCGGTAGATCCCGGGCGCTCTATGACGCCGGCTGTGCATCAACAGCCAGTTCGGGGAACCAGCTGGCGTACTGTCCCCGCACGCGCTCCGCCTGACGCGTCTGAGAAAAATCGGCGTGGGCTCGAGCGTGCGCGTTTTCGCCAAGCTGGCGACGCAGCGACACGTCGGTCGCAAGCTCCTTGACCGCGGCTGCGAGTGGTTCCACCTCATCGTCAACGACGAGACCATCAACACGATGTCGAACGATCTCCGGCAGGAGCCCACGTCGCGACACGATCACCGGAATCCCCATGGCCATCGCCTCACGCACCGCGCGACAGGTGCCATCACTTCCGGGGACCAGGAAGATCTTAAAATCGAACGCCCCGAGCGCCTCTTGGTACTCGTCGCCGCCGACGTAGCCCGGCAGGTGTGTGCGCGTCTCGATGCCCAGGCGAGCGACGCCGTCGTGAGCGATCTCCTTGGCGCGGGTGCCCCGACCCAGCACCAGGAGATGCAGCATCGGCACTTCCGCCATGACGCGTCGAAAGGCTTCGAAAAGGATCTCGTAGCGACGGTGCGGCTGGATTCTGGCGACAATCCCTCCCACGACGGCAGCGCTCGGAATTGAGAATCGCCGGCGCATCTCGTCGCCCTGCCGCGGATAGAAACGATCCGTCATGACCCCGCCATCGAGACGGCGGACCCGACTGCCTGGAAGTCCAAATCGCTCGATCAGTCCGGCGCACACATCCGCGCCGAAGACGAAGATACCGTCTGAGTCTTTCTGGTAGAGCCGGCGTTGATCGCGGTTGAACACTGGCACTCGATCGTCATAGAGCGAGCGGACGATGTACGGACGCTGACCGGGTCCGAGCAAACGGCGGGCCCGCGACGCGATGCGATGAGCGTTGTCGAGATGAACGTGCAGAATGTCGACGGGTGAGCCTCGAAGACGCTCCGCAAGGCGCCACGCATCGACGCGATTCGTCAGCAGTCGACGGTGCTTTGGCAGCCGAAAATCGCTGACCGGCTCGAGCCCTCGACCGCGGACCACGTCATCGAGGAATGCGGGACCAGACTGCGCGCGGCCTACAGCGACCTCGGAGTCCACATCTGTCCGATCCAGCGCGACCCCGAGACAGATCGCCGGGTCGACGGGTCCAGTCAGTTTATGGTTGGAGACGAGGTGAAGGACTCTCACCGCCTTCCTTTCTCCACTGCTCAGATCGAAGTTCCCAGAGCTTCGCATACTTCAAGAAAACGTAGTAGGCACCGAAGCACGCAACGATGAGTCCAACGACGCCGTCGCGAAAGCCACCCTGCAGAAAGTACATCTTGAGAAACTTGAAGGGCGGGTGCAAAAGCATTCGCAAAGTCGAAGCACTTTGATCGCGCTTCAGTTTCTCGCGGGCGGCGATATCGGTGAAGAAGTTAATGGTCCGCACATGGTGCTCGACGTCGCGGTAAGTGAAATGGAGCAGGTCGCCGCGAAGCGCCGCTACGGCGCCTTCCAAGTAGACGTGATCGTGGGGATTCGTGCCACCCCAACGCCCACGGCTGCGCCGAAACAGCCGCATCTTTCTGTCAGGATACCAGCCGCCGCCCTTGATCCAGCGACCGAGGTAGAACGTCCGGCGCGGCATGGTGTAGGCGTCGAACAGGGCTGACTTTGACCCCAGCGCGGCTTCGATCTCGCGTCGCAACTCGGGCGAAACGCGCTCGTCTGCGTCGATGCACAGTACCCAATCGTGCGTCGCGCAGTCGATCGCGAAGTTCTTCTGCTCGACGTGACCGGGCCAATCTCGCTCAACGACACGTGGAACGACTTCAGCCCCAGCGCGGCTACGACACCGAAAGTCAGCTGCAATGCGGCGCGTTGCGTCGGTCGAGTGCGAATCGACGACGATGATCTCGTCGGCAAAATCAACACTCTTCAGAGCTGCCGGCAGATTCGCTTGCTCGTTGAAGGTGATAATGCAGACGGAAAAAGGAGTGTAGGTCGACACAATCGTGATGCTGATGACCGCGTGCGACGCGGTGCCGCCTCAGCGCTCTAAAGACACGACAGATTCACAGGTGCCATACGCCTCAAGATCGTCGGCCCCAGAAAGCGAAGCTCTCTGGGTGCGTCAGAGGTCAATCCAGCTTCTGCCAGGAGCGAAAAATAGCGCAGCAAACCTTCGACTTGGGGCGTGCCAAGATCATAACCGATCCGGTGCGTTAGGTAGTTCCTACAGCGCGCCTCGCCGATCTGACGACTGCCAGGCCAACGCCGCACAATGTCATCAATTCGGCTCACGCCGTCGTGTCGAGCGCGTTCGAACTGCTCTTGAAGATGCACCGGCGCCCGATCGCCGTGTCTCCAAACCCAGACGGCGTAGACGAGGGGCAGTCCGGTCCACCGAGTCCAAACCGTACCAAGGTCAAGCTGCTCCCAAGCCGAGGTGGTTTCCGGCTGCCGCAAGGCGACGTCCCCAATGAGAAGAGCTGCATCGACGTCGTCAAACGCGCCGTCTGCCGTTGTCGACGGGGCTGCGAGATACGACTCGATCGCCTGCGGCGACACATCGAGGAAGCCAGGGGAGCCTCCCCAGAGGCGACGAAACAATAGCTTCGTGAGCATCGCCGAGGTTCGAGAGCTCGCATCCAGAGCGACATGGCGGACGTCTTCGAGCGGGCGCCGGAAGTAGAGCCGAATGCTTTCGACGGCACCGTAACTCGAGATACAAATCGGGCCGACGACCCGGTAGTTAGGCGAGCTTAGGTACTCGACTGCAGGTACCAGAGCAATGTCGAGATCGCCGTGCCGAAGCCCCGCCGCAAGCGCACTCGGAGCGAGATTCGTGATCTCGAATCGCGGTTGACCATTGAGCTCCAGAAACGCGGTCAACGGAAGGGCGTTCAAGTAGTCGATCCCGCCAACCTGAATGATTTCGCTTCTCTTTGCTGTCTTTTCTCCCACGGTCATCTTTCCGATATCTTCTCAATCCTTTCGTCGCGGCGCAGGCTCGTTCCTCGTGTTCCACCCGAGCCGCGCCTGCGGTTAGCGCGCTTGAAGGTCTTCTTCAAACGGTTTTTCGACTGAATCTCAACCGCAAGAAAAAGAGTTCTTTAACCACGGAGGACTGGCCGCGACAAGGAAAAAGCAACTGCGGGCGCCGACGGCCGATCTCACAGTTCAACCGTCTACACGCACGTCAGACCGCCAGAAAAGCCCCCGCAAGTTGAGCGCTAGCGCGCGGCGGCGGAAGTAACGTCGTGACGCCTCCAGGTCACGGGCACGCCGACCACGGAAGTATCCGCGCACGAATGCCTTGAGTGCTGCAGGTGCACTCGCCGCGCCGGTCGTGTTCACCGTGTCGATGCGACCGAGCTTGCGCCCTTTCTCCACCGAGCGCCACAACCGCACGAGATTGGCGTTCGGATTCCATGCCGCATGTCTCTGGACCGCCCGATCCCAGTCGATGATGTAAACGAGCGGCCGTGCACCCGCGAACCGAGCCACAATGTTGCCCAAATGCAAATCTGGATGATCGATCCGGGCTCGATGCATCCGCGCGACGAGCTCCCCGGCGGCGACGAAAAGATCCGCTTCGCTCGGGTGGCCAAAGAAATCTGACAGCGGCCGCACGTCGCCGAGATACCTTGACACCATCCAGGCTCGAAGCGATCCGTACCCGGCAGGCTCCAATACGAGGGCGAGCAGTTCCGGAGTCGCAACTCCCGCGGCACGCGCTACAGCGGCGATCGAGAGCTCTTGGAGAAACCGTTGCCGTCCCCAATATCGTGTTCCGTTGAGAAACCCCAGGGCGCCGCCGCGGTGATACGACTTCAACACCCAGGCGTCGTCCTCAACGCGCAGAAGCGCGTGCCGGGTGCGGCCGCCCGCAAGCCAATCGGTGACGAGCGGCCCGGCGACGACACGCCGTGGATCATGAATACCGATCTTGAGTAGTTTGTCGCGCACCGCGCTCCTGACGATGACCGTCTGCGCACCCGAGCCCGTGCGCGCCGGCGGCGCGTGGCGCTGTCGTGGAGCCCCGTCGCGATGCAGACGGACGAGTTCATAGCCGACAGGGAGCGGAAGAGGAGTTTCCTCCGCCTTGCCTGGTCGGGGTCGCGGACTCGATTCTAGTAGCGGTTTCACCGTCGAATAACCCGCAGCTCGTCTCTAACAGCCACCCGAGACAGTGCGATCACCCAGAACGAATGAGCCAAAAGGAAATAACGCGTTCCGCGAGAGCTCCCGTCGGCGACTCTTCGAGCCGCCTTCTGGTCGGTGCGCAACGGAGGACCGAGCGAATCGACAACCAGAGCTCACTCGTGGCTCGCCACACGGGGCGAAGGAGGAGCGCCTCCCCCACGCCCTCACTGTAGTCACGGGTGATTATATGAGGACCCGAAGCCCTTTGACAAGTTCGAGGCTCTCTTCGAGAATTCGGGAATGCTCGAACTCAAGCCTGACGACATTCGCAGCGTGCTGATTGTCAAAATGAGCGCTCTCGGTGACGTCATCCACGCGCTGCCGGCGCTGACTGCCCTGAAGCGCCAGTTCCCCGCCGCCGAGATCGATTGGCTCGTTGAGCCGTTGGGCGCTGGACTGCTCGAGGCGCACCCGTCGCTGCGCCGAATCTTCGTCATTCCGCGCCAGGAGTGGAAACGTCGGATCGCCCGCGTCTCGGCCTGGGGTTCTGTGGTGCGCGACGTTGCTCGCTGCGCGCGCCCGCTTCGAGAACGACGCTATGATCTGATCCTTGACTTTCAGGGCAACACGCGTAGCGCAGTCGCGGTGCTCCTGGCGCGCGGCAAACACCGCGTTAGCTTCCACCGCCGGGATGTGCGCGAACGCGTTGCCTCCCTGGTTGCAACACACCACGTGGGCCGTCTGCCGTTACGAATGAATTCCGTTGAAAAGAACCTCGCGATCGTGCGCGAATTAGGCTATCAAGGCGCCTGCCCGCAAGGCGAGATCGAGATCGACGCCGCCAGTGACCAGTGGGCCGCTGGTGTTCTTGCTGGACTCCCAGGCAGCGGCCCGGTCGTTGCGCTGCACCCGGCCGTGAGCCCGTTCGGTGAAATCAAACGCTGGCCTGTGTCCCACTTTCGAGAGCTTGCCGACCGGCTTCACAGCCGCGGCGTCCGAACGCTCATCACTTGGGGACCGGGCGAGCTCGACCTTGCCCGAGCAGTCGGCCGGCCAACCGTCCTCAACGCCGAGTCGAGCCTCAAACAGTTTGCCGCGCTCCTTGCCAGGGTGGATGCCTTCGTTGCTGCTGACACCGGTGTGCTGCCACTGGCCGCCCTGCTCGGCGTTCCCACTGTCGGCCTCTACGGACCGAAAGATGCAGCAATCTACGAACCGTATCCGAATCGCGGCTCTATCGTGACGAGCCCTGCCCCGTGTAGCCCCTGCCTTCTGCGCCGCTGCGCTCATCGCATTTGTATGGCACTGATCTCGCCTGCCGTCGTGTGTCATGCAACGATCGAGGCTCTCGCATCCCGCGGCAAGGTTTCGGCGTCATGAGTGCCCCCAGCCCGTCGCGCAGCAAACGATTTCGCCGCCGAGTTCTACGCCCGCTGCGAAACGGTTGCGTCGGCGTCCTTGGCGCCCCCGCGCTCCGCCTCTGGCGCCGAGCACTCCGTGTGAGAATCGCAGGTCATGGTCGCTTCGGATTCGACCCGCAGGGACGCAGACGGCTGCTTTTCGACGCACCCGGCATCTACGCCTTCTGGCACCAGCGTCTTCTGGGGTTGAGCATCGCGTCACCCGTCCCGGACATGAAAATCTTGATCAGCGCCCACGGCGACGGAGAAATGATTGCACGCACAATCGAGCGACTCGGGATGAAGACCCTCCGGGGCTCGACGACTCGTGGCGGGACACGGGCGATACTCGGTGCCCTGAGGCAGAGTCGCCAGCAGTCGATCGGCATCACCCCGGATGGTCCCAAGGGACCTTCACAAGTCTTTCATCCAGGGGCGATCTACCTCGCCTCGCGCGCCCGCATGCCGATCTACCCGATCACTTTCGCTTGTGGACGCTTCAGCCAGCTCCGAACCTGGGATCGCATGTTGATTCCCGCACCTTTCACCAGCAGTATCATTTGCTTCGGCGAGGTGATCCGCGTGCCTCCTGATCTCGATCGAGACGCGCTGGAAGAGCACAGAGCCGCTGCCGAACAAACGCTGCGCGAGTTGACCCGGTCCACCGATGAGCAGTTCGAAGAGTTGTATCGGCAAGCGCAGCCGATTGCCCCGGCTTGGGTCTCGAGCTTTGAGAAGCACAGCTCCAACGGCGACGGCGCTAGTGGCGTCACCCAGCCGTCCTGCAGCGAGGCGAGGCCAGACGGTCCAGCCGCCCGCGTCGATCGAGACGACATCGACCCCACCACCGGATGACGAACGGACGAACGGGTCAACGCTCAGCGTCTACCGTCGCAGCACGTCGGCGATACGGTTTTGGCGCCAATGAAGCCAGCCTGTGCCCGTCCATGCGATCACTTGGCAGCCGGAAACGCTGTTACCGTCGCCTCTCCGGCGCCCGTTGGGCTCGCATCTGCGACACCGCGGCCACAACGCTCTCGGCCGCCGCATCGACTTGTTCCACGGTTGTCGAGCGGCCAACGCCGAAGCGCAAGGTAGCGGCGGCGAGCCGATCCGCGACACCGAGTGCTTTGAGCACATGCGACGGCGACGTGCTGCCCGAGGCGCACGCAGATCCTGAGCTGACCGCGATGCCCTTGAGCGCGACGAGAAGGGCAGCACCGTCAACACCCTCAAAGCTCACGCTCGCCGTCCCGGGAAGTCCGGAGATCGGGTCGTGATGAAAGTGGAGCCCGTCGAGCTGCGCTTTGAGGTGGTCCACCAGGCGGTCGCGCAACGAACGAAGCCGCTCGCTCTCCGCTTCCAGCTCGAGAGTCGCCAAGCGAGCTGCCTCGCCGAGCGCCACAATCCCGGGGACGTCGAGAGTCCCTGGGCGCAAGGACCGCTCCTGACCGCCGCCATACGCGATCCCTGTGATCTTTGTCCGTGGTGTTCGCGTGCGGACGCAGAGGGCTCCAATTCCTTTGGGAGCGTAGAACTTGTGTCCTGAAAGAGCCAAGAGATCGATGTGCATCGAGCCGATATCGAGTGGGATCTTGCCTGCCGCCTGCGCCGCGTCAGTATGAAAGAGGACGCCCAGCTCCTCGCACACGGCCCCGATTTCCGCAATCGGCTGCACGGTTCCAATTTCGTTGTTCGCCGCCATGATCGAAACGAGCACAGTGTCGTCGCGCATCGCGCCCCGGACATCGTCGGCTGTGACGAGCCCAGTTCGATCGGGCTTAAGGTACGTAACACGATGTCCACGCCGCTCAAGAGCGCGGGTCGTGTCCAGGACGGCGGGATGTTCGGTCGCTTGCGTGATCACATGCCGCGGGCGTCGCTCGGAGCGTCCCTCCTTCAAATAGTCGTAGTCGACGACCCCCGCCAGAGCGATGTTGTTCGACTCCGTGGCGCCGGCTGTAAAGACGATCTCGCGTGGACGTGCTCCCAGCAAGGTCGCGACATGCCCGCGCGCGGTTTCGACCGCCTCATTGGCTGTCCAGCCGTAAGCGTGATGCTTGCTCGAGGCGTTGCCGAATTGCTCGCGGAGAAACGGCAGCATGCATTCCAGGACGCGAGGATCGATGGGCGTCGTGGCGTTGTGGTCGAGGTAGATATCACCCATGAACGAACGCGCGTCTCCTTTCTTGCCTGCGGCTGCTCATCAACGCTGATGTTAGCGCACTCTAGCGGTAGATCGTCGGCTTTTTGCTGCCTCCCAACCAGCGGTCAGGCCGGCGCGAAGTGCCGCATCAACCGCTCCGACGTCGAATCCGCAGGAACACGTCGGCGCCCTCTTCGAGGGAGAGATCACGGTGCTCGACGTTCCTCCCCGCTGTCGCCCCCAGCGACAATCGGTAATTACCCGGCGGCAGATCAGGAATCTCATAGTTTCCTAACTCGTCCGTCCACGCCACGCGCCGCACAAAGCCGCCATCACTGATAACGAGCGGCTGACGCGCCTCAGGCTGAGCGGCGGCATTCACCACTGTGCCGGCGAGGTAAGCGCCGCGGCCGAGCAGAATCGGAAACGCGTTTTCGAGCGGTGGCTCGAAGGGCGGAGAAATGTACTCACCCCAACCCGGGGAGTGGACACGGATCCGGTAGCGCCCTGCCGGCACATCGTTGAACGAGAATCGGCCGTCCGCCTGCGTCGTCGCGCGGCGAACCACTTTCGTCTGTAGGGGCACCCGAACGCCATGAATCGTCTCGTCGTCTAGTGGTGCTTGCGGGTCGAGCAGCAGTTCTACCGCTTGGTCAACCAGCCCACCGCGCAGCGTGCGGACGATGCCGAAAAGTTTAGTCCGAGGCTGGAGACGCACCAGAAGAGGCGGCGGGCTCGAGCGCCCGTCGAAGACGAACGTTTCTGAGTAGCCGAGCGCGCCGTCCGCTGACTCAGCGACGACGCGGTAAGTGCCAGGGTAGGGCGGTAAGCCGATCCGAAAGCTGCCTGGCTTAGGAACGTCCAGTGCTTGCCCGCGGTCCGGGCTGACTGAGTAGGCGTCTTCGCGCTCAATTTCTAACGCCGCGCGCCTCAACACCGCGCCGAGCCCGTCCAAGCGACGCACCGCTTGACCGCGCACCACCGGCGTCGGTCGCAGCGTCAGTTGAACGTCCGCAGCCACATTCGTCGACGCCGGATGATAGCCGGGGGCCTTAACCGCAATCGTGGCAAATCGTTTCGCCGGAATCGCGGTGAAGAGTTTGCCGAGATCGTCAGTCCACCCGAAGAACTCCTCGTCCCCGTTGGCAGCGCGTAACCACACTTCAGCGTCGGGGACAGGGTCCTGGCCTATGTCGCGCACGGCGATGCGAGACGCTGCGCCGCTCTTTAGTTCAATTTTTAGTTCGTGGTGCCACGTCAGGTTGGTCGGCATCGTCCTGAAGACCGGAAGAGAAGTCTCCTCCATGACAAGGAGCGACGCGCCGTCCGGCTGCAAAAGCCTACTCGTAAACTTGCCGGCAGCATCCGTGCGCACTTCGTGACGCCGGCCCCCTGAGCTCACCGAGACCCGCGCGCCGCGAACAGGGGCACCGAGGCGAGACACCGTGCCCCGAATCGTCTGCCCTGGGAGAAGAAGAATCTCCGGCAGCTGTAGCTCCGATCCCTCCTGCGGCTCGAAGCGTCCTCCCGTCTGGTGCCAAAGCCTCTCCAGCTCGCTGCGCGGCAGCTGGCGCGTCCAAAAGCGGGGATGCGACAGACGCACCTCACCAGTGCCCCACAACAGACGAAAAGACCCGGTGGCGTCGGAGACCACTTCCTGCGAAGCGAACTTGACTCCAGCGCCGGCAACAGGACGCCCTAAAGGATCAACGATGCGGGCTCCAAAGCTGCGAGGGTCGATGGAGACGGTCGAGCTGATCGGTTCGGCGACGACACTCGGTTGTGACTGAGAAGAAGAAGGCACATTCCGGGAGGCGACGGCACTCCCGAGAGACGGCTCGTCTCTGCCTCGGCGCTTGCTGGAATTCTGCCCGTCGCGCAGTTGGTGCTGGAGGAGAAGAAGGAGCGCAACCAGCGCGACGAGGGTCCAAATCACGTCACGGCGGGTGGCGCCAAAGCCGCGGAGTCGGCTGGGCAGAATCTCCGGCGCCTCCTCGTCGACGCGACGCTTCTGTCGAGCTGTCGCGACACCGTCGCTCTCGGTCGGCGCACTGGTGAGCGCGCTGGCATCGTCCGCCACGGCCCGGTCACGCGACGACGCCTCACTAGAACCCTCGGAAGCTCCAGAAGTCAGGCGCTGCGACGCCGGCTCTTGAGGCGCGGCGCCAAACAGCGCCGAGACGCCACGGTCCGGCAACTCGGCGTCGAGGGGCGTCATGCCCGGACGCGGGGTGCCGCGAAGCCGCGCCTTGCTGGCTGCAGCGGCCGGTGGCGTCTCCGCTTTGATGCCGCGAGTGCGTTTCACGGCGCGCGCTTTCCGCCAGCGACCGTCGGTGCTTCGACTTCTCGCAAGGTACTTCTCTTCGACTCTCTCTTCCTTCCGAACCGCCGTGATTATAGGTGGCGCGGCAGCGGCGGGCAAGGAGCGAACGTGCTTCCGTAGCAGGCTCCTCGACTGCGACCACGATCGGTCCGCTGGCAAAACGCGGCTCTTTCCCAGCGTTCGCATACCACCTCGAGTCAAGTCGCTGTATACTCTTAGGAGATCACGAAGGTCGCGGTCAGGCGATGGCGGTGCTCGCAGCGCGGGAACACCCCTGCTGATCAACTGGCGCGACCAGACGGACACGCCAGAACAACCACAGCCTGAACAGATCACGTCCGGAATAGGGCTGCAGACCAAATCAGGCAAGACAGATACCCGTGAGACGGGCACCGTTTAGAACTCCCAGCGAGGTCATGCAAACGTGGCGATCAAACTGACGGAAAAGGCAGTCGAAGAGCTCAAGAAGATCATGGATCAGGAAGTGGCGAGCGCGAATCTCGCCGAAGACGCGGCCCTGAGAGTCATGGTCGTCGGTGGCGGCTGCTCCGGTTTCACGTACAAGATGGGTTTCGACGAGTCCATCAAGGACGAGGATTGCGTCGAAGACATCGCCGGCGTCAAAGTCGTGGTCGACCAGAAGAGCCAGCTCTACCTCGATGGCGTTGAAGTCGATTTTCACGATGGCTTGATGGGACGCGGATTCGTCTTCAACAATCCGAACGCCACGGGAACTTGCGGCTGTGGCGAGTCATTCTCCGTCTGAGTCGACTGAGCAGCGAGAGTTCGCGGTTCTCGTCGTTCTCGTTCCCCACGGCGGCGAGGAATGCGTGCTGCTGACGAAGCGCCCCGACCACCTGAAGCGATACGCGGGTCAGGTGGCGCTGCCCGGTGGTGCCTTTGAACCGACGGATGAGTCTCTGCAGTTCACCGCGCTACGCGAGACGCACGAGGAGGTCGGGATCCCGCCCGAGGCCGTCGAGATCTACCGCGAACTCGACTGGCAGCGCACCACGCTGGGCCACGCGGTCAAGCCGTTCGTGGGGCGCGTCCGGCAACCAGTCACTTTGATCCCGGACGCCGACGAGGTGGAGACGATCCTCTATCTACCCGTAGAGCGCATCTCGCCAAGGCTGTTCGAGGTGGGCGTCACACGCGGCGACGCGGCCACCGCGTCAGAGGTGCCACCTCGGCAACGAGCGCCCAGCCTCGCCTCCGAGTTCCTCCGCTTCTCGCTCGATGGACACGTCGTCTGGGGACTCACGGCTCGTATCCTCCACGCTGCGTTCATCGCTCAGGAGGACGGCTCCTGTGGTGCAGCAGGGTAGTCCGTTTCGCCGCGGGTGCACACGAAGGCCGGGCAAGGGATCGCCTGCCTCGCTCGGGTAGCTTGCGACTCCCAATACAGATTGCAGATCACCCGCGACCAGCGGGAGAACTTGCAAGAATCCCGCTCAGTTTCTCTGGACTCGAGGCTATCATGGCGCCCCTTACAGGAACAGCGAACCGACTTCCAGCGAGTTTCTGCCGCATGTCCAAGAACGCGCCACGAATCCTCAAGGGGTTCCGAGACTACCTCCCGGAGAGAATGATCCCCCGGTCCAGGATGCTCGCCACGATCGAGGGCACCTTTCAACGTTTCGGATTTCCTCCGCTGGCGACGCCAGCGCTCGAGTATCTGGAAACGCTGACGGGCAAATATGGCGACGAGGGTGAGAACCTCCTCTATCGCTTTACTGACCACGGCGATCGCGAGGTCGCGCTGCGATACGATTTGACCGTACCTCTCGCCAGGGTCGTGGCTCAGTACAACGTAACGCTACCTTTCCGCCGCTATCAGATCGCACCGGTCTGGCGCGCTGAGAAGCCACAGCGGGGTCGATTTCGAGAGTTTGTGCAGTGCGACGCTGACATCGTCGGTAGCTATGACATGACCGCGGACGCAGAGCTTGTCCAGCTCGCCTGTGAGCTTCTCTCTGCCCTGGGGGTCGATCAATTCGAGGTGCGGATCAACAACCGCAAGATTCTGAGCGGCCTCATGGAAAGCATCGGTGTGACCGCGGCGAGCGTGGAGATGGGCATTCTCCGCACGATCGACAAACTGCCGAAGATTGGCCGCGACAAGACGGCGGCGCTACTCGAGAGTGAAAACCGGCTCACCGGCGAACAAATCGACAAAGTGTTCGAGTTTCTGGAACTCAGCGGGACGGCCGACGAAGTCGTCGCACGCCTGACGGCGCTCTTTCCGTCCGGCCCCGGCGCTGCCGGCGCCGCGGAGCTGCGCCAAGTTCTCGACATGGCCGCCGCCGCAGGGTCGGAGGGAAACGTCGTGATCGATCTCTCGATCGCGCGCGGACTCAACTACTATACCGGCACGATCTACGAGACCTTCCTGACCGATTTATCGGGGTTCGGAGCTGTCATGGGCGGCGGGCGCTACGACGGCCTCATAGGGCTCATGAAGTCCGAGGAGATCCCTGGCGTTGGCATCAGCCTTGGGATCGATCGCCTCCTCGAGGGCCTGGTGGAGCTGAAGTTGCTGCAAGAGTCTGAGGCGATCGCGGCGGTTCTGGTGACGTCGTTTGGTCCGGAAACGGCGACCTACACCACCAAAGTGGCGAGTATGCTGCGGCGCGCCGGCGTCACGTGCGAAGTGTTTCCCAGTTACGCAAAGCTGGCCAAACAGTTCAAGTACGCCAATCGGCGCGGCCAAGTTTGGGTCGTCGTCGCCGGTCCAGAAGAAGCGGGGAAGGGTGAAGCGACGCTGAAAAACCTGACGACGGGCCAGCAGGAACCCATGCCGCTCTCGCAGCTCGTCGAGCGTCTCGTGCGCGAGACCGTCGAAACGGCGTAGGGCATTCACAGCTGCTCGGGATCACGCCGAACGATCAGCCCTTGAGCCCGTCAACCGCGCCGCTCTCGGCATCGGGAAAACCCGGATAGGCACGTCTGTGGCTAGGTGGTAGAGTTGCCATCATGAACTCTCAAGTCACGGTTATCGCACATAGAGGGGCGTCCCGGAGGACTCCAGAGAACACGCTTGCTGCGATTCGCGCAGCGGTGAAAGACGGCGCCGACATGGTGGAAGTCGACGTCCAAATGACGCGGGACCGCGCTCTCGTGCTGCTGCACGACAGCCGCCTCGAGCGCACGACCGACGGTGCGGGCTTCGTCGCTGGAATGTCGTCGTTCGACTTGGCGAAGCTCGATGCCGGTGCCTGGAAAGATTTGAGATTCGCCGGCGAGCGCATTCCGCTGTTAGCCGAAGCCCTCGAGGCGACGCCGGATGGCGTACGGATCAATCTCGACTTGAAACCGACATCCGAACGCGAAACGCTCCTCGAGGCGTTGCTCCCGATCGTCAACCGCGAGAACGTCAAGAAACGTCTACTGCTCGCCACATCTGATGCAGTCCTCCTTCGCGAACTCGTCCCGCTCGGATTCTCGACTGCGCTCATCACCGATCACCACGGTCATGGCCCACTTCGGACACGCGCGGCCGTCGAGTTGACGCGGGAAATCGGCTGCGTCGCGTGGCATCCCAACTGCGATACGCTGACCCCTGGCTGCGTTCGCTACGCCCATGCGTGCGGGCTCAAGGTGAACACCTGGACGGTCGACAACCCCATCGCCATGCTGCAGTTGCTGGCCTGGGGCGTCGACGGAATCTTCACGAACACCCCGCGCACGCTCAGGTCGATCCTTCAGCTCCGCCCCGGTCTGTCGTAAACGATCGCCGGTCCTCGCAGCTAGCCCGTCGTACCGTGTGCGACCGAGCACCGCGCGCTAACATCGCCCATCGCCGCAAACGCGAATGCCGATTCGGCGGCGCCACGTGGCCGGAGACCGGGCTCTCACCCAGACACGTCGCTGTCGGCTATGCGGTGCAGCTTGATAAAGTTCGTGCCTCTCGACTCTTGAAGCGGCAAGCCTCCGGCGACGACGATGACGGCACCAGGTTTCACGACCTCTTCTCGGCGCAGCTGCGTCTCCGCCATGGCCAGGACGTCCTCGATGTGCTGCGGCGTCGCTGCACAAGCTCGGGCTTCGACACCCCAGCAGAGCGCTATCCGACGCAGGAGCGCTGGGTCGCTGCTGAACGCAAAGACCGGGACACGCGGTCGCCCTGCAGCGATGAGGCGCGCTGTCGTGCCGCCTTGCGTGTAGACGACGATCGCGTCGGCACCGATGGACTCGCTGGCGAGTGCGGCAACCTCGCCCGTCGCCTCCGAGATCGACGGTGCCTTCGCCGAGACCGCAGTTTGCGGCCGCTGGCGGTGAATCTCATCCTCGACCTCAGCCAGAATGCGCGCGGCCATCGACACCGCTTCAAGAGGATACTTTCCGATCGCCGTCTCCCCGGAGAGCATGACGGCGTCGGTCCCATCATAGACGGCGTTGGCGATATCCGACGCTTCGGCGCGCGTCGGCACCGGCAGCTCGATCATGCTCTCAAGCATGTGCGTCGCCGTGATCACCGGCCGACGATACCGGCGTGCGAGCGCGATCATGCGCTTCTGCGCTACGGGCACTTTCTCGGGTGAGAGTTCGACGCCCAAGTCGCCACGAGCGACCATGATGCCATACGCAACGTCGAGAATATTGCGGAGATCGTCGATCGCTTCAGGCTTCTCAATCTTGGCGATGAGGGGGATGTTGGCCCCAAGCGCCTCCTGGGCGCGTTGAGCGACCCGCAAATCGGACGCCGATCGCACGAACGAGATGGCGATAAAATCAACTGCGTTGCGCACGCCAACTTCGAGATCGTGAAGATCCTTTGCGGTGAGCGCCGGGAGATCCGACGTCTGCGTGTCCGGCAGGTGGACACCCTTACGATCGCTCACCGTACCGCCGACCTCGACGCGCACCCGCCACGCATCGGCGCCGCGCTCGATGACTCGTAGCCGCACCCGGCCGTCGTCGATCAGGAGGCGTTCATCTGTCGTCAGCTGGCTGAGAGCGGCTGGCGGCGTGATGCAGATACACTCCGACGTCGTGGGGGCATCTTGAGCCCGGACGAGGATCTCACCGCCGGTCGCCAGATCGACCGCACCGTCGGCACACTGAGTGGTGCGAATCTTGGTCCCCTGGAGATCCTGAAGTATCGCGACGTGACGATCAAGCTCAGAAGAAACCTCGCGGACGAGAGTGATCGCCCTTTCATGTCCCTCTGTCGTACCGTGCGAAAAGTTGAGGCGAAAGACATCAACCCCAGCTTCGATCAAACGCGCGACCATACTCGGCGACGAAGTCGCTGGCCCCAAAGTCGCGACGATCTTCGTGCTTTGTACCTCGGCGCTATCTCTCGCTCGACGCATGATCACCCGAGCCTGACTTCTCTCCTCAAGCGGACGCTCTTACTTCCTACCATGATCTGGCGAGGAAGTCTCACCTTGAGGTGGAAGCAGACCCAATTTGATCAGCACGTTCCTGAGACCTTCAACGCGCCGCGAGCGCTCCTCGTCGTCGATCTCCGGCGCCGCGACAGCAGAGAGGTTTCGAGCGACTTCCCGGTGGGCGTTAGGGAGGGACGCGTTAAGTCTCATCGATGGCCACGCGAGCCAGAGCGCAACGCAAGCACCAGCCGCGAAGCTGACGAGAGTGGCAACAGGGAGCAGCCCAGCGCTCTCCCGCGCATCGCTCGGCGGCCGCTGCACACCATCGAGCGCTGCGTCGACATCGCTGGGCACCTCGACGCGAACGAGCACGGTCGTGATGTTGTCCGGTCCCCCCGCCGCTCTCGCGAGCTCGATGAGTTGACTGCAAGCACTTTCGAGATCGTCGTGATTTTCAAGAACCTCTTGGATCTGCGCGGACGAAACTTGCTCGTGAAGTCCGTCGCTCGAGAGCAGAAAAATATCGCCATGCCGTAGCCCCACAATTTCCAACAGATCCACTTCGACGTCCTCGCGTAGCCCTAGGCCACGCGTGAGAATATTGCGCTGAAAGGAGTACTGCGGCGAGTCTGCATCGATTTCCCCACGATCCAAGAGTTCGCGCACCAGCGAATGATCACGCGTCACCTGCTCGAGGCGGCCTCCCGTGAGCATGTAGGCTCGACTATCGCCGACTTGAGCGACAACGGCACGCCGGTCAAGAATCGTCATCGCCGTGACGGTCGACCCCATCGGCTTGCCGGATCCACTCGTCGCCGCTTGCGCGAAAATCGCCGCGTTTGCCTCGATCGTAGCCGTCTCCAAGCTGACGCGGGGGCCAGAGCGGTACGAATAGTAGAGACGCCGAATCACATCCACGGCAGTCCGGCTGGCGTCACCGCCGCTGGCAAGCCCGCCCATGCCGTCTGCTACCATCACGAGGCGGCCCTTGCGCGCGAGTTCCTCTTCGTCCTCAGGCTCGTAACACAAAAACGAGTCCTGATTCTCCTTCCGGACACAACCGACATCAGTTGCGCCGTGCATCTGAATTGTCGTGGAATTCATGGGAGCGGTTTGACTGCGTGTCGTCATCTCTGTGGTCGAAGCAAATATCCGCCGAACAACTGCATCACGCTGAGATTCGATCCAAACGGGCAGACATCAATCCTCGATCGACCTGCCGGAATCCCAGAGAACATGACCGCGATAGCGACGTCTAGGAACAGGGGCCTTCCATCCTTCTTCGGATTGCGGCACGACTACCTGCAACCGAGTCTGCAGAGGGATCAATTCGGGCGGGATCGCGTGCTGAGAATCGTCCGGCGGGAAACGTTCTCGGCCCCACAGAATGGCGACTGCCGGCGCCCGGCTAACGCCCAATGTCAGGCTTCCATCGCGGTCGGGATGAAAAAGATAACCCGTCCAAAGCCGAGGCTCGTGACCCCACGTGGACCTCCACCAGGCGACGAACTCTTCGCGGCTTCCAGCGCCCCGACGCTGCGGCGCTGCGAGCTGGGCTTCGGCCTCCGATTCGGCGAGCAGTGGCGAGAGCCAACGCAGCGCAATGTCAGCGACGAGCTGATCACCGGCGATGCCCTTCAGTCGGTCCGTCTGTCGAGAGACGGCGCGAACCTGTTCGCTAGCGACCGAGAGTATCGGCTCTAAAAGCTCGGGATGCGCTCGATAATACGTCGGCAGAAGCGCACTGAGCCCAGCCTCGTTATCGGCGCTTCGTCTTTGAATCATCTCCCACCACCTCGCGACAAGCGATCGGACCCACCCATTCGCGCGCGTCGCTCGCGACCGTTTTCGCTCGCCCTACTTTGTGACATGGCTTTACTCCGGCCCGTTTCCGGTAAAGACCAACTCTTCCAGGCGCGGAAAGAAAACGTAACCGTCGTCGACTCTTCCAGGCGAGCACCACGCGGGCGGCACGGTCGCGCCTGGCACGCGCAACTCCGTCAACCACGCCGCGGCATCGAAACCTTCCAAGGCGCGGAGAATCGCGCCCCACTCCTCGACTCCCGGGCGCGCTCGACCTTCGCGGTGTCGAGGCAGCTGCGCGATCCAATCGCGGCGACAAATTCTTCCAAGCACGACACTCAGTCCTTCGTCGTCGAGCCATCCACGCGCCGGTAGACCAAGCCGGTCCTCACCGCCGGTCACTGGATCGAAGAATGCCTCAAGGCATGCAACCAGGGCTCGGCGTAGTGGGAGCGATGGGAGCTGTTCGCCCCCGGCAGGCGTCATCGACACCTCGACGGGCACGAAACCGGGTGCCGTCACCTCAACGAGCGTGCCCAGAGGCACCTTGCGGCCGAGTTCCTCAGCGACATCCTGGCGCAGACCAGGCGGCAACGGGCGGCGATCTCGACGCACGAGCGTGACGACAAGATAACCAAGTCGATCGCGCTGAGATGCCACTTCCACACGTGCCACTTCGGGGATGTACGCCTTGCAGAAGTGAGCAATATCCTCGGCGGTGACAACACGGCGAGACATTCTCAAGTCACAGACGGCGCGGCGGCGAAAACATTGACTCGACTCCGCATCTGCCCCACCGCTTGTCGCGAGCGGCTGCACCACCTGAGTCACACCCGGCAAATCACCCTCAAGAACTCGAATCGACTCAACCGAACGGTTGCCAAGAGCACCTTGCGTCAGCAAAACGCGCGGCAATCGCAGCATCCGCCGGCCTCGCCACATCGCGCTCAGGTCGAGCTCGAGAGTGCCATCGCGGCGGCGATGAAGTCTGAAACGGCCGCCACTCTGCGGAACCTCCGGCGTCGCGGGTTCATCTGTGTCGGCTGCGCCGGGAAGATCGCCAGCAGGGTCGACGTCGCCAGATCCCACAACGGTTTCGAGACGGTCACTAGCTCTTGGAATGCGCCGACAAGATCGCCACTCTCCTGTGTCGTCTTGAACGTCGATGACGTCGAACTTGAGAGGCTGGCCGTCGTCGATCGGCAGAGTCACGCGGGCCTTGCCGCGCGCGTCGAGCTCAAGCTCGAATCGCACGTCGCGGTGCTCAGTTCGCTGCTGGACGACGGCCGCGTGGGGCAAAACGCGTCGCATACGGAGCGGCTCGCACACTGTCCCACCGACCCACCGCGCCCGGACCCAGACGAGTCGTTCGCCGTGAAGCTCGATCGGCGCCATATCCTCTTCCGCCGCCCAAGAGATCAAGCCCGGGCGCGAAAACCCCTGCGTGCCGTCACTGACGACGAATGGCTGGAAACCGTTGGGAGTGGAAATCTCCCACTTCAGCACGGCACCCCGAGTGAGCGCTCCATGCCAACCCGATGCACGCCCAACGTCGACGTAGACGCCAGCAGCGCAGCCGCGATCCCAACCGAAGTAGACGGCGGGGTCCTCGTCGTGAGGCAGCAGCGAAACGTCGAAGTGCCGCCGACCGAGGGAACCTGGCTGCGCTACTAGTGAGGTCACCGAATGGTCTCCCCAAAGATCCTCATGGCACGTAAGGATTCTGACAACCGGCCGCGGGAACCGCCACGCACTGCTGTCGAGCTCTTCCACAGCGACAGGAGCTCCGCTCCCCGCCCATGACACCCACTGCGGCACAGTCAGCCGCACATCGCCGCGGTGCGGCAGCACGCATCGGATCCAGTACGAAGCCTGACAATCGACGGTGGCTTCGGTGAGGTCGAAGAGAGGGCCACACAGTTTCATGCGCAGCACCTTCTCCCCCCCGACGCCACGCGCTTCTTCCCATTCCACGGGGAGCGAACGCCAGCCACCTGTGGCGCTGAACTCCCACAACGCGCCGAGCAGCTGCTCACCGTCCATGCCCCACTCGAGCGTCAACTCCCCGATGCGTGAACGGAGAATCGACAGGACAAGATCTCCAAGGTAAAGCCGTCGCTCATAGCTCTCCCGACCACCGAAGAGTTCGCATTCGCTTTCATTCCATCCGTGATGTGGATAGGGAATGATCTCGCGGCACGACTCGGCGCACGTCAGAACGACTCGCTTCAGCTCCGCGGTGCTGCACGGAGCGTCTGAGGTGGTAACGAAGGCCACATGAGGCTCCCCGGCAGCGCGAGCTGGAGCAACCATCGTTCCGGCCGGCACGTTGACTTCCCCCACCTCCTCGTCGACTCGAAAACAGACGACACCGTGTGCCGGCCGCGGTCCGAGAGGCTCCGCTCCGAGCAGTTCTAGAAGACGTGGATAGAGAGACTCTTCGATGGCGCCCGCCTCTGAGCTCAATCTTGCCAAGGATTCCGCGAAAACCTCCACGAGGACGCGGCGCGGATCATCTGGCCCGATCTCCGCCCAAGACGGGCTACGCTCCACGAGTCGCGATTCCATGTGCGCTAGAAACTCGCGCGCGGTGCTGGCGTCCAAGTCCGTCGAGAATTCCGTGGCACGCGGTGCGGCATGCGTTGGTCGCGGGTCAGAGGCCATCAGTCTTCCCCGTCTCGACCGCCGTCACTCGGCGATACCGGTCGATAGGATCGTCTCCGGCCCAAAGGCTGTTCTTCCGAGTCACCCCCGACTGAAGTCAGAAGTGGCAGTGAAAAAACCATCCTGCCTGCGACGCAGCTTAGAGAAACGCGAAGACGCCCGTCCGAGACGGGAGTCACCATCACGCGGCGGCAAAAGAGCTCCGGAACCCAGCGCTCCAACGCCTCTTCGATCAAAACAGCAGCCACCGCACGATCGTGTTTGCTCTCGACGCGCTGCATCTCGTGCACGCGGCAGCCAAACCCCGGCAGCAAGCGTCGCTCCCCAGTCGCAACCTCAAGAACCCCGCGGAGCCGCTGGATCACCTCGCGGTCGCCGCGCTCAGCATCGCCGAGAACGTTTCGAGGGACGACGCCGCGCAGCGCCTCCTCGAACGTCGATGTCACCGGGTCCAGGCGGTCGCGCGCTTCGTAGGTCGGTCCCGAACGATCGCGCTGAGAGGCTGACGGTGCCGACACGACGTCTGCGGCATCATTGTCATTGATCCCGGGTGCTGGCTGAGGCCAAGACGCGTCGTGCGGCGCCTGACCCAAACGAACACCTGTTCCACGCGACACGCTGGAAGGAGTGTGAGTTGACTGATCCTCAGGCACTCTGCGCATAGCGCTCATCGCCAAGCCTCTCAAACTCCACGGTGGTCGTATGACCGCTCGCCTCAACGAAATGTAGGACGCGCAGAGCGCGAAACAGACCCCGCGCACCACGCACTGCTCCGACGAGCCGGAAGGGACGCAGTGGCGCCCAATCCATGCGACCAACCACACGCATCTCGCCGTGTGTTTTTCCTCCCCTCATGCTGGAGAGTTGATAGGAGATCACGTCGCGACCACCGTTCACCGTCATCAATCCACCGAGCGTCGGTAATCGTTCACCGAAATACAACTTACCACCGGCGACGGCGAAGGCGCAGCCACGACGCTGTGCCGCGGCGCGCACGTACGCCAGTGGATCGCCACGCACTTCAACGCGGCGGTGGATCGGACTTGGTCGCACGTCTGGGAGCCGATCAACGACCGGCACCAAACCGAGATCGACCGCCACCAGGCGAACGACATCTTCATCGGACACTTGAAAGAAGACTCTCTCGTATTCGACGCGGCAAAGGTGATAGTCGGAAACCGCGGCGCAGCGTAGGACATCACCGGTCACGTCGAGCACACAAGCGAACTCGTGCAGCCGTCCTCGAAAGAGAGTGCCACCACTGTTTCGGAGGCAAACGCGGTCCCCCGGCCGCAAATTTTCAGGCTTAAGGCTATGACTCACCATCTCCAGCTCAACCCTCATCGGTCGGTCGACGGCGTCGAAATGGTAGAGCCGCGTCAACTGCGGCCGAGCGTGAAATGCGACACCGAGCTCGAGCGTCATCCCGCCTAGAACACTGCTTCGATTCATGGATCGACCGCTCCTTCGGCTCGCCACATCACGATGTCCAACCAGCCACGGATTGGTGTACCTTCGGAGTCGAACCGGGTCCACTCCTCGAATGCGTGCGCGAGATAACCTCGAAATCGAAAATCCCCCCAGGAAAACATGAGGCGTGGTGGTAGGCCTTGAGTCGACGGCTGCGACCACCGGGCAACGGCGTCAGACCATCGACGGACGTCAGACGCTCCGCTGGCCTCGTGCGTGGCGTCGAGGAAAAACCGCGTCGAAAGCCTTTCGGTATGACCGGAGCAAAATTGAACCGGCAGCTCGCTGGCACCGAGAACCTGCGGCACCGCGAACTGATTCGTTCGTTCGATGCGATAACTCTGTGGGTTCCATAGCACGTCCAAACTCTCAAGTGATTCAAGGTCGGTCATAGCCGCTTTGACGAGCATCTCGGATCTAAAACCCCATCGACTCCCATGCACGAATCGCTTCGCCTCGCCGCTCGCGAATCAACAACTGCGCTTCGAAGAATCGCGCCGCAGTCGCGTCGTCATGCCCCTGAATCAGGCCAGCCGTGGTGAGAGGCGCCAGAGGGTTCGTTCCTGTTGGCTCGACCTCGGCGAACTCGTTTGCGACGAACGTGGAGACTCGTCGCGACGCTGCTCTGGGCTGCGGGGGAGAGGACCGAGTCCGTCGTCGCATAGAATCCGACTCGCTCCCGGATTGTGGTGCCGGCGGTGCGGCGCCCGATGCCATCGATTCAGCGCGACTGAGGGCGGACGCTTCCCCACTCGCCGCGGCGGTGACGGACGCCGCATCGGCCGGAGAATCCCGTTGCGCCGTCGAGAGACTAGCGGCTGCAACGCCTCGAACGCCGGATCGACGCGGGGCCGGCGGAGCGGCTACCGTCGACGGTTCAGACTCCGCCGCCTCGCGCGAAGGTGTGGCCGTAGGCGAGACGCGTGCGCTGGGGTGATGCGACGCGACCGCTCCGCCCGCCGGCCGTCGGCGCGACCACGAAAAAAACTCGCCTGCGGGCAGCAATTCAAGAGACGATTCGAGGACCGCAGCGCTCTCCTGCCATCGCTGCGCGACGCTTTCGGCGAACACATCCGGACCGTAGCTCAGAGGCCTGGGCTCGAGCAAGGCGTACCATGCATCGGGTGCGTAACGCTCGTAGGCAGCCGCTGCCAGCTGGGAGTTTTCCCTCACGTTGATCGACATCGAATCCCCTCGTGGGCTATTTCAACCGCCTCGATCGCAGCGCCAGCAAAATTCGCGTCGAGCCGCGGTCCTTCCCAAGCGCACGGCCACCCGGAAAGGAACTCCCAACGCATCCGTTCTTGACCGCGACGCGAGATCAAGACGATGGCACCGTCGCGCCGATCGCCGCGTAAAAACCAATTGTAGAGCTCGCTCCCGACCGTCAAACCGCGCCGCATGACGAGAGGGCCGTAGCTGCGCTGACCCGCAAAGCAACTGGGCGACTCAGCACCTCCTTGCACATATTCGAACACTTCCACACGACCGCTGAGACCGCTGCAGCTGACAAACCCCGCAGCCGAAACGCCATCGACCTCGAGGCAGAAACAATCGCTCGTGAGCAGGCGAGCCATGACTGGCCCCTTCCCAGCATCTGAGACGACTCGCTTCAAGGAACCTCTCCTCGCGTCGACGGGTAGTCATTGAGCTCGGCATACAAGTTCCCAAGGTAGCCGAAATCTTCATCCGTCAACTGCTGAAGCGTCTGCACGTCAGCGCTGTGAAAATCTCCTTGCGGCTCGATCGTCCGTGCCAGCATGAGCGTCAAGAACGCTTCCGGACGCAGATAGACGCGAAAATCTCGCAGCACAGCCATTTCGTCGCGCACCGTCGCTGCACGCAATACACCACGGCGAGCCGTGCGATCTGTTGGGTCGCGAACGCCATCGCGCAGTTCGAAAGAAACACACGTCCGCCGACTCATACGCTCTCTTCACTTCGCGGTTGCACACGCTCGATGCGCTCGACACACAACTCCAGGGTTTCGACGCTGATCGCGGTATCAGCTGCGTTGAATTCCGGTGCCTCGTAGCGGCAAGGCCAGGCTTCGAAGAAATTCCAGCGCGCCTGTTCCTTCATTTCCCCGTCGAGAAGGACGACCGCACCGCAGCGCCGGTCATCCTCGCCACGCTCGATGCGCCGGCGCCACTCGTAAAGCTCGCCGGAGACGGTAGCCCCTTTACGCAGCACCACGTTGCCGTAGCGCAGCTTGCCGGGAATCTTGAACACCGCATGGCTGCTGCCAACGCGATACTCGACAACATCGGAACTTGAGACCAGTCC
Source organism: Planctomycetota bacterium (assembly GCA_965223265.1). Classification (GTDB taxonomy): domain Bacteria; phylum Planctomycetota; class UBA8108; order UBA8108; family SXIK01. Next base: position 6,282,051 of record OZ244999.1, read on the forward strand.
ACCGACCTCGGAAAACCCACCCACCACCGAACTTTGGTCGCTGGCGAAATCTTCGATCTCGACCAGAAAGTTGAAGTTACCGAAAAACGGTACCGTACGTTTCATGCTCACTCCTCGCCTCAGTCGATCACCCACCACTTGTCGAATGCGCGCGGCTCCCGCTCAGCGTTCGTGCCCCGATCGTGGCTTCTCCTCCACTCTCCTAGCCGGGCGTTCAAACCCAACCCCGTACGCATCCTGAGCGTAACCGTCAAACGGCGGCGCCAACTGCACGTCGACGCGGATATCAACACAATTGAGCTCGCCGCTGTCGGGATCGAGCCGACTCGCTGCGGGTGAGCACGTGACGTCGAAGCCGTGACGGGGCTCCCGCAAGAGTCCCCAGGCGGCGAGATGCCGCAAGAACGCTTGCACTTCTCGTTCCACACGCCGGCGCATCATCGGATGGTGCAGTTCCATGACAACCCACCTGGTCCCAAATTCGAGCGAGCGGCGAAGCCCTTCCCACCGGCGCCACGCCTCGAGAGCACGCAGCGCCGTGTCAGCCGCTCCAACCTTGGAGAGATCGGCGTCCCCAACCACGGCACGCGGAAAAGCTGCGGAGCGGTGCCGCGAGTACGAAAGTTCGTCACGAAAATCCGTCGACTCGAGCGCCGCACACAAAGCCCCCGGTCGCGTCCAAAAAGGGTTAGCAGCCTGCTGAAGCAGGTCCTTCGACCGCGAAGTTGGTCCCTTGACGCGCCACTCGCCGGCTGCGCCAGGACGGCCGCATGCCGCTGGCGGCCACAGCTCGATGGTATTGGGCCTCACCCAACGAAGCGATCCACCGAACTCTGCCGCAGCCTCCGCGGGGGGAAGCGGCCGAAGCAAGACGAAGAACTTGTCAGGACGGTCCTTCGCCAGCTCGACGACACGTTGACGCCGCGCACTCGAGAGCCCGCTCAGCACGACGGTCGTGACCGCCTGAAGGTCGGCAAGCTGATACACGCCCGTGCGCAACCCGGGACGCTCTTCTTCCCCGATCCAATCGGACGTCGTCGCTGCGGCGCTTGCCAAGCGCGGTTCATCGAGAATCACCGCGCGCCGAGCGCCGCAGCGAAGAAAGTCGAAGAGCGGCTCAGAACCAGTCCAAAACCGCTGCCACTGCGTCGCAGCGTCGTTCGCCGGCTCGATCTCTATCTTCGCTTCCTCGTGAACCTCGCTGGCCGCGCCCAATTCCACCCCTTCACCACCGCCGCGGAGGGCGCTACCGCTGAAACTCACGAGAAGCGGGACCACTGAACCGGACGCAGGATCGCGAGCCGCATCGCGCCCCGGATCGTCGTGCGATACGCTGCTCGGATGGTCGCCACTACTGCCGGTCGCAGGAATGTCGAAACCGAAGTCCCCGGCGAACGCGGTATACCCGAGACCACGCCAAGCGAGGCGCGCGTCACGCTCCGTGTTGCCTCGGAGGCGGCCCACCGAAAGTGCGGCACCGAGACTGCAAAGCTCGCTCTCGCTAGTCGCGAGCAAAGAAGCGAAGAGTTGCTGCTGGGGTGTCACGATGAAGGCCCCTTCTCTAGGACAACGCTACGCTCGTGAACTCGCTGTACGAGCTCGAAGCGCTCCGAGGCAATCGGGCACGGTACTTCGAACGACACCGTCACGCGGTGCTCAGGCAATCCGATCCGCCGCCAACCGTCCGCCTCAGCGACCAGCTCTACGGGCAAGCGATAGGTGGACGGCTCGGCCGGCGCGTCCGCGACGGAGACGTCGCTGGCATCCAGCTCAACACGATCGCCGTCGACAGTCAGTTCGACGCTGCCAGCATCGCGCAGCGACCGCAGTGCCCCAGCAAAGGCGACGAGCTGTTCCTCAAGGCCACCGCCCGCAAGGAGAAACATGTAGCCGGCCCGCACCCAGAGCGGTGGCGTGTGAAGTGGCTGTTCAAACGACGCCGCGCTCCCGGTCGCCGTGGTCTCAAAACCGTTCTGCCGCAGACGGAGATCCGGCACGACACTGTGCAAGTAAAGAATCCCGAAAAGGCCTTGGCCATCCGCTGGAGCCGACTCGATCGCATCGAGTGGATGGCCGAAGAAGACAGGCACACGTGCGGCGTCCGGCTCTTGGAGGCCATCCTCCAACAGGCCGGAGAGCTTCTGGCTGAGCTCAAAGAGCACCCTCGATCCCACCGGCAGCACCTCACTTCACGACTCTTCACAAAAACGCGCTGGGACCCTCGGCCTTCCACACCATTGGATCAAGTCGGCCGGCCACGGCGTCTGGCAAAGCCCGGGAGACACCCGACGACGTCGGGCGACCTCGTGGCTCCTTTCCTCGTTCGACGGAGACGGTAAGACATGCTCCGATAAGTGTCAATGGTGCGAGCGTTTTTCCTCGCCGTGCGGCGCCGCCCAGGATTCCGCGTCCGGAAACAGAGTGACAGCGTAAGGCGCACCGCAGAAATCACTTAGGAAGAGCGAAGGTACGGAGAAGACTCAATCAGCGCCGACCTGCAGCAAGTAGTAGGCTCCGAGCTCGGCAGCCGACGAGAAACAAAACGCCCCTCGACCTCGCTGCCGACCGACCAGCTTGAGAATCGGCCGATACGTCCCCCAGTAGGGGTGCACCGCCAATAGATCGAAGACACCCGTAACTCCGGGTGCGGTGCGGTCTGAGGTCACCTCGATTGCGCCGCTCATGGTGTCGCGAAATCGTAGCCTACAGTTGGCACCGCGGAGCTCGAATTCGACACCCTGCGGATGCGAGTGTGGATCTGTAAGCTCGGCAGGCGACGCTTCGGATTCGGCGGTGTGGGCGCGTGGCGTGGAGCTAGGTGACGAAGACAAACGCTCGCGCAGCGTGGCGTGGAGATCGACAAAGAGGCGAGTCACCGCGGCCGCTCGACGAGTCTCGCTCGCAGCCTTCGGCATCTTCGCGGACGGTTCGTCAGCACCGGCGAATGCTCGGGCAGCTGTTTTGCGTAGCACGCGGCCTCCTCCTGGTCATCGCATCGATCTCACGCTTGGCAGCCCGTCGCCGCGCGGCACTGACGATCCGAGCCTCGTCCCCGACGCGCGTCGCTCCAAGAACTCCACGATACAAGCGTAGCCCGGCGTCCGCGGCCGATCACTCGCCTGGTTCCCTATCCAGCCTGCGGTCAACGCCGAGGTTCCGCACGACACCTTCAAGCTGCCTCTTCTGCGCAAGCAGCCGTGCCGCCTCATCCCCCATACGTCGCCGAGCCAGCGCACGCTCCTCGCGAATCAACCGATCCTTATCACGTACTTTCTGTTTGAGTTCTTCGACGTACGCCTGCATGACGACGACGTCACCTTGCAGCTGTGTAAACTCCGTGCGAAACGTTTCGAGTTCGAGAAGGTCGCTGGCGTGTTTTGCATGCGCTTCCTCGAGATCTGTTGAGAGCGATTCGACGACTGCCGCAAGCTTCTCCTCCTGCCCTTTGAGCTGCGCGGTCTCACTGCGCAGTTGCTCCTGCAGTCGTGCCGCACGTTGTCGTTCATCGTCCAGGGCGCTCTTGAGTTCGAGCGCACTCGCCTCTCGAGCTTCTGATCTAGTTTCAAGCTCACCAAGCCGGCGCCGAAGCGTCTCGAGCTCTTCCAGCGCTGCGTGTGAGCGGCGTGATGCTTCAGCGGCGTGACGCTGGGAATCCGCCAATTCACGCTCGAGAGCCGCGGTCTGCTGTGCGTGGCGCGATGCGGTCTCGCGCAGCCCGGAGCTCTGCACCTCAGCATCACGGGCTGCAGCCTCCGTCTCGGCGAGTTGGTGGCGAAGGGACTCCTCACCCGCCGTCAGACGCGCGCACTCGGTGCGCAGAGTCTCGAGCTCGTCGCGCAGCGCCGTGGCTTCCTTCTCAAGGCGGGCGCGATCATCCGCAGCCCGTTCGAAGCCGCGCATTTCGCTACGCAGGGAGTCGATTTCGAGGTCAGCCTCCTGCGAATGAGAACGCAGCAGCATTGTTTCCTCAAGAAGCTCTTGAACCTTCTTCTCAAGCGACTCGCGGACGCCAAGCTCACTCTCCAGCTGCTCGCGCGCACGAGTTGCCTTCGCGGCGTTCTCAACTCCCTCGCGCACGGCGTCGAGAAGACGGGATTCGATCTCAGCGAGCTTCTGCTCCTTGGTCTCGGCAGACTGATGCTGGGTCGCGAGTTGCCGTTCAAGGAATGCCGTTTTGTGACGCTCAGTCTCCAGCGCCAGCTCCACCGCTTCCAGCTTCAGCCGCTCCGCCTGCGCCTCGAGCCGCCCAGAGCGCTCGACATCGACTTGCTGCCTTAGGCTTTCGAGCTGCTCCAGCGAACCGTTCGTCTCCCGCCGCACCCGCTCGAGATCCCGCTCACTCACTTGTAGCGCTAACGTCGTCTCACGCTTTTCCGTCTCGGATTTCGCCAGCGCCTCGTTCAACTGGTCCTTGTCGGCACGCAGCTGTTCGAGATCCTGACGCAATGCGTCGACTTCTTGGCGAGCACGTTCGACGTGCTCTCTCTCGCTCTGCGACATCGTCGCCACGGCGGACTCACGCCGACGAAGCTCCACGAGTTCCTTCTCCGAGGTTTGGAGTTTTCGCCGCAACTCGCGAACTTTCTTCTGAGCGCCGCTCTTTCCTTCTTGCGCTACGGCAAGCTGTTCCTCGATCTGGATCCGCTTCTTGTCCGCCTCCTCGGCGCGTCCGCGCCAGAGCTCTCGATCCGCTTCAGCACGCTCAGCGCGTTCTTTGAGCACGTCGGCGCCGCGCTGCAGCTCCGCCGCAGCCACGCCGAGGGGCGCCATCGATGCCGACGGCTCGGTAGCCGATCCCGGAAACTCACAGCGGATTTCGCTTCCCCCCACCGTCAACGTGTCGCCTGAGAGTAGCTGGCCACGTTCGATGCGAGCGCCGTTGACGCGCGTGCCGATGGCGCTGCCGAGATCTTCGACGAAGAGCTCATCACGCTCGAGCCAAATCTTGGCGTGATTCCATGACACCGCGGGATCACGAAGGTGGAGGCTGGCGTCGCGATTGCTCCCAATGGAGCATGGCGCAGCGGAAGAAATCTCGATCGCGTCGCCTTGTCGCGGCCCGCTGAGCACCACCAATCGCGGTCGCTGGTTCACGCCAACTCCTCTAACCACGAGAAAACGTGTAGCCCTCTAGGGCGGGGACCGATAGGTTCCCAACTCCCATTTCCCCGGGCCAGCACAAAGAACTTGGATTCCCAATGGCCAGCGAGTTTAACCGAATTCTTCTGCAAAACGGAGCCACAAAACATCCCGGTGATCACCGACGCGGGGCGAGCAAAAGCGGCGCCGTGGAGGGCACGATGTTTTCACAACACTCGTCTGTAGACACACGGCTTGCGGAGCGGTTGTAGAAACTGCTCGGAGACAGCCGGTAGAATCGCGCCTTTCCGTCGAAGTCTGAACAAACCAAGGTTGCGGCAATGGTCCCGAAGCTCTCCTGCCCCAATTGCAACTCGCCGCTGACTGCAGAACCCGCCCACTGCGACGTTTGTGGTTATCGCACCGAACAAGCGGCCGAGTTTCTGTGGCTTTACCTTGGGGGAGCGGTGATCACGCTACTCGGCTTTGGCTTCGGCGTGATCGCGGTGCTCAGCGAAGGTGCCGGGCTCGATCATTGGAGTCGGGAACTCCGCGGCTGGTACCCACTCGGGCCTATCGCTGGCGAATCCAACTGGCTGGCGTTTCTGATCACGGGAATCGCGCTCACCGTCGGTGGCCTCGGAATCACCCGCCGGAAACTCTCCGCCTGGTGGCTGCTTGTGATCCTGACGCTCTATCAGTTGATTTGGCCGCTGCTGCAAACGACGCAATCCTCGGCGACAAGCCTCCTGGCAATGGTGCTGACGGTGGGCCACTTGGCGATCGGTGCGCTACTGTTACGGGCGGGCGCGGCGCTGCGCCGCCTCCCAGCTCGTTCCGCAGAGGTAATGCAGCACCAGGCGCGCCGACTGCAGGGAGGAGCGGAGGCGACTGGAAGAAACTCCAACGCTCAGGAAACACCAGCCCAAGCACCTCCAGACAACTGAGAGATGCGCGAAAGATGCTAAAAAGACGTTCCAGACGCGCTTCTCGGCGACGAGAGCTCGCGACAAAACGCTGCACGCGACGCCGTCGCCGCCGCGTACTCGGTCCGTTCATGCACGCGCTACTCAAAAAGCTTGCATGCACGACCGTTGCCCACGAAACTTAGGCGCTGATGGAAATCACCGTACTCTTCTTCGCACGAGCCCGCGAACTCGCTGCGACTGACACTGTGTCAATCGAGCTACCTGAGTCCGCGCACGTCTCCGATGCGATCGGCGTTCTCGGTCAGCGCTTTCCTGAGCTCGGTCCACTGCTGGGAAGTTGCCGCACCGCCGTCGATGAAGAGTTCGCCGCATGCGAGGCACCGCTTCGCGACGGATGTGTCCTTGCGATCATTCCGCCAGTGAGTGGAGGTTAAGACCCGTTGCGCGAGTCAGCCGGACGCCGAACCAAGCCGATCGCTTCGGACACGAACGCCGCTTCGTCTCGCGACTTTCATACACCGACGCGCTCAGCGATCGATCTCTCGGGTCGATCCCGAATGCTGATTTCACCGCGTCTCAGGAGCTGACGATCGCCGTGGCAACCTTGGTCCATAGCCAGATCGATTCCCAAGCGATCGCTGCCCGCGTCGCAGGCGCCGACGCCGGAGCCGTTCTGACGTTCAGCGGCGACGTTCGCAATCACCACATGGGACGCGAAGTCACGGCGATTGACTATCACGCCTACGAAGCGATGGCACTCAAGGAAATCCATCGAATCGAGGAGCAAGCGCGATCCGAATGGCCCAACTGCCGCATTGAAATCGTGCACCGGCTTGGGTTCTTGGAGCCCGGCGAGACGAGCGTCTTTATCGCCGTGGCCTCGCCACACCGCAAGGAAGGGTTTGCGGCGCTCAGGTTCGCGATCGATCAGCTCAAGGAAACGGTGCCGATTTGGAAGAAGGAGATTTACCCGGACGGATACGCATGGATCGAAGGCTCATGAACTCTACACCAAACGGAGGATGGATGTTGGCATCGCATCAGATTGGTCATCGCCATTGGAGAAAGTGGCCCCTTTGCCTCCTCGCGCTCTTTCTGCTGCCGAGCTGCGCGATTCTCGGACGACAACAAATCGATCAACGGCTCTCTACTGACGCGGTCAGTCAGGTCAAAAAAGGAATGACCAAAGAGGAGGTCGTCACCACTCTGGGAGCACCGCAGGAGATCATCTTCAGCAACAAAGATCATGATCCGTTACGGGAGCACGCATACGTCTACGAACATCAAACAACGCTCTACACGGCGATTTCCTTGGCGATCCTGACGTTCGGCAACATGGATCAAAAGAAGGATCGTGTCGTCGTTTTCTTCGGTGACGACGAAACTGTCTCGTTCGTGGGTGCCAGCCTCCACGCTCAAAACGCCGCCTACGGATTTCCGTTTGGCCGATGAGAGGCGTGCCTTCACAGCGCCGACGCGAACATGGCGCCCCCAAAGCGAAGAGATTCCAAGCTAGCGCACAATGCCACTGGCGCCTGGCGGTGATTTTGAGTGCCAGTGCGTTCATCGCCGGCTGCCGAATCGACGTGCTGAGAGTGCGCACTGGCACTCCGATCGCCCAGAAGGAATTCGATGAACTCAAAACGGGCGAGACAACACTGGAGGAGAGCCTCGAGAAACTCGGCGCGCCCGACAGAGTCGACATTGAACCTGGCGATGATTTCCTCTGGTACGAGTACGGTGATCGACTCGACGTCGGAATCCGTTTTCGATTGCCAACACCGATTCCCTTCTATCAGCACAACTTCGTTCGACTCAACGAGATCTCCCAGGATCTCAACGCGATCCAACTCATCTTCGACGACGATGGAGTCTTGAAGGAAAAGAGTGTCCGCGTTTCGCCCGCGTACTCAGATGGCGCGAGCACGGGGCGCGGTTGGAAGCTCCACGTGATACCGCGCTTCTCACATTCGGTTCTCACTCTGGGAGACGCCGGCGTCGATGACTACGATGAACTCTTCGACGACGGCTTTCGAGCAGGACTCGACCTCGGGTTCCAACCTGTGCCCGTGCTCAAGCTACTCGTCGGCGGGAGCTTTCAAGAGCATCAAGGTCGCACACGGATCTTAGGCGGCAATCGAGTGGCCTTCGACGACCTGCAGATGGTCGACGTCCACGCCGGCGTCCGCATGGCCGCGCCGGTCCAAGTATTCACCGCGTTCACCGACTTCGACTACGTCAAACGGCTACTCTTCGATGAGAAGCTGAATCAACCGCAAGGCTTTCGCATCTACCTCGAGGGCACCACGGGTGCGACGTTTAGCTTCAACACCCCTGTCGCGATCAACGGCGTGCGCGCTGGAAATTTCTACGACAATTCTGTCCAGACCTCTAGCACGGTGGGCCTCGGATTCGAATATGGCTGGAACTGGGGACTCGTCTACCTGGGCGGTTCGTATCAGACGATCGACGCATTCGACGAGGGCAGCTCGCCCATCGATGACGACGCCGGCGGCTGGCAAGCGATCTTCGTCACCGGTGGACTGGATTTGCGCTTCTGACTGGACGCTTTTGACGTAGCAGCTCGCGGTTGAGAGGCGAACGACTCTACGGCCTTTCAAGCACCCATAGAGAGAGGTCGGACAAAGCGGTGGAGTGCAGTAAATACGTCACCTGCTGATCGATCGCCCGATCAATGGTCCCGCGCAGCAAGTCGTCGAGGCTCTTTGGCGTTTGTGTCGCGTTTCGTGCCACGTAACCCCACATGTGTTCAAGGGCGTTACGAAGACGACCCGTCGTCGGCGGTTGCCGCAGGATCAAGGACAATTCTGTCGTCAGATCGTCGAATCCAGGACCTCTGTTCAGTCTCGCCACCTTCCGGCCAATCGTGCGATACAGATTGGGATCCCGCGCCAGGACCGAATACTTGTGTTGTGCCCACAGCACATCCGCACGCCCCGGGAGCGGGATACGGCCGTGCTCACGATCAGTGTATTTCCGCCGTAGGATCCGAAACTGCTCCGACGGGCTGTCGACGAATTTGTCAGGCCAGCGGCCCGGTCGGCCCCGGTGTGTCACCGGGGATTGATGTCGATACCCGCGTAGTTTCATCTCGGCAACGATGGCGTCGTGTCTCCTCCTCGCTGCCCAAAGATGCCCCATCCACCGAACCGTCTCCGGGTGCCGCGAGTATCCCCGCTTCCGGTTCGCAAGAACCGAAATCATGCCGTGGATCTCGCGATGTTCTCCGAGGAGACTCTGGCGGTTTAGGTAACCGGGATGGACGTCCCAGACTCTCATGACACGACTCTCTGCGGGAAAAGTCTACACCGGTGAGCTACCGGAACGCGCGTCGAGGTACTCAGTTCAGCCGCGACGTCGGAAACGCTGCACGATCGGAAAGCGTCGGCCCGGGCCGAACGCCTTTGTCGTGATCCGTAAACCCGGTGCTGCCTGTTTTCGCTTGTATTCGTTGCGATCGACCATACCAACGACGTCCGCGACGACCTCGGGATCGTATCCGCGCGCGACAAGCTGAGGTACACCCTCGCCAAGCTCGACGTACCCTTCCAAGATGGCATCGAGGATGTCATAGGGTGGTAAACTGTCTTCATCCTTTTGGCCGGGACTCAGCTCAGCAGAAGGCGGTTTGTCGATGGTGTTCTGCGGAATCACTTCTCGGTCTCGATTGAGCCAGCGGGCGACACGGTAAACTAGCGACTTCGGGACATCTGAGATGACCGCAAGACCGCCCGACATATCGCCGTAGAGTGTGCAATAGCCCACCGCAAGCTCGCTCTTGTTGCCCGTCGTGAGTAAGAGCGCGTTGAATTTGTTCGAGAGCGCCATCAAGACCATACCGCGTGCCCGCGCTTGGAGGTTCTCTTCTGTGACGTCGGCATCGCGATCGCCGAAAACCGGTGCCAAACTTTCCAGAGCACTTTGAAAGATCGCCTCGATCGAGATGACGTGAAGCTCGATGCCAAGGTTTTGCGCCAGGACCTCGGCATCGCGGCGGCTGCCCGCCGACGAGTATCGCGACGGCATAGCCACGCCAACGACGCTTTCTTTGCCGACAGCCGAAACGGCAATCGCCGCAGTGAGAGCTGAGTCGATCCCACCGCTTAAGCCGACCACGGCGCGCTGAAAGCCGCTCTTGTGCAGGTAGTCGTGCGTGCCTAGGACCAAGGCGCGGTAGACCTGTTCGGCCTCCGTGTCCCCAGCACTCTGGCCGGTGCCCATGCCCTCGGCCTCCCTAGGCGCAGCGTCAGCAGAGGGAATCGTCGCCTCACGGCGCGAGGCGGGAGCGCTTCGGTCACTCGGATCAACCTCAAGGACAACGAAAGCCTCTTCAAAGCTCACGGCTTCGGCGAGCACGTTGCCGGAGGCGTCCAAGGCGAAGCTCGCCCCGTCGAACACCAGCGTCGTATTGCCGCCGACAAGGTTCGTGTAGACGACAGGAATCTCGATCCGGCGCACGGTCGCCTCGATCATCTCGCGGCGGAAGGCGCCGCGTCCAATGCTGAACGGCGAGGCAGCGATACCGACGAGCAACTGTGCCCCCTTCGCCGCCAACGTTTCGATGGGGTCTACGGTGTATCGCCGCCGAGCCCAGAAGAGCGGGTCGTTCCAGAAATCCTCGCAGATACCGATCCCGAGCTTGACGCCACGAAAATCGAACACCTCTTGACTCGCTGCGCCCCGAAAGTAGCGCCCTTCGTCGAAGACATCGTACGTCGGCAAGAGCGTCTTGTGCTGCGCGCCGACGATCTGTCCGTCGTCGATGAGTACGGCACTGTTGTAGATGGGGTTTCCGTCGCCGCTCGTTGCCCGAGTCAGCGTCCCCACGACCAGACCGAGCCCCGAGCTCGCTGCTACGAGATCGGTCAGCGCGTGCTCCGCTGCTTCGAGAAAATCTTCGCGCTCCAGCAAATCTTCGGCGGGATAGCCCGGCAGAGTCTGCTCCGGAAACACGACCAGGTCGACACCGAGGTCCCGAGCGCGAGCCAACGCGGCTCGCGCCTTCTCCAGATTACCGGGAAAATCCCCGACCGTCGTGTTGACCTGCGCCAATGCAACCTTCATCACGAAAGTCCCCTCGCGCGTGCAAAGAAGTCGCGCGGCGAGACGCGGCAGTCGATGACAACGCAGTGACCACCCGTGGCGCCCAGCCGCGACATCAGGACGCCTCGAACAGTCCGCGATGCAAAGCGATGACGGCGTCGCGGACGCGATCTTTAGCGATGACGAAGCTCAGATTGTTCCGTGTCGCGCCGAAAGAAATCATGTCGATCCGCACGCCCAGATCCGCCACGATTTGGAAAATCTTGGCGGCAAAGTCGACGTCAGCGGAGATCTGCTCGCCAACGATACTGATCTGTGACATGTCTCGCTGCACGGACACTTCACCAATCTTGCGCAAGTCGCTGACAACCGGGTCCAGTAGTGCACGGGAATCGGTCGTCATCGACACACTCACTTCGCTCGTCGCGATCATATCGATCACGACCTCATGCTGCGCAAAGATATCGGCGATACGGTCCATGAAGCCGTATTGCAGCAACATTGGTGGCGCGACGATGCTGACAATGCAGACCTCGTCCTTGCTGGCGATCGACTTGACCTTTCGTCGTCCGGCCGAAGTTTTCGGCTCCGGGACAATCACTGTTCCCTGAAAGTCAGGACGATAGCTGTTCAGAATCCGAAGCGGGATGTTCTTACGAACTGCTGGGATGATCGTCGCCGGGTGGATGACCTTCGCCCCATAGAACGCCAACTCGGCAGCTTCTGCAAACGACAGCTCTTCGAGAAAGCGCGCTTCCTTGACGATCCTCGGATCCACCGTCATGACGCCGTCGACATCCGTCCAGATCTGAATCTCCTCGGCATCCAGCGCGGCACCGAAAATCGCCGCGGAATAGTCGCTGCCTCCCCGACCCAGCGTCGTGATGTTGCCGTTCTCGTCCTTGCCGATATAACCCGTGATCACAGGCACGCCCTGGACCTTCGCCAGCGCTTCTCGAATGTTGTCGTCAGCGTCGGGAAGTGGACGCGCCGCTCCGAAACGACCGTCCGTGATCAGTCCTATGTCGAATGCATCGAGAGCCTGTGCGGGGATGCCGCGACTCTCAAGGTGTGCCGCCAGAATGCGAACTGCAAGCCGTTCACCGAAGCTGACGAAGTAGTCCTTAGTGCGCGGGGTGCACTCGCGAATGAGGCGAATCCCTTGCACCAGCTCATGGAGCTCGTTCAGCAGCTCCGTGACTAAACCCTGCTCGAGGCCAAGCTCCTCGATGATCTTCTCGTGCGCGGCAGCTAAAGCGTCGAACTCGGCTTGCCACTCAGCCTGCTCCAGAGCCAGATCGACGACTTTGAAGAGACGGTTCGTGATGCCGCCCACAGCCGAAGAGACCACGACCGGGCGTCGCTCGAGACAAGATTCGATGATGCCACCGACGCGACGCATCTGCTCCGCACCGCCGACCGAAGTACCTCCAAACTTGAGGACGATCACAGAGTCGTCTCCTATCTTTTCTCCTATTCAACGGCGAAAAAACCAAGCCGCGATCGTATCACGATTTGTCGTGAAGAAAAGAGACTTCCAGCGTAACCAGTGCCGCGGAGCGTCTTCAGCTGAGAGGGACCGGCAGGTCAACAACCTCGACCGCGACGGCACGGTCGCCCACGGCGATGTCGAATTGCTGCCGGTCGAAGAACTTGCGCAAGACGCTCGCCAGCGCAATGCGGCGACCGAGTCGCGGCGAAGTGACGACGGACGTCACGACGCCGGCGTCGGCGCCATCCGAGCATAAAGGCGCACCAACCGCAATCGGAGCGTCCGGCGGGGCGATCAAACCGCGCAGCTTCCGGCTCACCTGTCCATAGGTACGCATGCGCGCAACGACTTCTTGGCCGACGTAGCACTTGTCGTACGTTAGCGCGTCGTCCCACCCAAACTCAGTAGGGAACGACGTGTCGTCGTAGTCGATGCCGTGGCGAGCCACGCCTGCTTCGACACGGAGGATTTCGGCAGCGTCAAATCCGACCGCACTCCCGCCGGCGGCTTTCACGGCCTCATGGAGGTGCGACCAGACGTCCTCGGCAGCGTCAAGCGGAGCGCGCAGCACGTAACCACCTTCCGGAGTCTCGCCGCCGCGAAACAGACGACATTGGGTGGGTCCGACGTCGATAGCCGTGAACTCAGGCGCGACGACAGAAGCAGCGGCGTCTCCACCCAGCCTCGCAACCACCGACTCTGGGTGCGGACCTTGGACAGCGAACGTGGCGTAGTCGCTTGAACAATCGTGCACCTCCACGTCACTCAGAAGGACATACTTGGAGAGAGCGACGACAAAAGGCTCGCGACTTGGCTCGGCGAGCAGTAGCGAGAAGCACTCCGCTTCATCGTGAAAGAGCTCGAATGCGCCGACGACCCGCCCCTTCGGTGTCAGAAGACAGCTGCGCTGAAGCTGCCCCACGGCCAGCCCCTTCACGTCGCTCGAAAGCACTGCATGCAAGGCGTCGACGACGCGCTCACCTCTCAGCGTCAGCACGCCACGATAACTCTGATCGACGAGCCCGACCGACTCGATCACAGCTCGAACCTCACGCTCTGCGGCGCCGTAGTGTCGTGGCAAGCGGCAACCACTCACCTCAGCAAACTCTGTGGCACCAAGCCGGCGGTGTGTACTCTCTAAGGGCAGCTGTCGCGTCATGTCCGGTTCACATCTCCTTCACCTGCCGCGATGCGTTCATACGCAGCGCACGACCCGGTCTGCGCTTCCTACTGGTTCACAGCGCCAGCACCAGCTGTCGGCCGCTCGAGGCGCCCATACGCACCATTTCGCAGGCAAGGGACGAAACCAGCCTCATCGATCGTGCGCCGCAGCACGTCCGCGGTTGCCTCGTTCTCGGCGCCAGCTGGGCGAATCACGTTTTCTTCGATCATCGTGCTGCCCAGGTCGTTCGCCCCAGCTCTCAGCCCGCGCTTTCCGACGTCGATCCCCTGCGTCAGCCAGGAGACCTGTAGATTCGAAACGTTGTCGAGGAAAAGACGAGAAACCGCCAACCAGAGCAGGTACTCCTCCGCGTCGACGCGATCGGAAACCACACGCCCGAGCGGTGTGTTGTCGGGTTGAAAGTTCCACGGAATGAAGGAGACAAACCCGCCGGTCCGGTCCTGGAGCGAACGAATCTTCTCGAGATGCTGCAGGCGGTGAATCAATCGCTCGCCATGCCCAAACATCATCGTTGCCGTCGTCGCTAAGCCGACTTCATGGGCAACCTCCATGATCTCAAGCCACTCCAGCGAGTTCACCTTAGACCGTCGTTTACGCCTCACCTCATCAACGAGGATCTCTCCGCCACCGCCCGGCATGGAATCGAGACCAGCGCTCTTGAGCTCAAGCAGAACCTCCCGTGCGGAGAGGCCTGTTATCTCGCTGAGGCCATGGATCTCCGTCGGCGAAAAGCAGTGGAGATGGATGGTGTAACGCGATTTCAGCTGCTGCAGGAGCGTCGTGTACCACGCAAGCGGCAGATCAGGGTGGAGTCCGCCCTGGAGTAGAATTCCACTGCCCCCAAGCTCGATCGTCTCTTCGACTTTGCGAAAGATCTCGTCGTGCGTCAGGACGTAGCCGCCGTTCTCTCCGGGACTGCGATAGAAAGCGCAAAAATTACAGATCGAGGTGCAGACGTTCGTGTAGTTGATGTTGCGGTCGATGATGTAAGTGACGACGCCATCGGGGTGAAGCTGCGCGCGGAAACGATCGGCGAGCTCGCCGAGCTCCTCGCGTTCAAGCGCCAAGTTGAGGCGATCCGGATGTTCCGAGGCGTCAACGTGGTCGCGCGGGTGAGCAGCGTTCTCAACACCGAGAAGCAGAGCCCACTCGCTGTAAGTCAAACGACAGCCAGGCGAAGCTCGCAGCCGCGCGGCAATTGTGGCCGGGGCCCCGGCGTCGCCGCGGCACTCTTTGAAAGCTTCCCCGGACGAGATCTCCGGTGTGACGGGGCGCTTCTGCATGCGGATTCTCCGTGCGTACAGCCGTTGACATCCACCCCGCTCAAGTTCGGCATTCTACCGAACTCGTCGGCTGTGACAAGTAACCGCATGCGCCGTACGTCAGTTCACGAGCTTTCACCGCACCCACGCACGCCGCGACGCCCTGCCGGCCGTGAAGCGGCGCGCCGCTCACTGCTGCACCTCACCACCGACGGGTCGTGTCGAGCGCGAAGCTATCCTTCACGGCTTCGAAGTCGTCGCGGAACTTCTTCGTCTCGCCTGGGTTGGCTAGACAACGGATCACCGCCACACCATCCAGCTGGACCAGAAAATAATCAACGAACTCCTGTTCGACCTCGACGTAGTTCTTTTTCTTGGTGCGCTTCTTCTTTCGTTTCTTGCGCTTCTTCGGCTTTGAGTCTGAATCACCTTCGGCGAGGAGGCGATTCTCCGCGGCTTTTCCGCTGGCAGCTTCCTTCTCCGAATCGGCCGCGTCCTCCGCCGGTTTGGGTTTCACGTAGAGAGGAAAGCGCACCGGCCGTGAGTATCGGATACGAAACCCATCAAGATTCCCCACCTTCGTCTCAACGAGCTTCACCTTCTTGTACTTCATGCGGCGGTAGTGATTAACCTGGACTTTGATGAAGTCATCGGCGTCCGATTTCTTGTAGTTGTTGAAGAAATAGATGCGGATCTCGGCTTCGTAGTCCGGCAACGCCAAGCCCAAGAGCATACGTTCATCCTCAGAGTCGGTGAAAAACGACCACCGCTCGCTTGGCCTCTTGAGCATGAATCGAAACGGTTCACTGATGTAGTAGTCGCCCATGATCTCGCCAGCCGGAGGCGGTTCGATCGACGAGATGTACTCCAGATAACCCTTCTCGAGTTCCTCAAGGCTGCCGAAATAGCGGTTCGCGAGCGCCACGAAGTCGCTCTTCTTCGGTCGACGCACCCGAGCGATATCCCAATAGGCACGCATAAGCTTTGTGCCCTTGCTGCCGGTGTTGACGAGGTAGTAGATCAGAGCCCACGAATCGGCATAGTGGTCCCCCCGAAACTGCCGTCGCGAGAGCGAGACAAGCTTGCCGATCTTCTCGTGGCGCTTCTTGCGGATCTTCTCCTGAATCGTCGTCAACCGATCTCGAGGAATCTTGCCGATCGTGATCTTCTGTTTTTCTGCGTCGAAGCGTGCACCATCACCGAAGTAGACGGCGAGTCCCTCGATCAGCCACGAGGGTGCGCTCATCATGTTCTTCAGCACAAGATCTTGGTAGTAATGCGTCCCTTCATGAGCGAGCGTGCCGAAGGTCGTGCCGGTGAAACCGAACGTGCCGTGAAACGTCGCGATCATTGGTGGCTGAGACGAGTAAAAGCCACCGAGACCCCATCCCGCTTCCCACTGATCGATTCCTAGCGCCTCCATGAATTCTTCTTGAGTCTTGAAAATGAAGACGGGCGTCCTGGTGTTTCGCTTGATCGGACTCTTGAACATGTCAGCGAGCTTCGCGCGGATGAGTTCCATCATCCTCCCGTAGCGTTTCGTGAGTTTCATCGAAGCGTTACAGTGAATCTCAAAGTGCCGCGTCTGGTGAACGATCCGATCCTCCCATTCGACGCCATCGACGAAGTCATGGATCTCACTCGCGGCCTCAGCGTTTTCGAGGCGCTTGGCGTGCATGTCGCTGATGCGTTTGAGGCGGATCTTCGAAACGGACTCGCCCTCGAGCGGCTTGTACGTTGCGAAGAGCTTCGGCTTGACCGCCGTCTTCCGTTTCTTCTTCGCCCGGCCTTCCTTCGAACTCTTTCGCTCGCGGGGGCGCAGCTTACCCTTGACGAGCTTCATCTCTTTCAAATCGGCAAGAGAGAACCACGCGCCCTCGTAGTAGAGGACATCGCGCAGCTGCGCTCGCGACTTGCGGTCCGGATCGAGCTCGTCGAGCGCACGCAGGGCTCGGCGCCGTTCTGGCGTCCAGTTTTGCCCGCTCTTTTCTTCGCGTCGCCGGCAGACCGAGGCGATGCTACGCAGTACGTCGGCGTCCTCGTCTTCGATCGCGGTCTCGATGCGCCGGACGATCTCAACCACTTCATCACCGACATCGCGCTCAATCTCGTCGACTTCGTCGCGATCCTTGGTGCGCCGCCGCAGCCCCTCGAGGTAGACGACTTTTTCATCGGTGACTTCGATCAGTCGGCACCAGACCTTGTCGCCTTCGGCCAAAGAGACCAAGTCAGTCTTGAGCGGAGACTTTGACTTCTCGCTCTCTACGTGCCGCGGGAAAAAACCAAAGGCAGCAGCAGCCAGTACGGCCACGAGGACGCTACCAACACCGTAGATCCGCCTTCGCGCACGCAACGAAGGACCGTGAAAGCGCGTCGTGCCAGCGCTACCCATCGCCGTCACCTCCAATTTGTGTCGGGTGATCGGACCGCCGGTGGCCGGCTCAAGCAAGGCTCTGACCTGCGGCAACGCTTGACCCGACGGTCCTTGCAGCTTACGCCAAGCGTCCGCCCCCAGTCTTGGCCCTTTCCTGTAGCGCGCAGCGGAAGCCGCGCGCCCTTCGAGGCCTCCTGGGAACCCCTATAATACGCGAAAACACGACGTCGACTCGCTAGTTTCTTGTCGGTTTCGGCAAGGATCGCGGCTCCCGGCGGCGCAGCTGGGCCCAATGCACGACCGCGAACCGCCGGGAACCTCGAACCTTCGGCGATCAGGACTTACGCAGGTTGTACTTGTGGCCCTGCTTTTTGGTGATCGTGATCGACTCGATCTCGTCACCCGCTTTCAGCTCGTCGACGATATCGAGCCCCTCAGTCACCTGCCCGAACACCGTCAGACCCAGCGTGTCGTAGTACGGGATCGAGTCCAAACAGATGATGAACTGGCTACCAGCACTGTCGGGCTCGAAGCGCTGCTCTGCGGGCAAGAATCGCTGCACCATCGAAAGCATCCCGCGAGTGTGCTTCTTCGTACTCGGCTCGCTCGGAATCGTATAGCCCGGACCACCTTCGGCATCGTTCGTCGGACTTCCAAGCTGCAGAGCCAAAGCCTCGCCAGCTGCACCTTTCAGCAAGTGGAAGAACGTTTGCTTCCCGCTTCCAGCCGCATCCTTGTCGTAGAATCCGTCTTCCACGAGATTGACGAAATTCGCAACCGTGTTCCTCGCCTCACGCTCGAACAGCCGCACGGTGATGGTGCCCTTTGCGGTCTTGATGACCGCTTCCGGGTCGCCGCGTACCACTTCCGGAGCTTGGACTGCAGGCCCCTGGTCCGACGCGCCGTCGGCCGCTTTTCCGTCGCCGAGGTCGGTGACGATCGTGACGTGTTCGAAACGGGAGACGCGGATCACGTTGTCGAGAATGCTGAGATCGGAAACCACCTTACCGAACGGGACATGGACCTCATCCCACTCGGGGTGATCCTTCAGTGTAACGAAGAAGATACTGCCGATCTGTCCCCCTCGAACGGGGCCCTTACGGACGCGGCGGCCAACGAAGGAAACCGTACCACGCTCGTGCTTCAGACCGGCATCGTTGCGCGCCGTCGGCAGGCTCATGTTGGGTACACCCGCCGCTGCTTGCGTCGGACTTCCCGCCATGAAGTAGTCGCCCTGCTGCAGATCGAAGAGGCCGAGACCATCGTAGAACCCGCTCAGCGCTAGAAAGACGAAGTGCTTGACCCCCACGGTCTGCTTCTGATCGAGCTCGATGATGATCGGGTCGATTAACCCGGTCACCTTGATCTTCGCGTAGTAAGTCTTGGTCGGATCGATGGTGTCGAAGACTGAGACCGAGAGCGGTTCGCTGCCAAAAGTTTTTCGCGGCGACAGGCCATCTTGTGTTCGATCAACTTGGATCGTCGCCCCTCGCGTCAGCCTCATTTTTAGCTGCGCGTACCCGGGAAAGTCCTTCGCCTTCGGAAAAGACGACTCCAGGTTGGAGAAGAACGTGTCGCGGTTCCATAGAACGTGATAGCGGCCGATCTCGATCCCCTGGAAGTAGTCGTTCAGGCTGACCTCGACGCCACTGATCGCAAATGGAGCCACGGAGGAGAAGAACTCCGCGGGAGCACTGATGGAACTAAAATCGGCGGTCAGCGACTTTTGCGTGCCGACAGGTCGCATTTCCAATCCGAGTGGCAGGAGAGACGGATCGAACACGGTGATCGCTTCGCTGCCCGCGTTTTTGGAGTAGATGTTCAACTCGAGCGGCTGGTTGGTGCGAAAGTTGAGCTGCTCGGGACGCGCCGAGCGTCGCAGCTTCGCGAGCTCGAGCGTGACGATGACCTTCTCCTTTGGTCGCGTTGTGCGCGGTGGCGCAGGACGCTCAACTTTCGTTGCGGCGCCAGTCTCACCGCTCGTCGCTGTTGTGGCCGCGTTGGAATCTCCCGCCGGCTTGTTCGCGTTCGTGGCACCCTGAGGATGGTCATGGCCATGGTCATGGTCATGGTCATGGTCATGGTCACCATGAGGATGGTCATGGCCATGGTCATGACCCCCATGATCATGGTCATGGGGCTCGTTCGTCGGCACGAGCGTGTCCTCCCGGCCGCGCCGCTCCTGGACGAAAATCAGATGCCAGCCGTCCGGCGTCTTCACCGGCTCCGAAACCACGCCGACGTCAAGCCCCAAGGCCGCGGCCTTGAACGGCTCGTGAAACTGTGTCGTCGAACTCACCCATCCGAGGCTGCCACCGAGACGCTTCGTCACTGCGTCCTTCGAATACTTCCTACACGCGGCGGTGAACGCCTTCCTGTCCCCACCGGCCTTGGTGATTTCGTCGCGGATCTGAGCTGCCTCCGCCTCCGTAGCCACGAGGATGTGTTTGACCCGCGACTGCTCCTGGGCCGGTGCAAGACGCGTCGACAAGAGTGAGACGAGGAGTGTGGCGCCGCCAAGCGCTAGACATCGAAAATGCATACTACGCCTCATGAAATGAAGGTCATGAAAGGGTGGGATGTTTCCAGGGAGAAGACGCCGGGCGACAGGTGGTTACGTTCCATGCCAGTCAGTGACATGCCAAGTGAGCCACGTGCCGCAGCCAACACTTAACAGCCTGCCGGAGTCAACCAAGAGGTCCCCGCCAATGAAAGATGTCGGAACTGGCGCGAATTCTTAAGAATTCTCCGGTCTTTCTTCCCAAGAGAACGCTAACACGCGCCGAACGAGAATTATAGCAAGATCGACAACCCTGTCTATCCCGGTTTGAGGCCGGCTCTTCCACGAGTTCACGCCCTCACGCTCGAGATGGGTGCGGCGATGGCGCACTCAGCCTCTCAAGCGCCCTGAATGCGCTCTAAGGATTGCGCCACGCCAAAGCGATCGGGGCGCTGCCGGACACGCCGGCGAACAGCGCAAGCGGGAGGCTCAGCGACCAAGACGTCGAACGAGGTCGACCGCCAGCCGCACACCGACTCCCGTGGCGCCGGCGGCAGCGTGGGACTGGTCCCGATCGGACCACGCCGTCCCCGCGATGTCGAGATGACACCATGGCATGTCGTCGACGAAGTGTGCCAAGAAAGCGCCCGCGGTCAGTGCACCGGCGTCTCGGCCACAGGAATTCCTCAAGTCGGCGACCTGACTGCGCGTGGTCTCCATGAACTCCTCGTCGAGCGGCATACGCCAGACTCGGTCACCGCTAGCGTCACCAGCAGCGAGAACCTGCGCCGCGAGATCATCGCTGTTCGACATCACTCCGGTGATCTGCGAGCCGAGCGCAACGACGATCGCACCCGTCAGCGTAGCGAAGTCGAGGACAGCGTCGGGACGAAAACGCTTGGCGTAGTGTAGCGCGTCAGCAAGTACGAGTCGCCCCTCCGCGTCCGTGTTGATCACTTCGACTGTTTTGCCGGAGGCAGACTTGAGTATATCGCCCGGCCGCATGGCCGCGGCTCCGGTGAGATTCTCGCTGGCGGGAATCAGCCCGACGACGCGCGTCGTCGCCGGGGCGAGATCGGCGATCGCTCGCAGAGCGCCGATCACCGTAGCACCGCCGCACATGTCGAACTTCATCTCCTCCATCCCCTTGGCTGGCTTGATGCAAATGCCACCGGAGTCGAACGTGATCGCCTTACCCACGAGCACCACGGTCTTACGAGCCTTGCGACGAGGCTGATACCGCATCTCGATGAGGCGAGGTGGGCGACGGCTACCCTGCGCGACACCGAGAATACACCCCATCTTGAGACGTTTCAGCTCGGCGGGTCCCAAAACCTTGACGGCGAGGCGATGCGAACGCCCGACGCGACGCGCCGCAGCGGCTAGGGCCTCAGGATGAAGATCGTTCGCAGGTGTGTTCGAGAGATCTCGAGAAAAGTTCACGGCGTCTCCCAGAGAAACACCGCGGCGGGCGGCGTCCTGGAGTCGCCGTGCTGCAGGCGCCCCAATGCGTCCCGTAAGCAGGGCGACTTCAGGCGTCGGCTTGCTCGGTCGCTCTGTCTTGTAATCGTCGAAGGTGTATCCACCGTAGCGCCACCCGGCTGCGAGTTCGGCGCCGACGACGTCAGCTCCCCACGTATCGACCAAACTCGACAGAGCTTCGCTGTCGACGGCCATCGCCACCCGACGATGCCGGCTCTTAGCGAGACGTCGAGCCAATGTGGCCGTTTCGCGCCAGAGCGTCGCCGCGGTGAACTTCTCCCGATCGCCGAGTCCCCACAGCCACACAGCGCCCACTTTTCCAGCTTGCGGCGGGAAGATCGGCACGCCCTCGCCTTTGTCTCCCGCAAACGCACCAGACTTGAGCAGTCGCTTCACCGTCGCTGTGAAACCTCCGGCCGCTCCCCCGTCCTCCAACTGTGCGCCCGGAAACGGCAACGACTTCTTGCCCTTGAACACGGGAAGAACAACGGTTGTCCCAGAAGCCGTCACGCCGCGACTGACCTTCATTGACATCTCCTTCACTCCTTTCTCTTCTCTCAGCGCTTCTCTCTTCCCGTCCAAGTCTCAGCTTCGCTCCTGCAAAAATCGAAGCTGCGGGAACACCCACCAAGCCCTCCCCCCTTCTCCTCAATGGCGTCTGCTCAGCCGCGCTCTTCTCCGTCGAGTCTCAACGACGCCGGCGACGAAGCTCGACGACAAGCTCGGCAATACCGTCACGCGTCAGAGCACTCGTCTCGACCACCGTCGGGGAACCACCATCGTCTCGCGTCAGGCTTCGGCGGAGCTCGTCAGCCCAGGCACTCGCCTCTGGACGATCGCCCTGGTGTGCAACGTAGATATCCGCCGCCTCCATGTAACCAGCTTTCAACATTTGATAGCCGTCACCGGTCGACGGTGCAAGCACTAGGACGCGAGTGTCGGCCTCTCGGAACACGTTCACTTCGGTTTGGCCCACGCCGACGCTCTCAAAAAAAGTCCAATCATAGCCGGCAGCTCCGAAAACGCGGGCGGCGTCCATAAGATGCGCGGGGGTCGCTCCAGGCGGAGCTCGGTGCCCCCAACTGCGCAGAAACAGGCCGCGGTCACTGGCCAGATCAGCGAAGCGCAGTCGATCCCCGAGAAAGGCGCCGCCACTCGATTCGCTCACCGGATCGACGGCGACGATACCCACCCGCTCGCCGCTGGCTCGCAGCTCCCTTGCAAGTTCACGCAGGAGCGAGCTCTTGCCCACCCCTGGCGGCCCAAAGACGCCGACGGCAGCGCTGCTCGCGGTCTCGGTCAGGTCGTCGAGCAATGACGCAGCGGCCGGATCATTGGACGCCAGCAACGTCAGTGCCCGCGCCACGGCTGAAGCATCCCCCCGCCTCACAGCGGCGGAACTAACCACTGCGTCGGTAGCGCCACGGTTCACAGGGGTCATTTGATGACCTTGTCGGCGTGCCGCGTGCCGTTGTAACTGAGGAGCTTCCGGCGTTTTTCGTGGATCGTCTCGAGGTGTACAGGGCGCTGCCACAGACGAAATAGATTCTCCAGGCAGGCGCGCGCGTGGTCGAGTCGAAGCGGCATGCCCTCGGCGCGGTGGCGGAGCAGGAGCTCGCCGCGATTCTCGTAGTTTCCGTCTTCGACGTAGATGTACGGCTGGCCGAAGTTCGACAAACTGAAAAGGAGTTTTTCCTTCACGGCGCGAAAGTCGCGGCTCGAGATGACATAGTTCTGACTCTGCTTGTTGTACTCGTACGTGAAGAGCTGATGGCGCTCGCAAAACTCTGGCGTGAGGAACTCATCTATGAACGTCACGTCGTTGTAGATGCGACGCACCTCGAAGATCTTCTCCCGCCCCAGACCGAGGTTCCGATCCCATGTGTATTTTTCGGCAGCGCTATCGCAGTTGTCCCAATCGGGTCCGAATCGTCCCTTGTCCCAACGCGACTCGATGTCGCGAAACAGCTCAATCCCGATCTTGTACGGATTCAACACGCCAGGACGCGTCCCCATCGTCGCGGCATGATGATCGGCGTAGTCGATGATCTCGGCTGCGGAAGCGGCTTTTTCGGTCATGATCTTCGAGTGCCAATAGCTCGCCCAGCCTTCGTTCATGATCTTCGTCATGCCCTGCGGAGCGAAGTAGTAGGCTTCTTCGCGGACGATGGCCAAGACGTCGCGTTGCCAGCGGGCAAGTTTTCCGTGCTCCATGATAAAGAGCAGGACGTCTTTTTCCGGCTGTGTCGGAAACTTCTGCATCTCGTCGAGCTCACTCTGCAGTCGCTCTCGTTCTTGCTGCAGGTAGTCCGGTGGATTGATATAGCTATCCATGTAGGACTTCGCCTTGAGGCGCGTCGGCTGCACGTGTTCGCGCGCCTTCTCCTGTTCCTCTTCTGAGGCACGCCGCCGCTTGCTCACGAAAGGCGAATGGCAGTCGATCAGGTTCTCCAGGGAGAGACAACAATCGAGGAAGTCCTCGACGGTCTCATAGCCAAAACGCTCGGCGTAGCGGCGAATGCGTACACCGTGATTGGCGATCTCGTCCATCATCTTGCGGTTCGTTCTCGAGAACCACATATTGTTCTTGAAGAAATCCGAGTGGCCGTAGACATGAGCCATCACGAGCTTCTGGTCGACCCAATGATTGCACTTCATGAGGTAGGCATAGCATGGGTCATTGTTGATCACGAGCTCGTAGATCTTTCCCAACCCGTACGCGTAGGTCTTGCTGAGCTGCCGGAAGTCCATTCCGAAGCGCCAATGGGGGTAGCGAGTGGGAAATCCACCGTAGGCGGCGATCATGTTGAGCTCGTCGTAGTCGAGCAGCTCGAAGATGACTTCGAAGAAGTCGAGCCCGAAATCGACGGCGTAGCCGCGCACTTCGGTAACGAGATCTCGCAGCTCAGGCGTCAGGCTGGTGCTCATTTGCCCTTCCCAAGAAAAACTTTGATCGACTTGTAGATCTCCTCGCGGCTGTTGATCTCAGAAAGAATCATGCGGTCGTCGTCGGGAAACGCCTCTTTGAGATCTTTGATGAACTGCCCGCTACCGTAGGCGCTCTTCACCTGGCCGTAGCAAAACACGTTTGCCGCCGGCATGATTTTCTCGTTCAGCAGCTGCATGCAGAGCGCGGTATCTTCGCCGCCCCAGTTGTCACCGTCGGAGAAGTGAAACGGGTAGACGTTCCAAGCTCCGAGGTCGTAGTCTTTTTCGATGATCTCGTCACACAACCGATAGGCAGACGAGATGCGGGTACCGCCGGATTCACGAATATGGAAGAACGTGTGGCGGTCGACTTCGCGAGCGACCGCGTCGTGGATGATGTAGCGAGTCTCGATGTCGCGATATTGCGACCGCAGCCATGTGTCGATCCAAAAGCTCTCGATCCGGACCATCTCCTTCTGCTCGTTCCCCATGGAGCCGGAGACGTCCATCATGTAGAGAATGACAGCGTTCGACTGCGGCACACCTTTACGGCGCCAGCCACGGTAACGCCGGTCTTCGCGGATCGGGATGATGACAGGATTCTCAGGGTTGTAGAGGCCCGCGGCAATCTGCCGCTTCAGGGCCTCCTTGTAGGTGCGTTTGAAGTGCCTGAGGGCCTCGGGGCCGACGCGGTGAATCCCTGTGTATCGATCCGCCTCGGTTTCGATCATGCGTTGACCACGCGGCTCGATGCGCGGCAACTCAAGTTCTTCGCCGAGAATCTCCGCGAGCTCGTCGAGACTGACTTCGACCTCGAGGACGTGCTCGCCTGGCGAATCTCCCGCCTGTCCTCCCCCCTCCTCGCCCGGCTGGTTGAGGGGAGTCCCTTCCTCGCCTTCACCCTGTCCGACGCCGCCGGTCTGCTCTTCGCCATAGCGGAACTTCGGCAGCTCGATCTGAGGTAGTGGAATCGATACGAACTGATCGCCTTCCTTGGCGATGATCTCACCGCGCGTGATGTACTTCTTCAGGTTCTCTTTGACCTTGCCGCGAACGATCTGTTTGAAACGTCGAACCTCCGGCTCGATTCGCTGAACCACGGAGCACCTCACTAGCAGCAATTCTTCGGCCTTCGCCCGATGATCCCGTTCGCCACGAAAGGGCGATCGGCCTCACGCGGCCCGGATCAGTTCTTCTTGGTGTCACCGCGAGCGAAGATCGATGCAACGTAGTTCAAGACGTCACTGGCGCTTTCTTCGTCGTAACCAAAGTTCTTGATCAGGCGATTCTTGACGATCTCGATCTTCTCTTGCGTCTCCTTGTCGACAACGTTCGACACGAGGCTGGTTAGCTTGATCGTATCTTTCTGATCTTCGAAGATCTTTAGCTCCAAAGCCTTCTGCAGTCGAGCGTTGGTCTTGTAGTCGAATTTCTTTCCATCCACGGCGAGCGCGCCGATGTAGTTCATGATCTCCCGACGAAAATCTTCCTTCCGGCTCTCTGGAATCTCGATCTTTTCTTCGATCGATCGCATCAAGCGCTCGTCCGGCTCTTCGTCCTGACCGGTATACTTGTTCTTCACCTTCTCTTGCTGGGTGTACGCCTTGACGTTATCGATGTAGTTTGCACAGAGCTTGGCGATGGCCTCCTCGTCTGCGGAAATCGCCCTCTGCACCTCGTTCTTGACGATGTCCTCGTACTCTTCTTTGACGACTGCTATGAGCTCGGTGAACGTTTTCCGCTGCTCTTCGTTCGTTAAGAGTGAGTGATGCTTGAGGCCAGCCTCGAGCTCATTGAGGACCATGAATGGATTGATGCACTTTTGATTCTCGTCGTTGACCAGAGCGTTCGAGATTTTGTCCTGTACGTAGCGCGGCGAGATCCCGTCGAGCCCTTCACGCTTCGATTCGTTTTGGAGCTCCTTGACGTTTTCTTCCGTGAATCCCGGCATGGTCTTGCCGTCGTAGAGCTTCATTTTCTGCAGCAAACTGAGCTGGGCGTTCTTCGGCGGCTCCAACCTCGTGAGCACAGCCCACATCGCGGCCGTCTCAACCGTGTGTGGCGCGATGTGCTTGCCGCGAATCCTCTCCTGACTGAAATCTTTCTTGTAGATCTGAATTTCGTGGGTCAGCGTGCTGTTGTACGGAATATCAACTTTGACGGTTCGGTCGCGGAACGCCTCCATGAGCTCGTTGTTCTGCAGCTTGCGGTACTCGGGCTCATTGGTGTGGCCAATGATGACCAAGTCTATGTCCGTCTGCGCGAACTTCTTCGGTTTGATGGAGTGCTCCTGACTGGCACCGAGAAGGTCGTAGAGAAACGCCACGTCGAGCTTCAGAACCTCAATGAACTCGAGCAGTCCGCGGTTCGCCACTTGGAACTCGCCGTCGAAGTTGAAAGCGCGAGGGTCAGAATCTGATCCGTACTCAGCAATCTTGCGGTAGTTGATATCGCCAGTCAGCTCGGTTGAATCTTGGTTCTTCTCGTCTTTTGGCTGGAACGTGCCGATACCGATCCGGTCCTTCTCCGACAGCCCAAGACGGTAGACCTCGATGTGCTCAATCAGCTTCGACCAATCGCCGTCGTACTCGTTGAGGAGTCGGTTGAAGTAGTAGCGACAATAGGGACAAAGCGTGCCGTCGACGCTGACAGGGTAGCCGCCGTCGATGTTCTCGTTGAGTTCGGCGAGAACTTTGCGGCGGTAGCCCTCAGGGATCAGTCGCAGGGGCTCTTCCCGCATAGGGCACGGATGCACGCCTGAGTCGTCACCACTGTCAATCTTCCACCGGAAGGAAAAGAGGGCTCCGCGTGACTGCCGGGAGTACTCTTCGAGACCCTTTTTCATCAAGCGGACGATCGTCGACTTAGCACTGCCAACCGGGCCGTGAAGAAGCAAGACGCGCCGCTCGGTGCCGTAGCCGAAGGCGGCGGACTTGATGTGACCGACCAGACGCATGAGCGCCTTGTCGAGACCGAACACGGCGTCCTTTCCATCTCGCAGCGGGTCATCGAAGAAGTTGTAGTGAACCATCCGCTCCTTCATGAGCTTATAGTCCACCGTGCCGTGCGACATGATCATGTCGTAAAGCCGCTGGTAGGCGTTGCGCGCTATCCGCGGATTCTCGATGACCATGTTCAAGTACTCATCGAACGTCCCGGTCCAGTTGAGCTCCCGGTATTTCGCGATCTCGACGCTTTCTTCGATGAGGGAATAGACGCGGCTCACATCCAGCATGGGGTACCTCCTGGTACGACTCTTATCGAACCGCCGCTAACCGGAACTTGACCTCGAGTTTGGCCATTTCGCGCCGGCCTGGCCGGACGAGTTTCGCGGCAATTCAAAGGCCCTCCTTGTGCATGTTCAAAAACTCCTGTCCGGCCCTTCGGGGAACGCCAGGAGCGCCGATGCCCGCGCCCGTCCTCCGCCACGACCCGAGCGGGATCGCGCCCGAGTCGTTCCTTGGCCTCGACGCTCCTGGCGCTGGCAGGCTCGACGCGAAATGGCCAAACTCGAGTTGACAGCCTGTTGAAAAAGTGCCGAGAGCCGAGGATTTGTCTCTTCGCGTCCAGATCCGCCCGCGGTCAACACAGGTCATCTCCGAGTCCTCTTCCATGTGATAGGCGGTGAGTGTTGACACGGTCGAACTGGGCGTGCAGGGGCCAGTTTCCGGCCAAATGACTGATTTCGGCGGGCTGTCGACTGGCGCCCGGATTGTTCACGAGAGCCAGGGTGAGGTGCCGCAAGTACCCGCGCGCACAAGAGAAACGTCCTCGCCGAAACCGACGACGGACTTCGAAGGGCCGCTCAAGCGAGCCGGAGAAGCGGACGTGGAAGGCAGCTTCCGCCACGCGCACGAGGCGCGTAGAGTCATTATACCGCCTACCGCCGCTCAGAGTGGCCGAAGCGGTGTCGCGGCCGCACTTTGGGCGTGGGTGGAAGCGTGGAGTTCCTTCAAGCCCCCCATCGGCGGCCTCCCCAGCCAAGGGAGCTGAGGCCGACCTGGCCTCGGCACGGCACCCGGCGCCTCCAAAAAGAAAACCCGCCGGCGAGCTCACTGTTGAGCTCACAGGCGGGCCATCAATTCCGAAGCTTGTGAACAGACGTCAGTTCTTCACTTCGTAATCAGCGTCGATGACGTTTTCGTCACCCTTAGTATCGCCCTCGCCTTGGGACGGAGGCGGCGTGGAAGCGCCGCCGCCACTCGAAGCGCCCGTTGCGCCCGTTGCGCCAGTCGCCGCACCCGAAGCCGCGGCCTTCTCGTAGATCGCCTTTCCGACCTCCTGCGAGAGCTGCTGGACTTCTTCCTGGGCTTTCTTCATACCGTCGATGTCATCTTTGTCTCGCGCCGACTTCAGTCGGTCCAGGACCGCATTGAGGCGAGTCTTGTCGTTGTCGGAGACCGCGTCGGCGTTCTCGCTCAGAAGCTTTTCAGTCGTGTAAATAAGCTGCTCAGAACCATTCTTGAGCTCGATGAGCTCTCGCTGTTTGCGGTCCTCGTCAGCGTGCGACTCAGCCTCCTTGCGCATGCGTTCGACCTCGTCCTTGCTCAAGCCGCTCGACGACTCAATGCGAATCGAGCTCTCCTTGCCCGTGCCAAGGTCCTTCGCCGAGACGTTCAGGATGCCGTTAGCGTCGATATCAAACGACACCTCGATTTTCGGCACGCTGCGCGGCGCTGGTGGAATCCCGTCGAGCACGAAGTGCCCGAGGAGACGGTTGTCTTTCGCCATCTCACGCTCACCTTGCCAGATCTTGATGTCGACAGCCGGCTGATTGTCAGACGCGGTGGTGAACACTTCGTTCTTGGTGGTCGGAATCGTCGTATTGCGCTCGATGAGGCGCGTCATGACGCCGCCATATGTCTCGACACCAAGCGATAGCGGGGTCACGTCGAGGAGAAGCACATCGCGAAGGTTTTCGTCGCCCTGCAAAATGCCGCCTTGGATCGCAGCGCCAAGCGCGACCACTTCGTCTGGATTCACCGAGCGATCTGGCTCTTTGCGGAAGATCTCTTTGACGAGCTCCTGCACGTGCGGAATCCGTGTTGAACCACCGACCAACACGACATCGTCGATCTGGTCCGCGGACAGCCCGGCGTCCTTCAGCGCCAACTCGCATGGCTCGCGACAGCGCTCGATGGTGCTTTCAACGAGCTGCTCGAAGCGTGCTCGCGTGATTTCCATCTGCAGATGCTTAGGTCCGGACTGATCAGCAGTGATAAAGGGCAACGAGATGTCAGTCGCCACCTTCGTTGAAAGCTCACACTTGGCCTTCTCAGCTGCCTCCTTGAGGCGCTGCAGCGCCATCTGATCGCTGCGAAGATCGATCCCCTGGTCTTTTTTGAACTCCTCGGCGATGTAGTCGAGAAGGACTTCGTCGAAGTCGTCGCCTCCCAGCTGCGTGTCACCGTTCGTCGACAGGACTTTGAAGAAACCCTCGTCGACTTCGAGAATCGAGACGTCGAACGTGCCGCCACCAAGGTCGAAGACGGCAATCTTCGCTCCCGCCGTTTGCTCTTTGAGTCCGTATGCAAGCGCAGCCGCTGTCGGCTCATTGATGATTCGCTCGACCGTCAGACCAGCGATCGTCCCGGCGTCCTTCGTTGCTTGGCGTTGGCCATCGTTAAAATACGCCGGCACGGTGATCACTGCGCGGGTCACCTTTTCACCGAGGTACGCCTCCGCAGTCTCTTTGAGACTCGTCAAGATCATGGCGGAGATCTCGGGCGGGGTGAACTGTTCGCCGTCAACCTCGACCTTGACGAGCTCGTCGGGGCCGCCGATCAACTTGTACGGCACTCGCTTCTCGTCCGCTTCGACCTCGCTGTGCCGGCGCCCCATAAACCGTTTGATCGAATAAACAGTCCGCTGCGGGTTGGTCACTGACTGACGCTTCGCCGTGACGCCGACGAGGCGTCCTTTTTCGGAAAACGCGACAACTGACGGAGTGACGCGGTGCCCATCAGCATTCGGCAACACCTGCGGTTCGGAACCCTCCATCACCGCCACCACCGAGTTCGTTGTTCCCAGGTCTATTCCGATGATTTTCGACATCCGGTTACCTCCTTCGAGCCTGCGTCGGCTCGACTCGTTTTCGTCAAGCTGAAGTGTTTCTGAGCAGAATCGTCTCGTGATCAGGCTTCGCGACGTCTGGCGAAAAACTTGAGCCCTTGTCGGAAGACAAGCTCATTCGCCTCGATCGCTATGGCGAAGTGATCACTACCTGAGGTATTTGCAAATCGCATACCAGCACCCGCCGAGCGACGTAAACCACCTTAGAAACGGGTGTTAAAAAGACTCTCGGCGTCCGTTGGCTGGGGTGCGACTGCCACTATGACAGAGCGCCATACGCTCGCCATAGGTGCCTGCCAGGGTGACAGCCGCCACTTCCCACCGACGTTGAGATCACGACAGCCCGTAGAGCTTGATTTTGCGGTACAGGGTTCGCTCGCCGATCCCCAGCACTTTCGCGGCTTCGTGTCGATTGCCGCCGACCTGCTCGAGGGTCAAAGCGATCAGCTCCCTTTCGACATCCTTGAGCGATCGGCCGACCAAGCTCGATGTCGTGCCGCCCGTCGGTTTTTCGCTTCGGTGGATACTGGCCGGCAGGTTCTCGACGCCGAGCACCGGTCCACGCGCGATGACCACCATGTTCTCGATCGTATGCTTCAGCTCGCGCACGTTGCCCGGCCACCGGTAGGCCATCAAGATGCTCATGGCCTCACGGGTGATGCCGCTGACTGGCCTCTTGTAAATCCGCGCGAACTCCTCCAGAAAGTGATGCACCAAGAGCGTGATGTCCTGCACTCGTTCTCGAAGCGGCGGCAGGTGAATTGTCACCACTTTCAATCGGTAGTAGAGGTCTTCGCGAAACGTGTTCTCACGAATGAGCTCCTCCAGGTCGCGATTGGTCGCCGAGATCAATCGAACGTCAACCTTGATCGGTGCGTTAGAACCGACGCGCGTGATCTCCCCGTCCTCAAGCACCCTGAGCAGCTTGACCTGAGTCTCCATAGGGATGTCGCCGACCTCGTCGAGAAACAGCGTGCCGTGGTTGGCGAACTCGAAGCGACCCTTTTTCTGAAACTGAGCGCCGGTAAAAGCCCCCTTCTCGTGGCCAAACAGTTCGCTTTCAACGAGCTGGGGAGAGAGCGCAGCACAGTTCAGCGGCACAAGCGCACGCTTCTTTCTTCGACTGTTTTCGTGAATGGCACGTGCAATGAGCTCCTTCCCCGTTCCGTTCTCGCCGGTGATCAGGACGGAAACGTCAGTCTCCGCGACCTGCTTCATGAGCTCGATGATGGCACGCATCGGTTCGCTGTTGCCAATGATGCCGGAGAATCCGAACCTGCTGTCAAGCCGCTGCTCCAGGTCGCGGTTGACGCGCAGAAGTTCCTGTCGCTCGAGGGCCTTCTCAACCCGGATGCGCAGCCCGTCAATGTTCAATGGCTTGATCAAGTAATCGCTGGCGCCGCGCTTGAGCGCTTCGACGGCGTTCTCAATGGTGCCGTGGCCAGTGAACACGATCACACCAACGAACGGGTTGATCTGCTGAGCCTGACGCAGGACGTCCATGCCGTTGAAGTCGCCCAAGACAAGATCTGTGATGACGAGGTCGTACTGCCTGTCGCGCAGCTTCTGAAGAGCATCGTCACCCCGCAAGGAGACCTCACACTCGTAGCCGACCGCCCGCAGAACATCGGCGGTGCTCTCTGCGTGGTTTCGGTCGTCGTCGACAACCAAGATCGTCTTCGTTTCCGAGGCTTTCGTCCCACCAGCCTCCGATTCGGCCTCGGAGTTCGCACCTGCGGCGGCGGACTCATGAGAGTCGTCGACAGTGGCGTCGGGATCTGTGGTGTCAACGTCGGCTGGAGATGAGCGGGTTGGTTGAATCATCGATCACATCGCGCTCGAAGCGCAGCCTCACGAAAGATGCTTTCGCGGCGGTAGAATATGAATAGTAACACCTCAGCCAGCGCTCTCCGCCGCGCGGTCGGTCAGCGGAAGAAAAACACTGAACAGACTGCCCTTTCCTTCTTCGCTCTGGACGTCGATGGTGCCGCCGTGCTCTTCTGTGATGCGCTGGCACGTTGCCAGCCCCAATCCGGTCCCCTCTTTACGGGTCGAAAAGTACAACTTAAAGATGTTCTCACGGATGTGTGAACTCATGCCACTTCCGGTGTCGACGACGTCGCCAACAATCCAGCTCGACCCGTCCCGCTCGACGAGACGCGTCCTCAGAATCAACTCGCCACCACCGGGCTCCATCGCATGAAGGGCATTCAGAATCAAGTTGAGAAAAACTTGGCGCATCAGGTCAGGGTCGAAATGAGTCAGCGGCAACTCCGCATCGAGCCCGAGACGCGTCTCAACCGCACCCCGCCGCGCCTCGGGACCGATGAATTCCTCGAGCTCAGTCAACAAATCATTCAGCGAGCCAAGGCTCAGGTGCAGCTCATGGCGCTCCGTGAAACGAAGAAACGACTGCACGACCCGCTCGAGACGCTCGACCTCGGCGGCCATGATCTTCAGACGTCTGACGGTGCGCAGCTCACGCGGCGATTCCGCGTCGTGCCACTCTTCCAAGAGCAACTGGGCGTTGATGCTGAGAGTGCTCAACGGGTTCTTGATTTCGTGGACGAGACTCCCCGCCATGGCAGCCACGTCAACCTGCCAGTCCTTCGCGCGCGACACCGTCAGATCCTCCCCACAGGACTAAGATCCTGGCCCGGGCTGAGACCCTCGGGGCCGAGGTTCCTCGTCCGGGTTGGACCAGCCAAAATGGCACTGAGACGAGATTATACGGAGTTCATTGCGCACCTCCAGGCCAATCCGCCAATTTGGCAGAAAGAGTTCGCATGAGGGCGAGTGTCGTCTTCGCACGGGTGGGCCTACTCGTTCTCTTGCTCGGCCGGCTGGTGGCCGCCGTCGATGCAGCGCCGACGCTGCAGCCGGAGGGATACCGTACCGCGGCGAGTGAGGTCGGACCCGTGTACGCTCTGGGCTGGTCTCAAGGCGAGATCGACGCCATCGCGACTGGACTCCCCGCTGTTGTCCGCAGCGTGGAGACGCGCCTTGGGCAGCGGCTCCAACGACAGATCACGACGGTCCTGACTCCGAACAGGACGGAGTTCCGACGCCTTCTAGCCCAACTGAGACCCAACGCTGAGATCGCCGACTCCGTGCTCGGAGTCGCGCTCCCTCACGAAAACGTGCTACTCATGCGCGACGATCTCTCGGCGAGTTTCCGTGAAACTCTGCGTCACGAAATCGCCCACCTCGTGGTGCATAGCGGCCGCCCCGGACCGATCGCACGCTGGCTCGACGAAGGCCTCGCCATGTGGGCCTCAGGACACATACCCACTCCAGCGGACGAAAGCTACCTCACTCTTCTAGCGCGCATGGGCGGCGTGCGGAAACTTGCAGATCTTGAAGAACGGTTCCCAAGGTCCCACGCCCTGACGCAGACGGCGTATCTTCAAAGCTACTTCGTCATCCTCTGCCTCGTCGAGAAGCACGGCGAAGCCACCATCCCGCAGCTGCTCGATGCCCTCCGCGATCAACCATTCGAAGCGGCCTTTGAACGCACAGTCGGCATCAGCATCCACGAGTTCGAAGCAGGATTCCGCACATGGATGTCCATGCGCTCCTCGCTCTTCTGGGCCGTCATCGGCGCCACAAACATTTGGCTCGTCGTGACGCTGCTCGCGCTCGTCGCGATCGCGCGGTCGGTCCTCAAGCGACGTCGAGGGCTGCGCCTGCTCGCGGAGATGGAACCGGAGGAGCCCGATCGCGGCGAGCGTGAGGGCGACCACGGCGAGAGCGCTTCGTCGTAGCTCGGAGCTTGGCCGCAAGGCGAGGCGGAGCCCACGTTTGCGTTTGCGTTTGCGTTTGCGTTTGCGTTTGCGTTTGCGTTTGCGTTTGCGTTTGCGTTTGCGTTTGCGTGGGCGTTTGCGTGGGCGTTTGCGTGGGCGTTTGCGTTTGCGTTTGCGTTTGCGTTTGCGTTTGCGTTTGCGTTTGCGTGGGCGTGGGCGTGGGCGTGGGCGTGGGCGTGGGCGTGGGCGTGGGCGTGGGCGTGGGCGTGGGCGTGGGCGTGGGCGTGGGCGTGGGCGTGGGCGTGGGCGTGGGCGTGGGCGTGGGCGTGGGCGTGGGCTGTCTTTGTCTCTGCGTGCCGCACGCGCCCACGCCAGTCTTCACAAAAAAAACGAGCCTGCCCAGGAGGCCGGGGCAGGCTCGTTCAAAAGACCTTTGACGAGTTGAGTGAACTCAGCTGCTACACGTCCGACAGCGCGGCGACCAAGCAGCCTTTGGCGACGCTGAAGAGAGGATCTTCCGCGCGCCGAATATTCTTCACCTCGATCGGGAAATTGATCGATTCAAACTCATCTTGGAAGATATCAATGAAGCCACCGATCATCGACGTACCACCGGCACACACGATTTCGATCGGTTCGGGGAAGGATGGCATCCCTTCCGCCGACTCGAAACGCGCCTTGATCGCTTCAAGCGCGTAGGAGATCAGGTTGCGATAGTAGATCTCCACCGCTTCTTCCTCGCGGTTCCGCGGACTCAAGAGATTGACTCCGCGCTCTTTGATCGCCGTCGCTCGGCTTGCCTTGATGCCGAGAACCGTCGACACGTTGCGGTCGATCCAGTCGCCGCCGCGGCTGGTCGAAAACGCCAGGGCGGGAATCGACTTGTAGGCGACGCAGATGTTGAACATACCGCCACCGCAAGAAATCCCGATGCCCGTGAAGTCATCTTCGGCGAGCTCGGAGAAGACCACAGCGTGCCCTTCGAGAAGAGGCTTCGGGCCGTAGCCGAGTTTCTTCAGCATGCTACCGAAGACACCCTTGTGATAGACAACGTTGAACTCCGCGTCGATCGGATCGGCAGGCACGGAGTAGTAGACGTTTTCCTTCGGGTAGTTCGGTTCACCGAGAAGATTCGCAAGGAGAATCTTTTCGATGGGCATGGCGTCGTTTTCGTTGGGGCTGATCACACCATCCTTCATAGGACGGCGAGTTTCCTTATTGAGGATGTTCGCCAGCTCGAAAGCTGGATCGCCGACAACGATCATGCGTCCGTCGATCACGACGTACTGCACGTTGAGCTTCGTCAGCATGTTCCGGGTGTAATCATCGGCATTGACCTCGATGAACGCATTGCGTTGAATCTTGATCGTGACGTTGCCGCTGTTGTCCTGGATGCTACTGACGAGATTCGCCGTACCGACGTCAAGCCCTCGACCCGGTGCGAACTTACTCGCTCCTGCAGCCGGTGCAGCTGCGGCGGCTGTGGCGCCGGTTCCGACGTCCATGGCGCTCCCTTCACTGCTTTCCACCATCACTCTCCTCCTTTTTGAAGCTCTTTCAACTTGTCGAGAGCACCTTTAACGTCTCCCGCGGTCTTTTGTTTCACATTCACTGAGCTGAGATTGGTCTCCAGCTTCGAACTCTGATTGAGCAGAAAATCCAAACTAACCTCGTCCATTTCGACGGGCGCAGGGCCGCGGCCACCACCACCGCCGCCGCCAGCCGGAAGATTCTCAATTTTCTCAGAAAGAGAATTGAGCGCCTTCAGGATGTCGCCGTCGGCAGCGCGTTGCCCACTCGCCTTCTGCATCTGCGAACCGAGCGCAGCGAGAAGCTGAGCCACGGCCGCATCTTGTTGCGGCGGCTGCGGCACCGCAGCGGCCTGTGCCTCAGCGCGCAAGTTGGTCAGTTCCGCCTGTAGCCGTCCGTTTTCGGCCTCGAGCTCGACGGCACGCTCACGAGCGTTCGTTTCGCCGGCGGCGGTCGAGCGCAGCTGCGCAAGCTCGGCTTTCAGTCGTCCGTTCTCAGCCTCAAGTGCTGCATTCTGCGTCGAGAGTTGCTCTTTTTCACTTTGCGAGGCGCCGGCCTGAGCTTCGAGCCCCTTGAGCTTCTGAAGCGCCTGGTCGCGCTCCGCCTGTGTTTCGATCATCGATTGCAGGCGCTGACGAAGGCCGTCGGCCTCCCCCGAGAGCTTCTCGTTGACCTGCATGAGTTGTTGGATTTTCTGTTGCCCCGCTGTCTGAGCCTGCTGCGCGATCTGATCGACCCGCGCCTGGGCCTCTTCGATGATGCGCTTACGCTCCTTGCTCGTGATCTCTTCAGCACGCTGCGCGAGCACTTCGTCGACAGTCTGAGCGATCAGTCGCGTGATTGTCTGTTGATTGACAACTTTGACCTGCTTGACCCCCTTTTTTGTGAGGGAGTCGAGGCTGACCTCGCACGTGCTTCCCCGGATGACTTTTTTTATGTCAATGGAATTCGTCATAAGAAGCCTTTTCAGTCTTCGCGGAAAAACACTCTTTGAGTTGGTCGTGGTTGGGTACTCCTCGCGAGCTGCAACAGGGAGAACTGCCCAGCGAAGAGTCGCTGAAGCATAGCATCGGGTTTTCGGCAGCGTCAAACTGGCCGCAAGTGCTGCTGTAGGCGCATCATCTCAACGATGTGGAACGCGCGGCTGGCGACTCGAGCTCCCATGCATCGACCCGGAGGGGTCTCCACACAGTCCGATAACTGCAGCCCGAACGCCCGCGCGCATGCGAACCTGTTGCGAGGCGTGCGTGCGGCGTTCGAGTCGAGCGCAGCGTCGTATCTCTGCGCTGTGAGAGAGTCTCAGAGGCGGACGCGCCCCTCTCAGTTTCCAGGTTGACCGCTAGATCGCTCGCGGCGCAACTCTTCTTCAAGAAGATCCTCGTCCTGCTGGATGATCTTGCGCTGCCATTCACGCCGAACTTTGGCAAGGTTCGCGCGACCAGTTTCGGAAATCCGCGCGGCGGCAGCCTGCTCGGTCAGATCGAGATACTGAAGCGCGCTCCGGTAATCTTCCAAGTTCGCGTAGTTATCCGCAACAGAAGCGTAGTGCTCGAACTGATCGCTGCCTTGTGGACTGTGATTGAAATAGATCAGGAAAAAGCGGTTCGACCGCGTGTAATACTCGCGGAACGCTCGGCGGTGCTCCTCCTTCTCGGACGGGGGACCCAAGAGGAAGTCCACTCGGTGGAAATTGCCCAGACGTCTGAGCGCTAGCGCGTAGCGCAGATAACAAACAGGGCAAGAATCTGGACGCGCTACCTTGGTCGTCTCCTCTTCGTACGACGCATACTCCTCCAAAGCGGCGAGTCCTGCCCGTCGCGCCCGATTGTCACGTTCTTCTTCGCTGAGCGCTCGCCAATCGCCGTTGGGATCGGAGGGGGTCCCAGCTTGTTGGAACCGATCATAGGCGTCCGCCGCTTTCTCACGCATTTCACGAATATACCGGGCCGTCTCCATCGGACCTTCGGGACGGTCCGGCTTCGACTTACATCCCAAGATGCCCAGCGCAGAAACGGTCAAGACGACAAAACAACGAGACGGTACGGCTATGACTTGCTTCATCTGCAACCTTCGGCTGAAGTGCCAGCGGGGGTCTACGGCCAGAACGCTGAGGCTGCGCAGGTGGCCGGCGATCGGGCGGAGCGACGGGAATCGCTCCCGATGTAGAAAGACGGTAATCTACACCTTAACGTTAGCACGAGCCGGGGCTGGGGTCAATGCGGCGGAGGCGCCCATTCAGCGTCGAACTACCGAGCGACGGGTGCATCTGTGAGCCGCTGCAAGCGCACCATCTCGAAGCGTAGACGGATCGTTTTGTGCTGAGCCAGCAGCACGAGTCCCGGAGCCGCCCCCTTCGGTTTACGGACATACTTAGCTGCGGTGTAATCGACGTCGAACCCTGCTCCGTCTTGCAGCTGCGACCTCGCTCGCGAGGTGGAGCTAAAGTAGACCGCCAAAGTTGCCGCATCGAGTAGCGTCTCCTGCGGCATCACCTGCCCCTTTTGCAGCCTCACGATCACATGCGCTCCCGGGCGGCCGCTCACATGCAGAAACATGTCGTTGCCGCGAGCGATGCGCGTTGAGAGTTCGTCGTTCGATCTCTGGTTGCGTCCGACCAGGATCTCAAGTTGGTCCGCTGAGACGAATCGTTTCGGACCAGCAACCGCAGCCTCCTGGCTTTTCCCGGTACCGCGGTGGCGCGGCGGTCTACAAAGAGATTCCAGACGCGATCTCAGTGAATCCAGCGCCGCCGTGCTCGCAGCGTCCTCAAGCTCCGCAGCCAGGCCCCGGAGCTCGGCCTGCTCTGCTTCCAGTTTGCCGAGCCTCTCGAGGATGATCGGTAGCCCACGCTTCGACTTTCGGTAGCGCTTGAAATAGCGCTCAAGGTTCTGCTGCGGCGTCAGCGTTGGGTCAAGCGGAACGCGCACCGTCGCCACGCCATCGACCGAGTAGTCGGGCAAGTCAACGAAGTCTACGCCGCGCTTGATCTTGCCGACAAACGGCTTGAGCAGCTCACCAAAACGCCGGGCTTCCTCGCCAGCCTGAGCGCGATCGCGATCGGTGCGCACCTTCGTCAACAGGCGCTCGCGGCGCTTGCGCTCCTTCTTCAGGCGCCGACTGATCACAAGTCGCTCAGCAGCGAGAAGAACAGGCGCGGCGACACGCTCGAATCGCCTCATCACCGCAGCGTGGTGTGGCGGCAAGCCCGCATCCGGCGTCGGCACCGACGCGGTCACGTTCACGTCCGGGCGCGTCGGCTCGGCACTAGCAGCCCCGCCGTCCGCCTCGGAGTGCGGCCCCGCCGCGCTTGGACTCGCGGAACCAGACATCATGTCTTTCGACGTCAGCTCGACGGCCGGGCTTGGCGTCGCACTCGAGGTGAGCGCATGCAGGACCTCGCCGGTCGCCGACAGACAAGAAAGCTGCGGCTTGCGCCCGATCGACCGCAGCTCCAAGACGACCTCAGCCCTCCCTTCTCCGGGAGGCGAGACAGCGAGCCTCATAGCGCGACCGCCCTCCGCCGCCGCAACGCCAAGGACATGTCCCCCTTTGAGTTGTCGCCGCAGCGCGAGACAGAAGGTTGACGGCTCGGAGGAGGCACGCGGTCGCACCGCGATCAGATGAAAACGCGTCAGGTCAGGGTGTACCGAGAAGAGGAGAAAGCGCTTGCCCGTATCCCGTCCGTAGAAAGAGAGAATGACCTCATCGTCGCCGCTTTGGTGAACATGGTCGACCCGGGCGCCGATCAGAAACGGGCGGCACTCTCGGACCAAGGTTTCGGTTTCGTCTGCGCGCAGGGCCATGACGAAGATTCTGCGTGGTAACCCTCGCGCCGCAAGGCTGAAGTACAAACCCCATGTCACGGCCCGCAGCGCCCTCGCCGTGCGCCACTGGCGGACTGAGGTCTACGGCGTGCGTGACCAACGTCCGTCGGAGTGCGGAAACTCGAGGACCTCGGACGGGTCGAAGAAGATGTTGATCT
Organism: Planctomycetota bacterium; assembly: GCA_965223265.1. Classification (GTDB taxonomy): domain Bacteria; phylum Planctomycetota; class UBA8108; order UBA8108; family SXIK01. Next base: position 6,321,671 of record OZ244999.1, read on the forward strand.
CGCGCTCGGCAGCCTCCGGCGCATCAGATCCATGTACCAGGTTGAATTGCCCGGAGATGCCAAAATCTCCGCGGATGGTCCCGGGATCAGCCTCGGCGCAGTTGGTTTTCCCCATCAACCGGCGAGCAATCGCGATGGCGTTCTCTCCACTCAGAACCAACAAAACGACCGGACTGCCAGTCATGAACGCAACCAGGTCCTTGTAGAAGTGCCGTTCACGATGTGCCGCGTAGTGCTCGGCTGCCTGTTCAGGGGAGATCATGCCGAGCTTCATGGCTGCGATCTGCAGGCCCTTGGATTCGAACCTGGAGAGGATAGTGCCGACGAGGTGGCGGTCAACGGCATCCGGTTTCAAGATAATCAGCGTTCGTTCGGTCATAGGTGTGCTCTTTTCAGCGTCATGGATTCTAGCGATGCCGCGCCCGAAGCGATGAGGGTCGACGGCCAAGCGGCGAGGTCACGTCAAAGATCGCTCGGGCCTCCACCAATCTTTTCGACGTTAGCGGTCCAAGACTTTAGCGGTCCTCGCACTCGGTCTACGCGAGGCGAAAGTTGTCGGCAAAGTGGCGGGGACCTCACCCGCTCACCTGGTCGTCGTCACGAAGGTCATTCCGTGATCACGTACTCAGCCGTGACCATCGCGCCGCAGCTGTCGATCCCGATAACAGCCCGTTGAAAAAGTGCTTCGAGCCGAAAACTGGTCTCTTCGCGTCTAGGTCGGCCGCGGCAAACGCAGGCAATCTTCGGGATTTTCGAGTATTGACGCGGTCGAGCTGGGCGTGAAGAGGCCAGTTTTCTCGGCCGAATGACTTTTTCAACGGGCTGATAAGACAAAACCGACTCGGTTGGAATCGGTTCACCGACGACCGGATACGCTGGCGGTCATGCGGTGGTAATCCAACTCTTTAATCTATAGCCGCCCGCGGGCCGAAACAAGGTACAGGGAGTGGTCACTCTGAAGCGATTCCGAACGATTCAATACGCTAAGAGTCGCTGCTCTGTTGAACGTCAGAACTCAATCCACTGACCGTCGATACCAGGAACACGACTCAACGCCGACAAAAAGAGTGGCGAGCAGTGCGCCTCGCGCGCAATTTCCCGCCACCACTTTTGTGTGAGCATTGGGGAGAGCCGCAAGTTTCGGATTCGGAGACTAGACTTGGATCACCAAAAGGTGGAACAGACCACGGCCCTGATCGAGTCAGACGCCGAACTGGCCGAGTGCTGGAGTGGTGAGACCGAAGACAAATCCGCCGACACGTTCGTGAACTGCGCCGTCGACGCCATGGAGCTCTTGAGCGACGCAGAGCGTCACCCGGTCGAGAGCTGCGAGGACGAGGACTCTCGGCTCAACAAAGCGGCGATCGACATTCTAGGACGCCTTATAACGCTCTTCGCGGCGGAACGTGGCTTTGCGTTTCGCATCGAACGCGACACCACCGGCCAGGAATCGCAGCTCAAAACCGTACCTTGGATCACCGCGGACCTCGACGGCGAAGAAGTGCAGCACCCTGAAAGAAAAGCGCCGATGGATGCGGTGCGAAGTGTCGCCGAATCGGGCATCCCGGCACGGGCACCGATCGAGCATTCTAACGGCACGACGCTTCCCGGAGATGAGTCGCATCAGTCCATCTTGCTACCACTCAAGATCCGCAGCGCCGTCTGCTGCGTGCTATTTCTGGAGAATCGCTTCCGCCCGATGTCACTGTCGCGCTCGAACATCCTCACGGCGAGGTTCTACGCTCACGTTCTGGAATCGTTCGTATGGACGCACGAGCTCCGAAAGGAGAATCGGTCGCTGTGGAACGATGTCTCTCTCCTGCGCGAAACGCCACCGAGTCAGGTCCAGACACTTGCGCTCGCCTCCTCGTCCTCGGCACACGGAAAACGGCGCCAGAAAAACGCGCAGCGAAGCGACCTCAGGGGCGACTACTCCATGATCGTCGGCAACAGCCCTCGCATGATGGAAATCTTTCAGGTGCTCGATCGGGTCTCGAGCTCCAATGCCCCAGTTCTGATCAACGGGGAGAGCGGAACCGGAAAAGAACTGGTCGCGAACGCGATCCACACCAATAGTGGTCGCAACGATCGCCCTTTCGTGTCGGAGAACTGCGGAGCGCTCACCGAGACACTCTTGGAGAGCGAGCTGTTCGGCTACATGAAGGGTGCGTTCACTGGCGCGACGAAGGATCGAAAGGGTCTCTTCGAGCTCGCCGCCGGAGGCACGCTATTCCTCGACGAGGTCGGTGACATGAGCCCGACCATGCAGAAGAAGCTGTTGCGCGTGCTGCAGGAAAAAGTGGTGCGCCGAGTCGGAGGTAAAGAACTCATTCCGGTCGACGTTCGTATCATTTCGGCGACCAACAAAGACCTCCAGGAGGAAGTCCGAGCCGGCGCATTTCGAGAAGACCTCTACTACCGGCTCAACGTGATCAATTTGAAGCTGCCTCCCTTACGTGAACGCAAGGACGACGTGGAGGAGATCGTTCACTTCTTTCTCAAGGGCCTCGCTGCCGACAACGACGTCGAGAAAAAGATCGAGCCCGCCGCGATGACCTATTTGACCGAGTACGACTGGCCGGGGAACATTCGCGAACTACAGAACGAGGTGAAACGCCTCTACGCTTTGGCGGACGGTGACATCCGCGTCGCAGACCTCTCCGAGAATGTCCTGCGCGGCGATGACCGTCGTCCGGAGATGCAAAACCTCGAGCGCGATCTTGCAAATATGACACTCAAGGAAGCCGTCGAGAGAGTTGAGGAGTTCCTCATCCGAAACGCTCTCATCGAGTGTCGCGGCAACAAGAGCCTCGTCGCAAAGAAACTCAGCGTCCCCAAGACAAGCCTGTACAACAAGATCAGCCGCTATCAGCTGGGCCGCCTGTGACCTTGAGGCGCGAGCGGCGCGGACCTGGCTTCCAGCCAGTGTCACATTCTTGACACAACTCATTGGGAACCGAGCACGCCACCCCGTATGCTCAGACGGGGGATGGTGGTGTTCACCCGCATTCGGCCCAGCCCGACTTCACGCCGCTTGAGGGGGAAAACATCCCCCTAGCAGCTTCAGCAAGCCCAGCGACACGCGTGGCCCGACGACCGCGGCGACGGAAATCAGAACCGAAGTGGTGACCCCCTGTCGCTCTCGAGGTTTCCCGAGGTTCGATCGATGTCTCGGCTCTCCGCTCTTCGAGGCAGATATCAGCTGAAACGCGAACTATCGCGGCACCGCGAAAGCTGCGTCTACGCCGCCGAGGATCGTCTGCTCGGCGAGCGCTGCGCCGCGAAGATCTTTCGCTGCACCGACTCAGCAAGCTATGAACGCGCTCGCAAGGAGTATGAAACCCTACGGCGCGTTCAGCACCCCGGCGTTGCGCACGTCTACGACTTCGGTCGCCTTGACTCGGACGACGCGCGCGATACGGGCCCCCTGTTCGCACCGCAGGAAGGGAGCGCCGAGCCGCGCACCGAAGCCTGCGCCTACTTGATCACGCAGTTTTACGACGGCCTCAACCTGAGGAACGCATTCCTACGCTTGGGCAACTCCGCCGAGCACAACGGCGAGCATCCGAGCCATCTCGACGACGCAGCCTGGGAGGTCTTTCTTCGCAGCGTCGCCGACCTCTCCCATGCGCTCCACGCCATCCACCAAGCCGGATTGATCCACTACGACATCAAGCCGGACAACCTCATCCTTGCCGGCGAAAGCCCGAAGTTTCAGCCCAAAATCATCGACTTTGGACTGTCGAGCGAAACGACGACGCCGCTCGGAGATCGGGTACCCGGTACAGTTCCATTCATCGCACCCGAAGTCCTGCTCCGGCGAAACCCCGATCCCCGGAGCGACCTCTACTCCCTCGGCGTGTCGATCGCATTCGCCGTCAGCGGACGCTACCCGTACTCCGGGCCGAATGAGGAAGAATGGTTGAAAGCAGCGATGAGCGGCGATGTGCTATCGCTCGACGAACTCTGCCCAGAGGCTCCGGGTGTGCTTACGGAGGTGGTTTCTGATCTCCTGGCGCCAGACCCTCTGCTCAGACCGAAGAACGCGCTGGCGGTCGCTCGTCGCCTGACAGCGCAGAGCGACTCACCTTGGACACCACCGGCTGCGGCTGCCAGCCGGCGTGCGCCGGCGGTTGGCTGGGAGTCCCAGCTCGGCAAGGTGCGTGTCGAAATCGAGCAGCTGCGACGTGACGAACACGAGAGTGGACTGATTCTCGTCGAAGGCGGACACGATCAATTCGCGGACGAATTCATGGATGCCGTCGAAACGCTCGCTCGTGGCGAAGGCGTCACGGTCTTCCGCGCTTGGTGCCATTTGCCGCGTCGCTTCGCCTACCAACCGTTTGCGGAGCTGGCAAGGCAGTTACAGTTCGATGTGGAGCTCAACGCCCCCCGTTTCGCGCACTTCGCCGAGGCGGTCGCTCGCATCACCCCGGTGGCGACGGCACCGGCTCCCCTCCCTCAGCTCCCACAAGAGACTGATTCCGTCCGCTTCCTCGCTCTACTCACGGACTTTTTCCTCGCTGTCAGCGCCGACAGACCAGTCATCTTTTGCATCCGCGATCTCGAGTCAGCCGGGGCCGAGTCGCTGGATCTCCTGACGTCGATTCTACGCAACCTCAAACCGGCTGTGGCGCCGGAAGCGGGGCTGTCAGGTCAGCTCCAGCGTCCTCCAGCACGGCTCATGATCGTCGCAACCTTTGCCGACGAGGACTCGGAGCGAGATGGAGACCCGCGGATTGCCACCGCCGCGCAGCGAGTCCGGAAGCTCGCGGACGAGCCCCGCGCACGCCTCCTGGCACTCGAGGACCTTACGCTTGAGCAAACCGACGAGTGGCTCCGAACTCGATCGCCGCAAATCCGATTGCCGGCCGAATCGCTCCGGCGGATCCATGAAGTGACGATGGGAGCGCCGCGCAGGCTTGACGCCGCGCTCCGCCGACTCGAAGCCTCCGCTTCGGAGTGCTCGTCCTCAGCAGACCGCGGCCGGGAGGCAGACGACCCTGCAGCGCTGCATCGCCACGTGCTGAGCCTACCGCCTACGTCGAGCGCGTCTCTTCAAGCCCGTGCGACCGACCTGCCCCCGGCTGCAGCCGCGCTCCTGGAGCTCCTGCTGGTCGCACGTGGCGCGGCCCCTTTCGCCATGTTGTCCATGGCACAGCAGGGCGGATCGACGAAGTCCGACGGGCAAGGCGCAGCGAGCGACACCTCTGTCGCCAACGCCGAGCGCGGAGCACCAGACGTCAGCCTGGACGAACATGCCGTCGCAGCGCTCGTTGAAACAGGCTTCGTCCGGGTTTGGGACGGAATCGAGGGAAAGGAACTCCACCTCACATCCAGAGAGTACCGCTACCAGGAGTATCGACGGATTCCGTTCGAACGTCGCACCGAGTTACACCGGAGTCTCGCCAAGGCGGCGCGCACCCTCAGTGCGAGCTGTCGCTGTCGGATCTCGGAGGACGCCATCTACCATGCCCGGCTCGGAGCGTGTCCAGTTCTCTTTTACGATCAGTCGCTCCGCGGCGTGGAAAGGCTGGCCAAGGTTCACGCAACGAACGCTGCGATCGATCTCGCCGAAGCGGCGCTCGGGGAACTCAGCGTCGTTGTCGGCCAGGTAGATGCCACATCGGGGATGAGCCTCGCCGATGGCGACGACCACGACAGAAGCGATCAGTCCTTTCCCGCCGGGCACACCTCCCACGCGCGTACGGTGCTCAATGAGCTCCTGGCAACCCTCTACTCGGCGCACGGTAACGGCACCAAGTCCCTCGAAAAATTGACGGTGCTCTCGTCGCTTTTCGACGCTTCGACAAACCCCGAAGGCTTGGCGTCCGTCTATCGCAGGATCGGCGAGCTCTATCTAGAGGGATCTGATCACACCAACGGCCTCTTTTTTCTCGAGCGAGCACTACTCATTCTGCGCGGACCTGACGGCGAGTCGTCGACACAGACCAAGTTTCGGATCCGCGACGAAAAGATGAAGACCCTCCTTTTGATGGCACGTCATCTCCTGAAGAGGGAGGAGACCGGGCGAGCAGTCGACGTGCTCGAACAGTGCTTACGTCTAAGCGATGATGCGACCCAGACGCACCGCAATACTGTCGAGCGGTGCCGTGCTCTGCTCCTTTTGGCCGGAGTCGCGCATTCAGGAGCAGAGCGTGAGCGCGCCAAGGCGTTGCGCTCCTCGGCTGCGGCCGTTGCCAGCGCCTCGCATCTGCCATGGCTACGGATGGAAGTTCTCGGTGTGCTTGGTGCGCACGCCAAAGACGTCGGCGAGTTCGACGCTGCAATCGCTCTGCTCGAAGAGCGCATCGCAATCGCGGCGGAGTGCCACAGCAAACTAGATCTTGCCTCGTCGCACACGACGTTGGGAACCGCGTACTACGGCAAAGGGAATCGACGTCAGGCGCTTGATTGCTACTTTCAAGCCCTACAACTGAGCCACGAAACCGGGGACACGAAGGGACTCGCCGACAGTTACATAAACCTTGGCAACGTCCATCGATTGACGGATGACCTGACACAAGCGCGAGGCTGCTACACCGAAGCAATCAGCCTCTACAGCCGTGTCAACGACCAGCTGGGCATGGCGCGCGGCATGAGCAATCTGGCCTCGATACTCGAACTCGAGGGCAAGTACAACGAAGGCATCGACTACGCTTATCGCGCGCTCCAAAAACGGAAGAAAAACGGGGTCGTCACTGACATTGCGTTCTCGTACTACAGACTTGGACATCTCTATCAGTCAAAAGGTGAGTTGTCGAAAGCCCTAAACTATGCCGAGCGCAGTTTCCGTATGCGCCAGCAAGCAAATGAAAGGCTTGGACTCGCCAACTCGCAGCTGCAACTGGCGCAAATTCATCTCGCGCAGTCCAAGCTCACTGCCGCGCTCAAGTACTGCTATCGCACCTATCGAGAGTTTCAATCTCTGAAAAATGAAGTCGGGGCGCTATTCGCCCGCGACGTGTTCGCGCGCGTTCTCCTCGAAATCGGTCGACATGAGAGCGCGCGGCGAATCACTCTCAAGGTGTTGGAAAAAGCAAGACGGCTGCAACAGCCGGTGCTCGTGGCATCATGCCTCATGCAGTTGGCACGCATCTCATCGTATCTGGGCGACGAATTCCGCGCGGAGCGTGAGCTCTCAGAAGCAGAGACACTTTTTCGCAGCGCCGCCAATCAGCGAGAGCTTGCGACGGTTTTGTTGGCTCAAGCGCATCTACAGTTCGATTGTGGCCACACAAAAAAAGCGGAGCGGCTCGCGTCGGAAGCGTACGAGATCTTGGAGCGGCTCGGCATTCGTGATCTTGTGCCCCGTTACTTTCTGCTCCGAGGACGCATCGAGCTTCGGCGCAGCGGGCGGCGCGACCCCGTGGAGGCAGAGAAACTTTTGACCCGCGGACTTTTGGAAGCACGCGAGTCGAATCTGCCCGATCTCGTGTGGCGCTTTCATTTCTTCTTCGGCGACCTCGAAGCTGTCAACGGACACATCGCCCGTGCACGCCTGCAGTATGAGAAGGCAGCGAGCGTCCTCGACGACATCGCCACCGGACTGCCGCCGAGCGGTGCTCGCAGCTTCCGCCAGGAGCGCCATCGCCACGCGGTTTGGGAGCGCCTCGACTCACTGGAGACGCACGATGACCCTGCAGCTGAGCAGAGTATAGATTCCGAGAGCGAAGGGACTTCTCAAGGCGCGGCGGATTTTCTGGAAATCCACCGTGAGATCCTCAAGCTTCACGAGGTTGCCGGACTGCTTGGTGACGAGAGCGACCTCGAGAAACTGCTGGAACAGATATTGGATGCGGTTCTCGAACTCGTCGACGCTGAACGCGGCTTTATTCTCTGGCACCATGGCACGGCCGCGACAGACTACGTTGTGGCTCGCTCGGTCCGGGGACGCGAAATCGACAACCCACGCGCACTCGTCAGTCGATCGGTCGCTTCTCAAGTGCTTGAGAGCGGTGCTCCATTGGTCGTCCGTGACGCAATCGTCGACGAAGGACTCAAGAGCTCAGAGAGCATTCGCAATCTGCACATTCGCTCGCTGATCTGTCTGCCGCTCCGCTTTCGCAAGAAAGTCATCGGCGTCATCCACCTCGACAACACCAGCAGGAAAGACGCGTTTCTGGAGTCCGACGCTCGTCTCCTGCAGGCGTTCGCAGATCAAGCCGCTGTCGCCATCCAAACAGCGCTTCTCTTCGGGGAGAACAAGCGCCAGACGGCAGCTCTGCGAGCGGCGAACGCAGAACTGGACCGATTGAATCTGAAACTGCAGCAAAAGGTTCACCGCCAATCCACCCAACTAGCGATCGCCGAAGAGAACTTGAGGGACCAACAGCTGAAACTCGAAGAGCGCTATCGCTTCGATACGATCGTCGGACGCTCGCGACCGATGCAGCTGCTCTACCACCTGCTTGAGCGCATCTCGCCAACCGATCTGTCAGTGTTAATCGAAGGAGAGAGCGGCACAGGAAAAGAATTGATCGCACGAGCGATTCACTACAACAGCCATCGAAAAAGCGGTCGGTTCGTCTCCGTCAATTGCGCCGCGCTCTCTGACGACTTGTTGGAGACGGAGCTCTTCGGTCACGTCCGCGGAGCTTTCACTGGCGCGCTCTCCAATCGACGCGGCCTATTCGACGAAGCACACAACGGATCACTGTTTCTCGACTCCGTCGGCGACATGAGCCCGCAGCTACAAAACAAACTCCTCCGCGTCCTGCAGGAAGGCGAATTCCGACGCGTCGGCGCTAAGGAGGTAACCCAGGTCAACGTACGGATCATCTCGGCGTCGGATAGCGAACTCGACCAGGCCGTCAACTCCGGCGCCTTCAGGAAGGATCTCTACTTCCGGCTCAACGGTGTCTTGATTCCCGTTCCGCCGCTACGCGATCGCGCGGAGGACATTCCGCTGCTGGTCGAGCACTTCTGCAATGAAGCACGCGGCGACAACAGCATCAAGTTCACGCGTGGAGCCATCCAGCAACTGATGGGCTACTCGTGGCCTGGCAACGTGCGGGAGCTGAAGACGACTGTCGAGAAGGCCGCTGTCATGCGCGACGGTGAGCCGGTCCGCGCGCAGGACCTCGGACTCGCCGCAGGTCAGCAAGTCGACCTTCCGAAGCTGCGGGAGGCGCGCGATCGCTTCGAGCGCGACTACCTTCTGGCTTGTCTCGGGCAGAATCAGAGCGTCTCGAAGGCGGCTCAGCGCTGCGGCATTTCCCGGGAGACGTTTTATCGGCTCATGCGTAAGCATGGCCTGACGACCGAGCCCCGGGGAGGCAGCAGCCCCCTCTCATGAACAGAGAATGAGTTTGCACGACCCAAAAGTCAGCCGTACGATGAACCCGTCGAGCGGGGCCTCCCGACGTCGGATCGCCCGATTTCGGGTCGCGCCCAGTCTGCAGCCGTGGAATGACGAGAAGGGATGTGTGGCGATGGGGCCAATCGCGACACCTAATGGGCCGATGCGACCACAGACCTCCGCCGCGTGGCGGGTCGCGACAACCAGCGCGTCAAGACAGCGCCTGGCATGCCGCCGATTCCCTCGCCCCGCCGGGGCTGCCATGGCAGTGGCACTGACGGTGTTCACGACCCTGCTGCTGGTGGTCGGCGCTGGGCTCTGGAGCGGACGCGCGGTAGCAAAGCCGGCCACGGGTTGGGGGCAGCTCCCCCCGATCTACGAGGCCATGCTCGAGGAGGCCGCAGCCGCTGAGACCCTAGAGGTCGTACAGCGCACAGAGCTCGTCGTTCGCGGCCCGAACGATGGCGAACCGGCGGGAAGCCGGTATCTCGAGCTGACAGCGACCACAAACTACCAGCGTAGTGCCGAGATCAACGCGTACATGGAGAACGTGCTCGTTGGCTCTGTGGTCTTACCGCGCAGCGATGGCGACGGCCGCGTCACGGTCGAGGTGAGACTTTCGGTACCGGAGCTGGAGCGCCAACTCGGTCGTCAACTCACGAGTCCCGACGGGCCAGCACCGAGGTTTTCGGTGACGTTGATTGACCGTGCGACGCGCTCCCTCAAGGCTGTGGCAGCATGGCGCATGCCGCGGTCGAAGCCTTGGCTCGAGCCTCGAGAACTTAGCGATTGGAACGAACTACGCATCGGATCGGATTTCGACGTGGCGGCATGGGCACACCTGCCAACCGGCGTGACTTATTTCGTCGTCGCGGCCGGGGCTGACGCCGAGTCGCTGCATCTCTCACCCGAGCGCCCCGAGCTCTACGAAAAGGCACGGATCGTTGTGGGCGGCATGCCTTCGCCGGAGATTCAGGACGCCGGAGGACTTGATCTGTCGCTAAGGGTCAGCCGAGGGACGTACGTCGTTCTGTGGGCGCTCACGCCCAATGGCTGGAAGCGATCGACCGTTTACAAAGTGGTCCCCTGACATCCCCGCCGCCGCCGCAGGCTGCCGATGAGAGGTGTGAACTCGCCCACCTCGTCTGAGGTAGTGCGGCCCGAATCGTGGCCGCAAACGTGGACCGGGCGCCGCCACCGCGGCCCGACGACGATTTCCGAGCAATGAGCCCCCCGGAAATCGCCGAGAAGCCGGCGGATCCGCAGCCACGGCAAGCTACCCGCCAGACTCCCCGTGCGCTGCAGCGAACGAGAAGCGACCCGCGCTCAACCCGAAGCGTGTGGCCGCCGGCTGTTAAATCGCTTTAACAGAATCGTCCGGATTGTGTCATTAAACTGACAACTTTTGGACATTCCCTTCGTCGCGCTGCCACCGGGATGACCCGTAACCGCCTGCTACCAAGGGAAATACGCCGCTGTACGGGTGTTTTCCAGAATCTGGCCTAGGGTTTGCTCCTTCGTCCCCCGTGACTCGTCTCTCCCGTCGCGTTCAGTGGAACGGTCGCGACCCTCCCCGAGCTACGGTCATTCGATCGTGACGTAGCGCCCGCCCCACCAGGAGGTGAATGTTGAAGATCGAATCGATTCTTCCGCGCCTGATCAAAGCGTTCGCCGAGCAGAAGAAAGCCAGCGTTGATCAGATCATGGACCAAGCGCCGGACGTTGAGCCTGATTCTCCGGAATTCCGGCAGATTCTCGCCGCCCTCAGCGAAGAAGGAATCCGCGTCACTGACGACGCCGACGAAGAGAACTCACCTCTGGAAGACAATCGCGACGACGAAGCGGCGGCGATCCGGAAGTTAGACGATCCGATCCGGATGTACTTTTCGCAAATGGCACGCATCCCGCTTCTGACGCGTGAGCAAGAGATCACGCTCGCCAGGGAGCTCGAGGAGTCGCGCAACGCACTCCGTGTTCTCATCTACTCAACGCGACTCGGTCAAACGCAAGCCCTCGATCTTCTCGAGCTCGTGCTCAACAAAGAGATCTTCGTCGAGAAGGTATTGGACGTGAACCTGTCGCGCAAAGGTGAGCGACACGAGTTCTTTCAGAAGCTCGCGAAGTCAGCAGACGATCTCCGCCGCCAGTTGGAACGTAACACCGCTGATTTCGCTGAGCTCCACCAGCTCCCAAGCCGTTCCCCCAAGCGTGCGGTTGTCGAAAAACGGCTACGTCGACGCATTCAACGTGTCGTCAAACTTCTCGACGCCTATCAGATCAAGACGAAGTATCTAACGCGCTGGAAAACGATGATGGTCCGATTGGCCAAGGATGTCGGCCAATCCTTTCCGACCTCCGTGCCCCAAAAAGGGCTCTCTCAGCTACCAGCGATGACTCATGTCAACAAGGCGCTTTTCGAGTCCTATCCGGAATTCGTCGAGCGGTCCCAGCGTGTTGACGAGGAGTTTCATCGCTACGAGCGCGCCAAGAGCGATCTATCGTCGGCAAACCTGCGCCTCGTCGTCAGCGTCGCCAAGAGGTATCGCAAGCGCGGACTCTCGTTCTTGGATTTGATCCAAGAAGGCAACACCGGGCTCATGCGCGCGACCGAAAAGTTTGAGTACCGCAAGGGTTATAAGTTCTCCACCTATGCCACGTGGTGGATTCGACAAGCGATCTCACGTGCGATTGCTGAAAAATCCCGCATGATTCGTCTACCGGTCTACATGTCCGAGACGATGTCGAAGCTGATGACCGCGACGCGGGAACTTGATCAGACGACAGGCGAAGCCCCCGACATCATGGACCTCGCCGACGAGCTGAACCTACCGCGCGAGGAAATCCGCAAGGCGCTCAAACTGTCACGGCCGCCGATCTCAATGAACAGCCCTCTCGGTGACGACGACGACTGCACGTTCGAAGAGTTCATCGAAGATCCAAGCACGGACTCTCCGACTGCCAATCTCAACCGAGACATGCTCAAAACTCGGTTGGAGGACGTGCTGCAGTCGCTCAGCTTGCGAGAGCGTGAAGTCGTCAAGATGCGTTTCGGCATTGGGCGCGACAGCACCTACACGCTTGAGGAGCTCGGCAAAAAATTCAAGGTGACGCGGGAACGTATCCGCCAGATCGAGATCCGCGCTCTCAAGAAGCTACAGCACCCAGTTCGCAGCCGCATGCTGGAAGGGTTCCTGGAGTAGGACTCGATAGAGCACCTCAGCACTCGCGGAGCAGACCGCTGTAGAGCTTTTCGAGCTGCTCGAGGTAGCCACTGCAGCGAGTAGCGGCACGCTCGGCTTCCGCTGCCGTGAGAAACGGCAGGTTTGCGTCGACATTCAGACGCGTTGCGCGGTAAGTCGCACGGGTAAACTCTACTGCAGCCCAGAGATCGCTCTGCGCACGCAAAGGCGACTCGGCGTCGAGTTCGCGCAAACGCACTGCTAGTTTGAGCAGGGAGAGGCAATTCTCCAGCGTCGCAAGGGGCACACGTGTGGCTTCCGTCGCGGCAGCCGACTTTGCAGCCTCACGCTTGGCGCGTTCGGTGTCGCTTCGCCGTGGAAGCCGCAGCGCCGCCATAAAACCTTCGAATGCCCGCATGTCCTCGCCTTCGAGCTGCTCGAAACGGCGGCTGATCTGTACGGCGTCGTCGAGCAACGCTTCGAGTTCCCGACGACGGGCCTCATCGCCAGTCTTCGGCAGGGTGATTCCAACGACCATCTGGAGGAGCGAGCTGGCGAAACGCCCCACCCGCGCCGCCGCCGCGCCGCCGCCGGGAGTGGCGGTAGCGGCGGCCAATCGCTCCTCGAACGCGCTGTCAGCCATGAGCTGGTCCGCCCTCCACGTCTACAGTCGTACCTGCGGCGCCGACGGGACCTTGCCACAATTCGTGCCGTGATCTCTCGCCACAAGCGTAGAGTTCAGGCGGAAAGAACTCGTTCTTTGTAATCTCCCGCAAAACCGTTGTCGCGTAAGCTCCCTTCGGCAAGAAGAAGCGGATCACGAGATCACCGCCGTCAAGATGCCACGATAGCTCCTGGGGCACCAATCGGATCGCTCGACGCTGCCCTTCCAGCACATCGCTCGGCACCAGCTCCCTGAGCTCCTCTATGTCCACTCCCTCACGCTCGAGGATCGCCGTCTCGATCGCGGCGGCGTCAAGACCTGGCGCCGGCATCTTGCGGCCGAAGAGCGGCCCACTAGCGCTGATCTCGAATTCGTCCGCACGCTGCTGCTCGTCCGCAGGGTCCTCGACACGAAACACGGCTCCGTTGCGATGCAGATAGGCGAGATCTCCGCGAAGGAGCCGCGCCAAATCCCCGTCCACACGACGCAGTCGCTCCGCGAGCACGAGGTTGAAGAGGTATGACTGGTACGCGGAAAGATACATCTTAAATGCCACGGGAGACAACCGACGGATGGCGCCACTGTAGTCGTCCGGCCGCTCGACAAGCAGCTTGAGCATGCGCAGTTCGTCCCGGAATCGACCTGGAAACGTTTCGTACGCTGCTTGCACGTCCCCATTCATAAAAGCCTCCCGAGCCTTGATCACGAGATCATGACGTTCGACGGAAGACGGGCTGCCGAGAAGCAGATCCAGTGCTTCACGCGATCGCTTGTGAATCAGAAGGCGACCGACGAAATGCGCGTCCATGCGGGTGCCGAAGCGCTGATGGCCGAAAAAGTTCGGCACGCCGTGGCGCTGGATGCGATCGAGAAGCGGTGGCAAGAGCTGGCTAGCATCTGGGTCGACGTCACGGACTCTGATCGCGAAACGGTTGCCGCGAAGATGCCCAATCCTCAGCTTGTTGCGGTGGAGCTTCGCGCTGCGCACCGTGATACCACGCAGGTCCAGCTCAAGGGCCGTCTCCGGCGCGACCCCGCGAAAGGATAGAGTTTGCCGCGTCACGCCGCGGCGGTCCTTCAACCCCGCGTAGCCCACCGCGCCCTGGCGAACGCGCAGCGCCCCTGCCAGGCGGCGGATCGCCTCAGACGTCGCAATGTCTCGTTTTTCGATCTCGACGTAGCAGTGCTCGCCGCGGCCTTCAGGGTCGTAAAGCGGGACCTCCTCCACCTCGAAGTCTTCGACGAATCGTTTAATCTCGCCGCCGATTCCGGGGAGATTCACCGTAAAATACTCGTGAGGGATTCCCGGTAGCATGGCGCCGCCAATCCTGCCACGAAGCGCTGTGGCTGGCAAGCCGGCGAGCTCGGGCCTCGGACCGCGCGCCGCGAAGCATTCAGAAGTCTGTCCGAATTTCCGCTCGAGGGGGTACTTACATTGCGAGGGAAAACCTCGTGCCCAAAGGCCCCTTCGCGATGGACCTAAGGATGAAGAGCCGCCTGGCTTGGAGCTGAAATCCTGGGCGTCTGCGTCGATATCAGCTGCGGCGAACGCGCATGATCTCCGAGATTTTCGAGTGTCAGCACGGTCGAGCTAGGAGTGAAGGGGTTGATTTCTCCGTCGAATGACTTTTTCCAGGACTGTTAAAAGGGATCCATCAGCCGTCTCCCATGTGATAGGATTTTGTTGGTAGCTTGACCAATCAACCGCACCCGCGGATCAGATTCCGTTCGGCTGCCGGGGCATTTGACATTCTCACCCAATCGCTGAATTGCTTGAGGTAAATGATGTACGTCTCTAGTCGTTTTCCAGCTGTGATCGCAGCCTCCCTTCTGGCCGTGTTTGCGACTTCAGTGGCTATCTCCGCGCCCGACGACAATCGTCCGGTGGGTTCAGATGCCAAGACGGCCGCCGCGACCAAGAAAGCACCGAGCGGTACGTACTCCCTGCCGATACCTCCGAAAGATTTCGCGCCCCCCAAGCTTGTGGTCGAAGAGGCCGTCTATGACTGGGGCGCAGTGGTCCGCGGTACCGTCGTGACCCACACCTTTCAACTTCACAACAAAGGTGGAACACCGCTGATCATCCAGCGCGTCAAGCCCGCTTGTGGCTGCACCGCGGTCGACGAACCGAAAGAAGCCATCCCTCCGGGAGGATCGGCACCGGTGACGCTGAAGGTTGATACGACCAAATTCAAAGGTTCGATCAAGAAGACAGCGCAGGTGTGGTCGAACACTCCAAGCAGCCCCGACGTGTTGACCCTCCAAGGCGACGTCGACACCGTTTACAAGATCGAGCCCGAAAGGCCTCAGATCGAGGTCGTGCGCGGATTCCCCGTTCAGCCCTACAAACTGACGCTCCGGCGCGCTGTCGAGAGTGCCGCGAAGGTGACAGACGTCACGACAGCGAGCACCGTGTTGACGCCGACGCTCCGAGAGGTCGAGGCGGGACAGCTCTATGAAGTCGATCTCAAGGTCGAGCTCAGCGACAACAAGCGCAGCTACTTTTGGGAAGACCTCGTCGTCAAAGTGGCGACCGACGGTCAGGAAGTCGAGATGCCGGTGAAGGTGCAGGTGCGCGTCAAGGATCGCATCGACATTTCCCCCAAGTCAGCGTATTTCGCCCATAAGGACACGGAAAAACTGAAAGGCGCCGACGCCCAACCGATCACCAAGACGGTCGATATTAAGAGCCTAGGTGGCCCTGACCACACGTTCAAGATCGCCGGACTCAAGAACACCAATAAGGCGTTTCAGACGAAGCTCATTACGGTCGAGGAAGGCAAGCACTACCAGCTGCAAGTCACGCTTCCGGCTGCGCCCTCCGACGGCAGCAAGATGATCCGTGAGCAGATCATCCTCGAGACAGACGACGATCAGCAAACTGAGCTGAAAGTCACCGCCATGGCAATGTTCCGCGTCACTCCGGCGAAAAAGAGGTGAATCGGAACACCAACTGGCTGATCGTGACGTTGATCTCGACGCTGGCCACAATTCAATGGTTCATCCTTCAACCATTGGCTGCGGCCGGCGTCGAGATCAACCGACCTGCAGCGCTCGAGAGCGTCGACTCGGAGCTTGAACTCGACGAGGGCGCGGAAGAGGGTACCGAGGAGCCCGGCGAAGAGTCGAATTCCAGCCTTCGGCCGGAGAGCGCCGTGTACAACTGGGGCACTCTCTTTCGCGGCGAAGAGATCGGCCACACTTTCACCCTGATCAATCAGGGCGACCGCCCGATTCGAATACTCGAAGTCAAGCCAGCATGCGGTTGCACATTGGTGCAGGAGTCCCTCGCCGGGAGCACTGTGGATCCGGGCGCAAAAGTTCGCATTCCGCTGCGCCTCGACACCAGCGCCTTTCGTGGCGGCTTGAAAAAGTACACAGAAGTATTGACCGACGACGCGCGCGTCGGGATCAAGCTGTGGATGCGCGGCGAAGTGGTCGACCTGGTCAAGCTCGACCCCGAGCAGCCGGTCGTCGACGTGGTTTGCGGCTCAACAGAAAGACCAGAACCCTTTGCACTACAGATTCTGCCGCAGGCAAAGGGGCAAGCCCGTGTCCAGCGCGTTAAGGCGCGACACGGCCTTCTGCACGTCGAGCAGCAGCAGCTGGAGACCGACTCCCTCGAGCTGGCGCGCTTGCGGCTTTCCGTCAACGCCAGCGACGAGAAGACACCAGGAATCGAAACCGAGATCCTCGAGTGCGACATCACCCTCGATGGCCGAAAGCACAGAATCAGGCTCCCCGTTACCGTCAAACTGAGACCTCGCATCGCGCTCACGCCACTGAAGTCAGCATATTTTCGCCGAAAAGAAACCGCAGAATTGAAGAAGAACCCGGAGGCTCACGTCGAGAAGACGCTCGAGCTGCAGAGCATCGGCGGAGCAGGACACAAGTTTCGTATCGTCAGTGTCGCTGAGCTGAAAGCGCCTTTCGCTGTGCGACTCCTCGAAGCGGAGGCAGGAAAGCGGTACGCGCTGACGATCACGGTAGCGCGCCCTGCAGGACAAAACGTACGTTTCGCAAAAGCGGTGGTCGAGATCAAGACCGACGACCCGCTCGTGCCGCTGATCAAGGTGCCGGTGCGCGCTCAGTTCTAGTGCGTCGTGGCTACAGACTTGGCGGACGAAAGATGATCCCAGGACGATCAAGGTCGTTCCGGACGCTCCAGCCGAAACTCATTTCGCTGTGCGTCGATCGTGTACTTGAAGTGTTGCAGAAAATTCAGTCCGAGCAGAGCCGTGTCGGCACCAACACTTGCAGGTAAGACGAGAACCCGCAAGTTACGGACACTGTAGCCCTGTAAGCTGACCGAACGCATCTGGATGAGTGGAGTGCTGATGACCCCCCCTGCCGTTCGGACATTGACGCGCTCTGCACGGCGTAGGTCATAGCCCAACTGTTCTGCTAGCTGCCACGGAATCGCCGTGTAAGTCGCGCCCGTATCGATGATGAAGCTGAATTCGTCACGACGGCCATCGACGACAACACCGGCGCGAAGGGTTGAGCTCCCCGGTGCGATCGGAATCACGACGGCATCGCGACGACGCAGCGCGTCGTCGATACGACGCAGCAGCGTGTCGACGGCGTCAGCAACCCCGGAATCTAAAGCCCTTGCTTGCTGCAGAAGCAGCACAGCGTCGTCAAAGGCTTCAAGGTCCACGTAGAGGCGCGCCAGCTCGACTTGCAAAGCCGCGGAGTTTGGCAGCTGCTCGATCGCTTCGATCAACGCCAACTCCGCGAGACGAACGTCTGACACCGCGATCGCCTCTCTTGCACTTAAAAGATAGGCGTGTTCGACAAGCTGTTCGAGCGTTGCGCTCGGTCGCAGCTGGCGCGCTTGAAGCAACGCTGCGATGGCCTCGTCAAACTGACTCAAGTGGAGACACGCTTCGCCGTAGGCTTGCCACAACCCCGGGGCGTCGTCGTAGCGGACGAGTGCAGCATCGGCGACCGCTAGCAAGTCCTCCCACATCGCCAAGCGGGCCAAACGTGCGATTTCTTCGCCATAACTCGTGCGCAGCAGACGCTCGGCCTCCTCAATCGTCGAGGCGTCGGGTGCGTCCACAAATCGCCGTTCGAGTGCGCGCACCATGAGACTGACGGCGTCCGCCCATTTCTTCTGACGGATCGCTTCCTTGCCGCGCTCGAAGAGATCGGAGAAAGTGCCGGCATAGACACGGTCCGTGAGCTGCTGCAGCGTCATAGAGACAGGAAAATCCGCCAGGCGAGCGAGGGCCGCGGCGGAGTCGACTCTCACATTCGGCTGATCAGGTACTGCCACTCCGTCCACGGCGCCGCCGTCTTCGCTCTTGGCGACGCGCCCACAGAGCCCTATGAGCGTCGCGTTGCGATCCACCACGGCGAAAGCGTCGTCGAGCGATGCGCCAGAGCTTGAGACGATCCCACGCGGAACGCGGTCGATGGCGCTGCGCTCAACACGCTCGAGGCTGGCTCTGATGGGCGTCGCCGCGCCTCCGAACGCGACCACGTCGGCCGGCGTCTCGATCATCTCCAAACTCAGGCTGAGAATCTCTACCCAGGGATCGTCACGCGACTGACCAGCAAGCCTCACGAGTGCCTGATTCGAATCGTCATCACTGCCTACGAGGCCGACGACATCGACCGACTCCGACTTGCGACTCAGGAACCTCGCGGTGGCGCTGTACGCGCCGAGGAGAGGAGAGAAACGACACAAAACGACTCCCCCGGCGCCGACCACGACGCCGCGCATCTCGCGCAGAGGCTTCCCGTTCGCGTCGCGCAATTCGAGAACGACGACGCTCGGGACAACGGTTTCGCCCACCTGACGCAGAGACAGAGGCGGCGCTTCCTGCTCCTCGACCGACTCAATGGTGACACCCTCACGCCAATTCTCAGGGATCTCGTCACCGTCCGGCTTGAGCGCGGGTCGCTCGGTTGAAACCCGGTTACTGTCGTTGTGCAGTGAGGCGGATGAGCTGTCTTCTACGGCTCCATTGCGCAAGACGTAGAGGGCGCCACCAAGAAGCAGCAGGAGAACCGCGAGCAACGCGAATGGCCAAACGCCACGGTTCGAACGGACCGCCGGCTGGCGCGGTTGCGGCTGCTGAGGTGTCGGGATCCGGACCCCGCAGAAGCTGCAGTAGCGCGACGATTCCGCACACGTGTTTCCGCAGCTCGGACAGCGCATCGCTCACCTTCGTTCGTCGTACCTCTTCTCAAGTATGGAGTCCGACCGCTCGGCGCACAAGGCTTCAGGGAAGTTCCGGAATCATCCAAACTTCACGACGACGTTGCCCAGAACGTCGACTCTCGGCGCGACGGGGTTATCGCGCAGCGGAAAACTCAAGCGTACCCGCACCGACGAGAAACGCGCTGTATCTCCCATTCTCGGGCCGATTGAGATCGAGCTCGAACTTCATGGGCTGAAGCGCATCCACGCCAGCACGCAGCCACTCTGCAAGATCACGAGCCAGCAGCACGACGCCGGCTGGCTCCTGGCCACGATCGGGGGCTGGAATCAAGGCGCCCAACTCCCGGTAGAGAATCGGAACCAGGGTGCCATCCTTTACCGGATCGAGGATGGCCTCCCGCACCGTACGGGCAAGCTCATCGCTGCTACCCGAGAATTCAGTGCGAACGGTGAACGAGACATGTCCGTCGCCATGAAAATCACCGACGGCCTCGACACTTTTCCACCCGGAGAGTAACACGTCATCGCTCGTTAAATCCACGAAGAGCGGGCTCGGTCGCGCAGCAAACTCGAATCCTGCACGGCGTCCCTGTGGCGCGCCTGAGAGGAACGAAGCTGCGAACTGCGACTTCGGCGCAAGGTTTTTCAGACTCAAGTCGTCCGGACGTGCCAAGGCGAACGGCAAGGAGCGGGCCCTTTGACGCTCGAGCTGAAGAGCCGCGCGCAAGTAATGCCGAGAGGTCGAGAGGAAAACGAAATCACCCGCCCCAGTAGCACAGAACTCGATCGCTGGGTTGATCAGAGAATACAGGCAGGTCAGCTCGACGTCACGACGCAAGGCGGCGTCGAGCTCTGCAGCTGGGATTCGCGTTGCCGCAGCGAATAGCGCCTCGCGAAGGGAGCTAAGGATCTTGTCACGATTCTCCGATCCGACGTCAAAGGCAGCGAGCCACTCGCGGTGTCGGCCGTTGAACCGCGCTGCGACAACAAACTCCCTAGAAATCAGTGGCCACCAGTCGGTCTGCGCGAAAACGCCTCGGAAGAGTTGAATCTCCTTCTTGCGCAGCTTTAGCTCTTCGCCGCCCGCACGCTGGAGCAGATACCGCCCCCAACCGTCCAGAAACGACGGCTGTGCTAGAGCATCACGCAGGGCGGTTATGCGAGCCTGCACTTCTTCCTGAGGTGCATCCGGGAGAACAACACGAAGGTAGAGCTCAGAATCGGCTGGAACGACGTGCGCCAGGGACGCCCCGGCAGACACTGCGGAGCGCGTCGCCGCGACGATGAGAATCGCAGCGAACAGTTTTTTGACGCCGCTTGGTGACATATCATCGCTCCATAGTCCACGCCGTGAACATCTTGTCGTGATTCTCCGACTCAAGCGTGCATTTGCAGACAGTGTCGCGAGCTTCACGCGTGCGAGAATCTTGATCAACTGTACATCCATTCAAGAATCGCTTTTTGCGCATGCAGGCGGTTCTCCGCTTGGCGCATCACCACCGACTGTTGAGAGTCCATCACCTCGTCCGTGACGACGACGTTACGCCGCACCGGTAAGCAATGCATGAAATACGCCCGCCGCGTCAGCGACATGACCTCCTTGTCGACGATCCAGTCACCGTGTCGAGCGCGGAGTTCGCTCTCCGCCTCCGCATCTTCGTAACGGGACAGTCCAGCCCAAGCCTTGGCGTAGATCACGTCTGCGTCGCGGGCCCCTTCATGTCGATCGTGGGTCACCCGCACACTTCCTCCCGCCTTCTTCGTGAAGTCTCGCGCTAAATCCATGATGCCGTCGTGCAGTTCGAACCCAGGAGGATGCGCCAGCGTTACATCCATGCCGACGCGCGTGGCGGCAAGAAGGATAGAGTTCGCAACCGCCATCGGCAACGCACGTGGATGGCTAGCCCAGGTGATGCTGATCTTTCGCCCCTTGAAGCCTTCAAACAGCTCGCGGACCGTAAGCAAGTCTGCCATCGCTTGACATGGATGGTAGACAGCCGACTCCATGTTGAACACGGGAATCTTAGCGTGCTCCATAAAGGATGAAAACGTGCGGTCGAGCAAATCGTTCTCACGGTTCACGCCACGTGCAAAGCAGCGCAGACCGACCCCATCGAAATAACGTGACAGCACCCCCATGGCCTCTTGCACGTGCTCGGAACTCTCGCCATCCATTCTCTTTCCGAACTCAGTTTCGAGCTTCCAGAGCGTCTGCCCTTCCAGATTCGTCACACCAGCGGCGAGTTGTCGGATGGCAACCTCGAAGGAACACCGTGTCCGCAGAGATGGATCGAGAAAAAGGAGGCCGATTTGCTTGTTCTCGAGTCCCCGGGTGTACCGATTCTCTTTGTGATAGAGCGCACGATCCAAGAACGTGTCGATCTGAGCTGGAGAGAACTCGTTCAGACTGTAGAAGTGACGCATGAGTGTTTCCTCTCACGGTCATACGGGGTACGACCGCTTCTTTTCCGTGTACGGGAGACTCGGCAATGTGCTCCACGCGGCGCAGGGAGCTCCCAGGGGAGCGGCCCCGAGCCAAACCATGAATTATACTCTCGTGCGACGACGCGCAAAAGCACCAAGCAATCCGCCGCTCACGCAGCGAAAGCCTCGAACGCATCAAAGAAGGCAGACCATTCCGCCGCTGTCGCTGTCAGCGGTGGCAGCAGGCGCAAAGTGTTCGGTTCGTCGGCTTTGCCGACCAAAATGCGCCGCTGCACAAGATGTTTATGGAGCTCCGACGCGGGCTGCTCACACTCGACGCCGATGAGGTAGCCGAGACCGCGCACGTCACGGACGACGCCGCGCCCGATCATGCCTCGAAGGCGCTCGATCGCTTCAGCTCCGAGGCGGGCCACCTTGGCGAGGAGCTCTTCCTTGATGATCGTTCGATAGGTCGCCGCCACCGCGGCTGCCGCGAGCGGTCCACCGCCGAACGTGCTGCCATGGTCGCCTACCTTCACCGCCTCGCTGATCTCGCCGCTTGCGAGTACAACACCGACGGGAAAGCCTCCGCCGACGCCCTTGGCCGTGGTCACCAGGTCTGGCTCGACGTCCCAATGTGCTCCGGCGAACCACTTTCCGGTTCGACCTGTGCCCGTCTGGACCTCGTCGAAGATCAACTGGATCCCGTGGGCTGTGCAGTAGTCCCGAAGACCGCGGTAGTAATCGGGCTCCGCCATGTAGACGCCCCGCATGCTCTGCACGGGTTCGAGCAACACGGCGGCAACGTCGTCGGGTGGCAGCCGCTGGACTGCATCGAGATCACCGAGTTCGACGAAATGCGTGCAACCGACGAGGTTTTCCTGAAACATGTTTCGCAATCGCGGACTCCACGTCACGCTCAAACTTGCGATGGTGCGGCCATGAAACCCTCCCTGCATGGCGACCACGGTCGAACGAGCGGTGTGCTTGCGTGCCAGCTTGAGCGCAGTCTCGTTCGCTTCAGCGCCCGAGTTACAGAAAAAAACGGTGCGCATGGACGTGTAGGAATGTTCGACCAGTAGCTCCGCCGCCTCGGCACGTTTGGGATGAAAGCAGACGTTCGAATAGAAATCGAGCTCGTCGAGCTGACGCTTCAAGGCGGCAACCCAGGCTGGATGCGAGTGCCCGAGAAGGGAAACCGCATGGCCACCGTAGAAATCGAGGTAACGATTGCCGCTATCATCCCAGACGTAACAACCCTCTCCCCGCACAAGCGCGAAAGGGAACTTGCCATAGGTCGGCAGGAGAAACTGTTTCTCCTGTTGGTAGGCTTCTTTGCTTTGGTTCATTGTTTTTCATCCTGATCGATCGAAGCGCGCTTGGGTACGCACGTCGAAAAGTCGTCGTTCAAGGAATGATCGGTACCGACGGAGACACGAACCGCGACGGCAACAGGAAGCTGCTGCGTCAGCCGGCGGTCGCGATTTCATACGTATCCGGCAGGAAGTCTCAAACCGGTCGTCTCCGGCAAACCGAAGGCATAGTTAAAGTTTTGAACTGCTTGGCCGGCAGCTCCTTTACCCAGGTTGTCGATGGCGCTGAAGACGACGCTGCGGTCTGTCTCCCCGGCGATGCCAATCACTGCACGCGGACCTCCTTGCACCCAGCGCAGCTCGGGCGATCCAGAGACGACGGACACGAGAGGTGCGTCGTCATAGGCCGCGCGAAATAGGCTCTCGACAGCATCTCGCCCTAGGCCAGGAACGAATGTTGTCGCGAAGATGCCGCGCACGAGCGGGCCGGACTGCGGCACAAAGTGGATCTTGAAATCTGTGTCCGTAAGCGTTTTCAGAAGCCCCTCGACCTCGAGCAGATGTTGATGCACGAGCGGCTTGTAGGCTCGGACGTTGCTCGCACGCTCAGGGTGGTGCGTTGTCTGCAGCGGCTTGTTTCCGGCACCCGATGACCCCGTGAGCGCCGCAACGAAAACGTCGCCGCGTAGTTGACCGGCCGCCGCGAGTGGCGCCAAAGCGAGATTGACTGCCGTCGCAAAGCACCCCGGATTCGCAATCAGCCGTGCGCCCGCAAGCTGTTCTCTACGGTACTCCGTGAAGCCGTAGACGAATTCGGCGAGTTGATCAGGCGCGACGTGCTCACGGCCATAAAACTTCTCGTACGCCGCAGCGTCTTCACTGCGGAAATCACCGCCGAGATCGATGAAGACGACACCCTGGTGCTCGCGCGCAAGCCTTGGGATGACATCCTGCGAGCTATTGTGCGGCAAGCAGACGAACACCGCCTGCGTCTCGCTAATTCGCGCCGACGCCGAGTCAAGATCGATGAACGTCAAATCCAGAAAGTCGCGGAGATTCGGCAGCACACCGCTCACGTGATTGCCCACCCGCGCATTCGCGCTGATCCAGCGCACGTCGACGCGCGGATGGCCGACCAAGTAACGGAGGATCTCTCCACCGATGTAACCCGAGGCTCCCAGAACACCGACCGGAATGACCGCGCCGGGTTCGTTCGTCGTGTTTGTCTGTTGCATCAAGATTCTCCAGCATCGAATGCGACATCACCCGAGTGGGTGCCGGCGATCGTGCGCCGGTTGTCATTCGTGCGAATAGCGTTAGATTCCGAGCTTGCTCCTGACGAAGCGAGCCAGCTCTTCGGGGCGTTTGTACGCGTTGATGGCCGGTGTCCCAAGCTCACGATCAAGCAAATCGACGCCGGCGCGATTGTCGGTGCAAGGCCCGGAGAAGAGATCGATCCCGATCCCCCGCTGCGCCAGAAACTGCGCGCCTCCCCACGCACCCACAAGATCGGCGGCGCAAAAGGCGTGCATCTGAACGAATCGCTTCAGCTCCTCGTCTTGCAGAATATCGGTGACCCCATAGTCACCGAGGATTCCGTCTCCGAGCTCAAGTGCGACCAGATCCGGAGCCCCGCGTGAAAGCGAAGCAATCAACGTCTTTGCGATGGTGACCAGCTCGGCGGCCGCCAAGCTAGCGGTCGACGCGTAGCCGACGTCGAGAAACGAGGCAGTCGCCGCAGCGCCATGGTCCTCCATCGCGATGAGATCTCTCAAGCAGGCGATCCCGGTGACCTTACCACCGGCAATCGCCAGGCCCTCCTTCGAAAGCTCTTGGATGAGCTCCGCCAAGAACAGCGTCTTCCCGGAGTCCATCCCTGTGCCGCTGACGGCCAGAATCGGGGGCACGTCGAGATCCGCGATCGTCTGCGCCGCTTCGATGCTGCCGTCACTTAGCCGCACGATGCGTCCATCACGAACAGGCATGCCCAGCACCTCACAGGCGACTGGGACGCCGAAGTCCATATGGTCGCTGGAGCTGACCCCAAGAACGCCACCGCGGTTGAGCAGCTGCAGCGTATCACCGACTGCGAGTGTCGCCGGTACGTCGCCGCAAAAACCGCGCAGCGCACGACGACGACCGAGCGCGCCGACGAAGAGGTCGCCGCGAAAAATCTTCGCCATGCGGCCATCCGCTAGCTCGAGTTGGCTGTAGACGCGCTTTTCGCGGAGTGCCCGTACGACAACCGTGTGACCGGCGTGCGCCTCGAGATCGTCTGTCAACTCGATTTCCTTGTCGAAACCAAGTCGCGACACGACAGACGCAATTTTGTGAACTTTGATCTTCATCGCTGCATCCATGCATCGGCGCTACGGCGACGACGCGTACGGAAAACGAGTTGCACCGCGCGTCAGCTCATCCCGTTGCGTCCGTGGTGTGGCCCCCCGCCTGGCGATAGAGCCGCGAGGGAATCGCCATCATCGTGCTGAATCCGCGCACATCTTCGCCGCTCCAGAGTTTTGGCATCTCACCGTAGACCCCTGATGCGCCGTGCATCATGCTGTTGGGACTGCGCACGGCTTGGACGTCGAACGCTCCCGCCGCGAGTCGCACGCACGCATCGCCGTCGACGCGATCTTGCGACGAGTCAATCAGTGCTTCGATGTCACGCAGCACCGGCTCAAACGCGTTGCCTTCATGGATCAGCTTGCCGTAGAACTCCGCCATGTGATCTTTCCAGAAACGCTGCCAAGCAGTCGTGGTAATCTTCTCAAGCTCGCGGTGCGAGTGGATGAGCACCTGGGCAGCGCCGGCTTCGAACGCGATGCGCCCCTTGATTCCGAGCACCGTATCGCCAATGTGAATCCCAAGGCCGACGCGATGCCGCCGGCACAGGTCGCCGAGCTTCTGTACGAGTGTGACACCGTCCATGTCGACACCGTTCAGCGCCGTCGGCACGCCGCCCTTGAACGTGATTTCCACGATCTCCGTTTCCGTCGTCGCCGGCACGCTGACCGCTTGATCATAGAGCGAGTCGGGAATCTTGCTCCACGGGTCGTGCGTCTCGCCGCCGCCGATCGTCGCACCCCAGAGCCCGCTGTTGATCGAGTACTGGCGCACCGACTTGTCGATTTCGACGCCACGTTCGGCGAGAAAATCGAACTCTTCATCACGTGTTAGCTTCTCGTCACGAATCGGCGTCAGAACCGGCACCCCCGGCAGCAGCACCGCGAAGGCAATGTCGAATCGCACTTGGTCATTGCCCGCACCCGTGGAACCATGCGCCACGGCCGCAGCGGCTTCGCGCTGGGCGACCTCGGCGATGATTTCCGCCTGCACGACGCGCTCCGCCGCGACGGCGAGCGGATAGACGGCGCCCCGGAGAACGTTCCCTTTGATCAGGTAGCTGACGTAGCGATCGAAGACTCGGCCGCGTCCGTCGATCGTCTCGTGCGCCAGGACACCGAGACGCCGCGCGCGCGCCTCAATCTCTTCCAGCTCTTCTGCGCCGAACCCGCCCGTATCGACCGTGACGGTGACGACGTCGTAGCCCTTCTTTTCCCGCAAGTAGGGAATGCAGTAAGACGTATCCAGTCCGCCGGAATACGCCAGGACGACCTTCTCTTTCCTAGTCATTGTTGTCACCTATTCCTTCGCTGGCTGTGTCTTCCTCATGCGCCGACTCTGTTAGAAGCTTGCGCACGCGCTGGATCTGACTGCGCACCTGCGCCGGTGCCGTGCCGCCGACGACGGTCTTGTCCGCCAGCGCCGCTTCGATGCGCAGCGCGTCGAACACGTCTGCGGCGAACTCTTTGTGAACATCCTGGTAGTCACTGAGCTGCAGCTCCTCGAGTTTCGCGCTCCGCGCCTCGGCGAGTCGAACGACCCGGCCGACGACGCCGTGGGCCTCACGGAACGCCACGCCCTTGCGCGTCAGGTAGTCCGCCAGCCCCATGGCGTTGAGGAACCCGCCGTCGAGCGCTGCTTCTGTCCGCTGGCGATCGACCTGCAAGGTTTCGATCGTGGCCCGAAACACCGGCAAGATCAGCTCGATCGTGTCGACGGCATCGAAGAGACCTTCCTTGTCTTCCTGGAGATCCTTGTTGTACGTGAGCGGCAGTCCCTTGAGCGTCGTCAGCAGTCCCAGGAGGCTGCCGAACACACGCCCACTCTTTCCCCGGGCAAGCTCGCACGCATCCGCGTTCTTCTTCTGCGGCAACATCGAGCTGCCCGTGGTCACCGAGTCGTCGAGCGTGGCAAAACCGAACTCCGCCGTCGACCAAAGGATCAGATCCTCACTCCAGCGCGACAGGTGCACCATCAAAAGCGCCGCAGCGTGAAGAAAGTCGCAGACGAAGTCGCGATCACTGACGGCATCCATGGAGTTGTGCGTCAGGCGCTCGAAGCCGAGCTCGGAGCGCAAGAGATCTCGATCGATGCCAAACTGATTGCCAGCACACGCGCCCGATCCGAGCGGACACGCATCGCTCTGGTCCGCGGCCCACAGAAACCGCGTGCGGTCGCGCTGCAGCATCTCGGCGTAGGCGAGAAGATGATGCGCAAGGAGTACTGGCTGCGCGCGCTGCAGGTGCGTGTAGGCTGGAATGACGACGTCGATGGCCCGCTCGGCGGCATCAGCAGTCGCCAGTATGAGGCTGCGCAGTGAAGCGGCCACCTCCTTGCTCACACGTTTGACGTAAAGCCTCAAGTCCGTCGCGACTTGGTCGTTCCGACTGCGTCCGGTGTGGAGTTTTTCCCCCGCGGCGCCGGCAATCTCTGTCAGCCGCGATTCGAGGTTCATATGAATGTCTTCGAGCTCGCGCGAGAACGCGAAGCTGCCCGCTTCGATCTCTGCGAGCACTTGACGCAGACCTTCGCGAATCGAGGTCGCCTCCGCCGACGAAATGAGCCCTCCCTGCTCGAGCGCTTTCGTCCACGCCAGACTGCCCGCGACGTCTTCGCGGTAGAGTCGCTGGTCAAAATCGATCGACGCGTTGAGTCGCGCCATCGCTCGAGTGAGGCTCTTGCCGAATCGTTCGCTTCGCATGAGGTCAACTCTCCCCCGTCGGCGGTGACTCTGGTGACGATGACGGTGGTGCGGCGGATGCGTCGTTCGCTCCCGACTCGGCAGTCGCGTCGAGATCCTTCAAGCGATCGCGATAGATCCGCTCCTCGTCGCGATCGAGA
This sequence comes from Planctomycetota bacterium, assembly GCA_965223265.1. Classification (GTDB taxonomy): domain Bacteria; phylum Planctomycetota; class UBA8108; order UBA8108; family SXIK01. The sequence continues at coordinate 6,349,911 of OZ244999.1, forward strand.
ATCATCGTGCCGGTGCCGCGCACGGTGAACACCTCGCACAGCAGAGCGTTCGGCTCGAGACCGTTGATGATGTGCGCTCGCTTCACCCCACCACGCACAGCGGCGGCGGCCGTCGTCAACTTAGGGATCATCCCATCCGAGGCTTCGCCACGCTGAATCACGGCGTCGATGTCTTCGAGCGTGAGGTACGAGTAGCGCGTCGAGGGATCGTTCAAGTCGCGGTACACCCCACTCACATTAGAAAACAAGAACAACTTCTCAGCAGGGAGCGAAGCGGCGATCTCACTGGCGATGGTGTCGGCGTTGATGTTGAGCACCTGCCCGTCATCGCTACAACCAAGCGAAGCGACGACCGGCACGAATCGCTCCTCGAGAAGAACGCGCAGGACATCGGGGCGCACGCTCTGAATGTCGCCGACGTTCTGGAAGTCGACTTCACGCTCGCTCCCGCTAGCATCGTCGTACACTTTCCGGGGCGGCCGTTTGATCGCTTGGACGAGATCGCCGTCGACGCCAGAGAGTCCGACTCCTGGGGTGCCGTAGCGACGCAGCGCCGCCAAGATATCGGTGGAGATCTGGCCGGCAAAGACCATCTTGGCGAGCTCGAGCAGACGGTCATCGGTGATGCGCCGTCCCCCAACCTTCTTGGCTTCGATGCCGAGGCGACCAGCGATGTCGGAGAGCTGCGGCCCACCGCCATGGATGATCACTAGCCGGATGTTGAGCTCGTGGAGCAAGGCGATCTCTTCGGCCAGAGCGCTGAGGCGCTCCGGATCGGAGACCACTTCGCCGCCAAACTTGATCACGAAGATCTTGTTGCGGTACTCCTTGATATAAGGGAGCGCCTGCTTGAGGAGTTTGATGTCTTCCATAGTATCGAGCCGATTGCCGGCGAATTCCAACGATTGGACAAGGACGAAGCCCGCATGGTGGCGAATGCACCGCGTTAGGTCAAGGTGACGAGCTCGAGTCGGCCGCGCCGCCTTGAATGGGTCCGAACCGCGGCAGAATCGATCCGCGGCGAACCAATCCTCCGGGTGAGGATCGAGCCCCCCGGTAAATTCAGCGCCGCAAGTCAGCGCCCGTTGGTCAGCGCCGGTCACAGAGACCGCCGGCGGGCGGGCCACCCGTTGCCGAGCGCGACAAGCCGCACTTGCTCTGAGATCGATTCGTCATCGTCGCGATCGGCGACGCAAAGGACAAACAAGCTGACGACTTGCCGGAGGTCCGCTCCGGGCGCGGCACCGGTTCCACGCCGCACACTACAGTCGCGCTCTGCAGTGACGTGAGTGGCCGACACCCACGGCCGCGCGGGCGCTGAGAAGCTTCGCTGCACCCACGAGTGAGGCCGCGCGCGCTGCTCGCGCTCTTATCGACGACGTCTAAGTCGGTTACGTCTAAATCGGTGCAGTCGAATCGACCGTCGTGTCAGCATGGCTCGGGTCGCTTGGTGGGTTCTTCGGCGCACCGCGCCGGTCGGAAACCCCACGTTATATCCGTGCTCTCGAGTCACTCCAAGACTTTTCCGGGTAGTCGCGCCTGCGGCCAACGTGATTCTGCTGGCGCCGGGCGTTAAAAAAGGAGAGTGAGCGGGTAGAATCCGTCTCCCAACAGAGAGCAAACTCGGCGCCCGCGCGCAGAGCGAGTAGCGCAGATCCCCGAGCAAAAAGGAAACCCCATGGCCCACAACCTCCTGGCCGGTAAGAAAGGTCTCGTTCTCGGTGTCGCCAACAAGCGAAGTATCGCCTGGGCAGTCTCGCAAGCTGCAAGCGACAACGGTGCGGAGCTGGCGTTCACGTATCTGAACGACAAACTCAAGGACAAGGTCGCAGCGCTGGCGAAGGATCTTCCGGGCAGCTCCCCTCTCTATCCGTGTGACGTCACGCGCGACGAGGAGATCGACGCTCTCGGCGAGAGCGTGCGCCGGGACTTCGGCACGCTCGATTTCGTCATCCATTCGATCGCTTTCGCCGACCGCAAAGACCTCGAAGGCCGTTTTGTCGACACCTCGCGCCAAGGTTATCACTTGGCGCAGGACGTCAGTAGCTACTCGCTCACCGCCACCGCACGCGCCACCGCGCCGCTCATGGAAAGCGGCGGCAGCATCGTCACCATGACCTACCTTGGAGCCGAACGCGCCATCAAGAACTACAATGTCATGGGAGTCGCCAAGGCGGCGCTCGAAGCGTCCGTGCGCTACTTGGCATCAGAGCTAGGCGAGCGTCAGATCCGCGTCAACGCCGTCTCGGCAGGCCCGATCAACACCCTGGCAGCACGCGGCATCGCCGGCTTCACCGACATCCTCGACCATGTCGCACAGGTCGCGCCGCTGAGGCGCAACGTCGAGGTCGAAGAGGTTGCCAACACGACCGTCTTTCTCGCCAGCCCACTCGCCAGCGGCATCACCGGCGAGACGGTCCATGTCGACGGTGGCTTCAACATGGTAGGGCTTTGAGCTGCGAGCTCGGGTCAGCGTGAACGAGCCCAGCCGCGCGCCCGTGAGCTCCGCTGGTGTTGGCCACTGATTCGAATCTTTCGCGACGTCTCCGCCGTTTCTGAAACCGGCGGAATCGGTGCAAGAGGGAGGCGCGTCACGGGCATACGCGATTGCGATTGCGTGTGCGTGTGCGTGTGCGTGTGCGTGGGTCTGGGCCTGGGCGCCTGCTAAAGTAGCAGGCACACTCCTGTGTGCCGTTCCGGAGGTGACCGTGGACCGTGGACCGTGACCGTGAGTTTCGAGCGCACGCTTAAGATTCACAGCCTCGGAATGTGCCGCCCGGTCTTGCGACAACCGCAGACGTTGCTTGACCCTTTCGTGACGGGCTCTGAAGGGGGTGCTGGCAGCTCCCAACGGGTGCGCCGCCGTTTCTAACAAGTTTCTAAGATCGGCCGGCTAAGCTACCTGCGTCGAAGAAAAGAGCGCCGCAGCGGGCGGTGCTCGCCGTATTCTGGTTCTCAGGATGCGGCGTCTGCAGCACGAAGCGCAGCAGGAGGCAGGTATGAAACTCACGGGCACGATCGCAACGCTGGGTCTTTTGTGGACGACACTCGCCCCGACCCTCGGGGCACAAGAGGTGGCTGCGGACAAGAAGTCCGCCCGCGACGACGCTGAAACTCGCCTGCTCGAAGCCGAGCTGCTCGAAGTCTCGAGCGGCGATCTGGAGCGTGCGCTCCGCATTTACACCGCGCTCGCCGAAGCCGAGGAGACACCGGAGCCAACGAAGGCCCGGGCTCTCCTTTACATGGCGCGCTGCCATCGCAAGCGTGGCCAGCTGGAAGACGCGCGACGCATTCTTGACACCATCGTCAAGCAACACCAACGCGAAGCTGCCGTGCTGCGCCAGGCGCGCACGTTTCTGCGCGAGCTTGATGCGGGCGGCCAGCGCGCCGAGTTCGACTGGCTGGGTGAGCTAGCGCGCAGCCCGGAGATCCGCGCCCGCGTCTTCGACCTGGCGATGGATCTGGTCGACGTGACGAGCGATGAGGCCCAGCGCGCCCGACGTCAGCTCCTCGCGCTCGGGACGATCAGCGTGCCTGTGCTCGAGCAGATGGCGCAAACGTCGCGCGACGCCCGCCACCGGCGGCACCTGGCGCTCATCCTCGCCCACCTCGGCGCGCACGAATGGCTGCGCGTCGCGCTCGGTGCCGAGGGCGCACCGCCTTTCTTTTCCGGCAACGGCCGCAGCACCTTGGGTCAGAACTTTCGGGAATTCATCGGTTACGTCGTCGAACTGCCAGCGGCGGGCCGCCAACGTTTTCTCACCACGCTCGAATCCATCGCGGCGGATTGCCCGGCGGCGTATGTCGAGTGCCTTCGCTTCGTCGCCGGCGACCATGGCCGCCTGCAGACACGGCTTCCCATCATGGAAGAGGTACTCAGCGTCGAGACGGACCAGCGCTCCATTTTCGGACTTGCAAAACGTCTCGGCGACATCGCCCGGGCAGATGCAAGCCAAGCTAGGATCATCGCGGCGCGCCTGCTGGAGGCGCCGCCGAAGTTACGCGGCATCTATTACGATCTCCTCGACAAAACAGCCCCTAAGGTCCTCGGCGTGACGCATTGGCGGCGGATGCTCGAGGATCATGTGGCGGCGGACGAGCAGGCGACGACGCGGCCCATATTCAAGGAACGAAGACCAACATCCCGCACGTCGGTCAGAGTCGCAACGCCAAGACAGATGCGACCCGGAGTCGACGTTCGCACCCTCGTCGCCAAGCTCGAAGCGGCGACGGCCTGGCAGGTGCTCGAGGCGTTCACGGAAAGCTCAATCGCCACGGAGCTGTTGACGTACTTCGCGAACAAGTACCTCGCGCAGGATGGTCCCACCGCAGCGCCTGTGGAGTGGGCTGGAATCCTTCGGAACTGCGACGCGGATTTCGAGATTGACTGTCCGGTCAACTCAGGCGGGACACACCGCCTCAGGGGTAGCAACTTCGCCCTCCTGCACCTTCTGGCGGAAGAGCGCGACGAGTTCCTCGACGAGTTTCTCGACGTTCTGGACCACCGCCGCCAGGAGGCACCGGAGTTCCACGGCTACGGCTCGCGGCCTGAGCATTGGGCCTGGCGCCAAGAACAGTGGACGCCTTCACCGCGCTACGTCGCCGCCATGACGGCGCGCCTGGGCAGTGACGACAACGTCACTCTCGCCATCGCCCTCGAGGCGTTGTCGCTTTCCGCACCTCTAGCTGCCGAGGCGCAGCAAGCGATCGAGTCGCTGCTGGACACATCAACGAGCAATGCGATCCGCGAGCTGGCGCTCTACGCGCTCCTACGTCACTTCGAAACCGAGCCGCGTTACGGAACACGCGCGGCGGAGCTCTTGATGGTGGAATTCCTGCGGCGATCGAACCGCGGTAAAGATTTCAGAGCTGACGGCGGGAGTCAGCGCTTCGAACAGCTGGAGCAACTACGGGCCGGAATCAAGGATCTCCCTGACGACGCGAGGCGCCAGATTCAAGAAGCGATCGGAAGTCCTGATCCCAGCGCGCACACGGTGAGTCCCGTCGGTGCTAATCAATTGGGTCACCTTTCCTTGCCGTGGCAGCAAACCGTTGAGTCCCGCCGGTCCTTTCGTCGAAGAGTCGTAGACCAGCGACGCTCACGTCGTAGTTCGCGTCATTCTACGTCTGGGTCCGGTGGTCTCGAGGTGCTCGGGTGGATCATCGCTCGCCCGGTCTACGGCCGGACGTCGTCTCGTAGGGAACAAACCGACGAACTCCGAGACGCGCTCTACCCTCACGTTCTGAAGTTTCTCGGGACGGAACAGGGACAGGCGTTTCACTCCTGGTACGGCGTCGCGTCGCAAGATCAGCTCCTCGACTTCGCCGCGGCAACGAAAGACCGCGCCGCTCGCGCGTATGTGATTTCGCAGAGGCTGATTGAAAAGCGAGCGGAACCAGACTGGGAAGTGAGGCGGCTCGAGATCCTTCGCCACGTCGCGGTCGACAGGAATTTACCGACGGAAGCCCGACGCGCCGCGGTCGAAGTCGCGCGTCAGCGAAGCCTCGACTGGTTCTCCCTCGAGGCGCTACTGAGTGATGACCCCTTCATCGACCGTCTCATGGCAGTCCAGCTGGGAGGTCCCGAAGCCCCTTTCGGAGAAACGTACTTCTCTCGCCTCTGGCGCGACACGCGCGATGACCACACCAAGAGATCCAGCGCGTTCAAAAACGCCTTCAAGAGCCCTCACGCCGCGGTCCGCCGCGCCGCCTACGACGCGTATCGGGATTCTGCAGCCGACGCTGTCGAGGTGTACCGTAGTGGCCTTCAAGACGACGACGAAGAGGTCCGCGGTGAAGTCATCGACCACCTGACGCACACCTCACGCACCGACATGGCGCCGCTCTTCCTCGAACTGCTCGCCTCGGGCGAACGCTCGCAGCAGCTGACGGCGATCCATGGACTGAAGAAGTTCGCGCTCGCCGACAGTCTGCCGGCGATCGGCGCGCTCCTCAACGATCCGAACAACGACGTGCGCGTCGAAGCGCTCAAGGCACTCAACAGCATCCGCGACACGCTGAAGGAACGGAAGGAGTGGCAAACGGTTCTGCAGCGGCTCGCTGACCCGGCGATCGAGAATCTGTAACTCGCCCGCGGTTGAACGCGTGTCGTGGCTGAAGACGCGCGAGGGATCTCCCTCTTGGTGGAGGCACACCCCATTGTTGCAAAAAGAGAAGCGCTCACGGGCCATGCGCGATTGCGATTGCGATTGCGATTGCGATTGCGTGGGCGTGGGCGTGGGCGTGGGCGTGGGCGTGGGCGTGGGCGTGTGGGAGTGGGAGTACTCTGCTTCTGCCTCTGATTCTGTCTCCGTATCCGTATCCGTATCTGTATCTGTATCTGTAGCCCGCACCACCGTACGGCGCAGGTCGTTACGCAACTGTAGGGACCGACACACTCATGACCAAGGCTACATGTCGCGGTTCATGAACCCGGTGCCGCGGCGGCCTGGCGCACGTCAATTCGAGGTAATATGTACCGCCCTCTGATCGCCTACTTGCTGCTCATTCTGGTGCCCTCGGCCGTGCTTGGGTGGCTGGCGTGGCGCGCCTCCGGGCAGGATTATGCCGCCCAGACGGCGCAGGAATCCGCGCACGCGCGCGATGAGGCGACGGTGTTAGCACACCGCGTGGAGACAGCTCTGTCCGACCGGCGCCAACACGCCAAACGCTTGGTCGTCTCGACCCTCTCGGACGCTGACAGCTCCGGGCTTCTCGAGGCTGCTGTCGCCTTTGCGGCAGACGGCAAATGGCTCGGTTACACGATTGCTGCCCGGCGCGCCGGTCGCGAAAAACGATCCACGGAACAGCGTGAACTCGCTGCTGATCTCAACGCGCAAGTTCACGCGGAAGACGCACGCCTCTACGAGCTCGCGCGGCGCGGCGGCGAAGCGTATGAGTTCGTCCACCGCGATCCCCATCGCGCGCTCGATGCCTATGCCTTCTATTTGCCGCGACTGCGCGCGCCGCACCTCCGCGATCAGCTTCGCTTTGCCATCGCCAGGACCGCACTTGCCGCCAGCCGAGCCGACCTTGGCGCCCCGATCCTCAGGCAACTGGCGGCCGGCGACGGCGCGCGCGAAGGCGCGGCGAGCCTGCCAGGTCGGTCAATCCCGGTCGCGGGAGGCACCCGAGTGCCGCTGGATTTAGCAGCCGCGCTGCGACTCGCCGAACTGGAAAAGAAACAGAGCGCACATGACGCACACGCCGCGCCACCTGCCGCGTACGACGGCGAACGGTTAGCGCGCGCAGCTCTCCGCCGCCGCGCGCGCGGACTCTCGACGCCGCTCCTGGCGCTACTCGTCAGTCGACTGCCGACTCCCGATCCCGACCTCGCACGCTACGTCGATCATCGCCGCCAGCTCGAAGAGCTCGTGGCGCGGCACGCATCGATCCTGTCGCACCACGACGCGGTCCTCGATGGCGACGACCTACTCGTAGCGATCGATGGACAGGAGATCGAACGACCAAACCCGCAGCTGGCAGCTACGACACGCGGTATCGTTCGCGTCCCCGCGGCACTGCCGCGCTTGCAAGCGAGCAGCGGCTTGATCGTGGGCATCGTCAGGAGCGGCAGCGACACGCCGGATGCCAAAGTGTTCGACGTCCGTCCGACCAATACGGCGGCGACGAAGTCCACGAGCGTGCGCCTCCCCGTGGCGATCCGCGACGGCGGCCGCCCAGTATGTTATGTCGTCGTCGAGGACGCGACGTTGCCGAAGCGCCTCGCCACGCTTCGAGAGCGCCGTGACGTCCAACGCACGGCGGTAGGCCTCTTGGTTCTCCTCAGCCTCGCCGGCGGCGCCGTGCTCGTGGTCTACCTAGGCCGTGAGCGCCGGCTCGCGCGCCTGCGCGCGCGCCTCCTTGCCAACGTCTCGCACGAACTCAAAACGCCGACGACGTCTGTCCGCTTGTTCAGCGAGATGTTGACCAAAGAGAAGCTCGACCGCGAGCAGACGCGCCGCTTCGCCTCGCTCCTCCACAACGAGAGCCTTCGTCTCAGCCGCATCATAGAAAACGTTCTCGAGTTCGCGCGCGGCGGCAAACGGCGCGACGTCGAGCTCGAGGAGGTCGACGTGTATGAGTTAGCCAAGCGCCTCATCGACAGCTTCGAGTACCGTGCGAGCGAACTCGGCGTGCGCCTCGAGTTCAGCGGTGAGGCGCCGCGGCGAGAGGACTTCTCAGTGCAGGCTAACGGCGCGGCAGTGGAGCGCATTCTCTACAACCTGATAGACAACGCCATCAAGTATCGCGCCTCCGATGATCCGTATGCTCTCGTGCACTTCAGCTGCGATGCAGACGCCGCGCTCGTCACGGTCACAGACAACGGCGTCGGCATCACACCGCGGGATCGCAAGCGGGTGTTCGAAGAGTTCTATCGCGCCCGTTTTGATGATTACGCCGTCCAAGGGACAGGCCTCGGGCTGTCGATTGCACGCAGCCTCGCGCGTCAAATGGGTGGCGAGCTGTCGCTGATCGCGACGAGCACCAAAGGCAGCACCTTCGTGCTTCGCCTGCCAGCGATCGAGTCGAGGACTGGTCACGCCGCGACCGAGCTGGAGACACCAAAGAAGCGGGGCGTTCATCCGATTGCACAAGAAAAAGATTCAATAACTCCGGCGGACGCAGCGTCGAAGCTCGACAGTACGGCGCCAGACGCGGCGAAGTCGACGACTCGGCGCGAAGCGACCGATTCATCCAACCGAGGAGGACGCCATGCCGGGTGAACGCATCCTCATCGTCGAGGACGATCCTGCTATTCTCATCGGCCTGAGGGAAAAACTGGCGATCGAGGGTTACGACACGGTCTCCGCCAAGGATGGCGAAGCGGCGCAGCGGGCACTCGACGAAGCGGCACCCGATCTTGTCATCCTCGATCTCATGCTGCCGAAGATCGATGGATTGACCCTGCTGCGATGGCTCCGCCAACGTGATCGCGAGCTGCCGGTCCTGATTCTGAGCGCTAAGGGCGCCGAGGCCGACAAGGTCGCGGGACTGCGGACTGGGGCCGACGACTACCTGGCCAAGCCTTTCGGCCTCGACGAGCTCATCGCGCGCGTTGAGGCGCTCCTGAGACGCACCTGGCACGGCGCCGAGAGCATCGAGTTCGGCGACGTGCGGGTCGACTGCGAGCGGCGCCTCGTCTTTCGGGCCGGCGCCGAAGTCAACCTGTCTCGACGCGAGCTCGAGGTGCTCCTCTATCTTTTGCGTCATCGCCGCGGCGTCGTCTCACGCGAGCAGATTCTCGAAGGCGTTTGGGGCTATGAGCCGTCGAGCGCCGCGCGCTCCGTCGACTTTCACATCCTGAATCTGCGCCGCAAGCTCGAGAAGGATCCGAAAAATCCGGTCCATCTCGTCACCCGTCACGGCATGGGCTTTCAGCTCGTGGTGTGACGTCAGCGCCTGCCAAGACATGACGGCAACAAAGGTCGAAAGTCTTTGGCTGCCCCCTTTGTTGCCTTCGTTCTCTTCTGTTCGATTCTTCACGTGACCGGGTAGCTTGAGGCTTGCACTCATGCTTGTTCTTGGACAGAAAGCAGCCAGGAAAACGAAGGAAGAAGAGCGGAGAGCTCTCGTGCGCGCGGCGCGATCCTTCGCTCAGTGCCGCTTCATCCGCTTGCTGACGCGATGGAGAAAACGGCGTTCCTTACGCGTCAGCGACATCATGCCATGCTCCTGAATCTTCTTGAGCAGCGCATCGAGCTCACGGCGCTCCTCGGGCGTCGCCTCGCTCGCCTCGGCTCGACGCTGGCGCAAGCGGTCGAGGAACGACGGCCGATCGCTCGTGCGGCGACGCGAACCCTCGAGACTCGTGTAGCCGCGCGAAAAATCGTAGCCGAACGTGTCGTCGCCGATCTCTCCCTCGCGCAGGCGCACGTAGAGCTGCTCCGTTCCAAACCAGGCCCAGATCAGAATCAGAACGAGCCAGAACTCTCCCGTCACGATCGCAAACAGCGCACCGACGATCGCGCAGCCGCGCGAGACGTAGATCGTGATCAGAGTGGCGCGACCGTAGGCGCCGGGCGCGCCCTTCTTCGACATCCATCCCCACAGGAGCGAGTGAAAAATACGCCCACCGTCGAGGGGATAGAGCGGCACGAGATTGAAGATGAGAAGGATGAGCTGAAAGTTGACCAACGTGCGGCGCACCTGCCCAACGTACACGTTATCGCCAAGAGAGGGGTCGAGCCGAAGCATCACCGTGAACGCAATCCACGAGAAAAGAATGAGACCGAGCGTCACGGCAGGCCCTCCGGCCGCAACGATGAACTGGCTTCGCGGCACGTTCGGCGCACTACAAAACGCCAGGCCTCCGAGCGGCCACATGAGGATGTCCTCTGCATCACCGCCGACAGCCCGAGCAGCGAAGGCGTGGCCGAATTCATGCAGCAGAATCGCGACGAAGATGATGCCGGTCGTCAGTAGCCACCAAAGCAGCAATTCGCCACGCCGAAATCCATCGCTATACAGTTCGCTAAGCTGCATGACCCAAAAGGCAAGGAGCAGCCAATGGATGCGGACGCGAATTCCCGCGATGCGTCCGATGGGAAGTCCCCAGGAGTAAAACTCGTTCATCGCGCTGCTTCGAAAGGAATGAATGATCGGTACGTCTCAGTAGCGCGGCGTCGGCTCTGCACGAGACCGTCAGAATCGGCGCACCCGATCGCCACGTTTGATCAGCCTGACTATACCGTGAAATACCGAAAACCCAACCCGCAGGCAAATCGAGAGTTCGTCGACGTGTGAGCGCCGGAGAATTCTGTAGTTTCACTTGCCGCGTGCCTGCAATTGTTGTTGCTGGCCCATTGACGCCGCACTATGATGCGGAGCCAGAGATGAGAAGGACCCGTTCTCGGTGGCGGCGGGGGAATCCCCCCGCGGAGAGGCAGACCGATGAGCCAACACGGGCCAACAGGATCGCGGCGAACCGAGTTCACTTGCGAGCATGGTAGTGAGTTCACTCGCGCCGAGGGCGCTGGATCAAGCCGCCCGCTGGCGTGCGCGAACGGCGGCTGGGGCAGCGGTGCGATGGTGGGCGCTCGTCGCAGTTCTTTCAGCCACATTTTCAGTCCCACTCGCGGCGGCCGAAGAAAAAACGCCCGATCTGCCGACGGCGAGACGAGCGCTACGAAACGCGCTCAGAACTCTGCGACGCGAGAAAAACTACGCACTCACGCTCAGGTACGAGCGCGGCATCGCCGAAGATGCGACGCACCGCGCGAAGTCGAGCGTGTCCCGAGCCACTTACACAGGCAACGTCCTTCGCAACCGCTTCATGCACGTACCGAAGTACAAAGCATACCGAACGCCTACTCGAGGCGTCTGGTGGGAACCAGATCGCATCAAGCAGGGCGGCACGTTTCGCGAGCGAAAGAAGCAGAAAGTCAATGGGGGTTGGCGCGCCATCGTCTTTCCGGCTCAATCGGTGGGCGGAAACAAAGCCTTCATAATGCACTCGCGCTTCTATTTCCCCACCGAGATCCTCGAAGACGCAATGACACACGTAGGCTCTGCGCGTTGGGTTGATCAGTCTCTGATCCCGGAAGCAACGCCCCAAGACGATGACGGCGACGCTGCGGACGCGGATACCGATCCAGACTTGGACAGACGCGACAAGAAGAAGAAGAAGAAGAAGAAGAAGAAGAAGAACAGCACCGCTGAGAAGAAGCAGCTGGACGGCGAGAGTCAGCGCAGCAAAGGGCGCACCCGAGTCGACCGACCGAAACACTCTACGTCTGCGGTCAAGCCCGAAAAGCTCATTCGCGTGACCGTGCCACCGAAGCTTGCGCAGAAGAAACGCGTCTCCTGCGGCGGCTGGGGGTGAGGCTGGGGACGCGACTTGGCCGGTCTGGACAAGAGTCACGACAACGCGTTTTACGAAATTTGGATCGACCCTGAGACGCAGCGCCCCGTGCGTATCCGCTACCTCGTCCTGGTGGCGCCCATCGGTGGGCGCACGAAGGCCGCCGCGAAGATCAAGAAAGGCAAGATCCTCGACGGCAAGCACTACGTGTTCCATTTTGATTTCACCATATCCGACTTCGGAGAGATCAAGCCGTTCTCCGTCCCCAAAGAGGCTCGTGCGGTCCTGGCGAAGATCAAAGATCTCGATCGTTCGGCATTCTGATGCGACCGCTTTCGAGTTCCACACAAAGAGTGAGTGCCGCAGCGATCGTGTGCGTTCTCTCCTTGAGTTCAGCAGCACACCCGGATGAGGCGAACACCGAGCCGACGCTCGCCAACTCTGTCAAACTGGGCGAATGGCGGCACGGTCCGAAGGTCAAGTTGAGCCGTCTCAAAGGGCGCGTCGTGGTCGTCATGACGATAATGTCGCACCACCTGTATCTGCGGAACGCGCGCCTCCATCACCTCGACAATTGGAACAGAAAGTTCGCGGCACGAGGGGTGACGGTGATCGTGACAGTCAAGCCCCGCGCGGAACACGCTCTGCGCGTCTGGCACACTGTGTGGACGAGTGATTGGCGATTCACGATCACCGAGGGCGGTTCGGTCTCCTTGCCAGACTACAACCCTTCCCAGACGACTCTCTTCGTCTTCGGTGCCGACGGCAAGCTCGTCGACGCAGGATCACTCGGAGAGCTGCAAAAGACGGTCCTGCAGCTATTCGAGACCGAACCACATTTCGTCATGGCAGACCGCAAGTACGAGCACTTCGCCAAGTATGACGCGGCGCTCAAGCGAGGGCTGAGCTACGGCGCAGCAATCGCGCGCATAAAAAAGGAGGCTGGCAAAAAGCGTGAGACGCTGGAGGAGGCCAAGCATCTCGTCAAGCGCATGCAACGTCTTGGTAAAAGCCGTCTGTCGCGGGCACGAAAACTTGAGAAGGCCGATCTCACCGAGGCGATCGAAGCCTATGAGTTGGTGGCGCGTGAGTGGAAGGGGGAAAAAGTCGGAGCGCGCGCCCGCAGCCGCGTCGACAAACTCCGCAGTGACGCCGACGTTCAGCGCCAGCTCAAGTCACTCAAAATCGCGGCAGCGATTCTGAAACGCTTCGAGGACTTCAGGTTCATCGGGCACGAAATCAAGCCCGAAAACCCCCACAACCAGCGCGTCCGCGCCCGCATTGAGGCGGATGCCAAAGCCATGCTCAAGCACTACGCGGGCACGCAAGGTGCGCGGAAAGTGAAGAAACAGCTCAAGCGGTACAGCATCGAACTGCCCGCACCGTAGTCGAGGCGCTGATCGGGGGTACGCGCGTCTCAAAACGGCACTCGGAAGACCTCTTCGCCGCGCCTTTTCGTCATTTTTCGCAGGCGTTTGGGAGTGGACTCTTTCTGAGTCGCCCCTGAGCCGCTAACCTTCAGACTATGTGGCCCGACCACGACAACACGGCACGTCTTCTCGAGCGCGCTCGAGAAGGTGACAGCGAGGCAGAGAATCAGCTCCTGGCGCGGCATCGCGACGCCCTCAGGCGCGTCGTCGCGCTGCGACTCGATCCCGCCATCGCGGGCCGCATCGACGCCAGCGACATCGTGCAGGAGGCGCTCGTCGAAGCGAGTCGGCGGCTGCCGCAGTACATGGCGGATCCCGCCATGCCGTTTCATCTTTGGCTACGTCAACTAGCGAAAGATCACCTGATCGACGCTCATCGAAAACACCGCGTGGCGCAGAAACGAAGTGTCGACCGCGAACGCTCGCTGACGGATCCAATCGCGAGCGACAGTTCATCGATCGCCCTTCTCCAGCAGCTGGCGGCAGAAGGCCTGACCCCGCAGGCCGCCGCCATGCGCAAGGAGATTCAGGCACGATTCCGAGGCGCGCTTGACGAGCTTAAGGAGACGGATCGCGAGGTTCTCCTCATGCGCCACTTCGAACAGCTGACCAACCAGGAGGTGGCCACGGCTCTCGACCTCAGCGAGCCTGCCGCTGCCATGCGCTACATGCGGGCCATCCGGCGCCTTGGTGAGCTCATCGGTGGTGATGGTGACGCAAGTGGGGGTCGGGAGAGCGGCGCCGAATGACGCAGGAGCCACACGGAAAGCGCGAGCATTCGGCGGCGGCTTCCGACGGCGACGCCAACGACGCGAATCTCGCCGCCGAAGTGACCGCGGGAGAGCGCGACGCGGCGCTCGCCCAACTGCTCGATCGTGCCGTTGCGGAGCTCCGAGCCGGTCGACACCCGGACGCTGCAGCGCTGGCGGCGGAACGACCGGAACTGACAGACGAGCTGCGCCACCTTCTGGGGACTCTCGTGATCACCGAAGAGCTTGCCGGATCCAGCTCTGCACTCGACCCGGCGGCGACCGGCTCTGTTCATGGTGTTGACATCCTCGCGGGCGGAACACCGCTGCCTGAGCGCTTTGGCGGCTTTGACATCGTTCGCGAGCTCGGCCGCGGCGGCATGGGCATCGTCTATGAGGCGCGCCAAGCGACGCTCGACCGCACCGTGGCGCTCAAGGTACTGATCGGCGGCGCGCGGGCATCAGCGAGCGACAACGAACGCTTCTACACCGAGGCGCGGTCTGCCGCGCGGCTCCAGCATCCCAACATCGTTGCTGTCTATGACGTCGGAGAGCACGACGGGCAGCCTTACTTCACGATGCGCCGCGTCGATGGTGAAACGCTCGCGCAGCGACTCATCGCCGGACCACTCGCACCGCGCGACGCCGCGCAGCTCCTGGTGCTGGTCGCACGCGCCGTACAGCACGCGCACGAGATGGGCGTCCTCCATCGCGATCTCAAACCGTCGAACGTCCTGCTCGATCGACGCGGCGCACCCCACGTCACCGACTTCGGGCTCGCCAAACCTCTGGACGCCGACAGCGGTTTGACGCAGACAGGAGCCATCCTCGGGTCACCGAGCTACATGGCACCCGAACAAGCAGCGGGCAAGCGCGGCATCGTGGGCGCCGCTACTGATGTCTACGGACTCGGCGCGATTCTCTACCACGTTCTTACCGGGCGCCCACCCTTTCAAGCGGCGACGCCTTTCGACACGGTGCTGGCGGTTCTCGAGCAGCAGGTCGTGCCGCCGAGGGTTCTCCAGCCGAACATCGATCGAGATCTCGAGATGATTTGCCTGCGGTGCCTGCAAAAGCCCCAAGATTTGCGCTACGCGTCAGCCGCGACGCTCGCAGACGACCTCGAAGCCTACTTGCGCGGCGAGGCAGTGTCAGCGCGCTCGACCGGCATCATGGACGTCATGAGCCGCGTCTTTCGCGAAACGCCGCACGCACACGTGTTGGAGAACTGGGGGCTGCTGTGGATGCTCCACAGCTGCGCGCTGCTCGCACTTTGCCTCGTAACCCACTACATGCGCTATCACCGCGGCATCATGTCGCCGGGCCCTTACATCGCGCTGTGGACGATCGGGCTCGGCGCTTGGGCGGCCATCTTCTGGGGCCTGAGGCGCCGGGGCGGTCCGATCACATGGATCGAACGGCAAATCGCACACCTCTGGGGCGCCGGCATCATCTGCAGCTCTCTGCTCTTCCTCCTCGAGATCATCCTGCGGCTGCCAGTGCTGACACTCTCGCCGGTCTTACCCCTCATCAGCGGCAGCGTCTTTCTCGCCAAGGCCGGAATTCTGTCAGGCATATTCTACATTCAGGCGGGATGCCTTTTCGCGCTCAGCGCCCTGATGGCCTTCCACCCCACCAGCGGACTCGTACTCTTCGGGTTTGCCTCGGCAGCCAGCTTCTTCATTCCAGGTCTCAAGTACTATCGCCAGCGACGCGCGCAAGAGCGTTCGATCGCCGACGACGCTCAACATCCAACGTAGCTGGGTCAACTGACGATTGTGTTCGGCGGCATCGCATTCGCGATGACACTCACACTCAGGGTGAGAACGCAATCCCGCTCACGGGAGCGCCAGCATCGAAAGGGCTCCCCGTGGCGGCCGTCAGTTCGCCCGCGGCGCCGACGACGAAAATCTCGAGTGCCTCCGACGTCGTCGTCCCGACGACAACGATCGGTCCGGCCGTGGCAATCGCGAACGCCGGACCGCCGAGGCCAAACGGCGACAGGACGGCCTCTGAGGGCGCACCCAGGGCGTCCGTCACCAGGGACACCACGGCCGCGACGCTACCGCGCACCCCGACGATGGTGGTGCCGCTCACCGCGAGCGCCTCCACGGCCGCGCCCGAAATCGTAAATGGTGAACCGGCGAGAGCAGTCAACGCCCCGCTCGATTCCATCGTGAACGCACTGACCGAGCTAACGTCCCGGTGCGAAGCGTAGAGAGTCGTCCCGAGCTGCGTCAGCGCGATAGGGGAATCGAGCCCCCCACCCGTAAACGGCGATGCCGCGTTCGTCAGTAGCTGACCTTCCGAGCCGATGTCGAAGATCAAGATTTCGTCTGTGATCTCGCTGGCGGCGTAAAGCGTACCCGCACGCCGAGCGAGAGCGGTGGCACCGTCGGCCAAAACACCACTATGAGGGCTGAGTGAGAGGGCGCCGGTGCTACCGTCGAAATCGAAGACCGTAATCGTCTCGCTCCCGGAGTTAAGAACGAAGACGTGGTCGTCGGCCGCTGCGACGTGACTCGCCTCGAGGCCGTCGGTTGCAAACGGCGATCCGAGCACAGGCGAGAGCTCACGATTGAGTTCGTCGAGAGCCAAGACCGCGACATCGCCCGAGTCGGTGTGCGTGATGAGAAAGTAGTCACCGACGAGCAGGATAGAGTGGGCTGCGTTGCCGCCCGTCCCGAGGCCGCTAAGGAACTCGGTTTCGCCCGTTGCGACGTTGGTCAAATAGAGACTCGCAAACCCCGTCACGCCTTCATCGGCGACGACCATGAAGCGACTGTTGTGGAGCTCCATCCCATCGGTCGTATCCGAGAAACCGTTGTTCGGTTTGACTCGGAGGAAAACCGCGTCGAGACGTTCGCCTGGCAGATCGCTCTGCGAGTCCCAAACGAACGAATACGATTCTCCAAGCTCACTCACCATGAGGCCGCTGGTCGGATCGCCGCCGGCGCCCGGAGTCGCCTGTTGAAACACCGAGCCGTTGGTGCTGTAGGTGACGTCGACGTCGACGAGGTTGCCGTCGTCGCCTCTCAGCGTGTACGCCAGCACGACATCACCACTCTGCACGCCAGCCGGCGTTGTGACGCTCGCAGAAGAACGGGCTCCACTGCCGAAGAGGCTATCGGAATCACAGCCGACGTGAAGACCAGCGAAGCAAAAAACAGAGAGCAAAAGTCGAACCCTGACTTGCTGGCGCTTCACGTCACCCTTCCGCACTGTCCTTGGTCTCTTGACGATACCCTCACCTCCAGCACATGTATCGGCTCGATCAAGACGAGCCCATGGCCCTTCGGGAAAGCGCAGTTTTATCGCTCTCGCGGCGACGAAACCTGAGTTCGCGCCTTGTCTGGGCGGGCTCAGTTGCCCCCTTTCGAGTGCTCGGCTCCGTCGCAGGCCTGTCTACGACTGTGTGTTACGACAAGCGGTCGCCGCCGGTGCGGCAACGGACTCGAGAACCCGGCGAAGGATGCTGGTCGCACGGGGGCCGGAGCGGTTAAAATGCGCATCGGTTATGGGTTGGATGCAGGCCTTCAGCGATTGCGGCTCGCGGGGTTATCGACCGCAATCGAAGCCCGCGATGTCGTGATTTTCGGGTTGGAGTCGGGAACTGATCGTCCTCGTGCATCAGTGGCCAGCTTGGCCACGGCGCGCGAGTAGGTCGCTAGCTCGTCGGCGGGTCGCGCCATAGACGTTTTGGCGGTGTCACGAGTTCGTGGCTTCTTGCGAGGAAGAAAAATGAAAACGACCAGTGTGTCGTGGTATGCGCTGATCTTAGGTCTGGGTCTCGGCTGCAGCGGTTTCCTGGTTCCGGTGTACGGTCAGGGTGGATACGTTGACGTGCAAGGTCCGCCAGTCGTTGGTAATGGATTCACCAACGGCGCCGGGGCTACGCTCGGACGTCTGTTCGTTCGTGTTGGTGGCGTGGACGCGGACGCGGAACCGGGCGCCCCCACCATACCGCTAGAATTCAATCTGACGTCAAGCCAATTGAGGGTCGAGCCAACCACGTGCGCCTCCGCGGCGGACAGTCGCTGTGACCCCTCTGGAGTCGGCAAAGCGGGTGTCATGGGATACCCGACAGGCACGTCAACGGCGTTCATGTTTCTGCGCCTGGCGGGCGCCGTGTACCTGCCCTACGATCAACCGCCACGCGTCGCCGGGTCGTCACTCGAGCTAGCCCTCGAGGGCGGACTCAACATTGGCATCGGGGCACAGCCCGGAGATCGATTTCGCCTTCGCCTTGCCGTCGCGGACCCGGAAAAACTGCGCCGATGGGGCGGAGAGGTGATTCAAGGAAACAGACCGTACGATGTCGGCACTGGCTGCGCACTGCTCTACCAGGACGCACTCGCGTTCCGTTTCCCGGGCGTCATCGAAGGCGTGGTCCAAATGAATGACGGAGACGCGATCGTGCTCGAGTGCGAGACGGCCACCTGGGTCGCCAGTCAAGATGTCCCCGGGCGCACCGTGACCCTCGAGCCAGATGGCGACGCAGCACGCGCTGCAGGCCTCCGAGAGGGTGTCTTTTGCCTCCTGCACATCAACTACTCGGGGCTGCCGCGGCTTTCTCGCGTCTTCCCTGATGCGGTTGCCGACGACGTCGAGATCGTGCAGACAACCGTCGAAGCCGGACCGGTTTTCGCCCGCGGCGATTGTAACGGTGACGGCGATTCCACGTCGGGTTTGAGCGACGCCGTCTTTCTTCTCAGTTTCAATTTTTCTGCCGACGCGGCGCGACCTCCCTGTTTAGCTGCCTGCGACGCGGACGCCGACGGCGATGTCGAAGGACAGGTGACTGACGCGCTCTTCTTGCTCAACCACGCGTTTGCTTCGGGAGCCGCGCCACCCGCGCCTTTTCCGTACTGCGGGTTAGAGCCGGAGGGTCTGGCGAGCATCGCGCTTGGCTGTGACGAAGTCCCGGCGTGTCCAGAGCGTAGCTGAGACAAAAGAGCAATAGATCACGCTGCGCGGCGCTTCCCGAGCCCTGTCCAACGTGGCAGAAAGTTTCCCAAGTCGGACGGATGGGGACCCGAGCAGGATCGCGCCCGAGTCGCTCCTTGCTTCGACGCTCCTGGCGCTGGCAGGCTCGACGCGAAATGGCCAAACTCGAGCTAAGGACGGTATTCGAACGTTTCGAGCATGGCGCGGCGCGGTTGCAACCACCACTCGTCGTCGACGCGGCTCCAGGTCTCAAGCAGCGCCCGCCCGCTGTCGGCCAAGAGCACCATTGCGGCCACGGTGTGGCGCTCCTCGTCCACCCACCGAATCTCGTGAACGTCGGCGCTGCGGCCCAGCAATCTCCCCAGCCGCCGGCGGACGCGGTCGCCGCGAAAAGGTCGCTCAACGTCGGCGCGCGCGTCGACGAATCCCTCGACGCCGCGACGCTCTCGCACGGCGGAGTGGAACGCCTCGATTCTTGTCGTCACGGTACGGGCGACTTCTGGGTCAACTCGCGGCTGAGCTCGAAACTTCGCTGCTGCGCCGCTGACACCGGGAAGCAACGCCGACGACGCTTGTTCGGCGTTCGCCTGACGTCGTGCGACAAATTGCCAGGCGCCGACGCCACCAGCAAGCGCGACGAGCACGAACAGGAAACCCATGAGAGGGACATGCCGGCGACGCGTCTGTTCCAACCCTCCTGACGACACGAGCTTGTTGACTCTCTCTACGGCACGCGGCACCGATTGAACTCGCTTGCGAGCGTCCTTTCGCATCAGCTCGTGGATCAAACGAGACAGCGGCTCGCTGACACCCGAGGCGACAAGGTGCGGCGGCCGGAGCGGTTCCTTCACGACTTTCCATACGGCTTCGATCGTACCGTCAGCGTCAAACGGAGGCACTCCTGTCACCATGTGGTAGAGAGTCGCGCCGAGCGAATAGACGTCGGTACGCTCGTCGAGCTTCTTGCCGAGAGCTTGCTCGGGCGACATGAAGGCAGGAGAGCCGACGATGGTGCCAGTCCGCGACAAGCTGGCGTCGCCTTCGAGGACACGCGCCAGGCCGAAATCGACAATTTTCACGTGCCCTTCGTTCGAAATGAGAATGTTGTCCGGCTTGATGTCTCGGTGAATGATGCCTTTCGAGTGTGCGTGAGCAATGCCCGCAGCGGCGACGCGGAAGATCTTGATCGCCTCTGCCGACGTGAGACGTCCGGTTCGTTTGATGCGTGCGCCGAGACTCTCCCCTTCGACGTATTGCATGACGATGTAATAGACGCCATTTTGCTCGCCCGCATCGTAGACGCTGACGATAGCGGGATGGTCGAGGCTCGCAGTCGCCCGCGCCTCGCGGATGAATCTGTCGACGGCGTTGACGTCCGTCGGCAGGTTCGTTCGCAGGAGCTTGACCGCGACGCGTTTGTTGAGCGTCTGATGACGAGCCAAATAGACCATGCCCATGCCGCCTTCGCCGAGCTTCCGCTCGAGGACACACTGCCCGATGCGTTTGCCCGCGGCGGCGTCTCGCTGCTCCACCCCGGAACTACTCGACGAACGACTTTCTGACATGCTCTTTTCCCAGTGCGCCTAGTCTCATCGCCCTCCTACCCAAGAATAGAGGATGTCGCCGCGACGGACCACCAACCCGAAAATTCCCACACCCGCAGAGCCGCCGAAACAGCGTTGGGAGCATCGTACGGCCGAAAGAATTGCCTATCGTTTGGCGCCACACGATCCGAACCGATCCCACTGCTCCCCGTTAACGGACGATCGAGTCGAACGATTCTCGGCCCATCGAAGTCGCGGCGCAGCAGTCCGAGAGGCGCAGCAGCCGACGCTCTCTTGAACGCTCTACGGCGCACGAACCGATGTTTTGCTCGCCTTGATTCTGTCACATTGAGGCTATACTTTGCCGTCATGAAGCCCGCGCTCCAGCAGCTCCAAACGCTGTGCCCAGCCGTCGAAGCGGATCTCATTCGCGAACACTTGCGCCGGTTGGATGAGGAATACTTCGAACGATTCTCACTCTCGGAGATCGCCAAGCATCTTGAGCGGCTCGGTCGTCTGTCGAGAAAGAATCCCGTCGAAGTCATTTTGAAACGCCATGACGGCCAGGCGTTCGATTGTACGGTTCTGGCGTTCGACTACGACGCGGAGTTTTCGCTCATCGCAGGCATCTTGTTCGGCAACGGAGTCAACATTCAGTCTGGCGACGTCTTCACCTACGCGAAAGCACGCCAGCAGGCAAGGCCTCGCAGCCGCCGCTTTCCTTGGACTCGCGGTCAGCGAGAGAACCTGCTGTCGCGGCGGCGTATCATCGATCACATCGTCGGGCGTTTGGTCACCACCGAACCGTGGGAGGATTGGTCCACACGCTTCATAGAACAGCTGCAGGCGGTGATTTCGCTCCTTGAAGCCGGGGACAAGGCGTCCATTGAGGAAGCAAAGCATCGAGTCAACGAGAGAGTCACGCGCCGATTGGTCGACTCGCAGTCGTCCGGTCACGACGTGCTTTATCCCGTGTCGCTCGAGATCGACACAGAATCAAGCGGGAACACCCGCCTCAAAGTAGAGTCACAGGATACTCCGGCGTTCCTGTACGCCTTGACGACTGCGCTGTCACTGCACCAATTGTCGATTGACCATGTCCAAATTCGCACAAGCGCAGGACACGTCGCCGACGAGATCGACATCGTCGGACCCGACGACCAGCCGGTGACGGACCCACGAGTGCTTGACAAGATTCGTCTCTCGGTGGTCCTGACGAAGCAGTTCACCTATTTTCTTGATCGAGCGCCGGACCCATACTCAGCGCTGTCGAGATTCGAGCAGCTCGTGGTCGAGATCCTACGCCTCCCAGAGGGCGACGATTGGGCCAAGCGCCTGTCAAACCCGAAAGCTATGAAGCACCTCGCTCGTTTGCTCGGCGCCAGTGATTTTCTTTGGGAAGACTTCATTCGTCTGCAGTACGAGGCGCTCCTGCCAGTGCTCGCATCTGCTTCGGAGACATCCGAGGCCAGCACCGCGAGGCATGATGCGGCGGAGTTGTCGCGGCGTCTCGAGCAAGGACTTGAGTCCTGCGGTTCGCTCGCGGAGCGCATCGCGTGCGTCAACAAGTTCAAAGATCGAGAGATCTTTCGCCTCGATCTCGATCACATCCTGGACGACTCCGTTGACTTTCGGCAGCTCGCCGAGCAGTTGACTGAGCTGGCCGAAATCGTCATTCAGGCGATCGCAGACATTCTCTACGCCGAGCTTCTCCAGCGCCATGGCACACCGCGAACGGTTGCAGGACTGCCAGCGTCCTACGCCGTGTTCGGCCTCGGAAAACTAGGCGGAGCCGCGCTTGGGTACGCCTCAGACATCGAGCTTCTTCTCGTCTACAGCGACACCGGAACGACAGACGGCGACAACGCAGTAAGCAACGCCGAATTTTTCAGCGATCTGATGCGAGAAATCGCGCAAGCGATCCAGGCGAAGCGCGAGGGAATTTTTCACGTCGACCTGCGACTACGTCCGTACGGAAACGCTGGCCCCATGGCCTGCAGCTTAGCGAACTTTTGCGAGTATTACGGGCCGGGCGGCGCAGCGCATTCGTTTGAGCGTCTCGCCTTGGTCCGACTCCGAGCCGTGGCTGGGGATCGCAAACTTGGCTCACAGGTGACTCGCTTGCGCGACGAATTCATCTACCGGTCCCCAAGTATCGTCGTCGAAGAGCTACAGGAACTGCGAGCGCGTCAGTTCGAAGAGAAGAATGAACCTGGCCGATACAACGCCAAATTCAGCCCGGGTGCTCTCGTAGATCTCGAGTACACTGTGCAGATTTTACAGCTACACTACGCGTCCGAGCACGACGACCTACGCACACCGCGCATCCACAAAGCGCTCAATGCGCTACAGAAAGCGGGTGTTCTCGAGCCGATCGAAAGCGAACGTCTAACGTCGGCGTACGACTTTCTGCGGCGGCTCATCAACGGGCTACGCATGCTTCGTGGTTCGGCCAAGGATCTCTTCCTACCGCCGTCAGACTCTATCGAGTTCGTCCACCTCGCACGCCGCATGGGATACCAGTCGACTGATGGGCTCGGCCCAGCTGATCAGCTGCTTCTTGAGTTCTCAACGCAGACGGCGACGGTGCGCACGTTTGTCGAGAAGCGCATGGGGCGTGCAGCGCTACCGGGTCCGCTCATGGGCAACATTGCGGATCTCATCCTCTCAGACGATCCAGCGCCCGAACTGTGCGAGAAAGTACTTCGTGATGCAGGATTCAAGCACCCGCAGCGCGCCCTCGCCGGCCTCCAAGCGCTTGCCGCGCGCACGACGAACAAGCGACAGTTCGCACGCCTGGCGGTGCTCGCCGTCGACAAACTTCGTCGCGAACCGAACCCGGACATGGCTCTCAACAACCTGGACCGTTTCGGCGTCGACGGCCAGGATCACGAGGCGCACTACGCTGCCTTACTCGAACAACCGACCAGACTCGAGATCCTGCTCGGCATCTTCTCGCGCAGCCAGTTTCTCGCCGATGTTTTGATTCGAAACCGTGAGTTTTACGATTGGGTAACGACGCCGCAAAACCTTCACGAACCCAGAAAACGCAGTCAGCTCGTGCGCGAGTTACGAGCACGCGCCGAAGCGTCTGACTCACATGACGCGTGGCTAGGAGAATTACGACTGTTTCGTCGGCGGGAGCTTCTTCGCATCGGAACGCGAGACATGTTCCTAAGAGTGAGCACACCTGAAGTGATGCAGGAACTCACGACACTCGCCGAGGCACTGGTCGACGCCGACCTCGAACAAGTTTGGAAGGAGCTGGTGCGCAGCGGTCAAGTCCGCAGCGATGAGCTCGAAGCGCTGGCGTCGAACTTCTCAGTGCTTGCCTTCGGCAAGCTCGGCGGTCGAGAGCTCAACTACAGCTCCGACATCGATTTGATTGGAATCTATCACGACACTTCCGACGTAGGCACACCCGCGCAGGGGACTGCCGTCGAACCCAACCCGTTCGCAGCCGCGATGTCGATGCTCCGTGAGGATCTCTCGAAGCACACCGAGGAAGGCTACGCCTATCGCGTCGATCTTCGCTTACGACCCTACGGCCGTTCGGGCGAGCTCGTCTCGACCGTGGAGGGACTCGTCTCTTACTACGAGGAGACAGCTCGCGTGTGGGAGATCCAGGCGCTGCTCAAACTACGGCCCATTGCCGGCAATTTGGATGTCGGATACGAACTCCTCGAGCGGCTCTATCCCGTCTTGGTACGCCGGCGCGACCCGAGCCAGGTCACGCTCTCAATCCAGGAACTGCGCGAAGAAGCGATCCGCAACTCGCAGACGCGGACGCTGGGATCTGGCGTCGACGTCAAGAACGGTCCTGGGGGCATCCGGGACGTGGAGTTTCTGGTGCAGGGGTTGCAACTCATCCATGTTGCCGACCACCCGACTCTACTCGGGAGCAACACCCTTCAGGTTCTCAGGGCGCTTGAGGACGCTCGCATTCTGGATGCCGAGACATGTAGCGATTTACGACGCGATTATTTGTTCCTGCGACGAGTCGAACACTACTTGCAGATTCTACACGACCGGCAAATCCACTCGCTGCCAGTCGACGTCGACGAGCTGGAGGCTCTGGCGAGGCGAGTGCTCGGACGGAAAACGACCGCCGCCGCGTTCACGGAGGAGCTACAGTCTCGCTTCGACCGCATCTATGCGACGCACGTAGCTCGACTGTTCCCGGACCGAACAGCAACGCAAAGGTCATAGACGCTCCGACAAGTCGCAGTCGGCCCTATGCGGAAGTTTCAGGCCACCAACGACGCCCATCGGAAGACGAAATGCCGCAAGAACTTTTGCGGTTGCGGGGCTGTGAGGCGTATGCTACAAGTCGTGCCTTCACACTCGTCGCACCTCTGGTGGGTGTAGCTCAGTTGGTTTAGAGCGCCAGGTTGTGGTCCTGGAGGTCGCGGGTTCGATTCCCGTCACCCACCCCACTCTCCCGTCCTCCCAAGCCTCGAAGTGCGGCATGGGATGACGCAGAAGAGCGACGTTGTGCTGACACTACGGAACAACACGCTTCTTTGCGTGACGCTGTCAGGACATTAGAAGCTTCGCGCGGCTCGGTCGATCGAGAGGCACGGAGCGCGATACGGGCAATTCGGTCAGCCTGGAGTGTGGCGCGTCTGGATCGCAGTAGCGCCGCAGTAGAAACTCCAACGACTCACCGGTTAAGATGTCGTCGCCTTCATCGCGACGCTTACTTCGAGGGGGGCGCAGCGAATCCTGCGCAAGACCGGGAGGGGACGAATGGTCGGATCGGTTCCGTCTGGGCGCTACCGTCGCATCGCGCTTGTGAGTGTGTGTGTGCTTGTCGCCGCGTCGCTCCATGCACAGGCGACGAACACGACCGGACCTGAGACGGAAAAGCGCTTCCCGCCTCTCAAGGTGGCGGACGGCTTCGAAGCCATCCTCTTCGCTTGCGACCCACTCGTCGAGTACCCTTCCGTGATCGCGCTCGGACCGCGCCAGGGATCCGTGTTCGTCGCGTACGACTACATGACCGGCTTAGGAACCGAGATCGTCCGGCGCGACGAGGTCCGTTTGGTGCAGGACACGGACCATGACGGTTACGCCGACAAATCTACGCTGTATGCGGACGGATTCAACTCGATCATGGGTCTTGCGTCGCGCGGCGACGCGCTCTACGTGATGCACGCACCCTATTTGACCCTCCTGCGTGATGCGAACGGCGATTCTCAACCTGAGGAGCGCCGCCATCTGCTGCGCGGGCTCGGCCTCACCCCGGCGGAAAACCCGGTTCGTTTGCACTGCGCCAATGGCGTCACGGTGGGCTACGACGGGTGGCTCTACCTCGCGCTCGGCGATCACGGGTGCGATGTCGTGCGACCGGAGGGCGATCGTCTCCGCCTCGAAGGCGGCGGCATCCTCCGGTGTCGGCTCGACGGCAGCGACCTTCACGTGTTCTCCCGTGGTCTACGCAACATCTACGACGTCGCGTTGGACTCTGACTTGAACGTGTTTGTCCGCGACAATGAAAACGACGGCGGCGATTACATGAACCGCGTCTACCACTCTTTCTTCGGCGCCGACCATGGATATCCGTATGACTACTACGAACGCCCCCACATGACACTCCGCCCGCTCATCGACGTCGGTCGTGGGTCGTCCGCAGGCGGAGTCGCGTACCTGGAGACATCGTTTCCGCCGGCGTTTCATTCGGGCCTGATTTTTTGTGAATGGGGACGCGCAGTTGTTCACTACCCCCTAACACAAAGAGGTAGCAGTTTCGGCCCAACGACTGAATCGGATCTCGTCGCGGGCAGTTCGCTGGATCCCTACGGTTTTCGCCCGACGAGCTTGGTCGTCGATCGAGACGGTTCGCTTCTCATTTCTGACTGGGCGGACGGTCAACGTCCTCGGCGTGGGCGCGGCCGCATCTACCGCCTCCGGCATACGGGGAGCGTGCACGACGCCGAACAGGAACCCTCGCTCGCGTCGACGCCAGCGGCAACGTTGCCCGAGGAGCGTTTCGAGCGCCTCGGAGCCGCCAGTTACCACGAGCGATTCGCGGCGCAACTAGCCATCGAAGCGCGTGGTGACGCAGCGATCGAGGCCGTCGCTCAGGCGCTTGCTGACGGTTCCCTCACGACGGTCGGTGAACTACACGCTGTATGGATCCTGACGCAAGCACGCGGCACCGAGGCACTCGAAACGCTCTTGAGCGTCGCTCAACAGACAGACCGCTCTCCCAGAGTTCGAGTGGCGGCGGTACGGGCGATCGCGGACCTGGCCGACCCGGTCCTCGTACAAGACCGCCTCGGCGCAAGAGGCGACGGTCACGCGGTCACCGAAAAGCTCGCGGCGCTGGAGGTCGCGCCAGGTGACTCCCGTCTACGCCGCGAGTTGATCCTCGCATTTGGCCGCATCCATTGGCCAGGTCTTCCCTCGTGGCTTGCGGAACGGATGACACCAGATAGTGATGCAACCAGTGACGACGCTTTGCAGCATGCGGCGATGTTCGCGCTGCGGCAGTCCAAGAACTGGTCGGCGCTTTTAAGATTCCTGGACCTACCGCGCGGGGCTCCGACGCGTCGTTTGGCGCTTCAAGCACTCGACGGTCAGTACAGTTCGGCGGTGACGAACGGCCTCGTCGAGCGCCTAGAAGCGGAAAGGCGTGGCGATCGTCAACGGGAGTACACGGAGATACTAGCGCGTCTCTATAAGAAGCCAGGACTCTGGAAATACTGGGGATACAGACCACCGCCACGACCCGCCCACACCGAGGCATGGGCAGGAACGACCTCCATCCGCGCCGCTCTCGACGCCACATTGGCGCGATGTGGCGTCGATGACCGGGTGTATGTCCTTGAGCGACTGGTGCGCGAAGCTGTTCCTGTGCGCGTCGACCAGGTCGCGACGTGGCTTGACGCCGAGCGCCGCGCCGACCGCGTCCTCACTATTCTTTCTGCCTTGGAGAACCAGCCGCTTTCACAGACCAGGGAGCCGCTCCATGCAGTTGTCACATCCACGGAACAGGAGGAGAGCATCCGTCTCAAGGCTCTTGCGATGCTGCGCGCCGACTGGGACAACACTCCCACATCGCTACTCAAGCTAGCGATGACGATCGAACCAGGTGCAGTCCTGGTCGAGACGCTCCGCGAACTTTCTCGCCGCCCTCAACTCGACAGCCGCGAGATCGTCCACGGCCATCTGAGCTCACAGTCCGCAGCGGTTCGAGCCGCAGCGGTCGAAACACTCGCTGTGCTGAACGATGTCGACAGTGGCGGCGCAGCTCTGGGTCTGCTGTCAGATCCAAATGAAAGTGTACGCGTCGCGGCGGCTCGTGCACTCGGTACTCTACAAGTTACCGAAGCAGCTGACGGTCTTCTTGCCGTCGCTCTCGAACAATCGCCGCTGCTGCGAAGTGCCGCTTTCGAGTCACTTGCCAAGCTCCGCGACCCGCGCGTCGTCCCATTGCTCGAAGGGGCCATCAAGGAAACGCCGGGTGATCACAGTACGCGGCTGGCGGCGGTCGCCGCACTGGGTGAGGTCGGCGGTGCAGAACAGGTCGGCGCCATCGTCGAAATGGCGCGAACCGACCGTAGCCGTACACTCCACGCGGCGCTCGTTTCAACGCTCGATGTGTGGTCGCGCCGTGACGGCATCAGCGTCGACACTCGACGCCGAATAGAACACGGGATCGCCAAGGTACTAGGTTTCAGCGGCATCCTTGCGCGCTGGCGGGCATTCGGCCCTATGACCGTCACCGCGGCGAACGACCGAATCAGCGATTTGGTGAGCGCGGCGCAGAGAAGCAGCACCAGTGAAACCGACAGCGGGATGGTCATCTTCTCGCGCGGCGACGAAGGCCGACTACAGCTGCAGGGGTCTAGTGACTCGGCGACCTCTGCGGATGAAAACAGGGAGAGTGAACCGGCGCCAACGGCATGGATCGTTATGACTGAGGTCGACCGAGGCGAGGCCGCGTCCGTCGAATTTCTTGCGTCCAGCAGCGGCGGACTCGAAGTGTATCTCAACGGCGAGAAGTCTTACGTGCGCAGTCGACCGGGTCGCTACGAGCGCTACTCGGATCGATTCGCAGCTCAACTCGCGGCTGGAGTAAACCAGATCGTTGTCGTTGCGATGGAATCAGAGTCTCCATCGACGACTCTACAGATTCAACTGCGCGAACGCGGTGCGAGTGAACGACATGACCGTTTGATGACTTTGGCGCTCACTCGTCGCGGCAACGTCGACGGCGGCCGCGAAGTCTTCTTCAACGTCGAGAAATCGCAATGTCTCAAATGTCATCGCTTCGGCGATCAAGGCTCGAAGGTTGGCCCAGATTTGACTGGAGTGGGACGACGCTTTTCGCGCATTCATCTGATCGAGTCGATCCTGGCGCCGAGCCGCACCATCGCGGCAAGTTTTCACACCGAAACCGTTGTCATGAGGGACGGCACCGTGATCAACGGCGTCAAGGTGGAAGAGGACGGCGATTTCCTGACACTTGGTGATTCGCAGGGGAAGACGCACGTGCTGATCAAAGCAGACATCGAGCTTCGCGAGCGCCAACCGGTGAGCACGATGCCTGAAGGGCTCGAGAAGGCTTTTACAGACAGCGAGTTCGTCGACCTCGTCGCCTTTCTCCTCAGTCGTTGACACCTCTCGGGTTCGGCATTAGCCGTCCAACTCGAATCGGTAGCCGATCTCTCGAATCGTGCGGATGCGCCGCGGGCGCTGCGGGTCTGTCTCAAGTTTGCGCCGCAGCGTGGTGACACAGCGGTCGACACTACGGCTGGTGACAAAGACGTCGTGGCCCCAGACGCGACGCAGAATCTCGTCGCGGGTCAAGGCTCTGCCGGCGGAGCGCACAAAAAGCTCGAGAAGTGCGAACTCCTTCGGTGTCAGATCGACCGTAGAGCCGTCGCGCGAAAGAGTCCGTGCCCCGAGGTCAACACGCCAGCCGTCGAACTCATGAACTTCGGATTGGTCTAGTCGTCGACGCCGCAAGAAGGAGTTAGCCCGGGCCAAGAGTTCGTTGATGCTGAACGGTTTCGTCACGTAGTCGTCCGCGCCGAGATTGAGTCCAAGAACGACATCTGACTCTTGCCCTTTCGCGGAGAGGATGATGATCGGCATCTCGGCGCCCGCCGACCGGAGGTGCCGGCAGATCTCGTAGCCGTTCACCTTCGGCAGCATGATGTCGAGAACGAGCAGATCGGGTCTCCCCCCAAGAGCCGCGCTCAGTCCGGCCTCCCCATCAGTCGCGGTGAAAACGACATACCCGGCATGCTCGAAGTTGTCCTTCAACCCCCGAGATAGGACTGGGTCGTCCTCGACGATCAAAACTGTCTCACCGGCCATCACACCACCACGCTTTTTCGCGTCGCGAACGGGGTCATCTTCGGCTTCATCTTGACTCACCGCTCGCTGCGTTGACCGGAATCTCGACGCACGCGGTGGTACCCCCACCTGGCCTGCTAGAGACGTCGACGACGCCTCGATGGGCCTCGACGATGAGTCGAACGATCCCCAGCCCAAGGCCGAACCCACTCTGCGCACGCGACAGGCGCTGGTCCCCTTGAAAGAAGCGGTCGAACGCCTTACGCACTACAGGCTTCGACATGCCGATCCCGTTGTCTTCGACGCAGAAGATGGCTCTATCGTCGCGCTCGGTCACGGTCAAACGTACGCGCTTGTTTTCGCTGGTGTATTTCCACGCGTTATCAAGGAGGTTGACAAGCACCGTGACGAGCGCGTCGCGATCCGCTGTGAGAGCCCGAAGGTTCGCGGCGACATCTATGGTCAACTCGCTACCCGGCGCCTCGAAACGGTGGCCGACGGCCGACAGAGCGTCGGCAACGATCGATTCTGCTTCAACTGCTCCGAAACGAAACGTGTGCCTGCCACGCTCGAGCCGCGAAAAAGTTAAGAAGTTGTCGATCAATCGGCTCAGTCGCGCGTTCTCCGTCGCAATGAGTTGTAGATACTCAGTGACCTGCGTTTCGTTTTTGGCGCGCCCGGCGAGCAGAGTGTCGACGAGCAGGCGCATGGAGGCAAGCGGAGTTTTCAATTCGTGAGAGACGGTGGAGATCAAGTCGCTTTTGAGCTGGGCCAGACGCATTTCGTGGCGCCAGCGACGCAGGAAAAGCAGTGCGATGGTGAAAATCCCGCCGAGCGCAAGAGCCCCCGTCCAGCCGTGGACGAGTCTCTCCCGCCGTGCGACTTCTTCGAATAAGTCAACTTGATCGACCTCGAGCGCAACCTTCCATCCGGGCAGATCGTCGCCGAGACTTGTCTCGACAAAAGCGTTCACGGCGACGTTCGAGGGGGGTTCCAGTCGCAGATGAGTGCCAGAGATGTGCGGCGCGATGTACGGAATCTCGTCGATCGCGTTCTTCAGCATTCTGATCAAGGTCTCCTCTTCGAAGAGCGCGATGGTGGCGTCGTCGCCAGAAGGGTTCGGAACGCTGATCTGCCACACGCCTTCGATCGAGCTCGTAGCGAAAACGCTGTGCCCCGCCGGCCTGCTAGAATCTTCGACGTAACGAAGTGCCAAAATCTCGGCACGCATTGTTGGGAATGATTCGCTGGGTTCCAGTCGTGGCGCGAGCTCCCTCATGAGGAAGAGCCGCTCGGACGCTGACATCGGAAGACCGGAGTAGTCGTTGACGCGATCGATGAGGCTGCGGCGCAGCGTGTCGCACGCTGTGTCTGACGAGTCCTCGCAAGCTTCAAGCGCGAGAAGTCGACCACGCCAGAGCGTCGATCGTCCGTCGGGGTCCACGAGCATTCGCTCTTCCAACTTTGGATCCGACGCTGCGACCAACAGCTGTTCTTTATTACCAACACGATGCAAACAGCGCATCATCCCTTCCCACGCTTTCGCCCGAGCGACGAGCGACTGCGCGGAGTGAAAGACACCGCTATAACTTGCCGCGGCAGCGCGGGCATCGTCGCCCTCAAACTCGAGACGGCGAGCTACCTGAAGCAGCTCGTCGACCGCAGTGGTTTCATCATCTTCGCACTGGCTCAACGTCCGAGGTTCGTACGGGTAGGCTACAGATCCATCGCCACGAACGATCACGGCGCCGCTGCAGAGCTCTCGACGAACAAGCGTCGAGAAGTTCTGCAGCGGATTCTCCGCAGTATCACCGACTTCGCTGATCGCCTCACGCCATTGCCTGAGAGACTCCGCGACACGATCGCGCCCTTCGTACAGTCGCTGCCAGCAAACGATGCGCAGTTGCTCGCGGACGGCAAGGTCTCGCGACCGCATCGCTTCGTTCATGAACCAGAGCACGAACGCGGACGGCAGAAGCACAGCTGCAGAGAAGAGCAGTAACGCGGAGCCGCTTCGGTTCATCAACTCTTCTTTCCGCGCCTCTTCGCGTCGACGAGCCCTCTCTTCGCGTCGGCACTACCGGGTTCGTGCTTGAGCCACTGTTCGTAGTATCTCGCAGCCTTGGCGTATTCGCCGCGTTCGGCATGCGTCGTCGCCAGCCCGTTGAGTGCGGCAGTCGCGCCGGGCTCGGCAGAGATTGCCTTCTCCCAGAATTCGATCGCCGCGTCTGCATCGCCTCGACCTTTCGCCAGCCAACCAAGCCCGTTGAGCGCGGGCGCATGCTTCGGCTCGAGCTCGATGCAGCGCTGGAAAGCTTCCGCTGCATGCTCACGCTTGCCTTGGTTGAGCTGGGACCAACCGAGCCCGTTCCATGCGTTCGCTGCGTCAGGGTTAAGATCGACGGACTCCTTGAAGGCCGCCTCGGCAGCCGCAAGCTTTCGCTTCTGCCACAGACGCCAACCGGAGGCCGCAAGCTCTTCGGCGCGCAGGCGGTCTGCTTTCGAAACCGTGCGCCGTCCGAGGACCTTCTCACCGTGCTTCAGAAGCCGGTAGCGAATCTTGAGGTGGCGAGGCTTGGTCTTGTCGACGAGATCGGTGATCTGTAGTACACCGACGCTCCCCTCGCGGGTCTGAAATGAGTAGCTGCGCGGCAACTCACCGAGGGCGCTCAGCACGACCGGTCGACCGGGCTTGGCACCCTCGAGATCCTTCTGGATCGACGCGAGTGTCGCGCCGGCGAATCTAGGCGTTGCTAGCGGCAGGCCAATGAAGTCAATTCCGTAGAGCCCTGGACCACTCGGTTTCGTCTCGCCGATCGCGTCGACGCCTTGAGCGGTGAGGGCGCGTAGACGCTCCACTTCGGTCCCACCTTTCACCTGCCGCGTCAGCACTTCACCACGATCGAAGTCGATCGCAAACCCCTTCCCGACGCCGTCGTCGTTGACTATGCGTTCGATGACCTCCCCGAGTGGCGGTAGCTTTTCGTCTTGGCTCAACGTCGCGAGTTTCTTGCGGGCGCGCCGGACAAACTCTTTCTGATCCGGAAAGTCGTCGACGATGTCATTGAGCAGTGACGCCGCCGCGCTCGCCTCGCCGCTCTTGAGGTGGCACTCCGCCAACCGGTACGTAGCTTCCGCCGCAACGCCGCGGTGCTTTTTCGCCTCATTGAGGATCTTGCGATAGATCTCCATAGCTGCGGCAAGGTCCCCTTTCGATTCCTCCAGGAACTTGCCCTTTTCAAGACGGACCGCGAGCGAATCGGCAGCGACTGTGTCGGCAAGCAGCGTGGTTGGAAGAGAGACGAACCAGACAAAGCCCAACGTCGTAATTCTCGCTCTAGGTGACATGAACATAACGCCCTCCAGTAGGGTATGGATCTGGTGAGTAGAAAATCCACGGACTCACTGCGGTGCGCACCGGCAAGCTCACTGCAAGAACCATACAGGGCTCATGTTACCGAATCGTGACCTCGAGGTGATTTTCTGTGCCGATTTCCGAGCTCGTTGGCCGCGGCAGGTACGGCGTTGCTGCAGGCAGCGAGCGGTCGTTTTTCGATGACCGAAAATGCCCAAGGGGCTACACTCGCTCTTAGGGAAGGTTGGAGAGCGCGCACGGTCTCAGCTCTTTCGGAGGTTCACGGCGATGCCTGTGACACGACGGCTTGGATCCCACGTGCGTCTCGGTTTGGCGGCGGTCATGCTCGTCGGCTCTGCAGCGCACGCCGAAGACTGCAACGACAACGGCATCGATGACGCCGTTGAGATTTCTGAGGAAACCAGCCCCGACTGTAACGGCAACGGCGTCCCCGACGCGTGCGATCTACAGATCGTCGGCGAGCGGTACGTCGAGGGCCATATTTTGGGAACAGTCCCCAGAGACCTCACCATCAGCGACCTCGACCGAGACGGCGACGACGATTTCGTCCTGGTGAATCGAGAACAGTTCGAGATCATCCTCACACGTGGAGATGGCACTTTCGCCGCACCGGTTTCGTACCCCCTCGACACTGGCCCGATCGACAGCTTTTCCCATGGCGTCGTCGCTGAAGTGACGGGCGACGAATTCTCCGACGTCGTCATCCGCAATCGAAGGTTCGATGAAGCTCTCGACGACAAAATCGAGCAGATCTTCGTTTTTCCCGGACTCGGAGAGGGCACGCTCGGCGAGCCACTCACCGTGAGCTCGTCATCGGATGTGTCGCGAGGCATCCTGGTTGGCGATATGAACAGAGATACCCTCGACGACATCTTACTCCTGCGTGATCTGGTCAGCGTCTCCGTACTCCTCAATCGCGGCGACGGACAGTTCGACGCGCAGCCCGCGTGGGAGTTTGCACCTGAGATCAGGGCGGCACTTCTGATCAACGTCGTTGGCGACGAGAGTCCGGAAATCGTCGTCAGAAACAGCGATGAGAACCTCATCGTTCTCAGCAGCGAGGGCGACGGCACGTTCACACCGAGTGGTGATGAGGTCTTCATTGGCGAGCGTTTTTCATTCCAGGCGATCGATTTCGACCTTGACGGTGTGAGTGAGCTTCTGATCTCGAACTCCTCTGAAACAGCCATCTATCGAAACGACTCCGGCACCTTTGTGCGCGAGCAATCGATTGCCGGAGCCTCGGCGGATTCACGCGCCGTCGACGTCGACGACGACGGCGACATGGACCTCGTGCACCTCTCCGGTGATGAAAATGACTATAGAATCACGGTTTTGACGAATGAGGGGCTCGGAGTGTTTCAGCCCTCCGACGTTATGTTTCACGTCCTTCCTCGAGTGATCCCCCCCATCCGTGCGGTGCCGTTTCGCCGCGGAGCCTCCGAAACCAGCGGTCTCCTCGTTGAATACGGACCCGAATTCGGCTCGAGGACCTCCCGTATCCTCGAGCTCCAACCCTATCCTCGCAGTGAAGATTGCAATCAGAACGGTGTTCCAGATGAGTGCGAACGCGAGCTGAGAGACTGCCGTGATTGCAACGACAACGGCGTGCCCGACGCTAACGACGTCGCCTCCGGCGAGAGCGTCGACGCCAACGGCAACGGCGTTCCAGACTCGTGTGAGCCCCACCTACCGCAGTTCGAACTGCGGTACGACGCGCCGAACTGGGTCCAGGGAGACCCCGGCGCAACCATCGAATTTCCGGTTATCGTGAAACTCCACTCGGCTGGTTTCCCGGCAGGCGAACCCGGCGCCGACCAATGGGTAATGACCCTCACCGCTGAGTCGGCAGCGTTCGTGGATTTCAGCGTCGACGGGACCATCGCCGCTCCCGAACCGGAAGGGCTGCTCTCCGGTGGAATACTCAACGTCGGGTTCTTGCCAGTTCCTCCCCGTTCTTTCTGTCGACCCGAGGCTCAGGTAAGCAATGAGTGCCTGCTTTCGTTTGACCCACAGGTCTCTACGGACATCACCGCGAGCCCCAGCCCCGTTCTGCGCTTGACGGTCAGGACGACCGCCCCAACTGACGGCGTCGGAGTGGCCCGGCTCGGATTCACCACCGAGATCTGTTGCTGCGGTCCCATCCTGACCGACGAGCCTCCTGTTCGAAGCGACGCTGACAGCTCGGACGGCGCCGGTGGTACTGGCGGCCTCATTCGTCCGGGCGTGAATCGCCTCGGCAGAAGCGTGGACGCCTCCTTTCACTCTAAGGAGATCCTGATCTACGGCGTCAAAACAAAGTTCTTCCGCGGCGACGCCAACGACGACGGCAGCCTCGATGTCAGCGATCCTATCGTGATCCTGAACAAGCTCTTTGTCGGCGGCGTCGAGCTGCCGTGCCGCGACGCAGCCGACGGCAACGACGACGGCCAGGTCGATATCTCCGATCCGATCTTCCTCCTGACGCGTCTGTTCGTCGGCGGCGTCGAGCCCATCCCCGCGCCGGGACCGCCGGGACCCGACGCCGAGTGCGACGTCGACCCGGGTGAGTCTGACGGCCAGGGGTGCGCGGTTTATACGAGCTGCGGCGGGTAAACCGCTCCTTCGGCGCATCGTTGCCGCCGAGGGTCGTGTCGCGGCGGATGCGCGTGCGAAATGGTTCCGACCCAGAATCGCCCGAGCGAACAGGTCGCTAGGAGCCTGCGCACGCCGGAACGCTCGCGCAGCCCAGTAGATCCGCGGTCGGATCCAGGCCACACTCCCCGAAAGGGGACGCGGGGGGCGGGCCGTCGACGAAGAGGTGGAGCAAGACCGCGATGCCGTCGCTCACATCCAGGGCACCATCGTCGTTGACATCGCCACTCTTTTGGCAATTGACGGTTACGCTTCCGCTGAAAAGGTAGTTGAGAATCACGATAGCGTCTGAGATGTCGAGCTGGCCGTCGCCGTTCGACTCGCCACGCGCAAATGTTGCCGCGTTTTCGCGTTCCCAGATCGGCGCGCCGAGCTCGTCGATATCCTCTGTCGACGCGATGCGCGTTCGACTCCAGCAGTACGTGTGGAGCTCATTCTCGAGAGCGGACTCAAGAGGAAAGACACCCGTCCGCGCAGGGACCTCGGCGTACACGATGTACTCTTCCCCGGCGTCCATCTGCAGGCCGCAGATGCCTTCAGGCAGCGTGTAGACGTCGATGGCCTCTCCGGTCGGGCCTTTCCAAACGCGTGATATCTGAAACGTCGTCTTGAATTCGCCGTCGTAGGCAGCATTGAGAGCGACCCCCTGAAAGACAGCGTCAACGAGCTCAAGCTCAACAGCAGGTGGCCCAGGGTCCGTGCACGTGCAGGCGTAGACGCCGCCCGGTAAAAAAACGAGACCTATTATGAGCACAGCGACTACCAACCAGCGTGGGACACAACTATTCAGCATCGACATCGCAGGGCTCCCGTTTCAGAAACATGCTCCGCACGCCTCACCGATCGTAGCCAACGAAGGGGAACGCGGACAAACACATTCCGACCCGACCCTCCTCGCGAGTTGGCAGAACACCGTGGACTGGTCGATATACCCTCGCAGTTGTGAAGAATCCGGAAGAATCCGCCCCGAGAGAGCCGAAGAGCCTAAGAGAGACGCTACACCGGAGTCACACTATGGGAACACTGACAACTCGACCCAGCACAATCGATCACCGCGCTTCGAAGCCTCCGGCCTCGCATCTGCCGACCCTCGTCTACGTCGCACTCGGCGTCGTGCTGGTGTACCTGGCAACGTGGGCGGGACACGCGGGGTTCTATTTCGAGTTTCAGAAACCGCTCCTAGCCTACGAAGGCCACAGCCCGAACACCGTCTACTGGCGCCGCCCAACGCCAGTCGGTGGAGTCAGCAATTGGGAGAAGGAAGCCATCGGAGACTTCATGATTCCCTTGCCTCCGGAGCGTCCCCTGGGCACCGAAGTTGAGGGAGCTATGGTGAAGCTCACCTACGAAGTCGGCGAACTCAAAATCATCCGGCGGCCACGCAGCGCGCTGACCGACGCACTGCGGACACAACTCAAATCCCTCGGAGCTCGCAATCCGGATGAACACATCTCCTCGAAGAGCGATGCGTCAATCCTGGAGGAGATCGTTCAGACCACGCCCGCAGACTACGAGTTCTCTTGGTCAGAGCCCGAACGCCAACGCTACGCTGCACGGCTCCTGTCGAAAATGTCGCTCTTAGAGAGCCACTCAGCTCGTCGGTTCGAAATCGTCCACGATCAGCAACAACAGCAGAGTGCGGTGCTCGTCGAATTCGACAGCGGCGAGACGACGGTTGTCGCCATCGCAGACTACGGTGTACTCGTCGCGAAGATCTCAAGCAGTGCACCATCCGAATGGAAAACAACTGCTGCAAACTGGCTGCCGCGCGCGAGACCGTCAGCTCATTGATGACCCGTGCGTGGAGTGATCCAAAGAGCTCGATCCACGCGCTGCGGTTACTTCTGCGTACGAAACGGAATCGCAGGCAAGCCTTCGCGGTTGCTCAGGTTAGGTTCAGCTTCGTTGTGCCACCCAAACCGCACTGCCTTGGGCGCCGCCACAGCTGAAGACTCGACGACCACGGTGTCGCCGTCGATCCGAGCTCGGGCTGGGTGAAACTCTCCGTCCTCCCCCGCGACTGCAAACCAATTGAGCTCGCGCTCGTCGCGTGCGACCAGTCCACCTCCGACGTAGTCGAAATGGATGCGCGCCTTGGAGCCTTCGATCGACATCGACCGATACGTGGGCCCACTGTAGACGATGTCGCCTTTGCTGTAGGTTTTTGCCAGCGCCCAAAGCGCCAGACGTTTGCCAACGTCCTGTTTGTTCTTGGGATGGATGTCGTTGACGTTGCCGATGTCAACGGTTCCAGCCATGCCGGTGTTCGGCATCGCGAGAGTGGCGGCCTGCGCTTCCCAGATCTCCGCCAACGCCGTCGGCGATCGGCCGCGGTAGTGAAACGGCGCTAGCTGCACGAAATAAAACGGCATGTCCGCGTTGGCCCAAACCTGGCGCCAACCCTTGATCAGCGCTTTCATCTTTTCGTGATACAGCATGCCCTCTCCCATGTTCGACTCACCCTGGTACCATATCGCACCGCGGATGGAGTACGGCAGTAGTGGATAGATCATGCCGTTGTACAGCCCCATCGGGACGCGGTGGCTGTTCCCAGGATCGCTCGGCCAGGCCGGGGGTTCAGGAACTTCACGCCCGGCGGCGACCGCCTTCTGCGCTCTCGGCAACCAGGCCGCGACGGCATCCACAGCTCCAACCTTAGCTGCGCTGTACTGCTTGCGTGCTGTCTCGATCTCGTCGGCGAGTGACCCCAGACCGGCGACCGAGCGCAGCCCGACCGCTGGCGTCCATGGTTCGATGCGCGTTCCGCCCCACGACGAATCAATCAGCCCGATCGGAACGCCGAGTTCCTTCTGCAGTTGGCGACCGAAGAAGTAGGAGACCGCAGAGAAATGTCGCGCGCTCTCCGGCGTACAGACCTTCCACTCAGCCTCCACATCCTTCGCTGGAGCGCCTGACGGCACCTTCGGGACATCGAAGAGGCGGATTTGTGGATGGTCGGCAGCGGCAATCTCAGCGTCAGGATTCGCCGAGCGCTCGATGGACCATTCCATATTCGACTGCCCCGAGCACACCCAAACTTCGCCGACCAGCACATTGTCGAGCGAAATCGCTTGGCCGCGCCCCTTGACGACGATCTGATGCGGCCCGCCGGCGGCGAGCGGTGGCAACTTCACGGACCACCTGCCATCGTCGCCTGTCGTGGCCTCGGCCGACGCCGCACCGAAGGAGACCGACACCTTCTCCCCAGGCGCTGCCCAGCCCCAGATCGGGATCTCAACTCCCCGCTGCAGCACCATGTTACTGCCGATGACGGCGGGAAGCTCCAGCGCCGAAGCGTTTCCGGCGAAAACAACAACAAGAGCAAGTGCGGGCAGAACGGCAAACAGAGAGCGTCTCTCTCTCATCGGGCAATCCCCCTCGGCTGTCGGACTGACTGGATCGGTCGCATCGCCCGCGCCCATCGCTGGGTCGCAGGCCACCTGAAGTCGTCTCAGATTAGTTGCCGCTGCCAGCAGTGCCAAGCGAGAAACCGTCGCCGGTGACGAAGTCGACGCAAGAAAGGGAGACACGGCGCCCATGATCCGTGGGCCTTCCGCGCTTTCTTGGTCTCAGTAGGCGTCGGAGTGTACGTCTCTTTAAAGTAGCAGGCACACTCCTGTGTGCCGACTCGAGTCGACCGTGACTGTGAGTTGCGACGGTGTGGCGTCGCCAGAAAGAGAACCGGAACGGCACACGGCGTGTGCCTGCTACTTTGAAAAGTGCCATCACGGTCGCGGAACACGGCCACGGCCAGTCGGCACACCGCGTGTGCCTGCTACTTTGAAAAGTGCCATCACGGTCGCGGAACACGGCCACGGCCAGTCGGCACACCGCGTGTGCCTGCTACTTTGAAAAGTGCCATCACGGTCGCGGAACACGGCCACGGCCAGTCGGCACACCGCGTGTGCCTGCTACTTTGAAAAGTGCCATCACGGTCGCGGAACACGGCCACGGCCAGTCGGCACACCGCGTGTGCCTGCTACTTTGAAAAGTGCCATCACGGTCGCGGAACACGGCACGGCCAGTCGGCACACCGCGTGTGCCTGCTACTTTGAACACGGCACGCACCATAGGCCATCGATTCGCCGAAGGATCCCAGGGGCGACACACGGAGAATGGGCCGACCACCTCGACCCTCCACCTGATAGATCCTAGCTGCGGTGATCACTCACCCCGTGCGAACCATTCGAACGACCCGTCGGAGATCTCTTCGAGTGACTCTGGATAGTCGACTCGGAGCGGGATCGGCTTGTAGAGCTCGATCTTGCGCACATCGAACTCGCTGGGCGACATGGACGAGAGAAGAGCCCGTGCGACCTTGTGAAAGGCCGAGCGCGTCATGATGCGCCGCGTCGATTGAAAGTGACCGATGAAATGTCCGTCGTAGGCGATAATGAAGTCGCGCTGTGCTTCGCCGGCAACGGCGGAACGCTGCTGGGCAGAAGCTCCGACCGACTGGGATTGGGCTGCGACCTCTGGCCCCACCGCGCACTGCTGCGACGGAAGCGCACGGGACGGTGGTGATGGTTCCGTGGACGCGGGACCGGAGAATGCATCGGAACGCACCGGGGCGACGACAGCAGCAGCATCACACCTGATCTCTTCTGCAGTCGCGCTACCGGCGGCTCGCGATCCAGCATCGCTCTCTGAAGACGCCGCTGGCTTGCTGGCAACGTCGCGTGTTGCCACGGGCGGCGCATAGACGCTCTTGACGACGGGCTGCACGCCGGCGGCGATTTGGATCTCCGTGACACGAGCCGCGCCGACGGCAGGTGCATCGGCTGCTGATGCCGTCAGCTCCTGCGGCGTGGCCGGCGCCACAGGCGTCCCGCCGTGAGGTTCTGACGCGGAGCCGTGAGGTTCTGACGCGGAGCCGTGAGGTTCTGACGCGGATTCGTTCATCTCGTCGCGCCACGCTGCAGTGCGAGCCGCAGCAGCCAACGACGCTAGCGGCGCGACAACAACCGGCGCAACCTTTCCAGTCGAGGCAGCTTCGGTGGGCGCGGCAGCGCTCGTGGGGTCATCAGATGTGGTCGACGCCGTCGATGCAGTCGCGCCCGCAGTCGGTGGCTCCGTTGTCGCAGGGGAAGCCGGGATGCGCACCTCACGCGCTGGCCCCACCTGCGGACTCTTGGAGACGACCTCCTGGGGCGTCGCTGCCGACTTCGGCAGCACGACGCTGCGTTCGCTCCGAGCGCGCTGCTCCACCTCTACCTGATGAGAGACCTGGACCGTTCGCACTGCCGGCTCGACCTTTTCGGTCTCGGTCGGCCCAGCAGGCCGCAGCTTGCTTTTGGCAGCCGGGATCACGATTTCAGCATGCGACTCAAAGTCCATGGACGCTTCCCATCTCAGTGCGGAGTCGACCCCCACTGAAACGTACCCTGGAGTTCGCGGGCTCGTCCACTCGCGCGGTTCGGAGAATCGTCAGGAAGACACCTCTAAGATGAATCAGAAGAAAGACTTAAAATCCAGAGACCGATCCCGCCACCCATCGCCTTGAGGGCCCGAGTCGGGCTTGGCACGGACCGCCGATGCGGATAGTTTCGAGATCAAATCGACGCGCCT
This sequence comes from Planctomycetota bacterium, assembly GCA_965223265.1. Classification (GTDB taxonomy): domain Bacteria; phylum Planctomycetota; class UBA8108; order UBA8108; family SXIK01. The sequence goes on from OZ244999.1 coordinate 6,391,271, forward strand.
GAAGCGCAGTCCTGCATCCCATCGCGTGCGCCACCATCGATCGCGAGAACAAACGGAAGGATCCAGACATGACGACCGACGCTCGCCTCCCCCTTCTGCTGATCTCCCTCGCCTGCAACCTGCTCACGAGCTCACCAACCGCCGCACGTGATTTTTCCACCGTAGAGATCAAAGCGACGCACGTCGGTGGCAACGTTCACATGCTCGTTGGTGCCGGCGGCAACATCGGTGTCTCGGTCGGCGACGACGGCATTCTCATTGTCGATGACCAGTTCGCACCACTGGCGGATAAGATCCGTGCAGCCCTTGGCGAGCTCAACAAAGGCAAACTGCGGTTCGTCCTCAACACACATTGGCATGGCGATCACACCGGTGGCAATCCGAAGTTCGGCGAAGAAGCGACCATCATCGCTCACGACAACGTCCGCAAGCGGCTCTCTGGCGAGCTACGCACCCGCGGCCGCGAAAGTACGCCTCTGCCGAAGGAAGGACTGCCTGTGATCACCTTCGCTGAATCTCTGACAGTTCACTTCAACGATGAAGAGATCGATGTCATCCACTTTCCGAGCGGCCACACCGACGGCGACAGTGTCGTCTTCTTCAAAGAGTCGAACGTCGTTCACATGGGTGACCTCTTCTTCAACGGCTCCTTCCCATTTGTCGATCTCGCGAGTGGTGGCGATGTGGAAGGATATCTGCGCAATGTCAAAGCGATCGCCGAACGGCTGCCGGCGGGCGTCAAAATCATTCCAGGCCATGGCCAGCTAGCGACGCGCAGCGACGTGACGGCGAACATTCGCATGCTCACCGAGACCGTCGAAATCGTTCGCCAGCGAATGTCGGCGAACCAGACGCTCGACCAAGCGCGACACGCAGGTCTGCCAGCCGAGTGGGACGACTGGGGAAAAGGTTTCATCAAAACAGACCGCTGGATTGAGACGATCTACCGCAGCTTGACGGCCCACGCGGCGGCGAGAGAACCGGCGAACCGTCGCCGTAGGGCGGCGTTCACACCGATCGAGGATGACCCGAACCTGCCGCGCGTCCTCCTCATCGGCGATTCGATCTCGATTGGCTACACACTCGCAACGCGCGAGTTCCTCAAGGCTGAAGCGAACGTCCACCGCCCCCCCACCAACTGTGGTCCGACAAGCCGTGGTTTAGCGCACATCGAGGCCTGGCTCGGGGACAGCCGCTGGGACGTTATCCACTTCAACTGGGGACTACACGACCTCAAATACGTTGACGCCGAGGGACGCAACACCTCGCCAGAAAAAGGACGGCAACAGGTGCCGCCGGACGCCTACGAGAGGAACCTTGAAACGCTCGTCGCACGACTCAAGAAGACGAAGGCCAAGCTTGTCTTCGCGACGACGACGCCAGTGCCACCGAACGAAGGCAAGCGCGTCGCCGGGGATGCCCGGAACTACAATAAGATCGCGCGACGTGTGATGGCGAAGCATGACGTGGCCATCGACGACCTGCACGGCTTCGCGCTGGCGCGTCTCGACGCGATCCAGCTACCGCACAACGTTCACTTCAAGCCAGAGGGCTCGCGAGTGCTGGCAAGCCAGGTCGCCGCAAGCATCCGCGAGGCGCTCGCAGCCAAGGCGGCGGCGGCGAAATAGAGGTTACTCGTCCTCAGCAACAGGCGCGAGCTCGACGCCTTCAGGCCACTCCGCACCGCCGTCGATCCAGCGTTTGAGCAGCGCGATCTGCTCGGCGCTGAGCACAGGAGCCTTGCCTTCCGGCGGCATGCGTGCGTCCTCGTCGTGGGTCGAGACGAGCTCGTAGACGAGGCTCTTCCCGCTTTCACCTGGCACGATCGTCGGCTCGTCGGAGTCGCCGACGGCAAAGGCCGTGGCCTTGCTCCCGAGTCGATAGCCACCGCTCGGCTTGCGTTTCGAGCCGCCGTGACACTTGAAGCAGTGGCGCTCGAAGAGCGGCTTGATCTCGCGGGCAAAGTCGACGGGCTCGTCCGGGGAGCCTGAAACCGTGTCGGTGTTCGAGTCTGTATCGGGATCCGCCTCGGCATCTCCCTCTGTATCTGTATCTGTATCTGTATCTGTATCTGTATCTGTATCTGTATCTGTATCTGTATCTGTGTCTGTGTCCGTGTCCGTGTCCGTGTCCGTATCCGAGTCAGCGTCCGCCTCTGCCCCTGCCCCTGCATCCGCCGCACCCAACCCAGGTTCCACCGCGCCGTCCCCGGGCCGGTACCAATCCCCACGCAGCCAACGTGCAACGAGCCGAATCGATGTCTCGTCAAGAATCTCTTTGCGGGCGAACGCCGGCATGCGGTCGTTCTTGTCGTCGTAGAAGTCCTCATGCTCGGGGTCGCCGATGAAGCGGACGAGCCACTCTTCTGAGCCGTATCCCTTCAAGTCCGGCGCACTCGAGCCACCGTCGTAGCCCCAGCCGTGACACCGGAGGCAGCCGAGACCGCCTTCCTTTCTCGTCTGCAGGAGCTCAAGGCCGTGCGCAATCACCTCATGATCCTGCGCGTCGAGCGGACGCTGTGACCTGAGCTCCGCCTGCGCCGAGAGCGCCGTCACGATCTTGTCCATCTTTGCTTCGTAGTCGTCCCGGAGACGTTTCTTCAGCCTGCCGAGTTCTTCGGACATCTCGCCGCCTTCAAACTCGGTGCCGCCGAAATAGTCTGCGGTATCGATCTTCTCGGGATCGAGGAATCCCTGCAGCCAAGCTCGACTAGCGAACCCTTTGAGATCCGATGCCGACTGCTGATCGTTCGGCTCATCGCCGCGACCGTCGTGCCCGTCGTACCGATGACAACTCGCGCAGGACTGCGCGAAAATCTTCGGTCCCTGGGTGAGCGGGTCGTGCCGCAGCAGTTCCGCCGCGCCCCCGACGGGAATGGCGTTGGGTCCTTGGGCGAGTTCAACAACGCGCGCGGCGTCGCGTTTGGCTTCGACTAAACCGTCTTCATACTCTTGCTTGTTAGCGTCCTCGTGCAATGCCGCCGCCGTCAGGAACAACACCCCCGCGAGCAGCACAAAGAGCGAAAGCACGTTGAAAACATGGCCGAGCTTCCAGCGACCAATGAACGGCATCAACGCCATGAATCCCATGACCATTCCCGGGATGTACACCGCACCCCACACTTCTGCCTCGCCCTTGAAGGCCTCGAACTTGAGGAATTGGAACAGAAAGAGGAAGTACCACTCGGGTCGTGCCGCCTTGAACTCATTCGTGGGCTCCGCCGGTGCCATGAGCGCAGCGCCGAGCTGGCCGTCATCGCCGAACAGACGGCCCTTGACGCAGAGAAAAAGAACGACGGCGAGCACCGCAAGGCAGGCGACGCCATCCTTGAGCACCTGATCGGGCCAAAAGTAGGCGTCAGGTTTGCGACGCGGCACTTTGTGACAGATCCCTTGGCGCCGCATGAAATAGATATGCACGCCGATGAAAAAAATCATAAGCAACGGGAGGACACCGGCATGGAGTGCGAAGAAACGAGTCAGCGTGTGGTGCCCATAGTCGCTGCCGCCGATCATGAGCCGCTGCAAGTCGTGGCCGACGAGCGGCACAGTGGTCATGATGTTCGTCGCCACCTTCGTTGCCCAGTACCCTTTTTGGTCCCACGGCAAGAGGTACCCGGTTAGTCCTAGACCGAACACGATGCCGAGGAGTATCAAACCGACCCAGAAGTTGAACTCACGCGGCGCGCGGTAGGCCCCATCGATCACCACTTGCATCACGTGGAGGACGAGGAGGACCATCATGGCCTGCGCTGTGAAGTGGTGAATCCCTCGCAGAAGCCAACCGCCGGGCACGACATACTGAATGTAGTAGACGCTCTCCCACGCCGTCTGTGAGCTCGGGCTATAGTACATCCAGAGGATGATGCCCGTGATCATCTGCAGAACGAAGCAGAAGACGAGCGTGCTCCCCCACACGTAACGCCAGCGCGCACCGCCAGGGATGTGTTCGTAGAGCATGCTCCGGATCATCGAACGATAACCCGTGCGCTCGTCCACCCAATTGAGAAGGAGACGGTCGAGCAGCCCCTTCATACTTTGGCTCTCTTCTCTTCGATGGCGGCTTCGAAATTCTGAAACTGGACGAGTATGTCGTCCCCTTCGATCTTCGCTGCCAATTCATCGAGGTCTCGCGGAGCCACACACGGGTCGCCTCGACTGCCGTCGGCATGAAACCTGCTGTCGTGACACGGGCACTCAAAGCTCGCATCGGGCTGCGCTTCGACGGAACACCCAGCATGGGGACAGACAGTGTTGAAAGCGGTGACGTGATCGGGATCCTCCGGCAACCGCCGAAGATAGACCGAGCCGATAGGGACTCGAGGGTACAGATTCCAAGCGTCCTCACGGTCTGCGATAACGGGAAATCGGCGCGGTTTGCCATCGGCCGGCACCGCGTCGACGGCAGTCACGCGTAGGTACGGTGGGCCATCGCCATCGTTCGACGACTGCTTGCGGCAAAGTGGCGCGAGAAGCACATATACGCCGTTGGCAAGCGGCGCCAAAACAGCCACACTACCGACCGCGACGGCGCAAAGCGCCTTCATGAAGCTGCGCCTCGGCGGTTGCTGACGAGCGTCGCCTTCGGCGGCTACGGACTCACCCATCTCTTCGTGCATTCAAGCTCTCCCTCGGTTTCATCGTCTCTCAGCCGAACCGTATTATACGCGCTTGGAGCAACCTCTAAACTCCGCTGTCCAAGCCGCAACCGAAGTTCGCGTCAGAATCTAACAATTGTAGGAAAATCTTCGCCCATACATTCCGACAAGGCGCTAACAACCTTGGGCTGGCCCGGCAGTTACCAACCAATTGCCGGGGGAGTCACTCCGGAAGCGACGATGACGTCAGACTGCATTTTCAGTCGGTGGTGCATTTCTGGTCGACAATGCAGTGCGAAGCGTCACGACCCGAAACAGAGTTTCACTGCTCTGGGCTCGAGGTTGGTGGCTGGACGTCCGTCTTCTTCTGCGCTAGCACACTCTCAAGGCCACCAATGATGCCTTCCATGCGTCCGGCGAGCTGATCCCATTCGTCGCGACTCAGGTTGAGGCCACCAGAGCGCCGGAGCTTACCCATGAATCCTTTTTGCGCGTCGTCCACTTGCTTGCCGACGTCACGCAATTGATCGCGAAGACTGTCACGAATGCTCGAAAGTCGCTCAAGTGACTGCGACTGATCGGACTCCCAACGTGAGATTCCGGCGGAAAGCAAATCGGTCAGCTCAATGAGGCGCTGATTGAACTCGTTCTGTAGCTCGCCCAAGTCGTTGCCGTGACTGGAGACGCTGCCTGAAAGCTCCGAGATTCGATTTCTGAGTCCCTCGAACTGCTGTCCAACGCCGCGCACCTCGGGTGTGACCGAATCGATGTTGTCGACTTTCTGCGACATCGCGTCGACACGCTCCTGGAGTACCTGAAGACGCTCGTTCGCAGTCGAGACCGCGTTTTTGTGCGGCATGGTCGACTCCATGCGCTCGAGCACTTCGCGCACGACCGCAAACTTGTCCATGAGCGACTGAACCATTTCATCGATCTCCTTGCGCAGCGTCTTCTCGAGTTCCTCAAATCGCACCTCGAGCTTGCTGACGTGACCTTCGACTTGCCCTATGCGGCCGTTGACCTGGCCGAATCGCTCGTCCGTGCGCTGCAACTGTTCGTCGACGCTGCCAAGTTTCTCATCGGCCGCTGACAAACGCGTGTCGTGTTGGGCCACGCGTTCCTGGAGGGCCGCTTGCTCGGAACCCTGCGTCAAAAGTCGCTCGTCAAGCCCCGCAAGCCGCTGCCGCGAACTCGTGACCTCGTCGACCGCGCTTTTGAGCTCGCCTTTCATCAGTTCGATCGTCTGGTCTCCGGTGCGCAGCTGCCCCTCCGCCGCACTCAGTCGGTCTTGCAGGCGCTGTACTTTTTCATCGACGCTGCTCACCTGACCGGAAAGATCCGTGAAGAGCGACTGCAGCTCGGTGAGCTGGCTGATTCTCTCTTCGAACCGCAGGATCTTGCCGCGTAGTTCGGGCGTTAGAGACGGCGCGGCCGCGCCCTTCTGCCGCGACAGACCGGCTTTCACCGCGGCGAAGTCTTGTAGCTCGGGAAAGAGCTCGTCGCGATGCTCATGGAGGACGGGAAGCAAGGCGTCGCGCACCGCGTTTTTGAGTGAGGTGCGGGTGACGGAGACTTGGCACATGCGTTTGAGAACTTCGCGCACGCCCCCTATGTGTTTGAGGACCTCGCGCACCTCGAGGTCAGACCCCGAAGTTCGTTCCAACGCTTGCCCTAATTTCTCCCAATCCTGCTGTACTTTGTTGATCATAGAGAGCGACCCTCACAGAGTGGGAGGCGGGTGAACACAGGGGTCACGGAATTGCGTCGATCGTTCCCTTCACCTTACCGGCTCATACCCGCTGGTTGCAACCACTTAGCAGTCTTGTTGAGAAAACTGCTGTGGACCGCAAGCCTGGTCAGCTGAGCGCCGGAGCAGCGGCGGCAGTCGCCTCTTTTGCTCGGGCGCAAGTCGTTCTTTCCACGGCCGATGCGTCAAGCAGCGCGGTCCACATCAGAGGGCCGAAGGCAGAAGCGAGCGACGGCGTTAGAATACCCCGCATGACGGCAGCCAACGACCCACAGCAGCTCGCGCCCGTCCTGGCGTGGCGAAATCTCAGCAAGACATTCGGCAAGCGGCTGGCCGTAAGGCCCGAGGACGGTAGCCTCGAAGCCGGTGAGCACCTGGCGATCACCGGGCCGAGCGGTAGCGGCAAGACTACGCTGCTGAAGTTGCTCGCCGGACTGCAGAATCCCAGCAGCGGTGAGATTTGGCAGGACGGCCGTCTGGTGAGCCGGCACGGCTGGCAACAACCCGCTCACAAGCGCCGGATCGGCTTTCTCTTTCAAGAGCTCGGCCTCTGGCCTCATCTCTCAGTTCGACAGCATATCGAGTTCGCCCTGCCTCATCTGTCGCGCGAGAAACGCGCTCCCCTCGTCGATGCTCTGCTCGAGGACTGCCGGCTCACCTCTCTGGCAAGACGACAGCCAAGAGCGCTGTCGGGCGGCGAGCGTCAACGGGTCGCCCTCGCCCGGGCGGCGGCGTCTTCACCGCAGCTCTTGTTCCTGGACGAACCGCTGACGAACCTCGATCCGCGCCTGCGCGACGAGCTTCTCGAATGGGCCGTCGCGTACGGTCGCCGCCCTGGGGTGACGCTCGTGGTCGTGACGCACGACCACGAGATCGCTGGACGCATCGGCAAACGCGCGGTGGAGCTTTGACTTAACAGCCCGTTGAAAAAGTCATTCGGCTGAGAAACCGGCCTCTTCACGCCCAGATCAGCCGCGGCGAGCCTCGCCGTGTATACCTTATAGAAGAGGGCTCGGAGATTACCTGCGTTCGCCGCGGCTGATCTGGACGCGAAGCGACCAGTTTTCAGCTCGAAGCGCTTTTTCAACAGGCTGTTAACCTCATCCAGTTTGGCCATTTCGCGCCGGCCAAACAGCGTGCCAGGTGAGGCTGTCCAGGAGAATCTCAGCGACGCGCTTTGATCACGAAGTTGAAGAACGCAGCAACATCGCCGCGCTTGTCAAACTCAACCGTGAATTCGTTCGTGATCATCTCCCGCTCCAGGACGTCGCTCAGCCAGTCGACTTCGATCTCGAAGCCGTAAGCGTCGACGAACGGGACATAGTTACCGCGTGGATCCGCGTCGACTGGATCAATGTGTAGTTTGAGCGACGTGCTGATCTTGTAGTCGCGCGTGGCGAACAGAGGCTTCGGTTTCTTCTCGCCGAGATCGATGGCTTCGACTTCTTCGTTGACGGAGCCGACGTCGAAGTCAATGTCGCCGGAGTCGGTAATCGTGAGCGGGCCCCACGTGATCAGTGGAATGTCGGGCTCGCCGTCACGATCGTTGCGTGACAGCACTTGGTCGCGCGTGCTGTTCTCGCGGTACTCGGCGTTGAACTCGTCCTGCTCCTCGCGGCTCTTGCCGATGTTATTGATCTTCCCCAGCGTTGCGTCATAGCGCGCAAAGGTCATCGTTGGGTCATTCTTGAACGTCTTCTTCCAGCTACGCTTAATGCGGCGTCGGATCTCGCGGTAAATCTTACGCCGAACGACCTTCTTGACCTTGAGAGCCAGCTCGGTGTCGCTGCGCGGAGGAATGTAGAAAAGTGGCCACACCGTGTGCTGGGCGTACGGTGGCACCTCTTCGCCGTAGAGCCCGCGGCCATGGAATACCCAATCTGGCCAAGCCCTCTCGACGGGGTCTGCCGACGCCTCGGGAATCTCCCAGTCCTCTACTTGGTGCGACTCATAGCCTCCGCCGTGCAGCTGCATGCGGAATTCGAACCACGCCTCGCCCGGGCTGGCCGCCGCTGCTGGCTCAGCCCGTGCCGCGGTGGGGGCGGGCAGCGCCGCCGCGACCTCGAGCGGTGCCGCCTCGTCGGGACGCGGCGAGGTCGGAGCGCTGGCTGGTGGCAAAAGACGTCGGGCACTCCCGCCGCTATCGAGCACGACCGTCTCGGCGGCGCTGAGAACCGGCGCTACAAGGCACGCCACGAAAACGCTCAGTAGCTTCGAAAGTAGCGATTTCGCGCGCATCGGGGGCCTCTTGCTTCGGATCGAGAGTTCTCTTCGTTTCTTTACATTTCAGTCGGAAACGCGCCCAGAAAGGCGGATCAAGCGGCTTCTGTATAGCTGCGACAGCAAGTGTCTGAGATCGGGAAACTTTCGACGGTTTTCTGTCGTACGGACGGTGTACGACAAATTTTCGCACGGAATCTTGCGCCGCCATGCGGCCGAGCACTGCAACTCCCACAGGCGTAAGGAGATACAAAAACAACCGAAGCGCCAGATGCCGGCAACCATCGAAGGCTCAAACACAAACAGAACCCAAAACTCTTTGCCGAATCAGGTTGCGTTACCCAAATATACGATGCGGCCGGAAATGTGTCAACGCGCAGTGTGCGAAAGCCCAATCATCCCACCAACTTACGACCATGACCATTTTCGGAACCGCGTCACCCAAAACAAACCCGAACGTCCACTCTGGCGGCAGCGCGGCAGACCTCGGACCCTGTCCCGAAGTGACGATGGGTCGTTCGACCGGACGACACCATAGCGGAACGATACGTCACGGGCCGCTACGGCCGGACGCACCACTTGATCACGTCTTCAAGAGTGGGGTCGGTCAGCTCAACGAGCGCCTCCTCAACTCTTTCTTCGGCAGCGCCGCGCGCAAAACCGAGCTCGACAAGAACACGCTCCGCCTCCTGACGCTTCGCCGCCCCCAGCGACACACCGTCTCGGCTCGGCTCTATGACGCGCACTGAGGTTGAGGTGCTCGGTCTGTCGCCGTCCCAGGCCGCGGTCATCGCCGCGGCGCGATCTTTGAGATCCACAACCATGCGCTCTGCAACGCGTCGACCGACGCCCTTGACGCGCTGAAGGGTTTTCACCTCACCCGCCGCCAACGCGGCCACTATCTCTCGCGGCGAAATCGATAGGCAGGCGAGAGCAATCGCCGGCCCCACACCATTGACGCCGAGGACCAAGCGAAAAATCCGCCGCTCTTCCTGCGACGCAAAGCCGTAAAGCCTCAGCTCGTCCTCGCGTACGTGGAGATGCGTGAACAAGAGCGCTGAGCGCGACCCACGAAGCGAGGCGAACGTCGACTGCGGAATCGCAAGCTCGTAGCCGACGCCGGCAACGTCGACGACGGCGCTCACGGGCGTCAGTTCGACCAATTCTCCTCGCAAACGGTCGTACACGTCTGTTATCCCGTCGACGGCGTAAGGAAAGCAGCAGACTCAGTCCCCAACTTTACCAAGAATCAAGCGGGTCACGAGCGCAACGACAGACCGAGCTCACCGAGCTTCAGCTTAATCTCGTTCAAGGACGTCATGCCGAAGTTTTTGGCCGACATGAGGTCCACCTCCGTCTTATTGATGAGATCGCGCACCGAGCGCACGCCAAGACGCTCCATACACCGCCTGCTCCGCACCGAAAGCTCGAGGTCCTCGATCGGCTTGTCGAGCACATCAGGATCGGCTGTCGCCTCGAGCGGGTTGCGACCATGCTGCGGCTCGCTGCCGCCATCTTCGAGTCCCTGCCCGAGATGCAGCCCCTTCTGCTGCAGCATGTTTTTGATCTCTTCGAGCGACGTCTCGCCAAAGTTTTTGTACGCCAGGAGCTCCTGCTCCGATTTCATGATCAGGTCACCCAGCGTCCGGATGTTCATCTTCTGGAGGCAGTTGCGGCTGCGCACAGAGAGCTCAAAATCGGTCACCGGGATCTTGAGCACCTGCGACTGGCGATCCGCCTTCTTTTCTTGCTCACGGTCGTAGAACATCGTTGTCGATGCCTGCGCGTCGGCAAGGTAAAGCTTAGCGCGACTGTGGTTCGGATAGTAGCGTAGCGCTGTCTCGTAGCACTTGATGGCGTCGTGATAGCGCTCACGGTCTTCGTAGAGCAGACCGAGGTTGACGACGGCGTTGAGGTGAATCGGCGCTGACTTCACGCAGCACTCGTAGGCGAGGACGGCTTCATCGTTGGCCTCGTCGGCGTCGGAACCGTGAATGTCGAGCAGGTAGCCAAGGCGAAAGTAGGCTTCACTGCAGTCGTCATCTTTAGCCACCGCGCTACGGTATGCTTCGATGGCTTCGGGGTAATCCCCGGCCAGTTCAAAGCACAATCCCCTCGAGAGTTCACAAGCAGCGCTTTCACCGTCGGCGGCCTCGACCTCCTTGAGAACTGCCTGGGCGGCGTCGAGATCGCGACGCTTGTGGTGAATCTCAACCAACAAATGCTTCATTGGCAGGAAGTCGCTCGACTTCTTCGCCACCGCCGTTGCGACCTGCAGCGCGTCGTCCGCGAGTCCCCGCCACAGAAGCGATCGTGCTAGGTGATAAGCGCCCCACGGGTCGGACTTTTGTTCACTCAGCACCTTCTCCCCCGCCTCGGCGTCGCCAGCAACCAAGGCGCAGAAACCCTGCAAAACCGACGACTTGCCCTTGGCCGACACCGCGCTCTCGACGCGCGACCAATCTCCGAGGAGGTCACGCAGTTCACCTACGGCTGACTCCTGCGAATAAGCTGCCGCGGCGACGCGATCGAATCCAGCCTTCGAAAACTCGCCGGCACCGACGTCCGCGAGCACGGTCATGAGGTCCTGCGGTTCGCTCCCCGCACTCTCGTCAACAACTGTTGTTTCGTCTGACAAGGAATCGCCTCCCGTAACCAAGAGAGTTTTCTGAAGAACTCGCATGCATAAACCATGAGCCTGCCCACGCGCGAGAGAACCTAACATAAGACCGCTGTCGACTCAATTTGTCAAGCTTGCCGGCGCGCGGCAGCGGCGCGTAGAGACGTGTACTCAGGCGTCGCTGCCGGCTCGAAACCGCAGGCCCTCGGGGTCGCCAGCGAGCCCGAGGGCTTGCGCTACGGTCTGCTGGCGGTCGTGCGAGATCGAGATCAGAATCTCTCCCAGCCCCAAAGCCGCCGCACGTTTCCAGGCGACGCCCTGGAGGCGGACGCGCGGCGCGCCGGAAGGTAGCCGTACGACGACAACGTCCCGCCACGTGATGCCACCGCTGAGCCCGGTGCCTAGCACCTTCAAAACAGCCTCCTTGGCGGCAAAACGACCGGCGACAAACGACGTCGGGTCGCGCAGCGCAGCAAGACGATCGAGCTCCGGCTCAGCTAGGATGCGGGTGGTAAAACGCTCGCCATGGCGTGCGAGCGTACGCCGGATTCGGTCCAATTCGAGAAGGTCGACTCCTATCGCAATCGGTTGCATGGAAGCATTTTAGAACATCTCCGCGGCGCTGTGCAAGGTGAGGTGCCTGGACCGCAGCGAGGCAACCCGTGGGGCCTTTGACTTCGTTTTTTTCGTCCACTATGGTGGGCGTCGATGGCCAACCACCACGTTCCGAAAAAGATCCTCACCCACCTCAACCCCGAGCAGCGGCAGGTCGTCCTTCACCAGGCGGGTCCCCTCATGGTGCTGGCGGGGGCCGGCAGCGGAAAGACGCGATCAATCACCCACCGCATCGCGCATCTTTACGCCTCCGGACTGCAACCGGAGGAGGTGTTGGCGATCACCTTCACCAACAAGGCGGCTGGAGAGATGCGCGCGCGGACCTCCGCGCTCGCCGGCGTCGAGAGTCGCTGGATTTCGACGTTCCACAGCTTCGGCGCCCGACTCCTGCGCCGACATATCAGCGCGCTCCAGCCCTACGATGCGCGCTTCAGCATCTACGATGCGGATGACTGCAAACGCATGATCAAAGAGATCATGAAACGCCAAAATGTCGACACGAGTGTCATCTCGCCCGCCGAGCTCATGAGCGCGATCAGCCGCATGAAAAACGCCGGCACGGACGCGGACGCCGGGGCGGCGTGGTACCGCGAACGCGTCGTCTCGGAGGTGTACGCACTCTACGGAGCCGAGCTGAAGAAGCGCAACGCCGTGGACTTCGACGACCTCCTTCTTCTCGTCGTTCGGCTTTTCGAGCAAGAGCCGGATCTGCTGGCGCGGTACCAGGACCAGTTTCGCCACGTTCTCATCGACGAGTATCAAGACACCAACGGGGTTCAGTATCGGCTCACTCAATTGTTGGCGGCTCGGCATCGTAATGTCTGCGTCACAGGCGACCCTGACCAGTCGATCTATGCCTGGCGTGGTGCCGACATCGGCAACATCCTCAACTTCGAACGTGACTATCCCGATGCCATCGTGATCAAACTCGAGCAAAACTACCGCTCGACACGCAGCATACTGGCAGCGGCCAACTCCCTCATCGATCACAACGTCGATCGCAAACCTAAACGCCTCTGGTGCGAGCAGGGCGCCGGCGACCCGGTGCGCGTCTATCGCTTCGCTGACGAGAAGGAGGAAGGCTTAGAGATTGCGGCCTTGATCGACAAAGAACATGCGGCGGGCAGACCTTTCTCGGATTTCGCGGTGATCTATCGCATCAACTCGCTCTCCCGCGCAGTCGAGCAGGCATTCGTTCACCGCGGCGTGCCGTACAGCATCGTTGGAGCCGTGGAGTTTTACCAGCGCCGCGAAATCAAGGATGCACTGGCGTACCTACAAATCCTCGCCAACCCTCGAGACGACGAGAGTCTGCTCAGAGTCATTAACGTACCGCCGCGCAGTCTCGGTCGAGTGAGCGTCGAGAAGCTACAGCTTGCAGCAAGCGAACGACAAACTACATTGGCGGAACTCATCCTCAGCGCCGACGATTTCAGCTGGCTCAGCAAACGGGCGCGCGCAAGCATCCAGGAGTTCGCATCACTGCTGCGCTCTCTCCAAGATCTCGCGTCCGGGTCGATCCGAGATCTGATCAACTTCCTCCTTCAAGCCACCGACTACGCACAGTACGTCCAGAAAGCCATGCCCGACGAAGCGGCCGAGCGCTTGGAGAACCTCAGCCAACTCGCGAACGCCGGTGCGGAGTACGAGTCAGGACATGACGACGCGACTCTTATCGGGTTCCTGGAGCAGACGCGCCTGGTCAACAGTGTCGATCGTTGGGACCGTAGCGCGGATCGGGTCTGCCTCATGTCTCTTCACGCCGCCAAGGGGCTGGAGTTTCCCGTCGTCATTCTGCTCGGCGTCGAGGAGGGGATTCTGCCGCTGACACGACAAGGCGACGACGGCAGCGCTGATATCGAAGAAGAGCGGCGACTCGCGTATGTCGGAATCACGCGAGCGGAGCAAGCTCTCTATCTAACTCACACCGCGTCGCGCATGCGCTTCGGCACAACAGCGCCTAGCTTTCCCTCTCGGTTCATCAGCGAGATCAAGAAGCAACCGAACGACCCAGTTGGAGCGACCGCAGCAGACGCCGCCGAACTCTCCGCCGACGCGCCGGCGGAGCACATCGAGCTCGACGAGGGGACCGAACGGTCGCTACTGAAACGGCAGCGCTTCGACGACCTCTTCGATGCACCCGACGATGACGAAACGACCAGATCGCAGCGGCGCAGCGCCTCCCCTTGGCAGCTCGACGATGTCGGCGTTGACGCCTCTCCCGACGAGTACGAGACCGACTCGGACGATTGGGATGAAGAGCCGTTCGCTGTCGGTACGCGCGTCTACCACGATGACTATGGCGAAGGGACAGTCACTCGGGAAAGCCGGATCGGGCGACGGCTCTCGTTAACCGTTGAGTTCGACGACGCCGGTAAGAAACAGATCGTGCCGAGCCACGCTCTGCTGCGGCGTATTCGTTGACGTCACGTACCCGCCGGAGTGTGGTTGCGCCCTGGCGGGCTCGTTACAATGGGACATGAAGCCCCGCGTGACCAACCCTGGGGCCGCAAAAGTTCATGAAGCTCTCCACGAACGACCCCCTACCCCTGGCGCGGCAGCGACAACTGACACGCTTTCGCGCGCTGACCCACCTCCTGGTGTGGATGTTCACCGTCGGGGCCCTGCCTACGGCGCTGGCCCACGTCCCGGCCTACGGCATTGGTACGCTGTCCAATGTCGTCTTTGGTTCCGATCGCGTGCGCTTGACGTTCGATTTGAGCTACGACAACACGTGGGCGCAGGCGGAGATGATCGCCATGGACGAGAACCGCGATAGCACCGTCGACGACGACGAAGCCGACATCTACCTCGAGGAACGTTGGAAAAACAAAATCCTGCCCCACATCGGCGCCCGCATCGATGGGCGCGACGTGGAAATCCAGCTCGTCGATTCTGCGCACGAGAACCTCGTCGGTGAGATTATGGGGATCACATTCAGTCTCTACTACGAGCTCGAGATCCCCTATCCAAAAGGTGAAGTCGAACTTGGCGAGTGGCACGTTTTCGAGTTCCGCGACACAGTAACGAAGGAGGACTCGGAAGCTAAGCCGCAGTACCTCGTCCCCTACGGCGCAGAAGAGATCCAATCCAAAGACAGGCGATTGAAGCTTCGATTTCCCGAGCCGCAGGTACCGGCCATGGGAGAGAACCTATACCACCTGCAATCCGAGACGCTGATCGCGGAGTTTCGATTCGACCTCGCCACGTCGCCGGCGGCCGCCGTGGGCGCAAACGAGCCAGCCGTCGCGACGAAGCCGCCGCCGGGAGAGAACGACGCAGGAGCGACAGATGGTGCGGATCGACCGCGATCCGTGGGGATCAACGACACGGCGGAGTCGCGTCGACTCGAGGAGGCCATTCTTCGCGATGACCTGACGCTGGTCGCGAAGCTTCTTCTCGTCCTCCTCGCGATCACGTGGGGTGCCGGGCATGCACTGACGCCGGGACATGGTAAGTCCATGGTCGCGGCCTACTTGATCGGAACGCGAGGCCGCATCCGCGACGCGGTCATTCTCGGCACCGTGACCACGTTGACGCACACCGGCAGCGTGTTTCTCTTTGGCGGGATCATCTACCTTTTGCTGCACTTCACAACGGAGTCCTCAGGGCGCTATCAGAACTGGGTGATCGTCGGTACGCAGCTCTTTTCCGGTCTTCTGCTGGCGCTGTTCGGCTTCTTTCTCTTCTCGCGGCGCGTGCGCGGTGTCGAGCCATTCCACAGTCACGATCACGGGCACGGCCATAGCCACACGCATGGCCATGGGCACTCTCACGGCCATGGGCATTCTCACCGGCATGAGCATTCCGAACAGCAGCGTCATGAGCATTCCCATGGGCACACCGAGCGCGATCACGATCGGCGCCACAGCCACTCCCACGGGCATGCGCATAGCCACGAACATGAACACGGACACGGACACGGGCACGGCCACGGGCACTCCGGCGACCACGATCGGGATCAGGGGCACAGCCACTCTCACCCCCACGGGCATAGTCACGAACACGGGCACACCCACGGTGGCCATCCCAACGCAGCGGATTCAGGCTCCTCGCACGCTCACGAGGATCAACTCAGCGACGCCGCGGTCAACCCAGGCGACGGATCTGAACATCTCGAGCATCGGAGCCACTCTCATTCCGATCCAGCGGCGAGTGCAAACCCGGAGCCGCGGCGAGGACTCCTGCGCGGCGGAGCACCGCGCCTCTGGGACCTTATCGCCCTCGGCTTCTCCGGCGGACTGGTACCGTGTCCCGCCGGGCTTACGGTGATCATCATCGGACTACAGTACCAACACAAACTGGCCTTCGCACTCTTCCTATTGGTTTTCTTCAGCATCGGATTGGGTGCGGTGTTGATCGCCATCGGTGTCGTCCTGATCACCGGTAAGGCTCTCGTCAGCGCCCGCTCGACGGGTGATGGGTTCTTTCAGGAATTGAAACCTCTACGCGTCGTATTCCCTCGCTCCCTTCTCGCCGCCCTCGATGCCGCGGCAGGCAAGGCGCTCAAGGTGATGCCGGCCGCGTCTGCGCTCTTCATCACGGGACTGGGTGTTTTCTTTGTGGTCCGGACCGTGCGAGTCGGCTCGTTCGAGTTGCGCGGCATGTGGACAGCCCTCAGTGAGTGGTGGAGCGCCTAGAGACCCTGCTGGCCGAAGGTGGCCATCTCCCGTCCGCCTCGAAAGCAGATCTCGTCCTCTGGCCCCGCTGCCGCAGGGCTGCAGGACGGCGTTCGTGGCATCGCAACGCTGCGGCACCCTGGCTCGGCGCAAATCCAAACTGACGCTAGCCGCCGGGCCGCGGAGGGGTAGCAATCTGTGGGCCATTCCCGGAATTTCGATAAAGATCCCCGTCATCTCGAACCGATAGTCTGGGTATCAACGTCCGGGAATCCGAGCGAAAGACAGCGGTCAGCAACTCGCTCCTGGATACGACGCCGCAAGTTCTGGAGAACGCTCCGGGCGCCGGCAGCCGCGGTACGGTTCGTTGGCTCGGAAGAGCTCGCCCAGAGCCGAAAAAGACTTCGGCACGAAGACCAATCCAGTGCCTCACGGGCCATCTGAGCTGAACCTATTCGGCCCCAAACGGCATTTCACGTTCGAAACAGGTGTCGCCGCCGTTGGACGGGAAGAGCGGACCTCAGGGAGTCAGTATGGAATCGGTGGAAAAATCAACAGACACGTTGTTCGTCGTTAAGGAGGAGCAGGAGTACTGCTTTCTCTACGACCGCGACGACCCCATCGACCTGTACCGCGCCCTCTTCCGATGCGCGGATGGGGAGGACTCGGGTCTAAGTCGTGAGGAAGTGTTCGAAGTCATAGAAGGAATTGTTCCAGAACGTTTGCGCTCGATCTAGGCGGCAGAGGCCGGTCTGATCAAGGTGCGACGGTTAACTCTTTTGCTGGGAAGTAGTGAAGATGGACGAGAAGCTTGAAGCTACGACACAAGATGGCCGCGTCGATCCTGAGGCGCAGGTCACAGCACAGATCGAAACCGAACAGATCGGGCCGAGTGGGTCTCCGGATCTACCAGAGCCCGCTGACACGCTAGACGCCGCAGCGGCGGAAGCCCCCCAGGGAAACTCCGGCGTCGACGAGAATGCCGAGAACGCACCGGCACCGACCGACAGCGAGCCGGCTGGCGACGCCGATCTAGCGACGGTGTTTATCCACTACCTGCGCTATGAGCGAAACATGTCGCCCGAGACGATCCGGGCTTACGAGAAGGACCTTCACCAGTTCCTCCGGTTCTTCTCGAAGAAGGTAGAAGGTGAACTCAATCCGGCCGAGATCTCGTCGCTACAGATTCGAGAGTACCTCGGCTACCTAAAGGAAAAGAACTACCAGAAGACGACCGTCGTCCGCAAACTGGCGACGATCCGAAGCTTCTACAAGTGCCTGTTGCGTAAGGGCCACGTCAGCGCGAATCCACTCGCCGACATTCCGACACCAAAGGTGGAGAAGAAAGTGCCACACTTCCTCACCACCGAGGAAGTCGAGAAGCTACTGAATTCGCCGGAAGGCAACAGCTTCCAGGCAGTCCGCGACCGAGCCATTCTCGAGACGCTTTACTCAACCGGACTCCGCGTCAGCGAGCTGACGGCCCTCAACGTCTCAGACATCGATCTGACGAGTGAAGTGATCAAGGCGCGCGGCAAAGGCAATCGTGATCGGATCGTCCCTCTGGGCAGCTTCGCGCTGCAGGCGATCAAGCGCTACCAAGAGACGCGCGCACAGGTACCGAACATCAACGAGCAGGACCCCGATGCCCTGTTCCTCAATCGCTTCGGTGATCGACTCTCGTCGCGCAGCATTCGCAAGATCATCGACAAGTACATCAAGATCACAGGACTTAGCGAAAAAACGTCGCCACACACATTGCGACACAGCTTCGCGACCCATCTCTTGAATCGCGGTGCAAATCTGCGCACGGTCCAGGAACTCCTTGGTCACAAGCACCTGTCGACGACGCAGATCTACACGCATGTGTCGACGGACAACGTCAAGGAAGCCTA
The DNA here is from genome assembly GCA_965223265.1 of Planctomycetota bacterium. Taxonomy (GTDB): domain Bacteria; phylum Planctomycetota; class UBA8108; order UBA8108; family SXIK01. The sequence goes on from OZ244999.1 coordinate 6,409,584, forward strand.
CGAAGAGGCTCAACCGCGACAGTAAGCAAGACACCCCTCCCCCCCGTCAGGGCGAAGGAGCGCCGGACCGGAGCTGAGGCTCTGGGACGGCGCTCTTTTTTTTGCCGCTGCACGGTCGACCGCACACAGTGACGTTTTTTTCGTGACGCATGACGCGACTCGACCTACATTGGATTTTGCGGCATCGGTCGAAATCGTCTTGGGGAAGGAGGTTAGTCGTGACGCGAGTCATCGCTACCGGTCTGTTTGTCAATGCAGCACTCTTATTGATTTTCATTGTCCGCCAGCCAACTCCCATTGCCTCGGCCGGCACGGCGTTGCCGTCGGACGATTGCGCCGACCTCAACGACGACGGCACCGTCGACGTGAGCGACGCGGTCTTCCTGCTCAACTGGCTGTTCGCAGACGGCTCCCCCCCGCTCTGTAAGCCCGCGATCGAAGGGTTTGTCCTTTTGGGCGACAACGCCGAAGGCTTTCCTGAGTATCTCCACCAGGAGACTGGCATGGAGTTCGTCTTTGTGCCCGGCGGAAGTTTTTTGATGGGGGCCCAATTCGAAGATCCAAACGGCGACAACTACGACCCTGCGGCGCTCTCTGCAGGAATCATCGATGAGGGGCCGGTCCACGAAGTCACGCTCAATCCATTCCTCATGTCAAAATTCGAGGTCACTCAAGATCAGTGGCTGCAAGTCGTCGGAGACAACCCATCCGTTTTTCCCGGCGCCGATCAGCCGGTCGATTCCATCTCCTGGGACCAGATTCAATTGTTTGAGGAGCGGACGGGATTCGCCTTGCCGTCAGAGGCACAGTGGGAGTACGCCTGTCGCTCTGGTACATCGACCCCCATTGCCGGCACCGGCGTCTTGGACGACATGGGCTGGTTCGCGTCGAACGCCGAGCTCGCCCCTCATCCGGTGGGCGAGAAGCTTCCCAACCAGTTCGGAATTCATGACATGCACGGCAACGTTAAGGAATGGGTGGAAGACTCATTCGTCGACGACTTCTACGCTTCTCCTGAAGGTGCTGGCCCAGACCCGGTCGCCAGCGGCCCATCATTGACACGCGGCGTCCGCGGCGGCTGCTGGGCAGACATCGAAGAGAACTGCCGGGCGTCGCAGCGGATCTTCATTCCCTCAAGCGGGCAGGATTCATGCGTCGGCTTTCGGGTCGTTGCGAGAATCCGTTGAGCAAAACATGTCACCTCCAACCGACCGGAACCTGATCCCATGCGTTTTCTCATTTCAACGGCTTCGCTCCTGGTAATGGTTCACTCCACCACTTCGCTCGAGGCGCAGAAATTCGAGCCTAACTACGACGAAAGCAAGATCCCTGCGTACCGCTTGCCTGAACTCCTGGTGACAGCAGACGGAGCCAAAGTCGACAGCGCTGATGCTTGGTTCAATCGCCGCCGACAGGAGGTCCTCCGGCTCTTTGAAACGCACATCTATGGACGAGCGCCCGGCCGTCCATTTCGCATGACGTTTCGTGAAAGGGACGTGAGACGAGATGCTTTGGGAGGTCGAGCGACCCGCAAGCAAGTCGCAATCGACGTGCACGGCAACGGCCACGCGACGACGCTCAACCTACTGCTCTATGTTCCCAACGCTGCGCAACCGGCGCCGGTCTTTCTCGGACTCAACTTTCGCGGCAATCACACCGTCCACACTGATCCGGAAATCTTCTCGCCCATTGTGTTTGAGTCGAGTGGTCGCGGCCGTGAACTGGAGCCCCGTTTGGGTGACGACGAGGCGCGCGGATCGAACGCCAGCCGCTGGCCGGTGGAGCTCATCGTCGAGCGCGGCTACGCTCTGGCCACGATGTACTACGGTGACATCGATCCGGACTTCGACGACGGATTTCGTAACGGTGTGCATCCACTCTTCTACAACCGCGGCCAGACGCAACCGGCGCCCGACGAGTGGGGAGCCATCGCGGCCTGGGCTTGGGGTCTTCGGCGAGCGGCAGATTATCTCGCATCTGATCCCGACATCGACGGCACTCGCATGGCACTTCTAGGCCACTCTCGTCTCGGCAAGACGGCGCTCTGGGCGGGCGCGCAAGACGAGAGATTCGGGATCGTGATTTCAAACAATTCCGGCTGCGGTGGTGCGGCACTGAGTCGGCGTCGTTTCGGCGAAACGGTTGGACGCATCAACACAGTGTTCCCCCACTGGTTCTGTGCCAACTTCAAACACTTCAACGAGCGCGAGGACGAGCTGCCGATCGACCAGCACATGCTCATCGCACTGATTGCCCCGCGCCGCGCTTACGTTGCCAGCGCCGTCGAAGATCGCTGGGCCGACCCGCATGGAGAATTCCTCGCGGCGCAGCACGCGGAGCCGGTCTATCGTCTCCTTGGTCACGGCTCGGTGAATAGCGCTGAGCAGCCTCCCGTGGATCAGCCCGTTGGCGACTTTGTTGGCTACCATGTGCGCAGTGGCAAGCACGATGTAACGCGATTCGACTGGGAGCGCTACCTCGACTTCGCCGATCGACATTTCGGGGGCGCTGCGAAGTGAGGTCTGGCTCGAGTTCGCGGTGGATCTTGCGGTTCACGTCGCGGTGCGACAGCCGTCACGTCACTTGAGCGCCGCGAGAGCCGCGCCAACGCGAGCCATGCCCTCGTCGATCGTGGCAGGCGGTACGGCGTACGCGAAACGTAGGTGCCCGGCGCGCAAAAACTCGCTTCCCGGCGTGGCGACGACATGCTGCGAGTCGAGAATGAAGCGAGCCAACTGCTTGTCGTCGGCAATCGTCTCACCTTTCGGCGTCCTGCGGCCGATGTAAGCACTCATATCCGGGAAGAAATAAAACGCGCCTCGCGGCGGGTGCCAAACCGCATCCGGCGCAGCCGTGCGAAAACGCTTCAGAAGACGATCGCGCCGGTCACACAGCGCATTGCGAATTGCGTGCCGCAGACGAAAATCGGCGTCCTGTCGCAGCAACGTCTCGTATCCTTTCTGCGTCGGCAGATTGACGCACGAGGAAGCGTTTCCCTCGACAGTGGTGAGGGTCCTCATGTGCTCGACTGGGCCAGCAACGAAACCAAGTCGGAGTCCTGTTCCCGAGACCTCCTTCGACATGCCGCCGATGACAAACGTGCGTTCGGGCAAAAGCGACGCCATGCTGGCGTACTCGACTCCGTCGTAGCGCACCGTGCGATAGACCTCGTCAGCGATGACCGCAACGTCCTCGTGGCGCCGGAGCACGCGCGCCAGCTCCTCGAGTAGCGGCCTGTCGTAGACCGCCCCGGTTGGGTTGTTCGGCGAGTTGATTACGATTGCGGCAATCGTGTCATCGTTCTGCAACAGGCTGTCGAGAGCGTTCGGGTCCGGCAAGAAGTGAGCGTCGGTCTCGAGGCGAATAGGCCCCTTTCCCGTCAGCAGCGCGGGAATGTTTTCGAACGACTCGTAACCCGGCACGAGCATCACGAGTCGGTGACGCTTCGCGGTGGGATTGAGAATCGTCAATCCGACCTTGAAGATGGCGTCCTTAGGTCCGGGGCAAACCGCTATTTGCTCGCTGGAATACGACAGGCCGAACCGATCAAGGTCGACGCGAATGGCGTCCACCAAAGCCGGATCCCCCGCCGCTGGGGAATAGTGCGTTGCGTCGGCGTCGAGCGCCGCCCGCATGCCATCCTTGACGAGTTGCGGCACAGGAATCTCTGGATTCATCTCACCGATGCCGAAGTCGAATACGACTTCGCCGCGCGCGCGCAGTTCGTCGGCGACCGCCTTGATCTCAAGTGTCGGCGACGGTTTGAGATCGCGAGCCCACTGGGAATGGCAAAGGGGCATTAGTTCTCCTGCGTTGGTGCGTCGAAGGGCTCAAGCGACGCTGGCGGCTGCACGTTCATCGGAGATGCACCCCGGGACCGCTAGAGCCGATCATCTGAATGCTGTTGTAGATCGATGCGGGCGTGCTAGCTCCCGTCACGCCCGTGATCGACTCAACGCGTTCGACGTGAAGCTCGACGCCGGGACCTTTCGCATCGATCGCCACCGTAGCCGTCGACCAATCGGGATTGACGACGAGCGTAGCGCGTGTGCGGTCGAAGCCCAAACCCGCGTATGCGATCGTCGCCAGGGTGTTAACGTTGCGCGGGAACCGCGGACAAATCTGCCGCACCGGCCCTTCGTAGAGCACGGTCTCGCCGGTGATCGTGTCGGGATCAACGCCAGCAGCGGCGCAATCGACGTTCTTCGGCGGCTTTTTCATGGTGACGTGGACGTCGGTCCAAACTTGGCGATTTTCGAGCAGCGCGTCCATACCGACGACACCGCCGTGCGGCACATAGACCCGCGTGCCCGAGGCAAGAGCAGTCGTCCGGAGCTCCTCCTCGAGTTCACGGTCGGCTAGAGCCGTGACAGAAATCGGCATGTAGTCGGCTTCTTGAAGAAACTTTCGGCCCCACTTGCGGCTGACGTCAGGATGCGCCATCTCAACGATCAGGTCTGCTCGGCGCGACGCAAAGTCGCCGAGGTCCTTCAAAGCCAGCTCGGACGGTAGTGCCTCGAGCCGCGAAGCATCCGCATCGTGAACGAATACGACTTCCATGCCGTTTTCGGCATCTTCGATCATCGAATGGATCACCTCGCCGATGTGCCCGTAACCGACAAGGCCAACGCGTTTCGTCTGTGTGGTCATCTTGAGCTCCTTCTGATGCTCGCCGGCCGCGGTCGCAATTCAAGTGCCGCGCGGCTCGGACGCCGCGACCTCACGGAGACCGAGCGGAACGGACTCCTCACTGTAGCATAGCCGCTGACGCGTTGCCAAAGTCTCTGTGGCGCGCGCTTTCGTTCGCTAGCGCTGGTCACGGGATGTCCATGAGCATCCGTTCGGAATCAGCTTCGGAGACGCAGAGACGGAGACAGATGCAGAGGCGGACTCCGAGCATCGGTGCGTGCTCGTACCCGGACGCCACCGAGACCGAAGCGGAGAAGGAAACAGACGCCCACTCGCCCACTCGCCCACGCCCACGCCCACTCCCACGCACTCTCACTCTCACTCGCACACGGAACGGGAACGCAAAGGCGCCTATGGTCCGACTGTTGTCAACGGGGGAGTTTTCTTTTCTTGCTTGTGTCTTCAATCCGACGTGACGCACACCCCAGGCAGACGCTCACGCAATCGCAATCCCGCAGGGCTTAGGAGCTCGTCTCCTTGCAACAATGGGGTCTGATTCCGCCTCCGCCTCTGATTCCGAATCTGTCTCTGCCTCCGCCTCTGATTCCGAATCTGTCTCTGCCTCCGCCTCTGATTCCGAATCTGTCTCTGCCTCCGCCTCTGATTCCGAATCTGTCTCTGCCTCCGCCTCTGATTCCGAATCTGTCTCTGCCTCCGCCTCTGATTCCGAATCTGTCTCTGCCTCCGCCTCTGATTCCGAATCTGTCTCTGCCTCCGCCTCTGATTCCGAATCTGTCTCTGCCTCCGCCTCTGATTCCGAATCTGTCTCTGCCTCCGCCTCTGATTCCGAATCTGTCTCTGCCTCCGCCTCTGATTCCGAATCTGTCTCCGCTTCCGCCTCGGTCTGGTCGCTGGTTGAGGGAAACCTGAGATCGCTCGTCTTCACCTTCCCTGCGCCGCGGACTCTGTGGTTCAATCTCTGTCAGAGCAAGGGATCGAAAACCACGTCAGCCGTCGCACGTTCTTTTCTTCTTCAAGATCCTTTATGTCCTCTACGGTGGGCCGCCTGCCACCATGGCTTCCTCGAACGAGAAAGAGCTATGCCGTTTATCGAAATCGATCAAGTGAGACCTCTTGAACTGCTACCTGGTTGCCGCTTGCGGACGCCGTACGGAAAGCACCTCATGTTTTCCTATCTGGAGATGGACGAGGGCGCGATCGTCCCCCTGCACTCACACCCCCACGAGCAAGGCGGCATGTTGCTTGAGGGACGGATGGAGCTAACGATCGGCGATGAGACTCGCTGTGTCGAATCCGGCGCCATGTTCATCATTCCGCCGAATACGCCACACAAGGCCGTCGCTGTCGGGGGGCGCGCCGTCATCCTCGACGTTTTCAGTCCCGTGCGCGAAGACTACGCCGAGATGTACAACAAGTACGTTCCGACCGCCGACACCGACTGAATCCATCGCGACAGAGCGCGCGTTTGGCGATCGCGTGGCGCCAGGCTAACAGCCTGTTGAAGAAGTGCTTCGAGTCGAAAACTGGTCGCTTCGCGTCCAGATCGACCGCGGCGAACGCAGGTAATCTCCGAGATTTTCGAGGCTCGCCGCGGTCGATCTGGGCGTGAAGAGGCCAGTTTCTCGGCCGAATGACTTTTTCAACGGGCTGCTAACTCGAGTTTGGCCATTTCGCGTCGAGCCTGGGAACGCCAGGAGCGTCGAGGCCAAGGAGCGACGACAACGCGATCCCGCTGCGATCGTGGCGGAGGAGCGACGCAGGCATCGGCGCTCCTGGCGTTCCCCGAAGGGCCGGACAGGAGTTTTTGAACATGCACAAGGGTTCTCAGGGTACTAAAAAGTCGAAAGGGCCTTTTGAATTCCCGCGAAACTCGTCCGGCCAGGCCGGCGCGAAATGGCCAAACTCGAGGCTAAGCCAACAGATCCTCGACGACATGGCCGGAGACGTCGGTGAGACGATGGTTGCGGCCCTGAAAGCGGAACGTCAAATCGGTGTGATCAATTCCGAGGAGGTGGAGCATCGTGGCGTGCAGATCATGCACATGCACGGGATCTTTGACGACGTTGTAGCCAAAATCGTCCGTCTGTCCGTGCACGATGCCGCCGCGAATGCCGCCACCAGCCATCCAAATGCTGAAGCACCGCGGATGATGGTCACGACCGAAGCTCTTAGCTGTGATCTTGCCCTGACTGTAAGTCGTGCGCCCGAACTCTCCGCCCCACACCACGAGAGTCTCGTCGAGCAGGCCACGTTCCTTGAGATCCTCAACGAGAGCCGCCGCGGCTTGGTCGGTGTTTTTGGCCTGCCGCCGAATCTCAGCCGGCAAGTTGCCATGGTGATCCCAGTCGCGGTGGTAGAGCTGGATGAAACGAACGCCTCGCTCCACCAGTCGGCGCGCAAGGAGTGCATTGTTCGCGAACAGCCCAGACTTACCCGGCTCAGCCCCGTACTTCTCCAGAACGCTGGCCGGTTCGCGCGAAATGTCGGTCAGCTCCGGCACGCTCGTCTGCATCCGGTACGCCATTTCGTACGCATTGATGCGCGTGACGATTTCAGGGTCGCCAAACGCCTCGAGTTGGATTTCGTTGAGAGACCGGACGACGTCGAGAAGTTTGCGGCGGTTGGCGCCGTCGATTCCGGGCGGGTTCTTCACGAACAGGACCGGATCGCCCGCGGAGCGAAACTGGACGCCTTGAAAGCGACCGGGCAGAAACCCGGTCCCCCAGTAACGTGCTTGAAGCGGCTGCCCGCCGCTGCCGGATAGGAGGACGACAAACCCAGGCATGTCGCTGTTCTCGCTACCTAGACCGTACGACAACCACGCTCCCATACTCGGTCGACCGGGCTGCTGATGCCCTGTGTTGATGAAGGTGACCGCAGGGTCATGATTGATCGGCTCGGTGTACATCGACCGCACCAAGGCGATCTCAGGCGAAATGCGGTGGATGTTGGGCAGGATCTCCGCCACTTCAACGCCAGTTTCAGCATGCCTGAGAAAACCATGCGGCGCGCCCACCATCGGAAAACTCTTCTGGCCACTCGTCATGCCAGTGAGACGCTGACCCTGTCGCACGGAGTCGGGCAAGTCCTGGCCTTGCACCTCTCGGAGCCTCGGTTTGGGGTCGTAGAGGTCGATGTGCGACGGCGCGCCCGACTGAAACATGTAGATCACACGTTTCGCCTTCGGAGCGAAATGAAGGCGTTCGAGTGCGCCATGGGACGTCGGCTCCAAGCTCGACTTGGCCGCCAGCTTGTCGTTCAGCAAGGACGCAAGCGCGATGAGGCCGAGTCCTCCGCGACCACGGCCGAAAAACTGCCGCCGCGTCTCGAGTCGCCTCAGCTCCAAATCGAGGTGCATTCGAGTTACCTCTTCGTGATGGTCTCGTCTAAGTTGAAGAGCACATTCGCCAACGTCGTCCACGCCGCCACCTCCGCCACACTCAGCTGCTCGGGCATGTCGGCGTCGCCGACTTCAGTGAGCTCGCGTGCCGCCTCAACGTCCTGCGCGAATCGCGCCGACTGTTCTGAGTAGACGCCTAGAAGAAGTCGCTCCTCGTCGGCGCTGGGCGGTCGCGCCAAGCAGGTTCGAAAGGCGAATCGAACGCGCTCTTGAGCGGTGTCACCCCCCTCGAGAAGAATTCGCTGCGCGAAGACGCGCGCGGCTTCGACGTAGACAGGATCATTCATGAGCACCAACGCCTGCAGCGGTGTGTTGGTCACCGGACGGCGGACAACGCACACTTCTCGACTCGGGGCGTCGAAGGTTACCATCGAAGGATACGGAAGCGACCGCTTCCAGTAGACATATAGACCACGGCGGTACTGGTCGTCGCCTTCGCTTCGGACGTAGTACTGACTGGAGAATCTGCCGCCGATCGAGATCTGCTTCCACAACCCCTCAGGTTGGTAAGGCCGCACGCTCTCACCCCCGACGCGCCGGTCCAGGAGACCGCCCATGGCGAGTGCGCTGTCGCGAATCATCTCGGCTGCCAAACGCTGCTTGGGACCACGGGCAAGAAGACGATTCTGAGGATCCCGTTCATAGAGCTCCGGCGTCACTCGACTCGATTGCCGATATGTCGACGAAGTCACGATCAACTTCAGCATCTTCTTAACGTCCCACTCCGTATCGATCAACGCGCGAGCCAGCCAATCGAGGAGCTCGGGATGGCTTGGGGCTTCACCCTGTACTCCGAAGTCCTCACTCGTGGCAACAAGACCGATGCCGAAGAACTGCTGCCAAAACCGATTGACGGTGACGCGACCCGTCAGCGGATGCGACGGGTCGATGAGCCACTTAGCGAGCGTCAATCGATCGGCGGTGGTTCCAGTGGGAAGCGGTGGAAGAAACGCTGGCACCCCGGCGCGCACCTTCTCACCCTTGAGTCGATAGTCACCGCGCACAAGCACGAAGGTCTCGCGCGGTTTTTCCATCTCCTGCATCACCATCGTCGTTGGGAGGGCGTCCCTTGCGGTCTTACGTTCTTCCTTGAACTTCGCGATCTGCGCCACAAGCTCTCGTCCGGGCTCAGAAACGTTCGTGCGAAAGTGATCACGCACCTTGGCCCTTTGCTCGTCGCTGCGAGACGCAGCTGAGCGCGAGCGCACGATCTCTTCGACATCCTCCGGCGTCGCTCGCCCGGCCGCGGCCATCGAACGAAAGTAAAAGCCAGAACGATTGCCCAGATTGCTGATCTTGACGAGCAGCGTGTTCGATCCCGGCCGCAGTGTGGTGTCCACCCGATCCTCGTCGGCTTGAACGCCACGCGAGGCGTTGTTATTCAGGATCTCCTGATCGTTGAGCCAAACGCGAATACCATCGTTGCTGCCAAAAAAGAGAGTCACCGACCGATCGTCAGTGGTCGCCAGCTCGCGAGTCAGGTAGACGGCTGTGTTGCCGACACCGAGCAGGTCGCCGGTAAAGTCATACGCGATCCCGTCCTTCCATTCTTGGCGCTCCTGCCACCTGAGCTGTGCTGTCGCACCATCGCGAACCGGGTAGGACTTTTTTAGATCGAGCTCACCGTTCTTGAGGTCGACCTCCGGTCCAAACTCTTCCTTGAAGGAACCGTCATCGCCGTCAAGTTTGGATTCGAATGGTCCAATCGCAAACCAGTTGCTGAGCTTAGGCGGGGCGTTGCGGTCGTAGAACGCGCGATCATTGGTCACTGCGAGTCGGAAGCAGCCGAGTACCTCCCGGGCGCGATCGGACTCGTGCCGAAGCTTGATGGTCAAACGCGTCCCGCCAGGGTAGCCAATCGGATCCCCGAGAAAGAATCTTGCCTTGAAACTCGTACGATCGTCGCCGTCGGTGCGTCGCACAGACCAGCCGCTCTGTGGGTTGCCGTCGACGGCTTTCAGCGCCTCGTAGCTTTTCTCGCTGTAGCTCGCCATGGCGGCGACGATCGGCAATACGATCGGCGCGCCGGATCCATCGCGCGGCGCCGCCGCCACCTCGACTCCGGTGAGAGTGAACACGCCACGCTCCGGATGTCTCCCCGGCCCGCCCTGTGGCAGTGCCGGATCCACCAAGGCTTCGAGCTCTAGGACCCCGATGGCGTCGAGATCAGTGTCGACGTCCAAGGTGTATACATCGCGCGCTGGATTCTCACCGCTGACCAGTACCGAATCGTCTTCGCGCACCGTCAGGGTCGAGCCACCGGTCGACGCGAGCTCGACGGGCTTGAGGATCTGCCATCGAACCGGGGGTCGCGCGCGGAATTCCTCCTCCCACGCTAGCTGCGCCGAATCGAGTTCCTCGTTGGGCTCTATCAGATCCGTCTCGAGGGCCGCGATGCGCTCGTCGAATACCACTATACGTCGCATGTCCTCCGGCGACGGCACCGGGATGCTCGGAACTGGGTTGGTGCGAGACCCGTCCAGACCCTTCTCCGGCACGTTGTGGAAAAACGCGTAGAACTGATAGTACTCGCGCTGTGTGATCGGATCGAACTTGTGATCGTGGCACTCGGCGCACCCAAGCGTCAGCCCCATCCAAACCGTCGCTGTGGTCGTGACGCGATCGCCGACATACTTCGTGAGATACTCCTCGGGGATGGCGCCGCCTTCGAAGTTGACCATGACGTTGCGATTGAACCCGGAAGCAATCCGCTGCTCTACGGTCGCGTTCGGAAGCATATCGCCCGCCAGCTGCTCGATCGTGAACTGGTCGAAGGGTTGATTCGCATTGAATGCATCGACAACCCAGTCGCGCCACTTCCACATGTCGCGGTGGTTGTCGATGTGATAGCCGTTGGTGTCGGCAAAACGCGCCGCGTCAAGCCACTCCTGTGCCATACGTTCACCATACGCGGGCGCGGCAAGAAGGCGGTCGACCAGCTCGTCGTACGCCTCAGGACGAGTGTCGGCGAGAAAACGATCGATCTCGTCGACCGTCGGCGGCAGACCGGTGAGATCAAAGGCCAATCGCCGTGCGATGGTGGTCTTGTCGGCGGCTGGCGACGGCTCAAGTCCCGCCTTCTCCAGTGCCCGCAGGATGAAATGATCGATCGGGTTGCGCACCCAATCCGCATGGTCGACGGCGGGTACTGGTACCGGTTCCGGCGGTATGAACGCCCAATGGGGTGCAGCGACTATACCGTGTCGCCCCCGAACCGCGTCCGGTACTGGGACCTCGACGAAAAGAAGACAAACAGCAACGCAGAAAAGAAAGGTCGCCCGCATCGTCACGTTCAAACATCCTAAAGAATCAGTCTGGTCACGCATCAGAGCTCGGCTCAACCGACGCTACACGCCCTCCATGTTACGCGCACGAGCCCCACAAGAAGCCGAAAATATCGTCCGCGGGGGCATGAAAACTCCGAACGCACGACGTTACGCCCCTGTCGTGCCGCGGCGATTTCGCGCAAGTGCCGTTCATTCGACTTTGGTGAAGCGCATGAGATCGATATCAGCGATGCTTCCCGAGTCCCCGTTGGAATCCATCGAGACTTTGAGGAGCTGGCGCCCCGCCTTGAGACGCACACCATCGGCGTAGATCGTCTCGAGTTTCTGCCAGCCGCCGGTGTCCGGCACGTCGATGGGACCCGTCACGTCCCGGCCGTCGATTTCAAGATGAAAGACGCCACCCTTCCTATTCGATGCCACGGGGAATTCGACGCGATAAACTCCGTCGGCTGCAACCTCGACCGAATACACCAGCCACTCCCCCTCGCGCGTCCAACCGATGCCGTGCCCACCTGAAGCGTCAGGCCGCGCCTCGATATCGACTTGAGTCGGACCTCGGTAGTTCGCCCCTTGGTTTTGCGGATCGAGATCGTAGTAGGCGAAACCGGGATCCCCTTCGTCGTAGTTCTCAGCTTCGATGGTGCCAGGTATCTCATGCCATTTGCCACGAAACGGCTGGGTGGAACCAGAGACTGAATTTCGACTCTCGCGCTGACAACCAATCAGAAAGATCATGAGCGATAGGAACACAAGGTGTCGAGTGATCATGATGATTCCTTTGTGTGGTTCGTTTTGTCGCCGCGCGGCAACGGGCACGCGTACCAACATGGCCTTTCCGTGACGCGACGATCGACAGGTTATACTATGGCGCTCTGACGTCGCGAACCAAATTCCGCGTCACGAACCCAAGTGCCCCACAACCCCTTCGAATTTCATGTTGAAAACGAATCAACTCGTCGCGGCGCCGGCAGCATGATGGGCTCCTTGCTCGCCGTTCTTTGTGTGATCGTGCTTCTGCCGACGGCATTTCTCTGCCTCGAAGTGGCGCTGGCGATGCTGCCGGCGAAACGTCGTGACGTGGCGCTCGCGAAACCACGTGTCATGGTTTTGATCCCCGCTCACAACGAGGAACAAACCATCGTCGAAACGATCGAAAGCATCCAGAGACGTCTCACGGGGCAGGATTCAATCGTTGTCGTGGCGGACAACTGTTCGGACTCGACGGCCACAGTCGCTCGCAAGAGGGGCGTCCGTGTCGTCGAACGAAACGACCCTGAACACGTCGGCAAAGGCTACGCGCTTGCCTTTGGCGTCGACGCGATGCGCGCTGCGCCACCCGAAGTCGTCGTCGTCATCGACGCCGATTGCGTTCCCGAAGGCGACGCGGTCAGCGCAGTTGCGAGTCGGGCTGCAGCATGGAGCTGCCCGGTACAGGGAGCGTACGTCCTCACGCCACCTGACAACCCCTCGCCGCTGCGGGAAGTCTCGGCGCTGGCATTCGTGGTGAAGGGAGTCGTGAGGCCGACAGGGTTGTCGCGGCTCGGACTTCCATGCCTCCTGGCAGGTAGTGGTATGGCGTTTCCGTGGGACACGATCAGCAAAGCCCCACTGACAAGTGACAGTATCGTCGAAGATCTGCAACTCGGCCTCGACCTGGCGTGCGCTGGATCCTATCCAAGATTCCACGAGCACGCCCGCTTCTGGAGCCAACTTCCAGAGCGCTCGGCGGCGGCCCGGATTCAGCGGCGTCGTTGGGAGCACGGCCACCTGCACACGATCATCACTACGGCACCCAAGATCCTCATCTCGGGGATCCTTCGGCGCAGGCTGCCTCTCGTGACACTCGCGATGGAACTCGCGGTACCACCGCTCTCACTCCTCTCTGCTTTTCATTGCGTATTGGGTGTCATCTGCCTGACGTACGCCGCGATCACCGAAGACTTCCTTGCCGCTACACTCTCGGGCTTGAACGTATCCTTGTTGATCCTTTCGACGCTAGCTGCGTGGTTGCGGTTTGGTCGTCGTCTGACGAGCGTACGCAGCCTCCTCTTCGCCCCGTTCTATGCACTTTCCAAGTTGACCATGTATGTCAGCTTCATCGGCTCCCGTGAACGTCGCTGGCAGCGAACTCCGAGAGCGTGACGCGTGCAGCATGAGGCCGGATCAGAGGCGTAGATCTTCACCAGTTAGCGGCCAGCGCCGTCGTTACACTCTTGTCATCACGGAACAACATAGTCATACTGGTCGCGTGGTTGGCTGAACAGCCCGTTGAAAAGTCTTCGTCGACAACCGGCGATTTCGGGACAAATGGCCCGTTTTGCTCGAAGCACTTGCTGCTCAACAGGCTGTTGAGTTGAGGCTAAGGGACTTAAAGATTGTGCGTGAGTTGGGTGGAGTCTTCACGCTCTTCTGTGTGCCGGATCGGCGGGTGCGCATGCTGAAGACGTTGCTCCTCGGTTAGCATCGTTCTCATTCCGAATGCGTGCAGGCCGACTCGTGGGTCGATCATCGATTCTGAACACTCAGTTCGATACGGTAACGCTTGAAGAGACCGTCAAGTTTGCCGCGAAGTTGATTGACGACGGCGCTCGCGGCTACGTGTCGACCGTGAACGTCGCTGTCCTTATGATGGCGCGCTCGCGTCCGCCGCTCAGACGCTTCATCGAAGACGCTTCGCTCGTAGTCGCCGATGGGCAGCCTCTCGTTTGGGCGTCGCGGTGGTTCTCGGTGCCATTACCTGAGAGAGTCGCCGGAATCGCAATCGTCGATGAACTGTGTCGATCAGCCTCCGAGAAGAACTTCGGCGTTTACTTTCTCGGGGGTCGCAGGCATGTGCTGCACGATCTCGAGCGCCGCATGCAGTTTCGACATCCGAAGCTGAAGATATGCGGCCTTGCCGACGGGTTTTTTCCCGCCAGCGAAGCGCCGCGGCGCGCCGCAGCAGTTCGCCAAAGCGGCGCGGAGATCCTCTTCGTCGGTATGGGAGTGCCGCGGCAAGAATACTTTTTGCAAGCGCATTGGGACTGTCTCGGCGCCAACGTGGCCGTCGGTGTTGGTGGGAGCTTCGAGGTGCTCGCTGGACTGCGCAAACGAGCCCCTCGCGTTCTGCAGCGAGCAGGTTTGGAGTGGCTCTTTCGCTTGCTCCAGGAACCGCGCCGCCTTTGGAAGCGGTATCTGATCACGAACTCCCAGTTCGTCTACCATTGCTCGCGAGAGTTGCTGCTCCGGTCCGTGCGGGGTACGTCGTGATCTATTGGTCCACAACCGAGCTGGATCATGAAGGATTCGCGACAGCGGACAGCCCCTTCGAACACCGAGCACCAGAGACACCAGCGCACATCGCGATAGTGCTCGGGACACGCCCTGAGGCAATCAAACTGGCGCCTGTCGTCATGAAGGCTCGTGCTGATCCGGCGCGCTTCAACATCACGGTGATCGCGACCGGGCAGCATCGAGAGCTCCTCTACGGGCTGCTTGACGAGCTCGGCGTTGAGGTCGACGTCGACCTCGCGGCGATGAGGCACGATCAGGATCCCTGCCATGCGATGGCAACTCTTCTCCAGCGCCTCTACAACGCTTTGGGTGAATTGAACCCCGACAGTGTACTTGTCCAAGGGGACACGTCGACGTCGATTGCAGGAGCACTCGCGGCTGCGTACCGCAGGCAGCAGCTGGGGCATGTAGAAGCCGGATTGCGCACCCACGACAAGGCGCGTCCGTTCCCCGAAGAACTCAACCGCCGCTTAGCAACACACGCTGCCGACTATCATTTCGCGCCGACGTGCGCAGCAAAGAAGAACCTATTACGCGAGGGAGTCAGTGAAGACCGGATCTGGGTGACAGGGAACACGTCGATTGACACTCTCCTGATGACGCAAGCCCTCCTGATGACGCAAGCGACGGTGAGCGGCGTCAAGAAGCACCGGTGTCACCATGATCGCAAGACGCTTCTCCTGACTGCGCACCGCCGGGAGAACCATGGCCCGGGGTTGGAGCGCATCTGTGAGGCCGTTCGGCGCCTCGTCGCTCGCCATCCGGAGCTGCACGTCGTGTTTCCTGTCCACGAGAACCCGAACGTGCGCCGAATGGTGTGTCGTCAGCTGAGCGGTCACCGGCGGGTCACTCTCGCCAAACCACTCGGATACCGCGACTTTGTGCAAGTCATGAGCAGCGCCGACATTATTCTGACTGACTCAGGCGGCATTCAAGAGGAAGCACCAGCGCTTGGAAAACCCGTTCTCGTTCTCCGCGAGACGACAGAGCGACCGGAAGCCGTCGACTCCGGCACGGCGAGATTGACCGGCACAGACGTGCGAACGATCATTGACGAAGTGGAGCACCTCCTCGACGATAGGGTGCACTATCGACGCATGGCGTCAGTCAACAACCCGTACGGCGATGGCCGAGCAGCCGACCGGATCCTCGAGGTTATGGCGAGCCGCGTCACGTCACGCTGCGGGCGCACGATCTCAACAAAGCCACAGCAATACGGCGATGCCCATGAGCTCTCAGAGGCTGAGCAGGCAGACGACTACCCGTCGTGAATTCTTTCGCGCCGTCGGCAGCGCGGCGGCGATCGGCCTCGCGGCACCATCAGCTTCACGGTTGCGAGTGTTTTCCGGCACGATCCCCGAGACTACGACGACGTCGAAGAAGCCTCTCGTGATCGACACTCACATGCACGTGTGGAGCCACGACGCGGCGAGGTTCCCCCTCGCTGCGGGAATTCAGGCTCGCGGTAGCGCCGGCACGGTGGAAGTCCTCGCCGAGGAAATGGACGAGGCCGGGGTCGATCACTGTGTCCTCGTTCAGTCCATTCACCATCAGTGGGACAACCGATACGTCGCCCACTGCCTCCGGCAACACCCGCAGCGTTTCCGCGTTCAAGGTCTCGTCGACCCGACGAAGCAAGATGCCGCCGAGAGACTCGAGTATTGGATGCGCGAACATGGCTTCTCCGGCATCCGGCTGCGACCCATCTACCATCGCGGCAACGACGGTTGGCTCCATGACAAATCGAGCTACCCGCTCTGGAGAACAGCCGAGAAACTGAACGCGATTTTCAATTTCTACATCGGCACTGAGCAGCTTCCCAAGCTCGAGCTCATGCTGCGCCGCTTTCCACGCGTCAAGGTCGTGATCGACCATCTGAGCCAGATCGATCTGAAGACCGCAGACCCGCTGCCCGAAATGAAAAGACTGTTGGCCTTGGCACGCTACCCGCAAGTGTTCGTGAAGGTCTCCGAGTTGGCATCGGTTTCGAGTAGCGGGATTTACCCCTACAGCGACTCGTATCCGTGGATCAAACTCGTCTATGACGCGTTCAGCCCGGATCGACTGTTGTGGGGTACCGGCTACCCAGGATCCAAGGCACGCGCGACGGCACGCCGGCCAAGTGTCGATCTGGAGTTAGCCTTGATCCGAGAGAAGATTCCCTTTTTGACGCCGACCGATCAAAAGAAGATCCTCGGCCTCAACGCTCAAAAACTTTGGAATTTCGGTGAGCGCGTTTGACCATGAAACTGGCCTTCGACAACCTCCTCTTTCGTGCCTTGCCGCAATGACGCAGCCGTCGCCGAAACAGCTCACGCCCGCCGAAGTCTCCACGCTTGCCCGCGAGGTCATCGCGGACGACCGTTTCCCCTATCTCGCAACTCTCGACGGCGATCAACCACGTCTGAGGCCGGTTTCTCCCGTAAAGACCGAAGGGTTCGTCGTCTACGTCGCGAATCTGCGCTCTTACCACAAAACGGTAGAAATCGCGGCGAACCCGAGGGTCGAGCTTTGCTACCTCGACGAGCGACACAACCAAGTACGCATCACTGGACGAGCCCACGTGGTCGAGGAACCGTCCGTGCTCCAAGAAATCTGGGACGCGAACCCCCTCCTGCGACAATACCTCGGCTCGATCGACAACCCCGAATTGATCGTCTACCGCATCGAACCGAGTCGTGTCCGTTATATGCAAGAGTGGGCGCTCTCTTATTACGAAGTCGATCTGGCTTGACAGCCTGTTGAATCGCGTGCGGAGACTGGGTCGACTCACCAGCAACTCAGAGGGATTCAAGAGACGACGCCGGCGACCGAGAAGCTATCGTCGCTGCCATGCACGTAAGCCCGACGACCCAACATCTTCCCCACGAAGAAGAATCATGAGCGGAAAATCGATGCTATTGATCCACCACCCCCTCCTCGCAGTGTTCGTCTTCGCGACAACCATGCAGACGATAGCTGAGGATGGGCGCACGCGTTGGCTTCCAGAGCGCGGCGTCAGCGCCCATCGCGGTGCAAGCACCACTCACCCCGAGAACACCCTCGCAGCGCTCCGCGAAGCACTACGCCTTGGCGCCCATCAGATCGAATTCGACGTCGCCATGTCGCGCGACGAAAAGCTTGTGCTGCTGCACGACGACACGGTCGATCGGACGACAAACGGCCGCGGCAAGGTGGTCGACCTGACGCTCAAACAACTCAAGGAGCTCGACGCTGGGGCATGGAAAGGTGCTCGATTCGCGGGCGAACGCATCCCGACTCTCGATGAGGCCTTAGCGCTGATGCCGCAGAACATCTGGCTCAACATCCATCTCAAAGGCGGCGAGAAGTTGGCTCGCAGAGTCACGCAGCGCCTCGTCGTGCACGATCGACTCCACCAATCTTTTCTCGCCTGCTCGGCTCCGGCCGCTCGTGCCGCCAAGGAAACCAGCGCGGCCGTCAAGATCTGCAACATGGAGCGCCAAGCGAATTCGACGGCGTACGTAGATCAAACGATCGCTGCCGGATCCGATTTCATCCAACTCCTCGGCGGTCAATCCGTGTCGCGGGAGCACGTCGAGAAACTCAAGGCTCACGGGGTGCGCATCAACTACTGCTGCACGAACGATGAGAATCAGCTCAGCGATTTACTAGCAGTTGGCGTTGAGTTCCCGCTCGTCGACGACTTGGCGACGATGCTTTCCGTCGCTGAAGCGGCTGGCGTTCCGCGTCTCGTTCCTCGTTACCGCGGCAGCGGCGACGGCAAGGATGTGCCAACACTCCGCTTTTCGGAGCACCTGATCGCTGGCGGCTATGCTTACCCTTACGGCATCGGCGTCGCCGACTTCGATGGCGACGGCGATCTCGACATCACAAGTGCCGACTATCAGCCGCATAACCACCTCTACCTGTACGAAAACCGCGGCGGCGGAACGTTTCGACGAAGATTCGTCCAAAGAAACGACGGCCGCCGACTGGAGCGTCACATGAATGGCGACGTCGACGGCGATGGTGATCCAGACGTCGTCATCGTCAAGAACCTCTATGGCCATCTCCTGTGGTTCGAAAACGGCGGCGCTCCCATGAACGAAGACTCCTGGTCACGCCACGTCATCACGACGGATCTTCCGGGCGCGTACAATGTCGACCTCGCCGACTTCGATAGCGACGGCGACCTCGATGTCGTCGCCTCGAGCTGGGTTTTGGGCAACCAGTTCTCCTGGTTCGAAAACGATGGGACACCGGCGAGCGGCGAGTGGAGAAAATTCATCATCGAAGCCGATTTGCAGGAAACGAGAGGTGTACGCGTCGCTGACTTCGACGGCGACGGCGACTTCGACGTCTACGGAACGGCCCCGGGTGCCGGTGAAGTGAATTGGTACGAGAACCCTGGCGATCCGAGTGAACGGAGCTGGGCAAAGCACGTCGTCGATCGCGCCCCTCGACCGATGCACGGCGATCCAATCGACGTCGATGGAGATGGCGACATTGACATTGTGCAAGCACTCGGTATGGCGTGGCCGCGCATCGATCCCGAATCGCATCATATTGTGTGGTATGAAAACGTTGCTCCTGGCTCGACGGATTCGCCCGATTCGCGAACGTGGGTGCGCCACGTGATCGCTGACGACTTTCCAGACGCGTTCGAAGCGGTGGCGGACGATCTCGATGGTGACGGGGATGTTGACGTGGCGGCGACTTCGTGGCGTCAGCCGGGATGCGTCGCCTGGTTCGAGAATCAAGGTGAAGACTCGTGGCGACGGCACAATCTCAAGAACAATTGGCGAAGCGCCAACAATCTCCTCATCGCCGACCTTGACGGCGATGGGCGTCGCGACATCCTCGCGGCGGCCGAGCACACAAGCTACGAGCTACGCTGGTGGCGAAACGAAGGGCACGCGCCACCAGGGCCGTTCAACTTGACGCGTGTGGCTCAACGCGTGCTGCGCACGGTATCACACCAAGGCGCCAAGGGAGTCGCTCCGGCGAATACGCTGGCTGCCATTCGCGCCGGCCTTGCCGCCGGCGCGACGACGATAGAAGTGGACGTCCGCAGCAGTAAGGACGGCGTCCCAGTGCTGCGCCACGACGCAACTCTCGACGCAAGCACGGACGGCACTGGGCCCGTTCGCGACAAGACACTGGCAGAACTGAAGCTGCTAGACGCGGGCTCGTGGTTCGACCCACGATTCGCAGACGAGCGCGTGCCGACCTTGCGTGAAGCGTTAGAGCTTTGCCGCGGCGACGTCGAGATTCTCCTCGATCTCAAAGAATCCAGCGCTGAGTTCCATGCCGCCGTCGCGGCGGCGGTGCGAGCCTACGGCGAGATGGGCCGAACGACCCTTGGTGTACGCAGTGTCGAACAAGCGCGCTTCTTTCGCCAAGCGATCGGCACGTCACGCCAGCTCGGTCTCATTCCGGACGCGAGCGATATCGAGGCGTTCGCTGCCGCCGGGGTGCAGAGCATTCGTCTGAAGAAGAGCTGGCTCAAGGATGCCGACATCGTCGCGCGCCATCGGAAGAGCAAATTGGACCTCCTCATCAGCAGCATGACGGGTTCGCGTCGCGAAGTGCTCGCTGCACTGGCATTCGAGCCCGACGCGATCGTCTCTGATCACCCCGCTCGTCTCCTAGCATCGCTGCGTAAGCTTCGAGGAGATCTGGCGCCCCCCGACTCGGTTGCTGCGCCCCGTTCGCCTGTCGACTTACGCGCGGCACGTCGGCGCGCAGCTCACCGACGTCGCCGCATCATCATGAACAACGACGGCAACGACTGTCGCTCACCTGAAGCAGGCGAACCGCGCACACGCGAGCACTTTCTTTCGAAACGTACCGCACCGCTGATCGACTCGCATGTCGACGCCATCTTCTACTGCACTGGAGTGTTCGGCTTTTACAAGCATGAAAGCCGCCTCACGGAGCTGCGAAAACACGGCACGCGCCACGAGGAAGACTGGGCGTGGGAGCTCGGGATCCACGGCGCCGACGTTCTCGCCTCGGTGATCGGATTCGCGCACGCGCACGAAAAGGAACTCTTCTGGTCCATGCGCATGAACGACACACACGACTCCAAGTACGACGCTGCAATGAGTGAATGGAAGCGATCACACCCAGAGCTTCTGGTCGGCAAGAAAGGCGAGTCCTTTGAATATGGGCGCTGTCGCTGGCAAGGGCGTTGGTCGTCGCTTGACTATGAGCGCCCCGAAGTGCGGGAACGCGCGTTTCTCATTCTGAGAGATGTCGCTACCCGCTACGATGTTGACGGGCTCGAGCTCGATTTCTTTCGCCATCCCATCTACTTCAAGCCGCAAATGTTCGGTGAGCCGGTGACGCAGCGCCACTGCGACATCATGACGCGGTTTCTACGTCGTGTGCGTGGCATGACCGAAGCGGAATCGGCACGCCGCGGCCGACCACTGCTCATCGCGGTGCGCCTCCCGGATTCGATCGGCTACGCTAAGGCAATCGGCCTCGACCTCGTGAGATGGCTCGAGGATGACCTCGTCGACATCGTCACCGGTGGCGGGTACTTTCACCTCGAGCCATGGGACAACTTGGCGACACTCGGAAAAACCTACGACGTTCCGGTCTACGCCTGCCTCAGCGCCTCGCGGCTTGGGTTTCCGGCAGCGGGAGCCGATCGCTTCAACCGCCGCCGCGTCGTCGGCCGGGAAGTGTGGCGCGGGGAAGCGCTCCGCGCTTGGGATTCAGGCGTCAGCGGCATATACATCTTCAACCTCTTCGATCCACACGACGCCGTGTTCGGCGAGCTCGGCGATCCCGATCTGTTGCGAACTCTCGGGCACCGCTACCAGCCGCAGCCCGGGCGCATCGATCACTGGTTGAAGGGAGGCGAGCAGTTCATCCGCCTTCCCATGGCGGACGACTAATCCCTCACCCGCCCCTCAACCTCGAGTTCGACCGTGCGCTGCTTCGGGTTTCTCGCTCGACCCTTCCAGCGGCAACGCCTCCGGACGAGCCCGCACCGAGATCTGTTCTGAGACGATCTCCCGGCCGCCGTAATCCAGCAGCCGCAGCGCCATTTGACCGCCCTCCGGCCCAATCGGAATCTCCACGCTCCACGCCTTGCGCGCGAAACGCACAACACCCTCCCGCCCATCGAGCTGAGCACGATGGGCAAAGAGCGGCGCGGTGCCGCGCACGCGGAGAAGGTCCGGGAGATCGCTGCGTCGGACGCGTTTGACAGATCTGATGCGAAAACGAGCGCGCGGCACCGCGTCGGAGACAAACTTGCGCCGTCCTTTGGCAAACGACTCAAACGGCGACATTTCTACGCCGGCGTGGTCGCCGATCTCCTTGAGCGTACGTCCAAGCTCTTTGGACGTAAACTTCCTCTGCGCCAAGAAGGATAGGTAGCTGAAGAAACGCTGCCGATACTTCGGCACCCCCATAAGCCGCACGAAGCTACGAAACCGGTCGTGAAAGAGGGTGTACCCCGTCCGCGACGGACTCCACGACGCGCTGTAGTCGCAGTCGAACGGCAACATGTGCCATCGTCCGTCGTGCGGCGACTTGTAGATAAACGCGTTCTTACCGCGGCGGCGACCGAACGCGTCTTGGTCGGTAACCATGGCCCGAACTGCGAGAACCCGTAGCCACTCGTCGACATCCACAAGCTCCTCGACGCGCTTGAGAAACACGCGATCCGAAGTGTGTTCCGGATCCATAAGCTTGATCAATTCGATCAGAGGCTCAAAGTCATCATCCGCGCTGTGGCTGCCACGCGGTGGAAAGTGCCAACGGTAAACCTCTGGATCCGGCGAGACGTACTCCAGCCGAGCGTGAGTGTTTTCTCGCTGAGCGACGGAGAAAAACTCGAAGTGATTGTCGACTTTATGAAACGCCGGCCGGTGACGCTCCGCACTCGATCCTTCAGCATCACCGGCGCCTTTTTCTCGTGGTCGGTCGAACCAGCGGTTGACGAAATCACCATCGATCCTCTCGACATCCTGATGGACTCCTTCGCGACGGCCGAAGATGTTGAAGTAGACGTACTGCAGTCTCGGGTTCGGCGTTCGGAGGCTTTCGAGAAGCCACAGACTGAGAGCTTCGTGCGGCCGGCGACCGTCAGCGCCCTGGCCGTCGACGTTGAGCTTGCGCCGGCCGTCGAGCGTGTCGTCGCCGAAGCGGATCCGCCAGCTATTAAGCCTGCGGGCGCGTCGCGAGTGCGGACTGCCTCTAAACCGAAAACGCACGTCGTAGAAAATTTTCGCGTCGCGATAGACAAACGTGCCGCGACTGAGTCGGTTCTCCGCGTAGCTCGGCCGTCTCACAAGCTCTTCCCAATCCTGCTCCCGGACGAGAAGAGTGTACGTAGGAAACTCTTCGTGTAGCTCGATTCCGACAGCGAAGAGTGCAGTGCGCTCCGGAGCGCCAACGGGGTACGTGCCAACTCCCCCAGAGCCGCGCGCCTGCACGAAGAATTCAAAGACGCCGTCACCGAGGCGCGGCAGTGATGCCGTCCAAAGTCCATGCCCTCCGGGTTGAGGCTCAAGGCGCGCCGTCCTCCACTTCTTCGCATTGTCGCGCCGATAGTGAATCGCCGCGTTCTCGACAGGATCGAGCGCCGTGATCGCTACGGTGAAGCGCACCCGCTGCTTCGACGACGGTGCGACGGGAAACTGAGCCGGGACACCAACCACTGGTGCAGGGTTCTTCACGAACCCACTGTTGCTCGCGCCGGGCGTCCCGAGACGCTCAGGAACTTCCAAACGATGTGTCTGCGCGACGCCCTGACCTGCCGTCCGACTCAAGAGGAGGGGCGTGCCGCGCAGCCATTTGGCTCGGAACGAAATTCCATAGGAACGCCCAGGCTCGAGTGGCTGCGGCAGAGGAAGCGTCAGATAGTTGTGTCGCGGGTCGCCGCGCCCCTCAGCAACCAGGTGATAACTGGCCCGTCCACGTCGATCTTTGCCGCGCCAGATTCCCGAGCCCGCGTGGGTTCCCATCGCCTGCCAATCCTTGTCGCCTCGTTCGAAGGAATCAACGGCGAGGAAGCGGCGCCGGCTGACCTGCAATCGTACGTCGTCGATGAGGCATTCGCCCTCGTTCAGAAGCATGAACTGAAGCTCGCCCATGCTGCGCCCCTTGAAGGCGCGGTGCGGCTTGGCATAACGCAACTGCTTCCACTCGGCGTCTGCGCTGTGATCGCTCGCTACCCAGGCGCCCGCGAGCGAGTTATCGAGAGCAGGATTGCGGAGCTCGAGGCTAGCGCCGAGCCCGTCCGCCCAATGAGGCCACGGCGCGCGGTCGCCGTACGTGACGCGATCGACGACCGCACCGCGTTTGTCGAGGAGTGTTAGCGGCTCGCCACGATCGGCGAGCCTGCCTTTGAATGGACCAACCACCACGTCTTCGTCGAGGCGGTACTTTTTGCGCAGTGCCGCCGGGTCCTTCGCGATCACGAGATAGTCGCCGGCGGCAAGGCGGACACCGTCGCTCTTCTTGAACTTGAAAGCGATTCCTTCGGAGAAGCTGTAGCCGCTGAGGTCTAACGCTTCATCGCCATGGTTGTAAAGCTCGACGTACTCGTTCGCTACTTCGTCGCTCATTGGATGGTACATGATCTCGTTGATCACGACCGAACCCACGGTCGGTGCCAGAGCATTCGCGGCGCCTGGGGACGGCGCGGTGAGACGCGCGACATCGCGCGCGCCGTCGGGAACTCGCCCACGGCTCACCGCCCTCTTCACAATACCCGCGTCGCTCGGTCGCGGCGCACCCTCGTCGCCCTCCTCCTTCTTCCGCTTCTTTCGGCGCTTTCCAGCTTTGGACGCCCGCTTCAGGCGCCAAAGATCCTCGGCGCGCTCGCCTCCCCTTGCAAAGAGAATCAATGCGTCGCCCCGTGATTGCCGTTCCACGAGCGCCGCGATCGCTTCGCCGCTGAGCGTGTGGAAACCGAGCGGCTCGACATCCGCGTTGGCGGAAAGCTCGATTCTCCTTGGTCGCTTTGGATCATCGGTGAGCGAGTATCCCTTGAGCGCGACCTTGCGCAGTCCTGGGTTGAACAGCTCGACGAAAGGCTCCGCGTCGATTCCCGGCGGCGGTAGGAAGACCTCGTTGATGACGAGACGAGGACGGCGCCGACGGGGTTTCAACCGGTTCTTCGTGCCCGGGGTGCCACCGGGACGCGCGCTCGGCGCCCAACTCTCAGCGGCCCCAACTTCGAAACCGGGATCGAGAATGCTGAGCGTGTGCCCCGAACCATTCGGCGTCGACGGCCAACGGCCGTTGGCCCCATAAGCGACCTCACAGACAAGAGCCCCAGAGCTGTTGCGAAGTCGCAGGTTGCCGCCGGCGTTATTGAGCCGCCCCGAGAACGGCCCCATCACACGGCGCACCTCCGGGGTGCGGCTGCGTAGCGCCTCGGGATCGCGAGCCAGGACCAAGTGCTCGCCGGCGCCGAGAGAGGTGCCAATCGGAAAATCAAAGCTGACCTCGCCTTCGAGCGTCCACTCGGAGAGATCCGCGCGTGGCGGCTGGCGATTGTAGATCTCGACGAACTCGAGCACGTCCCCCTCGGGCGGGTGGTAGTGGATCTCGGTGATGACGATCCATGGAGCGGCGAAGAGCGAGCCTGTACCGAACAGACCGCTGATCAACAAGAGCGTCGCCGCGGCGGCAACGACGAGGTTGCTGCTTCGCCACCAGCGTCGGTGGTAGCGGTGTCGATCGATCGGTCTGCCGTTGCCGTTGACCGAGTCTGGTCCGAAGCGCGGCGATCGCTCAGTGCCCGTCAGAACTGCCATCGCCCATCCCTGTGCCCAAAGAGGGTGAAAGTCAAACGACGCCAAGAAAAGCCCCAAAACCCATTCTTGAGCGTCACCACGGCGTTTTCAACCGCCGCGAGCCCACCAACCTTGGTACCCAGCCCAAGAGTCTACCGAGGATAAGCATTCTCGCAGGAACTATGCCACACTACGCCACGATCTCGGGGACAACGCGTCCGTGAACGTCGGTCAGACGAAACTGGCGCCCCTGGAACCGATAGGTGAGACGTTCATGGTCGATGCCGAGAAGATGTAACACGGTCGCCTGAAAGTCGTGCACGTGGACAGGGTTCGCGGCCACATTGTACGCGAAACCATCAGACGCGCCGTAGGTGATTCCGGATTTGATGCCGCCGCCGGCCATCCAAATCGTGAACGCGTACGGGTGATGATCACGACCCCAGTTCCTGCGGTTCTTGATGTCGCCTTGGCAAAACGGAGTCCGCCCGAACTCTCCGGCCCAAATGACGAGCGTGTCGTCCAACAGCCCTCGCTGCTTCAAATCCTTCACGAGCGCGGCACTCGGTTGGTCGGTGTCCCGGCACTGGATTTCGAACTGCCGGCTCAGATTGCTGTGGTGGTCCCAGCCGGCGTGAAACATCTGGATGTGACGCACGCCGCGTTCGGCGAGTCGACGCGCAATCAAGCAGTTGTACGCGAAAGAACCTCGCCGGGTGACCTCCGGGCCATACATGTCAAGCACATGGTGTGGTTCCGTTGACAGATCGACAAGCTCCGGCACGCTCGTCTGCATCCGAAACGCCATTTCATACTGCGCAATGCGCGTGGCGATTTCCGGGTCGCCGAAGTCGCGCAGTCGGGCTTCGTTGAGCTCTGCCAAATCGTCCAACAGTCCGCGGCGGACCGCTCTGCTGGCACCGTCGGGATTGGCGACGTAGAGGACGGGATCACCGCTGCCGCGAAACTTGACTCCCTGGAACTTGGACGGCAGAAAACCGCTGCCCCAATAGAAGTCATAGAAGATCTGGCCACATGACGCTTCCTTGTCCCGCGACGTCATGACAACGAACGCTGGTAGGTCCCGCGTTTCGCTTCCAAGACCGTAGGCCGTCCAAGCTCCTAGACTCGGACGCCCCGGCATCTCCGCCCCTGTAAGAAAGAACGTGATCGCTGGTGCGTGATTCACCTGCGTCGTATGCATCGACTTGACAAAACAAAGGTCGTCGACGATCGATGCGGTGTGCGGTAGGAAATCGCACACCCAAGCACCGGAAGTGCCGTGACGTTTGAAGCCGGTGAACGGAGGAAGTACAGGCTTGCTCTTTTTGCTCGCGGTCATCGTGCTCAAGCGCTGGTTGCGATGGACCGACTCCGGCAGTTCAGAGCCGAAGAGACGCCGCAAACCGGGCTTGTAGTCGAACATGTCGAGATGTGGCGGAGCGCCGTTCTGGAGCAAATAGATGACACGCTTCGCCTTGGGAGCGAAGTGTGGCAAATTGGGGAGGCCGCCGACGCGCGACGTCTCGAGTGATGCTTCAAGCCGTCCGTCATGCCTGAGCAGCGACGCGAGTGCCGCCGTGCCGATGCCGACGGCGGATCGCCCGAAGAACTGCCGGCGCGTGCTGTGGAGATAATCTTCGGTGCGTGGATCCATGTTCAGTGCCTACTTGGGTTCAACATCACTCTTTTGTGATCACTTCGTCGAGGTTTAAAAGCAGCGAGCAGAGCATCGTCAAAGCCGCATGCTCGGCCGAGTCAAGGTTTTCGTTTCGTGGTGACTCCCCAACACTCAACAGCTTCACCGCCTCTCCTTGGTTTTTCTCATACTCTGCGGTGAGTAGGTCAAGCCGCCGCTTCAGCACTTTCTGCGCCATGGTGCTCGGCCAGCGACCTGTCGCCAAACGAAACGCGGCCGCAATCCGCTCTTCAGCGCTCTGATGCCCCTGAGCCATCAACCTTTCGGCCATGGCGCGCGCGGCTTCAACATAGGTCGGATCATTGAGCGTGATCAGCGCGTGCAACGGAGTGTTCGTGCGCTGAGCTCTTACAGTACACGTCTGCCGAGTCGCTGCGTCGAAGAACATGGTAGGACCAACGATCCGCCGCCAAAACGTGTAGAGACTGCGCCGATAGAGGCTCTCGCCGTGGTCCTGCTCGTAGGACTTTTTCCCGAACGTCGCTTCCTCCCACACTCCTGCAGGTTGATACGGTTTGACAGGTCGGCCTCCGAGCTTCCTCACAAGAAGACCGCTGAGAGCGAGAGCCTGATCGCGAATCATGTATGACGGCAATCGAAATCGCGGCCCACGCGCCAACAGTCGATTGATCGGATCCCGCGCCTGGTGCTCCGCGGTTTGCTTCGACGATTGGCGGTAGGTCGAACTGGTGACGATGAGGCGGTGGAGTCGTTTGACATTCCATCCGGAGCGCACAAACTCGGTTGCCAGCCAGTCCAGGAGTTCCGGGTGGCTTGGTTCCTCCCCCTGCACGCCGAAATCGTCGACGGTGCGCACAAGGCCGGCGCCGAAAAACATCTGCCAGTACCGATTAACGATGACGCGGGCAGTCAGCGGGTGCGAAGGATCAACGAGCCACTGGGCAAGCCCGAGACGATCGAGCGGGGCGCCTTGAGGCAAGCGCGGCAGGATCGCTGGAACAGCCCGCTGAACCTCTTTTCCAGGGCGGTTGTAGACGCCACGCGTGAGGATGAACGTCGAGCGAGGATTCGCCAGCTCTTCCATCACCATGACACGTGGAATCTGGCGGCGGTATTGATCGCGTCCGTCACGAGCCACCTTCAGAGCGTGCAAGCGCGCGGCGTAGTCCGCTTGTTCAGCCGCCGCGAAGTAATTCGCGAGCGCCTCGAGATCGCTGGTGCGGCGGGCCGACGGAGCCGCGTCAAGTCGAGTGCGAATCTCTTCCGGAAGATTCTTCGCGCGCGGCGCTTTCGCAGCCGTCTCGCCTTCGTCACGGGGGAACAAGCCCCGCTCGAGCGCGGCAACTTTGTCGACCTCGGCGCCGAAACGACTCTCCAGCTCGAGCAGTTGAGCCTCTTGCGACCGCGTCTTCACCTCGAGGAATGGGCTTTGGCTGCCGCTGCGCCCGGCACCGTCGACAGGGGTGCTGTTGAAGAAGGCGAAGAGTTGGTAGTACTCCTCTTGCGACAGCGGGTCGAACTTGTGGTCATGGCAGCGGGCGCATCCGACCGTCAGCCCGAGCCACACCGCCGACATGGTCTCGATCTGGTCGAACACGTATTCGACGCGATTCTCCTCGGGGATGCGGCCGCCCTCGCCGTTGATCATGTGATTGCGATTGAAGCCGGTCGCGATCCGCTGATCGAAGCGAGCCGATGGTAAGAGATCGCCAGCCAACTGCTCGACAGTGAAGCGGTCGAACGGCATGTCGCCGTTGAGAGCGCTGACGGCCCAGTCACGCCACGGCCACATCGTGCGGTCGCTGTCGCCCTGGTAGCCGTTCGAGTCTGCGTAGCGGGAGGCCTCAAGCCACTCCCACACCATCCGTTCGCCGTAGCGCGGCGACGCGAGGAGGCGGTCAACGACTTTCGCGTACGCCGACGGCGAATCATCGTCGAGAAAGGCATCGACCTCGCTCGGCGTCGGCGGCAACCCGGTGAGGTCGAACGTGACGCGTCGAAGGAGGACTTCTGGCGCCGCGGCTGGCGATGGCGCCAAGCCTTCCCGCTGCAAGCGGGCAAGGACAAACCGATCGATTGCATTCCTCGGCCGCGCGATGTCGTGCACCGACGGTGGTTCAGGTCGCGCTGGTGCACGGAACGCCCAGTGTTCAGCCCACCCCGCGCCGCCTTCAACCCAGCGCCTGAGTACGTCGATCTGCGCCGGGGTCAATTTGCGATTGGAATCGACGGGCGGCATGACCTCGCCGGTGTCCGAGGTCGTGACGCGACGAACGAGCTCACTCGCCGTCGGGTCACCTGGCACGACGATGGAGATCCCGTCTTGCGTCCGAAACAGCTGCTCGCGAACGTCGAGACGTAGATCAGCCTGACGAGTCGCCGTGTCGGGCCCGTGACACGGATAGCAGTTCTCCGCCAGAACCGGCTGGACATCGAGATTGAAGTCTACGGCGTATGCCGAGGCTGAGATGCCAGACCACGGGCCGAGCAGGTAGCAGTACACCAGGAAGAGGAGCCGTCTGGGCACGATGAGCGATCCTGAGGAAGAATTCGCAGCTTGTCCAAATCGTTCGTCGATCTACGGATCTTACTCACCGACCCGCCCTGGATGAAGCGTCGAGACACACGACGGTGGGATGTCAGCTTGCCGTTCGTGCGATCCGCGACGGCGACACTTCTGTAACTTTCCGCCGTCGCTGGCCGTCTGCTCAGTCCTTTATGGAAACCATGCACGCGCGAACGCTCACGCTGTCGTCGAACGATCATTCCGCGACGGCGGAACTGTCGTCCGGGACCGCGGCCCCTACGACACGAGGAACGGTCACAACAGAGCCCGAGTTCTGCCGTCGCTCGAAACGCCGTAACCAGACAAACGGGTTCGTAGGCCTTGAAGGACAAAAGCGCTGATTATTTCGCGTTTCTCTCGCGACGGCCAAGGAATGCACGCGACAGAGCGGTTATCAGTCCAGTCGATTGGCGGCAAACGGTGTGATCGGGTTTACTCCTGATGCAGACGCCTTCGGTTCTCATCGAGGTTCTACAGCTTGAACGAGGATCCGGAGTGAGGAACCCTTGCCGGGTTCGAAGGATTGAGTCACGGCTCGTGCGGCCGGCAGCGCCACGACGAGTTGCCCCTCTCACAGATCGGAGAGATCCATGGAATTCAGCCTCTTCTACTTTGCCGACCATGGGGCCGCCCACGATCACGATCAGGGGAAGTACCACCTGATTATGGAGAGTGCAAAATGGGCAGATGAGAACGCGTTTGTGGGACTCTGGACGCCCGAACGCCACTTCCACGCATTCGGTGGACTCTCACCAAACCCTTCCGTTCTGGGAGCCGCGTTGGCGGCGACGACGGAGAGGATCCACATCCGCTCCGGGAGCGTCGTGCTGCCTCTTCACGATCCCATCCGGGTCGCTGAAGAGTGGGCCGTGGTCGACAATATCTCCGATGGTCGAGTCGGCCTGGGTGTGGCCTGTGGTTGGGTGCCAAATGATTTCGTCATCTCGCAGAGTCAGGCAAACTTCGACAACCGAAAAGAAGTCTTCGCCCAGAATGTCACGACTCTCAGAAAGCTCTGGCGAGGCGAGACGGTGTCGGTGGTCAATCCGCAGGGAAACACGATCCAGGTCCAGACACTTCCTCGCCCGGTACAAGCGGAAGTCCCTGTGTGGATTACGGCCGCGGCCAATCCAGACACCTTCCGGCAAGCGGGTGAAATGGGGACGAACCTGTTGACCCATTTACTGGGTCAAACGATGAAGGATCTGGCCCAAAAGGCGGCCATATACCACGAGGCGTGGGCAGACTCAGGACATCCTGGAAGAGGAACTCTGACGGTGATGCTGCACACGTTCGTGGGCGACGATGATGAAGAGGTGCGTGACATCGTCAGGGAGCCGATGAAGAAATACTTGGGCAGCTCCCTCAATTTGGCGAAGGCGCACCTGGCATCGGTACCCTTTCTCAAAAACACTGGCTCCCTCGACCCCACCTCCCTGTCTGCTGACACCGTGGACGAGATGTTGGAGTGCTCTTTCGGACGCTATTTCGAAACGGCCAGCCTACTTGGCACTCCTCAAAAGTGCTTGGGCATGGTCGATCGACTCGCGAAGATCGGCGTGGACGAGATCGCCTGCCTGGTCGACTTTGGAGTCGATACAGACACGGTCTTATGCAGTCTCGGGAATCTGAACGAAGTCCGCGACCTTGCTCATACCGCGCCGATTGCCCGAGCGTCCGTATGATGGACTCGATCGTTCCCTTGCGTTGCTCACGGGGCTGACGGCATCGCCGCTCGACGGACGCGACAAGAGATAAGAAAAGCGCCTCGCACAGCTCGCGATCGCGCCGTCCCGACGAGGGGTCGCGTCTCAGGAGCGATACCACCGTCGTCTCAGCTCTCCCTGTGCTTGCAATCCTTGACACGGCTTGATAATGGTCCACGGGACCTATGAAGACCCAAGCGGTCAGACTTCTTGACCGGCGCCGAGGCTGTGAAATCCTCGAGTGTCTCCCGCCTCGACGCTCCGCAGTTGGGATCGAATTGGCGAATCTGCGAAGCCTCGGCAAGTGAAGAGAGCGATGACAATCGAAGAAGACTTTGATGTGGGGTTCGCGGCACGCCTCACGAGCGAAGAGAAGCAGATTCAGCAAAACTACCGCCCAATCATCGGTGTGCACAAGTGGTTCGCTCGGCGACCGGGCTCTCTGTTGCGGGCTCTCCTCGTGTCTGAGTTCTCTCCGAACCGCAAGCTCTCCGAAGCATACTTCGAGTCGCACTCGTTTGACGACTTAACGATCGGCGACCCATTCATGGGCGGAGGCACGACGCTCTTCGAGGCGAATCGACTCGGATTCAATGTCATTGGAACTGACATCAATCCGATGGCTTATTGGGTCGTTCGTCAAGAGCTTGCCCCACTCGATCTCCAAGTGTTTCGAGAGACCGCTGAGACCGTCATTCAAGACGTAGAGCGCGAGATTGGTGAATTCTACACCACAGAATGCCTCGACTGTGGCGCATCGGTGCCCGTTAAGTACTTCTTCTGGGTAAAAACCCACAAGTGCCGGTCTTGCCGAAAAGACCTCGACCTGTTTTCCAGCTACCTGATCGCCAAGAACTCTCGACACACTCACTTCGTGCTTCACTGCCCGAGCTGTCAACGTCTAACGCAATCTGTTGAGCTTCCGAAAGAGGGAACGAGCGCAAAGTGCGGAGAGTGCGGATACCGGTTTGCCTGGCGTCAAGGGAACGCCACACGCAATCGATACCGCTGCTCCTGTGGGCATGTGGGCGAGTATCCGGCCGAACTGAGAGAAGAGGGACCGCCCAGGCACCGACTCTTCGGCATGGAGTACTTCTGTCCGAGTTGCCGAGGTACTCGTTCGGGCAGATGGTTCAAGACCGCTGACAGCGCTGACACGGCTCGGTTCGAGGCCGCCTGGAATCGACTTGACGAACGCACCGATCTGCCCTGCCCCGACGCGGAGATTCTCGACGGCGACGAGACGAAACGGCTCCATCGCTGGGGGTACGAACGCTTTCGAGACATGTTCAACGAGCGTCAACTCTATTCACTCGGGCTTCTGCTTGACCGCATCGCCTCAGTTCCCGACGAAGAGGCCCGAAGCGCCCTGGCGACTGTCTTCTCCGATTTCCTGCGCTATCAGAATATGCTCTGCCGGTACGACGTGTGCGCACTCAAGTGCCAAGACATTTTTGCCGTACACGGATTCCCAGTGGGCTTGGTCGAATGTGAAAACAACGTCCTCGGCGTACCGAAAGTTGGGAGCGGCGGCTTCCGACATTTTGTGGAGAAGTTCGTTCGAGCCAAAAACTACTGCGAGGAACCTTTTGAGACGATCAAGAGAGGAAATCGAAAAACGATTGTGAAGATCGCGGGCGAGCGAATCGAAGCCCGCTTCGTCAAGACCCCAGGGAGACTCAAAGGAGGACGCAAGGCTCTCATCAAGTCGGGCTCCTTCACTGAAGTGCGTGCGAAACCGGGCTCGCTGGACGGGATCTTTACCGACCCGCCCTATTTCGACAACGTTCAGTACGCCGAACTTATGGACTTCTGCTACTCGTGGCTCAGGCTGCTCCTGAAAGACGACACGAGTTTCGCATCGACGTACACGCGTTCTCCAAACGAGCTGACTGGGAATGTAACGTCGGGGCGCGATCTCGAACACTTCACCGCTGGACTGTCGTCTGTGTTCACGACAGCCGCTGAGAGCCTGAAGACTGGCGCACCATTCGTGTTTACGTACCACCACAATGACGTCAGCGCCTATGTCCCCGTCGTCGTGGCAATCCTGGACGCCGGCATGCGCTGCACAGCGACGTTAGCGGCTCCCGCCGAAATGAGCGCTTCGCTGCACATCAACGGCACCGGTTCCTCAGTAGTGGACACAGTGGTCGTCTGTCGGAGAACGGCGCAGCCCACTTCCGCTGCCGGCGTGGGACACAAAACCCTCCTGCGCTGGCTTGCCGACGACCAGCGCAAGCTCCGTTCTGGGGGTGTGAGGTGTACCCAAGGCGATTTGTGCTGTCTGGCAATGGGTCACGTGGCGCGGGTGTCGGTTGGTAAGCTGGGTGATCAGTGGAATCGGAAACTACCAACCAAGGAAAAAATGATTGCTGCGGAACGCTCGCTACAGTCCCTTGTGAGGCGATGCGACGTGCAAGGAATCGTGCGGGCTCTCTTGGACGAGGCGGCCTTCGTAGGGACGTCCGAGCAAACGCTCGTAGAGGAGAGCAGTGCCGCCAACGTTCGCCGGCACTCCCGACCTCGCGGACTTATTCGCTGCGAATCCTCAGGTGGGACACTCAAACCCTAGACGCACGCTACCGCTTGCTGCACCTCGCGCTGTCCAGAATGCGGCCCAGCCTTCCCAGGGTCACCGGCGAAAAGAAAAAGGACTTGGTCGTCCCAAGTCCCTTTTCCGTCGAAGTATCTGGAGCCACCTACCCGACTCGAACGGGTGACCTGTTCATTACGAATGAACTGCTCTACCAACTGAGCTAAGGTGGCTTGCTTTCTCTTTTGGGCGCGGAAGCTCTCCGCGCGGCAGTCGTCGGGCACGCTATACGCTCGCCACGCGAGTCGACAGCACCGGTGAGCTTTCTACCGGAATCCGTAGGGCGATGCAACTCTACACCCTGCGGCGGGACGGGTTGACGCGGCTGCCGCATCACGGGCAGGAACCGGCAGACAAAGGCACCCCTCTCCGTTACCATTCAGGGCTCGCCCTCTCAGCCGAAAACAGCGCCCGGAGAGCCGTTCTATGGAGAAACTCATCATCACCGTCACGTGCGACTGCACGATGGCGTACCCCAGCAATCCGCACAACCCCACGCCGAAAGGCTATGACGAGGTCGCGCGCGAATACGTGCGCTCAATCGGAGCTGGCGCCAGCATCTGCCATCTTCATGGCCCCTACACGATCGACGAGGAAATCCAGGCAGATGGCACGCGACTCTCGGATCTCGACATCCCCGGGTGGGCGAAATTGAAGCAGGACATCCTCGACGGCGGCGATGCCATCATTCAATACGGCATCGCCAACGGCCGCTTTCCGCAGCGCAAGGACCTTTTACGCGACCAGCGTCCCGACATGGTGTCGGTCTGTTTCAACGCGCATGACGAGTGCTTTGACTACGAGCCGCCCAACGAGCCTGTTGAACTGTACGGCCTTCACGACCGCGACGAGCTGACAGAGTACTGCAAGCTGACGCGCGAGCTCGGCGTCACCATCGAAGCCGAATGTTTCCACTACGGCGGTGTCTGGAACGCGCAGCGCATGATCAGCCAGGGTCTCTTGGCGCAGCCAACTTGGATCACGTTCTTTCTCGGCTGGCGCGGCGGCTGCTATACACCCCCGACGCCAAAGGCGATGCAGTATATGCACGACCATTTGCCGGACGGCTTTCTCTACAACACCTCGGTGATGGACCCCGACCACCACTGGCGGATCCTCACCATGGCGATCCTTCTCGGCGGCCACGTACG
This sequence comes from Planctomycetota bacterium, assembly GCA_965223265.1. Lineage (GTDB taxonomy): Bacteria > Planctomycetota > UBA8108 > UBA8108 > SXIK01. The sequence goes on from OZ244999.1 coordinate 6,444,600, forward strand.
CGTTGGCATGGAAGACAATCCTTTCTTGGGCCCCGGTGAGTACGCCAGCTCGAATGCCGAACTGGTGGAGAAGATCGTGCGGATCTCGCGCGAGCTCGGCCGTGAGATCGCAACACCGGACGAGGCGCGACGGATCATTTGGCCGCAGGGGCGATAGCAGCCCGTTGAAAAAGTCATTCGGCCGAGAAACCGGCCTCTTCACGCCCAGCTCGACCGCGTCAATACTCGAAAATCTCGGAGATTACCTGCGTTTGCCGCGGCCGATCTGGACGCGAAGAGACCAGTTTTCGGCTCGAAGCACTTTTTCAACAGGCTGATAGGCGCGCTTCTCCGACTCCTCCAACTCCTCCGACATTCAAAGCGAAAGCGGAAGGAACGACATGGCACGGATCAACGCCGTCAGTTTCCACGAAGATCCGAGCGTCGAATCGGTCTGCCGCAAGGTCATCGCCGCCGGTTTCGATTCTCTCGAGCTCTCCCGACCGCCGTTCTATGACAAACTGACGACTTCGGGGACGCGTGAGCGCTTCGCCGCGTGGGCTCGCGAGCTTGGGCTCAGTCTCCACGGCTTCGACTGCTGGGTGGAAGTTGAGCCATACACCGACTTCCAGGCGACTCTCGACGACTTCGCGCGAGCTGTCGACTGGGCTGCCGACCTATATCTCGGCCTACTCATTAGCCACGACCCTTGGGCGAAAGTGAACGGCGACCGAAGTCCGAGCTCGTGCCTTGAAGTCAACGTCGATCTCTTCCGGCGCGTCGCGGATCTCTGCAGCGCCAAAGACCTTCGGCTCGTGTTCGAGCCACACCCCGACACGCTCAGCATGGAAGACGCGTGGGCGATCGATTTCATCGACCAGGTGGCGAAGGATCAACCAGAGGCGAGTGTCGGGATCCTCTGGGACTGTTGCCACTACGGCGTCGGCCAGCCCGACAGCTACCTCAAGTCGATCGCGACGCTCGGAGATCGAATTCAACACGTCCACTACTCCGACGGCGACGCCGAAACGTACGCCCTCCACCTGCCGATCGGCGACGGCGTGCTTGACCTCCCAAGCATCGTCAAAGAGCTGCAGCGCATCGGGTACGGCAGCTCTCTGACGAACGACCTTTTCAACTACCCCCTTCTTGAGGACGGTGCGAAGCGAAACGTCGCAAGCATCCGCGAAGTCGAACGCAGCCTCGGACTCGCGCCTTGAGTGGCGCGCCCCCGCACAATCCTCCACGCGAACTGGCCAGCGATGAACGAAAACCACGCAGACAACACGAACAACACCGAGTCAGACATCCACCTTGAGCCAGACTTCATCCTCGATGCGGCGACTCGCGCCTTCGTGGCCGCCGGATCAAACCCCGAAGCGGCGGCCATCGTTGCCGACCACCTCGTCGAAGCAGAGCTCTGCGGCGTCACGTCGCACGGCATCATTCGCATCCCCCAATACCTCGACGCAATCGACTCCGGCAAAGTGAACCCCGCAGCGGAGGTGACGGTTCGACGCGACGAACGCGCCACTTCGGTACTCGATGGCAATGGCGGCTTCGGCCAGGTGATGGCACACGCGGCGATGGAACGAGCCCTCGACAAAGCCGAGGAGTACGGGGTCGGTGCGGTGACACTCGTGCGCTGCGGCCACACCGGCCGCCTCGCTAGCTACACCCTGCAAGCCGTCAAACGCAGCATGGCGGGCATCATGCTGGTCAACACGGGCGGACATGGCCAATGGGTGGCGCCCTACGGCGGCATCCAAGGGCGGCTGTCGACGAATCCTTTCAGCTTCGCGCTGCCGCGTGCTGACGGTGACCCGATCGTCCTCGACATTGCGTCGTGTGCCGCACCCGAGGGTAAGGTCCGCGCGTATCAGGCGGCAGGCAGAACTCTGCCTGCCGGCTGGCTGGCAGATCACACCGGCCGTCCGAGTACCGATCCTGCCGATCTCTATGGCCCTCCTCGCGGCACACTTCAGCCCCTCGGCGGACACAAAGGCTTTGGCTTGGCAATGATTGTTGACCTGCTCGCTGGTGCTCTTTCAGGTGCCGGCGTCTGCTCGGATCCGGACGCCCCACTCGGTGGCGACACTGACGGGATCTTGATGATCGCTCTGCGCATTGAGTCGTTCTGCCCGTTCGCGAGTTTCTCGAGCCTCGGAGATCAACTCGTCGCCCACGTCAAGAGCGCCGCGACCGCACCCGGCGTCGACTCCATCTACTTTCCCGGTGAGATCGAAGCCAACAACCGACGCCGGAGCGTGGCGAATGGCATTCGGCTGGCGAGCTCGACTTGGGAACTGATCCGCACGGCCCTCGCCGGACGCGGTGTCTTGTAGCTCTCAAGAGACTGGCCGATTCGCGTTGTTGGCGAGTTCGACTGATGTGAAAAAGAGGAGACGTCAGAAGTTCGACCGAACCGCCGCCCATGGTAACCCGCGTCCCCCACGCCCACGCACTCTCACCCTACAGTTGCATAAATTTCTCGCCGGAAGATCTCGGAAGCTCTTGTTCTACGGCTCGATCCGCGGTTGTGGGACGTCGCGGCAGACTTCACGTTTGGTGAGGTTTCCCGGAGTGCCTGCTCTACCGCCAACGCGCACCCACACACCCTCACACCCGCACTCTCTCACGCCCACCCGCTCACGCCCACGCACTCGCCCTCCCACTCGCTCACGGTCTTGAAGTGTTTCTCTTTTGCAACATTGGGGTCTCACTCCGAGTCTCACTCGCCCACGCCCACCCACACGCAATCGCAATCGCGACCCCGCACGGCTCAGAACCGCTTCCTTTCGCAGAATCGGGGCAGGAAAACGCCGCCCAATCCACCCGAAGATCAGGAAAACCCTGATGGTGGCGCGCGCAAAGGGTCCCTAGGATGACATTGAAGCCGCAACGAAGAGCCTGGCTTCAACGCTGCGCTGCACCGCATTTGACCGCACCGAGCGCGAGTTCAGCTGCAGCACTTAACTGTGCCCCACAACTGCCCCGAGGTCGGTTGGCTTCCCCGCCAGCCGGCCTTTTTTTTGGCACGGAACGATGAAGTTCCACGGCACGGGACCGTCTTTTCGGTGCTGTCAGGCTGCGGTGGACGTGACGCCTCAGTTGACGTATCTTCGTCGGCGCCGCTCGCAGAACGAGGCATCTGAGTTGACGACGGGACGGAGAAGACACGGCGACCGTGGGAGCCGAAGGTCGGAGACGAAGCAAGGGCTGTCGTCAAGGCGTTCCTGCAGCCCCATCAAATCCTTGCAGATCCCATAGAGGCGCCTCATGAGCCTGCACGACGACCACACCCCCGAAGCGATCCGCAGGCGACTGAACCTGCGCCCAAAACAGACGTACCTGCGCGATTTCGTCTACGGCTCGGTCGACGGCGTCGTGACGACGTTCGCAATCGTAGCGGGTGTCGCCGGTGCCGGCTTGGCGCCGGGCATCGTTGTCGTTCTCGGGATCGCGAACGTGCTCGCCGACGGATTCAGCATGGCGGTCAGCAACTTCCTCGGCACGCGAGCAGACGAACAGCTCCGGGACGAGGCGAGGCGCGTCGAAAGGAATCACATCGAAACCGTGCCGGACGGCGAGCGCGAAGAAATCCGGCAGATCTTCGCCGCCAAGGGTTTCGAGGGCGAGGATCTTGAGCGCGCGGTGACGGTGATCACCTCCGACGTCGAACGCTGGGTCGACACCATGCTCAAAGAGGAGTTGGGACTCACTCTTCACGGCCCGTCGCCTTGGCTAGCCGCCACGTGGACATTCGTGGCCTTCGTGCTCGTCGGCTTCCTGCCTCTGACCAGCTACGTGGTCGGCGTGGCCTCGCCGGGGCTCGTTGAGTCGCCTTTTCTCTGGAGTAGCGTGCTCGCGGCGATCGCGTTCTTCTCGATCGGGGCGATCAAAAGCCGCTTCGTCCAGCAGCACTGGTCGGCGGCCGGTCTCGAGACGGTCGCGGTCGGCGGGATCGCTGCGGCACTGGCGTACGTCGTCGGCTATCTGCTTCGCGATCTGGTCGGCCCCCTCGGAGCTTGACAGCGTGTTGACGCTGAGGATCGCTTGTCGCGAGCGACCACCTGTCCACACCCACGTTACGACGTCGTCGCGGCCAGACGCCCACCGCGCAGGTTACGCAACCACGACTCGAGCACAAGGATTCGCCACAGCTTACTGCCGTCGAGCTTGCCGCGCCGCGGTGTGAGCGTCGCGTCGATGGCACGGCGCTCCAGCAGCCCCTCGCGCACGACGTGTGCATCTTCGAGGCGCTCCCGGACAAACTCCTGCAGCCCGCCGGCAAACCAGTAGCTCAGAGGTGGGCCAAAGCCCCGCTTGCGCCGGCTCAGTACGGATGGCGGCAGATCACTCCGAAGCGCGTGGCGCATCAAGCCCTTGGTCTCATCGCCGTAGAGTTTGAGCGGCGACGAGAGCTGAAACGCGAAACGCACGAACGCAAGATCGAGAAAGGGCACGCGGACCTCAAGAGACGTCTGCATGCTCGCGCGATCGACCTTGACGAGGTGATACTCCGACAGTATGGAATGTAAATCGATTGCGAGGAGTCGGCTGAGCGGCGGTAGACCGTGCAGCCGCGAAATCAAGTCGCCGACAGGGCCATGGCGGCCGTTTCGGTTCAACTCCGGTCGCAGCGCCGCCCCGTAAAGCGGTGCGAGTTCACGGCGGTGCATGCGGATCAAAAAACGGTGGTAGAGATCATCAACCGCCGGCCCATCGGCATAGCGCCACTTGCTCACATCTCGCGGCGCCGCCTGAAGCCGACGCCAGAGCCACCACAGCGGGCGGCACGGCGGTGGAATCGCCAGCAAATGCAGCGCACGGAAATACCGTCCGTAACCAGCAAAGAGTTCATCTCCACCATCGCCGGAGAGCACCACCTTGACGCTCCGCTGAGCCAATTTCGAGACCGCGAAGGTCGGCAGGATCGCCGTGTCGCCGAACGGTTCGTCGACGTGATCGAGCACTGACTCGATCACACCTCGCGCGGCGCGAGTGTCGAACACCTCGACGTTGTGCTGCGTTCCCACTTCGCGCGCGACTTCGTCGGCAAACCGCCGCTCGTCGTACTTCGGCTCCTCAAACCCGATGGAAAAAGTATGCACGCGCGACCGAGCTTCCTCAGCCATGAACGCGACGATGGCGGAGGAGTCGAGCCCTCCACTGAGGAATGCGCCGACGTCGACGTCAGCGACCATTTGTCGAGTCACGCACTCCTTCAGTCGCGCCCGAAGCTCCTCGCTGGCACTCTCGACATCCGTCAAGCTCTCGATGGCATCTCGCTCGAGGTTCCAATAGCGCTGGCGCTGTAGACGGCCGCTGGACTCCAGCGTGAGCCACTCGCCAGCGCAGAGTTTCTCCACCCCCTTGAGGGCGCTCTTGGGGGCCGGAATGAACCGGTACTGCATGTAAAGATGAACACCCTCGAGATCGATCTCAGGGTCGAATCCTGCGAGCGCGGAAAAAGCGCGCGGCTCGGAAGCGAACGCAAAACGCGACCGGTCGCGGAAGAAGTAGAGGGGCTTGATGCCGAGCGGATCACGCGCGCAAAAGAGGCGTTCGCCATCCCAAATAACGAAGGCGAACTGGCCGCTCAATCGCTCAACGCATGCCGCCCCCATCTCTTCGTAGAGGTGAACAATCACCTCAGTGTCGCTCTGGGTTCGAAACTGATGGCCGCGTCCCTCCAACTCACGACGCAGCTGTCGATAGTTGAAAATCTCCCCGTTATAGGTGATCCAGACCGACCCGTCCTCGTTCGCGAGGGGCTGCCGACCACCGTCGAGGTCAATGATCGACAGCCGCCGGTGACCGAGGGCCACCCACGGCGCGGGCGTCTCGAGACCTTCCCCATCCGGACCGCGGTGGCGTAGGGTGTTCGTCATCCGACGCACGCTGTCAACATCCACGGACGTCCGATCGAGCTGGATCAAGCCCGCGATGCCACACATCTATTCACTCCTTCTCGCTCACTCACCAGCCTGCCTGAAAAGTGCTTCGAGCCGAAAACTGGTCTCTTCGCTTCCAGATCGGCCGCGGCAAACGCAGGCAATCATGCACAAGGGTTCTCAGGGTACAAAAAAGTCGAAAGGGCCTTTGAATCCCCGCGAAACTCGTCCGGCCAGGCCGGCGCGAAATGGCCGAACTCGCGGTCAAGGCTCAAACACGACCAAAGGCTACCGTTCGAGGGCGTGGCAATTATAATCAGGCGTCCGGCGGTGGACCATGGTGTACGGCAGCTTGGTGTAGGCGCCACTACGAAATGGAGTCGCCGACTGCTGCCAGAAGCAGCGATTGTTCACGAATCGCCAATCTCTCTGACCCCATGAGGAGCGCAGCGTGAGAATCAGCGTGCTCATGAACACGTTCAACCGCGGCTATCTTCTGCGCCTGGCACTCAGGTCGTACCTGCGCCAAAGCGAAGGAGATTTCGAAATCGTCGTCGCGGACGACGGGTCCACGGACGACACCCCGGAAATCGTCGACACGTTCCGCCGCGAGGCGCCGTTCGACGTTACTTACGCACGCCAAGAGAACCAAGGGCACCGACGAGCAGCGGCGCTCAACCGCGGCATAGCAAAGTGTCGCTTCGAGTACGTTCTCTTCACGGACTGCGACTCTCTCGCACTCCACGATCTAATCGAGGTGCACCGCCGCTATGCCGATCCCTCGCGGCTGCTCTGCGGCGGCTATTTGCGTCTCACGGAAGAACAGACCGCAGCCCTGACGGAAGAAGACGTCGTCAGCGGCCGCTTCGAGGCTCTGATCGACCGGCGCGGCCGTCGCGAGCTGTGGCGCAAACACATGAAAGCGCGCTGGGAAATCCTCCGCCGAAAACCACGCCGGCCACACAACATGGGGCTCAACTATTCCGTCTCACGTGAAGCCCTCGAGCGGATCAACGGCTATGACGAAGAGTTCGAAGGCTGGGGATCAGCCGACGGTGACGTGCGTGAGCGGCTTCGATCGACCGGAGTCGTGCCCCACTCCCTCTACGACCGCGCCGTCGTTCTCCACATGTGGCACCCGATCGAGACCACAAAGCTGAACAAAGACAACCTCAGGCGGAACCGTGCCTATGCCTCCCGTGACGACGTTCCCACGGTATGTCGGCGCGGCCTGAAGCAGCTCGAGGAAGCCTCCGTCGAGCCATCCTCGCACGGCGCAGACGGCAATTGAGCACTCAACTGCGTGAGATTCCGGAGGTTTCTGCGCTCGACGCACCGAGCGGTGTGGTGCGGATACCGCCCGGTGTCGACGTGCCACTCACACCGCGCGTGCGACGGCTCGTCGACTCGCGGCCGTTTCGCCGACTCTCCCGCGTTCGCCAACTCGGACTGGTATCGCTCGTCTATCCTGGCGCGACCCACTCGCGATTCGAGCACTCGCTCGGCGTCTACCGCAACGCTCTTCACTACCTTCGCCAGCTGTCATTCGATGAGCGCTTTCGGAGCCACTTGAGTCGAGAGGCCGCCGAGAAGTTCATCGTCGCAGCCTTGCTCCACGATCTTGGACACTGGCCTTTCTGCCACCCCATCGAAGACATGCGCCTGGAAGACGTGCCGCGGCATGAGGTGTTCGTCGAGCGTTTCATCACCTCGGAAGATCTCGCGCAGCTCTTGCGTGACGACTGGCAGCTCGAGCCCCAGTCGGTCTGCGAGCTTCTCAGCGGCAAGGCCGTTGACGACGAGGAGCGCATCCTCTGCAGCATGCTCTCCGGCCCCATCGACATCGACAAACTGGACTATCTCCCACGCGACAGCCTGCACGCCGGCGTACCCTACGGCAGGCATTTTGATGAGGAGCGACTCGTGCGCAGTCTCTGCCTGAACGACGATGGCACAGGTCTCGCTCTGACGGAAAAGGGACGCACTGCCGCCGAACTGCTCGTGTTCGCCCGCTACGTCATGTTCAGCGAAGTGTACTGGCATCACGGTGTGCGCGCGGCCACTTCGATGTTACAGCGCGCCTTTTTCGCGCTGCGGCATCACTTTGAGCTGCCCGAACTCTTCAGCGGTGGCGACGACGACGTCGTGGAACAGATGCTGGCCGCCGCGCAGAGCGAACCGACGGCCCCCCTCGTCAACGGTCTGTTTGGTTCGCGACGTGTCCTCTACAAACGCCTGGCGGAATACAGCTTCTTTCAGGCAGAAGAGATCTACAGCCAACTCGCACGGCGCCCATACGGCTCGCTCGTGCAGTGCGGCGCTGCATTCGCCGAGCTGGCCAGCCGCGCCGTCGGTGGCGAGGTCGCGCCGCACGAGGTCCTCTTCGACGCTCCTCCAGTCGAGAAGGAAGTCGAGTTCAACGTGCAGGTCCGTTTTCGGGAAGAAAAGGCTTATCGCAACCTCGAAGAGGTCTCCCCTGTGGTTCGCGCGCTGGCCAAGGAACAATTCGACGACATCGTCAAACGGGTGAGAGTTTTTGTCCATCCTCGCTGGGTCAAGCCGCTACGCGAGCTCGGCGATCTGCGCGAAATCGTGCTCGAGGCCGCCGCACGTACTTGAGGGCTGCCGGCTAACGGTCGACCGGCTCGCTCAGCACAAGGTGGACGCCCACCAGTGATCGACTCGGATCCATACGCCATGCCTTCTCAGGCGCGATCGCGTATTGATTCAGCCGGGAGTTGTCGAAGACAATCGTTGCCTCGATCACCGTGCCGGCGACGAGAAGCTCGCTGTCCGCAGAGAACGAGTAAGAGAGTGGCCACGCAGGGCTGTAGCTGGGGACGGAGAGCAGCTCTGCTGGCTGAGGCGAGCCATCGTCGCCGGGAGGTGGCACGACGCGCATCGCCAGAGAGGTGGCGTAGCGGCCGAGCCAAGGGGTCGCCACACGCACGGCCGCAGCACGATCGAGCCGGTGCGTGATCCGGACAGTGCGCGCGAACGCACCGGGGTCGAGCTTGAGTTCTCCAACGGTGAGCGCGGCCGTTCGTTGAGGCTTCAGCGCGGCCTCGCTGCGCCGCGCGGTGAGCTCGAACGCCGTCACCTCCGGCGCCGCTGCGGAATGCGACGCGGCAGTCGCATCCAAATCAACGATTTCGATGATGCGAGCGCGCAGGTGCGCACCGACGGGAAGTTGCATGCCGCGCCCTGGCTCCCACGGCGTCGACCAGCATCCCGGCCCAAATGCTGCCACGACTTGACCTGCATCGTCGCCGCCGGTGACGACCGAGAGGAGGACGCCGCGAACGGCCGCAGGCGCCTTGAGCGTGAACCCTGCGACCCAGACGTCTGCCGGCACCGGTGGCACGAGGGAAAGACTTCGCGATGCCAGGCCCCCGCCTCCGCCTCCGGAGCGCGGCAGCAGAGGCCGCACTGCAGCAGCGCGCGCCGCAGTGAACACGATCGAGCTGTTCGCCTTCCCACTCGCCGAACCGCCTGCCGAAACCGACGCGCCCGGCGGCACGGACTCGGCCGGGGGAGCGCCTTCAGGTGTTCCGGCGCCGACCCAGGCCACCAGCGTCGCGAGTTCCTTACGGGTCAACTGCTTCTGTAGCTCGACCGCCGGCCCGCTGCCGAACACCGGAGGCATACGTCTCTGGGAGACGACCCGGCGGAGCGCGCCCGCACGGCGCGACGCCGCAGCAAAATTGGTGAGGTCAAACGCCTGCCCCGCGGGGCTGTGACAACGCGTGCAGCGCGCTGCCAAAATCGGCGCAACGTGCTGATGGTACTCACGTCCACGGCCCCGTCGCCGCTGCGGTGCTCGGATGAGACAGCCAGGCGCCGCCGTGACGCCAACGCTCAGCTCTCGCCCGGCAAGAAGCGCACTCACGGCGCGTTCGAGGAGGCGCGAGGGTGTCGTCGAGCTGGCGGTGCGGACGGCGCCGCGATATCGAAGCTTGCCCTGAGCGTCAAAGACGAACGCATGCGGCGAGCGGCGAGCGCCCAGCAGATCGCGACACACCTGATCGAAATCCATGAGTACAGGAAACGTCCAGCCACGCTCCCTGGCACTGACAGCCGCATCGAAGGCGCTCTCGAGGCGGTTCGAGTTGACCCCGACCAGCACCATGCCTTCGCGCCGGAGCCGCTGCCACAAGTCTTCAAGATACGCCGATTCCTCGGCCACGGCCGCGCAGCTCGCATCGACGAAGACCACAGCAAGCGCTGGCACACCGACCAGATCGTTCAACGCCATCGGCGCGCCTCGCGTATCTACGAGCGTCACGTCGGGAAGCTGCTCGCCCAGCGGCAAAAGCTCCCCCCCGTCCACCCATAGCGGCGCCCAGATCCCGAGCGTCAAAGAGAGGCCAAACAGCGCCGTCGAGATAACCTCGCTCGCCCGCCGAGGCGGCAAAACAGGGCTCTCAAACACCTGATCTTTCTTCATCCCGTAGTCTTTCGCCAACACCACCAGCGCATCTCAGAAACCCTCCGAGAATCAAGAGGTGGGCGTCGCAAGAGTTGACGCCTGCCCGATTTTTGACTTGACGATTCTGCTCTAGACTCGTAGAGTCCTGCGCCTGAAAAATGGGCTGAAGTCTCTTCGAATCGGTCCGTGGTGGTCTCGTCACGTGTCGTTAGGCTTCATTCCAGCAATCGCGGCAGGCCGTTCTGGTAGTGTCATTCCGAAACGTCATTCTGAAGCGTCATGTCTCCGACGAAAAAAAGTTCGGCGAAAAAGAAGGCCAGCAAGGTGACAAAGACAGGGTCGAAGAAGAAAACCGCGACGACCAAGAAAAAAACAGCAAAAAAGACATCTAAAACAGCAAAAAAAGCCAAGAGCAAGAGCTCTAAGGCCGCCAAGCCGAAAGCCGGCGCCAAAAAAACCGCTGCGAAGAAGTCAAAGGCCGCCAAGAAGACGGCAAAGACCAGCTCGAAAAAGGCAACAGCGAAAAAAGCCGCCAAGAAGCCTTCGAGCAAGAAAGCCGCGACGAAAAAGGCACCGGTCAGTCGCCCGGCACGTGCCGCGCGGACGACGAAGGCCTCGGCGGCGGCGAGCGGTGTGAAAACTCCAGAAGCCCCGATCAAAGTTCCGCCGCTGAGCAAACGGATCGCGCGTAAAGACCTCAATGAAATCCGTAAGCGGCTGGTGAATCAGCTCAAGACGCTTCTTGGATCGATCGACAGCCTCGGTGCGGAGTACCTTGGCACGAACGAAAACGTGACGACACGCGGCGGGGACGAGGCCGACCAGGCATCGACCGCGCTGACCGCGGACCTGTCGCTGCGCTTGGCCGAAAGCGAGTCGAAAATGGTCCGTGAGGTCCAGCTAGCGCTGAACAAGATCGAAGACGGCAGCTACGGCGTCTGCGAGGTCACCGGCCAGCCGATCAACATTCAACGGCTCCTTGCGGTACCGTGGGCGCGTCTTTCTCTCGAGGCACAGGAGCGACTCGAACGCCAGCAGATCGTCTTCGACGAGGCGACGGGCTGGGTCGCGGCTGACGAGCTTTAACAGCCTGCCTGAAAAAGTGCTTCGAGCCGAAAACTGGTCTCTTCGTGTCCAGATCAGCCGCGGCGAACGCGGGCAATCTTCGGCCGGGCTGTTCAGTTAACGCCGGTTGACCCTCGAGTCGGGCCGTCCGGTGCACCAAGATCGCAGACACCGTCTGTCCGTTCTTCCTTCGTCGTCGGCGAAGGCGCACGGAGAGGCTGTGGAGCTTTTCGAAGCGTGCTGTCGAAACTCACAGACGCCCTCGCGACGGCACACAGCCCGTGCGCCGCTCCGGACGTGACGTTGGGCCGTGGGCGTGGGACGTGACCCGGTGGTGGTACGATCCGTGACCGTGGGACGTGGGAGGTGACCGTGGGGGTGGGACGTTGGGGGTGGGACCGTGACCGTAGGCCGTAACTACCCGAGCTCCGCCAACTGTGCTTTCAGGGCTTCTGCTTCGCGCTCGGCGTCCACAAGCTGCTGGCGGGTCTCCTCGACGAGGTGCGAAGGCGCCTTGCTGACGTAGTTTTCGTTGGCCAGACGGCCCGTGAGGCTCTTGACGCGACCACCGACGTCCTGCAGGCGTCGCGCGAGGCGCTCGCGCTCGGCGTCGACGTCGACGAGATCATGAAGATAGAGCTCAATCTCGCCAACGGCCGTGGAGCCGGCACGATCCGGTTGCGTGACTTCCGGACCGATGGATCCGAACTCGACGGTGGCAAGTGTGGCGATGAGCGGCGCGTGCTCGCTCAACCGGGCCGCGAGTGGTGCGCTGGCGCGCGCGGTCAGAACGATACGCTCACGCGGCGCGACCTTGTGAGTCGTTCTGACTTCGCGCACTGCGGTCACAACGCTCTGCACCAGCGCAAATGCCTCTTCAGCCGCGGCATCGACAAGCGTCGCGTCGACCGACGGCCATGGCGCGCGAATCAACAGATCACCCGCCGGGAGCGCCAAGCCTTCGACACCACGCTCGGCCACGCGCGCGCTCAAGCTCTCCCATAGCTTCTCGGTGACAAACGGCATCGAGGGGTGCAGCAGCCGCAGGATCGCGTCGATCGCACTCGCTAGCACCCGCTGCTGTACGAGGTCGTCCTGAACCGTCGGCTTGATCGCCTCAATGTACCAATCGCAAAAATCTCGCCACGTAAACGAATAGAGCTGCTGCGCGTAGGCGCCGAATTCGTACGATTCTAGCGCGCGAGTCGACTCTCCAATCACGCCAGCCAATCGCGACAACAGCCATCGACTGGCGAGATCCGGCTGTCCGTTCGCCGCACCGCACGAGTCCGTCAGGTGGCCAAGGCTGAAGCGCACAGCATTCCACAGCTTGTTGGCGAAGTTGCGACCAAACTCAAACTTCGAGCTGGTGTTGCGTGCCTGGGGCGTGTCCGTCGCCGATCGCGCCTCGCCCGATACAATCCCGTATGATGTCACCATCTGCTTGCTCGGATCGGAGGGGCACTCCTGCAGCGGAGCGGCAACTCGATGTCCCGCGCTCGTCGTCACCATACGCGGCGTGAACGTTTCGCCGGTATGCGGGCAGACAATGTCGACCGGCATGCGGACGTCTTGTGTATTCGTGGTCATCGAGGCCAAGGTGAACCGCATGGCGTCAGAGCCGTGGTGGTGGATGATATCCAGCGGATCGACGCCGTTGCCGAGACTCTTCGACATCTTCTGCCCCTCGCCATCCTGAATCATGGCGTGGATGAACACGTCGCGAAACGGCAACCGATCGCGGAAGAAAAGATTGAACATCACCATCCGTGACACCCAGAGGGTGATGATCTCCCGTGCGGTACACAACGTGTCGCTGGGATTCCAAGTGTCGAGGGGGCGCGGGTCGGACTGGAACGAATCCGGAAAATCCTCCGGCTTCGGCCACCCCAGTGTGCTGATCGGCCAAAGCGCCGAGCTGAACCAAGTATCCAGCACGTCGTCGTCCTGCACGAATCCGGCGGCGGCGAGCGCTTCTTCGAGCTCCTGGTCGGGACGACGTACGCAGATGTAGTGGCGCTCGCCGATCACCTGCAGCGCCAGTCGGTCGCCGTAAGGCGTGATATCGAACTGCGCTCCGGCATCCGCGCTCCATACCGGGATGCGATGCCCCCACCAGAGCTGCCGGCTGATGCACCAATCGCGAATATTCTCGTGCCAAGCCTGGAAAATCTTGGCGTAGCGCGGCGGATAGAATTTCAATGCGCCGTGCCACTCTGTCTCTGCTTTACCCCGCGCTGTCGCCCCCTCCGGGGGGTCGTCGTCGCGGCGCCAGACGCAGCCCTCACTCGCCGTTCTCTGCTCGGGATTCATGGCGCGCAGAGCCGCGCCAGCGAGGCGCTCGTCAGTTACCTTCACGTACCACTGATCGGAGAGGTAAGGCTCGATCGGCACATGAGAACGATAGCTGTGTCCCACCGCATGACGATACGGCTTGACCGAATCGAGCAGTCCATTCGTCTTAAACCACTCGACGATGCCCGCTCGCGCCTCCTCACGGCTCAAACCGAGGAACTGCTCTGCTTCCCGCGCCGCGCCGGATGCGAACTCGGCCTCTGGCCAGCCGTAGTCACGACTGACGGATGCATCCGGCGCCATAACGTTAATGACGTCGAGACCGAACCGCAGACCGATCTCCCAGTCGTTCGGATCGTGCGCCGGTGTCACCTTGAGAAACCCTGACGAGAACCGCGCCTTCTCGTCGCCGTCAGGATCCGGCAGGATCACGTAGTCGTCCTCGACGATGGGAATGATGCGATCGACGATCGGCAATCGGACCTGCGCGCCGCGGAGTGCAGGAGCACGCGGGTCATTCGGGTTCATGGCGACCGCCGTGTCCCCAAGCATGGTCTCAGGACGCGTCGTCGCGACGACGATAGAGTCGATCGTTTCGCCGTCACACTGCACTGGCTCGGTGAGGGGGTAGCGCAGATACCAAAACGAGCCGTCGACCTCCTGCATCTCAACTTCGTCGTCAGCGAGTGCCGTTTGCGTCACCGGGTCCCAGTTAACGAGCCGCTTGCCGCGATAGATCAATCCTTCACTGAAGAGGCGAAAAAACGCCTCGCGCACTGCGGCAGCGCAGACGGGATCCATCGTGAAGCGCTGACGCTCCCAATCGCAGGAACATCCCATCGCTCTGAGCTGCTCAGTGATCCGCGCTTCGTACTCGTCCTTCCACGCTTGGATCTTGGCGACGAACACGTCGCGATCAAAATCCGTGCGCCGTTTACCCTCTTCCTGAAGCACCCGCTTCTCAACGACGGTCTGTGTCGCGATGCCGGCGTGATCGGTTCCCGGCATCCACATCGCGTTACGCCCCTGCATGCGCCGCCAACGCACCAGGATGTCCTGCAAAGTATTGTTGAGTGCATGCCCCATGTGCAAAGGCGCCGTGACGTTCGGCGGTGGGATCACAATCGCGTAGGGGACTCCTGGGGAAGCGGCGTCGGCGTGAAAGGCTCCCGATTGTAACCACCGCGTGTGGATCTCGGGTTCGACGGCCGCCGGTTGATAGGTCTTGGCGAGTTCGGTACTCATTTCGATTAGCAGCCTGTTAAAAAGTGCTTCGAGCCGAAAACTGGTCTCTTCGCGTCCAGGTCGGCTGCGGCAAACGCAGGTAATCTCCGAGATTATCGAGTATTGACGCGGTCGAGCTGGGCGTGAAGAGGGCAGTTTCTCGGCCGAATGACTTTTTCAGGCGGGCTGTTAGCTCGAGTTTGGCCATTTCGCGTCGAGTCTGGGAACGCCAGGAGCGTCGAAGCCAAGGAACGACTCGGGCGCGATCCCGCTCGGGTCGTGGCGGAGGACGGGCGCAGGCATCGGCGCTCCTCCCCGAAGGGCCGGACAGGAGTTTTTGAATGGGCACAAGGGTTCTCAGGGTACAAAAAAGTTGAAAGGGCCTTTGAATCCCCGCGAAACTCGTCCGGCCAGGCCGGCGCGAAATGGCCAAACTCGAGGTTAGGTTAGGACTCTTGATGCGCGATCCGAAGGAAGTTTGAGGAAAAGAGCGAGGCGGCGATTCGAACGAGTTGAAAAGTAGCAGGCACGCCCGGTTCGTAAGGATTCATGTGCCGCTGCGGTCGAGCCGCCGAAGAGAGAGCGGACAACACAAAGGTGTACGCCTGCCACCTCGGCTCGAGATCATTCCCGTGTGAGATTCGAGGCGACGACCGGGCACTCCAGGATGCCGACGCCCGTAATCTCAACCTCGACAACGTCACCGGCACGCATCTTTGGGATGGCTTTGCTGGCCCCCGTGAAGATCACGTCGCCGACTTCGAGAGTGATGGACTGAGACACCATCGAGACGAGCTCGGCTGGCCCCATCACCATGTGATCCGTGTTCGTGCGTTCGAGCTCACGCCCGTTGACACGCAGTATGATGTCGTGGCCGGACGCCCCAAGTGACCGGACGATCCGCCCTCCAACGGGAGCAATTCCATCTGCAGACTTCCCGGCCAACGACGGCGCCAGCTGCAACTGGCCGTCCGCGTCGGTAACAGACGGCGAACCGTCCATGCCGCAGGTGTAACCGTAGATGAACTCCTCCGCCTCGTCGACCGACACGTTGCGCGCCCGTCGCCCGATGATGATCACCAGTTCTGCTTCGTAGAGAACGGTGTCATAAGCGTGAGGCAGAACGATCGGGTCGCCCGCTCGGGCCAGCGACGAGGCTGCACGGACGAAGAAGCCAGGCTTTGCGACCGGCACGTCGGGATCGAGCGGCGGAAAATTCTTCATGATGCCGATTGCCTTCGTCGGCGGCGGCAAAAGCTCAAAGAGACGTGCACGCGGCAGCTCCGAAGGAACCAAATCCGGAGACTGAGCGCAGCCGGGAAACCCACCGAGCGAAAGCAAGAGCAAAACCAAGCCAGCGCCATGAGCGCAGACGAGGGAACGATACCCACTCATCTGGTGCCTCATTCGAGAAGAAAAGAATAGAAGTTGGTGAACGCCTCTCAGTACTCCCAGCGCCTTCCGGCAAAGCGAATCTTCGCACGTCTGTCGCAAGCGCCGGAGACAGTTCTCGGCACGCGCACGCCTTCAGTGAACCGCTCTCGGAATGCACGAACATACCGAGTCGCGGGCTGCGTGGCAAGCGCGCCAGCCGCCGGGTACGCCGGATGCTTTCCAATCGTGGTGTTGGCTCGTATCATGGCAAGCTTCCTGGCCGGACACCGCGCCCGGACACCGCGCACCGTCAGCAAAGACTCTTCTGTCCCGAAGGCGCTCAAGTCGCAAGATCGACAGCGATGAAGGAATACCTCGACCCCACGGGCTGCCCCGGCGAGAAGCCGCAGCTCAAGAATATGGCCGCCGACACCAGGGCCTTGCACGACGCGATCGATCGCGTCATGCGCGAGCAGGGCGTGCCTTATTTGCACCCAGCCGGCGCCAGCATTCAGCTGGACATGCTCGGCTCCCAGCGCGTGATCGCCTGGCAGGAAGGCAAGGCGGAGGCGGTGTTTAGCGGCGACGCGTGCTGGTCGCAGCTGCCGCAGATCTACGGTCGTTACGGAGTCGAGAGCAGCCGCACGTTGATCGCAACCGTCCGCAAGTTGGAGCAGGCAGCGGGCGCGATCGTCACCGATTGCGGCATGCAGGCGTGTGCGCTTCTCTTCGACGTTCTCTTGCAGCCAGGGAGCCACGCGGTCGTTTTGCGACAGGTCTACAACAAAGCGAAGAAGCACCTCGAGTGGCTTGCCCAGCGCACCGGGTCCAGTTTGACGTTCGTCGATGGTCTGGGAGTGGACGAATTGGAACGCGCCGTGCGCCCAACCACTCGACTCGTATTCTACGAAACCTACTCGAACCCCCTCACCCGTGCGCTCGACCCTGAGGAGCTTGGCGCCGCCGCCGCTCGACTGCGCGCGGCGAAGGCACCTGGCCTACACCTAGTGGTCGATGACACCGTCGCGTCTCCCTGGGGATTAAAAAAGCCGCTTCTGAGCTACGATGGAATTCACGCGGTGGTCGCCAGCGGTACGAAGTCCTTGGCTGGACAGGATCGCGACCTGTGGGGTTACGTCGCCGCGAACGACCTGGATCTCATGAATGAGGTGATGGATCTGGAGGCGACCCGTGGTGGCGGTCTGGACTGGCGCCGCGCTGAGGCGATCGTGGCGGGGCTGGACCGGGCGCGTGACCGCTTCGAGCAGCGCTGCTCGGCCGCAACTCGCGTCGCGGGGTTCCTTGCGGGACATCCCCGCGTCGAGAAGGTCTTCCATCCAAGCTTGTCCTCGCACGTCGATGCCGAAACGGTTCGCAAACACTACCGTCTCCCCGGGTCGCTCGTCGCCTTTCGCGTCGCGGGCCTCTCTGAAGACGGCGCTCGACACTTCGCCGACGTGCTCGCCACCACCACCGTGCCTCGATATGCCCTGAGCTTCGACGGATTGAGCACGAAGATCAATCACCACGTGACCGTCTCAGAGTATTTCACTCCTGCCGACGAGCTGGCCCGCTGCGGCTTCGATCGAATTCTCCGCCTTGGAGTCGGGACGGAACACCCAGATGATCTCATCGCCTGTCTCAACTGGGCGCTCTGGCACCATGATTCCGTCGACGCTCAAGAAGTCGCCGCCTGGCAGCGGCAGAGGACCGAGGATCTAGGGATTTACCAGGAAGACGCGAAGCCGTAGAATCTCGACACTCCATCGCGCAGACTTGGGAGTCAGCCCGTCTTGCCGCCAGACTCGGCACGGGAACGAGACCGAGACGACTCCTGCTGAAGCGCTCGAGCGGGTTCGGACGCGCTCGGGACTGAATCACTGCCATTCGGGTTTGACCCGTAGGAGCTGGGCCGCGAAAGGCACTGTTCGACAGGCGGCCAACCCTCGATCTCAAGAATCCAAAAATCTGACCGGAGGCTGAACGTGTCAAAGTTGGTGTTGGAGTTCCACGACTGGAGAGAGTTGCGTGCCGACGACGAGAACGAACGCGCCGCGCTTTTTCTTTTCAGCCTCGCGAGTGAAAGCAGCCGCAAGGCCGGCATCCGCCTCGATCAGGAGCACACGTTTTGGACGGAAGTGAAGCTTCGTCGCGACCTGGCAGCGCGAGGAAGCTGGCCGCAGCTGTCGAAGCAAGACACGCTCAAGGCGATGTTTCGCTGGGCACAAGAGCGCATTCTGGCGCGCGGCACGAAACTTCGGCAAGCGCCGATGTTCTGGACCGCGACGAGTCCACTAGCCTCCGGACCGCCGTGGGACCTGAGCTCGGTGCAGTTTCCGAAAGCTCCGCCGGTGACGTTCGAGGTGACGCAGGAGATGGCGGAGTCCGGAACGGGTTCGCGCGTTGGCGCGGGTCACCCGGCGTAATCGCCTGGTCGACTCCGTCCAGCTGAGAATGCCCTATGGATCTATCTGCACCTTGAGGCGAGTTTCGAACGTATGGGCAACCAACTCGCCAGGCTTTGGGACGCGCAAACGGTAGGTCCGCGCATCGCGTCCTCGGCGCCCGGGAGAAAAAGTCACCATCCAGTTCGCTCCCGTCTTCGACCCGCGTCTCGACGCGCCCCTCGACACGGGTCGAGCACCGCTGGCGCGGGTGACCACGTTTTTCGCATCGACGATGGACAGGGAGCGCATTGGGAGAGGAAAACCCGTAGCCTCGAGCAGTACCTCAAGGTGTCGGCCTCGGAAACGCTCCCCGCGGACATGAAGTGTCGATTGACCCAGTTCGATCAGCGACGGAAAAACCGGGACTTGGACGTCCTCGTCAGCACCTAGTTGCCGTACGATCAATTTCCCGCTGCCTATCTTCTCACCCACCTCCTCGACTGGAAAACGCACGGTGAGCTTTGCTTCTTGGCGTTTAACTTCACCGCCCACAACGCCTTCGACGCGGTCGCCGCCGGCAGTGAGGAGGTCAACGATCGGAAGAAACCGTCGACGCTCGAGCTCGAGTTTTTTGAGCTGAACTTCGATCGTGTGTAGATCCTTGTCGCTGGAGACGCTCACAACGCGCAGCGAGCCTCCCTCGCCAACGTTCTGCCATGTGCGAGTCATCGCGTTGAGAGGCTGATCTGTCGTCACTTCTTGCCACTGTGCGCACAGACGAGTCTTCACCCGAAACTTGAGGCGAGCCTTACCAGTCCGGACTCCCCCCTTGAAGCAGCGCAGGAGCCAGGTGCCAGCGATCTGGTCCGATTGACGCGCCTCACCATCTGCCCCCGAGTCGAATCTGCGCTTGCCCTGCTGCGAAGTCAAATCGAGTCGCCAACGCTGAAAGTCAATCGCTCCGAAGCGAGGCTCGGCTTGGACGTGAATCCAAAGTGAGCGAACGTCACCGTTGAGTCGCACAACCGGTGTCAGGCGGAATGCGCCTTCCTCGACTGTCGCCCCGATTGGCATATAGGCGCCGAAACGGCGATCGCTCGCATCGGGCGCGGGAAGAGCGAGTCGGAGCATCTGGCCTCGATTGTCGGCAAACGTGTAGCCCGTCTCTTTCGAGATCACCTCGACCAGCGACCAGAAACTCCATGACTCCTGGGGCCGGAGCTTCACTTGCCGCGCCAACACTTCGTCGACGTCAGAAACCTTCCCGGAAAGCTTGATTCGATTTCCCGTTTGATTCTCGATCTGCTGCAGAAGCTCCCCGAACGTCAACTGCGTCGCGCTCAATCTCACCCGCGAGCCATGTTTCAGCTCGTCCTGGAGCTCGCCGGGTGCTGCTGCGTGGGAATTCAACAAAAGCGTCGAGAGCAATACCATTGCCCCTAGGTGCATCACAACCTCCTAAGAAGACGAAGAGTCGAGCGGTCTCTCCCGCTGCCAACGTGCAAACGCCCCTGCGCAACGGCTGACGTCGCGCCCAATCGATTCCTCATCGAGAGTCACAACCGCCGCGCCGTCGTACAAGACCTTTCCGTCCACGACGGTCAGCTGAACATCGCGGCCGCTAGCGCAAAAGAGCATGCTGACGAGTGGGTCGTAGACAGGTTCCTGCCGTACCCCGGAAAGGTCCAAGGCGATCAGATCAGCCCGTTTGCCGGGCTCGAGCGTACCGATCTCGTCGGCAAGCCCCAAGGCGCGGGCACCTCCTATTGTCGCCAGTTCCAAAAGACGAGGAGCATCCACGCGACGCGCGTGATGTGTGCCTGACGCCGTCAGCTCTCCTCCATGTTGACCCTCTTGCGCTCGCGCCAACAGGAAGGCAACGCGCGCCTCGTCGAAGAGGTCACAGCTGTTGTTGCTGACGGTGCCGTCCGTTCCAAGCGCGATCTCGACGCCGGCTGCGAGGAGCTGCGACAGCGGCGCGATTCCGTGGGCGAACTTTGCGTTCGACTTTGGGCAGTGGACGACTTTGGCGCCGCGCGACGCGATGAGTCCTACGTCACTGGCATCAACGTCGACCGCATGGACGAGTAGCGGGGCTGTCTCAAGAATTCCGCAATCTTCGAGAAGACGCACTGGAGAGACGCGACGCGCGGTCACCGGAATCTCTCGACGACGGTGATCGTCTGCGAATGGGCCCGCTCCGTCGCGCACGAACGCCCGCTCAGCCTGCGACTCCGCCACATGGATCGAAACTGGAAGCGACATCGACGTCGCCAGCCGCGCCACGCGCGCGAAGAGCTCAGTGGATACCGTGTACGGCGCGTGAGGCGACACACCGACGCGCACACGGGAGCTCTGGCGCCGTAGCAGCGGATCGAGTCGCTCGGTGAGAGCCTCAAGGCTCCGCACGGCGTCACGTGGATGTGGACCGAAGACTTCCTGGAACGTCACTCCACGTACACCAGACTCTTCGAGCGCCCCGAAGATCGCGGCGTGGTCTGACGCGTCACCCACCGTGGTGATGCCACTGCGAATCGCTTCGATCAGCCCCCAACGCGCAGCCGTCTCGAAGGTCTCGCTGGCCACCTCCGAATACTTGAGCGCCGTGAGATGGCGAATCCACGCAAAAAAACCACTCTCTTCACACAAGCCCCGAAATAGCGACAGGTCGAGGTGCGTGTGCGCGTTGACCAAACCAGGAAGAACCGCGCAGCCAGGAAGGTCGACCAACTCCGCGCCGCCGCTCGCCTGAGCCTGAGCCAAGACCTCAGCGCGTGGACCGACGCACTCGATCCGCGCCCCTGAGGTCAAGACGGCACCATTTTCGATGACCGGGCTCGAAACCGGCACGACCCAGCGCGCGGCATACACCCGCTGGCTCGAAGACGATGACGAAGTGAGTCCACCGATCGTGGACGCGACGGTGTCGGTCTGGACCGGTTTCGGCGAATGGTCAGACGATGGACGATCACTTGGCATCGCGGTTCACTCTCTCAACAACTTTGACGGTCTCTTCCGCGCTCAAACGAGAGGCCCACCCGCAGCGCAACGCACTCGAAACGCCTTCTGCCGTAGCCCTCGCTCCTCGAACACCCTCCCTCGCGAGCACCTTCGTGCGCACAAGCAGTCCGACTCGCGACCTCGCCCCGACACGCATCACCACAAACTCAACGCAGGTAAAAAAAAGCGGCCGCCACTCCTGGGTCAGAGAGAGTGGCGCACCGCTTTGAGGGGGTTGGGAGGGATGCTCGGCCCGGTGAAGGGCCGAGGGTTCGGGTCGATGGGATTCTGGTTTTGTTTTCTATCCCGAAAATGGCTCGCGCGCTCCGTCAGCTCAGTTGCGCGCCAACGCGGCGCCGGAACCATCGACAAGATCGAGTTCTTCGTAGACTTCTACCAGGTCGTTATCGTGCTTCATGTGCTCGAGCGCCTCGCGCTCGATCTGCCGGATCCTCTCGCGCGAAAGATTGAGGTGAGTGCCTATTTCCTCTAGGGTCTGCGGGCGTTCACCGCCGAGCCCAAAGCGCCGCTGCAGTACGTCGCGCTCGCGCGTGCTCAGCGACTCCAGCGCTTCGGCCACGGCTTTTGGGACACGCCCGATGTGGAGCCCGCGGCTACCAGCCGCCTGGGGTGACACGTCCTTGACGTCGAACGAAAAGCGGTCATCGCTATCATCGGAATCGCCGGCAGAGAAGAGGACGGTCTCGGTCAAGATCCGTCGCACGCGATCGGCTTCGTTCTCGGCGAGTCGACAAGTTTTCTTTCGCAGCTCCTCTTGCACCGCCTGGGGCACACGGATGACTCGCGACTTGTCGATCAGAGCCTTGCGAATCGACTGCCGAATCCAATACGTGGCGTAGGTCGAAAACCGAATGCCGCGCGTCGGATCGTAGCGGAAGACGGCTTTGTGCAGCCCGATGATCCCCTCTTGGAAGAGATCGCTGCGGCGCATTCCGGTCGGGTGGTAACGGAAGACTTCCTTCATGACGAGGCGGAGGTTCGGCAAAACCATGCGATCACGATCGTTCGCGAGGATCTCCAGGGCACGCCCCAGCACCCGATGCAGTCGCGGGAATTCAGCCAGCTGGCCCATGGCGCCAGGCTTCTGATCACTCTCAAAGACTTCTCGGGACCACTGCAGCAGCGTCTCAGGGTCGAGGTTGTAGGTCTCGAGCACTTTGACGCCGCGCCGATAGGCCTGGCGCGCCTTCTTTTCATCACCGTTTTCGACCCAGCGCTCAGCCCGCTCGAGCGCTCGCGTAGCCTTGCCAAAGTCGGCCTCGATCCGATCCTTGAACGACAGCCAAGTGTACATGAGGGAACCACCGCTGGTCACCTCGCTCATACGCGCGAGGAGACGCCTGTAGCCGACGGGGTGGCGCGGCAGGAGTGTGCGCAGGCGCCGGAGAGATTGACGCACCTTGGAGCCGAGAAAGATCTCTTCCTCACGGGTCAACAGTGGGCGCACCGGCACCTCAAGATCCATCAGCGAAAGTGGCCTTGGAGAGGCAGCCGCTGCAGGAGCTTTCAGCTTTGATTGTTTGGGAGTTTTCATTGAAAGCGACCTTTCCTGATACTTGCTTCCCCCGACAAACCTCGACTTAGAAGTACCGGCGAGTCGGACGATTCGTAAAAAGGGGGAGCTCTTGTGCAGGGTCGAGCACCAAAAGTCACGCGGGCCTTTGCCGCCGGCAAAGGAGACGGTCCCGAGTGGCTCTTGACTCTTCTCAACACTTTTGACGCGCAAAGAGTGTTCCTGTTGCAAAAAAAAGCCGGGAAAACTTTGCCGTCGCCCGACCGACGCCGAGAGACTCCCGTAAAGATTTAATTCAACGGGACTTACAAAACCGACAAAGAATCCGCTCAGCAACTCACGGAAGCGCCGCACAGTGGCGGTGGTGACTTGTCAGGTGTTTGCGGATCAAACAGCGCTCGACGAGCCCGTTCTGCCGCAACGCAAAACGCTCTCCGGTTCACGTCGAACTCTCGTGAAAGTGTCTCCCTTCTTCCGACGACGCGCGCCGAGCCCGGTATGACTCGCGACACCGCACTGGGAACACGGAGGGACGCGACTCTGTAACGACACTCTGTAACGACTCTGTAACGGAACTCGGTCCCGGGCTGTAACGCGCGGCGCTGGAGAACGTCTATGACCGTGTCATGAAGAACCACACCATCAACACTGTGATCGCAGGCATCGTGGGTGCGATCTCTTCTCGTTTCATCTTCGGCCTGCTGGGCTGGGGCGGAGGAAGCCTGTTCGGTATGGTCGCCGGGGTCGCACTCTACCGCCTCGGAAGCCGAGCGTCCGCACGGTCGATGTCGAGGCCGGGCGACGCATCGCGGCCCGTTCCGCGCCGCGCCGCCTCACACCGCTAACAGCCCGCATTCCTCACAAGTTCCTCGTCGCTCAACCGCAAACGAACCACCGTCGTTCACACGGATTCACGGGTTCGTTGTGTGCCGCTCTTGCGAGAGCCTGCGACGCGCCGCGTGCCCCGCGCCCCTGCGGCAGCTGGTCGAGGCAACGTCAATACGCCACAAGCTCACGGAGCGCCGCCTCGATCTGACGCTCACCCGGTAGCATCTTCTCCTCGAGCACGGGCGCATACGGAACTGGGAGATTCAAGGCGCCGACGCGCCGCACCGGTGCGTCGAGGTGGCCGAACAGGTCGTCGCCAATGCGCGCCGCGATCTCGGCGCCGAAACCATGCTCCAGCGGTTCTTCCGTGACGACGAGCGCCCGGTGAGTGGCGCGGACCGACTCAGAGACAGCGTCCCAGTCGTAGGGCACGAGGCAGCGCAGATCGATGATCTCGACCTCGACACCGCCGGCACTCAGGGCGTCGGCCGTCTGCCGACACTTCTCCACCATGGCCCCGTACGTGATGACCGTGACATCCGTACCGCGACGGACCCTCCTGGCCTTGCCAAGCGGAATCACATAGTCCGGGCCAGGATACGGCGATCGCGCATACGGCTGGCGATAGAGGTGCTTGTGCTCAAGAAAAAGCGTTGGATCGCCGCAGCGCAGCGCCGCCCGGAGTAAGCCGGCAGCATCCTGGGCATTCGAAGGAAAGATGACACGAAGGCCGGGACAACTGCAAAAGATAGACTCAGCGGACTGACTGTGGTACATGCCGCCGCCGCGAAGATATCCGCCAATCGGCACACGCAAGACAACAGGAGCGGAAAAGTTGTTGAACGAACGCCAACGCAAGACGGCCAGCTCGTTACGAATCTGGTGCATGGCCGGCCAGATATAATCGAAGAACTGGATCTCGGCGATCGGCAGCAGACCACGGGCGGCGAGACCGAGCGCCCGGCCAACGATGGCAGCCTCGGCGATCGGGGTGTTGAAGACGCGCTCGGGGCCAAACTCGCGCTGGAGTCCTTGCGTCAGGCGAAACACGCCGCCCTTTCCGTCTAAGCTCCCGGCGAGGTGAGCGCGCGAAACGTCGGCGACATCCTCACCGAAAACGAGGATCCGATCGTCGCGACGCATCTCCAGCGCCATCGTCTCGCGAATCGACTCGAGGAGCGTGACCGACTTACCGTCCGGTTCGGGCGGAGTTTCTTGCGCGCATGCGGCGACGGGCGAAAAGAGGAACCTCTCGACGCTTGTTGCGTCGGCCTCGGGCTCGTTCTCAATCAGCTGCACTGCACGGTCCACTTCCGCCGTGATCTCGAGCTTGAGGTGCCGCAACTCGGCCTCGGTGATATGGCCGCGATCGAGAAGCAAGCTCTCGAGCTTCGTGAGAGGGTCGCGGCGGCGCATGTCGCGACGCTCGTCCGCCGGCCGATAGCTCGCGTCGTTGTCCGCGTCGGAGTGCGGGGTCAGCCGCTCGACGTGGGCATGGACCAACGCCGGGCCGCGACCGGAACGCACATGGCGCACGGCCTCGCCCAGGCCGCGGTAACTCGCGACCACGTCGGTACCGTCGAATTCCTGAATGAGAAGTCCAGGAAAGCCGCGAAAAAGCTGCGAGATGTTGGCGCCCGGGGTCTGATACTCGACCGGCACCGAAATCGCGTAGCCGTTGTCCTCGATCAAGAATACGACGGGAAGCCTCTTCAAACACGCCGCAGAGATGGCCTCGTAAAACTCCCCCTCACTCGTGGCGCCGTCGCCACCACAGGTGAGCACGATCTCGTCGGGTTCGACTCGCGCTGCGTCCACAGCATCGACGTGTGACGGCGTCACGCCGGTGCGGCGCGCGTAGGCGATCCCTTCGGCGGTGCCGACTGCGTGGAGGAATTGGCTCCCCGTCGCACTCGACTGATTGACGATACGCAGCGCGGGGGTGCCGAAATGACACGGCATCTCTCGCCCGCCGCTGGTTCCGTCCGTCACTTTGGCGAACGCTTGCCGCAGCTGGTCGACGACGGAGACGCCAAGACCGAGACTAAGACAACGGTCTCGATAGTAGAGGTAAAACCAATCGTACCCTGGTCGAAAGAGCTGCGCGGCCGTGGCTTGAATCAGCTCATGTCCCGCACTGCTAATGTAGAAGTAGGTACGCCCTTGCTTGCGAAGTCTGGCCTCAGCGTCGTCAAGCGAACGCGAAAGGACAACCAGACGAAGGATCTCTACCAGGGTCGCACTGTCCGGTGCCTCGTAGGTCGGGGCAGCAACCCCAGTCGCTTGGCGGCCGCCCGTGTCGCCCTCTCGTAGATTGGCCATGGTCCTCTCCCCTTCGATTCACTTCTCTTCCGTGGAGCGGTGGAGACGTGGCGATCCCCCGCTCTCATCACGAACGGTGTTGACGCGCGCCACAGGTTCCTCGCGGAGGCGGTCTTGTGAAAAGGAAGCTCGACACACCACTGGGTAGGCTAACGCCATCACCGGAGCGGGTCGACTCACGATTCGCTGTCGTGCCCCCAAAGGCCCGTACTAAAGTAACGCTCGCCGAAGTCGTTGAAAACCGTTACTACGACGCCGCGATCGATTCTCTCCAGAACGGACTCCACTCCTTTAAGGTACCCCCCAGACGACTGACCTACAAAAAAACCTTGTTTGGCGAGCTGCTGACAATAGTCGTAGGCGTCGTCGATACGGACCTCGACGCGGTGGTCGATCACAGATTCGTCGAGGATTTCCGGAACAATGTCCTCGGGATGGCCGAGCGGCTTGAGCCCCTCGATGCCCGGGAAAAGATCGGGGACGATGCAGGTAACCTCAATCCCCGGAACTTCTTGCTTCAAGCGCCGGCCCACGCCAGTCACCGTGCCACCCGTGCCAACGCCGGCGACGAAATGGGTCACCCGCCCGCCGGTTTGGTCGAGAATCTCCTGCGCCGTACTGTGGTAATGCGCCTGCCAATTGTTCTCGTTGGCATACTGATCGCAGAAGAAAAACCTCTCGGGTTCGGCCTCCGCCTGGCGCCGCACCTCGCGCAGCGCTTCGTCGTAGCCTTCAACGGGATCGGTATAGAAGATGTCGGCTCCGTGCGCCACCAAACGTTTCTTACGCTCCGCGGATGCGTTTCCTGGAATGACGATGCGAACGTCATAGCCAAGCGCGCCGCCGATCATAGCGTAGGCGATCCCAGCGTTACCCGAAGAGGAATCCAGCACGGTCATCCCAGGCTTCAGCCGGCCGTCTAGGATCGCCTTCATGAGCATCCATGACACCGGTCGATCCTTGATCGACCCCCCTGGATTGAAGTACTCAAGCTTGGCGTAGATCTCCACACCGGGCTTCTTCAGGCCCTCGAGTTCGACACGAACGCAGGGCGTTTGACCGATCGCGGAGAGCACCGGATAGCGCTCAAGGAAAGTCTGAAACTCAGACGGAAGGTAAGGATTCAAGGGCCTTCGTCAAGTGCTGCAAAAGTGGCCGTAGTCGATGTAGCCAGGGAATTCATCCTGGCTGCAGTAGTGGCATTTCGGATCCCGCTTGACTCGGAGCTCGCGGAACCTCACTTCTAGAGCGTCGTACATCAAAAGGCGCCCTACAAGCAAGTCGCCTTGGCCAAGAATGACCTTGATCGTCTCGATCGCCTCGAGCACGCCCACGACACCCGGAAGCACTCCGAGCACTCCAGCTTCAGCACAAGAGGGCGCCATCTCCGGCGGCGGCGGCTCGGGATACAGGCACCGATAGCACGGGCCGCGACCCGGCCAAAACACCGTCACCTGCCCCTCGAAACGGTAGATACTCCCGTGCACGTTCGGTTTGCGGTGTTTGACACAACCGTCGTTGACCAAATAGCGCGTCGGGAAGTTGTCGCAACCATCGAGAATCACGTCGTAGTCGCTGAAGAGTCGGTCGACGTTCTCGCTTGTGAGACGCTCCTCGTAGGTCACCACCTCGATGTCGGGATTCATCGCCTCGAGAGTCTCCCTTGCCGAGTCGGTCTTGAGCATGCCCACGCGAGCGTCGGTGTGCAGAATTTGTCGTTGGAGATTCGTTCGATCGACGACGTCGTAGTCGACGATCCCGACCGTTCCAATGCCGGCAGCGGCCAAGTAATAGGCAGCGGGAGAACCCAGCCCGCCGGCCCCGATGCAGAGCACCTTGGCTTTCTTGAGCTTGATCTGTCCAGCTTCACCCACTTCGTCGATCGTCAGATGGCGCGCGTAACGCTCGCGCTCGCGCTCGCTCAGCACCTCGGGAACGTGGAACGCGTGCCCGTTCTGCTTCCAGCGGGTGAAACCGCCGCTCATCGAGATGACATCGGTGTACCCCATCTTCTGCAGCGTGTCCGCTGCAAAGAGCGATCGCACGCCGCCAGCACAGTAAGCGACGATCTTCCGCTCCTTCGCATTCAACCTGGACTCCGCTTGCAGCTCCAAAAAACCGCGCGGCAGGTGAATCGCTCCAGGGAGATGGCCCTGGCGGTACTCATCGCCTTCGCGCACATCGACGACGACGACATCTTCCGAACCGTTCCCTTGGATCAGCTTCTCAACGTCCTCAGGAGACGCCTCGGGAATGCGGGTTCGCAATTCGCTGAGCCATTGGTCCTTCATGGACACGGTGGTGGTCCTCCTTGTCTGAGGCCCCGCTCTTGGGGTTTTCGTGGACTAGATTTGGATTCTTGACGACTTCGAGCGACGGGCCGCGCCACAACATGTCAGCGCAGCAGATGTGTCTCACCCGGCAGCACAATCGGAGCACCCCCCAGCGATCGCCGGAACAATGCTCAGCTCGTCGCCATCGTTGATCGCCGTCTCAGGTCCTTGGAGGTGGCGAATGTCTTCGCCGTTGACGAAAACGTTGATGAAACGACGCACTTCGCCGCTGTCGTCAAAGATCTTTTCCTTGATGCCGCTGCAGGACGATTCCAGTTGGTCGAACGCTTCACGAACGTTCGCACCTTCAACCGTCACCTCTGCCTGACCGTTAGCATACTTTCGTAGCGGGGTGGGGATTCGAACAGTAGCCATTCGTAGCGCTCTCTCAAGCAAGGAATAGGGAGCAGTTGCCCTTCAACAGCGGACTTACGGGATCGGACCAGGTGGCGCCGCGACGCGCGCCCCATGGAGTCCATCAGCCCGTTGGTGACGCTGATCTGGCGCTGCGAGCCGCAATCTTTCACGGCAGTCGTCAGAATTCAGGAGTATATCGCACGACCGAGACGCCTTCAACGCCGCTAGCAGTCGGTTGTCCTACTACTGCAGGCTTCGAAGGGCAGAAAACGGCACTGCATTGCTCGCGCTGCGCCGAGACCGCCGGGAAAGCGGCACCCCCAAGGCCCGGCGCTCGCGTCGCGAGAGCAGGCGCTTCTCCCGGGACAAGTCGGCTTGCCCGGCTGCCCGGCGCCGGCAAGGCTCCGCCGGACACGCTTGTGCTGTCTAGCGCTGGGCGGCTGCCGCGGTGCTCTTTTTCGGAGGCTGCTCCTTGGCTCTGGCGTTGGGTGACTCGCGATAGGGAGGACAAAACTTGCGCCACTCATTCTCCCAACCTCGCGTGACGAGAAAACGCCCTTTCGACGACGTCGCGAGCCCGAGCCGACTCACCTTCTGAAACACTTCCTCGAGCACCTTGTCAGCAATGTGATAGACCCGCAGCTGCGTGCGATTCTCTGCCGTCAACCCGGGGTAGCGACTGGCGATGAGCACCGGCCTGGTGTCGAGGAGCGCATCGAGCGCCACGGGAACGACCTTCAGCCCCTGCCCTGCAATGCGCTGCACAATCGCTTCCGTCGTCAGCTCCGGCTGTCCCTCCTCGGTAGCCTCCGGCTGCACACTCAACTCCCCGAGCGTCAAGTAGAGGTCCGGCGAACCAAGAACCTCGCTCTGGCGCGACACACGCTCCCACAGCACGCTCGCCATGAGTCGGCGCACCTGCAGATAGGCATCTTTCTCACTCTTGACGTTCTCTTGGTGTAGGTCAGGCACCTCAAGCGCATCCAGAAGCTCGCCGGAGGGCGACATCACCGCTAGTTCGGCGTCGGCAACGACCTTGTAACCGAAGACGCGTCCCTGAGCCTTCAGATGTTTCACAAAGCCAATCTGTACACTGCCCTCGACCCTATACTGCGCGTCTTCGATCGTCTCGACGATCCAAAACCCAGCGCGACGCAGATACTCTGCAAGGTAGCGCTCAACGACTTGGACATCGGGAATCCGCTGCTGCGACTCCGAGTCGACAATCGACTCACCGAAACGGAGGAAGACCTTACCCCGTTCGAACTTCACCGTCGCCGGGTTCGGTGGCTCACGCGTACGCGGTGGCAGCGCGCCGTCGGGAAGTGGCGCGAGCTCCCGGCCGCCGGCCGCGCTGGGTCGAGCGTTGGACGGCTCGGATTCCTTCGCCGTGGCCGGATCCCTATCCTTTGCAGCCTCTGATGTATCTTCTTTCGCTCTCTTCTCTTTCTTCTCTTCGCTCTCTTCTTTCGCCGCGGCCTTTTCTCGCGTCTCCGCCTTGCCCCCTTTTGCCGAGCTCGCGGCTTTGTCAGTCTGCACGGACTTCTGATCGCCACCGATCCCACGTGCGCACACGGCCATTGTCAAAGTCAGCGCAAACACAACAGCGCGACGAGAAAGCCGCGTCCAGCGCATCGATTCATAGCGCTCCATCGACAATCCTCCGGTGTGACGTAACCATCTCTCGAACCGACGACAAGCGCCAAGCCCCGTGGTGGCTAGTTCGCGGCGTGACGACGGTTCCTTCCTTAAACTTAGACGCCGACCGGCAGAAAATCTGGCGGAAAAACCGACTTTGCCCCCAACTCCTACAAAGAATGGCGGGAAAGAGTGCGGCGGTGCGCCGTTTCGAGGCGAGGCGGATACGCGAAGGGTACTTCGCGGGAGGTGAGCATGGCCAACTCGGCGGCAGCGTCGCTCCTGGCTTCCTTTGCCGGACCGAAGGCGCCTATTGTGTCACTTCTTTGCCGGGTTGAGGGTCAAAACGAAGTCGAAACCGCCGCCGTACAGAGCCGTACAGAGCCGTACAGAGCCGTGCAGAGCCGTGCAGAGCCGTGCAGAGGCAGCAGCTCACTGCGCCCTTGCCATGCTTCGGCGTCATCCTCGGCGTCTATGACTCGGTGTGCGGGAAAGGCGCCAGCGTTGAACGCCCCGGCGCTCGAGCGAGGGGCTCACGAACGCCCGTTGCCACCGTCGGGTGCGGCGAGTACGGCCAAGCCCCGGCGAACACTTCCACCGCCGGCCCTGTCATGTGCACCGCTCCGCATCGACTCAGACCCGGGTTCTCCCAGCGAATCTTCAGCTCGCCGCCGCGAAGACGCAGCGTCGCCTCTGGCTCGGCGCGGCCGCTGAGCACGGCACTCACCAGGACTGCGCATGCACCCGTACCGCAGGCAAGGGTCTCGCCGCTGCCGCGCTCCCACACGCGCAGCTCGATTTCAGTCGGCGAGATCACACTGACGAACTCGACGTTCGTGCGCTCAGGAAACGATGGGTGATTTTCGAAACGAGGCCCCCACTCTGTAACAGAGAAACCCGCCAACGGCGTCGCGTATGGCAGCGCCGCAGCGCGCGCAAACGCGCTGTCGCTTCTAAGTGGTTGCGGCTGGCTCGGAAGAAACGTCACCGCGTGGGGGTTGCCCATCGAAACAGTCGTGACGCGAAACTCGGTACCGCCCACCTGCAGCGGTACGTCGATCGCCGGCGCGTCTGCTGCGCCACCGTCGACAAACGGCACCGAGCCGCGGCGCAGCTCTGGCGGCCCCATATCAACCTCAACGAGCGACTCACGGCCGCAAGTGCTGGCGACAATGGAGACGCACCGCGCTCCCGCATCCGTATCGACGACGAAAGTTGTCTCTTCGACTAAGCCGTGATCGAAGGCGTACTTCGCTACGCAGCGCAGGCCGTTACCGCACATGCCGGCGCGTGAGCCATCCGCGTTGTACATCTCCATGCGGCAAGCCGCGTGGCGCGAGCGCGGCGGCTTGATGAGGATGAGCCCGTCGGCGCCGACTCCGAAGTGGCGATCCGAAATCTGCCGCGCTAAATCGGCCACCTTGGGCGTCCCCGCAAGGAACTTCGAGGCAGCCGCAGCCCCCTCGGAGGCCACGTCGATGTAGACGTAATCGTTCCCGAGGCCCTGCATCTTGGTGAACCTCAGCACCTCCGTCCTCTTCACTTCGCTTCACTCCCTCCCTTCACTGACACCCCAAATTCACGCCGCGGCCCGATTCGTCGCGCTGCGGCGAAGTCTATCGCCGTCCAGGCTGTCGTCGCCGTTTCTCCCTCGAGTTCTTCTTGGCAGCCCGCAGAACGACCTTGCCGGTGCCGCGCGTGATCTCACCAATGTGAGCCGCCGGAACACGGAGATCCCTCAAGTGCTGCAGGATAGAGTCGCAAAAAAAGCGCGAGACGACGAGGACCATACCGATTCCCATGTTGAAGACGCGGAACATTTCGCGGTCACTGATCGCCCCCTTCGTCTGCAACCAATCGAAGAGCGGCGGCACCTCCCAACTGCCCTTGCGAATCACGGCGTTGACCGAACCCGGGAGCACCCGCGGTACGTTCCCAACAAGGCCTCCGCCAGTGATATGAGCCATGGCGTGGATCACACGCTTACGCCGGTACAGTGCCAGCAAACGACGGATGGGCTGGACGTAAATACGTGTGGGTTCGAGAAGGGCCTCACCGAGAGTGGTCTCAAGCCCGCGAGGGCGACTATGCAGTTTGGCGCGACTGAGCGAAATCACTCGTCGCACGAGAGAATAGCCGTTCGAATGCACACCGCTCGACGCCAAGCCGATGATCTGATCGCCCGGGGCGACGGCATCGCCGAGGATCAACCGCGACTTCTCCGCCACGCCGACGGCAAAGCCGGCAAGGTCGTAGTGCCCATTCGGGTAAAAGCCCGGCATCTCAGCAGTTTCACCGCCGAGGAGAGCGCATCCCGACTCGCGACAGCCCGCCGCGATACCCTTGACGATGTCGGCGACGGTCTGCGGCTTCAGCTTGCCGACGGCCACATAGTCGAGAAAGAAGAGCGGCTCGGCGCCTTGGACGATGAGATCGTTGACGCACATCGCGACGAGGTCAACGCCAACCGTATCAGCGCGCCCAGTACGAAACGCGATCTCGAGTTTCGTTCCGACCCCGTCGGTGCAAGCCACGAGCACGGGGTCCTTCAAGTCTCGGCGGAGCAGCCCCTTGGGGTAGTCGAGCTGGAAAAGCCCAGCAAATCCACCGTGGCTGCCGTT
This sequence comes from Planctomycetota bacterium, assembly GCA_965223265.1. Classification (GTDB taxonomy): domain Bacteria; phylum Planctomycetota; class UBA8108; order UBA8108; family SXIK01. The sequence goes on from OZ244999.1 coordinate 6,477,883, forward strand.
CAAGACCTGCGGAGTGTACGTGCTGCGGACGTGATTCGTGATCAAGCGAACCGCGTTGTCACCGGCGTCGATATCGACGCCGGCGTCTTTGTAACTGACCATGTCGCCTCAAGGTTTTCGAAACGATGTTGCTGTCGTTCCTCTCTACCGGCCACCGCGTCGCGATGCAAGGAAAGACGGCTGCCGATGGTGAAGACGACCCAACGCGGTGCCCACACGCGCGCGACGAAACAGGCTCTCTCGTTCGCGGCGGCACCGCTCGATCGGTCAGCTCGTCGATCGCTTGGGTTCTTCCCGGGCGCCAGGCGGCCGATCAGGGCCAACCGGGACGTCGGCCGCGCTCTCCGTAACTCCGACTGGAGCGCCGCTCTCTGGCGCCGGCGCCCGTTGATCTCCTGGTTTTTCCGTGGTGCCGGATTCCCGACGCCCGCGGACGCGCTCCAGCGCTCGATCGATCTCCCATGACCACTTGCCTTCGACATCAAGTTTGGCGGCACGCCTGAGTGCCCGGCGAGCTTGATGCGGCGGCGCAAAGTAAGAAAGGACAACCCCAAGTCGCAGCTGCGCCTCGACGTCGAGGCGGTCTAAACGGAGACAAGCGGCGAACTTTTCGGCAGCGTGCGGCAAGTCGCCGCGCACGTAGGCAAACATGCCGCTTTTCAGGCACTCGTCGCGGAGGTCACGCTCAGCCCTGACGCGCACCGGACGCGTACGCCAAAAGAGCTCGATCCACTGCGCGCACCAGAGAAGAACGAAAAGCAGTCCGGCCGTGCGTGTCCAAAACGTTCGGTCGGGGCCGGTGTAGAAGAAGTAGGCGTACGTAAAGAGAAAGAAAAACGGCATGCACAACATGAAGAAGAGAAGGCCCTGCCGTTCGCGGCCCCAACAGATGTGTCCCCAGCCGGGGATCACTCCCAAGACGAGGGACAGTAGTCGCGAGCGCTGCGGAGAGGCTGGCGGCAATTCAACCTGCGAAACGGAGAGCGGTTCGTCCATGTTCGGCCGCGATTATACGCAACGGGCATCGGAAACGAAACTGCGGGACAAGAGCGGAGACGGAGACGGAAGCACCGCCCCCGATCTTCGTCGAGCTCGAGCTACTGTCGCTGCCGCGAGGAGGGTGCCGCTGGCGGCGCACTGGCAGCTGGTGTCGACAGCGACTCCGCGCTCGTCGGCGCCATCGCTCGAACGAACTCAGCGGCGGCGCTCTCGGGATCAACCGCGTCGAGGATGGCCGCGCCCACCGCCACTCGCCCGATGCCGACACGACGCAAGTCCGTCAGACGGGTAGATTGGATGCCACCGATGGGAAACACCGGAAGCGAAGCGACCCGGTAAAGCTGGGCCGCTCGGTCGACCCCCAGCGGTGTCTCATGATCCCTCTTCGTCGACGAGGGGAACAGCGGGCCGATGCCGACATAATCCGCGCCCTGTCGCTCCGCCGCTTCGATCTCGCTCTCGTTGTGAGTCGAGAGACCAACGAGGACCTCGCCAGCCACTTCCCGCACAGCGCTGAGCGGTAAGTCGTCCTGCCCAACGTGAACGCCGTCCGCATGGACGATGCGGGCGATGTCAGGCCGCTCATTGATCAGGAGGAGCGCAGCAAACTCCGCGGTCAGCTCTCGCAGGCGCACGCCGAGCTGCAGAACGTCGCCGTCCGAAACTCCCTTCGCCCGCAGCTGTACCAGCCGCACGCCGCCTTGGAGCGCGGCGCGCACAGCCGCAAACGGAAACGACGTCCCGGCTGCGCAGGTGGCGATCAAATAGACGCGCGCAGCCGCCAGTGCGGCCGCGCGTGCCGGCGGCTGGACGAGGCCTTGCAGCCGCTTCTCGGTGCCATAGAGCGAGTAGCGAACAGCCTCGAGCTCAGGCATCGACTCGGGTGCGGCGATCCGACAGCTCTCCTGCAGCACTCGAAGGGCTTCTTTTGCCCGCGACAGATTGCGCCAGGCGAGGTCAGCTGGCTGCAGGGACGGGGCGTCGATCGACTGATCACGCCCGACGTCGGCTTCAATGTCGCGCGCCGCAAGCAACCGCTCCCGAGTTAGTCCGGAGAGGGCCAAGGCGGCGAAAACGCGGTGCCGCAACTCTTGAAGCGAAGCGGCTGCCAGTGCCAGGTTCCAGTGAAATCTGCACACGTCCTCGACGACCCGCAGCGCTTCGGTGACGCGGTTCAAGTTCGCGTCGATGAGTCGAAGCAGACTAGTGGGCTTGTCGGAATTCATGGCAGCGCCTCAACGGGGTCGTTGATCGAAAAGATCATCTCCCCTCCACTTCGCGCGCTGCAGTCGAAGGCGCGGGATGCCGACGAGCCGCCACAGTCGATGGCAAACTCGAAAGACCGGCGAAGCGCCACGCCCGCATTGTCGCATCAAATCACGCGGCCGCCTCCGCAGCGCTGACGGCGATCGACGACCAAAGAACGCGCAAGCTAAACTAGACTTCTACCTCCTCGGCAGCGCGCAGCGCATTGCGCAGGCCGCTGACGACGAGGTGCACGGCAATCATGTGGGCATTCTCGGCAATCTCCATGTCGAGGACACCGCAGTGGATGCTCAAGTCGACCGACGACTTGAGTTTGCCGCCGTTGAAACCCGTCATGCCGCAAACGAAGAGACCGTTGTCCTTCGCCCACTTGACAGCGCTAAGAATGTTCGGACTGTTGCCCGAACCACTGATTGCGATGAGTACGTCTCCTGGCGAGGCGTTCGTGATCAGCTGCTCCCGGAAGACGGTCTCGAACCCGCAGTCATTTCCAAGCGCACTGATAAACGGCACCGAGTCGGTCAAGCTGAGCACCCGAAGGCGCTTCGGCTCGTCCATACTCTTGAGAATCCCTTTGGCGAGATCCTCCGCGAAGTGCGACGCGGTCGCCGCGGAGCCACCGTTGCCACAGATAAAGACTCGAGTGCCGTGCTCGTAGGCTTCATGAAGTTTGTCAACGAGCGTCTTCACGGCGGCGATATCGATCCGCTGTAGCACCTCGATCGTCCGTTCGATGTGATCGTGCATCCCCTTTTCGATCGCGGTTTCTGGGCTTCCCACCATCTTCGAATCCTCGATTCTTGCCTGATTCTCTCTACGGCGAACCACATTCCTGCGAAGCCGCCTGCTCTCCACTTCTACGGACGCTTCAATCATGCGAGCCGCAGATTGTAGCCAAGATGCGGCGAGACGAACTGTAAAAAATCGCTCTTTTTCGGCTCGCGTACCGTTGAAATCCAGTGAAAACCCGCCACACCTCTACGAGGAGCCCGTCGCCGATGCGAGGGGCCGGTCGGCTGGCTTCTCGATCTGGTAGACGCGGAGTTTCTCATACAGCGTCGAACGATTGATGCCAAGAATTTGGGCGGCCCGGCGCTTGTTCCAGTTGACGCTCTGGAGGACGCGGGCGACGTGCTGCGCTTCCAGTTCGTTGAGTGACACGAAGGGCTGGGGATTGTCGTCATGACGCAGCTCAGTAGGTAGATTCTCGGGGTATATCGTCCGGCCGCTCGCGAGCAGTACGGCTTGTTCTATGCAATTCTTCAGCTCGCGGATGTTCCCCGGCCAATGATAGGCGAGAAGCAGCTCCTTGGCCCGCGGCGACAGATCGAGCGGCCCCACTCCCTCCTGCGCGTAGAGCGAGAGGAAATGCTGCACCAGTGGCAAGATGTCGTCGCGACGATCTCGGAGCGGGGGAAGCTCAATCTTGAAGACCTTCAGACGGTAGTAGAGATCCTCGCGAAACTCGCCGTTGTCGACCGCCTTCAGCAGCACCTTGTTGGTTGCCGCGACGATGCGCAGGTCGACGGGAATGCCTTCCTGACCGCCAAGGCGATCAACGACGCGCTCCTCCAACACGCGGAGGATCTTCGCCTGCGTCGCGAGGCTCATGTCGCCGAGTTCATCAAGGAAGAGAGTGCCGCCGTCCGCAAGCTCAAATTTGCCGGGCTTGCCTTGTGGGTTGCTACCCGCGATTCCGGAATCCGGCACGTAGCCAAAAAGCTCACTCTCCAGCAGTGTCTCAGGGATAGCCGCGCAGTTGACGGCCACGAACGGGCTACCGCGACGCGGGGAACGATCGTGTATGGCGCGCGCAACGAGCTCCTTGCCGGTTCCGCTCTCGCCCGAGATCAACACGGTCGTATCAAACTGGGCGACTTTCTTGATCTTGCGAAGGAGTTCCTTGGAGAGAGAACTGACGGCAACCATGCGGTTCTTGTGATGCAAGATCGACTTGAGCTCGATGTTTTCCTGCTGAATCTGCTGATAGAGCTCGTCCTTCTCAAGCGCCATGGAGATCAGGTGCGAGAGGATGCTTCCGAAGTAGAGGTCCGCCTGGCAGAAGCTCTCAGAAGCCTCGCGGTTGTCGAGGTAGAGAACACCGATCACCTCCTCACCGTGGAAGATCGGCAGGCACATGGCGCTCTTGATTTTCAAACGGACGATGCTCTTCGAACTCTTCGGGTCGAATTCCGCCTGCGGCGGTGCCGCGGGTCTCTCAGCGTCCGCACCGCCAAGCGCGACAGAATCGGTGCCGTTAGAGCTCGCGACAGCGGAATCCCCAACCGCAATATCCTGTTCAACGTGAGGGCAGAACAGAATCGAGACGCCGTCGCGACGGACGCGCTCGACGATCGTGTGGCTGTAGGAACGCCCGCGAATCCGCCCTCGATTCTTCTCAGCGACGATCTCCAACTGCAGGTCCGGCGCAAAGAAACCGACGAAGCCGCGAATGACGGTCAGGTTGTCAAAGACGGTCTCGAGCGCTGCTTGGAGCAACTTCTGGCGGTCGGAGATATTGCGAATGAGGTCACTGAAGTTCTGGAGAATGCGCAGGTTCTTGTCCGAGCGATTCGATAACGTCTCCGCCGTCTGGAGCGATGGCAGAGTGTCCTCAACCGACGAGACGCGACGAACTCCGGAGCGGCGAAACAGCGCGAGAGCCTCGCGAGCATCGACGATGAGGGGGGCGGGGTCTTCGATGGACTCTTGGCCGCTGGCGTTGTCGCCGGAAAAAACGATCTCGGTGTCGCCGACCTTGATCACATCGCCTGCAGTCAGCGTGTGGCTAATCACCTCAGAGCGATTGACCCGGAGAGGATTGCGCCCGCCGATGTCCTGAAGCACAAACTTGCTGCCACGAGCGATGATGACGGCGTGCTGCCTGGAGACGAGCGGATCGTCGAGGACGAGGTCCATGGCTCGGTCGCGACCGAGAAACACCGGACTTTTCTCGCTTTCGAATTGGCGCGCAGGCCGCTCCTTCGGGCGAACTTCTAGTCTTAACACTTCAACCTCGTGATTGCGTACCGTTGGCGCGGCGGCGACATAAGCGATGGTGTCCGCGCACCGCACCGAGCGCCGTACCGAGCGCCGGAGAATCGTGAACCAAGCGGCTCGCCCGCAGGCAGGCGGCTGCCCCTCGTCGTGCGAGGAAGGCCAGCGCAGCCGAGGACCCGCCGTCAGCGCCAAGCGAAAACCCGATTTCCACTCCACAAGCCGACCGTTGTCGGGCGACTCGAATCAATATCTCTTGCGTTGACTGTGAACTCTTTCCGACCCGATCCCACCGCGATTTCGCATCCGCCCGCACTCCAGAGACGACTGCAAACGTCGGCTCCGGAGTCCCCGCTCGTACGCCCTCAGAGGAGCTCGTGAGCACCGCTTCGCGCCGCGCATCCCTCTCCGAGCGGCTCCTCGGAGCGAGCTGCCGGCGACGGCTTTGAGACACCCTTGAGACCCTACCACTGCGGAAGGCCGATAACCTAACGCAGCGCGAAGGCGGTGTCAAGGGGTTCGGCACCGAGGGACTATCATAAACCATTGATTATCAATGACTTAAGAAAGTTAAAAAGAGTGCTGGAAAGACCAACGTCCGAAAATCCAACGCGACCCGACTGTACACCAAAACTGCGACGAACCCAAAGACCGTTGTCAAAGTTTTCCCAGAACCGCTGCCTGCCGATGACCGCCGCCATCGTTGAACGTTCGACTTTGCCAAGACTTGGCGAGGAGCCGCGCAGCGCGAACACCGCAGGGCAGAGCGCGCCTGGTATTGCGTCCCGGAGCAATTCTCAGCTCGCCAGCTGGCGAGCTTCAGATCAGACGTGAGGCGTGATAAAGTGAGCGATCCGCCGCGCCGCCACTGACGCGGCCCGCCCCGGCCAGGACAACCAACCGATGCGAACGCTCGCATTTTGGCTCGTCGCTTTACCACTTTTCAGCTGCGCGAGCTACCAGACGCTCGATTTGCCTCGTCGGCCAGCCCACACTTTCGCGAACCGCCAGGTGCAGCACGGTTTCGTTATGGCGGCCGAGCTTCTTCTTGAACCAGAGGAAAGAGCGCACCAGTTCGGGCCGCAGCTCCAGGATCTCGGCTACTTGCCGGTGCTCGTTTTCCTTGAGAACAACGGCGCGAGCAGCTTCGAAATCTCACGCCAACACTGCGAACTCCTGCTCGAAAACGGCGACAGGCTCGGACCGACGCCGCCGCTCACAGTCTACCGGCAACTACAGAAATCCTTCGTGCCGGTTGTCTTTCTCGGCCCCCTCGTCCTGCCGCCAATCGCGCTCTACCGACACCTCGAGACTTACAACCACGACTTGGCGCGTGACGTCTTCACGAAGGCTTTTCCCGCAAGCCTGCGCTTGCAGCCCGGCGATCCTCCACAAGCCTTCGCCTTCTTCTTTCGTGACCCGGATCATCGATTGCAGAGCGAGTTTCTCAGCTCGGTCTTGACGGCACGTGTCGAGCAGGAAGGCCGGCGTGAGGCAAAGAGCGACTCGAACGCCGTCGGCCGCACGCTGACGTTCACGATCTCACTCTACACGGAAGGAATGAGATGAACCTGCGCGCCATATTTTCCCTACCGATCGTCATGCTCGCCGTGATCTGCCTCCGGTGCGCTGCACCGCTAGCAGTCGACAGCACGACGCCCTACAAGCTTGGACTCGAGGCGCTGGAACGAAACGACCTCGGCGCTGCGATCACCCAGTTCACGCTCGCCATCGAGAAATCCGAGAACGTCTTCTTTACAGCGGCGTATCTCAAGCGGGGCGAATGCTATCTACAGCGCACGCTGAGCTCGGCTCCCGACAACGTGCGACACGAAACCATTCAACGCGCCCTTGACGATTTCGAACGCGTCCTCGGTCAGTCCGAGTTGAGCGTCGGAGAGCGAGCTAGATCGCTCTACCTTCAAGGCGAAGCGCACCGAAGAGCCGGAGAGATCGACCCGGCGATCGACTCTTTCCACCAGGTTCTTCAGCTGCCTGTCGCAGAAGAGACAACGCAGGAGAGACTCCGGACGCACACGGTACTCGGAAGGATACTACTTGAAAGCGCGTTGGTGTCTTACGACGCTCATGGACTCTCAGAACAGACCGCGGACACTCTGCGGCGAGCGCAGCGCGAATTCGCCGCCGGACTGAAAATCGATCCGAACGAACCATTCTGCAATCGCGGCAAAGGGATTTGCCTTTTCTACCTCCGCCAGCATGGACACGCCGTTGACCTTCTCGAACGGTCGACGCAATTGAGTGAGCAGCAGGGCCAACGCAACCCCAGGGGGCACTTCTATCTGGGGCGGGCACTTGGCGCCTGGCGTGGCCCCCAGCTCGCCGCGCTGGAGCACTACCGGAAAGCACTCGCGCAGGATCGTGATCGCAAGTTCACACGCCTCTACCGCCACTTGATTGACGTTATCGAAGACTACGTTCCGTTCGACACCCAAGCCGCGCTGTTCGAGAAGATGTTCGAAGAGCTCCTGCTTTACGCGGGCGAGGACACAGAGTATTGGCGTCGCGTCGAAGCTCGCACGAACGAAATGATCGCTTCAGACATCGAGGGTAAAAAGCTTCTGGGTCGCTATGGACGCGCGCTCGCTCGAGCGCGCCAAGGCAAAATCGAAGCCGCGGTCGACGACTCGATCGCGCTAGCGGCGGCATCGCCACAACTGTTTTTGACACGGCTGAAATCGGTTTTCTCGCCGCCCACACCGCTACTGCGCGACCACTACGGGCGAGGGCTGACCCTGTACAGGACCGGACGGCACGAGGAACTCGACCTTCTGTACCGCGAGGAGCTTCCGGAGCTCGTCACCAACGGCGTGGACGTCGCTGAGAAGGGTCGTTATTACTACCTGCTGCGCCTGCTTTACGGGCGCAACATCGTTGAACTCTGGCGCCGGAGCGAAACGAGCGGCGAAGAGGTCCTGCTCCCGGAAGACCATGCTCCCCTCGAGGAGGCAAAGGCAGCGCTCAGATCGTATCTGACCGAGCACGAAAACGATCCACAGGTGCGCCTCGATCTCGGCGACGTTGAAGAGATTCTGAAGTCCTACGTCCAGGCGTACACGCAGTACGATCTCGTGATCGCGTCGCAGCCGGATCACACCGAGGCCTTTCGCCGAGTCCTACGACTGCACCGCGATGGCCTCCTTCAGCAACTCGACCACGCGCGCGCCTGGACAACGCTGAAGTCGTACCGCGGCGAAGATCCGGAGATTGTTGGCTACATCGCGCAGGTGAGCGCCCAGATCGAAACGAAAAGCCGCCATAGCTGCCGCCGCTGTGGCCATCAAGGACAAGCGAACGAGGACATCTGCCAAGCCTGCGGCAGGCGCTTCGTCCAGCGGACCCCGATGCCGTGAGACGCCCACCTCGAGGCGAACACTGCGTCTGGGCGAAAAAAAAGTTCGACCCGGAAGGGGGGAGAATCCCGTGTGGGAAACAGCTCCGGGACGAACCTTGTCCAGACCGTTGAAGTCGCGCCTCGTCGGAGCATCACGACGTCAGCGATCCGGTGCACCGAGCTCATCGAGAATCGGTACTTTTTGTAATCTTTCTCGTCGTTTGTGCCGTTCTTATTCTATAGTCAGTGGAAGTGTTGTCTACCTCTACTCGTTGGGCTGACGAGTAGTTGCGCACGATTCGTTAGGACTTAGAAAGATGTCAGACTTCCGTTCGGTGCTCGTCGTTACCGCTGCGTTACTTTCCAGCTGTTCGCCGGCCTCTCAAACCCCCGCCGCGAAACCTCCTGGGGGCGACCAGACAGGTCAACCGGCGACTGATTCCAGCCCGAGCGATGGCTCGGCTCTCGCAAAACTTGAGGCAGACGTCCTTGGCACTGAGGCGACCAAGACGATGACCGAGTCGGCGGCACCGCCGACGAGTCCGCCGGCGCCTGAAACGCCGCCCCCCCCTGCGGGCGAGGCGAATCGTGATGCCTCTGATGCCTCGAACGCCGCAGCTGCGTCCACGATCAACGACGCCACAGGAACCGACGCACCACCTCCTGCGCTCAGCGAAGCGGAGGCGGAGAAACTGATCGCATCGATCGGCGAGCAAGTCGGCGCTGCGATTCGCTCGACCGATCGCGAAGAATTCGACGCACTGTTGATCAAGCCCGACGAGCTCTCCGAGTCGATCGTCTCCGGCTACCGTTCGATTCTCGGCAATACGGTGATCGAGCAGAATCGAGTCGTCGCCGACCGGCTCTTTGAGGTTCTGAACGGCCGGACGGTGGAAGCTGTCAAGTGGCGGCCAGGATCGCTCTCGGTGACGCGACCAGGAGCAGCCTTCGTGCCAGGACGACGTCATATCTCGGAGTCACGCGCACTCGTGACGGTCGATTCCGTGCACGTCGTCGTAAAAATCGACACTCTGCTTGAGGTCGGCGGCGCCTGGAAAATCTTTCGCGTCTCACTACCGTAGAGTCGTCGTGGAGTTTCTGTGGGATTTCATGATGGGGGCCTCGACGCCCGACCATGGAACAGCCACCTAACCCGCGTCCCAAAAGACACTTAGCGCCATCTCGATAGAGCCTCAGCTAGCCGCAACTGTGCCCTTGACAGGCAACGCGCAGGTGAGTATATTAGGCTCCACTGTCGGCGCACTCGCACTGCGAGTCGGTGACGCCAAAGCGGGCAACCGTCCGAGATCGTCGCGATTCTCGGTGTCCGAGGCGGCCCGTCCGGCATCTGACAACACTCGAAAAAAGCTTTTCTCTTCACTTCTTTTCTAAGGGCGTCTTAACTCCTCTGAGACGTCCTTTTTTTATTTCGAGTGCCTTGTCTTGTTGTGGTTCGCACGCCGAGGCTGCGTCTACAGGGGAGAAGGTGGAGCCGCCGATCGTGGCATGCTCACCGCGCCGTCGCGGAAGTGTTGTGCACGCGTGAGTGCGCCACCCGACTGCACCAGCCGAACTGCTCCTGTAGTGCTGGGCTCAGCTGTCCCTTGATCGTCGCCGTGATTGCCGCCGCGCGCTCCTGGTAGCGGCGTGAGGCGTCGTCCTTGCCGCGATCGGCATAGACCACGGCAAGTGTGGAGAGGACCTCCCACTGCAGCCGAGGGCGACATCTCGATTCGGCTCCATGGAGCGCCTGCTCGAGCGCATCGATCGCACGCACGAAGTTGCGGTGAGGATTCCGGCCGCTCGCCTCAATGCTGCCAAGCAAGTGGAGAAGGTCTCCGAGCAGCGGACGAAGCTGGCACACACGTGCGATGTCGATCCCCTGACGGGCCGACGTGATCGCCGCTGCAAACTCGCCAGCGTGAAACTGAAGCCAGCCACGCTCGAGAAGTAATCCGCAGCGTTCAACCGGCTGCCCCAAGAGGCTGCAACAGCGCTCGGCCAACCCGAGCTCCTGCTGTGCAGAGTCGCATTCACCACCGCTCTCCGCCATCCGCACTATGACGCGCCGCGCCGCGAGCTCAAGCTCACGGTTGCTGGCGCCGGCGTTGAGGGCCAGCGCGGAACGCGCGACAGACAGCGCCGCAGCCGCTGCCCCGATACCGCCAAAGTACTCCGCGAGGGCGAGGAGAGCGAGGGCCAGCGCCGAAGCTTCACCGCTCTCCAGGGCGATACGAAACCCTCGGAGTGCGTAGGTGTGAGCCGAAGCGAAGTCGGCGTGTTCGACGAGCACGCCGGTTGCCTCGCGATAGGCCTGCAGGACGATCATCCTCTCGGGAACGCGGCCGATACCGGACAGCCCTTGCTCAATTCTATTGAGCGAACTGTCATAGTCGCCGGTCAAGGCATCAATGCGTCCCATACGCATCAAGCTCCGTGCTCGCAGGCGGCCCCCCTCAACAGAGCCGACATCACGCGTAGCAGATCTGCACACTTGCCAGTAGACATCACGCGCTTCGCTGAGCTCGCCAGAATCGTCCAACAGCTTGGCGTAGGCAAAACGCTCGCTCAGCTTAATGCGGCCACGAGAAATCTTCTTTCGCAGCGAGGTGATCTCCCGTTGCCGAACGGCGGCGTCGTGAGGTTGTTCTGACGCCTCAACCCTGACGCTCCGCCGGCACCAATGCTCAACAAGCTCACGAGCGGTGGCTCCGACGGCACTGAACTGACCGGCCTGCAACTCGCACACGACCACTAAGCTGCGCACCTCGTCGAGCGCCTCGTCGTCTCCCAGGTCGCGCAAGGTGTCCGCCGAGTGACGAAAATAGGAGAGGGCCTGAAGCAGCTGCCCACGCTCACGCCAGAAACAGCCAAAGGCGTGATGCGCCTGCGCCAATACGTGGCGCGAGCCACTTTCGATCGCCGCATTCTGCATCTCGCGCAAGAAGCTCTCGGCGTTGTCCCAGTCGCCGCTCGCTTTGTGAAACTGAGCGGACTGGAGCAAGGCTTTCACATAACCCAAAAAATTCGCATGGCGGCGGCGCTGCTCCAGAAAAGTTTTCTCGCCGCCCGACGCCCCGTCCTCTACTAACCACTCGACCTCTACCGCCTGACCGAGTGTGTAGGCGGCACCGAACGCATCGTGTTCTGCAAGTTCCTCGTTCGACAGGAGCGGGCGTAGCTCGTCAAAGATCGTGCGACACTTGATATCATCTCCCGCCTCGTGGAACGCTTTCGCTTTTGCGGTCAAGATCCTCAGCCTCTCGGCCTCGTGTTCTATCTCGACACTTTCGAGACACTGGAGTCCCGCGTCGTACTCGCGCTGGCAGACTTCCCCGTCGCTGAGCGACGCGCGCAGATCACCGATCCAGAGGTGCAGTCGTGCCTTCTCCAGTCCGCGCGGCACCAACCTGCGAAGCTCCTCGTACTGATCAATAGCTTCTCGATGTCGCCCGCTGGCGTGCAAGGCACGGGCGTATCGAAGTCGCCAGACGTCACCAGCGGCGCTATCGTGGCTCGTCGAGGTGACCATGGAATCCAGCAGTTCAATGGTCTCGTCAAGACACCCCAGTGTCTGGAGGTACGAAATCGCGAGAGAAGCAGTACCCTCGACATCAACCGGCAAGCGTGTTCGCAGGAGATGGCGTAGGGCATATGGCCACAGGCGTGGATCGTCTGCGGCTTCGAGGGCGAGAGCCGCGGCCGCTCCGGCGTCAATCAACTCCCGGTCGTTGGAGGGAATCGACTCGGCGATCGTCGAGGCAATATCCGACGCCACGATGCCGAACTCGGTGTAGGTGACGGTCCCCGCAGCTCTCTGCTCGATCGCCCAACCGAGCTCACACAACCTCTCGAGGACTGATTTCGAGTCAAAGCTCTCGAGCTGCAGCTCGAGAGCGAGTTCGGCCGCTTCTTCGTCGCCAAATCCCGTGGCCTCGAAGAGAAGATTCGCGGATACAGGACGTGCCAAGACGGCGAGCACCTCGATCAATTTGCGGACCGTGGGAGGCGTGCGCTCGAGGCGCTCACGGACAAGGTCGCCCAGCTCGACGGCCGCATCGCCGCGGTCACCCGAATCCTCACGCTCCGACCAACCGCGCAGGAACCACTGGATGGTTCGGACATGCCCTCCACATGACCGCATCACACTTTCACGCGTCCCTACCGGTAGATCCTGCTCCAAAACATGCCGCGCGAGACCATCGAGGTCACTACGCGAGTAGCCGCGCGCCACGACTTCAAAGGAAGTCAGAGAGTCGAAGTTCCTCCAGAATGCGTCGTCGAACCCCTCGACACTACAGCCGTCGGGCATGCCGATCACCAGTAACATTCGAGGCATGCGGCGACGCTGACGGCGAAGAGCCAACATGCGGAGGAGGTGGTCAAACACCCGCCGTGAGAACACGTCCATGTTCTCGAAATCTTGAACGATCACAACCATGGCCGTCGAAGCAGATGCCTCGAATAGCGCCCTGGCAACCGCGTCGACAAGCCGCAAGTTGTCGAGCTCAAAGCCGAGAGAAGGGAGGGGGACCGATTCAGAACTTAGGTCGACGGTAACTCGGCTCAACTCACTGGCCACGGACGTGGACAATCCGGCGTCCGGACCATCGCCGTCGTCTGACTGCTCCGATGCTTGACCTTTTCTGATCGTTTCGAGATCAACGAGCTGCCGCATGAGGTCGCCGACAACACCCGGTGACGGCGAGTCACAGACACTTCGCGCACAAAGAGCCTGAAGTCCAATGTGATGACAGAAGTCTCGAAACGCCTCGAACGTCTCGGCCTGTCCGCAGCCGTCATCGCCTCGTAGAATCCCGACACAGCGTGATGGGCCGGGGCCGCCTGTAAGCTGCGACAGCCATGCGTGCATGCCCTCCAGCAGCAGTCGAAACTCTCGCCGCGGTACACGTGGGTCCGTCGTGCGGTGGGATGCGGTGTCGACTGACTGCTGTCGACTGGATGGTGATGCGCCTTGCATGGTTCCTTCCTGAGCCAGCCCCTCTGCTAACACTTCGTCCAGACACGAAGTGAGCTCGCAAGAGTTTCCTAGGCTTCCCGTCGGGCGCGGCGATCCGACCAAGAAAGATACAACGCGGCGAAAACAGCTGCCATCCACCCCAGAGTCAGCGCACGAGCGCTATCGGCCATCAAAGCAATACTATCGGCCGTACGAACGTCCTGTAACGCGTAGTTGTGTCGTCGCGTTTGCAAAGTTCTGCTGGCGGTATAGATTTCTTCGTCCGTGTTGCCGTCCATGCGTTGGGTAATAACTCGACGACAATCGGTCGATACACGGAGAAGGCTCTTCGCACTTCGCTGGAGAAGCCCCGCCCCCCCGCTAAGAGGACCCGCATAGGATGGCTGTAAAGTTCACCGAGAAAGCCGAGAAAATCCTCCTCGCTGCCGGCAACGAAGCGAAGGAACGCAGACACGAGTACATAGGAACCGAGCACATCCTTCATGCGTTACTCGGCCACACTGACAGCATCGCGATGCAAGCCATAGGGCGCTGTGAAGTGAGCTCCGTCGAGCTTCGCACATCGGTGCTGCATCGGCTCGAACGCATCCAGAGCCAGGAAGACGATTCGAACGCGAACATAGCGTTTACGCCACACGCGAAGCGCTGCCTGGAGCTCGCAGGCGACGAAGCCGTTCGCTGGGGTCACTTCTACATTACGACTGAGCATCTCCTCATGGGCTTGCTCCGTGAAGAGGAAGGAAGTGCCGCTCGACTGCTTTCGGACCTCGGCATTTCCGTGACCCAAATCGAAGAGCAGGTCCTCGCCATTCTGGGCGAGCCGAAGGACAGTCCCAAAGAGGACAAGTATCAGTTCCTGCAGTCGCAGAATCCGAAGTTGGCCGTGCTCGAGTCTTTCAGCATCGATCTCACCGAGCAGGCCACACTCAACAAGTTGGACCCCGTCATCGGTCGGGACAAGGAAATTCAGCGCATCATTCAGATTCTCAGCCGGAAGACAAAGAACAACCCAGTCGCGATCGGCGAGCCCGGCGTCGGCAAGACGGCGATCATCGAGGGCCTCGCGCAGCGTATCGCCGACAAGGAAGTACCAGAAGTCTTGGTGCAAAAAAGAGTCGTTAGCCTCGACCTAGCAGCCGTCCTCGCTGGTACGAAGTATCGCGGCGAGTTCGAGAAGCGGCTGAAAACCATCATCAAAGAGGTCGTCGAAGCGAAAAACATCGTCCTCTTCATCGATGAGCTACATACGATCATGGGAGCAGGTGCCTCTGAAAGTTCTCTGGATGCTTCGAACATCTTGAAGCCGCCGCTTTCTCGAGGTGACATCCAGTGCATCGGCGCAACCACTCTGGACGAGTATCGAAAGCACATCGAAAAAGACGGCGCGATGGAGCGACGCTTTCAAACGGTGCTTGTGGAACCGCCAACGAAAGAGGAGACCGTTGAAATCCTGTCGGGCCTCCGGGACAGTTTCGAAGCGCACCACAGAGTTCGCATCAGTGACGATGCTGTCGTCGCGTCCGTCGAGCTATCCACCCGCTACATCTCAGACCGTTTCCTTCCGGACAAGGCGATCGACGTGCTCGACGAAGCATGCTCCCGCGAACGACTCGAACGCACGACGAAACCGCCAGACATCGCGAGCTTAGAAGACAGACTCGTGCTTCTCGAGAGGGAGAAGGACCAGGCTGTCCACAGCCAAGACTTCGAACTGGCTGCACAAATCAGAGACAAGGTTGAGAAACTCAAAGAGGAGCGGGACCAGATCCTCAATCAATGGAAGAACTCTTCCAAAGAAATCGATGGAAAGATTGATCGCTACTCCGTCGCAGAAACGGTTGCTGTGATGACAGGGATACCTGCAGCAAACCTCCGCGAGGAAGAGAGCACCCGTCTGGCCAAGATGGAACAGAATCTTCGTTCTGTGGTCGTCAGCCAAGATAACGCCATTAAAACCGCCTGCCGTGCCATCCGCCGCTCGCGCGCAGGACTTCGAGATCCCAACCGGCCGTTGGGGTCGTTCCTATTCGTCGGCCCAACAGGCGTAGGCAAAACGTTGTTGGCCAAAGCGATGGCGAAATTCTTATTCGGCAGTGAAGAGGCACTCATCAGCCTCGACATGTCCGAGTACATGGAAAAACATAGCGTTTCACGCCTCGTCGGATCGCCGCCTGGCTACGTTGGCTACGAAGAGGGCGGGCAGCTCACAGAGAAAATCCGGCGCAAACCGTACTCTGTGGTGCTGCTCGACGAGATTGAAAAGGCGCATCCCGACCTCTCCAACATGCTACTGCAGGTTCTGGAGGAAGGACGCCTGACCGACAGCTACGGACGTGTGATCGACTTCAAGAATACCTTGCTAATCATGACGTCGAACCTTGGTGTCGAGAAAGCTTTGTCGCAATCGACGTTAGGTTTCCGACACGACGGAGACTCCGAAAACGACGTTCAAAGGCGTCTCATCACAACAGAACTCGAAGAGCATTTCCGACCTGAATTCCTCAACCGACTCGACGCTGTGGTTTCCTTCGACTATCTCGATCACTCTGCTATGGAAAAGATCTTCGAGCTCGAGGTTGACAAGGTTCGTGTGCGCCTGAAGGAACATGGTCTCAACCTCGTCGTCAGTGAGGAAGTCCGAGACCGCTTCATCGAGCTTGGGCACAGCGACCGGACCGGCGCGCGAGGCATCCGCAGGGTTCTCGAAGAGCATCTCGAAGATCTCCTCTCTGAGCTGATCATTATGAATCAGATTCAAGATGGACAAACGGCGATTGCCGAGATCGTGAACAACCAGATTGAGATGCGCGTCGTTACCGAGGAGACTCCCCAGCTGTCAGATTGACCGGGCAGCTCGCTCTCCGCGACGCCGCCTCGCACTGACGAATCGCTAGCCATTCGATTTCTGCGCCCCAGCGTTGCTTGCGTTGTCCAGGGCGCTATCATCGAGGCACCATGGATTACTGTCCTCATTGCGGCGAAGAGATCTCACCGGACGCGGAGTGCTGCCCGCATTGTGGCAGCGATGCGGAAACCGGCTGGAACCCGGAGAGCGAATACTACAGCGTCGATCTGCCGGAGGAGGAGGACTACACGCCGCGGAACGCGCAGCGCAGCAGTGGGATCATCCCAGTAGTCGTCGCGGCAGTGCTCGCCTTGGTAGCACTAGCGAGACTGCCGAAAGGCGAAGGAATCGCAGTCGCGATCGTCCTCTGCATCTGCCTCGTGGTCTTTCTCCGCACCGTCAATAAGAGCGCGACTTAGCTAGCTCGCTGGAAAGGTCATTCGGCCGAGAAACCGCGCTCTTCACGCCCAGCTCACCCGCGGCGAGCCTCGATCATCCCGAAGATGACCGACGTTCGCAGCGGAAGCAAGTTCCGACGGCGTTAGACCGACTCGTTTCGAGGAGTCTGCTTGCGACTTCTCGTTCACCGTCGAGCGACGAGAAGACCGTAGCCGACTCGGCGGCGCGGCACGCGGCGCTTGACGCGGTAGCCCGCGTCAGTCAGATAGCGGGCCAACGCAACCGAAGTAAACCGCGGGTCATCCGCGGTCGCCTCGTGAAACTCGAGCGCAATGCGTGCGATGCGACCGAAGAGCTCAGGCGACGTGTGATACAGAATATCGTACTCCCCACCTTCGCAATCGATCTTGAGCAAGTCGCAGCGATCGATGTTGTGCACGCGAAAGAGCTCCTCAAGCGAAATCGCGGGCACTCTTCTCGCCTCGGCAACAGTGTCCGACAGGCTGGGAAGCGAGGAGTGACCGGCGTCGTTTGCGGAGACGTATAGATCAATCTCCTGGCGCGTCGCCGACACTGCCGCCTCGACAAGCGTGACGTTCGTACAGCCGGCCGCCTCCATATTGCGTCGAAACAGTTCCCCATTCTCGGCGATCGGTTCACAGGCGACGACCTTGGTCGCCAGAGGTGAAACGCAAGCCGAGAACACGCCGATGTGCCCTCCGATGTCGACTACGCAGTCAAGCTTCGAGCCGATGTGAGATAGCCGCCGCAGGCTACCCACTTCGTAGCTATCTCGCAGGAAGACGTCTTTGAAGACGTGAATATCCGAGGTCCCCGAGCGCACGTACATCACTCCACCTCGACGCAACCTCAGAGGCACGAGCGTTCCGGGGGGTGACATGCGGCGGGCGCGGGCAGCCTCCAGTGGATTCGATACGTAGCGACGATAACGCCACGCTTTCTCCAGATCCCTTAGGCGCATCGCAGTCGCTTCTCCTCAACTCGTCTCTTCTCTATCTTCGTCCTGGCCTCCAGGATGCCACGAACCGAGCGTCGCCGCCACATCGGCGTGACGCCGCTGGTCGAAAAAAGTGACTCCCGACGCTGAGAGGTCACGCTCGAAACTGACGAAGCACTGATTCATAGAAGTCAGGCGAGTCGCCGGGAATCGACCGACCGACCCGAGCAGTCCACGCGCGGTCGCTTCTTGTTGCCCCCGAGACCCCCAAAGAATTGGGAAGGTCCGCCTCAGAAAAAGGAAGCGTCGTCGGTGCCCTCGCAGCGACGCCCGACGTGCCTACAGCCCCAAGCGACGATTGTATACGAGCCATTCGATGAGAACGAAAACGAGCGCCACCGCAGCGAACCAACGCCAATGCTCGGTGCGCCCCTCTCCTTCGGCTTGATTCACCGCCACTTCGAAGTCGCCAAAGTCGATCTTTTCCGCGGGCTCAAGGTTGGACTCTCGTGCGTTCAGCAACCCCACAGGCAGACGTTCGATCACTTGATCCGCCGCGATCACCTCGTACACACCGACCTCGCTCGGCGACGCGACCACCAAGTTGCCGTTACTCTCTCGCGTGGGCACCAACCGTTCACCGCTTGGCGAGCGAAACACGACGCCCTCTTGCACTTCGTCTTCGCGATCAGCTGGCCTGTACACCAACGCTTCGCCGCTACGGAAGCGACTGCGCGTGACCCCGCGGTTCTGTTGTTCGAGCCATTCCAGAGCATTCGCGAAAAAGATCGGGAACGAGTAGTGTTGATCGAATGGCCAGTTCGTGTCCATGACGTCGAAACCGATCACCACCGCGGTAGCAGGTCGTTGTCCGGGTCGCCGAAACAAATAGCTACCGATAATCGGCCCCTGATCAGACTCGACGAGGGGGAGGAATCCATCCCGCTCCTCCAGGACGAACGAAGACTCGATGATCAAGTTCGTGTAGAGCAAGAATCGGTTCACAGGGTGCGACCGATCCCAATCGATGATGAGAGGCAATTCGACGCGGCTCGAATCCAAAGTAGAATCTTCGCCGCGCTCGGTCTCAGCGTCGGGCGCACCTGGTAGGCAGCCGACATAGAGCGATGGCAGCTGCGGCACGCCCGGGGGAGCCTTCTGGTTGAACAGGACAACGTCGGCACCAAGTTTGCGAGAAAGGTTCTCAGGTGGGACGTCGCGGGTCTCCTGTAGGTACTCGCCGAAGGCGACACGTCGCATGACGAGGAATGGACTGCCACGAAAAAGCGACTCGATCCAAAAATTGGGTTCACTCACGAGCAAGACGTTGATGCGCCGTTGTTCCTGCACGCGTACCCAAGCTCGGTCATCCAAATCGAGCGCGTCATCAACTTGGACCTCGACACGCGCAACGCCGTCCAGTCGATCACCGCAATCGAAGGTGACAGAGTGACTCTTGCCTGCGGCGAGCTCAACCTCCTTGACGTCGACGAGGTCGTCATCAAAAAAGAACTCCACTTCGCCACTCCACGCCTTGCTACCGAAGTTCTTCAGTACGGCCAAAACTTCGATCCGCCGATCCACTTCGTAAGTTTGGCGCGCGTCACACTCGATCACGGCGACGTTAGCCACCGGTGCTGCGGCACTGAAGAACTTCACACGCTGTCGTTTCACCTCTTCAGGCAAACGACTCAAATCTCCGTAGCAACTGTCGCCGAGGACGTGCACCTCGGCGTCGACGAGAGTGGAGGCCAGCGCGGTACCGTCGACGAGGGAAGGCGTCAATCGCGTCGGCGACGCGACCGCAGCAACCGAATCGATCGTCGCTGAGAGTGCCGTGCGATCTCGAGTGAGCGCCGCACGCGTCTGCGTTCGCGCCCCGAACGACAGGATCGCGGCGCGGTCCTCCGGTTTCATCGAAGCGATTAGTTCGCGAGCGTGTTCTTTGATGCGATCGATCCGAGCCTGTCCACCTTCACGCGCCGCCATGCTAGCTGACTGATCGATGAGGAGAACCACGTTACGTCCGGGCTCGAGTTTGCCGATCGTATGTGGTCTCCACAGCGCGAGGATCAACCCTACCAGAATGATCAGCTGCAGAAGCAAAAGGAGGCTTCGCCGCAGCCGTTGAAACGGCGCGTTAACATGCAGATCCTCGACAGATCGACGCCAAAGAACAGTACTCGACACTACGCGCTCCTGTCGACGCAGCTTCAAGAAGTAGAGCGCAATCAGGGCCGGAATGAATGCTAGCAGCGAATACACTGGGAGCCAGCTCATTTCACCAACCCCCGACGGCGTAGGTACTCAAGAACCAGGCGATCGAACGCCCGCGCAGTGCTCGTGGGTACGTAGTGCATGCCGCGCGCCGCGCAGTAGTTCCGAATCTCGGCGCAGAAGAGGTCGAGCGTTTTTTTATAGCGTTTGAGCAGCGCCCCGGACACGGAGATTTCAGCTTCGCTCCCGTCCTCGACATCGACGAGGCGCAGGTCACCGGTAACCTCCGGCTCAATCTCCTGCGGCGCGAGGACGTGAAACACGAAGATCTCCGTCGATCGACCGCCGGCGAGAAGATAGCGCAGGCACGACTCAAACCCTTCCTTGTCGAGAAAGTCGGTGATAAAGATCACGAGCCCACCGCCTCGCTGGCTCAGCGAAAACTCCTTACACGAACGGGCTAAATCAGTTCCCGCCTCATCGGCCGAGTCCACCCCGCCAAGCACGTCGAACAGTCGCATGGTCTGCCGACGCCCTCGAGCCGGGCCGAACAGCGGAGTCATGCGCTCAGCGAAACCGGCGAGGCTGACGCGGTCTTGGTTCACCAGGCCGATGTATGCTAGAGCCGCAGCCAGTTTCTTGGCGTACTCTAGTTTGTTGGGGTCACCGAAGTCCATCGAAGCGCTACGGTCGATCAAGATCCGCACGCTCAGATCCTCCTCTTCGAGAAAGATCTTCAGAAACAACCGATCCAAACGTCCGTACACGTTCCAGTCGAGATATCTGAGGTCATCCCCGGGCACGTAAGCGCGGAAGTCCGCGAACTCGTTCGAGTACCCACGTCGCTTCGACAACCGATCGCCCTTCAGCTGACCAGCAATCATTCGCCGCGACACGAGCTCAAGCTGCTCGATCTTGGCGATGAATTCGTCGTCCAACAATCGCTGTTTGGTTGCCACGTTAGCTGACCTATTTTCCCAGGAATTCCTCAGCAACCGAATCGAGACTCGACGCCATGGTTAGCTTTCCGACACCTCAGTCGTCTTCTCCAGAATCTCATCGACGATCCGGTCAGTCTCGACGCCTTCAGCTTCGCCCTCAAAGTTGAGAAGAATGCGATGCCGCAGCACCGGATGCGTCGACCTCTTCAAGTCGTCAAAACTCACGTTGTAACGACCATCAAGAAGGGCGCGGATCTTTGCGGCGAGGAGAAGCGACTGTGCGCCGCGCGGGCTGGAGCCGTAGCGGACATACTGATTCGTCATTGGTACGGCGTAGTCCTTTCCGGGATGGGTGGAAAGGATCACCCGAATCGCATAATCCTTGACGTGCGGCGCAACCACTACTTGACGCACGAGATCTTTCCACTTTTCGATTTCGTCGCCGCCCATGACAACGGAGCGCTGATCGTCGAATGCATCCACCGTGCGCTCGAGCACGGTGCCAAGCTCCTCGCGCGTAGGGTAATCTACCAAAACCTTGAACATGAAGCGGTCGAGCTGAGCCTCCGGGAGTGGATACGTCCCGTCCATCTCGAGAGGGTTCTGCGTCGCCAAGACGATGAACGGCTTCTTCATGGCGTAGATCGTTCCAGCCACAGTCACACTTCGCTCCTGCATCGCCTCGAGCAGCGCAGATTGCGTCTTCGGTGTGGCGCGGTTGACTTCATCGGCGAGCACAATGTTTCCGAAAATCGGTCCCTTTTGAAACTCGAAGTGCTTTCGGCCGGTGTCGTCCTCGATGACGATGTTCGTACCAACAATGTCAGCTGGCATGAGATCCGGCGTGAACTGAATACGTCGAAACTCCAAATCGAGTACTTCGCTCAGCGTGCGCACCAAGAGTGTCTTGCCCAGTCCAGGGACGCCCTCAAGCAGGCAATTGCCGCCGGCAAACAGGGCGATGAGCACCTGATCGATGATGTGCTGCTGACCGACGATCATCTTGCTGATCTCGTCGCGCACGCGGCCGAATTGCTGGCGAAACTCGGCGGCCTGCTCTTCCATGGCGGACGCGGCTATACTCATGAGAACTCAGCTCCTGGTTCAGCATCTGGGGAAGAATCATCGAGAAGAATCATCGGGAAAAGTCGACTGACTGCGCGGTCAATTCAGAGGACAACAAGCCATGGCGATTCTGGGAACACCTGGTTCCGCGGTGCAGCTCGACCGTCCGTCGCCGCAGGCGTCGCGGAGGCATAGGATTGACGGACTTGCGACTAGCTCTCGTCCTCCTCCTTCTTCTCCCGAAGCGCTCTCTTCTTCGCTTCGAGAAGGCGTGATGTATAGGATCCCGCCGCCTCTGAGCTCGGCTCTGCCTCGGCTGCGGGCGCGGACTCTTTCGCCGGCTTGTCTGCACCGTGGCGAGCGCGCTCCGGCGTCACCTCGGTAAAACTCTCGAGCGCCGATGCGGCGTCGACCGGACGTGCGTCATCCTCGGCACGGGCATGCACCGCTCGGACACCCGCTGCGGCACGGCCAGAACCCACACGACGCGAAGCCGCTTCTGACGGTGCCGCGGAAGTCTCCACCGTTGACGGACTGTCAACCGAACCACCTCCGTAACGAGCGTCGGTCGATTCGCGCAGTTTCGCCTTGCGCTCGAGAAGCGTCGCCAACCGTCCTTCGGTAGGAGCTAGTTCGCGTTTTCTCACACCGATCAGCAAAGCGGCGTAGTTCACGGCCTTCAAGAATGCCTGACGGTAGTCGATGGCAACGCGGCGCACGAAGACGTCGATAAAAAACATCGCCAATGCCGCCAGAACCAGAGACTGCCAGACGTCACTGACGTCGTACGATGCCTCAAAGTCGCGGCGAAAGAACTGGGCGTCGGCAGGATCATCGAAGTAGACACCTCCTCCTGCGTCAGCGATCTGTCGCAAGAGTTCATGGTTGGTCTTCAAGCGTCGATACTCCCCTGAGTATGGCACACTCACGCCAGTGACGAACGAGCGTTGATTTCCGTCACGCTCGTAAACCGCGCTCAGCGTATAGGTACCCTTCTTCGGTGTCGCGAAGTTGGCGCGATAAGATCCAGGCGCAGTTTGCGGCATGTCGACTCGCTGATCTTTGAAGTCCGGTCCGACGACACTCACTTGCAGGTCGAGGTCTTTGATGAACCGGCCATCAAGACTGAGCGCGTCGAGCTGAATCGTCGCGGTGTCGCCTTCAATCGAGCGCGTGACGCGGAAACGCTCCTCGCCGCGCGTGCGCATGACCCACCGCAGGCACTGCGCCCAAAAGGGCTGAAACCCACTCCATTCGGCCCAGTTGCCTCCCCACCGCCGGCCGGCGTCGGACGTGAACGCGACCGCCTTGCCGACGCCGTAGGCCCAAGTCGCGAGCACGGGATCCTCCGTAGGATCGTCCTCGCTCGCGGGGTGAGTCAAAGGCACCGACGCGAGAGGCTTTCTGGTCGTCAAGACGTACCCGTTAAGTGGCGGCATGCCGCGCTGTCCAACACCCTGGAGAATCGGGTGGGAGCTGCGCAGATTTGGCGTGAACGGCTCTTCTGAGATCAGAGACTTCGTCACCGTCGTTGTCTCACGGATAAAAATCTCCGGCAAATCGTCCGGTGACTGTAAGAAGTAGTAGTTTCCACCTCCGATCGCCGCCATGTTCTTCATCGCCGCCGGGATCGTGCCGTGTGCCCCATAGCATATGGTCGACACTGTGATCCCCGCGTTGACCATGTTGGAGAGGAGCGAGTTCGGGGGAGGCGTCGGATCGCCGTCGGACAAGACGATTAGGTGCTTGATCGATGCTGGCGTTGACTGTAGCCCGGTGAACGCCATCCGCATGATGTTCTGAAACGACATCATGTCGCCGGGACTAAAATTCTGCAGAAGCCCGAGCATCTGCTGTCGCTTGCTGACAGGCGACATCGGGAAGAGCCACTGGTCCCCCGCATTGCCGTAGTAAAGAACACCGCAATAGTCACGCGGCGATAGAATCTTGATACCTTGCTGAAGGACCTGAACCGCCCAGTAGTTGCCGCGGGCCAGCTCACACGAGTGGACGACGAACGCGATGGCGCCGTTGGGCATGACCTTCTTGTTCTTGATGTCCATTTCAACGGGTAACAACCGTTCGATCGGCGTCGCCCGATAGCCGCCAGCGCCGAAACTGCTCTCACCGCCGATCATGACGAAGCCGACCCCGATCGTCTTGACGAGAGACTCGAACATCTTCATCGTGTCGACGCTCAAACGGTCGGCTGGAATATCAGAGAGCACAATGGCGTCGTAACCGAAGTATCGCTCGATCGATGTCGGGAGCGTCTCTGGTGTGGCGATGTCCACGGAGATCTCTTCAGCTCGCAACGCATCCAGCAAAGCTTGGTCGCCTTCCTCGTCGTCGGCACAGAAGAGCACGGCAGGCGTGCCCTGCACACGCGTGAACCCGTACGCAACGTTGTTCTCGAAGATGTAGTCGTCCGTAGATCGCAGCGGCTCAACGCGCGCCTCGTAGTAGTTTTGGCCTACGCTTCCGATGCGACGACCGGAAAAATCGAAGACGTTCTTACCTGCCTTGAGAGGCTGGTTGGCACCCGAGACGAGCTGCCCATTTTCGTAAAGCTGCAGCTGCACCTCAGTCTCTATGGTCGAATCGACGACGACGCGGATGTCGAAAGGCTCACCAACATTCTGTTCAGGGTCGACGATAAGCTTTTCGACCGAGATTTCCGCGGGATACTCATAGGTGACCGGCACAACGTCGATGGTCACACCTTGAGCACGAGCGTTGTGGACCTCCTCCACCACCGACCCACTATTCTGATTGCCGTCCGAAAGCAGCACGATGCGCTTGGCGTGGCGCTCCGGAAACGCTGCGGTGGCCAATCGGATAGCGGCGCCGATATTGGTAGCCTCTGGCTCGATCAGGGTCGAGAAACTCGTCAAATCGAGCTCGAGCGGCCTTGGAGTCAGCTCGATGCCGGGTACGCGGCCAAACGCGAGGACGCCGACGCGATCGTCGGGTCGGCGCCCGTCGTTCGCCTTGCCATTGATGAACCGGCGCTCAGCGTCCCGCTGTTCAGCAGGCACACTCTCCGACAAGTCGGCGACGAAGATCACGGCGAGGTCGTCGTTCGTGCGAAAAAACCGCGCTTCTGCGAGCGCCAGGACCAGTAGAATCACGACCACACAGCGCAAACCGAGGACCACCGCTCGTCGTACGGCAGGCAAGCCCGCGAGACTCCGCCGCGAAAAGAGAAAAATCAGGGGCACGAGCAGCAGCAGGAGCAGAAACCACGGCGAACCAAACGCCAACGAGAACTCGGTCATCGCCTCAACCCTCTCCCACTGAGAATGTCGCTCGCCTGCCTCGTCTCGGCAGGTTGAGGCGTCCCCTGCGACTCCGGACCGCTTGCCACACCATCCGCTGCAACGACGTCCGATGCGGGCGGCTCGCGCTGCACCGCCGCCGTCTCCCAGTCGAAAATCTGCACGCGATGGTTGCCGTAATCAGCGACATAAACTCGTCCGTCAGGCCCGACTTCGATATCCCACGGAGTCGAGAGCCGCCCCGGCGCACTGCCAGGTCCTCCCCAAAAACCAAGGAACTCTTCGTCGGCGGAGAACTTCTGAATGCGATGATTCCCCCACTCGCAGACCAAAATCGCGCCCTTGTGGTCGACAGCAACCGCGATCGGATAGCGAAACTCGCCAGGCCCCTGGCCAAGTCGTCCCAGGGAGCTAACGTAGCGACCGTCAAGACTGAACCGCTGAACGCGGTGATTCGCGCAGTCGGCGACGAGGAGATACTCAGTGCCCTCCCGCACCTCGATCGCCATGCCCTGTGGTCGCTGGAACTGACCGGGCGCCCCTCCCATCTTCCCCCACGATTTGATGAACTCGCCGCTCGATGTGAACTTGAGGATGCGGTCGTTGAGACCACCGAAGTCGCCAGCATAAACCATCCCCTGTGCATCGACGACGACGTCGCGCCCGAACGTCAGCTGACCCGGTCCGAGCCCGTTTGAACCCCAGCGCGCGAGGATCTCGCGGCCTTGAGGATCATAGCGGAGGATGCGGCTGTAGTGGCTGTCGTTGACGAGAAGGTTTCCATTCGCCTCAACGGTCATGCCGACAGGTTGGCCATACTTGAACTCCGGCAGCGTCCAGACGTTCAAGACACTACCGTCGTCGGCCAGGTGCTGGATGCGCCCGCTGCGGTCGACCGCGTAGAAGCTTCCATCTTTGGCAACCGCAATAGCGCGTGGTTTGATGAATCGTCCCGGGCGCTGACCGCGCGCGCCGATGGTCGTCGGCGCCTCGATGGCACCCTCAACACTCGAAGCATTCGCCATCCACCAAGCGACACCGCTGGCGATGAACGTGACGACGACGATGCCTCGCACCAAATTCAACACGAGCAAAAGACCTTCAGAGAATGGGAGGTAGCGCTGCGCCGCTCTGCCGCGTGCGGGCGTTCACGCCGCAGTCCCGAGTGACAACGGGACACTGAAATGTGCGTGCTCGCGCGGTCCAACGACGCCGCGCGGTCGAATCACTCGTCTTCCTGATCACCGTTCAGCAATCGGTCGAGGTATCTCTGGACATGCGCCTTCCGCTCGATCGGGAGCGGTTCCGTCTCGACTTCCTCGGCGAGTTCCTGAATTGCCTGGCTGACATTGACCTTGCCTTCGAAGGTCGCTTCACCACGCATGAGTGGTCCATCGACATCGAACTTGCCAACAATCATGCCGCGAGGATTGAGCTGCTTCGCCTTGATCTTCTCGCGCTTCATTGTGGTGTCATGCGGCGCCACGCCAGGCCCGGCGCCGTTCGCACGGCCCGGCCCACTGCCGGACTTGGGTCCGGTTCTCTGTGACTGTCCCAATGACAACTTCAATCCGTTTGCTGCGCTCCGACCGGAGCCCTGGGCCTGGCCGCTTCACGTGCCGCCAGGCTTGCCTTTGCCGCCCTGTCATGTGCCGCCGGGTTTCTGACCCTGCGCCAGTTTCTTACCGCAGTTCGCACAGCGATGCAGCTGTCCCATCTGCGCCTTGGTCTGCTTGATGAGCTCCATCGCCTGTCGCAGCGCCGCCAGGTCCTGGGAAAGTTGGGCGAGGGAGTTCAAGTCCTGATCCATCCCCTGCATGTTCGAAAGCATCTTGGCCATGTCAGCGCTGCTCATGCTCAGCGACTCCATCCCGCTGAGGCTGTTGGCAAACGCCCCCGACTGTCGCGACAGCCGTGCGAGCTCCTTCTGCAGCTGCTTGATCCGCTGCTTCTCCTTTTCGGTGAGCTGCTTCGGATCTTTCTTCGCGAGCTGCTGCAACTCCTTGGTCAGTTTGTCGAGCTCTGTCTTTGCCTTCGCGAAGTCGCCCTGTTTGAGCGCGGCTTGCAGCGCCTTCGTAGCGACCAGCGATTTGAGCGACAAACCCTCGAGCTTCTTGCGCATCTTGTCGAACTGGTCGAAACGGTTGGCGGCGAGACCCTGCTTGAGAATCTCTTCGCGGCGCGCGATTTCGAGGAGCCCCTTCTTCTGCGCGTCGCTCCTCTTGGCCGCGCCGTCGCCCTTTTGCTCCTGGGAACCTGGCTGCTGCCGGTTTGGCTTTTTTGCCTCAGGGTCATACTTGCTCAGTCGCTTCAACAGCTCCTGTGTTTCCTTCGAGGTGTTCTCGGCGGCCTTTGCCTCGAGGCGATCGAGCTCTTTTTTGAGTTTGTCTTTTTCCTCGTCGATGGCCTTCGCCATCTCCTCTTCGTGCGAAGCGCCTTCGGCCGTCGAAGAGAGTCCAAAAGGATCAAGAATCGGCAGGAATGTCAGCGCCACGGCAGCGAAGACGGGTACTACGATCCACAAAGCACGGCGTCTTGGGGTGAGAGGGAACACCTGGCGGACGTCAGCGTCCAACAACGATCGCCCGGCGTCAGCGACGACGAGGCCGGCCCACTCGCTCTGGCCGCGGCGAGTCGAGTCTGCCGCAGACCGTACGTGCGCCGCGGCGACTTCGGGATGCTCAGCGAAGTACGCACTGGCGACGCGTTCCTTCATCGCCAGTCGGCGATCCGTCTCGACGGCAGTGTCGAACAGTCGAGGACGCCGAAGGAAAAGGGCTCGCACCATGGCGGCCACGAGACTCAGACCAGCGATTGCCGATACGATCTCGAGGCGGAAAACGCCCGGATAGAGGAGTCGGTCGACGACGATCAAAAGCGCGCTCACTGACGCGGCAAGAATCGCATAGGTGACGAGATGGTGCCCAAAGCAAGCAAGCGTCAACCGACGGCGCCCCCGGCGAAGGAATTGCTCGAGGTGGGCTGCCGCATCGCGGCCCTCGGCAGCGCCAGGGTCTACCGAGTGCCCCACTTTCGAGCCCCCAACCGAATCCCCCACTACCGAATCTCCCGCGGCCGATCGACCGTCAGCCTCAGGCAGCGGAGAATCGCGCATGGGAGAGGAATCGTCTCGTCTCGACATAGCCACCCCGACTCGATCAGGTCACGTAGGGCCCGGCGTCGTGTACCGGAAAATCTTTGACCGCAATGACTTCGGCCGAATCAACAGCGTCTGGACAGGCGCCGCGCAGCATCGTGGCATCCGCCCACGACCGGCTGCAGGCGTTATCATAAGTCGCCCCAGCGCCGCCGACAAGTTCTCCGGGGAATTCCCACAAAAAAAGCCATCGCGCCCGTGGCTCGCGGTACCCGCGTTCTCACTGCGTCGAGGCCGCCCCCTCCTCCGGTGTGATAACGAACGCCGAGTAGTTCTCTGGGTCGAGCAATTGCTCGACACGATCGGCGACGACCTCCTGCCGGATCCCGCCCAACAGATCCACGACCTCAAAAAGATCAAAATCGTGGAACTCATAGAAAGTGAAGTGGTTAGCGATGTACTCGAGGGAGTTGAACGCGCTGATAAAGTGACCCGTGAAGCGACGTTTCTCGCGCTCGAACTCGTCCTCTTCAACGCCACGCTCCCGACAAGCGACGATCGATTGAACGACCGCCTCCTCGAGACGCTCGGGAGCAGGCGTGTCCCCGCCGATCATCGAATAACCGACGCCAGCACCAAGGTTGTAGGAAGACCCGAAATCATCGGTGATCAGCTCCCTCTCGTAGAGGTCGCGGTAGAGGTCGCTGCCGCGTCCGAACAACAGTTCGAGGGCCAGCTCCGAGGCGAGCTCGTGCTCGACGAACGCCTTGCCGCTAACGGGGACGTCCAGCTCCTTGAAGCCGAGGAGAAGCTTCGGCACGGCCACGGCCATCGATCGCCGCTGGTGGTGCCGCGCCACGCCCTGGCTCTCCGGTGGGAAACGCCGCTCCACAACAGCTCGCCGCCGTCCAGAAGTCGAACGTTCGCCGGAATCGGAGTGCTCCGCCACAAATCGAAAGAGCTCGCCTGGATCCACGTCGCCGACGACGAACAGGATCATATTCTTCGGATGGTAAAACGCATCGTGACACCGGTGGAGAAGCTCCGGTGTGATCTCGGCAATGCTCTCCGGCGTGCCGGCGATGTCGATGCGCAGCGGGTGCCGTACAAACAACTCCTCTAACACCCCCATGTAGCTCACCCACCCAGGGCTATCATCATAGCCCTTGATCTCTTGCTCGATGATGCCCCGCTCCTTCTCGACCTTGTCTGGGGCGAATACAGGATGCTCGACGAAGTCGATCAGAAGCTTGAGGTTGTCGTAGAACTCGTGCGTTGACGCGAATAGATACGTCGTCGTCGTGAAGGACGTCGACGCATTACTGTACGCGCCGTTGCGTGCGAAGAGATCTGAGACATTGCCGGCTTCGGTCTCAAAGAGCACGTGCTCGAGATAATGCGCGATGCCATCCGGAACTTGCACGCGTTCCCCGCCTTCAACGACGAAGTCGTTGTCGACCGAGCCATAGTACGTCGAGTAGCTCGCGTAGCGTTTCCTAAAGCCCGGCTTGGGACACACCATAACGCGCAACCCAGACGGCAGCACCTCGCAGAAGACTTCTTCCTTAAGAGTCGTACTCCAGCGTCGCTGACGCTCGCGTGGGCTCGTCCTCGAGTCTTCCTTCGACATGAACCGCTTGTCCTGTTCTTCTAGCACTTGTGGAAATCTACACGGCATACTCAACGTTCATACCTAACGCGTCGACCCCACGGGCCTCGCGAGCGGCGCAAGGCAGAACCTAGCCGCGCGTCAAGAGATAGCTTGTGTCCAAATCGAGCTGCTGCGACACTTCAACGATGTGGTCCCGGGTCACCCCGCGAACGCGCTCGCGGAACCGCTCAAGGTCGAGCGGACGCCCATGCAGGCCCCAGACAAAATCGGTCTGTGCTAGGGCGCTGGGGTTATCCTCCAGCATTTCGTTCTGATTGAGGATCGTCGCCACAGTCGATGCAATCTCGTCATCGGAAATCTCACCTCTCTGCATCGCCTCCACTTGCTGGCGAATGATGACCGTGGCTTCATCGACGTTCTCAGGAGCTATGCCGCTCGAGATGGTCAGGAATCGTTTTGTTCGTTCGACGCTCGAACGCACGGAGTAACAGAGGTTCGCCTTTTCGCGGACATTCTGGAACAGTTTCGAGTGGCTATAGCCGCCGAGAATGCCGTTCATGACGAGGAGCGTCTCGTAGAGGTCGTCCGTGTAAGAAACCTGGTGGCGGTAGCCCATGACGAGCTTTGCTTGCTGCACGTCCATGGTCTCAACGGCAGACTTGGGCTCGTCGACAGGCCCGAGCGACGCCGGTCGTTCGTTGACAGCAAGCTCGAGCGGACGGTCCAGGAACTCACAAAACTCACGCGTGATGAGATCCTTCGTGGGTTCAATCTCAAGGTCACCCACGACGTACACGGAAATCGGGTAGTGGCTCAACCAATCCTTATGGAATTGCCGCAGCGACTGAGCAGTGATCTGTTTCAAGTCGTCGATGCGGCCGTGCTCGTAAAGACAAAACGGATCGCCCGCAAACATCGTCTCGAGCATACGCTGTTCGGCATACGCCGATTTTGAGTCAAGTAGCCCACTGATGTGGCGATGCAGATTGGCCTTTTCATGCTCGACGCAGGCCTTGGGAAAGTCGCCATCGACGAGAAACGGATCGCTCACAGACTGACGAACGAACTCGACAGCTTGACGCAGCACCGAAGCGGACTCCGGCAGGAAGAGGTCGTTGACGCACTCCATCCGTGCCTGCACGAGGTGCCAATCGCCGATTTTGTAGACCGACGATCCCAAGGACGTGCCATACAGCCCTTCGAGAAATCTATTCATGCTCTGCAAATCGGGGTGCGCACGAGTTCCGCGCCGCAGCACCATCGGTAAGAGAGCCATTGACGTGACCGTCTCAGAGGTCAGATTGCCGAGAAAAGTGACCTGCATCACGACGGTTTTTATCTTTCGACTTGAGCACAACGCCAAGTGGAACCCAGGCGCCGGGTCGAAGTGTACGAAGGTGGATTCGGACGTGGTCGTGTCTTTCACAGTTGGTAACGTAGAGCTGAAGAAAGATGCCTATGACTTGGCTGTACGCCGCTGGAAAGATCTACGCGGCGCCGCGCGCTCCCGTCCGCCCGCCGGTCCGTACGTTCGCGTCACTTCCGATCAAACAGCCTTTCGATCTCCCGTTGACTGAAAACGACAGCCGTCGGTCGACCATGAGGACAGTGTCGGAGATCCGAAGCGCACTCACCGCGCTGCAGGAGACTCCGGATGTCCTCGGCCTCCAAAGTTGTACCACCTTTGACGGCTCGCTTACACGCGATCGTTGCAGCGATTCGCCGCAGGGGACCCTCGACGCTACTGGGCATGTCCCGCTCGCGGGCCTCCCGACTCGTCGCTG
Source organism: Planctomycetota bacterium (assembly GCA_965223265.1). Lineage (GTDB taxonomy): Bacteria > Planctomycetota > UBA8108 > UBA8108 > SXIK01. Next base: position 6,509,677 of record OZ244999.1, read on the forward strand.
TTTTCACTGCGCCGGCTTGAAAATCGAGCAAAATCGCGCTGATCATCTCGCCGAGGTCAGTGGCTCCCGCCTCGCGATCGAAAATACTCGGGAGCGCGTGCACGGCAACCGATTCCGGTCCGAACGCCTCCATCTCAAAACCGAAACGTGCCAGAAGCGTCGCCACTTCGTCCACGAGTGGCATCAGCTCCGTTGAGATCGTCACAACTTCAGGCACCAGCAGACGCTGACTCTCGACGACACCGTCGACAAGACGTTGATACACCGATTCAAAGAGGATTTTCTCATGCAGAGCGTGTTGATCGATGATCATCAGCTGACCGGCCACCTCGACGATGATGTAGGTGTCGAAGACCTGGATCACCCGTGCGCCCGCCCCCGGGAGACCGCTGAGACGCGAGGAGTCGGCCGCCTCGGCCGCCGGGCCGCGACTCCCCACGCTGGTGTTTGTCGCCGCGACGCTGTCGGGCAGTGCTGACGGAGCCCCACCAGCGGTCGGAGTTTGGGGCGCGGGAGCCGCCTCGGCGCCGGTCTGCCGCCCTCTCGCACCGCCGTCGCTCTCTCCACCTTCCACTGCGACCGGCGGCAGCTCGAACGAAGCCACCGCTCCGTCTGCCGACGCCTGGTCGAGCACTTCGTCCGGCTGCTTCTGCTGTTGCTCCCAGCGAAACTCGCGGCCGGTGATTTCAGCGAAGAGATCTCCCATCGTCGGTGCCGGATCTGCATCGGTTGAAGTTTCTTCCGACTCGGAGGTCGTTTCGCCGAGATTCTCCAGCGCCCGGCGAACGGCATGGTGGACAAGCCGGTAGATCGACGATGAGTCGCGAAAACGCACCTCCGTCTTCGTCGGGTGCACGTTGACGTCGATCTCTCCTCGCGGAAACTCAAGAAAAAGGTAAGCAATCGGTTGATAACCCGGAATGAGGAATCCTTGGTAGGCGCTCCGCAGCGCATGCGACAACGTTCGGTCCCGAATCCAGCGACCGTTGGCGAAGAAATGCTGCTCCTTGGCGTCGCGGCGCCGCGTACTTGGTGCCGCGACAAACCCGACGACAGACGGAAATTTGGGATCGTCGCCGGCTCGGATTTCGATCAAAGCTTCGCTCACCTTGCGCGAGACGAGTTGACGTACGCGCTCGCCCAAGTCGTCGGTTGCCGCCACGTCCAAAACTTCGCGGCCGCCATGCACGAGCCTGAACCTGACTCCGGGCGCGCCGAGGGCGATACGCGTGACCTGTTGAATACAGTGCGACACCTCAGTCGCGGCGGCGCGCAAAAACTTGCGTCGCGCCGGAACGTTGTAGAACAGGTCGCGCACCTCAACGCAGCTCCCCGGGGCTCCAGCGTGCGGCTCGGGAGCGTCCATCCCCGGCCGATATCGATACGGGTGTTCCGCGGCAGGCGGCTGCGACACGATCTCCGCCATACTGACGGCAGCGACGCTGGCGAGCGCCTCACCTCGAAACCCAAGCGACGAAAACCCAAGCTCGTTGGCGCTAAGCTCTTCGTCTCGCAGTTTACTCGTGGCATGTCCGTGGAAAGCCAGCTCCAGCTCACCGGGTGCGATGCCGCAGCCATTGTCGCGCACACTGATCAGCTTCTTTCCTCCGTCCTCAAGGAGGATCGTGACCTCAGTGGCATCCGCGTCCAGGCTGTTCTCGACGAGTTCTTTCACGACACTCGCCGGTCGCTCGATCACTTCTCCCGCCGCGACGCGATTGATGATCTCCGGCGGTAAGATTCGAATCTTGGGCATGCCTCTCTCCTCTCATCCCCCGAGCCTCTGCAAAAAACCGCAGGCAAGATGCAAGCCGCAAACCGGCTGGAACTCTCTTTCCCAGAGCTCTTCTGCAGGCACTCGGATCATTCTCTCAAGTGAGCGCCCTCTCACTGGCGCTGCGATTCCAGCCCGGTGTGATCCATCGGGCGAGCATCAAAGCTACTGCGACTGCAGCAGATGATTTGCACACACGAATGTGTTTCGAGCCAACATCGCGACAGTGATCGGTCCCACCCCACCCGGCACTGGCGTAATCCAGCTAGCCTTTGGCGAGACCGAGTCATAGTCCACGTCCCCGACAACGCCTCGCCTGCCCGGAACACGATTGATGCCAACGTCGATCACGATGACGCCGTCACGGACCATATCACCGGTGATCAATCCCGGTTTACCGACGGCAACCACAAGGATATCAGCATTTCGCGTATGCTCCTCGAGGCCGCGCGTCGCGATGTGACACGTCGTCAACGTCGCCATCTCCTGGAGCAAGCAAAGCCCAACCGGCTTGCCGACGATGTCGCTGTGGCCGACTACGACGACGTGTTTGCCTTCAACGTCGACCCCGGTCGAGTCAATCGCCTCGAGAACCGCAAGAGCGGTACACGGCCCTGTCGCATGTCGATCGTAGATCAACCGCCCCAAATTCGTCGGATTGACACCCTCGACGTCCTTGGTGGCGTCGATCCTCTCCTGAACGGGAGCCGCCGGGATCTCGTCGGGAAGCGGCATCGTGAGTAGGATTCCCGTCACCGTCGGGTTGGCGTTGAGAGCATCTATGTGGCTAAAGAGAGCGTCGACCGTCGTCGTCTGATCGAGTGACAGATGCGTCAGCTGAATGCCCAGTTCAGCGAAACGCTCCTTCTGCTTTCGGATGTACACTTCGGACCCGGCGCTACCGCCGACCTGGACGGCCACTAAATTCGGGACCAGCCCGTCGCGTCGAAGCTTAGCGACCCCGAGACGCACCTCGCCGAGGATTCGCTCAGCGATTGCCTGTCCGTCGATCTCATTTGCCTTGGGCGCGTTCATCGACTCTTCCCATCGACTCGATCCGTACGACTCCCCGCGTCACGCCGCCAGATTCCGCTACGCCCCCCGCTCTTTTCGACCACATGCGCGTGCTCGATGGACGCGCCGCGGTCGACCGCTTTCACCATATCGTAGACGGTTAGAGCGGCCACAGTCGCCGCGGTGAAAGCTTCCATTTCGACTCCGGTACGCGCCACGACCGAGGTTTCCGCCTCGATCTGTAGTCGCGCGTCCTGGTTGCCCTCGCCTTCATCGGCAAGCCAACTGAACTCGATCTGGACGTGGTCGAGCGGCAACGGATGGCAAAGAGGAATGAGGTCTGCGGTGCGTTTCGCGGCTTGTATGCCGGCGATACGAGCGACTCCGAGAACACTGCCCTTCGGGTGGCTGTCGCTCGCAATCAAGTCGCGGGTCGCAGACAGCATGCGCACGACGCACCGCGCCCTAGCGCGCCGCGACGTCGGCTTCTTGTCCCCGACATCGACCATGCGGGCGGCCCCGTCAGGATCGACGTGCGAAAGCTCAGCGCCGGCCGCAGACTCCCGCGGCGATTTCGACTCTTGGCTCATTGATTCAGCCGCGGAGAGGTGTGAATGCGTCGCGGCATCGGCGAGCGCGAGGCCATTTCTGAGCACCGATGGCCTGTAGCCCCCATGGCTAACGCCTACGCCGCAATACATAGTCGCCAAGAAGCTCCAGAGACTCACGCACGTCGCCAGCGCCTCCGCCGCCGGTCGGCGGAGTTCGGAGCGGACGCCCGACGATCTCTTTGAGTTCCTCCTTCGCGCTGCGGACAAACGCCTCCGCGCGATCCAAGCATTGATCGATGATGCCGTGCTCGAACACCATCGTTTGGATACGAGCCTCGACTTCAGTCGACAGCGGTCGAGCCAGCTCATCGCGAAGACTCGCTGCCTCACGACTTGAAACGTTTTCCAACAAATAGATCAGCGGTAAAGTCACCTTGTTCTGGCGTAGATCGCTCCCGAGGCTCTTACCGGCGACGACTTCAGTGCCGGAATAGTCAAGGCAGTCATCGACGATCTGGAACGCCATGCCGAGGGCGTTTCCAAAGCGGTGCAGTCGATCGCAATCGGGCGCGCCGAAACCGGCCAGCGTCGCGCCAACGCGACACGCTACGGCGTAGAGAATCGCGGTCTTTTGATGGATGATTTCGAAATAGTGCGTCTCGTCCATCTCCGGCTGAAAACGACTTTGCAGCTGCAGCAGTTCGCCGGCACAAATGGTCTGGGTGGTCTTCGAGAGCAGCGTCGCCATCCCGTCGACGTGGGTCGATAGATGAAACGCGCGCGAGTAAATAAAATCACCGATCAGAATCGCGGCCCGTTCACCCCATCGTCGATGCACGGTCTCGAGGTTTCTGCGAATGAGCGCAGCATCCAGTACATCGTCGTGAACCAAAGTCGCGGTGTGAATCAACTCGATCACTGCGCCGATGCGGATGTGGTCCCGACTGCACTCGTCGCCGTTGAGCCGACCGCAGAGAAACACTAGGGCCGGACGCAATTGCTTGCCGCGAAATCGAGCGACGTGCTGCAAGATGTCATCGAGAATGTCATCGTCGTGAGCAAACTCGCGACTCAGAAAATCGTCGAGCGCTCCGAGCTCGCGCCGAATCGGCTCGTAGATCAATTGAAGTTGTGGGCCTGCCTTTATGTCCATTTCACACAGCAAGTTGAGACACTTTGTTGGCCTCGAGTTCGAACGCGGAAGCGACTCCCGCATGGAAGATTCTGCCGGCGTGTACGTTGACGCCTTGGGCGACATCGTCACCCATATCGACAAAACCGCGAATCCCGCCGTCAGCTAACATCAAAAGATACGGCAGAGTAGCGTTCGTCAGCGCGAACGTCGAGGTCCTCGCCACCGCGCCTGGCATGTTCGAAACACAGTAGTGCACGACTCCTTCGTCGACGTAGGTGGGTTCGGTGTGCGTCGTCGGTCGACACGTCTCGATGCAGCCTCCCTGATCGACGGCGACATCTATGATCACCGAGCCGTCCTTCATCGCCCGAACGTCGGCTCGCGTCACGAGAAGCGGCGCCCGCGCACCGGCGACGAGAACCGCACCAAGCACGATATCGGCTTGGCGCACTTTCTTACGAATCAAGAACGGGTTGGAGAAAAGCGTCGTCACGTTCGCCGGCAAGGTATCGTCGAGGTATCGGAGGCGGTCGAGGTTGACGTCGAAAATCGTCACTTGCGCCCCAAGCCCGGCGGCAATCAGCGCGGCGTTCTGCCCGACAACACCGCCGCCTAGAATCACGATCTTGGCGGGCTCGACGCCTGGCACGCCGGAAACCAGCACGCCGCGGCCGCCGAACGGACGTTCCAGATACTTGGCGCCCTCGAGGACGGCCATCCGACCGGCTACCTCGCTCATCGGGGTCAGAAGTGGCAATCGGCCACGCGCGTCCCGGATCGTCTCGTAGGCCACGCACGTCGCGCCACTTGTCAGCATAGCGTCGGTGAGGGCACGCGACGAGGCGAAGTGGAAGTACGTGAACAGAATCTGCCCGGCCCGCACGAGCGGGTACTCCGTCGGCTGAGGCTCCTTGACTTTGACAATGATATCGCCTGTCGAATACACCTCCGCGGCCGAGGAGACGACTTCGGCACCGGCCGAGATGTACTCATCGTCAGGCACGCCGCTGCCGAGGCCAGCGCCAGCCTCGACGACCACGCGATGGCCACGCTCGATCAACGCGTGCGCGCCGGAGGGCGCGACCGCAACCCGGTCTTCGTCCTGCTTAATCTCTCTGGGAACTCCGACAACCGTCGGCATACTCTCTTCCACCCTAAAGCCATCACGTTCGCGATCGAACGTGTCTCGGGGATAGTCCAAGCCGCTCCGCTCGTCCCTTGAACGAGGCTAATTCTTGGCGCACTCCACTCCAATGACCACCATATCTCATGGACCAGCCGCGCCACCCGCCTCGAGAAGCCACCTCAACAACGGGCGCAGCCGTTGCAATGAGTCTCCACCTCCTAGACGTGAAGCGACCGTATAAGTCGTTGCTGTGTAAACCCTTGTCGCGCTATCGGCAAACACTGAGCAGGCGAAAACGTGGTCACTGATACAGTCGATTCTCTAGGATATAGCGCGCAACTTTTGCGGGCACCAAATCCGCGAGCGGTCGACCGGCTCTGACAGCCGCACGCACGTCGGTTGAACTCAGAATCGAAGGGGGCATTCTTACGTGATCACGCTCGATTCGCAACAAGTCGGCGCGAGAAAATTGGGGAAAATCGTCGGCCCTCCACGAGATCTCTGCGCCCGGGCGGTTGACGACGATCAACCGCGCTAGGGAAAGAATCCGCTGCGGCTGGCGCCACTTGGAGAACTCGGCGAACAGGTCGGCACCGATGATGAAATACAGCGTCGCGTCACCCAGGCGACGACGCAATTCGGCGAGGGTGTCCACGGTGTAACTCGGGCCCGGACGCTGCAGCTCCAGGTCGTCAGCAACGAACCTCGGCTCCTCCTCGCACGCGAGCTCAACCATTCGTAGCCGGTGCGCGGCCGGCGCCAGTTCGCCGGTTTTGTGCGGCGGCTGGCGCGCCGGTAGAAAGAGCACGCGGTCCAGGCGACGCGCTGCCGAGACCGCACGCGCGACGTCCAAGTGACCATAATGTATGGGGTTAAATGAGCCACCCAAAACGCCTACGTGGCCCACTTCAGCGCTGTTTGGAGCGCCTACGGCGTCGCTCTTTTTGTCTGCAGACATGAAATCCGTCCGGTCAGGCCAGGGTGAAACGGACCAACTCGAGAGTAGGACCCCAACGCCTGCAAAAAAATGGCGAGTAAGAACGGAGAAGAGTGCGTCAGTAGCGGCGTTTGAGACGTGGCGGCACGCGGAGCGTACTTCACTGTACATGAGCATTGCGGACGCGGTTCGAACGTCGCTAATGGCGTGCTATTCACCGAGCCGAAGGCGTTTCTTGCCGTCATTTTTTTGCAGGCGTTGGGGTAGGAATCACCGGGATGCACGGACTCGGCCGGCTGTGGCGACGCGCCAACACCGACGGCAACGCGGCAGTTCACGGGTGGGTTCGGTAGAGAGTGCGCGGGAACGGAATGCACTCGCGGACGTGGTCGGTGCCGCAAAGCCAGGCGACCGTCCTCTCGAGTCCAAGACCGAAACCGGCGTGCGGGACAGAGCCATAGCGCCGCAGATCGAGAAACCACTGCAGAGGCTCGCGCGCCACCTCGTGTTCGTCGAGGCGAGCTTCCAGCACGTCGAGATCGTCCTCCCGCTGCCCACCGCCGATGATTTCACCGACGCCCTCGGGGGCCAGCATGTCGACGCACAATGCGCGCGACAGATTCTCGGGATCACGTTTCATGTAAAAAGCCTTCACCGCGGCCGGATAGCGATGGACGAGGACCGGGCGATCAAACTTCGCCGACAATGCAGTCTCCGCTGGTGCACCAAAGTCGTCTTCGTCGGCATGTTCAACCCCCTGACCGCGAACGACCTCGACGGCTTCATCATAAGTCAGGCGAGGAAATGGCCCCTTGACGCACTTCAACGCTTCCACATCACGATTGAGCGTCGCCAGCTCCTCCTGGCAGTGACTCAGAACGTGCGAGACGATGGCGACGACGAAGTCCTCCGCGAGTTGCATGATATCGTCCAGGTCAGCGAACGCCACCTCTGGCTCGACCATCCAGAACTCAGTGAGATGGCGGCGCGTCTTCGACTTCTCAGCGCGAAACGTCGGCCCAAAACAGTAGACTTTGCCGTAAGCGAGTGCAGCCGCTTCCATGTAGAGCTGCCCACTCTGGGTCAAGAAACATTCGTCGTCGAAGTAGTTGACTCGGAAAAGTGTCGTCGTGCCTTCGCAGGCGTTGGGCGTGAAAATGGGTGCATCGACACAGAGAAAACCTCGAGCGTGAAAGAAACTGCGGATTGCGGTGATGGCGGCGTCACGAACCCTCATAGTGGCTTGAACCTTGCGGGACCGCAGCCAGAGGTGACGATGTGACAGCAAGAAGTCGACCCCGTGAGCCTGGTTGGCAATCGGGTACTCGCTTTCAGGTTGGTGGACAACCTCAACATCATGTGCCGTCAGCTCGACTCCTCCAGGAGCCCGAGCGTCCTCGCGGACGACGCCTCGCAGCGCCAAAGACGTCTCGAAAGGCAGAGTGCTGCAGCGTTCGAACACCTCGGGCGGGGCGTCACTCACGCCCATGACGGCTTGTACGGATCCACTGCCATCACGAACCACGAGGAAGTGGATCTTACCCTTCGAGCGCCGCTTGGTGAGCCACCCGCGCACCACGACCTCCTCCCCGATGTGCGATGCCAAGTCCTTCACCCGAACTTCAGATCCATCCATACGGCGAATGCTCCCCTCTGTTCGCGTTGTCAGTTGTTCGCCCTCGTTTCGTTCGATGGCACCCGACCGTTGGGGGCGGCAACTGGCCGCCCCAACGGCGACGAAAACCTGCCTGTGCTATAGAGGTTCGGGAACCGGTTGTCGAGCCCCGAGGCGGCGATCGCCGTCCGACACCGCGAACGAGAGCCGGCGGACACCGGCGCGCGGGGACTCCGGCCTTGTCGCTGTGCTAGTTTCCGTTTGGCCGGGTTCATCGCGCCAGGTATAATCGTCGTGGGTTGAAGGCGGCCGACTGGCCGCCCTTGGGTCCTGCCCCAAGTTGAGTTCCATCAGCGCCTTACGTTAGACACCGAGAACCGCGTCAGTGTAGAGCGACGCCGATTCGCCGGGCCTCGACGAGTCGTTACAGACTCGACGAGCTGACAGCAAGACGCGATCATGTTCGGTTCGGCCGCAGGGCACGCTCACCGCGTGTCGACGGCTGGCCTTTGATTCTTTCGTCATTCTGATTGCCTTATCGCTGTTTGGCTTTTGAGAGGGAGGCGCTTGCGTCACCCTTCGGAGCTTCGTCTGGGTGTTTCGCCTGCTAGCGAGACGCTCTATACAAACATTGGGGTCTGGCGGTTGTTGTGGGAGCAGCGGGAATCCCCGCGAGGAGAAGAAATGATTTTCCGGCCGAATCGCATCCAACATCGACGCGGGCGTGTCGTTGGGAGTTTGCTGTTCGTGTTGGTCAGTGCCTTCACGTCGGTCTCGGCGGATAACGGCGACGTGCAGCGCGTCTCGGACGTGCTCCAATCGAAGACACCCACCGACTTGGCCTTCAGCGACAGTTCACTATGGGTGGCAACCCGTAACGACGGCAAACTCCATCGTGTCGATCTGTCGCTCCAAAGCGTGCAGACGACGATCGACAACCCACACGGGGTCGGATCGATCCCCAATCTCGTGCTCACGTGGGGAATCGCGTCTCGCCCGAGCGGGGCGTTGTTCGTTCTGGCGCAGGATGGCGCTGTGTGGGCGGTGCGAGAAGTCACGACCGCCGGCACCGAAGTCGGCAGCTTCAACCTCGTGCCGCCGGACTCCGACGCCAATCGATTCCGCGGTTTGACGTTCGACCCGACAAACAATCACCTTTGGAGTCTCGAGACCAACCGTGACGAGATCGTCCGGTTCAATCTTTCTGGCAGCGCTGTCGAGTCGCTGGCCCTCCCCGGGGGCAATGCGGTGCTGAGAGGCGAAGGCGTCGCGATCTTCGAAACTGGGGCCGGGCATCGGCTATACGCAGCCCACGGTGACATCTTCCGTAGTGGTCCGACCTCTCTCTTGCAGCTGACCATGGCCGGTGAGGTGACGGGATTCGTCGTGCCTCTCCTGGAGGTGCCTGGCATCGTTTCGTACGGCTTCGAGATGTATCAAGCCGGCGCCCAAACCAGGGCCGTCGTGATCAACGGTGACGGTCAATTGATCGAGATCGAGCATTCGATCCCGTCGATCGCGCCGCCGTCGCAGCTCGCATGCACGCTGACCGCGGCGAACAATATCGTCCTCACATGGACGAATCATGGTTCCGGCGCTGGCGGCAACTACTCTCAGAGCCTCACAGTTGCGCGTGACGGAGCTCCGATCGCGACGGTCTCGGGGACGACGACTTCTTTTGTCGACACAACTCCGCAGGAGGGGCCGGCATCCTACACTGTTGGGGTCGCGGAATCTAGCGCCTCCAGCCTGCCGTGCACGGCTACTGTCGGAACCGGAGGTCTCATCGCTTGGACAAGCTTTGGCGGGGTCAAGCCGTACGACATCACTCGCAACCCGGTCACAGGCGAACTCCTCATCACCGACGATCCCGGTGTTCTCGGCGACGGTCGGATCTTCCGTTACAACAGCGATCTCGAATTGTTGGGAGAGATCCCAAGTCCATTCACTGACCCAGGCGCGATCACCTACGTCGAATCGATCGACGTGCCGACATTTCAGGTCGACCCGCCGTTCGTGACGCTGGAAGACGTGATCGCCGTCGGTCGCCAGTCGACGCCGCAGGTCTCCCTGATCGAGCCCGATGGCAACGTGCTGACGACTCTGACCCTAGAGATTCCAGGTTCTCCGTCTCGGGTCGGAGGATTGACCTACATCGCCGCAGAACAGAAATTCATCTGCATTGAGATGGAATCGCGGGAGATCATGACGTTCAGCGGTTCCGGCCAACTACTTGACACTTGTTTTCCCAAAGGGACACTCCCTCCCCTGCCGCTTGAAGAGACGCTCGAGCTCGGAGTGACCTACGACCACAACCAGGCCACGCTCCTTGCGGGTTTCGACGACGGCGAGGTGCGTGAACTCTTTCCGGACGCCGACGCCCAAGGCGGTTGTGTAGCAACCACGTTCTCGTTCTCGCTTTCGAGTCTTGGCGATCAATTCAACACGAACGACTTTTTCAGCGGCTTTGAAATTGTTGACAACACATTGGTCATCGGTGGACGCGATTCGAACGCGATTTTCCAGGTCCTCATGCACCCGTTCACGAATGCGTTCCGTCGAGGCGACGCAGACCGAGATGGCTCCATCGACTTAAATGATGCGGTTCGCGTCGCGAACTATCTGTTCAAGGACGGGGCACTCACGATCACATGCCTCGACGCTGCCGACGTCAACGACGATGGAATCCTCGACGTCTCTGACCCTATTTATCTTCTCTTCCACCTGTTCAGGCAGGGTCCGGCACCGCCAGCGCCTTACAACGCCGAGGGCAGCGACCCCACGTTTCGTGACAATCTTGGCTGTGCCAGTTAGAGGGAGAGCAAAGCGATGTTACTCATGAACACGAGAACTACACGAAAGACCCCGTCACGTTGGCTCTGCGCTCTCCTGCTGTTGGCGGCCACCGCGCCACTCGCGGCACAGGGCACGATTCGTATGGGAACCGCGGAAGGAGACGCCGGCCAGCGAGGCATCCACGTGATCATCACGGCGTCCCATGACGTGACCCTTCACGGCTACTCGGTAGCGTTTACGTACCCAGCGGACGTTCTGACGTTGACGCGAGTCTCCACCGCTGGAACCGACGCGTCGGCCCTCGACCCAGACTTCGTCGGCTCGACGCTCGACAATCAAGGTGGGCTGGGAAGCATGGGCGTGATCTTCGACCTCTCCGATGGTGCGGGCGTCGTCGAACTTGACCCGCCGGCGGCGAGCGCGACGAACATCATCGCGCGCCTCACTTTCGACGTTAATTCCGGTGCGGAGGGCGGGGTCTATCCGCTCGCGTTGGTCGATGGCATTGGCAACCCGGCCAAGTTCAACCGTCTGAGCCACCTGGGTACAAGCCTTGTCCCAGAGCTCGTCGACGGCGAGTTCATCGTCAGCGGCACCGGCAACACCGTGCGCCTTGAAAAGCGACAAGCGATCGCAGGCGCGACTCCCAACTTGCCGATTTTCGCTTCGGCGCAGCACTCCGATCCACTGGACGGGTTTCAGATCGCTTTCACGTACGACAAACGAGCGCTCACGCTCAACGACGCCACCTACGCTGGCACTGCGCTCGACTTCGAGCTCGGCCGGTCCGGGCTCATTGAACTCTTCAGTTTCGAGATCAAAGACGACCTAGACCCAATCTTCAACCGCGCCACTCTCGCCGTTCTGTTCGACTTCAACTTCCCGTTCGACTCGCAGCAACTCTCGCCGAATCCTGACGCCCCGGAGAATCAGACGCTGATTCGATACAACTTCAACGTCAAGGACTTCGCCGATGATGAACGGCAATGGCAAGAGCTCTTCATGGACGAGATCAATGTCCCAGGCATCCTCACGACGCGCATGATTTTCGGCGATCGCAGCGTCCAGCCGACGCTCGATCACGGCAAGATCTACTTTTCAACCGGCACTCTGCGGGGGCGTGTAGTTGACGCCAAGACCGGCCAAGCTCTCAGCGGTGTTTCCGTCAAGACGTCGCCAGACAATCTCGCGGTAACGACCAACGGCAGCGGCGAGTACACGTTCAACAACATTCCACCGGGAGTGTACTCCTTGCTGCTCACGAGCCCTATCTACTACGCCGCGCGTTTGGACGAGGTCATCGTCGTCGGCAACTCACAGACAACTCAGGCCGACGACGTCTCGATGCATAAGGTTCCGCCAGCGGTGCAGCGGCCTTTCGTACGCTCGTTTATCAATGACGACGAGACGTTAGACCTCTCCGATCCGATTTTCTTGCTCAACTTCCTCTTTCAAGGCACGGAGACGCCGCAGTGTCTGGATGCCGGAGACGTCAACGACGACAACGCCCTCGACATCTCCGACGGCATCTTTCTCCTGACATTCTTATTCGTCGAAGGGGGTTCGGAGCCGCCGCCGCCGTTCTCGTTCGACCGCTCCGGTTGCACGCTTGACCCAACGCCAGGCCCATCACCGCTCGGCTGCGAGTTTTTCAGCTGCGACGACTAGCGCTTAGCTTAGCCTCGAGTTAGCAGCCTGTTGAAAAGGTGCTTCGAGTCCGCCGAATGACTTTTATTGTGGCGTATCCTTGCGGGCTTGGCGCGAAAAAGAGTCGCGCCAAGCCCGCAAGGACACAGACAAGTCAGGAAAACAGCAGGAACACGGCCGCCGTCGACGCGACTCGACCGGGATCGACCCAAGAAGCGCTGCACGGGGTAGCGCTCGACGCGAACTGGCGAAACGCGAAATTACAGCCCAGCTTGCTTGCGCAGGTCCGAAGCCTTGTCAGTTTGCTCCCAAGTGTAGTCCGCATGATTGCGGCCGAAGTGGCCGTATCGCGCCGTTTCCTTGTAGACGGGTCGGCGTAGATTCAACGTTTCGATGATTCCTTTCGGCTTGAGCGCAAAGTGGTCGCGGACCAGCTGGGAGATGAGGGCCTCATCGACAGCCCCGGTTCCTTCAGTGTCGACTCGCACGGAGATCGGATCGGGGACGCCGATGGCGTAGGAGAGCTGAACCTCGCAGCGCTCAGCAAGACCCGCGGCAACGATGTTCTTAGCGATGTAGCGCGCCATGTAGGTTGCACTGCGATCCACTTTGCTCGGATCCTTGCCTGAGAACGCCCCACCACCGTGCCGTCCACGCCCACCGTAGGTGTCGGCGATGATTTTGCGGCCGGTCAACCCTGTGTCGCCATGCGGCCCACCGATGACGAAACGACCGGTCGGATTGATGTGGTAGCGGGTGTCAGCGTCCAAAAGCTCACTCGGTATGTGACGCTTGATGATCTTCTCGAGAATCTGGTCGTGAATCGTCTTGTGCTCAACTTCAGGGGTGTGTTGAGTCGAAATGACGACGGCATCAACGCGGGAGGGCTTGTCCCCTTCGTATTCGACCGTCACCTGCGATTTGCCGTCAGGTCGCAGAAAGTGAAGCTCTCCGGATTCTCTGGCCCTTGCGAGTTCGTTCACCAAGTTGCGTGCAAGCGTCACTGGGAGCGGCATCAGCTCGGGTGTCTCATTGCAAGCGTAGCCAAACATCATACCCTGGTCGCCGGCGCCCATCTCGGCATGCAGACCTTGCCCTTCCGTAACGCCGATCGAAATATCCTCTGACTGCTGCTGGATGCTGTTGACGACGGCGCAATTCTCGTAGTCAAAACCCATGTCAGCATCGGTGTACCCGATCTCCCGTACGGTCTCACGGACCACGACCGGGATGTCAACGTACGAGTTCGTCGTGATTTCACCGGAGACGAAAACGAGCCCGGTTGTCACGAGCGTTTCGCACGCCACTCTAGAGTTCGGATCCTCCGCCAAGAGAGCGTCAAGAATCGCGTCGGAGATTTGGTCCGCAACCTTGTCGGGATGCCCCATCGTGACCGCTTCGGATGTGAACAAGGAACGTTCAGCCATGTCTCTTTCCTCAAACGAATGAAGGATCACCCGCGGAGCACTAGTGTCAGCCGCATTTTCACAACTCCTTGGCGAGTCACGGTAAGTGGCGTCACACAGGGTAGGAAGAGCGTTCGAACAACCATCGAATCGCCGCGCCTGGCAGGCCAACGAAACCGGAAGCCGAAAGCGCGACTTACAGCGTCGCAACAAGTTGTGAGAAATGCGGGTTGGTTCGACTCGAAGAACTTCCCGCGGCGAATTGAAAGCGGGATTCTATCAACCCGCTGTTCCGAAAAAAAGCTGCATCTGGCCGCGTAGCCATTCAATGTGTCGGCTCGTAGATCCGCGGAGCTTTCGGCACGTTTCGAGAGCGCGTTGACCGAGCGCTTCTCGCTCCGCCGGAGCGCTCAACAGACGGCGGATCGCACCATCAAGGTGATCGAGGTCAGGCACCTGAATCACCGCGTCCGCCGCGGCGAGGCAGTCTCGTTCTGCGGCGAAATTGCCTGTGGATGGACCCAGGACAACCGGGCGGCCAATCCGGGCAGCCTCGAGCATGTTGTGACCACCATGCGGCACGAAGGTGCCTCCGATAATGACGACATCGGCGAGGTAGTAGAAAATGTCGAGCACTCCGAGCACGTCGACGACCAACACCCCCGTGCCAACCGCCTCCACAGAGCCGCGCTGAAGCGCCTCAACAATGTTGCTGTAGCGTACGGCCGAAGTCGCCAGACCCCAGTTCTCAACCTCGTTGGCAACTTGCAGTCTCTCAACATGTCGTGGTGCCAAAACCAGCCGCACACCCGGCAGATCGGCCCGCCACTGCTCGTAGAGCCGCGCCAACGCGGTTTCCTCGCCAGGGTGCGTGCAGCCCGCGACGATCACGAGCTGTTGGCCTCGATTCCAACCGAGACTGGCGCGCAGCGGCTCGCCGTCAGCGGCGCTGGGAGACGGCTCAACGTCGTGCTTCAGGTTGCCGAGGGTCTCGATGCGCCCCGGGTCGACGCCCAAGCGAAGAAAGCGTTCACGATACTCATCCGACTGCACCGAAATCGCTGTCGGCAGAGCGAACAACCCGCGCGCCAAAGGGCCAACCTGCAAGTAACGGCGCGCAGAGCGCTCCGATAGGCGACCGTTCACAACGCCAACAAACACTCCATGGGCGGCTGCAGTGAGCAAGAAACCTGGCCACAGCTCGAGCTCGACGAGAAGGATCAGAGCCGGTCGGCGACGTCGAAACGCAAGCGACAGACATGGACCGAAGTCGATCGGCGCGTAGAACACCCGCCGTGGGTCGAGCCGTCGACGGGCGATCTCGAAACCCGTCGTCGTCGAAACCGAAACACAAAAGTCCCACTGGGGGAAAGCGTCTTCGAGGACTCCGACCAGCTGAGCGGCCACACCGACCTCGCCGACCGACACGGCATGAATCCACATTTCAGGTCGCGTGCCGCGACGCCGCGGGACGAAGCCGAACTTGTGCAACCAGTTGCCGCGATACTTTCGGCGCGTGAAGAAGCGAGAAATCAGTAGGAAGCCAGCTACCGCGAACGGCGACAGCAGCAAGTACACGCAGTCGAGCGCACATCTAGCGACGAGGAACCTAGATCGGCGGCGAGTCGATGCTCCCGACGAGGTTTCAGCGGCGGAAGACGTCACGGTCTCAGCCTCGTCTTCACTTGCCCCCGCTATCCCCCTGCCACCCCGCAGCAGCGCTTGTACTTCCTACCGCTGCCACAAGGACACTCGTCGTTGCGGCCGACTTTCGGCTGCTTGTTGACTATAGGCTTTCTTGGCCCTTGTTTCTGACCAGCCTGTGCCTGCGCCGACTGCTCGGCGGTCGCCGCGAGCTGAGCGTCGTCGTGTCGATACTCGGCACGATCGAGCCCGGACTTCATCTCGCTTTCGTCCTCCGGGCGCACCTCCACGCGTAGCACCAACTGCGTCACTTCGTTGCGCAGATTCTCAATCATCTGCGAAAACATGGAGTAGCCTTCTTGCTTATACGCTAACTTTGGATCGATCTGGCCGATTCCTCGCAGCCCAATCGCATCGCGCAATTGCGACAGCGCGTGAAGGTGGTCACGCCACTTCTCATCGAACTTCATGAGAAGAATGTAGCGCTCGATGCGATGCATCACTTCCGGTCCGACCTGCCCGCGCTTCGCCGTATACGTTCGCTTGTAGAGATCGATGACTCTCTCGGTGACCTCGTCGACCTGCTCGCTCGGCGGCGCGCTATGGCTAAGCCCGAGTTCCTCGTCCGAAGCAGCCAGCCCATAGGCGCCTGCCAACCACTTTTTCAATTCGTCGAAAGGATGCACGAGAACCTCGTCCTCGCCGTCCTCTGCGGTTGGCGTGCGGTTCGGCTCTGGGACCGGCAGCCCGAGGTAAAAGCTGACCTGAGCGGTGGCGACCTTCTCGAACATGGTGAGGATGACGTCGGAAAGTTGACCGTCCTCAAGTGCACGCTGTCGCTGTGTGTACACCAGATGCCGCTGCTCGTTGAGCACTTCGTCGTATTCAAGCAAGTTGCGGCGGATCTCGAAATGGTAGTTCTCGACCTTCTTCTGCGCTCGTGCGATCGACTTCGTCACCCATGGATGCGAGATCTCTTCGCCTTCCTTCATGCCGAGCTTCTTGAGGATCTCGCCGACACGGTCCGAAGCAAAACGCCGCATGAGATCATCTTCAAGACAGAGGAAGAACTGCGATGATCCGGGATCGCCCTGGCGGGCACAGCGACCGCGCAACTGATTATCGATGCGACGCGCCTCGTGGCGCTCGGTACCGAGCACGTGCAAGCCGCCCTTCTCCTTGACGCCTTCGCCGAGAACGATGTCCGTTCCACGTCCAGCCATGTTCGTCGAGATCGTTACCCGACCAGGTTGACCCGCGCTGGTGACAATCTCTGCTTCACGCTCGTGCTGCTTGGCATTCAAGACCTCATGCTTGACGCCACGGCGCTTCAGCATGCCGCTGAGGAGCTCAGACTTCTCGATTGACGTTGTACCAACGAGAATAGGACGTCCTTCGTGATGAATCCGCGCAATCTCCTCGACCATGGCGTGATACTTCTCGCGCGCAGTTCGGTACACGATGTCGGGGAGATCCATTCGCTGCACCTCGCGATTGGGCGGAATAGCGACCACCTCCAGCTTGTAGATCCGGTCGAACTCGACTGCTTCCGTCATAGCCGTCCCGGTCATGCCCGAGAGCTTTGAGTAGAGCTTGAAGAAATTCTGCAGCGTGATCGTCGCGAGCGTTTGGTTCTCACGGCGGATCTTCAGCCCTTCTTTCGCCTCCACGGCTTGGTGGAGACCGTCGCTCCACGTTCGGCCTTCCATGAGGCGCCCCGTGAACTCATCGACGATCACGACCTCACCCTCTCGCACGACGTAATCCACATCGCGCTGGAAAAGGTAGTGAGCACGGAGCGCCTGCTCGATCATATGCGGCCACTCCATGTGTTTACCGACGTAGAAGCTCGACACACCGACAAGCTTCTCGGCCTTGTCGATACCAGCTTCGGTCATGACGATCTGCCGTTCCTTCTCCTTGACGTCGAAGTCTTGGCCGCGCGTGAGGCGCTTGCCGACACGATTGGCGACGTAGAACTTGTCCGACGAATCAGAAGCGGGACCGGAAATGATCAGCGGTGTGCGGGCTTCGTCGATCAGAATACTATCCACCTCATCGACGATGGCATAGTTGCGCTGCCTTTGGACTTGGTCGCGCGCGTCCACCTTCATGTTGTCGCGCAAGTAGTCGAAGCCGAACTCGTTGTTGGTGCCGTAAGTGATGTCGCATTCGTACTGCTGCCGGCGCTCAGCGTTGTCCATCTCCGACTGAATCGCACCCACGGTGAGCCCGAGCGCTCCAAAGACGGGCTGCATCCACTCGGCGTCGCGCCGCGCCAAATAGTCGTTGACGGTGATGACATGGACTCCCTGTCCCGAGAGGGCGTTCAAATACGCCGGAAGAGTGGCGACAAGCGTCTTACCTTCGCCAGTCATCATCTCCGCGATCTTGCCCTGGTGCAGCACGACTCCGCCAAGCACCTGAACGTCAAAGTGGCGCATCGCGACCCCAGAGCCGGTTTTCAAGTTGCGCCGCGACGCCTCACGCACGACGGCGAACGCCTCGGTCATGACGTCGTCCAGTGACTCACCGTTCGCCAAGCGGTCGCGAAACTCCTCCGTCTTGGCAGCCAGGCGCTCATCCGAAAGCTGTTTGATCTCTTCCTCTCGCGTCCCCACTTCGACGACAAGTGGCCACAGTTTCTTGACGACACGATCGTTATGGGACCCAAAGACTTTCAGGGCGGCACGGCTCAAGCCGCGGAGTAGGTTGGACATTCCTGAAACGTCACCTCTTTAAGTATCGTCAGAATCGTGGCGGAGGAGCCGAGGAGGTTCGCGCAGGGCCAAGAGTGGCGGCACCTCTGCGCTTGCGGCTCGAAAAAAAGACTTTCGCGACGCACACTTTGCCCTAAATTATAGCCCCATCGACGCTGGGCTCCATAAGAATCGCAAGAGAGGGAACGGGAAGCAGCGATGGCGACCCGCACAGCCAAATCAACTCCACGAGCGCTCCACGAGTGGATCGAGGAGTTCCTCTTCTGCCTGGAGGTCGAACGCGGTCTTTCCGACAACACCTGCGCGGCCTACCGTCGCGATTGCGAAGCTTTCGCGGCGTCGCTGCCTGCGCACCTTTGCGTCTCGCCAGATCTCATAGGGGAGCCGCACCTGTTCCAATTCATCGTCGGCGAACGGGAGAGAGGACAACATGTCCTTTCCATCCGCCGCTCAGTTTCGGCTCTGAAGACGTTCTTTCGCTATTTGCTGGCGCACGGTGCGATCGAAGACACCCCGGCACGCCACCTAGACGCACCACGGCTCGGGTTCCATCTGCCGAGCGTGCTCAGTGTCGATGAAGTCGACCGCCTGATCGAGGCGACCGAGCAGTTCCCCTCTCGTTATCCCCGCCGCGACCGGGCGCTACTGGAACTCCTCTATGCCTCCGGGCTTCGTGTCGGCGAGCTGACGTCGCTGGAAGTCGATAGCATTCACTTTCGCCTCGGCGTAATTCGATGCCTGGGCAAGGGGTCAAGGGAACGCATCGTGCCGGTCAGCAAGCGCGCCCTCCGCACCGTAGAAGAATATCTCTTCGAAGAGCGGCCGAAGCTCACGCGGCACCACCCCAGCGAAACACTTTTTCTGTCGCGGAGCGGTCGTGCGCTCGGTCGTGAAGTCGTTCGGGCGCTGGTCCAGAAAAACGCGCGGCTCGCCGGCATTCAGCGCGACGTAACACCGCACACGCTGCGGCATTCACTGGCGACGCATCTGATCCAAGGCGGCGCGGATTTGCGTATCGTGCAGGAAATCCTCGGTCATGTTCGCGTCGAGACGACGGAGATCTACACGCACTTAGACCGCGCGGACCTCAAGAAAGCGCATCGACGGTTCCACCCACGAGCTTAGCTCGCGTGGAGCAGTCTCACCGTTCCTCCGCGACCGAGCAGATACGCTCCTGACTCGAGGCTCAACGAAGGGCGGGCTCAGACCCTGTCGTATTTCAGCATCGTGTAGCCGAGGCGGATGAAGTCGCCTTCCTTGAGGACGGTCTTCTTGATGCGGTCGCCGTTGACTACGGTCCCGTTGGCACTCTCGAGGTCCGTAATGATGTGTTGGTCGCGGACGGCTTCGATGACGCAGTGGTCACGCGAGACCTTGCCGTCACACAATCGAAGATCCGACGTGACGCTGCGGCCGATCTTGAAGTGCTCCTTCCCTTTGAGAGAAAAGCGCTTGCCCTGATCGTCGCCGTCGATGACCACCAGCGCCGGCTGGGAGGCTCGGGTCTTCGTCAGCACGCCACCGTTAAACGCCTGCGCATCGGTCTCGTTGGAATCCGGAGCTGACGAAGCCAAGCGCCCAGGAGTCTCTTCGTCGACGAGCTCGAAGCTGATCGCCACGTCGCCCGCTTGGATCGTGTCGCCGTCTTGCAGGTCCACCTTGTCGACAGAATCGCCGTTGACTTGCGTACCGCTCTTCGTCCCCAGATCGTAGATGCTGTACTGCTCACCACTGCGATAGACACGAAAGTGGCTAAACGCGACGGACTTGTCCTTAAGGTAGATGTGATTACCCTGCGACCTACCCGCCTCGAACACGCTCAGGTTCTTCAGAAGGATTGTCTTTCCTTCGTCAGCGCCCGCCGTGATGGTGAGACATGCGATATTCATGTGTCCTGAGCGTCAAGCAACAGATCTGCAAGCGCGTGCTTCCAAACAAAGTGCCGCGGCGCACGCCTAACCGTGGCTGAGAAGTGTAGCCCACTGACGAGCAGCTGGCAAATTGGTCCGAATACTCGGCACGCCGAGTGCAGAAGGCGCCCCATCACTCCTCAACTCGACGTGAGAGCGTCGCGTCGTGAACAAAAAAAAGGCCCGTTCCTGACGGGTAGGAACGGGCCTGTGGAACGTGGGTTGGGGGCGTTAGACTCTCCAACGCGTCACGCGTTCGCTATTTTCTACGGCCAAGAGGATGTTCCTGCTCGGCCGCCCACCAACGTTCAGCCTTCAGCGCTGGCCTGACGGCCAATCACGCGAAAGCCATCGAAGACTAAGACGAAACAGAAAAACCGTCAAACGCCAAAATTTGTCACCTCTACGGCCGCTGCTCCGCGTCGCGTCTCGCCCGTTTCAAATTCGTTCAAATAGGCGAGTATTCGCGGTTTCGCACGCCCTTGAGACACCTCCGTCCCGCAGATCCAGTGTCTCAGCCTTGGGCATCGAAAACTTTTTTGACCGCTACTTTTGTCGCTGCCGGGGTTACAATCACGTTCATGATTGCTTTGAGCTTCTACGCCGTGGCTGTCATCTACTCGTTCGTAGGTTTGATGCTTTCGTGTATCTACCTGTACAGCGAGCGTCTTCGAAGTGCCAAGTGGTTCCATTTGGTGACTCTGTTCGTCGTTTTCGTCGCCACATCTCTCGCCACTTCGGGAGCTTCGTCGGAGCACAACCAGTTGACCATCGACGAGTATGGTCGCGCTTTCTTCGTTTTCTCTGTGGCAATTCTCTTCTACGTTCCGGTACTCGTCTTCCTTGCGATCCACTATTGGGACCTGCTGCTCAATCGCCTCTTCTTTCCGAGCGCCGAGCCGGAAGTGATTGAGCCACCGGCGACCATGAAGGAGTGGTGGCAGCTTCTCTACAGAACGCTCGACGTGCTGAAAGATCGTCCATCTGACGTACGCCTCCGGCTGCGGGTCGCTCATATCTATCAACAGCTCGGATACTACGATGCCGCTGCCTATGAGTTCCTGCGGGCCTCGGAGTGGCTTCCGCGCGGGTACTCGCATGGCCACGTCCTCTACAAGGCGGCCTATATCCTGGTAGAAAAACGGCACGAGGTGCCCCGCGCTTTGCCCGTCTTGCGTCGCTTGATCAGACTGTATCCGAAGAGCTATTTCGCTTCGTACGCACGGCGGATCGTCAACCGACACGAATCCCACGAACAGCCCAGTAACGGCCCTTCGTGGGATCTACGATAGCGCTGGGCGGGGTTTCTCAGCCGAATGACTTTTTTAACGGGCTGTCGTTAACCGACGCTCACCGCCTTCGCCCAGATGATCCCAGGCTGCTCAGCGAGCGCTTCCACGACGGCTGGTGTGACCTCCGTGTCGACGTTGAGGACGGCGAGCGCCCGCCCGCCGCTCTTGTCGCGGCCCAGACTCATGTAGCTGACGTTGACCGCCGCCGCCGCTAACTGCTGTCCGACCACGGCGATCATCCCCGGGCGATCCTCGTTCGCCGCAAGAATCATCTCGCCTTCGAGTACGGCGTCGAATTGATACTCGTCGAGGGTCACAAGGCGGACGCCGCTGCGGCCGCGAATCGTGCCCCCGAGCTCACGCGCTCCCCCACTGTCGGCGACTTCGACGCGAATCATGTTCACGAAATAGCGACTGCTGCCTTCGGAGCGCTCTTCGACCACGAGCCCTTGCTCCTTCGCGAGCGCGCGGACATTGATGAAATTGACGGGCTGAGCGGAGTGGCGGCCGATAAAACCTTCCAGCACGCTCCCCGTCAGGTAGCTCTGAATCCGATCGGTGAAGAACTGCCCGAAGAACTTGACGATCACTCTCTCCGGCTGCCCTTCGAGCAGCTGAGCGTGCAGACGTCCCATCTTGAGTGCCAGCTGACGATACGGTTCGACATCTTTGGTGAGATCTGGGTCGAGCTGAATGGCGTTGACGGGACTGTGGAGCCGTCTCTCGCGTAGGAAATCGATCACCTGCTCCGCCGCCGTCATGGCGACGTTTTGCTGCGCCTCCCGAGTCGAGGCGCCGAGGTGAGGAGTTGCGACGACGTTCGGATGAGTCGCCAACGCCCACGAGGACGGAGGCTCTTCGGCGAACACGTCAAGCGCCGCGCCGCCGACCCGTCCTGACTCCAGGGCACGGTAGAGCGCATCCTCATCAACGATGCCGCCGCGCGCGCAGTTGATCAGGAGCAGTCCCTTCCTAGCGCGTGATAAAACTTCGTCACCAATCAAGCCGCGCGTCTGCGGACTGAGCGGAACGTGAATGGTCAAAATATCGACGTTCGCGACGAGCGTCTCGAGATCTTTGACAAGCGTAACGTTCAGCTGCTCGGCCAGCTGCGGGGAGACGAAAGGGTCGTAGATCTGCACGCGAAAGCCGAGGCCGAACGCCATGTCGACGACGTGTCGCCCAATTTTCCCGAGCCCGACGACCCCGAGCGTCTTGCCACGCACCTCCACTCCGAGGAACTTGCTGCGTTCCCACAGGTGCTCTTTGATCGACTGATTCGCCGGCGCGACGTTGCGCGCCAGTGCCATCAGTAGAGCGATCGCGTGCTCCGCGGCGGAGCGGGTGTTTCCCTCAGGAACGTTTTGAACAACGATGCCTTTGCGCGTTGCCGCTTCTACGTCGATGTTATCGACGCCAACACCAGCGCGGACGATCAACTCGAGTGTATCGTTGCCCTCAAGGAGCTGCGCTGTGATCTTGGTCGCGCTGCGGATGATGACCGCTTGAGACTTCTGAAGCAGCGCTTTCTTGTCGCTCTCAGGCAACCCCGGCTCGTAGATCGTTTCAATCGACTCGCACTGCTGCAGCAGCTTGAGGGCATCTTCGCTGAATTTGTCAGCGATGAAGACGCATGGACGGTGGTTCACTGGGCTCCTTCCCAACGGCCGAACAGTGTCGTGACGTTATGTCCACCAAAACCGAAGGAGTTGCAGATGGCATACTCAATCCTGGCATCTCGCGGCTCATTTGGCACATAGTCAAGATCACATTCGGGGTCAGGATGGATGGAGTTGATGGTCGGAGGCGCGACCTGGTGTTGAATCGCAAGCACCGTAACGACAGCCTCGACCGCTCCAGAAGCACCGAGGAGATGTCCCAACTGGGACTTCGTTGAGCTCACCGCGAGCTTCCGCGCGTGGTCGCCGAAGGTCGTGTGCAGAGCTCGAGTTTCCATGACGTCGTTGAGCGGCGTGGACGTCCCATGGGCGTTGACATAATTGACGGCGTCAGGGGTAATCTCAGCGTCACGAATCGCCGCGCGCATCGCCTCCACCGCCTGAGCTCCATCCGGCAAGGGTGCTGAGATGTGATGTCCGTCGTCAGTCATTCCGACGCCCACGAGCTCAGCGTAGATTCGCGCACCGCGCTTCTGAGCGAACTCTGCGTCCTCGAGAACCAGGCCTCCTGCTCCTTCGCCGACGACAAAGCCATCGCGATCGATGTTGAAGGGTCGAGACGCCGTGAGCGGATCATCGTTACGCTCCGAAAGGGCTCGCAGGGCGCAGAATCCACCAACGCCCAAAGGTGTGATCGTTGCCTCGGAGCCGCCGCAGATCACAACGTCCGCTTCGCCATTCTGGATCGTACGCAGCGCCAGACCAATTGCGTGCCCTCCGGAGGCGCAGGCTGACGCGACGGCGTAGTTGACGCCTTGGATACCAAAGCGGATCGCGATCTGCCCCGCCGCGGCGTTCAGCATCAACTTAGGAATGAAAAACGGATTGATCCGTTTCGGACCACGTTCCATGACGACTTTGTGGGTCGACTCGATCTCTTCGAGCCCACCGATTCCGGAAGCCCACACACAACCGGTGCGACCTTTCTCGATGCTCGCCAAATCGAGTCCCGAGTCGTGGACTGCTTCGTCCGCCGCGCCGACCGCGTACAGGACAAACCGGTCCATGTGCCTCGCCTCTTTCTTGGAGAGGTACTTGAGCGGATCGAAGTCTTTGACCTCGGCGGCGAAATGAACGGCAAACTCGCTGTGGTCGAAACGCGTGATGGGGCCGACACCATTTCGAGAATTAACGACGCCGTCCCACAGATCGGGAACGCCACAGCCGATGGGCGTCACCGCTCCAATTCCGGTCACTGCTACTCTTCGCTTACTCATGGGTGCCGCTCTCTTCGCAACCGCTAGTCTTCCAGCATTGGCGGACAGAATTGACCATTCCAGCGCTCACAAGAAATGACGCCAAGAAACACCTTCGGCTCAGCGAAAAGCACGACATGAGCGACATTCAAGCCGCTACGGACGCACTCTCTGCCGTTCTTGCTCACCACTTGTTTGCAGGCGTTCGGGTTCATTTGCACCGCCATGCCTCTTCTTCACAGGCTTCGCCCGTGTCTTTCATCAGATGCCCCGCATGTCTCATTAAATGCAGCTCATTCAAAGGCACCATTCATTCCAAAACGCCTCATTCCAAGGCGCCTCATTCAACAGCACCTCATACAAGAGCACCTCATACAAGAGCACCTCATACAAGAGCACCTCATACAAGAGCACCGTGACGAGCATTCCGATGAAAAACGCAGGATAAGACCATCGAACACACACAGAGATAGTATAGACGTGAGCCCTCCGTTCCACACGCTGTCTGTCACAGGGCCCAAGCACTCCCGCCGAAGAACTGGACCAACTCCTCCGGTTCGAACTCTCGCCGGGCCGCTCCCGACGGCCAAAGTGCCATTTTGACGTCCGTCAGCAGCACCACAATCAACCGAGAACGTCGGATCGGCGACCATCTCAGTCCGTCCAAGGGCAGCGCGAACACGAAATGGCGACGAGAGAATCTCGCGACCGGCCGATCAAGTCCTCGGGACTATCTCCGGCGCGCTCAGTCCCCGGCGGCGCCATTTCGTGCCGCGTCGGCACTCACGAAGAGGCATCCCCCTTGTTCTTCACGATGTAGTCGGTCGCTTCGCCAACGGTGCGGATCTTCTCCGCGTCCTCGTCGGGAATGCTCAGGTCGAACTCCTCTTCGAGCTCCATGACGAGCTCCACGATGTCGAGAGAGTCGGCGCCGAGATCGTTGATGAAACTTGCCTCCGGCTTGACCTTCTCGCGCTCGACTTCAAGTTGACTCGCGACAATCGACGCGACACGTTCGGAAATATCTTCTGACACGATCTTCGTACTCCTGAAAAGAACCTCAAGCGATTCCAAGTCCCCCATCCACCCGGATCACTTCTCCAGTCACGTAACCCGCACCAGGACCGGCGAGAAACGCGACGACCTCCGCGACCTCAGCCGCACTCCCGAATCGCCCCAGCGGTATCTTACCCGCAAATGCCTCGACGACTCCTTCATCCATCGCAGCCGTCATTTCTGTCTCGATAAAACCTGGCGCCACGGCATTGACCGTGACCCCCCTTGTCGCCAGTTCCTTGGCGAGAGTGTAGGTGAAAGCGATCACTCCCCCTTTGGAGGCGGCGTAGTTCACTTGGCCAGGGTTTCCAACCATTCCGACGACACTGGTGATATTGATGACACGTCCAGCGCGCTTCTTCAACATGTGACGCGCGGCGGCCTTGCTCAAATTGAAGACGCCCTTGAGATTAATCGCCAGCACCTCGTCCCACTCCTCCTCGGACATCCTCAGGATCAAGTTATCCCGCGTGATCCCGGCGTTGTTCACAAGAACGTCGAGGCGATCGAATTCCTTCAGGAACGCGTTCACGGTCTCGCCCACAGCCGCGAAATTGGCAACATCACACGCAAAGCAGCGAAACTGCTGCTGAGGGAAGTTAGTCGAAAGTTCGTTTGCCACTTCCTCGAGTGCAGAGGCGTTGCGAGAGACAAGGCCGACATTCGCCCCCTCCGCCGCAAGACGTTTGACTACGGCCTCTCCGATGCCGCGGGAGGCACCAGTCACCAGCGCGTTTTGTCCGGTCAGACTCTTCGCTTCCAAACGATCACTCCTCCGTTCGCCAGCCCGCAGGTCGCACTGGGGACGACTTCATTTTCCTCAAGGCGAGGGCCTTTCTCATGTAACTCACGCTTCAGTCCCCACGCAGAGCTCCTGGATCTCGGTCGCGTTGCCAACGGAGTGAACTTTCAGTTCAGGGGCAACTCCTTTGACGAGGCCCTGGAGCACCCGTCCAGGGCCTAGCTCGAGTGCCTCCTGTGGGCGGCTCTCACCGACCAAGGATTGAACGATCGCAACCCACTGAACGCTGCTCTCGACTTGGCGGATCAGCCCGTCGCGGATTTCCTCCGGATCGCTGACGGCTCGGCCAGTGACGTTCGAGTAAAACGCAACGCGTGGCGGGGAGATGCGCAGCGTCGTGAGCAGCGGTCGCAATTGCTGCGTCGCTGGCGCCATCAGCTCGGAATGATAGGCACCCGCGACGCGAAGCGGAACAGCGCGACGCGCACCGGCCTCCTTGAGCAATTCGCTCGTGGCGGCGACGGCTTCCTTGGTGCCGGAGATCACCGTCTGCTTCGGCGAGTTATAGTTCGCAATGCCAACGCGGTGCCCTGACGCACGTGCGCCCGCGACAACACGCTCCACAGCCGACGCGTCGAGCCCCAAGACCGACGCCATGGCGCCAGCCTCAGCGTCACACGCCTGTTGCATGAACTCGCCGCGACGGGCGACGATCTCGAGGGCGTCGTCGAACTCCAAGCTTGCCGCGAAGACGAGCGCAGAATACTCTCCGAGGCTGAGGCCGGCCGTCGCGCAGGCGTCGCTGTCGGTACAAAACGGCCCAGCTCCGACACCGAGCTCGCGGAGCACTTCAAGTACTGCCATGGAATGGAGAAAGATCACCGGCTGGCTGATGCGGGTTGAGTTGAGGAGCGCCTCGGGGCCGTCACGGCAAATCTCGAGGTAGTCCACGCCGCGGCGCTCACGCGCTCGGTCAAACACCTTTTGGGCCGCTGGATAGGCCGCGGCCAAGTCGACGGCCATGCCAAGATGTTGGGCTCCCTGCCCGGGAAAAAGGAACGCGTTTCCCGAAGCCTTTAGCGAAAGGTCTGCCATGTCGGTTGCTCCCGGATGCAATGTGGCCTTTTCAGCTCGTCCCCCCGTCACCACCGCAGCAGGTTGTAGCCCCAGGTGAGACCAGCTCCGAACGCCACCAAAAGGACGATATCTCCACGGTTCAATCGTCCCGCCGCAACCGCCTCATCGAGCGCGATCGGAATGCTCGCGGCAGAGGTGTTGCCGTACTTCTCCAGGTTGAGGTGAAGGCGGTTTTCGTCGATCGGAATCTTCTTGAGCGCCGCCTCAATGATCCGATGGTTTACCTGGTGCGGCACGACACACGCGATGTCATCGACTTTGAGGTTGTTGCGCTCGAGTGCCGTCTCAATCAATTCGATCATGCTACGAGTCGCGAACTTGAAAACCTCTTTGCCATTCATTGTGAGGAAGTGCTGACGCGCTTCCACAGTCTCATGCGTTGCCGGCGCTGCTGATCCGCCGGCGCGAATCTCGATCAGGTCTGCCCCGCTGCCATCAGCGCACAAGTAGTTATCGATGACGGCGGGTCCGGTGGCGGCAACGGTCGTATCCTTCTCACCGCTGCGGCTGAGAACAACCGCACCGGCGCCATCCCCGAACAGAATGCACGTGCCGCGATCTTCGTAGTCGATCACTCTCGACAGCGTCTCCGCTCCGATGACGAGCAAGTTGCGGTACATTCCTGTCTGGATCAACGAGCTCCCGACCGTAACGCCGTAAACGAAACCAGTACAAGCCGCGCTCAGATCGAATGCAGCCGCACGCTCGCAGCCAAGTTCGCGCTGCACATATACGGCGCCGGCCGGCATATACGTGTCTGGCGTGACGGTGCACAGGATGACAGCTTCAATCTCACTCGCCTCACGCTCGGCTGCAGCGAGCGCTTGTCGCGCCGCCTGGATTGCCAGATCGCTCGTCGACTCACCCTCTGCAGCGATCCGCCGCTCGCGGATGCCGGTGCGCTGCAGGATCCACTCATCGCTCGTGTCGACGATCTTTTCGAGATCGGCGTTCGTCAACCGTCTCTCCGGCACGTAGGAACCGGTGCCCGCGATATAGCAGTCGTACATCAAAAATCCTCAGGATAGTGGAGGTCCAGACGACGATCGCGGCGCATGATCGCACCGCTCAGCAGAAGCCATCGTCATAGTGGGGATTTTGCGTCAGGACCAACCATCGTTCCACCTGGTCTCACTGGGAACGCCACATCGGTGACGCAGAACAACATCGGCGGACCTTGGTCCCCGGGTATTCCGCGGAGAATACTAGTCAAAACAGGTCCAAAGGTCAATTGCAGAAACACTTAACAGCACGCGGAAACGGTGCCAAGCCGAAATCTGGCCTCTTCGCCGTACCGGATCGGCTGCGCCGTCGCAAAATCCGGCGATGCGCATTCGGCGATGTCGCAGTCCACCGATGTCGATCCGGCGATGTTGCAACCCCGCGATTCCGCCTCGCACCCGCACCCGAAGGGACCCTGCCGGCTCGCGACGCGTCGGTGGCGCCGTCGTCGCACGGGCGACGATTTCCCCCCGCAACCGCGGCTGGCGCAAGAGTCAGAGCGACTTGCCGCCGCGCGGCCGCACCCGTGCCGCACGGAAAAGTTGCCTTAGCCTCGAGTTTGGGCGTTCGGATCGATCGGACACGTCCGTCACTCAGCGTCGATCTGCCGCACTGCTGCACTGATCTTGCGGTTCAGATTGGTATCCACCATGCGCGTGGCGAATCCAATCGCGTTCGCAATGGCCCGGTGATCGGACCTACCATGGGCGATGATCGTGACGCCATGGACGCCCAGCAGGGGCGCACCCCCATACTCGGAGTAGTGAAACCGGCGCGCCAGGCTTTCGAGGCGAGTCGACGAGCTGCCGTCGGATGCGTGCTGCCCGGGCGCACTCCGCGGCAAACCGCGAACAAAGTCGCTGAAGACCACCATCAACCTCTCGGCGAGCCCTTCGGCAACCTTGAGTACGACGTTGCCGACAAACCCGTCGCAGACAACCACGTGGCAACCGCCGTTGAAGATATCGCCCCCCTCGACGTTGCCCACATAGTGGAGATCGGTCTGGTCAAAGAGCGCGTGCGTCGACTTGACGAGGGCATGCCCCTTCTCGCTCTCGGCACCGATGTTCAGCAAACCGACGCGCGGCCGATCGATTCTGAGAACGTCCAGCGCGTAGAGATTGGCCATCAGTCCGTACTGCAGCATATGAATCGCCCGCGGACTGACATTCGCCCCGGCGTCAATGACGACGACGGGCTGCTCTCCTGCCGGCAGAACGACGGCAATTCCGGCCCGCTTGACACCCGGAAGCAGGCCAAGAATGAGAGTGGCAGCGGCGACGCAGGCGCCCGTGTTGCCCGCGCTCAGCATCGCGCTGGCTTTTCCCTCTTTGAGCAGTTTCGCCATCACCTCGATCGACGAGCCACGGTTGCGGCGCAGCGCCTCGACGGGAGAGTCTCCCATGCCCACGACCCCCTCCGCGTGAACAATCTCAAGCTGGCCGGAGACCGCGGTGGCACTCGCGAGCGCGTCCAGTTCCGCTCGGATCAGCTCCTGCCGACCTACCAGCAACAAACGGAGGTCCGCGTCGCTGCGGGCCGCCTCAACCGCCCCTCTCACAATCTCCCCAGGGGCACGGTCGCCACCCATGGCGTCGATTGCGACCGTGCAGGTCAAGACCTAGAAACCTTCCTCGACAGCGATGACCGACTTGCCGCGGTAGTAGCCACACTCGCCACAAACGGTGTGCCTCTCTTTGGCAGCTCCGCAGCGCGAGCACTTGATGAGAGTGACCGCTTGGAGGGCGAGGTGCGAACGCCGGATGCCCTTGCGGGACTTGGAGGTTTTCCGTTTAGGTACTGCCATGAGTGATGCCGCCCTTCGTTGCGGTTAGGTGCGCTGCAAACTTGTGCGCAGAGTCGCAGCTGTCCAGTCTCCGCAGCGCAGACAAGCGACTCGCAGCACGGCGGTCAGGGACCCCGTGCCGAAGAAACGCGATATTCTAAGCAGCTCGCCCACCACTGTCAAAATCAATTCAATGCGCCAGGATACGCCCGAGACGACCCGCAGTCAGCGGGGTTCGTTCCCGATGGCACGTTGGATGTGTGCGCCGACACCGGCACGACGACAGACCTTGCCCGGTCCCGTTGTGACAGCCTTTTTCAGCCACCCAGGCGTTGGAGCACGGCCTGATACGCCGCGTCGACGGCTGGCGCGAGCTTTGCCTCCTCAAATCGCCCCCCTGCCTGCACCATCTGCGGGCGTCCGCCGCCGCGAGCCCCGAGGACCCCACCCGGCGCTTTAAAGAGCTCCCTGGCGTCCACTCCTTCGTCGACCAGCGCCTGGCTCACGGCCATCAGAACGCCGAGACGACCGCCCGCCGTGCCGATCAAGAGAGCGACCAAGCGTGAGCTCTCCTTCTTCAACCGGTCATACTGATCCCGGAGCCCCTTACCGTCAACCTCGGGCAGAATCGCGCCGACGAAGAGCGCGTCGCCGACACTTTCGCGCCGAACATCCCCGCTCTCCTGGGCGCCCGCCGTGGCTCCCGCCTTGAGTTTTTGCTTCAAGTCGCGGTTCTCCGTCAACAGCTTCTCAACGCGTTCGAGCACGGCGGCGGGCTGCACCTTGAGCGCAGCGGCGATGTCGCGCAGGCGCTCGGAATTGGATCTGTGCAGAGCCTCCGCCGTGGCAGCGGTCAACGCCTCGACGCGCCGAACCCCCGACGACACCGACCCCTCTGCGGCGATGAGAAACGGGCCGATCTCACCGGTCCGGGCCACGTGGGTGCCGCCACAGAGCTCCATCGAAAAATCACCCATCTGGACGACTCGCACGGCGTCGCCATACTTCTCTCCGAAAAGCGCCATGGCACCCCGCTTGACCGCGTCTTCGTAATCGGTTTCGAACGTCTCGACCGGCAAGTCATCGAGGATTTTTTCGCGCACGAGATCCTCTGCCTTCTCAAGCTCCTCGGGCGTGAAAGCGTTGAAGTGTGTGACGTCGAATCGCAGGCGTTCGTCCGCCACCAACGATCCCTTTTGGCGCACATGATCTCCCGCCACCTGGCGCAGTGCGGCGTGCAACAGGTGAGTCGCCGAATGGTTTCTCTGAATGGCGCGGCGGCGATCTCGATCGACGACGCCGCGCGCTGGGACACCGCGGATCAAGTCACCGGCATCGCCGCTGACAAATTTCGCCAGGTGGACGATGCGCCCGCCTTCCTTCTGGGTGTCAATGACTCGCAGTCGAAACGTGTCAGACTCGATCCACCCTGTGTCGCCAACCTGTCCACCCGCCTCGGCATAAAAGGGTGAATCTGACAGCAAAATCTGCCACGTCGAGTCGACTTCCCGCGCTGCAACGATCTCCCCCTCTCCTTGCATCGAAGCGTAGCCGCAGAATCGCGTCTCCGGGAGGTCGTCGCCCCATCCCGCCAGTGAGTTGACTTGAGAAGCGAACTGAGTCGAACCACGCGACCGCTCTCGCTGATCGGCCATGCGCTGTTCGAAGCCTTCGAGGTCAACCTGGAAGCCAATCTCGTCAGCCATCCTCTCGACCAGGTCGACTGGAAAGCCGAATGTGTCATAGAGCTTGAAGAGGTCGGCCCCAGGGATACGTTTCTTACCCGCCTTCGCGAGCCGTTTCGCGGTCTCCTCGAAGAGCTCGATTCCAGTATCGAGCGTCTCGCCGAAGCGCTCTTCCTCGTTGCTGACAAGTCGCGCGATCAGTGCAGAATTCTGGCGAATCTCGGGGTAATCCTCCCCCATAGTGTCGACGACGACATCCACCAGATGCTCAAGGATCGGTCCGCCGGTGTAGATCTTGCGACCGTAACGTGCGGCACGGCGGAGAATACGTCGCAAAACGTAACCGCTACCCTCGTTGGACGGCTGGGCTCCATCCCCCAACGCGAAGACGAGAGATCGGATGTGATCGGCCAAGACGCGGTGCGGCACGCCTTCTGGGCCAGCGTCGTACGGCACGCCTGTGATCTCCTCGATCCGCTGGATCAGCGCCGTGAAGAGATCGATTCCGTAGGCGGAGTCGACGTCTTGTAGGATCATTGCCACGCGTTCAAGCCCCATGCCGGTATCGATACTGGGCCTCGGAAGCGGTTCCTTGTCGCCACCCGGCTTTTGATCGAACTGCATGAAGACGAGGTTCCAAATCTCGAAGAAACGCTCGCCGTTGTCGACGTCCGCAGGGCCGAAGGCGTCGCCCCGATCGAAGAGGATCTCCGAGCACGGGCCGCAAGGACCGACGTCGCCCATACTCCAGTAGTTGTCTTTCTCCCCCATGTCGACGACTCGCTCCTCGGGCAATCCCGTGACCCGGCGCCAGATCTTGCGCGACTCGGCATCCTCATGGAACACGGTAACCCAGAGTCGATCCGGGGACAGTCCTAGGCGCTCGACGACCAGCTCCCACGCAAACTCGATCGCCCCTTCCTTGAAGTAATCGCCAAACGAAAAATTGCCAAGCATCTCGAAAAACGTGAGATGGCGCGTCGTGTACCCGACGTTGTCGAGGTCGTTGTGCTTGCCACCGGCGCGGATGCACTTCTGCGCCGTCGTGGCGCGGGGAAACTTCGACTTCACCTTGCCCGTGAAGACTTCCTTGAATTGGTTCATGCCGGCGTTGGTGAACAAGAGGGTCGGATCCCCATGCGGCACCACAGAGCTCGACGGCACGACGACGTGTCCACGCTCTTCGAAATAGCTCAGGAACTGACGACGGATTTCGCTAGCCTTCATGGAAGGAGATCAACTCGCTCCTGCTTAATCTCTGCCGCGCCAAACACATGCAGCGGCGCCTGACGTTGCCTGCGGCGTCTGCCATCACTCTGACGCCTCAAGCTTGACGCACCAGACGCGATCGTAGCGCGGTGCGACGCCAGGCCGCAGCGTGCTGTGAAGAAGCGCTACATTCTCTACAGTCTGGGCACATCCGGCAAGACCGCTCTCATTCAGGACTTCCTCCCAATTCTCGATCGCCAGTCCGCGTGGATTTCGCGCTAACGTCACGTGCGGTGACCAGCGTCGCCGCGGAGGCTCAAACCCTATCGCGGCGGCAGCTCTAATGACACGGTCGCACACAACGCGGAGCTCCTCTTCGCCGGTCTCGAGTCCGACACTGAGCACGCGCGGAGCGACACGACGATGCCCGAGCAAAACAGCGCGCCCCAGCCGCATTTCGAACCGCTTCACTCCGAGGAGCGACTCGGCGACGCGCCCGTGAAGATCCGCGACCACCTGCGAATCGGCCTCACCCAAGAACTGCAGCGTCAGGTGGAGATTGGCCGGTGCAACCCATCGCAATCGTGGCAGACTCCGCTCGGCCGCCGGCAGAAAGCTGGCGTAGACGCTGCGGATCTCTGGGTCAAACTCGACGGCTACGAAAGCTCTCATGGGTTGGATCTCACCACGTGGGGGCGTCTCGGCGACCCTCAAGTTTCGCTTCACTTCGCTTCGGTGCGCGTTTGCGTGGATGTTGGCGACGGCCCAGTATTTTGAGTCCGCCTCTGTCTCGCATCGGACTCCGTTCCTGCCCGTCTACGCCTCCGGGCGCCACGTTCTCCAGCCGCGGCTCCAACGTCGTCAGCTCACAGACCGGGAGGTCGTCACAGCTTCAAATCGCTGCGAAAACGCTCAAACCGCTGCGCCACCTCGCCTTCTTCGACTGTCGCTATACTGTCAACGCCGAAATCTTCGACCGTCGTCGAAGCCGCGACGGTGCCATAAGCCATCGCACGTCGGAAGGACACTTCATCGATGTTGCCGACGTCACGAAGGTGTCCCATGAGAGCGCCAGCAAAGCTATCGCCTGCCCCTGTCGGATCTTGGACCCTCTCAACGGGAAACGCGGGCAGGGCGCTGATGCGTTCCTGGCTGAAGAAGAGCGAACCATGCTCCCCCTTCTTCACCACGACTCGTTTCGGACCCAGCTCCAAGATTGCCTTGCCTGCGGCGATGAGATTGGGTGCATCGGTGAGCAGCAGAGCTTCAGAGTCGTTGAGAAGAAGGCCGTCGATCTTGGAGAGCAGCTCGAGCAGCTCTCGCCTTTGGGTCTGGATCCACAGATCCATCGTATCCGCCATGACGAAAGCCGGGTTCGAGACCTGGTCGAGCACGCTCATCTGCGTCTGCGGGGAGCCGTTCGCAAGAAAGACATACTCGGAGTCGCGGAAGCTGTCCGGAATCTTCGGCTCAAAGTGCTCGAAGACGTTGAGGTCGACGGACAGCGTCTCGCGGCGATTCATGTCGGGCGAGTATTCCCCACACCAGCGAAACGTCTTGCCTTCATCGACAACCTCGAGCCCCTCGAGGTCGATTCCGCGCTGCGTCAAGAATCCCTTGTCCGTGTGCCGAAAGTCTCCGCCGACGACACCGACGAGTCGCACCTGGCCAAAGAATCGTGCCGCAAGAGAGCAGTACACGGCCGAACCGCCGAGCGCCTCGAACACTTCGCCATGCGGAGTCTTGATGGAGTCGTAGGCGACCGAACCAACAACCAGTAACGACATGTTCGCCTCCGTGTAGTGGAAAACGCCTGAGAATACTCGATTTACCCGGCCTCCGATAGATCGGCTGCAGAGCTCAAAAGCTGCAGGGACTCATGGCGGCCGCGCCCTGCGTTGAAGCTGGAAAGCGGCGGTGTTATTCTGGGAAACTCCCATGCGGGCTCTGTCGATCGAGTCCCGAAACGCTCTGAGGATCACCATGACACGCCGCCTCCAGGTCACGCCCCAAGGGTTCGATGCCGCGATCCTCGACGAGGCTGCGGCGATCCTCAACGAGGGGGGGATCGTGGTGTTTCCGACTGAGACGGTCTACGGCGTCGGTGCGGTCGCCGACGACGAGGCTGCCGTCGCCCGGCTCACAGCCCTCAAACAGCGCGTCGACAAACCGTTCAGCTACCACGTCGCGGACGACGCACAGCTGCGTCAGTTAGTCGACGAACTCCCAGCGGCAGCGCGCGCCCTCGCCGATCGCTACTGGCCCGGCCCTCTGACCCTGGTCGTTCCAGGTGCCCAAGGGAGTGAGTCGACGATCGGCATCCGCATGCCGGCCGGCGAGATCGCCCGTGAACTGATCCGTGCGACGGGGCGTCCCGTCTTCGTCCCCAGTGCCAACCCTGCCGGCGAAGCTCCCGCTCTGACAGCCGACGAAGCTGAGGCCTACTTCGGTGATGGCGTCGACCTCATCATCGACGGCGGCACAGTTCAGCTCAAACAGTCGTCCACGGTAGTTCAGGTCGAAGACGAACGCTTTCACATTCTCCGCGAGGGAATTATCAGCCGCGAGATGGTGCACCAATTGATCTGCGGTAAAACGTTTCTCTTTGTCTGCACTGGCAACACATGTCGCAGCCCCATGGCGGCGGCGCTGTTTCGCAAGCACCTGGCGGCAAAGCTCGGGAAGTCCGCCGACGACCTTGAGGAGGTCGGATACCAGATTCTTTCGGCGGGCACATTCGCCATGCCCGGCGCACACGCAAGCGGTAACGCAACGGAAATCATGCGCGAACGCGGCTGCGACCTGAGCGGTCATCGGTCACAGCCGGTGTCGGTTGATCTCCTCGGAGCAGCCGACCGCGTCTACGCACTGGGGCCGTCCCACCTCGAGGTGCTCCTACAGGTCGATCCTGAACACGCCGGGAGATTCCAAACGCTCGCCGAAGATGGCATCGTCGACCCGATCGGCGGCAGCCTCGAGATCTACCGCCGCTGCGCTGACGAGATCGAACGTGCCGTGGTGAAGCTCCTGGAAAACTGGAGTTAGCTAACGCCCTGGCAAGTCAGCAGCCAAGCGAGTCAGCCGTCTACGAGCTCGCTTCGGTCGAGTCGAGGATCGCTGCAGCGTTCGGGTCAGCCTCGCGGCGGACACCTCGGCGCCACTCGGCAAGATAAGTACTCTGTAGTTCTTGAAGAAGCTGACCTCGGTAGCGTTGTTTCTGGGTCTCGAACTCGCTCGAATCCGGCGGCACGATGTCATCGACGCGAATGAGGAAGCATGCGGCAGCCTGCGCGTCGGTGGTGACGGCGAGCGATCCGGTGGTTTCTTCAGAAAACGCGGCGCGAACGATCGACGGCCCGCCCTCCTGCGTCTCGGAGTCCTCGCCAGGCGCTGCGTCTGAAGCGTCGCCCTCATCTTCGCCCGCAGGGGAATCGGCCGCGGCGCCGTCGCTGTCGTCCACGGCGGCTTCTGCCAGATAGCTCAGGCTGAACGCACTACGCTTTACGTACTGATCGGAGACTCTGAGCTCCGCGGCGCTCGGTGCGACGAGGAAACTCTCGCCGTCGACTTCGACCGTCAAGCCTTCGGAAAGCAGCCCTGAAACCGCACCTTCGCGCTCGGCCGCCGCGACCTCCGTGGCCTTCGAAAGCGCCGCCGCAACGAGCTCAAGCGCTCTGTCAGTGACGGCTTTCTCCCTCACTTCCGCTTCCGACTCGGAGAACGCCAGCTGCCGCGGAGTCCTGACGTCGACTTCGGTGTAGAGAACACGGCCGCCATCCGTTCTTAAAGAATTCTTCGACGGCTCGATCGACGTCTTCTGCGGCTGCCCGAAACGCGGTGTCAACTCCCGGAACCAGCCCGTCACCGCGCTCGTGAACGCTTCGCCGAACACCTCTTCGGCGTCGTCCGCCGTCGCGTACTCGGTCGTGCCGCTGCGGAGGAATGGACTCTGACGAAGAATCTCTTCAAGGCTCGTCGGTTCGCCGGCGCTCGGGTACAGCTTCGAAGTCAGGGTGTTAGCAAAGACCGACATGAGGGAGTCGGTCTCGAGCTCAATCAGCTTCTCTCGGACCTCCGCCTTGACGTCGTCGAACGGCTTGTACAACTCGTCGTCGAGGGCTTTCTGCTCCTCGGCGGTCCGCAGGACAAACAGGTCTTCCGCACCATTGATCGCGGGACGGCGATAGTCGTTGCGGTTCCTTTCGTAGTAGTCGATCAAGTCGTCGTCGGTGACGTCGGCTTCTGCGCGCTCAGCGAAATGTTTCTCCGGAACGAAAACGTAGCTGGCGCGGACACCAAGTGGACGGCTGAAGGCACGTGGATCCGCATCGAAGACCGCCCGGACTTCCTCGTCCGTCACGGATGGGCCAACCTTGGCGAGCAGATCCGCAGTTGGTTTGAAGTCGATCCAGCTGAGCTTTCGCTTCTGCTCCTGCTTGCGAAACTCTGCGTAGATCTCCTGGTCGTCGACATTGACCGTATCAGTGACGAACCTCTGGAGCTTCGCGAGCACCAAAAGCTCTCGAAGAGTCGATTCGAACTGCTGAATCGACATGCGGGTGCTCGCGACCGTTTCTTTCCAGCCCGCGGCGTCGAACGCGTTTCGCTCTTCGAGCTCACTGAGCTTCTCCTGCGACTTGAAGTACAATTGGAACTGCAGCTGCTGCGGGTTGTTCATTGCGCCCGGCTGCGCACGAATCTCCTCGCCGGCAAGACGGAACGCTTCTCCCTGGCGCCAAAGGTCACGAATCGACGCGCCGAGTTCCTCATCGGAGACGCGGATCCCCATGCGCTCTGCTGTTTTAAGATACAGCGCATAGTCGTAGGGATTCACTTGTAACCGGCCGCGGCGGTCACGCTCGGCCACGAGTCCAGCGCATGCACCTAACGCAGGGGACGCGACGGCCGCGACGGAGCCGACCCGCTGCGCAGTCTTTTGAAAATCAGCCTCCGTCACCTTCTCCCCATAGAGAGTCACGCTGGCACCACCGTCGAACCAGCTGGAGAAGATTTGCTCGGCGGGAAGAGTGAACGCGAAAAACGGCGCCAAGATGAGGAGCAAGACGACGAGAGCCGTCCGTTCGTTCCGTGCCAGCCAGCGTTGCCACCGCGCCCACAGGGACTTGTCCTCTTGCTTGTCAGTTCGGACCTTCTTCGACTTCGACATTCTCGGCTCCAGTCAGGATGGATTGGCGCGGTGCGCGTTGGGACAGACTCCCGGAATCGGCGATTTTAGCCAAACTCGGCGGGCCCGGGTAGGCGGAAATTCCCGTGCCAACGGCGGCGGCGAAAGTCCCGTGCCGGCAAACTCATCACGGGCCGGCCGCAGCGAGCGCCTGCCCGGAAACAGCGCGCGAGACTGCGTCCTCGGCGCAGAAGGCCACACGCTCACGCGGCGCGTCAGAATCGATACTGATACTCGACGGCGACCGTATGAAGCCGCTCGAGGTCCGCGCTCACGTACTCG
Source organism: Planctomycetota bacterium (assembly GCA_965223265.1). Taxonomy (GTDB): domain Bacteria; phylum Planctomycetota; class UBA8108; order UBA8108; family SXIK01. The sequence goes on from OZ244999.1 coordinate 6,548,203, forward strand.
AAGTCGTCGTCGTAGTGGTAGCTCAAGCGCCACTGGTGCCTCGACCACGGACGCCAGCGGACATATGAGCCAAGGCTTGAGGCGCGAAAATCCAGCTCGGCAAACTGCGCCTCATAATCATAGGCGCGAACGATCGCAGTGAATCCCACGGCAATGTAGCGCTCGAAGTCCTGCTCGATCAGCGCTTCCAGCCCGACGGACGACGGTTCGCCGTCACCCTCGGCGTCCTCAGGGCGAAAATCAGCCAAACCGTTCGCAAGTGCGGTGTCGTCCAGACGAACCACGCGCCGCGGCAGCTCGGTGTGAACGTACCGCACGGTCGCGCGGCCCGTTAGCCCGCGCCATGGAGCGTCCGAAATGTCGGCACCGATCCAAACCTCGTGCCAATCGGTGTTGTAGTTGTCCTCCTCGCTGCCGCCGCGTACCAAGTGCGAGATGACGCCAACGAACGCCCCGTAGTGCTGAAACAAACCCTTGCGCACCTCTAGATAGAACTCGTCGTAAGGCTCCACGCCGCTGATGTTGAAGTGCTGCTCGACTCGATTCGAGCCGCGCCGAAAAGAAGATTGAGTGAAGTCGAAGATAAAGTCATCCATCTGGTCGGAGACCTTCGCGACGTAGCGAGCATCCGCCGTCAACTGCAGCGTTTCCGCCGCCGCGTGGGCATCGAAGGTGAGCGAGTGCGGCTCACGGTTGATCTGTCGGTAACGGGCAGCCATCCAGCCGAACTCGGGTAGTTCCTGTCGCACCTCGGCTTCAGCGGTATTCCTCAGATAATAGACGTCCGAGAAGTTAAGCTGCGTTTCGTCGCCGAGCCAGACCGTGACGTGGCCCCCGGCGACGCCGTCGTGAGGCGACGCCGACCTCGAGTAGTACGTCACTCTCGAGCCTCCGAAGACGGCAAACTCACTCTCCTGATCGGCGATCGTGACGCCACGTACGCGGGCCGTCGCGCCGTCGAAGTGAGCCCATTCGGCTTCACGCGCATACTGGCGACCAAGAGTTAACTCCAGGTGGCGCGAAAACGTCTCGACGCGCGCAAACAGCCGCTGGAGCTGAAGAGCTTGGCGATGCTTGAAGCGATCGAATCCGCCGAACGACGCCTCGCCCGGCGAAGATCCGTCGATGTCTTTAAAGTATCGGAGCGCCGCTTCGCCTTTGAGCGATTGAATGATTCCTTCCTCCTGCCACGGCACGAAGAGATCCTCGAAGCGCATTGAGAGGAATTGGTCGACATCTTGGTCGCTCTTGTCATCAGCGCGCATGCGCAACTGCCGCACGTGCTCGAGATCGTCTGCGGTGACAGGAGAGAATGGCAAATCGGCACGCTTGAAGTCGTACACCTTCGCTTGATAACGAGCGCGATACGTGAGGTGAAGCTTCCCGCCCAGCGTTGGATCGTCGGCAAAGCGAGAAAACAGGTTCTCGGTCGCACCGCTATCGCCGTTTGCGTCGTCCGCGTCCTCCGCCCAGAAGTCATCGTCGAGCCCGTCGCCAAACGACTCGTCGGACGTCTCATCGAAGGTCGCGTCGTCACCGACGAGGGTGCCTCCGGGACTTAAGAGAATAGCGACTGCAAGCAGCGTCACGACGATGCCGAATTCCCGTGCGAGAACGGGACGCTGACCCCAACGTTCCAAAAAATGCCAACGTTGCAAAAGATGACTGGCGCGGCGAAGAGAAAACGCAGAGGTCGGAGGGGCGCAGAGAGACGCGGAGAGCGTTCTTCTCTGATCTCCGCGGCTCTCTGCGTCTCCGCGTACTCTGCGTTTTCTCTTGCCTTGCGCTGCAGAGTAAGTGCGCGCTGAGTCGAAAGACTCATACGACTGTAGGGGCTGAGTCGGCCTGGCCCATGGGCGCCTCATCGATTGTGACACCCCGCGCAGCTGTCGGCGAAATTGTGGCACACGAGGCAGCTCCGGGATCGCAGCAGAGCTGCCTGGCGGTGCCCGCCGCCACCCATGAAGATTGGCGTGTGGTCGGGGGGCGGCTGACTGTGACAGTTCTCACAGTAAGACACTTCGTGGCACGTAGCACAGGAACGTCGATCATGAGTCGCGAGTCGACCATGAGTCGAACGCGCGAATCGTGGCGTATGTGATAGAGGCTTGCGAACGGCGTGACAGCCCTGACAATCGTCTTGCACGTGGCACAAAGAACACTTGTAACTCTCTCGCTCCGCCATGTGCTTGTGGTTGCGAATCCATGTACCGTCATGAAACCGCGGTTTTCGTTGATACCGATTCGTCACATGACATGTGATGCAGTCACGTGATAGGTCGTCGCCGTTGTGACACTGAAAGCAGCGTGCCATAGCCGGCAGACTCAGCTTGGGGTATGCGTCTGCCGGCGCCTCCGCGCGCAACTCGTTTTCCTCCAGAACGCTCTCTGCGCTGGTCGAGCTGAAGTGGCAAGTCTCGCACGGCTCAAACGAATGCGTCTCGTGGCTGAAGACGACATCCCCAGCGGCGTACGGTACGTGCTCGACTCCAAAGCGAAGTCGACTCGCCTCGAAACGGCTCTCTTCAAGCGGAATCAACGCGCAGCTAGCAAAGAAAACAAGAGCCCACAGGGCAAACGACGTCACACGCGCGCGCAGGGCAGGGCGACCCGCCGATTCGGGCATGACAAACTCCGTGGATGGCGACGCGAATTCCGGCCTCGGATCAACAGGCTTTCGCCGATGGGGCGAGTTCAGTGGCGCCAGAGCTGAGGCAGTCGCGACGCCAAATGAATCCCTGCGGGCAAGGAATGCAAAGAGGACGGCGGGGAATGAGCGAGAAAGATTGTACCACTCTCGATGAGAGTCGAGAGCACTTTCGCGTCACGGACTATTGCACGCCGTCGTTGCTCGAACGGAGGAGTCGATCGGCGCGTTCGGCAACTGGTAGGTCCTCGCCGAACACCTCCTTAACGAGTCGCCAGGTGCGCTGCGCCTCCTTTGGACGACGGCTGTGCGCCTGGCACTCCCCCCGCATGACGAGAGCCTCGGCGCGCCAAGCTGTCTCCCCCATCTCCAACAGAGCCTCGACGTGCGCGCGCGCGAAGCGAACAGCGGTAGCGCGATCAGAAAAACCATCGCCGTCGCCCCGCAGCGCCTCTTTTGCGAGCAGATAGTGAAGCGTACTGCCGAGCGGCCCGCGACGGTCTTCCCCAAGAAACACCTCGAGCTTGGGAACTACGCGGGGTTTACCACGACGCAGATCGGCTAGGAGCGACTGAAAAACTCGAGCACGCTCCGCGGGCATCGCTCGCTCCACACGCTCGCGCGACGCAGCATTGACGCGTCGTGAGAATCCCGCGACGTCGGTCCCGAGCGCGGAGGCGAGCTCCATGTGGAATGGTCGACCAGAGCAAACCCTTCGCAGCAGACGGCTCATTCCATCGTCACCTAGCCGCTCGCTCAACCAATCAACCGCGAGGAAAGCTTCTGCGTAGGTGATGACCGGAGCCTCATCCAGTGTCGAATCAGCGCGGGCCGAAGTCGCCGTCGGACGCACCCCGTGAAGAAACGCCGTGGGTTGCTGACCGCGAAACACGGTGAACCCAATGCGCTCGCGCAATCGCGCCGCGCCTTCACCGGCGAAGAGCTGCGAAAGTCCCTCTCGGAACCACCACGGCACCGACGTATACCGCGACAACTCGCCGCGGTGTGAAGCCAAGACGGCGTGGGCAGTCTCGTGAAAAATCACGCTCTTCACCGCAGCGGGGTCAGCAAGGAACTTTCGCGCCGGCAGTTCGACGCGAATGCTCTCGCCGTCGAATAGAATACGCCCGAGTTCGAAGTATCCGTGGGGAACCGTCGGCACCGTCGCTCGCGGCGCCGCACCGGCAGCACTCGTTTCGAACGCCCAGTCGATGCGATGCGAACCGAAACGCAAATTGAATCGTTCAGCGAAGGCACGCGCAGCATCCTTGCGGGCCCGTTCGGCCGCTGCAAGCAGGCGAGGGAAGCGTTCGTCCTTCTCGTACACCCCGGGCAGAACCGTCCACCGCGGTGCAGCCTGCGCACTACCGACACAGCATGTCAGCACCAGAGTCGCGATGAAGGCGCCTTCAACCGCCACGCAGAAACTCGTCCATTGCTTCGTTGGCGAGTTCATCACATCTCTCGTTTTCGGCGTGCCCGGCATGGCCGCGGACCCACTGCCAAACAACCTTGTGCGGTCTGGCCACTTCGATCAATCGCTCCCAGAGATCCCGGTTCAAGACGGGTTGACGCTTCGAGTTCGTCCAGCCGCGACGTTGCCACGACGCCACCCACTCCGTCATTCCCTTGACCACATACTGTGAGTCGGTCACAACCGTGACCGTACCCGGCACTTCGATCTGCTCGAAGCCTGCAATCGCAGCTGAAAGCTCCATACGATTGTTCGTCGTATCTGCCTCCGCATGTTTCAGCTCTTTGAAGATCCCTTCACCTTGAACGATGACGCCAAAGCCACCCACGCCGGGATTGCCCCGGCACGCACCGTCGCAGAAGACGGCGTACCTCATTTTCTCGCTCACGCCCTGCCTTTCAACTGTCTCCCGCTCCGCCTTCCGATCAGCCTCGGATCGGGACAGAGCTCCCAAAACGCCAAGTTACCTGCTTCGTCGATCGATCAATCCAGCTCTCCCTACGCTGGAGGCGATTCCCCGGTCTTCCCGTTCATAACTTTCGGACAGGCTCTCCGCAAGCCCGTTCATCCATTATGACTCTCTTGAGACCGCCGCTGACGGCCCGACGGTCGAAAACTGATTTCCCGGGCATCCGGATTGACCTCCGACAAGACGACCCGGAGCTTGTCCCCGATCAAAAACTCGGTTTTCCTCCGTCTCCCTATAAGTTTTCTGCGTTTCTCGTCGTAATCATAAAAGTCATTCCCCATGCTCGCCACATGGACTAGGCCCTCGACGAGATTCTCTTCACAGCGGACGACCAAACCATACGGCAGGATATAGATGATATGGACGTCCATTTCTGTTCCAACCAGGGGCTCCAGATAGCGAATCAGCCGTAGACGGGCCATCTCCCGTTCAGCTTCCTCTGCCCGCCGTTCGAGCTCGGACGCGCGCGCGAGAACCTCCGGTAGCCGTTCTTCCCAGCGCTGCGCACGGCTCCGCGACAGATCCCCGCTCAGATGCGCCTCGAGAATCTGGTGGACGAGCAGATCGGGGTAGCGCCGGATCGGGGAGGTAAAATGGCAGTAGGCGTTGGTCGCGAGCGCGAAGTGCGCAGCTTCCGTTGCCGAGTACTCGGCGTGCCCCATGGTGCGCAGGAGGCTCAGCTGCACAACGGCGCCGAATGGCTCCGACTCGACGTCGCGCACCAGCTGCTGCAGTTCCTCAGCCGCAGAGCCACCTCGATACTTCACCCCTATGGCGCCGAGGAACTCCAAGAACTCTTCAAATTTGTCCCCCTCGGGGGGCGGATGCGTGCGCAGAGCGCGCGGTAGTTTCTTTTTTATGAGAAAACGAGCCACAGTCTCGTTCGCGGCGACCATAAACTCTTCGATCAAAGAGTGTGCAGCGTCACGCTCCTCACGTGCGATCCCAGTGACGTTTCCGTCATCGTCAGCCACAAGCACCGGCTTGGGCAGATCCAGGTAGAGCGAACCTCGATCGTAGCGCGCCCGCTGCAGAATCCGGCTCAACTCCCCCATCTGCCTCAAGATGAGCCTCGGATCGCTGTGCGTGGCCTCGCCCACTGGTCGACCTTTCGCGTCTTCCAAGACCTCCAAAACTTCCTCATACGCGTAGCGGTAGTGTGAACGAATGACGGAACGGACGATCTCACTATTGAGCATCGCACCCTGAGGGTCGAACGTCATAAACACACTCTTGGTGAGACGATCTTCCTCGGGTCTCAAACTGCAGAGATCATTCGACAATCGCTCCGGCAGCATCGGCACAACGCGCCCTGAGAGGTAGATCGACGTGCCGCGCGCCTCGGCTTCATGATCGAGAGGAGACCCATCGGGGACGTAGTGAGAAACGTCCGCGATGTGGACGCCGAGCCTTACGCGCCCCTCTGAGAGCTGCTCCAGCGAGACCGCGTCGTCGAAGTCCTGCGCACCGACCGGATCGATCGTGAACGTCAGAAGATCGCGAAGATCCCGGCGATCCGGCCACCGTGAGTTCTGCTTGACGCCGCGCGCAGCTTTCGCCTCCTGTAAAGCCTCGGCAGGAAACTCTCCTGGCAACTCGAACTCAGCGCAGATGACGCGGAAATCTGAATCGAGCGAGCCTTCGTCGCGCAGACGTACTTCCACCTTCCCCCGCAAATCATCGCTCCCTCCGCGCGCAGGCAGCGCACGAACCAATACCTTTTCACCGCCGCGAGCGCCGCCGAGGTGCTCGGGAGAAATGTAAATCTCGACGCCGTGGCCGTCGGCCTGAAGCATGGCTCCGCCGCCCCCAATCTTTCGCAGCCGGCCTCGAAGCAGTTGTCGCGACCTCTCGACGACTTCGACAACTCGCACCTCTCGCAGACGCCCCGTCGGTACTCGCCCTCTCTTCTTCACGAGCTTGGCCAGCACCAGGTCGCCACCAAGAGCACTACCGCGACCGTCAGGGGCGACGAAGAACTCCTCGTCTGGGTCGCGCACAGAGCGGACGTACGCGTGACCTTGCCGCGCCACACGCACCGACCCGATGCGATAGGGGCTCTTCGGCGACAGGTACGACCAGCCCTGACCTCGCAGGCGGTAGATCTGCCCAGCTCGCTCGAGCCGTGCCAGCTCTGCCTTGAGCTCTGCGGCCCCTGTCTCGTCCAAGCCCCAGAATCGGACGAGCTCCGCGCTGCCCTGATGGGGTTGCTCCTCAAGGTGTGCGAGGATCTCTTGACTCGTCGGCGGCATGCAGATGCTCGATCTTCTCTTCGGTGCCCGACCAGTTCATACCACACTTCCAGGCGCAGGCGTGCAAAAAAGGCCTCCGGCCCCGGACGCCTCCACAAAAGTCCCCATTCGAAACACATCGGACTGCGTTCGTCTCTGGGGGCACACTTCGAGGCGAAGGATCAGCCGGATGGGTTGGACTGGTTAGAGTATCTCGCGCAGTCTCCCTGGCTTTCTAGCGAAGTACCCAAACCAGCCGACCCGCAAGCCTCTGGACGGACGTCGGTAGCAGCCTGTCAATTGATCGTTTCGATGATCTTGATCAGAGGCATGAACAGCGCCACCACGATGAAGCCGACGACGCCTCCCAGGCCGACGATAATCATCGGCTCGATGAGGCTGGAGACACCTTCCACCGCAACGTCGACGTCAGCCTCGTAGTTGTCGGCAATCTTGATCAACATCTTGTCGAGCTCGCCGGTCTCTTCACCGACGTCGATCATGTTGACCAGGAGTTCATCGAACACACCAGAGTTTCTCAACGGCTCGGCGACGGTGTCACCTTCGCGAATACTGCCGTGGACCTCCTCGATAGCATTCGCAATGACGACATTCCCGACCGCGTCTTTGACGATACGCAGCGCCTCCAGAATCGGCACGCCAGAGGCGATGAGAGTTCCGAGAGTACGGCAAAACCTCGAGATCGATGACTTCTTGATGATCATGCCGAAGACAGGAATCTTCAGCTTGATGCGATCAAGGAGGGTCTTCCCGTTGTCCGTGCTCGCCACGGCCTTACCCACCACGAACAGCACAAACGGCACGCCCGGGAGCAAGTACCAATAGGTGCGTACGAGGTGACTACTGGCGAGAAGCAGCTGCGTCGGACCAGGAAGCTCCTGGCCCAGGTCCTTGAACATCTTTTCGAACGACGGCACGACGAACATCATGATGCACGCCACGATGAGCACCGCCACGACGATGACCGCGATGGGATAGACGAGCGCCCCCTTCACCTTCTTTTTGATCTTCTCGGCCTTCTCCATGAAGGTCGCGAGTCGAGACAGAATCACGTCGAGCACACCGCCGGCTTCACCGGCTCTGACCATACTGACGTAGAGCTTGTCGAAGCTCTTGGGATACTTCGACAGAGCCTCGGAGAAGGTACTTCCCTGTTCGACGTCGTCACTCGTGCCTTCTAGCTGGTCACGGAACTTGCCCGGCTTTTGCTGCTCGGCAAGAATGCGCAGGCTCCGCACGATCGGCAGCCCCGCATCCTGCAGCGTCGAAAGCTGGGTGGTGAACGTGACGATCTGCTGGTGCTTGACGCGATCGAGAAGGGACCCGCCCTTTTTCTTCTTCTTTGCTTTCGGTGCGGACCGTGCCCGCATCGAGACACGCGTCGGTCGAAGGCCTTCGGAGCGTGCTTGCTTGATCGCATCGTCCTTGGACGACGCGTTGATCTCCTTCTTGACCTTCTGCCCGTTGTTGTCAACCGCTTCAACTGCGAAAACGGGCATACTTCCCTCCTATCGGGTACTTGCTTCACACGACCGACGAAGAGTCGGCACTAGATCTTACGGTTTTCTTTCGTGCCAGAATCCGTCCGCCGCGGGTGAGACCGGGCGACACCATCTTATCCCACGCGCCAGCGGCTTCCAAGGTCGAATGGTAGGGTTTCCTCCAGCTTCTGGCAAGAGAATCAAGGTCTCCTGACTTGGCGCAGCGTAGACGGCCGCCACGACTCGTCGGGGAACCTCCCTCCACCGACCTCCCGTCGCCCTGTTAGGTCATGATCGTTTCCTTCACCACCTCTTCGATGGTCGTCACTCCGTCGTAGATGTGAAGCAGTCCGGCGTCGCGAAGCGTTCGCATGCCGTCCTCCTTGGCTGCGACCCGAAGCTCGGCGGTCGAAGCGTGGTTCATAATCATGTCACGCAAGCGATCCGTGATAATGAACATCTCGAAAATCGCGATACGGCCCTTGTATCCCGTGTTGTTACACTTCTTGCAGCCCTTGCCGTAGAAGAACTGCTGTCCTTCGACGCCGGTGCGGGTGAGCTCAAGCTCGTAAAGCTCTTCGTCGGTCGGCTCGTACGGCTCCTTGCAGTCGACACAGATCCGCCGCACCAGGCGCTGGGCAATGATGCCCTCAAGACACGCGGTCATGAGGAAGGGCTCCAGCCCCAAGTCAAGAAGCCGCGTCACCGCCGACGGGGCATCGTTGGTGTGGAGGGTGCTAAAAACAATGTGCCCAGTCAGCGCCGCCTCGACGGAGATCTCCGCCGTCTCGAGGTCGCGAATCTCACCGACGAGAATCTTGTCGGGATCTTGCCGCAAGATACTGCGCAGACACGCGGCGAACGTGGTACCGATCTCATCGTTGATCTGGACCTGCACGATACCCTCGAGGTCGTATTCGACAGGATCTTCAGTCGTGATGATCTTGACGCCGACGTCGTTGGCTTCGTGCAGAACGGAATAGAGCGTCGTTGTTTTACCGCTTCCGGTAGGTCCAGTGACAAGAATAATGCCGTTCGGCTTGCCACAAACCTTGCGCATCTTCTCCAGCTCATCCGGACGCAAACCCAGCGACTCGAGATTGAGCGCGAGGTTTTGGCGGTCAAGAATACGCATGACAACGCTCTCGCCATACATGGTCGGAAGAGTCGAAACACGCAAGTCGACTGGGCTGCCGCCGATATTGAGTTCGATCCGTCCGTCCTGCGGCAGTCGCGTTTCGGCGATGTCGAGATTCGCCATGACCTTGACGCGTGAAATCACCGCCCGGGCCAGGTGAATCGGCGGCGGCATCATTTCATAGAGGACGCCGTCAACGCGGTAACGCACCTTGAATTCGTGTTCGAACGGCTCAAGGTGAATGTCCGCAGACCGGTCGCGAATCGCCTGAAGGAGAATCATGTTGAGGAGCTTGACGACGGGAGCGGCGTTCGCATCGGCCTCCATCTGGGCGATGTCGATGCTCTGCCGCTCCTTCCCGCTCGCCTCGGAGCCCGAGCCATCGAGAAGAGCATCCATGCGATTCGGCTCGTAGAAGCGCTCGAGGGCACGCTTGAGGCCTTCTTCGCTCGCCATGACGATGCGAAAGTTATCGATCTTCGGCAGCGAGAAACGCAAATCGTCGACGAGACTCAACTCGTCAGACTTGCAGGTCGCGACGGTCAGGGTGGCGCCGTCGTATTCAATCGGCATGATCTGAAACGTTTCAGCCGTTGTCGAGTCGACCAGCTCAAGGACTTCAGGAACGATTTCCTCCTTGTCGAGGTCGCGGTACTCGAGCCCACGCTGGACCGCCAGAGCGCGCGCCAAGTCATCCTCGGAGATCAGTCCGAGTTCCTCGCGCAGAATCTCTCCCAGCGCGCCGCCTTTCTCCTTCTGGACCTCAAGCGCCTGCTGCACATCGAATTCGGAGACAATCTCCAGTTCCTTGAGGATCTGACCGAGTCTCTTGTTCAGCACGCCAATTCTCCTTGCTCTTTCTTACGAATGCTGCCCTGCGGGATGTCGCGCTCGCCTTGCATCTGATCAGTCGGCGCGGTGGGTGATCCTCAGAACTTCTTGAAACGTGGTGATTCCCGCCAGCGCTTTGCGCACGGCGTCTTCCTGGAGACTCGTCATTCCCTCCGACCGCGCCTTGGCGCGCAGCTCCTGCGTTGGCTTCATTTCGAATGCCATTTCGCGCAGATCGCCAGTCATCTCCATGAGCTCGTAGGCCCCGCGCCGTCCACGGTAACCGGCGTTGCCGCACGCCTGACATCCGCCAGGCTCGAAAACAGTGGAGCCCTCAAGATCGGCACGCGTGATGCCGACTTGCGTCAACTCCGTATCTGACGGCTCATAAGGTTGCTTACACTCCGGGCACAAAATGCGGATCAAACGCTGAGCCATGATAGCCATGACCGCGGAGGCGACGAGGAACGGCTTGACGCCCATGTCGATCAGACGTGTCAACGCAGACGGTGCGTCATTGGTGTGCAGCGTGCTGAACACAAGGTGTCCGGTGAGTGCCGCCTGGATGGCGATATCGGCAGTCTCTTGGTCGCGAATCTCTCCGACGAGAATAATGTTTGGCGCCTGCCGCATCATGGCGCGCAGGATGCGCTGGAACGTTAGCCCGATTTCGTGGCGCACTTCGGCCTGATTGATCCCCGCCAAGTTGTACTCGATGGGGTTCTCGGCCGTGATGATCTTGACGTCCGGGCGGTTCAGTTTTTTGAGCGCCGCGTAAAGCGTTGTGGTCTTTCCCGATCCGGTCGGGCCGGTGACCAAAAAGATTCCCGTCGGGCGCTTAATGATCTTCTCAAAACGGTTGTAGTCGGATTCGTGAAACCCGAGCTCTTCGAGATCGACAAGACTCTTCTCCTTGTCGAGGATACGCATGACGACACTTTCGCCGTGGCGCGCAGGGAGAGCCGAGACGCGAAGATCGATCTCACGTCCGTGCAAATGGATCTTGATACGACCGTCCTGTGGACGCCGCTTCTCGGCCATGTCCATGTCGGACATGATCTTGATGCGCGAAAGGATCGGGCCCTGAAGCTTCTTCGGCGGATTCTCCTTCTCTATGCAGACGCCGTCGACGCGGTATCGAATGCGGACGCGCTTCTCGAACGGCTCGACGTGAATATCGCTGGCGCGCTCCTTGAGCGCATTCGAAATGAGCTGCGTGACATACTTGATGACCGGAGCGTCGTCTTCAGCTGAGCCTTCCCCGGCGTACTCGTGTCTCCCCACCTGGACTTCGTCGTCGCCTAAGACTTCGCCGAGATTGCCGGAAAGGCGGTAGTACTGATCGAGCGACTCTTCAATCTCCTCAGGCGTCGAAATCGCCGCTTCGACCTCGGTGTTGAGCAGAAAGCGAAGATTGTCGAGCACCATGTAGTCGAGACCCGACATGGCGACGTAGAGACTGCCGTTTTTCCGGGCAACGGGGACGATGCTGTTCTCAAGCGCGACCTCCTTGGGTACGAGCGCGATGACATCGCGAGCCACCTCCCCTTTCGACAGGTTCGCGAACGGCAAGTCCCAATGTTTCGCGAGGGCACGACTGACCTGCTCCTGGGAGCAGACCTCCTGCTTGACGAGCGCTTCGCCGATGCGGCAGTCGTTCGTCTCCGCGTATTGCGCCGCCTTTTCGAGCTGTTGGTCCGACGCGGCACCCATCGCCTTGAGAATCTGACCAACCGATTTCTTATTCAACGTAACCTCCTACGGGAAAAACCTTCGACGCGCCGCGCGACCGCTACGACGGTCATCGCAACAGAATCTCGAAGGTTGTCGCTCGTCCGAATCCTCCAGATGATTGGAGGATTGATGATGAGGTGAGACGGGGACGGTTCGCGACGGAAAATGCGGATCGATCTTGGGGATAAGAGCGTCCAAGCGAGACTGGACGCGGAGTAAGAAATTAGTATATGCTCGACACTTAACGAGTCAAGGGTGCCCACGTGGGTGCCGGGCGGCAACGAGACCGGCCGGCAGTCAACACGCCCCTAAGACCGCAAAGCGTGCACGCCAACCCCGCCCCCCTTGCCGGTCGAAACCCCTTCCGGACGGGCCCTTTCCGGACGGGCCCCGCCTCGTGGCCGAGCTGGACATTCAGCGGACTGTTAGTCGCCAAACGTGGAAAAGTCCTTCAATGGCCACCATCGGACCACGACCTTTCCTTTAACGTTTTGGACCGAGACGGCATCGAACGAACGGCTGTCGTGGCTGTCAGGCCGATTATCTCCGAGCACGTAAAAAGAGTCGGTGGGCACCGTCTCGTCGATGGCTCGCTCGTGGTAGTACGTAGGTGGGGTGATGTAATCTTCGTGGAAAAGTTCGCCGTTGAGGTAAACCTGGCCGTTACGGATCTCAACAGCGTCTCCGGGAAGCCCAACCACACGCTTGATCAGATCCTTCCCCGGATCCTCCGGCGAAGCGAAGACGATCACGTCTCCCCTACCGACGCTAAAGAGTGTCTTGAGGACGACCACGCGTTCGCCGTTGTGAAACGAAGGCTCCATGCTGCGGCCCTTGATCTCGTAGGCCTCGGCGACGTAGGTCTTCAGCGTCAGCGCCAACGCGAACGCAACGCAAACCAACGCGAGAGCCTCAAGGAGACCACTTCGCTGTCGCGGCGGCGACGGCTTCGACTCGACCTCTTTGGCGGGCGGCGCGGTTGACGGCAGTGCCGGCTCCGGTTCTGCAAGGCCGAGCGCGAGATCGTCGAGCAGGCGTAATTCGTCGTCGTCGGATGCGAGGGCACTGCGGCGGCGGCGTAGCGGATGGGAAGGTTCGAATTCGTCGTCGGCGTCTTGAAGATCTTCCTCCCTGGGAAAAGCCTCGCTTGGGAAGGGAACGTCGTCGGCGAGAGGCGGCGCATCGCGCGAACCGAGTCGCAGATCGTCTCCTGAACCACCTCGGAGCCCGCCCCCATCGCCGTCCTCACCATCGCCCGCACCGTATCGACGAGACGGCCATGGTTCCTTCGAGAAGTCAGAAGCGCTTGACTTCGAGGCGTTAGGAAAATCGTCGATCGGTTTCACAAATCCCTCTGCTGAGCTCTAGCCTCGAGTCTGGCCATTTCGCGTCGAGCCTGGGAGCGCCAGGAGCGTCGAGGCCAAGGAGCGACTCGGGCGCGATCCCGCCCGGGTCGTGGCGGAGGACGGGCGCAGGCATCGGCGCTCCTGGCGCTCCCCGAAGGGCCGGACAGGAGTTTTTGAACATGCACAAGCGTTCTCAGGGTAGAAAAAAGTCGAAACGGCCTCGGAATCCTCGCGAAACTCGTCCGGCCAGGCCGGCGCGAAATGGCCAGACTCGAGCTAGCAGCCCGCCTGAAAAAGTCATTCGGCTGAGAAACCGGCCTCTTCACGCCCAGTTTTCAGCTCGTAGCACTCAACAGGCTGCTGGCGACGGGCGTGACGACGATGGTAGCAGGAAGGCCGACAGTCCACAACCCGCCCCCCAGCCGCTTTCCCAAGCATCGTGCTGTAGAAGGATTACGTCGTTTCGGCTTGGACTCGATGCGCCATCGCTGGGCGCGGCTCCCCCGACAAGGTGCGCTGGTCGTCGCGGGGAGTGCCAATAAGGGGCGCGTCGGCCGCGACTGACGGCCGACGCTCGGGCTCGATTTGCCGCCGCGCGAGTACCCGAATATACTTCGAACGTGAGGCCGCAGGCCGCGCGCTGTGCCGAAAAGCGATGGTGGCAAAGAATCCGCCCGGCGCTGGGTTGTGCGCCGCCGTCAAAGAGCTCGCGGCTCTTTCGCCGAGTGCCTACCGCACGGAGCGGGCCAGCTAGCCATCGCGTGGTTTTTGCCTGGGAGCACTGCGCAACTCCTAAACAGACAGCACGACCTGCCCGCGGGTCCGCAGCAGTTGAGGGAACAACACGGTGGAAAAGTCCGAAACTGGCTCGGCCGAACTCCTGGCTGACGACCTCGAGGTCACTACCACCGTCTACGAGTTCGCGGATGGAAGAATCAGTCGCTCGATTCATGGCCCGCTCTGCCTCCTTGAAATCGTTGGGACCTATACGGCGCCCCTCGGCAAAGAGCTCGAGCGCCTGGCGGTGTGGCAAGGCGATCTCGGAATCGTCTTCGGCGAGATCAAGGTCAACCCCCGAACCAAACGCCGGTTTGACGGCACCATGGTCGCCCTCCTGAGCAACATTTCAACTCGCCGCAACGCGAGTGGTCGCAGCCTCTCGCTTTGCCAACCACCGAGCGAGTTGGTCGACGCTCTGAAACTCGCTGGCACGGAGATGCGGTTCGACATCATCAGCGCCGAGGAAGTCGAAGATTGGGCAGAGAGGACACGCGGAAGGAGTCCGAAGACACCGACTGAAACCTCTCCCAACTCAAATCTCACCGACGACGCGCAAGCCCCAACGGGCGAGGCGACCACCGCGCGCCGGCGCATCCGACGGTTCAATCAATCACTCAAACGCACCGCAAAACTGGAGCATGGGCTGGATGTCGCGGCCCGTTACGTCGAGCGATTCCTCCCTCGTCATGCTCCCAAGGTCTCCGGCTATGAGTTCGCCCACGTCTATCGTACGTCGGAGAAGGTCGGCGGCGATTTCTTCGATTTCATCCCACTTGAAGGAGGACGACTAGGCATCGTGATCGGCGACGTGTCGGGCCACGGAATCGACGCGGCTCTGCTCATGGGAATCTCAAAGAAGGTCCTGCGCATTCGCGCTACTGACGACGCAAGCCGATCGCCCCACGAGGTCCTTTGCACGGTGAGCCGGGACATCAGCGATGATTTCGAGCGCTCGAGCTTCGTCACCGCAGTCTACGGCATCCTTGACCCGCCAAGCGGCCGCTTCGTTTACGCGCGGGCCGGACATGAAAACCCGATCGTGGTCTCGCCCCGCGACGGGCGCGTACAGACCGTCGCCTCCCGCGGCGCCCCGCTAGGGCTTGACCAGGTGTGCGATCTCCCTGGCTTGCTGGAACAGGCCGAGCTCAACCTAGCGCCTGGGGAACTCCTTGTGCTCTCGACCGACGGACTCCCCGAGACACGCAACGACAGAGGCGCAACCTTCAGCCGTGGTCGCGCCGCCTATGCACTCTCTAAGGTGCCGGAAAACGCCAACTGCCAAGAAGCACTCGATGTTCTCGCCGATTCCCTCGACGAGTTCTCCGGCGACGCGCCACAAGAAGACGATCTGACCGTGCTGGTGGTCAAGCGGTCGGTTATCGGCTCATAGAATTGCTCGATGCCCGAAATCAGGTCACTCTGAGATGAGCCCATAGCTATCCAGCGGCAAGTGTAACTAGACTAAGAACGACGACATCATCGAGATCACGTAGTGGCTTTCAGAGGCGACGTTTCCCAGATCCCCCTGTCCAACATCGTTCAAGCTCTGATGATGAACGGGCAGGAAGGCGTGCTAACTCTTGAAGGCGACCGCTTCGGCGCCCGCCTCTGCATGCTCAAGATCGGAATCCGACCTCTGAACCATCAGCAACAGCCGCCCGATCTTCTGCGGCACATTTTGCTGAAACAAAAGCTACTGACGGAGTCGCAGTTCCAGAACATATTCTCGACATGGGTGCCGGGAACCTCCTATCCCGGCGACTACCTGATCAATCGACGGATTCTCAAGCCCGAAACGGTTCACACCGAGCTTCGCAAGCAGCTCGAGGATTTCATCTTTCAGATCTTCTTGGAGCCGCGACTCAAGTACGAGTTCATAGCGGGAGAAGATAGCACCAGTTTTGAGCTCTTCTCACCGGACGGTCTTGGAGAGTCGCTCATCTACAACACGAACGGCGTCCTCATGGAGACCGTTCGGCGACAGGATGAATGGAACCGCTTCCGCGAAGTGATCGCAGCTCCGCAGGAGATCTACAATCTCGATAAGGGGGCTAAGATCAATGCGGAGGAATTTGGAGTTCCTTCTCAGCGTGTGGAAGAAGTCCAACGATTGATCGATGGTTCTAGTAGCGTCGAGCAGGTGATCGCCCGATCAATCTACAGCCCGTTCGACGTCTACGAAGTACTATTCCACTTCCACAATCGGGGCTTGATCAGGCAACTCGACTTAGGCGAAAAGAAGAGACTCGCTCAGCGTCTGAGCAAATCTCTCCGTCCACACGACTCGATCTCGATCTACCAGAGCCTGCTGCTGGACGACCCCGGCAACGTCGGAATCCGCAAGAAGCTGATCGGGTTGCTGCACAAAAACGGCGCCTCGCAAGCCGAGTTGGTCGAGCAATACTCAAAGCTGGCAGCCGTTTTGGAGGAAGAGGACCCCGAGCAAGCCGGCGAATGCCTCCGCAAAGTTCTTGCGATCGAACCTCGCAATCTCGCCGCCCTTGACCAGTTGTTCGACCTCCACATCGCAGCCGGCCACCAACGCGAAGCCGCACAGGTCATGCGCACGCTCGTGAGCGTAGCGCAGGAAGACCTCGACTCGCAAGCCGCCATCGAGCTGCTCTACAAGTTGGTGAACTATTTCCCCGAAGACGTGACCCTCTTCCATCAACTGGCAGAGATCCTCGCGGACACCAACAACATCGACGAAGCGGTGTCTTGCTTGAAGTCCGTTGCGGAGGTGTATCACCGCCGCAAGGACTACCAGAAGCTGCGCAAGACGTACGAAAAGATCAGCCGCCTACGTCCTGAAGAAGGCGCGAAGCTTAGGAAGCTGAAAGACATTGAGAAGCGCACGGAGCGCTCCAAGGGACAACTCGTCAAGTTCGCATCAATCACCCTGGTCGTTGGCTTGCTGGCAGGGTTCGCGAGCGTCGCTGCCATGCATGAGCTGCGTGCACGACAGCTGTATCGAGAGGTCGTTCAATCTGTCTCAACCATGACGGAACTTGAGGAATACCAGCAGGCCGAGCGACTATTGGCCGATTTTCGCTCGACGTTTCCATTCTCAAGCGTTCGCAGTGAGGCCTACGCCCTTGAACTCGAATTGGGCACGCTTCGAGAACAACAGACGGTGGCTGACCGGGAAAAAGAGAAGAGTCGGACGTTCGAGGAGCGCTCCAAGTTCACGAAGGTCAAAATCAAATATAAAGAACGAGAGTATCTCGAGGCTCACGAGATTCTTGAAACTCTCGACCCCAAGCTTCTCTCGGTCAAGGCGCAGAGAGAGGTCGAAAGCATTGCCGCGTTGATCGAGGAGCACTTCGCAGTTGCGGAGGAGACGTGGAAGCGCGCCGAACTGGCGTTCGAGAACGGAGACTACGCGACCGCACACAAGTTTTCGAGATCCATCGTCCTCGATGGAACAAGCTCCCCGACCGCCGAGCACGTTCGGATACCCGTCTACGTGGAGACCATTCCGCCTGGCGCGGAGGTACTCGTCGCCGGCGAAATCGTTGGTAATACTCCGTTGGCGCTCCGCTTCATGCCGAAAAGCAAGATTCCGTCTGTCGAGATTCGGAAACTCGGATACGAAAGCAGAAACCTCGACGAACTGGAGATCGACGAACAACCGTTCAATCCACTGACGACAGCGAGTTTGCGGATCGAGCTGCCCAAATCAATCGAATGGAGCTTCGACTCCCACGGCCCGATCGAAGGATTCCCTGTGGCGGCGGACGGCCGCGTGTTCTTCGGAAACCGATCGGGGAGTGTCTACGCACTGAAGCTCGATTCGCGTCAAGAGGTTTGGAGGTTCGAGGTCGACTTCCGCATGGACGTGACAGGTGGCATCAACACATGGAATCAACTCATCTACTTTGGTTCGGCGAACGGATACTTGTACGTCCTCAACGCAACCAACGGCCAACTGCTCCAAAAGGTTGGAGCTTCTCGGAACATGCTTCCGGTGAAAGAAGCGCCCTCGAGAGTGAACGCCGAAGGCGTGACGTTCGTCAATTGCGGTGGCAAGACCCTCTCCGCGATTAAGCTGACAACTGGCAAATTCGCGTGGCCGAGCGTTTCGACTCAACGCCGCCAATTCGTCGGCACACCGATGCTCCGAGAATCCTCTTGCATCGTCATCACGTCGAGTGGTGAGGCTGTTGAGTTTTCTCAACAGACGGGCAAACGACTGGTGACGCATTCAGTGACGTCGGCCCCAGTTTCGCTGTCGGGAGCCATGGTCGGTCAACGTTTGATCGTATGTGACGGTGCGCACAAGGTCGTCGTCTACGACGTCGAGAAGAGATCCACGAAGTGGACGTTCGACTGCGGTGCCAAGATCACGGCGCCACCGACCGTCGACGCCGACTACGTGGTTGTCGCGACGGCGGCTCGGCAGCTGATATGCCTCGGGGAGGATGGCCAAAAGCTGTGGACCATCACGACCGAACACCCGATCACGACCGCCGGAACGATTTTCAAGAGTCTGCTGATTGTCGGGTCGTCGAGCGGAGAGCTCCTCTGCGCCGATCTCCTAACAGGTCGGAAGATGTGGACCTATAAGACGAGCGGCTTTCCGACGCACGGCATCACAGCGCGTGGCGCTGTGGACGATGGACGAATCTATATCGGAGCACAGGACGGTGCGTTCTACTGCGTCACTGCGGAGTAAGCCCCCGTACGTGAGAGCGAATCCGCTCTTGCGTATCGCTCGCCGGTACACGGCTTCACCGTTTTCGGACGATGCAGGCCTCTTGTAACGCACCGATTTGCCGGCTCAAACCGTCCATCCTATTCTCACTTGGATACATGAGCTAAAGAACCCCCGACGAACCGATCGAAGAAACGGTCAGACTCAACTCAGGAAATAAGCCCCGTGTTCTCACTCTTCTCTGCACTCCTAAACACATACCGTCGCAAGCAACTCGAAGCTGCCTACGACAGATACAAGGCGTCGCCTGGGGCCCAAGAGAGCATCCGTCTGTCACGTTTATTGCTCGCCACGGGTCGAGGGTATCAAGCCGTCAAAGTCATCTCCGAAGCCAAGCGGCAATACCCCGATCACGCAGGGGTCTTGAAGCAGCACAAACGAACCAAGATCCGCCAGGCGATCGCGTCGCTCAATCGAATCGACCGGCTTCTTGCACGGGACCGCAGCTTAAGACTCTTGTGCAAAGCGTCGGATTTGGCGTGCGCTCAAGGCGACTACGCGAAAGCAGAACGCTACGCGGAGGAAGCCGTCCAGGCCTTCCCGGAAGATTGGCAATCGCATTTCGCAATGGGAAAGCTCTTCTTTCACCGTTTCAACGCCACGCGTGACACTGAGGACCAAGAGCGAGCTCTGTCGTCTCTCGACGAAGCTTATCAGTTGAACTCGGAAGAATACGACGTTCTCCTGCTGCTCGGCTTGACGCTTGCGAGAGCCGGTGAGTACGCCGCCGCCCGTGACGTCACGAACCTGATCCTCGAGATCGAACCGGACGATATTAAAGCGTCCCAACTTCTTGACTACGTCGAGCAGTCGCTGCGTCGAGCCTCTTCAGCTCCTGCCGCAATTCAGACCGAAGAGCGCGTCGTTTCGGACGTCGACACGGACGTCCTGTTGGAACGCCTCCAAGACATTGAAGGTGTCGTCGGCCTCTATCTCTTCGACTCCGAAGGCAACTTGGCGACTACGTTCGCCAAGGAGAACCAGACGTTTGCCTTCTCCGATTCTCACTCGCCGATGGATGCCATGCTCAAGACGTGCCATCTGGACGTCTCCCGCATTGGTCTCGGGAGTTTTCGTTCTTGCCTGATCTGCGGCGAAGGCTGGCAAACGATCGTGCGCTCTTTCGAGAGCGTTCAAGTGATCGGGTTCTTCGAGCAGTACCCGCACGGAGAGGCACTCGAACAAGAAATCGACGATATCGTGCGAGCCTCAGCCGTTGCGTAGGGCATTGACGATAGTACTGCCGATCCCAGACCTCAGATTCGATAGATAACGTCACAGCGGACAAACGGTAAAGAAAGCCACACCATGCAAGAGATACTCACAAAGCTCAACGATAGAGCCGACGTCTTAGGCAGCATGGTCATCACACCTGACGGAATCACTGTGGCGACGGCCCTGCACTCCGACCTCGACGAGGAGACGGTCGCAGCGTTCGCCTCCTCACTTCTTGTTACGCTCAAGAAAAGCCTTTCGGATCTGGAAACTGCCGGAACGCTCTCCTTCTGTACGCTCAATTCGACGGAAGGAAAACTCGTCTTCTTTGACATGAAAAACTCTTATCTCGTGGTGGTGACGAAGCCGAATACTCAGATTGCAAGTCGCATCGTCGCAATCGAACAAGCCATCGACGAGATTCAGAACCGCCGGGTCGCATAGATCGGGAGTAGCACTGGAGCATAACACGTTATGGTACAAATCAACTTTGCTCTAAAAGAAGTCAACTGCAAGATCGTCTACTACGGACCCGGCCTGAGTGGAAAGACGACGAACCTCGAAGTCATCCACAGCAAGGCCCCAAAGACGAACGTTGGCGAGTTGACCTCGATTGCGACCGAAGGCGACCGAACTCTGTTCTTCGATTTTCTCCCGCTAAGTCTCGGCTCGGTTGCTGGAATGACGACGAAGTTCCAGATCTACACCGTGCCGGGCCAAGTCTATTACAACTCGACGCGCAAGCTCGTTCTTCAGGGAGCTGACGGAATCGTTTTCGTCGCCGATTCCCGACGCGGAAAGATGGACGAGAATCTCGAGTCTCTCTCCAATCTAATGGAGAATCTCGAAGAGTACGGCATGAACGTCAACACGCTCCCCTTGGTCATGCAGTACAACAAGCGCGATCTCCCAGACGTCTACGCCGTCGAGGAGCTCGAAGAGAAACTGAATCACCTCAACACGCCTCACTACGAGGCGGTGGCCGTTACCGGCGAAGGAGTCTTCCCAACGCTGAAGAAGCTCTCCCAAATGGTTCTGGAGAACCTCAACAAACAGCAAGGGTCGACCGTAGTGAAGGTCCCGAAGAAACAGGTCGAAGCCAAGGAGCCTGTCGCGGTCGGCGCGCCCGCACGCGCTGCGGCGAACACCAAGCAGAGCTCGAATCGACCTCGAACCGCGGCAGCCGCGTCGGCTGGCGGTGCTGGCGGACGCGCAGGCAGCGTCGTCCGGGAGTCCGTGACGTCGTCGCCAGGAGTTAAGCAGATCGAACGCAAGACTCCCGCAGCCAACGAATCGGGTGTCCAAACTCGTCAAAAGAAGCGACCGAGCACGGTCCAGAATCGAACACGAAAAGCCGGCTCTAGCCGAAAACAAACGCCGCCAAAGAAAAAGAGTTCGGCCGGCATTTGGGTCGTCGTAGTGATCTTGACTCTGGCAGCCGCCGGTGCTGGTTTGTACTTCAGCGGCGTTCTTGACTCCGTCTTGGGTAAATGAGAACAACTAAAACGTTGTCGCTCCGGTCAGAGATCTTCATCTCTCACGTGACAACAGATTTCTAAGTGAGCTTCCTTAGCTCAGGAGGTGGGCCATCATAACCGACAGTGACAATATCAGAGAAAAACGCCTCGTCTTCTACAAAGACGACATTGACAAGATCAATGGCATCCTCAAGGAGTTCCTCAATCTTTCAGATTGCAAATGCAACATCTTGATTGATAAGGAAGGTCACCTTGTGACCAAGGCGGGAAGCACGGACGACTTCGACATGCAGGCCGTCTCCGCTCTTGTTGCTGGAAGTTACGCCGCGACTCGCGAAATGGCACGTCTCCTGGGAGAGGACGAATTCTCCGTGCTTTTTCACCAAGGGCGCAAAGACAACATCCAGTTGACACTTGTCGGCGACCGCACGATCTTAGCGACCGTATTCGACGAACGCACGACGATCGGCATGGTGCGGCTCTACGCCAAAGAAGCGGCGGAAAAGTTGCAGCAGATCTTTGGAGAAATCTCGAAGCGAGGCGACGACGGCACGAAAGCTCTGGGCAAAGAGTTTTCCGAATCCGCCAAGAATCAGCTCGACACTTTCTTCGCCGATTAAGGCCGCAGGGCAGAACCGCAAATCGTTCCTACATCTGCCCTGCGCTGGCCGCACCCGTTCTCAACGGAGTTGAGGCGTGTCCACGTCATCGTTGACTGGCATCACCGGCCGCGACGAGACGTCGGCTTCGCGATCGGCGAAATCCGCTGCGGCCTGGGCGATCTCGCCGAGGCATTTGAAGCTGAGAAAGAGCGCCACGCCACCGATAATCCAGATGACGAGACTCAGCAAGAACAGAGACGTCGAGCGAAACTCTCCCTGCCGCCAGAGCTGAGCGGTCAAACCGATGCCCACCGCGACGAGCAGTACTTCTAGATAAGCCCCGACGATCATAAGATTCGCGAGCGATCGAAGCGGCGAACGCATCTCCGGGCCCTCCTCGAGCCCTCCCCATGGCGCCTGCCCACCGCGTCGATGGAACGTCTCGCGCCGGAGACTTCTCTGAGGCCTTAGCTTGCAGCTGGACGCCGTGGCTCCGCGGGAGCCGCGCCGCCCTCAGACGTCGTCTTCTTCAAGATCTTCGTCGTCCTCGAGATCTTCCTCGTCCTCGAGATCTTCCTCGTCCTCGAGATCTTCCTCGTCCTCGAGATCTTCCTCGTCCTCGAGATCTTCCTCGTCCTCGAGATCTTCCTCGTCCTCGAGATCTTCCTCGTCCTCGAGATCTTCCTCGTCCTCGAGATCTTCCTCGTCCTCGAGATCTTCCTCGTCCTCGAGATCCTCCTCGTCTTCGAGGTCCTCGTCGTCCGACAGATCTTCCTCGTCCTCAAGACCCTCGTCGTCTTCCGCCAACCCGGCGACGACTGAATCTCCATCGTCGGAGCGCAGCAGCACCTCCAGTCGTGTGGCGGCTGGTGCTGAAGCGCCGCCAAAGGCGATCCACGCGAAACGCCGTAGAGCCGGATCTTCTTCCGCCATGCCATCCTGGATAGCGCTGAGAACACGACCCGACGCTCCTCCGCTGCCACGCAGCACTCTCCCAAGCGCGTCCATCGCCGCAGCACGGATTTCCACTGAGTTGTCTTGGTTGGAGTACACGCTCGCCAGCTCCTCTGCGGCTGACTCGGCACCCATGCGCCCGAGAGCTACCAAGCTCGGAAGCCGAATGCTGTCGGGACGATCGTGGATCACCCGCGTCAACGCCGCCGCGGTGTCTTCAACGGGAATCAGCGTGTGAGACGCCGATGACAGTTCCGCCAACGTCGACGCAGCATCAACCGCGATCGCTGTCGCCTCTGCCTGGGCTCCCCTCTCAGAGCGGGCGATGCGCTGATAGATGAGTTCCCTGAGACCTTGAGTGTCAATGTTCTCTGAAATCACGGTCACTTTCCGCTCTTCACTCTCGTGGAGCGATCGCGCTTCAGCGAGATCGGCGGACGGTACCACGACGACGACTGGGACGTTCGCCGTCCGGTAGTTGTTCCGCAGCTGCTGAACAAAATGCGTTACGGGAGCAACGCCGCGCGGCGAACTCTCAAGTCTGACGCTCAGGTCAACCAACACGGCATCAGGTGGCGTGCCCGTCACGGCCGCATAGCCCTCTTCGAACGACTTCGCGGCGCCGAGAGAATCAATGTTCAGCTCCCGTAGCATGCGGTCCATGCGATTCGCGAGGGCTTGGTCGGCCATAATCCGCTGCACCACACGCGAGCCACCCGTCTGGACGGCCTCCGCCAAAATGCTCGCGACGTCGGCGCCGGCATCGAAGTCCTCCGCTGGGTTCCACTCCGCAATCACGGTCGCCGCAGCAAATCGAACGAGCCTCGAGTCGCTCCGAAGAGCCTGCGTCACTTGATCAGGAACCGAGCCGCGGCTTGGCCCGACGGCACGAACCGTCTGGAGCAACCTACGCGCCACGAGCGGACGCGGCCGCTTCGTGTTGAGTGCCACCCCGAGCGCCTTATAGAGAACGCGCGCGGGGGTCGCCAGCAAGCGAAGCCGCAGGAAATTGTTTACGTACGGTCGCTGCGACTCGAGAATCTGGGCGATCGCAGGTTGGGCGGAGCCTACATTCTGGTCGTACTCAAGCAGCATCGCCGCGTCCACGCAGGCGAGGAGAACACGTGCCTCTTCGTAGTCGGGGTCGAGCTGCAGCGCTGCTTCCAAGGACTGCTTCGCCATCACATCGCTGAGCTGGAACTGAGCCACCTCGACCGCCGCGATTTGCTCGCCATCCTGCATGAACACCTGCGGGATACCTTGCCGTTGATCGAACAAATTACGGCTCGGACGGTAGAAGTAGTTGTAGGCGTTCAGCAGATAGTACTGCTTGGCCGAACGACCGCTACGATACTGTCGAAAGCCCGACAGACCGCCGATCGATTCGCTGGCGACCCCGCGGACTTCAGCGCTCGCGTCGGATTCTGCCATCGCACTCAGCGCCGCCAGCGAGCTCGGATGCTTCAATTGCCCGAGAAGCGTAGCAACGTTGCGTCGCACCAATTCGTTCGGAAACGTCGTCGCGGCTTGTAAGACCTGGATCACTCCGATGTCGAGGTCGGCGAGACTGTGAAGCCACAGAAGAGCAACCGTCCGGTTGCTCGCATCGGCGTGACCAAGCCGCGCGACGAGTGCTGGAGCTAAAGAGCGGCCGTAGGCGACGGACGCTTCCGCGCGGGCGCGAAGCGCTCCACCCTGGGCCAGCACTTCCTCCACCACACTCTCGACGGCTTCACGATCCGCGCGACGCGCGCGCCCGATCTCAGCACTGCGCGACAAAAGCGTCAATGCAACGCCGCGGGCCTGTGGGTCCTCGCTCGCGGCCATCCGCAGCACTTTCTTCATGCGACCGTCGCGGAGCGAGTTGTAGAGACTTTCGCTCGACGGATCTTGCTGCAGGATTCGCTCCAACCTCTCCGCCGCGGAGCGGAGATTGCCGGCGTCGAATTCTTCCAGCGCGCGTGCGACCTGGTCTCCCACCTGGGCGTCACATGGTCGGCTCGCGACCACAGAGGCAACAAAAACAACAGCAATCAAAGCGCTTGGGAGCGCACGCCGGGCGAAACGGCTCTCGATACCCATGACCTCAAAACCCTTTCTTACGATGATGAGCAAGGCGACGGGTTCCGTTCGCACCCTTGCTTCTCTCTCTTACGGACGGTCGAAACCAAGTTTCCGTCGCCGAACTCGTCGCTCGGCCGCCCCCGGCGGAAGAAGGCTCTGTGGTAGCACTCGCCGCGGTGGAAAAATCAAAACGCGGCTCTCAGATCCAGCGACCAGTCTTGGCAGTTGCCGCACATCGCTGAAGCTGAGGCTCGTGACCCTCAGACTCGAGTATAGATCGTGATTCAGTGGGACGTTACCGGAAATTGGCTGGTGAATTATACGGCTGCTGCGAAGCCAGTGTCAAGGAACGCAGAAAGAGCGTGAACGCTGGGGCGAACAAATGTTGAAAACGTGCCTCGGGTGGGAAACCGGGTCCAGTCGCGCCCGGATCGGGGCCGGAACGCCCACTGATCCGGCCGACCTCCCACGACGCCAGCCACTCGAGCGCTGAGGAATCGATCAATGTTCGGTCCATAGGCTAGCAGCCTGTTGAAAAAGTGCTTCGAGTCGAAAACTGGTCGCTTCGCGTCCAGATCGACCGCGGCGAACGTAGGTAATCTCCGAGATTTTCGAGGCTCGCCGCGGTCGATCTGGGCGTGAAGAGGCCAGTTTCTCGGCCGAATGACTTTTTCAACGGGCTGCTAGGGGTCCTGTACGATCACGTGCCGCCGCCCCGCGTGAAACCGCCAGAGCCCCGCAGTGTTCGCCGGCGCAGCAGCCATGATACAATGCAGCGTCAACGGCCGTTGCCCCCGCGTCCACACACACAGCCGATTCACGTGCGCTGCCTCGACGCTCCCAGCGCGAGCAGGCTGACGCGAAGCGGCCAGACACGAGCTAACAGCCGGTTGACAAAGGGGCGTCGAGCCGAAAACTGATCTCTTTCGCGTCCGGAATCGGCCGCGGCAGACGCGGGTGATCGGGCGCGCTTGGGCGCTCTCGGACGGGCTTGAGCAGGTCTTGAGCGATCGAGGAGAGGTGAAGAGGCCGTCGTCCGGACGCATGATTTTTCAACCGCTCGGTTTGCCACTGTCCATTTGTGCCCGGATGGCCCAGTCTCGAGCGCGAAGCACCGCCGGCCAACTATGACACGTATCGCCTACTTTCAACCGTTCTCCGGCATCAGCGGCGACATGGCCCTTGGCGCGCTGGTCGACGCAGGAGTTTCGTTACCCGAGTTGTCACGGCAGCTCGAGGCGCTTCATCTGCCGGGTTGGCGCCTGGCGCACGAATCTGTTTATCGCGGCGCCTTTCGCGCCAGCCGAATTCGTGTTCTCTTGGAGAACGACGCCGCAACAGCGCAGGGGCACCCACACCAGCATCGCTCTTCACAAGTGCATGACGCCGGCGAGCACGAGCATGAGCATTCACACTCACACCAACATGGGCATGCGCATGCTCATGAGCACGAGCTACACCCGCCGGGCGGCGACGGCGCTCCCGGGCAAGAAGATCGCTCGCTGTCGACGATCCGGCGCCTGATCAACGCCAGCGAGATTCCTCCCGAGGTCAAGAGCCAAGCGATCGCAGTCTTTGAGCGACTTGGAAGCGCGGAGGCCAAAGTCCACGGCATCCCCGTCGAGCAGGTGCACTTTCACGAAGTCGGCGCGATCGATTCCATCATCGACATCGTCGGCGTCTGCCTCGGTCTCCACCTCCTCGGAGTGGACGCCGTGCACTCAGCGCCGGTCACTGTCGGCACCGGATACGTCCGCGGCGATCACGGTCGAATGCCTCTCCCGGCCCCCGCAACGGCGGAGCTCCTGCTAGGGTTTCCGATCGAACAGCGCGACAGTCGCGCCGAGCTCACAACCCCAACCGGTGCGGCGCTCCTGACAACACTCGGCGCCGGGTTCGGCACCATGCCGCGCGGAAGCATCACGAAAATCGGCTACGGCGCAGGCGACGATCGTCCGGGCGCGGTCCCCAACGTTCTGCGGCTCTTCCTCCTCGACAGCGCTGAAACTCCGCATGGCGACCGTGTCGTCGTTTTGGCGACGAACATCGACGATCTCTCCCCGGAGTGGCTCGCGCACGTGGTGGAGGAGACGTTTGCGGCTGGTGCTCTCGACGTTTGGCTGACGCCGATTCTGATGAAGAAGGGACGCGCCGCCCACGAACTCAAAGCCATCGTCAAAGAGTCCAAGCGCGAAGAGGTGATTCATGCACTCTTTCGCCAGGGCGCCACACTGGGCGTGCGCATCACCGAAACGGACCGCGCCACACTCCAGCGACGACAAATTGAGGTCCAAACCTCCTGGGGACCGGTGCGGGTCAAGATCGGTACGTTCTGTGGCGCGGAAGTCTCAGTGGCGCCGGAATTCGACGATTTGCAAGCGGTTGCACGCAAAGCGAAACGGTCGATCCGAGAGGTTCATCAACTCGTCATGGCGACCATTTCTGCGGACGGCACCACTTCGGGGACGTGAGAGGGGCGGCCTGTGCCCGCATCTTGGCTTGGCGCGATCGACTATCCTGGAGGCTCTCCGCGTGAAGACCCTCAGAGAGACGGCGCTAGCTGTCGGCTTCAGCTCAAGAGTTCGGCTTGGTACTTCTTCAACTGATTCTTAAGCCGAAAGATGATACGGGAGTGAAGCTGGCAGACGCGAGACTCGGAGAGATTCAGTGTCGCACCGATCTCGCGCATGGTGAGATCTTCGTAGTAGTAGAGAAGCAGGATGAGACGTTCCTTGCGACTCAACCCCTTCGTAATGAACTCCGTGATCTCCTTGCGTTTCAACTCGTACTCGGGATCGACGCCTTTCTTGTCCTCGAGGACATCGATCTTGCGAAGCGTTTTCGATCCCTGATCTTCTTTCGTCTTGTCGGTCAAACTGACGATCGTGATCGCGCTCGCTTCGCGGATCAACTCGTGGTACTCGTCGATCGAGATCTCGAGCGATTGGGCCATCTCCATGTCGGTCGGAACACGGCCGAGCTGGACCTCGAGAGTCTTCCACGTCGTCTCGATGCGATTTGCCTTATTGCGAACGATGCGAGGCACCCAGTCGAGCGAGCGTAACTCGTCGAGGATGGCGCCCCGAATGCGTGTCGTGCAGTAGGTCTCGAACTTGACGCCGCGGCTGAGGTCGTAGCCGTTGACGGCGTCCATCAAACCGAAAATACCGGCACTCGTAAGGTCATCGAGCTCAATATTCTGCGGCAGTTTCGCCAGCAGGCGCTCAGCGATGTATTTGACCAGCGGTAGGTATCGTTCGATGAGGATGTTGCGAAGTCGTTCGTCGCCTGTGCGTTTGAAATCGCGCCACACCTGCTCTATGTCGATGCCGGAATCTTTGACAGCGCGAGCGCCGCCTCGCTTCGTTGTCTTGGCGACGCGAGTCCGTGGCCTTGCGGGGCGCGAGGCCGCCAAGCGGCTCTTCCCCGGCTTCACAAGCGCACCGGCGGAAGTCGTTTCTCGAGTTCTCTTACGTTCTCTGGCTCCGCTCACCGCGGTTCCTCCACACTTCTTCCGACCCGCTGCTGCGGTCCGGCACTCTTCTCAAGATCAGTCGGTCGAATGCGGCCCTCACGGTCGATTTGCACGTCGGTTGGTCAGGCCATCAATTTCGCGGCCCCCTCCTCCCTCGAATACAGTCGGGGCCAACTTCGCTTCTCTTCTCGCTGCGTTGACGCAGCAACCCAATCAAAAACGCTATTCGGCCGAGAAACTGAGTCTTCGACTCGAAGCGCCTCGTCGTAGGCTATTGACTCTTCATTCCATAGACGGCAGTTGCGAACTTACGAATGAACCCAGTCGCTGGTGCCTGCTCTGAGACGATTTTCTCCGCAATCAGCCGAATCTTCCGGGCGGCCGACGACTTCGGTGAGCCGACGACGAACGGGACGCGCCGCCGAATCGCATGGCTGACGCGCTGATCCGTGGGAACAAAACCCAGACCATCGACTTCGAGCGATAGGAATTTCTGCGCCACCATCCGGATGCGCTCGAACACTCGCCCCGCTTCCCGAGCGTCCCGACACTGGTTGACGATCAATCGAATGCGTCCACGTCCCTTCTCTCTGGCCACCGCCTTGATCACCGCGTACGCATCGGTCATCGCGGTTGGTTCCGGAATCGTGATAACCAACACCTCGTCAGATATCGCCGCAAACTGAACCACATTCTTCGAGATTCCCGCCGCCGTGTCGAAGATGACGACATCGAAGCTGCGACCGAGATCCTGAAAGCCCTGCACGAGGAAGTCTCGCTCCGCTTGTTCCAAGTCCGAAATGTGTCTGACACCGGTACATCCGGAAAGGAGCGTGACGCCAAAGGGTGTTGGCACCAAGGTGTCGCGAACACTCGTTTCCCCTGAAAGAACATGGCCGAGGTTGTAGCGCGGCTGTACCGATAACATCACGTCGACGTTCGCTAGGCCAATGTCGAGATCGACGAGGGCAACGCGCTTGCCAAGCTGCACCAGCGAAACCGCCAAGTTGACGGCGCAACTCGATTTCCCGACGCCACCTTTGCCGCTCGCGACGGCCAAGAACTTCGCTCGCCCCTCCTCCCCTGCGACAAGGTCCCTCAGCTTCTTTGCCTGGTCCATGTGGCACCTTCAATGAACTGCGTTCTTGAGCACAAGATCGGCAAGTCGTTCTGGATCGCCGGGCATGATGTCATCCGGGACATTTTGACCATCGGTGATGAATGACACGGGCCGTCCGATCGTAAAAAGCGCTTTCACGAGCGCGCCGAAGGAAACGGTCTCGTCGACCTTCGTCAGGATCACGGCGTCAAAATCGATCCCCATGAAGCGGTTCGCGATATTCTCCAGAGTCGAACCGTGAGTCGTGGTACTCAAGACGAGGTGCGTCTCGACATCCGGCAGCACGGATAGAAATCCTCTCAGCTCGGCCATCTTGAGTTCGTCGCGATGACTGCGGCCGGCGGAATCGATGAAAACAAGATCCACCTCTCGCTCGCGAAATTCATCGATAACATCGCTCAACTCCTGCGGCTGCGCGGCCACTGCCATTGGTAGCCCGATGATCTCCGCATACTTCTCCAACTGGTCGATCGCAGCGATACGGAACGTATCGAGCGTCACGAGACCAACCCGCATCCGTTCATTGATCTTGGCCCGTGCAGCCAGCTTTGCGATGGTCGTTGTTTTGCCGACGCCGGTCGGGCCAACGAGTGCGATCAAACGCGGCTTGATCTTCTTGTTGAGGGGCGGGGACGGGAGAAAGAGCTGCGTCAACTGGGAATGGACGACTGAACGCACTCGCGCGGGCTCCGGAAATCCTTCCGGAATCTTCAGCGTCGCGATGTGCTGCGAGAGCCGATCAGCGATCTGGGGATCGACCTCCTTCGAGATCAGGAGCTCGTAGCATTCCGAGAGAAACGGATGGTCATACTTCTGAAGCCCGCCGGTGCGAGAGACAAACTCCCGGATTTCTTGGCGGATTTGACTCAGGGCGTTGGCGAATTCTTCGTACGACGCAGACGATTGATCTTCGCTTGCCTCGGTCGCTGGGGTCTCGACTGGAGCCGAGCCGTTCATGGTTTCCGCGCGACTGGGTACGATCTTCCGAGTTCGATTCAGATTCTCTCGCTTGACGTTCTCGATTCGAGATCGCGTGTCCGCAGCGAACACTTCGACCACCTCGCGACCGCCGAAGCCGAGAACCCCTCCACGCCGAAACGTCCGCGTCTTGACGATCATCGCGTCGCTCCCCAGCATGGTGCGAACCTTTTCTAAGGCCTCGTCCATGGTGGGGGCTTCGACTCTCGTGAGTCGAAAACTCATACTCTCTTCCTCCTTTTGCTCGCTTTTCTGTCCACTGTTTTCATCGCTCAGCTTCGCGGCGACCTCCTACGCCCCACGACGATCGATATCGGCGGCTATGCAACGTGCTTCAACGCAACGACACCACCGCTTTCGACTTGGATGTCGTCTGGAACCTCCTCATAGGCCAAAACCGGAAGATCCGGAAGTCGACGCTGGACCCAACGCTGCAGAAGCGGTCGCACGACGCCGGGGCAAAGAACGACTGTCGGCGCAGACTGATCTTCGACCGAGTCATAGCTCTGCGCCAGCGCGTCCGAAACGAGTCGTTCAAGCTCGGAGCTCGACGACTCGTCCGTCTCTTCGCCACCACCAGCCGCACGCTGAAGCATTTCCTCGTCAGCTGGGGAAAGATAAAGCGCCCGTAGCCTACCGTTAGGCCCTGCGATGACTCGACAGATAACGTCGCCCATAGAGCGCCGCACGCGTTCAGCAAGAAGCATCGGATCGCGGCACTCGCCGACGTTTTCAGCAAGAACTCCGAGTATCGATTCGAGGTCGCGGATCGAAATCCTTTCGCTCAGTAGCCTCTGCAAAACCTTGTGCAGCTCGGTGAGCTTCAAAACTCCTGGCACGAGCTCCCCAACCAGAACCGGGGAGCGATCTTTGAGATCGGCAACAAGCCGCGCCGTCTCCTCTCGCGTGAGAATCTCCGCAGCTCGCGCTCTAACGACGTCGTAGAGGTGATCAGAAATCAACTCTGGAGTCGTCCTCATCGTCGACGCAGCGCTCGCTGGCGAGGCGCCTTGGTCGTTCTTGATCCATGCCCCTTCTTGTCCGGTTATGGGGTCCTCACCGATCTTCGCGTGCGGGACCTTCGCCTGCGGCGCAATCGGCGAAACAAAGACGTGATCCGGATACACACGCCAAGCGCCAAGGGACTGACCGCGCAGTCGGATCGAATACTCCGTCGGGCGCAGGCGAATGTTGTCACGAACCTTCACAGCGGGCATGACGAACCCAAGTTCCAGCGCAATTCTCTCTCGTACCCGAGCAAGACGGTCAAACAGATCGCCCCCACGCCCCTCGTCGACAAAGCCGACAAGTCGAAAGCCAACCTCGAGCTCGATCGGCTCGAGGACAAGCAACGACCGGACCGATTCCGGCGAAGCGCCATGCGGTTCTGCGAGCTCAGGCTCGTCGAACGGTTCCTCGGAGGGATAGTCCTCTTCCA
This sequence comes from Planctomycetota bacterium, assembly GCA_965223265.1. GTDB lineage: Bacteria > Planctomycetota > UBA8108 > UBA8108 > SXIK01. Next base: position 6,580,393 of record OZ244999.1, read on the forward strand.
GACGCGGCCGGCGCAGGTACAGCCCGATTCCAAAGCAGACTCCGGCACCCGCAATCAGTACGAGCTTTGGCAGCCCCGACGCCAGCAGCAAGAGCAGAAATCCTCCGAGGACGAACAGCACGCGGTCGTTGACGAACAACTGCCTTGTCATGTCCCGACTCAAGTTCTCACCGCCGGTGTTCTTGGTCACCAACAACGCAGTCGCGACGCTCACCAAAAGGGCCGGCACCTGGCTGACCAGCCCGTCGCCAATCGTGAGCCGTGTGTAGACCTCGGCTGCCTGAGCAATGCCCATGTTGCCCAAGCCCGCGCCGATGCAGAACCCAGCCACGATGTTGACGAAAGTAATGATGAGACCCGCCACCGCTTCGCCGCGCACAAACTTGCTGGCTCCATCCATCGTGCCGTAAAAGTCGGCTTGCTCGCTGAGCTCACTCCGAAGCTCCCGCGCAGTCTCTTCGTCGATCAACCCAGATGAATAGTCGTTGTCGATGCTCATTTGCTTCCCCGGCATGGCATCGAGAGCGAACCGGGCGGCGACCTCGGAAATACGTGTCGCCCCCTTCGTAATGACGACGAACTGAACGACAACGATGATCGCGAAGACGATCAAGCCGACGACGATGTTGTCGCCAGCAATAAAGTTTGCGAACGCGTCGATCACGCCACCAGCCGGCTGTGAAGCGCCGGGAACGCTACCAAGGATCAGTCGCGTTGTCGCGATATTCAACGAGAGTCGGAAAAACGTGATCAGTAGAAGCAGCGACGGAAACACACTGAACTCGAGCGGTGACGCGAGACACGCTGTGGTCATGAGGATCAGCAGCGAGACAGTGATGTTCAGGACCAGCAGCGCGTCCATAAGCCCTGGCGGAAGCGGGACCAGGATGACGAACAGCACAGCGAGAAGCCCCGCTGGCACGGCGATGTCGGCTCCGAACCCGGTGCGTCCGAAGGAGTGTGCGTCAAAGTGAGTCTCGCGACTCTGATCGCCAGGATCGGCTCGTCCCATCTCTTCCACTTCTCTAGTGCGACGGACGTCAAACGCGTCCGACCGCAGGTGTCACTGCAGCGGTTCCCTACGCTCTCGCAACTGGGCGCGGCGGCGCGCTTTTACACTTTGGTTTCCGTCCTCACGCAGCGCTTCCTCGCGCACTTCGGCGCGCGTCATCCGAAGGCTTCCCTCGAGAAACCATCGCTGCACGCCATAGTCGATGGCGCCCAGCACGACGAGTGCCAGCGCCAACTGTAGTGCGAATCTCAGCACGTTTTCCCAAGTCCCGACCCATGGAGACTCACTCGCCGCGAACCCACCGCGCGTCACAAACCCGGCGAGGGCAAACCAGAACATCAGCCCGACGACGAGCAGCTTCAAGGCCGCAAAAATGCCCCGAGCCACACTCGAAGGAGCCAGCAGTCGTGACAAGCCTGATAGCGGAGCGACGCGGCCCCACTGGGGCAGCACGATCTGCGGAAGAAAAACCCACACCCCTTGCAGAGCGAAACAGAGGACCATCGTCAGGCAGGCAAACACCGCGATCGGAAAGACACTGGCGGCAAGATATGATGAGAGCTTCCCCGACAGAGTCGCCAGCCCCCCCTCGGTGACGAGTTGCCTGGCGTCGTTGAGCTGCGAAAGAGTGCTGCTGGTGAAGCGGAAGGTCTGATCGGCGAGCTGCGGCATCAGCCATCCGAGGCAGGCGAACGTCGCGAGCAATGAGAAGGCGACGGTCAAATCGCGACTCTTTGCGATCTGACCGCCTTGTCGAGCCTCCCTCCGTCGTCGTGCGGTCGGCTGTTCAGTCCGCTGCTCTTTGTCATGATCAGCCATGTGGATTTCCTCGGTCGCAGAACTGCTCGAAGAGACGACCGTGCACCGAGCACCTCACGACAGCACCTAAAGTCAGATCCACTCTTGTGCGGTGCGTTTTCAATTCACGAACCCCTGCACTGATAGCCGACTCTCGGAAACCGCGGCGTCGAAAAACCGCGCGCAGGTGTCGACGAAGAACGGGAGCGAAAGCGCCACGACTCCAAGGGCAACGAGCGTACGAAGAAGGAAGCCGAACACGACAGTCTCCAGCTCTGGAAAGAGCCGACTCAAAAACCCCTGAGCAACGGAAGCCAAGAGGAGGACGGCAGAAACCGGCAGGACGAGTATCGGCACGGCTTGGAGCAGTAAGGCGCCGACCATCAGCGTGATGCGACCGAGGCCGGCTGCAAGACCGTCGGCAGTGAGTTGCCCGGGAGCGATGATCTGGAAGCTGTCGGCAACGGCTCTCAAGATCTCGTGATGAACCTCGACTGCAAGCAGCGTGAATGTCGCGAGACCACCGTACAGAAGCTTCAACACAGAATCGCCAGCGTCGGCATAGGGATCCAGAAATCCACCAAACGCGAAGCCAGTCTGCTCGCCGATGAGCGTCGCCGCCGAGCGTACCGCAGCGATCACCAGCAGCGAGGCAGCTCCGATCGCTGCGCCGATGACCGCTTCGCCGAGGATGGTCGGCAGGAGCGCCAGCGAAACGGGCGGGACGGCTGGCGCCGGCGGCAATCCTTGGAGCAGCGCGAAGGCCAACAAGACAGACACCGCGAGTCGAAATCGAAACGGCAGAATACGGCTGGAAAGAACCGGCAACGTCATTGCCAGACCCATGAGACGAGCGGCCGCGAGAAGCGGCACCGCACCGATTCCACTCCACAGCGTTGACCAGGTTGTCGACGCTATATCGATCATGAAAAGACCTCGGCCCTACGCATCTCAGCTACCGAGAACCACATTCATCATGGTTGTCAGCACACTCCGGGTGTAGTCGGTCACAACATTCAGGATCCACGGCATGAAAAAAAACAGCGTGGCCGCCATCGCAAGTAGCTTCGGAATGATCGAGAGCGTCTGTTCCTGAATTTGCGTCACCGCTTGAAAGATGCTGACGAGTAAACCAATGACTAGCCCCACGACAAGAACAGGCAACGCAATCTGCATCGCCGTGAAAAGCGCGCCTCGACACAACTCCGTTGCAAGGTCCAGCTGATCCATCAATCTTTCGACGCCACCCTCTACTGAAAGCTTTGCATCACCTGTCCGACGACCAAGTTCCAGCCGTCAACGAGAACAAAGACGAGAACCTTTAGCGGTAAAGAAACAAGAACCGGCGGCAACATGAACATGCCCATCGAGAGGAGCACAGCGCTGACAACCAGATCGATCATCAAAAACGGCAGCAGCAAAATGAAACCGATCTGAAACGCAGCTTTGAGCTCGCTCAGAACGAACGCCGGCAGCACGATCAAGAAGCTGAGGTCTTCCACCTTGGTGGCACCGCCAGCGTGTGGGTTCCCGGCTGGATCGGTACCGGCGGACGCGCGTGGCCGCCGTGACGCACCGTCGCCATCAACCAGTTCCATCATGAGCGCCAAATCGGATCGCAGCGTATGACGCAGCATGAACTTCTTCAGCGGCGCCTCAGCCAGCGCGACGGCGGCGCTGAGATCTTCGATCTCCCCGCTGACGAGCGGATCGTAGGCTTTGATACGAACCTCTTGCCAGACCGGAAGCATCACAACGGCAGTGAGAACCAATGCAAGACCATTCATCACGTGGGGCGGCGGAAGTTCCTGGGTTCCTAACGCTCGCCGCAAGAACGCCAGCACAATCACGATGCGTGGATAGCAGGTCGTCAGAAGGACGATCGTCGGCACAGCCCCGAACACAGTCACCAACATCATGAAACGAACGGCAACTTGGATGCCTCCAGGCTCAGCACCCATGATCTGGCGCATCAAACCGGACGACCCACCGGCGTCGTTCGCCCACAGCTCCGCCGGCGTCACTAGGCCGACGACCACGGCTGCCGCGGCACAGAATGCGCGCGTGAGAGTTCGGCGATCCGTCACGGGTCTGAACATGTTAAGCGCCCTATCCATTGTGTCTTCGCCGTTTGAATCCGGCACGGCTAACAGCCCGTTGAAAGAGTCATTCGGCCGAGAACGGGCCTCCGTACGCTCAGCTCGAACGCGTCAATACTCGCCGTAGTACCTTAGAGAAGAGGGCCGGGGATTACCTGCGCTGGTGACACCCGATCTGGATGCGAAGCGACCGGTTTTCGACTCGAAGCACTTTTTCAATCAGTCTGGAAACCTCAATTCAGCGATTGGATTGGCGCCCTTGAGATCCCGCGTCACGGGCTGCGTTCGAAACGCTCGCCCTCACTGCCAGAGCGCCAATTCTGAAGCAAACTACGCAACCTCGTGACTTCACGCCGATACGGCGTCAAGTCATCGGTGAGTTTCGAAGAAGAGGGATTCCCACCGCAGGATTCACCGTCCTCAGGATCATCACCCCGAGACTCGCTGTGCGGGCGGAACCAGTACGGGTCCCCGCCGCCGCCCTTGGCAGTGACCGCCGAATCGAGCGTCAAGGGTGAAACACCCTCGGCGCCGGCATGAACACTGCTCGGTCGGTCGAAAACCGCTAGTGTGGAGATGTTGTCCGGAGTCACGCCGACAACAAGCTCGCGATCTCGAACTCGAAGTACCCAGACAGAGTGACGCGGAGAGAGCGCCAGACGATCGACAAGACGAATGTCGTCTCCCGAAGTGCCGACTCCTAGCCTGCCACGCCGTCGGCGACGATAGACGAACGCGAGACAGCCGACGAGACCGAGCCCGGCTGCAATGTAGCCGACGAGCTGCAGCCTATCCCGAGCAGGCGAAACACTACTTCGCGCTGGCAGTTCGCGAGCTGAGCGCAGCGGCTGAATCGTGTCTCCAGGCCGAACGTACCCGCCGCTACGAGCGGTTTCAGCCTCCACCCTAATGCCCGATAGAGTGACGGTGACTGCGACGACGACGGCAGCAATGAGCTTGCCGAATCCTGTTGCTTTCTTCATGCTCCCTCCCCATGACTGCTGCCCGGGGTTGGCAGAACTTCGGTAACACGGACGCAGAAGCAGTTGTTGAGCACGAGGATCTCACCCCGAGCCAAGAGGATGTCGTTGACGTACAGGTCTACCGGCTCGTCGGTCCCTCGATCTAGTTCGAGCACAGACCCGCTCTGTAAACGCAAAACGTCCCGCAGCGGCATCCGGCGTCGCCCAAGCTCGACCCGAACGTCGAGATGGAGCTGCCGGGTGAGCTCAGGAATGGAGTCTTCCACTCCACTGGCAGACACACGATTCTTCGCGGGCGCGGCGACCTCCGCCTCCTCAGCCGGAAGATCAAGAACCGGCGTCAGGTCGGCGGGAATGTTCGTAGAATCGAGCGCCTCGGCCAGAAGATCGCTCGACTCATCACCTTTTTTTGACGCGACCATTCTCTAATCTCCTACGGCTCGACGTTCGTCCCTACCTCTGGTTCGAACGCCAGACGACTCTTCAACTCGCTCTGTCCCTTCACTTCTTCACCTCTTGTCATGCGACGGCACCCGCTGACGAGCTCTCTCTCAACCGTTCGTGCCTCCGGGGACAGGGTCAAACCTCTCCCTGCCGCGTGAGACCCGGGAGATGACGGCGTCCTCGTAGTCACGCTCGCGCAACCTTGACTCACGCGCCACAACATCGCGCCGCCGACGCGCCACCAATCTGTCAGTTGCTTGGAGACGGTTCTCGTCTCTCACCCACTCTTCGAGCCGGACTTGGAGGCGCGTTTGAAGTCGCTGCAACGCGCTCTCAAGAGTCAGTTTCGCGGCAACTCTCTGAGCGAGAGCACGGCGCCTCTCAGGCTCACTCAGCGTCGCGTCCGCGTCGACACGCTCGCACCCTTGGAGACAATTGCGCATCCGTCGCTGCAGCACATCGAACTCCTGATGAGCGCTCAGGTAGAGGGCCTTGCTACGCGCCAGGTCCAGTTCCCTCAAGCGACGCAGCGCCTGCATCGACCGAATGGTCTCATTTCGTGCGTCAGTCATGCACAGCCTCCTCCACATCACCCGCTGCTGCTGTCAACGCTACGAGACGATCCACTGTGCTGGCGAGTTCGCTCGTCTCGAACTCGCTCTGCCGCAAGAACGCCTCGATTTCGGGGTAAACCTTCAAAGACGCGTCGATCTGTGGATCCGTGCCCAAGGAGTAGGCGCCCAAACGCACAAAGTCCTCGACTTGACGGTGACGTGCCAAGTGCGCTCGCGCCCTGTTGGACGCCGCGAGATGCTGCGGCGTCACGATGCGGCTCTGCGCTCGACTCAGACTAGACAGCGGATCAATCGCGGGGAAATGCCCCTTCTCCGCCAAGTCACGACTGAGCCAGAGGTGACCGTCGAGAATTCCTCGTGACGAATCGGCGATCGGATCGTGGCGGTCGTCGGCCTCGACGAGAACTGAGAAAAAACCGGTGACGCTTCCCGCCTCCGTCGGCCCCGCGCGCTCAAGAAGTCGCGGCAAAAGGGCGAATACAGACGGCGGATAACCTCGAGTCGTCGGTGGTTCGCCGCAGGAAAGCCCTAACTCCCGTTGAGCGGTCGCGACGCGAGTGAGCGAATCCATGAGCAACAGCACCTCGTGCCCCTGGTCACGGAAGTGCTCCGCGATCGCCGTGGCGACGAACGCAGCTTGAATGCGTCGCAGTGCGGACTCCTCGCTCGTGGCAGCCACAACGATGCATCGACTGAGGCCATCGTTACGGAGAACCTGCTCGACAAAATCTCGCACCTCGCGACTACGCTCGCCGATCAGCCCGATGACGACGATGGACGCCTCCGTGTGCCGCGCAATCATACCGAGAAGCATGCTCTTGCCGACACCGCTGCCGGAGAAGATCCCCATTCGCTGGCCGCGCCCGACGGTCACCAACGAATCGATCACGCGCACGCCTGTAGCGAGTGGGCGTCGGATCTGCGCACGACTCAATGGGTTTTCAGGGGGGCGATAGAGAGGCACATCGACACCGCGGGAGAGCCGTCCATCGTCGTCGAGAAGCCGCCCCTCGGAGTCGACGACGTGGCCAACCATGTCATTGCCGACCCGGACTGTGGTGGTCTCTCCTTCGTAGACGATCCGATCGCCGGCGGAGATACCGCGCAGGTCATCAAAAGGTGCAACGAATGTATTCTCACGCCGAAAACCGATCACCTCCGCAGCCAGTCGGCGACCGTTGCGACACGTGATCTCGCATCGTGCACCGAGCGGCGCGAAGAGCCCACGCGCCTCGACCGTGAGGCCGGAGACGCGGTGAACGCAGCCTTCGATCCGTGCCGCGAAAGCGCTGCGGACGATCTGCTCCAGACCGTTCATGTCCAACGCTCCCGCTGCAGATCACGTCCATCCTCGTGGCGGCGACGCGCTTTTGACACAACGTTTTCTGCACCGACGTCGTGTGCGTCGACACCGCCCTGCACGCGGCCCGCCGCCATGGCCGACACATTCGTACTTTGCAGCAGCGCGTCTTCAACTGCCTTCGTCACCAGCTCCAACTGCACCCCTATGCTCTGGTCGACGATTCCCGTCCCCGAGACGACGCGACAACCACCGCGGTCGACGTCGACACACTCGGCAACTTCGATGGCTTCGAATCCTTCGATCCAACGAGGCTTGCGGCTCAAGATCTCCCGGAACGCCGCGGCATCGTCGGGATGAAGCTGTACCACAACGTCACCGCGGCGAAACGTCAAGTCGACGGCGCTCTGAACGTTGCGCAGTGCGACCTCGCTGTCGTGAGCAATCTCGTGCTTGAGAATCTTGCGAGCGATCTCTTTGGCAATCAGGACGACCTGCGACGACAGGTCGGCAAAGGAGTCGTCGAACTTCCCCTGCACGTCGCGCACGGCGGTCGTGAACGCGCTCGCGAGATGAGCCAGCTCTGATCGAGCCTCCGTCCTTCCCGCATCGATCCCTTCTCGCTCGCCGGCGTCATAACCAGCGCGATACCCTTCCTCATAGCCTTCCTTGCGCCCAGCTTCGAACCCAAGCTCTCTGCCGGCAGAGGCCGCCTCATCCTGCGCCAGGTCGAATGCCTCTGTAGCCATCTGCTGACGCCGATCGATCTCCGCTCGCACGTCCTGCTCGTGGCGCTCAAAGTCCTTGCGCGCACAAATCCAGCGCTCACGGATTTCATCCTCAAGCCGCCGGCGTAATCCCTCGAGCTCTTGGAGCCGGTCGCGTGCCGTGCGGATCAAAGAGGTGCAGATCGCATCGACGCCGCGCTGCTCGACATGCTTTGAGAAATCTCTGCGGCGCGACGGCGCGTCCTCCCCCGTCGTGACAGCACGAATCACACGTCCGCTCCCTGCCAAGCTCTGCCGATCGTCAGGCACTTGTCTCATGGCGTCGGCCTCCGCTCAGCGTCTCGCTTCTGGTCAGAGAGTTCGCGCACGAGCTCTGTGGTCACGCCGCCCTCATGAAGCTCGAAGATGCCTTCGAGAACGCGGCGACGAGCAGCTTCGACTTCGAGAAGGCGAGTTGGTCCGAGAGCCTGGATCTTCTCGCGTAGACGCTCCCCATGACGCCGTGACAGGTTACGTGTCACCTTCTTGAAAACCTCGCGCCCCGTGCTCTTCAGTGCCATCGCGAGGTCATTGGGATCGACCCTTTTGAGCGCCTTCTGAAGGTACCTGTCCTCGAGCTGGATGAGCTGTTCGAAGACGAGGAGATGCTTGCCGACCTCTTCGGCAATCTCCGGTGCGACCTGCTTCATGTGGTCAAATGACTCGGCCGCTTCGTCACGGTTAGACGCCCTGAGAATTTGAGCGACAGCTTGAGCGCCCGTCTGACCAGAGAGCGATGCGAATCGTGCCCCCGACAGCTGCGTCTTCAGGACTCTTTCGACAGCACGAAGAGCTTCCTGCGAGGCGCCGTCGAGCGTGGCCAGACGTCGAAGAACACCATGGCGACGCTGCGGGGTCAGCCGTGCCAAAACGTCGGAGGCGAGTGCCGGACCAACGTGTGCCAGGACGATCGCTACGGTTTGCTCCCGTTCGTCTTGCAGGCAGGAGAGAAGACTTTCGCCGTTGACGTGCTTTGAAATCGAAAAATGCTTGCGGCCGTGATGGGCAGCCAAGAGCCGCAGCAGGTGATCGGCCTTCTGCGGCGCGATCGAACTTCTGATGAGCTTTGATGCCAACTCCCAGCCGCCCTCTTGGACAACACCTTGGGCTCGCTCGATGTCGTGAAACTCCTCGATCACCTCCATGACGGCGTCTCGATCCACGACACCAAGGCTAGCGATCTCCGCAGTGACGCGACTCATCTCCTCGTCGGAAAGGCAGCGTAGGAGACGTGAAGCCGCTTCCTCATCGAGCGCGAGGACGAAAATGGCGGCTTTCGAGATTCCCTTCAGCTGAGTGCGACGCGGGTCAGGATGACGCGGGTCAGGGTGACGGGGGGCGAACGCTCCGACGGTGCTTTCGTCTGCGGGACTGGTGCGGCTGTCAGCGCTCGACAGCAGGTGAGACGGCGGAGCCCCTTCGTCAACGGCGACGAAGTCGTGGTCGAGGTCTGCTGCGTCCTCAGGCTCACCGTCGTCGAGCCGCTCCGCACCATCAAACTCCGCGGCAGCGTCCTCAGGCTCAAGGTCCGTAGACGAGCGCGCGGTCTCATCGAGGTGAGTACGACGGTAACGTCGGCCTTGAGATTCCTGATCGACCGCGATGGCGTCGACTTCCATCAGTGCGCATCTCCTTCGGCCTGGAGCGAAGACTTAGAGTCTTCTGAAAGCCACACGCGCACCACCGACGCCGCTGCCTGGGGCCGCTCACAGACCCATTGGCTCGCGCGTTCGACTGAGCCGAGAAAGGACTCTGGCGTCGCAGCTTGCTCTGCTTTGGCACCGTACCCACCCACTTGAGACGTGTCGTCCGCGACTTCCTCTTGTTGAGCCGCAGCTCCTTTGCGACCGGTTGCAACGCGCCGCCGCGCCGCACGGCGGCGCCAGAAAAGACCGACGAACGCGACAAGGACGACACCAGACGCAGCGCCGGCAACCCAACGCTTCGGCTGAGAATCGAACAAGACGAACAACGACCCGAAGGCGCGTTGGAACGACTGCAAGGCCGAAGTCGGCTCACTGGCGGCCGTTGACTCGCCGGTCGCTGGGTCGTTCCCCACCTCCTCGGTGCCAGCGCCTTCTTCGGTGTCTACCACGGTTGCAACCCCTTGGGGTTCAGTGTCGCCATCGTCAGGCCTCACGACGATCAAGACGTGAGACACAAACGGCGCAAAGTGTGTCAGCAGCTGACGTCGGTGCGCATCTTCAAACCAGCGTAGTTCTAGCGAGCCGTCGTCGCTGTCGACACCATCAGCGACGCTGCACGATAAGCGCAGCACGGCCGATTCGGCGAGTGTGACACGAATCCGTGCCGCACCGGCGAGCTCCACTACATCCGCGCTGGATCCGCTCGCGGCGTGCCCGGCGGCCGGCGACGCGCCACCTACGTCGCTGCCGGCATCGTCTCCCAACGCTTCGTCTCCGATGGCGCCGTCTCTTGTGGTAGCGTCATGGGCGACGCTCGGAACTGGCTGAAAAGTACCAATGCCGCCGGCAGCGCCATGTGCAGCCGCTCGACGCGGCACGCCTCGAACAACGCGCACGGAGACGTCGAATTCGTGCGGCGGCAAGACGCCGCCGTAGAACTCACCCAAGCCATCGAGCAGCCACTCGTGTAGCTCTTCGGGCGTCCGAGGTGCACTCACCCGTTGAGTGTAGACGTTCCCGTGATCGTCGGTGATCGAAACTCGGTCCGCGCCGAGGTTGAATGACCTGCTGACCATCTGACGCACGGCACGGGCTTGACGTGCAGGCAGTCGCATCACGCCGTGCCCGAGCGTAAGAAAAACCGAGGCCGTACCGTCTGCCGCGTCGTGGAGGCGCCCTCCCCGCGGCTTGTTCAGTTCGACCGTGGCCCGGGCGACGGTACTGTAGCCCTCGATGTTGCGGCTGATGCGCTTGCGCTTCAAATCTGCGTTCCGATCTGAAAGCCAGGTCGAAGGCACCCACGGGGACGGTGGCTTGTCAAACGCATTCGGCGGTTCGGCCGACTCGACCTCAAGAAGCTTGACGGCACGGGGCAGTTGATCGACCGCGACCTCGAGGCGACTACCGCCAGCCGCCGGGGCAGCGCGGACGATGATCCCCGCCCCCTCGAGCCGCTGGCGGAGGGCCGCGACTTCGTGATCCGAGGAGTCGAGGAGCACGACGAACTCAGGCCTAGGAACGGTCGTCGCCCCCCACACAATCAAACCAAGCGCCGCGGCCATGACGCCGACGTAGGCGAGCCTTTGCAGTGGCGACAGCGACTGCCAGAGGTTCCTCACCTCAGCTTGAATTCGGTGCACGAAGGGTCTCACCGCGACCTCAGAGCCAGTCCGGGCGGCGACGCCCAGCAGCAATCCTCTTCCGAGAAAAAAAGGGAAAAGGAACGAGCGTCCACGACCAGAAGACCCGTCCCCGTTTCCCGTCTCTCCTAGCGGCCAAAACCGCTAAGCTCCAACCCCGAATGCTCCAAACTCTTCTCTCTTCACTCACGACAGCTGACCCGCGGGGGGAGCAGCCGCAATCCAAGGGCGCCGGGCTTGGAAATCCTTCCGTAACCCCAAGTTATGGCTCTGGAGCACTCGAGAGCTGGTCCGCTAACATAGCGACTGTTTTACAAAGTGTAAAGCAGATTCTGAGATTTCCGGAACCATGTGCCCTGAAGGCTTTTCGGCCTTTGCGCGGGACGGAGTGCAACCGCCGCAACCGGGACTCGGAAGGGTCGCAGTTCACCCTCGGAGCGGCTACAGCTCACAGCTCGCCGTCCGTCCCCACAGCCTCCGCAAACACGCGTCGCGGGCGGGGGAGCGAGGTGCGAGTTCGCGACCGCTTCGGTCCCAAGTCAACGTCCCGACGGCACTTCAAGCACGGCGACTGGCGTCCTGCTCCTGGACAAGCCGCATGATCTCCTTCAGGCTATGGTGCTCACGCAGTCGCTTGATCAGCTCCAGACGATCGAACACCTCCTCAGGGTACAGCCGATGCCCTGACTCAGTGCGCTCCGCTTCCGTGATGAGCCCCAGCATGGTGTAGTTGTGGATCGTCTGCCGCGACAGCTCCGAGTAGCGCATCACTTCGCCGATCTTGAACAGCTTCTTCGGTCGCGGCATGGTCAGTCAGTCTCTTCGTTGCAGTCGCCCGCTCCGCTACCGGCGAGGCAATCTCCGTAAATACCTTGTCGAGCATCGGGGCCGAGAATCTTGAGTCGTTTACAAATTATAAAGTGTCTCCGGCGCCAAGCGAGACGGGCGCCGCGCGCTGGGCCTGCCGAAAACCTAGAATCACCCGCACGCCGGACTGACCTTCGTCTCTTGCGCCGCGTCGAGCTGAGCGTGCGCACCTTTGCCGAACCCCGGGCGGCCCGCCGCTGATAAGATGGTTGTTTGTCGGGCGACTCAGCTCGGTTCTGGCCTCATCGGAGTGGAGGACCTCAACGTGGATAAGAAAGCCAAGAAGAAGATCCAGTTGCTCAACAAAAAAATCTCGAGCCTGCGCCAACAGCTGAAAGGAGCGAAGACTCAACTCGACGACAAGAGTGAAGTTGCTGACATGGAAGCCCAGCTCGCCAACCTGCTGAAAGAACTCGAAGCGACGAAGCAGTCCGGCTGAGCGACAAGCGCAGCAAAGAACTGCGCCGCCGCGGACAAGACTCCGAGCCGAGACAGCACGCCGTAGCCCCTATTGTGAATTCGACTAGCGAACCAGATTCGAACTATCGTGCCGTAGAAATCGTCGAGCGGCTGACGGAACAGATGCGCTCGCTTCCTGATCTCGGTAGCCAACGCCTCGCCGAGCTGCGGAACGCCACGCTTGTGCTTCTCGAGACCAAGCTTTTGCCGGAGACTCGCATCGAGTCTCTGCCGGTGTTCGTCGCCGTTCGCGGCGGTGCCAATGTCGGCAAAACGACGGTGTTCAACGCCCTCGCCGGACAACTGATCTCCCCGTCCACCGTCCAGGCAGGCTCTACCCGACACCCTCTCGTTTTCCTCCACGAGAAATGGCGCAGTGCGTTCTTTCCGACGCCATGCTTGGCGGGTGTCGAATGCCGCGAGCTCAAAGACCCCAGAGAGCTACTCGAAGACGCAGATCGCTCCGACCTGCTCTTTTTCCGTTTTCATGACAGCGCCCGGTCGGAATCGCTCGCCCTCATCGACTCACCTGACGCGGACAGTTCCGAGCCTTTCAACAGAATTGGGTCGCGCCGTGCCAGCGCCTTGGCGGATCTCACCGTGTTCGTGACGACAGCACAGAAGTACAACGACCTCGTGCTCGTTGACGACCTCATCGAAACGCTGCAGCGCCAGGCGCGTGTTTACGCGGTGTTCAACTGTGTTGGAGAAGATGTAGTTTTTGAGACACTCCTCGCCGATCTGAAGCGGGTCTTGGCGCGGACGCCCGGGCTCCCTGCTCTCTCAGGTGCGTGGAGGCTTCCACTGAGTCACCACCGACACCCCGAGGAAGACCTGGGACCGTTCTTGCGGCAAAACCTCGTCGACGAACTTGGTTCTCTGCAGGCCGAGCAGGTCAAACCGAAACTCCTGCGCAGCACCGTCGCAACCATCAAGACGAGCACTGATGCCATCACGGACGAGCTCGCCGGAGAGACGGAATTTCAGTCACAGCTCGCGACTCTGATTGAGCTTCAGAGAAAAGAGTGCACAGACGCCTACGCTGCCGCGTCTCGCCTTGCGTTCCCAGAAGAAAGCGCAGCCTTGGCGAAGGTTCTGCGCTACACCGAAGTTGGCTCGTTGATCGAGTCGTGGAGTCGGATCGAAAACGCCAATCGCTTGCTCAAGACGTTTGGCCGTGGCATGCGTCTCGTCAACGAAAAAGTCCGTCGTCTTCTGCTCCTTCTCGCACGGCGCCATGAGGGAACAGTGTCGGAAGAGCGAGGCGGTCTGGAGGAGTACATCGAGACTCGTGACCAGAGTGACGCCGACGCGGCGACGAAACACGCCGAGAGTCTGCGCGTTCGCATTGAGAGTTTTCTACGCGATCACGAAGCGACGTCCGCCACGGCGAGGCACCTGCTAGCGAACCATTCAACACCGTCGCAAGCACGCGAGTTCGCTCCCGGTTTTCACGATGCATACCTCGAACACGTTCGAACCATGCCGGACCGTGGTTCGGATCTTTTGCCGCGTGTGGACGCATGGATCGAAGCGAACCGCTCTACCGTCCGCACACTACAGGCGCTGAGTATGCTATTCAAAATCGGTCTAGGACTCACCGTGGCGTATATCCTGCCCCCAGCCACGGGCTTCTTCCAAGGCCTGTTTCACATCCTCAAGTGGTTCTATTTCTCCCTTGGCTACCTAGGCGCCAGCTACCTCCTCGCCGTGATCGTCTCGAAGCGCCTGCCAGACCGAGCAAGATTTCGTGCAGCGCGGCGTACAGCCCTCGAAAACAAAATCGACGAGAGGCTGCTCGAACCGCTGCGCACGGCGGTGGACGGTCTTCACAGCAAGTCCACGTGCCAAGAGATCTCGCGGCTAACGCACGAGTTGAGCCGCGCGGTCCGCAGCGGCCAAGAGCCCGAGGCTGCGGCCGCGCAAGTCGAGAGCTCGGGGGACGCTTGACCTCGTAGCGGGCACACGCCACGGCGTGCCGTCCGCTCACTTGTCAGTCCTGAGCACCGAGTCACCTCGACACAGGCACGGGTTCACAGAGGTTAACTTAACGTTAAGGCACGGGGTCATAACCGCCGCGTGCCAGCGGATGGCAGCGCAGTAGACGCCGCGAACCAAGCCACAATCCACGCAACACGCCGTGGCGGCTCACCGCTTCACAACAAAACTCGCTGCACGTCGGGTGGAACCGGCACGCCGCGGGAAGCAGAGGCGACAGGCGTCGCTTGTAGAATCGCAGGCAGCAAACAACCGCACGTTGAAGCGGCGCGGCGTCGGCGCCTAGCGCGTCGCTGCCCTCGGCCACGGAGCGATTCGCGCCGCTACTCGCTGGCTTTGCTTGGTGCGTTCGAGACGCTGAATGAGTGCCATCGCGTCGAGCTCGACCGCCTCCAGACGCGCTTTTTGCGCCGCCAGAATCGGTCCGGCCGCTATGCCTGCCACGCCCCGGGCGCCGGCGTCGCGGTCGCGGCCGCGGCCGAAACGGAGGCGCGCCAGACTCGATGAAGGCAATGCAATCCCTAAATGCTGCGTCGAATTCGGCAAGAGAGTGAAGGGCCGTCGGCACGAAAACGATGTCGTGGTTCCGCGGCAACGCGCTCTTGTGGCGTCGAAACGTCTCACGCAGCAGACGCTTCAGCCTTGAGCGTACCGGAGAATTACCCAGTTTCTTCCGCACGACAAGGCCGAGCCGGGAGTCGTCGCGGGCGGTTGGCATGTAGTGGATGACGAGGTAGCGAGTCCGATAGAGAAACCCGTCGCGGAACACCCGACGATAATCGAGCGGTGTCTTGAGGCGCTCTGCCGGTCTCAAGGTCTGACTCATCGTTACCAACTATAGACTCTTTATAGACTCTCCCCCGACGCCCTCCAAACAGCGGCGAGCCGAAGGCGTCTCTTGCCGTCATTTATCGCAGGTTATGGGGTCTACTCCGTTATCGTCGGCTGCCGCATCTTCATACGATACTCGAGCGCATGGCCCGCTCAACCCTGAGGCCTGAAAAAGGAGCACGGATCTACATAACCTCGGAGGCATGATCCCGCGGCGCAGAGTTGTTCTCCATGCCCAGGCGACATAACGCTCGCCACCGCTCCATGTGGCGAGCTTGACAGCGTCACCTAGGGGCATAGAATCCTGTTTCGCCGGACCTCCTTAGCGCCATCAGGAGTTGATCTTTGCACAGCGTCATCGGCACGGCTTTCCATCCCCGAACCATCGTCGTCCTCGTCAGCGTCGGTGTCGTTCTGTGCGTGGTCCTCGTGGCGCTCAACAGAAGCTCGCGCCCCTATCAGACAAGCCTCAGCCGCCGCTACCTATTCCGCCGCTTCTCGGCGTTCGCCGCGTTCCTGTCGATTGGCTTCGGTGTCGCGGTCATCCTCATCGTCCTCAGCATCATGGGCGGCTATCTGGCAGAGTTCCGCAAGAAACTTCGAGGACAGGTTTCCGATGTCGTCGTGGAAAGTCGCGAATACTACGGCCTTACAGGGGCGCGCGAGATCAAGACGCGCCTCAGCGGCATCGACAACGTCGCGGCGACCTCGACATTCGTCGAGTCGCTGGCTATGTTTCGCAGCCTGGAGCAATTCAACCCTTGCGAGTTGATCGGCATTGATATTGACCGTCACCTAGCGGTCAGCGATCTAGGAAGCTATACACTTCGCCCAGAGGAGCTGACTGACGTGCTGTCGCGCGCAGAGCGAGACGCAGACGGCGCCATCGCGACAGCTTCGAGTCGCCAGATCATCGCTACGGAATTGGTCGACGGGCTCCTGCGTTCACCTGATCGCCCCCCCCTATCGAACGAAGAGTTCGCGCAGCTCTTCAACGTCGAGACAAGGCGTGAAGTCCTACGGCAGCACAATCACCCAGAGGTATTCCGGGAGCTCCAGCGCGCCCCGCCACAAGGCGTTTTGGTGGGCGCTCAATTACTTTTTGAGGGTTCCTTGTTCCTCGGTCAAGTACTCAGCGTCGTGACGGTGAAGCCTGGCACCACCGAACATACAGACCTTCAGCTAGTGGTTGTGGGCGCGTTCAAGACCGGCGCGTTCGAGGCGGATTCTCAGATCCTCTACACCAACGTCCAAACGCTGCGAAACGCCCTAGAACTCTACGATCCAGAAACTGGCGCACGTCGTTACCAGGGGCTGAAAGTCGCGATCGCTGACCATTCGCGCTTCGAGGAGACACTTGATGAAATCAGGTCGGCACTTGCCGTTCATTCACCCGAACTGCGGGCCAGTGCGTGGTATGAACGACGACGCACGACGATGATGGCGGTCGAGCGCGAAATGTTCGTGATCTATTTTCTGCTCGTTCTCCTCGTCGCTTTCACCGCCTGTATGATTTTGCTCATGCTGCTTCTCACCGTGATCGAGAAGACCCGAGACATCGGAATCTTACTTGCACTCGGCGCAACGCCTGCCGGCATCGTGCGCGTTTTTCTCATCAACGGACTGACGCTCACTCTGGCAGGCACGATGGCAGGCCTATTGGGCGGCTACGCGTTCTGCCGCAAGATCAACGAAATCCATGCGGCGTTTCATGGTTTGACGGGGATCCATTTGTTCCCTCCCGAAATCTACGACATGGATAGAATCCCGGTTCGGTTTGACCCTTCGGACGTCCTTTTGAGCGTCGCTCCCGCCCTCTTGCTGGGTTTCCTCGCCAGTTTGGTGCCGGCAGTTTGGGCTTCCCGCCATGATCCTGTTAAGGCCATTCATCAAGAATGACACAGTCAAATTCACACGACTCACGAGCCGAGACGAATCAAACGACGACGGCAGAAGAGGGCCGAGAGGTCGGCGAGGCGATCTATCGAGCGGAGCGCATCACGAAGGACTATGTAATTCACAGCGGCAGCATCTCCGTCCTCAAGGGTGTCGAGTTTCAGATTCATCGAGGCGAAATCATTTCAGTCGTTGGCATGTCGGGAGTGGGCAAGAGTACGCTTCTCAACATCCTCGGGCTTCTGGACACGCCGACGTCGGGCCGCCTCGTCTACCGCGGTCGCGACGAGAGTTTGAGAGACCGTGACCTCACGACTCTCAATGCACGCCGACGCGCGGAAGTGCGGAATCGGGAGTTCGGTTTCGTCTTTCAGTTCTATCACCTCTTGCCTGATTTATCCGTGCTCGAGAACGTGCTCCTTCCGGCCATGATCAGCCATCGGGGTGGCGCTTACAGAAAACTTCGCAAAGAGCTAACGGCACGAGCTAACGCCTTGCTCGAACAGGTCGGCATCGCGTCGCGACGAGACTTCTCCCCGACTCGCCTCTCGGGCGGCGAACGCCAACGCGCGGCGATCGCACGCGCGCTGATGAACGAGCCAGAAATCTTGTTCTGCGACGAACCAACCGGCAATCTTGATACTGCGACGGGCGAGAAGATTCATAAAGTGCTGCTTGAGCTCAACCGTTCGACAGCCGTCGCGCTTGTCCTCGTGACCCACGAGGGTAGCTTGGCCAACCTCGCAGACCGAAAGCTCTCCATGCGCGATGGACTTTTCGTCGAAGCTTGAGCCTGGGCCCCGCGACACCGGCGAGATCTCCATGCATCGTGGGATCATCTCCAAGAGTTGGCGAGCAGTCACTCGTCCTGTCAACAGCTGGCGAACAATTCCCTTAGGCGAGCCACGATTCGTCGCTCTTCCGTGCGACTCGGAAAGGAAAGAAAAAATGGTCTTTACGAGATGAGGAAAAGTTCAGAGAATCGCAGCAGGCCGTTCGTTGAGTGACGTGGCTTTGGAATCGAATCTTCAAAGCCTCCGGAACGGCCGCGGCGACGCGTGCGGACTCCGTGACCGAATCGAGTCTTGACGCACTCTATCCAACGACTCGATTCCTCGGCCGCATGACGGTACGGGGGACTGCGTTAGCCGCCCCAGAAATGCACATCCTCGCACAGCGGACGGAGACTCCTTCATGGCGATCTTGCGCGTCAAGCAGGGCCCCAACGAGGGCAAGTACTACGAACTCAACAAGGATAGCCTGACGATCGGCCGAGAGCCCGGAGACGGGATCATCATCCCAGACACTGGCGTTTCGAGGAAGCATGCGGAAGTCATCGCGATAGGCGAAGTCTTCTTCATTCGCGACCTCGACAGCCGCAACGGAACGTTCGTGAACGATCAGGCTGTGCAGGAGGAAATCCTCCGGTATGGCGATCGGATTCGCGTCGGCAACACGACGCTCCTGTTCGAAGACAAGCTGTCGTACCTGCAGGACACGGGACGGCTGATTAAGGATAGCGCCCTAGCGGGCGTCAACCCGAGCTCGACGATCCAGTTCAGCCTCACAAGCGTGCCAGGCACCGCGGCCCACGCCGACGTCGACACCGCGGAAAAGCGTGATCTGAATCTTCTCTTTCATATCGCCCACATCATCGGCGAAGAACGAAACCTCTCGGTCATCCACCAGCGCGTCGCCGAGCTCTTTGGCAGGAACATCGAAGCCGATCATGTCTACGTTCTCTGGACGAGTCGAGACGGCGACAAGGAATTCGAGATTCATGGTCGCTATCACGCGAATCCCGACGAGATTGAAAGTGATGACACGCACGGCATCTCGCGCGGCATCGTCAAAGATTGCACAACTCTTCAGCGTGCGACTCTCACTGCAGACGCATCGCTGGATCAACAGTTTAGTGCCATGGAGAGCGTCGTAGCCAACCAGCTCCACTCGGTGATGTGTGTACCAATTACAGTTCTGGGAAAGACCCTCGGCGCTCTTTATACCTACTCGCACCGCGCCGACGCTTTCAGTCCTGAGGACCTTGAGCTTGCGTCGGTCATTGGAATCCAACTTGGTACGGCGGTCGGCCTACTCAATGTCGTCCGCAACAGCGATCGATTTTTCCGAGACTCCGTCGGTGTGATCGTCTCGGCGAGCGAGATGCGAACGCCAGAAGCTCGAGGCAACTGCGAGCGCATGGCGACGTATTCCCTGGCGATAGGTAAGGAACTTGGATTCGAGACGCATGCGCTGCGCAACACATGGCTTGCCGGCATGCTCCACAACATCGGCCTCATCCCGATGACAGACAGCGAGCGTCGGCAAGAGCTAACTCTCGAAACCAAAAAGAACCACTACGCGCGTGAACTTCTCAAACGCGTTCCAGCACTCGAGGAAATCCTTCCCGGTATCGAGAGTCAGAACGAGCACTTCGACGGTACGGGCGCACCGGAAGGCAAAAAGGGCAAAGAGATCCCCCTTTTGGCGCGCATCCTGGCCGTCGCAGGCGAATTCGACCACTTACTCTACGGCGTCTCTGAAATTGGCGAAGAGATGAGCATCAAGGCCGCACTTCTCAAGATTCGAGACAACGCCGGAAAGAAGTTTGACCCCGAGGTTGTCAAGGCGATGCTCATTGCCTACCGCAAGGGACGGCTCTTCAACCAAAAGGAAGAGTTTTTCGAAATCCCTTTGACGTCAGAGTAGCCGTCTCAAGAGCTAGCTTCGAAGCGGTGACGCACGAGGGTTTAAGCGACTCCGATGTCGAACTCGAGTTGCTGGTAGGCGAACGGGACGAGGTTGAGAAACGGCTGTAGAAGCCAGAGGCTGCCCGTGCCTTGCCCCGGTAACTTTGCGTCGGTCATGTAGAGGACACCGCGGTGCGTCGCCGTGATCTGCACCGACAACACGACGAGGGACGTCAAGGAGATGTTCGCGGCGCGCAAGTGACCGGCGGTCGCTTGATCATCGGCCATATCGGCGACGATCAAGGACTCGCCCTTAGCCAGCACGCCCTCGATCACATCGAGGCACAGAATACCCTCTGGTTCGACCTCCAACGCCCCTGCGGAGCTTCGCGCCGCCTCGAGGCTGAGGTTTTGACCGTTTACGGTCAACCAAAGCGCCGCGTCCCCTCGAAACACCTCGAGTAGTTCATCGAGGAAACGGTCCAGGAATACCTGCACCGAGATATCCGACTGCATGAACACCATCAGGTCGTTGACGCGACGCAGGGAGTCCTCGGCGCTGAGCACAGCAGGTTCGTTGGTGTCGCTCTCAGCTGGACTCTTCGCGGGAGACGACGACTTCTCCGCCTTCGGGATAACCACGCTCTGGCGCCAGTCACGAAATCGCTTCTTCTGCTGCGCCGCATAGTCGTTCCGAAATTCTTCCGGGAGAATGTCGAACACTTCACGGAATCGCTTCTCCGCGGCTTTGTAGTACTGGGTAGCTTCACGCAAGAGGCGCAAACGGACGAGAGTCTCCGCCATTTCAAAATTCGCCTCGCCTGCAAGCTCCGGTGCGACTTGGGAGTCACAGAGAGAGAGTGATTTCTCCAGCAACTGCAAGGCCTCGTTCGCGCCCTCTTCACCTGCTTCGCGCTTCAACCTGGCTTCTTCCATGAGGCACTGCACGCGGAGGTGACGGCTATCCATCTCCTCAGCGTAGCACTTCCCTTCAGTCACCATCCCAGCACCTTCGGCATGGTTGCCTCTCAAGCGCTGGAGCGCGGCGATCTGCAGCAACACTTCGCAGAGACCACAGCGATTCCCTTGTTTAGTGAACGCCGTCAGAGCGCGGAAGAAATTCCCCTCCGCCTTGGAAAACTCGCCTTGTTCGCGCAGCGCGGCACCTCGAACGACGTAGTTCTGAATGTTCAGGTAGCGCATGCTGTACTCTTTCGAGAGTTTCATCGATTCATCGAGGCTCTCCCAACCCTTGTCCGGCTGACCGACTTTGAAGTAGAGCCGTGAGAAGTTGTGCAGCGTCAGCGCGCGACCGTAGGGATCGCCGATTTCTTCGCTCGTGGCGAGCGCTCGACCAAGGTGCTCCAAGGCTTCGCCATACTCACACCCGACAAGAAAGGCGGCGGCAAGGTGATTCAGCGAGACGATCGTTTCAGGGATATTCTCGAGATTCTCCTTAATCTCGAGACTCCGACGATGGTACTTGATCGCTTCGCCGATGTTCCCCTTGTAGAAGTTAGCGCTACCGATGGTGTTGAACACCATTGCATGTTCAAGGCGTTCGGGAACATGCTCGATGACTCGCAGAGCTTCGAGTGAGATCGCCATGGCCTTGTCGTACTTCCCCATGTTGACATAGACCCACCCGATGCTGTTGAACATCCAAATGCGCTCGATCACGAGATCGTTCTTGCCGAAATTGGCCAAGTAGTTTCTCGCGTCCTTGTAGCACGTCAGAGCCGAGTCATAGTCGCCCTGTATCTCGTAGACACGGCCTCGGCTGATGTACAACTTGACCACGCGCTTCGGATCGAGAGATTCGAGCCCCTCGTCGCCCAGGACGACGCTGTAGCTGCGTTCCGCCATTTCGTAGCGACCCATGATCGTGCACAGCTCTCCGAGCTTCTCGTGCACCTCGACCCACAGCTCAAACCGATCGGCGTCTCCGTCCACCTGTTCCATCACGTACAGGTAGTACTCGCACGCGTCTTCGTTGGCATAGATCGCCTTGAGGCGATCCCCTGCCATCATCGCTGTTTCGATCGCCCGGCTGGTCTGGTCACTACGTTGAAAGTGGAACGCCAGTTCTTCGAGGATCTCCTCTTCGCGGCCGCGGTACACCTCTTCGTAAACCGCAGCGACGTCGCCATGATATCGACGCTTCGTCTCCTCCTCCATGCGATCGTACAGAATCTCACGCATCTTCGTCTGCTCGATCTGAAAGCGAATCTTACCGCCTTCGAAGGACTTGGAGATCAACCCACTCTGCTCGAGCTCTCGCAGTTCTACAAGCAACGGCACGTTCGCGAAACGCTCGAATCGTTGGAGGAATCTCGGTGCCGTTGGCTTGTCCAAAACGCTCAAGAGTTCAAGGACTTCTCGCTTTCGTACGTCGAGCTTATCGAACCGACCGGTGAGCATGTCCTCCATGTTCTGAGGAATGTCGATGCAGTCATAGTTCGCGGCTTTGATGCTCCAACCATCAGCAGAGTGCCTAAGAATCCCCTCGTCCTGAAGCGTCTTCAGCGTCTCGACGATAAAAAGCGGATTGCCACCGGTCTTCTCCGCAAGCTTGGCGACAAAGCGCTGTGGCACGTCCGTAAAACTCAGCATTGCGCAGAGAAACTCATAGATCTGAGCTTCCTTGAGCGAGCGGACAATGAGGTCGGTGGATTGTCCAGCCAGTCGCCACTTCTCGAGAAGACCGGCCAAACTTTCGGGCGCCGGCTCTTCAGGTCGCATACTCACGACCAGTAGCATCTTCACCGACCTTGAGCTCCGGAGCTCGGCGAGACGTTCGGCAAAGTGCTCCAAGAGGTCGAGACTTGCATCGTCGACCCAATGCAGGTTGTTGATGATCATCACGTACGGCGAGCTCTCCGCCGCTTCAATCAACAACTGGGACACGCGCTCAATGAAGTAGAGCCGCTCTTTGTCGAGCCGCGCGCCTCCTTCGTCGTCTGCGTTACGCTTCGGAAGCTCCGGTAGCAGCTTCGTGATCTCTCGTGAGTACTTGCGACACAAGTCCGAGTCGAGACCGAAGCGATAGACGATCTCATTCAGCAACTGGACGAAAGGCTGGTAAGCCTTCTTCGATCCCTCGTAACAGTTTCCGCAGTAAACACAGAGATCGTTGAGTCGGAGGAAGTGCTGAAACTCTTCGAGCAGTCGCGACTTCCCTGATCCCATTTCGCCGCTGACGACGACGACCGCAGGCACCTCCGATGGCGTTCCTCCGCTCTCGGGTTCCTCTTTGGCAGCTTGGTCAACAGGAGCCTCGGCCTCCAGAGACGGGTCGATGCCGACGAGCTCTGTACTGCCCTCGCTGTCCTGCCGCCCCGGCGCGTAGAACGTCTTCTCGTGTAGTTCCTTGAGAAGATTCATCTCCCGCTTTCGGCCGACAAGCTTCGCCGAGTAAAAGTAACTGGCTCTCGTCTCTTCCGTCTCGATCTCGAACTTGTATCCCGAACTCCGATTGATGAACTGAATGACGTCTTTGGCAGATTGGTACCGCTGCTCGACACGCTCCTCCAAGAGTCGCATGATCAGCGTGCGCAGATACTCAGGATGATTCTTCATGTACATCTCGAAGAGATCGGCACGCGTGGCGCCCGGCGCAGGCGAGGCGTCCGGGAACCCAGAGAACTCTTGGTAGAACGGCAGGCTGCGGTTGACGACCTGATAGATCGTGACGCCGAGTGAATAGAGATCGGCGCGTTTGTCTGGAGTCTGCCCGTTGAGGATCTCGGGAGCCAAGTAGTTCAGCGTCCCCTTGATCGCGAAGCTAAAAGAACCGGTGATTTTTTCAGCTAGGCCGAAGTCGATCAGTTTGACCTTGGGCTTCGACAAAAGTGCGTCGTCGTCGCCAGTGAAATCCGCGTTTTCAAACTCGACCTTAGAACCTTCCTGAATGCCGATCGTCTTGTGACGCGTGACGAGGATATTGTCGGGTTTGATGTCGAAGTGCACATAGCCCTGCGCGTGGATGTATTCCAAGGCTCGACAGATCTGCACTATGATATCGACGAGTTCTTCGTAGTTGAGGTATTCGGTCGCTGAGAAAAGATCCGTCCCTTTGATGAACTCCGAGACGATGAAATAGTCGTGCGTCCCCGCGATGCGCCCGAAGTTGAACACCTTCGCCAAGTTCGGATGACGCAAGCGCGTGAGAGCCTCGTACTCCCCTTTCGCCCACACGTCCTGGTCGTCGAGGTTGTCAGAAACCAGTACCTTGAGCGCGACACGCACGTTGTTGGCGACGGAGTCTTCACAGAGGTAGACACTCCCCATCGCGCCAGCACCGAGCTTGCGGATGACTCGATATCGATTATTGACCGTGTCGTTGGACTGGAATTCTTGCATCTTCTACCCGATTTAGCCCCCATCAGAAGCTATCCCAGTACGTCCAAGCCGGCAAACCTCGCACGCCCGTAACAGCGATCGCCTCCGAGAAGGCACCGAGAAGGCACCGAAATGGCACCGAAAAGCACCGAGAAGGCGCTGCGAAGTCACCGCGTCGAGATGAACTCGGAACTTGAAACGCTTACCGGACGTTCACGTCGGCACGCGAGAAGTGCTCGCTGAAGTTTCAGAACTCTACAGATGCATATGCTCTCCCCGCCCACGCCGGCACACGCATGGGCCCACACGAGGCGCACGCTCAATGGGCACTGCGAAGCCGTCGCATGAAGCGCTTTTTTTTGCAGCAATGGGGTCAGCGTGCGGGCACTGCGCTTTCGACGCGAACCGATCGACGCCAGCGCATCAACGCGGCAGACGCCTCGACCGCGCCGCCCGCGACACCGACTGCATAGACGACGGAATGAGGCGCCTGGTTGCGCATGTCGCGCTCTGCGCTCGTGGAACGAAGCTATTTGTCTGCTGGTGACGATGCTGAGAGGATCGATCGGCGCTTGGCTGCCCACATCGGCTCGAGGGTGCCTTCGATTTCGAGCCACCGCAGAGACCCGCGACCGATGCTGATCGTGAGACGTCCGGCGTGCGGCACCTCCGCTCCCCAGACGAGTTCGTCGTCGCGCGTCGTCACTGCGATGCGCTCCGGCCACCACACGAGCCGAAAGAAACCGTCCACTGCGACGACGACGTCACTCTCGTTGACACCGGCGTCCTCCCCATCCGGCAGATCCTCCGGTGCACTCGACACCATCACGAAGTGGTCGCCAAAGCCAACGGCAGCGCGACTCTCTGGGCCGAGCTGACAGCGCACTGTAGCCGGTGACGTCAACCAATAGATCGTGTCCAAAGACGTCTCCTTCGCAGCGGCTCCGGCCGTCACCCCGTCGGCAGTTAGGCGGACCGATCGGCGCGCACCACGAAAATCGGACAGGTCCGCATCCACACTCGTGAAGTCGTATCGAAGCCATACGAGGATGGACGCCGGTGTGGACGAGTTGCCCACAAGGTGAACGCGCGCAGCGTTGAAACTCTTGGCCAGTTCGGCAAGCTCCCTCGGCTGGGTCAGTCCGATTTGCAGAAAGGAATTCTGCCACTGCTGGACGACCGTCACGGCCTCGCGCGCCCGCTCCGCCGCCCCGACAGCCAACCGCCGCATAGCTCGCACCAAGGACCTCCCCGTGTCGATGGCGTTGGTTGACGCTCGGACTTCGGCCAGCTCCGCCGCCACTGCCGTCGGGGTGTCGGAAGCTTGCAAACCGGTGACGGACTGCGGCGACGCGGCGGATGGTGTCGTTGAGCGTGGATCGAGCCGCGGAGTCGCCTGCAGCGGCGCTGGGCTTGAATCACCAGGTGAAACGCTCGGCGGTGCATTGCCTCGCGAACGTCCGGCCGCTGGCGCCTCAGCCCCGCTGACGCCGCGACGGTCGCGAAGCACCTCAGCGCGTCGGGCTGAAGTGGCTGGCGCTGGCGACGCCGCGCGACCTTGAGTCCCTTGGTGCGCGTGGCGGCGCACGTTCCCAGTGGAGTATGACCACCCGCCCCAGGTAGCTACCGCCCCCAATGCGACGACCACACACGCTGCGGCGCACCAACGCCTCCGACGCGCAGCCCTTGCCACGCCAGATGGCGCGCATCCCAGAGAATCCCCAAGACTCCGGACTCGTTCCTGCAGCTCGGCCGCGCTTTGCGGCCGCTGCGAAGGGTCTTTCTCCAGACATGCTGCGATCGCTGCTTCGACCGCTGCGGGCACACCCGGAGCGAACTCTCGCACGCCCGGGGGTCTTTGCGCCCGGTGTGCCTCGATTACGGCCCGCGTCGTCTCACCAACAAGAGGCGGGCGACCGGCGAGCAAGTGAAACCATGTCGCACCCAGGGAGTAGAGATCGCTCCGCGCGTCCACACGCCCGCCCCGCATCGTCTGCTCGGGAGCAAGGTAGTGTGGCGTGCCACAAAACTCGCTCGTGCTGCCAAGCGCTTCGTCACCCATGCGGGTCGAGTAGGCCAAACCAAAGTCGATAAGCTTCACCACGTCTCGATTGTCGACGAGAATGTTCGCTGGCTTCACGTCTCGGTGCACGAGTGAATGCTTCTCAAGCTGACGCAGCGCGGCACAGACCGTGTCGATGATTGAAACGGACTCATGGACGCTGAAACATCCCTGACGCGCCAGACGCTGCTGCAAGCTCTCACCGTCGATGTACTCCATCGCGAGGTAGTAGTGCCCGTCTGCCGAGCCTGCATCAAACGCGTGCACAAGATGTGGATGGTCGAGTCGAGCGAGAAGGCGAGCCGCGTTCATGAAACTGCTCACCACGGTCTCGTCGTGCGCATGGCGCGCCTGGAGCACTTTGAGGGCAACACGTCGATTGAGACGAGTATCCCGAGCCTCAAAGACGTTGCTCGAGCCCCCGTAGCCGATACGCCGAACCACTTCGTAGGCAGCAATCCGCCGCGGTCCAGTGCGCCTCAGCCGGCGCCGCAAGTCGCCGAGTTGCGCGTCGGTCAACAACTCTTGACCCGCGAGGATGTCGAGGATGTCCTTGTCGAGCCCCATCGCTTGCGAACGATCGGCGAGTGTTAACGCGCGACGCGCGTCGGGTTCGGAGAGCCAGCCGAGCCTAAAAGCCAAACGAGTTGTTTCAAGATCCGCAGGTTTCACAATAGGCGTGGCTGCTCGCCGACTGAGCTAGGCCCTTCCGTTCCGGCCGCTCAGCCAGTTCGACGGAGCCTGCTAGAGTTCGTCTTCCACGCGCTGCAGCTCACGAAGTGCTTCGTCAGCTTGGCGCATGATCGACTCCGCTCGCCTGTGAAGCGGCGCGAACGTCGCGTCACCGTCGGCACTCTCTTGCAGGAGGCTCGTCGCTTCGCGGCAGCGTTCCTTGACCTTTTCAGTCGCCAAAAAGGCCCAATCGAGGAGTCGTTTCTTCAATCTGAAGTCATCAACGCTTCGCGTCAACGAGAGAAATCCTCCTCGCACGTTACGATCAAGAATCCTCTGGGCGTCGTCTAGGTAGAGTGTGATCTCCTCTTGGTCGATGAGCCGCTCCGGTAACTGGTCGCTTCCGTCGGCTTGACGTTCACTGGCGTAGAGCGACGCCAGCATCCAGCCGCAAACGGGCAAAACGGCGAGCAGCGTGGCGCCGAGCACAATGTCCGCGCTTTGGGCCGCCCCAAGTTGGCGTCGGCGCCGCTGAGCGAAAAGCTGCAGATTGATCACAATGTTCCTCGTCTCTGGAAATGACTAGGTCCCGGTGAGATCGGACACCCGGGACGCGCAGAAAGCCGACGCATCACGTTCAGAATCCGGAAACTCGAATGAGGTCGATACGGACGCTCTCCACTTCCTCCGCAACCCGGTCGTAACCTCTGAGCGATTCGGGAAGCTCACCGCCCTCAATACGGTGCGGGTCGAACACGAGATTCCACTCTTTCCGCCACTGCTCGACGTCGCTCCGGAGCCTTTCTGCGTGCGCCTTTGCGTCCGGGTGTTCGCTCTTGAGCTCGGTGGCGACGGTCCGAAGGCGCTTGCGAAGGTCCCCCACTTGGGCCTCGAGGCGCTGGATCTCGGAATTCGGGTCCACGGAAGCCTTGACGGTCTCGTTGTCGCTCTGGCGCCACACGACGACGGCCACGGCAAGGAGAACGAGCGGCACGACGATCAGAACAATCTTGGGTCCCGGTGAGGAGGCCCCGCGAGGGGCGCGCGCCTTCCGACGTCCGCTGGTCGCCATTCTGCGAATCACCTTTCAAAAGTGTTGCGGCTGCCCGGCTGTCACGAAGGCACGAACACTCGCGCCACGGATTCCCGGGAATCTCACTGTCGCGCACGACCCTCGTTGGGGGCGGACTGCGCCGCCGGCGCAGCGATCCGTGGAATATTTTAGCACCGGGAAAAGGCACCAGGCGCACCAAAATCAGACACTGGAGGTACCGAATCGACTCTGTGTCCCACCGCGTCAATGGGCTGGACAAGGGTTTTCGACGGTTCGTCACGACCGGCGCGCGGGTTGCTATGAGTCGACGTGAACGAATTCCCGCCGAGTGCGGCTCCACCACCACCAGCGCACCAACGCCCGCCGTTCGGACTGTGCAGCGGTCCTCCGAGCGAGAACTACCGCCTGCCAGCACTCCCCAACAGCTCCCCTAACGTTTCCTACACAGGCGCACTAACGCATCACTACCTGCGCCAACGAGAAACCCACCATAAACCTTTTGATTTCTATGGCTTATGCTCACAGAGCACGATCGAGGGTGACGCCACGGATTTCACCCCGCTCAAAGTTGTAAAGTCATTTGACAGTTTGAGTTTCGACAAAAAAAGCGATTGCAAAGCGGTTCGGGCAGGAATAGAACAGTTCTTACACTTTTGATTCAGAAACGAGGCCCCGCGACCAAACTCGTGGGGAGTCAAACGAGGCGCCGAGACCCTATTTTGGGCAGGAGGTTTTTTATGATTCGAACCTTTTCAATTGTTGCCTGTGTTGCACTGCTCTGCAGTTCGGTGCAGGCGGAAACCGTGACGTTCGACCTGAACTGCGTGCTCAACAACGACGCCGGGTTCGACCCGATCCCTGCGTCGTTCGGAACCGTCACATTGACCGACAACGGTGACAGCGTCGACATCCTGGTGACCCTGTCGACCGGCACGAAGATTCAGTCGATCTACCTCAATGCGGATCAAAGTCTGCTCGACGCCGGCGCGGACTTCTCGACCGGCTCAAACGACATCACCGAGGACCCGGACTCCATTCCGAACGGGAACAGCCTCGGCGGACTGAAGTTTGACTTGGCAGACCCGGACAACGGCAACCTCGGGACCTCCCCGTACTCGGAGACGATCTCAGCGGTTGACTCGAATGGCGATGCCATCGACCTCGACGTCGAAGATTTCCTCTTCACTTCGGGTGATGGAGTCTACATGGCGATCCATATCGGCGGGCTTCCCGGCGATGGTGAATCGATCTGGGTCGGCGCCAAGCTGCGCCCACCGGTGCCTGAGCCAGCCTCCCTCATTCTCATGGGAACGGGCTTGCTCGGAATCGCTGGTCTGCGACGTCGGAAAACTCACTCTGCGTGATTTTCCGCTCGACGAGCGAAAACGGGAGACGGATTTTAGATCTGTCTCCCGTTTTTTTTTTTTGCGCTTGCTGGCTTTGAGCGCGCTCACGCGTGCGCCGGCGTCACGCGGAGGACCTGCGCGTCCACCGCCGTCCCGGATCGCTGGAGCTGGTAGTCGCCGAGAGCTGCTGGCAGCAACGCCACGTCGCCTTGCCGCAGTGACATCGCCCCGCTGCTCGGCGCCACAATCTCTGCGCCACCCCCGTAGCCGATGAGGATATGACAGGTCGATGTGGCATCCCGCGGCGTCGTCGTCAGCGGCACCTCTGCCGCGTCAGCGGCGAGATCGACAAGCTCGATCGAGAAGTACTGGCATTCCAGCAGCGGGCGGACAGCCCCGCCGGGCTCGCCGGCCGCAACGGCGGGGATTCGGCTCCACGGGCATTCGACGACCTCGAAGCTCGACACCGACTCCGCCTGCTCGAGGTGCAGCGCACGCGGCGCCCCGTCGAGACCGACGCGGCCCCAATCGTAGATGCGATAGGTCGTGTCACAGGTCTGCTGCACTTCTAGCAGAGTGATCCCGCGTCCCAAGGCGTGGATCGTCCCTGCGGGCACGAATACCACATCGCCTCGAGCCACGTCGATCCAGCGAAAAAGCTGCTGCTCTTCCGCGCTTGTCAGTCGTTGGCCGCGCCGCTTGAGCGTCTCGAAGAGCTCGCCCTGGGCGGCGACTCCGTGAACGATCTGGCTGCCGGGCTCGGCGTCGAGAATGATCCAGGCCTCGGTCTTGCCCGCCGCGACGAGGCCTTGCCTGGCGAGATCGTCGTCGGAGGGGTGCACCTGCACCGAGAGGTTCTGACGAGCGTCGAGGAGCTTGACGAGGAGTGGAAAGGCACCATCCGGTGCCCGCGCCGCGGCGCCCAGGAGCTTTGTCGGAAAACGCTCGAGAAGATCCCTGAGCCTTGTGCCTTCGTAGGCACCGGACGCGACGCGGCTTAGTTGCTCGTCGACGTCTGAGAGTTCCCACGACTCGCCGATCGGTGCGCCGGACTCGGCGACGTTGCGGCCGTAGCGCCGCAGCCCATCGCCGCCCCAGACGCGCTCCTGAAGCTGCGGGACGAAGGTGATCGGGTACGGTGTGAAATCCGCTGTCACTCTACTTTGCACTCCTAGCTCCGGCCGGCGCTGGAGTGAGTGGCTCTACCGCGATCGGCTGCTACAGCTCTTCCATCAGGCGCTCAACCGCCTTCTCGATCTTCTCCAGGCTCTCGTAGCGTCCCGTCGAGATGATCTGACGCAGCTCCTCGACTTTTTCCATGCGGATGTCAGGAACCTCCGCGAGACGGCTCAAGAGCTGCGCGGTTTCGGAAATCTCGGCGCGGTCACCGACCGCCGCGCTCAGCTCCGTCTTCTCTGCTCGTGCGGCCGAAATCTTCTGCGGCTCGATCCGATTGGGACCCGAGATTCCGCTCGGTCCTTGAATCTCCATAGTTTTCCCCTCCCTGGTGCTCTCGGTCCCTGGACGACGCGCCCAGCGCGTTCCGGTCAAGAGGCCGACCTGCCGTCGCTCCGGGGGCTCAGTGCCCCAATACGCCGGCACACGAGAGCTCGGGAGAACGACAGGCTACGAGATCTGTACTCTTTTCTTATCGGCGCCGGTGACAAGAAAGTTTAGCGCTTCCTGAAAAAAAATCCTCTCCCGTTCACTTTTGTTACTCGGACCATGTTGTGCTCGCGCGGTCGACGCCCCGCAACAGGTAGAGCGCCCGTCGTAAGGGACCACAAGCTCACCGCTTAGTTAGCACCCCAGCGATTGGCGGGAACCGTCAACCAGACGCCCAGCCCGCCGACGTGGGAGGGAGGCAACTCCGCCCCAACCAGAAATGGAGGCGCTGGGAGCGTCAGGAGGCCAAGAAACGACTCAGGGCACGGTCTCGTCCCCATCGTCACGGCAACCGCTGGCAACGGCGCGTCCGGTGCTCCGCGGAAGGGCCGGAGAGAACTCCCACGTGCACCGAATCTCAGGGGTGCGGGAACGTCCAAGAACGCTCTGAAGTCCGGTGGGACTCGTCCAGACCGGCGCGGATTGGTCGAGCTTGAGGTTCAGCGGCAAGCAGCCAAGCCCTCTCCGCCCGGGCGACCGACGTGCGCGGCATCCGGGCGAAGAAAGCTCAGTTCAACGCCGACTGGCTGGGCTTTCTTACTGAGCCTGCAGCTCCAGCACCACGTCCCGGCCACCGCCGGACGTCACTGTCAGCGAAGCTTCTGCGACCCGCAGTTTTCGGTCCGCTCCGGAAGCGTAGACGTGGGCCTTCACCGAATAGTCACCCGGAACCACGTTGTTGAACGAGAAGCGCCCTTGCTGGTCGGTCCGGAGACTCTGGTTCATGCTCGGATCGGAGCCAATCAAGAAGACCTGCACATTGGCCCTGCTGGTGCCATCAGGCTCCAGCACCGTGCCCGACACCTGACCGCCGCGCTCAAGGGAGATCTCGAGGTCCTGTGAATCACTCTCGAGGTCGGGGTTTGCCTTCACTTCAATGGTGACAAACTCGGGATGTCGAATCCGCAGCGTGAGTTCACCGCCCTTGAGGTCGGAGAACGAGAAACGACCGCGGCTGTCGGTCGTCTGCGTCGGTGTTTTCCGTCCGCCGCCGCCAGACGGGCTCGGGGACACATTGGCAAGGAAGCGGCCGACGCCTTCGACGATGCTGACCCGGGCATTGAAGACCGGCTCACCGCTTTCAGCGTCGATGATCACACCGTTCACCTGGCCGCCTGACTTGAGGACAATCTCGCCCAAATCAATGATGCCACCAGTCTCGACGACGACGTCCGCAATCGTGGCGCCCGAGAAAGCGGGCGCCCGGACCTGCACGTCGTACGTGCCGGCCGGCACGCGCTCGTACGTGAAAATTCCGTCCTCGGTGTTGAACGTTTGGGCGCGCAGCTGGCTACGGGCACGCCGCGCCTTGCTCCGCGGTTGAGGATGCACCGAAAACGCCGGGACAATCTCGCCCATGGCGTCCTTGACGACGCCGCGGACCTTGCCGAGCGCCTGCAGCACGACGGATAGCGACTCCCCAACGTCGACCTGGTCGACGAGATAGGTCGCATACTCGTCGTGGCTCACCTCAAGCTCGACGGTGGAACTCGTCGCCAGTCGCTTGATCTCAAAATGACCGTCGCTCCCGGTTTTGCCACGACTCTCCGAAGCGCCCCGCGTGAAGTCCCGGGCGATGACAACCGCTCCGATCACTGCCGCGCCGTCCTCGTTCGTGACACGGCCGCTGAGAGTGGATCCGGCGGCGAGCTCGACGTCCACGTGGCTCTGAACTTCGCCCTCAAGCGCAGCGACACCAGACACAACGGCTTCCATGTAGTCGACGTGGGAGACGACAACGTCGACTGTGCCCGATTCCAAGCCTTGGAGACGGTACTCGCCGTCGGCGTTGGTCTGCGCGGTCGCGTTCATCGCTGTCGTGGCGGTCTCACCTGGACGTCGGAACGTCACCGAACACCCGGAGACGGGAATGCCATTGGCGGTAACGCGACCCGCGATCGTCGCGCCGAGTTGTAAGACAATCGGCGGCAGCTCAACCGCACCAGCGCTTTCGAGGAGAAAGAAATCCGAAATCCCTTCGAGGTATCCCGAGCGCTTGACCCGCACCCAAAGCTCGTCGTTGGCCTCGACGCTGTCGATGGTGTAGCGGCCGTCACGATCGGTGGATGCATTGGCAATGGTGTAGTCGACACTGCCATTCTGATGCGACTTTTTGACCATGACGCGCGCACCACCGACAGGGTCATTGTTACTGTTGACGACCAACCCTGTGAGCACGCCCGTGGCTTCCATCTGGAAGTTGTGCTCGACCTGTTGATTGGCTGTGACGCGCACTTTGTCCTGCTGACGCGCAAATCCGTCGGCGGTAACCGTGACGTTAACGACGCGACGATCCACCTTGATACCCTGCAGAAGAAAGTTCCCCGCTTCGTCGCTGATCGCTTCCTTGCGTAGGTCCGCCACGTCGTTGGCAACGATCCGCGCACCCGGAATCGCGTTGCCGCCGATATCGGTCACGATCCCGGCGATCCGACCGCCGATGCCCATCTTGAGCGTCACATCCTCGCTTCCAACCTGCAGGCCCTTGCGCCGAAGACTCTCGTAGTCCGGATGAAAGACCGTCAAGTTGTAGCTGCCGTCCTCGAGTGTATCGAGCAGGAAGCGGCCGTCTTGATCGGACTGCACGCTGTCGTCATTGAAGCGGATAGCGACGATGTCGGGACGCCCCCCGGCGCTACTCCCGATGCGTTGATAGCGGATCTTCGCGCCGGCGACCGGTTCACCCTCTGGCCCCTCCACGATGCCGCTGATGATGCCGCCAGGCCTGAGCTCAAAACGCAGATCCGCTGCCGACTCGATCTCTATCTTGGTCTGCGTCGAATTCTGAAAACCCGGTGCCGAGATCACGAAGTTGTAGACTCCACGCCCGAGTGTCTCGAACTGAAACGCTCCGCCGGCATCGCTGAACACCGTGTCCACTGGCGGGCGCGACTTTGCCAAAATGATTTCGAACATCGCACTGGTGCGCGGCTCTCTGAAGGCATCAACTCTTGCGCCTTCGATCGGACCGCCACCGCTCTCAACGACGGTCCCAGCGACGAGATTGCCGGCCGCTAAAGCGACGTTGACCTGCTCACGCGGCGCCGGCACCTTCTGGACCTCGCCAGGAGAGTAACCAGGGGCGATCGCCCGGATGCTGAACCAGTGCGCTTCGAGACCGTCGAGCTGATAGCTGCCGTCGTCACGTGTCACGGTTTCGGAGAAGACGTAGTTCGTCATCTTGTCCAGCTCCGTCAGGGCGATCAGGCTTTCCTCCAGATCCGCGCCAGGCGCGGAGAGTTCCTTGAACGCGTAGACCCTGGCGCCACCGATTCCCGCGCCGGTCGCCTCGTCGATGACGCGACCCGCGATCGAGTTACCACGCTCGAGCTCGAAGACAAGTTCGACGGGAGTCCCCTTGACGATGGTGACGCTACGGCGCTCCCCGGTGAAACCGGGACACTGGGCGTGGAACATGAACGCGCCGGGCGGCAACTGAAACTTGAAACTGCCGTCGCGTCCGCCGTCGCGCCCCGAATCCCACACGGCCGGACCGGACCGCTGGCCGTCGAACTCCTGGGTCACAACGAGCCGCGCCTGCGCCAAGGTCCGTCCGGTGCCCTTCTGAGCAACCTTCGCCGTCACATCGACGGCCTCTTGTGTGATCGGCTGCGTGAACGGTGTGCCGGCCACCGGCTCGGCGATATCGTCAACCGACTCAGGGCTCGTGTCCACGACGGCGGAATCCGGAGTCGCCTGCGGCGGCGGCGCATCGCGCAGGAAGATGAAGAAACCGCCAACGACGGCAAGAATGACGACGGCACTGATCAGCGCCGCTTTGGTGACCAGGTTCATGGGGCCCTCCGCAACTGTTCAAGGTTTCTCTATTTGGGTGCTGTTCGCTCTCGAAGTGACATCAAAAGAGCAAGATAGACGCATCGCACCGGTCCAGCCAAACAGCAAATGGCGTTCCGTTAAAGAAAAAACCGTAAGGCGTCTGATCACGGCACCTTAGCAAGAACGGTGCGCCAGCGGCGGGTGTATCAAACCCACACACTGTGTGCGATTCGCTGGCGAACGAGCAACGGGTCCCCCCGGACGGTTCGCGTACTCGCCCAGCTCACCTCGCCTTGTTCGGGCTCTCTTGCGCTTCGGACTCTGCCTGGCGCAGAATCTCAGCGGCGCGATCGTGGCCCTGGTCTAGCTCGAGCACCTTGCGCGCGAACCCCGCCGCACCTCGACGATCACCGCTCGCCAAATAGGCCTCAGCGAGTGCCTCGTAGGAAGCCTGGGGATCGGCGTCGGGATACTTGAGAATCAGGAGGTGTTCGCGAATGGCCACGTCGTACCTATTGAGCTCCGCCGCCGCCGCGGCAAGCCGCTGATGCAGCTTCAGATCGTACGGCATGACGTAAATCGCCTCGTTCAGAGCACGAAACACCTTCGAGGCTGCCGCCTTCGTCTCGCCCTCGGCGGACAGGTAGTGCTGGGCGATGAGGAAACGGCACTTACCGTCCTCCGGCGCATGGCGAGAGAGCTCCTCCAGGTGCACGACCGCCGCCGCAGCGTCATCGTCCTTGTCGAGCTCGAAGAGACGGTAGTAGACGTTCGTGCCGCCGAACGTTGCGGCCGCGCGCGGCGCCGTTCGTTTCGCTTTCTCATAGTGATCGCGCGCACGTTCGGTGTCCTTCTCAGCGGCGGCGATCTCACCGAGCGCCAGGTGAGTACGGAACACGAACCTCGTGCCGCCCTCCAGGGCGCGCTCCAACTCCTGACGTGCGGTCTTCGGCTCCTCTGCCTTCAGATGTGCGTGCATACCGAGAATGAAGTGAGCGTCTGCGTTGTCGGGATCCTTCTCGAGCACCTTGGCGGCTGTGAACTTCGAGTCCTCTTCAATCGGGCCGTTATTCATCAGATAAGCCCACGCCAAGTCGACGAGTTTCTTGGGGTCAGCCTCAATCTCGATGTCGAGCTCCAACGGTGCGATCACGTCGTTGGCAAGCGCTGGTTGATATCCCGTCTCACGCGCCCAGGCTTCGATGTAAGCGAAAAAGCGCCGATCGAACTCATCTAGCGAAAGGCTCAGTGCGTCCCGAAAGTTCTCCTCCAACGACTTGTGCTTCTTGTAACCGTCAAGAATCGCCAAGACGCGATCGAACCCCCACTCCTTCTCGATGAAACGCACGACAAGACAACCCTGAAAGTAGGACATCAGGATCTGATTCGGATACTTCGGCTTCGAAAAGCCAAAGTCAAGTTCGCGAATCGGAAGCAAGCGTCCAGACCCGTAGGCGTCAACGACCTCGCGGTCGAAGTTGCGTTCCCATTCGGGTCGGTCGTGACCCTCTTCGTAGACGCTAAGCCCTTCGGTGAGCCAACGCGGCACGCGATTGTCTGTCATGTTGAGCGTGATCACGTGGGCAAACTCGTGCCAGGCGACGGCGCCCCAGTTCTGCATCGGTAGGGCGCGCGGGGTCGCCAGCGTGACCAGGTTGCCGAAGCATGCCCCGGCGGCGGCGAGCCCTTCGAGGCCAATCGTGCGGGCCGAGAACCACTTGTGCGCCGAAAACGCCTCGATATAAACCGGCAGTTTGATCTTCGTCTTATACCGCACGGTCATGCTGTCGAGAGCCTCTTCCAGCAGCGGCTGTAGGTAGGTCTTGAGCACGTCGTGCTCGGTCTTGGGGACGCGAAACACGAACTGTTCGCTCTCCCAGCTGCTGTGGTTCTTGTCCATATGCTCGGTCAACAGCCGCGTGTTGAACACCCACGGGTTGAATTTGTCCTGCGCCCACGACTTCTCAAGAAAACTGCGGCCACGCTCTTCCTCTCCCGTGCGCATACAATTGACGCCGACTGTCGCGTACGCAGGCCAATAGTTTGGGTCCACCTCGAGAGCAAGATCGCAGAACTTCACGGTTTCGGCGTAGCGGAACTTCGTCTCAATGGCGACAGCGATGGTATGGAAAAACTCAGCGCCGCGCGGATTCAGCTCGAGAGCCTCACTCGCCGCCGCCTCAACGGCATCCGTTCGCCCCAGTAGGTGATCACACGTGGCCACGAGGCCGCGTGCCCGCAGCGAGCTAGGGTTCAGCTCGACACTACGAACGAAGTCTTTTCTCGCGGCGTCGAGGCGACCGTCACTCAGCGCGAGGAGTCCCTTTACGAGATGCGCGCGTGCGTGACGTGGGTTCACTTCCAGCGCTCGTTCGACGTATCTCTGTGCCAGATCGTAGCGCTTGGTTCCGACCTGAAAGTCGACGAGGTAATTGTCGGCCAAGAGGGCTAGAGCGTCCGCACTGTTAGGATTGAGATCGAGAAGATCACGGACGCAGTCGCGAGAGTCCGGATAGTTGTACTTATCAAGGAACGCCTGTGCCTGTGCCAGGAGAAGCTCAGGGTTACTATCGTCCTTCTCCTGAGCTTGCTCGAACATCACTGAATTCGCTTCCTTGTAGCGATTCAACCCGATCAGTGCGCGCCCCATGTCGACCAGCACCTCGGGAGCCATCCGTTCGACATCTTCGTACGAGGCTTGCTCGTAGATCTCGATGATCTTGTTCCACTCGGTCTCCGCTGCTGCCACGAGGCCTTGGGACGCGAGCGTGCTGCCGAGCCACACGATCGACTCGACGTGGCGTGGGTCGATCTCAAGGGCGCGGCGAAACAAAGGCTGCGCCGCCTTCAATTGGCCACGGCGGACGTGCAGCCGGCCGCGGGCTGCAAGCAGCGTCGGCGAAGAGTCGAACGCTGCGGCCGATTCGAGAACCTTCTCTGCCGACTCGAACTGACCCTGTTCGATCAGTGCCGAAGCCCAAGCTCGGCGTCCGCGTTCAAGCAAACTGGCCAACGCATCACCGCCAGGCTTCGCTTCCGCGGCGTCCTCGAGCGCGGCGAATCGTTCGACCGCCTCCTCGTAGTCGCCTTCGAGCAGTGCTGTCGCACCTTCGTCGAAGAGGGCCTTGGGGTCGACATCCGCGGCGACGTTTTCGCCCGCGGCGCACACTGCGTCGCGGATGGTGAATCCAAACACGGGCATCATGACAAACGCCATGACGACGACCGACTTGCCGAGCCCCATCGCTTCTCGAAAGCTTCGTTCCTTCATCATTTCCTTTGATCGTCTCGCACGCCACGTTGTGTTCTTGTCTTCTTTCAATTTAACCCGAGGTTGGAGAAATGGCGGCGAAAATACGACGGTTCGGGTTCTGGATCACGAAATCTCTCGGCGACGTGCGAGACCCGTGGACTGCATCACGGGGAAGCCCCCACGGCGCACCAACCCGCCCGCGCTTCGAGTCTCTCACCGTCACTGTACACGGTCACAGAATTCATTGAGCCTAACGCTTGACAGCCGTCTATCGGCGCCGGACAAGGTCTTCGTCGCACGCTGGAGATTGTCGGCGGACAGGCTCGATGTCACGCAAGAATCGGCGCGCGTCCACGGCGTAACCCGCCGTCGGTTTGAGGCCGCTTTTCAATCGGCGCCAATACGCGTTGAAAAGATTCATGTGCAGCTCACGAAGATACTTCGCAAGCATCGAAGCCAAGGCTACTGGTAGTGAGGACTCCTCACTGCCCTTGCTGAAGTGAACTCGCATCTCTGTTTCATGCCGTCGCCGCCGAAGTCGGTACACCGAAGTCTCATCGGTTTGTTGGTCGATACTAATACTCTGAGGCTTGATCAGCGTGTAGAGATGCGGCGCGTAGCGCTTACGACCGCCCTGGCGGTCCACGAAAACGACCACGTCTTCACCAGCAAACTGCTTCCAGAGCCGAGTCAGAAACGCGCCGATGGCTTGAAAAGACACCTCGGCCTTGTTGCCGCGACTCTCGACGCCACGATTGAACTCGTAGACCTCGATCGGGTAGGACGACAGCCCAACGAACTCGACATTCGCCGCCGTCAGGGTAGCGGCCAGCTGCGACGCGCGTGAACGAAGGACGCCGCTGAAGGTGTCGACCGGCAAGTCCAGATCGGCGGCCGCATACCACGGGTAGCGTTCAAGGTAAGCGTCTGCTCGACCCTCGGACGATGGGACGACGGCGCCGAGCAAATCGCGAAACGTCTTCGGAATGGACGCCTCGCGAACGCCTAGAAACGGTAGCACCCCCTCCTCCAAGTTCTGCAGCCCTTGGCGCTGCTGAAAGAGCTTCTTTGAGTCGTCGATCGGCATCCGGCGTCGATCCGGCCGCCGGCAAACGGCCGCGTCCAGCGCCGCCCACAGGTCGATGCTGACATCTACGTCCGGAAGACGAAAAACGCTGACCGAAACCACCAGCGGCCCAAGCGTCGGGCCATACCCAGCCTCATCGATTCCCGCGACGATCATGGCGCCAGGCTAGGGTAGAAGAGCTCACGTTTGCAAGCCCCTTCGCGCCTGTTGCCGTGGATGCTGCCGCGCCTCGCGT
Organism: Planctomycetota bacterium; assembly: GCA_965223265.1. Classification (GTDB taxonomy): domain Bacteria; phylum Planctomycetota; class UBA8108; order UBA8108; family SXIK01. The sequence continues at coordinate 6,619,890 of OZ244999.1, forward strand.
TGGTCTCGAGATCACCCCACTCCCACGTTCGACGCTAGCCCGCCCGAAAAAGTGCTTCGAGCTGAAAACTGGTCGCTTCGCGTCCAGATCGGCCGCGGCGAACGCAGGTAATCTCCGAGCCCTCTTCTATAAGATATACACGGCGAGGCTCGCCGCGGCTGATCTGGGCGTGAAGAGGCCGGTATCTCAGCCGAATGACCTTTTCAACGGGCTGCTAGGCTAGCAGTAGAATCAGATCACATGAGCCGCGCGCAGCCAGATCAAAGGAATCGCGAGATTTCGCATCGCGAGGCCGATAGAATCGCCGCAGCAGCAATCAGCTCGGCGGCTCCACCGCTATGGGACACTTTCGCCCGAAAAAGAACGCTTAGCAAACATGAGTAAAGATATCGCCCTGCTTTGGCGAAAGTACGTCAGACAGACACTCCATCAGCCGTGCGAGAAAAGTCATGACGTACGTCCACGAAACCGAGAAACGCGAGTTCGTCCGCGTCCACACCGATATTCCCGTGCGATACAAGTTTCTCAGCCATTCGGTGACGATCGACGAGAATGTCTTCGAAGGGACGACGTGCAATATCAGCAGCCACGGTTTGTTGCTGTTCGGCAAAGTACCGGGAATGAGCTGGATCCCAGGCTTGCTGATGAGCGAAATCCTTCTCGGTCTCAATATTCTTCTACCGTCGCTCGACATGCCCGTGAAAGCGCTTGCGCGCGTCGCATGGGTGGAATCTTTCGAAAAGGGGAGCGACAAATGCTCGCTGGGCCTGAAGTATCAAGAGATCGGCAAGGAAGCCCAGGACGAGATTCTGAAGTACATCATCAAGGCGCAAATCAAGCGCTGAGCGGCTGGAACGCGCACGTCCTACGCGGCTTCACCCTCCTGATTGTGCTTCTCGTAGCCGCTTGCCAGGCGAGTAATCGTAGCGGTGACACGGGATCGCGGCGCAGTGGGTCGTCACGGGAAGGCCTGATCGTCTTTCGTGAGGTTCCTTACCAACTGGGTTCAGGAAGTAACCCACTGCGAAAGCGGTTCTCACCGCAGACGTTCGTCTTCATGACCGACCCGGATGCATCCGACACCTCGGACGTCCAATCTGATCCGAACGTCCAAGTGACGACGGGTACCGGTTCTAGCGGCGGCCAGGGATTCCGCGCGACGGCAACCCCCATGGTCCGAGTCGTTTCGCCGCAGTCGTTCGCTGACCTGTGGGACAACCTTGAGGCGACCGGTCTTTTCAAGCTGCCGCGGTACTCAGGTTCCACGCCTCCGAAGGACGCGAGCTATTTCGAGCTCGAGTCCGAGGGGCAGCGATGGATCTTTCGCCGGCCGAGTGTCCCCTCGGGCGCGAGACTCGACCCCGATTCACCGGAAACTCAAGCTGCACTTCGGTGGCAGCTGGCGACGAGTACGATCGTACAATTCATCGCCCGGTAATCATCTACGAAGAACGGCGAAGTACGCTCCACGTGCCGCCATTCTCGAGACGTCGCTACTGACGCACACTTCGCCGTGCTGGTTCGCCATCTTCCTGCAGGCGTTGAGGTCTCAGTTGCACGCAGGAAACGCGCCGCAGTCGAGATCATCCGCCGTCGCATCGCTGCCGCAGGTCGGATACGGACGTGGCAGGGACGGCTTGCTACCGAAAAGGTGCAGAAGAATCCAGATCGAGTCGGTCACCGTAATGCGACCATCGTCCGTCGTGTCCGCGGCTTTGCGACAGTCTGGAAACGCACCTTCGCGAAAGAGAAAGTCGAGTCCAAAGATGGCGTCTGCGAGATCCACAAAACCGTCCGAGTTGACATCACCACGCCGAAAGCGCGTCACCCCACCGTCGGTGTCAACGCGATCAAACGCGAGCACCTGAGCGGTAACGATCGGGTTCAGGTCTCGGTCGAGGTAGCGTGCGATGGCCTGTGGCTTCGTGGGCGGCTGCGGCGCTTCAATTTCCACCGCGAACACCTCCGCGTTCGCGCCCGGAAGACTCAACCCTGAGTCGAATAAGACGCGATATGTCACGAACGTGTTGTGCCTAAACGACGCGTACACCAGTCTCCAGTAGTCGACAACACGCTCGTAGACCGCCGCCGCCGCGATTTCGCCGGCAACGAGGCTGGCTGGCCCCGTGCGATTAGGATCAGCGCTCGGCTCAAAGCGCTCCTCGAGACGGACAACGACGCCGCCTTCGAGAAGAAGTTCGATCTCCCAGAACGGCAGTGTCTCGTAGGTACACGAGGCGTATGTGATGCTGAGCGGCGGCTCGGAGTCGAGAAATCCGGTCATGAAAAACGATCCGGCAAGGTGACTCTCGTCGAAGATGAGCGTCGGCTCGCGCGGCACGTCACCGACGGCGCGAAACTCCAGATCCTGGAGATTGATCTCGAAGCGCGACTCCGGCGCGCTAGCCAGAGTGAACGCCTGCTCATACGTGTAGCGGTAAATCGTCTCCCCGCCTGTCGACGGCCGCTGCGTGACGCGAAAACGTCCCGCGCTCGCCGGCTGGGCGATCTCCTGGGTTGGCCCAACGCGGACCTCGTCGATGAGGTCGACGCTGACCGTCCCGGGTCGCCCCTCAAGCACGACCTCGCCGCCCTTGAAACGCACGGTGCTTTTCGTTGCCAGGGCGATGTCCGGATCTGGATTTGGCGCGTTGACGTCGAGCACACCGCAGACCGTCGTGCCCTCAGGAATCTGTAAAGAAAATATCGGCGTCGGTGTCGCGTCGGTGGTGAGGAGGAACGGTCGCACCTGCTTGACCGCCAACGAACCGTCTGCCTCGACCTTGAACTCCATGTCGAGCAGGATGTCCTCGCGATCGCGCCCCCCGAGCGTCACCGGGAAGTTCTGGTCAACGTGCCACATGAATCGTCCGAGTTGTCTCAGCTCGTCGTCCGACATCACGAAACGGTCTGCAGGGACAAGTGTCGAGCGCGTGGCACGAACGATGTTGACGACTTCGCCGTCCACGACTTCGAGGAGCGACTTCTCTGGCAGCACACCCGGCTCCGGGCTGACGACGCTCTCCTCGCCGATCTGCGCCGTGACGACGAAACGGTCGTCCCCTGGATTGGCGAGATCCCCCGTGAAAGCAACGCCGTTGGCACGTTCGTCGATGAACGCGCGGCTCGCGAGGATCCCCATGGCGGCGCTCAACTGCGGGATCTGAAAGAAGGCTCGTTCCTCGTGAGCCCGGAACGTCCAAAGACTCGTCCATACCTTCTTCAGCGCACGCTCGATCGTTCGTTCGTTTCGATTGCCTGCGTCGCAAATCGATGGCCCGGCGTCGTCGCCGTCCAATTGGTCGGCAAGACACGCGCCTGTCGACTCATAGAGGCCCGCGCCGTTGAACTCGAGGAGATCCTCGACGTTCGACGATGATCGAAAGCGCACTTTCGTCTCGCGCCCGAAAACTTCCTCCATACGAACAGCGATCAGGTCCAACAAAGATGAGGACACAACGCCGGAATCGCGGGCAAAGTCGCGAAACTCATCAAGTGCAGCAAAACGGCGGCTCGAGTCCGATTGAAATTCAGGCACAGTGGATAGTTCGGCGAGATACTCCTCGTAGGTCACTTGACGACCGGGATCGAGCGGCGACGGGATCGAATTGCTGCGCATGAACTCCAGGTAATAGCGCATCGGAATGATGAAGCCACGCTCCTGAAATTCGGTGAACTCCGAGTCAAGAATTGTCTGGAGCCTGGCGAGATTGCTGCCCTTGCCGCCGTAGCGCGACTCGGGCGAACTCACCGCCGCGAAATCAATGTCCCGCAGACGGTCAAGGCCGGCGTACTCGGCATCGACAGGGTCCAGCTCTGAGAGCTTTGGACGATTGGATGCCCAAAACTCCTCTGCCTCAGGAAGTTCGGCAGCACGAACGTCGAAAGTACCAGCCGAAACTTCGAGCCGCACCAGTTGACCGTCGTAGGGCTCAAAAACGTCGAGGGCGTTCGCAACGAAAGCGTTCGGCGTACCGCGCCGAGCCGTACGGATTGAAACGTGACTGAGCTGTCCCTGCGGTGTCCCAGTGATCACACCACCAACAACACCTTCGATGTCGCGGGGTGCCTGGTCAATCACCAGGACATCCTGAAACGTGAAAAGCCCGGCTTCGTTGGCAGCGCTGAATTCCTCCAGAGTGAGACGCCGCACCCGTCCGTAGCCGACTGCCAGGGTGTACGCTTCATAGTTGCCGCGCGCGGAATCGTCTTGAAAGAGCACCGGAAAACCTGGGTTGGTCCACTCTTCGGCACGCGCTCGCGCCAGTGGCGTGTCAGGAAGATACGCCAGCGGTTCGAGCGCGAACACGCCGCTGAGGCGATCGTGCACCGATCTCACTTCAGGCAGATTCAGCGCTTCGGTAGGATCCAGACCGGTATCCGCGACGACCGTAAACGCATAGACAAAGCCATCGTCGGCGCGCACGCGCTTCATCGAACCGACGTAGTAATCACGGCTGGCGCGCAGTCCGATCAGCCGGTTGTACTCCTCGGGACCGAGCGCCGGGAAACGTTCGGGAAAGGTCGTAACCAAAAACTCCTGGTGCAGCTGATGGATCGACGTGTTTTGAAACGCCGGCGGCAACAGGTCGGCATCGTCGCGCGCTGGCACGACGAACTTGGTCTCCCGCTCTCCGGGCTTCGCGCCGCGCGATGCAATCGCCACATCGAGAAAATCCCGCTGGGTGCAAATACGCGGCAAGAAATCCAGCGTCGAAGGCGCGCGAGACACATTGAGAAAGGAAATGATCTGATTCTCGGAGCGGTTCACAGCAACGAGGTCGAGGCGCCCGTCGCCGTTCACATCCCCGGTCGTGGCATAGCGCGGCCCGGTCCGGGGCGGCTCGATCGTAGGTGTCTCAATGAAATAAAAGAGCGGCGTCCGAAACGTGCCGTCGCCGCGGTTGATGAACACAGTCAGGTTGAGCGAAAGCTCGTTGACGGTGACAATATCGAGGTGCCCATCACCGTTGTAGTCTCCGGAGGTCATCGTGTACGGCAAGCGAACCGGGTAAGTGCGCACCGTCTCGAGCCGCATCGCGCCGCGGTTTTCGATGATGGCAAGTTCCGAGCTCGTTTCATTCACCGTCGCCAGATCCTCGTCACCGTCGCCATCCCAATCGCCGGCAATGACGAAGAACGGTCTTCCGAAAGGGTCGATCGAACCGATATGGGTCAGGGTCCCCAGCGGCGCGTTCTCCAGTATCTCAACGCTTCCCGATTGATTTGCTGCCGCCAGATCCAAGTCGCCGTCACGGTCAAGATCGACGGCGACAACGCCGTTAAACCGGCCCGAAATCCTGATCGTCTCGCTGTTGGCGAACGTCCCATCGCCGCCGTTGCGATAGATGGTGATTGCCGAACCGCTGTTCGCGGTGACGATTTCCGGAAAGCGGTCACCGTCGAGGTCAGCGGAGATCGAGTAGAATGGATCCCGGCTGCCAAGGTACGTCTCTCGTGACGCAAAGCTCTGACCGTCGTAGTTAAGAAAGACTTCGATCTTGATGTCGAAAAGGAACGGGACCACGAAATCGAGCTGACCGTTCTGATCGAAGTCATCGACACTGGCCGCATTCAGATAGCCGTCCGACCTATCGGTGTAGCCGATCGAGAACGCTCCATTTCCGTCGTTTTCGGCGAGAGTGATGAGTCCGCCAGCTCCATGGCCCATGATGGCGTCCACGTCGCCGTCACCGTCGATGTCGCCGAGCGCCGGCGGGCTGTGCGGTCGGCCGCCGGCACCGTACGTCGTACTCACGAAACTCGTCTCTCGGCCGCTGACGAGGATTCCGAGCGCATCCGAACGCGTCTTGCCGGTCGCAATGTCAACACCACCGTCACCGTTCAGGTCGGCGATCGCGAGGCTCTGCGAAACGCCCTCGATCGGGAAACTGACGTGAGCTCGCAGTGAGCCAGATTCGTTGATGATGGCGGCGACTTCACGCGTCGGCAATCCGGCGACAACGTCCGTGTCACCGTCACCGTCGACGTCACCAAGTTCGAAGTGAGTCGCATCCAGGCGAAACACCGACGCTAAGGCCAACGATCGGTCGGAGCTTGACACCGAGATCACGTGGATACCTTCGCCGCCGAGGACGAGAAGTTCGGGCGCTTCGTCGCCGCTGAGGTCTGCGGCCCGCACCGCGCGGGCGTCGGCGGTGGCGACCGACTCCGCCCCCCGCTCGAAACCGCTCTCCGTGTTCCACAGAACGGCTACCCGTCCGCCCTCAACCAGCGCGATGTCCGGGCGCCCGTCGCCGTCCAGGTCGGACGCCATCATCGCCGCCGGCACCCCTCCTGCGTCCACCGCCTCCGTCGCAAAACCACGCTCGGGCTGACGGCGCACGAGTGAGAGCTGAGTCGAGTCGGCGTGCGACACGATGATGTCCGTATCGCCGTCGGCATCAAAGTCGGCGGACGACATCAGGAGACCGCCGATCAGCGCCACCAGATCGGCGTCGCGCGGATACGTTCGTTCGCCGTCGTTCCAAACAAAAAAAACGCCCTCGGCCCCAAGGCTGGCCACGTCGAGCTCGCCGTCGGCATCGAAATCTCCCACACTGATCTCGAACGTATCCGCGCCAACACGGCGGTAGACGGGGGTGCCGAGATCGCCGATCTCGTCTTGATAGAAGATGCCGATCGTGCTACCCGCGGGTCCGAGGCTGGCACTGAGGAGATCCTCCCGGCCGTCGCCGTCGAAGTCACGGGTTACGACGCGGCGCGGCAGACCGCGCTGCTGAAGCCGTGGCACCGAAAGACCGAACTGGAGTAAGTCCAGCTCGCACTCATCGGGGAACCCGTTGCCGTTGCAATCCTCGGACACCGAGCTCGAGACGTCGACGGTGTCGTCCGCGCCGTTGCCGTTGCAGTCGGCCGCAGAAACGAACGGAGCCGCCACGAAAAACAACCCGAACACGGCGAAGTTGATATTGGCGCCGATGCGTAGCAAAAAACCCTCCCGCGGTGACGTGAATATGCCTCTTGTTCGCCCGACCAGGCGCACGACCCCCCACGAGTCTCTCGGCTCCCCCGTCCATTCGACAAGAGTGCATCGTACCGGATCAACGGCGCGTTTCCGAGTCGGTTTTGCCTCGGTACGGATCGACGCCGCGACGCAGCTGACACACCCGCTCAAGAAACGAATTCACGAACTAGCGCAAGAACCGTCACGCGGTCGGAGCCGTCGTCGGCGCGGTTAACAGCCCGTTGAAAAAGTCATTCGGCCGAAGAAACTGGCCTCTTCACGCCCAGCTCGACCGCGTCAATACTCGAAAATCCCGAAGATTGCCTGCGTTTGCCGCGGCCGATCTGGACGCGAAGAGACCAGTTTTCGGCTCGAAGCACTTTTTCAACAGGCTGTTAAGTGTGCGTTCAGCCTGTCAGCGATGCACTCAAGGTTTTCCGCCGCCAGAACCTCGTGGTGAGACCCCGCAACGGAAACAACCGTGACGCCCCCGGAAGCGACTTCGCCCCAGCCGAGATCGGGACGGTCGCGGTTGATCCATGCCACCTCCTCGGCTCGGAAGAGCACAACCTGCCCGTCATAGATGCCCGGTCGATAGCGTTTTCGGGCCGGGCGTGTGACGCACTCGAAGAAGTGCTCGGCCTCGAGCTTCACCGGGAGACTTCGGCCGAGTCGGTGACACAACTCACCACCCGCAAGAAGCGCGAGACGGCGCAGACGCTGACGTGCGGCGCGCGCCGATGTCGTGAGATTGCCAACACCGCTTCGCAGCAGATACCCGAACTTCGCAGTCGGAGATAGCGCATCCAGTGCTTGCGCGTGCTGCTTCCAGTCCGTTCGGCGCAAAAACGCGCTCGGCAAACTCGTGTCCAGTACCGCGAGCAAAGACACTCCGCAGCCTCGGCTACGGAGTTGCCGAGCCATTTCGAGCGCGACGAGCCCGCCAAACGAGTAACCGCACAATCGGTACGGTTCAAGCGGAGGAACGCGCGTCACAAGCTCGTCGACGTAGAGCGCTGCGAGTGCCTCGACGGTTGCCGGTCGTGCGTCTAAAAATGCCCGCATCGGCGGCTGAACCGCAAGGACAGGAACGCCCTCCTCGAGACGTTTCGCCAACTCGACGTAGTGGTGAACGCGCCCCTTGCCGCAGTGAACACAAATGAGCGGCGATCGATCGCCCCCGTCGCGCAGCGGCACGAGGATCTCAGTCGACGACGAGCGCGATCTTGATCGAGCGGACGAAGCGGATGGAGGGGAGGATTGCGTGACATCGAGCGCCGCAGCCATCCCCTCCAGTGCGGGCGACTGAAACACGGAGGCCAATGACAGCTCCGCTCGGAACTCGCGCTTGACGTGCCGAACGAGCTCCAGCGCCAGAAGAGAGTGACCGCCAAGCTCAAAGAAGTCATCCGCTATGCCGACGCGCTCGACCCCAAGCAAATGACACCAAATCGTCGCGAGCCGCCGCTCGGTCTCGCTCCGCGGCGGCTCGAACCGGCGCGCCCCAACGCGAGTACCGGCGAGTCCGCCCGAGCGGTCGACTCGTGTGCGGTCGCCGGTCTCGAGGTCGTCTGCCGAGTCGCAAATCGCGGGCAGTGCACGTCGGTTCACTTTCATGCTGGTTGTCAGCGGCAATGACTCGAGCTGGACGTAGTGCGACGGGATCATCACGGTCGACAGTTTCGTGCGCAGAAACTCGTCCAGTTGGCGCGATGTCGGGACGACGCCAGCTGCAGTGACGAAGTAGGCAGCGAGGCGTCCTCCATGTGCGTCTGGCCACAGACGAAGTGCCGCCGCATCGATCGATTCATGTTCGCAAAGCGCTTCTTCGATGGGGGCAACGTCGACGCGCTGGCCGCGCACCTTGACCTCGAGACCAAGTCGCTGGAGGACCTCGATGCCGCCGTCCGGACGCGCCCTGCCGTCGTCACCAGTGTTCAAGCTGCGCCGCGTGGACTTTGCTCGCGGCCTTTCCGACGCCGAGGAGCATTCCCCGCGTCCCAACCAAGCGTGAGGCGATGCCGCCAAGAATTCCGACTCGACGCAGATCTGGCCACGAATGTCGGTCTCGTCGCCGGTCGCATTTCGTAGGGACATGCGCACTCCTCTCACAGCTTCGCCAATCGAGAGTCGCTCGCGTCGCACGTCGCTGGTGTGACTGTACCGTGCCCAGCTGACGAGCGAGCACTCCGTGGAACCGTAGAGGTTAAACAGTGTGCAGTCGCTTGCCGTCACCGCACGGAAAACATCGAAGTCTGCACGCGTCGCTGGTTCTCCGCCAAGGACCACGGCACGCAGCGAACTTTGAACCAGATCCGCCCCATCGCGAGACCCTAACGCTGTTTGCTCGCGATCGGCGGACGATCGTGAACTCCACAGCGCGCGGAAGACCGTCGGCGTTGAGTGAAACACCGTCACATTGGCGTTCGAGATCCATGCCTCGAGTTCCGTCGCGCCATCTGTGTCGAAGCCCCAAGGTAGTAGCTCTGCGCCAGCGAGGAGGGCGCCGAAGGTATCGAGAAGAAACGCGTCGAAAGTGTAGGCTGCGAGGAGAAGGAAACGGTCGCTCGGACGCGCGTCGAGCATGCGCTGGTAGTTGTCGACGTGGTGTAGGAGCGCTCGCTCGCTTTGCACCACTGCTTTCGGCGCCGCGGTCGATCCGGATGTATACAACAGGTACGCGGGTCGATGGTCGCGATGGTCGCGATGGCCAGCCACCGCCTCAGCCGACGTGCTCGCTTCAAGAATTTGGTCGCAGATGATGACTGTGCGCCCCGCCCCAGCCGCTTGGCGCGCCAGCGCCTCGTGCGCGGAGTCAGCGATGACGAGCTCGGCGTCGGCGTCGGAAAGTATGGCGGCGAGACGCTCACGGGGCTCCTTTGTGTGCATCGGCACGAACGTCTTGCCCGCTTTGACGACCCCTAGAAGAACCGCTACCATCGGCGCGTCGTGCTCAAGAAGGAGCGCCACGCGGCCGTCGCGATCACCAAGGCGATCATGAACTGCAGCGGCAACGGCTGTCGAGCGACGATCCAGCTCGTCGTACGACCAACGGTAGCGCGGACTCCTGACCGAGCCGCGGGGACCGTGTTTTCGCACGACCTCCGCGAATCTCTCGGCGATCGACGCTTGGCCGCACGGCCGTTCATTCTTGTTTGCTGCAACCGCCGCCAAGGGTTGGTTCTGCGAAGTCGACGCGAGAGACGCGATCGCGACACTGGAATCCACCACCGCCGCACAAAGCAGTCTCTGGTATTGAGCGAGAAGCCATTCCACGGTCTCAGGCTCGTAGCGCTCGCGGCGAAATCGGCAGACGCACTCAAGTCCGGCGCTGGTGTGTTCGAAGGCGAATTCGAGATCGAGTCGTGCGAACGGCGACTCCAGCTCAACACGCTCCATACGCAAGCCGCTCTCGCTCGCCAGCGCCTGAGGATAGTTCCGCAGCTGCAGAGATACCTGCGCGAGCCCATGGTCTGCTGCAGTGCCGTTCGGCCGCGCCGCTTCAACGATCTTCTCAAACGGTAAGTGCGCGTGCTCGTAGACGCCGAGGGCTACCTGGCGAACGCGCCCGAGGAATTCGGCGAAGGATGGCTCGCCAGCCGCATCAAGGCGCAGGATGACGGTGTTGACGAAAAAGCCGATCATCTCTTCGGTCTCGAGGAGCGATCGACCGGCGACCGGAGTCTCGATCCGGAGATCCGTCTCGCGTGTCTGATGCGTCAGGAGCACTCCGAGTCCTGCAGCGAGTGCCATGAAAAGCGTGGCTTCCCGCTCCGCCGCTAGCTGCGTGAGCTGCTCTGCGAATCGACGCGGCCACGTCACTCTCACCGCAGACCCGGCCGCCGCCGACTCTGTTCCGGACGTGCGCAGCGAGGATCGATCTGCAGCGACGTCGAGCGCCACTGCAGGTCTGTCCAGGTAGCGGCTCCAAAACGCCACTGAGTCTCGCATCGAAGCATCCGCGACGAACTGTCGGCGCTGCCACGCGGCGAAATCGGCGTACTGCAGCTTCTGCCTTTCGAGCTCGATCGTGTCGCCCCGAGCGAGCACGTGATAGGCGCGGTTCAGTTGGTCGACAAAGAGATTCCACGACCAGCCGTCGAAAACGCTGTGATGCGCGACAATCACTAGCATGTGAGCGTTCCGTTCGAGCTGCAGCAGACAGCCGTGGATGAGAGGTCCTTCGGCAAGCGAGATTCGCTGACGTGCAAGCGCCTGGGCTTCCTGCGTGCACGCCGCGTCGCGCTCCGCGACCGGCACCGACGTGAGATCGACATCGCGCAGGACAAACTCAACGCTCGGCTTGACGAGCTGCACGGGCAAAGAGTCGCTGTCGTGATACACCGTACGCAGAATGTCGTGACGCGTGAGCAGCGTGTTGAGACTCTCCTTGAGGACATCGCGCTGGAGATCGCCGCTGAGTCGTAGCCCTCGCAGCGTGTTGTAGACGATCGCTCCAGGGTCGATCTGGTCGAGCAACCAGAGGCGCTGCTGACCGAAGGAGAGCAAGGCCGGTTCGTCGGGAGGACGCGCAGTTAGGGCGACAACTCGTGGCTGTCCGCTGTCACGCTTTGCCTTTAACCGCGCCAAGAGCTGCGACCGCTGCTGAGGTGACAGTCGCGCCAGACGCGCGTCGAGATCACTCACGATCACCCTCCCGGACTCAGACGGTCCGGACTTCACTTTGATCGCCGGCGTCAAGCTGGTCGCCGCCGAGCAAGCGCTCGAGCTCGTCCGGAGACAGCTGCTCGAGTTCTGAAGCGAGGGCCTCGATCTCGCCTCCGATCACGACCGCATCCGAAGCATCGGGACGCGCTTCGCCCGTCGATTGGCCAAGCTCGTCTAGCGCGGCAGCGAATTCGTGCAGTTTCGGTGTGACGAAAAAGAGTCGAATCGGGGCGGCCTCGAATCCGGTTTGCTGCAATCGCGCGAGGATGCGAGCGGCGCGGATCGAGTCGCCACCGAGCTCGAAGAAGTGATCGTTTCGTCCCACCGAGTCGATGCCGAGAGCGTCCTTCCAAAGCCCAGCGAGCAGAGTCTCGGTCGGAGTTCCCGGGGGAACGAAGGAACTCGCTCCGTCTGACGCGTCGGTGATCCCCAGTCGCTCGGCCAGACCGATTCTCTGCAGTTTTCCGGTCGGCCCTTTCGGGATGTCATCGACGAAGATCAAGCGCTTCGGCGTCTTAAACGACGATAGCCGCTCGAGGAGGAACTCTCGCAGCTCGGTTTCCGTCGGCGAGGACTGGGACGCAAGGACAACCGCCGCCGCAACCTCTTCGCCAAGCGCTGCATGCGGTACCCCGAACGCAACAGCCTGCCGTACGCCTGGATGGCTGAGGAGCGCTTCGTCGATCTCGCGTGGGGCAATCGTCTCGCCGCCGCGGTTAATGATCTCCTTGAGTCGGCCGGTGAGAAAGAGATACCCGTCGGCGTCGAAATACCCCTGATCCCCGGTGCGAAACCACCCGTTCTCAAACGCTGCGGTGTGCGCCGACACTTTGCCGCCACTTGTACCGTTGTCACCGTCGATGCTGGCATGCTCCACATGGACATTGCCACTGGCCGCAGCAACGTCGTCAACCGGGACCACGTATCCGGACATGACGTTCTCGCCCCGGATGACAACCTCGCCGACTTCTCCCTGGGGCAAAAGGCGTCCGTCGCCGCCCATGATCGACACGTCAGGGCCTTGCGAGATCCCGACCGAACCCGGCTTGCGCGCTGCTGGCGGCAGAGGGTTCGAGCACATCTGATGCGCCGCTTCGGTCATGCCGTACGCTTCGACCACCGGGGCACCGAAGACCTGCTCGAGCTCCCTCATGACTGCGGGCGGTAGTGATGCCGACGACGAACGAATCAATCGAAACGGCGCCGCAGAAGAAAGCGCATTTGGGTCGTCGCGGAGCGTCGACAGAATCGCCTGATGCATCGTCGGCACCGCCGTATACCAGCTAGGACAAAGCTCGTCGACCCAGTCCGTAAATCGTTCGGCCGAGAATCCCGGCGTACAGACAACACAGCCGCCGGCATGAAGTGACGCCAAGAGTGCCGCCACAATTCCATGAATGTGGAAGAGCGGCATGATATTGAGACACGTGTCTTGCGGCGACAGGGCCAACGTCGCTGCAACGTTGCGCGCCGAAGCGCAAAGGTTCGCCTGCGACAGCGGCACGATTTTTGGCCTCGACGTCGTGCCGGAGGTGTGCAGTACGAGCGCCGTATCGCTAGCACATGGCAAACCCGCGCTCGATGCGCCAGCGTGCAGTCTCCCGTCGGTAGTGAGCTCGAAAGTTCCGGCGGCAGCGTCTGGATCGGCCTTCACGCGCAGGACGCGGATGCCGCGTGCGGCGGCGACCTCCACCGCAGGGGAATCGTCACCGGCCGCGACGACCAGCGCCTTGGCTTTCAGATCATGCAAATAGAAGTCGAATTCAGGCGCCCGGTAACGCGGATTGAGGGGCGCGCTGACGCTGTGACTCGCAACCGCGAGCAGGGTGGCGGCCATCTCCGGACCGTTGTCGAGAGCCAAGGCGACCGAATCGGCGGCGCCGATACCGGCAGCTCTGAGTGCTGCACCGGCCGCTTGCACGTGCTCCCACAGCATGCGGTAGGAGGAGGGGGCACGGCCCGGAGCAGTGATGGCGATGGCGCCGGGCTGCAGCCGCGCTTGCCGTTCGAGGAGTTCCGCTAACGTCGTGTGATCCAAGTGACGTCTCCATCTGCTGACTATGCGATGGAGAAGGATAGGATGCGGAAGCCGCGGCAGCGAAGAGGTCGACGATGTTATCGAGCCTCCGGGGCGGGCGAATCGGCGCGCCGGGAGCCACGCCGTCACACGCACGACGTCGAACGCCTGGGGTGCGGATGTCACACCGTGACGACGAAGAGCGACAACGGAGCCGCCACGGCCCTCGAAGTAAGCGGCCGGCTACGACTCGATGATCTCTTTGGAGTCGTCAACAGTCGTACTTCCCGCTTGAAACTGGAGTCGCACCGTCTTACCCACTGAATCTTTCGGAAGCAGAAAGGAAATCTTGTACTTCATGACGGGCGTCGTGCTCTCCGCCGCGTCTTTCGGCGCGCCCAAACGGATCAATCGATGCGGCAACTCGGACTCGCCGAGAGTCACGCGGCCGCTTGGCGCCCCCTCGTCGGACGTCGCGGTGTACGACTGGTGGACACCTGCGAGGATTTTGTCTGGATAGTTGATGCTCAAAGCCATTTGAATCCCTTTCAGATGACTTTAACCCAGCGCCTGCAAGAGACTGCTGAGGCGTTCTACCGCCATCCCGTGCAGGCACTGCGGTTGACTCTGACGCCGCGAACCGGCGGTGAGCCGAGACAGCGTCGGGACGAAAAGGTGGAAGCATAGCAGAATCCGAGCGCGGTTCAAAGCAGCGGCGAGGGCGATCGGCTGTTAGCATGAACGATCCTGCCTGGACGCGCGCAGCACGGCGCGACCTCACGGCCGGTCAAAGGCTCCGCCGACACAACCCACCTCCCTACCAATCAACTCTTCCGGTGCTCTCTAACATGTCCCAAGCGTCGTCCCGCAACTGGTTCCGCGAAGCGTTTCGAGCGGAGTACAGAGATGTCTACGCCGGCAGGACCCAGGAGGACGCCGAGCGCGCGGTCAAGGCAGTCGTGGCGGCTCTGCCGCTGACCGCACACGATATCGTGCTCGACCTTTGCTGCGGCCACGGCCGGCACCTGCGAGCGCTTGCCCGCCTGGGAATACCCAGCGTCGGCGTCGATCTCTCCGCAGATCTGCTGCGGCTCGCGTCCGCTGAGCTTCGTGGCAAAAAGCCACACGCCACGGCGGCCACTTCGCCCCGATTGGTGCGCGGAGATATGCGCCGTCTGCCGTTCGCGGCGTCGTTTACCGCTGTGGTCAACTTCTTCACCAGCTTCGGCTATTTTGAAACCGATCGCGAGAACGAACGCGCTGCAGCGGAGATAGCACGCGTGCTACGCCTCGGCGGACGGTTCTGCCTCGATCTCATGAATCCGACGCGCACTCTCAAGGAACTGAAGCCGCACACGCAGCGCACGGCCGGACGACTCGAGATTGTCGAGACGCGGCGCTTCGATCAGCAGCACAAGCGCATTGAGAAGCGCGTCGAGCTTTCGCACCCTGACTGGCCGGAGCCGCGTGGTTACGTCGAGTCCGTCAGACTGTTCACCGCTGACGAGATTGAGCGTCTACTGGCGGCTCAGGGACTGAACGTGGAACGCGTCGTGGGTGATTTCAACGGAAGTCCGTTCGACGGTGGGAGTGAGCGGATGATCGTTCTCGGGTCAAAAACCGCACCGCCGCCCGCATCGGGTGCGAAGCGAGGGACACTCGCCCGGCGGGAGGAGTGGTGAAGACGCGATGGCCAGCTTGACTCTTCGCACCCTCGGTCAGCACTGGCTCGAAATGGCGCCGTACCAGCCCCGCGTCGCGACAGCGGACGGTGATGAGTGGTTCCTGATGGCTGAGCGTTTTCGACCGGCCTACGGCTTCGACGACGCGACCGTCCGCGAGCCCGCGTGCGGTCGCGACCGCATGCGCGATGCCTTCTCGCAGACCTACGCGGAGTGGGACCTGCCGCACACCGCGGAGACTCAGACCGCGCTGTCGAGAGTCGGATCGCCAGGCACGGCCGTCATCGTCACCGGGCAGCAACCAGGTTTCCTAGGCGGACCGCTCTACACGCTCTACAAAGCTCTCTCCGCTGTGGCGCTGGCGCAAGCTTATCGTCAGCAAACGGGACGCGCCTGTGTAGCGGTCTTCTGGGTCGCGGGTGACGACCACGATCTCGACGAAGTCCGCACGGTGCGCTTTCCTGGCGCCAGCGGCGAAGATGTCGTGTTCTCGTTCAGCGCGCCCGTCGATCGGCGGCCGATCTCCGACTATGAGATCAGCACGGACGACCTAGCGACGCTCGAGGCCGCCGCCGCACACCTCGCACCGCGGCGTTTTGGGAGCGTCGCGCGTGAGTTGATCGAGCAGTATCGCGGTCGCAACTTGGCGAGCGGCTTCGCCGCGATGCTGCACACGGTGCTTGGAAAACACGGCCTCCTCTGTTTGGATCCAGTGCACTTGCGCCCCCTTGCCGCCGAAGTCGTCAAACAAGTCATCGAACGCCCTGACGGTGTGCTGGATGCCATCACGCGCGGACGATCTGAAGTGACAGCCAGCGGCCTGAAGCCTTTCGTCGCCGCGCGTCTGCCGCTCTTTCTACTGGAGAACGGTGCTCGACACCATCTCTCACCCGCGGAAGGCGGCCTCGAAATCGATGGCGTCGGCCGGCACCTGTCGACGGGTGCGCTCATTGAACGCCTACGCACGTCGCCGCGTCTCTTCTCGGCGGGCGCGCTTCTTCGGCCGTTCGTGCAGCAGTACACGCTCCCCGCCATCCTCAGTGTCGGCGGCCCAGCAGAAGTCGGTTACTTCGCCCAGCTCGGCCCGCTCTCGCGGCTGCTCGGCATCGAGTCGCCGCCGATTGCGTTGCGTCTGCATGCGACCATCATTGATGGCCGCTTGGTCCCGATCGTCTCTCGGTTCGACGATCAAGCCATCGCGCGGGCGAAGTCAGCGGCCGGACTCGTCGCCGATCGCGACGCGCCGGACTCGCTCGCCGGCCTTGATGCTCTCGCCGCGACTGTCGCGAATGCTCTAGAGGACGCGGCGAGCGAGGTGCCCGCCGGGATTCCGAGCGCCAAGCGGCTCCCCGGCAGCGCTGACAAGATCGTCAGGGACATTCGTCACTTCAAGGATCGTGCGCTCAAGGCGTGGGCAGAAAACCAGAAGAACGAACTGGCGCAAGCCCGCAAGTTGTGGAACTACGTCTATCCGTCAGGTGGGCTTCAAGAACGCCGCTGGGGTTTCCTTCACTTTGTCGCCAAGCACGGGGTTGACTGGATCGACTCCTTGATCGCTGCGATCGCCCAAGAACCGTTCGAGCTATCCCATCGTTGGCTGCTCTTCGATGCGCAAAAGGGTGACGCGCGGACAAACGACTGACCGCCAACGCAACAAGACCAGGCAGGACGAAAGGAAGACATCGCGACAACATGTTCGACATTAAACGAGCTAAACCTTGCGACATCGTCGCCTTCACGGCCCACCCCGACGACGTCGAGTTGAACTGTGCCGGCACGTTGGCGTTGGCGGTGAAATCAGGTCGTACCGCCGGCGTCGTCGATTTTTGTCGTGGCGAGCTGGGAACCCGCGGCACGCCTGAGATCCGCGACGCCGAAGCGGCGGCGGCGGCTAAGGCACTTGGGCTCACATGCCGTATCAACCTGGAGCTCGGCGATGGCCATCTTCGCGACAACGACGAGACGCGAAGGCTCGTCGTCGAGGTGCTGCGCCGCATGCGGCCGCGCGTCGTGATCGCACCGCCACTCGTCGATCACCATCCCGATCATGTTGCCGTGGGCGAGATCCTCAGCCGCACCGTCTACCTCGCGGGTGTCGCCAAGTACGCGCCGGGTGGCGAGCCGCTTCGGCCGCACGCGCTGCTGCATTACGTGGGCAGTCAAATCGTCACGCCGAAAATCGTCGTCGACGTCACACCCGTCTGGCAAGAGCGTATGGATGCGACGCTCTGTTTTCGTTCACAGTTTTACCGCGAGGGATCGTCGGAAGGTTCGACACGGATCGCGCATCCAGAGTTTCTCAGTGCCATTGAGGGTCGCGCACGACATTTCGGCTCGACCATTGGCGCCACGTTCGGCGAAGCCTATACTTCCCCAGAGCCTGTGCCGGCGCGCGACGTGGTGAGGCTCTATTCCGAGGAACCCTGGCGCCCCGTCGATGGTGAGGGCTGAGCGAAGAAACGAAGAAGGAAGATGGAAGAAGAAAGAAGAAAGAAGAAGAAAGGATGCGACCGAAGACGGCGACGACGTTGAAAGAGTCTCACGACAAGACTGCAGCAGCAGAAGGAGACACACCCGTGGCGAATTCACGACAGGCAACAAACGGCGGGATGGGTGAATGAAGCTCGGGATCGTATGTCATCCCACCTACGGGGGCAGCGGTGTGATGGCCTCGGAGCTCGGCCTGGCGCTCGCGGCACGCGACAACGACGTGCACTTTTTCAGCCATGAGTTACCGTTTCGCGTTCCGGCGCGCCATCCCAACACCAGCTTTCACCGCGTTGACGTCACGTCTTACCCGCTCTTTAAATACCCGCCGTACACCTTGGCACTGGCCAGCAAACTCGGTGAAGTGTGCCGGTCGCATCAGCTCGACATCATCCACGTTCACTACGCGATTCCGCACGCGATCTCGGCGTATCTTTGCCGCAAGCTTCTCGGAACCGACCGACCGAAGATCTTGACGACGCTGCACGGCACCGACATCACACTCATCGGCATCGACAGTTCGTTCTATGAGATGACGCGCCTCGGGATCAACACCAGCGATGCGGTCACCGCGGTGTCGAAATCGCTTGCCGCGGAGACGGAGCTTCGGTTCAAGCCGACGCAGAAGATCCGCATGATTCCAAACTTCGTCAACCTAGACGAGTTCAACCCGGCACGGCGTAGCCAGGGTCTACGCTCGCGGCACGCGCAGGGGGCGGACTTTCTTCTCGGTCACGTATCGAACTTCCGCTCCGTCAAGCGTGTTCGCGACGTCGTCCGCACGTTTCATCTCCTCGAGAAAAAGTTGTCCGCACGCCTCCTCATGATCGGCGACGGAGTGGAACTCGAGCCGGCGAGGCATCTGGCGGCAGAGCTTGGCCTGTCGGAACGTGTGAGCTTCCTCGGCGCGATCAATAACGTCGGAGACGTTCTCGCGCAACTCGACCTCTTCCTCCTGCCGAGCGAATACGAGAGCTTCGGCCTCGCCGCGCTTGAGGCGATGGCGAGTGGGGTGCCGGTCATCGCGACGCGGACAGGCGGAGTGCCAGAGGTCGTTGAGGATGGCGTCTGCGGGATTCTCTGCCAGATCGGAGACTACGCTTGCATGGCCGCGGCTTGCGAGGCAGTCCTCCGCGACCCTGATCGACATCAGCGCATGCAAGAGGCAGTACGTGAACGCGCGACGCAGCGCTTCGCGCAGGCACCCGTCGTCGACGAATACGAACGGCTCTACAAGGAGCTTTTGGCAGCAGAGACGGAAACGTAATGGTCAAAGCGGTCGCGGAAATCGCCGTCAATGTGCCGCTCGAGAGACTGTTTCACTACGAGGTTCCTGAGCGACTTCAGACGAAGCTACGCGTCGGCCATCGAGTGCTCGTCCCTTTCGGGCCGCGGACCACGACCGGCGTCTGCGTTGGACTACCGGCGACCACCGATATAGAAAAACTTAAGCCGATTCGTGAGCTGCTTCACCCAGACTGTTTCTTCGACGCGCATCTTCTTGCATTCACACGCTGGATCGCCGACTACTATCAGGCTGGTTGGGGCGAGGTGCTGGAGGCAGCGCTGCCGCCCTCAGTGCGCAGTGGGGCGACACGACGGCAGGTCGCGTGGATCACGGCTGACAGACCGGCCGAGGAATTGAACGCCACCGCCGATCGCGTTGAGAAGAAGGCGCCCGTGCGTGCACGACTGTTGCGGTTGCTGGCTCTCGAGCCAGGACCCCACGAGCGTTCCGCTCTTCTTCAGCGCGCCGACGCCAAGTCGGGCGCGCTCAAGTGGTTCATGGACGGCGGCTGGGTGACGCTTGAGACACGCGACTACGAACGGACCCGACCTAACGTCGATCTCGATAGTCTGGAGAGCCGCAGCGGGGACGAGCTGCATCCCGATCAGTGCCGAGCGCTCGAGGCGTTCGACGCGGCTCTGGAGAAGGGCGGCTTCGCACCGTTTTTGATCCACGGCGTCACGGGTAGCGGCAAGACCGAAGTCTACATCGAAGCCCTTCGCCGCGTGTTCGCCCGCGGTCAACGTGGACTCGTGCTGGTACCCGAAATCTCGCTGACGCCACAGACGGTGCTCCGGTTTCGCCGTGGATTTGAGGGCGCGTCCGTTGCCGTGCTGCATTCGATGCTGAGCGAGAGCGAACGACGCACGGAGTGGAAAGCCATCCACCGTGGTGATGCGCAGCTGGTGATCGGTGCCCGCTCGGCGGTGTTCGCGCCGATTCGGGAGCTCGGTCTCATCGTTGTCGACGAAGAACATGAACCGAGCTACAAACAGGAGTCTTCGCCACGTTACAGCGGTCGCGACGCGGCCGTCGTGCGCGCCCACATGCTCGGGATCCCAGTGCTGCTTGGGTCGGCGACGCCGAGCCTCGAGACGTTCGCCAACGGCCAAAGTCAGAAGTACGGAGTGATGCGGCTGCCACGCCGCGTCACGTCCCACCCCCTACCGACCATCACCACCGCGACGCTCGACAATGAGTTCTATCGCAGCGACGGCTCCGGCTTGATCAGTGGCAAGCTCGATCGATTGATCCGTAAACGGCTGCAGTCAGACGAACAGGTACTCCTGTTCCTGAACCGTCGCGGCTTCGCGACCTACGTCCATTGCGTCCGCTGCGGCTACGTCGCACACTGCTCGGAGTGCGACATCACGCTGACGTTTCACCGCGGGGAGAGCTCGCTGCGATGCCACTATTGCGGGCAGCGGCTCGCTGTGCCCCCCGAGTGCCCCGACTGCCAAATGCCGCACCTAAGGCGCTCCGGTGTCGGCACCGAGAAGATCTTTCATGCTCTCCAGGAACGCCACGAAAACGCGCGCATCGCCCGCCTCGACCGTGACACCATCCGCACACAAGATGCTTTGGAGGAAACCCTCGGCAAGTTCGGACGCGGCGAGTACGACATTCTTGTCGGCACGCAGATGATCGCCAAAGGGCACGATTTTCCGAACGTCACGCTTGTCGGAATCGTTAACGCTGACACTGGCTTACATTTTCCCGATTTTCGCGCTGCCGAGCGCACGTATCAGTTGATTACTCAGGTTGCAGGTCGGGCTGGACGAGGTGCACGGGCTGGGCACGTGATTGTGCAGACGTTTCACCCGGAGCACTATGCCATCCGCTGCGCGGTGAGCGGCGACGAAGAAGAGTTCTATCGCCGCGAGGTCGAGGTGCGCCAATCGATGGGCTATCCGCCGTTCGGATTCCTCACGAAATTGCTCGTTCAGGGCAAGGACTCAGACAAAGTCGAAAACGAAGCAACTCGCTGCGCCGACCTGCTGCGGCAGGAAGACTCCGGTTGCCAGATCTTGGGCCCCGTGCCGGCGCCGATCGCCAAAGTGCAGGGGCGCCACCGCTTCCAAGTCCTTGTCAAATCCAACTCGCGCACGTCGCTGCACGATGTCGTCGCAGCTCTGCGTCGGCAGTCGAAGTCACGCCGTGGCGGCGTCGAAGTACAGATCGACGTCGATCCATACTCGATGTTGTGAACACGCAAGGCTCAAGGCGCTTTTCAAACCTGCATCCAGGCGGGATCGCCGCGTTAGCGGACGAGGACGAAGCTGTCGGACTCAGGCTCTAAGATCACGACCCCGATGTTGTCGATCGGTGCGCCAGGGCCGATGTTCACGCCTGGGGCTCCCGTCACATCGAGCAGGTCGCCGGGGTTGGCGGCCTCCTCGAGGATGCCACCACTATCGATCGTGTATGCCGAAGCAAACACGCCGTCGATGCCATAGAAAAACAGCGAACCGCCAAACTCGATGAAGCCGAAGTCGATCGCGTTGGACGGAGCACCGATCTGGTCCGCAAGATCTGACACCGAGAGGATGGTCAAACCGTCCGCTGACACCGATCCGATTCCGTGCCCGCGGCCGTTGTTCGAAATCAGGATGTAGAGGGTATCGTCGGCCGGTTCGGTCGTCAGCTTGACGACACCGATGTTGGTGAAGCCCGGGAAGATCGCGGCGAAATCCGTCGCGTCGGCCCATGCTTCGATCGTCCCATTGATTTGGATGCGGACGACTGTCGCGGTTGAGACAAAGAACGCAAAGAGGTCGCCACTGAGCGGGGCGCGAGCCCAGCCCACGATGAGTGCATCAGCCTCGGCGACTCCGGCAGCAGCCGCGAGGTCAGCCGCCGTGACAAAAACGGTGGCAGCGCCAGTGTTGGCGAAGAGGAGTATGTCCTTCGAAACCGCGTCCTGAGCAATCACCTGGTTCGCGGTGAGGTGTCGCGGCAGATGCGCCTGCGCCGAAGCGCCGCCCGTCGCCATCGTCATCTGCGCCTCGGTGGAATGGATCTGAGGCGTACCGTTGGTGGCAAGTCGCAGCAGCAGCCCAGAGGTCGCGTCCGCCGTGACGACTTGATCGCCAAACGTACCACCGATCAGTTGGTCAAAGGGGCCCAGGCTGACGGTGGTCTCGCCTGTAAGGGCGGTGATATCTGTCTCGCTGGTGAAGATCGCCGGCGTCCCGTCGACGGCCAGGATCAACACCGATCCGGATTCGGCGTCGAAGAAAATCACCGGTCCACCCGCCGTGGCGAACATGTGCAGCGGGTCGAGCGCCCCGAGCCCAGTCAACGCCAACATGGCGCCGGGCGCCGTGAACAAGGTCACATCATTCGTATCGACGGGGTCGTCACCGCCTCCGCCGCTCGAGCATGACAATGCGCTCAGGGTGATGAGGAGTCCAGCGAGGGCCACGACTCCACGGGCTGGGACGCAATCGACAAAACCGACTGTTCGGCACTCCGAAGGGCGCCGCGAAGGGCGCCGCGAAGGGCGCCGCGAAGGGCGCTCTGCGGACGACAAATTGTGACGATGCGGGCTCTCCCGAACGTCTTCATAGTCTGCCAGACTGTGATCCTTACGCATGGAACCTCTCCAAGAATTAGCGAACACCACCGACTATACCACGCGGTCAGTTGCGACAAAGCGGCGAAAAAAAGTCGTGGCGACGTGTCACTTCGCTACAAAATCTTCTTTCGAAAGAGCTCCAAACGTCCGAAAAAGAAGATGTGAACGAACCACAACGAAGCCACCCAGAGTCCCAACGCGAGCTGCTTCGACGCTTGCCGCAAATCGAGAAGCTGCTCCAACTACCGAACGTACGCCAGTTGACGGAAGTTCCGCACCTCGAGCTGGTGCGGACGCTTCGCCGGGTCGTCGAGCGTCTCCGCGACGAGATCCTGCGCGGCAAGCTCGACGGCAACACGCTGGACCGCGAACTGGCGCCTGCACGCATCGCGGAGCGAACACACCACGAACTGCGGCTGCGGGCAGCGTCGGCGTACGGGCGAGCGATCAACGCCACCGGCGTGATCCTCCACACAGGTCTCGGCCGCGCGGTGCTGCCTCAGCCTGCCGTTGACGCCGTGTCCAACGCGCTGCGCGGATACTCGGTGGTCGAAATCGACCCTGTCAGCGGCGATCGCAACCACCGCGAACATGCTGTCGCCGCAATGCTGGTAGAGCTCACCGGTGCCGAGGCAGCCGTGGTCGTCAACAACAACGCCGCCGCGGTGCTGCTCATTCTTGCGGCCCTCGCGCGCGAGCGGGAAGTGATCGTGTCGCGCGGCGAGCTCGTCGAGATCGGCGGCTCGTTCAGAGTGCCCGAGATCATGGCGGAAAGCGGCAGCCGGTTGGTGGAAGTCGGCGCAACCAATCGTACGTACACGCGGGACTACGAAGGCGCGATCAACGCGGCGACAGCACTCCTTCTGCAGGTGCACACGTCGAACTACGCCATACGCGGCTTCGCACACCAGCCACCACTGCAGGAGCTGGTTAACCTCGGGCGCCGACACGAGATCCCGATCGCATGCGACCTCGGATCTGGCTGCTTCGTCGAGTTGAGCTCTTACGGCTTCGAACCGGAACCTCTTGCGTCCGACGCCATCACCGCTGGAGCGGATCTTGTCTCTTTCTCCGGCGATAAGCTTCTCGGCAGTTGTCAGGCTGGGATCATCGTCGGCAAGCGAGCGCTCGTCGCGAGACTGCGCGCGCACGCGCTCTTTCGACCGCTGCGCGTCGACAAAACCACGCTCGTGCTTCTTGAAGAAACACTCCGCGCCTATCGAGACCCGTCTAGTCTATGTGAGACGATTCCGACGCTGCGGATGATCGCGACACCACTCGCGGACGTCGAGAAGCGAGCGCAGCGCTACGCCGCCGGCATGCGTGACCGTTGTCGTGAGCTCGAAATCGAGGTCGTCAAGTCGGCGGCACAAGCAGGAAGCGGCGCGCTGCCCGATCAAGAGATTCCGAGCTACGCGGTCAGACTCCAGCACCAGCAAATCAGTGCCGAGGAGCTCGCACGGCGGCTTAGGGTTCATTCGCCGCCTGTCTTCGCCCGCTGCAAGAGCGACGCGGTCTTTCTCGACTGCCGGACGATTCTGCCGCAGGACGAGCACGACATCGTCATCGCCGTGACCCGGTGCGCCGCGGTTTGAGTATGCCGTGTAGCGACGCCGCGTGAAGAACTCGCACAGAGGACGAGTAAACCAGCGGCGCAGAAGCCGCACTGGGGAAGGCAGCGATTCCGCAACGCGGGTAGCGAGCGCGATCCATCTGGCGATGCCTCGCGAGGTTAGCGGCGCCGACGGATGATGGAGCAAATTCGCATTCGACAGACCACTTGTTTTTGGCTACGTTTCTGGTATAGTAGTAATATGTCAGGAAAACAGCGGCCTTCCAGGAGCAGGATGAGCAGGGCGGAGCGTGACCTGCGCTCCCGGCTTACCAAACTCCTGCATTCCGATGCGATCATCCGCGGAAGCCTCACCGTTCGTGAGCGTACCTGCGGGAAGTCAAGCTGCCGCTGCGTCACCAAGGGAGAGAAACACACGGGACTCTATCTCGTGGTCAGTGAGGAGGGAAAGTACCGGCAGATCTTCGTCCCCAAGGCGTTCGAGGACGACGTGCGTCGGTGGGTTGAGAGCTACGCCAACGCCCGAACCCTGCTCGAGGAGATTTCGAAGCTTCAGCACCAGAAGCTCCGAAAAAGGGAGAAGTGAAGCAATCCTTCGTCGGCTTCTGGCCTACGCCAGGAAGATCATAGGGCTTCCTGCTGTCCTCGATACAGTCACTGACAGCCGCCAGTGCCCTCGGATTTCCACTGGCGTCGTGGTCAGAAGTGCGTTCGTGATGTTCCTGACGCGTCTCGGCAGTCTCAACGCCTTGGAGCAGACGCGGGAGAGCAAGTTCTGGTCCCGGTGGATTGCGGGCGATCTCCCAAGCGCAGATTCGATGGGACGGATCTGCGCCGTCGTCAATCACGACGACCTACGAGCTGCTATTCATCACCTTTATAGCCGACTCAAGCGGAACAAGGCGCTCGTCGCTCCGTGGCACGGTTTGACCACTCTTGTGCTGGATGGACATGAATCGCACTCAACGTACCGACGGCGTTGCACCGGCTGCCTGGAGCGAGAAATCACCGTCAAGAACAGGAGCGGCGAGACGGAGACGCGCAAGCAGTTCTACCACAGGCACGTCACAGCTCAGCTCCTGACCGACAGTTTTCCTCTGTTGCTCGATGCCGAGCCGATTCGCCCGGGCGAGGATGAGGTGGCCGCAGCCATGCGACTGCTTGAGAGAGTTCTCAGAAGCTACCCGAGAGCATTCGACGCCGTTGTCGCTGACGCGCTCTACGCCGACCCTAGGTTCTTCAAGTTCGTTCGAGAACGCGGCAAGCACGTGCTCGCAGTGCTGAAGAACGAGAAGCGTGATCTGATCCGAGACGTTCGCTCCCTCTGCGAGGTCAGGGCTCCGGTCGAGATCTTCTCCGGCAAGAGGAAGTGCCAGTGCTGGGACGTCGATGAACTCGAATCCTGGCCACAGGCCGGCATGCCGGTACGGGTGGTGCGAAGCGTGGAGCGGTGGTCACTGCGCCGCCAGCTCGACGGCCAACCCGAGGAGCAGATCTCGGAATGGTTCTGGGTGACCACCTTGCCTGAGAGCTTGGCAAGCACGGTGGCCGTTCGCGAAATCGGTCACTCGCGTTGGGCAATCGAGAACAAGGGCTTCAACGAACTGGTGACGCGCTGGCATGCAGACCACGTCTACAAGCACGACGACGATGCGATGCTTACGTTCTGGCTCGTTTGCCTCATCGCGTGCAATACGTTCCAGGCATTCTTCCTGCGCAACCTGAAGCCGCAAGCGCGTGCCAACTGCAGCATGCTCCACTTGGCCCGCCTGCTCTCCTGCTGCCTCTACGCCGGGATCCCCAGCCGCAGCCCTGGCTGACCGCTTCG
Source organism: Planctomycetota bacterium (assembly GCA_965223265.1). GTDB lineage: Bacteria > Planctomycetota > UBA8108 > UBA8108 > SXIK01. The sequence goes on from OZ244999.1 coordinate 6,645,977, forward strand.
GTCACGACTCGCTCACCGGGGCACTTACCTCCTACCTCAAGCCTCACCTGTCAGAGGCCCGGGGAATCCCTCCCCCAACTCCCTCTGACGCCTCTCCCACGCCACAGAGCTCGCCTCCCGCGACCCTTCTCACCGCGCCATTTGCTCCATGCGAACCTGCGACACGCCAAAAACCGTCCCTCCATCTATAACCGAAGGCTCCACGCAGCAGGATTGCGGAACCGCTGTGGGGAAGGCGGTCATGTAGAAACTCGACCGTCGTGCGGGTTAGAATGGAGGCCGGATGGGACCTCTGTTGTCGACGTCGACAACGCTCGGCAAAACAACGATCGACTCGAACGCGCAAGAACGATGAACACCTCGACGCGAGCGCTTGTTTACACCCTGGTTTGTCTTTCGGCCCTGATGGCCTTTCCTTTCGTTCCGGTCGCCGGGAAAGCAGACAACCGCCTGCCAGCAAATGACCTTGGCGCCCCCGAGGCAGCAGGGAATCGCTCGACGACGCGAGCCAGCCGTCGCGCGCCAGACGATACCGACACGTCAAAAAAGAAAAAGAAGAGAGGCCGCAAGAAGAAGAAAAAGAAGAAGAGAAAAAAACTCACGTTTCGTCGGGTCCTCGAGCTCAACTCAGCACAGATCTTCGGTGGTGCCACGAAGTTCATCGACAAGGATACGATCGAGATCACCTTCGATCGGGCTGGGCAATTCGTCGCCGGCTTCACGGGCGGCGGCATGCATGACGACACGAGCCCCGCGATGGTCGGGGCGAATCGTCGCTTCATCATGAAGGAAGACAAGGTGTACCCCGGCCTTTGTGTGTGCGGCCTCGGTCAAGGCTTTTGGCAGTCACGATTTCCTCTTAAGGGCGCTACTTGGATCAAGGTTGGCTTTCGCATTCCGAACTTCATTGGCCCTGAATCTCAGTTCACCGCCATCACCAACTGGAACCCAAAGGTCAAGGCTGGCTTCGCGACGAGTTTCTTTCATCGGGTCAGCGTGCTCGTGCGCGGCACACCTCGCGAGTCTCGCCTGACACCGCACCGTGAGTACCAAAAACCGGCGCGCGATTGGTTTCCGCGTCACGGCGAATCTGTGCCGTGCGAGTACGGATTTCGCGACGACGAATTCATCGTGAGCACCAAGATCGACAAAACGCTCGAGATGGTCAAGCTCAGTCGACGCAAGGATCGCGGTGGTTACGTGGCGTTCAGTTTCAGCAAACTGGTCTTCACGTTCGACAATCTCGTCATCCGAGGGACACTCGACCGCGAGTGGTGTGAGAGCGAGCTACGCCGACTGAAGAAGGAGGGAAAGCTGATCACAAAGGAGCCAAAACCTCCCTCGCCGGAAGAACCGAAAAGCGAAGGCGACGCGAAAAACCGCGCTGAGCGTAGAGATCCTCTCGAGTAAGGAGCGACGGGGAAGTCGATGAAGAGAACTTTCGAGGCTGCCGAGTTAGAGATCAAAAGACTCGGCGACCCGACCATTCCATCGCCGCTGAAGGATGCCCTGTTTGTAGAAGACGAGGAAGGGGTGGCCTCGACGTGTCTGCGCTCGGATCTGACGACGCGATCGAGCCTGCCCGGTTTCTTCGAGATGGCTGGACCGCGGCGCACAATCTTCTTCGACCCCACCGAAACGACGTGTGCGATCGTCACCTGCGGCGGACTCTGCCCTGGCCTCAACGACGTGATCCGGGGCCTGACGATGCAGCTCTACGAAGGCTACAACGTCCGCCAGGTGCTCGGCCTACGCTATGGCTACCAAAGCCTCGTGGAGAGCTATGGACACAAGCCACTCGTACTCACCGCGAGCAGCGTCGGCGAGATCCATCGCCGTGGCGGTACCGTGCTCAAGTCGTCACGTGGTGATCAAGACCCTGTATCCATGGTCGACTCGCTGGAGCGTCTCGGCATCGACGTGCTGTTCGTCGTCGGTGGCGACGGAACGATGCGGGGAGCGAGTGCGATCGTGGAAGAAATCGAAAGGCGCGGCGGAACCATCGGCGTCGTCGGCATCCCAAAAACGATCGACAACGACATACCGGTGATCCAAAAGACGTTCGGCTTTGAGACGGCCGTCGCCGAAGCCGTGCGAGCAATCGATTGTGGCCACATCGAAGCCCACGACAACCCCCGCGGTGTTGCTGTGGTGAAGCTCATGGGTCGGGATGCAGGCTTCATCGCCGCCGCCGCAACCGTCGCTAGCGGCGACGTAAACTTCTGCTTGGTGCCCGAGGTCGAGTTTGGACTGGGAGGCAAGAATGGCCTCTACGACGCACTGGCGCGTCGACTTGACAAGCGAGGGCACGCCGTCATCGTCGTTGCCGAAGGTGCCGGCGAAGAGCTGTGCGAAACCGCTGGTACTGACGACATAGGAATTTTGCTGCGCGACCGCCTCAAGGCCGAGTTTGCGCGTCGAGGCGAACCCCTATCGCTCAAGTACATCGACCCGAGCTACATGATTCGCAGCGTGCCGGCCACGGCCGACGACTCCGTCTTCTGCGCGCAGCTCGCGCATCACGCCGTTCACGCCGCGATGGCGGGACGGACAAGCATGCTGACGGGATATTACCACGACCATTTCGTCCACATTCCGCTCCGGCTCGTGATCGGTCACACGAAGCAGCTCGATCTGAGCGGCAAACTGTGGCGCGCGGTCCTCGAATCGACGGGTCAACCGCGCGAGTGGCGACGCTGAAAGCCGCGCCGTGGCGACGCTCGTCGCGATGAGATTATGCCAAGATTTCATGCACGACGCGGCATGCTCGTCCGCTGGTCATCTGGGTCTCACGGCCGTTGTGGACGTAGACGAGTTCTTCGTGCTGTAGCCCAAAGAGGTGGAAAAGCGTCGCTTGAAAATCGTTGAAGCTGACCTTGTCAACCGCCGCACGATGGCCGAACTCACACGTCTCACCGTACGTGACTCCAGGACGGACTCCCCCACCTGCGAGCCAAATGGTGAACCCTTCGCCATTGTGATCTCGTCCTCCGACCTTGGGATCGCCCTCGCTGACGGGCAGACGCCCAAACTCGCCGCCCCAGTGCACCAAGGTCGTCTCTAACAACCCGCGCTCCTTCAGGTCCGTCACTAGTGCCGCGCACGGTTTGTCAGTCTTTCGACAGATCGCAGGCAGCCGTTCCCGCATCTTGGTGTGCGAATCCCACGGCTGACTGTTGAGAAAGAGCTGGACGAAACGAACTCCGCGCTCGATGAGACGTCGCGCGATCAAACACCGAGTGCCGTACTCCCTCGTCAGCGGATCGTCGAGGCCGTAGAGCTTCTTTGTCGCTTCCGACTCACTCGCGACGTTGAGAGCTTCCTTCGCTGACGACTGCATGCGTGCCGCCAACTCATAGCTCGCGATTCTTGCTTCCAGGTCGGACTCTCCTGGATGACGTTCGAGGTGATCGCGGTTGAGGTCTTGGAGAAAGTCCAGGTTTTGCCGCTGCCGCTCACCCTTGAGGTGCGCTGGCGGCACGAGATTGAGAATACGGGGCTCCCGCGGGCGAATCACGGTGCCCTGATAGAGGGACGGCAACCAGCCGCAAGACCAGTTCCGCGACTTCAGCGTTGGTAGTCCCCCGGGGTCGGTGAGAACCACGTAGGCGGGTAGATCCTGGCTCTCTGCACCAAGACCGTACGTCAACCAGGCGCCGAACGTCGGCCGATCCGGACGGTTGAGTCCAGTGTTGATACGCCGGAGCGATGCACCGTGATCGTTGGTGTCGGTGTGCATCGATCGGATGACACAGAGATCATCGACGATCCTCGCAGTGTGCGGAAGAAGCTCGGAGACCGGCGTACCGCATTGACCGTGCCGCGCAAACTTCCATGGACTGCCGAGAAGACGCTTCGTCGCGCGGTTGAAGAAGCTGAAAACGACGCTACCGTCATACGACTGGCCGTCACGCTTGGTGAGCTCAGATTTGGGGTCGAAGAGATCGACTTGGCTCGGGCCACCGTGCATGAAGAGCGAAATCATCGCGCGCGCTCGAGGTTTGATCTGCGGCGCCTTCGGTGTCAAATCGAACGACTGGCTCTGTTGACCGATCGTCCGCGGAATTGCGAGCAGACGTTCTTGCTTCAGGAGCCAGGCGAGCGCAAGGCCACCGACACCGAACGTCCCTCGTCGCAAAAACTCGCGGCGCGGCGACTCACTCCTCCAGCTGAATTCGGAATTCCCAGGATCGATCAGACTCATAACACACTCGGTATTCGGTTATTCCGTCCGCAGTCGCCGTGCACACGAACCTCACTCCAACGTCCGCAAGGAATGACCAACTGAAGGTGCCTCCTGCGGTCGTTCTTCGCAAGTGTTGGGGTCTCAATCGACATATAGGAATTCGTTCGTTCCCAAAAGAGCATGGCACAGATCCGTGAGCGCGATCAACTCGTGATCAGGAGCTTTTGTCACCGCCTGCGACGCGCGTCCAGGTTGCGGAGACGCAGTCGCCGATTCTTCCGTTGCCGCGGAGGTCGCGATCGAATGTTCCACTCTTTGTGCCAGGAAAGACTTGCTGCGCTCAATCTCACTCGGCGCGGGCCGACGGCCGAACGCTAGTTGCCAGGCACGGACAATCTGGTCGGCCCTGCTGCTGCCAGCTTCGCGGCGCAGCCGCCGCGCGAATCGTTCGGCCGCGCGCAGCGCAAAACCGCTATTCATGAGCATGAGCGACTGTGTAGAAACCGTCGACGACGTCCGCCGCTCACAATTCACTTCCATGACGGGCATGTCGAATTGTCTCAGCATCGACACCGGCATGCTGCGTCGCACTTGAGCATAGAGAGTGCGCCGATTCCTTTCAAGCCGCGCCGCGGAGTCATGGTCGGAAGATTCAATGCTCTTTTCATCGGCGGCCGGGAGCGGACCAACGACGATTTGTCCGACCTCATCTTCGACGACAGGCACCGGAGGGCCGAACATCTTTGCGTTCAACACACCGCTGACAGCGAGGATTTGGTCGCGGATCACCTCCGCCTCCAGGCGCCGTATCGGAAAGCGCCAGTAAGCGACGTTGCCTGCGTCGATCGAGTCGCGAACCGGATCGCGCCGCGAGCGTTGACGGTAAACCGTCGAGGTCATGATGAGCTTATGGAGGCGCTTCACACTCCAACCGCTGGCCACGAACTCGCTCGCCAGCCAGTCGAGCAACTCGGGATGCGTCGGCAGGTCTCCCAAGCGGCCGAAGTCAGCGGGCGTCGCGACGAGCCCTCGTCCAAAATGGTGCATCCAAACACGATTCACGATCACGCGCGCGACGAGAGGGTGCTCGCCCGAAGTCAGGTAGTGCGCAAACGCTAGGCGGCGCCCCGTCGACGGCAAGCCCGAGTCATCAGGTGCGATCTCGAGCCGCTGCCCCTCTGGCCTGGCGACCGACAACCCGCCCGGTCCGATCGCATGCCGCGGCTGACTCACGTCGCCGCGATGCAGCAGGTGCGTCGTCGGCACCTGGCCGGGAACCTCGGTCAACACTCGTAGGAAATCCTCGAACGGCTTACGAGCACGGATGGCGTTCATCCGCTCGTCATACTTCTTCAGATCGTCCGCTGACGCTTGGTTGTACTGATAGAGATTACCTGCGTGGAGACGCAAGAACGGATATCGGCGAAAGATCTCCTTTTGCTCTTCGGTCCGCTTGTCGCCTGGCGTGTAGTAGGCAACACGAATGGCTTCGCGTCGCGAGGCCTCAAACTTTTCGAGCTCTTTGTCGAGCGCGGCGGCGATGTATTGCTTCTGCTTTGCGGCCCGCTCGGCGGCAACTGCTTGTGCTTCCGCTTCGATCGCCGCCGCGCTCGTACGGTCATCATCGGTGGCCAGAGAAATTCGCCGCGCAGCCGGCACACGCCAATTCTTGGCGTCATACGCCGGCTCGAAGATAGCACGCACGCTGTAGTAGTCGGTCTGAAGAATCGGATCGTGGCGATGGTCATGACAGCGGGCGCAATCGAGCGTCAAGCCGAGCAGCGCGCCGGAGACGATCTTGATGGTGTCGGCGACGACCTGCTGGCGGGCCGCCTGTTGATCCGGCGCGCCAGACCCCGTGCCATCCGCCGCCATACGCAAGAATCCGGTCGCCGTGAGCTTCTCGATCGCCTCAGAGCTCAATCTCTCATAAGGCGGCGCCACCAGCTCGTCTCCCGCCAACTGCTCAACGATGAACTGATCGAATGGTTTGTCAGCGTTGAACGAACGCACAACATAGTCGCGATACTTGTAGGCAAAACTCCTGACCGGATCGGAGATGGTGTAGCCCTCCGAGTCGGCATACCCTGCGACATCGAGCCAATGGCGCCCCCACCGCTCCCCGTAACGCGGCGATGCGAGTAGTCGATCGACCGCACGTTCGTACGCGCCCACACCCGTGTCGGCCAAGAGCTCATGGACTTCATCAGGCGTCGGCGGTAGTCCGGTCAGGTCGAGCGCGGCGCGGCGCAAGAGAGTCGTGTGCTCGGCGTCGCGCGAAAACGTCAAACCCTGCGCCTCCATCGCCGCGACGAGGAACGCATCCACCGGCGTTCGCACACGGTCCTTCGACACGACTTCGGGAACCGACGGGCGGTGAAGAGGCTGAAACGACCAAAACTCACGGTCTTCTGGCGTGATGCCGATTCCGGGCGCCAGCTGTTCTGGTTCCGGGCGTGCAGTCTGTGCCCCGCCGGCGATCCAATCGCGTATCAACGCGACCTCTTCGTCCTCGAGCTTCTTCTCGCGCGGCGGCATCTCGCCGCTGCGGATGCGGGTCAAAAGCAGACTCGCGTTCGGCTTCCCCGGCGCGATGGCTGGCCCGGAGTCACCACCTTTGACACCCAAGCGGCGCAGGCGCAAATCGAGACCGCCTTCGATTTCTGCTTCGCCACCGTGACAGTCAAAGCAGTAGATCTTGAAGATCGGCCGGATGTGTTTCTCGAAACTAAGTGAACTAGCTTCCGCACCAGCGACAGTCGCTGGCACCGCCGCTCCCGCGGCGCCGGCAAACAGCACAAGCAACGCGGCGGCTGAGAAGCGTTGGGCGGAAGGAAGAAACATGAGAGCTCCGTTCGGTCGAACATCCGTGACGGCGAGTAGAAATCGACGGTATCCGCCCGCAAACGCAGCAGCAAGTCAAAACAGAACGGCGGCTGAGGGTCGAGTTTGACCATCTCGCGTCGAGCCGGGGAGCGCCAGAAGCGCCGAGGGCAATGAGCGACTCCGGAGCGACCCCACACTGGCCGAGGGACGAGCTTGGGCAGCCGCGCTCCCCGAAAATTCGACTCGAACTCGGCGACAAGAGGCCCGTCGAGACGAATTTTGTCTGCAACCGGATCCGTCAGTCGTTGGGAGGTGCACGAGCCGAATGAACAGCCCGTTGAGGAGTCACCCTCCCAACACATAGCGAAAGGTAGAGAACAAATGCCCCGCAACGATCGACAACGTTTTCGTCGCCGGATCAAATCCCCGCTGCCGACCATCGCCATCCTCGCCTGCTTCGCCGTCTTGTCGCCGCCTGCTGCAGCGCAGATCAAGACCTGGAGAGCCGGTGGATCCGATCTCTGGTCGCATGGATCGAACTGGACTCCGAGCGGCGTCCCCGAGATCAACGAAGGAGTCGTCATCGACGTTGCGCGCCTCGTACTCCTCGATGAAGATTCAGCGGCACTCGCCGGAATCGCGGTCGTCAACGGCGGCGCTCTGGTGACAAACGATTTCGAACTCCAAGTGGATCGAGGCACTGGTGTGACTCGCGTCCAGCGGAGTGGATCTCAGATTGTCGCGTCGAGAAACTCCAGTCCCAAAGACGCCTCCCTGCGTACGACAATCCTTCAGGTCATGGACGATGGAGCCTTAACCATGAACGGAGGACGTGCCGTGGTCAACCGCAGCGTGGCACTCGTTCGGCGCGGGCGAATCGACGGCCACGGGACCATGATTGTGCGCGGGGACCAGGTCTCAAAGCTCTCAAACGCTGGGCTGATCGTCTCCCGAGACGGTCGCCTGGAGATCGTCTCGGAAGGTGAAGGCAGTTTCGATCTCGACGCCGGCGGCGAAGGGAGTCTGCAGGTTACGACCGGTTCAGAGCTCGTCATCAGCAGCGACGTGCGCGACACGTTTGGGAGCTCGATCCACATCGCTGGGGACGCCCTGCTCAGGATTGACGCCGGTCTGAAGCTCACCGGCTTCGATCCAGGTCAATTGATCTTCGAGGCAGGCGACGAGGTCGCTCGCCTCGAAGGTGGACACTACGTCAGCCACGGTGAGGTCCTAGTTCGTAGCGGCACCGTGCACCTCGACGTCGCGTCCTTCATCAACGAATCTGGGGGCAGCATAGACGTCGACGCAGAGACAGAAATGTTTCTCGGCACAACGCTGGAACAACGAGGTACGCTCACGCTCACGGGTGGTACGGTGTCAGGAAACCAAATTGTCAACAGCGGCGAGATCATGGGCTACGGGCGCATCCTGACCGTCGATATCGACAATAACGGCACGCTGTCAGGTCGAGGTGGTCGGCTGATCATCGACACGGCAGCACGATTTCCAGATATCGACGGATCGCAGGCTGGCGGCCGGATCAACGCCATCAAAGGTGACGTCGAAGTGAGTTTTCCTGCCGACAGCGCCGCTGTCTTCTCGGGTCACCTGCGTGTGTCGAACGGGAACACGTTCTTCGTGGGTGGCCACACGGTTCTTCTTGGGGAGAGAGCAACGGCGCGTTTCGCGGGCGGCAATTTCGTCGGCGGCGGTCTCACTCAGAACCCGGGCTCTGGCCCGATCATCGTCGAGGGGGACGCCGAATCGAAAATCGACTCACGCGCCCTCAGCCTACTCAACGAGTCGGTAAAGCTGGGGGCACCCCTGCGCTTGCTGGGCCGCACCGCGATCAGTGGGTCGGCTCAGATCACGGGAGCCGGTGGGTTGATCATCGATCGAGCTGGGGTGGTGGAGACGCGGGACGGCGCCGTTATCAGCACCGCCCTCGCAAACGAAGGGGAACTTACTGTCGGCCATGAAATCGACGGACCGAGCCTCTTGACGATCGATCAGTACTTGCACACCGGACGGCTGAGACTTGACTTCGCGCGAGCGGAGAAGGGGGGCTACGACCGCGTCCTCGTGATGGGCAACGTCAAGCTGGACGGGGGAACGCTGGAAATCAACTTCGTCGACGGATATCGCCCGCAGCCCGGCGACGCTTTCGCTGTCATGACGGCGGTTGGCTCGATCGAAGGCGGATTCACAACGCTCGACATCCCCGAGCTCGGCGACGCTCTGCACGCACGCGTAGACGTCGAGGTCAGCGGCGTCACCGTGGTCTTCACCAGCGAGCTTGGCGAGGCAGGCTTCCAGCGTCCGGGCGACTGCAATCAAGATGGCGAGCTCGATCTCTCCGACCCTCTCTGCACTCTCAGGCACCTCTTTCAGGCGACTTCAGACCCGGCGCCGTGCGACGGGGGTGCCTTCGGCGCCGGCACGACAACCCTACTCGACAACAACGGCGACGGCAGCGTCGATCTCTCTGACGCCGTCTACATGCTGTCGTTTCTTTTCACCTCCGGTGCCGAGCCAGTTCTCGGCGGATTCAAATGCGTCAGGATCTCGGGCTGTCCGAACGCATGCCCACTTTAGCGCCGCGCTGAGTAGAAGACTCCTTAGACTGAACACACTTCGCCGATCACGGCAGGCGACGGCCATCGAGCCGATGCCTGCCGTGTCGTTTGCGTAGCAGAAACCGTGACGTTATTCTGTCTGCCGCCAATTCCATTGACACGAAGGACGAATCGAGCGATGCACAAACTAGCTGAAGTGATGAAGGAGCTTTCGAGGCACGGCAGCGAGACAGTCAGGAAGACTCTCAGACGACACGGCGCTTCCGAACACATCCTTGGTGTCAAGATCGCGGATCTTAAGGTCATTGCCAAAGAAATCAAAGGCAATCAAGATCTCGCGATGGAGCTCTACCGAACCGGAATCGGAGACGCCCAATACCTTGCCGGTCTGGTGGCTGACGGTCGCGTCATGTCGAGGAAAGAACTAGAGTCATGGGCTGCTGTGGCGGACTGGCACATGATCTCAGGGTACACGGTGCCGTGGGTTGCATCGGAGAGTTCCTACGCTCGGAGCCTCGCCATGAAATGGATTCGGTCACGCAAAGAGACCCTCAAAGTGAGTGGCTGGAGCACATACGCAGGCATCGTAACCACTCAGGAGGACGACGAACTGGATCTCGACGAAATCAGGTCGCTGCTGCAGCGAGTTGAGACGGACATCTCGAAGGTTCCCAACCGAGTCCGCTACTGCATGAACGCGTTCGTTATTGCTGTAGGAAGTTACGTCAAGCCGCTCTCCAAGACGGCAAAGGCGACCGCCAAAAGGCTCGGCAAAGTCAAGAGCGACAAGGCAGAGACTGCGTGCGAGATACCTGTCGCGCTCGACTACATCGAGAAGATCGAGAAGAGAGGCAGCGCGTTCAAGAAACGCCGGACGATTCGCTGCTGACGCTTACCAGCCTGCCTCAAAAAGTGCTTCGAGCCGAAAACTGGTCTCTTCGCGTCCAGATCGGCTGCGGCAAACGCAGACAATCTTCGGGCCCCCTTCTCTTTCGATTCTGATGGCGAGTATTGACGCGGCCCGTCTGGGCGTGAAGAGGCCAGTTTCTTCGGCCGAATGACTTTTTCAGGCGGGCTGGTACGCAAACCTGAGATCGAGAGGATGCGCCTACGCCGAACGAGCGCCAGTTTCACTCCGGACGACCTCCCCAGTCCGGCGGCGGAACCGTCTGGAGTTTGCGTCGCTGCGGGAGCGGTTGAAGCGCTCCCGATCCGTAGGGCGGCTGGACGCGCGACGCGCAGGCAGCAACTTGCCGCAGTCGGTCGACATCACCAAGCCTCTCCGGCGCCAAGGGCGCGCGAACGATGCTCTCGGCGAGCTCCAAACATTCGTCGTCACCGCTCCCCCCCCACTCGAGGAGACTCTGCCCACCGGTTGCGGCGGCGAGGCGCGACCAGCGCGGATCGCTGCGCTCGCAGATCTGCGTGACAACGTCCGGCACAAGCTGCGGTGTGCATGTCAAGGCGATCTCGTGCAGCCAAAGCATCTGGCCGGGATGCGGCGTCTCAAGCTGATGGAGTACCTCCGAGGACAGATCGTCAACCGAGTGTGCCACGAGGAGGCCGGAAACGTCGACCGCGTCCGATCGCCATTCTACGAGTGGCAAGTCAAGCATGCTAGCGGTCGCCCGAGCTAAGACCTGGCTCGAACGGCCGCCTAACGCGACGATCCGATCGGGGCTCCACTCCCACGCAGAGAGCACCTCGCGCACCCCAACGATGCCAAACTTATACGTCGCAGCGCTTTCAGCCGCAGTCGCCCGTCTCGCGTTCGCTGCGGTGTCACTTGCCGACTTCTGGAGGAGGATCGAACCGGTGTAACGAAAATGCCAGGCGCGGGCTTCGCTGAGATCCAACGCGCCACTTTGCAGAGCCGACGAACGAGCCAGCACTCCCCGAAGAAAGTCCACTTCGTCGTGCGGTCGTCCGGTTGACTCCACGACGGCCAATGCCTGCCGCAAGACGCCGAAATCTCCCGCATGCGCAGCGCTCCGGGCGAGCTGGAGTGCGAGGGAATCGGGTGGCGGGCCCGAGCTTCGCGCCTTGCTCCAGGCCGCGATGGCGTCACTGTGACGCCCGACCTCCGCGAGGGCGTGGATCAGGTTCTCGAGGACGTCACTCCGCTGCGGGGCGAGCTGCAGCGCGTGCGTCAGAAGAGTTGCCGCCGGAGCCGTGAGTGTCTGCTCAGTGAGGCGCTGAGCAACGTCCAGAAGCAAGTCCACATCGCCTGCCGTTGTCGCGACGCGGCGCACGCGTGCTGCGAATTCCTGGCCAGCAATGCCACCGAGCACATGAGCAAACGAATCCCAGATCACACGCCATTCAGACGGTTGCTCAATCTCGACGCAGGCCTCAAAGAGGTCCCCCATGAGCTGCAATGCTCCGAGAGCGTCTCCCTGGTAATGCGCGGCCAGCGCCGTCCTGCATTGCGAGTAGACGTCGACATTGCCCGGGGTCATAGAGACTCTGCGGCCGCTGCGGGTAGCTGCCTGTTGATCTCGCTGCGCCGATACCCGAAGCCAGGACCAGCTATGGAAGAAAGGTCAAGTCGACCGCCGCGGCGCTGGTAGAGCCCAGGGTGGATCGCAGCCTCGATCGTGGAAGCGTCTGGATAAAACTGCATGCAGTTCGTCTCGACACCCATGATCGTTCCTGCATACGCTGCTAGCAGCACATGCGTCACTTGTGCCAGCATGGGATTGGTTAGATCCTGCACCATGAGCGTCATGCCGTGTGCTTTCGCCCAAGAAAGCGCCAGGAGCGCACCCGTCTGTGTCTTGCACGTCTTGAGCGCAACCCCGGTCCAGCCCAGCTGTCGCCCGAGGCGCACAAGCTTCCAGTCGTGCGCGCTCTCGTCCATGAAGAGTGGTTTGCGCGCAGAGCAGCTGTGGACATCGATACGGTTGGCTTCAAGCTCGTAGGGAAACGGCTGCTCCACGTACAGAATCATCGCGTAGAGGCGTGGCTCTTCCACCAAAAGTCGATCGAGGATTTGGTTGACGTAGCTAGGATCGGTCACCGTGCAGTTGAAGTCAGTCGAGAGCCAATCGACGGAGTGCTCGATGGCGATGCGGCCAACTCGCAGCAAGCGGTCGTAGTCCCAGCCAGCATCGGTTCCTGTCAGTTTCACCTTCAGACATTTGAGACCGTCCCGCTTGATCCAGTCGGAAAGCACGACCGGATAGTCGTCCTTCGGCTCGGCGCCCGTTCGTTCGTCGTCGCTGAGCAAATCCTTCCCGCCGACAAGATGCCATGCGGGAAGCTGGCGAGGCGGATGCGGCACCAAAAAGTCCTGTGGATACCGGCCACGAAATGTGACCCCGCTGCGGTCTGCAGGAGTGAGAAAGTCGCTTAGGTCACAGCTCATGAACTGCCCGTTGTATGTTTCGTACACAGGAGTGTCGTTGAGTTCGCCGAAGGCATCGTGCAGCGCGAGATCGAACGCTGAGCAACAGACGAGCGCAGCGAGCCACGGCATCGGACCGTCATCGAGCGTAGCGTTGAAGCGTTCAAGCCGGCTGGGCAGCTCCGTGGCCACGAACGATGCGCCAACTTCCAAGGGATGCCCGCGCTCGGAAAACGCCGGCCAGGCGTCGACCAGTTCGCAACAGAACGCCTTGAGCGCCGCGTGACGCGGCTCGTAGGGTGCGGAACTCGGCCAAACCCACTGCACGCTCAAGGGCGTTTCGCCCCAACCGGCAGCACTCTTCCCGGCAGCATTCTCGACCACCAGCCGCACGCGAGCGCAGGTGACGAACGTCAAGGTCTCAGGGCCAAACTTGAGCGGTGTGCGCGTCTCGATCGGAAAGAAGTAGAGCGACGCAGCCTTGACGCGCACGTCGGTCGATTTCGACATGAGTGAATCCTCGAACTATCGCGCTTCTCGTCGGTCGCGTCGCCGCTATTCGCCTGGGCTGCGCGTGTGGAGCTTCGCGGTGCCGACTTGCGCTCCCTTTTTCTGTCGGAGACGGCCCTGCCGTGTTCGAATCTTTCTCTGCAGTGCGCGCAGCCAACTCTGCTGGTTGGCCTCCAGAGCGTGGCTGACGAGGACTTCCAGTCGAGAGAGTACCTCAATGTCGAGCACGTGCTCGAGTCGGCACACTTCTACCTTGGCGGCTTCCTTCTCCATCGCGAGTACGTCGACCAGTAGCCCCATCAAACAATCATCGCGCCGCACAACGGCTTCGGCAGCGCGTGCACCTGCAGGCGTGATCTCCACCTTGCCGTAAGCTTGGTGGCGCACGAATCCACGCTCAGCGAGCTTACCTACCGCGCGCGTGACGCTCGGCAACTTGACGCCACACGCAGCCGCAATCTCACGCACGCGCACCGGCCCATCCTCAGAGAGCCGTAGAATGTGTTCGAGATAGTTTTCCTGACTCGGGGTGAGCTCGGCCATGAGGGCTAGCGTCTGTTGAAGGGAGTCGTTCAGGCCGAAGAATGCCGGCCATTTCACGCCGGTCCCGGAGATGTCGAGGCCAGAACGACTCGGGCACGACCCACCGCGACCGCGGCAGAGGCAGACGTGAAGCTCGACTCCTACCGCTCACCGCAGGGCCAAACAGTCGTTCTTCGCGCGCCCAGGTTGATCCAAATGCAGCAAGAAATCGAAAGGGACCGTAAGTCTTGGGGTTGACTTGTAACTGATTCCGGTTAGATTGAAAAGGATCAATTGTTAGCCATCGCTAAGATTTTCACCAAAGACAGCGGTTGACGGTCTCAAGCCGTCGTCTTTTTTTCGGCCACTACTTAGCTCAGGCTAACTTTTTTCCGACCGGAGGGTGCTATTCGTTCGGCTCGCGCCGACGCAATTCACTCGAGTTCGGTAGTTCCTTCTTCCTCGAAAGTTAGCTGAGGCTAATAAATTGTTGGCAACCATGCGCGCCACGACAGCCCTACTCTTTGTGATCGTCTTCACCCACACACTCCGCGGCGGCGACACCCGTCAGTCCGAACAAGATCTAACTCATGCTTCAGGCCTAGCCGAAGATCCAGGTGAAGACACCACCTCCGGTTCGATTTCAGACGGAGCCTCTTCGCTCTCGCCTGGTTCCATCCGCGGCCTCTACGACAAGCCCTTCCTGAGCGATCTCTGGCGCCGCTCTTCGTTCGGTGGTTACACCGAGCTCGAATACCACTCATTCGAAGATGGGATTCTTGGGATTCCGGAAGGGTTTCGCATGCACCGCACGAATCTCTTCTTCTTCACGGACATATCAGATCGCGTCCGTTTCGGATCTGAGATCGAGTTCGAGAGTGAGTTTGAGATCGATGGTCCATCGCGCGAAATCGAAACCAATGTCGAGCTCGCTATGGTCGACTGGACCGTCTACGAAGAGTTCGTCATTCGTGGTGGCGCCCTTCTCGTTCCACTCGGACGCGTCAATGTCAATCACGACGGCCCCGTGCGCTTTCTCACAGAACGCCCTCTGGTGTCTACATTCGTGATTCCGACGACACTCACCGAGCCCGGAATCGGAGCCCATGGCACCCTTGCCGTCACCGATAATCTCGACGTTGGATACGAAGCCTACGCAGTCAATGGCTTCAATCTTCTCAAGTCGAGCGGTGAGCTAGCCACTGATGTCACAGAGCGCGAGCAGCTGCTACGTGAGGGACGCACGTCAATCGGCGGCGACGTCAACGGCGGTATTGCCGGCACCGGTCGAGTCGCGTTGAGCGGGGCTGACCTCTTCGAAATCGGCGGCTCATGGCACGTCGGCTCGTACGACGAACGCTCTGACAACCTCTTGGCGATTGTCGCAGCGGACTGTGCCTTGGCCTATGAAATCGATGGCTGGGAATTCGGCTTCGAAGGAGAAGTCGCCTACGACGATTTCGAACGCAACGCTTTCGCCAAGGCGGCTGGAGTTCCGGATCGCTTCTGGGGTTACTACGCGCAGCTGTCGGTCGGTTTCATGCCCGAACCGCTGGCAGAAAGTCTACCAATGCTCTTCGGTGCCCCAGGCTCCAAGTTCGTCCTCGGTCTCCGTTATGACTGGATCGACCTCGATGGCGACCGCGGCGAGTCGATCGAACCAGGGCTCAACTTCTTGCCGTCGCCCGACACAGTCCTCAAGTTCTCTTATCGGTTCACCCAGAATAGTTTTGGGCTCCGCGACGTCCCTGGACGTGAGGAGTTCGATGACGAGGGGTTCGTGTTTTCTCTGACCACATACTTTTGATGATTTCCAGATGAACAAATTGGCCCGGTCGCAACAGGTATCGTCGCTCACGTCGTCTTCGTGGGCATGCTTCGTGATCGCCGTGCTCCTGACCGGGATCCTTCCGGCATGTAAGGAAGGCGGTCGCAGCGGCAATAGCGTGGGCACGTCACTGGCGCCGCCCGCTGAACCAGATCCTCCAGGCGACGTGCCCGGATTTCCACTGATCGACCACGTCGACCAGGCGCTCATCACTTCGGGCACCATCGGATTCGATGAACTCTTTCTGCTCGGCGACGAACTCTTTGAAGCGGAGTTCAACGCACTCGACGGCGTCGGCATCGCGCTCCTGCCCGATGGCACTCCGCTTCCAAGTCGCTTTTCGCGCGTACCGCCAGGCCACGGTCGGTTCACCGGGCCCAACGCGCAGTCGTGCGAAGCTTGCCACAACATCCCTTTCGGCACTGCAGCCGGGGCGACGGCATCGAACGTCGTTCAAGATCCGGCCGGCGCCGGGATTCCACCGTTCAACACAAGGAATCCGCCGAGCCTGTTCGGTTCTGCAGTTCTGCAGCGCCTGGCTGAAGAGATCACGGAGGACCTTCTCGCCATTCGCGCCGCGACGGTAGCGGCAGCAACTCCCGGTGGCTCGACCGTGACCAGCCGTCTGCTGTCAAAGGGCGTCGACTACGGAACAATTTCAGCGCGGCGGGCAGCAGATGGCTCGTTGACCCTCGACGTCGCCAACGTTCGCGGCGTCGACGTCGACCTCGTCGTGCGCCCGTACGGCTGGAAGGGTAACACTACGACACTACGCGATTTCACCCGCGGTGCCGCGATCAACGAGCTCGGACTGGAGCCGGACGAGTTGACTTCCAAGTCGTCGGGGCTCGATCCCGATGGCGACGGTGTCGAAGGGGAACTCTCGGTGGGCGACGTAACCGCCTTGTCGATTTACATAGGCGCGCAAGAAATCCCGACGACCACCTCGGCTCTCGTCGGTCTCGGCTTTGAATCGCCCGTGAGCGCCAAGCAGGCAGCTGCCATCGAACGCGGCGAGCAGCTGTTTGCGAGCTTCGGATGTGCGTCGTGCCATATCCCCGAGCTGCGCCTCTTTGACACGCTCTTCGAGGAACCCACACGGCGCGGCGGTGGCAACTTCTTTGACCAAGAGATTGATGCTGACGCGACCCATCTGACGCCGGAGGCTCCGTTTCGATTCGACCTCGTCCGCCAGGGCGACTTTCCGCGCCTCGAGCCACACCCTGGCGGCGGTGCGCGCGCCCGACTGTTCGGGGATTTGAAACGTCACAACATGGGTGAGCAGCTCGCCGACGCCCAGCCGACCGCCGTTGTAGCGGCGGACGGTCGGCCGCTGAGGATCAACGGTAGCGCAGTGGTCGTCGCTGCGTCGACCTTTCTGACCGCCGAGCTGTGGGGCGTGGGTGACACAGGTCCCTGGCTCCACGACGGACGAGCCGCGACCCTCGATGAGGCTGTCATGCTGCACGGCGTTGACACGCCCCCCGCAGTCGGGGACCCACGTCGAAGCGAGGCGCAGGAGGCACGCAGCGCGTTCGCCGCCGCCAGTGAGGCCGATCGGGCCGCGCTCGTGTCGTTCCTGTTGAGTTTGCGTCACTTCTCTCTCGGCGGTGCAGACGAAGAGTGACAGTTCCCCAGCGCGACGAGCGCGAAGAAGATCATCGGAGTAGCCAGGAGTTCCTGTTTCAGCCCTAGCGCTACGAGCTGATGAACCCCGCAGGACTGAGACCGCGCCGCTCGTCGTAGAAAACAAGCGCGAGATGCTATACGGTGATGCCCGCGGCGCAAGAAGTGAACACACGGACGCGCGCGAGCACACCCACTCGTTCGCCGGCTCAGAATCGCCGCAACGCGACAGGATCTTGCTCATGCACCACGACGACCCTGTTTTTCATAGCCGACTTTCTCCTCTCCTCTTCTTAGAGCGAAACCGCGACGTCTATGCAGACAAAGCTGCCGTCGTCCACGGCGACACGATCTACACATTCCACGAGTTCGGCCAGCGTGTCGACCGTCTCGCGGCCGCGCTGCGCCGCGCCGGCCTGCAGAACGGAGAACGAGTTGCGTTCTTGGCTCCCAACATACCGTCGATGCTGGAGGCACACTTCGCAGTTCCGGCCGCCGGCGGTGTCCTAGTTGCCATCAACACGCGGCTTGCGCCGCAGGAGATTGGCTACATCCTGAACCACTCCGGAGCACGGTTTCTGTTCGTCGACCGCGAATTGACGAACCTCGTGCGTCCCGTGCGACACGATCTGCCCGAGCTCGCTCAAGTGGTCGAAATCATCGATGGAGGCGACGACGTAGCCCAGACGGAATTCGGCGATGTTGACTACGACTCTTTCATCGCGCGCGAGACGCGTCAGCCCACCGACGGTGGCGTCGCCCCACGGCTGCCGTTACCTGCTGACGAAGAAGACGTTATCACGATCAACTACACGAGCGGCACGACCGGCAGACCGAAAGGGGTCATGTACACGCATCGCGGTGCGTACCTCAACAGCCTCGGCGAGATTTACGAAACACAGTTAGAGGCAAGCTCCGTCTACCTTTGGACGCTGCCGATGTTTCATTGTAACGGCTGGTGTTTTACGTGGGGAACCATCGCTAGCGGCGCGACGAGCATCTGTTTACGAAAGTTCGATCCGGAGACCGTCTGGCAGCTGATCGAGAAGCATGGCGTCACGCACTTCAATGGAGCACCCGTGGTCATGTCATCTCTGCTGAACGACCCTGGTCGCCCTCAGACGTTGTCACGACCGCTGACCGTGACGGTCGCTGGGGCCCCGCCGTCTCCGACCTTGATCGAGAACATGCGTTCTTTGAACGCACGCGTGGTTCATGTCTACGGCCTCACCGAGACCTACGGACCACACACCGTCTGTGCGCCGCAGGATCATTGGGACGATCTCAATCCTCCGGAGCAAGCGCGGCTTCGAGCTCGCCAGGGAGTTTCCTACGTCGCGACAGAGCCAGTGCGTGTCGTTGACGAAGAGCTCCGCGACGTGCCGCCGGACGGCGAAACGATGGGTGAAGTCATCATGCGCGGCAACAACGTGATGAAGGGATATCATGACGATCCTGAAGCTACCGCCGCCGCCTTTCGCGGTGGCTGGTTTCACAGCGGCGACTTAGCCGTGATGCACAAAGACGGCTACATCGAGCTCCGTGATCGCAGCAAGGACATCATCATCACTGGCGGCGAGAACGTCTCGTCCATCGAAGTCGAGCAGACACTCTATCGGCACCCGGACGTGCTCGAAGTCGCGGTCATTGGAATACCACACACGAAGTGGGGAGAAACCCCGAAAGCGTTCGTGACGCTCAAGTCAGGGGCGGGTGACCTCACCGAGAACGCGCTCATAGACTTCTGTCGATCGCAACTAGCGCACTATAAATGCCCCACTTGCATCGAGTTCGGGGATCTTCCCAAGACGAGCACGGGAAAGATCCAGAAATTCGTCCTCCGTGAGAGAGAGTGGGCCGGCCGCGAAAAGCGAATTCAGGGTTGACGTGGGTTCCCGGTTCACACTCGATACGCTAATCGCCTGGGTCGCTTGACCGGCCCGAGCCGAGAGCGCTATCATTTGCCGGCCAAAGCGGCGACACGCCGGGACGCGCATTCGCCGCGGCGAGATCGAGCTACTCAATTCGGCGCAGCAGACGACGCACATGACTTGGACACAATACGCTCTCATCGTCGGTGGCGTTCTCCTCGTGTTGCTGCTCGTTATCGTCATTTACGATCTCACCCAAAAGAAACACGCGATCTTGCGCAACTTTCCGATCATTGGGCATTTTCGCTATCTGCTCGAAATGATCGGACCCGAGCTGCGTCAATACATCGTCACAAGCAACAACGAGGAGCGCCCGTTCAGCCGAGACGAACGCACATGGGTCTACGCTTCAGCCAAGAAGCAGAACAACTACTTCGGCTTCGGCACGGACAACGATCTAGAATCGTCTCCGAACCACCTGGTGATCAAGCACGCGACGCTCGCCAAACGCTCCCCGCGGCCAGGCGACGCAAACTACGACCCGGATTACACGGTCCCTTGCGCCAAGGTTGTCGGAGCTTTTCGAAACAGGCGCGGCGCTTTTCGCCCGAACTCGATCGTCAACATATCCGGGATGAGCTTTGGATCGCTCAGCGGCCCGGCGATCGAAGCGCTCAATCGCGGTTCGAAGGCCGCCCGATGTCTCCACAACAGCGGTGAGGGCGGTATCTCGCCCTACCACCAGCACGGCGCAGACCTGGTCTGGCAGATCGGCACCGGTTACTTCGGTTGCCGCGACGCAGCCGGCAAGTTCAGTTTGGGGAAACTCAAGGACGTTGTCGCGGCAAACCCAATTCGTGCCATAGAACTCAAGCTCAGCCAAGGTGCGAAACCAGGGATGGGAGGTGTACTTCCTGCCGCCAAGGTCACGCCCGAGATCGCGGCGATTCGAGGAATCCCGCGGGGGAAGGACTGCTTGAGCCCCGCGTGTCACGACGCTTTCGCAGACGTCGATGGACTTCTAGACTTCGTCGAAAGCATCGCCGAGGAGACGGGACTCCCTGTCGGAATCAAGTCTGCCGTTGGCAACCTCGACTTCTGGAAAGAGCTGGCGCGGTCGATGAAAGCAACACAGCGAGGTGTCGACTTCATCGCGATCGATGGAGGCGAGGGTGGGACAGGAGCAGGCCCTCTCGTATTTACCGACCACGTGGCGCTGCCGTTCAAGCTCGCGTTCACGAGGGTCTACAAGATCTTCGCTCATGAAGGATTGACCGACCAAGTGGTCTTCATTGGATCCGGAAAGTTAGGATTTCCCGAAGAGACGCTCTTCGCGATCGCACTCGGATGCGACCTCATCAACGTCGGCCGTGAAGCGATGATGGCGATTGGCTGCATCCAAGCACAACGCTGCCACACCGGTCATTGCCCCACCGGTGTCGCCACTCAATCGCCGTGGCTGATTCATGGTCTCGATCCCGACTACAAAGCCGCTCGCCTTGCGAACTATGTCGTGACTCTACGCAAGGAAGTGCTACTGCTCAGCCGTGCTTGCGGCGTGGACCATCCGGCGCTGCTGACGGCCGAGAACTTCGAGTTACTCGACGGCTGTTTTCTCGCCCGCAGCCCACGCGAGGTCTTCGGCTACGACCCGGGCTGGGGCGTTCCCAGCCGCGAGGATCGCGACGCGATTCGCGCGATCATGCAGCAAGCACCAGCGAGCCAGATTTCCGATAACCAGTGAGCCGACGATCTTGCGCGCGCACGGACGTCCCGTTACTATGTGCGTCCTTGGACGGCGGGAGAAAGTTGATGTTGGGCGCTCGGATCGCCGCAACGCTCCGTTCACTCGCAGGTTTCGGTTCTTCAGCCGAAGAGCCGAAACTCGGTTTCGCTCAAAGGAGTAACACCACGTGAAGTCTACCCAGCCCACCGTTCGTTTCAGGCACGGGCCGCCGCGCCCGAGGGTCGTTCTGACGATTTGCCTCTGTCTTGGTCTTAGTGTCGTCGGGCGCGCCCAAGACGAAGTCGATCTGCAGCCGACGCCGGATCCACTTGGCACGACGCTCAAGCTTAAGGATGGCAGCGCGATCCGTGGCCAGATTCTCCAGATGACCGAGAACGATCTGAAGATGCAGACGCAGTTTGGCGGCGAGGTGCCCGTCAATTGGTCCGAAGTCAGCCAGATGTTCTCGAAGCTCAAACTGCGCTTGCATCTGCAAGATGACTCGATTCTCCACGGCACCGTCGAGGAGGGTGACGAAGACACGATTCACGTGCGCGTCGCCGACACCGACCAGTTGATCCCGGTGAAGCTCTCAGCGGTGAAAGCCATCAACCCACCACCGGAGAAAGTCATCACCTACAAGGGCAACATAAACCTCGGTGCGACCATCACCGATGGCAACACCCAGACCAAGGCGGTTGCCGCCAACGGCGAGTTTGTGGCGCGCAGCAAACGTCAGCGACTCACACTGCGTGCGGCAACCAACTACGCTGAAGATAGCGACGGCGTCACCGCGCGAAACTCACGCGGCAGTATCAAGTACGACTTCTTCTTAACGGAAAAGTGGTACCTGTTCGCAGGAGCGCTCTTCGAAGGGGACAGCTTTCAGGACTTAAATCTGCGAACAGCGCTGAGCGGTGGTGTTGGCTACCAGTTCCTTGACAAGGGCGAACTCGAGCATGCGGCTTTCAAGGGCCTCGAAGGCTATGCCGAAATCGGTTTAGCGTACTTCAGTGAAGATTATGACACGACGCCTGACACCCAGTTCGTCTCCGGCAAGTGGGCACTCAAACTCGACTGGGAACTCAAACCAGACCAGATCACCGCCTTCCACTACCATGAAGGCTACCCTGGCTTCGAAGACCTCGAAGACCTGTACATTCTGACTGAGCAGGGCGTCCGCTTCACGCTGTACGGCAATTTCATCGCCACGATCCAGGTCAACTGGCGGTGGGACAACACACCCTCCAGCGGCTTCGAGCGTTCCGACACAATCTACCTCATCACGCTCGGCTACAACTTCGATCTGTAGTCCTGAGTTGGCCGCAGCGCTCCCTCAAGTCCCCGACACTGGCTTGAGGGAGCACTCCGGCCCCGCCACGGTTTTCCGTGCTGCGATCCCCGCGACCATTCGGTTTTCGTAGTCACCCTCGCGCTCCCGGAGAATCTCGAGCGGCGCGACGAGCCGCGGCAGTTCACCGCGCGCAAGCAAGAACCGCGGGTTCTTCGGGCGTCCTCGTCGGGCTTGCTCAACGGTAAACGTCTCGTAGAGCAGCACGCCGCGGTGCCGAAGAGCACGCATCAGCGCGGAGAAGAGCGGCCTGTGGAGGTAGTGGAAGACTGCGATGACGTCGTAGACGTCGGAACCAAGATCGACGCCCTCAGCCTCGAGGTCGAACACCCGCGCGGCAATTGGCAAACGCGCAGCACTCGCGCGCTCGCCGAGACTCCTTATCTTCTCGTTGTCTATGTCGAGCGCGTCGACATGCAAACCGTGCCGAGCGAGAAAAAGCGCGTTGCGGCCGTCACCACACGCAATGTCCAGGGCGCGACCCGTCGACGGAAGCAGATCAGCGTTGGAAGTCAACCAATGCGCGGCTACGCCCAGTGACCGAGCCTCGCCGGCAGAATCCATCTCGCGCATCGGTGGGTTGTCTGTCGTGTGCTATGTGCTAAACGTCGTCTCTACCCGCCCGGTGGCGACGACGCAACGTCGCCACAAAACACATCACTCCTCTGGACTCGCAGCATTTCGGCGGGCTTCGATGAACAGCTTTCCGTCCCGGACCTCCACGCGTTCCAGACGACGGAGTATTTCGGCCTGCTCGGCGTCTTCGTACAGCTTCGCGGCAAGATTCTTTGTTCTCATCTCGGAGAGAAACTCATCAGGCACGACCTTGCCGCCGGCTTCGAGATCCATCAAGCGAACGATCAAGCCACCGTTTTCGAGCGACACATCGAACGAGGCTTCTCCGTTGACATAGCGTCCTTCGAGAAAATCAAATTTGACATAGTCGGACGCCAATACGCTGATCTTGGCGGTCACTTGACCATCCTTCAGGTCAACGTAAGCCTGGTCTTTGAGTGGTGAATCGGGGTGGCTCTGAATCAACGCGTTCAGTTCATCGGCGCTCAGTTCCAGGCTATGGACGTCCGACTCCTCGCCTTGTATGGTCGCGTAGAATCTCTCCCATTCGCTGGTGACCCGCTCTACGTCGGCATCAGGTAGCTCAACCTGCGGCAGCGGGCGGGGCTCAGTCTCAGTGTAGTCAAGCACCATGGACTGAAACTTACGAAAGAGAAAGTAACCGCCGACGCCGATCCCGATGCCGATGATCACGAGCGTCAGACAGCCGTAAAAGAAACAGCCGCGCCCCTGTTTTGCCGGCCGGTGGGCCTCCGAGCTCTCGTACGGATCGACACCGCTCATAAGTCACGCTCATCCTTGTTCAGGCTTGATCATTCCCTCAACACGCATTTCAAATCAACCACAGCATACCCTCGGGACAGGCGGGTGAAAAGAGACGGTCTCCTGCCTTCATGCCCTCAACGCAGACGTGGCCCCGAGCGTCGCAACAGGTGGCACCACAACGTCAGTGCGGCTACAATCTGCGTTTCGGCTATTGAGGGAGTGAACGGGTACCTGGTGGTCCCCCGGGACTTCAAATCCTTGGTGCCGCGCGAACAACGCGGTAGGTGGGTTCGATTCCCATGCACTCCCGCCAGTTTTTTCTCCTTGGCATTCCGGCTGCGGACACCTCCTCGGCGCAGCCGCTCCTCACGGCTCCTATTCGTCACGGCTTGACGTAGTCGGCAGCAGGGATATGCCTTGTCGCCCCGGTCGCGATCGATCGCGATTTTATCAAACGACGCCGATTCACGGGCAGACAGCGACCGAGGTAGCGTTCCCTTTGTTGTGAGCGTTCACGGGCTAACCGAACGCTCGGAGCGTCCTTCGGCACTTGTCGTTCACAAGGGGGAAACCGTCATGAAAACAAACTCAGTCGCCAGCAACGATCGCTCGCAGACATCTCGGATCCATGAAAGGACCCAACGTGTAACCGCGCTCAGCCTCGCCTTGGTCGCCCTCACCATCGGCGGTGTCATCGGTCGGCCGCTCGACGCACAGTTCGATGACATTGCCTACCTGCTGCCGCCATTGCCTAACATCGAGGCGAAATTCGAGCGAGGCGACGCCAACTCCGACGGCGAAACCGACATCGCCGATGCTCTTTTCACACTCAACTACCTTTTCACCACCGACAGTCCAGCGCCCAAGTGCTTCGATGCGGCAGATGCGAATGACGATGGTGCGGTCGATATCTCGGACCCTCTCGCCACGCTTGGATCCCTGTTCGTCGGAGACTTGACGCTACCGCCTCCGGTCGGCGGTTGCGGACTCGACCCGACCCCGGACTCGCTCTTCTGCGCGCCGCCGAGCCCGTGCTCGTCCGGTGGCTGTGCCGACCTCGAGGTCAGCGGAGTCATCGTCCGAATTCGGGAGTGTCGCGAAGACTCCGCCACGATCCGCATCACGGCTGACGTGTTCAACAACGGCAGCGCTGCCTATCGTTCGAGCCCTGGACAGCAGGTCCTCTTCCTTTACGAACTCGTGGCGGGCACGACACCACGCGTCGTCGCAGAAGCGGCATTCACCAACCTCAGCGTTGGGGCGAGTGTCGAGGTCGTCTATGAGCGTCTCTGGCCGCTACCCGGCCCCCCACCAAGCCACTCATACAAGGCCGTGCTTGTTCTTGACCCTGACATCCTGTTCGACGAGAACCCGGAGAACGATCAGTGTCCCGACGCAGGCCCGCCGAGCGCCAGCATCGGACCCAACGAAATCCACGAAGCCGTCCTGGAGTCCTGTTAGACGACGTCAAGCGAGGTCGACATAAAGAGCAGAGTGCGCCTCGGCGCGCCCTGCTCTTTCGTGTCTACCGACACGTCTCCGTCTCTGACTCCGCCTCTGACCGCATCGCTTGAGTCCATTCGGCAGAATGAACGATCAGTGCGCGAGCCGTCTCCGGCCAGAGATTCGGGTACTCCGCTTGGACGATTGCCGCGAGCCGAGCCGCCTGCGCTGTCGCCGCGCTGGTCGCCCACATCTCGGTCCAGAGCCGTGAAGCGATTTGATGACTCGTCGAGATCAAACAGAGACTTCCGGGGTGCGCGGTCTCCTTCTTCGGCGGAAGTCTTTCGCATCCCATGAGGGATCGTAGACGTGGGTGTCAGCCGGGGACAAGAACTGGTGGAGTAAGGGGTGCTCCGCGTTGACTCCAGTATCCAACAGACAGACCGCCGGGGCGTCATCGGGCGGCGCAGGTCCAGTCCGATCGGCGATTGCCCTTGTCAACTCGGACTGCTCTCGCGCACTCATGTCGAGAAACGACTGGGGACTGGGCCGGGCAGATCGCAACTCCGCGATGTCACCAACCGAGTCGAGCGCCGATGCGAGCCGGGCTGGAGAACTGTAGGTCAGCAGGACGGTTCGTTCAGGGAACAACAGCGGCGTGTCGAGGCGAACTTGAATCCCGACTTGAGCGGCGAACTCACGGAACCTGTCGAGTTCGTTCCCCGACTCCGAGTCGCGGCAGAGCCACACTTCCCACCAGATCTCCTGCTCCGTCGCTGGGAAGCTGCTCGGGTCGTCCGTCCAGAGCGATCGAAGATCCGCCTCGCCGACGGTCTCGATCGGCCTGGCCAAATCTTCGTTGGACGGTCGCCCGGACTTCGTGTCGGTCGTCTGGTAGCGATCGAACTTGTTCAGGAACTGCGTGACTGCCTTCTCCGGCATGAAGACTGCCGCCTTCTCGACGTTGCCTTCTCGTTTGATCGACAAGACCGTCGCTCCATGGGTACGCAAGCGCTCAACCGGCAACAGTGTGTCGCCAGCCAGAGCAGCGGCCGACATCGTCTTGCCCGTTCCTGGAGGCCCGACCAACAGCAACTTCCGGCACGGAGCGAGCCCGAACTCTTCCAGCTTGTGACGCTGGCCCAGCTCGGAGAGGACATGGTTGAGCCGGTCGCGAACGGTCCCTTCCAAAACCATTTCGCCAAGACGAGTCGCGGGGTATGCCACGCTCATCAACCCAGCGAGTTCTCCGCGAGGCTGCGAGATCGGAACGGTCTTCTGCGGGGTCGTGGGCGGCCGACCGAGCCGCTCCCTGGCTTGGTCGATCAGTTCCCGAAGCTCTTTGGCGAAACGGCCATGCCCAGATCGGGCCTCTTGGGCGGCGAGCTGCATCGCGACCGAGAAAAATCGCGCGTCGTCGCCGTCCGCGTGACTCTCCACGAGAGCTTTGATCTGCTTCGCTGTGGCCATCCGTACCTCCTCCCAAGCGACTTCTGTCATGCTACCTTGTCGGGGATGGTGCCGACAGCGGTTTTGGCCAGTCAGCCAGCGGTGACATGGGTAGCCACGGTTGCCTCGACGCTGACAAATCACCCGTGCAGTGCTGCCGGTAATCATCGTCGGGCGCAACATGCTCGTTGCGCGCTACGTCGTAACGCATCGTGGTTGAATAACCTCCTGCTGGTCGCGTCGAACCCAGTGTGTCCCGTCGGTTCCTTGAGTGCCGTTGAAGAGGTTCGGATCCGGACGTGCGAAACAGAAGGGGAAAGCTCGCAGCTCTGTCTGGCGCTTCGTGCGTCGCGGTGATCCTCGCGCTCGGCCTGCTCGTCTGGGAAGACCTCGCCTGCCGGTACTATCTGTTTCGCGTCAGGCAGGACGTGACCTACTTGGAGACGTTGTACAACCATCGGGGGCGATCGTCGGTTCAGAAAGCGATCCAGGAGTTCACCAGGGAACCGACCGCCGAGGAAGCCTGGCTGGGCGTGCTCGTCGAGCGAGAGCAGGGCGAGAAGCGGCTCGATACCATTCAGCGTCTGGGCGCGCTCGACTCTGCTGGAGCCGTCAAGACGCTCTCGACGTTGCTGCCGGACGATCAGGATCAGGAGACAATCTTCGCTGCTACGGCGGCTCTCGTGGAATGCGGTCCAACCGCGATTCCGGCTTTGTGGCAGTCTCTTCGACAAAGCGGCGAGGACGCGGTCTTCCTGAGATTGCAGGCGATCTCAAGCAAGGGTCTCAAGGCGGTGATCGTACTTCGCGACCTGCTTGGTCATCCCAGAACAGATGTTCGTTCATCGGCGGCTGAGAGCTTGGGTGAACTCGGGCGAGTCGCTTCCTCGGCAGCACCGGACCTGCTGATCGCGCTGAAGGACCCGCACAACTACGTTCGGGAGGAAGCCGCGACAGCGCTCGGAGAATTAGGAGTCGTGTCCGATCAGATTGTCTCTGCGTTGTGCACCAGTGCCGTGGACGACGACCTGAACGTCTCGATGGATTCCTGCGAAGCCTTGTCCAAGCTCGGTCCCGAGGCAGTGCACAATGCCGTGCCGTTTCTCCGCACACTCCTGACTGAAGGCGACCATGAGGTTCAGGCGAAAGCAGCCTACGCCTGCGCCGATCTCGGTCCGTGGGTTTCCTCCCAGGTTGTCGATGAACTCGTTCCGCTCCTACGAGTCAGGGACGATGAGGTACGCTGGAATACCCTCTACGCAATCACCCAAGCAGGGACGAGCGCAGCCTCAGCCGTACCTGAATTGGTTCCTCTTCTGGATGACGACGACGAGGCGGTCGCGGACGTTGTCGAAGCGCTCGCTGCGATCGGCACGGCGTCCGTGCCGGCACTGCGAGAGGCTACGGGAAGTGACCGTGTACGCCTGCGGTCGAACGCCGTCGATGCCTTGGGAAAGATCGGGCGGGAAGCGAACGCAGCAATCCCGAATCTCCTCAACCTAATCAAACAAGACCCGTCCCCGCAGGTTCGAGCTGGGGCAGCACTCAGCCTCGGGTCCATCGGAGTCGATCCCAGTTCATGCATCCCTCGTCTGCTCGAAGCCCTGAAGGACGGCGATCCGCAGGTACGTCTTGGAGCGACGACAAGCCTGAGCCTGTTCGGAGATAGTGGGCTCCCCTTCGTCTGCGACGCACTCCTTCACGAAGACGAGAGCGTGCGGCTGATTGCGGTCACGTCGCTGGGCGAGTTCGGACCGAAAGCAGAAACCGCCGTCCCGAGACTGACTGACCTCATCGAGAGCGAGCCGAATTCCCTAACCCGCAGCCTCGCCGTCGTGACCCTGGGTAAGATCGGACCGGGAGCCGCAACGGCGGTTCCTGCCCTACTGAGGATGTCCGAGGGCAGTGACTACCACGCCAGAAGCTGGGTATTGGAGGCTCTGGGAAGAATCGGACCAAAGGCACACTCGGCGATTCCGACGTTGACTGCTGCGCTCGGTGACAAAAGTAACCTGGTGCGAAAAGCAGCCAAGAAAGCGCTCGAAAGAGTTCAAGCGCCCTAAGTGAACGGTTCGGAGAGGACACGACGGCACTTCCGTCACCTGAGCGGTCCGTCCATAGCGTCAGCGGGGAGCCGGTGAACAAGTGACTTCCGAGCGCGGCGAACTCGCACAACACCGAGGACAACGCCGACGAAGAGTCCAGTGTAGAGCCCCGTGTGAATGCCCCAGGCAACGACGAAGGCGTTGGCTTGATCCCGTCCCACGGGCACCTCGATCAGCGGAGCAACCGAACCCGCAGCGCCCAGAGACAGCGAGGTGCCTGCTACCAACCCGCCAATCGCCGCCGACGCCAGTGGAATGAACGCAAGACGCGAGAGCATTTGATAGGGAATCGCGGGAAGTCCTTTGCACGGGTTGTTGGCGACGAGACAACACATCGCGGCAACAGCACCTGCGAGGAAGCCGGCGTGTGCTCCGAGCAGTAGAACCCGTGACGCAAAGCCGTCACCATCTTGCACGCCTTTGCCGATCGTAAAGTACTCCGGCGAAATCCGTGGAGTCACCGCATCCGTTGACATGCCGATGATCGCGCCGAGTGTTGCACAGACGACGAGGAACACGTACTCCCGCCATCGAGTCGCCTTTTTCCCGTTTCGCAGAAAGTCGAAAGCACCCAGGACGAAGAGGACTACGAGCAGGATGAGAAGGCGGTAGACGAAGGGGATGCCATAGAACTCCATGTGGGTATCGTAGTTCGCTGGAGCACGGAGTGCACAGGAGAGCGAAACTGAAGTGCACCAGATGTGGTCCCTCGCTTCGCCTTCGCCGTTGTACTCCTCGCCCTAAACCCTTACCATTCCCGCCGGAAGCCAGATGAAGGCTGTGAACCGAGCGGGACTTCAAATCCTTGGTGCCGCGCGAGGTGGGTTCGATTCCCATGCACTCCCGCCAGTTTTTTCTCTCGGGTGATCGGACTGTAAGCATCACAGGTCGCGGGATTTGTTCCCCGTCGGCCCACCAGGTGGCGGTTCACGGTTGAGACACAGCTGGACTCGGTTTCTCCGTTGTCGAGGTTTTCACACCTCGATGTGGTCCCTCCGCAGGAAGAGTCGTGGCGAAGCCGCACAGTATCGTGGCGATCGACGCGATCGATCGAAACTACCCGATCGACCCGCCACAACCGAGCTCAACGATCTACTCCATCGCGTGAGATTGAAGATGACACAGCCATACATGCCACCACGAGTCGAGACGCGGCTGAAGTAGGGAGGCGTATGCTCCATGTCCGAGTCGAAAACGAATCTCAGCTACGACGAGTGGTTGGACTACTGTTTCGACCGCCCGGTGACCAACCCGCAGTGGTACTACAGCACGGACCCTGAACTCGACTGGTACGAACCCGACCCCACGGAAATCACGAAGTTCATGTCTCGACTCTTCGCCAATGCGGGCGACCTCGTCGAGCGCTACACATTGGAACAGGTGAACGAGGGCCTGTATTTCATTTGCAGTCATGGGTCAGAGTACTTCCTTACGGCGCGAGAGTGCCAAGACAAGGAGCTGCAAGCGGAGTGGGTGCTGTCGATCCTGCTCCTCTATCGGGATCTCTTCTCTAGAGTTTGCACCGACCACTTCGGGCACCTTGACGCGGGTCCCGAGAAGCCGAGTCCGCTCAACGCTACGTGCTACATGTTCTGGGATCTTGACTGCCTCGAAGGGGCGGCGATGTTCCCCGGAGAGGAACACCTCGTCGATCCGATCTTCGAGGTGTTGGAAGGCGCCTTGCGCCTGCGTTCCGTTGCATGCCGAGAGAGCGCCTTGCACGGACTGGGACACCTCCAGACGTTTCACAAGAAACGCGTGCGACGGATCATCGGTGATTTCCTGAACGGAAACCGCAACCTTCCGCCGGAGTTAACGGACTACGCTCTAAGCGCCCGGAGTGGATGCGTACAGTGACGAGCCGTTCAGCTCTCTGGTTCGGCTGCGAATCCATGGCCGAAATCGGCGACCAAGCTCAGCGCACGCGACCTCTTTCGGCAACGCAAACATGATCACAAGAGCAACCGAAGCCCAGATCTCGGAGTTCGCACAGACGCAGCGCCGCCTGATTCAACTCGAGCGCGAAGCAGAGATTCACGAGACGAGCGAACTGCAGGGCTCACTTTCGGCCCAGGAGCTCCAGCGCC
Organism: Planctomycetota bacterium; assembly: GCA_965223265.1. Classification (GTDB taxonomy): domain Bacteria; phylum Planctomycetota; class UBA8108; order UBA8108; family SXIK01. The sequence goes on from OZ244999.1 coordinate 6,676,770, forward strand.
GCGGGCTTTGCTTGTTACAACTCAACGTGACGGGCGATCGCGTTGGACTCGGTGGTCATTCGTTGATCGATCTCGCACCGACGACGGGAATGCTGGTCCACCATCGCATTGGCGTGGGCGACATCGTCACGATTCGCCCCCAACGCGCCAGACCCAATGAAACACCGAAACGCTCCTCGTCGATTCGTCGCCCAAAAGCATCCCCGTCGTCGGGGGCACTCACTGGGGTCGTGTCTCGGGTCACTGAATCTGGTCTCACTGTTGCCATCGATGAGTGGCCAGATCACCTGCCAGAAGCGCCACTGCGCCTCGACCGGGTGGCGAACGAAGTCACGTTTCGCCGGCTCGAGGAAGTCCTTGATCGTCTCGAACGTTACCGAGGTGGTCCGGCAGACCGACTCCTTGAAATCGCTTTCGGCGCCCAGCCCCCTGACCAGAACGACGCCGTGCAGACAGACGAGCTTGAAGGGTGTCTCGACACGGCGCAGCGCGACGCCGTACGATTCGCGATGTCGTCCGGGGACATCGCCTTGATCCACGGCCCTCCAGGAACAGGCAAAACCACGACACTGGTTGAGCTCATTCACCAGATGGTGGCCAGCGGACAAAGTGTGCTCGCCACGGCACCGTCGAATATCGCCGTTGACAACCTCGTAGAGCGTCTCAGCGATCGCGGTCTGGCCGTCGTTCGTATAGGACACCCCGCGCGCCTACTGCCAAGTGTCACCAGCCGCTCGCTTGCCGAGCTCGTTGAAAAATCGGACGGCATGAAGATTGCGGCTGACGTGCGTCGAGAGATCGATCAAGCATACCGGGATCTCCGGCGCGTGCGATATGGTCGCGAACGCGGTCGGATAAGACAGGAGATCCGACGACTGCGCGAGGAAGTACGCGAACTCGAGAAATTCGCTGTGCGCCAGGTCGTGACATCCGCCGACGTCGTCCTAAGTACGACGATCGGGGCCGCGGACCGTTCCGTCGCTGGCATCGACTTCGATCTCGTCGTGATCGACGAAGCCGCGCAATCTCTCGAAGTCGCGGCGTGGATTCCGCTCCTGAAGGGCCGACGAGCTGTTCTGTGTGGCGATCATCAACAACTGCCGCCGACGATTCGCTCGCAAGAGGCAGCGACACGGGGGTTTTCGACGACGCTCTTCGAGCGCCTTCACGAACAACATGGTAGCGCGATCACACGAATGCTGACGAGGCAGTACCGCATGCATCAACGCATCATGAACTGGTCGTCGGTCGAGCTCTATGGAGGTCGCGTTGAAGCCGACGAAACCGTACGAGAGCATCTCCTGATGCATCTTCCGGACTGCGCTCAGACGTTTGAGCTGCAGACCCCCGTTCTGCTGATCGATACGGCAGGGTGCGACCTCGAGGAAGAAACGGTCGAGCACACAAGCTCGAGGTCAAACCGAGGCGAAACCGATATCGTTACGGCACACGTGCAACGACTGATCGAAGCTGGCGTTCCGGCGCACAACATCGCTGTGATCACCCCCTATAACGCGCAGGTGGCCCAGCTACGAAATGCTCTACGTCCAAAGTGGCCGGAGCTCGAAATCGGCAGCGTCGATGGATTCCAAGGTCGAGAGAAGGAAGCTATCGTCCTTTCACTGGTGCGCTCGAATCGCACCGGTGACGTTGGATTTCTATCAGATGAGCGCCGCATGAATGTTGCTGTCACGCGCGCCCGGCGACACGTTGCGATCATCGGCGACAGCGCCACCGTCTCCAGTCACCCGTTTCTCTGTCGGCTGGTGGAGTATTGCCAAGCCCACGGAGAGTACCGAAGCGCGTGGGAATACCGATAGCGGGACGCTCTCGCCTCGGTCGTGTCGCGGACGGCAACGCTGCCGCAGCACCGTCAACTGCGCCGGAAAGTATTGCGGCATGACCCTTAAAGTGGTACATATCGTACCTCTTTTGTCCTTTGCCCTCAACAGACAGCCAGGAAACAAGTATGGAAAGTTTCACGATCAAAAATCGGAACCGCCTCGCGTGGTGTGGCGTCCTCGTCGCCAGCGTAGCGGTCAGCTTCCTTTGCATCGTCGTGGCCGAAAGTAACGCGGGAGGTGACGGGGCCGCGGTCGAGCGCACTCGAAAACAGGTGCGGATGCTCGACGATCTCTACAAGAACGTCGTCGTTCTCATCACAGACAAATACGTCGAAGATAAGACAGACTTCGCTGCCGGTAGCGCCGCGGTGCAACTGTTCAAGGCTATGAAGAAGAAGGGATGGCACGAGGTCAGGCTTCTCGACGCTACAGGACGCCCACGACGCTCAAAGAACGCCCCGCAGGACGACTTCGAACGCAAGGCGGTCGCCGCCATGAATCGAGGTGAGTCCTACATCGACTCAGTCGTCGACATCGACGGCGTGAAACACCTGCGGGCCGCGACACCCGTCCCCGTCGTTAGCGAAAAGTGCATCATGTGCCACTCCCACTACGCCGACGCCAAGGAAGGTGCGGCAATCGGGGCGCTCAGCTACACGCTGAAGGTGGAGTGATGATGCTCTGATTCGCGATGTTGAACCATGCCTTGAGAAGCGCTGCCGGGCAAGACTCGTCATCGCGCTCGAGCGTCGTCCTCAAGTCGGCGGTCAATACTGGTCGGTTGGAGATGGTCGAACCGGAGACGCAGTGATACATTTGGCACCACGTCAATCGACTGGAGCGCCGCCATGAAACTTCGCCTGCACACCGACTTCGCCCTCCGCGTCCTTCTTTATCTCGCGTACGCTCACCGCAAAGCGACCGTCGACGAAATCGCATCGGCGTACGGGATCTCGCGTGACCATCTCGTCAAAGTCGTGCAGCGGTTAGCAACGCATGGCTTCGTGAAGACACATCCCGGCCGCGGCGGCGGCGTCACGCTGGTGGGTGACGCGGAATCCATCAGCGTGCAGGAAGTCGTCGAACAGCTCGAGGGACGACACGGTGTGCTCGAGTGCGTCGAGACTCCCGAGGTTTGTCCGATGGAGCCTGGATGTCGTCTCCGCAAGCTCCTCATGCAAGCTGAGAAGGCGTTCTACGACACACTCGGCACTCAATCGCTGGCGGATCTAACAGGCCGCCGCTCACAAACCGGAGGTCTTCGGAACCTGGAAATTTCGCCAACGGCGCGTCAAGCAGAGCGTTGAAACGCGGCGCGTCTCCGGGCATTTGAGGAGCTAACTGCTGAGTCCCACAAACTCTGGCTCGTGAGCAGCGACGAGTCTCAGATTCACTGACCCGGAAACGCCCCGGCATACCCCGCCGAACCGACCGTCCGATCATACCCCGCCTACCCCGCGCCCCCCGTTCGACGCTGCGCCCTGGACCTTCGCTCGACTCCTCGCCTCACCTCGAGTAAAGAGGGGAGCGGAGAGACCGGTGTTGGTGCACTTCTCTCCGCAAGTCCCCGTACGGAGAGAGCGATGCTACCCCATTTGGTCAACGCGATACAGAGCTATGGCGAAGCTGTTCGCCGCCGTGAGATCCAGCCGACCTGTAACCGCTGCCCGAATTGCAGCGGGGAGCCAGATCGGTTCCGCTACCGCGGTCACCGAGAGCGCGTGTTCCTCGTTATCGTCAGGCGTCTGGTCGAACCTGTCCTGTCGCTTCTGAGTCGCTGGAAGTGTCCTCTGTGTAAGCGCTCCTTCACGCTCTACCCGCCCTTCGCGCTGCCGGGGAAACGCTACGTTCGCGACTGCGTTTTCGATCACGCTCGGCGCTACCTCCAGATCGACGAGCTTTCGTATCGCGAAGCCGTCAAGGTCGAACACATGCCCGTCTTCCACGAGGGTGACGACAGGGGAGCGATCGACGAGCGCAGCCTCGCGCACTCAACACTTCATCGTTGGCTTTCGTTCTTTCGCTCTCTCAACGCCACGCTCCTGGAGGCTCTCCGCCTCATCCGAGAGCGCTCGGCGAGGTCCGACATCTTCCGCAAGGTCTTCGCCGTCCGTCCAGCCAAGTACCGAAGCGAATCACGGCGGGACACTCTCGTCGCGGCACTTCGAGCTCTCTCGATCGACCAGGTGTTCCGTTCCCTCTTCGGCCGATCGATCTTCCCCGACTTGGCAACCTCCGCAGCCTGGGCGTGAGCGAGAATCACGCCTCGCTCGCCCCATGCGAGGTGTGATCATGAAAGCGAAAGATCTCGATTGGGCTATCTTCTGGGCGGCTCTTCTCCAGCCCGTCGTCATCGGCGAGGTGCCGGAGGAGGAAGCCGCGCGATTTCTCCGCGAGCTCGCCAAAGAAGAGCGCATCTTTCCCGACGGATCGCGACGCAAGCCGGCTCTTTCGACCCTGAGGCGGAAGCTTCGCATCTATCGCGAGGAGGGCTTCGAGGGTCTTGCCCGCAGGCCGCGAAGCGATCGCGGGAAACCGCGTGCCCACGGCAAAGAGCTCGTCGAGAAAGCCGTCGAGCTGAAGCGTGATCAGCCACTGCGCTCCCACTTCGCCATCAACAAGTTCCTCCAGGCTCAGCACGGAAAGACCATTCCGCGTTCGACCCTCTTCCGCTACCTCAAGATCGCCGGCGCGACGCGGCTGAAGCTCGGTGTCGAGAGGAGGAAAGTCCGGAAACGCTGGACTCGTGACTCCACCCATGCCCTCTGGGTCGGCGACTTCGCCGATGGACCCTACGTGCTGCACGACGGCGAAGTCGTCCCCACCTTCCTCTGTGTTCTCATCGACTGCTACAGCCGCTCGCTCGTCGAGGGGCGCTACTACCTTCGGCAAAATCTCGAGGTCTTGATCGACTGCTTGCTGCGGGCGTGGGCCAAGCACGGTGCTTCGGACGAGCTCTATGTCGATCAGGCGAAGGTCTATATCTCCAAAGCGCTCAAGGCGGCATGCCTTGCCGTTGTCACCCGGCTCATCCATCGCGGCAAGGGCGATCCGCCACCGGGTGGTCTCGTCGAACGACTCATCGAGACGATACAGGGCCAGTTCGAGGCCGAGGTCAGAGCCGGCGAGATCCTCACTCTCGACTCGCTCAACGGAAGCTTCGATTCCTGGAAGACCGTGGCCTACCACCGCCAGGTCAACACCGAGACCGGCGAAACACCCGAGGCACGAGCCGAGGCCGGCCTCAAACGGCCTATCCGACACGTCGACATTCAGCGCGTCACCGAGTTCTTCATGTGCCGCGAGACGCGGCGCGTTCACCCGGACTTCTCCGACGTCCAGCTCGATCGCCGCTTCTATCGCGTCGACAAGAGTCTGCGCGGTGACAAGGTCGAAGTCCGCTACGATCCCTTCTCCGCGCCCGACACGGTTCTCATCTACTCCAGCAACGAAGAGTACCTCGGAAAGGGCGTCCTTCACGAGCGCGAAGAGGGCGAGGACGCCGGTGCTCCCGCCCCTCCCGCCAAAGCGAAGCACAACTATCTGGAGCTTCTTCGCCGTGAGCACGACGAGGAGCTCAAGAAGCGCGCCCAGGGGATCGACTACCGTCGTGTCATCGCCTCTCGCCAGTGGCCCTTCACCGACTTCGCATGCCTTCTCGGCCGGCTCATGGGGCGCAAGGGCGCCCTCTCGAGCTTCACCGCCGAGGAGCTCGAGGAACTCAAGAAGTTCTACAACCGTACTCCCAGCCTCACCGAAGTCCTCTTGCTGAGGGCCTTCGAGAAGGCTCCGGAGAAATCCATTCCCTACATCGCCTACGAGCTTCAACGACTCGCAGGCAGAAAGGAGGACTGATGTTCACCACCCATTTCAAGATGACGACGCAGCCCTTTCTCGAGCGCGCGCCCGTCGAGCAGATTCTTTCCGACGAGCGCATCACCCAGGGACTCGCTCGACTGGAGTACCTCGCCAAGTCGGGCTCGATCGGCCTGGTGACCGGACTCACCGGGGTGGGGAAGTCGTCTCTGGTGAAGCTCTTCGTGCGCTCGCTGAGCCGCAACCTCTACGACCCGATCTATCTCTCGCTGACCTACGTCGGGGCAAACGGCATTCTGAAGCTCCTGGTTTCCAGCCTCGGCGAGCAGCCCCGCCGTGGCAAGGAGCGGCTCTTCCTCCAGATCCTGGATCGCGTCGGGGCGAACGAGCACACGACAATCCTCGTCATCGATGAAGCGCACCTGCTTCCTTCGGAGTCGCTCACCGATCTGAGACTTCTGGTCAGCTCCGGACTCGAGGACGGCCCGCCATTGAAGATCCTCCTCAGCGGACAAGAGACCCTGAGAAAGGAGCTTACCCGAGCGCGCCACGCCGATCTCACGCATCGGCTCAGCGTGCGCTACCACGTGCCGCCGCTCAGCAAGGAGCAGACGGTCGAGTACATCGACTTTCAGATGCGCGCAGCCGGCGCCTCGCAGAAAGTCTTCGAGCCTGAAGCGAAGTCGCTCATCCACGACTACTCAAGCGGCGTGCCGCGGCGCATCAACAACATCGCCACCGCCTGCCTCATTCAGGCCGCGAGCAAGAACGTCCAGAAGATCTCCGAGGCGCTCGTCAACGACACCGCCCCCGAGTTCCATCTGCCCTGAGAACGGAGACTGACGCGCCATGTTCCACAAGACCCTGATGCCTCGAGTCAACGACTTCGCCGAGTATCCTGAGCTCGCCGTTTTGATGACCCTCGCGACGAACCTCGAGATCGCCCTGTTCGCTCTGAACGCCGCGTACCCCGATCTCGACTTCGACTACACGCAACGCTCCTCCTACACCGAGCAAGACGCCTATCTCGCCGCCTTGGGCGCTCAGCTGCGAGCGCTCCAGATCGTCCTCGAAGAGTATCTCGAGAGCCTGCAACGAATCCGATATTTGAAGGCGCCGAGCGGTGGAGGTGGCGTCGCATGACAGGACGATTCTCCGGCAAGCTCCTGCGGTCGTTGAGAAACGATATACCGATCGCGTGGCTCCTCGATCTGCTCGGCGTCCCCGCGAAAATCTCCGAGGGCTACGTGCGCTTCCTCTGTCCGCGGTGTCGCGAATTCAACACCGCGACGAAGGCGTCCACCAACCTCGCGCGTTGCTTTCGCTGCGAGACGAACTTCAACCCGATCGACCTGGTCATGATCGTCAAGCGGCTGAATTTCGTCGACGCCGTCGAGTTCCTCGCCGAGCTCCGCGATCGTCGCGGTGACGCTCGCGCCACGCCTCGCCCTTCGTGATTCCCCGGGTCGTCGTGCCGTCCGGGACACGACGACCCGCGCCTTCTCGCCTCGCAAATCGCATCTCGCACCCGCGAATCAGCACCATGCCATTTAATCTGGGATTTCCGCGCCAGATACTGTGGGACTTAGCAGCTAACTAAGCCAGCCATTTCGTCTTGCCGCGAGGCGTTCTCGCCGTCATTTTTTTAACAGCCTGCCTGAGAAAGTGCTCCGAGCCGAAAGCTGGTCTCGTCGCGTCCAGATCGGCCGCGGCAAACGCAGGCAATCTTCGGGCCCTCTTCTTTCGGCTCTGATGGCGAGTAATGACGCGGCCCGTCTGGGCGTGAAGACGCCAGTTTCTTCGGCCGAATGATTTCTTCAGGCGGGCTGTTGAGCACGCTTCTTCTCAACCTCCGCCCGAAGAGCTTCACAACGATCACGGAAGAACGACTCCCAATCAAAAACCGCGCTCGAGTACCACCCGAACGCGGCGAGATTGAACTGAGTCCGAATCGGATCTATTCGCGGAGACAGCCGGTCACATTCAATTCTTGGGAGTTTCGACGAGATCGACGTCCAGCACGATGTGCTCGACAAGCTCGCCAACTCCATTACTGTCGACACTCACAATCCAGACGTTGTTGAAGCCACTCACCCTACCTCTGGGGCTCCGCGGGAAGGTGTCAGGATCGCTCGTGTCGATGCCGAAGCTCTCCATAATCGGATAGATCGTCGGGCTGTGAGCGGCGACGAGCGCGACACTTCCGGTGGGAAGTAGCCCAAGGAACTTGATCATTGGGTCCCTGGACGACGACGACCCTTCAAATCCGCTGGCGCACTCGTCCACAAACGGCGGAACTTGCTGCACCCCGTCCTTGGGGTTTTGATCGACATCCCCGGCCAAGCCAGCGTCGGACGCGATCATCTGTATAGTTTGACGCGTGCGGATCTTGTGACTCGCGATGACGTTGGTGAGGGTGTCGGTGATTCCCTGGTCCTGGAACCACTTCGCAAGCAGCTCCGCTCGCCGCTCGCCGAGTGGATTGAGAACCTCGCTGCAGCACTCGTCGACCTCGCGCCCATCGACAAACGGCTTGCAGGATCGACGAAAAACCGGAGACAGTTCATTCGACTGAACGAGTTCAATTTGATCCTCGGCGTGTCGAACGAAATAGAGAATCGTTTCGGCTTCTTGGGCAGGGTGACCGTCTCGTATTTCGAATTTGCGGCACATCTCACGCTGCTTGCGGTCGGTGTTGACGCTGGCCATCGACTCGGATCTCGGCTTTGTAGGAACGAGCGAGAACGTCCCAGGCATTGTCCCACCGAGTGCTTTGGAGAAGACTTCGAAGCGTCAGAATCGCCTGTCCGCCGCGTAGCGTCCAACGCATGCCGGACTGCTTGAGCCGCTCGCTCACGAGGGTCTTGCACGCGGCCTCTACCACGCCGCTTCCGATCGGCAAGCACGCTTCCTTGTAGGCGTGGTATTCCATTCCATTTCGCATCGAACGGAAATATTTCAGTGCGGCTGTCAACGTCTTACGAGCTTTGCCGTCAGCCTTGTCCCGTCGATACCGCACAGCACGGATGATTTTGTCGGCCCCCTGGGGATCCTCCTTCAGTGTGGTTCTCCACGACTGGAAGAATGCCCGGGCTTCCGGAGTTTCAGTCCCGTAGACCGCATCGGCGGCTTCCTTCAGATGCGCTGCAGCGTGATAGAAGTCGAGGATTTCGACTCCGCAACCGTCTCCAAGTTCCTGCAAGAACTCCCAATTGTCCGGAGCACCGTCGGCGATCTTCACCACGGTAAGGTCGGGACGTTGCTCCATCGCCCAGGTGAACTCCGCCTCCAACTGCGCCTTCAGAGTTCGCTTCTTGCTCTCTGGCATCCTCGCGAAGCGAACCGTCGAGATTCGCTTGCCGTCCTTGTCCAGGTACGTCACCGTCCCGCAGCTTGCCTCGCGATAACCGTTCTTGTTGTTCGGATCATGCTGCACCTCCTCCTTCTTCAGTGGCACGTGTACGCCGTCGAGGGAAACGGCGATGACGGAAGCTTCGGTCGGCACGCGGTCCTGGCTGCGAAGGGTTTCCTCCCAATCCAATCGGTGCGCCTCCCAATCCTCCGAGAGAAGTTTTGGTAGTCGATCCAAACTGCTGCTCGACGGAGCCATGCCACCAAATTCAGCAATGATGCTCGCGGCGTCACTCGGAGGAATTTCGGCCACCATGGTCGCCATGATCCGTGCCGCTCGCGGGGTCCACGCCCCCTCGACAATGCCGCTTCGCAATTCCAGGGGGCAGACCGAAGGGCCTCCGCCGATGGGTTGGTAGACGTTCCTTTCGACCTTCATCGATCCAGACTGCCCAACGTACGTCTGCTCGGCGCGAAACGCTTTGCGGTGGCGGACGCCGTCCACCCGGATGTACTTGGCCTCCACGTCGTGTCGAACGAGATCCTCGGCGAGCAACTCCGTCTCACACACGGACATCAGACGGTGAACTTCCCGCTCGTGCTCCTCGAAGTCCCCACACTCGCCGATCGGTTGCGACCGGTGCTCGCGAAGATAGTTCCGCAATGCTTCGAAGGCAGGGGTATCGAGCGCGTCGTCATCGATGTAATCTCTCTTCATCTTGGGCATCCTTTCGTAGTCGAACACTTTTTTGCGAGCGTCCTTCTACCAAAGGCTCTGCCCATTTCATCGAAAATTCATCGACACGCCCTGCTTCCGCGTTTCGCACTGCGACCAATTTGTCACGAAGCAGGGCGTTCGTCATCGTAAGTCCTTATGCGATCATCAAATGCGAGATGGCCACCCCTTGGGCATATGCCACCGCCCCTCGTTCGCTTCCGCTGCTACTGATCCCGAAGCCGGCCGTGTAGATCACTGCGCCGAGGATCGTCGCGATTCCCATGAGAAATACTTTCCCTCGCATGATGTCCTCCAATGTGTGTTCAAGAGCCCTAAAAAAGAATGAAAACGCTCTGTGGCTGTCCCCCGCGTGATCGATCGCCCCTCCGCTTTTGGGTCCGTTAATGACGAAGCCCAATTCGTCTCGAGCCTTCTCGCGGCCTCATACGGTATAGGGTGCGAAAACTCCCGCACTCCCACATCGAATCTACGTGAGTCTTGCGCCTGGGTGCTCGTTCTGAGCGAAGGGCAGGTAGACAGTATTTTCTCGGGAAAAATTTCGTAGTATTCTGTGTGGCCCCGCACCTGATATTGATAAAGAGGGGGCTATGCAACAATCAGAGGGCTTCGCAGGGCTGATTGAGAAGGCACGAAGGGGAGACCACAGAGCTTTCGAACGGATTGTTCTGCGATTCAACAAGCACGTAACGGCAACTGTTTCGTCCGAATTTGGCCGCACTCTTCGGCGAAGAGTAGAAGTCGACGACCTCGTCCAGGAGACCTTCCTTCAGGCTTTTCGTTCGATCGAACAGTTTAGAGGCGAATGTGAGGGCACGCTCCAACGCTGGCTCTCTACGATCGCACGACATGTCGTGCAAGGGCAGGGTCGTAAAATGACAGCTAAGAAAGCAGGCTTTCAGCGGGAGATCGATGTACCGGTTTCGAGCATCGAGGACGTAGACACCACTCCGACGAAGGGACCGCAGCGCGAAGAACGCTTCGAGCGCCTCAAGGCCGCCATCGGCAGCCTCAGACCATCCCATCGCCAAGTGATCACCCTCGCGCGCCTTAAGGGCCTTCCCATCAAAGAGACGGCCCGGCGAATGGGACGCTCGGAGAAGGCGACGTCCGTTCTCCTTGTGCGGGCGATGCTGAAGCTAAGGAAAGCCTTCGGCGACACCGAAAGTTTGCACTTGCCACGACGTGGACTTACGGAGGATTTCGAAAGTGACCGAGGGCAGTAAGAACAGCGACGATCTCGATTCAGCTGATGGCCACCGGGATGATCGCCGGTTCGAGCGAGTGGGAGAGATCGTTTCCGATTGCTCAGACCGCGTAAACGCCGGCGAAGAGGTCGACTTCGACAGAATCATCGCGGCGCATCCGGATTTGTCGCCAAACCTGGGCAAGGCCCTGCAAACTCTGCGTGCGCTCGACCAAGAGCGCCACCCGATCAGCAGCGACGGCTTTGCTCCGGGGAGGGTTCTGGGCGACTACAAGATCGTACGCCTGCTGGGTCGAGGTGGCATGGGGATCGTCTACGAGGCCACACAGATCTCGGTAGGTCGACGCGTCGCACTCAAGGTTCTCCCGGTGGGTCTGTTGGCAAACCGTCAGGCTGTGACCCGGCTCATGCGAGAGGCCCGCACCGCGTCGAAGATCGACCATCCTTACATATGCACTGTCTTCGACGCAGGCGTGGTCGACGACGTTCCCTACATAGCCATGCGCTTCGTCGAGGGTGACACCCTGTCCAAAAGGGTCTCGGAGGCGAAGGGCAACAGAAAACCTATTTCTGTGTCGACAGAGTGGGTTTTGGACCTCGAACTCTCAGACGACGAGGAGCATGAAAACGCCGATCTCGACGAGTCCGCACCCTCGACTCAATCGGAGATCTATTCGGTGCTGCATTTCATCGAGCGCGTCGCCAGAGCACTCCACGTCACCCACGAGGCAGGACTCATTCACCGTGACATCAAGCCGAGCAACATCATGGTGACCAAAGAAGACGCGCCCGTCATCCTCGACTTTGGACTGGCACGCGAGGACAGTCCCGATTCCTCGACTGTGACTCAAAGCGGGATTCTACTCGGCACGCCGGCCTACATGTCACCCGAGCAAATTGTAGCGGCAGGGATGACTGAGGACGGGGACGGGGGGGATTCCAATCCCAAAGAAGAGAGACCAGCGATCGATCGGCGCTGCGACGTGTTCTCCCTCGGTGTCACCCTCTACGAATGCCTCATAGATTGGGAGGTTAGCCGTAACCGATTATGGGATCGATGTCTACGGTCTCGAAGGCGTTCTTCGTTTGCGGATTCGTTCGTCCGGCTGTCGATCGCAAGAGGAGAAGAACGCGTTTGAGCATCGCGACAAGGGAGCGCGGCTTCGAGATGCAAGCTCGCCCGACGTCCCTGAAGAATGTCCAGCTCAGGTCGGCGGCGATGAACGGTGCGGCATGCTTCCCTGTGTTTCGAAACGCTGAATAGAGTAGGAACCTTCGGACAAGCACGGCGAGCATGCTCGCCCAGACGAGTCCTTCGACGATGTGAGGATCCTTTGTCTGGAACTTCCGCAAGTTGGTGAACGACTTGCATTCTTTGAAAAAGAGCTCGATCTGCCAACGCAGTCTGTAGAGAGCCGCGACGATGCTCGGTGGAAACGCTCTAGGGCACAGCGTAGTCAACAGGTACACGTGGACGTCCTTGTGTCTCACATAGAAGATGACGAGCCGAAGGCAGTGGCCTTTCCCTTCGATAAGCAGATCGACGTTGCTCTTGGGAAGTTTCAGATCGCGAAGTTTCATCCCTTCCGTTGTGCGGTGCTTGAAGGGACCACGGTAGCACTTGCGGATCTTGGGATTGAACGCCTTGTGGCTCATGCGGCCGAGGAAATCCCCGCCCGCGGCTCTCACCCGAGCGGGATACTCGTAACTGGTGTACCCCTTGTCCCCCAGGATGAGTTTGCCGGCAACCTCTTCCGGCTCAGGAAGGAAGTCTCGCTCTGTTTCACTATCGGGCGCGACAGCCACCGCTACCGGTTGGCCGTCGTAGAGACTGTACGTGCAGTGCACTTCGATCGCTGCAGGGGAGATCTTCGTAAATCGTCCTGGGAAGTAATCGACGAGTGAATCATTTACCTCGAACGAGCTCCCGTCCTGCGCAACGATGTCTTCGAATCGCCGAAGATACCGTGATCTGCCGTGTCGAATGGGATCGGACAACTCGCTCATGAACAAGGCCAGCGTCTTACGCATGAACTCCGGAAAGCCGGGAACTGAAAGGCGATCGTGGAACGGCTTGTAGGACATCGACTCGCCCGTCAGATCGGTAAACAGTCTCAAGACTGCCGCGAGACTGTTTGTCGTTCCCGATCCCATCGCGGTCACGAACGTCCAGACCGCACGAATAGGCGTGAACTTTCGCAGCCGCTCGAAGAAAACTGCTTCGGACGCGATCGTGTTGATGCTTTTTTCCGAGAGGACCCGTTTCAACGCAGACGCACACCGGATAAAATCGTGGCTCATTGTTTGCCCTCCACTTCTTGTTTGGCGATGAGCTGTGGAGGGTTTTTTTACGCGAAAACCAGCGCCCCGTCGATGAATCGTCGTAAGTCATCGCCACGATGAGACTTACTAACATCCAATCTATGACGAATGCCTAACCTTGACGCATCCCTTTAGCGTCAAAAGTCGAGACGTGACGTATCAGAGAATCCTTCACGCTGATCCCGTCAACCCGAGGCGCATCAACCGCAGCATTTCGCGCGACCTCCAGGGTGTCATTGAGAAGGCGCTCGAGAAAGATGTAAAGCTCCGCTATCAGACAGCGCTCGAGTTTGCCGAAGACCTGCGACGGATCCGAGAGCACGAGCCGACAATTGCGCGCCGGGTTGGGATGGCGGTTCGAACAGGTCGCTGGATACAAAGGAACCCGCTCGCAGCGACGTTAATCTTAGTTCTGACGCTCGGCTTTGGCGCGTTCGCGGCCTTCGTCCACCAATGGGTTGAGGCGGCAAGGCGAGGCGAGATTCTCAAAATCTTAAGTGAGCATCAGACGTCGATCCCTTCCGAATACAGAGCCGAGAGGGCGGCGAGACCTGCCATGGACCCGGCGTCCAAGCAGATCACCTTCGGCATGTACGAGTACATCAGCGCAAACAAGATAATGGAGAAGTTCGATCCTCTCCTGGCACACTGCGAGAGGGAGTTAGGGGTTCGTATCAACGTTGCAGTGTATGACTCCTATTCCATCGGCCGAGAGGCGCTTCGACGAGGCATCGTTGATTTCGCTCGTTTTGGCCCGGTGTCCTACGTTCTGGCCAAAGAGGAGGACCCTGGCATCACAATCCTAGCTATAGAAGAGCGAGACGGAGGAGCGTTGTTCAGCGGGTACATCGCAGTTCATGAGGACAGCGACATTCAAAGCCTCGCCGATTTGAAGGGGAAGGCTTTTGCCTTCGGCAACACCGACTCTACCTCCGGACGCTATTTGTCACAGGCGTTGCTGGCGACTCATGACATCTTCGCTGACGACTTGAAATCATACGACTACCATGCCAACCATGAGGAAGTAGCGAAGGCGGTCCTCTCTCGCGATTTCGACGCTGGCGCAATGACCGAAAGCACATTCAAGACGTACGAAAGTAAGGGGCTCAGGTCCATCGCCAGCTTTCCGATCCGCACCAAGCCCGTGGTGGCGAGGAGTCAGCTTGACCCAGAGATCATCTCAGCGCTCAAGAAAGCGCTTCTGACCCTCAAATTCTCAGACGATGAGAACATCCTCAAAGCGCTGTCAAGCAAATCCACCGGATTCCGCCCGGGAGAAGACGCGGCGTACGAGAAGACGCGAGAGGGAATGCGCGATGCGAAGAGATTCCTAAACCGCTGACGACAGGGTCGTGGCGCACGCCCGTGGCAGAGTAGCAGACACACCCCCGCGTGCCAGCGCAGCGAAGCGTGGAACACATCGCGCTGTGCGTCCTTGAGAGGTTAGCCAGTCAGGTTCTCAGGTTCCGACGGAATTCGACGTGCTGTCGACACACGGAGGCGGTACGATCGTCTTTTTCGTACCGGCCGTTCGTCGAGCCTGGTGACCCGCTACTGTTTGTGCTTCGACCCGCGCAATGCCCGACTACGCTCTGATGAACCAATTGCTCTACCTCGGCAAGGCTGCGGAGGTCAAAGCGATGACCGAGACAGCTCTTACGGACGGGCGCCCAGTTGAGGAAATTCTCGAGGACGGGTTGATCTGTGGGATGAACGTCGTCGGCGAAGACTTCAAACACAACCGCCTCTATGTGCCTGAGGTGTTAATCGCGGCGCGGGCAATGAAGGCAGGCGTCGAGGTGTTGCGGCCGCTCTTGACCAAATCCGACAATGTCAAACCGGCGGGTACGCTCGTCATGGGCACCGTCAAGGGAGACTTGCACGACATTGGAAAAAACCTCGTCTGCATGATGGCCGAAGGCGCCGGATTTAAGGTGATCAACCTTGGGGTCGACCAGGCAGCCGAGAACTTTGTCAACGCCGTGAAGGAACACAACGCAGACATCGTCGGCATGAGCGCGCTGCTCACGACAACGATGGTCTACATGAAAACTGTTGTAGATGCTTTCAAAGAATCTGGGCTCGACCAAGTGAAGACGTGCGTTGGTGGCGCGCCGGTCAGTCAGATGTTCGCCGACGAGATCGGCGCCGATGGGTATGCGGCGGATGCTTCGAGCGCGGTGGAGCTGTTCAAGTCGCTACGCCCAGCAGCGGTTGACGGTTAGCAGCCTGCCTGAAAAAGTGCTTCGAGCCGAAAACTGGTCTCTTCGCGTCCAGATCGGCCGCGGCAAACGCAGGCAATCTTCGGGCCCTCTTCTTTCGATTCTGATGGCGAGTTTGACGCGGCCCGTCTGGGCGTGAAGAGACCAGTTTCTTCGGCCGAATGACTTTTTCAGGCGGGCTGTTAGCTCGAGTCATCAGCCGTTGAGTGTGCGCCATGAAAATGGGAGCTATGCCCCTGAAGCTTGAAATCAATGCTCGATCGATCCCGGCTGAGAAAGGCCGCTCGCTCTTCGATCACGCAGAGTCAGTCGGAATCCACGTGCCGACCTCGTGTCGAAAGCAAGGCAAATGCCGCGAGTGTCTTGTCGAAGTGACCGCCGGCATGGATCTCCTCAACCCTCGCTGCCGTGAGGAAGAGCATCTAAGCGGCGCGTTCCGTCTTTCGTGCCGAGCACACCCGGTCGAGACAAACGGAACGGTGCGTTGCCACACGTTGCGTCGAGCCGCTATGCGCATCGACGAAGGAATGACACAGCCGCGCCGCCGTTTTCCGCTCGAGCCCGCAGTGGTTCGCCGGGCTGACACGGTCCTGCTCGATGGTCGAGAAATCGGGACGTCGAACAAACCACTCTACGGTCTCGCCGTCGACCTCGGAACCACTACCGTCGTGATGCGTTTAGTGAACCTCGAGACCGGAGAGATCACCGCGGCGCAGTCGTTCGAAAACCCGCAGCGATTTGCTGGCTCCGACGTCATGGCTCGCATTTGCTTCGACACCGAGCATCCCGGACGGCTGCAACAGCGAACACTTCTCGGCTATATGTCGCGAGCCATCGAGTCGTTTCCGTGTTCTTCAGACACGATCTACGAGATGGTCGTCGCCGGTAACGCTACCATGCGCGACCTGTTCTTCGGTCTTGACGTTCGCTCCATTGGTCAGCGCCCCTACCGTTCGTTGACCGAACACGAGCTTCTGGCCGGGAAACGGCAGACCACGAGCCTCGTGGCCGCAGCACGTCGCCTGCGGTTGCCGCTGCACGCCGAAGCGCGTATCTACGGCCTTCCGCTCGTTGGCTGCCACGTCGGAGCTGACGCCGCTGCGTGCTTACTCGCGATCGACCTCATGAACGAACGACGAACAGTCGCCCTCATGGACATCGGCACCAACAGTGAGCTCATCGTCGGCCATCGCGACCGGGCACTCGCTGCTTCTTGTCCCGCCGGACCCGCTTTCGAAGGCGGCAGTATCGCATGTGGCATGCCTGGTCTCGACGGCGCCATCGAAGGCGTCAAGCTCGCATTGGGAGACGCACCACACCTCAAGATCATCGGTGACGGTCGCGCCGCCGGCATTTGCGGTTCAGGTCTCGTAGAACTGTTGAGTGAACTGCTGCGGACCGAACAGATGACGGAGCTCGGCCGCCTTGGGCACGGCGTGCCACGATTCGATCTCGACAACTCAGGCAAAATCTTCCTCGAAGAACGCGACATCAGCGAACTCGCGCAGGCGAAGGGCGCCAACGTGGCCGGGCTTCGCATCGTAACGAAGAACTACGGCATCGACTTTGATGAAATCGACACCTTCTATCTCGCCGGCGGATTCGGGCGGCATCTCTCCGTCGACGCGGCTCGACGCATCGGTCTGATCCCTGATCTACCTGACGATAGAATCGTACAGCTAGGAAATGCTTCGATCGAAGGCGCCACGTACGCACTTCTTTCGGTACCGCAGCGCATGCAATTAGAGGATTTCGTGTGTAGAATCGGTCACGTTGAACTCGAGACGGACTCCGACTTTTTCGACCATTTTGTCGAAGGCTGCCAATTTCAGCGCTTGCAGAGTGTGGCGAAGGAATAGCGGACTCGTTGACCGCCGGGGGCACGATAATCAGAGGCACTAACTCGCAAGCGATGATCAGACGACATTTGCGTAACGTGATGGCCTCTGCGATGGCAGTTGAGAAACCGGATATTGTTCGACTCCTCGGCTATCCGCAAGGCCACGCATGCAGTGAGGAGGTCGAAGAACTCATCCACTCAGCGCGACAGTGGTACGCTGAGAACGGTCGTCCGTGGGTCTGCATGAGCGCTCACCGCATCAACTCGATCGCGAGCGGCGAGGTGCGTCTCGACTGTGGCTCTATCCTCAAGAGCGAGACCCTATCAAGAAGATTCGACGAGGCCGGGGTCGACGTGGCTGTCGCTGCCGGCATCAGCGCAGGCGACGAACTTAGCCGCGAGGTCCATGGGCTTTGGCAAGCCGGTCGACCCGATGCAGCATTCGTCCTCGACTCCGTTGGTTCCGCGATCGCGGAACAGCTTGTGCAGGCTGTCCGAGTTCAACTGTGCGAAGACGTCGAAGAAGACGGCTATGGGGTTCTGTCTCACTATAGTCCCGGGTACGCCGGCTGGAGCCTCGACGATCAACGCACTCTTTTCGCCCTACTGCGGGAACGTGAATCGACTGCTGTCAAGGACGCCGCGCCCGACGCAATCGAAGTTCTCGAGTCGGGAGCGCTGCGACCTCCGAAGTCCCTCCTGGCTCTGTTCGGATGCACTCCACGCCACTTGGCTCGCGGCGCAACACGGGTGCCGTGCAGAGATTGCACCCATTCGCCGTGCACCTATCGCCGAGCACCGTTCGAGTCCCGCTCGGTGTCAGAGATCGCAAGCGCAGTGCCGGCCGAGACTGCAGCGCGCAAATCCCGACGGTTGGAGCAGAAACACCGGCGCGACGTTCTGTCTGAATTCGCGTTCCCCGAGAAAGCACTCTCACGCTGGTCGCGTGACCATCTGACGTTGAGCAAAACTGCTGACGGAAGCGTTCACGCTCGATTCCTCTATCATGGTACCACTTGCACCAATCTCGGCGTTCCTGTGACGATTCCGTTCGACGTTGACCTTGTTCGCACCGCTGATAAAGACTACATTGTCGCGCGCGCCTCATACAGTTTCGACGAAGAGCTTCAAGGCTTTCGAGCGATGTGCGCTTACCTGACAGACCCAAATTCGATCTCGGGATCGTCTGCCTGCCCACCGCTCGAAGGTCAAAGATTGAGCGCTGCCCTCGACTGGCACCCCGAAGTCACTCCGTCGGGCTGTGTTTGCTCACAAACGGACCGTGATCATAAGTGGCGCATCGTCCTACAAACGATTCTTTACGCCCTCTCTGCTCCGGTCGAGTCCACCGCCTCGCAGGGAAGCGACGAGATTCGAGGCTACGTTGCAACATGACCTACGCCTTCATCGAGGCTCTCAGCGAGAAAGTACTTTTGGGCGACGGCGCCATGGGGACTCAGCTTCAACAGAGTGGACTCGAACCCGGTGGCTGTGGTGAAGCATGGAACGCCGACGCGCCGGCGCGTGTACTGGCGATTCACCAAGCGTACGTTGAGGCGGGCTCTGACTGTCTGATCACCAACACCTTTGGTGGCTCTCGCATCATGCTTGAGCGTCACGGTTTTGGCGACCGTGTGAGCGAAATCAACCGCGCTGCCGCGCAGCTTGCGCGCCAAGCTTTCGGTGAACGCCCGGGTTTCGTACTCGGCGATATAGGCCCGTTCGGCGGCCTCATGGAGCCGTACGGCGAGATCAAACCGGAGGCTGTCCAGTCGGCTTTCCTGGAGCAGGCAGAAGCGCTTGTCGCCGGCGGAGTTGACGCCATTATCATAGAGACTCAAACGTCGCTCGAAGAGCTCGAGATCGCGATCGAAGCTGCTCGCGCCGCCGGTGCGCGCTGTGTCATCGGCTCGGTGGCGTTCGACGTCACACTTGACGGCTCCGAAGCCCGGACGATGATGGGAGTCGACCCCGAAGCGGCAGCGAAGTTCATGGCGGCGCTGGGAGTGGATGTCATCGCCCTCAACTGCGGCACCGGCATCGACATGGAATGGGCCGCAAAGATTGCTGCGCGGTACCGAAATGTGTGTGATTCACCGCTGATGGCTCAACCCAACGCGGGCACCCCCTCTCTCGAAGACATGCGAGTCGTGTATAAGCAGCGTCCCGAAGAAATGGCGTCGACGTGCGGCGCCGTGCTGACGGCAGGTGTGGGAGTCATTGGGGCATGTTGCGGGAGCACACCAGAGCACATTCGAGCGCTGCGCGCCAAACTCGACGAATACAACAGAGAGGCGTGAACCGACGTGAGAGTACGCATCGGACCTGTGAACGCGGAGGCCGAGAAACTCATTCCGCCCGCACAACCAGACGGCTCGAAGATCGGCGTCAACCACGCCGACGCGTATATCAAGGCGATCAATACGACTCTCGAAGACGGCAGACAAGTATCGTGCAAACGGCGTGGCCTAAGCATTATCCTGACGATCGGCGATCGCCAAGGTGAAGGTCTTATGAGGCGAATCGAACATGGCCCGGACGTACGACAGATCCTTCGTCATGCTCTTGAGACGGCGGCACTCGACGCCGGAGCGCGGCTGACGGTTGAAGGGGGAGAGATCTTCCTGTCGCTTGACGAGTAGTTCGCCCGATTCCATTTCGCCGGGAGCGCGAAGAGTCCGAGAACAAGAGATCGAGGAAACCCGTGTCCGAACGAACCTACAACCAACTCGTCAGCTACATTGCGCCTGCGGCGCCGGCAACGAGGCGACCATACCGCGGCGACGAGGCATTAGTGCGGCCGGAGATCGGCTTCACGCCCAAATGGTATCGCCAGCACGTGGATGTCGAGTTTGGAGAGCGTTGGCACACGGACCCGGCATACCGCCATGAAACGGTTCGTCGGATGAGCAAGGTACTCGCGGAACGATTCCCGGGTACAAACATTGGGAACGTCAAAGACGTAGATGATCCTGCGGACATTCTCACTGGTACGTTCGGGGCTTCTTTCGTCGCAGCGATTTACGGCGTTCCGATCGACTACCAGGAAGAAAACTGGCCTTGGAGCCAACACAAGTTCCTCAGCGACGAGGAGGCGGGCCGCTTGCAGCCGGCTGATCTCGACTCGAACCCCTTCTTCGCTGAGTTCATGGAGCAAGTCGAGTGGATCGCGCGCCAAAAGGGTCACGTCGAAGGCTACGTCAATTGGCAAGGAATCATCAACAATGCGTATCGACTCCGCGGTGAAGAGCTCTTCATCGACATGGTTGCTGAGCCAGAGCGGGCTCGAAACGTCTTCGAATGCATTACGCAAACCATGATCGATGGAGCTCGACGCCTCTACGCGCGACAACGCGACAGCGGCGTCGACAACCAGCATTTCACCGTGAGCAATTGTTTAGCCAACATGGTGTCGCCGGAACACTACGCGGAGTTCTTGCTGCCATGTGACCGGAGGTTGTCGGAAGAGTTCGGAATCCTCGGAGTTCACAACTGCGCGTGGAACGCTGACGGACTCATTGATCACTACGCCTCAATTCCGAATGTCGCTTACGTCGATATGGGCCAGGACTCAGATCTAGATCGAGCCACCGCCGCGTTCCCTAACACCCGCCGCGCCATCATGTACACCCCGATGGATGTGAAGGATAAGTCGAGCGAGGAAATTCGGAGAGACTTCGAGGCGATCGCACGCAAATTCGGGAGCTGCGACATCGTCTGCGCTGATATCGAGGCAGGAACTCCGGACAACCGAGTCCTCGAGCTTGTACGCATCTGCGCGGATCTGTCAGAGCGACTCGCCGACGATCGGCTTTGACATGTCGAGGCGCGTCAGGAAACAACCGCCTCAATTCTCACCGACAGTTGCGACCACCTGACAACGCGATTTCGTCCCCCGTTCTTCGCGGCGTAGAGTGCTCGATCGGCGCGATCGATGAGGACTGCGAGATCCCTGAGTTCGTGTTGTCTCTGAGCGACCCCAAAACTCGAAGTCACGGTGAATCCGAACTCGTTGCAAGACGCCACTCGCCGACGAATCTCCTCAGCCACCTCAGCTGCACCTGACTCGTTGACATCGCGCAGCGCGACGCAAAACTCCTCTCCTCCATAGCGGCACACCGCGTCACTGTCATTGACAACTTCTTGCACGATGTCAGAGACACGTTGGATCACCTTGTCTCCCATCGCGTGACCGTGCGTGTCGTTGATACTCTTGAATCGATCGATGTCTAGCATAATGCATGAAAGAGGAGCACCCGAATTCTGAGCGATCAACAGCTCTGTTTCAAAGATCTCAAAGAAAGAACGTCGATTCAGGCACCCAGTTAATGGATCTCGCGTCGCGAGATAGCGAAGCTCCTTGTTCTTGCGGTCCACATCGTCACGCGATCGCTTGAGCATCAGTACCATCTGCTGCAGTTGATCGTTCTTCTCCTCTATATTTGTCACGTCATCGAAAGTTACCAACGCGCCGCGAACTCTACCGTCCGGTGATTGAATCACCGAGCTGTTGATCACCAGCGTTCGTGTTCCGGCGGCTGGCGTCGACAAGAACAGCGGCACACCGACGATGCCGCGCCCTTCTTTGATCGTGTCTAACCACGGAAAATTGGCTTCTTCACGTGCATCCCGTGCGTTGACCCAAGGGAGCTTCGACAGCCGCTCCCCCATCAACGACGAAGAAGGTCGTCCAACTTTTTGCGCAAACGCCAGATTAGCAAGAACGATCTGTCCTTTAGCGTCGATCAGGACGACACCTTCGGCAAGCGCATCCAACGTACGTTTGACGCGCTTCGGCACGACGCTTGATGGATCCAACTGACGGAGAGTGCGTTTGATGAAGGTGAGGAAGAGAAAAAAACCCATCACACCGACGAAAAGTGCCGTCGCGATAAAGTGACTCACGCCGGTCCCGAAAACGCCTCGGCGGAACTTCTCGAAACGAAGTTCCAGTGTTCCCCACCGACTGCCCGCATTAAAAATTGGAACTTTTGCGTGCGTCGGGGTCGAATACTCCCCCGCCTGTCGCCCCCAGTACTCTGCGTGGTTCTCGGTGTTGATGAGGAGCTCTCCATCGAGGCTTCTCAGGCCCACCGATCGGATGTCCGAGTTTCGGCTCGTTACTGCGACGATCGTTTGGCGCACGGCCTCATAGTCGCTACGGCCTGCCGCCATCGAGACTTGAACGGCCAACGACTCACAAAACCGCTTGCGTGCGTCCATGGCCGACCGATTCGGATCCGGCATCAACCCGATCCATTCGGCGATCACGAGGACGCTGACAGTCAGCAGCGCCAAACCTAAACTGATTCCGACCGAGGGTGACAGGCGACTCAGTCTCATCCGCACTCCCGACCCGAGGGTCTGACGCGGGAGGACGAGACGGTGGCGATCTTCCCGTCAGGCGGTAAGTCGCGATCTCTGGCGGTTTTGCCTCTCATCCAAGCAAGTCTCCCAACTGTTCACCTTCCTCTTCTTCTTCTCGGCGTACCTCCCGTTCGCGCTTCGTCTTTTCATGCGCCGATAACGCGAGGATCGGCATGGGATCGAACCACACCCAGATCGGCACCGTCGACAGGAAGCTCGTCAGCAAGGACCCGGCCCGAAGCAGCCAAGTGACGAACCCAACGCTCAAGACCAGCGACGTTACTTGGAGCGAGGTTGAAAAGAAGCTTTGACCATCGTCATCGTCCGACTCGCTCGCGTCGATCTCATTTCCCATAACATCCAAAGCTTCCCAAAACGCGGCGCTCATAGGAGAGAGTCTCTCGACGATACGCACCTCGGTGGCTAGCTCGTCTTCGAGTTCCACATCTGGCACGTGGACGTCGATGTCGCTCGTGGTGTAGACCACTTCGACGGGATCAATCGGTGCTATCGGGTCGATCGCAGGGACGATGCGCGGACGAGGATCCGTTGGGCGAGGCTGCCCGGGAGTGGGACTTTGGTTGGGCGCTACAGGCCCTGGGCTGTCCTCACTCGGCGGCTGAGGAAGATCCGGCGATTCGTTGGGCGAGGGGGCGTCGACGTCGACGTCGCCGCCGGAGCCGTCGCTATCATCGGTTCCGTCGCTGTCGGACCCCGTATCGTCGGGAGTCTCTGGCGCGGTCGATTCGGGTTCTTCGCCGGGTGGCGGCGGCTCGGGATCGTCAAACGGATCACTATCCGGAGGACCGGCGTCTGGCACGAACGTCGAGCCACTCAATTGCACCGTGACGACGGCCGCTGTCGAAAGCGTAGGCACGCCCGAGTCTTCTACAAGCACCACCAGGTTGTAGGTCGGTAGGGCGACTGGGTCGAGAGCGGTGCTGTCGTTGACACTTACCACGCCGCTGTTCGGATCGATCGCGAATGCGTTACCGGTATTGCCGGACACGAAAGAGAACGTTAGGACGTCGCCCATGTCAGGGTCACTGGCCGGCACGATTCCGACCACGGTGCCATTGACACTGCTCGCCACATCGAGAGTGACGGTGAAAGATGAAGCAACGGGCACGTCGTTGACGCTGGTCACGTCGATCGTCATCATGCGTGCGGCGGTGTCCGTATCGGTGCCGCTGTTGAGCGTGCCGCCATCGTCTTGAACTTGGAACGTGAACGAGTCGTAGCCTGTGCCGTGGGCATCAGCCACGGGCTTAAACTTCAGGCGTCCCGCGGCGATGTCAGCGGCGCTGATCGCATCGAGCGCCGAGGCCGCCTCGCCGGCGTCCACCACGCCGTCGAGGTCTGTGTCTACATAGAGCGTGCCTGTTGACGTCGTTGTCGTCGCGATCACATTGAGGAGCGCGTTGGCCGGGCTGTCGCTGGGGTCGGTGAAGCCGAAGTCGCCTGTAGTGAACACATAGTCTGTGTCCTCTAGCGTCGTCACCGTGTTCGCTGTGCCCACCGGTGCATCGTTGACGCTGGTAACGTCGATCGTCATCGTCCGAGGCGTCGGATCGGTGTCGACGCCGCTGTTCAGCGTGCCGCCGTCGTCTTGCACTTGGAACGTGAACGACTCGTAGCCCGCGCCGTGGGCATCCGCCACCGGCCGGAACTTCAGGCGTCCCGCGGCGATGTCGCCGGCGCTGATGGCGTCGAGCGCCACCACAGCCTCTCCAGCGTCTACGACACCATCGAGGTCGGCATCGACGTAGAGCGAGCCAGTCGACGTTGTCGTCGTGGCGATCACATTGAGGAGCGCGTTCGCCGGGCTGTCGCTGGGGTCGGTGAAGCCGAAATCACCAGCCGTGAACACGTAGTCTGTGTCCTCTAGCGTCGTCACCGTGTTCGCTGTGCCCACCGGTGCGTCGTTGACGCTGGTGGCGTCGATCGTCATCACGCGCGCCGTGGTGTCCGTATCCACGCCGCTGTTCAGCGTGCCGCCATCGTCCTGAACCTGGAATGTGAACGAGTCGTAGCCCGTACCGTGAGCGTTCGGCGCTGGCTGGAACTTCAGCTGGCCAGCGGCGATGTCGGCGGCGCTGATCGCGTCGAGTGCCGAGACTGCTTCCCCAGCGTCGACCACGCCGTCGAGGTCAGCGTCGACGTAAAGCGTGCCGACCGATGGCGTCGTCGTGGCGACTATATTGAGGAGCGCGTTGGCTGGACTGTCGTTCGGATCGGTGAAGCCGAAATCGCCCGCGGTGAACACGTAGTCCGTGTCTTCAAGTGTCGTCACCGTGTTCGCCGTGCCTACGGGCGCGTCGTTAACACTCGTCACATCGATCGTCATGCTCCGCGGCGTCGGATCGGTGTCGACGCCGCTGTTCAGCGTGCCGCCGTCATCCTGAACCTGGAACGTGAACGAGTCGTAGCCCGCGCCATGGGCATCCGCCACAGGCCGGAACTTCAGACGACCCGCGGCGATGTCGGCGGCGCTGATCGCGTCGAGCGCAGCGACTGCCTCGCCGGCATCGACGACGCCGTCGAGGTCCGCGTCAACATACAGCGTGCCCGTTGACGTCGTCGTCGTGGCGATCACGTTCAGAAGTGCGTTCGCCGGGCTGTCGTTCGGGTCCGTGAAGCCGAAATCGCCCGCGGTGAACACGTAGTCCGTGTCTTCAAGTATCGTCACCGTGTTCGCCGTGCCGACGGGCGCGTCGTTGACACTCGTCACATCGATGGTCATCACCCGCGCGGTGGTGTCTGTATCAGCGCCGCTGTTGAGCGTGCCGCCATCGTCTTGAACTTGGAACGTGAACGAGTCGTAGCCTGTGCCGTGGGCATCCGCCACAGGCTGGAACTTCAGGCGGCCAGCCGCGATGTCGGCGGCGCTGATCGCGTCGAGTGCGGCGACGGCTTCCCCAGCGTCGACGACGCCATCGAGGTCGGCGTCCACATAGAGCGTACCTGTTGACGACGTCGTCGTGGCGATTACATTGAGGAGCGCGTTGGCTGGACTGTCGTTCGGATCGGTGAAACCGAAATCGCCCGCGGTGAACACGTAGTCCGTGTCTTCAAGTGTCGTCACCGTGTTCGCCGTGCCTACGGGCGCGTCGTTAACACTCGTCACATCGATCGTCATGCTCCGCGGCGTCGGATCGGTGTCGACGCCGCTGTTCAGCGTGCCGCCGTCATCCTGAACCTGGAACGTGAACGAGTCGTAGCCCGCGCCATGGGCATCCGCCACAGGCCGGAACTTCAGACGACCCGCGGCGATGTCGGCGGCGCTGATCGCGTCGAGCGCAGCGACTGCCTCGCCGGCATCGACGACGCCGTCGAGGTCCGCGTCAACATACAGCGTGCCCGTTGACGTCGTCGTCGTGGCGATCACGTTCAGAAGTGCGTTCGCCGGGCTGTCGTTCGGGTCCGTGAAGCCGAAATCGCCCGCGGTGAACACGTAGTCCGTGTCTTCAAGTATCGTCACCGTGTTCGCCGTGCCGACGGGCGCGTCGTTGACACTCGTCACATCGATGGTCATCACCCGCGCGGTGGTGTCTGTATCAGCGCCGCTGTTGAGCGTGCCGCCATCGTCTTGAACTAGGAACGTGAACGAGTCGTAGCCTGTGCCGTGGGCATCCGCCACAGGCTGGAACTTCAGGCGGCCAGCCGCGATGTCGGCGGCGCTGATCGCGTCGAGTGCGGCGACGGCTTCCCCAGCGTCGACGACGCCATCGAGGTCGGCGTCCACATAGAGCGTACCTGTTGACGACGTCGTCGTGGCGATTACATTGAGGAGCGCGTTGGCTGGACTGTCGTTCGGATCGGTGAAACCGAAATCGCCCGCGGTGAACACGTAGTCCGTGTCTTCAAGTGTCGTCACCGTGTTCGCCGTGCCGACGGGCGCGTCGTTGACGCTCGTCACATCGATGGTCATGGTCCGAGGCGTCGGATCGGTGTCGACGCCGCTGTTCAAAGTGCCGCCGTCGTCCTGAACCTGGAACGTGAACGAGTCGTAGCCCGTGCCCGTAGCGCCTGGCACCGGCTGGAACTTCAGGCGGCCAGCTGCGATGTCGGCGGCGCTGATCGCGTCGAGCGCCGCGACGGCTTCCCCAACGTCGACGACGCCATCGAGGTCCGTGTCGACATAGAGCGTGCCCGTTGACGTCGTTGTCGTCGCGATCACATTGAGGAGCGCGTTGGCGGGGCTGTCGCTGGGGTCGGTGAAGCCGAAGTCGCCTGTAGTGAACACATAGTCTGTGTCCTCTAGCGTCGTCACCGTGTTCGCCGTGCCGACGGGCGCGTCGTTGACACTCGTCACGTCGATGGTCATCACCCGCGCGGTGGTGTCAGTATCAGCACCGCTGTTGAGCGTGCCGCCATCGTCTTGCACTTGGAACGTAAAGGAGTCGTAACCCGCGCCATGGGCATCCGCCACCGGCTGGAACTTCAGGCGACCTGCGGCGATGTCGGCCGCGCTGATCGCGTCGAGTGCCGCGACGGCTTCCCCAGCGTCGACCACACCGTCGAGGTCGGCATCGACATACAGCATGCCGACCGACGTCGTTGTCGTCGCGATCACATTGAGGAGCGCGTTGGCGGGGCTGTCGCTGGGGTCGGTGAAGCCGAAATCACCAGCCGTGAACACGTAGTCTGTGTCCTCTAGCGTCGTCACCGTGTTCGCCGTGCCCACCGGTGCGTCGTTGACGCTGGTGACGTCGAGCGTCATCGTCCGAGGCGTCGGATCGGTGTCGACGCCGCTGTTCAGCGTGCCGCCGTCGTCCTGAACCTGGAACGTGAACGAGTCGTAGCCCGTGCCCGTCGCACCTGGTACCGGCTGGAACTTCAGGCGACCGGCGGCGATGTCCGCCGCACTGATCGCATCGAGCGACGCGACTGCTTCGCCGACGTCGACTACGCCATCGAGATCCACGTCGACATATAGCGTGCCGACCGATGTCGTCGTCGTGGCGATCACGTTCAAGAGTGCGTTGGCTGGACTATCGTTCGGATCGGTGAAACCGAAATCGCCCGCGGTGAACACGTAGTCCGTGTCCTCAAGTGTCGTCACGGTGTTCGCTGTGCCCACCGGTGCATCGTTGACGCTGGTGACATCGATCGTCATGGTCCGCGGCGTCGGATCGGTATCAACGCCGCCATTCAAAGTGCCGCCGTCGTCCTGAACCTGGAACGTGAACGAGTCGTAGCCCGTGCCCGTCGCACCTGGCACCGGCTGGAACTTTAGGCGGCGAGCGGCGATGTCGGCGGCGCTGATCGCGTCGAGCGCCGAGACTGCTTCGCCGGCGTCGACCACGCCGTCGAGGTCAGCGTCAACATACAGTGTGCCCGTTGACGTCGTCGTCGTGGCGATCACATTGAGGAGCGAGTTGGCCGGGCTGTCGTTCGGGTCCGTGAACCCGAAATCGCCCGCGGTGAACACGTAGTCCGTGTCTTCAAGTGTCGTCACCGTGTTCGCCGTGCCGACGGGCGCGTCGTTGACACTCGTCACATCGATGGTCATCACCCGCGCGGTGGTGTCTGTATCAGCGCCGCTGTTGAGCGTGCCGCCATCGTCTTGAACTTGGAACGTGAACGAGTCGTAGCCTGTGCCGTGGGCATCCGCCACAGGCTGGAACTTCAGGCGGCCAGCCGCGATGTCGGCGGCGCTGATCGCATCGAGCGACGCGACTACTTCGCCGACGTCGACTACGCCATCGAGATCCACGTCGACATATAGCGTGCCTGTTGACGTCGTTGTCGTCGCGATCACATTGAGGAGCGCGTTGGCCGGGCTGTCGTTCGGGTCGGTGAAGCCGAAGTCGCCTGTAGTGAACACATAGTCTGTGTCCTCTAGCGTCGTCACCGTGTTCGCTGTGCCCACCGGTGCATCGTTGACGCTGGTGACGTCGATCGTCATCGTCCGAGGCGTCGGATCGGTGTCGACGCCGCTGTTCAAAGTGCCGCCGTCGTCCTGAACCTGGAATGTGAACGAGTCGTAGGTCGTGCTGTGAGCGTTCGCTGCCGGCTGGAACTTCAGGCGTCCCGCGGCGATGTCGCCGGCGCTGATGGCGTCGAGCGCCACCACAGCCTCTCCAGCGTCTACGACACCGTCGAGGTCGGCATCGACATACAGCGTGCCGACCGACGTCGTCGTCGTGGCGATCACGTTCAAGAGTGCGTTCGCCGGGCTGTCGTTCGGGTCCGTGAACCCGAAATCGCCCGCGATGAACACGTAGTCCGTGTCTTCTAGCGTCGTCACCGTGTTCGCCGTGCCGACCGGTGCGTCATTGACGCTCGTCACGTCGATGGTCATCACCCGCGCGGTGGTGTCTGTATCAGCGCCGCTGTTGAGCGTACCGCCATCGTCCTGGACCTGAAACGTGAACGAGTCGTAACCCACGCCCGTAGCGCCTGGCACCGGCCGGAACTTCAGACGACCCGCGGCGATGTCGGCCACACTGATCGAGTCCAAGGCCGTCACTGCTTCACCGCCGTCCACGACACCGTCGAGGTCGGCATCGACATACAGCGTGCCGACCGACGTCGTCGTCGTGGCGATCACGTTCAAGAGTGCGTTCGCCGGGCTGTCGTTCGGGTCCGTGAACCCGAAATCGCCCGCGATGAACACGTAGTCCGTGTCTTCAAGTGTCGTCACCGTGTTCGCCGTGCCTACGGGCGCGTCATTGACGCTCGTCACATCGATGGTCATCGTCCGCGGCGTCGGATCGGTGTCGACGCCGCCATTCAAAGTGCCGCCGTCGTCCTGGACCTGGAACGTGAACGAGTCGTAGCCCGCTCCATGGGCATCCACCGCGGGCTGGAACTTCAGACGACCGGCAGCGATGTCGGCGACGCTGATCGCGTCAAGCGCAGCGACAGCTTCACCTGCGTCGACCACGCCGTCGAGGTCAGCGTCGACGTAGAGCGTTCCCGTCGAGGTAGTCGTGCTTGCGATCACGTTCAGTAGCGCGTTCGCCGGACTGTCGTTCGGATCACTGAAGCCAAAGTCACCCGCCCCAAAAACGTAGTCCGCGCCCTCGAGAGTTGTGACCGTATTCGCTGTGCCCGCGGGCGCATCGTTCACCGCGGTGATGTCCACGTTGACGCTGCCGAGGATCACTGTTCCGCCACCGCCGCTTCCGGTGTGCCCGCCGTCACTGATTTCTATTTGGATAGCGTCGGCGTTGTCGCCGGCGGTGTGGATCGTCCCATGCTGGTATAGAATCCGTACGGGCGAATCGATGAACGAATTGAGGTCGGCGACCGACCCGATCAGCGACAAAATCCCGGTACCACTTCCGAACACGGTGACGTCGACATCGGAAGACGACACAAGATTCCCACCAGTACTCGTACGCAACGTCAAAGTGACCAACTGATTGCCAGAGTCGACGTCACTGAGATCGATGGCAGACAGGTCGATGAAGCTAGCAACGTCCTCGATCACGGTCAAATCGGTTGGTAGTGATCCAACGTTGGTGGGGTCGTCGTTAACGGCTGTCACGTCAATCGTCATCGTCCGTGGCGTCGGATCAGTGTCGACGCCGCTGTTCAGCGTGCCGCCATCATCCTGAACCTGGAAAGTAAACGTCGTGTACGGCGTCCCACTTGCATCCGCCACGGGCTGGAACTTCAGGTTCCCTGCCGCGATGTCAGCACTGCCAATCGAATCGAGCGCTGCGACAGCCTCGCCAGCGTCGACGGTGCCATCAGCGTCGGCGTCGACATAGAGCGTGCCAGCTGACGGTGCTGTTGCCACCACCACGTTCAGAAGCGTGTTCGAAGGGCTGTCGTTCGGGTCCGTGAAGCCAAAATCTCCGGCGACGAAGACGTAGTCGGTGTCTTCGTTTGTGGTCACGGTATTGTTCGAACCAACAGGTGCATCATTGACGCTCGTCACATCGATTGCCATCGTCCGCGCGGTGGTGTCCGTGTCGACGCCACCGTTGAGCGCACCACCATCATCCTGCACTTGGAACGTGAACGAGTCGTAGCCCGTGCCGTGGGCATCCGCCACCGGCTGGAACTTCAGGCGGCCAGCGGCGATGTCGGTCGCACTGATCGCATCGAGCGCAACGACTGCTTCGCCGACGTCGACTACGCCATCGAGATCTGCGTCTACATAGAGCGTGCCAGCCGTCGTCGTCGTCGCGGCAATCACGTTGAGCAGCGCGTTCGCTGGGCTGTCGTTCGGATCAGTGAAACCGAAGTCGCCCGCAGCGAACACATAGTCCGTGTCCTCCAGCGTCGTCACCGTGTTCGCTGTGCCGACGGGTGCGTCGTTGACGCTGGTGACGTCGATGGTCATCGTCCGCGGCGTCGGATCGGTGTCCATGCCGCTGTTGAGCGTGCCGCCGTCATCCTGCACTTGGAACGTAAACGAGTCGTAGCCCGTGCCATGGGCATCAGCCACCGGCTGGAACTTCAGGCGGCCAGCTGCGATGTCGGCCGCACTGATCGAGTTCAGGGCAACCACCGCTTCACCCGCGTCCACCACGCCGTCAAGATCCGCGTCAACATAGAGCGTGCCCGTTGACGTCGTCGTCGTGGCGATCACATTGAGAAGTGCGTTCGACGGGCTGTCGTTCGGGTCAGTGAAACCGAAATCGCCCGCCGTGAACACGTAGTCTGTGTCTTCCAGTGTCGTCACGGTGTTCGCGGTGCCCACCGGCGCGTCGTTAACGCTCGTCACGTCGATCGTCATGGTCCGCGGCGTCGGATCGGTGTCCACGCCGCCGTTGAGCGTACCACCATCATCCTGCACCTGGAACGTGAAGGAGTCGTAGCCCGTGCCGTGGGCATCAGCCACCGGCTGAAATTTGAGACGACCAGCAGCAATGTCCACGGCACTGATGGAGTCCGAAGCCGCCACCGTTTCACCCGCATCCACAACACCGTCGAGATCCGCGTCGACGTAAAGCGTTCCCACCGACATCGTTGTCGTTGCGATCACGTTGAGGAGCGCGTCCGCCGGGCTGTCGTTCGGGTCACTGAAGCCAAAGTCGCCGGTCGTGAACACGTAGTCCGTGTCCTCCAGTGTCGCCACCGTGTTCGCCGTGCCTACCGGAGCATCGTTGACTGAAGCTACCGTTAGATTCACCGTGGTACGAGTCTGATTCGACGTTAGGTCAGCGACCTGCGTGCTGCCAAGCTCCGTGCTGAAGATCTGGAGTGAATCGAGAAAGCCGCCGAAACGTCGGTCCGGGTCGAAATCCTGGCGCACACCGACATAAGCGTTGCCCGCCGGGTCCACACCGTCTGAGCCTCGAGAGTCGCTGGAAGCGAACGTGCCGTCAACGTACACACGCGCTCCGGTCGCACCAACGGTCAGTGTGTAAGTGTGCCACTGGCCGTCGCCAACGAGCGCGTTGATATCGACCTCGAGAGCAAAATTGTCCAGAGTATCGTTACCATCCCGGACCACCGTCCGCAGCATTCCCGGAGATGTCGCGTGTGCGTCCTCGACGATGAAGACGTTAAGACTATTGAAATCGTTGATATCGCCATGGCTGTAGAGGTACTGAAATAGGCCACCGTTGATTTCGTCGACTTTGAACTCGAGCGAGAGCGTGAACTCACTGTTGTACGAGATGTCCGGAAGTTCTACGTATTCGCCGCTGACTTCATCGAAGCCGAGCGCACTCCCGAAGTCACCCGCGACGGTGCTCGTGCCATTGAGCGTGCCGTCCGCACCGCCGATCGCATCCACCGCGTTGCCGTCGAATCCCCAGTAGTTCTGCACCCCAGCACCCGCGTCCGCGACGACGTAATCGAAGCTATCTGCACCCAAGAAACCCGGGTCTGGAGTGTAGGTCAACGTTCCATCGCCGTTATCGATCACCGAACCGTTCGCCGGCTGTGTGAAGTCAACGACCGAGATCGCATCTCCATCTGCGTCCGTGTCATTGGTCGTTGGATCGAAGACGAGCGGAGTGTCCTCGTCAGTGTTGAGAGAGTCTGCCACCGCGACGGCGAGGCTGTTGGACACTGGAAGTGCGGCGATCACGTTTAACGAGAATTCAGATGTCGATCCGTACGCCAATCCGTCGTCGACACCAACCTGACCTGCATCCGTGATCTCCGTCGCGGTGGCTGAGATTCGGTCGGCAGCAGGGACTCCGACTCCGAATAGCGTCGTGTCAATCGTCGCATCGCCGGATCCATCCGTCGTGACACTCACAGTGCCAAGGTAGACACTCCCCTCTCCGTGGCCGCTGGCGTCCTCGGTGCCCAAGGGGCTGTTGAAAAAGTCGATGCGGTACTCTGCAGCGACCTTGGTGCTGAGCGTCCCAACGACGTGAAGATCACTCCCCAGCACTTCGGCAAGCGTCAACACCGGAAAGTTCTGCAGGTCGTTGCCACCCAAGTCTGCGTCGCCCCCGTCGTTCGCGGTGACGAAATCACCAGTCATCGTTGCATTTGCGCTCAGATCGATTCCCAGGTCGCCGTTGCCAAAAATCTGGTTTCGCAGGAACGTGTGTCCAGACGCTCCTGTGAGGACGACGATTCCATCACCCGAGTTCCCAGAAACCTCATTGTCACGAACTACCGAATCGATTCCGGCGCGGATTCCGATCCCGGCGGTCTGATCTGCATCACCAAAGCCGTTGCCCTTGATGACGTTGTTTTCGACGATGATGTTCGAGAGCGCACCAGACGCGAAATCGATACCGAAGCCGCTGTTACCGATGACTTCGTTTCCAGAGATCAAGAGGCCAATAGCGCCGTTGAGGAGCGTGACACCGTCACCTATCGTCGCGACAGCTCCATTGTCTCTCAAAACGCTGTTGCTGACTTGTCCACCACTGGTGCTGTCGAAGACGATTCCCACTTCCCCGCTTCGGGTGACCGTCACTCCGTCGATGAGCGCGTTGTCACCCGTGACGACAATTCCGTGGCCCGTCGGTGCCGCCGTGGCAACGCCATTGATGCCGATGGAGTAGATCGACACGTCATCTGCTACGACGTCGAAGCCAGGCCCTGCAACAGTCTCCGTATAGTCGACCACAACTTCGGGGCCCGTCGTGACTTCCACGACCGCTGGATTGTTATCGCCTGAGAACGACTCCTGGGTTCGGCCGTCAATGACAACTGCGTCGGTGATCGCCGGCAGAGCGGAACTGACCGTGATCGTGTGCAGCGCGGCTCCAGGGATGTTGAAGTGGATCTCGTCAGGTGTAGCTCCGTTAGCCGTGTTGTTCGCCGCTATGATCGCCTCACGCAGTGAGATCAAACCATCCCCCTTCGTCGCCGCAAGATTCGCAATGCTGGAGGTATCACCGTTGACCAGATCGTCTGTGGTGTCTACGATCACGATGGATCCTGTCATCGCCACGAGACTGACAGCAAACTCCGACGTCGATGACGTCGTGAGATCCGTCGCTGTCGCACTGACGAATTCTCCTGCGGCTACCGTCGCGCTGAGCGAGAGGCCAAAACTTCCGCTGCCGGCGCCATCCGTCGTGACGGTGAGAGACCCGAGGTAGCGCTCTCCTTCGCCGCTGCCACTGCCGTCAACTGATGCGTTGGCGAACAATTCAATCCGAAAGGCCCTGGAAGCGGTACTTTCAAGCGTTCCCGAGATTGACAACGTTCCTACGCCATCGGTGAAAGCGGTCGCGATCACCGGAACATTCTGCAGTCCATTCGCTCCGACGTCCCCGTCGCCGGCGTCGTTCGCAGTCACTCCGAACCCGTCTTCGCTACCGCCGACCAGATCGACTCCAAGGCCAACGTTCGAGTGGATGGCATTCCCAAGGATGCTCACTCCAGAGGCCGCGCCGCGAACCTCGATCCCGTTCTCGCCGTTGAAGGCGATCACGTTCCCTTCACCGGCAGCGGTGCTGCCGATGGCTACCCCGGTCCCCTCAACGCGAATACCGTCGCTGCCATTCGCCACTGGCGACGTCCCGGTGGCGTCGGTGCCGATCAAGTTGCCGAAGATGTCGCTGCTCGTGCTCCCGACCACGACATCGATTCCCCATCGGGTGTTGCCGGAGATGACGTTCCCCAAAGCCCCAGCTCCGCCGATCGTGTTCGACGACGAACTGCCCGTCAGCCGGATCCCCAGGTCGTTGGCCACGGCTCCTGTTCCGCTAGCATTCGTTCCGATGTAGTTGCCGTACACGACGTTGTTGGCCGTGGCCATGGCCAGTCCTGTTTGCACGTTGCCGGAGATCACATTGCCTTCGCCCGGTGCGCTGCCACCAATGGTGTTGCCGTCAGCGCCCGTGGAGAGAAACACACCCTCGCCCTGGTTCGAAACAGCAGACGATCCGGTGACGTCGGTACCGATGAGATTGCCGAGAAGCGTGTTCCCCGTCGTGCCTGCGTCCGAGAGATTGACGCCCTGGTTCAGGTTGCCTGAGATCAAATTACTCTCGCCGACCCCGGAGCCTCCAATCGCGTTGTTCGCAGACCCGCTGCGCAGATTGATTCCGTCTTGACCGTTGCCTAAAGCACTTGTGCCAGCTGCGTCCGTACCAATGCGATTGCCGAGAATGGAGTTGTTCGAGGCCCCGCTCAGACTAATGCCATTCTGTGTGTTCCCTGAAATCACGTTGTCGCGGAGCGTGTTGCCGTCGGTGAACAGGGCAACACCGTTCGCGCCATTGCCCACGGACGCCGAGCCTGCTGCGCTGACGCCGATGTAGTTCCCCAAAACGGTGTTGCTCGTCGCGGACGCGCCTGTGATCTGCACACCATCATCGTCGTTTCCTGAGATGACATTGCGGTCCGTCGCTAGAACACCGCCAATGATATTGTTTGCCCCATCGCTCACTCTGACGCCGTCCGTCGCGTTGCCAAGATCGACAGCTCCGGTGACGTCGGTGCCGATGTAGTTGCCCACGATCGAGTTGCCATCGGAACTTGTGATCTCAATCCCGTCGTCGCCGAATCGATTGATCACGAGCCCACGGACCGTGCTGCCGTCGCTCCCTGCCGTGAGTCGCAGGCCGTCGACCGCGCCGGCCGAAGCTCCATCCAGCTCAATGACAGGTGAACCGGAGAAGTCTGGTTCAGTCGTCCCGTCGATCACAACCGCGTCTGTTATGTCTGGGAGCGCCGAGGCAAGCGTGATGGTGTGAGGTCCGACACCAGAGATATCGAAGTGAATTTCATCCGGCCCACCTGTATTGGCTGTGTTGTTCGCAGCGATGATCGCCTCACGCAGCGAGATGAGCCCGTCGGCTCCACGGTTTGCCGCAAGTGCCGCGATCGAAGACAGGTCGGGCGCGTTGACGACGTCGCTGGCGGTATCCACGACAACGATGCTCACTGCTTGGACGCTCATCGAAAACTCAGATGTGTCGCTCGTACCTGAGTCCGTCGCTGTCGCGGAAACGAATTCTCCTGCTGCGACCGCGGCACTCACGGTCGCCTCAAAGCTGGCGTTGCCACTTACATCCGTTACAACGTTCGCAAAGCCGAGGTAGACCTCGCCCTCGCCATGGCCTGAAGCGTCTACAGCGGCGGTCGAGAAGAATTCGACGCGAACCGCCGTCGACGCGGTCGTGTTGAGCGTACCGCGGACAAGTACCGTGGTGCCGGTTGTACCAACACCCGTAAGCACTGGAAAATTCTGTAGATTGTTGGCACCGCTATCCCCATCACCCGTGTCATTCGGCGTCACGATCCCGTCGCCCGACAAGTCTATGCCGAGCTGACCGTTCGCGTAGATCGAGTTCCCCGAGATCTCGTTCCCCGCGCCAGCCGTTGGGGCCAATCTAACGCCTACGCCGTTGTTGTTCGCAATGATGTTGCCCGCGCCAGGGGCAGTACCGCCAAGCGTATTGCTGGCCGCATTGTCGCCGACGAACACTCCGTCCTGGAGGTTGCCAAACGCGACCGTCCCAGTGCTGTCCGTGCCGATGAAGTTACCCTGCACAACGTTTCCGGTGGTACCGGAATTCGTCAGAATCAACCCTTCGAACGTGTTCCCCGAAAGAACGTTACTCGCCCCGGGAGTCGTACCACCGATCGTGTTTCCTGTCGCGCCGCCGTTGATCGTGATGGCGCGGGTATTCGGCAGCACACCCGACTCTCCCGCGTTGAGACCAACGATGTTGCCTTCGACAACGTTGCCGCTGGAGGTGTTAAAAATCCAGAGCGCGGCGCCGGAGTTCCCGGAGATCACGTTGCCCTCTCCCGGCGCGGCGCCGCCGATCTGGTTGTTGTCACTCAGCGACATTTGAATTCCACCGATGTTGGCGATCGCCACACTACCAGTGGCGTCGGTGCCGATGTAGTTCCCCTGAATCGTGTTGCCGTCGGAGGACGTCAGACTCACGCCCGCCGATCCGTTTCCAGAGATCACATTGCGCGCCTCTGGCGAGTCACCGCCGATCAAGTTCCCGGCGGAGGAATTCGTGATCTCGATCCCTTGCGATCCGTTACCGAGAATGACGGCGCCGCTGAGGTCAAGGCCGATCGTGTTGCCCTGGACGACGTTGTTGCTCGTCTGGCTCATGTGAACGCCTCGGGACGTGTTCCCCGAAATGACGTTTCCGGCGCCGGGCGCAGTGCCGCCGATCGTGTTGCTAGCAGCATTGCCGTTGATGGAAACACCGTTGCCGCTGTTTCCGATGGCGCTTGAACCTCCGACGTCCGTACCAATCAAATTGCCGAGGACGCTGTTACCGTCGGAGCCGGCGCCGGTGATCTGCACCCCACCCCCATCGTTTCCGGAGATGACGTTGCCCGCGCCCACTCCTGTGCCACCGATCGTGTTTCCTGTCGACCCCGACGCGACGTTGATGCCGTTGAGGTTGTTTCCGAGGTCCTGGGTCCCCGTCACATCAACCCCGATGAAGTTTCCGATGATGTTGTTACCCGTGACACCAATCAGTCGGACGCCGTATTGGTCGTTTCCCGAAATGACGTTTCGGTCAACGGACGAAACACCGCCGATGACGTTGTTGTTGGAGCTGAGGGAGATCAGAATTCCATCTAAGGTATTCCCCAGATCGATCGTCCCTGTCACATCCGTGCCGACGTAGCTTCCGGCGATCGTGTTGCCGTCTCCCGTGCCAAGTTGAACACCGTCAGACGAGAATTGGTTGATGACGAGCCCACGCACGGTGCTGCCGCCGCCCAGTACTCGGAGGCCCTCCATGCCGCCACCGACGAGGAGGCTGCCGTCAATTTCGATGACCGGCTTGCCGTTGAATCCCGTTTGAGTGGCTGCGTCGAGAACGACGGGGTCGTTGAGAGATGGTAGCTCTGTGGTGGTCACTTGGATGCGCCACCAACTGTAGCCGACCCCACCTGGATAGTCAGGGTCGAAGTCGACGATACTAGCATCGTCGAGCGTCGTCGCTGCCACTGTCGTCAGCGAATTCGCGATCCCGTCGTCTTGATAGTAGAGATGGTTAGGATCTGACAGGGGAATGTCGAACTGAATCTCGTCGGGCGAGATGCCGTTCGCGGAAGCATTCGCAGCGATGATGGCCTCCCGTAGCGACACCAATCCATCAGGCCCCTTGTTGCCCATGAGCGCGGCGATCGACGAGAGGTCGGGAGCGTCGGCAACATCGCTGGTGGTGTCGACGACCACCGCAGTTACCGCCTGAACGTTGGCGGCGAACTCCGAAGTATCGCTCGTCGTCAAGTTGGTCGCAGTGGCCGAGATGAAGTCTCCGGCCGCCACGCTAGCGGTCAACGACACACTGAAGCTCGCGTTTCCGGTCGCGTCCGTCGTCACGTTCGCGAATCCAAGGTAGGTTTCGCCTTCGCCGTGGCCACTGCCGTCGGTCACAGCGTTCGAAAAGAACTCCACTCGTAGCGTCGTGGACGCGCTTGTGTCGAGGCTGCCATGGATCCGAATCGTCGTGCCGGTCGTGCCTGCGTTCGTCAGCACTGGGTGATTCTGAAGATTGTTTGCCCCCGCGTCACCGTCGCCAACGTCGTTGGCGTCGACGGTGCCATTCGCGTCGAGATCAATCCCGAGACTACTATTGGCGAAGAATGAATTGCCGAGAATCTGATTCCCCGTCCCCGACAAGATCTGCACGGCGTTCAGGTTGTTCGCAATGACGTTGCCATCGTTTGCTCCGGTGCCGCCGATCGTATTGTTGGAGGCGCTCATCCGGATGCCGTGGCCGTTACCGAAATCTCCGCTACCGTTGATGTCGACTCCGATGTAGTTGCCACGAATGACATTTCCTGAAGACGCCGTGATCTCCATGCCAGCGAAGCTGTTAGAGGAAATCACGTTCCGCTCACCCACTGTCGCACCGCCGACGATCGAATTGCTCGAAGTGATCAGGACGATGCCGGAAAAGCCGTTGCCGAGCGCTGACAAGCCATCCGCCGACAGCCCAACGAGATTGCCCTGAATGACGGTGCCATCTGCAGAGCCAGAGACCATGAGTCCATTGCTCGAGTTCCCCGAGATCAAGTTCTCGATGACTTGCGTACCGGCCGCGCCGGAGATTGTGACCCCGGTTGAGTTCGAGATCGCTGCGGATCCTAAGGAGTCCGTACCGACGTAGTTGCCTCGGATGATGTTGTCGTCAGATCCAACGGTGGTGACGGCGATCCCCGTTGAGCCATTGCCGGACACGACGTTCCGTTGGTCGGAAGTCGTACCACCGATCGTATTGTTGTTCGCACCGTTGGAGATAGCGACTCCGTCCGCATTGCCAAGAGCCGCGGTTCCTGTCACGTCGAGGCCGACCAGGTTTCCACGCACAGTGTTGAAATCAGCGTTGGTGATCTCGATTCCTGTTGAGTCATTGCCAGAGATCAAGTTGCCCGCTCCAGCGACTCCGGTACCGACGCTGTTCCCCGAGGCGCTGTTGGCAATCCGCACGCCGACAAAGAGGTTGCCTCGATCGAGAAGACCAGTCACATCCGTGCCGATGAGATTGTTGACGATTGAATTGCCGCTCGTCCCCACACCTTCGAACTGGACGCCGTGGACGTCGTTACCCGAAATGACGTTCCCCGCAGCGCCCAAACTTCCGATGACATTGCTTGAAGCACCTAGGGAGAGGTGGACTCCGTCGCCGCCGTTGCCGCGCACGATGTCGCCGTCCGCAGCCAACCCAATGAAGTTGGCCTGGATGACGTTCGAGCTTGTGCCGATGCCTGATATCTCTATGCCGTCGCCATCATTGGCGGAGATCACATTGCGTTCGCTGACGCTGCCGCCGATCTGGTTGCTCTGTGCGCCGGCTTCGATCCTCACTCCGTCCAGCGAATTGCCGCGCTCGCCCGCGCCGTCGGCTGCCAGGCCGATGTAGTTCCCCTGGAGCAGATTGCTGTCAGCACCCGCGCCGGTGATCAGAATGCCGTTGCCGCCGTTCGCCGAGATGATGTTGCGCTCGGCGATGTCTGCCCCACCGACGCGCCCGCCGCTACTGCCAGCGGATATTTGGATCCCGTCACCGCCGTTGGGAAGCGCAGAAGAACCGTTGAGGTCAAGGCCGATGACGTTGTCCGTGACCACGGTATTCGTGCCGAAGATGGCAATCCCATCGTCAGTGTTGGCTGAGATGACATTCCCGTCGACGAGTGTGCCGTCTGCCGTGGCCGAAATCGTGACACCAACGTCGTTGCCGAAAGTCCCAGTGCCAGCGCCGTCAACACCGATGTGGTTAGCCTCGATGCGAACGTTGTCGGCGTTGACGACGATGCCACTCTCTCCAATGTCGGCGAAACCGCCAATCGCGAACCCCTTGACGCGGACACCGTCTGCGTCGATGACGAGACCATCATCGCTGACACCGCCAGCCGTGCCGTCGAGGACGATGACCGGTAGGCCAGCGTAATCCGGCTCGGTCGTGGCATCGATGAAAAGGGTATCTGAGATGGCCGGCAACGCAGAGCCGACCTGAATCGTGTGCGCACCCCCCACAAGTGGATCGCTGATGTTGAACTGAATGACGTCTGGTCCAGCCGTGCCGTTCGTGGCAGTGATCGCCTCACGCAGCGAGATCCTGCCGTCACCGCCAACATCTCCCAGCAGATTCGCCACAGTTGACGGATCCGGCGCGTCGATCGTGTCGCTCGTCGTGTCGACGACCAACACCGCACCGGAGGCAGCCGCCAAACTGAGTGAAAACTCTGAAGTGTCGTTTGTCGTCAGGTCAGTCGCGGTCGCAGAGATCACCGCCCCTGGAGCGACTACGGCAGAAAAAGTGGAACCAAAGGTCGCGTCACCCAGGACGTCCGTAGTGACGTTGACGGATCCGACAAAGACCTCTCCTTCTCCGTAGCCGGAGCCGTCACCTACGGTACTAGCGTAGAACTCGACGCGGAAGGTGCGTGAAGCCGTGCTGTCAAGCGACCCACTGAGATAGATCGTGTCCAGCCCGTTTGTGATTGCAGCGTCTACAACCGGAAAATTCTGCAGCGCGTTCGGACCGGTGTCAACGTCGCCGGCATCGTTGACCGTCGGACCGGTCGCCCCAAGATCTATCCCAAGCGCTCCGTTGGAGTGAATGGAGTTGCCAAGAACGGCGTTCCCCGCCCCCGCGGAGTCAACGAAGACTCCTCGTGCAGAATTATTGGCGATCGTATTGGCCGTGCCAACTGCCGTTCCGCCAACAGTATTGTTCGCGGCTCCGTTGACGATGCGGACTCCGTTGTTGGCATTGCCAATCGCAATGGCGCCCGTGATATCGGTGCCGATGAAGTTCCCCTCGGCAACGTTGCCGTCGGTTCCCGCGTCGCCGAATTGCAAGCCATCGTCGAGATTGCCAGAAAGGACGTTCGCCGCTCCTGCCGACGCGCCGCCGACCGTGTTGTTGGCGGCTCCCAGCTTGATCTGGACTCCGTCGTCTCCATTCCCTAGAGCCACTGCGCCCGCCGCGTCGGTGCCAACGAAATTGCCTTGGATGACGTTGTTGTCCGTACCGACTCCAGTGACAACGATGCCATCGCTAAGGTTCCCAGAGACGAGGTTGCCCGCTCCAGAGACTGTTCCACCGATCGTGTTCGATGCGGCAGCGTTGGAGATCACGATACCGGCGAGCGAGTTTCCAATCGCCAGGCTACCAGTGACGTCGGTACCGATGTAGTTGCCCAAAAGGACGTTGCCCGATGTGCCAGCGTCTTGAAACTCGACTCCGTCGTTGTCGTTTCCAGAGATGATGTTCCGCGCCCCGGCAGTCGTGCCGCCGACGGTGTTGCCGGTGGCGCCGCCGCGGATCTCGACCCCCTTGCCGGTGTTGCCGAGATCGACGCTTCCGGTGACGTCGACACCGATGAAGTTTCCAAGCACGGTGTTGCCTGTCGCAGCGACGCCGATGATCTGGACGCCACGTCCGGTGTTTGCCGAAACAACGTTGCGATCGGCTGGGTTCATGCCGCCGATCGTGTTGAGAGACGATTCCACCAGGATGCCATGGCCGCCGTTTCCGATGGCGATGGTGCCAGACACATCCGTACCGATGTACGAACCGACCACGGAATTCGCACTTCCCGAGCTGATCGCAATGCCTTCGTCCCCAAATCCGTTGATCACCAGTCCGCGCAGAGAGGAGGCGGACGTGGAGAACTTCACACCGTCAGCGGTCGGCCCTGCCAGCGCGCCATTCAGTTCGATCTTGAGAATGGCGTCGGAGACCCCAGGCGCCGCAATTGTGTTTTCCTGCGCCCCGGACTGCGTGTAGCCGTCAATGACTACTGGATCCGTCAGCGTCGGCAAATCCGTCGTCGGCTGGATCGTGAACCAACTGAAAGGAGTGCCGACGTAGTCAGGGTCAAAATCGACAATCGACCCGTCGTCGAGAGTCGTTGTCGAGATCAACGTCAGCGAGTTGGCGATGCCATCGTCCTGATAGTAGAAGTGATTGGCGTCTCCCAG
This sequence comes from Planctomycetota bacterium, assembly GCA_965223265.1. Lineage (GTDB taxonomy): Bacteria > Planctomycetota > UBA8108 > UBA8108 > SXIK01. The sequence continues at coordinate 6,719,282 of OZ244999.1, forward strand.
AGGAATGGCGAAGTGGATTTCGTCAGGTCGACCCGAGTTCGCCGTATTGTTGACCGCGGTGATCGCCTCACGCAGCGATATGTGGCCGTCGGCACCACTGTCTGAGAGAAGAGCAGTGATCGACGAAAGATCCGGCGCATCCGCAACGTCGCTCGTGGTCGTCACGACGACGGCGGCGCCTGCCTGGACGTTCGCCGCGAACTCCGACGTCGCACCGTAGTCTCCGCCGCCCAAGTCGACCGTCGCGGTGGCGCTAATGTAGTCGCCGGCGGCCACCGCAGCGCTCAAAGCTGTAGAGAAAGTAGCGTCGCCATTGGCATCAGTCGTTACGCTGGTGAAACCAAGATACGTCTCACCCTCGCCGCTGCTCGATCCGTCCGAGGTCGTGTTCGAGAAAAACTCGATGCGCAGTGTCGTGCTCGCCGCGCCGTTGAAACTGCCGCGGACGACGATTTCGCTTCCCGTGGTGCCTGCGCTCGTGATGACAGGCGAGTTTTGCAGGCCGTTCGCACCGACGTCGGCGTCGCCGACATCATTCGCGGTGACGTCGAACGCGTCTTCCGTTCCACCGATGATGTCGATCCCTAAATCGCCGTTGGAGTAGATCGAGTTACCGAGAAACGTGTTGTCGACACTGCCAGCAACCGAGACGACAATCCCGTCGTTGGCGTTAAATGCTATGGTATTGCCTGCACCCGCCGCGGTGCCGCCGATCGTCTGACCGGACGACGAGCTCATAAGCACGCCGTGTTGCCCATTCCCGAGATCGAGCGTCCCCGTTTTGTCGGTGCCAATGAAGTTGCCGACAACTTGATTCCCGCTGCCGGATCCGAAGAGAGTCACGCCGTTGACGTTGTCCCCGATGACGTTGGCGTCGCTGAAACTCGTCGAACCGACCACATTGCTCGCTCCGCCGCTGACGAATACACCATTACTTGTGTTACCAAGCGCAAGAGTGCCGCTTACGTCGACTCCAAGATGGCTTGCGACGATGGTGTTGGAGTCTGAGAGAATGAGGACACCGTTACCGGACGCGCGGTTGATCGTCAGCGCACGAAGTGTACTCCCCGAGCTGGCGGCCTGCAGCTCAAGACCATCACCGGGTCCGGCAGACGAGCCATCGATCTCGACGATCGGAGCGTCGACATACCCAGGCTGCGAAGACCCGTCGATTACGACCGTGTCGGTGATCGCGGGCAGCGGTGAGGTCGGAGCGATGCTCCACCAGCTTCTCGCGAAGTCAGGGTCGGGGTTGACCAGCGCTGCGTCCGTGGCCGCGGTCGTCGCCGTGACGTTTGCCAGTGACACTTGCCCAGCGACGCCGTCGTCGACGTAGTAGAAGTGCCCCGCGTCAATCGCCGGAATGTTGAAGAGAATCGACACCGTACCCCCCGTAGCGTTGGCGGCCAGGATCGCCTCAGGCAACGAGATACCGTCGCCTCCATCGCTCGCAATGAGCGACGCGACGGAAGTCGTGACTCCATTGACAGCGTCGCTGGTCGTTGTCACGGTGAGGATCAACGGCGTCGTCGCGAGGTTTTGCGCAAACTCCGACGTGTCGGCGTAGGTGTCGGCGCCTGTCTTGACCGTCGCTGTCGCCGTGACTAACTCGCTAACGGCGACGGTAGCGCTCAGGGTGACGTCGAAAGTCGCGCTGCCGCCTCCATCCGTGGTCACCTCGGTGAAACCGAGTAAGTTCTCTCCTTCGCCGTGACTTGGGACGGTAGAGGTATCGCCGGTCACGTTGGCGAAGAACTCGATGCGGAAAGTTGTCGCCGCCGTACTCGACAGAGAGCCAGAGATGGTGACCGAGTCCACACCGTCGGTTCCCGCGTAATCGATCACCGGGAAGTTCTGGAGGTTGTTCGAGCCAACGTCGATGTCACCCGCGTCGTTGGCAGTCAATCCGTCCGCGGTGCTCGTGTTGCTAAGATCGATTCCGAGACCGCTATTCGAGTGGATCGTGTTGCCGAGAATGGCATTCCCTGCCCCGTCGAAGACGAACACACCTTCGTCGCCGTTGCCGACGATGACGTTCCCTTCACCGACCCCTGTTCCGCCAATCAGATTGTTATTCGACGGCGGATTTCCACCAACCGAATCGCCGAAGACGACCACACCTTCGTCAGTGTTGCCGATGAGAACTGTCTGTGTCGCGTCGTAGCCGATGATGTTGCCTTGGACGACGTTCCCATCGGAGCCGTCGGTGATCGTGACGCCGTCGTCGTCGTTCCCGGAGATGAGGTTGTTGAGGACGAAGTTGCCGTCCCCGAAGAAAATGTTGATGCCATCGCCAAGGTTGCCGAGGTCAAACGCCCCGTTGACGTCGGTGCCGATGTAATTCCCCTGGATCACATTGCCGGTGCCAAGATCGATACCGACACCAGAGAGGGTGTTCGCGGAGATAATGTTTCGATCACTGACGTTGGGCCCACCGATCGTGTTGTTGTTGCCACCGTCAATGTTGACGCCGGTCGCCTCGTTGCGGAGCGACGGCACGCCGGTGCCGGCCGCGTCCGGTCCAATGTAGTTGCCGGCGATGGTGTTGTTATCGCCTGTGATGTAGATACCGTCGTCGCCGAACTGACTGACGATGAGGCCGCGGATCGTGCTGTCGTTCGTATTCAACACCAGGCCGTCGATGCCAACGGCAGTCGAGCTGCCGTCGAGCTCGACGACAGGCGCACCGGCATAGCTCGGCTCACTGGTGCCGTCGATGATGATGGGGTCGGTGATCGCCGGCAGCGCACCGAGCCCGGTCGAATCGACCACGATGGTGTGCGGCCCGCCACCCGCGATGTTGAAGAGGATCGTGTCCGTGCCAATGGTCGCATTCGCGGCGGTGATCGCCTCGCGGAGAGAGATTTGCCCGTCCACGCCTGGATTCGAGAGCAGCGCTGCCACCGAGGATGTATCCGGAGCGTCGAGCGTGTCCGCAGTCGTGTCGACGACAAGAGCCGTCACGAGTCGGGCGACGAATGCATCCTCGGCGCCGCCAAGCGGCCCGTGAGTGATCGGGCCGGCAACGGAATCGAAGACGGTGTTCGTCGTGTGGCCGGAGACTGATGCTCGACCGTCCGTGTCGACTGCGATGCCCGTGGCAACGTCGGTGCCGGTGCCGCCAAGGAAAGTCAAATAATGCAAACGTTCCAGGTCGGCTGAGAAGATCGCAGCGAAAGCATCCGTCCCACCGTCGAAGTCGCCGTCGTGAGCATGTGGTGTAGCTGGGAGGTTAGAAGAAGCCGTCGATCCGACGACATGCACTCGCCCAATCGCGTCGACGAAGATTTCACGCGCGTCGTCGTTATCACTGCCTCCCAAGAACGTCGAGGCGACAAGCGTCGCCGCACCGCTTTGGGTTGTGTCGATCCGCAGGACAAACGCCTCCTCGGCGCTGTCGAACGAAGTGTCGAATCCATCGACCGTGGTCGGGAACAGAGGCGACGCGGTCTTTCCTGTAACGTAGACGCTTCCGTCTGCGGCGAGAGCCACCGCGAGCGCCTCGTCAACTCCGACGTCACCTAGGAACGTTCCATAGAGGAGCGAGGTACCGGAACTTTCAAGAACGGCCAAGAAACCGTCGGACGTTCCGCCGCCGAACGTCGAGTCGAACGCATTTGGCGTCGCGAAATCGGTCGAGTCGGTGATGCCGGTGATGTAGATGTCGCCGGCGGTATCCACCGCGACGTCAGTCGCGTTGTCGACCGCGCTGCCACCGAGATAGGTCGATATGAGCAGCGACGAGTCGCCTGACTGTGAAGAGTCAAACGTGGCAACCCAGGCGTCGTCCGTCCCATCGAGAACGGTATCGTACGCACTGCGTGTTGTCAGGTCCGAAGATGTGGTGCCTCCCACTACGTACGTGATGGCGGCGGCATCGACGACGAGGTCTCCCACTGACTCGGAACCCGTTCCACCAAAGTACGTAGAGTAGTCGAGTGTGTTGCCGCTGGAGTTGATGCGGGCGACGAAAGCGTCGTTTGTGCCGGAAAGACTGCCTTGGAAGGCACCAGAGACCGGCAGGTCGTTCGAACTTGTCGTCCCGGCGAAGTGAACGTTACCGCTCGCGTCGACGGCAATCCCCTCGACGCTGTCCGCCGCCCCGCCACCAAAGTAGAGCGAGTAGAGCAGACTTCCGGTCGCGTCCAACTTCATCACGAACCCGTCCTGGCCACCAGCTGGGGTGAGCCCTAGCGTGCCCGCGGTCGGGAAGTCGGTAGAATCAGTCTGACCGGCAACGTAAACGTTTCCGGACGCATCCACTGCGATATCGTTGGCTCGATCGACGGCCGTGCCGCCGAGAAAGGCGACGTAGTCAAGGATCGGATCGATGACGAGCGGCACGCTTGGGTCGTAGGCACCCAATGCGAATCCCACGCTACCGTCTTCGAAGTGGCTGTAGCTGCTAGCGACAAGTTGCCGACCTTCAGCGCTGTCCTGATAACTCACGGGCGCCTTGAAGCGTACCGTTTCGCTAGATCCGGAAAGCGTCAGCACGAGGTCGCCGTTCTCCGCCACCACCACATGATCGGCACCGGAGAACCGAAGCCTGATCGCGTCGGTGTCGGCGCCAGGCGCGACCTCAAAGTCGAACTCGAGGCGGCCGTCGCTCCCATAGTATCGGACGTCGACTCCGTCGTAGACGTCGGTGTAGGAGACCTCACCGTAGTTGGCAATTCCGGTCAGCCAAGCCTCCGGGTCACGACCGAGAAAATAGCTCGTCGTGCTCTCGAGGAGGTCTCCGCCTGAGGCGCGGGCCAGTGCGTCACCGCCGACCAGATCCATACGCAGGACGTGATCGGAATCACCCGCGTCGAGCGCCACGACGGCGCCGGCGTCGGCCAGGAAGATCGAGTAACCGCTTCCTTGCGCGAGAAAGTCTACCGCGGCGTCGCTCTGGCCGACATTCGCTTCGAAGCGAATCGGAACGTCCGTGAACACCGACGTGGAAGCGGACGTTTGAGGCAGCTCAGCGTCGTCGGCGTCGAGTGTCGCGGTGTCAGTCGGCGAGTGTTCTTGGGCTAAGCTCTCTTGTTCCGGCTCTTCAGTAGCGTCGAGTTCCAGGTCCGACAACGCGACCTGGTCCGGTGACGCGTCGGTCGTGATCTCAGCGCTGAGATCTTCATCCGTCTCCGCTGCGACGCTTTCCGTCGCTTCGGGGACGGAGACGCCGTCAGCGCCAGCCCCTGACTGCTCCGCGGGCGTGGTTTCTGCTATTTGGTCAGAGGCTCCGTCGTCAACGTCGGTTTCTTGCAAGAGAGCATCCGACTCGTTCCTGGGATACTCGCCGGCATCGTCTTTGCTCACTGCTTGATCTGAATCAAAGTTCTTGGCCGGCTCCAGCGGCACCTCAGCGGGATCGGTCTCTGTCGCCGACTCAGACGGTTCAGAGCCCGAAAGAGCCGCTTCGACGAGAACTGACGCCGAGTCGGCGTCCGTCGTCGGTTGACTCTCTCCAAGTGCAGACGCGTCGACGACCTCGGTGTCGTTCGAGGTCGTGATGATATCTGTGACGTCCTGTTCCGGCGCTACGGCGGAGACACCGTCGTCGTGCACGGTCGTCCCATCGATCGCATCGTCAGCGAAGTCGCGAACGACGGCGCTAACAAGTCGCTCGACGGTGACGCCGTGCTCCGCCGTCTTCTCCGCGGCGACGCGAAGACCCGGCGCCTCGGGATGCGGATGCAGGCGCGGCTTGGACGGTGCATCGAGATGAGAGTCTCCGCGTGAGTTCGCTTCGGCGATCTGCGTCGCGACGGCCGGCAACATGGTGCCGCGGCTCCAAAGCGCCGCGACCGAGTCGTCACTCGTCCCGTCGACCGCTGCATCGGTGGTACGATCCGACGGATCGATGGCATCGATGGTGACATCGATAACGTTGCCGCCAACGACCTCGTCGAGAGTGTCGACGTTGCCGATCTCCGCGGAGTTGGCTTGCGCTGCGGAATCACTCGACGCACTCACGTGCTCTTCGGCGTCGGAAGACGGTTCAGAATCGAGAAACACGATGTCGAATCCGTCTCGATGGTCGGCCGCACCAGATGGGTGAGTCCTATCTGTCTCTCGATCGAGATGTTCCGATCGGTCACTCTCCGGAGTCGGAGTCGACGCATGACGCGAGTCGACCTCAACTTCCTCGAGCGCATCGGCCAGCTCAAGATGGAATCCTGCCGTGGCGTCGTAAGCACCGACGTCGATCACGACGCCGTCGACGACTGCGCTCTGACTTGCGGCAACCTCCGAGGCGAGTTCGATGCCCGGAACGCTGTCAAGAACACTGGCCGCACCGCTGCCGACCATCGCCATGGCATCGAGCGCGACGCCGGCGGCATCAGCCGAGAGCAAAATCCTCGGTTCAAGTTCTTCCAGCGAGTAACTGTCGCGCACGGTGCAGTCAACCTAGAGAAGGCAAGAGAATCGATCGATTTGAAGGGAGGCGTTCCCTCATGGTTTCTATCGGACAGCCCAGGGAACGGCACCAGCACAGCAAACCTCATCCTCGTAATCAGCGTTTTCTTCACGACTTCCGATGGGCCTGTAACCATCCGCGACCGACCAACGATCGACCAACGACCGTACGGACCGTCCCCTCCGTCCCCACCTCAGTGCACAAGACCTCGGCATCGACATCGAACGACGCTCGCACAGTGAACCCGTGACTCCGGGAAACGAAACCGCTGGAAGACGCCCTCGACGCGTAGCGAGGTAGCTGCGCTGTGACCTCGCGTTGCGATTGGCGAAGCAAAGAGCAACACAATGCATGGACGCGAAGCAGCCGCGCGCGGCTTGCAGTTCGCAGTCAGATTCCAAGAGACGCATCACAAGTGAACAGATTTCAGCGATCTGCTACGACCTCGCCCCAGAGCTGAGCGCAGGCTGTCGCGCGAGACTGTCGCACTTGCCACCGATCCAACCGCGGAAACCGCTCCGTCTGGACCACGCTGACATTCAGCGTGACTCGCCGTCACGCACCCCTTCCATGCTCAGATAGGCACTCGTTGCGAAACTACGTGAGAGTCGCAAACTAGACAAACACCGCCCGGGACGCGCGCGGAGATCCCGCGGTTCGCGGCGCCGATGCCAAGACCGCGGCAGCATCGCCGCGAGTCGCCGATTGCGGGGCAAGACGCCACGGCTGAAGTCGTCCCGTTAAAACTAGACGACGTTGTGACTGTTGTCTTGCCGGAGGCGCTGTTCGGCTCAACTGCCCTCTTGCAACTTCTCGGGTACCGATCTAATCTCTCCCGAAACGCCCCCACCACCGACGCCTTCCTGGAGTTTGCCATGAGCACCGATTCGTCGAGAGTCTTCCTGGAAAAACTCGAAGAGCTCGAGTCTCTGCGCGCTGCCGAGATACCCGCCGACCGCCGCATCTCACCGCGTGTTCCGGTGCGTGGTGAAGCCGAGATGTTGGCTATCTCGGGAACCAGCGTGACGTCGAACCTTCTGCCGATCCAGATCCGTGACATCTCTTGGGCTGGGCTAGGATTCTTGTGTAGCGAAAAGCTCGTAGCGGATTCGCACTGGCGCATCTGCTTCATGGATCACGGCGAACAAATGGGGCAAGGCCGACTCATGGTGCGCCACTGTCGCGAAGTCAACGAGGGAATTTGTCTCGCTGGCGGCCTGTTCGTCATCGAAGCGTCGATTCCCGCACTTTTTGGTGTGCGCACGAGCGAACTTTCGTGATTGGCGTGCTTTGCGCCCGCCGGTTTCGGCACCTCGTCTGAAGCGCCAAGACGTCGCCTGCACGGTGCACGACCTCCGACGCCAGCGGCGGCTCGAAGACGGACGAAGGCGCTCTCGTCGTCACTCTTTTTCAGGCTCTCGGATTCGGGTGGGGTGAGCGAAAAGTGCCGCATGAGCCCCGACGCTCGTCTGCGGCAAAGAACTCGCGTGATCAGACAGAAAGAGTAGCGTACGAACACGCCTTCTGCAGCCATCGCGGGCGCCCCGCCCTCGCCGTCGGAAGCCTTCGCGCGGAGCTAAGGGCGCCACCGTCGTGACTACGCTTCGCGCCGACGAGTGCACAATCGCTCGGGGCGACGCCATAGGTTCTCCGCGATCATATCTTCCTTGCTCCGTGCTTATCGGAAGCGTCCAAACGCGGTCCGTTTGTCGCTCCGTCTTACGTTCGCCACAGCCGCTGAACGCGAATAGACGACTTTCAGCTCGAAGCACCATTTCTCCACAGACTGCATATATATCATCGTCACGGTCTACCCCGCGGGGAAGGGCCGAAACAGTTGAAGATTCCATCAAAGTTCAGCCGATCTTTGTTGTGTCCAACATCGGTACTCGACCGACGCAATGTCAAATTTGGTGACCACATTCACGTCGCCAGAGAGAACGCGCTCTGGGCAACCAAAGATCATGAAGAGTCACTCGTCTACGCAGTCAATTACCGAACCGCTCGAGCATACCGAACGGGCGAGGCAACACTCAGCTGACAATGCGGAGAACAAGAGCCCCTCATCTCTTGCTCAACTGTGTGCCGCCTGGATCGAGAATCAATGCCGCAACACGGGCGCAATTAGCTCAGCGTTCGCAACCCTCTTGAGTGCCGAGTCAGGCGACGCGATCAAACTTTCGTGGCCGCACTCGATCGCCACATCTTCGGAAGTCGAGCTGACAGCGGCTTCCGTCGAGAAGGAACAGCGCGTTGTTGTTCGCCGAGTTACGCGGAAGACCACAGACACGTCGACGGGGGAGGCGGCCAAGTCGATCCACATCGGACTGCCGCTCAACCGCGGCTCCGATCGTATCGGCACCGCGGTATTCGTTACGCACGATCAGTCCGACGGTTCGACGCATGCTCTTGCCAAGAGGCTCTATCAGAGCAGCGATTGGATCGATGAGCTCGCAGGGCCGATAACATCGCGGTCGCCAACCGAGAACTCCGCCTCAACAACCTCTCCCGATCTCCGCTTCGTGTTCGAGAGGTTTTGCACGCTGCTGGAGCAGGACCACTGGGAGACCGCATTGACTGCGTTCATGACGGAGTTGGCCTCTCACTTCGACTGCGATCGCGCCAGCCTCGGGTTCGCGCAGCGCGGGCAGATTCGCCTCGCCGTCGTCTCAAGCACGGTGGAACTCGATCGCAAGACGAATGCAGCCCGCGCGATCGAGCGCTGCATGGACGAATGCTATCACCAAAGCGCGATCATAAAGTATCCGGCATCCGCGGCTGCGAGTGGGTCAGAATTTCGACTGACACGAGCTCACGATGAGTTGGCAAGGGAACTCAAGGCCGCTGCCATCTACTCCCTCCCCATTGTCGCTCACGGGGAAGTGATCGGGGTCGCAACCTTCGAGCATCGCGGCGCGGACGGACTCAGCGACCGAGCCATCTCGCTGTGCGATCTGGTGCTCGGAATGGCAGCTCCCTACCTACGACTGAGGCTTCGTGAACAGCGCCCGTGGTCAATCCGCGCGGCAGACGCGGCTGCAGACCTCAAGTCACGCTTCGCCTCGAAGGGCCATCGCGGCTGGAAAATCGGCGCTGCCTGCGCAGTGTTAGGTAGCCTCTTTCTATTCTTTGCCCACGGAGACTTCAGAGTTACGTCCCCTGGAATCCTGGAAGGATCGGTACAACGCTCACTCGTCGCCCCGTTTGACGGGTTCGTGCGAAGCTCCGAGATCCGGGCCGGTGAGGTCATTGCACAAGGCACAACACTTTGCACTCTGGATGATCGAGACCTCACACTCGAGGAGAGTAAGTGGCGCAGTGAGAAAGAGCAGATCGACAAACAGTACCAACAAGCCCTAGCCGAGCATGACGCCGTCGGACTCAAGATGCTCGCCGCGCGGAGCCGGCAGGCCGAGGCGCAGTTGAACTTGATTCGTGATCACATCAGGAAGACCCGTGTGGTTGCACCATTCGATGGAGTTGTCGTCCGCGGCGACTTGAGTCAGTCGATCGGGGCGCCGGTGGCGCGTGGTGACGTACTCTATCAGATCGCTCCGCTCGATGGGTATCGAGTCAGCTTGCTGGTGGATGAACGAGATATCGCACACGTGAGCGAGTCGCAGCACGGCCGACTTGTGCTTCCGGCGTTTCCAGGTGAAAGCCTGCCGTTTGTTGTCACGAACGTCACGCCTGTCTCCACGACCGAGGAAGGACGAAATCACTTTCGCGTCGAAGCGAAACTGACTGAGAGGCCGAGTATTCGACTTCGTCCTGGTATGGAAGGTGTCGCCAAAATCGAAGTCGGTTCAAGAAACCTGTTCTACATCTGGACCCGCGGCGCCATTGAATGGCTGCAGCTGTGGTCATGGAAGTGGCTCCCATAGGGATCGACGCGATGGCGGGAACAAATCACACAACCACGACCGACCGCGGCGCTGGAAGCTCCACAGCGAGCCCTTGGTGGGCACGTGTGGCCGATTTGCGTCCGCGGGTGCGGTCTCACGTCCGCCTCCATCGCCATGAGTATCGAGGTCAGGTCTGGTATGTCCTACAAAACCTGTTCAATTCACGGCACTTTCGACTGCCACCCAACTCCTATCTTCTTCTGGAGCTGATGAATGGCGTTCGAACAGTTGACGACATCTGGCAGGAAGCGAAGAGTCGCTTAGAAGACGAAGCTCCAAGCCAATCTCAGTGCATCCATCTGCTGTCGCAGCTTCACGTCGCCGATGCAATGACGTGTGACACGTCGCCCGACATCTCTCAGATGCTCACTCGATTCGAAAAGCGACATCGGCGTAAGTGGCACGAAGTATTGATGTCACCCCTGTTCTGGAAGCTGCCCTGCTTCGACCCAGAAAAATTTCTAGAAAAGGCCGCACCGTTGGCGAGGCCACTCTTCGCAAAGTGGGGCTTGCTCGCCTGGATTTCGGTAGTGGGATACGCAGCATCGCTGGTGGTCACCCACTGGCCTGATCTGACGGAGAACATCAGGGATCGAGTCTTTACCCCACAAAGCCTATTTCTGCTTTGGATTCTCTTCCCGATCTTGAAGACGATCCACGAGTTCGGCCACGCGATCGCCGTCAAGGTGTACGGCGGCGAAGTTCACCGCGTCGGACTAATGCTTCTCGTCCTGACGCCGTTGCCATACATCGACGCCTCGGCTGCTTCCACCTTTCGCCGCAAACGAGAACGCGTAATCGTCGGACTCGCGGGCATGATGGTCGAGCTTTTCGTTGCATCGATAGCGTTCTTTCTGTGGCTAAACGTCGAAGCCGGTACCGTCAAGACGATCCTCTACAACGTCATTCTCCTCGCCGGTGTCACGACGGTCCTTTTCAACATCAACCCACTTCTGCGCTTCGACGGCTACTATGTTCTCTCCGACCTGATCGAAATCCCAAACCTTCGATCGCGATCGACCCAGTATCTACGCTACTTGATTGAACGCTACGTCTTCGGAGTTCGATTGCCTGCGTTCAATGCGGCCAAGAATGAACGCATGTGGCTTGTCAGCTACTCCGTTCTCTCGTTTCTCTACCGGATGATGATTCTCACAGGAATCATCATCTTCATCGCCGGGAAGTTCTTCTTCGTCGGCATCCTCTTGGCACTCTGGGGTTTCTCGTGTTGGATCGCCTGGCCGCTCTGGAAGAGTGGCCGCTACATCTTGACGCATCCCCGTCTCGATGCCGTTCGAGTGCGAGCTGCAGCGTCGGCGGCGGCAATCTTGCTTGCAGGCATCGTCCTTGTCTGCGCGATTCCTTTCCCCCTTGGTACGTACTGCGAGGGTGTCGTGTGGGTACCGAACGAGGGCGCCGTTCGTTCGACGGCAGACGGGTTCGTCACTTCGGTGCCGGCCGCTTCCGGGTCGACGGTGACCAAGGGTACGACGCTCATCGTTTGCGAGGATCCGATCGTCGACACGGGAATCGTGGCTCTTGAGGCAGAGCTTGAGGCACTGCAAGCGGAGTACGACAACGTCTGGAGACACGATCACGCCAAGGCAAAGATCGTCGATGAGAAGATCTCCCAAATCAAATCTAAGCTCTCCCGACAGATCGAGCGGCGCGCAGACCTCACCGTCGCGGCGCATTGCGACGGCACCTTGGTGCTCCCTGTTTCTCAAGATCTCGTAGGGCGTTTCGTGGAGCAGGGAACGCTACTGGGCCACGTGCTCGATCTTGAGCAGGTGAAAGTACGCGTCGTCGTACCAGAGGGGTCGATCGATCTTGTTCGCGACACAACGAGGGCTGTTGAGCTTCGTCTAGCCGAGCGCGTCGGCGCGACCGTCCCGGCAAAGGTGGTTCGGGAAGTACCAGCTGTCTCGCAGGAGCTTCCGAGCGTCGCACTCGGAACGAGCGGCGGCGGCAGTATCGCGGTCGACCCTGCAGACGCCAAAGGCCTCACCGCACTGGATCGGTTCTATCAATTGGAACTCGAATGTGCGACGGCGGGTGGTGTCGTCAACGTCGGTGGCCGGGCGTTCGTACGCTTCGACCACGGCTGGGAACCGCTCGCGTGGCGCTGGTACCGCAGTGTTCGCCGACTTTTCTTGCGCCGCTTCAGCGTTTAAGGAACCCCTGATGTTTACCACGCACTTCATACCGCGTCCTCTACGAGGCGCCTATGCCGAGCGGTCTCCCGACGAGAGAGTCTTGCGAAGAATTCCGCTCGCACCTCTAGCAACAAAAGCCATCGCCCGCCTACAGCTTCACAAGGTCAACAGTATCATTCGGCACGTGTTGGAACATGAAGAGACCTTCTACGGCCTCTCCATGGACAAACTTCGATGCGAGATCGCCGCGACGCGATCCGCCTTACGAAGCGAAGGCATGACCCGTGCCGTCGTTGGCCGCTGTATCGCACTCCACCGCGAGGCATTCACACGCTTGGAGTCACGTCATCCTCCGATTTCGCACGCTCTCGCGACACTCGAGTTGCTGCGGGGACGCGCAGTCGAAGTCGATGACCCGTCGGCGCGCCGCTTCGCGGTTCTCGCCGCAAGCTCGATCGCAGCCCTCGCGGGTGTGCCCGTTCACGTGATTTCCACAACAGACGACGACGCCAAAAGGAATGCAAACGATGCTGAGGAACTCTGCAGCATCACTGGGGTGCGAATCGGAACGATCCGTTCCGGTTTGTGTGCTACTGAACGACGCGCAGCGTACGCTCAAGACATCACGTTCGTGGCCGCCGACGAAGTCGCCCTCGATTCATTGCGAGATCAACAACTTCTCGGCGGTTCGCCGAGCAGGCTTCGCCTGAATCTCGAGAACGTCGCGTCGTCACGACCTCGAGAACGCTTCCTTCTCCTTCGAGGACTTCACTGCGCCATCATCGACGGTATCGACGATGTCCTCCTGAGTGCGAACGCCAGACCTGTTCAGCTCCACGCGCCGGTCGCGTCCTCCTCCGAGAGACCCGACAGCTCGGCGAACAGACAGCCGCTTGCGGTGAGCAGCTATCCAGCATTCTTCACGCGATACTTGCAGATTGCGGGCGTCGGCTCCTCGCTTAGTCAAAGGGTCGACGAGCTCACCGCGAGTTACAATCTCTCTGTAGTCAGTGTAGCTGGCTGCAAAGCTAGAGTGGCGAACGTTACAGAACGACAAGGTCAGCGCAGGATCTTTCGAAGGGACGGAGACTACTGGCAGGCGCTCGTCGACCGCGTCGGCTCACTCTGCCGTGCCGGCAATAGGCCGATCGTCGCCATGGCAACCGTAGAGTCTCTAGACGAGCTCGCCGCCCGCCTGGCGACAACGCACGTCCCCTTCCAGACGCTCCCCATGAGTCGCGAGTCACAAGGGACACCGTCAAGGAAAGAGTCGGAGCTCACGTCGCGATGCTCAAGTAAGACCGCTGCGGCCATCCTAACGACCGACACGGCGTTGAGCCAAGTGGAGGTCGCTCGGCTGTCGCAGATCGGAAGCGGTGGAAGCCACCTCATCACCACTTACTGCGGCGGCGCGGCAACGGCACGGCGATTCTTTCACCGACTGCCGCGAACGGAACAACCCATCGTTCACGAGGAGTACCTGTCGTGCGAGAGCGAACTCGCCCTGGCGAAGCTTCCGTGGTGGTGTCGATTGCTGGAGCGCTCGCCTCGGCTGCAGCGACAACTCTGGGTAGGGAGGGTTCTTCTTTGGTCGGCGCAAAAACGATCCGAACGTCTTGCCCGCGCCATGCGACGCCGAACGGCGCGCCAAAGTGACCTTCTCCAAGAGCAAGTGAAACAAACACTCGCGTTCTCCGGAACCTACACAAAACCACAAACGCGACCAGACCCGTCTATCGCGAAACGGTAGTCCAACAAAAGATCGGGACAAGACCATGCTGCAACGATTCACCTCCAACCCTCTAGCGCCTCCCCTACTGAAGAGAGTTTCGCGCCGCGTAAAGCTAGCCCTGCCTCTCGCTCTCGCCGTCGTGCTGACGGGACTGAGAAGCCAGGGTGACGAGCCAGGGCAACGCCTCACAGAGTTCGACGGGGTGACGGAGCCCTCGCAAGAAGTCCTCGTCGCCGCCGCTGCGGATGGACTGATCGCATCGATCGAAGTCGATCGTGGCAGCACGGTGGCGAAGGGACAGATCGTTGCGACGCTCGAGTCGAGCGTTCAAGCAACACTTTTAGACGTCGCCGAAGCACGAACAGAGTTGACTGCCGATCTCAGACGACAGGAGGCGAGCCTCGAATTCCACCGACTGAAGGAGCAGCGGGATGAACGCCTTTTCCAAAAAGGAATCATCTCTGATCAGGTCTTCGCCCAAAGCCATCGCGATCGACGCCTGGCCGAAGCGAACCTGCTCCAAGCCGAAGAAGATTTGCGTCTCGCCAAGCTCGAGAGAGATCACGCTCAGGCAAGGTTGACCCAGCGAACCATCCGCAGTCCTCTCGACGGCGTCGTGGTGGAGCGTCTTATGTCACCTGGCGAACTGGTCACTCAAGGTCGCAACGCAGAGATTCTGAAAGTTGCGCAGATCAATCCTCTCCACGTCGAAGTCATTCTCCCGGTTGAGATCTTCGGCTCCGTCGAGGTTGGAATGCTGGCTGAGATTCGACTTGATTCTTCTGCCGACACTCACCCGGCGGCTGTCACTGTTGTCGATCGCGTCGTCGACGCCGCCAGTGGCACGTTCGGAATCAGGCTCGAGCTCGCCAACGAAAACGGTGATATACCGGCCGGAGTCAAATGTCGCGTTCGACTGGTGCGGGAATGACCATCGTCTCCCCCCGCCTTCCCACCACTGAACCCACGAACCGTTTGGTCTACCTCACGAACGCGCGGAGAACCTGTCTGGATGCGTCCGTGAGCCGCCTGACGCTGCTGTGGGCAACTCTCTGCCTGGGCCTCGCGACGCAGCATAGCGACGCCGCGCCACGCAGCAGCGCGAAATCGACGGCGATTGCGCCGAAAGACATGTCATCGTCTGTCGACGTCGCAACGCGATCGAGCGGCGCACAAGCGGAGAAGGCGATCATAGAGATTTCCGTCGAGGAAGCGATTCGCATGGCACTCGCGAATAGCTTTGACGTCAAAATCGCTTCGACCGGCCACAGAATTCGACAGCGCGAAGTGGCGATCGAGAGAGCCGAGTTCGACCCTTTCTTCTTCGGAGGTACGGACTACTCCAAGAATCGCAAGCCGACAGCCAGCTTTCTTGATGTAGGCAATACCGCACTTCAAGGCGTCACGAATAACCCGTTCGAGACGTGGAGCTACCACGTTGGCATCGGCGGAAAGTCCTGGCTGGGAACGCTCTACAGTGTGGAGCTGCGCCACTCAGCCCTCGATCAACCACTGGCCAACCAAACAATCTTCGGCATCAACCCGCAGGAACAGGTCACCGCGACATTTGAGGTCACACAGCCCCTCCTACGTGGAGGTTGGCAGCAGTACAACTCTGCGCGAATCCGCATCGCCGCAAACGACGAGCAGATCTCGCAGCACGACCTGAAGCACCGCGCTACCGAAATCCTATACTCCGTCGAAGTCACCTATTGGCGACTTAGCTATGCAATCAAGAACTACGAGTCGAAGCAAAAAGCTCTTCAAGCGACGAACGACTACCTCGCGATCGTACGGACAGCTCACGAGGCTGGCGCCATGTCTGTCAGCGATTTGCTGTCCGCGAAGAGCCAACTGGCGCTGCGCAAAGTAGAACTCAACGAAAGCCTTGTTCTCGTTCGCGACACACGCGATCGGCTGCTTCTTTTGGTCAATCGCGGCGGCGGCGAAGAATCGCTCAAGGAAAAGTGGCGCAACGGCGTTCTCGAACCGACCTTTGACGACGTCTGGGTCATCCCGACGTCGGAACCTGACACGACTCCGATGTCACCGAGCCGAACTCAGTCTCTCGAAATCGCATTCGATCAGCGCGCCGACTACAGACAACTACTTCTCCACGACAAAAGCCATCGAGTCGGTGCTCAAGTAGCAAAGAACGAGTCGCTCCCGGATCTCAACGCCCTGTTTCGGTGGCAACAATTCGGCCTTGACGACGACTTCGGTGCGTCGTATTCCTCGCTGGGTGACGGGGACTTTTACGGCTGGACGGTTGGGGTGGAGCTTCGATTTCCGCTCTTCAATCGCGGCCCCAAGGAGCGTTACTGGCAAGCTCTCGACCGGATCTCTGAGACCAATCTCCGACGCAGAAAGCTGGAGAATCAAATCGTCGCACAAGTCGACCAGAGCATTCGCAACCTCGCGGCGATCCAGGAGAGGCTGGCGGATTTGGCCGAACGGGTCGAGCTTCAAAACGAGCTTCTGCAGCAAGAGCGCGACAAGCTCCAGCTCGGAAACGCGACCGTCTACAACATCACGCTGATGGAAAACGATTTGTTAGAAAGCGAGGCTCTCTCGCTTCGAGCAAAGTCAGAATATCAGGCGGCGAAGGCCGACTACGCACGAGCGATTGGCACACTACTCTCTGATCGCGGCGTTGAAACAATGGGGACCGAGTAACCCTCGACTCTGACGAGAATCGTCGGTTAATATGGGTTATCCGTAGATTGAATACCCCCATCCATCCGTAGGAGGAGCGCGGGATGGCGACGGAAATCCGCATGCCGCAGTTGGGCGAGAGCATTGCCGAGGCGACTCTGGTCCGATGGTTCAAATCGGCTGGGGAGTTCATCGAACGAGATGAGCCGCTCTTCGAGGTTTCCACCGACAAAGTCGACACGGAGGTGCCTTCGACAACGAGCGGCTACCTGAGTCGCATCCTCGTCGAGGAGGGAGAGACGGTGGCGGTGAACACCGTCGTCTGCGTCTTGTCCCAGACTCCGGAGGAACCTCAAGGCAAAGGTGGGCAAGACGAGACGAAGTCTCACGGCCAAAGTGACGTCGCAGTCGGAGCAGTCCCCGCCAGCGCAGCGACGGCGGCGGCTACAACGTCGCCGGGTTCGAGTCTGACGTCGTCCGCGACGATCGAATCGTTTCCGAAGACGCCGGAATCGGAACTCAAGGAACGCTTACGGGCCAAGTCGTCACCACTCGTGCGCCGTCTGGCGGCCGAGCACGGCATAGACCTTTCGACCCTCCGCGGCACGGGAATTCACGGGCGCGTGACGAAGAAGGACTTGCTCGCTCACTTGGCAAGGACTGATACGAAATCATCAACTGGTGATTCGCCGACTTCGGGCGATCGTGTCGAGCCTCTGTCGCCGATGCGTCGGCAGATCGCTGAGCACATGGTTCTGAGTCGACGCACGTCGGCTCATGTGACAACCGTTTTCGAGGTGGACATGTCTCGCGTCAGAGCGGCGCGCGATAGTCTCCGCCCTCTCATGCAGGAGAGATGGGGCACTAAACTGAACGATCTGGCAATCATTTTGAAGATCGTCGCCGAAGGCCTGCAAGCCTTTCCGATCTTAAATGCGTCCCTCGAAGAAGGACAGATCCGCTACCACGGCAACGTCAACATCGGTGTTGCCGTAGCCGTCGAGCATGGCTTGCTGGTCCCAGTTGTGCGTGACGTCGATCGCCAGGCGTTAGCCGAGGTGTCGCGGACGGTGGAAGACCTCGCCGGGCGGGCGCGCACGAAGAAACTGAAGCCTGACGAGGTGCACGGCGGAACCTTCACGGTCACGAATCCAGGGGCCTTTGGGGCGATCATCGGAACACCGATCATCCATCAACCGCAGGTCGGGATTCTCTGCGTCGGCAAGATTGAAAAGCGGCCCGTAGTTCTTCCCGAATCGGACGCGATCGCCGTGCGCACGATGGCCTATCTGAGCCTCAGCTACGACCATCGACTCATCGATGGTGTCACGGCGGATCAGTTCCTCGCGACGCTCAAAGATCGAATGGAAACGACGACCCCCGCTGATTGGGCATAGTGCATACTGGGCGTCTTCAGCGAAACAGTTTTTGCCGACAACATGACTGAATCCAACCACCGCAAGCCTCGTGTCATCATCGGCGACAGCCACTCGGTCACCGACCTCTACTACGCGACTCAGTTCGAGGTGACAGGGCCGGTGGTCTACGTCGAACTCAATGGACAAAAGCTCCTCTTGGTGAACGACCTGGAATACGGCCGAGCCAAGAGCGAAGCACGCGTCGATGAAGTCGTCTCGACAACACCCTATGAAAACGCCCTGCACGCAGAGTCAAAAGCACCAACTCTCGTCAATCTTCTCCACGTCTTCTTGAAAGAAAAGGTTGGAGGAGGCGGGAATGGCGCTTCGCCGGTGCAGATCACTGTCCCCACAGGATTTCCAATTGGTTACGCTGACAGTCTCCGCGACCTCGGCTACAAACTTGAGGTTCAGACCGATCCGTTCATCCCGGAACGCTCAGTCAAAACGGCCACGGAGATTGAGCTCATCGAATCGGCCCAGGCGCACGCTGAATCTGCGATGTCGCTGGCAGTCGACATCATCGGCGCGGCGGAAATCCGTGGTAACGCGCTATGGCGAGACGACGAACCGCTGACCGCTGAACACGTCCGGCGCGAGATGCAAAAACTCCTGCTCGACCGTGACTGCGAAGCCTCTGGAATCATCGTCGCCGGTGGTGACCAAGGTGCCGATCCGCACCAACGCGGGTTCGGGCCACTGCCCGCGAACGACACGATCATCATCGACGTCTTTCCACATTCGATGACGAATTTTTACTGGGGTGACATGACTCGTACGGTCGTGAGAGGGAGAGCGTCGGCCGAGGCGCATGGTATCTACGAAGCAGTCCTCGGTGCCCAGGAACTCGCGATCTCGCTCGTCAAGCATGGCGCGAGTGGCGTCGACATCCACTCCGCCGTTGTCGAGCACTTCGAACGGAGCGGTCACAAGACCGGTGAAGAGAACGGCAAGAAAGTCGGCTTCATTCACGGCACGGGCCACGGTGTCGGACTCGACATTCATGAGCTGCCCCGCGTTGGTCGGCTCGGCTCGCAGCTCGCAGCCGGGCAAGTCGTGACAATTGAACCCGGCCTCTATTACCCCGGTGTCGGCTCGGTGCGTTTAGAAGACATCGTGATCGTCACCGAGAACGGCTGTCGCAATCTCAATCGCTTCCCGAAGGTTCTTGAGATCTAGCTGGGAGTTTGGCCACTCAGCACCGAAGTGGCAAGCACTTCGTTTGCGTGAGCGCGGGCGTGCGGCCGGCACAAGTTTTCGCTAGAACGGCTCGGAAACCCTTGTCCTACGGCTCGATCTCGGTTGTGGAACCCGGTGCCCTTGCTACTTGACCGCCCTCGCACACGCAGACGCGCACCGACGTGAAGCGCTTCTCTTTCGCGAGCCAATCGATCTGAGGTCCGGCGAAGCGCAGCGCGCGACATCACTCGATCAGGAGAGCATCTTGAGCATCGCCGCAATGCGGTGCGCACGTCGCGTGTCGCTCTGATCCCAGTAGACCTTGAACAAATTGTTCAACGTTCGAATCAGGATCGCGTCGTCTGTGGCCGAGTCGAAATGCTCGTCCCGGAAACCAACGCCAGCAACGTTCAGGAGCCGAACGCAATCATGTACGGTGAGAAGTCTGCCGCGGTTGAATGCATCGATGAATAGTTCGCCGCTGTCGCCTTGGTACTTGAGGAGGAAATGCTGCGGCATACACACGCCATGCACTTGGAGCGACAGCCGTCGGCAAACGAGGAGCACAACCGTCGCCAGGCTGATCGGGATGCCGCGTTTCTCATCGATGACTCGGTTGACGTAGCTGTTCTCGGGACGGTAGTAGTCCTTCAGCGGCCGCCCTGAATAGCCAAGTTCATCGAAGAAAAGCTTACGCAACTTGTTCATGGCATCATCGAGGCTACCCCCAGACAAGCGCAAGCGAAGCGTGGCGGCGTAGTCGTCGAGAATGTCCGCATAGCGCTCGACGTCGCAGTAAGGATCCTCCGTCCGGGCTAAGAGAAACACACCGGTCTCTAGGTCACGGTCCTTTTGACGGCAATACTGTACCCACTCTCGGAACACCTCACGGCGACGCCACTCCAGTACGAACCTCTGAGCCTGCACCTTGACGCGTTCGTCTGTCGATTCCCGTGCGGCGTGGCGAATACTTGGCAGCGCGGGACCGCCGATCCGCTCTAATTCCTCCCATGCCACCGTCAAGATCTTGCGATCCTCGTCCCCGAGCAAGGAGACGAGCGCCTCGATGCGCGAGAGCGGCACTCGCTGTCCGCGGTTTGCCCCTGATGAAGGCAACGGCGTGCCCCCTCGTTCACTCGCTGATCTGTTTTCGGACATCACATTCTGACGAAAGTTCGACCCAAAGCGCGGCTCGTCGCCCGCCGACGACTTTCGCAATGCGGAGCATATGTAGGCGATATGAGGAGCATCGAGTGTATCTCCCCTCTCATCCAGTGTTCCAAGCGCGCAGCCCGGCGCTCGACGACCAGCCTGAGACCAGTTTTCGGCTCGAAGCACTTATTCAACAGGCTGCTAGCTGAGAATACCCCATGCGTCTGGCGCCGCGTCACAGAATTCTGCAGTCGTGTCGATGATTTCCCTCAACACCGCTTCCATACGTTCGTTCGAAACTTCGGCAGGAAACCACGCCACGACGAGAGCGCGCACAGTTCCCTCGTCGACCTTGGTGCGCTGGGCGTCTCGTCCAGGATTACCGAAAAGACTCTCGCCATCGACGAGGACCAATCGACCTTCGACCTTGTAGACCTTGCCACCAATGGCAACGTAAGATTCGTCGGGACGGCCAACTCGCATCAGCACAGGCGGCGACACCTTGTCCCAATCGTAGACCCCGAATGGGCACTGCAGTGACAAGCTCGCCAAATTGATGGCATCGACCAATTGATTCACTTTCGGGAAAGGGCGTTTCTGAACCACCCGTCTGAGTAGACGCTCCGATGCTGGTCGATCTTTCGTCGGGTCGATGCCAAGAGCGTGGTACAGCTTACGATTGAGCTGCACCCCTTCAAGCGACGAGATGACTCGTCCTTCGATCGAATGCGCAATCTCGGAGCACATCGAATCGATCCTGGATCGCAAATCAGGAGACGTTGGACCGTTCGTCAGGCCTTTCAGGAAGACCGCTCCAACGCGGCAAATCCCTTCCAAAGATTCCGAACGCTGTAGCTCGCTGAGTTTCATTCCGCTCTCTTGACTCGAGCCTGCCGGCCGCTGGGGCCTGAATTCCGATCGCCTCGGGGGCGTTTCTCAGAGATTTCGCCGACTGCTCGTCGCAGATCCAATCGCCAACGTGACGCGCCGTGAGCTCCACCGCGGAGCCCGAAAGTGCACTCTCGACGATTCAGCTCGACGATTCAGCTCGACGATTCAGCCCGACGACACAGTTGAAAACTAGTGAGAAACGTCTTCCCGCTTTCAAAAGCCAGCAAAGGCCGCAACTCGACCTTTCAGACTATTCTACGATCTCCTCGCTTGCTGTCGCCGCCCCGCCTCAAGACGAAGACATAAAGAATTCCCGCAAAACATCTTACGCACCCAAGCTGACGCCGCCGAGAAGGCAAGACAAACGCGGTGTAAGGGTCGAAAGTGGCCCGGCGACCACGTCCGCGCCGGCCAACGCTTCGCTTGGCGAGCGAACGCGCGGCGAGCCCGTCAGTGGCAGTGCCTCGAGACGCCGCGGCACCCGCGCCTCGCCGACGGGACTCGACGTCGATCACGCGCACTCTTCGTCGAAGCTAGGCCGTGCCTTGCCGTCGCTCCTCTGTGCGTTCGGTCAACCACGCGTTCGCCGATACTCGTCGAGAAGGTCGGAGTAGTCTTGCGGACGATCCATGTCGCGCGCCACCGCGGCATTCGGTGTTTCGACCTCGAGGCGCTTGGCGGCGCGGATCACGTCACGTGCCGTTTGGCCCGGAACCAGTGCCAGGAACGGCTCGCGGAGCGAGCCTCGGCACAGAACGGGATGCCCACGCCGCTCGCCGTAGCGCGGGATGAACACCTCACAGCCGTCGGTGTCGGACCGCACGGCGCTCACAAGGAGCTCATAGTCTTGAGCGAGGACAAGAGGACAATCGACGGGATGAATAGCGAAGACAAAACAGCCGCCCTCCGGCAGTGCGCGGAGACCGAGCTGCAGCGAGCGTAACTGGTCGCTGTCGGGATCTGGGTTGACGACCCATTCGACGCGCGGCACTGCTTTTACGTGAGCCTCGATGACTCTATCGCGCTCAACACCCACGACAACGATGCTGCGGCAGACTCCAGCTGCCGCACCAGCCTCAAGCACAAGGTCCAGCGCTGTCCTACCATCGAACTGTAGGAGCGGCTTCGACGTCCCCATGCGACTCGATTTGCCAGCCGCCAGAACGATTTGAAAAACCTCAAGCTCTGCAGATCGCATCACAGCTCCTCAGGACCCGACGCTGATGTCGCACTCGCATCAAGGCCGTCCACGCGAGTGAGAATCTCGCCCAGATCAGCAGCATGAATTTGCAGCGGTGCGACATAGGAAAACACGACGTAGCCGCAGCGATCGAGGAGAAAACTACTCGGTCGAGCGATGTTCCATACCGGCAAGGACAGACGCTGCCAAACTCCGTAGGCGCGGCTGACGCGGCGGTCGGAATCGACGACGACGGGAAACGATACCGGTTTCTCCGTGAGATAATGGGCCAAACTCTCGGTGCGTTCACAGACAACGGCGACAAGGCTGCAAGACGCTTTCTCGAACCGCTCATGATAGTCGGTGAGCAGCTGCAATCGCGCCCGCGTGTTCGGGTCCCACGAACCGCGAAGGAAATCGATGAGAACCGGGCCTCGCATGAGCCGGCTCGTTAGGCTCACCTCGATTCCAAACGGCGTTGACAGCGCAAATCCGGGCGCCGTGTCGCCGACAGCGAGTGGCGACTTGCGCCACGGAATCTGATCGTTTGTTCCTCGACTCATCGCCCAAGAAACCTCGCAATTTCAGAGACGACGGCGGCGAGGTCGCCCCGTAACACCCGAGCCTCAGGCAACGACTCAAGAAACAGGCGACCATACGACTTCGACACGATGCGCTGATCGAGAATGACGACCACGCCTCGATCCGAGGTCGACCGAATCAGTCGTCCGAACCCCTGCTTGAGTTTCAGCACGGCTTGCGGCAGAGAAAAACTCCTGAACGGATGGATGCCGCGGCGTTCGAGGTCCTCAACCCGCGCTTCCTGAATCGGCTCGGTCGGGACGCGAAATGGTAGACGTGTGATCACGACGCACTCGAGCGCGCGGCCTTTGACATCAACGCCTTCCCAGAAGCTGTCTGTTCCAAAGAGTACGCCGCGCTCTTCGGCGACGAAACGCCGCACAAGCTGACCTCGCGGGGACTCTCCTTGCGCCATCGGATCGAGTCCAAGCTCGCGGAGCGGCCCCGCCAGGGCGTCATAAGTCTTTCTCAGCAATCGATACGACGTGAACAGGATGAACGCTCGACCGCCGCTCGCCTTGACGACCGCGTACACTGCTTCGACCAAAGCTCCCTCATACGAACCAGAACTCGGCGGCGGCAAATCCGTCGGCGTCGCGGTAATGGCTTGGCTTTGATAGTCGAACGGAGAAGCAAACGAGCGAAAGACGAAGCGCTCTCTTTCGATGGCGTCCAGCCCAAGGCGCTCGGCAAAGTACTGGATCCTCCCGGCTACCGAAAGTGTTGCCGAGGTCAGCACCACCGTTTCGACGCGGTTGAAGAGATTTCGGCGCAGCTCGCCCGCAACTCGAATGGGCGCAGCTCCGAATCGGAGGCTCGGAATCGCGTCGCCGCGGCGCTGGCGAAGCGTCAGCCATCGTGCCAAGTTGCGATCCGTCAGCGTACAAAACGTTCCCATCTGCTCCACCAGCGCCTGCAGCCGGCTCCCAAACGAAGTCAACTCCAAGAGCAGCGAGGCGCTCTTCGACTCGGGCAACCTCGATCCTGAGAGGGCCTGGACGGCGCGCTGGTTCGTCCGCAGCACGACCCCGAGCTCCTTTTGCACGGCGGCGAGCCGTGTCTGAACGCCGCGCCAGAGCTGGCGCTCCTTTCCCTCACGGTAGCGAAGCTTGGTCTCCCCCGCGAAGGTCTCTAAACCTTCACGCCCTCCGTCGTCGGCGCCCTCTTCGTTCGCCGCGGGCGGCGGGGCGCTCGCCTCGACCACGTCGAGCGCACTCAACGTGAGCTCATCAAACTCCGCGTCGATCCGCTGCAAGGCGCTGGGCACAGCGACCGGCAGCCCGGATTTCAGGGACACCGCCGTGGTCTCGTCGACGGCCTCAACCTCACGGATCACGCGCCAAATGGCCCCTTGATTCGCCTCGGACTGTGAGCACATGCGGCTGAGCCGACGCCGCACACCCAACGGCGAGAACTCCAGTCCCAAGTGTTCACTCGCGACCTCCTCGAGATGCTGCGCCTCGTCGAAAATGACGCGTTGGTACGCCGGCAAAACGCCGTCAGCGCCAAAATCATCGGCGACTCGACGAACGGCCAGGTCAGCGAAAAAGAGATGATGGTTGACGACAAGGATCGCCGCGCTCGAGGCGTGTCGACGCGCCGAGTAGAAGAAACAGTTGCCATAGTGGCGGCAGTTCGACCGCAGCGACTTGTCCGACTCCGACATGACCTGCTCCCACGCATCGGGGTGCGGCGACCAGTTGAGGTCCGCCAAACTGCCGTCGGCCGTTCGTGCACTCCAATCGATCAGGCTGCGAAACTGCGCGTCCCACTTCTCCGCACTCTCTCCTGTCGACTGCACCAAGTCGGCGTCGAGGCTGGCTGCAAGTTCTTCGATCTTACGCCGACAGGCGTATTGTCCACGGCCTTTGACGAGCGCGAACGCGAACTGGTACGGCAGAGCACGTCGCAGGAAGGGGAGGTCTTTCGTGACCAACTGCTCCTGCAGCTGAATCGTTCCAGTCGAGATCACCACGCGCTGGCGATTTCTCACCGCCCAAAGGATTGCCGGCACCAGGTAGGCAAAGCTCTTCCCAACGCCGGTTCCGGCCTCGAGCGCGGCGACTTCGTCCCGATTCAGCGCCGCGGCAACGGCACGCGCCATGTCGACCTGCCCACTTCTGGACTCGTAGTCGTCGAAAGCGCTGCCGAGCGCGCCGGAGGCGGCGAATAGCTCCTGCACTTCTTCCAGGTCGATAGGAACCGCCTCTGCCGCCACGAAACGTGGCGCCGTGACGAGATAGTGGCGGCTCGCGTCGCTCGAGATGATCGCAAAGCCGACGCCGTGGCAGCGCAGCGACGCAGCGACCTGCAGATCCGGATCCGATGGCTCGAGATTGCCGCTCGGATGATTGTGGAGAGCAAGATCCCAGCCGCCCACGTCTTCGATCACGGCCGGCACCGCAGTTTCGTGACCACGCGCCATGACCTCGGCGGCGTGGACCGTCGCGATCCGCTGGTCACCGTCGACCCGCCAGCGCACTTTGGCTAGGAAAAACACCTCGCGTCCCGACGCGGCCTCAATGAGCTCGGCGACGCGCCGCTTCAGGCCCGGCTCGAAACGAAGCTCGACGTCCGTCACGCTGCTCAAAGTTGACTCCGTAAAAGACGTCACTTTTCGACGCCGACAGCGGGCCTCCGGAGACACAGTGCAAAACCGTCTTTACACCTTCGCACCGCATCTGCAATGCCAGACGCCTCCACTAACCTCTTGAAATTATACGAAGTTACAAAAAGCGGCCCATCTCTTTTTCGTGGAACGGAGTTTGCTCTTTAATGCTCCCAGCTCCCCTGGAATGAGGTGCATTTCGGGAGTCGGAGAAGGCTGTTTCAAGCAATTGTCGTTGATTGGTTTATCCAGTGGACAAGGAAGGAGCTTGGACGCGTGCCTCGGTCTCCAGGGGAGCGGATTCTTCCCGCTTTGATGCGCCCCGCGTCGACGAAAAGCGCGCGGCGACTGGAACCGCCAGTCCAGTGATCGAGCGCATAGCGCCGCTTTCAGTCTTCGATCCAACGCTCGGCAGTCTCGTTAGCGCTTCACGCCGACCGCGTCGAAAATGCGCTCCATGTGCAGCGCTCGATTGAGCACGTAGAAATGGATGCCGGGCACGCCGCGGTCGATGAGATCACGCACCTGGATCGAAGCCCACTCGACACCGATCTGGCGCACACGCGCAGCATCGTCGCCCGCCGCGATCAGCTGCTGCTCAAGCGGTGCAGGAATCCGCGCACCACACAGTTGCGCGATGCGTTGAATCTGACCGAACGACTGAATCGGCAGCAGCCCGGCCACGATCGGCACGTCAATTCCCAGCGCCTGAGCCTTGTCAACGAAGTTGAAGTAGTCGCTGTTGTCGTAGAAGAGCTGCGTGATGACGATATCCGCACCACAGTCGACTTTAGCCTTGAGAAAGCGTAGATCGCTGTCGAAGTCCGGCGCTTCAATGTGCTTCTCAGGGTAGCCGGCAACCGCCACTCCAAAGTCGCCGCGCTCATGAATGTGGGTGACGAGCTGGCTCGCGTGCTGATAGCCGCCCTCAACCGCGACGAACTTCTCCTCGCCTTGAGGTGGATCACCGCGAAGCGCGACAATGTTTTCGATGCCGCCCTGGCGCAAGCGATCGAGGATGCCGTCGATCTCTTCCCGCGTCGATCCGACACAGGTGAGATGAGAGGCGGTTTCGATCCCGAAGTCCGACTTGATTCCGGCGGCGATGTCGAGAGTCTTCTCCTGCGTCGACCCGAAGGCGCCGTAAGTCACTGTCATATAGTCCGGTGCCAGCGCGATCAATCGCGGCAAGACGTCGCGAAGCTGAGCCTCTGCCTTCTCGCTCTTGGGAGGGAAGACTTCAAAGGAGACAACCGGCCGTGTGGCGCCGTCGAAGAACTCTGCGAACCGCATCGAAAGCATCTCTTCAGGAAAAGGGGGCGATCTGACCGACCCGCCAGACCTGCCGGCGGGCCATGCCCATACACAGAATTCGGGGCACAAGATGGTTATCGGTGGAAACTCCGCCGTTCGCCACCCCAAAACCGCCCGTGTCGAAGACTCTCGTGTGCGCGCCTTACCGTCGCACGAGACGCAGTCGCGTCTTGGCGACGCGGATGCGCTCGTAGTGCGCGGCCAATGTTTCTGCGTCGCGACTCTCGGGTCGGTCGGCGCGCGCTGCCTCTAGATTCGCCTCAGCAGCTGCGACGTCCGCTTCGGCGAGGTCCTCGACGTCAGCGGCCAACACCGTGACGCGGTTCTTCGCTACCTCGACGAAACCACCGCCGCGCACAAAGTAACGCTGTTTGCTACCGTCCTCACGTTCGATGCGGAGCTCGCCGAAGCTCAGCGCTCCCACCAGCGCCGCATGTCCCGGTAAGATTCCCATCTCACCGTCGAGCGCCGGGACAACGACGGACCGCGCCCCACCCTCGAAGACCATTTCTTCCGGACTGGTGACGACGCACTCTAGAGTAGCCATGGATTCATCTCACGCTGTCGTTCGTTACTTGTCGTCGCGGCACTGAGCAGCCTGTTTAACTTTCGCTCGCCATCTTTTCGGCCTTCTCAACGGCCTCTTCGATGCTGCCGACGTACATGAACGCGCCCATCGGCAGGTGATCGTGCTTGCCCTCGACGAGCTCCTTGAAGCTGCGAATGGTGTCCTCGAGTGTGACGAACCGTCCCTCGAGCCCGGTGAATGCCGCAGCAACAGCGAAAGGCTGCGAGAAGAAGCGCTCGATCCGGCGCGCACGCTCAACGATGATCTTGTCCTCTTCGCTGAGCTCTTCCATTCCAAGGATAGCGATGATGTCCTGAAGGTCGCGATAGCGCTGAAGGATTCGCTGCACCTCGCGCGCAACAGCGTAATGCTCGTCGCCGACGTAGAGCGGCGTGAGAATTCGTGACGAAGATTTGAGCGGATCAATCGCCGGATAGATTCCTTTACTAGCGATGCCACGGTCGAGAACCGTCGTGGCATCGAGGTGTGCAAACGCCGTCGCCGGCGCCGGATCGGTCAAGTCGTCCGCTGGGACGTAGACCGCCTGCACACTGGTGATCGATCCGGTGCGCGTCGAGGTGATGCGCTCTTGAAGCGCACCCATCTCGGTGCCGAGAGTCGGCTGATACCCGACCGCGGACGGCATGCGCCCGAGGAGCGCCGACACTTCGGAGCCCGCCTGGGAGAAGCGGAAGATATTGTCGATAAAGAGGAGTACGTCCGAGCCGCTCGCGTCGCGAAAGTGCTCCGCCATCGTCAGGGCGGAGAGCGCAACGCGCAGACGCGCCCCGGGCGGCTCGTTCATCTGTCCGAAGACGAGGCAAGTCTTGGAGAGAACCGGCACTTGTGAACCGTCGTCCAGCGTGATCTGCGCGTGCTGCATCTCGCGCCACAGATCGTTCCCCTCGCGCGTCCGCTCGCCGACGCCAGCGAAGACGGAGTACCCAC
This sequence comes from Planctomycetota bacterium, assembly GCA_965223265.1. GTDB lineage: Bacteria > Planctomycetota > UBA8108 > UBA8108 > SXIK01. Next base: position 6,747,979 of record OZ244999.1, read on the forward strand.
CGTGCTTGGTGGCGACGTTGTTGATCAACTCCTGGATCAACACGGTCTTGCCAAGACCCGCACCGCCAAAAAGGCCCGTCTTTCCACCCTTCGAGTAGGGCATGAGCATATCGACGACCTTGATGCCGGTTTCAAAGATCTCCGTCTTGGGGCTGAGCTCTTCAAACGGCGGCGGCTCGTGGTGAATCGGACGCGTTTCCTTGGCGTTGACCGGTCCACGCTTGTCGATCGCGTCACCGAGAAGGTTGAACACGCGCCCGAGCGTCACGTCGCCGACCGGCACTGAAATGGGCGCGCCGGTGTCGACGATCTCCATGTTTCTGACGACGCCGTCTGTCGATCCCATGGACACCGCGCGGACGCGATTGCCGCCCAGGTGCTGCTGCACTTCGAACGTCATCTCGGCGTCGGCAGCACCGCCGCCGTTACCGCTGAGTGTGAGCTTCAGCGCGCTATAGATCTCGGGGAGATGACCCTCAGGAAACTCGGCGTCGACCGTGGCGCCGATGACCTGGACGACCTTTCCCTTGACGCCGGTCTGCGTCGCGCCCGTTGCTTTGGCTGTCATAGTTCTACTCACACGTTAACGGTTGATTTCAGTTTCGATCGACGGCTCATCGCCAACGACCCACAGCGCAACTCCTGCTAATCGAGAGCATCCGCGCCTGTGACGATCTCCATGATTTGCTGGGTGATACTGGCTTGGCGCTCGCGATTGTACTGCCGCGTGTAGAGACCAATCATCTCGTCGGCGTTGTCGCTGGCGAGTTTCATCGCCATCCGGCGCGCGAGCTGCTCGCTGACGGCGGCTTCGAGAAAGAGACGGTAAACCATCTGTTTGACGGAAAGTGGCAGAAGCGTCTCGAGAATCTCCGCTCTGCCAGGCTCGAAGAGCACGTCCACGTTGCGCGGGGACGATTCACCCGCGTCGCTCGTCGCCTCGATCGGCAGCACCTGCACGGCCTCGGGTGACTGCTGAGCCGCCGAATAGTAACGCGTTGAGGCGACGACAACGCGGTCGACTTCGCGGGCGACAAAGCGCTCGAGAAACAGCTGCGACAATTCCTCGGTCTCTTTGAATGTCGGCTTGTCCTCAAAGTGGGTGTACTGTGCGACGGACGACAACTTGAGATAACGGAAGCGCCCGATGCCCTTGCGACCGACGAGATAGACGTCGGTCTCACGTCCTGCCTCACGCTCCTGGCGGAGCCAACGTTCGGCGAGCGACATCACGTTCGAGTTGTACCCACCACAAAGACCGCGGTTGGCAGTGATGATGAGGAATGCGGTTCGAGTCACATTCTCGCGCGACTCGAGGAGCGGATGTTCAACGGTACCGGAGGCGCGAAGGTTGCTGAGGATCTCCGCCAGCTTGTTCGAGTAGGGCAGTGTCGCCTCGATGCGGCTCTGCGCCCGCTTCGATTTCGCCGTGGCCACCATTTCCATGGTGCGGGTGATCTTCTGCGTGTTGGAGATACTGCGTATCTTTTTCCTGAGATCCCTGGCACTCGCCATCGATGGGTTCCGCGTTCAGTTTGGGGGGGTCGAAAAGAGAAAACGTAGAGAGCCTTAGGCCGCTGAATCCGCCGTCAGAGTCTTGGCGAAATCGCCGACGAACTCGTCGAGAACCTTCTTGAGGAGCGCTTCAGTCTCGTCGGAGAGATCTTTGTCTTTGTTGATCGCCTCGGGGAGTTCGCTGTAGGCTGAGTGGACGAACTTCAGGAGCTCGCTCTCGAAGCGACTCACTTCGCTGACCGGGATCTTGTCGAGATAGCCCTTGGTCCCGGCCCAGATCGAAATCACCTGGTCGATGACGTCCATCGGCACGTACTGATCCTGCTTGAGCAGCTCGACCATGCGGAAACCGCGATCGAGCTGGGCCTGCGTCGCCTTGTCGAGCTCTGTCCCGAGCTGGGCAAAGGCCTCGAGCTCGCGGAACTGCGCCAGGTCGAGCCGCAGTGATCCTGCGACCTTTTTCATCGCCTTGATCTGAGCGTTGCCACCGACGCGTGACACCGAGATGCCAACGTCGACGGCCGGCCGCACGCCGGCGAAGAAGAGATCCGGCTGCAGATAGATCTGGCCGTCGGTGATCGAAATCACATTGGTGGGAATGTACGCCGACACTTCACCTTCCTGCGTCTCGATGACTGGCAGCGCGGTGAGCGACCCGGCGCCGAGGTCGTCCGAGAGCTTGGCAGCGCGTTCGAGGAGTCGTGAGTGCAAGTAAAACACGTCTCCCGGATACGCTTCGCGACCCGGGGGGCGACGCAAGAGAAGCGACATCTGTCGATACGCCGCGGCCTGCTTGGTCAAATCGTCGTAGACGCAAAGGGAATGTCCGCCCTTGTAGGTAAAGTACTCAGCCATGGCGACGCCCGAGTACGGCGCGATGTACTGCATCGGTGCTGGCGAGGACGCCGGCGCGCTCACCACGATGGTGTAGTCCATGGCGCCCATCTCGTGCAGTCGTTCCACGACGCCCGCAACCGTCGACGCCTTTTGACCAATGGCAACGTAGACGCAAATGACGCCTTGACCCTTCTGATTGATGATCGCATCGACACCGATCGCGGTTTTCCCGGTGCCGCGGTCGCCGATGATGAGCTCGCGCTGCCCGCGCCCGATCGGGATCATGCTATCGATCGCCTTGAGGCCCGTCTGCAGCGGCTCAGACACCGGCTGACGGTCGGCGATGCCGGGGGCGTTCGACTCCACGGGTCTCTCTTCCGTCGCGTTGATCGGCCCCTTGCCGTCGATCGGGTTGCCGAGCGGATCGACGACGCGACCGACCAATGCATCACCGACTGGCACACGAACGACGCCTCCGGTGCGCTTGACGGTGTCGCCTTCGCGTAGATCTTCGTACTCGCCCAAGATCACCGCGCCGATGCTGGACTCCTCCAAGTTGAAGGCAAGGCCCATCGAGCCGTTCGAGAACTCGAGCATCTCACCGGCGCAGGCTTTCGACAGGCCATAGATCCGCGCGATACCGTCACCGACTTCGACGATCGTGCCTTCTTCTTCGAGTTGAAAGTCGGACTCGAAACGATCGAGCTCCTTCTTCAGGACGGAAGTAATTTCGCTCGGATTAATTTTCATGGACCAACTCGCTTCCTAACTTGAGAGATGACATGCGCTGGCCGATCTCGTCCACCGCAGTGCGCAGACTGCTGTCGGCTACCATTCCGGAGAAGCGCACCACCATGCCGCCCAGGATTTCTGCGTCGACTTCGCTCTCGAGCTCGACCCGTTTGTCGAGCCGCTTCTCGAGGGTCGTCTGGAGCTGCTCGCGCACGTCCGCTTCGAGCGGGACCGCCGTCGTCACGTTGACGTGCACCAGTCCGATCTTCTCGTCATAGAGAACTCTGAACTCTTCAAAGATCTCGTCAAGACTCGAAGCGCGGCCGTTGCGAACGACAAGCAACACGAACTTGTAAAGCGTGTCGCTTGTCTTTCCCTTCAAGGTCTTCGAGAGGACCTCAAGCTTCTCGTCCGTTTCAACGCGCGGGCTCTCGAGAAAAAGTCGCAGTCGCGGTTCCACTTCGAGAAAGTGAGCGAAGAAGTCCGCCTCTTCACGCACCGCCTCCAGGTCGCCTTTTTCTTCAGCGGCCTCGAGGAGAGTTCGAGCGTAGGTTACGACGAAGGTCTCAGTCTTCATGCGCTCTCTGGAGAATGGTCGTTTGAAAAACGGTGCTCAGTCTGAACAGCAACAAGCATTGCGGCAGGTCATCCAGACGCAGAACGGCAGCCAAAAGGCCGCTCAGCCGACTGGAAAACTCTTGATACGATCCTCGATCAATTGCTTCTGGTCTTCGACGGTGAGGTTCTTGCGGATTAACTCGTTCGCGATGTCAACCGCCAGTTGTGATGACAGATCCTTGAGCTCGGCGACCGCCTGGTTCTTGGTGTGCTCGATCTCACGGCGCGAGCGCGCTGTGATCTCCTCAGCGTCGCGCCGTGCACCTTCGACGATGGAGTTCTTCAGCTTCTGAGCGTCGGAGCGTCCCTCTTCGATGATCGCCGCTGCCTCGGAGCGAGCCTTCTCGATGTCCGATTGGTGCTGCGCCATCATTGCCTCGGCATCCGCCTTCGCCTTCTCCGCGGCATCGAGCGAGTTGCGGATTTCCTCCGCTCGCTTGTCCATGGCGATGAGGATCGGCGGAATCAGCTTTTTGCTCAGGATCCAGAGCACGACCAAGAACGTTCCGATCGCCCAAAGGGTCGAGGCGGGCACGAACGGTCCATGCCCGCCGTGTCCGTTAGAACCCGCGTGGGCGTCATCGTTCGAATGTACCTGTTCGTCCTCGCTGTGCGGATGTTCGTGGTCACCGTCGCCATGCGGATGTTCGTGGTCACCGTCGCCGTGCGAATGATTGTCGCCATCGCCATGCGAATGGTCGTGATCGTCGCCATGCGAATGATCATGATCATGGACATCGTGATCCGACTGCTGCGCCCACGCCCCGATGGCGTCAGACGACAGCCAAAACACACCCGTCCCAAGCACATAGACAATCGCCAGGGCGACGACGGACGACAATCGAATGCTGCAGCTCTTCATGCTGTACTTCTCCACGGTCGAACCTTCGGGAAGTCCTCTCCGCTTAGCTGCCGATGCCGAGAACCGCTAGCAAAGTAACGACGACGGCAAACAAGCAAACGCCCTCGATGAAGGCCGCCGTCAGGATCATGGCACCACGGATGTCGCCGGATGCCTCTGGCTGACGAGCAATACTCTCAACGGCGCTGCCAGCGACGCGTCCGATGCCGAGCCCGGCGCCGAGGCAAGCGAGCCCTGCACCGATACCGACACCGAGCATCTTGTACATATCGACGGCTTGACCGAAGAACGTCACAAGTGACTCCAGGAACTCCAGGGGCATGGTCATGTCTCAAAGACTCCTAAGCTTGATGGAGACGTGTGCTTCGTGCGGGCAGCGCTGGGGAGCAACAATTGCGATCGCGCTGGCCGCCTTGAAGCACTCTGAACTCTCTCTCTTTTTTTCGAACTCTTTCCGAAATCTGTGGAACCTGTCAGCCCGTTCACACCACACATGATGTGCAGAGCTCCGCACAGGCCGTTTTACGATCTAATGTTCTGGGTGCACCGCCCCGGCGAGAAAAACCGTGGTCAAAAAGGTGAAGACAAACGCCTGAATGACGGCAACGAGCAACTCGAGAAACGTCAGGGCCACGACCGCCAACGCAGAAACCAGAGCGATCGCACCACCGCCGATCAGAAAGTCCTTCGTCATCACCAGGGTGAAGCTAAGAATGATCGCCAGCATGGTGTGGCCTGCGAGCATGTTGGCAAAAAGACGAATCGCGAGTGCGCACGGCCGCACAATATGGGCGACCAGTTCGACCGGCACGATGACCAACATGACAGGTGCAGGCACGTGCGGAAACAAACTCTTGAAGTACGTCCAGAGCCCGCCCTGCTCGCGGATACCTTGAAAGTGATAAAACCCTAGAGCACAAAGCGCGAGCCCCGCGGTGATGTAGATGTTCCCTGTCGCAGTGTTACTACCGTGGCCAATGAGGTCAAAAAACGGGATCATCCCGAGCAGGTTGCAGAACAGAATGTAGGTGAAGAAGGTCGTCAACACGGGAACGAACTTGTCGCCATGCTCGCCCATGAACGGCCGCGTCATCTGGTTCCGAATGAGAAGGATGAGACTCTCTACGAAGTTGCCGTAGCGCGACGGAACGCGCTGTTGGCCGGCACTGCGCGCATAGAGCCAGAAGAAAAGGATCGTCAACACGCCGGCGAGAATGAACATCATCGTCTGCTTGGTGACGCCGTACTGATAGAGGTGTCCGAGATTCGTCAGGCCGTCGAGGATCGGGCGATCGACGACGTGCCCCATCGGGTCGGCGGCGGCAAAGAAGATAGGTAGGCCCGTACTGAACGTTGAATCCATTAGACCTCCCCCTCCGCTTGCGACCCTGCCCTGCGTTGGGCTGTCGTCTGCGCCGTCGACGATGTTGCCGTCGACTTGACTGAAACCGACGGTGCTGACGTTGACGCCACCGTCGTCTGCATCGAAAGCGAACGGCTCACATCGGCGACGTCGTAAGCCCGGAAAACCAGGTAAAGCGTCAGCGAAGTGAGCGTCGACGCCGTCAGATACTGCTTCGCCAGCGCCGCGACGACCACCATGCCCAGGATGAGGAGAACGAAGCTTGAGAGCACGCTCAGCAGCACGAGCTTAACCGTCTCCGACGGGCGCTGCTGCGCCCTGCGCGTGAGCGAAGAACTGACGCCGCACACCAAAAGTGCGATGCCAATTCCCGCTGCGACGCCGATCAAGCCATCGCCCCCCATGCGCCCGAATGCTATGGCGGCGCAGATCAGGCTGACGCCGAGCAGCGACATGGTTTTCACCGAGAACACAGCGTTTCTCTTTTTCTCTTAGATTCTCTAGACCCGTCTCTGATCCAACACTTCCTGAGCTCTCGAACCTTGCGGTCCTCGCGTCTCAGGGAAGTCTGTTTGAACCCGCATCAGTGCCCCGTGTGTTCGGACTCTTCGTCAACCGTTTGTTTCGCCGGAATTCTCTGCTGCGTCCTTTTTTGTCTCGTTCGTGCCGGCTTCGTGCGCCGGTCCGTCGCGCTGGGGTCGCTTCGCGAAACGCTTCGACGACCTCGTCGGCGGAAACAAATCCCTGTACACCGCGTAGGTGCCGCCGGCGAAGCCGACCGCAAGCCCAACAAGCATGAAGAGCGGCAAGGTACCTAACTTGCGATCGAGCCAGTAGCCAAGGCCAGTGAAGATGCAAAAAGAGACGAGCAATTGCAACCCCAGGTGAGAGTACCTGAGGTACTTCAGCAGGTCCCGCGACGACTTGTTTCCCTTTTTCGAAGGCATAGCTCGACCGCGTCAGATCGTTTTCCTCGCTCCTTGTCGCAGCCCTGCACCAGCCCGATCACATCGGCAGCGCTTGGCATCGACGCAGCTCGAGGAAAACCGTGTGAGGCAACCTTCCTGCACCGGCGTCGCATGCAGTCTGAGAGGAGTCAAACCGATCGCGTCGACACGGCGCTGAGTGCGCTTCATGCGGACGGAATTTCCTTCGCATCGGGGTCCCGTCGTCGGGGCTTCCCTCGAAGAAAGCCGAGAATCTACAAGACGCTTCAGACCAAGTCAACAAGCTTCTCGACGCCGATTTCAGAGGGTCGAACACGGCCCTCGAAGTCCCGCTCAGCGGCCTCGTCGAGAGTGTCGAGCGCTCGCCATCAGCGGCGTCGAAAGCCAGTGAAAAGCCCCAGACTCGAGAGCCCAGCGGTAGGCAGACTACCAGCGACGAAGGACTTGAACTCAGACATTTCGTCGCCGAGGCGCCCGGTCCACTCATTGAACTGAGTTTCCATGACTTCCCACCGAACGTCGACCCAGCCGAAGTAGGACATCAGCAGAAGGATCCCGAGATTGAACCCGATGACGATGGCTGTGAGGCGAAAAAACGTCCGCAACGCCAGGCCAATGCTGAACCCCGCGAAGAAACCAAAGCCGCCGCGGAGCATTGCCGGAGACCAATCCGACGCCGGCCGCTCGTCCACTCGCGCTGTGTCGCTCGGCGGGCGCGTCCCCGATCCGGGCCCGACGAGATTGCCGCTCATCTGCGAAGGCCCGCCGGTGCCGCCGGGGCGCACGGGGTCGTCCCCACTCATGGAACTGACACCCTTGAGAAGAAAACCTCCCACCACGAGACACCCCGCGATCGTTAGAAGGACTTTTTTCCAACGCGGCAATGAGGTCACGAGCCGCGCGCGCCCCGCCCCGCCGCTCCCCTCGATGCCTGGTGTGCCGTTTTCCATGGCGTTATCTTATCGTGTCGTCAAAACACGAACAAGGACCACGGTTCCGGGTGCGCAGCGTGCGTTCCCCCGTAAGCGTGGACGTCGACCGGGAAGATTCATAGTAGCAACATCGCACCATGTCCGCAGCACCAGCCTCAAAGTCCGCCTCGCAGCCCCCGATGGGCCGGGCCATCCTCCTCGTCGACCACGGCAGCGTCAGAGCCGCGGCAAACGCGCTCCTCAGCGAGGTCGCGAATCTCGTTCGCGCCCGCACGCCAGAATCGCATGTGGTGGTTGCTCACATGGAACTCGCGGAGCCGACCATCGATCAGGCCTTCGATGCCTGCGTGGCTGCAGGCGCGCGCGAGATCATCGTCCATCCGTACATGCTTGCGCCCGGACGACACGCGACCGCGGACATTCCGCGCCAAGTGCAGGCGGCGGCGGCAAGGCATCCCGGCATCCGTTATGCCGTCACCGCGCCGTTGGGCCTCCATCCTCTCCTCGCCGACGTTGTCCTGGCGCGCGTCGAGGCGGCGGCGGCAGAGTTGACGCCCGGCGAGTGAATGGCTCGCGCTTGCAAGCGGTAAGGAGCGGGCACGATCGCCTGCGCACGTCAACGCGACAAAGTTTGGTGACACAGATTGTCACTCACTGACCGGCACACCCAGCAGTTTCACGACTTGCGAAGATCCGCGGCCCAGGGCACGACGGTTGCGACGCTCCCTTTGAACGACGTTTCCCCCCCGGTCGCGCCCGAGAGACACCGGCCTCTCGGGCGTTTTTTGATCGCAGGACACACGGACCCCACTGGCCATTTGGTGCCAGCGTGGCCGCAGAGTTCACTGGGGTCTCCGGGGAGACGCTCTCCCAGGCACCTACGAAAAGTCCCGCGAGGCATAGTGAACAGGCGCACCCCGGCATGCCGCGCGAGAGAAGAAACGGACGCCGAAACTCACTGTTAGCGCCCGCTTGCCGGCGGCCACTTGCCCTGCAGCAAGTAGTAGAGTCGCCATCTCAGTTGATCCCAGGCGCGGATCATGCGATTCGCTGCCACAGACCGTTTCACTTTGCGGTAAACGAGGAACTTCTGATACTTCTCAACGAACTGAAATCCCATGCCGCGAATGGTACTGCGGATCGGATACTTGCTGCGGAGGAGATGAAAGGGGCGTTCAGAATCTTGTTTCGACGCGATGAGATCAAAGACAAGGTGGCCGCCCAGGCGCAGCGCGCCGTTGAGAGTTTGCAGCGTGGCGACCGGGTCGTGGACATGCTCGAGGACGTCGACTGCCGAAACGAGATCGTACCTTCCCGACTCGACATTGTCGCGCTTCAGATCGATCGTCCGCACCTCGAGCTGACGCCGCTTGAAGCGCCACCGGGCGAAGTCAAGGAGCACGTCAGAGACGTCGGCAACTGTCACCTCAAGCCCGAGCTGCGAGAGAAGAATCGCGTTCGTACCGATGCCGGCCCCGAAGTCGAGGTACGAACGCGCCTGGCCGCGGCGCGCGAGGGCGACCATGTGGGCATTCCACGCCGGTGCCTCGCCTTGCTGCAGTGCGTGCCACCAAAGAAGCTCGTAGAGATAGGCATCGCACTCGTTGTAAAAATCGGTCAGCTGCGCCTCCGACGCGCGCTCCTTTGCGAACCACAGCGCGCGTTGGTCGTCCACGGCCTTGAGACATCGAACGTGAACTTCTTCAGGACTGAGCCCTGTGTACTCGGCGAGCTCCTTTAGGCAGCTTTCGACCGCGTCGCTCTCACCCGGCAGCAGCATGGCCTCGAGCCAAAGACGACGATACTCAGCCGGCAAGGTCTTGGACACTCAGCTCTCCCTCCTTTTCCACACCCTGAAGGTGCTCACCTTCGCAACGCTGCACTCGGCGCGTGAGACGACACGGCGAGGATACAGTGCACCGCCGTCAGTAGCCGAGCGCGCACCCATCCTTTCGATTGTCGGAAGCGCCAACGTATGCACCGCTTTCCGGGTCGACCAGAATTCCTTGATAGCCCCCGAACCCACCGCCGCGCCGCACGCGGTGTCCCATCGCTTCCAGTTCGGCGCGGACGGCAGCGGGGACCCCGCTTTCGACGAGCAACGTCCCTCCCGCTTCGCGCACGCGCGCCGCCTCTCCCGCCTCCTGTGGGTTCATGCCAAAATCGATCATGTTGATGAGAACCTGAGTGTGCCCCTGCGGCTGCATGTCGCCGCCCATGACCCCGAAACAGAACCAGGGTTGTCCCCCCTTCATGACCAGCGCGGGAATGATGGTGTGAAGGGGCCGCTTGGAGCCTTCGACACGGTTGAGATGCTCCGGGTCGAGTGAAAAGAGGGCGCCACGATTCTGAAGACAGATGCCCGTTCCGGGCACCACCAGACCAGCGCCGAAGCCATGGAAAATGCTATTGATGAAGCTGACGAGATTACCCTCTTCATCGGCCGCGGCGAGGTAGACGGTGTCGGAGCCGGCGTGCAGCGTCGAAACGGGGAACGAACCAGCCCGTGCGGGATCGATCCGTTCGCGCATGCGCGCGGCGTAGGGTTTCGAGATCAACGTTGAGATCGGCAGCGGGCGAATGGAGGGATCGGTGACGAACGTGGCGCGGTCGGCGAAAGCGAGCTTCTTCGCCTCGGTGATGAGGTGGATCGTCTGCGCGCTGTTGTGCCCTAAGGCTCTCAGGTCAAAGCCTTCAAGGATATTCAACATTTCGAGCGCGACGATGCCCTGCCCGTTCGGGGGCAGCTCGTAGACGTCGTAACCGCGGTAGTTCGTGCTCACCGGTTCGACCCAGTCTGACGTGTGAGCCGAGAAATCAGCGGCGGTCAGCAGGCTTCCCCGCGATTGTAGGTACGCCGCCATCTTCTGCGCCAGTTCGCCTTCGTAGAACCCTTTGACGCCAGAGGTCGACAGATGCCGGAAAGTCCGTGCCAGATCGGGTTGACGAAACACCTCGCCGACCCGCGGGGTACGGTAAGATTCGCCTGTCCGCAAGAGGTAGGTTGAGGCGAACTCTCGATTCTGTTGATGCCGCAGACCACCTCGCCACTGCTCTGCGATGATCTCGCTGACGGGAAAGCCAGCTTCGGCGTAGTGAATCGCGTCCTGCAGCAGCTCAGCAAACGGCAAGCGGCCGTATCGCTCGTGCAGGGCAACCCAGGCGTGAAAGGCACCGGGGACGGTGACCGAATCGGCCCCATACGTCGGGAGGCGCTCGTAGCCCTTCGCACGAAAATGCTCGACCGTCGCCGCACTCGCGCTTCTGCCGCTGCCGTTGAGGCCGACGAGTTTCTTCTCCTTGGCTGACCAGGCGAGAACGAACGCGTCGCCACCGATGCCGGTTGACATCGGCTCGACGACGTTGAGAACGGCCGCGGTCGCAATCGCGGCATCGAATGCATTGCCGCCTCGCCGCAGCACGGCGATTCCCGCCTCCGCCGCAAGTACTTGGCTCGTGCACACCATGCCGCGGCGCGCCAGCACCATGGAGCGAGTCGACTGCGTGTCGACAGGACGGTCAAACCCTTGCGCAAAACTCATGGCGGTCGAACCAAGAATGAGGCAGACGATCAGGAGTTTCATGTTTGTTCCTTTGCCGCGCGGTCGCTGCCTGGCTCCGCGCACGCCGAGCAGTCTACCAAAGAGCAAACCAAAGAGGACGCGTGTCTTTGATCGACGCTGCGACAATCCGCTCGCCAGAGTGGGGGTGACAGCCGGCGCGAACCCCCCAGCTTTGGCGAAAGGTTCGCTAATACCTCCATAAAAAAAATCGAACTTTTCGCTCGCATCACGAACAAATGTTCGCTATAGTCTTCCCAGGATTCACGAACACCTGTTCGTCGCCCATAGCAAAAGGAGTGATGGCGAAATAAAGCCAAGAAAGCGGCCTCAACGTACGGGTTTCAACAGCGCGTCGCGCACAGCCTTCACTCGCGGCCTCGCAGTGAACAACGGTTTGGAGTGAGAACCGGACCCCACCGGTGGTGCTCCGGGGAAACGGTTTCGCGACGGAACACCTTCGCGACGGAGCACCGTCGCAGCAGATTCTCCCTTGCCGACCAAGCACTGAATCGATGATCGGAGTTCTTAATGGCCCCTGAGCAGACACTCTCTTCAAAGCAGCGGACGATTCTCGACGCGATTCTCTTCTTAATCCGCAGGGGAGAGCTGCCGACGGTGCGCGAAGTCGGCGCACTCGTCGGACTGCGATCCCCCGCGACCGTCCTCAAACACCTGAGGGGTCTTGAGAAGGCAGGATTCATTTCGCTCAGTGGTAAGAGCCGCGGGATCCGTATCGCGGATCAGGAGCTTCTGGCGCAGGCGCTCACAGACGACCCACAGGGCGAAGTGCTCCAGTCGCATCTTCCGAACGCCTTACGACTGCACGCAGCGCCAGGACCGCGGCTGGTGACGTCCGGCGAGGAATCGAGCATTCCTCTGGTCGGCGCAATCGCCGCGGGCCAGCCGTTCGAGAGCTACGCCGAGGGATTCTCAAACTCCGAGTTGGCCGAAGCGTACGGCGAAAGCGGCGGCACAGCACCCAGCGGCACACCCGGCCTCGGTATCGATCCACAAGTCTTCTGCCAAAGCGGCGAAGTGATTGCACTGCGTATTGAGGGTGAGTCCATGGTGAACGCGGGCATCCTCGACGGAGACTACGCCATCATCCGACGGCAAAGTAGTGTCGAGGAGGGAGAGATCGCCGCAGTGATCATCGACGGCGAGGGGACGCTCAAGCGCTGGACGACGCGGCGTACGTCGCGCGGCGACCGGCAGATTTCTTTGCAACCGGAGAATGATCATTTCGAGCCCATCGAGCTGGACGCGCAAGACGGGCACAATGTTCTCGTCATCGGAAAATACGTCGGACTCGTGCGCGGCGATATTCAGCTCATGTGAGATGCGAGGAGGAAGGGAGTCGGCGCCGCTGGCGCAAAGAAGGGCGTCAGCCGGATGGCTGACTTGCAGAGGACGTTCATTCGATGCAGGAGGAATTCATTGACGCGGCACTCAACAAGGTTGTGGTCGAGTTCAGCGCTGGGAGGATGCGCCCCATCTTTCTCGAATGGTCAGGGAGACGCTGGCCAGTGCGGCGTGTGAACTCGATCTGGCGACACACGTCGCCGCCGCGGCGCACAAATTTCTCGTTAACCATGGAGAGCGGCGATGTCTTCCGTGTCAGCTACGAAGAGGCGCGTGCGTCATGGAGGCTTGAGGCGGTGATGTCGTCGTAACTCACGGTCTTGCGACGAGCGAGGATCAGCGGGGATGGAACGGAAGAGGTGTTTCGCCCTTGCCTTGAATCGCGCCGCAAGAAAAACCAGCAAAAAAGAACCCAAAGAACCTATCACTGCAACGGACACATGACCGCGAAACGTACGAAGCGCCGCAGGACGAAACATCACACAAGGGACCTCATGCGACCTCACGCAAGAAACGCACCGCCGCTCCACGTCGATCCAAGCGCTTCGGAGTAACAAAAAGACACTTCTCTTCACTCGGCTTGACTCCTCGCCCCACAGGAGTCAAGTTCGAACAGACCACCGCGGAGAACCCAGCAGTCTTACGGCTGCCGTCCACCCACTCCGCGGTGGTCTTTCTCATCAGTCGACTCAGTCGAGTGAACCACGTACCGGCAACCGAAAAGCGTGTTTCGGTCGCTGCGGTTACTCCTCGAAAAACTCGGCGTGAATCGACTCGACGGCGTCCTTGACTCGCTCCTGCGGAATGACGCACGTGAGCTTGAGGTTTGACGTGCTGATCAGATCGATGTTGATCTTTCTCTCCCCCAGCGCCGAGAACATACGCGCCGCAATGCCGACCTCCCGGTGCACGCCCTCGCCGACGACCGATACCGTCGCCACCTTGTCGTCGACGCGAGCCTCGCGAGCACCAACGAGCTTGACAAGATCGTCGAGTTGCGGTTCCAAGCGCGCCATGTCATCTGCGGAGACAACAAAAGAGATATCGTTCTCTCCACCTCGGTGTTCGGACTGCACGATCAGGCTGATGTTGACGTCCCACTCTCCAATGCGAGAGAAGACTCGGCCCGAGACCCCCGGCTCGTCTGGAACACCAACGAGGGAGATTTTGACGACGTCCTCCTTGTGCGCGATTCCGCGTAACGTGACATCTTCCATCAGTTGCAGCTCCTTCGCCTTCTCAGCTGAGCAGACCACCGTGCCGGGCGTCGCGGCGAAACTGGTGGCGACGAGTAGAGGGATTCCGAAACGCCTGGCGATTTCCACCGATCTCGAATGGAGCACCTTCGCGCCGAGGATTGCCAGCTCCAACATCTCGTCGTAGGAACACCACGCAAGCTTGCGTGCCCCAGGTACGATGCGCGGATCCGCCGTGTAGACACCGTCGACGTCTGTCAGGATCTCGCAGTGATCGGCAGACAAGCCGACGGCGATGGCAACGGCGCTCGTGTCCGACCCACCCCGCCCGAGAGTCGTCACTTGCAAATCGTCAGTGACGCCCTGAAAACCGGCAACCACCACGATGCGACCTGCCGCGAGTTCGGCAAGAATGCGCTCCCCTTGAACGCTGCGCACGCGAGCTTGAGTGTGCATGCTGTCTGTCTTCATACCGGCTTGCTGGCCGGTGAAGGCGACTGCAGGAACACCTGACTCCGTGATGGCCATGGCTAGCAGAGCGGCGCTCATGATCTCGCCGGAATGCAGAAGCATGTCCATCTCGCGACGCTCGGGGCGACTCGACACCTCGGCCGCAAGCGCGACGAGTGAATCCGTGGTTTTTCCCATCGCGGAGACGACGACGACAAGCGAGTTTCCCTCGGCATGGCGCTGCTGAACTCGCCGCGCCACGTTCTTGATGTGGTCCGCCGTAGCTACAGAGCTGCCACCATACTTCTGCACGACGATCGGCCGCTTTGTCACGTCGCCTTTCTTGGCCGACACGACTTCCTCCTCTTTAGTGAGATCGCCGCACGGCACCAAATCCCAGTTGCCGTGTCGTCGATCAAGGACACTTCAATACGTCATGCCAAGGTAATCCGGAGCGATGATCTGGTAGCGAGCATCGATTTCCCATTTCTCGAATTCTGCGACGCCAAGCTCGCCGAGTCGATTGCAATCCTCGGCCGCGAACGCTGCGAGTGCTGGTCCAGCACCACTGACGAATGCACCGAGACAAGCGCGCTGCTGGTTTAACGTCGTTAGAACTGAGCCCATCGCGGGCAGCAGATGGAATCGGCGCCGCTGGTGAATCTTGTCACCGACACCGTAGATCAGAAAGTCCCTTCGATTCAGAAACAGCCCGGACAGCAAGAGTCCGAGACGCTGCAGGTTGAACACCGCTTCTGAGCGCGGCACGGAGAGTGGCAAGACTTCACGGGCTTTGCGCGTCGAAATCTCGCGGTCGGGTATGATCGCAGTGAGCTGAATCCCTTGTGGAACTCGAAGGCTCGTGGCGAGCACCTGTTCGTCGACGACCGCGCTAACGGTGAGGCCGCCCAGGATGCAAGCCGAGACATTGTCTGGATGACCCTCGACCTTAGTCGCCGCTTCGAGCACAGGTGCCTTCTCGGGAGGATTGCCGTGGGCGATCCACATGCCGATGGCAATTCCCGACGCAATCGCCGCCGCGCTCGACCCGAACCCTCGCGTTAGGGGAATCTCGTTGTGAATGTTGAGGTGCAGGCCTGATGGGATATCGTCGCCGGCATGCTCAGCAATCATGCGGTAGATCAAGTTCGAACGATCACGCGGAATCTCGTCCGCGCCAAGCCCCGTGACGTCGATCTGAAGCGAGTCCCCTTCTTCCCAAGCTTCGACTTCGAGGTACATCTGTAGAGCCAGCCCGAGGACATCGAACCCAGCCCCCAGGTTGGCCGTCGAGCCCGGTACGCGCACACGCATCCTACCGCCAGTCGCGCTCATCGATCGATGTGGCTCCGCATCGCCTCCAAGGTTGGCTCGATCACCACCGGCAGGGTCGACGACTTGATGGCGCGCTCGGGATCTTTCAATCCGTGCCCGGTCAGTGTACAGACCACGAGATCACCCTGGTCGCTCGGCCCGCTGCCAGAGGATACCATCTTGATCAGCCCGGCGACGGACGCCGCTGATGCCGGTTCGGCGAAGACGCCTTCTAAACTGGCGAGCAGTTTATAGGCGGCGACGATCTCATCGTCGGTAACGGAGTCGATCAATCCGTTCGATTCGTCGCGCGCACTGATTGCGCCGTCCCAGCTCGCTGGTGAGCCGATTCGGATCGCTGTGGCCAACGTTTCCGGATGTTCGACCGGCGCACCGTGCACAAGCGGCGCAGCGCCAGCAGCTTGAAAACCCCACATTCGCGGCAGCCGGGTCGCGAGGCCGTAGTTCTCTTTGGCTTCCCGGTAGCCGCGCCACGTCGCGGTGATGTTCCCAGCGTTGCCCACCGGAATCAGATGATGCGTCGGTGCGTCGCCAAGCGCTTCGACGATTTCCCAGGCAGACGTCTTCTGACCCTCGATGCGGTAAGGGTTGACGGAGTTGACGAGAGTCAACGAAAGCTGTTCCGCCGCAACCCTCACCAGCTGCAGCGCCTCATCGAAGTTGCCTTTGACAGCGATGACCCGCGCCCCAGCCATCACAGCCTGTGCCAGCTTCCCCATCGCTATATTGCCGTCGGGAATGACGACGTAGCACGGGACGCCCGCACGGGCAGCGTAGGCCGCCGCCGAGGCTGATGTATTCCCCGTCGAGGCGCAAATGACTCCCCTGGTCCCTTCCTCGACCGCCTTCGACATGGCCATCGTCATACCGCGATCTTTGAACGAGCCCGTCGGGTTGGCGCCATCGTATTTGAGAAAGACCTGTGGCACGGAGGCGCCTACGTTAGCCACCGAACGCAGGTGTTCCTCGAGGTGCTCGGCACGCAAAAGAGGCGTGTCCCCTTCTTGCAGCGAAACGATCGGTGTCGATGCGCTCACCGAAAGGTAGTCACCGTATCGTTCGATGAGGCCACGTTTGCGACCCGCACTGACGCCGTGTTGTGTCATCCTTCCTCTTGATGCAATCAGGACCGCCATGCGTTCGCGGCGGCAACTATTTCTTAGCAGTTCGTTGGAAAGTCATTCGGCCAAGAGCCGGGCCTCTTCACGCCAGTTTGACCGTGTCGATACTCGTCGTCACCAATCTCATCGAGAGGCCCCGCAAGATTACCTGCGTTTACCTGCGCCGATCTGGAGCCACGATCTGGAAAGGGCCCCGGGTATCGGCTCGGAGCACGTTTTCGGACAGGCTGTCAGCTCCTTTACTCCTCGATGCGGATGCGCGTTGGCGAGGTCTGAAGGACGCCCGTCGCGTGCAGTTCATCGAGCGCGCTCCGAAGCGTCGCCTCGGTAACACGGTGGGTGATCACTACGATCGGCACGGACCGACCGCTCTCCGACTCGGGCTGATGAATGCTCGCGATACTGATGCCGCGATCCCCCAAGAAGGATGTCACCCGTCCGAGGATGCCGGGTTCGTCAACGACACTCATGCGGATGTAGTTACGGAGCTCGACTTGGTCCAGCTCAGTACGCTCCGGTGGATCCAGCCCGTGCAGGTCCGTTGCAGGTGGCTCTTGACGCGATGCGCGGACGATGTCCGCAACGACGCTAGAAGCAGTGGGCAGCGCCCCGGCACCCTTGCCGTAGAGGACCATTGGCCCAACTGCATCGCCCTCCAATTGGATCGCGTTAAACTCGCAGCGCACCTGTGCAAGGATCTCCTGGTGAGGCAACATCACGGGATGGACACGCAGGTCCCAGGCGTCTCCATCGCGGCGCGCCACCGCGAGCATGCGAATCCGGTAGCCCAGGCGCTCACTGAAGACGATGTCGCTGCGAGAAATGCGAGTGATGCCCTCCGTCGGAATGCTCTGTGCATCGACAAACGAATGCGTCATGAGACCCACGAGTAGGGCTAGCTTGTGCGCGGTGTCCTCGCCGCTAACGTCAAGTCCCGGGTCCGCTTCGGCGAAGCCGCGCTCCTGCGCCTCGGCGAGTGCGACGTCGTAGTCACTGCCCTCTTCCTGCATGCGAGTCAAAATGTAGTTACAGGTGCCGTTGAGAATGCCGTAGAGCCGGGAAAGACGGTTGGCCACTAGCGCGCTGCGTAGACTCTCGACGATGGGGATCGCGGCGGCGACGCTGGCTTCGTAGTACACGGATCGGCGCGCTTCATGGGCGGCGCGAAAAATCTTGTCGCCGTGCACCGCCAGAGTCGCCTTGTTGGCGGTGACGACGTCGTGGCCCGCCGCCAATGATTCCATGATCCACTGCCGCGGCTGGTCGACACCACCGGCCACCTCGACGACGAGGTCAACGTCTGTCGCTGAGGTGATGGAGCTTGGATCGCTCGTCAATTCAGCACCTGCCGCCACCCAGCGATCGAGCTCAGGGCGCGCGCGCTGCGTGTCGCGAACGGCGACGCGCCGGATCTGTAGGGGACGACCTGCAAGGCGCTCCAAATCGTCACCCCGACGGCGCAGAATCTCCAGTACGCCGCCACCCACTGTACCGCAGCCGATCATACCAATGCGGAAAGGAACGCTCATGATTCTGTCAGCGAGATGTAAAGCTGCGCTTCCTCAGACATCAACCGGTGAAAAGGGTCGGATAATCCACCACATTCTCACGCCGCAACTCTCCGCCAAGGAAGGCGCGGCGCCTTGCTGGCGCGGCCGATGCGTTGGTGCCGAACGACATTCGTAACTCTATATTCAACGAAATTTTACACAGCCCTTCCCGCCTTCGGCAGGCTCCAGGGCGGTGGCTCCGAAACGACTGCCGAAAATGTTATCGCCCCGTCACACGTCCATTGCTCGCAAGATTTTCCGTGATTTTAGTTGCGGCCGATTTGGCCTTGGTTAAGATCTCAGCTGGGCCGGCGAATCATCTCACCCAACTCCAACCCTACCCTTTCGACCCAAACAACCTTTGCGCCGGCCCGCTTTTTCCCCCCTTAAGTCTCTTCCGTCGTTCGTCCCCCATCGGCCGAGTGTCTCACTTCTGAACACCGCCCCGCTGCCGTGTTCGGCCTTCTTTCGCGTCGACCGCAGTGGTCTCGCCGTGTCGCCGTAACTTTTCCGTCCAGCCACGCCGGCCAGAACGTTTGCGGCGACACTGGGAATCCTGGCACCGTCGCGCCCGCACGATGCTCGAGCTCGCCTCCCAGCTCATCTGTATCTCGTGAAGTGGTTGAGCCCGTGGCCGCCTGAATCCAAAGCGTCCTCAAACCCAAACGTCGTGCGGCCAGGATATCGCGTTCCAGGGAATCCCCAACGACGAGAATCTTCTCCGGCACGCAGGCGTAGCGCTGGATCGCGGCTTCAAACATCCGTGGATGCGGCTTCTCAACGCCAATGTCGTACGAGATGAAGAGTTCGTCGAAAAAGTCGAGAAGCTCAAGCTCACGCAGCGTCTGCGGCAAACGCTGATCCCAGTTGGAAAGAATTGCCATCTGTACCCCGGTGCGGCGTAGAAACTCTAAACTGGCACGCGCGCCTGGCACCACCTCCCACGCCGAGGCGCAGCGAAAGCGATCGTAGAGCGCGGCGAAGAGCTGCGGAAAAACCTCCTCTGGGACCGTGTCGCCAAAAGTCTCCGCCACAATCGTCCGCCACTCGTGACGCAGTATTGCGTCGCTCGAGCGGTGGCCGCGGGCACGACTACGCTGGAGGCTCGTCGCCCAGGCATTAGCGAAGGCGCGGTTCAAGCTCGCCGGCTCTACGTCCACGCCATACTCGAGGGCGACTTCCGCGTAAACGTCTCCGACCGATGAACGCACACGCAGCAGTGTTCCACCGGCATCGAATAGGATCGCTTCAATCGAGGCGGGCGCGGCAGAGATGGATGTCACCGGTTTCGTCTTCGTTGTCGCTCGGAGAGGTGTCCGGTTGCTGCAAAGGGAATCAGGCTGAGTCTGCCGTCGCCGCTTGCCGTACTCGGGAACGATCGTGAACGCGTGGCTTTTCGGGAGTGCTCCGCCAGCGAGGATAAATCCAAATCCACTGCGTCGGATAGCGGCGAATGTTGTCTTCGAGGATTGTCGTCCAGTGCTGCGTACCGCGGAGCAGGTCAGCTTCCTCGTCATCAGTACGGGGGGCTTCAAAGGTATCCGCGAAGATACAGCGGAAGCCGTTCACCGATGCGGCAGACCCTTCGCGTACGAGGGAACAAAAGGCCATGGGCACATTCAGGCGACGCGCCAGCTCAACGGGAAAGGTTACGGTGTATGCGGGCTTGCCGAAGAACTCAACAAAAACGCCACTGTTCGTCCGCAAGTCCTGGTCCGGCAGAAGGCCTAGGGTGTGTCCTTGGCGGAGGGCACGAATGAGTCGACGCGGTGACTCGTCGTTGTAGATCACCTCGACGCCATCCTCGGTGCGCAGGCGGTGCAGAAACTCTTGGTACTTGCCGAAGTAAGCCCGCTTCGCCACCGGCACGAGCAGCCCCGGTGCGAACCGGCTGAAAAGCAGCGACAGGACCTCCCAGTTGCCGAAATGAGCGGTCAGCCCAATGACCCCCCTTCCGGTGGCGCGATAGCTATCACGAACGTTTTCAATGACTTCAATCGCTTCAGGGTACTGGGCGCGAAGCCGCTCGTTCGACCAACGCCGGAGGATGACCCATTCGATCGCGGTGGCGATCGTGTTGCGGAAGACTTGCCGCACTTGACGGCGGATCTCGGCCTCGCTGAACTCGTTCCCGTAAACGCGATAGAGGCTATCATAGGCGTGCCTGCGTGCACCGCGCATACAGAAATAAGCACCAAAGGCGCAGAGGCGGCCAATGAAGAGCCCCAGTCTCAGCGGCAAGCGGGAGACGATCGCGTGAGCTGTCCGCAAAAAGGCGTAACCCACGTACCGCGACGCGTTTTTGCGCCAACGGCTCCGTCGACGCCGCGGCAGGCGCTGAGAGGATGGCGTTACAGCTACCGGTGTTGGTTCAACGGCGGTTTTCATGGAAGCGAAGATTCTATACCCTTGGGTGGTCTGTTGCCAGAACACTTTACCGGAGGATACCGCGTTTTTCGGTCGTTTCCAGGGGCTCGCGGCACCCGCCTTGGTTCGTTTATCGGCGATGGCTCGCCGCACCTTCAGTCCGACCGTCGGGCGGGCCGGTAAAACGGCCGCGCGGTGCCAAGAGCCCATCGCGCGGCGGAGATCGCCTGGCTCGCAGAAGGCGTGGCGCACCGATCGCCGCGTCGACTACAGTCGTGAGTCGTGGAATCTAGGCTGGTGGTGAATCCCCGTAGCTCAGTCGGAAGAGCAGCGTGCCCCCCTAAGGGGGGCAAAGGGGGGTGAATCATCGCAGAACCGATGCTCTGACGCGTTGCGCTGCGGTCGCCCCCTCGATTACAGTCCTAGAAACAGTCCATGTGGGTCCCCGTAGCTCAGTCGGAAGAGCATCGGTTTCCTAAACCGGAGGTCGCAGGTTCGAGCCCTGCCGGGGATACCACTTTCGTCCAGCCAGCGCGCAGCGCAGACCACCGATTGTTGGTGACGCCGAAGCGCGAGATTCGCCTCGCGGAGACGACCAGCGTGCCTAACGCATGTTTCGTTTTTTTCATCGCCGTTTGTTGGACTTTTGCGCCAGTGTCCGCGCGGGAAGTACGCATTCCCCTCTCACTCAACCATGACACGGACGCTCTCTGCAGCGGACACATAGCCGCGCAGGACAACCTGTTCGTGTTCACGGTCAGCGAACGCGCGAACGGTCTCAAAGATCTCAACGGCGATGGTGACAGCCTCGATTGCGTGCTCCATCTTCACGACACTGCGACGCAGAAAACCACGAACCTGAAGCTGACCGCAAACTTTGTGCAGGTAGTCGACGATTTCGTATTCTTCACGGTGGGCGAAAGATCCCAGGGAGGACGTGACCTCAACGGCGACGGCGATGCCCGAGACGCGGTGGCTCACCTCTATCGTTTCTCTACAGGTGAGTGCGTCAACACCGGGCTCTCAGGAAGCGTCGCCCACCCCGAGTTCCAGCAGCGACAGTTTGACGGGAACTACGCCGTGATCAGCGTCTACGAAAGCGACCAGAAGAACCAAGATCTCAACGGCGATGGCGATGCGCACGATCGAGTGGTCCACCTGTACGACGTTGAGACGCGTAAATCGATCAACACCGGATTGAGCACCGGAAACTGGGTACTCCTTGCGGACCCCGTCCTCGTGATCGAAGTTTCAGAACGGGACCACCAGATCGACCTCAACGACGACGACGATCAGCGCGACTTCGTGTATCACGTCTTCGATATCGCCACGAAAACGGTCAACAACCTGAAACTTGCCTCCGACATTGCCGGGACGCCGATGCAAGCTCGGCGTTACGATCGATTTATCTTTCTTGGAGTGCCCGAGAGGGATCAGAACGGGACCGATCTGACCGGAGATGGCGATGCGTCTGATCTTGCCCTGTTCGTGTACGAGACAACGACGGGTGACGTAAGAAACCTCTCTCTCTCGATGTGCCTCGGTGAGCCCGACTTTCTGTCACAGGAGATCGACCGGTCCGTATTCCTGGCGGTAAGCGAGAGCTTCAACTCCACTGACTTCAATGGGGACGGAGACCAAAACGACAGGGTCCTCCATCGCTTCGACTTGCGAACCGGCGAAATGGCGAACGTAAGAATCTCGGCCGAGAAAGTGAGGACCTATGACCAAGGTCTCGTCCTCGCCCGACACGAGGACGACCAAGACGACTGGAACAATGATGGAGATCGTAACGATACGGTTCTGCATACTTTCACTCCAGGCGCACCGTCATCGAGGAGTCTTGGGGTCGCAGCGTTCGCATTCTCGGTTCACGCCACGACGGCTCTCGGTCACGTTTCGGAGGCGTCGCAAGGCTCGATGGACCGAAACGAGGACGGCGATGTTGACGATTCCTTTATGTTTCGGCTCGACCTTGACACGGGCGAGGCGGAAGACCTCGGGTTTGAGACTGGGTTGACCCGCGTGCGGCCGCGAGATCGAAGATTAGGGCGCACGGTCAGCCACGCCGTGATTCAAAGAGCGGAGTTTGCCGTTGGCCATGACGACAACGGCGACGGAGACACCGACGACTTCGTGTATTGGTTGATCGACGCCCAGAATGCGGAGCGCCGCAACCTGGAGTTCGGCACTGTCGGGAGCTCAACGCGGGCCGGAAACGGCCAGTTGGCCGACGCCGTCCTCTCCGAAGACTGGGTAGCTCTCAAGGTTTCGGAGCGTGGAAACGGAGGAACAGATTTCAACGGCGACGGCGATTCGCTCGATTTCGTGCTCGATGTCGTCCCCCTGACCGACGTCGGCGAATCAACCTTTCGTAGGGGCGATTCGAACGCCGATGGCCGCACAAACATCTCCGATGCCGTGTTCACCATTCGACACGTCGCGTCGGGCGAAGCCAGGCCGACCTGTCAGAAGTCCGCCGACGCGAACGACGATGGTGCGGTAGACCTGACCGATCCTATATTCCTTCTAATGCACCTGTTCGAGTCTGCGCCTCCGCCCCCGAAACCGGCGAGTGCGTGCGGCCGCGATCCGACGTTCGACCCGCTCGGTTGCGAAGAGTTCCTCGGTTGCCCATAACAGCAGCAGGCGGGCACGAGCGAAAAACACGCGCGCTCTGGAGAGCTGGTCTTGCCGGCGAGACGACGCGCCTTGATCGTTCTGGCCTGGTTCCGATTGCGTACAATACCGGAAAGCTGCACCATGCACGCGACCGCTGCATCTGCCTGCCTCCAGACCCACGTTTGAACTTGACTCCCACCCGCCCTCCGTTTTCACTGCGAGAGTGGACGGGTCGGACCGCGGCCCTATAGACTGAAATTCCCATCGCAACTTGAGGAACGCGCCCGTGCTGCCTGCGACTTTCTCCGCCAAACTGACGCTTCTCGCTATTCTCCTCACCCCCACCCTGGCGCCATTCGCCGCTGCCGGCAATTGGCCGAATTGGCGTGGCCCCGACAACACGGGCGTCAGCCCAGAGGCTGCACCGGTGAAGTGGAGCCGTACGAAGAACGTCGCCTGGAGCGTGCCCCTGCCAGGACCTGCCGGCGCCACTCCTGTGGTCTGGGGCGACCGTGTCTTTTTGACTGCGGCGGAAGGTGACGACCTTGTCGCTCTTTGCATCTCGACGAAAGGCCAGCAACTCTGGAAGCACGTCATCGGCAAAGGGAACAAAGTCGTTCGCGGTGACGAGGGCAACTACGCGTCGCCGTCACCGTCGACCGACGGCAAGCACGTCTGGTTCTTCATGGCCAACGGCCCACTCGCTTGCTACGACTTCGCTGGCAACGAGAAATGGAAAGTCGATCTTGCCGAACGTTACGGCAAGTTCGAAATCCAGTTCGGGCTTTCAAGCACGCCGATCGTCGACGGTGAGCGCATCTATGTGCAGCTCATTCACGGCGTATGGAACAGCACCCCGAGTCAAGGGCTCATCGTCGCGCTCGAGAAGTCGAGTGGCAAAGAGGTCTGGAAGCACGTCCGCACCACCGACGCGATCGACGAATGCAAGCAATCATACGCCTCGCCGTTCCTCTACCGGGACGCACACCGTGCTTTCTTGGTTTCGCACGGGGCCGACTTTGCGATCGCGCACGACCTCGACAGCGGCGCTGAGGTGTGGCGCTGCGGCGGCCTCAACTCAAAGGAAAAGTATCACAACACCCTTCGTTTCGTCGCCTCTCCTGTTGGCGCCGAGGGACTGATCGTGATACCAACGGCCAAACAACAAAAAGTCGTCGCAGTCAGAGTGGACGCACGCGGCGATGTGACGAATTCAAACAGCGCGATCGCATGGGTCATGCCGCGCCAGACTCCGGATGTACCGTCCCCTCTCATCCACGGCGGCATCGTCTACCTTTGCCGTGAGAACGGTGTGCTGATCGCCCTCGATGCGAAAACTGGCGAGCGGCTCTATCAAGAGCGGACCGTCAGCGACCGCCACCGTGCCTCGCCCGTCTACGCCGGCGGGAACATCTATCTGACGGCGCGCAACGGCACCGTCACGGTTGTGAAGGCAGGCCGAGAGTTCAAGATCGTGGCGCAAAATGAGCTCGGCGAGGCCACCACGGCGTCGCCTGCCATCGCAGACGGAACGCTCTACATCCGCACCTTCGATCGCCTCTACGCGATCCGCGAGTAGCCCGCTTCCCGAGGGCCTAGGCGAAACGACGACAGTTGCTGAGCGAGCCGCCGGCCTGCGCCGCACTCACGGCGCCGCATCGTCAAGTGACTTGAATCCACTCCATCTCTGCGAGTCACTTCATCGAGTCGACGAGATGAAGGTCGGCCAAAATGTCTTTGAGTCGCACCATGCCCACAAGCTTCCCGTTCTCGATGACCGGGGCGCGTGACACCTTGCAGTTTGCGAGCAAGCGGGCTGTGTGCTTGACGCTCAGGTCGGGCAACACCACGATCAACGGCTTCGTCATGACCTCGTACACCTTGACTTGATGGATGTCACGCCCTTTGGCGACGGTCTTGTAGACGACATCGCGCATCGTCACAATACCGTAGGTGTCACTCTCACTCTGCGGCTCGACGATCAAACTCGAGGCGCTGTACTCGTTCATCATGTGAACGGCATCACAGATACTCGCGTCGCGCGCAATCGTGTGAACTGTTCGGGACATGATGTCACGCGCTATCGGCATAGCGTTCCCCTGAATTGTCTTGCGTCAATGGCGATGGCGAACGTCACAAGCATTGTGTTTATCAGTGCTTGTTGATCGCACACAGGCTCTGAATCAGCCAATCCTAACGCAACTCTTTGTTGACACAAAGGCCAAGATTCAGATAATGATGCAGGGACTTTCCTGGAGCAGAGTTCGACCCTTGCGGGCCAAGGAGCGACCCATGGATGGCAACCCGTGGATGACCGCTTAGCTCCGGGGAATCGACGCGGCTCCAGAGGCTCTCGCCTCGGTCCGTCCCGTGCCAGGCGCGCCACCCCGTTAACGGCTGCCGGCAACCTCGAAGCCGAGGTGGCGGCGAGAGGTGAGACGAGAAGCCGGCGAAGACACGTGAAAGGCCCCAGCGACAACCACAGGCCGGGCTGCTGAATTCGAACGCTCAGCGAGGAACGAACTCTATGATCGTGCAAAACGTGACTGCGGAACCGAAGGCAAAAGCGCCTGTGATCCGTTATCCCGGCATCCCCGGGACGGCCGATGGGACGAACATCATCGTCTATATCGAGACCCGAGCCACACAGGGTTCTGCGGCCTACCCCATCACATCCTCGACGCAGATGGGCACGGGCTACCAAGCAGCTGTAGCTAACGGATTTCGCAACGTCTGGGATCAGCCCCTGCAATGGATGGAGATGGAGTCGGAGCACTCCTCGGCGACGGGCTGTGAGGGCTTCGCGCTCGCCGGTGGCCGAGTGACCAACTTCACTTCCGGCCAGGGACTGATCCTCATGAAGGAAGTCCTCTACACGATCTCCGGCAAGCGACTTCCAGCAGTGTTTCACATCGCTGCCCGCGCCTTGACGTCGCATTCACTCAACGTCCATGCAGGCCACGACGACGTCATGGGCGTGGTCGACTGCGGCTGGGGCATGCTGTTCGCCAAAAACGTCCAGGACGCCGGAGACCTTTGCCTCATCACCCGGCGCGTTGCAGAGGACACGCTGACTCCGTTCATGAACATCCAGGACGGATTCCTGACGACGCACACCATCGAAAACGTGTTGTTCCCAGAGGATGACTTAATCCGAGAATTCCTCGGCCGCCCCGAAGACCGCATTCAAAAGGTTTTCGACCCGGCCAATCCGCTCATGAGCGGCGTCGTGCAAAACCAGGACAGCTACATGACGGGAAAGATCGCGCAGCGATTCTTTTATGACCGTGTGCGCGAGCGGATGCAGGTGGCGTTCGACGAATTCGAACGCCTGACGGGGCGGCGCTACGATCTCATCCAGACCCATGCGCTGGACGATGCCGAGTACGCGATCGTGTCGATGGGGTCAACCTCGGAAACTGCCATGGCGACGGTCGACCACCTGCGCTCGCTCGGCTACCGCGTCGGTGTCGTCGATGTCACGGCGTTCCGTCCATTCCCCGGGCCCGAGCTCGTCCGCGCGCTGAGTCACCTACGGGCGTTTGCAGTGATTGAACGTCTCGACATTCCGCTCGCGGTTGACAACCCGCTCACTGCGGAGATCGAGACGGCCTTCGCGAAGGCGATCATGCGGACCGAGGGTTATCCCGAAATCGATCGTGTTCCTCGCTGTTACTCAGGCTGCGCCGGACTTGGTTCGCGTGACGTGACACCTGGTCAAATGGTCGCATGCGTCAAGAACATGGCGGACGGTACTGCCGACTCGAACGGCTGGAAGGGAAAGCGATTCTTCGTTCTCGGCATCGACTACAAGGACGCGCTCGATGTCGAAGACGAGCCGGACGTGCGACCTCCGGGATCCTTCTCGATCCGCGGTCACTCCGTTGGTGGCTATGGTTCGGTGACGACGAACAAAGTCATTGCAAAGTGCCTCGGCGACATCTTCGGATTCTCGGTTCAAGCGTCGCCGAAGTATGGCTCCGAAAAGAAGGGGCTTCCTACCAACACCTATTTGACGATCACGAGCAGCGGCAAAATCCAGACGCACGCAGAGCTGCAGCAGGTTGAGTTCGTACCTCTTTTGGATCCGAACACCTGGGCGATGGGCAACCCACTGGTCGGTTTGCAGGCAGGTGGCGCGGTGTTTCAGCACACCGACTGCGAAGAGCCGGGCGGTTTCTGGCAGACGATCCCTGACTGGGCGAAGTACTTCATGCTTGAAAACAACATTCGCCTCTACGGCGTTGACACGGTGCGCATCGCCCGCGAGTGTTGTCGCGCTGACGACTCGCTCGTTCAGCGTTTCCAGGGCATCGTGCTGCTCGGCGTCTTTCTCAAGGTCACACCTTTCAATACCGATGCCGGACTTGAGGACGAGGAGCTGTTCGAACGCGTTGAGACGCCACTGCGCTATTACTTCGGCAAGCGTGGAGACCAGGTGATCGCGGACAACTTAAACGCAGTCCGTAAAGGTTACGCCGAGGTCTTCGAAGTGTCTCGTTCCGTGATGGAAAAGACTCCCGCTGACGTCATCGCAGCCGGCAAAGAAGAGTGGGATGCCAAGGGCAAGGACACGAACGCGTTTTTCATCTAACGGGCCAACCAACTTCGATACGACGATTCCTCGAATATAATAGTGGAGATACGCGCGAGCGACGCGTGGTGAGTAAACCGCATGAGAAAGAATTTGAGTGACACGAGCCCGTTCGAAGGGCGTGCGAACGGCGACCGCAACGTCAGCGACACCGCAGTCGACGAGAAAGCGTTCACGATCGACGACTGGTTCAACATGAACCGCGCGAATGAAGTCGTGGAGGCCTACAACCAAGGCGGTGGCTCGGCTCTTGAAGCGGATCCGTTCGTCGCACGCTCGATCATCCCGGCGGGAACCGGAAAGGCTCGTGACTTCAGCTACATCGCGCCAGAGCTCCCGGAGCTGAACGCTGAGGCATGCGTCGGCTGCATGGACTGCGTGACCAATTGCCCGGACACCGCAATCCTTGGCAAGGCGGTTCCCAAGGAGGTGCTCGAAGAGCAGCTAGCGCAGATTGAAGACGAGGATCATCGCGAATTCGTCCGCGAGCAGTTCGTCGAGACGACCAAGTACTACACGTCGTTTGAAAAAAAGCGCGCCAAGAAGCCCGAGCTTCCCGAAGGCGCGACGTTCGGGATCTTTATCGATCCGACGAAGTGCAAGGGCTGCGCCGAGTGCGTCGAGGTGTGCGGCGACCACGAAGCTCTCCGCATGATTAAGAAAACCCCCGACAACCTGCCGCGCTTCCTAGCGGCGTTCGAAGCCTACAACGCGCTGCCAAACACTCGTCCAGAGCACCGGATCGTCAAGGACAAGCGCGATCTCATGCTCAACGACGACAACTTGATCTACGTTGGTGGAGCCGGAAGCTGCATGGGCTGCGGCGAGGCGTCAGTGTTGCGCCAGTTCATGGCGGCGACGGCGGAGGTCCACGGCTGTAACTGGGGAATCGTCGCCGCGACCGGGTGTAACACGGTCTACGGTTCGACGTACCCGTACAATCCGTTCATGGTGCCGTGGACGAATCCACTGTTCGAGAACGCGCCGGCTGATGCCATGGGCATCCGTGCCTACTGGGACGCGATTGGTCATCCCGAATGGCCACTTTGGGTGGTCGGCGGTGACGGCGCCATGCTCGACATTGGCTTTCAGTCACTTTCCCGCCTTCTCACCTCGGGCATGAACATCAAAGTCTTGGTGCTGGACACCCAGGTCTACTCCAACACCGGTGGCCAAACTTCGACAGCCACTTACATTGGTCAGGAAGCCAAGATGAGCTTCCACGGCAAAGAGGTGCACGGCAAGGTCGAAGGGCGCAAGGAGCTCGGCGTGATCTGCATGATGCATCCTCGCACTTACGTGGCGCAGACCGTAGGCCCCATGGCAAAGCACTTTTACAACGCGATCGAACGCGCCAACGAGTTCGTCGGTCCCGCGGTGATCAACGTTTTCACCACTTGCCAGCCGGAGCACGGTGTCGCTGATGATATGGCCGCGGCACAGGCACGCCTGGCCGTGGAGTCACGTGCTTTCCCGGTCTTCGAATACGACCCGGACAAAGGCGATTCGCTCAAGAAGTGCTTGTCGCTTGCCGGCAACCCGAGCGCAACGCGCGATTGGCACACTCGGATCGGTAAGGACGGCACCAAAAGGCCCGTGACGTTCCTGGAGTGGGCGAAAACCGAGGGGCGTTTCCGGAAACACTTCGACAAGGAAGGCAATCCGGTCACCGACCTCATCGAGCGTGCGCAAGAAGAACGGTTGCGCAATTGGTGGCTACTGCAGGAACTCGCCGGAGTCGAAAATGTCGACCGCAAAGCCGCGGAAGAGCAAAAAGCCTGACTTCGGCGCGGTTCAGCACCTGACGCGGGAGAAGCTGGCCGAGCCGCGGCCTTTGACGCCACAAGTGCTCGGCCACCTCCTCAGTCAACATGAGGTCGCTAGTGACCAGGTCACTTCTTGGCTGCGTGAGAACTTGCCGCAGCTCGAGCCATACGAACTCGACTTGTTGCTCTCGCCGCTGTTCACGCCCGGTCTCGAGCAGCGTCTTTGCTTCGAGGAAGTGCTTGGCGATAGCAGTCTCAGTGAGGCGGAGGTCGACGAGTTACTTGAGACGACCCAGCAGAGCGACGTGAAGATCACGCTACTGCACGAAAGTGAGCAGATCGAGTCACCACTTCCGGAGGTTGTCCTGGAGCGATTCGTCCGCATGCTGCACCTCGAATCTGAAGTGCCGCGTCCGGCGCTGGATCGCTTCGGAACAATGACTGCAGAAGCGCGCTGCCACTTGCGCGATGAAGTATGGAAGAAACGCCGCAACACCGAGCTTCTGCCGTCGCTGCTGACGGCGGTTGAGCGCATCGGCAGCGACTTCCCCGGCTACGTGCATTTCCTCACTGACTTCGTGCGCACGCATCGCCCATCGCGCTTGGAGGAATGCGTCACGTTTCTCGATAATCTTGCAGAAGCCTACGAGGACGACCTGCGCAAGCACAACTCCGGCACGCGCTCTTTTTTCAGCGAGGAGCTGCAAGCTTCTCACGCAGGTCGCTGGCGCGTCGATGAGACGGTCGTCGATACGCACAAGCGCATGATCACGATGGCCCGGACGGTGCGGGAGATGCTGGTCTGAAAGACCGCCACACCGCCTGAGAGACGAACCGCAGTTCGTCGCTCACTCGCCCTGCCGCGGAGCAATTCAGCATGGACGGGGGAGCATAGCGCGGGCCTGGCCTCTGCAGTGGCGCGGCGAAGCGAGGATGCGGGTTTGCGTTTGCGTGGGCGTGGGCGCCTCTTAAAGTGGCAGGCACTCTCCGAGTGCCGTGGCCGCAGAGAAGACGGACGGCACTCGGAGAGTGCCTGCTACTATTGGGCGCCCGGTGGCGGAAAACTTGCCCGGATTCGAGGGCTCTTTGAGTTTTCCTTTGCCGCACCGGTTTGCGTTTGCGTTTGCGTTTGCGTTTGCGTTTGCGTTTGCGTGGGCGTGGGCGTGGGCGCCTCTTAAAGTGGCAGGCACTCTCCGAGTGCCGTGGCCGCAGAGAAGACGGACGGCACTCGGAGAGTGCCTGCTACTATTGGGCGCCCGGTGGCGGAAAACTTGCCCGGATTCGAGGGCTCTTTGAGTTTTCCTTTGCCGCACCGATTTGCGTTTGCGTTTGCGTTTGCGTGGGAAGGGGAGGGGGAGGCGGAGTGGGAGGTCACCGTACGGCGGCGGTCTTGTCGAGCGTACGCGGTGCTCGCGGGTGTGAAGTCGAGCACACAATGCACCTCCAACCTTCCGCTGTCGTAAGTCCTTTCGGTGTAAGCCGACGTAATCTGACGAATCTTTGATACAACCCGGTCGATTTACCTTCATAGGTCGTCGAAGAGCGTCATCTGGTTCTTCGCGCAGCCCTCCTTAGGCGGGAATCGACCCGTCGCCTTGAGCGTCGCCACGAGGCTCCGGACTCCTGGGGAGTCCAGCTCGTGGCGAGAGACGCGCCAGGGGGCGAACTCGGCGACTTGGTTTTTCCTGATCAATCCTCGTTCGACAAGCGTACGTAATGCTATCGAGGAAACTCCTAGGTACTTGCTGGCGCCGTTCATCGACAACGCATCATCGGAGGACTGCGCTGAATTGATACCGTTGTGTTTGCGAAATTCGGTCACCTTGTCTTTGGTCCACCGTGTGGTCGTGAGCCTTCGTCTGTTAAGCACTAAGGCAATCTCGCTGTCACTATGCGCCGCGGCGCTGAGCCGCTTGATCAGCTCGAGCACCGAAACTTCCCTTGATGCCTTCGGAGAGGGGAATCGCAACAGCTCGGAGGTAGAGTGTACGCCGCCCTTCCAGTGAATCGTCAATTCCAGGCGGCGACTTTGCCGATTGGATCCAACGAGCTCGCCGCTCTCCTTGATCATGATCTCGTGAATCGCTGCTCGCAGCAGAGTCTTCTTCAGCCTGACATCAATCGTCGATCGCCAGACCAACTGGAAGTTCCGTGCGAGAGTCTCGAGACGTTTTCGCTCTGCGACAGTCAACGTCAATCTCGACGACTGCTGCTTGTGGAGTGTCTCCTTTGCCTCGGCAAGCCGCTGAAGCTTGTCGTTGAGACGTTTCTCGAGGTTGTCCGCAACAAGGCGATTCCTCGGATCGCACGCGTCGAACTGTTCGAATGCATGACTGGCGGCGTACTGCGCAGCCTCGACCTGCTGCTTCGCGTAGTTCAACTCGTCGGCTCGGCTCTTCTCGATCTGCTCGAACGCCCTGGTCGCAGCCTCGATCCCCGAGGAGTCAAGCGCTCGACACAACTGCTGCGCGACGATCGGGTCAACGCGACATGCCCCAACAGAGAGACAAATGCGTGAGTTCCCCTTTCGTGTGCCGTCGCAGTAATAGAAGGCCTTCTCGTATCGGTACCGGACCTTCAGCTGATCGCCACAGTGACCACAACGCAACATCCCCGCCAGGAGAGCCTGGCCTTCCCGCGCGGCTCCTCGGTTGCCGTCGAGCCCTCTTCGCGGTCGATTCTGCGATAGCTTCTTCAAGTTCGCTTCGTACTCTGACCAATCGATGTAGGCTGGGTGATGGTCACGGATCATCACCCGAGCTTCACCAGGATCTTGCCGACGTTCACGCTGTTTGACCAGCCTCCCATCGGCGATCTTGCTTGTCGTCCTTGAACGACCCCAAGCGTAGACTCCAGCATAGGTCGGATTGACCAGGAGGTTGTGTAGCGACTTGGCCGACGGCACCGCCCACCTGACCGTCTTGTTGCCCAAGCCCCGACTCGGAAACTCGATCCCCGCGTCTCGGTAATGCAATGCGAGCTGTCGGGCACTACTGGAGCCACGGAAGTCCTGAAAGACACGGCGGATCGCGGTACGGATTCTCTCGTCGGGATCGAAGACAATCTCAGTGTCGTCGTAGACGTAGCCGATCGGTAACTGAATCCACAGCTCACCTCGCTTCGCTTTCGCCTGCTGACCTAGGCGCAACCGCAAGCGAATCGTCGCAAGCTCGGCTTCTGAGATCGAGCCACGGATGCCGATCAACAGTCTGTCGTTAGAGAGCGACAGATCGTAGACCTGCTCGGTGTCCGCGATCAGCGTATTGAAGTGCTGACAAAGCTCCATCAGTCGCGCCCAGTCCACCGAATTCCTCGACAGTCGGGAAATCTCGAGACAGAAGATAATCCCGACTTCCCCGGCAATGACCCAGCTCTTCAGTTTCTCGAAGCCGGGGCGATCGACGAATCCAGAAGCCGACTCGCCGAGATCGTCCTCGATGAGAATCGGCTCGCGCCAGCCAAGATCGACCGCCTTGTGCCTCAGTTCGCGTTGCAGGCGCGTGCTCTCTTCGTTGTTCTTCACCTGTGTTGGCGACGATTGACGAATGTATACTACTGCCGCGCGCCTGAGGTGCTCGGTAGTGACGCCACCTGGATGATTGCTATCGATCCTCATCGTTCTCGCCCTCCACACCGTGGTTCTCGATGATCGCCTGCAGGAGAATCGCCACTGCCCGAGCGATTTCCTCCCGCTCCTTCGCGCTCAGCACTGCGAGCACGCTTTGATCTTCCGGCGGCAAGAACGGTAGAGTAAGCTGCGTCCACACCATCGTCCTCCTCCTTGGTTCGAGTTGGTTCTGAGTCAAGGATGGACGATGGTGCTTCTTGGAGTCGAGACTCTACGATCGCCGCAATGACGAGGAGCTCCTCCACGTCGATGTGGGGCGATCTACACAGCTCCACCCACATAGCGCTCTCCTCGGTCATCCAGCACGGCACCAAGAGCTGGCGCTTCTCGATTTGAACCAAGTAGCAGGGCGGTTCTCTCGAGGTCCGCCGAACGACCGGCAGAGAGCGTCCCGCAAGGGGGTGGTAGGGATAGAAGACCGTTACGGTCGTCAAACCAACATCAGTGTGGGCTACCCGTGGTCAGGGGTGCCTTCGCTGCGCTCGGCGCTGCGCGCCCTTGACACCCACTCCGCTCCGCGTTGGGGGGTGGAGTACCGCCGCCCGGACGCGGCGGGCTCTTGACTCACCGTTTCGGAGGCTTCTCATGCGCTTCATCGCTCTCGATGTCAGTCTCAGTTTGATTCGCGACTTGCGGGCTCCATTGCTGCGGCTTCGGAGGCTTGATCCAGATCTCCATCGGCAGATTCGGCGGGCTGCTTCTTCCGTCGCGCTCAATCTCTCGGAGGGTGCCGAGCGCGCTGGAAAGGATCGGCTGCACCTCTATCGCGTTGCCCGCGGCAGTGCCCGGGAGGTCGAGACTGCCCTGCAGCTCTCGGTGGCCTGGGGCGATCTCAAGACCGAAGACGTCTCAGTGCCTCTCCAGACCCTCGATCGACTCCTAGCTCTTCTCAGCGGACTCACGCGCTGAGCGAGGCGCCCGAGCGCCCGCTGCTTTCGTAGCGGGCGCTGCTCACGGCGCCTGCGACTTCTGTATCTGGCCCTGTCTCCGTCATCCGAGTCCGTCTCTGGCTCTGCATCTGTATCTGTATCTGTATCTGTCTCCGTCTCTGACTCTGTCATCTGCTTCTGTATCTCTATCCGCCATCCGTCTCTGATTCTGACTCTGACCCCAACGTTGCAAAAGAGACGCGCCTTAAGACCGTGCGCGATTGCGATTGAGTGAGAGTTTGCGTGTGGGTGTGCGTGGGCGAGGGGGAACACGGCACACCGTCAACCTCACCAAACGTGAGGTCCGCCGCGACGTCCTTCAACTGCCGATCGAACCTCAGGGAAAGGGTTTCTGAGCCCTTCCTGCGAAAACTTATGCAACTGTCGGGTCCGTCTCTGATTCTGCCTCCGCCTCTCCCCCGCCTCAAAACCCGCCGCGCCAAATCGCACGGTAGCCCGCCATGCATAGTGGCGGACGCTTCGCTTGAAGTGACGTCGTATCGCTTCCGCGTCTGGTCGCCCCGTCAATCAAGCAACGAGACGTTCCCGCGAGTGCCCCCAAACAAATCGAGCCTCTCACGAGCAGGCTATCGACCCGCCCTCGCAGCCGAGCTCGTCTGCGGTGGGATCCACGCCGGGCATCAGGGGGCCGGGCGTCGGCGGCTCCGGCTGTGCCGGCACGAAGAGATACTCAAGCAGGAAGACGATGTCGCTGGCATCAAGACGGCCGTCGTCGTTGGCGTCGCAAGCGTCCTCGCACGGCGCCAAGAACTTCTGCTCACCCTCGAGGAAGATGAAACCAGCTGCCGCGGCCGCGTCTGAGATATCGATCGCCATCCCAGTCATGCCGGAGAAATTGCAATCGCCGCGGACGAATTCCTGGCGCTGCGTCACGCAGACATCGCAGTCGAATAGCTCCACTGGTCGTGCCTCAAAGTCGACGGAAATCAGGTTCTTGACGGCGACGCCATCGTTTGCTTCCTCACCATCGGTGAAACGAAGCGGCAGGCACTCACCGCAAAAAGCGTCTTCGCCGACGCGGAAGTCGACGGAGAAGAGCTTCGCGAATCCGGCAGCCGCCGGCAGCGTGCGGCCGTCAAACGGCGGGTTCGAATCGATCAAGATTCCCATGGTCAGGCCACAGCCATCGCCGTCGGTGCTTGAATTGTCGTTGTCGATCACGAGATTGACGAACTCCGCTTCGGACGATTCAAGCGCCGTTCCCGTCGTGTTGAGGGATTCAGGGATCGCGCTCAGGGCGCAGTCGTAGCGCACGGACATTGAGAGCCCCTGAACAGGGTCGGCCGACCGGTAATAGAAGTTCACAGTCGTCGTCCCGCCCAGTTCGGCTTCGAGCGGGCTCGGCGAGCCGGCGGCGTCAAGTTCTCCGCCGCACGCGAACGCAGCCTCACCACCACCGGTTGGCGAGCAAACGAAAGCACCATGACGCAGCGTCAAGCCGCCATTCTCTTGCCAAACGAACTCGCCGAAGACGAGGAGCGTATTGAACACGCTTACGGCGGGATCGCCGATCTGAATCTGCTCGTCGACAAGCGTGATCGCATGTTCTTGAGGGCCGGCGGCATCGGTGGCAAGGCAGCGGATCTGCGCTTCACCGACTTCGAAGTTGTCCCCTGCTGGGATCTTTTCGCAGTCAGCGCTGTCCGCATCCATGCTGACGCCGAAGATCATCGATCCATCCGACACCTGGGTGACGACGAGATCTGCGCTTTCTAGCAATTCGCCAGGCCCATCCCGTGGCACGAGCGCCTCGCCCCTCCCACTAGACTCGTCCCAAGTCATGGCGATCACAAAACCGTGAAACGGCTCGTCCGAGCTGATCAAGATCGGCACGCTCGCGACCTCGCCGGGGGCCGCCTCGCCGCGTCCGACCGTGATGGCGTTCTCCCCTCGTACACGCGCACCGCAGAGCGCAATGATCGATACGGCAGCCGCTACGAGAGGCCGTCTACTAAGGCGACGATTCAAAACACGCACCCGAAAGGAATCCTTGACCATAGCCGTCGTCTGACGCTCTACCTATGTCTTCATTTCTGTTCGATGTCGTCGGGGAACCCCGCGGCTCACGCGTGCCCAGAAGACACCGCTTCGAGATCGCAACATGCCATTGCAATCATCGCATCGGTGGGGATCAACCGGAGCATGAGACCTGAAACTGGTACGCCGGCCAGGCCAGGGGGCGCGCGTCCCGCCTGGAAACCGCCAACCGACTCTCGCCATTCTATTGGACACCTTCGTTAGATGCTATTGCGTAACCATTTAGGAAAATGTTAGTGACCCATCGAAGTAGAAAAACTACTTGCCAATGGAGGATTTCACTCCGCTGCAGCGTCGACGCCCTAGAATCATTACAGGGGCACGAGAACGCCTGACGAAAAGAAGTTCACGACAAGAGGATCACACCACATGTTCGGTTCTTACCATTTGACTCGCATCCGCGGCATTCCGATCCGTATCCATGGGTCACTCGTGCTGTTCGTGCTGGTGATCGCGGCCTTGTGGGGAAGCGCCGGCGGCCTCGCCGGCGTCGTCACTCACCTGGCCTTCCTTGCCTCGCTCTACCTCTTCGTGCTGCTCCACGAACTCGGCCACGCGGTGGTGGCCCAGCGGCACGGCATCTCCGTGCCCTCGATCACGCTTTACCCGATCGGCGGGATCGCGGCGCTCTCCCACATCCCGAAGGATTCCAAGACCGAGCTGAAGATCGCGCTGGCAGGCCCAGCGGTCAACGTCGTCCTAGCGGCAGCTCTCGGCCTAATGCTCGCGATGCTGGCGGCGGTTAGCGGGCTAGGGACGGGTTCTTTCGCAGCGAGCGTCCTGCCGCAGCTCATGTATCTGAACGTCGGCTTAGCCATCTTCAACATGCTCCCAGCGTTTCCCCTCGACGGTGGTAGAGTCTTGAGAGCTCTGCTGGCGATGCGCCTCCCCCACGCACGAGCTACCCGCATCGCGGCCAGGACAGGGCAAGCTCTGGCAATCGCCATGGGGGTTCTCGGCGTCATCAGCGGCCACCTCATGCTCGTCGTGATCGCGATGTTTCTTTTTTTGACCCAAAACGCAACTTTGGCCTCCCAGCCGGCCCCAGCGAGCTCGCTAACGGCGACGCTGCAGGCGGCGGCTCAGGCGCGCCAGGCTGCACGCCAGGGCCGGACGCCGCCGCGCCCGAATTCAACGTATAGCGACTTGATCGTCGAAGTCGGACCTGACGGCGAGGTGAACACGTTTCGGCGCTGGCCAAGGTAGAATCGCACCCCTATCCACGCCGCAACCGAGCCCCGAGGGGAGCCAGACGCGGCCCCTTTCACCCTTGCGAGCGCTCGGCGAGTATGGTACGAAAGCCCTTCCGATTCGACCGCCATCCACAGTCTCCTGTGGCGGCGGAGGAGGTCCCTGCCGAGTCCCGTGGGGCGAGCTGCGGATGGCCTCAGCGGACGCGACCCACAGCGGGAGAGCCGCAGGTGCCCCCTCAACGGCGAATCGGTCGAACCTCGAATCTACACAGGAGAGGGTCCTCTCATGAGCCGTGTCTGCCAGGTAACCGGACGCCGCACCAGTGTCGGCAATCACTACACGCGCCGTGGTCTCGCCAAGGCCAAGGGTGGCGTCGGCAAAAAGACAACCGGCATCGCGCGCCGCAAATTCAAGATCAATCTGCAGTGGAAGCGGATCTGGGTGCCCGAGGTGAAGCGCTACGTCCGCGTCCGTCTCTCCACACAGGCGCTCCGCAACATCAGCAAGAACGGCGCTTACAAGACGCTCGTCGGTGCCGGCATCATCAAGCCGACGCGGTCGCGGAAGAAAAAGAAGAAGGCCCAATCCGCAAACGCTTGAGCCGACGTGCCCCGCGCCGCGAAAACGCCGCGGCTCTGAACGCCGACCACGCCGCCTCACGGCCGTTCACACCGTGGAGTCCAGCAGTGGTCAGGCCATGAAGCCGGCGCGTCAAATTGCGAAATCTGAAACGCTGTCAACGCCCCTTGGATCCCCTCCGAGGGGCGTTTTTCTTTGGCCGCGCCGCGGCTCTCGCGTCAGTCACGGCGAAAAACCGTTTTACTTGGAGACACCAGACGACGTCTCAAATGAAAACGGACGACGGGACCAAAGTTTGGACGCACGGATCCTCCAACAGGCCCAGAGCGGAGACGAACGCGCCATCGAGACTGTCCTGCGTCGAGTGACGCCGCGCTTGCTCCCACTCGCCAGACACCTGACGGCGAACCCGACGGCAGCGGAGGAGCTCGTCGAGGATGCGCTCTACCGTGGCGCTCTGAAACTCAAGGAACTCCGACATGCACACGCTCTCAACTCGTGGTTTCGCACCATCCTCCTGCGGCTGTGGCGGGACGCCCTGCGGCGGAGCGCCCGGGAGCGGAAGAGAGGTGACCGCCCACTCGACAGCAGCGACGACTCGATCCTTCCAGCCGCGCCGCGTAGCTCTCAGCCTGAAGCGATCGCGGAAGCAACCGAGACGCATGATCTCATCGCGCGCGCCATCGACGAGCTGCCGCCGCTGCAGCGCGCTGTCGTCAAACTTACGTTCGAGTCGTCGCTCAGCGTCAGTGAGATCGCGGCGGTTCTGGAGACGTCTGCCGACCGCGTCAAGGCGAACCTATGGCACGCACGACACCGTCTGCGCGGGCGCCTCAAGGGCATCGTCGGCAACGACATCGATTGAACTTGCAGGCAGAAAGAAGTTGATTCCATGAAACGAAACGAGCCGGTCGGGTCGCAACCAGAGAACGACCCGCTCGACGCTTTGCTGGCGCGGGAGCTGCGCCGGGCCACGGGAGTTGGTCCGGATGTCCGTCCAGGCGAAGCCTCCGCCCCAGGAAGAGACGCAGAAGTCACGGCAGAAGCCATCGACCGCGTCGTCGGACGTGCCATGGATCGCGTGCGGCAGCACCGCGCCCGCGAACGCGAGCCGCGCCGTGGGCGGCGACGTTTCTACGCGGCCGCGGCAGCAGCGGCGCTCGTCGCAGCGGCACTGGTGGCGGCCATCGTTCGTAACGAGCGGTCACAAGCTCCGCCGCCGCCGCTTGTTGACGACCGGAACCAAACCGCAGAACCGAAGCGGGAAAATCCACCGAGCCGCGACAAGGCGTACGGCGCGAACGACTCGTCGTCGAGTCTCGCCGATGTCCTAGAACGCCCGCATCGTGACCGAAGAGAGCTTCTCAAGCGAATCCGCCGGGACGCTCCAGCTTCGTTTGCAGAGCTGGAAGAGCTCGTTCTGTCGGGACCGCGTGACGCGGCGATCGAAGCCGCGTGGCTCCTCGCCCGAGCCCGCTCGGGCGCCGCGGATCGGCGGATCGCCGAACTCCTGCACCGCGTCGCTGATCACGAGGTGGCGATGGCCACCCTGTCGGCGCTTGCCGAACGGCGCGACGGCGCAGCGACGGAACTACTGAGCACACTGTTCGCCGACGAGCGAGCTGCAGGACATCTCAAGCGCTTCCTTGCCGGCGGGGCGCGAAGCGAACGCGTCGTCGACATCGCGTGTACCTCACCGCTCGTCGAGTTGCGGACGCTGGCCATCTCACTTCTCTCCGTCACCGCGCCCGCGCGTGCGGCCGAGCGAGTGTGGACTGAACTCATGGACCACTATGCAGACGCATCGAGGACACCGTCCGCCGACGCAGGCAACGAAGTTGGCGCCGGTGGTGCCGACGCTGTGGCGTTTCTTCGCACTGCGCTCCCGGCGCTTTCGTCGACATCGCGAAATCAGCTCGCTCGACTCGTTCGTGGCGACTCGTTGAGAGCGAGCGTTCGGGCGCAGCGCGGCTGCTCCGGAGAACGCCTCGCTCGCTGGCTTGCCGCGGCACGCCTGGCCGAGTCTTGGCCTCTTCTCGCAGCGCTGCTCGAGGTCGAGCGCCCCACCGCCGCCCTGATCGCGGCCGCGGGCGCTTCGCATGACCTGCGGGCCCTCGCCTACCTCGAGCGCTTCGTCCATTTGGACGACGCCAGGGGCACCGCGGCAATTCACGCCATCGCCAGGCTGCCAGGACGCACAGCGCTCGAGCGATTGACCAAGACCTACCATCTCAAGCGCGGCGCCGGTGCCCTGTCTTCCGCTGCGATCGCCGCCCTCACCAGCGCGCTCCGCAGCCGCGGCAACGAGACGCTCGAGCACCTTGACCACCAGCTGGCGCGCGGCGCGCGTGAAGAAGCGATCGACCTCCTCGTCGACGTTTTTCCAGACGCGGCAACGCCGCGGCTCGTCGCGCTCATCGACGATGAAGGCGAACTGCGCGATCGGATTGTGCGCGGAATCGTCGTCAGGTCGCTCGGCCGTCTGCGAACACCGCAGGCCATCGGCGCACTCCTCGACGCGCTCGATGAACCCAGACTAGCGACCGACGCGCACGCAGCTCTCCGCCGCCTGACGCAGCGCGATTTCGGCCGCAACCCGGATGCATGGAAGCGGTGGCTGCGCGCCAGCGACCTGCTGCCGCCGGTCGACGCGGAATCAAGAAATCGAAACATGAACCCTGAATCGACCGTAGCTCTCAAGACCGCCCTTTGGGCGCAGGAGGAAGCATGAAGCTTCGCAGTTTCGCATTTCGCCTCGTCGCACTCAGCTCTATCGCTGCCGCGGGACCAACTTTCCTCGTCGCAGAATCGCCCGAGGATGAAACCGTCCGCAGCTACGACTTCCGCACGCTCGTGCGTTCGCTGCCGCACGCGCGCACCTTTCTGAAGCCCTATGGGCCGCTGCTCTCAGTCTCACCAGGGTCCCAGATCCAGAACAACGAGCATGAAACGCTAGGGATCCTCCAAGACCCCCAGGTCGGAGAGTCCATCATCTTTTCTCATTCTTCTCGAGCTTCGATGTCGATGCCGGGGCACGCAGCCCCAGCGATCCATGCGGAAGCCGTGCCAGGCTCGGTCTCTCGCTACCTGCAACTCATGGGCCTGATCGACGAAGCCGATGAGTTCTCAGAGCGGAACGTGGTCTTCGCTGCCGGCATCCTTCAAATCAAGGGGAGCGCTGCAATCCATACGGCGGTCGAGGCCTTTGTTCAGCGGCTCGAAAGGCTGGCGCACACGATGGTTCAAGTGGAGTGCCTCCTCGTACCGCCAGCAGTCGCAGGAGAGATTCTCGGCGATACCACGGACCAGCACACGCTGGACGATGCGGGATTCGAGCGGGCTCTCGCCCATTCCCAGACCCGCCTCTTCACCGCCAACTGCCGCAGCGGTCAACGGATCGCCACCGGCACGACGGACGCGGAGATGGTCCAGACCGACTTCGAGGTCAATCAAACCGGCGTGATTCCAGTGATCAATCCCGTTGTC
Source organism: Planctomycetota bacterium (assembly GCA_965223265.1). GTDB lineage: Bacteria > Planctomycetota > UBA8108 > UBA8108 > SXIK01. The sequence goes on from OZ244999.1 coordinate 6,789,585, forward strand.
ACCGTCCCGCCGCAGGGAGAGCGTCTCGAGGTCTATCCGCTCGTCCTCGCGGACGGTCGCATCTTCCTCGAGATCGTCGTCGGTCGCCTCGGGTTGACGGTAGGCCAGATGGGGATCGGCGGCGGCCTCGGAAACCTCGATCGCCCAGTGCGAAGGGAAACGCTGTTCTCTGCCAGCTTGGTGATCGCCAACCGTGAGACGGTCGTCGCGGGAGAAGTCGGCACAGAGAACGGTTTCGTCGTCCTCGTCAGATCAAACGTGTGGCCGGCCGCAGGGACGTCAACGGACGACTCATTCGACGAGGTCGTGTTCGCCGATCGTACGCCGTTCCAGCGTCTATGGCCGGCCCGGGAGTGGCCCCAACTCCACACACACCGGACCTTCGCCGTCAACGTCGAGGAGTCTCGAGAGGTGCCGCAGTTCTCTCTGTTCCTGGATTCTATCGACGAAGAAGACGAGGCTCGGGATCTACTGTCGGGGATCGAGTCGATGATGGTCCCCGTCCCGCGCGAGCTGGCGCCAAAGCTGGCAGAATTCACGCGCAGAGAGACCGCGAAACTGGCTCAGACGGCTCGGATCGACCTGCGCCTGGCGCGCGTCTCGCGCCAAACGTTCGCTCAGCTGCGAAACCAGGTCAAAGACGGCGAGTCGCTTCCGGGCGACTGGCTCAAGAAGGTCGAGCGGACTGCCGGCGCCGAAGTGCAGAGGTTTCGCATCGTTGGCGCCGCCGGTGAAGTGCACGCGCTCCGTGACGCCGAGTTGAGCACGTTCGTCACCGACGTTGTACAGGTATCTGGCGGCACCGGGTTTGCCATCATCGAAGTGGGCGATCCCGTGACGCAAGAAGCCGGTTCAGGAATGGAACTGCGCGTGCGCGCTGATCTGCAGGTCGACGCGGACCGAGCGTTTCTCCAAATCGACGGCGCCGAGGCAACGATCACGGCCACGCGCAAGGTGGTGACTGAGTATACGGTGGTTTCCGTAGCCAGCTCCAAGCCACTTCAGGAGCTTCAGCCGGTGAAGCGCACTCTCCTTCTGCCGCGCCAAGAAACGCGGCGCTGGGACATCCGCCGCACGCTCCCGCTCGACCGCTGGATCATCCTGCACAGCGACGTTAAGCAAGGGGATCAGGCACACCTCCTCATCGGACGTGTGCGCGCAGAAGGGTGACGTGATCTTGCCTCGAGTTTGGCCATTCGGTGCACGAAAGTAGCAGCGCACGCCGAGGCGGTGAATTCTTCAGACGTGACGGCGCAACTCGCAGTCGCAGTCCACGGCCACGGCCGGACGACACACGACGTTGCCTGCTCCCTTCGGACGGTCTTCCTTCGTTGACTTGGTTTCCTTCTGTTCAACGCTTCTTCTGATCTCTTGAATCTTGAACAGAAGCAAACACCGCGCGGCGCGCGCCCGTCACACAACCAGCACCGGCCGACTCGACTCACGGATGAGCGCCAGTACCTGCTGATAGCCCGTGACGACGCGCTTCTGCGGGCAGCCGGTGACAATGACGCACGGTCGCTCTTTCGCGACGCCCGCGACCACTGGCACCGGCTCGCCGACGCGGAACGACACGTGGCAACCGAGGTCGTGATGCGCCGCGTGACGCTGCAGCGCAGCGATCAGGCCGGCGTGCTCCTTGTTCTCCAGTCCGCGCAGCGTTCCCTCGTCGAGCTCGCGCGCATCGACGTCACCGCCGAGCAGATGACTTGCCGATTCGAGAACTTGTGCATCCGCCACGATCAGCAGTCGCACACCGCCTGAAGCAGCGACGAGCCGGAGCGCCCAGCCCGCAGCCTTGACGTTCTCCTCGTCGTGAAAGGTCACCGGCAGGAGTACATGCTCAAGCGCCTCTGCGACATCGTCCAGGGGTTCGCGCACCACAAGCACAGGAACCTTGCTGCGGTAGAGAAGCATGTCGAGGTTGGTGCCGACGCTCTCGCGGCCGAGGACGCGGAGATCGTCGAGATACGGCGAACACACGAGGATCAAATCGCACCGCTCGCGCTCGCCCACCTCGAGGATCTTTTCAAAGGACTTCTTTTGTGTTGAGTGTGCTGCCTGGACAGTCACACGCTCGTTCGCTTCCAGTCGCTTCGCCAGCTCGTCACAGCGCTCCTCGAGGTATCTCTCAGACGCTTCATCGCGTTCGCCTTCGTAGGCATAAACCACATGCAGCGACGCATCGTGGCGACGCACGATCTCGACGGCGATCGCCTCGACGGTCGCGTCTTGATTCGATTGATCGAGCGCCATCAAGACCCGCTCGATCGCTGGCTCCTCGATGCGCACCTCGCGAGCCTCGAGCGCCGCCTCGAAGGCACTCATACTCTCTCTCAGATCAGCGTCTGTGTCGGCCATGTCGCAGCCTCAACGGGTCACAGGCACTCATCGGTGCCAACAGGGAGCCCAAAGGTCACCTCTCCATCGCCGCGCGGTCAAGAGCCGCTCAGCGAGGGGAAGAGCCCGAATTTGTAGAACAGATAGATATAGCCGATGACGAGAAGAATCTGCAGCACCGTTACCGCGCCGCCGACCTTGAGGTACTCGCCCCAGCCGATCTTGATGCGCCGCTCCTTCTCGAGCGCGTGGAGCGCAATCACCGCGGAAATGCTGCCGACGGGCGTCGGGTTGCCGCCGAGGTTGCACGCGCCGATGAGCCCCCACCAGAGTGGTTCGGCCGCAAGCCCTTGGGCGATCATCGATTTGACGACGGGGATCATCGTAGCGGCGACCGGAATGTTGTCGACCAGACCGCTCAATATGAAAGCGAATGGCACAATGACCACGACAGCAAGGACGACGTTGTCGCCGGAGATCGTATAGATCTGGGAGGCCAGGAGATCGAGCAGGCCGGTCTCGCGGACGGTGCCAATGATCACAAAGAGCCCGACGAAAAACATGATCACCGGCCATTTGACCTTCTTAATGGCCTCTTCGGCGTCAAATCCTGAAAAAAGGAGCGCTGCTGTGCCCCCAAGAACAGCAATGAAGTCGAGCCCAACGCCGAGCTGCTGCGCCGTGGCGAAGCCGATGATCGTCACACCGAGAATCCCAGCCGAGCGGTAGAAGATCGACCGGTCGCGCACGAGCGCCCACTCGTCGAACTCAGCGACCTTGCGCGCCCGTGCCGCCAAGTCCTCGGCGCCGCTCAGGGAACGCCGGTAGATCCAGCGAACCACAAAAAACGCCACCACGGCCGAAATCAGTGCCAGCGGCATGGAAACGACTAAGAAATGAAGGTAGGGAATCTCCGCGCTGGTACCAATCATGAGCGTCGGGATGCCGGAGGCGAACGTCATGAGCGCGCCCGAGTTGGCGCCGATCGCAACAGCGATGATGTACGGCTTTGGGTCGTCCTCAAGCTCACGCGTGATCACCAGCACGAGCGACGACATGATGAGCACACCGGGAGCAATCGTGAGAAACGTCACGAAGAGAATCGTCGCGCCCATGATCGCCGGAAAAAGGCGCGAGGGCGCGCCGCCGGTCGCCTTGACGAGACGAACAGCAAGAAAGTGAAAGAGACCCGAGTGGCCGGCGATCTCGACGAGGATGCTCGTCCCGACGATCACTCCGAGGACGCCAAGATCATGCTCGATGAAGTGATGCACCGCCGCGTAAGGGACATCACCATGATAAACACCGAGAACGAGAGCCAGAATCACCGACACCACGGCACCGAGCAGCGCCGCGACGGTCTTGTGGAGGACCTCGAACGCGATGAGACTGAACGTCGCCACGAGCACAATTCCCATGAGGATCATGGGGAGTACCGGTGGATCGCCAACCTGCACTTCGCCTCCGGCTGCGGCGAGCAGAGGCAAGGCGCCCACCAGGGGTGCGATCGTCGTCACCATGAGCGCTCGGTCTCCTCTTTTCTCTTCGTTGTCGGGCAGTTCCGGAACGAACGGTCTCAGAGCGGTCCGTCGCGGATTATAGTCGCCGACGTGTCCAGGGCTCAACCCGCGTCGAGCGGGTGTTTCGGTGTCGGGCGCGGGACGGTGGAATGCGCGTACAGATCGGCGGGCGCGGGCGAGCGCGGCGGCCGTTTGCATGGACGTGGGCGTCTCCTGATCCGTGCGCGTGTGCCGCTTCAGACGTGACCGTGACCGTGACCGTGACCGTCGACCGTTCGTCACGACGACGCGTTCTCAGAAACTCACAGCCTCTCCGTGTGCCGTCCGGACTTGTCCGCATCGGCCGTTCCCGTTCCCGTTCCCGGTTGCGTGTGAGTGTGCGTGTGCGTCGCCGTTCCCGTTCCCCTTTGCGTGTGGGCTGTCCGCCTCTGTCTCCGTCTCCGATCCAAAAGCACTTGACGGCCGCTCTCCCCAACCTGTTAACTCACACTCTCATGTGTTCCTGCGCAGCAGGAACCTGGCGCAAGAGGGTTTCACCCGCGGCAGGAGGACTCGACGATGATCCGCTCCACGGCTCCGCACGAGCCGACGCTCGACACGCAAAAGTACTTCCTCGACCGCCTCGGTCGCCTGCCGACGCCGTGCCTGATCGTCTTTCGCCCCGTCGTGGAAGAGAACATTCGGCGCATGCACTCCTATTTGGAGGCCGTCGCGCCAGGAACCGGCTTTGATCACCTGCGCACGCACGTCAAAACGCACAAGTCGGCGTGGACGACGCGCCTTCTCCTCGACGCTGGCATCGAACGATACAAGTGCTCACTGCATGAGCTTGAGATGCTGATCGACGGCGGTGCGCGCGACATCTTCGTCGCCTATCCGCTCCTGCCGCGCGACGCGGACCGCGTTGCTGAGCGGGTCGCGCAGTATCCGGACCTGCGCATCTTGACGCAAGCGGGCTGCGAGACGCATGCCGAGTATCTGGCCCAGGCGGCGCAGCGTCGTGGGGTCGAGTTGGAAATCCTTCTCGACGTCGACATCGGCAACCAACGCACGGGGTCCCCGCCCGAGCGCGTCATCGAGCTCGCTGGGTTGCTCCAGCGCGACCAGCGTTTCGGGACGCTCAAGGTTGCAGGTGTGCACGGCTACGATGGCCACAACCACGCCGTTGACCCGGGTGAACGCCGCAGCATCGCACACGGAACGATGGAAGCGCTCGTGCGCTGCGTTCAAGGTGTCGAGCGCGCCGTCGGTGAGCTCGACACCGTCGTCACGGGGGGAACGCCGCCGTTCGCCGAAGATCTCGACGAGCTACTACGCATGCAAAGCCTCACCGCGCACATCGAGGTCTCGCCCGGCACGTGGATCTACTGGGATAGTAACTACGATCATATCCTGCCCGGAAAGTTCGACATCGCCGCGCTCCTTTTGGCGCAGGTGATCGACCTGCCGCAGGACGATCTCATGACGCTCAACCTCGGCCACAAGCGATGGTCCATTGACCACGGCCCGATCGAGCTCTACAGTCTGCCCGGTGTAGAGTTCGTCTCGGCGACCGAGGAACACACGGTCCTCAGGCGAACCGCAGCGACACCTGAGGTGAACATCGGCGACCCGGTGCTCTTGGCGCCGTTTCACGTCTGCCCGACGGTCAACCTCTGGGAGCGATTCGTCGTCGTTGGGGCCGATGGGGCCATCGAGACGCAAACCGAACCGGTGACGGCGCGCAACCGCTAGCGACCCACCGCCTCTCGCTTGACCGAGTCCTCCGCAACGTCGAGCCCGCGCGGCAAGAACGAAGCGACTCAGTTGCGTGGTCGAGTTCGACGATCGAAGTAGAAGAACGCGGCTGGCACCAACGCCAGGACGGCGAACGTCACAAGCGCGACAAGTTGCGGTGACCAAGAGACCGCAACCTCACCCGCGTCCCGATCGAGAAACCGAATCGCAGCGATCAAAATACCGACCAGAGCCTCACCTGCGATGACCCCGGACGCCAGGAGGACACCGACGCCGCCGGACTTCTTACGCTGCGGTGCCGGCCGAACGGCGAGCGTGTGCGCGATGCCACCGATCAGAATCGGCACTGAAATGCTCAGCGGTAAATAGATGCCGACGGCAATCGGCATGACGTGGAATCGAAACAGCGACTGCGGTCGCAGTCGCTGCAGCACCAAATCTGCGCAGAAGAGAAACGCTGCGAGCGCGACGCCGATCTGAAACATTGCCGACTGCAGCTCGCCGTCACCAAAAAAGACGTCGACAAGACTAGCGAAGAGTTGAGCTTGCGGGGCTCTGAGTTCCTCGCCGCCGAAACCACCGCCTTGATCCCCTTCATGAAGCATGTAGAGAACTGGCCACATGACAAACGCCGCCACCACGACGCCGATGACTTGCAGCAGCTGTTGATCCCGGGGCCGTGCCCCGACGAGATGCCCTGTCTTCAGGTCATTGCAAACGTCGCCGGCGGTGCAAGCGACGCAGCACACCACGCCCGCCACGCCCAACGTCGCGACGATGGCAACCTCGCCGGCGAAACCAGAGAGCGACAGGAGAAGCGCAGTCCCAAGGAGGGCCATGAGCGTCATCCCAGAGACCGGACTGTTCGAATTGCCAACGAGACCGACAATGTAACTCGCGATCGCCGTCAGGAAGAAAGCGAGCACAAGCATCGACACGGCTGTCACCACGGTGATGGCGACGCTGTTGGTGAGATAGAAGTAGAGCAGTGCGATCGCCAGCGTCGTAACGACCGCGGTCGGAATGAGAATGCTGTTCTCCAGGTCGTCGCCGCGAGTCTCGCCGCAATCGCTTCGCTGCTCACCCGACGAACGACCGAAGAGCTCGGCGACCGCAGCGCGCAGACCATGCCGAACTCGGAAGATCGAGATCAGTCCGCCGACGACCATCGCACCGACGCCGATGTACCGCACCTTGGTACTCCACAGGTGGCGAGCGTGCGCAACGGCGGCTTCTGGGGTGGCGTCGCCGGAGAATCCGCCCAGCATCGGGATCGCGACACACCAACCAATCGCGCCCCCCAAGACGATCAGAAGAGCAATTCTCAACCCCACGATGTAACCGACCGCCATCAGTGCCGGCGACACGTCGGTACCGGCGTAGAACACGCGCCCAGAAACCGCCCGTGCCCATTCCACGGTCTCGTAGATAAGGTGAAGAGAGCTAGCGAAGAACTTGATGCATCCTCCAGCGAGAACACCGCCAAGCACGAAGAGCGCATCGCGCCCAGCTGTGGCTCCGGCACGCAGCACCTCCGCGCAAGCGACGCCCTCTGGAAAGAGAAGCTCGCGGCTGTCGACGACGAAAACGCGGCGCATCGGAATCATGAGGAGCACGCCCAGGAGGCCGCCGCCAAGTGCCACGGCGGTGACGATGAAGAAGCGATCCCAGCCGGCGAGCGAATCCCAAACTCCGACGATGACGAGAGCCGGCATGGTGAAGACGATTCCCGCTGCAAGTGACTCGCCGGCCGATGCCGCCGTCTGCACCAGATTGCTCTCAAGGACACCGCTGCGACCGCGCAAGGCTCGTAGCACTCCCATGGCGACCACGGCCGCCGGAATCGATGCCGACACCGTCATGCCCACCTTGAGACCGAGGTAGACGTTCGCCGCCCCCATGACAAGCGACAGGATGATGCCTAGGAGAATCGCCAGCCAGGTCAGCTCCCGCTCGCGGCTCGGACCAGTCTGCTGTGTTTCCACGGAGTCTCCACGTTCTTGCGCCGGGACGCGCGATTGTGCCGCGGTTCATCTTAGTGATGCTGCGCGGCAGCTCGGGACATGCCGCATCTCTTCCCCCTGTCGGCAACGCCGGAGGAAGAAGCCCCAAGGACACAACATCGTCGTGATCGTTGCAACCCTTCTTGGTAGAATTCTCGATCAACGTCGCGGCGGCTGCGTCGCCGCAGCGCCCACACAAGAGCCGTGACGCAACCTGAAACGATGCAGCGCATCCCCGAACCTGAAGTGATGAACGCCGACGCCGAGGTGAAGGCCTACGCGGGAGCAGATTTCCGTGCTGTCAACCGCCGCTGCGCGCGCCGTGCCCTGCGCGCCGCCGGCACGCGGCGGGGACACGCGCTCGACCTCGGCACCGGGCCGGGAGACATCCCGATCGCGCTGTGCCGGCTCGCCCCGCTCTGGCGTGTGACGGCGGTCGACCTCGCCCCGCGCATGGTCGCGTGGGCGCGAAGAAACGTGCGCGACGCGGGACTCGCCAGCCGCATCCGCGTCGTCAAAGCCGACGCGAAACGCGCCGCGCGCCTCAATGGGCCATTTCAGCTGGTGTTCTCCAACAGCCTGCTCCACCATCTCGAGGATCCGGCGCCGTTTTGGCGCAGCGTCAAGCGACATCTCAGGCCGCGCACCGCTGTGATGATCCAAGACCTCTCGCGCCCAGAGTCTAAGAGCGCCGCGCGCAAATTGGTCAAGCTCCATGCAGCCGGCGAGTCGCCGCTCCTTCGGCGACTCTTCTATGAATCGCTTCTCGCTGCGTTCACGCCGTCGGAAGTGCGCGTTCAACTGCGTGCGGCTGGACTCGAGAACCTTGTAGTCCGCAAAATCAACGATCGCCATCTCGTGGTCAGGCGGTCTTCACCCCGTCCGAGAATCAAAAGACACTCTGCATGATCGAACGCATCGAAGGTCCTGCCTGGAGCCCGCTCGAGTTTCCCACTGGGTTCACGGAGGACGACACGCACGCCCCCGTGTCTCTTCCCGACGCGCCGCCGCGCGCCTATTCGGTGACACTCGCTCTGCTTCTCGAGGGCACGGAGATCCCGGCAGAGACTCTGCAAGTGTGCATGTCGACGGCCGGGGTGTTCCTCTACGGAGCAAAGCACTTTCTCGAGCACGCCAACCGCTTCATCGAGCTTGTCGACACGGATCCCGCGGCGGCCGTTGACTCGCTCGATCAGCTCCTCGTCTGTGCAACCACCCTCGTCGGCGAACGGACGGCAGCGTACGCCCTCCGCCAGGTCAGCGACATGGTGGCCGCACAACGCGGCGCCAACCCGTTCGGCCACACGTGTCGGATCCGGCGTACACGGCGCTACATCGCGTCGTTGGAAGAGCCGCTGAAGCGCTCGGGCGCGCCGGCGCGGATGGAGCCAACCGAGTACGCTCGACTTGTCGTTGCGTTCGACGAATTCTACGATGACGCCTACGTCCAGCTGTCGCGACTCGCCGACCTCGTCGGCAGCCACCTCGACGACGCGCGGCAACAGTTTCCCGAGTTTCTCCGCCGCGTTTACGACGACTTCGCGCTGGCAAGTTTCGGAGACAACCTCATCGCAGAGCACGCGCACGCGGAGCCGAGTGTCGAGGGCGCACCGGGCGAGATGGCGGAGTCCGTGGAAGGCATCGCCGCGCGGCATGGACTCTTAAACCTGCTGCCGGAACTCATCGCAGCCCTGAGATAGGCTCACAGTACGCGCGGCCGTTGCTTGGGGGCGGCGCCAGACCTGTATCATCGCCGCGCGCGAATCGGGGCAACGCTTCGTCTTCGACGCCGATGCCGACGTCGAAGACGAAGCGGTCCCTCTCAGGCGCGGAGCTCGTGCACGACGAACGACCGCGTCAGACGATGATCAACTACAACCTTGAGATTCGCCGCAAAAGATGCAGCGGTAGCAAGCACCACTACGGATGGTGAACTGGCCGCAGTTGTTGCAAGTCGGTGCGTCACCCATGAGCGAAGCGAGCTCTTCGCGGTAGTTCTCCATGAAGAAATCTTCCATGCGGCCGGCGGCGAGCTTGTCGTCACCACCGCTCTTGAGCGCCTCGGCGAGCGACGCCTTCTGCCCGGTTGTGGGCGGAGCCTCCGTGCTCCCTGCCGCCGGCTCGGCGGGCGGCGGCGCGGGCGTCTCCGTGGCTGAGGATTCCGGCGTTGGCCGCTGCTGCATCTTCGCTGCCATCTCCTTTTCGCTCGGATCGGCCTCCGACAGCTGCGGCGGCTTCACATGTACGAAGTCAGTGCGATCGAGATACTCGAGTGCGAGGATGCGGAAGACGAGATCGACGACCGAAGTGGACATCTTGATGTTGGGGTGGTCCTTCACTTGTCCCTGCGGGGCAAAGCGCGTGAACGTGAAGGTGTCCACAAACTCTTCGAGCGGAACGCCGTACTGGAGTCCCTTCGACACCGCGATCGCGAAACAATTCATCAAGGCACGGAACGAAGCACCCTCTTTATGCATGTCGACGAAGATCTCACCGAGGGTGTGGTCCTCGTATTCACCCGTGCGCAAATAGATCTTGTGACCGCTGATGCGAGCTTCCTGGGTGAAGCCGCGTCGCTTCGCCGGCAGGAGCCGCCGCATCTGTCGTAGCTCAGGCACTGCCGAAACGCTGTCGCTAGTCTCCGCTGCACCTTCAGCGCTCTTGGCCTCGCCGGAGTCGCCTCGATCCGCGTCCGATTTCGTCGATAGCGGTTGGCTTTCCTTACAACCGTCACGATAGAGAGCCGTCGCCTTAAGACCCAAGTGCCAGCTCTGCATGTACGCTTCGCCGATCTCGTCGACCGTGGTCTCGTGCGGCATGTTGATGGTCTTCGAGATCGCACCGCTGATGAACGGCTGCGCCACAGACATCATGCGCAGGTGCCCAAGCGGCGCTATGAACCGCTGGCCATGCTTGCCGCAGCGATTGGCGCAGTCGAACACACTTAAGTGCTCCGGCGTCAGGCGAGGTGCCCCCTCAATCGTATGGCGGCCGCAGATATGCGCGTTGGCGGCCTCGATCTGCTCGTCGCTGAAACCGAGCTCATGGAGGAGCGAAAAACCAGGCTGTTGATACTGCTCAGGAGCGAAGCCGAGGCGTTTGAGGCACTCCTCACCGAGCACCCACGACGTGAACGCGCTTGGCAAATCGAAGACCTTCGACAGCGCCTCATCGACCTGATCGAGCTCGCCATCGGTGAGCCCGTTCTCGCGTAGCGAGGCACGATTGACATAAGGTGCGCCCGCCAAACAATTGGTGCCGATGAGGTACTCGACGATCGCCTGACAGTCGTCATCGCTATAGCCGAGGGCCTGGAGAGCCGGCTCCACCGAACGGTTCGGGATCTTGAAGAACCCGCCGCCAGCGAGCTTCTTGAACTTCACAAGCGCGAAATCGGGCTCGATGCCTGTCGTATCACAGTCCATCAGGAGGCCGATCGTGCCAGTCGGTGCGATGACTGTGGTCTGCGCGTTGCGGAATCCGTGCTCCTCGCCGAGCGCGAGTGCGCGGTCCCACGCACCGCGTGCTGCTTCCAGGAGATCACGCGGACAGAAGCGCGAATCGATGCCGAGTGGCTTCACCGAAAGCTCCTCGTACTCCGACGCGGGCACGTTGTAGGCGGCACGACGATGGTTTCGGATCACGCGCAGCATGTCGCTGCGGTTCAGCTCGTAGCGCGGGAACGGTCCGAGCTCCCGGGCCATTTCCGCCGAGGTGGCGTAGCTTTCGCCCGTCATCAACGCCGTCAGCGCGCCGGCAATCGCCCGACCCTCATCGCTGTCGTACGGAATGCCGCGGAGCATCAACATGGCGCCGAGGTTGGCATAGCCAAGACCAAGTGTCCGGTACTCATAGCTGAGCTCAGCGATGCGCTGGCTCGGGTACTGTGCCATGAGCACGCTGATCTCAAGGACCATCGTCCACAGGCGCACCGCATGACGAAACGCGTCGAGGTCCACTTCCCGCTTGAGCGGATCGTAAAACTTCACCAAGTTGATCGAGGCAAGATTGCACGCTGTGTCGTCCAGGAACATGTACTCCGAACATGGATTCGAAGCGTTGATTCGGCCACTCTTGGGACACGTGTGCCACTCGTTGATGGTCGTATCGTACTGCAGGCCAGGATCGGCGCAGCGCCACGCCGCCTCGCAGATCTGTCGCCAGAGATCCGGTGCATCGACCGTCTTGGCGACGCCGCCGTCAATGCGATTCGTGAGCTGCCACGGTCGTCCGGCCTCAACAGCGTCGATGAACGCGCGACTGACGCGAACGCTGTTGTTAGAGTTCTGGCCGGAGACGGTCATGTAGGCCTCTCCGTTGAAGTCGCACGGATAACCGGCATCGATGAGAGCCTTGACCTTACGCTCCTCTTCCGCCTTCCAATTGATAAACCCCTCAACATCGGGATGGTCGATGTCAAGACAAACCATCTTGGCAGCGCGGCGGGTCGTCCCACCACTCTTGATCGCACCGGCGGCGCGGTCGCCAATCTTCAAAAACGACATCAGCCCTGACGAGAAGCCGCCGCCCGCAAGTGCCTCGCCTTCACCGCGAATGCACGAAAAGTTGGTGCCCGTGCCAGAGCCGTACTTGAACAGCCGAGCTTCACGAACCCAAAGGTCCATGATGCCTCCAGCGTTGACGAGGTCATCCGTCACCGACTGAATGAAACAGGCGTGAGGCTGCGGACGAGAGTACGCGTCCTTCGACTGCTTCACCGTTTCCGAGACAGGGTCGACGTAGTAGTGCCCCTGTGCCGGCCCCGTCAAACCATAAGCAAGGTTCAGCCCGGTGTTGAACCACTGTGGTGAGTTCGGCGCTGCCATCTGGTGCAGTAACATGTACGCCAGCTCGTCACCAAACACCTCTGCGTCTGCGCTGCTGGCGAAGTACCCGTGCTGCTCACCCCAATGCCGCCAGCAACGGACCAGCCGGTCAACAACCTGTCGCGTGCTCTTCTCCGGCCCCGTCACCTGCGCGCCATGCTCGTCGAGAATCGGGCGCCCGTTGACGTCGAACTGCGGCACTCCGGCTTTTCGCATATACTTCGACGCCATGATGTCGCCGGCAACTGCGGACCAGTCGGCGGGCACCTCGACGTCATCCATCTCGAAGACGACAGCACCGTCGGAGCCGCGAATGGAGGACGAACGCTTCTCCCAGCGCACGGTCGCGTAGGGATCAATCTGTTCGCCTTTTTCATCGACGGTAAAACGACGCGAGAGCGTCAGACCGCGCATACTGGATCCTGTCGCAACGCTCGATCCAGATCCGGCTGCAGCCCCGTTCCCGGCGCCACTACTCCCACCGGAGCCATTGCCCGAACCATTGCGATCCCCCAAGGTGTCTTGAAACTTCAGGCCCGTTCGCTCGTGCTTGCCGTCAAGCGCCATGAACTCCCTCCTACTTCGTCTTCTGTCGTCTTCCTTCTTTTACAACCACAGCTGGCCGGCATCATGCTCCAGCACCGAGGGCCGAGAAACATCGGCCTTACTTGCGCGCCGCGAGCCCTGCGGCACGACGACACTCCCCTGCCCTCCCTATTGCCAGAGCCGGAGCTCAGTCAATAGCGCTCGTCCGACACATCCCGACGCCGGCAATGCCGGCGTCACCTACAGGATGATCATCGCAGACGCGGCAACCCGTCAGTCCGGTGGTGCATCAACAACTCGCGCCAGGCTCTGCGCCGGGTCCGCCAAGTGGTTGCTGTTCCCGTCTTTTAGGTCCATCCTCTTCCTCACTTCCTCTCAGCCACCGGCGTGGACACCGCAAGACACCATCGAGTCGATCGAACGTCTCGCGGCATGCCGCTCGGCAGAATCTCTCCCGATTTTAGATCATTCGCAGACGCCGTCGGCGCCGCCAAAACCCGCGGCCGAAACCGCTTTTCATCACCGCGGCGGAGCGGTTAGCATGCCGCGACAGTCCCCCCTCGAAAGATCGACGCGGGGGACTCAACTCACCGCGGCGCACCGACCGTGAACGCTGAAAATCGGAACACCTCGTGCTGACACTCAGTCGTCTGCTTTTCTCTGGCGGAGTGACTCGAACCTTCGGCCCTCATCACACCCGTCTACGCTTGCGTGCGCGGGCGCGTACCAGCGGAAACAACCGCAGCCGGGACAACCCGGCAGAGATCTCAAGAGAAGAGACGATCTATAGAGAGGCCTACAGAAAGAGAGTCCCGATAACACTTCAACCCGGCGACCGTCAGATCGCCGCAGCGGAAGCGCCAGAGTGTCAATTCACAGCGTCAACGGTCGAGGATCCACCGCAAAAATCGACCACCAAATCCCACCAAACCGGATCCACCGATCCTCGAGACCAAAGAAGCAATCACCACAACATGTTTTACAAGGCGCCCCCACCCTACTACAAGATCTTGCGGTGTCAATGCCGAAATCAAAAAATTCGCTAACATCCTTGGCCGCTGCCCGTTCTGCTGCCTTGTACCGCTGGATGTCCCGTGGTAAGATACGGCACGACTTGTGTTTAGGGCGGCTTTTCAGAGCCGCGACAGGAACGATTCCGACCACCCGGTCGCGGCCTCCCCGACACCGCGATCAAGCCTCGCAGAGCGTCTAGCTTTGGAGCCACGCCTCTCGCATTCCCACCCCGACTCCAGCCCGCAGATCATCCCGCGCCCCGAGCACTGTGTCTCCCGTCGCAATATCGATGACGACGCCCTGCAGGTGCTTCAGAGGCTCAGATCAGCCGGCTTTCAGAGCTATCTCGTCGGCGGTGGTGTGCGCGATCTCCTTCTCGGTAAGACACCGAAGGACTTCGACATCGCCACGGACGCTCGCCCCCGAGAAATCCGACGCCTCTTCAGCAATTCCCGCGTCGTGGGCCGCCGATTCCGCATCGCGCACGTATTCTTCGGCGATAAGATCGTCGAGGTAGCGACATTTCGGCGCGGCACCCAAGAGGCCATCACGACAGCCAAAGGGCGCACCATCCTGCGTGACAATGCCTTCGGCACAGCGGAGGAGGACGCGCGGCGCCGCGACCTAACGATCAACGCGCTGTTCTACGACATTTCCACGTTCGCCATCATCGACTACGTGGGTGGCATGGAAGACCTCCGCCGCGGCGTCGTGCGCACGATCAACGATCCAGGCGAAAGCTTTCGCGAAGACCCCGTGCGCATGATCCGCGCGCAGCGCCACGCGGCGCGGACCGGATTCACGATCGATTCAGCCACTTGGGCGGCGATCCTCGACTCTCGGCACCTTCTGCCCCAAGCAAACCCATCGCGCCTCCTCGAAGAGACACTCAAGGATCTCAAGAGCGGGTACGCGGCCGTGTTTTTTCGTCAAGCTTTGGCCTCGCGGCTTCTGGAGTGGTGGCTACCGCCCTTAGCCAGCCAGCTGCGAGAGTCCGGCGACCAGCATCCACTCTGGGGACGCCTCGACGCGCTGGACCGCCAGCTGCGTGCCGGCGCAACATATACTGTACCGGTCCTTCTGTCGGTGCTGCTGCAAACGGTCGCAATGCCTGGGCGCGAACACTGGGCGGGAGAAGCTAACAACCCTCCGGACGCGTGGACGGCGATGAACGCGGAGCTGCAAGAGTTCACCGACATCGTCCGCATCTCGCGCCGTGACACCGAACGCATGCTCGAGATCATCACCGCCTTCAGAAAACTCATCGTCAGCCGTGAACGAGGGCAACTCTTCCGCAGCATTGCGCACAAGGAGTATCTCTCCGAGGCACTCGATTTCTTTGAGATCGATCTACGCTGCCACGGCTGCGACTGTTCCCTCGTGGCCGACTGGCGCGAAAAGGCACCGCCGGCACCCAAGCCGGCACGGGCGGGCTTCGATCGCGGCCACCCAAAGGCGGCGAAGGGGACGAAAAAGACGGAACCTTCACGGACATCGCTGCGACGACGAAGACGGAGGCGACGTCGCAAAAAAACCGAGGAGTGATGCACCCGCAACGATCAAAGTTGTCACTTGCATCAAACGCGTGAGCGCAAGACTGCGAAAGCAACGCTGCGCTTCGTCTACTGCAGTTGCCGGCCGTATCGGGAGGCCAGCTTGCGCTCAACGAACTGCAGGAATTCCTCCACTTCGCTCGAAAGAGTGTCGCGCTCTGCGAGTTCCGCGCGAACTTCCGCCGGGTCCCTCTTGCCTTCCTTCGGAAAGAGCGCCTTGTAAGCCCCGCGGAGCTTGCGGATCGCGTCGACAGAGAAGCCGGCGCGCTTGAGGCCCACGTCGTTGATGCACTGTGGCGACGACTCCGGTCCGGTGCCGAACTCAACACCGTGAATCACAAACGGCTCAAGGTCTCGCCGTGCGCCAAGAAGGCCGATCATGAACGCGTGTCTCCCCACGGTGACAAACTGAGAGAGCGCAGCGCCGCCGGCAAAATTCGCGTGGGACTGCACGTGGCAGTGACCGGCGAACAGCACGTCATTCGCGGTAATGACGTGGTCTTCGATGACACAGTCGTGTCCAACGTGGGTGTTCGCCATGAAGAAATTGTGGTTGCCGACGCGCGTCACACCGTCGCCTTTCTGCGAGGCTCGATGAACAGTGACGCCCTCGCGGAAGACGTTGCCGTCGCCGATCTCCAGTCGCGTCGGCTCACCACCGTAGCCAACGTCCTGCGGCGGCCCGCCGATGACGGCTGTGGGAAAGATGCGATTGTTCTTACCAATGCGCGTCGGACCGTGGATCACTGCGCCAGCACCAATCCAGGTACCGCTATCGATGTCGACGCCGCTGCCGATCACGACACCCGGCTCAACCTCAACGTCGTCAGCGACGCGCGCCTCTTCGTGAACCCAGACGCCGTCAACTAACCGATATCCAGAAGCGGGTTTCACGTCTGGCGTTCCTCGTTTCGCTCCACTCACCTCTTGGCCTTCAAACCGGCCTCCTCGTAACGCGGCGCCGGTGTTTGGGCAATACTTTTTTTTGCTTTTTTGGTTTTGAGAAGGCATATGAATACACACTTGGCGACGCGCTGCCAATGAAAAGGTTTTGTCGCTCGGCCACAGCTCAAAGGGTCGGCACGTACCGCGCATCTTCGCGGCTGCGGCGGCTGGATGGCCGTTGACGATTCTGAGTGGTGAAGGCTGGTCGAGGCTTCTATTTGCGCGGAGCGAGCGCAAGCGACCCTGGAGGCGGTCGTTGAGGACGGGCGATAGAATCAGGGTAGAACGCGCCGGCGGGGCGATCGCCCAAATTTGTCAGCAGCGGCTGAGGAAGCGCGCCTTCACAAGCAACTCGACGGCGTTCGGCTCCGGCGCCGCGCTCGGCTGCTCCCTACGGGAATCACCGACGGCGACGAATACGATTGTGAAGTTGAACGGCCCCGACGACAACGTCGCGACGTGCGAAGCGCACGTGCGACATTAGGACACCCTCGCGAAAGTTCATGAAAAAACAGGAAACGACCTACCGGATACAGCGCTTCACCGAACCTCTGGCGACTGAGTCCGGCGCGGTTCTGCCGAGCTTCGAGCTCGCCTATGAGAGTTGGGGTGTTCCCCGCGAGCGTCCCGAAGACACCGTGGTCGTGCTCCACGCGCTGTCGGGATCGAGCCATGCGCTCAGTTCCCCCGGTGTGAAAACACCGGGCTGGTGGCAAGGACTCCTTGGCGGCGAGGCGCCGCTCGGCCCGGCGCGACGGTTCGTCATCTGCTCGAATCTGCTCGGCGGCTGTAGTGGAAGCACAGGCCCAAGCTCCATCGACCCGACGCAAGGCCAGCCGTACGCCGTCGACTTCCCCGCGCTGACGATCGGCGATCTGGTGGAGTCGCAAAGACGACTTCTCCAGGCGTTGGACATCCCGTTTCCGGTGACCCTGGTCGGTGGATCCATGGGCGGCATGCTGGCACTCGAGTGGGCGGTTCGTTATCCCGAAGAGGTGTACCGCCTCGTCGGCGTCGGAACACCAGGGCGATCGTTCGCGCAGACGATCGCCCTACGGGCGGTACAGCGCGAGGCGATTCTCAACGACCCCGGGTGGAAAGGGGGACGCTATTACCCCGGGCCTGGCCCGACGAACGGCATGGCTCTGGCGCGCAAGATCGGCATGATCACCTACCGCTCGGCAGCTGAATTCGAAGAGCGGTTTGGACGTGCGATGCGCGACCCGCGGCCCCACTTTCTTGACGGCTTCTTTGAAGTGCAGTCGTATCTGAACCACCAAGGGGGAAAGTTTGTCGATCGATTCGACGCCAACACCTACTTGTACTACTCGCGCGCGATGGACCTCTTCGATCTCAGCAGCGACTATGAATCGCTCGCCGCGGCCCTGGCTCGAGTGACGGCACGGTGCCTGCTAGTCGCGATCGACAGCGATTTCCTCTGCCCACTCGAGCAGATGGCCGAAGTCGAAGAGGCTCTCAAGGGAGCCGGGAGAATCTGCGAACTCGAAGTCATCCGGTCAATTCATGGCCACGATGGCTTCCTCATCGAAGCCGAACAGATCAATCAGCGAATCGAGAAGTTCTTGGAGACGACGGGTCGCTGACTGGCTACGCGTCAGGAGGCTGCGGCAATCACCTAACGCGTCCGACAGAGGCTATTTCCTCTCCGACTCGCCCGACTCGTCGCCGACCAAGCGCACAAACCGGACAACCGTTCCGCCCTCTTCGTTGACCTTGCCGTCTTTGTCCTTGGTGATGAGTCGGAGCTCCTGGTAGTAGTCGCCGACTGGAATCACGAGTCGTCCGCCAGGTTTGAGCTGGCGGATCAACGCCTCAGGCACCTTCTGCGGCGCGGCCGTAACGATGATCGCGTCGTAAGGCGCGGCGTCTTCATGTCCCATGCGCCCATCGCCGACGACGAAGTGGATCTTGTCAGGAGTGAGGACACTCTCCCCCTGCAATCGCTCGATCGTCCCACGTGCCTCTGAGGCAAGCGCCGGCAGAATCTCTACCGTGTACACGCTCTTCGCCAGCTCACCAAGGATCGCCGCCTGGTAGCCCGAACCTGTACCGATTTCGAGGACCGTCTCTGTGCCGTCGAGATCGAGGAGCTCCGTCATGATGGCCACGACGGTCGGTTGCGAAATCGTCTGCCCTTCGTTGATCGGTAGCGCGTTGTCAACGTAGCTCCGCGCGCGGATCTCAGGCGGCACGAACTCATGTCGCGGCACGCGGCGCATAGCGTCCAGCACACGGCGGCTCTTAATGTTCGCTTGCAACGCATCGACCATTCGATTGCGTAGCTTCGCGTAGTCAGCTGGCGTTGGCACAGCACCAGTCTCCGAATGTGATCCGGTTTTGACCCCGCGCGGCGGCGCGCTCTGAGGGTCGGGAGCATCACAGCGCGCGAGCCCGAGACAGACCGCAAGACAGGCGACGGGTACCCAGCGGTGAATGAGCCACCGCCACGCGGTGGACCGACGCCGGGGCATACAGCGCTGCATGAGATCAGTTCTCCCGCTCAAGTGTCGCTCCGGAGGCTCCTCACCAAGGGCCGCCAAAACCGGGCTCGGCCGGCGAGAAGCTCGCCGACCCACGAGCCCAGCGCCCAGCGACGTTCGCTGAAGAGCCCGCTCTTGTCAGACTCCTAAGATCTTATAGCAAGGATGATCGGCCGCCATGAGATTTCTCCAGGCCGCGAGCTGCGGCTCTCACGAGTCCGCCTCAGCGTAGTCCGTGAACGACCGAACGCTCTCCTCGTCAAGTCCGCGCACCACGTGACCGAGCAGCTCGTACGCGTTGACATAGTCCTCCCACTGAATCAGCGACACGTGCGTGTGGATGTGACGCGCCGGGACAGCGATCACGACCGTCGGCACTCCACGCCCGTGCATATGAATCGAGCGAGCATCTGTGCCGCCGCTTCGCCGCACCGCCGTCTGCACTGCGATGCCGTGCGCTTCAGCCGTACGTTCGACGAAACGCACCAACCGGCGGTTTGAAAGTGCCGTTGGATCGTACAGCCGTATCTGCGGCCCACCACCGAGCACACTCTGCCGCTCGGTGAAACCGGGAAGGTCGTCCGCGGGCGTTCCCTCGAGCACGATCCCGACATCGGCCGAGGCGACTTCGCACGCCGTCGCCGCGCCGCGACAACCGACTTCTTCCTGGACCGCAGCAACGCCAACCACCGTGTTGGGGTGGTCGGTCGCGCTCAGCGAGCGCAGCAACTCACAGAGCAGACCGACGCCGACTCGATCATCGAACGCTTTACAACTCAAGACGCCGTTGACGCCGAATTCGACCCACTCGCTATGCGGCGCGATGGCATCGCCAACTCGAATGCCGAGGTCTTCGACTTGCCGGCGCGACGATGCTCCGACATCGACATACATCTTTTCGAGCCCAAGTACTTGGTCGCGTTCCTTCCCCTTCAGAAAGTGCGGTGGAGTCGAACCGATAACCCCGGCGATCGTCCCTGAGTCTGTGAGGACCTGCACCCGCTGCGCGAGAAGTACATGCCCCCACCATCCGCCGAGCGGCACGAATCTTAGACGGCCTTCGTCCGTGATGCTCTGAACCATAAAGCCGACTTCGTCCATATGCGCATCGACAAGCACACGCGGAGACTTCGTCTTCCCACCGACCTCGCAAATCAAACTTCCAAGAGCGTCGTATGAGATCTCGCCGACCTCCTCGACAGTTTCACGGACGATGCGACGAACGGCCCTCTCCGCGCCCGGAACGCCAGGTGCAAGCGCCAAGCGACGCAAGAGTTCCCGATTTGGTTGCTGCGACATGAATCCTTCCTCTTCGCGCCGCGTGTAGGCCCGATATCGCGGCGACATGAGCTTCTCAGGCGGGCTGCTCGTCACGAACGCACGCAGGGTAAACCAACTCAATCCGTGGATGCGAGGCCATAAGTCAGCTGC